>NZ_JAFCMM010000002.1 GCF_018131225.1 Bradyrhizobium sp. U87765 SZCCT0048 | reverse complement strand
CGCCTATACGCTTTGCGGACTATGGAGCAACTAAAGCCGACCGCTAAACGCTCCGAATACCCCATCTATAATAGTCGTCCTTGTGTCGGAGCCGCCAGTGTTTTTCCGTTTCGGGGCAACTTTTCCGGGCGGAGCGGCCAACCTGATTCGGTCGCCTGATCCGTTGCTGATGTTTGGCCCAATTGATCAGATGAGCCGTATCGTCAGACCCCTAGGTATGAGCGCAAATCGACTGTGATCGGAGGGGGATCGAGCCGTCCGCCTCCACAAGCCCAAGGAGGATTCAGCGCACCAGAATGGCGGTGGGCGCGCGCAGAATTGCCGGTCGCCGCTGCTCCGGCGCCTTCGGATCTGCTTAGTTCACGACATAGGTTAGACCCTGGCGTCGGGCGTAGGCGACCGCGGATTCGAGGGTCGGAAACCGGAGTTCGACCTGCGTCAGCGGATCGTCACCACCCGTCCAACCCATCAAAGGCTCGATGAAGGGTGGGGTTTGCCGTTCGAAGCGGAGAATCCAATGCTTCGTGCGCGCCTTGCCCGAGGTCATGACCGAGCGCGAGGGGCGAAAGATCCGAGCGACGGCATCGGGAGGAAACACCGAGTCCGGGTTGTGCGCACGCGGCGCGCGGCGGCCGAGGTCGGTGCGACTTGTCTCGGACAGGGGCTGCGCGGGTTCTATTTCTTTCCAGACATAGCTCATGACCTGTCCCTCCCGCGTACGGCAAAGGAAAGGCCGGGGGCGACGACCCGGCTGGGTCTGCCCCTGGCCTCGTCAGGCTTACTGCGCCTGGGCGCCGCCGTTGATGGCGATGCGCTTGGCTTTGGACTGGGCCTTTTCGGACTTCGGCAGGGTGATGGTCAGCACGCCGTTCTTGAAGTCGGCAGCGACCTTTTCCTCCTCGACGTCGAAGCCGAGCCCGATGCGGCGCTCGAAGCGGCCATAGATCCGCTCGCTGAACTGCCGCGCCGCGTCTTCGGTGTGTGAGCGCTTTTCGCCGCGGAGCGTCAGGACGCCGTCCTCGATGAGGACCTCGACGTCCTTCTCCTCCAGGCCGGGGAGTTCTGCGGCGATACGCACGTCCTTCTCGGTCTCGGTCACCTCGACGCTTGGCCACGCCGGGGTGCGGCCGAAAAGACCGGGCGCGCCGAAGTCGCGGAAGGCCTCATCGAACAGGCGGTTCATGTCGCGATGGAGCGACAGGAACGGGCTCGGAGTCCCGCTCCGATAGGGGGTCGGGGTCTGATCGGTTTCCCGACCCCAGGGGATCAGATCACGCACGTTCATCGTCATGTCCTTTCTCAAAGCAACATGGTTGAATGAGGTGCGCCCGGAGCGCCGGACGCCCCTCGGAGCCGGACCTCAATCGAGCGTCCGGCGCGTCAGAAATTTGGGAATGGGGCGGCCGGAGGTCAAGAACCACACGGTCGTGGTTGGGCAACTTTTCGATGAAGAAACAGCTTCGTCGGGCTGATCGCGACCTTTGGGCGACGCGCAGTCCCAGACATCTGCAAGATCAGGCAAGCTTGTTTGAACCAAACCGGCTTTGTTAAGTTACAGGCTGCGATGGAGTCTTGCGCCAAAGGGGCTGGCCTTGTGACGAACTGAGGTCGTGCGACCCGGCCGCGCGCTCCAAGCGTGTTTGCACCGGGGAGCGTCGACCGTGGAAGACCGACCGCAACTGGATAGCTTGGCCGCGAGTGGCATCGCCGGTTTCGATTCTGTCGTGCATGGCGGGTTGGCGCGCGAACACATGTACCTGGTCGAGGGCACCCCGGGTTCCGGCAAGACCACGCTCGCGCTGCAGTTCCTCCTAGAAGGCGTCCGGTCGGGCGAGCGATGCCTCTACATCACGCTGTCGGAAACCGAGCGCGAGCTGCGCGCCACCGCACTCAGCCACAGCCTCGACCTGAATGGCTTGACCATCCTGGAGGTCGCGCCGCTGGAAGCCGATCCGGAGCAGCAGCAGGGCATCATCCACGCCGCCGAGGTCGAACTCGACCACACCGTCGGTTTGATCATCGACAAGGTGAAAGCGCTCCGGCCGGACCGCCTGGTCATCGATGCCCTGACCGAATTGCGTCTCCTCGCGCTCGACTCTTTAAGCTACCGCCGCCAGCTGCTGACCTTGAAGCGTTTCTTCGCGGATCAGCAATGCACCGTCCTGGCGCTCGATGATCTCACCGACAACGCGCAAGGTCTTCAGTTGCACAGCATCGTCCATGGCGTCGTCACCCTCGAGCAGCGGCGGATGCAATACGGCGTCTTCCGCCGCCGCATGTGCGTCGCCAAGCTGCGCGGTGTCGATTACCGCACCGGCTATCATGACTATGCAATCTGCAAGGGCGGTATTTTGGTGTACCCGAGCCTGATCGCGGCCGAGCATCGGACCGAGTTCACGGCAGATGTGCTGCGGAGCGATGTCGGGCCGCTCGATGAGATGCTCGGCGGAGGGCTTCAACGTGGGACCAGCACGCTCCTGATCGGTCCGTCGGGCGTCGGCAAGTCGTCGCTCGCGCTGCAATACACGATGGCGGCGGCGCGCCAGGAGCAGCGGGTGGCGTTCTTCGCTTTCGACGAGAACTACCGCACCGCCGAGGCGCGAGCCGCAGGGCTCGGCATGGAGATCGAGGCGGCGAGAGAGAGCGGAACGCTTGTCTGGGAGCAGATCAACCCGGTGACGCTGTCACCGGGCGAGTTCGTCGACAAGGTGAAGCGCAACGTCGAGGCGGGCGCGAAGCTGGTCGTGATCGACAGCCTCAACAGCTATATGGCGTCGATGCCGGAGGAGCAGGCGCTCATCCTGCATATGCACGAGCTGCTGGCGTATCTCGGGAATCAAGGGGTGGTCACTATCCTGATCATGGCCCAGCACGGCATGGTCGGCGACGTGGCGGCGCCGATCGATCTCAGCTTCCTCGCCGACGGCATCGTCCTGCTGCGTTACTTCGAGGCTGAAGGCGAGGTCCGCAAGGCGATATCAGTCTTGAAGAGCCGCAGCGGCCGGCACGAGACGACGATTCGCGAATATCGTCTGATATCTGGCGAGGGCGTCAGCGTCGGTCCGCCGATTCGTTCCTTCCGTGGGGTCCTGTCGGGCGCGCCCAGATTTGTCGGAAGTCCCGAGGCCCTTCCGGACGCCCGCGATGACGCAAATCCCGGGCGCTGAAGAACGTGACGAGCGCGTGCTGATCCTGGCGCCGTCGCGTCGGGACGGTCCCACGGTCGCGGCGATCTTGGAGCGAGCAGGACTTGCGACCCAGACCGTCGCCACGCTCGCCGATCTATGCCGGGGAGTGGACGAAGGGGCCGGGGCAGTGGTGGTCGTCGAGGAGGAGGTCTCGCCACCGACCGCGATGTCCATGCTGCAGGCTTGTCTTGCGCGGCAGCCCGCGTGGTCGGAGCCGCCGATCCTGGTGGTGACGGCCAGTGGCTCGCGCGGCAGCGCCGGGTTCGGCCGCGGCAGTGAACACTTCGCAGGCTTCGGCAATCTGGTGCTGCTGGAGCGGCCGCTTCGCTCTGCAACGCTGGTCAGCACCCTGCATTCGGCGCTCCGGGCGCGACGGCGGCAATATCAGGTGCGCGACCATTTGCGCGAGCGGGAGCGTGTCGAGGCGCGGTTGCGGGCGCAGGAGCAGGAATTGCGCGGCCTCAACGAAACGCTCGAAGAGCGCGTTCGCGAACGCACCGTGGAGCTGGAAGAGGCGAACCGCAGGCTGGCGGCGGAAATGGAGCAGCGGCAGGAGGCCGAGCGGGCGCTCCGGCAGGCGCAGAAGATGGAGGCGATCGGCCAGCTCACGGGCGGCGTCGCCCATGACTTCAACAATCTTCTGATGGTGGTCTCTGGCGGGCTGGACATGTTGGGGCGGGCTCCCGACCCGGAGCGCCGCGAGCGGATTGTCTCCGGCATGCGCCAGGCCGTCACGCGCGGCGCGTCGTTGACGCGCCAGATGCTTGCCTTCTCGCGACGCATGTCGTTGGCGCCCGAGGCGATCGACTTGCGTGCTCGCTTCGATGACATGCGCATCCTGATGGCAGGGGCTCTGCGCGAGGATATCGCGCTCGAGATCGAGCTTGCGGAAGACCTCTGGCCGGTGATGGCGGACCAGACGCAGCTCGAGCTTGCCATCCTCAACACGGTCGTCAACGCGCGGGATGCCATGTCGCAGGGCGGGACCGTGACGATCTTCGCTGGCAATGCGCGACTGGACGGCCGTGGCGAAAGTCGTCTGGCCGGCGAATTCGTGCGGATCGAAGTTCGTGACACCGGCATCGGAATAGCACCTGACATCTTGGATCGGATCTTCGATCCCTTCTTCACGACCAAAGAGGTCGGGAGCGGCACCGGGCTCGGCCTCAGCCAGGTCTACGGCTTCGCCAAGCAGTCGGGGGGACATGTGAAGGTGCGGAGCCGTCTCTGGGAGGGGACGAGGATCATCCTACACCTGCCGCGCGCCAGCAGCCTTCCGCTCGCGGCGGCTGTCGAGGCGAGTGCACCCGCAATACAGGTACCAGGCCCGAAGGGCGAGCGCCGGATTCTCCTAGTTGAAGACAATGACGAGGTCGCGGAGCTGGCCGGCCAGATGCTGGAGGGGCTCGGCTTCACGGTTCGCCGGGCGGAGAGCGCGCCGTCCGCGCTCGCGCAACTGGAGAACGGCCACGCCGCCGATCTGGTGTTCTCCGACGTGGTGATGCCGGGCGGCATGAGCGGCATTGAACTCGCCCGCGAACTCGCGCGCCGCCGTCCGGGCCTGCCCGTCGTGCTCACGAGCGGGTTTAGCGACGGCCAGCGGGATGGCGACGCAGAGGGCCTGAGATTGTTGCGGAAGCCCTATCGGCTCGACGAGCTGGAGGCGGCACTCGCGGCTGCCTTTGGAGCGCATCTCCCTTCCAGCTGAATCGATGGCCGTACGGCAAAGCCAAAGGTGCCGGAGAGCTGAAAGATCGCCCCGCCCGGTTTTGCCGGGCGGGGCATTCGCTGGGGCCTCAGTCGCCGTTGCGGCGGCTGGGGCGGGACCAGATGAGGCTGAAGCCTTCGCCTTCCTCGTCGTCGAAGAGGTTGGCGTAGATCGGAGCGGTGAAGCTCGGATCGTCCAGCTTGAGACCGAGATAGTCGCGGCCCTCGTTGGAGCGCTTCGACCAGGCGGCGCCGATCTCGGCGCGGCCGACGAAGACCCGGTGGCTGGGGGCGTTCTCGCCGCTGGCGCGGGCTTCGGGGACGATGCGGACGTTCTTGGTCTGGACGCTGAGGGTGACGATTTCGCCGGTGTACTCGTTCGAGCCGGTCTTCTTGAAGGTGCCGATGGTCGCCATGGGAAGTCTCCTTTGGATTTGCCTGTCGAGCCCGCACCATTGCGGCCTCGATGGTGATCGCCCGGCCGGAGGCAATCGACGGCGCACCCGCAGGGCTTCAGACAGCAAAGGAGGGACTTTCTTGGTGCGCGAGGAATGACGGCGCAGCCGGCAGGGGAAGAAAGTCTTGACGGCGCTGTTGCGCCTTAGGCGATTGAGGCGAAGCCGTCCTTCGGCCAGATACACCCATCGAAGAGGCCGTGTCGGTGCGCTCGCAACAGGCAATGGGTCAACGGAGACCTAGCGATCTGTCGCCGCCCGCAAAGCCCGGCTCCGGACAGATGGCGATCGTCATCAACTTGGCGTGCGTACGACGCTCGCGCGGTCCCCGAAGCCCGCTTCTGGGCGGGGACGCTGCTGCTCGCGTCTTCATCAATGCGTGCGTCCGCGCCGACCCCGTCGCAAGCCCTCGAACGGCGCGGCTCTCGGCTGGACTGGACGCTTCGAGCCACCCGCTCCCCGACCGTCCTCTGGTCGAGGAGGTGCGCTGAACCAGGGTCTGGTCCCGCCGCTGCATCCCTCAGATGGGTATTACGCCCCCGCGAGCCTCTCGCCCGACTGGGCGGGAGCTGCGGCAGCGATCCGGACCCAGGCCGTCACGCCGACGGCGACGGCTCCGATTGCGGAGAACAGCATCTGCCAAGTCTCCGAGGGCACCGCGTGTTTCACGATCCCGTGGACGGCGTGATAGCCGGCCAGCGCCGCAGGCGCTGCAAAGACCAGCCCGACGGCCAGCCGCAGCCAAGCCGGGCGGGTGATGGTGAAGAGGAATTGGCCGAGCCCGAGCGTCAGCCCGGCGGTTATGAGGCCGACCAGGATGCCGCCGGGCCAGCCTGCGCCCATCTCATAGGCCCAGCTGCCGGCGACGACGCCGGCAAACAGGGGCAGCGCGTAGATGGCGAGGGTGAAGAGCAGCCAGCACAAGATGCCGATGGTTGCGATGCTGAGGAGGATGCCGATAACCATGGTGGTGCTCCATGCAATAGCCTGCGGGTCGCGCCTTCCACCACCGCCACGGCGCAGATCGAAATATAGCCGAAAGAGAGCAAGCGCGGGAGCGGAAATCCGGCAGGATCTTCGCTCCGCGGAGCCGATCGTGCTTAGAGCGCGAAGGGATCTACTTCGTGGACGATAGCCGCGGCGTCGCCGTCATATTCGTTGGCGGGAACGACGGAGAGGCTGCCGTCACCGGCCTGGAAGATCACGATGGTGACCATCAGCGTCGTGGCGAGGCTGAAGGCGAAGGCGTGCGCTTGGTTGAGGGACATCGTTCCGGCTCCTGTCTGGAGGCGGGGGACCATCCCCCGCGTGACAGGCGCCCGATGTGTCCGGGCGAAGGCCGCAATCACCGCGCAGGCGAAGCCGCAGCGGCGGCATGCGCGCATAGCCGACCCTTTACGGGTTGATGGCGTCAGGCCCTCGGCCGGACCAAGGATCAGCGCAAGGACAAGGGGGCTGGTCCGACGTCTGGACCGGAGGCTTGGCTGGATTCTCCAGTACGACGCGCCTCGATCTTTATTGGTTGGTCAGGACATAGCCTCGCGGATCGCTGTTCGGCCGGCACCTGCCTCTCGACCCGTGACGAAGGGCTGCGGTTACCCCCGTCAGAAGCGGAGTTGAGGCTGGGCGCCAACGCCCATGGTCCCGGCCGTGGGCAGGCGGCTTGACGCTCGATATGCACCGACATACATATGCATCATGATGCAACAAAGCGTTTTCCAGACATTGGCCGACCCGACGCGGCTTCGTATCGTCGAAGCGCTAGCAGCCGGGGAACAGGCGGTGGGCGACCTCGTTCGTGCCGTGGACATCGATCAGTCCGGCGTTTCGCGGCACCTGAGAATCCTCGGGGAAGCGGGATTCGTCGTCATGAGGCCCGATGGGGCAAGGCGCCTCTACTCGCTCCGACCTGAGCCGTTCCATGCGATCGACGACTGGGTTCGAAGCTATCGCAGGCTTTGGGAGGGCCGGCTCGATCGTTTCGATGCAGCTCTGGCGCGACGGGGGAGCGCGCGGCAATCCGAGGGTGAGAAGTGATGGCGCACCGCAGCGAGCGGGCCGCGGGTCCCATCAGGTTCGAGCGGATCTATGACGCATCGATCGAGGACGTCTGGGCGCTTTGGACCACGAAAGAAGGGCTGGAGGAGTGGTTCGCACCCGAGGGAATGCGCGTCGAGATGACGGCCCTTCAGCTGCGGGTCGGCGGCGCCTTTGATTATGTGATGACCGCGGTGGGTGCCGAGCAGGTCGCCTACCTGGCAAACCTCGACATGCGGCAGACCGCGCGGGTGAGCGGTCGGCTCGTGGAGATAGTGCGCCACCGGCGACTGCGCATCCGCTTCGACATGGACTTCGTCCCCGGCGTCGAGACGTATCCGTATGACATGCTGGTCGAGATGAGCGTCGAAGCCGGGCGTGTCCGGATGGTCCTTACGGCGGATCGTCATCCGGACCCCGAGATGACAAGCGGCGCAATCCTTGGATTGACCAGCCAGCTGCAAAAATTCGACCTGGCTATCTCAGCAAGAGCAACAAAGGAGCAACGTCCATAGTGCGACCCCTTCTCTACTCCATCAACGTGACGATCGACGGTTGTGTCGACCATAGCGCCGGCTCTACGGACGCGGTGCTTCTGGAGGAGGCGCTGCGTGCAACACATCACCATGCCATAGCGAGCATGGGCCGCGCCGATGCGCTGCTCTTTGGTCGCGTCACCTACCAGATGATGGAGGAAGCGTGGCGGCTGGAGACGCGGACCTTGACAATGCCCGAGTGGACGGACCCGTTCGCACGGACCATTGATGCGATGAAGAAGTACGTCGTTTCCAGCACGCTCGGCGAGGTCGATTGGAACGCGGAGCTGGTCCGTGGCGATTTGGCCGAGGCCGTCCAGGCGCTTAAACAAGAACCCGGGAAGGCGGTGTTCACCGGTGGCGTCAGGCTCCCAATGGCGTTGGCGGAGCTGGGCCTGATCGACGAGTATGAGTTCGTGGTCCAGCCCATTATTGTGGGGCGTGGCCCCAGCTTGTTCGCCGGCCTCTCAAAGGTCATAGACTTGAAACTCGTCGATCGGATTGAGCTGAGCTCCGGCGCCGTGGCTCTGCGCTATGAGCCTAGAAGGTAGGTTGGACGCAGCTCGCAGGCCCCTTTGCTTCCAATCAGATGCACGCCAGGGGCAAATCGGAGTCTTGCGACCAATGGTTTAGGTGCCAGCTCCTTTGACGAGTGGCCATTACGTGGCTCCCCGGCCGGGTTGTCGCGGCAGGCACCCAAGGGGGCGTTCGTGTTGTTAACTGGCTTTACGTAGCAAGCTGTATGGAGGCGCTGCATGGCTTACGAAGGCAGCTGTCACTGTGGGAAGGTAGCATTCCGAGTTAACGAAGACCTTCCAGCGAATGCGGTCAGGTGTAACTGTTCGCACTGTCGAAGGAAGGGGTTTTTGCTATCCTTTGTGCCATCAGGCAGTCTAATGATCCTTCAGGGAGAAGAGGTGCTTACGGATTATTTCTTCAATAAACATGCCATTGCTCACCGGTTCTGTTCGACATGTGGTTGTGAGGCGTTTGGTTATGGCAAGGGTCCAGATGGTGCTGATATTGCGTTCATTAACCTACGGTGCGTGCCTTCGATCGATCTCGATGCCCTGGTAATTCAAGACGTGGACGGTGCTAATCTTTAGATATGCCTGATCGCACCGTCCCATGGATGAGTCGAATGCTGAGAGCTCTTGCTACGCGGGCCGTTCCACATATTATTGGTTGATGGCGTCAATCGATCGGTCGGACCAAGGATCAGCGCAGCAAAGCGGGAGATGGTGGCCGGCGATGGGTGGTTCGATGGTTGTTCTGGATACGGGCCGGACTTCGCCCTTGTCATGAGCCCGCAGGAGAATGCAACAGTGCGCGGCCTGAAACGGAGCGGTCCTACGGCACCGAATTGAGACGCTCGGCCAGACGATCCAGGCCGCCGCGAATCATGCTCGCATACGGGGTGTCGGGCAGATCTGCGGTGGCGGCCATTCCTGCCGCGAGATGGCGCTGGCAAGCCGCTCTGTCTCCTAGGCGCAAATAATCGTCGCCGAGGTTGAGGTGCAACGACGGCATGAAAGCCGCAATAGATAGGCTGTCGTGATGTCCTTTGGCTTCGGCGTCGGTGCAGCGCAGCGCTGCAGCCAGCGCTCGCTGGTCCCATGCCAGCTCATCCTGCAGGTTGTCCTGCGCATCGGCCATGAAATGCGCCAGTGTGCACTCATGGAGGGGTCTTGGATCGCGCTCAATTTTATCCCAGATATCCACGAACGCTTGGCGCGCTTCGGCTCGTGCACCACCTTGTAAGGTCGTGATGGCTGCTTGGATCTCGGTCATGATAGGATCGTCGGACATTGGCAAATCCTAACAAAAATAGATGGTTTTGCGGAAGTCCGGGGCTAACTCGCCCCGGCTCCGAAGTGCCAAACCGGGATGCCGAGCTTCTTCGCCTTGTCGGCGAGGTTGTCCTGGATGCCCGTGCCGGGAAAACGCATGACCCCGATCGGCAGCACGTCCAGCATCTGATCGTTACGCTTGAAGGGCGCGGCCTTGGCGTGCCTGGTCCAGTCGGGCTTGAACGCCACCTGCGGCACCTTGCGATGGTCCGCCCAACGGGATGCGATGCGTTCGGCGCCCTTGGGCGAACCGCCGTGCAACAGCACCATGTCGGGGTGCTTGGCGTGGACCTGATCGAGCTTGGCCCAGATCAGACGGTGATCGTTGAAGTCCAGTCCGCCGGTGAAGGCGATCTTCGGGCCAGCCGGCAGCATGACCTGCGTCTCGGCCCGCTTCTTCGCCGCGAGGAAGTCACGGCTGTCGATCATCGCCGAGGTCAGGTGGCGGTGGTTGACCATCGATCCGCTGCGGGGTCTCCACGATGAGCGAGTTTGGCGCTCGAACTGCTCGGCGGCCTCGTCGCGCATCAGTTCGAAGGCGTCGCGCCGCTCGATCAGCGTCTGCCCTTCGGCAATGAGGCGTTCCAACTCGACCGACTTCACCTCGCTGCCGTCCTGCTCGCGCTGCGAGCGGCGCTGCGCCTGCTCGTTGTCGTCCAGTTCGCGCTCGATCCGCTGGGTGGCGCGGTGGAAGAGGTTGACCGTCGACCAGAGGAGGTCGTCGAGGTCCGGCTCGAGGCGGGTGTCTTCGAGCGTCGAGATCAGGGCGTCGAAGATGTCCGCGATGGCGCCTGCCACCTGGTTGCCATCGGGCAGTTCCCTCGGGTCGGGGTCGTCCGCGAAGGGACGGTAGCCATAGAGCTGAAGTTCGCTGAGGACATGGTCGGTGGGAGATGCGGCGTGGTCCGGTTCGTGGTCGTGATGCTCGCTCATGGGATGCTCCGTCGGTCGTGACCGCGACCCTCGCGGCCTTCATGGCGACGAAAGCTGGCGAGCGGACCGGACCTGCACCCGCAGCGAAGCGCAGGGCCGAAGCGTCAGCGGAGGATGGCGGAGGCCGGCTATTTTGTTTCGCGATGGAAAGCGGCCCAACGGGGCCGCGCCGGAAAATAGTCGGCTGCAGACATTGCCGGTCCGGCCCGGTTGCCGGCCGATCGCCCTCTCGAAGGCCGGGGCGCGGTCCTCCCCGACACGGGAAAGCATCTGAGCGAGGCGGAGAGCGGATTGCCTGCCACATCCCTTCTCGGCCTATGCCGCCAACTGCATAAAGCGCGCGACGTCCTGCGCCGCGATCTGCACCCGCAAGGCTGCCCGAAGGCTATCCTGGCCCAGGATGCGCAAGTCTTCGTTGAAGTCCTCAAGGCTCGGCGACAGCACGATCGCCTCGATGCCGACCGCATGCGCGCGTTCGGTCAAGGTCGCCATCGCGCCGTCGCCTGCCGGATCGTCGTCGCGCGCGATGTAGAGCCGGCGCAGCGTGTCCGGGAAGAGGAGGGCGGCAAGGTGCGCGGCAGAGAGCGCCGCCGCCACGGGCATGGCGGGCAGGACTTGCCTCAAAGAAAGCATGGTCTCAATGCCTTCGCCGGCCGCCATCACCTGGCCCGCCACGCCGAACCGTACGGCGTGTCCGAGGAGGTCGCCCATCGCCCGCCTCGGCGTGTCGATCGTCGCCTTGCCGTCTGCGCTCGAATCCATGCCAGGGGGCGCGAGATAGGTGCGGTGCGCCCCGGTGATCCTGCCGTTAAGGTCGGTGACGACCGCGATCATTGCCGGCCACGTCTGGGTCGGAGAATGCTCGTCGGGGCGATAGTAGCAGCGAGGGTGGAAGCGCAGCGACCCGCTTGCGTGCAAAGCCGTAATGCCGCGTTTGCGGAGATACGTTTCGGCGAGAGTGCCCGAGATCGGCTGCGACATGGCGACCAGCCGCCGTGCCGCCTCCGGCGATCCGGTCGGAGCGGCTGCCTGGCGCGAGGACCGCTGATCAGGGTGAGGCTCAGGATGCGGCAGGCTGAGGAAGCGCCGCGCCTCATCGGTGACGTCCTTGAAATCGATGAGGCCACAGCTTTCGCGGATCACGTCGAGCAGGTCGCCATGCTCGCCCGTGGCCGCGTCGGTCCATTTGCCGGCCGCGCCCTTGCCGGACTCGGAGCCTTTCAGCCGGACGAACATCGATCGGCCGGGCGTGTTGCGTGCGTCGCCGACCAGCCAGTAGCGGCCCTCGCGGCGTCCGGCGGAAAGGTAATGGCGGCAGACCGCTTCCGCCTGACGGCCGAGACGCTGCGCGAGGTCTGATGCGGTTTTCGGCATAAGGCGACCCCAGAAAAAGAAGGCCCGCCGTCGCCGGCGGGCCTGAGGTGGAGACGGGTTTGTTGACGAACGTTATTCGGCCGCGACGGCGTGGGGGACGTTGGCCTCGGCTTCCTCATCATCGTCGACGGGATCGAACTCGCCCATAGCCGTTTCGCCGCCGTCCTCCGCCGTCTCTTCGACGACATCGGTGTCGGCGGTCTCGACCGGGGCCGGCGCCGTGATTGCCGCGTCGCCGGCGTCGGCCGTCTCCGCAGCGACGGTGCCGATCGCCCGCCCAGGCGTGCGCAGCGGCTCCGGCAGCCAGCCCGAGCCCGCGAGGATCTGCGCGGCGGCCTCCGCCATGTCGCCCTTCTTCATATGCTCGATGCGGTCACCGGCCCGGTCGCCCTTCGCCTCGCGCACGGCGGCGAGGATGCGCGCCTTGGTGAGCCGGCCGAGGAAACCGTCCACGGTCGGGGTCCAGCCGGCGCCCGCCATGTCGAGATCGACCGCCTGCGCGAGCCGGTCGGCATGAAGGATCGCCCGCGGCCGGCGATTGTAGGGCTCGATCACGGCGTTGACCGACAGCGCGACGCAGTGCGCGAACAGCGCCTGCCGGCTGTCCGCATCGAAGCCGTCGAGCGCGTCCCAGAGCTCTTCCGGCTCCTTCGGGAGGGTGTTGGCCCAGGCCTGATGCCGCACATCGAGCGCGCGGGCCGACGGCGTATCGGCGAGCCCGGGCGCCTGAGCGGCGAAGCCGGCGCTCTTCAGGTCGAGCTCCAGGCAGGTGTCGAGCGCGTAGCGGTAGAACACGCGGATGCAGAGCGCGTGCAGCGCCGCCAGGAACGCCACGTCCGGGTTCTCGCCGAGCGCGTGGCGCAGCGCGATCGTGCGATGCGCGGTGAGTTCCGCCATCAGCCGGTCGGGAATGGGCTTCAGGCCCTCATCCTCCTCCGGCTCCTCGACGGGTCCGACCTGAACGGCCGTGCCATCGTCGTCGACCTGAGCTGCGACGGTCCGCGTCTCCTCGCCATCGCCGGTCAGTTCGCCGGTGGCGCTGTCCGCCTCCGGCTCGATCGGCAGCTCGTCCTCCGGCCGGACGAACCCGCGCTCGATCCGCAGACCGCCGCCGGCGTCGATGCTCACGAAGGCGCCGGCGCGCCCGATCTCGTCGACGTCGAACCGGACCGGCCGCTGATCGAGGGCCTCCAGCGCGGTCTCGATCTCGCCCAGGCGTGCGTCCACCTCTTCGGGCAGCTCGTCCGCCTCGGCGTATTCGGCCTCCAGTCCATCGAGCTCGGCCTGGAGCGCGGCACGCGCGGCTTCCTCCTGCTCGGTAATGGGGACCTCCTCGCCGCGCAGCTGACGAAGGCCGAACACATGGCCGTAGGGGAACGAAGTCGCGACCTCGGTCCACTTCCAGCCCTCGGCCTCTACCTCGGCCGCTGCTTCCCGGAGCTTCTCCGTCACCATCATGTCGAGCAGGCTGACATCCTGCAGCCAGCCGCCATCGTCGGCCTGGAACAGGTCGCGCAGGACCGTGCCGCCGGCCTCGACATAGGCGTCGATCCCGACGAACTGCGCCCGCTTGTCGGAGGCGCGGACGGCGTGCTCGGTCAGCATGCGCCGGATCACGTAGGGCTGCTTGTCGTAGCCTTGCGTCAGTCGTTCGAACACCTGCTCCTGGCGCTCATGATCGCCCGAGACGGTGAAGGCCATCAGCTGGTCCAGCGTCATGCCGTCCTCGGCATAGACGTCGAGCAGGCGCGGCGACACCGAAGCGAGCTTCAACCGCTGCTTGACGACCGCGACCGGCACGAAGAACGCCGCCGCGATATCCTCCTCGGACTGGCCCTTCTCGCGCAGCGCCTGGAAGGCCCGGAACTGGTCGAGCGGGTGCAGCGGCGCGCGCTGGACGTTCTCGGCGAGGCTGTCTTCCTCGGCGATGCCGTCGTCGCGCACGACGCAGGGCACGGGGGCAGTTTTGGCGAGGCGCTTCTGCTTGACCAAAAGCTCCAGCGCCCGGAACCGCCGACCGCCGGCCGGAATCTCGTAGATGCCAGTCTCGGTCCCGTCCTCGCCGACGATGGGGCGAACCGACAGGCCCTGCAGCAGGCCGCGCCGGGCGATGTCCTCGGCGAGCTCCTCGATCGAGACGCCGGCCTTGACGCGCCGGACGTTCGACTGGGAGAGCACGAGCTTGTTGAGGGGGATGTCGCGCGAGGACGACAGGGTAATCTTCTTCGATGCCGCTTGGGCCATGGTCTTCACTCCACGACGGGCGGCCGGGAGCCTCTCTCTCGGCCTCCTACCCGTCACGAAGCGCAGCGCCGCCCTCTTCCTCTGAAGAGAGCGACGCCGCAGAAACGTGGATCAGGAAAAGCGCAGAGCCGGAGAGCCGCGAACCGGCAAAGCCGATTCCACGGCTCGGCAGGAGTCAGGCCGCGCGGTCGAGGAGCTTCTTTGCCCGGGCTTCGAGATCCAGCCGCGCGTCCTGGTGCGGCTTGTCGCGGGCGACAGCGGTGATGCCCTGGACGAAGTCGAAGACGCTGGTCGGCGCGCGGCCCTCCTCGACGAGCACCGCCTCGATGATCTTGGCGGTTTCGGCCTTGCCGAATCCACGCTTGCGCAGGAAGTCGGTCCGGTCCTCGTCCGTGCGGGCGACGATCTGCGCCCGGGCGGCCTTGATGCCATTGATGAAAGGCGCCGGTGAAGAGTTCGCGAAGCGCGTCAGCGCCGGCGCCGCCTCGTGAGCGAAACGGGAAGCGGCATATTTGGAGTGCCGGATCGTGATCTCCTCGAAGTCTTCGACGCCCCAGAGATTGCGGTTCTGGCAAACGGCGCGGAGATAGAAGCTGGCCATCCCGAGCGTCTTCGCGCCGACCTCCGAGTTCCAGCAGTAGAAGCCCCGGAAATAGAGATCAGGCGAGCCGTCGGGCAGGCGCCCGGCTTCGATCGGGTTGAGGTCGTCGACCAGGAAGAGGAACACGTCTCGGTCGCTGGCGTAGAGCGTCGTCGTGTCCTGGGTGATGTCCACTCGCGGATTGTAGAAGCCGGTCGACCAATCGAGCACGCCTGGCACCTTCCAGCGGGTGTCGCCGGTGCCGTTGCCGGCGATGCGCTGCACCGCGGCGACCAGCTCGTGGTCGAAGATGCGGCCATAGTCCGGGCCGGTGACGGCGCGCAGTTCGACGCGTCCATCGTCGGTCTCGAGAGTCTTGACCTGCTCGGCGCGGTGCGAGGTGAGGCCGTATTGTAGGTTGATGCCCGCCAGCGGCGCCGGAAGTTGGCGCAGATAGGCGGCCGGCGCGCCGACCAGCGCGGCGAGTTGGCCGAAGCTCCAGTGCGTGGGGGCGACCGGCGCCTCGGAGCCGGGCAGCACCAGGTCGAGCCGCTCGGCATTGTCGCGGCTGGCTTCGACGCGAACGGCGGCGCTCTCGACGGTGCGGGTGCGACTGCGCGCGGCCCGCCCTTTCACCGACGCCATCAGCTCGGACAGTGATAGGTAGCGTTCGTCGGCCGGTCGGTTGAACCACTCGGACGACACGCGGCCGATTCGCTCACCTCGACTGACATCGACCTTGTAGCCGCCACGCGCATCGGGGCGGGTATCCAGGACTTCAACTTCGGTCATGACTCATCTCCATGACGAGCCGGCCGGGAGCCTCTCTCTCGACCCTCAACCCGTCACGGCGATAGCCGCTGCCCTCATCCTCTTATGGGCGCCTTGCGGGGCAGGATGCGCGGAAAACGCGGCGCTCTAGCCTGTCATAGGCCTCGACCAAAACAGCCAGAGCAGCAGGATCGCGGCCGCGATCCAGAGGATGACGATGGACGCGGCTGCCACCCAGCTGACAGGACGGTCCGCTCGCGAGTCGGCCTTCGCGCGAAACTCGGCCATGAGTTGAGGTGGGACCAGGCGCACAGCAAGGAGGATCGCCAGCGGCAACAGGACGATCTCGTCCAGATAACCGAGCACGGGGATGAAGTCGGGGATCAGGTCGATCGGTGAAAGCGCATACGCTGCGATCGCGGCGCAGACCGCCTTGGCATACCAAGGAACGCGAGGATCACGCGCCGCAATCCAGAGCGCCTCGACGTCCCGCTTGATCCGTCGCGCCCAGCGCTTGACTCTGGTTAGTATACCTTCGCTCTCATCAGACAAATCTCTCTCCTGACCCGGCTCCCTTTTGTCCAGTGAACCAAAGTAGGGTTGGACAGCGCCAAAGTCGTGTCTTGCAGGGCGCGTCGCCGTGCCTCGCTCCGACGCGGAGTTTCAGCACGGCCTCCGGGGTGCCGCCCGCAGATGGGGTTCGGTGAGAGCACGGGCTGGCCCGGGGAAAGGCTTCATCCCTCGCCGCCCTCCACCCAAAAGCCGCTGGCGAGTGCTTTCCGAAGGCGGGTGCTCACCGTGATCGCGTCCGCCGCAGTCCAGCCGGCGGCGCCCGCCTCCACGAACTCGGCCACACGATGGACACGCGAAAAAGGGCTGAGGGCTTGCAGGAAGGCGCGAATCTCGGGGTCGATACCCTCGAGCCCCTCCCGCTCGCACGCGGCGAGCGCCTTGCCGAGATCGTGTCGGACATCTGCGATGCAGCGCGCATCCGTCCACCCGCGATGGTGAAGGTAGGCCTTCAGCAACAGTTCCAATCCCCAATGGAGATTTTGGAACACATGCTCGTCGGTGCGGCCCCCGTCAGTCCCGTCGAATCGTTCTGCCGATGCGCAGAAATTTCCGCCCATGCTGCGGAGGTGTTGCACGAGAGTTTCCTGCATCTGCCTGCCCCACCCTGATCACTCCTACCGGTCACGCGCTCCGTCGGCCAGTCCGTCCTTTTTGTGCGCCGAGGCGCGCTACGGCGCCCGGCTCGTGCCGCTCCAGGAACCTGGGACCAGCTTGGGCATTGTGTCGGAAAGGGGGTGAGATGATCGAGCCTGCATCCGACTCGGAAGAAGAACGCACGTCGATACTCGTCGTTGAAGACGAGATTTTGGTAAGGTATGTCATATGCGACTACCTGAGAGACTGTGGCTTCCATGTCATCGAGGCTGGTACAGCCGACGAAGCTCTGGAATACCTGCGGTCACATAACGATGTAGGGCTGGTCTTCTCGGATGTGCGCATGCCAGGGTCGCTGGATGGCATAGGCCTTTCCCAGCAGGTGCGGCTTCTCTACCCGCATATCCCGGTGATCCTGACGTCTGGGCATCTGCTGCCGGGCGAGATCGACGGAACGCCGCTGATGACGAAGCCCTATGTACTTGGCGACGTGGCTCAGAAAATCCGTGCCATTCTGGACGACGCGGGGGGCGGTTTCACGTCGAACAGTGAAGCGGTATGACTAGTCCCCATATCCTGTTGGTGGAGAACGACGTGCTCGTGCGGAAGCCGCTCGCTGAATATTTGCGCGACTGCGGCTATAAGGTGGTTGAAGCCCTGAATACCGATGAAGCGGTTGAGGTGCTGACCACGGGCAGCGCTGCCATCGGCATCGTGCTGGCCGACGTGAGCAGCCCCGGCAAGATCGATGGCTTCGGTCTTGCGCGTTGGATGCGGTCGAACGGTATCGACGCAAAGATCATTCTCGCCGGCACCGTCCAGAAGGCGGCCGCCAAGGCGCAGGACCTCTGCGAGGACGGCCCGCTGTTGTCGAAGCCCTACGATCACTCGCTTCTGCTCAATCGCATCAAAAGCGAAGTGGCGGCGAGAGCGCGAAACGGAAAGCCGGAGTCTGACATCTGAGGTCGGCGAAGAGCGCGAAGAGCAAACGATGGACTGCAAAGAAAAGGCGCGCCTGGTCATTGATTACGAAGCAAAAACGGCCAGTTTTTCACGCGCTGTGACGGTTTTTCAAGGCAAGTTGGCGACGTCTGCAAAGGAGGAATACGACCGACTGCAACGGCGTGTCGACGAGGCGCGGGTTGAATCGGAGGGCGCCCGGCTCGCGCTGGAACGCCATATCTCTGAACATGGTTGTTGAACTGACTCTGCGGTACGGCGGTGCGATTGACGGGTGCGTCTCCCCTGGCGGTCGCGCGCGAGAATATTTCGCGAGGGAGGAGGAGCGCCCGGTCCGGGAAATTGAAGCACCTCGCGCGCGAATGCGAGGTTCTGGGACGACCAGCGGGTGGGGGACGCGGGGCGGTTTCAGGGTCGCGGCTGCAGTGGTATCGGCGTAGGAAGAAGGTCGGTCTGCTTTTGGTCCGAACGTTGCGGGTTGCCCTCCCTGGGCGATAAGCTTTCAGTGCGATGAAAAGCAAGTTCGGCCCCAAAAATTGCTTACGAGGTGCTCGTCCAAAGCGTTGTGGACTACGCGATTTACTTGCTCGACCGCGAGGGCCGCGTGTCGAGCTGGAATCCAGGCGCGGAGCGGATCAAGGGCTATTCGCCGGGCGAAATCCTGGGCAAGCACTTTTCCCGGTTTTACACCGAAGAGGATCGCCACGCCGATGTGCCCGAGGCGGCGCTTGGCCCAAGCTTGGGCGGTGACATTCAGTTCGAGACTGCCGTCCCCTGAGCCGCGTAGCGACGGGCTCTCGCGCCAATTGTCAAACGGCTTGCAAAATTGACCCCCGATCGGCGTCCAAGATTGACCCCCCTGGCGCTGGCGTTGGCAGTCGCCCGGCGGCGTAGCGCGGAGCCCTTGCGCAGCGCAGCGCGTAGCCGACGGGCGCACCCCTCACGGTCGGATTAGGATCGGTTCTTCAGCCGCCAGCTGTCGTTGCCGGTTTCGACGATGTCACAGTGGTGGGTCAGGCGGTCGAGCAACGCCGTGGTCATCTTGGCGTCGCCGAAGACGCTGGGCCATTCACCGAAGGACAGGTTGGTGGTGATGATCACCGAGGTCCGTTCGTAGAGCTTGCTGATCAGGTGGAAGAGCAGCTGGCCGCCGGATTGCGCAAACGGCAGGTAGCCCAGCTCGTCCAAGACGACGAGATCCAGCCGCGACAGTTGGGCGGCGAGCATCCCGGCCTTGCCGCGCCGGGTTTCATCTTCGAGCCGGTTCACGAGGTCGACGAGATTGAAGAAGCGGCCTCGGACGCCGGCGCGCACAACATTGGCGGTGATGGCGATGGCCAGATGGGTCTTGCCCGTGCCGGTCCCACCGACCAGCACGACATTGCGACGGTTGGCCAGGAAGGCGCCGTCGTGCAGCGATCGGACGAGGCCCTCATTGATCGGCGAGCCTTCGAAGAGGAAGGCCGACAGGTCCTTCATCACCGGCAGCTTGGCCGCGGTCATACGGTATCGGATGGAAGCGGCCTGACGGTGGGCGGTTTCCGCCGCCAGGAGATCGGCGAGGATTTCCATGGCCGTCCGGTTGCGCTGGAGGCCCGTGGTCACCGCGTCGTCGAAGGCGCCAGCCATGCCCTTCAGGCCGAGCTGCCCCAAGGCCTCGATCATATCATGCCGCTGCACGGGAGCCTCGCAGTAGGTCATAACGGGCGCAGTCAGCGACCGGAGGATCACGCAGCTTCAGGGCCTCCGATGTTGTGATCCCTTGGGGGCCTGGGGGTTCTCGTCGTCGGGCCAGGATATTGAGGATCACCTCGTCACTGGCGACGCCAGCATCCAGGGCTTCGCGGACCGCCTCATCGACGGCCTCCAGCCCGTCGTCCAGCACAGCGGCTAACACCCGCACGAAGCGCCGGTCGGCCTCGTCGCCCGATCCCAGCTTCTTTCTAAATCGGGTCAGGGCCGGTGGCAGCGACCAGTCCCGGAAGGGCGCGCCGTTGCGCAGGGCGCCTGGCTTGCGGGCCAGCACCGGCAAGTAGTGCCAGGGGTCATAGACCGTCCTGTCGCGGCCGAGGCTGCGTGGGTGATCGGCCACCTTCTCACCGTCGCAGAGCACAACGATCCGGTCCGCATAGGCGCGGATCTGAACCGCCCGGCGCGCGGCCCGGGCCGCCACGGAGTAGCGGTTACGATCGAAGTTGATCAGGCAGGTCGCCTGGGCCACCGCCTCGACCTGGTGGAAGCCGTCGAAGGGGCCGGCAAACGGCGCCAGAAACGGCCTCTCCGCCTCGAAGACCTCCCAGACCGTCCGGTCACGTTGTTCCGGATGGCGATCGCTGCGCGCGCGGCGCTCGCACTCGGCCTCCAGCCAGCCGTTGAGCTCCTCCAGGGTCTTGAAGCGCAGGCGCGGCTTGAAGATGTTGTCCCGGGCATAGCCCACCTGGTTCTCGACCTGGCCCTTCTCCCAGCCCGAGGCCGGCGTGCAAGCCACCGGCTCGATCAGGTAGTGCGAGCACATCTGCTCGAAGCGCCGGTTGAAGCGCCGAGTCTTGCCCGCGAAGACCGCGTCGACCGCCGTCTTCATGTTGTCGTAGATCCCCCGCGTCGTGACCCCGCCGAACAGTGCAAAGGCGCGGGTGTGCGCGTCGAAGACCATCTCCTGGGTCTCGCGCGGATAGGCCCGGATGTAGAAGCGACGGCTGTGGCAGAGCCGCAGATGCGCCACCTTCACCGTCAGCGGCCGCCCCCCGATCTCGACCTGGTCGTGGCTCCAGTCGAACTGGTAGGCGTCGCCCGGAGCAAAGCTCAGCGGCACAAACGCCTCGACTGGCGAGCTCACGCCGCGGCGCGCCGATGCCCAGCGACCGGCATATCGGCGCACGGCGTCATAGCCACCCTCATAGCCTTCCCGGGACAACAGATCGGCCATCCGCGTCAGCGTCAGCCGGTCCTTGCGGGCGCCCGCCGCGTTCGCATCGAGCATCGCCTCCAGCCTCGGGATGAACGCGCCCAGCTTCGGATGAGGCTGTTCGGAACGCTCATACTCGAACGCTGTCTCCCCGGATCTCAGCACCTTCCGGACCGTGTTGCGCGACAGCCCAAGCTCCCGCGCGATCGTCTTCACGCCCTTGCCCCGCCCGAAGTGCTCGCGCCGGATCTTCGCAACCGTCTCCACTACCAACATCCCCGTCTCGATCCGCAGCTGAACAAGCCGCCGATCTGGCCATCAAAGCCTCAGGGATAGGGGGTCATTTTTCGACGCCGATCTCCCCGAGATGGGGGGCAATTTTCCACGCCGATTCACACGCCAATCATGAAATTGTCCGTGCCGCTCGCATCAGGTCGAGGTGATGGGCCACGGCTGGCGAAGATGAGCACTACATCTACGCTTTACCACAATGATGATCCGATCCGGAGGTCGAACGTGACTATCGTGGCAACTGCCTTTTGGCGACGGCTGGATACGCTCGGTCACGACGCGTGCCGTTTGGAGCAGTGCGGTAGTGGTTGGCGTATCGAAGGAACCGCCGTCTTTCGCCGTAAGGAAGGCCCGGCGTGCATTGCCTATCGCGTCGAATGTGGCGCCGATTGGAAAACGGTGCGCGGAGACGTTCGGGGTTTCCTTGGGCGCCGACCTATCGAATACCTCATCGTTCGACAGGGGACTGAGTGGACGCTGAACGGGGAGGTCGTGCACGGCTTGGATCATCTCGTTGATCTCGATCTCGGGTTCACGCCTGCGACGAACCTGCAACAGCTTCGTCGCGTTCCGATCGCTCAAGGCTGCGCCGCTCACATCTCTGTTGCATGGCTCGATGCCGAGACAGGTGAGTTGACCGAACTGGACCAGCGATACACGCGACGTGGCGAATCTGCCTTCTGGTACGAGGCACCGAGCGCCAGCTACGAAGGCCTCCTCAAACTCGCGCCGGATGGCTTCATTCGGCATTATCCTACTCTCTGGAAGGCGGAACAGTAGCGTAACGGCGGCGGCGACGCCGCGCCCCAGCGTAGATTTGGCGGGGCAATTGGAGCCAGAAAGCAGCTGCCTCACAATTCTTGAACCTGAATCTCGGTGCCTCGGGCTGGACGGAGATTTCAGGCTATCTGGATGGTCTGAACGCCGGCCTTGCTGAGAAGGCCGTAGAGGGTGGCGATCTTGGTGCGCGCCCCGCGTTTGGCGCAGTAGGTGAAGACCACCCTCTGCTTGGCCCGCGTGAACGCGACGAAGAAGCCGGCGGTCGCCTCCATTTGGTCGCCAGCAAAACTCCACCAGGCGCCGTCATCAAGCCCGACAAAGATGACGCTATGGTATTCGAGCCCCTTGCTCTTGTGGATCGTCATGAGCGGAATGGCATGCAGGCCTTCGTAGGTGTCGAGGGTCTCCGTCCAATCTGCGGCGTCGGCCGATGACCCGTGCAGATGCACTGCGGTGGCCTCAACGACCTTCTCAAACCACCCGCCCTGCGCATAGGCGGGATGAACGGCGATCAGCCGTTCACGGCCGACGAAGCAAAGGACGTCATCAACGATGGTCCGCGCATCGGCTTTGGACGCTGGCGGTTCGGGATGGTCGGCGCTGAGCTGGGTCGCTTGGGCGTCGAGCTCGCGGGCGAATATTGCCTGGGCGGCTTCGTCCTCGGGAGAAATCCCGCGCAAAGCCCCCAGCGCCTCCTGGCATTCGGTCCAATGCCGACCTGCGCGTTTCGTCATGGCAAGACGTAGAACCTTGACCAACAGCTCTGATGCTTCTTCCGCGAGAAGCTCTTGCAACATGACGGCGCCGACGGTTCCGGCCTCGTTGCGAAGCGGGATTCCCGCGGCTCGAAAGGCTGGCTCGAGTACGGCCGCATAGTCGACCGCCTTCTGGCGCACGAGCAGGACGAAGTCGCGAGGGCCGAGCGCATGGGCCTTCACTTCGCCGGCGACGAACCGGGCCAGCCGCTGTGCTTCGATCTCGGGACTCGAGAAGTCCCAGATTGCGCAGCTTTCGCCTGCAATCGTGGTTGCCGTCTTCGAAACGGGCTCTACCGCACGAGCGTCTAGCGCTTGCGCGAGGACATGCTGGATGCGCACGAGCTCGGGCGACGACCGATAGTTGTTGTAGAGCGGCGTGCGCTTGCCGCCGAAATCGGCGTCGAACGCGGAGAATGGATCGTCCATCGCCATCGCCCAACGCATGATCTGCTGCTTATTGTCTCCCACTGCAGTGATCACTGCATCGGTTCCGAGGAAGATCGTTCGCACGAGATCGTATTGGATCTGGGTGGTGTCCTGGAACTCGTCCATGAACAGGTGCGAGTAGGTCAAACGGAGGGCGTCGCGCGCCATCGGATTGACGCGCAGGAGCAGTTCGGCGAGCCGTCCGATCATCGGGAACGACAGAAAGGTCTTCTTTCCCTCGTGCAGCGACGATTGCCAGAATCGATCCGCCGCCCACTGGCCGACTGTCGGGTCAGGCCAGCCCAGAACGGGAAGCGGTGAGCCTACGAGCAGCGAGCGCTCGAATGTCTTGATGGAGATCGCCTGGAGGTCAGCGTAGCTGCCTATGGCTTTCGGAGGCGTACCGACATCCTGGAACAGAAATCCCCGAAAGGCCGTATCGTTTGGGAACATGAGTTCATAGTCGGGTCGCGGTCGCCATCGCTCGGGCAGCGCTTGGCCGAACCGGTCGACCAGGCTTTTGGCGAACGCGTCGAAGGTCATCGAATCGAGACGGCCGGCGTGGCTGCGATGGCAGCGCTGGCGGACGCGGGCGGCGAGATTGGTCGCGGCGTCACGCTTGAAGCTGATCGCGAGAATGCGCCGCGGCGGCGGCGCGATGCCGGTCTGCAGAAGATAGGCGGCGCGCTGTGCGAGGAGCTCGGTCTTCCCCGCACCGGGGCCGGCGATGACCGAGCGGTTGTCGGTGGAGCGGACCACCTTGATCGCGTTCGCTTCGAGGGCGTCGACACCGATCGGCTTCCAATCGTCGGGTCGAACCCGTCGCGCAAGCACCGCCATGGTCAGTCTCGCCGCAGGCATTTGGCGATATGGTTGAGAAGTTCCGAAAGCAACGGCGGCATGTCCTCACGCAAGGCCTTGGTCTTGATGTGGGTGAGCGCCGCGAGATGTGTCGCCGGCTTGCTGTTCGTGATGAAGTGGTAGCGATAGGCGGGCAGCAGATCCGGGTAGTCCTTGTAAGGTCCGGTGTAGAGGGCGAGCCCTGGTCCAGCTGTGCCCAGGACGACTTCGGCTGCCTTATCGACGGCCATCTTGGGTCCGCCCCCCTTGGGTATAACTGCTTCATAGGCGTCGGGAAAAGCCGCGATCATCGCCAGGTCGAGGTCGAGCGGCGCGGAGAAGTAGACGGCGTGAGGCTTCAGGCAGTCGACCCATCCCTTGAGCAGCTTGCGGTCATCGGCATCCTGCCACGTGTGCATCTTGGCGAAATCGGCGTCCGATAACATGCCGCCTTCGATCTTGAGCAGGTTAGCCTTCGGCACGCCGAATTCGATAAGTTTCTCGATCGCGGTCTTCACCCGGCCGAAGCCGCCGCCGCTACGGCCGAGGTCGAGATCGAGCAGAGTCGCGTGTGGAATGCCAAGGTGCGTCAGCAACCGCCAGAAATGCTGCACATGGCGCCCGCCCAGCGGCACGATCGCGACGAAGGCAGGATCGATCAGGAGGTCGAGCGCTTCGGCGAGACGCGGGAGGACGATCCGCTCCGAGTCCCCTTCGACGAGAAGGACGAAGCGTGCGAAGTAGAGTTCCGGGTAGGCGAGCATGGCGCCACGGACGAACTTGGCCGCCTCGTCTATGCCCGTCGGCATCTTGATCTTCTTGACGGACGAGACGCGCGTCTTCGGGTCGCTGCGGCAGTAGCGAACCTCGCGCGGGTTGACCCGGCTCAGAACCGCCGGGGAATGGCTGGTGACGATCGCCTGGGCGCCCCCGCCGTCGGTGAGCGACCGGACCTGACGAATGATCCGGGCAAGGAAGTACGGCGACAGGTGGTTTTCCGGCTCCTCCAGCGCGAACAGCGTGAGTGCGGGGATACGCAGCTGGTCGTCAAGAAAGCCTTCGACCTTGCCCGCGACGACCTGGCGCTCAAGGTCGAAAACGGCCGCGGCCAGCGCGAAGTAGAAGAGCGATTGTTGGCCGTCGCTCAGCGCGTCCAGGCCGCGTTCTTGGCCGTCGGGGCCTTGGTCGAAGATGACCGCGATTTTGCTGACGATTTCTTCAAACCTACGACTAACGAGGCTGAGCCGAGGCTTGGTGTCGACGACATCGTCATGGAGGTCCGACCAGCGTGTCTGTAGGGCCTTTGCGATCGCCGCGATTGCTGCCTCGCCCTCAAACGCGGTGGCCAGATCTTCGCTCGCGCCCTTTACGGCGTCCTCGGTGTCCGATGACCATTCAATGGCGCGCAGCAGGCGCGCGGCGAGCGCTCCGGTCGTGGCGCGGATCTGAGCGGCGGCATCGCGACTGGCCGGGGTGTAGTAGAGTTGGATGAGGCCGCGATCGGCCGCAGAGACGGGGTGGCGCTTGTCGTCCGGGGGATTGTCGTCGAGCGTATCGACCCAGAACAGCTCCTGCGACACCTCGCCCTCGACGGTTCCGTCGTCCTCCCAACGCGCTTCGAGCCGCAAGCGACAGACCGGTGCTTTGTCTGCACGCTCGAGCTGCATGTGCCGAAATGACGGTGCGATGGTTTCGGGCGTGGCGGTGCCGTCGGCCAGCTCGGGCAGTCCGATCAACACGTCAATGAACAGGTCCTTCGGCTCACGGTCATCGATGTCCTCGTCAGCTCCGACATGAAAATCCGACCGCTGCACGGTGCGTTGTGCGCGCGAGACGCCGAACAGCTTCGACAAGGCGTGGAGGAGCGCGGTCTTGCCGGCCGCGTTCGGACCAACGACGGCGGTGATCTCCGAGGCAATCGGCACCGTGATCGGGTCGGGGCCGAAGCAGCGGAAGCCGGACAGGGTGACGCTTTCTAGACGCACAATTTTCTCTCGGGTTAGGCTGCGGGCAGGGGATCGGTGCCCTCGCTGAGGATTGCGAGATAGCGGCGATAGCCGAAGACGCGACCGCGCCGCCGGCCGGTCACCTCCTCGACGATGCCGAGGCGTTCAAGATCGGCAAGCGCGGCGTTGACGGTGGGCGCGGACAGGCCCGTTCGCTCGACCAGCAGGTTTGCGGTGAGATAGGGGTTCTGCTGAAGGAGATCGTGGATGCGCAGCGCGGAGCCAGGGCGTTCGCTCTCGCCGGTGATGCGTTCGCGGTCGTGCTTGAACAGTTCGACGATCCGGGTCGCGGCGTCGAAGGCTTGGTTTGCCGTATCCGCAACGCCGGTCAGGAAGAAGTCCAGCCAAGCCTCCCAAGCCCCGTGTTCGCGCACCTCCTGAAGCAGCCTATAATAGTCGGCGCGATGGGTCTTCAGATAGAGGCTCAGGTAGAGCAGCGGCTTTCGCAGCACGCCGTGAACGCAAAGGTAAAGCGTCACCAGCAGACGCCCGATACGGCCATTGCCGTCCAGGAAGGGATGGATCGTCTCGAACTGGACGTGCAGGAGGCCCGCCTTGATCAGCGCCGGCAGTCGAGACTCGTCCTCGTGCATGAAGCGTTCAAGGGCGTCGAGGCAGCCATCCAACTCCGTCGTTGGAGGCGGGACGAAAAGCGCGTTGCCTGGTCGGCTGCCGCCGATCCAGTTCTGCGAGCGCCGGAATTCGCCCGGGCTCTTGGTGCCGCCCCGCCCGCTTTGCAGAAGCCGTGCGTGCATTTCGCGGATCAGGCGGAGCGACAGCGGCAAGTCCTCAAGCCGCTCCAGGCCATACATCATTGCGTCGACGTAGTTCGAGACTTCGCGGATGTCGTCGATCGGCTGCCCGGCCTGCGCCTCGGTCTCGAAGCGCAGGAGGTCGGTAAGGGTGGATTGGGTTCCCTCGATCTGGGACGAGAGGACGGCCTCCTTCCTCACATACATGTAGAGGAAGAGCTCCTGGCGCGGCAAAAGCATGGTTATGCCGTCGAGGCGGCCCAGCGCGCGTTCAGCTAGGCTCAAACGGTCCAGCAGCGTGAGCACGTCGATCGGCGGCGCCGGGGGGAGCGGCGGCGGCACGAAGGCACGCACCGTCTCGCCGGCGACGGGGGTTTCGACAAAGCGGCCCAGCCGCTGATTGGGTTCGGGATCAACCATGTGCGCCGATTATGGCAACCCACCCTTATTTAAGCAATGCCCACTTGGCTTAAATAGGAAATGGGCTAAGGTAAGTCAGCTTAAATAACGAGGCCTGATGAGAAGTGGGAGGCTACAGCCAGCGCGTGCGCGACAGCATT
The DNA here is from genome assembly GCF_018131225.1 of Bradyrhizobium sp. U87765 SZCCT0048. GTDB lineage: Bacteria > Pseudomonadota > Alphaproteobacteria > Rhizobiales > Xanthobacteraceae > Bradyrhizobium_A. The sequence goes on along the minus strand of NZ_JAFCMM010000002.1, from coordinate 1,170,691 downwards.
CTGCCCCTTTCGGTGGCCGACACGCTGCCTGCCGCCTTCGCCGAGTGGTCCTTCACCGAAAACACGGTCGACCACGAGACACCGATCGAGACATGCGAACTGTGCGGCCAGCAGGACCTCAGATATCACTTCGAGATCGCCAACCCATATACCGAGGCAGCGCTCTGGGTCGGCTCACATTGCATACTTCAATTCGACGTCGCCGTCATGGAGAATGGCCGGCGCCTTTCGCCCGAGGAGGCAAAGCGCCATCTGGCCAAACTTACCCAGCGGATGCAACTGGAGTCCTGCATCCGTGCGCTGGAACAGCTCGCCACGAAGGAGGTCAACCCGGTGCTGTCGGGCGCGCTCGACTACTACCGGCGCAACAAGAAGCTCACGCCCAAATATGCCGCCGTGGTGTTCTGGAAGCTTCGGACGTTTCGGATCGACCACCACCCCTCCTTCTTTCAGGTCGAGCTTCGCCGCGCCCAGCACATCGAGGACCTGCGACAGATGCCGACACGCCGGGTTCATCGCTTCTGGAGCGCGCTGAGCGCGGGACAGCGCCGGAAGGCGGTGGAACTCGGACATACTCCCCCAGATGAATGATGGGGGACAGGACTGGGCATTCTGTATTGCACGAGCGGTCACTTACATTGAAGGTGATCGCTGTAATTACCGAACCGAAGGAATCTTCATTTGAGTAGGGGCCAGAGCCAGGGATGAAGCCAGCCAGCACGCACGAAGCCAGCGCTTCGGCGACTGGCTACCTTTTTCAATGCCGCTACGCCTTGCTCGCCGGTCTTCAGGCTATCGCCAAGTCGCCCCAACTGGAGATTTCGATCGAGAAGTTCGACGATGTGGGGTTCGAGGTCAACGGTGAGCCGACACAGCTTATCCAGACCAAGCACCATGTGGGCAAGCTGGGCAACCTGACGGATGCCAGCGTCGATCTGTGGAAAACGTTGCTCATCTGGACCAAGCGCGTGACGGAAGACGTCGAGGCGCCCTTCAGGATCAAGTTCGTCCTGTTGACGACAGGGTTCGCGCCAGATGGGTCAGCGGCGGCGCTCTTGCGCATGCGCGAACGGGATGAGTCGGCCGCTGATCAGCTGCTCCTGAAGACCGCTGCTTCATCCAAGAACAAGGAGAACGCTGCAGCCTATCAAGCCTACTCGGCGCTGCCGGAAGATTTGCGTCAAAGCATGCTGAAGGCGATCCTCGTTCTCGACGGCTCGCCCAACATCGTCGACGTCGGGGATGAGATCGCGCGCGAGCTCGTTCACGCCGCGCCGCGCGATCAGGTCGACCATCTGGTAGAGCGCCTTGAAGGATGGTGGTTCGGCGTGGTGATCAAGGCCCTCTCCGGAGCAGGCCCTTCGGCCATCCCCGTGCTCGCCATTGACCAGCGGGTCGATGAACTTCGGGAGGAGTTCAGGCGAGACGCCCTGCCGGTCGATTATGCGTCCACCTATCCGTCACCGACGGTCGTCGCCGAACTCGACAAGCGTCCTTTCGTGAAACAGTTGCGAAGGATCGAGGTCGGCCCGCGGCGCGTGGAGTTCGCGATTCGAGACTATTACCGAGCGTCCGAGCAGCGATCGCGCTGGGCGCGCGAAGAGCTTCTCGTAGGTGGCGAACTCGAGAACTATGAGCGGCAGCTCGTGGAAGCGTGGGAGCCGCGCCACGCCGCCTTGGTCGACGAACTCGGCCCGGGTTGCCCGCCCACCGAGAAGGTCGCCGCCGGGCAGCTGCTTTACAAATGGGTGGAGAACGAGGCCCAGTTTACATTGAGAAGCGTTCGGGACCGGTTCCTGACCCACGGCAGCTATCACATACTGTCGAATCGATACGCAGTCGGGTGGCATCCTGAATATCAGAGCGACCAGGATGACCCTTCCGATGACGGGGTGGGCTAATCCATGCAGCCCTGGTCGAACCGCGTCACCGAAGAAGCTTATCTGTTCAATCCGGCTTTCTGCGCCACTTTGCTGGCGAAGACGACTGAAGACTATACGAAGAAGGCGGGGCGGCCGTTCCCGTTTGCTCTCACCTTCCTTATTCTCCCGATCGTTCTGCACCAGGGCACGCGGCGAGCGTTGCCGAGCTCGACAGTGACCTCGCTTTTGCCTTGGATTCAGGACAACCGTGAGCAACTTGTCGACTTCGCGAACAGGGTGACGCGCCTGAGCGCGATCACCCGCGAAGCCGTTGTGTTCGGTGCTCAGCACCAGATCTTGGCGCTGGCGGACAGCGGCGACCTGAGCGTTGGGGCGAAGCGTCAAACCGCGACCGAGAAGCGGACCGCGCTGTTCACCGCAGAAGCCCGCGAGTGCGTCGACCGGGCAGGTTTCTTGGGACGATGGTTTGCCGCCGCGGGCACAACCGCAACAATCTACGCCGCGTGGGGGGTGACACCGTGAGTCTGCAAATTGCCAAGCTCATTCTCTACAGTCGCCGGGGTGAAGTTCGCGAGGTCGTGTTCAGACCCGGCGAGCTAAATATACTGACCGGCGGCTCAAAAACCGGCAAGTCAGCGATAATCGACATCATCGATTACTGTACGGGCCGCAGCGAATGCAACGTCGCGGATGGCGTGATCCGCAAGTATGTCGGCTGGTATGCTTTGCTGTTTCAAATTGGCGACGGACAGATCTTCATCGCCCGTCGCAACCCCGATGTCGGCGATCGAACGAACGGCGATATCTACATGGACCGAGGGTCGAGCATCGAGACACCGTCGGAGTCCGCCCTGTTCAAAAACACGACGGTGGGCGCAGTAGAGAAGTTCCTCGGCGCCGCGATCGGCATCAGCGAGAACGAACATCGACCTCCGACCCCAACCCGCGACCCGCTGGAGGCAAACTTCCGGCACGCGCTGTTGCTCTCCTTCCAAGACCAGAACGACATCGACAGCAAACAGCGCCTGTTCCACCGGCAAGGCGAGGACTTCGTCAGTCAGGCCATCAAAGATACGTTGCCCTATTTCCTTGGGGCCGTGGATGAAGACCGCCTATTCAAGCAATCCCAGCTCGATCAGGCCAAACGCGAACTACGTCAGCTAGAACGCCAGCTCCGCGACGCGGACGCCCTTGATAGCAGCACGTACCCGCGTGCGCGCGCCCTTGTCGACGAAGCCAAACAGGTGGGACTTATCGACGAGCGGACTGTCGCGCTCACCTACGAGGCGGTCCTTGCGGTTCTTCAGCGCGTGGTGCGTGACACCGGCGTGCGCGACAATTTTATGGTGGGTGACGGCGAGGACGTGCTGGCTGGCCTACGCGCTGAACGCCAGGGTCTTCGAACCGAACTCGAGAGGGTCAACGCCGAGATTCGATCGACCCGGACGTTTACGTCGGAGACGAGTGGCTACGAACGTGAAGCAAAAGAGCAGCGAGCTCGCTTGAGCTCCGTCGGCCTGATCAAACATGGCGATCACGATTCCGCTCATTGCCCGCTGTGCGAAAGCCAGCTTCCCGTGCCGGCGCCGACCGTGGTGCAGATGCAGCGCTCGCTTCAGGAGCTCAGCGATCAACTCGAGGCGGTTGAGGCTGAGAACCCGCGGCTTCAGCTCAGATTGGCGTCGCTCAATCGCGAAGAGGCCGACATCGAGCAGCGTCTGCGGGAAAACCAGCAGCAGATTGCGGCGCGAATGAGGGAGAACGAGATCCTCCGCGTTCAACAGGACAGCTTCATTCTACAGGCGCGAACAACCGGAAAGATCACTCAGTATGTCGAGACCGCCAGCACCGCCGACACCAGCTCAGGGCTGAAATCGGCCATCGCGGCAAGCCGGATTCGGGTTGCGGCGCTGGAGCGGGAGCTCGACGCCGAAGCGATGAAGGAAAAGCTTGATGCCTTCTTGAACATTATCGGCCGCTACATGACCCAGTATTCTGACGATCTGGAACTGGAGCACCGAGGTAGCCAGCTAAGGCTCGACATCAGGGCCCTGACGGTCGTCGCTGATACTCTTGACGGTCCGGTCCCTTTGTTCCGGATGGGAAGCGGCGAGAATTGGGTCGGCTACCACGTCCTGGCACACCTGGCTCTCCATAAATGGTTTCGTCAAAAGAAGCGTCCCGTGCCGGGGTTCATCATTTTCGACCAGCCATCTCAAGCTCACTATCCACCGGACCGCGATGCGGAAGGTTCAATCGACGGGCTTTCCGACGAGGACCAGACCGCCGTGCTGCAGCTCTTCAAGCTGGCGGCCGATGCAGCGGCCGAACTCGCGCCGGAGCTGCAGATCATCATCATGGATCACGCAGACCTAAAGCCGGAGTGGTTCGCAACGGCGGTGATCGAGCGATGGAGGAAGGGCGAGAAGCTCATTCCCGCGAGCTGGTTACAGTGAGTTTGCGGGATCAGCCCGCGCGGGGTCGGCGATGGCCGGCATGTTGCTTCGGCACCGAGGCAGTATCTCATCGTCTGTGCGAAGCGGGTCCACAGGAGCTTGGACGCTCGAGCGACAGCGGGTGAGCCTAGGGAGCTACAGGTTCTCGGGCTAGCGGCCGCCCTGAGGCGCGCCGATCTGCCGCAACAATGTTCCGATCGATCGTCCGCTGATCTGGCAGACGGCGATGACGCGGTCATAGACCTGCACGCGGCCATTGCGGCCACGCACCGCGGTGCAGAAGGCCCCGCGGCCGAGAGCGACATCTTCCAGTGCTGCCTTGGCACGCGCTCCGATTGGGGCGTGAAGCTCGGGCGCATCGAAATCCGCCAGGCGGACCTCGATCCAAGTCGTCGGATCTGGGGAATCGCCGACGCACAGGCCGTCGCCGTCACCCACGTAACGGACCTGGCCCGAAAAGGAGTGACCGGCGCGAGTGGGGACCGGTGCTGTGCACGGATCCGCAGCTGCCGGGGTCGCAGCCGCCCCAGCGGCCAAGACGCACGCCACGATCATAAGTACGCGCGAGATCACGCCGCCTGCTTCGCTGGCCGGCGGACGGGCTTCTTGGCCAGCATGGTGCGGGCGAACTTGTCCCAGCGCGCCATGCCAGCTCGCTTCTCTGGCATGTAGTTCCAGCGGTCGTAGCTCTTGGAGCTAACGTCCTGCAGCGCATGGTTCTGAATGCGATCGCGGATTTCCTTCGGCACGCCAGCCTTGCCTGACAGCGTCTTCCACGTTCGCCGCAAGTCGCGATTGGTCACGACCGGGATGACGCCGCGGTCGCGCTGGCGCCACATAAAGGCATAGAGCGTCCCATGGCTGACGGGCTTCGATGGATCCTTCGCCGAGGGGAAGAACCACCCATGTTCGTTCGGCTTAATGGAATCGAGAAGCTCCGCCGCCAAGGACGGAACAGGGACCGCATGAGGCTTGCTGTTCTTGGTTTTTGACCAGTCGAGAATTCGTTCGCGGGAATCCCACTGATCCTTGTGAAGGCGCGCGATTTCCTCGACCCGCTGGCCCGTGAGCATCAGGATCTGAACGGCCCGCAGATAGGGCGGGTGCACCGGCACGTCGGGGCATTCGAGCCATCGCCAGAGCTGGACAAACTCATCTTCGTCCAGCCACCGGGACCCGACGACCTTAGGCTCAGTCGGGATACCTGCCGCCGGATTGTAGACCAGTCGAAATCGGCGCGGCGACGTGTTTCGATAGTCGTGCTCCGATTTCATTCCCCAGCTGTAAGCTGCGCGGATGTAGCAGCGGACGTGGTCCGCCATGGCAGGGGCCCCACGCTCAAAGATCGGGCGGAGCACCTCCGTCACCTCGTCCGGCTCGATCTCCCGGGCAAGGCGGTTGCGCCCAAGAGTGTCGGCTACCTTGTTCAGTCCTTTCTCCGTTTCCTTCCAGGACGGCTTACCTGCTTCTTTGAGCGAGGCGACGTAGGCTTCGAAAAGGTCGGCGACGGTTCCGGGCCGAGCATCGGTGACGATCTTGATGCTCCGACCCTTCTGGATCGCGTCCGCGAAGTCGCGCTTGAAAACCTCTCGGGCTGCGGCGAGCGACATCGATGGATAGTCGCCGAGTTTCGCCTTGATCCGCTTACCGTCGCGCCATTGCTGGGCCATCCATTCCGCCAGCACCCGCTTAGGCATCGGCCGCACGACGAGGACCAGGCGGCCCACGCCGCGTCCCTCGCCGTCGGCCAGGGACTTCTGCTTTCCGGTCAGTTCGACGTCCTTGATGCTGCGCCGGATCGCGCCATCGGTGAGGCTGCCCATGCTACGTCTCCCGAAAACTGAGGGCGGTAGTCAGTCGGTTATTGGGGTCGGAATGTGCTCCGATCCCCCAATTACCGCCCTCAGTTTGCCCCAGTCACCGGAAGCTTTTCAAGCCCAAAAATCGTGGTGTTTCAATGTGCTTGGGCGTGATCGAGCGTGATCGATGTGGGTCTAGTAGGATGGTTATGGACCAGGATCACCGCGGTGGCGGAGAGCTCCAGTCCGCGCTTGACGACCTCGCGGGGGTAGACCGGGGTATGGTCGATGGTGCCGACCTGCTGCACCTCGTCGGCGATCAACTGGTTGCGCTTGTCGAGGAACAGGACACGAAACTGTTCCTTGTCGGCGAATGCCATCACGGTGCGGCAGTAATCGACGACGTCGCTCCACGACGACAGCGCGGTGCGCTTCTTGAGCTGGCCCTTGGCGATGCGTCCGGCCGCGGCGGCGATCAGCTGCAACTCGCCGATCACCGCGTCGCCGACGCCGTCGATCTCGCGCAGCCGTGCCGGCGGCGCATGCACGGCTTCGGCGAACGAGCCGAAAGCGGCGAGCAGGGTCTTGGCGAGCGGCTTGACGTCGCGGCGCGGCAGCGCGCGAAACAACACCAGCTCCATCATCTCGTAGTCGCTGAGGGCATCGGCACCGGCGTTGCGAAAACGCTCGCGCAGCCGTTCGCGATGGCCGTGGTAATGCGGCGTGTCGGCCGGCTCGGGCGATCGGGCGGTATCATCGGTGCTGGACATGAAGACTGGCACGCGCTCCCGGCAAGGCCTCCACCTTGCCGCAGCGTATGGCATTTGCAACCGGCAAATGCGGACGGCGCGCCGCCGGATGCCAGGATGGGCATCCGGCGGGGGTCGTCAGGGCAGATCAGGCCGATGCCGCGGCCAAGGGGGCGGTGGTGCGGCCATCCGGCCCGGTCTGCTGGCCGGCGGAAAACACCGTGCGTCCACCGACGATGGTCTGGACAATCTGGATCTGCGAGAGGTCGTCGACCGGCACCTCGAAGGGATCGGCATCCATGATGGCGAAATCGGCATAGCCGCCGACCTCGATCGAGCCGATGCCCTTCCAGCCGAAGATGTCGGCGGCATCCTTGGTGAACATCCGGATCGCTTCAGAACGGCTGATCGGTTGCGAGGACTGCAGATTCTTGCGGCCTGAGCCGGCGATCTCGCAGGTCTCGGCGAGCTGGATCTGCTCGAGAACGCTCTTGGGACCCCAGTCGGTGCCGCCGCCGACCTTGATGCCGTGGTCGAGCAGGCGCCGCATCGGAATGAGATCGCGCAGGGCATGCTCGCCGATCCGCTCGCAATACACGTCGCCCTTGCCCCAGTGGAAGCCCTTGCTGGTGGTGCAGCACATGCCGTGCTTCGCGATGTTGCGCGCGCTGGTTTCATTGACCAGAAGGGCGTGCTGGACGATCCATTTGTTTCGCGCGACCTGCTCCTGCACGCCGAGCTTTTCGACGGTGGCAAAGAAGTCGTCGAAGTCCGGCGGCGTTGCCAGCAGCGCGCTCAGGCGCACGTCGGTGTCCGCACAGTGCCGGACGACCGTTTCCTCCATGTGGCGCGGATAGAACTCGAGGCCGTAGATCTCCCCGCCATAGGGCCCCTTGATGGGCTCGTACATCCGCAGGAAGCCGGGATTGCAGGGGCCGGTCCGGCACAGCAGCACGCCCTCGATGCGCAGCCAGTCGTCGGCGACGTCGGTCGATGCCTTGATGTAGTCGATCACCTCGTGGATCTGTGCATCGGTCGGCTGATAGTGCGGGTCGAACGCCGCATCGGCGACGTCAAGGCCCGCCAGCACGCGGCAAGTCAGTTTGTCTTCCCGCCTCAGCGTCTGGTACGCAGCCAGCTGCGTCATGTTCATCGCATGAATCTCGAAAATACTGGTCACGCCGATGCTGTTCATCTCCGCCATGCCTGCTTGCGCGGCGGCCGGCCAGATCATCGGCGGCGGCGCCGGCAGCTTGCTGAGGATCTGCAGCCAGAACGGATCGCGCGTGTAGTAGTTGGTGACTGCGCCGCGCAGGATGCCGCTGACGCGGTTCTGGCCGTCGCGGTCGATCCAGACGTCGCACACCCGCCTCGGCAGCACTTCCGAGATGCCAAGCTGGCTCAGCGCCATGCTGTTGAGGGCGGCGATGTTGGGCTGCGTCGGCGCGTAGGCCTGGATGATGACGGGATGCTTGTCGGTGGCCTGGTCGAGGCGCCAGCGATTGGGCAGCGTGCCCTCGGGCAGGTCGCGGTACGACCGGCGAAGGAAATAGTGCGCTTCGCCGACCGGCGTGCACATGATCCATTCGCCGGGCGGGGTGACCGCCGCACGGGCGCGGATCCGCGCGATGATGTCGTCATGGGATTGCGCGTCGCTGAGGTCGACCGTTCCGAGCCGCAGGGCTGCGAAATGCATGGCATGCGGGTGGGTGTCGACGAAGCCGGGGAGCACCGTCGCACCCTTGACGTCGATGCGTTCGGTGCGCGCGCTTGCCATCCGTTCCAGCGCGGAGAGCGGGCCGACAGCCGCCACGCGTCCACCGCGGACGAGGAGGGCTTCCTGCGGCGGCGACTGGAAGTCGCATGTCTGGATGCGTCCGCCGTGGAGGAGGATGTCTGCTGGTTGGTCGTTCGCCATGTTGTTTCCTGCCTTGAAAATTCGCGGGTCGATGTTTTTGACAAACATGTCGTCCTGGCACATGCTTGCCAATCATCCTTCGGAGTGACGGTGATGGGAGGCGAACGCGGCGCCTGGCAATCGGGGGCCCGGACAACGGACGGCCATGCGAACGAGCAGATTGCGCGTCGCGTGCCCGCTGCGCCTTGCGTTGCCGCAGCGGACCTGACCCGCGACGGCTCGACGCGCTTGTTCGTCGAGGCGCTGCGCTTCTTCGAGAAGGCGCTTCCGATTTCGAGCAGCTGCTTCTACTGGATCGATGCCGAGTGCAATGCCGTCCATCAGCAGCTGCACAACCTCGACGCGAGCTGGCTGTCGGCTTATCGGGAGGAATTCCATCGCAGCGATCCGCTGCATCCGCGCCGCTGGCTCGCGGAATCCGAGCGCGTCGCCTCGCTGGACGGACTGTCGCGTCTGCGCAACCGCGATGTCCGCAACTATGTCGACAATTTCCTGCTGCCGCAGAATACGCCCCACCAGGCGGAAATCTATTTCTGGCAGGACGATCGCATGGTCGCCGGAATCTCGCTGCTGCGCACCGGCGAGCTCGGCGCCTTCACGTCCACTGAGAAGCACCTGCTGCAGTCGGCGCTGCCGCTGATCGACCTGTCGCTCTCGCTGCTGCCGGAGGTCGCGCGACCAGGCGGCGTGGCGCTGACGCTCACCCGGCGGGAGGCCGAGATCGCGACCATGGTCGCCGGCGGCGACAGCAACAAGGTCATCTGCCGGAAGCTCGGCATCGAATTGCCGACGGTGAAGACCCATCTCAAGCGGATCTTCCAGAAGGCCGGCGTCGGCTCGCGCACCGAGCTGATCAGCAAGCTCTTTCTGGTGGCGCACTGACGCCTGCCGCACGGCGGCCGACCGTCATCCTTGTGGGTGATAGCGGCGCCGGCGCGTTCCTCGCTAGCTTTCCGTCGGGAAGGTCGAGGAGCGCGGGATTGGATATGGCCAATAATAGTGGCGGCGGTGTCGTGACAGCGCAGGGGAGCCGCCGTCCCGTGGCGCCCTATCTTGCGGTCGGCCTTTCGACCATTGCGACAGGGATCGCCGCACGGCGCCACATCCGCCGCAACCTCGAGACCATCGAGGAGGCTATTCATGCGGCGATCTCGGTGTGCGGCATCAACATGCCGGTCAAGCTGGTGGCCCTTGCCGAAGGCGCGCTGACTGGCTTCACCGACGAGATCTTCGACATCCCGCACAAGATCGCCGCGAGCGATCTCTTCATCGATATCCCCGGCGAGGAAACAGCGCATCTGGCGGGGCTCGCGCGGCACTACGGCGTGTATATCGTCGCGCAATGCAAGGCGCGATGGCCCGAGATCATGCGCGATCGCTTCTTCAATACGCTGTTCGTCATTTCGCCGGCCGGGGAGGTCGTGCACAAGGCGGCCAAGAACCACGTCTGGTGCCGGGAGCGCAGCTGCACGCCCCACGATGTCTACGATCGTTGGGTGGCGCACTTCGGCGATGGTCTCGATGCGTTCTTTCCCGTGCTGCGCACGCCGGATATCGGCAACATCGGAACGATCTGCTGCTCCGACGGCGAGTATCCCGAAGCGGTCCGCGCGCTCGCCTTCAACGGGGCGGAGGTCGTCTATCGGCCGTCGGAAGCGATGCCGATGACCGGCAGCAGCTACCCCGGGGGCGGATCCTGGATGATCCAGAACCGGGCGCATGCCGAGTTCAATTCGGTGTTCATGCTCTGCCCCAATATCGGCCCGGTTTATTTGAGCCCAGGTTCGCGGCATCCGGTCGATATCGCCGGCGGCAACAGCCACATCGTCGACTACCGCGGCAACATCATGTCGTATTCGGCATCCGCGGCCAACACGATGACGTCGGCCGTCATCGACATCGAGGCGCTGCGCCAGTTCCGGGCGATGAATCTCAACAGCAACTGGCTCAAGGACATGCGCACCGAGCTGTTCCGCAAGATGTACGACCGCGCGATCCATCCGAAGAACCTGTGGCTCGCGGACGAGCCGGCGGGCCACGCGGCGGTCGACGAGATCTATCGCAGCAACATCGAGAAGCTCTATCAGTCGCGTGTCTGGGAGCGTCCGGCGACCGATCATCGTGGCGCTGTCTTCCAGCCGAGCGACGATCTGCCCGCCGACGAGGCCTGGCAGCGGACGAAGGCACTCTGGCAACCATGGGATTGAACGGCGAACAACCGCCGGCAGATGGGGGAAACAAGGGATGAAACGGGCGGAATATGCGAGCTTCGATGCGGTCGGCCTCGCAAGTCTGGTGGCGAAGGGCGAGGTCACCGAGGCGGAGGTCGTCGCGGCGGCCTGCGATGCGATCGGCCATGTCAATCCGGGCATTCGTGCCGTCGTCGACGATGCGGCGCCGGTGCCGCGCGCCGGCACAGGGACCGGTCGCCTCGCGGGCGTTCCATTTCTGCTCAAGGATCTCGGCGTCTTCCGCGCGGGCGTGCCGTCCGAGGCCGGCAGCCGTCTGTGCCGCGATTTTCGATCCCCGGTGACGTCGACGATCGTCGAACGATATGACAATGCCGGTCTTGTGACGCTGGGGCGAACCAAGAGTCCGGAATTCGGCTTCAGCCCGACGACGGAGCCGCGTCATTACGGCCCCGCTCACAATCCTTGGGATCTGGCGTATTCGCCCGGCGGCTCGAGCGGCGGCGCGGCGGCGGCGGTTGCGGCGGGCTGTGTGCCCGCGGCACATGCCAATGACGCAGGCGGCTCGATCCGCATTCCCGCGTCATGCTGCGGCCTGTTCGGCCTGAAGCCCACCCGCGGCCGCATCCCGGTCGGGCCGGCGTTCGCGGAGGCGGTCTGCGGGCTCGGGGCGGACCACGTGGTGTCGCGATCGGTGCGGGATTCGGCGCTGCTGCTCGATCTGACGCGCGGCCCCGCACCCGGAGATCCCTATGGCGTGTCGACATCCGTCCCGAGCTATGCCGACGGCATCGAGCGCCCGCTCGCGAAACTCAGGATCGGGCTGTGGCACACCGCCTGGTCGGGGGGGCCGCTGGCGCCCGAGGTCGCCGCTGCCCTCGATGGTGCTGCGCGTCTGTGCGCCGAGCTCGGCCATCATGTCGAGCCGATCGCGTTCGATGGTGGTGTGCCGTGGGACGCGTTCGTCGATGCCAATGCCACGGTGTGGTGCGCCAATCTCGCCGCGCTGGTCGATTTCTTCTCGGGCCTGATGCAGCGGCCCATCGATTCCGAGCATCTCGAGGAGCAGAATCTCGTCGTCTATCACTATGGCAAGCAGCGCCTCGCGACCGACCTGCTGGCGACGGCCAACGTCTTCAATGCGGTCTCGCGCGCCATGGGGGCGCTGTTCACGCGTTACGACGTCGTGCTGTCCCCAGTGATGGTCAACACGACGCCGCGTCTCGGGGAGTTCGTGAATTTTCATCAGGGCATGACGGCGATGGAGTGGTGCCGCTGCATTTTCGATCCGCTGCCGTTCACGCCGCTCTTCAATGTCACGGGAGCGCCGGCGGCCTCCGTCCCGTTCGGCTGGGATCGGAAAGGCCTGCCAATCGGTGTGCAGATCGGCGCCGATGTCGGCAATGAGAGCGTGCTGCTGAACCTTGCACGGCAGTTTGAGTTGGCGCAGCCATGGGCGCAGAGGCGGCCCGCGGTCCATGCCGCCAATTGAAGTGACCGCCGCGCCCTGTCATCGCGGGCGCGGCGATACCCGTCAACGTCGGCGTGCAGGATCACCAGGCCGCGTTACCGCGCGATGGATGTCGGCTGCCGCAACGCGATGGCCAGCGCCAGCGCGGTGACCGGCAACAGCAGGCCGAGCGGCCCCCAGCCGATGGCATCGATGCCCCAGCGCGTGACCACGCTGCCGCCGGCCAGCGCGCCAAGCGCGATGCCGAGATTGGCGGCGGCGATGTTCAGCGCCATTGCGAAGGCGGGTGAGGCGCGGCCGGCAAGGGTGACGCGCACCTGGCAGAGCACGACATTCGCGGTCTGGGCCGTGCCCCACACCGCCAGCAGAAGCCCGTGCCATCCCGCATGAGTGGTCAGCGACAGGCCGAGCACGGCCAGAGTCAGGGCCGCGGTTGCGGCCCATGTGGCGCGCAACGGCGCGCGATCGGCGACGAAGGCCGCCGCCGTGTTGCCAAGTATACCGGCGGCGCCAAAGCCGGCGAGGGCGAGCGCGATGCCACGTGGGCCGAGGCCGGCGACCTGCTGGAGCCAGACCGCCAGATAAGCGTAGGCCGCGAACATCGCTGCGAACACGGTGACCGACAGCAGGAGATGCAGCTGGAAAACCGGCGTCTGCAGCAACTGCCATGATCGCGGGGCGGCCGCGCCTGTGCCGGGAATGGTCGGGAGAAGCCAGGCAACGAGGATCGCCGCGATGAACGCACAGGCGGCGAGCGCCACGAACGAAGCCGTCCACACGCCGTTGTCGGCGAGTGCGACGCCGACGGGCAAGGCGATCACCACGCCGGCCGCGAAGCCGGTGTTGGCAAGCCCGAGCGCCCGGCCGCTGCGCTCCGGCGGTGCGAGCCGGGTGACGATCGCAGCGCCGATACTGATGAACACCGGCAATGCCGCCCCCTGCAGGACCCGCATCGTCATCATCACGGCGAAGGTCGGCCATGCCACGGCGACGAGATTGGTGAGCGCGAACAGCAGCAGCGTCGCGATCATGATACGCCGCGGCGGGGCGCCGCGACGGTGAGTGTCAGCGGCGGGCCGAGCAGCGACGCCGACAATGCGAAGGCGCCGACGAGATGGCCCGCGCTTGTGACGGAGACGTCCATGTCATGGGCGAGCAGGGGGAGCAGGCCGACCACGATGAACTCGCTGGCGACAACCACGGTCGTGGCCGCGGCCAGCACGATCAGCGTGACCGTCAGCACCCAGGGCGCCGGCGCGGAGCAGGAGCTCACGCGTTGGCGCCGCCGTCGATGGTCAGGCCGGCGCCGTTGATCGAGCGCCCGGCGGGACCGGCGACGAAGGCTACCAGCTCAGCGACATCCTCGGCGCGGCCGTAGCGCGGGATCGCCATGCGCGAGCGCTGTGCTTCCGCGTGCGCGCCAGCGGCCGGGTTCATGTCGGTGTCGGTAGAGCCGGGGTGCACGATATTGACGGTGATGCCCCGGCCGCCGAGGTCGCGGGCGAGGCCCTGCGTCCAGGCGATCAGTGCCGACTTGCTCATCGAGTACAGGCTCTTGCCGGCATCGGGCACGCGGCTCGCGAGGTTGCTGCCGATCGAGATGATGCGGCCGCCGTCACCCATGTGCCGCGCCGCCGCCTGAGACGCGACGATGACGGCGCGCACGTTCACCGCCAGCGTGGCGTCGATGTCATCGAGGGTGATGTCGTCCAGGGAGCCGGCGCGGAAGATGCCGGCGTTGTTGACGAGGATGTCGAGGCCGCCGAATGCCTGCGCGGCCTGGTCCACGACGGCGCGCACCGCGGCGGGATCGGCGCTGTCGGCCTTGATGGCGAGGGCGCGGCGGTCGAGGGCCTTGAGCTCGGCAACCACTGCCTCGGCGGCCTCCGTCGACCGCTCATAGGTGATGGCGACATCCGCGCCGTCGGCGGCGAGCCGCCGTGCGATGGCGGCGCCGATGCCGCGGCTCGCGCCGGTCACCAGGGCGCGTTTGCCTTGAAGAAGTCCGCTCATGATCAGCTTTCCTGAATTATGTATCGATCGACACAAAATTAGGTGGTTGCATCGGCGAGTCAAGAGAATTATTTATTGATCGATACAGATATCAGGCGGATATGAACTCATGGCCGAACGTGGCCGTCCCAGAGCTTTCGACAAGGAGGCGGCCCTGACCCGTGCGATGGAGGTGTTCTGGCGCAAGGGTTATGAGGGCACGTCGATGACCGACCTCACGCAGGCGATGGGAATCGCCTCGCCGAGCCTCTATGCGGCGTTCGGCAGCAAGGAGGAGCTGTTCCGCGACGCGCTCCGGCATTACAGCGCCACCGAAGGCGAGGAGATCTGGGGCGGCGTGCCCGCCGCGCCGACGGCGTTCGCGGCGGTCGAGAGCTATCTGATGTCGACGGCGCGGGTGTTCACACGGCGCAGCAAGCCGCCGGGCTGTCTCATCGTGCTGTCGGCGCTGCACCCGGCGGAGCACTCCGACAGGGTGCGCCAGACGCTGATCGCCATGCGCGCGGAAGCGGTGACGGGCCTCAAGGAGCGGCTTCAGCAAGGCATTGTGGACGGCGAGATCGTGCCGACGGCCGACATCGCGGCGATCGCGCAATACTACGTCACGGTGCAGCAGGGCATGTCGATCCAGGCGCGCGACGGCGCCAGCCGGCGTGAACTCGAGGCGATTGCCCGCGCCGCGCTGGCGGCGTGGCCGGCGTTGATCGGCGCTGTTGCGCCGGCCGTCGGTGCCTGACGCCTCAACGCGCGGCGTACATCAAGGCTGCGCCAGCGTGTGGCGGGTCATGCGCTTGTAGGCCTCGACCACTTCGCTGCCTTCCGCAGGCTCCAGCGAGATCGCAAGCCGCATCGCCGCTTCGCCCAGTTGCCAGACCATGAGTGCGGTGGCGTCGATGCGCGGGCGCGGCACCGCCGGATGGATGCGCGCCAGGATGGCGCCGAGCAGCGCCGCGCAGGCGCGGCTCTCGGCAAGCTCCAGCGTGCGGAGCTCCGGATCGGCCTGGGTGCCTGACCAGATGTCGCGCATCACGGGCTCGGCGAGAAACAGCGCATAGTACTGATCGATCAGCCCGGCGAACGCGGTTTGCAGGGCCTCGAGATCGTCGACATTCAGGAGCGCGGCCTCGATGCACGTCCGGCTCTCGGCGTGGGTGCGCTCGGCGAGGGCGCGGATGATGGCGCGCTTGTCGGGAAAGTACTGGTACAGCGAGCCGATCGAGATGCCGGCGCGCTGCGCGACCTCGCTCATCTTCATCGCATCGCTGCCGTGGCCGGCGATCAGATCCGACGCAACCGCGAGGATGAGGTCGCGCCGGTCGCGGCTGCGCTGCTGGGCGAGGCTGCGCACGGGTGGATCCGCCTGCGCTTCTGTATCGGCCCGGTCCGGGGCGCGTCGTGGCCTGGGCATCCCGCTTGACTCGCAAAAGATGAGTGTTTATCACTTTTAGAAAGTGAGGACTTCTCACCTTATGTCGAGGGCGGACAAATGGCAAAGCATTCCGGGACATCCACCCTGGTTCTGGGCGCGACGGGAAAAACCGGCCGGCGAATCGTTGCGCGGCTGCAGGCCGCCGGTCATGGAGTGCGGGCCGGCTCGCGGGCCTACGACCCGCCGTTCGACTGGGAGGACCGCGACACCTGGCGTCCGGCGCTTGCCGGCATCAATGCCGTCTATGTCAGTTATCAGCCCGATCTCGCGATGCCGGGGGCGCTCGAGACCGTACAGGCGTTTTTCGCCGAAGCGCTGGCGGCGGACGTGCGCCGGCTGGTGCTGCTGTCGGGCCGCGGCGAACCCGAGGCGGTGATGGCCGAGGACGCGCTGCGCGGTGTGTCCTGCGAGTGGACGATCCTGCGCGCGAGCTGGTTCTGCCAGAACTTCAGCGAGTCCTTCCTGTGCGAGCCGATCGTCGATGGCGAGGTGGTGCTGCCGGCGGGCCTCGCGGCGGAGCCGTTCGTCGACGTCGAGGACATCGCCGAAATCGCGGTCGATGCGCTGACTGGTGCAGGGCACGTCGGCAGGCTCTACGACATCACCGGGCCGCGCGCCCTGACCTTCGCCGACGCTGTCGGCGAGATCGCGGGCGTCACCGGGCGGGATATCCGATTTGCCACGGTGGCGCCGGACGTCTACCGCGCGGCGCTCGCGCAGGTGCCGCTGCCGCCGGGATATGCCGACCTGATCATGTACCTGTTCACGACCGTGCTCGATGGCCGCAACGTCCCGCTGGGGGATGGTGTGATGCAGGCGCTCGGCCGGCCGCCACGGGACTTCTCAGACTACGTCCGGCGCACCGCCACCACCGGCGTGTGGGGAGGCCGTCATGCTTGAGCGCGCGCTCGTGGCCGGGACCTTCGCTGCGGCGATCGGCAGTGGGCTCGTCGCCGGCATCTTCTTCGCCTTCTCCACCTTCGTGATGGCCGCGCTCGGCCGTCTTGCGCCCGATCAGGGCATGGCGGCGATGAACGCGATCAATGTGACGGTGATCAACCCGCTCTTCATGCTGGCCTTCCTCGGCACCGGTGGTCTCTGCCTCGCGCTTGCGCTCGCGTCCTGGGGCAGTTGGGGGCAGGTCGACGGCCTGCTGCTGCTGGCCGCAGCTGTGCTCTACCTGATCGGCTGTGTCGGCGTGACAATGGTGTGTAACGTGCCGCTCAACGACGCGCTCGCCGCGGCGCCGGCGGGTGGCGCGGCGGCGCTGGCGCTATGGGCCGACTATCTCAGGACGTGGACGTTCTGGAACCACGTGCGCACGCTCGCATCGCTCGGCGCGGCGATCGCGTTCGTGGCGGTGCTGATGCTGGGGCGCGATCGCTGATCGCGCCCGGCTCGGCCAGAGCGGTCCGTGCGGCCGCTCAGGCTGCGACGAACGGCGGCTTGTCGACCTTGTTCGGCGATAGCGTGAAGATCTCGACCCCGGTCGCGGTGACGCCGACGGAGTGCTCGAATTGCGCCGACAGCGAGCGGTCGCGTGTCACCGCGGTCCAGCCATCGGACAGGATTTTGACGTGCGGCTTGCCGAGGTTGATCATCGGCTCGATGGTGAACAGCATGCCGGGCTTGAGCACGACGCCTTCGCCGGGACGGCCGACATGGATGATGTTGGGCTCGTCGTGGAACAGGCGGCCGAGACCGTGCCCGCAGAAATCGCGCACCACGCTCATCTGCTGCGGCTCGACGAAGCTCTGGATCGCATGACCGATGTCGCCGGTGGTAGCGCCGGGCTTCACCGCGGCGATGCCGCGCATCAGCGATTCGTAGGTGACCTCGATCAGCCGCTCGGCCTTTCGCGCGATCGAGCCGACCGGATACATCCGGCTGGAGTCGCCGTACCAGCCGTCGACGATGAAGGTGACGTCGATGTTGACGATGTCACCTTCCTTGAGCAGGCGGTCGCCGGGCATGCCGTGGCAGACCACATGATTGATCGAGGTGCAGGTCGAGTAGCGGTAGCCGCGGTACATCAGCGTCGCGGGGAACGCGCCATGGCTAAAAGCGAACTCGCGGACGAAGTCGTCGATCTTCGCGGTCGGAAGGCCGGGCTTCACCAGCGCGACCAGCTCGTCGAGGCACTGCGCCACCAGCGCGCCGGCCTTGCGCATGCCGGCGAACGCCGTCGGTCCATACAGCTTGATCTGGCCGGTCTTGCGCAGGGAGACGTCGGTGGCTTCAACGTAGTTCATCCGGGATTCTTCACGACAGGAGTGGAGGGGGAAGGGGTGCCCCGCGGGGCGTTGCTGAACCCAATTTAAGCCATGGAACGGCGGGTGCAAGCGATCCGGCGGGCCGGGCCGTGGCGGATGCCGGCCCTGCGCCGGGCGCGGGCCGCACCCGTCGCCTCCCGCCGCCGTCAGGGCCGCAGCGGAACCGGCCGTTCGAGCACGATTTCGTCGCGCCGGAGGGCGCAGACATAGGCCAGGGCCTCGATGCCTGCGGCGCGGGCCCGGTCGAACGCCCGGCCATAGGCCGGATCGATGTCCCGCGCGAGGGTGAAGGCCGTCGCCGACCCCATCTGGATCACGTAAAACATCACGGCGCGGATGCCCTGCGTGCTCAGGGTCGCGAGTTCGTCCAGGTGCTTGGCGCCGCGGGCCGTGACCGAGTCCGGGAACTCGGCGAGGCCGGGCTGGCGCATCAGGTGGACGTTCTTGACCTCGACATAACAGGGCGGCCGCGCCGGATCCTCAAGCAGGAAATCGACCCGCGAATTCTGGCCGTACTTCACCTCGCGGCGAACGGTCGCATAGCCCGCGAGCTCGGGGATCGTTCCCGCCGCGAGGGCTTCGGCGACGATGGTGTTGGGATGGCCGGTGTTGACGCCGACCAGCTCCGGGCCGGCGCCGAAGTCGGCCTCGACCAGTTCCCATGAATACGGCAGCTTGCGCGTCTTGCTGGGGGATTTCGACAGCCACACCCGCGCGCCGGCTGCCTGCAGTCCGGTCATCGCGCCGGGGTTGGCGACATGGGCGGTGATGATGCTGCCGTCGGAAAGTTCGACATCGGCGAGGAAGCGCTTGTAGCGCCGGATCAGGGTGGCCGGCACCAGTTCGTCGGTGAAGCGCATCGCGTCAGTTCGGCTGTTCGAGCGTGGCGTCGACAGGCAGCGCGCCGCGCACGCGGATGTCGCGCACCGGGTAGGGCACGCGGATGCCCTCGCGCTTGAAGGCGTCCCACAGCGACAGCATGACGTCGCTGCGCACGTTGTCCATGCCGGCATCGGGATCGGCGATCCAGAAAGTCAGCGAGAAGTTCATGCCGTACTCGGCGAACTCGTTGATCAGGCAGGTCGGCGGCTTGAGCTTGGTGACGCGCGGCGTTTCGGAGGCGATCTCGACCGCGAGCTTGCATACGGCGCGCGGATCGGCGTCGTAGTTGGTGCGGAATTTGACCTTCACCAGCGTGTTCTTGTCGGTGTAGGTCCAGTTCGTCACCTTCTGGGTGACGAGATCCTCGTTGGGGATGAGGAATTCGCGGCCGTCGCCGGCCGCCACCGAGATGTAGCGGGTGTTCATGGCGCTGATGCGCCCGAAATTCTCGCCGACGGTGATCAGGTCGCCCGGCTTCACCGACTTGTCGGCCAGCAGGATGATGCCGCTGACGAAATTCGCGACGATCTTTTGCAGGCCGAAGCCGAGGCCGACGCCGACCGCGCCGGAGAAGATCGCCAGCGAAGACAGGTTGATGCCGACCGCCGACAGCACCACCGCGATCGCGATGACGATCAGCAGCAACCGCACCATCTTGACCAGCAGCACCTGCAGCGACGGCGTCAGGTCCTTGGCGCTGTTGATGCGGCTCTCGAGGAATTTGCTGACGATGCTGGCGAGCCACAGCGCCACCGCCATCGCCACCGTGGTCTTGATCACCAGCAGCGGCGACACGCGGATACCGCCGAGCACGACGGCGACCGAATCCAGCGCGTCGAGGGTCTGGTCGAGCAGGCCGATGATGCTGAGCGCGGCGACCGCCCATGCCGACACCGACAGCAGGCGCACGGCGAACTCGTTGCGGATGACGCTGGTGGCGAGGCGGATGATCAGCCAGGCGAAGGCGAGGCTCGCCGCCGTGATCAGCAGATAGCTGCGGCTCGGCCAGGTCATCGCCACCATGACGAGGCGTATGACCAGAGTGATGACGGCGAAGAACGCGGTGGTCGTGCTCTGCAGCAGCACCCGGACCATCAGCCGCAACGGCGTCGGCCAGCCCATTGCCACCGAGGTGACGTCGACCCGCGCACGCAGCGCCGCTGCGAGCCCCAGGGAGAGGCCGGCCGCTGCCATGATCAGGCCGAGCTGGGTATAGAACCAGGGCGAGGTGACCTCGGCCCCGACCGACCGAAATGCACCCTGCAGCATCTCGTAGAACGCATTCAGGTCCATTGCCGCCTTGTCGTCCGCCAAGTTCAGGTCCCCCGTGTCGCCCGCGCCCCGGGCGTGGCCGCCGCCGCTGCGACGCCCTGCGATGATGCCAGGCACGGTCATGATTCGATGCAGCGGCAGAATCCCACATCCGCCGCGCGAGAGCCATCCGCCGCCGGCGGATCCGCGCTCTTTAATGGCGGTGAATCCGGCCCTTTTGTGATGCCGGGAAAAATGGGTTGGCCTGTCGCCGAGGGGACGATAAGGATGAAAATCCACCCATTTCAGGCGGACAATGGCGTCTCTCGACTCGTTCAGCATCGCCATCCTTCTCGGCGCGGTCCTTGTGATGGCGGGCATCCTGTCCAGCCTCGTCGCGCTGCGCTTTGGCGCGCCATTGCTGCTGGTGTTTCTCGGGCTCGGCATCGTCGCCGGCGAGGCTGGCCCCGGGGGGCTCGCCTTCAATGACGTCGGCACGACCTACCTCGTCGGATCGGTGGCGCTGGCGCTGATCCTGTTCGACGGCGGGCTGAAGACCAAATTCCAGAATATCAAGACGGTGCTGGCGCCGTCGATCATGCTGGCGACCTTCGGCGTGCTGCTGACCGCGCTGATCACGGCGCCGGTCGCGCATTATGCGCTCGGCGTCAGCTGGACCGAGGCGCTGCTGGTCGGCGCCGTGGTGGCGTCCACCGATGCGGCGGCGGTGTTTCTGCTGGTGCACGCCCAAGGCCTGCGCCTGCGCCCGCGCGTCGGCGCGACGCTGGAGGCGGAGTCCGGCACCAACGATCCGTTCGCGGTGTTCCTCACCCTGATGCTGGTGGAGATCCTGTCGGTCGGCCACAGCTCGGCCGGACAGGTCGCGCTCGAATTCATCAAGGAAGCGGTTCTCGGCGCCGCGGTCGGCTTCGCCGGCGGCCGCCTCGTGGTGTTCGGCCTCAACCGCGTCGCGCTACCCCAGGGGTTGCATGCGCCCTTCGTGACCACCGCCGCGCTGGTCATCTTCGGGCTGGCGCAGATCTTCCATGCCTCGGGCTTTCTCGCGGTCTACCTTGCCGGCATCGTCATCGGCAACCGGCCGACCCGAGCGCACAACTCGGTGGTGGTGTTCCTCGATGCCGCCACGTGGCTCGCGCAGATCGTCATGTTCGTGCTGCTCGGGCTGCTGGCGTCGCCGCAGCGGCTCGTGGTCAGCGTGGTTCCGGCCATTGCCGTCGCCGCGGTGCTGATGCTGGTGGCGCGGCCGGTTGCGGTGTTCGTCTGCCTCGCGCCGTTTCGGTTCAACTGGCGCGAGAAGCTGTTCATGGCCTGGGTCGGCCTGCGCGGCGCGGTGGCGATCTTCCTGGCCTCGATTCCGCTGCTGATCGGCATGCCCAAGGCGTATCTCTATTTCGATGTCGCGTTCGTCATCGTGGTGATCTCGCTGCTGCTGCAGGGCTGGACCCTGGGCGCGGCCGCGCGCCGCCTGCATGTCGCGCTGCCGCGCACCGACCGCGCGCCGCGCCGTGTCGAGCTCGACCTGCCCGGCCAGCTCGAACAGCAGCTCGTCGGCTATTCGGTGCGGCCCAACAGTCTGTATCTGCGCCGTGGCATCATTCCGTCGTGGTCGAAGCCGACGCTGGTGATCCGCAAGGAGAAGATCCTGTCACCGGTCGAGTCCGGTCCGGTCAAGGCTGGCGACTATCTCTATCTGCTGGCGCCGCCGGAGAAGGCGCAGTCGCTCGATCGTTTCTTCAGCGACATGGCGCCGACGGTCGCGCCCGATCCGCACCTGCTCGGCGACTTCATGGTGTCCGGCGAGATCACGCTCGGCGCACTGTCGGAGATCTATGGCGTGCAGGTCGCCCCCGATGAGGCCGCGCTCAGCCTCGCGGACTATTTCGACGTGCATCTCGACCACGCGCCGAAGGCCGGGGCGACACTGCCGCTCGATTCCATCGTGCTGGTCGCCCGCAACATCAGCGGCAACCGCGTCAACGTGGTCGGCCTGCGATTGCCGGAAGACGAGGAAGCGCCAGCGCCCCCGCCGACCCGGGCGGTGGCCGTCAAGACGGCGTTGCGGCGGGCGTGGGCTTCGCTGGTCGAGAGCTAGGTGTGGAGCCTCAACAGGTTGTTCCTGGTCAGACCGCGTCTGCTGATCGGTTGCATTGATCGAAGACTGCCGGTCCCTAGCCAGCGCGCCAGCAGGCTTCGGCTGGAGATGTCGCGAGGATCTAGCCGAGAGCGAGAGTGCCGACCGCCGCCGTCGCCATTACAATCTTCTTCATCAGGATTCCTTTTACACCGCGCACACCCCGCGGATAGCCGGACAATCAGGCAATAGTCGCTGGACCGGACGAGACTGCGGGCAGGCCGCAGGCCTCAAGCGGGAGCGCGCCGGCGGCTGCTATGCTGCGGCCGCGTCATTCAAGGGGGCAACTCACCCGCGCCCACTTTTGGCGCGCAAAGCCGTGACGGTTTGAAGCAAGCGTCGCCTCGGAGATCATATTGAAGGCGATCAAAGCGGGCCTTGTTCACCCGCATCACTTCGGCCGCGATCCGCACCGCGCTCCCCACGCGAGCGCGGCGTGATTCGGTCAGCCGCGCTGTCGCTTATGAGTCCCCGCGTATCCATTGATTCAATATGCGGGCGATAGCTTCGGGGCGCTCAAGCGGGGCGCCATGACCCGCGCGTTCGATCACTTCGAACCGGTCGGCCTGAATATCGGCCGCAATCCGCCGCTGGCTCTCGACACTGAATAGAACGTCATTGTCAGCCGCGATCATCATGACGCGCGGGTGGTGGCCTCGCAAGCCAGCGCTGCGATCGGGTCTGGATATGCTCGCCATCAGGTGTGCTGTCATTGCGGTCGGTCCATAGTCGTTGGCCATTGTATTGCGAAGATCGATCAAGGCAGCATTCGCCTTGTTCTCCGGGTGGAACATCCAGCGATCCTGCTCGGCGATGATCGCATGATAGTCGCCCGATTGGATTCGCTCGATCGTGCGGCGGCGCTGTGCAATCTGCTCTTTGCCGTCAGCGCGCGGCGTCGAGCAGAGCAACGTCAGGCTATCCACCCGGTGTGGCGCGGCGGCGAGGATGGCCAGCGCGATATATCCGCCGAACGAATAGCCGCACAGATGAAATCGGGCCGGCGCATCGCCGAGCAGCGTACGCGCGATCGCGTCCACATCCGTATCGACCGGCAGCCTTGGCGCCTTCGTCACGATGTCGCTGCCGAGGTGCTGGCGCATGCCCGCCCACAGCTCGGGGGTATTGGTCAATCCGCACAGCAATATCAACGGGCTCGGCATCGCTCCGGTCATTCTGAACCTCCAGTCGGAAATGCCATATTGCCTAACAGGTCCAGTTATGCAAGTAATTGGGTGCTGCTGAAGGAGAGGGGTCGAGATGAGGGTCACTGAAAGTCCGCGCGCCAGGCTGGCTCGGCTGCGCTTGCCGGTCTTCGCCGCGCCGATGTTTCTGGTGTCGGGTCCAGAGCTCGTGGTGGCGTGCTGCAAGGCCGGAATCGTCGGATCGATCCCCGCTCCGAATGCACGAAACGCCGAAGAACTCGAGATTTTCATGCGTCGGATCGCCGACGATCTGGCTGATGGCGAAGCTGCGCCCTGGGCTCTGAATCTGGTCACGCACCGCACCAACAAGCGTCTCCCGGACGATCTCGCCCTCGTCGACAAGTATCGTCCGCCGATCGTGATCACGGCGCTGGGAGGTCCTGCTCCCGTGATCGAGACGGTTCACCGGTACAACGGTCTAGTTTTCGCAGACGTCAATTCCGTGGCCTACGCCCGCAAGGCCGTGGCCGCCGGAGTCGACGGGCTGGTGCTGGTCTGCGCAGGCGCCGGTGGGCATACCGGCGATCTCTGCGGTCCGGTGTTTCTGCAGGAAGTACGCGAGTTCTTCGATGGCTATCTGGCATTGGCCGGAGGGATCGCAACCGGTCGTGCGGTGCTGGCATCACGGGCGATGGGGGCCGATTTCGCCTATATGGGGACGGCCTTCATGGCGGCCGAAGAAAGCCGCACCGATCCCGGCCATCGCGACATGCTGCTCTCCTGCTCGGCGCAGGATCTGATCGTCACCCGGGCATTCACGGGAGCGCGGGCCAATATGCTTGTGCCCAGCATTCTGGCCCAGGGTCTCGATCTGGCTGAAATCGCCGTGTCGACGGCGAAGATGAATTTCACCGGTCTGGAGGGCGCTGAGGTCAAGCCCTGGAAGGGTATCTGGTCGGCGGGGCAGGGCGTCGGCGCCATCAAGGCCGTCGAACCGGCGGCCAGCATCGTTGCGCGGCTTGCCGAGGAATATCGTGCGGCGTCGCGCAGTCTGGTCGAAGGAATCCTGCAGTGAGCGGGCTGTACGCCGCATCGACTGCCGCGGCCTATCATGCCCGCGGTCTCTGGCGCGATCAGACGATTTACGACGTGTTCAGCGCCAATGCGTCGCGCTGGCCTGAACGGACGGCGGTGGTCGATCCGCCGAACCGGGCGACGATCGCGTTTGGCGCGCCACGCCGTCTCAGTTATCGCGAACTGGCGGCTCTGGTGACCGGCGTCGCGGATCGTTTGACGCGGGAAGGCATCCGATCGGGCGACGTCATCCTGGTGCAACTGCCCAATCTGCACGAGCTGCTTGCTCTTTATCTGGCGGCCGCTTCGCTGGGCGCCGTCCTCAGCCCGGTGCCGATGCAGTATCGACACCACGAGCTTGCGCAGATCGTCGCGCTGTTGCGGCCGGTGGCCGTGTGTGGGGTCGCGACCGCCGCAGGAGCGGAGCCGCTCGCCGATTTCATGGACCACGTCGCGTTTGACGGAAAGGTCTTCGGCTTCGGCGACGGATTGCCTGCTGCAGTGACCAGCCTGTCGCATCCCGAGGCGATCGCGTGCGACGCTGCCAGCACGTCCGTCCCGGTCGATCCCGACGGGCTGTTCTCAATCTGCTGGACCTCGGGAACCGAGGGGCGTCCGAAGGCGGTGCCGAAGACGCACAATAACTGGTTGTCGAGCGCGCACGGATTCGCCCGAACGCTGACCGTGGAATCGGGGGATGCGATCCTGGCGCCGTTTCCGTTCGTCAACGCCGCAGCGATCGGTGGGCTGATGATGGTGTGGCTGAGCGCCGGCGGCACGCTGGTGCTCCATCATCCGTTCGACCTTGGGGTGTTCCTCGATCAGATCAGGCAGGAGGACATCCGCTATACGGTGGTCGCGCCGGCGATCCTGTCGTCGCTGCTGGATGGCGCCGCGGCTGATCCGGGGCTGCTGCAGCGGCTGCGCGCCGTCGGCACCGGCTCGTCGCCGCCAGATCCGCACGTGGTGGAAAAGTTCGAGAAGGCGCTCGGCGTGCCGGTGGTCAACATCTTCGGCTCCAATGAAGGCATCAATCTCTGCTCGACCCGCGACAACGTCCCGGCGCCCCGCGCGCGGGCGCGGCTGTTCCCGCGCGAGGGCGACATCTCGTGGAAGCCGGAGACGCGGACGGCGAATGGCGGTGAGTTCAGGCTGATCACCGAGGAGGGGCGGCCGGCGGTGGCGCCCGGTGACATCGGGGAAATGTGGATTCGCGGTCCGTCCGTGTTTCCGGGATATTGGCAGCCTGGCGGGCTCGATCGTTCGCGGTTCGATGGCGATGGCTTTTTCTCGACGGGGGATCTTTTCGAGATCGCCGAGGAGAATGGCGAAGCGCGCTTCGTCCGCTTTGTCGGGCGCTCGCGTGAACTGATCATTCGCGGCGGAATGAAGATTGCGCCGGCCGAACTCGATGCACTGATCTCGAGTCATCCTGATATCAGCGAGGCCGCCGTCGCTGCCTACGGCGACGCCCGCTTGGGCGAACGCGTCTGCGTGTTCGTCGTGCCGCGTGGCGGCAGAAGCGTCACGCTCGAATCCGTCGTGGCATTCTGCCGAGAGGCCGGGTTGGCACGCTTCAAGTGGCCGGAGCGGATTGTTCATCTCGACCGTCTTCCACGCAACGCGCTGGCCAAGCTCCAGCGCATCGAACTGACGCGGATGCTCGAAGCCAAGACTGCATCGGGCATCCCTGCAATCCTCAGCGACTAAGAGCCAGGAGACACCACAGATGGACATGCACATACAGGCGGCCAAGGCAGCGGAAGAGCTGGTGATCACCCGGGCCAACGTTCGGATGCTGTCGCCCGACGGCAGGATGCCGCCGGATGCGCCAGAGTGGATCTGGTCGACGGATCATCCCTACCTGCATGGACCGTTCGCGCCGACATCGCGCGAATACGCGGCCGAGGATCTCGAGGTGGAGGGTGAGATACCGTCCGATCTCTACGGCGCCTACGTGATGAACGGCCCCTCGCAACGTTTTGCTCCGGCCAACAAGTATCATTACTACGATGGCGACGCGATGCTTCGCGCGATCTACTTCCGCGACGGCAAGGCGTCGTTTCGTCAGCGCTGGGTCAGGAATGAGGCCTTCGTCGTCGAGGACATCGCGAACCGCAGCATCTGGCCCGGCATCGCAGGGCCCTACAATTTCAAGCTGCCGGGCTCTCCGATCAAGGACGTGTCGAACACGGATGTCATTTTCTATGCCGGCAAGCTGCTGTCGCTGTGGCACATGGCGGGCCATCCCTACGATATCGATCCGCTGACGCTCGAGACCAAGGGCAAGGAAACGTTCGGCGGTGCACTCAGGCACACGCTGTCGGCGCATTCGAAAGTGGATCCAGCCGACGGGCATTTGTACTTCTTTACCTATTCCGACGAGCCGCCCTACATGCGCTATGGCGTCGGCAGCCCGACGGGACAGCTGTTGCACGACGTGCCGATCGATATTCCGGGGCCGCGCTCTCCGCATGACCTCGGCCTGACCGCGCGGTACGCGATCCTCCACGATTTGCCGTTCTTCCACGACGTCAACGTGCTGCGGCAGCATGGCAAGCGGGTGGTGCGATTTCATCGCGAGGTTCCCGCTCGCTTCGGCATCATCCCTCGTCGCGGTCAATCTCACGAGATCCGGTGGTTCGAGGCGGAGCCCTGCTACATTCTCCATCTGGTCAATTGCTGGGAGGAGGGCGACTGGGTTCACCAAGTCGGCTGCCGGCAGGCGGACCCCGGCTATTCGCGGGATCCCAAGGACCGCGAACTCGCGTCGATGCTGGCCCAGCGGCGCCGGCTGCATCAGCTCTACAAATGGTCGTTCAATATGGTCACGGGCGAGGTGCGCGAGGGGCCGATCGACGATCTCAACACCGAATTTCCGACGGTCAATCACAACTTCATGGGCCGCCCGACGCGCTATTCCTTCAACCAGGTGATCCCGCTTCCGCTCGAAGGACACACGTCAGGTCAGTCGCAGACCTTCGATGCGCTCGTGCGGTACGATCTGGAGACGGGCGGCTGCCAGCGCTACGACTATGGTGAGGGCGTCTACGGCAACGAGGCGCCGGTGGCGCCGCGCCGGGGCGCCACCGCAGACACCGAGGAGACCGCGGCCTATCCGGTCACCTTCGTCACGGACACCAATGACTGGTCGTCGGCCTGCCTTATCTTCGATGCCAGGGACATCAGCCGCGGTCCGGTTGCCAAGGTGAAGATCCCGCACCGGATATCGCTCGGCTTCCACACGACGTGGGTCGACGGCAAGGACATTTTCGAATGAGCGCGCCGCATGCGGATCGGCAGGACGCGGCTCCGCTGCAGGGCGTGCGGGTTCTCGATTTCGGCCAGTTCATTGCCGGCCCGCTCTGCGCGGCGCTGCTGGCCGATCTTGGGGCCGACGTGATCCGGATCGAGCGTCCCGGGGGCGCTGCGGATCGTTTCGTCCAGCCCGTGGGCGAGGATGTCGGCGGCGCGGTGTACTGGCAGATGAACCGCAACAAGCGCTCCCTTGCGCTCGATGTGTTCAGCCCGGCCTGTCGCGACGTCGTCGACCGCCTGATCGCCACGGCCGATATCATCGTCGTCAATGTGCCTCCGAAGACCCTGACTGCGATGGGGCTGGACTACGAGCGCATCGCCGCGATCAACCCGCGTGCGATCGTCTCGGTGTGCACAGCCTATGGGCGCGAGGGAAGTCTGGCCGATCAGCCGGGTTTCGATGGTGTCGGCCAGGCGATGTCGGGCGCGATGCACCTGAGCGGCGAGGAGGGACTGCCGCGCAAGAGCTATTGCCACTGGGTGGATCACATGTCCGCATGTCTGTCGGCGTTCGGCATCCTTGCGGCGCTGCGTGAGCGGGATGACAGTGGCCGGGGCCAGAATGTCGACGTATCGCTCATCAGGACGGCCGTGTTTGCGATGGCCTCGAATCTTGTCGAAGAGGAGCGGCTGCAGGTCGGCCGGCAAGGACAGGGAAACCGCGCCCAGCTCGCCGGCCCGGCGGATGTCTATCGGACGCGAGACGGCTTCGTGCTGCTGCAGGTCATTGGAGCGGCGATGTTCTCCCGCTGCGCAAAGCTGGTAGGACGCCCGGACTGGCTGGCCGATGCGCGCTACGCCGATGATGAATCGCGCGGGGCTCATGGTGCCGAATTGAGCGCGTTCATGGCGGAATTCTGCGCCCGATTGACGACGGAGGAGTGCCTCGAGCGATTCCGGTCGGCCGGACTGCCCTGCGCGCCGGTGCTTGATCTCGCAGCGGTGCTGGCGGACGAGAATCTGCGGCAGGGCGGGCTGTGGCGTCGTCGATCGCTGCCGGGCGCGCCGGAGCCCCATCTGGTGATCGAGCCGCCAGTCGTGCTGTCGCGGACGCCGGCATCGGTCCGTGACGGAGCGCCTGCGCTCGGCATGCACACCGAGGAGATCCTGTCGGAATTGGGGCTTGATCGGGCCGCGCAATTGGCCCTATTCAAGGCGGGGCATGCTGGCGCAATGCCTTAGCGCCAATGAGCCTCGATGCCGAAACCTGCCGCACAGAATGATCAGGAAGAGCTGACCGCGCGCATCCCCGCCAGCTCGCTCGTGCGCGCCCTCGGGGTTGTCGGCGACGCCTGGACGATCCTCATCCTCAAGGAGGCGTTCCAGGGCCGCAAGCGCTTCAACGAATTTCACGACAATCTGCGGATCCCGCGGCAGACCCTCATGCTCCGGCTCGCCGCTCTTGCCGACAACCAGATTTTCTACCGGCGGCCTGCGCAGCACCGGACGCTTGTCCAGGAGTACCGTCTGACGCCGAAGGGCCTCGACCTCTACAATTTCATCCTGGCGGTCTGGTACTGGCACCAGCGCTGGAGCAGCCAGCAGCTCTTTCTTCCCGATACGCTTGTCCACCGGTCATGCGGCGCGCCGCTGAAGGCGGCTTTTGTCTGCCGCTGCTGCGATCAGGAGGTTCATCGCCGCGACGTCACCTTCATCGATGCCCCGGACCGTGGAACGGATCCCCAGCCGATGAAACGGCTCTCGCGCCAGAACGAGGACGCGTTCAACAAGCCCGTGGAAGGCGCCCGGCTGGACGATCTGGTGGCGACGACCATTGTCGGCGATCGCTGGAGCAACCTCGCGCTGTTCAGTATCTTTCAGGGGCACAGCACCTATTCCGAGATCAAGGATGCGCTGGGCATTTCCTCCAACATCCTGTCGTCGCGTCTCAAGAAGCTCGTCGGTCTCGATCTCATCCATGCCGAGCCTGCTGGTCGGCGCATCGACTATGTCGTCACCCCGCGCGGTGAGGACGTCTACCCTATGTTTCACAGCCTGATCGATTGGGCTGATCGCTGGCTGGCGGGGAGCAAGGGGCCGCCGCAGTTCCTGGTCCACTCGTGTGGTCAGATCACCGACGCACGATTCATCTGTCTGTCGTGCCGCGCGCCGTTGCGCGCCTGGGACGTAACCGTCCGACAGTCCTAGCTGCGGGACTGCGCGCGCAACCTCCTCTTTTCATGATCGGTGTCTGGTGCGGAGGGAGTGCGATTGGCATTGCGCTCCGTGCCGGCGGATGCCCTCCTGATCCCATATAAGTCCAGTTAAGCAATAATTAGGGCCGGTGTTATGGCAGGCCTCCTGCCGCTTTTCCCGCAATTTTTCCGGATATGGAGATGTGATGCGTTCGCTGAGCATCTTGACATTCGGCGTATGGTCTAGTTACGAAAGAATAAGATCAATCTCCGGGACTCTGACGAAGAGGGAAGGGCAGCGATGGCTGACACAATCAACTGGCCGATGGTTCGCAAATGGGTGGATCGCGAGAACATGGCCACCTACTGGCGGCCTTACGGCTATCCGGCCGTGATGCAGGCCGATCGCTCAATGATCTCGGGAGCCGAGCAGATGCCCCGCTGGTCGGTGCCGCGCCAGGCGATCGTGTCGACGGCCATCAATGGGGCGTTCTTCAGCAAACAGCAGAACCCGCATCAGGCGCTGACGGCGCAGGAGATCATCGCCTCCGCGGAGGATTGCATCGCGCGCGGTGCCCAGATCATTCATGTGCATGCGCGCGACGAGCGCGGCTTCAATATTCTTTCGACGTCGGCATTCAGGGACGTGCTTGCCGAGCTGCGGTCGCGTCATCCGCAGGTGGCGTTCGACGCCTGCCTCGTCGCGGTGAACGACGAGGAGTGCTCAGAACTGGAAAAGATGCTCGACGCCGGGCTGGTGGACGCTGTTCCGGTCAACACGACTGCGATCATTCTCGGCGACAACCTGTTTGTGAAGCCGCCGCACGCGATCATCGAAAAGACCAGGCTCATTCTCGACGCGGGCATCACCCCGCAGATCGCGGTCTATACCGACGCCGACGTCGATAATGCGCGACGGCTGCTCATCGATTCGGGGCTGGTTCGCGGTCCGCTGACCTGGCTGGTCGTTCCCGCCCTGCCCGGTTGCAGCCCGATGTACGACCCGCAGAGCATGATCGACGGCTTCCTGCGTATCGTTCGCCTGATCACCCATGTTGATCCCGGCGCCACCATCCTTGCCTGCTCGGGCGGGCGCGCCAGTCTCTATCTTGCCAACCTTGCCCTGCTGATGGGGCTTCACGTCCGGGTGGGCTCCGAGGACACCATCTGGAAGTGGCCGCATCGGGACGACCTGATCACGAGCAACGCCGAAATCTTCGAGATCGTTCGCGACATGGTCGCGTCTCTCGGACGGGAGTTGATGTCGGCCGGTGAGTTCCGGTCGCTGTTGCGGGGCGCGGGGCGCGACGCCGCCCGGGTTGCGGCCGCGCAATAGCTGCGACTGCGCCGTTGCAGCGGCGACGATCTCGGATCCAGAACACCATAAAACAAACAAGGGAGGGGAATTTGACCGACATCCGGATTGGGGCAGTGGCGGAGAAGCCGACGACACTGCCTGCGACGCTTACGCGCGAGCAGTACAAGGTGCTGGGATTGTCGAGCCTCGGAGGGGCGCTCGAGTTCTACGAATTCGTCGTCTTTGTCTATCTGACGCCCTATATCGGAAATGTGTTCTTTCCGCCCGACTCGCCGCCCTGGCTCGCGCAGCTCCAGGCGCTAGCGATCTTCTCGATCGGATACCTCATCCGGCCGCTGGGTGGCATCTTCCTCGCCAACCTCGGCGATCTCCTCGGGCGGCGGAAGATTTTCTCGCTGACACTCGTGTTGATGGCTGCGCCGACGGCGGCGATCGGGCTGCTTCCCGGTTATGCCCAAGTCGGCGTGCTGGCTCCGATCTGCCTGCTGGTGTGCCGCGTGTTGCAGGGACTTGCGCTCGGCGGTGAGATCCCCGGCGCGATGGTGTTCGTGTCGGAGCACGTGGCCGAGCGCAGCGCGGGGCGATCGATTGGTCTGCTCGGGGCGGCGTTCTCGATCGGCTCGCTCTGCGCTGCACAGGCGACCGCGCTTGTCAGCCAGATGGACAAGGCGAGCGCGCTCGCCTACGGCTGGCGGCTTCCGTTCATCCTGGGCGGCGTTTTCGGGCTCGGTGCTGCTTATCTGCGACGTTATGTGCACGAGACGCCGGTCTTCGAGCAGATGAAGCAGCACCGCGCCTTGTCCAAGGGGATGCCGATCCGGCTCCTGCTCGGCAATTTTCCAGTCGAGGCTTCGCTCTGCATCGTTGCCTGCTGCGTTTCCGCGGCAGTTGTTCCCAGTGTCTATCTCTATCCGACGACATATCTTCAGGTGGTCCAGGGCTTCTCGCCGACCGTGGCGCATGGTGCGGCCGCGTGGGCGACGATCGCCGGGATTGTGGGATGCCTGATCAGCGGGTTCCTGATCGATCACCTCGGTCCGACCCGGGCCGTGTGGACGATGACCTTGCCGGCCGTTCCCCTGATCTACTGGCTGTACTTCACCGTCGAGCCGGATCCCGAGAGTGTGGCCCTGCGCTTCGCGCTCGTCGGGTTTCTGTTCACCTTTCACATCATATTGTGGATTCCCGTCATCTTCAGCTTGCCGCCCCAGACGCGATACACCGGAGTGGCCTTCGGATATAACGTCGCAGCAGCCGGCATAGGCGGGCTCACGCCAGTCCTGCTCGCTGCGGCCTCCCACTACGACAAGCTTGCGGTCGCGCATTTCCCGGCCTTCTTCTGCTGCCTGGCCATGCTGGTCACGCCGATCCTGTGGCGCTACCGCAAGGCATAGGTCCATAGGCCAAAGCTTTGGCTCGTGTCGTTGGTCCCAGCTGCAGCATGAGCCGCGAGACGGGCAATCGATGTCGAGCCTGGGCCGCCGCGCCCAGGCTCATCTCCCTCGTCATTTCCGCGACGGCGGAGACGGCAGCCTGCAACGGTTCCGCGCAAACATAGATCAACTGCGCCGCAGGGGCAGTTCGAGTTTCGTCCGTTCGATCTGCTCGGCGCCGCCCGCCCCGATGCCGTGGCGGAGCGCGAGCAAATGTCGGAGGATCCGATGATGCTGGCGGTCGCTAGGCCAGGATCTCCGGGCCACCCGTCGCGGTTACGCGGCCACGCTTCAGCACCACCACGTGAGATGCCAGCAGCCGCAGCTCGCCGACGTCGTGGCTGACATAAACCATCGGCACGCCGGCCTCGTCACGCAGCTTCACGAGATACGGCAGAATCTCGGCCTTGCGCTCGGCGTCGAGTGAGCCCAGCGGCTCGTCGAGCAGTAGCAGTTTGGGCTGTGCGAGCAGCGCGCGGGCGATCGCGACGCGCTGGCGTTCGCCGCCGGACAGTGCACCCGGACGCCGGTCGAGCAGCGTCTCGATGCCGAGCAGGTCGACGACGCGCCGCTCCGTCGCCGGGTCATGGGGCAGGCCGTTCATGCGCCGCCCGTAGTCGATATTGCTGCGGACGCTGATGTGCGGGAACAGCCGGGCGTCCTGGAACACGTAGCCGATGTGACGGCGATGCGGCGGCACGTGGATGCCCCTGGCGGTGTCATCCATGACGTCGCCATTGATCGACACGCTGCCACGGTCCGGCCGCAGCAGGCCGGCGATCATGTTGACCAGCGAGGTCTTGCCGGCCCCCGAGGAGCCGAACAGGCCGGTGACCCGGCCCCGGCTCTTGAACGCGGCCTCGATGGTGACCTCACCAAGCTGCTTGAAGACGTCGACGCGCAGCATGGCTCTACAGCCCGTGGAGGCGGCGGGTGGCGCGCCGCGCGAACCATTCCGATGCCACCAGTGCTGCGACCGCGATCAGGACGGAGATCGCCACCAGCCGCAGCGCGGCGCTGTCACCGTCCGGGGTCTGGATCAGCGAATAGATCGCGGACGAAATGGTCTGCGTCTCGCCGGGAATGTTGGAGACGAAAGTGATGGTGGCGCCGAATTCGCCGATGGCCTTGGCGAAGCCGAGCACCATGCCGGCGAGAATGCCGGGCAGCGCCAGCGGGAGGGTCACCGTGACGAAGACACGCCACGGCGCGGCACCGAGCGTGCTCGCGGCCTGCTCGAGCCGCCGGTCGACGGCCTCGATCGACAGCCGGATCGGCCGTACCAGCAGCGGAAACGACATCACGCCGCAGGCCAGCGCGGCGCCGGTCCAGCGGAACGAGAACACGATGCCGAGATGATCGGCGAGCCAGCCGCCGACGAGGCCGCGACGGCCAAACGACAGCAGCAGCAGATAGCCGGTGACCACCGGCGGCAGCACCAGCGGCAGGTGGACGATCGCATCCAGCAGCGCCTTGCCCCAGAACTCGCGTCGCGCCAGCAGCCAGGCGATCGCGATACCGACCGGCGTTGCGATCAGCGTGGCAACGGTGGCGACCCTGAGGGAAAGCAGGATCGCCGTCCATTCTGGTGCGGAGATATTGAACACGGCTCAGGTGGAGGGACGGGTCAGCACGGTGAAGCCGTACTTCTCGAAGATCGTGCGCGCGGCCGTCGATCGCAGGAAATCGAGATAGCCGCCGGTCTCGGGCTTTGCCGTCGTGGTCGCGGCCACCGGATAGATGATCGCCGGGTGTGAGCCCTCCGGGAAGACACCGACGATCTTGACGCCGGGATCGACCTTGGCATCGGTTTCGTAGACGATGCCGAGGGCGGCTTCCTTGCGCGACACCAGCGTCAGCGCGGCGCGCACGCTGTCAGCCATCGCGAACTTCGGAGCGGCCGCCTCCCAGGCGCCGAGCTTCTCCAGCGCGGCCTTGGCATATTTGCCGACCGGTACCGACTGTACGTCGCCGGTCGCGATGCGGCCGTCGCCGGCGAGCTTGGCGAGGTCGAAGCCTCCGCCGATCGCCACATTGGCAATGGTGGAATCCTTCGGCGCGATCAGCACGATCTTGTTGCCGAGCAGGTTGATCCGCGTCGCATCGTTGATGGTCTTCTTCTGCGTGGCGTAGTCCATCCAGTCGGTGTCGGCCGACAGAAAGACGTCGGCGGGCGCGCCCTGCTCGATCTGGCGCGCCAGCGCCGAGCTCGCGGCATAGCTCGCCGCCACCTTGACGCCGGTCTTGGCGGTGTAGGCGGCATCGACATCGTCCAGCGCGTTCTTCATCGAGGCCGCAGCGAATACCGTCAGCGACTTGTCCTGGGCGAAGGTCGGGGCGGTCGCCGCGCCGGCCAGCACGGCCGCGACGAGAAGGCGGGAAACGAATCGGATCATGATGCATGCGCTCCATCGGCAGGCGCACAGGGCGCCCGCGGCGGTTGTCCAGATCTGTCAGCAGGAGCGCCGTCCCACACGCCCGGCCAACTTACGGTCGGCCGGGACAACGGCAGGCAAACTAGCAGGAATGGGAACGTGGTCAAAGGGTTGTGGCGTCGCACCGGGATGCCGGGACATCACGGCGCCGGCGTGATCGCGAGGGTGATCGTGTCCGCGGCGACGCCGCTGACCTGCACCAGCAGTGGCTCGGCCTTGAGCGTGAAGGTCACCACCTTGCGGATGCCCTCGCAGTCGGTCGCGCCGCTGAATGCGACGGTCTTCAGCGACTTGCCATCCTGCACGGCGTCGAGCCAGGCACCGGCCGACAAGCTAATGGCATAGGTCCCGGCAGCCGGCGGCGCTGGCAGCCGGACATAGCCGGCAAAAGTATCTGGCGATTTCTGCGATCGCTCCGGCGGCGTCGGCAGATGGGCCTCGGCCGCCGGGCGCAGCACGAGCCGGACCGGCTGGGTTGCCGCCGGCGCGGCGCTGGCGCCGGAATCGAGCTTGAGCGGCTCGGAGCGCAGGATTGCGCGCTCGCGGTCGATCGGCCATTTGAACTTGTCGCAGCCGCTCGGCTCCGCGGCACTTGCGGCGCTGGCGATGAGCAGGGCACAGCTGGTCAGGATGACAAGGCGGCGCATGGTCAGTCGACCGCGATCATGACGTCGGAGGCCTTGATGACGACGGTCGCCGCGCCTTTCACGGCAAGGCCGAGTTCGTCGACGGCTTCGTTGGTGATCGCGGCGGTGATGATCTGGCCGTTGCCGATGTCGACGCCGACATGGGCGGTGGTCGCGCCCTTCCTGATGTCGACGACAGTGCCCTTGATCTGGTTGCGCGCGCTGATGCGCATGATGAGGTCCTCGCACATGGATTGTCATGCCGTTCGACGAACGGCCTGTGACATTCAATCTGGCAAGGAACCGCCGTTCCCGAAGCTGGCGTGACCCCGGGCAGGGGCACCATCCCTTCCTTGTAGACCGTTTCGGGGGGCGAGGGAATGTCGCGGCTGCGCCGTCGCGCCGGCGATGGCGATTTGGCGCGCGGACCGTTACACAGGGCAGGATGACGGACATTCTCCATGCCGCCGCGTCGAGCCTCACCCTGATCGCCGCGTTCGATGCCGATCTGCTCGGGATCGTGATGCTGTCGCTAGGTGTCAGCCTGTCGGCAAGCCTGATCGCCCTGGTGGTCGGCGCGCCGCTCGGCGGGCTGCTCGCCGTCAGCCGCTTTCGCGGACGTGAGACGCTGATCGTCCTTGTCAACGCGCTGCTGGGGTTGCCGCCGGTGGTGGTTGGCCTTGCGATCTATCTGCTGCTGTCGCGCTCCGGTCCGCTCGGGTTTGCCGGCCTGCTGTTCACGCCGGCGGCGATGGTGCTGGCGCAGGTGGTGCTGGCGACGCCGATCGTGATCGCGCTGGTCCACCGGCCTCTCAGCCTGCTGTGGGGCGAGTATGGCGAACTGATGCGGCTCGATGGGGTGTCGAAGGCGCGCAGTCTGCAACTGCTCTTCGTCATCGGCCGGGCGTCGCTGCTGACCGCATTTCTGGCGGCGTTCGGCCGCGCCATCGCCGAGGTCGGCGCCATCATGATGGTCGGCGGCAATATTCGTGGCTTCACGCGAACCATGACGACGGCGATTGCGCTGGAGACGGGCAAGGGCGCGCTGGAGCTGGCGCTGGCGCTCGGTGTCGTTTTGATCGCCCTCAGCGTGCTGGTGAGCGCCGTTGCGTTCATGGTCAACGCGCGGATCAGCGAGGCCTGAGGCGGCCTGTCAGCGCTGCGCCGCATTGGGAAAGAACAGCTGCTCGCCGCCGACCTTGTAGGCCGCGATCGTCGCTTGGCCATCCCCGGACAGCAGCCAGTCGATGAACGCCTGTGCCTCGGCGGCATGGACCTGCGGATGTTTCGCAGGACTGACCAGCATGACGCCGTACTGGTTGAACAG
The DNA here is from genome assembly GCF_018131225.1 of Bradyrhizobium sp. U87765 SZCCT0048. Lineage (GTDB taxonomy): Bacteria > Pseudomonadota > Alphaproteobacteria > Rhizobiales > Xanthobacteraceae > Bradyrhizobium_A. Next base: position 1,133,415 of record NZ_JAFCMM010000002.1, on the reverse strand, counting down.
CCGACGATCGCCTTCGACGAGAATGGTGAGATCGCCCCGGTTGCGGAACGACAGCCAGGTGCCACGGTCCGACAGCAGGTAGGCGTCGATGGCCGCGGCCATGTTGAGCGCCGGGCCCATGCCCTGGCCGATGTCGCGGTACCACGCGCCCTTGACCGTTTCGAGGTCGACGCCGGCATCCTTCCAGGTTCGCAGCTCCGCCGCATGGGTGCCGGACCGATCGCCGCGCGAGACGAAGGGGGCGCGCTTGTCGGCGAGCCGCCGGAACGCGGCAAGGACGTCGCCGCTGCCGGCAATCCCGGCGGGATCGGCTTTCGGACCGATCACGACGAAGTCGTTGTACATGACGTCGAAGCGTTGCACGCCGAAGCCGTCGGCGAGGAACTTCTCCTCGGCCGGCCTGTCGTGCACGAACACGACATCCGCGTCGCCGCGCCGTCCAATGTCGAGCGCCTGGCCGGTGCCGACGGCGACCACCTTGACGGCGATGCCGGTCGTCGCCGTGAAGCGCGGCAGCAGAAAGCCGAACAGTCCGGACTGTTCGGTCGAAGTGGTCGAGGCGACGGTGATCGCGCGCGGCTGGGCCGATGCGGGCGTGCCGCACGCCCATGCAATCAGTGGGGCGATAAGCATCGCTCTTCGGAAAAGGTCGGCCATCCCGGAGCTCCGGTACGAGGAATGATCAGCGCCGTCGGGAGGAGGGCGCCGTCACGGCGCCTGCAGCACCTGCCGGCAGGCGGCGGGGAGATCGGCCATGGTCAGCGGCGGCTTGGGCTTGGGTGGCACCGGCGGCGGCTTGGGGTGCAGCACCGCGTCGCTGAACCAGTAGTCGAGCTCGTGGCCGCAGCCGTCGCTCGCCGCAGGCGGCTCCTGGGGCGTGCAGTCGGGATTGCCGGGCGGGCACTTGATGCGGATGTGGAAGTGATAGTCGTGGCCATACATCGGCCGCACCTTGAACAGCCAGGCGCGATTGCCGCTGGCCTCGCGGCACAGCGCCTTCTTGATCGCGGCGTTGACGAAGATGCGCTCGACCTCCGGCTCCTCCGCGGCGGCGCGGATCACCTGCAGGTGCTTCGGTGTCCATACCCGCGGATCGATGTCGAGACGGCTCGTCGCCACCATGTTGACGGCGGACATGTCCTCGCGCTCGTTGCGCGACAGCAGGCGGTTCGGCATCGGGGTCAGCCAGATGTCGGCGTCGAGGCCGATCTGATGGCTGGCATGGCCGGTGATCATCGGGCCGCCGCGTGGCTGGGCGATGTCGCCGACCAGCAGGCCGGGCCAGCCCGCGACCTTGTGCACCTTCGTCGACAGCCGTTCGAGCATGCCGATGAGGGCCGGGTGACCCCAGTTGCGGTTGCGCGACAGCCGCATCACCTGCCAGGTCGGGCCATTGATCGGCAGCGCTTCACCGCCGGCGAGGCACCCCTTGGCATAGAAGCCGACGGAGTGCGGCGGCAGCGCCGCCGGCAGCGGCTTGCGGCCGAACAGCGCCTTGGCAGGGGTCGCGGGATCGTCGGGATGGGCCAGCGGCGGCAGCGGTCTGGGGTCGAGCGTGCCTTTGTCCTGTGCGAACGCGTGCGGCGCGACGGCGACGAGGGCCGGCACCAGAGCAGCGAGAATCAATCGACGGATCGGCATGCGCGGGCTTTATAGCCCAACTCGCGGCGCTTCGCTGCGTCATGCGCGCCGGCGTGGATGTTGGCGCGGCGGGGCAACAATCTGTTAACCCTGAAGATGAATGGCGATGCGACAATCGTTCACGCCATGACGGGGCCGCAACAGAGGCGGATTTGCCCGGTGGCGACGTCGCACACGCCGAAACCGCCCCGTGGCGCGCCATTTGATCGAAAAATCGGCAAGTATCGCGTGGAAGGAGAGCTCGCGCCCAGGAAAAGGGCAGCCGGGCGGCGGTGCAGGGACGTAGTTTTCCGGACCCGCCTACGGTCGCTCCGGACGCAAGATACCGTTTTTTCAGACACTTGGCCGACAACACCAGCTCGCAGAATGCGAGTGCAGGGCGTGCGGAATGCCGAAGAAGCGGCCGACAGTCATCGACAAGAAGAGAGTGAGGCGGCCGCGCATGCGGCCGGTCGCGCGCTTGCCGCAGCGGCCGGCGCCGCGTCTCGCCCTGCGTGGCGAGGCGGAGGGGGCGGCGATCGACGTTCGCCAGATCCGGGCCGAGGCCGATGCGGCGATTACCGAGGCGCGCAAGGCGCACGAGCGGCTGCGCGAGGCGATCGACATTTTGCCCGAAGGCATCGTGTTTCTCGACGCCGAAGGCCGCTACATTCTCTGGAACAAGAAATACGCCGAGATCTACCGCCGCAGCGCCGATCTGTTCGAGACCGGCGCGCGGCTCGAAGACACCTTGCGCGTCGGCGTGCAGCGTGGCGACTATGCCGAGGCCGCCGGCCGCGAAGAGGAGTGGCTCGCCGATCGCCTGCAGAAGCTGCACCGTCCCGACGGCCGTCATGAGCAGGTGCTTGCCGATGGCCGTTGCATCCTGATCGAAGAGCGGATGACCGGCGACGGCGGCGTGATCGGCCTGCGCGTCGACATCACCGAGCTGAAGCAGCGCGAGGCGTCGTTTCGCCTGCTGTTCGAAGGCAACCCCGTTCCAATGATCGTGTGCGATCCGGCGGCAGGCCAGATCCTCAGCGTCAACGATGCCGCCGTCGCGCACTACGGCTATGGTCGCGCCGATTTCGAGCGCCTCACGATCCGACACATCCAGGCATTCGAGGCCGAGCTGCCCTGGACCGGCGACCACAGCGCCGACGAGCACACCGCGCGCACCTGGAAGCACGTCAAGGCCGACGGCACGCTGATCGATCTTGCGATCTACTCGCGCCACCTCGTCTATGATGGCCGGCAGGTGGTGCTGCTGGCGCTGATGGATATCACCGAGCGAAAGCGCGCCGAGCAGCGGCTCAGCTTCGTCGCGCAGCACGACGGCCTGACCGGCCTGCCGAACCGCAACCTGCTGCGGCAGCGGCTCGACGAGCTTCTCGCCCGCACCCGCCGTTCCGGCGAGAAGGTTGCGCTGCTGTTTCTCGACCTCGACAATTTCAAGACCGTCAACGACACGCTCGGCCACGACATCGGCGACGAGCTGCTGCGCAGCGTCACCAAGCGGCTGCGCTCCTCGCTGCGCGAGGACGATGCGGTGGCGCGGCTCGGCGCGGACGAGTTCGCGATCCTGCAGGCCCAGATCGGCCGGCCCGAGGACATCGTGCCGCTCGCCAAGCGCCTGCTCGACGTCATCAGCCAGCCCTATCTGTTCAATGGCCACTCGGTGGTGATCGGCGCCAGCATCGGCATCGCGCTGGCGCCCGGCGACGGCGACGATTCCGAGAAGCTGCTGAAGAGCGCGGACATGGCGCTGTCCCGCGCCAAGCGCGACGCGCGCGGCACCTACAGCTTCTTCGAGCCCGGCATGGACGCCAGCGCCCAGGCGCGGCGGCGCATCGAGCTGGAACTGCGGGCGGCGATCGAGAACGGCGTGCTGCAGCCGTATTACCAGCCGCTGGTCGATCTCAAGAGCGGGCGGGTCACCGGTTTCGAGGCGCTGGTGCGCTGGCCTCATCCCGAGCGCGGGATGGTGTCGCCCGGCGAATTCATCCCGGTCGCCGAGGAAACCGGCCTGATCAACGCCGTCGGCTCGATCATGCTGCGGCGCGCCTGCATGGATGCAGCGGCCTGGCCGGACGACGTTCGCGTCGCCGTCAACCTGTCGCCGCTGCAGTTCCGCGCCGGCAACCTGCTGTCGGTGGTGATGGACGCGCTCAAGCAGTCCGGCCTGCCGGCCAAACGCCTCGAACTTGAGATCACCGAGACGCTGCTGCTGGAAAAGAGCGACGAGGTGGTGGCGACGCTGCATGCGCTGCGCGCGCTCGGCGTGCGAATCTCGATGGACGACTTCGGCACCGGCTATTCGTCGTTGAGCTACCTGCGCAGCTTCCCGTTCGACAAGATCAAGATCGATCGCTCGTTCGTGCACGACCTCGGTGCCAACCGCGACGCCCAGGCGATCGTGCGATCGATCATCAGCCTCGGCAAGGGGCTCGGCGTCACGATCACCGCCGAAGGCGTCGAGACCGAGGCGGAGCTGAGCTGTCTGCGCTTCGAGGGCTGCCACGAGGGACAGGGCTTCCTGTTCAGCCGCGCTCGCCCCAACGAGGAGATCGTGCAGTTGCTGCGGGCGCAGCGTCTTGCGCGTGGCGATGACACACCGCCCGCCGGCGACGAGACCATGGTGGCCTGAGCGATCGCGTCTGCACTTCCGTCAGACGTGATTGCCGGCTCAGCCGGCGCGGCGTTTACGAGTGGCTGCTGCCTTTTTCGCCGAGCGCGACTTCGCCGCGGCCGATCGCTTCGCTGCTGCCTGGCCGCCACGCTTCGCTGAAGCCTTGGTGTCGGGCACGCCGCGACCGGAGCCGCTCTTGTTGCCGCCGCCGCTGTCCTTGTTCACGGTGGCCCAGGCGCGGCGCTCGGCCTCCGCCTTGCGCACACCGCGGTGCTCGTAGCCTTCCTCGATATGGGCGGCCTTGCGCTTCTGCTTGTCGGTATAGCTGGATTTGTCGCCACGAGGCATGGGCGCTCTCCGTTGCGATGGCCTGAGCCTCGAGAACGTGGCGCCGCGCGGAACGTTCCGCGCCGGTGACCGAAGATCGGGGAGGGAAGAATAGCCGGCGCCGCGCGCCGGGATGTCCTGGCAGAGGTGGAACAGCCCGCCGGATGGCGGCTCAGCTGTCGACCTTGAGTGCGGCGATGAAGGCTTCCTGCGGAATGTCGACCTTGCCGAACTGCCGCATCTTCTTTTTGCCTTCCTTCTGCTTCTCCAGCAGTTTGCGCTTGCGGGTGATGTCGCCGCCGTAGCACTTGGCAGTGACGTCCTTGCGCAGCGCGCGCACGGTCTCGCGCGCGATCACCTTGCCGCCGATCGCCGCCTGGATCGGGATCTGGAACATGTGCGGCGGGATCAACTCCTTCATCTTCTCGACCATGGCGCGACCGCGGCCTTCGGCGCGGGTGCGGTGCACCAGCATCGACAGCGCATCGACCGGCTCGTTGTTGACGAGGATCTGCATCTTGACGAGGTCGGCGGCGCGATAGTCGGTGAGATGGTAGTCGAACGAGGCGTAGCCCTTGGAGACGGACTTGAGGCGGTCGTAGAAGTCGAACACCACCTCGTTGAGCGGCAGCTCGTACTTCACCATTGCCCGGGCGCCCACGTAGGTGAGCTCCTTCTGGTTGCCGCGGCGGTCCTGGCACAGCTTCAGCACGCTGCCGAGGTACTCGTCCGGCGTCAGGATGGTGGCCTCGATCCACGGCTCCTGGATCTCGGCGATCTTGACCACGTCCGGCATGTCGACCGGATTATGGATCTCGATCTCCTGGCCGTCGGTCAGGCTCATCTTGTAGATCACCGACGGCGCGGTCGCGATCAGGTTGAGATTGAACTCGCGCGACAGCCGCTCCTGGATGATCTCGAGGTGCAGCAGGCCGAGGAAGCCGCAGCGGAAGCCGAAGCCGAGCGCGGCGGAGGTTTCCATTTCGAAGGAGAAGCTCGCGTCATTCAGCCGCAGCTTGCCCATGGCGGCACGCAACGTTTCGAAATCGTCGGCATCGACCGGAAACAGGCCGCAAAACACCACGGGGATCGCGGGCTTGAAGCCGGGCAGCATCTGTGCGACGGGCTTGCGATCGTCGGTGATGGTGTCGCCGACCCGCGTATCAGCGACTTCCTTGATCGCCGCGGTAATGAATCCGATCTCACCCGGACCGAGCTCGTCGACCTGATGCATCTTGGGCGTGAAGAAGCCGACCCGTTCGACGTCATAGGCCGCGCCGGTGCCGAGCATGCGGACGCGCTGGCCCTTCTTCAGGACGCCGTCGACGACGCGCACCAGCACCACGACGCCGAGATAGACGTCGTACCAGCTGTCGACCAGCAGGGCGGTCAGCGTCGCGTCGCGGTCGCCCTTCGGCGGCGGCAGGCGGGTGACGATGGCCTCGAGCACGTCGCCGATGCCGATGCCCGTCTTCGCCGAGATCATGACCGCGTCGGAGGCGTCGATGCCGATGACGTCCTCGATCTGCTGCTTGACCTTGTCGGGCTCGGCGGCGGGCAGGTCGATCTTGTTGAGGACCGGAACGATCTCGTGGTTGTTGTCGAGCGCCTGATAGACGTTGGCGAGCGTCTGGGCCTCGACGCCCTGGCTCGCGTCCACCACCAGCAGCGAGCCTTCGCAGGCGGCCAGCGACCGGCTGACCTCATAGGCGAAGTCGACGTGGCCGGGGGTGTCCATCAGGTTGAAGATGTAGTCCTTGCCGTCCTTGGCGCGGTAGTTCAGGCGCACCGTCTGCGCCTTGATGGTGATGCCGCGCTCGCGCTCGATATCCATGGAATCGAGCACCTGCTCCTTCATCTCGCGCTCGGCCAGTCCGCCCGTCAGCTGGATCAGGCGGTCGGCGAGGGTCGATTTTCCATGGTCGATATGGGCGACGATGGAAAAGTTGCGGATGTTGGAAATAGGGGTCGTGACCATGGCCGCGGGATAGCATTGGCGGTGTTCAGCGGCAACCGCCTTGCGGCCCGAATCCGGCCAGATTTCGGGCCTCCATAGCGTGCAGACCGCAGTCCGCGCCGCAATCCCGATTCCTTCGCGCCGGAAAATGCTCTAGCACTGTGAATGTAAGGATGGCGATGACGGACGTTCAATCGATCACAGCCCTGCCGGCCCCGCGGGCGCGGCGGCGGGGATGGCGGGTGCTGGCGGCCCGGTTGGCCCGATGGGCGACCGACGAGCGCGCCGCGCCGGCCCTGGTGATCTGGTTCGCTACCCTCCATGCGGTACTCTGGACAGTCACCCTGACGGCCCTGAAGGCGGCCCAGGACGTCCACATGGACGTCGCCGAGGCCTATGCGTGGGGGCAGAAGTTCCTGCTCGGCTATGGCAAACACCCGCCGCTGTCGGGCTGGGTCGCCGGGTTGTGGTTCATGGTCTTCCCGGTCGCCGACTGGGCGAGCTATGCGCTCGCGATGGCGACCGTGAGCGTCGGCATGGTGGTGTGCTGGTACATCGCGCGGCGTGTCGTCGATCACAGGCGGGCGTTCATCACCGTTCTGATGCTCGGGATCTACCCGATCTTCCATTTCAAGGGCTTCAAGTACAACACCGACCTGCTGCAGCTCGTTACCCTGCCGCTGATCGTGCTCGCGTTCCTCAACGCGTTCGAGCGGCGCAGCGCGTGGTCCGGCGTATGGCTCGGGCTCGCGGCCGTTGCCGGCGTGATGACCAAGTACTGGGCGGTTACGGTGATCGGCGCGGCCGGCGTCGCGGCGCTGGCGCATCCGGATCGCATCCGCTTCCTGCGCTCGCCGGCGCCGTGGGTCGGCATCGTCGTCATGGTCGTCGGCCTGCTGCCGCATCTGTGGTGGCTCGTGCAGGTCGATTTCCTGCCCTTCACGTATGCGGGAGACGTCTATGAGCTGCCGGGCCGCGGCCAGTCCGTGCAGCTCGCACTGCTCTACGTCGGGCACAACATCGCGCTGCTCGCACCGGTGCTGTTCGCGGCGTGGATTGCGCTGTTCTGGCAGCCGCTCAACCAGCCGTGGTGGCGTTCCCTGGTCCGCACCAGGCAGGTCGGGACAACGGTGAACCTGTCGCAGGCCCGCAATGTCTGGATCATCCAGGCCATCATCGGGCTGGTGCCGCCGATCGCGGCGGTGGCGTTTGCGATCTACATCAAGACCGACTGGGGCATTCCGCTGTTCTTTCTGGTACCGCTGGCGGTGATCGCGACGCCGCGGCTGCGTGTCCAGCGCATCGCCATCGCCCGTCTCGCAGTGATCTGGCTCGCCATGACGCTGATCGCGCTTGCCGCCGCACCGGTGATCGCGCAGAACACCGTCAAGCAGACGGTCGGCATCGGCTCGACCTCGATCCCGACCGCACAATTCGCCCAGCAACTGACGCAGATGTGGCATCAGCGCTACCGTTCGCGCTGGGCCGTGGTCGCGGCGACCACCGAGGCCGGCCAGCCGATGACCTTCTACAGCCCCGACCATCCGCTGGTGCTGACGCCGAACGAGGTCTGGACGTCGGGCCTGACGGCGATGGACGAGGCGAAGCGTTTCGGCTTCATCGGCATCTGCGATCAGGGTGACTACCGCCTGCAGGCCTGCGAAACCTGGATGGCGAAGAATGCCGCCAATGCCGAGCAGCTCAACATCTCGGCGCGGCGCTTCTTCCGCGGCAAGTCGGGGCCGCTGGTGCACTGGAAGGTCTATCTGGTGCCACCCGCCGCGCTCGCGCAGTAATGGAGTGCGCGCCGGCCGTGGCGCGCGCTACTCGTCTTCGCCGAACTTGTTGGTGACGAGCCCCGCAATGGCGTCGAGTGCGCTCTGTGCTTCGCGTCCCTTGGCGGTGATCAGGATCGACGTGCCGATACCAGCGGCCAGCATCATCAGACCCATGATCGAGGTGCCGCCGACCGTCTCGCCATTGCGCGTGACGGTGATGTCGGCGTCGAACTGCTCGACCATCTGCACGAACTTCGCCGAGGCCCGCGCATGCAGGCCACGCTTGTTGGTGATCGGGACTTCGCGGACGTACACGCCGGGCAGCGCGGACACGGTATCGGGTTTGCCGTCGTTGTCCGCCATTGCTGTCACTTGCCGGCGAGCACGCGGCTGGCGATGGTGACGTACTTGCGGCCGGCTTCCTGGGCGGCGGCGATCGCATCGGGCAGCGGCAGGTCCTCACGGACCTTGGCGAGCTTCACCAGCATCGGAAGATTGATGCCTGCGAGCACCTCCACCTTGGGGCGACTCATGCACGAGATCGCGAGGTTGGACGGCGTGCCGCCGAACATGTCGGTGAGGATCGCAACGCCTTGGCCGCTGTCGACGCGCTTGACGGCCTCGATAATGTCGCTGCGACACAAGTCGGCATCATCTTCGGCGCCGATCGTGATCGACTCGATCTGCTTCTGCGGACCCATCACGTGTTCGAGCGCGGCCCGAAACTCGTCGGCGAGGCGCCCATGGGTCACTAGGACTAAACCAATCATCGAAGACTCCTCGCGGGTGCATTGGTGCACCGCACGAAAGGGCCACATCTTGACCATCCAGAGCCCCGAGGCAAGGGGGGATGTTGACGCTATCCCACGCCTCCGGGGCTGCCGAAGGGGCGTTCGGACGCGGTCTATTCGGTGGCGATAGTGGGGCTTATATGGTTACCAAACTCCTTCCGGCAATCATGCGAAGGTCGAGGATCTGGTACGGAACCGGCCGTGGTGAGCAGAGCCGCCACCACTAATGGAAGCGGCGCAAAGCTGGTTCCGACAGGTATTCTCGGTAATTCGATACCGAATATGCGAGTTTGAAGCGCCGTAACAGGCGGCATGCGTTCGGCATCCGGGGCGGCGAGATCGACGACAAGCCCAACAGGAGCCTCGGGCACAAAGTCGCACCGTCGCAGGCCAAGGCCACGAATTTCGATCAGGCCGGCCAGCGCCGGAACCGCGCGGGCGATCACCGCGCCATCCCGTTCAGCGAGCACCAGGCGGTCGTCGCCGATCAGGATCGCCGGGGGAATCTGTCCGGAACGGCCGGCGACGACGAGGTCGAAGGCGAGGCGCGACTTGCCGGAACCCGACGGGCCGCGAATCAGCACGGCGTGGGCGCCGACCTGGACGGCGGAGGCGTGGATGCTCGGGGCGGGCGCCGGCGTCATAGCGCCGGCAGCCGCACGATGAAGCGCGCGCCGGCGATCAGCGTATCGCCGCTGGCGTCGGGCTTGCCGGCGCGGTTCTCCGCCCAGATGCGGCCGCCATGGGCCTCGACGATCTGCTTGGAGATCGACAGGCCAAGGCCCGAGTTCTGGCCGAAGCCCTGCTCGGGGCGATCGGTGTAGAAGCGGTCGAAGATCTTCTCCAGCGCGCCGGGGCGGATGCCGGGGCCGTCGTCGTCGATGACGATCTCGATCATGTCGTTCTTGGCGCGGCGGCACAGCACGCGCACCGACCCGCCGCTCTTGGAGAACGACTGGGCGTTGGACAGCAGGTTCGAGACGACCTGGCCGAGCCGCGAATCGTGGCCGGGCACCGAGAAGCTGTCCTGCGGATTGCCCTCGAAGCGCACCTGGACGCGGACGTTGTTGCTGTGGCTGGTCTCGTTGGCGACCGTCGCCAGCGTGGTCAGCAGCCGGCGGAGGTCGACCGGCGCCGCGTCCTGGCGTTGCAGCTCAGCGTCGAGCCGGCTGGCGTCGGAGATGTCGGAAATCAGCCGGTCGAGCCGGCGCACGTCATGTTCGATGACATGGAGCAGGCGGCTGCGGCTCGCTTCCGAGCGCGCCAGCGGCAGCGTTTCGACGGCCGAGCGCAGGGACGTCAGGGGATTCTTGAGTTCGTGCGAGACGTCGGCGGCGAAGCGCTCGATGCCCTCGATGCGGTTGTAGAGCGCTTCCGTCATGTCGCGCAGTGCGCCGGAGAGATGGCCGATCTCGTCGCGGCGGCCGGTGAAGTCGGGGATTTCGACACGGGTCTTGATGCGGCGGCGGACGCGTTCGGCGCTGTCGGCGAGACGGCGCACGGGTCCTGCGATGGTGCTCGCCAGCAGCAGCGACAGCATGATCATGACGGCGGCGGCGAGGCCGAACACCTTGAGAATCGCGAGGCGCTCGGCGGTCACCATCTGGTCGATGTCGTCGCCCTGGGTCGACAGCATCAGCGCGCCGTGCACGGCGCGAAAGCGCTGCACGGGGACGGCGACCGAGACGATCACCTCGCCACGTTCGTTGATGCGCACCATGCTGGCCTTCTGGCCGTTCAACGCATCGCCGATCTCGGAGTAGCCGTTGCCGTTCTCCGGGCCGAGTTCGCGGTACAGCGGCAGGTCGCCGCGGTTGAGCCAGGTGCGCACAGCGATGGTGATGCGCTCGATGAAGCCGGGTTTCTCGCTCGACGGCGGTGCGAGGTCGAACCGCAGTACGTCGCCGCGGCCATAGAGGCTGCGGCTGTCGAGCACCAGTACGCCGTCGCGGTCGTAGATCCGCGCCCGCGTCTTGGTTGGCGAGATCAGGCGGCGCAGCACCGGCGCGACGCGCTCGGGATTGATCGGGAAGTCGATGCCGGACAGCACGTCTTCCGAGGGTCCGTAGGTCTCGCCGGGCTTGAGATCGAGCAGCCGGTCGGGGTCGACGGTGATGGTATTGGTCTCGACCGTGGCCGACGCGGCGATGGCGCTGGCGATGATCTCGGCCTGCGTCATCAGCGTCTGCGCGCGCGCGTCGATCAGGCCGGCGCGGAATTGCGACAGGTAGAGGATGCTGGCCACCAGCGCGATCAGGCCGGCGAGGTTGAGCGAGACAATGCGGCGGGTCAGGCTCGAGAAGCTGAGCGCGAAGATGTACTGGCCGGCGCGGCGCAGCCAGCCGAGCGGGCGCTGCCAGCCGGGCACGCGCCTGGCGTCCACGAACTCCGTCGCTTCGGCGTCGGTCTCGGCCTCAGGGATCGGCGGCAGGGTGTCGTCGTCCGTATCCGATTCCCGGTCTGGGAGAGGGCGATCCAGCAAGGGCAAAACAGCCTGGTTGTTGCGCCGGCCCCGCGGGCGGGCCCGAACGCCAGTTTATCCCAGTGCGCGCGCCGCTCCAATCGGATGGCGGCGTGCTCGGTCGCGGAATGCCGTCGGGCCGCGGCCGCCGGCGGCGGTCCGCGCCCCGACGGGCGTGCTCAGGTTTCCTTGAAGCGATAGCCGACGCCGTACAGCGTCTCGATCATCTCGAACTCGTCGTCGACCATCTTGAACTTCTTGCGCAGCCGCTTGATGTGGCTGTCGATGGTGCGGTCGTCGACATAGACCTGATCGTCATAGGCCGCGTCCATCAGCGCGTTGCGGCTCTTGACCACGCCGGGGCGCGTCGCGAGCGCCTGCAGGATCAGGAATTCGGTGACGGTCAGCGTCACCGGCTCGTTCTTCCAGGTGCAGGTGTGGCGCTCCGGATCCATGCGCAGCAGCCCGCGCTCCAGCGCCTTGGGATCGGCTTCCTTCGGGGCGGCGGTCGGGTCCTTGGGGATCGAGCGGCGCAGCACCGCCTTGACGCGCTCGACCAGCAGGCGCTGCGAGAACGGTTTCCTGATGAAGTCGTCGGCGCCCATCTTGAGGCCGAACAGCTCGTCGATCTCCTCGTCCTTGGACGTCAGGAAGATCACTGGCAGGTCGGACTTCTGGCGCAGCCGGCGCAGCGTCTCCATGCCGTCCATGCGCGGCATCTTGATGTCGAGAATGGCAAGGTCCGGCGGGCTGGTGCGGAAGCCGTCGAGGGCCGAGGCGCCGTCCGTGTAGGTCATGATCCGATAACCCTCGGCCTCGAGCGCGATGGATACGGACGTCAGAATGTTGCGGTCGTCGTCGACCAAGGCGATTGTGGGCATGAGCCTGCTTTCAAACTCGGTGGCTGTGGGCGGCGAGCGCTCCTCGTCCCCATGACGCTTCGACCAAGACGCTTCGACCTAAACGATGCTTCGACAAAACGCTTCCAGAGAACGCTCAACCGGGAAAGGTCGGACAACGGACCTTCGATCGCGGGCCAGCGAGCAATGCAAGCTGGGCTGAAATGTGACCGAGTTCCCAGAAACGTTCCTGCGCCATGGGCGGTTCCCGGGCTATATAAACCCGTTCGCTCCGGCGAAAAACCCTTGAATTTCAAAATAGCAGGTTCCCATGACCCCCGACGCCGATTTCGATCCCGGCCTGCATGCCCGTGGTTTGCTGCGCCGCAGCCGCCAGGGCGCGCTGGCGACCCTGATGGCCGGGTCGGGGGACCCGTACTGCTCGCTGGTCAATGTCGCGAGCGCCGTCGACGGCGCGCCGATCCTGCTGATCTCGCGCCTGGCGATCCACACCCGCAATCTGCTGGCCGATCCCCGGGTGTCGCTGATGCTCGACGAGCGGCGCGCGGGCGATCCGCTCGAGGGCTCGCGCATCATGGTCGGCGGCGTCGCCGAGGCGGCTGTCGACGCCACCGTGCGGCGGCGCTACCTCTGCGCCCATCCCTCTGCTGAAGCCTTTGTGGATTTTAAGGATTTCTCGTTCTTCACGATCCGGATCACCGCTGTTCACCTGGTCGCCGGCTTTGGCCGGATCGTCGACCTGACGCCCGCCCACGTGCTGACCGATCTGGCGGGCGCGGATTCCTTGCTCGCCGCCGAGGAAGATATTCTCAGCCATATGAATGCAGACCACCGCGAGACGATGTCGCTGTACGCATCGCGTCTGCTCGGCGCTGCGGAAGGCGACTGGCGCTGTGCGGGCTGCGATCCCGACGGCATGGATCTGCAGCAGGGCCAGCAGGTGCTGCGTCTCACGTTTCCGCGACGGATCGTCGCGCCGGGCGAGTTGCGCAAGGTGCTCAAGGAACTCGCCGACCGCGCGAGATCGGCGGCGCCGTCGCCCTGAGCCGACTTTGTGCCGGTTGCGGCACCTCATGATGGCTCGGACATCACGGGCCCCGCCAAACCGCTCGGATTCCGCATTGCATCATGTTTTCCGGGGCTTGAATAAACCAAATTGGTCGGGATCGGCTTGGCAACCCACGTGTTGAGCACTATTAGAACGCGGATTGAAGCCGACCGTCATCATTCGGTCACCGCGAAATAAAGGGGTGCAAGGCGCCGCCGGGCGTCAGGCGATTCGCGGGTTCAAGGAGGACTATCTGTGCAAGAGACTGGCGTGCATAACGGCGCTTACGGCGCCGACAAATTCGGTTTCAAAAACCTCAAGGGTGTGAACTGGAATCTGGGTACGCCTGCGCTTTACGAGCACGCTCTCCGCAACGGTGAAGCCGAGCTCACCGCCGATGGTGCGCTGTGCGCCGAGACCGGTGTGTTCACGGGCCGCAGCCCGAAGGACAAGTACACGGTCCGCGACGCCACCACCGAGAACAACGTGTGGTGGGCCGGCAACCAGGCGATTACCTCGGAGCAGTTCGAGGCGCTGTATCAGGACTTCATCAAGCACGCCGAAGGCATGTCGCTGTTTGCGCAGGACCTCTACGGCGGCGCCGATCCCGACTTCCGCATCAAGACCCGCGTCTATACCGAGCTCGCCTGGCACTCGCTGTTCATCCGCACCCTGCTGATCCGCCCCAAGGCCTCCGAGCTCGCCGCCTTCACGCCCGACCTCACCATCGTCGATCTGCCGAGCTTCAAGGCCGATCCGAAACGTCATGGCGTTCGCTCCGAGAACGTGGTGGCCATCGATTTCGCCCGCAAGATCGTCCTGATCGGCGGGTCTTATTATGCCGGCGAGATGAAGAAGTCGGTGTTCACGACGCTGAACTACTACCTGCCGGCGCAGGGCGTGATGCCGATGCACTGCTCGGCCAACGTCGGCCCCGACGGCGATACCGCGATCTTCTTCGGCCTGTCCGGCACCGGCAAGACCACGCTGTCGGCCGATCCGGCGCGCACGCTGATCGGCGACGACGAGCATGGCTGGGGCGCGAGTGGCGTCTTCAATTTCGAAGGCGGCTGCTACGCCAAGTGCATCAAGCTGTCGGAAGAGGCTGAGCCGGCGATCTATGCCGCCAGCAAGCGTTTCGGCTCGGTGCTCGAGAACGTCGTGTTCGATCCGATCACCCGTGAAGTCGATTTCGACGATGGCTCCAAGACCGAGAACACCCGCTCGGCCTATCCGCTCGACTTCATCCCCAACGCTTCGCAGACCGGCCGCGCTGGCCAGCCGAAGAACCTCGTGATGCTCGCCGCCGACGCGTTCGGCGTAATGCCGCCGATCGCCAAGCTGACCCCGGCGCAGGCGATGTACCACTTCCTGTCGGGCTACACCGCCAAGGTCGCCGGCACCGAGCGTGGCGTCACCGAGCCCGAGCCCGAGTTCTCGACCTGCTTCGGCGCGCCGTTCCTGCCGCGCGATCCCAGCGAGTACGGCAACCTGCTGCGCGATCTCATCGCCAGGCACAATGTCGACTGCTGGCTGGTCAACACCGGCTGGACCGGCGGCAAGTACGGCGTTGGCAGCCGCATGCCGATCAAGGTGACCCGCGCGCTGCTCACCGCGGCGCTCAACGGCTCGCTGCGCAATGCCGAATTCCGCACCGACAAGTATTTCGGCTTCGCGGTGCCGACCGCGCTGCAGGGCGTGCCCAGCGAGATCCTCGATCCGGTCAACACCTGGAAGGACAAGGCCGAGTTCGACAAGACCGCGCGCAACCTCGTCGCCATGTTCCAGAAGAACTTCGCCAAGTTCGAGGCCAAGGTCGACGCCGAGGTTCGTGCCGCCGCGCCGGACATCAAGCTCGCCGCCGAGTAAAGCACGCGCGTCATCGTCATGTGCGAAAGGGCGGCCCGGCGGGCCGCCCTTTTTGCTGGCGTCGCCGTGTGCGTCAGGCGTGTTCGGCGGCGCCGGCCTCGCCGATCAGCCAGTCCTTGAACGCCGCCATCGCCGGCGTCTGCCGCTTCGAGCGCAGCGACGTCAGCCAGTAGTCGCCGGTATGGATGTCGGTCTTGAACAGGCGCACCAGGCGTTCTTGGCGCAGGTGATCGGCGAACATGCGCGGCGGCAGCAACGCGACACCGGCGCCGCGCGCGGCGACCTCCGCCATGATGATCGAGGAATCGAACATCGCGCCCTTGATGGTGGGGCAGATGAGGCCGGCGGCGGCGAACCATTGCGGCCATTCGTCGGGACGGTAGGAGCGCAGCAGCACTTCACGCTTGAGGTCCGAGGGACGGCGCAGGCGTCTGGCGATTTTCGGTGCGCACACCGGCGTCAGCGGCGCGGCGAGCAGCCGGATGGCCTCGGTGCCGTGCCAGGCACCATCGCCGAACCGGATCGCGAAGTCGAGGCCCTCGCCGGCGATATCGACGCGGTTGTTATTGGTGAGAAGGCGCAGGTCGATGCGCGGGTTGGCTTTTTCGAAGGCCGGCAGGCGCGGCAGCAGCCAGCCGCTGGCGAAGGTACCGACCACGCCGACGGTGACGACATCGCGGAAATAGCCGCCCTCGAAGCGGTCGAGGGTGGCGCGGATGCGGTCGAACGAATCCGCGATCGCCGGCAGCAGCGCCTGACCTTCGTCGGTGAGCGCGAGGCCGCGCGGCAGGCGGCGGAACAACTGCACGCCGAGGAGATCCTCGAGGCTCTTGACCTGGTGGCTGACGGCGGCCTGCGTCACGCGCAGCTCGAGGCCTGCGCGCGTGAAGCTGAGCTGCCGCGCCGCAGCCTCGAAGGCGCGCAGGGCGTTGAGCGGCAAATGTGATGAGCGCATGTCATGACCCAAATTTTTCTAATGTCTCCTCCCATGATTGATCGTTTGTCAAGGCAGGCGGCGGCGACCAAGTTGCCGCCACCGACGAACAGGGATTGAGACGGACATGTTGACGAGACGATTTATGGTGGTGGGAGGCCTCGCTGCGGCGGGTTCCGCCGTGCTGGCCGGCGGGCGTGGCGCGCGGGCGGCCGGGCCGGCGACAGACCAGTTCCTCGCGGAACTGAAGGTGCTGGAGAGCGACAGCGGCGGCCGGCTCGGCGTTGCTGTCGTCGACACCGCGAGCGGCGCGCAGTTCGGCCAGCGCATGGATGAGCGCTTCGCGATGTGCAGCACGTTCAAGCTGCTGCTGGCAGGCGCGGTCCTCGCGCGCGTCGACGGCGGCAAGGAGCAGCTGTCGCGCCGCATCAGGTTCGGCCGCGGCGATCTCGTCGCCTATTCGCCGGTGACCAAGGAAATGATCGATGGCGATGGCCTGTCGGTCGCCGAACTCTGTCATGCCGCGGTGACGCGCAGCGACAACACCGCCGCCAATCTCCTGGTGGCAAGTCTCGGTGGCCCGTCGGCGGTCACGGCGTTCGCCCGCAGCCTCGGCGACCAGGTGACGCGGCTCGACCGTGTCGAGACCGAGCTCAACGAGGGCAAGCCCGGTGACGACAAGGATACGACGTCGCCGCGTGCGATGGCGCACTGTGTGCAGGCCCTGACGCTGGGCGGCGCGCTGCAGGCGGGTTCGCGCGATCAGCTCGTCGCATGGTTGCGCGCCAATGCCACTGGGGATTCCCGTCTGCGCGCCGGCATGCCGGCCGGCTGGCGTGTCGGCGACAAGACCGGCAGCGGCAACCACGGCACGGCCAACGATGTCGCGGTGATCTGGCCGCCGCAGCGCGCCCCGGTCATCGTCGCGGTCTATCTGACCGAGGCGCAGGAGAAAAAGCAGAACGCCACCATCGCTGCGGTCGGGCGCGCCGCCGTGTCGGCGCTCGGCGGCTAAGGCTGCGGGGGCCTGCCCTCGGGCGAGGAAATGAGGCGGGGCGGCCGGGATCGGCCGCCCTTTTTGCTGGCCGTTTGGGGCCGCTGCCCGTTCGCATCATAGCGCTTGACTTTAATACGTACGTACGTATTAAATGAGGCCATGGCAAAAGCATCCCTGAAGCAACAGATCCTCGAAGCCGGCCACGACCTGATCTGGGCCGGCGGCTATGCAGCAACCGGTGTCCGCGACATCGTCGCGGCCGCCAAGGCCCCCCAGGGCTCCTTCACCAACCATTTCCGCTCGAAAGAAGATTTCGCGCTGGAGGTGCTCGATCGCTACTTCGCCTATGTGCAGGGGCTCGTGGCCGAAGCACTCGGCGACACCACACAGCCGCCGACGGTGCGGCTCAAGCGCTACCTCGACCTCATCACCACCAAGCTCGCCGACGCGGACTTCGCCCGCGGCTGCCTGATCGGCAACTTCAGTCTGGAGACGGCTGGCACCAGCGAGCGGCTGCGCGCGCGCCTCTCCGAAATCTTCGCCCTGTGGCGCCAACCTTTTGCGGACTGCATCGCCGAGGCACAGGCCGCAGGCGAGATCACCGACGCCTTCACGGCCGACGATCTCGCCGATTTCCTTCTCGCCTCATGGCAAGGCGCGATGCTGCGGATGAAAGTCGACCGCAGCCCTGCGCCGCTCGAACGTTTCAAGTCGATCGCTCTCGCCACCATTTTCGGGAAAGCAAAGTCATGACCACGAAGCCTGAGCTCGCCTCGCATCAGACGCCTGTGCTCGATTCCACCATGGCCTATACCTCGGCCGGAACGGACGGGCCGACCATCATCTTTCTCCACGGCAATCCGACATCGTCCTACATCTGGCGCAACATCATTCCGCATGTCGCCATGCAGGCACGCTGCATCGCGCCGGATCTGATCGGCTACGGCAGGTCCGGCAAGCCGGACATCGACTACAGCTTCGCCGACCAGGTGCGCTATCTCGATGCCTTCATCGCGGCGCTCGGCCTGACCAATATCATTCTGGTCGCGCAGGACTGGGGCACCGCGCTTGCCTTCCACTATGCGGCGCGCCATCCGCACAATGTCATCGGCCTCGCCTTCATGGAATTCATCCGGCCGTTCGCGACATGGGATCAGTTCCACCAGCGGCCGGAAGCGCGAGCCTTGTTTCAGGCCTTCCGCACGCCCGGCAAGGGCGAGCAACTGATCCTGCACGACAACGTGTTCATCGAGCGGGTGCTGCCGAACTCTGTGCTGCGCAAGCTGTCGGACGAGGAGATGGACGCCTATCGCGCGCCGTTCCCGACGCCGCAGTCGCGCAAGCCGATCCTGAAATTGCCCAACGAACTGCCGATCGAGGGGCATCCGCCAGTGGTGCACGATGCGCTGACGGCCGCCCATGCGGCACTCGCGGCCTCGCGCTATCCCAAGCTGCTGTTCTCGGTGACTCCCGGGGCGCTGGTGTCGCCGGCCGATGCGCAGGCCTTCGCGGCGAAGCTGCACGACTGCGAACTGGTCGAGCTCGGCGCCGGCGCGCACTATCTGCAGGAAGATCACGCCGATGCGATCGGTCGCGGCATCGCCGATTGGATGGCGCGCCGTCTCCTGCCGAAGGCCGCATGACCGGCGCCCGCTGCGCCGCAGAAGTTCACAGAAAGGTTTTCAGCGCGGCCTTCAACGGCCGCGCTGCCGCGTCGTAGCCGGCCCACGCCTTGCTCTTGCCGATCAGTCCGGGCGCGGTCCGCACGGTAAAGCGGCTGGGATCGAGACCAGCCTTCACCTGCGCCCAGGTCAGCGGCATCGACACGGTCGCGCCGGGACGGGCGCGGGGCGACAGCGGTGCCACGGCCGTCGCCATGCGGTCGTTGCGCAGGTAGTCGAGAAAGATGCGGCCGTCGCGCAGCTTCTTAGCCATGTTGATGAGATAGCGTTCGGGATGGTCGTCGGCCATGTCGCGGCAGATCGCCTGGGCGAATGCCTTGGCTTCCTGCCAGGTCACCGCGTTGCGCTTGTCGTGCAGCAGCGGCGACACCACGTGCAGCCCCTTGCCGCCGGTGGTCTTGCAGAAGCTTTCGAGGCCAACCCTCGCGAGGCGCTCCTTCAACTCCTGCGCCGTGGCGATCACCTGCCTGAAGTCGACATCGGCGCCGGGATCGAGGTCGAACACCAGCCGGCCGGGAACCTGAGGCTGGCCGGGGGCGCAATTCCAGGGATGCAGTTCGAGACCGGCGGTCTGCGCCGCCGCGACCAGCCCTTCGACGCTGTCGATCTGCAGATAGGGCTGGCGCTCGCCTGACACCCGCGTCGCGGTGAAGTGCGGCGACATCGTTTTCGTCGAATGCCGCTGGAAAAACGTTTCGCCGCCGATGCCATCGGGGGCGCGCACGATCGAGCAAGGCCGTCCGGCGATGTGCGGCAGAAGCCAGTCGCCGACGGCTGCCATGTAGTGGGCAAGGTCCTGCTTGGTCACCGGCGCGCCGTCGCCGCCATCCGGCCACAGCGCCTTGTCCGCCTTTGTGATGGTGACGCCCATCACCTCGACAGTCGCGTGCGATCCGCGCGCGGCAGCGGTGGCCACGCGGCGCGCACCGCCGGTTCGCCGTGGCGGAGTATTCGGCTCGGCAAGCCGGGGCGGCGCCGCAGCCGCCGGGGTCTCAGCCTCGACCTCCTCGGCCGGCTTGTCGAGCCGCAGCCCCTTGAACGCCGCCTGCCGGACGTTGCCGCCATCGGTCCAGCCCGCGAATGCGATTTCGGCCACCAGCGTCGGCGTCACCCAGTGCACGTCGCGGCCGCCGCGCGGCGCGTCCTTGCCGGTGAACGGGCTGTTGTCGGCGGCGACGGCCTTAAGCGCCGGCAGCAG
Source organism: Bradyrhizobium sp. U87765 SZCCT0048 (assembly GCF_018131225.1). Classification (GTDB taxonomy): domain Bacteria; phylum Pseudomonadota; class Alphaproteobacteria; order Rhizobiales; family Xanthobacteraceae; genus Bradyrhizobium_A. The sequence goes on along the minus strand of NZ_JAFCMM010000002.1, from coordinate 1,113,264 downwards.
CGTCTTCAGAACATCCTTGCCGTAGCCGGTACCGACCAGACCGGTGAAGGTGAGCTTTCCTTTTCGGTAGACGCCGACCATCAGCGAGCGGAACTTGCCCGCGGTGGTCTTCCAGCCGCCAATCACCACCTCGTGGCCCTGGCGGCTCTTGGCCTTGGTCCAGCTGTCGGCGCGACCGGAGCGGTAGGGCGCATCGGTGCGCTTGGAGATAATGCCCTCCAGTCCCCCGCGGCTGGCGGCCTCCAGCATCGTCGGCCCATCGGTCTCGAAGTGCTCGACATAGCGCAGGGTCCTGCGCGCGGCGGCGGGCAGCTTGTCCATCACCTGCTTGAGTCGGGCCTTGCGCTCCAGCAGCGGCAGCCCGCGCAAATCTTCGCCATCGACGAACAACAGGTCGAACGCGAGATATGCGAGGTTGCGGTCCGTGCCTTCCGACAGCGCAGCCTGCAGGGCCGAGAAACTGGGGTTGCGGTCGGCACCGAGCGCCACGACCTCGCCGTCGATGATTGCGTCAGGCAGCTTTTCGGCGTTGCGCGCGAGCGTTGGAAACCTGTCTGTCCAGTCGAGGCCTTTGCGTGTCAGCAGCCGGACGTCGTGGCTCTCGACCCGCAACTGGATGCGATAGCCGTCGAACTTGACCTCGTGCACCCAGTCGCTGTCGGTTGGCGGTCGTTCGATCGACTTGCAGAGCTGCGGCTCGATGAAGGCAGGCATTGCCCCGCTCTTGCCGGCGCGGCGTTTGGCATCGGTGGGCTTGGGCGTTTCGGCCGCACTTCGCCGTTTCGGCGATCGGGCGGACGCGCGAATTTGCGCCGCGAGGCCTTCGTTCGAATCCCACACCGCGTCCGGCCGCATCACCGCCCTGGTCAGCATGAACGGTTTGGGACGCGGTCCCGCGCCGCTCGCGATCTCCGCGAGGGAACGGCCCGATGCGACCGACCGATCCTCCTTCAGCAGGTCGTCGCCATCCCCGATCCGGGAATAGGCGTCACGGTGCTTGATCAGCAGCCAGTTGGTGCGCCTGCCGCCGCTGCGGTCGTGCTTCATGCGCACCAGCACCCACTCGCCCTGAAGTTTTTCGCCGGCGAGGGCGAACTTCAGGTCACCCTTGGCAAGGCCCTTGTGGGGATCGTGTGCCAGCCAGTAGCCGCGATCCCAGATCTGCACGGTACCGCCGCCATACTGGCGGTCGGGGATGGTGCCTTCGAAGTCGCCATAGTCGAGCGGGTGATCTTCCACCTCGACCGCGAGGCGCTTGTCATGCGGATCAAGCGAGGGGCCACGTGTCACGGCCCAGGACTTGAACACGCCGTCGAGTTCGAGCCGCAGGTCGTAATGCAGGCGCGTGGCGTCGTGTTTCTGGATCACGAAGCGAAGCTGTGGCGAGGGCGCGATGCGAACATCCCCGCGCGGCTCGGCGGTTCGCGAGAAGTCGCGCTTGGCGCGATACGGAGCAAGTGGATGATCGGCCGTGGTGCGTGACGGGGCGTGGGAGCGATGCGGGCGCGCAGCGGTCGCCTTTTTCCGAGGAGCGCTCTTCCTGCGCGACACTTTTCGCGATGCCGGTTTCCGTGCAGCCAAGCTCCACCTCCGCGCTTTTCACGGCTGCGCTTGCCGCAACGGCAACTCTGCATGCGTTTCGCCGGTTCCTGTCAGATTTTTGTTTCCGTTGATTTCTGAACCGTGTCCGGCGCGGAGGCAACAAGCATTTGTTAACCACGCGGCGCCGTAATGCCGGCCACAGGCAAGAAACGGGACGCGGGCATGTCGGACATCTACAGCATCCTCCAGTCGAGCTACGCCACGGCGTCGTTCTCGCCGCAATCGAATACGCCGTATGTCAACGTCGACCCCGCGAGCTACCAGGGCACGTGGTCAGGGACCTATTCCAACAACGAGAAGTTCGCGATCCAGGTCTCGAACGTCAACGGTTTCCGCGCCCAGGTGAAGTACCAGAGCGGCGCGACGGTCAGCTACCAGAACGTGCTGATCAAGGACAGTTCGTTCCGGATCGGCGATACCAAGTTCACGTTGGCCGGATCGGGGCAGGCGCAGATCCGCACTGCCGTCACCAGCGCGACCACCGGCAACGTCTCGCTGATCACCGGAATGGCGACCCAGAACGGGTGAGGCGACAGGGGCGCCTCAGCGCCGCGTCGCCGTGGCGAACAGCGCGTCGAACTGCTCGGCGCCACGACGGCTGAAGGCGACGACGCGCGAGTCCTTCTCGCGGCGGGCCCACCGCAACACATAAAAGCGGTCGAGCAGGGCGGCGCCGAGCGCGCCGGCGAGATGGTTGCGCCGCACGCTCCAGTCGAGACAAGCCTTGCACAGCGGCCGCCGCGTGGTCCGGATGGCGTCGAGATCGATGCCGAAATCCTCGGCGAACCGCTGCCCTTTCTGCGTCAGCGACAGCTCGGCCTCCTCGTAGGAGATCATGCCGCGGCGCGTGAGGTGATCGAACATCTGCACGCCGCGATCGCCCGCGAGATGGTCGTAGCACACACGGGCCTCGCGCATGGCGGGGTCCCGCGGTCCGGTGCGGACGCGGCGATGGCCGGCATAAGCGGCGAGTCCCATCAGCGCCTCGAGCGCCGAGGCCACTTCCTCGTCGCTGATCCGAAAATAGCGGTGGCGTCCCTGCTTCTCCGGCGACAGCAGTCCGCCGGCGATCAGCTTGGCGAGATGCGAACTCGCGGTCTGCGGCGTCACGCCGGCCTCCTGGGCGAGCTCGCAGGCGGTCAGCGCGCGGCGGTCCATCAGCGCGGTGAGAATGTTGGCGCGGGCGGGATCGCCGATCAGCGAGCCGAGCAGCGCGATATCGGGGCCTGTCTTCATGGCACCACAGTAGTGGACGCCGACCGCGAAAGGCAACGTGCCGATGGGGCGAACGCTTCGATGGCGATCGAAGCATGGGGTGGCGACCGAGCGCTAGCGTCGGCAGGTATCATCCATGGGGTCCGTCATGACCATTACCGTCTTCATTCGTTATCGCATCGATCCGTTCAAGGCCGCGGCGTTCGAGGCCTACGCGCGCCGCTGGCTCGAGATCATCCCCGCGTGCGGCGGAAATCTCGTCGGTTACTGGATGCCGCACGAGGGAACCAACGATATTGCCTTTGGCCTGATCTCGTTCCCGTCGCTGGCCGATTACGAGGCCTACCGGGCGCGGCTGCGCGCCGATGCGGCCGGGCGGGACAACTTCGCATTCGCCACCGAGCAGCGCTTCATCCAGAGCGAGGAGCGCACGTTCCTGCGCCAGGTGGAGGCCGGCGCGCCGGGCTGACCGGTCGCGCGAGGATGCCATACCGCTCGCCATCGCCGCGTGCCTGAAAATCGCGTCTCGTCCGTTCAAAGATCAGCGCGAGCGACGTGGGGAGCGACAGATGGAGACGGCGGTCGGCCGGATGCTTGAAACGGCCGTGGGCCACTACAACGCCGGCCGGCCGACTGAGGCCGACATGGTCTGCGGCGACATCCTCGCCGCCGAGCCGGACCATGTCGAAGCGCTGCATCTGTCGGCGGTGATCGCGTTCGTCTCCGACCGCGCCGCGGAAGGGGCCGTGCTGTTGCAGCGGGTGTTCAGGCTGGCGCCGAATCACGCGCGGGCGTTCGGCACGCTCGGTGACGCCCTGGCGGTGAAGGGCGAGCGCGACGGCGCGCTCGCGGCCTTCGAGCGCGGCGTTGCGCTGCGGCCGCAGGATGCCGACCTACGGCTCAAGCTGTCGTCCATGCTGTGCTCGCTCGGGCGCTTCGCCGAGGCTGAGGAGGTCTGTCGTGCGGCGATGCGGCTCGGGCAGCGGCCGCAGATGGCGTTCAATCTCGCCGTGGCGCTCACCGGGCAGCACCGGCTCGCGGAAGCCATGGAGGCCTATCGCACCGCTGTGGACCTGGCGCCGGAGTTCGTCGAGGCCCGGCTCAATCTCGGCAATCTGCTGATGGACCAGGAGCTGTTCGGCGAGGCCATCGACGTCTACCGCGGCGCGGTCGCGGCCCGGCCCGGATTCGCCGATGGGCACCGCAATCTGGCGCTGGCCCTCTGCCGTCAGGGGGACGCCGCGGCGGCGTTGCCCGCGGCGCTCAGCGCGGTCTCGCTGCAGCCGGCACAGCTCGATGGCCACATCGTGGTCGGCGAGGTGCTGCAGGCGCTCGATTGCCTGGACGAGGCCGCCGCCGCCTTCCGGCATGCACTGGAAATCGATCCCGCGAGCGTCAAGGCGCATTGCGGGCTGGGCGCCGTGTTGTACCGCCAGGGCGCGTTCGAGGAGGCGCTGGAGGCCTATCGCTGCGCGACCGCGGCGGGGCCGGCCAATGCCGAGGCGCTCAAGATCACCGGCCTGATCCTGCACGAAACCCGGCGTCTCGACGAGGCGCTGGTGGCCTATGAGCGGACGTCGTCGCTGTCGCCCGATGATCCGATGGTCCTCAGCAATCTCGCCGCCTGCCTGTGCGCACTCGGGCGCCTGGACGACGGGATTGCCGCCTGTCATCGCGCCCTTGCGGCCGATCCCGGTCACGCGCCGGCCCATACCAATCTCGGCATCTTGCACGAGGCGCAGGATCGCCCGGAGGAGGCGGTCGCGGCCCATCGGCGGTCGATCGCGGCCGATCCCGGCTATGCCACGGGCTACGGCAATCTCGCCGTGGCGTTGCGCAACTACGGCGATATCGACGAGGCGGTGGCGGTGTCGCATCAGGCGGTGGCACTCGCTCCGAACGACCCGCTGACGCGCTACAATCATGCCCATCTGCTGCTGCTGAACGGCGACCTCGTCAACGGCTTCCGCGAATACGGCTGGCGGCTGCGCAGCAAAGTGCTGGCCGACGGCGAGGAAGCGTTCGACGCTCCGCACTGGCAGGGCGAGGATTTCTCCGGGCGTACGCTGCTGCTGCATGCCGAATACGGTCTCGGCGATACGCTGAACTTCGTGCGCTACGTGCCGCGCGTCGTCGCCCGCGGCGGCTCGGTGGTGTTGCAGGCGCAGCCGGCGCTGGTGCCGCTGCTGCGGCGTTCGCTCGATATCACGGTGATCGCACGCGGCGAACCGTTGCCGCCGTTCGACCTGCACATGCCCCTGATGGGGCTGCCATGCGTGTTCGGCACCACACTGGACGACATTCCGGCCGACGTGCCCTATCTCGCCGGTGATCCGGTGAAGCGCGACGCCTGGCGCGGCGCGCTGGCGTCGGAGACGCGGCTCAAGGTCGGCGTGGTGTGGGCGGGCAATCCGCTGCACAAGGGTGACCGCTGGCGCTCGCTGCCGGCAGAGGCGGTGCTGCCGCACCTGGTGATGGATGGCGTGCAGCTCTACAGCCTGCAGAAGGAGCCGCGCGAGTCCGACGGACCGACACTGGCGCGGCTGCGCCGGTCGGTGATCGATCTTGGTCCAGGGCTCGGCGATTTCATGGACACCGCGGCGGCGATCGAGGCGCTGGATCTGGTGATCGCGGTCGACACGTCGGTCGCCCATCTGGCCGGTGCGCTGGGGCGGCCGGTGTGGATGCTGTTGCCCTATGCGCTCGACTGGCGCTGGTTTCGTGAGCGCGAGGACAGCCCGTGGTATCCGACCATGCGGCTGCTGCGCCAGCCGAAGCCTCACGACTGGGAGCCGGTGATCCGGCGGGCCGCCGAGGAACTCGCCCGCGTTGCCGCCGGCGACCGCGCGCTGTTGCAGGGTCCGTCGTTGAGCGGTTGATCTGCCGAGGCGAGCCGCGTCGCAACTAGTCGAGGTTGGCGCGCTTCTGCTTCGAGGCTGCGTTCTTCGGTGCCACGGAGCTCGGAGCGGCAGCGCCGCGCGCGGCGTCCGCGGGCGCCGACGTTCCCGGATCGGTGAGGTCGGCGCTGACCGGCGCGACTTTCATTCCGCCGAGCTTGGCGCGGACTTCGGCCGTCAGTCCCGGATAGCTCGCGACCGGTGTGAAGTCGGCCGTGCCGCCGCCGCGCGGCCCGGAATACGCGACAAGGCCGTCGGCGGTGGCGATGATGTCGCCGGGGCGCAGCGTACCGTCGAGCGAGAGGTCGACCGGCGCAAGCCCGGCGGGGTCGCGGCCGTTGCAGGTGCAGTCGGCCTTCAGCGCCTTGCGGTAAGCGTAGGCGTTGTCGCTGTCGGCATAGCGCTCGCCGGTGGCGGCGATCGCGCCATCGATGTTGCTGCCGTAGTAGACCTTGGTGGTGCTGGCCGGGCAGAATGCCTGGCACATTTGCACCGGGGTCAGCCCGCCGCGGGCCTGCACCGGGAAATAGCGGCCATCGCAGCTGCGCACGCAGTAGCCGGTATAGCGCCCGGCATCGCCGCGGGGCGCCGCAGCCGGCGCGGGAGCTGGCGCAGGATTGAGACCGAACGGATCGAAGCTGCTGTTCTGCGACGACGGCGCACTGTTGCCGCCGAACAGGAAGTCGAGGAAGCCGGCGCTCGCCTGCTGCGGGAGCGTCGTGGTGACGGCGACCATGAGGGCGGCGCTCAGCGCCAGGCGGCGCACAAAGTCAGGTTTCTCGAACACCGCCGACTCCACGCCAGGTCATTACGCCAGGCCATCACGCCACGTCATTGCCATGCCGCGAGACGCCTGCCCCGGGCGCTGCCAACTTATCGAAAGATGGTAAACGAGCGGTGAGCGCGCCGGGCTGCACGATGGTCGGCATCGGTCATGCGGGGCGGTATCGCCGTAAGCATCGGCGGTCAAAGTCGCGTCGGCGTCGGAGTGAAGGTCAGCTCCGCCGTGCTAGACGCCCAACCATGACAGCAGGATGAAGAGCGGGATCAGGATCCCGAACGACCAGGCCATGTAGCCGAAGAAGCCGGGCATGTGAACGCCGCGTTCGCTGGCGATGGCGTAGACCATGAAGTTCGGCGCGTTGCCGATGTAGGTGAGTGCGCCCATGTACACCGCGCCCATCGAGATGGCGGCGAGCGTCGGCGCTAGCGTGGTCATCAGTGTCGTGGCGTCGCCGCCGGCGAGGCCGAAGAACACCAGGTAGGTCGGTGCGTTGTCGAGGAAGCCGGACAGCATGCCGGTGAGCCAGAAATACATCACGTTATGCGGTTCGCCGCCGGGTGTGGTCACGGCGGCGAGCAGCGGCGCGAACCGTCCGTCGGCGCCGGCCTGCAACATCGCCATCACCGGAATGATGCAAATGAAGATCGCAGCGAACAGGATCGCGACCTCGCGGATCGGCTCGAAGCTGAAGCCGTTGGCTTCGCGGTGCTCGTCAGGGGTCAGCCACAGCGACAGCAGCGCGACGACCACCAGCGCAGCGTCGCGCAGCAGGTTCTGCAGCTCGACCGGGGTGCCGTAGACGTCGAACGTCACCTCCGGCCGCCATATCGCCGAGCCGAGGATGGCGGCGATGATCAGTGCGATCAGCACGAGATTGATCAGGCCATGGACCTGGATGGCGATCGGCTGCGCCTTCTCGGCTGCCGGCTCGCGCCGGGCGAACGCGATGTCGATGACCGCGAACACCGCGAGCAGGGCGGCGGACACGCACAGCGTCTGCAGCCACAGGTGCTCGGTCGTCCAGAAGAACGACACGCCACGCAGGAAGCCGATGAACAGCGGCGGGTCGCCGAGCGGCGACAGCGCGCCGCCGATGTTGCAGACGAGGAAGATGAAGAACACCACGACATGGGCGTTCGATGGCCGGTGCGCGTTGGCGCGCAGCAGCGGCCGGATCAGGATCATCGCCGCGCCGGTGGTGCCGACCACGCTGGCGATCACGGTGCCGAAGGTGAGGATGATCGTGTTGACCGACGGCGTGCCGCGCAGGCTGCCGGTGACGAGAATGCCGCCGGCGACGACATAGAGGGCGAAGATCAGCACGATGAAGCTGAGATATTCGCCAAGCGCGGCGTGGACGAAGGCGGCGCCGGCGATCTGCGGCCCGTACAGCCAGCCGATCGGCAGCAGCGTCGCGGCGCCCCACGCCAGCGCCAGCTTGTCGTAGTGGTGGTGCCAGACGCGGGTGAACAGCAACGGGCCGGTGGCGATGGTCAGCAGGATGCCGACGAACGGCAGCGCCCACGCCCAGCCGAGCTCAGCGCCATCGAACGCGCCATGCGGCGCGGCGAGCGCGGCCGACGACGTCAGCAGGAATAACACCGCAACGGCGAGCAGCCGTGACACCATGACCGGACCTCGTGATGAACAGGAGGCTGGCCTAGCATCCGGGCAAGGGGATCGCAAAGGCGGGACGGTGGCGGGGGCAGGGCGGCGGCGCGGCCTGCCGCCGCAGCCTACGGCTTGAGGAACTCGCTGGCCTTGTAGAGCGAGCGGAACGGGATGCCGGCGTCACGGAAATTCTCGGTGGCGCCTTCCTCGCGGTCCACCATGGTCAACACCAGCGCGATCTCGCCGCCGGCGTCGCGCACCGCGTCCACCGCCTTGATGGCGGAGCCGCCGGTGGTGGTGACGTCCTCGACGATCACCACGCGCTTGCCCTCCAGCGTCTCGCCCTTGGCGAGGCCTTCGACCGCAAGCCGTGCGCCATGTTCCTTCGGCTTCTTGCGGACGAAGAAGGCGGCGATCGGGTGACCCTTGATCCACGACAGCTGGGCGATGGCGCCGGCGAGCGGCACCGCGCCCATCTCGAGGCCGCCGACATAATCCAGGTTGTCGTCCTTGAGGGCCTCGTAGGTCAGCTCCGCGAGCAGCGAGGCGCCCTCGGGGTGCAGCATGGTCGGCTTGAGGTTGAAGTAGAAATCGCTCTTGCGGCCCGATGCCAGGGTGATCTCGCCGCGCCCGAAGGAGCGCTTGGCGATGATGTCGGCGAGGCGGGCGCGGGCGGCGGATTTGGACACGGACACTCTCGGGCTCGGGAATTTGGCGAGTTTTAGCGGGGCCCGGCCGGCAATGCCAGTGCCGTGTCCACCCCTCAACAGGCCTGAACCGTCCGTGCCGCTTCCAGAAGGGGCGTCAGGGCAGCCCGATCCCGCTCCAGCCGATCAGGGCACCGGCCGCCAGCAACCAGAGCGGGTGGATGCGGGTGGTGAGGGTGGCCAGAGCGCAGCCCGCGGTGATCGCGACCAGGATCCACTCATGGTCGGAGGCCTCGGCGATCAGCATGGCGCTGGCGGCGACCAGGCCCACGGTCATCGGCACCAGGGCGGCCTGGATGATGCGCCGCCAGGGGTGATCCTTGAAGCGCTGCCACAGCCGCATCACGATGCCGGTGAGGACGGAACTCGGGCCGAACTTCGCCACCGAGGTCACCAGCAGCCCCTGCCAGCCCGCGACATGCCAGCCGACCAGAGGCACCACCATCATGTTGGGGCCCGGGGCCGCCTGGGCGAGGGCGAACATCGCGGTGAAGTCGCGGGCGGTCATCCAGTGATGGACGTCGACCACCTGGCGCTGCATCTCCGGCAGGATGGTGTTGCCGCCGCCGAACGCCAGCAGCGACAGCTGGGTGAAGATGATCGCGAGGGCGATCAGGACCGATGTCATCGCTCCAGCCTCCAGGTCGCGAGGATGCTCAGCGTCGCCAGCCCCAGCATGGTCGGCAGCAGCGGCCAGCGCAGCCAGCCGATGGCGATGAAGCACGCCAGCGCGATCACGATGGCGACGGGACGGCGGCGGATCGGCCAGGCGATCTTCGCCGCCATTGCCACCAGCAGGCCGGCCGCGGCCGCCGCCAGCCCGGCGAACAGGTGCTGGACATGGGGATCGCCCTGGAAGCGGTCGTAGACGAAGCCGAGCAGCACCACGATCGCGGTCGGGGCGGCGATCAGTCCGATCAGCGAGGCCAGCGCGCCGGCGATGCCGCGAAAATGCAGGCCGATGGCCACCGAAAGGTTGATGATGTTGCCGCCAGGCAGGAACTGGCAGAGGCCGAGCAGCTCGGTGAACTCGGCGCCGGTCAGCCAGCGGCGGTCCTCGACGATCATGCGCCGCGCCAGCGGCAGCACGCCGCCGAAGCCGGTCAGTCCGAGGATCAGGAAACCGCTGAACAGCGCGCCGACGGTCGGCGGCTCGCGGGGGTCGGCCATCGGGATCTCGGCGGCGGTGTCCATGGGCTGGCTCCGCGTCCGGCGGGGGCCGGACGGCTCATCGACGGGCGTAAAGCACAGCGCGGAGTGTGTCCAATATATGGATCAGGCAATCGTCATATGGTCTGGATATGGCAGGAAGTCAGGCCCGCCGCGCCTCCAGGGCCATCCGCAGCGCGAGCCCGGCGAGCACGGTGCCCATCAGCCAGCGCTGCAGCTTCAGCCAGGTCGGGCGCGTCCGGAAGAACAGCGCGATCGAGCCGGCGGTCAGCGAGATCAGCGCATTGACGCTGACGCTCACGACAATCTGGATCATGCCGAGCACGACCGACTGGCCGAGCACGCCATGCGCCGGATCGATGAACTGCGGCAACAGCGCGAGATACAGCATCGCGATCTTCGGATTGAGCAGACTGGTGAGGAAGCCCATCGTGAACAACCGCCGAGGGCTGTCGATGCTGAGCGTCTTCACCTCCAGCGGCGAGCGCCCGTTCGGCTTCAGCGCCTGCCACGCCATCCACAGCAGATATGCGGCGCCCGCGAAGCGCAGTGCGTCGTAGGCGTAAGGCACCGCCATCATGAATGCGGTGATGCCGAACGCGGCCGACAGCATGTACACCACGAAGCCGAGCGCGACGCCGCCGAGCGAGACGAGGCCGGCCATCGGCCCTTGCGTGATCGAGCGCGACAGCAGGTAGATCATGTTGGGGCCCGGCGTCAGCACCATCGCGAACGCGACCAGCGTGAAGGCAAGCAGCGACGTGGAGGAGGGCATGGTGATGAATCCGGCAGGAGCGACGTTCAAAGGCTACCTCATCGCCCGTCGCCGCAGTAGGCGTGTGAAGGAAAGGCTGGCCTGCATGGTGCGGGCCCAATTGCATCGCGACCGCCACGGGCTCGGTGCAATTGCATCGATCTCCGCCGGATCACCGTTTTGTCTTGAAGGGGTGGTTCCCTCTGCTCGTCCTAACGCTGGGTGCTGACGGCGAACCACACGGCGATGCCGACCAGGAGCAGCGCGAGGATGCGCCGGACGGTGCGACGTTTATCGGCGGTGTCGATTCGGTGTTGCAAGGCGCCGGCCAACAGCACGATCGACAGATGGACGATGGCGGCGACGCCGACATAGATCGCCGAGAGCACCAGCGTCTGCATCCTGACCGCGCCGAGATTGATGCGGACGAAGTCCGGCAGGATCGCAATGTAGAAGACTGCGGCTTTCGGGTTGAGCAGGTTGGTCACGAGGCCGCGCCGAAACGCGACGGCGGGTCGTATCCGATCGTCGGTGGCGGTCGCGCTGGTCTCGGCCTCACTGCGCCAGCCATCCCACGCAAGCCAGAGCAGATAGATCACGCCGGCCCAGCGCAGCGCTTCGTAGAGCAGAGGTGTGCCGTCGATCAGTGCCGCGAGGCCCAGTGCTGCGGCGATTCCATAGACCGAGAGCCCGAGCGCGATGCCGGCGACCGCGGTGAGGCCCACCCGCACGCCGTTCGAAAGCGACAGTGCGGCGAGGTAGGCCATGTTCGGCCCCGGCGTGATCTCGATGACCAGCGACGTCAGCGCGAACGCAGCCCAGCTGCCGAGCATGGCAGCGTCGATGATGGTCGCGCTAATGTGCCTCGTCCCAATTGTGGGCGGCGCGGGCGTCGACATGCAGCGGCACGGTCATCACCACGGCCGGGAACGGCGCATCCTGCATCACCTGCTGCACCACGGGCAGGGTCTTCTCGACCTCGTCGTCCGGCACCTCGAAGATCAGTTCGTCGTGCACCTGCAGCAGCATCTGCGCCGACAATTTCTTCGCGGCCAACACGCCCTCCATGCGGATCATGGCGCGGCGGATGATGTCCGCGGCCGAGCCCTGCAGGCGGGCGTTGATCGCGGCGCGCTCGTTGAAGGCGCGGTGCGAGGGGTTGGGCGAGCGGATGTCGGGGTAGTGGCACTTGCGGCCGAACAGCGTCACCACATAGCCGTGCTCGCGGCAGAAGTCGCGGGTCTGGTCCATGTAGGCGCGGATGCCCGGGAAGCGCTCGAAGTACTTCTTGATGTAGCTCGATGCCTCCTCGCGCGGAATGCCGAGCTGGTTGGCGAGGCCGAATGCCGAGATGCCGTAGATGATGCCGAAGTTGATCGCCTTGGCGCGGCGGCGCACCTCCGACGGCATGTCCTTGATCGGCACCCCGAACATTTCGGATGCCGTCATGGCGTGAATGTCGAGTCCGTCCTGGAACGCCTGCCTGAGCGAGGGAATCTCGGCGATTTCGGCGAGCAACCGCAGCTCGATCTGCGAATAGTCCGCCGACACCAGCTTGTGGCCGGGTGCCGAGATGAAGGCGCGGCGGATCTTGCGGCCATCCTCGGTGCGCACCGGGATGTTCTGCAGGTTCGGCTCCGACGACGACAGCCGCCCGGTGGTGGTGGAGGCCAGTGAATAGGAGGTGTGGATACGGTTGGTCTGCGGATGCACGAAGGTCGGCAGCAGGTCGGTATAGGTCGACTTCAGCTTGGTGACCTGGCGCCATTCCAGGATCTTCCTGGGGAATTCGTGGCCCTGCTCGGCGAGATCGTCGAGGATCGAGGCGGAGGTCGACCACGCACCGGTCTTGGTCCTGGTGCCGCCGGGCAGCCCCATCTTGCCGAACAGCACGTCGCCGAGCTGCTTGGGGCTGCCGGGATTGATCGGCTCGCCGGCCATCTCCTGGATCTCGGCCTCGAGGCGGGCCGCAGTCTGGGCGAAGTCGCCGGACAGCCGCGCCAGCTCCTGGCGGTCGATGGAGATGCCGCGCCGCTCCATGCGCGCGAGCACGGTCGCCATCGGCCGCTCCAGCGTTTCGTAGACAGTGTTCATGCGCTCGGCGATCAGCCGCGGTTTGAGCACGTCCCACAGCCTCAGCGTGACGTCGGCGTCCTCGGCAGCGTATTCGGTGGCCTTGTCGATCGGCACCTGGTCGAACGTCACCTGGTTCTTGCCGGAGCCGGCGACGTCGGTGAAGGCGATCGGTGAATGTCCCAGCCATTTCTCCGACAGCGGGTCCATGCCATGCGCGCCGCGGCCGGCGTCGAGCACGTAGGACATCAGCATGGTATCGTCGATCGGAGCGATGGCGATGCCGTGCTGCAGGAACACCAGCGCGTCGAATTTGAGGTTCTGGCCGATCTTCAGCACGCCGGGATCTTCGAGCAGCGGCTTGATCACCGCCAGCGCGTCGGCCGACTTGATCTGGTCGGGCGCGAGGCCGCCGGCGAACAGGCCGGCGCCTTCGCCGCCCTGCTGATGAATCAGCGGCACGTAGCAGGCATCACCCGGGCCGAGCGCGAGCGAGAAGCCGCACAGCTCCGCCTGCATCGGATCGAGGCTGGTGGTCTCGGTATCGACGGCGACGTGGCCGAGATCCTTGGCGCGGGCGACCCAGGTTTTCAGGTCCGCGATCGTGCGCACCGACGCGTAGGCCTTGGCGTCGAACTTGCTGCCCGCGCCGGCATCGGCTCGGGCGGCGGCGTGTGCCTGCGGCGTCAGCGCGCCGGCGGCCGCCCGGGCCGCGGAAGGAGCGGCCGCAGCCGCGGGCCTGCCGCCGCCATCCAGCGGCAGCATCGGCGCGGCGTCCATGGCGGCCGGCACCGATGCGCTCTTGAGGCCGCCGTCAGCGGAGACCTCCGCCGCGTTGACCTCGGAATAGTCGGCGACGCGCTTGGTGAGGGTGGTGAACTCCATCGCCTTGAGGAAGGCGATCAACCGCCGTGCGTCGGGCTCGTGCACGGCGAGCTCGTCGAGCGGCACGTCCAGTGCCACGCGGTCGTCGAGCAGCACCAGCTTGCGCGAGATGCGCGCCTTGTCGGCGTTCTCCAGCAGCGCTTCGCGGCGCTTGGGCTGCTTGATCTCCCCGGCGCGCGTCAGCAGCGTTTCGAGATCGCCATATTCGGTGATCAGCTGTGCCGCGGTCTTGATGCCGATGCCGGGGACGCCAGGCACGTTGTCGACGGAGTCGCCGGCCAGCGCCTGCACGTCGACCACCTTGTCCGGCGGCACGCCGAACTTCTCGATGACCTCGGCGATGCCGATGCGGCGGTCCTTCATGGTGTCGTACATCACGACGCGCTCGGTCACGAGCTGCATCAGGTCCTTGTCCGACGATACGATGGTGACGGTGGCGCCGCGCTGGTCGGCCTCGCGGGCATAGGTCGCGATCAGGTCGTCGGCCTCGAAGCCGCCCTGTTCCAGGCATGGCAGCTCGAACGCCTTCACCGCCTCGCGGATCAGGGCGAACTGCGGGATCAGATCTTCGGGCGCCGGCGGGCGGTGCGCCTTGTAGTCGGGATAGAGCGTGTTGCGGAACGTGATTTCCGACTTGTCGAACACGATGGCCAGATGCGTCGGCTGGTTGTCCTTCGGCATGTCGCGCAACAGCTTCCACAGCATGTTGCAGAAGCCGAGCACCGCATTGACCTGCAGCCCGTCGGACTTGCGGTTGAGCGGCGGCAGCGCGTGATAGGCGCGGAAGATGTAGGACGACCCGTCCACCAGGAACAGATGATCGCCCTTTTTCAGGGCAGGTGCGGATACGGGCGCGGCGGCGGTGCTGGGCATTTTGGACATGGCGGCAATGTAGGGAGTTTTGCCCGCGATGACACCTGTTCCGGCGCGGCTGCGCACCGGAATTTTTGTCATCCGCCGTTCATGCACTCGCCGAGAAACGTCATCACCGCACGCACGGCGGGGACCTGGCGCAGGTCGCGGTGCACCAGCAGCCAGACGTCGCGGCGGATCGGCCTTTGTGTCACCGCATGGCGCTGCAGGCAGGCGTCGCCGTCGCCGAGATAGTGGGGTAGCGCGGCGATACCGAGGCCGGAACGCGCGGCGGCGATCTGGGTTTCCAGGTCGTTGGTGCGCAACACCACCTCGCGGTCGCCGACGATGGTGCGCAACCAGACCTCCTGGGGCGAGTCCGCCATGGTGGCGTCGTAGCCGATGAACGCGAAGGCATGCGGCGGCGTGTCCTTGAGATAGGCCGGCGTGGCATAGAGGCTGAAGCCGAAGCTGCCGAGGCGCCGCACGAACAGTCCGCTCTCGACCGGGCGCAGCAGCCGCAGCGCCACATCCGCCTCGCGACGGCTGAGAGACGCGCGGCGCTTTTCGCCGATCAGCTTGATGCGGATGCCAGGGTGGCGCTGCCGCAGTTGGATGAGGCGTGGAGCGATCACCGCGCTGGCGAAGGTCGGCGGCGCGCTGATGGTCACTTCGCCGTCGACGCCGGGCTGGGCCGCCCGGGCGGCGCGGCCGACCGCGAACGCGGCTTCCTCCATCGGTGCGGCGGCGGTGGCGATGCGCCGTCCGTCATCGGTCAATGTCGTGGTTCGCGCCCGGCGGTCGACCAGCTTCAGCCCGGTGGAGGCTTCGAGCGCAACGATCCGCCGTGCCACAGTAGCGTGATCGACGCCGAGCGCGCGGGCCGCCGCCGACAACGTGCCCTCGCGCGCGAACGCCGCGAAATGGCGCAGGTCCTCCCAGTCGGGCATTGTGCAAAATCTCACATGGAAGATGCAGATATGGGGAATTTCGCATATCCGGGGCCGTCGCCATAGTCCTTGTTGCAACGAGCGGAACAAGGAGACGAGCCATGGTCATGACGAAGATCGTTCGGGTGAGGGCGCCCGGCGGTATCGAACAGTTCGAGGTCGCCGAGGTCGCGCTGGCACCGCCCGCCGCCGATGAAATCCGCGTCCGCCAGACGGCCATCGGTGTCAACTTCGTCGACATCTACCAGCGCGCCGGGCTGTATCCGATGCCGCCGGCCGGCATTCCCGGCATCGAGGGCGTCGGCCTGGTGTCGGCCATCGGCGATGGCGTGACGACGCTCGCGGTCGGCGACCGCATCGCCTATGCGGGCGCGCCTGTCGGGGCCTATGCCGCCGAGCGCAACCTGCCGGCGTGGCGCGGCATCCGGCTGCCGGCGGCGCTGTCGGACGCGCGTGTCGCCTCGGTGTTCGTCAAGGGCATCACCGCGCACATGCTGCTGCACAAGGTCTATCCGGTCGGCTCCGGCACATGGGTGCTGGCGCACAGCGCGGCGGGCGGCCTCGGCCAGCTCCTCACCCGCTGGGCGGTGCATCTCGGCGCCACGGTCATCGGCACGGTTGGGTCGGAGGCCAAGGCGGCGCTGGCGCGCACGGCGGGGGCGCAGCATGTCATCGTCGGCCGCGACGCCGACTTCGGCGCGCATGTCGCCGACATCACCGGCGGGCGCGGTGTGGATGTCGCGTTCGACGGCGTCGGTGGCAGCACGCTTGCGCGGACGTTCGCCTGCGTCCGTCCGTTCGGCGTGGTCGCGAGCATCGGCCAGAGCGCCGGGGCAATCCCGCCGGTCGATGTCAGCGAGCTCGGGCCGCGGCGCAGCCTGATGCTGGCGCGTCCCAGCGTGCTGGCCTACATGAACAACGCCATGGAGTATCGCCGCGCCGCCGAGGCCGTGCTGGCGGCGATGGAGGCCGGCATCCTGCCGGGAGAAGGCGTCGCCTACCGCCTCGACGAGGCGGCGAAGGCACAGGGCGAGCTGGAGGCAGGCCGTACCAGCGGCGCGCTCTACCTCGTGCCGTAACGCGTGAGGCGGATCATTCCGCCGCCTGCAGCGTCGGGCGGCGGAGTGTCCGCGGCGCAATCCAGAAGCGGTCGGGGCGCTCGTACAGGAAGTTGAGGCGGGTGCCGCGCACGGCCCACCACATCGCCAGGGCGCCGAGAACGCCGGCGACGTTGACCAGCAGCGCCACGACGCCGATATCGGCGATCAGGCCGGTCTTGAGCAGCAGCGTCCGCGACGCGGCCATCGGCAGGAAGAAGCCGAGATAGATGACGATGGAGTGCTCGCCGCAATAGCGCAGCGCGTCGAGCCAGCGCACCTTGGCGAGCAGGGTGCCGATCACGATGATCGCGCAGGCGCCGGCATAGCCGAGCACCAGCGAGATCAGCGGCCATTCGCTGACGCCGGCATACACCAGGCCGGCGTCGGCGAGCGCCCATACCCCGAGGCCGAGCAGCGCGAGGCCGCTGTGGCGGCGCGCTGCATCCGATAGCGCGAAGACGTAGTTGGCGAACAGGTAGCCGGAATAGAAGTAGACGAAGCGCGCGGCGAACTCGTCGATGATGGTCGAGCCGGTGTGCGGGATGTGCATCATCTCGAGGCCGGCGGCAATCGCCCAGACCACGATCGGCGGCACCCGTCGCGTCAGCTTGGTGACGACGAAGAAGATCGGCAGCAGGTAGATGAACCACAGCGTGCCGAACGGCTCGATGAAGGTCTCGAGATAGAGCAGGCCGACATGGGCCCAGCCCTGCTCGGCGGCGAACACCGGCGCCTTGATCGCGAACTGGATCGCCATCCACAGCACGTAGAAATAGGCGAAGTGCACCACCTTGCGGTCGAGATAGGTGCGCCAGTCGCGGTCGATCACCCGCGCCAGGAACAGGCCGGAGATCAGAAAGAAATCGGGCATCCGGAATGGTTTGGCGAACGCCACCACGAGGTGCATGAAGCCCTCGCGGCCCGCAGCCGCCTCGACGCCGAGGGTCGAGTGCATCATCACCACCATGATAATGCAGATGCCCTTGGCATAGTCGACGAAGTCGATCCGCGGCGCGCCCGAAGCGGCCGTTCCGTCCTGAGCCATCGATGTGCCGTTCTGTGCCGCCATGGTGTCACTATCGCCCACAGGGGTTTCCGCTCCCTTTATGGATACAAGCGCTGTGCCAGCATCGCTCGCCAGCGCGGCGGCCCTCTGGTATGAGGCTGCCGCAGCCCGCCCCGTTAACCATGCCGATGCTGCAGAGCCACGGTTCCCGACTTGCGCACTTTCGACAGTCCCCTTCCCATCGACGCCGTGCTCGGCGATCTCGCCGCGGCGCTCGCCGCGCGCAGCGCCGCCGTGCTGGTGGCCCCGCCCGGCGCCGGCAAGACGACGCGGGTGCCGCTGGCGCTGCTCGATGCGCCGTGGGTCGGCGAGCGCAAGATCGTCGTGCTGGAGCCGCGGCGGATCGCCGCGCGGGCCAGCGCCGAGCGCATGGCGAAGACGCTGGGCGAGAAGGTCGGCGACACCGTCGGCTATCGCGTGCGCTTCGGCTCCAAGGTGTCGCGGCGCACCCGGATCGAGGTGGTCACGGAAGGCATCTTCACCCGGCAGATCCTCGACGATCCCGAGCTGTCGGGCATCGCCGCGGTGCTGTTCGATGAGTTTCACGAACGTTCGCTCGACGCCGACCTCGGCCTCGCGCTGGCGCGCGACGCGCAGCAGGGCCTGCGTGAGGACCTGCGCATTCTCGTGATGTCGGCGACGCTCGACGGCGCGCGGGTCGCGAGGCTGCTCGGCGACGCGCCAGTGGTGGAGAGCGAGGGGCGCGCCTTCCCGGTGGAGACGCGCTATCTCGGCCGCAAGACCGACCTCACCATCGAGCGGCAGATGGCGGACGCGATCGCCGCGGCACTGCGTGCCGACACCGGTTCGGTGCTGGCGTTCCTGCCCGGCGCGGCCGAGATCCGTCGCACCCAGACCATGCTGTCCGAGCGCATTCATGACGCGAGCATCGAGGTGGTGCCGCTGTTCGGCGCCATGGAAGCCGCGGCGCAGGACCGTGCCATCGCGCCGGCGCCCAGGGGCAGCCGCAAGGTGGTGCTGGCGACCTCGATCGCCGAGACGTCGCTGACCATTGAGGGCGTGCGCATCGTGGTCGATTGCGGGCTCGCGCGCGTGCCGCGCTACGAGCCGGATATCGGCCTGACACGGCTCGAAACCGTGCGCGCGTCGCGCGCCGCGGTCGACCAGCGGCGCGGCCGCGCCGGCCGCACCGAGCCAGGTGTATGCTACCGCCTGTGGGACGAGCCGCAGACCGCGTCCTTCGAGCCGTATACGCGGCCGGAGATCCTGTCGTCGGACCTGTCGCCGCTGCTGCTCGATCTCGCCCAGTGGGGCGTGCGCGATCCCGGCCAGCTCGCCTTCCTCGATCCGCCGCCGGCGCCGGCGCTGAGCGAGGCGCGGGCTCTGCTGGAAGAACTCGACGCGCTCGATGGCGATGGCCGGATCACCGCCGAGGGCAAGAGCCTGCGCGCGCTGGCTCTGCCGCCGCGCCTCGCGCGCATGATCGTGGATTCCCATCGCCTGGGTGGCGGCGCCGAGGCCGCGGCCATCGCCGCGATCCTGACCGAGCGTGGGCTCGGCGGCGACAGCGTCGACCTCGAGGCGCGGCGCGATCAGTTCCGCCGTGACCGCTCGCCGCGCGCCGCGCAGGCACGCCAGCTGGCCGAGCGCTGGGCCGGGCAGGTCGCCGCGACGGAGGGGGATGCGCCGGATCTGTCGCCGCCGTCGACCGGTGTGATGCTGGCGCTGGCCTTTCCCGACCGTGTCGCGCGCAACCGCGGCAATGGCAGCTTCGTGCTCGCCAACGGCCGCGGCGCGGCGATCGAGCCGACGTCGGCGCTGGCGCGTGCGCCGTTCGTCGCTGTCGCCGAGCTGACCGGCACTGCGGCGCAGGGACGCATCCTGCTGGCGGCGCAGATTACGCTTGCCGAGATCGAAGCGCAGTTCGCCGGCCATATCACCACCGACGACGAGATCACGTTCGACCGCAATGCCGCGGCGCTGCGGGCGCGCCGCCGCACCCGCCTGCATGCCATCGTGCTGTCGGAGCAGCCGCTGTCGATCACGCCGTCGGCGGAGAGCGCCACGGTGCTGGCGCAGGGGCTGATCGATCGTGGGCTCGATCGGTTGCCATGGTCCAAGCCGCTCAAGCAGTGGCGCGACCGGGTGATGTTCCTGCGTGCCGCGGCGCCGGACGAGTGGCCGGACCTCTCGGACACGGCGCTCGCCGCACGCCGCGACGACTGGCTGGTGCCGGCGCTGTTCGACAAGACCGCGCTGTCGCAGCTGTCCGCGGGTGATCTGTCGGACGCGGTGATGAACCTGCTGCCGTGGCAGGATCGTGGACGGCTCGACCGCGAAGCGCCGACTCATTTCGAAGCGCCGACCGGTTCGATGATCCCGATCGACTACGAGGCGGAGGAGGGTGCCAAGATCTCGGTGCGCCTGCAGGAGCTGTTCGGCCTCAACCGCCATCCGTCGGTGGCGCAGGACCGCGTGCCGCTGGTGGTCGAGCTGCTGTCGCCGGCGCACCGGCCGGTGCAGGTGACGCGCGATCTTCCAGGCTTCTGGCGCGGCAGCTACGCCGCCGTGCGCTCGGACCTGCGCGGCCGTTATCCGCGCCATCCCTGGCCGGAGGATCCGGCGTCCGCCGCGCCGACGCGCCGCGCCAAGCCGCGCGGCACTTAAAAGGGTTTCGATCACGACATGCGGACCGCCCCGTAGCTGGTCTTTGACGCCTGTGAGATCCGCTACGCCGGCGCGGGAATTAACGCTTCGCTCACCCTTTTCACCGAAATAGGAGGCGCATCCTGTGGTGATCAGCAGCGGCCTTGCGGCCGGCATGATTTGATCGACCGACGGGTGGGTCAGGCAGGTGTATGCGTCATGCGTAGCATTATCATCTTTGCCGCCATCATGATCGTGGCCGGGACCTTGATGGCACAGGTTGCCGACCGGCTGACGTCGGCTGCGCCGGCGCGCGCCGCGGCCGCTCCGGCAGCGACCACGCCCGCTCCCGCATTACAGACGGTCGGGTCCGCCGACCGCACCGTCACGATTCCCCGCGACCAGCGCGGTCATTTCCAGACCGACGGCCGCATCGAAGGACAGCGTATCAACTTCATGGTCGATACCGGCGCCTCGGTGGTCGCGCTGACCGAGAACGACGCGGCGCGCATCGGTATGCGCCCCTCCCGCGGGGACTACAATGCCACCGTCACCACCGCCAACGGCACCGTGAAGGGCGCGCGTATCCGGCTCGCCAGCCTCGATGTCGGAGGCCTCGTCGTGCGCGATGTCGACGCCCTGGTGCTGCCGGACGGCGTCCTCAGCGAGAACCTGCTGGGGCTGTCCTATCTCTCCCGCCTCAAGCGGTTCGAGTTCGCCAACGGCAAGATGGTCCTGCAATAAATCCGTCACGATGCCGGACCTGTTGCGCCGCAATTGAACCCTACCATCATCCCGACCCGCCTTTCGAAACCATAGCGGACTGAAGGTCTTTTCAGACTTTCCGACCTCCGCTATGGCTTCTTCTTTCCCTGATCACGAGGCCTTTTTTGATGTTTCCGAAGCCGAAAGCCGCGCTGACCCCGAACACCTACGCCTACGAATCCGAGCCGATGGTGAAGGCGACCGGGTTCCGCGAGTACGATGCGCGGTGGTTGTTCAGCAAGGAAATCAACCTGATGGGGGTGCAGGCCCTGGGCATGGGCCTTGGCACCCTGATCGCCGAACTCGGCCAGAAGCAGGAGATCGTCACCGGCCACGATTTCCGCGGCTACTCCGCCTCCATCAAGTATGCCCTGATCTCGGGTCTGCTCGCCGCTGGCTGCAAGGTCCACGACATCGGCCTCGCCGTGACGCCGATGGCTTACTTCGCGCAGTTCGATCTCGACGTGCCCTGTGTTGCGATGGTCACGGCCTCGCACAACGACAATGGCTGGACCGGTGTGAAGATGGGCGCCAACCGCCCGCTGACCTTCGGGCCCGACGAGATGACGCGGCTCAAGGAGATCGTGCTCAACGCCGACTTCAAGACGCCGGGCGGCGGCGCCTATCAGTTCCACGAGAATTTCCCGGCGCGCTACATCGCCGACCTCACCAACCGCCCGAAGCTCAAGCGCAAGCTCAAGGTGGTGGTCGCCGCCGGCAACGGCACGGCGGGCGCGTTCGCGCCCAAGGTGATGGAGGCGATCGGCTGCGAGGTGATCCCGCTCGACGTCGAGCTCGACCACACCTTCCCGAAGTACAATCCGAATCCGGAAGACATGGAGATGCTGCACGCGATCCGTGACGCCGTGCTCGAACACAAGGCCGATGTCGGCCTCGGCTTCGACGGCGACGGCGACCGTTGCGGCGTCGTCGACGATACCGGCGAGGAGATCTTCGCCGACAAGGTCGGCGTGCTGCTGGCGCGCGACATGTCGGCGCTGCACAAGAACGCGCAGTTCGTCGTCGACGTGAAGTCGACGGGACTGTTCGTCACCGATCCGGTGCTGCAGAAGCAGGGCGCGGTCACGACCTACTGGAAGACCGGCCATTCCTACATGAAGCGCCGCACCCATGAGCTGAAGGCGCTCGCGGGGTTCGAGAAGTCCGGCCACTTCTTCTTCAACGCGCCGGTCGGGCGCGGCTATGACGACGGCCTCGTGTCGGCGATCGCGATCTGCGAGATGCTTGACCGTGCCGGCGACAAGAAGATGTCGGATCTCAAGAACGCGCTGCCCAAGACCTGGTCGTCGCCGACCATGTCGCCGCATTGCGCCGACGAGACCAAGTACGGCATCGTCGAGCAGGTGGTTCGGCATTTCGAGGATGCGAAGGCCAAGGGCGCCAAGGTGGCGGGCCAGGCGATCCGCGATCTCGTCACCGTCAACGGCGTCCGCGTCACGGTCGAGGACGGCAGCTGGGGTCTGGTGCGGGCGTCGTCCAACAAGCCGGAGCTGGTGGTCGTGGTCGAGAGCCCCGTCTCTGAACAGCGCATGCGCGACATGTTCGAGGCGATGGATTCGGTGCTGCGCACCCATCCCGAGGTCGGCGAATACAACCAGAAGATCTGACCTGCCGGCCATCCCGCATACCTATCGCCCCGAAGCTCCGCCTGCGTCCGCCGGCGGAGCTTTTTCATGGGGCCGTGCCCGCGGGCCGGAACCAGGGCGGCGGGCATGCGCTGGGACGCACAAAACAAGGATGTTCTCCGGATCGTGCGTCCGGCAGCAGGAACAGCCTTTATCGGCGGAAAAATCGCAGCGATGCGGCCATTGCGTCCGCCCCGTCGCAGACGAGATAATAGTAGCGATTTCAATACGCTGAGCGACCCATGCCGCAGCCGAGCTTCGATCCTTTCGGGGAACCTGTCCCCGCCGCGACCGCCGATGTCCGGCGGCCTGCCGGCGCGTGGCTCGCGCGGACCGGCAACATCGTGTTCTGGTCGCTGGCGGCGGTCATCGTCGCAGCGCGCGCTGCGTATTTCCATCCGGACGTTGCGTTCCGGTTCGATGCCGCGGTCGCCTATCTCCATGGCGTGGTTGCCGGCGCTCTCTCCTGATCCTGTCCGATCTCGTCTGCCTGCTGCGGCTTGAACACCGTCAGTCGCTCGCGGCTGCCTTGGCCGTGGCCTCCAGCAGGCGCTGGAAGGCGAGCGCCGCGGGCATTTGCACCCGTCCCGGCATGTCGAGCTGCCACAGCGTGCGCTCGATGCGCACGCCTTCGATCGCCACGCGCTTCAGGCGGCCGAGCTGCACCTGATCGCCGACCGTCGCGGTGGAGACGATCGAGACGCCGAGCCCGGCGGCGACCGCCTGCTTGATGGCTTCGGTGCTGCCGATCTCCAGCGTGCGCGCCGGGGCGATGCCATGGGCCGCGAGCGCCTGGGCGACGACCTCGCGGCTGCCCGATCCCGGTTCGCGCAGGATCAGGATTTCGTCGTCGAGCCGGTTGCGGTCGAGCGGCGCGCTGGCCGCAGCGAAGGGATGGTCCGCGCCGACGATCAGCTCCATGACGTCGTTGCGCCAGGGCCGCGCGATCAGCTTGTCGTCTTCCACCGGTCCCTCGACCAGGGCGATCTCGATCTCGTGGCCGAGCATCAGGTCGGCGATGTCGCGGGTGTTGGCGATGACGAGATGCAGGTCGACATTGGGATGGTTGCGATGGAAGCGGCCGAGGTCATCGGCGATCATGTAGGTGGCGATGGTGGTGCTGGCGCCGACCCGCAGGGTGCCGCTATCGAGGTTGCGCAGCGCGCGCAGTTCCTCCTCGGCGGCGCGCTCGGCCGCAAACAGGGTCTCGGCATGGCGGGCGAGGGCCTGTCCCTCCCGGGTCGGCCGCACCCCCTTGGGCTCGCGGTCCAGCAGGCGGCATCCGACCTGCTCCTCGAAGTCGCGCACCCCCTTGGAGATGGCGGGCTGGCTGAGGTGAAGGATCTCCGCCGCCCGGGAGAAGCTGCCGGTCCGCGCGACCGTCGCAAACAGGCGGAGCAAGTGGAGGTTCAGGGGCATTACTTTTCTCTATTGGCCTAAGAGGAAAAGATATTATCCTTGTGAAGCCTGTTGGCGCATAAAATCTTCCAAATCTGGAGATTGAAGTGCCAAACGTCCTCACGCCACCCATCCCCCCAGACAACCACCGCAGCCACTGGGGCAGGGCCATCGCCGGCCTGCTGCCGGGTGTCGCGCTGTGCCTCGGGGTGACGCTGGTCTCGGTCGGCCTGCAGGAGCTCGAAACCCTCGGCTTCGCGCACCCCTATGTCGAGGCCCTGGTCATCGCCATCCTGCTCGGCGCGGCGCTGCGGACCGCCTGGGAGCCGTCAGCGCGCTGGCGCGCAGGCATCGCCTTCAGCGCCAAGCAACTGCTCGAGCTCGCAGTGATGCTGCTCGGCGCGTCTATCAGTTTCGCGGCGGTCGCCGCGTCGGGCCTGCTGCTGATTGGCGTGATCGTCGCTATCGTGATCGTGGCGATCGCCGCCAGCTATGTCATCGCCCGCGCGCTCGGCCTGCCGACGCGGCTGTCGATCCTGATCGCCTGCGGCAATTCGATCTGCGGCAACTCGGCGATCGCCGCGGTGGCGCCGGTGATCGGCGCCGATAGCGAGGACATCGCCTCGTCGATCTCGTTCACCGCGGTGCTCGGCGTGCTGATGGTGCTGGGGCTGCCGCTGCTGATCCCGCTGCTGCAGCTGTCGGCGAACCAGTACGGCATCCTGTCGGGACTGACGGTCTATGCGGTGCCGCAGGTGCTGGCGGCGACGGTGCCGGCAGGGCTCGTCAGCACCCAGGTCGGCACGCTGGTCAAGCTGGTGCGGGTGCTGATGCTCGGGCCCGTCGTGGTCGGCTTCTCGCTGTTCGGCCGGGCGCTGCGCGGCGGGGCGGCGGAGGCGGCAGCGCCACAGCGGCTGTCGCTGTTCCGCTTGGTGCCGTGGTTCATCGTCGGCTTCCTGGTGTTCGCCGCGCTGCGTTCGCTGGCGCTGGTGCCGGATGCGGCGATCGCGCCGATCACCAGGATCGCCAGCTTCCTGACGGTCGTTTCGATGGCCGCGCTCGGGCTCGGCGTCGACGTCCGTGTGCTCGGGCGCGTCGGCGGCAAGGTGACCGCGGCGGTCACGCTGTCGCTGCTGCTGCTGCTCCTGATGAGCCTCGCCGCCGTCCGCCTGTTCGCGTGACGGTGGATGCGCCCGCCGCGCGGCGGGCGCCGACCGATCAGGCGGCGCTGACCGGCGGCACCGGCAGGGCCGTCACCGACTTGATCTTCTCCATGGCGAAGCGCGAGGTGACGTTCTTGAGCGGCACCGAGCTGATCAGCTTCTTGTAGAAGACGTCGTAGCTCTGCATGTCCGCGACGACGACACGCAGCATGTAATCGACGTCGCCGGCCATGCGGTAGAACTCCATCACTTCCGGCATGGCGCTGACGGCGTCGGCGAACTTCTTGAGCCAGGCCTCGGAGTGGTCGCCGCTCTCGATCGAGACGAACACCGAGATGCCGAGCCCGATCTTGTTCTGATCGACGAGGGCGACGCGGCGCAGGATGATGCCCTCTGCCTCGAGGCGCTGGATGCGTTTCCAGCAGGGGGTCGAGGACAGGCCGACGCGATCGCCGATCTCGGCGACGGACAGGGAGGCATCGTCCTGCAGCACGGTCAGGATCTTGCGGTCGATGGCATCGAGCCGGCGGTGGGTGTCGGGGGTGGCAACGGCCAGGTCAGTCATGGCGAAGAATTCTTTTCCAATAATTGGGATAATCTACCTCATATATAGAAAATTCTTCTCGCGCAAGATCCTGTGTCGTGGAACTCGTCCAGATCGTCGGCCGGGTTCAGGCGGACGCCAAAAGCGCTTCAACTTCAGGGCGTTGCGGCGTGGCAAAGGCGCTGCCGAAGCGCGCGCATTTGAGCGCGGCGGCAGCGGAACCGAAGCGTATGGCCTGCCCGACGGAGGCATTTTCGGCGATGGCGAGGGTAAAAGCGCCGTGAAAGACGTCGCCGGCTCCGAGGGTATCCACCGGCGTGACAGGGAATGAGGGCGCGCGCTGCAGGCGGCGTTGCGCGTCCAGCCACTCGACGCCGTCGGCGCCGCGGGTGACGCCGAGGAAGGCCGGCGTGAGATCCGCGATGCGCGCCAGCGCGGCGGCGAAGTCGGTGTTGCCGACGGTGGCGTGCAGCGCTTCCGCCGAGAAGACCACGTGGGTCGACAACGCCAGCACGTCTTCCTGCAGCGTCATCACGCGGTCGGCGTCGAGCACCACGGGCAGGCCGCGCTGACGCGCCCGCCGGCACAGCGCGGCGACGAAGTCGGAGCAGCGGTTTTCAGTCAACACGGCATCGACGCCATCGAGCAGCGTGTCGGCGTCGGGCAGGGTGACGTTCCAGAGCTGCGGATCGCGGTAGGTGACCACGGTGCGCTCGCCGGCCGCGTCGATCATGATGCTGGACACCGGCGTCAGCGCGCCGGCGACATGCACCATGTGGTCGATGTCGATGCCCTCGCGCACGAGCTGGCCGAAGATGTGCGCGGTGTCCGTCACGGCTTCGCCGACCGGCCCCGTGAGACGGACGCGGCCGCCGAGCCGCGCAATCGCGACCGCGGCGTTCGGCGCGTTGCCGCCGCAGATCTGGTCGCACGCGCTGGCGCGGATCTTGCGGCCGGGCGCGGGCAGCGCGTCGATGCGCAGCACGAGATCGCGCACCGGCATGCCGACGCAGAGGACCAGCGGCGCGGAACGAGCGGTGGTGGTCATCATCGATTCCGTCCGCGCCGCCGCCTGGCGCTGTGCAATCGCCTCACGCTGTCCCGTTCACCCATTGGGCGAGCAGGTGATAAGCGATGGCGACGGGGTGCGGGCCGACCTTGCCGTCCGGATGCTCGCGCCTGAGCATCTGCGCGGCCTCGGCGCGATCGAACCAGCGTGCGTCCTCGAGCTCGGTCTTGTCGACGACGATGTCGGTGGTGGTGGCGCGCGCCGTGCAGCCGATCATCAGCGACGACGGATAGGGCCAGGGCTGGGCGCGGTAATAGGCGACGTCCGTGCACTGCACGCCCGCTTCCTCCAGCACTTCGCGGCGCACCGCGTCCTCGATGGTTTCGGCGATCTCGACGAAGCCGGCGAGGCAGGAGTACATGCCGGCCGGGAATTGCGTCTGGCGGCCGAGCAGACAGCGCTCGCCGTCGGTCACCAGCATGATCACCACCGGGTCGGTCCGCGGGAAGTGCTGGATCTTGCAGTTCGGACAGTCGCGCCGCCAGCCGCCGCTCGCCATCGTGGTGCGGTGGCCGCAGTTGGCGCAGAAGCCGTTGCGCTGGTGCCACGTGACGAGCGCCTTCGCCATCGCGATGGTCGACAGTTCGTGAACCGGCAGCAGCCCCTGCGTGATGGCGCCGCGCAGGTCGTTGACCGCGACCTCCTCGTGGGTCAGCAGCGCCTCGACCGAGGTCGCCGCGATGCCCATGCCGAACACCGGCTTGCCGTCGCTGAGGCCGAGAAACACCGTGCCGGCATTGGCGCCGTAGGCGCGCGCTTCTTCCAGGGTCAGCAGGGCCGTCGGCGCGCCGCCGTTGCGGCGGATCAGCAGCGAATCGCGGTGCACCACGTAGGCGCGCGCGTGGCTGTGCTCCTCGAGGGCGAGCAGCTTTTCGATGTCCTCGCGCAGGTGCGCCGCGCGATCGATCGGATGCGTGGCGAAGCCCGGTGCGCCCACCGGGAAGGTCGAGTTTGTTATTGTCATTGATGGTCAGCCGAGCCAGATTTTGCGCCGGAGCGCGCTGATGAAGTCCGCAACCTCCTGCGGGTCGTGCTTCAACGGCTGGGCCGCGCCCCAGACCGGCCGGGGCCACGCCGCGTCGCCGGTGCGCCGCGCGATGATGTGGACGTGCAGTTGCGGCACCACGTTACCCAGCGCCGCGATGTTGAGCTTGTCGCATTTGGTAACGTCTTTCAACACGCGGGCGACGCGGGTCACCTCTGTCATCAGTTGCGCCTGCTCGACCTCGTCGAGGTCGATGATCTCGACCGCGTCCGGGCGGCGCGGGACCAGCAGCAACCACGGGTAGTTGGCGTCCTGGATCACCAGCACTCGGCTGAGCGGCAGGTCGCCGACATTGATGGTGTCTTTTTCAAGCTGAGGGTGGAGTGACCAGGCGGCGGGCATGCGATTTCCAAAGCGGGATCCGGCCATGGGATCCGATCATGAATCCAGTGCTGGACCCTAGCAGAAGTTGTTGCACCGCGCTTGCTTTCCGGCCGCTTTGGCCCCAAATAGGGGCCGGGAGATTGGCGGTGGACGAGCCACTCGCCAACCGGGTCAGGTCCGGAAGGAAGCAGCCCTAACGAGAACCGGATCGGGTCGCTCGTCAGTCTCCCACCCATAAACCCCCGCCGTTGCGGTTTTTCGGTCCGAGGCCTCGGGGTCCCGGGGCGGATCGGCCCGGCAGGCTGCCCCAGGCAGCGCCGCCCGCCATCAGGGCGGATGCGCGGGGCCTGGGCCGGCTCCAC
This sequence comes from Bradyrhizobium sp. U87765 SZCCT0048, assembly GCF_018131225.1. Taxonomy (GTDB): domain Bacteria; phylum Pseudomonadota; class Alphaproteobacteria; order Rhizobiales; family Xanthobacteraceae; genus Bradyrhizobium_A. The sequence goes on along the minus strand of NZ_JAFCMM010000002.1, from coordinate 1,084,675 downwards.
AGACACAAACTTGCACGCGGATCGTTCGATGGCTGATGCTGGACCCTCCGGAGCCGAAACGAACGATCAGGCCGGTTCCCCGGCGGCCGCGCCGCGCGGCTATCGCGTCCTCGCCCGCAAGTATCGACCGACCACCTTCACCGACCTGATCGGCCAGGAGGCCATGGTGCGGACAGTCTCGAATGCGTTCGAGGCCGGCCGCATCCCGCAAGCCTGGATCCTGACCGGCGTCCGCGGGGTCGGCAAGACGACCACTGCGCGCATCCTTGCGCGCGCGCTCAACTATACGCTGCCGGACGGTTCCGTGACCGGGCCGACCATCCATATGCCGACGCCGGGAGTGCACTGCCAGGCGATCATGGAGAGCCGTCACATCGACGTGCTGGAGATGGACGCCGCCTCGCACACCGGCATCGACGACGTGCGCCAGATCACCGACGGCGTGCGCTATGCGCCATCGAGCGCGCGCTACAAGGTCTACATCATCGACGAAGTCCACATGCTGTCGGAGAAGGCGTTCAACGCCTTCCTCAAGACACTGGAGGAGCCGCCGGAGCACGCCAAGTTCGTGTTCGCGACCACGGAAATCCGGAAAGTGCCGGTGACCGTGCTGTCGCGCTGCCAGCGGTTCGACCTGCGGCGCGTCGATGCCGACGTCCTGATGACCCATCTCGGCAACATCGCCGTCAAGGAAGGCGTGCAGATCGAGCCGGAGGCGCTGGCTGCGATCGCGCGCGCCGCAGAAGGTTCGGTGCGCGATTCGCTGTCGCTGCTCGATCAGGCCATCGCCCATGCCGCCGGCACCGTGCGTGCCGAGGACGTGCGCCAGATGCTCGGCCTCGCCGATCGCACCCGCGTCATCGATCTGTTCGAGGCGCTGGCGCGCGGCGATCTCGCCAGCGCGTTCAAGGAATTTCGCGACCAGTACGACACCGGCGCCGATCCGGTGGTGGTGCTGAGCGACCTTGCCGAGTTCGTCAACTTCATCACCCGCATCAAGGTGGTGCCGGCGACGGCCGACAATCTCGCGCTCGGCGAAACCGAACGCACCCGCGGCCGCGAGTTTGCCGCAAAACTGTCGATGCGGGTGCTGTCGCGGATGTGGCAGATGCTGCTCAAGGGCATTGCCGAGGTGCAGGCCGCGACACGGCCGCAGGCCGCGGCGGAAATGGTGCTGGTGCGCATCGCCTATGTCGCTGACCTGCCGACGCCGGACGAGGCGATCCGGATGATCGAGCAGAACGGCGGTGGCTCGCCGGTCGCAGCCGGAGGCGGCGGTGCGCGTGGCGCGGCCGCCCCATCGGGCGGCGGCGCGGGCGTATCGGCTGCGATGAGCCCGGGCGCCGTGCTGCGTGCCGGCGGTGCGGCGCCGCAGGGCAGTGTCACCATGGCGCGGGCCGGCGGCGATGGCGCGCCGCGTCCGCAGCTCGTGACGGCGCCGGCGCCGAGCGTGCAGGCCGCGCCCGCAGTCAGCCTGCGCACCTTCCCGGACATCGTGAACTACATCGGCAAGCGCGACATCCTGCTGCAGAAGACGCTGGAGCGCGACGTGCGCTTCGTGCGGCTCGACGAGGGGCGGCTGGAAATCGCGCTCGAACCGAACGCGCCACGCGGCCTGCCGAACGAGCTGCAGCGCAAGCTCGAGGGCTGGACCGAGCGGCGCTGGCTGGTCATCGTCTCCAACGCCGAGGGCGAGCCGACGCTGCGCGCCCAGCGCGAGATGATCCGCAACGAGCGCGAACGTGCGGCGGAAGCCGATCCGCGCGTGCAGGCCGTGCTGAATCTGTTTCCGGGCACCAAGATCGTCGAGGTGCGCCATGCGCCCGCGCCGCCGCCGCCGAGCGCCGAGGACGCGATCGAGCCGCCCGACGGCGACGACAACGACGACGATTGACAGGCGTCGTCGCGAATTCTGATCATCACTGCGGGACCGGTCGTCCCGCGCCAGTCACGAAGAGGATCCCATGGCTGACTTTCTCGGCATGATGAAGCAGGCGGCGCAGCTGCAGTCCAAGATGAAGGCGATGCAGGACGAGCTCGAGCAGACCGAAGTCGAGGGCATCGCCGGCGGTGGTCTCGTCGCGGTGCGTATGACCGCGAAGATGGAGGTCAAGGCCGTCAAGATCGATCCGTCGCTGATCAAGCCGGAAGACGCCGAGATGATCGAGGATCTCGTCGTCGCCGCGCTCAACGACGCCCGCCGCAAGGCGGAAAACGCGGTGCAGGAGAAGATGAAGGCGCTCACCGGCGGCCTGCCGCTGCCGCCCGGCCTCGGGCTGGGCTGATCGGCTCGAGCCTGTCCGCCCAATTCGAAGCGCGCGCCTGAAGAGCCTGATATGCCGAGTGCGGTTGCCGGTCCCGAGATCGAACGTCTGATCCAGTTGCTGGCGCGATTGCCGGGCCTCGGCCCGCGCTCGGCGCGTCGCGCGGCGCTGCATCTGATCAAGAAGCGCGAGGCGCTGATGGCGCCGCTGACATCGGCGCTGCAGGTGGCGATGGACCGCATCCAGGTCTGCAAGACTTGCGGCAACATCGACACACAAAATCCATGTTCGGTCTGCACCGATCCGCGGCGGGATTCGTCGATCATCGTGGTGGTCGCCGATGTCGCCGATCTCTGGGCGCTGGAACGCGCCCATGCCACGCAGGGCCGTTATCACGTGCTCGGCGGCACGCTGTCGCCGCTCGACGGCGTCGGCCCGCAGGATCTGACCATCGACGCCCTGGTCGGGCGCGCCCACGACAAGCAGGTGACGGAAATCGTGCTCGCCCTTAACGCAACGGTCGATGGCCAGACCACGGCTCACTACATCACCGACCTGATGCAGGAGGCCGAGGTGCGAATCACACGCCTGGCGCATGGCGTTCCCGTCGGCGGCGAGCTCGACTATCTCGACGAGGGAACGCTGTCCGCCGCGATGCGGCAGCGAACATTGTTCTGATCCGGCGTTCCGTTGCCGTGTCCCATCGCGCCGCGAACGGGCGGTACTGCTCCCGTCATCTCCTCCCACAACCGCGGAAACGAGACTGGTTGCATGCACCCGAACCTGACCAAAGTCCTTCTCGCCTCTGTGGTGTTCGTCGGCGCGCTGATGGGCGTGTCGATCGATGTCTCGGCGCAACAGGCGCTCAAGACCGGCGGCGTGCTGTCGGGTGAATTGCGGGCGATGCGCAACCGCGACGCCAAGGGTAAGCGGGTCAACACGTTCCAGCTGGTCACCGAGCCGCGCCGGCTGCCCGAGCCGAGCGGGCTGTGCAATCTCGAGACCGGACCCGAAACGTTTCAGATCGTCACCAGCAACGATGCCGACGCGAATCGCCTCAAGGCGTTCATCGGCAAGCAGGTCTCGATCAAGGCGGACGAAGTGTCGTGCGCCGAACTCGCCGGCCAGATGAGCGATGCCATCGTGTCGAAGTGGAGCCTCGTCACCAGCCACTGACGGTGGCGAAAGCTCCTCGCTTTCATCCGGCATTAAGCCTTCATCCCTCATCCCGCGGTGTGCGCTTTTGCGCGCCTCGAAGGATGAGCGGTCCACGAAACTGCCGCTCGGGCCGTCGCCCTTCGAGGCTCGCTTCGCTCGCACCTCAGGGTGACGGATCGATTCGTTCGAAATCTTTTTATGCGCGGCGGGTGAGGGTTTCGAAATGCCCGCGCCGCTGCAGCCAGGTCAGCAGCACGAGGCTCGGGATGGCTACCAGTACGCAGATCACGAAGAACAGCGGCCAGCCTGTCGCCTTGGCGACATAGCCTGCACCGGCCGACAGGTAGGTGCGCCCGATCGCGGCGAGCGCCGTCAGCAGCGCGTACTGCGTGGCGGTGTGCAGCGGGCTCTTGCACAGCGCCGAGAGGTAAGCGACGAAGATCACGGTGCCGATGGCGCTGGTGAAGTTCTCGGCGGTGATCGCCAGCGCCAACGCGTAGTGATTGACGCCGATCGCCGCGAGCCATGAGAACGACAGGTTGGCGATCGCCTGCACCGCACCTCCGATCCACAGGCTGACCGGTAGCGAGTAGGCGCGGGCGACGAAGCCTCCGGCGAAGCCGCCGATCAGCGTCGCGGCGAGGCCGACGCCTTTGACGATCGCGGCATAGTCGGCCTTGCTGAAGCCGAGGTCGATCACGAACGGCGCCGTCATGGCGCCTGAGAACGCGTCGGTGAACTTGAACAGCACGACAAACGCGAGAACGGCGATCGCGTCCTTGCGGCCGAGAAATTCGCCGAACGCCCCGCGGGCAGCGACGAGCACCCGTACGAGGCCGCTGCTGTGGCCGAGCGCCGCCTCCGAGCGCGCCGACTGTTCGGGTTCGGTCGCGAGCAGCGCCGTCACCGTGCCGATCAGCACCGTGGCGGCCATGATGACATAGCCCCATTTCCAGGCCGGATTGGCGTCGAGGCCGATGCCCTGCAGGCCGCTCACCAGGAACAGCACGCCGGCCGTCGACACCAGCATGCCGATGCGATAGGCCGCGACATAGGCCGCCATGCCGGCCGCCTGCTCGCTCTCCGGCAGGCTCTCGACGCGGAAAGCGTCGACGACGATGTCCTGCGTCGCGGAGGCAGTGGCGACCAGCAGGGCGGCGATCGCCGCGTAGAACGGCGAACGGCCGGGGTCGGCGAGCGCGAGCAGCAGGATCGCGACGATCAGCAGCAATTGCGACAGCACCAGCCAGCCGCGGCGACGGCCCAGCAGGTCGCCCAGCACCGGAACCCGCAGTGCGTCGACCAGCGGCGCCCAGATGAACTTCAGCGTGTAGGGCGTGCCGACCAGCGTCAGCAGGCCGATGGCGCCGAGGTCGATGCCGGCCTCGCGCATCCAGATCTGCAGGGTGGACGCAGACAGCGCCAGGGGCAGGCCTGACGAGAAGCCGAGGAACAGCACCACCAGCACGCGCGGCTGCAGATAGACCGCGAGCGTCTCGCGCCATGATGCGCGCGCGGCAGGCGGCTTCACAGTGTCCTCGGGGGCGGCGGTCATCGTCCTTCCCCCTATCTGATTTGGCGGGCGAGAGCCAATGCGGCGAACCGGCCACCGGGGCGGCCTACCGGATGGCGAAGATCGCCTCGACCTCGACGCTCAGCCCCATCGGCAACGAGTTCATGCCGACGGCCGAGCGCGGATGGCGGCCGGCGTCGCCGAACACCGCGACGAACAGGTCGGAGCAGCCGTTGACCACCTTGGGATGATCCCTGAAATCCTCGGTGGCGTTGACCATGCCGAGCACCTTGACCACCTGCACGACGCGGCCGAGATCGCCGGTCGCGGCGTGGACCTGCGCCAGCACGTTGAGGCCGGTGAGGCGGGCGTGGTCATAGGCCTGCTCGACGGTGAGGTCGCGCCCGACCTTGCCGGTGTGCAGCTTGCCGGCGGTGTCGAACGGGCCCTGGCCGGCGATATAGAGATCGTTGCCATGGCGCAGGAACGGCACATAGTTGGCGGCTGCCGGTGCGGGCCTCGGCAATTGCAGTCCCAGCGCGGCGAGGCGGTCGTAGGGCGTCATCGGCAAGCTCCGTATCGCTATCGGGGCGGTGCGCGATGCGCACGCGATACGGCAAGGACAACGATGCGGCGGGGTCCCGTCAAGGGACCGATCGCCACAGGCTATTCGCCGGCGCGCAGCTTGCGGGCCGCAGGCGTCACGGCGAACAGTTCCGGCCCGCTCTTCGCGGCGGGGGCGTCCGCTTCCGCCGGCGAGGAGAAGTCGAGCTCCTCGATCTTGGCGGCCCGTTTGCCGATCTTGTTGACCGAGATCAGCACCTGGCGCACATCCTCGCTGACCTGATCGAAATGCGAGCCGAGCTTGCTGACACGGTCGCGCAGCCGCTCGACGTCGCCCATCATGTTCATCACTTCGGTGCGGATCTGGTCGGCGGCATCGCGCATGCGCGCGTCCTTGAGGATCTGCTGCATCACCTGGATCGCCAGCATCAGCAGCGAAGGTGAAACCAGCACGACGCGGGCGCGGTAGGCCTTCTGCACGATGTCGTCGAAGCCGTCGTGGATCTCGGCATAGACCGATTCCGACGGCACGAACATCAGCGCGGTGTCCTGGGTCTCGCCGGCGATGAGGTATTTGTCGGCGATGTCACCGACATGCTTCATCACATCCTGGCGCAGCCGCTGTGCGGCGGACTTTTTCTCGTCTTCGCCACGGGCCTCGCGCAGCGCGGTCACTGCCTCCAGCGGGAACTTGGCGTCGATGCACAGCGGGCGCTGGTCCGGCAGGTAGACGACGCAGTCCGGGCGCTTGCCGGTGGAAAGGGTATGCTGGAACTCGTAGGCGCCTTTCGGCAGGCCGTCCTGCACGATCGCCTCCATGCGCGCCTGGCCGAAGGCACCGCGCGCCTGCTTGTTGGCGAGCACGTCACGCAGCGTGGTCACCTGGGTGGTGAGCTCGGTGAGGTTCTTGTGGGCGCTGTCGATGATGCCGAGCCGCTCATGCAGGGCGCGCAGGCTCTCGGCGGTGTGGCGCGTGGTCTGCTCCATCGACTGGCCGACGCGATGGCCGACGGCGTCGAGGCGCTCGCTCACGGCGCGAGCCATCTCGGCCTGACGGCCGGCGAGCGATTGCCCCATGGCGTCGATGCGGCCCTGGGCCTGGGTCTGGGCGCGCAGCAGGTCGGCGACGCGCTCCTCGAGTTCGTCAGCGCGAATCGCCTGGGCCATCGCCGCGGCGTGGCTGCGGCCGCTGCCGCGGGCGATCACAATGGCGATGACCAGCAGCATGGCGACGACCAGGATGCCGAACAGCAGCAGGGCGAGCCACGCACGGACGGGCGTGCCGTCGAGGACAAACAGGATCTCGTTCATGGCGCCAACTTAGCCCGATTCGGGGTTTCGCGCGAACGAAGAGGGAACATTTGGCCTTAATAAGCCGTTAAAATTCATGGTTAATCATCGGTAAATGTCGCGCCACGGTCCCGGCACCCGGTTTTGCCCTCCTGCAATTGACCGCGGCGGACGCCCGGATTACATCGCGCGCCATGGCCATTCGCGAGATCATCATCCTTCCCGACAAGCAGCTTCGCCTGGTGTCGAAACCGATCGAAAAAGTCACGCCGCAGGTGCGCAAGCTCGCGGACGACATGTTCGAGACCATGTACGACGCGCCCGGCATCGGGCTCGCCGCGATCCAGATCGCCGAGCCGGTGCGGCTGATCACCATGGACCTGGCAAAGAAGGACGACGAGCAGAAGCAGCCGCGCGTCTTCATCAATCCGGAGATCATCTCCGCGTCCGAGGAGTTGTCGGTCTACGAGGAAGGCTGCCTGTCGATCCCCGAATATTACGAGGAGGTCGAGCGGCCCGCCACGGTGCGCATCCGCTACCTGGATCTCGACGGCAACGTGCAGGAGGAAGAGGCCACCGGCCTGTTCGCCACCTGCATCCAGCACGAGATCGACCATCTCAACGGCGTGCTGTTCGTCGACTATCTTTCGAAGCTCAAGCGGGACCGTGTGATGAAGAAGTTCACCAAGGCGGCGAAGCAACGGGTCACGGGTTGAGATCGCTGGTCGCCGGACGTCGCCACGGACCGGCTCGCGCTTTCCGAGCGTCCGTGTGCGAACGCAACAAGGTCCCGTCATGTCGCTGCGTCTGATCTTCATGGGCACCCCGGATTTCGCGGTGCCGACGCTGCTGGAACTGGTGGCACAGGGCCATGACATCGTCGCGGTCTATACCCGCGCGCCGAAGCCGGCCGGCCGCGGCATGAAGGAGCAGGTGACGCCGGTGGAGCGCGAGGCGCGCCGGCTCGGCCTGCCCGTGCTGACCCCGAAGACGCTGAAGACCGAGGACGCGCAGGCCGCCTTCCTGGCGTTCGGCGCCGACGCGGCCGTCGTCGTCGCCTATGGCCTGATCCTGCCGCAGGCGATCCTCGACGCCGTGCCGCTCGGCTGTTTCAACCTGCACGCGTCGCTGCTGCCGCGCTGGCGCGGCGCGGCGCCGATCAACCGCGCCATCATGGCCGGGGATGCCGAGAGCGGCGTCATGGTCATGAAGATGGATGTCGGCCTCGATACCGGCGACGTCGCGATGGCCGAACGCATTGCCATCACCGATGCGATGACCGCCACCGACCTGCACGACAAGCTCGCGCGCATCGGCGCCGACCTGATGGGCCGGGCGATGGGCGCGCTGGAGCGCGGCACGCTGCAGGTCACGCCGCAAAAGAGCGAAGGTGTGACTTACGCCGCCAAGATCGACAAGGCGGAGGCGCGCATCGACTGGCGCCGTCCGGCGCGCGAGGTGCTGCGGCACTGCCATGGCCTGTCGCCGTTCCCCGGCGCGTGGTGCGAGATGCCGCTCGACGGCGAGGCGGTGCGGGTCAAGATCCTGCGCTGCGCGCTGGCGACCGCGTCCGGTGCGCCGGGCACGGTGCTGGACGAGCAGCTCACCATCGCCTGCGGCGACGGCGCGATCCGCATCATCGAGCTGCAGCGCGCCGGCAAGCAGCCGATGAAGGCCGACGTCTTCCTGCGCGGCACGGCGGTGCCGTCCGGCCTGACGCTGCCATGAACATTCGTCTGGAAACCGCGGCGGACCGGGCCGCGATCCATCGCATCGTCAGCGGCGCGTTCGGCACGGCGGCGGAAGCCGATCTGGTCGATCGTTTGCGGGCCGATGGCGATCTGCTGCTGTCGCTGGTGGCCGAGCAGGATGGCGCCATCATCGGCCATGTCGCGTTCTCGCGGTTGTGGATCGACACCAATGGCACGCAGGTCGCCGGCGTCAGCCTCGCGCCGGTGGCGGTGGATGCGGCGCACCGCTGCAAGGGGATCGCCCAGGCGCTGATCGAGGACGGCCATCGCCGGTTGCACGCGGGCGGCGAGACCATCGCCTTCGTGCTCGGCGATCCCGCCTATTATGGCCGTTTCGGCTATTCTGCTGCGTCCGCGGCGGGGTTCGCCTGCGAGTATGCCGGCCCCGGTTTCCAGGCGCTGGCTCTGGCGTCCGCGGCGCCGGGGCAGGGGCGCATCGCCTATGCCGGCGCGTTCGAGCGGCTCGGGGCCGCCTGATGCCGCGCTACAAGCTCACCATTGAGTATGATGGCCGGCCGTTTCGCGGCTGGCAGGTGCAGGATGATCATCCCTCGGTGCAAGGTGCGCTTGAAGATGCCGCGAAGGCGCTGAGCGGCGAGAATGTCCGGGTGCACGGCGCCGGCCGCACCGATGCCGGCGTTCATGCCAGGGGGCAGGTGGCGCATGTCGACCTGTCGCGTGATTTCCGCCCCGACGTGGTGCGCGACGCCCTCAACGCCCATCTGCGGCCCCATCCGGTCGGCGTGCTGGCGGCCGAGCGCGTGGCGGATGATTTCGAAGCGCGCTTCTCGGCCATCAAGCGACATTATCTCTATCGGATCATCAACCGCCGCGCCGATCTCGCGCTCGACTTCGGCTTTGCCTGGCGGGTACCGAAGCCGCTCGATACCGCGGCGATGCATCTGGCTGCCCAGGCGCTGGTCGGCAAACACGACTTCACCACCTTCCGCGATACCGAATGCCAGGCGAAGTCGCCCGACAGGACACTGGATCAGCTCGACGTGATCCGCGACGGCGACCATGTCAGCATCGTGACGTCGGCGCGTTCGTTCCTGCACAGCCAGGTGCGCTCGATGGTGGGGTCGCTGGTGTGGGTCGGGGAGGGGCGCTGGAGCCCCGCCGATCTCAAGGCGGCGCTCGACGCGCGCGACCGCTCCGCCTGCGGACCCGTGGCTCCGCCGGAGGGGCTTTATCTGATGCGGGTCGACTACTGATCACCTGCGATTTCGGCCTTCTTCCGGGGCCTCCACGCGAGGGCGTCGCGAAGCCTCGCCTGCGGCGAAAAACATAGCGAATATCGATTCTTATATGAGATTCTGAGAATCTGATATTTTCTGAAATCGCCCTGTGCGCCTGTTGGCTTGCGCCGGTTGAGACGACAAAATCCGCCAATCAAAGCACAAAAGCGCGTGCGAAGCGTCGACAGAGCGAGCCGCCTCTTGCCGGACCACCGGCGGGCTGGATGTTCGCTATCGCTTCGCTCGTGGACGTTGGATTGTGAGGGCGAAGTCTTGCCGTTACTGATGCTGCGCACCGTGCGCTCCGGCGAATCCGCTGGCCGGGTCCGTCCCGATGCCTCGGGATCGACGGCCCTCGCCCCGCGGCATGGCGGCCCGATCGCTGCGCTCCTCGCCGGGGTTGCGCTGGCGATGTCCGCCGCGATGCCGGCGAAGGCCCAGACGGCGTCGCAGATCACCCCGCCGAGCTTCCGGCCGGACCTGGAGCGGCCCGGCGGCTTCTCGCTGAACGGCGGCGGTGGCCTCGGCACTCCCGCGGGCGCCGAGAAGCTGTTCGTGAGGCTGGCCGGCGTCCGGGTCGAGGGCGGCCTTGCCGACCTTCGGGGAGCGACCTCCGCGCTGGAGGCGAAGCTCTCGGGGAGGTCTGTGTCCGGTGCCGAGATCTTTGCCGCCGCGCGTGATCTCGAGGCCGCTTATGCCGCGGCCGGCTATGTGCTGGCGCGCGTGATCCTGCCGCCGCAGAAGCTGGTCGACGGTAGTCGGCTGCGGCTCGTCGTGGTCAGTGGCTACATCCAGCGCATCGAGCTCAAGGACGTTCCCGAGCGGGTGCGCGGCCGCATCGCCACGCTGCTGGAGCCGCTGCGTGGCAAGGACCAGGTCACGCAGCGCCAGATCGAGCGCGCGCTGCTGCTGGCCGGCGACACGCCGGGCGTGATCCTGCGCTCGACGCTGGCGCCCGGCGAGGGCCAGGGCGCAACGGTGCTCGTCATCGACGCCAAGTACCAGCCGGTCAGCGGCGTGGTGTCGTTCGACAACTCGCTGTCCAGGGCCCTCGGGCGCACGTTCTGGGGCGCGGGCGTCGATCTCAACAGCGTCGCGGGTCTCGGCGAGCTGGTCTACCTGCGCGCCAACGGCCATCCCGAGGACGGCGACTTCTTCGGTCGCTATCCGCGCAACCGCTCGCTGGCGGCGGGCGTGGTGGTCCCGGTGTTCATCGACGGGGTCACATTCAATCCGGAATACACCCAGTCGCGGACGACGCCGCTGCCGCAGTCGAACGTGGCGTCGACCGACGTGTTCGACCGCCTGTCGCTGCGCCTGCGCTACTCGTGGCTGCGCAGCCGGATGCTCAACTACAGCCAGGAACTGGCGTTCGACGCCCAGAACGAGACCAACAGCCTGTTCGTCGGCGCCAATCTCGTGCCGCTGTCGCAGGACCGGCTGCGGATCGTCCGCTTCACCCAGGAAGCGGACTATTACACGCCCTGGGGCGCCACGTTGAGCGGGCGGGTCAAGGCATCGTTCGGACTTGATGGATTGGGCGCGCGCGGCCTCAGTGATGCGACGCCAATCCTGCCGCTGTCGCGCAACGGCGCCGATGCCCGGTTCCAGAAACTCGAAGCCTCGCTGAACTACTATCAGAGCTTCATGGAGCATCTGGCGGTCAGTGCCGTCTTGCGCGGACAGACGTCGTTCGGCGAACCGCTGCTCGCCAGCGAACGCTTCGGCATCGCCGATGCCGGCGGTCTCTCTGCATTCGACACCGGCTCGATCATCGGCGACAGCGGTTTTGTGGCGCGCGGCGAAATCATCTCGCCGTGGACGCTGCCGATCCAGAACGTGCCGTTCGGCGTCGTCGCCATGCCTTACATCTTCGGCGGCTATGGCGAGGTGCGCCAGGTCAATCCGACCGCGCAGGAGCAGGCCGTCACCCGCGCCAGCGCCTATGGCGGCGGTGTCCGCTTCGGTGGCGCCGTGCCGGGAACGCTGAGCAACGGCACGCTGGCGATTGAATATGGCCACGGCCACAGCAACACCGCGGCGGGCAATCAGCGCGTCATCGTCACATCCGCATTCCGGTTTTGAGAGAGCACGCGATGCGTTCGGCGGTCGTGACAGCTTCCTTGCGGTTCCGGCTCCGGCCCCGGCGGCTGGCGTTGCTGCTCGCCACCACGGCCCTGACGGCACCGGCTCTCGCCACCACGGCCTCGGCGCAGAACCTGCCGACCGGCGGCAGTGTCGCGGCGGGCAGCGTCAGCGTGTCGCAGCCGTCGCCGTCGACGCTGACCATCAATCAGAGCAGCCAGAGCGCGGTGGTCAACTGGCAGGGCTTCTCGATCAGCCAGGGTTATTCCGTCAACATCAACCAGCCCAACGCGTCATCGGCGATCCTCAATCGGGTCACCGGCAACACGCCGTCGAGCATCGCAGGCTCTCTCACGGCCAACGGCCAGGTCTACCTCGTCAATCCCAACGGCATCGCCATCACCCCGAGCGGCACCGTCACCACCGGCGGCGGCTTCGTGGCCTCGACGCTCGGCATCTCCGATGCCGATTTCATGAACGGCAAGCGCTCGTTCAGCGGCAATGGCGCGTCGGCGGCGGTCAGCAACGCCGGCACCATCACGGTGGGGCGTGGTGGCTATGCGGCGCTGATCGGCGGCACCGTCTCGAACAGCGGCAACATTTATGTGCCGCTCGGCAAGGTCGGCCTCGGCTCCGGCGAGCAGGCAACGCTCGATTTCTCCGGCGACGGCTTCCTGCAGGTGGCAGCGCCGACCAACGCCAAGACCTCCGGCGCGCTGGTCGAAAGCTCCGGCACCATCAAGGCCGACGGCGGCGCCGTGATCATCAGCGCGGCGACCGCGCGCGAGGCGGCCCGCAATGCCGTCAACATCTCCGGGCTGGTGCAGGCGCGCTCGATCGGCGGCAGGACCGGCGCGATCGAGATCGGCGGCGGCGAGGGCGGGCAAGTCAAGGTCAGCGGCACGCTGACCACGGCGTCGCGCAAGAGTAAGGGCGGCAACATCACGGTGACCGGCAAGGACATTGCGCTCGCCGGCGCCCGGCTCGATGCCTCCGGCAAGACCGGTGGCGGCAATGTCAGGATTGGCGGTGACCGCCAGGGGAGCGGCACGCTGCAGCGTGCGCAGACCACGTCCATCGATGCCGCCAGTACTATCAAGGCCGACGCCACCGGCACTGGCAACGGCGGCAACGTGGTGGTGTGGTCGGATGTCCAGACCAACTTCGGCGGCAGAATCTCCGCTCGCGGCGGCGCCGATGGTGGCAATGGCGGCGAGGCGGAAGTCTCGGGCAAGGCGAAGCTCGGCTATACCGGCCTCACGGACCTCTCCGCGACGAAGGGCAGCTTCGGCACCCTGCTGCTCGATCCCTACAACGTCATCATCTCGAATGGCGCCGATACGTCGGGCTTTTCCGCAACCGGCAATGACAGCGTCATCAATGTCGGCACGCTGCAGGCCGCGCTGGGACTCGGTAATGTCAACGTGACGACGGGGTCGGGGGGATCGCAGGCCGGTGACATCACCGTCGTGGCCCCAGTTGCCTGGTCGTCCGGCACGACCTTGACGCTGAGTGCTGCGCGCAATATCGCCGTCAACGCGCTCATGACCCTCAATGGGACCGGCACCTTGAACCTTAACGCCGGTGGCGGCGTCCAGGTCAACAAGACCATCAGCGTCACCGGCGCAGGCACCGTCAACATCACCGCCGCCACGGTCGCGGATGTCAGCACCACCGGCCTCACGTTCGCGCGCGGCGCCTCGATCGATTACGGCGCGACCAACAATGGCGGCACGTTCAAGCTGAACGGCACGACGTACACGCTGGTCTATTCGATGGCCAATTTCGATGCCATCGACGGCATCAATTCGACGACCGGCGCCACGATCGCAACCTACGGCGCCGGTATTACCGGCAACTACGCGCTCGCCACCAATCTCGACGCCAGCGGGATCACCTACAATCAGCAACTAATGGGCGGGTTCGGCGGCAAGCTCGACGGCCTCGGCCATACCGTCTCGAACCTGAACATAGGTGGTGGCCTCAACAACAACGGCATGATCGGGGTGCTGTTCGGCACGCTGTCGAACTTCGGCCTGGTCGGCGGTTCGGTGAACGGCAACCTCACCACCGGCGGCCTCGCCGGAAGCAACAACGGCGGCGTGGTGCAGACCAGCTACTCCTCCGCAACCGTCTATGGCTCGCAATACGTCGGCGGCCTCATCGGCTTCAACACGGGCACGATCCAGTCCAGCTTCGCCACCGGCGATGTGACGACGGGCGGACAGTACGCCGGCGGCCTGGCCGGACGGAACACCGGGCTGATCAAGACCAGCGTCGCATCAGGCATGGTCAGCGCCGGTCAGTATGTCGGCGGTCTGGTGGGCAGCCTCGAGGGCGGCGGGATCCAGCAAAGCCTGTTCACCGGCATGGTGATCAGCAGCGGCGGGTATGTCGGCGGCATCGCCGGTTACGTCGCGCCGGCCACCCCTCATCTCAGCTATGACTTGTATTGGAACGCGCATACCAGCGGCACATCGGCCGCCGCAGGCTACGACGTCAACGGCGCGGTGCAGGCCGGCGGCGTGTCCACGGCCGACCTGCAGTCGGGGACTCTGCCGCCGGGATTGTCGTCCACGGTCTGGGGCGCGGATGCGGGGCTGTATCCCTATCTGTCGAGTTTCTATCCGAGCGGTCCGCAAGTCGTGTCCGGAACAGCCTATTCCGACGGCGGCACGATCGGGCTCGCCGGCGCATCGATCGGTCTCGTCGCGGGCGGCATCAGTCTCGGAACGATCTCGTCGGGCGCGAACGGCTATTACTATTTCGCCTTCGCGCCGGGCGCGCTGGACAACGGCGCGAGCCTGCTCAGCTATTCCAACGCGAATTCCGCCACGCTGACCACGGCGACCGGCGCGGTGTCCCAAGGTGGCGTCAATCTCTACGGCCAACGGCTGACAGCGCCGACGTCGGCAACGCTGCTGTCCAACGTCAAGGCCAACGTCGCGGCAGCAGCAGGCGGCAACGCGGCCGCGATCGCGGCGATCAACGGGGCGACCGTCTACGATATCACCGCCACGGGGGCGAGCTTCACTGTCGACCAGGCGATCAATGCGAGCAGCTTTGCCGCGCGCACCACGACAGCGGGCGCGCCGCTCATCGTCTCCAGCGCGATCACCATCCAGGATGGCGGAAGCCTGACGCTCAACAGTGCAGGAGCACTCAGGATCAACGCTCCGGTCACGATGCAGGGGGCAAGCACGGCGGCGCTCGGCTACGACGCGAGCGACCCCACCAACTTGACGTTCGCGATCGGCGCGCCGCTGACCTATGTCAACGCCGACGGCTCCGCCGCAACAGCGAGCGCCGGCGGCACGCTGTCGATCAACGGCCAGAGCTATCAGCTGCTCTACACGATGGATGACCTCGCCGGCATCAACAATGGCAGCGGAAACTATGCGCTGGTAAATTCGCTCAGCCCGACCGGCAGCTATTCGAACGCGATCGTCGGCATTTTCTCCGGTACGTTCGATGGTCTTGGTCACACCGTTACCGGCCTGACCATCGATAGCAGCACTTATGCTGGGCTGTTCGGCTATCTCACCGGCACCGTGCGGGATATCGGCGTGATCGGCGGTTCCGTGACGGGAGGCTATTCCAGCGGCGCGCTGGTCGCCAGAGTCAACAACGGTGGTGTCGTCGCAAACGCCTACGCTACCACATCGGTCTCTGGGGGAAGCGCCGGCGGGCTGATCGGTGATCTGTTCAGCAGCCTGCTCGTGAATTCGTTTGCGACCGGGTCGTCCAGCGGCGGCGTAAGAAACGGCGGGCTTGTCGGATGGGCGACCAACAGCACCATCCGTGACGTCTTCGCCACCGGCGCCGCGGCGGGAAATTATGCCGGCGGACTGATCGGCCGTGGCGACGGCGGTTCGCTGACCAACGGCTATGCGACCGGCCCTTCCGCCGGCGTGTACGCCGGCGGCCTGATCGGCGGGGGGAGCGGCCTTGCGCTGACCAATGTCTATGCCGACACTTCCACCACCGGCAGGGGCGGGGGCGGCCAAGATCTGACCACGGCCCAATTCCAGTCGGGCGGCGCAAGCGGCCTTGGCGGCGCATTCGCGGGTGGCTCCAGCGGGCTTTATCCGTACCTTAAGAGCTTCTTCCCGAACGGCGTGCGGGCCGTGTCCGGCTACGCCACCCGGCAGAACGGCGTTTCTCCTTGGCTGGCAACCGTGTCGGTCACCAATGGCGGCGTGGTCGTGGGTTCGGCGTCGACGGGTGTCAACGGCTATTACTATGTCTTCGCGCCTGCGGGGACGGTCGCAAACGCGAGCGGCATTGCCGCCTCGACGTCGGATTCCAGCGGCGCGATCGCGTTCCGCACCGGCGCTGTTGGCCAGCTGACGACAAATCTCAATCTGACCGACGGCTGGCGTCGTGACACGTCGGACAGCTCGATCGGCTCGCTGTCGGCCCTCAACACGGCGTTCAGCACGACCGTCGGCTCGACTGCAGCATCCAGTATGGCCCTCGCCAATCGCCAGATCGACAGCGCGGCGTCGAGCTTCGCCCTCGATCAGGCATTGTCGCTCTCGGGAACACTGGCGCTGTCGTCCAGCGGCACGGTGACGCAGAGCGCGGCCGTTTCCGCCGGCGGGCTGCTGCTCACCGGATCCGGCTCGTTCACGCTCAATGCCGGAGGCAACCAGGTCGGCACGCTGGCCGCCAATGCCGGTGACCTGACCGTCATCAACACCAGAAGCCTGACCATCGGCTCGCTCGGGAATGCGACGGGCGCGACGACCGGCGGAGTCGCGACATCCGGCGGATTGACTGTTTCGACCGACGGAGATCTCACCATCGCCTCCGACGTGACGGTGAGCGGCCCCAGCCCGGTGCTCGCGGCGACCGGGGCCTTCATCAACAATCGCGGCTCGGATGTGGTGACGGCGACCCGCGGGCGCTGGCTGGTCTATTCCGCCGATCCGGCCGGCGACACGTTCGGCAATCTGGACAGCGGCCGCACAGCGATCTTCGGCAACACCTTTGCGACGCTGGCGCCCGGCAGCGTCCCGCTCGCTGGCAGCCGCTACGTCTTCTCCGCCACGCGGACCCTCACCGTCACCTCGACGGACGCCAGCAAGACCTATGGCGAGGATGCCAGCGCCGCGATCGCCGGTAACTACGTGATCACGGGCTATGACGCCGGCATCGCCGGCGTGTATCTCGGCGACAGCGCCGGGACGGCGCACTACGGCACGGCCAGCGTCACATCGACCGGCGCCGACGCGACGGCCAATGTCGCCGGCTCGCCTGACACCATCGACGTCGCGCGGGGCACGCTGACCAGCCGGAGCGGATATGCATTCAGGTTCGCCAGCGACGGCCGGCTGACGGTGAACCAGCGCGCGATCACCGTGACGGCGGATGCGCAGAGCCGGGCTTATGGCGACGGCAATCCGGCCTTCAGCTACGCCATCGGCGGCGGAGGTCTGGTCAACGGCGACACGCTGTCTGGCAGCCTTGCTTCGACGGCGACTGCAGCCAGCAATATTGGTGGCTATGCCATTACGCAGGGCTCGCTCGCGGCCTCTTCGAACTACGCGCTGACCTACACCGGCGCGACACTGACCGTGACGCCGCGGGCGATCACGGTGACGGCGGATGCCAAGAGCCGCATCTATGGCGACGCCAATCCTGCCTTCACCTACACGCTCGGCGGCGCTGGCCTCGTGAACGGCGACACGCTGTCCGGCAGCCTCGCCTCGCCAGCAACGACGACCAGCAACGTGGGCGGCTATGCCATCACCCAGGGGGCGCTCGCAGCCTCGTCGAACTACGCGCTGATCTACAATGGCGCGACACTGGCCGTGACGCCGCGCTCGATCACCGTGTCGGCAGATGCGCGGAGCCGCATCTATGGCGATGCCAACTCCCTGAGCTACACTGTCGGCGGCATGGGGCTGGTGAACGGCGACACGCTATCCGGCAGTATGTTCACGTCGGCGACGGCAGCCAGCAATGTCGGCAGCTATGCCATCACGCAGGGGTCCCTCGCGGCTTCCGCCAACTACACGCTGGCCAGCTTCACCGGTTCGACGCTGACCGTGACGCAACGGCCGATCACGGTGACTGCCGATGTGAAAACGAAGTTCAATGGCGAGCCGAACCCGGCGCTGACCTATGTCATCGGCGGCGCGGGCCTCGCCAACGGCGACATCCTCACGGGCGCGCTGGCGACCTCGGCGGATACGACTTCGCTGGTCGGCAGCTACGCCATCACCCAGGGCACGGTCGCGGCCTCGGCCAATTATCTGCTGACCTATGTCGGCGCCAATCTGATCGTGCAGCCGCGGCCGGCTTTGAACTACTCCGCCATCATCGATCGTCTCTTCGCCCCCAACGCCACGCCGGTGGCGCTGCCGGTGGGCGTGACCGCCATTCAGGGCGCGCCGCGGATCATGACAGCAAACGGCGTTGCCACGTTCTATGCCGATCCTCGCTCGGACCAGGCGTTCGTCTGTGTCGGAGGCATGTGCTTTGGCGCTCTCTAAATCGGATTTGGTCATGGCCGCAGCGGCGCCGCGACCAAACTATCACTCGCGACGTCCTGTTTCAGGTTTTTTGAAAGAATAAGATGATGCGCTCGGCTCCTGTTGGCACTGGTTCGCGTCTTCGCTCTCGCGCGCCGCACCTTGCGCTGTTGCTTGCGACCTCAGCGTTGACGTCACCCGGCCTCGTGGTCACGGCCTCGGCGCAAAATCTGCCGACCGGCGGCAGCGTCGCGGCAGGCAGCGTCAGCGTGTCGCAGCCGTCGTCGTCGACGCTGACCATCAACCAGAGCAGCCAGAGCGCGGTGGTCAACTGGCAGAGTTTTTCAATCAGCCAGGGTTATGCAGTCAACATCAACCAGCCGAACGCGTCGTCGGCCATCCTCAACCGCGTCACCGGCAACACGCCGTCGAGCATCGCCGGATCGCTCACCGCCAACGGCCAGGTCTACCTCGTCAATCCCAACGGCATCGCCATCACCCCGAGCGGCACCGTCACCACCGGCGGCGGCTTCGTCGCCTCGACGCTCGGCATCTCCGACGCCGACTTCATGAGCGGCAAGCGCAATTTCAGCGGCAACGGCGCGTCGGCGGCGGTGAGCAACGCCGGCACCATCACGGTCGGCCGCGGCGGCTACATGGCGCTGATCGGCGGCACCGTCTCGAACAGTGGCAACATCTATGTGCCGCTCGGCAAGGTCGGGCTCGGCTCCGGCGAGCAGGCGACGCTCGACTTCTCCGGCGATGGCTTCCTGCAGGTGGCAGCGCCGACCAACGCCAAGACCTCCGGCGCGCTGGTCGAGAGCTCCGGCACCATCAAGGCCGATGGTGGCGCCGTGATCATCAGTGCGGCGACGGCGCGCGAGGCGGCGCGCAACGCCATCAACATCTCCGGGCTGGTGCAGGCGCGCTCGATCGGCGGCAAGACCGGTGCGATCGAGATCGGCGGCGGCGAAGGTGGCCAGGTCACGGTCAGCGGCAAGCTGACCACGGCGTCGCGCAAGGCCAGGGGCGGTAACATCACGGTGACCGGCCAGGACATCGCGCTGGCCGGCGCCCGGCTCGATGCCTCCGGCAAGACCGGGGGCGGCAACGTCAAAGTCGGCGGCGACCGCCAGGGCGGCGGCACGCTGCAGCACGCCAGGACGGTGACGATGGACGCCGCCAGCGCCATCAAAGCCGACGCCACCGGCAGCGGCAACGGCGGCAATGTCGTGGTTTGGTCGGATGTGCAGACGAATTTCGCCGGCAAGATCTCGGCCCGTGGCGGCGCCGATGGCGGCAACGGCGGCGAGGCGGAGGTGTCGAGCCACGGCGTGCTCGGTTATGCCGGCGTGACGGACCTGTCCGCGCCCAAGGGGACGCTCGGCAACCTGTTGCTCGATCCCTATAACGTGATGATTTCGACCGGCACCGACACCAGCCAGGGCTCGGCGACCTATAGCGGCCAGACGACCTTCAAGCCGACCGGCACCAGCATCATCAACGTCAGCACGCTGCAGAACGCGCTCAGCACGGCCAACGTCACCATCACAACCGGTGGCTTCGGCAGCGCCGGCACCGACGCCGGCGACATCACGGTCGCGAGCGCCATCAGCTGGGCCAGCGGCAACAGCCTGACACTCAGTGCCTATCGCAATATCAACGTCAACGCCGCCATCACCAACACCGGTGGCGCTGCGGTCAATCTGCGCGCCGACAACAGCGGGATGGGCAGCGGAACTGTCACGTTCGGCGCCGGCATCCAGGTGTCGACCTCCGGCGCGGTGAACATCTATTACAATCCGGCCAGCAATCCCGCCACGGGCACGCCGTCGGTCAATGCCACGAGCTATGCGACGGCGACCGACTACAGCGGCAAGGTCGCCGGCGGCGGTTCGCTGACCGCCTACATGCTGGTCAACAACGTCTATGACCTGCAGAACGTCAACAACAACTTGTCGGGGGCTTACGCGCTTGGACGCGATATTGACGCCAGCGTGACGTCGACCTGGAACAGCGGCGCGGGCTTCAAGCCGATCGGCACGCTGTCGATGAACGCCAGCTACGCCTATTCCGGAACGCCGTTCTCCGGCGTCTTCGATGGACAGAATTACGCGGTTTCGAACCTGACGGTCAATCGCCCGTCGACCAACGTCATCGGCCTGTTCACGGGCAACAGCGGCCAGATCAGGAACTTCGGCGTCACCAGCGGAGCGATCACCGGCAACATCTATGTCGGTGGGCTCGTCGGTCAGAACAATGGCACCATCACCAATTCCTTCTCGGGCGCCAGCGTCTCGGGCTATCGGTATTCCGGCGGACTGGCCGGTTACAATGCGGGCGGCGTCATCCAATTCTCCTACGCCACCGGAAACGTGACCAACACGTTGCGCGGCCAGGGCTCCGGCGGCGACAATGCCGGTGGTCTGGTCGGCTACAACGGTGCGTCCATTGTCGGTTCGTACGCGAGCGGCAATGTGTCGGCCCAGGGCGGGGCGGCGGGAGGTCTTGTCGGGCAGAACAACAGTTCGATCTCGCAGAGCTACGCGACGGGAAGCGTTTTCGGCTACACTGCTGGCGGACTGGTCGGGGCCAATTCGGGTCCGATCACACAGACCTACGCGACCGGTCTCGTCACGGCCACGTACAACCCTCAGAGCGGCGGTCTTGTCGGCTACGACGTGTCGGGTGGAGCGAGCGTCACCAATTCCTACTGGGACACCCAGACCACTGGCAAGAGCAACGGCAATGGTGGCGCGGTCGGCACGTTCCAGGCGACCGGCTTGACGACCGCCCAGTTCGCCAATTCGGCCAACATGCCCGGCCTCACCTTCGGCACCACGCCCGGGGCGTCTGGCTTCGTCATCATTGACGCCGATGGGACGCTCAACAACCCCTACAGCCTCCATGGCGCGACACGGCCGTTCCTGCTGAGCGAATATTCCACCAGCATCGGCAACGCGCATCAGCTGCAGCTGATGATGCTGGCGCCGACCGCGTCCTACACGCTGATGCGGAACATCGACCTGTCCGCCGCGCTCGGCAGCAGCTCCGGCAACTGGTTCACCTCCAACGTGCTCGGCGACGGCTATGGCTTCGTGCCGATCGGCAGCGCGGTCCAGTTCCGGGGCGTGCTGGACGGCGGCGGTCACACCATCGCGAATCTGTCGATCAGCCGTGGCGACCTCGCTGGCCTGTTCGGCATTATCGAGGCGGAAGGGATCGTCAGGAATCTCGGCGTCGTCAACGCGACGGTGTCGGGAGGAAATCAGGTGGGTGTGATTGCCGCCCGCAGCCTCGGCACGATCACCAACGTCTATGCGACGGGCACCGTCTCCGGAACACAGAGTGTCGGCGGCCTGGTCGGGACCAACGTCAACGTCCTCTCGCAGAGCTATTCCACGGCATCGGTAACGGGGACCGGCACCGGCATCTATGTGGGTGGCCTTGTCGGCACGAATTTCGGAACGATCAGTCAGTCCTATGCCGGTGGCACGGTCAGCGGCCTGCAGAACGTCGGCGGTCTTGTCGGCATGAACCAGTCCTTCGGCGCGATCAGCGACGCCTATGCCAGCGGCACCGTCACGGGGCTTGCGGGCAGCTCCGAGGTCGGCGGTCTGGCCGGCTACAACCACGGCATCATCACCCGCACCTACGCGACCGGCGCTGTCAGCGGCACATCGGATCTGGGCGGACTGGTCGGATATAACAGCGGTGTCGGACGGGTTACGAACTCGTTCTGGGACACGACGACAACCGGCATGTCCCAGGGCTATGGCACCAATCTCTACACCTTCAACGCCACTGGCCAGACAACCGCCCAATTGCAGGATCTTTCGAACTACCAGACGCTCTTTAGCGGCTGGGACTTCCAGGGGGTCTGGGCGCCGCCGAACCAGGTCGGCCAGAACAACGGCTCCGGTGTCGCGCACTATCCGGAGCTCTATGCCTTCCTGTCGGTGCTGACGATCGCGCCGAATGCGATCACACGCAATTATGGCGATACCAATCCGACGCTGACGGCGACTTACTACGGCAACCTGAAGCCGGGCGACAGCTTCGCCACGCTGGCCAGCCTCTTCACCTCGGCCGGCCAGTTCTCCAATGTCGGCGATTATGCCATCACCGCATCCGGAGCCGCGGTGACGAGTCCGTCGGGCAACGTCTACCGGCTGGTCTATATTCCGGGCACGTTGACGGTGACCGGGCGACCGCTGACGATCACTGCCGATGCGAAAACCCGCGTCTATGGCGATACCACCGATCCGACGCTGACATATCAGATCACGAACGGCGGCCTGCTGAACGGCGACGTGCTCACGGGCGGGCTTTCGACATTGGCAAGCTCGACGTCGAACGTCGGAAATTATGCGATCACGCAGGGCACGCTCGGCAATTTCAATTACGCCATCACCTATGTCAGCGCCAACGAGACAATCACGCCGCGTTCCATCTCGGTGACCGCCAATGCGGCGACGCGCGCCTATGGCGACGCCAATCCCACCTTCACATATTCCGTGAACGGTCTTGTCGGCAGCGACACGCTGTCGGGAGCGTTGGCGACGTCGGCGGCCTCGGCCACAGGGATCGGCACCTATGGCATCACGCAGGGCACCCTCGGCAATTCCAACTATACGATCACCTCCTACACCGGCGCCAATCTGACCATCACGCCACGGCAGATCACGGTGACGGCCGATGCCCAGTCGCGCAGTTACGGCGACGCCAACCCGGCGCTGACCTATACCGTCGGCGGACAGGGGCTCGTGAACAACGACAGCCTGTCGGGCGCGCTGGCGACGTCGGCGACGACGTCCACGGGCGTCGGTGTCTATGGCATCACGGCCGGCGATCTCGGCAACGCCAGCGCCAACTACCAGATCACGACGTTCACGGGCGCCAATCTCACCATCAACGCACGTGCGATCACGGTGACGGCGAATGCCCAGAGCAAGGTGTACGGCAGCGCCGATCCGACGCTTGGCTATACGGTCGGTGGCGGCGGCCTGGTCAACGGCGATACACTGACAGGCACATTGACCCGTATCGCCGGCGAGAATGTCGTCGGTGGCGGCTATGCCATCGGCCAGGGCAGCGTCACCAACACCAACAATCCGAATTACGCCATCAGCTATACCGGCAATACGCTGACCGTCACCCCGGCAACGCTGACGATCGCCCCGACCAGCGCTCAGTCCAAGGTCTACGGCCAGACCGATCCGACCTTCGGCTATGCTGCGAGCGGGCAGGTGGTGAACGCCGGCCTCGGCATCAACGACAGCGGTCTTACGCTGACCGGTGCGCTTGGCCGTACGGCCGGTGAGACGGTTGCGGGCGGCCCCTACGCTTACACCCTCGGCTCGCTGTCGGCCGGCGCCAACTACACGCTGGTGATGGCGGCGAACCCGGCGGCCTTCGCGATCACGCCGGCGACGCTGACGATCGCCCCGACCGCCGGACAGTCCAAGACCTACGGCCAGGCGGACCCGACCTTCGCCTACACCGCGAGCGGTCAGGTGGTGAACGCGGGTCTCGGCATCAATGACAGCGGCCTGACGCTGACTGGCGGGCTCGGCCGCGCGGCCGGCGAAAACGTGGCCGGCGGTCCTTACGGCTACACGCTCAACACCCTTTCCGCCGGGTCGAACTATACGCTGGTGATGGCGACGAATCCGGCGAGCTTTGCGATTACGCCGGCGACGCTGACCATCGCGCCCAATAGCGGCCAGTCCAAGACCTACGGCAATGTGAATCCGACCTACACCTACGCAGTGGGCGGTCGGGTGGTGAACGCAACGCTCGGAATTGACGATAGCGGCCTCACGCTGACAGGCAGGCTGGGACGCGTCGCAGGTGAGACGGTGGTTGGTGGCCCCTACAGCTACACCCTCAATACGCTCTCCGGAGGATCGAACTACACGCTGGCGATGGCGACAAATCCGGCAAGCTTCGCGATCACGCCACGTGCCATCACGGTGACGGCAGACGCCCAAAGCAAGGTCTATGGCAGCGCGGATCCGTCCCTGACCTACCTGGTCAGCGGCGCCGGTCTGGTCAGCGGCGAGACCCTCACAGGCACGCTGACCCGCGTCGTCGGCGAGAATGTCGTCGGCGGCGGCTACGCCATCGGCCAGGGCAGCATCACCAGCGCCAACAATACGAACTATGCCATCACCTATGTCGGCAACACGCTGAGCATCACCCCGGCGACGCTGACCATCACGCCGACCAGCGGGCAGTCGAAGACCTATGGCGGGGCGGATCCGACTTTCACCTATACCGCGAGCGGCCGTGTGGTGAATGCGGGGCTCGGCATCGACGACAGCGGCCTCGCGCTGACCGGCGCGCTCGGCCGTGTCGCCGGCGAGACGGTTGCGGGTGGCCCCTATGCTTACACGCTCGGCTCGCTGTCGGCCGGCGGCAACTACACCTTGGCGTTTGCTGCGCACCCGGCGGCGTTCGTTATCAATCCGGCGACGCTGACCTATACCGCCAATGCGGCCACCCGGTCGTATGGCGACGCCAACCCGGCGTTCTCCGGGATCGTCACGGGCTTCGTCAACAACGAGACGCTGGCGACCGCGACCACCGGTACGGCGATGTTCGCGAGCAGCGCCAACCTGGCGTCCGGTGTCGGCGGCTACGCCATCACCGGTTCTGGGCTGATCGCCAACAACGGCAACTACGTCTTCGTTCAGGCATCCGGCAATTCAACAGCGCTGTCGATCGGACGCCGTGCCATCACCGTGACGGTGGACGCCCAGAGCAAGGTCTATGGCACCAGCGACCCGACGCTCTCCTTCACGGTGGGCGGCAACGGCCTGGTGAACGGCGACGTGCTGTCGGGCACGCTGAGCCGTGCGGGCGGAGAGAACGTCGTCGGTGGAGGCTATGCCATCGCCCAGGGCACCGTGACCAACGCCAACAATGCGAACTATGCCATCACCTATGCCGGCAATACGCTGACAGTGACGCCGGCGACGCTGACGGTTACGCCGACCGGCGGACAGTCGAAGACCTATGGCGGTGCGGACCCGACTTTCACCTACAGCGCGAGCGGGCGGGTGGTGAACGCGGGTCTCGGCATCGACGACAGCGGCCTCGCCTTGACTGGTGCGCTCGGCCGTGTCGCCGGCGAAACGGTGGCGGGTGGCCCCTATGCCTATACGCTCGGCACGTTGTCGGCCGGCGGCAATTACACACTGGCCTTTGCCGCGAATCCGGCCAGGTTCGTCATCAATCCGGCGACGCTGACCTACACCGCCGGTGCCGCGACACGGCAGTACGGCGATAGCAATCCGGCGTTCGCCGGCACCGTCACGGGCTTCGTGAACAACGAGACGCTCGGCAGCGCCACGACCGGCACGATGACGTTCGCGAGCAGCGCCGGCGCCGCGTCCGGCGTCGGCGCCTACGGCATCACCGGCGCGGGCCTCACGGCCAACAATGGCAATTATGTCTTCGTCCAGGCCGCCGGCAACGCGACGGCGCTGACGCTCACGCCACGCGTCATCACGGTGACGGCGAACGACCAGTCGCGGACCTATGGCGATGCCAATCCGGCGCTCACCTACGTCGTCGGCGGCGGCGGTCTCGTCAACGGCGATACGCTGTCCGGCAGCCTCGCCACGGCCGCGACGCCGACCAGCAATATCGGCGCCTATGCCATCCTGCAGGGCTCGCTCGCCGCGTCCGCCAACTACACGCTGACCGGCTTCACCGGTGCGACGCTGACGGTGACGCCGCGGCCGATCACCGTGACCGCAGACGCCCTCAGCAGGACCAGCGGCGATGCCAATCCGGCACTGACCTACAGCGTCGGCGGTCGCGGCCTCGCCAACGGCGACATGCTGAGCGGCATGCTGGCGACGGCGGCGGACATGAATTCGCCGGCGGGGACCTACGCCATCACCCAGGGCAGCCTCGCCAGGCCGTCCGCCAACTATATCCTGACCTATGTGGGCGCGAACCTCACGGTGCAGCCGCGTCCGCCGGCCAACTCGCTGTCGGCGGTTCTCGATACGCTGCAGAGCCCGGTCGCGCCGCCGCAACAGGTGCCTATCGGCGTCACGGCGTTCTTCGGGGCACCCCAGCCGGGAGCCGCGGGAGGCGGGCACGTGGTCTATGCCGATCCACGCGGCGACCGGCCGGTGGTCTGCTTCGGCAGCGCGTGTTTCAGCGTGCTTTGAAGGGGGATCGGGCGACGACGACGCTGGCGTGCGCCTCACTGGCGGCGCACGCCTGTGCAAGGCCGGAGCGGCGCGGAAGAGGCGCGATCCGGTGCGGGCGGTGACCGAGGTGATCGCCAGCGCGACATTCCGGCCGCCTTCAGGCCGTCACACGCGCCCGAGCACGTCGCGGGTCAGCACGTTCCAGAACAGGTCCTCGCCACCCGCGACATTCGCTGTCCAGTCGTCGTGGGCGGTGTCGTCGGCGCCGTCGGTGATGAACTTGAAGGCGCGCCACGCGACGCCGAAGTGCTTGCAGACGCGGGCGATGGCGAACAGTTCCATGTCGACGACATCGACCCTGTTCTCGGTCAGCCAGGGATCGCTGGCGGTGACGAAGCTGTCGCCGGTGCCGCACACGGCGTTGCCGTGGCCGGACGTCAGGACGCTGTCCTCGTCGCTGAGAGGCGTGACGCCACGCGGCGCCAGCGGCATCGCCATCATGTCGCGCTGGATGACTTCGGCGATTTCCAGCAGGCCGTGCAGGCGCGGATTGATCCTGCCGCAGGTGCCGTAGTTCACGACCAGCGACGGCTTGCGTGCGAGCAGCGCGGTGGTGGTGGCGATGGTGGTGTTGATCTTGCCGACCCCGCCGAACACCACCTCGACGCCGTCCGGGGCCCGCTCGGGGCTCAGCTCGCTGCGCAGCGCGGTGAGGACGAGGATGGTCATGCAAAATAGCGGTCGAGCACGCTGCGATAGACTTTGGTCAGGTTTTCGAGGTCGGCGACCGGGGTGCGCTCATCGATCTGGTGCATGGTCTGGCCGACGAGGCCGAACTCCAGCACCGGGCAGTAGTGGGTGATGAAGCGCGCGTCCGAGGTGCCGCCGCCGGTGCTCAAGGCGGGCTTGCGGCCGGTCACTTCCTCGATCGCACCGATCACCATGTCGGTGAACGGGCCGGGCTTGGCGATAAACACGCCGGAGTTGGACGGCTCCCAGGCGATGTGCGCCTTGATGCGGTTGCCGCAGGCGCGGGCGAGGCGCTCTTCAACCAGCGCCTTGAGCGAAGCCTCGGTGTGGCAGTCGTTGTAGCGGATGTTGAAGCGTGCCCTGGCCTGGCCGGGGATCACGTTCCACGCCGGGTTGCCGACGTCGACGGTGACGAACTCGAGGTTGGAGGCCTGGAAATGTTCGTTGCCGTGGTCGAGCGGCTCCGACGACAGCGCGGTGATGATGCCAGCGATATCAGGCACCGGATTGGCGGCGCGATGCGGGTAGGCGACATGGCCCTGTACGCCATCGACGGTGACGGTGCCGGACAGCGAGCCGCGCCGGCCCAGCTTGATGCTGTCGCCGAGCACGTCGACATTGCTCGGCTCGCCGAGCACGCAGTGGTCGAACTTTTCGCCGCGTTCCGCCGCCCATTGCAGCAGTTTGGGCGTGCCGTTGATCGCGGGGCCTTCCTCGTCGCCGGTGATCAGGAACGAAATCGAGCCTTTCGGCGTGCCGCCGCGGGCGGCGAGATGGTCGAGGGTCGCGGCGACTGCGCAGGCGATCGCGCCCTTCATGTCGACCGCGCCGCGGCCATAGAGCACGCCATCCTTGACGTCGCCCGCGAATGGGTCGTGGCTCCAGGCGGTCTCGTCGCCGGCCGGGACCACGTCGGTGTGGCCGGCGAAAGTCAGGTGCGGCGCCGCCGTGCCGATCCGCGCGTAGAGATTCTCGACATCGGGCCAGCCCGGCTCGCTGAAGGTCATGCGATGCACCTCGAAGCCGGCGTCCTTGAGCAGGCGTTCGAGCACGCCGAGCGAGCCGGCTTCCGCGGGGGTCACGGAGGGACAGCGCAGCAGGTCGCGGGCGATGGAGAGCGAGTCGGTCGTCATTCAGGATCCTGTCGGCTCGGCGGAGGGATCGAGCGGGTCGTCGCCGAAGCGGTTGGGGCCTTTGGTGCCGCGGATGCCGCCGAGCTCGACGAGGCCCCACAGCAACAGCAGCAGCGCGGCGATGCGCAGGACGCGGCTGCTGTCCGGCGTGACGAGGCCGTTGCTGGCGCCGTACAGCAGGCCCGGCAGCGCCACGAACGCCACCGTCCACCAGCCGCTCTTGTCGCGGTCGTGCAGGCGCTTGATGGCGACGGCATTGACGGAGAAATACAGCAGCAGGAACAAGAGCCCGCCGCCGACATAAAGCAGTACCGAGGCGATGTCGGAGCTGCTGGTGAGCAGCAGCAGCGCGCAGGCGAAGCCTGCGAAGATGATCACCGCGTAGAACAGCAGGGCGAGCCAGTATCTGGCCCGCGGGATACGTCCAGCCGTGCTGAACAAGAACATCTGCCAGTCCACGACACGTCTCCCTGGAGTCCCGGCCCTGTCATTCGCATCTCCTGACGATACCGACGCGAATGACAGATCCCACGTACTGGCCGCCGCGGTCATGGTGACCGCGGAGCGTGCTGCGCGTCAGTCGCGCAGCAGTTCGTTGATGCTGGTCTTGGAGCGGGTCTTCTCGTCGACGCGCTTGACGATCACGGCGCAGGCGAGCGAGGGCCCCTGCGAGCCGTCCTTGAGCGGCTTGCCCGGCAGCGCGCCCGGCACCACCACGGAGTAGGCCGGCACCTCGCCGATGAACACTTCGCCGCTCTCGCGGTCGACGATCTTGGTCGAGGCGCCGAGGAACACGCCCATCGACAGCACCGCGCCCTTGCGCACGACGACGCCTTCAGCGACTTCCGAACGCGCGCCGATGAAGCAGTCGTCCTCGATGATCACCGGGCCGGCCTGCAGCGGTTCGAGCACGCCGCCGATGCCGACGCCGCCGGAGATGTGGACGTTCTTGCCGATCTGGGCGCACGAGCCGACCGTCGCCCAGGTGTCGACCATGGTCGATTCATCGACATAGGCGCCGAGGTTCACGAACGAGGGCATCAGCACGACGTTCCTGGCGATGAACGCCGAGCGGCGGACGATAGAACCGGGCACGGCGCGAAAGCCCGCCGCGCGGAAGCGGTTCTCGCCCCAGCCCTCGAACTTGGAGGGCACCTTGTCCCACCAGTTGGCGCCGCCCGGGCCGCCCGGGATCGGGCTCATGTCGTTGAGGCGGAACGACAACAGCACCGCCTTCTTCAGCCACTGGTTGACATGCCACTTGCCGTCGGCCTGGCGCTCGGCGACGCGGGCCTCGCCCTTGTCGAGCAGGTCGAGCGCGTGGTCCACGGCCTCGCGCACCTCGCCCTTGGTCGCGGCGTTCACGGTGTCGCGCGCGTCAAAGGCTGCGTTGAGGGTGGTTTCGAGGGCGGACAGGGACATATCTCGTTCCTTGGAAAACGGCGGGAGGGCGTATGATCGGAGGCTTTTGTCGGGATTCGGGGGGGCGGAGTCAAGCGCGGCAGCCCCTACTTTGCCGGCAGCAGGCCCTGCAGGAAGCCGGTCAGGTCGTCGGTGACATGGTCGACATGGGCGGCGCCGCGGCCCTCCAGCTCCCAGTCCTCGCGGACCACGTCCCGGGTGCCGTCCGGCACCACCAGCACGGTGGTCATGCCGAGGTCATGGGGCACCACCAGGTTGCGGGCGAGGTCTTCGAACATGGCCGCGCGCGTCGGATCGACGCCATGCAGGTCGAGGAAGCGGCGGTAGGTCTGCAGCGCGGGCTTGGGCTCGAGTTCGGCAGCGACAATGTCGAACACCGCCTCGAACTGCTCGGCGATGCCGAGCCGCGCCAGCACGGCGCCGGCGTGGTCGCGCGAGCCGTTGGTGAGGATCAGCTTGCGGCCCGGCAGGGCGGCGATCGCGGCGCCCATCGCCGGGTTCGGCTCCAGCGGCGAATGGTCGATGGCGTGCACATAGCTGAGGAAGTCGTCGGCCTTGATGCCATGCTCGGTCATCATGCCGCGCATCGTGGTGCCGTAGCGGCGGTAGTAGTCCTTCTGGATGCGGAAGGCTTCCTCGGCCGGCACCTTGAGATAGCCGGCGACATAGTCGCGGATGCGACCATCGACCTGCTGCCACAGGTTGACATGGTGCGGATACAGCGTGTTGTCGAGGTCGAACACCCAGGTTTCGACATGGCCGAAGCGACGGGGTGCGGGGCGTTGAGTTACGGATTGCGTCATGGGGGCCTCAGGGCATGCCGAAGCGCAGCGTCTTGCCGGCGCCGGCATCGATGGTGGCGAAGCCCGCGGCGGCGAGGCCGCGCGAGGCACAGTCACCCTGCTCGTTGATTTCGAACTTGCTGTCGCGGGTGCAGAGCAGGGTCGGCCCGCCCCAGTTCAGCGGCTTGTCGTTGACGCGGATCGCCTTGCCGCTGGCATCCACCGCCTCGGCGAAGCTGAAGACGCGCCGCGGCTGCCCTGCGATATCCGGATGCAGGCACTTGCCAGGCTCGATGCGGTACCAGCCGCGGCTGACCACGGTCTTGCCGTCGTCGGTGGCGACGGCAGCCATCACCTTGTAGGGCGTGTCGTTGCACCAGGTCAGGCCGGTGGCGGACGGCGTCTGCACCCTGGCGATCATGGTGGTGAAGAAGTCCGGCGCCTGCGGCGTTTCCGCGCCGAGCCCCTGGCTCTTGAGGAAGTTGCTGAGCGCGCCTTGCGTCTTCGGGCCGTCGACGCCGTCGATCGGCGCGGCGTCGTAGCCGGCGATGACGAGAAGGCGCTGGATCGCGGCGAGCCTCGCCTGCTCGTCGTCGTATTCGCTGTCCTCGGCCAGATAGGCGGTCATGTTGCCGTCGTCGGCTTGGCTCGGTCTGATCTCGGTGAATGCGGCCAGGGTCTGTCCGCTGCGGCATTGCCGCGCGGCGGCGATGGTGAAGTTGTCGGCGGCGATGCACAGATTGTCAGTGCCGCTCTGCGGCAGCGGCGAGGCGCCGTAGACCGGCAGGGCGCGGGCGTGCAGCAGGATACGGTCGGAGGTCAACTGGCCCTGCAGCACCACGCGGCACTGCGCTGGATCGATGCGAAACCAGCCGCGCGTTGCCGTGGTGCCCTTGTCCTCGAGGCCGATGGCGGCTTCGACGACATAGCTCATGCGGTTGCAGAGCTTGAGATCGGCATGCGCCGGCGTCGCGGCGATCGCCGCGGCGACGACGCCCGCCGCCGCGAGACCGCGGCCGAAGCCGCGGCCATGAGGCCGCGGCGTGGTCGCGAGGCGTTGCGGCGTTCGGCTCACTTGTGGATCAGCGTGCCGATGCCGTGGTTGGTGAACAGCTCGAGCAGCACCGCGTGCGGGGTCTTGCCGTCGATGATGACGACGCCTTCGACGCCCTGCTCGAGCGAGTAGATGCAGGTCTCGACCTTCGGGATCATGCCGCCGGAGATGGTGCCGTCGGCGATCAGCTTGCGCGCGTCCTTGATCGACAGGTCCGGAATCAGCTTCTTCGACTTGTCGAGTACGCCCGGCACGTCGGTCAGCAGCAGCAGCCGCTTGGCCTTGAGCGCGCCGGCAACGGCGCCGGCGAAGGTGTCGGCGTTGACGTTGAAGGTCTGGCCGTTCTTGCTGGAGGCGAGCGGCGCCAGCACCGGGATCAGCTCGTAGCCGATGAGCTGGTTGAGCAAGGTGAGGTCGACCTTCTCGGGTTCGCCGACGAAACCGAGATCGACGACCTTCTCGATGTGCGAGTCCGGATCGACCATGGTGCGGGTGGCCTTGCTGGCCATCACCATGTTGCCGTCCTTGCCGCACAGGCCGACGGCCTTGCCGCCGGCTTCGTTGATATGGCTGACGATCTGCTTGTTGATCGACCCGGCGAGCACCATCTCGACGATCTCGATCGTGGCGGCGTCGGTGATGCGCAGGCCGGCGGCGAATTCGGAGACGATGCCGAGGCGCTTGAGCATCGAGGCGATCTGCGGGCCGCCGCCATGCACGACAACGGGATTGATCGCGGTCTGCTCGAGCAGGACGATGTCGCGGGCGAACTGCCGCGCGAGCTCTTCCTCGCCCATCGCGTGACCGCCGTATTTGATGACGATGGTTTCCTCGTCGTACTGCTGCATGTGCGGCAGTGCCTCGGAGAGGATGCGGGCCTGTTCGATCGGGGAGATGGGATCCGTCATGAAGCGGTCTCGGCTGTTGGCGCGGCGTCGGCACGACCGAACGGCGGTGCGGCAGGCAGGTGCACACCGCGTGCGTACGGTGGCGCGGTTTTAGCCGATCGGCTGCGCCGGCGCAAAGCGGATCAGGCGGCCTTGCTCGGCCAGGCCGCGGCGATCGCGAGGGCGAGCCAGCCGAGGATCATCAGCGTTCCGCCGGTCGGCGCCGCCATGGGAAACACGCCCTGGCCGGCGAACTGGCGCAGCACGAGATCGCCGGCGAACAGCCCGGCGCCCGCGACGAAGGCGAGGGCGGCCGTGAGACCGATATGCCGCTGCGCGAAACCGCCGTTGACCAGCAGCACGGTGCCGATGATGACAACGGCATGAAACAGCAGCATGGACGAGGCCGAACCGAGCCGGGCGGCGTCGGGCTCGTGGGCCGACAGCGCCGCGAGGACGACACCGGCCGCGCCCATGAGCGCCGCGATCGCGGCGAGCGGCTTGCCAGCGCCGGTCATGCGCCGCGCTCCTGCCGCAGTTTCATCATGGCGGCGCGCAGCTCCGGCAGGCCGGCGCCGGTTTCCGACGAGGTCGCGATGACGTCGGGGAAGGCGGCAGGATGCTTCGCCAGCGCGGCCTTGATGCCCTCGATGCGCTCGGGCAGCGCCGAAACCTTGATCTGGTCGATCTTGGTCAGGACGATCTGATAGCTGACCGCGGAGCGGTCGAACGTCTTGAGGATTTCGATGTCGACGTCCTTGAAGCCGTGACGGGAGTCGATCAGCACATAAACACGGGCGAGGCTGGCGCGGCCGAGCAGGAACTGATGGATCAGCGTCGTCCAGGCGGCGACCTTGGATTTGGGCGCGGCGGCGTAGCCGTAGCCGGGCATGTCGACGAGGCGCAGCCCCGCGTTCTCCGGCCCTTCGAAGAAGATCAGTTCCTGGGTGCGCCCCGGGGTGTGCGAGGTGCGGGCGAGGCCGTTGCGATTGGTCAGTGCATTGATGAGGCTGGACTTGCCGACATTGGAGCGGCCGGCGAACGCCACCTCCATGCCGCCCATCGGCGGCAAGGTTTCGATCGAGCCCGCGGCCCAGATGAATTTCCAGTCGCCGGCGAAGACCTTGCGTCCGGTCTCCATCAGCTCCGCATCGCTGGTCGCATTCATGCGAAGCCTCGTTGGGGACGGCCGGGCGGCCTGATGCCCCGCGGCCGATGGTCGTGAAACATGGACGGGGCCGTCAGGCCGGCGTTGCCGCCGGCTCTGCCGTCAGCCCTTGGCCTGGGTTTTCGGTTCGCTGTCGGCGGTTTTCTTGCTGCCGACGAACGTCGCCTTGATGTTGTCGAACAGCTCGATCTTGGCGCCGTTGCGCGACATGATCGCGCTCTGCTGCAGCACCGACAGGGTGTTGTTCCAGGCCCAGTAGATGACGAGGCCGGCGGGGAACGAGCCCAGCATGAAGGTGAAGATCAGCGGCATCCAGTCGAAGATCATCTTCTGGGTCGGATCCGGCGGAGTCGGATTGAGCTTCATCTGGAACCACATCGTGATGCCCATGATGATCGGCCAGATGCCGAGCGCCAGGTAGTGACCGATGATCGGCAACTGGGTCGGATCGTAGTTCAGCAGTCCGAACAGGGTGAACAGGTTGGTCGGATCGGGCGCGGACAGGTCCTTGATCCAGCCGAAGAACGGCGCGTGCCGCATTTCGATGGTGACGAACAGCACCTTGTAGAGCGAGAAGAACACCGGGATCTGGATCGCGATCGGCAGGCAGCCTGCAAGAGGATTGATCTTCTCCTTCTTGTAGAGCTCCATCATCTCCTGCTGCTGCTTCATCTTGTCGTCGGGGAAGCGCTCCCGCAGCTCGGCGAGCTTGGGCTGCACCGCCTTCATCTTCGCCATCGAGGCGTAGGACTTGTTGGCGAGCGGGAAGAAGATCGCTTTCACCAGCACGGTGACGAGCAGGATGGCGACGCCGAAGTTGCCGACGAGGTGGAACAGGAAGTCGATCGCCAGGAACATCGGCTTGGTGATGAAGTAGAACCAGCCCCAGTCGATCAGCAGGTCGAAGTGGTTGAGGCCGAGCTGCTTGTTGTAGCCGCCAAGGCCCGGCGCGAAGATCGAGTTGATGCCGACGAGGCCGGCTTCCTTGGCGCCGGCGAACAGTCGCGCATTGGCGCTGCCGTTGCCGCCGACGGCGACCGTCACCGGATCGAGCAGATAGTCGGTCTGGTAGGTCTTGACGTTGCCGGTGACGTTCGAGGAGAAGCGCGCCTGCACGTTCGCCGCTGCGTCCGGCAGCAGCGTCGCGGCCCAGTACTTGTCGGTGATGCCGAGCCAGGCGTTGGTCGCCTTGAATTCCTTCTTCTTCTCTTCGTCGATCTTCTTGTAGTTGAACTCCTGCAGGCCCTGGTCGCCCATCACGCCGATCAGGCCTTCATGCAGGATGTAGTAGCCGGCGACCTGCGGCATGCCGTGGCGCGAGATCAGCGCGTAGGGGTACAGCGTCACCGGCGCGCTGCCGGCGTTGCTGACGTCGTCCTTCAGCGAGAACAGGTAGTTCTCGTCGATGGAGATGGTGCGCTTGAAGGTCAGTCCCTCGCCGTTGTTCCAGGTCAGCACGACCGGGGTCGTGGGGGTGAGGGCGTTGGAGCCGTTCTGGGTCCAGAGAGTGCTCTGGTCCGGCAGCTTGGCGGTGGTGCCGCTGGCGCCGACCCAGCCGAATTCGGCGTAGTAGGGGTTCGGCGCGCCCGACGGCTCGAACAGCACGATCGCCGGCGAGTTCGGATCGACCGTCTCGCGGTACTTGAGCAGCGAGACGTCGTCGATGCGGCCGCCCTTCAGCGAGATCGAGCCGCTGACGCGCGGGGTATCGATCTTGACCCGCGGTGCAGCGGCGAGGGCGGCGTCACGCGTCATTGTCGGGGCCGCGGCCGGGCCGACGCCTGGAGCGGTTGCCGGACCACCGGGAGCCGGGGTCGCCTGGCCGGCGGCGGCCGGCTGGTTCGGATTGTGGATCTGGGCCTGCTGCTGGGCCGCCTTCTCGGCGGCGCGCTGCTTCTCCATCTGCGGGATGTTGAAGAAGTACTGCCAGCCGAGCAGCACGATGCCGGACAGGACGACGGCGAGGATGGTGTTGCGATTGTCGGTCATCGGTCTCTATCTCGCCATTCCGTCTGGCTTCAGTTTGGGATCGATTTCGCCGGCTTCCTGTCGAGGCGCTTCAGCGCCGTGCGCAGATCGTCGAGCATGGTCTGAAAGTCGCGGCTGAGCGCGGCACGCCGGCCGACTAGCACATAATCACTGTGCGGTCGCATGGATATGGGGTCCATGCGCTTCACCAATTCGCGAAGCCGGCGGCGGACGCGGTTGCGCTCGGTGGCAGTCCCGACCTTGCGGGAGACGGTGAAGCCGACCCTGGTCGGGCCGGCGTCGTCACGATGGCGGCACTGAACGACGAAGGCGGCACCCGCCGCCCTCGGTCCCTGGGCAGCGGCGAGAAAATCCGTCCGCTGCCTCAGCCGTTCCACGCGTAATGGATCTGGGCAGGTGCTCAGGCGCTCAGGCGCTTGCGGCCACGCGCGCGGCGGGCAGCCAGAACCTTGCGGCCGCCGACGGTCGCGAGACGGGCACGAAAACCGTGACGGCGCTTGCGCACCAGTTTGCTGGGTTGATAGGTCCGCTTCACGGCCGTTCTCCACTGACCGGCCAGATGCCGGGTATAAGGGTTCCAAAAATTGAGATGACGTCCCCGTCCGTCAAAAAAGGACCGAATTCGGCCCTGCAAATGACCCGGCCACGCAACATCGGCCGCCGGAGACAGTTGGCGCGGCTTATAAGGGAGCAGCCGGTTTTCGTCAATCTTGCCGTTGTGACGGCTCGATGACGCGGTTTCCCGGTGACGCCTCCTTTTTGGGCAGTGTTGTCAGGGGTTTGACGGACGGGACAGAACGGCGCATGGTTGGAATCAGACCGTGCGTTGGGGGCGCCGCCGGTCGTCTCGCCTTGCAGGACGTGCCGCGGGCGGAAATCTTGAAGTTGAACAGGCGCGATGACCGACGCTTCGGACCCCCAGGACCGGCCCCAGCGGCAGTTCGTCCCGCCGCGATTTGGCTTGTCGGCCAAGCTGTTGCTGCTGACCATCCCGCTGGTGATGATTGCCGAGGTCCTGATCTATGTGCCCTCGATCGCGAACTTCCGGATCAACCGCCTGAATGATCGCCTGGCCGCCGCCAACACCGCGGCGCTGGTGCTGAACGCCGCCCCCAGTGGCATGGTCCCCGATTCCCTGGCCCGTGAGATTCTCAGCAGCATCGGGGCGCGGGCGGTGGCCATCAAGATGGGCCAGCAGCGCCGCCTGCTGGCGATCGCGGACATGCCGCCGGCCATCGATCATGACGTCGACATGCGCTCCATGACCGCCTGGTCGGCGATCATGGATGCGTTCGAGGTCATGCTGGAGAGCGGCAACCAGGCGATCCGGGTG
This sequence comes from Bradyrhizobium sp. U87765 SZCCT0048, assembly GCF_018131225.1. Classification (GTDB taxonomy): domain Bacteria; phylum Pseudomonadota; class Alphaproteobacteria; order Rhizobiales; family Xanthobacteraceae; genus Bradyrhizobium_A. The sequence continues at coordinate 1,047,644 of NZ_JAFCMM010000002.1, read as the reverse complement.
ATCGGTCCGGCTCCCGGCAACAACGGCCAGTTCCTGGAGGTGGTGGTCGACGAGCTGCCGCTGCGCCAGGCGATGTACCGCTTCTCCCGCAACCTGCTGCTGCTGTCGCTGGTGATCGCCATCCTGACCGCGGCGCTGGTCTACCTCGCCCTGCACTATCTGTTCGTGCGGCCGATGCGGCGGCTGACCGCCAACCTCGTTGCCTACCATGCCGATCCGGAGAGCCCGGCGCGGATCATTCCGGCGTCCGACCGAGGCGACGAGATCGGCGTCGCCGAGCGCGAGCTCGCCGACATGCAGCGCGACCTCGTGTCGATGCTGCATCAGAAGAGCCGTCTTGCGGCGCTCGGTCTCGCAGTCTCGAAGATCAACCACGACCTGCGCAACCTGCTGGCGTCGTCGCAGCTGATCTCGGATCAGCTCGCCCATGTGCCGGACCCGCGGGTGCAACGCTTCGCACCCAAGCTCGTGCGCTCGCTGGAGCGGGCGATCGCGTTCTGCCAGTCGACCCTGTCCTACGGCCGTGCCCAGGAGGCCGCGCCGGACCGGCGCATGGTGGCGCTCGAGCCGATTGTCAACGAGGTGCGGGAATCCGCGGGCCTTGCCGCGGACACCTCGATCGTCTGGGTCAATGCGGTGGAGCGGGGCCTCACCGTCGATGCCGACCCCGACCAGCTGTTCCGTGTGCTGCTGAACCTCGTGCGCAACGCCGCGCAGGCGCTCGGCAGCGAGAGCGTCGGCCCCGGCGTCACCAAGCAGATTCGCGTCACCGGCCGGCGCGAGGGATCGGTCGCCATCATCGAGGTCTCTGACACCGGTCCCGGCGTACCGCCGAAGGCGCGTGACCATCTGTTCGAGCCGTTCCAGGGGTCCTCGCGTGATGGCGGCACGGGTCTTGGCCTGGTCATCGCCGCCGAGCTGGTGCGCGCCCATGGCGGCGAGATGAACCTCGTCGAGGGAACCATTGGCGCCACGTTCCGGATCTCGATTCCCGACCGTCCGGTGCAACTCTACAGTCCGCGGCTCGAGCGCATCCGCGCCTGAAAATCGCGCGCCGGGCCCCGGCGCGATGCCGGTCGTTTCGAAAACAGTCGATTTTGAAATGATTTAGCGTGAGGAACGATGCGCGCGCACCCGCGTCATCAAAGGTTCGCGGAAAATGGTTTGAGCGCTTGCAAACCGCAGCGGGAGCCGGTAGCTATTGCGCGCCTTCGGCGGTCTCCGCATCGCCGATCCTTCGCACGCCCCTCCATGAGGGCATCTGCGATAATGCGCCCGTAGCTCAGCTGGATAGAGCACCAGACTACGAATCTGGGGGTCAGAGGTTCGAATCCTTTCGGGCGCGCCATTTCCATTTCCCAACATCCAGACTCGGGCTTGGCCATCTCGCGATGGCGTTGATGTGCGTGCGCGAAAGGCGACGATGTACAGGTCGCTGCTGATCCGTCGGAGATGTCGATCGCTGCTCGTTCGCCCCGAGTGATCAATCCCTGCGATGTCCTCGAAACCGACATCGGGCGGATCTTCACGCCGGCGCGTAACGCCGAAGCCTGGCGGCGCAGCCATGATGCGTTGAGCGAGGCGCTGTTGGCCTCGCGGCTTCGACCGTGTCGAGGACGGCACTGCGGCGATCTGAGCACGGGGCGGAACGTGCGCGCACAGCCCTTGCGAAGCGCTGGCCGGTGCATGATCCTGTGCCCCGCAGATTCTGGAAAGAGGCTGGGGCATGGCGGCTGGCAGTCGGGCCGCTCGATTTCGTCGCGATGGCTGGGGCATGGGTGAAAACCGTCAGTACGGTATCAGGGCATTCGCACAAAAGATCGCGCGCTTTTGTGCGTGGATCGGTTCGGATACCGGGCGCGCGCGGCTGCACAGGATCAACGAATTCACGCGATCGATCCTGAGCTATGGCGCGCTGACGTCTGCGGCGGCCGGAGCGATCAGGCTGCTGGAGGGAAGCGATGTCCTCAGCATGGCGGCGATCCTGGTCGCATTGGCCTTCGGCGCCTGCATGCTCGCCTGGAACACCGTGGCGTTCGTTCTGGAATACGCTGCATGGGAAACCCAGGCCTGGCGGCTGGGGTTGATCGGGGCGGCACTCATTCTCACCGTCGAGATGTTCACGATCTACGGGGTCGTGAATGCATTCGTCGCCGCAAGCGCGCCGAAATGACCGGTCGAGCCGTGCTGGCGGCTGTGCGCGGGCGAGTGGTCACGCGTGCGGTTTTTTGGCAGAATCGCGCGATTTCAATCGACGAGCGGAGCGCGCGGCGTGGCGGCGGATGCTGAGAACGGCAGCGAGCGACAGGGAGGGTCCCGCCGTCGGCGCACCATCCCCCTGTCCGGCACGCTGGCCACCGTCATGGCGGGGCTGGTCGCGCTGACTGCGTTCATCGTGCTGGCCGTGTTCTGGCTGGCGACGGCCAGCACGACGCGTCAGTTGCTGGCCGACAATGCGTCGCTGGCGATGGACGCGATCGAGAGGCGGCTCGACGATTGGTTCACGCCGGTCACCAATCAGCTGAACTTCCTGGCGCGCGAGTTCGCCGGAAAGCACGGGCAGATGCCGCCCGCCGCGATGGATATGTTGCTGTCCGGCGCGGTCGCCGGCACGCCGCAAGTGCGAGCCCTCAGTCTGGTGAGCCCTGATGGCGCCGTGCGCGGCGTGAGCCAGGGCTCATCGGGAGCGGTGCGGTTCAGCGATACGCTGCGGACGGATGGCGAGCGACAACGGATCGAGGACGCCAGGACGCGGGTCGACGTCCACATGGGTCCGGTTTATTACGTCGCCGATCCGGATCTGGGGACATCCGTGGCCGACGTCATGCGATCGGTCCATGATGGCGATCGCTTTCTCGGCGTCCTGACCGCGACCATCACCGTCGACGAGCCGTCGCGCTATCTGAAGGCGATCGCAGCCTCGCTTCCCGGATCCACGCCGTTCGTCCTGTACGGCCGTGACCGGGTGCTCGCCCATCCGAGTATGGTGGACAAGCGCCCGTCGCTGTCGCGCGAGCGGCCGCTACCGGGCCTCGACGCGGTCGGCGATCCCTTTCTGGCGGCGCTATGGACCGACGGCGAGCCCGTGGACATCGGGGGACACAATTTCGAGGCCCGTATCGTCCGGCACGGCGGCGATGGCCGGGTTATTCTGACCCGGGCTGTACCGGACGTCAGCGCGGTGCCGATGATCACCGGCGTCGAACTGCCGCTGTCGGTTCTCGAGAAGCCGATCACGGATCTCATGCGCGCGGGACTCGCCGGCCTCGTCGTCCTGCTGATCGCGATCGCGGCCGCGATCGTCGTCAGCCGGATGATCGTGCGGCCGGTCGGCGCCATGGCAGACGAAGTGCGCGCCGTCGGCTCGCTCGATTTCTCGGCCCTGCAGCCGCTGCCCGGCAGTGTGTTCTCCGAACTCAACGATCAGGCGCAAGCCTACAACACCATGCTCACCGGTCTGCGATGGCTCGAAACCTATGTGCCGCGCAGTCTTGTGCGTCGCCTCGTTCGCAGCGCGGATGGTGGCCATGTGTTGTCGGCCGGGCGCGTGGTGACGGTGATGTTCACCGACATCGTCGACTTCACGCGCACCGCCGAGATCATGCCGGCGGCCGATGTCGCCGACATGCTGAACGACCACTTCGATCTTCTCTGGCGCTGTGTTGAGGCGGAGGGCGGCACCGTCGACAAGTTCATCGGCGACTGCGTGATGGCGTTCTGGGGCGCTCCTGACGATCAGCCCGACCATGCCGATCGGGCGCTGCGAACCGTTCGCGCCATCGCGGCGGCGCTCGCCGCCGACAACGTCGCACGCGCCGCGCGCGGGCTGGCGCCAATCCGGGTCCGCGTCGGGCTCCACAGCGGGCCGGTTGTCGCCGGCAATATCGGCGCCCGCGAGCGGTCGGGCTACACCATCGTCGGCGACACGGTGAATCTCGGCAGCCGGCTCGAGCAATTGGGCAAGTCGGTGACGTCGGACGACGACATCGTCGTGCTGGTCAGCGGCGACACTGTGGGCGTTCTGCAGGATGGCCGGGACGATCTGAAGCCGCTCGGGCCGCACGCCGTGCCTGGCCGCGCCACGACGATCGATGTCTTTCGCCTGCAACTGCCGCGGCCGTGACCGGCCGGCAGCGCGCCGGAGTTTCCGACAGACGGGTGTCGATCGCCGATGTCAGCGCTCCGGCAGTCCCGCATCGACCATGTGCTGGATGATTCTGTCCGTCGCCTCGATGAAAACGGGGCTGCTGTTCTTGGTCGGCGGACTGACGTTGAGCCGCGTCGTGCCGGGCCGCAATTTCAGTCCCTCCTGCATCGCCGCCCTTGCCTCGTCGAACCGCCCGGCCTTTTGGTGGATGGCGGCCAACATCATGTACGGGCGGCCCGATGCCCCGGTGATGGCAAGCGAGCGTTGCAGCCATGGCAGTGCTTCGGCGTCGCGGCCCATCAGCATGTTGGCCCATGCCACACCCAGCAGCCACGTCCAGCGGGAGACCGCCGGCGTATCGAACCGGTCGGCCTGCTGGAATGTCGCGAGCGCGTCCTCGAATCGGCCGAGATTGACCTGTCCGAGGCCGATGAGATAGAGCGCGCCGCCGTGCCAGGGGTCGAAGCTCAGGACCCTGGCGCAGGCCACGAGACTTTCCACGAAATGGTTGGTTGCACTCAGAAAGCGGCAATAGGTCTCGAGCACCGCGATGGAATTGGGCCTGGCGCGCAACGCGCGCTCGAGCGTCGCGCTGGCCTCGGCCTCGACTGCGATCGCCTGGTCGGGGCTGAACCAGACCATCTGGATGCCGCGCAGCTGAAGCGAGGCGAGTGCGACGGCGATATCGACATTGTCGGGAGCGTCGGCGAGCGCCTTCTGCAGCATGCTCTGCGCCATGCCGAAACGCTCGCGTGTGGTCTGATTGATCGATGCCGTCGCCTGCTCGATGACGACCTTGGCTTTTCCGGCAGCCGCTTCCGGGGGGACGGACGATGTGCTGGCCTCGATCAGTTCGTTGAAGCGGCGCGCAAGCGGATGACCGACGCCCGCAGCGAGGCGCGACTGTTGCAGTTGGGCGTCCGCTGCCTCGGGGCCGACCGAAACGGTCGCCACCGACTGGACCTCGCCGGTGGCCGTCCTGACGAGGCGCGCGCGCAGCGTCCACGATGGCTCGCCATACTGCAATTCGCCGCGGATTTCGAAATCGGATGGCACCACGGGCGTGGCAGACGCTTCGCGCCGCGCCGTGGCGACAACCCGGATATTGTCGATCTTGGCGAAGCCGTCCGCGAGGCGGCTGGTGACCTCCTGTGCCATCCTTGCGCCACCGGGATCACTGCTGGTGTCAACGATTGGCATGACGGTGATGACCGGCTGCGTCTGCTTGATGATGCGGCCCGGCCAGAACGTCGTCGCCGCGACGGCAACGCCGACGATGGTGCAGAGAATGGCGGCGGCGATCGCCACACGTCCGCGCAAGGCGAAGGCCGGCCGCTCGGCTTGCGACGGTTCGATGACCGTTTCAGCCGGCGGTGCGGGTGCGTCGTCCGCAGGCTGGATGGCAGAGGTGTCCGGGATGGCAGGCGGTTCGGCTGGCTCGGCGCTCACCTCGGCGGTCAGAACATAGCCGCCGCCGGACGCGAGCTTGATCGTCTGCCGCTGCTCGTCGCCGAGCGCGGCACGCAGCTCGCGGATGCACTGGAAGAGGCTGTCTTCGCCGACGTGGACGTTCGGCCAGACGGCCTCCATCAGTTCCTGCTTGCTGAGGATGCGACCGGCATTGGTGACGAACACCCGCAGCATTTCGAAGGTCTTCGGCCGGAGCTTGACGGCAACGCCGTCAGGCCCGCGCAGCTCGGCGCGCTGCTGGTCCAGCTCGAAACCGGCGAAACGAAACACGAAGACCCCCCAGGCGGCGTGAGCGGACTAAATACAGCAAAACACTACTGAAAACGGCGTTGAAGTGGAAATTTCAGAAATTTTCAGAACGCCATCCCCAGCGATTTCAGGACGCTGCTCTCTTCCAGTGAGATGAAAGTATAGCGCCCTCGATTTCCCGGGCTGCAGACGGTTGCGCATGGATGAGCGGGGAGGCTGATCCATATCGCGCGAGGGGGAGGGGGCATTGTGGTCGTGATGGTCGTGGGGCGATTGGTTGGCAAGCAGAGGTTGCGGGTGGCGTGGCTCGCATCGACATCCCTTGTCATCGCGCTGGCCTTTCCGGCGATCGGGACGACGCCTGCCGCCGCCAGCGACATCCTGGTGTCCGATGCATCGCAGCTGTCCGCGGCCATCGCGGGCGCTGCGGCGGGCGATCGCATCCTGCTGCAAAACAACATTGCACTCGGCACGACGCTGCTGCCGCCGGTCGCGGCCAACATCACCATCGACGGCAACGGCCACACGATCGACGCGCAAGGCAACAACCGGATCTTCTTCCTCGACAGCGCGGCGACGATCCAGAACGTCACGCTGGTCGGCGGCAATGCCCAGGGCGGCAGCGGTGCTGGCAGGGGTGGTGGCGGACTCGGCGCCGGCGGTGCGATCTTCGTCAATACCGGCAACGCCACGATCAGCAATGTCAGTTTTGCCAACAACAGCGCGGCCGGCGGCAATGGCGGCAGCACTGCAACCGCCGGCGGCACACCCGGCGGTGGCGGTGGCGGCGGGTTGGGCGGCAGTGGCGGCAGCGCCGGACAGAATGCGGGCGGCGGCGGCGGCGGCTACAGCGGTGGCGGTGGCGGCAGCGGTGGTCCGACCGATCACGCGGGGACCAGCATTCCCGGCGGTGCTGGCGGTAGCGGTCCTGGCGGCAATGGCGGCGACGGTGGCATGGGGACGAGCGGAAGTTCCGGTGCGAACGGCGGTGGTGCCGGTGGCGCGTCGGGCGTCCGGTTTTCGTTCCAGACCGGCGGTGGCGGCGGTGGCGGTGGCCTTGGCGGCGGCGCCGGTGGTTCGGGCACCTCCAATGACATCGATGGCGGTGGCGGTGGCGGTGGCGGCGGCCTCGCCGCGGGTACCGGCGGCACCGGTGGTACCCATGGTGCCGGCACCGACGGCGGAATTGGCGGCGGCGGCGGTGGCGCCGGCGGCAACGGCGGCGGCAATGGCGGCAATGGCGGCGACTTCGGTGGCGGCGGTGGCGGCACCAACAGCGGAAACGCTGGCAACGGCGGCTTCGGCGGCGGTGGTGGTGGCTCCGGATTCGGCATGAACGGTGGTGCCGGCGGTTTTGGCGGCGGCGGCGGCGGTACGTTGTTTGGAAGCGCCGGTTCGGGCGGCGTCGGCGGCGGCGGCGGCTCCACCGGTTATGGCGGCGGGGGCGCGGGCTTCGGCGGTGCGGTGTTTGTCCGCGGCGGCGCCAGCCTGACCATCAGCGATGGTTCGTTCACCGGCAACAGCGTGACGGCCGGCGCCGGCACCTACAGCTCGAGCGGCGGCGCCGCCGCCGGCTCCAGCCTGTTCCTGATGAGCGGCACGACGACCACTTTCAGCCCGACCGGAACGTTGACCATCAATGGCACCATTGCCGACGACAGCGCCGCGAGCGTCGCGGCCGGACAGGGCTTCGGTCCCGGCACTGGCGCGGGCGCGGCGATCGCGATCGCCAGCGGCACCGTGGTCCTGAACGGGGCCAACACCTACAGCGGCGGCACGACCATCAACGGGACGGCCGTGGCCGGCAACAATTCCGCGTTCGGCACCGGCATGGTGACGATCGACGGCGGCACGCTTCAGGCCGGCGCCAACAATCTGACCGTCAGCAACGCCATTGCGCTGAGCAGCGTTGGCGGCAGGGTCGATACCAACAGCAACACGCTCACGCTCTCCGGCGTGATCGCCGACGCTGGTGCCAGCCCGGGCGCGCTGACCAAGGCCGGTGCCGGCACGCTGATCCTGAGCGGCGCCAATACGTATACTGGCGGCACGACCATCAATGCGGGCACGCTGCAGCTCGCGGGCGCCGGCACGCTGGGTGCCAGCAGCGGCGCGACCACGGTGACGGGCGGGACGCTCGATCTCGGCGGCACCACCCAGATCCAGAACGGTGGCCTGACGCTGACCGGCGGCCGCATCACCGACGGCACGCTGTCGTCGTCAGGCGTCTTCGGCGTTCAGGCCGGCACGATTGACGCCGTTCTCGCGGGCAGCGGCGCGCTGACCAAGACCGGCGCCGGCACGGTGACGCTGTCGGGGGCGAACACGTATACCGGCGGCACGACCATCAGCGGTGGAACGCTCGCGGCGGGCAACAATTCCGCTTTCGGCGCCGGCATGGTGACGATCAATGGCGGCGCACTCCAGGCCGGCGCCAACAATCTGACCATCAGCAACGCCATTGCGCTGGGCAGCGCCGGCGGCACGGTCGACAGCAACAGCAACACGCTCACGCTGTCCGGCGTGATCGCCGACGCGGGCGCCCGCCCGGGTGCGCTGACCAAGGCCGGTACCGGCACGCTGATCCTGAGCGGCGCCAACACTTACACTGGCGGAACCACCGTCAATGCAGGAACGCTGAAGATCGCGGGCACCGGCACGCTCGGCGCCACCAGCGCCACCACCATGGTTGCGGGCGGCACGCTCGATCTCGGCGGCACCACCCAGATCCAGAACGGCGGTGTGACGCTGACCGGTGGCAGCATCACCAACGGCACGCTGTCGTCGTCAGGCGGATTCGCCGTTCAGGCGGGCACCATCGATGCCGTGCTCGCGGGCGCCGGCGCGCTGACCAAGACCGGCGCCGGCACGGTGACGCTGTCAGGAGCCAACACGTATACCGGTGGCACCACGGTCAATGCAGGCACGTTGCAAATCAGCGGCACTGGCAAGCTGGGCAGCAGCAGCGCCACCACCACAGTCGCGGGCGGCACGCTCGATCTCGGCGGCACGACCCAGATCCAGAACGGCGGCCTGACACTGACCGGCGGCCGCATCACCAACGGCACGCTGTCGTCGTCGGGCGGATTCGCCGCTCAGGCGGGCACCATCGATGCCGTTCTCGCGGGTGCCGGCGCGCTGACCAAGACCGGCACCGGCACGGCGACGCTGTCGGCAGCCAATACGTATACCGGCGGCACCACGGTCAATGCAGGCACGCTGCAAATCAGCGGCAGCGGCACGCTGGGCAGCAGCAGCGGCGCCACCACGGTGGCGGGCGGCACGCTCGATCTCGGCGGCACGACCCAGATCCAGAACGGCGGCCTGACGCTGACCGGCGGCCGCATCGCCAACGGCACCCTGTCGTCGTCAGGCGTCTTCGACGTTCAGGCCGGCACCATCGATGCCGCGCTCGCGGGCAGCGGCGCGCTGATCAAGAGCGGCATCGACATCGTGACGTTGTCCGGGGCGAACACCTATAGCGGCGGCACCACGATCAACTTCGGCACGTTGCAACTCGGTAGTGCCGGCCGCAGCGGCTCCATCGTGGGGGCCGTCAACGTGGGCGCCGGCGCTACGTTCAGCGTCGTCAACGCTGACAGCAGCGGCATCACCAGCATCACCACCAACAATAACAGCCTCGTTAGTTTCCAGGGCAGCAGCGCTGCAGGCAATGCGACAATCACCAACAACAGTGGCGGCTTCGTCAGCTTCAATGATGCGAGCACGGCCGCAAGCGCCACCATCGTCAACACCAGCAGCGCCCAGCTCAATTTCAACGACACCAGCACCGCCGGCACGGCGACCATCACCAACCACAACATGATCAACTTCCACGGCACGAGCACGGCGGGCAACGCGGCCATTTCCAGTGACTATGGTCTGATGTTCTTCGATGCGAGCACCGCCGGCGCCGCGACCCTCGCCAATACGGCCAGCGGTGAGATCATTTTCATGAACACCAGCACGGCCGGTCGTGCGGTCATCATCAACAATGGCTATGGCGTCTCGTTTCTCGATACCACCACCGCCGGCAATGCGGCCATCACCAACAACACCATCCTGCAGTTCGCCGACAGCAGCACCGCCGGCAACGCCGTCATCACCAACACCGGCACGCTCGGCTTCTTCGTCAACGGCACCGGAGGCAACGCCACCGTCGTCAACAACGCTGGCGGCAAGGTCGATTTCTCGCACAGCGCCGGCCCTGCCAATGACGGCAAACTCGCCGTCGGCTCGATTGCGGGAGCCGGCGATGTCTATCTGGGGGCACGGGAACTCACCGTCGGCAGCAACAACCTCAGCACGACGGTCAGCGGCGTGATCAGCGACTGCGGCGCGAGCGGCACGGCGTGCTACGCGAACCTGTTCGGCCTGAGCGCGACCGGTGGTTCGCTGGTCAAGGTCGGCAGCGGCACGCTGACCCTGTCGGGCGTCAACACCTATACCGGCGCGACCACCGTCGACGGCGGTACACTGGCGGTGAACGGCTCGATCGTCACGTCGAGTGCTGTCGTCGTCAACAACGGCGGCACGCTGGGCGGCACCGGGCAACTGCCGACGACCGTCATCAACAATGGCGGCACGCTGGCGCCTGGTAACTCGATCGGCACCATCACGGTCAATGGCGCCCTGACGTTCAACGCTGGCTCGATCTACCGCGTCGAAATCTCGCCGACATCAGCGGACCGCACCAATGTGCTCGGCGTCGCGACCTTGACCGGGGGCACCGTGCAGGCGGTTGCGCTGCCCGCCAGTTTCCGCAGCCAGACCTACACCATCCTCAATGCCACCGGCGGGCTCGGCGGGACGCGGTTCGCCGGCCTGAGCCTCACCGGCAGCAGCATCGCGCCACTCGCGCGCAATCCGCACCTCACCTACGATCCGAATAACGTCTACCTCGTGCTCGATCCCGGCCTGATCATGCTGCCTCCCGGCGCGAGCGGTAACCAGGCCAGGGTCGCCGCCGCCATCAACGGAGCGGTGCTGGGCGGCGCGACGCCGCCAGCCGGCTTCGACGCGCTGCTCAACATGGGCGGCGCGCAGCAGATGGGGGCGCTCAATCAGGTGTCCGGCCAGCCGGGTGCTGCCGGCACGCAAGGCGCGTTCAATGCGATGCAGCAGTTCGTCTCGATGCTCGATCCGTTCGGCGGTGGCGGCATGGACGGCGAGCGCGGTGGAGGCGGAGCCTCCGGCGACGGCGGCGCGCTTGGCTATGCTCCGACCGGCGGCGATGCCAGGACTCGCGAGGCTTATGCCGCGGTGACGCCATCGGACCGGCGCAGCGATCCCTTTGACAACCGCTGGGGCGTGTGGGGGTCCGGCTATGGCGGCGCGAGCACGGTCAGCGGCAACGCCGCGTCGGGCACGAGCACCACCACCAGCCGCATCTATGGCACGGTCGTCGGTGCCGACTACCGGGTGTCGCCAAACACGCTGGTCGGCTTCGCGCTCGGCGGCGCCGGCTTCAATTTTTCGCTGTCGGACAGCCTCGGCGGCGGTCGCGCCGACCTGTTTCAGGCAGGCCTCTATGGCCGGCACACCATCGGAGCGGTTTATATCTCCGCAGCGCTGGCTTACGGCTGGCAGGATGTCACCACCGATCGCACCGTGGCGGTGTCGGGCATGGACAAGCTGAGTGCGAACTTCAAGGCCAGCACCTTCTCCGCGCGCGGCGAAGTCGGCCGGCGGTTCGCGCCCTGGCCTGCCGCCGCGGTCGGCGTGACGCCCTATGCGGCGGTTCAGGTCACGAGCATCTATCTGCCGGGTTACAACGAGTACGCCGCCGTCGGCAGCAACCAGTTCGCGCTGGCCTACAGCGGGCAGACCACGACCAATGTGCGCAGCGAAATCGGTGCGCGGCTGGACAAGGACTTCGCACTGGCCGGCGGCGTGCTGACGCTGCGCGGTCGCCTCGCCTGGGCGCACGATTCCAGCACTGACCGTCCGGTCACCGCCGCGTTCCAGGCATTGCCGGGGACGGCGTTCACGGTCAACGGCGCGCAGCCTGCGGCCGATTCCGCGCTGGTCACCGCCGGTGCCGACATGAAATGGTGGAGCGGCGTGTCGCTGGGCGGACGCTTCGAAGGCGAGTTCTCTCGCACCACCAGCAGCTACGCCGGCAAGGGCACGGTGCGCTACGCCTGGTAGGGGAAGGGCATGCCGGCGTTGGCCGGAGCAGCCTGCTGCCGGTCTCAATGCCGCCGTGGCCAGCGCGCGCGTTCAGGTCCGCGTCGAGGTCCGCGTCCAGGTCGCGTCTAAATCCGCGTCATCCCCGGACACTGGTCCACCAATGTTGGACGACCTCGGGGCTCGTGAGCTGGGTCCGTGCGGAGATGGCGAGCTCCGCCTTTCGATAGTCGCTTGCCGTGACGCCGAAGCGGCTGCGAAAGCTCCGGCTGAAGTGCGCTTCGCTTTTGAAGCCGAAGTCGGCTGACAGGCGCGACAAACGGCGCATCTCGAGAGGATCGCTAAGGGCGGCCTGGACGGCGAGAAGCCGACGTTCCTGGACATAACGCATGATGCCGCCATGGCTCGCAAACAGGCGATAGAGAGATGCTCGCGACAAGTCGAGCTGCGCCGCCAGCCAGTCCGGCGACAAGTCCGGTCGTGCGAGATTGTCGCGGATGGTCGCCTCGATCAGCGACAGCGTGTTGTCATCGTCGGCCTCGGTCATCTGTGCGGGCCGCACTTCGGGGTTAAGGGCCAACAGGGCCTTCAGGAAGTCGACCGTCCCGGCGACGGTCGCTTCGACGTCGGCCTGGCGCAGTTGGGCGCTTCGTTCCCGCAACGAAACGATATGGGCTGCGAGCAAGTCGTTGCGGTGCGGATCGAGGCGAGGCCTGAGTGCTTCCAGAGGAAGGTCGCCGAGCAGCTTTCGAGGAACGATCAGAGACAGCGTGTTCGACGAGAAGGCGCGTGTGTCGACGCCGTGGGCGAGGTCGATGATGGCGACCTTGCCGGGGCCGATCACCGTCCGCTGGCCGTTGATGAGGCCGTTGAATCCGCCGCTCGTATAGAGATGAAACAGGATGTGATCCGGGGTGGCGCGAATGCGCTCCTCGTCCCTCAGAAAGTTCTGGGCGTTGAACATGACCCGCGCGATCAGGAGATCGCCGATGATGATGCCTGCCGCCGAACCTGTCGGTGTTTTCGCGGACGGCCCGCAGGGACGAGGCTCGAACAACGGGGACAGCACCGCGCTCCATGTCTGGTAGGCGTTGGGCTCTTCCAGTGCGGTGGTGACGTAGAAGAGCCTCGGAAGTTCGGACATGGATTGCTTGCTCTGCTCGTGGAGATCGGGATGCCGTCGATGCCGCGAAGTTGCCCGATGATCTGACGGACCTGTGTGACATTCTCAATCGGCTGAATGCCTGCCGGTGATTTTCAGCCATTCCGGCAAAAGCCCGGCTGTCGGCGCGGCGCGGATGATGGAGCGTGCCGGCTCCGTGATGTCGAAGATTTTCATGCGTCGATATGTCGCGATGGGGGTATCCACGGGAAGAATGTGATCCGGCAGTTGAGACGCATCGTCAAGTCAAAAGCGCCGTGGCGGCGGCCAGAGACTGTCCAACGGATCGAACGCCATACTAGAAGCGACCCGGACTTCCGAGGCGATGACGGGATGGTTGTCACCCCCGCGCCTCGAATATTTTGAAGGGGAGATATTGTCCGTGGGGCGCATGGGGAATTTTCGCGACGTCTCGACCGCTGTCATTTGCTCCACATTGTTGAGCACGACCTTTCTTTCCACGCCGGTGCTCGCATCCGAACGCGCTGTTCACCAGGCGTCTCCCGGTGTCTCGAAGTCGAAGTCTGCGCCGGCCGCGTCGTTGCCCGCGGCGATGAAGGCAGAACTCGCCGACGCACTGCGGCAAGGCGAGCGCGGATTGATCGCGCAGGTCTATGATCGCACGTACCGCAATCCGGAGCTGCGTGATGCGGTTCTGCGTCACGCGTCGGGCCTCGCGCCATCAGCGTTTCGCGATCTGACGACAGCGGCGGACCTCGGCGTTCTCACCTCGGGCCATCCGATGGCGCTGGCTCCGAATGCGGCGCAGGTTCTGGCAACGCGGACGGCGGGTGCGTCCGCGACTGGCGCGACGTCGTACCAGAACGTCGCGATGGCGGTGAACAATTCGCCGAACCTGCCGAGCCCGCTGCCCTCGAATTATGATCAGACGTGGAATCTGACCATGATCGGTGCGCCAGCAGCTTACGCACGTGGCTTCACCGGCGCCGGCGTCAATGTCACCGTCGCCGATACCGGCTTCGACACCACCAACGCGGCGCTCGTCAACAAGCTGCGGCTTGACCTTGGTCGCAACTATGTCGCCCAGGGCGGGGTCTACAACACCGCGAACCTGTCGCCGCTGTCGGCCACCGACAGTCACGGCACGCATGTCGCGGGCATCGTCGGGGCCGAGAAATTCGACAACGTCGACATGCATGGCGTTGCGTATGACGCCATGATCATCCCGCTTCGGATGCTGACCGACAAGAATTCATCGGCGGCGCCGGGCATCGTCGATCCCAGTGCCAGCGCGTTGAACTACTTCGCGACGCTGAACGGGACCATGGTCTACAACGCCAGCTATGGGCCCAACTACAACGGCGAAAAGAACCTGACGCAGTGGACGATCGGCAACATCTCCGCGGAAGGTGACGCCGCCTTCAATGCCCTGAAGGCTGGCAAGATCATCGTTGCCGCCAATGGCAACGACCGCGGCAGCAATCCCATCGCCGCGCGCAACCCGTCCGGGCTGGCGCTGATGCCCTTCCTTAATCCGGCTCACGCCAATCTCGGGGTCTATGACGACCAGGGGCAGGGGCTGGATGGCACCGCCTTGCAGCGCCAGAATGGTCAGCTCATCGCCGTGATGTCGGTTGGCAACACCAAGGCTGCCGCGTGGTATTCCAACCTCTGCGGCGTGACCGCGAGCTGGTGCGTCGCGGCGCCCGGCGGTGATGACCAGACTGGTCCCGAGGTCTATTCGTCCATTCCCGGCAACACGTATGGGGCCATGGGCGGCACCTCGATGGCGGCGCCCACCGTCTCCGGCGCGATCGCCGTGCTGATCCAGGCCAATCCGACCTATAACGCGCAGGACCTGTCACATCTGCTGTTCTCGACCGCCGAAGATCTCGGCGCGCCGGGGGTCGATTCCGTGTTCGGCTACGGCCTGATCAGGCTCGATCGCGCCACCGACGGTCCGACGACGCTGGCGGCCAACACCAACGTGTCGGTCGCGGCAAACACCACGACCTTCTGGAGCCGGCTGCTGAACACCGATGGTGATTTCACCAAGACGGGTGACGGCATCCTGACCATCGCCGGCCGCACCAATGCGGGCGGCAATGTCACGGCGGCTCTCGGCACCCTCGCGGTCGATGGCACGCTGAGCCTCAGCGCCGGGCACAAGCTGAATGTCGAACAGCCCGCCACCCTGGCCGGCTTTGGTACAGTCAACGGCGACAGTGTCATCGCCGGCACGCTCTCGCCGGGCAAGATGCCCAATGTCGGCGATCTCGTCGCCAACGGTTCGATCGCGCCGGGCACCGTGCTGACCGGAAATTCGGTCGGATCGCTGACCTTCAACGGCAATGTCACGCTGACGTCGACCGCCACCACGCGGATCGATATCGACGGGACGCTGAACGTGCCGGGCGGCCCCGGCACCTACGACAAGATCTATGTCACCGGCGCCGGCAACGTGTTCTATGCCGCCGGCACCGTCACACCGGTGCTGCGTGGCAGCGTCGGCACGGTCAGCAACTATACGCCCGCGATCGGCACCGAGTTCGCGTTCGTGCAGGCGCAGAACGGCGCGCGTACGGCCGGCACGTTCTCGACGCTGGTGCAGCCGACGTCGGGCCTGCCGGCCAACGGCCGCTTCGATCTGATCTACAGCCCCACCTCGATCACACTGGCGGTGACGCCGCTCAGCTTCAGCGGGCTTGTCAGCGCCGGGCCGCGCGATGCGCCGCGGGTCGCGGTCGCCAGGATTCTCGACCATGACCGTGTCGCGTCCGGCGTGATGCCGGGGTCTGGCGAGAAGGCGCTGTTCGATGCGCTCTACAATCTCGACACGGAAGAGCAGTATGACAAGGCGCTGTCGCAACTCGGCGGCCCCGGCCAGCCGGCGATTGCCAGCGCGTCGCTGCAGGCGTTCTCGGGCATCATGGGCACGATCGGTGATCGTCAGGGCATGCTGCTGCTCGGTGCCGAGCCGGGCCAGGCCGGCGCCGCGCAGTCGTTCGCGCTGTCCTATGCCGGCCGTGGCGTCGTCAGCGCCGAGACCGGTTCGGCGGCCAATGCCTTCGCCAGCATCGCGCCGTCGGAGCGCGTGCAGAACGGCTGGAGCGTCTGGGGCCAGGGCTTCGGCCGCAGCAGCCGGGTCGGCGATGCCGGCGAGCTCGCCGGATCGAAGACCGCGAGTGGCGGCTTCACGGTCGGCGCCGATCGGCAGTTCTCGGCGAACCTGACCGCCGGCGGCGCCTTCGGCTATGCGCGCACCACCGCGACCAGCACCGACATCCGCGGCACGTCCGATACCTATGCGGGCGCGCTCTACGCGAGCTGGACGCCGGGCGCGGCCGTGGTCGACGTGCGTGTCGCCGCCGGTCCGAGCCAGATGACCTCCAACCGGCAGATCCTGCTGACGTCGTCGTCGCTGCAGGGCAGCACCAATGGTGTCGGCGTCGCCACCTCGCTGGAAGCGGGCTATCGCATTCCGCTGGCGACGAATGTGACGCTGAAGCCGTTCGCCGGGATCAACTGGCAGGGCTTCCGCCGCGACGGCTACAGCGAAAGCCAGTTGCCGTTCGGGCTGGTCTATGCCGCACAGACCTACGACAAGCTGACCACGACCGCCGGCGTCGCGCTGAGCGCACGGCTGCGCACGACCGACGGCGTCACCATCGTGCCGGAAGTGAAGCTCGCCTGGGCGCATGACCTGCGTGACACCACGCTGGTCAGCGAGGCTGCGCTGCTCGACGAGACCTTCACGGTCGCGGCCGCGCAGCCCGGCCGCGATGCGGCCGTCGTCGGCGCCAAGCTCTCCGGCTGGTGGAACGACAACTTCCGGCTGTTCGCCGCCTACAACGGCGAGTTCCGCCGCAACGCCGAAAGCCATCAGCTGTCGGGTGGCGCGCGCTTCAGCTGGTGACGACACGCGGCACCGACCACCCGGCCGGCTGGACACGCCGGTCGGGAAGCCGCGAGGCCAAGGCAGGCGTGCCCCCTTCTTGCCTTGGCCGGTCGGCACTCGCCGACGCCAGCGGCGTCACTTCCTGATGCGCACGCCCTTGGTGGTGAAGCGCTGCGTCTTGCTGCCGCCGCCGTCGCGGATGGGGCGGCGGGTGCCGGCAGCCTTGCCGGTGCCGGGCGGCTGATGGGCGGGTACGAGCTGGTCGGGGCGTGAGCCGATCAGGTCGGCGCGGCCCATCTCCTTGAGCGCCTCGCGCAGCAGCGGCCAGTTGTCGGGATCGTGGTAGCGCAGGAATGCCTTGTGCAGGCGGCGCTGGCGCAGCCCCTTGATCGTCTCGACCTCGTCGCTGCCGCCATGGCGCACGCCGCGCAACGGGTTGACGCCGGTGTGGTACATCGCGGTCGCGGTCGCCATCGGCGAGGGCAGGAAGGTCTGCACCTGGTCGGCGCGGTAGCGGTTCTTCTTGAGCCACAGCGCGAGGTTCATCATGTCCTCGTCGGTGGTGCCGGGATGCGCCGCGATGAAATAGGGGATCAGGAAATATTTCTTGCCCGCCTGCTGCACGGCGGCATCGAACATTTCCTTGAAGCGGTCATAGGTGCCGATGCCCGGCTTCATCATCTTGTCGAGCGGGCCGCGCTCGGTGTGCTCGGGCGCGATCTTGAGATAGCCGCCGACATGATGGGTGACGAGCTCCTTGACGTATTCCGGGCTCTTCACCGCAAGGTCGTAACGCACGCCGGAGGCGACCATCACCTTCTTGACGCCTTGCACCTCGCGCACCTTGCGATAGAGGCGGATCAGGTCATCGTGGGAGGTGTTGAGGTTCGGGCAGATCTCGGGGAAGACGCAGGATGGCCGCCGGCATGCGGCCTCGACCTTCGGGTCGTTGCACGCCATGCGGTACATGTTGGCGGTCGGGCCGCCAATGTCCGA
This sequence comes from Bradyrhizobium sp. U87765 SZCCT0048, assembly GCF_018131225.1. Classification (GTDB taxonomy): domain Bacteria; phylum Pseudomonadota; class Alphaproteobacteria; order Rhizobiales; family Xanthobacteraceae; genus Bradyrhizobium_A. The sequence goes on along the minus strand of NZ_JAFCMM010000002.1, from coordinate 1,029,632 downwards.
GATCACGCCGGTGAAGCCCGGCGTCTTGTCGCGGATGCGTTCGATCTCGCGGAGGATCGAGCCCTCGGAGCGATTCTGGATGATGCGGCCCTCGTGCTCGGTGATCGAGCAGAATGTGCAGCCGCCGAAGCAGCCGCGCATGATTGTCACCGAGAACTTGATCATCTCCCACGCCGGGATCTTGGCGTCGCCGTAGGACGGATGCGGCGCGCGGGCGTAGGGCAGGTCGTAGACGCCGTCCATCTCCTCGGTGGTCAGCGGGATCGGCGGCGGGTTGAGCCACAGGTCGCGGTCGCCATGGCGCTGCACCAGCGGCCGCGCGTTGCCGGGATTGCTCTCCCGGTGCAGCACGCGCGAGGCGCGGGCATAGGCCTCGCGGTCCTGTTCGACCTGCTCGCATGCCGGCAGGCGGATCACGGTGTCGCCGCGATGGCGCGCCGCACCTTCGTCGGCGGAATCGAGGTCGTCGGCATGCAGCTCGGTGTAGCCCTCGGGGACGCGGCGGAACAGCGCGGTGCCGCGGATCGATGCAAGGTCACGCGGGCTCTCGCCGTCCGCGAGGCGGTGCGCCACCTCGACGACGGCGCGCTCGGCGTTGCCATAGAGCAGGATGTCCGCCTTGGCGTCGGCCAGCACCGAGCGGCGCACCTTGTCGGACCAGTAGTCGTAGTGGGCGATGCGGCGCAGCGACGCCTCGATGCCGCCGAGCACCACCGGCACGTCCTTGAATGCCTCGCGGCAGCGCTGGGCGTACACGAGAGTGCAGCGGTCCGGCCGCTTGCCGCCTTCGCCACCGGGCGTGTAGGCGTCGTCATGGCGCAGCCGGCGATCCGCCGTGTAGCGGTTGACCATGGAGTCCATGTTGCCGCCGGTAACGCCGAAAAACACCCGCGGCTTGCCCAGCGCCTTGAACGGCTCGGCCGAGTGCCAGTCGGGCTGGGAGATAATGCCGACCCGAAAGCCCTGGGCCTCGAGCAGGCGGCCGATGATCGCCATGCCGAAGCTCGGATGGTCGACATAGGCATCGCCGGTCACCAGCACGATGTCGCAGGCATCCCAGCCGAGCGCCGTCATCTCGGCGCGGCTCATCGGCAGGAATGGAGCCGGCGTCCCGGGGTGCGCCTGGTGGCGGGGCCAGGAATTCAGCGGCTTGGCGGCGGCAATGGCGGTGTTCATGGCGACACGCATAAGACCGCGGGCGGCCGAATTCAACCAACCAGAATGTGACGTGAAAGGGGCAGGCGGGTTCCGCAGCGAGCCATTCCCGTCCCCGGCCGGTCCCGGCGGGGCCGATCGCCCCGGTCCGCAAGCCGATCCGGCCCGGCGCCCGCGCCTCGACTTTGCCGGCCGCGGTCCTTACGGTCGCCCAGGCATCGGGTGCGCGCCGCAGGCCGTGTCCACGTCCGCGAGTCCGGCCACAATGTCGTCCTCTCCCTTTGAAGCCCTCGTCTTCGATCTCGGCGGTGTCGTCGTCCGCCATGACAATGCCGTGCTGTTCGAGCGTCTGGCGTCGCGCTGCGCGCCGGCATGGGGCCGTGACGAGGTGGTCGCCTTGTTCAGCCGCGGCAGCGGCTGGGGCATCGGCACGCCGATCCGCGATTTCCACGATCAGCTCAGGACCGAGGCTGGCTACGATGCGCCGTGGTCCGTGTTCGTGGATGACTGGTGCTGCCATCTGGCGGTCGACCCATCCATGGTGACGGTGCTGGGCCGGCTGTCGCGGCACAATCGAATCGTGATCTTCTCCAACACCAATCAGGAGCATTGGGATTTCATCCTCGCCGCGTCGAACGGCGAGCTTGGCGGCTACGACGCTTTCCTCAGCCATCTCATCGGCCATGAAAAGCCGTCGCTGCGATCGTTCGAGGTCGTCGCCGCACGCGCGGGGATCAATCCCGGCCGCTCGATCTTCTTTGACGACATGCCGGCGAATGTCGACGGCGCGCGGCAGGCCGGCTTCCAGGCCGAAGTGTTCCGTGACGAGGCCTGGCTGCTGGCGTATCTCGCCGAAAAGGGTGTCGTCCTCGGCTAGCGTTCGAGAGGTCATGGCTCGCTGGAGCGCGACGGCCGATCCCGATACAAGACGGTGTCCGATGGCCGCGTTGCGGTCCCGTACTCGAGGGAGACGATCATGAGCGAAACCGAACAGCATCTGCGTGAGGCCATTCGGCTGGCGCGGGCCAATATGGAGGCCGGAGGCCGGCCGTTCGGAGCCGTGCTGGTCAAGGACGGCGAGGTCGTCGCGACCGGCGTCAATGAGATTCTCACGACCAACGACCCGACGGCACATGCCGAACTGATGGCGATCCGTGCCGCGAGCCACAAGCTCGGTTCGCCCAGCCTCGCCGGAGCCGCGGTCTATGCCAGCGGCCATCCGTGCCCGATGTGCATGGCGGCGATGCGTCTCGCCGGCGTCAACGAGGTCTACTATGCCTATTCGAACGACGACGGCGCGCCGGTCGGCCTGTCGACCGCGGCGATCTATGCCGATCTTGCCAAACCGTTCGCCGAACAATCGATGACGATCCGCTACGTTCCGGTGCGGCCCGAAGGGGACGCGGATCTCTATGCGGCGTGGGCCGCGCGGCAGACGCCGCGCTGAGCGAGGGCTATCGGCGCCTGTCAGCGATCGCAGGCCGCCGCGCGGCCGAGCAGGAAATCGCGCTCGCGGGCATTGCGGGTGAGGGCGGCCGCACCGGTGAACGCCTCCTTCGCTTCCGCCAGCCGGCCGGCTCGGAACAGCATGTCGCCGCGCGCCGCCGGCAGTGGTGCGTAGCCGGCCAGCGCGTCGGCACGGTCGAGCGTATCGAGCAGCACAAGGCCAGCCTCGGGACCGAACGCCATGCTGTGGGCGATGGCGCGGTTGAGATCGACCACCGGCGAGGGCCGCACCACGCGCAGGCGATCGTAGAGCGCGGCGATCTCCGCCCAGTCGGTATCTTCAGCGCGCGGCGCGCGGGCGTGGCATGCCGCCAGCGCCGCCTGCAGCGCATAGGGACCGTCAGCGCCGCCGAGCGCCTTGGCTCGCGCGAGCGCCGTAAAGCCGCGACCGATCAGCAGGCGGTCCCAGCGGGCGCGGTTCTGTGCCGTGATGGGAATGAACGCGCCGTCCGGTGCGGTGCGTGTGGCGAGGCGGGAGGCCTGGATCTCCATCAGTGCCAGCAGGCCCAACACCTCAGGCTCGTCGGGCATCAGGCCGGCGAGGATGCGGCCGAGGCGCTGCGCCTCGCTGCACAGCGCCGGGCGGATCAGGTCGTCGCCGGCTGTCGCGGCATAGCCTTCGTTGAAGATGAGATAGATCACCTCCATCACCGAAGCGAGGCGGTCGCGGCGCTCCTCGCCCGCCGGCACCGCGAAGGTCGGGCGCGCCTGTCCCAGCGTCTTCTTCGCCCTGACGATGCGCTGGGCGATCGTGGTTTCGTTCATCAGAAAGGCGCGGGCGATCTCGTCGGTGGTGAGACCGCCGATCAGGCGCAAGGTCAGCGCCGCGCGCGCCTCCGGCGACAGCGCCGGGTGGCACGCCGTGAAGATCAGACCGAGCAGCTCGTCACCGAGATCGTCGTCGAGGGCGGCATCGAGCTGTTCGACATGGTCAACGGTGGCGTCGTCGAGATCGCGGCCGATCTCCGCATGCTTGCGCGCCAGCATGGTGTCGCGGCGGAAGCCATCGATGGCCCGCCGCTTGGCGGTCGCCATCAGCCAGGCGCCGGGATTGGTCGGGATGCCGCTCCTTGGCCATTCCGCGAGCGCGGTGACCAGGGCGTCCTGCGCCAGTTCCTCGGCGCGGTCGACGTCGCGAACCATCCGGGCGAGACCGGCGATCAGCCGGGCCTGCTCGATCCGGAATACGGTCTCGATCGCACGATGGGTCTCGGTCGCCGCCACCCGTCTCGCTTACGGCAAGGCCGCAGGCGGGACAAGCGGCGGCGGCGACCGGAACCATCAGTAGCCGGGCGTATTCTGGCGGTGGTTGTGGATTCGTTCGGCGTGCTCGGGCGTGATCACGTCGCTGAAATCGGCAACCTCGTACAATGGGCGAATCTCGAGCTCGCCCGGGCCGGGCATCGGGTTGGGGCAGCGCTTCGCCCACTCCACTGCCTCGTCGAGGTCCTTGACCTGCCAGATCCAGAAACCCGCCACCAGCTCACGCGTCTCGGCGAACGGGCCGTCGATCACCGCGCGGCTCGGGCCGTCGAAGGCGATCCGCTTGCCGTTTGACGATGGCTTGAGGCCGTCGCCGATCAGCATGATGCCGGCATTGATCAGTTGCTCGTTGAATTTGCCCATGGCCTCGAGAAGTTCGGCCGAGGGCAACGTGCCGGATTCGCTGTCTTTGGTCGCCTTGACCAGCACCATCACGCGCATGTGTCGTCTCCTTCGTTTGTGGCGGCCGTGATGGCCGTCCTGCCTTCACGACGAGCGGGCAACGGCCAGATCGACATCGGGTCGGATTTTTTTGAATCTTTTTTTGCCCCAGTCGCTCTTTTTCTAAAAGTCGTTATTTCCCAGCCGCTTGGGCGGCGTCGGGTGAGCTTGTCGCGTTCGCTTCGGCAGCCTGCAGGGGGCAAAGTGCATGCCATGCATGCGTTTGCCAGATGTAGTCACACCAATATACCTTTTGCGTCAGGTGTGGCGAAGCGTCGCGCCGCCGGCGCGCGCCGGCTGGCCGTCCCGATCGCCACAAGAACACTTCGGGAGGGACGTCATGGAAACCTATGTGGCTGCGGCGCCGGGCCGCGGCGGGGCTGTGGGGGTAAGCGCGGACGAAAAGCGCGTGCTGGTCGCGACCCTCGTCGGCACCACCATCGAATGGTACGACTTCTTCGTCTACGCGCAGGCCGCCGGCCTCGTGTTCGGGCCGCAGTTCTTCGGGCCGATGGTCCAGAACAATCCGCTGCTCGCCCAGATCGTGTCGTTCGCGACCATCGGCCTGTCGTTCCTGTTCCGGCCGCTCGGCGCCGTTCTGTGCGGCCATCTCGGCGACCGGCTCGGCCGCCGCGCGATGTTCGTGATGACGCTGGTGCTGATGGGCGTGGCGACCGCCGCGATCGGCGTGTTGCCGACTTATGCCCAGATCGGCGCGTGGGCGCCGGCGCTGCTGATCCTGATGCGTGTGCTGCAGGGATTTTCGGCCGGCGGCGAGTGGGGCGGCGCGGCGCTGATGGCCGTCGAGCACGCACCGGCGCACCGGCGCAGTTTCTTCGGCTCGTTCCCGCAGATCGGCACGCCGATCGGCATGATTCTCGCCACCGGCGTGCTGTGGATCCTGACCACCACGCTCGGCAAGTCGGCCGTCGCCGAGTGGGGCTGGCGCATCCCGTTCCTGTTCTCGATCGTGCTGATCGTGATCGGCGCCGTCATCCGCCGCTCGGTCGAGGAATCGCCGGTGTTCGCCGAGATGATCCGCCGCCAGAAGGAATCCTCGGCGCCGCTGCGCGATCTGTTCGGCAACCACAGCGCCGAGATCTTCCGTACCGCGCTGGTGTTCATGGCCAACAACGCCGCGGGCTACATCTTCATTGCGTTCATGATCAGTTACGGGCTGAACACGCTGAAGATGCCGGCGGACCAGGTGCTGCTGGTTTCGACGCTCGGCGCGGTGAGCTGGTTCGTCTTCACCCTCGCCGGCGGCGTGCTCGGCGATCGCTGGGGCCGCGTGCGCACCTTCCAGGTCGGCTACGCCATCCTGGTGCTGTGGGCTGTGCCGATGTGGTTCCTGATCGACACCAGGAACATCCTGTTGTTCTTCGTCGCGGCGGTCGGGCTGACCATGGGCCTCGGGCTGTCCTATGGACCGCAGGCGGCGCTTTATGCCGAACTCTATCCGGCGAAGGTGCGTTACTCCGGCGTGTCGGTGGGCTACGCGCTTGGCGCCATTCTCGGCGGCGCATTCGCACCGATGATCGCACAATGGATCATCGGCGTGTACGGCAGCTCATGGGCGATCGGCGTCTATATCATGATCCTGTCGATCATTTCGCTCGCGGCGGTGTCGACCATCCGGGATCGCCCGGGCATCGACCTGCACGTCGACAGCACGACGCCCTAAGGCGCGAGCGCAGTTGCCGCTGCGCTCGATAACGCTTCAGCGTGTGCGCGGGGAAGCCGTTGCCATGTCGGCACGGGCTTCCTCGAGCCACACCCACTGGTTCGGATCGTCCTGCGACTGGCGCTTGTGGAAGCCGTAGGATGTCTGCGACCACGGCAAGATCTCGTCGGTCATGTTGTCGAGAATGTACTCGCCGCGATCGGTCTTGACCGTGAGCACCGCATGCCCCTCGCCATTCGTCTGGCGGACGATGGTCATCAGCAGCGCCTGGCGCGGCCAGCCGGCCTGGATCAGCAGGCGGCGCTTGAGCAGCGCATAGCTGTGGCAGGCGCCGGCGCCGTCGTCGGGATAGCGCCACCATTGCACCATGCCGTAGTGCTCCCGGTCGGTCATCGGCCTGATGGTGCGGTTGACGAAGGCGTTGAGACGCCCGAGGTCGTGCAGGGCCTCGTCGGTGAGGACGATGTCGCGTGGCGGCAGCGGCTGCGTGTCACACTCTCCGGAATAGGTCTGGCAGAACTGCACCCATCCGATCGGCGGCGTCGACGTGGGCGCGCCGACCTTGACATAGAGGCCGGCGGCCGCGCCGACGCGCGCCGTGCAGGTGAGGCACGCCAGCGCGATCGCGGCACAAAGGACAGGGCGAAACAGCGCTGCGCGCAACATCATGAACCTCGCATGGACAACGAGGCCGTTCCTCCCATGGAGGATTTGTCACGCGGCTAAGCCGGGCCGGTCGATTTGAATCGAATTGTCTGCGTCGGCGGGCCTGCAGAGGGCCTGCGAGCCTGCGGCGTCACGGCTGGTCCTTGTGCTGGAAGCACTCCCGGACCCAGTCGATGACCACACGGGCGGCGCGATCCTGCCTGAGGTGGTTTTGCAGCAGCAGCCAGATCTCGCGACGCCTGGGCAGCGACGTCGCCTTCAGGCGCTTGTCGGCGCGCAGGTCGGCGCAGAGATAGTCCGGCAGCACGCCGACCGCGCGATGGCTGAGCAGCAGCGTGTGGATGACCCGGATGTTGTCGGTGACGCAGCGAGCCTGCTGCTGCAGGCCCCTGGTCTTGAGAAACTGGCTTTCGGGAATCTGGTCGAGTTCGGGCGGGTAGGCGCAGACGACCGGCGTGTCGATTCCGGTCGCCGGCTCGATGAAGTACAGCCGCATGTCCGACAGTCTGGCGATGGTGAAGTCGCCCTTGTCCGGCTTGCGCAGGCGAATGGCGATGTCGGCCTGCCAGCGCGAGAACTGCACGTTCTCGCTCGACGACAGCAGCTGGATGGCGAGGCCGGGATGCTGCGCCAGGAACGGCGCCAGCCGTGGTGCGAGGATCTGTTCGGCGATGCCATTGGTGCAGGCGATGCGCAGACGGCCGGCGAGGTCGGGCACGCTGTCGCCGATCTGGCCGATCTTCGCGACCTGCAGCGCCATGTCGCTGATATGGCGGAGAATCCGCTCGCACTGCGGCGTCGGCTTGCGCAGGCCGTCGGCGGCCTCGAACAGCCGCACGCCGAGGGCGCGCTGGATGCGGGCCAGCCGGCGCGCCACCGTGGTCTCGTCGATGCGCAGGTGGGCGCTGGCGCCGGCGAACGTGCCTTCGTCCTTCACCGCGGCGATGATGCGCAGGTCGTCCCAGTTGAGGTCGGGGCCGGTCATGCGCCTCGCTAGCACGGCCGCCATCTGCCTGCAAATTTGCAGCCAGTGGCTGCAGGAGTCCTGCGTGAATGCCGCGAGGCAGGCCGTTATATTCACCGGATCGGAATTTTGAGGAAAGGGAATGAATGATGACCGCAGCAAAAACCCTGCTCGAACTCGCCGGGGCAGACCTTTCGCCTGCCAGGCTGAGTGATGCCAGCTTGGTGCTGATCGACCTGCAGAACGAATACCTGTCCGGGCCGATCGCGCTGCCGGGCGCAAGCGGCGCCGTCACCGGCGCCGCCCGCGTGCTCGCCGCGGCGCGTCGGGCCAGAGCTCCGGTCTTTCACATCGCGCACAAGGGTAAGGCCGGCGGCCTGTTCGACCGCGAAGCACCGCGCGGCCAGATCGTCTCCGAACTGACGCCGCAAGCCGGTGAAGCGGTGATCGAGAAGGCGCTGCCTAACTCATTCGCCGGGACCGACCTGCAGACACGCCTCGCCGCGACCGGGCGCAAGGACATCGTCATCGTCGGCCTGATGACCCATATGTGCGTCAGCTCGACGGCGCGCGCCGCACTCGATCTCGGCTTTCGCGTCACCATTGATGCCGGCAGCTGTGCCACACGCGCGCTGCCCGACGGACGCGGTGGCGAAATCCCGGCGGATGTCGTTCACGAGGTCGCGCTGGTCGAACTGTCGGATCGCTTTGCGGTGATCGTGCGCGACAACAACGTGTTTGCCTGAGCCGGTCGGAGACCGCGATGCTTCAGCGCTACTCTTCGCCAATGGCGTGTTCGCTCGCCGGCAGGCGCAGAGCGCGCCCGCAGCGCAGCGGCCTGTTGCTTCGAACAGGTCGTCGCGGCTCAGTGCAGCCGCGGTTGCTTGAGGAAGCGGGCGCGGTCCGATGACTTTACCTCGACATCGTAGGTGACACCGTCGCGGTAGAGTGTCAGCGGCACATCGACGCCGGCCGAGCCGAGCGCCCACAGCTCGCGGTAGAAGCTGGCGAGCCCGGATACCTTCACGCCCTTGATCGCGACGATCACGTCGCCGACGCGAAGTTCGGCACGCGATGCCGGCCCTTTCGCGGCAATGCCGACGATGACGATGTTGTCCTCGATCTCCGTCGCATACAGCCCGAGCCAGGGGCGCGCCGGCCTGTTGACCCGGCCGAAGCGGCGCAGGTCGTCGAGCGTCGGCTTGAGCAGGTCGATCGGCACGACCATGTTGAGATGTTCGTTCTTGCCCTTGCGCTCGCGCTCGACCTGAAGCGATCCGATGCCGAGTAGCTCGCCATGTGCCGAGATCAGTCCGGTGCCGCCCCAGTTGGGATGCGCCGGATGGGTGAAGATCGCTTCGTCGAGTGCATACTCCCAATAGCCGGCAAAGCCTTCCTTGGCCGCGATGCGTCCCGCGACCGAGCGGGTGCGGCCGCCGACGCCACCGATCACCACGCGATCGCCGATATCGGTGGCGGACGACACGCCGAGCGCCAGCGGCGCGATGTCGAGCGCTCCCAGCGCCTGCACGAGGCCGAAGCCGGTGTCCTGATCGAAGCCTAGCGCATGGCCTTCCACCACATGGCCATCGCCCATGTGCAGCCACACCGTTTCCGCTTCGGTGATCAGGTAGCCGATGGTGAGCACGAGGCCATCGCCGATCACCACGCCGTTGCCGACGCGCTCGGTGCCGAGCACTTCGGCGGTGAAGGCATCGGGGGGAATGATGGAATGGAGTCCGACGACGGCGGCCAGCGCTTGCTCGAGGTCGAAATCGTAATCGTCAGTGCGCGGCTGAGCGGCTTGCGGGACGGTCCACTCGGTCAACGAGGCCATCGGGGCTCTCCTGTTTGCAGCGCACTCTATCATAAGGCCGCGGCGGCGACGAGCCGCAGCGTTGGCAAACCTGCCACGGGCTTTCGATCGCGACGTTTGGTCGCCGCAGATGCACAACCGCAACAATGCAATAAATCGTGTGCGGTTCACTCTGGATCAAACGATGCCAATCCCGTATTTTGGCGGCCTGATCTTCCGGCATTGCTGCCCATCTTGACCGACATGGCGATCGACTGTTTCGAGGTTTTTCACCCGGCTTCCCTTCCGTGGGAGCGGGGTTTGCCACGAGATGTGCGCGCCGGGCGGTGTCCGGCGCATGCGCGAAGTGCGGTTGCGGAGGGGTAGCCATGACAACCGAAGCGTTGTTCGATCTCGCGGCTCGCCGTGCGGCTGCAGCCGACCGTATCACCATCCGCCGCCCTGACGATTTCCATGTGCACCTGCGGGACGGCAACATGCTGCGTGCGGTGCTGCCGTTCACGGCGGCGCAGTTCGCCCGCGGTGTGATCATGCCCAATCTGGTGCCGCCGGTGACCACGGTCGCCGCCGCGGACGCCTACCGTTCGCGCATCCTGGCCGCGCGGGGGCCGGACAGTGACTTCCAGCCGCTGATGACCTGCTATCTCACCGACGCGACGTCGCCGGACGAGATCGCGCGTGGCTATGCCGAGAAGGTGTGGGTCGCGGCCAAGCTCTATCCGGCGGGCGCCACCACCAACGCACATCATGGCGTGACCGACATCAAGGGATTGCGGCCGGTGCTGGAGCGCATGCAGCGCATCGGCATGCCGGTGCTGATCCATGGCGAGGCGACTGACCCGGCCGTCGACGTGTTCGATCGCGAGGCGGTCTTCATGGAGACGCAGCTGCTGCCACTGCTGCGCGATCATCCGGCGCTCAAGGTCGTGGTCGAGCACGTCACGACCGAAGAGACGGTGGCGATCGTGACGGCGCACGCAGGGCGCGCGGCCGGGACCATCACGCCTCACCATCTGGTGATCAACCGCACCTCGCTTTTCCAGGGCGGCCTGCGGCCGCATCTCTACTGTCTGCCGGTCGCCAAGCGCGAACATCATCGCCTCGCGCTGCGCCGTGCGGCGACATCCGGCGCCGGCTGCTTCTTCGCCGGCACCGATACCGCGCCGCATCCCTCGCGCGCCAAGGAAGCGGCCTGCGGCTGCGCCGGCGTGTTCGTCGGCGCCACCGCGCTGCAGACCTACGCCCAGGTGTTCGACGAGGAAGGCGCGCTCGATCGGCTCGAGGCCTTCTGTTCGGTCAATGGCGCGACGTTCTATGGCCTGCCGCTCAACGATGGCACCACCACGCTGGTGCGCCGGCCGGGCCCGGTGCCGCTGTCGATTCCTGTCGGCGACGATGAAGTCATGGTGTTCCGCGGCGATGAGCAATTGCCGTGGTCGCTGGAGCGTTCCGGCGGCGACGGGCGCACGTGATCACGACAGGGGGAGACATGCGTCCCCCCGGCGATGATGGATCGAAAGGAATGACGATGACGGCTGAAACGACGGGTCCCGATACGGTGGAGGTTGCGACGACGCGCTCCATCGAGATCAACCGCGTCGCCACCCGGCGCGAGCATGATCTGCTCGGCGACGCCGAGGTGCCAGAGAGCGCCTATTGGGGCGTTCACACTTTGCGTGCGGTCGAGAATTTCCCGATCACCGGCGTGCCGGTCGGGCACTTTCCGGATTTCGTGCGGGCGCTGGCGCTGGTGAAGCAGGCGGCGGCCCGCGCCAATCGCCGGCTCGGCTATCTCGCGCCCGACAAGGCGGCGGTGATCGATCGCGCCTGCGATCTCATCGCCCGGGAGAAGCGCTTCCACGACCAGTTCGTCGTCGATGCCGTGCAGGGCGGCGCCGGCACGTCGACCAACATGAACGCCAATGAGGTGATCGCCAACGTCGCGCTCGAGCTGATGGGACGGTCCAGGGGCGACTACAGCGCGTTGCACCCGAACGACGATGTCAACATGTCCCAGTCGACCAACGACGCCTATCCGACGGCGCTGCGGCTTGGCATCATCTTCGCGTCCGGTCCGTTGATCGACGCTCTGGAAGAGCTGGCGTTCGCGTTCAAGTCCAAGGCGGTGGAGTTCGGCGGCGTGCTCAAGATCGGCCGCACCCAGTTGCAGGATGCGGTGCCGATGACGGTGGGGCAGGAGTTCGATGCCTTCTTCGCCACGATCAAGGAGGACGTCCAGCGCATCCGCGAGGCGGCGGCGCTGTTCCGCGAGGTCAACCTCGGCGCCACCGCGATCGGCACCGGCATCAATGCCGACCCGCGCTATGCGGCGCTGGCGATCGAGGAGTTGGCGCGCTCGTCGCAGCAGCCGATGGTGCCGGCCAGCAACATGATCGAGGCGACGTCCGACATGGGCGCGTTCGTGCTGTTCTCCGGGGTGCTCAAGCGCGTCGCGGTCAAGCTGTCGAAGATCTGTAACGACTTGCGCCTGCTGTCGAGCGGGCCGCGGGCCGGTTTTGCCGAAATCCGCCTGCCGGCGGTGCAGGCGGGATCGTCGATCATGCCCGGCAAGGTCAACCCGGTGATCCCGGAGGTGGTGAACCAGGTCGCGTTCATGGTGATCGGCCATGATCTCACGGTCACCATGTGCGCCGAGGGCGGACAGTTGCAGCTCAATGCGTTCGAGCCGACCATCGGCTATTGCATCCTGTCGTCGATCCGCACGCTGACCGCCGCCGTCGGCACGCTGACGCGCAAATGCGTCAATGGCATCGAGGTCGATGAAGAGCGCTGCAAGGCACTGCTCGATAACTCGATCGGGCTCGTCACCGCGCTGGTGCCGACACTCGGCTATGAGGTCTGCTCGCGGGTCGCCAAGCTGGCGCTGGCGCAGAACCGCCGCGTTGCCGACATTCTGCTGGAAGAGAAGCTGCTGACACCGGAGCAGCTCGGCCGCCTGTTCCGGGCGGACGCCATGACCGCGCCCGCACGAGCGCGCTGACGGCCGCGATCAGCCGCGCATGCGCGGCGCCGCCGTCGAGCGGCGCACGACAAGCTGCGGCGGCAGCACGATGGTGCGCACCGGCACGTCGTGCTGCTCGATCGCCTGCTGCAACAGGTCGGCCGACTGCCGTCCCATCTCGCGATGGCTGATGCGGATCGTGGTCAGCGCCGGCTCGACCATGTCGACCAGCGGCATGTCGTTGTGGCCGATGACCGAGATGTCGCCGGGGCAGCTGATGCCGCGCTCGCGCAGCGCGTCATAGGCGCCGAGCGCCAGCAGGTCGTTGGCAGCGACGACGGCGGTGATGTCGGGCGAGGTGTCGAGCAACTGGCGCATCGCCGCGGCGCCGGCGCCGCGGGCGAAAGCGTCGGCGTTCTCGCAGGGCGCCGCGTCGGCGTCGAGGCCATTGGCGGTCATGGCTGCCGTGAAGCCGCGGCGGCGCAGGAAGCCGGTCGAGTGCCGTGCCGGACCGGCGAGGTGGGCGATGCGGCGATGGCCGAGCTCGACAAGATGATCGACCGCCATCTTCATGCCGAGCGTATCATCGGACACCACGGACGACAGGCGCGATTGCGTCTCGGCGCGGTTGACCAGCACCGCCGGCAGATCCTGCTCGACGCAGTAGGCGACGAGAGGGTCGTCGCGGCTGACGGTCGCGAGGATCAGGCCGTCGACTCGCCGCGCCATCAGGCCGGTGACGAGATCGATCTGCTTGCTCTCGTCGTTGCCGACATCGGCGAGAATCACCGAGTAGCCCTGGGCTGACAATCGTTCACTGGCGCCGCTCAGGATCGGGGCGAACACGGTATTGGCGATATCGGGCACCAGGATGCCGACCAGCGCCGAGCGGCCGGTGCGCAGGCTCGCCGCCACCGGATCGGGACGGTAGCCGAGATTGTTCGCCGCCTTCACCACCCTCTCGACCACGGCGGGCATCACCATCGAACGGGTCGATGGATTGAGCGCGCGGGAAACGGTGGAAGCGTGGACGCCGGCGAGTTCCGCCACCTGCTTCAGCGTGACGATGCGGCGTTTGCCTTTGCGCGTGGGAGTCATGAAGGGGGTCGACGGCCTTGTGCAAAGCGGCCCCAGCGCGGGGCGTTGAAAATCAATCCGGCCATTGTAGCGGCAATCGACCTCGACGCAATCGATCGTCATGGCTGGCATGCATGGGCAAGCGCGGCGCGGCGGGATACGGTCGGTGACGGCACGCATCCCGACGGAGTGAGCGGCATGGACAAGGCCCGACTGGACGATCTCGTCGCCCTGCTGCCGCCGCTGCTGCGGTCGCTGGACGGGCTTGGCCTGGTGGCGCGTCATTTCCATCCGCCGGATTTCGGTGCGGTGCTCGAGGCGGTCGGCACGCCCGAAGCGGCGTTGCGGGAGGCTCTGCCGCGCCTCGCCGCGTGGCCTGCGGACATGGCGGTGGTCGCCACCCAGTTGCGTGTGGCGGGAGAAGCGGTGCTGGCCGCCTTCGCCGGATTGCGCGCCGCACCGGGCGAGACGGACAGCCTGAGGATGGTATTCCGCGCGCTGCGGCAGCTGCCCCGCGCCCAGGAGGCGCTCTATCCGCTGACAGACCTCGCGCCGATCCATGACTTCTTCATCGATCCGCAGCTGCGCGAGGACGCGGCTCTGCAGGCCCGCTTCGCGCAGGCCGGCAAGCGCGACGATACCGGTGTGATGCATGCGGAGAACGGGTTTCGCGATCGCGGCGGTTTCTCGCTGTATGTCCCGGAATACTACACGCCGGACCGCGCCTGGCCGCTGGTGATGGCGTTGCATGGCGGCAGCGGTCATGGCCGCGCCTTCCTGTGGAGCTGGCTGCGCGATGCGCGCAGCCGCGGCGCCATCCTGGTCACGCCGACCGCGGTCGGCCCCACCTGGGCGCTGATGGGCGAAGATCCGGACACGCCCAATCTGGCGCGCATCCTGGCCTTCGTCCGTGCGCGCTGGGCCGTCGATCCGCAGCGGCTGCTGCTCACTGGCCTCAGCGACGGCGGTACGTTCAGCTATGTCAGCGGGCTGGAGCCGGCATCGCCGTTCACCCATCTGGCCCCGGTCGCTGCCTCGTTCCACCCGCTGATGGCGCAGGCGGCAGATGCCGAACGGCTGCACGGCCTGCCGATCCGCATTACCCATGGTGCGCTCGACTGGATGTTCCCGGTGGAGATCGCCCGCGGCGCGCGGCAGGCGCTGACGGCGGCAGGCGCCAATGTCAGCTATCGCGAGATCGAGGATCTCAGCCACACCTATCCGCGTGAGGAGAACGCCGGGCTCCTCGACTGGCTGGCGGCCCCCCTGCCGACGGTCGGGGCCTGAGCTACTTGCGAGCAGCTCGCAGGGCCACCATCTGTGAAGCCGAGGTATCGTGCGATGCTGGACTTCACTCAGGACATTTCACTGCAGGCAGCGGGCGACGCGGCAGCTGCGTCCGGGCCTGTGCGCGCGGCGGCCGATGACGCAGCCGCGCTCAATGACAATGCGCTGCTCGACGCCTACTCGCGCGCCGTGATCGACGTCACCGAGCGGGTCGGCCCTGCGGTGGTGCGCGTCGAGACGCGTGCGACCGAGGCCGGCGCGCGCGGCCGCGGCGGGGTCGGCTCGGGAATCGTGATCTCGCCCGACGGCTTCGTGCTGACCAACAGCCATGTGGTCGGCATGGCGCGGCAGATCCGTCTCAGCGACGCCGACGGCATGAGCACTGAGGCGCGCGTGCTCGGCGTCGATCCGGACACCGATCTTGCGTTGCTGCGGGCCGATGGCGCGCGCGACCTGCACTTTGCCTCGCTCGGCAATTCCAGGACCCTGCGCCGCGGCCAGCTGGTGGTGGCGATCGGCAATCCGCTCGGCTTCGAATCGACGGTGACCGCCGGCGTGGTGTCGGCGCTCGGGCGCTCGATCCGCTCGGTCAGCGGCCGCACCATCGAGGACGTGATCCAGACCGACGCGGCGCTCAACCCCGGCAATTCCGGTGGGCCGCTGGTGTCGTCGGCGGGCGAGGTCATCGGTATCAACACCGCGATCATCAGCGGTGCGCAGGGCATCTGCTTTGCGGTCGCCAGCAACACCGCACAGTTCGTACTGTCGGAGATCATCCGCCACGGCCATGTCCGGCGTGGCTATGTGGGCGTCGCGGCGCAGACCGTCCCGGTGCCGCGTCAGCATGCGGTGCTGGCTGGCATCGCCAACCGGATGGGCGCGCTGCTGGCGCAGCTCGAGCCGAACGAAGCGGCGTCCCGCGCCGGTCTGCTGCCGGGCGATGTGGTGGTGCGGCTGGATGGTCAGGAGATCAATGGCGTCGACGACCTGATCCGCACCCTCGATCGTGACCGGATCGATCGCTCGCTCGAGATCGAGGTGTTGCGGCTCGGCCGGCTGCGGGTGTTCAACATCCGCCCGACGCTGCGCAAGCAGGCGGCGAAGTAAGCTAGTCGTACGGCTCGGTCTTTGATCCTCATCCTGAGGAGCCCGCGGAGCGGGCGTCTCGAAGGATGAGGCCCGGGCGGCGCTTGTGGTGGCCTCATGGCTCGAGACGAGCGGCGTTGCCGCTCTTCTCACCATGAGAGGATGCGTAGCGTTCGTGCGATCGCGGCCTTACGACCGCTGGCCCCAGTTGAGTGCGGCCGTGTGCACCGGCGCGTCCCAGTATTTCGCGATCCCGTCGTCGAGCATCGACACCGTGATCGAGCAGCCTGCCATCTCCAGCGAGGTGACGTAGTTGCCGACCAGCGCGCGGCCGACACGCAGGCCGTGCTTCTCCAGCTGTTTGCGGGCCGCATTGAACATCAAGTAGAGCTCGATCGACGGCGTACCGCCAAAGCCGTTCACCAGCAGGATGCAGTCGCCGGTGCGCTGGATGTCGCCGGCGATGGCGGCGACGATCTCCTCGGCGATGTGGTCGGCCGACGCCAGCTTGACGCGGCGGCGGCCGGGCTCGCCATGGATGCCGACGCCCATCTCCATCTCGTCCTCGCCAAGGGTGAAGGTCGGCTTGCCGGCGGCCGGCACGGTGCAGCTGGTCAGTGCCACGCCCATCGAGCGTGTCGCGTCGTTGACCCGTTCGCCAAGCGCCTTCAGGCTGTCGAGCGGCATGCCGGCTTCCGCCGCCGCGCCGACCACCTTCTCCACGATCAGCGTTCCGGCGACGCCGCGGCGGCCGGTCGAGAACGTCGATTTCTCCACCGCGACATCGTCGTCGACGATCAGCGTCAGGTTCTTGCTCTCCGTCATCTCGGCGGCCATGGCGAAGTTCATGACGTCGCCTTCATAGTTCTTGACGATGAACAGCACCCCGCCGCCGGTGTCGACCGCGCTCGCGGCCGCGATCATCTGGTCGGGCGTGGGCGAGGTGAACACCTGTCCCGGGCAGGCCGCATCCAGCATGCCGGCGCCGACGAACCCGGCATGCAGCGGCTCGTGTCCGGCGCCGCCGCCGGAGATCAGCGCCGGTTTGCCGGTGACGAGATGACGGCGGCGGACGAATTTGCGCTCCTCACCAAGGGTGAGAATATCGGCGTGGGCGGCGGCGAGGCCGTCAAGGCTTTCCGCCAGCACGGCGTCGGGCGCGTTGATGAGCTTCTTCATGATGTCCTCCCCGGGACGTTTCAGGCGAACGTCTTTGTGTGTGATGGTCGCGGACGATTACTCGCCCAGCAGTTTGCTCAGGCGCTGCACGAACTCGCCGACCAGCTGGTCGAGCTCGCGGTTGCGGTCGTCGTCGCCGAGATCAGGCAGATAGATCACGTGCTGGCGCGTGCGGCGGATGTCATCCATCGACGGCGCGCGGCGCGGATGCGCCAGCGCGTAGGCGTCGAGGAACAGCCGCCGGTCCTCCGGCGAGAAGTGGCAGATCTCGAAAATGGTCTCGATGTGCTGCGCCGGCACCGGCGTGGCATAGGCCGGATTGGTGATCTGGCTCACGAACGACCGATTTTTACCGAGCGCATGCGCCAGCCGGCCGCGGGTGCCGGACGGGCGGTTGTCGAGTACGCGCTGCAGCACCCGCTTGTAGCCGGCCACCGCATCGCCGACGTCGCTGTCGTCGGTCATGCCGGGCCTCCCGTCGCGATGTCGCGCAACGCGAGCTTGACCCGTCCGACCAGTGGCGGCGCCACTGACACCGAGCGCAGGCCCGCGCCGATCAGCGCCGGCAGATGCTGTGGATCGCCGCCCATGTCGCCGCACAGGCTGACGTCGAGGCCGAGCTTGCGGCTGGTGTCCACCACGTGGCGGATCAGCGCCGTGACGGCGGGATGGCCGGGATTGTTGAGTGCGGCGACCGCGGCAACGTCGCGGGCGCTGGCGGTGACATACTGTGTCAGGTCGTTGGAGCCGATCGAGAAGAACGCGGCCGATTTGAACAGCTCAGGCACGACGGCGACGGCCGGAACCTCGACCATGATGCCGAGTAGCGGCCGGCGCGCCGCGATGCCTTCCGCCTGCAGCTCGGCGACGGCTGCATCGAGCAGCGCCGCGGCCGCAGTGATTTCCTCCGGTACCGTGATCATCGGCAGCATGATCTTGAGCGGGCCATGCACGGCGGCGCGTGCCAGTGCGCGCAGCTGCACCTTGAAAATGTCGGGTTTGGCGAGTGACAGGCGGACGCCGCGCAGGCCGAGAAACGGATTGGATTCGCCATCCTCCGTCAGCCCGGGCACCGGCTTGTCGCCGCCGGCGTCGATGGTGCGGATGGTGACGGGGCGGCCCGCGGCCCAGTCGACGATGCGGGCATAGGCGCGATACTGCGTCGCTTCATCCGGCAGCCCGCCGGGGCGGCTGAACAGGAACTCGGTCCGCACGAGACCGATGCCGTCGCAGATCGCCGGATCGAGCGCGTCGAGCTGCTCGGGCTCGGCGACATTGATATGTACCGCGACGGAGACGCCGTTTGCGGTCAACGCGGGCCGCGTGAGAACTGTCGCTTCCTGGGCGCGGCGGGCCGCAGCCGCGGTCCGCGCCGCGGCGAAGGCGGTCATGTCGTCGGCGTCGGGATCGAGCAGCAGGCGGCCGTGCTCGCCATCGACGATGGCGCCTGTGAAGATGCGGTCGGGAATCGGGCCGAGGCCCACGGTCATCGGCACGCCGCGCGAGCGCGCCAGGATGGCGACATGACTCGACGGGCTGCCCTCGGCCAACGCGATGGCGCCGCCATGCGACCAGTCGATGGCGAGAAACCGGCTCGGCGTGAGGTCGCGGCCGATCAGGATGGCGCCGGGCGCGACCTCCGCGTCGGTCGCCGCACCGAACAGCTGCGCCAGCACGCGGTCGCGCAGGTCTTCGAGGTCGCTGGCGCGGGCGCTGAAATAGGCGTCGTCGCTGCCGCGATAGTCGGCGATCTGGGCGGCCAGTGCGTCCGTCCAGGCGCTGGCGGCATCGACGCCGCGATCGATGGCGGCGAGCGCCGGATCGCGCAGCGCATCGTCTTCCAGCATGGCGACCTGGAATTCGAGGATGGCCGCGCCGTCAGCATCCGCGCCGGCGATGAGGTCGCCGAGGTTGATGGTCGCAGCCTCGATCGCGCGGACCAGAGCATCGCGCTCGTCGCCTGGCGTGCCGGCCTTGCGATGCAGCGCGCCGACATCGACGATGCGATGCACCGGACCGTGCGCGAGGCCGGGGGCGGCGGCGCGTCCTTTCAGTTCAACCGTTGCCGGCATGGGCCTCCGCCTCGTCGAAATCGCGTTCGACCAGCGCTACCAGCGCGGCGATCGCGGCGGCGGCATCGGAGCCGCTGGCGCGGAATCGGAGCGTCGAGCCTTGCGGCGCCTTGGCCGCCATCACCTTGACGATGCTCTTGGCGTCGATCCAGCTGTCGCTGCCGTCGATGTTGAGCTCGATGGTCGATTGAAACGTCTTGGCGAGCTTGGTGAGCTTCACCGAGGGGCGCGCGTGCAATCCGACCTCATGGGTCAACAGGACGCTGCCGGTTGTTTCACCATTCACCATGATCGATCCTTCTGTTGTCCGTCAGGCCGGCGACAGCTCTTCGGCCGTCCGTCGTACCACGTCAAGCGATGCGCCGCCGGATGCCTCGGTGGCGGCGATCACCGCGCCTTCGACGATCGGTGCGTTGCACACCACGATCTTGCCGTGCCGCTCGGCGGGCTGCATTTCGATCGCCATCTCCGAATTGGTCTCCGCGCCGCCGAGATCGACCAGGATGGCGACGCCGGCGTCCGACCACGCGCGGTCGATCGCGCCGAGAATGGCTTCGACACTGGTGCCGAGGCCGCCGCCGGGATCGCCGCCGCAATAGGCGAGCGGAACCTCCTCGCCGACCATCTGCTGCACCATCTGCGCCGTGCCGCGAGCGACGTCGGGCGAGTGCGATACGATGACGATGCCGACGTTGCTGCTGTGGGTCGTCTTGGTCATGCCGGGTGTCCTGCTGTCTCTGCGATGGCGGCGACGAGCAATGCACTCGATCGCGCGCCGGGGTCCATGTGGCCGATCGAACGGTCACCGAGGAAGGAGGCGCGGCCGCGGATCGCCTTCATCGGAATGGTGGCGTCGGCCGCGGCAGATGCCGCCTCAGCCGGATCGCCGGCCTGCGCCAGCGCCTCGGCGACGGGAGCGAGCACGTCCAGCATGGTCTTCTGGCCGACCTCCGACTTGCCGCGCGCCTTGACGGCGGCGATCGCCGCATCGAGCGCGCGGGCGATGTCGGCGCGGCCGGGATCTTCCGGCAGCTCCTTGCCGAGCGTCATGGCGAGTGTGCCGAACAGCGGTCCCGAGGCGCCGCCGACCTTCATCACCAGCGTCATGCCGATCGCCTTGAGGGCTTCCGGCAGCGGCTTGGCGGCAAGGCCGTCGAGATCGGCGAGCACGGCCTCGAGGCCGCGCTTCATATTGATGCCATGGTCGCCGTCGCCGATCGCCTGATCGAGCGCGGTCAGTTCATCGGCATGGTCGATCACGCGCCTTGCGGCGGTTTCGATCAGGGCGCGTCGCGCGGTCTGGTCGAGCATCAGGCTCCTCCTCCGATTCGATGTCCGGCCTGGTCGAAATAAAGCGGATCGATCAGCGCCAGCGCAACCGTGTCGCCGGCTGCGAGTTCCGTTCCCGGATCGACCAGGGTGGTCAGACGGCTGTCGCCGATCCGGATATGCAGATGGTTCTGATCGCCGAGATGCTCGATCCGCGCAACCTCGCCGAGGGCATCGCGTCGCGACGCCCTGGTGATTCGCAGATGCTCGGTGCGGGCGCCGACGGTTGTCGCGCCCGCGGGCATGGCGCCGGCGGGGATCAGGCCCGCCGGCAGCAGGTTGATGGCTGGCTGGCCGAGCCGGCTTGCGACATAGACATTGGCCGGGCTCTGGTAGATCTCGCGCGGCGTGCCGATCTGCACCAGTTCGCCGGCGCGCATGATGCCGATGCGGCTTGCCAGCGTCATCGCCTCGATCTGGTCGTGGGTGACATAGAGAATGGTGGCGCCGAGGTCCTGCTGCACCCGCTTGAGTTCGAGGCGCAGGTCCGAGCGCAGCTTGGCGTCGAGCGACGACAGTGGCTCGTCCATCAGGTAGATCGACGGCCGTCGTACCAGCGCGCGGCCGATTGCGACACGCTGCATCTCGCCGCCGGACAACCGCGTGGCGCGGTTGTCGAGCTTGTGCGCGATCCGCAGCATGGTGGCGATGTCGGTCACCCGGCGTTTAATCTCGTCTTCCGGCACGCGGCGCGCCGGCGAGCGCAGCGGGAAGGCGAGGTTGTCGTAGACCGACAGGTGCGGGTAAAGCGAGTACTGCTGGAACACGAAGGTCACGTCGCGGCCCGCCGGCTCGACCGTGCTGACGTCCCGGCCGCCGATCGCAATGCGTCCGGCGTCGGCGTGTTCGAGGCCGGCCACCAGCCGCAGCGTCGTGGTCTTGCCTGCACCGGTCGGGCCGAGCAGCACGATCAGTTCGCCATCGGCGATCGACAGTGACAGGTTGGCGACCGCGGTGGTGTCGCCGAAGCGCTTGGTCACCCCATCGAGAACGACGTCAGCCATGGACGGCTCCTGCATAGAGGACGGAAGGCACCGCGCGGCCCGAGCCGGCGTCGAACAGCGACAGCCGCTCCGAGCGGAAGCGCAGGCCCACGGTTTCGCCCGGGCGCACCACGCGGTCGGCGGGCAGGCGAGCCTTGATCGCGCCGTGGGCCGTTTCCACCGCAACGATCTGGGTGGTGCCGAGATAGGCGGATTCGAACACCGACCCGCGCAGGCTGGAGGCGTCATCGAACACGATGTGTTCAGGCCGCACACCGAGTGCCAGCGCGCCGGGAGCGCGATCTGCCCGGATTTCCGGCACCGCGACCTCCGCACCGTTGATGCGCACGGCGCGATCGCCGGTCTTGAGGCCGCTCTCGAAGGCGAGGAAGTTCATCGGTGGCGAGCCGAAGAAATCGGCGACGAACATGGTGGCGGGGCGATCGTAGATGTCCTGGGGGCGGCCGAACTGCTCGACGACGCCATGGTTCATCACCGCGATCTTGTCGGCCATGGCCATGGCTTCGAGCTGGTCATGGGTGACATAGACCGTGGTCGCCCTGATACGGGTGTGCAGGTCACGCAGTTCGTGGATCATGAGGTCGCGGAACTCGGTGTCCAGCGTGCCCAGCGGCTCGTCCATGAGAAAGGCTTTGGGGCGGCGCACGATGGCGCGGCCGAGCGCGACGCGCTGGCGGTCGCCGCCGGCGAGGCCGGACACCGGGCGGTCGAGCAGATGGTCGATGCGCAGCAGGCGCGCGGCCTCCTCGACGCGCTGGCGGATCTCGCTGCGCGCCATGCCCTGACACTTGAGCGGAAAGCCGATGTTGTGACGCACGTTCATGTGCGGGTACAGCGCGAACAGCTGGAACACGAAGGCGATGTCGCGCGCCGCGGCGCGGTTGAACGTGACGTCCTCGCCGCCGAGCAGGATCTTGCCTGCGGTGGGCAGCTCGAGGCCGGCGATCATGCGCAGTGTCGTGGTCTTGCCGCAGCCCGACGGGCCCAGCATCACGAAGAACTCGCCGTCCTCGATGGTGAATGTCGAACCCTTGACGGCGGTGAAGCCGCCAAAAGTCTTCTGGACGTTCTCGACCCGGATCTCGGCCATGGCTTACTCCGGAAAATGACTGACGACGGTGAACGACACCGTGCCGGCGAGGATGGTGGCGAACGAATAGGCGTAGGCGGTCGCCGAGAACGGCTGCATCAGCATGACGATGCCGAGGGCGATGACCACCGTGGCGAGGTTTTCCCAGGGGCCGCGGCGGAAGCGCAGCAGGCGCTGCAGCGTGTTGGCCTGGGTGGGGCTTGGACCGGTCATTTGCGCACCGCTCCGAAGGTGATGCCGCGCAGGAGATGTTTCCTGAGCAGGATGGTGAAGACGAAGATCGGGATCACGAACAGCGTGGTGGCGGCGGCGACGGCGGGCCAGTCCTGGCCGCCCTCGCCGATGATGAAGGGAATGAACGGCGGCATGGTCTGGGCGGTGCCGGAGGTCAGCAGCACGGCGAAGGCATACTCGTTCCAGGCGAAAATCAGGCAGAAGATCGCAGTGGCGGCGATGCCGGTTGCGGCCTGGGGCAGCACGGCCTTGCGGAATGCCTGCAGGCGCGTGTAGCCGTCGATCATCGCCGCTTCCTCATACTCGCGCGGAATCTCGTCGATGAAGCCCTTGAGCAGCCAGACCGCGAGCGAGACGTTGACCGCGGTGTACAGCAGGATCATGCCGAGGCGGGTGTCGGACAGGCCGAGCTCGCGGTACATCAGGTAGATCGGGATCGCCACCGCAATGGGCGGCATCATCCGTGTCGACAGGATGAAGAACAGAAGGTCGTCCTTGAGGGGCACGCGGAAGCGCGAGAAGCCATAGGCCGCGAGCGTGCCCAGCACTACGGCGAGGAAGGTCGAGCCGAATGCGATGATGATCGAGTTGACGAAGCGCGGGATGACGTTGGACGGGCCGGCGATCACCATGTTCCGCGACCGCACCAGCTTGTCGTACCAGGTGGTCGGCGGCGGCAATTGCGCGATCACCTCGGGCGATTGCCGCGTCCTCGTCGTGAACAGGTTGACGTAGCCTTCGAGCGACGGCGTGAACAGCACCTTCGGCGGGTAGGCGATGGAATCCGGCGGCGTCTTGAAGCTGGTCAGCACGATCCACACCAGCGGGATCATGGTGATGATGGCATAGATGATCACCAGCGTGCCGGCGATGCGGCGCGACAGCTGGGAGGGGGCGACGACGGAATGGGCCTGGGTTGATCCGGACATGACGGGCCTCAGCGCTGCTTCACGCGGTTCAGGGCCTTCACATAGATATTGGCGAGGCCGAACACGGTGACGAACAGAATGATGGCGAAGGCGGACGAGTAGCCGGTGCGCCAGCTCTCGAACGCTTGTCGCTTCAGGGTGATCGAGGCGACTTCGGTGATCGAGCCGGGGCCGCCGCCGGTCAGGAGGTTGACCATGTCGAACATCTTGAAGTTCTCGATGCCGCGGAACAGCACCGCCAGCATGATGAAGGGCAGCGCCATCGGCAGCGTAATCGACCAGAACTGCCGCCACGGTGAGGCGCGATCGACCTCGGCAGCCTCGTAGATGTAGTCGGGGATCGAGCGCAGGCCGGCGAGGCAGATCAGCATCACATAGGGTGTCCACATCCAGACGTCGACGATGACGATCGCCCACGGGCTCAGGCGGACGCTGCCGAGCATCTGGAACGAGGACGGATCGATGCCGGACACGAAGGCGATGGCGTAATTGAACAGCCCGCTCTGCGGCTGGTACAGAAAGGTCCAGAAGTTGCCGACGACAGCGGGCGACAGCATCATCGGGATCAGGATCACGGTGGTCCACAGCGCGTGACCGCGAAACTTCTTGTCGATCAGCCAGGCGAGGCCGAAGCCGAGCACGGTCTCGATGACGATGGTCCAGATCACGAAATGCGCCGTGGTCTGCATCGCCGCCCAGACATCGGCGTCACCGAGGATGCGCTGGTACCAGTCGAGGCCGACGAACTTGACCTCGGCATTCGGCCGGTTGGCGCGGTAGTTGGTGAACGACAGGTAGATCGTCCAGATCAGCGGGAAGATGTTGATCGCGAGCAGCAGCGCGATGGTCGGGCCGATGAACAGCCACGCGATGGCCTTGTCGGAGAGGCCGCGGATCGCGCGGCCGACCGTGGCCGGCGTGGCGCCGGCGGCGCGGTTGGCGAACGTGCTCTGGGCGGAAACTTCGGTCATGGACCCGTGATCCGGCTGGGGCATGGGGGATGGGACGGCGCGCTCGCGCGCGGCGGTGTCGCTGTTGTGGTCGGGGCTGGCCAAGACGGTTGATCCGGAAGGCGCTGCTCCGGGAGAGGGGACTCCCGGAGCAACTGACAACGTCAAGCTTTCATCACTTGCCGTCGTCTTTGAAGATCTGGGTCCAGTCTTCCACCAGCTTGTCGAGCGCTTCCTTCGCCGTGCCCTTGTCGGCGACGACATAGTCGTGGACGCGCTTCTGCTCGGCCTGCAGCAACTGGGCGTAGGACGGCTCGGCCCAGAAGTCCTTGACCATGTCCATCGACTTGAGGAATTCGGCCGCGAACGGCGCGCTCTTGGGGAAGCTCGGGTCGTTCAGCACCGACTTGGCGCAGGAGTAGCCGCCGAGCGTCCACCACTTCTTCTGCACGTCGCCCTTGGCGAACCACTTGATGTACTTCAGCGCATCGTCGCGATGTTCGGAATAGGCAACGACCGAGATGCCCTGGCCGCCGAGTTGGGTGAACTGGTACTTCGCCGCCGGATTGACGAAGAAGCCGATCTTGTCGCCGCCGACATTGGGGTCCTTGTAGAGGCCCGGGAAGAAGGCGAAGAAGTTCATCTGCAGCGCCACCTGGCCCGACTTGAAGGCGTCGAGGCCCTCGCTCATGTAGCCGTTGGACGCGCCCGGCGGGGTGCAGCATTTGTAGAGCGACTTGTAGAATTCGAGGCCGGCGACGGCTTCCGGCGAATTCACGAAGCCCTTCATGTCATAGGGCTTCTTCGGGTTCTGATACTCGAAGCCGTAGTCGTAGAGGACGTTGGACACGCCCATGGTGATGCCTTCGGAGCCGCGCTCGGTGTAGATCGAGGCGCCGTAGACGGTCTTGCCGTCGATCTCGCGGCCCTGGAAGAAGGTCGCGATGTCCTTCAACTCGTCATAGGTCTTGGGCACCTCGAGTTCGCGGCCGTACTTCGCCTTGAAGGCGGCGCGGATTTCGGGGCGGCTGAACCAGTCCTTGCGATAGGTCCAGCCGATGGCGTCGCCCATCGCCGGCAGCGCCCAGTAGTTGGCGGTGTTCTTCGGCCATTGCGAGTAGCCGACGACGGTCGCCGGCATGAAGTCATCCATCGAGATGCCTTCCTTGGCGAAGAAGTCGTTGAGCTTGACGTAGTGGCCGTTCTCGGCGGCGCCGCCGATCCACTGGCTGTCGCCGATGATCAGGTCGCAGAGCTTGCCATGGGAGTTGAGCTCGTTGAGAAAGCGGTCGGCGTAGTTGGTCCACGGCACGAACTCGAACTTCATGCCGATGCCGGTCTCCTTGGTGAAGTCCTTCGACAGTTCGACCAGGGCGTTGGCGGGGTCCCATGCGGCCCAGCACAGCGTGAGCTGCTTGCTCTGGGCATGGGCGGGTGCGGCCGGGCTGAAAGCAAGCACGGCAGCGGCGAGGGCTGTGGCGGCTGAGAGCAATGATCTCATCAATTCCTCCTTGAACGCCCGCGCGGCGGCATGCGCCTGAAAAAGCGGAGCGGGCTCTTTTTGGTGAGCGACGTTTCTTCCTTGATGCACCGGTAGGTCCGGCGTCTGTTTAGTAATTGAGTTTAGTAAAGCGCATTTCAGTAAACATCGCAATTGGCAAAATCGCGCGCAATTTTGTGCGTCGCAGCGTAAAACACTAAACACCCCTGTTGCTTGCTGGCGTCCTTCGACGGCGCACGGCAATCCGTTGTCGACGGCGGGGTCGAACGCAGAGCAGGTCTGCGCGACGGCGATCGCATCGATGGCTTGCAAAACGCAAGTCATCGGCTAGGCTCCGGCCGTGAGTGAAAAGGACGCGACAATGCGTCCAGCGAGGGAGCAGAAACCGTGTCCGAGGACGCCCTGGTGACGCGCGAGCAGCGCGGCAATATCTCCGTTTTGACCATGACCTATCGGCCCTACAACCTGCTGGGGCCGAAGCTGATCAACGCCATCGTGCGCGAGGTCGAGCAGGCGCAGAGAGTGGGCAGCCGCGCCATCGTGCTGCGCAGCGGGCTGCGGCATTTCTCCGCCGGCGCCGATCTCGAGATCTTCGAGAAGCGCGTCGCTCAGGACGGAGCTGCTGCGGCGACAGACGAGCGGCGTCTCAGCGGCATCGAATTTCTCCGCTTCATGGAACTGCTGCCGATCCCGGTGATCGCCAGCGTGCATGGCGTCTGCCTCGGCGGCGGCCTCGAACTGGCGCTGTCGTGCGATTACATCATCGCGGCGTCGTCGGCCAAGATCGGTTCGGTCGAGGCAACCCTCGGCCTTCATCCGCTGCTCGGCGGCATCCAGCGCCAGGCCCAGCGCATCGGCGCGGCCCGCGCCAAGGAAATGTCGATGCTGGCGCGGCGCTATGATGCGCCGACCCTGGAGCGATGGGGGCTGATCAATCTCACCGTGCCGGAAGAGCAGCTGGACGCGGCGACGATGGCGATCGCCGAGGAGTTCGCGCAGGGGCCGACGCTGGCCCATGCCGCGACGAAGGAGCTGGTTCATATCGCGGTCAATGACGGCGTCACGGCCGCCGACGAGGCGATGGCGCGGGTGCAGGCGCCGATCTGGGCTTCGGAAGATCTCAAGGCGGGCCTCGCCTCGTTCCGGAAGAATGGTCCGGGACTTGCCAAGTTCGCGGGGCGCTGACCATGAGCGGACCCCTCAACGGCCTTCGTGTCGTCGACTTCTCCCGCGTGCTCGCGGGCCCGCTGTGCGCCAGGACCCTGCAGGACCTCGGCGCCGAGGTGATCAAGGTGGAGCCGCCGAGCCCCGACGTCTCGCGCTATGCGTTTCCCTCGACCGACGGCATGTCCGGCTACTATGCCCAGCAGAATGCCGGCAAGCGCAATGTCAGCATCAACCTCAACATCCCCGGCGCCTATGATCTGGCGCTCAAATTGTGCGACAGCGCCGATATCGTGGTGGAGAATTTCCGCGCCGGCACGCTCGGCTTCTTCGGACTGGACTATGAGACGCTGGCGAAGCGCAATCCACGGCTGATCTACGCCTCGATCACCGGCTACGGCCAGGGCGGCCCGTGGCGCAGCCGCATGGCGTACGCGCCGACCGTGCAGGCCGAAGCCGGCTTCACGGAGAACAGCGTGCGCCACTATGGCGACGCACTCGCCGAACCGCGCACCGACAGCCTGTCTCACGCCGACGTCTATGCGGGCCTCCAAGCAGTGATCGCCATCCTGGCCGCGTTGCGCAGCCGCGAGACGACCGGGCAGGGCCAGTACATCGACGTCGCGATGGCGGCGACGCTGCTTGCGGTCAACGAGCGCGCCCATGTCGATCTGTCCGATGACGACATCGGTGCGGAGCCAGCGGTGCTGGGCGCTACCGACTGCGCATTCTTCACCGGCCCGCATGGCGAGCACTTCACCGTCGCCACCAGCATTGTCGGCAGCCGGACCTTTCCGTCCTGGCTGCGGGCGATGCGGCGGGTCGACCTGATGGAGGATCCTCGGTTCGCGTCCGCGGCCGCGCGGCGGCTGAATTTCGGCGCCCTGCATGCCATCATTCAGTCCTGGATCTTGACCTTCCCGGATATGGCGACGCTCGACGCGCAGTTCGACGAAGCGAAGATCGCCATGGGTGAAATCCGTTCTGTCAAGGATCTCGCGGAGTCGGAGTGGAGCGACTACTGGGGCGCGGTTCAACTCGTCCCGGACCGCAGCGGCGGCGAATACCGCCTGCCTGGCCGGCCCTGGCACTTCTCGCGGGACGAACTCGCCCCGATCGGCGCGCCGGCCTTCCAGGGCGAGCACAACAGGGAGGTGTTCCGTGAGCTGGGCGTCAGCGACGCCGATGTGCAGCGGTTGACAGCATCGGGCGCGCTGGTCGCGCACAAGCGAGCACTGGCGCCCGAGGCCAGGGGTGATGAAGCCGCGGCCTGATGGGTCGGCACGCACGGTCATGGCCGGCTGCGGCATTGCTGCAGCCGGTGGCATGCGTTGCTGGTCAATCGATGCGATAGAATGCTAGAAGTCGATCCGCGCGCTCCTGGAAGCGCGCGGTCAGGATCCGAGATGCCGGATAAACGGCGCAGCCGTATTGCCAACAAGGAGTGCTCCGTCGCGCGCGCGATGGAGGTGGTGGGCGACCGCTGGTCGATCCTGCTGCTGCGCGAGGCCTATTACGGCGTCAGGCGGTTCGATGAATTCCAGCACTATGTCGGCGTCGCGCCCAATATTCTCAGCACCCGGCTGAAGAAGTTCGTCGAGGCGGGCCTGATGACGCGGGTGCCGCTGCCCGAACATGCCGGCCGCTACGAATATGTGCTGACCGAAAAGGGACGAGGATTCTTCCCGGCCTATCTCGCCCTCAAGAAGTGGGGTGACGACTGGCTGGCTGAACCGGCGGGCCCGCAGGTCGTGTTCCGTGATCGCGAAAGCGGCCGGCCGATCGCATATCCTGATTTGCAGTCGCCGCGTGGTACCCCGTTGCGCCTCGAGGATGTCGAGGTCGTACCAGGCACCGGCGCTGTCGCCTTCAACCGCAAGCGGTTCGGGGACCGCGTTGACGATGAAGCGGGCGCCCCGCGCGCCAAGGCGGCCCGCATCCCACGCAAACGGTCCTAGCGACGGCGTCAGCAAGTCAGTCACCGTCCAGAGATGCCAGCGCCCGCGCGACTTCTGTCCGGATCAGATGCTGGCGATAGGCCGCGGGCGCGTAATTGTCCGCGAGACACTCGGCTTGCCCGCTCGCGATGTCCGCGGCCGTTGTGATCGTCGCCTCCGACAGTGGCTTGCCGATCAGCTGCGCCGCGGCGTCGACGGCGACAAAGGCGTGGCCGGTCGCGCCGGTGATCGCGATCGTGGCCTCCGCGACCGCGCCGTCCACGGGCCGCAGCACGACTGCGACGCCGACCACGGCATAACCGCTCGCCGGATGGCGGATCTTGCGGTAGCGGAAGCGCGTGCCGGGCTGCGGCCGGTCGAACTCGACCGCGAGCAGGATCTCGTCGGGCGCGAGCGCCGTGGTCATGATGTCGACGAAGAAATTGCGGGCGGCGACCCGGCTCGGTCCGTTGGGCCCGACGACGTCGAGCGTCGCGCCGAGCGCGAGCACCACCGCCGGCCAGTCGGCGGCCGGGTCGGCGTTCGCCAGCGCGCCGCCGATGGTGCCGCGGTTGCGGACCTGCGGATCGGCGATCAGGTTCGCGGCCTGGCGGAAGATCGGCGCGGCTTCGTGCAGGGCATCGCTTGCCAGCAGCTCCGCATGGGTCGTCAGCGCGCCGATCCGGATGCGGTCTCCGAGTGAGATGCCTTTCAGTTCGGGGAGGTTGCGAATGTCGATCAGCCGCTCGGGTGAGGCAAGCCGCAGCTTCAGCGCCGGAATGAGGCTGTGGCCGCCGGCGACCAGCTTGTTGCTGTCGGGATCGTCCTGCAGCAGGCCGATGGCATGAGACAGCGACGTGGCGCGGATGTAGTCGAAGGCTGCGGGGATCATGACGGGGCTCCGGTACGGGCGGCCTGGATCGCCGCCCAGATCCGCGGCGGCGTCATTGGCATGTCGAGATGGGTGATGCCGAACGGCGCCAGCGCGTCGAGCACGGCATGGACGATGGTCGGCGGCGCGGCGATGGCGCCGCTTTCGCCGATGCCCTTGACGCCGATCGGATTGGTTGGCGACGGCGTTTCCTGGAACGAGGCGCGGATGTTGGGCATGTGCTCGGCGCGCGGCACGGCGTAGTCGAGCAGTGAACCGGTCATCAACTGGCCGTTGTCGGGATCGTAGGTCACGCCCTCATAGAGCGCCTGACCGATGCCTTGCACCACGCCGCCATGGATCTGGCCGGCGGCCAGCAGCGGATTGATCAGGACGCCGACATCATCGACGGCGACATAGTCGATGATATCGACGATGCCGGTGTCGGGATCGACGTCGACATAGGCGAGGTGCACGCCGGACGGCGCGCCCATGCCGACGGGATCGTAGAATACCGTCTCGTCGAGGCCGGGCTCGAGTCCGGCCGGCAGGCGATGGCCGACATAGGCCATGCGCGCGACGCTGGCGAAGGTCACCGGCGCGATATCGGTGCCGGGCACGCTGAACCGTCCCTGCTCATAAGCGACGTCCTTCTCGTCGACCTCCAGCAAGGCGGCGGCGATCTTCGTCGCCTTGACGAGGACACGGTGAGACGAGACATGCACGCCCGAGCCGCCGACCGCCATCGAGCGCGAGTTGAAGGTGCCATGCCCGGCCTGGACCAGCCGAGTATCGCCCTGCACCACGTCGATGTATTCGATGGGGATCTGCAGCACATCGGCGGCGATCTGGGCCAATGAGGTGGCATGGCCGTGGCCCTGGCTCATCGAACCCGAATAGATCACCGCGCGGCCGCTGGAATCAATGCTGACCCGCGCGCTTTCCCAGCCGCCGCGGTCGAAGCCGCTCGTGGCGAGGCGACGCGACGGCGCCATGCCGCACATATGAGTGTAGGCGGCGACGCCAATGCCGCGGTAGCGCCCCTGGCCGCGCAAGTCGTCCCGCTCCTTGCGCCGCGCATCATAGTCGAATGCCGCGAGCGCCTTGCGAACGCAGCCCTCGTAGTTGCCGCTGTCGAGGATCACGCCCGTGCTGCTATACGGGCGATAGGGAAAGTCCGAGGGCTGGATGAAGTTCTTGCGCCGCACCTCGACCTGGTCGAGGCCAAGATGCCGGGCCACCGCATCGATGGTGCGTTCGGCGATGTAGGCGCCTTCCGGCCGGCCGTAGCCGCGATAGGCGTCGACGGGCACCGTGTTGGTGACGATGACCTTGGAGATCGCCTCATAGTTGGCGATCCGGTACGAGCCGGTACCGTAGCTGATGGTGTTCACCGTCGGGCCGCCGCTCGCCATGTTGGAGAGGTAGGCGCCGACATTGCCCAGCGTCTCCACCCGCATGCCGAGAATGGTGCCATCGTTGCGGATCGCGGCCTCGATGGTCTCGATATGGGCGCGGCCGTGGCTTGTGGATTGATGGCTTTCGGAGCGGCTTTCCCACCATTTCACCGGGGCGCCGAGCTCGCGCGCCAGATAGGTGCACAGCAGTTCTTCCGGATAGAGATGCATCTTGGCACCGAAGCCGCCGCCGATGTCGGGCGCGACCACGCGCAGCAGGTGCTCGGAGATGCCGACCGTCTCGGCGATCCAGCGGCGGTGCATGTGGGGCACCTGGCTCGGGATGTAGACGGTCATGACGCCGTCGGCGCCGGGGTCGGCGATGATGGCGCGGGTCTCCATGCAGGTCGGGATCAGGCGGTTGTTGACGACGCGCAGCTTGATGACCTGATCGGCGTCCTGCACCGCCTTTTGGAAGTCGCCGCCCTTGATCCTGAACAGCGTGGTGATATTGCCCGGCACATTGTCGTGCAACTGCGGCGCCCCCTGCCTGATCGCAGCATCCTCGTCGACCACGGACGGCAGCGCCTCGTAGTCCACGTCGATCAGGCCGACAGCGTCGCAGGCCTCCGCGAGCGTCTCCGCCACGACGAGCGCGACGCATTCGCCGACGAAGCGCACGCGATCTGTGGCGACGACCGGGCGGTGCGGCACCTTGGTGCCGGGCAGGACCCAGTTCGGGACGATGGCGCCGAGCTTGCCGGCGAGGTCGGCGCCCGCGAGCGCGAGGCGCACGCCTGGCGCGGCGCGCGCCGCATCGAGGTCGACATGCTTGATATACGCATGGGCGTGCGGCGAGCGCAGGATCGCCAGATGCAGCATGCCCGGCAGCTTGATGTCGTCGACGTAACGGCCCTTGCCGGTGATCAGCTTGAGATCTTCGCGCCGCCGCAGCGGCTGGCCGATGTAGCGGGGCGCTGCGTCAGTCATGGTGAGCCTCCGCGGCGAGGGTTTCGACGGCGCGCACGATGTTGTGATAGCCGGTGCAGCGACAGATGTTGCCGGCGAGGCCGTGGCGAATCTCGTGCTCGTCCGGCGCGGGACACGTCGCGAGCAGCTGGCGTACGCTCATGATCATTCCCGGCGTGCAGAAGCCGCACTGCAGGGCGTGCTGCTCCTGGAACGCAGCCTGGATCGGGTGCAGCCCGCCGTTCTTCGGCGCGAGCCCTTCGATGGTGGTGACGGAGGCGCCATCGGCCATCACCGCGAGCACGGTGCAGGACTTCACCGCCTGCCCGTCGATGTCGACCGTGCAGGCGCCGCACTGCGAGGTGTCGCAGCCGACATGGGTGCCGGTGAGGCCGAAATCGTCACGGATCAGGTGCACCAGCAGCTTGCGGGCTTCGACCGTTGCCGATCTGCGGGTGCCGTTGATGGTGATCGACACGGTGTGATGCCGGTCGTCGCTCTGGCTCATGTGGATCTCCATGCGCGCCATTGTTGCCGGGCCCTATGGGGGGGGGGCGGCAAGGGCTGGACATTTTGTAACTCTGATAATAAGAGTGAATGAGATGCAGGCCGGATGCAAGCGTTTTGATGCAAGTGTTTTGATGCGGGTGGTCCGGTGGCCGGAGGAGGAGTAATGGACGACATGGAGCGCCAGCGAGCCGCCTTGTTCGCGCCGACGGCGCAGCGGCGACACGTCGTCGACTGGCAGGCGCCGCAACCGGTGGCGCAATTGGCGGCGAAGCTGTCAGGGCTCGAGGCGATGCGCGGGATCCGCGATGGCTTGCTGCCGCCGCCGCCGATCGCTCGGCTGATGGGCTTCATGATGAATGTCGCCGAGCCCGGCCTGATCGGCATGGCGATCGAGCCACACGAGAGTCTGGAGAACACGATCGGTTTGCTGCATGGTGGGGTTGCGGCAACACTGCTCGACACCGTCATGGGCTGTGCGATCTCGACCATGTTGCCGGCGGGGCAGGGCGCGGTGACCCTCGATCTCAAGCTGACCTACCTGCGGCCGCTGTCGGCGCGCTCGGGCTTGATCTCGGCGGAGGGCAAGGTCATCAAGCTCGGGCGGCAGACCAGCTATGCCGAGGGCTTCGTTCGTGACGGCGCCGAACAACTGGCAGTGCACGCGACGGCGACATTCGCGATGATCGGGACGGCGGGCAAGCCGGCCTGAGCGAGGAGAGGCGGATCAACGATGCGTTCGAAGAGTTTCGACGGAATGGCGTGCTCGATCGCCGGGGCGCTGGAGACGATCGGCGATCGCTGGGCGATCCTGATCCTGCGCGACCTGTCGCTCGGCCTTAGCCGCTATGAGGATCTGCGGCGGTCGACCGATGTCACCCACGCGACCCTGTCGGATCGTCTCAAGCATCTCGAAGCGAACGAGCTGATCGAACGGCGCCTGTACCAGACCAATCCGGAGCGCCATGAATATCTGCTGACCCGCAAGGGCTGGGACACGGTGCTGCTGACCCAGGCGCTGATCCAGATCGGCGACAAGTGGAAGGTGACCGGAGAGGACGGCCCGCCGATGAGGTTCGTCAACCGCAAGACCGGCCGGCCGGTGAAGCTGAAGCTGGTCGATGCCGCGACCGACGAGCCGGTCAGGATCGCCGATGTCGCGCCGCAGGCCGGCCCGGGCGCCGACGATCGCATTCGCTGGCGACTGACGTTTCCGCAGACATGACCGTGCGAAGCTAGCCGGCGTCGGAGACGCCGGCTTCGGCGAAGGTTGCCATGCCGCCATGGCACACGACCGCTGCACGAAGCAGCAGTGCGGCGGTGGCCGCGCCCGAGGCCTCGCCGAGCCGCATGCCGAGATCGAGCAGCGGGTCGAGATGGAGATCGGCCAGCAATTGCCGGTGGCCGGATTCGGCCGAGACATGCCCCGCCCGGCAGTGGGTCAGCAGGTCGGGATTGAGTTTCGCGAATGGCAGGACGGCGGCCGTGCTGACGAAACCGTCGAGCAGCACCGGAATGCGCTGCGCCCGCGCCGCCAGCACCGCGCCGGCCATGGCGGCGAGCTCGAAGCCTCCCAGGGCGGCGGCGACCGCCAGTGGATCGGCGAGCCGTGCCTGATGCTGCGCGAGACCCGCGTCGATCGCGGCGCGCTTGCGGGCCAGCCCCTCATCGTCGACGCCGGTGCCGCGGCCGACCCAGCGTGCCGCGCCGCCGCCGAGCAAGGCCGTACACAGCGCCGCCGCGGTGGTGGTGTTGGCGATGCCCATCTCGCCGATGATCAGCAGGTCGCAGGCGAGGGGCACCGAAGCCCAGCCGGCGTTGACCGCGGCGAGGAAGTCGGCCTCGCCCATGGCCGGCGTCTTGGTGAAGTCCGACGTCGGCCGGTCGAGGGTGAGCGGCGTGACATGCAGATCGGCACCCAGCAGCTTCGCGAGCTGGTTGATGGCGGCGCCGCCGGCGGCGAAGTTCGCCACCATCTGATGGGTCACTTCCTGCGGGAAGGCCGATACCCGCTGGGCGGCGATGCCGTGATTGCCGGCGAACACCGCGACCTTGATGCGGTCGAGGCGCGGAACGGCCCGGCCCTGCCAGGTGGCGAGCCAGACGGCGAGCTCTTCCAGCCGGCCGAGGCTGCCCGGCGGCTTGGTCAGCATGTCCTGCCGCGCGGCGGCAGCTTCGGCCGCCTGGGCGTTGCCGTGCGAAGGGTCGCGGCAGAAAGCGCGGATCTCGTCGAGCGTCTCGAAGGGCATGAAAAACCTGTCGGGCGGGACTGCGAACCCTCGATCCCACCGCAGACAGGGGCTGTCAATGGCGGAAAACGGAAGCAATTTTGGCAGGGCGCGTGTATGCAGCAGGGCGATGCCGTCCGATTGTTGCTGCCGTGCCCATGCATGACTGGTTCGACGATTTCCGCCTTGCCGTGACCTTCCTGACGCGGGTGCCGCTGGCGCCGCCGCCGGGCCCCGTCGACGTGCCGCGGGCGATGCGCCTGTTTCCGCTGGTGGCGGCTGTCATTGGCCTCGCCGCAGCGCTGTTCGACCTCGCGCTGCTGCGGCTCGGCCTGCCACCTCTCGCCGCAGCAGCGCTGACACTGGGCGCCAGCGCGTGGCTCACCGGCGCGCTGCACGAGGATGGTCTTGGCGACGTCGCTGATGGTTTCGGCGGCGGACGCGACATCGCCGCCAAGCTCGCGATCATGAAGGACAGCCGGCTCGGCAGCTACGGAATGCTGGCGTTGATCACGAGTTTTGCTGCCAGGCTCGCGGCGCTGGCTGCGCTGCCGCTGCACGCGGTTGTGCCGGCGCTGGTGGTGGCCCATGCGCTGGCGCGCAGCCCGCTGCCGGCGCTCGCGCTGCTGCTGCCGCCGGCGCGCAGCGACGGCCTGGCCGCGAGCGCGGGCCGTCCCGATCAGGCGACCGTGCTCATCGCGCTCGCGATCGGCCTGCTGATCGCGGTGATCTGCCTGCCGCTCGGCACGGCGCTGCTCGCCATGATCATGACCGTCGCCGGGGCGACCGCTGTGGGCTGGCTGGCGCGGCGCCAGATCGGTGGTTACACCGGCGACGTGCTCGGCGCCGCGGAGCAGGTCGTCGAGGTGCTGGTGCTGCTGTTGCTGTCGGTGCGGCTGGCATGACGGCGGGGATGACCCGGCTCTGGCTCATCCGGCATGCGCCGGTCGATGGCCCGCGCGGCGTGATCCATGGCCCCGATGCGCCGGCAGACGTGTCGGACGCGGAGGCCTTCGCCGCGTTGCGACGCCAGTTGCCGCCGGCGGCGGTCAGTGTCTGCAGCCCGGCGCGGCGCACACGCGAGACCGCGGCAGGCCTCGGCCTTGCGCCACAGATCGTGTCGTCCTTTCGCGAGCAGGATTTCGGCGCCTGGACCGGCCGCCGCCATGACGATCTTGCCGCCGAGACGGGCGACGCCTATCGCGCGTTCTGGGATGCGTCGGCGCACAACCGGCCGCCGGGCGGCGAGAGCTTCGTCGATCAGATCGCGCGGGTCGCCGAGGGCATTGCCGCGCTGCCGGATGGCGACGTGGTGCTCGTCGTGCATTCGGGAACCGTGCGGGCGGCGCTTGCGGTCGCGCTCGATCTCGCGCCGGAGCATGCGCTGCGCTTTGTCATCGATCCGCTGTCGTTGACGCGGATCGACCGAATTCAGCCGGGCTGGCGCGTGGTCGCGGTCAACCGGCTGACACTCGGCCGCGGTTGACCCCGGACGGCGCCACGGATACCGTGCCGGCCGATGGTTCCTTCCCCCGAGGAAGGTGAAAAGGGAAGCCGGTGCGAGTTCGTCTCAACGCCGGCGCTGCCCCCGCAACTGTAAGCGACGAGCCTGTGCCGAGGCCACTGGGATGCTCCCGGGAAGGCGGCGATCAGGCGGTGACTCGCGAGCCAGGAGACCTGCCGTCGGGACTTGTGCTTTGGAGGCGTCGGGGCGGGGTGCACCGGACGGGAGCGTTGTTCGATGGCCCAAGGCCATCGCGCGATCCGACAAAGCTCGCGGCTGTTGATGCCATGCCTTGAGAGCTTGTGATGGATCAATCCGAAACGCCGACCGATGCGGCCGTCGCCGTCGGGCCCGGGACGGGCGCGATCGTGCGCGACGACGTCGTCGTCAGCGTCTGTACCACCTGTCGCGCCGGCGATGCGACGTCGACGGTGGGGCCGACGCTGCTCGGCGCTCTGCGCGAGGCGTTCGCGGCCGATGGCGAGCCGGCGCGCGTGCGCGCGGTGCAGTGCCTCAGCGTCTGCAAGCGTCCGGTCACGGTCGCGGTGTCCGGCCCGGACCGCTATACCTTCCTGTTCGGCGATCTCGACCTCGAGCGCGGCGTGCCGGCGCTGGCGAGCTTCGTGTCTGCCTACCGCACGGCGAATTACGGCCTTGTGCCATGGCGCGCGCGGGCGGAGGTGCTGCGCAAGGGCACGGTCGCACGAATCCCGCCGGCGATCTGGTCGCCCGAGGACGGCGAGCCGCCGAAATGACCGCGCCGCGCACCACGCTCGTGCTCGGCGGCGCGCGCTCGGGAAAGTCGTCTTTCGCCGAAGCGCTGGTGACTGCGAGCGGGCTGACGCGCGTCTACATCGCGACGGCGGCCGCCGGCGACGACGAGATGCGCGCGCGTATTGCCCATCATCGCGACCGGCGCGGCGCAGGCTGGACGACGCGGGAGGTCGAACTCGATCTCGTCGACACCCTGGCGCGCGACGGCACCGCGAACACCGCCGTGCTCGTCGATTGCCTGACGCTGTGGCTGTCCAACCTGATGCATGCCGGCCACGATGCCGCGCGGGAGGGCGCGCGTCTCGCCGACTGGCTGCGCGGCGCGCCGGGGCCTGTGGTGCTGGTGTCCAACGAAGTCGGCCTCGGCCTCGTGCCGGAAACGCCGCTCGGCCGCGCCTTCCGCGATGCGCAGGGTCGCCTCAACCAGACCATCGCCGCCGCTGTGTCCGATGTCGCCTTTGTCGCGGCCGGCCTGCCGCTGTGGCTCAAGTCATCCGCCCGTTCCACCGTCTGATCCGGAGTCCGCATGTCCCGTGTTCCTGTCACCGTCCTCACCGGCTTCCTCGGCGCCGGCAAGACCACCCTGCTGCGCTCGCTGCTAACCCAGGCCGGCGGCCGCCGCATCGCCGTCATCGTCAACGAGTTCGGCGATGCCGGCTTCGATGGCGGCCTGGTCGAGGAATGCGCCGCCAAGGCGTGCGCGCCCGGCGACATCGTCGAGCTGACCAATGGTTGCATCTGCTGCACTGTCGCCGACGACTTCATTCCGACCATGGACAAGCTGCTGTCGCGCGAGCGCCCACTCGACGCCATCGTCATCGAGACCTCAGGCCTTGCGCTGCCGCAGCCGCTGCTGAAGGCGTTCGCCTGGCCGGATGTACGCACCCGCGCGACCGTCGATGGCGTGGTCACGGTGGTGGATGCGCTGGCGCTGTCCGAAGGTCGCGTCTCGCTCGACGAGGACGCGCTCGACGCACAGCGCGCCGCCGATCCGTCGCTCGATCATGACGATCCGATCGAGGAGGTGTTCGAGGACCAGCTCGCCTGCGCCGATCTCGTCGTGCTGTCGAAGTCCGATCTCGTCGCGCCGCAGGCACTGGCGGAGATGGAGAGCCGTCTCGCCGCCGCGGTGCGCTCCGGCGTGCGGCTGGTGCGCTCCGAAGGCAATCTGCCGGCCGATGTGCTGATCGGTCTGCAAGCCACCGCCGAGGACGATCTCGCCGCCCGTGCCGGTCATCATGGCGAGGAGGAGGAGCACGACCACGACGACTTCGAGAGCATCGTGGTGACGCCATCGGTCGTGCCGAACCTCGATGGCGTGCGCGACCGCGTGGCGCAGGCGCTCGCGCTCGACGGCGTGCTGCGGGTCAAGGGCCATGTCCGCATCGACGGCAAGCCGGCGCCGGTGGTGGTGCAGGCGGTCGGCAGCCGGGTCGAACTGGCGTTCGGCCGGCCTGACGTCGCGCAGGCCGAGCATCTCGTGGTCATCGGCCTGAAGGGTTTTGATGGCGACGCAGCGCGCCGCGCGCTGGCAGGCTAGGACTTTCAACCCTCATCCTGAGGAGCCCGCTCGGCGGGCGTCTCGAAGGATGAGGCCGGTACGTTGCAGATTGTTGGCCTCATGGTTCGAGACGCGCGGCTTTGCCGCGCTCCTCTCCATGAGGAGATAGGCTGCGCCAGAATTCATGAGTCTGTGACACGAGATGCACCTCAAGCTCGACACCGGTGGTTGCATCGACGACGGCGACGTCGCCCGCGATCTCGGGCAGCCGACGGCTGACATCGTCGTGCTGTCGGCAGCGGACAGCGAGCTCGCGGCGTTCGGCGCCGCGGCCGCGCGGCTGGGGGCAGGCTGTCCATCCCTGACGCTGACCAATCTGCTGGCGCTCAGCCATCCCGCCTCGGTCGATGCCTATGTCGAGCGTACGTTGCGCGCGGCGAAGATCGTCGTGCTGCGCATGCTCGGCGGCGAGAGCTACTGGCCGCATGGCGTCGAAAGCCTGCGCACCGACGCGCTGCGCCGCGGCGCGCTGTTCGCCTGCATTCCCGGCGAGCTGACCTGGAACGCGGCGCTGGCCGCGCGCGGCACCGCCGATCTCGCGGCGACCGAGCGGCTGTGGCGCTATTGCAGCGAGGGCGGGCCGGAAAACCTCGAACTCGCGCTGCGTTTCGCCGCTCATCTCATCGGCCGCGGTGAAGCACCGCCGCCGCCGCGTCCGATGCCGGCGGCGGGGTTCTGGCCGACCGAGCCCGCGCCCGGCGAGCGGCCGCGCGCCGCCATGATCTTCTACCGTGCGCTCGCCGCTGCCGGCGACACGGCGCCGCTCGCCGAGCTTGCCGACGCGCTGCGCGCACGCGGCCTCGATCCGGTCGGGCTTTACGTGACCAGTCTGAAGGACGAGCGCTCGGGCGCGTTCCTGCGCGCGGCGCTCGCCGCGCACCCGCCCGACATCATAATCAATGCGACCGCGTTCGCCACGGCGACGGCCGCGGACGATGACGGCGTGCTGGCGGCGTTCGATTGCCCGGTGCTGCAAGTCGCGCTCGCCGGCTCGTCGCGTGCGGGGTGGGAAGCCTCGTCGCGCGGGCTGTCGCCGCGCGATCTCGCGATGCATGTGGTGTTGCCCGAAGTCGATGGCCGCATCTTTGCTCATGCCATCGCCTTCAAGGAAAAGGCCGAGGGGGCCGATGGCGCGTTCACGCCGACGACGCTGCGCGCCGTTCCCGATCGCATCGCCGCGACGGCGGAGCTGGCGGCACGGTGGGTGACGCTGCGCCGTACGGCGCCGGCGGATCGCCGCATTGCGCTCGTGCTCGCGAATTACCCCAACCGCGACGGCCGGCTCGCCAACGGCGTCGGGCTCGATACGCCAGAGAGCCTGATCGTGGTGCTGCAGGCGCTGCGCCAGGCCGGATACGATGCCGGCGCGACGCCGGACGATCATGCGGCGATGATGCATCTGCTGCAGGCTGGTCCGACCAACGACCTGACGGACCGTGCGATGCGCAGCGGCGGTGTGCGCTGGCCGCTCGCCGACTATGCCCGGGCATTCGCCGCACTGCCGGCGGCGATCCGGCAGGCGGTCACCGCGCGCTGGGGAGATCCGGCACAGGATCCGCATCTCGCCGGCGATGCCTTCCATCTCGGCCTGCATCGCTTCGGCCATGTCGTGATCGGCATCCAGCCGGCGCGCGGCTACAACATCGATCCCAAGAGCACGTATCACGACCCGGATCTCGCGCCGCCGCATCACTACCTCGCCTTCTACCTGTGGCTGCGCATGGTGTTCGGTGCCCATGCCGTCGTCCATCTCGGCAAGCATGGCAACCTCGAATGGCTCCCGGGCAAGAGTGCCGGGCTGTCCGCCGATTGCACGCCCGATGCGGTGCTCGGGCCGCTGCCGCACCTCTATCCGTTCATCGTCAACGATCCCGGCGAGGGTATCCAGGCCAAGCGGCGCACGGCCGCCGTGATCGTCGATCACCTGACGCCGCCGATGACCCGTGCCGAACTGCACGACGATCTCGCGCGGATGGAAAGCCTTGTCGACGAGTATGCGCTCGCCGCCGATCTCGATCCCCGCCGCGCCGGGGCGATTGCCGACGACATCCTGTCGTTGGCGCGCGCGCAGCGTCTCGACGCCGACGTCGGCGTCGACAGGGATACCCCGACCGTCGATGCGCTGCGCGCCATCGATGCGCATCTCTGCGATCTCAAGGAAATGCAGATCCGCGACGGCCTGCATGTGTTCGGCCGCTCGCCGCAGAGCCGGCAGAACGACGACCTGCTGGTCGCCATCGCGCGGCTGCCGCGCTCGGAGATCCGCCCCGAGGATGCTTCGTTGCATCGCGCGCTGGCCCGCGATCTCGGGCTTGGCGATTTCGATCCACTGACGCGCGATCTCGCCGCGCACTATGATGGTCCGCGGCCGGATATGCTCGCCCGTCAGAGCGGCGCGGCCTGGCGGACCACGGGAGATACCGTGGAGCGGATCGAGCTGCTCGCGAGCGCGCTGGTCCGCGGTGACATCCAGCCCGCGCCGGAGTGGCGGGATGCCGCTGCCGTTCTCGGCTGGATCGCCGCGCGGCTGCGGCCGACCATCGCCGGCTGTGGCGCGGCGGAAATCGCCGCGCTGCTGCGCGGTCTCGACGGCCGCTTCGTGCCGCCCGGACCGTCAGGCGCGCCGACGCGCGGACGGCCGGACGTGCTGCCGA
Source organism: Bradyrhizobium sp. U87765 SZCCT0048 (assembly GCF_018131225.1). Taxonomy (GTDB): domain Bacteria; phylum Pseudomonadota; class Alphaproteobacteria; order Rhizobiales; family Xanthobacteraceae; genus Bradyrhizobium_A. Next base: position 987,871 of record NZ_JAFCMM010000002.1, on the reverse strand, counting down.
CGGGGCGCAACTTCTTCGCCGTCGACGTCCGCGCGGTGCCGAGCCCGTCGGCGTGGCGCATCGGCCGGCTCGCCGCCGAGCGGCTGGTCGAGTACTACTGGCAGCAGTCCGGCGAATGGCCGCGCACCATCGCGCTGTCGGCGTGGGGCACCGCCAACATGCGCACCGGTGGCGACGATGTGGCGCAGGCGCTCGCCCTGATCGGCGCCCGCCCGGTGTGGGACGAGGCATCGGGCCGTGTCACCGGCTTCGCCATCGTGCCGCTCGCGGAGCTGAAGCGGCCGCGGGTCGACGTCACGTTTCGTGTCTCGGGCCTGTTTCGTGACGCCTTCCCGACCCAGATGGATCTGCTCGACAGCGCGGTACGCGCCATTGCCGTGCTCGACGAGCCCGATGACGCCAATCCGATCGCGGCGCATGTCCGCGCGCGTGCGCGGGTTCTGGTCACCGAAGGCATGCCCGCGGAGGCGGCGCAACGGCAGGCCAGCTACCGCGTGTTAGGCGCCAAGCCCGGCGCCTATGGTGCGGGATTGCAGGCACTGATCGACGAGGGCGGCTGGAACGGACGCGACGACATTGCCGACGTCTATCTGTCGTGGGGCGCGTTCGCCTATGGCAGCGGCAGCGAGGGCGCCGCCGTCCGCGACGATTTTGCCGCGCAGCTCGGCCGGGTGGATCTGGTGGCGCAGGCGCAGGACAACCGCGAGCACGACATTCTCGATTCCGACGACTACTACCAGTTCATGGGCGGTCTCGCCGCCACCGTGCAGACCCTGCGCGGCGCGGCGCCGCGCATCGCCCATGTCGATACATCGCGTCCCGAGGCACCATTGCCGCGGCCGCTGTCGCAGGAGATCTCGCGGGTGGTGCGCGGCCGCGCCGCCAACCCGAAATGGATCGACGGCGTGATGCGCCACGGCTACAAGGGAGCATTCGAGATCGCGGCGACAGTGGACTATCTGTTCGGCTTCGCCGCCTCGACCGACGCGGTATCGGGCCATCATTTCGACCAGCTGTTCGCCGCCTATCTGGAGGATGCGCGGGTGCGCAGCTTCATGGCGCAGGCCAACCCCGCGGCGCTGCGCGAGACGGCGCTGCGGTTCGCCGAAGCGCTGCGCCGTGGCTTGTGGACGCCGCGCTCCAACAGCGCCGCCAACCTGATCGCCGAGCTTTTGACCTTGCAGGAGACACGCCCGTGACCGAGCCCCTCGATGAAACCGCCGTCAACGCCCGCCACGCCGAGAAGATGCGCAAGCACAAGGCGGCGCGCGACAAGATCATGGCGAGCAAGAGTGGCGACAAGGGCCTGCTGATCGTCCACACCGGCACCGGCAAGGGCAAGACGTCGGCGGCGCTCGGCATGGTGTTCCGCCACATCGGCCATGGCTGGCCGGTCGCGGTGGTGCAGTTCGTCAAGTCGCCGAGCTGGGACACCGGCGAGGCCAAGCTGCTGGCGACATTCCCCGAACTCGTCACGCTGCACATCATGGGTGAAGGCTTCACCTGGGAGACCCAGGACCGCGCCCGCGACATTGCCGCCGCAACCGCGGCATGGCAGCGCGCCAAGGAACTGATCCTCTCGGACGACAACCGTCTCGTGCTGCTCGACGAGCTCAACATCGTGCTGCGCTACGAGTATCTGCCGATCGACGAGGTCGTTGCGTTCCTGCGCGACGAAAAGCCGGCGGACAAGCATGTCATCGTCACCGGCCGCAACGCCCATCCGGCGCTGATCGAGCTTGCCGACCTCGTCACCGAGATGACGCTGGTCAAGCACCCGTTCCGCCAGGGCATCAAGGCGCAGAAGGGCATCGAGTTCTGATGGCACGCCGCACGCCCGCACTGATGATCCAGGCGACCGGCTCCAACGCCGGCAAGTCGACCCTGGTCGCCGGGCTGGCGCGGCTACTGGTGCGGCGCGGCTTCAGTGTCGCGCCGTTCAAGCCCCAGAACATGTCCAACAATGCGGCGATCGCGGTCGATGGCGGCGAGATCGGCCGCGCCCAGGCGGTGCAGGCGCGCGCAGCGCGGCAGCCGCCCAGCGTGCACATGAATCCGGTGCTGCTGAAGCCGGAGACCGACACGGGCGCGCAGGTCATCGTGCGCGGCCGGCGCACCGGCACGCTGCGGGCGCAGCACTATCTCGACCGCAAGGCGGCGCTGCTGCCGGCTGTGCTCGAGAGCTTCGAACAGCTTGCCGCCGAGGCCGATATCGTGCTGGTCGAGGGCGCCGGCAGCCCGGCGGAGATCAACCTGCGTGCCGGTGACATCGCCAACATGGGTTTCGCCGCTGCTGCCGACGTGCCCGTGGTGCTGGCCGGCGACATCGACCGTGGCGGCGTCATCGCCAGTCTGGTCGGCACCCATGCGGTGCTGGAGTCGGACGAGCGGGCGCGCATCGCCGGCTTCCTGATCAACAAGTTTCGCGGCGACGCCGGCCTGTTCGATGCCGGCCTTGCCGAGATCACGCGCCGCACCGGCTGGCCATCGCTCGGCGTCGTGCCCTGGCTGCCGCAGGCCGCGTTCCTGCCGGCCGAGGATGCGCTCGATCTCGACCGCGCGAGTGCGGCATCGGCAGAGCTGGTTGTCGCCGTGCCGATGCTGTCGCGCATTGCCAACTTCGACGATCTCGATCCGCTCGGCATGGAAGCGGGAGTGCGCCTTGTCTTCGTCCGCCCGGGCACGCCGATCCCGGCGGAGGCGCATGTCGTGATCCTTCCCGGCACCAAGTCGACGCTCGGCGACCTCGCCTTCCTGCGCGCGCAGGGCTGGGACATCGATATTCTCGCCCATGTCCGGCGCGGCGGCCATGTGTTGGGCCTGTGCGGCGGCTATCAACTGCTCGGCACGACCATTGCCGATCCCGACGGCGTCGATGGTCCGGCGGGCACGGTGGCGGGGCTCGGCCTGCTCGATGTCACCACAGTGATGAGCGGCGACAAGACGACGGTGTTGTCGGAGGGCACGCACTGCGCCAGCGGTGCGCCGATCGAAGGCTACGAGATCCATCTCGGCCGCACGGAAGGCGGAGATTGTGCCCGGCCGTTCCTGCGGCTTGCCGAGCGGCCGGATGGTGCGGTCTCGGCGGACGGGCGGGTGCAGGGCACTTATCTGCACGGTCTGTTCGCGGGCGATGCGTTCCGCCGGGCGTGGCTCGCGCAATTCGGCGTTGCCGCGTCGCTGGCCTATGAGGCGACGGTCGAGCGGGCGCTCGATGCGCTGGCCGACCATCTCGGCGCGCATCTCGATGTCGATTGCATGCTGGCGATCGCGCGCAGCCGCTGAGGTCAGCTCACGGCAACCACGAGCAGCATGCCATAGATCATCGCCTGCAGCGCGCAGACACCAGCCATCACGCGCAGCGCGCGGCGGATGTCGGTGGCGGTTGCATCTTTGCGGCCGTCGGCATTGAGAAAGGCATCGTCGACGCTGTAGGTCGCGTAGCGGCGGGGCCCAGCGAGGGCGAGGCCGAGTGCGCCGGCCATCGCCGCCTCCGGCCAGCCGGCGTTGGGCGAGCGGTGCTCGCCGGCGTCGCGCATCATGACGCGGAATGCGTGGCCGGCCGCGCCATGCGCGAGCGGCGCTGCGAGCGCGACCAGCGCACCGGCGAACCGTGCCGGGATCAGGTTGACGAGGTCGTCGAGCCGCGCGGCCGCCCAGCCGAACGCCTCGTGGCGAGCGGTACGGTGGCCGATCATGGAATCGGCAGTGTTGATCGCCTTGTAGGCGATGAGGCCGGGCAGGCCGAGCAACGCGAGCCAGAACACCGGCGCCACCACGCCGTCCGAAAAATTCTCGGCGCAGGATTCGATCGCGGCGCGGCACACGCCGCTGTCGTCGAGCCATGCGGGATCGCGGCCGACGATCATCGAGACGGCCCGGCGCGCGTCGGCGAGGCCGCCGGTCGCAAAAGCATCGGCAACCCCGGCGACATGGTCGTAGAGGCTGCGCTGCGCGATGAAGATCGCGGCGACCAGCGCGACGAGCAACTGGCCGCCGGGCAGCGCCCGCAGGGCGATGTCGATGAGATATCCGACGAGCAGCGCGGTGGCGACCAGCACGGTCGTGGCCAGGACGCCGGCGAGGCGGCGCATCGCCGGTGATTGCGCCTCGCGGTTGACCCCGTGATCGAGTGCGTCAATGGCGCGGCCGATCAGCACGATCGGATGTGGCAGGCGTCGCCACAGCCAGTCGGGATCGCCGATCACGGCATCCAGTGCCAGCGCGGCAACGACGACGACAAGGTGGCCCGACCATGTCGCCATGTCAGGGACTGACCCGCTCGAACTCCGTGACGAGACGATCGAGGGCATTGGCCAGCATCGGTCCACCGCATACGGTGAGGCGCTCCGGCAGCACGATGCGCCTGTCGGGCGGGTAGAGATCCCTGAGCGCCGGGTGCAGCAGGAAGGCGCGGCCCTGATCCTCGGCGAAATCGTCGCCCTCGGACACGATGATGAAGTCGGGCCGCGCCGCAACGATCGTCTCCAGCGAGGCGAAGCCGCCGCTCGGCTTGAGATGGACATCGCCCGCGGCGTTGGTAACGCCGATGGTCGCCAGCAGCGAGCTGGTCAGGGTGTCGCCGCCGGACACCCAGCCACGGCGGGACACGCTGAGAACGCGCAGCGGTTTGCGCGCCACCGCCGCGCGCGCCCGTGCCACTGCGGCATCGATGCGTGCGATCTGCACCGCGGCGCGATCGGGGTGGCCGACCGTTTCGCCCATGCGCCGGATCTGCTGCTTGGTTTCGTCGATGGAGCGGACAGCGTCGAACTCCACCACCTTGAGGCCTTGCCGCTTCAGCAACTCGCGGGTGGCGCGCTTGGTGTAGCGGCCGGCGACCACGAGATCGGGCTTGAGTTCCAGGACGTCCTCGGCCTCGCCGGACAGCAGCGGAAAGCGAGCAGCGTCGGCGGCCATCCAGGATCGCGCCTTGTCGCGCGCATAGGGGCTGAGGCCGAGGATCTGGTCGGGATCGGCCAGAATCATCAGCAACTGGTCGGTGCACATATTGATGGAGGCGATGTGCGGGCCGCTTGCGGTGGCGGTGGTCACCGTTGTGGTCGCGATGGCGAGAGCGGCGATGCCGCCACGAATTCGCTCGCGCAGCCGGCGCGATGGTGGCATGAAGCGGCCATGAAGCATGGCGGCGATCTCGGCGAGGCGATGGCGCGATACGGCGGCGACGCCGCGGCGTGGCTCGATCTCTCGACCGGCATCAATCCGCATGCCTGGCCGATGTCTGCCGCGCTCGCCGGCGATGTCTGGCGGCGTCTGCCGTCGCGCGGGGACGGGGCTGCGCTGCTCGCGGCAGCGCGCGCCGCCTATGGCGTGCCCGCGGCCGTCGACATCGTCGCCGCTCCCGGCACGCAGGCGCTGATCCAGTGGCTGCCGCATCTCGCGGCCGGCGGCGCAGTCGCCGTGATCGGCCATACCTACAACGAGCATGCGCCGGCCTGGCGCCGCGCCGGGCACGAGGTCGTCGCCGTGGACGATCTCGCCACGGCTGCCGCGCATGCGCGCCACATCGTGATCGTCAACCCGAACAACCCGGATGGCCGCGTCGTCGGCCATGACGTGCTGCGGCAGGCAGCGGGCCACGTGCAACGCAATGGCGGCTGGCTGGTCGTCGACGAAGCCTTTGTCGATGTCGATCCCGGCCTCACCGCCGCCGCGCTGTGCGACGAGCTGCCGGTTGTGATCCTGCGCTCGTTCGGAAAGTTCTATGGCCTCGCCGGCCTGCGGCTGGGCTTCGCCATTGCCGCGCCGCCGATCGCGGCAGTCCTCGCCGAGGCGCTCGGACCCTGGTGCTGCTCCGGTCCCGCCCTCGCGATCGGCGCCGCGGCACTGGCCGATCACGGCTGGGCCGCGCAGATGCGCGAGCAACTGACGGTCATGGCCAACGCCCTCGATCGCGCGCTGGTTCAGTCCGGTTTCGCCATCGTCGGCGGTACGACGCTGTTCCGGCTGGCGCGGCATCGCGATGCCGCTGCCATCCATGATCGCCTTGCCCGTCATCACATCTGGTGCCGCCGGTTCGACGAGGCGCCGGATCTGCTGCGCTTCGGTCTGCCGCCCGACGGCGCGGCGCGTGAGCGCCTGATCGCCGCATTGCGGTCCGGCTGAGCGCGCGCTCATCGCAGCCGCTCCGTCCATGGCACGATCACCGTGGCGTCGCCGTGCACGGCGCGATAGGCTTCGATGCGAAAGACCTCCGCGAGGATCGTATCCGACAGGGCGGTGTCGCAGGTGCCCTGCGCCACCAGCCGTCCGTTCGACAGCACCAGCATCTGATCGGCGAAGCGCGCCGCGAGGCCGAGATCATGGGTGACTACGATCACCAGCTTGCCGTCACCGGCGGCGGCGTGCAGACCGCGCATCACGTCGATCTGATGACGCGGGTCGAGCGAGGCGATCGGTTCGTCCGCGAGGATCACCGGCGCCTCGACCGCGAGCACGCGCGCCAGCGCGACGCGGCTGCGCTCACCGCCGGACAGCTCCATGATGCTGCGGGCGGCGAACTGCTCGACGTCGGCCGTGCGCATGGCGCGCGCCACCGCGGCCTCGTCCGTGGCGCTCAGGCGCGACGGATCGGTCGCGCCATGGGGATAGCGGCCGAGCGCCACGACGTCGTGGACCGGCAGCGGCCAATGCACGGCATGGCCCTGCGGCAGATAGGCGAAGCGGCGGGCGCGCTCGCGCACCGACAGCGTGGCGACGTCGACGTCATCCAGCCTGATCGTGCCGCGGATCATCTCCTTTGCGGGCAGGAGGCCGGCAAGCGCACGCAACAGCGTCGTCTTGCCGGCGCCGTTCGGACCGACCAGCGCGATGAGGCCCTGGCGCGGCAGCGCGAGCGACACGCCCTGCAGCACGTCGCGGCCGGCAAGGCGCACCTGCAGATCGGAGGCGGTCAGGAAGGTCGCGGTCATGCCAGCCCTCCCCCCAGCGCCCGTCGTTCGCGCACGATCAGATAGAGAAAGAAAGGCACGCCGATGATCGCGGTGAGCACGCCGACCTTGATGTCGGACGAGGACGGGATCAGCCGGACGGCGATGTCGGCTGCCAGCAGCAGGCAGGCGCCGGCGAGCGCGCTCGGCACCATGATCCGCCCGGGATCGTGCCCGACGAGAGGGCGCACCAGATGCGGCGCGACGAGGCCAATGAAGCCGATTGTCCCGGTGACGGCGACGGCGCCGCCGACACCGAGCGCGACGCCGGCGATGGTGATGAGACGCACCCGCGCGACGTCGACGCCGAGGCTCTGCGCCGCTTCCTCGCCGAGGCTGAGGACGCGGAAGGCGTTACGCTGGCTCAGCAGCACGATCGCACCGGCGGCGATGAACGGCAGCGCCAGCATGACATGCTGGAAGCTGCGGTCTTCCAGCGAGCCGAGCAGCCAGAACGCGATCTCCAGCGCCGCGAACGGATTGGGCGACAGGTTCATGGCGAGCGATGTCAGGGCGCCGGCGAGGCTTTGCAGCGCAAGGCCGGCGAGGATCAGCAGCAGCAGCCCGGCGCGCCGGCCGGCGATCGCCAGAAGCGCGAATACCGAGACGAAGGCAGCGACGATCGCCGCCACCGGCAGGGCATAGGAGCGGACATCAGCGACGCCGAGGGTGATCATCAGGACCGCGCCGAAGGCGGCGGACTGCGGCGCGCCGAACAGCGACGGCGACGCCAGCGGGTTGCGCAGCAGGCCCTGCAGCGCGGCGCCCGACAGTCCGAGGATGCCGCCGATCGCGAACGCCAGGATCGCGCGCGGCAGGCGGATCTCGCGGACGATGATCAGGTGGGTGTCGCTGCCCTGGCCGAACAGCGCCTTGACCACGGTCAGGGGCGCCAGCTTGACCGGGCCGACGCCGAGCGAGCCGATGGTCAGCGCGGCGGCGAGCACCGCGAGGACCACTGTCGCCGCCGCGAGGGGCGAGCGGGCTGCGCCGGGAACTACCATGTCGCGCTGACGCCTCCGTAGATCGCAGGCCCGGTGGTGCCGTAGTTCGCCACTTCCTGGTACCGCGCGTTGAAGATGTTCTCGCCGCGGGCGTAGACCTTCCAGGTCTGGTCGATCTTGTACTCGCTGTAGAGGTCGACGCGGGTGTAGGCTGCGAGCGGGCTGGTTTCGCCGTTGCCGCTGAAACGTCGCGACACGTAGAGGATGCGCGGCTCGATCATCCACTGCTCGGTCGGCGTCAGGGCGAGGGCGAGGCGCATGACGTCGCTGGGGCGGCGCTGCAGCGTCAGGCCGGTCGCAAGGTCCTTGGCATGCAGATAGGTGTAGGCCGCCGTCAGCCGGGCGAAGCCCGGCAGCAGGGTGACGTCGGCCCCGAGTTCGACACCCGCGGTTTCCGCGCGCGACACGTTGATGTAGTGACCGAGCGGGTTGGCGGCGTCGTAGGCGAAATCGATGAGGTTGCTGAAGCGGTTTTCGAACACGGTGGCCGAGAGATTGACGCGGCCGTTGAACAGCGCCTGGTCGATGCCGGCGTCGTAGCCGATGCTCTGCTCCGGGCTGAGACTGGAGTTGCCATAGATCGGCGCGTTGAGCTGATAGAGGGTCGGCGCCTTGGCGCCGGTGCCGGCGCTCGCCCGCAGCTTGGTGCCGGTCTCGGTGATGGCGTAGGCTGCGGTCGCGCGCCAGGTCTCGAAGGTGGCGACGCTGGCGACGTCGTCCATCCGCCCGCCGAGCGTCAGGGTCAGGCGCTCGCCGACCGGCAGCTGCCACAGCGCGAACAGCGAGTTGGTGTCCTGGGTGGCGGAGAGCTGCGGCGTGCGGCCCACGGAGACAGGCAGCAGCTTGGTGAGATAGGTGTCGGCGGTTTCGTGCTGGGTACGGGCGCCGTAGATCAGCGAACCGGCCCAGCCGAGCTTCAGCGTCGACTGATATTCGGCGCCGACGCTGTTGCCGATGTAGTCGGTGCGGGTCGACGTGGTGTTGGCCGGCAGCATGGTCGCGCCGTACGAGACGTCGTTGAACGAGCGGTTGATCCGGGTGGCGAAGACGTTGACGCTGTGGGTCCACAGTCCATCGAAGGTATCGACCGTCGCCTTGCCCCATACCTGGTTCAGCAGTCGCGTCGCGGTCGATGGTGTGTCGGGAAACTTGCCCGTCGCCGCGTCGTAGTCAGAGCGCGTGTAGGAGGACAAGATGCCGGTCTCGACACGGAAGCCTTCGCCGGCATCATAGCCGACGCGGGCGGAGCCGCCCAGCCGGTCGTAGCCGTCGTTCTCGAGGTTCGGGAACTTGGCCTCGATCGCCGGGATGCGATAGCCGTAGCGCGAGAAGCCTTCGCTGCGCCCGGCGCCGCCGGTGACGGCATAGCTCCAGGGCCCCTGTGAGCCGGTTATTGCGGCGCTGGAATTGATGGTGCCGTAGCTGCCCGCCTCGGTGCGGGCGCTGACCTGGGCCGGGCCCTGGCCGGACTTGGTGATGATGTTGACCACGCCGCCGATGGCGTCCGAGCCATAGAGTGCGCTTTGCGGGCCGCGCAGCACCTCGATGCGCTCGATCGCGCTCGGTCCCAGAATCGAGAAATCGAAATCGCCGCTGGCGGCGGTCGGGTCGTTGACGCGGATGCCGTCGATCATCACCAGCGTCTGGCCGGTGTTGGCGCCGCGCAGGCGGATGTTGGCGGTCGCGCCGGGGCCGCCGGATTCGGTGATGTCGAGGCCGGGCACAGAGCGCAGCGCGTCGACCAGGGTGCCGGGATTGGTCGCCTGCAGCGTCGCCCCGTTGACCACGCTGATGGCGCTCCCGGTGCGGCCGATCGCTTCCGGCGTGCGGTCGGCGGTCACCACCATTTCGGGCAGTTGCTGCGGGGATTGCTCGGCGTGAGCCGCGTCGAGCGACAGAGCGATGCAGGCGGCGGTCGCCCCCGCGCGAAGAAGATGTGTCATAGAACCCCTTGTCGCCGGCCCGCCGCCGGCGTGTTGATGCCTGTCAACGGCCGGTCTCCTGGCTTGCGGTTGGCGGCCTGCGATCAGCCTTCCCGGACACGGCTTGGTCCAGTGGCACGCTCGATCGAGGCCTACCGCTTACAGTTGCGGGGGCAGCTGCGGACTGAGGGACCATGGTCCCGACACCGCATTCCCGTTTCATCTTCCCGGATGGAAGACACCGATGACGGCGGCACCGAACCATAAAGCCCTGCCGCACGCAAGCATGCGACAGGGCGGAGTTGTGAAGACTATCTGACGCCAAAGCTGGCGACGCGAACGCCGCCGAAGATGCCGAAACCGGGCCGCAGGAAGCCGGTCGGATCCTGATAGCGCTGGTTGAACAGGTTATCGATCCGTCCGAACAGCTTCATCTGGTCGTTGATGGTGTAGTCGGCGGCGACATTGACGAGCGTGTAGCCGGGGGCGGTCAGGCGCGGCACGGAGAAGTCGCGGCTGACGTCGATGAAGCTGCCGACATAGAGGATGGTTCCCGACACGGTGAGCGGTGCATAGGGCGTCCAGCTCGCGGTGACGCTCGCCTTGTTCTTCGGCCGGCGCAGCAGCTCGAGGCCCGTCGATTTGTCGATCGCCCGGGTATACGTGTAGTCGCCGCGCAGGCGCACGCTTTCCGAGACGGTCCAGGTCGCGAAAGTCTCGACGCCCTCGGTCTCCGCCGCACCGATGTTGACATAGGTCGAGCTGAAGGTCGTCGGGTCGGAGACGGTCTGGATCAGGTTGGTGATGTCGTTGTGGAAGTAGGTGGCGCCGAAGCGGAAGCGGTCGCCGATCGGCTGTTCGAAGCCGGCATCGTAGCCGGTGCTCTGCTCGGGCTTGAGGTTCGGGTTGGCGAAGAACAGGAACGACGGATAGTCGACATAGAGCTGGCTCAGGGTCGGCGCCTTGAAACCGGTGCCGTAGCTCGCCTTCAGCTTGGTCTCGGTCTCGGGAATGATATAGGCGGGCGCCACGCGCCAGGTGGTGTGGTCGCCGAAGCGCTCGTTGTCGTCGAGACGGATGTTCGAGACGATGAACAGCCGCTTGAAGAACTCGGACTGCAGTTCGAGATAGGCGCCCTTGTTGATATTCTCGGCAAATATGGTGGCGGTGTTGAGCTGCTCGCGCTCGTGCTCGGCGCCCATCACCAGCGTCTGTCCCGGCAGCACGGCCAGCACGCCGCGCCAGTCATACTTCACGCGCTCGCCGGTGTTGGTGGAGTTGCCCGCGCTGGGATCGGCGTTGAAGTCCCAGTGGCTGGTATAGTTGACGCCGAAATAGTTCTTGAAGCGGCCGTCGAGCAGCGACCACACACCCTCGGTGCGGGTGAAGATCTGCCGTGTCTGCATCGTGCTCTGGGTCGGGCTCGGTGTGCTGGCGAAGGTGACGGGATTGAAGGCGTCGCCGGTGAAGCGCAGCGTCGCGTCGGTGTAGCGCGCCGAGACGTTGACGCTGAAATTGTCGGTGACATCGACGCCGAGCTTCGTCGAGTAGGTCATGTTGTCGTACCAGTTGCCGATCGCCCTCTGGCCGGGCGGCAGCAGTTCCGACGGCGTCACCGGTGTGTTCGACGACGCGAAATGCGAGACGTTGAAGGCGTAGCTGATGCGGTCTTGCGAGCCGCTCAGGCCGACATTCTGGTTGAACGTGCCGAACGAGCCGCCCTCGATGCTGGCGGTCGCGCGCGGCGGACCCTCGCCTTTCTTGGTGGTGATGGAGATCACGCCGCCGATCGCGTCGGCGCCGTAGAGGCCGCTCTGCGGGCCGCGCAGCACCTCGATGCGTTCGATGTCGGTGGTGAGGAGCTGGCCGAGATCGAACACGCGGTTGACGTCGCTGGGATCGCTGACGTCGATGCCGTCGATCAGGATCTTGGTGTGGTTGGCGTTGGCGCCGCGGATGAACACGGACGTGATGCCGCCGGGGCCGCCGGTCTGCACCACGTTCAGTCCAGGCACGGTGGCAAGCGCATCCGGCGCCGTGCGGCGCTGGTCGCGCTCGAGGTCCTGGGCGGTGATCACGGTCACCGAACTGGCGATCTGGTCGGCCGGGGTTTCGGTGCGCGTGGCGCTGACGACGATTTCGGGCAGAGTCTGCTGGGCTGTTTGCGCTTGCTGGGCGTGAGCATGAGGGACGATCAGGAACGGGGCGATCGCGGCGGATGCGAGCGCGGCCTGGCGGCGGCGGGACGACAACACAATGGCAACGATGGACATCAAGGCCTCGGTGGACGGCAGTGGCACGTCACAGCAACCGCGGCCTCGTGCAGGCCTGCGCCTGCATGAAGCAAATGTCTGTACTCCCCGACCGACATCGTCGCGTGTGACCACGTTGACGGCAGGTCTCCTGGCTCGCGGGTCGTCGCCTCGCCGTCGCCTTCCCGGGACCGAGGGCCCAGTGGCTGAGGATGGCAGGCTCGTCGCTTACAGTTGCGGGGGCAGCTGCGGCATCGGACGGCTGTCCTCACCGCATTCCCTTTTGATCCCAACGGGAACCGTCAACCAGACGTTAAGATTTGGCTCGGCCCAGCGTCAATGGAAACGGGCGCCGTCGTGGCATTGTGGTCACGAGTGTTGCGCTCATGTCTCAGAATGCGACGCATTTGAGCGTTTCCGTTAACCATTGGAACGCCGTCGGAACGAAACGCGGCCGAATCGGCCGAATCACCATGTCACTCCATTGCGCGTGCCGGATGTGGGGGATCGTGCACACAAGCGGGCACAAGATGGCGACCACAGAGAGACCGCATGCGGGCTCATGCCGCCACGCCGAGCAGGGCAATCGTTAATTTCATGAGGTGATCGGTGTCGACGTCCGCCCGCCAAGGCGCGTTTCGCACGCCGCGCCGGAGCATTGCATTTGTGTCGAAATGTAACGAGTGCGGTCCTGCCGTTAACGCTTCGAACGCTGCTCGAACGAAACGGGGGCGAATCGGCCGAATCGCCATTTCAGCGGAACGCGTCCGCCGCATCTGGGGTCGGGCCAATGCGCGGGCACAAGATCAAGATCGGGCGCAGGCCCGGTTCGCGTTCGTTTGACTCCGCGGCGTGTCGCAATCGTTAATTTCGCGGGGAGTCCGGCAGAGCGCAGTATGCGCTTGCCGTGCCACACGACACCGCGACCGGCGGCATCGGGCAGAACAATGCATTTGTGTCGAAATGTAACGATCGTGTTGACGCCGTTAACGCTTCGAACGCGGCCTGAACGAAGCAGGGGCGAATCGGCCGAATCAGCAGGTTATGGCGGCGAGGCCATCTGCATCTAGTGATCGGCTCACGCCATGCCCCAAGATGACGATCAATCGCGCGCGGCCCAACTGCCGCGCAACAGGCGTAAAAGTTAACGCCCGCCGCCGGCCGAGCGCGGTTGCCCCAGCGGCAGCTTTCGCGTCGTCTTCAGGCAGTCGAGCACGATCGACGAGCGCACATGGGCGACGCTTTCGTGGGGCATCAGCACATTGTTGACGATATCGGACAGGCTCTTGAGATCGCGCAGCGCGATCTTGAGCATGTAGTCGGCATCGCCGGTGAGGGCGTAGGCCTCCTGGATGTCGTCGACCCGTAGCACGAGGTCGCGAAAGCGCTTGGCGTTGTCGGGGGAGTGGGTCGCAAGGGTGATGTGCACCAGTGCGATCACGTTGAAGCCAAGCGCTTCGCCGGCCAGGTCGGCGTGATAGCCCTGGATGATCCGCGCCTCCTCGAGACGGGTGCGGCGGCGCGAGCATTGTGAGGCGGAGAGACCGGCGATGTCCGCCAGCTCCTGGTTGGTCAGGCGGCCATCATCCTGCAGGGCGGCCAGGATCCTGAGGTCAAAGGTGTCGACCTCCACAGCCCCCGTGGTTGTCATGCAGAAATGCCCTCCCGTTTGCACAAAACGTGCGTTTCTTAGGGATGTCGTGCCCCATTATGCATGAACATTGTGCCCGATATGACCGAAAATGTCGTCATCAAAGTCCAGGGAGAACGACATGGGTCCGTTTCCGCACGAGGCGCCGCCTGCCGCCATTACCGACCACAACCCGATGGGGACCGACGGCTTCGAGTTCGTCGAATACGCCCATCCGCAGCCCGAGGAATTGCACACGCTGTTCCGCCTGATGGGGTTCACGGCGGTTGCACGTCACAAGACCAAGGCGATCACCATGTATCGCCAGGGCGATGTGAACTATCTCGTCAACGAGGAAGTCGGCACCCACGGCCACAGCTTCGTCGCCGCCCACGGGCCGTGCGCGCCGTCGATGGCCTTTCGCGTGGTCGATGCGCGCCGCGCCTATGAGCGCGCCATTTCGCTCGGCGCCGAACCAGCGGACGTTCCGTCCGCGCAGAAGACCCTCGACGTTCCCGCGATCAAGGGGATCGGCGGCAGCCTGCTGTATTTCGTCGATCAGTATGGCGCCAAGGGTTCGGCCTACGACGCCGAGTTCGCGTGGCTCAATGGCCGCAATCCGCGGCCCGAAGGCGTCGGCCTCTATTATCTCGACCATCTCACCCACAACGTCCATCGCGGCCGCATGGATGTGTGGACCGGCTTTTACAGCCGCCTGTTCAACTTCCGCCAGATCCGCTTCTTCGACATCGAGGGCCGCGCCTCCGGCCTGTTTTCGCGGGCGCTGACCAGCCCCGATGGCAAGATCCGTATCCCGATCAACGAGGACGCCGGCGACTCCGGCCAGATCGAGGAATATCTCAACATCTACCGCGGCGAAGGCATCCAGCACATCGCCTGCGGCGTAAAGGACATCTACCGCACCATCGAGGCGCTGCGGGCCGATGGCCTGCCGTTCATGCCGTCGCCGCCGGAGACCTATTTCGAGCGCGTCGACCATCGCCTGCCCGGCCATGGCGAGGACGTCGCGCGGCTGCAGCGCAATGGCATCCTGATCGATGGCGAGGGCGTGGTGAACGGCGGCCACACCAAGGTGCTGCTGCAGATCTTCTCGGCCAACGCCATCGGCCCGATCTTCTTCGAGTTTATCCAGCGCAAGGGCGATGACGGCTTCGGCGAGGGCAACTTCAAGGCGCTGTTCGAATCGATCGAGGAAGACCAGATCCGCCGTGGCGTGCTGGCGGTCGATAACAAGACGGCGGCGTAGCGTCGGCGCGCTGAGCAGTCGCGCATCGGCGTTTGCGCCGTCATTCCGGACGCCGCTCTGCGGCGATCCGGAATCTCGCCTCCGCAAGATCGACAGCCGAGATTCCGGGTCCGTCGCTGCGCGCCGGCCCGGAACGACATGCAATGGCCTGTCGGCTGGCCGTGCTTAAATTTTCTGTTTTGACGCGTTTTCTTGACGCGAACCGGTGCCCACTTCGTTCGAAA
Source organism: Bradyrhizobium sp. U87765 SZCCT0048 (assembly GCF_018131225.1). Taxonomy (GTDB): domain Bacteria; phylum Pseudomonadota; class Alphaproteobacteria; order Rhizobiales; family Xanthobacteraceae; genus Bradyrhizobium_A. The sequence continues at coordinate 972,622 of NZ_JAFCMM010000002.1, read as the reverse complement.
ACGCTTCAGCTCAATGTTTCCGGAAGACCACGCTGAGATTGTTTGCTGGCATTGGCGTGACGCTCGGGGGTGAAAAGCCCTGAGCCGTGGCGAGCGCGGCGACGTCGTCGAGCAGGCGCAGGCCCCATGCTGGATTGCGGTTGCGCAGGCTGGCGTCGAAGGCTGCATTGCTGGGCTCGAGCGGCGCGTCGCTGCGCCGATAGGGACCATAGAGATAGAGTGGCGCGCCCGGCGGCAGGATCGCGGCGGCGCCGCGCATCAGACCCTCCGTCGCGGTCCATGGCGAGATGTGGATCATGTTGATGCAGAGCATGGCGTCGGCGTGAGCGATCGGCCATGGCGGTGCGGCGGCATCGACAGCGATCGGTGGATTGACATTGCCAAGGCCGCTGTCGGTGATCCAGGCCGCGATGCTGCGTTGCTCGGCCGTGCCCGGATCGGACGGTTGAAAGATCAGGTTCGGCAGATGGCGGGCGAAGTGCAGGACATGCTCGCCGCTGCCGCTCGCAATCTCCAGCACGGTGCCGCGCGCGGGCAGGATGCTGCGCAAGACGTCGAGGATGGGGTCCCGGTTGCGCAGTGCGGCAGGGGCGGACAGGCGGTCGTCGGTCATGGGCATACACTATCCGGAATCCGGATCGGCCGGCGAAGAAAGCTCCGGGGCCGCGATTCCAAAGAAAATCCGGCGCGCGAAGACTCGGGCGCCGGATCAGCGTGATCAGTCGGTCGGGTGGGTCTAGCCTGCCTCGGCCACCGCGCGCTGCGCCATTACCTTGATGAGGTTGGCGCGGTAGGCGGCGCTGCCGTGGATGTCCTCGATCATGCCGCTGGCGGGAATGGTGATCGCATCGAGCGCCGCAGCCGACCAGTTGGCCTTGAGCGCACTCTCGATCGCGGGCACGCGGATCACGCCGGTTTGCGACGCGCCGGTGGCGGCGACGCGAACCTCGCCGCCCTTCAGCTTCGCCACGAACGTGCCGGTGAGCGCGAAGCGTGACGCCGGATGGCGGAACTTGGCGTAGGCCGCCTTCTCCGGGATCGGAAACGCGACCGCGGTGATGATCTCGCCATCTTCGAGGGCGGTCGTGAACAGGCCCTTGAAGAAGTCCGCGGCCTTGATGCTGCGCTTGTTGGTGGTGACGGTGGCGTCGAGGGCCAGCACCGCGGCGGGGAAGTCCGCCGCTGGATCGTTGTTGGCGATCGAGCCGCCGATGGTGCCGCGATAGCGCACGGCGGGATCACCGAGCACGGAGGTGAGATGGGCGATCGCCGGGATCGCCTTGTTCACCGCCGCATCGGTCATGATGTCGTAATAGGTCGTCGCTGCCTTGATGGTCAGGGTGTCGGCCGACGCCTCGATGCCGACCAGTTCCTTGATCCGGGCGACGTCGATGACGTCGCTCGGCGCCGCGAGGCGCTGCTTCATCACCGGCAGCAGTGTCTGGCCGCCGGCGAGATATTTGGCTTCCGCGCCCTTGGCGAACAGCGCCGTGGCTTCGGCGACGGTGGCGGGGCGATGATATGTGGTCTGGTACATGGTTCGTCTCCCCGTTACTCGGCGGCCTGCGGCTGGTGAATGGCGTGCCACACCCGGTCGGGGCTGGCCGGCATCTCCAGGCGGTTGTGGCCGATGGCGTCGGTGATGGCGTTGATGACAGCGGCGGACGAGCCGATGGCACCCGCTTCGCCGCAGCCCTTGATGCCGAGCGGATTGCCCGGGCACAGCGTCGTGGTGTGCGACAGCTGGAACGACGGCAGGTCGTCGGCGCGTGGCATGGCGTAGTCCATGAACGACGCCGTCAGCAGCTGGCCGCTGCTGTCATAGACCGCGCCCTCCAGCAGCGCCTGCCCGATGCCCTGGGCGAGGCCGCCATGGACCTGGCCCTCGACGATCATCGGGTTGATCAGGCGGCCGAAGTCGTCGGCGGCGACGAAGTTGATGAAGCTGGTCTTGCCGGTGGCGGGATCGACTTCGAGCTCGCAGACATAGGCGCCGGCGGGGAAGGTGAAGTTGGTCGGATCGTAGAACGCGCCTTCCTTGAGGCCCGGCTCCATGCCGTCGGGCAGGTTGTGGGCGGTGTAGGCCGCGAGCGCCACCATCGGCAGGGCGATCGCCTTGTCGGTGCCGGTCACCTTGAACTGGCCTTCCTCGATGACGATGTCGTCGACCGAGGCTTCGAGCTGATGGGCGGCGATCTTCTTGGCCTTGGCCTCGACCTTCTCCATCGCCTTGACGATGGCGGAGAGGCCGACCGCGCCGGAACGCGAACCATAGGTGCCCATGCCGAACTGCACCTTGTCGGTATCGCCGTGGACGATCGACACCTGGCTGATCGGAATGCCGAGCCGGTCGGCGACCACCTGGGCGAAGGTGGTCTCATGCCCCTGACCGTGGCTGTGCGAGCCGGTGAGGATCTCGATGGTGCCGACGGGATTGACGCGAACCTCGGCGGATTCCCACAGGCCGACGCCGGCGCCGAGGCTGCCGACGGCTTTCGACGGCGCGATGCCGCAGGCCTCGATGTAGCAGGAGAAGCCGATGCCGCGCAGCTTGCCGTCCTGCTTGGCTTTCGCCTTGCGGGCGGGGAAGCCGGCATAGTCGATGGCCTTCAGCGCGGCGTCGAGCGAGGCATTAAAGTCACCGGTGTCGTACGCCATGATCACCGGGGTCTGGTACGGGAACTGGGTGATGAAGTTCTTGCGCCGCAGTTCGGCGGGATCGACCTTGAACTGCCGCGCCGCGGTTTCCATGATGCGTTCGAGCAGGTAGCTCGCTTCCGGCCGCCCGGCGCCGCGATAGGCGTCCACCGGCGTGGTGTTGGTGTAGACCGTGATCACCTCGGCGGAGATGTTGGGGATGACATATTGCCCCGACAGCAGCGTCGCGTAGAGATAGGTCGGCACCGACGACGAGAACAGCGACATGTAGGCGCCGAGATTGGCGTAGGTCTTCACCCGCAGCCCGGTGATCTTGTGATCCTTGTCGAAGGCCATCTCGGCCTTGGTCAGGTGATCGCGGCCATGGGCGTCGGTGAGGAACGCTTCGGTGCGGTCCGCCGTCCACTTCACCGGGCGGTTGACGCGCTTCGACGCCCACAGCGCCACCATCTCCTCGGGATAGATGTAGATCTTGGAGCCGAAGCCGCCGCCGACGTCAGGAGCGATCACCCGCAGCTTGTGCTCGGGGGCGATGTTGTAGAACGCCGATAGCACGAGGCGCGCGACATGCGGGTTCTGCGACGTGGTGTAGAGCGTGTAGTGCTCCTCCGCCGCGTCGTAGCTGGCGACCGCGGCGCGCGGCTCCATGGCGTTGGGCACGAGGCGGTTGTTGACGAGGTCGAGCTCGACGACATGCGCGGCGTTCTTGATCGCGGCGTCGGTCGCCGCCTCGTCGCCGATATGCCAGTCGTAGATCATGTTGCCCGGCGCTTCCGGATGAAGCTGGGGCGCGCCCGGTGCGATCGCGGCGCGGATGTCGGCGGCTGCCGGCAGTTCCTCGTAGTCGACGACGACCGCTTCGGCGCCGTCGCGCGCCTGGTTGCGCGTCTCGCCGATGACGACCGCGACGGCCTGGCCGACGAAGCGCACGGTTTCCGGCGCCATCGCCGGCCATGCACCCATCTTCATTGGGGTGCCGTCCTTGGAATGGATCATCCAGCCGCAGATCAGGTTGCCGACCTTGTCGTCGACCAGTTGCTGGCCGGTGAGCACGGCCACCACGCCGGGAAGCTTCAGCGCCTCCGACGCGTCGATGGCCTTGACCCTGGCGTGCGGGTGCGGGCTGCGCACGAAGTGCGCATAGGTCATGCCGTGCAGGCGAATGTCGTCGACATAACGACCGCTGCCGGTAATGAACCGCTTGTCTTCCTTGCGCGCGACGCGCGCGCCGATGCCTTCAACGCCCATGCGATCTCTCCCTGTCCGGCGGACGGCCACGCGACGCTTGCGGAGTCGGGGCGCTTGCCGCCTGTGATTGCTGCGAAGAATCCGTCGGAGCCGCGACTCATTCGGCCGCGGCGGCCACCTTCATGCGTTCCGCCGCGTCGAGCACGGATTTGACGATGTTGTGATATCCCGTGCAGCGGCAAATGTTGCCTTCGAGCTCGTGACGCACCGTCGCTTCGTCGAGCTTGCCGCCATGGCGATGGACGATGTCGATCGCGCTCATGATCATTCCCGGCGTGCAGTAACCGCACTGCAGGCCATGATTGTCGCGGAATGCCGCCTGCATCGGGTGCAACTGGTCGCCGGTGGCGATGCCCTCGATCGTCGTCACGTTGCCGCCGTCGGCCTGGCCGACGAGGGTGGTGCAGGATTTGACCGCGCGGCCATCGATGTGGACGATACAGGCGCCGCACTGGCTGGTGTCACATCCAACGTGGGTGCCGGTGAGGCCGAGGTGATCGCGCAAGAGATGGACGAGCAGGGTTCGATCTTCAACGTCGGCGGAGACCGCCTTGCCGTTGACCGTCAGCTTGACTGTAGGCACGCCGTTTCTCCCTCAATATCTTCTCATTATTCCAATATTAAAGAGCACCGCCTGAGGGCTTTGCAACCACGATTTTGGTCGAACGAGGGGATGCGCGGCGGGCGTGCACGGCGCCTGCGGCTTTTTCGGGCGTGCACGTTCCGCGAGTTATGACAAACTTGCGTACAGGGGCGGCGGTGCGTGGCCTTGTCGCAGTGCCGCGTGGGTGCAAACAATGACCGGTGAATGACAACAGGCGTCCGGCAATGTCATGCGGCGCTGCGACACGACCGGACTGCGACGGCAGCCGGCCCCCCTCGGGAAGGAAAGGTTCGGTGTGATCAACAAGCAGGTCAACGACATCAGGGAGGCGGTCGCGGACATTCGCGATGGCGCGATCGTGCTGGTGCCGGGATTCGGTGCGGTCGGCATTGCCGACCATCTGCTGGAGGCGTTGTGCGACCAGGGCGCGCGTGACCTCACCATCGTCGCCAACAATGCAGGCAATGACGAGCATGGCCTTGCGCGGCTGATCAATCTCGGTCGCGTCCGCAAGGTGATCTGCTCCTATCCGCGTTCGGGCGATTACAGCGCCTTTCTCAACGCCTATCGCAGCAAGAGCCTGGAGCTGGAGCTGGTGCCACAAGGCACGATCAGCGAGCGCATGCGCTGCGCTGCAGCAGGGCTGGGCGGCTTCTTCTCGCCGGTTTCGGCGGGCACCAAGCTCGCCGAAGGCAAGGAGACGCGGGTCATCGATGGGCGCCTGCATGTGTTCGAGAAGCCGCTGCGCGGCGACGTCGCGCTGGTCAAGGCGGCGGATGGCGATCGCTGGGGCAATCTGACCTATCGAAAGTCGAGCCGGAACTTCAATCCGGTGTGCGCCATGGCCGCGGATCTCACCATCGTCGAGGTCGAGCGCATGGTCGATCTCGGCAGCCTCGATCCCGAGGCGGTGGTGACGCCAGGGATTTTCGTCGACCGCGTCATCGAGGTCGGTCGCCTGCCGCCCAGGAATCATCCACTTTATGCCAAGTATTCGGGAGCCGCCGCATGACCCCGCTCACCCGCCACCAGATCGCCTGGCGCGCCGCCCAGGATTTGCCCGAGGGGGCCTATGTCAATCTCGGCATCGGCATCCCGACCCTCACCGCCAGCTATGTGCCGGCGGATCGCGAAGTCATTTTCCATAGCGAGAACGGCGTGCTCGGCCTCGGGCCGGCGCCGAAGCCGGGCGAGGAAGACGACGATCTCATCGATGCCGGCAAGAACTACACCACGCTGGTGACGGGCGGTTGCTATGTCCACCATGCCGACGCGTTCCTGATGATCCGCGGTGGCCATCTCGACATCAGCCTGCTGGGCGCCTTCGAGGTCTCGGGCACTGGTGACCTCGCCAACTGGACCACGGAGGATCCGGACTTTCCACCGGGAGTCGGCGGGGCCATGGATCTGGCCGTCGGCGCCCGTGCCATCCGCGTGCTGATGGAGCACACCAGCAAGACGGGTGAGCCGCGGATCAGGCATCACTGCTCGCTGCCGCTCACGGCGCCGGGGGTGGTGAAGCGCATCTACACCAACCTCGCGGTGATCGACGTGACGCCGGAGGGGCTGGTGGTGCGCGAAATGGTCGCGGGAATGGATCTCGACCGCCTGCAGTCGCTAACCGAGCCGAAGCTGACATTGGCGCCCGACTGCAAGGAATTGCACGCACCGGCCATTGCGGTGGCGAAAAAGCCAGCCAGGGCGGCCGAACAGGCCGCCTGACGCCCGTACCCTACCTCACTACCAGAGGTAGAGATTTACGGCATCTTATCGATTTTGCCCTACTTTTAACTATCACGGTGACCGGGGGCCGTCCCGGTCACTTTCGTTTGGCAATCGATTGGGGTGGTTCGCAAATGGGCTGGTTCAGGGGTGCCGGGGGGCAGAAGCAGGGAACGCAGAAGCAAAAGAAGCCCGGCTTTTTATCCAACCTGAGATTTCGCGCCAAGATCATGCTGGGCTTCATCACCGTTCTCGGCCTGTCGGCCGTGAGCATGGGTGTCGCCTATTTCGGCTTCGAGCGGATTTCCGCCGGTGTCAGTTCCTACCACGCCATCGTGTCGGAGACCGATGCGGCCCGTGACATCGACCGCGAGCTCGCCGCCTACCAGCTGCTCGCCCGCTACTACTCCCTGACCGGCTATGCCGCCGACGAATCGGCGGCACGCTCGGCCGAGGGCGACCTCGCCAAGGCGATCAAGCGCGCCGAAAGCGTCAGCAGCGCGGAGAACAAGCCGAAGATTTCGGCCCTCGGCGACAAGTACAACGAGTTCACCAAGCTGTTCGCCCAGGTCGTCGAGATCAAGACCGAGAACGCGGGGATCGCGTCGAACCAGCTGCTGCGGCTCGGCAACTTCTTCCGTTACCGCCTCGAGGACCTTGCCGACACTGCCGCGCTCGCCGGCCAGACCTCGTTCCAGGCGAGCGTCAAGGAAATGGCGATGCAGTCCGCGGCTGTGACCGCGAACGTCGCCAACTTCATCGTCAAGCCGGACCAGGCGGTCGCCAACAGCGCCACCGCCCGCATCCATCTGCTCAAGAACAGTTTCGCCTCGCTGACCTCCAGCGACGAGAAGCTGAGCGCCAAGATCAAGGAGATCTCGGATCAGCTCGGCGGCTACCAGACCTCTTTCACCAAGTTCGTGCAGAACGCGGCGAAGGTGGACGAGCTGACCGCCCAGATGACCGAAGCCGCCGGTGCGATCACCAAGGACGCCAAGGTGGTCAAGGATGGCCTGCTGGCCCAGCAGGATCGCATCTCCGCGCAGTCCAACGCCATCGCCCAGGACACCAAGAACTTCGTGTCGCTGCTCGGCATCGGCGGCCTGGTGTTCGGCGCGCTGTTGGCATGGACCCTCGGCCAGGGCATCTCCCGTCCGATGATCGGGATGTGCGCCGCGATGCGCGAGCTCGCCACCGGCAAGTTCGATGTCGTGCTGCCGGGTCTGGGCCGCAAGGACGAGATTGGCGAGATGGCCAGCGCCGTCGAGGAGTTCAAGCTTCAGGCCGTGGCCAAAGCCGAACGCGAGGCTGCGGAGCGCGATGCGCAGAACAAGGCGACCGGCGACGCCCGCCGCGCCGAACTGCATCGCTTCGCCGACAACTTCGAGGAAGCGGTCGGTGGCATCGTGTCCAACGTGTCGCAGTCGGCCAACCAGCTCGAGAGTGCGGCCGGTACGCTGACCCGCACGGTCGAGACCACCCAGGAGCTGTCCGGCCGCGTGGCCGGCGCCTCGGAGGAAGCCTCGTCCAACGTGCAGTCGGTGGCCTCGGCGACCGAAGAACTGTCGGCGTCGGTCGACGAGATCGGTCGTCAGGTCCAGGAATCGAGCCGGATCGCCGCCGCGGCGGTGACCCAGGCCGAGGAGACCGATGCCCGCATCGCCAAACTGTCGCGCGCCGCACAGCAGATCGGCGACGTGGTGAAGCTGATCACGGCGATCGCCGAACAGACCAATCTGCTCGCGCTCAACGCGACCATCGAGGCCGCCCGCGCCGGCGAAGCCGGCCGTGGCTTCGCGGTGGTGGCGAGCGAGGTGAAATCGCTGGCGAGCCAGACCGCAAAGGCGACCGACGAGATCTCCTCGCACATCACCGGCATGCAGGTCGCGACCCAGGAATCGGTCGCCGCGATCAAGGAGATCGGCCAGACCATCGGTCAGATTTCGCGGATCGCCGCCACCATCGCCACTGCCGTCGAGCAGCAGAGCTCGGCGACCCAGGAGATCGCCCGCAACGTCCAGAGCGTCGCCAAGGGCACGCAGGAAGTTGCCGGGAGTATCACCGAGGTCAACCGCGGTGCCGGCGAGACGGGTGCTGCGTCCGGCGACGTTCTCAACTCGGCGCAGACGCTGTCGGTGGAAAGCACCCGGCTTCGGCAGGAACTCGACCGCTTCATGGCGACGATCCGCGCCGCCTGACGGGCGGCCTCCAGAGCGGACGTCTCGCTTCAGACAATCCCCCGGACCCACGGTCCGGGGGATTTTTGTTTGTCGCGAGCCAGCGCGCAGGTCCGCGCACAGTCCCACGTACAGTTCCATGCACGGGTCTGGCCGGGAACCCGACCCTCATCCGGGCGTTAGCTTCCCGCGGCGGTTACATCTGGGTTCCGTCGCATCCGAGCCCCCGGGGCAACTCCGGGACATTGTTGGATTGCGGGTCTGTCCATCACGGGTCACCCCACATACCGGCGCGCACATGATCCTCTGGCGTTCCCGCCGTGGTGCGATCGATGCGCGCGGCGGAAGGACGCATCATGATCGCGACAGGTCGCGCACGGCTGGTCTGGCCCGCGACGTCCGAAAGGGCGGCGGCGGGTGTCGACGTCCTGGCTGGGGCGCGGGTGGTCGAAACCGATATTCCGGCGAGGCTCGACCGTCTGTCATGGAGCCGCTTTCATACGCTTGTCGTCGTCGCGCTTGGGGTCACATGGATCCTGGATGGTCTTGAGGTCACCCTCGCCGGCGCGCTGTCGGGCGCGCTCAAGGAGAGCCCGACGCTGCGTTTCGACAATCTCGACATCGGCTTCGCCAGCAGCGCCTATCTCGGCGGCGCCGTGCTCGGTGCGATCCTGTTCGGCTGGCTGACCGACCGGCTCGGCCGCAAGAAGCTGTTCTTTGTCACACTGGCGCTCTACCTGGCGGCGACGGCCGCGACCGCGCTGTCCTGGGACGTGTGGAGCTTCAGCCTGTTCCGATTTCTCACGGGCGCGGGAATCGGCGGCGAATACACCGCGATCAACTCCACCATCCAGGAGATGGTGCCGGCGCGCTATCGCGGCTGGACCGATCTGGTGATCAACGGCAGCTTCTGGATCGGTGCGGCGCTGGGGGCGGTCAGCGCCATCGTGCTGCTCAATCCCGTAGTGATCGATCCGGAACTCGGCTGGCGATTGGCGTTTCTGACCGGCGCTGCGCTGGGGCTTGTGGTCTTTCTGATGCGCTTCTGGATTCCCGAAAGCCCGCGCTGGCTGATGATTCATGGCCAGCCGCAGCGTGCGCAGCAGATTGTCGCGGAGATCGAGCGCGCAGCGTCGGCGCCGCCTTCGCCGCGGGATCTTCCGACCATTCGTCTCACCATGCGCTCGCACACCGATTTGCGCGAGGTCGCGCGAACGCTGTTCCGGACCTATCGTCAGCGCTCGCTCGTCGGCCTCGCGCTGATGACGGCGCAGGCGTTCTTCTACAACGCGATCTTCTTTACTTACGCCTTGGTGTTGACCGATTTCTTCGGCATCGCGGCGGATAGGATCGGCTGGTACATCCTGCCGTTCGCGGCGGGCAACTTTCTCGGGCCGCTGCTGCTGGGACGTCTGTTCGACAGTCTCGGTCGGCGCGTCATGATCGCGCTGACCTACGGCGTGTCGGGATTGCTGCTCGCCGTGTCCGGCTATCTGTTTTCGATCGGCGTGATGAGCGCGCAGACACAGACCATCAGCTGGATGGTGATTTTCTTCTTCGCATCGCCAGCGGCGAGCGCGGCCTATCTGACGGTGAGCGAGACGTTTCCGCTGGAGGTGCGGGCGCTCGCGATCGCGCTGTTCTATGCGATCGGCACCGGCATCGGCGGCGTCGCAGGCCCCGCGCTGTTCGGCGCGCTGATCGCGAGCGGATCACGCAACAGTGTGTTCGCCGGCTATCTTTTGGGAGCATTTCTGATGGTAGCTGCGGCTGTCATCGCCTGGCGCTTCTGCATTCCGGCAGAGCGTCGGTCACTCGAGGACATCGCAAGGCCGCTCGCGGCCCAGGAGCAGGATTGAATGATACGGAACGCAACCGATTTGCACGCGCCGACGTCGCCATCGCCCAACCCGGCGGTGGTCGCCGATGCGGGCATTCCGGCGCTCGACGATTGCGCGCTGCTGCTCGATATCGACGGCACGTTGCTCGAACTCGCGCCGACGCCGAGCGAGGTGTGGGTTCCGCCCGAATTGCGGCAGACCATCAAGGGATTGCTGGCGCGCACCTCGGGCGCGCTCGCGCTGGTGAGCGGCCGTTCGATCGTGGACATCGACGCGATCTTCGCGCCGTCTCAGTTTCCGGCGGTGGGCGGGCATGGCGCCGAGATGCGGTTGAGCGCCGGCGGAGCCGTGACGCCATCACCGATCCGGCCGATCGAGCCGGATCTGAAGCGGCGGTTTGCGGCGATCGCCGGGCTCGCGCCGGGCATCCTGCTCGAGGACAAGGGTTATTCGCTGGCGCTGCACTATCGTCTCGCGCCGCAGGCCGAACGTGGCATTTATCAGGCCGTGTCGGAGATCCGTGCCGAGCTGCCGGGGGCGCCGATCGAGGTGCTTCCGGGCAAGTCGGTGTGCGAGATCAAGCCGGCCGGCTTCAGCAAGGCAAGCGGCGTGCGCAAGCTGATGGAGAATGCGCCGTTCAAGGGACGGACGCCGGTGTTTCTCGGCGACGACGTCACCGACGAGACGGTGTTCGCCATCATGCCCGATCTGCGCGGGCTCGCGTTCTCCGTCGGCCGCCACGCCAGCGGCGTCGCCGGACATTTCGACGATCCGCGCCAGGTTCGCGCCTGGCTGGAAGGGCTGCTGGTTCGTGAAGGAATGATTGCACGATGATCGATCATGGACTCGACCTTGCCGTGATCGGCAACGGTCGCACCGCTGCACTGGTGGACCCGTCGGCGCGCCTCGTGTGGTGGTGCTATCCCCGGTTCGATTCAGATCCGATCTTTTCGCGGCTGCTCGCCGGCAACGAGGAGAAGGGTTTTACCGACGTGGTGCTCGACGGCATGGTGGACACGCAGTCCGACTATGTCCGCAACACCGCGGTGGTGTCGACCACTCTGACGGACCAGCATGGCAACGCGGTGCGCGTCACCGATTTCGCGCCGCGCTTCCGTCAGTATGGCCGCATGTTCCGGCCGCCGCAGCTGTTCCGCATCATCGAGCCGGTCGCCGGCCTGCCGCGCATCACCATCCGCGTGCGGCCGACCCATGCCTATGGCAAGCCGCTGGCGCGCCGCACGATGGGCAGCAATCACATCCGCTATGTCCATGACGACCTGGCTGTTCGCATGACGACCGACGGGCCGCTGGCGCTGATCGACAACGAATCGCCATTCGTGCTGACGCGGCCGCTGCATCTGGTGTTCGGCTCCGACGAGCCGTTCCCCGGCGATCTCGCCTCGACGGCGGCATCATTCGCCGAGCAGACCAAGGCCTATTGGCTCGACTGGGTGCGGCGGCTGTACATCTCCTACGACTGGCAGGAAGCGATCATCCGCGCCGCGATCACGCTGAAGCTGTCGAATTTCGAGGAGACCGGCGGCATCATCGCCGCGCACACCACCTCGATTCCGGAGGCACCGGGTTCGGGGCGCACCTGGGACTATCGCTACTGCTGGCTGCGCGACGCCTATTTCGTGGTGAAGGCGCTCAACCGCGTCGGCGCCACCCAGACCATGGAGGATTTCATCGGCTTCACGCTGTCGATCGCGGCGAACGCCGAGGAGGATCTCAAGCCGGTCTACAGCGTCGTGCCGACGCTTGCTCTCGACGAGTGGATCGCGGGCGATCTACAGGGTTATCAGGGCGATGGCCCCGTGCGCATCGGCAATGCCGCGGTGGACCAGATCCAGCACGACACCTATGGCAGCGTCATTCTCGCCGCGTTGCCGCTGTTTTTCGATCGCCGTCTGCCCAAGCCCGGTGACGCCAGCCTGTTCCGCCTGCTGGAGACGCTCGGGCACAAGGCGGCGAAGGTCGCGCTCGCGCCCGACGCCGGCATCTGGGAATATCGCGGACGTCAGCGGGTCCACACGCACTCGTCCGCGATGTGTTGGGCCGGCGTCAATCGCCTGGCGGCGATCGCCACGCGTCTTGGTCTCGCCGATCGCGCGGCGCACTGGAACGCGATCGCCGATCCCCTTCATGCCGAGCTGATCGAGCGCGCCTGGAATCCCAAGCGGCAGGCCTTCACCGCCGCATTCGGCTCCGACGATCTCGACGCCAGCGTGCTGCTGCTGCCGGATCTCGGCGTCTGCGAGGTCGACGACCCGCGCTTCGTCAAGACTGTCGCTGCCATGGAGCGCGAGCTGCTTCGCGAGAAGCACATGATGCGTTACGCCGCCGAAGACGATTTCGGCCTTCCTGTGACCGCGTTCCTGATCTGCCGCTTCTGGCTGATCGACGCCTGGTGGTCGCTGGGGCGCAAGGAGGAGGCGCGAGAGCTGTTCGTCGATGCGCTGGCGCACCGCAATCGCTATGGACTGCTGTCCGAAGACGTCGATCCGAAATCCGGCGCGCTGTTCGGCAACTTCCCGCAGACCTATTCGATGGCCGGGTTGATTCTCACCGGCATGAAACTGTCGCGCAATTGGGAAGATCGTTACTGGCGCGGATGACGCGAAGCGATTCGCTCGCTGTGAGCCTTGGGTCACGACAGCGAATCGCTGCGACAATCTTGTCCACCACATCCACTCATCGCGCCGCGTGGAACCGGGTTCCGCGCGGCGTTGCCCGAATTTGACTTCATTTGGGACGAATGGTGGCGCCCGGGTGATTCAACGAGCTGCTGTCGATCGAGCTGTTCCGGAATCGAAACCCGATGCAAGTCATTGGTTTCTGGTGCGTCTGGGACGCGTCGCGGCGGGGACCTCAACAAGCTGCGACGAACAGGCAGGTCACTCAGGAACCATATTGATGAACGGCCGTTTATCTCTCGACTAGAAATCGGAGAACAGCCTGTGAATCTCGTTGTCGTCTCAAATCGCGTGGCGCGCGCGAAGGCCAACGAGCCCATGACAGGGGGCTTGGCGGCGGCACTCTTGCCGATGGTGGAAAAAACGGGAGCAATATGGGTCGGTTCCAGCGGACGTGTGCGTGACGGTGCGCACAAGGATCCGTTTCCGCAGATCGAGGCGCTCGGCGCCGGTGCGATCGCGATGCTCGACCTGCCGGCCGATCACTACGGCGGCTATTATGAAGGCTTCGCCAACTCCGCGCTGTGGCCGGCGCTGCACTCGCGGCCGGACCTGATTCGCGTTTCCAGCGACGACTATCAATCCTATCGCGAGGTCAACGCGTTCATGGCGCGGGCGCTGCTGCGCTTCCGCAAGCCCGACACCGCGTTCTGGATCCAGGACTATCATTTCCTGGCGCTCGGCGCCGAGCTGCGTGATCTCAATGTGCGCCAGCCGATCGGCTTCTTTCTGCACACACCGTGGCCGGTGCGCGCGGTGATCGGCGGCGTGCCGAACCATCGCGAACTCATCGGCGCGATGCTGGCCTACGATCTCATCGGTTTCCAGACCGAGGACGACTGCGAGAATTTCGCCGACTACCTGCGCAACGAGCTCGGTCTCGAGGTCGAGGACGGCGTGGTGACGTCGCGCTATGGCCTGTCGCGTCTCGCCGTGTTCCCGATCGGCATCGACGTCGACGTCTTCACCCAGCACGCGGCGCGCGCCGCCTCGCATCCGGACGTGTCGCGCCTGCGCATGAGCCTGCATGGCGAGCGCCTCGCGATCGGTGTCGATCGCGTCGACTATTCGAAGGGGCTGGTGAACCGGATCAATGCGTTCGATCGCCTGCTGACGATGCAGCCCTCGCTCAAGCGCGCGGTCTCCCTGCTGCAGATCGCGACGCCGTCCCGTGGCGGCATCGAGGCCTATGGCAACTTGCAGAACGAATTGGCCAAGCTCGTGACCGACGTCAACGGCCGGCATGGCGAGGTCGACTGGACGCCGATCCGCTATCTCAGCAAGGGCTTCAGCCAGACCGTGCTGGCCGGCTTCTATCGGACGGCGCAGGTCGGCGTGGTGACGCCGCTGCACGATGGCATGAACCTCGTGGCCAAGGAGTATGTCGCGGCGCAGAATCCGGCCGATCCGGGCGTGCTTGTGCTGTCGAAATTCGCCGGCGCGGCCAACGAACTCGATGCGGCGCTGCTGGTCAATCCGCATGACATCGACGCGATGGCGCGCACGATCGCCATGGCTCTCGCGATGCCGGCGCCGGAGCGGCGGCTGCGCTGGGAAGCGATGATGACAAAGCTGCGGGCCGGCACCATCCATCAGTGGTTCGCGGACTTCGTCGAGGCGCTGGAGGATGCCCACAACCTCTCCGACAAGTCGGTCGTCGCCGCCAAACCGATGTTTGGCGGCCATGCGGTGAGGCCGCTCTATTCGGTCGGCGCGGGCCGGCTGCAGTAACACATCGTCGTTGAAGACAGGGCTGCGTCGCGCGTGCCTGCGCGCGGCGCGCCGCTGCTATTCACAGTAGGAGACGCCGTCCACGATGGCGCAGCGCGTCTTGTTCGGCGCATGCGGATCGTCGAGCGGCACCACGCCCGAGCCCTGACCGACGAAGACGCCGGGGCCGACATGCACCGACGCCTTGTTGCCGATAATCACGCTGGGATGCTGCGTGGCGGCGCTCGAGCGGGTGCCATCGCTCCAGATGATCGAGGGGCCGGACAGCACGCCACGGCGGCCATCGTCGCATGTCACGCTGGTGCCGTCGCGACGGCAAGTCTGTGCGGTGGCCGTGGTGACGGCGGCCAGCGTCATCAGGGCGACGCAGACTGCGAGACGGGTGGCGGCCGGGCAATGGCGGCGGGTCATGATTTGCGGATCCGGAATGTCAGCAGGCCGTCGTCCTGGCGGGACGTTTCCAGAATATCGCCGGTTTGTTGCAGCAGGACGGGGATGTCGATGGCCGCCATGGGATCGGTGCATTCCACCACCACGACGTCGCCGCTGGCGAGGCCACGCAGCGCCTTGCGGGTGTGCAGGACGGGAAGGGGGCACTTCAGCCCTTGGAGGCGCAGGATGGTTTCGGGCATTGCGGAGGCTCTGGTCAGGTCACCGGTCTCGCCGCCGGCCGGCCAAAAATCAAGCCGGGAGGCGAAGCAGGTGTCACGGGCGCGTCACCGCCGCGCCGGTGGGCACCCACGGCCATGCGCGGGAGCAGCGGCAGCAACGGATTATGGTCGAAAAATCAATATCTTGTAGAAATGTTTCATGATCCGCGTGCGCTCTCTTGCAAAAGCCGGACGGGTCCGTAAGAGAGGGCGCACGGAGAGGTGGCCGAGTGGTTGAAGGCGCACGCCTGGAAAGTGTGTATACGGGAAACCGTATCGCGGGTTCGAATCCCGCTCTCTCCGCCAGCCCTCAAGATCTTGATTTGTTTACAGAAGTTTAGGACTCGCCGGGGCACTGTACACATCGGCGTAGTCAATGGCGTCCTATCTATGGCTGCGGGGGTCGTGCTGGTATTTCCAGCTTCGACCACCCCTTGATCTCTTAGCCGCCCTCGGTGCGACGCCCTTCAGAATTCGACTGCCGTGCCAGACCCGTCGAGAGGCGTCCCGCTTCGCTCGTCATCTCGCTGGCGCGTCGGAGCGTTGGTTCTTGTCGATGCGGTACCGTGGATTCCAAAAGCTCCGCGTTTTTGCTCTCCGGAGCAACATCGAGGACGACGAGCGGAACGAAACGCCAGATCAAATCAAGAGCCTCCAGGCCGTACTCAGACAGAGATTCACGGATGCCCTTCAGGCGGAAGTTGAGGCTCTCCGGCAGATCGCCCTAGAGTACCAGGGACTTTCCCCTTTGGAGGAAAGCGGCAGCGTCGCAAATCGCCGGCAAATCCAGCAGAAGAAAAACGAGCTTGCGTTGAGAGGCTTCGCTGGTTGGCAGGAGTTCGCCCAAAAAACTCTCGCCGACTATGACGAAGTCTTTCGGGATCTCCAATCGGAGCTAGAAGCAAAGCATCGAATTCTTGATGAGCTGCAGCAGTTGATCGAAGGGTCGGCTGACGATTCCCAAGAGTGGAAGCAAAAACTCGCCGAGATTTCAAAGAAGGCGGACGATTCCGATTCTCAGTTGCGCGCAGCGCACGAAGCAAACACACAAGCGTTGACCGAAATTAGAGAGGTCGCGGAAACCACTAACACGGTCAACAAACAGCTCCTCTATAAAGGGCCGTTGCTGAGCGAATGTTTGCAAAAATTCTTAGACGCGAAGACAATTCAACTGCCGGAGAACTCGCGAGAGCCGGATTACTTTAGACATCGCCTGAACGCCTTCTTAGAGATCGCTGGTGACAAACCAATAGGGGCCTACACCGAAGCCGATTTGACCTGCTTCGCCGGCCGCCTCCAGCATCTTCCGGAACGCCATACTGTTGATCCGGCCTGGAGGGGGATGACCTTAGTTCAGGCCATCGAAGAAAACGAAAAGCGTAGTCGGCCAAACCGCGCTGAGACCATTTCCTTCACGACAGTAAAGGTGGGCTACGTCGGAAAAGTGAAAACGGCCATCCGGTGGCTTTGCGCTAACTACCAAGCCCCCTATCCATTCGACTATGGCCACACTCTTATTCCCAAGGAACTCCCCACCCCTCTCATTAGATTTGGTCTCGATACTGGGCAGCTAAACAGACTGTTCGCCCACTGCGCATCGGAAGCGGACGAGCGCCGGCCAGAAGACGTTTGGCTCCCGCTTTTGGCATTCCTGACCGGCGCGAGACTAGGCGAGTTGGTTGCGATTCAGCCTCACAACATCCGGAAACGTTACGGCGTCTATGTCGTCGATTTGACGGGACGGATCACGGATTCTGAAGGCGTCCGTAATCGACCCCTGAAAAATCGGGAGAGCCTGAGATTGTTTGCCCTTCACGACAGCCTAGTAAACCTGGGCTTCATCGACTGGGTTGAAGAGCAGAAACGGATTGGACATGAATATCTATTTCCTGATCTGCACTCCGCGGCGCGGCCTACAAATGCTGCGTCGAAGCGCTTCCAGAGAATTTTTCAGAGCCTAGGCATGGGTGGCCAGCACGTCTTTCACTCTTTGCGTCACTCGTTCAAAGATTGGGCACGGCAGTTTGGCGTAGAAGAACGAACAATAACCCTTCAAGCTGGCCACTCTCTGGATGGCATCGCTCTTCGCTATGGAAACCGATACCTGAGGGAGGATGAACTCCAGAAGATCGCATCACTACCGTTGCTGAACGGTCTCGACGTTAGCGCCTACCGAGGCGTGAATCCGAAATCTGTTGTCCAGCCCCCGGTCAGAAGACCCGTCGATCACGCAATTACTTCGGACAGGGGTTTGGTCAGAGCGCCAAAGCAGTCAAAGCCTGAGCGTCGGAAGGAGCGTCCGGCTTCCGACAGTCACGATGCGATCGATGTCGCGGCACTTCGTAAGGCTCTTGGGTTGTCGCAGCGCGAGTTCGCGCGCACTTTCGACATTTCCATTGGGAATGTCCGGGACTGGGAACAGGGAAGGAGCCGTCCTGGTCGACTAGCGCGAACCCTCCTGAAATCAATTCAGCTCGGCCAAAAGAAAGTGCTTGGGGAGACTGGTACCGCGGTTGCCCAGCCGCACGTTCATCCACAGAGTTAATATCGGATTGATTGCCCCCGGTGGGTGGCTTCTCCTGGTTGAGACGGGATAGCCGGCACCGCGGTCGGCGTCGGCGAGAGCCGCCCGGCGGCGAAGCCCTCGCAGGCCGACGCGCCGAGGGCCGCGGGCGGCGACGGGACGGCCGGCCCCGCGGTCGGCGTCGGCGAGAGCCGCCCGGCGGCGAAGCCCCCGCCAGGCCGATGCGCCGAAGGCCATGGCTGACGACGGGACGGTCGGTGCCCAGGCCTCGGTGAACGGGCGAGCCAAGGATCTCTCACTGACTCTCGAACGAAAGGCCGGGATCAATTCCGACACGGGTGTCGGCTTTGATCGCACTCTCGCCGGTCTTACGCTTGAGCTGACCGTTCAGAATAAGAGCGGACCGGCGACGACGACGCTTCGCCTTCGCATGCCCGGCGTTCACTCCGAGCAGCACTAAGCCGATCCTTCGATCACCTCACCACAGCAGCCAACTGCGTGGCGGAGTCGCATCGGCTGAAACGACAGGGTGGGGCGAATGTCTCGATGACACCAAGAGCGATCGCACCTTGAGTTACCGTGCGATCGCTCCTGTAGAAATCTTGGCTTCCCATCCGATCAAGATTTGTGGCCACAGTCGCTTGATCGCTCTTGAACAACGATTCATGTTGAGACCGTGGGCCTGATAGGTCCTTAGGAAAAAGAGCAGCAAGCCATGCGCGTTGTGGGCCCCGCGCTTACCAGGGGCCCGCCCCGTGGACCCGGAAGAGCAAGTCGGATGGCGTCAAAGATCGTGAAATGTCGCTTCCCCGAGGCTGATAAGGAAGCCGTCGCAAATGCAGCGAAGGCTGGCGGCGTGACTGTCTCAGACCTGCTGCGCCGGGCGGCCAAGGCTGCAGTGAACGGTCGGATTGCCTCCAGGCCGATCCTCGCGGACCTTGTCCACGTTCGTTCGCTCGCCCATCGGCTTGACTCGCTCGCTGCTGTTGCCGGCGGTGACGCCAGGGTCTCCGCGGAGATCAAGGCCGCCGCTGAAACCCTGCGCGAGATCGCGCGGCGGCATCTGGTGGGCGCACAATGATCATCAAGTCGAAGCGGATTCGCGCCCGGGGTCCAGCGCTTAAGCGCGCTTTTGCGCACATTTGCGATGGAGACGACAACGACGAAGTCATACTGTTGCGGGGCAATCCGGCAGACCTCGTTGATGCGCGCGACGACGCCATCCGATTTGCGAGGCAGTATTGCGTGCGGCATTGGATCATTTCGCCGGCGCAAGACGTCACCGACGAACAGCTAGACGAGCTGATCGAGCGTTTGGCTTTTGAATTCGAGTTTGATGCGAAGCGCATCGTCCTGTGGGCTCATGAAAAAGAGCGGGCGTCAAAAGGAGAGGGCGACTTGTCGGAGGGGGCTGCCCAAGGGCAGCGCAGTCCGAGGCATTTCCATCTCTTGGCGCCCGAAGTCGACCCCCTGAGCGGGCGGGTAATGCCCTCGTCGCATGACTGGGACAGGCAGTCCAAGCTGGCGCGAATCTGCGAGGTCCGGTGGGGCCACGGCATTGTCCCAGCGCCTCGGATGAACAGCCTGATAGCTGCACTAGATCGTGAAGGCGATCACGTGACAGCGGAGGCGCTGCGTGGCGTTCAGGCTCCGGATCATCCGGCCAGCTTCAATGAAACGGACCATCAGCGCACGAAGCGGATCGGTGTCGACCTGCCGCGCGTGAGAGAGCTGGTCGCGCAAGCGCTCACTAGCGCGACCAGCCGGGAGGATTTCGACAGCCGATTGGCCCGCGTCGGCCTTCGCCTCGGGTTCGGTGACAAGAAGGATACCCTGATTGTCGAGACAGCCGACGGAACGTTCGTGGGGGCACTGGCTCGATTGGTCCGGTTACGAAAAGAAGCCCTAGCAGAAAGGTTAAGCTTCAATGCAGCAGCAGCGCCCGCAGTCTCCAAACATCCATCAGACGACCTACGACGCGGTTCGCCGGCTCGCGCGGCAATTGGAGCCGGTCACCAAGCTCGTCCAGGGGACGGACAGTCCGAACGCGGTCGATCCGATCGCTACGATCATCGAACTGCTCTCACAGACGGTGACGGGGATCGATCGGATTCTCGCCAGGCTGGAAGCCTTGGAAGCGCGCCTGGACGACGCGACGGTGATGAACGCGATCAAAAGCTCCGTACACGGTTGAGGCTCGCGGCGGGTGGCCTGCGGCAAACAGAAGCACTGCTCGATCTCCTAGGGGCCGCGCGGCGCAACACTTTGCCGCCCCTAGAGCGGGTCATCTCGGATCTGGATGGTCTCGTTGAGCAAGAAACAGTTGCGTTGCGGGTGGCCCAGCTTGCGGAGCCCGCGTCGTTTCTCGCCGCCCGTCGGAAAGTGGAGCATGCCGCCGCGTTGGTCCGGTCGCTTGAGGAGAAAGCCAACGGCCTCTCCGAGAGTATCGCACACCATCCCTCGCAGTCGATTTGGGCGCGGCTGATCAGCACCGCGAACGGTCCGGACCGGCGGTCCCTTGAAATCCGCCTCGACCGGCTGAGGGAGAAGATCGCAACGGCCGGCGCGGCTCTCTCGACCGCCCGAGCAGCGTTGCAAACCGAGGAGAGGAAATTCCGGATGGCGCAAGTGCGGTACCAGGCCGCGCTCCCCGATCGGCGCGAGCGTGCCACTCGTCAGATAGCGACGGCTCGACTGGCGCGCTCGATGGCCGAAAAAAGCCCGCGATGCGCGCGTTGGGGAGCAGTCCGGCTGTTTGCAGTTGCAGGCACGTTGCAAACTGCTCGGGCCCGGATGCATCGTATGGATGAGACGTTGGACGAGAATTGGGAGCCGTCTTTCGACTTGTGGGGAATCCCTCGCCTGCCGCCGCCAAAGATCTTTTGATCTCGGCCAGGACTAGCGGGGACATCGGCCCGGCCCGCTGAGTTAGAGCCGGCGAGCTTCGCGGCACTCTATTAACCGCTTTCGTACTACATGCTATCTCGAGACCAGTTCGAATCGCAACGGAAGAAGCGGTTCATAAGGCTTCCGGACTCGTTGACACTTATCGCGTTTCACCTGAGCGTAGATCCGTCTGCGCGATCACCCTCTCGGAATCCAAACCATGCCGACCGCCGTCTCGCTATTCAGTGGTGCAGGAGGCTTTTGCGAAGGCGTTCGCCTCGCAGGATTCAAACTCGCGTGCGCAGTCGAGATGGACGAGTACGCCGCGCGCACCCACGGCGCCAATTTCCCGAAGGTCCCCATATTCAGGGGTGACATCTCGACGTTCCTCATCGATGCACAGCCGGGCGTTCCCAGCAGGCGCGAGCTTCTCGATGGAGAGGTCGACTTGGTGTTCGGCGGGCCGCCTTGCCAAGGCTTCAGCCAGATCGGTCCGCGAGATCTGAAGGACACCCGAAATCTCCTATATCTCGAATTCGCGAGAGTGCTGAAAACGCTCAAGCCCAAAGTCTTCGTGATGGAAAACGTGCCGAACATGGTCGCCATGAAGAACGGTCATTTCCGCGACCTCATCCTCTCCGCGCTGAAGGGCGCGGGCTACCGCAACACGATATTGACCACGCTGACCGCATCGGAATTTGGAGTGCCTCAGCATCGCCGGCGCGTCTTCTTCGTCGGCACCAGAGACGACCTGGCGGCTCCGGCCGATCTCGCGGAACGGTTCGAACGCTATCTCGACGCCAGCCGAACCGAGCGCGAGACCACGGTCGCCGAAGCGATCTCCGATCTTCCCAAACGCGTCTCGCTCGACGATGGGCCGCTGCCCTATCCGAAACTTCGCAGACGGACCTTGTCCGATTTCCAGCGCAGCATGCGGCTCGATCTCGAAAGCCCGCTGATTCCGAAGCAGTGGAAACGGGCAAACGTCGACGGAGCTCCGTCGCTGTTCAATCATCACACCAAGGGCATCGAAAGCAGAAGGAAGCGCATCCTGCGGGCGCTCAAGCCTGGAATGTGCGGAGACTCGCTGCCGTCGGCGCTGTGGAGCGGCTCTCGTCCGTACAAGTGGCGAAGGCTGCATCCGAACGAGCCCTCCTACACGATCCTCGCGCAGATGCAGCGCGACCTGTCGGAATGGGTGCACCCCAAGCACGACCGCTGGATCACGGTACGCGAAGCGGCCAGACTACAGTCGTTCCATGACGGATTCGTCTTCGTCGGCAGCGAAACTCAGCAACTCAAGCAGGTCGGGAATGCGGTGCCGCCTCTCCTCGGCCATGCCGTAGCGACCGCGGCGAAGAAGCTGCTGCGGGCAATGTAACGGCCATTGCCGCCGGTCTCGGACCCCACCACCGATGCCGCGGCCGAACGAAACCTAAGGCGGACTTTCCTGATACTTTGGATTCAGACAGCGGAAAATCGGTTGTGACGCGGTCTCGCCCATGCCTAAAGTAGGCTCAACTGCTAAAAACAATCCGGCGGGGGCAAATGACAGAGGCTAAAAGGTAGCGGGTCGCTGGCTGCACATGATCGTCCTCGACCCACTACAGGCGCTTGCGCTCCGCAAGTCCGCTACCGGTCCCGTCGGCGTGGCGGGGCGCCGCGGCACGGGCAAGTCCGTGCTGGCGAACGCGATCGCGTCGGAAACCGCTAGAGCCGGCAGGACCTGTCTTCTGATCGGGGCGAGCGAGGTACTTGAACGGCCCCTCGGCTTTGCCATCGTCCGCGAGATCCACCGGGTTCTCGCGGAGCGGGCGCAGATCAGTCACGTCTCCGCGGATTCCGCTGCTACGCCGATGGCACCCGCGAGTGCAATCGAGGCACGGGCCAGAACCACTCCCGACGCCGCGCGCGCGGCGATACTCATCCTCGAGAAGGCGCGGGCACTGGCTCGAACCCACAATCTGACGGCCGGCGAAATCGAGAGCAGTGCCGCGGCGAACCGCGGTCATTCAGCCACCACGTTGAATTCGCTGTCGCTCGCCGCCCAGGACGCGGCCAGGGTCGCCGACGTGCTGTGGACGGGTAATGCCCGGGCCGGCAGGAC
Organism: Bradyrhizobium sp. U87765 SZCCT0048; assembly: GCF_018131225.1. GTDB lineage: Bacteria > Pseudomonadota > Alphaproteobacteria > Rhizobiales > Xanthobacteraceae > Bradyrhizobium_A. The sequence continues at coordinate 949,775 of NZ_JAFCMM010000002.1, read as the reverse complement.
GTTCAGGGACGTCGGCGAAGCCATCGCAGGCCGCGCAATCGAAGTTCCGCCTGATGATGCGGCGCTGGACCTGATTCGGGCCGGCGATGCGGAGTACAAGACCGGCATCGCCAAGATCGTCTCCAATCAGAAGGAAGCCGACGAGGAGCGAGCCGTTTCGAAAGCGGTAGCCAGCCTCCTGCGTCCTCGGTCGACCGACCGGAGCTTGGCGGACTACCAAAAACATGCGGCCTTCATGGCTCATACGATCAGCACCGCCATTTCGCTGATCAGACGGCATGGTAATTTGAAGGCCACACTCGCCGCGAGCAGCGGAAGCGATGCCGCGAAGGCGATCGAATACTTCATGCGGATGAAACCGGACCAGGGGACGGTAACGGCGGTCAGAACGTTCGAAGCGGCGCTGCAGGACTATAGGCAAGACAGCGCCCTGCTGGAGCCGTTCGTCGCCGAGTACGGTAGCAGGCCGCTTGCCAGCTTCGGTGCCGCTGCGTCGCGGCAAACCGGTAGGGCCGTGCCGGATGTCGCGCGGCTCGTCCAGTTGCTCCGGGAAGCACGGTACGCGGCCCGTCACCTGCCCGGACATCTCGGATTGCTGCGCGCATCGATGCCCAAACCCGCGTTCGAAAGGTTGCTCAATTCGCCGATCGAGGAGGCCCCTACCGCGCTTGGCGCGGCCGGCGGGACGTTGGAGCCGCGCGCCAAGGCGGCCGACGAAGCCAGACAGCTTCGTGATTTGTTCGCGAGCACGGGCTTCGGCGACATGCTCAACGCTCCCGAGGACTTCGCCCGGCAAATCGAGCAGGCTTCTCTTGCGGTCCCGGCGGCCGAGCCGGCGTCCGGACCATCCTACAGCCCCGGTGTCCTCGACCTGCTGCTCGATCTGACGTCGTTGGCCGAGCGTCCCGCGGATGAGCGATGGCCTGCTGCGGTGCGGCGGGCACGGACCGCTTCCGATGCGCTCGCAGCCTTGGCTCAAAACCGGTTCGACGTCGTCGTGATCGACGATGCCTCCGGATTTCCTGCCGACTCGCTGGCGCAAATCAAAAGCTTCCGGCCTACCGTGCACCTGCTCGGCATCGCCGAGGACGACAGGACGATTTCGCTCGAGATTCCGCACCGGCAGACCGATCCAGAAGTCGCCGCCGCCGCGTCCGGCGAACCGAACCGCTGGCTCGGAGAGCCAGGCGGCTTCGGCGTGCTCGTCCGCGAGGACGAAGGGCTGGACGCGGGCGGACTTTCAGCCGCAGCAGAGCGTCTGGCCGCCGAACTTCGGCGGGAAGGCTGCAGCGCGTCCGCATCCGGCAGCGAGGCGGCCGATGTCGTGGTCGCCGCTTTCGATAAACTGCACGATGCGGATCTCGCCGGCGTCGCTCAGAGAGCCGCCCACGGCGTTGTGATCCTGTGCCGCAAGGATCTCCGGTCAGCTTCGAGCCCTGCAGAGCCGCCCCAAAGCGCCGATGCGCAAGCGGCACAGTCGCTGGGCTGGAAGATCTCGCGCGCGGCGACCGAGGGCACTGTCCTGGACAAAGGCGGCCGCACCGCCGTGCTCGTCGAGGAGAAAGCGCACATCTCTGCGCACGACGAGACTGTCGCCGACGTTTCCCAGCGTCTGAAAGCGCTGGGCTGGGCTCCGGTCATTTCATGGAGTGGGACCGAGCGCGGCCCCGAGGACTTGTCCCGACTGCTTGCCGCACACTCTCGTCCGCTTGCGCCGAACCGCTTTAGAAGCGTCGCGGAAGCACTCGACCTTCGCGGTCCGCCTCCTGACGGCGGAGGCCATGGTCCGGACTTCGACGAGCGCGGCGATGCCGAGCCAGAAGCTACCGAGGTTGGCGAAGCCCCGCACCATGAAGCCGGCGTGGGCATCACGACCGAAATTCCCGAGGTTTTGACTCCTGAGCATGCTGCCACCGGCGATCGCGGCGAGACGGCTGTTGGCTCTCCGGCACCTGCCGAAGACGCCTCCGTCGAAGCGGCAGTCAGCCAGCCGGATTCGCAAGCCATTCCGCCGCAGAGTTCACCAGAGACAGAGCCGCCGACGGCCTCCAAAGACGATTTGTCCGGCGCGGCCGAGCCCGCAGATGATTATTCTGCTCGCGAAGAAGCTGCACCCGAAGAACACACGGCAGGCCACTCTTCGGAAGCGCAGAATACCGATGCCGCCCCGTCCGAACCACAGGGAGGCGAAGACACAGGGCCGCGTCCGCGGGCAGTCTTCCGCGACCGGCGCGGTGCGCGCAGACATATCCCGCAGCGGGAAGAAGCGGGGCCGCGGCGCGAGCGGCGGGCAACGTCCCGCCTTCGCCAGGCGGAAGCCAAGCTGCGTCTCATGGTTGATCCCATCAGAAAGCGCATCGCGCTCGCAGCCATCTTGCAAAGACCCGAGGGCTTTCCCGATCTTATCCGGATCGGCGGAGAGGACGTGCAGAACTTCGACGACTCGCGCTACGACGACTTAGATCTCGATTGGACCACCGGACTTCTCGATGGCGAGATTCGTTTTTCGGACGAGACGCAAAAGCTGGAGTGGGTCCGCAGCGCGCGGCCTTTTCATCTGTTCACTGGCGCGCCGGGCGAACCGGATCTGATTTCGGTCTCCGCGGCGCCTCTTGGCACCCGCTGCACGATCGTGTGCCGAGAAAGGCATGCCGCCGATATCGAAGCTACCGCGACAGAAGCGGGATCTTCCGCGCCCGCGCGGCTGTCGGGCTTCGAGGGTCTGCCTTCCGGATGGACCGTGCTCGACGGCTATGTGCCGGTGCGGGCCCTCGTTTCACCACCGGAGTGGCTCAAACCGCTCGATCCCGGCGCGGAAATGGCGATCGCGCTCGACGGCGGCTTTGAAATCAAAACCGCGGTCTATGCGGAAGGCGAACCGCCGCTGATCCGTATCGACGGAATGCCGTCGAACTGCAAAGTCTTCATCGACGGTTCGCCGGCGCAGATTCGGGCCGACAGAAGCTGGAGCGCGCCCGGCTGGGATAAGCCGGGAGCGCACCTCGTCGACATCGTTCCGGGAAAGACGCTCACCTACCACATCATGCCGGATCCCGCGCTTCGTGACGGCTGGGAGCGGTGGACCGCCCATACTTCGCTTGCTCCCGCGCTCTCCGGAGCGGCGGCGATCTGCGGCGCCATGGTTTATTCGCCGGACGGCAGGACCGTGCTCGCGACCGAAGCGGCTTCGAGCGTCACGGCCCTCGGCGCACGCCATGAGATCAAGATGCTACCGGTCCGGCAGGATGCGCCTGCGGCGATCGCGGCGCTGTCCTTCGAGCCGCTGTTCGCGGTCCTATCGTCCGGTGGGCGGAGGGAGCAAAGCAGGATTCTGGTATTAGACTTCCCGCAGGCCGCGTCGGAGCGGCAGCCCAAAAAGCTCGACGCCCGCTGGGCATTCATCGTCAGAGACATGGCCGCGCGGCGCGTCCAAGTGCGGCCGGAGACACCGGCTGCGAAAGCCGCCTGGCGGTCCGCCACCCAGGAAGCACGCCGCCGGAAGCGTGCTCGATGACCGATCGCCTGCTCGAGTGGATCTCTTACCGCGAAAGCGGGCGTCTGAACGATCTTCCTTTCGAACTGGTCCCCGACCGCCGGCCGTACCGCGTCATGGAGGATCTCGCCGTGCTCGGCCATATCGAACTCGATGGGGACCGCTGGCACGTCGCACCGCCGGTACTGGCCGCACTCGGCGAAGACTCGGAGAATAGCGCGACAGCGGTCCTGTGCGGCGCCAGGACCCGAGGCCTGACCGACCGCCTCTCGAAAGTCTGCGCTAAGTACGGCGCCGAAACGCATTCAGTAGCGCAGACCGAGCGTCCCGAGTGCACGCTGGTGACGGCCGCGACGAGCTCGCTTCTCTGCACGATAGCCGCGGAAGCGGCCTTGAACTGGCAGCGGGACGCCGCCTTCACGCTACTGGCAAGTCTCCCGGCGATCGCCGCTTGGCCGCGGAAGCCGTGCGAGATGGTGGCCGGAAAAGTGGAAGAGGTGAGGAGGTTTTCCAAATCGAGCCTGCGCTGGATGGACTCTTCGCTCGACGAAGCGCGCGATGCCGTACGTGGACTGTTCCAGATCAAGCGTGACTGGAATTCAATCGTACTCTTGAAGGACAGCAAGGACTCGCAGTCAGAGATCGATGCGGCCGCCGGCCGCCTCGCCGTGGTAGCAGGCGCCAGAAAGCTCCACCTCGATCTCAAGACCCGGTCGTTGCGGATGCCCGCCGCGCTGAGGCCACCGACGCTAATCACCCGTTCACTCGCGCTCTGCTCGGGCATGCTGCCGGAATTCGGACGCGAAAGACGCGAGCTCACTTTTCGCGGAATATCGCACCGCACCGCGCACCTCGCCACCTCGATTACCGGATTGAAGTTAGCATGACCGACACAGCAGCCATCTTTCGCGGACTCAAGGACGCGTATCTTCGGTACTTCGATAGCCCGTTCGATCTCCGGTTCGACGAACTGGTGAATGAGCGCCGCGAGCTCCTCGACCGCGATGGCGTCCTCTATCGCGAACCGCTCATCGAGCCGCAGCCACCGTACGCTGGAAGCCAGCAAAACATCGTCCAGGCAGCGCAGTCTGCGCTGGGCGGCGCGGCCGGATGGCCGGCGCAGGTCATCGCCGATCTCGGCCAGTTCGCGGGGAACGGTCTGTTCCTCTCCAGAACCCGCACGCCAATCGAACTCTACCGCCATCAGGTCGAGATGCTTCGCATCTCCGCGGCGGAGGGACGCGACGCGGTCATCCTCACCGGCACCGGTTCGGGGAAGACGGAGTCGATCTATCTGCCAGTCTTCGCCTCGCTCATCCGCGAGTCGGCGGGCTGGCCCGCCATTCCCGCCGCGCCCCAGAACGACTGGTGGAATATGCCTCCCGCTCCTGGATCGGGGCGGCGTCTGCATCACACGCGTATTGGCCAGCGCGACCATGAACAGGGTGCGCGCCTCCCCGGGATGAGGGCGCTCGTCATGTATCCCCTGAACGCGCTGGCCGAAGACCAGATGACCCGACTTCGCCAGTCTCTGGACAGCGATGCGATCCGGGGATGGCTCTCGGCGAACCGCCCCGGAAATCGCTTCTGGTTCGGCCGCTACATCGGGTCCACGCCGGTCTCGGGCCGCCCGACGAGCAGCGAAGCGGAAACGAGCCTGCGTACCGAGATGAAGCGTCTCTCAGACACCGCGAACGCGGTCGCCGGCACCGATGCTGAGCGCTTCTTTCCACGCCTCGACGGTGGAGAGATGTGGAGCCGGTGGGACATGCAGGATGCGCCGCCCGACATCCTGGTGACAAACTATAGCATGCTGAACATCATGCTGATGCGCGACGTTGAGACGCCGATCTTCGACGCGACGCGCGCCTGGCTCGAAGACGACGAGTCGAACGTCTTCCATCTCGTCGTCGACGAACTTCATGCCTACCGCGGCACACCCGGGACCGAAGTCGCCTACATCCTGAGGGTTCTTCTGGACCGGATCGGCCTCCATCCGGATCATCCTCAGCTTCGTATCCTCGCATCCAGCGCGTCGCTCGGATCGGACGAGGCTCGCGCGCAGGAATATCTGCGGCAGTTCTTCGGCAGGTCCACACCGTTCGAGCTCATCCGCGGCGGCGCCGTGCCGATCGCGGCCGGAGCGCGGGAAAGCCAGCGAAATCTCGGCGGCCCGTTCCGCCAGCTTGGCCTGGCGATCGAAGCGAACGATTCCGCGGCGATCAACGCGGCCGTCGATGCGTTGAGCGCGGGTGCAGGGGTCGCGCCTCCGGACGCGGCGCTGCCGATCGAGCGGCGGCTGGGCGAAGCCCTCGGTTCGGCCGGCGCGGCCGAAGCCGTCAGGGCGGCTTGCAACAGCGGTACCGACGACGACCCCGTGGTGCGGCCGCTGACGCCGGCCGCGATCGGCGAGGCGCTTTTCCCTGAGATCGCCTCGGACGAAGCCGCCTCGGCAGGACAAGGACTGGTGTCGTCCCTGGCACGGGCGAGAAGCTCGGAAGACGCCCCCCTGCTTCCGTTGCGGACGCATGTCTTCTTCAGGAACGTGCAGGGCATCTGGACATGCACGAATCCGAACTGCACCGAGGTGGCGCGGACGGAGCCCGACATCCTGGTCGGCCGGCTCTTCGACCGACCGGCGACGACCTGCCCTTGCGGATCGCGCGTCCTCGAGATGCTTTATTGCGAACCGTGCGGTGATGTCTTCCTCGGCGGCCACCGGCGCGAGCTCAGGCCCAACGTATGGTCGCTCGTTCCGGACGATCCAAACATCGAAAAGGCGCCCGACCATTCCGCGAGCGACCGGAGTTATTCCAACTACGCCGTGTACTGGCCCGCCCGCACCGCGACCAGACTTCAAGTCCCTCAGAACGACACCTGGACGCAGGAGAACGTCCGACGGACCTGGAGGCGCGCCAACTACGACCACCGGACTGGGGAGATCCAGCTTGCGCGCAATTCCGCCTCAACGACGGGGTGGCTCTACTACGTGCCGCAGCTACATCAGCAGCCGATTCCCGCGGCGGCGCTGAGCGCGCAGTCGGCGCAAAACGACAGGCCCGCAGTTTGCCCGAGGTGCGAGGCGAACTGGAGCCAACTGGCGAGCGCTGCGCCGATACGGACGCAGCGCACCGGTTTCCAGAAGACGGCGCAAGTTCTGACGGACGCGCTATTGCGCGAGATCGCACCCGTCCCTCGCGGTGCGGCCCAGGCCACCGAGGATTCCAGGCGCAAGCTCGTCCTCTTTTCCGACAGCCGGCAAGACGCCGCGAAGCTTGCCGTCGGCGTGGCGAAGTCGCACTGGCTCGACGCAATGCGCCAGGTCCTGGTCGAAGGCGTTAGCGAAGAGGCCGCTGCGATCCTCGCGTTCGAGCGGAGGACGAGACGGGAGAATCTTACGCCCGAAGAGGAAGCGCTCGCCAACCGGTTCGGATCCGCGCGGCCCGATGCCGCGTATGCGATCTTGGCGGCCGCCAACGGGCAAGGAGCGATGCCGTCGGCAGTCGGTGGAATGACGCTGCAGCAGTACGCCGACCTGCTGCTCGCCCAGGCGCGCAGCGGCATCCTGCCGATTCAGAGCCTTCAGGCCCAGGCGCAGAGACGGCTGCTTGCGACCGGAATGAATCCCGGCGGTGTCGATAGAAGCGTGACATGGACGAACCCGCAGACGCATGAGGGCGAGTGGCCGCGGCTGCTTGACTGGCAGCTCGTTCCGCCCGGCTTCCGAGCCAACCTGTCTCCGGACGAACGCGCTCATCAGAACAGAATCGAAAACGCGGAGCGCGAAGCGATCGCGGAATCTGTCTTTTCTGGCGGGCGCCGCGATTTCGAATCGCTGAAGCTTGGCGTGGTTACCTTCAATCCGATGTTCCGGCCGCCTGCCGGCGACCCGATCCTCGATGAAGCAGCCGATAGCTGCATTCGGATGCTCGGAAAACGCCGGCGAATCACCACACACCGGGCGACGGACCGGGACCCTCGGCTGCCGAAGTATGCACGGGACTATCTCGCTGCGGTGGCGGACCTGAATGGGCGCGATCCCCAAGCGTTTGAACAGGACGTTACTGGCATACTCACGCGCTCGGGCGTGCTGAACCAGGGCATCCTCGAATACGATCGCCTCTTCGCGAGAGGCCCGGGCGAGACATATTTCCAGTGCGACCGCTGTTCACGTGTCCACCTGCACCACAGCGGAGGTATCTGCTCGAACTGCGAATTCCGCCTCGGGCAGCCGCGGCGCATCGCCGACGACGACGCGAACAATGAACTCGACTACTATAGCTGGCTCGCGACGCGGGCAGGTCCCGTCTTCCGCCTGAACTGCGCCGAGATGACCGGACAGACCGACAAGATCGTCGCCCGGGACCGCCAGCGGCTTTTCCAGAACGTCAACGTCGGAAACGAGCACGGGCTCACCGAAAATCTGGATCTGCTCAGCGTCACGACCACGATGGAAGCCGGCGTCGACATCGGCTCGCTGCTCGCGGCGATGATGGCGAACATGCCGCCCATGCGGTTCAACTACCAGCAGCGCGTCGGACGCGCCGGGCGGCGCGGAGCCGCCGTGTCGATCGCGCTGACGCTGTGTCGCGGGCGAAGCCATGACGACTACTATTTCCAGCGGCCTGACCGAATCACTTCCGATCCGCCACCGCCTCCCTACGTCGACACCAACCGCCTGCAGATACTTCGGCGCGTTCTCAGCAAGGAGGTGCTGCGGGCGGCTTTCGCGGAACTTCAGCTTTTCGCGGGCTCCGGCGGAGACAGCGTGCACGGCGAATTCGGACTCGCCGCAGGATGGACGCAGCTTCCGGACACGATGCCGGCCGGGTATACGGGAAACACGGTCGCGGACGTCGTTCAAGAATGGATTAACCGGCACCCCGCTGAGGTGGGGCACGCGTGCGACCTGCTCTTGAGGGGTACGGTTCTGGCGACGAACCCGGCATCGCGCGTCCAGGCCTTGAACTTCGTGCGCAACGATCTCGTTCAGCAGGTCACGCTGGAGAGCCAAAACCCGACACTCATTCAGGACGGGCTCAGCGAAAGGCTGGCTAATCGGGGCATCCTCCCCATGTTCGGCTTCCCGACCAGAGCGCGGAATCTTTATCACGGAATTCCGCGAGGTTGGCCGCCGCGTGACGTGATCGACCGAGATCTGGAACTCGCCGTCAGCATGTTCGCTCCGGGCGCCGAGACCGTGAAGGAACGCGCGATTCATACTGCGATAGGCGTGACGCACTACTCGAGGCAAGGACAGCGCGCCGTCGAAGATGACGACGCGCTGGGTCCGTCGATCCCGGTGGCCGTCTGCGGCAACTGCCAGCACGTCGAGACGGTGAATCCGGGAGGCCCGGCCTGCCCCACGTGCGCGGCCGTCGCCGGAAGCGGAGAGCGCGAATATCGCGCCCTCGATCTTCGCCAGCCCAAAGGTTTCTACAGTTCTTCGCGGTGGGCTCGCGACTACGACGGTTCGTTTGATTTCGTGCCCCGGGCCGCGAGGCCGAAGGTCGGGCGCCCGCCATTCGCGATCAACCCTCATCTCAATTTCCAGGTCGGCGCCGGCGTCGGAAGCCTTTACGTCATCAACGACAATTGGGGCGACCTCTACCATCTGGCGCGAGTTTGGCCCAGTTCGCAGGCGAAGATCGATATCGCCGCCGCGGAAGCCGCAGATGCGAAGTACGCCGCTTCAATCGGAAGCCGCAATCCCCCGTTGCGGCTGGTCCCCCTCGAGAATCCGGTCGCCTGCGCGCTGGCGGCGATCAGCGACACAGACATGCTGCTGCTTGGCATCCGGGACTACGGTCCCGGCCGCGGTGCGGATCCCCGCACTCCGCAGGGGCGTGCGGCGCTCTACTCCCTCGCTTTCATGCTTCGGCGCGCGGCGGCGGTCCTGCTGGACATCCACGACTACGAACTGAAGTCGGGCATCCGCAGCGTCGAAGATCCCGCTGCGGGAGTCACCGGGCAGATCTTCCTGTCCGATACGCTAGAGAACGGCGCCGGATACGCCACCTATCTCGGCCGGCCTGCCGAAGCCGAATATCTGCTGCGGCTCATCTGCGAGCCCGGGCACAACGGATTCTACGAAATCCTCGCAGGCGGTCTCCACGCGGACGCTTGCGATACGTCCTGTCCCGACTGTCTGCGGAGCTATAGTAACCTCCAGTATCATAACCTTCTCGACTGGAGGCTCGCGGTCGACCTCGCGTCGCTGGCGCTCGACGCAGCCGCTCCTATCTCACTCCTGTCGCCCAGATGGGCACGCGTGGCGAACATTGCGGCGGTCACCCTGCTCGGCGCGCGGCCGGGCTACAGACAGATGACGATCGCGGGACTGCCGGCCATTACCAACGGCGTCGACGTCAAGATCGTGACCCACCCGCTCTGGCTGACCGACCGCAACAACCTTGGCCCCGATCTGGCGAGCGCCTGGGACGAGGCCGAGCGCGTCCACGGCCTGCGCATCGACCCAGGCCAGTCGTTCGTTTCGGTGTTCGAGGCGCTGCGGCGCCCGCTATAGACATGCAGACGGCGCTCTCGATACGGCCGCTGGCGACCACCAGCCCCTCGCTCGGAAGTGAGATGAAGATCTGCGCGCTGCGCGCTGGCCTCGCGTCCTGCCGCGAGGCGGACGAATGGGTGCTGCACGACCCGCGGCTCTGGCTGGGGACGGCGCTGCATGCTCTTCTCGAAAAAGCAAAGCGCAAGGGACTCGCCGATATCGAGGGCGCATGGGACGGCGAAATCGTCGGGTTCGTTCAGCGGATCGGATCTCATCAGTTCGACAGGCGGTTCTCCGATCCGACCCGCTGGCCTGCCTACTATCTGACGAGGCAGCGAGCGCTCAGTTCGGCGGCAAAGCTGAACTCGGCGACGAAGCCTTCGTCCGGCGGCGTGCAGGCGCCGCCGTGGTCCGGCACCGAGCGGAGACTGACCGCACGCGGCGGCCGCCTGGTCGGACGTCCCGACCGCTTCGACAGAACCACGGTGACTGACATTAAGTCGAACCTGCCGGACCGCGCGACACCTCTTGGCATCGAATTGTTCGGCCGGCACCGGCGCCAAATCCTAATATACGCCGCGATCATCGCCGAGAGCCTAGGCTTCTGGCCAAACAAGGGCGTCATCGCCGGAGCGTCGGGCGAGACCATCGAGTTCGGGCTCGCGCCGGCTGAATGCGATGCGGAAGCCGACGCGGCGATCGCGGATCTCGACGCGTGGAACAGCGCGCTAACGTCCGCGGCACGTGCTGCGGACCTCGCGAGTCCATCGGAAGCTTCCTGCGGGTCATGCCGCTTCCAGCTTGTATGTCCTGCATTCTGGGAGTGGCTCGCGCGGCGAACTCCAAACGGCGCCGCACTGGAAGCGCCCATTGCCGTCAGCGGCCAAGTGAGTTCGGTGCAGCTCGGCAACGATGGAGATCTGCAGAGCGTCACTCTGGCAGGGGCCGTTTCGACAGTGTCGGGGATGACCACCGCAAGCGTAGTGACCCGCCGTTCCATTCACGGAGCGTTGCCGGCGAGCAGCGCAAGCTCCGGCTGCAGGATCGTCGCAGCGAGCATGCGGCGCGACGGGCGTCTCGTTGCCGACTGGGCGACTCTCCTGGTACCGTTGGATCGCATCCCGGCGATCGGCATTAGCCTCGCTGGACCTTGAATCGGCTCGCAGCCTAGGAGACCGCTCGTTTTAGATGGCCAAACTTCGTAAGCTTCTCCCTCGGCACAAACGGGCGGCCCTGAGCCGGGGTGAATCGATGTCCCGGATCCGGTCTAAGGATACGGCTCCGGAGCGCGTCATCAGGCAGCTCCTATCTGTCGCCGGGATCAGATACCGGCTGAACGTCCGCGATCTTCCGGGCAAGCCCGATTTTGCGAACAAGACCCGCAAGTTTGCGATCTTCGTTCACGGATGCTTTTGGCACTCCCACGAAGGCTGCGCGCTGGCTTCCGACCCCAAATCGAATCGCGGATACTGGCGGCCGAAGCTGGATAGGACGAAGGCTCGCGATCTCGAGCACGTAAGAAGACTGGAGGAACTTGGCTACCGGGTGCTCGTCGTCTGGGAATGCTCATCTCGCAGGCCGGAGCGGGCAGCCGAGCAAATTGACCGTTTCTTCAAACTAAGCAATTAGGCCGACGATTGAGCCTGCTTCTTGCCTTGGAAGTCCATCAAGACGCCGATCATCTCTAACCAGTATTTCGAAGTGATCCTGCTGAGATCAGGTACTGAGCCATTTCTGATATCTCGTTCCGCCGAGATAACATCCGGAAGCTCCGAAATGTCACCCAGGGGCTGCATCTCCGAGGAAGCAAATTCCGCACCAGCGAGAATCTGTCTCGCAAGGTCAATATGCCGTTCATAGATGTGCATGGAAGCGACATGGTGATTATACCACCCCACGTCGAGTCCTAGCTCCTGGGCCGCCATTTCCTGAAACATAGTCAAAACGAAAAGATCGTAAGGCAGCCCCCAAATAACATCGTTACTCCGAAGCACTGCTAACGCATTGAGCCTGCCATCTCGAATGAGAAATTGGAGGGAGGAAACGCAGGCGATATCAGGCGAGTTCAAAACATCGCCACCCGACACCCGAAAGTCCAAAACAGCTCGTCGACTATGCGGATCTGACTTTAGCAGGTTGATTAACCTGCTCCATTGACTTTTCCTTTGCCACGTTTGCTCGAAGATCGATTTGCCGTAGCAACTACCCAGGATCCGTCCATCGACGGCAAATTCCGCCCAAGGTCTTGCATAGTATTCAAGAGCGGCAGCATCGTCCGAGGCAGCCGCGTGCCAAAGGAATTCTCCAAACGCGAGGGCTTTGCTCCATCGCCGCTCCGGCTGTTCCGTGCAACGTCGCCGCGGGTTCGAAAGAGTGAAAGTGAACGGAGCAAGTTCAATCGTTCCCATTCCGCGAGGGGCGACTCTTTTACCAAGCTTCAAAATTGAGGCTATCGCCCAGCGCTGCACGTCATCGACATTCGAGAACGACGCGTGCGCTTCGGTTTGGTCATTTGGCATTTTGCGGCGATGGTGCTGAGGGCGGTCCGATTGCATTGAGCCTTTTCTCCAGCCGATCGAGACGTTCCAATAGCAGTCTGCGTTGTTCATCTTCGGCATCATTCCGTCTTTCCAGAGAGGCTCTGAGAAGCTCGGACTTAGCGGCGTCATTGGGCTGAACCCACTTTTGAACGAGCGCTAGGATGCCGAAATTTAGGAAGAAAGTAAGAAGCGCCAACAGAACAGCGCCAATCGGCACATAGTAGATCAGGAGCTGCCTGTATTTATCAAACGTCTCGGCGACCGCGCTCTTGACGATTTTCTGAAGATTGAGGAATTCGGGTGCGAAACGCTCCACGATATTCCTTCTGCGTTCCGCGATATATGAGCGGTCGGATTGGGGATCCGTTTCTAACAAATCGAAGGTATCGTCCGCATTCAGAGAAGACATGCGATGCAACGTCACGCGCAGGAAAACGCCTCCTTGAAGAAGAAGTCGATCGTCCTTGCCGAAGTTGAGAATGAAGCTGGAAACACGACCGTTCCAACCTGGATCAATAATCCCGGTATTGAGCGTAAGAAGTCCCTCATTGCACAAGCTCGTCTTGACGTGAGCCAGACAACAAAGCCCCACAGGAATCCGAAAGCGCTCCTTCGAGACGACTTCTACTATGCCCATTGGAGGCAACTTGTAAGAATCAACTTCGTCCCCGTTCGGGGTAATAATCTTCCAAATCGTCGGATCGTAGCTTGCGCTTCGATATTGATCCCTTACGCCATCTACTACTAGCCCGATGCGTTCGAATTCCTTCGCAATGAGCATTCAAATACCCCTCGATTCGGCCGCAGGTAAATTGACGGATCCGCCGTCCCGACAATCGCGGTTCATTGATTTTGAGGCCAGCACCGCTGCCCCACGCTCCCGGTTCTCTACTGGCATACTAATGCCAAAACCGATGTAAACGCCTTAGAGGCATGCACTGGCGTCCTCGAAAAAGCTTCTTCCTTCAAACCACCAAGAAAAGGTGCGCGATTTCCCGCGTATTCGGTCGTGAGCTTGCCACGCCGACCCGCGCAAGGGAATCCTCTACTAGCGCTTCGGTGCGCATAAAGGCCAAAGACCCCGAAAAGATCTGCGCAGGAACCGGTCTGGCGGTCATATGCATCCCGGAGCGATTTGGTCCTGAGACAGCCAATTGGATCGGCCTGAGTGAGGGAGTGCTGGGTGGGCGACATCCACTCGCAGCGGCTTGTGCAGGCGCGCCTGGCCGGTATGGCTCGGCGTGGCGCAAGGACGGCACTGGTTAGCCATGGCGCGTTCCATCTACCCTGTCCCGACGGTTGCGCCGAGTGCCTGCGACGATCCCACCCGAGCTCCTAATCGACGGTTGCGTTCGTCTAGTTCTCGGACTGGCTGCCAAGTCGGAGCTCCTTCCACCGCGCCGACGTTCGCGGCGCAGCACTGCTTGATCAGCAGATCTACATTACGCCCGGTCGTTCGGGAGCCCTATGTGGGCGATAGTCCCAAAGCGTCCCGACTGCGCGACGTGCCCGTCGCTGCATCCGAACGCTGAAGTGGCGGCAACACAGAGTGACGTCTCCTCGCTGGACGGCACTCACGGCGTCGACGGCCTAACGCTGCCATCGGGTCGAGCGGCTTGCGGTCCGAATAATTGGCGAACTCGGGCAAGCCTCTACCTTGTTAATATCGATACCTGCGTCGACCCCACTCGACCGCCTCGCCGGCAGCCACGCCATCGTCGGAGAAAACGAACGGTAGAGCGACGTAATAGGTCACGTCAGTCATCTGGGTCACCCCTCGGTTCGCGCCCTCCTGGAAGCCGCCCGCGGGCGTAGCCGGTCGAGACCTTCCTCCGGAGCCCGTCGAGCTGGGCCTCGAGAAAGTGGTTGGCCACGATGAGCGCCTTCACCGCTTCCCGCGCGTCGCCGCCGCAGGCCGCGAACACCTGGTCGGCGGTGCTGCCAACAGTCGTCCCTTCGACGCCTTGACAGCGCCGATCGGCGCCGAGCGGGCGACATTAGACCGTTCTGCTCGTTCTCACCGTCGCGGGTGCCGGCCTCTCCTTCGAAGCAGCGTTGACAATCTAACACGCACATGTACACATTCTGAGGTAAGCGAGCCTAAAATCTTAAACAAATCAAGGGCAAGGTACGGGACTGGGGTTCGTTACCGCTCTCTCCGCCAGGATATCCTGCAAGGCATTGTTCTGAATTAAGAAAACCAATTCAGATCAATCCCGAATCCCATTCCCGCCGGCAACGATGCGTTGAGGCGGTTGTATCTCCACTGACATCGATCGTCGTTGCGCGGGTGTGAGGCCTGCACCTTCTTGCGTCCGTCGTATGCGGAAGCCCGGACCAGGCAGACAGCGCCGGGCCGACATGACTGTCCGCAAGATCGCCGGTCGTCGAGCTCCACAAAGCAGGTGGTGCACCCCTGCGATGCCGACCGGCGACGGGCGCGTCAATGACGGCTGGCGTAGTAGCACCCCTGCAGGTTCAGGCCATCCTTGTTGCACGCGACCGGCGGCAGATGCCACCAGAGCCACAGAAGCGCAAAGGCGACGACTGCGGAAGACAGGTACAAGGCCGTGCGTTGCAAGAACGTCATTTCCCGACCTCGCAGCTCCGGCTCCGACCGAAAATGCCCTCGCGCGCGGCGCCGCCGCTGAGAACAAAGGGCTTGCTGACGACCGTGCCCCCCTTGGCGACGCAAGCTGTCTCGAATGAATCCTCGGACGAGTCGATGCTCCAGGCGCCCCATCCGAGGAGCGCGATCAGAATCAATGCAGAGATCTCTTTCATCCGTTCCTCATGATCATGCGACCCGCCCGCCGGCCGTGGCACCGGCGCGTCGTGCCTAGAAATTCTGGCTGTGATCGTGGTGATGATGGTGCCAATGGCTCGAATGGTCGAAGGTGTGGTTCTCCGAATGGTCAAAGCCCTTCTTCTTCGCGTCCAGGTCGGGCCTGTATCCTCCTTCGTCAGGCTCCCACTCCAGCAAGCGAGCGAAGAAGCTGCCGACCAGCACTGCGACGACGATCAGCACGCCAAAGAACATCAAGCTTTCCATGCACGCCTCTTGTTTTCGTGAAATGCGTAGTCTGGCCCTGCTATTCGCGGTCGTCCGGCGCGCTGGCCTTCCAGGGCCACGGCCACGGATAGGGACCACTCAGCGAATCGCCGCGGGGGCTGCACTTTCCCGGCGCGATGTCGCTGGCGCCGGCTGTGCGAGCGAAGCAGGCATTGCTGAATTCCCGCCGCTTGTTGTCGAGCGAACCGCAGACCGGCTGATACCAGGCCATGCATTTCGTGTTGCTGACGCCAGCGGGCCGGGCCGTCGCTTCGATCCGTTCAGCCCTCGCCGACGACAACAGCGCGACCGCCACAACAACCACTGCAATCTTCCCACGCATCGTGACACCTCCTGACTGGCTCGCGGATTGATCGCGAGCCGTCAGGTCACCTTGCCACAAACGATGGAAGCTCTCAGTGGTTCGGACTGTGAGCTATGATTTGTCTTTTGCTATTTGCTCTTTGCTGGTCAGCGTCGAACTCGGCCACGACATTGAAATAGATTGCCTGGGCCGTTTCCTCCAGCAAATGGCGCCCGGCGTTGGCGTCGTCGGGATTGTCGAGCTGCAAGCGCACGATGTCGGGAATGATCTCGGCGACATACTTCTGGTAGGCGCGCGCATTTCCTTCCTGCGCACGGTTGAACGTATAGATCTGGTAGGTGCCGTCGGGCGTTTCCGTCATCATCTCCAGGCGACTGACCGCTGTCTGGATCCAGACGCGCGCGGTCGGCTTCGAGATGCCGCATTTTTCACGGACGCGCCTGTTGAGAAGTTCTGCCGTGGGGCTCTTCCTTTCGAACACGATCGAGAACAGCAGCTTGTCGAACACCGCCATCAGCCTCAACAGCTCCTCCGTCGCGTAGGTGTGGTGCTCCCGGAGGTAGACGTGCCGGAACGCGCGCCGCTTCATCTCCTCGGCGTTCTCACTGCTGATGGAGTGCTTGCGCTGCAGCAACGACACCGCAGCCAGGCTGTCAAACGCCATGAATTCCTCCCGGCAACTGAACTAAGTATGCCGCTAGTTCCACGGGGAATTGCGGCATTTCGGAGTCGGTCTTGCTCCCATTCTTTTGGCATCTGTTGTGGAACAAATCCGCGGGTTCGGTTTCGGCAACGGAACGTCGGCAGGCGCTATCGGGACATCAGGGCTGGTGCAAGCATCGCCGCCGGTCATGACAGAGCGGCACGTTCTCTCCACCGTTATCGTCACCGCGCGCTTGGCCTGACGTTTTCGCGGAGCCTGTGTCGTTGCGGTCCAGGGTGGAATTGGTGCGAGCCGGTCATCGTGCCGCCAGCGACAACGGCATGCGGCCCCGAGCCTGTGCAGCGAGGAGGTTGCGCACCACGATGTCGATGAAAGCGCGCTGCTTCGGCAGGCCTGCCGGTCTGGAAAACGTCACCCATGTGGCGCCGACGGCCGTGCCCCTCGCGCTGCTGTGCATCGGCGTGGTGGTGTTCTGCATCCGGCTGGATGCTCGGCGTTGATGACGCCGGTGTGCCGTCAGCGGGCGTGCCGGGTGGGCGCCGGGCGGTCGGTGGCGGGGGATGCCGCGGACGTCACCGAAGGATGCTGGAGGCGCGTGCGGAGGTCCGCGTCGATCGAGGCCAGCCGGCAGCGTGAACCGCCGGCGGACTTGGCGATGTAGAGCGCGGCGTCGGCGGCCGCCAGCAGGTCTTCCGCCTCGCCGCCGCACTCCGGTGCGATGGCGATGCCGATGCTGACGCCGACATCGGTCGTCCGGCCAAGGCCAAGCTCGTAAGGCGCGCCGATGGCATCGATCAGCCGCTGTCCCAGCGTGGTCGCCTCGCCGGCGGCGTCGACCGCCGCGAGCACGACAAACTCGTCGCCGCCGATGCGGGCGGGCAGGTCGCCGTCGCGCAGTACGTGGCGCATCCGCCCGGCGACCGCCTGGAGCAGCCGGTCGCCCGCCGCATGCCCATGGCTGTCGTTGACGGTCTTGAAGCCATCGAGGTCGAGATACAGAACGGCGAAGGTTTCGCCGCGGACGCCGCGCACCATCTGCCAGTTTCTGAGCGCGCTCATCAGTTCGGCGCGGTTGGCAAGGCCGGTGAGCGGATCGTGCCGTGCGTGATAGTCCTTCTCGCGCTCGGCGGTCATGGTCGCGATCAGCATCTTGTTGAGCCGAAAGCAGGCCATGGTCATGGCGACGAGATAGAGCGGGATCTGCAGCGCGACGATCAGCATCAGCGGTTCGCCGGCGATGAGCGCGCCGGGCAGCGCCGGCCCCATGCTCAGCACGATCATGGTGGCTGACAGACGAGGGGCGCTGAAGTTGCGGAAGCAGATGCCGCCGACCATGGCGCCCGCGGACAGGCAGGCGAGGGTCGCCACCACCCAGTCGCCGGAGGCGAGGCTGGCGACGACGCCGTAACCGACCCCGGCGCTCCAGGCCGCGGACAGCAGAATGTTGAGGTCGGTGGGGGTCGGGCGGTGGGCGAGCGCCCGGCGGCGCGCGATGATCAGCACCACCAGTCGGGTCGTGCAGATCGTGAGCTCGAGGACGAGCCAGGTGATCAGTGGCACCGTCGGCGAATGAATGGCGATGACCGCGGCGACAGCCAGCGTGTTGAGCGTGCCGCCCGTGAAGACCGACAGCGAGCCGAACAGATTGCCGACGAGGGCGATCCGGATGTCCTCGGGAACGCCCTGTCCGCACTCCGCCAGCCAGCGCGTCAAACGCCAGCGCGGAAGGCTGTATTGTCTCGTGTCCGCAGTCATGACGGCTTGCTACTGGAGCATGCTGTTTCAACACTTAATGGCGAGCGGAAACATGGGCGGGCGCCGCGCGTACGGTTAACAAACCGCGTTGAAACACCTGAAGATTGGAATTCAGCCTCGTTGTCGCCGTGTCATGAACGCCGCAGCACGCGCTATGCCGCCTCGCCTGCCGAACGGCAGTGCCCCGCGCATGGTCACAAGGCTCGCACCTGGCAGCAGGCGCGGTTCGTCGAATTCCGGCGTGGTCTGCAGCAGGCGCATGAACTCCTCATGCTCGGGGTGAGAGGGCAGCTGACAGCGTTGGCCCGGAGCTGCGCCTCATCAAGGTGCCCCGGTCTGGGCGCGGGAAGTGTCAAGATTTTCAGTGCTGACCGTGCGCCGACCGCGGATCAGGCGAGCAGTACCCACGCGGCCGCCAGCGCCGACAGGGCGATGAGCGGCGCGGCGCCGAGGCCCCAGCTGTTGCGGTAGACCTGCGCCTCCAGTTCCTTCTGCTTCACCAGCGCGCACCCCATGGCGATCCGGGCCGGCGACAGCATGGTCAGCGCGGCGGCGGCGCTGTTCTGCAGGGCGGCGATCCAGATCGCAGGGACCGGCGTTGAGGTCGACAGGTTGACCTGGGACGCCATCAGCAGTCCGTTCGAGGCGTTGCTACTTCCCGTCAGGAAGCCGAAAGCCCCCGCGAGCCAGGGCGTCGCGACCACGGCGAATGGGCCGAGCGCGGCGCCGAGACCGGCGGCGAGCGCCGCCGCCATGCCGGCATCCGACATGATCTGGGCGACGACCATGTAGATCGCGATCGTCGTGACCGAGCTCCGTCCCCGGACAAGGGCCATGCGCATGGCATGCGGGACGTCGCGCAGGCGGCCGGTCAGCAGCGCCGTCGCAATTCCGACGGCAGCCAGCCACGAGCCCGGATGCAGGAAAGGCGACCACGCCGGAACTGCGGCGAACGGGCGGAGCGTTCCCGCGGCTCGCAGCCACTCGTTGAGCAGTGGAATGCCGCGGCTGGCGGCGAGGCCAGCGATCAGAATGGCGTACGGAAGGCCGATCTGCAGCATCGCGCGCCAGCGCGCCGCGTCGGGGCGCTCGTTGCGCCAGAACTGCAGCAGAATCAGCGGAGCCAGGGCCGCCATGCCGGCGATCTCCGGGCCGAACTGTGCATTGGCCAGCAGCAGCAGGCCGACGGCGATGACAAGGGTCGCCAATTCCGTCGCGGAGTTGCGAACGGAATTGGTCAGCCCCGCGCGTGCAGTCATGCGCCAGAACAGCACGAGCCAGACCAGAAGCAGCGGCGCGCTCAGCATGGCACTGTGGATGCCGAGGTCGCGGGCTGGCAGCCCGGCGAATGCCGCGCCGACGACGGTGCCGTTGGCCATCGCGCCCCACGATACCAGCACCTGGCTGAACAGGCCGAGCAGGACGACATCGAGCGCGGGCAGGCCGATCGATTGCAGCATGGCGACGGTGGTGACCTGACCGACGCCGAAGCCCGTGGCGGCTTCCGCGAACGGGCCGATCAGGAAGCACGCGAAGAAGACGCGGCGGCGCGTCTGGAGATCGCCGGATGGCTGTGCGTCGGAGATTTTCGGCCCGCCGGCGGAAACGATCTCGCGAAAGAACAAGCCGGACAGGATGACCGCGATCACCAGCCACGCCAGCCACAAACCCTTGCCGATGGCGACGACGAGGCCGGACGCCGTCATCGCCAACGGTGCGCCCCACAGCGCGACCGCAGCGGCGATCAGGCCGCCGCACAGTCCGGCCAGCATCGCGTTCACGCGGCCGGATGCCATGCACAGCGCGACCGCGAGCAGTGGCAGCGACCATACGAAATACGACATGCGCACTATTCGGATTGGCCGCCGTCGGCAGGAAACGTCCGCAACGAGCGGCAGAGGGAGTGAACGAAGCCCGGGCGGCCATTCAGACGGGAAGTGCGCGCGGGCCGCAAGGGCGAACTTTTCATCGCGCGCTTGTCCCGATCAGCGCGCATGGGCCGGCGACAGGGCAGTCCCGACGTCATGAGGGGGCGCTTGCGCCGGGCGTTGTGCGAGCTCTCGGCTGCGGACGAGACGCGACGCCAGTTCGGCGCACTGCACGCGGATATCGCGGATCGCGATGATTTCCAGCAGGCTGCCCTTGCCGATCGGGCCGATGGCCGACAGGCGGCCGTCGCGACGGCCCAGCCGGTCCAGCGGGGTGCCGTCGGGGGTGATGTCGATGCCGACACGCACATCATCCCATCGCACGACACCCGATGATAGCAGCCGGCCGACAAGCTGGTTGTGCGGATCGGAGGTATCCCAGCATGGTCCGGTGCAGTTGATGATCGCGGCCGCCGGCAACCGTTCGAGGGCGTGCGTTCCGCGGCGTCTGATGCGGAGCTCCAGGACATCGTCGGCCGGGCTCGCGCCGTCGATGCGGCCGGCGACGACCCGTACCTGACCGCGCTTGCGCAGCTCCTGCATGCGCACGGCGGTGGCTGGTGGCAGCCGCGTGCGATGCATGTGCCAGAACGGCGCGAGGTGCTCGAGAAACGCGCGCTTCTCGAAGGTGGAGAATCCGTGCCAGACGTCCTGGGTGTGCGGCCTGAGCGCGTTGATCAGGGCGCGCCAGTCGCCGCCCTGCTCGGCGAGGCGGCGGCTGGTGCTGCGGACCCAGCGCATCAGTGGAAGCAGCCGCCGCGGGAGCTCGTCACGCTGAACGGTGATGGACCGATCGACATGGATATAGGGCTGCGCGACCAGCCCGCGTCTCGACACCAGGGTGATCTGGCCTGTGTGTCCGTTGGCGATGAGGCCGAGAACCATGTCGCTTGCGGTCTGGCCGCTGCCGATCACGGCCACGGGCGCGTCGGTCCTGATCGCGCGTATCGCCGCGGCATTCCATGGATCGTCGATCACGAAGCGCTCGCCAAGCCGTGGCCCGAGCGCCTGGGCCGACGGATGTCCGACCGCGAGGACGGCATGGTGCGCGCGTGCGACGCCGCCGTCGCGGAGAACGACGTCGATGTGACCGTCATGAGGAACGACATCCGTCACTTCGTCGCGCACAAAGCGGACCGTCGTCCCGATCGGCGACGGTGCCCGCAACCGGGCGACGATGCGTTCGAGATAGCGCTTGTAAAGAGTCCTGGGCACGAATTGTCGCTGGATCGGCGTGGCGTCCTCGATGAATTCCGCAGCCGCGGGATCGTCGGCGAGGAAGTCGGCGAAATCGTCTGGCAAATCCTCGAACGCGCTGAGATTGCCGGCAGGCCCGTTCAGCAGGTGGGCGGCCTCAGAGGTGCGGAATGCCGTGCCGCTGGCAAGGGTCGCGCGCTCGAAGACGACGACATCGATGGCGGCCGTGCGCTGGCGATGGAGATGGGCGGCAAGGCAGATGGCCGAGAAGCCGCCGCCCACAATCGCCACGAACGCGCCGTTGTTCACGGCCTTTGCTACCGTGGCACCTGTGAGATCATTGTGCATGGGCTGTCCTCTCCACCGGCCGGGCGGCCCGGTCCGTGAGGGTGGCTGCCAAGGCTCGCCGATCGAGCTTTCCACTGCTGTTGCGGGGCATTGTCTCGATGATCCAGATCGTGGTGGGAACCATGTAGGCGGGAAGGAGCGCGCGAAGCCGGGTGCGAACGGCATCGACGTCGATTTCGGTGCCGGACACCGCGGCGACCACTGTTTCGGCGACAGCGCCGTCTGGCGGCCAAGCATAGGCGACGGCCTCGACAATGCCGGACTGCGCACGCAAGGCGGTCTCGATCTCTCCGAGTTCGATCCGGTGGCCGCCGACCTTGACCTGATGGTCGCGCCGACCGACGAACACAAGGTTGTCGTTCGGCAGCCGGCGGACGACGTCGCCCGTGCGATAGAAGCGCGTGGCCTCGCCCTCGTCATTCGGCAGATCGACAAAGGCGGCCTCCGTGGCAGACGGATTTCGCCAGTAGGCGGCAAATGTCTGCGGACCCGCGACGACGAGTTCGCCGGTATCGTCGACTGACGCGGGTGTTCCCTGCTCGTCGATGACCCGCGAGATCAGTCCGTCATAGGGCCGGCCGATCGGAACGACACCGCCATGGCATTCCGGCGGCGACCGCGCCGGGTCCCACCGATAGGCCGTGCATGCGATCGTGAGCTCGGTGGGCCCATAGAGATTTTCGACGATCGAGCCCGGCGCGGCGCGCTGCCACGCCTGCGCATACTCGCGGGGAAGGGGTTCGCCGCAGAACAGCGAATATCGCAGCGACGGCAGCGAGGCCGGTTCGAGCAGGCCGAGCTTGATCTGCATCGCGATCACCGACGGCACCGAAAACCAGACCGTGATTCCGCGCGTCCGGACGATCTTCAGCGGCGCCAGCAGCTCCGTCGAGGTGAAGCCGCACAGGGTGGCGCCGGCAGACCAGGCCATGAACATATCGAAGACGGACAGATCGAAGCTCTGCTCGAATGTCTGGGAGAAGACGTCGTCCGGCGTTGGGGCATAACGGGCGAGGTTGGTCGCAAGAAACGATGTGACGTTCGCATGGGATATCGGCACCCCCTTCGGAGTGCCGGTGCTGCCCGATGTGAACAGCATGTAGGCGGTGTCGTCGGCGCGAACGCGCGGTGGCAATGGGGGCCGGATGTCGTCACCGGCCGTCCTCGGGGCAACGACGCGTTCGACGGCCACGCCGATATCATCGGTGACGACGATTGGGAGGGCCGCGACCACGTCATCGTTCAGGATGTCTTTCAGGGACGGAAGCAGCCGCCGCTCCGTCACGACCGTGTCGAGGTCGGCCGCCTTGACGATCGCGCGGATGCGGGCAGGCGGCAGCAGCGGATTGAGCGGAACGAAGGCGGCGCCGGCGACCAGGGCGGCGATCACGGCGGCATAGGACGTCAGGCTTCGCCGCGCATAGATGCCGATGCGCGCGGGCGTCGGGTTCGCGGACAGGATGACGGTCGCGATGTCAGTGGCAAAGCGGTCGACCTCGGCATAGGTCCATTGCTGGCCTCCGAGCAACAGCGCGGTGCGGTTCGGCCACCTGGCGGCGCTGGCGAGAAAGCCGGTGTGCAGCCTCGGCTGCGCGGCCTGATGCGATGGTTCCGCGGTCATGATGCACCATGCGCGGTGTCGTAGGCCCGCCCGGCCGGTCCGTCGTACAGCAGCTGTGGCCTGATCAGGATGTTGTTGGCCCGCTGTTCGCGGCAATGCGCCACGAGGCCGGCGATCCGCGCCGCCATGAATGTCGCTCCGAATAGGTCTCGCGGAATTTCGAGAGCTTCGAACACCGCGCTGGCATAGAAGTCGACGTTCACGTCGAGGCCGAGGCGCGCCTGATGTGCAAGCGCCGGCGGAATCGCTTCCAAGATGTCGAGCAGGCGTCTGTTGCCCGTGCTGAGTCGGGCCGCGAGCTCCCGGAGACGGAAGCTGCGCGGGTCCGCCGTCCGGTACACGCGATGGCCGAAGCCATAGACGACCTCGTTGCGGGCGAAGCGGCCGTTGACGAAATCCGCCGCGTTCTCGGCCGATCCGACTTCCTCGGCCATGGCGATGACCCGATCGACGGCACCGCCGTGCAGCGGCCCGGAGAACGCACCGATCGCGCTGGCGAGTGCGGCATGCACCGAGGCGTTGGTGCCCGTGACGATGCGCGCGGCGAAGGTCGAGGCGCTCGAACTGTGGTCGGCGAGAATGACCAGGGTCGCTTCCAGCGCCGCCGCGCGTTCATCGGATGGCACGCGGCCCTGCAGCAAATAGAGCAGATTTGCCGCGTGTCCAAGATCGGGTCTCGGCGCGAGCGGCTGGCTCCCGGAACGCAGCCGATGGTAGCTTGCGAGCAGCGTCGGAAACTGCGCAATGGCCAGCAGGTCGGCGTCGGGCGCCGCCGGCCCGGTCTCGGCCAGAGCGGCGACGGCAGCCTGCAGGGCATTGAAGGGAGGCCGGTCGCTCAGCGCGTCGACGATCCGTTCGACCGAAGCGGGAATGGCGCGGGCCTTGCGCAAGGCTGCCGAGAATGCGGCAAGTTCCTCGCCGCGTGGCAGGTGACCTTGAATCAGCAGGAAGGCGGTCTGCTCGAAATCGGCGCGATCGGCAAGCTCGTCGACGGAGTATCCGCGATAGCGAAGCGCATTGCCGCCAGCATCGATGTGCGTGATCGCGGTGCGGTCGAAATGGATGCCCGCAAGTCCGCGATGGACCGGCGGCGGCGCGGTCTCGTCGACCTGCCGGGAGGAGTTGAGCTGGCGAAGCACCGACGGGGACGGCGATGGCGCAAGCGTCAGTCCGTTCAGCAGGAATGCGCGAATGGCGCCGACCGAAGTCAGTTCGCTGACATGGTCGCTCGTGATCGCGACGCCGTAGCGGGCCTCGATCTCGAGCATCAGGCGGACATGGGCGAGGGAATCCCATTCCGCGATATCGCGGTAGGCGAGATCGTCAGTAATCGAAGCGGCGGGAACGCCGAGAGCGGTCGCGATCGTGCTCTCGAGCTCGAACGCGTGAGAAGAGGACTGTAGGGGCTCGACCGACCGGACTGCGGCATGCGGCACCATCTTGAATCTCCCTGTAATATGCATGCGTCGACGCGTATTCGATCCCGCGCTGCCCCGGGGAGCAGCGCTGGCCGTGCGCAAGTGCAGCTTCGCAGTCGCAGGCGATCTGCCGCTGCGTTATCGATAGAGAGTTGATGTCAATCCGCTGCTCGCCGTCCCCGAAGAGCGGCATCGTCGCAGCATTCGTGCACTGCTGTGCTCTCGTCTTTTCCGTTCAGGTGGACGAAGCGACGTTCGGCTCCTTGAGGTCCGTCGCCTCGCCTGCGTGGCGAGTTGTCGGATCCATGCGCGTCAAGATTGCACATGCGCGCCAGAATGCAAGGCGGTTGAATTTCTTTTGTGGCGCATCAGCGAAGCAGAAATTTTCAGCGCAAGCGTTTGCGTCATGGAAGCGTAAATCAGATAGGAGCCGATGCCGAAGCTGGCGGAGAGCGTCGTCGGCAGACGCGTCATACGACGCTTCGTTGACGGTGCCGACGCGGATCTCCAATCGATTGTGGTGTTGCGGGCGCTCCCGGCGCGTACGCGAGTCAGGATTTCGTTGTCGCGACCAGTTCGAGGAGCTCCTCGCCGTAGCGTTCGAGCTTCTTGTCGCCGATGCCGGAAATTGCGCCGAGCTCCGGAAACGTCGTGGGACGCAGGTCGGCGATGCTCTCCAGCGTGGCGTCGTGCAGCACCACATAGGCCGGCACATTGCGCTTGCGGGCGATCGCCGATCGCCATGCACGCAGCGCGTCAAGCAGGGCGCCGCCGGGTGCGGAGGACGCGGCGCGCTTTGCCTTTGCGCCCTGGCCGCCACCGGCCTTCGCCGAATAGGTTTCCTCCCGCAACATCACCCTGGTCTCGCCCTTGAGCACGCCGCGAGCGCTCTCGGTCAGCATCAGCGCACCATAGGCGTCGCTGTCGGCGCGTAGGTGGCCCTGGGCCACGATCTGACGCAGCGCGGAGCGCCACTGTTTGTCGTTGAGGTCGGCGCCGATGCCGAACACCGACAGCTTGTCGTGCGTGAACTGTCGGACCTTGTCGGTGGCGCGGCCGCAGAGCACGTCGATCAGATGCATGGCACCGAAGCGCTGCCCGGTGCGGTAGGCGCAGGACAGCAGCTTCTGCGCGATCACCGTGCCGTCGGTGACGCTCGGCGGCGACAGGCAGTTGTCGCAGTTGCCGCAGCGCGCGGCCTTGGCGGCCTCGCCGAAATAGCCGAGCAGATGCTGGCGCCGGCAGTGCGGAGTCTCGGCCAGCGCCACCAGCGCGTCGAGCTTGCCGATCGACACGCGCTTGAACGTATCGGAGCCGGTCGATTCGTCGATCATGCGGCGCTGTTGCACGATGTCGGCGAGCCCATAGGCCATCCACGCGACCGAGGGCTTGCCGTCGCGGCCGGCGCGGCCGGTCTCCTGGTAATAGGCCTCGACGCTCTTGGGCAGGTCGAGATGGGCGACGAACCGCACATCAGGCTTGTCGATGCCCATGCCGAACGCCACCGTCGCCACCATCACGAGGCCGTCCTCATTGACGAAGCGGTCCTGGTTGCGGGCGCGCACCGCTGGATCGAGGCCGGCGTGATACGGCAACGCCGGGATTCCCGCCTTGACCAAGGCCGCCGCAGTGTCCTCGACCTTGGCGCGCGACAGGCAGTAGACGATCCCGGCTTCGCCCGCGTGCTGGCGGGAAATGAAATTCTCGAGCTGGGCGCGCGGCGTGCGCTTGTCGACGATCTCGTAGCGGATGTTGGGGCGGTCGAAGCTGGCGACGAAACTCGGCGCATCCGTGAGGCCGAGACGTTCGACGATCTCGCGGCGCGTCAGCTCGTCGGCGGTGGCGGTCAGCGCGATGCGCGGCACATTGGGGAAGCGCTCGGCCAGCACCGACAGGCCAATGTATTCCGGACGAAAATCATGTCCCCACTGCGACACGCAGTGCGCCTCGTCGATGGCGAACAGCGCGAGTTTCGCGCGCGACAGCAGCGACAGGCACCGCGGCGTCACCAGTCGCTCGGGCGCGACATAGAGGAGATCGAGGTCCCCCGAAAGCAGCCGCGCTTCCACCGCGGACGCTTCCTCGAACGACAGCGTGGAGTTGAGCACTGCCGCCTTCACGCCGGCTTCGGTCAGGCTTGCGACCTGGTCGCGCATCAGTGCGATCAGCGGCGACACCACGATGCCGCAGCCGTCGCGCAGCAATGATGGCAGCTGGTAGCAGATCGATTTGCCTCCGCCGGTCGGCATCAGCACAAGGCAGTTGCCGCCATCGGCGACGTGACCAACGATTTGTTCCTGCGGCCCGCGAAACGCCGGCAGGCCGAACACGCTGTCGAGCAGCGCGAGCGCCCGGGACGGTTTGCTGGTTTTCGCGGCGGGATTGAGCATGATGACCTGGGAGTGCGGATGTCACGCCGATGCCGCAGCGGCGACGCAGGCGTGACGCGTTCTGGATAACGCACCGCGAGGTGGTCACGCAATCGTGGCCGGCGCTTTTTCCCGGTCTTCGCGGTCATTCGATTGTGCAGCAAATCCAGGACTTTGGTTGGCGACCAGGTATGCGTGGCGCAACGCCGTTGTCGTGCCCGACGGCGCGGAACCGCGACGTCGATCGGGATTGAATTCGGCGAGCGCATACACATGTCAAAAGGGAAGAGGAACTGCCCGTTCGCGAGGCCGTTCCTGAAGTGACACAGGCGACTGCGCGGCGTCAGCACTAACGAGTCAGGAGTGCTGCCAGATCGCCATTCGCAGCAGGGAAGTGCTGCGACGAGTCAACGAGACGGGTATCGGGCTATGTCGTTCATGTACGTACGAACGCCTCCGTTTTCGCCGAGTTTTTTGGCAACAGCACAGGAATGAAACATGCGTGTGCCTAATTCCTGTATTGCGAAAGCACGTCTTGCGGGTGTCCAATCGGTCAACTGTGCTGCTGATTCGTCGATTGAATGTGCAGCTTTGATGACCGCTGCACGAACGTCGTCGCTCGGCATGCCGAATGACGGGGCTTAAGGAGACGGGGTCATGTACAACGATTCTCTGTTCAACGCCTTCGCTCGCTCGTTTGAAGCGCGCAGCGAAGCCGACATGTCGATGTCGGATTATCTGGAGTCGTGCCGCGGCGACCCAATGAGATATGCGAATGCGGCGGAGCGGCTGCTGGCCGCGATCGGCGAGCCGCAGATGATCGACACGGCCAAGGACGCGCGCCTTGGCCGTATTTTTTTGAATCGCACGATGCGGGTCTATCCCGCGTTCTCCGGCTTCTACGGCATGGAGGAGACGATCGAGCGCATCGTGTCGTTCTTTCGCCACGCCGCGCAGGGGCTCGAGGAGCGCAAGCAGATCCTCTATCTGCTCGGACCGGTCGGCGGCGGCAAGTCATCGCTCGCCGAGCGGCTGAAGTCGCTGATGGAAGTGCATCCGATCTACGTGCTCAAGGCCGGCGACGAGCTCAGCCCGGTGTTCGAGAGCCCGCTCAGCCTGTTCGATCCCGACACGATGGGGTCGATCCTCGAGGAGCGCTACGGCGTTCCGCGCCGGCGTCTCACGGGACTGATGAGCCCGTGGTGTTACAAGCGGCTCGAAGCGTTCGGCGGCGACATCTCGCGCTTCCGTGTCGCCAAGATCCAGCCGTCGCGGCTGCGGCAGATCGCCGTTGCCAAGACCGAACCGGGCGATGAGAACAATCAGGATATCTCGTCCCTGGTCGGCAAGGTCGACATCCGCAAGCTGGAAACCTATGCCCAGAACGATCCGGACGCCTACAGCTACTCCGGCGGCCTCAACCGCGCCAACCAGGGCATTCTCGAATTCGTCGAGATGTTCAAGGCGCCGATCAAGATGCTGCATCCGTTGCTGACGGCGACGCAGGAAGGAAACTACATCGGCACCGAGAACATCGGCGCGATCCCCTTCACCGGTGTCATCCTCGCCCACTCCAACGAGGCGGAGTGGCAGAGCTTCAAGAGCAACAAGAACAACGAGGCCTTCATCGACCGCATCTGCGTCATCAAGGTACCGTACTGCCTGCGGGTGATGGAGGAGCAGAAGATCTACGAGAAGCTGATCCAGGGGTCCGAGCTCGCCAGCGCACCCTGCGCGCCGGCGACTCTGGAAACGCTGGCCCGCTTCACGGTGTCATCGCGGCTGCGCAAGCACGACAACTCCACCCTGTTCGCCAAGATGCGGGTCTATGACGGCGAAAGCCTGAAGGAATCCGATCCCAAGGCGCGCAGCGTGCAGGAATACCGTGACGCCGCCGGCGTCGACGAAGGCATGGACGGCGTATCGACGCGCTTTGCCTTCAAGGTGCTGGCCGCGACCTTCAACCACGACACCGCGGAGGTCGGCGCCGACCCCGTGCATCTGATGTACAATCTCGAGCAGTCGATCCGCCGCGAGCAGCTGCCGGACGAAACCGAGAAGCGCTATCTCGAGTTCATCAAGGCCGAGCTGGTGCCGCGCTATGCCGAGTTCATCGGCCACGAGATCCAGAAGGCCTATCTCGAATCGTACTCCGATTACGGCCAGAACCTGTTCGACCGCTATGTCGACTATGCAGACGCCTGGATCGAGGACCAGGACTTCAAGGACCCCGACACAGGCCAGATGCTCGACCGCGAGTTGCTCAACCAGGAGCTGACCAAGATCGAGAAGCCGGCGGGCATCGCCAACCCCAAGGACTTCCGCAACGAGATCGTCAAGTTCTCGCTGCGCTCGCGGGCGCAGAACGGCGGCAAGAATCCGACCTGGACGAGCTACGAGAAGATTCGCGAGGTCATCGAAAAGCGCATCTTCTCCCAGGTCGAGGATCTGCTGCCGGTGATCTCGTTCGGCTCGAAGCGGGACGGCGAAACCGAGAAGAAGCACGGCGAGTTCGTCGAGCGCATGGTCGATCGTGGCTACACCGAACGCCAGGTCCGGCGTCTGGTCGAATGGTACATGCGGGTCAAGCAGGCCGGTTGATCCGCTGATTGGGACGTCGAACTGCGAAGGTGGCCATGCATATCGTCGACCGACGCCTGAACCCGGGCAGCAAGAGTCTGGAAAACCGTCAGCGTTTTCTGCGCCGGGCCAAGGCGTTGGTGCAGCGAGCGGTCAAGGACACCTCGCAGAAGCGCGACATCCGCGATGTGCTGGAGGGCGGCGAGGTCAGCATCCCGCTCGATGGCACCAACGAGCCGCGCTTTCGCCGCAGCGCCGGCACCCGTGACTTCGTGTTGCCTGGCAACAAGAAGTTCGTCGAAGGCGATATTTTGCCGCGCCCCGGCGGAGGAGGCGGCGGCAAGCCCAAGGACGCGGGCGAGGGCGACAGCGAGGATGCCTTTCGTTTCGTTCTTACCCGGGAGGAATTCCTCGATCTGTTCCTGGACGATCTCGAACTGCCGGACCTCGCCAAGCGGCGGCTCACGCAGGTCGAGCACGAGGGCATCCGGCGCGCCGGCTACTCGGTCTCGGGATCGCCCGCCAATCTCTCGATCAGCCGGACGGTGAAGCTCGCGACCGCGCGGCGGATCGCGCTGCGTCGGCCGCGCACCGAGACCATCGAGAAAATGGAGGCGGAGCTCGAGACGTGCGACGAGGAGCGTCGCGCCGAGCTCCTGGCCGAGATCGAAGCGCTGAGGGCCAAGACCAAGCGCATCCCGTTCATCGATCCCATCGATATTCGCTACCGCCGGTTCGAAACAGTGCCGAAGCCGGTAGCGCAGGCGGTGATGTTCTGCCTGATGGACGTGTCCGGCTCGATGTCCGAGCACATGAAGGATCTCGCCAAGCGGTTCTACATGCTGCTCTACGTCTTCCTGACGCGGCGCTATCGTCATGTCGAGATCGTGTTCATCCGCCACACCGACCGTGCCGAGGAGGTCGACGAGGAGACGTTCTTCCGCAACCCTGCGTCAGGCGGCACCCTGGTGTCGAGCGCGCTGGAGGTCATGAACGAGATCGTGCGGACGCGCTTCCATCCTGCCGACTGGAATATCTATGCCGCGCAGAGTTCAGACGGCGACAACGCCTATTCCGACAGCGAAACCACGGCGCGGCTGCTGACCAACATGATCCTGCCGGTGACGCAGTATTACGCCTATCTGGAGGTCAGCGAGGCGGGCGGCCCGATGGACATGCCGGATTCGTCGTTGTGGACGCTGTACAAGAAGCTCAGCGCCGACGGCGCGCCGCTGTCGATGCGCAAGGTCAGCGATCGCAGCGAGATCTTTCCGGTCTTCCACGATCTGTTCCAGCGTCGCCGCAAGCAGGAGAAAGTCGCCCCGTGACAGCGTCCTCTGCCGGTCCTCTCCTGTTCCGCGGCGCGGACTGGGATTTCCAGACTCTGCAGCGTATTCATGACGCCTGCGAGGAGGTCGCGCTCGGCGAGCTCGGTCTCAGCGTCTACCCGAACCAGATCGAGGTGATTACCGCCGAGCAGATGCTCGACGCCTATTCATCGATCGGCATGCCGCTGTTCTACAAGCACTGGTCGTTCGGCAAGCACTTTGCCCATCACGAGGCGTTCTATCGCAGGGGCCTGATGGGGCTTGCCTACGAGATCGTCATCAACTCGTCGCCCTGCATCTCCTACCTGATGGAGGAGAACACCGCGACGATGCAGACGCTGGTGATCGCCCACGCCGCCTTCGGCCACAATCATTTCTTCAAGAACAACTACCTGTTCAAGCAGTGGACCGATGCCGAGGGCATCCTCGATTATCTCAACTTCGCCAAGACCTATGTGGCGCAGTGCGAAGAGCATCATGGCTCGCTGGCGGTCGAACGCACCCTCGATGCGGCCCATGCGCTGATGTCCCATGGCGTGTTTCGCTATCCCGGCAAGAAGACCATCGATCTGCGGGCCGAGGAGAAGCGCGAGCAGGAACGGCGGACGCACAAGGAGCGCAGCTTCAACGACCTCTGGCGTACGGTGCCGTCGGGCCCCGGCAAGAGCGCCAGCGAGCTGACGATCGACCGTCGCCGCGCGCTGCTCGGCCTGCCGCAGGAGAATGTCCTCTATTTCCTCGAGAAGTCGGCGCCGCGGCTGCAGTCGTGGCAGCGTGAGCTGCTGCGCATCGTGCGTCACATCGCGCAGTACTTCTACCCGCAGGGCCTGACCAAGGTGATGAACGAGGGCACGGCGACCTACGTCCACTACCGCATCATGAACCGCCTGCACCAGCAGGGCCGGCTGTCGGACGGCAACTTCCTCGAATTCCTGCAGTCGCACACCAATGTCGTGTTCCAGCCGAACTTCGATGATCCCCGCTATTCGGGCTTCAATCCCTATGCGCTGGGCTTTGCGATGATGCAGGACATCGAGCGCATCGTGACCGAGCCCGATGATGAGGATCGCGCCTGGTTCCCCGACATCGCCGGCGCCGGCGACGTGATGGGCGTGCTGCGCGACATCTGGGCGAACTATCGTGACGAGAGCTTCATCAGCCAGTTCCTCAGTCCGCGCCTGATCCGTCATATGCGCATGTTCCACCTGCATGACGATCCGGCGCGCCACGAAGGCATCGAGGTCGAGGCCATTCACAACGAGCGCGGCTACCGCCGCATCCGGCGCGAGCTCGCCCGGCAGTACGATGTCGGCCAGATCGAGCCCAATATCGAGGTGGTCGATGTCGATCTCGCCGGCGACCGGCGCCTGCTGCTGCGTCATCAGGTGGTCAACGGCGCCCAGCTCGACGACCTCGACGCCAAGCGTGTTCTGCAGCATCTCGCGGATCTCTGGAGCTATGATGTGCTGCTCAAGGAGGTCGATGCGACCGACACCGTGTTGAAGGAACACGCTGCGAGCCCGCGAAAGATCGCCGCCGCGGCCTGAGCACACGGCCGGCCGCGTCGCCGCCTCGTTTCACCGTCGATCTGTTGTCGCGTCCCGCGCATGAAGGGAGGGCGAGGATGGTTGAAGGGGGATCTCAGGGGATCGTCGCACCGGGCCTTTCGGCGTCGCCACCACTCGTTGCCCCCGATCGTCCGGTCGTGGCTCTGCTCGGCGTGCCGATTGAAATCGGCGCCTCCCGCCGCGGGGCGGCGAGGGGGCCGGCGGCACTGCGGGCGGCGGGGCTCGCTCCGGCCCTTGCGGCACTGGGTCTCACCGTCCGCGACCACGGCGATCTGTCACGCGACGATCTGACCTCGCTCGACCGAACCTGGCTGGATCGGCCAGGTCCGCCGATGGCAAGACACTATCGCGAGATTCAGGCTTGGGTCCGCGCGCTCAGCGCAAGGGCGTATGCACTCGCTGACCCCGGCGTCGTGCCGGTGTTTCTCGGTGGCGATCACAGCCTGTCGATGGGCTCGATCAATGGGATTGCGCGCCGTTGCCACGATGAAGGGCGGCCTCTGTTCGTGCTGTGGCTGGACGCGCATGCCGACTACAATACGCCGGAGACGACCCCTTCGGGCAACATGCACGGCATGTCGGCGGCTTTCCTGTGTGGAGAGCCGGGCCTCGACGATCTGCTGGCCGACGAGCCACGTGTTCCGATCAGTCCTGATCATCTCGCGCTGTTCGGCACCCGCTCGATCGATCCACTGGAACGGAAGCTGCTGGCGGCGCGCGCGATCGAGCGCGCCGACATGCCGCAGATCGCGATGTCCGGCGCCGGCGCCCTGATTCGCGCGCTCGTCGCGCGGGTCACGGCGGCGGGGGGCTTGCTGCACGTCAGCTTCGATGTCGACTTTCTCGATCCCGCTTTTGCGCCGGGAGCCGGGACCACGGTTGCCGGCGGCGCCACGGTGCAGGATGCCGAGGAGGTCATGATCACGCTCGCCGAATCCGGCCTCGTGCGCTCCGTCGACATTGTCGAACTCAATCCGCTGCTCGATCGCGGGCAGCGCACCGCGCGGCTCGCGGTCGAGCTCACCGCGCGCCTGCTCGGCGCGCCGGCCGCCAGCGGCATGGCCGCGATCACCTCGCTGCCAGCGCTCTAGGCGCATTTTCCTACGACATTGCGGCGCAACGGGTGGAAATGCTGCAGCGCGCGTATCGGTTGCAGGGCTTCGCAGCGAGGCAGCACCTGCTATAGGAATGGGCTGGATCTCCAGATCCGAAAACACACAATAGTCTCGGCAAGAGACGGGAGGATTGAACCACCATGAAGGGCAACGAAGGCGCGTCCGCGAAGTCTGCCAGACGGCGTTCCGAGGTCAGCGAGACGATGCGCGTGCCAACGACTTTGCTTGGCCATCTGCTGCGCGTGATGCCGCCGATCGCGCGGCGCCGCGTCGCCAAGGGGCAGACGGTCTACCGCCAGGGCGAGAACGACGGTCATCTGTTCGTGGTGATGTCGGGTCGCATCGGCATCTCGATGCTGCGTCCCGACGGCCAGGAGTTCCTCATCGATATCGTTGGTGCGGGCGCGATCTGCGGCGAGGGCGCCGCGTTCGACGGTCTGCCGCGGTTCTCCAGCGCCAGCGCGCTGGAGCCCAGCGAGGTGTTGCTGATCGCCGCCGACGAACTGTGCCGGCTGATGTCGCAGCAGGTCGAGATCGTGCCGCTGATCGTGCAGGCCATCGCGCTCAAGCAGCGCATGCTGGCCGGGCGGCTCAACCAGATCTCCCAGGCCTCGCCCGAAATCCGCATCACCGAGCTGCTGTCGCAGATCACCCAGGCAGATTCGCCGACCATCGTGCTGACCCACCAGCAGATCGCCAATCTCATCGGCACCTCACGCATCACCGTGACACGGGCGATGAAGAAGCTGCGTCGTGAGGGCGCGGTGCGCTGCCGCCGCGGCGAATACGAACTCGTCCACCGCGCTGCGATGCACAGCTGACGAAACGCGCGAGGTGGAGGGAGGCGCCGTCATTGTGTACGGCGATACGGCACGATTCCGGGATTTCGCTATCGTCGGTGACGAGACGAGAGCGATCGGAACGGGCATGACGGCCGAACACAAACAGAGCGAATTCCGGCGGCTGATCGGCCGCTTCGCCACCGGCGTCGCGGTGGTGCTCACGGGCGATGGCGGCCAGCCGGAGGGGCTGACGGTCAATTCGCTGACCTCGCTCAGCCTCGATCCACTGCTGCTGCTGTTCTGCGCCCGCAACGAGAGCCGCTCGGCGGCAGCGGTGGTGCGTAACGGCCGCTTTTCGGTCAACGTGCTGGCGGCGACACAACAGGATGTCTCCGGCCATTTCGCTGGCCGCCGGATGGCGCGGCCCGTGCCGATCGAGCATCACGGCGGCTGGATCGCATTGGCTGATGCCAACGCCAGCTTCCTGTGCCATGTCGAGCGCGTGCATCCCGGCGGCGACCACGCGATCATCGTCGGCCGGGTGATGCATATCCTTGGGCCGGAGTGTGCGGACCAGCCGCTGCTCTATTACGCCGGCGGCTATGCCCGCCTGCCGGCGCCGGCGGTCAGCGGCTAGTGGCCGCGGGCCGGCCGCGGATCAGGATGTGGCCGTCAACGGTGTCAATGATGCCCTGTTCGCGCAGGCGCTGCAGCGCCCGTGTCACCGTCACCCGTGAGATGCCGGTCATCGCCCCGATCTGCTCATGAGTGAGATGGGTGACCAGCAGGCGGCCGCGCGGATGGTCGATCGCGAACATCGCCTTGAGGCGGTTGAGCAGCTCCATGATGCGGTCCTGCGGCTCGCGCGAGGTCAGGTGCTCGAGGCGGATCGCCAGCACGCGCTGCTTGAGGCTGGTAACGGTCAGCAGGGAGGCGGCGCATTCCGGGTGCTGGCGGAAGATTTCGGTCATCGTCGTGACGTCGAACTCGATGGTGTCGGTGTCGTCGACCGCCACGGCGCTGGAGAAACGCGGCAGGCCGTCGAACGCCGCGCCTTCGCCGCACACCGTGTCCGGCCCCATCAGCTCCAGCACCACTTCCTGGCCGTCGTCGCGAAAGATCGAGATCTGGACCAGGCCGTCGAGCACGAAATAGAACCGGCGCGAAATCTCGCCCTGCTCGTAGAGCACCGCGTTCTTGCGGAAGCGCCGGCGTTTGCCCGCGGCGGCGTGCTCGGTGAGCCGCTGCACCAGCTGCCGGTCCATTCGCCAGGTGCCAAGCTGCCGTCTGGTCATGATCCCCGATGTTCGCATGCCGTCATCAAGCATGGATTTCCGGCCGAGGCCGTATAGCGCGATACAGCGCGCGATCGACGGGCGCGTCTAGGCTCACCCTGCTCGGCGCGATCGAGCTTTTCCAATTCGGCAGAGGACGTCAATGACGCTTTCATTCCTTTCTCCGCCCGGGGACGATGCCGAGCTGAGGCCCGTGCTGGCGGCAGCTGATGCCGTCCAGGGCTGGCTGCGCGGCGAGGCGGCCGGGATCGAGCAGCAGCGCCGGCTGTCGGCGGACGCAGTGGCGCGTCTCGTCGACGCGGGATTGTTTCGCCTGACCCAGCCGCGGCGCTTCGGCGGTCTTGGCCTGACGCCGCAGGCGGCCTGGCGCGCGGTGTTCGAGGTTGCGCGCGGCTGCTCGTCGGCGGCCTGGATCGTCGGCCTTTCCAGCGCCAATGTGGTGATGATCGGCAAGTTCGCCGAGCAGGCGCAGCGCGACGTCTTCCTCAGCGGAAAGCCGACGATCGTGTCGCTGCTGACCGGGGGCGTGGGCCATGGCATCGCGGTCGAGCGGGTCGATGGCGGCATGCTGCTCAGCGGGAACTGGCGCTATGCGTCGGGCATCGATGTCGCGAGCTGGGCCGGCCTGCTGGTGCCGATTCCGCAGGACGGCCGTGCGGTGATGCATGTGGTGCTGGTGCCCGCGGAGGCGTTCACCGTCGACCCGAACAGCTGGAACGTGCTGGGCATGCGTGGCACCGGCAGCAAGGACATTGCTCTCGACCGGGTGTTCGTGCCGGAGCACCGCTGGATGGACTGGCAGGTGCTGCAGGACGGTGGCCGCCATGCCACCGCGCCGCACCATGGCGCGATGTCCGATGTGCCGCTCAACATCATCAACGCGATGTCGACGCTGGCGCCGACGCTGGGGGTGGCATCGGCCGCCGCGGAGGAGTTCGGCGCGATCGTGCGCAGCAAGTACAGCGCCGCGAGCCAGCAGCGGCTGCTCGACGACAAGGCGGCCCAGCTCGAGATGGCGTCGGCCGAGGCGATCTTCGCGATGCTGCGCCGCTCGCTGCTCGACGATGCCGATCTCGTGGTTCGCCAGGTCGAGACGGCAGGGAGCATCGGCCTGCTTGACCGCGCCGCCATCCGCATGCGCATTGCCATGGCCTCGCGCCTTGCGCTCGGCACCGCACAAAGCCTGTTCGCCGCGCTCGGTGGCTCGATCCTGCCTTCGGGCACGCGTATCGAGCGCCTGTTTCGCGACCTCCATGCCATGAGCACCCACATGCTGCTGCAACCGGCCCCGATCGGGGAGGCCTATGGCCGGCTGCTGCTCGATCTGCCGCTCGCGCCGACCGCGCGCATCTGAAACTGACTGAAATCTGGAGTTGTCATGACCAAGCAAGCCTTCGAATCCGGCCATCCGGTGTTCGCCACCAAGGATGGCTCGACGATCTTTCGCAAGTTCGCCTATTCGTCCGCCGTGCGCGCCGGCGATTTCGTCTACGTTGCCGGGCAGATCGGCCTCAATCCCGACGGTTCGATGCCTGAAGACGACGCACGGCAGTTTGTCAACGCGTTCGATCGGTTGAAAATCGTGCTGGAGGACGCCGGCGCGTCGCTCGGCGATATCGTCGAGCTGGTGAGCTACCATGTCGGGCTGCAGAAGCATCTGCCGCAGTTCATGGAGATCAAGAACCGCTACATCCACGAGCCGTATCCGACCTGGACGATCCTGGAGATCGCCGGGCTCGCGCGGCCCGGGCTGGTGATCGAGATCAAGGCGGTGGCCTACGCGCCGATTGCGCGCTGACTTGGTAACCGGTGATACAGACGGCGTTGGCCAAACCGATACCTTGCGCACAGCATCGCATCCGCACCAGCGCCGCCGGGGAACCGGCGACGCCTGCCGGACGCCGGCACCGACAGATCAGCCGCGAGAGGTAGGACCGTGACCAAAGGCCGCATCAAGGACATCGCCAACATTCTCAAACTCGGCCACATCGAATTCCGCACCACGGACCTCAAGCGTGCCCGTGAGTTCTATGTCGATCTGATCGGCCTGCACGAGACCGCGCGCGACGACGATCGTGTCTATCTGCGCTGCAGCGAGGATCGTCAGCACCACACCTTCGTGCTGCGCCAGGCGGAGACGGCGGGGCTCGGCCACATCGGCTTTCGCGTCTCGTCGGAAGAGGATCTCGATCGCATGAAAGCGCGGTTCGAGGAGCTGGGCCTGCCGGTGCGCTGGGCTGGCAACGAGATGCTCGGCCAGGGCCGCACGCTGCGCGTGCGGGACCCGCTCGGATTCACCATCGACTATTATGCCACGATCGACAGCGTGCCGTGGCTGGTGCAGCACTATCATCTGCACAAGGGTGCGTCGCCGACCCGCATCGATCATGTCAACGTGCTGACCCCCGACGCCCAGAAGGGCTACGACTGGTACACCCAGGAGCTCGGCTTCGGCTGCGCCGAGTACACCGAGTCCGAACCGCCGGAGCCGCGCATCTGGGCGAGCTGGCTGTTCCGCAAGGCGACGGTGCACGACATCGCGGTGATGACCGGGCAGGGGCCCGCGGCGCACCATGTCGGCTTCTCGCTGCCCGAGCCGCTCGCCATCATCCGTGCCTGCGACATGCTCGCCGGCGCGGGCTATGCCGACAGCCTCGAGCGCGGTCCGGCCCGCCACGGCATCTCGAATGCGCTGTTCGTCTATGTCCGCGATCCCGACGGCAACCGCTTCGAACTCTACACCGGCGATTATCTCACGGGCGATACCTCGGCCGAGCCGATCCGCTGGAGCCTTAACAACCCGGTGCGCCAGACGTTCTGGGGCGCGCCGCCGCCACGCCGCTGGTTCGAGGAATCGATGGCGGTGGAATCGTTCGATGGCGCTACCAACCAGCCGACGGAGCCGCCGCTGCTGCCGCCGGTGCCGAACTACGTTCTGGACTGATCTCGACCGCGCGTTTCACTTTCGCGTACAAGCAATTCCGCCCGAACCTTAGGTGTGCATCATGAAGATCTTCTCGACCACTGTGCTTCTTGCTGCTCTGACGATGTCGACGGCGGCGTTCGCCGCCGACAAGCCCGAGCTGCGCATCGGCTCGGTGGTGGCGATGACCGGCCCGGCATCGGCGCTCGGTCTGCCGGAGAAGAACGGTCTCGATCTGCTGGAGGAGCAGATTGCGGCCGATGCCAGCCTGCCGTTCAAGATCAAGTTCGTCACCTACGACGATGCGTCGGATCCGACCAAGGCGGTCAACGCGGTGCGCAAGCTGATCACCGAGGACAAGGTCCATGTCGTGATCTGCTGCACCACGACGCCGACCTCGATGGCGATCCTCGAAACCATCGCCCAGGCGCAGGTGCCGAACATCTCTCTGGCGCTCGCCGCCAGCGTGATCGAGCCGGTGCAGGACCGCAAGTGGGTGTTCAAGACGCCGAGCACGGACCAGCTGCAGGTGACGGCGCTGGTCGATGACATGGTTCAGCGCGGCATCAAGAAGGTCGGCTTCCTCGGCCTCGAGGATTCGTTCGGCGAGGGCGGCTGGCAGGCCTTGCAGGCCGTGGCCAAGGCCAAGGGCGTCGAGATCGTCGCCGCCGAGCGGTTCGCCCGTACCGACACCAACTTCACGCCGCAGGCGCTGAAGGTCCGCCAGGCCAATCCCGGCGCGATCTACATCCACGCCATTCCGCCGTCCTCGGCGCTGGTGCACCAGGCCGTCAAGCGCGTCGGCTTCACCGGCCCGATCTACCAGTCCGGCGGCTCCGCCAATGCCACCTTCATCTCGGTCGGCAAGAAGGATGTCGAGGGTTCGCTGGTCGGCACCACGCCGGTGCTGATCTACAAGGACATGTCCGACAGCAATCCGCTCAAGCCCGTGATTGCCAAATTTGCGGCGCTCTACGAGAAGAAGTTCAATGTCGAGAAGGTCGATATTTTCCCCGGCCAGTCGTGGGATGCCGGCAACATCGCCATCAAGGCGGCGGCCGACGCCGTGACCGAGGGCGCCAGGCTCGACGACCTCGACGCGTCACGTGCCGCGATCCGCGACAAGATCGAGGCGACACGCAATTTCGTCGCGGTCGGCGGCATCTTCGACTATTCGCCGACCGATCACCTCGGCCTCGACAAGCGGAGCACCTTCATCTCCGTGGTCAAGGACGGTCAGTTCCGCCTCTATGACGCCAAGTAAGGCATGATCGACACCTTTCTCTTCCTTCTCGTCGACGGCCTCACCAGCGGTCTCGTCTACGCACTGCTCGCGCTCAGCCTGGTGCTGGTGTTCACCGTCACACGCGTGGTGAACATCGCCCAGGGCGAATATGTCATGCTCGGCGCGCTGACGCTCGCCGATCTGTTGCAGGGCCGCGTGCCCGGCACGCTGTATCTGCTGGCCGGCGGCACCGTGTTGTGCCTGATCCTCGATGCCGACCGCTGGCGCCGTGACTGGCGCGCGGCGCTCGGCATCGCCGCCGGCGGCATTGTCGGCGTCGTCGCGGCGTTCGCCATGACGCGGGCGGCGCTGGCGCTGCAACTGCCGCCGCTCGGCATGATGGCGGTGGCGCTCGTCCTGGTCGCGCCGCTCGGTGCGATGGTCTATCGCTTCACTGTCCATCCCATCCCGAACGCCACCACCATCGTGTTCGTGATCATCTCGGTGGGCGTCGACATGGTGCTGCAGGGCCTCGGCCTGCTGATCTGGGGCGCCAATCCCTACCCGGTCGATCCGGTGGTCGCCGGCGGGGCGACGTTCGGTCCGGTGTTCGTTCCCTACCAGAGCTTTGCCATCCTGATCACCGCGCTGCTGTCGATGGGCGCACTCTATCTGTTCTCCGAGTTCACCCTGCTCGGCAAGGCGCTGCAGGCCTCTGCCATGAACCGGCTTGGTGCGCAGTTCTGTGGCATCCCGGTCAATCTCACCGGCGCCATGGCCTTCCTGCTAGCCGCGGGGTTCAGCGCCCTCAGCGGCATGCTGCTCGCACCGCTGATCACGGCGAACTACGAAATGGGCTTCATGGTCGGCCTCAAGGGGTTTGTCGGCGCCGCGCTCGGTGGCCTCATCGACTATCCGCTGTCGCTCGCCGGCGTGATGCTGGTCGGCTCGCTGGAGTCCGCATCGGCCTATGCGGCGAGCGCCTACCGTGACGCGCTGGTGTTCAGCCTGCTGATCCCCGTGCTGCTGTGGCGCAATGCCCGGCAAAGGCTGGAGACGAAATAGCGATGCGGTCCCGCGCAACTCTCGCCCTTGTTCTCGGCGCCGTCCTGCTCGGCGTGCCCTGGACGCTGCCGTCGTTCTATGTCGGCATCTTCGCCTATGCCGGCATCTATGCTCTGGTCGCGATCGGCCTCGCGCTGTTGCTGCAGGCCGGCCAGGTGTCGCTTGGGCAGGCGGCGTTCATGGGGCTCGGCGCCTACGGCACCGCGTTGTCCTCGCGCCATTTCGGCATCGATGCGGCAGCGACGCTGGTCGTCAGCGTTGCCGCGACCGCCGTGGTCGCGGCGCTGATCGGCGCCATCACGCTGCGCCTCCGCGGCCACTTCCTCCCGCTCGCGACGCTCGCCTACGGCATTGCGCTCGGCAGCCTGTTCGTCGCCGGGAACGAGGTGACCGGCGGCGCGTCCGGCCTCGACAAGATCCCGCCACTGGCGCTATTCGGCATGGCTCTGACGGACGATCGCCTCTACACCGAGCTGATCTGGATCATCGTGCTGCTGGCAGTGCTCGGCGCGGCACGGCTGCGCGGCTCGCGCAC
The DNA here is from genome assembly GCF_018131225.1 of Bradyrhizobium sp. U87765 SZCCT0048. Classification (GTDB taxonomy): domain Bacteria; phylum Pseudomonadota; class Alphaproteobacteria; order Rhizobiales; family Xanthobacteraceae; genus Bradyrhizobium_A. Next base: position 908,141 of record NZ_JAFCMM010000002.1, on the reverse strand, counting down.
CGGCCGGGCGATCGCCGCGCTGGAGTCCTACGACGGCATGGCGCGCAGCTTCGGCGTCGAGACCACGGCGCTGCGCATCAAGGTGTTCGTGTTCTCCGCGGTTCTGGCCGCGCTCGCCGGCGGGCTCTACGTCCATCTGCTGCGCTTTATCAGTCCGTCGCCGTTCTCACTAACGACCTCGTTCAAGCTGCTGATCATGGCCGTCGTGGGCGGCCCGTCGAGCGCCGCCGGCGCGGTGATCGGCGCGCTGACGCTGGAAAGCGCGCAGTGGACGCTGCAGGACATCTTCGCCCGCTGGGGTGCGTCCGGCAATTTCGAGGTCATCGTGTTCGGCGTCATCCTGGTGGTGATGCTGCTGCGCTGGCCGCAAGGCCTGTGGCCGGCGGTCGAGAAGATCATCCCGCATGCGAAGCCGCGGCCGCGCGATGGCCAGGGGCTGGCATCGCGCACGCTGCAGGCGGACCATAACGCCGTGCTGCTGCGGGCCGATGCGGTCAGCGTGCGGTTCGGCGGTCTGCGCGCGCTCGACGATGTCAGCATGGAGCTGCGGCGCGGCGAGTTCGTTGGCCTGATCGGGCCGAACGGCGCCGGCAAGACCACGCTGTTCAGCATCATCTCGGGGCTGCGCCGCCCGACCGGGGGCAGTGCCACGCTGTTCGATGCGCCCCTGCCGCCGAGCCATCTGATCGTGCGTCGTGGCATGGCGCGCACCTTCCAGCATGTCCAGCTGGTGCCGGAGCTCACCGTGCTCGAAAACGTCGCGCTCGGCGCCTATGCGCGCACCAAAGCCGGCTTCATTCGCGGACTGTTCGGTCTCGACGCCGAGGAGAACCGCCTCGCGCTGGCGACGGCGCGTCAGGCACTTGTCCGGGTGGGCCTCGAGGTCGATGCCGACAGCGCGGCGGCGAGTCTGCCCCTCGGCAAGCAGCGTATTGTCGAGATCGCCCGGGCGCTCGCCGCCGATCCGCAGATCCTGCTGCTCGACGAGCCGGCCGCGGGCCTGCGCTTCTCCGAGAAGCTGGTGCTGGTGCGCATCCTGCGTCAGCTCCAGGCCGAGCACGTCACCATCCTGCTGGTCGAACACGACATGGAACTGGTGATGAGCTGCGTCGACCGCCTCGTCGTGCTCGATCGCGGCTGCATCATCGCCCAGGGCAGCCCGCGCGAGGTCCAGGCCGATCCGAACGTCATCGCAGCCTATCTGGGGGGCGCCCGTGACAAGGCTGCTTGACGTCTCCAACCTGACCGTCGGCTACGGCCCGGCGATCGCTCTCGACGGCATCAGCTTCGATGTCGCGCGCGGCGAGTTCGTGACGTTCATCGGGCCGAACGGCGCCGGCAAGACCACGCTGCTCAACAGCATCATGGGCGTGATCGCGCCGCAGTCGGGCGCGGTCGCCTTCAGGGGCGAAGCGCTGGGCCTGGCACGGCCGGAGGCCCGGGTTGCCCGGGGCATCGTGCTGGTGCCCGAGCGACGTGAGCTGTTCGCCCATCTCAATGTCGAGGATCATCTGCGGCTCGGCGCGTTCCTGCGCCGCCGCCAGGGCCGACAGAAGATGGCGGCGGCGCTCGACCGCATCTATGCGCTGCTGCCCAAGCTCGCCGAGCGGCGCAAGCAGCTCGCCGGCACGCTGTCGGGCGGCGAACAGCAGATGGTGGCAATCGGCCGCGCGCTGATGGCCGAGCCGCAGCTTCTGATGCTCGACGAGCCGTCGATTGGCCTTGCGCCACGCATCACCGAAGAGATTTTCGACGCCATCAGCCTTCTCAAGAAGGATGGCATGACCGGCATCCTGGTCGAGCAGAATGCCACGCTCGCGCTCTCGGTCGCCGATCGCGCCTATGTGCTCGAGGTCGGCAACGTCGTCGCCGCGGGACCGGCCACCGAGCTGCGCCAGGATCCGCGTGTCACCGCCGCCTATCTCGGCGCCGGCGATCGTTACCGCGATTGCGCGGCCCCTTCATCCGCCCTCCACGTCACGACAGAAAAGGATTAGCACATGTCACGCGACGTCATCGTTCCTCCCACCGGTCTGCGGCCGGGCCTGCCCTATTCGCCGGCGATCCGCTGGGACAAACTGGTGTTCGTGTCCGGCCAGACCGGCTCCGACCCGGTGACCCGCGAGTTTCCCGCCGACATCAAGGCGCAGACCCGCATCGCGCTGGAGAACGTCAAGACGCTGGCGGAAGCCGGTGGCGCGTCGCTCGGCACCGCGCTCAAGATGACCATTCACATGACCGACATGATGAATGAGTTCGGCGCGATGAACGAGGTGTTCAAGGAGTTCTTCCCGAACGATCCGCCGTCGCGCACCACGGTCGGCGTCGCCCATCTGGCGCGCGCCGGCCTGAAGATCGAGATCGACATGATCGCCGTTGTCACGGATGCGGTCTGATCCATCCACCCTGCTGCTGCGGAACGCCGCGATCGGGACCGATGGTCCGGATCGCGGCGGCGCCGACAGCCTGCTCGTTGGCGACGGCCTGATCCGCTGGATCGGCCGCGCCGATGATGCGCCTGTGGCTGATCGGGTGATCGACGTCGGCGGTAGCCGTGTCGTTCCCGGCCTCACCGACGCCCACGCCCATCTCTACACCCGCGCGCTCGAGCTGCTGCATGTGCGGCTCGCCGACGCGGCGTCCATCGCCGATCTGCTGGCGCGGCTGCAGCGCGCCTGTGCCGCCGGCTCGCCCGGCGAATGGATCGTCTCCTCCGATTACAGCGAGCTCGTGCTCGCCGAGCACCGCCATCCGCTGCGCGCCGAGATCGATGCGGTCTCCGCCGGTCGCCCCGTGTTGCTGCGCCGCACGGGTGGCCATCTCGCCGTCGCCAACTCCGCGGCGCTCCAGGCCGCGGGCTTCGACGATACGTCGGTCGATCCTGTGGGCGGCACGCTGGGACGCGTGGGCGGCCGTCTCAGTGGCGTGCTGGCGGAAAGCGCGGCCGACATCGCCGCGGCACTGGCGCCGCCGCCGTCGCGCGACCGCACGGCAGCAGCGATCCGCGCGGTCGCACGTGAATGTCTGTCGCTCGGCATTGTCAGCGTGGTCGAGGCCGCCGTCGGGTTCAGCAGCGGCTTCGACGCCGAATGGGCGGTCTGGAACGTGTTGCGTGACGCGGGCGATTTCCCGCTGCGCATGGGCTTCATGCTGCGGCTCGATCCCGATGACGCGCGACAGCGCGGCCTGCGACCGTCAGCGGTCGATCCGCGCTGGCAGATCCGTACGCTCAAATTCTTCGTCGATGGCATCATCGGCGCGCGGACGGCGGCGTTATCCGCCCCCTATGCCGACACCGACACATCGGGTCTGTTCATGGAAGCGCCGGAGGCGCTGCGTGCGAAGGTGATCGCGGCGCATGCCGACGGCTGGCAGCTCGCGGCGCATGTCATCGGCGACCGCGCCATCGCGCACTGGCTCGATTGCCTCGCGGCAGCGCAGGCGGTCGCGCCGCGGCCTGATCCGCGCCACCGGCTGGAACATTTTGCGTTGCCCGGACCGCAAGCGGTACAGCAGGTCAAGGCGCTCGGCGCGGTGGTGGTGCCGCAGCACGGTTTTCTCCATCGGCTCGGTGCATCCTTCGCCGCCGCCGTCGGTCCGGAGCGGGCGCAGCACCTCTATCCGGGACGGACGCTGCTCGCGGCCGGTGTGCGGTTCGCCGGCAGTTCGGATCTGCCGATCGGGCCGCTGTCGCCATTCGTCGGCATGGCGGCGGCGGTCAGCCGCACCACGGCGAACGGCATGGTGCTCGCAGCCCATGAGGCGCTGACACGAACGGAAGCGCTCGCGAGCTACGCCGAGGGGGGTCCGTTCGTGATGGAACAGGAGGCGTCGCGTGGTCGGCTCGCGGTTGGCCAGTTGGCCGATCTCGCCGTGCTCGACCGCGACGTCATGACGTGTGCGCCCGACGATACGGCCGCGGCGCGGTCGCGCCTCACGGTTATCGGCGGTGCGGTCGCGTTCAGCGACGGAACAATGGCCAGCTGAAGCACGGGACCAGCGCGAGCGCGCGTCTCCTGTGCACGGATGGACATTGACCCGCAGCGTGCGCCGATATATTTAACATGTTAATTACTTATGCGAAAGGATGCGACATGAACAAGCCTCTTCCCAATGACGCCCTGACCGACAACCTGCGCAAGGTGACGTCGTATCTGCAGCGCTTCAAGGCTGCGACGGTGCCCCACATCATTGCCGGCGAGCGCGTCGCCGGCGCCGACACCTTCGAGGACTTCGACCCGACCGACAATTCCGTGATCTGCAAGGTCGCTTCCGGCACGGCGGCGGAGATCGATCGCGCGGCGCGCGCTGCTGCCGCGGCATTCCCGGCCTGGGCCGGCCTGCCCGGCGACAAGCGACAGGCGCTGCTGCACAAGGTCGCGGACCGCATCGAGGCGCGCGCGGAGGAGATCGCGCTGGTCGAGAGCTTCGATAGCGGTCAGCCGATCCGCTACATGGCGAAGGCGGCGCTGCGTGGCGCCGAGAACTTCCGCTTCTATGCCGACAAGGCGCCGTCGGCGTCCGACGGCATGTCGCTGCCGACCGATACCCATCTCAACTACACCCTGCGGCAGCCGATCGGCCCGGTCGGCGTGATCACGCCGTGGAACACGCCGTTCATGCTGTCGACCTGGAAGATCGCGCCGGCGCTCGCGGCCGGCTGTACCATCGTCCACAAGCCGGCGGAATGGAGCCCGCTGTCAGCCGTGATCCTGTCAGAGATCATGACCGAGGTGTTCGAGGAAGCGGGTCTGCCGAAGGGCGTCGTCAACCTCGTGCACGGCTTCGGCGAGAGTGCCGGCAAGGCGCTGACCGAGCATCCCGCCATCAAGGCGATCGCCTTCGTCGGCGAATCCGTCACCGGCAGCCACATCATGGCGCAGGGCGCGCCGACGCTGAAGCGCGTCCACTTCGAACTCGGCGGCAAGAACCCGGTGATCGTGTTCGACGACGCCGACCGCGAGCGCGCGCTCGATGCGGTGCTCTTCATGATCTACAGCCTCAACGGCCAGCGCTGTACGTCGTCGAGCCGCGCCCTGGTGCAGCGCTCGATCTATGACGGCTTCGTCGCCGACCTCAAGGCGCGCGTCGCCAAGATTCGCGTCGGCCACCCGCTCGATCCGGCGACCGAGATCGGCCCGCTGATTCATCCGCGCCACGTCGAAAAGGTGCTGAGCTATGCCCAGCACGCCAAGGCGGATGGCGCCGAAGTGGCGGTCGGCGGCGTGCGCGCCATGGACGGCAAGGGCAATTATGTCTGCCCGACGCTGTTCACGGGCGCTGCGACCACCATGCGCATCGCCCAGGAAGAGATCTTCGGTCCGGTGCTGACCGTGATCCCGTTCGACGACGAAGCCGACGCGCTGAAGATCGCCAACGACGTCCGCTACGGCCTCGCGGCCTATATCTGGACCGGCAACATCGGCCGGGCGCACCGCGTGGCGCAGAGCGTCGAGGCCGGCATGGTGTGGGTCAACTCGGAGAACGTTCGTCACCTGCCGACGCCGTTCGGCGGCGTCAAGGCCAGCGGCATCGGCCGGGATGGTGGCGAGTACGCCTTCGAGATCTACATGGAGCAGAAGAATATCGCGATCGGCCTCGACAAGCATCGCCCGCCGAAGATCGGCGTCTGATCGCGACACGATCCGCCCGCTCCGGCCTTGCGCCGGGACGGGCCAACAATCACAAAGCAGGGGAGAGCGGCATGGTCACACGTCTGCCGGGGTTCGATGCATTGGCGTTGAAGGCGCTTCTGGGGGCCGACACCCATGTCTACGAGCTGTCGCATGCGATGGCGCCGTCGATGCCAGTTTACCACCAGCACATCCCGTTCTCCCTGGCGCTGCACCGCCGCCATGGCGATCCGCATCCCGCTCCCCGCGAAGACGGCTCGAGTTTCGCCAACGAAGTCATCGTGACATCCGGCCATGCCGGCACCCACATCGACGCGCTCGGCCATTTCTCACGCCATGGCTGTCTGCATGGCGGTGTCGCCGTCGCCGATGTCGAGACGCGGGACGGCTATCGCGAGCTGGACGTCGCCGACATCCCGCCGATTCTGCAGCCGATGGTGATGCTGGACGTTGCGGCAGCGCGGGGCGTGCCGTGCTTGCAGCCGCGCGAGGAGATCACCATCGCCGATCTCGAGGCGGCGATGCGGCATGGCGGCGTCGACATTCGCCGCGGAGACGCGGTGTTCGTGCGCACCGGCTGGGCGCAACACTGGAGCGACAGCGAAACGTTCATCGGCCGGCGTGGCGGCATGCCCGGACCTGCGGAGAGCGGCACGCGCTGGCTGATCGCGCAGGGGGCGACGCTGGTCGGCTCGGATACACCGGGCTTCGAATGCCTGCCGACGCCGGGCGTATCGGTGCATGCCATCCTGCTCGTCGACGAAGGCATCCACATCATCGAGAACCTCAATCTCGAGGGCATGTCTGCGGCCCGGCGCCATCGCGGCTTCCTTGTCGTGCTGCCGCTGCGACTCACCGGCAGCACCGGCTCGCCGATCCGTCCGATCGTGCTGGCTTGATCGCCGCGCCGGTGCGCGGCGCGTGGCCATGCATCAGGTCAGGGGATAGTGCGCGAGGACGCGGAAGCGCTCCGCGGCGCTGTCCTGGCGGAACACGGCGAGGCGGTCGATCGCGAGATCGGCGTCAGTTTGCGTGGCTGTCTGCGCGCGCAGCACCGCCAGCACGGCGTCGCGCCGCTCCGCCGGCACGCGCCCCGTCAGTGTCATGTGAAAGCGGAATTCGTCGAACACGTATGGGTAGCCCCAGCGGTCGAGGTAGGCGACCTGCTGTGCGCTGAGTGCGTCCGGGTTGCGGCGTGCGCGATCGGTGGCCGTCAACGGAGCGCGGAAACGATCAAACGTTTCGACACAACGTGCCGCCAGCGCCTGCAGCGCAGGCGAGGGGGCGTCCGGCACCATCGCGATGAAGCTGCCGAGCGCCCGGGTCACCGGACGAATGAGCGGTAGAGGCTGTGACGGGGTCACATAGCTCCCGGCGAACTGTTCGCAGGCCGCGAGCAGAGCCGCTTCCGTGGCGTCGCTCGCCAGCGCGAACGGCGCCTTCAGCGTGGCATGAAAGCCGTACTTGCGCGGGTCGCGGGTGAGGTCGTGCCAGTCCGGCAGGGCGGCGGAGACGTCGGCCGGAAACGGCCGGTCGCTGCCACTGAAGGCGTCGTAGCCGAGCAGGCCGGCACCGAGGCTCGCAAGTGCGCTGTCGGGTGCCGGCGTATAATAGAGTGCGTAGCGGGGAAAAGAGGTCATGGTCGATCCTGACGCCAGAATAGAGTGGCGTCAGGCGGCCGCAACCGCCTTGTGCGCGACGCTGGTCCGCGACAGTCGCTCCGGCTCGGTGAGCTGAACCAGCCGTCCGCCGGCGATCACGGCGACCAGCCGCGGCCGCAGCGGTTCGCGATCGTCGATCAGCAGGATATCGGCACGCTGGCCTTCGGCGAGACGGCCGCGATCGGCGAGGCCGGCGGCGGCGGCCGGCGAGGCCGAGATCAGCGCCCAGGCTTCCGGCAGTGTGAGAATGTTGTCGGCGACGAGCCGGAACGCCGCGAGCATCGGCGCCGGATAATAATAGTCCGACGCCAGCACCGAGCACATTCCCTTGGCGATCATGTCGGCGGCCTTGGTCCAGCCGGTATGGCTGCCGCCGCGCACGACATTGGGGGCGCCGAACACGATGTGGTCGCCGGCCTCGGCGGCATCGCGCGCCGTGATCTCGTTGACCGGGAATTCCGCGAGGGTGACGCCCATGGCGCGGTAGGCCTGGCGTTGCGCCGGGCTCTCGTCGTCATGGGACAGCATGCGGATGCCGCGGGCGCGTGCGGTGGCGGCGAGGCGCGCGACCGAGCCGGGCACGTCGCCGGCCCGGGCCATGACTTCGGACACGAGGTGGTCGAACGCCGTGTCGGTCAGGCCGGTGCGCTCGACCATGCGGGTGCGCTTGTGGGGTTTATCGAGGTTGGCCACGGTCGCGTGCATGTGGTCATTGAAGGCGAGCAGGTCGATGCGCCCCTTCTCCAGCCATTCCCGGATGATCGGCTCGGCGGCGAGATTGTAGGTCTCGTGGCGGAGGTGGAAGCGGGTGTCCGCGAACAGCTGCGGCCGCAGCGCCTCGATGGCGCCGACCAGATACTCGGCGTTGTCGCCGCTGCGCAGGCCCGGCTCCCACGACCAGGTGGTGGCATGGAAGACGGTGGTCAGGCCGTTCGCGATCGCCTGCCGGTCGCTGTCGAGCAGTGCAACGTCGATCGGGAAATCGACGCCGGGGCGCGGCATCATCTGGCGCTCGAAAGCGTCGCCATGGATGTCGACGATGCCGGGCATCACCAGCAGTCCGCTGGCATCGAGATCGAGCGGCGCATGGGCGCTGCCGGTGCCGACACAGGCGATCGCGCCATCGGTGATCTGCAGGAAGGTGTCGAGGATGTCCTGTTGGACGAGGGCGCGGCCGCCCCGAATCAGCATGTCAGTCACGGTCAGGCCGTTCGTTGGAGGTGAGAAGCAGAGGCAGCACGCGGGCGGTTTTCGTGCTTGTCGAGGAAGTCTTCAATGGCGAGGTGACGGAAGTCGGGCAGCGCGGCGCGCAATTCCTCGTGATCCCATTCCCACCACTCGAGCGCGAGCAGGCGGGAGGCGATGTCTTCGGCGAAGCGGCGGCGCACCGGGCGCGCCGGGTTGCCAGCGACGATGGTGTAGGCCGGCACATCCTTGGTGACGATCGCGCCGGCCGCGATCACCGCGCCGATGCCGATCTGGCGACCGGGCAGAATGACAGCGCCATGGCCGATCCAGACATCGTGGCCGATGCCGACGTGATGGTCGCGCCGCCATGCGAAGAAATCGGCATCGTCGCTCTCGCCGGGAAAGTAGGCGCTGGAGCGATAAGTGAAGTGTGATTGCGTCGCGCGATGCATCGGATGGTTGCCGGGATTGATCCGCGTCATCGCCGCGATCGAGCAGAACCTGCCGATCGTCGTGTAGGTGATCTGACTGTCGTTCACGACATAGGAGTAGTCACCCATCGCCACGTCGAGCAACTGCGTGCGCGCGCCGACTTCGCAGTAAGCGCCGAGCGTGCAGTCGCGCAGCTGCGCGGTCGGATCGATCAGTGGAGTGACGGAAAGGGCTTTGGCAGCCATCGCGCAGTCTGCAATCCTGGATTGAGTTGCTCGGGAAGCAAGACCCTAGTGCCATCGTCATGATGACAGTGTCATGACGACGGTACGATCGTCCACCTGTTCCAATTTGCGGTAACGCGTCGCACACGGTGCAATTGTCACACAACTGTAGAATCCCGGCGCTAGCGGTGACGATGACGCAAGGAATTCTGGAGTCTCTCATGTTGGTGGTGGATGGTTTGACGTGCCGCTTCGGCGACAAGCTCGCCGTAGACAATGCATCGTTCTCCATCGCGCCCGGCAGTTTCATCGGTGTGATCGGCCGGTCCGGCGCCGGCAAGTCGACGCTGCTGCGCATGATCAATCGTCTCGCCGAGCCGACCTCGGGCCGCATCATGTTCGAGGGGACGGATGTCACCGCGCTGCAAGGCCGCGATCTGCGCAAGTGGCGGGCGCGTTCGGCAATGATCTTCCAGCAGTTCAATCTCGCCGGCCGCCTCGATGTGCTGACCAACGTACTGATGGGCCGCCTTGCCGACGTGCCGGCCTGGCGCTCGCTGTTCCAGCTCTGGCCCGACGAGGACAGAGCGATTGCCATGTCGGCGCTCGAGCAGTTCGATATCGCCACCCTGGCGGCGCAGCGTGCCGACCAGCTCTCCGGCGGCCAGCAGCAGCGCGTGGCTATCGCCCGCGCGCTGGTGCAGCAGCCCGACATCATTCTCGCCGACGAGCCAATCGCTTCGCTCGATCCGCGCAACACCCGGATCGTGATGGACGCGCTGCTGCGCATCAACAAGCATTTCGGCATCACGGTGATGTGCAACCTGCACTCGCTCGACCTCGCGCGGACTTATTGCGACCGGCTCATCGGCATGGCCGCCGGTCGGGTCGTGTTCGACGACGCGCCGGCAGCGCTGACCGACCAGATTGCCCGGGAGCTCTACGATCTCGAAGCCGACGAGGTGATGGATGCGAGTCCCGCCGCCGTGCCCGCGGGCGCAACAGTTCCCGTTCCACAGTTCGGAACGGCCGCAGCCTGAAAACTGCGCGTGCAAGCCGGGCGCCTGTGAGCGGATCGGTCTGCGTTTCCTCGAAAGATCAGGAGAAGTCATGATCACCCGCCGTCTCATTCTCGCCGGCGCCGCCGCGCTGGCGATGTCGTCTGCTGCCTCGGCGCAGGACTGGAAAGCCAAGTATCCGGAACTCGTCTTTGCCGTGATCCCGGCGGAGAACGCTTCGGGCGTCACCGAGCGCTGGACGCCGTTCGTGAACTATCTGTCGAAGGAGCTCGGCACCAAGGTCACGCTGCGCATCGCCAACGACTATGCCGCGGTCATCGAAGGCCAGCGTTCCGGCAACATCCAGATCGCGAGCTATGGCTCGGCCTCGTTCGCGCGCGCCCGCCTGACCGGCGTCAAGATTGACGCCTTCGCCAACGACATCAATGCCGATGGCAGCACCGGTTATTACTCGGTGTTCTTCGTCAAGGCGACGAGCCCTTACAAGTCGGTGCAGGACCTCAAGGGCAAGAATCTCGGCCTCGTCGATCCGAACTCGACCTCCGGCAACAACGTGCCGCGCTTCGAGCTCGACAAGATGGGCATCACCGATGCCGATACCTATTTCAGCAAGGTGGTGTTCACCGGCAGCCACGAGAACGCGCTGCTGGCGCTGTCGCAGGGCACGGTCGACGTCGCGGCCAACCAGTGGACCAGCGATGACGACTCGACCCTGGCACAGATGCTGACCAAGGGCATGCTGAAGAATGCCGACGGCACGCCGTTGAAGAAGGACGATTTCCGCATCATTCACAAGTCGGCGCCGATCATCAACGGCCCCTACGCCTACAACTCCGATCTGCCTGATGACCTCAAAACTGCGATCGCCAAGGCGTTCCAGGACGCGCCGACCAAAGACAAGGCGGCGTTCGAGCGTCTGTCGGACGGCCAGAAGAAGGGCTTCCACCCGGCCACCACCAAGGACTGGGACGCCACCATCGAGCTGATCAAGTTCGTCGACAACCTGCGCAAGAAGAAGGCGTCTTGATCGTCCGTCATACCATCGGGAGCCGGGTCTTCGTGACCCGGCTCTTTTTATGGCCGGCAGTCGGGACTGTCCCGCTGACGACCGCCGCCACTTCGGTGGCGATCTCACTGTCGCGCGGCCACTGACATGCCCGTCACCATCTCGCTGCTTCCCGATCAGCAACTGAGTGCGCTGAACGCGGCCTATCGCCAGGCCGTGGTCCGCAAGCGTCTGCGCTACGCCATTGCCGCCGCAGCCATGGTGGTGGTGCTGTTCGTCTCTGCCATCGGCGCAGAGGTCAACCTGCGCACGCTGTTCACTTATTTTGGCAACTTCTTCAGCTATTTCGATCGCATCTTCACGCTCGACAGCGGCGCACGGGTGTGGACCGATCCGGCCGAATGGCTGTGGGGCTGGCGCAAGTGGCTGTCGCTGCTCGGCGAAACACTGTTGATCAGTTACGTCGGTACCGTGGCCGGTGCGTTCGTCGCCTTCCTGCTCAATTTTCTGTCCGCGGCCAATACGGCGCCGGCGCCTTGGGTCCGTTTCGTCACCCGGCGTGCGCTGGAATTCTGCCGCACGGTTCCGGACATCGTGTTCGCGCTGATCTTCGTCATCGCGTTCGGCTTGGGGCCGATGGCCGGCGTGCTCGCCATCGCCATCCACACGGCTGGCTCGCTCGGCAAACTGTTCTCCGAGATCGTCGAGAACGTCGACATGAAGCCGGTCGAGGGCGTGCGGTCCACCGGGGCCAACTGGGTCGCCTGCATGCGCTTCGCCGTGGTGCCGCAGGTGCTCGCCGGCTTTGCCAGCTACACGCTGCTGCGGTTCGAGATCAACGTCCGCGGCGCCTCGGTGATGGGCTTCGTCGGCGCCGGCGGCATCGGGCAGGAGCTCGTGGTTGCCATTCGCAAGTTCTATTACTCCGATGTGAGCGCCATCCTGCTTCTGATCATCCTGACGGTCTTCGTCATCGATATCGGCACGGGCTGGATCCGCAGCCATTTTCTCGGCCGGGAGCGGCGCGCATGACCAAGACGCTGGTTGTCGATCCCAAGGGGGATCCGCGGGCACGTTATCCCGAGCTGTTCCAGCGCTCGCTGACCGCGCGATTGCTGGTGCCGGCGCTGGCTGCCGCGATGGTCGCGCTGTTCATCTATGGCCTTGCGGTGCTGGACTTCTCGCCGGCACGGATGCTCGGCGGGCTGCATCAGCTCGGCTGGATCGTGATGATGATGGTCCCGCCGGATCCCGGCTCGTCGCTGCCGACCTATCTGGTCGCGCTCGGCGAGACGCTGTCGATCGCGGTGCTGGGCACGGTGGTGGCCGCCATCGTCGCGTTTCCGGTCAGCCTGCTGGCTGCGCGCAATGTTATTCCTTCGGCGCTCTTTCGTTTCCCGGTCCGTCGCTTTCTCGATTCGATCCGCGGCGTCGACACCCTGATCTGGGCGCTGGTGTGGATCAACGTCGTGGGCCTCGGCCCGTTCGCCGGCGTGCTGGCGATCGCGGTGTCCAACTTCGGCATTCTCGGCAAGCTGTTTTCCGAGGCGATCGAGGCGGCCGACCGCAAGCAGGTCGAGGGCATCCGCGCGTCCGGCGGCAGCAAGCTGCACGAAATCCGCTTCGGCTTGATGCCGCAGGTGCTGCCGGTAATCGCGAGCCAGGTGCTCTATTTCATCGAGTCCAACACCCGTGATGCGACCATCATCGGGATCGTCGGCGCCGGGGGGATCGGCCTACAACTGGCCGAGCAGATCCGCGTGCTGGAATGGCAGAAGGTGTCGTTCCTCATCCTGATGGTGCTGATCGCCGTGGCGCTCATCGACTTCGTGTCGGGACGCTTGCGGTTCGCGATCATCGGCCGCCGCCCGGCCGTTTGAAGCTCAGGTATTCTCCACCAGGAACTCGACGCGTTCGGCGACGAAGCGCGAATGCGAGGTGAGCAGGGGCTTGCCTTCGCCGTCGAGGTCGGTGCTGTCGACGATCAGGATCGGCCGGCCAAGGTCGAGATCGAGGCGGGCGGCATCAGCCGCATCGACGATGGCGGCAGTCACGCGGGTGGACGCGCGACGATAATCGCGAATGCCGAAATGGGCGAGAACCTTGGTCATCGAGCGCATCCGCTCGTATAACGCGCCTGCGTCGGGGAACCGGTCCGCCGACAGCCAGGTCGTTCCGATGCAGATCGGCGTTTGATCCGCGAAGCGGAGGCCCTCGATGCGTGCCAGAGGAGCGCCCGCCTTGAGCCCGAGCAGTTTGGCGAACTCGCGTGTTGCCGGCTCGATGGTTGCGCTGATCAATTGTCCGCGCGGTTCGCGACCGCCGGCGCCGACAATCTCCGAAAAGCGCGTGCGGGACCGCAGCGGGTAGGCGAGGCGTGGCGCCTCGACATAGGTGCCGCTGCCGCGCTCGGCGCGCACGAAACCGCGTTCGGCGAGCGCGGCGAGCGCACGCCGCACCGTATGGCGGTTGACGCGATAGGCTTCCGCAATCTCCATTTCGCCGGGCAGCCGCTCGCCTGCCGGATAGGTTCCGTCGGCGATGCCCCGTTCGATGGCGTCGGCGACCCGCCGCCAGAGGGCGACGCCGGACGCGGTGGTGTCGGTCATGGTCATGGCGCGCGGCGGCTCCGCACCGCAAGCAAAACAGCTGTCGTCATCTGCGGTCACTCTTACCCGAGAACCGGCGCGCCGCAAGCAACGCCGCAAAACCATAGCCGAGAAATCATCCCCGCGTCACGAAACAGTCATGGACGGGGGCTATCAAGTTGTCTAGAAAAGTAGACAACTTGGATCGGGCCATGTCAAGCAGTCAGCCCCACGACGACCTCCAGTTGCAGAAGCGCCGTCAGTCGGCCATGGCGGTGCTCGCGCACAGCGATGTCGACGCGATCGCGCAGAAGCTCGCGCCACTTGCGCTGCCAGCCTATGAAAACCTGCGTGAGGCCGAAAACGGCCTCGTGATGATGCGCGGCCGTGTCGGCGGCGATGGCGCACCGTTCAATCTCGGCGAGGCGACGGTGTCGCGTGCGGCTGTGCGCCTGCCGACCGGCGAAGTCGGATTCGGTTATGTGCTTGGACGCGACCGCCGCAAGGCGGAGCTGATCGCGCTGTGCGACGCGCTGGTGCAGTCCGGCGCGCATGGCGAGGCCGTGGAGCGCGACATCATTGCGCCGCTGCGGGCGCAGATGCTGGAGGCCCGGCGCGATCGGGCGGCAGAGACCGCGGCGACGCGGGTCGATTTCTACACCATGGTGCGTGGGGAGGGCTGACCGATGACGACGGTCGCGGAACTGCCGACAAAGTTCGCCCAGCAGGTGCTGTCGGCGCAATCGATCTTTCGCTCAGTGATGGAGGCCATGGCGCGTCCCGGCACCCGGCATTGCGTGTCGACGGTCGCCGGCGCTCCGGCGCCGCTGATGCAGGCGACCGCAGCAATCGCGCTCACCCTGTTCGATCACGACACGCCGATCTGGCTGGACCCGGCCATGGAGGCGTCGTCCGACGTCGCCAGGTGGCTCAAGTTCCACACCAGCGCGCCGCTCGTCAGCGATCCTTCGATCGCCCATTTCGCGCTGGTCAGCGATATCGCCGCGGCGCTGCCGCTCGACCGCTTTGCCCTCGGCAGTGGCGAATATCCCGACCGATCGACGACGCTGATCGTGCAGGTCAGCCATCTCGGCCGCGGTCCGATGTTCGAGCTGCGTGGGCCCGGCATCGACGGCGCGACGACGCTGCAGGCGCCGCTCGGTGCGGATCTCGTCGCCGCGCTCGCGGCCAATCACACGCTGTTTCCCCGCGGGGTGGATCTGGTGCTCGCGGCGGATGACGCCATCGTGGCATTGCCCCGCACCACGCGGGTCGTTGCGAAGGAGAGCTGAGCATGTACGTCGCCGTCAAGGGAGGCGAGCGCGCCATCGAGAACGCCCATCGGCTGCTGGCGCATGAGCGGCGCGGCGATCGCGATGTGCCCGAAGTGACGCTGTCGCAGATCTCCGAGCAGCTCAGCCTCGGGGTGGATCGTGTGATGACCGAAGGCTCGCTGTACGATCGCGAACTCGCGGCGCTGGCTATCAAGCAGGCGCGTGGCGACATGATCGAGGCGATCTTCCTGCTGCGCGCGTTTCGCGCGACGTTGCCGCGCTTCGGCGCGACCGAGGCGGTCGATACCGGCAAGATGCAGGTGCGGCGCCGCGTCTCGTCGACGTTCAAGGACATTCCGGGTGGACAGGTGCTCGGGCCGACGTTCGACTATACTCATCGCCTGCTGGACCCGTTGCTCGCTGCCGGCAACGAGCCGGAACAGCCCGCGGTTGCGGAAGCACCGACCGCGCCGATGCCGCGCGTGACCGATATTCTCGGCCGCGATGGCCTGATCGAGGCTTCGCCAGCGGCGGAAGAGGGCGCCGCGGTCGGCGATCTCACCCGCGAGCCATTGAATTTTCCCGCCGGCCGCGATCTGCGGCTGCAGAATCTGGCGCGGGGCGATGAGGGCTTCCTGCTTGCACTGGGCTATTCCACCCAGCGCGGCTACGGCCGCAACCATCCGTTCGCCGGCGAGATTCGCTTCGGCGAGGTCGAGGTCGAGTTCTTTGCCGAGGATGCCGGCTTCGTGGTGCCGCTCGGCGCCGTCGCGCTGACCGAGTGCCAGATGGTCAACCAGTTCAAGGGCTCCGCGACCGAAGCGCCGTGTTTCACCCGCGGCTACGGTCTCGCCTTCGGCCAGTCCGAGCGCAAGGCGATGTCGATGGCCTTGGTCGATCGCGCTCTGCGGGCGGGCGAACTCGGCGAGGACGTGGTCGCGCCGGCCCAGGACGAGGAGTTCGTGATGTCGCACTCGGACAACGTCCAGTCGACCGGCTTCGTCGAGCACCTCAAGCTGCCGCACTATGTCGATTTCCAGTCGGAGCTCGGCCTGCTGCGCAAGCTGCGTCAGGAATTCGCCGAGGCCAATGCAACGGCCGACGTGGTCAAGGAGGCCGCGGAATGAACGCGCCCGCTTACAACTTCGCCTATCTCGACGAGCAGACCAAGCGGATGATCCGCCGCGCGATCCTCAAAGCGATCGCGATCCCCGGCTACCAGGTGCCGTTCGCCAGCCGCGAAATGCCGATGCCCTATGGCTGGGGCACCGGCGGCGTGCAGGTGACGGCCGCCATCCTCGGTCCCGACGACGTGCTCAAGGTGATCGATCAGGGATCGGACGACACCACCAACGCGATCTCGATCCGCAAGTTCTTCGCCAAGACCGCCGGCGTCGAGACCACGACCCGCACCGCGGATGCGACCGTGATCCAGACGCGCCATCGTATCCCCGAGGAGACGCTGCACGCCGGCCAGGTGCTGGTCTACCAGGTGCCGATCCCCGAGCCGCTGCGTTTCCTGGAGCCGCGCGAAACCGAGACGCGCCGCATGCATGCGCTCGCCGAATACGGCCTGATGCATGTCAAGCTTTACGAGGATATCGCCCGCTTCGGCCATATCGCCACCGCCTACGCCTATCCGGTCAAGGTCGGCGCGCGCTATGTGATGGATCCATCGCCGACGCCGAAATTCGACAATCCGAAGATGGACAACTGCGCCGCGCTGCAGCTGTTCGGTGCCGGCCGCGAGAAGCGGATCTATGCCGTGCCGCCCTACACCGAAGTAGTGTCGCTCGATTTCGAAGACCATCCGTTCACGCGCTATCGCTTCGACGCGCCCTGCGCGCTGTGCGGAGCGAGCGATTCCTATCTCGATGAAATCGTCACCGACGACAAGGGAGGCCGGATGTTCGTATGCTCGGACACCGACTATTGCGAAACCCGCCGCGACGCCGGCCATCATGGCGAGATGAGCGCCCCGCCGCATGCGGAGCCGCGCCATGACTGACGGCATTCCCATGGCGGTCGTCGAGACCAGCGACCAGCCGCTGCTGCTGGCAGACGGCCTGAACAAGTCCTATGGCCGCGTGCAGGCCTGTCGCGATATCTCGTTCTCGCTCTATCCGGGCGAGGTACTGGCGATCGTCGGCGAGTCCGGTTCGGGAAAATCGACGCTGCTGCAGATGCTGTCGGGGCAGCTGGCGCCGACGAGCGGCCGCGTCCGCTACCGCATGCGCGACGGTGTGACGCGTGACCTTACCGATCTCGGCGAGGCCGAGCGGCGCTTCCTGTTCCGCACCGACTGGGGCTTCGTGCACCAGGATCCGGCGCAGGGGTTGCGCATGGGCGTCTCCGCCGGCGCCAACGTCGGCGAGCGGCTGATGGCGGTCGGCTGGAACCACTATGGCCGCATCCGTGACACCGCGTCGACCTGGCTCGGCCGGGTCGAGATCGCCGCGGATCGCATTGACGACACGCCCCGGACCTATTCGGGCGGCATGCGCCAGCGGCTGCAGATCGCCCGCAATCTCGTCACCGAACCGCGGCTGGTGTTCATGGACGAGCCGACCGGCGGTCTCGATGTGTCAGTGCAGGCGCGCCTGCTCGACCTGATGCGCAGCCTCGTCGCCGAGCTCGGACTCGCGGCCATCGTGGTGACCCACGATCTCGCCGTGGCGCGGCTGCTGTCGCACCGCGTCATGGTGATGAAGGGTGGCCAGGTGATCGAGACTGGCCTGACCGACCAGGTGCTCGACGATCCCCGCGAGCCCTACACCCAGTTGCTCGTCTCCTCGATCCTGCCGCCATGAGGTCCGCAATGATTTCCAGCGATATTTCCGCCGCCGGCCCCGTGCCGCTGATCGATGTCCGCGGCGCAGAGAAGAGCTTCGTCATGCACCTGCAGGGCGGCGTGACGCTGCCGGTGGTGCGCAACGTCTCGTTTCATGTCGATGCCGGTGAATGTGTGGTGCTGTCGGGGCCGTCGGGCGCCGGCAAGTCGTCGATCCTGAAGATGATCTTCGGCAACTATCGCTGCGACCGCGGCGTGATCGGCATCCACCATCTCGGCCGGCAGGTCAATCTGGCGACCGCCGAGCCGCGCCAGGTGCTCGACGTGCGGCGGCGGACCATCGGCTATGTCAGCCAGTTCCTGCGGGCGGTGCCGCGGGTGGCGACGCTCGACGTCGTGGCGGAGCCGCTGCTCGCCGGCGGCGTCAGCCGTGCCGACGCCCAGGGCCAGGCAGCTGTGCTGCTGCGTCGCCTCAATATCCCGGAGCGGCTGTGGGCGTTGCCGCCCGCGACGTTCTCCGGCGGCGAGCAGCAGCGGGTCAACATCGCCCGTGGCTTCATCTCCGATCTGCCGGTCCTGCTGCTCGACGAGCCGACGGCGTCGCTCGACGCCGTCAACCGGGCCGTGGTGGTGGACCTGATCGCGGCCAAGAAGCAGAAGGGTGTTGCCATCGTGGCGATCGTCCACGATGACGAGATGCGCGAACTGATCGCCGACCGCCTGGTCGACGTGACATCGTTTGCGGCGGCGGCGTGATCGGCGATAATCAACGATGCAGGAAAGGCAGTGACCCAGCAATGAGCGATACCAATGAGGCAGTTCTCGGCAATGCCCGGATCGTCCTTGCCGACCGGGTGATCGAACGCGGCTGGATCGCGATGTCCGGCGGCAAGGTCGCGGAGATCGGCGACGGCGCCGCGCCCGCGGGCGCGCAGGACGCCGGCGGTGACCTGGTGATGCCGGGCCTGATCGAGCTGCACACCGATCACCTCGAGGTGCACTACATGCCGCGCCCCAAGGTGCACTGGGATCCAGTGGCGGCGGTGATTTCCTACGATGGCCAGCTCGCCACCAGCGGCATCACCACGGTGCTCGACTCGCTGCGGGTGTGGCGCGAGGAGGGCGCGCCGGATGCCGACGGCCAGGCCGAAATCCTTGCCGCTGCCATCGCAGCGGCGCGTGACGGCGGCCTGCTGCGCGCCGATCATTTCCTGCATCTGCGCTGCGAAATCCCGATGCCGAACGTCATCGAAGAGGCACGCGGGCTGGTGGACCGTCCCGACGTGCGGTTGATGTCGCTGATGGACCATACCCCGGGCCAGCGCCAGTTCCGCGACGAAGTCAAGCTGCGCGATTATTATCGCGGCAAGAGCGGCGGCCTCACCGACGCCGAGCTCGACGTCATGTTCGCCCGCCGCGTCGCGCACCAGCGCGAGTATGCCGAGACCAACATGCGCGGCGTCGTCGCGCTCGCCCACGCGCACAACGTGCCGCTGGCGAGCCATGACGACACTACGGACGAGAATGTGCGCGATGCCATTCGCGACCGTGTCGTGGTCGCCGAGTTCCCGACCACCATGGAAGCGGCGCGCGGGCTGCATCAGGCCGGCATCGGCATCCTGATGGGCGCCCCCAATGTGGTGCGCGGCGGCTCGCACTCCGGCAATATCGCTGCGGTCGATCTCGCACGCGAGGGCCTGCTCGACATCCTGTCGTCCGACTACATTCCCTCCAGCCTGCTGATGGCGGCGCTGCAGCTGCCGGAACGGGTGCCGACGATCGACCTCGCCACCGCGGTGCGGACCGTCACCAAGCGTCCGGCGGAGGCCGTCGGCCTCGGAGACCGCGGCGAGATCGCCGTCGGCAAGCGCGCCGACGTCATTCGCGTCCATGTCGCCGGCCAGGTGCCGGTGGTCCGCAGCGTGTGGCGGGCGGGGCAGCGTGTCGCGTGACATTGGCATCGACCATGGGCGGGGAGCGTGCGCGGGATGACCGGAGCGGCCGGCTTGTGCTGGTGGTGGGCCCGAGCGGCGCCGGCAAGGATGCGCTGCTCGGTCGCGCCGAGGCGGCGTGCGCAGACGATCCGTCCGTGGTGTTTCCGAGGCGGGTGGTGACGCGGCAGAGCTCTGCCCACGAACCCAACGAAACGCTGACGGCCGACGACTTCGCGCGCGCTGTTGTGGACGGCGCATTTGCCCTGCACTGGCAGGCCCATGGCCTGAGCTACGGCGTGCGGCGGGCGATGGAGGGTGATCTCGCAGCCGGGCGGACGGTCGTGGTCAATGTGTCCCGTACCGTCGTGGCGCACGCACGGCAGACCTACACTGGGGTGACGGCCGTGCTGATCACGGCGCCGCCGGAGGTGCTGCTGCAGCGCCTCGCGTCGCGCAACCGCGACAGCGACGGCCGCCTGGACGATCGCCTCAACCGTGCCGTCGACACGGCGGCGTTTGCTCCCGATGTGATCATCAACAATGTCGGCGCGCTCGACGACCACGCCCGTGAGCTGCTGGCGGCGATCCGCGGAGAAGCGGTCGTCGCCACACGCCGCGAGACTTGAAACCGGAGGACAGCAACGTGTCAATCATCGCCACCATTGAACAGCTCGAGGCCATCTACGGCGAGACCGGGGAGACCTCGACGGCCAAGGTGGCTGATCATGTCACCCCGTTGTACCGCATCCTGATCGAGCGCTCGCCGTTCGTGGCGCTGGCGACCAGCGGGCCCGAAGGGCTCGACTGCTCGCCGCGTGGCGACCATGCCGGCTTCGTGCGCATCCACGACGCGCGCACGCTGATGATGCCCGATCGCCGCGGCAACAACCGGATCGATTCCCTGCGCAACATCGTGCGCGACCCGCGCGTCGCGCTGTTGTTCATGATCCCGGGCGCCGGCACCACGTTGCGCGCCAATGGCCGTGCGCAGCTCACCGCCGATCCGGCGCTGCTCGAGACGTTCCGGATGGAAGGCAAGGCGCCGCGCTCGGTGATCGTGTTCCACATCGACGAGATTTATTTCCAGTGCGCGCGGGCGATCGTACGCTCCGATCTGTGGAATCCCGACAAGCGCGTCGATCCATCGACACTGCCGACGCCGGGACAGATCCTCGCCGAGATGAGCGAGAACCGCGTCGGCGGCGCGGAGTATGACCGCATCTGGCCGGAGCGGGCGCGCCAGTCGCTGTGGTAGGCGCGCCGGCCGCAGCGCTCCGTCAGTAGCCGTTCTCCCGGTGCACGTCATGCACCACGATGCCGGTGCCGGGTTCGGGCAGCTCCAGCCAGTCGCGACGTTTGAGGGTGCGGCGGGTGTCCTCGAGGCCGCTCTGCCAGTGCTCGCGCATCGATGTCGCCGAGAACTCGTAGTCCTTGGCGTGGCCTTCGTAGGCCTTCTGCTGGTAGATCAGCTGCAGGATCGTGATTTCCGGCAGATCCCTGAGGCTGTCGCGCAGTTCGCGCTCGCGCTCGCCGAGCTGGTGGTCGGGAATCTTGTTGAGTGCGCGGTAGAGGTCCGCCTTGAGATTGTTCTCGCGGCGATAGATGTCGGTGTTGTGGCGGGTGCGCGAGGAGTAGACGATGTCCTTGTGCCGGGCCAGAACCTCCTGGATGTCGCGCGGCAGCATGCCGCGCGCGCTGAACAGGTCGACCTGGAATACCAGCGAATTGGTCTTGTCCTGCTGGTCGAGCAGATGCTGCAGCGGCGTGTTGGACACGATGCCGCCATCCCAGAAATGATCGGTGCCGATCTTGACCATCGGCAGGGCTGGAGGCAGCGCACCGCTCGCCATCACGTGTTCGGGTCCGATGACTTCCTTCTTGTTGTCAAAGTAGAGAAAGTTGCCGGTCAGCACGTTCACGGCGCCGACGGCAAAATGCATCTTGCGGGCGTTGATCAGGTCGAAGTCGACGAGATCCAGCAGCGTGGCGTGCAGCGGCGTCGTGTCGTAGTAGCTGGTCGCGGTGCGCGCACCGGCGGGGCTCAGCCACGGGCTGACGTTGTGCGGCCGGAAGAAGCCGGGCTGGCCCAGCGTGGTCGTGAGATATGAGCTGACGCTGTTGCGCACCTTGCGGAAGATGTCGCCGTCCGGCGTGTAGTGCCAGACCTTGCGGCTGGTGATGCGGTCCCAGAATTCACGCAGCCGGTCGAGCCGCCGCTCCGGCGGATTGCCGGCGATGATTGCCGAGTTGATGGCGCCGATGGAGACGCCGCAGACCCAGTCCGGCTCGATGCCGTCCTCGTGCAGCGCCTGGTAGACGCCGGCTTGATAGGCGCCGAGAGCACCGCCGCCCTGCAGCACCAGGGCGATGCGATTGCAGCGGTCGGGCCGCCAGCCGCGGAAGACCAGTGGATGAGGGTCTGTCGTTCGCGCGTCCATGAAGCACCTCGTCGGCGGCGATCCCGAAATGAGCGGGCGCAGCATTCCGCGTCGTCGTGACGCGGTCGTGACAACTGGCCGACGTTTCGTAGGGCGTGCGTCCTGTCATCGGGCTGCACCAAATTCCTCACAACGGCGTCAACTGCAGCGGATAGGCACGACAGCCGCCCCGTTCGCTCAAGGAGACGATCCGCATGCGCAAGGACGATGTGCTGAAGCTTCCGTCGATGCCGGCCGCCGGCCCGAGCTACCCGGCCGGTCCCTATCGCTTCGTCAATCGCGAGTTCCTGGTCATAACCTACGAGACCGACCCGGAGCTGATCCGCGCCGGCCTGCCCGAACCGCTGGAGCCGATCGAGCGGCCGATCGTGCACTATGAATGGATCAAGATGCCGGACAGCTCCGGTTTCGGCAGCTATACGGAATCCGGTCTTGTCATTCCCGCGCGCTTCAACGGCGAGGAAGTCAACTTCGTCTCGCAGATGTATCTCGACGATGATCCGCCGATCGCGGCGGGCCGCGAGATCTGGGGCTTTCCCAAGAAGTACGCCCATCCCAAGCTCGAGGTCTTCAAGGACACCCTGACGGGCACGCTGGAATATGCCGGCACCCAGGTGGCGGTCGGCACCATGGGTTACAAGCACGAGGCGATGGCCGGCAGTGGCGAGGCGACGCGCGCCATGCTGGAAAAGACCCAGATCAACTTGAAGCTGATCCCGGGGGTCGACGGCCGGGCGGAGGTTTGCCAGCTCGTTGCGATCAACCTCACCGATATCGTGGTCAAGGGCTCGTGGGCTGGCCCTGGCCGGCTGCATCTGGTGCCCCATGTCAACGCGCCGGTGGCCGATTTCCCGGTGCGCAAGGTGATCGGTGCGCGGCATTTCCTCGCCGATCTCACTCTGCCCTACGGCCGCGTCGTGTTCGACTACAACAAGCAGGCGGGTGAACTGGCCGACGCTGCCGAATAGGGCGGCGACGGCGGCTTGCATCCGTCTCCGGCTGTGCCAGACTCCGTGGCGATCCACGGAGTCTGGGGAACATGCGCTTGACCGGAAAGCTTTCGCGCTTCGCGGACCGTCTGCGCCTGCCGCTGATCGCCGCACCGATGTTTCTGGTGTCGGGCGTCGAGCTCGTCGCCGCGGCCTGCGACAATGGCGTGGTCGGCTCGTTTCCGACGGCCAACTGCCGCAGTGCCGAGCAGCTCGATCAATGGCTGCACGATATCGATGGCCGCCTGCAGCGCGCTGCCGATGTGCGGGGGCACGCGCCGGCACCGCTGTGCCCCAATCTCATCGTCCACAACTCCAATCCGCGGCTGGCCGACGATCTTGCGGTGCTGCTGCGCCACAAGCCGGAGTTGGTGATCACCAGCGTCGGTTCGCCAGCGCCGGTGCTCGGTCCGCTCCACGACGCCGGCGCCCTGGTGCTCGCCGACGTCGCCAGCCTCCGCCATGCCGAGCGCGCGGTGGCGGCGGGCGCCGACGGCCTCGTGCTGCTCACGGCGGGGGCGGGAGGCCAGACCGGCTGGCTCAATCCGTTCGCGTTCGTCCGCGCCGTGCGGCAATTCTTCGACGGGCCGCTGGTGCTGGCGGGAGGCGTCGGTGACGGGCATGCGCTGCGCGCGGCGGAGGTGCTGGGCTGCGATCTCGCTTACATGGGCACGCGCTTCATCGCGACGGCGGAGAGCATGGCGGATGCCCGCTACAAGGACATGCTGGTCGCGAGCACAGCCGACGATATCGTGCTGACGCGCGCCTTCACCGGGCTGCAGACCAACATGCTCAGGCCGTCGATCGCGGCGGCGGGCCTCGATCCGGACAATCTTCCCGAGCGGGGTGCGATCGATATTGCCCGGGATATCGATGTCGGTGCCCGTGAGAGCCAGCCCAGACGCTGGCGGGACATCTGGAGCGCCGGCCACGCGACGTCCGGCGTGCGGGATGTTCCGTCGGTGGCTGATCTGGTGGCGCGCACGGCGTCCGAGTACGAGGCCGCACGGGGCTGATGCGGCGCTTCGTCTTCAGGCGGTCTCGCGCAGCAGCCGGGCGGGAAGTTCCTCATGCACGGCGAGGCGATCGCGCCCCTGCTTCTTGGCGATGTACAGCGCCTTGTCGGCCGCCGCAATCAACTGCTGGGCATCCCGCCCGACGTCGCTGGACCAGATGGCGATGCCGACACTGGTGGTCAGCGGGATCGTCTGGCCGTTCCAGGCGACATGAATCTTGCGGCAGGCCTTGATCAGGTTACGTGCCACCAGCGCGGCGTCGCTCAGGCTGGTCGCCGGCAGGATGACGCAGAATTCGTCGCCGCCGGAGCGGGCGAAAAGATCGTCCACCCGCAGCCGCGACTGCACCGTGCGGGTGAACAGCCGCAGGCATTCGTCGCCGGCGGCGTGCCCATAGCTGTCGTTGATCGCCTTGAAGCCGTCGATGTCCAGCGTCAGCAGCGCGAAGGGCTCGTTGGCGCGGCTGGCACGGGCGCAGGATTCCGACAGGCGAACCAGGAAGTGGCGGCGGTTGGCGATGCCGGTCAGGTCGTCGATCAGGGCGAGATCGGCGACTTCGGCGCGGAGGCGGTCGATCGCCATCAGCACGAAGCCGAAATTGGCCATCATCCCCGCGAACACCATGATCAGCAGGCACGCCGCCTGGAAACCGTTGAAGTCGACGAGAGCGATCACGCCGTCGATCCGGCTCATGCTGACCAGCAGGCGTAGACCATGGGTGATGGACAGCAGGATCAGCATCACCGCGGCGAGCTTGGCGCCGGGGCTGCGGCGACCCTCGCGCGGCGACAGCAGTTCGGCGGCGGCCATCGCCAGCGGAATGCACTGGCCGATCGAATAGACGGCGATGCGCATGCGAATGTCGTCGTAGAAGACGGTGAGCGCCCCGAGCGCGCAGACCGACATGGCGGTGATGACAATGCTGCTGCGCCAGGGGATCGGCTGGCCGTAGAAGCGCCGCACGCCCATCCAGGCGAGGCCGGCGGCGAAGATCAGCATGCCGTTGCCGACGAGGATCGCCAACAGGGGGTTCATCAAGCCGCGGGTGAAGGAGAACGCTGCGCCGAGCGCGGCGATCGAGGTCGATGCCGTCCAGAACCTGGCCGCGACAAAGTTGGGATAGCTGCGCGTGAAGTGCAGCCAGACCACGCTCAGTGCGAGAAAGTTGGCGAAGATGACGACATAAATCGTCGGCACACTTAGTTGCATGACCGGCGCCTCGCGTTCTTGATGGCGTCCGCGGTCGTTGCCGTGGACCGACATCGGCGATGTTCCCGATATCGGCCTCACTGTCGCGCTCAAGCGCTTAACATTCCTTCACCGGTCCGCCGCGCGGAATGGGCATGGCTACTCCTTCGTGAAGATGATCGCTCCAATTGTCGGTCATGGACCGCGTTGCGGTCGATGGGGGTTGGCGAGGCCGGATCAGGCGCTCTTGCGCAGGGGCGCGGCGACCTGCTCGTGCACCGCGAGGCGGTCGCGGCCCTGTTTCTTGGCGACATACAATGCGTGATCGGCTTCGGCGATCAGCTTCTGGACATCGCCGGCGATGGTTCCCGACCACACCGCAATGCCGATGCTGGCGGTGAGGGAAAGCTGCTGGCCGTTCCAGTGCACGGCGTTGTTGCGGCAGGCCTTGACCAGATTGCGCGCGACCAGCGCCGCCTCGCTCAGGCTGGTCGAGGGTAGAATGACGCCGAATTCGTCGCCGCCGGTGCGGGCCAGCATGTCGCCGATGCGCAGATGCGTCTGGGCGACGCGGGTGAAAGTGCGCAGGCATTCGTCGCCGGCACCGTGGCCGTGGCTGTCGTTGATCGCCTTGAAGCCGTCGAGATCGATGACCAGAAGCGCGAACGGCTCGTCGAGGCGGCCGGCGCGGCTGCAGGCTTCCTTGAGGCGCAGGCTGAAGTGCCGGCGGTTGGCGATGCCGGTGAGGTCGTCGACGAGGGCAAGGCCGGCGACCTCGCCACGCAGGCGGTCGATCGCCATCAGGACGAACCCGAAGTTGGCCATCATCGACGTGAAGATCAGCAGTGTGAAGGCAACCGCCTGGACGCCATTGAAGTTGCTCACGGAGACCGGACCGCCATAGCCGAGCAGGCTGCATACCGAACGCACGGCGTGAATCAGCATGATGCAGGCGAGCATGCCGCTGGCGAGGTCGGCGCCCGGGCTTTTGTGTGCGCTCGGCCGCGTGCGCAGGTCGCGCAGCGCAAGGCCAAGCGGGATGCATTCGGCGGCGGAGAACACGGCGATCCGAAGGTTGATGTCGTCGTACACCACGGTGAGCACGGTCAACAGCACTGCTGCGGCCGCGATGACGGCGGCACTGGAGCGCACCGGCATCGACAGGCCGTAGAACTGGCGGATGCCGGCCCAGGCGAGGCAGCACGCCAGCAGCATCATGCTGTTGCCGACGACGACCGGAAACACCGGATCCATGACCGGGCGCAGCAGCGACACCAGCGCGCTGGCGGTGGCGACGAAGGTCGAAGCAGCCCAGAATTTTGCGGGGATCAGGCTGGGATAGCTATGCGCGACATACCCCCACACCACGGCGAGCGCGATGAAGTTCGCAAGAAACACGATTTGGAGTGTCTGCGCACTCAACTGCATGATCGCCGCCCTGTCACCTGTCGGTCCGACGGTCGTTGCCGCGAACCGGGACATCCGATGGTTCGGAAGTACCGGTTCCATCATGTCGGTCCAGCTTTTAAGAAAGCCTGACCAGTTGCCTGAAGGCGTGGCAGTGGTTTTCAATTGATGAAAATTGTAGCCCGGCGGCAAGCAGCGCACGCCGGCCGCATCCGGCGCGATGGTTAACCGTTTGCGCGTCAGGCGCCGGGCGAGATCTCGATCGGGCTAGATCTCGATCTCGGTGCCGAACTCGACCACCTGCTTGGTCGGGACGCCGAAGAACGCAGCCGAGCGTTCGGCATTGCGCTGCAGGAACGCGAACACGCTTTCGCGCCACACCGCCATGCCGGCGACTTTCTCGGTGGGGATGATGGTCTCGCGGCCGATGTAGTAGCTGACGTCGTCGAGATCGAGGCCCGGCAGTTTGCCTTGCCGGCAGGCGAGATCGAGACCTTCGGAAATGGTCGGGTATTGCATGAAGCCGAAGTGCAGGATCACGCGGGTGATGCCCGGCACGATTTCGACGATCTCGACCCGTTCGGCGTCGGGGATTCGGGGCGCTTCCTCGATCAGCACGGTGACGATCAGCACCCGCTCATGCAGCGCATGGTTGTGCTTGACGAACTGCGTCAGCGCCAGCGGCACGCCGTGAGGTGAGGACGCCAGAAAGACCGCGGCGCCCGGCAGGCGCGCCTGGCACTTGCTGACGGCGGTTTCGATCAGTTCCTCTTCCGGCTGGCGCAGTTTGGCGCGGGCCGCTTCGACGAGGCGCACGCCGCTGCGCCAGGTCAGCATCAGGAAGGCGACGGCGCCAGCCAGCAACAGCGGGAACCAGCCGCCCTCGAACAGCTTGGTGCCATTGGCGGCGAAGAAAATGCAGTCGATGACGAAGAAGAAGCCGTTGACGGCAATGACGATGATCGGCGGGTAGCCCCACTGGATCGCGACCAGTGCCGCCAGCAGCGTGGTGATCGCCATCAGCAGCGACACGGCGATGCCGTAGGCGCCGGCCAGCGCATCCGACGTGCCAAAGCCAAGCACGGCGCCGAGGGTCGCAGCCGCGAGCAGCCAGTTCACCAGCGGCACATAGATCTGGCCGATCTCGTGGCTCGCGGTGTGGCGGATCTGCATCCGGGGCAGGAAGCCCAGTTGAATCGATTGCTGGGTCAGCGAGAACGCGCCGGAAATGATCGCCTGCGACGCGATGACCGTGGCAAGCGTCGCGAACGCCACCAGCGGGTAGTGCGCCCAGTCCGGCGACAGCTGGTAGAACGGATTGTCGATGGCGGTCGGATCGGAAATCAGCAGTCCGGCCTGGCCGAAATAGTTGAGTACGAGCGCCGGCAGCGCGATTGCGAACCAGGCGAGGCGGATGGGCATGCGGCCGAAATGGCCCATGTCGGCATACATCGCCTCGCCGCCAGTCACCGCCAGAAACGCGGCGCCGAGAATGGCGAAGCTGATGTGGAAATCCTGATGCAGCAGGAAGTCGACGGCATAGTACGGGCTGAGCGCGACCAGAACGCCTGGCGAATGGGCGATACCATAGATGCCGAGCAGGCCGATGGCAAAGAACCAGCACAGCATCACCGGTCCGAAGATGCCGCCGATGAAGCCAGTGCCTTTCTTCTGCATGATGAACAGGCCGATCAGGATGACGACCGTCAGGGGCACGACGGCCGGGGCGAGCGACGGTGCGTCGACCTTGAGGCCTTCGACAGCGCTGAGCACCGAGATGGCCGGCGTGATCGCGCCATCGCCATAGAGAAGCGCCGCGCCGACGAGACCGACCAGCAGGAGATGGGCACGCCAGGTTCCTGGCCGGGCGTTGCGCGCCGACAGCAGCGCCAGCAGTGCGACGATGCCGCCTTCACCGCGATTATCGGCGCGCAGGATCAGCAGCGCGTACTTGAGAGAGATGATGGTGATCAGCGCCCAGAGGATCAGCGAGGCGACGCCGAGGACGGCGTCGGGGGCGAGCGGGCCGCCATGCGCCGCCGCCTTGGCGGCTTCCTTGAGAGCGTAGAGAGGGCTG
The DNA here is from genome assembly GCF_018131225.1 of Bradyrhizobium sp. U87765 SZCCT0048. Lineage (GTDB taxonomy): Bacteria > Pseudomonadota > Alphaproteobacteria > Rhizobiales > Xanthobacteraceae > Bradyrhizobium_A. The sequence goes on along the minus strand of NZ_JAFCMM010000002.1, from coordinate 879,276 downwards.
GTGCCGATGTCGCCGTAGACCACGCCGAGGGCACCGAGGGTCGCCGCGAGCGGCAGGCCATTGCGACTTTGCGAAGTGTCGGCATGGGTCGTGGTCATCGCTTCCCTCGCTCAGAACGCCGTCCGCCGATCAGATCGGTCGATCACAACGCCAGTCTGCCGCCGCTCCATTCAAATTGCTAGGGGATGCGGCGGCGATTGCCTGCGGATCGCGCCATTCACCGAGCGGTTGCGCGATCGTCATCCAGCTGTCGTCGCTGACAGGATGATGAACGGCGCGGCCGTGTCAGAGCCTGACCATGCGCTTGCCGCGGTTGTCGCCGGCCAGAAGGCCGATCAGCGCCTGGGGCGTGTTTTCGAGGCCAGAGATGACGTCTTCCTGGACCTTGAGCTGGCCGGAGGCGACCCAGGATTGCAACTCGGCAAGGGCTTCGCCACGCTGGTTGTCATAATCCATCACAATGAAGCCCTGCATGGTCAGGCGCTTCACCACGATCAGGCCGGGGACGCCGCGCGGTCCGTGGACCGACGGAGCGCCGTCATACTGCGAGACGGCGCCGCAACATGCGATGCGGCCGAACAGGTTCATCTGGGGCAGGCAGGCCTCGAGAATGTCGCCGCCGACATTGTCGAAATACACGTCGATGCCGTTGGGAGCTGCGGTCTTGAGCTGCTTGAAAACGGGGCCGGACTTGTAGTCGACGGCCGCGTCGAAGCCGAGTTCGCCGGTCAGCCATTGGCATTTCTCGGTGCCACCGGCGATGCCGACGACACGGCACCCCTTGATCCGGGCGATCTGGCCGACGATCGATCCGACCGATCCGGCGGCGGCGGAGACCACCACGGTCTCGCCGGCTTTCGGGCGGCCGACATTGAGCAGGCCGAAATAGGCGGTGAGGCCCGCGATGCCGTAAACGCTGAGAAGATAGGTTAGCGGCTCGATCTTCGGCATCTTGGTGAGATGCTTGCCGCGCACGACGGCGTAGTCTTGCCAGCCGGTGTCGCCGAACACGATGTCGCCGGGAGCAAAGTTCGGGTCATTCGAGCGAATGACTTCGGCGATGCCGCCGCCGGCCATCACCGTGTTGGCCTCCACCGCCGAGCGGTAGGTCGCGCCATGCATCCAGGCGCGGTTGGCGGCGTCGAGGGAAATGAAGCGCACACGCAGCAGGACTTCGCCGTCCTTCGGTTCGGGGATCGCGCCTTCCGCGAGGCGGAAATGTTCTTGCCCAAGCTTGCCGGCGGGCTTCTCGACCAGCAGAATCTGGCGGTTGACGGTGGCGGCCATGGCGTTTCTCCCGATGCTGTCTTTCGGGGAACGCTAGATCATTTCCGCGAGCGATGAAATGGGCCGCAGCGCACATGGCGGAGCGCAAGGCCCGGCCATGTGCGGGATTGCCGGTCCCGTCAGGCGACGACGAGGCGGACGTCGATGTTGTTACGCGTGGCGTTGGAATACGGGCACACCTGATGGGCCTTGTGCACCAGCGCTTCCGCTTGGTCGTGCGGCAGTCCGGGAATCGTGACCTTGAGTTCGGCCTCGATGCCAAAGCCGTTGGGGACCGGGCCGAAGCCCACCGTGCCCTCGACGGTGGTGGTGTCCGGGATCGCGACCTTCTCGCGGCCCGCGACGAACTTGAGGGCGCCGAGGAAGCAGGCCGAATAGCCCGCCGCGAACAGCTGCTCCGGATTGGTGCCGACGCCGCCGGCGCCGCCCATCTCGCGCGGCGTCGCGAGTTTCACGTCGAGCACGTTGTCGGAGGACACGGCGCGGCCGTCGCGGCCGCCGGTTGCCGTGGCATGAGCCTGATAGACCACCTTCTGCAGAGACATGGGAGACGTCCTTGGCTGGGAGGAAGCTGAAATCGCCTGCAACAGGCCTTCGGCCGCAATTGCATTGTGCGCAATCTAATTGCGTCCTATATTCTGTCAAGAGGGGCAACGTTGGACCTGCCGGTTCGAATCGCGCAGGCTGTCCGCCTCCAGGAGCCAGATCGTTGAACAAGCCCTCGACCAGGAAAAAGGTTGCGGCGGCCAGCGTGCCGCCGGAGCAGATGCTGGACAACCAGCTGTGCTTCGCGGTCTATGCCGCCGGCCACGCTTTCACCCAGGCCTACAAGCCGTTCCTGGAGCCGCAGGGACTGACCTACCCGCAATACCTCGTGCTGCTGCAGTTGTGGGAGCAGGACGATCGCACCGTGAAGCAACTGGGTGAACCGCTGTTTCTCGACAGCGGCACCTTGACGCCGCTGCTGAAACGGATGGAAGCTGCCGGCTGGATCGAGCGCCGCCGAGACACCGGCGACGAACGCGTCGTGCGCGTGTCGCTGACCGATAAAGGGCGCGCGTTCCGCGAGAAGGCGCGGGAGATCCCGGCGGCACTGATGTGCGCGGCCGGCCTCGATGTCGCTGGCCTCTCGACGCTGCGCAACAAGCTCAAGCGTGCCGCGAACGGCCTGCGCAGCGGCCGCAAGACGGCGGAGCGGGCCGGTTGATCGCCGGCCGATCAGCGATTGAGCACGGCGTCGTGACGCCGCCTGCGCCATCGGCGGGAACCTGGCCGACATGCTGCGATGCGCATCGCATTCATGGCGACGCGGCCACTGCTGCGCGCGAACGCGGTTGCCCCGTTTAAAATTTTCGTCATACTCGCCGGTGTCGGGATTGGGGAGTACTTGGCAATGTCCAATAAGTTTACTCGCTACATTCTCTTCGCGATGGTGCTCGGCATTGTGATCGGCACCGCGATCTACCAGTATCTGCCTGACACGCGCGCCGAAGTCGCTTCCAGCATCAACCTGATCGCGATGCTGTTCCTGCGCCTGATCAAGATGATCATCGCGCCGCTGGTGTTCGCGACGCTGGTTGGCGGCATCGCCCACATGGGCAGCGGCTCCAAGCTCGGGCGCATCTTTGCCAAGACCATGGGCTGGTTCATCACGGCGTCGTTCGTCTCGCTGCTGCTCGGCCTCGTGATGGTCAACATCCTCAAGCCCGGCGCCAACTTCCCCGGCACGCTGCCGGCAGCGACGCAGTCGACCGGCCTGCCGGTGTCGGCGTTCTCGCTGGAGAAGTTCCTCACCCACCTCATTCCGACCTCGATCGCCGATGCGATGGCGCAGAACGAGATCCTGCAGATCGTGATCTTCGCCGTGTTCTTCTCGGTGGCGATGGGCGCGATGCCCGAACGTTCCAAGCCGATGCTGGCGCTGATCGACGATCTCGGCCACATCATGCTGAAAGTGACGAGCTACGTCATGCTGTTCGCGCCGCTCGCGGTGTGGGCGGCGGTCACGGCGACGGTCGCCAAGAACGGTCTCGGCGTGCTGTGGAAGCTGATCGTGTTCATGGGCGGCTTCTATCTGTCGCTGCTGATCCTGTGGGCGATCCTGATCGTCGTCGGGTTCGTCGTGATCGGCCCGCGCTATGCCCACCTGTTGCGGTTGATCCGCGAGCCGCTGATGATCGCGTTCTCGACCGCGAGTTCGGAGGCGGCATACCCGAAGACGCTGGAGGGATTGAACAAGTTCGGCGCGTCGTCGCGGATATCGAGCTTCGTGCTGCCGCTCGGGTATTCGTTCAATCTCGACGGCACCATGATGTACTGCACGTTCGCCAGTATCTTCATCGCGCAGTCCTATCATATCGAGATGTCGCTGGGGACGCAGCTCGCCATGCTGGCGACGCTGATGATCACGTCGAAGGGCGTGGCCGGCGTGCCGCGGGCGTCACTGGTGGTAATCGCCTCGACGCTGTCGCAGTTCAACATCCCGGAGGCGGGGCTGCTGATGATCATGGGCATCGACACCTTCCTCGACATGGGGCGCAGCGCGACCAATGTCATCGGCAATTCGCTGGCCACCGCGGTTGTCGCCAAGTGGGAAGGCGAGCTCGCGCCAGAGCACGAACTGCGGCCGGACGATGTGGTGCCGCCAAGCGCGATCCCCGGGGAGCCGGTGCCGGCCTGAGACGCGGCTTCGTCCGTCGGGGGATCGATCGATGCGTGCAATGCTGATCAAGACGCTCGGTGCGGCCTGCCTTCTGGCCGCCGCGCTGGCGTTGCCGGTGCCCGGCGCCGCCCAGACCGAGGGGGGGCTCAGCCCCACCCTCGCCAACATCAAGGCCACCCGCTCGGTGCGGCTCGGCTATCGCGAGAGTTCGCCGCCGCTGTCCTTTCTCGACCATGCCAACCGCCCGATCGGTTACAGCCTCGAGATCTGCGAGGCGATCGTCGAGGAGATCGCGGCCGCGATCGACGAGACCGACCTGAAGATCGACTATGTCAAGGTGACGTCGGACAATCGCATTCCGGCCTTGCTGCAGAAGCAGATCGATTTCGAATGCGGTTCGACCACGGCGAATGCCGAGCGCGGCAAGCAGGTGGCGTTCTCGCCGATGATCTATGTCTCCGGCACCAAGCTGATGGTGCCGAAGGCATCGGCGATCAACGCGCCGAAGGACCTCGCAGGCAAGACTGTGGTGGTGACCAGGGGCACCACCAACGAGCAGGCGATGCATCTGGTGGATGCCAAGTTCAATCTCGGCCTGAAGTTCCTGGTCGGCGACGACCATGAACAGTCCTATCAGATGCTGGTGGACGGCAAGGCGGACGCCTTCGCCACCGACGACATCCTGCTCTACGGCCTGATCGCGCGCCACAAGTCGCAGGACAGGTTCCGCGTCGCCGGCGATTACCTGTCCTACGATCCCTACGGCATCATGTTCCGCAAGGGCGAGCCGCAGGTCGCAGATCTCGTCGAGCAGGCGATGCGCAAGCTCGCGACCAACCAGGACCTGCTGCCGCTCTATAAGAAGTGGTTCGTCGCTCGCCTGCCGACCGGAGAGAAGCTCGACGTGCCGATCTCGGCCCAGCTCGAGGACAGCTTTCGCGCCCTCGACGGATCAGCCGGCGGCGCCCGATAGCGCACGCCGTCTGCCCTTGCCCGGCGGCAGCTGCGGGCGTTGCGCGAGGTCGACGGCGATCTGGGCCACCAGCTCGACAGCGAGCGCGTCCGGCGAGGCCAGCCAGCTCGCGGAAAACGTCAGCGATGGAATGGAGATTTCGGTCGTCAGCATTTCCAGACGTCCTTCGGCGATCTCGTTCTCGACGATGGCGGTGGGTATGACGGCGATGCCGATTCCCTCGATCGCCATGTGGATCACGGTGGCAAGCGAGGCGCTGGCGTGCAGCCGCACCGATGGCAGGTCCGAACGGTTGAACAGCGAGCGGATCAGCTCGTAGGGCTGCGTCTTGCGCGGGAAGGTGATGATTGGATACTGCGCGAGGTCATGGGCGGTCATCACCTTGCCGCCGAGGCTCAGCGCCGGGCTCGCCACGAAGGCGTTGGGATATTCGCATAACACGCGGTTGCGCACCGTCGGGGCGGTGATCGGCCCCAGCAGGAACGCAAGATCGATTTCCTGGGCCAGCAGGCGGGCGCGCAGGTTGGGCGTGATGTCGACCTCGATCTCCAGCGAGAGGTGAGGGTAGGCGATGTTGACGTCCTTGATCAGCTGCGACAGCCAAGTGTGGACGATGGTTTCGGAAACGCCGAGGCGCAGCACGCCGCGCATCGCGGTGCGGTCGCGCACGGCAGCGAGCATTTCGGCGCGCAGGCCGATCAGCCGCTCGGCATAGAGCATCATCTGGCGACCGCTCGGCGTCGGCAGCACGGCGCGGTTGTCGCGCTGCAGCAGCTTGACGCCCATTTCCTCCTCGAGCTGGGCGATGCGCTGCGAGATCGCAGGCTGGGTGGTGTTGAGCTTGTGTGCCGCGCCGCGGAAGCTGCCCAGCGTGACCACCCAGACGAAGGTCTCGAGGTTCTTGAAGTCGACCATGCGTCGCGCCCGCCTGCCGATAGATAAGTTTCGTTTATCGATATCGATCCAAAAAGACGATTAGACATTATCGTAGGGCGGTGGTCCTTTGTCGAGAGGAACGATCCTTGCAACGATCGGGACGAATTCAGAATGGAAGCGCCGATGTCGACGACCCTGTCCGCCCCCAGCGACCATCCACTTGCCAGCCGGGAGGCCCGTCTCGCCTGCCGCACCGGCCAGATCACGGGGCCGACCGCCAACGTCGCTCTCGGCTATGTACAGGGTAACCTCGCCATCCTGCCGGAGCGGCTCGCCGCCGATTTCCTGCGCTTCTGCCAGCTCAATCCCAAGCCGTGCCCCATCGTCGGCATGTCCGAAGTCGGCGATCCTCGCATCCCGGCCCTCGGGCTCGACCTTGACATCCGCACCGACCTGCCGCGCTACCGGGTGTGGCGCGACGGCGAACTGGTGGAAGAGCCGACCGACATCATGGCGCACTGGCGCAAGGATCTCGTCGCTTTCGTCATCGGCTGCTCGTTCTCCTTCGAGGAAGCGTTGATGGCCGACGGCCTCGGCATCCGCCACATCGAGGAGCGCCGCAACGTGCCGATGTACCGCACCAATGTGCCCTGCGCGGCCGCCGGTCCGTTCTCCGGACCGATGGTGGTGTCGATGCGGCCGTTCAAGCCGAAGGATGCGATCCGCGCCATCCAGATCACCACGCGCTTTCCGTCCGTGCACGGCGCGCCGGTGCATTTCGGCGACCCCTCGCAGATCGGCATCGCGGACGTCGGCAAGCCGGACTATGGCGACGCAGTGACCATCCGTCCTGGCGAGGTGCCGGTGTTCTGGGCGTGCGGCGTCACGCCACAGTCGATCATTCTGCAGTCGCGTCCAGACTTCGCCATTACCCACGCGCCGGGGGCCATGCTGGTCACCGACCGCCGCAATACGGAATTCGCCATCCAGTAAAACAAGCGAATAGGCGCCGCTGCACGGCGTCCTCAACTTTCAGGAGTCTCTTCGATGAATCGTCGTGAGGTCTTGTTGTCCGGCGCCGCACTGTCCCTGCTCGGGACGCGCGCGTTCGCCCAGTCCGGCGGGGAGATCGCGATCGGCGCGATCTGGCCGTTCACCGGTGCCAGCGCCCAGGTCGGCACGGACGCCAAGCATGCGCTGGAAACCGCCGTCGACATCGTCAACAACGCCCATGACCTCGATCTTCCGACGGCGAAGAATGCCGGCCTCGCCGGGCTCGGCAACGCCAGGATCAAGCTGGTGTTCGCCGATCATCAGGGCGATCCGCAGAAAGCGCGTGCCGAGGCCGAGCGCCTGATCACCCAGGAGAAGGTCGTCGCCATCGCCGGCGCGTTCCACTCCTCGGCATCGTCGACCGCCAGCGTTGCCTGCGAGCGCTACAGCGTGCCCTATGTCGCCGCCGATTCCTCCTCGCCGAGCCTGCACACCCGGGGGCTGAAGTTCTTCTTCCGTCCCGCCGCCCATGACGAGATGTTCACCGCGGCGATGTTCGACTTCCTCGACGCCCAGAAAAAGGCCGGCAAGAAGGTCGAGACCATCGGCATCTTCTTCGAGGACACCATTTTCGGCACCGACTCCTCGAACGTCCAGCGCAAGCTCGCCGCGGAGCGCGGCTACAAGATCGTCGCCGACATCAAGTACAAGTCGAACTCGCCGTCGCTGACCGCCGAGGTCCAGCAGCTCAAGTCCGCCAATCCCGACGTGCTGATGCCGTCGAGCTACACCACCGACGCCATCCTGCTGGTCAAGACCATGGACGAGCTCGGCTACAAGCCGAAGAACATCCTCGCCCAGGCCGCGGGCTTTGCCGACAAGGCCTATTTCGACGCCGTCGCCGACAAGTCGGTCGGCCTGATCTCGCGGGCCAGCTTTTCGCTCGACATGGCGCAAAAGCGCCCTGCGATCTTCAAGGTCAACGAGATGTTCAAGGCCCGCGCCGGCCGCGACCTCAACGACAACACCTCGCGCCAGCTGATGGCGATCCTGGTGCTGGCGGACGCCATCGACCGGGCCAAGTCGACCGACGGCGAGAACATCCGCGCCGCGCTCGCGGCGACCGACATCCCGGGCGAGCGCACCATCATGCCATGGAAGCGCGTCAAGTTCGGCGCCGATGGCCAGAATGCCGACGCCGATCCGGTGCTGATCCAGTACATCGGCGGCAAGTTCGTCACGATCTTCCCGTCCGCGGTCGCGGTCGCGGAGCCGCTGTGGCCGATGAACGCCTGATCGTCCCACACAAGGAGGCGCCGGCCGAACGTTCGGCGCCTCCCGATTTCTGGCACGGTATTGTCCTCGTTGGCGCCCGCGCGCGCCGTCGGATTCCTTCATGATCAGTATGCAGGCACTCTTGCAGGTTCTTGCCAGCGGCCTTCTGATGGGGCTGATCTACGCCCTGATCGCCGTCGGACTATCGTTGATTTTCGGCCTGATGGACGTCGTGAACTTTGCCCATGGCGAGTTCCTGATGCTGGCGATGTACGCCACCTTCGGGCTGGTTTTCGCCACCACGCTCGATCCGGTGGTGCTGGCGCCGTTCGTGGTCGCCATCATGTTCGGCGTCGGGGTCTCGGCTTATGCCGGGGTGGTGCGCTTCGCCATGCGCGCCACCACCAACCAGGGCATGGTGCAGATCTTCGCGACCTTCGGCCTCGCCATCCTGATCCAGGGTGTCGCGCAGTACGTCTTCACGCCCGATTTCAAGAGCATTTCCCACACCTGGCTCGGCGGCAAGACGCTCAATGTCGGCGGCGTCTTCCTGCCATGGCCGCAGATCTATGGCGGACTGATCTCGCTGGCGACCTTCGGTGGCCTTTATCTGCTGATCACCCGTACCGATTTCGGCAAGGCGCTGGAAGCGACCCGCGAGGACCAGGGCGCGGTGGCGCTGGTCGGCATCGACCGCAACCGGGTGTTCGCGCTCGGCTGGGGGCTCGGCGCCGCGCTGGTCGGTCTCGCCGGCGCCGTGCTTGCGATCTTCTATTACATCCATCCCAATGTCGGCGGCACCTTCGCGCTGATCGCCTATGTCACGGTCGCGCTCGGCGGCTTCGGCAGCATCTTCGGCGCGCTGGTCGCCGGCGTGGTCGTCGGTCTGGTCGAGGCGCTGACGACGCTGATCCTGCCCCCGGCGCTCAAATCCGTCGGCATCTACACGCTGTATCTCGGCGTGCTGTTCATTCGGCCGAGTGGCCTGTTCGGGAGGCTGTGATGCGGGATGTCGTGACCAAACCTCCCGTGGACGGCCACATCAAGGCCCGGCGGCGGCAGCTGATCACTGCGCTCGTGGTGTTCGCCGCGCTCGCGCTGGTACCGAAGCTCGTCTCGGACGTCTATATGATGAACGTGCTGATCCTGACACTGCTGTTCGCGGCGCTGTCGCAGAGCTGGAACATTCTTGGCGGCTACTGCGGCCAGGTGTCCCTGGGGCATGCGCTGTATTTCGGCATCGGCGCCTATGCCACGAGCCTTCTGTTCGTGAAGTTTGGCATCATGCCGTGGATCGGGCTCGCCACCGGCGGGCTGCTTGCCGCGCTGGTGGCGCTGGTGCTCGGCTATCCGTGCTTCCGCCTCAAGGGCCATTACTTCTCGATCGCCACCATCGTCATCGCCGAGATCGGCCTGCTGCTGGTCCATAACTGGGACTATGCCGGCGCCGCCCTCGGCATTCAATGGCCGTTCGGCCGCGACAGCTGGTGGACGCTGCAGTTCGCCCGCGACAAGGCGCCGTATTTCTACTTCGTGCTCGGCCTGTTCGCGGTGGTGTGGCTCGTCACGTTCAACATCGTCGAATCGCGCTGGGGCTACTGGTGGCGTGCGGTAAAGGACAATCCGGAGGCTGCGGAAAGCCTCGGCGTCACCGTGTTTCATTCCAAGATGGCGGCGGCCGGCGTGTCGGCGTTCTTCACCGCAATCGGTGGTGGCTTCTATGCGGCCTTCGTATCCTACATCGATCCGGAGAGCGTGATGCAGTTCCGCTTCTCGCTGCTGATGGCCTTGCCGGCCGTGCTCGGCGGCGTCGGCTCGCTGTGGGGGCCGGCGGTCGGCGCGCTGATCCTGATCCCGCTCGCGGAGTTCACCCGCTCCTACATGGGCGGCACCGGATCGGGGCTCGATCTCGCCGTCTATGGCGCGCTGATCATGGTGGTGTCGCTGACCCGTCCGGAAGGCCTGCTCAGCATCTTCAACGAGTTCTCGCGGCGGAGGGCGGCATCATGACCGATACGCTGGTCTCCTGCACCGGGGTGACGCGCCGCTTCGGTGGTCTCGTCGCCAACGACGCCATCGACATGACCATCGCGCGCGGCGAAATCCTCGGCCTGATCGGGCCAAACGGCGCCGGCAAGTCGACGCTGTTCAACCTGATCGCGGGGGCATTCCCGCCGTCGTCGGGTACGATCACCTTCGAGGGGCGTGATGTCACGACGTTGCCGGCGACGGCACGTTGCGTCCGCGGCATCGCGCGGACCTATCAGGTGCCACGGTCGTTCGATTCCATGACGGTGGTCGAGAATGTCATCGTCGGTGCCTTCGTGCGCCATCCGCGTGCCGCACAGGCCCGCGCCAAGGCACTCGAGGTGCTGGACTATGTCGGGCTGGCCGCCCAGGCGGGCATCGCTGCGGCGGATCTCACGCCGCCACAGAAGCGCCGGCTCGAGGTTGCGCGCGCGCTCGCCACCGAGCCCAAGCTGCTGCTGCTCGACGAGGTGCTGACAGGCCTGACGCCGAGCGAATCCCGCGCCGGCGCCGAGCTGATCCGAGCGATCCGCGACAGCGGCGTCACCGTGGTGATGGTCGAGCATGTCATGGAGGTGGTGATGCCGCTTGTCGACCGTGCCGTGGTGCTCAACCTCGGCAAGGTACTGGCCGAGGGCGCACCGAAGGATGTCGTGCGCGACGAGAATGTCATAGCTGCCTACCTGGGAGATCGTCACCGTGCTGCTTGAGGTCTCCAATATCACCACGGCCTATCGCGGCCTGATCGCGATTTCCGAGATCTCGATCGCGGTCGATGCCAACGAGATCGTCACGGTCGCGGGCGCCAACGGCGCCGGTAAATCGACGCTGCTGAAGTCGATCGCCGGCATGGAGAAGGCACGCTCCGGCACCGTCAATTTCGCCGGCGAGCGCATCGATACCATTCCGGCGCACCAGATCACGGCGCGCGGGCTCGCCTATGTGCCGGAGAACAAGCGGCTGTTTCCACGCCTCAGCGTTGCCGACAACCTGCGGCTCGGCAGCTACCTGTTCCGCAACACGGCTGACCGCGATGCGCCGCTCGATTTCGTGTTCAAGCTGTTTCCGCGGCTGAAGGAGCGACTGGCCCAGCGCGCCGGCACGCTGTCCGGCGGCGAACAGCAAATGCTGGCGATCTCACGCGCCCTGATGACGCGGCCGCGGCTGCTGATGCTGGACGAGCCCTCGCAGGGCATCATGCCAAAGCTGGTCGACGAGATCTTCGAGGCGATCGGCAAGATCCGCAAGACCGGCGTGACCGTGCTGCTGGTGGAGCAGCGCCTGTCCGAGAGCCTCGATATTTCCGATCGTGCCTACGTGTTGCAGACCGGCCGCATCGTCATGAGCGGTCCCGCGGCGGAAGTCCGCGACAACCCCGAGGTCAGACGGGCCTATCTCGGAATGTAGGCGCGCCGCCCCGGGGCGGGCGTATTGAAAATTCAGACGACCGGCGCCTGCACAGCTGCGGGCGAACGGCTGGCCATTGCCGACTTTTGACGACGGAGACCACAATGTCACGCTGGAATTTCTGGATCGACCGTGGCGGCACCTTCACCGATGTGATCGGTCGCGATCCGCAGGGCGGCCTGCATGCACGCAAGCTATTGTCGGAGAATCCAGGCGTCTATCGCGACGCCGCCGTGGCGGGTATCCGCGCCCATCTCGGGCTCGGCGCCGGCGAGCCGATCCCCGCCGGGGTGATCGATGAGGTGCGAATGGGCACCACGGTCGCGACCAACGCGCTGCTGGAGCGCAAGGGCGACCGCACCGTGTTCGTCACCACCCGCGGCTTTCGCGATGTGCTGGAGCTCGGCTATCAGGACCGCCGGCACATCTTCGCCCGCAACATCCTCAAGCCGGATCAGCTTTACGAGCGCGTCATCGAAGTCGACGAGCGTGTGCGGGCGGACGGCACGGTCGAGCGCGCCATCGCGCTGCCGGCGGCGGTGGAGGCGATGAAGCAGGCCTATGCGGCCGGCATCCGCGCCATCGCCATCGCGCTGATCCATGGCTTCCGCTTCCCCGAACACGAGCGAGCGCTCGCGGCGGCCGCCGAGCGCATCGGTTTCACCCAGGTGTCGGCGAGCCATGCGGTGTCGCCATTGATCAAGCTGGTCGGTCGCGGCGACACCACGGTGGTCGACGCCTATCTGTCGCCGATCCTGCGCCGCTACGTGGCGCAGGTGTCGGAAGAACTCGACATCGCCCGCACCGGTGCGCGGCTGATGTTCATGATGTCGTCGGGCGGCCTGACCGCGGCGCAGATGTTCCAGGGACGCGACGCCATCCTGTCGGGTCCGGCGGGCGGCGTCGTCGGTCTGGCCAAGACCGGTGAATCGGCAGGCTTCCGCCGTGTCATCGGCTTCGACATGGGCGGCACCTCGACCGATGTCGCGCACTTCAACGGCGAGTACGAACGCGCCTTCGAGACGGAGGTCGCCGGCGTGCGGGTTCGCGCGCCGATGATGCTGATTCACACCGTGGCTGCGGGCGGCGGCTCGCTGCTGCAGTTCGACGGCGCCCGCTTTCGCGTCGGTCCGGAATCCGCCGGCGCCAATCCCGGGCCGGCGTGCTACCGCCGCGGCGGCCCGCTCGCGGTCACCGACGCCAATGTGATGACCGGCAAGCTGATCCCGGAATTCTTCCCGGCGATTTTCGGCCCGCGGCAGGACGCGCCGCTCGACGCCGACGTCGTGCGCGACAAGTTCGCGGCGATGGCGTCCGAGGTCGGTGGCGGCCAAAGCCCCGAGCAGGTCGCCGACGGCTTCATCCAGATCGCGGTTGCCAACATGGCCGAGGCGATCAAGAAGATTTCGGTGCAGCGTGGCTACGATATCACGGCCTATGCGCTGAACTGCTTCGGCGGTGCCGGCGGCCAGCATGCCTGCCTGGTCGCCGATGCCCTCGGCATGACCAAGGTGCTGATCCATCCGATGTCCGGTCTGCTGTCGGCCTACGGCATGGGCCTCGCCGACATCCGCGCGACGCGGGTGCGGGCGCTCGACCAGCCGCTGGAAGCGGCCGGCGATGCGCTTGTGACGCTCGGCGGCGAACTCGGCGAACTCGGAACGGCGGAACTGACCAGCCAGGGCGTGCCGCTCGGGGACATCACCGTCAATGTCAGCGCTCACATCCGCTATGCGGGCACCGACACGACGCTGGAGATTCCCGCCTTCAGCCGTCGTGATGGCCGCGTGGTCGCGGACCGCCGGGCGAGCCTGCGCGACGACTTCCTGGTCGCCCATCGCCGCCGCTTCGGCTTCGTCGACGACAGCAAGCCGCTGGTGGTCGAGGCGGTGAGCGTCGAAGCTGTGGGCGGTGCGGCGGCCTTCGGCGAGCCGGAAGCCGCGGTGATCGAGGCTACGATCCCGCCGGGCGTGCGCACGACCCAGATGTTCAGCGGCGGCCGCTGGCACGGCGCCGTGGTCTACCGGCGCGAGGGGCTGGTCGCAGGGCACCGCATGCCGGGACCGGCGATCATCGTCGAGCCCAACCAGACCATCGTGGTGGAGGACGGCTGGGAGGCGCGCCTGACGGCGCGCGATCATCTCGTGCTGTCGCGCGTCAAGGCGATGCCGTCGCGCGCCGCGGTCGGCACCGCCGCCGACCCGGTGATGCTGGAGATCTTCAACAACCTGTTCATGTCGATCGCCGAGCAGATGGGCGTGACGCTGCAGAACACCGCCTATTCGGTCAACATCAAGGAGCGGCTGGATTTCTCCTGCGCGATCTTCGATGCCACCGGCGCGCTGGTCGCCAATGCGCCGCACATGCCGGTGCATCTGGGATCGATGGACAAGTCGGTCGAGACGGTGCTGACCCAGAACGCCGATATCCGCCCCGGCGATGTCTTCGCCATCAACGCGCCCTATAACGGCGGCACCCATCTGCCCGACATCACGGTGTGCACGCCGGTGTTCGACGATGCGGACGAGCGGATCATCTTCTGGATCGCGAGCCGGGGCCATCATGCCGACATCGGCGGCATCGCGCCAGGATCGATGTCGCCTCTCGCCACCACCATCGAGGAAGAAGGCGTCTACATCGACAACTTCAAGCTGGTCGATCGCGGCGTGTTCCGTGAGACGGCGCTCATCGAGCTGCTGACCACGGCACGCTATCCGGTGCGCAACGTCGTACAGAACGTCAACGATCTCAAGGCGCAGATCGCCGCTAACGAGAAGGGCGTCGCCGAGCTGAAGAAGATGATCGGCTATTTCGGCATGGACGTGGTGCGCGCCTATATGGGGCACGTCCAGGACAACGCCGAGGAGAGCGTGCGGCGGGTGCTCGATCGTCTCGCCGACGGCGTTTTCCGCTACGAGATCGACCAGGGCTCGGTGATCGAGGTCAAGATCACCGTGGACAAGCGGACGCGCGAGGCGACGGTGGATTTCACCGGCACCAGCGCGCAGCGGCCCGACAATTTCAATGCGCCGGCCCCGGTCACCCGCGCGGCGGTGCTCTACGTCTTCCGCGTCATGGTCGACGACGACATCCCCATGAACGCCGGTTGCCTGCGTCCGATCCGGCTGATCGTGCCGGAGGGATCGATGCTGGCGCCGCGCTATCCGGCGGCGGTGGTCGCCGGCAATGTCGAGGTCAGCCAGGCGGTTACGAACTGTCTGTTCGGGGCGCTCGGGGCGCTGGGCTCGGCGCAGGGCACCATGAACAACCTGACGTTCGGCAACGATCGCTACCAGTACTATGAGACCATCTGTTCGGGCGCGCCCGCAGGTCCGGATTTCGACGGCGCTTCCGGCGTCCACACGCACATGACCAACTCGCGGCTCACCGATCCTGAAATTCTCGAAACGCGTTTTCCGGTGGTGCTGGAGGAGTTCACCATCCGGCGCGGCTCGGGCGGCAAGGGACGGCACAAGGCGGGTGACGGCACGCGTCGCACCATCCGCTTCCTCGAAGCCATGGAGTGCGCGATCCTGTCGGGCCACCGCCGCGTCAGGCCGTTCGGCGTCGACGGTGGCGAGCCGGGCGCCCTCGGCGAGAACCTCGTGCGGCGGGCGGACCGGATCGAGACGCTTGCGGGGTGCGCCAGCACCGTGCTGCAGGCGGGCGAGGCCATCACCATCGTGACGCCGACCGGCGGAGGCTTCGGTTCTGCGACGTGAGTCGCGTCGCGCGCAAGTTCGAAATTTCACCACAGGACAGCGTCGCATCGCCATGGCGGATGTAACAATCCGTCACGGCGCGTCGCGCCCGCAAGCGAAGGAGGAACGCATGACAGTTTATAGCGGTCCGGTATTCGACATGGCGGTCAATCAGTTCGGGGTGATCGCTGATCACCTGTCGATCCCGCTCGACGAGCGCGATCGGCTGCTGATGCCCAAGCGCGCGGTGACGATTTCCTGTCCGATCCACCGCGATGATGGTACCACCGCGGTGTTCGAGGGCTATCGGGTGCAGCATCACCTGACGCTCGGTCCCACCAAGGGCGGCACGCGCTTCGCCGCGAGCGTCGATCTCGGCGAGGTCGCGGCGCTGGCGATCTGGATGAGCTGGAAATGCGCGCTGGTCGGGCTGCCTTACGGCGGCGCCAAGGGCGGCATCGGCGTCGATCCCTCGACGCTGTCGAAGCATGAGCTCGAGGCGCTGTCGCGCCGCTACATGCAGGAGATGATTCCATTCGTCGGCCCGCATACCGACGTGATGGCGCCGGACATGGGGACCAACGAGCAGGTGATGGCCTGGTTCATGGACACCTACTCGATGTACCAGGGCCGCACCGTGACGGAGATCGTTACTGGCAAGCCGGTCAGCGCCGGCGGCACGCTCGGCCGCCGCGAGGCGACAGGGCGCGGCGTTGCCTACCTGACGCGGCGGGTGATGCAGGATCTGCAGATCCGCGTCAGCGGCGCGACGGCAGTGGTGCAGGGCTTTGGCAACGTTGGCTCGGTGGCGGCGCTGGAGCTGCACAACATGGGTGTCAAGGTCATCGCAGTCAGCGATCACACCGGCGCACTTCATCGTCCGGAAGGTCTCGATATCCCGGGGCTCGTCGATCACGCCGCGGCGCGCGGCAGTCTTGCCGGCTACGCCGCGGAGCTGGCGTTCGACCCGCGTGAGATCCTGACCTTGCCGTGCGATGTCGTTGTGCCGGCGGCGCTGGAGCGGGTGATCGATGCCGATATTGCCGCGCGGCTGCGCTGCCGCGTCGTCGCCGAAGGCGCCAATGGCCCGACCACGCCGGAAGCGGATCTCGTGCTGGAGCAGCGCCAGGACGAGATCTTCCTGATCCCGGACATCCTCTGCAATTCCGGCGGCGTGGTGGTCAGCTACTTCGAGTGGGTGCAGGATCTCCAGCAGCTGTTCTGGGAAGAGGAGGAGGTGACGCGGCGCGAATACCAGATCCTCGACCGCGCCTTCGACCGCATGGTGGCGCGCGCGCGGCGTGACAAGGTGTTCAACCGCACCGCCGCCATGGCCATCGGGGTGGAGCGGGTGCGCGGCGCCAAGACCACGCGGGGCCTGTTTCCATAGGCACAGCGCTCAGGGGCGCAGCGCCGCGACGATCGCATCGAGGCCGTCGGTCAGGGCGGCGGGGCCGGGCTGCAGGATCAGCGCCGATTTGATCTCGACGATGCGGCCGTTTTGCACGGCGGGGATATCCTGCCAGCCAGGCCGCTGGCGAATGCGCTCGGGCACGACCTTCTTGCCGCACCACGAGGCGAGGATGACGTCCGGTGCCGCCGCGATCACGCGCTCGGAGGTGACGATGCGCTCGCGCGCCCCCGCGGCGCGCGCAAGCTCCGGAAAGACGTCGTCGCCTCCGGCGATGGCGATCAGCTCGGAGACCCAGCCGATGCCGCTGATCATCGGCTCGTCCCATTCCTCGAAATAGACCTTTGGGCGCATCGCCTGTCGCGCGGCAGCGGCCGCGACCGTGTCCAGCCGGCGGGCGAGGTCGTCGGCGAGCGCCCGTGCCCGGTCGGCGGCGTCGACCAGCGCGCCCACCGTCCGGATCATCGCCAGGATGCCGGCGATATCACGCTGGTTGAAGGCATGGACGGCGATGCCCGCGCGGACCAGGCTGGCGACGATGTCGGCTTGCAGGTCCGAAAAGGTCAGCACGAGGTCCGGCGACAGGGCGGTGATTTTGGGCAGGTCCGCCGAGATGAAGGCGGATACCCGGGGCTTCTCCCTGCGCACCTGCGGCGGACGAACGGCATAGCCGGACACGCCGACGATGCGGTCCTGCTCGCCCAGCAGATACAGCGTTTCGACCGTTTCCTCGGTCAGGCAGACAATGCGGCGGGGCGGGAATTGTCCCATGGATCTCCAGGACTGTGGCATGGCGGCCGGCGCCGGACGATGATGTCCTGATTAAGTCATTCATATTAATATGAAAATGACAGGCCTGCGGCAAAAATTCGCCATGGGATTCTGCCTTGTTTGGTTCTAAAATAGGGCGCAATAGAGGGGCTGAAAGTCGCCACCGTCCGGTGGTGCCGCCTGCGAGCCGGAGACATCCGGCGGTCGGGCGCGGATCGAGTCTGAATTACCGTCATGTTGTTGCTTGTCGCCGCCATCGGGTGTGCCGCGTGGATCTATCTGGTCGGGTTCCACGGCGGCTTCTGGATCACGTCCCGCTACAACGATCTCGCGGCTCCGCCGGTCCGGCAGAGCTGGCCGGACGTCGTGGCGGTGATTCCGGCTCGGGATGAGGCCGAAAGCATCGGCCGCTCCATCCGCTCGCTGCTGGGTCAGCCCTATGGCGGACGCCTGTCGGCCGTGCTGGTGGACGACCAGAGCAGCGACGGTACCGCGGCGCTGGCCACCGCCGCAGCCGCCGAGATCGGCGCGGCGGACCGTCTCACGGTCATTTCCGGCCGCACGCCGCCGGCAGGCTGGACCGGCAAGCTGTGGGCCCTCAAGCAGGGCCTCAGCCGGGTCGAGGAGCGCGAGGTCGCGCCGACCTACGTGCTGCTCACCGATGCCGACATCGTCTACTCCGGCGACGTCGTGGCGCGCCTCGTGGCGCGTGCCGAGGCCGGCAATCTGGCGATGGCCTCGATCATGGCGCGGCTGCGCTGCGTCAGCTTCGCCGAGCGCTTTCTGATTCCCGCCTTCATCTTCTTCTTCCAGATGCTCTACCCGTTCTCGTGGGTGGCGCGCGAGGATCGCACGACCGCGGCGGCCGCCGGAGGATGCCTGCTGGCGCGCTGGACCGCGCTGTACGAGGCAGGCGGCATCGATGCCATTCGCGGCTCGCTGATCGACGACTGTGCCACGGGCGCGCTGCTCAAGACGTACGGTCCGGTGTGGCTCGGCTTCTCGCCCGACGTGGTCAGCGTGCGCGCCTCCAAGACGTTTGAGGACGTCGGCAGCATGATCTCGCGTTCAGCCTATGCGCAGTTGCGATATTCGCCGCTGCTGCTCGCAGGCACCGTCCTTGCGATGACCGTGGTGTATCTCGCGCCCGTGTATCTTGCGCTGGCCGGCCATGGCGACGTGCGCTGGCTGGCGCTGGCGTCGTGGGCCCTGATGGCGTTCGCGTTCCAGCCGACGCTGCGGTATTATCAGCGCTCGCCATTCTGGGGGCTCGCCCTTCCCGCCATCGCGCTCGTCTATCTGCTGTACACGATCATGTCCGCCTATCAATTCTACCGCGGGCGCGGCGGCATGTGGAAAGGCCGCGCCCAGGCCAACCTGTCCGGGTTCCGATGACTGCTGCTTCCGACCTGCGTTCCGGCAAGACCCATCGCGACGAGAATTTTCCCGTCGCGTCGTGGATCATTCATCCGCGCCATCGTGCGCTGATCCTGGCGTTCTATAATTTCGTCCGCATCGCCGACGACATCTCCGATCACGCCGAGCTGCAGCCGCAGCAAAAGCTCGATCTTCTCGACCAGCTCGAGGACGGCCTGTTCGGCCGCCGCGACGACCAGCCGGAAGCGACGACGCTGCGTCTGGCGCTGACCGAACGCTCGATGGCGCCCAAGCACGCCCAGGACCTGCTGAACGCGTTCCGGCTCGATATCACCAAGCTGCGCTACGAGAACTGGGACGAGCTGATCCACTACTGCTCGCTGTCGGCGATGCCGGTCGGCCGCTTCATGCTCGACGTTCATGGCGAGGATCGTTCGACCTGGGTGGCATCGGATGCGATCTGCGCAGCGCTGCAGATCAACAATCATCTGCAGGATTGTGGCAAGGACTACCGCGGCCTCAACCGTGTCTATCTGCCGCGCGAGACGCTGGAGGCCTGCGGCGCCAGTGTCGAGCAGCTGGCGCTGGATCGCGCGCCCGCGCCACTGCTGGCCTGCATCCACAAGCTGGCCGAACGCACCGAGACACTGCTGCGCGACGGCCGCCATCTCGGCGCCGAAGTGCGCGACCTGCGGCTCAGCCTCGAAATCTCGGTGATCCAGACCTATGCCGAGAAGATCGTGCGACTGCTGCAGCAGCGCGATCCGCTTAGCGAGCGCGTGCATCTGTCGAAGCTGCAGTTCGCGACCTACAGCCTTGCCGCTCTGGTCACGGGGTTCATCCGCCATGGCAGCGGCCGCGCCGCGGTGTCGCGAACGGCATCGGGGGCATGACGGCTGACATGACGACTGCACCCGCCACCGCCGAGGCACAAGCGTCCGGCAGCTCGTTCTACGCCGCCATGCGGATCCTGCCGCCGGCGCAGCGTGATGCGATGTTCCAGATCTACAGCTTCTGCCGTCATGTCGACGACGTCGCCGATTCCGAGGCGCCGCGCGAGGACAAGCTTGCCGCGCTGGCGCAGTGGCGGCGCGACATCGATGCGCTCTATGCCGGCCATCCACCGGCGAGCGTTGCCGCCTACGCCTCCGCGGTGAAGACGTTCGGGCTGAAACGCGAGGATTTCCTCGCCGTCATCGACGGCATGGAGATGGACGTTCCCGCCGATATCCGCGCTCCCGACGCGGCGACGCTCGATC
The DNA here is from genome assembly GCF_018131225.1 of Bradyrhizobium sp. U87765 SZCCT0048. Classification (GTDB taxonomy): domain Bacteria; phylum Pseudomonadota; class Alphaproteobacteria; order Rhizobiales; family Xanthobacteraceae; genus Bradyrhizobium_A. The sequence continues at coordinate 859,256 of NZ_JAFCMM010000002.1, read as the reverse complement.
TCTACTGCGACCGCGTCGCGAGCGCGGTCGGCCGCCTGTCGGTCAAGGTGTTCGGCATTCCCTCGCCCGATGGCGAAGCGCTGGCGCACCATCTCGGCCGCGCGCTGCAGTTGTCCAACATCCTGCGCGACATCGACGAGGACGCCGCCATCGGCCGCCTGTATCTGCCGCGCGAGGCGCTCGCCGCCGCCGGCATCACGTCGACCGATCCGAAAGTCGTTGCCGCCGATCCGGCGGTGCCGCGGGCCTGCGTGCCGCTGGTCGCCCAGGCGCAGGACCATTTCGTCAAGGCCGACGCCATCATGGCGCGCCATCCGCACCGTGCCGTCAAGGCGCCGCGGATCATGTCGAAGTACTATCACGCCATTCTCGATCGGCTGATCGCGCGTGGCTTTGCTCCGCCGCGCGCGCCCGTCCGGCTCAGCAAGGCAGCCAAGGTTTTCATTCTTCTCCGGTACGCATTCATCTGATGGCCAAGACTGTTCACATCATCGGCGCCGGAATCTCCGGCCTTTCCGCCGGCGTGCGCCTCGCCAATGCCGGCCACGTGGTGCATGTCCACGAGGCGACGCAGCAGCTCGGCGGCCGCTGCCGCACCTATTTCGATGGCGCCACCGGGCTGATGATCGACAACGGCAATCATCTGCTGTTGTCGGGCAACCGCCATGCGCTGGCCTATGCGCGCACCATCGGCTCCGAGAACGGGCTGGCGGGGCCGCGGCAGGCCGAGTTCTCGTTCGTGGACTTCAAGGCCGACAAACAGTGGCTGTTACGCCTCAATGACGGTCGCATTCCGTTCTGGGTGTTCGATGCGGCGAGCCGCGTGCCCGACACCAGCCCCCGCGACTACTTCGCGCTCGCGCCGCTGACCTGGGCCGGCACCGACAAGCGTGTCGGCGACGCCATCACCTGCAAGGGCACGCTCTACGACCGCCTGGTGCAGCCGCTGCTGCTCGCTGCCCTCAACATCGATCCGCCGCATGGCTCGGCGGGGCTTGCGGGCGCGATCGTGCGCGAGACCTTGCTGGCCGGCGGCCAGGCCTGCCGGCCGCTGGTCGCGCGCGAGGGCCTCAGTTCGGTGCTGATCGATCCCGCGGTGAGCTTCATCCGGGCCCGCAGCGGCAGCGTGGCGATCGGCCACGAGCTGCGCGAGGTCGTCCGCACCGGCCAGCGCGTTGAGGCGCTCAAGTTCGGCGACGACGAGATCCGGCTCGCAGAGGGCGATGCGGTGGTGCTGGCGGTTCCGCCGCGTTCGGCTACGGCCCTGCTGCCGGGCCTGAGCGCCCCGACCCGGTTCCGGGCTATCGTCAACGCGCATTTCCGCTATGCGTCCCCCGGGCATCTGCCGCTCTTCATGGGCATTGTCGGTGGCCTCGTGGAATGGCTGTTCGCCTTCCCTGAGCGGCTGTCCGTGACCATCAGCGATGGTGACCGGCTGGTCGATACCCCGCGTGAGGAGCTCGCCAGGGCGATCTGGGCGGATATCTGCCGGGCGTCCGGGATTCAGGCCGAAATGCCGGCCTGGCAGATCGTGCGGGAGCGCCGGGCGACGTTCGAGGCCACGCCCGAACAGCATGCCCTTCGTCCGGGAACGGTCACGTCCTGGACAAACCTGTTCCTTGCCGGGGACTGGACTGATACAGGTCTGCCGGCAACCATCGAGGGGTCGGTGCGGTCCGGAGACCGCGCCGCCGATCACGTGCTGCGGATGCCGTAGACGTTTTTCCCGGGGGAGTGCGGAGTTCCGTTCCGGCGAGGTTTCCCCGACAGCAGATCGAGGCTGATAGGCCGCCGCGCCCGGTGAAGGCAGGCGGCGTGGAGACGACATTGAACCAGATGACGGTCGATATACCCACCAAGGATCTCGGCTCGCGAGCGATGCTCGAAGCCGGCATCGCGTCCGCGCGCGACGCCCTGCTCAAGCGGCGCCAGAGCGATGGTCACTGGGTGTTCGAGCTCGAGGCCGACGCCACCATCCCGTCGGAATACGTGCTGTTGCGGCATTATCTCGGCGAGCCGGTCGATCGCGCCCTCGAAGCCAAGATCGGCAACTACCTGCGTCGTATTCAGGCCGATCACGATGGCTGGGCGCTGTTTCACGGCGGCGACTTCGACATGAGCGCGACCGTGAAGGCTTACTTCGCGCTCAAGATGATCGGCGATTCCGTCGATGCGCCGCACATGGTGCGCGCGCGCAAGGCGGTGCTGGCGCGCGGCGGGGCGTCGAAGAGCAACGTCTTCACCCGCATCCTGCTGGCGCAATACGGCGTGCTGTCGTGGCGCGCGGTGCCGGTGATGCCGATCGAGATCATGCTGCTGCCGCGCTGGTTTCCGTTCCATCTCACCAAGATTTCCTACTGGGCGCGCACGGTCATCGTGCCGCTGCTGGTGCTGATGCTGAAGAAGCCGCGGGCGCGCAACGCGCTGGGCATTTCGATTCCTGAGTTGTTCCTCGAAAAGGACCTGCAGTCGATCGGCCTTGCGGCGAAGGCGCCGCACCAGAAGACGTCGTGGTATGTGTTCTTCGACATTGTCGACAAAGTACTGCGCGTCGCCGATCCGCTGTTTCCCAAGGGTATGCGCAAGCGCGCGCTGGACAAGGCGGTCGCCTTCAGCACCGAGCGTCTCAACGGCGAGGACGGTCTCGGCGCGATCTATCCGGCGATGGCCAACAGCGTCATGATGTACGATGTGCTCGGTTATCCCGAGGATCATCCGTCGCGCGCGATCGCCCGCAAGTCGATCGAGAAGCTGCTGGTCATCAAGGACGAGGAAGCCTACTGCCAGCCGTGCGTGTCGCCGATCTGGGACACCGCGCTCGCCAGCCACGCCGTGCTCGAGGCCGGTGGTGACGAGGCGCGCGCTGCCGCGAAGACGGCGCTCGACTGGCTGAAGCCGATGCAGGTGCTCGATGTCGAGGGCGACTGGATCGCCAAGCGTCCCGGCGTGCGGCCGGGCGGCTGGGCATTCCAGTACGCCAATCCGCACTATCCCGATCTCGACGACACCGCCGTCGTTGTCATGGCGATGGATCGCGAGCGCAAGTTCGACGGCAGCAAGACCTACGACGAGTCGATCGCGCGCGGGCGCGAATGGCTGCTCGGCCTGCAGAGCAAGGATGGCGGCTGGGCGGCCTTCGATGCCGACAATCTCGAGTATTACCTCAACAACATTCCGTTCGCGGATCACGGCGCGCTGCTCGATCCGCCGACCGACGATGTTACCGCGCGTTGCGTGTCGATGCTGGCGCAGCTCGGCGAGACGCAGGACAGCAGTCCGGCGTTGAAGGCCGGCGTCGAATATCTGCGCCGCACCCAGCTCGCCGACGGCTCGTGGTTCGGGCGCTGGGGCGTGAATTATGTCTACGGAACCTGGTCGGTGATGTGCGCGCTGAACGCCGCCGGTGTTCCGCACGACGATCCGATGATCCGCAAGGGCGCCGACTGGCTGATTTCGATTCAAAACAGTGACGGTGGCTGGGGCGAGGACGGCAACAGCTACAAGCTTGATTATCGCGGCTATGAGCGCGCGCCCTCGACCGTGTCGCAGACCTCGTGGGCGCTGCTCGCGCTGATGGCCGCAGGCGAGGTCGATCATCTGGCCACGCACCGCGGAATACGCTATCTGCTGCAAACACAGGCATCGCACGGCCTGTGGGATGAGCAGGCCTACACTGGCGGCGGGTTCCCGCGGGTGTTCTATCTTCGGTATCACGGCTATTCCAAGTTCTTCCCGCTCTGGGCGCTGGCGCGGTATCGGAATTTGCGGGATAGTAATAGCCGTCACGTAGGGGTCGGAATGTGATTCTTGGGGCAGGCGGCGACGCCAATCATGACGGTCTTCCCGTATTGATCGTGACTGGCCTTCGTCAGGAGGCGCAGATTGCTGCCGGCCCGGGCATGACGGTGGTCTGCAGCAGCAGCAATCCAGGCCAATTGCGGGAACTGATGACCACGTTCGATCCGGGCAGTGTGCGCGGCATCGTGTCGTTCGGCGTTGCCGGTGGTCTCGATCCCGAACTCGAATCCGGCGACGTTGTCGTCGCGACTGAAGTCGTCGTCGGCGTCAAGCGCTGGCAGGCGGTGTCGCCGGCGAGCAGCAACCTCGTGTCGCTGCCGGGCTCCGGCCGTCCGCGCATCGTGCCGGGCGTGCTTGCTGGTTCGGAGGACGTTGTGGTCGATCAGGCCGGCAAGGCCGCGCTGCGCGCGATGACCGGTGCCGCGGCCGTCGACATGGAAAGCCACATCGCTGCAGCCTATGCGGAGGCGAATGATCTGCCGTTCGCCGCCGTGCGCGTGATCAGCGATCCGGCCTCGCGTGCGCTGCCGGCGCTGGCAATGGACGCGCTCAAGCCTGATGGCAAGGTCGATATCTGGAAGGTGATGCGCGGGATCGCGGTCAATCCGATGGCGATCCCGGCGCTGGTGTCCGCAGGGCGCGACTTCAATCGCGCCCTCCGGTCGTTAAGCGGCTGTCGGAGCCTGCTTCTTGGCGAGGGCGGCGGACGCCTCGTCGGCGCGAATTTCTGACAGCTTCTTCTGCACCTGCTCGGAGAAGATGTACTGCGCCGGGCGCTGCTTGCTGAGATCGATCTCCGGCGCCATCGGGCCTGACGTGCGGATGCCGCGCAGCGCCACCCACAGTGCCTTGAACGGATTGGCGACCGCAGCGTTCGCAGCCGTCGGCTCGTAGCCGCAATGCGCCATGCAGTCGGCGCACTTCTCATACTTGCCGGTGCCGTAGGAATCCCAGTCGGTGGTTTCCATCAGCTCCTTGAAGGTCTTGGTATAGCCTTCGCCAAGCAGGTAGCACGGCTTCTGCCAGCCGAAGATATTGCGCGCGGGCATGCCCCACGGCTCGCAGTGGAAGTTCTGGTTGCCGGCGAGGAAGTCGAGGAACAGGCCGGAGTGCATGAAGTTCCACTTCTTGCCCTTGCCGAGCTCGAAGACCTTGCGGAACAGCTCCTTGGTCTTCTTGCGGTTCAGGAAGTGCTCCTGATCCGGCGCGCGCTCATAGGCGTAACCCGGAGACATCGAGACGCCGACGCCGAGCTCATTGGTAAAGTCGAGGAACTTGGCGATCTCTTCGGCCGGGTGGCCGTCGAAGATGGTTGCGTTGACGTTGACGGTGAAGCCGCGGGCCTTCGCCGCCTTGATCGCCGACACGGCGCGGTCGAACACGCCCTTCTGCGACACGGCCTTGTCGTGGTGATCCTTGAGGCCGTCGAGATGAATCGAGAAGAACAGGTAGGGCGAGGGCTCGAACAGGTCGAGCTTCTTCTCGAGCAGCAGCGCGTTGGTGCACAGCGACACGAACTTCTTGCGCGCGACGAGGCCGCGCACGATCTCGCCGATTTCCTTGTGGATCAGCGGCTCGCCGCCGGGGATCGCGACCATCGGGGCGCCGCACTCGTCGGCGGCATCCCAGCACTCCTGGGCCGTCATGCGACGGTTGAGGATCGCATCCGGGTAATCGATCTTGCCGCAGCCGACGCAGGCAAGATTGCAGCGGAACAGCGGCTCGAGCATCAGCACCAGCGGATAGCGTTTACGCCCGAGAAGCTTCTGCTTCACGAGGTACGAGCCGATCTTGATCTCTTTGAAGAACGGAATAGCCATGATGAATGACGGACTTTCTCGGACTGATCAGGGGGAAGGGCTGACGCTTGCGCGGGCAAGTTCCGCCGGCAAACGGAATTCAATATTTTCCTCGCGGCCCGGAAGCAGCGATACGGACACGTGTCCAATTCGCCGCAAGGCCTCGATCACGTCGTCGACGAGCACCTCCGGCGCCGATGCGCCTGCGGTGATGCCGACGGTTCTCGCATCCTTCAGCCACTCGGGATCGACCTCGCTGCCGTCAGCAACGAGATAACTCGGCACGCCGACTTCGGTGCCGATCTCGCGGAGCCGATTGGAATTGGAGCTGTTGGTGGCGCCCACGACCAGAATGACGTTGACGACCTTGCTGAGGTCTCGGACGGCAGATTGGCGATTTTGTGTCGCGTAGCAGATGTCGCGGGTGTCGGGGCCCTGGATGTCGCTGAACTTGGCTTCCAGTGCCGCAATGATGTCCCGGGTGTCGTCGACGCTGAGCGTGGTCTGGGTGATGTAGGCCAGCGGGGTATCGGACGGCAGGTTGAGCGCGGCGACCTCGTCGACGTTCTGTACCAGGGTCACCGGGCCGTCGATCTGGCCCATGGTTCCAACCACCTCGGGATGGCCTTCATGGCCGATCAGGATCAGGGCGCGGCCCTTGGAAACGTAGCGCTTCCCCTGATTGTGAACTTTCGTGACCAGCGGGCAGGTGGCGTTCAGCACGGGAAGGCCGCGGGCGGCGGCCTCTTCCTCGACGCGGCGGGCGACACCATGGGCGCTGAACACGGTCACCGCGTTGGCCGGGACCTCGTGCAGGTCCTCGACGAACACCGCGCCCTTGGCCTTCAGGCTCTCGACGACGTATTTGTTGTGAACGATCTCGTGCCGGACATAGACCGGAGGGCCGTACTTCTCGAGCGCGCGTTCGACGATCTCGATGGCACGCACGACGCCGGCGCAGAAGCCTCGCGGCTGCGCCAGCACGACCTCGATGGTGCGCTGATCAAGCAAGCTGCACCATGGTCTTGTCGGCGTCGCGGCCGAGCGCCTCGAACACCTTGATGACGATACCCTTGGCGTCGAGGCCGGCCTTGGCATACATCGCCGCCGGCGTGTCCTGGTCGATGAACGTATCCGGCAGCACCATGCAGCGCACCTTCAAGCCCTTGTCCACGGCGCCGCGGTCGGTCAGGGTCTGAAGGACCTGGGCGCCGAAGCCGCCAATCGATCCTTCCTCCACCGTGACCAGCACCTCATGCTCCCGCGCCAGACGCAGCACCAGATCGGTGTCGATCGGTTTGGCAAAGCGAGCATCTGCAACGGTTGCCGTCAATCCGTGGGATTTTAGAATCTCCGCAGCCTTGAGACATTCAGCAAGACGCGTGCCAAGGGAGAGGAGCGCGACCGACGAGCCTTCGCGGACGATGCGGCCCTTGCCGATTTCCAGCGGCTTGCCGATGGTCGGCAGGTCGACGCCGACACCGTCGCCACGCGGGAAGCGGAAAGCGGAGGGACGGTCATCGAGAGCGTGGGCGGTGGCGACCATATGCATCAGGTCGGCTTCGTCGCCGGCGGCCATCAGCACCATGTTGGGCAGGCAGCCGAGATAGGCGAGGTCGAACGAGCCGGCGTGGGTCGGGCCATCGGCGCCGACGAGGCCGGCACGGTCGATGGCGAAGCGCACCGGCAGGTTCTGGATCGCGACGTCGTGCACGATCTGGTCATAGGCGCGCTGCAGGAAGGTCGAATAGATCGCGACGAACGGCTTCATGCCCTCGGTCGCAAGACCCGCCGCGAAAGTGACGCCATGCTGCTCGGCGATGCCGACGTCGAAGGTGCGATCGGGGAAGGCCTTGTTGAAGATGTCGACGCCGGTGCCGGACGGCATCGCGGCGGTGATCGCGACGATCTTGTCGTCGGTCTCGGCGAGCTTCACCAGGCTTTCGCCGAACACCTTGGTGTAGGACGGGGCGTTGGCTTTCGCCTTGGCCTGCGCGCCGGTGGCGACGTCGAACTTCACGACGCCATGGTACTTGTCGGAGGCCGCTTCCGCCGGTGCGTAACCCTTGCCCTTCTGGGTCACGACATGGATGAGGATCGGGCCTTCCTTGGAGTCGCGGACGTTCTTGAGGATCGGCAGCAGGTGATCGAAGTTGTGACCGTCGATCGGGCCGACATAATAGAAGCCAAGCTCCTCGAACAGCGTGCCGCCGGTGACCATGCCGCGGGCGTATTCTTCGGCACGCGCAGCGCTGGTCTTGACGAACTTCGGCAGCTTTTCGGCGAACTGTTTGCCCATCTCGCGCAGCGAGCGATAGGTGCGGCCGGACAGCAGGCGGGCGAGATAGGCCGACATGGCGCCGACCGGCGGGGCGATCGACATCTCGTTGTCGTTGAGGATGACGATCAGGCGCGAGTCCATCGCGCCGGCGTTGTTCATGGCCTCATAGGCCATGCCGGCGGACATCGCGCCGTCGCCGATCACGGCGACGATATTGCGGTTCTCGCCGGCGAGGTCGCGGGCCACCGCCATGCCGAGGCCAGCGGAAATGGAGGTCGAGGAATGCGCTGCGCCAAAGCTGTCATATTCGCTTTCGGCGCGCTTGGTGAAACCGGAGAGGCCGCCGCCCTGGCGCAGCGTGCGGATCTGGCCGCGGCGGCTGGTCAGGATCTTGTGCGGATAGGCCTGATGGCCGACGTCCCAGATCAGGCGGTCGGCGGGTGTGTTGAAGACGTAGTGCAGTGCTACCGTCAGTTCGACGACACCGAGCCCGGCGCCGAGGTGGCCGCCGGTGACGGCGACGGCGTTGATCGTTTCCGTGCGCAGTTCATCGGCCAGTTGGGTCAACTGGCTCTCTTTTAGCTTGCGGAGATCGGCAGGAGAATTAACAGCGTCAAGAAGCGGCGTCTGTGAAGTCATGCACTATCTTCCAACTCAGCACAAAGAACAGGACGAGAACGTCTTGGAGTGTAGCATTATGGCAGATTTTCAGCAGTATTTCTCGGATAGGGCTGGCGTTATGCCATGATTGTGTGACTTAAGGGCACCGCTCACGGCCAATGAGTTAACTCGCAAGCTGCTTAGCCCGCGCCCACTGCTGATCGGTTCAAAGACATAGAAAGAAAAACTGTGCTGACAAGGATTATTGTTGCCCTGGTGAGGGGCTGTACGCGATTTGCATGGCTCACCATCATTGCGGGAATCCTTTTAGCTGTTGCCGCCGGTGCCTATTCTGCCCGGCATTTCGCGATCGATACCGACATCGGCAAGCTGATCTCCAACGATCTTGGCTGGCGGCAGCGGGAAATCGCCTTCGACAAGGCATTTCCGGGCCAGAATGACCTGATTTTGGCCGTGGTCGAGGCTCCGACGCCCGAGCAGGCCCGCCAGGCCGCCGCGGAACTCGAGACAAGGCTGGTTCCCCAGACCAAAAAGTTCATCTGGGTCCGATACGCCGGCGGCGGGCCGTTCTTCGACATCAACGGCCTGATGTTCCTGCCCACCGCGGAGGTCGCCAAGCAGACCGAGCAGCTCGCAGCGGCGTCTCCGATCCTCGATATCCTGGTCGACGATCCCAACCTGCGCGGCTTGACCGGCGTGCTGGAGTTTGCCCTCAACGGCGCCCAGCGCGGCGAATTCAGCAAGGACGCCCTGGCCAAGCCGCTCAATACGGTCGCCGGGACCGTGGAGAATGTCCTCGGCAAGGGAACGGGGGACTTCTCCTGGCGGGAACTCGCCAGCCCGGAACCGCTGACCGCCGGTGACCGCCGGGTGCTGATCGCCGCGCGTCCAATTCTGGACTTCCAGGCGCTCGAACCGGGCAAGGTCGCCACCGACGCCATCCGTGACGCAGCCCGCGAGCTCGACCTGTCCGGCAAGTACCATGCCCAGGTTCGTCTGACCGGGCCGACCCCGATCGCCAACGAGGAGTTCGCCACCGTCCAGGAAGGCGCCCTCGCCAACGGCATTGGGACCGTCGCGGTGGTGCTGTTCATCCTGTGGCTGGCCCTGCGCTCGCCCAAGATCATTGCCGCCGTTTTCATCACCCTGGTTGTCGGCCTGTCGATCACCACGGCGATCGGCCTGATGCTGGTCGGTGCGCTGAACCTGATCTCGATCGCCTTCGCGGTGCTGTTCGTCGGCCTTGGGGTCGACTTCGGCATCCAGTACAGCGTGCGCTACCGCGCCGAACGTCACAACGAGGGCGACCTGCAGGCGGCGATCGAGGTGGCGGCCGACCATTCCGCCGTGCCGCTGACGCTGGCGGCGGTGGCGACGGCGGCGGGCTTCCTGTCGTTCCTGCCCACCGACTACAAGGGCGTGTCGGAGCTCGGCGAAATCGCCGGCGCCGGCATGCTCATCGCGTTCCTCGCGGCGCTCACGGTGCTGCCGGCGCTTCTCAAGGTGTTCAATCCGCCGGGCGAGTCCGAGCCGCTCGGCTACGCCTTCATGGCGCCGGTCGACCGCTTCCTCAGCCGCCATCGCGTGCCGATCGTCGCCGGCACGCTGATCGTCGCAGTGGCCGGCCTGCCGCTGCTCTACTTCCTCCACTTCGACTTCAACCCCATCAACCTGCGCAGCAAGAAGGTCGAGTCGATTGCGACCTATCTCGACCTGCGGCGCGATCCCAACACCGGCACCAACGCGGTCGACATGATCGTGCCGTCGGAAGCGGCGGCGCGGGAGCTCGAAGCCAGGCTGCAGAAGCTGCCGGAAGTGGCGCGGACGATCTCGCTCGACACCTTCGTGCCGCCGGACCAGCCGGCGAAGCTGGCGCTGATTCGCAAGGCAGCCGCGACCCTCGATCCGATTCTCGGCGGCAAGCCCGGCGAGGCGCCGAGCGACACCGATCGCGTCGTGGCGCTGACCGAGGCGGCGCAGAGCCTGCGCAAGTTCGCCGGCGGGCCTGACGCCAAGGCCGACGCCCCCTGGGTGGTGGCGTGCAAGCGTCTCGCCGACGATCTCGGCAAGCTGGCCGCGGCCGACAAGGGGACGCGGGACAAGGTCGAGGCGGTGTTTGTCATGCCGCTCAAGGTCATGCTCGACCAGGTGCGGCTGCTGTTGAAGGCCGAGCCGGTCAGCATCAAGACCCTGCCGCCGGACCTCGTCAGTGAGTGGAGCACCGCCGACGGACGCTTCCGCGTCCAGGCCCAGCCGAGCGGGGATCCCAACGACAACGACACCCTGCGCAAGTTCGCCGGCGCCGTGCTCAAGGTCGCGCCATCGGCGACCGGCGGTCCGATCTCGATCCTGGAGTCGGGCGACACCATCGTGTCGGCGTTCATTCAGGCCGGTGGCTGGGCGTTGCTGTCGATCGCGATCCTGCTCTGGATCGTGCTGCGCCGGATCGGCGACGTGCTGCTGACGCTGGTACCGCTGCTGCTCGCCGGCGTGCTGACGCTGGAGATCTGTGTGCTGATCGGGCTGTCGCTGAACTTCGCCAATATCATCGCGCTACCCCTGCTGCTGGGGATCGGCGTGGCGTTCAAGATTTATTACGTCACCGCCTGGCGCGCGGGGCAGACCGACCTGTTGCAGTCGAGCCTGACCCGGGCCGTGTTCTTCAGCGCGATGACCACCGCCACGGCGTTCGGCAGCCTGTGGCTGTCGAGCCATCCGGGAACATCCAGCATGGGCAAGCTGCTGGCGCTCTCGCTGGTCACCACCCTTGCGGCGGCCGTGCTGTTCCAGCCGGCCCTAATGGGGCGTCCCCGCGATCTCGGGAAGTGAACAGACCTCCGCAGCCGGGTCGACGGGGGCAATTCCCTTCGTCGTTCCTGCTACCGGGGGAGATTTCGCCTTCGTCTGGGCGACAGTCGACTTGGGCGGGGCAGCTGGGGCAGGGGCCGGGGTCAGCTGGGCCGCAGGATCGACATAGCGGGTCCAGGTCTCGCCGCCGCACAGGAAACCAAGGACGCAGCCCTTGATCTCGAGCTTGTCGGGAGTCGTTAACCGGATCGTCGATTCATAAGTCTTGCCGTTCTTGGCGTTATAAACCTTGCCTTCCCATTCCTCGGGATCGCCTTTATTTTCTGCTGGAGCTTTCTTCATGTTCAGGAGTACAGGCATCCCGAGGGTTGGTCGGGTTCGCTTGGACCGGTCAGGGTTCTGGGCGTCGACGTTGCCCGGGATCTTTTCCCACGACACCACGCCCCAGAGACGGCTGTTGCAATCGACAATGCGGATGCGCGCGACCCCTTCCTGTACCACCCACTCGCCCAGGGGTTGCGACTCCAGTGCGTGGGCCGAACCGAGCGATGCCAGCAGGGCCATCCCGCAAAAGACAACTTCTTTCTTCATAGAACCCCTTCTGCGATGCAGCGAAAGCAATGAACAATCTTATCAGAAGTTCCGGCTCGCGGGGCAAATCGCCGCATTTTTGATTTCCTGTTGACGCGTCCTTCCCGAAACCACCTATGTAGCCGATGATGTATCCCAATCTTGACCTTTCCGAGATGTTTGCCGCCCGCCAGGCGGAACGCAGCGATCTGCATGCGAACTACCTGAACGAGCAACTGGTCAGGGTCCTCAAGACGATCGGATACGATGTCGGCTTCGTCCGGGGGGAGGGGCAGTACCTCTACGACCGCGTCGGAGCCCGCTATCTCGACCTGCTGAGCGGATTTGGCGTGTTTGCGATCGGCCGTAACCACCCTGCGGTTCGTAACGCCCTGGTGAGCGTGCTCAACGCCGAATTGCCCAATCTCGTGCAGATGGACGTCTCGACCCTCGCCGGCGTTCTGGCCGAGCAGTTGATCGAGCGCGTTCCCTATCTCGACAAGGTGTTTTTCGCCAATTCGGGCACCGAGAGCGTCGAGGCGGCGATCAAGTTCGCCCGCGTCGCCACCGGCCGCACCGATATCATCTACTGCGGGCAGGCCTATCACGGCCTGACCTATGGTTCGCTGTCGCTGACCGACGACATGAACTTCCGCAGCGGTTTCGAGCCGCTGCTGCCGGGCTGCACGTCCATTCCCTTCAACGACCTCGCGGCCCTGGAAAAGGCGCTGTCGTCCCGCCAGGTGGCCGCTTTCATCATCGAGCCGATCCAGGGCAAGGGCGTCAACATTCCCGACGACAACTTCTTGCCCGAGGCCGCGGCGCTGTGCCGGCGCTATGGCACGCTGTTCGTCGCGGACGAGGTGCAGACCGGTCTCGGCCGTACCGGCCGTTTCCTCGCCGTGGAGCACTGGAACGTCGAGCCGGACATGGTGCTGCTGGCCAAGGCGCTTTCTGGCGGTCAAGTTCCGGTTGGCGCGGTGCTGACCCGCCGGGCGATCTTCAACAAGGTGTTCGACCGCATGGACCGTGCGGTGGTGCACGGCTCGACCTTCGGCAAGAATGACCTGGCCATGGCCGCCGGCATCGCCACCCTTGAGGTCATGAAGCAGGAAAAGCTGATCGAGAATGCCCAGCAGCGCGGCGAGCGGCTGCTGACCTCGCTTGGCCGCATGGTCCAGAAGTACGAACTCCTCAAGGAGGTGCGCGGCAAGGGCCTGATGCTCGGGGTGCAGTTCGGTGCGCCGAAGTCGCTCGCCCTGAAGGCGTCGTGGAATGTGCTGGAGACCGCCAGCAAGGGGCTGTTCTGCCAGCTCATCACCATCCCCCTGTTCAAGGATCACAAGATCCTGACCCAGGTGTCCGGTCACGGCAGTCATACCATCAAGCTGCTGCCGACGCTGTCGATCACCGACGAAGACTGCCAGTGGATCGAATCGGCCTTCGACACGGTCATCGGCGCCAGCCATCGCGTGCCCGGAGCGGTGTGGTCGCTCGGCAAGACGCTGGTCGACAACGCCATGCGCAAGTCCGCGTGAGACCCGCAGCGGCCTGACGTCGGTGTCGGGCCGCCCCTGCCTTCGCGGCGCGAAGGCGTGTTCACGAAATATCTCAGTCGGTGTCAGAGCGAGAGGCGGCCGCGGAAGCCGCGGCCGCTCGTGCGCGTTCGCGCGTGATCGACGCGCGAGTGCGCTGCCGTTCTCAGTTTTGAAGCGTTTTAAGCCCGCTTTGGCGCGCAGTCTTCACGCGAACCAAGGCCCGCGTCGCGCCAAGGCGTTCGCGGGCCGGGAGCGGTCTTACTGCCCGTGGTCCTTGAGGACCTTGTCGCACGCGGCCGAGATCTTGGCGCGGTTTTGCTGCAGGCAGGACAGGATCACCAGGTCGCCCTGGTCCATCATCGTCCGGCAGTACCGGGACACGTCCTTGGTGCAGGCCTTCTGTTCCTCCGGCGTTCCACTGCGTTGCGCGTTCTGCGCCAGGGTGGAGGTGGAGATGGTGGCGAGAACGAGCGCAGTCAGAAGCAGGGATTTCGACATCACGACCCTTCGGTTTGGCGGTGGCAAGCTTCAGCCCGGCACTGTCTAACACAGAACCTTCGGCGGTCTCCATGCTCGCCACCTCCGAGACTGTTGAAGGCGGGGCTACGTGCCATTTCGGAAACACCCATCGGGGGTGGGGGGCTCCAGGGGAGCGTCGTCCGTCCGCCGCCGTGATCAGGCTGCCGTTCCCCCCTTGGCCGGCCAATAGCGATCACGCAGGTGGCGCTTGACCAGCTTGCCGGTCGGGGTGCGCGGCAGTTCCGGATCGAAGTCCACGGTGCGCGGGCATTTGATCGGCGACAGATGCTGTCGGCAGAACGCAATCAGCTCCGCTTCCAGCTCCTTGCCGGCCCGGCTCATGTCGTGGGGCTGTACCACCGCCTTGACCTCCTCGCCCATTTCCTCGTTGGGGACGCCGAACACGGCGACGTCGGCGACGGCGGGGTGGGTGATCAGGACGTCCTCGGTTTCCTGCGGATAGATGTTCACGCCGCCGGAGATGATCATGTAGGCCTTGCGGTCGGTGAGATAGAGGTAGCCGCCTTCGTCGACATAGCCGACATCGCCGAGCGTCGACCAGCCCCTTGAATTGTAGGCCCGCTTCGTCTTGTCCGGATCGTTGTGATAGGCGAACTGCGGCGCGTCGGCGAAGTACACGGTGCCGATTTCTCCCGTGGGCACCTCCTCGTCGTTCTCGTCGAGGATCCTGATCTTGCCGACCACCGCGCGACCGACGGTGCCGCGATGGGACAGCCACTCCGCCGAGGTGCTGACGGTCACGCCGTTGCCTTCCGAGCCGGCATAGTACTCGATCAGGATCGGCCCCCACCATTCGATCATCCGCGCCTTGACGTCGACCGGGCAGGGCGCTGCCGCATGTATCGCGCCCTTGAGCGATGACACGTCGTAGCGTGCGCGCACCTCGTCGGGTAGTTTCAGCATGCGCACGAACATGGTGGGGACGAGCTGGCTCTGGGTCGCGCGGTGCTCCTGCACAAGGCGCAGAAAGGTCTCGGCATCGAACGATTCCATGATGATCGATGTGCCGCCGAGCACGCCGACCATCATGTTGAAGCGCAGGGGAGCTGCGTGATACAGCGGCGCCGGCGACAGGTAGATCGTGTCGCTGGACATGCCGCACATGTCGGCACACAGGAAGCGCAGGAACGGATTGGGCTTGTCGATGGCGTCGCCTGTCGCCTCGCGCTTGATGCCCTTCGGCCGGCCGGTGGTGCCGGACGAATACAGCATGTCGTAGCCGGCGACCTCGTCGGAGATCGGCGTTGTCGGCTGTTCTGCGATGGCCTTGTCCCAGGAGCGGAAACCGGGGTGTGGCGTGCCGGTCATGTAGAACGAGGTCGCCGGATCGGCGCCCGCGAGCAGCGGGGCGACGGCGTCGACGCATTTCTCCGAGGTGATCATGACGCGGGCGCCGCAATCCCTGATGATGTAGGCGATCTCGTCGGCGGTCAGGTAGCGGCTGATCGCGGTATAGTAGAGGCCGCTGCGCTGCGCCGCCCAGCAGATCTCCATGAATGCGAGCGAATTCTCCATCAGCAGCGCGACATGGTCGCCGGCCTTGAGGCCGAGCGAGCGAAACAGCTGCGCGCCCTGATTCGAGTGTTCATCGAGCTGGCGGTAGGTGATGGCGTCGCCCGATGCGGCCATGCGGTAGGCGATCTTGTCGGGCGTGGTGCGGGCGTGCAGCGACGGGTGGCTCATGCGTGTTCCCTGACGTTTCCTGGAAGATCCGGCGGCTTCAGCCGCTCGTTGGCGCGCATTGGTTGGTGTGCGGCGGTCGTGGCAAACGAGTCTTGGCAAACAAGTCTCGGCAAACAAAAAGGGCGGGTCGTTCGACCCGCCCTTGTCGACCAGGCTCAGAGCCGCTCGACGATGGTGACGTTGGCCATGCCGCCGCCCTCGCACATGGTCTGCAATCCGTAGCGCTTGTTGCGCTGCTTCAGCGCATGCAAAAGCGTCGTCATCAGCTTGGTGCCGGAGCCGCCGAGCGGATGTCCCAGCGCGATAGCGCCGCCGTTGACGTTGAGCTTCGCCGGATCGGCGCCGGTGTCCTTCAGCCATGCGGTCGGCACCGAGGCGAAGGCCTCGTTGACCTCGAACAGGTCGATGTCGTCGATGGACATGCCGGCTTTCTTCAATGCACGGTGCGTCGCCGGTAGCGGGGCCTCCAGCATGATCACCGGATCGTGCCCGATCATGGTCATGTGATGGATACGCGCCATCGGCTTGACGCCGAGCGCCTTGAGGCCGTTCTCGTTGACCACCATGACGCCGGAGGCGCCGTCGCAGATCTGGCTGGCGCTCGCGGCGGTGAGGCGGCCGCCCTCGGTGATCAGCTTGACGCCGCGGATGCCGTCGAGGGTGGCATCGAAACGGATGCCCTCGTCGATCTGGTGGATGTCGGTCGAGCCGTCGGCGCGGGTGATGGCGACCGGCACGATTTCGTCCTTGAAGGCCCCCGCCTGGGTCGCCGCGATCGCGCGCTGATGGCTCTCGAAAGAATACCGGTCGAGGGCCTCCTTATCCAGATCGTACTTCTTTGCCATCATTTCAGCGCCGGTGAACTGGCTGAACTGGATGTTGGGATAGCGCTGCTCCATGTTCGGGCTCTTGTAGTGCCCGAAGCCGTTCTTCGCCGGCAGCGACGAGGCGAGGCCCATCGGCACGCGCGTCATGCTCTCGACGCCGGCGGCGATCACCACGTCCATTGCGCCGGACATCACCGCCTGTGCGGCGAAGTGCAGCGCCTGCTGCGACGAGCCGCACTGCCGGTCGATCGAGGTGCCGGGCACGCTTTCCGGCAGCTTCGACGCCATGATGGCGTTGCGCGCGATGTTGTTGGATTGCTCGCCGGCCTGCATCACGCAGCCCATGATGACGTCTTCGACCAGGGCGGGATCAGCGCCGGTGCGCTCGACCAGCGAATCCAGCACCACGGCGGCGAGATCGGCCGGGTGCCAGCCGGCGAGGCGGCCCCCCTTGCGCCCGCCCGCGGTGCGCGCTGCTGCGACGATGTAGGCTTCGGCCATTCTTCTTCTCCCTGGTTGTTGGATTCTGGTTTGGGTTGGCCGAATTAAAAAGACGAGGCTAGACTTAGTCAATCAATCAATTAACTTGTCGGCGCAGATGATCGATGTCGCGACAAGCGACATTCCACCAAGCGCAAAATGCAGTTGCGCACGGGAAGAAATGGAACCGCGAATGGCACCGGGTGTGAACGCAGACGCGCCGGCGAGATCGCAGCCGCAGCGCAATGCGACGGCGGAAAAACTGCTCGAAGCGGTCAGCGAACTGATGATCGAGCGCAATTCCACCGACGTGTCGCTGAGCGATCTCGCCCAGAAGTCCGGCGTCAACGCAGCTCTCGTCAAATATCATTACGGCAACAAGGAAGGCCTGCTGCTGGCGCTGCTCGCGCGCGACGCCGAGGTGCAGGTCTCGCACCTGAAGTACCTGCTGCAGCAGCCGATCTCGCCGACCGAAAAGCTCAAGCTCCACATCGCCGGCATCGTCAACGCGTACTATCGCTTTCCCTATATGAACCGGTTGCTGCATTTGCTGCTGCATGACAGCTCCGAGAAGGCGGCAGCCTCGGTGTCACAATTCTTTGTCAGGCCTCTGCTCGACTTCCAGCGGCGGCTGCTCGAAGAAGGCGTGGCGGCCGGCGAGTTCAAACCGGTCGAGCCGGTGTTCTTCTATACCCACCTGATCGGCGCATGCGACCATCTGTTCCACGCCCGCCACGCGATGGCACGTGCCGCGGGCGTCGGCGAGATCACCGATGAGGTTCGCCGACAGTACATCGATTATATGACGGACACGCTGCTCGGCGGCATGCTGCAGCCGGAGCGACGGCGCGCCGCGGCGAGAAACTGAAGGTCGGCAGCGCCGGCCGTAGCGGCGACAAAGCCGAACGACAAGAAAATGAAACAGGAGGTCTCGAGTGGGAAAGACGAGCGCGGCATCCGGGCCGCTGACCGGCGTGCGGGTGGTCGAGTTCGCGGGGATCGGCCCCGGGCCGTTCGCCGCGATGATGCTGTCGGACATGGGCGCGGACATCGTCTCTGTCGTGCGGCGCGGCGCCGGCAAGCGCGACAACCGTGACTTCGTCAATCGTGGGCGCCGAATCGTCGAACTCGATCTCAAGACGCCGGCCGATGCCGCGCAGGCACTCGATCTCATCGCCGCCGCCGACGTGCTGCTCGAAGGCTTCCGGCCGCAGGTGATGGAGCGGCTCGGGCTCGGCCCCGACGAGACGCTGAAGCGCAATCCGCGCCTGGTCTATGGCCGCATGACCGGCTGGGGGCAGGACGGCCCGCTGGCCCAGGCCGCCGGCCATGACATCAACTACATCGCGATCACTGGTGCGCTGGATTCGTTCCGGGCATCCAGCGGCGAGCCGGTGTCGCCGCTCAATCTCGTCGGCGACTACGGCGGCGGTGCGCTGTTCCTGGTGGTCGGCGTGCTCGCGGCCGTGATCGAGGCGCGCACCTCCGGCAAAGGACAGGTCGTGGACGTGGCGATGTGCGACGGCGTGTCGCTGATGCTGTCGATGTTCCACAGCATGCATGCGCTCAAGCGCTGGACCGATCAGCCGCGCACCAACATGCTGGACGGCGGCGCGCACTTCTATCGCCCCTATGAATGCGCCGATGGCCGTTACATCTCGATCGGGGCGATCGAGCCGCAGTTCTATGCCGAGCTGCGCCGGCTGGCCGGCCTCGATGATCCGGCGTTCGACGCGCAGATGGATCGCGCGCGCTGGCCGGAGCTGCAGGACAAGCTCGCGGCCGTGTTCAAGACCAGGACTCGCGACGAGTGGTGCGCGATTCTCGAAGGCTCCGACGCCTGCGCCGCCGCGGCGGTCGGGCTGTTCGAGGCGCCGTCCCATCCCCATCTTGCGGCGCGGCGCACCTTCGTCGAACATGCCGGCTACGTGCAGCCGGCGCCGGCGCCACGGTTCTCACGGACAGCCTCCGCCATCCAGGGGCCGGCCGCGGTACCGCCGACCACGATCTCCGACATCCTTGCCGCCTGGCGGCAGGCCGCTTCGTAAAGTCCAACCTGATAGAAAGGCACTACCATGGATCTGAAAGACGTAGCCGTCATCGTCACCGGCGGTGGCTCGGGACTCGGCGCCGCAACCGCGCGCGCGATGGCCGCCAAGGGCGCCAGGGTGGCCGTGCTCGACGTCAACAAGGAGAACGCCGAGAAGATCGCGGCCGAACTCAAGGGTGTTGCGCTGGTCGGCGACGTCGCCGACGAGAATGACGTCAAGGCGGCGCTGGCCAAGGCGGAAGCCGCCCATGGCGTGGCGCGCGTGCTGGTCAACTGCGCCGGCATCGGCGGCGCGGCCAAGACCGTCGGCAAGAACGGCCCGTATCCGCTCGACCAGTTCTCGCGGGTCATCCGCGTCAACCTGATCGGCACCTTCAACTGCATCCGCCTGATGGCGGAGCGGGCGCAGTCGCTGCCGCCGGTCGGCGAGGAGCGCGGCGTCATTATCAATACGGCGAGCGTCGCGGCGTTCGATGGTCAGATCGGTCAGGCGGCCTATTCGGCGTCGAAGGGCGGCATCGTCGGTCTCACCCTGCCGGTGGCGCGTGACCTCTCGAGCCTGCTGATCCGCGTCAACACCATCGCGCCGGGCCTGTTCCTGACCCCGCTGCTGATGGGGCTGAGCGAGGAAGCTCGGGACAGTCTCGGCAAGCAGGTGCCGCATCCGGCCCGCCTCGGCAAGCCGGAAGAGTACGGCGCGCTGGCCGTGCACATTGTCGAGAATTCGATGATCAACGGCGAGACCATCCGCCTTGACGGCGCGATCCGCATGGCGCCGAAGTAGGAGCGAAACGCATGACCGACGCGCCGCTGCGGGTCACGCATGCCGATGGAGTGGACCGGGTAATGCTCAATCGCCCGGACAGCCTCAATGCTCTCGATACCGCGATGGTCGAGGCGTTGAGGGCTTACTTCGCCGGACTTGCGCGCAACGAGCAGACACGCGTCGTCGTGCTGTCGGGGGCGGGCCGGGCGTTCTGCGCCGGGCTCGACCTCAAGGAAGCCATGCAACGCCGGCCGGCCGATGCGCCGCCGGCCAGTGTCGCCGAAGCGCTGGCGCATCAGCGGAGCATCGCCGACATCGTCATGCTGATGCGGCGCTGTCCGCAGCCGATCGTCGCGCTGGTGCAGGGCGCGGCGTCCGGCGGCGGCTTCGCGCTGGCGCTGGCCGCCGACATCCGCATCGCGGCGACATCGGCGCGGATGAACTGCGCGTTCATCCGCCTCGGCCTCGGCGGTTGCGACATCGGCACCAGCTATTTCCTGCCGCGCCTCGTCGGCGTGTCGATCGCCTCTGAGCTGATCCTGACCGGGCGCTTCATCGCGGCGGAACGCGCGCTCGCGGTCGGCCTCGTGTCCGAGGTGGTCGCGGATGGTGCGCTGGAGGCGGCTGCGGCGCCCTATGTCGAGGCCATGCTGGCGGCATCTCCGCTCGGCCTGCGGCTGTCGAAGGATTGTCTCAATGTCAGCGTCGATGCTGCCTCGCTCGAGGCCGTGATCGCGATGGAAGATCGCAACCAGGTGCTGACCAGCCGGTCGGAGGATTTCAGGGAAGGCATCCGTGCCTTCCTGGAGAAGAGGAAGCCCGTCTATCGCAATATGTAAGGCCCGACACGCACGACAGCCTCGAAGAACGAGGGCAGCGGGCTGGATCCGGGGAGGACCGATGGAAGCCATGACTGCGGCGGCGCTGCAAAAGCCCGCCTTCCGCAAGATCAACTGGATGAAGCGCGACATCGATGTCGACCGCCGTTCAGACGGCGTGATCGTGCTCAAGTCCCGCGTGCCGCTGCAGCCCTATGCCCGTCATATCCCGGAGGCGCTGGCGCGCTGGGCGAGCGAGCGCCCGCACCATGTCTGGCTGGCGCAGCGCCGCGGCGCTGAGCGGCAGTGGCTGAAGGTGTCCTATGGCGAGGCCAAGCGCACCGTGGACGCGCTGACCCAGGCACTGCTCGATCTCGCGATTGCAGATGAACGACCGATCGCCATCCTCAGCGGCAATTCCATCGAACATGCACTGATGACCCAGGCCGCGATGCAGGCGCGCATTCCGGTGGCGCCGATCTCGCCGGCTTATTCGCTGATGAGCCAGGACCATGCCAAGCTCAAATACATCTTCGACCTGATCCGCCCCGCCGTTGTGATGGTGCAGGACGGTCCAACCTTCGACAAGGCGCTGGCCGCACTCGATCTCGACGGCGTGACCGTGATCCATGTGCAGCGTCCGCCGACGACGGTGCCGGGCCGGGCCTATGCCGATCTGGCGGCGACGCCGGTGACCTCTGCCGTAGCGGAATCCATCGCCCGCATCACGCCGCAGACCGTCGGCAAGCTGCTGTTCACGTCCGGGTCGACCGGCATGCCCAAGGCGGTCATCAACACCCAGCAGATGATGTGCGCCAACGCGGCGATGATGATGCAGACCCGGCCGCGCGAGCCCGGAAGCGTCGAATCCGTCTTTCTCGACTGGATGCCGTGGAACCACACCATGGGCGGCAACGCGCTGTTCAATCCGGTTCTGGTCGAGGGCGGCACGCTGTACATCGACGACGGCCGCCCGCTGCCCGGTCAATTCGACGAGACGCTTCGCAACCTGCGCGAGATCTCGCCGACCTATTACGCCAACGTCCCCGCCGGCTACGCCGCGCTCGCCTCCGCCATGGAAAAGGACGAGGTGCTGTGCCGCAGCTTTTTCAAGAACCTCGGCCTCATGGCCTACGGTGGCGCGCGGCTGCCCGACGATCTCTATGAGCGCATGCAGGCGCTGGCGGTGCGCACCACCGGCGAGCGCATCGTGTTTTACACCGGCTGGGGCTCGACCGAGACCGCGCCGACGGCGACCGGAACCTACTGGGACACCGAGCGCGTCGGGCTGATCGGCCTGCCGTTCCCGGGGGTCGAGCTCAAGCTCGTTCCGGTGGGGCCGAAATACGAGCTGCGGCTGCGTGGTGTCAACGTCACGCCGGGCTATTACGGCCGTCCTGATCTCACCGCGGCGGCGTTCGACGACGAGGGCTTTTACTGCATCGGCGACGCCGCGGTGTTCGTCGATCCGGACGATCCGGTCCAGGGTCTGATCTTCTCCGGCCGCATTGTCGAGGACTTCAAGCTGACGACCGGCACGTTCGTGCAGGTCGGCGCACTGCGAACCGATGCCATCGCGGCGACGTCGCCGGTGGTGCAGGACGCGCTGGTCACGGGACAGGACCGTGACACGATCGGCTTGCTGATCTGGCCGAACCTCGATGCCTGCCGCCGGCTGATCGGCGACATGACGGCCACCATGGACGCGGTGATCGCCCATCCGGCCGTGATCGAGCGCGTGCGGCAAGGCCTGCAGGCGCACAACACCGCGGTCAATTGCGTCAGCAGCCTGCGCATCGCGCGCGCCCTGCTGATGGCCGAGCCGCCGTCGATCGACGGCAATGAATTGACCGACAAGGGCTACATCAACCAGCGCGCCGGCCTCGAACGCCGTGCCGCCCTGGTCGAGCGGCTCTATGCCAATCCACCCGCCGCCGACGTCCTGGTGATCACCTGACGTCATCGTTCCGCAAGTCCCGACAAGAAGAGCAGACAAGGGCCTGACCATGAATTTCGATTTTTCCGACGAACAGAAGCAACTGCGCGACGAGGCGCGGCGCTACCTCGCCGAACATTCTTCGCCCAAGGCGGTGCGAGCCGTGCTCGAAGGCGGCGCGCCTTTCGACCGGGCCCTGTGGAAGGGGCTTGCCGGGATGGGCTTCCTCGGGGTTGCGATCCCCGAGGAGTTCGGCGGCTCCGGCGCGGGCCATCTCGAACTCTGTGTGATCGCCGAAGAGATGGGGCGGGCGCTGGCGCCGGTGCCGTTCTCGTCGTCGATCTATCTGGCGGCCGAAGCGATCATGCTCGCCGGCAGCGACGAGCAGAAGCGCCGTCTGCTGCCCGGCATCTCGTCGGGCGATACCATCGGTACGCTGGCGCTGTTCGAAGGTCCGGGCAATCCGTCGCCGAAGGCGGTCAAGACGGTTGTCAGCAACGGCAAGCTCAGCGGCACCAAGATCCCGGTCGCTGACGGCGACCTCGCCGACATCGCCATCGTGGCCGCGCGCACCGGCGCGACCGGGCGCGAGACCGACGTCGGGCTGTTCATCGTCGACCTCAAGGGCAAGGGTGTCAGCCGCAAGACGCTGGCCAACGTCGATCCCAGCCGCAACCAGGCCGAGATCGTGTTCGACAATTGCGAGGCCGAGCCGCTCGGCGCCAGTGGCGAGGGTTGGAGCACGCTGATGCGCGTCCTCGACCGCGCCGCGGTGCTGATGGCGTTCGAACAGGTCGGCGGCGCCGACCGGTCGCTCGAGATGGGGCGCGACTACGCGCTCGACCGCATCGCCTTCGGCCGGCCGATCGGCTCGTTCCAGGCGGTCAAGCATCTGCTCGCCGATATGTACGTGTCGGCGACGCTGGCGCGCTCCAACGCCTATTATGGCGCCTGGGCGCTCTCGACCAATGCGGCAGAGCTGCCAGAGGCGGCTGCGACCGCGCGCATCAGCGCAACGCAGGCGTTCCAGCACTGTTCGAAGAACAACATTCAGGTTCACGGAGGCATGGGCTTCACCTGGGAGTTCGACTGTCACCTTTACTACCGGCGCTCCAATGCGCTCGCGCTCGTGCTCGGCAGCCAGTCGTACTGGGAAGACCTGCTGATCGACCGCATGCGCACCCGCAACGCCGCCTGAGATAATCGAGGATCAAGCTCATGAATTTCGACGATACTCCGCAGGAAGCCGCTTTCCGCAAGCTGGCGCGCGACTGGATCGACGCCAATGCCCCGAAGGAGCTCGAGGCCGAGCTGTCGCGCCCGTCGGTCGGCCGCATCTCGCTGGAGCGCGGCAACATCATCGAGGCCTCCAAGGCCTGGCAGAAGAAGAAGGCGGAAGGTGGCTGGGCCTGCCTGCACTGGCCCAAGGAGTATGGCGGCCGCGGCGCGTCGCCGATCGAGCGCGTCATCTGGCAGCAGGAAGAGGGCGTCTACGACAAGCTTGCCGGCGTCTTCCTGATCGGTCAGGGCATGTGCGGCCCGACCATGATGGCCTATGCCAGCGAGGCGCAGAAGCAGCATTACCTGCCCAAGCTCGCCTCAGGCGAGCACATCTGGTGCCAGCTGTTCTCCGAGCCGTCCGCCGGCTCCGACGTCGCGGGGCTGCGCACCCGCGCGGAGCGCGACGGTGATGACTGGATCATCAACGGCCAGAAGATCTGGACCAGCGGGGCGCACTATTCGGACTATGGCATCCTGATCACCCGCACCGATCCGTCGCAGCCCAAGCATAAGGGGCTGACGATGTTCTTCCTCGACATGAAAAGCCCGGGCGTCGAGGTGCGGCCGATCAAGCAGGCCAACGGCCAGCAGGAGTTCAACGAGGTCTACTTCACCAATGTGCGGATCCCTGATGCACAGCGGCTTGGCGCGGTCAACGATGGCTGGAACGTGTCGCTGACGACGCTGATGAACGAGCGCATGTCGATCGGCGCACGGGTCGCCACCGGTTTTCCGGAGATGTTCGCGTTCTGCAGCGACCTGATGCTGGAGGACGGACCGGCACTCGACGACCGTGCGGTGCGCTCGAAACTCGCCAACTGGGCGGTGCGGACCAGCGGCCTGAAGTACACCAGCTATCGTTCGATCTCGGCGCTGTCGCGGGGCGAGCGGCCCGGGCCGGAGAATTCGATCGGCAAGCTGGTTTCCGGCTCGATGCTGCAGGACATCGCGGCCTATGCCGCGGATCTGCAGGGCGCAGCCGGCGTTCTGACCGATCCGAAGGTCGCCGAGGCGGCCGGTCAGTTCCAGTCGATGCTGCTGCGCTCGCCGTCCGACCGTATCGCTGGCGGCACCGACGAAATCCTGCGCAACATCATCGCGGAACGGGTGCTTGGCCTGCCCGGCGATATCCGGGTCGACAAGGACGTGCCGTTCAACCAGATTCCGACCAAGGGCCGCTGAGTGAAAGCCTCGTTTCGATCGCATCGAAACGAGGCTCTCAATTTGATTTGACGCGTTGTCTTCACGCGAATCGATATCCACTTCGCCTGAAAACGCTCCAGTTCAGGGATCATCCATGACGACTTCATCTGCCGGGCGCATCGAGGTGATCGAGGCGCTGCTCGCCGAGCGCTATTCCTGTCGCGCTTTTCGTTCCGATCCGGTGCCGCGCGCCACCATCGAACGCATCCTGGCCGCGGCGCAGCGCACCGCGTCCTGGTGCAACAGCCAGCCCTGGCAGGTGATCGTCGCCAGCGGCGCGGCGGCGCGCCGTTTCAGCGATGCGATCTATGCCGCAGCTGATGCGGCGACAACGGCCCACGACGTGCATTCCGATTTTCCGTTCCCGCGCGAGTATCGCGGCGTCTATCTCGATCGCCGGCGCGAGAGCGGGTTCCAGCTCTACAACGCGCTCGGCATCGCCCGCGGTGACAAGGAGGGCTACCGCCGCCAGTCGCTGCAGAACTTCAAGCTGTTCGGCGCGCCACATGTGGCGATCATTTCGTCGGACGAGGCGCTCGGCGTCTATGGCGCCGTGGACTGCGGCGGCTATGTCAGCAACTTCATGCTGGCGGCCCAGGCGCTCGGGGTAGCGACCATTCCGCAGGCCGCACTCGCCGGGCAGTCGGACCTTGTGCGGCATCATTTCGGCCTTGGCGACGACCGCCGCGTGGTGTGCGGCATCTCGTTCGGATTCGCTGATGGGGAACACGCCGCGAACAGTTATCGTACGAATCGGGCGAATCTGCAGGATGCCGCGACCTTCGTCGAAACCTAATACTTAGCGAACAAAACGCTGAAAGACTGGTTCCCATGTTCATTGGTTAACTGGTCGTTAGCATTTCACATTGCATTCTCGGAGCAGGAGAACTCGCAATGTGGTCTGGACGCGTCGCTTTTGAAAATGATGCCTGTCCCGTCGGCGATGATCTGCTGGGGCAGCTGTACCGGTCGAACGAAAACGGCTTGCCTTCCCTCGTGGATACCGTTTCGCCCGAGATCCGCGCGATGCTCGCGCTCTACTGCTATCGCCGCAGCCATCTCCATGCCCTTGGGGTGGCGATCGCGGCGAGCTGCGGCGAGCGCGATCTGCAGCAGTGGGGAGGTCGGGCCGGCGCGACGCTGTTCGCGATCTCGCGTCAGGCGCCGGCTGCGAGACCCGCGCCTGCCGCGCATCGCAAGTCGATCACGCTGTCGACGGCGCCGCTGAGCCCGATGCCGGCGATGGACGATGTCGACGACGACCTCGAGATCGAGGCCGACGCGGCGGCGCCCGTCACCGCCTGAGCGGGTCTTGCATCAATCGTTCGATGGCAGATCGGCCAGTCCGTATCTGCGCCGTGCCATCCTGCATTCCGGATCGCCCGGCTCGCATGTCCGGCAGACCTCGGGCCTGACCGCATAGATGGTACAGGCCGTCGCTTCACCGATCTTGCCCGCCAGTGCGCAGCAGCGCTCGCCCTCGCAACGCATCCCCGATTGCCTGTCGTTGACAAGATGGGCGGGGATGAGATCGAGCGCCTCGTCCTCCTCGATGGTGAAGCGCGGCCAGTTCGCCGAATAGGCGCAGCAGGCGCCGCACGACTGGCAAGGGCTGGGGGTGTCGGTCATGCGTGCCTCGCGAGCTGGCGGCGGCGGGGCATCGTCGCGATCCACCGCGCCTGCAGGGCGGCGCGGCGCTCGGGATACTTGTCGTCGAGGAACTCCGCCTGCCGGATGCGATCGACCCGGAAGCTGCGAAAGTCGCGGCGCAGCTCACACCAGGCCACCAGGTGCCGCACGGTGTCGAGATAGCCGATGGCGATCGGCCAGACCGTGCGCGCGCTGTCGCGCTCCCGCTCGTCGCGATAGTGCAGGTGGAGCTTGCGGCCGGCATGGATGTGCGCGCGCAGCCGCACCACGTCGACGGCGTCGGCCGGCCCGTTCCACTGCGGTGGCGTGCGGCTCGCGGGCTCCAGCACCAGCGGCCGCAATCGCTCCGGCACGGTCTGCGCGATCTTGGCGATGAGGTCGCGGGCGGCGGTGGCCAGCACGGCATCGGCGCGGCCCGCGACCCACTGGGCGCCGAGCACGGCGGCTTCGATCTCGTCCGGTGTCAGCATCAGGGGCGGCAGGTCGTAGCCCTTGTCCAGCACATAGCCGGTACCGGCCTCGCCGCGAATCGGCACGCGCTGCGCCATCAGGGTCGCGATGTCGCGATAGATCGTGCGTTTGGAGGTTTCAAGTTCCCCGGCGATGGCGTCGGCCGTGATCGGGCGGCGGCTGCGCCGCAGCACCTGGATGATCTGGAACAGCCGGTCGGCGCGGCGCATCGATCCCTCGTGATCACTGCTGACAGAATGGTGGCAGCAGGGGGTAGCTAGAAAACGGCATCTTTTCAACGCGCAAGGATGCCTGCCATGATCACGCTCTACGGTATCGGCCCCGGCTTCGGCCTGCCTGAAGTCAGCCCCTATGTCACCAAGACCGAAGTGCAACTTCGACTGGCAGGACTACCTTATATCAAGCAGCAGGGGATGCGGGACAGCTCACCGAAAGGACAGCTTCCCTATATCGCCGACGGCGATGCCCTGGTGGCCGATTCTACCTTCATCCGCCTCCATATCGAGCAGGCCTACGGGATGGACCTCGACGCGGCGCTGGATGCGCGGCAGCGCGCGGAGGCCTGGGCGCTCGAGCGCATGATCGAAAATCACTTCAACTGGGCGTCCGGCTTCGCCCGCTGGATGCTGGCGGAGAATTTCGAGAAGGGGCCGGCGCGGTTCTTCGACAACGCGCCCGAGGCGGTGCGGGACAGCCTGCGCCGGGATGTCCAGGCGCAGGTCGCGGAAACCATGCGGATCGCAGGTCTCGCCCGTCATACGCCGGAGGAGATCGTCATGCTCGGCGTGCGCTCGCTGTCGGCCCTGTCGGTGATGCTCGGCGACACGCCGTACCTGTTCGGCGATCGCCCGTGCGGCGTCGATGCGACGGCGTTCGCCGCGCTCGCCGGCCTGCTGACGCCGTTCTTCGATTCGCCATTGCGTCAGCAGGCGCTGCAGTTTCCGAACCTGCTGCGCTATGTCGATCGGATGATGGTGCAATTCTATCCCGAGCACCGTTGGGAGAAGCTGTCGGCCTGACCCATCGCGTCAAGCCGTAGCGGGTGGTCTGGCGGTTGTCTCACCCTTGAGCGCCGCCACCTCGGCTTCGAGCTCGGCGATGCGAGCCTCGCGCGCAGCAAGCACCTTGGCGACATCGGGGGCATCGAAGCGCTGCGGAATGTGCTGCGGGCAGTTGGCGCTCCACGCGCCGACCGTGAACACGATCACCTGCTCGGGGCGGGCCTTGTAGCCGTCCGGCATCAACTGGCGCAGCAGTTCCGGATCGTCCTCGATCACCTTCGCCTCGCCCCAGATCTTCACCCGGCGGCGGTGCACGTAGTCGATCAGGAAAATGTAGGCCTTGGGATTGTCCTGCAGATTGCCGAGACTGATGTACTGCCGGTTGCCGCTGAAATCGGCGAACGCCAGCCGCTTGCGGTCGAGGATGCGGATGAAGCCGGGCGGTCCGCCGCGGTGCTGGATGTAAGGCTGCCCCGCCGCGTTGGCGGTGGCGAAGAAAATGCTGATCTGTTCGGAGATGAAGGCGGCGAGATCATCGGTGATCTCGGTTTCCCAGCCGCCGTTCTCCTCCTGGTTCTGATAGGCCCGGCGCGAGCCCTTGCGGCTCTGGATCGCCTTCACCGTCGGAGTGAAGGCGATGTCGCTGGATATGGCGAAGCTACCGTCCATGGCTGGTCTCCTGGTGCCGCTTCCTGCCCACAAAGATGGATAAAACCTCGATTTGCTGCAATTGGTGGCATTGACACTACATTGTTGCTTAATATGAAATAATGCCATGGATCGTATCGAAGCCATGGAAGCCTTTGTCGCAGTGGCGGATCTCAAGGGGTTCGCGCCGGCGGCCCGCAAGCTGCGGCTATCGCCGTCGGCGGTGACGCGGCTCGTGGCGGCGCTGGAGGAGCGCGTCGGCGCGCGGCTGCTGCAGCGCACCACCCGGTCGGTCGCGCTGACCGACATCGGCGAGCACTACCTCGTCCGGGCGCGGCGGATTCTCGCCGACGTCGAGGAGGCCGAAGGCGCGGCGCGTGCCGACCGCACCCGCCCGTCCGGCCATCTCGTGGTGTCGGCGCCGCTGATGTTCGGGCGCCTGCATGTCAATCCGCTGATGTCGGAATATCTGCGACGCTATCCTGATGTCACCGGCGAACTGCGGTTGTCGGACCGCACGGTCAACCTTATCGACGAGGGGGTCGATGCCGCGGTGCGGATCGGGCACCTGCCGGATTCCAGCGTGGTCGCGAAAAACGTCGGCGACATGGATCGCCTTGTCGTGGCGTCGCCGGACTATCTTGCGCGCCGCGGTGAGCCGGCGGTGCCTGCGGATATCCGCAGCCACGATATCATTCACTGTTCGGCGGTACTGCCGTCGAACGAGTGGCGCTTCCACCAGGACGGCCAGCAGATCCGTATCGCGACGACGCCGCGCTACATCACCAACAGCGCCGAGGCCGGCGTATGGCATGCGGAGCAGGGGGGCGGCCTGACCATGGTCCTCGCCTACCAGGCGCAGGAGTCAATCCGCGACGGCCGGTTGCGCACGGTGCTGCGGGCTTTCGAGCCGCCGGCGCGGCCGATCCATGTGGTGTATCCGGCATCACGGCTGCTGTCCGCGAAGGTGCGGGCGTTTGTCGATCTCATCGTCGCGACATGCGACTGGCGCTTCGGCGGGCGCTAGGCTCTTTATTCAAAGGGAATCCGCGCGGCTCTGATTCAGCCCGCCTGATGGCGGGAGGCGTTATGGCGAGGCTCCATTGGCCGCGCGCCAGCGAGTGGTCGTGCGTGTCTGCGCGGTGCGAGCATGCAGAAGGCGAACAGCGTCCCTGCGTCCTTGGCATCGCGGCGCAATGCCCGTGCTCGGTGGTTTCGTCACGCTAGGCCGCCGTCCGCTCGGGCTTGAGCACCTTGAAGGTGGCGTTGGCGCGGGCGCATGGCGTGCCGTCGGCGGTGACGAGGCTTTGCGCGAAGCAGATCGAGCCGCCGGCCTTGACGAAATTGGTGTCGACCTGCAGCCACTGTCCGCTGGCAGCGGAGCCGAGGAAGTCGACGCCGAGGTTGATGGTGACGAGCGGGCGCGGTTCGGTCAGCGCCAGCCCGCAGCTCAGGCCCATGGCATTGTCGGCGAGCGCCGCGATAAGGCCGCCATGCACCAGCCCGCGCGAGTTGGTATGGGCGGTCGCGAGCCGCAGGCCGATGATGATCGCCGTCTCGGTGCGCTTCGAATAGAGCGGCTCCCATGGATCGGTCAGCGGACTCTTCCGGAAATGGCGGGCAAATCCCTCGGGCACGTGGCTGTCGTCCATCGGCGCGCTTTCCCTTTCTAATTAGACCAGTCTATATAATCAGGAGATCGAATCAAGAGGAGGGGCCGGCGGTGGGAGCACAGCCGAAACATCGCGATGCGATTGTTGCCGCGGCGGCGATGTTGTTTCGGCGCCGCGGCTTCGCCGCGACCGGCATCAACGAGATCGCCGCGGTCAGCGGCGCGCCGAAAGGTTCGCTCTATCACTACTTTCCGGGTGGCAAGGACGAGATCGGCGAGGCCGCCGTGCGTTTCGCTGGCGATCGTGTCACCGCGACGCTGGAGCGGCTGGCGGCAGAGACGCCGTCGGCGGCCGCGATGATCAAGGCTTATGGCGGCCTGCTGCAGGGCTGGATGGCGCAGTCGCGCTTTCGCGACGGCTGCCCGATCACCACGACGCTGCTGGAAACCGTGCCGGAATCGGCGGAGTTGACGGCCGCGGGCCGTGCGGCGTTCGACGCATGGACCGGCATCGTCGCGAAGGCGCTGTTGCGCGATGGCTTCACGCGCAGCGACGCGCGCAAGCTGTCGGTGCTGGCGATCTCGGCGCTGGAAGGTGCACTGACCCTCACCCGCGTGCGAGGCGACGGGCAGGCGATTGCCGATGCGACCGACATGCTGGCGAAAACGATGAAAGCGCCGGCGGCATAACCGCCGACGGACAGATCAGTAGGGCAGGCCGACGTAATTTTCCGACAGCGACGTCGTCGCCGCGCGCGAGCTGACGAGATAGTTGAGCTCGGCGATCTGGATGCGCGAGCTGAACTCGTCGGTGTCGTCGAAGCGGTGCAGCATCGACGTCATCCACCATGAGAAGCGCTCGGCCTTCCAGACGCGCGCCAGCGCGCGGGCGGAATAGGCGTCGATGCCGGCGTTGGACTTGTCGGCGTAGACCTCGCGCAGCGCCTCGGCGAGATAGTGCACGTCGCTGGCGGCGAGGTTGAGGCCCTTGGCGCCGGTCGGTGGCACGATGTGGGCGGCGTCGCCGGCAAGGAACAGGCGCCCGAACCGCATCGGCTCGGCGACGAAGCTGCGCAGCGGCGCGATGCTCTTCTCGATCGACGGGCCGGTGACCAGGGCTTCCGCCGCCTCCGGATCGAGGCGGCGGCGCAGCTCGTCCCAGAACTGATCGTCGGACCAGTTGTCGACATGGTCCTCGAGGCTGCACTGCACATAGTAGCGGCTGCGGGTCAGCGAACGCATCGAGCACAGCGCAAAGCCGCGCGCATGGCGCGCATAGATCAGCTCCGGCGATACCGGCGGCGTTTCGGACAGGACACCGAGCCAGCCGAACGGATAGACGCGCTCGAACTGCTTGATGGCGTCGGCCGGCACGCTCTGGCGGCTGATGCCATGAAAGCCGTCACAACCGGCGATGTAGTCACAGGCGATCTCGTGGGTGACGCCGTCCTTGAGATAGGTCACGCGCGGCGATGCGCCGTCGAAATCGAGCGGGGTGACCTGATCGGCGTCGTAGATGGTCTGAAGGCCGGCGGCGACGCGCACGTCCATCAGGTCATGGGTGACCTCGGTCTGGCCGTAGACGGTCACCGTCTGGCCGCCAGTCGCTTCCTTCATGTCGATGCGGTGGCGGACACCGTCGAACAGCAGCTCGATGCCGTCGTGGATGAGGCCTTCGCGATGCAGGCGTCCGGCGGCGCCGACCTGCTCGAGCTGGCGCACCGTGCCCTGTTCGAGCACGCCGGCACGGATGCGGCCGAGAATGTAGTCGCGGTCCTTGCGTTCGACGATGACGTTGTCGATGCCGTAGGTATGGAGCAACTGTCCGAGCAACAGGCCCGACGGTCCGCTGCCGATGATCACGACCTGCGTGCGCAAGGCTTCGATCCTTCCGTTGGTGCTTGATGCCGATCGCCGGCCTACGACGATCGTGCCATTCCCGGCGCAGTGATTATACGATATAACGACTGTTGAAAAGGTTGCTTAAGCAACATTTTGTCGTCAACCTGTCGGGCAGCCATCATGAGCCTCTGGCATCACCGGGCGCAAGGGAACCAGTGGTTGTGGCGGCGCGGCAAGGTGGCGGCTTGCAAAGCGGTGCCGACTAGATAACGTGTTAACGAACGACCCGGGCAACCGGGCGCGACGAGGCGGGACTTTTGTCCTGAAAGATCGTCTTGAATCATCTTCTTGAAATCGGAAGAGGGAGGGACACGCAATGAAGAAGACGACACTGCTGGCGCTCGCGATGGCGGGGACGATGTCCGCGCTCAGCCCCGCGATGGCGCAGGACAAGACCATCAACCTGAAGATCTCGCTGTGGGTGCCGCCGGCGCATCCGCTGGTGCCGGCGACCCAGGCCTGGGCTGCCGATCTCGAAAAGGCCTCGGGTGGCACCATCAAGTCGACGGTGTTTCCGTCGGAGCAACTCGGCAAGGCGTTCGACCACTACGACATGGCGCGTGACGGCATTGCCGACGTGACTTACGTCAACCCAGGCTATCAGCCGGGCCGCTTCCCGATCGTGGCCGCCGGCCAGATCCCGTTCACTTTCGGTGATGGCAAGAAGGGGACGCTGGCGCTGGATGAGTGGTACCGCAAATTCGCGCCGACCGAGATGAAGGACACCAAGCTGTGCTTCGCCTTCATTCACGATCCCGGCACGCTGCACGGCAAGAAGAAGATCGTGCTGCCGACCGATCTCAGCGGCGTGAAGGTCCGCCCGGCCCAGAGCACGATTGCCGAAATGGTCAAGCTGCTCGGCGGCACCAACGTGCAGGCGTCGGCGCCTGAATCGCGTGATGCGCTGGAGCGCGGCGTCGCCGACGAGATCGCGTTCCCGTGGGGCTCGATCTTCCTGTTCGGCATCGACAAGGTCGTGAAGTACCACATCGACACGCCGCTCTACACCACGGTGTTCACCTACAACGTCAATCTCAAGACCTACAATGCGATGTCGGACGCTCAGAAGAAGGTGTTCGACGACCATTGCTCGCCGGAATGGGCGGCCAAGGTGTCCGATCCCTGGACCGAGTTCGAGGCCAACGGCCGCGTCAAGATGCGCGAACTGCCGGGGCATGAAGTCTACAAGCTGACCGACGAGCAGATCGCGCAGTGGAAGACCGCGACGCAGGTGCTGCGGTCGAGCTGGGCGGACTCGGTCAAGGCCGCCGGCGGCGATCCGGCCAAGATCCAGGCGGACCTCGACGCCGCCATCAAGAAGCACGGCGCCGGCATCTGAGCCGCGTCCGCCTGCGCTCCGCGGCGGCGCCTGATGGCGCCGCCGCACGCTTTCATGTGTCGTTTCCGCCATTCTGTGATTTAGTCGCGCCGTTCGCCGGCGCGCCGTCATGATACGCCGGAATCCCGACCATCGTTCTGGCATGCCTGGAGAGCTCCGATGACTGCACAACCGGAAGCCAATCCGGACGGCACACTGGTGCCGCCGCCTCCGAGCCGCAGCAAGAGCCTGATGGATCGTTTCATCGACACGATCGAGCTGATCGCCGCCGCTTTCGTCGGCATCGTGGCGCTGAACACCTTCATCGCCATCGTCATGCGCAAGTTCTTTGCCGTGACCATCCCGGACTACTACGACTTCGGCCGGCTGCTGCTCGGCATCCTGATCTTCTGGGGCATCGCGGCGACCAGCTACCGCGGCTCCCACATCACCGTGGATCTCGTCTGGGCCAACGCCACGCCGCGCTACCAGCGCCTGATCGATATCTTCGCGACACTGGTGCTGCTGTTCGTGGTGACGGTGCAGACCATCACGCTGTTCGACAAGGTCTATACGACTTACCAGGATCATGTGCTGACCTATGACCTGCGGCTGCCGAACTGGCCGTTCTTCGCGGTCGCCTGGGTCGGCGACGTCTCGGCGGTGCTGCTGATCGCGATCCGGACCTATCGCCTGATCTTCCATCCGGAAGATGTCCATGATGCCAAGATCAAGACGGCGGAGTGAACGGCCGTGACCCCTGAAACCGTCGCCGTCCTCGGCTTCGTCTCCCTTTTCGTCCTGATGCTGCTGCGCGTGCCCGTCGGCATGGCCATGGGCCTCGTCGGCGTCACCGGCTTCGGCTACCTGACCGGCTTCGGCCCTGCGCTCAAGCTGGTCGGCCAGACCACCATGCGCACGGTCACCGACTACACCTTCGGCGTCATCCCGATGTTCCTGCTGATGGGCGCCTTCGTGTCGGTGTCCGGCATCAGCCGCGAACTGTTCCGTGCCGCCAACACCTTCGTCGGCCACTGGCGTGGCGGCCTCGGCATCGCCACCATCGCCGCCTGCGGCGGCTTCGCCGCGATCTCCGGCTCGTCGGTGGCGACCGCCGCGACCTTCTCGGCGGTGGCTTACCCCGAGATGCGGCGCTTCAACTATCCGCAGTCGTTCGCGACCGGCGTCATCGCGGTCGGCGGCACGCTCGGCGCGATGCTGCCGCCGTCGACGGTTCTGGCGGTGTACGGCATCATCACCCAGCAGGACATCGGCAAGCTGTTCGTCGCCGGCATCATCCCGGGCCTGCTGGCGATCGCTATGCACATGATCACCATCGCCATCATCGGCCGGGTGCGGCCGGGCTTCCTGCCGGCGGGCCCCAGGAGCAGCTGGGCCGAGCGCACCACGGCGCTGCGCGACGTGTGGTCGCCGCTGCTGCTGTTCGTATTCGTGATCGGCGGGCTCTATGGCGGCCTGTTCATCCCGACGGAAGCGGGCGCGGTCGGCGCGGTCGGCGCCTTTGTCATCGGCGTTGCGCGCGGCAAGCTCAACGGCCAGGGTATCCTGCAGTCGCTGCTGCAGGCGACGCGCACGGCGGCGGCGGTATTCACCGTGCTGATCGGCGCGCTGTGCTTCGGCTACTTTCTCACCATCACCCAGACGCCGCAGCACGTCACCACGTTCCTGACGGGTCTTGGCATCGGCGCCTACGGCGTGCTGGCGCTGATCCTGCTGATGTATCTCGTGCTCGGCTGCCTGATGGACGCCATGGCGATGATCATCCTCACCGTGCCGATCGTATTCCCGGTGGTTACGGCATTGGGCTTCGATCCGATCTGGTTCGGCGTGATCATCGTGATGACGGTCGAACTCGGCCTGATCCATCCGCCGGTCGGCATGAACGTGTTCGTGATCAAGAGCGTGATCAAGGACGTCAACATGTCGACGATCTTCGTCGGCGTGCTGCCGTTCGTGGTCACCGACCTGATCCGCCTCGTCATCCTTATTCTCTTCCCGCTGCTCGCCACCTGGCTGCCGCAGCAAATGCTCGGATAGATCGTCATGCCGTTACCCCTCGCCACGAAGTATGTTTTCAGCCTGCGCATCGCCGTCGCCACACCGATCGAGGCCGGCGATATCGGCGTCGGCAGCCGTCGCGTCATCCCGATCACCGGTGGCGAACTGGTCGGCGAGGGGCTGCACGGCCGCATCCGCGAGGGCGGCGCCGATTACCAGATCATCCGTCCCGACGGCTTCACCGAGCTCGAGGCCAAATACGCCGTCGAGATGGACGATGGCGCCATCGTCTACATCGAGAATATCGGCGTGCGTTTCGGGCCGCCGGAAGCCCTGGAACGCATCCGCCGCGGCGAGCCGGTCGATCCGGCGCTGATCTATTTTCGTTCGGTGCCGCGCTTCGAGACGGGGGCGCCGGCCTATCGCTGGCTGATGCGCGCGTTGTTCGTCGGCGTCGGCGCCCGTCATCCCGATCGCGTCGAGATCGACGTCCACCAGGTGCTGTAGGGGAGCCAGGGGAGGCGGGCGGTTGACTCGTGTCCAAATAGTTATATAACATAACTATTCTAACGGATACGAAATCATGGGAAACGCCGCTTCCGGAGCCTCCGCAGGCTCCCCCTCCGATGCCTCGCCGCTGGTCATCGCGCGCGATGGCGCCGTCCTGACGGTGGGACTGAACCGCCCGGCCAAGCGCAACGCGCTCAATGACGGCACGGTGCTGGCGCTCGAGGCCTGCTTCAGCGACATCGCCGACGATGTCCGCGCCGTGGTGATCCATGGCGTCGGCGAACACTTCTCGTCCGGGCTCGACCTCTCCGAACTGACCGAGCGCGACGTCACCGAAGGTCTGCTCCATTCGCGGATGTGGCACCGCGTGTTCGACAAGATCCAGTTCGCGCGGGTGCCGGTGATTGCTGCGCTCAAGGGCGCGGTGATCGGCGGCGGGCTCGAACTGGCTTGCGCCGCGCATATCCGCGTCGCTGAGCCCAGCGCGTACTATGCCCTGCCGGAAGGCCAGCGCGGCATCTTCGTCGGCGGCGGCGGATCGGTGCGACTGCCGCGCCTGGTCGGCGTGGCGCGGATGGCGGACATGATGCTGACGGGCCGCGTCTACAGCGCGGTCGAGGGCGTGCCGCTCGGTTTCTCGCAGTATCTCACCGAAGACGGCGGCGCCTTCGCCAAGGCGATCGAACTCGCCGGCAAGGTCGCCAGCAACGCGCCGCTGACCAATTTCGCGGTGCTGCAGGCGCTGCCGATGATCGCGGAGGCCAATCCGCAGGTCGGCCTGCTGATGGAATCGCTGATGGCGACCGTTGCGCAGGGCGACAAGGAAGCCAAGGCGCGCATTCGCGCCTTCCTCGATCGCAAGACGGCCAAGGTCAAGCCCACCTGACGACGGGAAGTTCCATACGATGTCCGCGGCGGCTCTCGACAAATCCTCTTCCACCGGCGCGCCATTGCGCCCCATTTCGTTCGGCCGGCCGACGGTGTCGATCGATCGCCGCGACGACGGCACGATCTACCTGCGCCCGACGGCCGGTCTCGGCGATTTTCCGCGCCGGCTGACCGACAAGCTGCATTTCTGGGCGAACCACGCGCCGCACCGCGTGTTCATGGCGGAGCGTGCGCCCGGCGGCGGCTGGCGCGAGGTGACCTACGCGCAACTGCTTGAATCCAGCCGGGCCATCGCCTCGGCGCTGCTGGCGCGCGGCCTGTCGGCGGAGCGACCGCTGATCATCCTGTCGGGCAATTCGGTTGATCACGCCTTGATGGCGTTCGGCGCTTACTACGCCGGCGTGCCGGTCTGTCCGGTGTCGCCGCCCTATTCGCTGGTGTCGAAGGACTACAGCAAGCTTGCCTATGTCATGGGCCTACTGACGCCGGGCCTCGTCTTCGCCGACGACGCGGCGCTGTTTGCCGATGCGATCGTCGCCAATGTGCCGGATGCCACGGAAATCGTCGTGAGCCGCGGCGACATTCCCGGGCGCACCGTGACGTCGCTGGCCGACCTGTTGACGACGTCGGAGCATCGCCGCCTCGATGAGGCCCATGATGCGGTCGGGCCGGACACCATCACCAAGTTCCTGCTGACGTCGGGATCGACCGGCAAGCCCAAGGCGGTCATCAACACCCAGCGCATGATCTGCGCCAATCAGGTGATGCTGGGCGATACGCTCGCCTTCCTCAAGGACGAGCCGCCGGTGATCGTCGACTGGCTGCCGTGGAATCATACCTTCGGCGGCAACCACAACATCGGCCTGACGCTGTTCAACGGCGGCTCGATGTATCTCGACGAGGGCAAGCCGACGCCGGCGGGCATCGCCGAAACGGTGCGCAACCTCAGGGAGATCGCGCCGACGGTCTATTTCAACGTGCCGAAAGGCTATGAATCGCTGCTGCCGTACTTCCGTGAGGACAAGGCACTGCGTTCGAAGTTCTTCAGCCGCCTGCATGCGATGTTCTTCTCCGGCGCGGCGCTGTCGGCCCATGTCTGGAATGCGCTGGACGAGGTGGCGGTGGAGGCGACCGGCTGGCGCGTGCCGATGCTGACCGGGCTGGGCGCCACCGAGACCGCGCCGTTCTTCATGTGCGTCACACCCGAAACCAGCCGCTCCGGCCATGTCGGCCTGCCCGTGCCGGGCAACGAGGCCAAGCTGGTGCCGGACAATGGCAAGCTCGAGGTCCGCGCCCGCGGCCCCAACGTGATGCCGGGCTACTGGCGCGAGCCGACGATGACGGCGAAGGCGTTCGACGAGGAAGGCTTCTACAAGTTTGGCGATGCGCTGAAACCGGTCGATCCGCAGGATCTCACCGCGGGTTTCGATTTCGATGGCCGCATCACCGAGGATTTCAAGCTCGGCAGTGGCACCTGGGTCAGCGTCGGGCCGCTGCGGGCGCGCTTCGTCGCCGCCTGTGCGCCGCTGGTGCGCGATGTCGTGATCACCGGCATCAACCGCGACCAGCTCGGCGCACTGGCGATCCTCGATCTCGATGGCTGCCGCGCCATCAATCCGGCGCTGCCGCCGCATGATCTCGCTGCCGCGGCCGCCGATCCGCAGGTGCAGGCCGCGTTTCGCTCGCGCCTCGCCGCGCTGGCGGAGACCTCGACCGGCTCCTCGACGCGGATCGCCCGGGCGGTGCTGCTTGGCACGCCCCTGTCGATCGACAACAGCGAGGTCACCGACAAGGGCTCGGTCAACCAGCGCGCGGTGCTCGAGCACCGCGCCGATCTCGTCGAGCAGCTCTACAGCGACCCGGTGTCGTGCCATGCCATCGTGCTCGGCGACGGCTAGGCGGGTGCAGCGCACACCGCCGTGTCGCCCGAGGGATGCGGCGAAACAGGCCCTCGCGCGGCCCTTGGAATCGTGCTCAAAGCATCGGCAAGTCGGTCGCACCAGCGACGAAAGTTTGAGGCGACGCGTGACGAAAATCTCGCGCGCGCCGGGTAGCCTGGACTAAACTAAAACAAACCGATCGAAGGGAGGACTTAGATGAACAGACTGATCGTCCCCATGGCGGCGGCCTTGCTGGCGTTGCCGGGGCTCGCGGCGCCCGCCGCGGCGCAGAGCAACGAAATCGTCATCGGCATCACCACGTCGACCACCGGGCCGGCGGCGGCGCTGGGCATTCCCGAGCGCAATGCGCTCGAGTTCGTGCCGACGGAGATCGGCGGGGTCAAGCTCAAGGTGATCGTGCTCGACGACGCGGGTGATCCGACCAACGCCACCACCAACGCGCGCCGCTTCGTCACCGAGGCGAAGGCGGACGTGATCATGGGCTCGGCCACCACGCCGCCGACCATCGCGGTTTCGACGGTCGCCAACGAAGCCGGTGTGCCGCATTTCGGCCTCGCGCCGTTCCCGTTCACGCCGGCCCGCGAGAAGTGGTCGGTCGACATGCCGCAGCCGATCCCGATCATGGGCAAGGTGCTCTATGATCACATGAAGAAGAATAACATCAAGACGGTCGGCTACATCGGCTACTCCGACTCCTACGGCGATCTCTGGTTCAACGATCTCAAGGCGCAGGGTGGTCCGCTCGGCCTGCAGATCGTGGCGGAAGAGCGTTTCGCCCGGCCCGACACCTCTGTCACCGGCCAGGTGCTGAAGCTGCTGGCTGCCAATCCCGACGCTATCCTGGTCGGCGCATCCGGGACCGCCGCGGCGCTGCCGCAGACCACGCTGCGCGAGCGTGGTTACAAGGGCCTGATCTATCAGACCCACGGCGCGGCCAGCATGGATTTCATCCGCATCGCCGGCAAGGCGGCGGAAGGCGTGATCATGTCGTCCGGGCCGGTGATGGCGCCGGAAGGCCAGCCGGACAGCGCGCTGACCAAGAAGCCGGGCCTCGCGCTCAATACTGCCTATGAAGCGAAGTACGGTCCAAACAGCCGCAGCCAGTTCGCCGGTCACTCCTACGATGCTTTCGAGATTCTCAAGCGTGTGATCCCGGTCGCGCTCAAGGAAGCGAAGCCCGGCACGCAGGAGTTCCGCGAGGCGATCCGCAAGGCACTGCTGTCGGAGAAAGAGCTGGCCGCGAGCCAGGGCGTCTACAACTTCACCGAGAAGGATCGCTACGGCCTCGATGACCGTTCGCGCATCCTGCTGACGGTCAAGGACGGCAAGTACGTCGTCATCAACTGACGATCCGATCACCATGCTGAAAAGCGAACGGGGCCGTTCCTTCGGGAGCGGCCCCGTTTTGCTGTCAGCTCCTCATGGAGAGGAGCGCGGCACGCGCGTTTCGAACCATGAGGCCCGGATTGGTATGGCTCTCGGGCCTCACTCATCCTTCGAGACGCGGCCATGTGGCCGCTCCTCAGGATGAGGGGTTGTGTCGGGTCTGCGGCAGACCTCAGGACGCCGCGGCTTCCTCGTGCTGGAAGCCGAGATAGCTCGCGATGACGCGCTGGTCGGCGGCGATGTCCTTCGCCGCGCCGCTGAGCACGAACTCGCCGAGCTCCATGACATAGGCGCGGTCGGCGATTTGCAGCGCAGCCTGGGCATTCTGCTCGACCAGCAGCACGGCGACGCCGGCCTGCTTGAGCTCGCCGACGATCTTGAAGATGTCGGCGACGATGCGCGGAGCGAGGCCGAGGCTCGGCTCGTCCAGCATCAGCAGCTTCGGCTGGCCCATCAGCGCGCGACCCATGGCCAGCATCTGTTGTTCGCCGCCGGACAGCGTGCCGGCGAGCTGGGCGCGGCGCTCCAGCAGTCGCGGAAACAGTCCGTAGACACGCTCGAACGAACGCGCCGCGGCGGCGGCGTTGCGGAAGGCGCCGAGCTGCAGGTTCTCCTCGACCGACATGGTGGCGAACAGCTCGCGATGCTCCGGCACCAGCGACAGGCCCGCCGACACGCGGTCCTCGATGTCGAGGGGGCCGAGATCGGTGCCGGCGAAGGCAACCGCGCCGTGCAGCGGCAGGATGCCCATGATCGCGTTCAGCAGCGTGGTCTTGCCGGCGCCGTTGGCGCCGACGATCGTGACGATCTCGCCGGCGCGAACCTCGAGCGAGACCGAGCGGACGGCCTCGACCTTACCGTAGGAGACGTGGGCGTCGTTGACGGTGAGCAGCGCGGTCATGCGACGCCTCCGAGGTAGGCCTTGATGACGTCAGGGTTGGTCTTGATCTCGGCGGGCAGGCCTTCGGCGATCTTGGTGCCGAAATCCAGAACTACGATGCGGTCGGCAAGGTTCATGACGAAGCCCATATCGTGCTCCACCAGCAACACCGACATGCCTTCGGCCCGCAGCTGCCGCAGCAGTTCGGCGAGCTGCTGCTTTTCCTTGTGGCGCAGGCCCGCGGCCGGCTCGTCGAGCAGCAGCAGGATCGGATCGACGCACAAGGCGCGGGCGATCTCGACAATGCGCTGCTGCCCGAGCGCAAGGCTGCCGGCGAGGTGGTGCATCTGCTCGCCAAGGCCGACGCGCTCGATCTGCCGTGCGGCTTCCGCCATCAGCTTCGCCTCGTCGCCGCGGTCGAACCGCAGCATGCTGGCGACGGCGCCGGAGCGCCCGCGCAGATGGGCGCCGATCGCGACGTTCTCCAGCACCGTCATGTCCGGCACCAGCTTGACGTGCTGGAAGGTGCGGGCGACGCCGCGGCGGACGATGTCCTGCGGCCGGGTGTTGATGATCGGCTTGCCGAACAGCGAGATCTTGCCGGCGGTCGCCGACAGCACGCCGGTGATGAGGTTGAAGGTGGTGCTCTTCCCGGCGCCGTTGGGGCCGATCAGCGCGACGATTTCCTTGCCGTGCACCTCGAACGAGACGTTGTTGACCGCGATGACGCCGCCGAACTGCTTGCGGGCGCCCTCGAGGCGCAGCAGCGTCGCGCCGTTGTCGTCCGCAGGCGGGCGTCCTGGCAGCGCGCCGGCCGGCGCAGGGCGCTGGCCTGCGCCGCCCTTCGCCGGCCACAGCGCGGCGAGGCGCGGCCACATGCCGCCGGGCGCGATCTGCAGCAGCGTCACCAGCAGCATGCCGAACACGACGGTTTCGAGTTGGCCTTCGCCGAACACGAAGGGCAGGTAGCTCTGCAGCACTTCCTTGAGGATGACGACGATGCCGGCGCCGAGCACGGCGCCCCAGACATGGCCGGCGCCGCCGACCACGGCGATGAAAAGGTATTCAATGCCGGCCTGGGCGCCGAACGGCGTCGGATTCACCGCGCGCAGGAAATGGGCGTAAAGCCAGCCGGACAGGCCGGCCAGCACCGCGGCATAGATGAACACCAGCAGCTTGGCGCGCGCGGTCTCCACGCCGAAGGCCTCCGCGGCGACATGGCCGCGGCGCAGCGCGCGGATGGCGCGGCCGGTGCGCGAGTCCAGGAGGTTCAGCGTCAGCAGGCCGCTGATCAGCACGCCGGCCCAGATCACGTAATAGATCGAGTCCGCGCTCATCATCTGCAGCGAGCCAATCGACAGCGGCGGGATGCTGGAAATACCGTCGTTGCGGCCGAGAAACTCAAGCTTGCTGAAGAGGTAGAACAGGCTGAGGCCCCAGGCGATGGTGCCGAGCGGCAGATAGTGGCCTGACAGCCGCACCGTGATCAGCCCGAGCAGCACCGCGGCAAGGCCCGCGACCAGCAGCGACAGCGGCAAGGTCAGCCATGGCGACAGGCCGTACGCGGTGGTCAGCACGGCGGTGGTGTAGGCGCCGAAACCGCAGAACGCGGCCTGGCCGAACGAGGTGAGGCCGCCGACGCCGGTCAGCAGCACCAGCCCCATCGCCACCAGCGCGGCGAGGCCGATGTTGTCGAGCAGCACGATCCAGAACGGCGGCATGCCAGGCACCAGCGGGATCACCGCCAGCACCAGCGCGAACACGAGTATGGGCCATCGCTGGGTCATGGCTCAGTCCTTTTCTTCTTCGACGGCGGGCGCGGACAGCGAGCGCACGAACAGGACCGGTATGATCAGCGTGAAGACGATGACCTCCTTGTAGTCGCTGGCGTAGAACGACGACATCGCCTCGACGATGCCGACCACCAGCGCGGCGATGGCCGTGATCGGGTAGCTGCCGAGGCCGCCGATGATGGCGGCGACGAAGCCCTTGAGGCCGATCAGGAAGCCGCTGTCGTAGTAGATCGTGGTCATCGGCACGATCAGCGCGCCGGAGACGGCGCCGATCACCGCGGCGAGCAGGAACGCGGCTTGCCCGGACAGCGTGGTGCGGATGCCGACGAGGCGGGCGCCGAGGCGGTTGACAGCGGTGGCGCGCAGCGCCTTGCCGTACAGCGTGTAGCCGAAGAACAGCCACAGCGCGACGATCAGCGCCAGCGCGATGCCATAGACAGCGACGTTCTGGCCGGTGATGCGCATCGGGCCGAGGCCGAAAGCGAGGTCCGAGATCGGCGGCGCGCGCAGACCTTCGGCGCCAAAGAATACGAGGCCAAGGCCCTGCATCGCCAGATGGACGCCGACCGAGGCGATCAGCAGCACCAGCACCGAGGCGTGGGCGATCGGCTGATAGGCGATGCGGTAGAGGTAGAGGCCGATCGGCGCGACGATCACCAGCGACAGCAGGAAGTTGACGATGAGGTTGCCGGAATGGCCGGCGACGAAGGCGGTCAGTCCCAGGATCGCCACCGGCAGAGCGACATTGACGACGAGCGAACGGACGATCCGCCGCATCTGCAGCGCGCGCCGGGCGACGAACAGGTCGAAGGCAAAGGCGACGATGCCCATGACGACGGCGAGGCGGGCGGTGCCCGGCATCTTGCCGGCGCACAAGGCCGCATAGGTCAGGGCGCCATAGGTGATGAATTCGCCCTGCGGGATCAGGATGACCCGGGTCACGGCAAACACCAGCACCAGGCCGAGGCCCAGCAGCGCATAGATCGCGCCGTTGGTGATGCCGTCCTGAAGCAGGAACAGCAGGATCGTGGTATTCAAGGTCGCGTATCCCCCCTGGCGAGGCTCAGGCCCCGCCGACCGCCACAGATCAAGGTTGTGAGCAGTTGTCGCCTGCCCTCGCTATTTGATATAGCTCATAACAATTATAAGTTATAATCTCAAGCGGCTTCGGCTCGCGCGTGACCGCATGAACCGCAACCGCCGGCACAGGTTTTCGACCGAAGCCGATATCGCCGCAAGTCACACCTTCGGCTGGTCCGCCTTGCGGACGGCCGGGGCACCTCGGGCTTTTTGACACACGGGCTTGTTGAACAATGGCCGCCACCAGATCTGCCGTTTCCCGTGCACCTCGCGCACGCTCCAAGGCTGCCGAGACGCCGCAGGGCGCGGCTGTCGCGGACAGCGCGCCGTTGCAGCTCGGCGAACTCTCCGAACTGCTGGGCTATGTGTTCAAGCGCGCGCAGCTGCGGATCTTCGAGGACTTCATCCGCTGCGTCGAGCCGTTGCAGCTCACGCCGGCACAGTTCTCGGTGCTGGTGCTGCTGGAGCACAATCCAGGGCGCAACCAGACCGAAATTGCCACCACGCTGGGAATTCTGCGGCCGAATTTCGTCGCCATGCTCGACGGGCTGGAAAGCCGCGAGCTGTGCGTGCGCGTGCGCTCGACGCAGGATCG
Source organism: Bradyrhizobium sp. U87765 SZCCT0048 (assembly GCF_018131225.1). Taxonomy (GTDB): domain Bacteria; phylum Pseudomonadota; class Alphaproteobacteria; order Rhizobiales; family Xanthobacteraceae; genus Bradyrhizobium_A. The sequence goes on along the minus strand of NZ_JAFCMM010000002.1, from coordinate 814,603 downwards.
CCGCTCGCACATCGTCATGCTGACGGACAAGGGCCGCTCGGTGCTGGCGCGCGCCAAGCGCCTGGTGGCGACCAAGCACGAGGCGCGGCTCAACGCGCTGCTCGGCGAGGACGGCCGCAGCGCGTTGCTGGGCATGCTCGACAAGCTGTCGAAGTTCTGACCGCGCCCCGGCCTGCGGGGCGCGGCCGAAGTCAGACGCGGTCGACCAGGATCACCCGCACATCGTTGACATTGGTGAGCGTCGGGCCGGTGATCAGGAGATCATCGGTGGCCGCGAAGAAGCCGGTTGCGTCATTGTTGGCGAGATACGCGGCCGGATCGAGCCCAAGCCGGCGCATGGCGTCGAAGGTGCGCTGGTCGATGATGGCGCCGGCCGGATCGGTTGGCGAGCCCGCGCCGCCGTCGGCGCCGTCGGTATCGGCGGCGAGCGCCGAAATTCCCTTGGTGTCGGCGAAGGCGGCGGCGAGCGCCAGCGCGTATTCCTGGTTGGGGCCGCCGCGGCCATTGCCGGTCACGGTCACGGTGAGCTCGCCACCGGACAGGATCGCGAGGCGGCGGCCCTCGGCGCGCGCCTTCAGTGCCATCGCCGCATGCGCGGCGGCGACGGTGCGCGCCTCGCCCTCGAGGTCGGCGCCGAGATCGATCACCTCGTAGCCGGCGTCGCGCGTCGCACGGACGGCGGCGTCGATGGATTCGCGGGGGCGGCCGATCAGCTCGAAGCGCGCATGGGCGAACGCCGGATCGTTCGGCTTGCAGGTCTCGTTGGCGGGATAGTCGAGGGCGCGGCGCACAGCCTCGTCGACCTTGAGATCGTAGCGCGCGATGATGGCGCGGGCATCAGCCAGCGTCGAGCCATCCGGCACGGTCGGCCCGGAGGCGATCACCGCGGGATCGTCATGCGGCACGTCGGAGATGCCGAGCGTGACGATGGTGGCCGGGTGGGCCGCGCGCGCGAGGCGGCCTCCCTTGATGCGCGAGAGATGCTTGCGCACCGTGTTCATCTCGCCGATCGGCGCGCCGGAGCGCAGCAGCGCCTTGTTGACCTGCTGCTTCTGGGCGAACGACACGCCGTCCGCGGGCGCGATCCAGTTGGCGGAGCCGCCGCCGGAGATCAGCACCAGCACGAGATCGTCGGCGGTCGCTTCCGCCGCGAGCCTGAGCGTGTCGTCGGCGGCCTTGAGGCCGGCTTCGTCCGGCACAGGGTGGCCGGCCTCGACGACGCGGATGCGCCGCGTCGGCACGCCGTGGCCGTGGCGGGTGGTGGCGAGGCCGGACAGCCGCGCAGGATCGAGGCCGAGGGTGTCCAGATAGTGGGCTTCCGCCGCGGCGGCCATGGCGGCTGCGGCCTTGCCGGCGGCGAGGCAGATGATGCGGCCCTTGGGCGGGGGCGGCAGGTGGGACGCGAGCACACGGTCGGGGTGCGCAGCGGCAACGGCGGTGTCGAAGATCGAACGGAGCAGGGGGCGGTGATCGGTCATGGCGGCTTGTCGGTCGGGGGTGTGATGTGGGCTCAGGGCGTCGGCGCGGCGCGCGCTATCCCGAACGGCAGGTGATCACATGCATGGTCGGCGCATTCCTCTGATCGCGCCGCCTGTGGGGCGCGGTGGCAACAACACGATGTCTTTGTCCGGAGCGGAAACGCCGCGGCGTTCCCCTGGGGGTCGACCTGTTTGTTGCGCTTTTCTTGGCGTCGCCGGAACCGAGCCGGCCGCAGACGCATCCGATCCATAGCAGGATTTGGGATTTTCCAACAGGGTTTTGGCGCGCCGGGATCATTGCCGGCAGGACGGCTGGCGCCCGAAGCCGCCCCGGCGAGGTGGACCGCCGGGGCGCGCGATCAGGGTCTCGGGGCGCGCCGTCAGCCGCCCGCCTCGCCGCTCATGACCGGGCCGAACAGCTCCCAGCGTTCGCCCTTGAAGCGTTGCAGTTGCACCTGCTCAATCGGCGCGTAGTCGGTCGGGCCGGTATTGATGGTGATGCCGGGCAGCAGGTTGGTGGTGACGAAGCCCTTGAGGTTGGCCGCCTGTCTCATGACGTTCGCGCGCGTGAGATCGTCGCCGCACTGCTTGAGCACCTGCACCAGGGTCTGGGCGACATTGTAGCCGACCATCACCGAACTGTCGGCGCGGTTGGCCTCGGGAAAGTCCTTGGCGAGGAAGGCGTCGAACGCCTTCATGCCCGCGCTGTCCTTCCACTGCGGGTCGAGCGCGTCCTGCAGGTAGTTGACCGAGATGATGTCCTGGGCGTTCTCGAAGCCGGCCGGCTTGATCACGCTGCCGATCGACGAGCTGACGTTATTGAGGAAATGCAGCGGCTTCCAGCCGATCTCGGCGACCTTCTTGATCGCCTGTGCGGCGAACTTGGGGGTCGTGATGTTGACGAAGACGTCGGCGTTCAGCGACTTCATCTTGACGATGTGCGAGTCGATGGTCGGCTCGGCTACCTCGTAGGGCTCCTCGATCACGATCATCGACGCGGCCTTGTCGCCGAGGCCGTCCTTCAGTCCCTTGAGATAGTCCTTGCCGTAGTCGTCGTTCTGGTAGAGCACGGCGATCCTGGCGTTCGGCTTCTCCTTGAGCAGATATTTGGCGTAGATCCGGGTCTCGGCCTGGTAGCTCGGCTGCCAGCCCATGGTCCACGGAAATTCCTTCGGGTCGTTCCACTTGGTCGCGCCGGTGGCGACGAACAGCTGCGGCACCTTCTTGCTGTTCATGTATTTCTGGATCGCCGAGTTGGACGGCGTGCCCAGCGAATTGAACACCAGCAGCACTTCGTCGCCTTCGACCAGCTTGCGTGCCTGTTCCACGGCTTTCGGCGGGCTGTAAGCGTCGTCATAGGAAACGAAGTTGATCTTGCGGCCGTTGATACCGCCTTCGGCGTTGATCTTGCGGAAGTAGGCCTCCTCCGTCTTGCCGATCACGCCATAGGCCGACGCGGGACCGCTGTACGGCATGATGTTGCCGATCTTGATTTCGGTGTCGCTGGCGCCGGGGTCGTATTTCTTCTGGGCGAGGACGGCGCCGCTGGTCGCCGTCAGGAGCATCGTGGCGAGTGAGAACGTCGCCAGCCGTCGCGAAACGCAGGACATGTCGTTTTCTCCCTTGTCGATGATGTGTGTCGTGTCTGTCGGGAAACCTCTGCCGGGCTTCTTGCGCGATATTGAATACCCGTTGCGCCGGGCCTTCAAGCGAAAGCCCCCGGCGACATGGTCGCCGGGGGCTGTCGTTTTGTCGCTGCCGCGATCGCGGCTGTTTAGTCTTCAATCCTGCTTCAGCTTTGAGTTGTCAGCCGCCGATCTCTCCATTGATGATGGCGCCGAACGGTTCCCACTTCTCGCCCTTGAAGCGGTTCATCTGCAATTGCTCGATCGGGAAGAAGTCGGTGGCGCTGGTATTGATCTTGACGCCCGGCAGCAGGGTTTCGGGCGCAAAATCCTTCAGGCTCGCGGCCTGCTTCATGATGTTCTCGCGGGTCAGCGTGTCGCCGGCCTGCTTGAGCACCTGCACGACTGTCTGGGCCTGGCCATAGCCATAGACCACCGACGCGTCGTTGCGGTTGAGATCGGGGGCATATTTGGCGAGGAACGCGTAGAAGTTCTTCATGCCCTCGTCGGTGTCCCACTGCGAGTCCGCGCCGTCCTTGGCGTAGGCCGCGGACAGCAGGTCCTGGGCGTTCTCGAAACCGGCGGGCTTCAGCACGCTGCCGACCGACGCGCCGACATTGCTCTGGACGTACACCGGCTTCCAGCCGATCTCGGCGACCTTCTTGATCGCCTGGGCGGCGAACTTCGGCGTCGTGATGCTGATGAAGGTATCGGCGCCGGAGGCCTTGAGCTTGACGATGTGGGAGTCGATGGTCGGCTCCGACACCTCGTAGCTCTCCTCGGCGATGATCAGTGACGTCTTGGCGCCGAGGCCGTCCTTGATGCCCTTCAGCAGGTCTTTGCCGAAGTCATCGTTCTGGTACATGATCGCGATCTTGGCGTCGGGCTTGGTCGACAGCAGATACTTCGCGTAGATGCGGCCTTCGCTCTGGTAGGGCGGCTGCCAGCCCATGGTCCAGGGGAAGTCCTTGGGATCGCCGAACTTGGTGGCGCCAGTGGCGACGAACAGTTGCGGCACCTTCTTGGCGTTCATGTATTTCTGGATCGCCGAGTTCGAGGCCGTGCCGAGCGGCCCGAACACGAACAGCACCTCGTCGCTTTCCACCAGCTTGCGGGCCTGCTCGACCGCCTTCGGCGGGCTGTAGCCGTCGTCATAGCTGATGAAATTGATCTTGCGGCCGTTGATGCCGCCCTGTTCGTTGATCATCTTGAAGTAGGCGGCTTCGGCCTTGCCGATCACGCCATAGGCGGACGCCGGTCCGCTGTAGGGCATGATGTTGCCGATCTTGATTTCGGTATCGCTCGCACCGGTGTCGTATTTCTTCTGGGCGAGCGCGGCGCCGCTGGTCAGCGCCAGCGCGGCAATCGCCGCCGACAGGCCGATGAAGGTGGAACGCGTGGTCATCGTCTCGGATACTCCCTCAGTGTCAGTTTCTGGTGATTTTGGTGATGGCGCTTTCCAGGTATTGGGCGACCTGCCGCGCGCCGCGCGGAAGCACAAAGATCACGATGATCAGCAGCACGCCGAATACCGCGCCGGACAGTCCCTTGGAGATGCTCTCGGCGATGTTCGGCACGAACACGATGAACGCCGCGCCGGCTAGCGAGCCCGGAAGCCAGCCGACGCCGCCGACCACCATGCCGAGGAAGATCGCGATCGCGAGCTGGATGTTGTAACCGTCCGGTGCGACGAACTGCACCACGATGGCGCCGAGGGCGCCGGCGACGCCGGTGAAGGCGGCGCTGATGCCGAACGCCAGCGTCTTGTACAGCGACAGGTTGACGCCGAGCGCCGACGCAGCGATCTGGTTGTCGCGGATCGCCATCATGGCGCGGCCGGTGCGCGAGTGCAGCAGGTTGACCGATGCGATGTAGATGAGCAGGCCGACCGCCAGCGTGAAGTAATACAGCCACATGTCCTGCGAGATCGGCAGGCCGAACGGCGCATCCGGCTTGGTGATGACGAGGCCTTGCACGCCGCCGGTCCAGTGCTCGAACACGCCGAGCTTGAGCAACTGCGGGGTTGCCGTCGCCAGCGCGAAGGTCGCGAGCGCGAGATAGACGCCCGACAGCCGCAGCGCCGGCAGCCCGAACAGGAAGCCGAAGACGAAGCACACCGCGGCGGCGACCGGCAGCGTCAGCACATAGTTGACGTTGGCGGAATCCATCAGCACCGCGGCAGTGTAGGCGCCGAGTGCGTAGAACGCACTCTGCCCCAGCGAGAACTGGCCGCTGCCGCCGGTGAGAATGTTGAGGGCCATGATGGCGATCGCGTAGACCAGCAGCATGGTCAACTGGAAGATGACGAAGTTCTTCACGAACAGCGGCGCGATCAGCATCAACACCAGCATGATCAGCGAGCCGGCACGGCTCACCGTCATCGATTTCCTGGCGGAGGCACCGACCGCGGGGGTGGAGGCAACGGTTTCCTGGGCTGCGGTCATGATCAAACTCGCTGGACGACGGAGCGGCCGAACAGGCCGTTGGGTTTCACGACAAGCACGGTGATGATCAGCGCGAGCGCGATCGGCAGCTTGAGCTCATTGCCGACGCCCGGAATGTAGGTGCCGACGAGATTCTCGAAGATGCCGACCAGGAAGCCGCCGACCACGGCGCCGAACGGGCTGGTGAGGCCGCCGAGCACCGCGGAGGCGAAGCCGTAGAGCAGCACGCCGCCCATCATGTTGGGCTCCAGGAACACGATCGGGGCGATCAGCATGCCGGCAATGGCGCCGATCGCAGAGGCCATGCCCCAGCCAAGTGCGATCATCCAGCCGACATTGACGCCGACCAGCCGGGCCGATTCCGGCACCGAAGCCGCCGCCCGCATCGCTAGGCCGATGCGGGTGTAGCGGAAGAACACATAGAGCAGGGTCAGCAGCAGGACGGTGATGCCGATCATCCCGGCCTGGTGGGTCGAGATCAGCTGGCTGCCGAGGAACGGCTTGGAGCCGAACGGCGAGGGGAATTGCTTGATGGTGAAGTCCCAGGTCAGGCCGGCGACGCTGTTGAGGATCGCGAACAGCGCGATGAACCCTGCGACATGGGTCAGGATCGGGGCATTGGCGAGCGGCTTGAACAGCGCGCGCTCGATGATGATGCCGCCGGCGAACGAAATCGCCAGCGTCAGCAGGAAGGCAATCCAGTACGGCACGCCCCACTGCATCAGCTGCCAGGCGATGAAGGTGGAAAACATCGCCATTTCGCCCTGGGCGAAGTTCAGGTGGTCGATCGCCTGGTAGATCATCACCACGGCGAGCGCCATGCAGGCGTAGATCGCGCCGGTGGCGATGCCAGCCAGCACCTGGTTGGTAAACAGCTCCATGGCCGGCCTCCTCAATAACCGAGATAGGATTTGCGGATGTCTTCGTTGTCCGCGATCTGCCTGGCGTCGCCGGACATCACGATGCGTCCGGTCTCGATGACATAGGCGTCGCTGGCGATCTCGAGCGCGAGCTGCGCGTTCTGCTCGACCACGAGGATCGTGACTTTTTGCTCGCGGTTGATGCGGCCGAGGATGCCGAACAGGTCGCGCACCACCAGCGGGGCGAGGCCGAAGGACGGCTCGTCCAGCAGCATCAGGCGCGGCCGCAGCATCAGCGCGCGGGCGACCGCCAGCATCTGCTGTTCGCCGCCGGACAGCGTGCCGGCCTGCTGGTCGCGGCGCTCCCTGAGCTTGGGAAAGTAGCCGTACATCCGCTCGACGTCGTCGGCGATCGCACGGGTGTCGCCGCGGGTGATGGCGCCGAGCTGCAGGTTCTCCGCCACCGTCATGCGGGTGAAGGTGCCGCGGCCCTGCGGCACGTGCGCGATGCCGAGCTTGACGATGCTCTCGGTCGAGCGCCCGCCCAGCGGCTTGCCGTCGAAGCGAATGGTGCCGGTGGAGCGGATCATGTTGCAGATCGAGCGCAGCGTCGTGGTCTTGCCGGCGCCGTTGGCGCCGAGCAGGGTGGTGACGCTGCCTTCCTTGAGATTGAGCTGCACGCCGTGCAGCGCCTGTACCTGGCCGTAGTAGGCGCGCAGGTCCTGGATCTCCAGCATGGTGCTCATGTGTCCTTGCTCCCCAGATAGGCCTTGATCACGTCCGGGTCGGACTGCACGGCGGCCGGTGTTCCCTCCGCGAGCTTCTTGCCGAAATTGAGCGCCACCACGTGGTCGGCGATCGACATCACGAGACCCATGTGATGCTCGACCAGCAGCACCGAGATGCCGCGCTGGTCGCGGATGCGGCGGATGAGGTCGCCGAGCGCGTACACTTCCTCGTGATTGAGGCCGCCGGCGGGCTCGTCGAGCAGCAGGATCTTCGGCTCGGCGGCAAGCGCGCGGCCGAGTTCGACCCGCTTCTGGGTGCCGAACGGCAGTCCGGCGACGACGCGATCGCCAACATCGTTGAGGTCGAGATAGTCGGCGATGTCGCGCACGCGCGCGTCCAGCGCCTTCTCCTCGCGCCGCACCCAGGGCAGCTTCAGCATGTCGCTGACCGCATCGCTGCTGGTGCGCGAGTGGGCGCCGACGCGGATGTTGTCGAGCACCGAGAGATTGTGGAACAGCGCGACGTTCTGGAACGTGCGCCCGATGCCGATATCCGGAATCCGGTGCGGCTGCTGATCGAGGATGCTGCGGCCTTCCATCAGGATATCGCCGCGGCTCGGCTGGTAGAGCCGGCTCAGACAATTGAACAGCGTGGTTTTCCCCGCGCCGTTCGGTCCGATCAGGCCAAGGATATGGCCCTGGCGCATATCGAACGACACGCCGTTCAACGCGATGATGCCTCCGAAGGTGACGCTGACGTCACGCACGGAGAGCAGGGGCGAGGACCCCTGCGACGAATCGGCCAGTGTCATGCTGCGCGGCTCGCGCCTGTCGATGCCGCCACGCGGAATTCGCTGGTGTGATCGCTAGTCGATCCCCTCAACCTCTCGAGCAATTTTCCCTCCTGATTTCGATTTCTTGTTGTTGTGATTGTTCGTTGTCGCGACCGGCAGCCCGATCAACGGGCGTCCGGTCATCGCTTTTTCGATATTCTGAACCATCGCGACAAGGCGAGGGCCGATATCGTTGATCAGACGGTCTTCCGAAAATTTGAACGCCGGGGCACCGCAATTGAAGGCGTACGGCCCGGTGCCGTCGTTCAGTCGCAGTGCAACGCCTGCCGCATGGATGTCGGAATGCCATTCGCCGGCCGAGATCGCAAAGCCATGCTTGGCGATCATCTCGCCGGCGCGTTCGATGCCCTCCCTGACCTTTGACCAGCGGTTGCCGACGTTCTCGCGGATTTCCTGCATTAAGGCAGTCCGCTCGTCGTCAGGCAACGCCAACAAATAGGCACGGCCCATTGCGGTGGTCGCGATCGGCACGCGGGAGCCAACATCGAGCAGCACACCGACCGTAAGATCGCTGCGGCTCTGGCCGAAATAGATCATGCTGAGACGATCGCGCGCGCCGATCGCCACGGCGCCGCCGGTTTCCCGCATCAATTTGTCGCGGAACGGATCCGACATGTGACGGATGCCGAGGTTGGCGAGCGCGGCATAGCCCAGCGCCATCGCCGCCGGCGTCAGTTGATATTTTTCGAAGCGCGGAACCTGGGTGAGATAGCCGAGCCTGGTCAGCGTGTAGGTGAGGCGCGACACCGTCGGCTTCGGGAGATTGGTTCGCGCTGCGATTTCCTGGTTGCCAAGCAGGCCGTCATTGGGGCGAAATGCGCGCAGCACGTCGAGCCCTCGCGACAGCGCGACGACAAAGTTGCGATCGGTCGCGCTCTTTTTCGCAGGTCTCTTCATCAAACTTGCCGCACCGCCCTCGTTGACAACGGACGCTCTTCAAAATAACCCTCCGTGTCAAGGTGTGAAATTCAATTCCGCAGTGCGAAATGGTGATAAATCGCCGCAGGAACTGAGGAATTCGTACCCAGCGCTTAACAGGTTAAGAAAAACGTCGTCCGAGGAGAGCAGCGTGAGTGAAGTGGTGAAGGTGGAACGTCACGATGTGGTTGCCATTGTCACGATCGACAGCCCTCCGGTAAACGCGCTCAGCGCGGCCGTGCGCGCTGGCATCAGCGAGGCCGTCAAGAGCCTCGGCAGCGATCCTCAGGTGCAGGCCATCGTGCTGACCTGCGCCGGCCGCACCTTCATCGCTGGCGCCGATATCACCGAATTCGGCAAGCCGCCGAAGCCGCCGGGCCTTGGCGAGGTGATCTCCGACATCGAGAACTGTCCCAAGCCGGTGATCGCCGCGATCCATGGCACCGCGCTCGGTGGCGGTCTAGAAGTTGCGCTCGGCTGCCATTTCCGCGTCGCGACAAAAGACGCCAAGCTCGGCCTTCCCGAAGTCAAGCTCGGGCTGCTGCCGGGCGCCGGCGGCACGCAGCGGCTGCCGCGCGCGGTCGGGCCGGAGCTCGGCGTCAAGATGGTGGTGACCGGTGATCCGATCGGCGCCGCGGAGGCGCTCAAGAGCGGCCTCATCGAAGAGATCGTCGAGGGCCCGGCGTCGGGCGGCGAGGCGTTCGCGCGCAAGGTGCTGGCGGAGAAGCGGCCGCTGCGCAAGCTGCGCGACGACGACAGCAAGCTCGCGGCGGCGAAGGCCGATCGCTCCATCTTCACCAACGCGGCTGCTGCCGCCAACAAGCGCAACCGTGGCCTCGATGCGCCGCTCGCCTGCGCCGAGGCGGTGAGCTGGGTGTTCGACGTGCCGTTCGACGAGGCCCTCAAGCGCGAGCGCGAGAGCTTCATGAAGCTGGTCGCGGGCGACCAGTCCAAGGCGCAGCGTCATGCCTTCTTTGCCGAGCGCGAAGCCGCCAAGATCGACGGCGTGCCGGAAGGCACCAAGCCGCGCAAGGTCGAGCGTGTCGCCATCATCGGCGCCGGCACCATGGGGGGCGGCATCGCGATGTCGTTTGCCAATGCCGGTATTCCTGTCACCCTGATCGAGACCGGCGAGGAGCAGCTCAAGCGCGGCCTCGGCATCATGCAGAAGAACTATGAGGCCACCGCGGCGCGCGGCGGCATTCCGGCCGATGCGCCGGCCAAGCGCATGGCGCTGATCACCGGCGTCGTCGGCCTCGAGAACGTCAGGGATGCCGACCTCGTGATCGAGGCGGTGTTCGAGACCATGGCTGTGAAGAAAGAAGTGTTCGGCAAGCTCGAGCAATTCGCCAAGCCCGGCGCCGTTCTCGCCAGCAACACCTCCTATCTCAACATCAACGAGATCGCGGCGACCACGAGCCGTGCCCCCGACATTCTCGGCATGCACTTCTTCAGCCCGGCCAACGTCATGAAGCTGTGCGAGATCGTCCGCGCCGACAAGACGGCGCCGGATGCGCTGGTCACCGCCGTGTCGATCGCCAAGCGCATCGCCAAGGTGCCTGCGGTGGTCGGCGTCTGCGATGGCTTCGTCGGCAACCGCATGCTGGCCGCCCGCAGCAAGCAGTCGGAAAAGCTGCTGTTCGAAGGCGCGCTGCCGCAGCAGGTCGATGCGGTGGTCACCAAGTTCGGCATGCCGATGGGCCCGTTTGCGATGGGCGATCTCGCCGGCCTCGACATCGGCTGGCGCTCGCGCAAGGACCGCGGCATCAAGTCGGAGATCGCGGACGCGCTGTGCGAGGCCGGACGCTTCGGCCAGAAGACCGGCAAGGGCTATTACAAGTACGAGGCCGGCTCGCGCGCGCCGCTGCCGGATCCGGAAGTGGAGACACTGATCGAGGAAACCTGCGCGCGCCTCGGCCTCAAGCGCCGCGAGGTCAGCGACGAGGAGATCCTCGAGCGCATGATCTACCCGATGATCAACGAGGGCGCGCGGATCCTCGAGGAGAAGGTCGCAGCGCGGCCCAGCGATATCGACGTGATCTGGCTGTATGGCTACGGCTGGCCGGTCTACCGCGGCGGTCCGATGTTCTATGCCGACCAGGTCGGCCTCAAGCACATCGCCGAGCGGCTGTCGTTCTACGCCAGGCAGACCAACGATCCGTCGCTGGAACCGACGGCGCTGCTCAAGCAGCTTGCGGAGAAGGGCGAAACTTTCGCGTCCTACGCCAAGGGGGCTGGCAAGGCAGCCTGATCGCGATGGTCTATCCGGGTGAGAAGTACTACCCCGAAGGGGTACGCTGGAACGCGCCGATCCCGTTCGGCACGCTTCCTGACCTGCTGACGCAGGCGGCCGCCGATTTCGGCGACCGCCCGGCCATCGAGTTCCGCCGCCGGCCGATCAGCTTCGCCGGGCTCAGCGCCATGGTCGACGCCGCAGCGAGCGCATTCCTGCGCGCCGGTTACGGCAAGGGGGCGTCGATCGCGCTGTTCCTCGGCAACACGCCCGATCATCCCGTCAGCTTCTTCGGCGGACTGAAGGCCGGCGCACGCATCGTGCACCTCAGCCCGCTCGACGGTGAGCGGGCGCTGTCGCACAAGCTCACCGACAGTGGCGCGCGGGTGCTGGTGACCAGCAACATCGCCGCACTGCTGCCGATGGCCCTCAGGTTCCTGGAGAAGGGACTGATCGACCGCCTCATCATTTGCGAGGATGAGCACTGGGGCGAGGTGCCGATCCCGAAGGCGCCCTATCCGCAGCAGCCCGCGATCGTCACTTTCCGCGCCTTCGTTGAGGGCGCCGTGCCGCCGGCGCAGTGGCCGACCGTCGTCCCCGACGACATCGCGCTGCTGCAGTACACCGGTGGCACCACCGGCCTGCCGAAGGGCGCGATGCTGACTCATCGCAACCTGACCTCGGCGGTCGGCATCTACGATGTCTGGGGCGCGGCCGCCCGCGCGGCCCGTGGCGACGTCATCGAGCGCGTCATCTGCGTGCTGCCGCTGTTCCACATCTACGCGCTGACGGTGATCCTGTTGCGCAACCTCAAGAACGGCAACCTGATCTCGATGCATCAGCGCTTCGATGTCGAGGCGGTAATGCATGACATCGAGGTCAACCGCGCCACGACGTTTCCGGGCGTGCCGACGATGTGGATCGCGATCGCCAACCTGCCGGATCTCGATCGGCGTGATCTGTCGTCACTGGCATCCTGCGGCTCGGGTGGCGCGCCGCTGCCGGTGGAAGTGGCAAAAGTATTCGAGCGCCGTACCGGCATGAAGCTGCGCAGCGGCTGGGGCATGACCGAGACCTGCTCGCCAGGGACCAGCCATCCGGCTGACGGCCCCGACAAGCCGGGCTCGATCGGGCTGATGCTGCCGGGCATCGAGATCGACGTCGTCGCTCTCGGCGAGCCGAACCGCGTGCTGCCGCCGGGCGAAACCGGCGAGCTGCGCATTCGCGGCCCGAACGTCACCAAGGGGTACTGGAATCGCGCGCAGGAAACCGCCGAGGTCTTCGTCGGCGACCGCTTCCTGACCGGCGACATCGGCTACATGGACGCCGACGGCTATTTCTATCTCGTCGATCGCAAGAAGGACATGATCATCTCCGGCGGTTTCAACGTCTACCCGCAGATGATCGAACAGGCGATCTACGAGCATCCCGCCGTGCACGAGGTGATCGTGCTCGGCGTGCCCGACGAGTATCGCGGCGAGGCGGCGAAAGCCTTCGTGACCCTGAAGCCGGGCGCCGCGTCGTTCACGCTCGATGACCTGCGCACTTTCCTGACCGGCAAGATCGGCAAGCACGAACTGCCGGCCGCGCTCGAATTCCGTGACCAACTGCCGCGCACCACGGTCGGCAAGCTGTCGCGCCACGAACTCCGTACGCAATCTTCCCCCTCCAACCCGCCTGCAGCAACAAGGTAATCCCCTCATGACCGATGCAGTGATCGTCTCCACCGCCCGTACGCCGATCGGCAAGGCCTATCGCGGTGCACTCAACAATACCGAAGGCGCGACCCTGCTCGGGCACGCCATCGGCGAGGCCGTGGCTCGCGCCAAGGTCGATCCGGCCGAGATCGAGGATGTCGTGATGGGCGCCGCCCTGCAGCAGGGCGCCACCGGCGGCAACATTGCGCGCAAGGCGCTGATCCGCGCCGGCCTGCCGGTGACCGCCGGCGGCACCACCATCGACCGCCAGTGCGCCTCCGGCCTGCAGGCGATCGCGCTCGCGGCACGCTCGGTGATCTTCGACGGCGTCGAGATCGCGGTGGGCGGTGGCGGCGAGTCGATCAGCCTCGTGCAGAACGATCACGCCAACAAGTTCCATGCGGTCGATCCGGAACTGATGAAGATCAAGCCGGACGTCTACATGGCGATGCTCGACACCGCCGAGGTGGTCGCCAAGCGCTACAACATCTCGCGCGAAAAGCAGGACGAGTATTCGCTCGAGAGCCAGCGCCGCACCGCGGCCGCGCAGCAGGGCGGCAAGTTCAGCGACGAGATCGCCGCGATCAAGACCTCGATGGCGGTGGCCGACAAGGCGACCGGCGCGGTGTCGTTCAAGGACATTACGCTGTCGCAGGACGAGGGTCCGCGCCCGGAGACCACTGCCGAGGGCCTCGCTGGTCTGAAGGCCGTGCGCGGCGACGGCTTCACCATCACCGCCGGCAACGCCAGCCAGCTCTCCGATGGCGCCAGCGCCACGGTGATCATGAGCGACAAGGAAGCCGCCAAGCGCGGCCTCAAGCCACTCGGCATCTTCCGCGGCTTCGTTTCGGCCGGCTGCGAGCCGGACGAGATGGGTATCGGCCCGGTGTTCGCCATCCCGCGCCTGCTCAAGCGCCATGGCCTCAAGATCGAGGACATCGATCTCTGGGAACTCAATGAAGCGTTCGCCGTGCAGGTGATCTACTGCCGTGACAAGCTGGGCATCGATCCGGAGAAGCTCAACGTCAATGGCGGCTCGATCGCGGTCGGCCATCCCTACGGCATGACCGGCGCGCGCCTCACCGGCCATCTGCTGATCGAAGGCCGTCGCCGCAAGGCCAAGTACGGCGTCGTCACCATGTGCGTCGGCGGCGGCATGGGTGCGGCCGGCCTGTTCGAGATCGTGCAGTAAACTCCGACACGTCGCGCGCGGCCTCGTGGCGCGCGCGACGGCCATTTCCGAACCGCATCATTTCAAGGAGACCTCCGATGGATCTCAGTTTCAGCAAGGAAGAGCTGGCGTTTCGCGACGAAGTCCGCGCCTTCTTCAAGGAGAGCGTGCCGCCGGCGGTGCGCCAGAAGCTGCTGGAAGGCCGCCACACCAGCAAGGAAGACCTCGTCAACTGGCAGCGCACCCTCAACCGCAAGGGCTGGGCGGTGACGCATTGGCCCAAGCAGTATGGCGGCACCGGCTGGACGCCAGTCCAGCAATACATCTTCCTCGAGGAACTGCAGGCTGCGCCGGCGCCGTCGCCGCTGCCGTTCGGCGTCAACATGGTCGGGCCGGTGATCTACACCTTCGGCAACGAGGAGCAGAAGAAGTACTATCTGCCGCGTATCGCCAATCTCGACGACTGGTGGTGCCAGGGCTTCTCCGAGCCGGGCTCGGGTTCGGACCTCGCGTCGCTGAAGACCACTGCCAAGCGCAAGGGTGACGTCTACGTCATCAATGGCCAGAAGACCTGGACCACGCTGGCGCAGTACGCCGACTGGATCTTCTGCCTCTGCCGCACCGACCCGGCCGCGAAGAAGCAGTCCGGCATCTCCTTCATCCTCATCGACATGAAGTCGCGCGGCATCACCGTGCGTCCGATCCAGACCATCGATGGCGGTCACGAGGTCAACGAGGTGTTCTTCGACGACGTCGAGGTGCCGGTGACCAACCTCGTCGGCGAGGAGAACAAGGGCTGGGACTACGCCAAGTTCCTGCTCGGCAACGAGCGCACCAACATCGCCCGCGTCGGCATGTCGAAGGAGCGCATCCGCCGCATCAAGGACCTCGCGTCCAAGGTGATGGCCGGCGACAAGCCGCTGAGCGAAGATGCCCGCTTCCGCGAGAAGCTGGCGGCGACCGAGATCGAGCTCAAGGCGCTGGAACTGACGCAGATGCGCGTTGTCGCCAACGAGAGCAAGAACGGCCGCGGCAAGCCGGATCCGGCATCCTCGATCCTCAAGATCAAGGGCTCGGAAATCCAGCAGACCATCACCGAGCTTCTGCTCGACGTGATCGGCCCGTTCGCCGCGCCTTACGCGCCGGACGACGAGGACGGCCGCAACGAGTTTGCCGACTGGACCACCCAGATCGCCCCCGGTTACTTCAACTACCGCAAGGTGTCGATCTACGGCGGCTCGAACGAAATTCAGCGCAACATCATCGCCAAGGCCGTGCTCGGTCTGTGACCGCTGCGCGTGCATCCGCGACTTTGTGATTTGAGGATTGGTTCATGGATTTTGATCTCTCCGAAGAGCAGCGCCTGCTCAAGGACAGCGTCGACGGGCTGCTGAGCAGCTCCTACGACTTCGAGCAGCGCAAGAAATACGGCGCCGACAAGGGCGGCTGGAGCCGCGCGATGTGGGGCAAGCTCGCCGAGCAGGGCCTGCTCGGCCTGCCGTTCAGCGAGGAGGACGGTGGCTTCGGCGCCGGCCCGGTCGAAACCATGATTGTCATGGAAGCGCTCGGCAAGGCGCTGGTGCTCGAGCCGTATCTGGCGACCGTGGTGCTGGGCGGCGGCTTCCTGCGCCATGGCGGCTCGGCGGCGCAGAAGGCGGCCTACCTGCCGTCGATCATCGACGGCTCGAAGACGCTGGCGTTCGCCCAGCTCGAGAAGAACTCGCGCTATGACCTCGGCGACGTCACGACGACGGCGAAGAAGAGCGGCGCAGGCTATGTCATCGATGGCGAGAAGTTTGTCGTGATCCACGGCGACACCGCCGATACCCTGATCGTCTCGGCCCGCACCAAGGGCGGCCGCCACGACCGCGCCGGCATCGGCGTGTTCCTGGTGCCGGCGAATGCCAAGGGCGTCAGCATCAAGGGCTATCCCACCCAGGACGGCCTGCGCGCCGCCGACATCACCTTCTCCGGCGTCGAGGTCGGCGCGGACGCGGTGATCGGCGATGCCGAGAACGGCCTGCCGCTGATCGAGCAGGTGGTCGACGATGCCCGCATCGCGCTGTGCGCCGAGGCGGTCGGGGCGATGGAAGAGTCGCTCAAGACCACGGTCGAGTACCTCAAGACCCGCAATCAGTTCGGGGTGGCGATCGGTACCTTCCAGTCGCTGCAGCACCGTGCCTCGGACATGTTCGTGGCGCTGGAGCAGGCCCGCAGCATGTCGTACTTCGCGACCATGGCTGGCACCTATACCGATCCCAGGGAGCGCGCGACGGCGGTGGCGTCGGCCAAGGTGCAGATCGGCCGGTCGGCGCGCTTTGTCGGCCAGCAGGCGATCCAGCTCCACGGCGGCGTCGGCATGACCATGGAGTTCAAGATCGGCCATTACTTCAAGCGGCTGACCATGATCGAGAGCCTGTTCGGCGACGCCGACTATCACCTGCGCCGGGTCAGCGACCAGGGCGGCCTGCTCAAGGACTGAGACGGCAGAAGCGTTTGACACGACGGGGCGGCGACGCCCCGTCAGCCATTTTGGGGGATGCCATGCAGGGAACGCCGTTCGATCTCGCCGGCAAGGTCGCCATCATCACGGGATCGAGCCGTGGCATCGGCCGCGCCTCCGCCGAACTGCTGGCGCGGATGGGCGCGAAGGTCGTGATCTCCAGCCGCAAGGCGGAGGCCTGCGAGACGGTCGCCGCGGGCATCGTGGCCGCCGGCGGCGACGCCCATGTCATTCCCTGCAACATCAGCCGCCGCGACGAGGTCGAGGCTCTGGTCGCCGGCACGCTGTCGCACTATGGCCGGCTCGACGTACTCGTCTGCAATGCCGCGGTGAACCCGTATTACGGGCCACTGCTCGACATCAGCGACGAGGCCTTCGACAAGATCATGGGCGCCAACGTCAAGAGTAACATCTGGCTGTGCGGCCTCGCCATTCCGCACATGGCCGCCGCCGGCGGCGGCTCGGTGGTGATCATCTCCAGCATCGGCGGCCTGCGCGGCTCGACGGTGATCGGCGCCTACGGCATCTCCAAGGCGGCGGACTTTGCGCTGTGCCGCAGTCTTGCCGGCGAGTGGGGGCCGAAGAACGTGCGGGTGAACTGCATCGCGCCGGGCCTCGTGAAGACCGATTTTGCCCGCGCGCTGTGGGAGAACGAGGACGTCCTCACGCGCCGCACGGCGACGACGCCGCTGCGCCGGATCGGCGAGCCCCACGAGATCGCCGGCGCTGTCGCCTATCTCGCGTCCGATGCGTCCACCTTCATGACCGGGCAGACCATCGTGATCGATGGCGGCGTCACGACCGCGTCGGTCTGAGCGCATTCCCTGCTGGATGGTTCGGAGGGGCCCGTTCCCGGGCCCTTTGTGTGCGCGCCGCCTTGACGACGGCGGCGACAATCGCTTTGTTTGCGGTCAAAGCGCCAAGTGAAAGCCAAGCGCAGATCAACCGAACGCAAGCGAGGAAACGTCATGGCCTCCCATATTCTGGCGATCGATCAGGGCACGACGTCGTCGCGCGCCATCGTGTTCCGCGCCGACATTTCCATCGCCGCCCAGGCGCAGCAGGAATTCCCCCAGCACTTCCCGGCCTCGGGCTGGGTCGAGCACGAGCCCGAGGACATCTGGACCTCGACGCTCGCGACCTGCCGCGAGGCGTTGCTCAAGGCGGACCTGCTGGCCTCGGACATCGCCGCCATCGGCATCACCAACCAGCGCGAGACCACGGTGGTGTGGGACCGCGCCACCGGGCAGGCCGTTCACCGCGCCATCGTCTGGCAGGACCGCCGCACCGCCGAGATCTGCACCCGCCTCAAGGGCGAGGGGCATGAGCCGCTGGTGATGGAGAAGACCGGGCTGATCATCGACCCGTACTTCTCCGGCACCAAGGTGGCCTGGATCCTCGATCATACCCCCGGCGCGCGGGTGCGGGCCGAGCGTGGCGAACTGCTGTTCGGCACCATCGATTGCTACCTGCTGTGGCGCCTCACCGGCGGCCGGGTGCATGCGACCGACGCGACCAATGCCTCGCGCACCCTGATGTTCAACATCCATACCGGCATGTGGGACGACGACCTCTTGAAGATCCTGCGCGTGCCGCGCTCGATGCTGCCGGAGGTCAAGGATTCGTCGGCGCTGTTCGGCGAGACCACGCCGGAGCTGTTCGACGGCGTGATCGCCATCCGCGGCATCGCCGGCGACCAGCAGGCCGCGACCATTGGCCAGGCCTGCTTCACCCCGGGCATGATGAAGTCGACCTATGGCACGGGCTGCTTCGCATTGCTCAACACCGGCACGACACCGGTCGCCTCCAAAAACAAGCTTCTCACCACGGTGGCCTATCAGCTCAACGGCAAGCGCACCTATGCGCTCGAAGGCTCGATCTTCGTGGCGGGATCGTCGGTGCAATGGCTGCGCGATGGCCTGCGCATCATCAAGAATGCGGCGGAGACCGGGCCGCTGGCGGACCAGTCCGATCCGATGCAGTCGGTCTATCTCGTGCCGGCTTTCGTCGGCCTCGGCGCGCCGTACTGGAATCCGCGAGTGCGCGGCGGCCTGTTCGGCCTGACCCGCAACACCGGGCCGGCCGAGATCGCCCATGCGGCGCTGGAAAGCGTCTGCTACCAGACCTACGATCTGTGGGCGGCGATGCGCGCCGATTGGCCGGAGGCCACCGAGGCCAGCACGGTGCTGCGCGTCGACGGCGGCATGACCGCGTCGGACTGGACCATGCAGCGCCTCGCCGATTTGCTCAACGCGCCGGTCGACCGGCCGATGATCCAGGAGACGACCGCGCTCGGCGCGGCGTATCTCGCGGGCCTCGGCGCCGGGGTCTATCCGGAGCCGGCGCGCTTTGCCGACAACTGGCGGCTCGAGCATCGCTTCAAGCCGAACATGAGTGACGCGACACGGCAGCGCAAGCTCAAGGGCTGGAGCCGCGCGGTGACGGGCCTGCTCGCCAGCGATCCCGGCGAGGACGAGCCGGGGTGACCGCCGCGCTGGCCGATGACCATCACGACCTGCCGGCCGGCAAGATCGCGGCCGTGGTCACGCATCTGGAGATGTTCGTGCCGCCGCCGCCGCCGCCGCGCGGGACGCCGAGCTTGCGGCGATCCTGCAATCGCCGCAAGTCGAGGTCTATGCGCTGGAGAGCGGCGGCGTGGATGCGGGGCTGCTCGAGCTCGACTTCCGGACGCCCGGCGATTGCGAACTGGCGTTCTTCGGCATTACCGCGCCGCTGATCGGCCGCGGCGCCGGGCGCTGGCTGATGACCCAGGCGCTGGCGCGCGCCTGGTCGGAGCCGGTGTCGCGGGTCTGGGTGCACACCTGCACCTTCGATCATCCGGCGGCGCTCGCGTTCTACCAGCGCTCCGGCTTCCGGCCGTTCCGCCGCCAGATCGAGATCGTCGACGATCCGCGCCTCGCCGGCATTCTGCCGCTCTCGGCGGCGCCGCATGTGCCGGTGATCGGCGCACGATCCTGATCGCCGGAGCGCGCGCCGGCGCGCCGGCACAAGCGCGTTCTAGCTGTTCCGCGCGAGGAGATGCCCCATTGCTGCAACGATCCAGCGCCATTCCGCGCCGGGCGGATCGGCCGCATCGTCGCCGCGCAGGATCGCCAGCAGCTCCTGATAGCGCGCCGAACGGGCGTGATGGGTCCGGTATTGCGACAGCTGCCAGTCGAGGAAGGCGGCATCGGGCGTTCGCTTCATCGCTGCCGCCGACCGCTGCAGCCAGTCCTGCGCAATCGTGCGTCCGGTGTTCGATTGCGGGGCCTCTCCCGCTGTCATGGCCTCGCGGACGCGGGCAAACGTGGCCTCAGACGCGGCGGCGTAGGCTGCGGCGTCGAACGCGCCGTCCCACATCTGCGCCATGCCAGCCTTGACGGCCTCGACATAGCGGGTGTCGGCGAGCATGGCCTGCAGTTCGGTCCAGGCGTCGATTTGCGCAGGCGTCGGATCGTCGGGGAGATCGGGCGTCGCAGCGTCGATCATCTGCCGGCGCCATGCCGGATCGATCGGCAGGTCGCCAGCGGCCTGGTCATAGAACCGTTCGACGGCTGTGCGGAACTCGGCGTGGGACAGGCTGGTCACGGTCCATAGTCTCCTGAGGTCGTGGTGGGTCGGGCTATCGGCGGCCAGGGCGGCGCGCAGGACACAGGCAATGCGGCGCTTGGCCCGGATCTCGGCATCGAGCGCGTCGAGGCGCAGCCGCAGCACGTCGCCGAGGGCGAGGCGGCGGGACAGCAGCTTGCCGATGTCGTCGAGCGATACGCCGGCCTCGCGCAGCGCCAGGATGAGGTCGAGACGGGCGAGGTCGGCGGCCGCATACATGCGATAGCCGCTGCCCGTCCGCCCGGTCGGGGGCAGCAGGCCCTCGTCGGAATAGAAGCGCAGCCGGCGGACGGAGACGCCGGTGAGGCGTGACAGTTCACCGATGGTGTAGGTTGTCTCACTCATGGTGCGGTTCTACGGGCTCCAGCAGGTGGAGAGTCAAGCGCCAGTCCGGTAGCGTTCGAAACGCTTGCGGAGCAGACATGCGGGCCGAGCGGCTAGGAAGCCGCCCGCGGCTTTGGCATCCTCGACAGGTCGACGTGTTGGAGGTGGGCCTGTGATCCTGATCGGACAATACGATTCTCCGTTCGTCCGCCGCGTGGCGATCGCGCTGCGCCTGTATGGTGTCGCGTTCGAACATCGGCCGTGGTCGACCTTCGGCGACGCCGACAAGATCGCGCCGTTCAATCCGCTGCGCCGCGTGCCGACGCTGGTGCTCGATGACGGCGAGGTGCTGATCGAGAGCGCTGCGATTCTGGATTATCTCGACGAGCAGGCCGGTGCGGCACGGGCCATGCTGCCGGAAAGCGGTGCGCCGCGGCGGCACGCGCTCAAGGTCTGTGCGCTTGCCACCGGCCTTGGCGACAAGGCGGTTGCGCTGGTCTACGAGCGGGTGCTGCACAAGGAGCGCTCCGAACTGTGGCTCGTGCGCTGCCGCACCCAGATCGCAGCCGTGCTCGATGTGCTGGAGCAGGATCGCGCCAGCCGCACGTCGCCATGGTGGTTCGGGCCGCGCATCGGCCATGCTGACATTGCGGTCGGCTGCGCGCTCCGTTTCACGCGCGAGGCGCACCCCGGCGTCGTCGATGTCGCGCACTGGCCCGCGCTCGCCGCCCATGCCACGGCCTGCGAGGCGCTGCCTGAGTTCAAGGAGATCGTGCAGCCATTCCAGCCGCCGGGCGATTAGTTTCTCGTTTCTGCCTGGGACGCCGCGTTTCGTCTTGCTCGAATACAAGATGGCCGGGCAGAGGCCCGGCCAACTTGGCGTCGATCGGATCGGTCGGGGCGCGTTACGCCCGCGCCGCCTTCTTGCGGTATTGCAGATGGAACGCGCAGGCGCAGCCCGGCGGGTGGCTCTGCACGTCGCCGTCCGTCGTGGCGGCCTCGCCGCCAGCCGGCGCGGGGTTGGAGTTTGCCGTCGGAATGTAGTTCAGCACCGGCGCCAGCCAGCGCTCGGCTTCAGCCACCTCCCAGCCCTTGCGGGCGGCGTAGTCCTCGACCTGGTCGCGCTCGATCTTGCCGACACCGAAATAGAAGCTTTCGGGGTGGCTGAAATAGAGCCCGGACACCGACGATCCCGGCCACATCGCAAAGCTTTCCGTCAGCTTGACGCCGGCGGTGCGCTCGGCGTCGAGCAGATCGAACAGCGTGCCCTTCTCGGTGTGGTCGGGCTGCGCCGGATAGCCGGGCGCGGGACGGATGCCGGCGTACTGTTCGAGGATCAGTTCGCTGTTGCTGAAGCCTTCATCCGGTGCATAGCCCCAGAACTCCTTGCGTACGCGCTGATGCATGCGCTCGGCGAAGGCCTCCGCGAGGCGGTCGGCGAGCGCCTTGACCAGGATCGAGGAATAGTCGTCGTTGGCGCGCTTGAAGCGGTCGGCGATGGCATCCTCGCCGAGGCCGGCGGTGACGACGAACGAGCCGATGTAGTCGGGCACGCCGCTGTCGCGTGGCGCGATGAAGTCCGACAGCGCGACGTTGAAGCGGCCTTCGCGCTTTTCGAGCTGCTGGCGCAGCGTGTGATAGGTCGCGATCGGCGTGGTGCGGGCCTCGTCGGCGTAGACCTGGATATCGTCGCCGACTGCGTTGGCCGGCCAGAAGCCGATGGTGGCGGACGCCTTGAACCACTTTTCGTCGACGATCTGCTGCAGCATGCGCTGGGCGTCTTCATAGAGCGAACGCGCCACCGGTCCTGCCTTGGGGTCGTCCAGGATTGCCGGGAAGCGGCCCGTCAGCTCCCAGGTCTGGAAGAACGGCGTCCAGTCGATGAACTCAACGAGTTCGCTGAGCGGATAGTCGGTGAAGCTCCGGGTGCCGATGAACGACGGCTTCTTCGGCGAGACCTTCGACCAGTCGATCTTCATGCCGTTGTCGCGCGCCTGCTTCAGCGACAGGCGCCTCTTGTCGGCCTGCGCCCGGGCGTGGGCCGTCGAGATCTTCAGATACTCCTGGCGGATATCAGCGGCATAGGCCTCACGCCTGTCCGGCGACAGCAGCGACGAGGCGACGCCGACCGCGCGGCTGGCATCGTTGACATGGACCACCGGCCCGCGGGTGTAGTTCGGGTCGATCTTCACCGCGGTATGGACGCGGCTGGTGGTGGCACCGCCGATCAGCAGCGGCATGTCCAGTCCGTTGCGCTGCATTTCCGCGGCGAGGTGGCACATCTCGTCGAGCGACGGCGTGATCAGGCCCGACAATCCGATGATGTCTGCCTGCTCGGCCTTCGCCGTTTCGATGATCTTCGCCGCCGGCACCATGACGCCGAGGTCGATGACCTCGAAGTTGTTGCACTGGAGGACGACGCCGACAATGTTCTTGCCGATGTCGTGGACGTCGCCCTTTACGGTGGCGAGCACGATCTTGCCGGCCGAGTTGCGGCCGACGCTGCCGCCTGCCGCCTGTTCGCGCGCCTTCTCTTCTTCCATGAACGGCAGCAGATAGGCGACGGCCTGTTTCATGACGCGCGCGGATTTCACGACCTGCGGCAGGAACATCTTGCCGTCGCCGAACAGGTCGCCGACGACGTTCATGCCCGACATCAGCGGGCCTTCGATGACGCTGAGCGGGCGGTCGGCGGCGAGCCGTGCCTGCTCGGTGTCCTGCTCGATGAATTCGGTGATGCCATGTACCAGCGCATGCGACAGGCGCTTGTCCACCGGCCACTCGCGCCAGGCGAGGTCGGCCTCCTTGACCTGCTTCTCCTGTCCCCGGAATTTCTCGGCCAGCGCCAGCAGCCGCTCGGACGCGCCGGGATCGCGGTTGAGGACGACATCCTCGCAGACCTGGCGCAGCTCCGGATCGAGGTCGTCATAAACAGCCATCTGGCCGGCATTGACGATGCCCATGTCCATGCCCGCCTTGATGGCGTGATACAGGAACACCGAGTGCATCGCCTCGCGCACCGGCTCATTGCCGCGGAACGAGAACGACAGGTTGGAGACGCCGCCGGAAATATGGGCGTGGGGCAGGTTCTGGCGGATCCAGCGCGTCGCCTCGATGAAGTCGACGCCGTAGTTGTTGTGCTCCTCGATGCCGGTGGCGATCGCGAACACGTTGGGGTCGAAGATGATGTCTTCCGGCGGGAAGTTCAGCCGCTCGACCAGGAGGTCATAGGCGCGCTTGCAGATCTCGATCTTGCGTTCGTAGGTGTCGGCCTGGCCCTTTTCGTCGAACGCCATCACCACCACGGCGGCGCCGTGGCGTCGGGCGATGGTGGCCTCATGGATGAACTTGTCCTCGCCTTCCTTCATCGAGATCGAGTTGACGATCGGCTTGCCCTGGACGCACTTCAGGCCGGCCTCGATGACGTGGAATTTGGAGGAGTCGACCATCACCGGCACGCGGGCGATGTCAGGCTCGGAGGCAACGAGGTTGAGGAAGGTGATCATCGCCTGCTCGGAATCGAGCAGGCCCTCGTCCATGTTGACGTCGATGACCTGGGCGCCGTTCTCGACCTGCTCGCGCGCCACCTGCAGCGCGGCGGTGTAGTCGCCGTTGGTGATCAGTTTGCGGAAGCGCGCCGATCCCGTGACGTTGGTACGCTCGCCGACATTGACGAACGGGATCGATGGCGTCAGCGAGAACGGCTCGAGGCCGGACAGGCGCAGCAGCGGCGCGATGGTCGGGATCTGGCGCGGGGCATGCGGCGCCACCGCCGCGGCAATCGCGGCGATGTGGGCCGGCGTGGTGCCGCAGCAGCCGCCGACGATGTTGACAAGGCCGGCGGCGGCGAATTCGCCGACAAGGCCCGCCATGTATTCGGGGCTTTCGTCGTACTGGCCGAACTCGTTGGGCAGGCCGGCGTTGGGATAGGCGCACACCAGCGTGTCGGCGACGCGGCCGATGTCGGCGATATGGGCGCGCAGGTCCTCGGCGCCGAGCGCGCAGTTGAAGCCGATCGTCGCGGGCTGGGCGTGGCGCACCGAGTGCCAGAAGGCTTCCGGCATCTGGCCGGACAGCAGGCGGCCGGACTTGTCGGTGATGGTGCCCGAAATCATGATCGGCACCTGGATGCCCCGGGCCTCGCAGATCTCGGCGATGGCGTAGAGGGCCGCCTTGGCGTTCAGCGTGTCGAAGATGGTCTCGACCAGCAGGATGTCGGCGCCGCCGTCGAGCAGGCCGTTGACCTGCTCGCTGTAGGCGATGCGCAGGTCGTCGAACGTCACGGCGCGGTAGCCGGGATTGCTGACGTCGGGCGAGATCGATGCCGTACGGTTGGTCGGGCCGAGGGCGCCGGCGACGAAGCGCGGCTTGCCGTCCTCGGCGCTGACCGTTTTCGCCGCTGCGCGCGCGAGGCGGGCGCCTTCGCGGTTGAGCTCGTAGGCGATATCAGCAAGGTCGTAGTCGGCCTGGGCGATCGAGGTCGACGAGAAAGTGTTGGTGGCGACGATGTCGGCGCCGGCGCGCAGATACTGGGCGTGGATGTCCTCGATCGCGTCCGGCTGGGTCAGGATCAGGAGGTCGTTGTTGCCGCGCAGGTCACGGTGAAAATCCTTGAAGCGCGCCCCGCGGAACGCAGCCTCGTCGAATTGCAGCGCCTGGATCATGGTGCCCATGGCGCCGTCGAGCACCAGGATGCGCTCTGCGGCGAGCTGGCGCAGGCGAGTTTCGGTCTCGGAGCGAACGGGCGCGGTCATGTCGGACTCGTACAAAAGGTTTCGGGGGTCAGGCCGCCTGCTGTTGCGACGGGCGCAGGCCGAGCAGATGGCTGATGGCAAACACCAGGTCTGCGCGATTCATGGTGTAGAAGTGGAAGGTGTCGATGCCCTGCTTGGCGAGCTTCTGCACCTGGCCCGCAGCGACCGTTGCCGCCACCAGCTTGCGGGTCTCAGGATCGTCGTCGAGCCCGTCGAACTTCGCCGCCAGCCAGTCCGGCACGGTGGTGCCGGCACGGGTGACGAAATTGCGCGCCTGCTTGAAATTGTGCATCGGCATGATCCCCGGCACGATCGGAATGTCGATGCCGCGGGCGCGCACACGGTCGACGAAGCGATAGTAGAGGTCGTTGTCGAAGAACACCTGGGTGATGGCGCGTGTCGCGCCGGCGTCGACCTTGGCCTTGAGGCCGTCGATGTCGGCATCGAAGGTCGGGCTCTCCGGATGCTTTTCCGGATAGGCCGAGACCGAGACCTCGATGTCCGGATGCCGGCGCTTGATGCCGGCGATCAACTCGGACGAGGTCTGGTAGCCGTCCGGATGGGCGATGAAGGGCGTGCCGATGCCGGCCACCGGATCACCGCGCAGCGCGACGATGTGGCGGACGCCGATCTCGTGATAACGGTCGACGATCTCGTCGATCTCGCCGCGCGGTGCGCCGACGCAGGTCAGGTGCGCGGCCGGCAGCAGGTCGGTCTCGTTGAGAATGCGGGCGATGGTCGCGTGGGTGCGCTCGCGGGTCGAGCCGCCGGCGCCATAGGTGACGGACACGAATGTCGGCTGCAGCGGGGCGAGCCGCTTGATGGTGTCCCACAGGTTCGTTTCCATCTCCGCCGTCTTGGGCGGGAAGAACTCGAACGAGATGCGGGGGAGTTTGGCGGCGGGGCCGCCGCTGGCGGTCGGCGCGGTCTCACTCATTGTGTTTCGAACTCCACGCAACGTCTGGTCGCGGCCGCGTCATGCACGCCGGGGTGTTGCCATGTGGGACGCAAACATAAGCCAAGGGGCCGGCCGCGCCCAGCCCATTGAGAGGCTCATTTCCGTGGGAATTTGCCCACTATAGCCCATTATTCGTAGAAAATCTGAGAGAATTTCGATGGCGATGGGATGGACTTCGGACGGGCTTTCTATTGATCGAGGCGTGATTAAAAGATTGTTTCAAAAGTAAAAATTTCGAAACTAAAAGCGCTTGTTGCGGCCTTTGGGTGTGGGCAGACGTTGAATTTCATCAATTCGTAAAATTTCTGCCCACACCTCCCGGGCTTTAGCTCGCCGATTCGCTGAAGGTCGCCCGGAACGGATGGGCCGGGTAGACGCCGATGATCCGCAGCTCGCGGGAGAAGAAGCGCAGTTCTTCCAGGGCGTTGGCGAGCGAGCGGTCGTCGGGGTGGCCGTCGACGTCAGCGTAGAACTGGGTGGCGAAGAAGTTGCCGTCCACCATGTAGCTTTCCAGCTTGGTCATGTTGACGCCGTTGGTGGCGAAGCCGCCGAGGGCCTTGTAGAGCGCCGCCGGCAGGTTGCGCACCCGGAAGACGAAGGTCGTGACCAGCGGGGTGGTGCTTGGCTGGGCCCACTTTTCGTTGCGCGACAGCACCACGAAGCGGGTGGTGTTATGGGCTTCGTCCTCGATGTCTGCGCTCAGGATGTCGAGGCCGTAGATTTCGGCAGCCAGCTTCGACGAGATCGCGGCGCAGGTCTTGTCGCCGCGCTCGGCGACGGCGCGGGCCGAGCCTGCGGTGTCGACGGCGACGATGGGCTTGATGCCGAGTTTGCGGATGATCTTGCGGCACTGGCCGAGGGCGTGAACGTGACTTTCCACGGTCTTGATGCCTTCCAGCGTTGCGCCGCGGGGGGCGACGAGCTGGTGGCGGATCGGCAGGAACCACTCGCCGATGATGAAGAGCCCGGAATGCGGCAGCAGGTGGTGGATGTCGGCAACGCGGCCGGCGACCGAGTTCTCGATCGGAATCATGCCGAGATCGGCCTCGCCCGAGGAAATCGCGGCGAGGGCATCTTCGAAGGTCGCGCAGGGCATGGCCTCGGCGTCAGGGTAGGCCTCGGCGATCGCGATGTGGGAGTTCGCGCCTTTTTCGCCCTGGAATGCGATTTTCATGATCGGCTCGTCGGGTTCGGGATGATCGTTCAGGAGGCGCCCAGCATCTGCCGGGCGATCTCGAGGTCATGGGGCGTATCGACGCCGAGCGGCACGGTGTCAACCACCGCGACGTCGATGCGCATGCCGGCCTCGATCGCCCGCAACTGCTCGAGCTTCTCGCGGGTTTCCAGCGGGGACGGCGGCAGCGACACGAAGCGTGCCAGCGCCGCCCTGCGATAGGCATAGAGGCCGATGTGATGGTAGCGCGGCCCGTCGCCGTAGGGTGCCGTCGCCCGGGTGAAATACAGCGCCCGCAGGCGGTCCGCGGCGAGCGGCGAGCCGATGACCTTCACCACGTTGGGGGAGGTGTGCTCGTCGTCCTTGCTGATCACCGCGGCGAGGGTGGCGATGTCAACGGCGGGATCCTCCAGCGGGCCCAGCGCCGCGCGAATGTCGGAGGGGGCGATGGTGGGCAGGTCGCCCTGGACGTTGACAATGATCCGGACCTCGCCCGCCGGATCCAGCCGCGTCAGCGCCTCGTGGATGCGGTCGGAGCCTGAGGGATGGTCGGCGCTGGTCATGACGGCCTCGCCGCCATGGGCCGCGACGGCGGCGGCGATCTCGTCGGTGTCGGTCGCCACCACCACCCGGCCAATGCCCGCCTCCTGGGCACGGCGCCAGACCTGAACGATCATGGGCACGCCGCCGATGTCCTTGAGCGGCTTGCCCGCGAGTCGGGTGGCCGCCATGCGGGAGGGAATCAGCAGCAGGGTGTCGGATCGGGCCATGAGGTCGAAGTCGCGTGAGGTGGAAAAATCGGAAATTCGCGCGCGTTTTCAACGCGACGGGGGCGGTTATACGGGTTGCCAGCGCGCAGGCAAACCGTTATCTCGTTGCAGCGATTGCGAATGCTTGATTTCGGGGCCGTTTTTTGGTTTTCAGTCACGTTATTCGCGCGCCCGAGCATGCGTGCAACGTGACCTTCCGGCGGTGGGGCCTGATCCGATATGGACTCCTTTGAACTCAACAAGATCATGGGCGCAATTCTGGGCACCTGCCTGGTCTTGATGGTGATGAATCTGACCGCCAACGCGGTCTTCACCCCGAAGACGGCGGCCAAGCCGGGCTTCGAGATCGCCGTGAAGGAAGAGAGCGGCGGCGGCGAGAAGGCCGCGGCGGCTGCGCCGTCGGAGCCGATCGAGAAGCTGCTGCAGACCGCTTCGGTCGAGAAGGGCGCGACGGCCGCCAAGAAATGCGCCGCTTGCCACACCTTCGAGAAGGGCGGTCCCAACCGTGTGGGTCCGAACCTCTACGGCATCGTCGATCGCGACCGCGCGTCGGAAGCCGGCTTCAATTACTCGGCGCCGATGAAGGCCAAGGGTGGCAAGTGGACCTTCGACGAACTCAACAAGTTCCTCGCCAACCCGAAGGGCTACATCGCCGGCACCGCGATGGGCTTCGCCGGCCTGCCGAAGGACAGCGAGCGCGCCGACGTCATCGATTATCTGCGGACGCTGGCCGACAACCCCGTGCCGGTGCCGACCGCGGCGAAGTAACCGCCGGGATCAACAATCTGTCATCTGCAAACGGCCGGGCTCGTCCTGGCCGTTTTCGTTTGTCGGCCTTTTCCGCGTATCCGCCCCTTGATCGCTCCCAACTCGTGACCTTTGGCCGCAAAGATGGTCCCGGGGGTGGTAACCTTTCCAAAAACCGACATAATCGCTGGGGACGCTGATCCGGGGGGACGCCCGGCAGTATGCACCGGCACAATCACAGGAATGTCTGTTTGAAAATTTCCCGACGCCGCGTTCTCCAGAGCGGAGCCATCGCCGCAGCGGTCCCGCTGTTTCAGACAACCCCCGCCGCCTTTCTCGTCACCGCGGCGCGCGCCGACGATGCGCCGGGCGGAACGCCCTGGCGGCACGCGCTGTCGCTGTTCGACGACATCAAGTACCCGGCGGACTTCAAGCGCTTCGACTATGTCAATCCCGACGCGCCGAAGGGCGGCAGCGTGCGGCAGCTCGAAATCGGCACCTTCGACAGCTTCAACATCGTCGTCGCCGGGTTGAAGGGCAATCCGCCGGGCGGCCTCGGCCTGATCTACGAAACGCTGATGGTCGATTCGCGCGATGAAGTGTCGACCAACTATGGCCTGCTCGCGGAGGCCGCGACCTATCCGGACGACCGCTCCTACGTGATCTACCGCCTGCGCAAGGAGGCACGCTGGCACGATGGCAAGCCGGTGACGCCGGAAGATGTCATCTTCTCGTTCGACGCCTTCAAAACCAACAGCCCGATGTACAGCGCCTACTATCGGCACATCACCAAGGTCGAGAAGGTCGGCGACCGCGACGTCAAGTTCGTGTTCGATGCGCCCGGCAACCGCGAACTGCCGACCATCGCGGGCCAACTGGTGATCCTGCCCAAGCACTGGTGGGAGGGGACGGACGCGCAGGGGCGCAAGCGCGACGTCGGCTCGACCATGCTGGAGCCACCGCTGGGCTCGGGGCCCTATCGTATCAAGGATTTCGTCGCCGCCCGCTCGCTGGTGATGGAGCGTGTCCCCGACTATTGGGGCAGCAAGCTGCCGGTCAACGTCGGCCTGAACAACTTCGACCAGATCCGCTATGAGTTTTTCCGCGACGACACCGTGGCGCGGGAGGCGTTCAAGGCGGACCAGGTCGACTGGATTCTCGAGCGCAGCGCCAAGGAATGGTCGACGGCCTATGACTTTCCGGCCGTGCGAGACGGCCGCGTGATCAAGGAGAAATTCCCGGTCAACAGCGTCGGCCGGATGCAGGGTTTCGTCTTCAATCTTCGTCGCCCGCTGTTCTCCGACGTCCGGCTGCGTCGCGCCTTCAACTTCGCGTTCGACTTCGAGGAGATGAACCGCCAGCTCTCCACCGGCGAGTACAGCCGCGACAACAGCTATTTCGAAGGCACGGAGCTGGCGTCGTCCGGCCTGCCGCAGGGCCTCGAGCTGCAACTGCTGGAGCCGCTCCGCGACAAGATCCCGCCGGAGATCTTCACCACGCCCTATACCAATCCGGTCGGCGGTAGCGCCGAGGCGCTTCGCAGCAACCTGCGCGAAGCCGCGCGCCTGCTCAAGGAGGCAGGCTTCGATGTCCGCGACCGCAAGCTGGTCGATCCGCAAGGCAAGCCCGTCAGCATCGAATTCCTCAGCCGCGACCAGGGCGACGAGCGCATCATCCTGTTCTACAAGCCGAACCTCGAGCGGCTCGGCATCACGGTGACCGTGCGCACGGTCGACGACGTGCAGTATCAGAACCGTCTGCGGGCCTTCGACTTCGATCTCGTGACCGGCCTCTGGGCGCAGTCGCTCTCGCCGGGCAACGAGCAGCGCGACTATTTCGGATCGCAATCGGCGGACAAGCCGGGATCGCGCAACCTCGCCGGCATCAAGAACCCGGCGGTGGATGCGCTGATCGAGCGCATCATCTACGCGCCGAACCGCGTTGAACTCGTGGCCGCCTGCAAGGCGCTCGACCGCGTGCTGCTGTGGAATTTCTATGTCGTTCCGCAGTTCACCTACGGTTTCCAGCGCTACGCCCGCTGGGACCGCTTCAGCCATCCGGAGCCGATGCCGAAATACGCCATCTCCGGATTCCCGACACTCTGGTGGTACGACGAGGCCAAGGCAGCAAAGATCGGCAAACGTTCTTGAGGGCTCCGATGAGCACTTTCCGGCTCAATCGCCGCGATGCGCTCCGCCTTGGCGGCGGTGTCGCCGCCGCCATGCTGGTGCGTCCGGCCGTCGCGGCAACTTCCGCCGCCCACGGCATGTCGGTGTTCGGCGACCTCAAATACCCGGCCGACTTCCACCATTTCGACTACGTCAATCCGGATGCGCCGAAAGGCGGTGTATTCTCGACCATCCCGTCGGTCCGCGCCAACAACCAGTCCTACTTCACCTTCAATTCGCTCAACGCCTACATCCTCAAGGGCGAGGGCGCGCAGGGCATGGACCTGACCTTCGCCACACTGATGGCGCGTGCCGGCGATGAGCCGGATGCGATGTACGGCCTGCTCGCCAGGTCGGTCGAGATCTCGCCGGACAAGCTGGTCTATCGTTTCACGCTGCGGCCGGAAGCGCGCTTCCACGACGGCTCGCGGCTGACCGCCGCCGATGCCGCATTCTCCCTGACGACGCTCAAGGCCAAGGGACATCCGCTGATCAGCCAGCAGATGCGTGACGTCGCCGCCGTCGAGGCGGTCGACGACGCGACGCTGGTGGTGACCTTCGCCGAAAAACGCGCCCGCGACGTGCCGCTCTTCATCGCCGCGCTGCCGATCTTCTCGAAGGCCTACTATGCCAGCCGTGCGTTCGACGAATCGACGCTCGACATTCCGCTTGGCTCCGGCCCCTACCGTATCGGTAAATTCGAGGTCAATCGCTTCATCGAATTCGAGCGGGTCAAGGACTGGTGGGGCGCGGGCCTGCCGGTGGCGCGGGGCACCTACAATTTCGATGTCGTGCGCTATGAGTTCTATCGCGACCGTGACGTCGCCTTCGAGGGCTTCACCGCGAAGAACTATCTCTACCGTGAGGAGTTCACGGCAAAGGTGTGGGCGACACGGTATGATTTCCCGGCCGTCAAGGATGGCCGCGTCAAGCGCGAGACGCTCCCTGACGACACGCCCTCGGGGGCCCAGGGCTGGTTCATCAACACCCGTCGCGACCGCTTCAAGGATCCGCGGGCGCGCGAGGCGCTGATCAACGCCTTCGATTTCGAGTGGACCAACAAAAGCCTGATGTACGACACTTACACCCGCACGGTGTCGCCGTTTCAGAACTCGAACCTGATGGCGGAAGGCATGCCCTCGCCGGACGAGCTCAAGCTGCTGGAGCCGTTTCGCGGCGAGATCCCGAACGAAGTGTTCGACAAGCCGTTCGTGCCGCCGGTCAGCGATGGCACAGGTCAGGACCGCGCCCTGCTGCGCAAGGCGTCGCAGTTGCTGCAGGAAGCCGGCTTCCCGATCAAGGACGGCAAGCGACTGCTGGCCAATGGCGATGTCTTCCGGATCGAGTTCCTGATCGACGAGCCGTCGCTGCAGCCGCATCACATGCCGTACATCAAGAATCTCGGCGTGCTCGGCATCGAGGCCACGCTCCGTGTCGTCGACGCGGTCCAGTATCGTGCACGCGTCGAGGATTTCGACTTCGACATCACGATGCAGCGTTTCAGCCTGTCGGCGACGCCTGGCGACAGCCTGCGGCCATTCTTTTCGTCCCAGGCGGCCAGAACCAAGGGATCATACAACCTCGCGGGCGTCGCCAATCCGGCGATCGATGCGCTGATCGAGCGCATCATCGGCGCCGAAAGCCGGCCCGAGTTGATCACGGCCTGCCATGCGCTCGACCGCGTGTTCCGGGCCGGACGCTACTGGGTGCCGCAGTGGTACCGCAACAATCATCCGGTGGCGTACTGGGACGTGTTCGAGCATCCGGTGACGCCGCCGCGTTACAATCCCGACGGCTATTCCTCCGGGCTCGGCGAGCGGACCCTGTGGTGGTCCAACGCGGCCAAGGCCGCCAAGCTCGATCAGGCGAAGTAGTTCATGAGCGCCTATATCGCCCGCCGCCTGCTGCTGATGATCCCGACCCTGCTCGGGATCCTGTTTGTGTCGTTCGTCGTGGTGCAGTTCGCCCCCGGCGGCCCTGTCGAGCGGGTGATCGCCCAGCTCAACGGCGCCGATACCGGCGCCAGCTCGCGGATCTCGGGCGGTGGCGGCGATCTCGTCGGCCGGCCGCAGGCGGGCGCTGCGGCGGATGCGATGAACTCCAAGTATCGCGGCGCACAGGGCCTCGATCCGGATTTCATCAAGAGCCTCGAGAAGCAGTTCGGCTTCGACAAGCCGGCGCCCGAGCGCTTCGCGCTGATGCTGTGGAATTTCGCCCGGTTC
The DNA here is from genome assembly GCF_018131225.1 of Bradyrhizobium sp. U87765 SZCCT0048. GTDB lineage: Bacteria > Pseudomonadota > Alphaproteobacteria > Rhizobiales > Xanthobacteraceae > Bradyrhizobium_A. The sequence continues at coordinate 781,366 of NZ_JAFCMM010000002.1, read as the reverse complement.
GATTTCGGCAAGAGCTATTTTCGCGACGTCAGCGTGCTGCAACTGATCAAGGAGAAGCTGCCGGTGTCGATGTCGCTCGGCATCTGGATGACGCTGCTGACCTACCTCATCTCGATCCCGCTCGGCATCCGCAAGGCGGTGCGTGACGGCTCGCGATTCGATGTCTGGACGTCAGGCGTCATCATCGTCGGATTTGCGATTCCGGGCTTTCTGTTCGCCATCCTGCTGATCATCCTTTTTGCCGGCGGATCGTTCCTCGACCTGTTCCCGTTGCGTGGCCTGACGTCTGACGGCTGGTCGCAATTTCCCTGGTACTGGAAGATCATCGACTACTTCTGGCATCTGGCGCTGCCGCTGGTGTCGATGGCGCTCGGCGCCTTCGCCACGATGACGCTGCTGACCAAGAACTCGTTCCTCGACGAGATCCGCAAGCAATATGTCATGACCGCGCGCGCCAAGGGCTGCAGCGAGCGGCAGGTGCTCTACAATCACATCTTCCGCAACGCCATGCTGATCGTGGTCGCCGGCTTCCCCGGCGCCTTCATCCACGCCTTCTTCTCGGGATCGCTGCTGATCGAAACCATCTTCTCGCTGGACGGGCTCGGCCTGCTCGGCTTCGAAAGCGTTCTCAACCGCGACTATCCGGTGGTGTTCGGAACGCTCTACATCTTCTCGCTGGTCGGGCTTGTCGTGAACCTGCTGTCCGACCTGACCTATATGTGGATCGATCCGCGGATCGATTTCGAGGCGCGCGAGGTGTAATGAGCGTGACTGCGCCAGAACCGGTCGAGACCACCACGATCACCCCGCTCGGGGAGGCGGTGCCGATGTCGCGCCGTCGCTTTGCGCCGTCGCCATTGAATCGGCGGCGCTGGCAGAATTTCAAGGCGAATCGCCGCGGCTACTGGTCGTTCTGGCTTTTCTCGCTGCTGTTCGTGATTTCGCTGTTCGCCGAACTGATCGCCAACGACCGGCCGCTGATGATCCGCTATGACGGACATTTCTACTGGCCGGCATTCGTCAACTATGCCGAGACCACCTTCGGCGGCGACTTCGAGACCGCGGCGGACTATCGCGATCCCTATTTGCAGAAGCTGATCGCCGACAAGGGCGGTTCGATCGTCTGGGCGCCGATCCGCTATTCCTACGACACCCACAATCTCGACCTGCCGACGCCGGCGCCATCCAAGCCGACATGGCTGCTGACGGAAGCGCAGTGCAAGACGGTGGTCGAGCGCAAGGGCCTCAAGGGCTGTCGCGATCTCGAGTACAACTGGCTCGGCACCGACGACCAGGGCCGCGACGTGGTCGCGCGCCTGATCTACGGTTTCCGCATTTCCGTGCTGTTCGGTCTCGCGCTGACGCTGGCTTCCTCGGTCATCGGCGTCGCCGCCGGTGGCATCCAGGGCTATTTCGGCGGCTGGACCGACCTGATCTTCCAGAGGGTGATCGAGATCTGGACGGCGATCCCCTCGCTTTATCTTCTCCTGATCCTGTCGTCGGTGCTGGTGCCCGGCTTCTTCGTACTGCTCGGCATCCTGCTGCTGTTCTCCTGGGTGTCGCTGGTCGGCCTGGTGCGCGCCGAATTCCTGCGCGGCCGCAACTTCGAATACATTCAGGCAGCGCGTGCGCTCGGCGTCTCCAATGGCGTCATCATGTTTCGCCATCTGTTGCCGAATGCCATGGTCGCCACCATGACGTTCCTGCCGTTCATCGTGTCGTCCTCGGTGATGACGCTGACGGCGCTTGACTTTCTCGGCTTTGGCCTGCCGCCCGGCTCACCATCGCTCGGCGAGCTCCTGTCGCAGGGCAAGTCCAACATCCAGGCGCCGTGGCTCGGCCTGACCGGGTTTTTCTCGGTCGCGATCATGCTGTCGCTGCTGATCTTCGTCGGCGAGGCGGTGCGCGACGCCTTTGATCCCCGCAAGACATTCAGGTCGAGCTGATGGACGCGATCAACCAGCCGCTACTCGACGTCCGCGACCTGTCGGTCGCGTTTCGCCGTGGCGAGAACGAATCGATGGTGGCGGTCGACGGCATTTCGTTCGAGATCCGCCGCGGCCAGTGTGTCGCGCTGGTCGGCGAATCCGGCTCGGGCAAGTCCGTCAGCGCGCTGTCGGTGCTCAAGCTGCTGCCCTATCCGGCGGCGTTTCATCCCTCGGGCAGCATCCACTTCAAGGGCCAGAACCTTCTCGCCCTGAAGGAAAACGAGATTCGCGCCATTCGTGGCAACGACATCTCGATCGTGTTCCAGGAGCCGATGACCTCGCTCAATCCGCTGCACACCATCGAGGCGCAGATCGGAGAGATCCTGTCGTTGCACAACGGGCTGCGCGGCGCGGCGGCGCACGCCCGCATCATCGAGCTCCTGACCCAGGTCGGCATCCCCGAGCCCGAGACGCGGCTCGGCAGCTACCCGCATCAGCTGTCCGGCGGCCAGCGCCAGCGTGTCATGATTGCCATGGCGCTCGCCAACGAACCGGACCTGCTGATCGCGGACGAGCCGACCACGGCGCTCGACGTCACCGTGCAGGCGCAAATCCTCAAGCTCCTTGCCGATATCCGCGCCCGTCTTGGCATGAGCCTGCTGTTCATCACCCATGATCTCGGCATCGTGCGGCGCATCGCCGACGTGGTCTGCGTCATGAACGACGGCAAGATCGTCGAGAAGGGACCGGTCGAGCAGGTGTTCAGCAGCCCGCAGCATCCCTACACGCGTGCGCTGCTGGCGGCTGAGCCGAAGCCGGATCCGGCGCCGCCGCGCCCCGACGCGCCGGTGGTGATGGCGACCGACGACCTGAAGGTCTGGTTTCCGATCAAGCGCGGCCTGATGCGTCGCACCGTCGGGCAGATCAAGGCGGTCGACGGTGTCACGCTCTCGGTCCGCCAGGGCGAGACGCTCGGCGTGGTCGGCGAATCCGGGTCAGGCAAGACGACGCTGGGGTTGGCGCTGCTGCGCCTGATCTCCTCGCAGGGGCCGATCGTGTTCCTCGGCAAGGACATCCAGGGTCTGCGTTTCAAGGACATGCGGCCGTTCCGCCGCGACATGCAGATCGTGTTTCAGGATCCGTTCGGTGCGCTCAGTCCGCGCATGTCGGTCGGCGACATCATCGCCGAGGGCTTGACCGTGCATCAGCCGTCCCTGACCCAGACCGGGCGCGAGGCCCGCGTGATCAAGGCGCTGAGCGATGTCGGCCTCGATCCGCAGACGCGTTTCCGCTATCCGCACGAGTTTTCCGGCGGTCAACGCCAGCGCATCAGCATCGCGCGTGCCGCCGTGCTGGAGCCGCGCTTCGTGGTTCTCGACGAGCCGACCAGCGCGCTCGACATGCTGTTCCAGGCGCAGATGGTCGATCTGCTGCGGGAACTGCAGCGCAAGCACGACCTGACCTACATGTTCATCTCGCACGACCTGCGCGTGGTGGCCTCGCTGGCGAGCCATCTCATCGTGATGCGCCATGGCAGGATTGTCGAGGAGGGGCCGGCGGCGCGGCTGTTCAAGGCCCCACAGACCGACTACACCCGTGCGCTGTTTGCCGCCGCCTTCCGCAACGAGGCCGCGACGGACGTCGGCGGCTGAGCGCAACGTCCGCGGGACCATGTCGGCGCGGCACGCCGGTGGTCAGCGCGCAAGCCGGCGGACGCTGGTGATGTCGCTGCCGGCGGCCTTGATGCGCGTGAGCGCCGTCTCCAGCGGTTCGATCGCGGTCGCCATGTGGTGGGCGTTGGCGTGGACGAGGCTGTCGGGGCCGCGCGCGATGGCGACATGACCTTTCCAGAACACCAGGTCGCCGCGCTCCAGGCTCGCCCACTGCGCCTCATCGAGCGGCGTGCCAAGCGCGTGCTCCTGCATGTCGCTGTCGCGGGGAGCGGCGACCCCGCAGGCCGCGAGCGCGACCTGGACGAGGCCGGAACAATCGGCGCCGAGACTGCTCTTGCCGCCCCACAGATAGGGGGTGCCGACGAAACGCTCGGCAACCGCGACGAAGTCGTGTTCGACATGGCTGAGCGGGGCAACATGGATCAGCGGCACATAGTGCCGCTGGGCCGTGATGGCGAAGCTGGCGTCCGTACGCACGACCTCGAGGCGGGCGCCGAGCGGCAGCGTCTCGACCGGCGGCAGCTTGATTGACGGGCCCGGGAAAGCGAGCGTGCGCAGCGCGGTGATGACATGGGTCGGCGCTGTGCGCGGCTTGACCAGCGCAAGATCCGGCAGCCAGCCGACATAGCCATCGCCGGCCAGTTGGCCCCATGCCCAGCCCTCGCTGGTGCGGTCGTAGACCGTCACCCGCTCGCCCTTCAGCGCCTGGGTGTCCAGCGGCGCATCATGCGACGGCTCCCGCCGTAGTGGCACGATCGGATCGAACACTTCGAACTCTTCGCCGGTGACAAAGCGCTCCGCGGTCACCTGGCCGCGCAAGTGCTCGGCGGCAAGGTCGGGGCGCGCGGGCGTCAGGCGGGGATCAGCCATAGCGCTGGCTCAGCAGATGGAAGATGGCGCGTGCGGCCTGGCATTCGCCGCCTTCGGGGCGGCCGGGTTTCGCGGTCGGCGTCCAGCCGTAGATGTCGACATGAAGCCAGCGCGTCGTCGGTTCGACGAAGCGCTGCAGAAACAGCGCGCAGGTGATCGATCCGGCAAAACCATTGGACGGCGCATTGTTGATGTCGGCGACCTTCGAATCCAGCCATTTGTCGTAGGCCGGCCACAGCGGCAGCCGCCACAGCGGGTCGTTCTCCTCGCGGGCGCTGCGCGACAGATCGTCGGCGAGGGCATCGTCATTGGTGTAGAACGGCGGCAGGTCGGGGCCGAGGGCCACGCGCGCGGCGCCGGTGAGCGTGCCGAGATCGATTAGCAGGTCGGGCTTGTCCTCGTCGGCGAGCGCCAGCGCGTCCGCGAGCACGAGGCGGCCTTCCGCGTCGGTGTTTCCGATCTCCACCGTGGGTCCCTTGCGGGAAGGGAAGACGTCGAGTGGTCGGAACGCGTTGCCGGCAACCGCATTCTCGACCGCCGGGATCAATACCCGCAGCCGCACCTTCAGGCCGGCATCCATCACCATCTGCGCAAGCGCCAGCACGTTGGCGGCGCCGCCCATGTCCTTCTTCATCAGCAGCATCGAGCCGGAAGGCTTGAGGTCGAGGCCGCCGGTGTCGAAGCACACGCCCTTGCCGACCAGCGTGACCCTGGGATGGGCCGCATCTCCCCATGTCAGGTCGATCAGCCGCGGCGCTCGGCTCGAGGCCCGGCCGACCGCATGGATCAGCGGAAAATTCTTGGCGCGCAGATCCTCGCCGACGATGCAGGCGTAGGTCGCGCCGAAGCGTTCGGCGAGCGCGGCGGCTGCGGCGGCGAGTTCGTCGGGGCCCATATCGTTGGCCGGCGTGTTGATGAGGTCGCGGGCGAGTGCTGCGGCGTCGCTGATGCGGCCGATCTCGGCGGCGTCGATGCCGTCCGGTGGTACAAGACGCGCGTTCGGTGTGTCGGTCTTGCGATAGCGGCCGAAGCGATAGCTGCCAAGCGCGAAGGCGAGAGCCGCAAGGCGCGCGTCGGGGGCATTGGCGAAGCGGTAGATGCCCTCGGGCAGCAGCGTCGGGAGTTGCCCCGCACGAAATGGATCGCGCGCAGGTGCGCTTGCCTCGTCGAGGCCGAACAGCACCTGGGCCAGCGATCCATCCGGGCCCGGCAGGCCAAGAAACTGTCCGGGCTTGGCGGTGAAGCCGCTGCTGTCGGCAAAGCGCTGCGCGGCCGCGGACAACGCGGCCTTGTCCGCTTCCCAGGACGATCTGGTCGCGAACGTGATCGGAATGGCATCGGAGGCGGGGGCGGCGAAAACGGCTGTCATGGTGGTCTCGGCTGGTGCGGGAGTTTGGCCCGGGTTCGGCGCGACTATAGCCCGATTAACCGGGCGTTAGGGTTAACAGTCTATTGATGGCTGATCCAAAGCCGTATCCGGCGCAGCGTTGCGCAGGTCGGATGATGCGAGTCCATTTTGCGAGTCGATGTGCATGCGTGACCAGCCTCAAGCCGCCCGGTTTTTCCTGTCCGCCGCGTCTGCAGTGATTCTGGCCGCGGCGCTCGGTGGATGTCAAACGACGACGGCGCGCGGGCCGGACGTGACCGGTTCGGCGGGCGGGCCGATGGCGGCGCGGGCGGAGATCCCGCGCGATGGTGACGCCCGGGTTCCGACCGAGGGGCTTGGCGAGCGCTACCGCGCCAATCCGCGCGACCCCGATGCGGCCATCCGCTACGGCCAAGCGCTGCGCGCCAACGGGCAGCGGTCGCAGGCGGTTGCTGTGCTCGAGGCGGCAAGCCTCGCCAATCCCAACAACAAGGCCGTGCTCGGCGCCTACGGCCGGGCGCTGGCCGACAACGGCAACTTCAAGCAGGCCTTCGATACCCTGAGCCATGCCCACACGCCGGCCAATCCGGACTGGCGCATCCTTTCGGTGCAGGGCACGACCCTCGATCAGATGGGCCAGCACGACGAGGCGCGCCGCTACTACGCCAGCGCGCTGAAGATCGTGCCGGACGAGCCATCCGTGCTGTCGAACCTCGGGCTGTCGTACATGCTGACCAAGGATCTCGCCAAGGCCGAGCAGGTGCTGCGCCGGGCGTACGCCGGCGTCGGCGCGGATGTGCGGGTCCGCCAGAACCTGGCGCTGGTGGTCGGGTTGCAGGGGCGGTTCGCGGAGGCCGAGACCATCGTGCGCGCCGACTTGCCGCCCGAGGAAGCGGCGGCGAACGTCGCCTATCTCAAGCAGATGCTCAGCCGCGAGGAAGCGCCGCGCCGCGGCGCCCAGAATGATACGGTCGACATCTCCCGCCGGTCCTGACGTCCGAACGATCACGGCCGCCAAAATCCGGATCACCGCACGCGCGCCGCCCCGCGGCGCTCCGCGTCAGTGCATATAGGCGGTGACCTTGATGCCCGTCGGTCCGAGGATCACGACGAACAGCACCGGCAGGAAGAACAGGATCATCGGCACGGTCAGCTTCGGCGGCAGCGCGGCCGCCTTCTTTTCGGCTTCCGTCATGCGCATGTCGCGGTTTTCCTGCGCGAGCACACGCAGCGTCTGGCCGAGCGGCGTGCCATAGCGCTCCGACTGCTGAAGCGCCAGCGCCACCGATTTGACGCTCTCCAGGCCGATACGCTTGGCGAGGTTCTCATAGGCGACCTTGCGGTCCTGCAGGTAGGACAGTTCGGCCGTGGTCAGCGTGAACTCTTCCGCCAGCGCGACCGACTGCGTGCCGATTTCCTGGCTGACCCGGCGGAATGCGGCCTCGATCGACATGCCGGATTCGATGCAGATCAGCAGCAGATCGAGCGCGTTCGGAAAGGCGCGCTTGATCGACAGCTGGCGCTTGGCGATCGCATTCTTCAGGAAGATCATCGGCGCGTGCATGCCGAGATAGGTGACGCCCGCGCACATCGCGAGCTTCATGGCCGCGCCCTGCTGCATCTTCGACAGCAGGAACACGTAGATTACCGAGGCGAGGAAAAACCCGATCGGCGCCACCATGCGCGCGAACAGGAAGGTGGTGTAGGGCGCCTGGCCGCGGTAGCCGGCCATGATCAACTTGTCGCGGGCAGATTCCTGGGCCACCCACTTGGTCAGGTTGAAGTCGTCGACGGCCTTCTGGACGAGTTGCCGTGGCGCCTGCCGCAGCGACACCTTTTCGTTGCGGTTGAGGCGCTCGCGCTCACGCAGGCGGATGCGCTCGCGTTCGCTTGCGACCGCCTTCATCCGCTTGGACAGCGTTTCGCCGGCCAACAGCGGCGAGATCAGCGTGTAGGCGGTCGCCGTCGCGGCGATGGCCGCAAGCAGCATCGCCATGAAACGGGCGTCGTGAAACTTCTCGATCAGGAAATCGATCATCGCCCGCCCTCAGAAATCGAAGTTGATCATGCGCTTCATGACGAAGATGCCGATGCTCATCCAGATCACGCAGCCGGCAAGCATGAGCCGGCCGGTGGGCTCGGTCCACAGCAGTGCGATGTAGTCGGGCGTCGAGATGTACACCAGCAGCATCACGATCGGCGGCAGCGAGCCGATGATCGCCGCCGAAGCCTTGGCTTCGGTCGACATCGCCTGGATCTTGCCGGCCATCTTCTTGCGGTCTCGCAGCACCTTGGAGAGGTTGCCGAGCGCTTCGGAGAGGTTGCCGCCGGACTTCTGCTGGATGGCGATGACGATGCCGAAGAAGTTGGCTTCGGGTAGTGGCATGCGATCGTACAGGCGCGCACAGGCTTCCGCCAGCGGCATGCCGATCGTTTGGGTCTCGACAATGGCAGAGAATTCGCTGCGCAGGGGCTCGGGCGATTCGGCGGCCACCATGCGGATGGAATCGAACAGCGGCAGACCGGACTTGATGCCGCGCGTGATGACGTCGACCGCGTCCGGAAGCGCATCGAGGAACTTCTTCTCGCGGCGGCGCTTCAGGAATCCGAGGACCCAGCGCGGCAGGCCGAAGCCGGCCGCAAAGCCGAGGCCGAGTGCCGGCAGCAAGCCGGCGCCGAGCGCGAACGGCCCGAGAAAGAACACCGCGCCGAGGACGCCGGAAATCGTCATGAACTTCTGCTTCGACCAGTTCAGGCCCGCCTGCGAGATGCGGGTCGTCAGGGCGACGTTCTGCGCCTTCTTGTTGCGCTGTTCGATTTCCTTCAGGGAATCCTCGACCTGCTCGCGGCGGCTGCGCTGGTTGCGGTCGCTGGCGCGCACGACCGGCTCCGTTCGCGCCAGCGCGGCACGACGCTTCTCGCTCTGGCGCTCACCGGAGAGCAGCGGATAGAGGAAAACCCAGGCGATGCCGCCGACGGTGATGGCGGCGAGAAAGGCGAGGGCAAGCGACTGCATATTCATATCTCTTGCTCCGAAATCGCGACCGGCAAAGCCACCTTTCGGCTGTTCGCCCGGTCGTGTTGTCCAGTCCGCGCGGCGGCGGGTGTCAGGCGCTGCCGACCGCGACCTCCGCGGCGTCGAGCGCCGCGGCGAGGCGCTTTTCCTCGCCATAGTAGCGGGCGCGTTCCCAGAATTTGGGCCGTCCGATGCCGGTGGAACGATGCCGGCCGATGATCCGGCCGTCGGCATCCTCGCCGACGATATCGTAGAGGAAGATGTCCTGGGTGATGATGGTCTCGCCTTCCATGCCGATCACTTCGCTGATGTGGGTGATGCGGCGCGAGCCGTCGCGCAGGCGCGCAGCCTGGATGATGACGTCGATCGACGAGCAGATCATTTCCCGGATGGTGCGCGACGGCAGCGAGAAGCCGCCCATCGTGATCATCGATTCGCAACGCGACAGCGCCTCGCGCGGATTGTTGGCATGCAGCGTGCCCATCGAGCCGTCGTGGCCGGTGTTCATCGCCTGCAGCAGGTCGAACGCCTCGGGGCCGCGGACTTCGCCGACGATGATGCGTTCGGGGCGCATACGCAGACAGTTGCGCACCAGGTCGCGCATCGTGATCTGGCCCTCGCCCTCGAGGTTCGGCGGACGGGTTTCGAGGCGCACCGTGTGCGGCTGCTGTAGCTGCAGTTCGGCGGCGTCCTCGCAGGTGATGACGCGCTCGTCGTGGTCGATGTAGTTGGTCAGGCAGTTCAGCAGCGTGGTCTTGCCCGAGCCGGTGCCGCCGGAGATCAGCACGTTGCAGCGGACACGGCCGATGATCTTGAGGATTTCGGCGCCTTCAATCGAGATGGCGCCAAACCGCACGAGCTGGTCCAGCGTGAGCTTGTCGCGCTTGAACTTGCGGATCGTCAGGACGGGGCCGTCGAGGGCCAGCGGTTCGACGATGGCGTTGACGCGCGAGCCGTCGGCAAGACGGGCGTCGCAGATCGGCGACGATTCGTCGACGCGCCGGCCGACCTGGCTGACGATGCGCTGGCAGATGTTGAGCAGCTGCTGGTTGTCGCGGAAGCGGATGCCGGTCTTCTGGATCTTGCCCGCGACTTCGATGTAGACGGTATTGGCGCCGTTCACCATGATGTCGGCGATGTCGTCGCGCGCCAGCAACGGTTCGAGCGGACCATAGCCGAGAACGTCGTTGCAGATGTCGTCGAGCAGTTCTTCCTGTTCGGCGATCGACATCACGATGTTCTTGATCGCGATGATCTCGTTGACGATGTCGCGGATTTCCTCGCGCGCGGACTCGCCGTCGAGTTTGGCGAGCTGGGCGAGGTCGATCGCCTCGATCAGCGCGCCGAAGATGGTTGCCTTGACCTGGTAGTAGTTGTCGGAGCGGCGGACCTCGGCGCTCGGGGCCGGTGCCGGGGCGCGCATCGGTGCCAGCGGCGGCGAGGAGATCGTGGGTTCGGGCGCCCGTGCGGCCGGCGCCGGCGCAGCCTCGATCGCTGCCGGCCTTACCGTCCGGGTCTGGGTTTCAGCTCCATTACGCTTACCGAACACGATACCACTCCACGCGATAGACTACTTCGATCGCAGCTTGCCCAGTAGCGGCGCAAGCAGCGACGTCCGCTGCTTTTTGGTTTCGCCGCGGCCAGTCAGCCGTTGGGCGATCTGCAGAAACATTTCCGCGGCGCGATGATTGGCGGCAACCTCGGCAATCATCTGGCCGTTGTTGGCCGCGACGCCGAAAATCTGTGGCTCGAACGGAATCGACGCGATGGGATCGCTCTCGATCGCTTTCGCGAACTCCTTGGTGCCGATCTCCGGCCGCTTCGGCATGCCGGTCTTGTTCAGGCAGTAGGACGGCATGCGATCGTTGGGGCGAGCCGCCTTCAGCAGGTCGAACAGGTTTTTGGTGTTGCGCAGATTGGCGAGATCGGGCTCGGCGACGATCAGGATATCGTCGGCATTGATCAGCGCGCGCTTCGACCAGCCGGACCACTGATGCGGAACGTCGAGCACGATGCAGGGCACCGCGTTGCGCAGGGTGTCGAAGATCGAATCGAACGCTTCAGCTCCGAAGTCGTAGACGCGGTCGAGGGTCGCCGGCGCCGCCAGCAGGCTGAGATGGTCGGTGCACTTCGACAGCAGGCGGTCGATGAACGCCGTGTCGACACGATCCGGCGAGAACACTGCTTCAGCGATGCCCTGCGGCGGGTCCTGGTTGTAATCGAGGCCAGCGGTGCCAAAGGCGAGGTCGAGGTCGGCGACGACGGAATCGAGCGCGAGATCGCGGGCGATGGCCCAGGCGATGTTGTGAGAGATGGTCGACGCACCGACGCCGCCCTTGGCGCCGACGACGGCGATGATGCGCCCGACGGCCTTGGCCTCCGGCGTCGAGAACAGGCCGCAGATCGAACGTACGATGTCGATCGCCGAGATCGGCGCGATCAGATAGTCGCTGACGCCGCGCCGCACCAGCTCGCGGTACAGCGTGACGTCGTTGATGCGACCGACCACGACGACGCGGGTGCCGGGATCGCACACGGTGGCGAGCTGGTCGAGGCCGCCGAGAATGTCGCCGCGGCCGTCGGTTTCCAGCACGATGACGTTCGGCGTCGGCGCGCTGCGATAGGCCTCGATCGCGGCGATGGTGCCGCCCATCTGGATCTTGATGTGAGCCTTGCCGAGGCGGCGGTCCTCGCCCGCGGACTGTACCGCCGCGGCGGTTTCGACCGTTTCGCAGAACGCCTGCACCGACACGCGGGGTGCCGGTGCGATGTGTTCCTCGGCGGCCGGGGGAGCCGCTTCGCTATCCGGTGTCTGGCGTGCGTAGCTGATCATTTTCCGAGATCGCTCAGTTTGGCCTTGTCGCTGTCGCTGTAGTTCGTCGCGGTCGGATTGCCCTTGCGGTATTTCTCGAACGCGATGGAGCGCCGCGCCGTATAGGGCGGTGTCTCGGGCCGCGGCTGGACGAGATCCGACGGGTTCTCGACCATGGCGGCGAGGTTGCGTTGCGTCGAGCAGCCGAAGTTGTGGTACGGCTTGTTCTCGACATAAACCTTGTTCTTGATCGAGGGGCCGAGATCGTCCGGCCACAGGCCGCACGGGCCGGCCTCGGCCGCGATCCGCGGGTAGGACAGCCGCACGGTGGCGAACTGCCGTGGGTCGCGCGGGGTGTAGTCACGGACACTGACCGCGCGTGCGGGAATGCCGATGGCCGAGAGCAACGAGCGGATCTCGCGATAGGATTCACTGGCGGCGCGGGCGTTGGGCGTATCCTTCGGCAGGTCGATGAGCAGGGTGCCGGTGCCCTCGCGAAGCCAGGCCTGGCCGAGGCTGATGACGTCGGCGCGCTGGGTCGCGGTGAGGCCGCCACGGCCGCTGCCGACAAACACCTCGACGGTGCGGTTGGCTTCCTCGATGACGATCGGATGGCGCTGCCGGTAGTCGGTGGGAATGCTCGCCAGCGCGTTGTCGGGATCGCGGGTATGGGTAAGGCAGCCGCCGAGCGACATCGAGACGCCGATCAGCAGCAGCGCTGCGCGCCAGCGGCGCGGCGATGTCACGGGATGGGTATGGTTGGTCATTGCGCGATCCCGTTTCAATCGGTGATGAAGCCGTACTTGCCGCGATAGTTCTGGCTCGGGGGTCTCTGGCGGCCCGGGGCGCCATAGACGCGGTTGATGTTGCCGAGCAGGTCGGACTGCGGATCCGACGCGTCGGCAAAGCCGTCGTCAGGCCGCGAGAGATCTTTCTGCGCTACCGCACGGACGACGTAAGGAGTGATGATCACCACCAGTTCGGTCTGCCGGTTGACATAGTCGCGGCTGCGGAACAGCGCACCCAGTACGGGAAGCTGGGTGAGCCCGGGCAGACCGTTGATCGATTGCTTGGTCTGTTCCTGGATCAGGCCGGCGAGCGCCATCGAGCCACCGGACGGAAGCTCGAGGGTGGTCTCGGCGCGGCGGGTGCGGATCGACGGAATCGTGATCGAGTTGTTGGTGGTCGAGGACAGCTGCTGGGTAACGGTGATCGAATTGTCGTTCGACAGCTCCGAGACTTCCGTCATCACGCGCAGGCTGATCCGCCCCTCCGCCAGAACCAACGGGGTGAAGTTCAGCGACACGCCGAATTTCTTGAAGTTGATCTGCGTCGTACAGACGTGGGTCGTCGGATCGCAGGAGTAGCCGGCCGGGATCGGGAATTCGCCGCCGGCGACGAACGTCGCCGATTCGCCGGAGATGGCGGTCAGGTTCGGCTCGGCGAGGGTGCGGATCACGCCGGCGCTTTCCATCGCGCGCAGCGTCGCGCTCACCGACGGGAAGTTGCCGGTGATGGCGTTGTTGGCGACCAGCGGACCACCGTTCGCGGTGAACGGGTTGGTGTTGTTGAAGTTCAGAACGGAGGAACTGCCGAGGCTCAGGTTGTTGAGATCAACGCCGAGCTGCTTGAGAATGTTGCGCTGGATTTCGGCAACGGTCACCTTCAGCAGCACCTGGTCACGCCCGCGGACCACGATGTTGTTGACGACCTTGGTCGGATCACCCGCGAGCCGTCCGGCGATGTCGCCGGCCTGCTGCGCGTCGGCCGGACTGTTGGCCGAACCGCTCAGCACGATGCCGTCGCCGACGCCGTCGATCTGGATGTCGCCGTTGGGAAAGGCCTGGCGCAGCGCGGCGCGCACGCCGTTGAGGTCGCGCGTCACCGCGATGTCATAGGCGGCGATCTGCTCGCCAGTGCTGTCGAAGAAGATGATATTGGTCTGTCCGACAGCGGCGCCGATGATGTAGGCGCGCTGCGCCGACCGGATCACCGCGTTGGCGATCTTCGGGTCGGCCACCAGCACGTCCTTGACGTCACGCGGCAGGTCGACGACCACCGACTTGCCGATGCCGAGCGGCAGGAAACGGGCGTTCATCTGGCTCGCGGCAGAACTCGCCGCTGCCGGCATCGCCGGAGCGCGCGCATCGCGGGCGATCGCGGGCGACAGCACGGGGTTCAGCGTCAAGGCCGTCACCGCCGCAAACGACAGGCTCCGGACGAAGCCGGTCTGAAGCTGCCGCCAATTTCCAACGCGCGTCATTCCCTGCGCCCCTTCATCATCGCTGGACCGTCGTGGACGTCGGCACCCCGAACCGAACCACGCTGATGCTGCTTCCCCGGATTCGGTCGGCCTGCGTCGGCGGTGCATTGGCGTCGACGATGCTGCGCAGCGCCAGCGCCAGCGTTCCGGTCTGGCGCGCCTTGGCGAGCGTTTCCGCCTGCTCCGGCTTCAATTCGAGTGTCGCGGTCTTGCCGACGACCACCTTCTGACCGTTTTTCTCTTCGATGGTCTGATCGATCGCCAGCACGCGCACGTTGCCGAGAATGATTTCCGACACCACGGAGTCGGAGCCGTTATGCTCCGAGGTCTTCTCGCGGCGCGACAGGATGACGTCGACGCGGTCATTGGGCAGGATGAAGCCGCCGGCGCCGGTTTCCGCCGAGATCTCGGTCGAAATGGCGCGCATGCCGGACGGCAGGATCGCGGCCATGATGCCCGAGCCCGGCCCCTTGACCAGTTTGAGTTCACGGATCGGCTCGCCGGAGATGAACGGTGAACGCGCGATCGAGCCGACGAGCTGGGTGATCGCGTCCGGCTTGTCGTTGCGGCGGATGAAATTGGTGCTGGCGTTCGCGGCGGGCCAGGTCTGCCACTGCAGGTCGTTGGGCGTGACGGTCTGGCCCATCGGAATGTCGGATTTGGCGACCAGCACGTCGACGGTTTCGATCTGCTGCACCGGCGGTGCCTGCACGATCTGCTTCGGCTCCTGGCCGCTGACGAGATAGATCGCAAGGCCACCAGCGGCGACCGAAAGAGCCAGGACGACGATACGCGCGGTATTCATACGCTTCACTTCCCGCAAGACACACGCGACCCACCGATCGCTGTCCGGGGATTTGACCAGCTAAAGGTCAAAGCATGGTTAATGAGGCGTATCTAAATCACGTTAACGAGGTCTTGCCTGTGCCGCCTCAGTGCAGCGCGAAGCGGCCGAGGTCGACCGCTGCGACCCACGACGTTTCCGGATAGACCACGAGAGCACCAAGGGCGAGCGCGATGCCGTAGGGGATGTCGGCATCCTTGCCGTGCAGCCGCATCAACCAGCTTTGGGAGCCGAGCGCGTGAGGCAGCGGCCACTGCCGGAACTGGAGCAACAGCAGTGTCAATGCGCCGCCAAACAGCGAGGCGTAGATCAGATAGTTAAGAAGATGTGAAAGCCCGAGCCAGAGTGCAGCGGCCGACGCCACTTTCGCATCACCGCCGCCGATCCAGCCCATGGCGAAGCAGGCGAAGCCCGCCGTCAGCACGATCAGGCCGGCGGCGCCGTGGGTGAGAAGGTCCTGGCCTGACATGCCGCCCCACAGCGCAAGCACCGCGAAGCCCGCCACCAGCAGCAGCGACACCCGGTTGGAGATGGTCATCGTCAGCAGGTCACTCGCCGCGGCGAACGCCATCAGGGCGGGGAAGAAGCACAGCCGTGCGAGATCGAGGATCATGCCCGTTCACGTATCAGGATGGAGGCCGGTTCGGCGCGGATCCTAGATCGCAGAAGTGAACAATCAAAAAACGAACGCTCTCGTGCGAGGGGCGCGGATCCCTTTCACAGCAGGGTGCTGGTGATCCGCCACGCCAGAACGGCCATGGCCAGCGCCAGGGCCGCGCAGACCAGCCGGATCGCTTCGCCGCCGGCGTCGCGATGCGCGGCGCGCACGCTGTGCGATGGCTCCTGAGAGGGCATTGTCATGTCCGCATCGTGATATCGGCATCGCGACATCGGTCGGGGCGATCAGAAACGGAAAAGGCTCCGGGCAAGCCCGGAGCCCTTTTGCGGCGCCGTTGGTAAGGCGGCCGCCTGTCTTAGCTGCCCGAGCCGCCAATGCTGGTCGCAATGGTGTTGAACTTGCCGCTCAGCGTGGTGCCGAGGCTGTTCACCGCAGCGATGATCGCGAGCGAGATGCCCGCAGCGATCAGGCCGTACTCGATCGCAGTCGCGCCGGACTCGTCCTTGACGAAACGAGCAATGAGATTCTTCATAGATAGCTCCATGCATTCATGTGGCTGTCGAAACTGACCTTGGTTTTGAGCAGCGCGAGGCTTGCCGCGACCATGCGTCACCATAGAAGGCAGTAATTGCAGCGTAGTTAATTCAACTGAAGAAACAGCGGTACAATGGGCCGTTCGTCGCGACGGTAAATGTCGGCTTAACCGGGGGTTCCGTGTTGTGCCGGTTCGCCTGGAACGTCTTGATCCGGCTGAATATGCGCCGACAGTCGCATCCATCATGGCCGCGATGTGTTTGCGTCGGGATGCGCGCGTTTGCAGTTCATTCATCAATTAACGCCACATTTGCCATGTCGGGCGCCGGCTCCGATGCGTATCATCTCTGCCGGCACGTCAGTGTCCCGGAGTAGAGTATGTCGACGAGTCCCTCGCGCCGCGGGCGCGCCTTTCTTCAGTTCGCTGCGATTGCTGTCGGATTTTTGCTGCCGCCGCAGGTGTCGCTGGCGCGCAACGCGGGCGACCAGATCGCGGTGATCGTCGACCAGGCCAAGCTGATCAAGCTGCCCGAACGCGTCGCGACCCTTGTCGTCGGCAATCCGCTGATCGCGGATGTCACGCTGCAGGCCGGTGGCATGATGGTGGTGACGGGCAAGGGTTACGGCTCGACCAACTTCATCGCGCTCGACCGCGAGGGTACAGTGCTGGTCGATCGCGTCATCCAGGTGGAGGGTCCATCGGAGAATCTCGTCACGGTCTATCGCGGTGTCGAGCGGGAGTCTTATAGTTGCACGCCGGTCTGCCAGCGGCGCATCACTCTGGGCGACGGATCGTCCTATTTCTCCACCACGCTCGAACAGGCCGGCACGCTCAGCAGTCAGGCGACCGGCAATGCCACGGCGGCAGCCGCCAATACGTCGTCGTCCGCTCCGAAGAACTGAGCACCGCGCTCCCTGTGATCCCTGCAACTCGTTCACGGCAGGCGCGTCGGCCGGGCGGATCCGGTTAACGCGCGGTTAACGCTGCGTGCAGGATTGTCCGGATCGGACGCAAGCTTTCTACAATGAGTTTTCGCTATGGTGGGAGGTAGATAATTGCTGCCTCCGAGACCGTCGTCCATGGCGTCGCCACTTCGCTTCACTTCCATCCGCGCCACGCTCCTCCGCTTCCGCGACAGCCGTCGTGCGTCGGCGGCGGTCGAATTCGCGTTGATCGCGCCGTGGTTTCTTGCCCTGCTGTTTGCGATCATCGAGATCGCACTGGTGTTCTTTGCCGGCCAGATGCTGGAGACGGCGACGCAGGACTCCGCGCGCCTGATCATGACGGGGCAGGCCCAGACCGCCACCGGCGGCGGCTATACGCAGGCCCAGTTCAAGACGCAGGTGTGCAACCGCCTCGCCATCATGTTCGACTGTCAGAACAAGCTGGCGCTCGACGTCCGCAGCTATCCCTGCTTTTCACAGGTCGCCACGCCGCAGAGCCCGATCGACAACACCGGCAACCTGCGGACCGATTTCCAGTTCAACATGGGAACGCCGGCGTCCGTCGTCGTTGTTCGTGTCTTCTATCCCTGGCGGTTGTTCGTCACCGGGCTCGGCTTCAACGTCGCGAACATGACGGGCGGCCAGTATCTGCTGCAGGCCTCGGCTGCCTTCCGCAACGAGCCGTACGCGCAGACCGCGTCATCGTCGTGCAGCTATTAGCGCCATGTCAGACCGGATTGTGAGATCGTTGGAAACTCTCGGCGCACTGCTGCTGCGGCTGCGTGCGGAAACGCGTGGCGCGTCGGCGGTCGAGTTCGCCATCATCCTGCCGTTCATGCTGCTGGTCTTTCTCGGCACGTACGATCTCTGCAACGGCATCGCGGCCGATCGCAAGGTGACCATCACGGCGCGGACGCTGTCCGACCTGATCGCACAGGCCACGTCGGTGAAGCCGGCCGATGTCACCAATTCGTTCACGGCGGCGAGCTATGTGATGATGCCGTTCGGCGGCTCGCCGGTTCAGCAGGTGTCGCAAATCAAGATCGACGCGACGAGCACGCCGACCAAGTCGACGATCCAGTGGAGCCTGTCGTCGACCGGGAATGGCCGGCCGACCAATCAGTCCGTGACGGTGCCGTCGGGCCTCGTCGTTTCCGGCCAGGTGACGTATCTGATCTGGAGCGAGGTCAGCTACACCTACACGCCGTTCGTCAGCTATGTTTTCAAGTCGGCGTTTGCGCTGAGCGATCAATTCTACGCGCGGCCGCGACAATCGGCTTGCGTGCTCTACAACGGCGCAACGGGCTGCACGTAGCGAAACACGCATATTCCGAAACGAGAAAGGCCGCACCCGAAGGGTGCGGCCTTTTCCGATCGATTCAGCGTCTGCTGCTTACGCGCGCGACGAGATGATCAGCCTGCCGAGCGAAGGTTGTCGGCCGACGACTTGCCGGAACGACGATCAGCAACGATCTCGTAGCTGATCTTCTGGCCTTCACGGAGAGTGCCGAGACCGGCGCGCTCGACAGCGCTGATGTGAACGAACACATCGTTGCCGCCGTCGTCCGGCTGAATGAAACCATAGCCTTTGGTCGCGTTAAACCACTTAACAGTGCCCATGCTCACGGGGGTAGTCCCTTCTCAGATAGTGTAGTCAGTGCTCATCGTTACACGAGGCAACACGAGCCGTTTATGATCGAATTTTGGAAGGGTCGTCAGCGTTACCCGGCTGTACCGGTGGATAGCTAATGTCGTCCAGCCGAAAATCGATACTCCCAGTCATAAGGGAAAACGGGTTTTCAAACAATCCTGACGTGCGGGATTTTTTTGCAAGTTGCCAAAGTGCCTTAAATATAGTGGGTCCCTGCACGCGGAACGTGCAGGGACCCGGAATGTGCTTCAGTTGCGCGCTAGCGTCAACGGCGGCGGAACTGGCCGCGCGGCGGGCCGCTGCGGGGCGGGCCGCCGGCCGGACGCTCGTCCTTGTGGCGGAAAATGAGCCGGCCCTTTTCCAGATCGTAGGGTGACATCTCGATCGTGACGCGGTCCCCGGCCAGGGTCTTGATGCGGTTTTTCTTCATCTTGCCCGCGGTGTAGGCAATGATTTCATGTCCGGCGTCGAGCTGGACACGATAGCGGGCGTCGGGAAGGATTTCGGTGACGAGCCCCTCAAACTGGATCAGTTCTTCTTTCGCCATGGAATTCTCCGGATCGGATTGTTCTGAGAGTGACGGTTAGTGCTGTCGCTGCGGCTGGCGCTGGGGGCGATTGCTGTCGCGGCGCATGAAAGCCACGCCCTGGATGCCCTCACCCGGGCTGCTGTGAGGCGACCGCGACGGTTCGTGGCGGTTCGCCGGCTGCCCGCCTGAACCCGCCAGGCCGTTGCCGTTGCCACGGCGCCGACGGCGCTTGCCCTTGCCGGCAGTCGCCGGGGCATCCCCGCGCGCCGGCTTGGGGTGCTGTGCGGCGTGATGGGGACGGGACGGCTGCTGCGGCCTGCCGCCGGAGCGGCTCTCAGGCGCGGCCTCCTGCTGGCCGGCCGAGCGGCGGTCTTCCCGTGGCAGCTTGACCCGGATCAGCTTCTCGATGTCCCGGAGATAGGCGGCCTCTTCGCCGGCGCACAGCGAGATGGCGACACCCTCGGCGCCGGCCCGGGCCGTGCGGCCGATGCGGTGGACGTAGGTTTCCGGCACGTTCGGCAGGTCGAAGTTGACCACATGGCTGACGCCATCGACGTCGATGCCGCGGGCGGCGATATCGGTCGCCACCAGGGTGCGGATCTCGCCGGAGCGAAATGCCGCCAGAACACGCTCGCGGTGGTTCTGGGACTTGTTGCCATGGATGGCGTTGGCGGCAATGCCGGCCTTGGCCAGCACCTTCACTACCTTGTCGGCGCCATGCTTGGTGCGGGTGAACACCAGCGCCCGGTTGATCTGCTCCTGCTTGAGGATTTCGGCCAGCACCGCCGGTTTGGCAGAATGGTCGAGCTGGATGATGCGCTGGGCGATCCGCTCGGCGGTCGAGGACACCGGTGTAACCGCCACCCGTGCCGGGTCGCGCAGCATGCTGTCGGCGAGCTCGGCGATGTCCTTGGGCATGGTGGCCGAGAAGAACAGCGTCTGCCGCTTGATCGGGAGCTTGGCGACGATTTTACGGATGTCGTTGATGAAGCCCATGTCGAGCATGCGGTCGGCTTCGTCGAGCACCAGGAATTCGACCTGGCTGAGCTTGAGCGCATTGCCCTGGACGAGGTCGAGAAGGCGGCCCGGGGTGGCGACCAGGATCTCGACGCCCTGCATCAGGGCGCGAACCTGGCGGCCCATCGGCACGCCGCCGATGGCGAGGGCGGCCGAAATGCGCAGGTGGCGGCCGTAGGCGTTGAAGCTGTCGAGGATCTGCCCGGACAGCTCGCGCGTCGGACTCAGCACCAGGACGCGGCAGTGCTTGGGCTGCGGACGGATGCGGCTCTCGAGCAGGCGGTGGAGGATCGGCAGCGCGAAGGAGGCGGTCTTGCCGGTGCCGGTCTGGGCGATGCCGACCACGTCACGGCCGGTCAGTGCGAGAGGGATGGTTTGTGCCTGGATGGGCGTGGGCGTGACGTAGTTTTCTTCGTTCAGAGCACGCGCGATGGGATCGGCAAGGCCGAAATCCTGAAAAGAGGTCAAAGTGGATCTTTCTTACGAGTCAGTGCGCGCAGCAGGCCAAACGCCTGGTGCGGGCGGGTATCGTGGGACACCCGCGTGTCTGGGGCGTCAGTTGGGTTAGGTGAAAAAGGCAAGCCGGATACCGTTGCAGACAATACGACAACAGATCCGAACACGCAGCCCGCAAGACCTGACGATACGATTCAAGGTCGCGGCGGTTATATGAGCCACGAAGGCGGCGCTTTCAAGATGAATTGCGGGGATTGGCGGGATTGTAGTGTCACGTCCGTTGCGCTGGGCCGTCGCCTGCAGTCCGTGCCAAGAAATTAGCCAGCAATCGATTTCTGCACACAAAATGATCTATCTGCAAATTAGGCAGTCATGTTCCGTGTCTGTCATTTAGGCAGCGTGCCGGGTTCCCGAGCGTGAAAATATAAAATATGTCAGTTTTATCAGATAGATATTCATTGTGTGCGAGGTGGCATGCTTCTTGCGATTCCCTGAGCGCAGACGGCCAGCGGCTGTTCAGCAGGGTTTTTGTCTGCGTCAGGGAGATGACATCGCATGTTTACTCAATTGACCTCGGCCCTCGGGCGGCCGTTCAGCCGCCGCAGGGTTCTGGCGGCCACCGCGGGCGTGGCCCTCGGCCTTTCGACCTTCGGCGCGGCGCAGGCTGCGGATGACACCATCAAGGTCGGCGTCCTGCACTCGCTGTCGGGCACGATGGCGATCAGCGAGACCACGCTGAAAGACACCATCCTGTTCATGATCGACGAGCAGAACAAGAAGGGCGGCGTGCTCGGCAAGAAGCTGGAGGCCGTGGTGGTCGATCCGGCCTCGAACTGGCCGCTGTTCGCCGAGAAGGCCCGCGAGCTGATCACCAAGGACAAGGTCGCGGTGGTGTTCGGCTGCTGGACCTCGGTGTCGCGCAAGTCGGTGCTGCCGGTGTTCAAGGAACTGAACTCGATCCTGTTCTATCCCGTGCAGTACGAGGGTGAGGAGAGCGAGCGCAACGTGTTCTACACCGGCGCGGCACCGAACCAGCAGGCGATCCCGGCGGTCGACTACCTGATGAAGGAAGAGAAGGTGAAGCGCTGGGTGCTCGCTGGCACCGACTACGTCTATCCGCGCACCACCAACAAGATCCTCGAGGCCTACCTGAAGTCCAAGGGCGTGGCCCAGGACGACATCATGATCAACTACACGCCGTTCGGTCACTCCGACTGGCAGACCATCGTCGCCGACATCAAAAAGTTCGGCTCGGCGGGCAAGAAGACCGCAGTGGTCTCGACCATCAACGGCGACGCCAACGTTCCGTTCTACAAGGAGCTCGGCAACCAGGGCATCAAGGCGACCGACATTCCGGTGGTCGCGTTCTCGGTGGGCGAGGAAGAGCTCGCCGGCATCGACACCAAGCCGCTGATCGGCCATCTCGCCGCCTGGAACTACTTCGAATCGATCAAGACCCCGGCGAACGAAACCTTCATCAAGGAGTGGAGAGCGTTCACCAAGAACCCGAAGCGCGTCACCAACGACCCGATGGAAGCGCACTACATCGGCTTCAACATGTGGGTGAAGGCGGTCGAGAAAGCGAAGTCGATCGATCCGGACAAGGTCATCGACGCGCTGCCGGGCACCAAGCAGGCCAACCTCACGGGTGGCGTGTCGGAGATGCTGCCGAACCACCACATCACCAAGCCGGTGTTCATCGGCGAGATCAAGGCCGACGGCCAGTTCGACGTCGTGTGGAAGACCCCGGGCCTCGTCCCCGGCGATGCCTGGTCGAAGGAGCTGGAAGGCTCCAAGGATCTGGTCGGCGACTGGGTCGGCAAGAAGTGCGGCAACTGGAACACCAAGACCAACAAGTGCGGCGGTCAGGGCTCCTGACCTCATCTTCCTCCCGTCAACTTGCGGAAGGCGGCGATTGTCGCCGCCTTCCCCTTCTTCCTCCGCCGGGGTTGTGACGTGTTTGCCAGATTCCTTTTCCGTTGCGGCGCGCCGCTGTTCGCGCTGGCGCTGATCGCCGTTTCCTGCCTCTTTGCCGTGTCGCCGGCGTCGGCCGGTGCGTTGGAGGATGCCGTCGGCCAGTTCGCCAACGATTCGTTTTCCGATACCGACGAGGCCATCAGCGCGCTCGTCGCCAGTGGCCATCCGCGCGCCTATCCGATCATCAGCGCGCTGCAGGATGGCCGCCTGCTCGCCAGCGGGCAGGACAGGAAGGTTTACATCAAGCAGCCCGACGGCGCCCTGGTCGATGCGGCCACCGGCACGGCGGCCAGTGGTGTCGACGCTGCGGGCCTCGATGCGGTGCGTCTCAACAACCGCCTGCGCCGGTCGGTGGACGCGGCGATTTCGAGCCTGACGCTGCAGTCGCCCGATCCGGCCAAGCGCATCCTCGCGGCGCAGTCGGTCTTCAAGACCCATGACGTCGCCGATCTGCCGGCGATCGAGAGCGCGCTGCAGAAGGAAACCAACAGCGCCGCGAAGCGGGCGTTCGCCTCGGCGCGCGCCGCTATCCTGCTGTTCAAGGCGGATGCCAGCGAAGCCGACAAGATCGAGGCGGTGGCCACCGTGCGCAGCCGCGGCGATCAGGAAGCGCTGGCCCTGCTGTCCGGGCTGCCGTCCGACACCTCGCCCGGCGTACTGCGCTCGGCCGCGAGCGCCGTCACCGCGATCCAGAACAGCCTCGCCATCTGGTCGATGGCGCAAAACGCCTGGTACGGCCTTTCCCTGGGATCGGTGCTGCTGCTTGCGGCCATCGGCCTTGCCATCACCTTCGGCGTGATGGGGGTCATCAATATGGCCCATGGCGAGATGGTGATGATCGGTGCCTATGTCACCTTCGTGGTGCAGGAGCTGATCCGCACCCGCTATCCGGCGCTGTTCGACTACTCGCTGCTGATCGCGGTGCCGCTGGCCTTCCTGGTGGCCGGTCTGATCGGCGTGCTGATCGAGCGCAGCATCATCCGCTTCCTTTATGGCCGACCGCTCGAAACCCTGCTCGCCACCTGGGGCATTTCGCTGGTGCTGCAGCAGGCGGTGCGCACCATGTTCGGTCCGACCAACCGCGAGGTCGGCAACCCGTCGTGGATGAGCGGCGCCTTCGAGATCGGCCAGCTCACCATCACCTACAACCGTCTCTGGATCATCTGCTTCACGCTCGCGGTGTTCGCGATCCTGCTCGCCATGCTGCGTTACACCAGTCTCGGGCTCGAAATGCGGGCGGTGACGCAGAATCGCCGCATGGCGGCGTCGATGGGCATCGCCACATCGCGGGTCGATGCACTGACCTTCGGGCTCGGCTCGGGGATCGCCGGTATCGCCGGCGTGGCGTTGTCGCAGATCGACAACGTCAGCCCCAATCTCGGCCAGAGCTACATCATCGATTCCTTCATGGTGGTGGTGTTCGGCGGCGTCGGCAATCTGTGGGGAACGCTGGTCGGCGCGCTGACGCTCGGCATCGCCAACAAGTTCCTGGAGCCGATGGCCGGCGCCGTGCTCGGCAAGATCACCATCCTGGTACTGATCATCCTGTTCATCCAGAAGCGGCCGCGCGGCCTGTTCGCCCTCAAGGGACGGTCGGTGGAAGCATGACGCCGCATTTCCTCACCCGCTCGCTCAACCGCAGCGCGACCGCGTTCCTGCTGGTCGTCGCGGCGATCGGCATCGTGCTGCCTCTGTCGAACCTGCTGCTGCCGGAGACATCGCCGCTGCAGGTGCCGACCTATTTGATCTCGTTGTTCGGCAAGTATATCTGCTACGCGCTGCTGGCGCTCTCCATCGACCTGATCTGGGGCTATTGCGGCATTCTCTCGCTCGGCCACGGCGCGTTCTTCGCGCTCGGCGGTTATGCCATGGGCATGTACCTGATGCGCCAGATCGGCAACCGCGGCGTCTACGGCAATCCGCTGCTGCCGGACTTCATGGTGTTCCTGAACTGGCAGAAGCTGCCGTGGTACTGGTACGGCTTCGACATGTTCTGGTTCGCGGCGCTGATGGTGCTGGTGGTGCCGGGACTGCTGGCGTTTGCCTTCGGCTGGCTCGCCTTTCGCTCCCGTGTCACCGGCGTGTATCTGTCGATCATCACCCAGGCGATGACCTATGCGCTGCTGCTGGCGTTCTTCCGCAACGACTTCGGTTTCGGCGGCAACAACGGCCTGACCGACTTCAAGGATATCCTCGGCTTCAACGTCCAGGCGCAGGGCACGCGCGCGGTGCTGTTCATGCTGTCCTGCGCCGCGCTGATGCTCGGCTTCGTGATCTGCCGGGCGATCGTCACCTCCAAGCTCGGCAAGGTGCTGATCGCGGTGCGCGATGCGGAATCGCGCGCGCGCTTCCTCGGCTATCGCGTCGAGTCCTACAAGCTGTTCGTCTTCACGCTGTCGGCGTGCATGGCGGGCGTCGCCGGCGCGCTCTACGTGCCACAGGTCGGCATCATCAACCCCAGCGAGTTCGCGCCCGGCAACTCGATCGAGGCGGTGATCTGGGTCGCGGTCGGCGGCCGCGGCACGCTGATCGGCGCGGCGATCGGCGCCGTGCTGGTCAACTATGCCAAGACGGTGTTCACCTCCGGTCTGCTCGCGCCGTACTGGCTGTTCATGCTCGGCGCGCTGTTCATCCTGGTGACGCTGCTGCTGCCCAAGGGCATCGTCGGAACCGTGCAGGCCATGTGGGAGACGGGGCGCGCCCGCCGTGCCTCCGAGGCCGCAGCCGCCAGCGCCGCGCGCGAGGACGGCATCAGCAACCCCCGCCTCGCGGAGTAAGTCATGATCGTGCCCGATAGCCGCGCCACGTCGGCCCTTCTCTATCTCGACGGCGTCCACGTCTCGTTCGACGGCTTCCATGCGATCAACAACCTGTCGCTGACCATCGCGCCCGGCGAAATGCGGGCGATCATCGGCCCCAACGGCGCCGGCAAGACCACGATGATGGACATCATCACCGGCAAGACGAGGCCCGACGAGGGCGACGTGCTGTTCGACGGCACCGTCGACCTGACGCGGCTCGACGAGACCGAGATCGCCGAGCTCGGCATCGGCCGCAAGTTTCAGAAGCCGACGGTGTTCGAAAGCCACACCGTCGAGGACAACCTGCTGCTGGCGCTCAACACCGATCACCGGGTGCGCAGCACGCTGTTCTGGCGTCAGGCGCCCGGCGAGGCCGAGCGCATCGACCGCGTGCTCGAGACCATCAAGCTGACGGACGCGCGCACGCGCCTTGCCGGCAGCCTGTCCCACGGCCAGAAGCAGTGGCTGGAAATCGGCATGCTGCTGGCGCAGGACCCCAAGCTGCTGCTGGTGGACGAGCCGGTGGCCGGCATGACTGACGTCGAAACCCATCAGACCGCGGAACTGCTCAAGGAGATCAACCGCGACAAGACCGTGGTGGTGGTCGAGCACGACATGACGTTCGTGCGCGCGCTCGGCGTCCGCGTCACCTGTCTGCACGAAGGCTCGGTTCTGGCGGAAGGTTCGATCGACCAGGTGTCGTCCAACGAGCGGGTCATCGAAGTGTATCTGGGGCGCTGACGATGGCGGATGGCGCGAGGCGGTGTGGCAGGCGGTGGGCCCTTGTGGCCGTCGGCATGCAGGAAGGTGGTGTGAAGTGAGTGGCGAAGTCAGCTCGGGAGCGCTCGACGTCAAGGACATCAGCCTGTTCTACGGCGCGGCGCAGGCGCTGCGCGGTGTGTCGGTCACGGCGGTGCCGGGCCAGGTCACCTGCGTGCTCGGCCGCAACGGCGTCGGCAAGACCAGCCTGCTGCGGGCGCTGGTCGGCCAGCAGCCGATCGCCGGCGGCAGCATCGCGTTCGACGGCGCGGACATCACGGGCCTGAAGCCCTATGAGCGGGCCCGCAAGGGCATCGGCTTCGTGCCTCAGGGGCGGGAGATCTTCCCGTTGCTGACGGTCGAGGAGAACCTGCGGACCGGCTATGCGCCGCTGTCGCGCGACCAGCGCAACATCCCGGACGATGTGTTCTCGCTGTTTCCGGTGCTGCGCTCGATGCTGGGGCGCCGCGGCGGCGACCTTTCCGGCGGCCAGCAGCAGCAGCTCGCCATCGGCCGGGCGCTGGTGATGCGGCCGCGCCTGCTGCTGCTCGACGAGCCGACCGAGGGTATCCAGCCGTCGATCATCAAGGATATCGGGCGTGCGATTTCCTATCTGCGCAGCCTCGGCAACATCGCCATCGTGCTGGTGGAACAATATCTCGACTTTGCCTGCGAACTCGGCGACCATTTCGCCGTGATGGACCGTGGAACGGTGACGTTCCGCTGCGACCGGGCCAGCCTCGATCCCGACGCCCTCAGCCGGGCGATGGCGATCTGAGCAATCGGCGCAGCCTGCACGGACGGCATCCCACGGCGGAGTGAAGCATGCACGGCGACCCCTCGGCGACCACGGCCGAGACCTTTGCCGCCAACCGCGCGGTCGGCGCGGTGGCGTTCGACGTCAGGGCGAGCGACGGCGTGACGCGGCGCGGCGCGCTGCACGAGGAGGGCTCGCTGCGGGTGCGGTTTCCGGCCCCGGAAGACGCTGGCCTGTCGGCCGTGTTCGTCAATACGGCGGGCGGGGTCGCCGGCGGCGACCGCTTCGATATCCGCATCGATGTCGGCGCGTCGGCCCGCCTGACGGTGACCACGGCGGCGGCGGAGAAGATCTACCGCTCCCCAGGCGCCGATGCGCGGCTTGATATCGCGTTGCGGGTCGCGTCCGGCGCGCACCTCGCCTGGCTGCCCCAGGAGACCATTCTGTTCGACCGGGCGCGGGTCACGCGTCGCATCGATCTCGAGATCGCGGAGGGTGGCTCGCTGCTGCTGTGCGAGATCGTCGTGTTCGGCCGCACCGCCATGGGGGAGCGGGTGGAGCAGGGCGCATTCTCCGACCGCTGGCGCTTGCGCCGGGATGGCCGGCTGGCGTTCGCGGAGACGGTGCGTCTCGACGGCGACATCGCCGCCAGGCTCGCCCGGCCGGCGGTCGCGAACGGTGGGGCGGCGATCGGCACGGCGCTGATCGTTCCCGGTGACGAGGCGCTGGTCGAACGTATCCGCGAGGCCGCCGGGCGCTTCGGCGGCGAGGTCGGCGTGTCGGCCTGGAACGGCTTTGCAATGGCGCGCTTCTGTGCACAAGATGCCGCCCGGTTGCGTGCCGACATGATGACGGTGCTGGAGCGCGCCAGTCCATCGGCGCTGCCGCGGCTCTGGCTGCAGTAGCGACCATGCGGAGCGTGACGACATGGCCGGATGTGATGACGTGACCAAGCGACGACATAAGCAAATGATCTGGGACAGAGCGGACCATTCATGAATCTCTCCCCTCGCGAGAAGGACAAGCTGCTGATTTCCATGGCGGCGATGGTGGCGCGGCGGCGCCTCGAGCGCGGCGTCAAGCTCAACCATCCCGAAGCGGTGGCGATCATTTCCGATTTCATTCTGGAAGGCGCGCGCGACGGTCGTACCGTGGCCGAACTGATGAAGGCCGGCGCCGAGGTGCTGACCCGCGATCAGGTGATGACCGGCATCCCCGAGATGATCCATGACATCCAGGTCGAGGCGACCTTTCCGGACGGCACCAAGCTCGTCACCGTGCATGCGCCGATCCGCTAGAACATCATCCATCGTGCAGACGAAACGTTTGGAGGCGACCATGATCAGACTGCTCGCGCTCATTGCGGTGCTGCTGCCAACCGCGGCGCTGGCCCATCCGGGGCACGACGCGGCCGGACTCGTGGCCGGCCTGCAGCATCCGGTCTCCGGCCTCGACCATATCGCGGTGATGATCGCGGTAGGCTTGTGGGCGGCGCTGGCCGGTGGCCGGGCGCTGTGGCTGTGGCCGGCGACCTTTGTCGCCGTCATGCTCGCTGGCGGGGCGCTCGGCATGGCGCATGTGGCGCTGCCGCTCGTGGAGCCGGGCATCCTCGCGTCGGTGGTGGTGCTGGGTCTGATGGTGGCGCTGGCCATCGAACTGCCGGTAGCGGCCGGGGCCGCGCTGGTCGGCGTGTTCGCGCTGTTTCACGGCTACGCCCATGGCGCCGAGGCGCCTGAGGCGGCAAGCGGCGTGACCTATCTGCTGGGCTTTGCCGCGACCACGGCCGCGCTCCACGCGGTCGGCATCGGCCTTGCCCTGACGCTCACGTCCGCCCGCGCGCGGCCGCTGGTGCGGGTCGCCGGAGCGGCCTGCGTCGCCGTTGGCCTCGGCCTTGTCTCCGGCCTGATCTGAGGCGTGTCATGATCCCCGGCGAATTCTTCATCAAGGACGGCGACATCGAGCTCAATGCCGGTCGCAAGACCGTGACGCTGACCGTTGCCAACACCGGCGACCGGCCGATCCAGGTCGGCTCGCACTACCATTTCTTCGAGACCAATCCGGCGCTGGCGTTCGATCGCAAGAAGGCGCGCGGCATGCGCCTTGATATCGCAGCCGGCACCGCGGTGCGGTTCGAGCCGGGCCAGAGCCGCGAGGTGAGGCTGGTGGCGCTTGCCGGCAAGCGCACGATCTACGGCTTCCGCGGCGACGTGATGGGCAAGCTGTAGACTTCGTGAACCGATGACAATGGCCGCAGAGCCGGCTGGAGTGCAGTGATGGCGACCAGGATTTCCCGTTCGGTCTATGCCGACATGTTCGGGCCGACCACCGGCGACCGTGTGCGGCTCGCGGACACCGACCTGATCATCGAGGTCGAGAAGGATTTCACCGTTTATGGCGAGGAGGTGAAATTCGGCGGCGGCAAGGTGATCCGCGACGGCATGGGCCAGAGCCAGGTGACCAGCCGCCAGGGGGCGGCCGACACCGTGATCACCAATGCCCTGATCGTCGACCACTGGGGCATCGTCAAGGCCGACGTCGCCATCAAGGACGGCCACATCAGCGCCATCGGCAAGGCCGGCAATCCGGATATCCAGCCGGGTGTCACCATCGTCGTCGGGCCCGGCACCGACGTCATCGCCGGCGAAGGCAAGATCCTCACCGCCGGCGGCTTCGACAGCCACATCCATTTCATTTGCCCGCAGCAGATCGAGCATGCGCTGATGTCCGGCGTCACCTCGATGCTCGGCGGCGGCACCGGCCCGTCGCACGGCACCTTTGCGACGACCTGCACGCCCGGCCCCTGGCACATCGGGCGGATGATCCAGTCGTTCGATGCGTTCCCGGTCAATCTCGGCATCTCCGGCAAGGGCAACGCCTCGCGTCCCGCGGCCCTTGTCGAGATGATCAAGGCCGGCGCCTGCGCGCTCAAACTGCACGAGGACTGGGGTACGACGCCGGCGGCGATCGACACCTGCCTGTCGGTGGCTGACGATCACGACATCCAGGTGATGATCCACACCGACACGCTCAACGAGTCGGGCTTCGTCGAGGACACCATCAAGGCGTTCAAGGGCCGCACCATTCACGCCTTCCATACCGAAGGTGCCGGCGGCGGCCACGCGCCGGACATCATCAAGGTGGCGGGCCTCAAGAACGTGCTGCCGTCGTCGACCAATCCGACGCGGCCGTTCACCCGCAACACCATCGACGAGCATCTGGACATGCTGATGGTGTGCCACCATCTCGACCCGTCGATCGCCGAGGATCTCGCCTTCGCCGAGAGCCGCATCCGCAAGGAAACGATCGCAGCGGAAGACATCCTTCACGATCTCGGCGCGCTGTCGATGATGTCGTCGGACAGTCAGGCGATGGGCCGCCTCGGCGAGGTGATCATCCGCACCTGGCAGACCGCCGACAAGATGAAGAAACAGCGCGGCGCGCTGCCGCAGGACAAGGGCAAGGACAGCGACAACTTCCGCGTGCGCCGTTACATCGCCAAGTACACCATCAATCCGGCGATCGCCCACGGCGTATCGAAGCTGATCGGTTCGGTGGAAAAGGGCAAGCTCGCCGATCTCGTCCTTTGGTCGCCGGCGTTCTTCGGCGTCAAGCCGGACTGTGTCATCAAGGGCGGCATGATCGTCGCCGCGCCGATGGGCGATCCCAATGCCTCGATTCCGACGCCGCAGCCGGTGCACTACCAGCCGATGTTCGGCGCCTTCGGGCGGGCGCGCACGGCGTCGTCCGTGGTGTTCACGTCGAAGGCCGCGGTCGCCGCGGGCCTTGGCAAGAAACTCGGCATCGCCAAGGAACTCTATGCGGTGCAGAACACCCGTGGCCGTATTTCCAAGAAAAGCATGATCCACAACGACGCGACGCCGAATATCGAAGTCGATCCGGAAACCTACGAGGTCCGCGCCGACGGCGAATTGCTGACATGCGCCCCGGCGGAAGTGCTGCCCATGGCGCAGCGCTACTTCATGTTTTAGTGTGCCCGGCCGATACAACAACAGCCGGGAGGATGCCCTGTGATCTATGTCGTCGCCACATTGACCGTGAAGCCGGAAGCGCGTGCCGAGGTCATCGCCGCTGCCAAGGCGTGTATTGC
Source organism: Bradyrhizobium sp. U87765 SZCCT0048 (assembly GCF_018131225.1). Classification (GTDB taxonomy): domain Bacteria; phylum Pseudomonadota; class Alphaproteobacteria; order Rhizobiales; family Xanthobacteraceae; genus Bradyrhizobium_A. The sequence goes on along the minus strand of NZ_JAFCMM010000002.1, from coordinate 750,441 downwards.
CGCCACGCGGAAAGAGGCCGGCTGCATCGCCTACGACATGCATGAGAGCGTGACGGACCCGTCCAGGCTCGTGTTCGTCGAGCAATGGGAGAGTGCCGATGCGCTCGGACCGCATGGCAAGAGCGAGCACATGCGCGTCTTCGGCCGGGTTGTCGCCGGAGGCGTGACTGCGCCGCCGCGCATCGAGGTCATTACCCCCGCCAAGGTCGACGTTCGCTGACGCCGGAGCCCTGTCATGATTTTTGTCATCGCCACCACCGACGTGAAGCCCGAGCATCGCGACGCCTATATCGCCGGCGCCAGGGACTGTATCGCCGCGACGCGCCAGGAGACCGGCTGCATCGCCTATGAGAGCCACACCAGCATCCATGATCCGAACCGCTTCGTGTTCGTGGAGCGCTGGGAGAATCGCGATGCGCTCAACGCCCATGCGCGATCCGACCACATGAAGATCTGGCGCAAGCTGTCCGCCGACTTCAAGGCCGCGCCGACGATCATCGAAATCATCAGCGACGGCAAGGTCGAGACTTTGTGAGATGAGCATGATCCGTGCAGTCAATGTTCTGCCCCCCGGTCACTGGACGGCGCAGCCCGCCGATACCGTGGTGCTGGATTTCGACGACCGCCATCGCCGTCGCATGGCGATGAGCGGCACGCGCGGGCTCGATTTCCTGCTCGATCTCGAGGAGGCCGTGGCGCTGCGCAGTGGTGACGGCCTTGTCCTCGAGGACGGCCGGCTGGTCGAAGTGGTCGCTGCGGCGGAGCCGCTGATCGAGATCCGCGGCAGCGATCCGCAGCACCTCGTGCGGATCGCCTGGCATCTCGGCAATCGTCATCTGCCGACGCAGATCGTCGCCCGCGGCCTGCGCATTCGCAAGGATCATGTCATCGAGGAGATGGTGCGCGGTCTCGGCGCGCGCACCCTCGAGATCGAGGCCCCCTTCGATCCCGAGGGCGGTGCTTATTCGGGCGGGCACGGCGTGGCCAGCCATGATCATGACCACAGCGATCATGGCCATCACCACGGCCATGACCATCGCGCGCACGGCCATCAGAACCATGGCCACCACGATCACGGCCACCACGACCACGATCATCATGACCACGGTCAACACGGCCATGACCACCACGATGGCGGCCATCACCACGACCACGATGGCCACGATCATAGCCATGACCATCGCCATGCTCATGGCCACTCCGACTGAGGGCGATGCGCGCCGCGCCGACGGTATGGGCGCGGACGCGCATGGCGCGCTGTACCGGCTGATGACCTGGCTGTCGCCGTCGTTTCCGGTCGGCGCCTTCTCCTATTCCAGCGGGCTGGAGTGGGCTGTCGAGGCCGGCGACATCGGCAATGTCGCCGCCCTGCAGGACTGGCTGGCGGCGATGCTGACCGACGGCGCCGGCTTCTGCGACGCCGTGTTCGTCGCCCATGCCCATCGACACAGTCTCGTGGCGGACCAGGCGGGCCTTGCCGAGGTGGCCGAGCTTGCCGCGGCCTTCGTGCCGTCGCGGGAACGGCAACTGGAGACCACGACGCAGGGGCGGGCTTTCATCGAGATCGCGCGGACGGCATGGTCGTGTGATCCACTGGTCGAACTGCTTGCGGGCTGGACGGCGCCGCTGGTCTATCCCGTCGCCGTCGGCATGGTCAGTGCGGCGCATCGTGTGCCGCTGCGGCCGACCCTTCACGCCTTCCTGCACGCGCTGACCGCGAACTGGATCTCCGCCGCGGCGCGCCTCGTTCCGCTCGGCCAAACCGACAGCCAGCGTGCGCTTGCCGCGCTCGAACCGGTGGTTGCCGCCACGGGGGCGCGGGCGTTCGACGCAGCGCTGGATGATATCGGCAGCGCCACCTTTCGGGCGGACATCGCCAGCCTGCGGCATGAGACCCAGTACACCCGGTTGTTTCGCTCATGAGCCGGCTGGGTCACGGCCTTCTCGTCTTTCCTCTGTCAACAGGACACTGACATGCCTTCGTTCAACGGTCCCCTTCGTGTCGGCATCGGCGGCCCGGTCGGATCGGGAAAGACCGCGCTGATGGACCTGCTCTGCAAGTCAATGCGCGAGCGCTACGATATCGCGGCCATCACCAACGATATCTACACCAAATGGGATGCCGAATACCTGGTGCGCGCCGGCTCGTTGACGCCCGACCGCATCGCGGGCGTGGAGACGGGCGGCTGCCCGCATACCGCGATCCGCGAGGATGCCTCGATGAATCTCGCCGCGGTCGCGGACATGAGGGCGAAGTTTCCTGGCCTCGATCTGGTGCTTATCGAGTCGGGCGGGGACAATCTGGCGGCGACGTTCTCGCCGGAGCTCGCCGACCTCACCATCTATGTCATCGACGTCGCGGCGGGTGACAAGATCCCGTCGAAAGGCGGCCCGGGCATCACCCGGTCGGATCTCCTGGTGATCAACAAGATCGATCTCGCGCCCCATGTCGGGGCATCGCTGGAGAAGATGGACGTCGACGCACGCCGCATGCGGGGCGAACGGCCGTTCGTGATGACCAACCTGAAGCAGAGCCAGGGGCTGGACCGCATTGTCGGTTTCATCGAGACCAAGGGAGGCCTGCGACGCTGAGACGCGGCGGTCACGCGTTCCCGCGGGGTTTCCGCGGAACGTTACCGCAGGCCTGTCGTTGTGTCGTCATGAGCAAGATACACAAGATCGACCGGGACTATTATAGCAGCGCCTTTCTGGGCCTGACGCTCACCGGAATCGCGATGATGGTCTTCGGGCTGGCGCTGGCTGCGGCCTGATTGCCAGCTTGGCCGGTCCGCCGGCCCCGCTATTTCCGACGCGCTGTCCTCCAGGCGTTTTCCTTGACCACCAGGCTTCATATGGATCGCCGTCGGGGTCTACGGGTGCCGGTCAGGCCGGCGCGCGGGCACGACCCAGCGTATCCATGACGGCCGTAACGATGATTTCACGGGTGTAAGGCTTGCCGACAAACACTGCATCGGAAAAGTCGCTCGCGACCTCCCGGTCTTGGCTCCCGGAGGCGAACAGGAACGGGATGCCGCGCGCCCGCACGGCCTGGGCGGCTTGCAGATCGGCCGCCGCCTCGGCGCCCGGATTGAGATTGATGATGGCAACGTCGATATCCCCCTCCGACGCCAGTGCGCGCTCCACATCGTCGAGGCTGCGCGCCAGGATGACGTCGCCGGCACCCGATCCCTGCAGCATCTCCTGGAGATCGAGGGCGATCAGCGTTTCGTCCTCCACGGCGAGGACGCGCAGGCCGGTCGGCAGCAGATGTTTCACGAGCGAGTACTTTCGAGCCATGAAGAACCTCTGCAATGTCGAATGTCCGCCGCAGGGCATCGCGGCATTGTCATGGCAATTTCGATCGGAAAAGGGGCGGTGGCATGGCTGCGACCGGCAGAACCACCAGCCTTTCACCGGGCTCACCCGGAAAAAAATCGCATCGGGTATGGAACAAAGATGCATCATGCGCTTTGATGTCGCTTGCCTGCCGACCAGGATTGCCGATGGCGCGCAATCGCTTCAGGCGTGTTGTTGCTGTTTGTCGATGAAGGATCATGGTTTCCGCGGCAGGTTGCCTCACTCCGAGGGTTTTGCTTTGATCCGGCTCGATTGGCCCGGGTAGAGCAGTGTTTCGTCTTGGATTTCTCATCGGTTTGATTGCGCTGATCGGGGTCACGATCTCCGGGCTCGTGTCTTATCGCGTCTATCACCAGGAGATTTCGCTCGACAGCGCCGCGCTGGAGCGAGCCGTCGACATCCATGCGCGCCTCGTGCAGGACCGTCTCAGCGAGCGCGAATTGCTGACCCGAATCATTGTCGGCCTGCTGCGCCGCCCCGCCCTGCTGCAGGGCAACGTGCTGGAGCCCCTGCGCTCGTCGATCTACGCCTTCAAGACGGACTTTCTGGTGGCGAGCTGGGTCGCGCGCATTCCGCCGGCGGGGCTCGCGGGTGCTGAAAAGCAGCTTGCCGCGGCTGGCTTCGCCCGGCCCCGCATTCGCGACGCGGAAGATCAGGTTCTCAATATCGCCTCCGTGACCCAGCCGATCGACGTGCTGATGGATGTCGAGCCTCGCAACGAGGAAACCCTCGGCTTTCCCGGGCGCTCCTTCGATGTGCATCCGGTGCTCGGTCCGCTGCTCGCGCGCGCCGCGGCGGAGGGCAAGCCGCTATGCTCCGATCCGCTGGTGCTGATGCGCACCAACGGTCCCGTCGGGGTCGTCCTGGTCGCCGCCGTTACCCAGGAAGGCACCAATGCGGTGAGCGGCTTCATCACCTTCTCCTATCGTCTCGCGCCGCTGATGCTCGCCAACGAGGAGAGCAGCCCGTTCGATCTGGTGCTGCGCGATCCGCGTGATCCTGGCCAGGAGCTGAAGGCCGATGGGCAAGGGCAGGGAACGGTGGTGGCCGTGCCGGTTCGCCACGATCCATCCAGCCAGCTGATGCTGCGCAACGTCTCGTTCGGCGGCAAGGACTGGACGCTGGGCTACTATGCCCGCAACAATGTCGAGGCGCGGGCGCAGGAGCTTGCGGCGATCGTGGCCATTATCGGCGTCGCGCTGACCAGCATCATCTGCGGGTTGTTCGGCTATGTCGTCTACAACAACGTCCGTCTGAGCCGGGAGATCGAGGTCCGCATCGGTTTCGAGAACCGTCTGACCGCCGTTATCGGCGAACTCAACCATCGGGTGAAGAACATCCTGGCGGTGATCCAGTCGATCATCACCCGCACGCTGCGCCACGGCACGGATGTCGACAGCGCGCGTGACCTGCTGATCGGGCGTATCCACGCCATGTCCAACGTGGTGTCGCTGCTCAGCGACAGCCAGTGGCAGGGCGTCAAGCTGCGCGGCTTGCTGGAATCGCGGGCGATACCCCATGCGGAGCGCATCGCAATCAGCGGGCCGGACATCGTGGTGAGTCCGCGCGCGGCGCAGAGTCTGTCGTTGCTGTTTTTCGAGCTGGCGTCGCACGCCGACGAGGGGCTGTCGCTGGTCGGCAAGCATCCGAACATCTCGGCCCAATGGCACGTGATGGGCGAGGGAAGGGACGCGATCTTCGACTTCCGCTGGGAGGAGTTCAATACCAGCGCCGCCACGCGCCGACCGGACAGCGATTTCGGCGTCATCCTGCTCGACCGCGTCGCGCCCGAGGCTCTTGGCGGAGCGTCAAAGCGCTATTTTACCGATGTCAGCTATGTCTATGAGCTGACCGCACCGATGGAGACGGTGGTCGACCAGGCTGAACTTGATCGCACCGATCGCCTCGCGGCGCCGATTACCGCCGGCAAGCGAAAGTAAAGTCCTCGCGACCCCATGGCCTTGATCGTCGGGCGTGCAGGGCGCTGCCAAAAGCCGCAACGCGCTGCCGTCGGCGAGCTGTGTCCCAAGTATATTCGGTGCGCCGTCCGCCGGAGAGACGAGGCGTCCTCAGCCAGCAAGACGGCCACCGCGCGGTGGCCGTCTTCCTCGTTGCGAGATTTTCGTGGAGATCCGGATCTTACCGGCTGCCGATCACTGCCCGGACCGTGTTGTCGGGACCGAAATCGTCGGTTCCTTCCACGTAGAGCAGGTTGCTCAGCTTGGAGCGGGCACGATTGACCCGGCTCTTGATGGTGCCGACCGCGCAGCCGCAGATGGCCGCTGCATCCTCGTAGGAAAAGCCGGAGGCGCCGACCAGGATGAGAGCTTCCTTCTGGTCCTGCGGAAGCTTTTCGAGCGCGGCGCGGAATTCCTCGAACTCCAGATGCTGGCTCTGGCCCGGCTGCGACTTCAGCGTCTTGGCGTAGTTGCCGTCGGCGTCCTCGACCTCGCGCCGCCGTTTGCGGTAGTCCGAGCGGAACAGGTTGCGCAGGATTGTGAACAGCCATGCGGGCATGTTTGAGCCCGGCTGGAACGAGTCGATGTTCGCGAGCGCGCGCAGCAACGTCTCCTGCACGAGGTCATCGGCGCGGTCGCTGTTGCCGGAAAGGGACATGGCGAAGGCGCGCAGGCTCGGCACGCAGGCGAGCATGTCGTCACGAAGCTGATTGGTGAGGGGCATTAGTCCCTCCTGTCGGTTTTGGCCACCAAGTCTCCGGCAACCGCCTGGGGTTGAGGCTGGGCCTCGGCGGTATCGAGTTTCCGGATCAGCTCCGCAAATCGATCCGGGACGCCCTGCCGGACGACCTCATCGTACATTGCTCTGAGCTGATGCCCGATCCGTGACTGGATCTCTGTGTTCAGGCCGCCTCTTGCTGGGGCCTTGGCCGATTGCGGTTTTAATTCTTTCATGACCTGTTCCGTAACATCCCCAAGGGCTTAAGTTCCTCGAAAGAAAGGGATTTTCATGGCGGCTGGCCGCGGGTGGCGACGCTTCCCGGCGTCGTCGTCAAAGCGTAATGCGACAGCAGCGAGAAAGTTCCGGACTGGTTCCGAGAATGTTGGAACTTTTGTCGGGTTGATGCGTAATCCCTGCAGGTGGGAACCCGGGGTTAGGTCCGGGGGTTCTGCGCTTGAGTGCATGAAATCGATGGAGGGGGGATGTCTCGTTCCCAGATTGTTGCCGAACATTTGCCGTTGCTGCGCCGCTACGCCCGCGCTCTGACCGGAAACCAGGCTTCGGGCGATGCCTATGTCGCCGCGATGCTTGAGGCATTGCTGCAGGATCCTGCCCTGCTCGATGAATCCAACGGTCCGCGCGTCGGCCTGTTCCGTCTGTTCACACAGATCTGGAATTCGGTCGCGATCAACGACGACACCGATGCCACTATCGCACCGTCGGTGCCGCCGGAACGACGGTTGTCGAACATCACGCCGCTGCCGCGCCAGGCCTTCCTGCTGCTGTCGCTGGAGGGCTTCTCCGAAGACGAGGTGGGGTTCATTCTCGATACCAGTGTCGGCGAGGTACGCCAGTTCGCGGACGCGGCAGGGCGCGAGCTTGCCGCGGAGATCGCGACTGATGTTCTGATCATCGAGGACGAGACCTTCATCGCGATGGATCTCGAAAGCCTGGTCAAGAATCTCGGCCACAACGTCATCGGCGTGGCGCGCACCCATGCGGATGCGATCGCGCTCGCCAAGAGCCACCGGCCGGGCCTGATTCTCGCGGATATCCAGCTGGCGGATGGCAGCTCGGGTCTGGATGCGGTCAACGAATTGCTGCGGGTGTTCGAGGTGCCGGTGGTGTTCATCACCGCCTATCCCGAACGCTTCCTGACCGGCGAGCGGCCCGAGCCGGCATTCCTGATCTCCAAGCCGTTCCAGCCGGCCATGGTCTCGGCCGTGGCAAGCCAGGCGCTTTTCTTCCAGCGCAACTCACGCAACCGGACCGCGAAAGCTGCGGCATCCTGATCTGTCCGGTCGATCACGCACCGCGCGCGACAAGACGAACGGGCCCCGGCATTGCCGGGGCCCGTGGCGTTCGGGAGGCCGCTTGCAGGATCGGGCGTGTGGAACAGCGTCGTGAGCGCCGGCCGGGAGACCTCGGCTTGAACCAAATGCGCGCTGGCTGGACCAAAAAAGGAAGCGGGACGCCGCCGGCATCACCACGGCAGCGCCCCGCACTCGCCGGCTAGTTAGGGGCAGGGGGAATAGCCGGCTGCAGAGATGACGCGGCACGCGCCAGATCGTTCCTCCGCGACGCCGGAAATTTTTGACACGGCATCTCCCATGACCGGGAACCAGTCGGCCAGTAGCGCCGTTGTCAGGGCATCTCAGAAAATTGGAATGAAAAAATTGTTTGCGACAGGGCAGCAGCGTCGAGGCGTATCATGTCCCGTATTTCGAAATGTGCATTGGGGTTGATTGCGGCGTCACTGGCGCTCGGTGGCGTGCAGTTCGGCATGGCATCCGACAACGGACTGGCACGGGCCATTCGCGGCGATGCACGTCTGTGGCAGACCGATAGCCTGTCGATCGCCTCGGCCGTCAACCGGTCGGCGAAGTCCGATCGCGCGGTCGCGCTGCCGGCCCCCATGGATACCGCGACACTGTCGTTCCAACTCCCCGGCCTGACCAACATGTCGGTTGCGATGCGGCTGCCGAGTGCGGACGCGAGCCGTCTTCGTCAGGCGGCGCCGACAGAGGTGGCGCGGACCACGAGCCGTGACGTCGGCAAGACGATGGTGCGGCGCAAGACCACCGTGGCGTGCGAACCGGTGGTGAGCGTTCTCACCGAGGTCGCCAGGCAGCTCGAGCCGGGTCGCTGTATCACCTGACGGACGGCGAATAACGCTCGCCGATGCAAAACGAACAGAGCGCCCTGATGGGCGCTCGTTTCATGTTCAGGGACTTGTTTTCAAGTGACATACGCCCGGCGCGGGTGTGCGTGCCTGCCGCATCTGGCAGTCACTCGTCATCGTTTCACTCGTCGTCGTCCTCGTCCCCTTGAGTGGATTTCCGCTGCGTCATCAGGCCGAAGGCCACGCCGCCGATGGCCAGCAGCGGGAGCAGGCGTTTGACGCCGACAGTGCGCAGGATCTGCAGCCCCGCGGCCAGCACCATCGGGTCGCTCATGGCCGAGGCGAAGGCGGATTTTGCCGCCTGGACCGGCTTGCGCGCTTGGCGCTTCCGGTAGAGGTAGCAACCGAGGGCAATCACCGTTGGCACGAAGAATACCGCGGCGCCCGCCAGACAGGCGGCGACGAGTCCGTAGTGCTGCAGCGCGACCACGAATGCAGCGGCGCACAGGAACGCGACCGTGATGAACAGGCAGACGCCGGCCGCGATAATGAGCGAGGTGAGGCGCAGGGCATGGCCCGTGCTGTCCTTGAGGTCCTCGATCAGATTCTGAATCATGGGGCATACCCGGTTTGACTGCGGCGCAGTCTTGCAAATGAGATGGTGAAAATGGGAGGGGCGTGCCGCCGCGCGCGCGAAACGGCGGCCGGGCTTGCGGCGGCGCGGCGACTGTCGCCGCGCCTATGCCGCGCCAGCTTCGCGTCAGCGCCGCCAGGTGACGCCGATCAGAAAGCCGAGACCGAGGGCGAGGCCGACCGCCGCCAGCGGCCGCTGGGTGACGGCCTCCTCGAGGGTGTCTTCGAGGGTCGATGCCGCCTGCTGGGCCGCGTCGAAGGCGGCGCTGCCTTGCTTGGAGACATCGGACATCACGCCATCGATGCTCGATTTCGCTTGCTTCAAGCCGCGCCGCGCCTGCTTCTGGGCGGTGCCGGCGAGACCATTCAACGCTTCGCTGATCTGGTTCGCGAGGTTGGAGATATCGCTCTTCACGGACTCTACATCCTTCTGAAGCCGGTCGTAGTTCGCCTTGTCGGACAGATCCTTCATCACGTCTTCACCTTCTTCGCTTGCCATCATTCTGCTCCTTGCGGGGGCATGAGTTCGTGCACCAACGCTGCGAAGGCGTCTCCGGTTCCGTGGAAAACCCTTATCCGGGCGGAAGTTGCGGCTCCCGGCTGGGGGCGAGGTGCTCCTTGACGATCAGCGCGACGATCAGCAGTGGCGAAGAGAGGAAGGCTCCCATCGGCCCCCAGAGCCACGTCCAGAACGCGAATGCAACGAACACCGCCAGCGCGTTGAGCGACAGCCGCCGGCCGATGATCATCGGTGTCACGAAATGTCCCTCCACGAACGAGACGGCTGCGAACAGCAGCGGCGGCAGCAGTCCGAGCCCGAGGGTGGATGCGGTGACGACGCCGACGGCGAGCAGGATGATGAACATCACCGCCGGCCCGATCAGGGGGATGTAGTTCAACGTTGCTGCCAGCGCGCCGAGCCCGGCCGGATTGGGCAGTCCGGTGAGGGCGCCGATCAGTCCGGTGGCGATGCCGATGCCGAAGTTGATCAGCGTCACCGTCAGCAGATAGCTGCCGAGATGCTGTTCGATGGCGTTGAGGATGCGCAGCACGCGCAGCCGATCCTGGCGGGTCGGGAATGTCATGATCAGCGAGCGGCGCAGGTCGGGCCAGCTCGCCACGAACAGGATCAGCGTGACGAAGAACAGCAGCAGCTCTGTGAATGTCGGCGACAGGAATTCGAGGGTGGGCTGAACCCATTCGATCCTGGGCAGCGGCAACGCGGCGCTCGCGGGATCGATGCCGAACAGCTCCTGCAGGCGATGCCATAGCGCCAGGGGACGATCGAAGACATGCAGCTTCTCCCGGAACTGATGCCCCAGCTCCGGCAGGCGGGTGCCCCATTCCAGCAGTGGCGCCGAGATCAGTGCGACGATGGTGGCGACGGCGGCGCCGCTGATGCCGATCATGAGCAGCGCCGAGAGCGCGCGCGGGACGCGAAAGCGGGCGAGGAATCCCGCGCCGGCAGACAGCATGGTACCGATGACGAACGCGGTCACGATCGGCATCAGCAGGGTGCGGGTGAGGTAGAGGACGGCGACGATCGCGATGATCAGAAGGCCGGCCAGGCAGAGCACGATGGCGTCGGCGCGCCGCGCCCGTGGCGACGGCGCCGGACCTTCATCCGACTGCACCGCTCTGTTGCGCGGCGATCGGTTCTCAGGGAGCACACGGCTTGCACCCGGGCGTGCGGCGTCCATTGCGTCAGATCCGTCCGAGCAGCAGCAGGATCAGCACGATCACCAGAACGGTGCCGACGATCCCCGTGGGGCCATATCCCCACGACCGGCTGTATCCCCAGCGTGGCGAAACGCCGAGCAGGACGACGATGAGCACGATGATGAGCAGGGTACCGAGCGGCATGGTGGGGTCTCGCGAGGGAAGGATTGGCCGGACCGCCATGGATGAGGTTCGGGTGCCGGCTCTCGGCACATCAACGGTGCGTCGATGCCGATGGTTCCCCCTCGCGAAGTCGTGACGCCGGAGCCGGCTTGACGTCTCGCTTTCGCCGCAAGCGCGGGGGGAACCGGGATGGCGCTGCTGCGTTGTCTGTGCGGGTCGCGTCACCCGGACCAGAGGGCAGGGACATGACACATTCTCATTCGATGAGCCGACATCTCGTGTGCGCACGCCGCGCATTGGTTGCGGTGACGGCCGTTTTCATCGCCGGCGCGTCCGGCGCGCATGCCCAGGCGCTCGGGTATGCCAGCGATCCGTCGCTGTCGGACCCTGCGCCGGGCCTGCAGTCCCCGGCGATGTCGGATAGCAGCCAGCCCGATGCGAACATTCTGCCCGAGCGTCTGCGCCGGCAGGTTGTCAGCTACGCGACGCACGAGGCGCCGGGGACGGTGGTGATCGATACCGCCAATACCGTGCTGTACTATGTGCTCGGCAACGGACAGGCGATCCGCTATGGCGTCGGTGTCGGCCGCCAGGGCTTCACGTGGTCGGGAACGCAGAGCATCTCGCGCAAGGCGGAATGGCCCGACTGGTATCCACCATCGGAGATGATTGCCCGCCAGCCCTATCTGCCGCGCTTCATGGCCGGCGGCCCCGGCAATCCACTTGGCGCACGCGCGATGTATCTGGGATCGAGCGAGTATCGCATCCATGGCACCAACGATCCCTCGACCATCGGCAAGTTCGTCTCCAGCGGCTGCATCCGTCTGACCAATGACGATGTCGCGGATCTGTTCAGCCGCGTGTCGGTGGGCACCAAGGTCGTGGTGCTGCCCAAGAGCGGCGCACCGCGGGTCGCAACGCAGCGGCCCGCCGCTTCGTCCGTTCGACCGACGCTGCAGCGCCAGGCTGTGAACCAGACGGCTGTGAACCAGACGGCGGCCGGCTTGTACTAAGGGAGCGGGCCACTGCCCGTGGGGATGATCAGCAATGATGCAGGGATCGCGCTACCGGCTGACGACCGCTTTGCTGCTTGGGCTCGCGGTCGCCGGCGCGTCGACAGCGGGGCACGCGCAGGATTTCTTCTCGGCGCTGTTCGGCGGTTTCGCGCCGCCCCAACCGCAGCGTGCGATTCCGTTCGTCAATCTGTTCGACGATGAGCGGCCGGCGCCGCGTGCGAGCACCGGTGGCGGCGATCGCGCGACGGCCTATTGCGTGCGGACCTGCGATGGCCGCTACTTTCCGGTGCCGCCGGCGCAGGGCGAGAGCCGGGCAGCCGCCTGCAACAGCCTGTGTCCGACCAGCGAGACCAGGGTATATTACGGCGGTTCGATCGACGACGCGACAGCCGAGGGCGGCAAGAGCTACGCCGACCTGCCGAACGCCTTCCGCTACCGCAAGGAGATCGTCGCCGGCTGCACCTGCAACGGCAAGGACACGTTTGGTCTCGCGCGTGTCCGGATCGAGGACGACGCCACGCTGCGCAAAGGCGATATCGTCGCGGGGGCGAACGGCCTCGTCGTCGCCAGTGGCCGTGCCGACAAGCGCACGGCGGTCAACTTCACGCCGGTACCGGCATCGGTCCGCGCGAAGTTCGATCGTTTGCCGGTGGTGGCGCGGGAGTAGCGGGTTCGCTGTCCGGCGATCCCCGAAAAGCCTTTGGCCGTGTGCTTTCGCCTGTGGGCTGCGGGCGCGCGGCTTGTGATGCGCCACGCGGAAGAGACGTTGCATCTCTCATGTTCCGCGGCGGGAACCCGAGGCGCAGCCAAGCGTTGATCCGGCACGCAGGTTTTGCCTTGCTTGTCCATTTTCCGGAGGCTTTTGCATGTCGTTGCTGATCAGCGCACTGGTGACGTTTGTCGTCGTCATTCTCATTCTCTATCTCGTCAACATGTTGCCGATCGACGGCCGTGCCAAACAGATCATCCGGATTGTCGTGATCATCGTCGGCGTGCTCAGCCTGCTGCGGCCCCTGATGTACTGAGCCGCGCCGTCCACAAAAAAAGCCCCGGCCATTGGCCGGGGCTTTTTCCTGTTGGAGCTGCGGCGGCTCAGCCGGCGGCCTTGGCCTCGCGGCGGCGGGCGTGCAGAATGAACTCGGTGTAGCCGTTCGGCTGCTCGCGGCCCTTGAACACGAGGTCGCAGGCCGCCTTGAAGGCGACGCCGTCGAACGCCGGTGCCATCGGCTTGTACTCGGCATCGCCGGCGTTCTGGCGATCGACGACCACCGCCATGCGCTTCAGCGCTTCCATCACCTGCTCTTCGCTGACGACGCCCTGGTGCAGCCAGTTGGCGAGATGCTGGCTGGAGATGCGCAGCGTGGCGCGGTCTTCCATCAGGCCGACATCGTGGATGTCCGGCACCTTGGAGCAGCCGACGCCCTGGTCGATCCAGCGCACGACATAGCCAAGGATGCCCTGGCAGTTGTTGTCGATCTCCTGCTTGACGTCATCGGGCGCCCAGTTCGACTGCGACACCGGGATGGTGAGGATGTCGGAGAGCCTGGCGCGCGGCACGCTCTGGCCGATCTCCTGCTGGCGCTTCTGGACGTCGACCTGGTGATAGTGCAGGGCGTGCAGCGTTGCCGCGGTCGGCGACGGCACCCACGCGGTGGTGGCGCCGGCCTGCGGATGGGCGATCTTCTGGGCCAGCATGTCGGCCATCTTGTCGGGCGCTGCCCACATACCCTTGCCGATCTGGGCATGGCCGGGCAGGCCATCGATCAGGCCGTTGTCGACGTTCCAGTCCTCATAGGCCTTGATCCAGGGCTGCGCCTTCATGTCGTTCTTGCGGATCATCGGGCCGGCTTCCATGGAGGTATGGATCTCGTCGCCGGTACGATCGAGGAAGCCGGTGTTGATGAACACGACACGCTCGGACGCGGCCTGGATGCAGGCCTTGAGGTTCACCGTGGTGCGGCGCTCCTCGTCCATGATGCCGACCTTGAGCGTGTTCTTCGGGAGACCGAGCAGCTGCTCGACGCGGCCGAACAACTCGCAGGTCAGCGCCACTTCGTCAGGGCCGTGCATCTTCGGCTTGACGATGTAGACCGAGCCGGTGCGGCTGTTGCGTGTCGGGGAAAGGCCCTTGAGGTCGTGCATGGCGATCAGGCCGGCGACCGCGGCGTCGAGGAAGCCTTCCGGAATCTCGGCGCCGGTGCTGTCGAGGACTGCATCGGTGTACATATGGTGGCCGACGTTGCGCATCAGCAGCAGGCTGCGGCCGTGCAGGCGCAGTTCCTTGCCGTCCGGCGCGGTGTAGACGCGATCTGCGTTCAGCGTGCGCTTCAGCGTCTTGCCGCCCTTCTCGAAATCGGCGGACAGGGTGCCGTTCATCAGGCCGAGCGTGTTGCGATAGACCAGCACCTTGTCGTCGGCGTCCACCGCCGCGACGCTGTCTTCCATGTCGAGAATGGTGCTGACAGCCGATTCCAGCACGACGTCGGCGACGCCGGCCGGATCGTCCTTGCCGATGGTGTTGGCGCGGTCGATGGTGATCTCCGCATGCAGGCCGTTGTTGATCAGCAGGATCGCGGTCGGCGTCGCGGCGTCGCCGCGGTAGCCGGCGAACTGGGCGGCGTTCTTCAGCGCGGTGTGGCTGCCGTTGGCAAGCTTGACGGCCAGTGCACCCTTGTCGACGCTGTAGGCGACGGCGTCGCCGTGGCTGCCGCTCGCGAGCGGCGCGGCCTGATCGAGGAAGGCCTTGGCCTTGGCGATGACCTTGGCGCCGCGCGCCTTGTTGTAGCCCTTGCCGGCTTCGCTCGGATCATGCGGGATCGCGTCGGTGCCGTAGAATGCATCATAGAGGCTGCCCCAGCGCGCATTCGCGGCATTGAGCGAGTAGCGCGCGTTGGTCAGCGGCACCACCAGCTGCGGGCCGCAGATCTGGCCAATCTCGGCATCGACATTGGCGGTGGTGACCTTGTGCGTCGCCGGCTCCGGCAGCAGGTAGCCGATCTCCTTGAGGAACGCGGTGTAGGCGGCGGCATCGATCGGCTTGCCCTTGTGGGCGCGATGCCAGTCGTCGATTTTGGCCTGCAGGCTGTCGCGCAGCGCCAGCAGTTCCCTGGTGCGCGGCGCGAGGTCGCGGACGATCGCAGCGAGCCCGGCCCAGAAGCTGTCCGGCGTGATGCCGGTTTTCGGCGCGGCTTCCTTGGCGATGAAGTCGGCAAGGACGGTGGCGACCTTCAGTCCACTGGCTTCGATGCGTGTCATCTCAAATGTTCTCACGAGGATGATGGGCGGGGCATCCGCCCGGGGTTCTTGGGGGCCTCCGGCAGGCTGGTCGACGCCAGCTTCCGCAGAAAGTGAATATAAATCAATAGTTTCCGCGCCTGCTGCAGGCAGCGGGCCCGGTCAAGGACGGGTATTTTGTTTGCAGGTGCGAACGCCCTGAAAGGGCGTTGTAGCGCCAAAGACAGGGAAAAGAGAAGGGGGTTGCTCCCCCTCCCATAGGGGGGCTTGCGCCGCCGACGCGCTTTCACGCGTCGCAGGAGCCGGTTCGCATCACGACAACGCGCCAAAACAGAAGCGGGAGCGCGTTTGCGATCCCGTCACGGCGCACGCGCTTCAGTGCCCTGATCCGCTGTGCGAAACACCGCTGGCGCGCTCCAGCGCCACCTTGATCAGGATGGTCAGCAGGGCAACGGCGGTCAGCACGGTCGCGGCGGTGAAGGCGCCGACCACGTTGTAGTCCTGGTAGAGCAGTTCGATCTGCAGCGGCAGCGTCGTGGTCTGGCCGCGGATGTTGCCAGAGACCACCGAGACGGCGCCGAATTCACCCATCACGCGGGCATTGCACAGGATCGCGCCGTACATCACCGCCCATTTGACGTTGGGCAGTGTCACCCGCCAGAACGTCGCGAAGCCCGAGGCGCCGAGCGTCACCGCGGCTTCCTCCTCGTCGGTGCCTTGCACCTGCATCAACGGGATCAGTTCACGCGCCACGAACGGCGCGGTCACGAACATGCTGGCGAGGAAAATGCCCGGCAGCGCAAACATGATCTTGATGTCGTATTCGGCGAGCAGGGGGCCGAACAGGCCCTGCGAGCCGTAGACGAACAGGTAGGCGACGCCGGCGACGATCGGCGATACCGAATAGGGGAGCTCGATCAGCGCGATCAGCAGCGTCCGACCTGGAAACTCGAACTTGGTCACGGTCCAGGCGGCGGCGAGGCCGAATGCGATGTTGACGGGCACCACGATGAGTGCGGTGAGCAGCGTCAGCATGATCGCATGCAGCGTCGCCGGCTCGGTGAGGTTACGCCAGAAGACCGCCACGCCCGAGGACAGGCCGCTGCTGACGATCAGCGCCAGCGGCGCCACCAGGAAGAACGCGGTGAGGACGAACGTGACGGCCAGCACGATACGGCGTGTCGCGGGACCCCCGCCGACCGGGGTGCGAATCCAGGCGGCGCGGGCATGAGACGTTTCGGCCGACTGCGTCATCACACCTCACCCCGACCGATGTAACGCAGTTGCCACGACTGCACGGCGTTGATCACGATCAGCATGGAGAAGGCCATCAGCAACATCACCGTGGCGATCGCCGCCGCGGCCTCGTAGTTGTATTCCTCGAGGCGGATGAAGGTCAGCAAGGCGACGATCTCGGTGCGCATCGGCTGGTTGCCGGCGATGAAGATGACGGCACCGAATTCGCCAAGGCTGCGAGCGAACGCCAGCGAGCAGCCGGCGAGGAAAGCCGGCAGGATCGACGGAAAGATGATCTTGCGCAGGATCTGGAAGTCGCTGGCGCCGAGCGAGCGGCCGGCCTCCTCGACCTCAGAGCCGAGGTCCTCGATGACCGGCTGCACCGTCCGCACCACGAACGGCACGCTGGTGAAGGCCATGGCGATGGCGATGCCCAGCGGGGTGTAGGCGACGGGAATGCCGATGGCGGCGAGGGGGGCGCCGAACCAGCCGTTCTTGGCGAACAGCGCGGTCAGCGCGAGACCGGCGACCGCGGTCGGCAGCGCGAAGGGAACGTCGACAAGGGCATCGAGGATGCGTTTGCCGGGGAATTCGTAACGCGCCAGCACCCAGGCGAGCAGCAGGCCGTAAATGGCATTGAACACGGTGGCCGCGAGCGCCATGGTCAGCGTCACACGGATCGCCGCGAGGGTGCGCGGCGACGACACGATGGTCCACAGTTGTGAGGGGCCGATGCCGGAGGCTTTCAGCAGCAGTGCGCACAGCGGCAGCAGCACGATGGCGCCGAGGTAGAGCACCGTGGTGCCCAGCGCCAGTCCAAACCCTGGGATGACCCGGCGTCGCACGTCTTACTACCTTCCGAACATTCCAACAGGCCATTGCACGCGGGGCGCGTGCGAACGGTATCGCCGGGACATTATCGTCCGGTCGATGTCATAGAACGTTTTTCCGGGCGCGAAAACAGCCTCGCACCCGGAAAAGCCGGTTCCGATCCGATGACGGAAGAATTCAGTTCTGACGGGCGGCGAACAGCTGGTCGAGCTTCGCGCCGGAATTGAGATGGTCTGCGTTGACCTTGTCCCAGCCGCCGAACGCGTCCTCGACGGTGATGAGCTTGACGTCCGGGAACCGGTCCTTGAATTGCGCCGCGACGGTCTTGTCGTTGACGCGGTTGTACTGCTTGGCGAGGATCGTCTGTCCTTCCTGCGAGTACAGGAATTCGAGATAGGCGGTCGCCAGCGCGCGGGTGCCGTGCTTGTCGGCATACTTGTCGACCACGGAGACCGGGAATTCGGCGAGCAGGCTCTGCGACGGCACCACCACCTCGTACTTGTCCTTGCCGGCGAGATCCCGGATGCCGTTGGTCTCGGCCTCGAAGGTGATCAGTACGTCTCCGGTCTGGCGCTCGACGAAGGTCGTGGTCGCGGCGCGGCCACCGGTGTCGAGCACCGGGACGTTGGCGAACAGCTTCTTGACGAAGTCGTCCGCTTTCTCGTCGCTGCCGTACTTGCTCTTGGCGTAGGCGTAAGCCGCAAGATAGGTGTAGCGCGCGTTGCCGGAGGTCTTCGGGTTGGGGAAGATCACCTGCACGCCCGGCTTCACCAGGTCGTCCCAGTCCTTGATGTGCTTGGGGTTGCCCGCGCGCACCAGGAAGGCCGGCAGCGAGTAGTAGGGCGAGGAGTTGTTGGGCAGGCGCTTCTGCCAGTCCGCGGGGATCAGCTTGCCCTTGTCGTAGAGCACCTGCACGTCGGTGACCTGGTTGAAGGTCACGACATCGGCTTCGAGCCCTTCGAGGATCGAGCGCGCCTGGCGCGACGAGCCGTTGTGCGACTGGTTGATGGTAATATCCTGACCGGTCTTCGCCTTCCACTGCTTGATGAACGCGACATTGATATCGGCGTAAAGCTCGCGCGAGATGTCATAGGACACGTTCAGCAGACTGGTCGGGGTCTGGGCGCTGGCGGCCGAGACCAGGCCGAGGCTGGCTGCGAAGGCGATGAGGATACGACGCAAGACGGCTCTCCTTTGAGGTTACGCGCGGGGCGGGCGCCGCTGGCGCCCGATCGTCAGATGTTGGCGGCGATGTCAGCGAGTTCGCCGAACAGGATGCCGGTGCGGGTCAGCAGCCGCTCGATATCTTCCGCCGCGTCACCGATGCTGCGATCGGTGGTGTCGACAACGAGTTCGGCCGCCTGCGGTGCTTCGTAATCCTTGCCGAGGCCGGTGAAGCTCGGCAGCCCGCCGGCGCGCGCCTTGGCGTAGTGGCCCTTGGGATCGCGGCTCTCGCAGACCTCGGCCGGCGTCGAGACATAGACCTCGCGGAACAGGTCGTCGGCGATGCGGCGGGCCTGGGCACGGTCCTCGGCGGACGGCGATACCGCCGCGACGATCGCGATATGGCCGTTGCGGGCGAGATGGGCGGCGATCTCCGCGAGGCGGCGAACGTTCTCGGCGCGGTCCTTTGGCGAGAAGCCGAGATCGCCGTTGAGGCCGGCGCGCAGGGTGTCGCCATCGAGCAGGATCGGCGAGCCTCCGCGGCTGAACAGCTTGCGCTCCAGGGCGCGGGCGAGCGTCGACTTGCCGGCGCCCGGCAGGCCGGTGAACCATACCACCGCGCCGCCATGGCCGTAGCGCGCCGAGCGTTCGTCGGGACGCAGCGCCGATTCCACCGGCACGATGTCGACGGGAACGGCGCGCTGGCCGGCGTCGACGCTGAGCACGAGGCCACCGCCGGCGATGCGGCCGTTGACTTCGATGACAAGGCGGCCGGTACGGGCGTTTTCGGAATAGGGATCCGCCGCGACCGGCTGCGCCAGCGAGATGTCGATTTCGCCGACATGGTTGCGGGCGATCGACTGGGTGCCGACGCTGGACAACTCGCCGGGGTCGACGGCGTTCTCGATCGCCACCACGGTGGCGCGGGTTTCCTTGGTGCCGAGCCGCACCAGGATCGATGCGCCGGCGGTGAGCGGCTGGTCGTGAAGCCAGAATACCCGGGCGTGCAGCCGCCGCGTGTCGCGCGGCGCCGTGGCGGTGTGGGAGATGATATCGCCACGCTCGAGGAACAACTCGCGGTCAAGGGTGATGCCGACGGAATGGCCGGCGCCCTGCCGCGTCGCGACCGGCGTGGTCGGCCAGCTCTCGACCGTGCGGATCCTGGCGATCTTGCCGGACGGCATGATCACGATCTCGTCGCCGGCGATGAGGCTGCCGGACTCGATGCGGCCCGCCACGATGCGGCGGTCGTCGAACTTGTAGATCGCCTGCACCGGCAGCCGCAGCGCCAGTTCGTCGAGCCGCCGCGCCGGGGTCAGCGCGTCGAGCGCTTCCACCACGGTCGGGCCGGCATACCAGGCGATCGACGGCGTACGCTCGGCGACACCATCGCCCTCGCGCGCCGAAATCGGGATGATCGCGGTCGGCGTAACGCCGAGGCCGGTGAGATGGGCGGTGATCTCGCGGCTGATCTCGTCGAACCGCGACTGGGAAAAGTCGACCCGATCCATCTTGTTGATGACGATCGCGACCTGGCGGATGCCGAGCAGGTGCAGCAGGTAGCCGTGGCGGCGGGTCTGATCGCGCACGCCCTCGGCGGCGTCGATGATCAGCACCGCGGCGTCGGCCTGCGACGCACCGGTGATCATGTTGCGGAGGAATTCGGCGTGCCCGGGCGCGTCGATCAGCACGATGTCGCGCGACGGCGTGCGGAAGCGGATCTGGGTGGTGTCGATGGTGATGCCCTGGTCGCGCTCGGTCTGCAGCGCGTCGAGCAGGAACGACCACTCGAACGGCATGCCGCGGCGCGCGGAGACGGCCTTGAGCATCTCCAGCTTGCCATCGGGCAGGCTGCCGGTCTCATGCAGCAGGCGGCCGACCAGGGTCGACTTGCCGTGGTCGACATGGCCGACGATGACGATACGGACCTGCGGGCGCTCGGCGGTCTTCGCGGGGTTCGCGACGAGATTGGAAACGGCGATGGTCATGCTGTCCGTCCGCGTGATCAGAGATAGCCGGAAACGCGCAGGCGTTCGAAGGCGTCTTCGGTTTCATGGTCGAGTGCGCGCCCGGCGCGTTCCGGCACCTTGGTGCTTTCCAGTTCGTGCAGGATCTCGGCGATGTTGGAGGCGTTCGAATTCACCGGGAATGTGATGTCCTGGTCGCCGAGCGAGCGGTAGCGCTTGCCGTTTTTGGACAAGTAAAGCGGAATGATCGGAATGTTCTCGCGCTGCGTGTAGGCCCAGATATCGCTTTCGGTCCAGTGCAGGATCGGATGCACGCGCAGATGCGCGCCGGGCGGCGGCGAGGCGTTGAACTGGTCCCAGAACTCCGGGGGTTGATCGCGCACGTCCCAGCCGCCCTCGGTGCCGCGCGGCGAGAACACGCGCTCCTTGGCACGGGTCGCTTCCTCGTCGCGGCGGATGCCGGCGATCAGGCCGTCGAAGCCATATTTGGTGAGAGCCATCTTGAGGCCCTCGGTCTTGCGGGCGGCCGAGCGCGCCGCCGGCGGCAGGGTGGGGTCGACCGCATCGATGGGCGGGCACGGCTCGACGCGAAGGTCGAGACCCCATTCCCCGGCATACTGGTCGCGGAAGGCGTACATTTCCGGAAACTTCTTGCCGGTATCGACATGCAGCGCCGGAAACGGCACTTTGCCAAAGAACGCCTTGCGGGCGAGCCAGATCATCACATTGGAGTCCTTGCCCAGCGACCACAGCAACGCCAGCTTCTTCAGACGGGCGAAGGCCTCGCGAAAGATGTAGATGCTCTGGGCCTCGAGCTCATCGAGATGGTCCATAAATCAATGTCCTTGGTTCGATCCGGGCCCAGCCGTTAGCGCATGCTGATGACCGGCAGACGATGGCAGGAGAACAAGTGTCTCCCGCCCTTGGCGTTTGGAGCAAGGAATTCTACGATTGCGGCGCAACATAGAAGAAATAATTTTCTCTTTGCGCCCTTCAATAGATACATATATAGAAAATAATTCCAGTCAACCCCGGAATTGGGGAAGCGGAGTACCGATGCGGTTTCTGCCGGTGTTTCTTGATCTGCAAGCCGGACCCATCTTTCTGGTGGGAACGGGCGAGCTCGCGCAGGCGAAGCTTCGCCTGCTGCTGGCTGCGGGTGCGCAGGTACGCTGGCATGCGCTCGGTGATCATGATGACGCGCCTGCGCATGACAACGGCGCGACAGTGACGCGCGACGACAGCGATCCGCTGACCGCCGATTTGTCTGGTGTCATTGCCGTGCTGTGTGCCGGCGCCGGCGCCACCGGGCACGCGGTGGCCGCGCGCGCCCGCACGCTCGGCATTCCTGTCAACGTCATGGACGAACTGGATCATTCGACCTTCATCGTTCCGGCGATCGTCGATCGTGGCGATGTCGTCGTTGCGGTCGGCACCGGCGGCGCGTCGCCTGTTGTGGCGCGGCGTGTGCGTGAGCGCATCGAAGCGGCGCTGCCGGCGCGCATTGGCGACCTCGCCGGACTCATCGGGCGGTGGCGATCGGCGATCAAGGCACGCATCGCCGAGATGCCGTTGCGGCGCCGCTTCTGGGAGCAGGTTGTCGACGGGCCGATCGGCGCGGCGGTGCTCGCCGGCCGTGTCGCCGACGCCGAAGCCGCGCTGCAGGCGATCGAGGATCCGGCCGCTTATGCCGGCCGCGATATCAAAGGTTTCGTCACGCTGGTGGGCGCGGGGCCGGGTGATCCGGATCTGCTCACGGTCAAGGGGCTGCGCGCGCTGCAGGACGCCGACATTATCTATTACGACGACCTGGTCTCGGCCGAGGTGCTGGATCGCGCACGCCGCGATGCCGCGCGCGTCTCGGTCGGCCGCCGCGTCGGCAAGCCGGGTATCGGTCAGGACGCGGTCAACGGCCTGCTGATCGCAGCGGCGCGGGCCGGCCAGCGGGTCGTGCGGCTCAAGGGCGGCGATCCCTTCATTTTCGGTCGTGGCGGCGAAGAGGTTGCGGCGCTGCGCGAGGCCGGCGTGCCTTATGCGGTGGTGCCCGGCATCACCGCGGGTCTTGGCGCCGCGTCGGCATTCGAGGTTCCGCTGACCTTCCGCCAGCAGGCGCTGCGCATCACCTTCCTGACCGCGCACAAGGTGCGCGATGCCGAAGCCGTCGACTGGTCGGCGCTGACGGATGCTCAGATGACGGTCGTCGTCTACATGGGCATGACCGCGGCGCCGTCGATTCGCGCCGGTCTTCTCGACGCCGGCCGCTCGCCCCGGACGCCGGTCGGCGTGTTCGCCCGCGTCACGCGTCCGGACGCCAGGGCCGTGGTCGGCGTGCTCGAGAACCTGCCCGCGCTCGCCGCGCAGGTCGACACTGGCCCCGCGATCCTGGTGATCGGCGATGTGGTCGCCCATTCCGCGCCCTGGCGCAACGAACAACTCCAGCAACTTGTCTCGAACTTTGGGATTGCCGCCGAATGACGTCTCCGCTGCAGCAGAAGATCAAGATCACCGGTCCGTCGATCGTGACCGCGAACCGCACCAGCGATGGTGCGGTGATCTACCGTACCGCGTCGCATGGCTGGTCGGAGCAGCTTGCGGCCGCAGCCATCGTCCGCACCGCTGATGATGCCCGCACGCTGCTTGCCGAGGCGGTCGCCGACGATGTTGGCGCCGTCGGCGCCTACATCGCGCCGGTCAAGGAGGCCGGCGAGGGCCGCATCGAGCCGGGCAACCTGCGCGAGCACATTCGGCGCGACGGCGTCACCATCGACCTCCTGGTTTCCGCGTAAGGCTCGCCGACCATGTATGCATATGACGAAATCGACCGTACGTTCCTCAATGAGCGCGTCTCCGAATTCCGTGACCAGGTCCAGCGCCGCCTCTCAGGCGAACTGACCGAGGACGAGTTCAAGTCGCTGCGCCTGATGAACGGCGTCTACCTGCAGCTCCACGCCTACATGTTCCGCGTTGCTATTCCCTACGGCACGCTGTCGTCGCGCCAGCTGCGGCGGATGGCCCATGTCGCCCGCAAGTATGACCGCGGTTACGGCCATTTTACCACGCGCCAGAACATCCAGTACAACTGGATCAAGCTGTCAGAGTTGCCGGATGCGATGGAGGACCTCGCCGAGGTCGGCATCCACGCGATCCAGACCAGCGGCAACTGCGTGCGCAACATCACGACCGATCAGTGGGCCGGCGTGGCGCCGGAGGAGATCGAGGATCCGCGGATCTGGGCGGAGGTGCTGCGCCAGTACACCACGCTGCATCCGGAGTTCTCGTTCCTGCCGCGCAAATTCAAGATCGCCATCACCGCTGCCGATCACGACCGGGCCGCGATCGCGATCCACGACGTCGGCCTGCGGATGCTCAGGAACGACGAGGGCGAGCTCGGCTTCGAGGTCCATGTCGGCGGCGGCCTCGGCCGCACGCCGTTCATCGGCAAGGTCATCAAGCCGTTCGTCCACGCCCACGACATCATCAGCTATGTCGAGGCGATCCTGCGCGTCTACAACCAGTACGGCCGCCGCGACAATATCTACAAGGCGCGCATCAAGATCCTGGTGCACGAACTCGGCGCTGAGACGTTCGCCCGGGATGTCGAGGCCGAGTGGGCAGAGATCCGCGAGAGTGCCCTTCGCATCGACGATGCCATGGTGGAGGACATCCGTTCGCGTTTCACCTATCCGGTGTACGAGAAGCTTGCGGACGAGCCGGCCGAACTGCTCAAGGCGAAGGACGATCCGCGGTTCGCAGCCTGGCTGCAGAACTCCGTCGCACGGCACCGCGAGGCTGGGTATGCGATCGTGACGTTGTCGCTGAAGCCCGTCGGTGGCCCCCCGGGCGACGCCACCGCCGAGCAGATGGATGCCGTTGCCGACCTCGCGGACCGCTACTCGTTCGGCGAAATCCGTGTTGGCCACGAGCAGAATCTGGCGCTGCCGCACGTCGCCCAGCGCGACCTGCCGGCGCTGTGGCGGGCGCTCGACAAGATCGGCGTCGCCACGCCGAACGTCAATCTGGTGTCCGATATCATCGCCTGCCCCGGGCTCGACTATTGCTCGCTCGCGAATGCGCGTGCGATCCCGATCGCCCAGGAACTGACCAAGCGATTCGCCGACCACGAGCTCGCGCGGATGATCGGCAAGCTGCATGTCAATATTTCCGGCTGCATCAATGCCTGCGGTCATCACCATGTCGGCCACATCGGCATCCTCGGCGTCGAGAAGAACGGTGAGGAGTTCTACCAGATCACGATCGGTGGCCGTGCCGACGAGAAGGCGACGCTGGGCACGCTCATCGGTCCGGCGGTCCCCTATGACGACGTCGCCGATGTCGTCGAGGACGTCGTCGAAGCCTATCTCGCGCTGCGCGCGCGGCCGAGCGAACTGTTTATCGATACGGTGAAGCGCCTCGGCGTCGAGCCGTTCAAGGAGCGTGTCTATGCCACTCGTTAAGGACAATGCCGTCATCGCGGACGATTTCGTGCGGGTGGCCGACGACGATGCCATTCCCAGCGGTGCCGTGCTGCTGCCGGCGGCGCGCTTCCTGGTCGATCCCGAAGGCGTCCTGAAGCGCAACAGCAAGATCGGCGTGATCTGGCCGAACAACAAGCCGATTGCCGAGCTCGCGCCCTACCTCGACCGGCTCGCGGCCGTGGCGCTGGTGTTTCCGACGTTCCGGGATGGCCGGGCCTATTCGCAGGCACGGCTGCTGCGCGAGCGGTTCGGTTATGCCGGCGAGATGCGTGCCACCGGGCAGGTGCTGCGCGACCAGTTCGTGTTCATGCTGCGTGCCGGCTTCGATGCCTTTGAAGTCAAGAAGGACAGCGACGCGGCGGCGTTCGCCAAGGTGGCGCAGCGCTATTCGGTGTTCTATCAGCCGACCGGCGATGGCCGTCTGACGGCGTCACGCCGCAGGCTTGCCGATCAGACGGAAGGCGTGCGGCTGTGAGCACGGTGGCGTCGCAGATCGATCAGGCCGGCGCGGCAGGCGCGCAGCGGCTGCTGCCGCAGGCGGCGGATCTCGACCGGCTGCTCGCGGATGCGGCGCCGGCGGCCGTCGTCGAAGCCGCGCTGAACGTGATCGGGCGTGAGCGGCTGGCGGTGGTGTCGTCGTTCGGGTCGGAGTCCGCGGTGCTGCTCAAGATCGTCGCTGATGTCGATCCCGCGATCCCGGTGGTGTTCCTCGATACCGGCTGGCTGTTTCAGGAGACACTGGATTACCGCGATGCGCTGACGAAGCAACTCGGCCTGCGCGACGTGCGGACCATTCATCCGTTGCCGGATGCGCTGGCGGCGCAGGACGCCGAGCGCGAGCTGTGGTTCTCGGATCCCGACGCATGCTGCCGCATTCGCAAGGTCGAACCGTTGATCCGCGCGTTGCAGCCGTTCGACGGCTGGCTCAACGGGCGCAAGCGCTTTCAGGGCGGTCTGCGCACCGCGATGTCGGTGGTCGAGGCCGACGGTGCCCGTCTGAAATTCAATCCGCTGGCCAATGCCACGCCGCAGCAGCTCGCGGACATCTTCACCGCGGCGCAGTTGCCGCCGCATCCCCTTGTCGCATCGGGTTTCCGCTCGATCGGGTGTATGCCTTGCACCAGTCGCAGCGCGGCAGACGAGGATTCACGTGCGGGCCGCTGGCGCGGCCGCGGCAAGACGGAATGTGGTATTCACACCACCTCGACTTCCTAGCATGTTGCTCCCCCTTCGCCGGGAAGAATGAAATCCGGTTTCGTTGACTTGCAGGACGATCTCCCGGAGTTTGATCCGCGCTGTCGATGACGAAGATGTTGTCGAGCTGAATGGAGACTGAGATGCTGCGTCGTATTCTCCCCGTCATCGCGGGTATTGTCTGGGCGGGGTCGGCGTTCGCTGCCGATTTTTCCTTGCTGAACGTGTCGTACGATCCGACGCGTGAGCTCTATGTCGATTTCAACAAGGCGTTCGCTGCGGCCTATCAGAAGGAAGCGGGCAAGAGCGTCGAGATCAAGCAGTCGCACAACGGCTCGGGCGCGTCGGCGCGCAGCGTGATCGACGGTCTGCAGGCCGATGTCGTGACGCTCGCGCTCGCCTACGACATCGACGCGGTCGCGGCCAAGGGGCTGCTCGACAAGGACTGGCAGAAGCGCCTGCCGCAGAATTCGTCGCCGTATACCTCGACCATCGTGTTCCTGGTCCGCAAGGGCAATCCCAAGGGCATCAAGGACTGGGACGACATCATCAAGCCGGGCGTCAGCGTCATCACGCCGAACCCGAAGACCTCCGGCGGGGCGCGCTGGAACTACCTCGCGGCCTGGGGTTACGCGTTGAAGAAGTTCGGCTCTGAAGACAAGGCGAAGGCCTTCGTTGCCGACATCTTCAAGAACGTCCCGGTGCTCGATACCGGCGCGCGGGGCTCGACCGTGACCTTCGTCGAGCGCGGCGTCGGTGACGTGCTGCTGGCCTGGGAAAACGAGGCTTACCTGGCTGTCAAGGAATTCGGCAAGGACAAGTTCGAGATCGTGGTGCCGTCGGTGTCGATCCTCGCCGAGCCGCCGGTCGCTGTGGTCGACAAGGTCGTCGACAAGAAAGGCACCCGAGCGGTTGCCGAGGCGTACCTGAAGTATTGGTACACCAAGGAAGGCCAGGACATCGCCGCGCGCAATTTCTACCGGCCGCGGGATTCCGAAGTTGCTGCGAAGTACGCCGATTCCTTCGCCAAGGTCAGCCTGTTCACCATCGACGACGTGTTCGGCGGCTGGACTAAGGCGCAGAAGGACCACTTCTCCGACGGCGGCGTGTTCGACCAGATCTACAAGAACTGACATTGAGGCCTGGGGCGCCGCCGGTTCCGGCGGCGATCCCATCGCAGGGCAGAGGGCATCGTGAGCGGAGCATCGAGACGGAGCGTGTTGCCGGGGTTCGGCCTGACCATGGGCGTGACCCTGACGTGGCTCTCCATCCTCATCCTGATTCCGCTCGCGGGCCTGTTCGTGAAGACGACGGAGCTGTCGCTGGCGCAATTCATCGCCGTCGTCACCAGCCCGCGCACGCTCCATGCGCTGGCGGTGTCCTTTGGCCTCGCGTTCGCGGCGGCGCTGGTCAATCTCGTCGCCGGGGTCATCGTCGTGTGGGCGCTGGTGCGCTATCGTTTTCCCGGCAAGCGCCTGTTCGATGCCATCGTCGACATTCCGTTCGCGCTGCCGACCGCGGTCGCAGGCGTGGCACTGTCGGCGCTGTTCGCCCAGAAGGGTTGGCTCGGGGCGCCGCTGGCGGCGCTCGGCATCAAGGTGGCGTTCACGCCGCTCGGCATTTTCGTCGCGATGATCTTCATCGGCATTCCCTTCGTGGTGCGCACCGTGCAGCCGGTGCTGCTCGACCTCGAGGTGGAGCTCGAGGAGGCGGCCGCGAGCCTCGGCGCCAGCCGCTGGCAGATCATCAGCCGTGTCATTCTGCCCAGCCTCACCCCCGCCATCCTCACCGGCTTCGCGCTGGCGTTCGCCCGCGCGGTCGGCGAGTACGGTTCGGTGATCTTCATCGCCGGCAACCTGCCCAACGTGTCGGAGATCGCACCGCTGCTGATCGTCATCCGGCTGTCGGAATTCCGCTATGCCGACGCCACCGCCATCGCGGTGGTGATGCTGGTCGTCGCCTTCCTGATCATTTTCATCATCAATCGCATTCAGCGCTGGGCGCAGCTGCGCGCCGCGGCCGTTCATTGATCGCCCATGACCCTGATCGCAACCAATCCATCCCCGACCGAAGCCAGCGCCCCGCCGTTCGACGGCGGCCGGCCGCCCGTGGTGCGCGTCGCCCCGCTGGCGCGCCGCGATGCGCGAACTGAGCCGCGCTGGGTGCGCCTCGCCATCATCGGTTTCGCCGTCGCGTTCCTGTCGATCTTCGTGCTGTTGCCGCTGATCCTGGTGTTCGCCACGGCGTTCTCCAAGGGCGTCGGCGAGTATCTGTCGGCGCTGTCGGGATCGGAGGCGCTGGCGGCGATCCAGCTGACGCTGCTGACGGCGCTGATTTCGGTCAGCCTCAACCTGGTGTTCGGGCTGATGGCGGCCTGGGCGATCACCAAGTTCGAGTTCCCCGGCAAGACCTTTCTGATCACCCTCATTGACCTGCCATTCTCGGTCAGCCCGGTGATCTCTGGCCTCGTGTTCGTGCTGCTGTTCGGCGCGCAGGGTTATCTCGGCCCCTGGCTGCAGGCGCATGACCTGCAGATCCTGTTCGCGCCGCCGGCGATCATTCTGGCGACGACGTTCGTGACGTTTCCGTTCGTGGCGCGGGAGCTGATCCCGCTGATGCAGGAGCAGGGGACGCAGGAAGAGGAGGCGGCGATCTCGCTTGGCGCCTCGGGCTGGCGGACATTCTGGCGCGTCACGTTCCCCAACATCAAGTGGGGCGTGCTCTACGGCGTGCTGCTGTGCAACGCCCGCGCCATGGGCGAGTTCGGCGCTGTGTCGGTGGTCTCAGGCCATATTCGCGGCGAGACCAACACCATGCCGCTGCTGGTCGAGATCCTGTATAATGAATATCAGCTGGTGGCCGCGTTCGCGATCGCGTCGCTGCTCGCCTTCCTGGCATTGATCACGCTCATCGTGAAGACCGTGCTGGAAGGTCGTCTCGCAGAGGAAAAGCCAAGTGACCATTGAAGTCCGCAACCTGGTAAAGAAGTACGGCGCATTTGCCGCGCTCGACAATGTCGATCTCAAGGTCGACACTGGCGAGCTGCTCGCGCTGCTCGGCCCCTCGGGATCCGGCAAGACCTCGTTGTTGCGGATCATCGCGGGCCTGGACTGGCCGGATTCCGGCACCGTCAGCTTCGATGGCGAGGATGCGCTGTCGCGCGGCGCCGGCGAGCGCCATGTCGGCTTCGTGTTCCAGCACTACGCCCTGTTTCGCCACATGAGCGTGTTCGAGAACGTGGCGTTCGGCTTGCGCGTGCAGCCGCGCGCCGTGCGCAAGAGCGAGGCGGACATCCGCAAGCGCGTCAAGGAGCTTCTCGATCTCGTCCAGCTCGACTGGCTCGCCCACCGCTATCCCAGCCAGCTCTCTGGTGGCCAGCGCCAGCGCATCGCGCTGGCCCGCGCGCTGGCGATCGAGCCGCGCATCCTGCTGCTCGACGAGCCGTTCGGCGCGCTCGACGCCAAGGTCCGCAAGGAGCTGCGGCGCTGGCTGCGCCAGCTCCACGACGAGATCCATGTCACGTCGATCTTCGTCACCCATGACCAGGAGGAGGCGCTGGAAGTCGCCAACCGCGTGGTGGTGATGGACAAGGGCAAGATCGAGCAGATCGGCTCGCCGAGCGACGTCTACGACAATCCGGCGACCGCTTTCGTTCACGGCTTCATCGGCGAGTCCATCGTGCTGCCGGTCGATGTCGTCGACGGCCAGCTGCGGCTTGGCGACAAGGTGCTGGACCTGCAGGCGCAGGGCGCGGCGGCCGGCCCGTCGAAGCTGTTCATCCGCCGCCACGACGTCGTCGTCGGTCCGGCCGGCTCGGGGTCCCTGGAGGGAGCGGTGAAGCATGTGCGGGCGTTCGGCCCGACCCAGCGCGCCGACGTGGCGCTGCGGGCCAATGGCGACGAGACCCTGATCGAGATCGATGCGCCGCGCGACCGCGAGCTGCGCCCCGGCGACATCGTCGGGCTGCAGCCCAAGCGCTACCGGATCTTCGGCGCGCAGGCCTGACTGTTCCGTCGGTTCCGGTCCTAGCGCCGGCTGCCGGCGGTCGGCGTTCACTTTTCAGCCACGGTTGGTGTGCAACAACCCGTCCGGAGTCGATGATTTCGGGCGGGGGTAGACGGAATGTTTCGCGCAATGATCGCGGTCTCGGTTCTGGCCGGGATTTTTGTGCTGAGCGGCTGTGCGAGCGACCGTGATATTCCCCCGGAACAGCCTGCCTTTTATCTGAGCATGGCCCATGGCGGGGCCAAGGTCGACGCGGCGGTCGCCGCCTCGATGATCTCAGGCTATCGGCGGAACAATGGCCTCGGCGCGGTCGAGGTCGACCCCGTCCTGATGCAGGTCGCGGAAGCCCAGGCGATGGCCATGGCGACCCGCAACAAGCTCGACCACAATGTCACGGGATCGCTTGGCCAGCGGGTCAAGGCGGCGGGCTACGACGCCAAGGTGGCGGTCGAGAACGTGTCGGCCGGCTATCATACCCTGGCCGAGGCATTCTCGGGCTGGCGGGACTCGCCGCCGCACAAGGCCAACATGCTGAACAGCGGTGTCACAAAACTGGGCATCGCGGCGAGTTATGCTCCGAATACCAAATACAAGGTGTTCTGGGCGCTGGTTCTGGCCGCGCCCGACGCCCGATAACTCGGGTGTGAAATCAATCCCACGGGAGCTGATTGACGGCATCGGGAACTGACGCCACGCTGAGACCTGGATCATTTCAATCGTTGGCTTGCATGGATTCGCTGTCGTCCCCGTCGTCATCGCCGTCTCCCGCCACGACCCCCGCGCAGGCCCAGCGCGTTCTCGTGCTGCAGGGGGGCGGGGCCCTGGGATCCTACCAGGCGGGCGCCTATCAATCGCTCTGCCGCCACGATTTCGAGCCGGACTGGGTCGCCGGCATTTCCATCGGTGCGATCAACTCGGCGATCATCGCCGGCAACCCTCGCGAGAAGCGACAGGCGCGCCTGCGAGAGTTCTGGGAACTGGTGTCGTCCCCGGTGCCGTGGCAGCCGCTGATCGGCGGCGATCGCGCCCGCCTCGCCTTCAACGAAACCAGCGCGGCGCTGATCGCGACGTTCGGCGTGCCCGGTTTCTTCATGCCGCGGGTTCCGCCTGCGCTGCTGTGGCCGCCCGGCAGCGAGCAGTCGCTGAGCTTCTACGACACCGCGCCGCTGCGCGAGACGCTGGAGCGGCTGGTGGATTTCGATCGCATCAACGCCAGGAAGACCCGCCTGAGCGTCGGTGCGGTCAACGTCCGGACCGGCAACTTCACCTATTTCGACAACACGCGCCAGGAGATCCGGCCCGAGCATATCATGGCGTCGGGCGCACTGCCGCCGGGCTTTCCGGCGGTCGAGATCGATGGCGAATTCTACTGGGACGGCGGCGTCGCCTCCAACACCCCGCTGGACTACGTGCTCGACGAGGAAACACGCGCCGACCTGCTGATTTTCCAGGTCGATCTGTTCAGCGCACGGGGACGGTTGCCGTCGACACTGCTCGAGGCTTCCGAGCGCGAGAAGGACATTCGCTATTCCAGCCGGACCCGGCTGAATACCGACATGAACAAGAAGATCCACAACACCCGCCTCGCGCTGCGCAACCTGATCGCCAAGCTGCCGGCGAATCTCAAGAACGATCCCGATGTCGCCCTGCTCAACGAGGCGGCCAAGGAGAACACCGTTACGGTGGTCCACCTGATCTACAAGAGCAAGAATTTCGAGACATCGTCGAAGGACTACGATTTCTCGAATTTCGCCATGCGCGAGCACTGGGCGGCCGGCGAGCACGACGTCGACTGCTCGATGCGCCATCCGGAATGGCTGCAGCGCCCGCAGAACGGCGAGACCATGGTGACCTACGATCTCATCGGCGATGAACCCCTCATGCCGGATGATACAAAGGAGTGAATGATGGCGGACTTGAAAGGCAGGACGGCGGCGGTCACCGGATCGACCAGCGGCATCGGGCTCTCGATCGCACGCGCGATGGCGAAGGCCGGCGCCAACATCGTCATCAACGGCATGGGCAACATCGCCGACATCGAGAAGGAGCGTTCGGCGATCGAGACCGATTTCGGCGTCAAGTGCGTCTATTCGCCGGCCGACATGACCAAGCCGGCGGAGATCGCCGAGTTCGTCGCGCTCGGCGAGAAGACCTTCGGCTCGCTCGACATTCTCGTCAATAACGCCGGCATCCAGTTCGTGTCGCCGATCGAGGAGTTCCCGATCGAGAAGTGGGACGCGATCATCGCCATCAACCTGTCGGCCGCGTTCCACGCCATCCGTGCCGCCGTGCCCGGCATGAAGAAGCGCCAGTGGGGCCGCATCATCAACACCGCGTCGGCTCATTCGCTGGTCGCCTCGCCGTTCAAGTCGGCCTACGTCTCTGCCAAGCACGGCATCGCCGGTCTGACCAAGACGGTGGCGCTGGAGGTGGCGACCTCCAAGATCACCTGCAACTGCATCAGCCCGGGCTATGTCTGGACGCCGCTGGTCGAGCGCCAGATCCCGGAGACGATGAAGGCGCGCAACCTGACCAAGGAGCAGGTCATCAACGACGTGCTGCTCGATGCGCAGCCGACCAAGGAGTTCGTCACCGCCGACCAGGTCGCCTCGCTGGCGCTCTATCTCTGCGGCGACGACGCTGCCCAGATCACCGGCGCCAACCTGTCGATCGACGGCGGCTGGACCGCCGAATAAACCTGCGACGATCATCCCGTCATGCGCGAAGGCCTGCCCCGGCGACGGGGCAGGCCTTCGTCATTCAGATCTGCGCTCGCTTAGAGCGGGGTGGATGCCTTGCCGAACACGAACACATGCAGGCCGAGGCGGCGGCGGGTGATCCAGAACAGCAGCGCGGTTTCGAACACCAGCGACAGCGAGGTCGAAGCCGCGGCGCCATAGCCGCCGTAGCGCGGCACCAGGATGAAGCACAGTGCCACGTTCATGGCGAACGAGGTGGCGTAGGCCATCGCGCAGTAGTGCTGGTGTCCCAGCATGTTGAGCAGCCGCTCGACCGGGCCGATCGCCGCGCGGACGACAAGGCCGATGGCGGCGACGAACATGATGCCATAGCCGTCGGTGAACTGGCCGCCGAACAGCCACAGCAGCGGCTTGCCGAGCGCGAGCAGGACCAGCGTGGCGGCGAGAGAGGGCCAGAACGTCCACTTGATCGCGTAGGCGACATAGGCCGACAGCCGCTCGGTATCGCCGGACGCGTGATACTGGGTGAAGCGATGCGCCGTCACCGCCGACATCGCGTAGTGGATGAACGACACCAGCGCCAGCGTCTTGACCACGGCGAAGTAGACGCCGACCTCTTCGGACGAGCGGAACTGCTGCAGCATCAGCACGTCAGTGTAGGACAGCAGCAGGTAAAAACTCTCGACCAGCAGGATCGGCAGCGAGACGGCAAGCCAGCCCGGCACGTCGTGGGTCTTCGGCCCGGGCTCGACCGTGGTGGCGAGGCGGCGGTTCAGGGCGATCATCTGCCCGGTCATGGCGATCCACACCGCCGCGGCGCTCGCAAGCATCGCTTCGGTAGCGGTGAGCGCGAAGCCGAGGCCGAGCGCGCCGGCGGTGAAGCCGATGATCAGCGACTGGCGCACCACGAACTGCGGCATCAGGCCAAGGCGCATCCAGTCGTGGGAGCGCGCGAGGCCGTCCTGGACGTTGGCGACGACGAAGGCGGGCAGCGTCAGGCAGCCGACATAGAGCGGCACCACGGTGTCGGCGCCGATCCACGGCGACAGCAGCCAGACGAGGCCCGCGGCGAGCAGCGCGAACACGATGGCGACGGCGAAGGTCAGCCAGCGCGATCCGGACAGGAAGCCGCGCAGCAGCGCGGTCTGGCCGGCGGCGCGGTATTCGGGAATGAGCTTCTGGGCGGAGCCGGCGATGCCCAGGTCCATCATGCAGCCCAGCAGCAGCACCCAGGTCCAGGCGTAGACGTAGATGCCGTAGTCGGAGCCGCCCATCCAGCGCGCCAGCAGCACCTGGGAGAAGTAGGCGAGGCCGGCGCTGAACACGCGGATGATGAATACGGTCCCGGCCAGCCGCTTGGTGACGGACGCCTCGTGCGAACCGCCACTGAACAGCCCGCGCACGCGTGCGATCAGGCTCGTCCGGTCCAGAGTCGTGGTTTCTGTTTCGATCACAGCCAAAATCGTTACCCCGCCGGCCCGCATGCGGCCCGGCGAGGTCTATCAACCCTTCGTTAAGATTCGGTTGGGACTGGGTATCCGGGGAACCCGGCCACTCAGTCCTCGGTCGCCTTGAACCGCGCCAGTCCCTTGAGCGCGAAGGGGGCGACGAGGGCGATCAGCGCCACCCCGAGCAGTGTGGCCGAGATCGGGCTCTGCAGCAGGGTCATCGGGTCGCCCAGGCTGATGGACAGCGCACGGCGGAGCTGGCTCTCGGCGATCGGCCCGAGGATCAGGCCGACCACGACCGGAGCGATCGGAAAATCGAACCGGCGCATCAGGAAGCCGAGTACGCCGAAGCCGGCCAGCATCGACAGCTCCACCACGGACGGCTTGGCGGCGATGGTGCCCATGGTCGCGAATACCAAAATACCAGCGTAGAGCCAGGGCTGCGGGATCGCCAGCAGGCGCACCCACAGGCCGACCAGCGGCAGGTTGAGCACCAGCAGCATGCCGTTGGCGATGAACAGGCTGGCGATCAGCCCCCACACCAGATCGGGCCGCTCGGCGAACAGCAGCGGCCCCGGGTTGAGGCCATATTGCTGGAAGCCGGCCAGCATCATCGCCGCGGTGGCGGAGGTCGGCAGGCCCAGCGTCAGCAGCGGCACCAGCGTGCCGGCGGCGGAGGCGTTGTTGGCAGCCTCCGGGCCGGCGACGCCCTCGATCGCGCCCTTGCCAAATTCCTCGGGATGCTTCGCCAGCCGCCGCTCGGCGGAGTAGGACAGGAAGGTCGGGATCTCGGCGCCGCCGGCGGGCAGGGCGCCGATCGGAAAGCCGAACAGCGTGCCGCGCAGCCACGGCTTCCAGGAGCGCTTCCAGTCTTCCTTCGTCATCCACAGCGAGCCGCGCACCGGCTCGAGCTTTTCCTCGGTGTGGTGGCGGCGCGACGCCACATAAAGCGCCTCGCCGACGGCGAACAGGCCGACCGCCAGCGTCGTCACCTCGACGCCGTCGAGCAGCTCGGGCACCCCGAAGGCGAGCCGCGCCTGTCCGGTGAGCTTGTCGATGCCGATGAGGCCGAGGGTGAGGCCGATGAACAGGCTGGTGAGGCCGCGGACCGGCGAGTCGCCGAAAGTCGCCGACACCGTGATGAACGCGACGCACATCAGCGCAAAGTAGTCCTCGGGGCCGAACTGCACCGCGATGTCGACCAGCCAGGGCGCGAGAAAGGCAAGGCCGAGGGTGGCGAGCGTGCCGGCGACGAACGAGCCGATCGCCGAGGTCGCGAGCGCCGGGCCGCCGCGCCCCGCCTTGGCCATCTTGTTGCCCTCCAGCGCAGTCGCCATCGAGGCGCTCTCGCCGGGGGTGTTGATCAGGATCGCGGTGGTCGAGCCGCCATACATGCCGCCGTAGTAGATGCCGGCGAACATGATCAGCGAGCCGCCGGGGTCGAGCTTGTAGGTCACCGGCAGCAGCAGCGCGACGGTCAGCGCCGGGCCGATGCCGGGCAGCACGCCGACGGCGGTGCCAAGAAACACGCCGATCAGCGCATACAGCAGGTTGATGGGCTGGAGCGCGACGGCCATGCCGTGCGCCAGTGCCGCGAACGTATCCATCACAGCAGTCTTTCGATCGGGCCCGCGGGCAGGCTGAGTGTCAGCACGCGGTCGAAGGCGAGGTAGATCAGGAGGCTCAGCACGAAGGCGATGGCGAAATCGCTCAGCAGCGCGCGCCGCCCGAAGGCCGCGGAGGTGGCGACGAACAGTGCCGCGGTGGCGAGGATGAAGCCGCCGCCAAGGCCGATGATCGCGATCAGCAGCGCCAGGCCGCCGAGGATCAGCAGCACCGCGCGCGGATCGGCGCTCTCGCGCGGGGGCAGACGGCCTCGCAGCGCATCGACGAGGTTGGCGACGGCGAGGAGGCCGAGCCCGCACGCGATGACGATCGGCATCGCCTGCGGTCCCATGCCGTAGACCGTGTTGGCCTGCAGGCGGCTGGCGTCCCAGACGAGGAGGCCCGCGAGGAGAGCGAGCAGCGCCGCGATCACGAGGCCGGCCGGATCGGCGCGATGGTGCGTCGGTCCGGACGAAGGGGAGTCGGCGGAGCTCATGTCGCTCTCACGACTTGACGAGGCCGATCGACCTCAGCACATCGGTGACGCGCACGGTCTCCTTTTTCAGGAAATCGGCGAACGCATCGCCGCCGAGATAGGCATCGTCCCATCCCTTCTGCTTGAGCGTTTCCTTCCAGGCGTCGGACTTCACCATCTTCTCCACCGCGTCGGCGAGCACCTTGCGCTGCTCCGGCGTGATGCCGGGTGCGGCGACCACCGAGCGCCAGTTCGCCAGCACGAGGTCGATGCCCTGCTCCTTGAAGGTGGGGATGTCGATGCCGGGCAGGCGCTTCTCCGAGGTGATACCGAGCGCGCGCAGCTTGCCTGACTTGATCTGGCTCTCGTACTCGCTGAGGCCCGAAATGCCCGCGGTGACCTTGGCGCCCAGAATCGCGGCCAGCGATTCGCCGCCGCCGGAGAACGGAATGTAGTTCACCTTCTTGGCATCCGCGCCGATGGCGCCGGCGAACAGCGCCGCCATGACATGGTCGACGCCGCCGGCCGAGCCGCCGGCGAAGGTGACCTTGGCGATGTCGGCTTTCAGCGCCGCGGCGAGGTCCTGCGCCGTCTTGACCGGCGAGTTCGCCGGCACGACGATGACCTGGATTTCCTCGGTAAGGCGGGCGATCGGCGTCACCTGCTCCAGCGTCACCGGTGATTTGTTCATGGCCAGCGCGCCGACCATGACGAAGCCATTGACCATCATCTGGTTGCCGTCGCCCCTGGCGCCATTGACGAACTGGGCGATGCCGACGCTGCCGCCGGCGCCCGCGACATTGGTGACCTGGACGCTGCGGGCGATGCCGGCCGCCACCAGCGCCTGCTGCATGGCGCGGGCGGTCTGGTCCCAGCCGCCGCCGGGCGCCGCGGGCGCCATCAGCTTGAGTTCGAGCGGCTGCTGGGCGTGGCCCGCGATTGGCGCGACGAGGGGGGCGGCGGCGAGCGTCAGCGCAAGCATGGCGCCGGACAGGCGCGAGACGAACGGGATCAAGGGGGCATCCTCCGGGCGGGGCGCAGCCTGCCGGACGGCGGCCTGCGGCTCATGTTTCCCAATATTTCAGCCGGAAAAGCCGCCGCTGTCCAGAAAGGACTGTTCCTCGGGTGTCGTCACCCGGTCGAGCGCACGATTGCGATGGGGAAAACGGCCGAAGCGCCCGATGATGTCGGCATGGATCTCGGCATAGCGGAGATTGTCAGCGTCGCCATGCGCGCGAAACAGCGTGACGCAGTCGGCCTGATCGGCCGGATCCTCCGAATGCATGAACGGCATGTAGAGGAAGGCGCAGAGTTCCGGATCGATGCGACGGTCGACACCGCGGTCGAGCGCCCGCCGCACCACGGCCCGCGCCGCTGCGTCGGTGGAAAAGGCACGCGCATCGCCCCGGAACATATTGCGGGGGAACTGGTCGAGCACGATCACCAGCGCCAGCGTGCCGTCGTCGGTGCTTTCCCAGTCGCGGAGCTCGCCGCGGCCGGCGCGCTCCCACAGCGCACGAAAGCGCGCCGTGATCGTGGCGTCGAGGGCGTCGTCGCGGGTGAACCAGCGATCGGCGCCGACGCCGCGCCAGAACGCCAGGACATCAGCGGGGCCGGGCTCGCCGGTCCCGTTCATGGCCGCCGGTCGGTAGGCCGTAGCCGCATCAGCTTGCCGCCGCCATCTTGGGCTTGTCGTCGCGCAGCTCGCGGCGCAGGATCTTGCCGACATTGGTCTTCGGCAGCTCGGTCCTGAACTCGATCTGCTTGGGCACCTTGTAGTTGGTGAGCTGCGTCGCCGCGAACTTGATGATGTCCTGGGCGGTGACGTTGGGGTCCTTCTTGACCACGAACGCCTTGACCGCCTCGGTCGACTTCTCGTCCGGCACGCCGATCACGGCGCATTCAAGCACGCCGGGGTGGCCGGCGATGACCTCCTCGACCTCGTTCGGATAGACGTTGAAGCCGGAGACCAGGATCATGTCCTTCTTCCGGTCGACGATCTTGGTGAAGCCGTTGGCATCCATGATGCCGATGTCGCCGGTGCGGAAGTAACCGTCCGCGGTCATCACCTTGGCGGTCTCTTCCGGCCTGTTCCAGTAGCCGATCATGACCTGCGGGCCCTTGGCGCAGATCTCGCCGGCGGTGCCGAGCGGCACCTCGTTGTTGTCGTCGTCGCGGATCGAGAGATAGGTCGAGGGCACCGGCAAGCCGATCGAACCGCTGAAGGTATCGGTGTCGGCCGGGTTGCAGGTCAGCGTCGGCGAGGTCTCCGACAGGCCGTAGCCTTCTGACAGCGCGCAGCCGGTGGTCTTGAGCCAGGCCTCGGCGACCGGCCGCTGCACCGCCATGCCGCCGCCGAAGCAGGTCTTGTACTTGGAGAAGTCGACCTCCTTGAATTCGGGATGCTGCAGCAGCGCGTTGTAGAGCGTGTTGACCGCCGGGAAGCTGTTGACCTGATACTTCTTCAGCTCCTTGATGAAGCCGCCGATGTCACGCGGATTGGGGATCAGCAGATTGACGCCGCCGGCACGCACCGCGAGCAGGTAGCACGCGGTCAGCGCGAAGATGTGATAGAGCGGCAGTGCGCAGACGATGAAGAGCTGGTCGACGACCGGCGGCTTGCGCAGCGCCGGCTGCAGCCAGGCGTCGTTCTGCAGCACGTTGGCCACGATGTTGCGATGGAGCAGCGTTGCGCCCTTGGACACGCCGGTGGTGCCGCCGGTGTACTGCAGGAAGGCGACGTCGTCAGGGCCGATCTGCGGTTTGGCGAGCGTCAGGCGGCGCCCGGCGGCGAGGGCGTCGTTGAACGACACCGCGGTCGGCAGCGAGAACGCCGGCACCATCTTCTTGACCCGGCGCACCACGAAATTGACGATCACGCCCTTGAAGCCGAGCAGGTCGCCCATGCTGCCGACGATGACATGCTTCACGCCGGTCGAGGGCAGCACCTTCTGCAGCGTGGTGGCGAAGTTCTCCAGCAGGATGATCGCCTCGGCGCCGGAGTCCTTGAGCTGGTGCTCGAGCTCGCGCGGCGTGTACAGCGGATTGACGTTCACCACGGTGTAGCCGGCGCGCAGCACGGCGGCGGTGGCGACCGGATTCTGCAGCACGTTCGGCATCATGATGGCGACGCGGGCGCCCTTCTGCAGACCCTTGCCCTGCAGGTAGGCGCCGAGCGCGACCGACATCTCGTCGAGCTCGCCGTAGGTGATGGCCTTGTCCATGCAGATGAAGGCCTTGCGATCGCGGAACTTGACGAAGCTCTCCTCGAGCAGCGCGACCAGCGAGGCGTATTGGGTGACGTCGATGTCGGCCGGCACGCCGGCGGGATAATGCTTCAGCCAGATGCGATCCACGGATTTCCCCCTCATGTTGGCGGTTCGTTGTTGCTCGGTCTCGCGACGAGGCTCGGCGTGGCCGGTCGCATTGCCGCCATCGGGGCAGTATTGGGCGAAGCCGCACGGGCTGGCAAGCCACAGTGCGGTCGCACCGTGGATCAGGCGGCTGCCGTGGGCTGGAATTTATCGAGCGAAGGTAACGCCTTAATGGCGTCCGGCGGGAACGCCGTGCTCAGGAGCGCGGCGCGGGGTCGGTGGTGCGCTGGCTGACCGGCTTGGCGTCTTTCTTGCCGGCCGGTTTCTGGGCCTCGGACCGCTTGGGATCGGGCTTCTTCTCGGCCTTCTTGTCGGTCCTGGAGCTTTCGGACTGCGCCGCGGCGCGTGCCTTGTCGCCGGCTGCTGGCGCCGAGGTCGCGCGGACGGCTGCCGGTGGGCGCTCGACCGCCGGCTTGGCGCTGGCGGCGCGGGCTGGCTTCGCATCGGTCTTTGCATCGATCTTGGCGTCGGTCTTGGCGTCCGGCTTGGCGGCCGCGGTCTGGGGGGCAGCGGCCCTGGCGCGGCCCTTGCCGCGCTTGCCCTTGGCCTTCGGCGGCGTCTCGGCGGCAGCGTCCGCGGCATTGGCAGCGATGATCGCAGCGCCCGTGCGCTTGGGGCCCGTGTAGACGATGACAGGCTCGGCGGCGGCAGGCGCCGCGGCGAGCAGCTCGGCCGGCTTCATCTGTCCCGGCTGCAGGCCGGCGAACATCGACACCGTGTTCTCGCTGGTGGCGCTGACGGCGTTGTCGTCGTCGGACTCCGGTGCCTGCTGGCGCTTGCGATGCGGGCCGCACATGTCGTCGCGCAGGTTCGGCGGATCGACGTTGACGGGCTGGAGGGAATCGACGGTGCCGAGCGACGGCGTCAGCCAGGCGAGGCCGCTGCCGGAGAAGCCGCGCTCCAGCAGCTGCGCGGCCTTGTAGGTCCGCATGCTCGACGACGACGCGCCGAGCACGACGGCGATCAGGCGCTTGTTGTTGCGGGTGGCCGAGGCGACGAGGTTGAAACCGGACGCGCAAATGAAGCCGGTCTTCATGCCGTCGGCGCCGGGATAGCGGCCGATCAGGCTGTTGAAGTTGCGGGTGATGCGGCGGCCGAACTTGATCGCCGGGATGTGGACGAAATACTCGTATTCCGGCAGGTCGCGCAGCAGCGCCCGCGCCAGGAGGGCGAGGTCACGCGCCGAGCTGACATGGCCGTCCGCCGGCAGGCCGTTCGGATTGACGAAATGGGTCTGGGTCATGCCAAGCCGCAGTGCGGTCTGGTTCATCTCGTCGGCGAACGCCTCGATCGAGCCGTCGAGGCCCTCGGCGAGCACCACCGCCATGTCGTTGGCCGACTTCACCAGCATCATCTTCATCGCGTTGTCGATGGTGAGCTGGGTGCCGGCGCGGAAGCCCATCTTGGACGGCGCCTGCCCGGCGGCGATCGGCGACACGCTTACGAGATTGTCGAGCGAAGTGCGGCCGTCCTTGACCGCCTTGAGCACGACATAGGCGGTCATCAGCTTGGTCACCGATGCGGGGTACCAAGGGATGGTCGCGTTCTCCGCGAACAGGACCTTGCCGGTATCGGCCTCGATCACGAGGTTGGCCTCCGCCTGGGCCGGGCGCGACGCGGCGAGCGTCGCGAGGCAGGCCGCGAGGGCGAGGCAGCTCAGGATGGATTGGCGCGTCGAAGCGATCAGAGAGAGCACTTTACGATTCCGGTCCTTGGCAGCGGCGATCCATCATCGACGGAACGCGCCTTGAATACAACGTTCGCGGGGTCGACGCCCACGCGCGTGCGGTTCACGATCCGATCCTGCCGTGTTGCGGGGGACGCAACCGGCGAGGCGTCCCTCGAGACTGCAGGATGCGACCGCGTCAGGTCTTCATCCACGGGCGACGCCACGACAGAAACCTACCCTGTCTTGGTCGACCGGAACAGAGGCTGCGCCGGCGGGACCGGCCGGCGCCGGATTCATGCACGAAAGGGGCCAAATTTCGACGATCGTCCACCTTCGTGCGTGGCGGCGATCACATCTGCGACGTGATCGCGGCCGGCGGGTCGTTCTGAACCATGAACTGGGCGCGGGCGAGATCGGCGAAATGGCCGCCGCTCGCGACGAGTTCATCGAAAGTTCCGCTTTCGATCACCTTGCCGTCCTTGAACACCAGAATTCGGGTGGCGTTGCGGATGGTCGACAGACGGTGCGCGATGACAAAGGTGGTGCGCCCTTGCATCACCGCGTCGAGTGCGGCGTTGACCTTGGCCTCGGTGACGGCGTCGAGCGCGCTGGTGGCCTCGTCGAGAATCAGGATCGGCGGGTTCTTGAGCAGGGCGCGCGCGATCGACAGGCGCTGGCGTTCGCCGCCGGACAGCATGCGGCCGCGCTCGCCGGCATTGGTCTCGAACTTGAGGTCGCCGCGCTCGATGAACTCCAGCGCCTGGGCGCGCTCGGCGGCCTGCCGCATCTCGGCCTCGGTGGCGTCGGGTTTGCCGACCCGCAGGTTGTCGGCGATGGTGCGGTTGAACAGCAGCGCCTCCTGGAACACGACGCCGATGTTCCGGCGCAGCGCGCTCAGCTTCAGCGCGCGGATGTCCATGCCGTCGATCTTGATGATGCCCGACTGCGGATCGAAGGCGCGATGCAGCAGCGCGATGGCGGTCGACTTGCCGGCGCCGGTCGGGCCGACAAGGGCAATGGTGTCGCCGGGCAGCGCGGTGAACGACAGGTCCTGGATCGCCGGGCGCTTGCCGTCATAGGAGAACGAAACGTCGTTGAACTCGACGAGGCCCTGCAGGCGGCCGGGATCGATCGCGTCCGGGCGATCGCGCACCGCCGGCACGGCATCGAGCACGTCGAAGAACTCCTTCAGCCGTGGCGCTTCCATGAAGATGCTGTTGATGAAAGACACCACCTGCTCGAGCTTCTGGATCAGCATGGTGGCGAACGACACGAACATCACGATCTCGCCGATGGTGGCGAGGCCCTGGCCGTGCAGGATGATGCCGACGACGAAGATCGCAAGGATGGTGATGGTGGTGGACGCGCGGGTCATCACCGCGACCACGGCCCACCACGACAGCACCGGGATCTGCACCGACAGCAGCTTGTCGGCGATACCGCGCAGGCCCTGCACCTCGGCGTCGATGCGCACGAAGCTCTGCACCAGAGCGACGTTTCCCAGCGAGTCGGAGGCGCGCGTGGCGAGATCGCTGAAATGCTGCTCGACCTCGCTCTGCATCGCGTAGGTCTTGCGCACCACCAGTGTCGTCAGGACCGTGAACACCACGCACAGCACGAACAGCAGGATGGCGAGCCGCCAGTTGAGGTAGAGCGACAGCGGCAGCAGCACGATCAGCGACATGATCGCGGCGAAGTGCTCGCGGAAGAAGCCGAGCCACAGCCGCCACAGCGCATCGGTGCCCTGGAGCATGACCTTCATCAGGCGGCCCGAGTGGGTGCCGCTGTGGAAGGTCAGCGGCAATTGCAGGATGTGTTCGAAGTAGCTTGTCAGCACCGCCTGACGCTGGCGGTGCGCCAGCCGGTCCGCATGCAGCGCGACGAGCACGCCGCAGCCGATGGTGAACAGGCCGAAGGCCACCCAGGTGCCGAGCAGCGGCCAGACATTGGGCGGCGTCGCCGCGAGGCCGCCCGACGCCGGTGTCGTGGACAGCGCATCGATGATGCGGCCGAACAGCACCGGTTCGGCGAACTGGGCCATCGCCAGCAGCATGTTGGCGGCGGCGAGAATCCAGCCCAGCCGCCCTTCCTTGCCGAGCAGTTGCAGGACGCGGGCGTAGAGGCGAGGAAGCGACATGCATGGTCCTGTCGGGTGGCGGCGTGGGCGATGATTGTAGTGGGGGTGGCGTGCGGAATACAGCCGTGCGAGGCGGCTTTTGCACTCAAATGATCTGCCGCGCGTCGCGTGGCGGCAGCAGCGTGTCGTCGAAAATGTCGGCCACCGTCAGGGTCTTGCGGAATTTGAAGCCGGCCGCGAGCGTGTCGCGGGCGCTGTTGAAGCGCGTCGCATCGAGGCCGCCGAGCCCGTGCGCGCGAACGTCGTCGGTGACAATGTTGTCATGCAGGACGAGGCGCAGCCGCTCGAGTTCGAGGTCGCGCGATGCGGCATTGATCTGGCTCATCGTGTCGTCGATCGCCTGCGCGGGGTTGGCGAGCGCGATGCGGATGCCGGCGACCAGCGCCCGCAGGACACCGCGCACCGCATCGGGCTGCTCGCGGGCGAACGCCGGATTCACGATCACGGCCTGGCCGTAGGCCTCGCAGCCATAGTCGGCGAAGCGCAGCACGGCGAGATCGGTCGCCGGGATGCCGCGATCCCTGAGATTGAGCGCCGACAGGTAGGAGAAGCCGGTGATCGCGTCGACCTGTCCGGCGGACAGGATCGGTTCGCGCACGGCCGCACTGATTTTTTCGATTCGCACGCGCGCGGTGTCGATGCGATTGAGGCGGGCGAGGCCGGGCCAGAAGCGATAGGAG
Organism: Bradyrhizobium sp. U87765 SZCCT0048; assembly: GCF_018131225.1. Classification (GTDB taxonomy): domain Bacteria; phylum Pseudomonadota; class Alphaproteobacteria; order Rhizobiales; family Xanthobacteraceae; genus Bradyrhizobium_A. Next base: position 706,599 of record NZ_JAFCMM010000002.1, on the reverse strand, counting down.
AGGTCGCTGTCGGCGACGCCGACGGTCTTGCCCTCGACGTCGGCGAGGATGTGAATGCCGCGGCTGCGGCGGGCGATCAGCGCATAGGGTGCGCGGTCGAACACCACGAACACCGCCTTCACGGCAGGCGCGGCATCGTCGTCTCGGAAGCGCAGCAGGGCATTGATGTCCGCGACCGCCATCTCGCTGGTGCCGGCGGCGACGCGGGCGATCGCATCCGGAGATCCCGCGGCGCTGTCCAGGGTGGGCATGACGCCCTCGGCGCGGAACAGGCCGCGGGCCGCAGCGATAAAGAACGGCGCCATGGTGCCATCGAACGGACGGTCGAAGGTCAGCCGCACCGGCGTCGCCGCGATGCTGCGGCCGCCGGCGGCGAGTGCGGCGATCGCGGTGGCCAGCAGGGCAGCGCGGCGGGTGATCGGGCGGGACATCTCGCAGGCCGGAGGGTCCGGACGATGCCGGAAAGGTTGCGGTGCCGGAGTGGCGGGACAGTGGCGGTGGCCGCTCCCCCGCGCCGGCTGGATGGTAGCAGGTTACGTGGCGCGCGGGGATGGCCGCCGCCAAACGTCATTTCGCCGCACCCGAGGCATGGAACCCGAAGTGCTGTCACACGTTTTCGTACGTCTGGTCGAGGATCGACCCGGGGGTATCGGAGGAGTGCTGAGATGTTGATGCGTCGGAATCTCATGTCGTCCGCCGGCCGCGGTGTGGCCGCGGCGCTGGTCGCGGCTCTCGTTGCGACGGCGGTCGAGGCGCCGCCGGCGCGCGCCGCCACGCCGGTGCCGGCAAAGGCGGCAACGACCGGCCTGACGGCCGCGAGCGATGCCACGGACTTCAGCGCGGCGCGCCGCCGTGCGCGCCGTTACCACGGCAACAACAACGCCGCCGCGATCGCCGCGTTCGGTGCGGTCGCCGGCATCATCGGCGGCGTGGTCGCCGAACAGCAGCGCCGCGACTACTACCGCGATCGCTATTATTATGGCGGGCCCGGCTACTATGGCGGTGGTCCCGGGTATTATGGTGGCGGCTACGGCCCGCGCTACTACGGCGGCTGGTAGCGCTTCCGCACCGACAGATCCTGCCCACCCTTCGCCGGCCGACCGGCGAAGGGTGCGGCTTTTTGCGGGGCCGGCCGTTAACACCAGGGACATGTGTTTTGTCTAAGCTCAGCGAATGAGTGATTCGCTGGAGCGGCTCTACACTGCGGTGTTGGCGGCAAGGGACCTCGATCCCGCCGCGTCCCGAACCGCGCGCCTGTTTCAGCAAGGCCCGGCCAAGATGGCCAAGAAGGTGGCGGAAGAAGCCATCGAGGTGGCGATCGATACGGTCGGCGGTGATACCGACGCCATCGTGCGGGAAAGTGCCGATCTCCTCTACAACCTCGCCGTGCTGTGGGCTTCAGCCGGGGTTCGTCCGGCCGACGTCTGGGCGGAGATGGACCGCCGTGAGCGGCTGTTGGGCATTGCCGAAAAGCTGCCCAAAAATGCTGCGAAGTTGGCCAAGCAAACGGCTGCCGGCCTGAACCGGCGGCCAATTGTCGCGATTTCGGCCGATCGTTTGCGCAAACAGCGCTGAAACGCGGCCAAATCGTCGTTCCCGACATGGACAAATCCGCCGGACGGTGCTTCATCGCCCCATGCTGAGACGTATTTACGACTGGTGCGTAGCCGCCGCCGACAAGCCCTATTCGCTCTGGCTCATGGGAGCGGTGTCTTTCGCCGAAAGCTCGTTCTTTCCGGTGCCGCCGGACGTCATGCTGATCCCGATGTCGCTGGCCCGCCCGCAGCGGGCATGGCTCTATGCGGTGGTCTGCACCCTGACTTCGGTGCTCGGCGGTGTCGCGGGCTATGCCATCGGCGCCATTCTCTACGACTCGGTCGGGCAGTGGCTGATCCACCTCTACGGCTATGGTGACCGTGTCGAGCAGTTCCGCACCGCCTATGCGGAGTACGGGGCCTGGATCATCCTGCTCAAGGGCCTGACCCCGATCCCCTACAAGATCGTCACCATTACCTCTGGCTTCGCCGGCTACAACCTGCTGCTCTTCGTCCTGTTCTCGATCATCGCGCGCGGCGGCCGCTTTTTCGTCGTGGCGATCCTGATGAATCGCTACGGCGAGTGGATCCGGGCGAGCATCGAGAAGCGCCTGGGGTTGTGGGTGGCGATCGGCGTCGGCGTGCTGGTGCTGGGCTTCGTCATCGCATTCCGGATGTTCTGAGTGTGCGTACGGCCGAACACGGCCGGGAAAAATCCTGCATCCTGTGCAGATGAAGTTTGTGCGGACGATGCGCGACGCGTTGTTTTGACGCGACCGCATGCATGTGGCCGGTATCCACGTCGCATGAAAGCGCTATAGTATGTCCGAACATGTCTTGCGCGAAGGGGATCGGGTTCGGCAATGGCTGATCGATCGCGGATGATCGGGCGTTATGCCGTGGTAGCGATGCTGAGCGTTGCCTGGGCGACGGGCGCAGCCGTGACCGGCGTCGCCGCGCAGACTGCGGGCCTGCAACAGGTTCCGAGCGTGCCGCCGCCGGTGGTGCAGGCCGCGCCGCAGCCGCCAGGGGTGCCAGTGACGCTGGCGCCCGAGCATCCCGCCGGCTCCGGTGGTTTCGTCGACGAGATCGGCAAGTTCTTCAGCGACCCGCCGCTCGGATGGCCGACGCTCAAGTCGCCGCAACAGACCCTCGACGACATCAACACCCGCGCGAAGGATGCCACCGACAGCCTGACGCGTTTCTCCAAGGGCAAGGTCGTGGCAGGCCGGGTGAAGTGCCAGCTGGCGGCCAACGGCGCGCCCGATTGCAAGTCGGCGGCGACCAGGCTCTGCACCGACAAGGGCTACAAGGAAGGCCAGAGCCTGGATTCCGACTCCGCCGAGAGCTGCTCTGCGAGCGTGCTGCTGTCCGGCAAGAAGGAAGATCTCGGGCAGTGCCGCGTCGAAAATTTCGTCATACGGGCATTGTGCCAGTAACTGGCGCCGATACGCGTCTGCAACATTGCCTTTCCCGCCGCCCTTCTGGCATCGTCGTCCGATGCGAGGGCGCATGCGCGCCCGGTCAACGATGAACAACGTCATCTGCGCCATAAGGGATAGGGATCTTTCGAATGTCCATGCCTGCCTTGTTTAAGGGTCGTCTGTCGCTGCCGGTGATCGGCTCGCCGCTGTTCATCGTCTCCAATCCCGACCTCGTGATCGCCCAGTGCAAGGCCGGCATCGTCGGATCGTTTCCGGCGCTCAACGCCCGTCCGCCGGAATTGCTCGACGAATGGCTGGCGCGGATCACCGAAGAGCTCGCGGCCTACGATCGCGCCCATCCCGAGCGTCCGTCGGCGCCGTTCGCCGTCAACCAGATCGTTCACAAGTCGAACAACCGCCTCGATCACGACATGGCGCTGTGCGCGAAGTATCGCGTGCCGATGGTGATCACTTCGCTCGGCGCGCGCGAGGATCTCAACCAGGCCGTCCATGGCTGGGGCGGCATCACCTTCCACGACGTCATCAACCAGAAGTTCGCCCGCAAGGCGATCGAGAAGGGCGCCGATGGTCTCGTGCTGGTGGCGGCCGGCGCCGGCGGTCATGCCGGCCAGATCTCGCCGTTCGCGTTCGTCGCCGAGACGCGGCGCTGGTTCGATGGCCCGATCGCGCTGTCGGGCGCGATCGCCACCGGCCGCGCCATCCGCGCGGCACGCGTGCTGGGCGCGGACTTCGCCTATATCGGCTCGGCGTTCATCGCGACCAAGGAGGCCAACGCGGTCGAGAAGTACAAGGAGATGATCACGACCTCGGGGGCGGAGGACATCGTCTACTCCAACCTGTTCACCGGCGTGCACGGCAACTATCTCAAACCGTCGATCCTCGCCTCGGGCCTCGATCCCGAGAACCTGCCGGTCTCCGATCCCTCGAAGATGAACTTCGGCACCGACGCCAGCGGCGAGCGGGCGCGACCGAAGGCGTGGAAGGAGATCTGGGGCAGCGGCCAGGGCGTCGGCAGCATCGATGCGGTGCTGCCTGCGGCCGAGCTGATCGCCCGCTTCAAGCGGGAGTATGACGAGGCGATCGATCCGGCGCTGTGACCGCTGCGATGATGTCACGTCATGTCCCGGGCGGGCCGTCATGACGGCGGCGCCGCGTGATGCGATCTTTCGCGTCGAGGGAAACCAGGTCTGGACCAGTCCGCTGGCCGGCGGACCATGGGATCCCCGCGCGCAGCACGGCTCGCCGCCGGCGGCGCTGGTCGCCTGGATCGCGGAGGCAATGCCGTCACCGGTGCCGATGCATGTCGCGCGCCTGACCATCGATCTGATGCGTCCGGTGCCGGTCGCGCCGCTGACCTTCACCAGCGAGGTGGTCAAGGAAGGCCGCAAGATCCAGCTCTGCGACATCCGCCTGTTCGCCGAGGGAGTCGAGGTGGTGCGCGCCAGCGTGCTCCGGATCAGGACGGTGGCCAACGTGGTGCCGGAGATGGCGGCGACGCCGCCGCTCGACGTTCCCCCTCCCGATCAGTGCGTCGAGGATATCGGCGACTCCCAGCGCAACGCCTTCCTCGCCACCATGACGATGCGGCCGGCGTTCGGCCGCTTCATTGCACTCGGGCGGGCGGCGATCTGGTTTCGCGCCAATCTGCCGCTGGTCGAAGGGCAGGCGCTGACCCCGCTGCTGCGTGCGGTCATCGCGTCGGACTTCTGCAACGGCACGTCGCCGTCGCTGGACTTCGCGCAGTGGACGTTCATCAACGCCGATCTCACCATCAATCTCGCCCGCCAGCCGGTCGGCGACTGGATCCTGGTCAATGCCGAGTCGTATTCAGGGCCGGACGGCGCGGGCCTGTCGATCGCGCGGCTGGCCGATGGCACCGGCTATTTCGGCCGGGTCATCCAGTCGCTGGTGGTCGAGCGCCGCGCGCCCGCACGGGGCTGACGGCCGGCGGGATCGCCGCCGCTAACGCTTGGTCTCGCGGCAATCAGCGAGTTCGGCTTCCTCGCGCGAGCAGAACCAGCGGTCGCCGTTGTCGGGCTCCATCTTGACGCGGGCGTACCAGCGGCCGCCGGGCTCATGATAGATGCAGGTGCCGGACCAGTTGACATGACCCTTGATGGCGCACTCCGGCGACGGTGGCGTCGAGGCCGAGCGTCCGCGCAGCAGTGTCGCGCGCGAGGCGCGGTTGACGTCGAGCCCGCCGAGCACGGGAGCCTGCTTGTTGCGGCGGCGCCATTCCGGCGGCGCGATGAAGGCGCCGGCCCACAGGCCGATTTTCTCCCCCTTCGCGGCGGTTTCGTCGGGCACATAGTCGTGGGAGATTCGCGTGACCGCGATGGCCCATCCGGATCGTACCAGCCAGTGGGCCACGTCCTCGCCGTCCATGGTGCATTTGGCGACCGAGCGGCCATAGCGGTCGGTGCGCTGGGGCTGGCAGGTCCAGGATTTGCCTTCGACATGCTTGGCGAGTTCGTCGCGGGCCGCGAGGCCGCAGGTCCAGCGCTCGCCGGCAGCATTGATGCACAGCTGCTCGAGGCCGGGCGCGGCGACGGCGGCGAGGCGGATGCGGCTCTTGCCGATGGTCACGGCGTCGCCGCTGACCACGTGAGGGACTCCGCTGATCTCGGAGGCGTGGGCGCCGGTCGCGGCCAGCAGCAGCGCGACGACGGGAACGATGACTTTCAGCATCGGGGCTCCTGAAATCGATAGCAAACGATAATGATCATGGCGGCCGCGCCGCCCCGCGTGGCCCCACCTTCAACACCTCGCATTGCCGCCGGGAATCGGCGGGCAAGTCAAGGGTCGGGATATCAGGAAAGTGTGTGATCACAGCGTGCGCGCAGTGCAACGGCCGCGCCTGCGATCCGCTTGCAGCCGGATCACGTCGCGGCAGGCACTTTGGCGGCCGGCTCCTTGACGAATGTCAGATCCACCACACCGTGCAGGCGCCGGCCGCTACAGCATCGCGACCAGCTTCTCCATGCCGATGATGCGGGCGAGGTTGATCACCTCGGCCTTCTGGTCTGGGCGCATCTGCATCAGCAGCGGCATCGCCGCGGTCTTCAGCCGCTCGACCTCGGCCGTGCTGGTGTCGACCGGCACCGGCTTGCCGTGGCCGTTCTTGTTGGCTTCGTAGATCTGCTTGACCACGCCACGCAGCGCCGCCTCGATTTCAGGCCAGTACGGCTCCTGCATCGGGCTGAGGCGCAGGCGCTGTTTCAGGCTGGCGATCTGGGCGTCGTTGAGAATGACATTGGTCGGCTTCGCCGGCTTGGGCGGCGGCAGCGCCGCCACCTTGGCTTTCGCAGCGGCCGCGTCCTGCCTGGACGCCGCCGCATCCATTTTAGCCGGGGCCGGATCGGCGACGGCGGGCTTCAGGGCGTCGGGCAACCTGATGTCGGAGGGGGTGGGATCCGCCGACGCATAGCGGCTCACCGGCGTCGCCGGCGCATCCGCGGCGGGGGTGTCGGACAGGGAATAGGAGGCGAGGCGGAACGGCGCCGCAACCGGCAGCCTGTCGGTCTTGCCGGAGGTATTGGCGATCGGGAAATCCGCTGCGGAATCGGTGGCTTCAGTCATCCCGGCCTGGGCCTGGGGCATGTCGTCGTCACGCAGGTGCGCATAGCCGATGGCCATCGCTGCCGCCGCGCCGGACAGTGCAAGCAGAGCCGCTACGCCAAGTGTCGTTCGCAAGGTCAAGCTGTGCTCCCCACTGCTTCAACCACCCCCGACGGGTCTTCGCAAAGACTTGTTAAGTATGGCTTAACCACGTTCGAATGGTCGCCTCACAATCGGGAGAATGTTGGGCGATGCCGTGGCAGGGGCGGTGCGGAGTTCCGTCCGGTCCGGACCTCAGGCATGCGGTCGGGCCGGATGCCGGCGCGGCCGATTGGTGCTAACGCACCGTCGTTTCTGTCGTCCTGTTCCGCTACCATTCCCCGCATGTTGCAGATTCTCCAACGGCTGAGCTGGCGTGATGGCCTGTTCTCGGTGAAGACCTTCGCCGCGGCGATGCTGGCGCTGTTCATCGCGTTTCGTCTCGACCTGTCGCAGCCGAGTTGGTCCGTCACGACGGTCTATATCGTCTCGCAGCCGTTCGCCGGCATGGTGCTGGCGAAGTCGCTGTATCGCGTGCTCGGCACGCTGATCGGCGCAGTGATGTCGCTGGTGATGGTCAGCCTGTTTTCCAACTCGCCGGAGCTGTTCTGCCTGGCGCTCGCGCTGTGGATCGGCCTTGGCACCTTCGTCTCGATCTACCTGCGCGATGCGCCGCAGGCCTATGTCGGCATGCTGTCGGGCTACTCGGCGGCGATCATCGGCCTGCCGGCGGCGCTGGCGCCGAACGGCGCGTTCGATTTCGCGGTCGCGCGCTGTCTCGAGATCATGCTTGGCATCGCCTGCGGCGCGCTGATGCATCACGTCGTGCTGCCGCAGCGCGCCGGCGATGCGCTGCGCAAGGCGCTGGATGCGACGCTGCCGAGCATGGCGCGCTGGGCGGGCGATGCGTTGCGCGGCCGCGAGAACGAGGCCAAGGGCCTCGCCGACCGCCGCCAGATCATCTCGGCAGTGATTGCGCTGGATGCGTTGCGGGTGTTTGCCGTGCTCGATACCCCGGCGTTGCGGGCGGTCGACGGGGTGATCAGGCAGTTCGAGGGCAAGATCCTGTCGCTGCTGGCGCTGCTGATGTCGGTCTACGATCGCTTTGCGGTGCTGGAGCAGCGCCGCCCCGATACGGCGGGCCTGGTGCAGCCGCTTCTCGAACGCACCGCCGCTCACATCGCCGCCACCGCCGGGGCGAAGACGCCCGAGGATGCGCAGGTGGAGAGCGAGGAGGAGCGCGCGCTCGACGCCGAAATCGCGGCGCAGTTGCCACCGACGCAGGCGCTGCGGACGGAGCCGGACGCTTTCCTGGTGCGCAGCATTCTGCTGCGGCTCGGCGACGTACTGGCGATGTGGCGGCAGACGGTCTGGATCCGCACGCATATCGCCGTCGGGCGGCGCCTGCCCGGCGATGATGCGGCGCCCTCGTTCCGCCCCTATCGCGACGTCTCGTTCGCGGTGGTCGGCGGGCTGGTGTCGGCCGTGACGGTGATGATCGCCAGCACGTTCTGGATCTTCTCGGCCTGGTCGAACGGCCCGACCGCCGTGACCTTCGCCGGCATCATGTGCGCGATCATGGGCGCGCGCGACAACCCGGCCGCGGCGTCGGCCCAGTTCCTCAAGATGAGTGTCGTCGGCGTGCTAATCGCCGGGCTGTACCTGTTCGCGCTGCTGCCGACGCTGTCGACCTTTCCGGCGCTGGCGATCGCGCTGGCGCCGTTCTATCTGACCTGCGGCCTGCTGCTGACCGCGCCGGCGGCCATTCCCTACACCATGCCGCTGATCTTCGTCGCCGGCGGCCTGATCGGTCTCACCAACGCGATGGACTACGATTTCGCCAATTTCGCCAACGGCGCGATCGGCTACATCCTCGGCATCGGCATTGGCGCGGCGGCGCTCGGCCTGCTGCGGCCGCTCGGCACCGACTGGGCGGTGCGGCGCCTCACCCGCGGCTTCTTCCGCGACCTCGCGCAGGCTGCCGGCGGCGCGGTAGTGGAGGAGCGCTCGGTGTTCGAGAGCCGGATGTTCGACCGCATCAATGCGCTGTTCATGCGGCTCGATCCGATGGTCGAGGTGCAGCGCGCCCATCTCCAGGCGAGCCTCGCGGGACTGCGCATCGGCCTCAACATCCTGCTGCTGCGCGCCCTGCGCCTGGTGTTGCCGCCGTCGGCAGCGGCGGCCGTGCAGGATGCATTGACGGCGCTCGCGACCTATTTCGCCGGCATGGCACGCGACCGTGCGCCGGAGATGCCGATCGCGGTTCTCATCGGCGCGCGCCAGCGCGTGCTCGGCGATGCCGAAGAAGCCGTCTCGACGCGCGCCGCGGAAGCGCTCTACAACGTCGAGGCGACCTTGCGGCTGCATGCGGAATTCTTCGGGCCGGCGCGGGCCGCGCCGGCGACCACGACCGAGATGGTGACGACATGATCAAGGAAATCAGCATCGACGGCGTATTCCTGCCGCCGCTGGTCGGCTACCTGCTGGGCACCACGGTGGTCTGGTACGTGGCGCGCATGCTGCTCGCCTGGCTCGGCGTCTATCGTTTCGTCTGGCACCCGCCGCTGTTCAACACCGCGCTCTACGTCATCCTGCTCGGCGCCTTCGTCACCACAACCCTCTGACCCTTCGGAACAGCCATGCCCAGCGTTTCCTCTCTCATCCGTGTCGCCGTGACCGTGGTCGCGGTGGTGATCGCGGCGGTCGCCGGCTGGTATCTGTGGCGGACCTACGAGGACAGCCCGTGGACGCGCGACGGCCGGGTGCGGGCCAATGTCGTCAATGTCGCGCCCGACGTCGCCGGCGCGGTCGTCGATCTCAAGGTCAAGGACAACCAGGACGTCAGGATCGGCGACGTGCTGTTCACCATCGATCCGGCGCGCTACCAGCTGGCGCTGGCGCAGGCCGAGGCGGCGCTCGCCGGCGCCAAGACGGTCTACGACCAGCGCCAGGAAGAGCTCGAACGGCGGCAGAAGCTGAGTTCGGTGTCGATCTCCGAGGAGGCGCTGACCCAGGCGCGCAGCGCGGCGCTGTCGGCGCAGGCGTCCTACGACCAGGCGGTCGCCGCGCTCGGCGTCGCCAAGCTCAATCTCGCCCGCACGGAGGTGCGCTCGCCGGTCAACGGCCATGTCACCAACCTGCTGGTCGACCGCGGCGACTATGCCACGGCGGGCCGCGCGATGGTCGCGATCGTCGACAGCGATTCCTATTACATCGCCGGCTATTTCGAGGAGACCAAGCTGCGCAACATCCGCATTGGCGATCCGGCGTCAGTACGCCTGATGGGCTATCGCGAGCCGATCCAGGGGCATGTCCAGAGCGTGGCGCGCGCCATCACCGACCGCGAGAACGCCATCGCCGGCGATCTCATCGCCAACGTCAACCCGACCTTCAGCTGGGTGCGCCTCGCGCAGCGCATTCCCGTCCGCATCGCCATCGACAAGGTGCCCGACGAAGTCACGCTGAGCGCCGGCATGACCGCGACTATCGTGGTGACCGACGCGCCAGGCGACCGCCGCGTCAAGCCGCCGACGCGCTGAAGGCACGGCAACGGGCGCAGGCGCGAGCCGCCGTCAGCGCGGTCCTATACCTATCGCCTTCTGCAGGTCGCCGATGGCGCGCAGGAAGCTATCGGCCGGGGTGGTCTCCGGATCGATCAGGCGGTGCAGGCGGAAGCCGTCCTCCAGCGCCAGCAGGATCGCGCCTGTCCACGCCGGATCAGCGATGCCGGCGCCGCTTGCCTGGGCGGTCGTCGCCACGATCCGGGTGACGACGTCACGCCGCGCCCGCAGCCGCTTGGCGAGCTCGGGCCGTCGCTTCTCGGCGCGGGCGACGAACAGGATCATTTCCATGTGCAATAGCGGCGAGCGCGCCAGTGGATCCTGCCGCGTGCGGTCGACCGCCTTGAGCGCTTCGATGAAATCCGCCGGGCTGCGATGCGTCTCGAGCAGTTCGAGATTGCGCCGCACCGACTGGGCCACATGCTCCTCAAGCATCGCGACGATCAGTTCGTCCTTGCTCTTGAAATTCGAATAGAACGCGCCGCGCGTGAAGCCGGCCGCTGCGGCGATCGCCTCGATGCTCGCGCCGCCGATCCCCTGCTCCTCGAATACCTGCGCCGCCGCCTCGAACAGCTTCTCGCAGGTGTCGTCGCGGGTCGGCCTGATTCGCACTCTTGACATAACGGCGATTTATAGCAGAATGCAACTCGATACATAGATGTATCGAGCCGCAGGAGCGCCCGGGATGACCTCTTCCGACCTTGCAAGCCGCTTTTTCGCCGAGGCGATGTCGCCGGCCTACCGCGAAGATCCCTATGCGCTTTACGAACGCTTCCGCGGCGCTCGGCTGCTGCGCGTCGCTGAAACGATCTGGTTTTGCCTCGGCCATGCCGATGTCGTCGCGATGCTGCGTCACCCCCAGCTGTCGTCGAACGAGGCGAGGGCGACCACGGAGATCGGCAAGCACGAGGCGGACGTGCTGAAGCGGCGTTCCATGCTGTTCATGGACCCGCCGGACCACACCCGCCTGCGCGGCCTCGTGGTGCGGGCGTTCACACCCAAGCGGATCGAGGACCTGCGTGTGCGGGCCGAGGCGATCACGACGGGCCTGCTCGACGACATCGCCGCCGCAGATGGCGCCACGGTGAACCTGATCGATGCCTTCGCCTATCCGCTGCCGGTGCGGATCATCTGCGCGCTGCTCGGCATTCCCGAGGCCGACGAGGTCCGCTTCGCGGAATGGTCGCGCGGCCTCGCGCGCTCGGTCGATCCGTCGGCGCTGCGCACGCCGGAGATCGACGTGATCATCCGTGCCGCCGAGGACGGGCTTGAAGGCTATCTCACCGAGCTCCTCGACGAGCGGCGGCGTTCGCCGCGCGACGACCTGCTGTCGGCGCTGCTCGCGGTCGAGGCCAGTGGCGACCGCATCACGCCTGACGAAGTCATCAACATGGTCCGCCTGCTGCTGGTCGCCGGCCACGAGACCACGGTGAACCTGATCGGCAACGGCGTGCTGGCGCTGCTGCAGGCGCCCGACCAGATGGCGCTGCTGCGACAACGGCCGGACCTTGCGCGCGAGGCGGTGGACGAACTGCTGCGCTACGACAGCCCGGTGCAGATCACCCAGCGCGTGGTGACGCAGGACATGGTGCTGGCGGATACGCCGGTGCGCGCCGGGGACGAGATCATGATGGTGCTGGGGGCTGCGAACCGCGATCCGCAGGCCTTTGCCGAGCCGGACCGCCTCGACCTGACGCGCGATGCCCACCGCCATGTCGGCTTCGGCGGTGGCATCCACCACTGCCTCGGTGCGGCGCTGGCGCGGATGGAGGGCCAGATCGCGTTCGCGGCGCTGCTGGCGCGCTTCCCGCGCGTCGCGCTCGCCGGCGCGGTGGCGCGCCGGCCGACCTTTACGCTGCGTGGGCTGTCATCGCTGCCGGTGCGCTGCCTGTCCTGACGGGGCGCGTCAGATCACGTTGCTCATGCCGCGAATGCGGCGGGCCATGGCGCCCATGATGTACATCGCGAAATTCGGGATTTCGTCGATCATGAAGCGAAACTTGCGCTGATCGAGAACCGACAGCTCGGCGGCCTCGCGGACGCGGGCCGTCGACGTGCGCGGCGAGGCGTCGATCATCGACATGAAGCCGAGCGCCTCGTTCGGGCCGCAGGTATCGACGACGGTGTCGCCGATCATCATCTCGATCACGCCGGACTGGACGACATACATGCAGCTGCCGTCGTCGCCGCGGCTAAACACGACGCTCCCGGCCGGAAACGTGACATTGACGCCTGCGCTGCGGGCGAACACCCGCATATCGATCTCGTTCATGGTCGTCCCCTGGCAATGGATTAAGGGCGCACGCAAACCCGCAGGCGACGGCCCCGGGCGAGGCCGCCGTCCCGGCGTCTACAGCGCGAAACACACGCAACAACTCGCGTCACAGTTCTTGGATCTGCCGCGCTTTCCGGATCGGCGCCCAACGGCTCCGGCCGGCCCCGTCGTCAAATCAGCGAAAATGCTAAATCAAAACCGCGGGATGTAAACAGCTGCGGGTGGCGCGGCGATCGCACTGCGCGAGGCCACAGGGGCCTGCAACGGGAGCGTCGGCGGCCTTGCGTGTGCACAGGGAGCGTTGCGCGCAACGTTGCGCCGAACGAACGGCTGCGTTTCCCGACGTTTCCCCGAGGGCGGGTGGTCGCAATTGAGCCGCGAACCTAACCAACCTGTAAGCTGCCAGCGCGCCCGATCGCTGCTATCACAACCATGGGCCAGCCAAACGGGAGTGAGATCTATGCAACAGGATCTGCAAGCTCTTGCCGTCGAGACGCCGCCGCTTGCTCCGGTGAGCTACGGCGAATGTGTCGAGCGACTGGCGCGTGCCGTCGATCAGCATAACGACGACGAACTCGAGGAAGTCGCTCGCCTCATCAGCCAGCTCGCGGTGGTGATCGAGATGTAGCGGTAGGGGCGCCGCAGGTTCGGCGCCGGGTACGCGGTCGTGGCGTCTGATCAGTAGCTGATTGATCAGGCCGTGACGCGTTGACGTGCGGGATGCTGACGTGACGGGGTGGTGCCGACAGGTGATTGGTGCCCCTGGCCGGGATCGAACCAGCACTCCTTGCGGAACTCGATTTTGAGTCGAGCGCGTCTACCAGTTCCGCCACAGGGGCCCACGAGACCCCAGCCGCGGAAACGGCAGGACCTGCGAAGCGGGCGGACTATATCCGGCTCGCCTGCCGGGTCAACCGGACAGTGGCCCTGCGGTGGGCATGCGCCGCGTCGTCCACCGCCCGATCGTTTCCCCGCATCCATCCTCTCCCGGTCCCTCATTCGTGAACGCCGTGGCCTCGACAGGCGCGGGGCTGGCGCGATAGGAGGCGGGTCCACAGCAGGGGGAGAGCATCGTGAGCGTTGCAGCCGGCGTGAAGCCGACGTCATCGGGCCTCTGGGCCGGCGCCGCCACGGCCGCGGGCGCGATTGCCTTGATCGCCGCCGCGACCATTGGTGGTGCCTGGTTCTTCCAGCTGGTGCTCGGCATCCAGCCCTGTCCGCTCTGCCTCGAGCAGCGCTATGCCTACTATCTGGCGATCCCCCTGGCGCTGATCGTGGCGCTGGCGGCGAAGGGCGGAGCTGCCCGTCCGCTGGTGGCGGTCGGCTTCCTGATCCTGCTCCTGGCGCTGCTCGCCAACACCGTACTCGGTGGCTACCACGCCGGCGTCGAATGGGGCTTCTGGCCGGGCCCGACGGACTGCAGCGGCCCGATCGCCGATCTCGGCAGCGCCGGCAGCCTGCTGGAGCGCCTCGATACCGTGAAGGTCGTGCGCTGCGACGAGGTGCAGTGGCGCTTCCTCGGCCTCTCGCTCGCCGGCTACAATGTGCTGATCTCGCTGCTGATAGCCGCCTGCGCGGTGTGGGGGCTGCGCGCCACGCTGTCGCGGCGCTGACCGGCCGGCGCGGGCGTCAGGCCGGCGTGCTCAGCACGTCCGTGCCGGTCAGAAGGGTGGCGCAGATCTCCAGCAGGCGGTCGCGCCGGCGCGGCCCCCTGGCGTCGAGCTGGATCAGTCCCTGTCCGAACACGAACGAATAGAATAGGAAGGCGCGGGCCCGCGCCTCGTCCGCGTCGAGCCCGGCCGTAGCATAGAGCCGCTCGACATTCTTCAGCCGCGCGGCGTCGACGCTGGCGACGGCTTCGGCAGCCTGTGCATCGCCGCGCGCCCACTGCCGGATCGCCAGCTCGATCGCCATCGCCTCGGCGTTGTTGCGTTCGGCGTAGAGGCGGATCACCGCGGCGAGGCGCTCGCGGGCCGCCTCGCCGTCCGGGCGGGTGTGCTGTTCGATCGCGGCGATGCGGCCGCTGGCCCAGGTCTCCAGCAATTCGTCCAGCAGGTGCCGGCGATCGCGGAAACGACGGTAGAAGCCGCCCTTGGTGACGCCGAGGCCCTCCGCCAGCACCTCGACCCGCACCCGGTCGATGCCGCCGGCCGCGAGGGCGGCGAGGCCGGCCCTGATCCAGACGTCGCGTCCGTTCTCGTTCATCCGCCGCTCCTGATACGCTGGCGTATTGCTAGCCCGTTGCACCCCTGATACGCTACCGTATCGGCGTCGTTGCGAGCATGGAGGCAGCAGCATGAGCGGCGGATTTCTCGCCTGCAAGGGCACGGTCTATCCCTGGCAGTGCGATCACGTCGGGCACATGAACGTCATGTGGTATGTCGGGCGGTTCGACGAGGCGAGCTGGAATCTGCTGGCCCGTGTCGGCCTGACGCCGGGCTATCTGCGCGCGGGCGCCCGTGGCATGGCCGCGGTCGAACAGGCCATCAGCTACCGGCGCGAGCTTCTCGCCGGGGACATCATCGAGATCCGCAGCCGGCTGCTCGAGGTCCGCGACAAGGCGGTGCGGTTCGTGCACGAGATGTCCAATGGGGAGAGCGGCGAGCTCGCGGCGCGCTGCGAGATCACGGCCGTGCATATGGATCGCAGCTCGCGCAAGGCCTGCGCATTCGAACCGGCGATCCGTGACGCGATGGCCGAAGTGATGACCGAAGTGATGACCGATCCGGCGGGGCCGGGCGTCGTTCACAACTAGTCGTCGAGCCCGTCGTCGTCGTTGCCGAACAGGTGGACGATGCCCGGCGTGGCGATCGAGACGAAAACGAAACGCGCGAGGTGGTGGGCGCCGACGAAGATCGGATCGATGTGCAGTGTCAGCGCCAGCGCCAGCATCGCGTCCATGGCGCCCGGCGAGAATGCCACGATGAGATCACTGAGCTTCGCGGATGTCGTCAGCACCAGCACGGCGACGAACACCGCGGAAATCGCGATGGCGACGCCGAACGAGCCAATCGCCGCCAGCACATGGTCGGCCAGGGTGCGGCCGCTGATGCGGGCGAAGCGGGTGCCGATCAGCGTGCCGATGCCGATGAGCGCGAGGGCATAGCCCCACAGCGGCAGGCCGCCCTCGACCCAGCCGGCACCGTGCAGCACGCCGGACGCCAGCATGGCGCCGAACATCCAGCTCGCCGGAAATTTCAGCCAGCGCAGCAGCAACGACACGGCGACCGCCGCGACCGCGAGGATGGCGAAGGACAGCGGCGTCGCCGGCGGCGCGCGCAGCGTCAGGTGGGCGTGGGGCGCAAGGCCCAGCAGATTGAGCAGCAGCGGCAGCGCCGCGGTGAGAATGATGACGCGGAGCGTCTGCACCACGGCGATGCCGGGCACGTCGGCGTTCTTCTCGG
Organism: Bradyrhizobium sp. U87765 SZCCT0048; assembly: GCF_018131225.1. Classification (GTDB taxonomy): domain Bacteria; phylum Pseudomonadota; class Alphaproteobacteria; order Rhizobiales; family Xanthobacteraceae; genus Bradyrhizobium_A. The sequence continues at coordinate 690,783 of NZ_JAFCMM010000002.1, read as the reverse complement.
TCGCCAGCAGGATGATCTGCGACAGCGCGCCGGGGCTGCCCGCGAGCAGTGCCGATGCACGATCCCAGCCATGGACACGCCGCAGATAGTAGCTGCTGCCGAACGTGGCGCCGAAGGTCGAAAGCGCCAGCGCGGCGATGGTGACGGGATAGTCGGCGATGTTGCGCAGCATCTGCGGCGAGACCATCGATCCCAACGACAGGCCGAGGGTCATCAGCACGACATGCGACAGCAGCATCGGCATCGCCAGCGGTCGCCCGGCGATCGCCGCGATCGCGACGGCGATCATCGCGCCCGAGATCAGGCCGCCCGGCAGTTCGGTCCACCAGAACAGCAGGCCGCCGATCGTGCCGATCGCCAGCGTCTCGACCGTGGTCAGCGTAGCGGAGCGTGTCGGAAGCGGGTGGGTCGGCGACAGGCGGTCAGGCGCAGCGGGCGTCATCGGCAGGATCTGGTGTGGCGGATCCCCTCGATCCGGCATTCACCATCTTATGGCAATGCCGCGCAGGCGGCGCAATCGCGGGCCGGCGCATGGGCGAAGGCGTCGCCCTCATGGCTCGGCGGCGCGCCTGTGGTCCGCGCACCGGGCGAGGCCGGCGCGAACGGGAGGCGGACGGGACCCGCCTCCCGCAGCAGGTCGTGGTCAGCCCGGCTTGCCGGCCTTGCGCTTGCACTCGGAGCGGAACTTCTTGCGCTCCTTGCCATGCAGGCCCTTGGCGTCGGCTTCGGTCGAGCACTCCTTGGAGGCCGCGCTCTGCTCGGGCTTGGCGGTGGCGCTCTTGGGGGCGGGCGCGGTCTTCGCCGCCGGGGCCGGCGCTGCGGGAGCGGGGGCCGGGGTCTGGGCGAACGCCGTTCCCATCAGCAGCAGGGAGGCGAACGCGGCAGTGACGGCACGGGACGCAACAGTCATGGTATGACCTCTGTTTGGATCGTCAACGGCTGCCACGTTCGCCAGATGCGCCTGAACCGCAGGTGAATGGCGGCAAGCGCCGCCGAACATTTCGATCACGTTTTTTTGGCCGCCGGACGATGGCGACGTTGTAACGTCGGCCTCGTTGGTTAGGATGCCCGTGATCCGCCGGATCTGCTTGTGCAAGGGAGATTTCGTGATGACCTTCGAACGTAAGATTGCCGGAGCCATACTGTTGTCCGGTCTGCTGTGCGCGGCAGCGATGCCCGCCCAGGCGCTGACGATGCAGGAGTGCAGCGCAAAATATAAGGCGGCCAAGGACGGCGGCACGCTGAACGGTCAGAAGTGGAACGACTTCCGCAAGAGCCAGTGCGGCACCGAGGCATCGCCGACGGCGGCGGCAGCCCCGGCTGCTCCGGCCCCCGCGCCCGCTCCCGCTCCCGCCGCACCGGCTGCGGCGCCCAAGACGGCGGCGGCTCCCGCGGCGGCGCCGGCCGCTCCGGTCGGCAATGCGGTTTTCCCGAGCGCGGTCAGTCCGAAATACGCCAGCGAGACGCCCGGCAAGGCGCGCATGCACACTTGCGTCGATCAGTATCGCGCCAACAAGGAGACCAATGGCAACGGCGGCCTGAAGTGGATCCAGAAGGGCGGCGGCTATTACAGCGAGTGTACCAAGCGCCTGAAGGGCTGAGTCCGCGTTGCGGCGGCCAGTGGCCGCGTGTCGCCTGAGCCGCTGACGAATTCCTGATGCCGGCGCCGCGAGGCGTCGGCATTCGTTTCACCCGACGCGGGGATCGCTCGCCATCCGTTTTTCCTCCGCATTCTCGTCGTCCGCGCCGTCGCGCTCGCGCAGCGCCCGCATCGTTGCCGTGTTCGCGTTCGGTGTGCTGGTCTATGCCGCTGCCGCCTATCTCGCGCTGCCGGCGCTGTGGCGGCACTACGAGCACGAGCACAAGCTCGCGGGCCTGCCGATGGTGACGACCACCGCGCAGGGCATTCCAGGCGACGCCATCAATCTCGCCTTCGTCGGTGCAGCCCGCGATATCCTGTGCGCCATGCACGATGCCGGCTGGTATCCGGCCGATCCGGTCACGTTGCGCAGCAGCATCGATATTCTCGGCAGCGTGCTGCTGCATCGTCCGTATCCGGCGGCGCCGGTCAGCCCGCTATTCTATGCCGGGCGGCGCGAGGATCTCGCCTTCGAGAAGGCTGAAGGCGGCAGCGCCGATCGCCGCCACCATGTCCGGCTGTGGCGGGCGCTCGACAGCGGCGACCAGGGCCGGCCCGTGTGGGTGGCCGCCGCCACCTTCGACCGTGGCGTCGGCTTCAGCCATTACACCGGCGCCGTCACCCATCACATCGCGCCCGACATCGATCGCGAGCGCGAGGTCATTGCCGGGGATCTGACGCAGCCCGGCCTTCTCGAGGCGCGCTACCAGGTCTCGGGCATCGGCCCGACGCTGATCGCCCGCAATGGCGGCGGCGACCTCTACTTCACCGATGGCGAGGTGTGGGTGCTGCAACTGGTCGAAGATTGCCACAAGCGCAGCGCGCCGCCGCTGGTTCCGGCGCCTCCGGCGGTGACGGAGTTCAAGGACCAGGTCTGGAAAGCCATTGCTGACGGCGTGCGCGATCAGGTAGGGGCAGGCGGTGCCACTAGGAGATCGCCGTGATTGCCAGTTTCAGCCTGATCCTGCTCTGCCAGCTCGGCGGCGAGATTCTGGTGCGCGCGCTCGGCGTCCCGGTGCCCGGGCCGGTGGTTGGCTTCGTGGCCCTGCTGATCCTGCTGCTGGCGCGGGACCGTTGGTCGATGCTGGCGCTGGGGCCGCTGCAGCCCGGCGCGGTGGAAGGGGCCTCGCGCAGCCTGCTCGGCCATCTGTCGCTGCTGTTCGTTCCGGCGGGCGTTGGCGTCATCCAGAAGCTCGACCTGATCGCCGCCCATGGCGTCGCGATCTTTGTCGTGCTGGCGCTGTCGGTGGTGATCACGCTGCTGGTGACGGTGGGCACGTTCCTGATCGTCGGCCGTCTGTTCGCGGCGTCGGGAGACCAGTCATGACCGGCGCGGCCAGCAACAATCCGTTCGCGCTGTGGGTCTACCTGTCGCAGACGCCGCTGCTGTGGCTTACCGTCACGCTGGTGGTCTATGCGCTCGCCGATGCGATCTCGCAGCGGTCGGGCCGCCATCCGCTGCTCAATCCCGTGCCGCACACGATGTGGATGGTCGGACTGTTCCTGATCGTGACGGGGACGCCTTATGCGACCTATTTCGGCGGCGCGCAGTTCGTGCATTTCCTGCTCGGGCCCGCCACCGTGGCGATGGCCGTGCCGCTCTACGAGAACCGCCGCATCGTGGTGCGCGCGCTCGTGCCGATGCTGATCGCGCTGGTGATCGGCAGCATCACCGCGATCGGCTCGGTGGTCGTGCTGGCACGCGCCTTCGGTCTGCCGCGCGATGTCGTGCTGGCGCTCGCGCCGAAGTCGGTGACCGCCGGTGTGGCGATGGGCATCAGCGAGACTCTCGGGGCCGATCCGGCGCTGACCGCGGTCGCCGTGGTGCTGACCGGGGTGATCGGCGCGATCATCGTCACGCCGATGATGAACCGCATCGGCATCACCGACTATCGCGCCCGCGGCTTCGCGGTCGGGCTGGCGTCGCACGGCATCGGCACCGCGCGCGCCTTCCAGGTCGACGAGGTGGCCGGTGTGTTCGCCGGCATCGCCATGAGCCTCAACGCGCTGGTGACGTCGTTCCTGGTGCCGCTGGCGGTGACGCTGCTGATGCGCTGACACTGCGCCCTTGAGGTCGACGGCGCTTGTCCTCTATCGTGGCGATAGACGGCCTCGCAGCGGGCCGCGGCAACGGGGAGGTCTCATGTCGGATGGTCGCACCGGAGTGGCCGAATGGCGGGCGGTGGCTGACCTTCATCATGCCTATTTCACCGGGCTGATCATGTCGGTGGTGACCCGCCGCAGCGCCGGCGACGCCGCTGAATTCGTGTTCCGCGTGTTCCGCCGCCAGCATCATGAGCGCTTCCTGCCGGGGCTCGCCAAGCTCGGCCTCACCGGCCTGCCGCCGGCGGTTGCCGCGGCGCAGTACCACTATCTCTCGAACTGGATCGGCGGCGTCCATGTCGAGTACATGCCCGAGAGCGACCGCAAGGCCTGGATCCGCTATCCGCCGCCGCGCTGGATCTGGAGCGGCACCGCGATTTGCGCCATTCCCGGCGAAGTCTCGCGCGCGATGCTGCGGGGCTGGCACGCGCACAACGGGGTTTCGCTCGGCAATCCGCGGCTCGGCTTCGTCTGCACCAAGCAGACCGTCGACGGCCAGGATGGCCTTGAAGGATACTATTGCGAATACGACCATGATCTCGCGCCCGAGGAGCGGCTGGTGTTCGCGCGCCATCTCGAGGCGCCGGACTTCGATCCGGCGAAGGCGCCGGTGCTGCCGGTCGACACCTGGCCTGCCGAGCGGCTGGCGCGGGCGCACCGCGACTATGCGATGGACTATGTCCGGACGGCGCTGCCGGTGATGATCGGCCTGTTCGGGCCGGAGGAGGGCGGCCATCTGCTGCATATCACCGGCCGGCTCATCGGCATGCAGTATGGCGCCGGGATCGGTGCCGCTCTCGGCGCGGCCGCGGGCGGCGGCGCGGCGGGCTTCGCCGATCTGCTGTCGCGGTTTTTCCGTACCGCGGGCGACGAGGTGATGGCGCGTTCGGACACGGTGGTCGCGCAGGCACAATGGCGGCTGATGCGCGATGTCGTCGACGATCATCCCGCCTGCCGGCTGGCGCTGTCCGGTCTTGTCGAGGGCATGCTGGCGGCCTATGGCCGGCACATGAGCGTGACAGCCTCGGCCGATGGCGCCGCTGCGGGCGGAGCCATCTGGGAGGTGCGATCCAGACGCCACTGAGCGCATGTCGTCCTTGCCTGCAACGAGCCAACAAGCCTTGAGGAGGAAGCCACCATGACCGACCCGTCTTTGAGCCCGCTTTGGATCAAGTCCTATCCGCCCGGCGTGCGCTGGAATGCCGAGATTCCGGTCATGCCCGTGCAGCAGATCCTGGAGGATGCCGCGGCGCAGTGGCCGGATCAGCCGGCGGTCGAATTCATGGGACGGCGCATCAGCTACCGCGAGCTCGACGCGCTCGCCAGCCGCGCCGCCAAAGGCTTCCAGATGCTCGGCGTCGGACCGGGGGTCCATGTCGGGCTCTACCTGCCCAATACGCCGCACTATCTCATCAGCTTCTTCGGCGTGCTGAAGGCGGGCGGCACGGTGGTCAACTACTCGCCGCTCGATGCCGCCAAGGTGCTGGAGCACAAGGTCGAGGACAGCGAGACCGACGTCATGGTCACGCTCGATCTCGCGCTGCTCTATCCGCAGATGGCGCGCCTGCTCGATACCACGCGGCTGAAGACGCTGGTGGTCGGCGATCTCGCCGAGATGACGGGGCATCCGGAGGCGGTGCGCGGCCAACTCGCCGCGGGTCAGCAACTGGCGACGGTCACATCGGATGATCGCCATCGCAGCTTCCAGAGTCTGCTGGATCATGGCGCGGACTATCGCCGTCATCCCATCGCCGATCCGGCCGATGCGCTCGCGGTGCTGCAATACACCGGCGGCACCACCGGCCTGCCCAAGGGTGCGATGCTGACCCACGGCAATCTCACTGCCGCGGTCAGCCAGTGTGTCGAAACCACGCGCACCGAGCCGCCGGTACTGGATCCGGGCCATGAGCGCATCCTCGCGGTGCTGCCGCCGTTCCACATCTATGCGCTGACGGTGAACATGCTGCTGGGCCTGCGCATCGGCGCCGAGCTGGTGCTGCATACCCGCTTCGATGCCGCAACGGCGATCAAGGACATCTCGGAGAAGAAGATCACGGCCTTCCCGGGCGTGCCGACGATGTTCGTGGCCATCCTCAACCATCCGAGCACGGCGACGGCGGACCTGCGGTCGCTGAAGTGGTGCAATTCCGGCGGCGCGCCGCTGCCGCTGGAGGTGCAGCAGGCGTTCGAGAAGCTGACCGGCTGCCGCCTTGCCGAAGGCTGGGGGATGACCGAGACGTCGCCGACCGGCACCTATACGCCCGTGCCGGGGCCGCAGAAGCAGGGCTCATGCGGCGTGCCGAGCCCGGGAATCTCGTTCAAGTTCCTCAGCGTCGAGGACGGCCGCAGCTATGTGGCGCAGGGCGAGCGCGGCGAACTGTGCGTGCGCGGCGCCAACATCATGAAGGGCTACTGGAAGAAGCCCGAGGCCACCGCCGCGATCATGACAGAGGACGGCTACATGCGCACCGGCGACGTCGGCTACATGGATGCGGACGGCTATATCTACATCGTCGACCGCACCAAGGACATGCTGCTGTGCGGCGGGTTCAACGTCTATCCGCGCACCATCGAAGAGGCGATCTACACCCATCCGGCGGTGGAAGAGGTCAGCGTCATCGGCATTCATGACGCCTATCGCGGCCAGTCGCCCAAGGCCTTCATCAAGCTCAAGCAGGGGGCGGCGCCCTTCACGCTCGAGGAGCTGAAGGCATTTCTCGCCGACAAGCTCGGCAAGCACGAGATGGTTTCGGCGATCGACATCCGTCCCGAGCTGCCGAAGACGGCGGTCGGCAAGCTGTCGAAGAAGGAGCTTTACGAAGAAGAAGAGCGCAAGCGCGCCGGCGCCTCGGCGGCGTGAGGGCGAAGCACCAAATTCTGTGTCATGCGCGGGCAGCGCGATCCGTCTTCGACGGATCGCCAGGACTAAGGTCACCCGCCCATCGAGCTCTCTCTTCGGCGTTCCGATCAATCGTAAACCGGATCACCGGGTCACGACGCTGTCGCGTCGGCCCGGTGATGACGCCGATTTTGTGGAGCCGCTGTGCGGGCGGCGCGCTGAGTTGGCAATTCCGGATGTCGCTTCGCTCATCCGGGCTCGTGGCCTAGCCTTCGAAATCGCCGGGCTGCAGCACGATCGGCTGGCCGTGCGGGGTGCGGTCGGCGGCATGGTCCCAGGCGTCGCGGTAGCGATGCAGCGTCGCTGTGCTCGTGACCTGTTTCTCCGTGACCAGCTTTTCCAGCGTCGCCAGCCAGTGGTGGTAATAGGTGTCGCCGGTGTCGGGATCGCCGGCGGCCTGGGCGGCCTTGATCTCGTGCGCCAGTGCAGCGGCCCATTCCGTCCAGGTGAACACGCCGCGCTCATGCAGCGCCAGCGCCATGGCGAACGCCTGTGCTTCCCAGGCCTCGCGAAACACCGGGCCATCGGCGTCGCGCGGAAGGCCCGGTATGGCGGCGGCGGCGCGGGTCGCCGCCAGGGTATCGAGCGCCATCACAGCGGCTCCAGGTAGGATTCCCAGGCGTCGACCGACACCTCGGTGTTGGCATTGGCCCGTGCGCCCCACAGGTCGCGGCCGTCGAAGCGGACGGTGTAGAGCCACTGCGGCTGCTCGCCGGCGCCAAGCGCATTGGTGTCGGGGAAGACGTGGCTGCCATGCACCAGCTCGATGGTGCCGACATGGCCGCGAACATAGCGCGGCAGGCGTGTGTGGGTGGGCGGGTTCATCACCCTGGCGCGGACGCGATCGCCGACCTTGAAGCGCGCCGGCGTGGTCTCCGGACGATGGCTCGGGCTGCCGCGCTCGAGCATCGGCACGACATCGCCGGGCGCAACGCTCGGGCCATTGGGCTTCGGCGGATGCAGCGCGTGACCGGCCGCGATCTCGTCGGCGCTGATCATGCCGCGGTCAAGCAGCAGACGTTCGAGACCGGCAATCCAGATCTCGTAATAGGTCTTGGAGAGATAATCCTCGCGCGACCGGTTCTCGCGCGCCGAGCGTGACATGTCGATGTTCCAGCCACCCGGCCGTCCCATCGCCACGGTCATCGCCATGGCACGGGCTTCCCAGTCGCCATGAAACAGCGGCTCGTCCTTCTCCTGCACCACCGGGCCGAAGCCCGGCGCGCCGCCCATGTCGTGGACGCCATCCATCACGCCACCTCGCCTGGCTGCTTCGGCAGGCCGGTGCCGATCATGCTGTCACGGGTGACGAGGTCGGCGAGCCGCTCCTCGCTCCAGCCGTCGGTGCCGGCGGGGCGCTGCGGCACCACAAGGTAGCGGATCTCGGCGGTGGAGTCCCACACGCGGATGCGCACGTCGTCGGAAAGTGTCAGGCCGAATTCGTCGAGCACGCCGCGCGGATCGGAGACCGCGCGCGAGCGGTACGGCGCGGACTTGTACCACACCGGCGGCAGGCCCAGCACCGGCAGCGGATAGCAGGAGCACAGCGTGCAAACCACCATGTTGTGGACCTGCGGTGTGTTCTCGACCGCCACCATGTGTTCGCCCTGCCGTCCGGAATAGCCGAGCTCGGCGATCGCGGCGGTGGCGTCCGCTAGCAGGCGGGCGCGATAGGCCGGGTCGCTCCAGGCCTTGGCCACGACGCGCGCGCCGTTGCGCGGCCCGATCTTGGTCTCGTAGGTGTCGATCAGCACGTCGAGCGCGGCGGGATCGACGTAACCTTTCTCGGTGAGGATGGTTTCCAGCGCGCGGACGCGCAGTTCGACCTCCGACAGCTCGGAATGGTCGTGCGAATGATGATGGTGGTCATGCCCGGTCATGGCCGCAAGACTATCCGCTGCGCCGCGCTGCGTCGAGCAGCGGGGCGCGCATTGCAGCCGCGACAGGACCGCGCAACGCCGGTCTAGGCGCTTTTGGAGGCCGCCGGGCGCAGGCGGAAATCGCGACCTTCCTTGAGCCAGGCGATGCGCTCATCGCGCAACAGTGTACGGCGGGTCTTGCCGGAATCGTCACGAAGCGTCGCGGTCGAGACCTCATAGCTCTCCGGATGCTTGTTGCGGCTTAGCAGGTCCGCGAGCACCGGCGCCATGCCGTCGACCACGGCCTGGGGATCGGCGCCGGGCCTGATCTCGATGATGGCGTGGATCCGGTTGCCGAGCTCCGGATCGGGCAGTCCGACGACAATGCTGGACTGCACGTCGGGATGGGCCATCACCGCGGCCTCGACCTCGGCGGGATAGATGTTGGCGCCGCCGCGCAGGATCATGTCGGTGAGGCGATCGCCGAGGTAGAGATAACCGTCGGCGTCGAGCCGGCCGATGTCGCCGATCGATTCCCAGCCGTCGGTACGCCGCTTCGGCGCGGCGCCGAGATAGTGATAGGTGGTGCCGACGCCTTCGGCCGGCATGAAGTAGACTTCGCCGGTCTCGCCGTCCGGCACGTCGTTGCCGTCGGCGCCGATGATCCGCACGCCGCAGGCGGCCGGATCGGGACGGCCGACTGAGCCGCGATGTGCCAGCCATTCTGTGCCGGAGATCACGGTGCGGCCCTGGCGTTCGGTGCCGCCATAGAGCTCATAGACCTTCTCGGCGCCGATCCATTCGATCCACTTCTCCTTGAGCCAGGCCGGCATCGGTGCCGCCATGTGGAAGACGATCCTGAGGCTGGAGACGTCGTAGCGGTTGCGCACTTCATCCGGCAGGTTCCAGATGCGGTGCATCATGGTCGGCACGAAGTTGACCCATTCCAGCTTGTGGGCGTCGATCAGGCGCAGCGCGTCCTCGGCGTCGAACTTCTTCTGGCCGGTGACGCTGCCGCCGGCGAACAGGGCGTAGTGCGACACGATGAACGGCGCGTTGTGATAGAGCGGCCCGGGATTGAGCAGCGCCGCGCCGAACGGCATCAGCAGCGGCGGGGCCGCGGCGGTGTCGGTGACGGCGGGCAGGTGGTCGAGGATGATCTTGGGGCGGCCGGTCGACCCGCCGCTGGTCATCGCCTTCCAGTAGCGCGCCACAGGGCGGTCGAGCGGCTCGTCCGAAACGCCCTCGGGAATGAAGTTCTGCGGCACGGCGTTCGGCGCGTTCCAGTCGGGCTCGCCGCCGACCACCAGTGACGGTTTCAGGATATCGAGGATTGCGGCCGCCTCGCCGCGCGGCAGGCGATGCGACAGCGACGTCGGCGTGGCGCCGAGCTTCCACACCGCGAAGCTGGTCTCGTAGAAGGCGTTGCTGTTGGGCAGGCCGATGGCGACGAAATCGCCGGCCTTGACGCCGCGGTCGGCAAAGGCGCGGGCGCGGCGGTTGGCGCCGCGTTCGAGCTGCTCCCAGGTCAGGCTCTCGTCGCCGTGACGGACCGCGACAGTGTCTTTCGGCTTGCGGTCGGCATACCAGCGCGGCACGTCGGCGAGTGGAAGCAGCATGCGTTTCTCCCGAAGTTTCTTGTCGTCGGCGCTGTCGCGGCACGGCGAAGGTGCCGGCGATGCGCGGCGACATTCTTGAACCAACGCGGGCGGCGCGTCCATAGCCGCAGGCGTCCCGATGCCGCGTGGTTCGGCATGTGTGATGGCGCACAGGCGGGAAAGTTCTTGTGGTGGAATTCGGCCGGCCAAAGCAAGCGATGTGAACGCGGCAAACCTGCTTCAACTTGCATGACCGAGCGCTCCCGACATAGCATCGCGGATCTGTTCCAACGCCCCATCGCTCCGTCCTTGTCTTTCCGTTGCAGCGCGCCGAGGCCGCCATGACCACTCCGATCACCGGCCTCGACCATGTCACGGTTCTGACCCGCGACATCGCGGCGGCCGTCGACAGCTATGAGGCGTTGTTCGGACGGAGCGTTGCCTGGCGTGCCCGTGGCGACGGCACGGACACCGCGATCTTCTCTCTTGGCAATACGTCGCTGGAGCTGTTGGCGGCCGTCGGCGACGGACCGGCGGCAGCGCGCATCAACGAGGTGCTGGCGCAGCAGGGCGAAGGCCTCGCCAGCGCATGCTTTCGCGTCGACGATGCCGATCGAATGGCGCGGCGGCTGACCCAACTGCAGCTCCAGCCGGAAGCGGTGGCCGAGGCCAGCAGCGTCAATCTCGCCGACGGCGCGACGCTGCGCTGGCGGCGGACGCGCGCGGCGACCGCCGCGGCCCATGGCGTGAAGCTGTTCTTCCTGGAGCGCACGGCGGAGCGGCCGCTGTCGTCGGCCGTGTCGCCCGCGGCAGCCGCTGTGACCGGGCTCGATCATCTCGTGGTGTCGACGAGCGATGCCGAGCGTGCCGCGGCGCTTTATGGCGCCCGGCTCGGGCTCGACATGCGGCTCGATCTGACGCGCGAGGACTGGGGCGTCCGCCTGATGTTCTTCCGCTGCGACGACCTCATCGTCGAAATCGCGCAGCGCCTCAAGGATGGCGCGGCGAGGACCGACAGCCTGATGGGATTAAGCTGGCGGGTCGCCGATGCCCACGCCGCGCGGCAGCGGCTGGCGGCGGCAGGCTTCGATGTTTCGGAGGTGCGCCCGGGACGCAAGCCGAAGACTTTGATTTTCACGGTGCGCAATCGCACCTGTGGGGTTCCGACCCTGATGGTCCAGCCGCCGCCGGCGCGGTGACGCCGGCGACGATGGCAGGTCGCGGTCAGTAGCGCGCTGGCACGTAAAGCTCCGGCGGCACCGGATCGCGCTGATAGTCCGGATGGTGCACGCGATCGGGCAGCACGACGGAGGCGTGGCTGAGGTCCTGATAGGGGATCTGGGTCAGGAGATGCGCGATGCAGTTGAGCCGCGCCTTCTTCTTGTCGACGGCCTCTACCACCCACCACGGCGCTTCCGCAATATGGGTGCGGGTCAGCATCGCTTCCTTGGCCTTTGTGTACTGCTCCCAGCGGGCGCGCGACTGCACGTCCATCGGGCTCAGCTTCCACTGCTTGAGCGGATCATGGATGCGCATCAGGAAGCGGAACTGCTGCTCCTCGTCGGTGATCGAGAACCAGTACTTGATCAGGATGATGCCGGAGCGCACCAGCATGCGCTCGAAATCCGGCACGGAGCGGAAGAACTCCTCGCACTCGTCCTCGGTGCAGAAGCCCATCACCCGCTCGACGCCGGCACGGTTGTACCAGGAACGATCGAACAGCACGATTTCGCCGCCGGCCGGCAGATGGGTGACATAGCGCTGGAAGTACCACTGGGTGCGCTCGCGCTCGTTCGGTGCCGGCAGTGCGGCGATGCGGCAGACGCGCGGATTGAGGCGCTGGGTGATGCGCTTGATGACGCCGCCCTTGCCGGCGGAATCGCGCCCCTCGAAGATCACCACGACCTTGAGCTTGTGGTGCTGGACCCAGTCCTGCAGCTTGACCAGTTCGCCCTGCAGGCGCAGCAGCTCGCGGAAGTAGAGCTTGCGGTCTATGCTGTCGCGGGGTTCGTGCTTCAGCTGGGCGGCGATGAACGGATCGAGGCGGCTCTCCTCCAGTTCGAGCTCGAGCTCCTCGTCGAGCCCGTCCTGCAGGTCGGCGTTGATCCGCGCCCGCAGGGCCTCCTCATTGATACTGTCGGAATGGTCCATCTTTGGATCCCCTCTGCCTCGTTACTTGCGATGGCGGGCGCAGAATTCCGCCGGGTGGTGACGTGGTTGTGACACCGGCGGGAAATCCTGCATCGGGCGGCCGGGAGCCGCCGGGGTTCACATCGGCGTCAAGAAGCCGGTCTAGGCACGCGTCAGCCCATCGGCTGCGGGCGGGGCGGGGAGCATGATCATGCGGCAGACCATCGACAACCTGCGGATCGCTGGTTGCGCGATGCGCTACAGCCAGTTCGTTCCGCGGCTCTACAACTATTGCCTGTCGCTCGGCTTTGATCGCAACCGGATGATGCCGTCGCGGGCCTTCTGCTCCGATGAAAGCCAGGGCTATCCGGTCATCCTGCTCGCCCAGCACTTCGGCACCTTCCCGTTCGATCACGGCCGGGTCGGCGGCAAGGTTGCGGTCAACCGTCATGGGCCCCACGCCCATCATGGCGAGGATCTGGTCATCGTCCAGGCAAGCCATGTCGGCTATGACGCGCAGACGCGGCGGTTCGGCGTCTATCGCCGCCATCGCACGCACGGCCGCGGCTTCGGCGACAACTGCGGCAAGATCTGCGGCGTGCTGCACTGGTACATGCAGGAGTATCGCTACGCCGCCGAGCAAGTGCTGTGCGGCGCGCTCGACGGCGCGCCCGTGGTCCTCATTGACAACCTGCTGCTCGACGCGGCGCGGCCCGAGGGGCTGGTGCTGAAGCTCGAGAACCTCGTCGACCGCGCGGACGGCCCGCTGCGGGCGATGAGCACCTGCAAGGCGTTCCGGCCGGCGGCGTCGCTGCTGGCGCGTCTCGGCCCGGAGTGCTGGCTGCAGCCGCCGGCCGCGCTCGGCGACCGCCTGACATCGGACCTGTTCACGTTCCGCCGCATGCCGGCGCAGGACATCGAGCACTACGACCAGATCGAGGTGGCGCTCGGGCCTGTGATGCCGGCGCTGGTGACGTCGCCGGATCCGGCGCTCGACGCCGCGCGCTTCCATACCCAGGTCGAGTTCGACCGCACCTACCGCAGCATCGTGCGCGAGCCGGCCTATCGCGACAAGAACCTGCTGTTCGTCGCCGGACTGAACATCGACGTTTCGCCCGGCGAGGGCATGCCGTTCCCGCTCACCAAGTTCGTGCCCTGGGCTGCCTATGTGAGCCTGCGCGACGGCCGGCGCAGCCTGCTGGAGCAGGACGAACTGGTGGCGACGCTGCGGGCGCAATCGGCTGACAATTCCGACCGGCTGTCGTTCGACGAGGTCATCGCCGACATGAGCGAGGTCGACGAGATCATCTTCGACGCGCGGCTGGGCTGACGGCCGCGTCAGCCAGCCGGAAGGCGTGCTGGCCGCGCTGCGAGCGCCGCGTAGTGCGCGCGCACCTGGCTCGCGCCATAGGCGCGTTCGAGGCGCCGCAGCGTGAAGTGGCCCTGTGCGATGCGCTGGAAGTGATCCATGAAGATGACGTTGACCGTGGCGCCGCCGACGGCGCCGAGGATCGGCAGGGCGCCGGCCGCGACCTTGTCCGAGACGACGAGACCGAAGCGCGAGACGATCTCGCTGACAAGACTGGTGACGACCGGGGCCGAGGCGTCGACCGCACCGCGCTCGACCACCATGGCGGCGACGTCATTGGTGTACTTGCCGATCAGGGCGCGCGCGGCGTAGTAGCCGACGTCGACCTTGCCGGCGTCGCGCTTGGCGCCGAACGCGAATACCTCGAGGCAGGCGAGGCGCGCCTCGATGCGGCTGAGATCCTCGCCCTCGTGCTGGGCGATCGAGGCGATGGCGCGCAACATGAAGGTGGTCGTCAGTGGCAGCTCGACCGGCAGCGCTGCGAAACCGAACAGTCCGCTGACGCCGCCGGTGACGCCGGCGAGGAAGGAAGAGAACCAGGTTGCCGGTGCCGGCGGCGGCTCGTCTTCGAGGGTCTCGATCGCGACGTCGAGGCCCTTCATGACCGCCGAGCGCACCAGCGCGCCGATCTGCCTGTTGGCGGCGCTTGGCAGCAGCCCGAGCACACGGTTGACCGGCACGCCGGCATAATCGGCGAGGCGTGCGGCGAAGTTGGGGTTTTCGAGATTTTTGACCGCGAGCTGCAGGGCGGCACGATCGGCCGCGGACAATGGCGACGGGGCGGTCTCCGCGCTCATTGATAGCGCAGGATCGGCCGGACGCCGTTGAGGCTGGCGAGAATCGCCGAGCCGTTGCTGATCAGCGCCGTGACTTCGGGGGTGATCAGGCCGCCGGGCAGGGCGAGGCCGAGCGCCAGCGTGTTGAGCACCGCGACGATGCCGTAGTTCTGCCTGACCAGGCGAACCGCGCCTTGCGATATCTCGACCGCCTTGACCAGCTTCCAGAGTGAATCCTCCATCAGGATGACGTCGGCGGATTCATGAGTGACTTCTGCGCCATGCTTCATGGCGATGCCGACGTCGGCAAAGCTCAGCGCGGGCGAATCGTTGATGCCGTCGCCGACCATGGCGACGCGCTTGCCTTCGCGCTGCAACTGCTGGATGACGGTAGCCTTGTCGGCCGGCAGCATGTCGGCGAAATGCTGCGTCAGGCCGAGCTCGCGGCACACCGCGCGGGCGACGACGGCGTTGTCGCCGGTCAGCATGATGGTGTTCTTGATGCCCATGGCGTGCAGCTTCTGGATCACGCCCCGGCTTTCGCGGCGGATCTCGTCCGAATACGGCACGAGCCCGGCGAGTTCGCCGTCGACCGCGATGTACAGGCTGGAATAGCCGCGCTCGTCAAGGGCGGCGCGGTCGCCCCGCGCGCGGTCGATGTGAATCTCGCTCTCGCGCATGAAGCGCGCGTTGCCGACATGCATGTAGTAGCCGTTGACCTGGCCCTCGACGCCGAGGCCGAGGCGGTAGGTGGTCTCGTCGCATGGCGGGATGTTGACCGCGAGCTCGCGCGCCTTGGTGCGGATCGCCTCCGCCACCGGGTGCTGCAGGCGCGTTTCGGCGGCGGCGGCCAGGCCGAGCAGGTGGTTCGGCGTGATGTGGTCCTGATAGGAAATTACGTCGATCACCGCCGGCGTGCCGCGGGTGAGCGTTCCCGTCTTGTCGAACACGATGGTGTCGATGTCGGCGAGCCGCTCCATGTGGCCGCCGCTCTTGATGATGATGCCCGCGCGCGCCGCGTGGGTCATCGACGACAGCACCGAGGTCGGCGCGGCGACGCGGATGCCGGTGCCGTAGTCGACGATCACCAGCGACAGGAAACGGTTGAAGTCGCCGGTCACCGCGGCGGTGCCGGCGGCGAGCGCCAGCGTCGGCGTCACCAGGCGATCGGCGAAGCGTTCGGCGTGGTTCTGGATGCGGGTGTCGCCGATGGGCGCGGACTCGACGAGATGCACGATCTGCCCGGCGGTGGTGTCGCCGCCGACGCGCAGCGCGCGCACGGTGATCTGGCCCTCGCGGATGACGGTGGCCGCGAACGCGGCTTCGCCCTTGCCGCGGTTCACCGGCAGACCCTCGCCGGTGATCGTCTTCTGGTCGATGGTGGCGTGGCCGTCGACGATTTCGCCGTCCACGGGGATCATCTCGCCGGGGTAGATCACGACGAGATCGCCGACCGCGAGCTCCGCGGCGGGGATCGACACCACGGCGCCGTCGCGCAGCACCCAGGCGGTCTTGGTCTGGAATTCGAGCAGGTCGCTGATGGCGCGGCGCTGGCCGGCGGCGGTGAGATCGCGGATCCAGTCCCCGAGCTTGATCAGCCAGGTGACGATGCAGCCGGCGAGCGGGTTGCCCTGCAGAACCGAGGCGGTGATCGCCAGCGTGTCGAGCACGTCGATGTTGAGCCGCCGCTCGCGATCCCACACCTTCCAGGCGCGTTTGGCGATCGGGAAGCCGTTCCACAGCATCAGCGGGATGTTGATGGCGGCGACGACGGGATTGGCGCTGAACGCCATCATCAGCGACAGTGTCGGCAGCGCCAGCGGCGAGCGGCGCGAAAACGCTGACGGCGGTGGCGGTGCGCTCGCCTGTGCTTCAGCCTTGGGCGCCGCGGCCGGCGCCATGGCGGTGACGAAGGCCTTGAGATCGGCAAGGCTTGTCGTCTTCACACGGGCGAGCAGGGCCCGCAGCACCGGTTCCTGGGCGGGGTCGTATTCGAGCACCAGCGAGGCGCAACCATAGTTGATGCGCGCGGTGCGGATGCCGGGCTGGCCGCGCAGCCAGCCGAGAAAGGTCTCGGCCAGCGTCTTCCTGCGGCACAGCTCCGGGATGCAGAGCCGGATACGGCCGGGCATCGCGTGACGGAATGCAAAGTCCATTCGGCAGCCATCCAGTCTGGAGCGTCGTCATGCGAAACGGCAGACCGGTTCGCATGACGAAGGTGCGTCACAACACAAAGCAGAGCGCGTTCACGGTTCCATCACAGGCGAACGCGCGCTCGCCGGCGCGGTCTCAAGCCGTTGCCGGCGCTCCACTCTCGTCTTCGGTCCTGGCCATGTTGGCCTGGATCATGTGATTGAGCGCGAAGATCGCCAGCGTCACCCATACCGGCGTCGCCGCGCTGGCGCCGACCTCGAAGATGGTGAAGCCGGCGATGCCGGCGGCCAGCAGGATCTTGAGATCCACGACGTTGCCGCTCGCGACCTTGATCTGCCGATCGGTCTCCTTGAAGAAGTCGACGATCACCTTCGCGGTGTGGGAGTGCTCGGCGAGGTATTCCGCTTCCTGCTCGATCTTGCTGGCGAGCGCGTCGATCTCGTTGGTCGGCGGCCGATAGTGGCCACCGGTGTGGTGCTCGAGCTTGCCGTGGAATTCGTCGTGCCGCTCGGTGTCGTAGTGCAGCACCACGCTGCCGGTCACCGGATTGACCGTCACCTGCTCGATGCCGGGAATGACGCTGAACGTCTGCCTGATCTGCTCCAGCAGTTCGGGATTGTCCTTGGCGGACGAGACCTTCATGCGGATGCGGCCAGGGATCTGGTGCGCGATCTGCAGCTTCAGCTTGGTCATTGTGTCTTCTCGTGTTCGCGCTTTCCCAGGGGCGGCGCGCGTGATGGCGCGCGGGTCCCGCAGGCGTTGCCGCGCACCGGCCGCGGTGGGCGCCGGCGGCGGCCAGTTGCTCGTTCGCGTCAGGCGCGCCGCTTACGCCGCGGGCTTCGCCTTGGCGTCCGGCGCGTCCTTCTCCGCCTGCACCTCGGCGACGATGTCGTTCACGTGCTCGTGCGCTTCGGCGAACACTTCCTTGGACTTCTGGGCGAACTTGTAGGTGCCGCGTACGGTGGACTTGAACAGCGGATTGAGCGCGTTGCCGAGCTTGGGAAAATATTTCGGCGCAGCGACGGCCGCGACGCCGAGAGCCAGACCCGGCAGCAGCGCCGCTTCGAACAGGGCCGCGCCGACCGCGACGACGGCAACCGTCGCAACGGTTTTGTTCAGACCGATGCCGTTCTGCTCTTCATGGGGCGTTTCGACGGTGTGATCGGCCTGCTCTTCGGCGTGCCCGTTGTGGCTCGTATGCATCGCTGAAATCCTCTGCTTAACGAACGTCGGTCCGTAATCGATGACGATCATCAATAGAGGGCGATTGAAATAGGTGTGTGACAGGTCGGTGACGGTCCTGTCATCGATTGTTGCGGTGCACGCCGATGTCGTTGTATTTCCAAATGTTTCCAGATCGTCCGTGGACCCGTTGCGCCGAACGGTCGATGTCTGATCGGCCGATGAGGTTCCGCCGGGGCGATTTCGGCTATGGTTGCGCCGGCCGCCAATGCAGCCAGCAAGTGGAAGAGAAACGCGAATGTCCAGAACCACCCGCGCCACCAAGACCCTCGAACAGGCCGGCGTGCGGTTCACGGTCCACACCTATGACTATGATCCGTCGGCAGAGCGCGTCGGGCTGCAGGCCGCCGAAGCGCTTGGCGAAACGCCCGGCAGGGTGCTCAAGACGCTGATGGCTCTCGTCGACGGCAAGCCGGTTTGCGCCATCGTGCCATCCGACCGCGAGGTCGCGATGAAGAAGCTCGCCGCGGCGATCGGCGGCAAGTCGGCGGAGATGATGAAGCCGGCCGATGCCGAGCGCATCACCGGCTACAAGGTCGGCGGCATCAGTCCGTTCGGCCAGATGCGCCGGGTTCCCGTCGTGATCGAGGCCGACGCGCTGGCGCATGACCTCGTCTATCTCAACGGTGGCCAGCGCGGCGTGCAGGTCCGCCTCAATCCGCGGGATGCGCAAGCGGCGCTGGCCGCCGTGGCTGCGCCACTGGTCGCGTAGGCGGGGCTCATGGCGCCGTCGCGGCATGTTTCGCTTGTCCAGTTCGCGGTCGCTCCCGTCCGGTGCCGGTCTCCGGCCGCGCGGTTTTATCGCGTGGCCGGTTGAAATCGCTTGCGAAAGGTCAATGGACGGTAATTTGATACGCGCTAGATTCTCGTTTTGATCGGGCTGGCGATACCGCCTGTTTTTTGCGAGGGAGCGCTACGCACGCAACATGGGACTTTCGATGGAGCAAGCCCAACGGGCCGCCGGCATGCGGGCGAGACTGCTGGAGAGCGCCGCACGCGTGCTGGTGACGACCGGCGTTCATGCCCTGACGCTCGATGCGGTGGCGCGGGAGGCCAGGGTCAGCAAGGGCGGGCTGCTTCACCACTTCTCCACCAGGGCCGAATTGCTTCAGGCGCTGCTGGAGGATTCCTACGCCCGGTGTCTCTCCAAGATCGACGAGCTGGCCGCGGACGATCCGGACGATTATGGGCGTTTCACGCGGGCCTATATCCGGGCATCGCTCGCCAGCGACCTTGGCACCGCCCAGGCGACCGTGGTGATGGCGCTGCTGCTCGATCCGGCGCTGCGGGCCGATTGGCTTTTGCGGGTGGAATCGCTGCTGCAGAAGGACATCACCGAGACCGATCAGGCGCTCGCCAAGATCCTGCGCCTCGCCGCCGACGGACTGTGGCTGTCGGATGCGTTCACCCTGCACAGGATATCGCCGGCCGAACGCGCCGAACTCGAGGAACGCCTTGTCGCGTTGACCCGTCCTGCGCGCCGGCCGCTGGCGACGGCGGGTGGCTTGCCGCGAACCTGAGCCGCTATTTTCCAAGCCTTACTGTTCAGGCCTTGCCGAACAGTTCGGTCATGAATGCCGTGGCCTTCAGGCCGCTTCCGGTCAACAGCACCACGGTGCGCTGCTCCGGCGTGATCGTGCCCGATGCCAGCAGCTTCTCGGCCGCCGCGGCCGCAACCGCCGACGTCGGTTCGGCATAAAGCCCCATGCGCGCGAGCAGTCCCACGGCGGTCGTGATGTCCTGCTCGGACACGGCGACGGTGCCGCCGCCGGAGCGCCGAACCGCCTGCAGCACCTCCGTGAAGCGCACCGGGCTTCTGATCGCGGTGCCCTCGGCGATGGTCGGCGCGGTGGTCACCTCGACCGGCGTGTCCGAGCCGGCGATGAAGGCGGCGTGCAGCGGCGCGCAGTTGTGTGGCTGGGCACAGAACAGCCGCGGCAGGCGCGTGATGTGGCCGGCGCGCAGCAGCTCGCGAAACCCGATGTCGCAGCCCAGCACGTTGCTCCCGGCTCCGACGGGAATGACGATGTTGTCCGGCAGCGAGAAGCCGTGCTCCTCCCACAGCTCGTAGGCGATCAGCTTGGTGCCCTGCAGGAAGAAGGCTTGCCAGTTGTGGCTGGCATAGAACGTCTCCTCCGACTGGCGGATGGCCTCGGTCTGGGAATTGTCGCGGGGGCCGGGGACGAGCTGCACCTCGGCGCCGAAGGCGCGCATCTGGGCGATCTTCGCCGGCTGGGTGGTCGCTGGCGTGAGGATGCGCACGCGCAGGCCCGCGGCCGCGCCGTAGGCGGCGATCGCGGCGCCGCCATTGCCGGAACTGTCCTCGAGGATGCCGGGGACTCCGGCCTGCCGCAGGTAGGACAGCATCACCGAGGCGCCGCGGTCCTTGAAGCTGCCGGTCGGCGCGAACCACTCCAGCTTGAAGTGTACCTGGCCGGACGGCAGGCAGCCCTCGACCAGCGGCGTCATGCCCTCGCCGAGGCTGACGGGACGCTCGATTGGCAGTGGCAGCGCCGCGCGGTAGCGCCAGATCGAGCGTGTCGAGCGGTCGATGGCGTCCGGGCCGATCCCGGGCAGCTCGGTGATCATCAGAGGACGGCCGGCGGGCGAACGCCACAGCGGCGTTGCCAGCGGAAACGTCTCGCCGGTCACGGGATCGATATAGTCGGCGTCGACGGACGGTCTCGGGGGCATGGGCAGGTCCTGCGGTGGTCGGGTGCGGCGGGGGCGGGGCCGGAAGGATGGAACCTGTTGCGAATTTAAGCACGTTTGGGGGATCCGGCGCGAAAGATGATGTTTTCATCACGGGTTCCATGTATGGGAAAACGGCTGATCCGGACGCGGCGGGCTGCCCGCTTGCAGCCTGAATCGGCTATTATTTTTCCCGGAAACCACAGCCCACCGGGTCACTGTCACGCCGATGTCGAGACGATCGCCGCTGCGACGTATCCTGTCCGAAGCCGGCCCGCTGATCGCGGTCGCGACGGCGGCGGTGATGCTGTTCGGCATCGTGGCACCGGCGTCGGCACAATTCCTGGATTTCGGTTTCGGCCGTCCGCCGCCGCGCCAGCAGATGCAGCCGCCGCGTGGCGACGGTTTTGGTGGCTTCTTTCAACGGATTTTTCCGGGGCAGCCGCCACCGGCGCAGCAGCAGCCCCAGCGCGCGGTCGACTATTCCCACGCGCCGCCGCCCGAAAAGCGTGACACGCCGGCAGAGCGCAATGTGCTGGTGCTCGGCGACGCCATGGCCGACTGGCTGGCGTATGGCCTCGAGGACGCGTTCAGCGAACAGCCGGACATGGGCGTGATCCGCAAGCACAAGACCGTTTCGGGTCTGCTTCGCTATCAGCCCAAGGGCGAGCCGTCCGACTGGATTGCCGCGGCCAAAGGCATCGTGGCGGCGGAGAAGGCCGACGTGATCGTGGTCATGCTCGGCCTCAACGACCGCGTTTCGATCCGCGACACCGGCGAGGCCAGGAAGACCGACAAGGACAAGAAGGCCAAGCCCGACGGCGACAAGCCTGCCAGCGCCGAGCCGCCCGCCGACGACGCCGATGGCGACACGCCGTCGATTGCCGCGCCTGAAAAGGGGGCGCGTGCAGGTGGCAGCGCCGATTTCCGCGACGATCGCTGGGCCGAACTCTACGCCAGGAAGATCGAGGACATGATCGCCGTGCTCAAGAGCAAGGGCGTGCCGGTGGTGTGGGTCGGCCTGCCAGCCGTGCGTGGCCAGAAGGCGACGGCGGACATGCTCTATCTCGATGCGCTCTATCGCGATGCTGCGGGCAAGGCCGGCATCACTTATGTCGATGTCTGGGATGGTTTCGTCGACGAGGCCGGCCGCTTCATGCCGCAGGGCCCGGACTTCGAAGGCCAGATCCGCCGCCTGCGCACCGCCGATGGCGTGTTCTTCACCAAGGCCGGCGCGCGCAAGCTCGCGCACTATGCCGAGCGCGAGATCACTCGCCTGCTGGCGCGCGCAACGCCCGTCGCGCTGCCGAACGAGCCTGCGGTGCCCGACACCAGCGTGCGGCCGGGTGGGCCGCCGCCGCGGCCGCTGGCGGGGCCGGTGGTGCCGCTGGTGGCATCTTCGTTCGGCTCGGATGAGTTGCTTGGCGGTCCCGGCACCCGCCCGACCGCCGTCGATGCGCTGGCGGCCCGTGCCATGGTGAAGGGCGAAGCGCTCAGCGCGCCGCCCGGCAGGGCCGACGACGCGGCATGGCCGCGGCGCGAGGTCGGACGCCTGGAGCCGGGGAATACGCCGGTGGCGGCGACGCCACCCAAAAACGAGACCAGGACCGACGGCAAGGCCGAGGCGAAGACGGACGCGGCGCCCGGGGCGTCGGCCGGTCCGGATGGCGCAGCTTCGCCTGCGGCGCCGAAGAAGAAGCGGGCTGCCCCGCCGGTGGCGACCGAGCAGCCGTCAGGTTTCTTCGGCTTCGACAGTCGCCCGCCGCAACAGACACGGCCGCGTCCGCGTGACGGTGCGCCGCGTCCGCCTGCGAGTGTCGGTCGCTCGGCGTCCGCGCCTGACGGCGGCTTCTTCACGTTCACGCGCTGAGACGTTTCTCTCCTTCGCCGACATGCCCTTGGCTGCGAGGCAATGGTGCGTCCGTTGCCGCACGCCATGCATGTGGCGGGGCATGCCGCAATGACGCCCCAGTTCCCGGCGGAACGGCGTCGGGCGGCGCACGTTGTCCGGCCTCTGTTCATCGGAAATACGGAGGACGACAATGATGACGATGCGCAAGACTCTCGTGGTGATGACGGTCGCGCTGGCGCCGACGCTGGCATTGGCACAGAACGCCACGGTCAACAGCGCCCGCGACGGTGCAGCGGCTGGCGGTGCGGTGGCGGGCCCGGTGGGCGCGGCCGTGGGCGGCACAGTGGGAGCGGCAGTCGGCGCGGCGGTCGATATTCCGACCGCGGTGATCACCTCGGTGACCGGCGTGAACGAACCGTCGGTGGTGGTGCGCGAGCGCGTCGTGGTCGGCGAGCCGCTGCCCGAATATGTCGAGCTGCGTCCCGTGCCGCGCTACAGCGAGTATCGCTATGCCGTGGTCAACAACCAGCGTGTGATCGTCGAACCGCGGACGCGGCGCGTGATCCGCATCGTGGAGTGACGCGAAGGCCGTCGAGATATGCCATCCGGCCTCTCGTCCCTGCGAGGGGCCGGAGACGGCGATGTCTGCAAGCGGCCTCGTGCAAGGCAAGCGGCCTCGTGAAAGGCTCGAACGAACGTGATGTCCTGAACCCGTGGAGCTGTGAACCTGGCAAGCTCTGACTGGCCAGCCGCCAATGGCGACGCGCAGCGTCAGCGGGCAGGCAGGGGATCAGTGACAAGCTTCATCTGCGCCGTCTGCGACGGTGCCAGCCAGCGGATGTCGTCGCTTGCCGACATCGCCTCCATGATGGTCGAGGAGACCCCCATCCGTGTCAGGTAACCGAGGATGATGCCCGTGATGCGCTGGGTGTCGGCGACGGCGTCGCGCCGGGATTCCGCGGGCGTGACGGTGGTGAAGCGATGGACGCCGAGCACCGATCCGGGCAAGCCGATCCGCGCCGTGCCGCCGGCATAGGTGAGGACGCAGGCGCTGGCGCAGTACGACGGGCGGATGCGGCCATCGTTGTCGACGGTGCCGACCGCGGTCCGAAGTCCGCGTGCGCGAATGGTCTCGCCCATCAGAAGAGCCTGGTCGACGTCGCCGCCCGGCGACGACAGGACCACGGTGTCGCCGGCCTGCAATCTGGCGTCGTCGAGCTGGCCGCGCAGCCACACGGCTGCAGCGGGGCCGATCCGGCCGCTGACCGCGAGCACCGGACGGGGCGCTTCGCCGGGCAGCGCGGCTTTCGCGGCCGCACCCTTCAGGCTCGGCGAGAGGTACGAATCCTTCCAGTAGGCCCAGGCCTCCGGCGTGGACAGATCCCGGTAGGCCCGCCCGCCGACGAGGGCGAGCATCAGCACGAAGAACAGGATCGACAGCGGAGAGATTTTGCGGCGCGGGTCCGGCGGTGGCGCGGGCGGCGGCGCTGCTGGTGACCCCCAGGGCGTTACCGGAGAGGCGGAAGGTGTGTCGGAGCTGGTGTCGAGGGGCATGGCTGCGTCCGCTCGCGACGACTGAACCCGGCCACCGTGGCCGGGAAACGCCGGGCGTGCCTCCGTGCCCGGCGAAAACGGCGACACGAGGACGCCGCAGGGCGTCCTCGCCGAGAGAGAGTGTCAGCGCGGAAGCGTGGTCGCGCCCATCAGGTACTGGTCGATCGAGGCAGCGCACTGCCGGCCTTCGCGGATCGCCCACACCACCAGCGACTGGCCGCGGCGCATGTCGCCGGAGGTGAACACCTTCGCGACCGAGGTCCGGTAGTCGTTGGTCGAGGCGCGGACGTTGCCGCGCGGGTCGAGATCGACGCCGAGGGTCTTCAGCAGGCCGTCGTGCACCGGATGGACGAAGCCCATCGCCAGCAGCACGAGGTCGGCCTTGATCTCGAATTCGGAGCCGGCGATCGGCTGCAGTCGCTCGTCGACGCGCACGCAGTGCAGCCTGGTGACCTTGCCGTTCTCGCCGCTGAACTTCTGGGTCAGCACCGCGAAGTCGCGTGCCGCGCCTTCTTGGTGGCTCGACGATGTCCGCATCTTCAGCGGCCAGTTGGGCCACGTCAGCGCCTTGTTTTCCTTCTCCGGCGGCTGCGGCATGATCTCGAGCTGGGTCACCGACCTGGCGCCGTGGCGGTTCGAGGTGCCGATGCAGTCCGAGCCGGTGTCGCCGCCGCCGATCACCACGACGTCCTTGCCGGTGGCGAGGATCTCATGGATGTCGCCGAGCGGTTCGTTGCCGACGCGGCGGTTCTGCTGCGGCAGGAAGTCCATCGCGAAATGGACGCCGTCGAGCTCGCGGCCGGGCACAGGCAGGTCGCGCGGCGCTTCGGCGCCGCCGGTCAGCGCCACGGCGTCGTACAGCCGCAGCAGCTCGTTGGGATCGATGCCGTCCTTGCCGCCGACCGCCTTGCCGTAGTGGAAGACGACGCCTTCGCCTTCCATCTGCTCAACGCGGCGGTCGATGATGCCCTTTTCCATCTTGAAGTCGGGAATGCCGTAGCGCAGCAGGCCGCCGGCCTTGGCGTGCTTCTCGTAGACGTGGACCTCATGGCCGACGCGCGCGAGCTGCTGCGCGCAGGCGAGGCCCGCTGGGCCCGAACCCACCACGGCGACCTTCTTGCCGGTCTTCTCGGTGGCGACTTCGGGCTTCAGCCAGCCATTGTCCCAGGCGCGGTCGACGATCGCGCACTCGATCGTCTTGATGGTGACCGGGTTGTCGTCGATGTTCAGCGTGCACGATGCCTCGCACGGCGCCGGACAGATGCGGCCGGTGAACTCCGGGAAATTGTTGGTGGAGTGCAGCGTGCGGGAGGCGTCTTCCCAGTTACCGTTGTAGACGAGGTCGTTCCAGTCCGGAATCTGGTTGTTGACCGGGCAGCCCGGCGTGCCCGGCGCGACCGAACCGGTGCCGTGGCAGTAGGGGATGCCGCAGTTCATGCAGCGCGCCGCCTGGTCCCGCAGGTCTTTCTCGTCCAGCGGGATGACGAATTCGCGATAGTTCTTCAGCCGTTCGGCGACAGGACCGTACACGCGATCGTTGCGGTCGATCTCAAGAAAACCGGTAATCTTGCCCATAGAAACGTATGCCTCGAATGACTACGCGCCGATCGCGATCTTGGGTTCTTCGGATTCGCGCTTCTTCATCTCGTTCAGCGCGCGGCGGAATTCAACCGGCATGACCTTGCGGAACTTGGGAAGGACAGCCTTCCAGTTCGCGAGGATCTCGGCAGCCCGGGCCGAGCCCGTCAGCTTGGCATGGCGGGTGATCAGCACATGGAGACGCTCGACGTCGTCGCCGGTCAGGTTGGCGAGCACGTCGACCTTGCCATGGGCTTCGAGATCGCCGTTCTGGTGGAAGGCGTTCTCGGCGATCATCTCCTCGGACAGCACCGGCTCCAGCTCGACCATGGCGAGGTTGCAGCGTTTCTCGAAGGTGCCGTCCTCGTCCAGTACGTAGGCGACGCCGCCCGACATGCCGGCCGCGAAGTTGCGTCCGGTGCGGCCGAGCACGACGACTACGCCGCCGGTCATGTATTCGCAGCAGTGATCGCCGGCGCCTTCGACGACCGCGATCGCGCCGGAGTTGCGCACGGCGAAGCGTTCGCCGGCGACGCCGCGGAAGTAGCAGTCGCCCTCGATGGCGCCGTACATCACCGTGTTGCCGACGATGATCGACTCTTCGGGCACGACGCCCGAGATCGCCGGCGGCTTGACGATGATGCGGCCGCCCGACAGGCCCTTGCCGACATAGTCGTTGCCTTCACCTTCGAGCTCGAACGTGACGCCGCGGGCGAGCCAGGCACCGAACGCCTGGCCGGCGGTGCCCTGCAGCTTCACATGGATGGTGTCGAGCGGCAGGCCCTCGTGGCCGAAGCGCTTCGCCACCATGCCCGAGAGCATGGCGCCGGCGCTGCGGTCGGTGTTGTTGATCTCGGCATTGATCTTCACCGGCGCGCCGCGGTCGAGCGCGGGTTGGGCGTCGGC
This sequence comes from Bradyrhizobium sp. U87765 SZCCT0048, assembly GCF_018131225.1. Lineage (GTDB taxonomy): Bacteria > Pseudomonadota > Alphaproteobacteria > Rhizobiales > Xanthobacteraceae > Bradyrhizobium_A. The sequence continues at coordinate 664,433 of NZ_JAFCMM010000002.1, read as the reverse complement.
GATCAGCTTGCGGTCCAGCACCTTGTCGAGGTGATGATCCTGCAGCTCCGAGTGGTGAATCTTGGTGCCCGGCGCCGCCTTCTGCTTGAAGAACAGCTTCGAGAAGTCGAGGCCCTTGGCCTTCCAGTGCGCCACCAGGGCGTTCTGGTCGAGCAACTGGCTCTGGCCGATCATCTCGTTGAAGGTGCGGAAGCCGAGCGAGGCCATGATCTCGCGGACTTCCTCGGCGACGAAGAAGAAGTAGTTGATGACGTGCTCGGGCTGGCCGGTGAAGCGCTTGCGCAGCACCGGGTCCTGCGTCGCCACGCCCACCGGACAGGTGTTGAGGTGGCACTTGCGCATCATGATGCAGCCGGCCGCGATCAGCGGCGCGGTGGCGAAGCCGAACTCGTCGGCGCCAAGCAGGGCGCCGATCACGACGTCACGGCCGGTGCGGAAACCGCCGTCAACCTGCACCACGATGCGGCTGCGCAGCCGCTCGCGCACCAGCGTCTGATGGGTCTCGGCGAGGCCGATTTCCCACGGGCTGCCGGCGTGCTTGATCGAGGTCAGCGGGCTCGCGCCGGTGCCGCCTTCGAAGCCGGAGATGGTGACATGGTCGGCGCGCGCCTTGGCGACGCCCGCCGCGACGGTACCGACGCCGATCTCGGACACCAGCTTGACCGACACCTGACCGTCCGGATTGACGTTCTTGAGGTCGTAGATCAGCTGGGCGAGGTCTTCGATCGAATAGATGTCATGGTGCGGCGGCGGCGAGATCAGGCCGACGCCCGGGGTCGAGTGGCGCACCTTTGCGATGGTGGCGTCGACCTTGTGACCCGGCAGCTGGCCGCCCTCGCCGGGCTTGGCGCCCTGGGCCATCTTGATCTGCATCATGTCGGAGTTGACGAGGTATTCCGTCGTCACGCCGAAGCGGCCGGAAGCGACCTGCTTGATCGCCGAGCGCATCGAATCGCCGTTCGGCAGCGGCTTGAAGCGGTCGGCTTCCTCGCCGCCCTCGCCGGTGTTCGACTTGCCGCCGATCCGGTTCATGGCGATCGCGAGCGTGGTGTGCGCCTCGCGGGAGATCGAGCCGAACGACATCGCGCCGGTCGCAAAACGCCTGACGATGTCCTTGGCCGACTCGACTTCGGCGAGCGGCACCGGCTTGCGCTTCTCTTCCTCGGCACTCTTGATGCGGAACAGGCCGCGGATGGTCAGCAGCCGCTCGCTCTGCTCGTTGAGGATCTTGGCGAACGCCTTGTAACGCTCCAGCGAGTTGCCGCGCGCAGCGTGCTGCAGCGCCGCCACCGATTCCGCGGTCCAGGCATGGTCCTCGCCGCGGGTACGGAAAGCGTATTCGCCGCCGACGTCGAGGGCGTTCTTGAACACCGGCGAGTCGCCGAACGCCTCGGTGTGGCGCCGCGCGGTTTCCTCGGCGATCTCGGCAAGGCCGACGCCTTCGATGCGGGTGTGGGTGCCGGCGAAGTACTTGGCGACGAAATCGGCCTTGAGGCCGACGGCGTCGAAGATCTGCGCGCCGCAATAGGACTGGTAGGTGGAGATGCCCATCTTGGACATCACCTTCATCAGGCCCTTGCCGATCGCCTTGATGTAGCGCTTGACGATTTCCTTGTCGTCGAGCTTGGCCGGCAGCTTGTCCTTCATCGCGATCAGGGTCTCGAACGCGAGATAGGGGTTGATCGCTTCCGCGCCGTAGCCCGCGAGGCAGGCGAAGTGATGCACTTCGCGCGGCTCACCGGACTCGACGACGAGGCCGACCGAGGTGCGCAGGCCGGTGCGGATCAGGTGGTGATGCACGGCGGCGCAGGCGAGCAGCGACGGGATCGGGATCCGGTCGGTGCCGGCCATGCGGTCCGACAGGATGATGATGTTGACGCCCTCGCGCACCGCGGCTTCCGCGCGGCCGCACAGTTCGTCGAGCACCTGCTCCATGCCTGCCGCGCCGAAGCCGGCGTGGAAGGTGGTGTCGAGGGTGCGGGACCTGAAGTGCGATTCGGCGATCTCGGAGATCGAACGGATCTTCTCGAGGTCGGCGTCGGTCAGGATCGGCTGGCGCACTTCCAGACGCTTGGAGCGCGACATGCCTTCGAGGTCGAACAGGTTCGGCCGCGGGCCGATGAACGACACGAGGCTCATCACGATCTCCTCGCGGATCGGGTCGATCGGCGGGTTCGTGACCTGGGCGAAGTTCTGCTTGAAGTAGGTGAACAGCTGCTTGGGACGGTCCGACAGGGCCGAGATCGGCGTGTCGGTGCCCATCGATCCGGTGGCTTCCTCACCGAGCGAGGCCATCGGGCTCAGCAGGATGTTGACGTCTTCCTGGGTGTAGCCGAACGCCTGCTGGCGATCGAGCAGCGGCAGGTTGGAGCGCGCGCCCTTGCTCGGCGCGTCCTGCAACTCCTCGAGCACGATCTGGGTGCGGTCCAGCCACTCGCGATAGGGGTGGCTCTGCGCCAGCGACGCCTTGATCTCGTCGTCGGGGATCAGGCGGCCCTTTTCGAGGTCGACCAGCAGCATCTTGCCCGGCTGCAGCCGCCACTTGGTGACGATCTGGTCCTCGGGGATCTTGAGCACGCCCATTTCGGACGCCATCACGATGCGGTCGTCCTTGGTCACGAGATAGCGCGCCGGCCGCAGGCCGTTGCGGTCCAGCGTCGCGCCGATCTGCAGGCCGTTGGTGAAGGCGATCGCGGCCGGGCCGTCCCACGGCTCCATCAGCGCGGCGTGGTACTCGTAAAAGGCGCGCCGCTTCTCGTCCATCAGCGGGTTGCCGGCCCACGCCTCGGGGATCATCATCATGACCGCGTGGGGCAGCGAGTAGCCACCCTGCACGAGGAATTCGAGTGCGTTGTCGAAGCAGGCGGTGTCCGACTGGCCCTCATAGGAGATCGGCCACAGCTTCTCGATGTCCTCGCCGAAGCGCTCGGACGACACCGAAGCCTGCCGCGCCGCCATCCAGTTGACGTTGCCGCGCAGGGTGTTGATCTCGCCGTTGTGGGCGATCATCCGGTAGGGATGCGCCAGCGACCAGGTCGGGAAGGTGTTGGTCGAGAAGCGCTGGTGCACCAGCGCCAGCGCCGATTCGAAGTCCGGCTCGTGCAGGTCGGGATAGTACTTGCCGAGCTGGTCGGCGAGGAACATGCCCTTGTAGACCACGGTGCGGCACGACATCGACACCGGGTAATAGCCGGCCAGCGAGCGCTCGCGGCGCTGGTAGATGGCGTTCGAGATCGACTTGCGCAGGATATAGAGGCGGCGCTCGAAGTCATCCTGGTCGGCGCAGTCGTCGCAGCCGATGAACACCTGCATGTGGGAGGGCTCGGTCGGCTTGACGGTCTCGCCGAGCGAGGAATTGTCGGTCGGCACGTCGCGCCAGCCGAGCAGCGTGAGGCCCTCGGACTTGATCCGCTCGCTGACGATGCTCTGGATCACCTCGCGCCAGGGCTTCTCGCGCGGCATGAACACCGCACCGACGGCGTACTGGCCGGGCGCGGGAAGGGTGAAGCCGAGTTCCTTGGCCTTGCGGGCGAAGAAGCCGTGCGGGATCTGCACCAGGATGCCGGCGCCGTCACCGGCGCGCGGGTCGGCGCCGACGGCGCCGCGGTGCTCGAGGTTGCACAGGATAGACAGCGCATCGGAGACGATCTGATGCGACTTCTTTCCCTTGATATTGGCAATGAAGCCGACGCCGCAGGAGTCCTTCTCCATGCCGAGGTCGTAGAGACCCTCGGCCGGCGGACGCCAGGTGTGCTCGCGAGTGTGCTCGCGGGTGGCGGCCTCAGCCGCGGCAGGTTTGGCCATTTTCGGATTGCAGTCCGTCGACAGCGCATGGGCACCGATTTCGTCGCGCTCGAACTTTGATCCGCTCATGTCCAACCCTCTCACCCCCGATATGTCCCTCGTTTTCAGTGCGCCTTGATGACGCCCCAAAAAACGTTGAAGTGGTCGTTACGTCGGCGCAGCTTCGGCGCGGCGGCATCAGGTGAATGCCGCATCGCACCGGGCGAGCCATTTCAGGAGACGCTGTTTTTTTAAATGTTGGCCGTTTCCGGCCTGACATCTGCCATCCAGGTCGCCTGCCCATCCAGGTTGCCGCCGCGTCGTCGGCTTCCTGCCGGTTTCCCGGAAAAATGGGACAGGCGTACTGTCCTAGCTCAGAGACTGCCAAATTTTTTCTTATCACACAAGCGCGTGAGAGTCCTCGCTCCCATGCGTTCGTTCCCGCATTCGCTATAGGCGGAATTGGAGCGGACGTCGTGCCTATTTTGCGCCCTGCTTTGGGGCCCTCGCGCCGCGTTCCGGCCCAAGCTCCGCCGGAATCCCTGAAGAATCTTGGCGGATAACCCGGGGACACCGGGGAGGCATCTTCAGGAGCCGTGTGCGATGAGCCGTATCATTTCGGGGTGGATTGTTGCGATGGCCGGATTTTCGGGGACGGCCGTCCTCATGGCGGGCGCCGCGCAGGCACAGACGCGGGTGGCGGACGAGATCCGCGCGCCTTATCCCGACACTGTGATCATCCGGCGCGGGCCGTATGCGCCGCCTCCGCTGGCTGGGGCCGGCCATGCCGGACCTCGCGACACCGATGGCGACGAGGAGGCCGTGCCGCCGTTCCAGGTGGTCCGCATCATCCGTGCCACCGGCTTCGAGCCGCTGGGACCGCCGGTGCGGCGGCGCTGGGTCTACACCATCTCGGCCATCAATCCCGACGGTGACGACGGCCGCGTGGTGCTGGATGCCCACACCGGTCGGATCGTGCGGTTCCTGCCCGCCGAGGTGAGCGACGCCGAGGTGGTCGGCGCTTATGGCCCGCCAGGACTGCCGCAGGCGCCGCCGCGGAGCCAGCGGGCCGACGTCCACAGCCTGCGGCCGCCGCTTCCGGTTCCCAAGGTTGCCAGCCGCACCCCGCCGCCCCTGCCTGCCCCGAAGCCGGAAGCTGCAAAGGTGCCGGCCGCGGAACCGCGCACCGTCGGTGCCGCGGTGCCCGTCCAGCAGCAGGCCGCTGCGCCGGCCGCCGCCCGGGCGGCGGTCCAGTTGCAACCCACCCAGGACATGCCGCCGGTTCAGGGTTTCGAATAGCAACTGTGCGGCCGGCGGTCGTCGCGATCGATCCACACAAAAAAGCGCCCCGGGGCAACGGGGCGCTTTCTCGACGAACCTGGAGAAAATTGTGAAGGGCAGGCTGCCGTCAGGCGGCGACCTGGGTCACCTGGGCATTGACCGGCTGGCCGCCGCTCGTGATCGCGATCTGCCGGGGCTTCTTGGCCTCGGGAATCTCGCGGACGAGGTCGACATGGAGCAGGCCGTGCTCAAGCGAGGCATTCTTGACCTGGACATAGTCGGCGAGCTGGAAGACCCGCTCGAAAGCGCGAGCCGCGATGCCGCGGTACAGCACCTCGGACTTGTCCTTGTTGTCGGAGACGGATTTCTCGCCCTTGATCGTCAGCGTGTTCTCCTTCGCGACGATGGACAGCTCGTCTTGCGAAAAGCCGGAGACCGCGACGGTGATGCGGTAGGCGTTGTCGCCGGTGCGCTCGATGTTATAGGGCGGATAACCGGGGGCCGCTTCGGCGCTGGACTGGTCCAGCAGGTTAAACAGGCGGTCGAAGCCGATGGTGGAGCGATAGAAGGGGGTCAGGTCGTAGGTACGCATGGTGTGTTCTCCTCTCGATGAGCGAGCTGTCGTCTTGCCCGCCGCAAGGGCCGGGCTTTTGGGTCGTCCGTGCAGCCTGATGATCCGGACCACTGGGCGTCCGAACCACTGTAGTGGCCTGCACGAAGGTGATATGGGAGGGGCCTCGCGGCGTTCAAGGGGGCTGGCCGCGCCCGCCACACCAGCTTCCGTCTCGCCCTAAATCGCAGCATTTTCAGCATCTTTACGGTTCCCGGTCGGCCGCATGACGCTCCTTTCGATTCCTGCCAATCCCGTGCCCGAGGACGTCGTCAGCGGCACTATCAAGACCCCCGACGGGGTCGAGCTGCGCTTCGCGCGCTGGGCGCCGCCGGCCAACCGCAGGGGCACGGTGTGCGTGTTCACAGGCCGCGGCGAATGCATCGAGAAGTATTTCGAGACGGTGCGCGACCTGCGCGACCGCGGCTTCGCGGTGGCGATGATCGACTGGCGTGGGCAGGGCCATTCCGCGCGCGGCCTGCGCAACGGCCGCAAGGGCTATGTCCGCCGCTTCTCCGACTACGAGATCGACGTCGAGACATTCGTCCAGCAGGTCGTGCTGCCGGACTGTCCGCCGCCTTATTTCGCGCTGGCCCATTCCATGGGCGGCGCGGTGCTGCTGCGCACCGCCTATGCCGGCAAGCGCTGGTTCGACCGCATCGTGCTGACCGCACCGATGATCGATCTGCCAGGCCGCGTCACCGGCTGGCCGACCCGCACCCTGCTGCGCATCCTGCGCTTCGCCGGCCTTGGCGGCGCCTATGTGCCGCGCGGCGATGACGCCATCGTCGGTACCGGCCCGTTCGTCGGCAATCCCGTCACCAGCGATCCCGTGCGCTATGCCCGCAACGCGGCGATCCTGGCGGAGGATCCGACGCTCGGCATCGCCGCGCCGACCATCGCCTGGGCCGACACCGCGTTTCGCACCATGCACGGCTTCCGCGCGCTCGATTATCCCTCGAAGATCCGCCAGCCGATCCTGATGCTGGCGGCGAGCAACGACACCATCGTGTCGACAGCCGCGATCGAGGAGTTCGCCTATCACCTGCGCGCCGGCTCGCATCTCGTGATCGCAGGGGCGAAGCACGAGATCCTGCAAGAGCAGGACCGCTACCGTTCGCAGTTCTGGGCGGCGTTCGACGCCTTCGTGCCGGGTACGCCGCTGTTCAAGTGAAGCGCCATGCGGCCCGGCGCGTCGGTGGGCGCGTGGCGGGCGGGGTTGGCGGCCAAGGATATTGTCATTCCGTGATGGCCCGAAGGGCCAGATCCGGAATCTCTGCGGAGCCGCCGGCTCCAACGTTTGTGGGGATACGCATGTTCGGCATCCATGATTTCTGGCTGTTCGTCGCCGCGGGCGTGCTGCTCAACGTCACGCCCGGTCCTGACACCGCCTATGTGATCGGGCGCAGCGTGCAACTGGGATGGCGCGGCGGCGCGGCCGGCGCACTCGGCATCGGTCTCGGCTGCTTCGTCCATATCGTCGCCGCGGCCGTCGGGCTGTCGGCGCTGCTCGCCGCGTCGTCGACGGCGTTCGCCGCGGTCAAGCTGATCGGCGCCGCCTACCTCTGCTACATCGGCGTGCGCATGGTGCTGACCCGCGTGGGCGGCGGCGAGACGCCTGCGCCGGCAGCGGCGCCGGTGCGGACGCTGCGCCAGATCTTCTGGCAAGGCGCGCTGACCAATGTGCTGAATCCGAAGGTGGCGCTGTTCTTTCTTGCCTTCCTGCCGCAATTCGTCGATGCGGCCTCGCCGTCGAAGCCGCTCGCGTTCCTTGCGCTGGGCGTGATCTTCAACGTCACCGGAACGGCGTGGAATCTCTCGGTCGCCGTGGCCGCGGCGCGCACCGCCGGTCGGATGCAGCGCTCGCCGCGGCTCCTGGCATGGATCAACCGCGCGCTTGGCGGCGTATTCGTCTATCTCGGTATCCGCGTCGCGCTGCTCGACGCGCGCGGCTGACTACGCCGCCTGCGCCTCCTGCATGCGCGCTGCCGCGATGCGGGCGGCGAGACGGATCGCGCTCTCGGTGGCGCCGGTGGTGGCGACGCCCTTGCCGACAATGTCGAACGCGGTGCCGTGCGCCGGTGTCGTGAACACGGTCTCGAGGCCGGCGGTGATGGTCACGCCCTTGTTGAAGCCGTGCACCTTGGTCGCGATCTGGCCCTGGTCGTGATACATCGCCAGCACGCCATCGAATTCGCCGGCGAAGGCGCGGACATAGACGGTATCGGCCGGGAATGGCCCGCGGCAGTCGAAGCCGCGCGCCGCCATCGCCTCCACCGCGGGGCGGATCATCTCGATCTCCTCGCGCCCGAACAGGCCGTTCTCGCCGCCATGCGGATTGAGCGCTGCGACCGCAAGACGCGGCTTGGCGATGCCGGCGCGGCGCATGGTGGCGTCGGCGAGCTCGATCGCCGCCTCGATCGCCGGACCGGTGATCAGGTCGAGCGCCTGGCGCAGCGAGACATGCGAGGTCACGCGCGACATCCACTGGTTCTTCAGCACGTTCATCTCACTGAAGCCGCCACGGTGGCCGAGCAGATGGGCGAACATCTTGTGCTCGTCGGGAAAGCGCCAGCCGCCATCGAACATTGCGCGCTTGTTGAGCGGGGCGAAGGTAATACCATCGATCTCGCCACGCTTGGCGAAGTCGATCGTCTGCGCCAGCGTATCGCCGGTGAGGCGGCCGGACTCGGAGCTGACCTTGCCCGGCGGAAACTGAGCCGGATCGATGTTGCGGAGATCGACCAGAGGCACCTCCGGCGCCGACCAGTCGGCTTCGGCCGGCGAGGCGATGCGGCGATAAGAGAACGGTGTGTCGGCCTGCCGCATGCCGAGTTCGAACACACGGGCGTCGCCGACCGCGACAAGGCGCGCGACACCCGCCATGCGCCGGTCGTGCAGGATCTTCGCCACGAGTTCCGGGCCGATCCCGGTGCAGTCGCCGGGGGTGAGAGCGAGGATCGGCAGGGTTGCGTCGGTCATGGGGTGGTCCTTTCAGGGCGATCGGAGGGAGAGAGACGAGAGGCGGCGACCGCGGCGGTCCAGGCGCGGCGGTCGAAGGTTCCTTCCCAGCGGGCGACCGCGACGGCGGCCACCGCGTTGCCGAGGGTGTTGACCAGCGCCCGCCCGAACGACAGGAAGCGGTCGACGCCGAGCAGCAGCGCGAGGCCCTCCGCGGGCACGGCGCGGGTGGCGACGACCGTTGCCGCCACCGCGGCGAACGCGCCGCCGGTGACGCCGGCCGCGCCCTTGCTCGTGAACAGCATCAGCACGAACAGGCCGAGTTGCTGCTCGCTGGTCAGGTGGATGCCGTAGACCTGGGCGATGAACAGCACGCTGAGCGGCAGCGTCAGCGCGACGCCGTCGAGGTTGAACGAATAGCCGGAGGGAATGACGAGGCCGGTAACGGCGCTTGGTACGCCGGCGAGCGGCAGCTTGCGCATCATGCCGGGAATCGCGGTTTCCGACGACGACGTGCCGGCCACCACCAGCAATTCCTCGCGCAGCAGGCGCATCAGGTCGAGGAGGCGGATGCCGGCGACGCGGCAGACGAGGCCGAGCACGACCGCGACGAAGGCGGCGAGCGCGGCCCATGCGGTCAGCACCAGCAGGGCAAGGCCCCACACGGTGGCGAGCCCGAACCTGCCGACCGTGAAGGCCATGGCGCCGAACGCGCCGAGCGGCGCCGCCAGCACCACGAGGCGGACGATCGCGAACACGAGATCGGAAAGCTGGCCGAAAGTCGCGCGCAGCGGAGCCGCCTTGTCGCCCAGCGTGAGCAGGCCGATGCCGGTGAGCAGCGCCAGCACCAGCACCTGCAGCACCTGGCCATCGGCGAAGGCGCCGATGAAGCTCTGCGGCACCATGTGCATGACATAGGCCGACAGCGATTCGACATGGGCGGTGGCGTAGCGCGCCGCCGTGGCCGCCTGCTCCGGCGTCGCGTGGGCGACACCGTCGCCCGGCCGCACGAACTCGGCGAAGGCGATGCCGATCAGCAGCGCCAACGCCGTGACGGCTTCGAAATAGACGATCGCCTTCAACCCGATGCGGCCGACGCTGCGCAGGTCGCCTGCCTGGGCGATGCCGGTGACGACGACGCAGAACACCAGCGGCGGGATCGTCATCTTGACGAGATCGATGAAGATGTCGCCGAGCGGCTTCAGCGCCGCTGCTTGCAGCGGCCACAGCCAGCCGGCGAGGCCGCCGAACGCCGCGCCGGCGATCACCAGCACATATTGCTGCCGCCACCACGGTCCCGACCGGGCGTGGCCGGCAACGGGCGCGGCTGACTGCGCCGGCAGCTCGATGGTCGTCATGTCTGTCCTCCCGGATCGTTTTTTGGTCGCGTGCGGAATCTCGCCCGCACGCCTGTCGCCTTCAGGCCAGCCAGGGGCTGGCGGCGAAATGGGCGGTCTCGAACGACCGGATCGCCTCGGCGTCGCGCAGCGTGGCGCCGACGGCGTCGGTGCCGGTCAGCAGCGCGTCCTTTTGCAGCGCATCGATCGCGAAGGGAATGCGCAAGCACGCCGCCGCGCGCGCGATGGTCTGCGTCGGCAGGTCGATGGTGATGGTGTTGTCGGTGGCGTCGCCTGCGGCGGCGAATACCTGCGCGAGGCTGTCGGCATCGAGCGAGACGGTCAGGACGCCGTTGCGCGCGCAGTTGTCGCTGAAGATGCCGGCGAAGCTCGAGCCGATCAGCGCGCGGATGCCGAACTGTGCGAGCCCCCACACTGCGTGCTCGCGGCTCGAGCCGCAGCCGAAGTTGGGCCCGACGGCGAGGAAGCGCGCCTCGGTGAAGCCGGCGCGATTGAGGATGAAATCCGGATCGCGGCGCAGGTCGAAGAACAGGCCGTCGCGCAGGCCGCTGCGGTCGATGCCCTTGAGGAACTGCTTGGGCATGATGACATCGGTGTCGATATTGGCGGCCGGCAGCGCCGCGAGGGGGCCGGACACGGTGACGAAGGGCTGCATGGTCACTGTCCTCCGGCGAACGTGCGGGGATCGGCAAGGTGGCCGCGGATCGCGGCGGCGGCGACCATCGCCGGGCTCATCAGATGGGTGCGGCCCTGCGCGCCCTGGCGGCCCTCGAAATTGCGGTTGGTGCTGGAGGCGCAGCGCTCGCCCGGCGCCAGCACGTCGTCGTTCATGGCGAGGCACATCGAGCAGCCGGATTGCCGCCACTCGAAGCCGGCGGCGATGAAGATGCGGTCGAGCCCTTCCGCCTCCGCCTCGCGGCGCACGGCTGTCGAGCCCGGCACCACCATGGCGCGCACGCCATCGGCGACGCGGCGGCCGGCGACCACGGTCGCCGCCTGCCGCAGGTCGTCGATGCGAGCGTTGGTGCAGGAGCCGATGAAGGCGCGGTCGATCCTGATCGTCTGCATCGGCGTGCCCGGCACAAGGCCCATGTAGTCGAGCGCGCGCTGCAGGCCGCGCTGCTGTTCATGCGTCGCCGCCTCGCCGGGATCGGGCACGCAGCCGTCGATCGGCACCGCCTGGTCCGGGCTCGTGCCCCATGTCACCATCGGCGCGATCTCTTCCGCAGCGATCGTCACCTCGCGATCGAACGCGGCGTCGGCGTCGCTCGCGAGCTGTCGCCAGCTGGCGCAGGCCACATCCCACAGCGCCCCCTTGGGCGCACGCGGGCGGCCCTTGAGATAGGCGAACACCGCGTCGTCCGGCGCCATCACCGCGCCGCGCGCGCCGGCCTCCACGATCATGTTGCAGATGGTCATGCGGCCTTCGACGCCGAGCGCGCCCATGGTGCTTCCGGCGAACTCGACCGCAAAGCCGGTGGCGCCGTCGGCGCCGATACGGCGGATGACCGCCATCACGATGTCCTTGGCGACGACGCCCGGCGGCAGATCGCCGTCGACCGTGATGCGCATCGTCTTCAGGCGGCGGTACACCAGCGTCTGCGTTGCGAGATAATGCTCGATGTCGGAGGTGCCGATGCCGAAGCCGAGCGCGCCCAGGGCCCCGTAGGTGGTGGTGTGGCTGTCGCCCGCGGCGACCACCATGCCCGGCAGCACGAAGCCTTGTTCCGGCGCAACCACATGCTCGATGCCCTGGCGCGGGTCGAGCACATCGAACAGCTCGATGCCGAAGTCGCGGCAGTTGCGGCCGAGATAATCGACCTGCCGCGCAGCGTCGGCGTCGGCCATGGCTGCGGTGCGCCGCGCCGCGGTCGGGTTGACGTGATCGACCACCGCGAGCGCGGCTTCGGGTCGCCACGGCTTGCGTCCGGCCTCGCGCAGTGCGGTGAACGCCTGTGGGCTGGTGTACTCGTTGAGCACGGTGCGATCGACGTAAAGCAGCATGCGCCCGGCATCGTCGAGCCGGCGGACGCTGTGCGCGTCGCAAATCTTGTCATACAGTGTGCGTGGGGAAGCCATTGGAAATCCATTGGAAACTGACAGCTTTCCACCCTGCGGCCGGTGCCGGCGGCAGGCCAATGCCAAAACCCGATCAATTGATGCACACAAGGCATACGCGATGGATCTGAGCTGGCTCGAGGACTACCTGGCGATCGTCGACTGCGGCGGGTTCTCGCGCGCGGCCGAGCGGCGCAACATCTCGCAGCCCGCGTTCAGCCGCCGGGTGCGGGCGCTGGAGGACTGGGTCGGCGCGCCGCTGTTCGACCGCAGCACCCACAGCGTCGCGTTGACGGCGGCGGGCGAGCGATTTCGCCCTGTCGCCGAGGAGACGTTGCGGCGGCTCTATCTCGGCCGCGAGGAGGCGCTGGAGGCGTCGCGCGCCTCGGCGGGCACGTTAAGGTTTGCCGCGACCAACGCGTTGTCGCTGACGTTCTTTCCGGCCTGGCTGCGCGGCGTCGAGCAGCGCGCCTCGCTCGGTGACGGCGTGCGGCTGGTGGCCGACACCATGGCGGCGTGCGAGCGCATCATGCTGCAGGGCCAGGCCCAGTTCCTGCTGTGCCATCATCATCCGGCGGCGCGGACCCAGCTCGATTCGCACCAGTTCCGCTCGCTGCATCTCGGCGACGACCTGCTGGTGCCGGTGTGTGCGCCCGATCCGGAGCGTCCGGGGCAGCCACGTCATTCATTGCCGGGCGATGCGGCGCAGCCGCTGCCTCATCTCGCCTACAGCGCCGAATCGGGCATGGGCCGCATCGTCGCGGCGGTGCGCGGCGCCGGCGGTCCGCCGGCGTTCTTGCATGCGAGCTTCACCTCCCATGTTGCGACCGTACTGGTGGCGATGGCGCGGGAGGGGCGCGGCATCGCCTGGTCGCCTCTCAGCGTCGTGTCCGATGATTTCGCCACGGGGCGCCTGGTGCGGGCCGGCGGACCGGAGTGGGACATTCCCATCGAGATCCGGCTGTTCCGGGCGCGCGCCCGCCAAAGCGCCGCGGCCGAGCGCTTCTGGTCGCTGCTCGAGCCGGTGGAGGCGTGAGGACGTGCTTCAGCCAGCGTGCAGAGTCAGCAGCGTGTTGGCGGCGAGATAAAGGCCGAGCACCCCCATGCCGACCAGGAACCAGCGGCGGAAGGTGACGGCGTCCATCCGCACCCGGACGATCTGGCCGATATACATGCCAAGGAACGCGGTGAGCAGAGCGAGGAGGCCGGGCAGCGCGGTGGAGGTCGTGAGCAATCCGGCGCTGGTGAGATTGAACGATAGCGCCAGCGTCGCGGTGGTGAAGAACACGCCGAGGGCCTGCACCAGTTCGTCCTTCTCCATGCCGATCGCCTGCATGAAGGGCATCGAGGGAATGACCTGCACGCCGGTTGCGGCCGACACGAGGCCGGTGATCATGCCGACGATGCCGCCGACCCACTTCTCATGGGCGCGCGCGACGCTGAAGCGGACGTTGCCGAGGCCGATCACGGCATACACCACCAGCAGCCCCCCGAGCACGATGGTGCCGAAGCGGGCATAGGGGCCGGTCATCAGGCCGGCGCCGCTCCAGATGCCGAGGCAGGTGCAGATCATCAGCGGCCACAGCCGGCGCACGATGTCGCGCAGATAGGGGCCGACGAAGGTCTGCCAGATGTTGGTGACGATGGCCGGCACGATGACGATGGCAAGCGCCTGCGACGGCGGCATGCGCGTCGCCAGCAGGCCCATCGCGACGGTCGGAAGGCCGAGGCCGAGCACGCCCTTGACGAAGCCGGCGAGCATGAAGACAGCGGCGATGGCGACGAGCAGGGACGGCGAGACAGAAGTCATCAAATGAACCTGGGCAGGAATGTCGATGCGTACATTGACCCAGCGCGGGCGCGGGCACAATGTGGAGGTTCAGCATTTTCCCTTCGGCAGATCCGAAGGCAGGCCGCGGTCGCCTGTCCGCGGTACAGGCTCAGGAGGCTGTGCAGTGCGTTTCGATCTCGTCGATCTCAGGTTGTTCGTCGCCGTGGCCGAGGCGCGCAGCATCACGCATGGTGCGGCGCGGTCGGCGCTGGCGCTGGCGTCGGCCAGCGCGCGGATCAAGGGCATGGAGGAGGCGCTCGGGGTGCCGTTGCTGCAGCGCGAGCGCCGCGGCGTCGAACTGACGGCCGCCGGGCTCAGCCTGCTCGACCATGCCCGCATCGTGCTGCACGACGTCGAAGTGCTGCAGGGCGATCTGGCAGCTTACGCCCGCGGCGCCAAGGCGACCATCCACATGCTCGCCAACACCGCCGGCATGTCCGAGCACCTGCCCAAGGTGCTCGCGGCCTATCTCGTGCGCAATCCGCAGATCAGCATCCATGTCGAGGAGCGCGAGAGCCCGCATATCGGGCCGGCGCTCGCCTCCGGCGTCGCCGATCTCGGTCTCGCCGCCGCCCATGTCGTGCCCGATACGCTCGAGGTGTTTCCGTTTTGCGATGACCGCCTCGTGCTGGTAACGCCGCCGGGCGACGAGTTCACCAGCCGCCGCCTGATCGATTTTCACGATGTGCTCGACCGCGATTTCATCGGCCTGTCGGAGGGCAGCGCGCTGCAGGACCACATCGCGAGCCATGCCGCGCGGCTTGGCCGCCGCCTGCGCCTGCGGGCGCGCTTCCGCACCTTCGATGCGGTGTGCCAGGTGGTCGAGGCCGGGGTCGGGGTCGCGATGATGCCGGAGGTCGCCGCGCGCCGCGCCGCCCGCACCATGAAGGTCGCGGTGGTGCGGGTGCGCGATGCCTGGACGCAGCGCCGTCTCGTGGTGTGCATGCGCAGCTACAAGGCCCTGTCCAGGCCCGCGCAGCAACTCGTCAGCCACCTGCGCAGCAGCGCAACGATCTGACGGCAGAGGCGGGCGTCGTGAGGCGTCAGACGCTGGCCGCACAACCGTTCAAGACGTCCATGGTTCGCCGGCCTTAGCGTTGCGCCGTCGCCGGCACCTCCGGCCGCACCGGCGACGCTCAAACGAGGATGCGGGGCTGCAAGGACAACGGCAATGGACATCGGTTTCATCGGTCTCGGCGTCATGGGAGAACCCATGGCGCTCAATCTGGTGCGCGCAGGCACGTCCCTCGTGGTGTGGAATCGCTCGGCCGATAGCTGCGAGCGGCTGCGCGCTGCCGGCGCGCGGGTCGCCGGCTCGCCCGCCGAGGTGTTCGGCGCCGCGCGCGTCGTGATCCTGATGCTCGCGACCGAAGCGGCGATGGACGACGTGCTGCGGCGCCGTACCGAGGCGTTCGCCGCAATGGTGGCGGGCCGCACCGTCGTGCACATGGGGACGACCGAGCCGGACTATTCACGGGCGCTCGAGGCCGACATCCGCGCCGCGGGGGGACATTATGTCGAGGCGCCGGTGTCCGGCTCGCGCAAGCCGGCGGAGGCCGGCCAGCTCGTGGCGATGCTCGCGGGCGAGCCAGCTGTTGTCGCCGAGGTGCGGCCGTTGCTGCAGCCGATGTGCCACACCGCGACCGACTGCGGTGCGGTGCCGACCGCGCTGCTGACCAAGCTCGCGGTCAACCTGTTTCTCATCACCATGGTGACGGGGCTCGCCGAGGCGGCACACTTCGCCGAGCAGCACGGTCTCGACATGCAGCAGTTCACGGCGGTCCTCGACGCCGGCCCGATGGCAAGCAGCGTCTCCCGGGTCAAATTGCACAAGCTTGCGGCCGGCGACTTCTCCGTGCAGGCCTCGATCACCGATGTGCTGAAGAACAACCGTCTCGTCGCCGAAGCGGCTCGGCGCGCGGGCATCGCCTCGCCGCTGCTCGACGTCTGTCATGCGCTGTACGGCGAGACCCAGGCGCTCGGGCTCGGCGGCGAGGACATGGTGGCGGTGGTGCGGGCGATCGCGCGGCGCACCGCCCAGGCGCGCTGAACGGGCCTGTCTCAGGACAGCGCAGCGGTCCAGCGCGCCGGCGTCAGGCCGAAGGCACGCTTGAACTGCCGCGTCATGTGGCTCTGGTCGGCGAAGCCGCTGGCCGCGGCGGCGTCGGCGAGCGGCGCGCCGCCCGTCAGCAGCCGGCGCGCATGGTCGAGCTGCCGCAGGGTGCGGAAGCGGCTCGGGCTGGTGCCGAACGCAGCGCGGAACTGGCGCGCCAGCGACCAGCGGTCGAGGCCGGCGAGTTGCTCGAGCTCGGCCATGGCGTGCTGCGGGACGGGATCGGCGGCGATCAGCTCGCGCACCCGTTTGAGGCCGTCGAGGGCGAGCGTGGCCGCGTGGGGCTCGCGGGCGGCTGCGGCGTCCGTCAGCAGCCGCGCCACCATGACCACGAGGTCGGTGCGGGCGACGTCGTCGAGTTCGGCGTCGAGGCTCCAGATCTCCCGGGCCGCGCTGCCGGGAAGGTCATGCACCGGATTGGCGACAAACGGCAGTGGCCGGCCGCCGAGCCCTTCCTGCAGCAGCGCGGGATCAAGATAGAGGATGCGATAGGCGAAGCTGCCGCCGTCGCCGGCGCCGCCGTCGTGCAATTCGTCGGGGTGCAGGATCTGGCACTGGCCGGGCAGGCAATGCCAGCGCCGGCCGCGGAAGCTGAAGGTCTGCACGCCGGCGAGGGTCAGGCCGATGGCGTAGGTGTCGTGGCGATGCGGCGCGAACGCCTGGCCGTGGAGATGCGCTTCCAGCCGCTCGATGCCGGCGGCGCCGGGGGCGAGACGGATGCGGTCACGCCGGTCGGCGCCGTCAGCGGCAGGAGCAGAATCGATCCGGCCGGTGAGCAGCTCGGACACCGCGCAGCCTCGTCAGGCGTTGAGGATCTTGAGCGTGGCCTCGTGCACCCGCGGGTCACCGGCGGCGACGATGCGGCCGCCGTGCTGCGCCGGCCCGCCGTCCCACGTCGTGACGATGCCGCCGGCGCCTGTGACGATCGGCACCAGCGCGGCGATGTCGTAGGGCTTGAGCTCGGTCTCGACCACGAGGTCGACATGACCGGCAGCGAGCATGCAATACGCATAGCAGTCGCCGCCATAGCGCGACAGCCGGGTCGTGGTCTCGACACGCTCGAACGCGGCGCGGTCGGTCTCGTTCATCAGGCGCGGGCTGGTGGTGAACAGCGTTGCGTCGGCGAGCGAGGCGCAGCGGCGCACCGCCAGCTTGCGCTTGCCCGACGGTCCCGTGTAGGTCGCCGCGCCGCCGTCACCGGTAAAGCGTTCGCCGATATAGGGCTGGTGCATCATGCCGAACGCCGGCACGCCATGGCGCATCAGGGCGATCAGCGTGCCCCAGATCGGCAGGCCGGAAATGAAGGACTTGGTGCCGTCGATCGGGTCGAGCACCCAGACATATTCCGCGTCGGTGCGTTCATCGCCAAACTCCTCGCCGACGATGCCGTGCTGGGGAAAGTTGGCCTTGATCAGCCGCCGCATGACCGCTTCGGCGGCGCGGTCGGCCTCGGTGACCGGATCAAGGTCCTTGCCGGCGTTCTTGTTCTCCACGCCGAGCGAGGTGCGGAAGAAAGGCAGGATGGTTTCGCCGGACGCGGAGGCGAGGCGGTCGAGGAAGGCGGTGAAGTCGACGAGGGTCACAGGGGCTCCCCGGGCAGGGCCGTTCGAAAGGGCGCGACGGCGCCGATGCTGCCGCCGATTCCATCCACACTAGAATCATAAACGGCGTGTGTCGTCATGAGGGCGGTGGTGGCGTGATCAGGCGGTCGCGCGCTGGATGGTCTTGCAGGCCAGGAGCTGGCGGCCAAATATTGGAATCGGAAAGGTCGGCGGGAGAGATCTTCCGTTCACATCTTTGGCGTTCGAATGCTCAAGAATTGAAATTAATATTCATAATTTGGGGCTGGTTTCGGCGTTTTTGAATGGCTCAGGGCGGGGTTGTTTTTAATTAATTCCTTGAATTTGCTGGGTAATAATTTCGCAATTGGTTGCGAGTGCAACAGATCAGTTATGCGCTCATCGCATGCAAAAGGTTTCGATTCCCCTTGCATTTTGTGCGTCGCGGCTGCATATTGTTGCGGTGCGGTAGCGCTTTGCGTTACCGCTGCCCTCCTTGGGCGTTTCCTCCCTAGACTTGGGCCGCTTGCCTTCGCAAGCGGCCCTTTTTTCTTTGGGGTCTTTTCCTTGGGGTCTGTCGTGACTCTCCGGCTGTGCCGGAGGTCGTGCGGTTACGGCGTCCGGACGCGATGGCGTGTCCTGTCCATCGTTCGGGTCCATCGTTCGGGCGCGGGCTATTCGGCGGCGGTCTCGAAGGGGCCGAGGTTACCGAGCGGCAGCGCCACAAGGGTGCGGGCGAGGGCGGCGAAATCGGCCGCGACCTGTGGAAAACGTTCGGCCCGCTCGCGCTTGCGCTCGTCCATGTAGATCGCCCGGTTGAGCTCGATCTGGATGGTGTGCAGCCCGCCGGCCGGATTGCCGTAGTGCTCGGTGATGAAGCCGCCGGCATAGGGCTTGTTGCGCCCGACCGTATAGCCCAGCGACGTCAGCGTCTCCTCCACCACGGCGGTCAGCAGCGGCGCGCAGCTGGTGCCGTAGCGGTCGCCGATCACGACGTCGGGGCGGCGCGGCTCATCGCGCGAAATGCCGATCGACGGCATCGAGTGGCAGTCGACCAGGATGGCGGTGCCGAACATCTCGTGCACCTTGCCGATGAGGCGGCGCAGCGCGCGGTGATAGGGCTTGTACAGCGCCTCGATCCGGCTCAGCCCGTCCTCGACGCTGAGCCGCTCGCGATAGATCTCCTGGCCGTCGCCGACCACACGCGGAATGGTGCCGAGGCCGCCGGCGACCCGCATCGAGCGGGTGTTGGCGAAGCTCGGCAGGCGGCCGCTGAACATCCGGGGATCGAGCTCGTAGGGCTCGCGATTGACGTCGACATAGGACCGCGGAAAGTTGACCCGCACCACCGCGACCCCGTCGTCGCACAGGCCTGCGATCATGTCGTCCATGAACGAGTCCTCGGAGCGGCGCAGGGCGACAACGTCGATCCGCGACGCATCGATGAACTCGGCCGGGTAGACCGATCCCGAGTGCGGCGAGTTGAAGATGATCGGCGCCCGCCAGCGGGGCGGCTCGACGATCTCGAAGGGGGACGACAGGCCGTCGTCAAAGCGGGTCATGCAGGGCGCTGCCTTCCGTAGGGTCCTGTGCCGAACCGTCTGGGCGCTGATGACAGCACATTTTGGCCGCAGGGGTGCATGTTTTATTCAGCTCAGCTGTGGAATGTTCGTAAGCTGACGCGGCAACGGCTGTTCCCCTTCACCCGAAATTTACCCTCTATCGGGCAAATAAGGGGCAAATCGTTTCCTCCAGAATCGTACCGGACGCCATGCACAAGATTCTCCTCGCCGAAGACGACAACGACATGCGCCGGTTCCTGGTGAAGGCCCTGGAGAATGCGGGCTATCAGGTCTCGTCCTACGACAACGGCCTGTCGGCCTACCAGCGGCTGCGGGAAGAGCCGTTCGAAATGTTGCTGACCGATATCGTGATGCCGGAAATGGACGGCATCGAGCTGGCCCGGCGGGCCTCCGAGCTCGATCCGGACATCAAGATCATGTTTATTACGGGCTTCGCGGCCGTGGCGCTGAACTCTGATTCGGACGCCCCCAAGAACGCCAAGGTGCTGGCCAAGCCGGTCCACCTGCGGGAACTGGTCAGCGAAGTGAACAAGATGCTGGCGGCCTGAGCCGTCTTCCGGGGCAAAAAACGCTCCGGAGCCCATGGGATCTGCCGGGACCCCCAAAGAAACCCGCTCCCGGGTCCTTGCCTGGGACGATCTGAGCCGATATAGGGACGCCACCCCTTATTCACGGTTTCGGGCGCGTAGCTCAGCGGGAGAGCACTACGTTGACATCGTAGGGGTCACAGGTTCGATCCCTGTCGCGCCCACCATTCCGAGCCCCGCCGTCTCGGGTCCGTGAGAGACCTCCTCCCCATCCGATTCTGACGATCGTTGTGCTTCCTCGCCGGGCTTGCTTCGGCCGGGATCGGGTCCGCCGATGCCCCGGGAGGCCGCACGCCTGTCAGGCACTCTCGGTTCAAGGTTCGCGACAGGCCGCAGCATTCGCCGATCCCGCGGATCGTGCCGGGAGTTGCAGGCTGTCGCGTCCATCCCTTCATGATGTGTCCCGGAGCGCCACGTTGCGCGCCTGTCGAGGCGACGAGGTTGGCGCGCGGCGTTTGCTCTGGGATGACACGCTCCATGATCGCGACAGCGCGCAGTGGCTGCGCTTCGCAACACGAAGCGCGCGTCGACGCGCATGCGCCGCCGCAGGGCTCGCGCGCGATGCTGCGACATTTTGTCCGTCGGGCGTGGCGATGCGATCAATTTCATCATGATGATCGTCGTCACGACCGTGGTTTGCCACCGCGATGTGCAGGCGCGCGTTGCTTAGAGCGATTCAAGTCTGCGCAAGGTTTTCGGCATGCGCGTCGGCTGCTACGGCCTGCCGCGAACAAGCATTCCGAGCCGAAAGCAAAAACAACGTGCCGCGCAGACCTCATCGCCTCTCCGTCGACGATCGCCACCATCATGCCGACAAGAGCCATGCGGGATATATGATCGGTGCGGCATTCCTGCTGGCCGATATTTTCGTGCCAGTGGTTGCGCAGGCCCAGTCGCACATGCCGCTGCCGGCTGTGACGGTCGATGCGCCACGGCAGAAGCCGAAGACGACGCAGGCGTCGGCATCGCCCGCACGCCGCGCCCAGGCGGCCGCGCGCCAGCGCAGCCGGACCGCGGCGCCTGCCGCCGCCGCGGCGCCGACGCCATCGGAGCGCGCGGCCGCCGCCGCGGCGGCTCTGGAAACAGCCAAGCTCGGCTACCGCGCGATGCCCAGCGCGACCACGCTGCGCAGCGGCGCGTCGCCGCTCGATACGTCTCAGGTCGTCAATGTCGTGCCTTCGCAGGTCCTCAAGGATCAACTGCCGCGCAACCTCGACGACGCGCTGGTCAATGTCAGCGGCGTCACCCAGACCAACACGCTGGCCGGCACCCAGGACGCGGTGATGCGCCGTGGCTTCGGCGACAACCGCGACGGCTCGATCATGCGCAACGGCATGCCGCTGGTGCAGGGCCGCAGCCTCAATGCCGCGGTCGACAGCGTCGAGGTGCTGAAGGGCCCGGCGTCGCTGCTGTACGGCATCATGGACCCCGGCGGCGTCGTCAACACCATCAGCAAGCGCCCAGACCTCTATCAGCACGGCTCGGTCACGCTGCTCGGCTCGACCTACGGCGCCGGCAAGAACGGCTTCAACGGCACCCTCGACCTCACCGGGCCGATCGGCGCCAACGGGCTCGCCTATCGCTTCATCCTCGACAATGTCGACGAGGACTACTGGCGCAATTTCGGCCAGCGCCGCGAGACGCTCATCGCGCCCTCGCTGGCCTGGTATGGCGGCAACACCACCATCCAGCTCAACTACGAGCACCGCGACTTCATCTATCCGTTCGACCGCGGCACCTCGCTCGATCCGCGTACCATGACGCCTCTCGCACTCCCGAAGACGCGTCGCCTCGACGAGCCCTACAACAACATGTGGGGCACGTCCGATCTGGTGCAGGCCTCGGTCGAGCACCGTCTCAACCAGGACTGGAAGCTCTACGCGGGCTACAGCTACAACACCGAGTCCTACGGCGCGAACCAGCTGCGCATCACCGGCATCAATCCCGTCAGCGGCATCGTCACGCGCAGCAACGACGGTACGCAGGGAGCGCTCAGCAACGTCAGCTACGGCACCGCCTATCTGCAGGGCGCGTTCTGGCTCGGCGGCCTGCGCAACGACGTCGTGATCGGCGGCGACGCCCAGTATCGCGTCATCTACCGTCGCGACCTGATCCGCCAGGCGACGCCAAACGTCTTCAACATGTACAACCCGGTCTATGGCCTGCTGCAGCCGGGCACGACGGTGTCGGCGAGCGACAGCGACCAGACCGACAAGCTCGGCACCCGCGCCGTGTTCCTGCAGGACACGCTGCATCTCACCGACCGTCTCGCCGTGGTCGGCGGCGTGCGCTACATGGAATACGAGCAGCTCGCCGGCCGCGGCCGGCCGTTCAAGGCCAACACCGATCTGTCCGGCGACAAGGCGTTGCCGCTCGCCGGCGTCATCCTCAAGCTCAACAAACAGGTCTCGCTGTACGGCAGTTACACCCAGTCGCTGAAGCCGACCTCGACCATTGCGCCGCTCACCGGCGGCGTGGTGATCGGCTCCAATCTCGCGCCCGAGGAGGGCGTGCAGTGGGAGACCGGTGTCAAGTTCGATCTCAACAACCGCCTGTCGGGCACGCTGGCGTTCTACGACATCGACAAAAAGAACGTGCTGGTGTCGCAGCTCAACACCTCGACCAGCATTGTCGAATACCGCACGGCGGGCCGGGTGCGCTCGCGCGGCGTCGAGTTCGACGTCACCGGCCGGCTCAGCGACAACTGGAGCCTGATCGGCAGCTACGGCTACACCGATGCGCGGGTCACCGAAGACCCGACGCTGGTCGGCAAAGCGCTGCAGAACGTCGCGATGAACACCGCATCGCTGTATCTGGTCTACGACTTCCTCGATGCGCTGCCGGGCCGGCTGCGCCTCGGCGGTGGCGCGCACTATGTCGGCAAACGGGCCGGCGATTCCGCCAACACCTTCACATTGCCGTCCTATGTCGTCGCCGATATCTTCGCGAGCTACGAGACGAAGCTGCAGAACGTGCCGGTGGTCTACCAGCTCAACGTCAAGAACCTGTTCGACACCGTCTATTATCCCTCGGCGGTCAGCCAGTATTTCGTGGCGATGGGCGACGCGCGGCGCGTGTCATTGTCAGCGACGGTGAAGTTCTAGTGGCGACCGCTGGCCCCCGTGGTTGGACGCTCCCGCCGTCGGTGCGGGGCGGTGGCGCGCGAGCCCTTGGGCGCGTGGCCGCGCTGGCCTGCGCGATCGTCGGGGGCTTCGCATCCGCTCGTGCGGACGAGATCACGGTGTATTCCATCCGTGAAGCCAACCTGATCGCGCCCGTCGTGGCCGCCTTCACCGCGGCGAGCGGCGACACCGTTCGCGTCGAATTCGTTGCGGACAATCTCGTCAAGCGCCTGACGTCAGAAGGCGAAGGGTCGCCTGCCGACGTGCTGCTGACGATCGGCCTCGACAAGACGACACAACTCGTCCGCCACGGACTGACGCAGCCACTGGCGTCGGCGGTGCTCGACGCCGCTGTGCCGGCCAATTTGCGCGGCGGCGATGGCCAGTGGGCAGCGCTGGCGGTCCGGCCCCGGGTCGTCATGACGCGCAAGGACAGCGCCGTTGGGCCGATCGACTACGAGGATCTCGCGGGTCCGGCCTGGCGCGGCAGGCTGTGCATGCGCTCGCCGCTGCACCAGAACAACATCGCGCTGATCGCCGCCTTCCTCGCCCAGCATGGTGCGGACGCCACCGAAGCCTGGCTGCGTGGCCTCAAGGCCAATCTTGCCCGCAAGCCGGCCGGCAAGGACAACGACGTCATCCGTGCCATCGCCGAGGGCGGCTGCGCCATCGGCATCGGCAACACCGTCGCGCTGGCGCAACTGCGGGACGGGCGCGACGGCGACGACTGGCGCGTATGGGCGGAGCAGGTCAGGGCGGTACCGACGGCTTTCAGGGGCGGCGGCACGCATGTCAACCTCACCGCGGTCGCGATCGCGCGACACGCGCCCCACCGCGCCGCGGCGCAGCGCTTCGTCGAATTCCTCGCAACGCCGGCGGCCCAGACCGTCTTCGCCGCCGCCGAGCTCGAATATCCCGTGGTTGCCGCGGCGGAGCGCGCGCCGATCGTCAACGACATCGGCGTCTTCGCCGCCGACGCCCTGCCGATCGATGTCATCGCGACCCACCAGCAGGCTGCGGTCGCCCTCGTCAAAAAGGTCGGCTTCGATGAGTAGCCGGGGACATTTCGTCAAGGCAGTCCTGCTGCGCATCCACTCCGTGGTGGGACTGGCGCTCGGGCTGGTCATGGCCGTGGTCGGGCTTACCGGCGCGACCATGGCGTTCGAAGACGAGATCGTTGCGGCGCTGAATGCGGGGCTGGAGAAGGTCGAGCCGCGCGAGGCGCCGGCGCTGACGCCTGACCAGCTGATCGCGCGCCTGCCGTCACCCTACAACCTCGACAAGGTCTCCGGCGTGACGATGTCGAGCGATCGCGCTGCCGCGGTGCACCTGCGCTTCGCGCGCTCCGGCGGCGGGGCGCGGCCATCGTCGCTCTATGTCGATCCCCATGACGGGCGGGTGCTCGGCGTGCCGCGCGGCGAGGATTTCTTCGCCACCGTGCGCAAGCTGCACCGCTGGCTGCTGCTGTCCGGCGACGGCAACGGCTATGGCCGCACGATCACCGGCACGACGGCGCTGTGCCTTCTCGCGATGCTGATCACCGGCCTCGTGCTGCGCTGGCCGCGCCGGTCCCGCAGCGCGCGGGCATGGTTGAAGCCGGAGCTGGCCTTGCGTGGCCGCGGCTTCCAGCGTTCGCTGCATGCGGTCGTCGGCACCTGGGTGCTGCCGGTCTATTTCGTCTTCACGCTCACCGGCCTGTGGTACTCGTTCGAGTGGTACAAGGACGGCGCGAAATGGCTGCTGGCGCGCCCGGCGGCGACGGCCGCGCCGATGCAAAAGAAAGCGCCACGCGCCGCTGCGGCACCGGAGGCGGCGTCACCGGGCTTCGACCGGGCATGGGCGACGTTCCTGCATGAGCAGGGCACGCACTACGCCACGGCGCAGCTGACGTTGCAGGCCGGCACGGTGGTGCGGGTGCGGTCGTGGTCGCCTGACGCCTCGCTCGAAAGCGTGCGTGACGAATTCCGCATCGATGCCGCCTCCGGCCGCCTGATGGTATCGGACATCTATGCCGACAAGACCTTCGGCGAGCGCGTTCTCGCGGCGGTGCTCGACATCCACCGCGGCAGCGTGCTGGGCTGGCCCGGCCGGCTGGCGTTCATGATCGCGGCGGCGCTGATGCCGCTGTTCGTCGTCACCGGCGTCCTGCTCTACCTGTCACGCCGCCGGCTGCGCCGCCCGGCGCCGCTGCCGCAGGGCCGCCTCGCTCCCGGTGAGTGAGGGGAGCGCGGCGCGAAAAGGATGGCGTCACGACAAACCATGCGGCCAATCCCGCCGCGCCATTATCATCGTAGAGCGAATCAGCAATCCCCGGCGTCGCCGTCACCGCTCCAGCCGCACCGTCTCTTCCTGATGCTGTTGGAGCGGGTGGGGGCGGATGATCTGGGGCGGCGGCAGGCCAACGATCGCGAGCGCAGCGAACAGCGGTAGCGCGCACAGCCAGACGAGGCGCCTGAGGGGACCCATGGGGCGGTCTTACGCGGTCGCGACCTGGGCGACCGCAGGCGTGGAGACCGTGGTCTCTGCCGCCGGAAAGATGAGGCGCAGGCACGCGCCGCCGGAGCGGCTGGCGTCGGCTTCGATGCGCCCGCCGTGCAGGTGCATGATCTTCTGGACAAGGTCGAGGCCAAGGCCCGCGCCCCGGCCGCCCTCCTGCAGGCGATAGAACGGCTCGAAGATATGCTCGCGCTCGCCGGCCGGGATGCCGTCGCCCTCGTCGGCGACCTCGATGCGGCCGTCGCGGGTCACGGTGATGGTGATGGTGCCGCGGCGGCCGCCGTGGTCGATGGCGTTCTGCACGAGGTTGGTCAGGGCGCGCTCGATGGAGGTGGTGTCGCCCTTCACGGTGACGGTCTCGGCCTGCGGCTCGAACGCCACTTCATAGCCGGCGTTGAAGGCGAGCGGCGCGAGGTCGATCACCACGCGCTGCGCCAGCGCGACCAGCTCGACCGGGCCGAATGGGTCGGCCTTCTGGTCGAGGCGCTGCAGGTCGAGCAACTGTCCGGTCATCACCGTCAATCGCGTGGCGTCCTCCAGCAACCGTGCCTTCTCCGGGCCCGGCGGCAGTGACGAGACGCGGGTCGAGAGGATGGCGATCGGCGTGCGCAGCTCGTGGGCGGCATCGGTCAGGAAGCGGCGATGGCGCTCATAGCCCCTGTCGAGCCGCGCCAGCGCCCCGTTGATCGCGCGTACCAGCGGTTCGACTTCGGCCGGCACCGTGTCGAGCGGCAGCTGCAGGCCGCGCCGGTCGATGTCGATCTTCTCGGCCTGCAGGGCAGTCTGGCGCAGCCCGGCGATCGCGCGGCGCACGACGAGCGGCGTCGCCACCAGCGTCGCCAGCGCCATCAGCACCACCAGCGGCAGGATGACGTTGAGGAACAGCAGTTGCGTCACCGAGAAGATCTTGCGCACCGACATGCGGCCGCGCGTGCCGGTGAGGATCTGCACCTTGCCCGCTTCGGTATCGACCCATTTGACGACGCCGGCCGGTGGCAGGCCCTCGCCGAAGCCGAGCCGCGCGTCGCTCACATGGTCGAGCGCACGGGCGATCGGTTCGAAGTCCGGCGGGATGGTGCCTTCGGTCAGTTGCTGACCCTGGGTGTCGCGCACCACGAACCACAGGTCGGACACTTCGGCCTTCAGCGTGGCGAGATCGGAGGTCGTGTGGACGATGAGACGGCCGGCGCTGTCACGGGCGATCGCCTCCTTGAGGATGTCGAGAGTGCTGCCCTCATAGCTGTCGAGCAGGCCGCTGCGCCACAGCACCGCGGTGACCGGCAGGATCAGCATCACCAGCAGCGTCAGCATCACGGTCTGCATCGCCACGAGGCGTCCGACGAGGCGCCATTTCAGCGAATGCGGCCGCAGCACGCTCACGGCGGCGTCTCACGCAGCAGATAGCCGACCCCGCGCACGCCGTTGATGGTCACGCCGGCGCCGGCGTCGGTGAGCTTGCGGCGCAGGCGGGAGATGTGGGTGTCGAGCGCGTTGGGCTGGACGTCGTCATCGAGGCCGAACACCGCCTCCATCAGCGAGCCGCGCTGCACCATGCGCCCCATGCGGCGCACCAGCGTCTCCAGCACCAGCAGTTCGCGCCGCGGCAGCTCGATCGCGGTGCCGTCGACGCTGGCCTCGCGATGGGTGAGGTCGAAGGCGAGGCGGCCGACCCGCACCACGTCCGAGCGCATGTTGGCGGGGCGGCGCAGCAGCGCCCGCAGCCGCGCCAGCAGCTCTTCGAGGGCGAACGGCTTGGCGAGATAGTCGTCGGCGCCCTTGTCGAGACCGGCGATGCGGTCGGCGAGATCGGCGCGGGCGGTCAGCACCAGCACCGGTACTGCGTTGCCGCTGGCGCGCAGCTTCGGCACCAGCGACAGCCCATCGCCGTCGGGCAGCCGGCGATCGAGCACGACGGCGTCGTGATTGCCGTCGGCGGCGAAGATCTCGGCTTCGGACAGGTTGAGCGCATGGTCGATCACCATGTCATGGCGCGTGAGTGCGACGCGCAACGCGGAGGCCATTTCAGGCTGGTCCTCCACCAACAGAATTCGCATCGATTAGGTCTTTCGGTCCCCGCGCCCGATATGCGCGCCGCATTTAACGACACCGCATTACGGCATCCTTGCGGCGGAACGGACGTAGCGCCTGATGATAATTCGCATGCGATCGTCGGGAACGACAGTTTGCCGCAACGTCGGCATGGGACCACACACGGGCCGATCCTGCGGTGAGTCGGATTCCGGACCCCGCGGCGGCTGCCGGATGCAGCGTTTTCGATCGGTTCAAGACGCCCCGGCCGACATCCGTCGGCCGGCATCGCCCCTGCATGGAAAATCGCAATGCCGCTTGCCGACGTAATGCCGTTTCTGTCCGCCTGGGTTCGCAATCCCATCCGTGTCGCCGCGGTCGCGCCGTCGGGGCCGGCGGCCGCCGCGCTGATGACGCAGGACATCGATGCGCGAACCGGACCCGTGATCGAGCTGGGGCCGGGCACTGGACCCTTCACCTATGCCCTGCTCGAGCGCGGCGTGCGCGAGCAGGACCTGACGCTGATCGAATATGGCTCCGACTTCGTGCGCCTGCTGCTGGAGCGCTTTCCGCAGGCGCGCATCCTGTGGATGGATGCGGCGTGGATCGGCAAGTACGAGCTGTTCGAGCCGGGCGCGGTCGGGGCGGTGATCAGCGGACTGGGTCTGCTGACGATGCCGCCGCGCAAGGTCACGGCGATCCTGACCGGTGCATTCCGCTATCTGCGTCCCAACGGCGCGTTCTACCAGATCACCTATGGTCCGCGTTGTCCGGTGCCGGATGCGATCCTGCAGGCGCTCGATCTCGAGGCGGTGCGTATCGGCCAGACGATGCGCAACGTGCCGCCGGCTTCGGTCTACCGCATCTCGCGGCGCCAGCAGGCTGGCTGAGAGGCACGCATGGATCCGTCCAGCTTCTTTGCCGCCTGGCTCGGCTGCGGTCTCGTCGGCATCGCCGGTCTTGCCTTCGCCGAAAAATTCGTGCCGGTGCTGCCGTCCTATGTGCTGCTGATGCTGATCGGCATGAGCGCCGCGGATGGCGTGGGCCTCGCGCTGATGGTGCTCGCCACCGCGCTCGGATCGCTCGGTGGCGCCTGCGGCTGGTATGGCATCGGCTGCGTGCTCGGCGATGCGCGCGTCACCCGTCTCGTGGCGCGGTTCGGTAAATTCGCTTTTCTCAAGCCGGCGCTCTACGCTCGCCTCACCGAGGCTTATCGCAACAACCATTTCTGGGTCACGCTGCTCGGCCAGACCGTGCCGATGGCGCGGGTCTATCTGTCCTTGCCGGCGGGCGTGCTGCGGCTCGAACCGCTCACCTTCGTGGCAGCGACGGCGATCGGCACGCTGATCTGGAACGTGCCGTTTCTGTGTCTCGGCTACCTGCTGCGCAACAGCGGTCACGATGCGGCGCAAGTCGGCTTCTGGACCGCGATCGTGCTCATCGCCGCCGAGACTCTGATTTTTATGACGGTGCGGATGTGCCGGTCCCGGGCGGCGCATCGTCGTGCGTTCGCCGCAGATCGCGGCTGACGCCGGACGGCCCTCGAGCCCGGGGCGTTTCGGATGTGGAGGTGGACATGAAGCTGTTGTTGTCGCGCTCGGCACTGCCGGGCGCCATCATGCTGGCGGCGATCCTGCTGTCGGGCCACCAGGTCGCGAGCACCATGGTGGCCGGGCGCTACTGGGGCGCCGCGCTGGCGCTACTCGCCTTCGCGGCCGGCATCGGCTGGCAGCGTGCCGCCGTGCGCCGGACCGTCGCACGCGATGCCTCGCAGGCGATGGCCGGGCTCGCCAGCGTGATGGCGGCGCTGCTGCGCGAGACCGCGGCGATCGCCACGCCGCGCCGAGCCTCCCAACTGCTCGATTCTCCATGCAGCGCGCCGCAGGCGGAAACAGTGATCCGGCCGCAGGACGTCGTGCGGGTGCGGGCGCTGTTCGTGTCCGACGCCCATCTCGGCACCCATGGCAGCCAGGCCGAACTGCTGCTCGCCTGCCTGCGCCGCTACGAGCCGGAGACGCTCTATCTCGTGGGCGACATCCTCGATGGCTGGCGCCTCAACGCCGCCTGGTACTGGCCGCAGGCGCACCAGGACGTGGTGCACGAGCTGCTGCGCCATGCGCGCCGTGGCACGCGTGTCGTTTATCTGCCGGGCAATCACGACGAGTTCCTGCGGGCCCATGCCGGGGTGGCGTTCGGCGGCGTGCAACTGGTCGATCACGCCATCCACCACGGCGCCGACGGTCGCGCCTATCTCGTGATCCATGGCGACCAGTTCGATGTCGTGGTGCGGCGCGCGCGCTGGCTGGCGCTGGCCGGCGACTGGGCCTATCGCGCCGCGCTGGTGCTCAACGCCGGCCTCAACCGCCTGCGTGCACGCTGCGGTCTGCCGTACTGGTCGTTCTCGGCGTGGGCCAAGGTCAGCGTCAAGAAAGCCGTCAGTCACATCGGCCGTTTCGAGCAGGAGCTGTGCGCGGCGGCGCAGCGCCATGCCGTGCAGGGCGTGATCTGCGGCCACATCCACCATCCGGTGATGCACGATGATTTCGGGGTGCGCTACATCAACACCGGCGACTGGGTGGAATCATGCTCCGCCGTGGTCGAGCATGCCGATGGTCGGTTCGAGATCGTGCACTGGCCGCGGCCGCAGCATCAGCGCGCCGCGGCGGTCACGCCGCTGGCGCGGGCGGCGTGATGCGCATCCTCGTGGTCACCGATGCGTGGCGGCCGCAGGTCAACGGCGTGGTGCGCTCGCTCGAGCATCTGGCGCGCGAGGCGCCGGCGTTCGGCGCCGAGGTTGCCTTTCTCACGCCGGATGATTTTCCGACCGTGCCGCTGCCCGGCTACAAGGAAATCCGCCTGGCCTGGCCGTGGCCCGACACGGTGCGCCGCGCCATCGCGACGTCGCGCGCCGATGCCGTGCACATCGCCACCGAAGGGCCGATCGGCTGGGCGGCGCGCCATGTCTGCCGCCGGGATGGCCACGCCTTCACCACCAGCTATCACACCCGTTTCCCCGAATATCTCGCGGCGCGCCTGCCGGTGCCGCTGGCTCTGAGCTATGCGACGCTGCGGCGCTTTCACAACAGCGGCGAGGGCACCATGGTCGGCTCGCCGACGCTGGCGCGCGATCTTGCGGCGCACGGCTTCCGCAAGCTGATGCCATGGTCGCGCGGCGTCGACGCCGAGCTGTTCCGCCCGCGCCCGCGGTCGCGCCAGCGCTTTGCACACCCGGTGTTCCTGTTCGTCGGCCGCCTTGCCGTGGAGAAGAACGTCGAGGCGTTTCTTGCCCTCGACCTGCCCGGCTCCAAGGTGGTGGTGGGCGATGGCCCGCTGCGCGATCGTCTGCCCGAGCGCTTTCCCGACGTGCATTTCCTTGGCCTGCGTACCGGCGAAGCCCTGGCCGAGGTCTATGCGGCGGCCGATGTGTTCGTGTTTCCGAGCCGCACCGACACGTTCGGCATCGTGTTGCTCGAGGCGCTGGCCAGCGGCGTGCCGGTGGCGGCGTTTCCGGTGATGGGGCCGCTCGACGTCGTCGGCGAATCCGGCTGCGGCTGTCTCGATCGCGATCTGCGGCGCGCCGCGCTGCAGGCGCTCGACATTCCCCGCGACAAATGCCGCGACCATGCGCTCCGCTTCACCTGGCGCCACAGCGTCGGCCAGTTCCTCGACAACGTCCGGCAGGCCCATGGCCTGTTCGTCGGCGCCGCCTGATCCGCCTCGTCACATGGCCGTGGGGAACAGGGCCGGACATTGCGAAGGCCTTCCCCGGGACATAGGATGCGCCGGCCTCGATCATCGCCGATCGAGCCCCGCCCGCCCGTCTCAACGTTCCGCGGGGTGCGAATCACGCACCCGACGGACCTGCCTTCGTGTGAATGCCCATGGTATCCTCGACCCGCCCGTTCGGCCTGACCGGCCATGCCGTTTCCGTCATCGGGCAGGGGACGTGGTACATCGACAGCGGCGACCGCAAGGCCGCGGTCGAGAGCCTGCGCCGCGGGCTCGACCTCGGCATGACCCATATCGACACCGCGGAGATGTATGGCGATGCCGAGCTGGTGATCGCCGAGGCGATTGCCCGCCGCCGTGACGACTGCTTCCTCGTGTCCAAGGTGCTGCCGAGCAACGCTTCGCGCCGCGGCACGGTCACCGCCTGCGAGCGTTCGCTGGCGCGGCTGAAGACCGACCGGCTCGACTGCTATCTGCTGCACTGGCGCGGCAACCATCCGCTGGAAGACACCGTCGCCGCGCTTGAGCAACTGGTCGCGGCGGGCAAGATCCGGTCCTGGGGCGTCAGCAATTTCGATGTCGAGGATCTCGACGAACTGCTGGCGATCGCCGGACCGGGCCGCATCGCCTGCAATCAGGTGCTCTACCATCTCAACGAGCGCGCCATCGAGCATGCGGTGATTCCGTGGTGCGAACGTGAAAGCGTCGCCGTGGTCGCCTATTCGCCGTTCGGCCATAACGACTTTCCGCCGCCGCGCTCCGCGGGCGGCAAGGTGCTGGCGCAGATCGCCGCGCGTCACCAGGCGACACCGCGCCAGATCGCGCTGGCGTTCCTGGCGCGGCGCCCGTCGGTGTTTCCGATTCCGAAGGCGGCTTCGGCCGCCCACGCCGCCGACAACGCGGCGGCGCTGCGCCTGGTGCTGGGCGCGGACGACATCGCCGCGCTCGACGCCGCTTTTCCGCGCGGCCCGAAGCCACACCATCTGCCGATGCTCTGAGCGGGTGAGCCGCACCATCGCAAGGGAGACGCCGCATGCGTGATTTCATGACTCCAGGCCGGTCGCTGGCGGTCGGCGAGCGCGGCATGGCCGCAACCTCGCATCCGCAGGCGACGCAGGCAGCGCTCGCCATCCTGCAGGCCGGCGGCAATGCCATGGACGCGGCGATTGCGGCCGTGGCCGTCCAATGCGTGGTCGAGCCGGCGATGACCGGCATCGGCGGCGACTGCTTCGTGCTCTATGCCCGGGCCGGCGGTGTGCCGGTGGCCTACAACGGCTCGGGCCGCGCGCCCGCGGCGACCGAGCTGGAGCGCCTGACGCGTGCCGGGCTCAGCCAGATCGCGCCGACGTCGGCCGATGCGGTGACCATCCCCGGGGCGGTCGACGCCTGGTGCCATCTCAATGCCGCTCATGGCTCGCTGCCGCTGGAGCGCATCCTGCAGCCGGCGATCGATGCGGCCGAGAACGGCTTTCGCATCACGCCGCGCGTCGCCTTCGACTGGCAGCGCTTCCGCGCCAAGCTGCAGGGCAACGCCGCCGCGGCGGCGCAGTTTCTGCCCGGTGGCCACGCGCCGGAGACCGGCGAGCGGCGCGCGCAGCCGGCGCTTGGTCGCACGCTGCGGCGCATCGCCCGCGAGGGCCGCAACGCCTTCTATGAAGGCGAGGTGGCGGACGAGATCGCCGCGGTGCTCGGCCAGCTCGGCGGCTGCCACGCGGCGGCAGACTTCGCTGCCCATCGCGGCGACGAGGTGACGCCGATCACGGCGCGCTATCGCGGCCACGACGTCTACGAGTGTCCGCCCAACGGGCAAGGGCTCGCGGCGCTGATGATCCTGCGCATGCTGGAGGGCGACGCGTTGCGATCGCTGAGCGAAGCCGATCGCATTCATCTGCTGGCCGAGGCGACCAAGGCGGCGTATCGCGCCCGCGACGCCTATTTCTGCGATCCGGCGTTCGGACCGCTCGATGCGGCGCATTTCACCGGCGATGCGTTCATCGGCCGGCTGCGCGGCACGATCTCGCCGGCGCGCGCTTCCAGCGCCGCCGACTGGGACGAGGTCGCCCATCGCGACACGGTGTACCTCACCGTGGTCGACCGCGATCTCAACGCGGTGTCGTTCATCAATTCGCTGTTCGCCGCGTTCGGCAGCGCCATTTACGCACCGCAATCGGGGGTGCTGCTGCACAACCGCGGCTGGGGCTTCCGGCTCGACGCGTCCCATCCCAATGCGCTGGCACCGCGCAAGCGACCGATGCACACCATCATTCCCGGCATGGTGGTCAGGGATGGCCGGGCTGTGATGCCGTTCGGGGTGATGGGCGGCCACTATCAGGCGACCGGCCACGCCCAGTTTCTGTCCAACGTGTTCGATCTGGGGATGGACATCCAGTCGGCGTCGGACGCGCCGCGGTCGTTCGCCATCGATGGCGTGCTGCAATTGGAGCCGACGATCGCGCGCGCGATCGGCGACGATCTGACCGGACGCGGGCACAGGCTGGAGTGGGTGGAGACCCCGCTCGGCGGTTGTCAGGCGATCTACATCGATCACGCCCGCGGCGTGCTGCTCGGCGCCAGCGACCATCGCAAGGACGGCATGGCGCTGGGGTACTGATCCCGGCGCGGCGAGCCGGACGCGCTACATCGTGCCGTACCCCATGAAGAAACAGCGCCGTTCGCCGCTCAGGCTGTGGCAGCGCCAGATCTTGCCGTCTTCGCTCGGCGTCGCCTGGTCGAACGGCACCAACTCCTTGAAACGCGCGAGCCAGATGCCGTCAGGCCGCACCTGCACGTCACGGGAGTCCAGCATCTCGCAGTCGGTCGGACCGCAGCAGTGGACTCCGTCTTTTCCCTTATAGGCGCCCTCCGCGATCCAGTTGGGCCGGCCGTCGGCGTCATGGGCGACGGCAAGGCCCGGCGTAGCAAGCCCGAGGGTGAGGGCCAAGAAAATGACTGTGCGCATCACATCACCTCCTTGGACGAAGAGCGAAGCATCAATCGTGCCAATAGTGCTGATCATGATGCGACCGCCGATCCGCATGGCGCGATCGACGGCCGCTCTTCGGTTCCATCGTGGGAAACGCACGGCCACGCGGCATTGGTTGCATCAAAACAAGCCAATCACGGGAATGTCATCGTGCTGCCGGCCGGCGGCCATCTTCGAACGGCTGCGTCGAAGTCGCTTCGCGCGACTCGGCAGTTGCGCTACTGTTTCAACTGCGGAAAGGCTGTTTCAGCGCGCGTGAGCGTGCGCGCGCGGCGTGAATGAGTTTGTCCAGCGCAGGGCGCGCCTCGCCGGCCTTCCACACGCACCATGTCTCCGAGAGAATGTCGCTGCGCTCGATCGGCACGAAGGTGGCGCCGGCGAGATGCGAGGTCGCGAGCGTGCGCGGCACCAGCGCGACGCCGAGGCCGTTGGCGACGAACGACACCACGCTCAGCCAGTGGCGCACCTCGTGGCGCACCCGCGGCATGAAGCCGGCGGCGAGACAGATCGCCATCACCGACTGGAAATAGTCCGGCGACACCCGCTGAGAGAACAGCACGAAATCCTCGTGCTGCAGCCGTGTCAGGCGCAGCGTGCGGGCGCGCGCAGCGGCATGGCCGTCGGGCACGCAGGCGACGAACGGCTCGGCGTGATAGCGGAAGCCGTCGAGACCGTCGGGCGTGCTGCGGCCGTGGATGAAGCCGAGGTCGATCTCGTCGCGGTGCAACGCCTCGATCTGCTCGGTCGAGTTGAGCTCCTGCAAGGTCAGCTCGATGTCCGGCGCGAGGGTGCCGACATCGGCGAGCAGCGCCGGCAGGCCGCGGTACAGCATCGATCCGGCGAAGCCGACGCGAAAGCGCGCGCCATGGCCCTCCGCCACCGCCTTCACCAGCGCGCGGGCCTCGTCGGCGCGGCGCAGCAGCACCTGCGCCTCGCGCTGTAGCGCAACGCCGGCAGGCGTCAGGCTGACATGGCGGCTGGTGCGCGCGAACAGCTTCGCGCCGATCTCGGCCTCGAGCTGGCGGATCGCGGTGCTCAGCGGCGGTTGCGACAACGCCAGCCGCTGCGCCGCGCGGCCGAAATGCTTCTCCTCGGCGAGCACCGCGAAGTAGCGTAGCTGGCGAAGGTCCATGTCCGACTCCAATCCATACGTCTGATGTATCAATAGCACGGAAATTAGTATTGGACGCTATCGATCCGCCGCGCGACCATGGCGGGAAACCGTTCACCGGAGGCACCGCCATGAAGGCCGATCTCGATCTCGCTGGCCCGATCCCCGATTCGCGCGGTCTCAACCTCTATCGCGCCGACCGTGATTCCGCGGCGCTGTTCGGCCACTATCTGCCGGACGCGCTGTTCCGGCATCTCGCGCCGACCTTCGATCGCCTCGGCGGCCTCGCGGGCGGCCGTCTCGACGAGCTCGCTGCGATCGCGGATCACAATCCGCCGACGCTCAGCGTCCGCCGACGTACCGGCGAGGACTGCAATGTCGTCGAGAAGCATCCGGCCTATGTCGAGATGGAGAAGCTGGCGTTCGCCGAACTCGGCCTCGCGGCGGTGTCGCATCGCGGCGCGCTCGGCTGGGCCGAGCCGATGCCGCCCGCGGCGAAGTATGCACTGACCTACCTGTTCGTACAGGCCGAGTTCGGCCTGATGTGCCCGGTCAGCATGACGGATTCGTTGACCCGCACCCTGAAGCGCTACGGCGATCCCAATCTCGTCGGCCGCTTCATCGAGCGTCTGACGACCCTCGATTTCGACGAGCTGACCCAGGGCGCGATGTTCATGACCGAGCAGGGCGCAGGCTCCGACGTCGCCGCCACCGCGACGCGCGCTACGCTTCAGGCAGACGGCACCTGGCAGCTGACCGGCGACAAGTGGTTCTGCTCCAACGCCGACGCCGACCTCGCGATGGTATTGGCGCGGAGCGAGGATGCGCCGGGACTGAAGGGCGTGTCGCTGTTTCTGCTGCCCAGGATCCGCGGCGACGGCACGCCGAACGCCTATCGCATCCTGCGACTCAAGGACAAGCTCGGCACCCGCTCGATGGCGAGCGGCGAGATCCGTCTCGAAGGTGCCGAGGCCTATCTCGTCGGTGAGCGTGGCCGCGGCTTCCACCAGATGGCCGACATGGTCAACAACTCGCGGCTGTCGAACGGGGTGCGGGCCGCTGGTCTGATGCGGCGCGCCACCAGCGAGGCGCTGTTCATCGCCCGCCGCCGCCAGGCGTTCGGCAAGCGGCTGATCGAGCTGCCGCTGATGCGCCGCCAGCTCGCCAAGATGCTGGTGTGGACTGAACAGGCGCGCAGCATGATGTTCCTGACCGCGGATGCGCTCGACCGCGCCAACCGCGGCGAGGCCGAGGGTGCCAGGCTCGCGCGCATCATGACGCCGCTGATCAAGTTCCGCGCCTGCCGCGACGCCCGCAAGGTCACGGGCGACGCCATGGAGGTGCGCGGCGGCTGCGGCTACATCGAGGAGTGGCCCGACGCGCGGCTGCTGCGCGACGCCCATCTCGGCTCGATCTGGGAGGGCACGTCCAACATCGTCGCGCTCGACGTGTCGCGCGCCATCGCCCGCGATGACGCGCTGCCGGCGCTGAAGGCGCACAATGCGGCGCTGTTGAAGGCCGCCGCGCTCGACGCGCCGACCCAGGCGCTGTTCGCCGGCCAGCTCGAGCGGGCCTGTGCCTTCGCCGCCGACGTCGCCGCCCGCAAGGCGGAGCCGCAGGCGCGGCAGGCGGCCTCCGCGCTCTATCACATCACCTCGGCGATCGGCCTCGCCCATGAGGCTGCGGCGATCGCCGCGCCGCATCGCCTGGCGCTGGCGCGCCTTGTCCTCACCCACCGCCTCCTGCCGCGCGATCCGCTGGTGGTGGATGACGCCGAGGCCGCCGATATCGACAGCGTGCTGGCGGGATAGGCGTTCGGCTTTGATTGGCGTCCCGGCGCGATGCACTGCTCCTCGTTCTGCGGAGCGCCTCGGCTTCGTGGTTCGAGACGGCGCTTGCGCGCTTCCTCACCATGGGAGGCGCATTGCTCGATCTTTGTTTCCGACGTCCGATATCTGCGACAACCAACAAAAAAAAGCGGAGGCTTTCGCCTCCGCCTTGATCTCGAACCGTACGGCGCGTCCGGGTGTCGCGCGGGTGCGCGGCCGTCAGCTCACTTGGTCAGCGGGCAGCCGCTGTCCTTGGCGGTGGGGAACGCCTTGTCGCCGGGCACGGTGGCGAGCACCTTGTAGTAGTCCCACGGCTTCTTGGATTCCGACGGCTTCTTGACCTCGAACAGGTAGAGGTCGTGCACCATGCGGCCGTTCTCCTGCACCTTGCCCTGGGCGAAGGCGTCATCAACAGGCAGCTCCTTCAGCTTCTTGGCCACCGCGTCGCTGTCCTTGGTGCCGGCGGCCTTCACCGCCTTGAGGTACTGCAGCGTCGCCGAATAGGTGCCGGCCTGGATCATGCTGGGCATGCGGCCGGTACGCTTGAAGAAGCGCTCGCCGAAAGCGCGCGACTTGTCGTCGCGATCCCAATAGAAGGCTTCGGTGAGCACGAGGCCTTGAGCCGCCTGCAGGCCGAGGCCATGGACTTCCGCCAGCGTCATCAGCAGGCCGGCGAGCTTCTGGCCGCCGGAGACGATGCCGAACTCGGCCGCCTGCTTGATCGAGTTGGAGGTGTCGAGGCCGGCATTGGCGAGGCCGATGACCTTGGCCTTGGAGCTCTGGGCCTGCAGCAGGAACGAGGAGAAGTCCGACGAGTTCAGCGGATGGCGGACCGAACCGAGGACCTTGCCACCCTTGGCCTTGACGATCTCCGCAGTATCCTGCTCCAGCGAATAGCCGAACGCATAGTCGGCGGTCAGGAAGAACCAGGTGTCGCCACCCTGCTCGGTCAGCGCGCCGCCGGTGCCGACGCCGAGGGCGTGGGTGTCGAACGACCAGTGAAAGCCGTAGGGCGTGCAGGCATCACCGGTGATGCGCGAAGTCGCCGCGCCGACCACGATGTCGATCTTCTTTTCCTGCTTGGCAAGGTCCTGAACTGCCAGCGCGACCGAGGAGGTGGTCAGCTCGGTGATCATGTCGACCTTGTCGACGTCGAACCACTTGCGCGCGATGCTGACCGCGAGGTCGGGCTTGTTCTGGTGGTCGGCGGAGACGAGATCGATCTTCTGGCCGAGCACCTCGCCGCCGAAGTCTTCGATGGCCATCTTGGCGGCTTCGATCGACCACTTGCCGCC
The DNA here is from genome assembly GCF_018131225.1 of Bradyrhizobium sp. U87765 SZCCT0048. Classification (GTDB taxonomy): domain Bacteria; phylum Pseudomonadota; class Alphaproteobacteria; order Rhizobiales; family Xanthobacteraceae; genus Bradyrhizobium_A. The sequence goes on along the minus strand of NZ_JAFCMM010000002.1, from coordinate 626,116 downwards.
GTAGTCGGCATAGACGCCCGACTGGTCGTTCAGAATGCCGATCTTGACGCCCTGCGCCGACGCGGCGCCGCCGAGCAACAGGCTGCAAGCGGCCACAACGGTCAATAATCTCAGTTTCATCAATGCCTCCCGACTTCTTGATAGGGTTTTGGAGCTGCCGGCTGGTGCGGCGTGGCCCCGTTGTACAGCAAAGTTGCCGGACTGTGCGATCAGACCTTTTTCCGAGAGCGCGGGGCTTGTTTCCCAGAGCACAGGCCTTGTTTCCGAGAACACGGAGCTTGCTCGCGGGGCGCGACGCAGTTCGCCGCAGGGCGAGCCGGCCGTGCGCCTCAGCCCGCAGGGACCGGCGGGGCCAGTTCGCAGACGTCGACCCACTCGGCGGCGGTCAATGCAGCCATGCGTTCGGGAGTGATCCGAACCGCGCTGTTGGTGGCACCGGCGGCCGGCACCACCTCGTCGAACGCGCGCAACGAGATGTTACAATACACAGGCAGCGCCGTCGGCAGGCCGAACGGGCAGACGCCGCCGACCGGGTGGCTGGTGGCGGCGACCACTTCCTCGGCGTTGAGCATGCGCGGCTTGCCGCCGAACACGGCACGCGCCTTCCTGTTGTCGAGCCGTGCCGTGCCGCAGGTCACCACCAGCATCACGCGGTCGCCGACCCGCAGCGACAGCGTCTTGGCGATGCGGTCCGGCGTGACGCCGAAGGCCTCCGCGGCAAGCGCGACGGTGGCGGAACTCTGTGGCGATTCCATCACCGTGATGTCGGGGGCGTTCGCGGCAAAGAACGCGCGGACCGATTCGAGGCTCATGACGTTGTCCTGGACAGGGGGGATGAATGCGGCGCCGAGGCGCGGAAGGAGATGCTACCATGCCGAAATCGTCGGGATCGCACAAGCAGCCGGGCCGGCACCGGCCGGCGCGGACAAGGGCCGGAACACGCAGGACGCCCCGCCGCTGGTCGCAACGCGTCACCGCGACCAGCGATGCGCTCGACCTGAGGAAGAAGGTATTTACGCTCGACAGTCCGGCGGCGATCGCGCGTTCGCTGAAGCGTTCGGCGGAGCACAGCCACCGCCGCAAGAGTGATCCCTATCGCTCCGCCATGTCGATGCTGGTATTTTACATCAACCGTGCCGGCAATAATCTGCCGCAGACCCGCCGCCGCAAGCTGGAGGCAGCCAAGGACGAACTGCGCCGCGCCTTCGGCGGGCGTGAGGCTTCAGCCGAGCGTGCCCTTGCGCAGCAGGAAGCAGCCGAACGGGCTGATATCGCCGACCTGCACCACGCCGAAGCTCGACCTGGCGTGATCGTAGAACGCGAAGCGCTCCAGCGCGCCGAGCGCAAGCGGTGGCTGCACGCGGCGGTTGATCTCATGGAGGGCGGCGTCGTGAATGGGCGGTGTGTCAGGTGTGCGCACGTCGATCATCGCGCGGACGGGATCGGGCTCCGAAGTGTCGAGCGGAAATACCGTGAGGATCGCGGCGATCACCTGCGGCAGTGCGAGGCCGGGCAGACGCACGAGGCGCTTGCTGATGGAAGCCATGGCGATGCGCTCGGCCGGATGATTGGCGTCGACCACGGCGAGGTCGTCGCCATGGCCCATCGCGGCCATCAGCCACAACAGGTCCGGCGACAGGAGGGGATCGATCCCTTTCAGCATGCGATGGGCTTTCCACGGTGGGCGAGATAGATGCGGCGCGCGTTGCCGCCGAATACGGCGGCGCGGGCCTCGTCGTCGAGGGGCGCCATCAGGTGTTCAGCGGCCGCGACCCAGCGGCCATAGTCGGCGGCCAGTGTGACGACGGGCCAGTCGCTGCCCCAGATCAGCCGCTGCGGGCCGAAGCACGTCAGCAGATATTCGACATAAGGGCGGAGGTCGTCGATCTGCCAATGCGCGGGCGCTTCGGTGACGAGACCGGAAAGTTTGCAGGCGACGTTGGGATAGCGTGCCGCCGCGGCGATGCCGGCGCGCCAGGCATCGTCGTCGTCCCCGCCGATCGCGGGCTTGGCGCCATGGTCGATCACGACCGCGAGCTGCGGATGGCGATCGAGCGCTGCGATCAGCCGGGGCAGATGGCGCGGCTTGAGCAGCGCGTCGAACACCAGGTTCTGCGCGACAATGGCATCGAACGCCGATGCCAGCGCGGCACGTGCGAGCCAGTCGTCGTCGGCGATGTCCTGCACCATCGGCCGCAGGCCCACAAGGAGAGGATTGGCGGCCAATCCGGCGATCGCGGCTGGAGCGTCCGGCGCATCGAAATCCGTCCAGCCGACCACGCCGGCGACGAAGTCGGTCGTTCTGGCGATGTCGAGCAGAAAAGCTGTCTCGGCCGCCGTCGGCGCCGCCTGCACCAGGATGGTGGCGGCGATGTCATGGGCGGCGAGATGCGGCGCGAGGTCGTCCGGCGTGAAGTCGCGGTAGATCGGCCCGAGCGCAGGCGTCAGCCAGCCATAGTCGCCGCGTGACAGGCGCCAGACATGCTGATGGGCGTCGATGCGGCTCATGGCGTGGGCACCGGCACGTCGGCGTCGAGCAGGCCTTCGCTCTTGAGATCGCGCCACAGGGTGGCCGGGATCGGGCGTGTCAGCGCCGCGACGTTGCGCTCGACTTCCTGCGGCGATGTCGCGCCGAGCACGACGCTCGCGATCGCGGGATGCGCCAATGGAAACTGCAGCGCTGCATCGGCGAGTTTCACATTGTGGGCGTCGCACACCGCCTCGATGCGCGCGACGCGCGCCATGATCGCGGGCGGCGCCTCGGTGTAGTTGTAATGCGCCCCGGGACGCGCGCCGGTGGCGAGGATGCCGGAGTTGAACACGCCGCCGAGCATGACCCCGATGTCCTTGCGCGCGGCGGTCGGCAGGAAGGTGTGCAGCGCCGGCTGCTCCAGCAGCGAGTAGCGGCCCGCCAGCAGCATGACATCGAAGTCGCCGGCATGGGCGAAGCGCTCGCACATCTCCGCCTCGTTGACGCCGACACCGATGGCGGCAATCGCCTTCTCGGCGCGCAGCCGCTCGAGCGCACGGTAGGCGCCGTCCATGGCCTCGCCGAAGCGGCGCTCGATGGCGTCCTTGCCATGAGTCCAGACATCGACGTCGTGGATCAGCAGGATGTCGATGCGCGGCAGGCCGGTGCGCAGCAGCGATTGCTCGAACGCGCGCAGGGTGCCGTCGTAGGAATAGTCGATCACGGCGGCGTGTGGCAGGCCGCCGATATAGCCGGAGCGGGCGCCCGAGCTGCGCGTCGGATCCATCCAGCGGCCGACCTTGGTCGAGACCACGAAGGCGTCGCGCGGATGACGACGCAGCGCCGTGCCGCAGCGATGCTCGGCGAGACCGTGGCCATAGAGCGGCGCCATGTCGAACAGCGTCATGCCGGCGTCGAAGGCGCTGTTGACCGCGGCGATGGCGGTGGCGTCGTCGAGGTGGCCGTAGAGGTCGCCAATCGGCGCGGCGCCGAAGCCGATGGTGCTGACGTTCAGGCGGCTGCGGCCGAGCCGGCGCACCGGCAGGGACGAGGTCGGCGGGCGTGGGGAGGGCGTCGTCACCGCACGCAGTCCCCGCCATGTGGCTGCGCCGTCGGGCGCGGATTGATCGGCGCGCACGGCAGCGCCAGCTCGCGCTCGATCCAGGCGGCGAGCTGAAACAGGTCTGCCTCGCGGCGCGGGTGCGCGAGGATCTGGATGCCGATCGGCAGGCCATTCTGTGAGAAGCCGATCGGGATGGCGATCGCCGGGCAGCCCGTCAGCGACCAGATCGCGGTGATCGCGATCCAGTCGATATAGGTCGAGAGCGAACGGCCTTCGAGCTCGTGCAGGTACAGCGTCCCGATATCGAACGGCATCGCCTGTGTCGCCGGGCAGACCAGGAAGCGATGGGTATCGAGAAAGTCGATGGTGCGGCGATAGAGGTCGGCGCGGGTGCGTTCCGCGGCTGCGAGTGCGACACCGGCCTGATGGCGGCCGCGCTCGATGTCCTCCATCACCGGCGGCGGAAACAGCGCATGCTGCGCCGGCAGGAACGGGTCCCAGGCAGACAGGAAGCTCGCGCCGCGCAGCGCCAGGAAGGCGTCCATGGTGCCGGTGACATCCGGGGAAGCGTGGGTGATGGCGACGCCGGCGCGCGCGAACACGTCGGTCAGTCCGGCCATCGCCGCGCGAATCTCGGCGGCGATCGGCAACGCCCCGAGGTCGACGGAGACGGCGAGGCGCTCTGGCCGCAGCGGCGCCGCGGCGGCGTCGCGGAACGGCGGTTCGCTGCCCGGCGATGTCAGGAGGTCGCCGGGGTCATAGCCGACCATGGCGTCGAACATCAGGGCAAGGTCGGCGACGTCGCGCGCCATCGGCCCTTCCACGGCCATGGTGTCGAAGGGATTGGCGAGGCGCTTGCGCGGCACTCGCCCCGGCGTCGGGCGCAGGCCCGTGACGTTGCAGAACGCCGCGGGGATGCGCAGGCTGCCGCCGAGATCGTTGCCGTGGGCGAGCCACGCTTCGCCGGTGGCGAGCGCCACCGCCGCGCCGCCCGACGAGCCGCCGCAGGTCAGGCGCGTGTCGTAGGGATTGCGCGTCGCGCCGTGGACCGCGTTGGTGGTCTGGGCGCCGCCGAGCTCGGAGAGGTTGGATTTGCCGAGCACGATCGCGCCGTTGGCTTCGAGGCGGGCGACGGTGCGGTCGGACACCTCGGCGACGCGATCCCTGAAAATCGGCGTGCCACTGGTGGTGCGCACACCGGCGACGTCGTTGTTGTCCTTGACGACGATCGGCAGGCCGCCGAGCAGCGTCGCGCGGCCGGCGCGCCGCGCCTGGTCGGCTGCCTCCGCCTGGGCACGAGCGCGCTCCAGGCTCAGCGTCGGCAGCGCGTTGACGGCGGGCTCGACCATGGCGATGCGCTTTGCGGCGGCCTCGACCAGCTCGGCGGAGGTGACTTCGCCGCGCGCGAGCAGGCGGTGCACGGCGACGGCGCCGAGGGTGACGAGATCGTGGGACATCAGCGGCCTTTGCTGTGGGACAGGGTGTTGGATTCGCGTGCCGGTGCGGCGCAGGAGTTGCGCACGATCAGGCGCGGCTCCATCACCACGGTGGTGCCGGGGCCGGCATGACTGCCGGCGAGACGCCGTGCCAGCAGGTTGAGCGCGGCCTCGCCCATGGCGCGCACCGGCTGCGCCACCATGGTGAGGCGCGGCGATACCGCCTCGGCCCATGGCAGGTCGTCGATGCCGATCAGCGACACGTCCGCCGGGCAGCTCAGGCCGAGTTCGGCGACGGCGCGCAGCACGCCGATGGTCATGAGATTGTTGGTGGTGAAGATCGCGGTCGGGCGATCGGGCTGGCGCAACAGTGCTAGCGCCGCTTCATGGGCCGGCTGCTCGCGGAAGCCGGCGTCGCGCACAAGGTCCGCGTCGAAGGCGACGCCGGCGGCGAGCAGCGCCTCGCGATAGCCCTGCAGACGGTCTGTGGCGGTGCGCACCGTCGGCGAGCCGTTGATCAGCGCGATGCGGCGGTGGCCGCAGGCGATGACATGGCTGGTGGCGTCATAGGCCGCGCGGTGATTGTCCAGCACCACGGCATCATACCCGAGCCCCTCCATGGCGCGGTCGACCAGCACCACGGGAATTTCGAGGGCCGCCAGCAGCGCCGCGCGGTTCATCGACACGACGCCGCTGGGTGCGAGGATCAGTCCGTCGATGCGCTGGGTGCGCAGCATGCGCAAATGGGTCTCTTCCCGTTCCGGGTTTTCGTTCGCGTTGCAGAGGATGACGGAAAAGCCGCGCTCGGCCGCGGCGACTTCCACTGCCTCGAACAGCTCGGAGAAAAACGGGTTGGTGATGTCGCCGACGATCAGGCCGAGCAGCCCGCTGGCGCGCTTGCGCAGGCTGCGGGCGGCTGCATGGGGAGCGTAGCCGAGCTTGTCGATCGCCGCCTGCACGCGCGCGAGCAGCTCGGGGCTGACCTTGTCCGGGCTGTTGATGACGTTCGACACGGTGGTCACCGACACGTTTGCCAGTCGCGCCACGTCGCGGATCGTCGCCATCACGGTCCTTTTGAAACGATAAAATAATCTGCGACAAGATTTCCCATCAATGACGTCTTTGCAAGAAAAATATGTGCTTGAAGCACGATAAGAACTATGTGAGGCTGATTGAAACGTTACAAATTAACGGCCGGGAGGTCAGCGTGGCGGGGCAGGGCGATTGGGCGGTGGCGCGGCCATGATCGGCTATGCGCTGCGCCGCGTGGTCTCGACAGTGCCCGTTTTCGTGTTCGTGGCGCTGTTCGTGTTCTTCCTGCTGCGCATCACTCCCGGTGATCCGGCCATCGTGATCGCCGGCGACCAGGCGACGTCGGCGCAGATCGAGGCGGTGCGCGAGCAGCTTGGCCTCAACCGGCCGATGATCGATCAGCTGTCGGCCTGGGGCGGGCAACTGCTGCATGGCGACCTCGGCCGCTCGGTGTTCTCCGACATCCCGGTGACCCGCCTGATCGCCCAGCGGCTGGAGCCGACGGTGATGCTGGCGCTGGTGGCCATCGTGTTCGCTCTGGTGATCGCGTTGCCGCTCGGCACGCTGGCGGCGGTGCGGGCCGGCGGTCTCGTCGACCGCATCGTCATGGCGTTCGCCGTGCTCGGTTTCTCCTCGCCGGTGTTCGTCGTCGCGTTCCTGCTGGTCTATGTCTTCGCGCTCAGCCTCGGCTGGTTCCCGACCCAGGGCTATGTCCCGCTGGCCGAAGGCTTTCTCGCCTGCCTGCGCAGCCTCGTGCTGCCGGGCGTCGCGCTGGCGCTGCTCTATGCCTCGCTGCTGGCGCGGGTGACGCGCGCCAGCCTGCTCGAGGTCCTGTCGGAAGACTATATCCGCACCGCCAACGCCAAGGGCCTGGCGCCGTCGCGCATCACCATCCGCCACGCGCTCAGCAACGCGGCGGTGCCGATCGTCACCGTGGTCGGCATCGGCATGGCGGCGCTGCTCGGTGGCGTCGTGGTGACCGAGACGGTGTTCAATATACCCGGCCTCGGGCGCCTCGCCACCGATGCCATCCAGCGCCGCGATTATCCGGTGGTACAGGGGCTGATCCTGCTGTTCTCGTCGGTCTATGTCGTCATCAACCTGCTGGTCGATCTCAGCTACGTGCTGTTTGACCCGCGCGTGCGGTACTGACGCCATGTCGGCCGGAGAGATCGTCGCCGATGTCGCCGCCGTGCCGCGCCGCGATGGCACCGCGCGCCGCACCGCCGCCTTCCTCGCCGCCCATCCGGTCATTGCGATCGGCGGCGCCGTGCTGGCGCTGTTCGTCGTCATCGCGCTGGTTGCGCCGCTGGTGTTGCCCGACCCGGCGCGGCTCAATCCGCTGCAGCGCCTGCGCACGCCCGGTCTCGACCACCTGTTCGGTACCGACCAGTTCGGCCGCTCGACGCTGTCGCGCACGCTGAACGGCACGCGCATCTCGCTGACGGTCGGCATTCTCGTCGCGGCGGTGACCACGGCGGTCGGCCTCCTGTTCGGCCTGATCGCCGGCTTCCTGCGCCGCATCGACAACCTCGTCATGCGCCTGATGGACGGCATCATGGCGATTCCGGGCATCCTGCTGGCGATCGCGCTGATGTCGCTGTTCGGCTCCAGCATCCGCAATGTCGTCATCGCCATCAGCATCGCCGAGATCCCGCGCATGGCGCGCGTGGTGCGCAGCTCGGTGCTGGTGATCCGCGAGCAGCCCTACGTCGAAGCCGCGGTGACCAACGGCACGCCGCTGTCGCGCCTGCTGTGGCGGCATGTGCTGCCGAATGTCGCCGCGCCGGTGATCGTCCAGGCGACCTATGTGTTCGCCTCCGCGATGATCGTGGAATCGGTGCTGTCGTTTCTCGGCGCGGGAACGCCGCCGACCATTCCGAGCTGGGGCAACATGCTGGCGGAGGGGCGGCAGTACCTGCAGCGCGCGCCCTGGATGATCGCGTTTCCCGGTGTCGCGCTGGCGCTGCTGGTGCTCACCGTCAATGTGCTCGGCGACGGCCTGCGCGATGCCCTCGATCCGCGGCTGTCGCGCCGCGCGCGGCGCTAGGAGGGCGGCATGTCGCAACCTGTGTTGTCGGTCGAGAACCTCACGGTGTCGGTGCAGACGGCGGATGGCTGGTGTCCCATCGTGCGCGACCTGTCGCTGACCGTCGCCGCCGGCGAGACGCTGTGCCTCGTCGGCGAATCCGGCTGCGGCAAGAGCCTCACGGCCCTTGCGATCATGCGGCTGTTGCCGCGCGGCGCGCGCATCGATGACGGCCACATCCGTCTCGGCGATGTCGACCTCGCCGCCTGCGACGAGGTCACGCTGCGCGGGCTACGCGGGCGGGACCTTGCGATGATCTTCCAGGAGCCGATGACCTCGCTCAATCCGGTGTTGCGCATCGGCGAGCAGGTCACCGAAGGCATCCGCCGCCACGAGGCCGTGTCGGCGACCGCCGCGCGCGAGCGAGCGCTGGCGCTGTTCCGCAAGGTGCGCATCCCCGATACCGAGCGGCGGTTCGCCGCCTATCCCCATCAACTGTCCGGCGGCATGCGCCAGCGCGTCATGATCGCGATGGCGCTGGCGTGCCGGCCGCGCCTCCTGATCGCCGACGAGCCGACCACCGCCCTCGACGTCACCATCCAGGCGCAGATCCTGGAGATGATGGCGGAGCTGCGCGGCGAGATCGGCACGGCCGTGATGTTCATCACCCACGACCTCGGCGTCGTCGCCGAGATCGCCGATCGCGTCGCCGTGCTGTACGCCGGCAAGGTGGTGGAGCAGAGCGACGTGGTGTCGCTGTTCGACCATGCCGGCCATCCCTACACGCGCGGCCTGATGCGCTCGATCCCGCGGCTGTCGCGGCGCGCCGGCGGCGCAGTGGTCGAGCGCCTGACCGAGATCAGGGGCATGGTGCCGTCGCCATCGGCCATTCCGGCGGGCTGCGCGTTCGGGCCGCGCTGCGCCTCGGCGACCGAGCAGTGCCGGACGCCGCCGCGCGCGCAATCGCTGGCGCCGTCCCATGTCGTGACGTGCTGGCATCCGGAGGCCGCCCCGGCGGCGATGAGCGGAGGCGCGGCATGACGGCGGTGCTCGAGGTCGAGGGGCTGACCAAGCACTACACGTTCCGCCGCGGCTGGTTCGGCGGCGAGGGCGCGGTGCGCGCCGTCGACGGCGTCAGCTTCACTCTTGCGCAGGGCGAGACGCTGGCGCTGGTCGGCGAGTCCGGTTGCGGCAAGTCGACGGTCGCGCGGCTGGTGCTGCGGCTCACCGAGCCGACCGCGGGTGCGATCCGCCTCAAGGGCCAGGACGTCACCCGCATCACCGGCGAGCCGCTGCGGCGCGCCCGCCGCGATGTCCAGCTCGTGTTTCAGGATCCGTTCGCCTCGCTCAACCCGCGCATGACCGCGCGCCAGATCGTCGCCGAACCGTTGATCAACTATGGCGAGGGACGGGACGCCGCGCTCGCCGGGCGCATCGAGACGCTGTTCGACTGTGTCGGGCTCGCGCGCCATCAGTGGGACCGCTTTCCGCACGAGTTCTCCGGCGGCCAGCGCCAGCGTCTCGGCATCGCGCGGGCGCTCGCCCTCAATCCCGCGGTGGTGGTGGCGGACGAGCCGGTGGCTGCGCTTGATGTCTCGATCCAGGCGCAGATCCTCAACCTGCTCGCCGACCTCAAGCGCGATCTCGGGCTGGCCTATCTCTTCATCAGCCACGATCTCAGCGTGGTCGAGTTCATCAGCACCACCGTCGCGGTGATGTATCTCGGCACCATTGTCGAGATTGCGCCGCGTGACGCGTTCTTTCGCAACCCTTTACATCCCTATGCGCAGGCGCTGCTCGGCTCCGTCCCGGTGACGCATCCAAGCCAGCGCGGCCGGCGGGCGCTGCTGCAGGGCGAGATCCCCAGCGCGAGTGCGCTGCCGTCCGGCTGCCGCTTCCGCACGCGCTGCCCGCTGGCGAGCGCGCTGTGCGCCGCGCAGGCGCCGCCGCTCGAACTCAAGGCGGATGGTCATCGTGTCGCCTGCCACCATGTGCCGCGCGCAGACGCCGCGCCGGCGTTCGCGTCATCACAATGAAAATGTTGCGTCAGGGGGAAACGACCATGAACAGATCTGTCAAGGCGATCATGGCGGCGGCGCTGGCCGTCGTCGCGGCGAGCGCCGCATCGGCGCAGACGACGCTGAAGGTGCGCCCCTTCGGCGACCTCAAGACCATCGATCCGATGGTGACGTCGGACTACATGGTCCGTAACCACGGCTACATGGTCTACGACACGCTGTTCGCGCAGGACGACAAGGGCGCGATCAAGCCGCAGATGGTGCAGAGCTTCACCACGTCGGACGACGGCCTGACCTGGACGTTCGTGCTGCGCGACGATCTCAAGTTTCACGACGGCGCGGCGGTGACCGCGGCCGATGTCGTCGCCTCGCTCAAGCGCTGGGGCCAGCTCGACGGGCTCGGCCAGCAGCTCACCGCCCATACCGCATCGCTCGACGCCGTCGACGCCCGCACGGTGCGTCTGGTGCTGAAAGACCGCTGGGGCCTCGTGCTCGAGGCGCTCGGCAAGCCGAGCTCGATGGTGCCGTTCATCATGCCCGAGCGCATCGCGAAGACGCCGACCAACGAGGCGGTGAAGGATCCGGTGGGCTCCGGTCCCTTCATGATGAAGCGTGACGAGTGGTCGCCAGGATCGAAGGTGGTCTACGTCAAGGCGCCGACCTACGCGCCGCGCCACGAGGCGCCGAACGGTCTGTCCGGCGGCAAGGTTGCTGGGGTCGACCGTGTCGAGTGGGTGATCATTCCCGACGCCCAGACCGCACTGAATGCGCTGCAGGCCGGCGAGATCGACATCTTCGAGGAAATCCCGCCTGATATGATGTCGCTGCTCAAGGGCAACGACAAGGTCGGCATCGCCAGGCTGTCTGCGCTGCAGGGCGTCATGCGGCTGAACCAGGCGGTGCCGCCGTTCAACAACGCCAGGCTGCGCCAGGCGGTGCTGCATCTCGTCGACCAGGAGCAGGCGCTGCGTGCCTATGTCGACGACGCCTCGCTCTACACCAGCTGCCCGTCGTTCTACATGTGCGACTCGCCGTATTACACTGATGCCGGCTGGCCGAAGCCCGACACGGCGCGCGCGAAGCAACTGGTCAAGGAGAGCGGCTACGACGGCGCGCCGATCGTGCTGCTCGACGCCACTGAGACCGCGCTGCATCCGCAGACCCTGGTGGTGGCGCAGGCGATGCGCGACATCGGGCTCAACGTCGACTACCAGGCGATGGACTGGCCGACGCTGTCGACGCGCCGCGCCAGCAGGAATCCGGTCGGGCAGGGCGGCTGGTCGGCGTTCATGTCGGGCCCGGCGGCGCCGGACATGTCCGAGCCGGTCGGCCATCTTGCGCTGCGTTCGAACTGCGACAAGGCGTGGTTCGGCTGGCCGTGCGACGAGACCATCGAGAAGCTGCGCGCCGAGTTCACGATGATTCCCGATCTCGAAGGGCGCAAGGCCAATGCCCGCGCCATCCAGCTGCGCGCGCTGGAGACGGTGCCCTATGTGCCGGTCGGCCAGTTCTATCTGGTGCGCGGCTATCGCAAGAACCTGACCGGGCTGCTCGCCGCCGGCATCCCCGTCTACTGGAATATCGCGCGCAGCAAATAAATCGGCGAAAGGCCATTCAAAACGCCATCAGGCGCGGAGAGCTCCGCGCCTGATGCATTTTCAGTTAAGTTTTCAGACAAGTTCCTGCGGAGCGCGGCGCGCGCCTGTGGCATCACATGTTCAGCAGCTTGCGGGCGTTGGCCTTGAGCACCTTCGGCCGCACTTCGTCGCGGATGTCGAGCTTGGCGAAATCCGCCATCCAGCGGTCCGGCGTGATCACCGGCCAGTCGGAGCCGAACAGCATCTTGTCCTGCAGGATGGTGTTGACGTAGCGCACCAGGATCGGCGGGAAGTACTTCGGCGACCAGCCCGACAGGTCGATGTAGACGTTGGGCTTGTGGGTCGCGACCGACAGCGCCTCTTCCTGCCAGGGGAAGGAGGGGTGCGCGAGGATGATCTTCATGTCGGGGAAGTCGACCGCGACATCGTCGATGTACATCGGGTTGGAATACTTGAGCCGCATTCCGTTGCCCCCGGGCATGCCCGAGCCGACGCCGGTCTGGCCGGTGTGGAACAGGGCGATGGAGCCGGCTTCGGCGATCGCCTCGTACAGCGGGTAGGCCATGCGGTCGTTGGGATAGAAGCCCTGCATCGTCGGGTGGAACTTGAAGCCCTTGATGCCGTAGTCGGCGATCAGCTTGCGCGCCTCGCGGGCGCCGAGCTTGCCCTTGGCCGGGTCGATGCTGGCGAACGGGATCAGGACGTCGGAATTCTGCGCCGCCAGTTCCGCCATCTCGTAGTTGTTGTAGCGACGGAAGCCGGTTTCGCGCTCGGCGTCGACCGGGAAGATCACGGCGGCGATCTTCTTGGCGCGGTAGTAGGCGGCGGTCTCCGGCACCGTCGGCGGATGCTTGTGCGGCGATTTGAAGTATTCGGCCATGGCGGCCTGGAAGTCGTCATAGCCGTCGTCGCCATGGGTGCCGCAGGGCTCCTCCGCATGGGTATGGATGTCGATGGCGATGACGTCGTCGAGATTGAGCATGGCAGGCACCCGGGCAGCAGGAGGATAAGGCCAATCTGAAATTGATTATACGCTATAACGAATTCAGGCGCAGCGGAAGGGATCTTGCACGATCCCGCTGGCGCACCTTCACGCCGCTGTGGACGGTTCGCCGCACGGAATTTTGTTACGATTTCAGGTGGTTGTAATAAAGCAGCGGGGCTGGCGCACGGAGGCGGCGCACCACAAAAGCGGACAAATCACGTGCAGTCGCATTGACATTCCACTGTCGCATGGCTAGAACCCGGCCGTCTCGCGCAGCCCGGCTGCCGGCGGGGCATCCCCGAATTTTTCCTTGTTTTTCGGCCTCATACGCGGCCTTTCAACGAGCAGGTTAGTCCCATGAAGGTCCGTAATTCGCTGAAGTCGCTGCGTGGCCGCCATCGCGCCAACCGTCTGGTCCGTCGCAAGGGCCGGGTTTACGTGATCAACAAGGTCCAGCGCCGTTTCAAGGCCCGCCAGGGCTGATAGGGCTGATCCTGGCCTCGGCCGGATCATGCAAGCTCCGGCGCCTGCCGGGGCTCTGGATTGTCCATATCACGTCCGTTTGACGCTGCGGCGCTTTGCAGTGCGATAAAGCACGTCTAGACTTCGCCCATGGCAAACCCGTCCATGGCATTGCGCCTGCTCGCCGCGACCGCCGTCGCCATCTTGTTCGCTGCGGCACCGGTCGCCGCCCAGCAGCGGCCGCAGCTCGGGCCGCCGGCCACAGCCAAGCCCCCCGGGCCTCCCAAGGAGCTGCCGCGGGTCGGTGGCGACAAGACCAAAAATCTCGATTTCCTGTTCGGCGCCCTGAAGGTCGCGCCGGATGACGCCAGCGCCAAGCATGTCGAGGCGCGGATCTGGGCAATCTGGTCGTCCACGCCCAGCGATACCGCCGCGTTGCTGATGGCGCGGGCCGGCGCGGCCATGGAGACCAAACAGCTCGACGTTGCGCTCAAGCTGCTCGATTCCGTGGTCAAGCTGCGGCCCGACTACATCGAGGCCTGGAACCGGCGCGCCACCGTCTATTACCTCAAGAACGACTACGTTCGCGCGCTCTCCGACATCCGCGAAGTGCTGGTGCGGGAGCCGCGCCATTTCGGTGCGCTGGCCGGCCTCGGCATGATCATGGAGGAGTACGGCGACGACAAGCGCGCGCTCGATGCCTTCCGCCAGGCGCTGGCGCTCAACCCGCGTCTCGAGAAGGTGCCGGAGATGGTCAAGACCCTGTCCGAGAAGGTCGAGGGCCGCGACATCTAGTGTGATGGATCTGACATTCGCAAAGGGGCTGCCGGGACGGAATGCGAGCGTCTGGACCGTCGCACCAGCCCGTGCGCCGAATGTTCCCGTATCGCTTTTCATCGCGTCTTGCCGGCTGCCGCGTGGCATGGAAACGATGGCGGCGCTGGTTCGTACCTGAGAAGAGAAGCGCCGGATGATTGCCATGATCGTGCTGTGGGTTGTGATCGCGCTGCTGGTCCTTGCGCTGATCACCTGGGTCGGCGTGCGCGTGATCGAGCGCATCTATCGTCCGGCCGGGCGTCTCGTCGACGTCGCCGGCGGACGGCTGCATGTGGTGGAGCTTGGCCCGCGCGATGCGGCCGGGCCGCCGCTGGTGCTGGTGCATGGTGCGAGCTCCAATCTCGAATCCATGCGTCTGCCGCTGGGTACGCCGCTGGCGCGGCGCCACCGCGTCATCCTGGTCGATCGTCCCGGCCATGGCTTCAGCATCCGCGCGCGCGCCGACGACTCGCTGCCGGCGATCCAGGCGGCGATGATCAACGAGGGGCTGGAGAAGCTCGGCATCTCCAGCGCGATTTTCGTGGTGCATTCGCTTGCCGGCACGCTCGGGCCGGCGATGGCGCTCAATCATCCGGCGTGTGTCGCGGGTCTTGTGATGCTCGCTCCGGTCACTCATCCCTGGCGCGGCAGCGGCGTCGCCTGGCACGACGCGCTGGCGGCGACGCCGTTGATCGGCCCGCTGTTCGCGCGCACGCTCGCCCTGCCTGCGGGGGTGGCGGTGCTTGCGCCGGGTGCGCGTTCGGCGTTCGTGCCCCAGGCGATGCCGTCTCACTACGTGCGCGACGCTGCGCTGGCGCTGTTGCTGCGCCCGCTGGAATTCCTCGCCAACGCCCATGACCGCGTCACCCTCAAGGCCGGCGTGCTCGCGCAGGTCGGCCGTTATGGCGACATCGCCGTGCCGGCCACGGTGATCGCCGGCGATGCCGACACCATCGTGCCGATCGACGTGCACGCCCGCGCCTTCGTCGCGGCGGTTCCGCATGCCCGGCTCGTGGAGCTGCCCGGCGTCGGCCACATGGTCCAGAACGCGGCGACCGACACCGTGATTGCGGCGATCGACGCGATGGTCGATGCACTGACGCCGCAACGCCAGTTTGCGGAGCCTTGAGGTCGTCCTCGCGGACGCGCAGGATGGGCCGCCCGGCCGGACACGATGGCCGGCATCGAGTTGACATATCCATCGACGATAACTGGATGACGGACGCCGGTTCACGGCGGGCCGCAGCAAGGGAGTTGGACATGAAGACGCAAGGATCGGCCGTCTGGAGCGGCGGCATCAAGGACGGCAAGGGCGCGATCTCGACCAAGAGCGGCGCGCTCAATGCCTATCCCTATGGTTTCGCCAGCCGTTTCGAAGGCAAGCCGGGCACCAATCCCGAGGAATTGATCGGCGCGGCCCATGCCGGCTGCTTCACCATGGCGCTGTCATTGATCCTTGGCGAAGCCAAGCTCACCGCGGAGAACATGGAGACCACGGCGGAAGTGACGCTCGACAAGGTCGCCGATGGCTTCGCCATCACCGCCGTGCACCTGACGCTGCGCGCGAAGATTCCGGGCGCCGATGACAAGACCTTCCAGGAGCTCGCCGCCAAGGCCAAGGCCGGCTGCCCGGTGTCGAAGCTGCTCAAGGCCGAGATCTCGCTCGACGCCGCGCTGGTGAGCTGACCGCCACACTGCCACGCGCAACAAAAAAAGCCGCGGTGCGCAGGCGCCGCGGCTTTTCAATGGTCGCTATTGCCGCGGACGCGGCCCGTCACACGTTGGCGTCGCCGTTCGGGCCGACCGATGCGATGCGCACCATGTTGGTGGTGCCGGGGCGGCCGAGCGGAACGCCGGCGACGATGATGACGCGCTGGCCGGAGTTGGCGAAGCCGTCGCGGAAAGCGATGCGGCCGGCGCGTTCCACCATGTCGTCCTGGTCGTGGGCGTCCTCGGCGATCACGCAGTGCACGCCCCACACCAGCGACAGCTTGCGGCCGGTGATCAGGTTCGGCGTGATCGCGACCACCGGCGGCTTCGGCCGCTCGCGGGCGACGCGCAGCGCGGTCGAGCCGGAGCTCGTCCAGCAGATCAGGGCTGACAGGTCGAGCGTTTCGGCGATCTGGCGCGCGGCGTCGGCGATGGCGTCGCCCACGGTGGCTTCGGGATCGGGGCGCTGGGCGCTGATCACCGAGCGATAGGTCGGATCGCGCTCCACTTCCTCGCCGATGCGATTCATGGTCGCGACCGCCTCGACCGGATACTTGCCCGCGGCCGACTCGGCCGACAGCATGATGGCGTCCGCGCCCTCGAACACCGCGGTGGCGACGTCCGACACTTCGGCGCGTGTCGGCACGGGCGACTGGATCATCGATTCCAGCATCTGGGTGGCGATCACCACCGGCTTGCCGGCGCGGCGCGCCAGCCGCGTGATCTGCTTCTGCAGGCCGGGCACGCGCTCGGCCGGCAATTCGACGCCGAGATCGCCGCGCGCCACCATCAGCGCGTCCGACACCTCGACGATCTCCGGCAGGCGGTCGATCGCCTGCGGCTTCTCGATCTTGGACATCACCGCGGCACGGCCGCGCGTCAGCTTCTTGGCCTCGACGACGTCGTCGGGGCGCTGCACGAATGACAGCGCGATCCAGTCGACGCCGGCTTCCGCCGCGGCCTCGAGGTCGGCGCGGTCCTTGGAGGTCATCGCCGACACCGGCAGGTCGGTGTCCGGCAGGCTGACGCCCTTGCGGTCCGACATCTTGCCACCGATCACGACACGGGTGATGGCGCGCTCGGGCGTGGTGTCCTCGGCGATCAGGCGCACCTTGCCGTCGTCGAGCAGCAGCGCGTGGCCGGGGCGCAGCGCCGCGAGAATCTCCGGATGCGGCAGCATCACGCGGGTCTTGTCGCCGAGCGCGGGATTGGAATCGAGGACGAAGGTCTCGCCGTTGTTGAGCTGGGCGGAGCCCTCGGCGAACTGGCCGAGCCGCAGCTTCGGCCCTTGCAAGTCGACGAGAATGCCGATCGGCCGGCCGTAGCTGGTCTCGACGTTGCGAATGGTTGCGACGAGCTCCCGCATCTTGTCGTGCGAGGTGTGGCTCATGTTGATGCGGAACACGTCGGCGCCTGCCTCGAACAGCTTGCGCAGCGTCGCGCTGTCGGAGGAGGCCGGGCCGAGGGTGGCGAGAATCTTGATGCGCCGCAGGCGTCTCATTGCGGTTTCTGTCCTGGTGCCGCGGCCGGGGGGATTCCCGGCGTCGCGGGCGGTGCGCCGAGCTGGGGCGCTCCGCCTGATGGGGGAGAGTTGGGCAGGCCGGGCAGACCCGGCGCCGGCTTCTGCTGTTCGGCGGATTCGGTCAGCTGCACGGTCCATGCGCGCTGGTCACCGGTATCGACCTCGAAGAAGCCGGTGCGGTCGTAGCCGCGCGCCAGACAATCCTCGGTGCCCTTGATGGTGAACTCCTTGTCGCGTGAGCACATGTACGCCTGTCCGGACCATTCGCCGCCACGATCGTAGTCGACCGCGTAGATGTAATAGTATCGTGCGACAAGCGTGCCACGGAGCAGCGTCTCGCAGCTGCGGGCGGAGATGTTCCACCAGCCTTCCGTGGTCCAGCCCTCGGCATCCTTGTATCCGAGCGCGATGCCGACGCGGCTTGCGGTGTTGTTGCACAGACGGAAGTCGGCGGCGGCGGGCGTGCTGAAGCCGCACAGCGCGGCCAGCGCCACCACAGCCGTCAGCATCGCCAGCAGATGCTGGGCGCGCGGGCGAACGGTGTGCGGCTGCGAACGATCGGGTGCGGTCATTTCGTCAGATTTATCAATCGATTGTTGATTTCGCGTAACTGGCATACCCTGTCAACGGCGATCACGATCAATTCTCGGGTCAGGGGATGCCCTCGAAGGCAGGCTGCGCAAGCGCTCGGCCCCGATTCGGCCCGCGATATGGCAAAATCTGTGACAATTTCCTATTTCTGTGGCTGACGCAGATCATAATCCGGGATCAGGCCATGTCCGAACAGAATGCACCCGACCAGACCGCCACGCTCGACGACAAAACCAGAACAGAGCTGGAGGCGGCCGCCTTCCGTCGGCTGGTCGCGCACCTGCGCGAGCGAACCGACGTCCAGAACATCGCGTTGATGAATCTCGCCGGGTTCTGCCGCAACTGCCTGTCGAACTGGCTGAAGGACGCGGCCGACGCGCGCGGCGTCGCGCTCACCAGGGATGCGAGCCGCGAGGCGGTCTACGGCATGCCCTATGACGTCTGGAAGGAAAAGCACCAGGGCGCGGCGACGCCGGAGCAGCTCGCGGCGATGAAGAAGAGTCATCCTGGCCACTGAGCGCCGGCGTCATGCCCTGCGTGCCGCGTGGCACGCGCCAGCTGTGATCACGATTACTGCGCGGCGGCCTTGTCGGTCATGGTCACGACCTGCACGCGGCGGTTGGCCGGGTCGGTCGGATTGTCCGGGTTCTTCAGCCGCGTCTTGCCATAGCCGACGGTGACGAGATCGGCGGCAGTGACGCCGTACTTCTCGACCAGCATGGCCTTGATCGCATCCGCGCGGCGTTCGCTGAGTTCCTGATTGTAGGTGTCGCCGCCGGTGGCGTCGGTGTAGCCGGCGACGACGAAGGTCGAGCCCTTCAAGGTCGGTGTGGCGAGGGCCTTGCCGAGAGCTTCCACCTGGGGCAGCGCCTTGGCGCTGATGTCGGCGGAATTGTACTCGAAGGTGATTTCCAGATCGATGTTGGGCCGGTCGCGCGCAATGGTCGCGATCTCGTCGCGTTCGCTCAGCGACAGTGAACGTGTCGGCCGGTTGCGCAGGCCGGCGACGAACCGGTCCTGGGCAGCCGTCGCCGCCGGATCGGGACGCGGCGCCGCCATGCTGCGCGTCACCCGCGGCTTCGATGTCAGGGCATTGAGGATCTGGTCGGTGCCGATCGCGTCCTGTGCACGGGCCGGCGCGATGGCGCATGCGACGGCGAGGGCGACGCCACATGCGGTGCGTGTCGTGTTGGTCCTGAACGATGTCAACATCGTCTCCTCCTGATGCTGTCCGTCCGGGCTGGCCCGGACGCCTGCCGGCATCCGCGGCTCCCGTGTTGTTGGTGTGAGTCCGGCGGTGGCGGGTTCAAGCCGGTGGCGGAGCGCTCAGCGCAGGCCGTAGCTCGCGAACGCGGCGACGACACCGGGATCGATCGCCCGCGCGCCGGCGATGTCCCGCTCGCCGTCGGCCGCCGCACCGCTGCGCAGGCGGGCGAGGCCGCGCCCGTAGAGCGAGGAGGCGAGGCGTGGATTGACGGCGAGCGCGGCGTTGAAGTCGGTGACCGCCTCGCGGATCCGTCCGCTCTTGAGGTTGAGCAGGCCGCGGCTGTCGAGCGCGTCGACGAAGCCCGGCCGCAGCCGCAGCGCTTCCTCGCAATCCCCGGCCGCGGCGCCGAGATCGCCCATCACTGTGCGTGTCCAGCAGCGGTTGTTGTAGGCCTCGGGATCCTTCGGGTTGAGGCGTAGCGCCTCGTTGAAGTCCTTGATCGCGAGATGATAGGCGCCCTGCACGGCATAAAGCTGGCCGCGCCGATACCATGCCGCATGATCCCGGGGATTGGCGGCGATGCGGTCGCTGAGCTGTTTGATCGCCGGATCGGCGGCGATCGCCTTGGCATCGAAGGTGGGAACGGTGGTCGTCCCCGGGGCCGGCGCCTTGCGCGGTTCGTCCGCCGGCGCGGTGACCGTGGTTTGCGCCGGCGTTTCGGCCGGCGGCGCTACGGGAGGCGGGGGCTGCTCGGTGGCGGATGGCGGCTGCGCTGGCGTCGTGGGCAAGGGCGGGACATCGATCCGGTCGACCGCGGCGCGCGCCGGCATCGCCGGCAGCAGCAGCAGCAGCAGCAGCAGGCCGATCCGGAGGCGGAGGCGGACGATCATGCGGCGCGGGTCCCGAGCCATCGCACGGCCAGTCTACACCACGGCGGCGGATCCCTTAAGATCGCGCGCCGGGGCATGCTTCGCTCGAAAACACGTTAGTAGCGCTGGCCGCGACCACCATAGGTGCCGCCGCCACCACGCATGACGCCGCCGCCGCCGAAGCGGCCGATGCCGATCCCGATGCCGCCGACGATCGGAGGCACATAGACGGGGCGGGGCGGCGCCTCATAGACGACCTCCTCGTCGGGCGGCGGCCGGCGACGGCGGCGCGGCGGTGTGTCGTCGTCGTCGCGCTTGGCGCGCTTCATGCTGCGCTTGGCCGGGCGATCGTCATCGGCCTTCTGTTTGGTCGGCGGGCCTGGCTGGCCGCACGGGCAGGTCGGCCCGAGCGCAGCGACGTTGATCGGCGCGGTCAGCGGTCGGTTACGCAGCCGTTCGATCAGCTTGCGTGCGGTCGCCGCGAGGTCGCTGTCGGGATAGAGCTTCAGGAAGGCCTCGAAAGCGGCGCGGGAATTGGTGAAGTTTGCCGTCTGCCAGGCGATCATCTCGCGCCGGCGGTCGAGCAGGCCCCGCACCTGTGCGGCGAACGGCGGCTGCGCGTAGAGGGCGACGAAGGCTTCATAGGCCTCGACGCTGTCGTCGGCGATCACGAGGTCGTAGGCAGCCTGGGGCGGCTTGTCCTTGAGCTGCTTCTTCCATTCATCGGCGGATCGCGTCGGGGTGGTCTGCGGCCGCGTGTTGCTCTGGTCCTTGGTCGGGAAGAAGCGGAAGGCATCGGTCAGCGACGAACTGTCCCACGGCGTCTGGCGACCGCTGGTGTCCTGATTGACCGCGACGCGCACACGCTTGAACGTCTCCTCGATGGTGAGGCCGGGTTCGCGCGCCGCCTTCAGCAGCGCGGTGGTGTAGGGGCTGTTGATGCCGCGGCCGTCCTCGGCCTCGGCGCCCGGCGATGTCGAGTACGAGATGAACGTGCCCGTGGCGTTGGCCTTGGCGTCGAGCATGGCAAAGCCGTGGCCAGCGGTCCGGGCAAGGTCGGGGAAGGGATTGTTGCGGCAGGCGTCGAGCAGCAGGATGCGCATCCTGCTCGGCACCGACGACAGCGTGTTCAGCACGTCGTTGAGCCTTACCGCTTGCAGCGGGATATCGGCCTCGCGCCTGGGATCGACGTCGACAGGCACGAGGAAGTTCTCACCGTCGATCTGCAGGCCGTGGCCGGCATAGAACATCAGCGCGATGGTGTCGGGTCCGGTGTCCGCGATCCTGGCGGCAAACCTGCTCACGGCGGCACGCATGTCGGTCTGCGACAGGTCGGTGGCGCTGATGACGTCGAACCCGGCGTCGCCGAGCATCTGCGCCATCATTTTCGCATCGTTGGCGGGATTGGGCAGCTCGGTTACGGAGCGATAGGCCGACTGGCCGATCACCAGGGCGACGCGGCTTTCCGCGAGGGCGCCGGAGGGGGCGAGGAACGGGGCGCCGAGCATGGCGACGGCGGCGATCAGGGCGGAGCGGAACGGACGGGCGGAACGAAGCATGGCGCCACCTCGGCGAGGGTCGGACGCCGCCACGGCCCTGGACAGGCCGGCTAGGCGGGACACTAGCTGTGTCTGGCGGCGGAGCGGGCAGGTTCACAGCCAGGGGGCGGCCCGGCCGGTTCCATGATGCGATGTTCCCAACACCTGCCAGTGGTCCGGTGGACAACTTCCTGTGGGGTCATTGTGGATGAGCGACCGCACGCCTTGACGGCGGGCCCCCATCTCTTGAGTGTCCTTTCCGATGCTCTGCCGCCGCCGTGTCCGGCGAATGCGGGCGGAGCCTTCAGACGACGTCCACGGGACAAGGTGATCTCAGGCGGCCGGGAGCATGCTCCGGGTCCGGGGAGTGCTGACATTCCGGTCAGGTATCATTCGGGAGTATTGCGATGGCCACCTCTGCCGCCCTCAAGGAAGACAACGAAGCACCGGCGACCCGCTTCGCCAAGGATCAGCTCAAGGCCATCGTCGAGCGTATCGAGCGGCTGGAAGAAGAGAAGAAGACGATTTCCGACGACATCCGTGACGTCTATGCCGAAGCCAAGGGCAACGGCTACGACGTCAAGGTGCTGCGCACGATCATCCGCCTGCGCAAGCAGGATGCCAACGAGCGCCAGGAGCACGACACCATCCTGGAGACCTACATGCAGGCGCTCGGCATGCTGTGACGGCGCGGCCGTCCGGCGCGCGCACCCGCCCGTTCGTCGACACGCAATTCACCCGGCCGCCGCAAGGCGCGCCGGGTTGTTGCATTGGGGCGGGGACGACAGATCGGGAACGATATGAACCGGGACGACGCGGGCCGGAGACACCCACCGGCGATGGCGCAAGGACCGGCCGGCGCTGCCGCAGGTCAGCGCAGCGAGGCGGTGCGCACGGTGAACGAGGTGGTCGCGAGGCTCGCATAGGCCGAGCCCGAAAAGCGCTCGCAGGTCAGGCCGAGTTGCGGATCGTTGGAGAAGCCCATCGCCACGGTCGTCGCCGGCTTGATGAACAGGTGCCGCATCGTGGTCATGTCCGGGTCGCTCAGCGAACTGGCGAGCATCGCGGTGGTGCTGGCGCTCGGCGCCAGGATCATCGCTCGCATCCACACGCTGTTGCCGTTGGTCGCCGGCGACAGCCGCAGGGTGGTGGTGATAGCGGACGGCCGGTCGAGCTGGCCCTTGGTGACCACGGTGTTGACTTCGGCGCTGCGCGGCGTCGTCGATGGCCGGGGCGCGCGCGGCATCGGCGCGCTGGCGGCGACGATGCGGCTGCGGTCGAGCGGTGACGATGGCGGCGCATAGGCCAGCGCCTGGCTGTCTCTGGGGACGCTCGCGGTGTGCTGCGGATCGGCCGCGGCGAAGGCGTTGCGGGCGGCGAGGCGCGCGACCTGCTCGGGCGTCGCCTGTTTCGGCTTGATGGCGTCGTCGCCCCAGAAGCCGCGGGCGTTGATGATGTCGGCGGGGGTCTGCGGTTTCGGCTCGGCGGCGCCCGGCGCGGCGGGCTCGGCCTGGGCGATCCGGCTGGCAGCCGGCTTCGGCGCCGGCAGCGGCACGGACTGGGTCTCGGCCGACGCCACCTGGTAGGTCACCGGGATGACCGGCTTGGCCCGCGGCAGCGGGATCGGGCCGGCAGGCTTGCCGGCGTCGAGCGAGGCGGCGAGGGCCACCGGCGTTGCCTTCGCCGGATCTTCGGCGGGGGCGGCGGCCGCGGGGGCGCCTTCGTCGTCGTCTTCGGTCTGCGACTTGCCGCGGAACAGCGCCGCCAGCAGGCTTGGCTTGCCGGAGGCTGCATCGCTGCCGCCATCGGTCTTGCGGCGCTGGACCTCGGCGAGCGCCAGCTGATAGCCGGGCAGCGGGTTGCCATCGGTCGGCACATGCACAGTGCGGCCGTTCGGGAACACGCGCACCAGTTGCTCGCGGGTCATGCGCGGCCAGTGGCGGACATTGCCGGTGTCGAGATGCACGAATGGCGAGCCCGAGGTCGGATAGAAGCCGACACCGCCGCGCTGCAGCCGCAGGCCGGCGAAACGGATCTGCTCCAGCGGCACGCCGGGAATATAGAAATCCATCGCGTGGCCGAGCATGTGCTGGCTGAAACGCGCGACGCCCGAATGCGCCGAGCGACGGCGCAGCATGGCGTTGGTGCCGGGTGAGCGATAGGCGGAAATGATCTGGATTGGCTGCTTGCCGTCGACGTCGCGGTAGACCTCCCATAGGATGTCGAACAGATGGCGATCCATCACGGTCGAGTCCTGGGAGCGCCAGTCACGCAGGAAGTGGTTGATCTGCTTCAGCGCGGCCTCGTCGTAGCGGCCGTTGCGCTTGAAGGTAACGGTGAGGTTTTCGCCGGAATGGGTGTGATGGAAGGAGAGGGTGCGGGTGTCGCCGGACGCGGTGGCGTCGTGCACGCTGCGTGCGCCTCCGAGCAGCAGCAGTGCCGCCACTCCAAGGCGGACACCGGCGCGCGGAATCGACACCAGGCTTGAGCTGCGTGCGAAACGGCTCAGCACGTTAAAACGATCCCCTCAAGACGACCCAATTCCCAGACGGCTCAATTCTCAGACGGCTCGATGTCAATCGAACCCATCCGCGCCACCCCATGCGGCGGGGATGGTGAATGCAGTCTTAATCGCGATCGGTTAATCGAGCTTTGACGGCCCCCCGATCAACCGGCTGTGAAGAGCTAACCGCCGGAGTATGGCAAAAAAGCGCCGCAGGGTACCACCCCGTTTCGGGCGTGGTTAACGAACAAGGGCTCCGCTCGCGCGAAGCCCTTGTAATTTCGTTTGAATTTTGTCCGGCCGACGATGTCAGCGGGTGTAGCGCCGCACCGGGGCGGGCGGAGTAGGCGGGCCGCCGAACAGCCGCTCGAAGAAATTGAAGCCGCTGCTGGCGCCGCCGCCCACATTGTTCATGGCCACGCCCTGGGGAATGTCGCCCTTGGGGCGGCTGTAGTTCGGCTGGGCATGGGCGACGACCTGCTCGAGATCCTTGCCTTCGCTGCTGCGCAGGATGGCCAGCATCTGGGCGTCGCGGCCGTAGATGTCCTTGCGGAATTCCAGCTTGCCGGCGTCGTCCACGAATGCGGTCTGATAGGTGATGTTCACCGGGATCGGTGTCGGGAATTTGAGGTCGACTTCGTTCGAGCCGTACATGCTGCGGATGCGCTCCGGCGTGTAGTGCTCGTTCGGCATGGTGATGTTGAGCAGCGTCGCGGCGTACTGGTCGGGGTTCTGCACCCGCATGCAGCCGTGGCTGAAGGCACGCTCGTCCCTGGCGAACAGATGCTTGTCCGGCGTGTCGTGCTGGTAGACGAGGAACTTGTTCGGGAAGTTGAAGCGGATGCGTCCCAGCGCGTTGCGCTCACCCGGCGGCTGCCAGACATGGACGCTGCCGTCGCGGCTGCGCTCGAGCTTGAGCCCGATGCGCTCGAGCGCCTGCGGGTCCTGCTGCAGCGCCGGCAGGTACTCGTTGTAGATGATCGACGGCGGCACGTTCCAGGTCGGATTGACGGTGATGTACTTCATCGTCTCCGTCAGCAGCGGCGTGGCGTGGGTCCCCGGCTTGCCGGTGACGACACGGGTCGTCCACACCTGCTGGCCGTGCTGCATCACCTTGAGCGTGTAGTCCGGAATGTTGAGGATCACATAGGCATCGCCGACGGCGGGCGCGCCGAGGTCGCGCGGCA
Source organism: Bradyrhizobium sp. U87765 SZCCT0048 (assembly GCF_018131225.1). GTDB lineage: Bacteria > Pseudomonadota > Alphaproteobacteria > Rhizobiales > Xanthobacteraceae > Bradyrhizobium_A. Next base: position 601,080 of record NZ_JAFCMM010000002.1, on the reverse strand, counting down.
GCCAGCGCCAGCGCTCCATGTTGACGCGCACGATGTCGATCTGGCGATCCTTCTTCGGGCTGTTGAGCGCGCGAATGGTCTGCGCGTCGAGCACGCCGGTGGCCTTCAGGTCGTTGTTCGCCTGGAATTTGCGGACCGCGGTCGCGACGTTCTGGTCGTAATGGGTGTCGTCGGCGTTCTCGGTGATGCCGAGGCGGGCGCGCACCTGTGGCACGCGCGGATCTTCCATCACCACGGCCGCCTGCTTTTTGCGCGCCGGGGTGAACTTCAGCGCTTCGCCGTCGCCGATCGGCGTCGACGGCGCCTCGGCGCGGGTGCGCAGCTCGGCAAGCTTCGCCTTGAGCGCGAGGTAGCCCTTGTGCCTGGGATTGTAGCTGTCGAGTGCGGCGGCGACGTCCTTGGCAGAGGCGAGGCTGGCGATCACCTGGGCCGGGTCGGTCGGGTGTTCGGGATACTGGATGTCGGCGCTGACGCGCGACCAGTGCATGCGGCCGCTCTGCGCCTGACGGGCATAGTCGAGCGCGCTCGCGATCAGCTTGAGTTCAGCCTCGGCCTGGGCATCCGGCGTGGTGGCGGCGGCGAAGTCCGGCGTCGGATAGTCGGCGGGATCGAGGCCGTCGCTCGCCGCGTCCTTGAGGCGGGCGATCGTGGCCTTGGCGCGGGCGTTGGCCGCGCCGCCCTCGGTCAGAATCGGCGCGTAGTCGCGGCCCTTGTAGAAGGCTTCCACGGCGGCGCGCTCGTTCTTGCGATCGAACAGCTTGGCGCCACGGGTGGTGACGAGATCGCGCAACTTGTCGGCGACCGCCTGGTCGGCGGCAGGCACGCTGGAGGCGGCCTGCACCGGCGCAGGCGCGGCATCCTTGGTCGCCGAGTCCTTGTTGACGGCGTCCTTGTTGACGGCGTCCTTGTTGACAGTGTCCTTGTTGACAGTGTCCTGGGCCGGAGCGGCTGCGGTTGCAGGCGCGGCCGGCGCCGCAGCGGTCTCCGGCGCCTTTTCGGGAATGCTCGCGGTGGCGTCCCTGGGCTTCTCGGCCGGCGCAGTCGCGGTGTCGGCGGGTTTGGCGCTGCCGGTCGAGGTCGCAGTCTCGGCCGGATTGACTGCGTCCTTGACGGCTTCGGCCTTCACGTCGGCGGCCCGGGCATCGGTCGCGGCGGGGATGTCAGCGGCGGTGGGCGGCGGAACGTTGGCGGGGTCGGGCATCGGCACGGCGGCGTCGATCGCGAGGTCCTGGGCGCTTTTGGCCGGCGCCTGCGCCAGCACCGCGGTCGAGGAGACCATCAGGAAGCTCGCTGCCACCGCCATGATCATGCGGTCGTAAGCGGTGCGGCCTTTCGAAGCGTCATGCATTCTTGTACCCCTTGCAGGCCCGGTTCCGACGGGCGGCCTGCCCTTTATGATCTGATTCGATCCGACAACCTGCTGCAAAAGCGCCGGTTTCATCGCGGCCTGTCGCACATCGACGCAGTGCAGACATACACGTGGCCGACACAGGCGACCAGCGCCTGTGGATGAACTCACGCGAAACTGACTGCAGATGCCCCCGTGTTGCAACGCTTTGCACGCGCGGCGACGCGCTTTTCCTTGGTGTGTCGCCGTGCCGCCACGGTTCAATGTGCAGTGCACGCGAAGGCTGTTCCACGGGGGCGTCGGGAACGCGGCTCAGTCGCGGTCGGATGCGCTCGCGGAACCCGCGGCCGGCTCGGCGACCGCGTCGTCGAGCTTGCGATAGAGGGTCGAGCGGCCGATCTTGAGCCGCCGCGCCACCTCGGACATCTGCCCGCGATAATAGGAGATCGCGAAGCGGATGATCTCCGCCTCCATGTCCTCAAGCGGGCGCACCTCGCCATCGTGGGCGAGCATCGACAGCGTGCCGGCGACGGGCAGCGGCGGGGCGATCGGCACGTCAGCGGCTGCGATCACGGGCGGTGAGGCGGACGGGATCTGCAGTGGCGCGACCGGCGGCGCGAGATGCACCGGTGGTTCGGCCATGCCGTCGAGGCCGCCGATCATGCCGCTCTGGCTCGCGACCTGCGGGAAGTCCGCGATGCCGAGCTGATCGCCCTCGCTCATCACCACCGCGCGGTACACGGTGTTCTCGAGCTGGCGGACGTTGCCGGGCCAGTCCGCCTGGGCCAGCAGCGCAATCGCGTTGCCGTCGACGCTGGTGATGTGGCGGTTCTCCTCGGCGCAGAACCGCGCCAGGAAGTGCCGCAGCAGATGCGGAATGTCCTCGCGCCGGTTGCGCAGCGGCGGCACGGTCAGCGGCAGGACGTGAAGACGGTAGAACAGGTCCTCGCGAAAGTAGCCCGCCTTCACGCGGTCGAGCAACTGGCGGTTGGTGGCGGAGATGATGCGGACGTCGACCTTGACCGGCCGGCGGCCGCCGACGGCCTCGACCTCGCCCTCCTGCAACGCACGCAGCAGCTTGACCTGCGCCGACAGCGGCAACTCGCTGACCTCGTCGAGGAACAGCGTGCCTCCGGAGGCTTCGACAAACTTGCCGGCGTGCTTTTCGGTGGCGCCGGTGAACGCGCCCTTCTCGTGACCGAACAGGATCGACTCGACGAGATTGTCGGGGATGGCGCCGCAGTTGACGGCGACGAACGGCTTGCTGCTGCGCTCGCTCGAGCCATGGATGGCGCGGGCGATCAACTCCTTGCCGACGCCGGATTCGCCCTCGATCAGCACCGGGATGCCGGAGCCGGCGGCCTTGCGGGCCATCCGCAGCACTTTGTCCATCGCCTCGCTGCGGGTGACGATGTCGCGGAAGGTGAGGCGGCCCTCGCGGCTGTGGCGGATGCGCTGCAGCTCGCCTTTCAGGGCGCTGGTGGTCAGCGCGTTGCGCAGAGACACCTGCAGGCGCTCGGCCCCGACGGGCTTGACGACGAAGTCCTGGGCGCCGGCGCGCATCGCCGAGACGACATTGTCGATGCCGCCATGGGCGGTCTGCACGATCACCGGCGTCGCGATGCCGGCCTCGCGCATCTTCGACAGCACGCCCATGCCGTCGAGGCCGGGCATTACGAGGTCGAGCACCACCGCGTCGATGGTCGGGGCATCCGGCGAAATCAGCGTGGCGAGCGCGGCGTCGCCGCTGTCCACCACCACCGCCTCGTACCCGAATCGCTGCACCATGTTCTCGATCAGACGACGCTGTACGGCGTCGTCGTCAGCGATAAGGATACGCGTCGACATCACTCAACTCCTGTCCCGAATTGGGGCAATGTCTGCGCAGAACGTTAACGTGCTGTTAAGGCGGCGACCGCGCGGTCCGATATCAACAGTTCAGTCATTCAGCCATGGTGGTGCGGCGGTCGTTTCTTCGTCTTCGCCGGCCTGGCGGGCTGGCTCTCGCCGGTCGGGATCATCACGACGCGGCCGTAGCGGACGCCGCGCTCGGCGATGACGTGTTCGGCGAAATGCTGCACCTCGGCGCTCGTGCCGCGCAGTGCCGCGATCTCCAGGCAGCTGTCATGGTCGATGTGCACGTGCATGGTGGCCAGCGCCATGTCGTGGTGGCCGTGGAAGTTCTGCACCAGCTTGCGCGACAGGTCGCGCGCGGCGTGGTCGTAGACGTAGACCAGCGCCGCGACGCAGTCGCCCTCGCTGCTGTCCTGGCGCGCCTGCTGCAGGCCGGCGCGCGCGAGGTCGCGGATCGCTTCGGAGCGGTTCTGGTAGCCGCGCGATTGCACCAGCGCGTCGATTTCGCTCAGCAGGTCGTCATCGAGAGTGATGGTCGTGCGTTGCATCGGGGATCCACGATCGGGGAATGGGTATGACGTTTTTCTTGTAACGTCATACCGGGGTGGGTAACGTCGCTGCGCCGGAGTCATTCGAGCGGGGCGCGGTCGCGACTGTGCGACGAAAACGCGGTCCGTTCCAGAGAGGGGTGGGGCTTGCAGGAGGTGTTTCTCCCGCGGGAGGCATATCTGCGCGGCCCTGTGCGGGCATGACAGTGCGTGGAGGCCGGACGACAGCGGCCGTTTCGGGATTTCTGATCGGCGCCGCGATGGCCGTGCCGCCGGCGTCGGCGCAGACGACGGTGCCGCAGAACGAGGCGCGACAGCTCGCGCCGGTCACCGTGACGGCGCCGACAGTGGTGGCAAAGCGCCGCTCCGCCGACCGACGCGCCGCCGCGCAGCGTCAGGCGACCGCGCCTCGCGCGGTCCAGCCGCCGCGTCTCGTGCCGGCCGCCGTCACGACGGGCGGGCCCGGCGCCGCGCAGGGGCCGCGCCGCAACGACCTGTCGACGGCGGTATCGGCGCTGCCGGCGGCGAGCACTACGCTCGACGCGGCCTGGGTCAGCCGCAGCCCGATCGCCACCTACGGCGATCTCTTCAGGTCGCTGCCCGGCGTCAACATCTCCAATTTCGGTCAGGGCGCGCTCGGCTACGGCATTGCCATGCGCGGCTACACCGAGGCCGAGCATGGCCGCGATATCGCCTATTTCATCGATGGTGTGCCGATCAACCAGGTGTCGTCGCTGCACACACCGAACTATGCCGACCTCAACATCCTCATTCCCGAGGCCATCCAGCGCGTCGACATCATCCGCGGGCCGTTCTCGGTCGAGTACGGCGATTCCAGTCTCGGTGGCTCCGTCAATATCGTCACCAAACGCTCCGAGCCGGTCGCGAGCGTGACGGCCTCCGGCGGCTCGTTCGGCACCGGGCGGGGGCTGATCACCTACAGCAGCCAGGGCAAGGCGGTCGATCCCTACATCGCCTGGGAGGGCTACCACACCGACGGCAGCCGCGATAACAGCGGCGTCGACCGCTACAACGCCTTCAATACGGTGACGACCCGCGTCGGCACCGACGGCCAGCTGTCGGTGAACCTGCAGGCCTACGGCAGCACCTTCGGCGCCCCCGGTTACATCAGCCGCGATGCGGTGCTCGCTGGGACACTGTCGCCGCGCACCGCCGTCAACGCCACTGACGGCGGCAACCGATACTATGAAAACCTCGTCGCCAACTACAGCGCCGGCGCGCCCGACCAGGAGCTGTCCGGCGTGCTCTATGTCAACCACAGCCTGTCGAACCGCTACGCCGATTTCGGCGGCGGCCAGCGCTGGCAGCAGGACGATCGCGTCACCGCGGGCGGTACGGTTCGCAAGGTGTGGACCGGCGCCGTCGGCGATGTATTGCCGGTGCAGCTTCTCGTCGGTGGCAGCTGGCGCACCGACAGCATCGACGCCTTCCAGGGCAGCACGGTCGCCCGCGCGCTGGTCAATCCGACGGCGAACCTCGGCATCGACCAGACCAGTCTCGCCGGCTTCGCCCAGCTGCAGGTCAAACCGCTCGAATGGCTGAAGCTCACCGGCGGCGGCCGCTACGACCGGTTTGTCTATGACCTCAAGGACAATCTGACGCCGGCGAATTCGCAGACGCTGTCGCCGGGCGTGCTGAGCCCCAAGGCCGGCGTGTCGATCACGCCGCTGTCGTGGCTCGAACTCTACGCCAATTACGGGCAGGGCTTCCGCAGCATCGACGCCGCCCTGGAAGTGATCGGCAATCCCGGGATCAAGCCGTTCAAGATCGAGAGCAAGGAGGTCGGTGCGCAGCTGCGCTTCGATCGTTTCTCGTTCCAGGTCGACGCGTGGAGCACGTTCTCGGAGAATGAATCATTCCAGCAGGCGCCGGGGTTGCCGGTGTCGTTTCTCGGCCATGCCCGCCGCGACGGCTTCGATCTCGACGCCCGCCTGCTGCTGGTGAAGGCCCCCGACCGCAGCCTCGCGCTGTTCGCGAACTATGGCGAGGTCACCGCGCGGCTGCTCGACAGCGCGCCGTCGTTCTATGTCCCCAACGTGCCTGACTATGTCGCCAATGTCGGCGTCGATTTCGACGTCGCGACGTGGAATGCGCAGCGCCTGTTCGGCTCGGCCTACGTCACCTTTGTCGGCCGCAAGAAGCTGACCCAGGATGGCCAGCTCACGACCTCGCCGTACTCGCGGGTGACCGGGCGGCTGGCCTATGGCTGGCCCGAGGGCTGGACCGCGTTCACCCAGGCGACATGGTATCCGGGCGACCGCACCAGCGAGATCGCGATCAATCTCGGTGATCCGGTCACGGCGTCGTCCGCCGATATCGTCACCAGCCCTCAGGCGCGGCTCACGCTGCTCGCGGGCCTGAGCTATCGCCTGCCTGTCCCTGCGGCCATGGCGCTCCCCACAACCAAAATGGTCGTGAAATGAACACGCATGACATGAAGACGACGGTGCGTTTCCTGTCGCTCGCCGCCATTGCCGCCTGCATCGTCGCGGCGCCGGCCGCCGAGGCCCATGACCTCTGGCTGTCCCGCACCGGGGACGGCGCCGGCGCGCGTGTCGTGGTCAATTACGGCCATCCCGGCGACCGGCCGCCGCCGCTGGCCGACAAGGTGCTGGAGATCGAGGCGATCACGCGTGACGGCAAGACCTCGCTGATCGGCAAGCTGGCGCCCGCGGTCGTCGACGACACCTTCGTGCTCACTGCGCCGGATACCGGCGGGGCCGAACTGCTGGCGGCGCGCTACGACAACGGCTTCTGGGTGCAGACCGCCGACGGCAGCTACCGCAACAGCAGCAAGCTGATGTATCCGGACGCGCGCAAGGGCATGTGGTCGGTGAAGTTCGCCAAGGCGATCACCGGCCGCGATGCGCCGTGGAGCAAAGTGCTCGGCCACGAGCTCGAGCTGGTGCCGCTGTCTGATCCGGCGGCGGCGGCACCCGGGCAGATGCTGCGCGTCAAGGTGCTGTTCCGTGGCCGGCCGCTCGCCGGCGTTCTGGTCGAGCGCGGCGATGGCGTCACCGCGATGGCCGAGAACGACATTCCGAAATTCCGCAGCGACGTCACGGGCATCGTCGCGATCCCGCTGGTCAAGGCCGGCCCGCACCTGCTCGCGATCGACCACGAGGTGAAGCCGGCCAGACTGCGGCAACTTGCCGACAGCGATCTCTACAACGCCACGCTCGCGTTCCCTGTCGCGGTGCCCTGATGCAGGGCGCGACATGACGGCCCGGTCATCGGAACGTCATGGGATCGATGGTTGATCGAATCCGTCCGGGGCACATATGCTGTGGGTGGATGCAGGCGTGCGCCGGCCGGCTCGCGTGGCATCCGTTCGTTCGTCTCTGCTTCCGAGGTCCACCCCTTCATGCCCGCGAAACCTGCGACCCGCCGCGCCGCCAAGCCCACAGCCAAGCCCGCCGCAAAGTCTGCGAAAGCCGTCAAGACCGCCCCGAAGGCCGCCGTCAAGCCGGCCCGCAAGGCCGCGGCAAAGAGCGCGCAAGGCCGTTTGCCGGAGTGGAACCTGGCGGACCTCTATCCCTCGATCGACGCGCCGGAGATCGCGCGCGACCTCGACAAGCTCGAGGCCGATTGCATCGGGTTCGAGACCGCCTACAAGGGCAAGCTCGCCGAGGGCGTTGCAGCGGCCAATGGCGGCGTCTGGCTCGCGGAGGCCGTACGCAGCTTCGAGGCGATCGACGATCTCGCCGGACGCCTGGTGTCTTTCGCAGGCCTCGTCCATGCCGGCGACACCGTCGATCCGGCGATTTCCAAGTTCTATGGCGACGTCTCCGAGCGCATCACGGCGGCCTCGGTGCACCTGCTGTTCTTCACGCTCGAGCTCAACCGCATCGACGATGCGCTGCTGGAGCAGGCGATGGAGACGCCGGAGCTCGGCCATTACCGGCCGTGGCTCGAGGATATCCGCAAGGACAAGCCCTATCAGCTCGAGGACCGCGTCGAGCAGCTGTTCCACGAGAAGTCGGTCAGCGGCTATGCCGCCTGGAACAGGCTGTTCGACCAGACCATCGCCGGGCTGCGCTTCAGGATCGCCGGCAAGGACCTTGCCATCGAGCCGACCCTGAGCCTGATGCAGGACCGCGCGCCGGACAAGCGCAAGGCCGCGGCGCAGGCGCTGGCCAAGACCTTCAAGGCGAACGAGCGCACCTTCGCACTGATCACCAATACGCTCGCCAAGGACAAGGAAATCTCCGATCGCTGGCGCGGCTTCGGCGACATTGCCGATTCCCGCCATCTCTCCAACCGTGTCGAACGCGAGGTGGTGGATGCGCTGGTGGCGTCGGTGCGTGCGGCCTATCCGCGGATCTCGCATCGCTACTATGCGCTGAAGGCGCGCTGGTTCGGCAAGAAGCAGCTGCCGTTCTGGGATCGCAATGCGCCGCTGCCGTTCGCGGCCACCGGCACCATCGCCTGGCCCGAAGCGCGGAAGATGGTGCTCGGCGCCTACGGCGCGTTCTCGCCGCAGATGGCCGACATCGCCTCGCGCTTTTTCGACGAGCGCTGGATCGACGCGCCGGTGCGGCCAGGCAAGGCGCCGGGCGCGTTCTCCCATCCCACGACGCCGTCGGCGCACCCTTACGTGCTGCTCAACTACCAGGGCAAGCCGCGCGACGTCATGGTGCTGGCACACGAACTCGGCCATGGCGTGCACCAGGTGCTGGCGGCGAAGAACGGCGCGCTGATGGCGCCGACGCCGCTGACGCTCGCCGAGACCGCGAGCGTGTTCGGCGAGATGCTGACCTTCAAGCGCCTGCTGGCGTCGACCAAGGCGGGCAAGCAGCGCCAGGCGCTGCTCGCCGGCAAGGTCGAGGACATGATCAACACGGTGGTGCGGCAGATCGCGTTTTACACCTTCGAGCGGGCGGTGCACACCGAGCGCCGCAACGGCGAGCTCACCGCCCAGCGCCTCGGTGAGCTGTGGCTGTCGGTCCAGGGCGAGAGTCTCGGACCGGCGATCGAGATCAAGCCGGGGTACGAAACCTATTGGATGTACATCCCGCACTTCATCCATTCGCCGTTCTACGTCTACGCCTATGCGTTCGGCGACTGCCTCGTGAACTCGCTCTATGCGGTCTATGAGCGCGCGGCCGAAGGCTTCGCCGAGCGTTACCTCGCGATGCTCGCGGCGGGCGGCACGCGGCATTATTCGGAATTGCTGAAGCCGTTCGGTCTCGATGCCAAGGACCCGACGTTCTGGGACGGCGGCCTGTCGGTGATCGAGGGCATGATTTCCGAACTCGAGGCGATGGGCTGACGGCGGACGATCCGGGCGCTGGGCGCAGTCGTCGTCGATTGCGCCCGCCTCCCAAATCCCACATCGTGAAAAACTTGGCCGAATCGCATTGCAAGCCGTGCTTGCGCGCTCTTTAATCGGGCGTTTAGGGCCGTTTAATCAGGCAGATAAGGTAGCGTCGGACATTGCCCTTGATGCACAATTGGGCTAATTCCCGATACCTTTTTTAAGATGCTGGAGGGGACCGATGGCCAACCATAGTGAAGTTGCCTACACCACCGCGGACGGGAACGACTATCCCGCGCACGAGGCCACCTACGAGGGCTTCCTGAAGTTCGTGACCTGGGGCACCACCGCGGTCATCCTGCTCGTCGTGCTGATGGCGATCTTCCTTCTCTGATCACGTCTGTCCCGCCGGCGCTCGTCGCCGGCGGCTGAATTGTGTGCGACCGCTCGGCCGCAGGGGGGAAACATGAAAATTGCCATTGCCAAAGAAATCGATGCGGCCGAACCGCGTGTCGCGGCGGTGCCCGAGACCGTGAAGAAATTCAAGGCGCTGGGCGCCGAGGTCGCGGTCGAGCCGGGCGCGGGCGTCAAGTCCGGCGTGCCGGACGCCGAGTACCAGGCAGCGGGCGCAACCGTCGCCGCAGATGCGGTCAAGGACGCCGACATCGTCATCAAGGTGAAGCGGCCGGAGGCGAGCGAACTCGCCGCCTACAAGCGCGGCGCGCTGGTCATCGCGATCATGGACCCCTACGGCAACGATGCCGCGCTCAAGAGCATGGCGGATGCCGGCGTTGCCGCGTTCGCGATGGAGCTGATGCCCCGCATCACCCGCGCGCAGGTGATGGACGTACTGTCGTCGCAGGCCAATCTCGCCGGCTACCGCGCCGTGATCGAGGCGGCGGACGCGTTCGGCCGTGCCTTCCCGATGATGATGACTGCGGCCGGCACCGTGCCCGCCGCCAAGGTATTCGTGATGGGCGTCGGCGTTGCCGGCCTGCAGGCGATCGCCACGGCCCGCCGCCTCGGCGCGATCGTCACCGCGACGGACGTGCGCCCGGCGGTGAAGGAGCAGGTCGAGTCCCTCGGGGCCAAGTTCATCGCGGTCGAGGACGACGAGTTCAAGCAGGCCGAGACCGCCGGCGGCTATGCCAAGGAAATGTCCAGGGAGTATCAGGCAAAGCAGGCCGCGCTGACCGCCGAGCATATCAAGAAGCAGGACATCGTCATCACCACGGCGCTGATCCCGGGCCGGCCGGCGCCGCGCCTCGTTTCCAGCGACATGGTGAAGTCGATGAAGCCGGGCTCCGTGCTGGTCGATCTCGCTGTCGAGCGCGGCGGCAATGTCGAGGGCGTGAAGTCGGGCGAGGTCGTCGACCTCGACGGCATCAAGATCGTCGGCTTCCCGAACCTTGCCGGCCGCGTCGCCGCTTCGGCTTCCGCGCTCTATGCCAAGAATCTGTTCGCCTTCATCGAGACGCTGGTCGACAAGTCGACCAAGGCGCTCGCGGTGAAGTGGGACGACGACCTGGTCAAGGCCACCGCGCTGACCAGGGACGGTGCGGTCATCCACCCGAACTTCCAGCCGAAGAGCGCATAAGGAGAGCCGCCATGGAACATGTCGTGCAGGCCGTCGATCCGTTCGTGTTTCGGCTGTCGATTTTCGTCCTTGCCGTGTTCGTCGGCTACTTCGTGGTGTGGTCGGTGACTCCCGCGCTGCACACGCCGCTGATGTCGGTGACCAACGCGATCTCCTCGGTGATCGTGGTCGGCGCGCTGCTCGCGGTCGGTGTCGCGCTGGTCGGCGACGGCGAGGCTTCGCTGTGGGCGCGGGGCTTCGGCTTCGTCGCGCTGATCTTCGCATCGGTGAACATCTTCGGCGGCTTCCTCGTCACCCAGCGCATGCTGGCGATGTACAAGAAGAAGCAGAAGTAAGCGCGATCTGGGGGGCATTGAAATGAACGCCAATCTTTCCGCGCTGCTGTATCTTCTGGCCGGCGCGCTCTTCATCCTGTCGCTGCGCGGGCTGTCGAGCCCGGCGTCGAGCCGGCAGGGCAACTTCCTCGGCATGGCCGGCATGGCGATCGCCATCGGCACCACGCTTGCGGCGCATCCGCCGTCCGGTGGCATCGCCTGGCTGCTGGTGATCCTCGGCATCGCCATCGGCGGCGGCATCGGCGCGGTGATCGCCCGCCGCGTGCCGATGACCTCGATGCCGGAACTGGTCGCCGCCTTTCACTCGCTGGTCGGCATGGCGGCGGTGCTGGTCGCGGCGGCGGCGTTCTACGCGCCCGGCGCCTTCGACATCGGCAGCCGCGGCAACATCCATGGCTCCAGCCTCGTCGAGATGTCGCTCGGCGTCGCCATCGGCGCGCTGACCTTCACCGGTTCGGTGATCGCGTTCCTCAAGCTGTCGGGCCGCATGAGCGGCAAGCCGATCATCCTGCCGGCGCGGCACATCATCAACATCGTGCTCGGGCTGGCGCTGATCTTCTTCATCTATGGCCTCGTCACGTCCCAGAGTCAGGTCGACTTCTGGCTGATCACCATCATCGCGCTGGTGCTCGGCGCGCTGCTGATCATCCCGATCGGCGGCGCCGACATGCCGGTCGTGATCTCGATGCTGAACTCGTACTCGGGCTGGGCGGCCGCGGGCATCGGCTTCACGCTCGGCAACTCGGCGCTGATCATCACCGGCGCGCTTGTCGGCTCGTCCGGCGCGATCCTGTCCTACATCATGTGCCACGCGATGAACCGCTCGTTCTTCTCGGTCATCCTCGGCGGCTTCGGCGGCGAGACCGCGGCGGCCGGCGGCGGAGGCGGCGGTGAAGCCAAGCCGGTCAAGCTGGGATCGGCGGATGACGCGGCCTTCATCATGAAGAACGCCCAGAAGGTGATCATCGTGCCGGGCTACGGCATGGCGGTCGCCCAGGCGCAGCACGCGCTGCGCGAGATGGGCGACATCCTGAAGAAGGAAGGCGTCGAGGTGAAGTACGCCATCCATCCGGTGGCGGGCCGCATGCCCGGGCACATGAACGTGCTGCTGGCGGAAGCCAATGTGCCCTACGATGAGGTGTTCGAGCTCGAGGACATCAACTCCGAGTTCGCCCAGGCCGACATTGCCTTCGTCATCGGCGCCAACGACGTCACAAACCCGGCGGCCGAAGAAGACCCGACCTCACCAATCTACGGCATGCCTGTGCTGCAGGTCTGGAAGGCCGGCACCGTGATGTTCATCAAGCGGTCGCTGGCGTCGGGTTACGCGGGCATCGATAACCCGCTGTTTTATCGCGACAATACCATGATGCTGCTGGGCGACGCCAAGAAGGTCACCGAGAGCATCGTCAAGGCGATGTGACGCCGTCGAGCGTCCACCAGTCAGTGCCAAAACGGCACTGACTGGTCTATAGTGCGGCCGTCCCCAGCCCGAGGCCGCCATGACCGCATCCCCGACGATCGGCCAAGAGATCGACACCGGAACGCCCGAGCTGCTGTGCTCGCTGCGTGACCGCGTCGCCATTATCACCTTCAACCGTCCTGACGCCCGCAACGCGCTGTCGGACCAGCTGACTCCGGCGCTGCGGCGGATGATCCGCCGGATGGGCGACGATCCCGCCGTTGGCGCGCTGTTGCTCACCGGCACCGGGACCGCGTTCTGTGCCGGCGGCGACGTCAAGGGCATGGGCGATCGCGCCTCGGGCGCGGAGCTGTCCCAGGCCGACAAGGTGGCGCGGCTGCGCGAGCGCCAGCGCACCCTGACCGGGGCGCTGGTGGGCGTGCGCAAGCCGACCATCGCGGCGCTGCCGGGCGCGGCGGCTGGCGCTGGCCTCGCCATCGCGCTCGCCTGCGACCTGCGGATCGCGGCCGAGAGCGCCTTCCTCGCCACGGGCTACGCCCGCATCGCGCTGACCGGCGACTACGGCATCTCCTGGTTGCTGACCCGCCTCGCCGGCCCGGCGCGGGCCCGCGAACTGATGTTCTTCGGCGAGCGTATCGACGCGCGCCGCGGCGAGGCGCTGGGCCTGATCAACCGCGTGGTGCCCGATGCCGAACTGCAGGCCGCGGCCCTGGCCTGGGCCGCGCGCCTCGCCGCCGGACCCACGGAGGCCTTCGCCGGCATCAAGGACAATCTCGACCATGCCCTGACCGCGGACTTCCTGTCGTCGCTCGATCATGAGGCGGACAACATGGTCGCGGCCGCCGGTACGATGGCACATCGCGAGGCGGTGCGGGCCTTCGTCGAGAAGCGGCCGCCGGATTTCAGCTGCACGTCCTGAGGGTCTGGTTCCGGCCAGCCGCGCGCGGCCTCTTGCGCCATGCCCGGGTATCGGCGCATCCTGCCGCCATCGCGAATTTCGGAAGTGGGGCGCCAGCCGTCATGAATCTCCATGGCCCGATGCCACGATCGTCGTGGCTGTTTCCGCTGCTGGCCGTCCTGTTTTTCACCGGTGCCACCATTCTCGGCGTCGACTTTTCCCGGACCTTGCCGGGCCTCGTGTTCGCGGCGCTGCTGCTGACCATCCTGTTCGGCACCGTGTTCGCCGCGGTTCACCACGCCGAGGTCATCGCCCACGAGATCGGCGAGCCGTTCGGGACGCTGGTGCTGACGATGTCGGTGACCATCATCGAGGTCGCGCTGATCGCCACCATCATGCTCGGCGAAAAGGAGGTGCCGACGCTGGCGCGCGACACCGTGTTCGCCGTCGTCATGATCGTCTGCAACGCCCTGGTCGGCGTCTGCATCCTCGCCGGCGGCCTGCGCTACCGCGAGCAGAACTTCCAGATGACGGGGTCCAGCATCTATCTCAGCGTGCTGGTCGTGCTGGCGACCATGACGCTGGTGATGCCGAACTTCACCACTGCGGCGCCCGGGCCGGTCTATACCGTCGGCCAGCTGACCTTCGTCAGCCTGGTGACGATCGCGCTGTACGCCGTGTTCCTCTACACCCAGACGGTGCTGCACCGCGACTACTTCATCGTCGAGACCGACGACTCGCCCGACAGCGGTATTCCGCTCGGCAAGAAGCTGACGATCAATTTCGCGCTGCTGGTCGTCGCGTTGCTGGCCGTAGTGCTGCTGGCCAAGAAATTCTCGCTGGTGGTCGACGCCGCCACCGAGATGATGGGCGCGCCGCCGGCCTTCGCCGGTGTCGTCGTCGCGCTCCTCATCCTGATGCCGGAGGGCGTCGCCGCGATCTCGGCGGCCCGCAAGAACGACCTGCAAAAGAGCATCAATCTCGCCCTGGGCTCGTCGCTGGCGACCATCGGTCTCACCATCCCGGCGGTCGCGGTGGTCGCCGTGACCATGGGCAAGACGCTGGTGCTCGGCCTCAGCCAGCAGGATATGGTGGTGCTCCTGCTGACCATCGCCGTCAGCATGCTGACCTTCAGCACGCCGCGCACCAATGTGCTGTTCGGCTTCGTGCACCTCGTGGTGTTCGCGATCTACCTGTTCAAGATCTTCTCGCCATAGCCCTGCCGCCAGGGGTCGGGCAACGGTCCGGACTTGATCCGGCCTTGGTCTGGTCTTGGTCTGGATTGAGGGGCGGTTTGAGGTGGGCTTGGGCCGGACTTCGAGCCCGCCTCGGATCCTTCCTGGACGCAGCCGGTCGCGCGGAGGCGGTCGAAAGTGGTCGTCCGGCGGGGCCGTGTCGATCCTGCCATCGCGCTGCGCGGAGAGTGGTCGCGCGTTTGTCAGACTTGCCTTTGAACTGTCGCAGTTGATCCCTCAATCGGCCCAAAAGTTCCAGCATCACACACGCGGGGATCTAAGGCCGTGGGGTCGCGCCGTCGTCATGCTCAAATACGTCTCGCAGTTCTTCCTGCAGATTTTTCCATCCATCGTCGCGACGGTGGTGGGTGCGTATATCGTTAACTATTACATCGTTCCGAAAGCGCAGTCGGACACCAAGGCGTCCTATGCCAAGGCGAGCCCGGCCGGCAACGATCATGGTGCGATCGACGTCACGCCCAAGAACGTCACGCCCAAGGACGTGACAAACAAGGACGTGACGAGCAAGGACGCGACCGGCAAGGACGTGACGAAGGACGCCAGGGGCGAAGCCGTCACCGCGAAGGCCGCCGAAACCAAATCCATCGACGTCAAATCCGCCGACACCGCCAAAGGTGAGAAGCCGGCAGACGCCATCCGGATCATCGACCTGAGGCGCCAGCCGCCACGCGAGAAGGCGGTGGCCCGCAGCACGCCGGCGGCAACGCCGGCTGCGCCGGCCAGCGCGCCCGCGACCGAGACGGCGGCGTTGACGCCGCCGGCGACCGCCGAGGAGCGCCGCGACCGCGACGCCAACGAACTGGCCCGTGCCGCGATCGAGCGTCTGCGGACATCGGAGCCGCCGCGCGCCGCCGAAGCGGTGAAGGAGCCGCCGCGGGAGGCCGCAAAGGATCTCGGCAAGACGGCCGAACCCGCCACCGTGATGCCGCGGGAGCCGGCGCATCCAAGCGTCGTGGCTACAGTGCCGCCGGTCGCACCGCGTCCGCTCGTGCAGCCGCTGCCGCCGCCGGTGAACGTGGTCGCTCCGGCGATCGAGACGCTGCCCGGCCGGCCGCAGCCTTCGGTGGCGCCAACGCACGCCGCGGCCGACGCCAACCGGCCGATTCCGCCCGCCGATATTCCGGGGGCCCGTCCGCTTGACCTGCAGGCCGCAGCGACGCCGCCGCGGCCGACGGTGGCTGACGATGTGTTCTCGGCAGCCCGCTCGGTGATCAACGCGGTGGTGCCGCAGTAGAAGTGCAACGACTCAAGGAGCTATCGTGCTCCCGGTCGCGCGGCGCAGGCCGTGTTGCGCTCCATTTTTTCCCCGTCCGTGAGCCCGCAAGCGCCATGACGCCGCTGCGCTGGATCGCCGCCATCATCGCGCTCGGCTATCTCGCCGTGGTGGCGACGCTCTTCGTGTTTCAGCGTGCGTTGCTGTATCCCGTCCCTCAGACCATCCGCGTGGCGCCGGCGGCGGCCGGTTTTCCGGCCGCGACCGAGGTCGAGCTCGCGACCACGGACGGCGAGCGCATCGTCGCCTGGCATGTGCCCCCGAAGCCCGGCAAGCCGGTCGTCCTCTTCTTCCATGGCAATGGCGAGGTTCTGGCCTGGCGCGTCGCGCGCTTCCGCGCCATCGTCGCCGACGGTACCGGACTGCTGGCGGTATCGTTTCGTGGCTATGGCGGATCGAGCGGCTCACCGACCGAGGATGGCCTGCTGAGGGATGCGGACGCGGCCTACGCCTTCGCGACGGCGAAGTATGCGCCCGAGCGTCTGGTGCCCTGGGGCTATTCCCTCGGCAGCGGCGTGGCGGTGGCGCTGGCAACGACCCGGCCCGTCGGCCGCCTGATCCTCGAAGCACCCTATACCTCGATCGTCGAGGTCGCGGCGGGCCGGTTTCCGTGGCTGCCCGTGCGCTGGCTGATGCGCGACCGCTTCGCGTCCGACCAGCGCATGCCCGCGCTCAAGGCACCGCTGTTGATCATGCATGGCGAACGGGATGAAGTGGTGCCGTTTGCGCTGGGGCAGTGGCTGTATGCCCTGGCGCCCGAGCCGAAGCAGTTCGTGGCGTTCGCCGGCGGAACCCACGTCAATCTCGATCAGCTTGGCGCGCTCGATGTGGTGCGCCGGTTCCTCGCGGAGATGCCGTAGTCCGGGGGAACTCGTTGCTCAGGCAACGAAAAACGCGGGCCCGGAGGGACCCGCGTTACGGTTCTTCAGAACGTCGTTCCGATGATCAGCGCGGTCCGCGCGGAGCAGCGCCAGCGCCGCCGCGAGCGCCACGGTCAGCGCCGGGAGCGCCGAAAGCGGGCTTCGGCTTCATCGGGAGCAGGCCTTCGCGCTGCAGCTTCTTGCGCGCGAGCTTGCGGGCGCGGCGAACGGCTTCCGCCTTTTCGCGGGCCTTCTTTTCGGACGGCTTCTCGTAATGACCGCGGAGCTTCATCTCGCGGAAAATGCCTTCGCGCTGCATCTTCTTCTTCAGCGCCTTGAGAGCCTGGTCGACGTTGTTATCGCGGACAAGAACCTGCACGCAGCATCCTTTGTATGTGGTGTAGTCAAAATGTGAATTCGGAAGATTGCGAAGGACCGGCAAAGGCCACGTCATCCGTATCAAGGGCGCGGAAATAACAGATCGAACCGCGAATGTCCACCTGCCGGGGCCACTTTTACGCATGGCTCCAGCGTTTTTCCGGGGGCTGCGGTCAGGCGCCGGAAGGGCCGGATATCGCGGGTTTCACCTCGGTAATATGGCCCATTTTCCGGCCCGGACGTGCGGCGCCCTTGCCGTAGAGATGCACCGTCGCCCCGGGAACCGTGAGCCACTTCTCGTAGTCGCCGATCTCGTCGCCGATCAGGTTGGTCATGGTGACGTCGCCATGGCGGACGGGCTGGGCCAGCGGCCAGCCGGCAATGGCCCGGATATGCTGTTCGAACTGCGACACCGAGGCGCCGTCCAGCGTCCAGTGGCCGGAATTGTGTACCCGGGGAGCGATCTCGTTGACGAGGAGGCTGGGGGATGTGCCCGGGCCTGCCGCCGGCAGCACGAACAGCTCGACCGCAAGGACGCCGACATAGTTCAGGGCCTCGGCAATCCGCGTGGCGATGCCGCGGGCTTCCTCCGCCAGCGCCGCGGGGATGCGCGCCGGAGCATGGGAGAATTTCAGGATGTGGTCGCTGTGCTCGTTCTCGGTAACGTCGAAGCACACCACGCGGCCATCGGCGCCGCGCGCGGCAATGACCGAGATTTCCTTCTCGAACGGCACGAAGGCTTCGAGAATCGCCGACTTGGTGCCGAGATCAGCCCATGCGGCCTCGACGTCGTCGCCGTCACGGATGATGGTCTGGCCCTTGCCGTCGTAGCCGAAACGGCGAGTCTTGAGCACCGCGGGCGTGCCGATCTTGCCGAGCGCGGCCTTGAGGTCGTCCGCCGACGCCACGTCGGCATGGCGCGCCGTGGCAATGCCGAGGCCGCCGACGAAGGTTTTTTCGGCGAGGCGATCCTGGGTGGTTTCCAGCACCCTGGTGTCCGGCAGCACCGGGCGTCGCGCGGCGAGGATCATCGCGGTCGCGGCCGGCACATTCTCGAATTCATAGGTGATGACGTCGACGTCGGTGGCGAACAGTTCCAGCGCCTCGACGTCGGCATATTCGGCGCAGGTTGCATTCTGCACCACGTCGAACGCCGGCGAATCCGGATCGGGAGAGAACACCTGGGCCCGCAGCCCGAGGCGGGCGGCTGCCAGCGCCAGCATCCGGCCGAGCTGGCCGCCGCCGAGAATGCCGATGGTGTCGCCGGGTTTCAGCCGGGCCTGCCGGGTGGACGTCACGCGGAGCCCTCCGGGCGCTCGGCCACCGCATCGGTCTGGCGCTTGCGCCAGGCGGCCAGCCGGCTGGCGAGACCGGCGTCGGTCAGCGCCAGCACGCTGGCGGCCAGCAGGGCAGCATTGATGGCGCCGGCCTTGCCGATCGCCAGGGTTCCGACCGGAATGCCGGCCGGCATCTGCACGATGGAGTAGAGCGAATCCACGCCCGACAGCGCCTTCGATTCCACCGGCACGCCGAACACCGGCAGCTCGGTCAGCGAGGCCGCCATGCCCGGCAGGTGCGCGGCTCCGCCGGCGCCAGCGATGACCACCTGGAAACCAGCAGCCTTGGCCCCCTTTGCGAAGGCATAGAGGCGGTCCGGCGTCCGGTGGGCGGACACGATGCGGGCCTCATGGGCGACACCGAGACCGGTCAGGGTTTCCGCCGCATGGCGCATGGTCTCCCAGTCGGACTGGCTTCCCATGATGATGGCGACTTTGGCTGTCATTCAGATGGTCTTCGCTGAAAATCCGGAATCAAAACTTAGCGTAGCAGGCGGACGTCTAGCCTGTCTGCCCGTGTGTTGGAATGGCAGGGTGGGCCTGGAACCCGCGCCACGTCAAGGATTTGGCAGTGGCGTGACGCCGCGGCAGGCGGCTGTCTCGCCCATCGGCATGGCCGGGGCCAGGCTGGCGGTACCGTAGGAATGGACTATCCTGTCGTTGCGAATCGGACCATCGGGAATTTGTGCATTGGGGCCTGCGCCTCCCGCTCGCCGGGGCGGATGGTAGGAACTTGCGGGCCCGGTTCTGGTTCCCTGTCCATGATCGCCCGACCCTGACCATGCCTCGTTTGCGCCCACCGCGCCCCTCCGAGAACATCGCGCGACCACGCCGGCCGGCCCGGGCCGGGGTGGCTGTGCCGCGCCTCGTCCTGGTGGAGGCTGTTAAGGCGAAAGCCGCCAAGCCGGGCGTCGCCAAGTCGTCAGTCGCCAAGTCGTTAGTCGCCAAGTCGTTAATCTCCAAGTCGTCAGCAGTGAAGTCCAGGGGCGCCAAACCCGGGGCAGCCAAGCGGGACGGGACCAGGACCAAGATCGAGGCGGCAGGCCCAAAAGCGGCGCGGCTTGTTGCCGCTGGTCCGAAGGTCCCACGGTCCAAGGGCGTCACGCCGCGGCCCCTCGCCACGCGGGGCGGGGCGTCACCTCGCGATCACGCCCGCCTTGCGGCGCGCATCCGCGCCCTGACCGCAGAGCTCGCCGAGGCCCGGGAGCGGATCGCGGAACTCGAGGCCTTCGCCGACACCGACGGCCTGCTCGACGTCTTCAACCGGCGCGGGTTCGAGCGCGAGCTGACGCGTGCGATCGCCTACATCAAGCGCTACCGGGCAAGCGGCGTGCTGGTCGTGCTGGATGTCGATCGCCTCAAGCCGATCAACGACACCTTCGGCCATGCTGCGGGGGATGCGGTGCTGAAGGCCGTCGTCAATGCCGTGCTGCGCCATGTGCGCGCCTCGGACGTGGTCGGCCGTCTCGGCGGCGACGAGTTCGCGGTGCTGTTGTGGAATCTGACGGAGGCCGACGCCCTGGCCAAGGCGGCTGCGCTGGAGGATGCGGTCGACGCGCTGTCGTTCGTGTTCCGCGGGCAGCCGATGACGGCAGGTGCCTCGAGCGGCATTGCGGTGCTGACCGCGGCCGATGACGCGCAGGGCGCCCTCGAGCGCGCCGATCTCGCGATGTACGCGCGCAAGGCGGCGCGCCGCCTCGCGCGCTCCTGAAACCGTAGCGTCGCCACCCGGCCGTCAGGCGATGATGTCGGGCGTGATCTGGTCTTCGATGAAAGAGATACGGTCGCGCAACTGCAGCTTGCGCTTCTTCAACCGCTGCAGGCGGAGCTGGTCGGGGGCCGGGGAGTGCTGCAGCGCCTCGATGGCGGCGTCGAGGTCACGATGTTCCTGCTGCAGCCGGGCCAGTTCCAGAGCGAATTCCTGATTGTCCTGTTCGGTCATCATGCGCAGCAGTCGGATCATGGAGCGCCGGGATCCGGCACGGGTTCCACAATCTCATTGCAGAAAATGATGATCCCTGCCAGCGGCGGGATCAAGTGCTGCGCGCGACGGTAACCAGAGCTGTGGAGAATGGCCGTGTTGTCGCATGCTGCGCGAGCGAGATATCGCGCGCCGGTTGCCGATCGTGAACGCGACTCACGCCAGCGCGAATCAAATTGGATCGTTTGCCTTATGCAATGACATTTTGAGGAGCTGTAACACGTTCCTGTCGACAGCCGTATCGGCTCATGTACTATCAATCGTCCAGGTCCAGAGCTGAGGTCCATCTGATAGAGGAGACTTCTTATGGCGATTGAGGCGCATCTCGTTGAACTGGAACGCAAACACAGGGTTCTGGAAAGCGAATTGCACGATGCCATGAGGCATCTGTCCACGGACAATCTGTGGATCGTCGAACTGAAGCGCCGTAAACTGATGGTCAAGGACGAGATCGAGCGTCTGAGGCAAGCCTCGAGCGACACGCTCCATTAGGAACAGCACGCGTCCTCTCATCCATCACCGATCAATCCATGACGCGCATGCCGTCGACAGGCTGAGACAAAAACGACGGACCTCAGAGGACTGGACAATCCTCAGCCAGGCGTTGCGACAGGCCGGTGCAGAGACGGCGGATGTGATGACGACGTCACCATGATGGACGACAGGTGGGAATCCACGAAAGCCTGCTTCGGGCGATACGCCTGAAGCAGGCTTTCGTATCTTTGGGTCCGGGGTGCAGATCCGGCGCAGGCGCAAAGCCTGTGTTTCGAGCGCTTTATTTCGAGCGCTTTATTTCGAGGGCTGTGTTTCAAGGCCTGTATTTCGAAGCCTGGGTTTCAAGCCTTCGCGATGCCTGAGGTCGGCGGGGATGCGACGTGGTCAGGCGAGCTCCGCGACATGGTCGGCGATCGCCAGCGATGCCGTGAGGCCCGGCGACTCGATGCCGAACAGATTGATCAGTCCGCCGACGCCGTGATCCCGCGGTCCCTGGATGACGAAATCCTGCACGGCGATGTCCGGCGGCACGATCTTGGGGCGGATGCCGGCATAGCCCGGCGACAGCGCGCCATCGGGCAGCGATGGCCAATAGCGCCGGATCGCGGGATAGAACCGCGCAACGCGGGCAGGGTCGACCTCATAGTCAAGGCTGCTGACCCATTCAACGTCCGGGCCGAACTTGGCCTGGCCTCCCATGTCGAGCGTGAGATGCACGCCAAGGCCGCCGGGCTCGGGCACCGGATAGATGAGCCGGGAGAACGGGGCGCGCGTGTTGCAACTGACATAGTTGCCCTTGGCGAGATAGCCCGTGGGAATGTGCGCGCGCGGCATGCCGTCGATGGCGTGTGCAACGGCCGGCGCGCCGAGGCCGGCGGCATTGACCAGCAGGCGGCATGCGAGCGTCATCGGCGCCTCGCCGCCGATCTCGACGGTGAGGCCGTCCGCGGTGACCTCTGCGCGTTGCAGCGGTGCGTTGAACGCGATCATCGCGCCGTCGGCTTCGGCGTCGCCGCGCAGCGCCAGCATGTAGGCATGGCTGTCGATGATGCCGGTGGACGGCGACAGCAGCGCCGCCGTGCAGTTCAGCGCCGGCTCCAGCGCCTGCGCGGCCGCGGTATCGAGCAGCGCAAGATCGTCGACGCCGTTCGCCGCGGCGCGGGCGCGGATCGCGCCGAGCTTGTCGTTGTCGTCGGCCGAGGTCGCGACAATGAGCTTGCCGCAGCGCCGGTGCGGAACGCCATGATCTTCGCAATAAGCATACAGCGCGCGCTTGCCGGCGACGCACAGCCGCGCCATCAGGCTGCCGGCAGCATAGTAGATGCCGGCATGGATCACTTCGCTGTTGCGCGACGACGTTCCCGTGCCGATGTCGTCGGCGGCCTCGACGATGATGACGTCGCGGCCGGCCAGCGCGAGGCGGCGCGCGACGGCGAGGCCGACGACGCCGGCACCGACAACGATGCAATCAACCCTGTCCATTCGCTCGTTCCCCATCCCATCCCATTTAGTGGGATCGCGCGCCTTTCGCCGTGTCGCATCCCGCATGCTGGTTCGTGCCGGGCTGTGCGTGGCTTCAGGCTTCATTAACCATGGCGCCGCGCGGCGCCGCCCCGTCTTATCACCGCATTAATCATGAGAGGGCATTTGCCCGCGTTCGAGTCAAGTTAGCGGGCATATCGGGTACGCGTTTACCCGATTCATACCGGTGCAAACGGACACTCCTGCTCGAAAAGCGCGAGTAGCTGGTGAACGGCATGCAAAGTGGGGGGGGCGGCAAGGCGATCGGTCTCGCAACCGCGGCGGCATGTCTGCTCGCGACGGACCTGTCGTCGGCGCGTGCGCGCGCGACCGACGGCCTGCCGACCGAAGCTGCTGCCGATCCGAACATGATCTGGCTCATCCTGCTCACCGGCTTTGCGATCTTCGCCTGTCTTGCCGCCATTATCGTCTGGATCGTTTCGGCGCTGGAACGCGCCAAGCGCAGCAATCGCCGCAACACCGCTTTCGTCCATTCGGCGCTCAACAACATGAGCCTTGGCATCGTCATGGTCGATGCCAGGAACCGCCTGATGTTCTGCAACGACAGCTATCTCAGGCTCTATGGCCTGGCGCGGTCCGAACTGCGGCTCGGCATGTCCGGCCACGAGCTGTTCGAGATGCGCAAGCGCGTGTCGGGGAGCGGCAGCGACGTCGACGAATTTCTCCGCGCCGCGGCGAGCGAGGCCGGGTATGTCACGGATCTGCCCGATGGCCGCGCGATCGTGGTCAAGCATCGCGGCTTGCGCAACGGCGGCACCATCTCGACCCACGAGGACGTTACCGAGCAGCGCAACCTGTCGCGCCAGCTCGCCACCACCAAGCGTTTCCTGGAATCGGTGATCGACAACATCCCGGTCTGCGTCGCCGCGAAAAGCATCGAGGACGGCCGCTACATCCTCGCCAACCGCGCCTTCGAGCATTTCTCGCAGTTGCCGCGCGAGCAGGTCATCGGCAAGCTCGCCGACGAGATCTTCACCCTCAAGGCCTCGATCAGCGTCAACGAGCTCGATCGCGCTGCGATCGAGTCGCCGACCGGCCATCTGCGTTCGGAATTCTCGGTCGAGCGCGATGGTCAGATGCGGGTGCTCGACAGCAACCGCGTCGTCGCCCGCAACGACAGCAATGAGCCGGAATTCCTGATTGCGCTTTTCGAAGACGTCACCGAACGCCGCAATCTCTCCAGCGAACTGGAAAACACCAAGAAATTCCTGGAGATGATCATCGACAACATCCCGCTGGCGCTCGACGTCAAGCGGGTCAGCGATGGCCAGTACCTGTTCGTCAACCGCAGCGCCGAGAAGATCTTCCACCGCGAACGCGAGGCGGTGATCGGCTCGACGGTGGAGGAAATCTACGGTTCGGCGGCGCGGCTGATCGTCGAGCGCGACAACATCGCGATCCGCAAGAAAGGCGCAACCGTCGAGGAGCAGCCGATCCAGACCCGCAACGGCCTGCGGCTGTTCCTGACGCGGCGCGTCACGGTGCTCGACGATGCCGGCGAACCGGAATATCTGATCAAGACCAACGAGGACATCACCGACCGTCGGCAGACCGAGTCGCGCATGGCCCACATGGCCTATCACGATCCCCTGACGGACCTGCCGAACCGCGCCGCCTTCATCCAGGCACTGACGCAGATGATCGATGCCTGCAGCGGCTCCAACGAGGAATTCGCGGTGCTGTCGGTCGACATGGACCGGCTGAAGGAAATCAACGACGTGTTCGGCCATGCGACCGGCGACCAGTTACTGGTCGGGGTGTCGCGGCGGATCCAGGAAGCCGCGCGCGGCGGCGTTGTGGCGCGCCTCAGTGGCGACGAGTTTGGACTGATCATCGACGGGCCGCAGCCCCGGGCAGGGCTCGCACTGGCCGAGCAGTTGATGGACGTCATGGGCGACGAGTTCATCATCGACGGCAAGTCGATGCGCACCGGGCTCACCATCGGCGTCTCGATCTTCCCGCGCAACGGCACGGATGCGGCGTCGCTGCTCGCCAATGCCAGCCTTGCGCTGTTCCGCGCCAAGGCCAAGGGGCGCGGCTCGGTTATCGTGTTCGAGGCGGAGACCGACCAGCAGATCCGCGATCGCCGCGTGCTGCTGCAGGAGCTCGCGGCCGCCGTCCGCAACGGCCAGTTGTCGCTGTACTATCAGCCGCAGGCCTTCACCGGTCATGGTGTGATCGATCCGGAATTCGTCGGCTTCGAGGCACTGGCGCGCTGGATTCATCCGACGCGGGGCTTCGTTCCGCCCGGCGATTTCATCCCGCTGGCCGAGGAGAGCGGCCTGATCGTCGAACTCGGCGAGTGGATCCTGCGCGAGGCCTGCCGCGAGGCGGCCTCCTGGGAGAAGCCGATGCAGGTGGCCGTCAACCTCTCGCCCGCCCAGTTCAAGCACGGCGATCTCGTCGGCCTCGTGCATTCGATCCTGCTGGAAACAGGGCTGCAACCGGGCCGGCTGGAGCTGGAGATCACCGAGGGGGTGCTGATCGACGACTTCGACCGCGGCCTGTCGCTGCTGCGCCGACTCAAGGCGCTCGGCGTGCGGATCGCCATGGACGACTTCGGCAGCGGCTATTCGTCGCTCACCTACCTGCAGGCGTTCCCGTTCGACAAGATCAAGATCGACCGCACTTTCGTGCTCAATCTCGGCCGCAACGCCCAGTCGGCAGCGATCATCCGCGCCATGATCGGGCTCGGCCACGGCCTCGACATCTCCATCGTTGCCGAGGGCGTCGAGACCCAGGAGCAACTCACCTTCCTCGCCCAGGAGAACTGCGACCAGGTGCAGGGCTATCTGCTCGGCCGTCCGGCGCCGATCGCGCAGTATGCCGCCGTGGTCGGCGCCCCCTGGCACGAGGCCGAGGCCCGCAAGACCGGCTGAGGCTGCCAGCCGCCAGCCCGTGGACCGGAGCCATCGGCCTCAAGATCCATCCGCGACCAAAATCCCCTTGACCTCGCAGCCCGTCCGGCCGATTGCCGTGGCGGGTTTTCGTCATCAAGGTTGAAGGAGGTTCGGCATCTTGGTGAAACGGCGGGGGCGCGGTGCGCCGGCGGGTGCTGGTCCAGTGGTCGAGGGGGCAATGGGTCATGACTGATCGTCGGCAAGCCGCCGCGCCGGGGCCGCAGCCGCTTCTCCGTGTCGCTGCGGTGGTCAAGCGGTTCGGCAGCTTCACCGCGGTGGACGGCCTGTCGCTGGATATCCAGGCCGGCGAGTTTTTCGCCCTGCTCGGGCCGAGCGGCTGCGGCAAGACCACGCTGCTGCGCATGCTCGCGGGCTTCGAGGCGCCCGATGAGGGCCGGATCCTGCTCGATGGCACGGACATCGCGCCGGTGCCGCCGTATCGGCGGCCGGTCAACATGATGTTCCAGAGCTATGCCCTGTTCCCGCATCTGACGGTGTCTGACAACATTGCTTTCGGCCTGCGCCGTGCCGGCATGCCCAAGCCGCAGATCGCCGAGCGTGTCGCGGAGATGCTGGCACTGGTTCGGCTCGAAGAGCTCGCCGCCCGCAAACCCGACCAGCTCTCCGGCGGCCAGCGCCAGCGCGTCGCGCTCGCCCGGGCGCTGGCGCGGCGGCCGCGCATCCTGCTGCTCGACGAGCCCCTGGCGGCGCTCGACAAGAAGCTGCGCGAGAGCACCCAGGCCGAACTGCTCGACGTGCAGCGGCGCCTCGGCACCACCTTCGTCATCGTCACTCACGACCAGGAGGAGGCGATGACCGTCGCCGACCGCATCGGGGTGATGGACCGTGGCCGGCTCGTCCAGGTGGCAACGCCGCGTGATCTTTACGAGGCGCCGAACTCGCGCTGGATCGCCGGCTTCGTCGGCGACATCAATATGATCGAGGCCACCGTCACGGCGCGCGCCGCCGGCGAGATCACCGTCGCCGGCCGCGACGCCGGTCCGATCGTCGCTGCGGTCGCGGCGCCGGACCGCGTCGCGAACGAGGTCTGCATCGCGATCCGGCCGGAGAAGATCCGGCTTGAACCCGCCGATGCGCCGGCCGGGGCCTGCCGCAACCGCCTGACCGGCGAGGTCCTCGACGTCAGCTATCTCGGCGCCGCGTCGGTGTGCCGCGTCCGGCTCGATGGCGGCTGTGTGCTGCGGGTGTCGGCGCCCAATGCCTCGCGCCGGGCGGACGAGGGTCTCGCGGCGGGCCAGCGCGTCGCGGCGAGCTTTGCGCCGGACAGTTGCGTCGTGCTGGAGGCGTAAGCCGATGAGCAGCCGTCGCGTCTTCACCCGGCCGGCGCGGTTCGCCGCGATCCTGCCCTATCTGTGGATGGTGCTGTTCTTCCTGGTGCCGTTCGCGTTCGTGCTCAAGATCAGCCTGTCGCAGACGGCGATCGCGCAGCCGCCCTATGTGCCGCTGTTTCCGCTCGACCAGGGCTGGCAGGCGTTCAAGATGGCGCTGGCGCAGCTCGACGTCGCGAACTTCGCGCTGCTGACATCCGACGACCTCTACATGCTGTCCTACCTGCGCAGCCTGACGGTGGCGCTGGCGTCGACGGCGCTGCTGCTCGTCATCGGCTATCCCATGGCCTATGCCATGGCGCGGCTGCCGGTGCGCTGGCAGCCACTGGCGATGACGCTGGTCATCGTGCCGTTCTGGACCTCGTTCCTGATCCGCATCTACGCATGGATCAACGTGCTGCAGCATGACGGCCTGCTGAACACCGTGCTGTTGAGGTTGCACATCATCGCGCAGCCGCTGGTCTGGCTGTCGACGGACAGCGCGATGTATCTCGGCATCGTCTACTCGTACTTCCCGTTCATGATCCTGCCGCTCTATGCCACGCTGGCGAAGCTCGACGTTACGCTGCTGGAAGCCGCCGCCGATCTCGGCTGCTCGCGGCTGAAGGCGTTCTGGCTGGTGACGGTCCCGCTGTCGCTGCCCGGCATCGGTGCCGGCGTGCTGCTGTGCTTCATCCCGATCGTCGGCGAGTTCGTCATTCCGGACCTGCTCGCGGGTTCTGACCGCATGATGATCGGCCAGACGCTGTGGCTCGAATTCTTCACCAACAAGGACTGGCCGGTGGCGTCCGCCATTGCCGTCGTCCTGCTGCTGCTCCTGCTCGTGCCGCTGCTGGTCTACGAGAAGCTGCAGCGCCGCCAGCTCGACGGAGCGCGCTGATGGCCACGCACACCCGCCGCTTTTCCACCTTCAACGCCGTATCGCTGGCGCTCGGCCTGGCGTTCCTCTACCTGCCGATCCTCATCCTGATGATCTACTCGTTCAACGCCTCGCGCCTCGTGACGGTGTGGGGCGGCTGGTCGCTGAAATGGTACGCGGAATTCTTCCAGGACCGCGCGATGCTCGATGCGGCGTGGATGAGCGTGCGCGTCGCGGTGACTGCGGCCACCGCGGCGACCGTGCTGGGCACGCTGGCGTCGATCGCGCTGTCGCGCGGCGAGAATTTCCGCGGTCGCACGCTGTTCTCCGGCATGCTGTATGCGCCGCTGGTGATGCCGGAAGTCATCACCGGGCTGTCGCTGCTGCTGCTGTTCGTGGCGACCGCGGCGGAGCGCGGCTTCTGGACGGTGACCATCGCCCACACCACCCTGACGATGTGCTTCGTCGCGGTGGTTGTGCAGTCGCGCCTGCGCGGCATCGACCGCAGTCTCGAGGAAGCGGCGATGGATCTCGGCTGCGGCCCGGCGCACGCCTTCGTCGCGGTGACGCTGCCGCTGATCCTGCCGGCGGTGATCGCCGGGTGGCTGCTGGCGTTCACGCTGTCGCTCGACGATCTCGTGATCGCGAGCTTCACCACCGGTCCGGGCTCGGCGACCCTGCCGATCCGGATCTATTCCGAGGTGCGGCTTGGCGTGAAGCCGGAGATCAACGCCATCTGCACGCTGGTGGTCGCGGCGGTCGCGGTGGTCATCGTCGCCGCCTCGCTCGCCTCCAAGCTGTCGAGCCGCGACGGCGAGAGTGCGGCGCCGCTGTGATGGGGCAACAGCAAGCTGGCTAGAAACGGATGTTGGCGCCGGCCTTGAAAGTCTGGGCGGTCAGCGGCCGGCTCGACATGAATTCGAGGCGGTTGTCGCTGGGCGTGCGGCCGAGCTGCAGGTAGTTGTACTCGGCCTTGACCGAGACCGTATCGGTCACGGCGTATTCGAGGCCGCCACCGTAGAGATAGCCGATCTGCCAGCCGCGGCCGTCGGCGACAGGCTCCTCGCTGTGCACCAGCGCGAGGCCGGCGGTGGCGTACGGCAGGAAGCGGCCGAGCACGAAGCCGGTGCGCACCTTGGCCGCGCCGAGCCAGTGCGGCGCGATGGTGCCGGCCGGATTCTCCGGGCGCGACGCCTGCCGCCACAGATAGCTGCCTTCGAGTTCGACGCCGAACACCGACTGCAGGGTGCTGCCGGTGACCTGGACATTGTAACCGCCCTGGATGCCGGCGAGGAAGCCGCCCTGGGCCGGCGCGAGGCTGTCGGCGCCGCTGCGGGCGTAGCCGCCGTGCACGCCGACATAGCCGCCACGCCAGTTGAAGGCGGGGATCGAGCTCAGTGATACCGGCGACAGCCACGTGCTGTCTGGCGTTTGCGCCTGCGCGGCTGTGGTGGCGCTCAGCGAGGCGAGGAGAAGGGCGGCTGACAGTCGGTGGTGATGGGGCACGGCGGTGTCTCGGCGGGTTGAAGCGGTGAGGCGTCCGGCCGTGGCCGGCGTGCGGGCAAGCGTCGTCGTTCGCCGGCGAGCCGGCGTTCACGGGCCATCGCGGGGATGGCGTCAGTGCAGGGGATCGAGCGTCAGATCAGGCCGATTTGCGGGCGGCCTGTGGCATGTCCATCGGATGGTCCGAGCTGTCCTCGTCGGGCGCGTAGGAAAGAATGTCGCCGGGCTGGCAGTTGAGCACCTGGCAGATGCGCTCCAGCGTATCGAAGCGGATGCCGCGCACCTTGCCGGACTTCAGCAGCGACACGTTGGCCTCCGTCAGGTGGATGCGAGCGGCCAGCTCGCGCGAGCGCATCTTGCGCCGGGCCAGCATGACGTCGAGGTTGACGATGATCGGCATGGGCCCTCACACGATTTCGCGGTTTTCCTGGGAAATGCGGGCAGCATCGCGCATGACGCTGGCGAAGGCGATCAATGCGAGGCCGCCCAGCACGGTCATCAGGTGCCAGGCCTCGATCTCGAAGCCAATCGTTCGCGCATCCGGCGGATTGTTGATGGTCAGGTTGAGCGTGGTCAGGATCTGCACCGGCGGCGCGATCACCGCCCTGACGATCAGCGCGATGCCGATGTGGCGGATGCGCACCGCATTGTCGTCCTCGAAGACATGGCCGCTGGCGAAGGCGGCGAACAGCCGCGACAGCTGGACGAGCGCGTAGAGCACCGGCAGCGACGCGGCGAGCCCGAGCAGCATGCCGACCATCCGCGTGTCGAAGGTGATTGTGATGGGGCGCATGCCGAGCGGGCTTGGCCATGCCACCCAGCGATGGATGAGATGATCGTTGGTCCAGATCACTGGCGCGCTGACGACGATGACCACAGCACAGACCAGCGCGCCGATCGCGACCACATGGCCGATCCGCCGCAGCCGGGCGGTCGCCTCGGTCTCGACCGGTGGAATCAGGCCGATCCGGTCCATGGTCCCAGCTCCTTTAATCTTTCGCATTATGTTTTTATTGTTTTGCGATAAAATATGGCGAAAGAGGGGCGGGAGAAAGCAAAGGCTGGTCCCCAGCGGTGACCACCCGGGAATGGCGTCCAGGGGAGCGTGGCCGTCCAGCTCAGTTGGCGTGGGTCGTCGGCGCGGCCGGATCCTTGGCCGGTGTTTCGGCGGCAGCCGGCGACGGGCTGTCCGGCGGCACTGCGGCCGCTTCCGGGGCAGGCTTCGGGCCGCCCTTGAAGCGGTCGATCACCGAGCGCACCGCATCGCGGGTGCGGCTGTCGCGCACTGCGTTGAGCAGCGGGGCCGAGGCCGGGGAGCGGCGGATCAGCGCATCGGAATCCGGGAAGATCAGGGGATCGTCCCACGGGCCCTGCACCACGAAGGGCAGTTCGAAGGCCGGCGGCGTGTTGGGCGCCGACACCAGGCTCGCGACGCCCTTGAGGTCGTATTCGCGGGCCGGCACGCTCGCGGTGCCGCTCAGCGTCAGCCGCGCCGAGGGGCCCTCGATGCGGGTGTCTTCGAGGGTGGCGATGCCATTGTCGAACTTCAGCGTGACGTTGAGCAGCGAGAACGGCGTGCGGCCGCTGCGGAATTCGCCGGCGCCCGACAGCGGCCGGCGTTCCAGGCGGCGCAGCAGCTGTTCGACGTTGAAGCCGATCAGCGCGCCATCGTGGCCGGTCAGGGCGACCGTGCCGTCGAGCGACTGGGTCAGCTCGTAGGCGCTCGATCCCGCGGCTTCGAGGGCGACGTTGAGGTTGCCGCGCCCGGCGAGCTTGCGGTTGCCGAACACCTCGCCGGCGAACGCCTCGAGATCCACATCCATGAACTGGAATTGCGATTTGATGCTCGCGTTGGCGTCGGCGCGGCTGAGGCCGAACGAGCCGCGCAGCACGCCGCCGAACACCTGGGCCTCGCCAACGCTGAGCGCCAGAGTGCCGTTGCGCAGGTTGGCGCCGATCGCGGTGCGGCCGAAGCGCAGGCTTCCCGCCACCACCTTGGCGGCCGACAGGCGGACGTCGAGATCGGTCGAGGCGAGGCTGCGCAGGTCGAACGTCTGCCTGTTCCAGTCGCGCGCGCCGCTGGCGAGCAGGCGCATGGTGCTGACATAGGGTGAGATGTCGAGAGTTTCGGAGGCCAGCGTCGCCTGCAGCGTCTGGCGGGTGTCGTTGCTGTAAGTCAGCACGCCCTCGGTGACGTTGCCGTCGATCTCCATGTTGACGTTGGTCAGCGCGACGGAGGGGCCGACGAGATTGGCGCGGGCCTTCAGCGCGAAGCGGCCGAAGCCGCTGTCGCCGGGAACGTCGTGACCGATCCAGTGCAGCGCCTCGCGCAGCGATGAGGAATCCGCGGTGAGCGTGCCCTCCATCATCAGGCTGGCGCGATCGGCGACGGCGCCGTCGAATGCGAACTTCAGCAGCCGACCCGCGATGCGCGCCTTGAGGCCGGAGCGCTCTCCGGACAGGGCGGCGATGAAATCGTTGATGCTGACGCTGCCGTCGATCCGCTCGCCGCGCCAGTCGAACTGGCCAGTCGCGGCGAACGAGCGCGAGATCGATGGCCAGGCGAAAGACATGTCGGCGCCGCTGACCGTCTCCCGCACCTGTCTGCCGTCGTCGCGATAGACCAGGAAGCCGTCCTTGACGCGGATCTCGGAGAACGACACCGGGCTGTCGACGCCGGGCTTGATGGTGCGCGTCAGCGTTTCGATGATCGGCGTCCAGTTGCTGCGACCATCGTCGCTGCGCATCACGACGATGCGCGGCTGGTCGAGCGTGACGTCGGCGATCTCGAAGCGGCGCATCAGCAGCGGTACGAGGCGCAGGTTGGCGGTCAGGCTGCCGACGCTGAGCGGCGGCTCGCCACCGTTACCGCGCAGGCCGACATTGCGCAGGATGACATAGCTGCCGGGAAACAGCGACACGGTGGCTTCGCCGCCGACCACGAGGTCGAGGCCGGTGGCGGCGCGGAGCTGGTTTTCGACCGCGCGCAACACCGCGGCGCGATCGGTCAGCCAGGAGACCGCCGCCAGCCCGATCACGACGACACCGAGGAACGCCGCGATCGGCGTCCCGAGGCGCTTAATTCCCTGGGCTATCGTCAAACTGTAATCCGGATCAGGTTGCTGGCGGGCGGACCGTCGGTCCTGCCATGTTCGGTTGCAACTTGATGGTTTTTCTTGACGCTTTCAAGGCCATCGGCCGCCCCGGCCGGGCGCGGGACGCCGCCCGCGGCCTGTGCGCAGGCGCCGCGCCGCCTGCTCCCGCCGCGCGGGCGGGGCGCGGCCCCCAAGATTGACGGGTCTCGACGATTTCGCCTAATAGTCTCCGCACTTCCCTCCCTCTTCGATCAGGTTGGACAGCGATGAACAAGGTCTATCCGGACGCGAAATCCGCGCTCGACGGCATCCTCAAGGACGGCATGATGGTCATGTCCGGCGGTTTTGGTCTGTGCGGCATCGCCGAGACCCTGTCGGACGCGCTGCGCGAGTCCGGAGTGAAGGGCCTGACGGTCGTCTCCAACAATGCCGGCGTCGACGGCATCGGTCTCAGCCGGCTGCTGGAGACCCGCCAGATCAAGAAGATGATCTCGTCCTATGTCGGCGAGAACAAGCTGTTCGCCCAGCAGTACCTCGCCGGTGAACTCGAACTCGAGTTCAATCCGCAGGGCACGCTGGCCGAGCGCATCCGCGCCGGCGGCGCGGGCATCCCCGGCTTCTATACCAAGACCGGTGTCGGCACGCTGATCGCCGAAGGCAAGGAAGTGAAGGAGTTCAACGGCGAGAAGTACATTCTCGAGACCGGCCTGTTCGCGGACCTCGCGATCGTGCACGCCTGGAAGGGCGACACTGCCGGCAATCTCGTGTTCCGCAAGACCGCGCGGAACTTCAACCCGATGATGGCGACCGCGGCGCGCATCACCGTCGCGGAGGTCGAGCACCTGGTTCCGGCCGGCGAGATCGATCCCGACCACATCCACACGCCCGGCATCTACGTCAACCGCATCATCGAGGTCGGCACCGCCCTGAAGCGGATCGAGCAGCGCACCCTGCGCAAGCGCCCGGCAGCCTGACCCAGCGAGAGGAGAATCCCCATGGCCTGGACCCGTGAACAGATGGCTGCCCGCGCTGCCAAGGAATTGCGCGACGGCTTCTACGTCAACCTCGGCATCGGCATTCCGACGCTGGTGTCAAACTACATTCCCGAAGGCGTCGACGTTCAGCTGCAGAGCGAGAACGGCATGCTCGGTATGGGCCCGTTCCCCTATGAGGGCGAAGAGGATCCGGACCTGATCAACGCCGGCAAGCAGACCGTCACCGAGCTGCCGACCACCAGCTACTTCTCCAGCGCGGACTCGTTCGCGATGGTGCGCGGCGGCCACATCGACCTGTCGATCCTTGGCGCCATGCAGGTCGCGGAGAACGGCGACCTCGCCAACTGGATGATCCCCGGCAAGATGGTGAAGGGCATGGGCGGCGCGATGGATCTCGTCGCCGGCGTCAAGCGCGTGGTGGTGGTGATGGAGCATGTCGCCAAGGACGGCGCCAAGCTGCTGCAGCGCTGCTCGCTGCCGCTGACCGGCGAGCGCGTCGTCGACATGGTGATCACCGATCTCGCGGTGTTCACCATCGACAAGCACGGCAAGGATGGCATGACGCTGATCGAGCTCGCCGACGGCGTGTCGCTCGACGAGGTCAAGGCCAAGACCGAGGCCGGCTTCCGCGTCGCGCTCACCAACACCTGATCGCGCCGACAGCGCTGCTACGCCGAACGCCGTCCCGGCTGCACCGGGACGGCGTTCTGCGTTTCAACGGAAGCTTGCGCGTCGCGGAGTCGCGGTCAGACCGCGGCCGGCAGATGGATCTGCTGACCAAGCGCCTGCTCGACGAGGTCGAAGGTGTCGAGCACCATGCGCATGCAGGACAGCCGTCCGCGCTTGAACTGCGTGAAGTATGCGGCGCGCACGCTGATCGGCTTGTTGGAGTCCGCAGCCGTCAGCGAGTAGCGCACCAGCGAGGACGCCTGTTCCTCGCCCAGCATCACCGATTCACGATCGAAGCGGCGAATGCTGATGTTGTCGGCGATCTGCCGGCAGACATCGAGCACGGCTTCCTTGCCGCGCCGCGCGCCGAGAAACGGAAACATGTCGATCGGTCCGTAGATAGCCCAATCGACCTCATCATCCAGAATGGCGTCCAGCTGCTCCATCTCGCCGTCATTGATGGCAAGGTGCAACGCGCGTGAAAAACGCCAGAGACTATGCTCTGTCATGCGGCCGGCCTTGGAGATTTGAAGTGCAAAAAACAGCAAAGAGGCCACGGGCGCCATTCGCGGCGCGGGGCCCAGGGATGCTGCAGTCCAACGTGTTGTGGCCGATATAGTCGCGGGACGCCCCAATGACAATTGCGTTTATTGCATTGCACAAATGTCCTGGCATGCCAGCAGGCCCAAATCGCGGGCGATGGCCCGGGTCTGGTCAGGACGTGATCAGTTGCCCTTTTGGGGCGATGGCGGGGGCCAGCGGGTTCCGCTCAGGGATCCCGGTGGACGGCGGGCGGGCCGTCCCGCACGGCGACAACGCCCAGCCCCACGGCCCCGATCAGCCCGCCGAGCAGCGCGCCGACCGGCATGAAGGTCAGAAACACAAGCATGCCGCTTGTGCCCTCGAAATCGCTGGTATGGGCCAGGTTGACCCACAGCAGTCCGGCGCCGGCCCCGAGCGCGGCGCCCACCAGAAGGCCGAGGATCAGGCCGGTCAGGGCGAGGGCGATCAGTTTCATGGCAGGGCGGGCCTCGCGAATTCGGGGCTGTTCCGCCGTTGGTCGCGAGCGCTCCCGGAAACGTTCAACGCCGCCGGGCGGGTCTAGCGGGTCATCGCGTCGCGGATGCCGGCGGCGAATGCCTCGGTGAGATCGCGGCCGAGCAGCTGTTGCAGCAGGTCGAGCGAGTCGAAGAACGCGCGGTGTTCCAGGATGCGGCCGCCACTCAAAGTGAAGAACTCGCCGACGGTCAGTTTGACCACGCGCTGGTCGTTGCGCTTGACCAGGCTGACATCGGACAGCGTCGCCACCCGCAGGCCTTCGACCGCGACGAAGCGCAACGTATGATGGCGGCTGGAGAACCGCTCCTCCTGGATGCGGATCGATTCCGCAATCCACTCCTTGCCATGCTTGAGGCCGAGATGGGGGAAGATCTCCACCGGCGCATAAGTCAGCGTGGTGAAACCGTCGTCGCAGCATTGCGCGACACGTGCGGCGTCCCCGGCATAGAAGGCTTCGAGAAAGGTCAGCACGCATTGGCGGGCGGAAGATGCGTCCATGAACCAGACTCGCGATACTCGAACGACGGATGTGCCCTGCACTAGTGAAACATGCGGCTGTTGATCAAGCCAAATGGATGTGCAGCGTTACCGATTTCTTAGAGGCGTGCCGACATTGCCGGCGAAGTCGCGCATGCCGCCGCCCGAATGCATTCAATCGTGCCTTGAGATAGCGAAACGCGGCGTGCGCGGTTAATAAATCTTCGCGCCGCTAGGCAGAAAATTCCCACCTTGTGTGCCACGTGGCGACAGCAGAATCACCTTGCCTGCGCTGTCCGCGACACCGAGCACAAGCACTTCCGAAAGAAAACCGGCGATGTTGCGCGGCGCGAAGTTGGCGACGCAGATCACCTGTGTGCCGAGGAGGTCCTCGGGCGCGTAGTTGGTGATCTGTGCGCTCGACCACTTCTCGCCGAGGTCGCCGAGATCGATGCGCAGCTTCCAGGATGGATTGCGGGCTTTGGGAAACGGCAGCACCTCGAGGATGCGTCCGAGGCGGAGGTCGACCCTGGCAAAATCGTCGTAGGCGATCTCGGGAAGAACAGCTGGGGAGGGCGCAGACATGGAAAGGGCAAACCTCGAGAACACGGACCGGATGAAACGAACGCAGACTGCTTAACGCAACTCGCGGGGGCAGATGAAGGGCCAGTTGTCTCCGCGCGGCATCGTGATCCAGCCTGCGTGGCGATGGACCTCACGTGCGAGGCCGTCGGCCACGGCGACCGTGGGCGCCGGTTCGTTCACGGCGATGCTGCCATGACAGCAGCAACCGCGACGACCGCTTTCAGGGCATGACGCGGCGAACGCTGCGTCTGCGGTGGTGAAACGGAAGCGGCGTCAGCGCCGCTTCCAGCCGCCGCGCTTGCCCGGCGCACCGGCCGAGGAGCGCGGCGAGGCGCCGGGGCGGTAGGGCCTGGACTCCGGGCCGGGGCCCATCTCGTCGAGGCCGGGCTTGCGCGCGCGCGAGCCCTTGGTCTGGCCTGGCGGCAGGTTGGCCGCGTCGCCGTACTTGCGGCTGCCGGCGTAGGCCCCGGCCTTGGTGGTGACCGCGCGCTGCTTGACCGTGGGATCGTCGACGACCGCGAGTTCGGTGGCGCGCAGCCGCTTGACCTCGTCGCGCAGCCGCGCCGCCTCCTCGAAGTTGAGATCTGCGGCGGCTTCCCGCATCCGCGTCTCGAGATCGGCGAGCACGGTCTCGAAATTGTGGCCGATGCTGACGACATCGTCCGCGAGGCCGCCGTCGCCGACCTCGACCAGCACATGGTCGCGTTCGTAGACGCTGTTGAGGATATCGCCGATCGATTTCTTGACGCTCTCCGGCGTGATGCCGTTGGCGACGTTGTACGCCATCTGCTTCTCGCGGCGGCGGTCCGTCTCGGCGATGGCGCGCTCCATCGAGCCAGTCATCTGGTCGGCGTAGAGGATGACCTTGCCGTCGACGTTGCGCGCAGCGCGGCCGATGGTCTGGATCAGCGAGGTCTCGCTGCGCAGGAAGCCTTCCTTGTCAGCATCGAGAATGGCGACCAGAGCGCACTCGGGAATGTCGAGGCCCTCGCGCAGCAGGTTGATGCCGACCAGCGCATCGAACGCGCCGAGCCGCAGGTCGCGGATGATCTCGATGCGCTCGATGGTGTCGATGTCCGAATGCATGTAACGCACGCGGATGCCCTGCTCGTGCAGGTACTCGGTGAGATCCTCCGCCATGCGCTTGGTCAGCACGGTGATCAGCGTGCGGTAGCCTGCCGCCGCGGTGGCACGGACCTCGCCGACGAGATCGTCGACCTGGGTGCGCGCGGGGCGGATGTGCACCGGCGGGTCGGTCAGGCCGGTCGGGCGGATGACCTGCTCGACGAACACGCCGCCGCTCTCGTTGATCTCCCATCCAGCCGGCGTCGCCGACACCGCGATCGACTGCGGCCGCATCGCGTCCCATTCCTCGAACCGCAGCGGGCGGTTGTCCATGCACGAGGGCAGGCGGAAGCCGTATTCGGCGAGCGTCGCCTTGCGGCGGAAGTCGCCGCGGAACATGGCGCCGATTTGCGGCGCGGTGACATGGCTTTCGTCGAGGAACACCAGCGCGTTGTCGGGGACGTACTCGAACAGGGTCGGCGGCGGCTCGCCCGGCTTGCGGCCGGTGAGATAGCGCGAATAGTTCTCGATGCCGGCGCAACTGCCGGTCGCCTCCAGCATCTCGATGTCGAACGTCGTGCGCTGCTCGAGGCGCTGCGCCTCCAGCAGGCGGCCCTGGTCGTGCAACTGGTCGAGCCGCCACTTCAGCTCGCTCTTGATGCCCTTGATGGCCTGGATCAGCGTCGGCCGCGGCGTGACGTAGTGCGAGTTCGAGTAGATCTTGATGAACTCGAGCTCGTCGCTCTTGTGGCCGGTGAGCGGATCGAACTCCTCGATGCTCTCGATGGTGTCGCCGAACAGGTTGACGCGCCAGGCGCGGTCCTCGTAGTGCGCCGGAAAGATGTCGATGGTGTCGCCGCGCACGCGGAATGTGCCGCGGGTGAAGTCGGCGCTGATGCGCTTGTACTGCAGCGCCACGAGATCGGCGATGATCTGGCGCTGGTCGACCCGCTCGTTCTTCTTCAGCGCGAAGGTCATCGCGGTATAGGTCTCGACCGAGCCGATACCGTAGATGCAGGACACCGAAGCGACGATAATGACGTCGTCGCGCTCGAGCAGCGCGCGCGTCGCCGAGTGGCGCATGCGGTCGATCTGCTCGTTGATCGACGAATCCTTCTCGATATAGGTATCGGTGCGCGGAACGTAGGCTTCCGGCTGGTAGTAGTCGTAGTACGAGACGAAGTACTCGACCGCGTTGTCCGGGAAGAAGTTCTTGAACTCGCCGTAGAGCTGGGCGGCCAGCGTCTTGTTGGGCGCGAGGATGATCGCCGGGCGCTGCGTCGCCTGGATGACCTGCGCCATGGTGTAGGTCTTGCCCGAACCGGTGACGCCGAGCAGCACCTGGGTGCGGTCGTTGCGCTCGATGCCTTCCACCAGTTCCTTGATCGCCTGCGGCTGGTCGCCCTTCGGCACGTATTCCGACTTGAGCTCGAAGCGGACGCCGCCTTCGGATTTCTCCGGGCGTGCCGGGCGGTGGGGGGTCCACACGCGCAGGCTGCCGTCGTTGTTGCGGAATTCCGGTCGGCCGTCACGGATCAGGCTCTCGAGCGCGTCCGCCGTCGCGGCGACGCCGAGAGCTTCCATCTTGTTGCGCGCCGGGCGCGCCAGCGTGTCGTCGTCCTCGACGTCGAAGCCGAGCTGCCTGGCGAGCTCCGGATCCATGGTCGGGATGGTCGCGGCGGTGCCGTAGTTGGCCTGCGGCGCTTCCTCGAGACCGCCAGCCTCCGGGGCGGCGCGCGCGCCCGGCGGCTGAGGCTGCGATCGCAGTGGGCTGTGCCGCGCCGCCTTGGTCTTGCGTGTCATGTTGCGGTCGGGCAGCGGATCCGGCGGCAGCGGCGTGTTGCCGTCGATGCCGCGCGTCGAGGCGCGGGCGCGATGGGCCGCGGCCTCGCCGCCGGAACGGCGGTCCCACGAATTGTCCGGCGGCGGCTGCAGCCCGGTCTGTGAACCGACGCCGCTCTCGCCGCGGTTGATCGCGGGATTGAGCAGCTCGGCGAGCGCCGGCGCGATCGGCTGCACGTCCGGGCGATGCGCCTTGGACTTGGGCGTCTTCGGCGTTTTCGGCTTGCTGGATTTGTCGGGCGGTGTCGGCATGGCCGGAATATGGGTGGGTTCGACGGGCATTGGAAGGTCGCCGGCATGGCGGCGGACAAATTCGTTGTGTGTCGTGCAATTCCGCCCGCGCCTGCGCGACGGAAGGCGGCATGCGTTGGCGCATATCACCTCGGCGTGGCCGCCGTGGCTCGCCATTGACTTCACCGTGGGGATCGCGTGAACTTGCATGCAATGGCATCTATTTTCGGATGCCGCCGGACCGCTCGGTCCGGGTCATGCGCGAGCTCCAAGGACCGCCCCGATGATCGACCTGCACTACTGGCCCACGCCGAACGGCCACAAGATCACGATGTTTCTCGAGGAGACGGGGCTGCCGTACAAGATCTTCCCGGTGAACATCGGAACCGGCGACCAGTTCAAGCCCGAGTTCCTGGCGATCGCGCCGAACAACCGCATGCCGGCGATCGTCGACCATGCGCCCAAGGATGGCGGCAAGCCGATCTCGATCTTCGAGTCGGGCGCGATCCTGACCTACCTCGCCGAGAAGACGGGCAAGTTCCTGTCGGCCGACCTGCGTGCGCGCTACGATGCCCTGCAGTGGCTGTTCTGGCAGATGGGGGGCCTCGGCCCGATGGCCGGCCAGAACCACCACTTCGCGATCTACGCGCCCGAGAAGCTGCCCTATGCGATCAGCCGCTATGTCAACGAGACCAACCGTCTCTATGGCGTGCTGAACAAGCGTCTCGCCGACCGCGAATTTCTCGCCGGCGACTACTCGATCGCCGACATGGCGAGCTATCCATGGGTGGTGCCCTACGAGCGCCAGGGCCAGAAGCTCGAGGACTTTCCGCATCTCAAGCGCTGGTTCGAGGCGATCCGGGCGCGCCCGGCGACGGAGCGCGCGTATGCGCTCGCCAAGCAGGTCAATCCCGACGGCGGCGGCATCCGCACCGACGAGCAGAAAAAGATCCTGTTCGGCCAGACCGCCTCGGTGGTGAAGGGCTGACGCCGTGGTGCGCAAGCTCTACGAGCTGGTTGGCAGCGACGCGACACGTCCGTTCAGCCCGTATTGCTGGCGCACCCGTCTCGCCCTGGCGCACAAGGGGCTCGACGTTCAGACGATCCCCTGGCGCTTCACCGAGAAGGCGGCGATTGCGCCGCATGGCTCGGACAAGGTGCCGGTGCTGCTCGATGGCGACAAGACCGTCGTCGATTCCTGGGTCATCGCCACCTACCTCGAGGACACCTATCCCGACCGTCCGTCGCTGTTCGGCGGCGATGGCGGCCGGGCCATGGCGCGCATGATCAACGGCTGGGGAGATGTCGTCATCGTCGGCGGCCTGTTTCCGCTGATTGTCTTCGACATCTACCAAAACCATCTGCCTGCGGCCGACCAGGCCTACTTCCGCACGACGCGCGAGGCGCGGCTCGGCCGGACCCTGGAGGAGACAGCGGCAACCCGGGACAAGGGCATCGAGGTCTTCCGCAAGTCGCTCGATCCGCTGCGCCTGATGTTGCGGGCGCAGCCGTTCATCGGCGGTGCAGCGCCGAACTATGCCGACTACATCGTGTTCGGCGGCTTCCAGTGGGCGCGGGCGACCAGCCCGTTCAAGCTGCTCAAGGAAGAGGATGCCGTCTACGCCTGGCGCGAGCGACTGCTCGATGCGTTTGGCGGCCTCGCGCGCCAGTCGCCGGGGTACGAGGTCTAGCGATCAGGTCCGGGGTCTGCGGTGCTGTGCTCGCGCGGCTCACGATTGCGGCGCTGCGGCCGCAGCCGCTGCCCGCAGGCAGTCCGGGCACAGGCAGTCGCCGCCGGGCGTCTTCGGCATCGGCAGGCGGGCAGTCTCGGCGTGGCACCAGCAGGCGGTCGACAACTCGCAGCCGAACGCGGTGCCGCAGCGCTCGCAGACAAGGCGCCGTGCGGGCGGCGCGGCTGACGACGATTGGACGGCCGATTCGGTCACGGCTTCGGGACCTCGCGATTCAGAATCTCTCTTTGTGAGCCCTCATCCTGCGCCATGATGCGCGGAGAGGCGAGCCCGGACACCAGAGAATGACAATGGCCTGCATTGCGCAAGCGTGTCAGGCGATGCCGGGCACCGGCTCTGCGACCTCGGGAGCAGGCGCGGCGGGCCGCCCGGTCGGATGACGCAGCGCCGCCGCGTTCATCTGGCGCACCGAGCGTTCGGCATCACGTGCGATCTGCTTGCGGTCGGCACTCATGTCGTAGGCCGTCGCAGGTCCCCAGCTCACGGTGACGTCGACGGCGCCGGCGCGCAGCACGTCGAGCATGTGCGGGATCAGGTCGACATCGCCGTACCAGGCGAGCTTGTTGCGCAGCGCCCGGCCGGCGGGCACGCCGCCGAAGCCGACATAGGCGAGCGACAGCGGCTGCACGGTGATGCTGGCGTGATGGGTCGAGTTGCCGAGGGCGTGGTGCACGGAGCCGATCAGCGCCGAACGGAACGGCAGGATGC
Source organism: Bradyrhizobium sp. U87765 SZCCT0048 (assembly GCF_018131225.1). Classification (GTDB taxonomy): domain Bacteria; phylum Pseudomonadota; class Alphaproteobacteria; order Rhizobiales; family Xanthobacteraceae; genus Bradyrhizobium_A. The sequence goes on along the minus strand of NZ_JAFCMM010000002.1, from coordinate 559,589 downwards.
GGTTGCCGTCGCTCGAGGTGCCTTCGGCAAACAGCACCACGGTATCGCCGCCCGTGAGGCGGTCGCCCATTTCGCGCGCCACCGCGCCGGTCTTCTGCCGTCGCTCGCGCTCGATGAAGATCGTGCGCTGCAGTTTCGCCAGCCAGCCGAACAGCGGCCAGCGCGCGACCTCGTGCTTGGCGACAAACACCACCGGCGTCACCGCGGTCACGACAATGATGTCGAGCCAGGACACGTGATTGGACAGGATCAGCATCGGCCGGTCAGGGGCGCAGTGGCCCACCTGATGGATGCGGATGCCGATCACGGCGCAGACCGCGCGGTGGAACAGGTGCGGCACGATGCGCTGCAGACGATTGTCGAACACGATGCCGATCAGCTGGAACGGCAGCAGCACCAGCGTGAGCACGAGCAGGGTGATAACGATCAGGGGAAGGCGGATCATCGGGATTGAGCGGGCCGGTTGGATTGTTGGGCGGAGTGATACCGGGTCGGAGGCGTGAACGCGATGGTTCCTGACAAAAAAGTTCGAGTTCGCCGGCGCGCTGGTCGGGTGGCCACCTCATGAGCCGGACCTGAAAAATGGGCGGTCCCGGCCAGACGCGGCGACTGGCGAGGACCGCCCGATAGCATTGTCCGGCAAGATGGAGACTGGGGTTGCCGTATCAAATGCTCGTCTCTGAGAAAGGGCGCATGCCAGATTGCAAACCACGGCAACGCGCCCGGCACGCTTGATCAGCGACGGGGGGTCGATCAGCGCACGATCGAAAGGCTAGTGCGGTTTTGTTGTGCATTTATGACGTGGTTGGCGGAACGAAGGCCGTCCCGCCGGCCGGCCCGGCGCGCGATTGATGCACGGGTTCAAGGGGGTAGCCGCGGCGGGGCGACGGCCGGCGGGGAACGGTTGCTGCCGCAGGGCATCCACTTGTCCACAGCGCGTGCCGGTCTATTCGGCGGCGCCCAGCATGCCGCCGGCGTGGCCGCGAAGCCAGTCGCCATCGCCAGTACGGCGGGCGATCAGACGGTCGCGGTCGGCGGGATTGTCGGAGCGCCGGATCAGGTCCGTGATCGGGATATAGGTCAGCATGCGCCCGCCATCCGGCAGGACGGCGCAGCGGAAACGCAGCACCTGGCCGCTGCTGAGCCGCAGATCGACGGGCGTCGGATCGCCGCTGCGGACCTCTGCGATCCGTGCCGAGATGTAGGCGCCGACCTCGTCCTCGGGGATCTCGTAGGCGTGGATGTCGCGGCCGTGGTACATCAGCGCGACGAACGGCGGGCGGCTTGCGGCCTGCTCGTCGCTGAGGCGAAACATCTGGCGATAGGCGCGATTGATGAATTGCGCGCGGGTATCGGCATCGAGCAGGACGACGCCGACTTCCATCTGGTCGAGCGCTCCCGACAATCGTTCGACCGCGGCGCGCCGCTCGCGCTCGCGGGCCATCGCCGCGATGAAGCGAATGCGCAGCAGGCCGACGATGATGGCGACCAGCAATGTTGCGATCATGATCATGACGAGGCGGGCGAGGTCCGGGCTCGCGGCGGTGAGTGGCGCTGGCATCAGCGACCAGGCGGAGAACACGATGGCGATGAGCGCGCTGGCGAACCCGGCGCCGGTGCCGCCGAGTGCTGCGGACAGCGCGACCGCGCCAACGCCGAGCGAGGCGGGATCGACGACGACAGGGACGCGGCGGTCGATGACGGCGATCGCCGTCGCCATCGCCGCCGTCGCAAGAGGTCCCGATACCGTTCGCCAGTCCAAGCGCATAAGGGTCACCGTTCTCGCGCCAGCCTAACGTCCGAACTGTGTCGCGGTGACTTCGGTAACATCGTATTTTCGCGGTCGGGGCTAACACGCCTGCAACACGCGCGGCATGAATTTCGCGAGTTTTGTCTCAAATGCCGAGCGTCGGGTGGGGCGGAGGCCGGCGCGAACCGCGCTACTGCGGCGCCGGCGTGACGCGCAGCAGTCGCCCCGCCTGGCTGTCGGTCAGCAGCCACAGCGCGCCGTCCGGTCCTTGCCGCACGTCGCGGATGCGTTCGTTGAGGTTGTGCAGCAGGCGTTCCTCGCCGGTGACCTGGTCGCCGTCGAGCGACAGGCGCACCAGCATCTGGCCGGCGAGCGCGCCGGTGAACAGGCTGCCCTGCCAGCGCGGAAACATCGCGCCGGTGTAGAACGCCATGCCCGACGGCGCGATCGACGGCACCCAGTACTTGATCGGCTGCTCCATGCCGGCGCGTGCGGTGCTCTCGTGGATCCGGGCGCCGTTGTAGTCGATGCCATAACCGATCACCGGCCAGCCGTAGTTCTTGCCCTTCTCGATGATATTGACCTCGTCACCCCCGCGCGGGCCGTGCTCGATCTCCCACAGCGCGCCGGTCGCGGGATGGATGGCGAGGCCTTGCGGATTGCGATGGCCGTAGCTCCAGATCTCCGGGCGCGCGTCGTTGCGTCCGACGAACGGATTGTCCGGCGGCACCGAGCCGTCAGGACGAATGCGGATCAGTTTGCCGAGATGATTGGACAGGTTCTGCGCCTGGTCGCGATCGACGAAGTGTTCGCCGAGCGTGACGAACAGGTCGCCATCGGGCGCCTGTGCGATCCGGCAACCATAGTGCTGGCCCGACGACAGCGGGCCCTCCTGATGGAAGATCACCTTGACGTCGGCAAGGTGCGGCGCCGCGCCGCCGGCGTCGAGCGTGGCGCGTGCCACCGCGGTGCGGCCGCCGCTGCCGGCACGCTCGGCGTAGCAGAAATAGATCGTGTGGTTGGTTGCGAACGCAGTGTCGGTCGCGACATCGAGCAGGCCGCCCTGGCCTGACGCGCGCACCTCCGGCACCGCGCCGAGCGGCGGCGACAGCTTGCCGTCGCGGCCGACGATGCGCATGCGGCCGGCGCGCTCCGTGACGAGCATGCGGCCATCGGGCAGGAAGGCGAGGCCCCACGGATGCACGAGGCCGCCGGCCACGGTCTCGACCGAAAGCCGCCCGGCCGACGAATCGAACGAGGAATTGTCACCACGGGTGCTGGTGGCGATAGCGAGCGTGGTCAGCACGGTCGCGATCGTCAGCGATGTCGTCACCAGCAGGACAGGCGTCTTCATCGGGGCCTCTTTGCCGCGGCCGTCATCGATCGGGCGGGCGGGGTGGCGGCGGCGTGGATGTGGGGACGTGATCGGCGCGCCGGCTCGTGGTCACGCCGCGATCAGGCGCAGCGACAGCGCCGCGACATAGACGACCAGGCACAGCGACAGCGATCCGATCGCGAACGAGGCCGCGAGCACGTTTTGCAGGCGAGCCGCGGCAAGCGCCGCACGGTTGCCGAAACCATGGCCGTTATCTCGTGTTCCGGTTCGCAGGTCGGTGATGTTTCCAGCAATCGCGCTGCGCATCTGCGAACGGATATCGACACGAGAAATCATGTCTTCCGGTGTCATTGTCGCACCAGACGTTCGCGGCAACAACGCGGCGCGCGATCGTGCGAACGTCGGGGACACCAGCAACCGCATCATGACCGTTTCAATCCGGGCTCGAGGACTCTCCGGCCGCTTGACCGCTGGCCGGCTCACCACGTCACGTCGATTTTCACTGCGCGCCATCATCTGTTGTCCGCGGCCCGCTGGGCACACGGTCACGGCGCGCGAATCACCAGCGCCATCGAATGTGTCAGAGTCGGCGGACAAGATTGCGGCGGCTGTCGCTCGGACTGGGGCAAAACCAAGGCAACAAGCCGCCAAAAAACAGCTTGTCCCCGCTGTTCAGGCTTCGGCCGTGACGCCGGCTTCGCCCTCGGGCAGGACTGCAACAGGTGTCCAGTCCATCGCCACGAAACGCGGTTCCTGCTCGATGCGCGTCAGCCAGGCGCGGATCGCGGGAAACCCCGACAGGTCATAGTCGCAGAGATGCGCGACATGGGTGTAGCCGTAGAGTGCAATGTCGGCGACCGTGAGCTGATTGGCCGCGAAGTAGTCGCGGGTCTGCAGGTGCTGTTCCATGACCTGCAGGGCGCGGTAGCCGCGCTCCATCCAGTCCTCGAGCGAGTAGGCGTGCAGCTCGCGCCCGCCCTTGACCAGCGACAGCCAGAAGTACGCGGCGCCGATGTTCGGCTCGAGCGCATGCTGCTCGAAGAACATCCACTGCATGGCGTCGGCGCGGTCGAGCCGGCTCTCCGGCGCGAGCGGCGTGCCGATCGCGAGATACCACAGGATGGCGTTCGACTCAGCGAGGTAGCGGCCCTCGCCGACTTCCAGAAGCGGCACCTGGCCATTCGGATTCTTGGCGAGGAAATCGGGCGTGCGACTCTCGCCCTTGAGAATGTCGATCTCGATGGCGCGATAGGGGGTGTTCAGCAACGCCAGGGCAAGGCGGACCTTGTAGCTGTTGCCGGAGCGCTGCATCGTATAGAGCTTGTACATCGATCGTCGAACCACCCGCGCGCGTCTAGGGGCACGGCGGTCGCCCGCCTGCCGGTGCAACAATGGGATGTGTGTTGCTGCGCCGCAACCCCCCGAACTTTGAAAAAGTCGAAGTGCGCTGCAACATGGCGCGCGCCCGGTAAAACATGCTGTCGGCGTCGTGCCGTGCGTGATGCCGGCGCGGTCACGCCCGCGCGAAACGGTGATCGGGCCGGGTCACGTGCGCGCGATCGGCCAGCGCACGGCGCAGCGTCATCGCATAGAGCGCAAGGCCGACGAGCAGTCCCAGAGGAATGCCGGTCGCCCCGGCGACCGTGCGCGTCAACAGCGGCACGATCCAGGCGGCGGCCAGCATGCTGATCTCGCCGGCATGGAAGCCGCGCGCGAGGCCGTGGCGGACGAAGAAGACGATGGCGATCGCCAGCACCATGAGATCGTAGTCGAGCACGTAGGGCGTTGCGAGAAGGCAGGCCGTCGCCAGCGCGGACGCCTTGAGGTTGCCGTCGGCATTGCTGCGCCACAGCCAGGCGAGGCTGATCGCGAGCAGCGTGGCCAGTGCGAGCTGGCTCGCATAGGCGAGCGGCAGGCCGGCGCCCCACATGCGGGTCGCCGAGAAGATCGACTGGATCTTCTCCCAGCCGGTGCCGCCCTGTTCGAGGACCACCTGCTGGGTGAAGGTGGTCGAGGCGGCGAACGCCCGCCAGATGTCGGTGCCGAGCACCGCGAAAGTCGCGGCGATCAGCGCGATTACGGTCGCGGCGGCGGCGGCGATGGTTGTCCAGCGCCCGCTGACCACAAGCGCCAGCGGGATGAGAACACCGAACTGCGGCTTGTAGGCGAGCAGGCCGATCAGCACGCCGGCGAGCACGGGGCGGCGATCGAGCGTCAGCAACGCGCCGCCGAGCAGCGCGGCGGTCAGGAAGCCGTTCTGGCCGTGGCCGATGTTGACGAACACTGCGGGGAAGGCGAGGGCGACGAGCACGGCGTCCCGGCGCAGGCCGTCACGCTCCGGCACGGCCGCGCGAATGACGGCGACATAGGCGAGCCCGCTCGACACCAGCCAGAGCAGCAGGCCGAAGGCATAGGGCAGCATCGCGACGGCCGCCGCGACGGCGAGGAAGAACGGCGGATAATGCCAGCCGAAGAACGGCACGTCGCGGCCGCCGAACACGGCCTGCTCGGCGGCATGTTGCAGGGGCGGGTCGTAGGCGTCGGGCGCGCGGCCCTGCAGGGTCAGGGTGCCGGCGGCATAGACGTTGGAGAAGTCGGTTCCCAGGGGTTTGCCGTTGCGGTCGATCAGGTGATCGGACAGGGCGACCCAGGCGAGGCCCGCGGCCAGCATCAGCCCCAGCAACAGCAGGCTGTAGCCGCGGACACGTTCGCGTGTGAGCCAGCCGCCGGTGCTTACGGATCGGCAGACGGATTGCCCGACGGATTGCCAGAAATGAGCCATTTGCCGGTGAAATTTGATGAATGTTGCGCCGATGGTAGTGAGGGCGGCTTTAAGCTTTCCTAAGTCCCGGCGCACTCAGGGCGATCTTTTTGCCCATTCGTCTTGCGGTGCAATCGCGCCCCCTTTAGGGTGCCGCGCTGCCTGAAAAACCCGACTCGCGCGCGCTACAGCGTGGTCGCTTGCTAGGAGATGATGATGTCCTTCCTGTCTGCCTCGCTGTCCCGTGTGAAGCCGTCCGCCACGATCGCGGTCACGGACAAGGCGCGGCAGCTCAAAGCGGCGGGACGAAATGTCATCGGCCTCGGCGCCGGCGAGCCTGACTTCGATACCCCCGCTAACATCAAGCTGGCGGCGATTCACGCCATCGAAGCCGGCAAGACCAAGTACACCGCCGTGGACGGCATTCCCGAGCTGAAGGAGGCGATCATCGCCAAGTTCCAGCGGGAGAACGGCCTCGTCTACAAGCCGAACCAGATCTCGGTCGGCACCGGTGGCAAGCAGGTGCTGTACAATGCGCTGATGGCGACCATCAATCCGGGCGACGAGGTGATCATCCCGGCGCCGTACTGGGTCAGCTATCCCGAAATGGTGGCGCTGGCGGGCGGCGAATCCGTGCCGGTGGTGTGCACCGCGGAGCACGGTTTCAAGCTGCAGCCGGGCGAGCTCGAGCGTGCGATCACGCCGAAGACCAAGTGGCTGATCCTCAACTCGCCGTCGAACCCGACCGGCGCGGCCTATACCGCGGCCGAGCTCAAGGCGCTGACCGACGTGCTGGTGCGTCACCCCCATGTCTGGGTGATGACCGACGACATGTACGAACACCTCGTCTACGACGACTTCAAGTTCGCGACTCCGGCTGAGGTCGAGCCGCAGCTGCTCGACCGCACGCTGACCGTGAACGGTGTGTCGAAAGCCTATTGCATGACCGGCTGGCGCATCGGCTATGCCGGCGGCCCGCGCGAGCTGATCGCGGCGATGGCGACGATCCAGTCGCAGTCGACCTCGAACCCGTCCTCGATCGCCCAGTGGGCGGCGGTGGAAGCGCTCAACGGCCCGCAGGACTTCATCGGCGAGAACAACAAGGTGTTCAAGGAGCGCCGCGATCTCGTGGTGGCGATGCTGAATCAGGCGACAGGGATCCACTGCCCGCGGCCGGAAGGTGCGTTCTACGTCTATCCGTCCTGCGCCGGCACCATCGGCAAGACCACGCCGTCGGGCAAGACCATCGCCACGGATGAAGATTTCGTGACCGAACTGCTGGAGAGCGAAGGCGTCGCGGTGGTGCAGGGCTCGGCGTTCGGCCTTGGCCCGGCTTTCCGCATCTCCTACGCCACGAAAACCTCCGATCTCGAGGACGCCTGCAAGCGCATTCAACGTTTTTGCGGCAATCTTCGGTAACCTTTGAACTGTTTTCGTCTGGCTCACGACAAAATTCGCGGCTTTTTTTAGAAAGTGCCTTGTTTTTGACACGGCATTTGCTTCATCGTCGGGCCGCGCTCACGCGTTCCAAATTCTTAATCTCCGGAGTCTCAGAATATGCGCTTCAAAGCCCTTCTCGGCCTGGCCGCCGCGTCGCTTCTTGCCTCATTTGCATCCGCCAATGCGCAGCAGGGCGTGCAGGTCGGCATTCTCGAATGCCAGGGCGGTCAGAACGTCGGTTTCGTCGTTGGTTCGGCGACCGAGCTCGAGTGCGTCTTCCGCAGCAATGACGGTCGCGCGGTCCAGCCGTACATCGCCAGCATCCACCGCTTCGGTCTCGACCTCGGCGTGACCCAGCAGACCGGCCTTGCCTGGGCCGTGCATGCTCCGACCTATCGCGTGGGCCCGGGCGCTCTCGCCGGTCACTACGGTGGCGTTGGCGCCAACGCGACTGTCGGCGTCGGCGTCGGCGCGAACCTCCTCGTCGGCGGTTCGGCCAATGCGTTCTCGCTGCAGCCGCTCAGCCTGCAGGGCCAGACCGGCCTCGCCGCTGTTGCCGGCATCGTCGATGTCGAGCTGCGTCCGGCCGACGTTCGCCCGGCCCGCCGTGCGCACCGCCGTCATCATCATCGTCACCATCACTAAGACGATTGATCGACTGGTTTGAGAGAGGCCCGCGTCAAGCGGGCCTCTTTTTTTGTGGCTGCCCGTTCGCAGCCGCAGCCGGCGGCGGATCGCCGCGGGCCGTTCATTGAACATTCAGCGCGGCTGTGAATTAATGAACTCCCTGCATTGTTCGCGTGCCCTGTTCTTGCCGCTCGTTTCCCGCCATCCCCCACACATCACCGGAGATCATCCCATGCGTCGTCTTTCAGCCCTTGTCGGTGCTGCCGCCGCCATGCTCGTTGCCTCGTTCACGGCCGCCAGCGCCCAGCAGTCGCGCGTGCAGGTCGGCGTGCTGGAATGCCGTGGTGGCGCCAGCACGGGCTTCATCGTCGGTTCGGTCACGAACCTGTCGTGCCGGCTCACCGCCGATGGCCGCCGGCCGGACTTCTATGTCGCGCAGATCCGCAAGATCGGCCTCGATCTCGGCATCACCGAGCAGAGCGCGCTCAGCTGGGCGGTGTTCGCGCCGACAGCCCGCATCGGCCGGGGCGATCTGTCCGGCAAATATGCCGGCGTGCAGGGCAGCGCGACCGTCGGCGTCGGCCTCGGCGGCAATGCGCTGATCGGGGGTTCGGCGAACTCCTTCGCGCTGCAGCCGCTGAGCGTGCAGGGCCAGGTCGGCGTCAGCGTCGCGGCGGGCATCGCCGAGCTCACGCTGCGTCCGGGTCGCTGACGCCTGGTTGCAGGCCGATATTTTCAATCGGAAAGGCCCGCGCGAGCGGGCCTTTTTTGTTGCTGGTTTCGTTGCTTGCGCAATCAGTGTTGCAGCGGGGCGATTGCCGAAGGCCTTCGCCGCTGGTTCCCGCGGATCGCCGGCGACCGGTCTGACATGTTGCGGAGCCGCAAAGTTTCCTCCTTGCCAACGCTCCGGGGGCCTGAGACGATCACATGTGCCGACCCAATCATGGGCCGAGCTCCAGTCAGGAGGCGGCAATGGGACATGACGTCAGAAGTCCCCGAGGTCCACGGTGCATCGCATTGGTGGGCCCTTTCCAGAGCGGTAAAACCACACTTCTCGAAGCCATCCTCGCGCGCACCGGCGCGATCCCCAAAGCAGGTACGGTCGAAGGTGGCACCACCTTCGGAGATGCGTCACCGGAGGCCCGCGCCCATCGCATGAGTGTGTCACTGACCGCGGCGACGGTCAGCTTCATGGGCGACAGCTATACCTTCATCGACTGCCCGGGCTCTGTGGAGTTCATCCACGACATGCGCGCGGCGCTGCCCGCGGTCGACGCGGCGGTGGTGGTGTGCGAAGCCGACGAGCGCAAGCTGCCGCAACTGCAGATCATCATGCGCGAACTCGAGGATCTCGGCATTCCCCGCTTCCTGTTCCTGAACAAGATCGACAAGGCCGATGCCCGCGTGCGCGACACGCTGGCGACGCTGCAGCCGGCGTCGCGCGTGCCGCTGGTGCTGCGGCAGATCCCGATCTGGGCCGACAACATCGTCACCGGATTCGTCGACCTCGCGCTCGAGCGTGCGTTCGTCTACCGCGAGCATCTGCCCTCGGAGGTGATCTCGCTCGATGGCGGCGATCTTGATCGTGAGAAGGAAGCGCGCTTCACCATGCTGGAGAAGCTTGCCGATCACGACGACCGTCTGATGGAGCAACTGCTCGAGGATATTCCGCCGCCACGCGATGCGGTGTTCGACGATCTCGCGCGGGAACTGCGCGAAGGGCAGATCTGTCCGGTGCTGCTGGGGTCGGCGGTCCGTGAGAACGGCGTGCTGCGGCTGATGAAGGCGCTGCGCCATGAATGTCCCGGTGTCGAGGCGACCGCCGAACGGCTCGGCGTCAAGGCCAGCGGCAAGGACGCGGTCGCCTATGTGCTCAAGACCGCGCATCTCCAGCACGGCGGCAAGCTGTCGCTCAGCCGCGTGCTGGCCGGCCGCCTCGACGATGGCGCGACTCTCCTGTCGTCGCGCGGCGAGGCGGCACGCATCTCCGGCATGTCGGCGGCATCCGCGGCGACCGATACCAAGCGCACGTCGGCGGAGACCGGCGATGTCGTCGCGCTCGGCAAGCTCGATGCGGTCCGCACCGGCGATACGCTGTCGTCGGGCAAGACCGCGCCGAAGGCGCTGATCGAGATCGCGCCGCTGTCGCCGGTGCTGGCGATCGCGCTCGCCGCCGTCGACCGCAAGGACGACGTCAAGCTGGGACAGGCACTCGCGCGCCTCAACGATGAGGACCCCTCGCTGACCATGATCCACGATCCCATCAGCCACGAGATCGTGGTGTGGGGCCAGGGCGAGATGCATCTGCGCGTGGCGCTGGAGCGGCTGCGCGACCGCTTCGGCGTCACGGTCAAGCAGCATGCGCCTGCGGTGGGCTACCAGGAGACCATCCGCAAGCCGATGACCCAGCGTGGCCGGCACAAGAAGCAGTCCGGTGGCCATGGCCAGTTCGGCGACGTGGTGCTCGACATCAAGCCGCTGCCGCGCGGCGGCGGTTTCGCCTTCACCGAAAAGATCGTCGGCGGCGCGGTGCCGCGCAACTACATTCCGGCGGTCGAAGACGGGGTGAAGGACGGCCTGTTGCGCGGGCCGCTCGGCTTCCCGGTGATCGACGTCGCGGTGACGCTGACCGACGGCTCCTATCACAGCGTCGATTCCTCGGACCTCGCTTTCCGCACGGCGGCGCGGACCGGGATGAACGAAGCGCTGCCGCAGTGCCAGCCGGTGCTGCTGGAGCCGATCTACGAGGTCGAGATCGTCTGTCCGACCGACGCCACCGCCAAGATCAATGCGATCCTGTCGGGGCGCCGCGGCCAGATCCTGTCGTTCGACACCCGCGAGAACTGGAGCGGCTGGGACGCGGTCAAGGCGCTGATGCCGGAAGCGGAGATCGGCGACCTGATCGTGGAACTGCGCTCGGCGACGGCGGGTGCCGGCGGTTTCAGCCGCCGCTTCGACCACATGGCCGAGGTCACCGGCCGCGCGGCCGAGCAGATCATCGCCGCCCATCGCTCCGCGGCCGCCTGACAAGCGAGTGGAGGCCACCTCCGGCAAGGGCCGCAAAACCTGCGGCCCTTTTTCATTTGGGCCGGTTTTTTTGCGCTCGATCAACCCGACCTCTTTAAAATCCACTCTAATTATGGTAGATATGATGTATTAAACATCAATTATACGGCTTTTCCGATGATCACCTCGGCCCAGATGCGAGCCGCCCGGGCTTTGCTTGGCATCGATCAGCGCCAGCTCGCCGAAATGTCCGGCGTGTCGCTGCCGACAATCCAGCGCATGGAGGCGAGCGACGGCACCGTCCGCGGGGTTATCGACACCCTGACCAAGGTGGTCGAGGCGCTCGACCGGGCCGGCATCACGTTGATCGGCGACAATGCCGAGAGCCTTGCCGGCGGACGCGGCGTCCGCCTCAAGCAGCCCAAGCCGGCGCAGCCATTTAAGCCGCCGGCGCAGCCACCCAAGCCGGCGCAGCCAGCCAGGCCGGCGCAGCCAGCCAAACCCCCACCGGAGCCACGCTGATCGCATCCGGCGGTCGTCCACCGCCGGTGTGTTCGATTGCCAGTGGAAAGAACGATCATGGCCGCCACCGTCCTGCCTCCCTCCTTCACCGCGCTGTTCACGCCCAAGCTCGTGACCGTGCTGCGCGAGCACTACGGGCTGGCGGACTTCCGCGCCGATCTCGTGTCGGGGCTGACGGTCGCGATCGTCGCGCTGCCGCTGTCGATGGCGATCGCGATCGCCTCCGGCGTCAGCCCGGACCGCGGCCTCACCACTGCCATTGTCGGCGGCTTCGTGGTGTCGCTGCTTGGCGGCAGCCGCTTCCAGATCGGCGGGCCTGCCGGCGCCTTCATCGTGCTGGTCGCATCGACCGTGCAGGTCCACGGCCTCGATGGCCTGATCCTCGCCACCCTGATCGCCGGCCTCGTGCTGATGGTCGCGGGCCTGCTGCAGCTCGGCACTTTCATCAAGTACATTCCCTATCCGGTGACGGTCGGCTTCACCGCCGGCATTGCCGTCATCATTCTCGCCAGCCAGCTCAAGGACCTGTTCGGCCTGACGCTGGCGGGCGCCGAGCCGGGCCCCCTGGGGCCGAAGCTGCAGGCGCTCGCGGCCGCATGGCCGACGGTCAGTCCCTCCGCGCTGGGGCTGTCGGTTCTCGCCATCGCCATCATCGCCGCCGTGCGGGCGTTGAGGCCGCACTGGCCGGGGTTGCTGATCGCGGTCGCCGCCGCCACGGTGGTCGCCGCCGTCCTGCAGTTGCCGGTCGACACCATCGGCTCGCGGTTCGGCGGTATTCCCCGCGGGCTGCCGGCGCCGCACCTGCCGGCGCTCGACATTGCGAAGGTCATCGCGGTGCTGCCGGCGGCGCTGTCGTTCGCGCTGCTCGGCAGCATCGAGAGTCTGCTGTCGGCGGTGGTCGCGGACAGCATGACCGGCCGGCGCCATCGCTCCAACTGCGAACTGGTGGCGCAGGGTGTCGCCAACATCGCCTCGGCCCTGTTCGGCGGCATCTGCGTCACCGGCACCATCGCGCGCACCGCCACCAATGTGCGCTCCGGGGCGCGCGGGCCGGTGTCGGGCATGCTGCATTCGCTGTTCCTGCTGGCGTTCATGCTGCTGGCCGCGCCGCTGGCGAGTTACATCCCGCTCGCCGCGCTGGCCGGGGTGCTGGCGACGGTGGCCTGGAACATGGCGGAGCGGCATGCCTTCGCCACGCTGCTGCGGGCGTCGCGCGCCGACGCGCTGGTGCTGCTGGTGACTTTTCTGCTGACCGTGTTCCGCGATCTCACCGAGGGTATTCTCGCGGGCTTCGGTCTCAGCCTGCTGCTGTTCCTGCACCGCATGGCGCAGACGGTCGACGTCGAGCAGATGCCGTCGCTGCGCGAGGAGGATCGCGCCGATACGGCGAATGGCGGCCGCGTGCCCTACGACGCCGCGCTCGCCACGGATCGCGATGTCGTGGTGGTGCGGATCTCCGGCGCGTTCTTCTTCGGTGCCACCGCGAGCGTCGCCGCCGCGCTCGACCAGATCGCCGAGCACCCGAAGGCCTATGTCATCGACCTCTCCGCCGTGCCGCTGCTCGATTCCAGCGCGGCCGCCACGCTGAACGGTTTTGTGCGCAAGGCGGCGCGCTGGCGGGCGCGGGTCTATGTCGCAGGCGCGCGTCCGGCGGTGCGCCGCGTGCTGCTGCGCCATGGCGTGCGCCAGCCGGAGGTGCGTTTCATCGCCGAGATGGCCGCCGCCGTCGCGCAGGCCCGTGCGGTGGCGCGGTCCACGGCGGCCGGCGAAGCCGAGGCGCCGCCCGCCGCGGTTGATTGACACCCTGAGGCCTGCCGTGGTTTGACCGGCCCCACGGCGGGTGCAGTCGCGCCTGGCCACTCAGACCCTACCGAGGAACCGCTCTATCATGTCGCTGACGCTCGCCCAGGCTTCCAAGATCATCGAAGGCGCTCTCACCAAGGCGCGCGAGCTCAAGCTGAAGCCCGTCGGCATCGCGGTGCTCGACGCCCGCGGCGTGCTGGTGGCCTTCTCCGGCGAGGATGGCGGCGGCCTGTTCCGTCCCGACATCGCCCGCGCCAAGGCCTATGGCTGCCTCGGCTTCAATTCCGGCGGCAGGCCGCTCGCAGCGCGCGCCGCCAAGCAGCCGGAATTCGCAGCGGCCATGGCCGAGATCAGCGGCGGTCGATTTGCGCCGATGGCGGGCGGCGCGCTGGTGCGCGACGCCGGTGGCGCCATTGTCGGCGCGGTCGGCATTTCGGGCGATACCTCCGACAACGACGAGGTCTGCACCATTGCCGCGATCGAGTTCGCCGGCTTCAAGGCCGACGCCGGCGTGTGATCCACGCCGATGAGGGGACCGCTTCGATGACCGACGTGCGCGCGGCTTGTCTGATCGGATGGCCGGTAGGGCATTCGCGCTCGCCGCTCATCCACAAGCACTGGCTGACGACGCTCGGCATTGCCGGCGACTACCGCATCGAGGCGGTGCAGCCGGATGCGGTCGCCGACTTCGTGTCCCGTCTCGCCGCGCATGGCTATGTCGGCGCCAACGTCACCATCCCGCACAAGGAGCGGGTGCTGGCGCTGACCGTCCCCGACGACCGCGCCCGCGCCGTCGGCGCCGCCAACACGCTATGGCTCGATGGCGGGGTGCTGCGTGCGACCAACACGGATGTCGAAGGCTTTATCGGCAATCTCGATGCCTGCGCGCCGGGCTGGGACACCGCGTCGGAGGCGCTGGTGCTCGGCGCCGGCGGCTCGTCGCGGGCGGTCGTGTTCGGCCTCATCGAGCGCGGCATCGCCCGCATCCATGTCGCCAACCGCACGCCGGCACGGGCGCAGGAACTCGCCGGCCGCTTCGACGGGCGTGTCAATGCCGTCGACTGGTTCGCCGTGCCGGACCTGATCGGCCGCGTCGGGCTGCTCGCCAACACCACTTCGCTCGGCATGACCGGCCAGCCACCGCTGGCGATCGATATCACGCCGCTGCCGCAGGACGCAGTGGTCGCCGATCTCGTCTATGCGCCGCTGGTGACGCCGCTGCTTGCCGCGGCCGCGGCGCGCGGGCTGCGGACCGCAGACGGGCTCGGCATGCTGCTGCACCAGGCTGTGCGCGGCTTTTCGCTGTGGTTCGGGCAGCGGCCCGAGGTGACCGCGGACCTCCGCGGCCTGATCGAGGCCGATCTCGCGAAGGTGTGAGGCGGTTCCGCCGTGCGCTCACGTGCACTCACGCCTGCGTGACAGGACGGCGGCGCGGGAATAGGGCATGAGCGATGGGGTTGAGGGGAGGTTGGTCTCCCTGATGGATGGTCGCCCATGCTCTCATCTCGTTTCGTCATCGTTTCCGCCCTGCTCATGCTGACCGTGCCGCCGGCCGCTCAGGCCCAGCAACAGCCCCAGCAACAGTCCCAGGCCTCGCGCATTCGCGGCACCATCGACAGCGTCGACGGCACGACGCTCGCGGTGACCTCGCGCGACGGCTCCCATGTCACGCTGCGGACGCCGGACAACCTGCAGGTCAGCGGTATCGTCAAGATCGCGCTCGCCGACATCAAGCCCGGCGCCTATATCGGCGTCGCGGCGATGCCGCAGGCCGATGGCAGCCAGAAGGCGCTGTCGGTGCACCTGTTTCCCGATGCGATGCGCGGCACCGGCGAGGGCTTTCGTCCCTGGGACCTGCGACCCAACAGCACCATGACCAACGCCACGGTGGATCAGACGGTGGAGAGCAATGATGGCCACCAGCTGACGCTGAAATACAAGGGCGGCGAGAAGACCATCATCGTCACGCCGGAAACGCCGATCGTCACCTACGTGCCGGACGATCGCTCGGACCTCAAGGCCGGCGCCAAGATCATCGCCTTCGTCACCCGCAACGAGGACGGCAGCTTCACCGCCGCCCGCATCAGCGTCGGTAAGGACGGCCTGACACCGCCGATGTAGGGGCTTGATCGTCAATCCCGCTGCAAGCAGGCAAGCACGAACTCACGGGGCGAAGACGAAACGATTGTTCTCGTAATCGATCGTCTTGCCCCTGAAGTGCAGGGATTGTGCACGGCTGACGGCAAAGTACAGATCGACGCCGTCGACGTGCTGGATGACGGTGTCGGGCACGTCCTGCCGGTCGTACCAGCCGACGACCGGCGCCTGGTTGATCAGTGGCTTCCTGATCTCGTCGTAGGCTTCGTTCCAGAGCAGGCACGGAAAGGCCGGCTGTGTGGCAGACGAAAACTGTGTCGTCAGCCGATTGATGGCATCGGACGCTCGCTGCGTCAGGCGGAAGTTGATGGGAATGAGTTCGTGGTTCGCATGCTTGTTCACGATCAATTCCCCCGACCGCGTGCTGTGTCCAGCCGGACCGCTGCTTTGCCAAGCGAATGGTGGTAAGGGCAGGAAGAAGACGCGATTGTTGTCGCAGTCGATCGTCCTGCCTCTGAAATGTTCAGACTGCGCACGGTTGACAGCGAAGTACAGATCCACGCCATCGAGATGCTGGATGGCGGCATCTGCCACCTCGTCGCGGTACATCCCCGCGAGGGCGATGCCCTGGTCGACCATGCACTTCTTGATCTCGTCGTAAGCTTCGTTCCACAGCACGGTCAGGACCATGGGTCGTTCGTTCGGCGAGAGTCCGGCGCTTAACGCGATGAAATGCCAGGACGCCTGCGGCGTCAGGCGGAAGTTGATCGGGATGACTTCGTCGTCCGCATGCTTGCCCATGACCTGCTTCCCGAACGGGGCCGGCGCCGGCGTTGCACCGACGCCGCCTGTGCACCGCGATGTCAGCCCTCGGCGATCACCTGCGGCCCGATCTCGCTGATGCGGTTGACGCCGCACAGGCCCATGGTGACGCTGAGCTCCTTGCCGATGATCTCCAGCGCCTTGGTGACACCGGCTTCGCCGCCGGCGCCGAGGCCGTAGATGTAGGAGCGGCCGATCATGCAGGACTTGGCGCCGCGGGCGATGGCGCGCATCACGTCCTGGCCGGAGCGGATGCCGCTATCGAACAGCACCTCGGTGCGCGAGCCGACCGCGTCGACCACCTTCGGCAGCACCGACACCGACGACGGTGCGCCGTCGAGCTGGCGGCCACCATGGTTCGACACCACCAGCGCCTCGGCGCCGGTGCGCACCGCCTCGCGCGCGTCCTCGACGTCATGGATGCCCTTGAGGATCAGCTTGCCCGGCCAGACGCTGCGGATCCACTCGACATCCTTCCAGTTCAGCGACAGGTCGAACTGCGAATTGACCCAGGCAGACACCGAGGCGAGGTCGTCGGCGCCCGGCAGATGGCCGGCGATGTTGCCGAAGTTGCGGCTCTTGCCGCGCAGGATGCCGGACAGCCAGGCCGGCTTGCTCATGAAGTCGACGATGTTCTTGAACTTCATCAGCTGCGGCGGCACCGACAGGCCGTTCTTGATGTCGGCATGGCGCTGGCCCAGCAGCTGCAGGTCGACGGTCAGCACCAGCGCGCTGCACTTGGCGGCGATGGCGCGCTCGATCAGCGCCTTGCAGAAGCCGCGGTCGCGCATGACGTAGAGCTGGAACCAGAACGGCTTGTCGACATTGGCGGCGACGTCCTCGATCGAGCAGATCGACATGGTCGACAGCGTGTACGGGATGCCGGCGGCCTGGGCGGCGCGGCAGGCATGGATCTCGCCATCGCCGTGCTGCATGCCGGTCGAGCCGACCGGCGCGAGGATCAGCGGCAGGCTGGCCTTTTCGCCGAGGATGGTGGTGGAGAGATCGCGCTGCGAGATGTCGACAAGGATGCGCTGGCGAAACTTGATCTTCTGCAGATCCTCCCGGTTGGCGCGCAGCGTTTCCTCGGCATAGGATCCGCCGTCGACATAATCGAAGAAGGCCTTCGGCACGCGACGCTTGTGGATCAGGCGCAGGTCTTCGATGCAGGTGATGTCTTTCATGGGAGTTTCCGGAGCCCTCTTCGTCGTTCGATCCGCCGTGCGTGGGAACAGCTGAGCTCCCTCGGACGTTGTCCAACTCATTGTTTGCGGAGCGCATCATGGCCGATACGGCATCGGACGAAAAGCACAATGGAACCTCCAAGACAACCGCCGGCGCCGCTGCCGGGCAGGCGGCGCGGGAAAGAGCCGCACGGGAGCAGGAGCTCGACGAGGGGCTGCGGGGGACGTTTCCCGGCTCCGATCCGGTGAGCGTGGTGCAGCCGGCGCCCTCGCGGGAGGACGCCGACGATTGAGCGGACGGGAACGCGCAGCGCTGCGGAACGTTGGCCGGGCGACACGCAAGGAGCTGATCATGACGACCGCCCGGCATACCCGTTCGCACGACGACAAAATCCGTCCTGTCCACGGCAAGGACCATCCCCGGCACAGGCGCGCCGAGGAAAAATCCCTGGACGAAGGTCTTGAGGACTCTTTTCCTGGATCAGACCCGGTCAGCGTTACCCAGCCAGCGCCGTCGAAGCACGACGACGACGTGAAACGGAAAGTGTAACGGGTGGGCAGCCGCCGGGGCTGGCACGGTCCCGGCGCTGCTTTTCAGATATTTATCTATTTTACAATGACTTGAGGCGGTTCCTTGCGCCCGGTGAAGTAATGATTCATCATATTTTTTGAAGTGGCGACCGTCTCAAAAGCTTTATAAGCGGCCCCGACGTATTATTTGGGCTCGCCGGTTCTGGGGAAGGACCGCAGAGCGGGGGAATCATGGCTCGCAAATATTTTGGAACCGACGGGATTCGGGGTCGCGCCAACGGTGTCATCACGCCGGAGCTCGCCCTGAAGGTCGGGCAGGCCGCAGGCCTCGTGTTTCAGCGCGGCGATCATCGCCATCGTGTCGTCATCGGCAAGGACACCCGTCTGTCCGGCTACATGATCGAATACGCCATGGTCGCCGGCTTTACCTCCGTCGGCATGGACGTGCTGCTGGTCGGCCCGATGCCGACGCCGGCGGTGGCGATGCTGACACGCTCGATGCGCGCCGATCTCGGCGTGATGATCTCCGCGTCGCACAACCTGTTCGACGACAACGGCATCAAGCTGTTCGGCCCGGACGGCTACAAGCTGTCGGACGATGTCGAGCTGCAGATCGAGCAGTTGCTGGACGAGAGCATCACCAAGAAGCTCGCCGCCAGCGCCAGCCTCGGCCGCGCCCGCCGTATCGACGGCGTTCATGATCGTTACATCGAATTCGCAAAGCGCACCCTGCCGCGCTCGCTCAGCCTCGATGGCGTGCGCGTGGTGGTCGATTGCGCCCATGGCGCCGCCTACAAGGTGGTGCCGGAGGCGCTGTGGGAGCTTGGCGCCGATGTCATCGCCATGGGCGTCGAGCCCGATGGTTTCAACATCAACAAGGATTGCGGCTCCACGTCGCCGGATGCGCTGCGCAACAAGGTGCGCGAGATGCGCGCCGATATCGGCATCGCGCTCGACGGCGACGCCGATCGCCTGATCGTGGTCGACGAGCGCGGCCATGTCGTCGACGGCGACCAGCTGCTCGCCGTGGTGGCGCAGAGCTGGAAGGACGACGGCCGGCTGTCCAAGCCGGGCATCGTCGCCACCGTGATGTCCAACCTCGGCCTCGAGCGTTATCTGGAGGGCGAGGGGCTGTCGCTGGTGCGTACGCCGGTCGGCGATCGCTATGTGCTCGAGCAGATGCTGGCCCAGGGCTACAACGTCGGTGGCGAGCAGTCTGGCCACATCGTGCTGTCGGATTTCAACACCACCGGCGACGGCTTCGTGTCGGCGCTGCAGGTGATGGCGGTGATCCAGAAGCTGGGCCGTCCGGTGTCGGAGGTCTGCCATCGCTTCGACCCGCTGCCGCAGATCCTCAAGAATGTCCGCTATCGCGCCGGCAAGCCGCTCGACAACCCCGACGTCAAGTCGGCGATCTCCAGCGCCGAGAAGCGCCTCAACGGCCATGGCCGCCTGCTGGTCCGCTCCTCGGGCACCGAGCCGGTGATTCGGGTGATGGGCGAGGGCGACGATCGCGACGTGGTCGAGGAGGTCGTCGACAGCGTGGTCTCGGCGCTCAGCCAGGCCGCCGCGGCCTGAGCCCGACAATCCGCACATTGTCGCAGCAGGGTCCCTCTGCTGCATCGCAGCTATCGTCAAATGGCGCTGGTTCCGCGCTGTTCGGCGTCCTAAAAGGCGAGCGGGCCTCCGATCGCCCGTTCTCGCATTCGACGAACGACCTCTGCGCCTGACGATCCCCGCTGCGGCTCGGCCGTGCGCGGCGAGCAGGCGCTTTCCAGCCTGCGGATCGCACTCGTGAACAAGCCTGTCGTCATCACCCAAGATGCGGTCGCCGTACCGACCGTGACTGCCGCCCCTCCGGTCGCCAGCGGCGCGGGGCCGGCCTATGTCGTGCTCGGCAGCATCAGCTTTTCGCACTTCCTCAACGACACCATGCAGTCGCTGATCCCGTCGGTGTATCCGATCCTGAAGGAGAACTACGCGCTCGACTTCGCCCAGATCGGGCTGATCACGCTGGTCTTCCAGGTCACCGCGTCGCTGCTTCAACCGATCGTCGGCATCGTCACCGACAAGAAGGCGATGCCGTTCTCGCTTGCGATCGGCATGGGGTTCACCTTCATCGGCCTGCTGCTGATCAGCGTGGCGCACCAGTATCCCGTCATCCTGATCGCCGCAGCGCTGATCGGTCTGGGATCGGCGGTGTTCCATCCGGAATCCGCGCGCATCGCGCGCCTCGCCTCCGGCGGACGTTACGGCTTCGCGCAGTCGGTCTTCCAGGTTGGCGGCAATTTCGGCTCGGCGATGGGGCCGGTGCTGGCGGCGCTGATCGTGGTGCCGTTCGGCCAGCCCTCGCTGGCCTGGTTCTCGTCGATCGCGTTCCTGGCCATCGTGATTCTCTGGCAGATCGGTCGCTGGTACAAGCCGCGCATCGTGCCGCGCAAGGCGGTGTCGCGCGAGCGCGATCCGCACGCGCCGTCGCCGGCGCGCACCGCGAGCGCGATCGGCATCCTGATCGTGCTGGTGTTCTCCAAGTATTTCTACATGGCGAGCATCGGCAGCTATTACACCTTCTACCTCATTCACAAGTTCGGGGTGTCGACGCAGAGCGCGCAGCTCTACCTGTTCCTGTTCCTCGGCGCAGTCGCCGCCGGCACCTTCTTCGGCGGGCCGATCGGTGATCGCATCGGGCGTCGTTATGTGATCTGGGTGTCGATCCTCGGCGCGCTGCCGTTCACGCTGCTGCTGCCGCATGCCGGCCTCACCGGCAGCGCCGTGCTCAGCGTCCTCATCGGCTTCATCATGGCGTCGGCCATGCCGGCGATCATCGTCTATGCGCAGGAGCTGATGCCGCATCGTTTCGGCATGATCTCGGGCCTGTTCTTCGGCTTCGCGTTCGGTGCCGGTGGCATTGGCGCCGCTGTGTTCGGCGAGGTCGCCGATCGCATGGGCATCGATTTCGTCTACCAGATTTGTGCCTATCTGCCCGCGCTCGGTCTGCTCGCGGTGTTCCTGCCCAACATCCGGCGCGTCTCGCGCGCCTGAAGCGTCCAACTCGACGTCAAAGTCGACGTCGATGTCCGCGGACGAGAGATCGGCCTGTCGCATCCCATGCTCGTGACAGGCTGCCGCTGGAGTCTCTGATTCGGTGTCGCGTCCGGATCAGAGACTCTCGCTCCCTTGATCCTGCCGACATCCGCCGGTTTTCCGGTGACCTTGCTGCTCCAGGAGGGGCGGCATCGCTCTGTCGGCGCCACAGTCGTCAACACATCGTTAAGACATCGGCGCGGGAACCGCGGTTCCTGCGCCAGCATGGTACCGCGAGACCCATCCATCACTGAAAATCAACCTTAATTATTAGGGTTAAGTGGCGCTTAAACATTTGGTGCGATCGTCCCGTTGTGAGTTTTTTGTGAGGCCTTTTGCGTCGTCTGCCTCACCGGACGAAAGGGACCGATCCAATGCGTCATCTGAAGCATCTGCTGGCCGCGACCGCGGCTTCGTTACTGTCGACCGCGGCGCTGGCTGCCGATCTTCCGATCGCGCCGCCGCCGGCCTACGCCCCGCCGCCGCCCGCCGACTTCGGCGGCTGGTATCTGCGCGGCGACATCGGTTTCAGCAACCAGAACGTCAAGAACGTGCGCAGCACGAACGATGCGTCCTACGCGTCGGTCTCCTCGCTGAACCAGACCTCGAACTTCGACAGCGCCGGCATCTACGGCGTCGGCGTCGGCTACCAGTTCAACAACTGGTTCCGCATGGACGTCACCGGTCAGTATCGTGGCAGCGCCAACTTCAAGGGCACCGACACCTTCCGCTATGCCGCGTACGGTCTGAGCCTGCCGGGCAGCGACGCCTACAGCGCCAGCAAGTCCGAGCTGCTGTTCCTCGCCAATGCCTATGTCGATCTCGGCACGTGGTGGTGCATCACGCCGTTCATCGGCGCGGGCGTCGGCACCGCGCGGGTGTCGGTTTCGAACTTCAGCGACACCGGGGACTTCTTCGCCTCCAACGGCACGTCCGTCTACCAGTCCCACAGCTACACCACCGCGGCCAACGCCTCGAAGTGGAATTTCGCCTGGGCCGCGCATGCCGGTCTCGCCTACCGCGTCAATCCCAGCCTGACCATCGAACTCGCCTACAGCTATGTCGACATGGGCAAGGGCATGACCGGCCCGACCAACTCGTTCGACCAGTCGTCGGTGGTCAATGGTGCGCCGTTCGTGTTCAAGAACATCACGTCGAACGACGTCAAGCTCGGCGTGCGCTGGTCGCTGTCGCCGACCCCGGTGTATGCGCCGCCGCCGCTCATCACCAAGGGCTGATCGCTCTTTCTCCACCACCTTCAACGGCGCGGACACTCTCCGCGCCGTTTTTCTTTTGCGCACTTCGTCCGTTGTCGACGCCGCGATGGCACCGAATTTCATCGCGCTCGGCGTCCACGCCGCTGCGCAAAGCGCGTTAATGCAACGAATGGTTAAGGTTAACGGGTAATACTTCGGCCATCCTGTCGTGGTTGTTTGGAGTCTCGTCATGCGTCGGTGGATGTTGGCTGCAGTGGTGGCTGGAATGGCGCAGGGCGCCCAGGCCGCCGATCTTCCCGATCTCTCCGATCTGCCGGTGCTGCGCGGCGGCATCACCGACGGGCTGAGCGCGTCGACGGTCAACTGGCAGGGCGCCTATGTCGGCGGTCACATCGGATATTCCAGCGGCACTGATGACTTCAGTTCGGCTACCCAGTCGCTGAGCAACTTCGTTTTTCGTAACACGAACCTGCAGGACGTGAGCTCGAGCGTTGCGCTGCTCGGCAAGGCGCATCCGAACGGAACGAGCTTCGGCGGTTTCGTGGGTTACAACGCGCAGTGGGACGACGCGGTCCTCGGTATTGAAGCGAATTACAGCCGGCTGTCGAGCTTCTCTGCTTCGTCGAGCGCGTCCTACGGTCCGGTCAATACAGGCAAGGCGTGCAGTGCCGCTTCCGCGGTGGATACTTGCACTGAGATCTTGGCGTTGAACGGCAACGCCTCCGCCAATGTCACCGATGTGCTGACGCTGCGCGGACGCGCCGGCTGGTCGATCGGCAATTTCATGCCCTATATGTTCGGTGGCGTTGCGCTCGGCCGGGCCGATATCTATCGCAGCGTGACGCCGACCGTCCAAGGTTTGCACATCGCTTCCGACGGCTCCACGCAGACATATCGAAACACATTGTCGCAATTCCAGCCGACTTATGATGGCGGCAACGGCGTCTTCATGTACGGCTACACCGCAGGCATCGGCCTGGAGACGATGTTGATCGGTGGTCTGTTTGCTCGGGCCGAGTACGAGTACGTCCACTTCACGAAGGTCAAGGATATCGATATCCAGATCAACACCGTCCGCGCCGGCCTCGGCTACAAGTTCTGAGGCGTCGCGCGGCGCGGCGATATGGACGCGGCGTGCGCTGCGATCCGCGTTGACGAACATGCTCCGCTCTGGTTCGCTGGTGTCGTCACGACGGGCGAGCGGGGCGGCTTGCGATGCAGATCTTCGGCGATACCAAGTCGGGCAACTGCCTGAAGGTGAAGTGGCTGTGCGACCACCTCGCGCTGCCCTATGAGTGGATTGCGGTCGACATCATGACCGGCGAAAGCCGGACGCCGCAATTCCTCGCCATGAACGGCGCCGGGCAGGTGCCGGTCATCCGGCTCGACGATGGCCGCGCGCTGGCGCAGTCCAACGCCATCATCCGCTATCTCGGCCGCGACAGCGCGCTGATTCCATCCGATCCGTTCGCGGCGGCGAAGATGGACGAGTGGCTGTTCTGGGAACAGTACAGCCACGAGCCGTATATCGCCGTATGCCGCTTCCACATGGTCTATCTCGGCCGGCCGGCGGAGACCCGCGATCCCGACAAGGTCAAGCGGGGCGATGCGGCGCTGGCGCGGATGGAGGCACAGCTTGCCGGCCATCGCTTCCTGGTCGGTGCGGCGGTCTCGCTCGCCGATCTCGCGCTGCTCGCCTACACCCGCGTCGCGGACGAGGGCGGCTTCGACCTCGCCGCCTATCCAGCCGTCAAGCGCTGGATCCGCGAGGCCGAACAAGTGCTTGGCATCGCCGCCTGAGGCCGGCCCGCGTCGCCGTCATGCCGGGGTTGTGATGGCCTCGCGCTGAAGTTTCTTGACGCAAACACGCATTTTTCCTAAAGCCGCCAGCGGGAAACCTCTCCCCACCGAGAGGCAGCTATCTGGAAGGGTAGATCATGACTGCAGCCAAGCCTGCCACGCGGCCCAACGTTCCGCATTTTTCCTCCGGCCCCTGCGCCAAGCGCCCCGGCTGGACCCCCGAAGCCCTCAAGGATGCAGCGCTCGGCCGCTCGCACCGCGCCAAGATCGGCAAGACCAAGCTCAAGCTTGCGATCGACCTGACCCGCGAAGTGCTGGAAGTGCCGGCCGACTACAAGATCGGCATCGTTCCGGCGTCCGACACCGGCGCCGTCGAGATGGCGCTGTGGTCGCTGCTCGGTGCCCGCCCGGTCACCACCATCGCCTGGGAATCGTTCGGCGACGGCTGGGTCACCGACATCGTCAAGCAGCTCAAGCTCAAGGATGTCACCAAGCTCAGCGCCGGCTACGGCGAGATCCCGGATCTTTCCAAGGTCGATCCGGCGTCCGACGTCGTGTTCACCTGGAACGGCACCACCTCCGGCGTGCGTGTCGCCAATGCCGACTGGATCAAGGCCGACCGTGAAGGCCTGACCATCTGCGACGCCACCTCCGCGGCGTTCGCCCAGCCGCTCGACTGGCCCAAGCTCGACGTCGTCACCTTCTCCTGGCAGAAGGCGCTCGGCGGTGAGGCGGCCCATGGCATGCTGATCCTGTCCCCGCGCGCCGTCGCGCGCCTGGAGAGCTACACCCCGCCGTGGCCGATGCCGAAGATCTTCCGCATGACCAAGGGCGGCAAGCTGATCGACGGCATCTTCGTCGGCGAGACCATCAACACCCCGTCGATGCTGTGCGTCGAGGACTATCTCGACGCGCTGAACTGGTCGAAGTCGGTCGGCGGCCTCAAGGGCCTGATCGGCCGCGCCGACGCCAACACCAGGGTGCTGACCGACTGGGTGGCGAAGACGCCGTGGGTGGATTTCCTCGCGGCCGATCCCGCGATCCGCTCCAACACCTCGGTCTGCCTCAAGGTCGTCGATCCGGCGATCACCGCGCTGCCGGCCGATGCCCAGGCCGCGTTCGCCAAGGCGCTGGTCGGCGCCGTGGAGAAGGAAGGCGCGGGCTATGATCTCGGCCACTATCGCGATGCCCCTCCCGGCCTGCGCATCTGGTGCGGCGCGACCGTCGAGGCGAGCGATGTAGCTGCGCTGACGCACTGGCTCGACTGGGCCTTCGCGGAAGCCAAGGCGGCGCACGTCAAGGCCTGACCTGCTTCAAGCCCTCCCGCGATCCGGGAGGGCTTTCAACTTCTGTTGCAGTTTTTCGTGGTTCACCCGCCGGCGTCGTCGCCGGTTCCTCCCGGCATGGGAGATGAAGGACACATCACATGGCTCCCAAGGTTCTGATTTCCGACGCCCTGTCACCCGCCGCCGTGCAGATCTTCAAGGATCGCGGCATCGAGGTCGATTTCCAGCCGGCCCTTGGCAAGGACAAGGACAAGCTCGCCGAGATCATCGGCAACTATGACGGCCTCGCCATCCGCTCGGCGACCAAGGTCACCGCCAAGATGCTGGAGAAGGCGGCGAACCTGAAGGTGATCGGCCGTGCCGGCATCGGCGTCGACAACGTCGAGATCCCCGCGGCCACCGCCAAGGGCATCATCGTGATGAACACGCCGTTCGGCAATTCGATCACCACCGCCGAGCATGCCATCACGCTGATGCTGTCGCTGGCGCGCGAGATCCCGCAGGCCGACGCCTCGACCCAGGCCGGCAAGTGGGAGAAGAACCGCTTCATGGGCGTCGAGATCACCGGCAAGACGCTTGGCGTCATCGGCGCCGGCAATATCGGCTCGATCGTCTGCGACCGCGCCCAGGGCCTCAAGATGAAGGTCATCGCGTTCGATCCGTTCCTGTCGCCGGAGCGCGCCAGGGACATCGGCGTCGAGAAGGTCGAACTCGACGAGCTGTTCAAGCGCGCCGACTTCATCACGCTGCATACGCCGCTGACCGACAAGACGCGCAACATCATCGACGCCAATGCCATCGCCAGGATGAAGAAGGGCGTGCGCATCATCAACTGCGCGCGCGGCGGCCTCGTCGACGAGCAGGCGCTGGTCGATGCGCTCAATTCCAAGCATGTCGCGGGCGCCGCGTTCGACGTGTTCGTCGAGGAGCCGGCCACCAAGAACGTGCTGTTCGGCCACCCCAACGTCATCTGCACGCCGCATCTGGGCGCCTCTACCTCGGAAGCGCAGGAGAACGTCGCGCTGCAGGTCGCCGAGCAGATGTCGGACTACCTGCTCAACGGCGCCATCTCCAACGCCGTCAACTTCCCGTCGATCACCGCCGAGGAAGCGCCGAAGCTGCGCCCGTTCATCGAGCTCGCCGAGAAGCTGGGTTCGTTCGCCGGCCAGCTCACCGAGACCGGCATCACCAAGGTCCAGATCACCTATGAGGGCCAGGTTGCCGAGATGAAGATCAAGGCGCTGACCTCGGCGGCGCTGTCGGGCCTGCTGCGGCCGATGCTCGGCGACATCAACGTGGTGTCGGCGCCGGTGGTCGCCAAGGAGCGTGGCATGACCGTCGACGAGGTCACCCGCGCCGCCCAGAGCGACTACGAGAGCCTGATCACGGTGACCGTCACCACCGACAAGCAGGAGCGTTCGGTGTCCGGCACCGCCTATCACGACGGCAAGCCGCGCCTCGTCGACATCAAGGGCATCCGCGTCGACGCCGAGTTCGCCAGGTCGATGATCTACGTCACCAACGAGGACAAGCCGGGCTTCATCGGCCAGTTCGCCTCGCTGCTCGGCGATGCCAAGGTCAACATCGCGACCTTCCATCTCGGCCGCAACGCGCCGGGCGGCGACGCCATCGCGCTGGTCGAGATCGATGGCGAGGCGCCGGCCGACGTGCTGGCCAAGACGCTGGCGCTGCCGCACGTCAAGCAGGCGACCGCGCTGCGCTTCTGAGCCCGGGCGCTGACGGACGATTCGAAGAGCCGCCCCGATCCTTCGGGGCGGCTTTTTATTCGGTATGACCTATTCGTCGTGGCCGCTCGCCGCCCGTCGCGGCGATGACGTCGGCGACAGGGCGGCCGACGCCGGCGATGTCGTTGTCGCTGCCGTTACCTCGCCGGCCGCGCATCGCGCAGCAGTGTCGCGGCCAGCAGCACCGGCGCCGCGGTGGTGCCGGCGCGTAGCGCGAGATCGAGGGTGTCCTGCGGGCACACGGACGGCGCAGCCGGGCAGCGTGGACGTTGCGCGGCGATGCAGCGGCCGCGGCGCTGCGATTTTAATTTTTCGCGACGGCGGGCTTGGCGGGGGCGTCTTGCGCCCATTCGGTGACGCAACGTTCGAGGTCGCGGAAATTCTGGTGGATCTCGTCGAGCGAGAACCCCAGCGTGAAGAAATGCTCGATGGTCTCGGCGGACAGGGCCCGTGTCAGGCCTTCGCGGCGCACGCCGGCGACCTCGACGGCATAGAGCTCGAGCGCGAGGCGGACGTCGTCGAGGGGCGGGGGCGTCTCGCGCGCCGTCAGGGCCCGGGCGCAGCCGCGCATGTAGGCGGTGTAGGCCTTGCTGACGCCGGCCAGCGGCGCCGCGAGGCGGCCGGCCAGCGCCGCCGGCAGCGGCAATGCCACGGCGCGCCCCATGATGACGAGATCGTGCCGCAGCCGCAGCAAGGTGCGCAGCAGCGGTCCGGTCTCGGGCTCGGCGGAAGCGAGACGCGCCGAGCGCTCGTGGCCGGCTTCGGCCGCGACGGCATCGAGGCGCACCAGCGCCGTGCCGATGCCGTCCTGGATCTCGTGCAGGGTATCGACATCGCGGCCGTGGCTGATGTCGGAGATGAGCTGGCTGAATGCGCTCGCCATCAGGTTGAGCGTGCGGGCCGCGGCTTCGACGGCCTGGCGATGGGCGCTGGAGGGAAACACGATCAGCGACACGACGAGGCCGGTGAGGGCGCCGAGCGCGACCTCGAGCACGCGGTTGATCGCGGATTCGAGCGGGCTGTGATGGGTGATGGCCGGCAGCAGCAGCACGATCACCGCGGTGATCGGCGCGACGTTCATGCGCGGATTGACCGCGGCCAGCAATGCCAGCGGAGCCACGGCCAGCGCCAGCACCGCAAGCAGGGCGATCTCGCTGTCATGGGGGATCAGCACGGCGATGGCGCCGCCATAGATCGCACCGCCGAGCGTGCCGATCATGTAGTCGATGGCGGCGCGCAGCGAGCGGCCGACGCTCGCCTGGGTCAGGATCAGCGCGGTCATTACCACCCACAGAGGCAGCGGCATGTTGAGGGCGAGCGCCAGCGCCAGCGCCAGCAGCGCCGAGATGGTGATGCGCAGCGACAGCACGAGCTGGGCCCGCCGCCGGTTCAGGCGGGTGCGGAGCCAGGCGGCGAGAAGCGTGGGACGGGGAAGAAGCGGCAAGATCCTGGTTCCGATGTGATGCGGCCAAATGCTGGCACAGAGATGCCGCCGGGACCAGATGCTTCGCACCGCCGTCCTCAAGGGCTGCCGCAAAGAGGACGAATGAACTGGTGCTTGTTGTTAAACCCGTCATGGCCGGGATTGTCCCGTGGCTGTCTGCCATATGGGACACCATGCGGCCCTCCCTTTTCAGCGTCGTCACCGGGCTGACGCGGAGCGTCGAGACCCGGTGATCCAGCTTGAGACCTTTCCGTTGCGTCGTGAGTCAGCTGGATTGCTGGATCAAGTCCGGCAATAACGCAGTGGGTGTGGCGCACGCCGCAACCAGATGGACAAGCCTGCTACTTGCGCGAGGCCATGAAGATGCCGCCGAGCACCAGGGCGTAGCCGAGGATGTGGAACAGCTCCAGCCGCTCGCCGAGGAAGGCGATCGCCATCACCGAGCCGAACACCGGGATCAGGTGCACGAACGGCGCGGCGCGGTTGGGGCCGATCAGCGCGATGCCGCGGTTGAGGCAGAGATAGCCGAGGATCGAGGGAAACACGACGGCATAGCCGAGCGACAGCGCGGTGGTGAGGTCGAACACCGGCAGTTCGCCGCGCATCAGTTCGGTCATCATCGGCGGCACCAGCAGCAGCGCGCCTCCGGTCACTGTGCAGGCGAACAGCGACAGCGGGTGCATCGGCGGCCGCTTGGGCATCACTGCCGCGTAGATGCCGAACACCACCAGGGCGAGCGTCAGCATCAGGTCGCCCTTGTTGAGATGGATGCTGGCGATGGCGGCGAGGTCGCCGTGCAGCAGAATGGTGAACACGCCGGTCAGCGAGATGGCGATGCCGAGCGCCTGCGCCAGCGTCAACCGCACGCCGAACAGCACCATCGACCACAGCGCCACGAACAGCGGGCCGGACGACTGGATCAGGAGGCCATTGAGCGCCTGGGTGTACTGCAGGCCGTAATACGCCAGCACGTTGTTGCCGGCATAGCCGGTCGCCGACAGCAGCAGCAGGATCGGCAGCGAGCGGCGGATGATCGGCCAGTCCTGGCGCAGATGGGGCCAGGCCATCAGCAGCACGACCGGAACCGCGCCGCCCCAGCGCAGGCACGCCAGGGTGAACGGCGGAATGTGGCCGACCACGAAGCGGCCGAGCACGAGATTGCCGGCCCAGAACAGCGAGGTCAGGCTCAGCAGGAGATACGGCTGATTGGCGAGCCGCGCGAGAAGAGACGGTGACGGCTGCGGACGAACGACGATGGTCATCGAACAGGTATTTTGGGGGAAAGGTGCGAGCGGACCCCACGCGGGGCGGCCACTCATGGGGCACGCTCCTTGTGTCGCGCAGCTGGCGCGTGATCACAACAGCCAATGCCGGGACCGTCCCATGCCGATTTGCCTGCCGCGCATGGGCTTGTGACGGCGCGATGTGATGCGGCCGAGCGGTGCATGCGCACCGCATGCGTCAGGTGGTGCGTGCGCGTCTGCGGCGGCGGACCCACAATGTGATGCCGATCAGCACGACGAGCAGAGCGACGACGCCGGCGGCGCCGGCGCGGAAGCGGCCGCCGGGCCGATCGATGGCGCGCGACCACAGCGACGGCGCTTCGCCGGCGCGTGGCAGGCGGAACGCGACGAGACTGTCGCCGATGCTGGCGCCGGCTTCCGAGTGGCCGCCGGCGGCGATCACCACATACTGCTCGTTGTTCCAGCGATAGGTCATGGGATTGGCGATGCCGGGAACCGGCAGGCGGCCCTGCCACAGCTCGGCGCCGGTGGTCGCGTCGAAGGCGCGCAGATACGCGTCGAGCGCACCGGTGAACACGAGGCCACCCTGCGTCACCAGCACGCCGTTGACCAGCGGTCCGCCAAAATGGAAGGCGATGCCGAGCGGCGCGCGATCCTCGGTGGTGCCGACGGTCGAAGACCAGAGAATCCGGCCGGCCTTGAGATCGACCGCGACCAGTTCGCCCCATGGCGGCGTGTTGCAGGGCATGCCGAGCGGCGACATCACCACCGCGCGGGTCATCGCGAATGGCGCACCGCTCTGGGGCCCGAAGTCGTGGCCGGGAGGCGCCTTGAAGCCGGTGGCGTCGGCGCGCGGGATCAGCGTGACGCGATGCACCGCGCGGCTGGTGTTGGCGTAGAGGATCTGATGCACTGGGTCGAACGCGACGCCGCCCCAGTTGATGCCGCCGCCGGTCATTGGAAAGATCAGCGTGCCCTGGGTCGATGGCGGCGTATAGAGGCCCTCGTTGCGCGCGCTCGCGAGCTGTGCGCGGCATGATGCCTTGTCCCAGAACGGCAGCAGGCCGAAGGCGTCGTCGGGCGAGACGGCCTGCGGCGTCAGCGCCGGGACGTGAGTTGGAAACGGCTGCGTCGGCGACAGCACTTCGCCGGCGGCGCCGCTCTGCGGCACCTTGCGCTCCTCCACCGGCCACACCGGCGCGCCGGTGAGACGGTCGAGCACGAACACGAAGCCCTGCTTGGTGCCCTGGATGACGACGTCGCGCGGGCCGTTGCCGGTGTCGATGCGCGCCAGCGTCGGCTGCGCCGGCAGGTCGTAGTCCCAGACGTCGTGATGCACGGTCTGGAACGACCAGACCCGCTCGCCGGTCGCGAGCCGCAGCGCCACCACCGAGTTGGCGTGGGCATTGTCGCCGGGGCGCGCGCCGCCCCAGAAATCCGGGCTCGGCGACGATGTCGGCAGGAAGACGAGGCCGTTCGCGGTGTCCACCGACATCGGCGCCCAGACATTGGCGGTGCCGGCGCTGATGCCGTCGTGCACCAGCGGATCCCATTGCCAGCGCAGGCGGCCGCTGCGCGCGTCGAACGCGTGCACCGTGCCGCGCGGGCCGTCGACGCGGCGGTTGTCGGAAATCGACGAGCCGACCACGACGATGCCATCGCCCACCACGGGCGGCGAGGTGATCTGGAATTCGCCGGGCCATTCCAGCGTGGTGCCGGGATCGAGCTTCGCCTCGCCGTTGTCGCCGAAATCGCTGCAGCGCTTGCCGGTGCGAGCGTCGAGCGCGACGACGCGCGCGTCGTTGGTGCCCATGAACAGGCGGCTGGCACAGGCGGCGTCATGCGGCCTGGTGTCGTCGCGCCAGGCGGCGAGGCCGCGGCAAGTCCAGCGGTTGGCGGGGCGCAGGTCGGTCGGAATGTTGAGATCGAAGCGCCACTTCTGCGCGCCGGTGCCGGGATCGAGCGCGATGACGTCGTTGAACGCGGTGCAGAAGACGAGGCTGTCCTCGACCAGCAGCGGCGTGACCTCGAGCTTGGTGCGGGCCATCAGCGCGGCGGGACGCCGTGCGACATCGCCGCTGCTGAACGTCCACGCCCGCACGAGATCGTCGACGTTGGCCGGCGTGATCTGGGCCAGCGGCGAGAAGCGCGTGCCGCCGCTGTCGCCGCCCCAGGCTTCCCACGCTTGGGCCGCCTCGCGCGGCAGCACGAGGGCGAGGACGAGAGCGAGAAGGGCCATCGGGCCGCGGAGCCGCATCATCAAGGTTGCCATCCAGGGTCGCGGCGTGATGCCGCCGCTGCAGGGCAGAATCGATAGCACGGAAGTTTTGCGCCAGACCTGCATTCCGCCGCGCCCGGCGGTGCGCCGCGCGGCCAACCCGGTCGCCTTCGCCTTGCGATCGCGCTTTCGCTTCGCCCCTTCGGCCGAAATCCCGCCATGACGCTGAAATCCTGAACGGCAGCCCCGGCGGGAACAAAGGATTTTCGGGGGATATCAATGGTTTGGCAGATCGGCGGCGGAGCGGAAAACGCCCATTTGGCTTGCGTCGGGGGCCTGCTTCCGTTATCCGGTTGATTTGTCTCACATGCGCGCGGCCCCGGCCGCAAGGCGAGGCGTTCACCCTCTCTCAGATCACGGATTTTCAGGGGATCCACGCGAAATGGCCAATGTTGTCGTCGTCGGCGCTCAGTGGGGCGACGAGGGAAAAGGCAAGATCGTCGACTGGCTGTCGGAACAGGCCGACATCGTCGTCCGTTTCCAGGGCGGCCATAACGCCGGTCACACGCTTGTCATCGACGGCAAGACCTACAAGCTCGCGCTGCTGCCGTCCGGTGTGCTGCGTTCCTCCAAGCTGTCGGTGATCGGCAACGGCGTGGTGTTCGACATCCAGGCCTTCCTCGACGAGGTCGAGCGGCTGCGCGGCCAGGGCGTTGCGGTGTCGCCGGAGAACCTGCGCGTCGCCGAGAACGTCACGTTGATCCTGCCGCTGCACCGCGAGCTCGACGCGCTGCGCGAATCCTCCAACGCCGGCACCGCCATCGGCACCACGCGCCGCGGCATCGGCCCGGCCTATGAGGACAAGGCCGGCCGCCGCGCCATTCGCCTGATGGACCTCGCCGACCTGCCGGCGCTGCCGCACAAGATCGATCGCCTGCTGGCGCACCACAACGCGCTGCGCCGCGGCCTCAACCTCGCCGAGGTCGATGGCGGTGCGCTGCTCAAGGAGCTCACCGAACTGGCGCCGAAGGTGCTGCCCTACGCCGAGACGGTGTGGAACCTGCTCGACCACAAGCGCCGCGAAGGCAAGCGCATCCTGTTCGAAGGCGCGCAGGGCGCGCTGCTCGATGTCGATCACGGCACCTACCCCTACGTCACCTCGTCGAACACCGTCGCGGCACAGGCCGCCACCGGCACGGGCCTGGGCCCGGGCGCGGTCGGCTATGTCCTCGGCATCTGCAAGGCCTACACCACGCGTGTCGGCCTCGGCCCGTTCCCGACCGAGCTCACCGACGAGATCGGCGAGGAGATCGGCCGTCGCGGCAAGGAGTTCGGCGTCAACACTGGACGCAAGCGCCGTTGCGGCTGGTTCGATGCGGTGCTGGTGCGCCAGACCGCGCGCACCTGCGGCATCAACGGCCTCGCGCTGACCAAGCTCGACATCCTCGACGGCTTCGACGAGATCAAGGTCTGCATCGGCTACGAGCTCGACGGCAAGGTGATCGATCACCTGCCGGCCGGCGAGGGCGCGCAGGCGCGCGTCAAGCCGGTCTACGAGACCATCGAGGGCTGGAAGGAGCCGACCGCCAACGCACGTTCGTGGGCGGAGCTGCCGGCGCAGGCCATCAAGTATGTCCGGCGCGTCGAGGAACTGGTCGGTTGCCCGATCGCCTTGCTTTCGACAAGCCCGGAACGCGAAGATACAATTCTCGTGCAGAATCCCTTCGAGGCCTAATCGGGTTCGGCTCGGACCGCAGGCGGGACGTTCATGGCAGATTACTATCCGCTTATCGCGCGCGCGATCGCCGGGCTCGATCCCGGCGCTCCGGGCGAAGCGCGCCGCGCGCTGTATGAGCGGGCCCGCGCCGCGCTGATTTCCCAGCTGCGCAGCGTCGAGCCGCCGCTGACCGAGAGCGAGATCACCCGCGAGCGCCTCGCGCTGGAAGAAGCGGTGCGTAAGGTCGAGGCCGAGGCGGCCCAGCGCGCCCGCATCGAGGTGCCCAAGCCTGATACGCTGAGCCGCACCCGTCCGGGCGATGCGCTGCGCAGCAGCGTGCGCTCGCGCGCCACGCCGACCGATGCCGGCAGCGCCGCGCCCGGGCGCGATCGGCCCGCGCCGCGCAGCGAGCGTTCGCCGCTCGGCCAGGACGAGCCGCGCCCACCGCGCAATCTGCGGGTCGACGTGCCGCCGATTCCGCCCTTGTCGCCGCCACCCGAGCCGCCCGCCAGCGAGCCGCCGCAGGCCGAGGCGCCGCGTCCGCAGGCGCCGCCTCCCGCTCCGCCGCCGCCATCTCGTGAAACGCCACGCGGCACGCCGTCCGGCGGCGTGCGCGGCTTCCGTGATGTCATCGCCGATGCCGACGATCTCGGCGCCGCCGCAGCGCAGGCCAACCGCGCCGCGCGCCGCACCTACGCCAACGTGCCGTCGCCCTCGCCGGAGTTCGATCGCATCGAACCCAACATGGACCATCGCGTCGATCCGATGGCGGAAGCGTCGTACGACGCGCTGCCCGGCGACGCCGCCTACGTGCCGGACCGGCCGCCGGCCGCGCGCGGCAAGGCCGTCAAGCCGGCGAAGCCGCCGAAGCCGGCCCGGCCGCCGCGGCAGCCGAGCCGTTTTCCGCTGGCCTTCGCCATTGTCCTCGGTGTCGTGCTGATGCTCGCCGGCGTCGGCTTCCTGGTCGGCCCGAAGATGTGGACCACGGTCAAGGGCCTGATGAAATCGCAGCCGGTGGCGGAGGCGCCGAAGACGCCGGCGTCCGACAGCGGCGTGCGGCCGAAGATCGCCGACCGCGTCGGCCAGCCTGGCTCGCAGATCGCGCCGGTGGCCCAGAAGGTCGTGCTGTACGACGAGGATCCGTCGGACCCGCAGGGCAAGCGCTATGAAGGCACCGTGGTGTGGCGCACCGAGCAGGTCGGCGGCAACAATGGCCAGCCGCAGGATCTCGCCATTCGCGCCGATATCGACGTGCCCGAGCGCAGGCTGAAGATGACGCTGACGGTCCGCCGCAACATGGATACGTCGCTGCCGGCCAGCCACACGGTCGAATTGACGTTCCAGCTGCCGCCGGACTTCGCCGGTGGCGGGGTTGCCAACGTGCCCGGCATCCTGATGAAGTCCAACGAGCAGACCAAGGGCCTGCCGCTGGCCGGCCTTGCGGTCAAGGTCACCGACAACTTCTTCCTGGTCGGCCTCTCCAGCATCGATGCCGACAAGTCGCGCAACCTGCAGCTGCTCAAGGAGCGCTCCTGGTTCGACGTGCCGCTGGTGTATGCCAATCAGCGCCGCGCCATTCTCGCGGTCGAGAAGGGCGCGCCGGGCGAGCGCGCGTTCAACGAAGCGTTCATGGCGTGGGGCCAGTAAGCCCGCGCCGCTGATCCGACCGGCCCGGCGACGGGCCGCCATGGCGCCGCGGTGCGCGCGGCGCGGATGTGACACTGGGGTAGGGGTGAACGGATGCGGATTACGCTGGTCGGCTCCCGCCATTTCGGCGTGACCGTGTTCGAGATGCTGCGGCAGCATGGTGTCGGCGTCGCCCGCGTCGTGGTCCATGACGGCGATGACCGCCTCGCGGCGACCGCGGCCGCCGCCGGCGTCGAGGTGGTGGTGCAGGCCGATCCCAAGCTGGTCGGACCCGCCGAGATCGCACCGGACACCGACATCATCGTCACCGCCCACAGCCACGCCCGCGTCAGCCGCGAGGCGCTGGCCGCAAGCCGGCTCGGCGGCATCGGCTATCATCCCTCGCTGCTGCCGCGCCATCGCGGCATCGCCGCGGTCGAATGGACCGTCAAGGAAGGCGATCCGATCGCCGGCGGCACGATCTATCATCTCGCCGATCGCATGGATGCCGGCGCCATCGTGGTGCAGGACTGGTGCTTCGTGAAGAAGGGCGAGACCGCGCGCGAACTGTGGGAGCGCGCGCTGGCGCCGCTCGGCCTCAAGCTGCTGGCGCAGGCGATCGATCACGCCAAGGCCTTCGGCACGCTGCCGGCAAAGCCCCAGGACGAAGCGTTCGCGACCAAGGCGCCGGCGCTGCCGCGCTGACGCGCGCTCCGGTCCCGGGTATCGCTGCGCGCATCCGGGTGACGGGCTCGCGACGCATGAAGGGCGTCCTCGACGCTACTCCGTTATCCTGAGGTGCGGGCAAAGCGAGCCTCGAAGGATGAACGGCCCCGGGCTGTCGTCCGTCGAGCGCCATGCTGCGCACCACAAGTCGGCCTTGCCGACTTGTGGTTTTCAAAGAACGCCGGCTGAAGCCCGGGCTGTGCATCTCAGTGTGATGGATGACAAGCCGACGTGTTGCGTTCAACGCGGAACCCGGACGAGTGCAGGACATCCGGGATGCGCGTCATTGCGCTGTGGTGTCGGGGCGGCGGGCGAAGCCTCGGATCGGCTGCGCCATCCAGCGCATCAGCCGCGTCCACAGCGTGTCGTACGACCGCCGGCATGGTGTCGTCGCCAGCGGCGAGGCAGTGGCGATAGAAGCTGTCGAGAAAGGCGAGATCGTTCGGCTTGGTCTCGGTGAAGTGGTCGTCGCCGACAAACACGGTGTAGTCCCACAGGCGCGAGCCGAACGGTGGTGCATTGGTGCACAGCGAGCGGTCCTTGGCGATGACGATGTCGTCGGGATCGAGGCCGCGGGCGATCATCGCACTCTCGACTATCGGTAATTGCCGCGGGAAGCCACGGTCGAATGCGCCGACGGTGCTCTGCAGGGTGATCGGCATCGCTCTCACACCGTCGCCAGTAGTTCGATCCATTCCATCAGCCGCGCGGCGAGATGGTCGCCGTCGCTCTCGAAGACCGTCGCCGGTGCATCGTCGAGCGCGCGGCAGCAGACATCGATGTGGTTCATGAAGGCGAGGTCGTCGGGCAGCGTCAGGCGGCAGGCGTCGTCGCCGCGCAGCAGCGTGTAGTCCCAGCTCGGCGGCGCGGCGAGGGCACGGTCCTTGAGAATCGTGAACTGCGACGGCGCGACGCCATGGCCGATGAGGCTGCGCTCGATGCGCGCAACGCGCTGGATGAAGCTGTCGTCGAACGGGCCGACGGTGCTGCGGAGCATGATGGGCATGATCGCCTCCGACGCCAGGGCACTTATGGGGATACGCATGGCATTGGTCGGCCGGTCGCCCCAACGGGTTCATGGCCCGCGCATCGGCAGGTGTCTGCGGCCGCGCCGCGTGCTGTTCCGCGTCCTGTTCTCCGCGCAACAAAAAAGCCGGCGTCGCCGCCGGCTTTTCGTCATTTCTTGAATGAGGCGTTCAGTGCGCGTGGGCGTGCGCCAGTTGCTGGCGGTTCGCTTCCATGCGCGCCATCGCGCTCTTGACCGCTGCCTGCACCTTCTCGAAGGCGCGGACTTCGATCTGCTAAATAGATGACATTGCTCAAAATTGCAGCTATATATGTATAGGAAACAATTGTTTAGATTGAATTTGGGCTCGAATTTCACGGGCCGTGCTTGTTTTATAACTATTTGTATTCGTTCGTTGTTGTTGCCGGGGGCGGGTTATGCGTGCCGGGTGGGGGAAAATACCGCAAATTTTAAGGCTAAAGGTCTGGTTGTGTTGGCTGACCATGGTGTTTGCCGCGTGGTCGCTCGTGTTGGAAGCGGACGCTGCTGTCGATGTTCAGCAGGAACTCAACAAGCATCAGATCGTCAGAGATTTGCTCTTCAGGAATGTCAAGGCTGCGACGACTGCTTATACTTTCGAATACCTCGTGATAAACCTCCAGCCGGGAATGGTGCCGGGGGTCGGAGTCAGCGTACCTGTTTCGCACATTCGTTTTCAAAGTACGGTGTTTTTCAAGTTCGACAAATTTTCTCTTGAGCCAGGAGCCGAAGCACCTATCCAGGACTTCGCCAAAGCGGTGTTGAGCGACAGTCACATTCGCTCTGTCCTCGTCGTCGGCCATACCGATTCCATTGGCGACGACCAATACAATGCCGCGTTGTCCTTGAAGCGTGCAGTTTCGGTTGCCAGCAAGCTGCGCGAGATTGGGGTCAGCGAAAAATTGCTTGGCGTCGTCCCTATGGGCGAAGCCCAACCTTTCGCGACCAATAGCACTCCGACCGGGCGCGCTAAAAATCGCCGAGTTGAATTCTTTATCTCAGATATCCCTGCCGCGACGCGCAAGGCGATCGAACTCGTCAAGTTCGATCCCTGCCATCGAAACGATCATGATTTGCCGCCCGGTCAGCCTAATCCCGAATGCGGCGGCGCGGCGGCGCGTGTCCCGCTTTATCCCGGCGCCAGCGGTTTGGGGCGTCCGGAAACACTCGATTTAAGTCGTGGTGGTTTGGTTGCGCGTGAACCAGCCACTCGCTCTCCATTGCCGAATGAAACCCTTCAAAGGCCATCTCTGAAGCAATTTGACACCAATTGAATTTGTTGAGGTTCGATGCCTACCGACACGCTGGGAAGTGAAGCGCAAGGCGCGCTGAAAAGTGCGGCTGAATTGGTTCGTCTCAACAGGCCGGACGACAGGCGCCGCCGCACCATAATGGCTGAGCTTACCCATATAAGTCAGCGCCTAAGAACAGATGTCGCTGAGCGGGAGGACTCGTATTTACGTGCTTTGCAAATCCAGGAAGATGCCGAACTCGAAGAAATCTCGCGTGATCTTAATGACAACCCCAGGTTTGTGCGCGCAAGCTCTGAGCTGAAGTCGAGAAACGAGACATTTCAGGATTTACGAAAAGCCAACAACGGGGCGTATCCCAAGAATATCTCCCCGGTCATCTACGCCATTCCTTTGATATTCGTCGGCGTCGCGGAGTGGTACGTCAATTTATCGACCTTCATGGCTCGGTTCGTTCCGCTGGTGGCCGCGGCAGGGACAATATTGGTGGCCGGCATTTTTGCGGCGGCGAGTCACTTTCAGGGTGAATTTCTCAAGCAGATTTCCGAAGTCTTCCATCCGTCGGCCATTTATCGCAATGAGCTCGGGCGGAAGTTGATTGTCGCGATCGCATCACTGCTTCTGGTCGCGGCCTTTGTCGTTGTCATATGGCTTCGCTATCAGGTGATCGCCGAACAGCTGGGCTTGACTTCCAATTCCGCCGGAACGTTCGGCGTTTCGAACAACTCGATCGTTTGGCAGAATCTCGGGCCGACGATTGGCCTCAATCTCTTCGTTTGGGGGCTCGGCGTTCTCTACGCATCCTTGATGAGCGAAAAGATTCCGAAGTTGCGTGAGACGTTTCGCGATCTGCGTCGATCGGAGGTCGAGGTGGACAGGATCAGGAAGCCGTTCGTGGCAGAGCAAAAAAGGATTCATGCTCAATACGAACGGGAGCGCAAAAAGAATGCCGTCATGGCCCAAGAGTACCGCTCCCTGGCCGAAGAGATCGATGCTTCAATCAAGCGATTACAGGCCTGTGAAGTTCGATGACGAATTTATTGCGAGGAGTTGCGATGCGAGCCGCGCTTCTGTTTCTGTTTGTTTTATCGATGTGTGGGCGGGTGCCGTCCGCGCATGCGCAAATACTGGTGACGCCCAACATTGAGGAGATTTGTCGTGCCGCGCCGGTCGCAACAAACCGTCGGACCGTTGTCTATATCGATATCGCCTCGATAAATGCCCGGAAGACCGAATGGGGCCTCACGCTGCTCAATCGGTTGGAGCTTGGGCCGCGCGAGCCGTTGACGATCCTTGCGGTGAATCCCAGCTCGTTCGAAGTCAGTGTGGTTTTTGACTCCTGCTTTCCGACTCTGACGAAGAGCGAAATCGATGAGGCAAGGTCTGGTCGCAGCACATGGGATAAGATGTTGAGAATGGATCCCGTCGATCAGCAGCGGGAGAATTTGCAGACTTTTGATGCGCGGCTGCGGAATGCCTTGGATCGGGTCATCGCGGAATCCTCGAAATTTGTTCCAAACAAGCGCCGGAATATTTTGGGTGCAATTGCCTTCGACAAGAACCGCTTTTCGGAGCGGACGGCGCTCTACCGCGTCATCGTCTGTACGGACGGCGTTTTGGCGGATGCCGATTTGGACGGAAGCGGCGATGTTGATCGGCAGGTCTCATTTCTCTCCTCAAAGTATCCCGCGAATTTTTCCGGCGCGGATGTCTACGTTTTCGGTGCGCTGGATGCCGGCGATAAGGGGCTTCCCCTGGAGGTGAAGGAGAAGGTCTTCGCGGCATTCTTCCTGAGCAATTGGGCTTACCTCAAATCCTTTTCGTCATCATTGCCTCAGCAGCGCGGTGAGTTGTTTCCGCCGGCGAAAAGCTGGGACGGGTCCTTTGATGGCGGTGGCGCTCAGGGAGCGGCAAAATTGGTGTACTCTCAATCGCATGGCGGTTCGCTGTCGCATGCCTGGGTCGCGTTCGCCGTCGGACGCTCTCTCGTCTACGTGCCCTTTGAAGGAGATCTGCACTGCGAAGGGGAGCAATGCACGCTGGCGGCCACGAGTTCCGAAAGCGTGCCTCTGAACTCGTCGTCGCCTTATTTTAGAAAAGGTGATCGATTGCTGCTGAAGGGCAAGCCTGAAGGCAGCCTCGAGGGCATTCTTTCGTCAAGCGTGCGCGAAGTCTTCAAGGATGGCAACAATCAGGAAGTTAAGTACAATCTGAAGTTTCCGCGCCTGTAGTAACGACGCTGCGCGCGTGTCGGGCTGCGGTTGTCGCGCGAGATCCGTTTTCGGACTGACTCGACAAAAAAGCCGGCGTCGCCGCCGGCTTTTCGTCATTTCTTGAATGAGGCGTTCAGTGCGCGTGGGCGTGCGCCAGTTGCTGGCGGTTCGCTTCCATGCGCGCCATCGCGCTCTTGACCGCCGCCTGCACCTTCTCGAAGGCGCGGACTTCGATCTGCCGCACGCGCTCGCGCGACACGCCGAACTCGGCGGCAAGGTCTTCCAGCGTCATCGGCTCATCGGCGAGGCGGCGTGCCTCGAAGATGCGGCGTTCGCGCGGGTTGAGCACGCCCATGGCGCCGCTGAGCGCGTCGCGGCGATGATCGTACTCCTCGCTCTCCGCCATCACGGCTTCCTGGTTGGGCGAGGTATCGACCAGCCAGTCCTGCCATTCGCCGGGTTCGCCGTCGTCGCGGATCGGAGCGTTGAGCGACGCGTCGCCGCCGAGGCGGCGGTTCATGTCGACGACGTCCTGCTCGGTCACGCCGAGACGCTTGGCGATCATCTGCACCTGGTCGGGGCGCATATCGCCCTCTTCCAGTGCCGAGATCTTGCTCTTCGCCTTGCGCAGGTTGAAGAACAGCTTCTTCTGGTTCGCGGTGGTGCCCATCTTCACGAGCGACCACGACCTCAGAATGTATTCTTGAATTGACGCCTTGATCCACCACATAGCGTAAGTGGCGAGACGGAAACCCTTTTCCGGCTCAAAGCGCTTCACCGCCTGCATCAGGCCGACGTTGCCTTCGGAGACAACCTCGGCGATCGGCAGACCGTAGCCGCGATAGCCCATGGCGATCTTGGCCACGAGCCGCAGGTGGCTGGTGACGAGTTTATGTGCCGCGTCGCGATCGCCGTGCTCGCGCCAGCTGCGGGCGAGCATGTATTCCTCCTGCGGTTCCAGCATCGGGAACTTGCGGATCTCGGCGAGGTAATGTGCAAGTCCGGATTCTCCACTGAGAACCGGCAATGTAGCTGCTCGGGCCATTTGTGCGCCCTCCAGTGTTTTCAGACCCCCGATAGCGGCGGGTCAGGCAGGCCTGCTGCTGTGTCAAAGCCAACTGGGCTGCAGTGTTCCGCGTTGGGTCATCCAACGCAGGTGCACAATACATGATAGGGGTGGATTAGGGGAAGGATACTGCCCTGTCACGTTGCTGTGACACGCATTAAGATATTGTAATCATGATATTTTTCAAGATGGCCTGCGTCATGACGCCGCGCGTAGCGCCTCTTGCAGGAGAAGCAAATCCTCCGGCAGGCCGGCTTCCCAGTGACAAATGTCTCCGCTCGAAGGGTGCTCCAGCGTCAGGAGATATGCATGCAACGCTTGGCGGCGGAGGGTATCCAATACCACCTGGGATTGAGGTCCTAGCTGACGCGCCTTGGTCTTGAAGCCTGAGCCATAGACCTCGTCGCCGAGCAGCGGATGGCCGATATGGGCGAGGTGGACGCGGATCTGGTGGGTGCGGCCGGTCTCGAGCTGGCAGGCGAGCAGCGAGGCGACGCCCTTGCCGTCGCGGCCGGTGTAGGTCTCCAGCACCTCCCAGTGGGTGATGGCCTCGCGGCCGCCCTGGCGCACCGCCATCTTCTCGCGGGCGTGGGGATGACGGTCGATCGGCGCGTCGACCGTGCCGCGCGGCCGGTCCGGCACGCCCCACACGAACGCCATGTAGCCGCGGCGCAGCGCGCCGGTGCGGCCGTGGTCGGCGAACTGCGCGGTCAGCGAGGCATGGGCGCGGTCGTTCTTGGCGGCGACCATCAGCCCGGTGGTGTCCTTGTCGAGGCGGTGGACGATGCCGGGCCGGCGCACGCCGCCGATGCCCGAGAGACTCGCGCCGCAATGGGCGATCAGCGCGTTGACCAGCGTGCCGCTCTCGTGGCCGGCGGCGGGGTGCACGACGAGGCCCCTGGGCTTGTCGAGCACGATGATGTCGTCGTCCTCGAAGATGATGTCGAGGGGGATGTCCTCGCCCTCGGGCTCCGCCGGCACCGGCGGCGGCACGTCGATGGCGATGACATCGCCGGCGGCGACATGGGCGGACGGATCGGTGAGGGCCTTGCCGTCGCGGCTGACCTGGCCGGCGAGGATCAGCGCCTTGAGGCGCGAGCGCGACAGCTCGGTGCTGTGCAGCGCCAGCACGCGGTCGAGCCGCGCTGTGCGCTCGTCGCCGGTGACGACCACATGTCGCACCCCGCCTGCGAAAAGCGCCTCTTCGCCGGGCTCGTCGCCCGGAAGTTCATTGTCACCCATCGCCAAACCTGCTTGAAGGGGCCGCATGACCGATGCCGTGACGCCCGACCCCAATCCCGAACAGACCGCGCTGCTGGCTGCCCGGGTCCGCCGCATGATGATCATCGCCGGCCTGACCACCGGCATCGGCATCGCCGCGGTGTTCATCGCCATCGGCTACCGCCTTTTCCGCAGCGAGGGAAGCCTGCCGGTCGCGGACCTGACCGCCACCCTGCCCAAGGGGGCGAAGATCGTGGCCACCGGCGTCGCCGCCGACCGCCTGATGGTCACCCTGGACGTCGGCGGCATTACCGAGATCCGCACCTTCGACGCCCGCACGCTCAAGCCCGCCGGCCGGCTGAAATTCGCCAGCGAGCCGTAACGGGCAGCAGGGCGGCGGGCCCGGGATCGCGGGATTCGCGGCTGGCGGCCCGGTTCCCACCCGGTGGGCCAGGCGGCCGGGCCGAGACCGGCCTTCGTTGACCATTCCCGGGATTGTTGCATTTGCACGCTTGCGGCGAACGCCGTTCGAGGTTATTCCCTCCGCCAACGCTCCCTTCGTCTAGCGGTTAGGACGCGGCCCTCTCAAGGCTGAAACAGGGGTTCGATTCCCCTAGGGAGCGCCAATTCTCTACGATTGAGAACAGGACTGCGGACCCGCGCTTCGCTAACCGAAGACGCGCCGCATCGCGCGTGGCGTGAT
Source organism: Bradyrhizobium sp. U87765 SZCCT0048 (assembly GCF_018131225.1). Taxonomy (GTDB): domain Bacteria; phylum Pseudomonadota; class Alphaproteobacteria; order Rhizobiales; family Xanthobacteraceae; genus Bradyrhizobium_A. Next base: position 516,105 of record NZ_JAFCMM010000002.1, on the reverse strand, counting down.
GCTCTCATTGCTGCGCGGGTTCAGCTTTCGGGAAACCGTGCGCACCGCCGAAGAAACTCTGGAAACGGGCGCAAGCGCGCGAAGCGCGGCAAATATCAGAAAGTTTCAGAATGTCCTGGCCGCAATCGCGGGACCTTGCCGCCCCGCTATGGCAGGATTGGCCGAGGTTGATGTGGGGAGTCGGGCCGAAGGCGGACTGCGATGCCGGACAGGCGCGCGGGCGTTCGAGGTCGGGGGCGGAAGATGGTCGGTGCGCGTTATCATTGTGTCGGGCTGCGCGGCGTCTGCGGCAGGCCGTTGCGTGCGGCGCTGTTGGCCGCGACAGCGCCCGTCTGGGCCAGCTTGCCGGCGGCGGCCCAGGATGCGACCTGGCTCGCTGCTCCCGTCAGCGGCGTTTACGACAGCTTCCGCAACTGGAGCGGCGGCGCAGTGCCGTCAGGTACCGCCACCTTCGGCGCATCGAACATCACCAGCCTGTCAATCCCCTCCAACGATGAAGCCAACCGAACGAACGTCGGCGGCTGGACCTTCAACGCCGGGGCGGGAAATTACACGTTCGCCAACGGCCAGTTGTTGAATTTCAATGGTGCAGGCATCGCCATCAACGGCGGCAGTGCCACCATCCTCAACGGGGTCAGCGTTAATTTCCGCAACAGCAGCACGGCCGGCAGCGCGGCCATCACCTCCACTACCGGTGACGTGAATTTCTACAACACCAGCTCGGCGGGCAACGCGGCTATCACCGACGGTTACTTGAATTTCTACAACACCAGTACTGCCGGCAGTGCCCACATCACCAATCATGGCGATGGGGGAGGTGATGGTGGGGGGATCCCGGGGGGTGTCTCGTTCCGCAACGGCAGCACGGCCGGCAGCGCCACCATCACCAACTACGGCGCAATGGATTTCTCCAACGCCAGCACGGCCGGAAGCGCCGCCATCACCAACAATGGGGGCGACGCCCGGTTGACTTTCTCCGGCACCAGCACGGCCAGCAACGCTACCATCACCAACAACGGCGGCTTCCTGTACTTCTTCGCCACCAGCACGGCAGGCAACGCGGCCATCACCAATGCTGCCGGCGGCACGGTTGATTTTTCGAGATCGGTGGGACCTGCCGGGGACGGCAAGCTGAGCGCCGGTTCGATTGCGGGCGCTGGCAATTTTTATCTGGGCGCGCGGGAGCTCACCGTCGGCGGCAACAATCTCAGCAAAGAGGTGAGCGGCGTGATCAGCGACTGCGGCGCGAGCGGCAGCGCGTGCTCCACCGGCGGGTCGCTGGTGAAGATCGGGACGGGCGCGCTGACGCTGTCCGGCGTCAACACCTATACCGGCGCGACGACGGTGAACGGCGGCATCCTGAGCGTGGGCGGTTCGATCGCGTCCTCCTTGCTCACCTCGGTGAACAGCGGTGGCCTGCTGATGGGCACCGGCACCGTCGGCAACACGACGGTCAACAGCGGCGGCGCGCTGCTGGGCGGCAACGGCACCGCCGGCCCCTCGCTCGCGGTCTCGGGCAATCTCGCGTTTCAGTCGGGCGCGTTCTATTTCGTCCAGCTCAGTCCCGCGACGGCGTCCTTCGTCAGTGTGGGCGGCACGGCAGCGCTCGGCGGCGCGACCGTCAGCGCCGTCTTCGCGCCCGGCAGCTACATCACAAGGCAATACACGATCCTGACCGCGAAGGGCGGCGTCTCCGGCACATTCGGCGCGGTGGCCGAGACCAATCTGCCGTCGAACCTGCGCACGACACTGAGCTACGACGCGACCCATGCCTATCTCAATCTGGTGTTGAGCTTCTTTCCGCCGCCGGGCAGCGGGCTCGGCGGCAACCAGCAAGGCGTCGGCGCCGCCATCACCAACTACTTCAACAGCAACGGCGGCATTCCGATCATCTACAGCGCGCTGACCGCGCTTGGGCTCGCCCAGGCCTCGGGTGAGACCGCAACCGCTTCGCAGCAAGCGACCTTCGACGCCATGGGCCAGTTCATGGGCCTGCTCACCGATCCCTTCATCGCGCGCAACGGCGGCGACGGCACAGCGTCTGGCGCGCCCGGCTTTGCCGGGAGCGCTTATGCCGCGCCCATGCGCGACGATGCGTTTGCGATGCTGACCAAGGCACCGCCCTCAGTCTTGCAGCGCTGGAGCGTGTGGGGCGCCGGTTTTGGCGGCGCGCAATCCACCGCCGGCAACACGGTGGCTGGCACCAACGGCAGCACCAGCCGCATCTACGGCACCGCCGTCGGCGCCGACTATTTGCTCGGGCCCAACACGCTCATCGGTTTTGCGCTGGCCGGCGGGGGCACCAGCTTTGCCGTCAACGGCTTTGGGTCGGGCCGCTCCGACCTGTTCCAGGCCGGTGGCTATGTCAGGCACAGCGACGGGCCGTTCTACCTCTCGGGCGCGCTCGCCTATGGCTGGCAAGACATCAGCACCGACCGCACCGTGACCATCGCCGGCGTCGATCGGTTGCGTGCCGCCTTCAATGCCAATGCGTGGAGCGGCCGCCTCGAAGGCGGCTATCGCTTCCTCGCGCCGTGGATCGGCGGCATCGGCATCACGCCCTACGCCGCTGGCCAGGCCACGATCTTCGCGCTGCCGGCCTATGCCGAGCAGGCCATGCCAGGCACGCCGGCCTTTGCGCTCGCCTATGCCGCAAAGAGCGTGACCGACAGCCGAAGCGAACTGGGATTCCGGACCGACAAATCGCTCGCCGTGTCGAGCGGCGTGCTGACGCTGCGCGGCCGCTTCGCCTGGGCGCACGATTTCAATCCGGACCGCGCCATCGCCGCCACCTTCCAGGCGCTGCCCGGCGCGAGCTTCGTCGTCAACGGCGCGCGGCTGGCGAGCGACTCCGCGCTGACCACGGCGTCAGCCGAGATGAAGTGGATGAACGGCTGGTCGGCGGTCGCCACCTTCGACGGCGAGTTCTCCAACGTCACCAGATCCTATGCCGGAAGGGGTATGGTGCGATACGCATGGTAGCCGGTGCCCGATCGCATCAGCGAGCCGTCAGCATGAAATGCTCGGTGGGGGTACGGCTCGGCAATGAAGAGGCCATGAGGACCGATCACGTAACCCGTCGACGCCGGTCCTGCGTAAACGCTCGGCCCGCCTGGCGAGGTCTTCGGTGTGACGTTGAATGGGCGCACGGCAGCGGCCTTGCTCAGGCCTGATTCCGTTACGCTGCGCACCAGTTCTCGATCAGCGCCCCGGACCTTTATCCAGCACCGCCCCCTGCCTCAGGCCTGTCCGCTGCCGAACGCTTGCGGCCGGTAATCATGGCCCAGACCAGATTCTCGCCCTGTGCGAGGCTCGCAACGACGGCACCGAGGGCGTGGATGCCGACAAGTATCAGAATCGCGTGAGAGACATAGGTGTGGGTGTCCTGCACCCAGGCGACGCCGAAGAAGCGCAGCGTGACCTGCATCCAGCCACTGGCCGCCGACACCACGAGCAGCGCCAGCAGCAGCGTCGTCATGGCGGCGCCGGCGGGATTGAGGCCGGGCGTGCGTGGATGCCGGCCGCGCGCCAGCGCCACCAGATAGCCCGGCAGGGCGCGCAGCAGGCGCGCGCGCTGGCCGAAGCGCGCGTGGGGGTTGCCGAGAAAGCCCCACAGCGTGCGGAACGCGATGACGATGAGAACGCCATAGCCTGCGACGCGATGCAGGGTGTCCTGCGTATTCGGCGTCCACCACGCGATGGCGATGAGCATCACCAGCGCCCAATGACAGAGCCGCACCGGCAGGTCCCAGACCTCGACCATCGGCGGTGCCGGCGTCGCGCCCGTCACCGCTGGTTGATGCGCGGGGCGCGGGCCATCGTGTTGCTCCGACACGAATTCCTCCCGCATCCCTCGTCGATCGCCTGCTTGTGGCTGACGTGGCGCTTACTTGGCGATGGTGTGCTTCAGGCTGAGGTCTTCGGGGCTGTAGAACAGCTCGAACAGCTTGCCGCCCTTGACGCCGTAGACCTCATAGCACGAGCCTTCGACCTTGGAGCGGCGCACCTCGTAGCCCGCGTCCTTCGCCTTGGCTTCGGCGGCCGACGCCGGCTGCCATGACGTTTTCGCGAGCTTGGTGCAGTCCTTGAAGCCGTCGGCGAATGCGGGTGTCATCGCCGCTGCGATGGACACGGTCCCCGCCAACGCCGCGATCGCAGCCGTCTTGATCACTGAATTCATCACCGTCTCCTCTCCAAAAATCCGCGATCGCGGCATGCGCCGCCGCGGGCGGTCACTGAAGAAGACGGGGCCATTCGCGATGTCAACTCAGCCGGGATTGCGATCATGACTTAGAGCGATTCCAGATGCGGCAAGCCGCTGGAATTCCAAGCGTGCACCCGGTCGCGCCGGCATCTGCGGCCTTACGTCTCAGCGCCGGCAGACAGCGTCTGCATGTGCTTGATGAGCGTATCCGAACAGACATCCAGGCAGACCGTGCGTCATCGCCGGCTCTCCAGTGAACCGTGTCGCGGGGGCCGTGTCTGTCGATGGCGCGCCGGGGGCGCACTCGGTCGCATCGACGCGATCGTGTCGTGACTGCAAAGAAAAAGGCCCGGCGTTTCGGCCGGGCCTTTGACGTTCGCGAGATGGCCTGTGCCATCGTGGTGGACGGATGGCAGGTCGTCCGTCGTGCTATTTCGCGGCCACGGCGCCGGCCGCGACGGGCGGTTGCCATCGCGGTTCTTCGAACGGCCGCTCGGGGCGCATGAGGAAGGCGGAGGCGGCGCCGAGCAGCATCAGTGCCATCGAGCCGATGAACGGCAGATACCAGTTGCCGGTGGTGTCGATGACATAGCCGGCGACCAGCGGAGAGACGATCGCCGCGAAGGCTGATCCGGAATTCATCAGGCCGGCCGCGGTGCCCGAATATTTCGGCGCGATGTCCATGGGGATCGACCACATCGGCCCGATCACCAGCTCGGCGAAGAAGAAGCCGGCGGACAGGCAGATCGCCACGGTGGTGACGTCGTGGACATAGAGGATCGGCAGCAGCGAGAAGAACGCGCCGAGGAAGCCGAACACCGTGACGCTGAGCCGGGCGAACCGCAGCTTGCCGGTGCGGTGATAGATCCAGTCCGAGATGACGCCGCCCAGGGTGTCACCGACGACGCCGGCGAAGAACACGCCGGAAGCGAAGATCGCCGATTTGGTGATGTCCATGCTGTAGTTGTTCTTGAAGAACAGCGGCAGCCAGTTGAGGTAGAGCCAGAGGCACCAGCCGTAGCAAAAATAGGTCAGCGTCACCGGCCACATGCGGCGCGCCAGCGCCATCCACGGCGTCTTCGCGCGCGCGGTCGCCACGCGCACCGGCAAAACCTCGAGCTCGCCTGCAGTGATCGCGGGATGATCTTTCGGGTCGTTGCGGAAGTACAGCACCCAGGCGAGCACCCAGACGATGCTGACGACACCCAGCGCCATGAACGCGCCGCGCCATGTCAGCAGCACCATCAGCGCGGCGATCAGGGGCGGGGTGACGGCGTTTCCGAGGCGCGCGAAGGCGTGGGTCAGGCCCTGTGCGAAGCCGCGCTTCCTGGCCGGGGTCCAGTTCTGCATCGCGCGCGTCGCCGTCGGGAAGGTCGCGCCTTCGCCGAAGCCGAGCAGGATGCGCGCAATCACCAGCGTGACGAGGCCGTGGACGAAGCCGGTGAGAATGGTCGCCACCGCCCAGATCATGCCGCACCAGAACAGCGTCCGGCGTGGGCCGAAGCGATCGCCGATCCAGCCGCCGATCACCTGGAAGATCAGATAGGGATAGGCGAAGGCGGAGAACACGAAGCCGAGTTCGGTGTTGCTCAGGCCGAGCTCGCGCTGGATCTCGGTCGCCGCCGTGCCGATGTTGACGCGATCGACATAGGTGATGAAGTACATCACGCAGAGAAGGGCCAGCACCACATGCGTGGCCTTGAATGGCAGTTTCATGTGTTCCTCCGGGAGATTGTTCGAACCCTGTTTCCGGGTCGTTGACGGGGGTGGCGGTTGGGCCGTGTCCGGGCGCGCGGCAGGGCGCGCCCGGCAGGTTTCACGGCGGCGTGCGTGTCACGCCTGCACCAGCTTGAGCGCGGGGGAATTGCCGGCGCCGCTGCCTTCCAGATCAGCCATCGCCGCGGCGACGCCGCCGGCGCGATGCGGGACGCCGGCGAGCGACAATCCCATCTCTACGCCGGTGAGCGCGCCCAGCAGCATCAGCGCGTTGCACTGGCCGAGATGGCCGATGCGAAACACCTTGCCCGACAGCCTGGTCAGGCCGGCGCCCAGCGACATGTTGTAGGTCTTGAGGACGATGTCGCGGAAGCGGTCGGCGTCATGTCCCGGCGGCATCAGCACCGCCGTGAGCACCGGCGAATATTCCGAAGGCTCCTGGCAGAGCACCTCGAGGCCCCAGGCGCGCACCGCGGCGCGGGTCGCCGCCGCCAGTTTGTGGTGGCGCGCAAAGACCTCGTCCAGGCCTTCTTCCAGCAGCATGCTGATCGCCTCCTGCAGGCCGTACAGCAGATTGGTGGCGGGCGTATAGGGGAAGAAGCCGCCGGCATTGGGCTTCAGCATCTCCTGCCAGTCCCAGTAGGAGCGCGGCATCTTGTTGGTCTTCGATGCTGCGAGGGCCTTGTCGGAGATGGCGGTGAAGCCAAGTCCGGGCGGCAGCATCAATCCCTTCTGCGAACAGCTGACGGTGACGTCCACGCCCCACTCGTCGTGCCGGTAGTCGGCCGAGCCGAGCGAGGAGATGGTATCGACCAGCAGCAGCGCGGGATGCGAAGCCTGGTCGATCGCCTTGCGGATCTCGGCGATGCGGCTCGTGACGCCGGTGGAGGTCTCGTTGTGGACGACCATCACGGCCTTGATCGTGTGGCTGCGATCGTCGGAGAGCCTGGCCTCGATCGCGGCGGGATCGGCGCCGCGGCGCCAGTCGCCGGGAATGAAGTCGACCTCGATGCCCCAGCGCTTCGCCATCTGCTGCCAGAGCGTGGCGAAGTGCCCGGTTTCGACCATCAGCACGTTGTCGCCGGGCGACAGGGTGTTGACGATGGCGGCTTCCCACGCGCCGGTGCCCGAGGATGGATAGATCACGACCGGGCGGGTCGTCTTGAAGACGGCCTTGCAGCCTTCCAGTACGGACCGGCCAAGCTGCTGGAATTCAGGACCGCGGTGGTCGATCACCTGCCTGTCCATGGCGCGAAGCACGCGCTCCGGGACGGGACTGGGACCAGGGATCTGCAAGAAGTGCTGTCCTTGCTGCTGCGACATCGTTGGCCTTCCTAGGGGTCTGGGTTTCCTGTGTGAGGGCATTTTTGAATTCAAAATATTTGGATTTCAAGAAAATAATGAATTCTTATTGGGGAGTCGACGGCGCCAAATTGCGGCGATATTTTCGTCGGCATGACAAATGTCCATCAAGACAGGGGCTTAACGCCGGTTCAGGAGGCCGGGGAGGTTGCGCCCGAGCCGGCCCGGCCGGCTGCCGTGTCCCTGCATGGCGAGGTTCTGTCGCGGCTGCGCGACTTCATCGTCGAGGGCAATCTCGAGGGCGGCGCCAGAATCCCGGAGCGCCGGCTGTGCGAGATGTTCGGCGTGTCCCGCACCCCGCTGCGCGAGGCGCTGAAGGTTCTGGCGTCGGAAGGGCTGGTCGACCTGCTGCCGAACCGCGGCGCGCGGGTGCGCGAGTTCAGCGTGTCCGATGTGACCGAGTTGTTCGATGTGATGGGCGGGCTGGAGGCCCTGGCGGGGCGGCTGGCCTGCGAGCGGATCACCGAGGCCGAATTCGCCGAGATCGAGCGGCTGCATCATGAGATGTACGGCGCCTATCTCAAGCGCGACATGCATGCCTACTTCCACGCCAACCAGTTGATTCATCAGGCTATTGTTGCTGCGGCGCGAAACTCGGTGCTGTCGGCGGCCTATGCCACCTATGCCGGCCGGATCCGCCGGGTGCGTTACTCGGCCAATCTCGCCAGCAAGCGCGATCGGTGGGCCGAGGCGATGCGTGAGCATGAGGCCATTCTCGACGCGCTGGGGCGCCGGGATGGGTCGGAGCTCAGCGAAATCCTGTTCCGACACCTCAGGAACAAGGAGGCGGCGGCGCTGGACCACCTTAAGGGTGAGGCTGTCGCCCTGGGGGCTGCAGAGGCCTCGTCCTGAGCGGCTTTGGCATCCGTTACCTTTTTTATCTTCAATTTTTTGAATTCAAAATGTACCGCCGTGCCCTGCGCGGCGCTCTGATGAGCCCGAGCTCCGGATCGGGGCGGACAGCGTAGCCTCCTGCGCCGGTTGTCGTCCGCAGGTGCCCTGGTCGCCTGTCGGTGGCGGGGCTTTTCTGCGGTCAGTCATCAGGCCATCACATTCCCTTCATCGAACCGGCCGCGGTTCACGCTGCAGGGTCGATGGCGCTGCTGCTGCAGGCGTTCTGATGGTGCTTGGGCGATCGGCCCGAGCCGGCGCGGATCGAGGAAAATGCCCGTTCGGACCCTGACCGGCGGGCCAATAGCCTCGCGTGCAACTATTATGATTTTCATAAGAATTATAATGCAGGAAATTATTGTCGCGATATGAGTGATAATGCATGCTTTCCGCCATGAAACATGCAGCCCCCCACATCACCGCCTCTCGTATCGAGGACATCCGGCGCCGGGTGACAGGTTGCGCGCTGGCCGGCCACGACGGCGCCATCCGGATCATCTCCGCACCGCCCCATGCCTTCGCCGAACTCACCTCCATCAACCTTGGCGAGGTCGCGGTCGGTGACGATGGCCTGGTGCGACTGGCGGTGTGGAGCGCTTCCTCATGCTGCACGACGCTGCTGGGGACACGCCGTGCCACCCTGCTGCTGCCTGATGGCGACGATGAGTGGGAGGTGCGTTGTCTGGTCGTCGCCAGTGCCAGCCTGTCCACGCGCCGGCCGCTGTCCGGCTTCCTGCTGAAACCCATGGCGCTGTTCGAACGGCGCGCCACCAGCGATCGGCTCTCCGGTCGCGCGTCCGAAGATGATCACAATCGAACAGACAACACGCTCGTTGCGCTGTTCGAAGCCTTTCCCGTCGCCCACGACGGGAAAAATACGCCGCTCCAGAGCCTGCCTCCCTAGCGGCGCGTCGCATGCTCCACCGACCGTTTCAACGCTCCGATCGGAGCGGCCGGCGGAGCTTTGTCCCAGCCAACCCACTCGTCCCGTCCAACAGAAAGGATCTTGCCATGAAACGTCTTCTCACCTCAGTCGCCGCTGCCGCTCTTGCCGTCGGAATGTCGGGTGTCGCATCGGCCGAGCCGATCAAGAACATCGTCCTGGTTCACGGCGCGTTCGCCGACGGTTCGGGATGGCGCGCGGTCACCGACATCCTCGAGCGCGACGGCTATTCGGTTTCAATCGTGCAGGAGCCGGAAACGTCGCTCGCGGACGACGCCGCGGCCACCAAGCGGATCATCGAGCGCGTGAACGCCCCGCTGATCCTCGTTGGTCACAGCTACGGCGGCGCCGTGATCACCCAGGCGGGCAACGAGCCGCAGGTACGTGGCCTCGTCTATATCGCGGCCTTCCAGCCGGACAGCGGCGAGACCCTTGGTGGCCTGCTGAAGCAGAAGCCGCCGGCCGCGAACAGCGCTGTGCCCGCCGGTGAAGGCTATGTCATCGTCGATCCGAAGTCGTTCCACGCGGACTTCGCCGCCGACGTTCCGGCCAGGGAAGCGCACTTCATGGCGATCTCCCAGGTCCCGATCAGCGTCACCGGCTTCGGGACCGCGATCACCAACGCCGCGTGGCACAACAAGCCCAGCTGGTATGCAGTCGCGACGGAAGACCGCATGATCAATCCGGATCTCGAGCGCTTCATGGCCAAGCGCGCAGGCAGCACCACGGTCGAGGTCAAGGGCAGTCACGCCATCTATCTGTCGCAGCCCCAGGCCGTTGCGAACCTGATCGAACGTGCGGCCAAAGATGCGAAGTAGGCCCCGATGACAATCTGCCGGATCTGCGCCGCGTCCGTCACGGCGCAGATCCCTTCTTTCTGTTACGATCCGCGCAGCATCGTCCGGCACAGATCCATCGCCCGTTGAACGGCGGGGAGCTGGCGGCGGCCGCGCGGATAGATCAGGGCAAGCCGTTCCGGTGCCGGCAGCAGCGCCACCGGGTAGGTGACAAACCCGGGGCGGGGCGTATCGTGCGCATGGACCGGCAGCAGTCCGAGGCCGACGTTGCGTGCAACGAGCGTGTAGATCGCGGAGATATCCGTCGAGTCCGCCACGACGGAACACGAGACGCCGGCGGTCGCAAACGCCGTCATGATGCGGTCGTAGATGCCGCCGCCCGCGCGCCGGCGCAGCAGGATCAGGGGGACATCCCCGAGCGCGTCGGGCTTGATGTCGCCGTTCGTCTGCCAGCGATCGTCGCCTTCGCGGCACAACAGGACGATATTCAGCGACGCCAGCGCTTCGACGCCCAGTCCGGAATTCGCGACGGGCATGTGGGTGAGCGCGAAGTCCAGCTGTCGCTCCTCCACCATCATTTCGAGGAGCTGCGGTTCGCCCTGCTGGAGGGAGAAGCTCACCGCGATGCCCTCCTCGCGCAGCCCCGCGACCATCGCCGTGATGATCTCAAGCGAGACCTGCGTGAATCCGACCCGCAGCCGGGCGGTGAATCCACGCCCGATCGCACGCATGTCCTGGTCGAGCGCGGAGGCGCCGCCGAGCAGCTCTGCGGCGCGCTCGTAAAGCGCGCGGCCCGTATCCGTGACCGCGAGGCCACGGCCCGAACGCTCGAACAGCGATACGCCCCATTCGCTCTCCAGCTGCTTGATCGCCGTGCTGAGGTTGGGCTGCGCGATCCGCAGCACATCCGCGGCTGCGGCCAGCGAACGGTGCTCGACCACGGCGCGGAAATACGCAAGCTGTCTGAGATTCATGGAGGGCTCAAAACGACGTCCGGTCGGACTGCTGATAACGGCATATCCTACCGCAAGCCTTTCTGACTTGAAGTGAAAAGTCAAAAGGCCGCGCGCCGCGCCGATTGGCTGCGGATGCATCACGCCAGGCCCGGAATGATACCGCCGACCACTTCAATATTGAGCTTGCTGCGTTTGTCGATAACATGCCCGGTATCCAACCGGCCATGGCGAGCTGTGCGGTGGTGCTGGGTTCGGCGGTCGGCGCGATGGCGGATTGAGCAGCAGGGGTCGGCTATGGGCGGTTCGAACTATCTCCGGTGGGGGATTGGCGGCGGTGTTGTCGTGGCGCTGGCCGTCCTGCTCTGGTTCGCGACGCGGCCGCCACCGCTGACGGTACAGGGTGAGGTGTCCGCCGACCGTGTCGACCTCAGCCCACGCGTCAGCGGCCGGGTCGCGAAGCTCAGCGCCAATGTCGGCGACACGGCGAAGAAGGGCGCAACGCTCGCCGAACTGCAGAGCCCGCAGCTCGCGGCCGCGCTTGTGTCCGCCGAGGCTGCGCTGGCTGTCGCCAAGGCCGATCTTGACCGGGTCAACAGCACGCGCCCCGAGACGATCGCCGCCCGCACGGCGGAGGTCGCCGCGGCGCAGGCCGATATCGTTCTCTATCAGGAGGCCTATGACCGGCAGGCCCAGCTGGTCAAGACCGGCAGCACGCCGCAATCGCGCTTCGATGAGTCAACGCGCAATCTCGAAGCCGCGATCCGCAAGAAGGAATCGGCGGAAGCCGCCCTCCAGCTCGCCACCAGAGGCGCGAGCCCCGAGGAACGCGCGCTGGCGGCGGCGCAGGTCAAGCAGGCCGAGGCGTCGCTCAATCAGCGCGAGGCCGATGTCGCCGAGCTTGTCATCCGTTCGCCGATCGACGGCCAGGTGACGACGCGCGCTGCGGAGCTCGGCGAGAACTTCAGCGCCGGCGCGCCGATGTTCTCCCTCATCGACATGAACAATCTCTGGTTCACGTTCAACCTGCGCGAGGATCTGCTGGCCGGGCTCAAGATCGGCGACACCTTCACGGTCACCGTGCCGGCGCTGGCGCAGAAGCAGATTCCTGTCCGTGTCACGGTCATCAACGTGCAGGGGCAGTACGCCACCTGGCGCGCCACGCGGGCGACCGGCGACTTCGATCTGCGCACCTTCGAAGTGCGCGCCGTGCCGGCCGCCCCCGTCGATGGCCTGCGCCCGGGGATGAGCGGCATCGTCGCATGGACGCGGGCGCGCTAACATGCGGCTCCCGGACGGATTGCGACCAGGCTTCTGGCTGGTGTTCTGGCGAGAGATCGGGTGGCTCGCGCGCCGGCCGTTCCTGCTGGCGCTGACCACGCTGGTGCCGCTGGCGATGATGGGGGTGATGACGGCGATCTTCAGCGCCGGGCTTGCCACGCGCCTTCCGATCGGCGTGCTCGATCTCGACGGCAGCAACCTGTCACGCTCGCTGGTGCGGATCGTGGATGCGACGCCCGATGCGGCCGTGGCGCAGCGGGTCGGCGAACTGGCGGAAGGGCGTCAGCTGATCCTGTCGGGCAAGATCCACGGGCTGTTGATGCTGCCGCGCAACCTGGAGCGCGATGTCATCGCCGGCCGTCAGCCCGAGGTCGTGTTCTTCTACAACACCCAGACCATGACGTCGGGCAACCTGGTGCTGCGCGGCGTCAGCAGCGGCATCCTGACCGCGGCGGCGGGCATTCGCCTGACACTGCGGACGGCGCAGGGTGCGCCGGTCGATGCGGCGCAGGCCGATCTCACGCCCATTCCGGTGCAGGCGCATCCGCTGTTCAATCCGACGCTCAACTATGCGCACTTCCTGCTCGCGGCCTTGCTGCCCAGCATCCTGCAGATCGTGATCGTGACGACGTCGGCCTATTCGGTCGGCCTCGATTTCGAGACGCCGCATCGCTTTCGCATCCTGCGGCGGCTCGGGGGCGGCCTGTGGCCGGCGATGGCCGGCAAGATCGTTCCCTACACCATCATCTTCCTCATGATCCTCGGCATCGGCGATGCCGTGCTGTTCGGCATTCTCGACCTGCCGCTGCGGGGCCGGAGCTGGCTGCTGGTGCTGGCGGGAATCCTTTTCATTCTCGCCTGCCAGTTTCTCGGTGCGCTGCTGGCGCTGTTCCTGAAGCCGATGGGCAGCGCGATCAGCATCGGTACGCTGCTGACCGCGCCGGCGTTCGGCTACATGGGCATCGGCTTTCCACGGCTCGGCATGAATGCGTTCGCCTCGGCATGGGGCGCGCTGTTGCCAGGCACGTGGTATCTCACGGCGCGGATCGATCAGACCATCCGCGGCACGCCGCTCGATCTGTCGTGGAAGCCGGTTCTCATCCTCGCCGCCTTCGTCGTCGGCTTTGCCGGCCTGACGGCGCTACGGCTCGAAAGCCTGCGGGCGCGGGCGTCGGCCGCTGCGGTATCGGCGGTGCCGCAGGAGGCGGTGTAATGGCGGGCATCGTCGCGGTTCTTGTGCACGAGCTGAGGCGGGTGTTCACGCTGCGGCCGGTGTTCTCCGTGCTGGTGCTCGGCGTCGCGATCTACACGGTGTTCTATCCGCAGCCCTATGTGAACGAGGCCCTGCGCAACATTCCCATCGCCATCGTCGATCAGGACGGCACGATCGGCAGCAGGGATCTCGCCCGCCGTATCGACGCCACGTCCGACGTCGCCGTCGCCCTCGTGCTGCCGGATCTGCCGAGCGCGGAGCGCGAAGTGTACAAACGCACGATCTCAGGCGTGGTGGTGATCCCGAAATACTTCGAGCGCGACCTGCTGTATGGCCGTCCGTCGCCGATCGCCGTCTATGCCGACGCGAGCTATTTTCTGATCTACCAGCGCATCTCGCAGGGCGTGTCGGCGGTGGCCCAGACGATGGGGGCCGAGATCGAGGCCGGCCGACTGGTCGGCTTCGGTATCGATCCGACCATCGCTGTCGCCGCCACCGCGCCGCTGCGGCTGACGGCGGTGCCGCTGTTCAATCCGCAGGGCGGTTACGCCACATATCTGTTGCCGGCGGCGTTCGTTCTCATCGTCCAGCAGACGCTGCTCATCGGCGTCGGCCTGCTCGGCACGCTCGGCGGCGACCGTTCGCCGCGTCTGCCGTCGGGGGCGGCCGCACCCGGGCCGATCGTGACATTCGTCGGCAAGAGTCTCGCCTACCTGCTCCTCCAGGCCGTCATCCTGCCGCTCTATCTTGTCGTGCTGCCTTATCTCTATGGCCTGCCGCGGCTCGGATCGCTCGTGAGCCTGGCCGTGCTCGCCCTGCCGTTCGTGCTGTCGGTCAGTTCGCTGGGCATGCTGCTGTCGGCACTGTTTCGCACTGCGCTTGGCGTGCAACTCGCATCGGCCTCCATCGGCCTGCCGTTCTTCTTCCTTGCCGGCTTTTCATGGCCGACCGAAGCGATGCCTGACGCCATCCGCCTTCTCGCTCGTTTCGTTCCCAGCACGTCGGCCATCGACGGCTTCGTGAGGCTGTCGCAGCTGGGGGCGTCGCTCTACGACGTACGGCCGCAGCTGCTGACGCTGTGGGGGCTGGCGATCGTCTACGGCACGATCGCGGTTGTGGTCGAATCCCGCACGCGCCTTCCCGTCGTGGCGTCAGCCTAACGCTCGCTCGTTCTTCGTTTGACGAAATCGCGTGCGACCGCCACGCGGCCGTGCCGATGGCCGAGACGCGCGGCATGGGGTCGAGCCGCACCAGACGCGGACAACAAAGATCCTCTCTGGTGCGGCAGGCGAGGCATTTGTTCGGCGAGATCGCCTGCAATTGAAATCATCATCTTATTTTTCCGCCTGCATTGACTTGACGAGGGCTGGATGACGATCTGGCGGCTTCACTGTCGGAAGTCTGCAGGTCGCAAGACCAGATTCGAGGGAGCATGGCGTCGTTTCGCGATCGCAAGCCGAACAGGCGGGATCTGCTGGCGCTGGGGGTGGGTGCAGGGGCTGCGGCGCTCGCTGCGGGCCGCAGCCGCGCCGAGGCGCCGGCGCGACCGGACGTCGTGCGCATCGGTTATCTGACGGCGGCCCGAGCCTGGGTCATCGGCAAGACCGACGGCAGCTTCGACAAGGCGCTCGGGACCAGAGTCGAGTGGGTGCCGTTTCCGGCGGGCGGACCGGCGCTTGCACTGCTGGCGGCCAGGCAGATCGACTTTGCTATCTTCGGCAACACGCCGATCGTGGCCGGCCTGTCGCGCAACCTGCCAATTCAGCTTCTCGGCTCGCCGGAGATCGTTGCCACCAGCGAGCGCCTCATCGCCAAGCCCGGCATCACGTCCGTGAAGGAGCTGGAAGGCAAGCGCATCGCGGTGGCGCCGTCGTCGACGATGGCGTTCGCCCTCGAGGCACTGATCCGCATCAACAAGCTCGATGGCGGCAAGATCCGGCGGCTGCCGCTGGCCCAGCCGGAAACGATCGCGGCCTGGAAGCGCGGCGATATCGACGCGACCTATATCAACGGACCATTCTGGGGCGAATTGCTTGCCGATGGCGGACGGCAGTTGCTGGTGTCCGAGCAACTGCAGCCGCATGGCGTCTTTGTCTGGAACAGCGCCGTGGTGCGAACGGAGTTTGCGGAGCGCCATCCCGATACGGTGGTCACGTGGCTGCAGACGGTGCAGGCGCAGTTCGAGCGCTACAAGGCCGATCCCGATGGTGTCTCCCGAGTCCTGGCGAAGGACTTCGGCGCGCCGTTCGAGGCTGTGCGCGATACCCTGGCGGGCCTGCGCTATCCGTCCTTCAAGGAGCAGCTCGGCCCGAACTACTGGGGCGATGGCCCGGCGGCGGCCGGGAATGCGCCCTTGATCAAGGCGCTGGCCGATGCCGCGTCCTTCCTGGCTGATACCGGCGAGATCAAGCGCGAGACCATCCCCGCCTCGTTCGTACCGGCGGTCAATTACGCGCTGCTTCGCCGCGCGTTTCCGGCTTGAGTGAACGCAATTCCGTTCGGCGAGTCCTGATCGGCGGCGCTGCCGTGATCGGCGCGACGCTGCTATGGGAGTTCGCGGGGCGGAGCGGGCTGGTCGACACGTTGCTGCTGCCGCCGCCGTCGGAAATTCTCGCGACCGCGCTCGACCTCCTGCGCAACGGCTATCGCCAGACCCCGTTGTGGGGGCATCTGGCCTTGAGCCTGGCGCGGGCGCTTGGCGCCTTTGCCGCCGCCACCGCGGTCGGCGTGCCGCTCGGCATTGCCATGGGAATGGTCCCCACCTTCGGTGCCGTGCTCGATCCCTTCGTCCAGTTCTTGCGGCCGCTGCCCAAGCTCGCGCTCATTCCGCTGGTCATCCTGTGGTTCGGGATCGGTGAGACGTCGAAAGTGCTGTTGATCTTCATCTCGGCCCTGCTCAGCATCGTCGTCGGGGCGGCGGCCGCGGTCGGCAATGTCCAGCGGCAGCGGATCCGCGCCGGCCAGGCGCTCGGCGCCCATGGGCTGGCGTTGTTTCGCTATGTGATCCTGCCGCACATCGTACCGGAGCTGTTTGTGACGCTGCGCCTGTCGTTCGGCATCGGCTGGACGACGCTGATCGCGGCCGAGATGATCGCGTCCGATGCAGGGATCGGCTGGATGGTGGTCAATGCCGGCGCCTATCTGCGTACGGACATCGTCATGCTGGGCATCGTTCTGCTCGGCGGCACCGGCTATGCGCTCGATCTCGCGCTGGTCGGTCTGCAGCGATGGACTGCGCCCTGGGCGGGGCGGGCCTGATCGTGGTGTCCCCGCCCTTCATCGCGCTGGCTGATGTCGAGAAGCGCTTCGATGATCGCCGGACAGGCCGCACGACGCAGGCGCTCGCCGGTCTGTCGCTGACGGTCGATGAGGGCGAATTCGTCTGCCTGCTCGGGCCGAGCGGCTGCGGCAAGTCCACGGTTCTCGACCTGCTCGCGGGATTCGAACGGCCGACGCAGGGCCGCGTGACGATCGGTGGTCAGCCGGTGGGGCGGCCGGATCCCGATCGCGGGATGGTGTTTCAGGATGCGACGCTGTTCCCGTGGCTGTCGGTGCTCGACAACATCACCTTTGCGCCGCGCCTCGCGGGGCGTCCGGCTGCCGACTACCGGGCGCGGGCGCAGGAGCTGATCGATGTCATGGGGCTTCGCGGCTTCGAGCGCCATGCGGTCTACGAGCTGTCGGGCGGGATGCGCCAGCGCGTCGCCATTGCCCGTGCCTGGATCTCGCAGCCCCTCCTGCTGCTGATGGATGAGCCGTTCGGTGCCCTCGATGCGCAGACGCGCCTCGATATGCAGGAGTTGCTGTTGGCCGCGCGCGACCGCAACCGCGCCACGGTGCTGTTCGTGACCCACGATGTCGAGGAAGCGCTGCTGCTGGCGGACCGCATCGCCATCATGAGCCATCGGCCCGGCCGGATCGTGAGCGAACTGGTCGTCCCCTATCCGCGGCCACGTACCTATGAGGAGATCATCGGAACGCAGCAGTTCGGCGAACTCAAGCGTTCGATCGTTGCGATGCTGCGCAGGGAAGCGCCGACGGCCGCGGCGCTTCCGCCCGCGGACCACGGCAGGGTCTAGCGCAAGCACCTGCCGCGGCGACGTCGTGCGAATGCCGCCGCCGCGTTCATGCCAGCCGGTAGACGCTGCCTTCGTCGACGCGGACCCGCCCAGCGGCGATGAGCTCGGTGAGATGCTCCGAAATCGTCCACGCCTCGGCGTCGTCGACCCACGGGCTGTCATAGGTCGGCGGATAGAGCAGCCGCTGCTTGACCAACTGCGCCAGCGTCTTCGGGCCTTCGCCGAGCATGGCGATGAGGCGCTCGTTGCGCTCGTCGAGCTTGGCGGTGTAGGCGGCGAGATCCTCCAGGAAGCGCGCGCGATCGGTATAGACGCCGCGGTGATGGGCAGTGACCCACACCGTCGCCGGAATCTCCGGCAGCATCTTCAGGCTGCGGCGGAAATCGCGAAGGCTCGAACTCGCGTCGCCATAGTACGGCCCGAAGCCTGTCAGGTCGATGTCGCCGATGAACGCGACGCCTTCCGGCTCGACCAGCAGCACGCAGTGGCCGGCGGTGTGACCCGGCGCGTGGAACGCGCGCACCCGTATGCCGCCGCCGAGATCCCATGACGCGCCGTCCGCATATCCCTGTGCATCGGGCCGAGGCGCGTAGAACAGCTCGTGCTGGAAGCGCGTCAGCATCTGCGCGATGCGCGCCTCGTCGCTGACGCCGAATGCCGCCACCAGGCCGTCCCAGCTGCGCGCGGCGGCGAGATCGTCCTCGTGCACATGCACGGCGGCTCTGGGCAGGCGGTGCAGGCCGGCCATGTGGTCTTCATGGATATGGCCCATGATCACCAGCTCGGTGGCGTCGAACTCGGGGCCGATCGAGTTGGACACCAGCGGAGCATCGAACGCCGCGCGCACGTCCGCGCCGCGAACGATCACCTGATTGCCATCGGGGTACTTGCCGTTCTTCTCGCCGAAGAACACGGAGACAGGGCCGAAGTCCGCGCGCTTGATGGGCGCGCGCATTCCCGGCTGGGAGGCAGCAGACGTCAACTCAAAAATCCTCCCCTTAAGCCATTCCCCGGCGCGGTTGGCGCCGCCGCAGCCGTCGGGGCCGGCAATCCCGCGGCTTTCCCGTCGATCATGTCACCGGGTATTCCATCCGCCGGAAGACGCCGGGCTTCCCGATGATCATCGCCGGGCAGACTCAACGACGCGGCATGAAAATGCAAGACTTGCTTCGTCCGGCTCGCGGTGCCGTCAAAAAGGTTTGTCGCGTCATCCTCTGTCATCGATCGGAACCTGGCAGGTGCGACCGGCCGTCAGCCGCACCGTCGACCGGCTGGCGATCGACATCATGGGCCGGATCTTCGGCGGGGATGATTGTCCACTCGGGATGACGGCGGCCGAGCAGAGCGACGACTTCGCGCCGGAAGCTGCCGTCGGCGAGATCGCCGGCCCATGCCGCCCGATGCGTCAGGGCGGGAGTGATGCCGGCGACGGCGGCCGTATGCAGGACGTGGCGGCGGGAACGATCGGGCATCGGTGCGCCTTGCCGGAATCGTTTACCGTGTGCCGGTTCTGGCGACGGCTGGAAGTGCCGCAAACGCATTGCATCGCAGGCGACTTCGTCGCGCGGCTGTCGCTTCAGCGCTGCACGAGCTGATGCAGCAGATTGTCCGTTGTCGGCGCTGTTCCCGTTTCGAGCAGCCAGGCTTCGGCACGCTTGCGGATCTCGCCGGGCGTCAGGCCGAACTTCTGGCGGAACGCGCGCACGAACGTGGAATCGCTTGCGAATTGCAGATCTACAGCAAGATCGATCAGGCGCCTGCCGTGGGATGGCGACGCGATCAGCAGCGTCAGCGCACGGTTGAGCCGCTGCTCCTGGACGTAGTGCGCAAAGCCGCCATCGGCCTCAAAAAGGCGGTAGAGGCTCGCGCGCGAAATCTGGAAGCGCTGGCAGAGATCCTGGACGGTGAGCGCTGCGCTCTCGAGGTGTCCGGCGATGTGGCGCTTGATCGTCGCGAGATAGAGGTGGCGCTCGGCGCCGTCGATGCCTCGCTCGGTGTCGGCCGTGCATCCGGCGACGACGGCGATGACGTCGGCCATCGCGGCGACCGTCGCTTCAGCGCCGGCTTCCGGCTCTTCGAGGCGCCACAGCGCGTCGAACTGGTCGGCGAGAAGGCGCGCATGGGGATGGTTGGCCGGCAGGGTGGCCATGGCCGAATCCGGGTGGGCGAGCCGCGGCGCCAGCAAGGCGCGCGGCACGATGAGTGTCATCAGGCGTGTACGGCCGCCATGCGCCGCCGTCAGCACCGTCCGGTTCGGCGATGCCATGTCGAGGAGGCCGATGTCGCCGGGCCGCAGCGTCAGCTCGCGACGCCCGGAGCTGAACCACATCTCTCCGGCCAGGCACAGGGTGATGTGGTAGTGGTCGAGGCCTCCGCGGGCGATGTGCGCGGGCGTTCGGTCGTATTCCAGCGCGGTGACGGATGAATCCACCAGCAAGGCGTTGCCGGTCATCTGCGTCACGGTCGTAATATGGAATTCGGCCTCGGCGGTGCGGGGAATGACATCGCAGATGTCGACCGTCGCGGCGCGCAGCAACGCCAGCGCGTGCGCCCCGCGCTCGGGATCATCAGCCACTTTGCTGTCGTTCACAGGAAAGCGCCCCACACCACCACAGGTGGGATGTAGCCATCCCGACATCGCTGTGCAAGCGGCAGTGTCGGGCGAAATGAGGGGACGTGGGGCCAGTCGGGCCTGGAAGCCCCGCCAGTCGGCGACCAATCGGGGGCATCCCGTCCGATGTGCCGTGGCTGCATCACCGGGCATGGGAAATCGGCGGCTGAGACACCAGGCACATTATGTGGACGGCTGGCCTGCTATGGCCTTGAGCGACCTGCGTGCCGCCATCCCTTGTTCGATTTTCGTTCGAGACGCTCATGACAAACCGACCGGTTCTGCCACTGCTGTCAGCACTTGCCTGGCCGCCTTTACCTGGACACTCGGGGAGCACGTTCAGTCATCGTCTGATGCGGGCCGGCGTCGCATTGATCGCCTCGTGCTTCCTTGGCTGTGCGGCCGCGCATGCGCAATGTGCGGGCAATACCTGCACCGTCACCATCGCGAGCGATCCGGGCACGACGTCGGACGGGACGACCGGCGCCGCCGGGACGCTGAGCTATGCGCTCGCCTATGCCAATGCGCAGTCCTCGCCGGTGACCATCAACATCGCGACCAGCGTCACCCTGTCCGGCGCGTTGTCGCCGATCCTCAACTCGGTGACGATCAATGGCAACGGCAACACGATCAGCGGCAGCGGCTCGCAGCGTATCTTTCTCGTCGGCGTCGACAGTGCAACCCAGGCCAGCGCGGCCGTTGCCGGCTCGATCGTTGCGCAGACCCAGAACGTCGCCCTCAACAACCTGACCCTTGCCAATGCCGTTGCGCAAGGCGGTGCCGGCGGCGGCGGTGGCGGCGGTGGGATGGGCGCCGGTGGCGCGCTGTTCGTCAATCAATCAGGAAATGTGACCCTGTCCGGCGTCTCATTCAGCAGCAACAGCGCCATCGGCGGTGCCGGTGCCACGGGGACGAGCGGGGGTGGTGGCGGCCTCGGCGGAGCCGGGGGGGCGACAAACTCCAGTGGTCTCAATGGCGGTGGCGGCGGTGGCTTGTATGGTGCCGGAGGCGGCGGCTCCGGCAACGGCTCCGCGGGTGGTGGCGGCGTTTTCGGCGCCGGCGGCATCGGATATCCGGCCGGCGGTGGCGGTGGCGGATACACCGGCGCCGGCGGTAGCCTCACCGCCAATGGGCAGAACGGCGGCCTCGGCATCGGCGGTCTCGCCGCTCAGCGCGGTGGAAACGGCTATGGCACGACGGGCGGCGCCCAAGGCGGTGGTGGCGGTGGCAGCGGCCAGGATGCCTTCGGCTTCGGCGGCTCTGGCGGCGGTGGATTTGGTGGCCAGGCAGGCAACCCGACGCAAGGGGGGAACGGCGGGTTCGGCGGCGGTGGCGGCGGACCGAACGGGACCACGGCCGGTACTGCGGGCGGCTTCGGCGGGGGCGGCAGCGGTGCGGTTGGCTTTGTCACGGGAGGCAAGGGCGGCTTCGGCGGCGGCGGCGGCGGCATCGGCGGCAACGGATTTGGCGGCACCGGCGGAAATGGTGGATACGGCGGAGGAGGTGGCGCCGCCGGTTTCGGGTCCACAACGGGCGTGGGAGGCAATGGTGGCTTCGGCGCGGGCGGTGGCAGCGGTCCCATTGCAGGGCAGGCCGGATTTGGTGCCGGCAATGGCGGCTCGGCCGCGGGAGGCGGCGGCGGCGCCATGGGGGGCGCCGTCTTTGTCGCCAAGGGCGGCACGCTGACCATCAACGGCAGCGGCGGCGTCACGGGCAACACCGCGACGGGTGGTTCAGGCGCCAACACGGGCTCCGCCTTCGGCGCGGGCTTTTTCCTGCAGGGCTCGGCGCTGACGATCGGCGCCGGCAACTACACGATCTCCGATGCCATCGCCGATCAAAATGGCTCGGGCGGCGCTGCCGCCGCGGATGGGCTCGGCGGCACCGGCGGGCAGAGCGCGCTCACCAAGAGCGGCAGCGGCACCCTGACGCTGTCGGGCGCCAACACCTTCAGCGGCGGCACGACCATCAACGAAGGCAGTACCCTGGTCGTCGGCAACAGCCAGGCGCTCGGAAGCGGCACGCTGGCGCTCAATGGCGGCGCCGCCGGCGTCACCGTGAACTTCAACGGCAGTTTTGTGATCGGCAACAGCATCGTCGCGACCGGCGATCCGACCTACAACGTGCTCACCGGCAGCACCACAAGCCTGACCGGCGTGCTGTCCGGCTCCGGCGATGTCGTCGTCAATGCTGCGGGCGGCTATGCCGGCACGCTGGTTCTCTCCGGCCTCAATACGTATCGCGGGCCGACCACGGTGATCGCGGGCACGCTGCAAGCCGGCTCGACCAGCGCCTTTGGCACCAACTCGGCGATGACCGTCGCCGGCGGCGCGGTGCTCGATCTCTCCGGTTTTTCCAATGCCGTCGGTTCGTTGACAGGCTCCGGCACCGTCACCAACAGCGGCAGCGCGGCGATCCTCACCGCGGGAGGCGACAACACCTCGACGGTGTTCTCCGGCCTGATCCAGAACGGCGCCGGGACGACGGGGCTGACCAAGACGGGTAGCGGCGTGCTCGATCTCACCGGCGTCAACACCTATTCCGGCGCGACGACGGTCAGCGCGGGCATACTGCAGGTCGACGGATCGACCGCATCGTCGAGCCTGACGACGGTCGCGAGCGGGGCGGTGCTCAGCGGCAGCGGCACCGTCGGCGCGACCACGATCGCCGGCGGCGGCATACTCGCGCCGGGCAACGGTTCCTCGGTTGCCACGCTCGCCGTTGGCGGCAATCTCGCGCTGCAGTCCGGCGCGATCTACCTGGCGCTGCTCACGCCCGCGGCCGCTTCGCGGGTGGCGGTCACGGGCACCGCGACGATCAACGGCGCCACGCTGGGCGCAAGTTTTACGACCGGAAGCTATGTCGCCAAGCGCTACACGATCCTGACCGCCACCGGGGGTGTCAGCGGCACGTTCGGAACGCTGGCGACATTGGGGACGCCGGCCAACTTCCGCCCGAGCCTCAGCTACGATGCCAACGACGTCTATCTCGACCTGTCGCTGAGGTTTGCGCTGCCATCCGGCCTCAACCGCAACCAGCAACAGGTCGCCGATGCGCTGACGGGATTTTTCAATGCCACGGGGGGCATCGCCGCGGCGTATGGCGCATTGACGCCGATGGGCCTGACGCAGGCCTCCGGCGAAACGGTTACCGGCGTGCAGCAGACGACTTTCAACGCCATGAACCAGTTTCTCGGTCTCCTGGGTGATCCCTTTGTCGATGGCCGCGGGACGGCTGGCGGCGCTCCGTTGTCGTTCGCCGACGACGCGATGGCGTATGCCGGCGCGAGACGCGGCGCAGCCGAGCGCGAAGCCCTGGGCATGATCACCAAGGCGCCGCCGCAGGATGGGCTGGTGTCGCGCTGGAATGTGTGGGCCGCCGGCTATGGCGGCACGCAGACCACCGACGGCAACGGCGCCGTGGGATCGAACACCGCCACCAGCCGGGTGTTCGGCACCGCGGTCGGCGCCGACTATCGCTTCTCACCCAATACCGTTGCGGGTTTCGCGCTCGCCGGTGGCGGCACGAGCTTCAGTGTGGCCAATGGCGGCTCCGGCCGTTCCGATCTGTTTCAGGCCGGCGCATTCGTGCGTCACACGATGGGCGCGGCCTATCTGTCCGGCGCATTGGCGTACGGCTGGCAGGACGTCACCATCAATCGCACGGTCACGGCTGCAGGCGCCGATCAGCTGCAGGGACGCTTCAACGCCGACACCTATGCGGGGCGGATCGAGGGCGGCTACCGCGTCGCGATGCCGTGGCTTGGCGGCGTCGGCCTCACGCCCTATGTCGCCGGCCAGTTCACCACCATCGATCTGCCGGCCTCCGCTGAACGTGTGATCGCGGGCAGCACCGCGTTCGCACTGAACTATAATGGGCGCAGCGTCACCGACACCCGCAGCGAGCTCGGTCTCCGCACTGACAGGTCGTTCGCGCTGGGTGATGCGATCCTGACGCTGCGCGGCCGCGCCGCCTGGGCCCACGACTTCAATCCGGACCGCGCGGTTGCCGCGACCTTCCAGGCGCTGCCGGGCGCCTCGTTCGTGGTGAACGGTGCGGCGCAGGCCCGAGACGCCGCGCTCACCACAGCGGCGGCCGAAATCGCCTGGCGCAACGGCT
Source organism: Bradyrhizobium sp. U87765 SZCCT0048 (assembly GCF_018131225.1). Taxonomy (GTDB): domain Bacteria; phylum Pseudomonadota; class Alphaproteobacteria; order Rhizobiales; family Xanthobacteraceae; genus Bradyrhizobium_A. The sequence goes on along the minus strand of NZ_JAFCMM010000002.1, from coordinate 491,936 downwards.
GGTCCGCGAGCGCGACCTTCGACGGCGAGTTCTCGAACGTCAGTCGCAGCTACGCCGGCAAGGGCGTCGTGCGCTACGCGTGGTAGGCGCCGCGCCTGACGGTTACTCGGCCGCCTCGAAATCGACGAGGTCCGCACCGTCGGACACCTGATCGCCAGCGGCGACGCGGAAGCCCTTGACGACGCCGCGGCGCGGCGCGGTGATGGTGTGCTCCATCTTCATCGCCTCCAGCACCAGTAGCGGCGCGCCCTTGTCCACCGTCGCGCCGACGGCCGCGACCAGGGTGACGACCTTGCCAGGCATCGGCGCGCGCAGGCCGCCTTCGACGTCCTCGCCGCCGCCGCCGACATGCAGCGTGTCGATCAGCGCAAGCGGCCACGAGCGTCCCTCGAAGAACACTTGCCGCCGTTCGCCGGCGACCACGACCACCGCATGGATGCGGCGGTCGCCGAACTGGGCGAACAGCTTGCCGCCCTCCCCGGACGTGCCCTGCGCGGTGACGCTGCGGCCGTTGAGGGTCAGCTGGTAGCCGGTGGTCGACACCACGGCGCCGACATCCTGCTGGACGTCGCGCAGCCGCAGGCTGAGCTGGCGCTCGGCGCGGCCGTTCAGACGCCAGCCATCGAGGCGGCGCCACGGCGAGTGCGGATCAGGCGCCGCGGCCGCCCGCACCGCGGCGACGCGGCGTTCGCGCAGCAGCTCGGCGAGCGCGGCGATCAGCCAGACGTCGTCGGGCACATGATCGGCCGGCGGGAACAGCAGTGCCTGCTCGCGCTCGATCAGCCCGGTGTCGAGCTGGGCGTTGGCGAACGAGGGGATGGCGACGAGCCTGGCGAGGAAGTCGACATTGTTCGACACGCCGACGACGCGGTAATGCGCCAGCGCCTGGCGCAGGCGCGCCAGCGCCTGGGCGCGGTCGACGCCCCACACGATCAGCTTGGCGATCATCGGGTCGTAATAGGGAGTGATCTCGTCCCCCTGCTCGACGCCGGTGTCGACGCGGACATGGTCCTCGTCGGTCGGCGGCACGAGGTGGACGAGGCGGCCGGTCGAAGGCAGGAAGCCCTTGTCGGGATCCTCGGCATAGATGCGCGCCTCGATGGCGTGGCCCTCGATCGCGAGCTGCTCCTGGCGCAGCGGCAACCGCTCGCCGCTCGCCACCCGCAGTTGCCACTCGACGAGGTCGAGGCCCGTGATCATCTCGGTCACCGGATGCTCGACCTGCAGACGGGTGTTCATCTCCATGAAGTAGAAGCTGCCGTCCTGGTTGGCGATGAATTCCACCGTGCCGGCGCCGACATAGCCGACGGCCTTGGCCGCGTTCACCGCCGCCTGGCCCATCGCCGCGCGGCGCTCGGCGGTCATGCCAGGCGCGGGGGCTTCCTCCAGCAGCTTCTGGTGACGGCGCTGCACCGAGCAATCGCGCTCGAACAGGTAGACGCAGTCGCCGAAACTGTCGCCGAACACCTGGATCTCGATGTGGCGGGGCTTGAGCACATACTTCTCGACCAGCACATGGTCGTTGCCGAAGGCGTTGGCCGCCTCGCGCCGGCACGACGTCAGCGCGGCAGCGAAGTCGGCGGGCGCGTCGACACGGCGCATGCCCTTGCCGCCGCCGCCGGCACTCGCCTTGATCAGCACCGGATAGCCGATGTGCCCGGCCTGTTCGGCAAGAAACGCCGGATCCTGGTTGTCGCCGTGATAGCCCGGCGTCAGTGGCACGCTCGCCTTCTCCATCAGCGCCTTGGCAGCCGACTTCGAGCCCATGGCGCGGATCGCGGACGCCGGCGGGCCGATGAAGACGATGCCGGCTTTCTCGCAGGCCTCGGCGAAGCCGTCGTTCTCCGACAGGAAGCCGTAGCCGGGATGGATCGCCTGCGCGCCGGTGCGGCGGGCGGCCTCGAGGATGACGTCGCCGCGCAGGTAGGAGTCGCGCGCCGCCGGCGGCCCGATCAACACCGCTTCGTCAGCCATGCGGACATGGCGGGCATTGGCGTCGGCCTCGGAATACACCGCGACGGTGGCGATGCCGAGCCGCCGCGCCGTCTTGATGACGCGGCAGGCGATCTCGCCGCGATTGGCGATCAGGATCTTGCTGAACATGGGGATGTCTCCACGGCTGGCCCGGTCACGGGCATGTCGCGCGGCATGAGATGGGAGCGAACAAGGATGCGGGGCGTCATGGCCGCGCTCACATCCGGAACACGCCGAACTTCGTCGGCGGGATCGGCGCGTTGAGCGTCGCGGCGAACGACAGGCCGAGGACACGGCGAGCCTGGGCGGGATCGACGACGCCGTCGTCCCACAACCGCGCGGTCGCGTAGTAGGGGTGGCCCTGGTCTTCGTACTGGTCGCGGATCGGTGCCTTGAAGCGCTCTTCCTCCTCGGCGCTCCAGGTTCCGCCGTTGCGCGTCAGGCCGTCACGCTTGACGGTCGCGAGCACGGCGGCGGCCTGCTCGCCACCCATGACGCTGATGCGCGCGTTCGGCCACATCCACAGGAAGCGCGGCGAATAGGCGCGGCCGCACATGCCATAGTTGCCGGCGCCGAAGCTGCCGCCGATCAGCATGGTGATCTTGGGGACCTGGGCGGTGGCGACCGCGGTCACCATCTTGGCGCCGTCCTTGGCGATGCCGCCGTTCTCGTATTTGCGGCCGACCATGAAGCCGGTGATGTTCTGCAGGAACAGCAGAGGGATGCCACGCTGGGCGCACAGCTCGATGAAGTGCGCGCCCTTCTGCGCCGATTCCGAAAACAGGATGCCGTTGTTGGCGATGATGCCGACGGGCATGCCATAGAGCCGCGCGAAGCCGGTGACGAGGGTCGAGCCGTAGCGCGCCTTGAACTCGTCGAACCGCGAGCCGTCGACGACGCGGGCGATGATCTCGCGCACGTCGTAGGGCTTGCGGGTGTCCTGCGGAATGATGCCGTAGATCTCGCTGGGGTCGTACAGCGGTTCCTCGCTCGCCGCCATCGCCACCGGCATGGTCTTCGGACGGTTGAGATTGGCGACGATGCGGCGGGCGATGGTCAGGGCGTGCGCATCGTTCTCCGCGAGATGATCGGCGACGCCGGAGATGCGGGTATGGACGTCGCCGCCGCCGAGATCCTCGGCCGTGACGACTTCACCGGTCGCCGCCTTCACCAGCGGCGGGCCGCCGAGGAAGATGGTGCCCTGATTGCGCACGATGACGGTCTCGTCGCTCATCGCCGGCACATAGGCACCGCCCGCGGTGCACGAACCCATCACCACCGCGACCTGCGGGATGCCCTTCGCCGACATGTTGGCCTGGTTGTAGAAGATGCGGCCGAAATGCTCGCGGTCGGGAAACACCTCGTCCTGGCGCGGCAGGAACGCGCCGCCGGAATCGACGAGATAGACGCAAGGCAGGTTGTTCTGCTCGGCGATCTCCTGCGCGCGCAGATGCTTCTTCACCGTCATCGGGTAGTAGGTGCCGCCCTTCACCGTGGCGTCGTTGGCGACCACCACGCAATGCTGCCCCTGGATCGAGCCGACGCCGGCGATCAGGCCGGCCGCCGGCGCGTCGCCGTCGTACATGCCGTGTGCCGCGAGCTGGCCGATCTCGAGGAATGGCGTGCCGGGGTCGAGCAGTTGCGCGACACGGTCGCGCGGCAGCAGCTTGCCGCGCGCGGTGTGCTTGGCGCGGGACGCCTCGTCGCCGCCAAGGGCGGTTGCGGCGGCCTTGGCGCGGAGGTCGTCGACCAGCGTGCGCATCGCCGCAGCGTTGCCGCGGAACTCGTCTGACTGCGGGTTGATCTGGGTCTTCAGGGCTTGCATGGACTTGGGTCCCCTTGGCTCCGCCTGGCGGCCGATGGAATGGCGTCTCGCCGCCGTTACATCGTCTCGGCGTACAGTTCGCGGCCGATCAGCATGCGGCGGATCTCGCTGGTGCCGGCGCCGATTTCGTACAGCTTGGCGTCGCGCCACAGCCGTCCGGCGGGATACTCGTTGATGTAGCCGTTGCCGCCGAGCACCTGGATCGTCTCGCCGGCCATCCAGGTGGCGCGCTCCGCGGAATAGAGAATGGCGCCGGCGGCGTCCTTGCGCAGCGAACGCGCATGGTCCGCCCGGTCGCAGGCCTGGCCGACGGCGTAGACATAGGCGCGGCAGGCCTGCAGCGTGGTGTACATGTCGGCGAGCTTGCCCTGCATCAGCTGAAATTCGCCGATGCTGCGGCCGAACTGCTTGCGGTCGTGCACGTAAGGCAGCACCACGTCCATGCACGCCGCCATGATGCCGAGCGGCCCGCCCGACAGCACCGCGCGCTCGTAGTCGAGGCCGCTCATCAGCACGCGCACGCCATCGCCTTCGGCGCCCAGCACGTTCTCGGCCGGCACCTCGCAATTCTCGAAGAAGATCGGATAGGTGTTGGAGCCGCGCATGCCGAGCTTGTCGAGCTTGGTGCCGAAGGTGAGGCCCTTGAAGCCCTTCTCGATGATGAAGGCGGTCATGCCCTTGGCACCGGCGTCCGGCTCGGTCTTGGCGTAGACCACCAGCGTGTCGGCGTCGCCGCCATTGGTGATCCACATCTTGGAGCCATTGAGCACATAACGGTCGCCGCGGCGGTCGGCGCGCAGCTTCATGCTGACGACGTCGGAGCCGGCGTTCGGCTCGCTCATGGCCAGCGCGCCGACATGGTCGCCGGACACCAGCTTGGGCAGGTACTTCGCCTTCTGGGCGGCGTTGCCGTTGCGGTGGATCTGGTTGACGCACAGATTCGAGTGCGCGCCGTAGGACAGGCCGACCGCGGCCGAGGCGCGCGAGATTTCCTCCATCGCCACCATGTGGGCAAGGTAGCCGAGGCCGCTGCCGCCATACTCCTCGCTGACGGTCAGGCCGTGGACGCCGAGATCGCCGAGCTTTTTCCAGAGGTCATGGGGAAACTGGTTGTCGGCGTCGATCGCCGCGGCGCGCGGCGCGATCTCGTCCGCGGCGAAGCTGCCGACGGTGTCGCGCAGCATTTCGATGGTCTCACCGAGCGGAAAGCTCAGGGCGGTGTCGTGGCGCATGGAAACATCCTCCGGGTATTGCAGGGATTGGCGTGCGGAGACGGCTCAGGCGGTCCTGATCTCTCCGAGGTTGAGTTCGTCGATCATGTGATCGCGCATCACGAATTTCTGGAACTTGCCGGTCACCGTCATCGGCATCTCGTCGACGAAGCGGACATAGCGCGGAATCTTGTAATGGGCGATCTGGTCGCGGCAGAAGTCGCGGATCTCCTCGGCCGTGCTGCTCTCGCCGGGCTTGAGCACGATCCAGGCGCAGATCTCTTCGCCGTATTTGGTGTCGGGTACGCCGAATACCTGCACCGACTGCACCTTGGGAAAGCGGAACAGGAATTCCTCGATCTCGCGGGGATAGACGTTCTCGCCGCCGCGGATCAGCATGTCCTTGGCGCGGCCGACGATGTTGCAGTAGCCCTCGTCGTCGATGGTGGCGAGGTCGCCGGTGTGCATCCAGCCGTCCCTGACCACTTCGGCGGTGCGCGCCGGATCCTCCCAGTAGCCCTGCATCACCGAGTAGCCGCGCACGCACAGCTCGCCGGTGGCGCCGCGGGGCAGGACGTTGCCCTCGGCATCGATGACCTTGGCTTCCAGGCGGGGCTGGATGCGGCCGACAGTGGTGACGCGGCGCTCCATCGGATCGGTGGTCGAGCTCTGGAACGACACCGGCGACGTCTCGGTCATGCCATAGGCGATGGTCACCTCGGACATGTTCATCTGCGCGACGACCTGCTTCATGGTCTCGATCGGGCAGGGCGAGCCCGCCATGATGCCGGTGCGCAGCGACGACAGGTCGAAGCTGCGGAAGTCGGGGTGGGCGAGTTCGGCGATGAACATCGTCGGCACGCCGTGGAGCGCGGTGCAGCGCTCCTCGGCGACCGCCGCCAGCGCCGCGCCGGGATCGAACGCCTCGCCGGGAAACACCATGGTGGCGCCGGCGCTGACGCAGGCGAGCACGGACAGCACCATGCCGAAGCAGTGATACAGCGGCACCGGAATGCACAGCCGGTCGATCTCGCTGAAGGTCATCGCCCTGGCGATGAAGCGGGCGTTGTTGACGACGTTGTGGTGCGTGAGTGTCGCGCCCTTGGGATTGCCGGTGGTGCCGCTGGTGAACTGGATGTTGATCGGGTCGTGGCAGCCGAGCGCCTGGTCGACGATCCGCACACCCTCGCCGCGCGCCATGACGTCGGCATAACGCAGCATGTCCGGCGTCTCGCCGTCGCCGAGCCGGATGATCCACTGCAGCGCTGGCAATTGCGGCCGCACGGTCGCGAGCATCTCGAGGTATTTCGAGGTCTTGAGCTGCTCGGCCGAGATGATGGCGCGGCAGCCGGAGAGGCGCAGCGCGTATTCCAGCTCGGAGAGGCGGTAGGCAGGATTGATGTTGACCAGGATGAGGCCGAGGCGGGCGGTGGCGAACTGGGTCACCAGCCATTCGCTGCGGTTGGGCGACCAGATGCCGACGCGGTCGCCGCGCGCCAGGCCGAGCGCCTGCAGGCCGGCGGCGAACCGCTCGACTTCGGCCTGGAACTGGCGCCAGGTCCAGCGCACGCCCTGCTCGCGGAACACGACGGCAAGCCGGTCGGGGAAGCGGGCGGCGGTGTCGGCCAGCAACGCGAAAATGGTCAGGTCGCTGAGCGGCGCGGTGGCGTCGCCCTCGACGTGAGACAGGTTGGGGTCGGTGGCCATGTCGCGTTCCCTCCGGCTGCGGCTCTGCGGCCGCTCGACGGGCTCCACGCTAGGCCTGTCCGGGGCGCTTTTGCTGCCAAATAGGTTGCAAATCGTGCCATACTCACAGCATGTCGCAGGTCGCCGCCACTCCCGTTGCTTTCGTCAACGCCATGATTCTGGCTTACGAAAAATACGGCCGGGATCCCCGCTCGGCCTTGCGGCGAGCACAAATCACGCCAGCGCTATTGCGCCAGCCGGACGGCCGCATTACCGCCGCCCAGATGGAGACCATTTCCGGCATCGCGATGCAGGAGCTGGACGACGAGGCGCTGGGCTGGTTCGGCCGGCGGCTGCCCTGGGGGAGCTACGGCATGCTATGCCGGGCGTCGCTGACCTCGCCGACGCTGGGCGTCGCGCTCAAGCGCTGGTGCCGCCATCACCGCCTGCTCACCGAGGACCTTACCCACACCCTGCGCATCGATGGCGATGTCGCCGAACTGGCGCTGACCGAGCACCGTGACCTCGGCGCCATGCGCGAGTTCTGCCTCGTCACCAGTCTGCGCTTCGTGCTCGGCTATGCCTGCTGGCTGGTCGACTCGCGAATCCCGCTGCTCGAGAGCGGCCTTGCGTTCGCGCCGCCGCCGCATGCGGATGTCTATCCGCTGCTGTTCGCACCCGGCCCGGTGCAGTTCGAGGCCGGCTGGACTGGCTATCGCTTCGATGCGCGCTACCTCGCGCTGCCGCCGCGGCGGGACGAGCGGGCGCTGCGCACCATGCTGTTCCGGGCGCTGCCGCTCACGGTGTTGAAATATCGTCGCGACCGCCTGCTGACCCAGCGCGTCCGCGAGCATCTGCACCGCGGCGCTCTGTCCGCCACCGCGCTCGCCGACGCGCTGAACCTGTCGGTGCGCAGCGTCCATCGCATGCTCAGCGACGAGGGCACGTCGCTGCAAGCCCTCAAGGACGAGGTACGGCGCGAGCGAGCCATCGATCTTCTCAGCCGCACCAAAAGGCCGATCAAGCAGATCGCGCGCGCCGTCGGCTTCCGCAGTGAAAAGAGCTTTACGCGCGCGTTCCGCGACTGGACCGGGCAGTCGCCGAGCGGGTATCGGTCGAAGCCTCGCATCACGGCCTGACACGTCCGGAGATCGAGGATCCCGCTGGGTTCGACGCGATCGTGACCGCGAACTGAGAGCCTCGCGGGCGTTCGCTTTTGATGGAAGCGTGAACGCGTTCTGGTTCTTGGTTCGACGCGTTGTCGTCACGAGCCGGTGCCCGCTTCGCTCGACAGCGCGCTCGCTCCGTCGCGGAGCCGGTCGTGCGGCAACACCTGTCCCGGTCTCGCCGCGTGCTGAATTCAATCGGCTGTCTCTGGCGCTCGCCACGGACGAATCCATGACGGACCGTCCCTTGGCGCCGTTCCGGGCGATGGGAGTTGTTCTCCCATCGCCCGGTCGAGAATCAGGCCCAGTTTACTTGGGCGGACAGGGCTGGCCGTTCGGCAGCACACATCCATGCGGCGGGGCGGGCTTCGCAGCCGCAGGCGGCGGCGGCGGAGCCGGTTTGGGCGCCGGCGGTGGTGGTGGTGGCGGCGGTGCATGCACCACAGGTGGCGGTGGCGGCGGCGCCGGTCGTGGTGGTGGCGGCGGCGGCGCATGCACCACCGGTGGCGGAGGCGGCGGAGCTGGTCGCGCTGCGGGCGGCGGCGGCGGTGGCGGCGCATGCACCACGGGTGGAGGTGGCGGCGCGCGCACCACCGGAGGCGGAGGCGGCGGAGCCGGTCGCGCTGCGGGCGGTGGTGGCGGAGGCGGCGCGTGCACCGCGGGTGGCGGCGGCGGCACCGGCTTTGGCGCCGGCGGCGGCGCAGGTGGAGGCGTATGCGCCGCGGGCGGCGGTGCGGGCGGCGCGGCTCTTGGCGCGGGCGGCAGTGCAGGCGGTGCAGCCGGCTTCGCCGCCGGCGGTGGCGGCGCCTGCGGAGCCGATGGCGCGGGCACGGGCTTGGCTGCAGGCGGCGGCACGGGGGCAGGCTCGACCTTCGTGCCGTGCGCAGGCGCGGAGCCGCCGGGAGCAACGGCCGTTCCGGCCGGTGGCACCGCACCCGCAGGAGGCGCTCCCGCGGACGGCTGCTTCGGCGGCAGCGCCTGACCACCCGCCGCGCCTGGCAAAGGTTGCCCGGTCTGACCACCGGAGCTCGGAGGTGCACCGGCCTTTGCTCCCGATGGCGGCGGCGTCGACGTGCTGGGCGGCGCGGCCGATCCGGCCGGCGGTGTCCCGCCGGCGGCAGGTGCCCCCGTTGATGGCTGCTTCGGCGGCAGCGGCTGGCCGCCTGCGGCCCCCGGCAAGGGCTGTCCGACCTGCCCTGCCGGGGCCCCCGGTTTGGCCCCGGAGGCTGGCGGTGTCGCGGTGTTCGGCGCCGTGGCCGTGCCGGCCGGCTGCGTTCCGGCAGCCGGAGGCGCTCCCGTCGACGGTTGCTTCGGCAGCGGCTGTCCACCCGCCGTCCCCGGCAACGGTTGACCGGCCGGGCTCGCCGGCGTTCCGGTCTTGGTGCCGGGCGTCGGTGCAGATGTGCCGGGTGTCGTTGCAGGCGTACCGGGCGTTCCGGCCGACGGCGTCCCGCCGGCAGCAGGCGCTCCCGTGGCGGGTTGCTTCGGCTGTCCGGCCTGGTTCGGTGCGGCGACAGCGGGCTGACCACCGGTGGCGGCGCCACCCGCTGCGGGCGGGGTGCCCGGCTGGTTGGTCGCAGGCCCAGCCGCGGGCGCGGCGGGGGCCGGCGCCGTGCCGGCGGCCGGCGGCGTCGTAGTCGATGGCGTCACCTGCGTGCGCAGGACTTTGCCCGGCGCCAGCGGCGGCGCCGGCGGAGCCGGCTGGGGAGGAGGCGTGGTCGCCGCTTTGGTGGCGACCGACGACGGCAGCGACGGCGCCAGCGCCACGGCGGCGGCGGCTGCTGCGCCGACACCGGCTGCCGCGAGGCCGGCCTTGGTCGCCGGCGAGAGAGCGACGGCCGGCGGCGGCGCACCGGGCGCGGCGGGGGCGGTTGGCGGCGCGACGGCCACGGCCGGCGTCACGGTCTGCGCCTGGCCCTGCGGGTTGGTGATGGTCACCATGTTGGTGGTGTTGTTGATCACCACCGTGTTGTGGATGTTGTTGTAGATGATGTTGGTCGGCGGCGGCGCGATCTGCGGCGGCGGCGCGACCCACACCGGCATCGGCCGGTACTCCGGCATCGGCAGCACGAACGCGATCACCGGCGGCGGTGGCGGCGGCAGATCGGCGAAATACACCGGCGGCGGCGGCAGGAAGATCGGCGGCGGCGGCGGCGGCGGCGCAAAACCGAAATCCGGATCGTCGAACACGAGCACCGGACGCTCGACGTAGACGATCTCCTCCGGCGGTGGCGGCGGCACCTCGTAGCTGATCTCGTCGAACCGCGGCGGCGGCTCGAACGCAGCGGACAGGAAAGCCAGGCGACGGCGGGCGTCGTAGGAGTGCGCGCCGCGCGGATAGCGCCGCAGATACGACCAGTAGGCGGGCGGCGAGTCGACGTTTCGCGTCTCCCGCCAGACAATGGCTTCCCGGCGGGCGGCGATGATGGCGCGCACGCGCGCAGCCATCGGATCACGCGGATAGACGGCGAGGAAGTCCTGGTAGCCAGCGAGAGTGTCGCGGTCGAGCGCCGCGAGGTAGGCCTCGCGCGCATCGAAATCGCGGATCGGCCGGCGGCGGTTCACCGCGGTCTGTTCGGCCGTCACCTGCTGCGGCGGCGCATCCGCGGCACGCTCGAACAAATACAACGGCGCCTGCAGCTTCGAAACGTTCCATGGGACCTGAGCGCCGTTGGTGAGCTGGTTGACGCGCAGCCGCACCCGCACGAACACCTCATCGAGCGCGACGCCGCCTTCACGCGTGATCTCGGCGAGGGCCTGGGCATAAGCCGAATACGGGCCGGCCTCGTCGGGCGCGATGGTGCCGGGAGCGGCATTGAAGGCGACAAGGGTCCCCTGCTCGGGATCGACCAGGGCAAGACCACCCGTCAGCGGATTGCCGGTCTTGGCGAACGGATTGGCACGGGCCAGATCCAGCACGACCGCGCTTGCTTTCAAATGAAGGGCGGTCAGTGGCCTGAGATAGTCGGAGAGCCTGAGCGCCTCGGCCGAGACACTAGCATCGCTGGTGATGCGGGCATCGATCGGTACGAAGTAATTCTCGCCCTCGAGCTGCACGCCATAGCCGGACAGATAAACGTAGGCGACGGTATCGGGTCCTGCGGACGACGCCTTGTCGAGGAAGTCGCGGAATGTCCGGCGCAGCGATTCCTGGTCCAGGTCACGCGCGCCGGTGACGTCGAAGCCGGCCGCCTGCAAGGTCTGTGCGACCAGGCCCGCGTCGTTCGCCGGGGTCGGCAACGAGCCGGTTTGATAGTTGGCATTGCCGATGACGAGAGCGATGCGGCGCTCCGCCGCCTGCGCATTGGCCATCAGCGCCAGAAGCGCCGCGGCAACCCAAAACAGCTTCTTCATCGACAGAAGTCCTCACTCGATCCCGATATTTGAGCAGACGTTCGTGACGCTGAATGGAAGCTGAATGCTGCCGGCCTCGACGCCTGTGAAATGCAAAAGTCTTGTTACGCCATACCACGCCATGGATGAGGCCGCGATGGGCTCCGACGCCCGCCCCGACATTTGATCACTCCGCAACGCGTCGGCCGGAAACCACAGGTCGCCGCAATCCCGACAAGAACGTTGCAACAGGCTGCCGATCGCCCCCAAACCGATCCCCGACAATTTGGGCCATTGGAAGGCCAGGCTGACCATGCCTCGCTGACCATGCCTGCCGCGCACGACGGCGTTGTCGATCGGCCAGGGGATTGTTTCAATAATTTATATAATCACAGCGCTCTTGCATCCGACGTGCCGTCGCCGTCATCTCCGGGACAACAGCGGATCGCCAACACCGCCGACGAGGAAACGTGCTCATGCCCCGCCCATCATCCGCGAAAGCCCGGCGGTTGACGATCACTGGCCATTGCGGGACACAGCGCGGTGCCTGACCTCACACGACGAAGCCTCATCCAGACAGGCGGGCTGGCCATCACAGCGGCAATTGCGGGGATGAAATCGGTGACTGCAGCAACGTGGCTGAACGATATCCGGGCCATCACATTCGATGTCCAGGGCACGTGCGTGGACTTCTACCAGCCGATCCTGCGCGCGGGCGAGGCGATCAACCGGGCCAAGGGCCTCACCCTCGACTGGGCAGCTCTCTCCACCGAGTGGCGCAATCTCTACCGGGTGGCGCTGGATGACGTCATCACCGGAAAGCGTGCGTGGATCCGGGTCGACCGCATCTATCGCGAAGCGCTGGACGCGCTGCTCGAGCGGCGCAGCCTCTCTCCGGCCTTCACCACCGCCGAGCGCGACGAGCTGAACGCCGTCTGGAGCAAGCTGGACGCGTGGCCCGACAGCGTCGAGGGCCTGTCTCGCCTGCGCGAACGCTTCGTGACATCGACCCTGTCGAATGCCGGCATGGCCGCGGTGATCGCGGTGGTCAAGCACGCCCGCCTGCCGTTCGACGCGGTGCTGACCGCCGAACTCGCGCGCAGCTACAAGCCGTCACCGGCGGTTTATCAGCTTGCTGTCGATGATCTCGGCTTCCCGGCTCACCAGATCCTGATGGTTGCCTGCCACAAGTACGACCTGAAGGCGGCCCGTGCGTTCGGCATGCGCACGGCGTTCGTCGCCCGTCCGCTCGAATTCGGCCCGACCGCGAGGCCAGACGTCGAACCCGAACCCTGGTTCGACCTCTACGCCAACAGCTTCACAGATCTCGCCGACGCGTTGCTGCGGGGCTGACCGGTCGCCCCTTGAGATGCAGCTCAGCGCTTGCGCACGAACTCCGTGCGCAAGACGAGGCCCTTGATGCCGTCGTAACGGCAATCGATCTCTTCCTCATTGTCGGTCAGGCGGATCGACTTGATGACCGTGCCCTGCTTCAGGGTCTGATTGGCTCCCTTGACCTTGAGGTCCTTGATCAAGGCCACCGAGTCGCCGTCGGCGAGGACATTTCCCGCCGCGTCACGAACCACGGGCCGGCCGGTCTCGGCAGCCTTGGCCATCTCCGACGCGGGGCGCCATTCGCCGGTCACCTCGTCATAGACGTAGTCGTCGTTCTCGTCAGCCATCGCGACTTCTCCAGGGCATCGGGAGATCTGCCGTGCCCAGGATGTCGAAACAGCTTCGGGAACCTGACGGACAACGACAGATCAGGTAGGCCGTGGCTATATGGGCTTGACGGTGCGGATGCAACTCTGCCGGGGCGCTCAAAGCAGACGCCGCCGGAATGGCGTGTCCAGACCCACACGACTTCCTTGACCATGGTCGCCTTCGGAATGAGGCCAAGCGTGAAGAAGCGGCCGGCGGTGCCGCGCACGCTTCCGGCGCGCGAGCGGGAATGCGGCAGGCCGCCATGTCCAACCTGTCGCAGGCCGGTCGCGGCGTGTGTCACCCCAATGTCATCCGTCAACGTTACCTAATCCGCCCAGTCGGGGGATGCCCGAGGCGCCGTCCTTGGGTTTGGAACGATGGTTGTCATAGCAAGTCTGCGGCGAACGGAGCTCGCGCGCTTGTCGGTCGTGTGGGGGGCGATCGTCCTCCTGACCACCAGCGTCGTTCCGCAACGCTCGCGCGCCGCCGAGCCGCTCGTGACCTTCGACATTCCGGCCCAGCCGCTGGAGACCGCGCTTGGCGCCTATGGCACGGCCACCGGCATCCAGCTGCTGTTCGATCCCACGCTCACCGACGGTCGCCGCACGCCGGGGCTCAAAGGCACCTTTGCTGCGGCGAGCGCGTTGAATCGCCTGCTCGCCGGCAGCGGGCTCGCCGCGCGCATGATCGGCGATGCCGGCTTCACGCTGGTCGCGCTGCCCGCGCGCGGTCCTGACGATGTCTCGCCGACCGTGCAGCGCTTCAATACATATTCAGCGGCGCTGCAGGGCGCGATGCGCGGCGCACTGTGCCGCGTCCGGGACGCCGCGCCGGGACCCTATCGTGTGCTGGTGCGGCTGTGGATCACGTCATCCGGAGCGACCGAGCGGGCCGAATTGCTGACATCGTCCGGTGACGAGCGGCGCGACGGCCTGCTGGTCGGGAGCCTGCGCACCCTGTCGGTCGGCATGCCGCCGCGCGATCTGCCGCAGCCGGTCACGCTGCTCGCCGCGTTCGAGGACGACGCGGCGACATCCTGCGCTGGCGTTCCCGCACGCAATCGCGGCGGAGAAGCCGCGCGATGACCGAAACATTGTTCACGGCCCTGCGCCGTCTTCTCGTCGACGACTACGCCGGCCTGAAGGAACGGCTGGGACGCCGCTTCGGCTCGTTCGATTTCGCCAGCGAGGTGCTGCACGAGGCATGGCTGCGGCTGCAGCGCGCCGAGCGGGCGGTGTCGGCGGCGGCGGTGCAAAATCCGAAAGCCTATCTCTACCGTGTCGTGCTCAATATCGCGACCGACCGCCAGCGCGCCGAGCGCTCGCGTCTTGCCGTAGCCGATGTCGAGGCGATCCGCCAGCATGCCCAGGACGATCTCGATCCGGCGCGCGTCGCCGAGGGGCGTCTTGCCCTGCACGCGCTGTCGCAGGCGATCAATGCGCTGCCGGCGCGGCGGCGAGCTATCTTCATGGCGGCGCGGCTCGAAGGGCTGCCTTATAAGGTGATCGCCGCGCGGTTCGGCGTCACCGTGCGAGTGGTCGATCGTGAACTCGCGCTGGCGCTCGAGCATCTCGCCGATGTGTGGGAGGAGGGCGGGGATGGTGGAAACGACGGTCGGAAGCCGTCTACACCATGACACGATCACCAATGACGGAGCAAAGCGGACAGGCCGTGCAGACGCCAGACATCGATCCCACCGAGCGGGCGGCACTGCGCACCGTGGCGCTCGACTGGTTGCGCCGCCTCAGCAGTGGCGAGGCGACGCCGGCCGATTCCGCGGCGCTGGCGCAATGGCGGGCCATCAGCCCGGCCCATGCCCATGCGTTCGCCGAAGCGGCGGCGCTATGGGAGGTACTCGGCGATGCGGCGCGCAAGGCTGAAGGCGATCGCGTGGTCACGATGCCGCGGCGCCACCGGGAGGGGGTGCTGTCGCGGCGTGGCGTGCTCGCCGGCGGCGCGGCCGCGGCTGCGTCGGCGGCGGCGATTGCGGTGGTGCGGCCGCCCTTCGCCCTTTGGCCCTCTGCCGCGGAACTGACCGCGGACTACCGCACTGGCATCGGCGAGCGGCGTCAGGTCGCGATCGGCGACGTCGCCGCCGTCGAGCTCAATACCCGCACCAGCCTCGATCTGCGCGGCGCCGGGAATGGCGAGGCCCACATCGAACTGATTTCCGGCGAGGCCGCGGTCTCGACCCGCGACAACGCTGGCCATGAGCTGGTGGTGGTCGCCGGCAACGGCCGTGTCGCCGCGCGCCACGCCTCGTTCAACGTGCGCAAGGAGGGAGCCGCGGTCAGTGTCAGTTGCACGGCCGGAGCCGTCGCTGTCACCTGCGACGATCGCACGGTGCCGGTGCGGGCGGGCGAGCAGCTCGCTTACGACAGCCGGGGCGCGGGCGCGGTGACGGCGGTCGATCCGGAACTGGTCACGGCCTGGAGCCGGGGCCTGCTGATGTTCCGCCGCGCGCCGCTGTCGCGGGTGATCGATGAAGTCAACCGCTACCGCTCGGGTCGGATGATTCTGGTCGATGCGGCGCTCGGCCAGCGCCAGGTCGTCGCCAATTTCCGCCTCGACCGCATCGAAGACGTCGTCGACTTCATGGCCAAAGCGATGGGTATTCGGGTGCGGTCGCTGCCGGGTGGCGTCGTGCTGGTGGGCTGAGGCGCGCTGCGGCGAAAAAATCGCGGCGTGCGCCGGTGGATTTGGCTGATGGCATCCGTCTTCGCAGCGGACCACATCGATTTCGCCGAGAGGATCTGCCATGCCCCGTCGCCAGGCCGCCAGCGGTCGCCGTTCGCATCCCCGCCTGATGGCGCCCCTTGCGCTGCTGCCTCGCGTGCGCGCGCTGTCGCGCACGGCCCTGTTGGCTGGCACAAGCGGGCTGGCCTTGCTTGCGGCCGCGGCGGATCCGCTGTCGGCGGCGCAGCTCGGCGGCGGCGCCGGCGTGCCGCCGCCCAACTACACGATGGACGCGGCGAACATGGCCGCGCAACAGGCGGCAGCCGCGGCGCAGCAGGGGCAAGGCGCGATGCGCCGCTCCATCGAAGCGATCCAGGCGATGCAGGGAGCGCAGGCTGCGGCACGTGCTGCGGCAGCTGCCGCGCAACGCTCGGCGACGATGCCACAGGTGGTCGTCCCCAATGGACTTGGCGCGGGCGGTCTGCAGGTCGCGCCGGGCGGAACATGGAGCGGCGCCAATGCACCGGTGCAGAGCGTGGGCGGCAGCGGCACGACGGTCACGATCGATCAGACTGCGAGGCAGGCGATCCTGAACTGGCAGAGCTTCAACGTCGGGGCCCGCACCACGGTCAACTTCAACCAGCAGGGAGCGGACTGGACGGCGCTGAACCGCGTTGTCGGGAATACCGGCCCGAGCCAGATCCTCGGCCAGATCAACGCGCCGGGACAGGTGCTGGTGATCAACCAGAACGGCATCATCTTCGGCGGCGCCAGCCAGATCAATGTCGGCTCGCTGATCGCGTCATCAGCGAACATTGTCGACCAGCAGTTCCTGGCCAGGGGCATCTACGCGACACAGAGCGGGGCGGCCTATCTGCCGAGCTTCACCGGCGCGGGTGGCAAGATTGTTGTCGAAGGCGGCGCGCTGATTACGACGAATGCGCCGTCCACCGAGAAGGTGGGGGGCGGTTTCGTTGCGCTGTTCGGCACCGCCGTGACCAACGCGGGTTCGATCACGACGCCGAAAGGCCAGGCTCTGCTCGCAGCGGGGGACGACTTCATCCTGCGCGCGGGATACAGCTCCATTGCAAATCAAGGTTCGACAACCAATGGCAGCGAGGTCGCGCCGATCATTCGCGGCGCCAGCAGCAGCGGCACGGTCGGCAACACCGGGCTGATCTGGGCCCAGCGGGGCGACATCACCCTGGCTGGCCGCACCGTGCTTCAGGATGGGATCCTGGTGTCCACGACTGCGGTGGGTCAGCGGGGCACCATTCATCTCCTCAATTCGGCGGGCGATGCCAGCGGAACCGTTACGCTCACGGGCAACAGCCTGACGACGGTTCTGCCCGAACTGGCGTCGACGGCTACCGCGTTCAATTCGCAGCGCGACGGGTTGATCGCTGCATCCGGCGTCAACATCCTCGCCCTGAACCAGTTCGACAATCTGAGTGCCCTCACGGACCGCAAGGACCAGTCGCGGATCGAGATCGTCAGCGGTGGACTGGTCACCTTCAAGGCCGGCTCGCTGACCATGGCCCAGGGCGGCCAGGTCGCGCTGTCCGCCGGCCGGCGTGTGTTCGCGGAAAGCGGTGCGACCGTCGACGTCTCGGGCGTGCGCGATGTTGCGGTGGCGATGGCGAGCAACGCCGTCAAGGTCAACGTGCAGGGCAGCGAGCTGCGCGACTCGCCGCAGAACCGCGACAGCAGCGCGCTGTTCAACAAGGACGTGTGGATCGACGCGCGCGACCTGGTCCTGGTGCCGGCCGGTACCGGAGGGTACGCGTCCAGCCGCTACTACACGGCGGGTGGCCTGCTGGAAGTGTCCGGCTATCTTGCCAATACGGGACATACCATCGGCGAGTGGAGTGCTGTCGGCGGCAGCATCACGCTGTCGGCGCCCGAAGTGGTCGCGCAAAGGGATGCGGTCTTCAATGTCTCCGGCGGCTCGGTCGCCTATCAGGGCGGCTTCATCGCGCAGAGCTTCGTTCTCGGCAGCGATGGCCGCGTCTACAACATCAACAATGCTCCGGCGGACCTGACCTATACGGCTGTGGTCACCGGCTTCATGGTGCAACACAAGCAGGGCGGCAAGATCGACGCGCGGTTGACCGAGATCTATGCCAGTCCGCTCGGGCGAGGACCGGTGCGCTGGGAGGACGGCTACACGGTCGGCCGCGATGCGGGCAAGCTGATCCTGTCGACGCCGACGCCGGTTTTCGAAGGCAATATCATCGCCGACATCATCACCGGCCGCCGGCAGACCGCGGCGCGTCCCGCGGGCGTCACGGACGGCTACACGCTGACGCAGAACACGGTGGCGCTCGGCGGCACCCTCGCGCTCGGGCGCTACGGCGCCGTGCTCGGCAGCGGCGTGTTCAATTCCGATGTCAGGTTCGGCGAGGTCGCGCCGATCGCGTCCGGCCTGTCCGCTGACACCGCGCTGCCATCGAACCGCGTCGGCACCGCGTGGTTCGATGCCGCCTCTCTCAACGCGCAGCGCCTTGGCGGCCTCGATATCGCGA
Source organism: Bradyrhizobium sp. U87765 SZCCT0048 (assembly GCF_018131225.1). Lineage (GTDB taxonomy): Bacteria > Pseudomonadota > Alphaproteobacteria > Rhizobiales > Xanthobacteraceae > Bradyrhizobium_A. The sequence goes on along the minus strand of NZ_JAFCMM010000002.1, from coordinate 473,836 downwards.
CCGGCAACACTGTCACGGTCGAGCGGGCGCTGACGCTGGCCGATGGCGCCAAGGTCAGCTTCGTCTCGCCCGTCGTCGACCTGCAGGCCGGCATCACGGCGCGCAGTGGCTCGCTGACCGTGGACAATTACTTCAAGGGAGCGTCAGACCGCGGCTCGTCGCAGTTCCTCCTCAAGAATGGCTCGGCGTCCGTCACGTTGCGTGAGGGGGCGACGCTCGATTTGCGCGGCGTCTGGGTCAATGCCTCACAGGCTCCAGCCGATACGGCTGGGCTGGCGTATCTCAACGGAGGCGCGGTCCGCTTGCAATCGAGCTACGATGTCAAGCTCCAGGCGGGCAGCACCATCGACGTTTCGTCGGGAGCGGCGATCCTGGCCAATGGCAAGATCCTGGGTGGTCGCGGCGGCAGCGTCACGCTGTTCGCCGAGGACAAGCTTGGCGTGTTTCAGGTCGAGGGCAGCATCCGTGGCTACGGCGTCGCCGGCGGCGGCACGCTGACCATCAACAGCGGAGCGGGCATCGGCATCGGCGGCAGACTGCTCGCGCGCGACGGGCTTCTCGGCGCCGGGGAGCAGGCGCCGACCGACCTCGTGCTGCTGCAGGACTATCAGGTCAAGGCGGGCAGTGTGCTGCCGATCGACTACAGCTATATCACCCGGATCGCATTGCCCGGCGAGGCCATCGGCACGAGCAATCTTGCGATCTCCGATCTGAGGCTGGGAGCGAACTGGATTCCGCCGCGCCCTCCGGCGGACGGCCTCGCGATGATCATTTACACCGATGCGGGGAACTACCGGATCGACCAGACCAGCGTTCTCCCGGTCATCCCGGCGGGCACCCTCGTCCGCAGCATCCAGCAAGGGCGGTTTCCGTCGTCCTATGTTGTGCCCGGCGACGTGTTTCCGAACGGCATTCCAATCATGGACAAGACCGTGACGATCGCCGCCGGCAAGCCGGCACCGACCGATTTCACGATTGCCGACGGAACGCGCATCGCGGCCGGGGCGACATTCGCGACGCCCGTGGCGGTTGGCCCGACGTCGACGATCGCGCCCGCGCTGCTGCAATCCGGGTTCTCCGGCTACGACATCAATGCCAGCCTCGGCCTGGTCGTCGCCGCTGGCACCAGACTCGATGTCGCGATGCCGGTCTATCGTGTCCTGGAAACGGCGGGGGACATTCTCACCGGTGCGGATCCGGCGCGCGGGCTGGCGATCTGGACACCGCCGCTGTGGATCGACGACCGCGCGGGCAGCCGGCTCAGCCAGCGCGGCGGCGCCAGCCTGACGCTGCGTGCGGACGGAGCGGCGTCATTTGTCGGCGGTTCGCTCGATCTGCGGGCCGGCGCGGCCATCAGCGTCGACCCGGGTCAGTCGATCAGCCTGAAGGCTGGCGGCGGCTCCCTGACATTGGACGGCGTTCTGACGGCTGCAAGCGGCACGATCAGCCTGACGGCCAACAGCGCCGCGGCAGACAAGGCCGGGCTGATCTGGATCGGCGATCATGCGGTGCTGGATGTGGCGGCGCGGGCTGCGACGGCGACGAATGCGCGTGGCGAGAACTACGGCGTTGTCGCCAATGGCGGCTCCATCCTGATCGGCGGAGCGCTGGACTGGGAGACGACGGGCCAGGCCAATGCGCCCAGCGCCTTTGTCGTGATCCGCCCTGGCGCTGTGCTCGATGCTTCCGGCACGCGAGCGCGCTTCGACCGTCCCGGTTTCGGTCTGCAGGGGGGTGCGACACCTGTGCCGGTCGCGAGCGACGGCGGCACGATCGTCGTCAAGTCGAGCTATGGACTCTACCTCGATGGCACGCTGCGCGCGAGCGCAGGCGGGGCCAATGCCGCGGGCGGCACGCTGGCGCTGGCGCTGGAGACGACGGCTTACCCGGCTCTGACGACCTTCGGCGATGTCCTGCGGCATCGCGAATTCGTCGTGGCGGATGTCCAGGGCGACAGCGCGCTGGCCGGCGCCGCGACGATCAATCAGGCGAGGGCCGGCCTCGTCGTCGGCACCGCGCGGCTCGGCGTCGACCGTGTTCGGGCCGGCGGCTTCGACAATCTCTCGCTGCTCGCCGATGGCCCGCTGTCGTTCGACGGCAATGTTACGCTCGCGATGCGGCAGAGCCTGCGTCTGTATGCGGGAACGTTCGCGCTCGCCGAGACGGCGCAGTCTGACGCCAGCGTGTTATTGTCGGCGCCTTACGTCCGGCTGGCGGGAACGACCCGGCGGGGTGGGGACGGACTTCTCTTTCCCGCCGTGATCTGGGGCGGTGACCCATCGCAACAGCCGAGCAGCGCCACGTTCTCCGTCAGCGCGGATCTCATCGATCTGCGCGATCGCGTCGGCTTCGGCGGACGCAAGACCATCGAAACAAAAACGTCGGCGTCCTACATTGTCGATCGACGCGGTTTTGCGCTGGTCGACCTTCTCAGCCGTGGCGACATCCGTCTGCTCGGAGGCACACCGGGTCTCGGCATCGCATCCAGCGTGTTGACCACGGAGCTCGCCACGCGCGGCAACATCACGCTGACAGCAGCGCAGATCTATCCGGCGACAGGCGTCGGGGCGCAGATCGTTGCCGGCTATACGGACATCAACAACTTCCTCCACGGCAGCGTGCTGACCATCCGACGATACGGCGATGGCGTCCCCGACATGCCCTATTCGGCGTTCGGCCTGCTGTACATGGGCGCGGAGACCGTCAACCAGGGCGGCGTGGTGCGGGCACCGTTCGGCAGCGTGCAGCTCGGCACAGTCGGTCGCGGCGGTCAGGCGCAGGCCGATGCGGTCAATCTCCTTGCGGGCAGCATCACGTCGGTGAGCGGCGCGGGACTTGTGATGCCTTATGGCGGCACCGCCGATGGCCTGGTCTATCGCTACAACGGCAGCCCGATCGTGCTCGACGGCGTCGGGGGCATGGCCGGCAGTGATCTCAAGCGCGGTATCAGGTTATCGACCACGCATCTGAATGCAAAGGCAGGCGCGATTCTCGACCTGTCCGGCGGCGGCGAACTGATGGGGGCAGGCTTCATTTCCGGCCGCGGCGGCTCGGTCGATATCCTGACCACGCCGCTCGTCAACGCCAATCCGGCGTACAGCTACAGCAGCAAAGGCAATGCGGTCTACGCGATCGTGCCGGGCCGTGCTTCCAGCTACGCACCGATGGTGCAGGAAGCGGGTTACGGGCTGCCCGTCATGGGCCAGCAGATCACCCTTCCGGACGGCGTGCCGGGCCTGCCGGGCGGCACCTATATGCTGATGCCGTCGAGTTATGCGCTGTTGCCCGGTGCATTCCGCATCGAGATCGGCGCAGTCGGCCAGATCGGCGGCGTCGGCACGGGGCCGCTCGGCGACGGCTCCTGGGTCACCGGGGGAACGCTCGGCATCGCCCATACCGCGATCAGCGCCTCGGTGCCGAACGTGGTGACCATCACGCCAGGCAGCGTCGTGCGTACGCATTCCTCCTACAACGAGATGGGCTACGACGCTTTCGCGCGAGCCGATGCGGCCCGCATCGGTGTGCCGCGCGCGATGCTGACCGTCGACGCGAAGACGCTGGATATCCTGCTCGCCAAGCCGGCGGTCGTCGATGACCGCTGGCAATTGCGCTTCGATGGCGAGCTGCGGATGGCGCCGGCTGCAGGGCGCGATGGCTTTGGCGGCACCGTCACCGTCCGTGGCCTTGGCGAAATCCTCGCCGCGGGACAGAGCGCGGATCCCGGCATTCCTTATCAGGCGTCGGTCTATGGCGACGAGCTCAGCAAGCTCGCCGCGCCGCGTCTGGTGCTGAATGGCACCCTCACGACGATTTATGGCGCCTCCGGTCGGTTTGCCACCATTCAGGGGGGCGGCAATCTCGTTGTGCGCAGCGGCGCCAGCATCTCGGCTGCCGACGTCATCATGACAGGCGGCGTCATCGAGGAGGGCGCGTCGATCAGCACGGTTGGCCGTGGCGCATCGAGTTATGATTCCCGCGACGGCTTCGTGTTCGTCGGCGATGGCATTCTCGCTCTGTCGAACGGCTGGATCAACCTGCTGCAGCCGTCAGCAGGCAATGGCGGCTCCACGGTCGACATCACGATCGGCCGCTGTGTGACGGCTGCCTGCGACCGGCCGACCCTGCTGGTGTCAGAGGGCACCATCGCCGTCGCGACATCGGGCGCTTTCACCATCGCCAGCAACGTGTCCTACGGCACCCGCAATCTCGTTCTCGCCCTGTCGGCCATCAATCTCGGCGAAGAGGCTCATCTCGCTGCCGCTGCGGCGTCCGGGCGGCTGCCGGCTGGCCTTTCGCTCAACCAGTCGCTGCTGACACGGCTGTTCGCGGGAAACACTGCGATCGGAGCGCCGGCGCTCGAAGCGCTCGTGCTCAACGCGCGCGACGCCGTCAATGTCTTCGGCACGGTCGCGCTGGATGCGTCGAAGGTCGGGCGGCTGGTGCTGGGGACACCAGCCATCTACGGCTACGGTGTGGCAGGGGACGTCGCCACCATCCGGGCCGACGAATTCATCTGGACAGGGGCGCACGCCGCGCCGGGGGCGGCGATGGCCGATATGCTCGGCGCTGGTCGCCTCGACATCGCGGCCAGGAGCGTGGTCTTCGGCGCTGCGCCCAACTCGCAGGCCAGCACGACCATCGAAGACAATCGTCTCGCGCTTGGATTTGCCGATGTCGGCATCGCGGCCAGCGAGCGCATCACGGCAAACGGCAAGGGTACGCTCGCCGTGCACCAATATCAGACCGGCTACGTCGCCGGCACGGGCTTCGAATACACCGGCGGCAATCTCAAGCTCATGACGCCGCTGCTCACCGGTGCTGCGGGATCGACGAACCGCATCACGGCCGGCGGCACGATCACCGCGACGGGACCAGCCGGCGCCGGGGCGCCGGCGATCGCAGCGCTCGGCGCGACACTCGAACTGACGGCACAGTCGCTTTCCGTGGATACCGCGATCGTGCTGCCGTCGGGGCGGCTGGTGCTCACGGCAACGGACGGCATCGCGCTTGGCAACGCGGCGCGTCTCGATCTGTCGGGGCGCGCGGTGCAGATTTACGATGTCACCAGGTACAGCTGGGGCGGTGACCTCGTGATGGCGAGCAGCGCCGGGAATATCGCCCAGGCCGCCGGGTCGATGATCGACCTGTCCGCCAGCTTCAATCGTGGCGGCACCATGACGGTGACGGCATTGGGTGAAGGGGCCGGCCATGTCGATCTCGCCGGCACGATCCGCGGCGGTGCGACAGGCTGGTACGACGCCGGTGGCACCCTCGCGCCCTACGATGCCGCCCAAATCAGCGTGCGGGCCCAGACGCTGGCCGATTTCGCCGGGCTCAACACCCGCCTCAACGCCGGCGATGTCACCGGCGGTCGCAAGTTCCAGATCAGGCAGGGCAGTCTGACGATCGGTGACGAGGTGAGGGCGCGCAACGTTGATATCGCGCTCGATGGCGGCGACCTGACGGTCGCGGGCAAGATCGATGCGAGCGGAGTTCAGGTCGGTACGATCCGCCTGGCCGCCATGGGCAACCTGACGATCAACGGCACGCTCGATGCGCATGGCACCGGCCTGCGCGTCGACAGCTATGGCAAGATCATCGACAGTCCCAACCGCGCGGTGGTCGAATTGACATCGCGTGCGGGAACCCTGGTGCTCGGAGGCACGGCGAGCATCGATCTGCGCACCGGCACTGCGGTCACGGCCGGCAACGATGGCGTCGCCCGCGGCACGTTGACGCTCAATGCGCCGCGTCTCGGAGGGGCGGGCGTGGCGGCCGGTGGACGGGGCGTCGACGGTGCCAGCGATATCGCGGTCAGCGTGATCGGCGTGCCGCACATCCAGGGAGCCAGGACGATTGTCGTCAACGGCTTTCGTAGCTACGACGACGCACCGGTGGCATCGACGCCGGACGTCACGGGATATCGGCCGCAGCAGATCACGCAGGGCTATCTCGACGAGATCGATGGCGACAGCCGCGCCTTCGTCGACGCGGCGCTGGGCAATGCGGCGCTCGGCAACCGCCTGGCCGGCCTTGGCAGCTATCACCTGCGGCCCGGTGTCGAGATCATCGGCAAGGTGAGCGCCGGCAATCCGAAGGGTGATCTCACCATCGCGGGCGATATCGATCTGTCCAGCTACCGGTATGGGCCGGGCTCGAGCCGGCTCGATCCGGCGCTGCGCGGCTTCGGCGAGCCCGGCACGCTGGCTATCCGCACTGCTGGCGATCTCAATATTCACGGCAGCATGACCGATGGTTTCGCGCCGCCGCCATCGACACCGGACGACAACGGTTGGGTGCTGGGTACGGGCGTGGTGCCGTTCGGCGGCGATCTGGTTCTGCCCCTCTCCGTGACGCTGAATGGCGGAACGGTGTTCAAGGCCGGTGCGACGCTGAACTACGATCTGCCTGCGACTTTCAATGCAGCCGTGCCGGCCGGAACTCTCCTGCCTGCCACGGCGACGCTGACGGGCACGCTGGTTCTGTCCGCCGGGACCGTCGTCGGCGCCACCATCGTCAACGCCGACGGCACAGTCGCATATGCCGCGGGGACGGTTCTGCCGCAGGCGGTGATGCTGACGGCGGGCATGAAGCTCGGCGCCGGCACGGTGCTACGGACACCGGCGAGTCTTGTCGTGACAGTCTGGCCGAAGGGAGTGCCGCTGCCGGTCGACATGACGTTGACGGGAGCAGTGACGCTCGCGGCCGGCGCGCGCATACCGTCGATGACCGACGTCAAGCTCGTGGGCGACCTGCCGGTCGAGCTGCGCGCCCCGACGGGCGGCAAGCTCGGGCAGAACTGGGCGGTCGCACCCATGCTCGGCGCCGGTGCGTCGTCATGGTCGGTCAGCCTTATCGCCGGCGCCGACCTCAAGGCGGCCGACCGGCAGGCGCTGGACCCCCGCGCGACCGGCGCGATCAGGCTCGCGGACACGCACTACACCGCGACGCCCGGACCGGACAAGAAAGTCTGGCTTCCCAACAACTGGGCCGGTCAACCCGAGAAGGCTCCGGTCCTTCCAGAGGATATGTGGTACTGTGACTTCGATGGCCAGTGCGCGGACGCAGGCACGCCTGTGCCGCTGGCGCCGTCCTTCAGTGTCGTTCGCACCGGCACCGGCGATCTCGTTCTCGCCGCCGCCGGCGATATCCGGATGGAGTCGCTCTACGGCGTCTACACGGCGGGCACCGCGACGGCGGTCGATCCGGCGTACATGCGCGCGCGGGGATCGCTCGCCGACGGCACGATCCTCGGTCCCAAGACATCGGACTACGCCGACGCGCTCTCTGTCTATCGGGCCTGGTATCCGGACCAGGGTGGCAACATTCTGATCGCGGCCGGTGGCAATCTGATTGGCGACATCGTCGGTCAGGCCGCCGCCAACCGGCAGACGCCGTCGAGCGTGATTGTCGGCAACTGGCTGTGGCGACAGGGCACAGGCACCACCGCTGTCGACAGCTCGATCCCGACAGCGTGGTGGATCAATTTCGGCGGTTATGTTGCGAGCGCGCAATACCAGACGTCCGACAGGCCGGATCTGCTCGGCTTTACCGGCATCGGCGCATTGGGCGGCGGCAATGTCGCGATCCGCGTCGGCGGCCAGGCCGGTGCGATCACGCTGCGAGGCAGTCAGTTCGCCAATGACGGTCAGGCCCGCAGCCAGGGTCTGGTCGTCGCTGTCGGCAGCACCGGCCGTGTCGGAGCCGACGGGACACTGGTGCTCACCGGTGGCGGCGATATCGACATGCGCGTTGCCGGGGCGCTCAATCCCAATCTCGCGCTGTCCAACGACAAGGAAAAACACGCCCTCGGCGGCGCGCTGATCGACCTTCGCGGGAGCTTGCATGTGGCGGCGGCGTCGATTGGCGGAATCGCGCTGACGTACCGCTCAGGACCGGGATTGAACGATGCTTTCGATCCGCGCGGCGTCGATCCGTTCACGGCGACGTCGTCTTATGCGCGCTCCGGCCTCACCGTGGTGCCCGGCGATTCGGCCGTCTATCTGGATACGCTGGGCGATCTCGTGCTCGGCGGTGCCGGTGATCCCGGCCGTTCGATGTCACCAGGCCATTCGGCGTTCTCTGCCGGGGGCATCGGCTATCCCGGTGGCGGGCGGAGCTGGTTCTCACTCTGGAGCGCGCATACCGCGATCAATCTGCTGTCGGCCGGCGGCAACCTCACTCCCAGCACATCGGTGGCCGAAGATCCGTCGCGCAACAGCGATCAGAACATGGCGGATGGATCGTTCATCTATCCGTCGATCCTGCGCGCGGCGGCGCTCGGCGGCAGCATCTACTATGGCGTCAGCGCATTGCCCTTCCTGCGAAGCGACGCGAGTTTCATACCGCCATTCGTCATCCTCGCTCCGTCGTCCCGCGGAACGCTGGAAATGCTGGCGGCTGGATCGATCTACGCGGGTCAATATTCGTTCAGCATGTCCGGCTCGGGCACGGCTTTGCCGACGCCCTTCAATCCGGCCTTCGCGGGAGACGCCACGGATCCGTTGGGGCGCGTCATCGTCACGAATGCCTCGCAGAACGGCGTCGTCGATAGCTTTAACAATCCCGTCCCGTTGTCGCTGTTCGTCTTCGGGCCGAACACTGCGGCGCTTGCGCTCAATCGCGTTCCGGATGCCGATCCCGTCCGCTTCTATGCGCGTGACGGCGATCTTGTCGGCCTGCGCGTCGGCGAGACGCTGACCTCCGGCGATCTGCTCCGGACGTGGTACAGTGCGTCGGCTCCCGTCCGTGCGCGCGCCGGGCGAGACATCGTCGGGGCCGGCCTTGCGCCCGGCGTCCTGCTGACAAGCGCGCTGCAGGGCTGGCAGTCGCGCGGCAACCTGATCGTGCACAATGATCCGAACGATGTCTCGATCGTGTCCGCGGGACGCGATGTCGTCTATGCCAATTTCGACATTGCAGGTCCTGGTGTGCTGGAAGTTTCGGCCGGTCGCAACGTCTATCAGGCGGACAGGGGCGGCCTCACCAGCATCGGCGCGATCGTTGCCGGCGACGCGCGTCCGGGCGCGTCGGTGACGATGATGGCCGGCGTCGGTGGTGCGGGCGCGCCCGACTATGCCGCGTTCGCGGCGCGTTATCTCGACCCGGCCAACCGCGCCGATGCGTCGCGGCCGCTCGCCGATCAGCCCGGCAAGGCAGTACAGAGTGCGGATACCATCGCAACGCTGGCGGACCTGAAGGTGTGGCTGAAGACCAGGGCCGGCTATACCGGCGACGACAACAGCGCACTGGATTTCTTCAGCAGTCTGCCGGCTGATCTGCGGGCAACCTATCCCTCTAGTCCGCTGCTCTATGCCTGGCTGAAGGACCACGGCTACACGGGAAGCCAGGGCGATGCGACCGCGCACTTCCTGCGGCTGAGCCGGGACGAACGGAGCGGCTTCACCTACAACGCGATGATGCAGATGTGGCTGCGGTCACGCTACGGCTACGCCGGCAGCCAGCAGGATGCGCTCGCCGCGTTCCTGGCCCTGCCGGCGGAACAGCAGCATATGTTCCTGCGGACTGTGTATTTTGCCGAACTCACCGCGGGTGGCCGCGAGTACAAGGATGATACCAGTGCGCGCTCCGGCAGTTACCTGCGCGGCCGGCTTGCGATCGCCACGCTGTTTCCGGAGACGAATGGAGATGGCGCCCCGATCCAGAGGCAGGGCGATATCACGCTGTTCGGCGGCTCCGGCGTCCGCACACTTTTCGGCGGCGACATCCAGATGCTGGCACCGGGCGGCAAGCTCATCGTCGGTGTCGAGGGCCAGGTGCCGCCGGCATCGGCGGGACTGGTCACGCAGGGTGCCGGCAATATCCAGTCCTACTCGAAGGGCAGTCTGCTGCTCGGGCTCTCCCGCATCATGACGACAGGCGGTGGCGATATCATCGCATGGTCGGCGGAAGGCGATATCAACGCGGGCCGAGGCTCGAAGACGACGCAGGTCTACACACCGCTGCGGCGCCTCGTCGATGCCTATGGCAATATCGCCCTGTCACCGCAGGTGCCGAGTACGGGCGCCGGTATCGCGACGCTGCAGTCCTCTGCCGAAGTGCCCCCGGGCAACGTCGACCTCGTTGCTCCGCTTGGCCGGATCGATCTTGGTGAGGCCGGCGTCCGGGTGTCGGGTAACGTCACCTTCGCGGCGCTGCAGGTCGTCAACGCCGCCAACCTCGAGGTCAAGGGCAACGCGACCGGCGTGCCGACGGTGCAGGGCCCGCCGACGGCCGCTTTGACGGCGGCTGCGAATACCACCGCGGCCACTCAGCAGACCGTGGCGCCGCCATCACGCAATGACGGCGTGGCATCGATCATCATGGTCGAGGTGCTCGGCTATGGTGGCGGCTCGGGAGAAGAAAACGGCCATGACGACAAGCCGCGCCCGCCGAGCTCCGGGCGGCAGAGCTACAATCCCGAGGATTCGATCCGGGTCGTCGGCTACGGTCCGCTGACCGAGCAGGATACGCGTGGATTGACCGAGGAGGAAAAGCGCAAGCTCGCGGGGCGCTGATGCCTTCCCGGTCTCGCCAGTGATCGATCGACAGAATCGCTGTCGTCGTTCGACGATCGATGCCGCGGCCGGGCGGCATCCTCGCACATCGCGAGCAAATACATCGGCAGCAAACACATGGGGAGCGATCAGATGGGCAGCGATCGCGTACTCGTGCCAAATGGCTGGCCGGTTGCTTTTCCCGTGGAGGCTTGCTCTCCGACATCCCACGCTCCCGCACCGACAAACGTGTGGTGCGCTATCGCTGGCGAGGCGATGCCAGCGCATACGTAACTCGCTCGCAAGCAAATCGTGCACGCGGCTACCGACCTGATTGTCAGGCGCGTACATCAGACCTGGGCATCGTGCTTGCCAGCGGCGATCGTGTGGAGCGGGCAAGGCATGCGTGCAGCCATTCGCGATGCTGCGAAGACCGGATGTCGCCGGGATCGGCGACCGCGCTGAGGCCCGCAGCCTGCGCGCGTACCGCTCCCAATTCCCGGCGTGCGCACCAATAGAGAGACGACACTGCGATCGCGCATGGTGACCAGAGCGTTACCGATGCTCCGCGTGCGGGCCCGCGTCCTTACATGCGCTTACATCGCGCGCGCGGATCGGCGCTCAACATCAGCTTGAAGGCAGGTAAAGGTTGTCTCGCCAAAGTTCTGTCAATTTTAGTGAAGTTGGAGCGGCTTGCTCGCCATGCAGAAGATGATCCGGACCTCTCGACGCCACACCGATGCCGCTCGTTTGCAGATCGCCAGGCGGCGCCGCGCGCTGCTCGGATCGACCGCGCTGGTCGGCATGCTGGCACTGTCGTTCGACATCGGTCCTGCATTCGCGGGCGGTGCTGGCGGCGACAGCGGCGCGGTGTACCAGACCAGTGCGGGTAACCCGGGTCAGGCGGGCAATGCAAACGGCCAGGGTGGCGCCGGCGCCGATGGTGACTTCGGGGGCGGCGGAGGCGGCGGTCTTGCCAATTCAACAAACGGCACCGTCACCAACCCCGGAATAACGAGGGGGGGAGACGGCGGCAACGGCGGCACCGGGAGCAGCACCGGCACCGGCGGCGGCGGTGGCGGCGGCGGCGACGCCTGGCTGATCACGGGAGGAAACCTCACCAACTTCGGTTCGATCTTCGGCGGTGCCGGTGGCGCCGGCGGCGCGGGCAACATCGATGTGACCCATATGGGCAACACCGCTTCGTCGGGCAGCGGCAGCGGCGGCGGCGGCGGCGCGGGCCTCATCGGCAGCGGCGGCACCGTCATCAACTATGGCTTGATCGCCGGCGGCAACGGTGGCGATGGCAGCGTCTACTATCTCTCCAGCGCAGGCGGCGGCGGCGGGGCCGGTATCTTTGGTTCGGGTCTCACCATCGTGAACAACGGGACGATCAATGGCGGCTCGGGCGGTGCCGGCACGGCGAATGCCAGCGATCCCACCCGTGGCGGCGCCGGCAGCGGCGGTGCGGCTGGCGGTCTCGCCGGCTCTCCCGGCCCCACGCGTCTCAGGGACAGCGCCGGTGCGGGCGGCGCCGCCATCATCGGCAGCAACCTGTCCATCACCAACAACGGCAGGATCAACGCCGGTAGCTATGGCTCCGGCAACAGCGGCGCTCCGGTCAATGCCATCACCTTCACCGGTGGCTATAATTCGCTCGAGCTGTGGGGCGGCTCCGCGATCAACGGCAATGTCGTGGATCAGACCGGCAATGGCACGTTCCTGCTCGGCGGCGCAGCCAACGGGACTTTCGATGTTTCCACGATCGGCGCACAGTACCAGGGCTTCCGGATCTATGAGAAAACGGGGGCGGGCACCTGGACGCTGACCGGTGTGCAGACTGCCGTTGGGACCGCCTGGAGCGTCCAGCAGGGGACGCTTGCGATTTCACAGGATGCAAGCCTCGGGTCATTCAGCGGAGGGCTCACGCTGAGCGGTGGCGCGTTGGAGACGACCGCGTCGTTCACGATGAATCACCTGCTCAGGATGGGCATCTCCGGAGGCACCGTCCTGACGGATTCGGGGACGACGCTGACGGTGGCCAACGCGGTCTCGGGCGGCAGTAACGACGGGGGTCTGACTAAGACCGGCGCGGGCACGCTGAACCTGAAAGCGGCCGCCAGCTATACCGGCGCCACCACCATCAACGGCGGCACGCTGGCGCTGACCGGTGCCGGATCGATCGCCAGCTCCTCCAGTGTGACCGTCAGCAGCGGAACATTCGATATTTCCGGGACGACCGCGGGGGCAACGATCAAGGCTCTCGGCGGCGGTTTCACCGGCACGGTCGCCCTCGGCAGCAAGACCCTGACGGTGAACAACGCGTTGGGTGCGTCGTATGTCTTCTACGGTTCGATCATCGGCACCGGCGGTCTGGTGGTCTCGAACGGGGTAGAGAACCTTTGGGGCAACAACACATACTCGGGCGGGACGACTGTCGGTTCGACCGGTCATATTGTCGTGGCGGCGTCGGCTACGGACAGTACCTATAACCTCGGATCGGGCGCCGTAAACATCCAGGCCGGTGGCGTCCTTCAGGCCAGCACGAGCGGCGCCTTTACGTTCCGGAATGCTCTCACGGGCGGCGGGCAGCTGTTGGGCACGGGTACAGGCGGCGCGTTTGCGTTCGACGCGGCTGCCGGCACGGGCTTCGCCGGCACGGTCGCACTCATGAACAACACGTTTGCGCTGTCGGGCGTGAACACCGCGGCCTTGACCAACGCCAAGCTGTCGCTGAACGGCGGCAACGTCACGACTGTCGGCACCGGAACCCAGACCATCGGCGGTTTGGCGGTTATGGGTGGCACCGTCATCTTCGACGCAACGGCACCGGCCCGGACCGGCGCCAACAGCCTGATCAACACCGGATCGCTCGATGTGAGCAGCACCGGAACGATCCGGGTCAACATTCCCGGTACTTACGTGCTGCCGGCTGCGACCCCGTCGGGCAGCCTGTCGCTGTTCCAGCAGAGCCATGCCAATGCCGGGCTGAAGCTCGTTTCGGCCTCGGGGACCGTCAACGGCTCGGGCGCCGGGCTGACGCTGCAGGACCAGAACGGCAACACAATCTCCGCAGCTCAGAACGTCAACCTGCAGCAGAACGGCCAGACGGTTGCGGTCGCGAGCTACAATTACAACCTCACCACCGGCGCCAACCAGGATGGCCTCTATGTCGGCTACGGCCTGACGCAGCTCGCACTGCAGGCCGGCAAGCAGCTCACGCTCACCGAAGACGTCGGCGCCACGGGCAGCAACGCCGATCTCGCTGCCAAGCTCACGGGCGCCGGCAATCTCGTCATCGCGGCCAACAACCTCGTCTCGCTGTCCAATCCCGGCAACAGCTTCACCGGCACCACGCTGGTGCAGAGCGGCACGCTGCAGGCGGGCGCCGCCAACGTCCTCGCGTCGTCGAGCGCGGTCGATGTCGAGAGCCGGTTTGACACCAACGGCTACAACCAGTCGCTCAACAACCTGACCGGCGGCAGAAATGCACAGATCATGCTGTCGGGCGGCAACACGCTGACCCTCAACGGCTCGGGCACCAACACCTTCGCGGGCGTGATCTCCGGTGCAGGCAGCCTCACCCAGGCCAGCGGCACGCAGGTCCTGACCAATGCCAACACCTACTCGGGCGGCACCAACGTCACTGGCGGCACCCTGGCGGTCGCCAACGACCGTGCGCTCGGCACCGGCACCGTGAACATGTCCCAGGGCGCGACGCTGGACTTCCAGGGCAACCGCCTTATCGCCAATGCCTTCTCACTGACCGGCATCTCGAACTTCAACGTCAATGGCGGCCTGACCACCATCCTGACCGGCACCATCAGCGATGGCGACACCCCCGGCGGCCTGGTCAAGAGCGGCGGGGGCACGTTGATCCTGACCGGCTTGCACAACTACACCGGCGGCACGACCATCGCCGGCGGCATGCTGCAGGTCGATGGTTCGATTGCCAGCTCGTCGAATGTCACGGTCGCATCGGGCGCGATCCTCAGCGGTATCGGCATCGTCGATCCGCCGGCGGTCACGACGATCGCTTCCGGCGGCACGCTGTCGCCGGGCAACACGACCAATCCGATCGGCATGCTCACGATCACCGGCAACCTCGCCATGCAGTCCGGTGCGAGCTATGTGATCAACCTGTTCGACACCAAGTCGTCGTCGACCTATGTCACGGGGCAGGCGATGCCGGGCGGCTCGACGGTCACCGCATCGTTCATCGGCGGCAGCAACATCGCCAAGCGCTATACCATCATGACCGCTGATGGCGGCGTCTCCGGCGGCTTCAACGGCACCGTCAACGCCACGCTGCCGACGAACTTCCAGTCGTCGCTGACCTATGATGCGACCCACGCCTACCTGACGATGGCGCTGGACTTCGGGCCGAACCTGACGCGCAACCAGCGTAGTGTCGGCGGCGCGCTGTCGGGCTATTTCGATCGCAACGGGAGCATTCCGCTGGTGTTCGGTACGATGGCGCCGGCGTCGCTGACCCAGCTCACGGGCGAGGTGGCAACCGGTGCGCAGCAGTCGACATTCAGCGCGATGGGCCAGTTCCTCGGAGCGCTGACCGATCAGTCGGCCGCTGGCCGCGGCCAGGGCACCTGCGGGGCTGCGGATCTGCCGGCCAAGGCGCCGCGCGGCGCCGGTTGCACGCAGCCGTGGAGTGTGTGGGTGGCCGGCTTCGGCGGCTCGCAGACGACCGACGGGAACGCCACCACTGGATCGAGCTCGGCCACCGCCAATGTCTATGGCACGGCCGTCGGCGCCGACTATCGCTTCTCGCGCGACACGGTCGCTGGCTTCGCGCTCGGCGGCGGCGGCACCAACTTCGGCGTCAGCGGCCTTGGCTCGGGCCGCTCCGACCTGTTCCAGGCCGGCGCGTTCGTCCACCACACGCAGGGCGCCGCATACGTGACTGCCGCGGTCGCCACCGGCTGGCAGGATGTCACGATGGACCGCACTGTCGCCGCCAACGGCGTCGACCGGTTGCGTTCGGCGTTCAATGCGCTGGCGTATTCGGGCCGCGTCGAGAGCGGCTACCGCGTCGCCGCGCCGTGGACCGGCGGCATCGGCCTGACGCCCTATGCGGCGGTGCAGGCGACTGCGTTCGACATGCCGGGCTATCGCGAGAGCACGACAGCCGGCGCCGGCACCTTCGCGCTGGCCTATGCGCGGCGGACCGCGGCCGACACGCGCACCGAGCTCGGTGTGCGCGCCGACAAGTCCTACGCCCTGCAGGACGGCCTGCTCAACCTGCGCGGCCGCGTCGCCTGGGTGCATGACTTCAGCCCGGACCGCTCGGTCACCGCGTCGTTCCAGGGACTGCCGGGCGCGAGCTTCGTCGTCAACGGCGCGGCGCAGGCCTCGGAAGCGGCTCTGGTCACCGCGTCGGTCGAGAAGGTCTGGCTCAACGGCTGGTCGGCCGCGGCGACCTTCGAGGGCGAGTTCTCGAACGTGACGCGCTCCTACGGCGGCAAGGGCGTCGTCCGCTACGGCTGGTGACGCGAAGACACAAGGCCTGCGCTTTTCGGGAGGGTCAAACCTCCCGACGAGCGCAGGCCTTTTTTCATTTCAGGTCTTGATGAGGCTGGACGGCTTCGCCGCTCTGGCGAGGCATGCGGCGCGGGAGTGCGCAGCCTGGCGCTGCGGCCGAGCGGCCATGCCCTGCGCGCTCAGCCCTTGCCCCAGTTCCACGCCAGCAGCAGCGCGAAGATTGCCATGGCGACGACGTAGAGCGCGGCGACGAGTGCATAGCCGCCGATCTGCCGGCCCGTCGTGGCCGTCGGCTTGAGCCACCAGTCGAACGCCTTGAAGGCGGCGGGCACCACCCACCAGCCCAGCAACTGGGTGCTGACGAGATTGCCGATGAACAGCGACAGCCAGAACGGCACGCCGTGGGCATCGATCAGCGGGCGGCTGACGAAGAACCCCCAGAGATAGACGATGGGGTAGAGCACCAGCAGGACGAGCAGGTTGCACTTGAAGATGAACGCCGGGCCCGGCGCCGGGGCCTGTCCGGCGGGAAACCAGAAATTGAAGCCGTAGCTCGTCCGCTTCACGCTCATGCCGGCGTTGAAGCGCTCGCCTTCCGCCAGCAGTGCCTGCCGCTCCGGCGAGTCCAGCCACGCCGACAGGTGGGCGTCGCTGTCGAACGACAGGATGATGATCCAGTCGTCGTGCAGGCCCGGGATCGGCGGCTCGATCTTGTGGCGCAGGAAGCCCTTGAACTCGGCCTCGGCCGCCTGGATGCGCTGTTGCCAGGCGAGGAAGGTATCGTCCGCGCCCGGCGGCACCTTGAAGGAGATCACGGCGGAAACCGCGGTCTCCTGGCGCTGGCCCGCGTCGGGCAGGAGATGAATGTCTTCCGGTCCGACGAAATGGTGGCGAATCTGCGCGAGGAGTTCTTCGCGCAGGTCGCTCTGCAGCCAGCCGCGTGCCGCGGCCGCGGATGCGAAGCGCAGGATCAGCACCCAGTCGACATGGGCGGGTGGCTGTGGCGGCACCACCTCCTGGCCGAGAAAGCCCGGCCAGGATTTCAGCCGCTCGGCGACCGCGCCGCTCCAGCGGGCGAACGCAGCGAAGCCTTCGTCGGCGATGCGGCGCTGGATGACGAGCGCGACCGGCCCGTCGATGCTGTCGCGGCTCGCGGCCATCGGCGTCGTCCGCTCAGGCCTTCTTGTACAGGCGCTTGCCCATCACCCAGGTCTCGTCGACGGCACGGTCGTCGCCGACCATCATGACGCCGAACAGCTGGCTTGCGGCTTCGTCCATGGTCTGCGGGCCGCGGCCATCGGCGATCAGCGACTGGTGCCAGGGCTGCGCGATCGGGCCGCCATTGACGTCGAGCGCGACGAAGTCGGCTTCCTTGCCGACCGCGAAGTTACCGAGCTTGTCGTCGATATACAGCGCCTCGGCGCCGCCGAGCGTCACCGACCAGAAGCCGCGATAGGGCGACAGCTTGTTGCGCTCGGCCTCGGCGACATCCTTGCGCACGGGATCGATCGAGCCGTCGAGCATGGTGTTGTTGCACATGCCGACCTTGTAGGCGTCGTCGAGCACATGGATCATCGAGAAGCGGTTGCCGCCGCCCATGTCGGTGCCGAACGCGATCTTGACGCGGTGCTCCGGATCGGTGGCGCGGCCGAGGCGGAACAGGCCGCTGCCGAGGAACAGGTTGGAGCAGGGGCAGAACACCACCGCGGCGCCGGCCTTCGACATGCGGCGGAATTCGCTGTCGGAGAGGTAGACGCCGTGGCCGCCGGAGAATTTCGGGCCGACGAGGCCGAACTTCTCGTAGACGCCGAGATAGTCCTGGCAGTCGGGATGCTCCTGCACCACGCCGCGGCACTCGGCCGGATTCTCGGAGATGTGGGTGTTGACCCAGCAGTCCGGATGCTCGTGCTTGAGACGGCGGCAGGCCTCCAGCAGCGCCGGCGAGGCGCCGAACGCAAAGCGCGGCGTGATGGCGTAGAGGTTGCGGCCCTTGTTGTGGTACTGCGCGATCAGCCGCTTGCTGTCGTTATAGAAGTTCTCCGGCGTATCGATGAATTCCGCCGGGGCATTGCGGTCGATGCCGGTGAGGCCGGAGATCACGCGCATGTTGCGGCGGGCGGCCTCGTCGAACAGCTCTTCGGTCGCGACCGGCGCGGAGCTGGTGAAGGCCTGGCAGGTGGTGGTGCCGCTGGCGAGCAGGGCGTCGAGGAAGCGCCTGACGCCCTCGCGGGCGTAGTCGCGGTCACGGTACTTCAGCTCTTCCGGGTAGACCCACATCTGCAGCCACGGCAGCAACTGCTCGCCATAGGCGCCGAGGATGCGGGTCTGCGGCAGGTGGATATGGCCGTCGATGAACCCGGGAACGATGATGCGGTCCTGGATGTGGGTGACCGCGAGGCCGGGATGCCGCGGCGCGACCTCGGCGTGCGGGCCGAAATCCTTGATGATGCCGTCGGCGACGACCAGCAGGCCGTCCTGGTGGAAGCGGGCCGCGGCCTGCTCGTTGCCGACATGCTTCCACGGATCGTCGACGAAATCGAAGAACGTGCCCCGGATACCGATCGTGCTCATGGTTCTTGATCCACCCTTGTGTCTGTGCCGTGGTTGCGTCGGAGGTCGGTGAAACGACACGCCAAGGGCGGTCGCTGCGGGTGCGGATATTGGCTCGGGAGGTCATTCAGATTTGGTTAAATGGCAAAAGCGGATTTTGCCTTTTGCGCTGATTGAGAAGTGATTCCGGCCGCGTCGGGCGTCGGTGATTGACAACGCCGTCGCGGCAGGGTGGAAACGGCATGCTGGTCCTGCTTTGGGGCCGGATGTGTCCCATCAGGATTTCCATACGACCATGCCGCACTCGACCGATCGCCGCCGGGCCACGATGCCACGGACTCCCCTTCGCTCGCTCCTCGCCCTCACGGCGGCCGCGGCGTGTCTGTCGTCGGCGGCCGGGGCGGCGCAGCTCCCGGGCGGCGCCGGGTCGCTGGTCGAGAGCTATCAGGACTGGAGCCTTGCCTGTCAGGCGCAGAACAATAATGTCAGCTGCGTGATCCGCCAGGTTCAGACCAACAGCCAGAGCAACCAGACCGTGCTGGCGCTCGAGCTGCACAGCGCCCAGGGCGGCAAACTTGAGGGCGCCCTGCTGCTGCCGTTCGGCCTCGCGCTCGCCCAGGGCGCGACTCTCAAGCTCGACGAGGCCGCGATGGGGGCGGCTCTGCCGTTCTCGACCTGCATGCCGGCCGGCTGCCTTGTCCCGGTCAGCTTCGACGCGGCCACGGTCGGCAAGCTGAAGACCGGCACGGCGATCAACGTCGCGGCGGCGGCCTTCGGCAATGCGCAGCCGGCGGCGTTCAAGATCTCGCTGAAGGGCTTCGGCAGCGCCGTCAGCCGTCTTCTCGACCTGCTCAAGTAACGCGCAGGCTGACCGCGGTCGATCGCGGTGGCGATCGGCTCGCGCCGGGGTCAGGGCAGGCCCTGGCGCGTTCATCTCCTCTTAAGCTTCGGTACAAGCCCGTTCCATGGCGCGCTGTCTCCCTACTTCTCGTTAGGGACTCGCCATCATGGTACGTCCATGGGACAGACCGCTTCGACGACGACGCCGCGGCCGGGCATCCGGCGTGAGCTCATCGAAATGCTCTTCACGTCGCTGCCGCAGGTGGCCGCGACCGTCGGAACGTCGATCATCGGCGCCGTCAGCCTCGCCGTGATCAGCGGCGATATCCGCTATGTCGTTGTTTCCTGCGCCATCGCGCTGACCGGGGCCGTGCGGCTTTACAGCCTCTGGGCCTATCAGCGTCGCCTCGGGCAGGGGCCGCTGTCGGATGCGGAAGTGCTGCGGTGGGAGCACATCTACGGCATCGGAGCCGCGGTCTTCGCCGTTGCGCAGGGCATGCTGTCGGCGTGCGCGCTGTGGCTCGGCGATGCGCCGGGCGCCTGGATCGCCTTCGGGCTCTCGATCTCGTTTTGTGTTGGCATGGTGTCGCGGGCCGCAGTGCGGCCATGGATCGTGCTGCTCGCGTCGGCGCTGCTGCTGACGCCGACGATCGTGGTGGGCTTGTCCCGGCCGGAGATGCCCTACAAGCTCGGCGCCTGCATGCTGATCCTGTTCTGGATCACCCTGCGCGAGGCTTCGCGGCATCTCAGCACGGCCTTCATCGAGCGTCTGGAGGCCAAGCAGGCGCTGGCGCGCCAGGCCCATCAGGATTTTCTCACCGGCCTGCCCAATCGCGCGGCGTTCTGCGCGGCGCTCGATGCGGCGCGTGGCCGGATTGCGATCATTGCGGTCGATCTCGACGGCTTCAAGCCGGTCAATGACCGCCTCGGCCATCAGGCCGGTGACGTGCTGCTGCGCCAGGTCGCCGAGCGCCTCGACACCTGCATCGGGCCGGACAGCCTTGCTGCGCGCTTCGGCGGTGACGAGTTCATGCTGCTGAGCCGGATCGACGACGGGGCCGCAGGCGAGGCCGCCGCGCTGGCACTCACG
This sequence comes from Bradyrhizobium sp. U87765 SZCCT0048, assembly GCF_018131225.1. Classification (GTDB taxonomy): domain Bacteria; phylum Pseudomonadota; class Alphaproteobacteria; order Rhizobiales; family Xanthobacteraceae; genus Bradyrhizobium_A. The sequence continues at coordinate 453,364 of NZ_JAFCMM010000002.1, read as the reverse complement.
AAGCGCGTCGTCGCGGCGCTATCCCTGCCCTTTTTCGTGCTCAACGAGCCGGTGCGGATCGGCGCCAGTGCGGGGATCCTGATCACGGCGGCGCCGGCAGAGCTGCCGGCCGGTTCAACCGCGCGCCTGTTCGATCAGGTCGATCAGGCGCTCTATGCGGCCAAGCGCGCCGGTGGCGGGCAGTGGCGCTGGTTTACCGAGGCCGTTGCGACGCCGGCGTCGACGGACGTTGTGGCCACCCGCGCGGCGGCGGGCGCCGCGCGGAGCTGACAACAGCTTGCGGCGTCAGCCGCGTGCCCACAGCTGTTCGACCAGGCGGCCGGCGCGCTGCTCGATCGCCGCCGCGGCGTCGAGGCAGAGATCCTCGCGGTAGCGCGAGCCGACGATCTGCACGCCGACCGGCACGCCGTCGTGCAGGCCGACCGGCACCACGGCCGCGGGCAGGCCGAGCACGTTCATCGACGAGATGAAGCGCAGGTCGTTCCAGAACAGCTCCCTGACCCGCGCGTCGCCGGCGAGGTCGGCGTTGACCGGCGGCGTCGGTTGCACCGTGGTCGGCGCCAGGACCAGCGGATGGTCCTCGAGGAACGCCAGCCAGTTGCGGATATGGCGCGAGCGATCGGCGATCGCCTTCATGTAGCCGGCCTTGTCGAGCTGGGTGGCGAGCGCGACGAAGCCGTTCAACGTCCTCTGGAAGTCGGGGCTGCTGACTGCCAGCATCTGGTCTTTCTGCAGCGTCCAGACCTCGCTCATGATGAGGTCGGCCCACAGCTGCCACACACCGTCGAGGTCGGGGACCTCGACCTCGTTGACGGCGTAGCCGGCGTTCGACAGATGATCGGCCGCCTTGCGCTGCACGGCGATGATGGCAGGATCGGCGTCGATGTCCGCCGGCAGCTTCGCCAGCGCAACCTTGATCGGGCCTTTCGGCTTCGGCCCCTCGAGCGGGGCGGGTACCCACCAGGGATCGCGCGGGTCGCGCTGCGCCATCACCTCCAGGCCAAGCCGGACGTCGGCGACGGAGCGGGCGAGCGGCCCCTGGGACGACATGAACTGGGCCATCAGCGGTCGCTCGGCGGTCGCGCTGGGATTGTACGCGGGGATGCGGCCCTGCGTCGGCTTGATGGTGGCGACGCCGTTGCAGTGCGCCGGCCAGCGCAGCGAACCGCCGATATCGTTGCCATGGGCGATCGTGCCGATGCCGGCCGCGACCGCGGCGCCGGCGCCGCCGGACGAGCCGCCGCAGGTCACCTCCGCGTTCCAGGGATTGCGCGTCGCGCCGTGCAGCGGATTGTCGGTAAAGGCGCGCAACGAGAATTCCGGCGTGTTGGTCATGCCGATGACGATGGCGCCGGCCTTCCTCAGGTTCGACACCACCGGGGAATCGCCGGGCGCAATATTGTCCTTGAGGGCGACCACGCCGTTGGAATTGGCCTGGCCCTCGACGTCGATATTGATCTTGATGGTCACGGGCACGCCGTGCAGCGGGCCGACGTCCTCGCCGTGCTTCCTGGCGCCGGCCAACGCCGCATCGGCAGCCTTCGCGGCACTGCGCGCCGCCGCGCCGAGATCGACCACCACGGCATTGAGCGCCGGGTTGGCGGCGTGCATGCGCGCCAGATGTGCATCGACGACCTGCTCGGCGCTGACCTTGCCGGCCCTGATGGCTGCGGCCGTGTCGACGGCAGACCACTGCCAGATCGGTGTTGTTGTCACGTCGTTTCCCCACTGTCTATTCAATGGCGAAATCGTAGTGCAAGCACCGGAGATGTCGAGCCGCCGCCGCAACCGTCATCTGCGGCGCGAACATTCCATTAGTCGGACGATGCGACGACGGATCGATGACGATCGCGGTTCAGCTCTCCGGCGTCGCAGGCGTGCCGGTGCGTTCCATGCCATGGAGATGCTGCTTCAGCAGCGTCGCCGCGCGTTCGGGGTTCTTCTCGCGAATCGCCTCGACGATGCGGCGATGGTCGGTGTTGGAGCGCGGTCGCCACGATGCCGAGCGCGCGGCGGCGAGCACGATGCGCGAGTTGGCGAGACGCAGTTGCTCCAGCGTCGCGAGCAGCCGCGGCATCCGGCAGGGTTCGACCAGCGCCTTGTGAAAGTCGCGGTTGGCTGCCTCCCATGCGACGATCGTCGCCGCCTGCTCGCCGGCGAGCGCGGCTTGCTCGATGGTCGCGACATGGATGGCGTTGAAGCGCGGCGCGGCATGTCGAAACGCCAGCAGTTCGAGCACAGCACGCATTTCCACCACTTCGCGGATGGCACCGGCATCGAGCGGCGCGACCCGCATGCCGCGGCGCGGTTCGCTGACCGCGAGGCCTGAGGCGCGCAGCATCTGAAAGGCTTCCCGCGCCGGCACATGGCTGGCGCCGAAGGCGTGCGCGACATGATCCTGCCGCAGCGGTGCACCGGGCGGCAGTTCGCCGGTGATGATCTGCTCGGTCAGGGCAGCGGCGATGCGGGTCGCGACCGGATCGAATTTCTCGCTCATTGATAGATTATCTATGAAGATTTCAAGTGAAGCGGGCTCGCATCCTGATTAGCCTCATCCTTATGAGCAATATTATAGATAATTTCAATAATTATCTATGATTTGGTTGAAAGGATAGGCAATGTCAGAAGAAACGATCGTCCCGGGGCATCCCGCCCGCCCGCCGCTGGCCAACGCGGCGCGGCTGATGGCGCTGCTCGCGGGTGGCAGCCTGGTGATGGTGGCCACGGCCAAGACCACGGTGCCGTTCTGGCCGGTGCCGATGACCATGCAGGTGTTCGGCGCGTTGCTGCTCGCCGCGCTCGCCGGCGGACGGCTCGCCGCCGGGATGATCCTGGTTTATCTCGCCGAAGGGGCGCTGGGCCTGCCGGTGTTTGCGAGTGCTGCCAATGGCGGCGCCGGCCTTGCCGCGCTGTTCGGGCCGACCGGCGGCTATCTTGCCGGCTTCGTCATTGCAGCGCTGGTCGCTGGCGAATGGATGCGGCGGATCGGTGCGCGCGGCGGTGCGGCCGCATTGCTGCCCATGGTCGCAGGTCTTGGCCTGATCTATCTGTGCGGCGGATTGTGGCTGGCGTCGTTCGTCGGCTGGCACCAGGTGCTCGCTGTCGGCGTGATGCCGTTTCTGCCGGGCGACCTGCTCAAGGTGCTGCTCGCCGCAGTGACCGCAGCCGGCGTGCTGCGCTGGAAGGAGGCGGCGTGATGGAACGTCTCGCCACCCGCAACGGACCGGCCGAGATGGTGCGGTCCGACTGGACGCGGGCCGAGGCGGAAGCGCTCTACGCGCTGCCGCTGCCCGAACTGATCCATCGTTCGCAGGACGTTCACCGCCTCTTCTTCGATCCGGCAGAAATCGAGACGGCGAGCCTGCTCAGCATCAAGACCGGTGGTTGCCCGGAGGATTGCGGCTACTGCTCGCAGAGCGCGCATTTCGATACCGGCGTCAAGGCATCGAAGCTGATGCGCACGGACGACGTCATTGCGCAGGCCCGCGCGGCGAAAGCCGCCGGCGCCGGCCGATTCTGCATGGGCGCCGCATGGCGCAGCCCCAAGGATCGCGACCTCGATCGCGTCTGTGAGATGGTGGCGGGCGTCAAGGCGCTGGGCATGCAGGCCTGTGTCACACTCGGCATGCTGACGCGCGACCAGGCCGAACGCCTCGCGGAGGCCGGCCTCGACTACTACAGCCACAACATCGATACTTCGCCGGAATACTATGGCGAGATCATCACCACGCGCACGATGCAGGATCGCTTCGACACCATCGCCCATGTCCGTTCCGCGGGCATCCATGTCTGCTGCGGCGGCATTGTCGGCATGGGCGAGGCGGTCACCGACCGCCTCGGCCTGCTGTTGACCCTTGCCAGCTTCGATCCGCATCCCGAGAGCGTGCCGATCAACATGTGGAACGAGGTGGTCGGCGTGCCGGTGGCGCGGACGGCGGACAAGCCCGACCCGATCGCGTTCGCCCGCCTCATCGCGGTGGCGCGCATCCTGATGCCGCGCAGCATTGTGCGGCTGTCGGCGGGGCGCGCCGGCATGAGTGACGAGTTGCAGGCGCTGTGCTTCACCGCCGGCGCCAACTCGATCTTCGTCGGCAACGTGCTGCTGACGACGCGCAACGCCACGCAAGACCACGATGCCGGGCTGCTCGACAGGCTGGGCATGCGCACCACGGTGCCGGGCGCCGCCGAGGCGTTGCGCCAGGTCACCGTCGCCGCCGTTGCCGCGGGCTGAGCCAGGCGGTCCAGGCGGCGCCCGCCGGCGTCGTCTGGACAACCGCCCGGGCGACCCGATAAGAATCGCCGGGACGGTGCGTGCGGTCCGGCGCGTGCTGTTGCGATGTCCGTCCATTTCATTTCGTGCATTGTTGCCGCTCCGCTTTCAGGAGCTTTTCCCGTCAGAGCCTTCCTCGTTCCCTGCCGCGCTGGCACGAATCCGTGGGCCGTCATGACGCTGGTGTCCGACTTTTTCCGCCGCGCCGCGCAGCATCCCGCGCGCACTGCGCTGATCGATTCCGATGGCGCGGGCGTCAGCTATGGCGAGCTTGCGCGGATGGTGGCGGCCCAGTCCGGTCATTTCCGCCGTGCGGGGATCGGTGCCGGCGATCGCGTGCTGGTGACACTGAAGGTCGCGGTGCCGCTCTACGCCAGTCTCTATGCGCTCTGGAGCATCGGCGCGGTGGTGGTGTTTCCCGAACCGGCGATGGGATTCACCGGTCTGCGCCATGCCGCGCGCATTCATATCGACGCCTGGCTCGCCCCGCCGCTGTGGCGCGTCATCGGTCTGCTGGCGCCGGAGCTGCGGCGCATTCGCCGCGGCTTGTCGCCGCCGCCAGGCGTGGCGAACGATATCGCCGCGGATGATCGTGCGACGGGTGAGGTTGAAACGGGTGACATTGTAACGGGTGACATTGCGACGGTCGCCGCCGCCGCGGCGGCCGTGCCGCCGGAGGCGCCGGCGCTGATCTTCTTCACCAGCGGCTCGACCGGACGGCCGAAGGCCATCGTCTATACCCACGGCTTCATCCTCGCGCAGGTCGCGGGGCTGACGCCGCTGTTCAGGCCGCAGGCGGGCGAGGTCGATCTTTGCGCGTTCCCGCTGTTCGTGCTGGCCTGCCTCAATCTCGGCTCGACCAACGTGCTGCCGAACTGGGATCTGCGCAAGCCGCGGCAGGCACCGCTCGATGCCATTCTCGCCCATGCGCGCCGGCATGGCGTGACGCGGATGCTGCTGCAGCCGGCGCTGTGCGAGCGTCTCGTCAACAGTGATATCCCGCCCGGCGTGCGCGCGGTGCTGACCGGCGGCGGACCGGTCTATCCGGATTTGCTGCGCCGTCTCGCCGCGCACGTTGCCGAGGTCTATTCGGTGTACGGCTCGACAGAGGCCGAACCGATCGCGCATGTCACCGCCGGTGAGATCGCGCCGGCCGACTGGGCGGCGATGGCGGCAGGGCAGGGGATTCTCACCGGGCCGCCGGCGCCGCAGGTGCGCGTGCGCATCGTCGACGACGAGATCCTGGTCACCGGCCCCAATGTCAACAAGGGCTATCTCGATCCGGCGCAGGACGCCGCGACCAAGGTGACCGACGACGCCGGCGAGATCTGGCACCGCACCGGCGATGCCGGGCGGCTCGATGCGCAGGGGCGGCTGTGGTTGCTGGGTCGGCTCGAAGGCCGGGTCGGTGGGCTGTTTCCGTTCGGGGTCGAGGCGGTGGCGCGGCAGTGGCCGCATGTCGAGAGCGCCGCGCTGTATCGTGACGAGACCGGGCAGCCGCTGCTCGTGCTGACCGGGCCGGCATCGTCGCTCGATGACTGGCGGCAGCGCGCCCGGGCGATCGGCATCGGCACGGTGGTGCACCTCGAAGCCATGCCGCTCGACCGCCGCCATGCCTCCAAGATCGAGTACGTCCAGCTGCGTGCGGTGCTGGCGAGGCTCGCCAGGCGGAGGTGAGGCGCCTGGATGGCGCCGTCGAGGTTCGTCGCGCAACTGATGTGGCGAAGACCACATGACCAGCGGCTCGCCGGTGTTGCGGGATCAGGCGCAGCGACCACTCGCCGACGCCATCAGGCAACTGACGAGCACTGTCGGGCAGGAGCGGTCATGTCCGCCATGCTATGGCTCGTCAGCATTCGCCCGCAGCCAGGACGCCCCCTGATGAAGATCACTGCCGCCGTCACCCGTGCTCCCGCCGCGCCGATGTCGCTGGAGTTGGTCGATCTCCAGCCGCCCCGTGACGGCGAGATCCTGGTGAAGCTGGTCGCGACCGGCATCTGCCACACCGATATCGCGATGCGCGACCAGGCCTATCCGGTGCCGCAGCCGATTGTGCTCGGCCATGAAGGGGCGGGCATCGTCATGGCGACCGGAGCTGCGGTGACCAAGGTGCGGCCGGGCGACCATGTGGTGATGACATTCAATTCCTGCGGCCACTGCCCGAGTTGCAGGGAACATCTGCCGGGCTACTGCCACGATTTCTTCGGCCACAATTTCGGCGGCAGCCGGCCGGACGGCACCAGCCCGCTGTCGCGGCCGGGCGAGCATCTGCATGGCAATTTCTTCGGCCAGTCGTCGTTCGCGTCCCACGCGCTCTGTCACGAGCGCAACGTCGTCAGGGTGCGTGACGACGTGCCGCTGGAGCTGCTCGGCCCGCTGGCGTGCGGCATCCAGACCGGCGCGGGGGCGATCATCAATGCGCTGAGGGTCGGCGTCGGACAGACGCTCGCGGTGTTCGGGGCGGGCTCGGTCGGATTGAGCGCGGTAATGGCGGCGCGGCTGTCGGGCGTCGGCACGATCATCGCGGTCGACGTCATCGAGACACGGCTGGCGCTGGCGAAGGAGCTCGGGGCCACCGACGTCATCCAGGCCAGGACCACGCAGGGGGCCACGGATGTGGTCGCCGCGATCCGCGCCATCACCGGGTACGGCGTCGACTTTTCGCTGGAGACGACCGGTCTGCTGCCGGTGGTGCGCCAGGCGATCGACGCGCTCGCGCCGCGCGGCACGTGCGGCATCCTCGGCGCCTCGCCGGCGGGCTCGGAGCTTGCGATCAACCTTCCCGACATCATGACGGCGGGGCGCCGGATCCAGGGCATTGTCGAGGGAGACAGCAATCCGGACGTATTCATTCCGCGGCTGATCGAGCTTTACCGCCAGGGCCGCTTTCCGTTCGACCGCCTGATCCGCTTCTATTCCTTCGCCGATATCAATCAGGCGATCCACGATTCCGAGCATGGCGTGGCGGTCAAGCCGGTGGTGCGCTTTCCGGCGTGACCGCGTGACGGTGCATGATGATCAATGCGTGATCTGCTTCAGCAGCAGCGCCTGCCGCGCGGTGTCCGGCTTCAGCCGCACGAAACTCGCCAGCGCCTGTTCGAGTTCAGTGTTACCGCCGCCGCCACGCAGCTGCAGCAGTGCCTTTGCCGTCGGCCAGCCGAGGCCGACGGCCTTGACGATAGTCAGAAGGGCCTCGTGGCGAGGCTGCATGAAGGCGTCCTCGACCACCTTGACGTCGAGCTCCGCGAGCACGGCGATGCCGGCGATGACATAATCGAGCTTGCCATCGGAAATGAACTGCAGCAGCTCGCGCTCGCCGAGTGCGTCGGAGCCGCGCATCGCGCGGGTGCGACCGAGCGCGGTGGCATAGTTGTGGGGCGCGACGGGCGCCTGCCGGGCGGCGGCTTCGGCGACGCGCGACACCAGGATCTGCGCCGCGTCGGGCGGGCGGCCGGCCTCCAGTGCCTCGTGCAGGGTGCTCGGCGTCACGGTCAGCAGCCGCAGGAAGTGATGGCGCGGCAGGTCGGCCCGCGCACCGATCTTGATGGCCAGCGGGTCACTGCCGCCGGCGCGCAGCACCAGCGCGCCGAAGCCGGTGTTGGAAAAGCGCGCGCCGGTGTTCTCGACGATCGCCAGCAGTACGGCGGCCTCGCCGCGGTCGACCAGGCGGTCGGTGACGCTCTCGGACACCTGCGGGCGCTGGCAGATCGCCAGCAGGTGGCGCTGGCTGCGCGTCTCCACGCAGGTGACGAGCAGGTTGTCGTCGAGGTGACGGCAATGCGCCAGCAGCGGCGTCGCGACATCGCTGAGATCGTCGAGCGCCAGGCGCCGCAACAGCCGCAGCGGTGGCGTTGCGACGTTGCACAGCCGTTGCGCCAACTGGGTACGGGCCGGCGCGGCGACACCATCGCTGAGACGGCCGAGCACGTCGTCGAACAGCTCGATCTGCTCCCGCGAATAGCCGGCACCAGCGAGGAACAGGTCGGTGACCTGCTGCAGGATGTGGACGCCGCGCCCGGCTGACGCGCCGCTGAGCGCACTGTCGAGCTGTTCGATCAGGAGGGATTGCTGGTTCATGATGGTTCACGAAGAAGGCTGGTGGCGCACATCGTCAGCTCATGCGGTTTGTCGAAGCGGCGCCGCCGCGAAAAGCGAGAAGAACGTGTCGGTAACCGGCTGAGGGCGGCCGAACAGATAGCCCTGGCCCTGGGCGCAGCCGGCGGCCTGCAGCATGCGCAGTTGCTCCTCGTTTTCGATGCCCTCGGCGGTGGTTTTCATGTCGAGGCTGCGGGCAAGGCCGGTGACGGCACAGACGATCGCGGCCGAGTCCGGACGTTCGGTGATCTCGGCGACGAACGAGCGGTCGATCTTGATCTTGTCGAAGCTGAACATGCGCAGGTGGCTGAGCGAGGAATAGCCGGTGCCGAAATCGTCGAGCGCCACCGAAATGCCGAGACTGCGCAACTGGTGGAGCTCGGTCAGGATGTCCTCGTCCTGCTGCAGCAGCACGGTTTCGGTCACCTCGATCTCGAGCCGCTCGGGAGCAAGACGGGCCTTCAGCAGGGCTCGTGTCACGGTGTCCATCAGCGTGCGGCGCTTGATGTGGGTCGGCGAGATGTTGACGGCGACGGTGACATGCTCCGGCCAGCGGCTGGCGTCGAGGCAGGCCTGGCGGATGACGAATTCGCCGAGCGGCACGATCAGGCCGGTTTCCTCGGCAAGCGGAATGAATTGATCCGGCGACATCATGCCGCGGACCGGATGCTTCCAGCGCACCAGCGCTTCCATGCCGCACACGCTCTGGTCCCGCATCGACACGATCGGCTGGTAGTGCAACAGCAGCTCGCCGTTGGCGATGGCGGCGCGCAACTCCTGACCGAGGCGCAGGCGATCGTCGGCGCGGCGGTCGAGGCCGTCCTCGTAGATGCGGTAGCCGTTGCGGCCCTGTCCCTTGACGCGGTAGAGCGCGAGATCGGCACGGTGCATCAACTGCTCGATGGTGTCGTGCCGGTCGGAGGCGACGGCGACGCCGATGCTGGCGCCGATGATCGCCTGGTGATCGCCAATCTGGTAGGGCTCGCACAGCGTGTCGACGAGGCGCGCGGCGAGCGCGATCGCGCCCTCGCGCTGGTCGGGCTCGCCGGCCTGGATGATGGCGAACTCGTCGCCGCCGAGCCGGGCGACGATGTCGCGCCCGCGCACGTTCTGGCGCATGCGGTCGGCGACGAGCTGCAGCAGCTTGTCGCCGGCGGAATGTCCGAAGGTATCGTTGACGGCCTTGAAGCGGTCGAGATCGATCAGCAGCAGGCTGATCAGGGCGTTCTGGCCGACCGCGTCCTGCAGCGCGCGCTCGCCCTGGCGGGTGAATTCGGCGCGGTTGGCAAGGCCGGTCAGGACGTCGTGATAGGCGAGGTGGCTGATGCGTTCGCTGGCGCGTTCCCGCTCGGTGATGTCCTCGTGGGTCGCGACCCATCCGTCGTCCGGGGTCAGCAGTCGGCGGACCGAGATCACGCGGCCATCGGTCAGCCGGGTGATCTCGTTGGCGGCATTCGGCATCGATTCCACCAGCGCGTCGATCTCCTCCTCGTCGGTCAGGTGGAGGCGGTGCTGTCGCAGCAGGTCTGCGACATGCGTGCCCGGCTGGCCCTGCTGATCGGTCAAGCCATACATCTCACGGAAGCGGCGATTGGCGATGATCAGCCGCTTTTGGGCGTCGAACAGGCAGAGGCCTTGCGACATGTTGGAGAGCGCCGCATCGAGGCGCATGTTGGTGCGCGACAGCTCTTCGGCCTTTTCCACCAGCAGCAGTTCGGCCCTTTGCTTGGCGGTGATGTCCTCGTGGGTGGCGACCCAGCCGCCGCCGGGAATCGGCGTGTTGACGATCGAGATCGTGCGTCCACCGCGGATATGGGTGATGCTTGGCGAGATGATGTTGGCGCGGACCTTGTCCTGCAGCACCTGGAGATAGGGCTCCACCTCGATGTCGAGATCGCCGGCTTCGCGGCGGTGCTCGAGGATCTGGCGAATGTGCACGCCATGCCTGACCACCTCGGGCGACATGCCGTAGATTTCGAGGTAGCGGTTGTTCCATACCATCAGACGGCCGTCGCCATCGAACATCGACAGGCCCTGGCCGATATGGGCGAGGGTGATCTGCAACATCTCCGACTGCGTGCGGGCGCGCTGCTCGCTGTCGCGCAGGCGCTGCTGCGCGGCGTGGCGTTCCGTGACGTCGATGTAGTTCAGCACGTAGCCGCCGCCGCGGGTCGGCGTGCCATGGGCCTCGATCATGCGGCCATCGGGCCAGAGGCGGGTCGACAGGTGCGCTTCGCCGCTGCGGATTCGCGCGGCATCCTGCTTGAGCAGGGCGCGGCCTTCGCATGCGGCCGGCATTGTGTCGATGGCGTGGTCGATGTCGTCGAGTGTCGGCAGTCCGGCAGCGAACAGGCTCTCGGGCAAGCGGAGCAGCGTGCGGAAGCCGTCGTTGCAGGCGACCAGCGCGCCGTCGCGCTCGAAGAACGACACATCGCCCGGGAAGTTGTCGATCGCGGCCTGCAGGCGGGTCGCCTCGCGCTTGAGGTCGGTGACGTCGATGCGAAAGCCGACCGTGTAGCCGCTTGGCGTCCGGCGCTCGCGGATCTGCAGCCAGCGCTCTCCCGGCAGTTGTTGCAGGACGTCGCGCGGCATATGGCGGCGCAGCCTGATGCGCTCGTCGATCCAGGCCTCGCGCTCCGCGAGGGTCTCACCGGCCTCGGGATACTGGCCGCGGGCGACGCCGTAACGCACGATGTCGATGAAGGATGCGCCCGGCTGGATCGCAGGCGCCGACTCCGCATAGATCTGCCGGTAGGCATCATTGCACAGCAGCAGGCGGTCGTCCCAGTCGTACAGCGCAAAGCCATCCGGAATCGCGCCGACGGCTTCGTGCAGGGTCTCCTGGGCGAGCTTGTGGGCGGTGATGTCGCTGCAGGAGGTGATCATGCGCCGCGGCGCCGAAGCCGCGTCGTCGCGGATCGGCACGGCGTTCACCGAGATCCAGGTGATGGCGCCGCTTTCGCCCCGCAGCCCCATCACCACGGCGTGCTGAGCCTCGCCGGTTCGCCAGGCGATGACGGTGGGATACTCCGTGGCGGGGAATTCGGTGCCGTCTGCCCGCAGTGCGCGAATGGCCGTGGCGCCGTCGCAGCCGAGCAGCGCGCCGTCGCGCGCGCCGAGCACGCGCGCGGACGCGGCGTTGCGCGCGATGATGCGGCGATTGCCGTCCTGGATGATGACCGCCTCGCTCAGCGCGTCGAGCGTTTCCAGCAACGGATCGTCGTTCCGACCGTTGTCGAGGTCCAGGTGGGACTCGACGCACGCGGGTTGCAGGGAAGCGGCTGTGATGTTGCCGTCGGAGGTGTCGGAAGTCGGTGCGGCCTGATCCACGGTTCTTGCTGTCGGGTCGCCCAGTAGCCTGAAATATCGCGGCGGCCGGCATGCCCCGTAAAACCGGCCACCTCGATCAAAACCATGCCGCGGAGTGCGCGACGACAGCAGCTTCCACGTTGAATCTTAAGATTTTTTGAAGGTGCGATGATGCCGGCTGTGCGCGATGAAATGTCGCTGGGGTTGCAGGCCGGGTGGGGCGCAATCGACGATCGTCGCACGTGCCGGCCGCGTCCGGGGCGCAGCCCCCGTTGGCCGCGGCAAAGCATCGCGGCGGCCGGTCTTCGTGTCAGGAGAAGCAGAGCCGCGGCGCTCGCGAGCGCCGCGGCGACGGGGGCTCAGCCCATGGTCGGCATGACGAACTCGGCGCCGGCGCGGATTCCGGTCGGCCAGCGGCTCGTGATGGTCTTGAGGCGGGTGTAGAAGCGCACGCCTTCGGGGCCGTGCATGTGATGGTCGCCGAAGATCGACGCCTTCCAGCCGCCGAACGAGTGGAAGGCCATCGGCACCGGGATCGGCACGTTGATGCCGACCATGCCGACCTTGATGGCATGGGCGAACTCGCGCGCGGCGTCGCCGTCGCGGGTGAAGATCGCGGTGCCGTTGCCGAACTCGTGGGCGTTGATCATCTGCGCCGCGGTGGCGTAGTCGGGCGCGCGGGCGACGCTGAGCACCGGTCCGAAGATCTCTTCCCTGTAGATCTTCATGTCGGTGGTGACATGGTCGAAAAGGGTGCCGCCGATGAAGTAGCCGTCCTCGTAGCCCTGCATGCGGAAGCCGCGGCCGTCGACCACGAGCTTGGCGCCTTCGGCGACGCCCGCGTCGATGTAGCTGCGCACCTTGTCGAGATGCTGGCGCGTCACCAGCGGTCCCATCTCGGCCTCGGGATCGGTGCCAGGTCCGACGCGGAGCGCGTTGATCTTCGGCACCAGCCGTTCGATCAGCGCCTCGGCGGTCTTCTCGCCGACGGGCACCGCCACCGAGATCGCCATGCAGCGCTCGCCGGCCGAGCCGTAGGCCGCGCCCATCAGGGCATCGACCGCCTGGTCGAGGTCGGCGTCCGGCATCACGATCATGTGGTTCTTGGCGCCGCCGAGCGCCTGGCAGCGCTTGCCGGTGTGCGCCGCGGTCTCGTAGATGTAGCGCGCGATCGGCGTCGAGCCGACGAAGCTGATGGCCGCGATGTCAGGATGATGCAGCAGCGCGTCGACGGTCTCCTTGTCGCCGTGGACGACGTTGAACACGCCCTTCGGCAGGCCGGCCTCGGCGAGCCAGTCGGCGATAAGCAGCGCCGCTGAGGGATCGCGCTCCGACGGCTTGAGGATGAACGGGTTGCCGCAGGCCAGCGCCACCGGGAACATCCACATCGGCACCATCGCCGGGAAGTTGAACGGGGTGATGCCGGCGACCACGCCGAGCGGCTGACGCAGCGAATGGCTGTCGACGCGGGTGCCGACATTCTCGGTGACCTCGCCCTTGAGCAGTTGCGGCGCGCCGGTCGCGAACTCCACCACCTCCATGCCGCGCTGGATCTCGCCCTTGGCGTCGGAGAACACCTTGCCGTGCTCGGCGGTGATGACGTGGGCGAGTTCGTCGATGCGGTCCTCGAGGATGCGCAGGAAGCGGTTGAGGATGCGGGCGCGGCGCAGCGGCGGCGTCGCAGCCCAGTCGGGCGCGGCGCGGTTGGCGGCGGCGACGGCGCGGTCGACTTCGGCGGCGGTCGCCACCGGCAGGACGCCGGTCTGCTGGCCGGTCGCGGGATTGTAGACGGCGGAGGTGCGGGCGTCGGCGCGGCCGTCGACACGGGCGCCGTCGATGTAATGGGGAATGCGTGAAGCCATGAACTGATCCTCGAGCTGATATTCGGCCGTCCGTGGGGGCCGATGCGCGCAGTGGACGGGCCGCGGCATAGGACGATGATCGATAACGCACATCAATACGAAGCATTGCGGTTTCGATGTGCAGAAATTAAAGTCGGACCATGGATTGGGATCACGTCCGTATCTTTCTGGAGGTGGCGCGCAGCGGCCAGATTCTCGGCGCCGCGCGCCGGCTCGGGCTGAACCACGCCACCGTGGCGCGACAGATCACCGCACTCGAAACCCGTCTCAAGACCAAGCTGATCGAGCGCCACACCACCGGCAGCGTGCTGACCGGGGCCGGGGAGGCGCTGGTCGCCGCTGCGGAACGGGCGGAATCCGAATTCCTCAAGGTCGGCTCGTCGCTCAACGGCACGTCGGAGGCGGTGTCCGGCACCGTGCGCGTCGGCGCGCCGGACGGCCTCGGCAACTACTTTCTCGCCGACCAGCTCGGCGCGCTGGCCGCGCGCCATCCGGAGCTGCTGATCCAGCTCGTGCCGTTGCCGCGCACCTTCAGCCTGTCGCGGCGCGAGGCCGACATCGCGATCACCCTCGACCGGCCCAAGCAGGGCCGCCTGATCGTCAAGAAGCTCACCGACTACACGCTCAGCGTCTATGCCGCGAAGAGCTACCTGCAGCGCCACAAGGCGGTGCGGACGCAGGCCGATCTCGCCGGCCATCTGTTCATCACCTCTGTGGACGATTTCGTCTACAGCCGCGCGCTCGACTATGGCGCCGCGCTCGGCAAGGTCATGGCGCGTCACTATGAGTGCGGCAGCGTGGTCGCGCAGATGGAGGCGGTGCGGGCCGGGCACGGCGTCGGCATCCTGCACGACTATGCCGCGCGCCGTTATCCCGAGCTCAAGCGTCTGCTGCCCGAGACGCGCTTCGTGCGCACGTATTGGCTGATGTCCCACCCCGACACCCATGACGCGCGCCGCGTCGCCGTCGTACACGACCATCTCGTCGCCAGTGTGCGGGCAGCGCGCCGCGCCTTCGTCGGCACGGAGGCGGCGGGATGAGCGAAGCGCCGCAGGGCGCGGCGGTCGCCGCCGATCCCGTCTTCACGGTCGGGCACTCCAACCGGACATGGCCGGAGTTCATCGCCGTGCTCGCCGCGGCCGGTGTGCGTCAGCTCGTCGATATTCGCCGCTATCCGATGTCGCGCCGGCATCCGCATTTCTGTCGGCCGCCGATGGAGCGGGCGCTGGCGGAGGCCGGCATCGTCTATCGCCACGCACCGGACCTCGGCGGCTTTCGTGGCGATGGCGCGGCGTCCGCCGCGATGAGTAGCAACACCGCGTGGCCGGTGGGCTTTCTTCGCAACTATGCCGACTACGCGCAGACGCCGGCCTATCAGCAGGCGGTGGCGCGCTTGCGTGCGGCGTTGCGGCCGGGCACGGTGCTGATGTGCGCCGAGAAGCACTGGCGCGAGTGCCATCGCCAGATCCTCACCGACTATCTCATCATCGCGGGACATCGCGTGGTGCATGTCGTCGATGTGCAGACGCGCGAGGATGGGGCGTTGAGCCCGCATGCGCGGATGGTCGGATCGCACCTCGTCTATGCGGAGCAGCGCCAGCAGCTCGATCTGGGATTTTAAGCCGCGCGCGGGAACCCGCGGCCCATTTCGTTACGCAAATCCTGCGAAGCGCGAACATTTTTCAGAAAAGTCTGCGTACGGAAATACCCTTGGCTTTGGATTTGCCAGCTAGGGTCCCGACCACGGCGCCAGGGCGCGGCCCGCGTGGTCGACTGCACTGCCGCAACACGCCTGAATGTCTTGCATTGATACGGAGCTAAGAGTTGCGCACATCGTTACCGGGAGCGCCGGCCGTGCCGGTCGTCTGCGTCGTGGATTCCAAGCGGCATCTACGCACCTTTCTGTGTGAGGAGATCGGCGGACTCGGCTTCGTCACGCGGCCATGCGCGGATGCCACCGAACTGGCCGGCCTGCTCGATGGCGGCGCCGACGTCGTGGTGTCGCGCGTCTCCGGCGAGGCGTCGGACGCGATCGACGTCCTGACGCTGCTGCATACGCGTCGCTTCAAGGGCGACATCCTGCTCGTCGGCGCCGACGACACCATGGAGCGCGTGCAGAACTGCGGCCGGCAGTTTTCGCTCGCCATGCTGGCGCCGCTCGGCACGCCATACCGCGCGGTCGAGCTGCACGAGAGGCTGTACAAGTTCCTCCAGTCGCGGCCGACGCGCCGGCCGCGTGGCGCCGCGGCCAATCCCGTGCAAGTCGCCGATGCGCTGCGCCAGCAGCGTTTCGATATCTATTACCAGAGCAAGGTCGACACCCGCCGGCTCGCGATCTGCGGCACGGAAGTGGCGCTGGCGCTGCGGCCGACGACCGAGCCGACCGGCGGACGGCTGTTCCGCCCGACGCAGGACGATCAGGCCGATCTCGCCGAGCTGTCGGCATTCGCGCTCAGCCGCAGCGTGCAGGACGTCAGCGCCTGCGTCGACGATCTCGGCCGCGCCGAACTCACGCTCAACGTGCCGGTGTTCGGCCAGCCGGACCGGCGCCTCGTCGAGCTCGCCGATGCGCTGATGGCCGATCATTCGGCCATGCCGCGATTGCTGTTCCAGATCCGCGCGCGCGATCTGCTCGCCCATGCGTCGGAGTTCGCGAGCGTGCTCGGCACCATCCGCCGCAGCACCATCGGCGTCTCGCTCGACGACGTCGATGTCGGCCAGCTGCCGCGCGGCGTGTTCGAGGACATCCCGATCGTCGAACTCAAGGTGAATCGTTCGTCGCTGCCCGAGCACGATGGCGACCGTCGCAAGCATGGCCGCTGCAGCCGCATCCTCGAACTGGCCCGGCGCCACAACCTGCGCACCGTGGCCACCGGCGTCGATGCGTCGGCGGGGTTCTCCCAGGCCCGCGACGCCGGCTTCGACATGGTGCAGGGGCCGCTGTTCGGCGTTCCCGTCCCGCGCGACAAGCTCGCGCGTGTGCTGTTGCCCCGCCAGTCCGGCGCGGCCTGAGCCGCGGCCACGCGCCGCCGGAACTGCGATCTGCGCAATCCGGCGGCATGTCCTGCGCAGATCTCCCTTGTAAAATCCGGCCCGGCGAGGATTGTAGGATTCGCGTCGGGCGGATATGCGTGCCGGCCGTGCTTTCAAGGGGAGCCGATCGCCGTGCCGCCGTCCACCGTCACGAAGCCGGAGTTGATGCCTGGGGGTGACGACTCCCGGTTTCGCAGCTTCATCCACAATTTCCTGGCCTTCAGCGCGCGGGTGGACCAGTGCCGGACCGGCTTCGGCGAGCGCCTCGGCATTTCCGGTATCGCCTACACCACGCTGATCTCCATCGCTCACCTGCAGGGCGAGGAGGGCGTCGGCGTCAGCCGCATCGCCGAGCATCTGCATCTGTCCGGCGCCTTCGTCACCATCGAGGTGTCGAAGCTGGTGAAGGCCGATCTCGTCAAGAAGCGCACCAACAAGAGTGATCGCCGCCGCGTGCTGCTGACCGTAACGGCCAAGGGCCGCAAGCTGCTCGATGGCCTCGTCGAGGTGCAGGCGCCGGTCAATGATGCGCTGTTCGACTGTCTCAGCGCCGAGGAATTCATGCAGTTTTCCTCGATGATGGCGCGCCTCGTGTCGTGCGGCGACAAGGCGGTATCGCTGCTCGCCTTTATGTCGCAGCCCTCGGTGGCCGCGCCGGTCGTCGCGCCGGCGCCGCGCAAGGTTACCGCCAAGGCCGCCGCAAAGACCGCGCGCCGCGCCTGATTTTACAGGCCTTTCCGCATCGATTCATCGTTCGTTGATCGTGTTGCGCTGCCGCATAAGTCGGCAGGTGATGCCGCACGATTGCGCTTGACTGCCTTTACGAAATAGCTTTACATCAAAGCTAATTACTCGGGAGGTCGTCCTTGTCCGTCGATCAGCGCAGTTTTCGCAGGGCTCTGTCGCAATTCGCGACCGGTGTCGCCGTGATCACGGCGCGCGGTGATGGCGGCGATGCCATCGGCATGACCATGAGTTCATTCAATTCGGTGTCGCTCGACCCGCCGCTGGTGCTGTTCAGCGTCGATCGCCGCGCGCTCAGCCTGCCGGCGATGATCGCGGCCAAGGGCTATGCGGTGAATATCCTGGCGCGGCAGCAGGAAGCGCTGTCGAACCAGTTCGCGAAAGCGCTCGGCGACAAGTGGAATAACGTCGCGCACTCCCTCGGCCATGCCGAGGCGCCGCTGCTCGACGGTGCGCTGGCGCACTTCGAGTGCGAACCCTACGCCCATCACGACGGCGGCGATCACGTCATCTTCATCGGTCGTGTCGTGCGCTTCACGGCGGCTGAGGACGGCGATCCGCTGGTGTTCTTCCGCGGCAAATACCACAGCCTTCACAATCAGAGCGAGCCGGTGTGGCCGCTCCCCATTCACTACTGATCAAGCGAGACAGCCAACATGGAGCAAGCGATCATGAAGAGCGGCGAGAAGCATATCGCGGGCCTGCGCGATGGCCGAACGGTGTTCATCAATGGCGAGCGCGTCGACGACGTGACCCGGCACCCGGCGTTCGCCCGCGCCGTGCAGTCGGTCGGCAAGCTGTTTGACTACGCCAGCGCGCCCGAAAACCAGGAGCTGATGACCTTCAAGACGCCGACAGGCGGTCGCGCCAACCGCATCTGGCAGTTGCCCGAGAGCTATGCCGAGCTGGTCGAGCGCCGCCGCGCGCTCGAGGCGTGGGATGGCCAGCATGCCGGCTTCCTCGGCCGCGCTCCCGATCACGTCGCATCCTGCATCGCCGGCATGTACATGGGTCTCGAGGTGTTCGAGGCCTACGACAAGGACCGCGCCAGGGCGCTGGCGGATTATTACACCTATGCGCGTGACCGCGACCTCTACCTGACCTATGTGATCATCAATCCGCAGGCCGATCGCTCCAAGAGCGCGGCCCAGCAGAAGGACGCCTTCCTCACCACCGGTGTCGTCGACCAGGACGCCGAGGGTATTACCGTGCGCGGCGCCAAGATGCTGGCGACCGGCGGCATCATGGCGGATGAGGTGTTCGTCAGTTGCATCCAGCCGCTGCAGCCGGGCGATGAGCCCTACGCGCTGTCGTTCGCCATCCCGATGAACACCAAGGGCCTGACGCTGCTGTCGCGCAAGTCCTACGAGGCGGCGTCGCCGACGGTGTTCGACAATCCGCTGTCGAGCCGCTTCGACGAAAACGACGCGGTGCTGTACTTCGACGACGTCAAGGTGCCGTGGGACCGCATCTTCGTGTTCAAGAATGTCGAGATGTGCCAGAAGCAGTTCCACGCCACGCCGGCGCACGTCTACCAGAACTACCAGGCGATGATCCGCCTGTCGGTGAAGGTGCGCTTCCTGCTCGGCCTCGCGCGTCGTACCGCCGAGATCAACGGCATCCTCGGCTTCCCCCAGGTCCGCGAGACCCTCGGCCAGCTCGCCGCCGAAGGCGGCATGATTGACGCGCTGGTCGCGGCGATGGAAGCCAAGGGCTATCAGCACGGCCGTTACTACGTGCCGGACCGCCACACCCTGTACGCGGCGCAGACGCTGACCCAGCAGCTCTACCCGAAGATCCTCAACACCCTGCGCGAGCTTGCCGGCGGCGGCATGATCATGCTGCCGTCCTCGGTCGCCGACTTCAGCAACCCGGAGATCGCCTCCCTGATCGAGCGCACCCAGCAGTCGCCGGCGGCGAGCGCCCTCGACAAGGTCAAGTTCTACAAGCTGGCGTGGGACGCGGTCGGCTCCGAATTCGCCTCGCGTCATCATCAGTACGAGATGTTCTATGCCGGCGCGACCTTCGTCACGAAGGGGCATTCGTTCCGCTGCTATGACTGGAACGCTGCCGGCGCTCTCGTCAACCACATCCTCGACGGCTACGACCTCGCCGACGAACTCGGCCGCACCCAGGCCGCGGCCTGACGCGAACGCAAGGAGACACAGCCATGCCCGTCAACAAGCTGCACGACGAATTCCGCACGGTCGACATGACCTCCGGATGGGAAGTGCCGGCCGGCTATCCCGCCGGCATCCAGCAGAAGATCCTCGCCGGCGCGCTCGACGAGGAGAACCGCCGCGGCACCCGCAGCCGCCTGCTGCGCTTCGAGCCCGGCGTCTACACCACCAAGCCTTTCGTCCACGAGTACTGGGAAGAAGTGTTCCTGGTGTCGGGCGACCTGACCGTCGGCAACGACGAGAGCGGCAATGGCGGCGAGAGCTTCCAGCCCTTTACTTACGCCTGCCGTCCGCCGGGCGCCTTCCACGGGCCGTTCAAGTCCGAGAAGGGCTGCCTGCTGTTCGAACTTCACTACTTCGATCCCGTCTGACGCAGGGTGCGCCGCATGCGGTTCGTCTCTCTTGCCACCGATCCAGCCCATGACCCCGGCGGCGTCAGCGCCGCCGCGGCCGCGTCCCGGCACGGGAGGACCGCATGATCGCGCAACAGCTCATCAACGGCGTCATGCTCGGCGCCATCTACGTGCTGGTCGGCGTGTCGTTCACGCTGGCCATCGGCATTCTCAACTTTCTCAACTTTTCCATCCCCGGCCTGTTCATGGTCGGCGGCATGGTGACCTGGGTGATGCTCAAGGGCGGCTGGCACTGGAGCCTCGCCGTCGGCGCAGCGCTGTTCGCCGCCGCGCTGATCGCCCTGCTGGTCGAGCGGCTGTCGTATCGTCGCAGCCGCAACAGTGATCCCGAGGTGCCGCTGGTGTCCTCGCTCGGCTTCCTGGTGCTGCTCGAGAACCTGGCGCTGGTGACGGTCGGCTCCGACCAGCAGGCGTTTCCGTCGCTGATCGCCGACTTCAACATCCGCATCGGCGATCTCGTCATTGGCACTGCGCAGATCATCAGCCTCGTCGTGGCGCTGTCGCTGGTGGTGTGGCTGTCGGTGATGCTGCGCCGCACGAGCCTAGGCCGGCAGATCCGCAGCATCGCCGAGAACCGCGATACCGCGATTCTGCTCGGCATCGACGTCGACCGCATCATTCCCCAGATCTTCGTGTTCAGCGCGCTGTTCACGGCGCTCGGCGGCATCCTGTTCGCCCTCAATTACCTGCAGGTGTCGCCGTTCATGGGCGAGGGCGTTGGCTTCAAGGGCATCGCCGCCATGATCATCGGCGGCATGGGCAGCGTGTGGGGTGCTGTGCTCGGCGGCCTGCTGATCGGCCTTGCCGAAGTGCTGTCGATCCGTTTCCTCGGCGCCGACATGGTCAACATCGCCGTCTACGGCCTGTTGCTGGCACTGTTGATCGTGCGCCCGCAGGGCCTGTTCGGCCGTCCTCCGGCGCGGGAGAAGCTGTGATGAGCGGCTACCAGGTCGGCCTTCTGGTCATCCTCTGCTTCAACATCATCGCCGCCTATGCGGTCTACCTGCCGCTCGCCGCCGGCCAGCTCAATCTCGGCATCGCCGGCTTCATGGCGGTCGGGGCCTATACGGCGGCTTACCTCACCAACGAGATGTCCTGGCAACTGGCGCCGGCGATCGTCGCCGGCGGCAGCGCCGCGGGCGTGCTGGCGCTGGTCGTCGCGATCCCGATCCTGCGCACCCATGGCATCTACCTTGCGCTCGCCACCTTCGCGCTGGGGCAGGTGATCTCGGCGGTGTTCCTCAATCTCGAGGTCGTCGGCGCTGCCGCCGGCTATCAGGTGATCGCCTACGCCAAGCCGTGGATGGTGTTCGCTGCCACCGCCGGCGTGATCGTGTTCGTCCTGCTGCTGTCGCGGACGCGCTTTGCGCTCTATCTCACCGCGATCAAGAATGACACCGTGGTGTCGGACCTGCTCGGCCTCAACGTGCGGGCGCTGCAGGTTGCCGCCTTCGCCATCGGCGCCACCATCGCGGGCATCGGCGGCGGCCTCTATGGTCATCACTTCAGTTTCGTCGAGGCGCAGCACTTCAGTGTCGCGCTCAGCGTCTACACCGTGCTCTACGTGCTGCTCGGCGGCACCCAGACGGTGTGGGGGCCGCTGGTCGGCGCCGCGTTCTTCACGCTGATCCCCGAACTGCTGCGGGCCGGCGGTGGCTGGCGCTATGTGCTGTTCGCGCTGTTCATCATCGGCTTCATGGCGCTGCGGCCGCAGGGCCTGATTACGCCGGCTCTCGGCCGCTGGCTCTCCGGCCGGCGGCGCTCGACCGAACAGGTGACGTCATGACCGACGCGTCGACCATCCTGACCCTCGATCATCTCAGCAAGGCGTTCGGCGGCCTGCAGGTCATCCGCGACCTCAGCTTTTCCGTGCGCCGCGGGGAGGCGACCGCGCTGATCGGGCCGAACGGCGCCGGCAAGACGACCGTGTTCAACGTCATCAGCGGCGTCTACGCGCCGACGTCGGGCCGCATCGTGCTGGATGGCCAGGACATCACCGCGGTGCCGTCGCGCCGCCGCATCGGCCACGGCATCGCTCGCAGTTTCCAGAACGTGCGGCTGATGCCACATCTCACCGTGTGCGAGAACCTGATCGTCGGCCAGCACGTCCGCGCCGGCGGCCTCATGAACCTGCTGACGCCGTTCCGCCTGTGGCCGAACCATCGCTGGCGCCGCCAGGCGATCGAGGCGCTCGACGAGGCGGGGCTCGCCGCCCATGCCGATTCCACCGTCAGTGAGTTGCCTTATGGCGTACGCAAGCGCATCGATCTCGTGCGCGCGACGCTCGCCGGCGCCTCGCTGCTGATGCTCGACGAGCCGGCGGCCGGCCTCAACCCGACCGAGACCGAGGCGCTGCGCGGCCATCTGGACCTGCTCAAACAGCGTGGCGTGACGCTGCTGGTGGTCGAGCACGACATGCATTTCATCGGCAATGTCTGCGAACACGTGGTGGTGCTGAACTTCGGCGAAAAGATTGCCGAAGGCACGCTCAGCGCCGTCCAGAGCGATGCGCAGGTGCGCGCCGCCTATCTCGGTTTCGACGAGGCTGCCTGATGACGCTGCTGTCCGTTTCCGACCTGACGGTGACCTACGGGCGTGTGACTGCGCTCGATAACGTCTCCCTGACCATTGGCGAGGGCGAGATCGCCACCGTGCTCGGCGCTAACGGCGCCGGCAAGTCGACGCTGCTCAGCGCCATCGTCGGCGCCATCAAGGCGCGCAGCGGCACGATCCGCTTCGCCGGCCGCGATGTCGGCGGCGATGCGGTCAGCGCGCGGCTGGCGCAGGGCATCGTGCTGGTGCCGGAGGGGCGCCGCATCCTGATCTCGCTGACCATCGAGGAGAACCTGCTGGTCGGCGCCCACCTGCGCCGCGATCCGGCGGGCGTACGCGCCGACATCGCCGCGATCTACGAACGTTTCCCGAATCTCGCCACCCGCCGCCACATGGCGGCGTCGTGCCTGTCGGGCGGCGAGCAGCAGATGCTGGCAATCGGCCGCGCCATGGTGGCGCGCCCACGTCTGATGATGCTGGACGAGCCGTCGCTCGGTCTGTCGCCGCTGTTCGTGTCGCGCCTGTTCGATCTCATCAAGGAGCTCAACCGCGACGGTCTCGCGATCCTGCTGGTCGAACAGAACACCGGCAAGGCGCTGTCGGTCGCGCACAGCGCCACCGTGATCGAACTCGGCCGTGTCGTCATGGCCGGCGATCCACATGTCCTGCAGGCCGATCCGCGCCTGCAGGAAGCTTATCTCGGCCGCAGCGCCGAGCCGTCCGCAGAACAGCGGCCGGCACTGCGGGCGATGTCCTGAAGTCGCAGTGAACGACAACATCACGAAGGAGTGGGGATATGATACGACGTGGTATGTTCCTGGCCGGGGTTGCCGCCCTCGCCATGGTCTCCGGCGCGGCGCGCGCCGACGATCTGATCATCGGGTTCTCCATGGCGAAGACCGGCCCCTATGTCAGTCTCGCCAACACCAACGAGGTGGCGGTCGATCTCGCTGTTGACGAGATCAACGCCAAGGGCGGCATCGACGGCAAGAAGATCAAGCTGGTCAAGTTCGACACCGGCGGCGATCCGAAGCAGGCGGCGCTCGCAGTGCGCCAGTTCGCCGAGGACAACAAGGCGCTGGCGGTGATCGGCCCGTTCTCTTCGGGTGAAGTGCGTGTCGCATTCCCGGCGGGCGAGCGGCTCGGCATCGTGCAGATGTCGATGTCGTCGTCGGCTCCGGCGCTGACCAAGGACTTCAGCTATGCCTTCCGAAACACCCGCGACGAGCGCATGGTGATCGACCAGGTGCTGGCGGCGCTGCGTGACAAGAAGCTGCCGATGACCAACGGCGCGACCGCCTATGCCACCGACGACACCGTCTCGAAGTCGGTCGGCACCACGGTGCTACCGGGCCTGTTCAACAAGTACGGCATCAACCCCAAGGGGGCGGTCGACTTCCAGTACAACGCCTTCGACCTGTCGCCTCAGGTGTCGCAGCTCGCGCAGATGAAGCCTGATATCATCGGTCTCGGCGCGCCGCCGGAGGCCGCGATCAACCTCGCCAAGGAGCTCAAGCGCCAGGGCGTCGTCGCCCGCGTCGTCGGCGGCACCACGGTCGCCGATCCCGACCTGCCGCAGCGCATGGAAGGCGCTGGCGACGGCATGACCATCGGCACCACGTTCTTTGCCGATCTCAACGACCGCACCCGCGCCTTCGCCAAGGAGTTCGGCGTGCGCACCACCAAGGCCGGCATCGCGCGCCACGAGCCGAACCAGCAGGACGCCTCCGCCTACGACATCGTTTATCTCTATGCCGAGGCGATCAAGCGCGCTGGCGCGACCGGCGCGGCGGACAAGGTCGTCGCCGAGCGCACCGCGATCCGCGACGCCCTGTCGAAGCTCAGGGGATACGCGGCGCTCGAGGGCGAGATCTCCTTCGGCGAGGATCGCGACTCGATCAAGCCGATCTACGTGGTCGAGGCCAAGGGCGGCCGCTGGACCCTGCTCGACACCCGCCACGGCGAATGACGCTCAATATATAGCCTGGCTCACGGGCTCGACCGACCGCCGCGGCGCACCGAAGGGAGCACCGCGGCGGTTGCCGTTGCGGGGCAGCCTTGAGCCCGGCGGCATAGCTGGCGCCTGCTTTTTGTGCATATGTGCGGAGCCCACGCCCGTGGTGACAAGCAGCAAGGCAGCGCCGTTCCGATGTCGGTTTCTTCCGTTCCGCAATCCTATCTCAAGGCCGCCCTGTGGATGGTCGGCTGGCACGCGGCAATGCTCATGCTGGTGATCGCCGGCCGCGAGACCACGCGCGAGCTCAATGTGTTCGAGATCATGGAGCTGCGCTCGCTGATCGGGCTCGTGCTGTTCTATCCGCTGGTGCATCGCCATGGCGGTCTCCGGGCGATGCGGTCGGCGCGGCCGTGGCTGCTGGTCGGCCGCAATGTCTTTCACTATGCCGCGCAATATCTCTGGTTCCTCGCGCTGACGCTGATCCCGGTGGCGCAGGTGGTTTCGATCGAGTTCACCATGCCGATCTGGACCGCGATCATGGCGGCGATCTTCCTTGGCGAGACCATCACCTGGCGCAAGTGCCTCGCCATCGTGCTCGGCATCGCAGGGGTGGCGATCATCGTGCGGCCCGGGGTCGGCGCCAGCAACATCGGCCATGTCGTTATGCTGGTGGCGGCGTTCGGTTTCGGCACGGCGATCGTGATGATGAAATCGCTGACCCGCACCGACGCGGTGGTGGTGATCATCTTCTGGATGCTGGTGATCCAGTCGGCGATCGGCATCGGCCCGGCCTTGTACTACTGGACATGGCCAGCGGCCCATGTCTGGCCATGGATCGTGGTGGTGGCGTTCTGCGGCACCTTCTCGCACTACTGCTTCACCAATGCGATGCGCTATGCGGACGCCACCATCGTGGTGCCGATGGACTTCCTGCGCGTGCCGCTCAGCGCCATGGCGGGTTGGCTGGTCTATTCGGAGAACATCGACCTGCTGACCATCGTCGGCGCGGTGGTCATCCTCGCCGGCAACCTGCTCAACCTGGCCCGGCCGGCGGCCGCGCCGGCCAAGGCCGCGGCCTGATCGTTGAAGTCTGGCGCGGCGCAGGGCGTGCCGGCGGCACGGGGCCGCCGGCAGCCGTGGCTCATCCGAGCACGTGATACTTCTTGAACCAGGCCTGCAGCTGCGCCCAGGCGTCCTCGGCGGCCTCCTTGCGATAGCTCGCGCGATAGTCGGCATGGAAGCCGTGCGGAGCGCCGGGGTAGAGCTTGAACTCCGCCGTCTTGTGCGCGGCGGCCAGCGCCGCCTTCAGCGCCTCGACCTGGGCGACCGGAATGCCCTGATCGGCTTCGCCGTAGAGGCCGAGCACCGGTGCCTTCATGTCGGGTGCGAGCTGGGTCGGGCTCTTCGGCCACAACGGGTTCGGCGCATCCACCGGAGGGCCGTAGAACGCCACGCCGGCCTTGAGGTCGCTGCTGTGGGCGGCATATTCCCACACCGTGCGGCCGCCGCGGCAGAAGCCGACGATGCCGAGCCGGCCGGTGTCGCCGCCCTGGGACTTCGCCCAGGCCACCGTGCTGTCGAGATCGGACAGCAGCTCGGCATCCGGCTTGGAATTGACCAGCGGCAGCAGCTGCGACATCTCGCTGATTTTGGTCAGGTCGGTGCCCTTGCGGAAGTAATAGTCGGGGGCGATGGCGAAGGCGCCGAGCCTGGCGAGGCGCCGCGTCACGTCCTTGATGTATTCGTGCAGGCCGAAGATCTCCATCGCCACCAGCACGACGGGCGGGTTCTTCACGCCGGCCGGCCGCGCGAAGTACACCGGCATCTCGCCGTCCGCGACCTTCACCCTGGCATCGCCGGCATCGAGGCCCGTCGTGTCGGTCTTGATGACGTCGGCGCGCACCGGGCCGGCTGCCAGCGTATAGCCGGCGGCGGCCGCTGCGGTCGCCGTCATGAAGGACCGGCGCGACAGCGGCGGCGTGTGCGTCAGGCCGATGACATCGGCCGTCAACTGAAGGTCTGCGGACATCTGGTCTCTCCGGTGAGGCGGGGTAAACGGCGACGTGAACGGTCGCGAGGCGGGTGGCTGCGGCAGGGTACAGGCGATCCCGCGAGGCTTGCACTCAAAATGACGAGAGCAGCATGTCTAGACGATATACGGAACCTGCGACATCAGGTTGAGGGCACGAAACGCCTCGAACCAGCGTGCGAGCTTCTCCTGGGTCAGGTCGAGATGCCGCCGCATGGCATTGGCGGCTCCGCGCCCGTCGCGCCGGCACAGCGCCTCGATGATCGGCAGGTGTTCGTCCATGAACGGATCTGCCTGCGGCCGCTGCGCCAGCGCCACCTGGATGTGCTTGCCGATCACGAAGCTGCAGTGGGTGCGCTTGAGCGCCTCGACCATCTCGCGATTCTTGCCATAGCCGAGGCAGCGGATGTGCAGGTCGCTTTCGAGCTGGTCGAGCTCGGCGATGCTGACGTCGGAGCGCGCCGCGATCGCGCTTCGCAGCCGCGCGGCCATCGCCTCAAGAAGGTCCGCGGGGATCTTGCCGGCGGCGCTGCCGATCAGCGTCGGCTCGAGGCTCCGGCGCAGCTCGAAAATGTCGCGCACACGGTCGTCGTCGAGGGCGACGACGTACCAGTGCGCTTTGGCGCCCTTCTCCAGCAGGCCGGCGGCCTGGGCGCGCAGCAGCAGGTTGCGGGCCACCGTGCGGCCGACGTGGAAATGCCGCGCCAGCGCCAGCTCGTTGACGCGGAAACGACCGAACACCGAGCGGTAGATGATGTCACGCTCGAGCTCGTAATACAGCGCATCCCAGCCGTCGCCGCGCAGCGACTCCGCTGCGCCGTCGGCAAGACCAAGCATCTGGTGTGTCACGGCCGTGCGCTTCGGCTCAGCGCGCCGCCGCCCCGCGATCACGCCGCGGCCGTCGAAGCGGCGCACCAGCCCAAGTCCCTCCAGCCGTTCGAACGCCTGGCGCACCGGTGAGCGGCTGGAGCCGAACAGATTGGCGATCGCCGGTTCCGACAGCACCGTGCCGGCCGGCACGTCGCCAGTGCGGATGCGCCGCGCGAGCGTCTCGGTGATCAGGGCGTAGGCCGGCTGCTTTCGCCGCGGCTTGGGGGACGGTCGGCTGGGCATCCTCGTCTTCGGCATCAAAGCTACGTGTGTCTATTGCATGCAATGTACGGTCGTGATTAGCTCGCTGCAAGCGAAGGGATTGGCGTCGCCGCTGGGGACACTGCGCTGTCCACAATATGGGTCGAGCGCTTGCAGCATCGCCGATCAGGCTGTGCCGCAGCACGTTCGTCGCATTGCAGCGCGATGGTCGCGCGTCTTTCGTTTCAACAAGCCGGCATCAACGTTCGGCGCGCGAGGGAGGACTGAATGAAGCTGACGAGACGTCATTTTTCCGTCGGGCTGGCTGCGGGCATCGCCGCGCCGGCACTCATGCGCTCCGCGTGGGCACAGGGCGCGACCATCAAGATCGGCATGTGCGCGCCGGTCACCGGTCCCGCCGCCGAATCCGGCAAGTACGCCATCAACGGCGCAAGGCTCGCGCTCGAGGCGGTTAACAAGGCCGGCGGCGTTCTCGGCAAGCAGGCCGAACTGATCGTCGAGGACGATCAGACCACCAACCCCGGCATCGTGCTGGCGTTCTCCAAGCTCGCCGCCCAGTCGGACATCGTCGCCTTCCTTGGTTCGATCCGCTCGACGCAGGTCCATGCGATGCAGCCGGACGTGCTCAAGCTCGGCAAGCCGGTGATGATCGGCGGCACCGATCCGGCGCTGACCCATCTCGGCAATCCCTGGCTGTTCCGCTTCCGCCCCAATGACAGCTACTCCGGCCGCGTCATCGCCGAGTACGGCGTCAAGACGCTCGACAAGAAGAAATGGGCGATCGTGCATTCCACCGACGCGTTCGGCACCGCCGGCGGCAAGGCGCTGACCGAAGCGCTGGGCAAGCTTGGCGCGCCGCCGGTGCTCGACCAGGGCTATGCCAACCAGAGCCAGGACTTCACCCCGGTGGTGCTGGCGATCAAGCAGTCGGGCGCGGACATTCTCGGCTCGTACTTCACCTTCGAGAACGATCTCGGCATCTTCGCCCGCCAGTTGCGCCAGCTCGGCGTCAACATTCCATGGGTCGGCTCGCCGTCGATCGTCAATATCACCGCGCTCAAGCTCGCAGGGCCCGCGCTCTACGGCACCTTCGGGGTCGCCGACTACGCCGAGGATTCCAGCGATGGCTCGAAGACGTTCGGCAAGGCCTATCGCGATGCCTACAAGGTCGCGCCGGACAACCAGAGCTCGTGGACATTCGACGCCGTGACGGTGCTGAGCGCCGCCATCAACAAGGCCGGCTCGACCGCGCCGGACAAGGTCCGCGAGGCGATCCTAGCCACCAAGAAGTTCCCGGGCGCCGAGGGCGAATACAACTTCGACAAGAACGGTGACGGCCTGCACGGCTACAACATCGTCAAGAACGACAAGGGCAATATCGTCTTCGACAAGCACATCGAATTCGACGACTGAGCGCTGTCGCGGCCTCCGTCCTGCGGAGGCCGACTTCGCCCGCCCGGCGGCCACGTGCCGCCGGGAGCCTCGTTCCTCGCACCGCGAGCGGCACATGGATCTGGTCCTGCAACTGCTGTTCACCGGCATCGGCATCGGCGCGGTCTACGCGCTGGTCGCCCTCGGTTTCGTGCTGATCTTCCGCGCCACCAATGTCGTCAACTTCGCCCAGGGCGAGTTCTCCATGGTGGCGGCCTATCTGATGGTGGTGTTCGCGGTCGATCTCGGCTGGCCGTACTGGATCTCGTTCCTGGCGGCGCTCGCCGGCATGGCGCTGCTCGGCGTGATCTTCAATCTCGGCGTCTATTATCCGCTGCGCAACCGCAGCTTCCTGCCGGTGATCATCGCCACCATCGGTGCCTCGATCCTGCTCGCCAACTCGGTGCTCGCGATCTACGGCCCGCAGCCCCAGGTGCTGGCGCCGTGGTTCGACACGCCCGGCATCCAGCTCGGCCCGGTGTATCTCGACAGCCAGTACCTGCTGATCATCGCGGTCGCCATCGCCATGGTCGCGATCCAGTACTGGTTCTTCGAGCACACGTTGCTCGGCAAGAAGCTGCAGGCGACCTCGCAGGACAAGGAGATGGCCTCACTGCTCGGCATCTCCGTGTCGACCATGATCATGATCACTTTCGTCTATTCCGCCGTGCTCGGCGGCATCGCCGGCATCCTGGTGGCGCCGGTGCTGTTCGTGTCGATCCAGATGGGCTCGACCATCGCGCTCAAGGCGTTCGCCGCCACCATCATCGGCGGCTTCGGCGACGTCGCAGGCGCCATCATCGGCGGCTTCGCGCTCGGCATCATCGAGACCTTTGGCGCCGCCTATATCTCGGTGCCCTACAAGGATGGCTTCGCCTTCCTGGTGCTGGTGGTGTTCCTGGTGTTCCGGCCGCAAGGCATCTTCGGTGAACGCGTCGCGGAGAAAGCATGAGCTCGTCCAGCGATAATCTCGCCATCGCCGCCGCGCGCCCCGTCCCGACGCTGGTGCGCCATCTGCCTTATTTCCTGCTGGCCATTGCCGCGGTGATCGCCGCCGGCGTGTTGCCGTTCGACGGCTACATCCTCAACATCCTGATGCAGGCCTCGACCTTCGCCATCGCGGTGTTCGGGCTGTCGGTGGTGCTCGGCCTGTGCGGCCAGATCAACCTCGCCCAGGCCGCATTCTTTGGCTTCGGCGCCTACGCGGTCGGTCTCGGGACGACCGACTATCATCTCAGCTTCTGGATCTGCCTTGTCGTCGGCTCGGTGGTTGCGCTCGGCGCCGGCGCGGTGCTGGGCATGTCGACGCTGCGGCTCGGCGGTCACTATCTCGCCATGGTGACGATCTCGTTCCAGCAGATCGTGACGCTGGTGATGATCAATGCCATCGGCCTGACCCACGGGCCGGACGGCGTCGGCAACATCGTCCGGCCGTCGCTGCTGACCTCGTCGCAGTCCTATCTGGCGTTCTGCGTCGCCGCGCTGGCGGTGGTCGGCTACGCGGTGTGGCAGCTCCCGGACACGCGGATCGGCCGCGCCATGCGTGCGGT
Source organism: Bradyrhizobium sp. U87765 SZCCT0048 (assembly GCF_018131225.1). Lineage (GTDB taxonomy): Bacteria > Pseudomonadota > Alphaproteobacteria > Rhizobiales > Xanthobacteraceae > Bradyrhizobium_A. The sequence goes on along the minus strand of NZ_JAFCMM010000002.1, from coordinate 422,846 downwards.
GCGCGACAATGAGCTTGCCGCCAGCATCGCCGGTATCGACGTCTACCGCACCAAGGTCGCCGCGTTCGCGCTGTCGGCGCTGCTCGGCGGGCTCGCCGGCGGCCTGTTCGCCGGTGGCTTCGCCTATGTCAGTCCCGATCAGTTCTCGTTCGCCGAATCGATCGTGTTCATGACCATGGCGCTGCTCGGCGGCGTGGCGTCGCCGATCGGCGCGGTGATCGGCACGGCGCTGCTGATCCTGATCCCGGAATGGCTCCGCTTCCTCAAGAGCCTGCCGGGCCTTTATCTCGCGATCTACGGCTTGTCGGTGATCCTGATCGTGCGCTTCATGCCTGACGGCATCTGGGGTTTCGTGCAGACGGTGGCCGATCGCTGGCGGCGCAAGGCCGAGCCGGCGGCGGCGCGCACCGCGCTGCAGCTCGCGCCGGCGTCCACCGGCGGCGACGTCGTGCTGCAGGTGCGCGGCCTGTCGAAATATTTCGGCGGCCTCAAGGCGGTCGATGGCGTCGATTTCGATGTGCGCCGTGGCGGCGTGCATGCGCTGATCGGTCCCAACGGCTCGGGCAAGACCACGACGCTTAACGTGCTGTCGGGGCTCTACAAGGCGACCGCCGGCCAGGTGATGCTCGACGGCGCCGACATCACGACACTGTCGCCGCATGCCCGTACCATCGCCGGCCTTGGCCGCACCTTCCAGAACATCCGCCTGTTCCGCTCGATGACGGCCCTGGAAAACGTCGTGATCGGCGCGGAGCGGCCAGGCAACGCGCTGGCGGCCGGAGCGAACCATGCCGCGCTCACCGAACGCGCACTGGCGGCGCTGACCTTCGTCGGCCTCGGCGATCGCGCCCATGAGCTGGTGACCAGCTTCTCCTATGGCCACCAGCGCCTGATCGAGATCGCCCGCGCGCTGGCCGGCAATCCGACGCTGCTGCTGCTCGACGAGCCGGCCGCCGGCCTGAACTCGAGCGAGAAGGTCGAGCTGCACGACCTGCTCAAGCGCATCGCCGCCCACGGCCTCACCATCCTGATCATCGACCATGACATGACGCTGGTGCGCGAGGCGGCGCAGCACATCACCGTGCTGAATTTCGGTCGGCGCATCGCCGACGGCGAGTCGCTGGCGGTGCTGCAGCACCCCGATGTCATCTCCGCCTACCTCGGGAGCGAATGATGCCGCTGCTGGAAGTCAGGGATCTCAATGTCCGCTACGGCGAGATCGAGGCGCTGCGCGGCATCTCGTTCAGCGTCGATGCGGGGCAGGTGGTGACGCTGCTCGGCAGCAACGGCGCCGGCAAGTCGACCACGCTGCGGGCGATTTCAGGCCTGAGCAAGCCGTCAAGCGGCGACATCCTGTTCGACGGCCAGTCGATCGCCGGCCGCCATCCCGAGGAGATCGTGCGCCTCGGCATCGCCCACGTGCCGGAAGGCCGCCGGGTGTTTCCCGGCCTCACGGTGCGGGAGAACATCATGCTCGGCGGCTCGAACCGCCGTGCCGGCAAGGCCGAGCTCGCGCGCGAGGCCGACGCGATGTTCGACCTGTTCCCGGATATCCGCAAGTTCGCCGACGCGCTGGGCTGGACGCTGTCCGGTGGCCAGCTGCAGATGGTCGCTGTAGCGCGCGGGCTGATGGCCAAGCCGCGGCTGCTGCTGCTCGACGAGCCGTCGCTCGGCCTCGCGCCGGTGATCGTGCAGGCGGTGTTCCGCATCATTGCCGAGATCCAGCGTCGCGGCACCACGGTGCTGCTGGTGGAGCAGAACGCGCGCATGGGGCTGTCGGTCGCCGACCGCGGCTATGTGCTGGAGACCGGACGCCTGGTGCTCGGCGGCAAGCCCGAGGATCTCTGGAGCAACGAGGCGATCCGCGCCGCTTATCTCGGCGGCCACGCCAAGGTCGCGGTCTAGAGCGTTTTCGAGCGAAGCGGGGACCGGTTCGCGTGAAGAAAACGCGTCAAAACAAGAATCGGGAGCGCGTTTGCGATTGCGTCAAAAGCGAACGCGCTCCAGTCCGTCCACCGAACTGCAAGGCAACGTCCTGATGGTTACGATCCCCTACGAGCCCCTGATCGATTTCGTCGCTGCCATCTTCGATCGCGCGGGATCGTCCGCCGCCGAAGCCGAGCGCATCGGCCGCTATCTCGTCACCGCCAATCTCACCGGTCATGACAGCCATGGCGTAATCCGCGTGCCGGTCTACATGCGCTGGCTCCGGAACGGCGACATCGTGCCGGACCGCACGGTGCAGCTTCTGGTCGATACGCCATCGCTGGCCGTGATCGACGGCTGCTTCGGCTATGGCCAGACGGTCGGACCGCAGGCGGTCGCCATCGGCATCGAAAAATGCAAGGCGGCGGGCCTCGCGGCGATCACGTTGCGCAACTCCGGGCATATCGGCCGGATCGGCGACTGGGCGGAGATGGCGGCGGCCGAGGGGCTGGTGTCGATCTATTTCGTCACCGCCGCCGGATCGATCCTGGTGGCGCCCTATGGCGGCGTCGACCGCCGGCTGTCGACCGCGCCCTATTGCGTCGGCATTCCGCGCGGCAACGGCCGTCCGCCGATCGTGCTGGATTTCGCCACCTCGATGGTCGCGGAAGGCAAGGCACTCGTGGCGAGCCGAGGCGGCAAGAAGCTGCCCAAGGGCGCGCTGATTGGCCCGGACGGCACGCTGAGCGAGGATCCGACGCTGCTCTATGGTCCATATGAGGCGCAGGGCCCGCGAGATCACTCCAAGGGTCTTGGCGCGATCCGCGCTTTCGGCGAGCACAAGGGATCGGGCCTTGCACTGATTTGCGAATTGCTCGGCGGCGCGCTGACCGGCAACGGCGCGACCAGCGCGCCGCGGCGTTTCGCCAACGGTATGTTCGCGATCTTCATCGATCCCGCGCGGATCGATGTCGGTGAATTCTTCGACGGCGAGATCAGCCGCTACGTCGATTTCTTCAAGGCGAGCCGTCCCGCGGCGGGACACGACGAAGTACTCGTTCCCGGCGAGCCGGAAGCGCGCCTGCGCGCCGAGCGGATGGCGAATGGCGTACCGTTGCCGGACGACACCTGGGCGGCGATCACGGCCACCGCCCGCGATGTCGGCATAAGTGAGGACCTCATCACGCGCGTGACGGCATAGCTCGCGCACGGGAAATCGCTATGCTGCGCGTGACGGCGAACCAACAGACCAACGACAGGACATGATGATGGCGAACAGGGTCAAGGAAATTTGGGCTTCGGGCAAGGCGGTGGTGAATGGATGGCTCGCGATCCCGTCGGGCTTCTCCGCCGAGGTCATGGCGCAGTGCGGCTTCGACAGTGTCACCGTCGATCTTCAGCATGGCGTGCAGGACTATCAGTCCATGGTGCAGTGCTTCCAGGCGATGAACGGCCATCCGGTGACGCCGATGGTGCGGGTGCCGTGGAACGAGCCCGGCATCATCGGCAAGGTGCTCGACGGCGGCGCCTATGGCGTGATCTGCCCGATGATCAACACCAGAGAAGAGGCGGAAGCGTTCGTCGCGGCCTGCAAGTATCCGCCGCGCGGCAATCGCAGCAACGGCCCGATCCGCTCCGGCCTGTATGGCGACGCCGGCGCCTATCAGCAGACGGCCAACCAGGAGACGCTCTGCTTGCCGATGATCGAGACCCGCACCGCGGTCGAGAACATGGAGGCGATCCTCGACGTCGAGGGCATCGCCGGCGTCTATATCGGCCCGTCCGATCTCGGTTTTTCCTACGGCCTCGTGCCCAAGCTCGACCGCGACGAGCCGGAGATTCTCAAGATCTACGACAAGCTGCTCAAGGAATGCGACAAGCGCGGCATCTATCCGGGAATCCACTGCAGCGGTGCGGCCGGTGCGGCGCGCAACATCAACATGGGCTTCAAGCTGGTGACGCTGCTCAACGACAGCGGTCTCCTTGCCCAGTTCGCCAAGACGTCGGTGCAGCAGACCCGCAAGGATTCCGGCGGCCGCGCGTAGCACTATTCCCTCATGGTGAGGAGCGCGGCCACGCCGCGCGTCTCGAACCATGAGGCCCCGTCGCAGCCTCATCCCCGCGAGACGCGACCTCCGGTCCCTTCTCAGGATGAGGAGCGGCGATCGATGTGTTTGAGAGAGGACCTCAAGAGGACCGCCATGACCCCCGCTCCCGTCATCCGCCTGCATCCCGACGACAACGTTGTCATCGCCCGCGCCACGCTGCTGCCCGGAACCGTCGTCGCCGATGGGGTTGCCGCGCGGGATCGCGTGCCGGCGGGCCACAAGGTGGCGGTGCGGCCGATCGTGGTCGGCGAACCGGTGCGGCGCTATGGCCAGATCATCGGCTTCGCCACGATGCCGATCGAGCCGGGCCAGCATGTCCACACCCAGAATTGCGGTATGGGCGATTTCGCCAAGGACTATGCCTATGGCGTCGACGCGAAGCCGGTCGAGCCGGTCGACGTGCCCGCGACGTTCATGGGCATTCGCCGCCCGGACGGCCGCGTCGCCACCCGCAACTACATCGGCCTGCTCACCAGCGTGAACTGCAGCGCCCATGTCGCAGGGATGGTCGCAGACATGTTCCGCAAGAACCCGTTCACCGGCGACAATCCGCTGGCGGATTTTCCCAACGTCGACGGCGTGGTGGCGCTGACCCACAAGACCGGCTGCGGCATGACCCAGGACGAGCCGCTCAAGCTGCTGCGGCGGACCCTCGGCGGCTATGCCCGCCACGTCAATTTCTCGGCGGTGGTGGTGCTCGGGCTCGGCTGCGAGGTCAACCAGATCGGCGGCCTGATGCAGGAGCAGAAGCTCGCCGGCCGGCTGCGCGAACTGGAGATCCAGAGCATCGGCGGCACCCGCAAGACGGTGGAGGCCGGCGTCGCCTTCGTGCGCGAGGCGCTCACCGATGCCAACAAGGTGACGCGCGTCGCGGTGCCTGCGAGCGAACTGACCGTCGCCCTGCAGTGCGGCGGCTCCGACGGCTATTCCGGCGTGTCCGCCAACCCGGCGCTCGGCGCGGCCAGCGATCTCGTGGTGCGCCATGGCGGCACGGTGGTGCTCTCCGAGACACCCGAGACCTACGGCGCCGAGCACCTGCTCACGCGCCGCGCCGTCAGCCGCGAGGTCGGCGAAAAGCTCGTCGGCCTGATGCGCTGGTGGGACGAGTACACCGCGCGCGAGGGCGCGGAGATGAATGCCAATCCCAGCCCCGGCAACAAGGCCGGCGGCCTTACCACCATCCTGGAGAAGTCGCTGGGGGCGATGGCCAAGGCCGGCTCGACCAATCTCGTCGATGTGCTCAACTACGCCGAGCAGATCACGAAGAAGGGCTTCGTGTTCATGGATACCCCCGGCTACGACCCGGTGGCGGCCACGGGACAGGTCGCCGGCGGCGCCAACCTCGTGTGCTTCACCACCGGCCGCGGCAGCGTGTTCGGCTGCAAGCCGTCGCCTTCGATCAAGCTCGCCACCAATACGCCGATGTACAAGCGGATGGAAGACGACATGGACGTCAACTGCGGCACCATCCTCGATGGCGACGAGAACGTGCAGCAGTGCGGCCAGCGCATCTTCGAGCTGATGCTGCGGGTCGCGTCCGGCGAGCCGACCAAGAGCGAAAGCTTCGATTTCGGCGGCGCCGAATTCGCGCCCTGGGTGCTCGGCGCCACGATGTGACGCCCGCCAGCTCGCTTGCATAACGCGGCCGCGGCCTTCAATGTGGGCCGCAGCCCTTTTGTTTGTGCAGGCGATGCCGAGTGATGACCAGTCAATCCTATCCCCGTGACCTCCGCGGCTACGGCCGCAATCCGCCCCATCCGCAGTGGCCCGGCCGGGCGCGTGTCGCCGTGCAGTTCGTGGTCAATTTCGAGGAGGGTGGCGAGAACAACATCCTGCACGGCGATCCGGCATCGGAGGCGTTCCTGTCGGATGTGCTGGGGGCTCAGCCGTGGCCCGGCGAGCGTCACGCCAATATCGAATCGATGTTCGAGTACGGCTCGCGCGCCGGTTTCTGGCGGTTGTGGCGGATGCTGACCGCGCGCAACATCGGCGTCACCGTGTTCGGTGTCGCGACCGCGCTCGCCCGCAATCCCGATGTTGTCGCCGCGATGCGCGAGGCCCACTGGGACATCGCCTGCCACGGCCTGAAATGGATCGAGCACAAGACCATGACCGAGGGCGAAGAGCGCGCCGCGATCGCGGAGGCGATCCGCGTCCATACCGCGGCGACGGGCGAGCGCCCGGTTGGCTGGTACACCGGCCGCTCCTCGATCAACACCCTGCGTCTGGTGGCGGAGGCCGGCGGTCTTCTGTACCTGTCGGATTCCTACGCCGACGACCTGCCGTACTGGCTGAACGGGCCGCAAGAGCCGCATCTCGTCATACCGTATACGCTCGACAACAACGACATGCGCTTCATCAACCCGCAGGGCTTTGCGACCGGCGAGGACTTCTTCACCTATCTGAAGGACGGCTTCGACCTGCTCTACGCCGAGGGCGAGACCGCACCGAAGATGATGTCGATCGGGCTGCACTGCCGTCTCGTTGGTCGCCCCGGCCGCGCCATGGCGCTGCAACGCTTCCTCGATTACATCGCGCGCCATGACGGCGTCTGGACGCCGACCCGCCGCGCCATCGCCGAGCACTGGCATGCGCATCACCGCGGCCTCGCGGCCAGCGCTGCACCGCTGACCTGAAGGGAGGCGTACATGTCGCACCTGACTCTCGACGCGCTCAACGCCATGCCGGTCGCGGACTTCGTCGCCGGGCTCGGCAACATCTTCGAGCATTCGCCGTGGATCGCCGAACAAGCCGCCGTGCGGCGGCCGTTCGCGCGCCTCGCCGACCTGCTGTCGGCGATGACCGCCGCGGTCGAGCAGGCTTCGCCCGAGCAGCGCATGGCGCTGATCAAGGCGCACCCGGATTTGGCCGACAAGACGCAGCGGGCCGCGGGCCTGACCGCGGAATCGAATGCCGAGCAGACCAGTGTCGGCCTCGATACGCTGTCGGATGCCGAGTACGCGGCGTTCGAGCGCGTCAACAATGCCTATCGCGGCAAGTTCGGCTTTCCCTACATCGTCTGCGTGCGCCGGCACACCAAGGATTCGATCCTCAGGGATTTCGAACGGCGGCTGCCAAACGATCCCGCGATCGAGGTCGCGACCTCGGTCCGCGAGATCTGCCGGATCGCGGCGCTGCGTCTCGATCAGCTGGTGGCCGGTGGCGAGCGTCTGCCGGTCAACGGCCGGCTGTCGACCCATGTGCTGGATACGCATGGTGGAACGCCGGCGGCGGGGATCGCCATCTCATTGTTCGAGCTGTGCACGCTCGGCGTCAATCGCCTGATCGCCCGTGCCGTGACCAATGCCGACGGCCGTACCGACCAGCCGCTGATCCATGGCCGGCCACTGCCGATGGGGCACTATGAGCTGGTGTTTCACACCGGCGCGTATTTTGCCGACCGCAAGGCGCAGCAGTCGGATCCGCCGTTCCTCGATGTCATCCCGATCCGCTTCGCTATCGCCGAACCCGAAGGCCATCTCCACGTGCCGCTGCTGGTGACGCCCTGGAGCTATGCGACGTATCGGGGCAGTTGAGGACGTTTCTCCGAGGCCTGCGGTCGTTCGGGTTTGTTTTCGGACTTTGCTACATCCCATGCGTCATTGCCGGACTTGATCCGGCAATCCAGCTTTCTTCATGCCTGCAGAACGGCGTTGAGCTGGATCACCGGGTCTCGACGCTTCGCGTCGGCCCGGTGATGACGCCACAAATGGGCGTGCTGGCTGGTGTCAGGCGATAATGCCCTAAACGTGCTCCGCCGCGGTCGCCGCGCTCGCTGCCTCCGCATGCGCCCGCTCGCCGCTGCCGACGCCGTTGAAGAAGGCGTTGAGCAGCACCGCGACCAGCGCCGCCAGCAGGATGCCGGATTCGAGCAGCGGATGCAGGTCATGCGGCAGCTGCTTGAAGAAGTTCGGCGCCACCAGCGGGATCATGCCGAAACCGACCGAGATCGCGACGATGAACAGGTTGAAGCGGTTGGTGCGGAAGTCGACTGCGGTCAGGATGCGCGCCCCGGTCGCTGCGACCATGCCGAACATCACGAGGCCGGCGCCGCCGAGCACCACTTGAGGTACGGCCTCGACCAGCGCCGACATCTTCGGCACGAGACCGAGGACGAGCATGATGACGCCGCCGGCGACGGTGACCCAGCGCGACTTGACGCCGGTGACGCCGACGAGGCCGACATTCTGCGAGAACGAGGTGTAGGGGAAGGTGTTGAAGATGCCGCCGAGCAGGGTGCCGACGCCATCGGCGCGCAGGCCGCGCGCCAGCGCCTCGCGGTCGACCTTCCTGTCGGTCATGTCGCCGAGCGCGAGGAACATGCCCAGCGACTCGATCATCACCACGACCATGACGACGCACATCGTCACGCACGGCACGAGGTAGAACTTCGGCATGCCGAAGTGGAAGGGGACGATGATATCGGCCCAGCTTGCGGCCGCGACCTTCTCGAAGTGCATGACGCCAAGGAAGCTCGACAGCACCGCGCCGGCAATGATGCCGAGGAGCACCGCGACATTGGCGATGAAGCCCGTGCCCCATTTGATCAGGCCGAGGATCACCAGCAGCACGAACAGCGCGATGCCGAGGCCCTGCAGCTGGCCGTAGGCCGGGTTCGGGAATGCGCCGGGCACGCCGTCCACCACCTTGGTCAGGGTGGGCAGGCCGCCACCGGCCCAGTTGATGCCGACCCGCATCAGCGAGATGCCGATGACCATGATGATGGTTCCGGTCACCACGGGCGGGAACAGCGGCAGCAAGCGGCTGATGAAAGGCGCAGCAATGATGCTGAAAATGCCGGCAACGATCACCGCGCCATAGATGCCGAGCAGGCCGATCTCGGGATTGCCCGCCATCGCCAGCATCGGTCCGACGGACGCGAAGGTCACGCCCATCATCACCGGCAGGCGGATGCCGGTGCCGGGAAAGCCGATGCATTGCACGAGGGTCGCGAGGCCGCAGGCGAACAGGTCGGCGCTGATCAGGAAGGCGACATCCTCCGGCGGCAGCTTGAGTGCACGGCCGATGATCAAGGGCACGGCGACCGCGCCGGCGTACATGACGAGAACGTGCTGCAAGCCCAGCGCGAACAGGCGCGGCGTGGGTAGAACCTGGTCGACCGGATGGATATCACTGCTCATAACTGCCCCTCTTGTCCTCACTGCCCCCGCAGTGGGCACGAATTTAATCGCAGATTCAAACGCTGTGCCAGATGGATCGCGGGCTGTGCACCGCAAGTGCATTGCAGCATGCTCGTGGTCTGGGATGCCGCCACGGCGCATGTTGGCGGCTTCGGAGCGGCAAATTTCAGCCCGTGGAACGGAGGTGACATGCGCCGGGCGCGCGGGCGCGGATCGCAGCGGGACACAGGGTGGCATGGGGAGGGCGCGAGCGGAGTGCAACGCAGATGTGAAAAGGTCCGGCTCCGCTGTTGCATCGAAACATGCGACAACGGCATGTGAAGCTTCAGGAAAAGACGGGAATCGCAGGGATGGCGACGGTCAGGAAGATCGCATGGATCACGGGGGGCGGCAGCGGCATCGGGCTGGCCGGCGCCGAGGCGCTGGCCGCGGACGGCTGGCGCGTGGTGATCTCGGGACGGCGGGCGGAGGTGCTCGACGCCGCCGTCGAGGCCATCCGTGCCCGGGGCGGTGATATCTCCGCCGCGCCGATGGATGTCGGCACGGCGGCGGATGCCGAGCGGGTGGTGCAGGCGATCCTCGCCGAACATGGCCGCATCGATCTCCTGGTCAACAGCGCCGGGGTCAATGTGCCCAGGCGCAGCTGGGAGGAGATTTCGGTCGAGAGCTGGGACCACATCGTCGACATCAATCTCAACGGCCTGTTGTATTGCATTCGCGCGGTGCTGCCGGCGATGCGGGTGCAGCAGGATGGCATCATCATCAATGTCGCGTCGTGGGCCGGGCGGATCGTCTCGAAGCTGACCGGCCCGGCCTATACCGCGACCAAGCACGCGGTGGTCGCGCTCACCCATTCGCTCAACATGGAGGAGTTTCGCCATGGCATTCGCGCCTGTGCGCTGTCGCCGGGCGAGGTCGCGACGCCGATCATGAAGCAGCGGCCGGTGCCGCCGAGCGAGGCCGACATGGCGCGCATGCTGCAGGGCGAGGACCTCGGCCGCACCATCGCCTTCATCGCCGGCATGCCACCGCGTGTTTGCGTCAACGAAATTCTCATCAGTCCCACCTGGAACCGCAGCTTTGTCGGGACGGGTCCTTGAGGTCAGGTATGCTCACGATGGTTTTCGGCGGGCGCGCCCTGCGCCGCATGTTCTCCGGTTGTCTTGTTCTCGGCGGCCTGCTGGCGTCGCCGGCCTCCGCCATGGAGGTCAGCCGGGCGATCAACCAGCTCTATACCGATGTTTCGGCCTATCCGCCGAAGTCCGGTGCGTTCACCGTGTGCTACGGCTTCCAGTGCCGCCGCCGCCTCGAGTACGTGTTCAGCACGAGCGACCGCGCCGCGCTGGCGTCGATCATGGCCGGCGGCAGAGGCTCGGCTGCGGCCGAGCGCGCGGCCTCGCAGAAGGCGGTGGTGTGGTTCGACAAGCATGTCGGGCCGATGATCGGCACCAACAAGCGCGTCGCGCGCGCCGACTTCCGCGCCGGCTCGGACGCCACCAACTACGATTGCTGGGACACGACGCGCAACACCACGGCGCTGCTGCTGGTGATGCAGGACTGGGGTCTGTTCAAATATCACACCGTCGGCGACCCGCGGTATCGCGGCAACGCGCTGGTCGGCCAGACGCCGCACAACACCGCGATCCTGATCGACAAGGCGACGCGGGTGGAATGGGTCGTCGATCTCTGGACGCGCGGCTATGGCGAGACGCCGGAGGTGATGCCGGCGGACCAGTGGGTAAAGCTGGATTGATCGATTGACGGTCTTGTAACGGGGATGATCGCAGCGATATCCGGACTGCGTGTGTGAATGTCCGGGTGTCGCTGCGCTCACCCGGGCTATGGGCAGAACCACAATTCGTCATCCTGAGGTGCGAGCCAACGGGTCCGCGCGAAGCGCGGCCCGATGACAGGCTCTGCGAGCCTCGAAGGAGGAACGGCCCCCGACTCACTGCAAGGGCTGTGGTCACCCCTTGCCGTCCGGTGCTTCCGTCTCCTCGCGCTTGCGCAGCAGGTCGGTGGCGAGATCGGAGAGCGCCGGGCGCGGCAGCGCGGTGAACGGCAGCGGCCGGGTGACATCGATCGCGGCAAGGCCGAGGCGCGCGGTGAGCAGGCCGTTGAGCAGGCCTTCCCCGAGGCGCGACGACAGTTTCGCGGTGATGCCATGTCCGAGCATCTGCTGGATCACGCTGTCGCTGGCGGCAAGGCCCCCGGTGATCGCGAGGTGGGCGACCACCTGACGGGTCAGCTTGATCATGCCGAGCGCGCCGGGGCGTCCGCCATAGAGACGGGCGAGCTGGCGGATCAGGCGCACGGCGGCGGCGAAAACGAACAGCACGTCGACCACGGCGCGCGGGCTCACCGCGGTGACGATCGACACCCGCTGCGCGGCCACCGAGATCAGCCGGCGGGCTTCCTGATCGAGCGGGTTCATCAACTCGCGCTCGGCGAGGCGCAGCATGTCGGCGCCGTCGATGATGTCGCCGGCATGGCCCTGCAACGTGCCGCGGGCGTGGGCGAGGCGCGGATTGCCATGGGCGATCCTGAGAAGGTCGCGCACGATCGCCTGGGCCTCGGCGCGGTCGTCGCTGGCGAGCGTCGCGGCGGCGCGGGCATGGAGCTTCTCGATGGTGGCGAGGCGCGACAGCGCGATCAGCTCACGCGCCGCGATGGCGATCAGCGCCACCACGAACACCAGTGCAAAGGCGAGGCCGAGAAAGCCGAGACCTTCGCTGCGGTTGAACAGGTCCTCGACGAGGTTGGTGAGGCCGAGCCCGGCGCCGAGCACCACGAGGCCGGCGAGCGAACTCCAGAACAGCGTGCCCCAGCGAAAGCCGCGCGGCGGCGCGAGCAGGCCGTCGTCACGCGGCACTGGCAGGGCGGCGGGTTCCGGCTCGGGCACCACCTGCACCGTGCCGCGCGCGGGCCGGCCGTCGTCGTCCGGCGACATCACCACCACCTGCGGGTCGTCCAGCTTGAACGTCGCCGGCCGGCGGGGGATGGGGCGGTCGCTCATGTCAGTCGGTCTCCGATTAGGAACTGGAGCGCCCGGTCGAGGCGGATATGGGGCAGATATGGGGTGTCGCCCCCGGTGTTGTCGAGGCGGGGCGGCCGGAAGCGCAGGAAGCGGTAGTCGGCCTGCTCGGCCGCGCCGTGGCTGAGACCCTTGAAGGCGTTCTCGGCCGCATCGGCGGCGAACAGCGCCTCGGGGATGGCCGGCAGGTCGCCAGGGAAGGTCGCGACCTCGGTCTCGCCGTCGAACTGTTCGCCATTGGCGCTTTCGCCCGCGAGCGGCGTCCCGACGATCGAGGGCAACTGCTCGTGGCCGCGCCGCACCCGCACCTCGCGCGTGGCACGCACGGCGGCGAGCGCGACGACATCGACGTCGGCGCCGGTGAACTCGGCTTTTGCGACGGCACGTTCGACCATGCGCTTGAGGATCGCCTCGAGGCGGTCGTGGCTGGCGTGATGAAGGTGATCGGCCTTGGTCGCCGCGAACAGGATGCGGTCGATGCGCGGGCGCAGCAGCGAGGCGAAGAAGGTGCGGCGGCCGACGCGGAAGCAGTCGAGAATGCCGGCGAGCGCGGCCTGCAGGTCGCTCAGCGCCGCGGGCCCGGCGTTGAACGCGGCGAGCGCGTCGACCAGCACGATCTGGCGATCGAGCCGGGCGAAGTGGTCGCGGAAGAACGGCCGCACCACCACGTCCTTGTAGGCCTCGTAGCGCCGCGCCATCATCGCCCACAGCGAGCCGTCGGGCGCGGTGCCGTCGGCCGGCACGTCGAGCGGCGCGAAGGTCAGCGCCGGCGAGCCGGCGAGGCCGCCCGGCATCAGGAAGCGGCCCGGCGGCAGCAGGCTCATGGCGAAGCGCTCGTCGCGGCAGGCGCGCAGGTAATCAGTGAACAGCTGCGCGGCCGTCAGTGTCGCCTGCTCGTCGGCAGGGCCGCGCGGATCGAGGGTGGCGAGATGGCCATGCCAGGCGGCGGCAAGCGGTGCCCGCGGACCCTGGCGCGACAGCGCGATGCTCTCCGCCGACCACTCCTGATAGCTCTTGGCCAGCAGCGGCAGGTCGAGCAGCCATTCGCCGGGATAGTCGACGATGTCGAGGGTCAGCGTGCGGTCAGCGCCGTTCGGGCGCTGGTAGTCGATGACAAGGCGCAGCTCGCTGATGTCGGTGGTGGAGTGTGGCCACTGCCGCGCCTCGACCAGGGTGCGGACATGGTTCTCATAGGCGAAACGCGGCACCGCGTCGTCCGGCTGGGGGGCGAGGCGGGCGCGGGCGATCCGTCCGGTCGCATAGGCATCGAACACCGGGAAGCGGCCACCGCGCAGCAGGCCGTGGATCAGCGCCGTGATGAACACTGTCTTGCCGGCGCGTGACAGGCCGGTGACACCAAGGCGGACGGTGGGATTGAACAGCTGGTCGCCATAGTCGACCAGCGCCTGCAGCGACAGGCGGGCTTCCTCGACGAGATCTGAGAAATTTGGAGCCATCAGGGCCGATCAAACGTGGATATTGGAAGAAAATCAACACATCACGGTCCATGTAGGGATGAGGGGCGCGGTGTGCGATGTCTTCGCCGGCTGCGCTTGAATGACGCACCGCGCCACCCAATTTGATGTGATGAGGGGGACATACTTTCGCCGCCTCACCGAAGGATGTGACGTGGTGACATGACGATCTTCCGACTGAAGCAACTGGCCTCGACGGCGTTGATCGGCGCCCCCAAGGGCGTGAGCTGGAACTACGACCGCGCCGAATTGTGGGCCGACGGCGTGGTGCATGTGGTCGGCGTGTGTCTTGGTCTGGTCGCGGCCGTGGTGCTGGTCGTCCTCGCTAGCAACTATCTCACCGGCTCGCAGGTCGCGGCGGTGGCGATCTACGCCACCGGTCTCCTCGCGATGCTTGGCATCTCCGCCACCTACAACATGCTGCCGGTGTCGCGCTGGAAGTGGTGGCTGCGCCGCTTCGACCATTCGGCGATCTATCTGTTGATCGCGGCGACCTACACGCCGTTCATCGTCGAGATGAACGACAGCCCGTTCACGCGCGCTCTTCTTGCCGGCGTGTGGGCGGTGGCCGGCATCGGCATCTTTCTCAAGATCGTGTTTCCCGGCCGCTTCGATCGCCTGTCCATCGTGCTCTATCTGGCGATGGGCTGGAGCGGGGTGATGATCTACGACACGGTGGTGGCGTCGCTGTCGCCGGTCACCCTCGGCCTGATCGCTGCCGGCGGGCTGCTGTATTCGGCGGGCGTGATATTCCACGTCTGGGAACGCCTGCGTTTCCAGAATGCGATCTGGCATGCTTTCGTTTTACTCGGTGCGGCCTGTCACTATACTGCGGTGCTCGATCTGGTCCTCGCCTGAGGACCCAAAGGGCTCGAAGCCGGCCGGCAAGGCCGGAAACCGCAGGGTTGAAACAATGCAGGTGCAGGGCAAGGTCGTCGTCGTCACCGGCGGCGGCAATGGAATCGGCAAGGCGCTGGCCGAAATATTTCATCGCGAGGGCGCGGCCAAGGTCGTTGTCGCCGATCTCGACATGCCGGCTGCGGAGGCCGTCGCCGCGTCGCTCGGTGGCGCCGCATTCCGCACCGATGTCGGCAACGAGAACGATGTCGCCGGACTGATTGCGGAGACCGAGCGCCGCTTCGGCCCGATCGCGCTGTTCTGCTCCAATGCCGGCATCGGCGGCGGCTTCGATCCGCTGTCGGTGAATGCCGGCGGCACCAGCGACGATCCGTGGATGAAGAGCTGGGCGGTCAACGTCATGGCCCATGTCTATGCCGCGCGGCATCTCGTGCCCTTGATGAAGGAGCGCGGCGGCGGCTATTTCCTCAACACCGTGTCGGCGGCGGGATTGCTGTCCCAGGTCGGCAGTGCGGCCTACTCCACCACCAAGCACGCTGCGGTGGGCTTCGCCGAGAACCTCGCGATCTCGCACAAGGCCCACGGCATCCGCGTCTCCATCCTGTGTCCGCAGGGCGTCGACACCAACATGCTGCGCGGCCTGCCCAAGGGACCGCAGTCGGCCGACGGCAACCTGTCGCCGGAAGCGGTTGCGGAATCGGCTCTTGAAGGCATCACGCGCGAACGGTTCCTGATCCTGCCGCATCCCCAGGTCGCGACCTACATGCGCGCCAAGGTCGATAACTACGATCGCTGGATCGGCGGCATGGCCAAGATCCAGGCGAAGCTGCGGGAGACGTAAGGAGGGGTGAGGGGATCATCCCTCATGGTGAGGTGAGGAGGCGCGAAGCGCTGTCTCGAACCATGAGGCCAAGGCGCTTGCATCGCGGGCCTCATCCTTCGAGATGCGGCCAAGAGGCCGCTCCTCAGGATGAGGAGTTGCGCAGTGGATGCCGCTCTTCCGCAGCATTCTCAATGCTGCTGCCCATACAAAATCGGCACGGCTCCGTCGACCATGACCTCGACGAGGCTGACGCCGTCATGGGCGAGGCCTCGCGCCAGCGCGGAGGGCAGCTCCGCGGCGCGGCTGACGCGGACGGCGTGGCAGCCGAGGCCTTCGGCGATCCTGACGAAGTCGATGCCGGGCAGGTCGAGGCCCGGCACATTGCGCACCTGCATCACCTGGCTGAACGAGCGCATCGCGCCGTAGCCTCCGTTGTTGATCACCACCACCGTCAGCGGCAGCCTGCGCTGTGCCGCGGTCCACAGCGCCTGGATTGAATACATCGCCGAGCCGTCGCCGATCAGGCACACCGTGCGCCGCGCCGGGCGGCCGAGCGCGAGGCCGACGGCGGCCGGCAGCGACCAGCCGAGGCCGCCGCTCGCCATGGTGTAGAAGCTGTCTTCTCCGCGCATCGGCAGGAATTTCTGCATCGCCGGCCGATGCGACGGCGCTTCCTCGACAAGCGCTGCGTCCGCCGGCATCGCCGTGGACAGGGCATGCAGCAGATATTCGACCGGGATCGGATCAGCAGCGTTGGGGGCCTCCGGCAGCGTGCGGCCCTTCGGCGTCGCCCGGCGCGGCTCCGGCAGGGCCGCGAGCAGGGCTGTGAGTGCGGGCGCGATGCTTGCCACGATGGTGCTGCCGATCGGCGTGATCGCCGCGGCCGTGGCGTCGTCGGTGACCTGCCATAGCGCCGTGCCGCCGTCGAAGATCGTCGCCTCGCCCTCGACATGGAAGGTGAATACCGGCGCGCCGATGGTCACGACGAGATCATGACTGCGCAGCGCGTCGGACAATTGTCCGGGCGCGGCATGCAGGAAGCCGGCGAACTGCGGATGGCGCTCGGGGAAACTGCAGCGCGCCGAGAACGGGCTGACCCACACCGCGGTGCGACTGCGCTCGGCGAGCTTGACCGCGAGATCGACGGCCTGCGCGCGGTCGACCCCTGGGCCGATCACCATCGCCGGAGACGCGCTGGCGTCGAGCGCCGCGGCGAGCGCGCCGATCGCCTCGGCATCCGGACCGATCGTGCGGGTGACATGGCGCGCGGCGAGCGGCCGCGTCGGCTTGAGCCAGTCGTCGATCGGCACCGATACGAAAGTCGGCCCGCAGGGCGGCTGCATCGCGGTGTAGTAGGCGCGGGCGATGGCAGCGGGAACGTCCTCGGCGCGCGCCGGCTCGACGCTGTACTTGACATAAGGCTGCGGAAATTCGGACGCCCGCTCGGCATAGAGGAACGCCTGCAGCGGCATGATGCTGCGCGCCTGCTGGCCGGCGGTGATGACCATCGGCGTCTGGTTGCGGAAGGCGGTGTAGACGTTGCCGAGCGCATGGCCGACGCCGGCAGCCGAATGCAGGTTGACGAACGCGGCGTTACGCGTCGCCTGGGCATAGCCGTCTGCCATGCCGATGACGCTCGCTTCCTGCAGGCCCAGCACATAGTCGATGTCGTAGGGCCAGTCGCTGAGAAACGGCAGCTCGGTCGAACCGGGGTTGCCGAACACCTTGTCGATGCGCAAGGCACGCAGCAGGTCGAGCGTCGCCTGCTTCACGGTCACGGGGCTGCGGGAGGTCGGTTTGGACGTCACGATGCGCGCTCCTTGAGTAAGGCAGGGTGCGATGGACGTGGCAGCCGGCGCTGTGACGCCGGCGCGAGTTACCAGGCGGCCGTCGCCTTCATGGTCGGCACGCCAGCGGCGTTGGCGGTCCACACCGCCAGCCCCGTCGGCGTCTCATTGGCATTGAGGCTGAACTCGGCGCCATCGAACAGCGGGCTGACGCCGCGATAGTCGAACGTCCTTGGTGCCGTGTCGCGATGAAGCGTGGCGGCGAACTCGACCAGCAGCGCGGCCTGCAGTGGCCCATGGAAGACGAGGCCGGGATAGCCTTCGACCTTGGTGACGTAGTCACGGTCGTAGTGGATGCGGTGGCCGTTGAAGGTCAGCGCCGAATAGCGGAACAGCAGCACCGGATCGGCGAAGTGCGTGCGGCGATGCTGACCCGGCGCCGCGCTGGCTCGGGGCGCGGGCGGTGCCGCGGACGAGGGCTTTGCCGCTTCGCGATAGACGATGTCCTGACGTTCGTTGATGGCGACGCCGCGCGTGGTCGCGGTGGCATGCTCGACCGTGACGAAGCACAGCGGACCGGTGCTGCCGCTCTTGAGCGTGACGTCGACGATGGTCGAGGTGCGGGTCACCTCGTCACCGACCCGCAGGCGGTCGTGGAAGTGAAGTTGGCCGCCGGCCCACATCCGGCGCGGCAGCGGCACCGGCGGCAGGAAGCCGCCGCGGGTGGGGTGGCCGTCCGGGCCGAGCGCCGCCATCGGCGCCACCGGCTGGGCCAGGCACCAGTGCACGGTGTAGGGTGCGGCATCGCCGCGCTGCGGCGTGCCCGGGTCCATGAACAGCGTCGCGCGCAAGCCGCGCACGAGTTGCGCCGTGACGAGATCGGTCGCCGTTTCGCTGCGGCCGATCCAGCCGCGCAGATGGTCGAGATCGATGGCGGTGGTCACGATGACGTCCTTTCGCCGGGCAGGGTCGCTCCGATGGCGGCGGTGTCGGCGCCGATCGCCGGGACCGCAGCATAGGTCCGCTCCTCGCCGACGACGATCGCGCCGGGCGCCGGATAGGCCACCGGGCCGGCCGGCGTGTCCACGGTGATGCGGCGCAGATGGGGATGGGTGGTAAGATCCGCCATGGTGTTGACCTCGGCGAAGGCGATGTCGGACGCCGCAAGGCTCTGCAGCAGCGCATCGCGTGTCAGCGTGCCGAACACCTCGCCGACCACCTGGTCCGTCAGGGCGCGGTTGCGCACCCGCTCCACCATGTTGGCGAAGCGCGGGTCGTTCGGCAGGTCAGGGCGCCCGAGCACGTCTGCGCACAGCTTCTTCCACTCGCGCTCGCTCTGGATCGAGATCAGGATGTCCTTGCCGTCGCTGGAGCGGAACACGCCGTAGGGCGCGATCGAGGGATGGGCGAGGCCCATGCGCTGCGGCGGGTTGCCGGCCTCGGCATTGAGCAGCGGCACGGTCAGCCAGTCGGCCATGACGTCGAACATCGAGATGCGGATGTCGGCGCCCTGGCCGGTGCGCGAGCGCCCGATCAGCGCCTCGAGCACCGCCGCATGGGCGGTCGCGCCGGTGGCGACGTCGACGATGGAGACGCCGACACGCGAGGGGCCTTCGGGACCGCCGGTGATCGAGGCGAGACCGCTCTCCGCCTGGATCAGGAGGTCATAGGCCTTGCGGTGGGCGTAGGGGCCGTCGTCGCCGTAGCCCGAGATGGTGCAGCACACCAGCGACGGATAATCCGTGCGCAGCCGCGCGAGGGAAAAGCCGAGCTTGTCCATCGCGCCGGGCTTGAGGTTCTGCACCAGCACGTCGGCGCCGGCGATCAGCCCTTCCAGCGTGCGCCGGCCGTCAGGAGTGGCGAGGTCGATCACCACCGATTTCTTGCCGCGGTTGAGCCAGACGAAGTAGCTGCTCTGCCCCTTCGCCGCGGCGTCGTAGCCGCGGGCGAAATCGCCCTCGGGGCGCTCGACCTTGATCACGGTGGCGCCGGCGTCAGCGAGGCGCGAGGTGCAGAAAGGAGCAGCGACGGCCTGCTCGACAGCGATGACAGTGAGACCTTCGAGCGGCAACATTCTAGAACACGGTCCCTTGTGGTGCAGGCATGATCGCACGTTTCATCGTTGTCGCCCTATTCGACGATGCCAGGGCCTCATGGTTCGAGACGCGCGGCGAAGCCGCGCTCCTCACCATGAGGAGTAATTCTCGTCCGAGGGACAATCCTCATCCTGAGGAGGCGCGCAGCGCCGTCTCGAAGGATGAGGCCCCCAGCGCCGTTCCTTAAGTCAATACGACCGCGGCATGCCCAGCACATGCTCGGCGAGATACGACAGGATCAGGTTGGTCGAGATCGGCGCCACCTGATAGAGCCGCGTCTCGCGGAACTTGCGCTCGACGTCATATTCCTCGGCGAAGCCGAAGCCGCCATGGGTCTGGATGCAGGCGTTGGCCGCTTCCCACGACGCGTCGGCCGCGAGCATCTTGGCCATGTTGGCCTCGGCGCCGCAGTCGAGGCCGGCCTCGTACTTGCGCGCGGCTTCCTTCACCATCAGCTCGGCCGCGCGCATCGATGCATAGGCCTTGGCGATCGGAAACTGGATGCCTTGATTCTGGCCGATCGGGCGGCCGAACACCACGCGCTCGCGGGCATAGTTGGTCGTCTTGGCGATGAACCACTTGGCGTCGCCGACGCATTCGGCGGCGATCAGGATGCGCTCGGCGTTCATGCCCGAGAGAATGTAGCGGAAGCCCTTGCCTTCCTCGCCGATCAGGTTCTCCGCCGGCACCTTCATGTTGTCGAAGAACACTTCGGTGGTGGCATGGTTCATCATGGTGCGGATCGGCCGGATGGTCAGGCCATTGTCCTTCGCCGCCTTCATGTCGACGATGAACACCGACAGCCCGTCGGTGCGCTTGGCGACCTGGTCCTTGGGCGTGGTGCGCGCCAGCAGGATCATGAGGTCGGAGTGCTCGGCGCGGCTGGTCCAGATCTTCTGGCCGTTGACCACATAATGGTCCCCCTCGCGTCGCGCGAAGGTTTTGAGCGACGAGGTGTCCGTGCCGCTGGTCGGCTCGGTCACGCCGAACGCCTGCAGGCGCAGTTCGCCGCTGGCGATGCGCGGCAGCCACTGCTGCTTCTGCGCCTCGTTGCCGTGCCGCAGCAGTGTGCCCATGGTGTACATCTGGGCGTGGGTGGCACCGCCGTTGCAACCGGAGCGCTGGATCTCTTCCAGGATCGCCGCCGCGGCGGAGAGCTTGAGGCCGGCGCCGCCATATTCCTCGGGGATCAGGACCGACAGGTAGCCGGACTTGGTCAGCGCGTCGACGAACGCCGATGGGCAGGCCATCTCACGGTCGAGCTTGCGCCAGTATTCGCCAGGAAACTGCTCGCACAGCTTCGCAACCGCATCACGGATGTCACGATAATCGTCAATCTCGGTCTGGGTCATTGATCTTCGCTGGGAGGTCGACCGCACGCATGGTGGCGATGCCGAACGCGCACATGCGCTCGACCCCTTTGTTCTGGGAGATCACCTCGATCTTTGCAACGCCAATCGTATTCCCGGCCTGCATAGCTTCCGCGCGGGCTATGATCTCCTCGCCGTCGGACGGCGTCAGGTAATTCACCTTGAGCTCCACGGTCACCGCAATGCGGCCCTTCGGCAGCATGCTGGACACGGCGGCGCCGGCCGCCTGGTCGGCGAGGCCGGTGATCACGCCGCCATGAAAATGGCCCGCAAACTGCAGCAACTCCGGCCGTTTCGAGAGTGCCAGCGTCATGCGGCCAGGTTCGGCCAAGACGACGCGCATGCCGGAGGCGCGTGGATATCCCGGCATAGCCATGATGGTATCGATCAGCGACAGTGGATTGGTCGTCACAACAAATTCCTCAAGACGAAATACGCACCGGCAGTTCCTCGTAGCCGCGCACGAAGCTCGAGTAGACGCGCTTCGGCTCGCCCACCACCTCGATGTGGCGGAAGCGCTTGAGAATTTCTTCCCAGATGATCTTGAGCTGCAGCTCGGCGAGCCGCATGCCGACGCAGCGGTGAATGCCGAACCCGAACGACATGTGCTGGCGCGGCCGGGCACGGTCGATGATGAAGCTGTCAGGATCCTCGATCGCGCGCTCATCGCGGTTGCCGGAGACGTACCACATCACGACGCGGTCGCCCTTGCGGATCAGCTTGCCACCGAGTTCGGTGTCCACGAGGGCTGTGCGCCGCATGTGGGCCAGCGGGGTCTGCCAGCGGATCACCTCCGGTACGAAGCTGTCGATCAGCGCGGGGTTGTCGCGCAGCTTGTCGTACTCGTCGGGGTTCTCGTTGAGCGCCAGCACCGATCCGGACATGGTGTTGCGCGTGGTGTCGTTGCCGCCGACGATCAGCAGGATGAGGTTGCCGAGCAGCGTATTCTTGTCCATGTGGCGCATCGCGTCGCTGTGCGCCATCATCGAGATCAGGTCGCTGCGCGGCTCGGCGTTGACGCGCTCGTTCCACAGCCGCGTGAAGTAGTCGGCGCACTCGCCGAGCTCGGCGAGGCGCTGCTCCTCGCTGTCGTAGATCATGCTCTTGGGTAGCGCGGTGGCAAGGTCCGACCAGCGCGTCAGCTTGCGGCGGTCCTCCCAGGGGAAGTCGAACAGCGTCGCCAGCATCTGCGTGGTCAGCTCGATGGAGACGCGGTCGACCCAGTTGAAGGTCTCGTTGCGCGGCAGGTTGTCGAGGATCAGGCTGGCACGCTCGCGGATCAGCACCGCGAGCTTGTCGAGATGCACGGGCGTGAACAGCGGCTGCACCGTCTTGCGCTGCGGCGCATGCTGCGGCTCGTCCATGGCGATGAAGCTCGGCCAGGCATAGTCCGCTTCGACATCGCGCAGCATGATGCCGCCGAGCTTGACGTCGGACGAGAAGATCGCCGCGTTGGTGTCGACATGCATGATGTCCTGGTAGCGCGTCACCGACCAGTAGTTGCCGACCGGGCTGGTGCTGCAGAAGTGCACCGGCTCCTCGTTGCGCAGCCGCTCGAAGTAGGGCCACAGCGTGTCGGAACGGAACAACTCGGGGTGGCCCGGGTGAAAGTCAGCGAGCGGGGTCGCATACGCCTTCTCACGGGCTTCCTCGCGGGCGAGGTGGCGGGCGTTGTCGATCGTTCCGTGCATCGTGTCCTCGTTGCTGTCTGTCGTCAGGTGCAGTTGCCCGCCGCGCCGCCGGCGCGATGCGGCGCGATCGGGCGCTGATTCGCCGGGGTGTTTGGTGCATGGCGGGGCGTGCGCCCGACGGCCGGTGGCGCAAACTGGACGAGGCGGTGTGCGGGCGTCATGGCGTTTCGTCTCCCCGGCGCATTTCTCGCGGCCGACGGTATCATCAGCCGTCGCTGCCTCGTGTTTCGGCGCGCTCGGCCGCGATTACAAACGTTCGCCGGGGCAAGAGCAAGCGTCGCGACGCCGCGTCCAGGTCATGGCGCTGGTGCGCAAACCGGCTGCAGCTACCGCGGGCATCGTTGTTTGTACGTAATTAAAATGCGCGCTAGCCCTAAGAAAGATAATAAAATTTCTTAAAAAATTAAGCGTTGGCTGGCACGATTGGAACATTCGCTGGAGGGCGCAGGAATGCGACTTTTCAATTCGACGTCACAGGAAGTGAAAGCGAAGCTCGAGGCCATCAGCCGGTCGCAGGCGGTCATCGAATTCAACCTCGACGGCACCATCATTACGGCCAACGAGAATTTTTTGAACGCGCTGGGTTATCGGCTCGACGAGATCCAGGGCAAACATCACAGCATGTTCGTCGATGACGCGACGCGCGTCAGTCCCGAGTATCGCGAGTTCTGGGATTCGCTGCGCCGTGGCGAATATCAGGCGAAGGCCTACAAGCGGATCAGCAAGAGCGGGCGGGCGATCTGGATCCAGGCGTCTTACAATCCGCTGATCGGCTCCAACGGCAAGCCGTTCAAGGTGATCAAGTTCGCCACCGACATCACGGCCGCGCGCTTGCAGGCGGCCGATCATGAAGGCCAGATCCAGGCGATCCATCGCTCGCAGGCGGTGATCGAGTTCAATCTCGATGGCACCATAATCACCGCCAACGAGAACTTCCTCAAGACGATGGGCTATCGGCTCGACGAGATCAAGGGCAAGCATCACAGCATGTTCGCGACGCCGGCCTACCGCAACAGCGCGGCCTATCGCGAGTTCTGGGATGCGCTGCGGCGCGGCGAGTATCAGGCCGGCGAGTACGAGCGGATCGGCAACGGCGGCAGGACGGTGTGGATCCAGGCGTCGTACAATCCGGTGTTCGATGCCGAAGGCAAGATCGCCAAGGTCGTCAAGTTCGCGGTCGACACCACCCAGCAGGTCCAGGATCGCATCCGTCGCGGCGAGGTGCAGAAGACCATCGACGCCGATCTGCAAGGCATCTCGCGCGCCGTGGCAACCACGTCGGAACGGGTGACGTCGGCAGTGTCCACCTCGACACAGGCGTCGTCCAACATGCAGGCGGTGGCGACCGGCGCCGAGGAGCTCGCGGCGTCCGTCGGCGAAATCAGCCGCCAGGCATCGAACGCGCTCGGCATCTCCAAGCAGGCGGTCGATCAGGCCAACGAAACCAGCGCGATCGTCTCCGGGCTGGCCTCCGCGGCGCAGAAGATCGGCGACGTGGTCAAGCTGATCAACAACATTGCCGACCAGACCAACCTGCTGGCGCTCAACGCGACCATCGAGGCCGCGCGTGCTGGCGAGGCGGGACGGGGGTTCGCGGTGGTTGCGGCCGAGGTCAAGAGTCTGGCGACCCAGACCTCGAAGGCAACGGACGAGATCAGCGGCCAGATCGCCGAGATCCAGGGCACCACCACCAACGCGGTCGAAGTGATCGAGGCGATCACCCAGACCATCTCGCGGATCAACGAGATCTCCGCGGCGATCGCCGCATCGGTGGAGGAGCAGGCCGCGGTGACCCAGTCGATTTCATCGAACATGCAGGACGCTGCCAAGGGTGTCACCGACATCAGCGCCAACATGAACGAGATCGCCGGCGAAACGCAGTCCGTCGACAGCGCCACGCGCAAGGTGGCGGAAGCGGCCCGCGCACTCGCCTGAGGTCAGAGCGGCGAACTCAGGTCCGCGCCGTCTCGCTCAATCTCCTGTCCGCCGGCCCGTGACCCTGTCGCGGGCCGGCGTGCGTTTGACCCCGCGCGACGCTGCGCGCACGCCTGCGGCGTGAGTGCGTTCCGTCATTTCCCCGGTCCCGAGAGGGAGGCGTAGCCCACGTCGCCAGGGATGAGAGCTGAGGCACCTCAGGGCGGCAGGCCGTTCACTTGCGCGATCCACGGGCGCACAGTGGCCAGCACGTCGGGCAGCAGTGCGCGCACCTCGTCGACGGTCATGCCGGCGCGGATGCGTGGATCGTAGAGGATGTTCAGGATGTACTGGTCGTAGACGTCGAAAAAGCCCATCTGGACGTCGTCGTTGAACATCGTCCAGGGCACCGCGGTGGTGTCGTTGATCGGTCCCAGCGACTGCAGCAGTTCCTCATAGGCGCAGTCGTAGAACGTGAAGTCGCCATTGTCGACGGTGAGGATGACGTCGGAATTGATGATTTCGAAATTGTCGTTCTTGCGAAAGCCGGACAGGCACTGCGGGTCGAGCGACGTGCGGATCTCGCGCGCCCTGTCGGAGCCGTACATCGCGCCGATGGTGCGATAGAGATCGCGGTCGCGCACGAGGCGCGCCACGATGCTGGCGTCCTCGCGCCGCTCGGTGACGGCGATGTCGAGATGCTGGATGTGCCGGGCGATATCGGCGACCACGGCGGCGAGCTGGGCGCGGCGTTCGGGCCGCCCCGGCGCTTCGATGAAGACGCGCACCGGCTTGTGATATTTGCGGATGCGGTCGACGCGGCCGGCGAGATGATACTCGGCGCCGAAGGCGGTGCGCAGGAAGCCGTCGATGATGTCGGCGTCGGTGAAGGTCTTGCGCTCGGCCCGCAGGCGCTGGGCGATGGCCGGGATGTCGGCGGGGGCCCGCGGCGGTCTGGCATCGCCGGCGCCGGTGCCGGCCAGCAGCAGCCCAAGGCTGAGCAGTGTCCGGGTCGATCGAAGATAACCATGCATCGCCGGTCACGTTGCCGGATGGGCACGTGCGGTGCAAGGGGGGCGGCCGCGGAGCCTCGCGGGCTCCGCGGCCTCGCCGGAGATCAATTCTTCACGATCACCGTCGCGCCGACCGAGGCGCGATTGTAGAGGTCGATGACGTCGGCATTGACCATGCGGAAACAGCCGGACGAGACGGCCTGGCCGATGGTCTCCGGCTCGTTGGAGCCGTGGATGCGGTACAGCGTCGATCCCAGGTACAGCGCGCGGGCGCCGAGCGGGTTGTCCTCGCCGCCCTTCATGTGGCGCGGCAGGTCCGGCCGGCGGCGCAGCATCTGGGACGGCGGGGTCCAATCCGGCCACTCCTTCTTGGCCGAGATCTTGTGCACGCCGCCCCAGCGGAAGCCGTCGCGGCCGACGCCGATACCGTAGCGGATGGCCTCGCCATTGCCCGTCACGAAATACAGCCGGCGTTCCGCCGTGTTCACCACGATGGTGCCGGGCGCGTAGTTGCCCGGGAAGCTGACGGTGGTGCGCGGGATGGGGCCGGTACCGTTCGAGCTGCCGAAGAAGCCGAACTGGGAGCGGCGGTTGAGCGGCGCGCCGCCGGACAGGAAGTCCTCGTAGAAGCTCTGGGCCATCACCGAGGTGGAGGTGGCGAGCAGGGTCATGGCGGCAAAGGTCAGGGCGGCAAGACGAGTCATAAAATTCCTCGCAAAAATGTCCAATCCGTCGGCGAGCCCCGAAAACGGAACCAGACGGCACGGGAGTTTCCCCGGAGCGGTCCGCCGACCGTGCCAAGAAAGGCCACAATTGTTGCGCGCGCGCAAGCGGCCGGGGGAGGACCCCGGTGCGATTGCCCGTGGCCGTTGCCCAAAAGTGTCGAATGCCGCCGGTCCGTCCATTTCTTTCCCGGCGACAGGTCGCGTCCGGCGGGATTTGCAACCCTCCATGCCCCCGCCGCACGGCGGGGAGGGCGTTGGGGCTTTGACGAATGCGGCGAAGGATGATTGTTCTGTGCGGCAGGGAGACATGACGCCAACGGCGCCTTCGCCGGCGCGGCGCCTACAACAAGGATGAGATGATGAACGGAGCGGAAAGTCTGGTGCGGACGCTGGTCGCCGGCGGAGTGAACGTCTGCTTCGCCAACCCCGGCACCTCGGAAATGCATTTCGTCGCGGCGCTGGACCGGACCGAGGGCATGCGCTGCGTGCTCGGCCTGTTCGAGGGCATCGTCACCGGCGCGGCCGACGGCTACTTCCGCATGACCGGCACCCCGGCCTCGACCCTGCTGCATCTCGGCCCGGGCCTCGCCAACGGTCTCGCCAACCTGCACAACGCCAAGAAGGCCCATTCGGGCATCGTCAATATCGTCGGCCAGCACGCCACCTACCATATCACCTACAACGCACCGCTGACCTCCGACATCGAGGGTCTGGCGCGGCCGATGTCGGAGTGGGTGAAGACCTCGCCCGACGCGGTGTCGGTCGCCCGCGACGGCGCCGAGGCGATCGCCGCGGCCAAGGGCCATCCCCCGAAGATCGCGACCTTGATTCTGCCCGCGGACACCGCCTGGAACGAGGCCGAGGGGATCGCGCAGGTGCCGGCGGCGGCGCAGCAGCCGTCCTATTCCACCGATGCGGTGACCGAGGCGGCGCGCATCCTGCGCAGCGGCGAGCCGACGTTGCTGCTGCTGACCGGGCAGGCGCTGACCGAGCAGGGCCTCGCGCTCGCCGCCCGCATCGCCGGCAAGACCGGCTGCAAGATGCTGGCCCAGACCTACAACCCGCGCATGGCGCGCGGCCGCGGCCGCACCTTCATCGAGCGCATTCCCTATCCGGTCGACCAGGCGCTGCCGGTGCTCAAGGATTTCCGCCATATCGTGCTGGTCGAGGCGGTCGATCCCGTGGCGTTCTTCGCCTATCCCAACAAGCCGAGCCGCCTGCGTCCCGAGGACTGCAAGGTGCACCAGATGTGCGAGACCGGCGACAGCTCGGTCGCCGCGCTCGAGGCGCTGGCCGAGGCGCTCGGCGCCAGGGCCGGCGACGCGCCGCCGCAGGCGAAGGTCGAACTGATCAAGCCGACGGGGGCGCTGAGCTACGCCAATGTCGCGATGGCGATCGCCTGCGCGATCCCGGAGAACGCCATTCTCGTCGACGAATCCCTCACCACCGGCCGCGGTTTCTTCCCGCCGACCGGCTCGGCGGCGCCGCATGACTGGTTGCAGAACATGGGCGGTTCGATCGGCTTCAGCACGCCGGTCGCGACCGGCGCCGCGGTCGCCTGTCCGGACCGCAAGGTGATCTGCATGGTCGGCGACGGTAGCGCCATGTACACACTGCAGTCGCTGTGGACCCAGGCGCGCGAGAAGCTCGATGTCACCACCATCGTGTTCGCCAACCGCACCTACCAGATCCTGCGCGGCGAGTTCGCCGGCGTCGATGCCGGCGAGCCCGGCCAGCGCGCGCTCGACATGCTCAACATCGACCGCCCGGCGCTCGACTGGGTGGCGCTGGCCAAGGGCATGGGCGTCGAGGGCCGCGCGGTGCGCACCGCCGAGGAGTTCAACGCCGCGCTCGCCGACGCCAATGCCCAGAAGGGCCCGCGGCTGATCGAAGTGGTGCTCTGAACCCCGCAGCCTGAAACAGAAACGGCGCAGCGCGGTGATCGCGCTGCGCCGTTCGTGTTCATGGACCTTGCCTTCGAGGACCTCGTCGCGTGAGCGGCGGCTCAGTCGTCGTCGTTGATGATCGGTCCGAAGCTTTCCCAGCGCTCGCCCTTGAAGCGGATCATCTGCAACTGCTTGATGACACGGAAGTCGGTCGGGCTGGTGGTGATGGTGATGCCGGGCAGCGCCAGATCGGTGTTGACGTTCTTCAGGCTGGCCACCTGTCGCATCACGTTCTCGCGGGTGAGGTCGTCGCCGCACTGGCGCAGCACGATTTCGAGCAGTTGCGCAACGCCGTAGCCATAGGTGTTGAAGCTGCTGTTCTTGTCGCCTTCGGGATAATACTTGTCCATGAAGGCGCGCCACTTGGTCATGCCGGGATCCTTGTCCCAGGTCGGATCGCCCGGATCCTTGCCGTAGTTGACGCTGATGATGCCCTGGGCATTCTCAAGGCCTGCGGGCTTGAGCACGCCGCCGACCGGCTGTGAGTTGATGTTGAGGATGTGCACCGGGTGCCAGTCGAGCTCTGCGATCTTACGGATCGCCTGGGCCGAAAACTTCGGCGTGGTGATGTTATAGAAGAGGTCGACGCCGAGCGATTTCAGCCGCACGATCTGGGAGTCGATGGTGGGGTCAGTAACTTCATAGGGGATTTCGGCGACGATCATCTTGGCGGCCTTGTCGCCGAGACCGGCCTTCAGTCCGACAATATAGTCCTTGCCGAGGTCGTCGTTCTGATAGAGCACGCCGATCTTGGCGTTGGGATAATTGGCGAGAATGTAGCGGGCGTAGATCCGCCCCTCGGTCTGGTAGTTCGGGTTGTAGCCGATGGTCCATGGGAAATTCTTCGGATCGGTGAAGCGCGCCGCGCCGGTCGCGGTGAACAGCTGCGGCACCTTCTTGCCGTTGAGATACTTCTGCACGGCGGCGTTCGGCGCGGTGCCGAGAATCTGGAAGGTCAGCAGGACCTCATCGCTCTCCACCAGCTTGCGCACCTGCTCCACCGTCTTCGGCGGATTGTAGGCGTCGTCGTACTGGATGAGATTGACCTTGCGGCCGTTGATGCCGCCCTGCTCGTTGATCATCTTGAAGTAGGCGGCCTGCACCTTGGCGATGGTGCTGTAGGCGGAGGCCGGACCCGAGAACGGATTGGTCTGGCCGAGCTTGATTTCGGTGTCGCTGGCGCCGGGGTCATAGCGTTTCTGGGCAAGTGCGGTGCTGCTCGCCAGAGCGAGGGCGAGCGCCGCAGCGGCGGCTCCCCTGAAGATGGTGCTGCTGATGAGGGATGCTCTGATGAAGGGCATGGGCTTCTCCCGGGATGCGCCGTTGGCGTCTGTCTGCCCGGTGTCGCGGGCAGGGTTATTTATGAGTGAAGGAAGACTGCGGTATTCGCGCCCGTCCGGCAAGTCGTCGATTGGATGGTGCAACGCAGGATTTTCCAGCTGGCGCAATGACATCGCGGGCGCCCTGCGCGATGTGCCGGCGCTTTCGCTTCAAATGCGCCCGGAGAAATTCATCGTCCGGTAGTAGCATCCAGCCGGTGGCTTAAGCTTTCCGCAGCACATTGGCCTCTAGATTGCGCAGCGGCGCAGGCACCGAGGGGCGGGCTGATGAAGATGCTTGGACGATTCTGGCGTTGCGATTCCGGCGCGACCTCGATCGAGTATGCCCTGATCGCCTCCGGCGTCTCGATCGTGATCGCCGTGCTCGTGACCCAGATGGGGTCGTCGCTGAGCACCAGGTACAGCTCGGTGACCTCCGCCGTGTCGTCGTCGCAGTAATCTGCGACAGCTCGCCGCACGGCTTGCGGACGGAAACGACTGTCCGCCCGATCCTCAGAACACCCCGGGCAGCAGACGGTAGCGCACCCGCGCGGCCATCTCGCGATAGTCCGCCGCCTCGTTCAGCACCCGCTCCTCGCGCAGAATGCGAACCACCTGGAACGTCAGCGCCAGCGCGTAGAACAGCGCGTTGCGCAGCGACGGCATGGTGAGCAGGAAGCCGATGTGGGTGATGGTGTAGCCGGCGTACATCGGGTGGCGGATGAAGCGGTAGGGACCGCCGACCTTGACGCCGCGGTTGGCGGCGATGATGCCGAAGCTGCGGCCGAGTGCGACCTTGGCGGCGATCTGCACGTAGATGCCGGCGATGATGATGGCGAAGCAGGCCGCTTCCGGCAGCAGCGGCGCCACTGGCGCCGGCGTCACCAGCAGCGGCGCGACGGTGCCGGCCACGCCGAACAGCCAGTCCAGCGGCCGGATCGACAGGGTCGCCGACAGCGGCCGGATGATGATCAGCACGAACGCCAGCAGCTCGGAGATGAACATCAGCGCGACGCCGATGTTGGCGGTGTCCGAGATGTTCTGCAGCATCAGGTAGGCGAAGCGACAGAACACGGCGGTGACGATGCCGCGTTCGATGATGTCGAGCATGACGATGCGGCGCGGCACCGGGTTCGTCGCCGGCGGGGTGGTCGGTTGCGGGGCCGTCGCTTCCATCGTCATCGCGGGTTCGTCCATGGTGCGGGGCGGTTGCCCGAAGGGGCACCGACGCCGCCGACCTTAGGGGCGGAAGCTGAGTTTGGGGTTAACCGGTCCGGGGAAAGTCGAACGGACAGGGTGCCCAAACGCCCGGATCGAGCCAACGGACCGGGCGCCATCTTGAGGAGCCGGAACCCGGATGCCGCGGGGCAGGGTTTCGATGGGGCCCCGTGGCGCCCGAGGCCTCAGGGCCGGATCGCCTGCGGCAGATGTTCGGCCAGCATCTCCAGCAGGGCGCGCGTCTTCAGCGGCACCGGCCGCCCCGGCGGGATCAGGGCATGCAGGTCGAAGCCCGGCACGGTGTGGTCGGGCAGCAGGCGCACCAGCTCGCCGCGGGCGAGTTCGGCGGCGCAGGCCGGCTCCTGCAGCACGCCGATGCCGCCGCCGTCGCGCAGCAGCGCCAGCACCGGCCGCCACTGGCCCATCGACCAGACGATCCGCAGCGGTGCCTCGACGCGCTGGCCGCGGGGGCCGGTCAACGGCAGCCGTGCGGTGTTGAACAGCCCGGTGACGCGGACGAACGGGTGATCGACGAGATCGGCAGGCCGCGCCGGCGCGCCATGCTTCGCCAGATAGCCGGGCGCGGCCACCAGCACGCGGCGGACATGGCCAAGCCGGCGCGCGATGAAGCTGCCGTCGCCGCCATCGCCAAGCCGCAGCGACAGGTCGACGCCCTCGGTGACGGGATCGACGATGCGGTCGTTGAGCACCAGCTCGACCTTGAGATCGGGATGGCGCGCATGCAGGCGCAGCAGGATCGGCGGCAGCACGACCTCGCCGAGGCCCTGCGGCGCGGCGATGCGCAGCGTGCCGCGCACCGCGCGATCGGGCGCAACAGAAGCGAGCGCCTCGTCGGCAGCCTCCAGCGTCTGTTTGCTGCGCGTATAGAAGGCGCTTCCGGCATCGGTCACCGTGATGCTGCGGGTGTTCCGCCGCAGCAGGGTGATGCCGAGATGGGCCTTGAGACGATCGATGCGCTCGCTGACCGCGGGCTGGCCGATGCCGAGATCGCGCGCCGCGGCCGACATGCTGCCGCGCTCCACCACCCTGACGAAAATCCGCATCGCTGCCAGCAGGTCCATGGCCACGGATATATCAGCGAAGCCGATGATTGTAATCGGCCCGGCCCGCGTACCGGCCCTGCGCCGGAGCCCTCATATCGGCGTTGCGCGGCACGTCCGCCGCGCGTCAGCACCGAGATCAACGACCGATGAGCGCCATCCGCCTGTACATGCTTCAGTCCGGCACCCAGCACTGCAAGGTGCACGACATCAGGATGAATCAGGGCGGCGGCGCCGACCTTGAAATTCCCGTGCCGTGGTTCCTGCTGATGCACCCCCGCGGTCCCGTGGTGCTCGATGGCGGGCTCGCGGCCGAGGGGCTCGACGACCCGCGCGGCTACTGGGGTGCCTCGGTCGACGTCTTCCGCACGCAGATGACCCGCGAGCAGGGCTGTGTCGCTGCGCTCGCCGCGCTCGGCATCGCGCCGGCTGATATCCGCTACGTCGTGCTGTCGCATCTGCATTCCGACCACACCGGCGCCATCGGCCGCTTTCCCCGTGCGACCCACATCGTGCAGCGGCGCGAGTACGACTATGCGTTCGCGCCGGACTGGTTCGCGGTGGCGGCCTACTGCCGTCGCGATGTCGACCGCTCCGGTCTCGCGTGGCGCTTGCTCGATGGCGAAGCGGCCGACGACTGCGATCTCCTTGGCGACGGCACGCTGCGCCTGGTGTTCACGCCCGGGCATTCGGTCGGTCATCAGTCGTTCGTGGTGACGCTGCCGCGCAGCGGGCCGCTGCTGCTCACCGCCGACGCGGCCTACACCATGGACCACTGGCATGAGCGTGCGCTGCCCGGTTTCATGACCTCGGCGGTCGAGGCGGTGCGTTCGGTGCGCAAGCTTCGGGCGCTGGCCGAGCGCCTCGGCGCCAGGGTGATCCCCGGGCATGATCCGGAAGCTTGGGCCGGGGTCCGGCACGCCCCGGCGTTCTACGACTGACGCACGAGGCACATGGCTCGATGTGCCCGATCGACCCGGAAAAATTTACAGCCATTTGCGCGGAGCGAGAAGACAGGCGGCGCTCCCTCTGAATATCCCCTTGCGCAGCTCGTCACGCGATGGCATCCGGCGGGCGAGGCCGCGTGTGTGCGCGGTTCATCCCGTGGTTTCGAACAGGACTCGAACTGACCTCATGACACGCTCGCTGACTTCGGCGCTCGGCGCCGCCTTCGCTTCCCTCGTTCTGCTTGCCGCGCCGGCCGCGGCGGCGCCGCTGCCGGGCGGCGCCGGCTCGCTGGTCGAGACCTATCAGGACTGGGTCGTCGCCTGTCAGGCGCAGGAAGCGGTGACGAACTGCGTGATCCGGCAGGTGCAGAGCAACACGCAGAACAACCAGGTGGTGCTCACCGTCGAATTCCGCAGCGTCGCCGGCGGCAAGCTCGAGGGCGCGCTGCTGCTGCCATTCGGCCTTGCGCTCGCCAAGGGCGTCACCCTCAAGATCGACGAGGCGCCGGTCGGGGGCCTCGCGTTCTCCACCTGCGTGCCGCAGGGCTGCCTTGTGCCGATGAGCCTCGATCCGCCCCAGGTCGCGAAGCTGAAGACCAGCGCGGCCCTCACCATCGGCGCCAGCGCGGTCAACCAGACCGAGCCGGTGGCGCTGAAAGTCTCGCTCAAGGGCTTTCCGGCGGCATGGAATCGTGTCGCGGAGCTGACGAAGTAAGCGGCGACATCGCCGGCCGCGAACGCCGCGTCTGCTCTCGCGGCGCGCGGCGAGGCGGGCTTGATGTTGGGACGGCTGCCGATTGACGGATGGTGATGTTCAGGCACGTCGCCAGGAAGGGCCGCGCATCGGTCGGCTGCCGAATGGATGATCCGATCCAGAGGATCCTGATCATTTCCGGCGGCTGGATAAAACGTACAGATAGAGAGCGCCAAGCGCGAAAGACAGCACGCTGATCGGGAGCATGGTCGCTACACGCATCTCATAGGCGATGCGCGCCATGGGATCGGCAGCGACAGAGAACGATGCACTTTGAACGGCCCATAACAGGCAATAGACGCTCATCAGGATCAGAAAAATTCCCAGCAGATAGCCGGCGGCTCTGAGCACAAGGCCGATCGTCGTTATCATGTCGGGATTCCTCCCCCAACAGGCCGCCAAGACCAACCTTCGGGATGAGGCGGTGACGGTTGTGGACTTGCGCCGCTTCAATTCAAGGGACCGAGATAATCTTCTTCACGATCGAATGCGCGGCGCGCCCGACCTCGAGCGTGGCCAGGTTCTTCGCGAAGCGGAGATGGCCGCGCCCATTGTCGAGCGGATCGATCCGGTCGATCCGGCTGCAATTGACGATCATCGAGCGACCGAGGCGCACGAAGGGCGGATTTGGCAATCGCTCCTCCATCCGTCCGATCGACAATGTCGCAAAGCAGTTCTCGCCGGATGCCAGCAGCAGGCGGCTGAAATCCTTCTCGGCCTCGACCGCGAGAATCTGGTCGAGCTGGATCAGCCGGTAGCCGGTATGATCAGCGATCCGGAGCGGCAGCGACGCCTTGTTGTCGGGGCGACCGCCGGCCCGCGCCTTGCGTTGCTCGATTGCCTGTTCCAATCGACCAATGACCTGGGAGAACCGGTTCGGCTCGACCGGCTTCAGGAGAAAATCGAACGCTTCGGCCTCGAATGCCTCGAGCGCGCGGCCGGCGTGTCCGGAATAGATGATGATGGGAAGCTGCGCGTCGAGCGCGCGGAACAGGCTGAAGCCTTCCTCGCCCGGCATCACGACGTCGAGAATGATCGCGTCCGGCTGGACCGATTTGATGAGCGGGACTGCCGTCTCGACCGATGCCGCCTCACCGGCGACCGTGACGCCGCCATGGTCGAGGCAGGCCTGATGGATGGCACGCCGTGCGTGGGATTCGTCGTCGACAACGAACAGCCTCACGCCGGTTCTCCCGACAGTTCGACGGTCGCAGCGACCATCCGGTCGCGCTGCTTCAACTCGAACGAAGCGCGCGCGCCGTAATGCATGGCCAATCGGCTGCGCAGATTTCGCAGCCCCACGCCGTTGCCGTTCCCGCCGCGCGGAGACTGGAGCAGGACGCCCGAGTTCTCGACCGAGATGTTCACCGTGTCGTCCTGCGCCGTGATGTGGACCGCGATCTGGAGCACGCCCGATGCGTCGGCGACGCCGAATTTCAACGCGTTCTCGATCAGGGGTTGCAGCAGGAGTGTCGGGATGATGCGGTTCTGAGCCTCGGGCGCCACGTCGATGCGCGACGCAAGCTTCGATCCGAACCGCATGTCCTGCACGCGCAGATAGGCGCGGATTGCGCCGGCTTCGGCCGCGATCGGCGCAAATTCCTGATCTCCGATGCTCAGCGTGTAGCGCAGGTACGCGCTCAGTTCGCGCAGCAACGCGGCCGCCTGGCGAGGGTCATCGTAGACCTCGGTGATGATCGCATTGAGGCTGTTGAAGATGAAGTGCGGATCGAGCTGCTGCCGCAACCGGCGCAGCTCCGACAGGATTGCGAGTTGCTCGGCATCGTTGCGGGCATTGATGGCCGTGATCTCGTTCTTGATCGAAGCGCGGATATTCATCGTCCAAAGCAGCGTGACCGACCATATGATCGCAATCATCGCGTAGTAGACGCTCACCGTCGCCCAAGCGTACGTCATGATGGTGCCGGGCGGAAACAGCAGTTTAAGCAACGGCTGCAGAACGAATGGAATGATGAAGATCGCGAAGAAGACGCCCAGCGCCATGGAAAACAGCAGGATCGACAGCGTCGCGGCGATCGAGACCTTGATCTCGTAGCCATCGAAAAGAAGATTGATCGAATACAGGACGATGACGAAAATGCCGTCGAGCAGTGTGGTTTGGGCCGTTGCAACGAGGAGGCTCTTGTGCAGATCGAATCTGATGAGCATCCCCATGAGGAAGATGAGCGCGGCGTAGACGACGAAAATATATTTTGTATTGACGATCTCCGAGCTGACGATCGGTTTGTTTCCAACTGTGTCCGACATGCTCTTCAATGACGGTTGTTTGTTATGATTTGGAATACGTGAGCGAAATATGTGTAGGTCCGGCGGCCGCAATGGTCGTCGTTATGAGTGGTCCGGCCGGCGACCTGCCGCGGGGCCCGTGATCCGCGGCAGTTGGAACCTTTAGTTTGTACGCCAGATGGCGCGGGTGGAGCAACGGACGATCAACGTGGTCGCACGGACTGGTTAAGCGCGGCGCGGGCGACGCATCGTCCGGGACCGGAATCTCCGCTACCGACGAGATCCATGCAGAGGTTGCGGCGCCGGGCGTTCGCAGGGGGCGGGGGGCCGATGAGGCGCCGGGGGCTGCGAGATCGCGCGCATGAGGCGGGTTTCGGATGACGAATTTGTCATCGAAATCCGGCCATGGGCATCGCGTCCACAGCCCGGCCGGCACCCCGCGCACATGGTTAACACGCCGTTTCGTCGACGTTTTTGTCGATTGGTCGAAAACGCGTTGTGCGCTGATTTAGGTATTTTTAACGAATGGCCGGGGCGGCATTGGATGCGACGCCATTCGTTTAATGGCCAGCCCTGCCGGTCAAGACTTGCGAATGGGTTGCTTCAGACGGTCCCGCAGCAATCGGCGTCGTTGCCTGCAGTCGTTTGGGGTGGAGTATGTTCGGCGGGGCTTGGCGTAAGCGGATCGGGTTTGGTCCCGCCTCGTCCGGGCAGTCGGTACCGGCCGGCGGCGTTTCGCGGCCCGCGCGGGGGGAAAAGCCCCCCGGAGCAGGAGCCCGGCTCCTCGTCCCGG
Organism: Bradyrhizobium sp. U87765 SZCCT0048; assembly: GCF_018131225.1. Lineage (GTDB taxonomy): Bacteria > Pseudomonadota > Alphaproteobacteria > Rhizobiales > Xanthobacteraceae > Bradyrhizobium_A. The sequence continues at coordinate 386,600 of NZ_JAFCMM010000002.1, read as the reverse complement.
TCGCCAGGAGTGGACGCCTCCGTATCGTCCTGGTTGCACTGATCGGCGCGCTGCTCGTTCTTTGCGCTACCGCGGGCAACGCCCAGGCCGATCCGGCGATCACGAGTGTGTCTCCTCAGGCAGGCCCGGTTTCTGGCGGCACCTTCGTGACGATCACCGGCGTCGGCTTCGTCTCGGGTCACGGCTATACGGTGCAATTTGGGACAGGCGGGGCATCCGCGACCGCGACCTACGTCAATTCGACAACGCTGACGATGACCACGCCTGCCCAGGCAGCGGGCCTTGTCAACTTGCTGCTGACGGACACAACGACCTCGACCACCGTCACGACTTCAGCCCCCTTCGCTTTTGATGCACCGCCTTCGATCACCTCGATCTCACCAAGCTCCGGATTGCCGGCTGGTGGCACCGACGTAGTCATCACCGGCCGCTTTGATCAGAATGGTTCATCCTCGGTCAACGTCACCATCTGCGGGGTGGCGGCCAGCATTGTGCCGACGCCTACCGGGACCAGAGTAGAGGTCACCGCGTCATCGCATTCCGCCGCGGTCTGCGACGTGGTCGTGACGACGGTGGGCGGGACCACGACGTTGTCGGGTGGTTACACTTATGCTCCGGCGATCTCAACGATTTCGCCGGGGACGGGGCCGATCGCGGGCGGTACATCGGTGACGATCACCGGTTCAGGATTCGTGTCAGGCGACAGCTTCACCGCCACTTTCGGCTCGAGCACGGTCGCGGCGACATACGTCGATGCGACAACCTTGAGGGCAACGGCGCCCCCCGGCTCGGCGGGCGCATCCACAGTGACAGTCACGGATACGACGGCCGGGGTTGTCGCCACCGGGAGTCTGACCTTCACCTATGTCGCGCCGCCGACGGTGACCTCGATCTCTCCGTCGATCGGTTCGACAGCGGGCGGTACGAGCGTCACGATCACCGGCACGGGCTTCGTCCCGGGCGAGAGCTATTCGGCGACCTTCGGCTCGTCGAGCGTGACGGCGACTTATGCCAGTGCGACGACGCTGACAGCGACGACGCCGGCGGGCTCGGCGGGCGCGGTCACTGTGACGGTGCAGGATACCAAGGCTTCGCTCAATGCCACCGGCAGCGCGACCTTCACTTACCTGACGCCGGCCACGGTCGCGTCGATCTCGCCCCCATCAGGCCCGATGTCGGGCGGAACGTCGGTGACGATCTCCGGCTCCGGCTTCGTGTCCGGCCACAGCTACACCGCGAGCTTCGGCGGAAGTTCGGTGACGGCGACCTATGTCAGCGCCACGACGCTGACGGCGACGAGCCCATCCGGTTCGGCGGGTGCATCCACGGTGACGGTCAAGGACATGACGGCCGGCGTTGTCGCCACCGGAAGCGCGACGTTTACCTACGTGGGGACACCGACCGTAGCCTCGATCTCGCCGTCGAGCGGCTCGACGGCAGGCGGCACCAGCGTGACCATCACCGGCACGGGCTTTGTCCCGGGCGAGAGCTATTCGGCGACCTTCGGCTCGTCGACCGTGACGGCTAGCTATGCCAGCTCGACGACGCTGACGGCAACCACGCCTGCGGGCTCGGCGGGCGCGTCGACGGTGACGGTGAAGGATACCACGGTGTCGATCACCGCCACCGGCAGCACGACCTTCACTTACCTGACGCCGGCCACGATCTCGTCGATCTCGCCCGTGTCGGGTACGACATCGGGCGGCACGTCGGTAACGATCACGGGCTCGGGCTTCGTCTCCGGCCACAGCTATACCGCAAGCTTCGGCGGGAGTTCGGTGGCGGCGACCTATGTCAGCGCCACGACGCTGACGGCGACAACGCCCTCAGGTTTGGCAGGCGCAGTCGCGGTAACAGTGACGGACACGACGATCGGAATTCCCGCCACGGGAACCCCGACCTACACCTATGTCGTGACGCCGACCTTGACGTCGATCTCGCCAACATCGGGCGCAATGTCGGGCGGCACGACGGTGACGATCACGGGCACGGGCTTCGTGTCCGGCGAGAGCTACACGGCGAGCTTCGGCGGGAATTCGGTGGCCGCGACCTATGCCAGCGCCACCACGCTGACGGTGACGACACCCGCCGGCGCGGCGGGATCGGCGACGGTGACGTTGACCGACACCACGGCCTCCATCGCCGCCACCGGCAGCGCGACATTCAAATACAGGCCCGCATTGACCTCGATTTCGCCCGTTGCGGGGCCGACCGCGGGTGGCACCGTGGTGACCCTGACGGGCGGGGTGTTCATCGCCGGCGATAACTATACGGTCAACTTCGGCGGGACCCAGGTGACGGGGACCTACGTCGACGCGTCGACCTTGACGGCGACGGCGCCGGCCAAGTCGGCGGGCGCGGTCACGGTGATGGTCGCGGACCTCACCGCGTCGGTCAGCCTGGTCGGCAGCGCAACCTTCACCTACGCCGCACCGACGGTGACGGCGATTTCGCCGGCCACCGGTCCGCCGTCGGGCGGGACCTCCGTGACGATCACCGGCACGGGCTTCGTCGCGGGCGACAACTACACGGCGACCTTCGGCTCGTCGACCGTGACGGCGACCTATGCGAGCGCGACGACGCTGACGGCGACGACGCCGGCCGGTACGCTCGGCGCCGCCACCGTGACCGTGACCGACACCACCGCCTCCGTGGCCGCCACCGGCAGCACGACGTTCACCTATGCCAATCTGCCGACCGTCACCGCCATCTCGCCCAGCGCCGGTCCAACGGCGGGCGGCACCTCGGTCACGATCACCGGCACCAACTTCACGGGCGCGACCGGAGTGACGATCGGCGGCGCGGCGGCGACCTCGGTCACGGTGGTGTCGGCGACCTCGATCACCGCGGTGACGCCGGCCCGAACAGCGGGGGCTGCGAGCGTCCTGGTCACGACACCTGTCGGAACGAATGCTGCGAACACGCTCTACACCTATGCCGCGGCCCCGACGGTGACTGCGATCTCGCCCAGTGCCGGTCCCAAGGCGGGCGGCACCAGCGTCACCATCACTGGCACCGGCTTCACCGGCGCGACGGCGGTCACGATCGGCGGCACGGCCGCGAGTTCGGTCACCGTCGTCTCCGATACCTCGATCACCGCGGTCACGCCGTCCCGCGTATTCGCGGGCGCCACGAGTGTACTGGTCACGACACCAGGCGGCACGAACGCCGCCAATACGCTTTACACCTATGTCGCGGCGCCGACGGTGAGCGCGATCTCGCCTAACACGGGGCCGATCGCGGGCGGCACCAGCGTCACCATCTCCGGCACCGGCTTCACCGGCGCGACGGCGGTCACGATCGGTGGCGCGGCGGCGACCTCGGTCACGGTCGTGTCCTCCACGTCGATCACGGCTGTAACGCCGGCCGGCACGGCAGGGAGCGCGAGCGTCCTGGTGACGACATCAGGCGGAACGAACGCGGCGAACACGCTCTTCACCTATGTCGGGGCGCCGACCGTGACGGCGATCTCGCCCAACTCCGGTCCCACGACCGGCGGCACCAGTGTCACCATCACCGGAACGGACTTCACCGGCGCGACGAGCGTCACGATCGGCGGTGCCGCGGCCACCTCAGTCACCGTGGTGTCGTCCACGTCGATCACGGCGGTGACGCCGGCCGGAACGGCGGGCGCTGCGAGCGTGCTGGTCACGACATCGGCCGGAACCAACACCGCGAACACGCTCTACACCTATGTCGCGGCGCCGACGGTGACGGCGATCTCACCCAATTCCGGTTCGACGGCGGGGGGCACCAGCGTCACCATCACCGGCACCAACTTCACCGGTGTGACAGGGGTCACGATTGGTGGGACGGCTGCAACCTCGGTGACTGTCGTCTCTGCCACCTCGATCACGGCGGTGACGCCGGCCGGCACGGCGGGAAGCGCAAGCGTCCTGGTGACGGCGGCTGGCGGGACGAATGCCGCCAACACACTCTACACTTACGTCGCAGCCCCGACGGTGACGGCGATCTCGCCCAGCACAGGTCCGACGGCAGGCGGGACTTCCGTCACCATCAGCGGCACCAACTTCACCGGCGCGACCGGTGTGACGATCGGTGGCACGGCGGCAACCTCGGTTACCGTGGTATCCGCGACATCGATCACGGCGGTGACGCCGGCCGGCGCTGCGGGCAGCGCGAGCGTCCTGGTCACGACGGTGGGCGGCACAAACGCTGCCAACACGCTCTACACTTACGTCGCAGCCCCGACGGTGACGGCGATCTCGCCCAGCACAGGTCCGACGGCAGGCGGCACCCCCGTCACCATCACCGGCACGGACTTCACCGGCGCGACCGGTGTGACGATCGGTGGCACGGCGGCAACCTCGGTTACCGTGGTGTCTGCGACATCGATCACGGCGGTGACGCCGGCCGGCGCTGCGGGCAGTGCGAGCGTCCTGGTCACGACATCAGGCGGAACGAACGCCGCCAACACGCTCTACACCTATGTTGCGGCGCCGACGGTGACGGCGATCTCACCCAATGCGGGTCCCACAACAGGCGGCACCAGCGTTACGATCACCGGCACCAACTTCACCGGCGCGACCGGCGTTACCATCGGCGGCGCCGCGGCAACCTCGGTCACCGTCGTTTCCGCGACCTTGATCACGGCGGTGACGCCGGCCGGCGCTGCGGGCGGCGCGAGTGTCCTGGTCACGACATCAGGCGGAACGAACGCTGCCAATACGCTCTACACCTATGTAGCGGCGCCGACGGTGACGGCGATCTCACCCAATGCGGGTCCCACAACAGGCAGCACCAGCGTCACGATCACCGGCACCAACTTCACCGGCGCGACCGGCGTCACGATCGGCGGTGCAGCCGCGACATCGGTCACCGTCGTCTCATCGACCTCGATCACTGCTGTTACGCCGGTTGGAACGGCGGGAACTGCAAGCGTGCTGGTGACGACGCCCGGTGGCACCAACGCCGCGAACACGCTCTACACTTATGTTGCTCCCCCCACGGTCACGGCAATCTCGCCCAGCGCCGGTCCCACGACCGGCGGCACCAGCGTCACGATCACCGGCACCAACTTCGCCGGTGCGACCGGCGTGACCATCGGCGGCGCCGCGGCAACCTCGGTCACCGTCGTTTCCGCGACCTCGATCACGGCGGTGACGCCAGCGGGGGCGGCGGGCGGCGCGAGTGTCCTGGTCACGACATCAGGCGGAACGAACGCTGCCAATACGCTCTACACCTATGTCGCGGCGCCGACCGTCAGCGCGATCTCGCCGAGCGCCGGCCCGACCATAGGTGGCACCAGCGTCACGATTACCGGCACCAACTTCACCGGCGCGACGGGCGTGACCATCGGCGGCACGGCCGCGACATCGGTCACGGTGGTGTCCGCGACCTCGATCACGGCGGTAACGCCGGCCGGCGCCGCGGGGACCGCGAGCGTCCTGGTTACCACCGCTGGCGGCACCAACGGCGCCAACACGCTCTACACCTATGTCGCGGCGCCGACGGTGACGGCGATCTCGCCGAGCACCGGCCCAACATCTGGCGGCACCAGCGTCACCATCACCGGTACCAACTTCACCGGCGCGACCGCCGTGACGATCGGTGGCGCGGCGGCGACGTCGGTCACCGTGGTGTCGGCGACCTCGATCACGGCGGTGACGCCGGCTGGCACGGCGGGGACTGCGAGCGTGCTGGTGACGACGGTTGGCGGCACCAACGCCGCCAACACGCTCTACAGCTACGTGACGGCCCCGACGGTCACAGCAATCTCGCCCAGCGCTGGTCCAGCGGCGGGCGGCGCGAGCGTCACCATCACGGGGACCAACTTCACCGGCGCGACCGGTGTCACCATCGGTGGCGCGGCGGCGACGTCGGTCACGGTGGTGTCCGCGACCTCGATCACGGCGGTGACGCCAGCGGGGTCGGCCGGCACCGCGAGCGTCCTGGTCACGACGGCAGGCGGCACGAACGCCCCCAACACGCTCTACAGCTATGTCGCGGCGCCGACGGTCACGGCCATCTCGCCCAACACGGGACCGACGGGAGGTGGGACCTCCGTCACCATCACCGGCACCGGCTTTACCGGCGCGACTGGAGTCACGATTGGCGGCACGGCCGCGACGTCGGTCACGGTGGTGTCGGCGACCTCGATCACGGCGGTCACGCCGGCTGGCACTGCGGGCAGCGCGAGCGTCCTGGTGAGCACGACAGGCGGGACGAACGCGCCCAACACGTTCTTCACCTATGTCGCTCCGCCGGCGATCACGGCCATCTCACCGAATTCCGGATCCACGACAGGCGGCACCTCCGTCACCATCACGGGTACGGGCTTCACCGGCGCGACCGGCGTGACGATCGGCGGCGCGGCGGCGACGTCGGTCACCGTGGTGTCGGCGACCTCGATCACCGCGGTAACGCCGGCCGGCACGGCGGGGGCCGCAAGCGTCCTGGTCACCACCCCTTACGGCACCAACAGCGCCAACAGCCTCTTCACCTATGGCACGTCCCCGACTGTGGCGTCGATCTCACCGAGCGCAGGTCCAATTTCGGGGGGCACCAGCGTCACCATCTCCGGCGCCAATTTCACCGGCGCCACGGCCGTCACGATCGGTGGTGCGGCCGCGACCGCCGTCACCATCGTCTCCGCGACCACGATCACCGCCGTGACACCGGCGGGCACGGCGGGGACCGCAAGCGTCCTTGTCACGACGCCTGACGGAACGAACGCGGCGAACACGCTCTTCACCTATGCGGCCGCGCCGACGGTGACGGCGATCTCGCCCAATTCCGGCCCGGCGGCAGGCGGCGCATCGGTCACCATCACGGGCACCGGCTTCACCGGCGCGACGAGCGTGACGATCGGCGGCACGGCCGCGACCTCGGTCACCGTGGTGTCCGCGACCTCGATCACAGCGGTGACACCGGCCGGTACGGCCGGGACCGCGAGTGTGCTGGTGACGACACCAGGCGGCACCAGCGCCGCCAACACGCTCTACACCTATGTTACAGCGCCGACGGTGACGGCGATCTCGCCCAGCGCCGGTCCGACGGCCGGCGGCACCAGCGTCACCATCACCGGGACCAACTTCACCGGCGCGACCGGCGTCACGATCGGCGGCACGGCCGCGACATCAGTCACGGTGGTGTCCTCCACGTCGATCACGGCCGTGACACCAGCGGGTTCGGCGGGGAGCGCGAGCGTCCTGGTCACGACGGCGGGCGGGACGAACGCCGCCAACACGCTCTACAGCTATGTCGCGGCGCCGACGGTGACGGCGATCTCGCCCAGCACTGGCCCAACATCTGGCGGCACCAGCGTCACCATCACCGGCACCAATTTCACCGGCGCGACCGGTGTGACGATCGGCGGCGCGGCCGCGACATCGGTCACCGTGGTGTCCGCGACCTCGATCACGGCGGTGACGCCGGCTGGCGCTGCGGGGACCGCAAGCGTCCTGGTCACGACGCCCTACGGGACCAACGCCGCCAACACGCTCTACACCTATGTCGCGGCGCCGACAGTGATCGCGATCTCGCCCGCCAACGGCCCTACGGTCGGCGGTGCCAGCATCACCATCACCGGCACCAACCTCACCGGTGCGACCGGTGTGACGATCGGCGGCACGGCCGCGACATCGGTCACGGTCGTCTCCGCGACCTCGATCACCGCGGTGACACCGGCTGGCTCTGCGGGCAGCGCGAGCGTCCTGGTCACGACGGTGGGCGGGACGAACGCCGCCAACACGCTCTACACTTATGTTAGTCCCCCGACGGTGACGGCGATCTCGCCGAGCGCCGGTCCGACGGTGGGCGGCACCAGCGTCACCATCACCGGCACCAATTTCACCGGCGCGACCGGCGTCACGATCGGCGGCACGGCCGCGACCTCGGTCACGGTCGTGTCCTCTACGTCGATCACGGCGGTAACGCCGGCCGGCGCTGCGGGGAGCGCGAGCGTCCTCGTGACGACGGCGGGCGGGACGAACGCCGCGAACACGCTCTACAGCTATGTCGCGGCGCCGACGGTGACGGCGATCTCGCCGAGCACCGGCCCAACATCTGGCGGCACCAGCGTCACCATCACCGGCACCAATTTGACCGGCGCGACGGGCGTCACGATCGGCGGCACGGTCGCGACCTCGGTCACGGTCGTGTCCTCCACGTCGATCACGGCTGTAACGCCGGCCGGCACGGCGGGGAGCGCGAGCGTCCTGGTCACGACGGCGGGCGGGACGAACGCCGCCAACACGCTCTACAGCTATGTCGCGGCGCCGACGGTGACGGCGATCTCGCCGAGCACCGGCCCAACATCTGGCGGCACCAGCGTCACCATCACCGGCACCAACTTCACCGGCGCGACAGGCGTCACGATCGGCGGCACGGCCGCGACCTCGGTCACGGTCGTGTCCTCCACGTCGATCACGGCGGTAACGCCGGCCGGCGCTGCGGGGAGCGCGAGCGTCCTCGTGACGACGTCTGGTGGCACCAACGCCGCCAACACGCTCTACAGCTATGTCGCGGCCCCGACGGTGACGGCGATCTCGCCCAGCACTGGCCCAACATCTGGCGGCACCAGCGTCATCATCACCGGCACCAACTTCACCGGCGCGACAGGCGTGACGATTGGCGGTACGGCAGCGACGTCGGTCACGGTCGTGTCCTCCACGTCGATCACGGCGGTAACGCCGGCCGGCACGGCGGGGAGCGCGAGCGTCCTGGTGACGACGGCGGGCGGGACGAACGCCGCCAATACACTCTTCACCTATGTCGCGGCCCCGACGGTGACGGCGATCTCGCCCAATTCCGGCCCAACGACGGGTGGCACCTCCGTCACTATCACGGGCACCAATTTCACCGGCGCGACAGGTGTGACGATTGGCGGTACGGCCGCGACGTCGGTCACCGTGGTGTCCTCCACGTCGATCACGGCCGTGACACCAGCGGGTTCGGCGGGGACCGCGAGCGTCCTGGTGACGACATCAGGTGGCACCAACGCCGCCAATACACTCTTCACCTATGTCGCGGCCCCGACTGTCACGGCGATCTCGCCCAATTCCGGCCCAACGACGGGTGGCACCTCCGTCACCATCACCGGCACCGGTTTCACCGGCACGACAGGTGTGACGATCGGCGGTACAGCAGCGACGTCGGTCACCATCGTCTCCGCGACATCGATCACGGCCGTGACGCCGGCCCACGCCGCGGGGACCGCGAGCGTCCTCGTGACGACGTCTGGTGGCACCAACGCCGCCAACACGCTCTACAGCTATGTCGCGGCGCCGACGGTGACGGCGATCTCACCCAATGCGGGTCCCGCAACAGGCGGCACCAGCGTCACCATCACCGGTACTGGCTTCACCGGCGCGACCGGTGTGACGATCGGCGGCGTGGCCGCGACATCGGTCACCGTGGTGTCCGCGACCTCGATCACGGCGGTGACGCCGGCTGGTGCTGCGGGGACCGCAAGCGTCCTGGTCACGACGCCCTACGGGACCAACGCCGCCAACACGCTCTACACCTATGTCGCGGCGCCGACAGTGATCGCGATCTCGCCCGCGAGCGGCCCTACGGTCGGCGGCACCGGCGTCACCATCACCGGCACCAATTTCACCGGTGCCACCAGCGTCACCATCGGCGGCGCGGCGGCAACCTCGGTGACGGTCGTGTCGGCGACCTCGATCACCGCGGTGACTCCGGCAGGTTCAGCGGGGACCGCAAGTGTGCTGGTCACGACATCAGGCGGAACGAACGCTGCCAACACGCTCTACACCTATGTCGCGGCCCCGACGGTGACGGCGATTTCGCCCAGCACGGGGACGATCACCGGCGGGATCAACGTCACCATCACCGGGACGAATTTCAGCACGACCGCCGCCAACAACACGGTGAAGTTCGGCACGACCACCGCCACCGTCATCGGCACGCCGACGGCGACATCGATGAGCGTGACGGTGCCGTCGGGCTCCGCGGGCACCGTCCATGTCACCGTGACCGTCGGTGGGCAGACCAGCGCGATCTCGTCGGCGGACCAGTTCACCTATCTGCAGACGACCACGACGAGTCTCTTCTCGTCCTTGCCCACACCAACCTTTGGGACGAGCATTACCTTGACGGCCACCATCGTGGGTGGCGCGTCGCCGACCGGAATTGTGACCTTCAAGGACGGCGCGATCACGCTGGGTACGGGCTCAGTGTCCGGGACCACCGCAACCTATACGACCAGCAGCCTCGGCGTCGGTGCGCACAACATCACGGCGGTCTATGGCGGCGATGCCAACAATGCCACCAGCATGTCGGCGGCGACGACCGTGACGGTTGGGCTGGACGCGACGACGACGAGCGTCGGCTCGTCCTTGACGACGCCGAGCTATGGCACCAGCGTCACCTTCACCGCGACGATCGCGGGGGGCTCGTCGCCGACGGGCATGGTGACGTTCAAGGACGGCGCGACCACACTGGGCAGCGGTACGGTCTCCAGCGCCATCGCAACCTACACGACCAGCAGCCTCAGCGTCGGCGTGCACAGCATCACGGCGGTCTACGGCGGCGATGCCAACAATGCCACCAGTACGTCGTTGGCGACGATCGTAACGGTCAACAGCGCAGCGCTGACGACGACGCAGGCGGTGCCCTCGACCACGCTGATGGCAGGTTCGGCTGCAAGCTTCACGCCGGTGACCGCGTTCGGCGGCAATGGCAGCCTGACCTACGCGCTGTCCACCGGTGTGCTGCCGGCGGGGCTGAGCTTCTCGACCACGACCGGCCAGATCACCGGCACGCCGACGGCGCTGCTCGGCAGCACCACCTACACGGTAACGGTGACCGACCAGACCACGCCGACGGCGCAGACCTCGTCGAAGACCTTCAGCCTGACCGTCAACGCGGCGACGCTGACGACGACGCAGTCGGTGCCCTCGACCGCGCTGACGGCAGGCTCGGCCGCGAGCTTCACGCCCGTCACCGCGTCCGGCGGCTTCGGCACGCGCAGCTTTGGACTGGCGCCCAGCACCTTGCCGACGGGGCTGAGTTTCTCCGTGACGACCGGCCAGATCACCGGCACACCGACGACGTTGCTCGCCACCACGGTCTTCACGGTGACCGTGACGGACCAGACCACGCCGACGGCGCAGACCTCGTCGAAGACCTTCAGCCTCACCGTGGCGTCTGCCGCGCCGGTCGTCACCGCCGTCAGTCCGAATACCGGCCCGACCACCGGCGGCACGTCGGTCACCATCACTGGCAGCAGCCTCGCCGGAGCGACCGCCGTCAAATTCGGCAACGCCAACGCGGTCTCATTCACGGTGATCAGCGCCACCCAGATCAGCGCCGTCGCGCCATCGGGACCGCTCGGCGCCGTCGATGTGACGGTCACAGCATCCGGCGTCTCGAGCCAACTCAGCGCTGCGGATCGTTTCACCTATGCCGCGAGTGCGGACAGTGCAAACCTGCGCAAGCTGCAGGCCACGGTGACGCCGATGGTGGCGCAGTCCTGGGCGCAGGCGACTGTGGGCGCGATGGACAGCGCCATCTCCGAAGGCTTCAGCGGCGGCGGCCCGCTGGTAAGCCCGAGCGGAAGCGGCATGCGCTTCAACTTCGGAGCCGAGCCCGATTCGCAGCCGCAGCAGGCGGGCAGGACAGCGCGCGATCTCTTCAGCAACGCCAACGGCTTCTCCGGCAATGGGCAGGGTTTGGCCGGCACGGGTGCGGCGCGGGCCCGCGACGGCGCATCTGCCTCGTCGCGGATCAATAACGCCTTCGCCGCGTTCGGCGATCCGAATTCCAGCGATCGCGCTGCACGGACGTCGCCGAGCGTCGCCGTCCCCAAGGAGTGGTTCGGCTGGGCCGAGATCAGTGGCGCCACCTTGAGTCGCTGGGCCGCGCCGCCGACACAAGTCGGTCTGGTCGCCACCAACCCGTCGGTCTACGGCAATCAGGTCGACGTTCTCGCCGGTCTCACCCGCATGCTGACGCCGAACATCCTGATCGGCGTGCTCGGCGGCTACGAGACCTTCGACTACCGTTACGATGCGATCCAGGGCCGGCTCAAAGGCAACGGCTGGACCACGGGCGCGTATGCGAGCTGGAAACTCACGTCCTCGGTTCGCTTCGATGCCGGCGTCGCCTATTCCGGCATCGGCTATGACGGCAGCGCGGGAGCCGCATCCGGCTCATTCGCCGGCAATCGCTGGCTGGCCTCGGCCGGATTGAAGGGCAACTATGAGAGCTACGGCGTTCAGATCGAGCCGTCCGCGACTGTCTTCGCGTTGTGGGAGCGCGAGAACGCCTACACCGACTCGCTCGGGGTGTTGCAGACCGCACGCACCTTCTCGACCGGCCGTGCCAGCGGCGGTGTCAAGATCGCCTATCCATTTTCATGGACCGATGCGATCAAGCTCGTGCCCTATCTTGGTATCCACGGCGACTATTACTTCAACACCGACGACACCAGCCTCGCGGGCGCGACCGCGCGGGCCACGCCGATGTTCGCCGGCTGGTCGGCGCGCACCCAGCTCGGCATCGGCGCGCAATTCCAGAATGGCGGACAGTTGACGGTCGGCGGTGAGCGCAGCGGCATCGGCGGCAACTTCGGCCTCTGGACCTACCGCGCGCGCGCCTCGATCCCGTTCAGCGCGCAGTGAGACAGTATGAGGGAGTCCCCCAAATGAGCGCGGAGGCTGAGAAGATCGCCTTGGTCCGACGGGTGTCACGAATGTTCGTTGGTGCCGCCAAAATCAAGGTCTCGATGGTGACGATCGTGCTTCGCAAGGGCTACGGCCTCGGCGGCCAGGCCATGGCTGGAGGCCGTACACTGGCGCCGTTCTTCACCGTGTCATGGCCGACCGGCGAGTTCGGGGGGCATCGGCATCGAGGGAGCGGTGAATTTGGCCCATCGCGAGGAACTGTCGGTCATCCCGGCGGAGGAAGACGAGCGCCGAGGGCAGTTCGATCGCTACGCCGCCGAGCTATATAAACTGATCAGGAAGACCGAATGGTGGGCGCACAAGGGATCGAACCTTGGACCTCTCCCGTGTGAAGGGAACGCTCTCCCGCTGAGCTATGCGCCCGGGACGATGGGCGGACGAGGCCGCCGGTCATCGAAGCCGCGATTTACGGAACGCGGGGGTGGGGTGTCAAGCGTCGCGGGCCGACAATTGCATCAAATCAAGGGATTTGGCTGAAATCAGCCGGCCGGGCGGGCGCGGGAGGCATGGGTCTGCAGCGCGCGGATACGGTCGGCCAGTGTTCCGCCGCTGGAGACTGCCGTTCCATTGGTCGCCTGACCGTTGGCGGCAGGGATGGCCAGGGGCTCGGCGGACAGGATCGCATCGATGGTCGAGTTCGGGCCCTCGATCGCGGAGGCGAGCTTGGCGACCTCGGCAGCGATGTCGTTGATGCGCTCGCGCAGCAAAGCGTTCTCCATACGCTCGGTCGCCCAGGAGCTTTCGGTCTGCTGCTGGAGCGCGGCGAGCTCGCGCTGCAGCCGCGCCTTGTCCTCGCCGCTGCCCTTGAGCTGGGCTTCCAGCGCCGCCTTCTCGCTGCGCCAGGCGTCCGGCGTCGCGGCCGCAGCGGTGCCGGCCTGCCGGCGCAGCTGCTGGTTTTCCTGTTCGAGCGTGGCGATGCGACCGTTCAGCGCCTCGACGTCGCGGGTGTGGGAGGAGAGCTGGCTTTCGAGATCGCCGACCCGCTGGCCGAGGTTTTCGGCGCGGCTGCGGGCATCGGTGAGATCGCGCGCGGCGGCGTCGGAATCGACGCGCTGCGCCGTGAGCTTCTGCTCGGCGTCGCCGAATTCACGTGCGGCGGTGCTGACCTGCAGCTTCATCACCTCGATCTGGGCGTTGAGCGCGGCGATCTCCGCCTGATGGCCGGCGGCCGCCGAACTCTGGCCGGTGAGATCCTGCCGCACCTTGTCGAGTTCGCGGTGCTTGTCGGCCAGCGCCTGCTCGGCCGTGCGCAGCGCGGCCGTCTTGGCGGTGAATTCCTCCTCGGTGGTGCGCAGCTGCGCCTTCATCGCCTTCTCGCGGGTTTCGAGCGCGAACAGCGCGGCGTTCTTCTCGCCGAGCTCGACCCGCAGGCGGTTGATGGCATCGGATTTCTTGCCGAGCTCGGCGAGCTGGCTGGTGGTCTTGTTCTTGAGCTGGTCGACGCTCATTTCCAGCCGGCGGGCGGACATGGCGAATTCGGCGCGCAGCTGGTCCTTGTCGGCCTGGATCTCCGCCATGGACACCGGCGTCGCCGCCTCCAGCCGCCTGGTGGTCAGCCGGACGGCGCGGTTGTGCACCAGCGGCATGACCATCAGCGCGAGCAGCGCGGCGATCAGGAAACCGATCCCCAGATACATGATCGGCTCGACCATGGAGAAACTCCTGCGTGACGGCACGGCCCATCCGGAGCGCGCTCCGGCCGGGGCAGAACAAGGCTAACTTTTCCAATGGGTTGCGAATGGGCCGGCGGCGCGGTGGCGCGCGGCCCGGTGCGAAAACCCTTTGTTCACCATGCCACGGCGTCCGCTCGCAAATCCAGCGCGACCGCTTGTTAACGTAAATCGCGCCGGTTCCCGCCCTCCGTCGGGGCTGCCTGCCGGATCAGGGGAAGGCCGGGCCGCTCAAGGGCGGCCTATCGGGATCAGAACGGGTTCCAGGTCGCCCGCGGCGTGAACTTGAGGTAGCCGACATTGGCGCCGAGGCGCAGGCCGACGCCCGAGCGGATCGGAACCAGGACGATGTTGTTGGCGGTCAGCGCCGTCATACCGAAGCCGCCGACGAGATAGGCCGAGCCGTCGATGCCGACGAAGCGCTGATAGATCGCGTTGGTCGCCGGCAGGTTGTAGACCAGCATCATGGTGCGGGCACCGTCGCCGCCCCAGTCGAAGCCGAGCGAGGGGCCCTGCCAGTAGACGCGCAGGTCGCCGGCGTTCTTGGTATAGAGCGTGCCCTCGCCATAGCGCAGGCCGGCGACGAACGCGCCACTGCCTTCCTCACCGAGCACATAGCCGTTGGGCAGGCCCCACTGGCTGACCGCCTTCTCGATCACCGATGCGAGGCCGCGCGAAACGTTGCCGAAGAAACGATGGCCGGCGGTCACCAGTTCGTCCGGACCGTAGGAGCCGGGCTGCTGCTGCGCGGGGGCGCCCTGTTGTGCCACGGCCGGCGCGCTCCAGCACACGAACGCTGCGAGCATCAGCGCCGTCAGGCGCGAA
This sequence comes from Bradyrhizobium sp. U87765 SZCCT0048, assembly GCF_018131225.1. GTDB lineage: Bacteria > Pseudomonadota > Alphaproteobacteria > Rhizobiales > Xanthobacteraceae > Bradyrhizobium_A. The sequence goes on along the minus strand of NZ_JAFCMM010000002.1, from coordinate 371,434 downwards.
GCGAAGGTCATGAAGGCCTCTCGTCTCAAAGATGAATCCCGATCCTCAGCTTAACCGGATACTGAGAAGATGAATTTAAAGGTGGCCAGCGTTCCCGACTCAAGGGGTTATCCGCAGCAACTATGACGGTACGGCGGCAGGAAATGAAAGGGCGATGGCCTCAAATCGGCCGGATTGCGGCGGTCGCCGGCCTTTTCGTGCTGTCCTTGAGCATTGCGCGCGCGCCGGCGGCGACCACCGAACGCATAGTGGTCGAAGCTTACACTGGCCTTGCGATCGGCGGGGTCGATCCCGTGGCCTACTTCACCGACGGACAGATGCTCAAGGGCCTTCCCGAGTTCGAGTTGATGGCCCAGGGCGCCGTGTGGCGGTTTCGCAACGAGGACAACCGCGCGTTCTTCGCGGCTGCCCCCCAGATCTACGGGCCGCAGTTCGGCGGCTATGATCCCGTGGATGTCGCCCGCGGCGTCGCGGTGGCCGGACAGCCGCGGCTGTGGCTGATCTATGGCCAGAGGCTCTATCTGTTCGCCCGCGAGGACAGCCGCAATGCGTTCGCGGCGCGCCCCGACGCCACGGCCCGCGCCGCCGCGGCCGCCTGGCCCGCCCTGCGCGAGACGCTGGCGCGCTAGCATGCGCGTGAACGCGACCTGTTGACGTGAAGGCACGGCGTCAAACGCAAGGATCGTGTTCTAGGCCGTCGCCGCTGCACCGTCGCCGAACGCGATGAATTCCGGAATGATGAAGTCGTCGCGCGTTTCGCCGAAGCGGATCGGCTGGCCCTGCGTGTCGATGATCCGTCCGCCCGCCGCGGTCAGCACCGCATGGCCGGCGGCGACGTCCCATTCGCAGGTCGGGGCGAGGCGGGGATAGATGTCGGCGCTGCCCTCGGCCACCCGGCAGAACTTCACCGCCGAGCCCATCGCCTGGCGCACCGCGCCGGGCCGCGCGTCGATGAAGGCCTCGGTGCGGGCATCGCCATGCGAGCGGCTGACCGCCGCGATCCACGGGCTGCCCGGAAACGCGCGGGTGCGGATTGCCTCCGGCGCGCCCAGCGAGCCGTCGGGGGCGACCGACATGCGTTCGGCGCCCTGACCGACGACCCCGCGCCAGATCAGCCCCAGTGCCGGCGCCCCGACGATGCCGAGCAGCGGCCGGCCGTCGGTGATCAGCGCGAGGTTGACCGTGAACTCGCCGTGGCCTGCGACGAATTCGCGCGTGCCGTCGAGCGGATCGATCAGGAAGAAGCTGTGGCGGCAGGGCCGCGCCGTCTGGTCGGTGCGCTCTTCGGACAGGGCCGGTACGTCCGGCGCGAGGCGCGTGAGACCTGCGGCGATCACCGCGTCGGCGGCGAGATCGGCCTCGGTCACCGGCGACCCGTCGGCCTTGCCGATGACGTCCATGGCGCGGCGGTTGACCGCGAGGATGGCCTCGCCGGCGCGGACGACAAGGTCGGTCAGGGGAGCAAGCAGGGCGAGGGCGGCGTCGCGTTCGATAACCGGCGTGGTCACGGCAGTCCCTTTCGGCGCCTCGCGGGGCTGGCGGGTCCCGTCGCCCGCCGGCGGCGCTCCGCGGCGCCCAGCCCCCGGCATATCAACAACCGCCGGGCAAGAAAACTGTCATGAAAACGACACCGAAACCCGCACGCTCGGAGCGGCGTGGCGGTACCGCCGTCTGCCGCCGCGGTGCCGGGCCGCGTGGGTGGCCGCAGCATCGCCCGCGGTGTATCAACCAAGACGTGTTTTGATTCGCCGTGCCCCTCGTGCGCGGCCAGCCGAGGAACGCATCCATGTCCGGCACTCCCGCCACTGGTTCTGCCCCCGACGCCCTCGAACTCGCCGCGCTGCTGTGCTCGCGTGTGTGCCACGACCTGATCAGCCCGGTCGGCGCCATCGTCAACGGGCTCGAGGTGCTCGACGACGATCCGAAGGAGGAGGACCGCGAGTTCGCGCTGTCGCTGATCCGCAAGAGCGCGCGCACCGCCTCGGCCCGCCTGCAGTTCTGCCGTCTGGCGTTCGGCGCGGCGGGCTCGGCCGGCGCGGTGATCGATCTCGGCGATGCGCAGAACATGGCGCGTGGTCACTTCGAGGACGAGAAGACCAAGATCACCTGGAACCTGCCGCGCGTGCTGCTGCCGAAGAACCGCGTCAAGCTGCTGCTCAACATGATGGTGATCGCGCAGCAGACCATCCCGCGCGGCGGCATGCTGACGGTCGATGCCGTCGGCGAAGGCGACACCATGACCTTCACCATCCGCTCCCAGGGCCTCAACGCGCGCATCCCGCAGGCGATCGCCGACACACTCGCGGCGACCCATGCCGCGGTCGACGCGCATGCGGTGCAGCCATACTACACGCGCCTGCTCGCGCAGTCCTGCGGCCTTACCGTCACGCTGACGCTCGAAGGCGATACCGTCGAGGTCAAGGCGGCCTGACGGCGCTTGCGCGGTGCGCGAGCGTTAAGGATTGATTGACGGATTTGCGCCCATTCGCGCCAAATCCGTCCATCTCCTTGGCGCATCCGTTCTTTTCTCATCACGCAACTAAAATTAAACGCTTTGCATAGAAACTGAACAGGCCCTGAAAGGCGTGCTGTGGTCGCGCGCCTGGTGTTCGAAGGCCTGTCCATGGACGATCTGCTCCGAGAGTTCCTGACCGAGACGAACGAAAGTCTCGACGTTGTCGACAATCAGTTGGTGCGCTTCGAACAGGAGCCCAACAACGCCAAGATCCTCGACAACATCTTTCGCCTTGTTCACACCATCAAGGGCACGTGCGGCTTCCTCGGCCTGCCGCGCCTCGAGGCGCTTGCCCACGCCGCCGAAACGCTGATGGGCAAATTCCGCGACGGCATGCCGGTCACCGGCCAGGCCGTGACGCTGATCCTGACCACCATCGACCGCATCAAGGAAATCCTCAATCAGCTCGAAGCCACTGAGGCGGAGCCCGAAGGCGCCGACGAGGACCTGATCGAGCAGCTGCATCATCTCGCCGAGCATGGTGCCGACGCTGTGATTCAGGCCGAGCCCGCACCGCCGCCCGTCGTCGAACCGGAGCCGCAGGTCGCGACGGGATCGCTGACCTTCCAGGTGCTCGAGCGTCCGCTGCGCCCCGGCGAGGTGTCGCTCGATGACCTCGAACGCGCCTTCCGCGAGACCGAGGTCGAGATGGCGGCGCCGCCGATCGCGCCGGCAATGCCGGCCGAACCCGTGGCGGAGAAGGTCGCGGCCAAGCCGGCGGCGAAGCCCGCCGTACGCAAGTCCGTCGTCGAGCAGGACGCACCGGCCAGCGAGAGCGACAAGATTTCCAACCAGTCGATCCGCGTCAACGTCGACACCCTCGAACACCTCATGACCATGGTGTCCGAGCTGGTGCTGACGCGCAATCAGCTGCTCGAGATCAGCCGTCGCAACGAGGACAACGAATTCAAGGTGCCGCTGCAGCGGCTCTCCAGCGTCACCGCCGAGCTGCAGGAAGGCGTCATGAAGACGCGCATGCAGCCGATCGGCAACGCCTGGCAGAAGCTGCCGCGCATCGTGCGCGACCTCTCCAGCGAACTCGGCAAGCAGATCGAGCTGGAGATGCACGGCGCCGACACCGAGCTCGATCGCCAGGTGCTCGACCTGATCAAGGACCCGCTGACGCACATGGTGCGCAACTCGGCCGACCATGGCCTCGAGACGCCTGCCGAACGCGCCAGGACCGGCAAGCCGGAGCAGGGCACCATCCGCCTTTCGGCCTATCACGAGGGCGGCCACATCATCATCTGCATCGCCGACAACGGCCGCGGTCTCGATACCGACCGCATCAAGGCCAAGGCGCTCGCCAACGGCCTCGTCACCGAGGCCGAACTCGAGAAGATGTCGGAAGCGCAGATCCACAAGTTCATCTTCGCGCCGGGCTTCTCGACTGCGGCGGCCGTCACCAGCGTGTCGGGCCGTGGCGTCGGCATGGACGTGGTGCGCACGAATATCGACCAGATCGGCGGCACCATCGACATCAAGTCGGTGCCGGGCGAGGGCGCGAGCGTCACCATCAAGATCCCGCTGACGCTGGCCATCGTCTCGGCGCTGATCGTCGAGGCCGCCGGCGACCGTTTCGCGATCCCGCAGCTCGCGGTGGTCGAGCTGGTGCGTGCGCGCGCCAACTCCGAGCATCGCATCGAGCGCATCAAGGATACGCCCGTCCTGCGGTTGCGCAACAAGCTGCTGCCTCTGACCCATCTCAAGAAGCTGCTCAAGATCGATGAGGGCGAGGCCACCGATCCGGAGAACGGCTTCATCGTGGTGACGCAGATCGGCGGCCAGACCTTCGGCATCGTGGTCGACGGCGTGTTCCACACCGAGGAAATCGTCGTCAAGCCGATGTCGAGCATGCTGCGCCACATCAACATGTTCTCGGGCAACACCATTCTTGGTGATGGTGCCGTGATCATGATCGTCGATCCCAACGGTATCGCCACTGCGCTCGGTACCGCGATCGACGCCCAGCACCAGATCGCCGAAGAGAATGCGGCATCGCGCCATCAGTCCGACCAGACGACGTCGCTGCTGGTGTTCCGCGCCGGCTCGAGCCAGCCGAAGGCCGTGCCGCTCGCACTTGTCACGCGCCTCGAGGAGCTGTCGACCGACAAGATCGAACTCTCCAACGGCCGCTACATGGTGCAGTACCGCGAGCAGCTGATGCCGCTGGTCCAGGTCGAGGGCGTCGAGATCCGCACCACCGGTGTGCAGCCGATCCTGGTGTTCTCCGACGACGGCCGCTCCATGGGCCTTGTCGTCGACGAGATCATCGATATCGTCGAGGAGCGGCTCAACATCGAGGTCGCCAGCGGCCGCGATGGCGTGCTCGGCTCGGCGGTGATCAAGGGCCAGGCGACCGAGGTCATCGACGTCGGCCACTTCCTGCCGATGGCTTTCTCCGATTGGTTCACGCGCAAGGAGATGCGGGTGTCGGCGGCGTCGCAGAGCGTGCTGCTGGTCGACGACTCCGCGTTCTTCCGCAACATGCTGGCGCCGGTGCTCAAGGCCGCGGGCTACCGCGTCACGGTCGCCACCAACGCCCAGGAAGGCCTCGGCGTGCTGCGCGCCGGCCAGAAGTTCGACGTCGTGCTGACCGACATCGAGATGCCGGACATGAACGGCTTCGAGTTCGCCGAAACCATCCGCTCCGACCGCAAGCTCGGCACCACGCCGATCATCGCGCTGTCGTCGGTGATCTCGCCGGCAGCCATCGAGCGCGGCCGCCAGGCCGGTTTCCACGACTATGTGGCGAAGTTCGACCGCCCCGGCCTGATCGCGGCGCTCAAGGAACAGACCACTGAGATCCACCAGGCGGCCTAAAGGAGACCGGTGATGACGACCAAGACCGATACGATTTCCACCGGCGTCACCGAGTACGTCACCACCATGATCGGCGGCCAGCTGTTCGGCCTGCCGATTTCGCGGGTGCAGGATGTCTTCATGCCGGAACGCCTGACGCGGGTTCCGCTGGCGTCGCGCGACGTCGCGGGCGTCCTGAATCTGCGTGGCCGGATCGTGACCGCGATCAACATGCGCTCGCGGCTCGGCCTGCCCAAGAGCGAGGACGACCGGCCGCCGATGGCGGTCGGAGTCGAACTGCGAGGCGAATCCTACGGCCTCCTGATCGACACCATCGGCGAGGTGCTCAAGCTCGCCGACGATACCCGCGAGGTGAACCCGGTCAATCTCGATCCGCGCATGGCCAAGCTCGCGGCCGGCGTGCATCGGCTCGACGGCCAGCTGATGGTCGTGCTCGACGTCGATCGTGTGCTGGACATCTCCACCGACAAGCTGGCGGCATGACGGACATGCCGCGTCCGTCCAAGGACAAGTCCAAGTAATGGCCCCAGCGGGCCCGACAATCGAGGTTGGAAATGAAAACGTGTCTGGTCGTCGATGACTCCAGTGTCATCCGCAAGGTGGCGCGGCGCATTCTCGAAGGTCTGGATTTCCAGATCACCGAGGCCGAGGACGGCGAAAAGGCGCTCGACGCCTGCAAGCGGGGCCTGCCGGACGCGGTGCTGCTCGACTGGAACATGCCGGTGATGGACGGCTACGAGTTCCTGCGGAACCTGCGCCTGATGCCCGGTGGCGACCGGCCGAAGGTGGTGTTCTGCACCACGGAGAACGACGTCGCGCACATCGCGCGCGCGCTCCATGCCGGTGCCAACGAGTACATCATGAAGCCGTTCGACAAGGATATCGTGACCGCGAAGTTTCACGAGGTCGGGCTGATCTGACATCGGCCCTTCTTCGCCAAGTTGTGTTGTGTACGGCGTTTTTCGGTGAGTAATGAGTGTTTTAGCAGCGACTTCCCGCGCGTCGACCACGGCGCAATCGGGGCCGATCCGCGTCATGGTGGTCGACGATTCCGTCGTCATCCGCGGGTTGATCTCCCGCTGGATCGAGGCGGAGCCCGACATGGCGGTCGCCGCGTCGATGCGGACCGGCCGCGATGCCGTCAATAATGTCGAGCGCTGCGACCCCGACGTCGTGGTGCTCGATATCGAGATGCCCGATCTCGATGGCATCTCGGCGCTGCCGATGCTGCTTGCCAAGAAGCGCGACCTCGTCATCATCATGGCCTCGACGCTGACCCGTCGCAACGCGGAGATCAGCTTCAAGGCGCTGTCGCTCGGCGCGTCCGACTACGTGCCGAAGCCGGAGACGACGCGCGAGATCGATGCCGCAGGCACCTTCAAGCGCGATCTGCTGTTCAAGATCCGCCATCTCGCCGCACGGCTGCGCCGTTCGGTGTCGTCGCCGTCGATCGCCCCGGTGTCGCCGACGCCGCCGGCCGCGCCGGTGGCCGCGCCCAACGTCGTGCGGCACGAGCCGGTGCGCCATGTCGCCGCTCCGGCCGCCGCGGCCGCCGGGCACAGCTCGCTGCGCCCGTTCGGCCTCGTCGCGCCGCGCGTGCTGCTGATCGGCTCCTCGACCGGCGGTCCGCAGGCGCTGATGTCGCTGGTGACGGAGATCGGCGCGGTGATCGACCGTGTGCCGGTGCTGATCACCCAGCACATGCCGCCGACCTTCACCACCATTCTCGCCGAGCATCTCACCCGCGCCAGCGGCCGTCCCGCCCATGAGGGCGTCGAGGGCGAGCCGGTGCTGCCCGGCCGCATCTATCTCGCCCCCGGCGGCCTGCACATGCGCGTCGTGCGCAAGGGCGCGCAGGCGGTGATCGCCCTCGACAACGGCCCGCAGGTCAATTTCTGCAAGCCGGCGGTCGATCCGATGTTCTCGTCCGCGATCGACATCTGGCAGGCCGGCATTCTCGCGGTGATTCTCACCGGCATGGGCTCCGACGGCATGCGCGGCGGCAAGGCCGTCGTCGATGCCGGCGGCAGCGTGATCGCCCAGGACGAGGCTTCCAGCGTCGTCTGGGGCATGCCGGGCGCCGCCGCGCAGGCGGGCATCTGCGCCGCCATTCTTCCGCTCGATCAGATCGCTCCGAAACTGAACCGGATGTTTGCAGGGGGCCGCCCGTGACGCCACTGGACTATGACTACCTGCGCAAGCTCCTGAAGGATCGCTCCGGCCTCGTGCTGTCGGCGGACAAGCAGTATCTGGTGGAGAGCCGCCTCGTGCCGCTCGCCCGCAAGGCGGGCCTGCCCGGCATCGTCGAACTGGTGCAGAAGATGAAGGCCGGCGACGAGCGTCTCATCGTCGACGTCGTCGAGGCGATGACCACCAACGAGACGTTCTTCTTCCGCGACAAGGTGCCGTTCGAGCACTTCCGCGACACCATCATGCCGAAGATGCTGCAGGCGCGCGCCGCCCGCAAATCGCTGCGCATCTGGTGCGCGGCGGGGTCGACCGGGCAGGAGCCCTATTCGCTGGCGATGATCCTCAAGGAAATGGGATCGCAGCTCGCCGGCTGGCGGATCGATATCCTCGCCACCGACATCTCGGTCGAGGTGCAGGAGAAGTCGAAGGCCGGCATCTACAGCCAGTTCGAGGTGCAGCGCGGCCTGCCGATCCAGATGCTGGTGAAGTATTTCAAGCAGGTCGGCGAATCCTGGCAGGTCAATCCGGAGATCCGCGCCATGGTGCAGCACCGCCAGCTCAACCTGCTGCAGGACTTCTCCCATCTCGGCACCTTCGACATCGTGTTCTGCCGCAACGTCCTGATCTACTTCGATCAGGACACCAAGATCGCGGTGTTCAACCGTCTCGTGAAGTTGATGGAGCAGGACGGCTTCCTCGTGCTCGGCGCCGCCGAGACCGTGGTCGGTCTCACCGACGCGTTCAAGCCCTATCCCGATCGCCGTGGCCTGTATTCGCCGAACGCGCTGCCGACCCGGGCGGCGCCGGGACTGGTGCCGGGCCTTGCGGCTGGCGCCGCCGCGACCGCCCCAGCGGCGCGCCCGTTCAAGATCGCGACGGGCAGCTAAAACGTAGTGACTTGAGGGCTTGTCTGAAGTGATCCGTCACCCTGAGGTGGCTAGCTCCGGCTTCAGCCGGAGCGTCCTTTGACATCGACAAGTCGGGCAAGCCCGACCTGTCGCGCTGTGAGCGGCCTTGAAGGGCGACGGCCCAAGCCTTGATTTAGCGGTCCTTGGCCCAGCGGCCGTTCATCCTGCGAGGCTTGCGTTGCTCGCACCTCAAGGTGACGGATGGCAGTTGGCCGCTCCCCTGTACGATCCTTATCGGGAATCCGACATGCGCCGGCTCTCGCCCGGCCACCAGCGCTCACACGATCGCGTGCGGCACGAACCGTGAGCCGTTGCCGGTGATCGGGTTCTCGTCCTCGCGGATCGACAACCCGCATGGCGTGTCGCCGACCAGCCAGCTGCCGAGCACCGGATGCTGGCCGTTGAACGCCGGCAGCGGCGCGAGTGCCTGGCGGATGAAGCCTTCGCTGCCATAGGGGCCGTCCTCGGCGACCAGCGTCTCGCCGCCGCTGACGATCGTGACGTTAGCACCCTCGCGCGAGTACAGCGGCTTGCGCACATACGATGTGCCGAGCGTCGCGGCCGCGGGATCGTCGTCGAAGTAGGCCGGCAGCAGGTTGGGATGGTTCGGGAACATCTCCCACAGCAGCGGCAGGATGCCCTTGTTGGACAGGATCATCTTCCATGGCGGTTCGATCCAGCGGGTATCGCCGCCTTTGAGACGCGCGCCGAACGTCTCGCGCACCATCCATTCCCACGGATAGAGCTTGAAGACGAGCGCCATCGGGCGCTCGTCGAGATCGACGAAATGGCCGTCGTCGCGCCAGCCGATGGCGGTGACGTCGAGCTGCGTCGTCGCAAGCCCGGCCTGTCGCGCGGTGTCCTCGAGGTAGGCGAGGGTGCCGGCGTCTTCGTCGTTTTCCATCATCGCCGCGAGATGCACGGGCTTGCCCCTGGCGACCTCGGCCCAGCGCGCGATCAGCCGTTCGTGCAGCGAATTGTACTGGTCGGCGGCGCGTGGAATGATCTGGCGCTCGATCGCCTGTTCGAGCCAGGTCCACTGAAAGACGGCGGCCTCGAACAGCGAGGTCGGGGTGTCGGCGTTGTACTCCAGCAGCTTCGCCGGACCATGGCCGTCGAAGCGCAGGTCAAGGCGGCCGTAGAGGCTGGCGTCGCCGCGCTTCCAGCTTGCGGCGATGAACGTCCAGAAATTTTGCGGGATCTGCAGCCGCCTCAAGTCGCGCTCGCTGTCGACGACGCGGGCGACGAGCTGGCGGCACATCGCATCGAGCTCGCCGGTCGGCGCCTCGATGCTGCGTTCGATCTCGTCGAGCGTGAAACCGTAGTAGGCGCGCTCGTCCCAGTAGCGCTCGCCGCCGATGGCATGGAACGTGAAGCCCATGGCATGCGCCGTGGCCTGCCAGTCGTCACGCTCCGGACAGACGATGCGCTGCATGTGTCTTGCTCAGCCGCCGGAGAAGTGTGCGCCGATCGCGTGCGCGAACGAGCCGAAGCCGCCGCGCGTGACATGGCTGCCGCTGTCGCCGGGGGCGCTGCTGCTCGTCGTGCCGTGGGAGGAGGACGACGAGCTGCTGTCGTCGAAAAAGCCCCATGACCGGCTTGATGAGCCGTGTCCGCCGGACGACCAGGAGCTTCCCGTGCGTCGCGCGCAGTCGCGCGGATCCTGCGGGCCGGGGGCGCCGTCGGTCCCCGCGATCGCCGCGCGGTCGGCACGGCAGTTCTCGCTGGGCATCATCGCATAGGCGCCGCCGCCGACAGCAGCGGTGCCCATGAGGAGAAGCACGACCTGGGAGCGTTTCATCGCGCGCCTCAGGTGGTCATCGATGCGGCGTTGAGTGCCCCGGCGGCGAGCGACGACAAGCCCAGCCAGATCGCCGGTGCCAACTCGCCCGCGGCGATGCGCGCCGACAGGTTGGGCACGGGGATGCGCACGATGAAATAGACGACGATCTGCACGATCAGCGCGATCGCGCTCCAGATCAGGCAGTCGAGGACATTGGCGGCATGAGTCATGGCGCTGATCACCGGCAGCGTGAAGCCGAGCAGGCTGAGCCCGAGCGCGATGGCGGCGCTCGGCACGTTGTCGCGGATCAGCTTGAACTCGTCGTGCGGCGTGACGCGGGTGTAGACGAACAGATAGGCGAGCACGGCAATGATCGCCGTGCAGAAATACACCAGAAATGCCGGCAGCCCGGCGAGCGATTGCAGGATCATCGGTTCAACCCCCAGTGATGTCCCATGGAAAAAAGTCGGAAATCGGGTTCGGGTGATTGGTCGTGGCAACAGATGTGGCGGTTCGAGACCGCAAGTCTTGCGCCGCGCCAATCGTTCTCATTCGGCGGCGCTGCGGCCTGATTCGGCAGGCGGCAGCGAATAGCGGCCGGCGATCACGCGGTAGAGCCATTCGCGTTCGATTTCGGTCGCTGCTCTGGCGATATCGATGCGTTGGGTCCCAACGTCGATTGTCAGGCGGTTGCTGTTGTCCGTTGGCCGGAGCTGCAGGGTTCGCAGCGCCATACGGTTCAAGTTCAGGCGGATACGTTTGGGAAACGTTGCCTGCCAGTTCCAACTGCCGGTGCGTGGCGTCGTTGGAGGCGGGGGAACGCCGGCGTCATAGTCGATCCCCGACTGGGTCAATCGCAGCGTTTCGGGGATAGGTGGACGGAGATGACGGAAGGCCATGTACATCGCAAAGCCGCCGCCGATGAGCCAGCCGGCCAGCCAGAACATGATGAAACCGTTGGCCTGACCAGACAGCACCCGGCCACCGGCGTCCTTGACGCCGAAGGCCCAGCCGCCAAGCCAGCACAGCAGGAACAGGCCCGCGAAATAGCGCGAGGGCGAGGCCGGGTAGGGGATGGCGACGAGCGTATCAGCTCCGTCGCTCTGAATGGAAATCGTCGAACCCGCGGGCGGAGGCGGGGCTGAAATCATTGCTGTCTCCGGCAGGACGGCTGCGCAGACGAAAACGGCATCGTGTCGGCCGCGACCGATGCGCTTCAAACGCTGCAACTATAGCTTTGCCGGCGGCGCCGTCCATGCCGGGCGGGTGGGGACCGCGTTCGTGGTCATGTTGATGATGCGGCCGCACAAACAAAAACCCCGCCATTTGCGGCGGGGTTCAGTCGGGAGGAGAGAGCCTCGCGGCTCGCCGTCAAGACGCCTTACGCAGGAATGCGAACGTCTTCCTCGTGCGGTTCGCGGAGCACGTAGCCGCGGCCCCACACAGTCTCGATGAAGTTGCGGCCCTCGGACGCGTTCGCGAGCTTCTTGCGCAGCTTGCAGATGAAGACGTCGATGATCTTCAGCTCGGGCTCGTCCATGCCACCGTAGAGGTGGTTGAGGAACATTTCCTTGGTGAGGGTGGTACCCTTGCGGAGCGAGAGCAGCTCCAGCATCTGGTATTCCTTGCCCGTCAGGTGAACCCGCTGGCCAGCCACTTCCACCGTCTTGGTGTCGAGGTTGACCACGAGGTCGCCGGTCTGGATGACCGACTGGGCGTGGCCCTTGGAGCGGCGGACGATGGCGTGGATGCGCGCGATCAGCTCGTCCTTGTGGAACGGCTTGGTCATGTAATCGTCGGCGCCGACGCCCAGGCCCTTCACCTTGTCCTCGATGCCGGCGAGGCCGGACAGGATCAGGATCGGGGTCTTGATCTTGGAAACCCGCAGCTGCTTGAGAACGTCATATCCGGACATGTCCGGCAGGTTCAGATCAAGCAGGATGATGTCGTAGTCGTAGAGCTTGCCGAGGTCGACGCCCTCTTCGCCGAGATCCGTCGTGTAGACGTTAAAGCTCTCGGACTTGAGCATCAGTTCGATCGACTGCGCGACGGCGCTGTCATCTTCAATCAGCAAAACGCGCATGCCAGTCCCCTATAATCGCCGCTCCGGGCGTCAGGTCGAGCCGCGAACGTGCGGCACTGGAAACGCCTTTGAACAACTGATTCGGACCCTGACTGGCTATGGTTAACAAAACCTGATTCGTCTCCGCAAGCTCTATCGGTGCAAAATTCGCCGAATCGACCTAAGATATTGCGTGTAACCAGCTTTTCGTACCCGCCCGCGTTCAAGTTCCACTTTAAGAGTCGGCGTTAACCGACTCTCGCGACTCGCTCCTTCGTCCGAAAGGGCGAGCGCGATCAGTTACCAAAGACAGTGACGCAATGATTAACGATGCGGGTAAACACGAAGTTAAGGGCGGGCCCTAGCGGTTCCAAAACTTAAGGTTTTCGCAATGAAAGCGCTCGCGGAACAAATCGGCGATATCGAAGGCGTCAATATTTATGGCCGCGTCGTGGGTGTGCGCGGCCTGATGGTCGAGATCGCCGGTCCCATCCATGCGATGTCGGTGGGGGCGCGCATCGTCGTGGAGACCGCGCCCGACCGTCTCATTCCCTGCGAGGTGATCGGTTTCACCGGCAGCAATGCGATGGTGATGCCGTTCGGCGGTCTCGAGGGGGTGCGGCGCGGCTGCCGCGCGGTGATCGCCACCGCGGCGGGGCAGGTGCGGCCCTCGCCGGCCTGGCTCGGCCGTGTGGTCAACGCCATGGGCGAGCCGATCGACGGCAAGGGGCCGATCGTCCAGGGCGCCTCCCCGATGCCCTATCGCAACGCGCCGCCGCCGGCGCACTCCCGCAAGAGAGTCGGCGCGCCGCTCGATCTCGGCGTGCGCTCGCTGAACACCTTTCTCACCTGCTGCCGCGGCCAGCGCATGGGCATCTTCGCCGGCTCCGGTGTCGGCAAATCGGTGCTGCTGTCGATGCTGGCGCGCAACGTGGATGCCGATATCTCGGTGATCGGGCTGATTGGCGAACGTGGCCGCGAGGTGCAGGAGTTCCTGCAGGAAGACCTTGGCGAGGAGGGCCTCGCCCGCTCGGTGGTCGTGGTGGCGACGTCCGACGAGCCGGCGCTGATGCGCCGCCAGGCGGCGTATCTCACGCTCGCCATTGCCGAGTATTTCCGTGACGACGACAAGGACGTGCTGTGCCTGATGGATTCGGTGACGCGCTTTGCCATGGCGCAGCGCGAGATCGGCCTGTCCGCCGGCGAGCCGCCGACGGCCAAGGGCTATACGCCGACCGTGTTCACCGAGCTCCCGAAACTGCTGGAGCGCGCCGGCCCCGGCATGGGCAGCGGCACCATCACCGGCATCTTCACGGTGCTGGTCGATGGCGACGATCACAATGAGCCAGTCGCCGACGCGGTGCGCGGCATTCTCGACGGCCATATTGTCATGGAGCGCTCGATCGCCGAACGCGGCCGCTACCCGGCGATCAACATTCTCAAGTCGGTTTCGCGCACCATGCCGCGCTCGGCCGATCCGGCCTACCTGCCGGTGATCAGTCGCGCGCGGCGGATCATGGCGACCTACGCTGACATGGAGGAGCTGATCCGGCTCGGCGCCTATCGCGCCGGTTCGAGCCCGGAGGTCGACGAGGCCATTCGCCTGCACGAGCCGCTGGAGGACTTCCTGCGCCAGGCGAAAACCGATGCCACCGGCATTGTGGAAGGCTACCAAAGGCTTGAGCAAATTGTCGGGGTGTTGGAAACGGAACGCTAACTTTGTCGGGCCATGATCTCCCACAATTTGCAGTGAATGCCGGCGGGGCCCTTCCAGGGAACCGGCATTGTCCCGCGTTCGTCGGGGGACTTCTGGGGAGTACGAGTCGATGAAGTCACGAGACACGCTGATCCGGCTGAAGAAATTTCAGGTCGACGAGAAGCGCCGTCGGGTTGCTCAGATCGAGAGCATGATCGCCGACTTCCAGCGCATGTCGTCGGATCTCGAGCGCGAGATCCAGCTGGAGCAGGAGCGCGCCGGCATCAGCGATCCGACGCACTTCGCCTATCCGACCTATGCCAAGGCCGCGATCCAGCGCCGCGAGAACCTGACCCGCTCGGCCGACGAGCTGCGCGGTCAGCTCGAGGAAGCCAAGGCCGCGCTCGGCGAGGCGTTCGAGGAATTGAAGAAGGTCGAGCTGCTCGACGAGCGCGACCAGGCGCGCGAGCGCGCCGAGGAGAATGCGCGCGAGCAGGCGGATATGGACGGCATCGGCCTGATGCGGGCGGCGCGGTTGTCGGCGCTGGCCTGATCCGCGGCGATCGGTCGCGATGCTCCATCCACGGCGCATCGCCAGCATATCGGCCAGGACATCTGCCAGAACATCTTGCCAGGTCATCTGGCCAAGCCATCTTGCCAAGGCCTGTCACCAAGATATCCAGACCCGGGCCCGGCGGCCCGGGTCTTTGTTTGTTGGGGGCGAATCGGCCGCTGCGGGGCGGATCGGCCGGCAAGGCTGGCCACGGCCGAGGCAAGATGTGATACCAACGTCATTGTCTCGCCCCCCGGTTGCGGCGGGCGGGCGGGCCTGCGGGCGCCTGTGCAGGAAGGATCAGGGGATCGATACCGTGGAGTTCCAGGGGCTGGGGACGATTACATGCTGACGCCGGCCGAACTGGTCTGGCTGCTCGCGGCCGTCGCCAAGGGCGACGAGGCGGCGTTCGAGCGGCTGTATGAGGCGACCCGTGCGAAACTCTACGGCGTCGTGCTGCGTATCTTGCGTCGACAGGATCTCGCCGAGGAGGTTGTCCAGGAAGCGTACGTCAAGATCTGGAACGGTGCCGGGCAATTCAATCCCGGCCTCGCGTCTCCGATCACCTGGATGGTCTCGATCGCGCGCAACCGTGCGATCGACATCGTGCGCAAGCGCGGCGAGGTCTCGATCGAAGAGGAGCCTGCTGCGATGGAAGTGGCATCGGACACCCCGGATCCGCTCGAGCGGCGCGAGATGAACGATGAATTGCGCCGGCTGCTGGCCTGCGTCGGCCGGCTGGAGCCGGACCGGCAGAAGCTGGTGCTGCTCGCCTACTACAACGGCTGGAGCCGCGAACAACTGGCGACCAAGTTCAGCGCGCCGGTGAACACGATCAAGACCTGGCTGCGACGCAGCATGCTCGAGATCAGGGACTGTCTCGGATTGACGTGACGATGGGTGCATGAGCTACAGCGAAGACCATATCGTTCTGGCCGCCGAGTACGTTCTCGGCACGCTCGACATCGACGAACGCGCGCAGGTCGAGACCATGATGACCGTCGACGGCGAGTACCGGCGCGTTGTCGAGAGCTGGCAGAACCGGCTCGGCGAACTCAACGCCATGGTCGGCGCGGTCGAGCCGTCGCCGGAATTGTGGGGCCGCATCCGCGCCGCCATCGGCCTGACGTCGCAGCAACTGCCAATGGCGTTGCCGGAGCTGCCGCCGCCACCGGCGCCGGAGCCGGTGGCTCCCGCGGTCGATGTCACGGTGGAGCGCGCCCAGGTGATTGCGTTCGAGAGCCGCGTCAGGCGCTGGCGCAATGTCACGGCGGTCGCGACGGCGCTTGCCGCATCGCTCGCCGCGGTGGTGGTGACGCAGGTGGTGCGGCCGGATCTGCTGCCGGCGGCGCTGCGCGGCAAGCCGCGGATCGAGACCGTCCAGGTTCAGGTGCCGGTCCAGGTCGCTGCGCCCGTGCCGGCGCAGTTCGTCGCGGTGCTGCAGAAGGGCACGGATGCGCCCGCTTTCATCCTGACCGTCGATCTCGCCGGCAAGACATTCACGGTGCGGCGCGTCGGCGCCGAGGCCGAGCAGGGCAAGAGCTACGAGCTGTGGCTGGTGTCCGACAAGTTTCCGCGGCCGCGCTCGCTGGGTGTGATCGGCGACAGTGATTTCACCGCGCGGCCGGCGCTCGCGGCCTATGACGCCGCCACCATCAACGACGCGACCTATGCCGTCACCGTCGAGCCGGAAGGCGGCTCGCCGACCGGCGTTGCCACCGGCCCCATCGTCTTCACCGGAAAGCTGGTCGAGACCGTGCCGGCGGCATCGCCCGCGCCGTCGACGCCTCCGCGCTGATCTCGGCAGCAAGCCTCGCTGCCGTGTGCCGCGGGGAGGTCAGCGGAAAACGCCGTCAAAGCCAAGACCCGAACAAGACCCGAACAAGAACAAGCCCCAGACAAGAAGAAAGCGCCTGTGGGGAGCAGGCGCTTTCTCACTTGTGTCACTTGGGGAAGTGACGGGGTCGTCATGGGGTAGTCACTTGGGGTAGTGGGTAGTCTACGTATCCACGGGGCGACTTTGGGGGGCTGGTAAAGAGCCTCGTGAATTCCTGAAATTCCTCTTTGTCTGCGGTCCGCATCAGCGAACCACGGATGCTCCGCTGCTGGTCAGCACCACCGGTTTACCGGCCTTGATGACCCGTGCCGTCTGAACTCCGTCATCCGCGCCGAGCCGGGCGGTGATGCCGACACCGGCGACGACGATGGCGGCGACAAGCGCAACGACCACAACTTTCAGGTGGGTCGAACGATCCGCACTGTAAATCGAGTGGTTCACCGAAGCCTCCTGCCGTCACGCTGTCCTGCTTCAGGACGTTGGTCGCGTCGTTTCTCGTCAGGTTCAACGTCACGTGCCAAGAGAACGTAGGGATCGGCCTTCTGGTTCCAAATAGGCGATCACAAGGCGGTGATAATGCTTGAACGGCCGCGATTGGGAAATCGCGGCCGCAAATTAAGACTAATAGTTTCAGATAATTAGATGGAGCCGACGGTTTTCAGCCGGGCGCGGGGGTGGATCTCGGCCTGTGACAAAACAGTTGTCTGTGACCGAAAACGCTCAACCAGAGAGCGGACGAACGGCCGGATCGCCGCCGAGGTCACCAGCACCGGCGACTCGCCTTCCCGGGCCGCCTGCTCGAAGCGGTCGCGGACCACGGTCATGAACTCCGACAGCTTGGACGGCTGCATGGCGAGGCTGCGGTCGTCGCCGGTGCCGATCAGCGATTCGGCGAACGCCTGCTCCCACCGCGCCGACATGGCGATCAGCGGCATGTAGCCGTTGATCGAGGTGTTCTGGGCGCAGATCTGGCGGGCGAGGCGGGCGCGGACATGCTCGACCACGGTGGCCGGGTTGCGGGAGAACGGCAACGCGTCGGCGATGCCCTCCAGGATGGTCGAGAGGTCGCGGATCGAGATGCGTTCGGCGAGCAGCAGCTGCAGCACGCGCTGGATGCCGGACACCGTGACCTGGCTGGGAACGATGTCCTTGAGCAACTCGCCCTGCTCCTTCGGCAGCTCCTTGAGCAGCTTCTGGACCTCGCCGTAGGACAGCAGGTCCGACATGTTGTTCTTGAGCAGCTCGGTGAGGTGGGTCGACAGCACCGTGGCGGCGTCGACCACGGTGTAGCCCTTGAGGGAGGCCTCTTCCTTGAGCGCGGCGTCCACCCAGGTCGCGGGCAGGCCGAACGTCGGTTCGGTGGTGTGTGACCCCGGCAGTTGCACCTGACCGCCGGCCGGATCCATGACCATGTAGTTGTTCGGCCAGATCCGTCCCGAGCCCGCGTCCACTTCCTTGATCTTGATGATGTAGGTGTTGGCTTCGAGCTGGACGTTGTCGAGGATGCGCACCGCCGGCATCACGAAGCCCATCTCCATGGCCAGCGACTTGCGCAGCGCCTTGATCTGCTCGGTGAGGCGATCGGTGCCGTCCGGGCCGTTGACCAGCGGCAGCAGGGCGTAGCCGAGCTCGATCTTGAGATCGTCGATCTTCAGCGCCGCCGAGATCGGCTCCTCCGCGGCGGCTGCCGCAGCGGCGGCCGCGGCTGGCGCGGCGGCTGCCGCAGCCTCGTCCGCGACGGTCTGGCGGCTGCGCTTGCGGGCGATGACGGCCAGCGCGCCGGCGCCGCCGCCCAGCAGCAGGAAGGGGATGGTCGGAATGCCGGGGACGATCGCCAGCAGGATCATGACCGCGGACGACATGCCGAGCGCTTGCGGATAGCCGGAGAACTGCTTCATCAGGGCCTTGTCGGCGGCGCCGCTGACGCCGGCCTTGGACACCAGAAGGCCGGCCGCGGTCGACACGATCAGCGCCGGCACCTGGGTGACGAGGCCGTCGCCGACGGTCAGCAGGGTGTAGCTGCGCGCGGCCTCGGCGAACGGCAGGCCTTGCTGGGCGATGCCGATGATCATGCCGCCGATGACGTTGATGAACACCACCAGCAGGCCGGCGACGGCGTCGCCGCGCACGAACTTGGAGGCACCATCCATGGCGCCGTAGAAGCCGCTTTCGTCCTCCAGCGCCTTGCGGCGCTCGCGCGCGGTCTTCTCGTCGATCAGGCCGGCGGAGAGGTCGGCGTCGATCGCCATCTGCTTGCCGGGCATCGAGTCGAGGTGGAAGCGCGCCGCGACTTCGGCGATGCGGCCCGAACCCTTGGTGATGACCACGAAGTTGACGATCACCAGGATGATGAAGACGATGATGCCGATGACGAAGTTGCCGCTCATCACGAAGCTGCCGAACGCTTCGATGACGTGGCCGGCCGCCGCCGTGCCCTCGTGGCCGTGGGCCAGGATCAGGCGGGTGGAGGCGAGGTTGAGCGACAGGCGCAGCATGGTCGAGATCAGCAGCACCGTCGGAAACGACGAGAACTCGATCGGCGACTGGATGAACAGCGCGGTCATCAGGATCAGCACCGACAGGGTGATCGAGACCGCCAGGAACAGGTCGAGCACGATCGCCGGCAGCGGCAGGATCAGCACCACCAGGATGGTGAGGATGCCGACGGCCAGTGCGATGTCGCCGCGGCGCAGGATGCGCCCGATTTCCGCCAGCGACGGGATGCCGGACCCGGTCACCGCCGCAACGCCCGCCGTCTCTGCCATTGCCGCCGCTTCCCCGCGCCCGTGACGATCGCGGCCGCCACGCGTCCGCGCGGCAGCCAGGGGGCCACCGACCGAGAAGTGATTCACCGCGCTGGCTTCCACGGGGCACCCCCGTTCTGCAGGCAGACGACACTCACTTTCACTGGGCAAAATTTGCCCGGTGTATGGTTAGCAAATGGTTAACGGCGCCCCGGTGATAAGGTCGCGGCCGTCGCCGCGTAGCATGTTTATGCTTGCATAGGGGCCATTCGGAGAATGACTTGACCGCGACGTGTCCGGCGGTGACAGTGCGGGCTGTCGCCGGGTTTCATTCACTCCATGTCTCAACCGTCCGTCTTCGTCCCCGACTCGCGCCAGGCGTGGGTCCGGCTCGGGCTTGCCCTGATCATCGGCTCGCTCGGCAGCGTCGGCATGTGGTCCGTCGTGGTCGCCCTGCCGGTGGTGCAGGCCGATTTCAGCGCCACGCGCGGCGCGGCCTCGTTCGCCTTCACCTGTGTCATGCTCGGCTTCGGGGTCGGCGGCGTGGTGATGGGCCGCGTCACCGATCGGCTCGGCATTGTCCCGGCCATCGCCATCGGTCTGGTGTCGCTGGCGCTCGGCTTCCTCGGCGTCGGCTTCGCCGCGGCGCTGTGGCAGTTCAACGCCATGCATGTGCTGATCGGCCTCGGCGGCGCCGCGACCTTCGGGCCGCTGATGGCGGAAGCGTCGCACTGGTTCGAGCGCCACCGCGGCTTTGCGGTGACCATCGCCGCCAGCGGCAACTATGTCGCCGGCACCATCTGGCCGCCGCTCGTCGAGCACGGCATTGCGACCGTCGGCTGGCGCACCACCCACATCGCCATCGCCATCGGCTGCACCACCCTGATGGCGCTGACGCTGCTGGTGCTGCGGGCGCAGATCGGCGGGCAGCAGCGGCGCAGCCATGCCAATGCGGCGCCGCCGCGCATCGATTTCCGGCTCGGCACCAACGCGCTGACTGCGCTGCTCAGCCTCGCCTCGATCGCCTGCTGTGTCGCCATGGCGATGCCCCAGGTGCACATCGTCGCCTACTGTGGCGACCTCGGCTATGGCGTGGCGCGCGGTGCCGAGATGCTGTCGCTGATGCTGGCGTTCGGCATCATCAGCCGCGTCGGATCGGGATACCTGGCGGACCGGATCGGTGGCCTGCGCACCCTGCTGCTGGGCTCGGTCGCCCAGGGCATGGCGCTGCTGTTCTATGTGTTCTTCGACGGCCTGACATCGCTCTACATCATCTCGGCGATGTTCGGCCTGTTCCAGGGCGGCATCGTGCCGAGCTACGCCATCATCGTGCGCGAGTCGATGCCGGCGAGCGAGGCCGGCACCCGTGTCGGCATCGTCATCTTCGCCTCGGTGTTCGGCATGTCGCTCGGCGGCTGGATCTCCGGCGTCATCTTCGACGCCACCGGCTCCTATGCCGCCGCCTTCCTCAATGGTCTCGCCTGGAACGCGGTCAACATGGTGATCGCCGTCAGCCTCCTCCTGCGCGCCCGCCGCCGCGAACTGGCGGTGGCCTGAGGCCGGCAGACTTTTGGAGGGCGAGGCAGGGAGGTGGCTCTGTCCTCGTTTTCGGTCAGGCGCTCATGCCTTGCGATGCCGCGGGGCGGAGAGGGCGCCGCGCCGGCCAGACGGCTGTGGGGCCCGGGGACGCCCCGATTGCGGACAGGGCGGCCTCCATTGTATGGGATGAACCGCTGCCGCGGCGCCCTGCGCCCCGGCGGGCCTGTAGCTCAATGGTTAGAGCCGGCCGCTCATAACGGTCTGGTTGCAGGTTCGAGTCCTGCCGGGCCCACCAACGATATCAATGGTTTGTGGTGTGGTCGGCTGACGAGACCGATCAACGACCAACGATTCAACCAATCTTTCGTTCTGGCGCCGAAAGCCAATCGATTTGGCGGCCTGCTGCAGGTGGTTCGGGTGATGATGGCCGTAGACGCGATCCAGCATTTCGACCGTCATGCCTAGAAAGCCAGCGGCTTCCCACTTGTCGACGCCGGCCTGCATCAGCCACGTCGCGGCCGTGTGTCGAAGTGTGTGCGGTGTGACCTGGCCGTCTAGGCCAGCTAGCGTCACGGCGCTTTTGAAGGCCGTCTTGACCGACTTGAGGGGGGCGCCATTCCATTCGACCACGAACTGACGGACGATACCCTTGGCGCGCCAGCGCCTGAGATGAGGCAGCAGGCGTGGAGGGATCGGGACAGGCGGCTGTCGATTCTTGGTCTCGCGTCGGCCTTCGGCCAACCAGTAGAAGATGCCGTGGTTGAGATCCATGAAGGACCGACTTTCACCGCGCTCAAGCGATGCGCTGGCGATGGCAGCGGCTCGTGTGCCGGTGTAGAGGCCGACGAGGGTGAACCTTGCGAGATGACGCAGAGGGCGCTTGTCTATCTCAATGACTTCACTGTTGCGGAGGTCTCGATGGATTGTCTGGGTTTCCTTCGCGCCAACATGCCCACAGCAACGCTGCCACCTCGGAGCGGGTCAACCAGCGATCGCGCGCTTTCCCTTTCGGTGGCAGGACGACACGCACGATACCGCGATGGTCCCTTCCTTCGGGTGGTGGTTGACAGCGGCGAGCGCTGAAGCGACGTCGCGGGGCCGTGCCATGCTTGATGAGCTTTCTGGTCAAATGGAGGCAGCCCGAGGACTGATCAGGAAATTGGCGAAATCGAGTCAGTTTGGCGACTGATAGGCTATCAATATTTGCTTGCCGGAAGAGGCCGTCGGCACTGAAATCGCTGCTCTGGAATCGATGTTTTGAAGCAGTCGTCGATATGCGCGCGCCGATACCGACGAAGTCAGTCCGAAAACGCTAGCGATGATCGTGCCGATCATTGCCCTCGTTCAGCGGGGCGATGGTCGGGGCTGGTCGCATAAGGTTATAGGAACGTTCGGAAGTAGCCGGCGATAAGATAGACGCGGTTCGGCGGCAAATTTATCAGGTGGCTCCGTATACGGATGACAACTAGGATGTACCCTCCGGACGTTTGTAGAAAGTATAGCGGACTGCACGGTCGTTGCGGACGCGATATGGCAGGGGGCGGTGAATGTTGCCGGACACTGAACTGATCGCCACGCGGTTGCGATCGTTCCTATTGCGTAACTATCACGCGGACGTCGCTCGATTGAATGAGACAATCTCAAGGTCGAGCAATGGTGCGGGGTTGGAGCCTTCCATGCCGCCTCTCGCGTACTCGGGAAACCCATTCGCACTACGTAAGAATCGCTGCATCGCCCTATTGGGGCTGAACCCGCGTTGGCGAGGTCCGAATGACGCTTATGCGGAAAAGGAGTATAACCCCGTTAGGATAGCTATCGATCAATTTCGTTCGGGGAGAGAAGCCGGCTTTGACGAATATCGGCGTATCAGGGCTGGCTATTTTGACGACGATAGCCGTATCTATTACTGGCGGTATTTCTCGCGGCTGGGAAATTTCCTTCGCAAGGATCTATGTAGATTTGGCGATGATCCGCCGAACTCTCCTCGATCGATCTTTCGAACGATGGTGTTCAAGGCCGACTTCCTGCCGTGGTTTTCAAACGATACGAGCGAAATTGATTGGTCAAAGGTGGCTGCAGCGCATGATGATGCCCTTCAGTCCTATTACGGCTTGATCAATGCGTTCTTGACCGCTCTTCAACCGCGCTGGATTCAATGCAATGGCAAGCAATCGAGCGAAGTTGCCGAGACGTTGTTTGGATGCCGGCTTTCGGAAAAAATTGCATATAGTGCGGAGGGCAAGAAGTTCTCGTTCTTCGTCGGAGTGACGTCAACGCCTATAAGCGTGCCGATTATCGTGCATAGCTTTGGCCGCTACAACGGTGCCGACAGTTTCTCTGCGATTGCGAAGCAATGCCACACCTTGCTTGGAGAGAGTATGTTCAGGTTCGAATAGCCGTCGGATCAGCGCGTGGTGGATTGTTGCAGTTCTCGGTCTTTCCTTATCAGTGTTTTCGCGAGCGACAGTGCGGCTGATACCGTGACACCGGTCGAGTAGGCTGTCGTGTGCAGTCGTCGGTCCGCGATAGCCATCTACGCGGCCACCACTAACTCTTTCATCAATGTCGGTGCGGCCATGGCAGGAGCAGATCGTCACTTTCATGGCAGGGATGGGGCTGGCTCCATCCCTGCCACAACGATCGCCTTCGCGCCTGTTCAGCGTTGAGATGCCCAATGCCTACTTCAAGATCTCGTGGCGCTGGGCTCCAAGATTGGCGATACCGCACTCCAGCACGTCGCCCGGAGCGAGAAATCGGTTCTTGCCGAATCCAACTCCCGGAGGTGTTCCGGTCGCCAGAAGATCACCGGGAAGCAGCTTCATGTGTCTGGAGAAGTAGGCCAGCATCTCGGTAATCGAGAACAGCATGTCGTTGGTATTGCCTTGCTGTTCGTACCGACCGTTCACCTTGGTCCAGAGGTTGAGATTCATGCCGTCGACGCCCGTGGTCAGGAAAGGTCCGACCGGCGTATAGCCAGGCCGGGATTTCGCGCGAACGAGATGCTGACCGCCCTCGCTGTCGACCTGGGTTGTGCGGTCGGAAACATCGTTCAAGCAGACATAGCCGAAGATGTAGTTGGCTGCTTCGGCCGCTGTGATGTCTTGGGCCTCGCGTCCGACGACGATCGTCAACTCCACTTCCCAGTCGAGTTTTGTTCCTGGATTCAAGCCGCGGGAGATGGGATCATCGGGGCCGGTCAGCGATGTGATCGCCTTCAGGAACACTTCGGGCTCGGTCGGCGGCTGCATCTTGAATTCCTCGATGTGCTTTTTGTAATTGAAACCAGTTGCCGCGATTTGGCGCACACCGTTGATCGGCGTGAGGTAGGTGAACGGACCGCTGACGGGCGACAAGCCGCCGGTATCAACGGCCGTCAGGGCGCCGCTCGCGATGGCGTCCGGGGTGATGTCGGCGACGATCGGACGAAGATCCAGATGGACGTCGCGCCGGAGGATCACCGGGACGACGCCATTTTTCGTTAGCACGCGTGCAAACTGCTGCATTGTCGAACTCTCCTCTTTGAACGTGGCTGCGATCGGACGCGCCGGAGGTTTGCGGCGACCGGTCAAGGCCTTTTGATTGCATTCAGAAATGACGCCCCGCCTCGGTGCGTCTGGAGAAAAGGTAGAATCTCGAGATATAATCGTCCAAGACCAATTTATTAGCGTGGCTATAAGCCAGGATTATAAACATGCTCCTCCGTCATATTCGCTATTTGAAGGCCGTCGCCGACCTCGGCAGCTTCACCCGAGCGGCGCAGACGCTTCACGTTTCGCAGCCCGCTCTGTCGCAACAGATCAAGGAACTGGAATTGCGCCTTGGCGCGCAACTGCTTGATCGTAGCGGCCGCCGCGTGCGTCCGACCGACCTGGGTCGGGCCTATCTGGAACGCGTGGGGCGAGCGTTGCGCGAATTGGATGAAGGCGCACGCGCGCTTCGCGACGTCGAGGATCTATCCGCCGGTACGGTTCGCCTCGGGATAACCCCGACTGTCGGCACATATTTGATCGGGCCCGTATCGCGGCGTTTCCGGGCAAGCTACCCCAACATCATGCTCTCGATCACCGTCTCATCTCACGAGGAGTTCGAGCCGGCATTGATGGATGACAAGATCGATCTCGGGATCGGGTTCGCCGATCTTCCTTCCGACGATATCGAAGTTATTGCGCTGCATGAGGAACGTTTTGTGTTGATCGTCAGCGCCAAACGAGGGGGCGCGCGCAGGTCGGTCGTATCTGCGGCCAATGTCGCGAATATGCCAATGGCGCTGCTCACCCCGACGTTTTCAATCCGCCGGATGGTCGATCGCTATTTCCGGGAGCAGGGCTTCCAGGCCAACGTCGTCGTGGAGGCGAATTCAGTATCGACTTTGATCGATCTTGTTCGTTCGACAGATCTTGCGACAATTCTGCCGGAGAACGTGGCTGGCCCAGGACTTTCCACAGTGAAGATAAAGCCCGGGTTCGAACCACGGCGAGCGGCGTTGCTCCGCCGCCGCAACGCTTATTGCTCGGCGGCCGCCAGGGCCTTCATCGCAACGGTACAAGGTGTATCAGGCGAATACGCCGAGGCGTAACTTTGCTGAAACGCTGGCCACCCGATCGATGCCAGGTCCGCGGCGGAGTTTCGATGCGAATTGAGGGGCGTGCTGACGATGGCACTTCACCGTCATTAGGTTTGGCGTCTGGTCAGCCATCATTCAGCTGAGCGGTTGGCGTGGACGGCGTAGTGCCGTATGGCGACTGGATCCCCGTTGGGGCATGAGTGAACAGACGCAACCTGGCGAAATCTCCGGGTGGCCCGCAACTCAGATCTTCGAGCCGCCATCGACATGAATGGTTCACCAAGCACCGCAGCAATGCTTTTGACCGAGCCGTAACGGGCGTCGCCAATGGCAAGCTGCGATCATGGCGGGAACGCCTGGCCATGCCGGCCAAGCGACGTATGAAGAGTACAAGCCACGATTCACGAATATCTCTAGCGTGGCTGCATTTCGACCAGCGCTTTGCGGCCGCTCCGATCTGTTCCAGGCCGGCACTTGTGTCCGGCACCCCAGCGGGCCGGCCTACATCACCGGCGCGCTGGCCTATGGCTGGCAGGAGATCACCACCAATCGCACCGTGAGCCTTGCCGGCATCGATCAATTGCGCGCCGAGTTCAACGCGAATGCCTATTCGGGTCGCATCGAAGGCGTCTATCGCTTCGTCGCGCAGGTGATGGCTGGTGTCGGCATAACGCCCTATGCCGCGGGGCAGTTCACGACCTTCGATCTTCCGGCCTATTGCGAGCGCGCCATTGCCGGTACGCCGAACTTCGCGCTGGCTTATGGCGCACGCAGCGTCACCGAGCCGCGCAGCGAAATCGGCATCCGCACCGACAAGTTCTTCGTCATGTCCAACGGCGTGCTGACGCTGCGCGGCCGCCTCGCCTGGGCGCACGACTTCGATCCGGACCGCACCATCGCCGCGACCTTCCAGTTGCTGCCCGGAGCGAGCTTCCTCGTAAACGGCGCAGCGCAGGCTGCCGACTCCGTGCTCACCACCGCATCCGCCGAATGGCGGTAGGTCAACGGCTGGTCGGCGGCCGCGACGTTCGAGGGCGAGTTCTCGAACATGACGCGAAGCTACGCGGGCAAGGGGAGGGTGCGCCATGCGTGGTGACAGAAGCACCGGCAGCGCGCGATCACGGCGAAGCAAGGCATCAGGCCCGTAGCGCGAACTGAGCTACTCCGCCTCGGCGCGAGTGCGTATCACCGGCAGACGGGCGATGGTCGCAAAGGCGTCAAAAAGGTCCGCTGAGATCGCTCAATCCAAGGAACTTCTTGTAGTTCACCGAATCCTCATTGGAGAACATCCAGAGACCGTCGATGGGTGCGGTGCCGCGTGGAAAGGATCCAACCCGAAGGATGGTTGTTCGCATCGATAGAGCATACGGCCGGTCTGCCGGCAGCTTCACGCAGGCGCGACACTGCCAACGCTCAACAAGCCACCAGTCCATATTCCGCGGTTGGTGTTTTCTGCTCCGCGCTAGGCGTTTTCCGCACCCGCGTGTTGAGCATCGCCGCCAGTCGAGCGCCTGCGCGTGGGGCTAAGCCATTCTCCAATGTCAGGATCTAGCGCTCCAAGGGAGTCGGTAGCCACTGTGCGGCCATACTGATCGCGGTTGCCCGGAGAACAACGAACCGCGCGCTTGATTGCCAAGGTCTCTCCGGCCAATGCCGAAGCAACTGAGCGGCAAGGGACGAGGCGACTCCGAAATCGGGCTTTATGATAGGGTTTGGTCGCAGTCAGAGTCAGTCTGTCGACCGATAGGAAAATCGAAGAAATGGAGTCAGTCTGCGCGCTGATAAGCAAATTCGTTTTTTCTTATCAGTTGGCGTGCGCTGAAGACTCATTCGCCTTCCTATCGTGTTTCTATAGAACGATCAGGCGGTTGAGAGTGACGCTGGACGTTGTCATACCTGCAGCAGCTGGCTCGCTTAAAAGGACTGCTGCAAGGATTTGCTTCACTTCAACGCGCTGACGTCGCAGAACCGGCCTCGCAGTCATTCGAGTTGCGTCCGCATTTGGTGCAGGGCTCGATTCCGATGGTTGCTATCGGATCCTCTTATCAGACGTTTTGGGATGAAGATTGGCGCGCTTGCCTTGATAGAAGAGTGCGGCAGTTGCGCAGGATAGGCGCGCAGCATGTTCTATTTAATTTGAACGGCACTGGGCGACCGGTGCCGGAGATCCTTTCGGAACTCTCCGAGGACGTACTTCCGTATGTCGATGGTTGAGGGGGCTCGTCGAGGGACCGCATTCTCAGATCGCTGCCGCGGTTGAAGCAATTGTATCGCGCAGCCATCGATGCGCGGGCTGGTCGTCGAAGCGACGATGCCACATCATGTTGCTCCGCAACCGAGGCGCATCAAACGGCAGGTCGCGCATTTCGATCGGATAGGCGCGACGAAACTCCTCGGCGATCTGTCGGCCGAGCACCGCCACCAGGTTCGATTGCACCAGCGCGGCGCCGGCGGACAGATATGGCACGTCCAGTGCCACGATGCGTGAGCGTGCATGCGCCGCGAGTATTGTATCAACGAAGCTGATGTCCTCTCCGCTCGATGAGATGGCCAGGTGCGGCAGCTCGGCGAAGACGGAGAGCGTCAGTTTTCGGCGCAGGGCCGGATGTCCGCGCCGCAGCACAGCAACATAGTGATCCGTGATCAACGGCTGGGCGGCGAAGCGTTCGAACGGCGCGTCACGGGCTGAGACGACGAGATCGAGCTCGCCGCGCTCCAGCAGGTCGGCAAGGTCCAGCGTGCCGCTCGGTCGCAGCGACAGGCGGATGCGTGGTGCGAGCGCCCGGCATGCGGCGATGATCGGGGCGGCGAGGACCACGGCCGCATAATTGTTGACCGCGATTCTGAAGTGTCGCTCGGCGGTTGCCGGTGAGAAGATCTCTGCCTCGAGCGCCAGCTGCAGGTCGTTCAGTGCCTTGCGTACCGGCAGCGCCAGCTGTTCGGCGCGCGGCGTCGGAGTCATCCCCGCCGGGGTGCGGACAAAGAGTTGATCCTTGAGGAGATGACGCAGTCGGTTGAGGGCGTGGCTCAACGCCGGCTGGCTCAGCCCGAGCGCCTTCGCGGCCCGCAGCACGCTGCGCTCGCGCAACACGGCATCAAATGCCAGCAGCAGGTTGAGGTCGAACGTTCGCAGGTTCATCGATGCTCTCCGCAATATTCATTTCATGAATTGGAGTGTGAAATCAATGCATTTGATTGATTAAAGGTGCCGAGCGAAAGTGCTGCCGGGAGACAGAGCGCATGACCAAGCCTTTTGCCCGTCCACCTGCCGGGGCATTCCCCGCCACCTTCCACGGTGCGCCTCGCCGGAGCCGCAAGGTGGTGGTCGCGGTCGTGACTGCAGGCGCCGCTGCCGAGCTCACCCTGTGGAGGCAGATCAGTCCGGCGGTGGGATGGGTGAGGATCGATGTGCGGGAGGCGCCGCAGCCGGACGGTCGGGCGTGGCTCGCGCGCCGGCTGACCGATCTGCTCGGTCTTCGCCAGTTGCACGCCAGCCGGCTTGTGCTGCTGGGACAGGGCGAGGCCGGTCGGCTCGCGCTCGATCTCGTACTCTCGGGCGCTCTGTCCTGTGTCGGCGTGATGGGAGTGGATGTCTCCTGCGCCTCACCGCCAGGTTTGCTCCAACCAACAATGGCGCGCATCCGCCTGATTTCGCACGCGGATGACGCAGAAGCCGCCGGCAGTCTCCGTCTCGTTGATGCGCTTCGCCGCGCCGATATCGACATCAGGGTCATGAGGCTACCGTCGCGCGCGGGCGATGCGGTGGAAACCATGGTGCGCGCAGCCAGCAGCTTCCTGTTCGAACTCATCGCCATCGCCAGTGCGCAGGTCACGGAACAGGGATCCAACCATCATGTTTAATGTCGTCAAATTCGGTGCCGTCGTCCTGGTTGCCAACCTCGCCGGAGGCATGGTTGCGGTCTACCGTCATCAACATCGGGAGCCTGCCACGGTGGGGATGGCGGCTGCGCCGCAGGTCAATCCCGACGAACAGGTCATCTCGAAGGAGACCGTGCCACCATCAGGTCCGCCTGTGCCGGTCACGGCCGCGAAAGTGCAGCAGCATGACGTGCCGATCGTGCTGGAAGGGCTCGGCACCGTGCAGGCGCTCAACAATGCGACTCTGCATACCCAGGTGCAGGGTACCCTCGACACGGTCGATTTCGTCGAGGGGCAGCCCGTCAAGCGGGGGCAGTTGCTGGCGCAGATCGATCCTCGCGTCTATCAAGCGCAGGTCGACCAGGCGAAGGCCGCACTCGGCCGCGACAAGGCGTTGCTTGCCAATGCGCAAGCTGACCTCGGCCGTGTCGAGCCCCTGCTCGCGCGCGGCTTCGCCACGCCGCAGCAGGTCGATACCCAAAAAGCGCAGGTCGGTCAGCTCGAGAACACCGTCAAGCTCGACGAAGCCGCGCTGGAGGGCGCGCATGTGCAGCTCGGCTTCACGTCGATTACCGCGCCGTTCGACGGCGTGACCGGAATTCGCAAGATCGACCCTGGCAACATCGTACATCCGACCGATGCCGAGGGACTTGTCGTCCTGACCCAGATGCAACCAATCTCGGTGATCTTCACCCTGCCGTCGGCGGATATCCCGCGAGTGCAGCAGGGGTTGGCAAAGGGCGAGGCAAATGTCGAGGCCTATGACGCCGCCAACAAGGTCAAGCTCGACCAGGGCCGGCTGATGCTCGTCGATAATCAGGTCGATCCGTCGACCGGCACCGTGAAGCTGAAGGCGACATTTCCCAACGCCCAGAACACGCTGTGGCCGGGTGCCTTTGTCAACATCCACCTCGTGATCGCCGTACGGCACAACGCTCTGACGGTGCCGCTGCAAGCGGTGCAGCAGGGGCCGAACGGGCCCTACGTCTATGTGATCAAGTTCAGCAACACGGGCGAAACGGTCACCGCGAAGCCGGTCACCATCGGTCAGTCACGCGACGGCCAGGCGATGATTGAGTCCGGGATCGCCGCGACAGATACCGTCGTGCTCGCCGGACAGTATCGTTTGTTCGAAGGTGCCCGGGTCGAGATCGCCCGAGGCGCCGCGGCGAGCCAGGTTCAGAACGCGTCCACCGCCAGTTCGGGAATGCTGCCATGAACATCTCCGCAGGCTTCATCCGCAAGCCGATCGCAACGGCGCTTCTGACGATCGGCATCACGCTGCTCGGTCTGCTCGCTTATCGGCAATTGCCGGTCTCGGCATTGCCGACCGTCGATACGCCCACCATTCAGGTCACTGCGCAGCTGCCAGGCGCCGATCCGCAGACCATGGGCTCGTCGGTGGCGACCCCGCTGGAGCGGCAGTTCGGGCAGATCGCAGGGCTCACCCAGATGAGTTCCAGCAGTGGTCTCGGCAACACCCAGATCACGCTGCAGTTCGCGCCAAGCCGGAGCGTTGATGCGGCTGCGCAGGATGTGCAGACCGCCATCAACGCCGCGTCAGGCCAACTACCGAAGACCATGCCGTCGCCGCCGACCTACCGCAAGTTGAATCCAGCGGACGTGCCAGTGCTGCTGATTGCACTGATGTCCGACACCGAGCCGCTGACCAAGGTGGACGACTACGCCGACAGCATCCTGGCCCAGAAGCTGTCGCAGGTCCCGGGCGTGTCGCTGGTCTCGATTGGGGGCGCCCAGAAGCCAGCCGTCCGCGTCCAGGTCAATCCAGCCAAGCTCGCAGCGGCCAATCTCGACCTCGAGCAGCTGCGCACAGCGCTGGCTGCCGCGACCGTCGATCAGCCGAAGGGAGTGCTCTATGGTGCGCAGCAAGCCTATACGCTCGCCACCAACGATCAGGTGCTCGCCGCTAACGAATACGACAATCTGATCATCGCCTACCGCAATGGCGCGCCGGTGCGCTTGCGCGACATCGGCCAGGCGGTCGCCGGGGCTGAAGACATCACGTTGCATGGCTGGTTCAACAACAAGCCGGCGGTCGTACTTGCGATCCAGCGCCAGCCCGGCGCCAACGTGATCGACACTGTTGATCGCATCAAGGCCGTGCTACCGCAGTTGGAGAAGAGCCTGCCGTCCGACATCAAGGTGGAGATCGCCTCGGATCGCACGCAGACCATCCGCGCCAGCGTCAGCGATGTCCAGTTCACGCTGCTTCTGACCATTGCGCTCGTTGTCGGCGTGATCTTTCTGTTCTTGCGCAAGTTCTGGGCGACGATCATTCCCGGAATTTCCGTTCCGATCTCGCTGATCGGTACGTTCGGCGTGATGCATCTGCTCGGCTACAGCCTCGACAACCTGTCGCTGATGGGGCTGTCGATCGCGGTCGGCTTCGTCGTCGACGATGCCATCGTGATGATCGAGAACATCTCCCGCCACATTGAGGAGGGACTTTCGCCGCTCGATGCCGCGCTGAAGGGGGCGGGTGAGATCGGCTTTACTATTCTCTCGATTTCGGTGTCCCTGGTCGCGGTGTTCATCCCGCTGCTGCTGATGGGAGGTGTCGTCGGCCGCATGTTCCAGGAGTTCGCGGTGACGGTCTGCGCCGCGATTGTGGTCTCCGTCATCGTGTCGCTGACCCTGACGCCGATGATGTGCGCCACGCTGCTGTCACCGGACCACGGAGAGGCGGGGCGGTTGTCCCATCTGCTGGAGCGTTGCTTTCTGGCGCTGCAGGCTGGCTACGAGGCTGTGCTGCACCTGGCGCTGCGCTTCAGGCTGGCGACGCTCGGTGTCATGCTCGGCAGCATCGCTATCACGGTTGCGCTGTTCGTGATGATCCCGAAAGGCTTCTTCCCGCAGCAGGATACCGGTATGATCACCGGCATCACCGAGGCGGCCTCAGACGTGTCACCGGCACAGATGGCCAGCCTGCAGCGTGCTGTCATCGACATCGTCGCGAAGGATCCGGCCGTCGCCAATGCCACCGGGTACATCGGACCGGGCGGTCCGACCGTCACCGAAAACAATGGTCGTCTGTTCGTCCTGCTGAAGCCGCGCGACCAGCGTGATCTCAACGCCGATCGGGTGATCCGCCGGCTGGACGAGAATCTGCAGAAGCTGCAGGGGATTTCGGTTTTCATGCAGGCGACGCAGGACATTAACCTGGCGAGCCGGCTGTCCAAGACGCAGTACCAGTATACGCTCACCGACGTGAACCAGGACGAGCTCAACCAGTGGGCTTCGAAGCTCTACGCCAAGCTGAAGACGTTGCCGCAGCTCGCGGACGTCGCTACCGACCAAGCCAATGCGGGGCGCCAGCTCAAGCTGCAGATCGATCGCGATGCGGCATCACGGCTCGGCATCGACCCGGCGACCGTGGACAACACGCTCTATGACGCATTTGGCCAGCGCCACGTGGCCCAATTGTTCACGACGCTGAACAGCTATTACGTCATCCTGGAGGTCGATCCATCGTTTCAGCTTGGGCCGTTTGCCTTGAACCGCATCTATGTCCGCTCGGCGAATGGAACAATGGTGCCGCTCGGGCAATTCACCAAGGTCGAAACCGGCACCGCGCCGCTGGCCGTCAACCACCAGAGTCAGTTTCCATCGGTCACCTTGAGCTTCAACCTGGCGCCGGGCACCGCGGTCGGCACGGCGGTGGCCGCGATCCAGAGGGCGACCGCGGACCTGCAGATGCCGGGCACGGTGGTCGCGAGCTTCCAGGGCAACGCGCAGGCGTTCCAGGCGTCGCTGAGCAGCACGCCGATCCTGATCGTCGCGGCGCTGGTCGCCGTCTATCTGATCCTCGGCATGCTCTATGAAAGCATCATCCACCCGATCACCATTCTCTCGACGCTACCTTCGGCGGGCATCGGCGCGCTGCTGACGCTGATGGCGTTCGGCTTCGGTCTCGACGTGATCGGGCTGATCGGTATCGTTCTTCTGATCGGTATTGTGCAGAAGAACGGCATCATGCTGATCGATTTCGCGCTGGAGGCCGAGCGCCATCGCGGCCTCGACGCCGAGCAGTCGGTGTTCGAGGCGTGCCGAATCCGATTCCGTCCGATCCTCATGACGACGATGTGCGCGGTGCTCGCCGGCGTGCCGCTGATGATCGGCACCGGCACTGGCTCCGAGCTGCGCCAGCCACTGGGGTTCGCTATGGTAGGGGGTCTCCTGGTCTCGCAACTACTGACACTGTTCACGACGCCGGTCGTCTATATTTATCTCGATCGTCTGGGACATTGGCTTCGTCGAGCGCGTGGAGGAAATGTCGCTCGCGAGGCTGTCGTCGAGTAGTTGCGCGGCGATTTCGAGGAGGTCGATCCGACTACATTCCTATGGGGGACGGAGAGCAGTTCGCCGTGGCTACATTCGGGAGGCGTGGGGTCAGAGCTCCCGGAAGGGCATGGTCGCCCCTCCGACCAATGTTTCACCAACGAAATAGCGGTATCGAGTGGCTCTAAACGCACCAGAAGGGAAGCTAACTCTCTGATTTATCTCGATCGCGTAAGCCTATAGCCTCGCTCATAACGGTCCGGTTGCAGATTCGAGTCCTGCCGGGCCCACCAAGTACCTCAGGCGAGTGGGGATGCTCTAAAAGTGACTCGGTTGCCGACCGACTCGCTTTCCGTCCTTAAGAGTGACTCGATTCCATAGATCGCTGACACCACTTAGATATCTCGCCTGATTTTTTCTGGCGCCCATCGCGAAACGCGAAGCAGCCGAGGGAGTCTTTTTTGGCTTAGCGAGACTTCAAATAAGCCTTACGCCAGCACGACTTCGACTTTGAAGCGGAGCCCAGCGACTTCCTGCATGACTCCGAGCTTGTCGAGTTCATCGGAATCCCGCAGATCGCCGGAGTTGTACACGAGGAAAATGAGCGTCTTCAGCTGCGGCCACTTGGCGTTAGAACCAGATCGGCGCGCCTCGACTTGGCGCCACCCACGTTGGGAAGCGGGTCCTTTTGAACTGAAGACTTCAGATACCCCCGCAGAACTCCGTTCGATGCTCATTGACGCATCTCTCTTGTTTCTCGGTTGATGAAGGTGGATCGGCGTGGTCCACGTCGTCGAAGCCGGACACGGGCCGCAATCCAGTCCCGGCGCCCGCGCGACGACGATGCGCGGGAGCCGGGATCCAGCGATTTCAGATGGCCGAAAAGCCGCCGTCGACGGACAGCTCCAACCCGTTCACGAAGCTGGAATCGTCGGAAGCCAGGAAAACCGCGACCGCAGCGATCTCCTCGGGACGCCCCATCTTGCCCCGCGGGATCAGGGATTCGAACATCTTCTTCGCCTCCGGAGTGAGGACCTGGTCTTGCATTGGCGTGGCGATCGGCCCCGGGTGCAGCACGTTCACCCGGATATTGCGGTCCTTCAATTCGTTGAGCCACCCGCGGGCGAACGCATGCAGCGTCGCCTTGCTCGCCGCATAGACGCTGTAGCCGGGAAAACCCTTGAGCGAGGCGACCGAGCCGGTCATGAAGATCGAGCCCCCATCCTTGAGCAGCGGCAGCGCCTTCTGGACCGTGAACAGGGTGCCGCGTGCATTCAAGCCGAAGGTCGAGTCGAAAAGCTGCTCAGTGATCTGGCCCAAGGGGGCGGCATCGCCGATGCCGGCGCTCGCATATAGAACGTCAATCTTTCCCTTCTCCCGCTTAACGGTTTCAAACAGGCGGTCGAGATCGTCGAGATCGGCCGCGTCGCCGCGCACGCCGGTCACGTTGCGGCCGATCAGCTTGACGGCCTCGTCAAGCTTCTCCTGCCTCCGGCCCGTGATGAAGACGTACGCGCCTTCTTCGACGAACCGCTTGGCGCTCTCCAGCGCCATGCCGCTCGATCCGCCCGTAATGACCGCAACCTTACCTTCAAGCTTACCCATGATCTTGTCCTTCGAAATCGTCCGGGGACATTCCCGATGGACCCGACCTAGGCCTGCAACTGTCCGGAGGTCAGTCCAGAAAAACGCACATCGGTGGTGCGTATATCATCCGGTTCGGTGGTTGAGGCTGATCGACGTGCGTCGTTACCGTCATGGGCATTTTAATCTGAAATTGCTGCTTATATGGTGGCGTGTTGTGCGGGATACGGCCTCGAAATGCGCACCCTTGTGGTGCATGGATGGCACCATGATCGACTGGGACGACGTTCGCTATTTTCTCGCCGTCGCGCGCGGCGGTTCGGTCCGGGCGGCCGCCGAACAACTCGGGGTCAACCATTCGACCGTGATCAGGCGCGTCGCGCAACTGGAGGAACGCCTCGGCGCGCAGATGTTCGAAAAGCTGCCGTCGGGCTACCGCCTGACGGATGCGGGCGAGGATGTTCTCGAGTTCGCCGACCAGATGAAGGCGTCGTCGCAACAGCTTGAGACCCGCGTCTTTGGCCGAGACCAAGGCGTGCGCGGTCTGTTACGAGTGACGCTTCCACCGTTCCTCGCGACGCACCTTCTGATGCCGGACTTTGCCGAGTTCGCGCGCCTGCATCCCGACATCGAGATTGAAGTCCTTTCGACCGGCGAGGTGGCCAACCTCACCAACAGGGAAGCCGACGTCGCAGTCCGCAACGTCGGCGACCGCAAGAACCTGGCGCTCAATCTTCACGGCCTCAAGGGTCCGGAGATGTACGGCGGCGTCTATATGTCCCGCGATCGACTGGCCGCGTGGCGAAAGGGCGCGACAGACCCGCTTCGGTGGATCGTCGTCGACGACGAAGAAATCCCCGTTTGGGCTCGCAAGGGGAAGGTCAGCTCCACCGAAGCTCCGTTCAAGACCCCGGACGCCGGTGCTCAGATCGCAGCGGCACAACAAGGGATCGGGATGACGAGGCTGCCATGCTTCGTCGGAGACGCCGACCCGTTATTGACGAGGGTGCCGGGCACCGATCCACACCTGTACGGCAGGCTTTGGCTTCTGACGCAAGGAGAGACGCGCAAGACGAAACGCGTGCGGCTGTTCACAGAGTTCGCATCCAAAAGGCTTGCCGCCTACGCTCCACTTCTCGCCGGTCTGTCCACATCGCGTGAATGACGCCCGACGGCTCACCGGCGAGGCGTTGAAGGGGACAAGGGCAAGCGCATATCCCCGACCTCCGGCATGCGAAAAGGACGGCAAGGCGTTTTGGCTCACCGATTCTTACAAGGCCTGGATGAAATAGGCAGCGCTCTCCAATATGGGCATGACATCACGGCAGTGAGAGCCGATGCCCTGAAACCAGCCGAGCGCACCACGCGCACGGGCCAGTGTCAGTTCTTGCCGGCCGCCTCATGCTCAACCCGATACAACCGCCACTTCTGCGGCACGCCCTTGAGCTGGTGAACGCCGCGGTCCTTGAAGCGGATGTCGGATTGCGACATCAGATCCCGGACGGCGCTCGACACCAGCACTTCGCCGGCGCGCGCCTTGGCGGCGACGCGGGCGCCGATGTGAAAGGCGAGGCCGACGACCTCGCCGCCGCTCACCTTGTACTCGCCGGCATGCAGGCCCACCCGGATATCGAGGCCGAGCGTGCGCACGGCCTCGCGGATCGCACTCGCGCAGCGCACGCCCGCGGCCGGGGCCTTGAAGGTCGCGAGCAAGCCGTCGCCCGTGGTCACGACTTCCTTGCCACGCGAGCTCTTCAGCTCCTTGCGGACGGCGGCGTAGTAGTGGCCCATCACCTTGGTCCAGCGGGCATCGCCGAGGCGGGCGGCCTTTTCGGTGGAGCGGACGATGTCGACGATGAGGATGGTAGCGAGGGCCTGCTTGACGTCGGCGTCACGCCTGGCGGCGCGGCGCTGACTGACGATCGGTCCGGTCAGCGGCTCATAGCGATGGCTGCGGCGCCGCGCGATTGCGGCCTTGGTATAGTCCATCGCGCGCTGCGCCGTGCCGCAGCGAACCGTCTTCTCCCGCGGCGGCAGCGTCCAGAACACCTTGCGCCCGGCGCCGGCGCCATGGACCTCGACCGCGCCCCACTTCAGGAAGACCGCCGTGCCGACTCGCCGCACACACCAGGCCTTCGAGGTGTAGCCGGAGACGTTCGACTGATGGATGCCGATGCGAAGGAATTTGGGCATGAAACGTGGGGCCGATTGAAAAAGCCGTTCGAGCGGGCTGAGGCCAAAGCGTAGTCATCCGATCTTGTGTTGGCAACGGTCTCGGATGGCGCAGACAATGTTCGGACGCCGTTCGACGGGCCGCCCGGGCAAGGTCATGTCGGCTTCCCAACCGCGGCCGAGGCGCCGTCGCTGCGTTTTGTTTGTCGGGGCCGCCGCCAAATGGGCGCGGTCTTGCCAGGTGATGTCGTCACTCGCCGTGTCAGCCGCTTTGCATTTGCTCCGCGGACAGGAACAGCCGATAGGCCGGATTCTCGCTCTCGTTCCAGTAGGGATAGCCGAGCGCATCCAGCGCTTGAACGAACTGCGCCCGCTCCTCCGGCTTGACCTCGATGCCGGCCAGGATGCGGCCATAGTCGGCGCCGTGATTGCGGTAGTGGAAGAGCGAGATATTCCAGTCGGGCGCCAGACTCTCGAGGAACGTCAGCAGCGCGCCGGGCCGCTCGGGAAATTCGAAGCGATAGATCAGTTCGTCCCTCAGAAGCGGCGCGCGGCCGCCGACCATGTAGCGGACATGGTCCTTGGCCATCTCGTTGTCGGTCAGGTCGAGGATCGGATAGCCCTCGCGCTGCAGCAGCTCCATCACCTCGCGCTTCTCGGCTTCGCCGCGGCTCAGCGCGATGCCGACAAACAGCTGCGCGGGCGCCGAGGTGTCGGCGAAGCGGTAGTTGAACTCGGTGATCGCCCGCGCGCCGAGAATGCGAATGAAATGCCGGTAGCTGCCCGGCCGCTCCGGCACGGTGACGGCCAGCAGCGCTTCGCGATGCTCGCCGACCTCGGCGCGGTCGGCGATGGTGCGCAGCCGATCGAAATTGAGGTTGGCGCCGCTGTTGACCGCGATCAGGCTGCCGCCACCCGGCGCGCCGCGCTCGGCATAGGCCTTCAGGCCGGCGAGCGCCAGCGCGCCGGAGGGCTCTGCGACCGAGCGGACATCGTCGAAGACATCCTTGATGGCCGCGCACATCGCGTCGGTGGTCACGGTGATGACCTCGTCCAGCAGGTCGCGGCACAGGCGGAAGGTCTCAGCGCCAACCTTGCGGACCGCGACGCCGTCGGCAAACAGCCCGACCTGATCGAGCGCGACGGTCTGGCCCTGCGCCAGCGCCGCCGCCATCGAGGCTGCGTCCTCCGGCTCGACGCCGATGATCCTGATCGCGGGATTGAGGAATTTGACGAACGCGGCGACGCCCGCCGCCAGTCCGCCGCCGCCGATCGGCACGAAGATCGCCTCGATCGGATCGGGATGCTGCCGCAGGATCTCCATCCCGACGGTGCCCTGGCCGGCAATGACGTCGGGATCGTCGAACGGATGCACGAAGGTCAGGCCGCGCGCGGCCTCGATCTCGCGCGCCTTGGTCTGGGCGTCGTCGAAGGCGTCGCCATGCAGCACGACGTCGCCGCCGAGGCGCCGGACGGCTTCGACCTTGATCGCCGGCGTCGTTCGCGGCATGACAATGGTGGCGGGAATGCCGAGCTTGCGCGCCGAAAGCGCCACGCCCTGCGCATGATTGCCGGCCGATGCGCAGATGACGCCGCGCGTGCGCTGGTCCGCGGGCAGCCTGACGATCTTGTTGTAGGCGCCGCGCAGCTTGAACGAGAAGATCGGCTGAAGATCCTCGCGCTTCAGCAGCACGGTCCGCGACAGCCGCTCCGACAGGCGGGGCATCGCCTCGAGCGGCGTTTCGATCGCGACGTCATAGACACGGGCGGTCAGGATGCTTTGGGCATAGTCTCGAAGGGCGTTGGCCGCGGCGGTCATCGAACAGGCTTTCGTCGACGGGAAGAGCTTGTGATCGGTCGCGCCGTCCCATCGTCGGCGTCGATCGCAGCAGGCGGACGGCCGGGGGCCGCGCGCGCATCTGAGCCCCAACATCGCATGGCCGCGACCGAATTCAAGTGCGGCTCGCGACCAGCATGCGCGGCGCGCAAGGCGTCGCCAGCGCCGGCGATCGCCGGTGATGGGATGGTTGGTCGAGACGCCCGTGCAGCGGCGACCGTGCCTGTGTCGCCAGCAGATCCGGTGCGGCGAAACAGCCGAAAAGCCTGTCGTCGCTGCTTGCGCGATGCGCTTCGCAGCGGTTGCGGATTCCCGGTCTGGATGGCCGTTTTCAACGGCATAAATCGATTGCCGAAGGGCGTCAGAAGTGCCAGTTTTCGGCTTGATACCGGCCATCACTCCGATCGCCCTCCCGCCCGAACTTCAGGAATCCAGCGCATGACCACGACGCCCTCGACCATCATCTACACCCTGACCGACGAGGCGCCTGCGCTGGCGACCGCGGCGTTCCTGCCCGTGGTGCAGGCCTTCACGGCGCCGGCCGGCATCGAGGTCACCACCAGCGACATCTCGGTGGCGGCCCGCATCCTCGGCGAGTTTCCCGAGTTCCTGACCGAGGCGCAGCGGGTGCCGGACAACCTCGCCGAGCTCGGCCGGCTGACGCTTCTGCCCGGCACCAACATCATCAAGCTTCCCAACATCAGCGCCTCGGTGGCGCAGCTGAAGGCGGCGATCAAGGAGCTGCAGGACAAGGGCTACAAGCTGCCGGATTATCCGGACACGCCGAAGACCGACGAGGAGAAGGCGATCCGGGCGCGCTATGCCAAGTGCATCGGCAGTGCGGTGAACCCGGTGCTGCGCGAGGGCAATTCCGACCGCCGTGCGCCGCTGGCGGTGAAGAACTACGCGCGCAAGAACCCGCATAGCATGGCCGAGTGGAGCCAGGCGTCGCGCTCGCACGTGTCGCACATGCATCATGGCGATTTCTATCATGGCGAGAAGTCGATGACGCTGGACAAGGCGCGCGACGTCAAGATGGAGCTGATCACCACCAGCGGCAAGACCATCCTGCTCAAGCCGAAGGTGGCGCTGCAGGACCGCGAGATCATCGACTCGATGTTCATGAGCAAGAAGGCGCTGCTCGATTTCTACGAGCAGCAGATCGAGGACGCCTACAAGACCGGCGTGATGTTCTCGCTGCACGTCAAGGCGACGATGATGAAGGTATCGCACCCGATCGTGTTCGGCCACTGCGTGCGGATCTTCTACCGCGATGCCTTCGCCAAGCACGGCCAGCTGTTCGATGAGCTCGGCGTCAACGTCAACAACGGCATGGTCGATCTCTACAACAAGATCGCCACCCTGCCGCAGAGCCAGCAGGACGAGATCAAGCGCGACCTGCATGCCTGTCACGAGCACCGGCCTGAACTGGCGATGGTCGATTCGGCGAAGGGCATCACCAATTTCCACTCGCCCAACGACATCATCGTCGACGCCTCGATGCCGGCGATGATCCGCAATGGCGGCAAGATGTGGGGTGCCGACGGCCGGCTCAAGGACGTCAAGGCGGTGATGCCGGAGAGCACCTTCGCCCGCATCTATCAGGAGATGATCAACTTCTGTAAGTGGCATGGCGCGTTCGATCCCAGAACCATGGGCACCGTGCCCAATGTCGGCCTGATGGCGCAGCAGGCCGAGGAATACGGCTCGCACGACAAGACGTTCGAGATCCCCGAGGACGGCGTTGCCAACATCACCGACCTCGCCACCGGCGAAGTGCTGCTCAGCGAGAATGTCGAGCAGGGCGACATCTGGCGCATGTGCCAGGTCAAGGACGCGGCGATCCGCGACTGGGTCAAGCTCGCCGTGACGCGCGCGCGCCATTCCGGCATGCCGGTGGTGTTCTGGCTCGATGCCTACCGTCCGCACGAGGCGCAGCTCATCACCAAGGTGAAGATGTACCTGCACGAGCACGACACCACGGGCCTCGACATCCAGATCATGAGCCAGGTGCGCGCGATGCGCTACACGCTGGAGCGCGTGATCCGCGGCCAGGATACCATCAGCGCCACCGGCAACATCCTGCGCGACTATCTCACTGACCTGTTCCCGATCATGGAGCTGGGCACCTCGGCCAAGATGCTGTCGATCGTGCCGCTGATGGCCGGCGGCGGCATGTACGAGACCGGTGCCGGCGGTTCGGCGCCCAAGCACGTCCAGCAGCTGGTTGAAGAAAACCACCTGCGCTGGGATTCGCTCGGCGAATTCCTCGCGCTCGCCGTCTCGCTGGAAGATCTCGGCCTGAAGACGCGCAACCCCAAGGCCAAGCTGCTTGCGAAGACGCTCGATGCCGCCACCGGCAAGCTGCTCGACAACAAGAAGTCGCCGTCGCCGCGCACGGGCGAACTCGACAACCGCGGCAGCCAGTTCTATCTCGCGATGTACTGGGCGCAGGAGCTGGCGGCGCAGACCGAGGATCCGGACCTGCAGGCGCAGTTCAAGCCGATGGCCGAGGCTTTGGCCCATAACGAGGAGAAGATCATCGCTGAGCTCGCCGCCGTCCAGGGACAGCCGGCGGATATCGGCGGTTACTATCTGCCCGATCCGGACAAGTGCGCGGCGGTGATGCGCCCGAGCCCGACCTTCAAGGCGGCGCTGGCGCTCGCGGGGGCCTGACAACTGCGGGCGGCGCCGCAGAGACGCCGCCCTGCGATTCCGCTTTGGTCGGTCCGGTCATGGGTTCGAACCCCGCCGGGCCGACATCGCCATGGATCTCGCGTCCAAGCCTTCCGCCGGGCCCGTGCATCTTCGGAGCGGCAATATCTGCGTCGAGGTCTTTCGCCATTTTTCCGCGATTCCATCTTGCGTCGCAAAGACGGGCTCGACAGCACAGCCTGCAGGACAAGACGGCGTTGCCGCGGGCAGGCCGATCGCGCTGCTGCAGCCGCCTCGGCCCGCGACCCGTCCCTTATGATGGCATTTCGAGGTCCGCCCAGATTCGCGCAAAATAGTCCTGGAAGGCCGGATCGGTGCGCAGCGCCACCGGATCGCGGCCGACGCGCGGCAGGTCGACGGTGTGCAGCGCGCGCACGGTGGCGGGGCGGCCGCTGAGCACCAGGATGCGGTCGGCCATCGCGATGGCTTCGCCGATGTCGTGGGTGACGAGGATCGCGCTCTTGCGGCGCTCGGCGATGATGCGGGAGACGTCGGCCTGCAGCAGCAGGCGGGTCTGGAAGTCGAGCGCCGAGAACGGCTCGTCGAGCAGGATGACCTCCGGATCGAACGCGAGCGTGCGCATGATCGCGACGCGCTGGCGCATGCCGCCCGACAGCGAGGCGGGCTTGGCGTGCTCGAATCCGGCGAGGCCGTAGGCGCGGATCAGCTCCTGCGCGATGGCATAGGCGCGCGGCTTCGGCACCTTGCGCACCTCGAGCCCGAGGATGACGTTGTCGATCACCGTGCGCCAGGGCAGCAGGAGGTCTTTCTGCAGCATGTAGCCGACATGTCCGGTAGCGTCGTCGACGCGCCGCCCGGCGGCCTCGACATGCCCTCGCGTGGGCCGCAGCAGGCCGGCGATGGCATTGAACAATGTCGACTTGCCGCATCCCGACGGGCCGACGATCGCCAGCGTCTCGCCCTGGTAGAGTTCGAAGTCGACCTTGCGGATCGCCTCGACACGTCGGTGGCCGTCATCGAACACGACGCCGAGATTATCGGCGCGCAGCACGACCTTGCGGGCCGTAGCCGGTGCGCGCGCGATCGTCGCGGTCCCGGCGATGTCATTGGTCATCATTTGTCCACGGCTCCGCAGAAATCGAGAAGGGAACGGTTGAACACGTCCGGCGTCACCGCCGTGAAGGCGTGAGCGCCCCAGCCGACCTCCTCGCGCCGCGCATGCGGGATCGCGGCGGCGAGGCGCGACGACAGGTAGGCCGGCACGAGACTGTCGTCTCGGGCGGAGGCGAGCAGCGTCGGTACGTCGATGGCGCTGAGCCGGTCGCCGGCATCGAACGCCAGGAACATGTCGATGCGCTGATTCATGGTCGGCACCGGCGGAAAATGCGCGAGGATGCGCTCTTCCTCGGCCTCGAGATGGTCGATGTTCTCGGAGATCCAGGCCGGCGGATAGAGGAACAGCGGCTGGGCGCGGACATAGGCCCGCGGCCCGGACTGGTTGAGGATCTGCTTGCGGATCTCGAAGCAGCGCCGCAGGAACGGATCGGCCTTGCCCCAGCCGTTGACGACGACAAGGCTGCGCAGCAGCCGCGGATGCCGCATCGCCAGTTCAAGGCCGACGATGCCGCCGATGGCATGGCCGACGACATGGGCGCGGTCGATGCCGGCATGGTTCATCACGCAGGCAATGTCGTCCGCCATGCCGGCGATGGTGCGTTCGCTGCGGCCGCTGCGACCGGTGCCGACGTGATCGTAGACGATGACGCGGTGATGGTGGGACAGGGAGGCGATCTGCGGTGCCCAGAAGGAGCCGCTGCCGCCCATGCCGGCGGACAGCACGATCGCCGTTCCCTGACCATGGACTTCGTAATGGATGTCGGCTCCGTCGCCGCGTGCGAAAGGCATGATGATATCGTCTTTTCTGTCGTGTCGGGAGCGCGGCTGGTCGTCAGCGGCGGAGGTAGCGTTCGAGCAGGTCGATGGCGCCGTACATCAGCAGGGCGACGATCATCAGCGATGCGATGCCGACCCAGACGGCGTTGAGGTCATAGAGCACACCGGCGTAGTAGATCATGTAGCCGAGGCCCTCTTTCGAGGCGATGTACTCGCCGACCACCGCGCCGATCAGCGCGAAGCCGACGTTGAGGCGGAAGGCCGCGACGATCCACGGCATCGCGCCGGGAATGATGACCGTGCGCCAGGTCTTCCAGCGCCCGGCGCCGAGCGAGCGCATCAGGCGGACGAGATCGGCGTCGACCTCCCTGGTGCCCTGCATCGCGGTGATCACAGCGACGATGAAGGTAATGATCGCGGCGATGGCGATCTTGGAGGAGATGCCGATGCCGAACCACACGATGATCAGCGGCGCCAGCGCGATCTTGGGCAGGCCGTTGAGCGCGATGAGGTAGGGCCGCA
Source organism: Bradyrhizobium sp. U87765 SZCCT0048 (assembly GCF_018131225.1). Lineage (GTDB taxonomy): Bacteria > Pseudomonadota > Alphaproteobacteria > Rhizobiales > Xanthobacteraceae > Bradyrhizobium_A. The sequence goes on along the minus strand of NZ_JAFCMM010000002.1, from coordinate 327,358 downwards.
GCGTCGCCGCGCTGGTCGGCGACAGCCACAATGCGAGGCCGACCGTGCTGCCGAGCACCGTGCCGAGCGCGAAGCCGGCGACGCTCTCCCATGCGGTGAGGCCGGCATCGCGCAGCAGGTCACCGCTGGCGATCAGCGTCGCCGCCCTGGCGAGGATGCCGCTGGGCTGGCCGTAGATATAGACCGCGATCCATTCGAAGCGGATCGCAATCTCCCATGCTGCGAGCAGGGCGACGAGGAGGCCGACCTGCAGCAGGGCGATGCGGAGCGAGGGCGGCAGCCCGCGCCGTCGCGGGGCTGTGTCCGTGCTGATCTGTCCGGCGTCGGCCACGGTCACGTCAGCGCCTCTTGTGCGCGGTTGAAGCGATCTCGACGAGACAGTCGGGCTTCACCAGGCCGCACTGGATGCAGTAGCGCGCCGGCTTCTCGCCGGGAAAATACTCGGCATAGACCTTGTTGACCGCGCCATAGTTCGCCCAGTCGGTGATGAAGATCTGGTTGAAAGTGATGTCAGCCATCGTCGCGCCCGCCGTCTCCAGCACGCTCTTGATGGTTTCGAGGATGTGGCGGGTCTGGGCGGCGGCGTCGCCGACATGGACGACGTCGTTGTTCTTGTCGAAGGCCAGCGTGCCGGAGACGTAGATGGCGTCGCCGGCCATCATGCCGGGTGAGTACGGCGCGAGCGGCGGATGGGTGCCGGGCGGAATGATGGCGCGATCGGTCATGGGAGCCTCAGGTTGCTGATGTTTCGGTCTGGGCGAATGCGCGGCGGAAATCGGCGGCCGAGGACACCCAGCCGAAGAACGTCTCGACGTTGAAGACAGTCGCTTTCTGCAGATAGTCGGGACCGGCCTGGTGGGTCGCGTCCTCCAGCATCACGCCGAAATATTCGAGATGAAAGCCGTCGCGCAGGGTCGACTCGACGCAGACGTTGGTGGCGATGCCGCAGAATACGAGGTTGCGGATGCCGCGGGCGCGCAGCGTGCTGTCGAACTGGCTGTTGAAGAAGCCGCTGTAGCGCGTCTTGGGGATGACGATGTCGCCGGCCTGCGGCTGGAGATCGTCGACCAGGGCGTAGTCCCAGCCGCCTTTCGCCAGCAACTGGCCCTGCAGCTCGGGCCGCTTGCGCATGGTCTTCAGGGCATTGGACTTGTGCCAGTTCGGCGATCCCGGGCCACCGGCCTCGACATAGTCCTTGTCCCAGCCGTTCTGGAAAAAGATCACGGACAGGCCGGCGCTGCGAGCGACGTCGAGGGTCTGGCGGATCTCGCCGATCGCGGCCTTCGCGCCGGAGATGTCGAAGCCGGCGAGATCGAGATAGCCGCCCGCGGTGGCATAGGCGTTCTGCATGTCGACGACGACCACCGCGGTCTCCTCGACCGCGAGGCGCAGCGGTTCCGGCCGCGCCGGCAGGGTGACGTAGCGCCGCTCGCGCGCGGCTGCGGTGTCGATGGTCATGACGCGAGTCCGAACTGACGGGTGGCGTTGTCGGCGAAGCGGTTGTCGACCATCTGCGTGTAGGGCAGCGTCGACTTGATCGCGCCGCCGCCCTGTTCGAGCTCCATGGCGCGATCCCACTCGGCTTCGGAGATCGTCGGGTTGCGCGGGATCGCGGTCCTGGTGCCGAAGAAGTTCCTGGTGGCGTTGGCCACGACGGAGGGTGACACCTTCGGAAAATACTTCTCGGCGACTTCCGTGAACACCGCATTGTCCTGGTGCATCATCTTCTGCGCTTCGGCGATGGCGTTGCAGAAGCCCTGGATCGCAGTCGGATTCGAGGCGATCACGTCATCGGTCGCCATTGCCGTGGTGAAGCAGACCGGCCCCAGAACATCGGCGAAGGACAGCACCGGCACGAGGCCGAATTGCTCCGCGCCGATGCTGATGTCCCATTCGAACGCCGTGGCGATGTCGGCGCGGCCGTCCTTGACCGCGGCGGCCTGCGCGCCGGCGGGCAGTTCGAGAAACTTCACGCCGGCCTCGGCGGGATCGAACTTGCCGACGGTCTTCATGGCGAAGGTCGGCACCTGGATGGTCGACGATGGAAACTTCAGGGTGGCGATGGTTTTGCCACGCAGGTCGTCGATCGTGCGGATCTTGCTGTCGGGGCGTGCCATGCCCCACATCGAGACGCCGCCGACGATCTTGGCGATGTTCTTGATGCGCCCGCCTTCGCGCACGGCGTTCACCGACATGCCGGGGCTGGTGACGCCGATCTGGCCGCGGCCCGACAGCAGGATCGGCACGGGCAGTGCGATACCGCCAGCGGTCGAAACCTCGGCGTCGAGGCCATGCCTGGCTAACAGGCCCTTGTCGGCGGCAACATAGAGAGAGGCGTACATGCCCAGCCGGACCGCCTCCGACACCAGGACTTTTCCGGCAGCGAAAGCGGGCGTGCGCAGCCCGGTCAGGGGCGCCATGGCAGCGCCGACAAGGGAATACTTCACCAGGTTACGTCTGCTGATCACGTCTTCCGTCCTCGATTGGGCTTTCGGGTCCCGGCCGAATAGCGGATTGCACAATAATTAGCCTTGCACAAAATGCTATCAGGGTGATTTTTATTAGCAATACGGTGAAAATAGATAAATATATTAGCAATGCCGCATAATATGGATCTTCGGCAGCTCCGGGCCTTCGTCAGCGTCGTTCAGACCGGCAGTTTCAGCCGGGCGGCGCGGGCGCTGGGCATGTCGCAATCGGCCGTCAGCCAGGCGGTGCGCCAGCTCGAGGACGAACTGAACGTCCGGCTGCTCGATCGCACCACCCGCAGCCTGCAGCTCAGCAAGATCGGCAGCGAATTTCTGCCGGGCATCCAGCGGCTGCTCGCCGATCTCGATCATCAGCTCCAGGACCTGCGCGACCTCCGCGAATATCGCCGCGGTCATGTCACCATCGCCTGCGTGCCCTCCGTGGCCTTGCGCCTGATGCCGGGCGTGCTCGCCGCGTTCCAGCGCGAGCATCCGATGGTCAACGTGACGTTGAAGGAAATCTCGCGGCATTCGATCTTCGGCGCGCTGCGCAGCGGCGACGTCGAGCTCGGCATCGCCAACATGCCCGGCGAGGATCCGGAGCTCGATGCCAGGCTGCTGCTGACCGATACCTTCGCGCTGGTGATGCGGCGCGATCATGCGCTGGCCGGCCAGACGTCGGTGACGTGGCAGGAGGCGGCGACGGCAGGCCTGATCGCGATGGGCGTCGGGACAGGCATTCGTCTGGAGATGGAGCGGGCGATGTCGGGTCCCGCCCGCAGCGGGCCGCTCTATGAAGCGGAGCATCCCGCGACATTGCTGGCGATGGTCGAGGCCGGCGTCGGCGTTGCGCCGCTGCCGACACTGGCGCTGCCTGCGGAGAGCCATCCGTCACTGACGTTCCGCAGCCTCGTCGCTCCCCATGTCCAACGCCAGCTCTATCTGATCAAGCGCGCCGGACGCGATCTGTCGCCGGCCGGGCGTGCGCTCTATCGCGGCATCATTGCCGGCGCACAGGCGCGCGTCGGGCCGGACAGGGAGATCGTCGCGCCTTGACCCCGCGCATCACGCCGCGCGCCGCGACGCCATCAGCGTCCGCACCCGCCATGCCTGCATGCTCTGCGCCGGATCGCCTGAATTCCCGAGATAGGCGTGGACGCGATAGGTGTCGGCGGCGCCGGCGACATCGGCCCACTGAGATCCGACAGGCCGACGCTGATCTTGCAGACGGGATCCATGATCCGGGGATTGACCGAGGACGGCTGCAGCGCCCCATGGAAGTACGATGCCTGATAGCCGTCGCGCACGCCGAACAGCGAGCTCTTGACGTCGAGGTAGCGCTGGTAGAACTGCTGCATCATCGCCAGCACAGGCTGTTCGTTGGCCACAGCCCGTCGACATCCTGCCGCTGTGCCTGCGCCACGAGACCCAGGCGCACGATGTCTTCGGCGCGCCTGGAAATGGCGTCAGGCTGCAGGCGGCGCCATCGTCGTTATGCCCCGGGGCACGTGCCTGGTCGTCACAGTGTCTGGCCATTGTCCATGATGACGATCTGGCCGGTCATCGATTTCGCCGACAGCGTCATGAAGGCGGTGTCGGCGACATCCTCGACGCTCGACAACCGCCCCAGCGCGACGTGGCCCGCCAGCAGCTTCATCTTGTCCTCGTTGCCGGCCCACCAGCGCGTCTCGACCGCGCCGGGGGCGACGGCGTTGACCCTGATCTTCGGTGCAAGAGCCCGTGCGAGCGAGCGCGTCAGCCCGTGGGCCGCCGCCTTGGACACGGCATAGGGCAGCGACGATCCGAACCCCGTGACGCCGGCGATGCTTCCGACGGTGAGGATGGCGCCGTCGCTGCTCTCCGCGAGGAAGGGGGCCGCTGCGCGGGAGAGATCGAACACGCCCCTGACATTGACGGCAAAGAGATCGTCCCACATCGCATCCTCGACCCGCGCGAGGTCCGAGAATGGAAGCTGGTAGGTGATCGCGGCGTTGTTGACGAGCCAGTCGAGGCCGCCGAAAGCGGATACGGTGGTCCGGACCGCGCCAGCGACCTCGTCCGACCGGGACACATCCGCCTTGATGGCGAGGGCACGTCGCCCCAGCGCTGTGATCGCGCCGGCGGTCTCCTCGGCGTCCGCCTGGCTCCTGGAATAGACGATCGCGACGTCAAATCCGGCATGGGCGAGCCGCAGCGCGATCGCCCGCCCGATCCCTGTGCCGCCGCCGGTGACCAGTGCCCGCTTGCCCGTATCGCTTGTCATGTCAGCTCCTTTCCGATGAGGCGGCAGACATACGAACGGTTGATGATCCCGAAAAGCGAATTAATATGGACGAATAGACCACAAATATGGGACTATCGAATGGCCGCCGTCTTCGACCTCGACGTTCTCAGAAGCTTTGTCGCTGCCGTTGAGTCCGGAAGCCTGGTCGAAGCGGCATCGCGCCTCGGGCGGTCGACGTCGGCGATGAGCGCGCAGATGAAGCGTCTGGAGGACAGCGTCGGGCTGGCGGTGTTCCGAAAGCAGGGCCGCGGCCTCGAATTGACCGAGACCGGCACGGCGATGCTGTCCTATGCCCGCCGCCTGCTCGATCTGAACGACGAAGCAGCCATTGCGATGCGTCAGATCAGGAGCGGGGGAGGCTGCCGTCTGGCGATCCAGCAGGATTTCGGCGACGTGATGCTGCCGCAGGTGCTGCGCCGCTTCACGCGGGCGCATCCATCTGTGCAGCTCGACGTCATTGTCGCGGGCAACGCCGATCTGCAGAAACTGGTGACGAACCAGAGTGTCGATCTGGCGATCGCATGGGATATCGGCGGCTTCGCGCGAAAGCCGCAGTGGCGCTACACCATGCCAGTATGCTGGGTCGCGCGCCCTGACTGGCGCGCGCCGCCGGCCGGCGAGCCGCAGGCGCTCGTGATGCTCGGCGACGATTGTTATTTTCGCATCATGGCGGCGCAGGCGCTCGATGACGCGCAACGGTCGTGGCGCCTCGCCATGACGAGCCCCAGCCTCGCGAGCGTCTGGGCCGGTGTCGAGGCCGGGCTCGGCATCACCGCGAGAACCTCCCTGGGCATCCCGGCGTCCCTGTCCCGCTTGCCGACATCGAGCGGGCCGCATGGGCTGCCTCCGCTGCGCGACATCGCGGTTGCCGCGTTCCTGCCGAACGGGCGCACACGCATCGCACAGACCCTGGCCTCCCTGTTCGGCGAAGCCATCGCGGCGAAACTGCCAGCCTGATCCCGGAATGTGTTGCGTTGCGGGGTGATCCTCTTGCGGATCCCACGAGACGGCCTGCGTTCGATGAAACGTTTCATATTGACAAACAGCGGTCACGGGCATGCAATGCGGGCTCATCGTCCGACCCGGGTGACTGCCGGCGGTTGATGAAACGATTCATCGTGTGCGACCACGCTGCGAAACAAACAAAAGATCTCCGGAGGAAACCCATGAAGCTCGGAACGATGCTTGCTGCCGGCGTCCTGGCAGCCGCGATCGCGTTGCCTGTGCCAGGCTTTGCCGCCGACAAGCCGGTGGTCGGCCTGGTGATGAAGTCGCTGGCCAACGAATTCTTTAAGAACATGCTCGAAGGCGCCAAGGCGCATGAGGCCAAGCGGGGCGATTATGTCCTCAAGGCCGTCGGCATGCAGTCGGAGACCGACGTCGAGACCCAGATCAACGCGGTGGAGAGCTTCATCACCCAGAAGGTCGACGCCATCGTCATCGCGCCGGCGGATTCGCGCGCCCTGGTGGCGCCGCTCAAGCGGGCAATCGCGGCTGGCATCACGGTGGTGAACTTCGACGTCGCGCTCGACGAGAAAGCCAAGAAGGAAGCCGGCGTGACGCTCGCCTTCGTCGGCCCGGACAACCGCGAGGGCGCGGGCCTGTCCGCGCAGGTGCTGGCGAAAAAGCTCGGCGAGGGCGGCAAGGTCGTCATCATCGAAGGCAATCCCGGCGCCGACAACGCCGCCCAGCGCAAGCTCGGCTTCATGGACGTCGTCAAGGCCGGCAAGCTCGACCTCATCGACTCGCGCACCGCGCACTGGGAGACCGAGGAGGCCAACACCGTATTCGCCAACATGCTCACCGCCCATCCGGATATCCAGGGCGTGATGGCGGCGAACGATTCCATGGCGCTCGGCGTGATCAAGGCGATCGATGCCGCCGGCAAGACCGGCAAGATCCAGGTCGTCAGCTTCGACAACATCCCGGCGGTGCAGCCGCTGCTCAGGGACAAGAAGCTGCTCGCCACCATCGACCAGTTCGGCCAGCAGATGGCGGCCAACGCCATCGACAAGGCGCTCGGCGTGCTCGCGACCAAGAAGCCGCTCGAGGGCTGGGTCAAGACGGACATCAAGCTGGTGACCGCCGACGACGTGAAGTGACCGGCGGGCGGCGGCTGCGCCGGGACGCGCGGCCGCCGCGCCGATCATCGTTCCCCTCCCTGCGGTCGGATGAGACGCCGTGACCACTCCCGATCCCCATGCGCCGGCCGATGCGTCCGATGGACAGGTCACAGCGGCACCGCTGCTGGCGCTGACCGGCGTGCGGAAACGCTTCGGTGGCGTCGTGGCGCTCAACGGCGTCAGCTTTGCCCTGCGCGCTGGCGAGGTGCACGCCCTCGTTGGCGAGAACGGCGCCGGCAAGTCCACCCTGATCAAGATCCTCTGCGGCATCGTCGCGCGCGACGCCGGCACCATCATTCTCGACGGTGCGCCTTACGATCCGCACGGTCCGGCGCAGGCCAAGGCGTGCGGCATCCAGGTGGTGCATCAGGAGTTCAACCTGCTGCCGTATCTGTCGGTGGCCGAAAACATCTGTTTCGAGAACCTGCCGCGCAAGCGTTTTGGCCGCGTCGACCGGGCCGTTCTCGAAGCGCGGGCGCGGCGGGCGCTCGATGCCATCGGCCTCAACGACGTCGACGTGCGACGGCCGGTCGAGACCCTCGGCGTCGCCCATCGCCAACTGGTGGAGATCGCCCGCGCGCTGATGGACGACAGCCGTATCCTGGTCCTCGACGAGCCGACCGCGACGCTGACGGCGCGCGAGACCGAATTGTTGTTCGCCATCATCGCCGGCCTCAAGGCCAGGGGCGTCGCCATCGTGTTCGTGTCGCACCATCTCAACGAGGTGTTCGCGATCTGCGACCGCGTCACCGTGCTGCGCAATGGCGAGTCGGTGATGACCGCGGATATTGCCGACACCACGCCCGATCGTCTCGTTGCCAGCATGGTCGGCCGCCAGCTCGCCGCGGCGATGGCGGCGCCGCGCGCTATCGAGACCGGGGGCCGCACCGCGCTGTCGGTGCGCAACCTGCGACCGCCGACCTCGCCCGATCCCGACGGCGTGTCGTTCGACCTGCACGCCGGCGAGATCCTCGGTATCGCCGGCCTTGTCGGCTCCGGCCGCTCCGAGTTGCTGCGGGCGATTTTCGCCGCCGACCTGCCGCTGTCCGGCACACTGGCGCGCGATGGCGAACCGCGCCGCTACCGCAGCCCGAAGGACGCGATCCGCGACGGCCTCGGCTTCGTGACCGAGGACCGCAAGGACGAGGGCCTGATCCTCGACATGGCGATCTCCGCCAATATCAGCCTCGCCAGCCTCAAGCGCGTGTCGCGGTTCGGTTTGCTGGATCGCGAAGCGGAAGCGCGGCTGACGCGGGACATCGGCAAGGAGATCCGGCTCAAATACGGCCGGGCCGACGATCCCGCCGCGACGCTGTCCGGCGGCAACCAGCAGAAGGTCGTGCTCGCCAAATGGCTGGCGAACGGCCCGAGGGTGCTGCTGCTCGACGAGCCGACCCGCGGCGTCGACGTCGGCGCCAAGGCGGAGATCTACGCGCTGCTGCGCAGCCTCGCCGAACAGGGTCTCGCGCTGCTGGTGGTGTCGTCGGAGCTGCCCGAGCTGATCACGCTGTGCGACCGCATCCTGGTGATGTCCAGGCATCGTATCGCCGGCGAGCTCGCACGCACGGAGTTTTCCGAGGAGCGCATCCTCAACCTCGCCTATCGGAACGAGCCTCGCCATGGACACCACTGACCTGACCCCGCCGCCGGCGCGCGCCGCCGGCCTCGGCGCCGCCGCGAGGGCGGTGCTGCGCGAAGCCGGCATCGGCATCGCGCTGATCGTGCTGATCGCCGTGTTCTCCGTCACGTCGCAGCACTTCCTCAGCGCCAGCAATCTCACCAATGTGCTCACGCAGGTGACCATCAACCTCGTGCTGTCGATCGGCATGACCTTTGTCATCCTGATCGGCGGCATCGATCTCTCGGTGGGCTCGGTGCTCGCCTTCTGTGCGGTCGTCGCCGGCACGGTCATGACGCTGCCGGGGCTCGATCCGGCCGTGGGCGTGATCCTCGCCATCCTCAGCGCGGTCGCCGCCGGCGTCGCGTTCGGGCTGCTCAACGGCTTCATCAGCGCGTTCTGGTCGATTCCCTCGTTCATCGTCACGCTGGGCACGCTCAACATCGCGCGCGGCGCGGCGCTGCAGGTCACCAACGCCAACACCATCTATTCCTTTCCGGTAGCGTTCAACGCGTTTGGATCGCAGACCATCCATGGCGTGCCGGTGCTGTTCCTGATCGCGCTGGTGCTGGTGGCGATCGCCTGGTTCGTGCTGATGAAGACGGTGTTCGGCCGTGTGCTCTACGGCATCGGCAACAACGAGGAGGCGGTGCGCCTCGCCGGCCACAACGTGTTCGCGTACAAGGTCGCGGCGTTCGCGATCGGTGGCGCCACCGTCGGCATCGGCGCCATCATCTACATGGCGCGACTCAACATCGCGAGCCCGATCATCGGCATCGGCTTCGAACTCAACGCCATCGCCGCCGTCATCATCGGCGGCACCAGCCTCAGCGGCGGGCGCGGCAGCGTCATCGGCACGCTGCTTGGCGCCTGCATCATTGGCGTGCTGGCCAACGGCCTGATCCTGCTCGGCCTCAACGATTTCATGCGCCAGATGATCACGGGGTTGGTGATCATCCTCGCCATCGTCCTTGACAAGTACCGCGAACGTCTGAGCAAGACATAGCGGCCATGACAGGGCGCAGGAGAAGCGGATCGGAGATGCCCGGAATCAAGGATGTCGCGCGGCGGGCGAACGTGTCGGTCGGCACCGTGTCGCGTGTGCTGGCGAAGAACGAGACGGTCAACCCGGAGTTGCGCGAGATCGTCGAGACTGCGATCCGCGAACTCAACTTCCGCCCCAATGGTCTTGCGCGCGGCCTGCGCCGCAGCCGCAGCGACATGATCGGCCTCGTCATTCCCGACATCACCAATCCGTTCTTCGCCGAGCTTGCCAAGCATGTCGAGGCGATCGCTTCCGCGGCCGGCTTTTCCGTGCTGCTGTCGGTCAGCAACGACGATCCACAGCGCGAGCGTACCCAGGTGGAGAGCCTGCTCAACAGCTTTCCGACCGGGATCATCGTCGTGCCGACCCATCGCCCGAGCGCCGGGCCATGGACCAGCGATGTCGCCACCGTGGTGCTCGACCGGCCGTTCGCCGACTATCCGCTGATCTCGGTCGATCACTATGGCGGCGCTGGGCTGGCAGCGCGGCATCTGCTTGATCTCGGTCATCGCCGCATCGGCTATATCGCCGGCCCCGCCGATACGCCGGTGTCGCGCCAACGCCTCGCCGGCTTCCGCGATACGCTCGCGGCCGGCGGCGTCACCCCGCTCGTCGTCGAAGGCCAGTTCGACTACGCCTCCGGCGAGACGCTGGGGCGCGCACTGCTCGATCGGCCGGCGGCGAAGCGTCCAACGGCGATCGCCACCGCCAGCGATCAGCAGGCGATCGGCTTGCTGCGCGTGGTCAATGACCTCGGCCTCGCGGTGCCCGGTGATCTCTCCATTGTCGGGTTCGACGACATTTCACTGGCGAGTCTCGTCACGCCGCGCCTGACCACGGTGCGCCAGCCGCTCGACGCCATCGCCGCGCGCGCGGTCGCGGCCGTCACCGGCGCCGGCGCAATCCCCGCCGCACCGGAATTGCAGCCGGCGATGCTGGTGGTGCGTCATTCGACGGGACCGGTGGCATGAACGGCCACTGGTCGTCCGGCGGTGACAGGTTTGCGGCTGGAGAGGCGTCATGCGCATTCGCCAGCTAGCGCCGGTCGCGCCGCTCCAGCCGTTCATCGATCGTATCTGGGGCTGGCAGGCAGACGCCGGCGAGGTCGTCGCGCTGCCGATCCTGCTGCCGGGAACGGGAGCCGAACTCTACATTCATCATGGCCAGCCATTTCGCCGCCATACGGGCGATGGGGGCGGCGGCCGTGTTGCACAGAGCCATCTCTCCTGCTTGCGGCGCGAGACGGTTGCGCTGGCGCCGACGCCGGATATCGGCTTTATCGCGGTACGCTTCCGCGCCGGCATGCTCTCGCGCTTTGGTGTCAGGGAGCGCGACGTCATCGATGGCGCGCCCTCCGCCGAGGATCTCTGGGGCGCTGCGGGGCGCGCGCTGCTGCGGACAGCGGGTGAGCACGCGACATTCGATAACAAGGCGGCGCTCGTTCAGGATTTTCTTCTGGGCCTGCTGAGGGGCAGGGCGGACGATCCGCTGATCGAACAGGCCATGGCGATGCTCTACCGCCGGTCCGCTGCGATCTCCGTCGCCGATATGTCGAAAGCGCTCGATCTCGGTCCGCGGCAGCTCGAACGGCGCTTTCGCCAGGTCTGCGGCCTGACCGCCGCCGAATTCAGGGGACTCAGCCGCTTCCAGCACACGGTGCGCCGGGCCACCCTCGCGGCCACCGACAGTCCCGGCGGCATCGCGCTGGGGCGGGGCTACTACGACCAGTCGCATTTCATCCACGATTTCCATCGCCGGGTCGGCCGGCCGCCGCGGGCCTATTTCGCCGAGGCGCGCACGAGGACGCATTTTTACAATCCCAGCCGGTCGTTGGTGGATATGCCGTAGGCCTCGTGCAACCGAGCTTCCGGATGATGACAATGTTTGCCCTGTTCGTCGAACTGAACACGAAGCCCGACACGCATCAGCGTGTCGACGATCTGCTGCGAGCCATGGTCGCGACGGCGGACGCCGAGCCCGGCGTCGTGGTCTATGCGGTCAACCGTCCGGCCGAGCGGCCCGATACGTTTCTGCTCTACGAGCTCTACCGCACCCGGGGCGACTGGGAGGCGCACCTGCAGCTTCCGGTCATCGCGGATGCGCTGGCGCAGTTCGAAACGCTGCTGGCGTCGCCGCCGAGCGTCACGTTCTGCGAGAGCGCCTATCTGACTGCAACCCGCTGATCCCCTGGTCATGGCCGCCGGCGGTGGTCCGCACGGCCGGCCGCGCCATCACCGCGTCGAATAATCGGATAGCGGATTTCGATTGGACGCACCGCGCCGTGCGTCGTTCTCTCGCTTCAAAGTCACGGGCCTCATGCGGCCCGATCGGGAGGACGACATGCAGGCGCAATCGGGGTGGCAGGGAATGGGCGTGAACGCCGGGGCGAGGCTGGACCGGCTGCCGATCGGCCGTTTCCACTGGCGCATCCTGGCGCTGATCGGCGCCGGCATGTTCCTCGACGCCTTCGACATCTACCTTGCCGGCGGCGTCCTCGGCGCGGTGCTCAAGGAGGGCTGGTCGACCCTTGAACTCAACGCGGCCTTCGTCTCGGCGACGTTCGCCGGCATGACGCTCGGCGCCTGGTTTTCCGGCATTCTCGGCGACCGCTTCGGCCGGCGGTTCTGCTACCAGCTCAACCTTGCCATTTTCGGCCTGGGATCGATCGCCGCCGCGTTCGCCCCGACCATGACCGCGCTGATCGCGGCGCGGCTGGTGATCGGCATCGGCCTCGGCGCCGAGATCGTGATCGGCTACGCCACCCTGACCGAGTTCGTGCCGGCGGCCTCGCGCGGCCGCTGGATCGGGCTTCTCGCGGTCATCACCAACTTCTCGCTGTTTGCCTCGTCGATGGTCGGGCTGTGGGTCATTCCGACCTTCGGCTGGCGCTACATGTTCGGCATCGTCGGCGTGCTCGCCATGGTGGTGTGGGTGATGCGCAAGTCGATGCCGGAATCGCCGCGCTGGCTGGCCTCGAAAGGCCGCACCGCCGAGGCCGAAGCGATCCTGTCCGCGATCGAAGCCGAGGCGGCGCGCAAGGGGCCGCTCGCGCCCGTCGCGCCAGAGCCGCCGCAGGTCCCACGGGACGGATCGGTGTGGCAGCTGTTCCAGCCGCCGTATCTTGGCCGCACGCTGCTTGGCAGCCTGCTGCACATCGTCGTCGGTTTCAGCCTCTATGGCTTCATCGGCTGGCTGCCGACCTTCCTGATCAAGGGCGGCCACAGCGTGGTGTCATCGCTCGGCTATACGTCTCTGATGTCGCTCGGCGGCCCGGTCGGCTCGCTGATCGGCTTTGCCATCGCCGACGTCATCGGCCGCAAGGCATCGATCGTCGGCTCGTCGCTGGCCGCGGTGGTGTTCGGCATCGCCTATCCGTTCATGCCGGACGGCGCGCCGCTGGTGATCGTCGGCTTCCTGCTGGTGACGTCGATCTATGTCATGCTGGCGACCGGCTTTGCGATGTACGTGCCGGAGCTGTTCCCGACGCGCTATCGCATGCGCGGCACCGCGATCTGCGCCACGGCGGGGCGGATCACCACGGCGCTGGTGCAGTTCGTCGTCGTCGCGATCTTCGCCTGGCAGGGCCTCGCCGGCGTGCTGCTGACGCTGGCCGGCGTGCTCGTGTTCCAGGCGCTGGCGTTCCTGGTGTTCGGCTTCGAGACCAAGGGGCGGGCGCTGGAAGAGGTCTCCGAACTTTCGAACACGGCGGCGACGCCGCAGGCCGCCACGGCCGGTCGCGGTATCGCCGGGCAGGGCGTGTAGCGAGCGCGAGCTCGGATCGTATGGTGATCCGTCACCCTGAGGTGGCCGCGCTCTGGCGCGGCCCTCGAAGGGCGACGGCCCGGGAGCAAGCGGCGCGCGTCGGGGCCGTCCATCCTTCGAGGCTCGCTGGCGCTCGCACCTCAGGATGACGGATCATACGGCATCGCGCTTTTGACACGAGGCCGTCAGCCGAGCCCGGCGCACACGGTGCCGATCTCCTCGCGCAGCCAGCGGTTGGCGCGGCTCTGGTCGTGGCGGCGGTGCCAGTACATCATCCAATGGAATGGCGCCGACTTGAACGGCAACTCTTCCATGCGCAGGCCGTCGTCGATCAGCGCGGTGGCAAGGTGGCCCGGCATCACCGCCAGCAGGTCGGTGGTCTTCAGCACATGGGGCACCAGCAGCCAGTGCGGCACGTTCAGTGCGATGACACGGCGGTGGCCGCGCTCGGCGAGCGCCTCGTCCACGAACCGCAGGTCGGTCGGGCTCATCGACACCTTCATGTGTTGCTGGGCGATGAAGCGCTCGAATGTCAGGCCGCCGCGCGCCGCCGGGTGCGCCTTGCGCATCAGGCACACCATGCGATCGCGCACCAGCTTGTGCGAGCGGATCGAATTGGCGTGATCGAGGCCCATGCTGATGGCGACGTCGATCTCGTCGCGCTCCAGCGCCTCGACCGTCTGGGCCGGTGGCAGGTGCAGGATGTTGTAGCCGACGCGCGCGGCGTCGGGGCGTCGCGCCATCAGCAGCGGCAGGATCAGGCAGGCGAGAATGTCCGACATCCGCACCGTGAACACGCGCTCGGAGACCGCGGGATCGAAGCCGGCATCGCTTTCCAGCACGCGTTCGACCTGGCGCAGCAACTGGCGCAGCGGCTCCAGCAGTTCGAGTGCGCGCGGCGTCGGCTGCATGCCGGTCGCGGTGCGCACCAGCAGTTCGTCGGCGAATAGGCCGCGCAGGCGGCTCAGCGCATTGCTCATCGCCGGCTGGCTGAGCCCGACGCGATCGGCGGCGCGGGTGACATGGCGCTCGGACAACAACGCATCGAGCGCGACGAGAAGGTTGAGATCGACCGAGCGCAGGTTCATGGCCATCATTCATATGGCAAATAACAAGAGATGACAAATCCATTTAACGGATGATCGGCCGAGGCCTACAACGACGATCAGTCATCGCACAGGGAGAGCGACAGTGAGCTACGACACGATCAAGTCTGAGGTGAAGGTCTGCATGTTCGATCAGTACGGCACGGTCGTCGACATGCAGGGCGGGCTGACCCGCATCGCCACGCCGTTCCTCAAGGACAAGGGCTGGAGCGGCGATCCCAACGCTTTCGTCACCTGGTGGCGCCGCACTCATTTCGAGAACTCGATGATCGACGCTCTGCTGCATCGCGAACACACGCCGTATCGCGAGATCGGCCACCGCTCGGTCGCCCATGTCATGGACCGCGCCGGGATCAAGTACACCATGGACGAGGTGCGCGCGCTCGTCGGCGAGATCGAGAAGCTCGAGACGTTCCCGGAAGTGCCGGAGGCGCTGGCGCGGCTGCAGACGAAGTACAAGCTGGTGGTGCTGTCGAATGGCGATCCCGACATGCTGGAGACGGCGAAGGCCTATCACAAGGTGCCGTTCGATCGCGTGATCTCGGTGGCCGAGGCAAACTCGTTCAAGCCGCATGTCGCCACCTACACCAAGGCGGCGGAGATCATGGGTCTCAAGCCCGAGCAGATCCTGTTCGTCGCCAACCATGCCTTCGACTGCATCGGCGCCAAGTCCGCCGGCATGCGCTCGGCCTTCATCGATCGGCGCAGCCGTCCGTTCGGCGTCACGCCGCACCAGCCGGATATCCTGGTGCCGACCATGAAGGATCTCGCCGATGCGATCGTCTGACCGCGAGGCGCTGTCCGGCGTTCGGGTGCTCGATCTCTGCCGCGTGGTGTCGGGGCCGTTCGCCACCATGCATCTCGGTGATCTCGGCGCCGACGTGGTCAAGATCGAGGATCCCCGTCACGGCGACGAAAGTCGCCGCTACGGACCGCCGTTCGTCGCTGGCGAGAGCGCCTACTTCCTCTCCGTCAACCGCAACAAGCGCAGCTGCACGGTCGACCTGAAATCGCCGGCTGGGCGCGAGGTCATCCTCGCGCTTGCGGCCGTCGCCGACGTGGTCGTCGAGAATTTTCGTCCGGGCACGCTGGAGAAGTGGGGCCTCGGCTTCGAGGCGCTGCGCGCGCGCAACCCCAAGCTGATCCTGTGCGGCATCTCGGGGTTCGGGCGCAGCGGCCCGGACGCCGACCGTCCCGGCTACGATCTCATTCTGCAGGGCGAATCCGGCGTCATGGACATCACCGGCGAGCCCGGCGGACCGCCGATGAAGGTCGGCACGTCGATCGCCGATCTCGTGACCGGCCTCTATGCCTCGCAGGCGGTGTTGGCGGCGCTGATGCGGCGGCAGCGCACCGGCGAGGGCGGCCGTGTCGATGTCTCGATGCTGGACGCCATGGCCTCGCTGCTCACCTTCAACGCCGGTATGTATTTTGCGTCCGGCGAAAGCCCGACCCGGCGCGGCAACGTGCACCCGACCATCAGTCCCTACGAACCGTTCCGCGTCGCCGACGGCTGGATCAATGTCGGTGTCGCCAACGACAAGTTCTGGGCGATCTTCTGCGACGTCATCGGTCGCGCAGACCTGCGCACTGACCCGCGCTTCGCCACCGCGCCCGACCGCGCGCGCCATCGCACAGCGCTGGTGGACGTGCTCGCGCCGCTGTTCCTGCTGCAGAGCCGGGCCGAGTGGCTCGCGGTGCTGCGTGACGCCGGCATTCCCTGCGGCGCGATCAAGACCGTCGGCGAGGTCTGCGAAGCGCCGCAGCTTGCCGCGCGCGGCATGGTGCAGACCGTCGATCACCCGGTGTCCGGCGCAGTGCGGTTCGTCGCCCGGCCGATCCGGTTCGACGATGCGCCGCCGGCCGCCTCCGCGCCGCCGCCGACACTCGGCCAGCACACAGTGGAGATCCTCGCCGAATGGCTGGGGTGGAGCGCGCAGGAGATCGCGAGCCCTGCCGCGGGCGGTGCCTTCGGCGCCGATGGCGCGCGGCAGCCGGCTACGGTGGCGTCATGACGGACGCGGCCGCAGCGCTGCTGGCGCGGGCTGTCGGCGACGGCGGCCAGGCGTTTGGCTCGTTCTTCCTGTCGCGCCTGCTCGGCATGGCGGTGGACTATCCGGACGACGCCTGCGCCGTATCGTTCGTGGCGGAGCCCCTGCTGTTCAATCCGCAGGGCTCGTTGCATGGCGGCGTGCTGGCGACGGCCCTCGACATCTCCATGGGCCATCTGCTGCACCACACCGTGGGGGCGGGCGCGACGCTGGAAATGAAGGTGCAGTATTTCGCGCCGGTGCGGGCCGGCATCGTCACCTGCCGCGCCACGTTCCTCAAGCGCGGCCGCAAGCTGTTCTTCCTGCAGTCGGCGGCGGCCGGCGCGGGCGGCGAAGCGATCGCGCATGCGACCTCGACCTGGAAACTGCTGTGACCGTCATCGACCATTTCCTGCGCCTGCTCGGACCGTCCGGATGCCTGACCGGAGCTGACGCCATGGCGGGCTATGTCACCGACTGGCGCGATCTCTATCGCGGACGCGCGCGTTGCGTGCTGCGTCCGGCAAGTGTCGCAGAGTTCGCCGATGTCATGGCCTATTGTCATGTCCACGGCATCGCGGTGGTGCCCCAGGGCGGCAACACCGGCCTTGCCGGGGCCGCGGTGCCCGATGGCAGCGGGCAGCAGGTGGTTGTCTCCACGACGCGCCTGCGGCAGATCCGCAGCGTCGACGCCGTCGACATGTCGATCGTGGCCGAGGCCGGCATCACCATCGCCGAGCTGCAGAGTGCAGCCGGGGACGCCGGCGCGCTGTTTCCGCTGTCGTTCGCCGCCGAAGGCAGCGCCACGCTGGGCGGCGCGGTTGCGACCAATGCCGGCGGCACCGCCGCGGTGCGCTATGGCAGCGCGCGCGACCTGCTGCTCGGGGTCGAAGTGGTGCTCGCGGACGGCCGCGTCTGGAACGGGCTGCGCACGCTGCACAAGGACAATGCCGGCTATGCGCTGCGCCATCTGTTCGCCGGCTCGGAGGGCACGCTCGGGATCGTCACCGCGGCGGCGATGCGGCTGGTGCCGCGGCCGGCGGGACGTGCGGTGGCGTTCACGGCCCTCGCGGACGAAGCGGCGGTCGGTGCGTTCTGGGCGCTATTGCGCGCGCGTTGCGCCGGCGCGATCCGCGCGGCGGAATACATCTCGGGGCACGGCCTTGCGCTGGTGATGCATGAGATGGGGCTGCGCGCGCCGGTCGCGCGGGCCGCGCATCACGTGCTGGTCGAACTGAATGCCGCGAGCGCGGATGGCCTGTGCGACCTGCTGGAAGGCGTGCTGGCAGAGGCGCTGGAGCAGGGCATCATCACCGACGCCGCCGTCGCCCAGAATGAGGATCAGTGTGCGGCCTTCTGGCGGCTGCGCGAGGACCAGACCGAGGCGCAGAAGCGCGCCGGCGTGAACTACAAGCACGATATCGCGGTGCCGATCTCGCGCGTCGGCGAGCTGCTGGCGCGCTGCCGCGCCGCGCTCGCGCAACGCTGTCCCGATCTGCTGGTGCTGCCCTTCGGCCATCTCGGCGACGGCAACATCCACATGAATGTCGTGCGTCCCGCCGCGCTCGGCGCCGCGCCGCACCCCGAGGAGGGCGAGGTCGCGGGCGTCGTGCACGACATCGTCGCGGCGCTCGGCGGCACGTTCTCGGCCGAGCATGGCATCGGCCGCACCAAGACCGACCTGCTGGAAACGCTGCGGCCGGCGGTCGAACTCGACCTGATGCGGCGCATCAAGGCCGCGCTCGATCCGGCCGGTCTGATGAACCCGGGCAAGGTCTTGCGTCAGGAGTAAGCGTTTCGATCGCCTGCCGTTGAAATGGCTCTCCATCGAGCGTTCATGCGAAGTCGAAAACGACCGGCAGCCGGCGCGATGTTGTTTCTCGACGCGCCGAAATCCGTCTGTTAGGACTAGAGGATATTGAATGAGCCACGGCGGCGAGCGCGTCGTGGCTCTCGTTTTCAATGAAGTGTATTTTAAAGGTCGCCGATGACCGAAACTGTCGATGTGACGGACATTCCGCGCGCCGGGGTCTGGCGCAGGCTCCTCGCCCTCTTCCTCGATTTTATCATCATCGGGACGCCCTTCCAGATCGCAGCCGCTATCCTCTTTGCGACGACGACTGGTTTCGTCCAGATGTCCGGCGGAGGTCTCGTCTTCAAGGTTTGCGAGCCGATCCACCGCGTTCCCGCGCATCTCGTGCCGGTGCCACCGAAGGATCCGAATTTCGCGACAGAGTGCCGGTTTTCATTCCTGGGTCTGCAGACCGGTCAGTCTCTGACCGTCGGACGGAGCGAGAAGCAGGGAAACACGACCAAGAATGTCTTCCGTACCTATATGGTCGATCTGCAAGGAAACCCTGTTGAGGGGTTTTCTCTCGATGGCTATTTCGGCCTTGCGCTCATGGTCTACCTGCTGGCGATGGCCGCGCGACGTGGTGCAACGCTCGGCGACAAGGCGTTGAAAATCGCGATCATTGATGTGTCCGACCCGCAACGGAGGGGGATCCCGCTCCTCAAGGCCTTTGCACGGTACTGTTATATGTTGATCGGGGCGGTACCGGCGATCGTGCTTCTGGCGTTTTTCCTGTGGCAGAGCAGCACAGACATCGATGCTGCAGCAGCAAGAATGTTCGAATTCTTGCCGATCGTGCTCATCGCCTACGCGGCGTGGGTTTTCGTGCTCGTGGTCCAGATCGCGCGCAAGCAGGATCCGGTCTACGATCGTCTTGCCGGCACGGCTGTCATTCGGCGACCGCCACCCTAGACGTCCCGCATGGCAGGAAGGTGAGGTCTCGCAGCCGCCGCCAGGGCAGCCGCGAGAGCCTGTCTCAGCATTCAGCTCTTGCCGCCCTGGGCCTGCTCGAAGAAGCTGCGCTCCTCCGCGGCGGCGTCGAGCAACTGGGTGTCCTGCTCGTAGATGTCGTCACGGAAATGCACCGTGCCGTCCCGGGTCATCCAGGCGGTGAGGTAGATCCACGCCACCGGCACCTTCTTCGACAGCTGAACGTTCTGGCGCTCGTTGGTGGCGATGGCGGCGTCGATCTTCGCCCGGTCCCAGCCCGGCGTATCCTGCAACAGCCAGGCGGCGAGATCGCGGACCTGGTCGACACGCACGCAGCCGTGGGAATCGAAGCGGTAGTCGCGGCTCAGAAGGCTCTTCTGGTTGGTGTCGTGCATGTACACGGCATAGGCATTCGGCATGTTGATCTTGAGCTGTCCCAGCGCATTCCACGTGCCGGGGTCCTGGCGGACGATGACGTTCGGCGTCTTGCCCTCGCTCCAGTCGACGCCGGCGGGATCGACGACGCCGTCGTGCTCGTCATAGAGCTGCATGTGCATGCGCGCGAGATAGGTGGGATCGCTGCGCATGTGGGCGGCGACCTCGTTCTTGGTGATCGAGGCCGGAACGGTCCAGCGTGGATTGAGGCTGATGTCGGTGATCTCGGCTGAGACGGTCGGCGACGGCTTCTCGGTCTTGCCGACGACGACGCGATAGCGGTGCACCACCTTGTCGCCCTCCACCGCCTCGACATAGGCGGCGGGAATGTTGACGGCGACGAAGCGCGGGCCGAAGCCGAAATTGATCGCGGAGGTGCGCAGCAGCGATGCCTCCAACTGCTTGCTGCGCTGCTCGACGGGCACGTCGAGCGCGGCGAGGGTGCGCGGGCCGACGGTGCCGGTCTCCGGCAGGCCGTGGCGCATCTGGAAGTGTTTCACTGCTGCGGTGAGTGTGTCGTCGAACACGCCGGCCGTCCTGTCGGCGGCGAGATCGCCAGTCGCGATGAGGCGGCGGCGCAGCAGCGCATCATGCGGGCCTTCCGCGCCAGGGCTGAACTTCGCGTCCTTGGGGATGAGCGGCCAGCCGCCGTGGGCGGCGATCGCTGCATGGCGCTGGATCGCCTCCTTGATGCGCCCCGCGGTTCCCGCATCGAAGGTCGGATCCGTGGTGGTTGGCAGGTCGCGGGTGATTTTGACCTGCGGCGTCGGCGTGTTCTGCGCGGCGGTGGCGCTCTGGCTTGCCGGCAGTCCGGTTGCGGAGCCGGCCTGTACGGCGGGCGCTGGGTTGCCGGCTTTCGGCAAGGCGGTTTCGCCATGACCAAGGCCTGCGCCAAGGAGTTCGGTCGCGGTAACCGCAAGAATGAAAAGAGCGCGCTGCATAGGAAGCCCCGGTCGTGAACGTCGGGGATGCTAGAGCAAGACCATCAACCACCCGTTAATGATAAAAGCGGTTGATATTGCTGACTTTTTGTCGTCGGGCGGGCGACGAGGGCGGCTGCGGTGCGCCGGCGCCTGATGGTCAGGGCGCGACCATGCCGGGCAGCATCGCCTTGGCGCCATCGAGAAAGCCGCGAACGGCGTCGACGATGATCCCGTCGAGCCGGCCCGGCGTCGGTGTGTCGTAAACGTAGCGGCGGATCGCGAGATAGAACACCCGGCCATGCAGGCCCCAGAACATCTCGATCTCGCGCTCCGACAGCGCAATCTCGCTGGGGGATGGCAACGCCAGCTCATGACGTAGCTCGATGCAGGCGGGCTCGACGACTTCCTTCCTGATGATGTCGAGATAGCGCTTGTTGATGTCGAACGACTTCATGCCGGAAAACACGAAGATCCGGACCCAGTTGTACTCGAACACCCGCTCGGCATATTCCAGATAGAACCGCGTGAGACGCGTCTGCAGCGGCTGTGACCTGTCGCGAATCAGCGGCCCCCATGAAGGGGCCCAGCGGCTGAGATAGACCTCCTCATAGACGCGCTCGATCAGCGCTTCCTTGCTTGGAAAGTGCCGGTAGATCGCCGAGTGGGTGATCCCCAGGCGCTTGGCGAGCTCGCGGGTCTGCCCGCCAAAGCCCTGCTCGGCGAAAAAGCGGATGGCTTCGTCCACGATCGCGCGTTCGCGCTCGGGCGCCCGCATGTTGCGCCGTCGTGGTTTGGCTCCTGTTTTCGCTGCCTTTTTTGCCAACGTCGTGTGTCCCGCTGCCGCGTGCGCTGTCATACCGCAACGCACAGAAGTGACCAAATGGTCATTTTTGTTGACTCGCCATTCCCTGGCGTGCTTTGGTTTTGAGACCAAATGGTCACAAATAAATTGGGACGGAACGGTCGGGAGATGCTGTCTTGAAAGCGCGTGCCTTCAGCTATGCGCGCCCCTCGACGGTCGAGGGGGCGCTGGCTGCGTTCGCCGACGCCGGTGACGATGCCTGCTTCATCGCGGGTGGTCAGAGCCTGGTGCCCGCGCTCGCGCTGCGCCTGCAGGCGCCGAGCCTGCTGATCGACCTTGCCCATATTTCGTCGCTGCGCGGTGTCGAGATCCGCGACGGCTGGCTGCGGATCGGCGCGCTGACGCGCCACTTCGAAGCGCTCACCGATCCGTTGATCGCGCGCCACGCGCCGCTGTTCAGCGCGGCGGCGCCGTTCGTCGCGCATCCGGCCATTCGCAACAAGGGCACATTGGGCGGCAGCATCGCGCTCGCCGATCCTGCGTCGGAGTTTCCGGCGATGGCGCTGGCGATGGGGGCGGAGCTGGAAATCGTCGGCCCGGGCGGCACGCGCCGCGTGGCCGCCGACGACTACTTCATCGACCTGTTCCAGACCGCGCTCGAGCCGGGCGAGCTGCTGGTGGCGATTCACGTGCCACTGGTCACCGCGCGCCACCGCTGGGCCTTCGACGAGCTGGCGCGCCGCCGCGGCGACTATGCGATCGTCGGCGGCGGGATTCTCGCTGATGTCGCCGGTGATCGCATCGACGACATCCGCATCGTGTTCTTTTCGGTCGGCAGCACGCCGGTGCGGGCGCGACAGGCGGAGGCCGCCCTGATCGGTCGCAGCCTGGTCTCCGCGACGCTGACGGACGCGCAAGCCGCCATCGACATGGATCTGGCGCCGCCGGATGACGAGCAGGTGCCGGCCGCGATGCGGCTGCATCTGGCGCGCGTCCTGCTCGGCCGCCTGCTGGGAAAGATCATGGAGCCCGCATGAGCGATACCATCGACATCCGCCTCTCGGTCAATGGTGTTGCGGTGGCGCGCAGCGTCGCGCCGCGCGAGACCCTTGCCGATTTCCTGCGCCAGACCCTCGAACTGACCGGGACCCATACCGGCTGCGAAATGGGCGTCTGCGGCGCCTGTCTCGTGCTCGTCGATGGCCGGGCCGTCCACGCCTGTCTGATGTTCGCGGTGCAGGCCGATGGCGCCGCGGTCGAGACCATCGAGGGACTGTCCGAGCGCGGCGCCATCGCCGATATCCAGGCGGCATTCCACCAGCGCAATGCGCTGCAATGCGGATTCTGCACACCGGGGGTGCTGATGACCGCGCACAGCGTGCTGTCGCGTGGAGAGATTCCGTCCCGCGACGACATCCGTGACGCGCTGTCCGGCAACTACTGCCGTTGCACCGGGTATGAAGCGATCGTCGACGCGATCGAGACGGTCGCCCGTCGCCGCGCCGCCGGCGCGCCAGAGCTCGCGACGGAAGAGGTGAGCGCATGACCGAGCCGCTGACCGCGCTCGACCGGCCGAACTCCTATATCGGCCGCTCGGTGCCGCGCCCCAACGCGAAGCGGTTGCTCAACGGCCGTGGAAAGTATGTCACCGACATCGTGCTGCCACGCATGCTGCATGCGGCGTTCGTGCGCAGCCCGCATGCCCATGCGCGAATCGTTTCCATCGATGTGGCGGCGGCGCGCGGCATGCCGGGCGTGCATCTGGTCGCCACCGGGCAGGACCTTGCGCGCATCTGCACGCCCTGGGTCGGCGCGCTCGATCATTTCAACGGCATGAAATCGTCGCCGCAGCTGCCGCTGCCGCTCGACAAGGTGGTCTGGGCTGGACAAGCGGTGGTTGCCGTCGTCGCGGAGACGCGCGCGCTGGCCGAGGATGCGGCTGAAGCCGTGCATGTCGTGTATGAGGAACTGCCGGCGGTCGTCGATATCGACGACGCCCGCGCGCCTGACGCCCCGGTCATCAATCCGGAGCTCGGCGACAACGTCTGCTTCCGTGGCCGTCTCGACACCGGCGGCGTCGACGATGTCCTGTCCGGCGCGGCCCATGTGGTCGAGGGCGAGTTTCGGTTTGGCCGCCATACTGCGGTCACCATGGAGCCGCGCGCCATCGTAGCCGATTATGATCCGGGCGAACCGCGGCTGACCGTCCATCACGCCACACAGACGCCCTATCAATTCCAGGACCTCTACGCGCGCCACTACGGCATTCCCGAGGCGAGCGTGCGGGTGATCGCGCCGGATATCGGCGGCTCGTTCGGCATGAAGCTGCATGTCTATCATGAGGACATGGCGGTGGTCGGGCTCAGCATGCTGCTGGGACGCCCGGTGAAGTATGTCGCCGATCGCCTCGAATCCTTCGTCTCCGATATCCATGCCCGCGATCATCGCGTCCGCGCTCGCATGGCGGTGGATGCGGAGGGGACGATCCTCGCCATGGACGTCGAGGACGTCACCGGCATCGGTGCCTTCTCGGCTTATCCACGCACCAGCGTGGTCGAAGGCAACCAGGTGTTTCGCCTGATGGGGGCGCCCTACAGCTTCCAGAACTATCGCGCCGATCTGCAGGTCGTGTTCCAGAACAAGGTGCAGATGAGCCAGTACCGCGCGGTCGGGCATCCGATCGCCTGCACGGTCACCGAACGTCTGGTGGATCTGGCAGCCGCGCGCCTCGGCATCGACGCGTTCGACATCCGTGCGCGCAATCTCATTCCGGATGATGCCTATCCCTGCACCTCGCCGACCGGCTACAGGTTCGAGGCGCTGTCGCATCACGCCTGCCTTGCGAAGCTGCGGGCGATGATGGACTACGACCGCCTGCGCGCGGAGCAGCTGGAGCTGCGCCGGCGCGGCATTCATCGTGGCATCGGCATTGCGTCTTTTGTCGAGATCACCAATCCGAGCCCGGCATTCTATGGCGTCGGCGGCGCCCGCATCTCGTCGCAGGACGGCGCCATCATCAAGATCACCCCGTCCGGCGATGTGCGCTGCCTGATTTCGGTGACCGAGCAGGGCCAGGGCACCGAGACCATCATCGGCCAGATCGTCGCCGAACATCTCGGCGTCGAGCGCGAGCGGGTGAGGGTGATCACCGGCGATACGGAAGTCACGCCCCATGGCGGCGCCACCTGGGCCTGTCGCGGCGCCGGCATCGGCGGCGAGACGGCGCTGCAGGCGGCGAAGAAGCTCAAGCACAATGTGCTGGCCGTCGCCGGCGCCATTCTCCAGGAACAGCCCGACAGGCTCGATATTCATGCCGGCTGGATCGTCGATGCCGCGACGGCGCAGCCGCGTCTCGCCCTGTCCGAGATCGCCCGCATCGCCTATTTCCGGTCCGACACGCTGCCGCCCGGCACCCAGGCGCAGCTGTCGGTGGCGCATCATTTCGCGCCCGAGGGCTATCCGTTCGCCTTCACCAACGGCATCCAGGGATGCCATGTCGAGCTCGATGTCGACACCGGCTTCGTCAAGATCCTGAAGCACTGGGTGGTCGAGGACTGCGGGCGGATCATCAATCCGCTGCTGGTGGACGAGCAGATCCGCGGCGGCGTCGTGCAGGGACTGGGCGCGGCCTTCTTCGAGGAGTGCCTCTACGGCGACAACGGCCAGCTCATCAACGGCTCGCTCGCGGACTACCTCGTGCCGATGGCCTGCGAGATGCCGGATATCGCGATCGGACATGTCGAAACGCCGACCCTCGACACCCAGCTGGGCGCCAAGGGCGTCGGCGAGGCGGGTACGGCTGCGGCCGCCGCCGCTGCTCTCAACGCCGTGAATGACGCGATGGCGCCATTCGGGGCATCGGTCGCGCAGGTGCCCATGACACCGGCGCGGCTCCTCAAGGCTCTTGGACGCATCTGACCAACAAGACAAAGCCGAAACTCATATGGAGGAGGACACCATGACGGACGTAATCCGGACAATCGGGCGGCAGAAAATCTCGCGGCGCGATGCGCTGGTCGCGCTTGGCGTCGGGGCGGGTGCCCTGGCGGCGCCGTGGGTCGCGCGCGCCGCCGACGACAGCATTCGCATCGGCTTTCCGATGCCGCTGACAGGGCCGTTCGCGGCCGAAGCCAAGGATCAGGTCAAGAGCGCGGAGCTCGCGGTCAGGCAGTTCAACGACAAGGGCGGCATCGGCGGCCGCAAGATCGAGTTGCTGGTCCGGGACGACAAGCTCAATGGCGGCGAAGCGGCGACCCGCACCCTCGAACTGATCGAGAAGGACAAGGTCCATGCCATCGTCGGCTCACTGTCGAGCGCCGTGCAGCTCGCGGTCAACGAAGTGACCCGGGCGCGCGGAATGATCTATGTGTCGATCAGCCAGTCCGACACCATCAACGAGGTCAAGGACTTCAGCCCATTCACCTTCCATGAGGCGCTCAACCCGCACATGACGGCGGGCGCGGTCGCCCGGTATGCCTTCAAGAAGGGAACGAAGGTCGCCCATCTCGTTGCCGATTATGCCTATGGCCATGAGATGCTGCGCGGCTTCAAGCGGGCCCAGGCGGCGATCGGCGCGGAGACCGTCGGCGAAATCCTGCATCCGTTCGGCGCAGCGGACTACTCCACTTTCATGCCGCGGCTGCGCGCGATGCGTCCGGACGTGCTGTGCATCAGCAATTTCGGCCGCGACCAGGCCAACTCAATCAAGCAGGCGGTCGATTTCGGCATGAAGCAGCAGATGAAGATCGTCGTGCCGGTGCTGCTGCACAACCAGCGCCTTGCGGTTAGCCCCGACGTGTTCGAGGGCGTGGTCGGCGGGGCCAACTACTATTGGGGCCTGGAAGAGGGCCTGCCGAGCGCCAGGGCGTTCAACGATGCCTACCGCGCCGCGAATGGCGGTGCGGTGCCGACCGACTATGGCGCCTATGCCTATACCGGGCTGAGCGCGCTGCTGCTGGCAATGCAGGCGGCCGGCGGCACCGAGACGCAGAAGGTGATCGCGGCGCTGGAGGGGCTGAAGTACGACGTCGCCAAGGGCGCGCAGCACTATCGCAAGTGCGATCATCAGTCGGTCCAGTCCGTGCTGGTGCTGGAATCGAAGAAGAAGGCGGACATGAAGGGCGATGCCGACCTGTTCCGGATCGTCGCCAACGATGCGCCGTCCGAAGACGTGCTGCGCAGCTGCACCGAGCTCGGCTTCCCGGCCTGACACACTGGACCTGTGATGGATACCGAACTCATCCTGATGCAGCTCTTCTCCGGAGTTGCTCTCGGCGCGATCCTGGTGATCACCGCGCTCGGCCTGTCGATCATCTTCGGCATGCTGGGCGTGGTGAACTTCGCCCACGGCGCGCTGTTCATGGTTGGCGCCTATGCCGGCCTGTGGGTCGCGTCCCTGACCGGCAGCTTCTGGTGGGGTCTGGTGGTGGCGCCGGTGATAATCGGCGCCTTCGGCATGCTGATCGAATTCGTCCTGATCCGGCCGCTGTACGGCCGGTCGATCGACGATCCGCTGCTGCTGACCTTCGGCCTAAGCTATGTGCTGGTGGAAGCGGTGCGGATGATCTTCGGCAGCGACGGCATTCCGTTTCCGACGCCGTCGCAGTTGACCGGCGTCGTCGATCTCGGCGTCGGCTTCTTCCCGCTCTATCGCCTGTTCGTCATCGGCGTCGTGATGGTGGTGCTGGTGCTGCTGTGGCTGGGGCTGGAGAAGACGAAATTCGGCCTGGTCGTGCGCGCCGGCGCGCGTGATCCGACCATCATGCGCGTGCTCGGCGTCGATATCAGCAAGGTCTGGCTGCTGGTGTTCGGCCTCGGCGTCGGCCTCGCGGCCCTGGGCGGCGTGCTCGCAGGACCGATGCGCAGCGTCAGCCCGGAAATGGGATCGCTGGTGCTGGCGGAAGCCTTTGTCGTCACGGTGATCGGTGGTCTCGGCTCGCTGCTGGGGTCGGTGGTCGCCGGCCTCCTGGTCGGGGTCGCCATCAGCATGACGGCGCTGTTCGCCCCGGAAATGGCGACCATCGTGATGTTCGCACTGATGGCCATCGTCCTGCTGATCCGGCCGCAAGGCCTGTTCGGCAAGTTCGCATAACGGAGCAGATTCATGACCTCCCCGGCGATGACGGCCTCCCTGTCCGCCAACGGACGCAAGCCGTCCGGTCTCGGCGCCGCGCTCACGGCGGGCCGTGTCCCCCTGTCGATCGCGGCGCTCTGCCTGCTGCCCTGGTTGCTGCCGTCGCAGGCGCTCGCGGTCAACGTGCTCGTCTACGGCGTTCTCGCCGTCGGCTACAACCTGCTGTTTGGCTACACCGGCCTGCTGTCGTTCGGCCACGCGGCTTTCTTCGGCGCCGGCGCCTACATCACCGGCATCGCCATCGGCCGCTTCGGCGTGCCCTGGCTGATGGCGGTTGCGCTCGGGGTGTTCGGCGGCGGCCTGCTGGCACTGATCATCGGCGTGCTGTCGACGCGCACGCGCGGCATCTATTTCTCGATGGTCACGCTGGCGCTGGCGCAGCTCGTCTATTACCTCGCGCTGCAGGCCTCGTCCTGGACCGGCGGCGAGAACGGCCTGCGCGGCTTCACCGTGGACCATATCGATGTGTTCGGCGCCCACATCAACTTTCTCGATCCGGTCAACAAGTACTATGTGCTGATGATCTTCGCCGCGCTGGCGCTGTGGCTGGTGTCGCGCATCCTGCAGTCGCCGTTCGGCGCTGCGATCGAGGCGATCCGCGAGAACGAGCGCCGGGCCCGGACATGCGGCTATGACGTCGAGCGCACCAAGCTGCTGTCGTTCGCGCTGTCGGGATCGATCTGCGCGCTGGCAGGGGCGATGTCGGCGCTTCACCTCGCGTTCGTGCCGCTCGATGTCCTGAACTATCAGACTTCCGGCATGATCGTCATGATGACGCTGCTTGGTGGCGCGCGCAGCTTCTTCGGCCCCTTCGTCGGCGCGCTCGCCTTTCTGCTGATGGAGGATGTGTTCTCGCTGTGGACCTCGCACTGGCAGTTGATCGTGGGCACGATCTTCATGCTGTTCGTGCTGTTCCTGCCACGGGGACTGTGGGGCACCCTGCTGGAAAGGATCGCGCGATGACGCAGCCGATTCTCGCGGTCGACGGAGTGGGGCGCACATTCGGCGGATTTGTCGCGCTCGAGGGCGTCACCACCGCGTTCATGCCCGGCAAGGTCACGTCGATCATCGGGCCAAATGGAGCGGGCAAGAGCACGTTCTTCAACATCCTGTCCGGGGCGCTGGCCCCGTCGCGCGGCTCGATCCACTTCAAGGGGCGCAACCTGACGGGAACGAAGCAGCATGCCTTCGTGCATCTCGGGATCGCCCGATCCTACCAGATCACCAGCATCTTCCCGGAGCTGAGCGTGCACGAGAACGTGCGCGTCGCCGCGCAGGCCGGACGGTCGCGCTACAACATCTGGACCCATCGCGACCGCTTGCGAGATCTCGCCGAAAAGGCCGACGCCGCGCTCGACGCCGTCGGTCTGTCCGGCAAGCGCGCAGAAGCGGCGCGGCTTCTCGCTCACGGCCAGCAGCGGTCGCTCGAGATCGCCATCGCGCTGGTCTCGGATCCCGAGGTGCTGCTGCTCGACGAGCCGACGGCCGGCATGGGCCCGGAAGAGACCAAGGAGATGGTGGCGTTGCTGGAAAAGCTCGCCGCAGAACGGACCATCCTCCTGGTCGAACACAAGATGAAGATGATCCTCGGCCTCAGCGACCGGATTCTGGTGCTGCACCACGGCCGCCTGATCGCCGACGGCACGCCGCGCGACATTCAGACGGATGCCGAGGTCCGCCGTGTCTATTTGGGACAGAACGATGGCTATGCTTGAGACCAAGGGGCTGAACGCCTGGTATGGCGCGAGCCACATCCTGCACGGGATTTCGCTCACGGTGGAGAGGGGCGCCATCGTCGCGCTGGTCGGGCGCAACGGCGCCGGCAAGACCACCACGATCCGCTCGATCATGGGATTGATGCCGAAGACGAGCGGCGACATCCGCTTCGACGGCGTCGACCTGACCGCGTTGCGCGCGCATCAACGCTTCGGTCTCGGCCTTGCCTATGTGCCGGAGGAACGGCGCATCGTGCCGGGGCTGACCGTTCGCGAGAACCTGCAGCTCGGTCTGGTGGCGAGCCGCGCGGCGATCGACGAGCGCCGCGCCATCGACGAGATCGCCGACAGTTTTCCACGCCTCAAGGAGCGGCTTGGTCAGGAGGCGGTGACGATGTCGGGCGGCGAACAGCAGATGCTGGCCATCGCCCGCGCGATGATCGCGAAGCCGAAAATGATCCTGCTGGACGAGCCGTCGGAAGGGATCATGCCGGTGCTGGTCGAGGAGATGGGCGCGCTATTCCGCCGCCTGCGTGATGCGGGCGTCACCCTGCTGCTCGTCGAGCAGAATGTCGAATGGGCGCTGCGGCTCGCCGATCGCGCCGTCATCATCGACCAGGGCGAGGTGGTTCACGAGAGCAGTGCCGCGGCGTTGCTGGCCGACAAGGCCATGCAGGAGCGCTACTGTGCGGTTTGATTATCGGAATTCGAGGGGATGGTGATGCCATGCAGATGAAAGACAGCCAGCACGTTCCGGCCGCCCTTGAACGGGTCTGGCATGCCCTCAACGATCCGGCAGTGCTGCGCCAGTGCATTCCCGGATGCCAGAGCCTGGACATGGCGTCGCCGACGGAAATGACGGCGACGGTGGTGATCAAGGTCGGTCCGGTCAAGGCGACCTTCGGGGGCCGGGTGACCCTCAGCGATCTCGATCCGCCGAACGGATATCGCATCGCCGGTGAAGGGTCCGGCGGCGTCGCCGGCTTTGCCAAGGGCGGGGCCGTCGTGCGCCTGGAGAAGGTGAGCGAGACCGAGACGATCCTGCACTATGAGGTCGAATCGCAGATCGGCGGCAAGCTGGCGCAGCTTGGCGCCCGGCTGATCGATTCGACGGCGAAAAAGCTCGCCGGCGAGTTCTTCACGAAGTTCACGGCGGTGGTGGCGGCAGAGCCGGGCGCCGTCTGAGTACGGTTTGTCGTCGGCATGACGCATCCTCCAACAAATTTGCGCCGCCGGCCTCATGAAGCCGGCGGCGCAAACGCAAGAGGAACCGATGGAGGCTATTTGAGGCTCGCGGTCAGTTCGTCATAGGCCTTGCAGGCCTCCTCGGCATTCGCCGCGCTCTGATATTTGGCGCTGATGGCCTGGGTCCTGGTCATGACCTCGTTGGCCTTGGCCGGGTTCTTCTGCAAATAGGCGGTCATCGCGGCCTGCAGGTCGGTGGCCTTCTTGGTCAGGTCCGCCTGGGTGCATGCGGCGAACGCCGAACTCGAGGAGATCAACAATCCGCAGGTGGCGGCGATCAGGAACGTCTTCATTTGCGAAGCCTCACTCTCTGAATATGTCTGGTGTCGAAACCGGAGTCGCCCCGGTGGCCTGTCATTGGCGTTTTGATCGCGGCGAAAGTGGGGAGCCGGACACGCGACGTGACGTCTGCATCAGCGGTCATCATGATGACGCATGTGTGCACCACTTTCGCGCTGCGCCGCACCTCGTCATCTGCTGCAGGGCATCGCCATGTTGTGCAGACATGTGCGGCTGATGGTCGCCGGTATGATGTTGAGCCTCGCACGCGCGATACGACACGATGGAGGTATGCGGGTGGCGGGACGCTGTGTGAGTGGAATGCATGACGAAGCGTAATGCGATCTATCTGGCATTGGTCATTTTCATTGCCGCAGGGTTCGTCATCGATGTCTGGGCGTGGCCTGCGGGGACGCCATCGCGCTTCACCTGGAACGATGCCATCCGGCTTGTCGGCGTGGTCGTGCTGTCGTCGTGGTGGCAGATCGCCGATGGGCGGCAGCGTGGCATCCGGCGCAGCGGCGTCGCCAGCACCCTCACCGTGACGTTCGTGCCGATCGGCTCGGCCGTCTATCTGTTCCAGAGCCGCAACTGGCGGTCCGCCGTCGCCGTCTACCTCGTGTTCTGGGGCGGAATCATGCTCGCCGCCGCGGCAGGCGCTTTTGGCGCGACAGCGCTGCTCGCCGGCGTGCGGGGATAGGGCGCTGCCGCCGCGGGCATGACTGTCAGGGCGTGATGACCTGTCCCGTGGTCTTGTCGAAGAGATGCGCGCGATCGAGATCGAGCGCGACGTCGAACGGCTGGTCCGGCGCGGCGGCGACGCCGACCGGCATCTGCACCGTGAACGGCGTGCCGCCGACAGAACCGATCACCAGGGTGTGCGGTCCCAGCGGCTCGACATCCCTGACGATCATGCGGATGGTTCGGCCCGTCGGCGCATCGTGATGCAGGATGTGGTCCGGCCGCACGCCGAGGACGACGGCGCTGCCAAGGGCGCGCGCATAGGCCGCCTCGCGCGATTTGGGCAGTCGCAGCGCCGTGCCGGCAGGGCCGATGAACTGCAGGCCGCCGTCACCGGAGACGAGTTCGCCGTGCAGGAAGTTCATGCTGGGCGCGCCGATGAAGGCGGCGACGAACAGGTTGTCGGGCTTCTCGTACAGCGTGATGGGATCGGCGGCCTGCTCGATGCGGCCGCCGTTCATCACCACGACGCGGTCGGCCATGGTCATGGCCTCGACCTGGTCGTGGGTGACATAGACGATGGTCTTGGCGAGCCGGCGGTGCAGCGCCTTGATTTCGGTGCGCATCTCGATGCGCAGCTTGGCGTCGAGATTGGAGAGCGGCTCGTCGAACAGGAAGACGTCGGGGCTGCGCACGATGGCGCGGCCGATCGCGACGCGCTGGCGCTGGCCGCCCGACAACTGCTTGGGCCGGCGGTCGAGATAGGGATCGAGGCCGAGGACGCGGGCGACGTCCTTGACCGCCTTGTCGATCTCGGCGCGCGGCTCCCCGCGCACCTTCATGCCATAGCCGATGTTGTCGGCGACGCTCATGTGCGGGTAGAGCGCGTAGTTCTGAAACACCATGGCGCAGTTGCGCAGCCCCGGGCGCAGGTGGGTGACGTCGCGATCGCCGATGCGGATCGCGCCGCCGGTCGTGGTTTCGAGGCCTGCGATCATCCGCAGTGTCGTGGTCTTGCCGCAGCCGGACGGGCCGACCAGCACGACGAACTCGCGGTCTGCGATGGTCAGGTCGAGGCCTTCGATGACCTTGTAGGCCCCGTAGGACTTGCTGATATTGTCGATCTCGACGTGCGCCATCGCTCGGCTTTCTCTTCGCAGGGAAATACCCGGGTGGCGCGGCGGCGCCACCCGGGACGGTCTCGTCGCGGACTTAGTTCTTCGGCGGCAGGCCCATCGCTGCGCGATAGGCCGCGAGTTGTTTGGCGCGGCCGAATTCGTCGGTCAGGCGATTCCACTCCTTGGCGACCGCGTCGAGCGCGGCCTGCGGCGTGGTCTGGCCGGCCAGCGCCTTGCCGAGCTCGATCTCCACCACCTCGGTGTAGGAGAAATAGCCGGGCAGGCGCATGTCGAGTGCGACGTTCTTGCCATTGATCGAGTCCGACTGGGCGCCGAGATACTCCTTCGCCTCGACCGGCGTGAAGATCTTGCTCCACAGCTCGAGGTTCGCGGTGTGCGACTTGCGGTACGGGTTGACGCCGGTGCCTCCCGTGATCGCCGCCTGGCCCGACACCTCAGGGCTGGTCAGCGTCTTGATGAAGTCCCACGCCGCCTTCTGGTTCTTGCCGGCCTTGGGCACCGCGATCTGCCAGCCGCCGAAAGCCATGAACGGCGCCGGCAGGACCTCGGGGAATTTGTCCCACTTCTTGGTCTTGGCATTCCAGATCTCGTCCGAGCCCGGCAGCACGGCGGAGCCGACCTTGCCGGAGATCTTCGACTGCTTGGGGTCGGCGGCGATGACGCCGGTGTCGCCCCAGCCGATCGATTCCGCCACCTGGCCGCCGGCAACCGCGGCGTTGACCTCGCCGAACGAGAAGTTCAGCGCATTCGGCGGGCCGAGCTTGGAGGCGCGGATGTACTCCTCAAGTCCCTTGACCCAGCCCGGGTTGTTGATCTGCGCGTCCATGGTTTCGGGATCGAAGAACATCGCGCCGGGATAGTTGGGGTTGTTGGTGTAGGCGGCGGCATGGCTGAAGAAGAACCAGAACTGCTGGCCGCCGCGGCGGAACGCTTCGGCGGTGCCCCACAGGCCCTTGTCCGGGCGCTGGAAGAACTCGGCGATGTCGAGGTACTGCTTCCAGGTTTTGGGTGGCGCGAGGTCATAGCCGTACTTGGCCTTGAACGCGTCCTTCTCCTTGGGATCGTCGAACAGATCCTTGCGGTACGTGTAGGTGTGGACGTCGCCGTCCATCGACTGCGAGTAGATCTTGCCTTCCCACACCATCAGCCGTTCGCGGTACGCCGGCTCGACATCGTCCCAGTCCTTGCCGGACTGCATGTCCTTGGGCATCTCGCCGAGATACGGCACGAAGTCGGGCAGCCACGCCGGCGCGAAGCTGACGAGGTCGAAGGTGGCGTCGCCCGAGGTCAGCGAGGTCGCGATCTTCGGGTAGAGCTCCGACCACGGGAATTCCACGACATTGACCTTGCCGCAGGTCTTCTTGCTCCACTCATCGGCGCCGAGCTTGAGCGCGGAGGCGATGTAGGGGCCGGTCTGCGAGGCGACCGTCAGCGTCACGCCGGAGTAATCGGGGCTGCACGCAGCCTCGGCCTGGCCGACCGCGCAGACGGTGGCCAGCGATGTCGCAAGCATCAGAAACGTTCGTCTCAACATGGTGTCCTCTCCCTTGCACGTCTTGTTGTCGTTGCTACTTGATGGCTCCGAGCAGCAGCCCGGAGCGCATCATGCGGCCGAGCAGGGCCGCCATGATCATCATCGGCACGATGGCGACGAGCGCCGCCGCCGAGATCGCCCACCACTCGTCGCCGCGCTGGCTGTTCTGCCCCGCGACCAGGATCGGCAGCGTCTGCCACTTCGAATTGGTCAGGAACAGTGCGAACAGGAACTCGTTCCAGACGAAGGCGAGGGTGATCATGAAGGTGGCGAGCAGGCCGTTCATCGACATCGGCACGACGATGCCGAGGAAGATCCGCCAGGTTGGCACGTTGTCGACCATCGCCGCTTCCTCGACCTCGATCGGCAGCGCCTCGAAGAAGTCGCGCATCAGCCACACCACGATCGGCAGCGAGAATGCGACGTAGCACAGTGTCAGGCCGATAAAGCTGTCGATGAGCTGAAATCCCATGCGGCCGATCTCGCTGTAGAGCAGATACAGCGCGAACGCGGTGACGATCGGCGGGAACATGCGCTGGCTGACGAACCAGAACAGGATGTCCTCGTTGCCGAGCACCGGCCCCGGCACGGGCACGCGGTTGGCGAGGATCGCGATGACCAGCGCGATCGGAAACGCCAGCAGCAGCGCCTGCGGCCGGGTCAGACCGAGGGTGGCGTTGAACAGCAGATAGCCACCGAGCGCGAGGGCGAGGAACACGAGGCCGGAGCTTAAGCGCACGCGAAACTCGAAGCGCACCAGCGCATAGGCCGCCATCGCACCGATGGCGGTGGCGATCACAGCGGCGGACAGGCCGACGATGGTCGAGTTGAGAAAGGTACGGAAGAATTCGCCGCGGATGCCCTGATAGAGATCGATGAACGGCTGCAGCGTCGGGGTGAAGTCGATGAACGGCAAGTAGGTGGGACCGCCGACCACGCCCGGCGGCGTCTTGAACGCTGTCACCACCACCCAGTACAGCGGGAAGATGGTGATCGCGCACCACAGTGCGCAGCCCAGCGCCACCAGCCAGCGACCGCGGCCCGACAGGCCGGTGAGGGATGGCGCGCTCATCGCCGCTTCTCCAGGTGGGGCCGCAGCAGCGCCAGATACGTGACGCCGATGATGGTAATGACGATCAGGAACAGAAAGCTCAGCGCCGAGGTGTAGCCGAGGTTGAATTTCTTGAAGCCTTCCTGGTAGGCGAACAGCGTCAGCGTTTCGGTGTCGACGCCGGGACCGCCGCCGGTCATCACGAACACCGTATCCATGATCTTGTAGCTCTCGATCAGGCGGATGAAGACGACGGCTGCCGAAATCGGCAGCATCATCGGGAAGGTGATGCCCCAGAACTGCTGCCAGCCGCTGGCGTTCTCCAGCGCGGCGGCCTCATAGACGTCCTCCGGCAAGGTTTGCAGGCCGGCGAGCAGCATCAGGATGACGAACGGTGTCCATTGCCAGATCTCGACCGCGATGATGCAGCCGAGCGCCCAGCGGCCATTGGTGAGGAACGGCAGGTTTGCGAGGCCGAACTGCGTCAGCAACTGGTTGAGCGGGCCCATGGTCGGGTTGAACATCATGCGCGCCACCAGCGCGACAGCGACCGGCGCCAGCAGCATCGGCAGCAGGAAGGCGACGCGGAACAGCCGCTCGCCGGGGACACGGGCATTGAGCGCCAACGCCACCGCAAAGCCGATGACATATTGCAGGCCGACCGAAATGAAGGCGATCAGGGTCGTGGTCAGGATCGCATTCCAGAACCGCGGCTCCTGCAGAAGCGTCGTGTAGTTGCCGAGCCAGACCACGCGCGGCGGCAGCGGCGGGATCAGGCGGTAGCTGAGAAAACTCGTGGTCAGCGAATAGATCAGCGGAAAGATCGCGATCGCCAGCACAACCAGCACGGCCGGCCAGATGAAAAAGTGCTTGATCGGGTCGTTCCGCATCACGACGGGACGCGCTCCCGCAACAGGGCCTCGATCTCGCTTCGGCGCGGCATCGCTGGTGCGGTGCCTGCGCGGGTCACGGAGATGCCCGCGGTCGCCGAGCCGAACCGCGCTGCCTCCAGCGGATCGGCGCCGCCGGCCAGCGCCGCGGCGAAGCCGCCGACGAAGGCATCGCCGGCGCCGGCGGTTTCCAGCACCTTGCCCGCGGTGAACGGCGGCACATGCACCGAGCGCTCGCGGCTGTGGAACAGCGAGCCGCGTTCGCCGAGGGTGATCAGCGCGGTGCCGGCGCCACGCGCCAGCAGCACGTCGCCGGCGCGGCGTGCGGCGTCGAGATCGCTGACGGCGATGCCGGTGATGATCTCGGCCTCGCTCTCGTTCGGCACGATGTAGTCGCTGAGCGCGAACAGGTCGTCGTCGAAGGTCGCGGCGGGCGCCGGATTGAAAATGGTGATGCTGCCGGCGCCGCGCGCGATCTGCAGGCCGCGCCGGGCGGCTTCGATCGGCTGCTCGAGCTGGGTGACGAACACGCGGCTGTCACGGATGGCGTCGGCGGCGGCATCGACATCGGCGGCGCCGAGTTCGCCGGCGGCGCCCGAGACCACGATGATGGCGTTGTCGCCGCGCGTCTCGTGGACATAGATGAAGGCGGTGCCGGTCGGCGCTGCAGCTGATTGTGTCACGCGCGGCGTGATGCCTTCGTTCGCCCAGGTGGCGCGCGCGAGTTCGCCGAAGGCATCGCCGCCGATGCGCGAGATGAAGGTGACGCCGGCGCCGGCGCGGGCGGCGGCGACCGCCTGGTTCGAGCCCTTGCCGCCCGGCCCCATGGCGAAGCCGGAGCCGGCGATGGTCTCGCCGATGGCGGGCATGCTGCCGGCGCGGAACGCAAGGTCCGCCACGAAAATGCCGAGGATGGCGACGCCGTTGCCGGCCATGGTCATTCTCCCGCCGGCGGAATCACGCCCTTGGTGAACAGGAAGCAGCCATAGAAACGGCGCTCGCCGGTGGCGATGACGCAGTAAGCGCCCCTGGCCTGTTCGTAGAAGGCATGGCGCTCGATGCCGACCATTGGCCACGAGCGGCCTTCGGCGCGGTCGATCGCGGCCTGAACCTCCTGCTGCACCGGCGGCACTTCCGCCGGCTGGCCGACGATCTCCATGCGGGCCGCGGCGTCGTCGACAAAGGTATCGAGCGGCATCACCGACAGCACCGCGGCGGTGGCGCGCGCGGCGCTGACATTGTCGATGCGCAGCAGCTCTCCGAACACGGTCTGGCGGGCGATGGAATCGGCCGGGAAATTGGTGTCGCAGATGACCAGGCGATCGCCATGGCCCATCGCGCGCAGGGCGTAGAGCACGTCGGCATTGAGCAGCGGATCGATGGCCTTGAGCATGTGTCCTCCTTGTTTCGTTCTGGTCGGGCGATCGTCCCCGGCTCGCGGTGGCCGGGGTTGCGATCGCCAGTCGGCGGGCTTCCCGGACGGCTAGTCGCCGTAGGGAATCCAGATGTTCTTCACCTGCACCGCGTGGCGCAGCAGGATCTCGCCCTCGGCCGCGCGGGCATCGCTCCAGTCGAGCGCGAGACCGTGGTCGACGAGGGTGCGCTTGAGATTGCCGGACGACAGCCGCTCCGCGGTGGCGGACGCTTCCTTCGAGCCGAACACCCAGAGAGCGTCGACGTCGTCATGTTCGGCGAGGGTCTTGACGAGGGCATGACGGCCGCCGGTGACGATGTTGACGACACCCGCCGGCACGTCCGAGGTCTCCAGCACCTGATAGAGATCGGTGGCGGCGAGCGGGTGGCGCTCGCTCGGGATGGCGACGACGCGGTTGCCCATGGCGATCAGCGGTGCGACCAGACTGATGAAGGCGAGCAGCGGTGCCTCGTCCGGGCAGGCGACGCCGACCACGCCGATCGGCTCGTGCATGGCGAGCGCGACGCCGCGCAGCGGTGGGGCGTGGACGGCGCCGTCGTATTTGTCGGCCCACGCGCCGTAGCTGAACAACCGGCTGATGCTGGCATCGACCTCGGCCCTGGCCTTGGGCGTGCTGATGCCGGTCATGGCGGCGATCCGCGCGGCGAACTCGTCGCGGCGCGCCGACAGGTTCTCGGCGAGGTAGTAGAGGATCTGGGCGCGGTTGTGCGCGGTGGCGCGCGCCCAGCCTTCGGCGGCGCGGGCCGCGGCGACGGCGTTGCGGACGTCCTTGCGGTTGCCTTCGCCGACCTCGCCGAGCGGCTTGCCCTTGGCTGACACCACGGCGCGGGAATAATTGCCGTCGGGGCGCACCTGCTTGCCGCCGACAAACAGCTTGGCGGTGCGGTCGAGCGCGGGCACGGCAAAGCCGGCCTTGTCGTCCGCGGGCGTCGACGCCGCGGGTTCCTGCCGCGGCTTGCGCCCGGCCCAGGCGAGCGGCTTGAGATACTCGACAATGCCTTCACGGCCGCCCTCGCGGCCGAAGCCGGATTCGCGATAGCCGCCGAAGCCCACGGCAGCATCGAACAGGTTGGTGGCGTTGATCCAGACGACGCCGGCCAGCAGCTTCGGCGCGATGTCGAGGGCAAGGCCGATGGTCTCGCTCCACACGCTGGCGGCGAGGCCGTAGCGGGTGTTGTTGGCGAGGGCGACCGCTTCGTCCGGGGTGCGGAAGGTCATGGCCACCAGCACCGGGCCGAAGATCTCCTCGATCGCCACCGTCGATGCCGGCTGCACGTTCCACAGCAGCGTCGGCGGATAGAAGCAGCCATCGGCCGGAAGCGCTGTCGCGGCCTGATACTTCTGCGCGCCCTCTTTCACGCCGGTCTCGACCAGCGCCTTGATACGCTCGAGCTGCACCGGGGCGACGACCGCCCCCATGTCGATGGCCTTGTCGAGCGGCGAGCCGACCCGCAGCGTTTCCATGCGGCGCACGAGGCGCTGGCGGAAGTCCTCGGCGATGCCTTCGTGCACCAGAAGGCGCGAGCCGGCGCAGCACACCTGGCCCTGGTTGAACCAGATGGCGTCGACCACGCCCTCGATGGCGCCGTCGATGTCGGCGTCGTCGAACACGATGAATGGTGACTTGCCGCCGAGCTCCAGCGTCAACGACTTGCCGGTGCCAGCGGTCGCCTCACGGATCAGACGGCCGACCTCGGTCGAGCCGGTGAAGGCGATCTTGTCGACATCCGGATGGGCGACGAGGGCGGCGCCGGTCGCGCCATCGCCGGTCACGACGTTGAGGACGCCCGGCGGCAGGCCGGCCTGCGCCGCCAGTTCGGCGAACAGCAGCGCGGTAAGCGAAGTGAATTCGGCAGGCTTGAGCACCACGGTGTTACCAACCGCGAGCGCCGGCGCGATCTTCCACGCCAGCATCAGCAGCGGGAAGTTCCAGGGGATGATCTGGCCGACGACGCCGAGCGGCACCTGGTCGGACAGCTCGCGCTCCTGCAGCTGCGCCCAGCCGGCATGGTGCAGGAAGTGGCGCGCCGCGAGCGGCACGTCGAGATCGCGGGTCTCGCGGATCGGCTTGCCATTGTCGATCGCCTCCAGCACGGCGAACAGCCGGGCGTGTCGTTGGAGCATTCGCGACAGCGCGTAGAGATGGCGCGCGCGGCCATGGCCGCCGAGCTTCGCCCATGGCACCTGCGCCTGGCGCGCCGCAGCGACGGCGGCGTCGATGTCGGCGGCGGAGCCCTGGGCGAGCCGCGCCAGCGGCTTGCCGGTGGCCGGCTCGATGGTCGGGATGTGCACGCCATCCTTCGGCGCCGTGAACGCGCCGGCGATGAAGTGGTCGAACACGGCGCCGTGCGTCTTCAGCCACGCGCGCGCCTCGCCGTCCGCCTCGGGAGCGGGGCCGTAGTCCATGGTCTCGTAATAATGTGCAACGCTCATCGGCCGTCTCATGCCAGGGGATGGCGGTTGAAGGCCGAATAGCGGCCGGTGACATGGTGCTCGAGCTGACGTTCGATATCGGCCAGCAGGCTCGACGCGCCGATCCGGAACAGCTCTGGTTCGAGCCAGTCGCGTCCCAATTCCTCCTTCATCAGGAACTGATAGTTCAGCACGTCCTTGGCGGTGGAAATGCCGCCGGCCGGCTTGAAGCCGACCTTGAAGCCGGTGCGCGCCTGATAGAGGCGGATCATTCGCAGCATCGCCAGCGTGACCGGCAGCGTGGCGTTGACGCCTTCCTTGCCGGTGGAGGTCTTGATGAAGTCGGCGCCCGCCATCATGCAGACCATCGATGCCCTCGCGACATTGCGCAGCGTCTTGAGGTCGCCGGTGGCGAGGATGGTCTTGAGATGAGCCTCGCCGCAGGCGGCGCGAAAGTCCCTGACTTCCTGATAGAGCGCCGGCCAGTCACCGGTCAGGACATGTTCGCGGGTGATGACGATGTCGATCTCGGCCGCACCGTCGTGGACCGAGGCTTCGATCTCGCGCAGCTTGACGTCGTGGGGCACGAGGCCGGCCGGAAAGCCGGTCGACACCGCGGCGACAGGAATGCCGGAGCCGTCGAGCGCCTCGACGGCGGTGGCGACGAAGCGGTGATAGACGCACACCGCGCCGGTGTGGACGCTGCGCCCGCCGAAGCCGAGGGCATCGAGGATGTCGGCGCGCACCGGCGCGCGCGCCTTGGCGCACAGCCGCTTCACCCGGCCGGCGGTATCGTCGCCGTTGAGGGTGGTGAGGTCGATGCAGGCGACGGCCTTGAGCAGCCATGCCGCCTGGGCGTCGTTCTTCACCGTGCGCCGTCCCGGCAGCGTCGCGACGCGGCGCTCGGCGGCGGACAGGTTGATGCGGATATCGTCGATGCCGTCGAGCTCAAGCGCGCAGCCGTCGTTGCGGACAAGCGGCGTGTTGCGCGCGTGCACGCGGTCATGGCTGCGCGACGGCGCTGCGGACGGATCGGAGATCAAGACACTGCTCGGCATCGAAGCGCTACACACATGCGAGGACATCGAACGCAGTCGCTGATGGCGATCGTTGCGATGGCAGCATGCGTGCCTCCCGGTTCGCCAGCGTGGCGCGGCCGTCACGCGATGTGTGCGGTCTGTCGCTTGCCGGCTTGATTGTTATTATCGTAACATTTTGTTGTTTCGATCATCACATCATTGTAAGACCGTTGTCAACGGGGTAAGCAGGCTTCATGAGCAAGATGGCCGAGATTCCCAGTGCCCGCCCGAGTGAAACGCGAGAACAACGCCTGCAGCGCCTGCGCCGCGCGGTCGAAAGCAATGGCGCCTTGCACCTGCGGGCCGCGGCCGAATTGCTCAACGTCTCGGAAATGACCGTGCGCCGCGATCTTGCGGCATCGGATGCGTCGCTCGCCTGTCTCGGCGGCTATGTCGTCAATGCCGCGTCGCCGACCGGCATCAAGTACACGCTCGAGCAGGAGATCGATCAGCACACCCAGGACAAGCGCCTTGCGTGCCGCGCTGCGGCCGCCTCGCTCAAGGACGGCGAGACGATCTTCATCGACTGCGGCACCACGATGCAGACGCTGTCCGAATGCCTGCCCGACGAGATGCCGCTGTCGGTGATCTGCTATTCGCTCAATGTCGCGACCATTGTGGCGCGGCGGCCGGCGACGCAGGTGATGCTGATCGGCGGCCTGTATCACGCCTCGTCGCAGTCTTTCTCGTCGGACGAGGGCCTGTCCTATCTGCGCCGCCTCGGCATCAACAAGGCGTTTATTTCCGCTGGCGGCGTCCATCCGACACGCGGCGCGAGCTGTTCGAATTTCCACGAGGTCGCGGTCAAGCAGGCGGTCATCGCCACCGCGATGGAGAGCATCCTGGTGGTCGACGCCAGCAAGCTCGGCAGCCTCAAGCCGGCGTCGTTCGCCGATCTCGACGCCTTCTCGCGGATCATCGTCGGCGGCGCGGCGGCGAGCGAGCAGCGCAAGCCGTTCAAGGCACTGCCGGTCGACTACGTGACCAAGGCGTCCTGACGCGCGCCGGCGGGAAAACATTCTGCCGCGGCCGTGGGCCCGGCCGGAGCCGGACCCGAAGCGCGATACCCCGTCAGTTGCAGGCCGGCTTGGCCTTGTCGCAGGCGTCGGTCAATTCCTTCGGCGGATCCTTCTTAAACACCGTCTTGTAGGATTCCAGCACGTTGGACTGCACCACCGGCAGCGACTGCACGCCGACCCACGCCGGCGTCGCCTTGCCGATCAGCGCGTTCATCATCGCCAGCGCTTCGGCGACACCCTGGTCATAGGGGCGCTGCGATCCCGTTGCTTTCAGCGGGCCGCCCTTGGCGATCTCGATCGCCGACTGCAGGCCGAGATCGACGGTGGTGACGGGAATGTCGACGCCCTGGGCGCGCATCGCGCTCAGCGTGTCGAGCGCCGGCTGGTCCCACACCGCGAACAGCCCCTTGATGTCGGGATTGCCGGTGAGGAAGTCGCCGGCGATCTGCGACACCTTCGGTGGATCGGTGAAGTCGACCTGCTTCATCTTGATGTCGGGCCGGTTCTTCTGCATCCATTCGCGCACGCCCTTGGTGCGCTCGTTGGTGCTGAAATAGTCGACGCCGAAATTGACGAGGCCGATGGTCGCGCCCTGCGGCACGCAGGACGCCAGGATCTGCGCCGCGATCTGGCCGTTGCCCTGGCTGTCGGCGGAGATCATCGCGGCGTACTCCTCGGGATGCTTCAGCCCAGTCGGGATGCTGTCCATCAGCACCAGCTTGATGCCGGCTTTCGATACCTTCTTGTAGGTCGGCGCCGTGGCGGTGAAGTCGACGGGGATGGAGATGATGCCGTCGGGATGCTGCTGGATGGTGTTCTCGATGTCGGCGATCTGCTTGTCGACCTGGTATTCGGCCGAGGCGACGCCGGTGACGGTGACGCCGTACTTCTTCAGCGTGTCGGTGATGCCCTGGATCTGCAGCTGCGCCCAGTCGAGATTGACGGTCTGCATGGAGATGCCGACCTTGAAATTGCCGGCCTTGACCTTGGCGGCGTCGGCCTCCGACAGCGCCAGGACTTCCGGCGAAGCCGCCTTCTCGCCATGCGGCCCCTGGCCGACGATCGATTTCGGGCCGAGCGTTGCAAGATCGACGCCCTTGACGCAGGTCGCCGGGACTTCCGCGAGGGCTGAGGTCGCCAGCGCCGCGGTCGCAGCGGCGGCGAGCATTGCCGTTTTCAGGGGTCTGTGGCGCAGGATGGCTGTTGTCATGGTTTCCTCCCGGTTGTCGTTTTGCGGTCGCCTGTCGAATGAGGCCGGCGGCCTTGCCTCCCGATGCCGCGCGGCGGTGACGGCCGGCGCGCGGCATCCTGTCGAA
This sequence comes from Bradyrhizobium sp. U87765 SZCCT0048, assembly GCF_018131225.1. Taxonomy (GTDB): domain Bacteria; phylum Pseudomonadota; class Alphaproteobacteria; order Rhizobiales; family Xanthobacteraceae; genus Bradyrhizobium_A. Next base: position 284,052 of record NZ_JAFCMM010000002.1, on the reverse strand, counting down.
GTCAGCGTTTGGTGAACGCCACGGCAGCGACGATGATTGCGCCCTTGATGACCAGCTGCAGCGGCGAGCTGACGCCGAGCAACACGAGGCCATTGTTGAGCGTGCCGATGATCAGGCTGCCGAGCAGCGTGCCGAGGATGAAGCCGCGGCCGCCGAACAGGCTGCAGCCGCCGAGGATCACCGAGGCGATGACGTCGAGCTCCATGCCCTGAACCACGTCCGGCCGCGCCGCATGCGAGCGTGCCGACAGCACCAGCGCTGCGAGGCCGGCGAAGGTGCCGGTGAGCACGAAGGCGAGCGTCGTCACTCGCTTGATGTGGATGCCGGAGTAGAGCGCCGCGGTCGGGTTGCCGCCTGCGGCATAGATGCGCCGCCCGAACACATTGAAGTGCAGCAACAGGATGCCGACGGCGATCGCACCGAGTGTCCAGGCGATCGGCGCGGGGATGCCGAACAGCGAGCCCTCGCCGAAGATCGCGAAATAGGTCTCGTTGGTGATGATTACCGGCTTGGTGTTGGTGACCATCATGGCGAGGCCGCGCGCCATGCTGAGGGTTCCAAGCGTGACCAGGAACGAGGGGATGGCGAGCTGGGTGGTGAGGATGCCGTTGACAAGGCCGACCAGCGCGCCGGTGCCGAGGCCGGCGAGCGCGCCGACGATCCAGCTGTTGGCGACATGGCTCATGGCGAGCGCCGCGGCCATACCCGACAGCGCCAGCGCTGAGGCGACCGAGAGATCGATCTGGCGGGCGATGATCACGAAGGTCATGCCGACGGCGACGATCGACACCAGCGTCGTCTGCCGGCCGATGTTGAGGAAGTTGTCGACCGACATAAACCAGGGCGATGCGAAACTGAACACCACCAGCAGGATGACGAAGGCGATGTACAGCATGTAGGGCTGTTCGCCGCGCAGCAGCGTCTGCAGCAGCTTGTGCCGTCCTTGCGGCCGGACGGGCGTCGATGCGGCAATGGTCGGCACGTCGAGATCGGTCATGCGGGCAACCCGTGGACGGAGCGTTCGTAGTCGGTCTGGCTGCGTTGCAGCAGGTGGTGAAGGTCTTCCGCGCTGCCGAGGTCGCGCCGCGCGAAGGTGGCGACGATGCCGCCCTCGACGACGACGGAGATGCGGTCGCACAGCTGCAGCAGTTCGGCGAGATCGGACGACACCAGCAGCACGCCGGTTCCCTCCGCAGCGGCGGCGCGGATGACGCCATAGATCTCCTCGCGGGCGCCGACGTCGACGCCGACGGTGGGTTCGTCGAGCAGCAGCAGCCGCGGCCGCGGCTCGTTCCACTTGGCGAACACCACCTTCTGCTGGTTGCCGCCGGACAGTGTTTTCGCCGGGCTTGAGATGCCCTGCGCCTTCACTGCAAGCTTGCGTACGGCGGCTTCGGCATCGTGCCGGGCGGCGCGTTGGCGCACCCATCCCCATGCCGTCAGCCGGCGCAGCCGCGCCAGCGTGATGTTGCGCTCGATGGAATGTTCGAGAACCAGTCCCTGGAGGTGGCGGTCTTCCGGCACAAGCGCGACACCGCGGCCGATAGCGTCTGCCGTGCTCGCCGGCGCGAACGTCTCGCCGTCGAGCGCCAGCGTGCCGCTCGCGACGTGGCGCAGGCCGAACACCGTCTCCAGGATTTCGGTGCGGCCGCTGCCGATCAGTCCGGCGAGGCCATGGATCTCGCCGCGCCACACGGTGAGATCCACGGCGCGCAGCCGCTCGTTGCCGACGCCCGAAAGCGACAGCACCGGCGCCGCCGAGGCGACGGGGCGTGGCACCGCCGGCCGCGCCGCGTCCATGGCCACCGTATGGCCGGGCCCGATGATCGCCGACACCAGACGTTTCATGTCGGTGTTCGCGGTGACGAAGGTGCCGGCATTGGCGCCGTCGCGGAACACGGTGACGCGCTGAGACACCTGGAACACCTCGTCGAGGCGGTGGGTGACATAGATGACGCCGACGCCGCGGCGCGTCACCTTGCCGATGGCGTCGAACAGGATGCGGACCTCGTCGCCGGTCAGCGACGATGTTGGCTCGTCGAGAATGAGCACGCGCACGTCGCCCATTAGCGCCTTGGCGATCTCGGTCATCTGGCGATAGGCGAATGGCAGCGCGCCGACATTGGCGCGCGGGTCGAGCGGGATGCCAAGCTGTTTCAGAAACGTTTCGGCTTCGTCGAGTAGATGTTTCTTCCGGAGAAAGCCGAAGCGGTCGCGCGGCTCGCGGCCGAGCAGCAGGTTGTCGGCGACGCTCAGGGATTCGACCAGGCTGAGATCCTGATAGACGACGGCGATGCCGGCGGCGCGCGATTGCGCCGGGCTGTCGAACATCACCGGCTGGCCGGCGATTTCGATGCGGCCACCGTCGCTGCCGTGGACGCCGCTCAGGATTTTGATCAGCGTCGACTTGCCCGCGCCGTTCTCGCCGAGCAGGGCGTGCACTTCGCCGGAACGGACCTCGAGATTGACGCCGCGCAACGCCCGCGCACCACCAAAACTCTTGGTGACGCCTGCGACCCTGACGAGCGGTGGATGTGGCCGGCCCTCGGCCATGGGCGGGCGCGGCTGGTTCATGGACGTCCTCCCCCGCCGACGGCTGTCATTGGGATAATTGTAACATCGTCTGATGCGATTGTTACTTTATGTGTGACTATTCTACCAAAGCGGGGAGGTGTCAACGCTCAATGGCGCTGCCGCGAGCCCTGCATGTTCGGCGGCGGCGCGGGAACGATGGCGTTGCGCGTGCACACGACGGTCGGATCGCGGGCGCGCCGTGTCGTGAGCGACCGGCGTTGTCAGCGGCGGGATGGACGCTTTGGCGGCGTGCGCCAGGGGGGCGGGCTGAGCGCGGCAGCGAGGGCTTCGACGAACAATTGAGCGCGGTTCGCCCGCGCCTGACGACGCGCGCCGAACAGCACGACCACCGGCGCGTCGGGCAGCGGATGGGCGTCGAGCAGCGGCACGAGACGCCCGGCGCGGAGGTCGTCAGCGACGTCCCACTCCGAGCGGATGATGATGCCGAGCCCGGCGAGCGCCCAGGCCCGCACCACTTCGCCGTCGTTGCTCGCCAGCGAGGGTTCGATGCGCACGCGGCTGTCGCGGCCGCCGCGCACGCCGAAGCGCCACAGCGTCACGTCTTCGTCGTTCTCGCGGAGCGCAATGCAGGCGTGTTGCGGCAGATCCTCGGGCGTGCGGGGCGCGGGATGGCGTGCGAGATAGCCCGGCGCCGCGCACAGGATGCGCCGGTTCGGCGCGAGCGTGCGCTGGCTCAGGCTCGGCGTCAGGTCCTTGCCTTCGCCGACATGGACGGTGAGATCCCAGGCGTCGGCGGGCACGCGGCCGAGCCGGTCCGACAGCTGCAGGTCGACGACGACCTGGGGATGTGCGGCATGGAAGGCGGCGACGACCCCTGCGACATGACGACGGCCGAAGCCGAGCGGCGCGACGATGCGCAGATGGCCGGTGACCTGGCCACGCCGGTCGGCGAAGGCGTCCTCGAGTTCCTCGAGCGAGCCGAGCACGCGCAGGCCGCGATCGGCCAGCAGCTCGCCTTCGTCGCTCAGGGTCAGCACGCGGCCGGAGCGGTTGACGAGCTGCACGCCGAGCCGCTCCTCCAGCGCGCGCAGCCGCTGGCTGACCGCGGGCGGGGAGACATTGAGCTCGCGCGCGGCCGCGGCGAGCGAGCGCGCGCCCGCTACGGCGGTGAAGAAGCGCAGATCCTCGGCGGTGATCATTAAGCCCGAGCTTAATGGAGGATGCACGACATGTAAATGGAAGCACGGGCCGGTCCGTGGTTGTCTCGGCGTCATCGCCGCTGCCCGGAGACACTGCCGTGCCCCATCTCACGCCGCCGCCTGCGCGGCCGCTCGCCAGCCTCGCCACGCCATGCCTGCTGCTCGATCGCGGCAAGCTGCGCGACAACATCGCGCGGCTGCGCTCACGCCTTGAACCCTTCGGCGTCGCGTTGCGCCCCCATCTCAAGACCGCCAAGAGCATCGACGTCGCGCGCGAGGCGCTCGCCGGTCCGGCGGGACCGGCGATGGTCTCGACGCTGCGCGAGGCCGAGTATTTCGCTGCCCATGGCGTGCGCGACATGATCTATGGCGTTGGCATCGCGCCGGACAGGCTGGCGCGGGTGGTGACCATCCGCCGCCAGCTCGATGCGGATCTTGCCGTCATCCTCGACAGCGTCGCGCAGGCGCAAGCGGTGGTCGAGACGGTCTGCGCGACCGGCGAGCGGCTGCCGGTGCTGATCGAGATCGATTCCGACGGCCATCGCTCCGGCGTGCTGCCCGATGACGAGACACTGCTCGTCGCGATCGGCCGCACGCTTCAGGCCGGCGGCGCCGAGCTGCGCGGCGTCCTCACCCATGCCGGCGACAGCTATGGCCTGCACACGCCCGATGCGCTGGCTGAGGCGGCGGAGGCCGAGCGCGCGGCGGCGGCTGGAGCCGCGACGCTGCTGCGGGCCGCCGGGCTGCCATGTCCGGTGGTCAGCGTCGGCGCGACGCCGACGGCGCATTTCGCGCGCCGTCTCGATGGCGTCACCGAGGTGCGGGCCGGCGTGTTCATGTTCTTCGATCTGTTTCAGGCCGGCGTCGGTGTCTGCACGCCGGACGACATCGCGCTGTCGGTGCTCACCAGCGTGATCGGACACTAGCGCAGCAAGGGATGGATCATCGTCGATGCCGGCTGGATGGCGCTGTCGCGCGATCGCGGCACGGCGCGGCAGGCGGTTGACCAGGGCTATGGCCTCGTCTGCGACGCCGCGGGCCGTCGGTATCCCGATCTCATGGTGATCGACGCCAATCAGGAGCACGGCATTGTCGCGGTGCGGCCCGGCAGCGGCGCGCGTCTGCCGGACCTGCCGCTCGGCACGCGGCTGCGCATCCTGCCCAACCACGCCTGCGCCACCGGCGCGCAGCACGATGCCTACGAGGTGCTGGACACGGACAACGCGGTGGTGGCGTCGTGGCCGCGCATCCGGGGATGGTGACGATGACGATGGCGAAGGAGATGGCGACGACGACCGGCGATATCGTCACGGCGATCGCGACGCCGGATGCGCCGACGCCCGCCGGGCACTATGTGCAGGCGACCGCCTGGCGCGACCTGGTGTTCGTGTCCGGCCAGCTGCCGGGCGGCGTCGATGGCACGCACAATCCGGCGCTGCCGTTCGCGCAGCAGGCGCGGCGCGCGCTCGACCATGTTCTTGCGATCCTGAGGGCTGCGGGTTGCGGTCCGCAGGATGTGGTGAAGGTCACGGCCTATATCGTCGGCGTCGCGCACTGGCCCGCATTCAATGCCGTCTATGCCGAGGCGTTCGGCGCCAGCCGTCCCGCACGCGCCGTCGTGCCGGTGCCGGAGCTGCATCACGGCCATCTCATCGAAATCGACGCCATCGCGGCGCGACCGGCAGGCCGGCTGTCCGCGACCATCACCGAAAGGCCCGGACCATGACATCCCGCCGCTATGATGCCGTCCTGTTCGATCTGCTGACCGCGCTGCTCGACAGCTGGACGCTGTGGAACGATGTTGCCGGCGGCGCGGAGGCCGGGCGGGCTTGGCGCGCCGAATATCTTCGCATCACCTACCGCACCGGCAGCTATCGTCCCTATGAGACGCTGGTCGCCGAAGCCGCCGACGCCGTCGGCCTGCCGCGCTCCGTCGCCGATGCGCTCGACGCCCGTTATGGCGAGCTGCAGCCCTGGCCCGGCGTCACGGACACGCTGCGCGCGCTGAAGGATGCCGGCGTGCGCCTTGGCATCGTCACCAATTGCTCGGAGCGGCTTGGCCGCGTCGCGGCGGCTTGCGTCGGCGTGCCATTCGACGTCGTGGTCACCGCGGAGCGCGCCGGTGTCTACAAGCCCGACGCGCGAGCGTACCAGTTGGGACTGTCCGAGCTTGGCGTCGTTCCGGAACGCTGCCTGTTCGTCGCGGGCTCGGCCTACGATCTCGTCGGCACCGCGCGGGTCGGTCTGCCGACATTCTGGCATGATCGTGTCGGCATGCAGGCGCCGCCCGAAGCGCAGCCGCCGTTGCGCCACAGCGCGACCATCGAGCCGCTGCACGCGCTGGTGCTGCCGGGCTGATGCCGCCTGCGCCGTCTCAGGCAGTCAGCTTGCGCTCGCGCCGCCGCGCCTGCGGCAGGTCGCGCGCCGCCAGCACGGTGCGCACGGCCTCGCGCAGCCATGCCGACGCCGGATCGCGGTCGTTGCGCGCCGACCACACCATCGCCACCGCCGGCACGCGCAGGTCGAGTGGCACGGCGGCGATCGTCAGGCCGAACAGCGGCGCATAGAGGCGGGCCATGCGCGCCGGCAGCGTCGCGAGGACCGGCGCTTCGGCGGCGGCGGCCAGCACGGTCAGGAAGTCCGATGCCGCGAGCGCGACGTTGAGCTCGCGGCCGATGCGCGCAAGCGCCTCGGACAGGCAGCCGTGGATGTCGTCCTTCAGCGTCATCAGCGCGTGCGGCCGCGTCACATAGGCCTCTTCGGTGATCGGCAACCGCATCCGCACAAGCGCCGGATTGAAGCAGCAGGCCAGCGTCTGTTCGAACAGGCGGATACCGCGATGGCGTTCCAGGCCGAAGTCGAAGCAGCCGACGGCGAGATCGAGCTCGGCATTGTCCAGCATCGCATGGACGTCGCTGCGGCCGGTGAGGCGCGTCAGCAGTCGGATGCCCGGTGCGTGCTCGCGCAGGTGCGCGGTCAGCGCCGGCATCAGCAGGATCTCCAGTTCTGACGAGAAGCCGAGGCGGACGATGCGCTCTTCCCTGAGCGGATCGAACGTCGCCTCCGGCGTCAGCGCACCCTGGATCTGGACCAGCAGCTCGCGCAGGCGCGGCGCGAGCGCCAGCGCCCGCGTCGTCGGCTGCATGGTGGTGCCGACGCGCACCAGGATCTCGTCGTTGAGCAGCAGCCGCAGCGACGACAGCGCATGGCTCATCGCCGGCTGGCCGAGCTTCAGCCGGCGCGCGGCCTTCGTCACGCTGCGTTCGGTGATCAGCGCGTCGAACGCCACCAGCAGGTTGAGGTCGAACGACCTCAGATTGAAATGATCGATAGAGCGCATTGGGCAGATCGATTTGTGTAATGGATGGGCGGACACTAGCTTCCCTTTCATCACACGGCAACCGTCATCGCCATCATCTTGGAGGCCCGCCATGGCAGACTCGTTCCGGGTCGGCGACGCGCTGATCACCCGCATTCCCGAACTGCGCTGGGACGACACCGATCCGGCGGTTCTCTATCCCGATCTCGACGCGGCGGCGCTGCGCGATCACGGCCCGTCGCTGTCGGCGGGCTCCTACAACCGTGCGACGGGACGCCTGGCGCAGGGCACGCATTCCTGGCTGGTGCGCCACGCCGGTCTGACCATCCTGGTCGATACCGCGACCGGCAACGGCAAGTCGCTGCCGGCGGCGCCCAAGCTGCACGATCTTCGGACGCCGTATCTCGATCACCTGCGCGCGGTCGGCGTTGCGCCGGAGCAGGTCGATCTCGTGCTCATCAGCCACATCCACGCCGATCATGTCGGCTGGAACACGTCATGGCGCGACGGCGCGTGGGTGCCGACATTCCCGAACGCCCGTCACCTCTATTCGGCGATCGAGGCGCGCTACGGTGCGAGCAATGACGGCCTCGCGCCGGCCCCGGATCTGCCGCCGGCCGCTCTGGGGCCGCCCGATCACCCGCCGCTGCCGCTGGTCTATCGCGACAGCATGCAGCCGGTGATCGCGGCGGGGCTCGGCCAGGCGATCGTCGTCGACGGTTCGGAGGTCGCCGAGGGGCTGTCGTTTCACCCGACGCCCGGCCACAGCATCGATCACGCCTCGATCCGCCTGCGCTCGCGCGGCGAGGAGGCGTGGTTCATGGGCGACGTGCTGCATCATCCGCTGCAGGTCTATCGTCCCGATCTGCGCTCGGGCTACTGCGAGTTCATCGCGCCCGCCGAGCGCTCGCGACGCTGGCTGCTGGCGCAGGCCGCCGACAGCGGCGGTCTGTGCTTCTCCACCCATTTCGCCGAAACCTCTGCCGGTCATGTCCGTCGCCGCGACGGCGGCTTCACCTGGCAGTTCGCCCCATCGATCGAGGACGCCCAGCGATGACCCGCATCATCACCGAGAATTGTCTCATTGCTGCCGACGAGCCCGGCATCGAACTTCACATCCGCCGCAAGTACCGCGCCGACCGCGCGCCGTTCACGCCCGCCACCACCATCCTGCTGATGCATGGCGCGACGCTGCCGGCGGAAAGCCTCTACGATGTCGATGTCGGCCAGGGCGCGTTCATGGATGTCCTCGCGGACGCCGGCTTCGACGTCCATGCGCTCAATGTGCGTGGCTTCGGCGCCTCGACGCGGCCGCCAGGCATGCGCGGCGCGCCGGACGCCGCGCCGCCGCAGGTGCGCACCGATGTCGCGGTGCGCGATCTCTCGACCGCGATCGATCACATTCTGGCCGCGCGCGGGCTGCCGCGTCTGTCGCTGATCGGCATGTCGTGGGGCGGCACCGTCTCGGGCGCCTACACCGCGGCGCATAACGAGCGCATCGAGAAACTGACGCTGATCGCGCCGCAGTGGCTGAGCGACGGCCCGCCACGGATCGATCCCGGCGGCACGCTGCAGGCCTATCGCCGCTTCGACGTCCGCGCTTTCCGCACGCGCTGGCTGGAAGGCGTGCCGGCGCACCGCCATGACGAGATCCTGCCGCCGGCGTGGTTCGAGCGCTGGGCTGAGGTCATGCTCGCGAGCGACCGCGACGCCCGCGACGGCATCGTCAACGCGCCGGCCGGCGTCATCCAGGACGTCCGCGAGTACTGGGCCGTTGGCCGGCCGTTCTATGATCCGGCCGCGATCACCGTGCCGGTGCTCCTGCTGCATGGCGAGTGGGATCTCGACGTGCCGCTGCCGCGCATGCAGGCGCTGTTCCTGCGGCTGAGCAACGCCGCATATCGCCGCTGGGTCGAGATCGGCGAGGGCACCCACATGGTGGTGATGGAGACAAACCGCTGGCAGGTGCTCGATGCGATCCGCGCCTTTCTCACCATGAGCCCGCCGGATGCGGCCGCAAGCCATCAGGCTGGCTCGATTGGCGGCGCCGCGCGAGGCCAGGATTCAGGCTAGGCTCCGGCCAGGGCGGCGGGTCGCCCGCGCCGGACCGCATGGCAGGGCAGCCGCATACCGCCATTTTTCGGGGTGCCAAAGGGCGGTTCGATGGAATAAGGACGCAGGAGGCGCGAATCAACGATTCGGCAGGGGCTTGACCGGCAGACCATGACAGAGCGGCGTCCAACGGTTCTCCTCGTGGAGGACGAAGTTTTCGTGCAGACGCTTCTGGCGGCCTATCTGGAGAAGGAAGGCGTCGCGGTGACGGTCGCCTCGACAGCGGCCGAGATGCGCGCCGCGCTGCGTGTGCCGGGCCAGCCTGTGGATGCCATCGCGCTCGACCTTGGCCTGCCGGACGAGGAAGGGTTGGCGCTGGTGCGACAATTGCGCACCCGGCTCGACGTGCCGATCTGCATCACGACGCGCGACGATTCGGCGGCCAGCCGTGCCGTGGCGGCCGAACTGGGGGTCGACGACTACCTGGTCAAGCCATTCCATCCGCAGCAGCTCACCGCCAGCCTGATGGCGCTGCTCGGTCGTCCCGCCGAAGCAAGCGGTGTCGTTCGTTTCGAAGGATGGAGCCTCGAGACCGCTGCCCGTGTGCTGACCAATGCCGAGGGGCAGGCCGTGGCGTTGACGCCGTCGGAATTCGACGTGCTGGCGACGCTGATCGCGGCCGGTGGGCGGACCGTGTCGCGCGCTCACCTGCTCGATGCGCTCGCGTCCAATGGCGACGTCGGGCCATCGCGTGTGGTGGATGTGATCGTCAGCAGCGTGCGGCGCAAGCTCGGCGATCCGGCGCGGGCGCCCCGGCTGATCGTCACCGTGCCCGGCATCGGCTATCGCTTCAGCGCCAGCGTCGCGTAGACGCCTCGCAATTCATCCGCCGATCGTTCGGCCAGCGCGAGCATCGCGGCGACGGCGCCATCGACATCGTCGGTCATCGCCGCGGCGAGGCGGCCTTCGAGAGCCGCGGCAGCCTTGCTGAGCGTTGCGAGGCCCGCGAGTCCGGCCGACCCGGTCAGCCGATGTGTCGCCCGGCGGGCGGCATCGCGATCGCCACGCCGCAGCGAAGCGGCGATCTCCGCAGCCCCCCGTTCGATTGCCGCCAGCGCCTGCTCGACCAGCTGGATCGCCATGTCCGTGCCGAGCTCCTGTTCGACCTCCGTCAGGAACTGGCTGATGTTCGCCACGGGCGCCAGCGCGACCGGCTGGCGGCCGGCGCAGACGGCGTCGATCGTCCGTCGCAGGTCCGCCGGCATCACGGGCTTGGACAGGTAGCCGTCCATGCCGGCGGCGAGGCAGCGCTCCATCACCCCGGGGGTGACATCAGCGCTCACCGCGACGGTTGGAACGGATCCGATGTCGCCGGGCAGCGCACGGATGGCGCGGGTCAGCGCCATGCCGTCGAGATCGGGCAACTGCAGGTCGGTGAGAACCACGTCGATCGGATGGTGCGCCAGCAGCGCCAGCGCCTGCGCGCTGTCGGTCGCCTCGAGTGCATGGTGCCCCATCGCATGGAGCAATCCGGTGAGCACGAAGCGATTGTTGGCGTCGTCGTCGACGACGAGAATGCGGCGCGCCGTGCGCGCGATGCTGTTGCCCGCCGACGCGGGCATCGCGATGTCGTCGGGATCGGTGGCCGGCAGGGGCAGATGAACCTCGAACGTGCTGCCGCGTCCAGGCGTGCTCTCCGCGGTGATGCGGCCCCCCATCGCTTCGGCCAGCCGCCGGCAGATGGCGAGGCCAAGGCCGGTGCCGCCGAAACGCCGGGCGATCGAGGCATCCGCCTGCACGAACGGCTCGAACAGCTGGCCGAGCATGGCGGGGGCAATGCCGATGCCGGTGTCGGAGACGCGCAGCCGGATGATATCGTTCTGATGGGGAGCAGGCTCAGCCACCAGGCGCACCTCGCCGGTTGCGGTAAACTTGATCGCGTTGCCGACGAGGTTGAGCAGGATCTGGCGTAGCCGGTCGGCGTCGCCGATCACGGCGGCCGGCAGCGTCGGATCGGTGACGACGATGAGAGCGATGCCTTTCTGGGTTGCTCGCAGCGCCATGATCGTCCGCACATCACCGAGCAGCGCGCGCAGGTCGAACGGGGCGGCGTCGGTGACGAAGCGGCCTTCGCTGATGCGCGCGAAGTCGAGGATGTCGCCAATGGTCGCGAGCATCGCGGCGCCGGTGCGCTCGGCCACGCCGACGGTGGTGCGGACGTCGTCGGCGAGCGGCATCGACTTGAGCAGATGGATGGCGCCGAGCATGCCGTTCATCGGCGTGCGAATCTCGTGGCTCATGACGGCGAGGAAGTCGGACTTGGCGCGGTTGGCGTCGTCGGCGGCGGCCAGCGCGGCCTGCAGTTCGCGGGTGCGTTCGTCGACGGCTTGCTGAAGGCGTTCGCGCTCGTGCTCCTTGAGGTCGAGCAGTTCGTGCTGCGTGCGCTCCCGCTCGCGCTGGATCTCGCGCAGGTGCGCCACCGTGATCATGATCAGCAGCAACAGCACGGTGAGGTTGTTCCAGGCGATCTCGGAGCCGACCGACCAGGAGGCGGGCCAGGCGCCGAGGATGTGGCCGAGATAGAGGAAGAACCGCAGCGTGGCCGGGCCGCTCGCCAGCAGCACCAGGCGGGCGTTGCCCATGCCGCGCCGCCAGCAGTCCACGATGCCGATGATCCATACGGCCTCAAAGACGACCTCGATCGTCGTCAGGCCGGTGGCCGCGGCACGATAGTCGCCGATCACGGCATAGGCCGCGCCGGCGAGCACGACGCAACTGAACAGGCCGAGGATCGCTCGCCAGATGGCGACGCGATACATGCCGATGAACAGGGCGCCCATCGTGCACAGCAGCACATGGGCGACGGCGCCCATCACGGCGGGCGTGCGCAGCACGACCTCGCCGCCGCCGGTGAGGATGTAGCGATACAGCAGGCCCTGGAAGCCGAGGTCGTAGACGATCTCGGCGAATGCTCCGGCGCCGAGCGTGAGGAAAATCAGGTCGCGCCGGACGAGGCCCATCACCAGGGTGAAGATCGCCATCGTCGCCATCGAGCCGATGAACAGGATCTCGATCAGCGTGTCGGGCGTCTCCGCTTCCTGGAAGGCGGCGGGTGTCCACAGGCTGAGCTCCAGGCTCACCGACGAGCGGCTCTGCACCCGCACGGCCACCACGATACGTTCGCCGGGCGCGAGCGTGATCGGAAATATCGAGCGCGTCGCTTTCACCGGGCGGCTGTCGAGCGGCAACCGGTTGCCGGCCAGGATCGTCTCCGAGGGCGTGTCCGCGCCCGGCGCGAAGCGGAAGTAACGCACGTCCTCGAGGCGCGGCGCGCCGACCGACAGCCAGCGTGTCACCGGCGCACGGCTGGTGTTCTCGAACACGCCGCGCAGCCAGATGGCCGAGCGCGTGTAGCCGCGCGCCATGGAGCGCGGCGTGATCGTCTGCCATCCCGGATGACCGAGCGCCTCTGTTGCGGAGAGCCGCCCGTCGCGGTCCTCGAGCAACGACAACGAGCCCACGAGCGCGCGATGGTCGGTGATCCCCGCGAGGTCGATGCTGTCCGTCTCTGCCGCGGCGACACGGCAGGGCAGGGCGAGGCTTGTGACGACGATGGCGAGCGTCAGAAAGCCCATCCACCACGGGTGCGGGCGGCTGGCACGGGAATGTCGGCTGAAAATCACGAGTGGCTGTCTGGCGGAAAGTGGGAAACGGAGATCCTGCTGCTCTAGCCCAAACCGGGATCGAGATGAAGGCGCGGGCTGCCGGTGCGTCACGCGGAGCAACGGATGTGGTCGCGCCGGACAGTCTTTACATGCATTTACAGCGGCGACAATGCGCGCACGGAATTTCCTGATGAAGGCAGGTACGCGGGGTGTCATCGATATTCTGCCTTCGCCTGCCGATCTGGAGCGGCCTCCCCGTCATGCGCAATCTTCCCCGAGCCCTCCGATCTCATCGGGCTGCAGTATGTTCGCCAGTCACCAGACGGCGTTCGTTGCTGGCGTCGACCGCACTGGCCGGCGTGCTGGCGTTCGCGCTGGAGGCGGGCCCGGTCTTCGCGGGCAGCGGCGGCGACAGCGGCGGCTGGCCCGGCGGCACGCCGGGCGTTGCGGGGGCGGCGGGCTCCCCAAGCGGCCAGGGCGGCGCCGGCGGATCGGGCCCCGGGATCGGTGATGGTGCAGGCGGCACCGGAGGGACTCTCGGCGCCTCGTCGAGCACGGCGGTCACCAACGCCACCATCGTCAACGGCGGTGCAGGCACGACTGGCGTCGATGCCTCGGGCGCCGGGGCCGGTGGTGGTGGCGGCGGCGGTGGCGACGGCTGGTCGCTCTCCGGCAACGTTCTCACCAACATTTACGCGATCCGCGGCGGAGCTGGCGGCAGCGGCGGCGCAGGCGGCTCTGGCGCGGGGGCTGGCAGCGGCGGCAGTGGCGGCGGCGGCGGAGCCGGCCTTGTGGGCAATAGCGGCAGCGTGGTCAACACCGGAGATATTTCGGGCGGCAATGGCGGCAGGGGCGGCGCGGGGATGACGTATTCCGGCGCTGGCGGCGGCGGGGGCGCAGGCATCTCTGGCTCGGGCGTGACCATCACCAATGTCGGGACCATTTCCGGCGGCAATGGCGGCGATGGTATCGCCTCCGCTTCCGCTCCGACCCATGGCGGTACCGGCAGTGGCGGCGCTGCGGGGGGTATCGGTGGCGCCGGCATCATCGGCAGCAACCTCACCGTCATCAACGGTGGTGAGATCTCGGCCGGCACCAATGGCGCCGGCGGCAGCGGCGCTCCGGTCAATGCCGTCACATTCACCGGTGGCGTCAACACGCTCGAACTGTGGGCGGGCTCCAGGATCAACGGGACCGTCGTGGACCAGACCGGCCACGGTATCTTCCGCCTCGGCGGAGATGTGAGGGGACCGGAGACTTTGGATGTCGCCACGATCGGCACGAAGTATCAGGGCTTCTCGTCCTTCGAGGTCAACGGCGGCCCATGGACGCTGACCGGCGCATGGGCGAGCACAGCCGGATGGCGTCTGTCATCCGGGGGAACGCTCGTCATTTCGCAGGATGCCAGTCTCGGCTTGCCGAGCGCGGGCTTGCGGCTCGCCGGCGGGCAATTGCAGACGACGACATCGTTCACGATGGATCGCGTGATCAGCCTGGTCACGAGCGGTACCATCAGCCCCGCAGCGGGTACGACGCTGACGCTCACCAGCGTGCTCGCGGATCCGGGTGGCAGCAGAAGCGGCGGCATCACCAAGTCCGGCCTGGGCACGCTGAACCTGACGGCTGTCAATACCTATACGGGCACGACCTGGATCAGCTATGGCACGCTGGTGCTGAGCGGCGCAGGCGCGATCGCGTCGTCGAGCATGACCATCGAGAGTGGAACGTTCGATATCTCACAGACCACTGCCGGTGCGACGCTCCAGTCTCTCGGCAGCTATGGCCTCGACACGGGCGGAACAGTCGTCCTCGGCAACAAGACACTGACACTGGCGAACGCGATCGACGACTATGCGGGTGTGATCTCCGGCAGCGGCGGCCTTCAGCTATCCGGCGGCTTCGAGACTCTGTATGGCGTCAACACCTATACCGGCGCGACCACGATCACCGGCGGCACGTTGGCGCTGGCGGGAGCAGGCTCGATCGCGGCGTCATCCGGGGTGACGGTCGCCGGCGGCACCTTCGACATTTCGCAGGCCGACACAGGTGTGTCGATCCGGAGCCTCGATGGCGCCGCCGCCGGCAACGTCTCTCTCGGCGGCAACAGCCTGACGCTGACCAATGCCAGCGGCACATTCTCGGGGGCGATCACCGGCTGGGGCAGCCTGATCGTTTCCGGCGGTACAGAGACCTTGCTGGGCAACAACACCTACGGCGGCGGGACCACGATCGGCAGCGGCGCCACCGTCAAGCTGTCCGCATCGAGCATCGACAGCGCCACAAATCTCGGATCCGGCGGGGTGAACATCCAGTCCGGAGGCGAACTCCAGGTCGGCGCATCCGGAGCCTTCGTTTTCAACAACGCTCTGACCGGGGCCGGCCTGCTGTCGGTCTCGACCTCCGGCCGGGCTTTTGCATTCGATCCGGCCGCCGGCACGGCGTTCGGCGGCAGGGTGGCGCTGTCGAACGGCACGTTCGCGCTGTCGGGTGCGAACACCGCGGCCCTCGGCAACGCCACGCTCTCGGTGGGGACGGGGAACGTCACGACCGTCGGCGCCGGTACCCAGACCATCGGCGGCTTCAGCATCAACGGCGGCACGGTGGTGTTCGACGCGTCGGCGTGGACGCCGGCCAGCACCAGCGGCCTGATCAGCACAGGCACGCTCGACGTCAGCGGCGCCGGATCGGTCCGGGTCAATATGCCCAGCACGGTCGCGCTGCCGCCGACCCCGCCGACCGGCCTGTCGCTGTTTCAGCAGAGCCATGCCAATGCCGGGGTCAAGCTGGTCTCGTCGAGCGGGCCGGTCGTTGGCTCCGGTGGCGGACTGACGCTGCGTGACCAGAACGGCAATGCGCTCTCCAGCGCACAGACCGTCAACCTGCAGCAGGACGGCCAGTTCGTCGCGGTCGCGAGCTACGACTATCATCTCACCACCGGCGCCAGCCAGGATGGCCTGTATGTCGGCTACGGCCTGACCCAGCTCGATCTGCAGGGCGGCCGGCGCCTGACGCTGACCGAGGGTGTCGGCGCGGCTGGCAGCGATGCGGATCTCGCCGCCAGGCTGATCGGTACCGGCGACCTCGTGATCGCCGCGCGCAACATCGTCTCGCTGTCCAATCCCGGCAACACGTTCACCGGCGCGACCTTCGTGCAGAGCGGGACGCTGCAGGCGGGCGCTGCGAACGTCATCGCATCGTCGCGCGCGGTGGACGTGCAGGGCAGCTTCGACCTGCACGGCTTCGATCAGTCGCTCAACAACCTGACCGGCGGCAGCAGCGGACGGATCATCGTGTCCGGCGGCAATACGCTGACCCTCAACGGCACGGCGACCAGCACGTTTGCCGGCGTGATTTCGGGCGCGGGCAATCTCACCCTGGCCGGCGGCACGCTGGTTCTCACCGGCAACAGCACCTACACCGGTGCGACCTTGGTCCATGGTGGCACGCTGCAGGTCGACGGCTCGATCGGCAGTTCGTCGAACGTCATGGTCGGCGCCGGCGCGACGCTGTCCGGCATCGGCCTCGTCGATCCGCCGCATGCCACGACCATCGCATCCGGTGCGGCGCTGTCGCCGGGCAACGCGGCCAATCCGCTCGGCATGTTGACCATCGCGGGCAACCTCGCGATGGAGCCGGGCGCACGCTATGTGGTCGGCCTCCAGGGCACGCAGTCGTCATCGACCCATGTCATCGGCCAGGCGGCGCCGGGTGGCGCGGCGGTGACCGCGTCGTTCCTCGGCGATGCCATCGCCAGGCGCTATACGATCCTGACCGCGGATGGCGGTGTCGCCGGTACTTTCGGGCCCGTCAGCACGACACTTGCCAATGTCAGGGCATCGACGAGCTATGATCCGACCCACGCCTACCTGACATTGTCGCTCGATTTCGGCGGCGGCCTCACCAGCAACCAGCGAAGCGTCGCAGGCGTGCTCTCGAAGGCCTTCGACAGCAACGGCAGCGTCCCGCTGGCGGTCGGCATGATGGCGCCGGCGTCGCTGTCGCAGCTCACGGGCGAAGCAGCGACGGCGGCGCAGCAGTCGACGTTCAGCGCGATGGGCCAGTTCCTCGGCGTGTTGACCGATCGGTCGGCGGCCGGTCGCGGCGACAGCGCGTGTGCATCAGGCGTCTCCACGAGGGCACTGCGTGCTGCCGATTGCGCGCAGCCGTGGAACGTGTGGGCGGCCGGCTTCGGCGGCGCGCAGACCACGGACGGCAACGCCATCACCGGATCCGGCGCGGCGACGGCCAATGTCTACGGCACGGCCGTCGGCGCCGACTATCGCTTCTCGCCGGACACGGTCGCCGGCTTCGCGCTCGGCGGTGGCGGCACCAGCTTCGGGGTCAGGAACCTCGGCTCGGGCCGCTCCGACCTGTTCCAGGCTGGCGCCTATGTGCACCACACCAGCGGCGCGGCCTATGTGACCGCAGCGGTCGCCACCGGCTGGCAGGACATCACGATGGATCGCACCGTCGCCGCCGGCGGCGTCGACCGGCTGCGCTCCGCTTTCAATGCGCTGGCCTATTCCGGCCGGCTCGAGAGCGGCTATCGCCTCACCCTGCCGTGGACCGGCGGCATCGGCCTGACGCCGTATGCGGCCGTGCAGGCGACGGCCTTCGACATGCCGGGCTATGGCGAGAGCGCGACGGCGGGCGCGGGCACTTTCGCGCTGGCCTATGCGCGCCGGACCGCGGCTGATACGCGCAGCGAGTTCGGCCTGCGTACTGACAAATCGTTCGCCGCAGAGGGCGGCGTGCTCACGCTGCGTGGGCGTCTGGCCTGGGCCCACGACTTCAACCCGGACCGCGCCATGGGGGCGACGTTCCAGACGCTGCCGGGTGCGAGCTTCGTCGTCAACGGCGCGGCGCAGGCGTCCGACTCCGTCCTCAGCACCGTATCCGCCGAGATGAAGTGGGCGAGCGGCTGGTCGGTGGCAGGAACGTTCGAAGGTGAGTTCTCTGAGGTTACCCGCAGCTATGCCGGCAAAGGCGTGGTCCGATACGCGTGGTGATCGCCGCGTTCAGCAAGGCTCTTCAGATCGCGGACGCGCATGTTGTCCTTACATCCGTTTACAACGCGCGGGGACATGGCTCGTCAAAGTCTGCAGGACGGCGGGTAAGCAATTGATCAGTCGATCGCAGTCCGTGATTCGGATTCGATGGAATGCGCGCAGGTGTGGGGCTACCTGCGTGCTCTCTGTGACTGTCACGCCAGGCACGGCAGGGACTCCAGCCTCGGCTCTACGATGAATGGCAGCTTTTGGGGGCGATACGTGAAGTTGGCGATGTTGGGTGGCAGTGTTTTGAAATCATCGGCTGGGATGCGGCACGCGCTGCTCGGCACGACGGCGCTGATCGCGGTCGGGGCGGCGGTGCTTGTTTCGGCAGGCGATGCGAAAGCACAGACCTGGACTGGCGGCAGCGGCAGTTGGTCCTCGAACAAATGGACCGGGTCCATGCCGAATGCAGTCGATGCGGTCGCGACATTCAACGTGCCTAATTCAGGAACCGACTTCATTGATCTTTGGGGCGGCCCGTTTACGGTTCGCGTCCTCAATATCTACGCCAACAGCAACGCGTTTGCCGCCCACGCCGGTGTCCAGTTTCAGTCGGGCCAGCTGATCATGCAGGCCAGCTCGGGGGGGAATGCGCTGATCAATGTGGACAGCTCATCCACCGCCAAAGAGATATCGGCTACTCTTCAACTCAATTCGAACACGGTGATCACGACCACCTATCTCTACTCGACCTTCTCGGTAAGCGGGTCTGTTACCGGCTCCGGATCCCTGACGATCGCTGGCCAGGGTCAGGTCAACCTCCTCGGTATCAACTCCTACACCGGCGGGACGAAGATCAATGGCGGCACGCTCAATATTCAATCGGTGGCGGGCCTGGGCAGCGCGGACAACACTCTGACGCTGTATGGCGGTACGCTCCTGCTCGGCGGCACCGTGCAAATCCAGAATGGGGGCGTCTTCCAGAGCGGTAGCAGCATGATCCGGAACGGGCTGCTGAGCACCACCACCTACTCGATGCTGGGCGGCACGCTGGACACGGGGGCGACCGTCAATGCGTCGACGGCCTTCGCTATGCAGGCGGGCGCCGTGAACGGTGTCCTGGCGGGATCGGCCGATCTGACCAAGACGACGAACGGCGTCGTCACGCTCGCGGGCGCGAATACCTACACCGGGGCCACGACGGTCAATGGCGGCAAACTGGAGGTGAATGGCTCGATCGCGAGCTCATCGGCCATCACGGTCAACACGGGCGGGACCTTGTCGGGCACGGGCGGTCTCGGCGCGACCACGATCATGAGTGGCGGCACGCTCGCGCCAGGCAATGCGGCAAGCCCGACCGGCGCGCTGGGCGTCACCGGCGATCTCATGTTCCAGTCCGGGGCCACGTATCAGGTGCAGGTGACTCCGTCGGCTGCGGCGAACACCAATGTCTCAGGTACGGCGACACTCGGCGGCGCTGCGGTGAATGCCGTGTTCGCCAGTGGTGGCTATATCGAGAAGAAATACACCATCCTCACCGCGAGCGGCGGGGTGTCCGGCGCCTTTGCATCAAATGTCGTCAATACGAATCTCCCGGCAAATTTCCGCAGCGGTCTCAGCTACGACGCCAACAGCGCCTATCTCAATCTGACGCTGAACTACACGCCGACAACGCCACCAGAGAAGACGCCGCCATCGACGCCGCCATCGACGCCGCCGTCGACACCGCCATCGACGCCGACAGATCCCTCGGCTCAGGTCTTTACACCGCTGAACCAGAACCAGCGCAACGTGGCCAACGCCGTGATCAACGTCTTCAACGCGGGCGGGGCAATCCCGATCGTGTTCGGCGCGTTGACGCCGGGCGGTCTGTCACAGGCGTCCGGTGAAACGTCGGTTGGATCGCAGCAGACGACTTTCGATGCGATGAACCAGTTCATGGGCGTGATGACCGATCCGTTCGCGGCGGGCCGAAGCAATGACGTCTCTCCGTCGGCCGGCGGCGTTTCGTCCTTCGCAGAGGAGAATTCACCGCGCAGCGCCTATGCGATGTTCGCCAAGGCGATGCCGGTCAAGGCCGACCTGCTCGCGCAGCGCTGGAACGTATGGGCGACCGGCTTCGGCGGTTCGCAGACCACGGACGGCAATGCCGCGACGGGATCGAACACCTCCACCAGCCGCATCTATGGCGCGGCGGTTGGCGCCGACTACCGCATCTCGCCGAATACGCTGGCGGGCTTCGCCATGTCCGGCGGCGGCACCACATTCTCGGTCGCCAATGGCGGCAGCGGCCGGTCGGATCTGTTCCAGGTGGGCGGTTTCCTGCGCCACACGGTCGGGACCGGCTATCTGTCCGCTGCGCTCGGTTATGCGTGGCAGGACGTGACGACGGATCGCAACGTCGTCGGTGTCGATCGGTTGCAGGCACGCTTCAACGTCAATGCATTCTCCGGGCGCCTCGAAGGCGGCAGCCGCTATGTGACGCCATGGATGGGGATCGGCGTCACGCCTTACGCCGCGGTGCAGGCGACAGCGTTCGATCTGCCTGGCTATCGCGAGCAGACGCTGTCCGGCCTCGGCGTATTTGCACTGAATTACGCCACCAAGGATATCACGTCGACACGCACCGAGCTCGGTTTCCGCACCGACAAGGCCTATGCGCTTGCCGATTCCATCCTGACGCTGCGCAGCCGCTTCGCCTGGGCGCACGAGTTCAATCCCGACCGCAGCGTCGCCGCCACGTTCCAGTCGGTGCCCGGCGCATCGTTCGTCGTCAACGGTGCGGCACAGGCGTCGGATGCGGCGCTGGTCACGACATCCGTCGAGAGAATGTGGCGCAACGGCTGGTCCGTCGCAGCGACCTTCGAGGGTGAGTTCTCCAACGTCACGCGCTCCTACGCCGGCAAGGGCGTCGTTCGCTACGGCTGGTGAGGTGATGGAACCGACAGGCCGGGGCCGCGAAGCGCGCGCCGGCCTGTGCGGATGAGATCGGCGCGGGTCTCGCGATTCAGCCCGCGTGGTGCGGGCACAGCGTGCATGTTCTGGCGCGTGCGGTGTGATTGAACCCCGTCGCGGGATACCCGTACCAATGGTCAGCACGAGCCGGCGCGTTCGCCGGTTCCCCTGATTTCGCCGGCGTGCTCGCCGGCCGATGGGGCGACCATGATCATCATCGACAAGAACGTCATCACCGCAATCGCGCGCGGCAACATCGCCATCGCCGAAGCGCTCACCCGCATGCTGCAGTCGAAGGAGCAGGTCTATATCGCGCACGCGGCCTACAACGAGCTGGTGCGCGACACGCCCGGCGCCGATCTGCGCGAAGGCTATCGCGTGCTGCTCGATGACCTCAACATCCACACGCCGCCGGAGAGCCGGCTGCCGAAGCCGGACAGCAGGATCTCCGATCGCGGCGATTTCTATGCCGACAACATCGTCTACAAGCCCGGCCGCGGTCAGGTCGGCCGTGTCGACGAATATGGCGGCAAGGGCGGCGAGACACCGGGCGATGCGTTCGTCGCCGCGGAGGCGCGCAGCCTGCGCGCCAGCCTGTGGACGCTCGACAAGGATTTCGCCAAGCGCGCCGCCAATCTCGGCGTCACCATCGCGCGCGAGAGCAGCATCGAGATCAGGACCGGCACCGAGGATATCGGCGTCGCGCGCCGCCTGCTGAACCTGCCGGCCGTCAATGTGCCACGGCCACCGTCGCCGCCGCGTGGCGGTGGTGGTGGCGGAGGCGGCGGCGCGTCCGGTGGCAGCGGTGGCAGCAGCGGCGGTGGCGCCGGCGCCAAAGGCGGGAGCACGTCGGGGACGAAGGCGGTGGTCGGCGAGCCGATCGAGCCGGTGCATGAGGGCGGCCCCGACGCGCGCGGCGACGCCAAATTCCAGGGCGCGACGCTCGCCTTCCAGGGCGCCAATTTCGTGCTGCAGCGGATCAATACGGCGGTGCAGGCCCGCCGTTTCGAAGCGGCATGGCAAGGCTTGCAGGGTGAGGTTCAGCGGCGGTTGGCCGACGATCCGCAGCTCGGCGCGCTGGTGCTGGTGTCCTATTCGAAGGCGCAGGGCGATGCCGAAAGCGCCATCGACACCGTCATCGTCTTCCAGAGCATCCAGATCGGCTACGGCATCGATCCCGACGACGCGCTGCGCGACGCGCGCTCGCGGCCGCGCATCACCGGCGGCGCCTCCGATGTCGGCGACAGCATCTGGCTGAAGCCGCGCGCTCCCGCCGATGTCAGCCGGCTCAAGCTGCCATTCGACACCACGGTGGCGGGCCTTGCGACCTTCGTGCCCGGCAAGGAGAAGCTGGTGCGCGTCAAGTTTAGCGGCGTCATGGGCTTCGACGACAAGATGTTCAGCAAGGCGGAGCTGAGCGTACCGGCGGGGATGACGCCGCGATTCTATTTCCTGTGGCCGCCGTCCGAGATCCGTTATCTCAGGGACAGCGGCTGGCATACGCTCGATGTCGACTGGGACATGTCGAGCGAGGCCGATATCGCCTATGGCGATACCGATGCCTTCTTCATGGGCGTGCCCGTGGTCAATCTGGATTCGTGGGCCAATCCCTATTCGGCGCGCGCCGCGATGGTCTGGCCGGCAGACAACAGCACGGCAAATCTGTTCCTGTCGGTCGCGCCGACCCAGGACGACAACGGCATGCTGGCGGGCCAGGGTCTCAACCTGCTGCGCTGGGTGCGACCGGAGTTCATTCGCGTGCTCAAGGCGCCGGTCGACTGAGCGACGCGTGTCTCGCGATGGAAGGTAAGGCGCTCACCGCCTTTTTTTCTGCAAGTGAGGTCGCTCACCATCACGCTGCGACGTGGATACCTCACGCGGCTTCTGCAATTAATGCCGAGCTCTCCACCGCACATCGTTCCGGGAGGATCATGATGACCGAGCTGGCCGCCACACCGGACAGCACCGCCGTTCGCGTCGCCCTGTGGCGCGCACTGCATGTCGAAGCCGATGCGTCGCCGCCGGTGCTCGATGACACCGTCGGCCTGCAACTCGCCGCGCCCGATGCGGCCTGGCGGACGCGGCCCGATATGGATCTGCAGCGCACCGCGCCGTTTCGCGCGGCCATCATCGCGCGTGCGCGCTTCATCGAGGATCTCGTCGTCGACGCTCTCGCACGTGGCGTCACGCAGTATGTCATCCTCGGCGCCGGGCTCGATACGTTCGCGCAGCGCCGGCCGGATATCGCCGCGCGCCTGCGGGTGTTCGAGGTCGACCGGCCGGGCGCGCAGGCGTGGAAGCGCCAGCGGCTTCTCGAACTTGGCTTCGGCGTGCCGGACGGGCTTCGGCTCGTGCCGGTGGATTTCGAGGCGGGCGACGACTGGTGGGCGCGTCTGAAGGCGGCGGGCTTCGACGCCACGCAGCCGGCGGTGGTCGCGTCCACCGGCGTCAGCATGTATCTCACCCATGAAGCGATCGAGGCGACGCTGCGCCAGGTGGCGTCGCTGGCGCCGGGCTCGGCGCTCGCCATGACCTTTCTGCTGCCCCTCGAACTGGCATCGCCGGAGATGCGGCCGGCGCTGGAGTTCGCGGTGAAGGGCGCGCGCGACAGCGGCACGCCGTTCATCAGCTTCTTTTCGCCGGCGGAGATCATCGCGCTGGCCCGCGCCACCGGCTTCAAGGAGGCCCGGCACATCTCCGCAGACGATCTCACCGCGCGCTATTTCGCGGGGCGAGCCGATGGCCTGCGGCCGCCGGCGAACGCTGAGGAGCTTGTGGTCGCGACGACGTGAACGTCGCCGCCGGCCATCACACCAGCAGCACGGTCGATCCCGTGGTCTTGCGGGCGGCGAGGTCGGCATGGGCGCGGGCAGCGTCCTTGAGCGGATAGGTCTGGCGCACATCGATCTTGACGGCACCGGAGCCGACGACGTCGAACAGCTCTTTCGCCATGGCGACGAGGTTGTCGCGCTTCGCCGCGTAGGTGAAGAGGGTGGGGCGGGTGACGAACAGCGAGCCCTTCTGCGCGAGGACGCCGAGATTGAGCGGATCGACATTGCCCGACGATTGGCCGAACAGCGCGACGAGACCGAGCGGCGCCACGCAGTCGAGCGATTTCAGGAACGTGTCCTTGCCGACGGAATCGTAGACCACGGGCACGCCCTGGCCGCCGGTGATCTCCTTCACCCGCGCGACAAAGTCTTCCCTGGTGTAGTTGATGGTGTGGGCGCAGCCGTTCTGTCGCGCGAGCGCGGCCTTTTCCTCGCTGCTGACCGTGCCGATCACCGTGGCGCCGAGATGCTTCGCCCACTGGCCGAGGATGAGGCCGACGCCGCCGGCGGCGGCATGCAGCAGGATGGTGTCGCCGGCCTTCACCTTGTAGGTCTGCCGGATCAGGTATTGCACCGTGAGGCCCTTGAGCATCATCGCCGCGGCGGTCTTGTCGTCGATGCTGTCCGGCAGCTTGAGCAGGCGGTCGGCGGGGATCAGGCGGGCTTCGGCATAGGCGCCGAGCGGCGCGTTGCCATAGGCGACGCGGTCGCCGGGCGCGAGATCGCTGACGCCGGGGCCGACCTCCTCGACGATGCCGGCCGCTTCGCCGCCGAGCCCGCTCGGCAACTGCACCGGGTAGAGGCCGGAGCGGTTGTAGATGTCGACGAAATTCAGTCCGACGGCGGTGTGGCGGATGCGCGCCTCGCCCGGACCGGGCTTGCCGACGGCGACCTCCTCCCAGACCAGAACCTCGGGGCCGCCGGTGGCGTGAAAGCGAATCGCATGGGTCATCGGGATGTCCTTCCTGGCGGCATCGCTGGCGCAAGGCCGCGCGGCCGATCGACGTGGGGTGGCGATCATGACGGCGCGCCGCGCAGGCGGGAAGGGGGATTTCGGCAGGGATCGCCTGCCGGCAATGCAACGTGCGGGGATCGATCGCGCGCCAGATGCCGCGCACGCGGCGCTCATCCGGCGCCGTCAGGCAAGCCTGTTCTCGATTGGCGCTCCAACGCGATGGATTTGATGTCGGCGAGAGCCCGTTGGCGGTGGGCCTGTGCTCCCGGCTTCGGCGGGCGGCGGAGTGTGACGCGCGGCCACGTGCTCGCGGCATCGTGACTGCGCTCCGTGCGGACGGACATGCGCGGTCCCGGTCGCGCTCATCACGCGTGGCGAGATATTTCAGGAACAATTTTTGGTGATGATGGAGTCTTGCGCATGTTCTGCGCAAGGAATAGTCATCAGAAGCGATTCCCGGCGGACGATCCGGCCGTTGATGAGGAGCTTGGCCGATGGCCGCGACCCCGAAGTCCAGCAAGGCGGCCTCCGCGCCGAAGAACACGGCTGCGCCGCGCAAGGCGGCTGCGAAGAAGCCGAAGTCCGAGGGTGGCCGCGGCGAGGAAGGCAAGTCGCTGGTCCAGCAGGCCTATGAGAGCATCAAGGAGCGGATCATCAATCTGCACTTCCTGCCCGGCCAGTATCTCAACGAGGCGGCGATCTGCGCCCAGCTCAAGCTCGGCCGCACGCCGGTGCACCAGGCGCTGCAGCGCCTGCATCTCGAAGGCCTTGTCGACGTGCTGCCGCGCAAGGGCATCATCGTGCAGCCGGACAGCCTCGCCGAGATCATGAAAATCCTGGATTCTCGCGTCACCGTGGAGCCCGAGCTGGCGCGCGCGGCGGCGCGGCGCGTCGCCGCCGGCGAGGTGACCGCCGATCAGCTGTCGCGGATGATGGAGATCGCCACCGCGACCGTCGATCAGGATCCGCCGGATATCGCGGCATTCACCGCCAACGACCGCTGGTTTCATCGCGAGATCGCCCAGCTGTCGGACAACGCGATCATGAGCGACTTCGCCCGCGTGCTGCACGAGCGCTCGACGCGCTTCTGGTATCTCAACCTGTGGCAGACCATCGACGTGCCGGCGACCAATCACCAGCATGCTGAAATTGCCGCCGCGATCATCGCCGGCGATGACGATCTTGCCGCCCAGCGCATGCTCGACCACATCTCGGCGCTGCGCAGCCGGCTGGAGAAGCTGCAGCGGATGTCGCCGAACGCCTTCCGTTCGCTGCCGCCGCGCTAAGGCCGCGCTTTGCATCGCGGGCGATAGCGGCGCCTGCCGGCGCCGCCATGGCTTGCTTTCGCGCAAGCTCCGTCGTGAATTTTGACGGCCGATCAAGAACATCACAGGTCTCACACCCGACAGCGGTGGAAGGGGCTTGCTTTTTGTATCATGTGAAATATCATCTAACTCACCTCATGATATTTGGAAATTGACATGGCCAGCACCACGCCTCCGACAACTCCGCCGGGGATGCCGTCCCTCGCTGAAATCCTGATCCAGACGGCAGACATGCCGTGGCGCGCCAAGTCGCTCGCGGGCGTGCACGAGAAGATGCTGTGGCGAAACGACGAGACCGGCGCGTCGATTGCGCTGATCCGGTTCGACAAGGGCGCGAGCATTCCGACGCCGCACCTGCATGCGTCGAACCAGTTCATGTTCTGCCTGCAGGGCCACTACGAGTACACCAGTACAGGCGTGACGCTGCGCGCCGGCTCGTTCTACTGCAACCCGAAGGGCAATGTGCACGGCCCGACGCTGGCGCACGAGGAGACCATCGTGGTCGAGATGTACGACGGTCCGCACTATCCCGAACGGCCGTCCTGGTACAACAACGACGAGGATGCACGGTGACCACCGCGGCAACCGACGGCATGCTGTCGGCGGCGACGCTCGCCGAGGCCGTCGCGGCGATCTTCGTGGCCGTCGGCGTTGCGCCGGCGGATGCGGCGATCGTTGCCGAGGACCTCGTCGCTGCCGATCTCGAGGGCGTCGCGTCCCACGGCGTCATGCTGGTGCCGATGTATGTCGATCGCCTGCGCGCCGGCTCGGTGTCGACGGCCTCCACCGGGGAAATCGTCTCCGACCGCGAGGCGGCGGTGGTGATCGATGCGCACGATGCGCTGGGACAGCTCACCGCCCGTCAGGCGGTGGGCCTCGCGGTCGAACGGGCGAAGCGTTACGGCCTCGCCGCCGTCACCGTGCGCAACGCCTTTCACTTCGGCGCTGCCGGCCGCTACGCGCGGATGATGGCGGACGAAAGCTGTGTCGGCATGGTGATGGCCAACACCCGGCCGCTGATGCCGGCGCCGGGCGGCGCCGAACCGCTCACCGGCAACAATCCCATCGCGATCGCGACCCCGAGCGCCGGCGCGTTCGCGCCGGAAATCGACATGGCGTTGAGCGCGGTGGCGATGGGCAAGATCCGCAACGCCGCCGCGGCGGGGCAGCCGATTCCGCAGGGCTGGGCCGCCGACAAGAGTGGCGCGGGGACCACCGATCCGAAGGCGGCGATCGAGGGCATGCTGCTGCCGGCGGCGGGCCCGAAGGGCTATGGCCTCGCCTTTATCGTCGACCTGTTGTGCGGCGGCCTGTCCGACGGCGCGATCGGCGCGGAGGTCGCGCCGCTCTACGGTCCGGCGGCGCGGCCCTATCGCTGCGCCAACCTGTTCCTCGCCATCGACGCCGGCCACTTCGTGGCGCCGGATGTTTTCGCCACGCGCGCCGGCGCGGAGCTGTCGCGGGTGTCCGCGACGCGCCGTGCGCCCGGCGTGGAGCGTGTCTACGCGCCGGGTGAACTCGCCTATGCCGCGCGCAGCGGCGCCGCCGGGCGCTGTCGCGTGTCCGGCGCAGCCCTGACCAGCCTGATCGACGTCGCCCGTTCGCTCGGGCTCGATCTCGGCCACCTTCTCTCCAACTGAAAGTCGTATGCCATGAAGCAGCAGATCACCACCGACAAGCTCGCCAAGCCGAACGGCCATTTCTCCCAGGCCACCACAATCGAGGCCAAGGGCAAGCTCGTCTTCATCTCGGGCATGACCGCGCGCCGCGCCGACGGCTCGATCGCCGGCATCGGTGACGTCGAGGCGCAGACCCGCCAGGTCTGCGAGAACCTCAAGGCCGCGGCGGAAGCCGCCGGCGGCTCGCTCGACGACGTGGTGCGAGTCGACGTCTATGTCCGCAACATCGAGCACTTCCCGATCATCCACAAGGTGCGCGAGGAATACTTCAAGGCGCCGGTGCCGGCGTCCACCATGGTCGAGGTCTCCAAGATGGTGAAGCCGGAGTACCTGATCGAGATCAGTGCCATCGCCGTGCTGCCGAACGGCTGATCGGTCATGCGTCTGGCGACAGTCAAGGTGGCGGGGGCGGCACGCGTCGCCCTCGTCGAAGGCGACAAGGTTCGTCTGCTGCCGGCGGAAGCCGGCGATATGGTGGCGCTGATCGCGCAGGGTCGCGCGGCGATCGACAGCTTCGCGGCGCGCGGCGATCTCCAGGTCGCGCCGCTCGCGTCCGTCGAGCTGATGGCGCCGATCCAGCGCTTCCAGCGCGACGTGCTGTGCACCGGCTGGAACTACTGGGACCATTTCGAGGAGAGCCGCGGCAAGCGCGAGGGGCAGGACGTCGACCGCCCCAAGGCGCCGACTTTCTTCACCAAGGGGCCGAACACGGTGATCGGGCCGCATGAGGCGATCGGCCTCGACGCCCACATCTCCGCCAAATGGGACTATGAGGCCGAGGTCGCTCTCGTCATCGGCAAGCGCTGCCGCAGCGTGTCGCAGGCACAGGCGCTCGACCACGTGTTCGGCTACTGCCTCGCCAACGACGTGTCGCAGCGCGACCTGCAGCGCCGCCATGGCGGCCAGTGGCTCAAGGGCAAGAGCATCGATCGCACCATGCCGCTCGGGCCCTGGCTGGTGACGCCGGACGAGCTCGATCTGCCGAACACGCGGCTGGAGCTGACCCTCAACGGCGAGGTGATGCAGAGCGCGCTGCTCAAGCAGATGGCGTTTCCGATCGCCGAGCTGATCGCCGAGCTGTCGTTCGGCATGACGCTGGAACCGGGCGACGTCGTCATCACCGGCACGCCCTCGGGTATCGGCAATGCCAGGGAGCCGCAGGTGTTCCTCAAGGCCGGCGACGAGATGGTGGTGCGGGCCACGGGTCTCGGCGAGTTGCGCAATCGCGTCGTCTCGGCGAATCTGCACGACACGACCGACATCCCATCCATGAGCGCACCCCAATGAAAGTCCGCTTCGACGCCACCGGAGACGTCATCGCCATCACCGGCGGAGCCAACGGCATCGGCCGCGCCCTCGCGCGCGCCGCCGCCGCGGCCGGCGCCAGGGTGGTGGTCTGCGACATGGACGAGACGGCGATGGCCAGCCTGCGCGCCGAGGCGCCTGCCATCGCCACCCGCCGCATCGACGTCGGCGACCGTGCCGCGGTGATGGACGGCTTTGCCGAGATCGCGGCGTCGATCGGGCCGGTCGATGGTCTCGTCTGCGCCGCGGCGATCCAGCCGCGCTCGGCGATCCACGAGATGGACCCGGCCGAATGGCTGCGGGTGATAGGCATCAACCTCAACGGCGTGATGTGGTGCTACCAGGCGGTGATCGGATCGATGATCGCGCGGCGCAGGGGCTCCGTGATCGCTTTCTCGTCTGGCCTTGCGCACCAGGGCTGGCCGAAGGCCTCGGCCTACGCTTCGTCCAAGGCGGCGCTGACCGCCTGGGTGAAGAGCGCGGCCAAGGAGGTCGCCGAGCATCGCGTCCGCGTCAATCTCATCGCGCCGGGCGTGATCGACACGCCGCAGTACCGCGCCGCCAATGCCGGCGCCGACGATGCCAGCTGGAAGTCCTCGATCGGCGTCGGCCGCCCCGAGGATGTCGTCGGCCCGCTGATGTTCCTGCTGTCCGACGCCGCGACCATGACTGCGTCGCTGCTCAGCCGCGACATGGCGTTCGCACGCAACGAAGACGACGAATAGGAGATCCCGGCCGATGAAACCGGTTCTGGTGGTGGGGGCCGGCCCGGTCGGGCTGATGACGGCTCTCGCCCTTAAATTCTATGGCATCGACTTCCGCCTGTTCGAGGAGGACCGCGAGTTCTCCAGCGACACCAAGGCGGGCACCATCCTCACCCGCACCATCGAGGCGTTCCGCCGCTACCGCGTCGACCGCGCGGTGCTGGCGCGGGCGCTGCGGCTCGACGAGATCGGCGACATCGAGCGGGCGACCAACACCCGCCGCGCCTCGGTGATGACCGAGCATCTCGTCGACGAGACGCGTTTTCCCTTTGTCATCAACCTGCCGCAGCACCATCTCGAACCGGTGCTGGCTGATGGCCTGTCGGACCTGCCCGAGGGCGCGGTCAACCTGCGCCACAAGCTGCTGTCGTTCGCGCAGACCGACGATGGCGTGGTCGCCCGCTTCGAGACGCCGGACGGCGTGCGCGAGGTCGAGGGCAGTCACCTGATCGCCTGCGATGGCGGCCGCAGCACGGTGCGCAGCCAGCTCGGCATCGCGGTGGATGGCACGTCGCTCGACGTCCGCTACATGCTGGTCGATATCAAGGTCGACCTCGACGCCGCCAATCCGCGCGACTATCCGTATCTCGCCTATTTCGCAGATCCGGCGGAGTGGATGGTGCTGGTGCGCCAGCCGCATTGCTGGCGCTTCCTGTTTCCGCTGGCGCCGGGCGTCGAGGAGGCGACCCCCGCCGAGCTTGAGGCCAAGGCGCGCCATTTCATCGGCGAGGTCAACGCCCTCGAGGTCATCAACACCGTGACCTACCGCGTCCATCACCGCATCGCCTCGACCTGGCGCAACGGCCGCGTGTTCCTCGCCGGCGATGCCGCGCATCTGATCACGCCGATGTGGGCGCTCGGCCTCAACACCGGCGTGCTCGACGCCATCAACCTGCCGTGGCGTCTCGCCTGGGTGCTGCGCGGCTGGGCGGCGGACAGCCTGCTCGACGGCTACGAGCACGAGCAGCGGCCGCTGGCCGCGCACGGCTCCGGCGAGATGGCGGAAGCGGCGCGCAAGCTGATGGGCGGCGAGAACGACGGTGCGCGGGCGATGTCCGGCTCGGCGTGGGCCAACGCCATGACGCGCTCGCTGCTCGGCGTCAGCCTCGATGTCGACGGCTCCGGGCAGTGGTCACTGGTCAAGACCGAGCGTGGCGCGGTGCGGGTGGGCGACCGTGTTCCCGACATGCCGCTGTTCGACGGGCAGGGCGGCCGTGTCTACCTGCACGATCTCTGCGACGACAGCTTCGTGGCGCTGTACTTCACTGACGTGCGCCGCCGCCCGGTGCTGCCGCCTGACGATCTGCCGGGCCTGCGCAGCTACGTGGTGTCGCGCTGGGACGCGCCGCTCGACTCGGGCCTGCGCGAGCGTGCGCTGCTCGACATCGGCAACCGCCTGCGCGAGCGGCTCGGCTGCGGCGACGATACCGTTGTGCTGCTGCGGCCGGACGACCATATTGCGGCGATCCTGCCGCTCGGCCGCGCTGACATCGCAGGGCTCTACAACCGCATCCGGGGACACGCACGATGACGGATTCGCACGATCGCATTCTGCTCGACGTCCATGCCCATCTCGCGCCGGTGGTGCCGGAGCGTATCGCGGCGTTCGACGGTGTAGTGTGGGATGCCGCGAAGGGCGTGCTGGTGGTCGACGGCCACACGGTGGGCATGAAGGCGCTGTTCAAGCCCGATGCGCTGATCGCCTGGATGGCCGAGAACGGTGTCGGCCAGGCCTGGATCTCGGCGCCGCCGCCGCTCTACCGCCAGCAGCTGCGCGGCGCGGACGCGCGCGCCTGGGCCGACTATCTCAACGCCGGCCTGCGCGACATCGCCGCGACCTCCGGCGATCGCCTTAAGCCGCTGATGCATCTGCCGGTCGAGGCGCCGGACGAGGCGGTGGCGATTGCTGCCGAATGGATCGCGCGGGGCCATGCGCTGTTCGCGATGCCGACGGGCACCGGCGACGACCGCACGCTCGGCGACGACGCCTTCGCGCCGCTGTGGCGCGTGCTCGACGATGCCGGCGCGTTCGTGTTCTTCCATCCCGGCGAGTGCGCCGATGGCCGGCTGCAGTCGTTCTACCTCACCAACCTGCTCGGCAACCCCTATGAGAGCACGGTGGCGATCGCGCACCTCGTGTTCTCGGGCGTCCTCGAGCGCCATCCCAACATCGTGCCGTGCTTCGCCCATGGCGGCGGCCTCGCGCCGATGGTCGCGGGGCGGTGGGAGCGTGGCCACGCCACGGCGCGGCCGGGCGTCGACACCGGCCGGGCGGCGCCGTCGCAGCTGATGCGCCGCATCCATGTCGACTGCATCTGCCACGGCGAGGCCGCTGCCGAACTCGCGGATCGCACGTTCGGCGCCGACAATGTCGTGTTCGGCTCCGACTGGCCGTTCCCGATGGGCATCGTCGAGCCGCGTCGCCAGCTCGGCGACTTCGCCGCCGAGCGGCGCCAGCGCTATCTCACCGACAATCCGGCGCGCCTCCTGGCGCGCTTCAGCACCAGGAAGGAACCCACATGAGCGAGATCCGCATGCCGGAGGGCACCGTCCTCGGCACCATCGGCGACGAGGTCATCTTCGAGAACGACACCATCCGGGTGTGGCGTCTGACGCTGCCGCCGGGCGGCATCCAGGGCTGGCACCAGCACCACCTGCCGTACCTGATCGTGCCGCTGACCCCCGGCGACAACTTCATGCGCTTCGCCGACGGCCGCTCGCGACCGACCAAGGAGACGCCGGGCGAAGTGATGTGGCGCGAGGCCGGCATCCCGCACGAACTGGAGAATGTCGGCCAGTCGACCTATTCCAACGTGCTGATCGAGTTCAAGCAGGCCGTGACGAAGGCCTGAGGGCAGGGCGCATCCAGTGCGCGTCCTCTGAGGCTGTCCGATTATATTTCGGTGCTGAGCCCACCTGCTACGTCATGCCCGGGCTCGTCCCGGGCATCCACGTCTTTTGCAGAGTTTCAGCAACGAAGACGTGGATGGCCGGGACAATGCCCGGCCATGACAGAGAGGGCCGAGAGACCACCTTCCGAAACGACGGAGCCGTTTCCCTGAGCAAGTTCATAAGTTGCCAACAAAAAATCCCCGGAGCGCCGCTCCAGGGATTTTCATTTGTCGCGATGCTGCGCTGCTTACTTCTGCTCGGGCAGGATCGGCGTCTTCGGCATGAAGCCGGGCACGTAGGTCTGGTTCGCCTCCAGCTTGCCGCCGTTGACCTGGACGTTGGCGTTGATGAAGTCGAAGGTCTTGGCCATCTTCTCAGGGAGGATATGCCCGAAGCCGTTCACCTTGACGTCGGTGTTGACGGCGATGCGTTCCAGCAGGTCGATCTCCTCGCGTACGATGCCGCGGTCGAGGGCGGGCACGCTCTTGACCATGATCGCGGCGGCCTCGTCGCGATGGGCGAGGGTGTACTGCCAGCCGCGCAGCGCCGCGCGTACGAAGCCACGCACCGCTTCCGGATTCTCGTCGAGGAAACTCTTCTTCACGCCGATCGAGTTGGAGTAGAGGTCGAGGCCGTAGTCGGCGGCGAACAGGCACACCGGCTGCTTGCCCGGCGCGGCGCGGCGAATGGCCGGCGCTGCCATCAAGAACTGGTCGACGCCTTCGACCTGCCCGGCGGCCAGCATCGGAATGCGCGCGGCGGCATCGACATTGACGATCTCGAGCTTGCTGCCGTCGAGACCATTCATGTGCATGAAGGCGCGCCAGATCTGCGGGATGAACGACGCCGAGCTGGAACCAAATTTCAGGCCTTCGAGCTGGGTCGGCTTGGTGACGTTGGCGCCGGGGTTGAGCGTATAGACGCAGTAGGGCGCCTCGACATAGGCGCCGGCGACGATCTTGACGTCGCTGCCCGCCTTGCCGGCGGCGACGAGGCTCGGCACGTCGATCAGGCCCATCTGCGAGATGCCGGTGACGACGCCACGGATCGCGTCCGCGGTGCCCTTCGACGGCATGATCTCGACGTTGAGGCCTTCTTCCTTGAAGTAGCCCTTCTCCAGCGCGACGTACCACGGCGTGTGGCGGCCGAGGCTGATGAAGTCGAGCATGAACTTGACGTTGGTTTCGGCGGCCGCCGGGCCGGTGAACGACGTGGCGGCGAGGCACGACAGCGTGGCGGCGACGCCGGCCCATTTCTTCAGCATTTCAAGGTCCTCCGAACGATTTCAGCAGGTGGTGCGGGCCCGTGCTTCCGGCGGCCGGTTGCCGTTGACCACAGAGACATCATAAGATATTTCAGTAGACATACAAGCTGATCGAGCGGCTCGTCGCCAGGTCTTCGCCCGCTCGCCGGGCCGGGCGGCTGACTGCGGCGTCGCAGGAAAGGAACGGGATGGCCTTCGTCGAGATATCCAGTGTCCGCAAGGTGTTCGGCAGCGGGCCGAAGGAAGTCGTCGCACTCGACGAGGCCAATCTGACCTTCGAGGAAGGGACGTTCGTGGCGCTGCTCGGGCCGAGCGGCTGCGGCAAGACAACGCTGCTCACCATCGTCGCCGGCCTTGTGCCGAAGACCGCGGGCTCGGTGAAGGTCGGCGGCCGCGAGGTCGAGGGTCCCTATTCCGACTATGGTTTCGTGTTCCAGCAGCCGAGCCTGATGCCGTGGCGCTCGGTGATCGAGAACGTGCTGTTTCCGATGGAAATCCTCGGCCGCCGCGACGCCGCGGCCAAGGCGCGCGCCGAGCATTTGCTGGAATTGACGGGCCTCAAGGCGTTCGCGCAGTCGCGGCCGCACGAACTGTCGGGCGGCATGCAGCAGCGTGTGTCACTGTGCCGCGCGCTGATCCACAAGCCCAAGCTGCTGCTGATGGACGAGCCGTTTGGCGCGCTCGACGAATTCACCCGTCTCGACATGAACGACCTGTTGCTCAAGGTGAAGGCCGAGACCGGCGCTTCGGTGCTGTTCGTCACCCACTCGATCGCCGAGGCGATCTACCTGTCCGACAAGGTCGTGGTGTTCACGCGCCGGCCGGCGCGGGTCAGCACCGAGTTCGAGATTCGTCTCCCGGGGCCGCGCAGCCAGGCAAGCCGCTTCACGCCTGAATTCACCGCGGCCGAGCGCCGCGCCAGCGAAGCGCTTGGCCTGCTGGCCGCGCCCGCGAAGGAGCACTGATCATGAGCCGCGCCACTCTCTCCCAGATCGGCTATCCGTTCGCCGGCGTTGTGCTCATCTGCGTGCTGTGGGCCGTCGCCTGCTCGCTGTTCAAGATTCCCGAAGCGGTGCTGCCGTCGCCGGACAGCGTCGCCATCGCATTCGTCGACAGCTTCGGTCTGCTGCTGCGCGAGGGCTGGGTGACGCTGACCGAGACCGTGCTCGGCTTCGTGCTGGCATTCGCCGTCGGCGTGCCGATGGCGGTGGCGATCGCCAACTCCCGCCCGCTCAACCTGATGTTCTATCCGCTGCTGGTGGCGCTGCAGTCGGTGCCGAAGGTGGCGCTGGCGCCGATCGTGCTGGTGTGGCTCGGCACCGGCCTCGAATCCAAGCTGGCGATCGTCTGGCTGGTGGCGTTCTTCCCGATCATCATCGATACCGCCGCGGGCCTGCGCGCGACGCCGCGCGATCTCGTCCAGCTGGCGCGTAGCCTCAAGGCCTCGCCCTGGCAGATCTTCTACAAGGTGCAGTTTCCCGCGGCGCTGCCGTTCGTGCTCACCGGCGCCAAGGTCGCGATCACGCTCGCGGTGATCGGCGCGGTCATCGGCGAGTTCATGGGATCGAGCCGCGGTCTCGGCTTCCTGCTGCTCAGCGCCACCTCGCAGCTCAACACGCCGCTGGCGTTCGCCGCGCTGTTTGCGCTGTCGTTCCTCGGCCTCGGCGTCTATGCGGTGGTCGAGATCGCCGAGGTGCTGCTCGCCCGCTGGCTGCCGCCCCGCGCCGCGGGGCACTGAGGCGGCGAGGGGACGGGGCGTACGCCGCGGCGCCGGTCAGGCCGCCTGCAGCGACGACAGGAAGCGTTCGACTTCGCCCTGCAACTGTTCGGAATGCGCCGACAGTCCATTGGATGCCTGCAACAACTGCGCGGCGACGAGGCTCGCCTCGCCCGAGGCGCGGTTGAGGCTGTCGACATTGGCATTGACGTCGCTGGTGCCGACCGCGGCCTGCTGGACGTTGGCGGCGATGTCGCGCGTCGCGCTGTCCTGCTGTTCGACGGCCAGTGTGATGGTGCGCGAGATATCGTTGATTCCGGCAACCGTGGCGACGATCGCCTGGATCGCACCGACCGCTTCTCCGGTCGCGCTCTGGATGCCCTGAATCTGCAGCGCGACCTCTTCGGTGGCCCTGGCGGTCTGGTTGGCCAGCGCCTTGACCTCGCTCGCGACCACCGCGAAGCCCTTGCCCTGCTCGCCGGCACGCGCGGCCTCGATGGTGGCATTGAGCGCCAGCAGGTTGGTCTGATTGGCGATGTTCTGGATCAGCACCACCACCTCACCGATCTTGCGCGTGCCCTCGGCAAGGCTATCGACCACGCGGTTGGTGCGGCGGGCTTCGTTCGCCGCCTGCTCGGTCATGCCGGCGGAGCGGGCGACCTGCTGGCCGATCTCGCCGATCGAGGCTGCAAGCTGTTCGGCGGCTCCCGCCACCGTGTCGACCCCCTGTGAGGCCTGCGCGGCGGCGGCCGCGGCTGCCGCGGCCTGGCGGGCGGCATCCTCGTTGTTGCTGTTGATGGCGGCTGACATGGCCTGCATTTGAGAGGCCGCGGCTGCGACGGCGGCGACAATGCCGCCGACCTTGCGCTCGAACTCGGCCGCCAGCGCCTGCCGCGATGTCTCGCGGGCGTGGGTGGCGCGCTGCTCGGCGTCGGCACGTTCGGTGCGGGCGTGGGCTTCCGCGGTCTGCGCCGCCCTCGCTTCATCGGCGCGCCGCGCCGCCGTCCGGAACAGCTGCGCCAGCGTTGTCGCGAGCCAGGTCAGCACGCCGGCTTCCATCAGCAGCACGACGGCATGCAGCACCACGCGTCCGAAATCGCTGCCGCCGGGATAGATCGCCGCTGGCAGCAGGAAGTTGAGCAGCAGGTGATGCAGCGCCACCGCGATCGTGCCGGCGATGATCGGCCGCGGATCGCAATAGGCCACGAGGCAGGCCAGCGTGGCGAAGAAGTACATGTGCAGGTCGAGCTGCCAGGGATGCCCCGTAAGTTGATAGGTGAGCATGGAGACATCGGCCATCAAGGCCACCGCGACCGTTAGCCGGGTCGACAGCGCGCTGCCGGCGGCGCGCCATGACAGCGTGGGCACCGCGGCGCAGGCGGCGACGAACAGCGCGGGCAGCATCCAGCCGTCTCCCCGCACCATTCCGATCGTGACAGACAGCGGCAGGTGCAGCCACAGCAGGGCGATCAGCGCCTTGCTGGCGGTCTCTCGCAACGTCTCGAGATCGTCGTGGTCGGTGGTCATGCGGGTCTGTCCGTCGGGGTTGTGCGAAGGCAGGCGGAGATCGCCTGCGGGTTGAGGGTGAGCCAGGCGCCGGCGGCCTGCAGCCGCCGCAGCCCGTCGCGGCCGTCCGGGCGGACCACGATGAGCGATGACAAGGCGGTGGTTCGCACGATGCTCGCCTTCGCGTCTGCCGCGGCGGCGAATGTCTGCTGCGGGCTCCACCACGGCGGAAATGCCACCGCGACCACATCCATGCCGGGCGCAGCGCGCAGCGTTAGCGTCGCCATGGCGATCAGGCTTGCGCCGAGAAGCGCGGCCGCGCCAAGCCACGCGGGGGCCTGCGCGGCCGGAATGTGCTGGGCCTGCTTCATGTGGCAACCTGATACCGGGATAAAGCTAACCCTGCGTAAATTCGCGGCAGTTGTGGCGATCTCCGGTCGCTCCCGATGTCCTGCCGCGTGCTCCGGCCGTTCGCGCAATCCGCTGGGAGCGAACGAAAGCTTGATCCGGCGCGCCGTGTCCGGCGCAGCTCTTCGCCCGCGAACGGCCATCGGCGCACCGGCGCGGGGCTTGTATCGCACCTGCGGCAAGCGCTTGGGATCGTGACAGATAAGATGCCGACTTCGGCCGCGTTATGATGATGCGGCGCGCGCCGCCAAGGCGTGTCGGGCCGGCGGGGCGCGGTCCGCGGCGGGGCTGTATTTTAAGTAAATTCTTAAGCGCTGCGATGACCTAATCGCGCCAGAACCCGGCATTGCCGTGCCGGGCGTTTCGGCCTGCCCGATCCGATGGGTCCCATGTTCCGAGTGTTCGCGTCCGTCGCGCCAGATCACCCTGGGGCCCAGCTCGGGCTCGCGGTCGTCGTCGGCCTCCTGGCGAGCGCGGCGATCATCGCGCTCTTTCGCCGTGCGCAGGCGTCGTCGGCGACGGCGCAGACCATCTGGCTCGGCGCCGCGGCGATGGCCGGCGGCTGCGGCTTCTGGATCGCCCATGCCACGGCGATGCCGGTCTATCTCTCCGGTGTGCTCTCCGCCACTGATCCCGCATTCGCGGCGATGTCGCTGATGCTGGTGATCGCGGCGCTCGGCATTGCACTGGGCCTCGTGCTGCGCAGCGAAGCGCAGGTCAATGTCGTGATCGGCGGCCTCGTGCTCGGCGGCGGCATCACGGTGATGCATTACACCGCGCTGTCGGCGCTGGAGCTGCCCGGCCACATGTCGTCGCCGGCATCGCTGGGCGTGCTGGCGCTGATGCTCGCGAGCGGGCTCGGCTGCGTCGCGCTGGCCTTCGCGGCTCGTGGCCGCGATATCTTCCGCTCGATTGCCGCGACCGCGTTCCTCGCCGCGGCCATCGCCGCCCACCAGGTCACGGCGATGCACACCATGGTCTTCGTCGCCGATCCGGTGCTCGCCGGGGTGGCGTCGCCGCTGTCCGGCACCTCGCTGTCGATCGCCATCGCCACCGCGGTGATGGCTTCGCTCTGCCTCGTCGCGCTGATCAGCGACGGCCGCGCCAAGGCCAAGCTCCGCCACCAGGAGATGCTGCTGCACGCCGCGCTGCAGAACATGTCGCAGGGGCTGTGCATGCTCGACGCCGACGGACGGGTGACGGTGTACAACGAGCGCTATGCCCGCCTGACCAATGTCCCCGGCGTGCCGCTGAAGGGGCGGCTGCTGCTGGACCTGTTCCGGATGCGCAAGGCGGCGGGGGATTTCGCCGGCGATCCCGAGGAATTCTTCGCCCGCATCATGACCGACATGCGCGCCGGGATCTCCAGCGTCAAGATCACGGAGCATAACAACGGCCGCGTCGTTCGCATCGTCGAGCAGCCGATGGAGGGCGGCGGCTGGGTCGCCACGCTCGAAGACATCACCGAGGCCCGCAAGGCGCAGGCCCAGCTGGCGTTCATGGCGCATCACGACGCGCTGACCGGCCTTGCCAACCGCAACAGCTTTCGCGAGGCGCTGGAGCGTGCGGTCGGCGGGCTGCGCGAGGGCTGCGAGGTCGCGATCCTGTGCCTCGACCTCGACCGCTTCAAGGAGATCAACGACACGCTCGGCCATCATGTCGGCGACGAACTGCTGAAGCAGGTCGGCGGCCGCCTGTCGGGTTGCGCCCGCGGCTCGGCGCAGGTGGCGCGGCTCGGCGGCGACGAATTCGCCATCGTCCAGGTCGGGGCGGGACCCCAGCCGACGGAAGCCGCAATCCTCGCCCGGGACGTCGTCGAGGCGATATCCGCGCCGTTCGAGATCGGCGGGCACCAGCTCAACATCGGCGTCAGCATCGGCATCACGCTGGCGCCGTCCGACGGCGAGGATCCCGAGCAGTTGCTGCGCAACGCCGACCTTGCGCTGTACCGCGCCAAGGAAGACGGCCGCGGCACGTTCCTGTTCTTCGAGCCGGGCATGGACGCGCGCGCCCAGGCGCGGCGGATGCTGGAGCTCGAGCTGAAAACCGCGCTGAGCCGCGGGGAATTCGAGGTCTACTACCAGCCCATCGTCGGTTTCGAGACTGGCCAGATCGTCGGCTTCGAGGCTCTGGTGCGCTGGAATCACCCGATCCGCGGCCTGATCGCACCGGGGCAATTCATTCCGGTGGCCGAGGAAACCGGCCTGATTCGCGCCATCGGCGACCTCGTGCTGCACAAGGCCTGCCAGGATGCGGCGGGCTGGTCGCAGAAAGTCTGCGTCGCCGTGAACCTGTCGCCGGTGCAGTTCAAGAACGCCGATCTCGTCGGCTCGGTGATCGCGGCGCTGGAGGCGGCGAACCTTCCGGCGGAGCGTCTCGAGCTCGAGATCACCGAAACGCTGCTGCTGCAGGACAGCGATGCCACGTTCGCCACGCTGCGGCAACTGCGCGATCTCGGCGTGCGCATCTCGATCGACGATTTCGGCACCGGCTATTCCTGCCTCAGCTATCTGCGCCGATTTCCGTTCGACAAGATCAAGATCGACCGCTCGTTCGTGCAGGATCTCGACGAGCGCGCCGACGCCATGGCGATCGTGCGCGCGGTCACCGGGCTCGGCCGCAGCCTCGGCATCACCACCACGGCGGAAGGGGTCGAGACCCGCACCCAACTCAACCTTCTGCGCGCGGAAGGGTGTACCGAAGTGCAGGGCTATCTGTTCAGCCCGCCGCGGCCAGGGTCCGAGGTCGAATGGATGTTGTCGAACCGTTCCGCGCGCGCCACCGCGTGATGGCGGCCCCGCCTACCGGCGGGACAGGAAGGCATCGAGCTCGGCCAGCGTCTCCATCGGCATTTCCTCCTGCGGCGAGTGTCCGCAGGCGAAGGCGCGGCCGCTGACGTCGGTCGCCTTCTCGCGCCATGTCGCCAGCACGTCGTAGAGCTGGCCGACGGTGCCCTTGGCGCCCCAGATCGCCAGCAGCGGCGCGGTCACCCGGCGATCGGCATCGTCGGCATCATGGACGAGATCGATGGTCGCGGCGGCGCGATAGTCCTCGCAGATCGCGTGCCGCGTCGCCGGATCGCGGTAGCAGCGCAGATATTCGTCGAACGCTGCCGGCTCGGTCGCGCCCTCGGTCTTGAGCTGGCCGGCGATGTGGTGGCGCAGGAAGAACTCGGGATCGGCGCCGATCATGCGCTCCGGCAGCGGCGCCGGCTGGATCAGGAAGAACCACCAGAAATAGCGTGTCGCGAACGCCTTGTCGGTGCGCTCGTACATCGTCCGGGTCGGTGCGATGTCGAATAGCGCGAGCCGGGTCACGGCCTGCGGGTGGTCGAGCGCCATGCGATGGGCGACCCGCGCGCCGCGGTCATGGCCGACGACGGCGAAGCGGTCATGGCCGAGCGCCTTCATCACCGCCACCTGGTCGCGCGCCATCTCGCGCTTGCTGTAGTTGATGTGATCCGGCCCGCCATCCGGCTTGCTGCTGTCGCCATAGCCGCGCAGGTCGGCGGCGATCACCGTGTAACGGCGTGCCAGTTGCGGCGCGATCTTGCGCCAGGTCACATGGGTCTGGGGATGGCCGTGGAGCAGCAGCAGCGGCGGGCCGTCGCCGCCGACCGCGGCGCGGATGGTCAGGCCCGGCGCCACCGCGACATCGATCAGGCGAAAGCCGTCGAGGAAAGGCGAGGGGCCGCGTTCGGTGATGGGCATGGGCATCGGCATGGTCCGGGCAAACCGTCAGTGCACGCCTGCGACGGCCGTCGCGTTCCGCCATACAGGGAAGCGCTCCGGCCGCGCGGCCGCGCCAGTCATGATCGACTCTATATATCAGCGCGGCGGCCGCGCCTCATCCGTTTCCGGCATCAAACCATCGAAAACACGCATTGGCCGCTCGCGGCTGCCCTCTCTACGGTGCGCTCGCGCGCCTGCGCAGACAGGCGCCGTTCCGGGAGGACCTTCATGACGACTGCGACCCTCGACACCGCACCCCGCCATCCCCGCAAGCCGTTCCACAAACGCCTCTATGGCCAGGTTCTGCTCGCGATCGTCGTCGGCGTGCTGGTCGGGCGCTTCTTCCCGGACATCGGCGTGGTGATGAAGCCGCTCGGCGACGTCTTCATCAAGCTGATCCGCATGATGATCGCGCCGATCGTGTTCGTCACCGTGGTCACCGGCATCGCCAAGATGAGCAGCATGCGCGACGTCGGCCGCATCGGGCTCAAGGCGCTGATCTACTTCGAGGTGGTATCGACGCTGGCGCTGATCGTCGGCCTCGTGGTCGGCAACATCGTCCGCCCCGGCGATGGGCTCAATGTCGATCCGCAGTCGCTCAATGCCTCGCTGGTGTCGAGTTATGTCGGCAGCGGCGAGAAGCTGCATTTCGTCGACTTCATCATGAAGATGGTGCCGGAGACCTTCGTCAGCGCCCTGACCAGCGGCGACGTGCTGCAGGTGCTGCTGGTGTCGGTGGTGTTCGGCCTTGTGCTGGTGCGCACCGGGCGCAGCGACGGCGCGATCGTGCGCATGCTCGACGAGGTTGCCGAGGCGCTGTTCGGGGTGATCGAAGTCATCATGTATTTCGCGCCGCTCGGCGCGTTCGGCGCCATGGCCTTCACCATCGGCAAGTACGGCATCGGCTCGCTGCAGCAGC
Source organism: Bradyrhizobium sp. U87765 SZCCT0048 (assembly GCF_018131225.1). Classification (GTDB taxonomy): domain Bacteria; phylum Pseudomonadota; class Alphaproteobacteria; order Rhizobiales; family Xanthobacteraceae; genus Bradyrhizobium_A. Next base: position 242,037 of record NZ_JAFCMM010000002.1, on the reverse strand, counting down.
TCGGCCTGCTGATGCTGTGCTTCTATGCCACCTGCGCACTGTTCATTTTCGGCGTGCTCGGTGCCATCGCGCGTCTCAGCGGCTTCAGCCTGTGGCGGCTGCTGGTGTACATCCGCCGTGAAATCGTGCTGGTGCTGGGTACCTCGACATCCGAGAGCGCGTTGCCGAGCCTGATGACCAAGCTCGAAAACCTCGGCGTCTCCAAGTCCGTGGTCGGTCTCGTGGTGCCGACCGGCTATTCGTTCAATCTCGACGGAATCGCGATCTACCTGACCATGGCGGCGCTGTTCATCGCCCAGGCGATGAACATTCCGCTGCCGCTGGAGCAACAGCTGGCGCTGCTGGCGGTGTTGCTGCTGACCTCGAAGGGCGCGGCGGCGGTCACTGGCGCCGGCTTCGTCACTCTGGCGGCGACGCTGTCGTCGACCCACACCCTGCCGGTCGCAGGCCTCGCGCTGCTGCTCGGTATCGACCGCTTCATGTCCGAGGCGCGCGCCATCACCAACATGATCGGCAACGCGGTGGCCTGCATGACGGTGGCGCGCTGGGAAAACGCCATCGACCGCGAGCGCATGGCCGCGGTACTCGCCGGCCGCGAGGTCGACGATCTGCCGGCCGCGGCCGACAGCGCGCTGCCGCCTCCTGTCGCCGCGCCCGCCGCGACGCAGCTCGCAGGGCGCGCCGGCTGACCGGCCGCGCCCCAGAGACAGCTGGACTCAGGCTGCGTCGAGATGGAATTCGACGTTGACCTGGCCGCTGCCGCTCGCGGCGAAATAGTCGCACATCTGTTCGGCATGGCCATCGAAGGTGTCCCAGCCGAGCGCCGCGAACAGCATGATGGTATCGGCCATGCCGCCTTCGCCATTGCACTTCACGGCATAGTCCGGAAGCATGGCGACGAACTCGCGGTAGCGGCGCTGGCGCCACAGCTCCAGTACATGCAGGTCGACCTGACGGTTGAATTCGCTGGCGATGCTGGTCCATGCCTCCGGGCCGAGGTTGCGGTTCGGCCACAGGCGGTGAGACAGCGAGCCGCTGGCGAGGACAGCGACGCGCTCGTCCGACTGTTCGACGGCGCGGCGCACCGCTTCGCCGAGGCGGCGGCTCTCCTCGACCGAGGTGAACAGCGGCGATGCCACCGATACGACCTTCGCCCAGCCGTCGTTCATGTAATGCATCGGCACGATGGTGCCGTATTCCAGCCCGAGCGTCGGCACCTGATGGGCGAGCACGTTGAGGTCGTTGCGCCGGGCGCTGGCGGCGATGGCGTCGGCCAGCGCCGGGTTGCCCGGCAGGTCGTAGCGCAAATCCCTGATCATGTGCGGCGCCTCGTGGCTGGTGTAGGTGCCGCGATGGTGGGCGTTGGCGTTGATGTGGTAGCCGAAGTTCGACAGCCAGTGGGTATCGAACACCACGAAGGTCGTGACGCCGCGCTCGCGGGCGCGCCGGCCGATCTCGCGCAGCGAGCCGACGGCCTCCCTGCGGGCCTCCTTCAGCGGACTGTCGCCCTGCTCCGACAGCAGCAGCGAGGGCACGTGCGAAACCTTGGCGGCGAGGGCGATCTGTCCCATGGGTGTTTCTCCTGTTTTCATTGGTTGAGGTCTGTGACCGGCCAGTTTTGCTGGCCGAGAGCGGCGACGCATGATGGCGTCGATCCGTCACCCTGAGGTGGTCCCGTCTTGCCGGATCCTCGAAGGGCGACGGCCCGGGAGCCTGCTGCTCGGTGGCCGTTCATCCTTCGAGGCTCGCTGGCGCTCGCACCTCAGGATGACGGAGTGAGCCGCTCGGCGTGATGGAAGGAGGCGTCGCGCCTGGGCTTGTGTTAGTCCGCACCCGCGAATTCTTTCTCGTGCAGCCAGGCGGTGTGGCGCGGCGGCGTCCTGGTGCGCGACCATTCCTCGACCATGTCGCGCGCGACCGACTTCATGCGGCCGAGCTGGTCGGCGGTCGCTGTCCAGGCGGCGACCTCGATGCGGTGGCCGCTGGGGTCGCGGAAATAGATCGACTTGAAGATGGTGTGGTCGGTGATGCCGACGACGGCGAGGCCGGCGGCCTCGGCGCGTGCCTTGGCCTCGTCGAGCGCGGCGAGGTCGGCGACCTGAAACGCGATGTGCTGGGTCCAGTCCGGCGTGTTCGGATCGCGGCCCATCGGCGGCGACTTCGGCAGTTCGAAGAACGCCAGGATGTTGCCGTTCCCGGCGTCGAGAAAGATGTGCATGTAGGGATCGGGGGCCTTGGTCGAAGGCACCTTGTCCTCGGCGATGGCGCCGAGCAGGTCCATGTTCAGGACTGTTTTGTAGAAGTCGGCGGTCGCCTTGGCGTCGACGCAGCGATAGGCGACGTGATGGATTTTCTCGATCTGCATGGGATGCTCCGTGGTGTCGCCAATTCGTAACAAGTGTTACTATTTGCCTTCCTTGATCTGGATCAAACCGTTCGTGGCGGCGGCAGGCTCCGGTGACGGCGATGATTTGGGAGCACAGCATGGCGCGTGGCCGGCAACGACTGGATGAGGCGGGCGGCGCGGCGCCGACGCTCGATCTGCAGGGCTACTTTCCCTATCGGCTGGCGCGGGTTGCCGAGCTGGTGTCGCTGGCGGTGGCCGAGGTCTATGCCGAACGCTTTGCGCTGACGCGGCCGGAGTGGCGGCTGCTGGCGGTGCTCGGCACCCGCGAGGAGATCGCCACCCGCGAGGTGTTGCGGCAGACGACGCTCGACAAGATGCAGGTCAGCCGGGCGATGCAGCGGCTGGAAGGGCGGGGCATCGTGCGCCGGTTTCGCGATCCCGACGACGGCCGCGAGCGCATCGCGCGGCTCACCGCCGCCGGCCGCACGCTCTACAACCGCGTGGTGCCGCTGGCGCTGGCGCGGGAAGAGGCGCTGCTCGCGGCGTTGACGCCGCGGGAAGCGGCGGTGCTGGACAAGGTCATCGACAAGCTTGCCGCGGCGTCCGCGGATCTGGCGGCGGTGGCGGCGCGCACCGAGGCCTGAGCGCGGCGGCGTTTCAGCGCGGCGGCGTTTCAACGCGGCTTCGTGCGCGATGTGTCGCCATCGCGTGCGCCGGTCACGCTCGCCTCCAGCTGTTCGCGCAGCCAGCTGTGCGCCGGATCCTTGTGAAAGCGCTGGTGCCAGACCATGTACATCGGCAATTCCGCGAGGGGGCGGGTCTTGAGGGCCGAAACCTTGCTGGTCGAAGCCTTCGTGGTTGCCGTCTTGCGCGCGGGCTTCGCCGTCAGCGGAATATCGACCCCAGCGAAGTCGCGCATCAGCTGGCTGGCCAGCAGGCTCGGCATGCTGGCGAGCATGTCGGAGCCGTGCAGGAATGCCGGTACGCCGCTGAAGTTCGGCACCGAAATCGCGATGTCGCGGCGGATGCCGCCGGCGGCGAGGCGGCGGTCGAAATCGAGCCGCTCATTGTCGGTGTAGACCACGGTGATGTGCCGCGCCGCAAGATAGGCGGCCCGCGTCGCCGGGGCCGCGCGTACCTTGCTGTCGTAGAAGCAGACATAGTGATCCTGCAGCAGGCGCTTCTGGACGATGTCGATGCCCGATGGCGGCAACGGCGTGATCAGGAGGTCGCAGCGTCCCTCGCGTAGCATCGCCGCCGACGGCGATTGCGACGGGATCACCCGCAGGCTGAAGCTCGCGACCGCGGCCTCGACCCGCTGGAAGAAGCCGGGCAGCAGCAGGTCGCGCTGGAAGTCGTTGGCGGCGATGGTCAGCGTCAGCCGGGCGCCGGCCGGGCGGAAAGTCGCCGCGCCGGCGAACTGGCGCATGTCGTCGAGCAGGGTGCGGGCGCGCGCCGCCAGCGCGTGGGCATGGGCGGTGGCGACGATGCCGCGGCCGGACTTGGCGAACAGCGGATCGCCGACGATGCGGCGCAGCTTCTGCAGGCTGTGGCTGACGGCCGACTGGGTCAGGCCGAGCCGGGTGGCGGCGGCTGTGACCGAACCTTCCTCCAGCACGGCCAGGAACAGCTTCAGGGCATGGCCGTCGAGCGCCAAATGATCGATTTTGCTCATGCAATATATGATAATCCATCTCTATATTTTGAGAATAGGGCGGTCGATGATCCCGGCAAATCCGCAGCGCCCCGCGCGGCTGCGGCCATTGCAGGGAGGATGACGCAGGCATGACCATCCAGAATTTTCGCTTCGATCCGCAGGATCGCGACAGTAACCAGCCGCTGCCCCGTCTCGGCCAGGGCGGCTTTTTCGAGCGCGACCGCTCGATCCACCCGCCGGCCTATGCGCCGGGCTACAAGTCGTCGGTGCTGCGTTCGCCGCGCTATGCGCTGTTGTCGTTCGATGCCGGCCTGTCCGAGCGCACCGGCCCGGTGTTCGGCCAGAACGACCTCGGCCCGCTCGACAACGACCTGATCCGCAACTACGCCAAGACCGGCGATCCCATCGGCGAGCGCATCGTGGTGCATGGCCGCGTCCTCGACGAGACCGGCCGCGGCGTGCCGCACACGCTGGTGGAATTCTGGCAGGCCAACGCCGGCGGCCGCTACCGCCACAAGAAGGACACGTATCTCGCGCCGGTCGATCCCAATTTCGGCGGCTGCGGCCGCGCGCTGACCGACGACAGCGGCTACTACTATTTCCGCACCATCAAACCCGGCCCCTATCCGTGGCGCAACTACATCAACAGCTGGCGGCCGGCCCACATCCACTTTTCGATCTTCGGCTCGGGGTTCGCCCAGCGCCTGATCACCCAGATGTATTTCGAGGGCGATCCGCTGATCCGCACCTGCCCGATCCTCCAGGCCGTGCCGGACAAGGACGCGCTCGATCGTCTGGTGGCGCCGCTCGATCTGCACGCCAGTGCGCCGCTCGACCTCCTGACCTATCGCTTCGATATCGTGCTGCGCGGCCAGCGCTCGACGTTCTTCGAAAACCGCCCGGAAGGAAACTGATCATGGTGCAGGCGTTGCCTTATCTGAAGGAAACCGCGTCGCAGACCGCCGGGCCGTATGTCCATATCGGCCTGATCCCCGACATGGCCGGGTTCGACATCTTCGAGAAGAATTTCACCAGCGTGTTGGCGGGCCCGGAGACGCCGGGCGAGCGCATCCGCATCGAGGGCCGTGTCATCGACGGCGCGGGGGCGCCGCTGCGCGACGTGCTGCTGGAGATCTGGCAGGCCGACGCGAGTGGCCGCTACAACCATCCGGCGGATGGCCAGGCCAATCCGCTGGCGTCGAGTTTTCGCGGCTGGGGCCGCGCGGGCTCGCATTTCGAGACCGGCCTCTACACCTTCGACACCATCAAGCCCGGTGCGGTGAAGGGGGGCGGCGGCGCGCCCCAGGCGCCCCATATCAATGTCTGGATCGTGGCGCGCGGCATCAACATCGGTCTGTGCACGCGGCTGTACTTCTCCGACGAGACCGCGGCCAATGCCGCCGACCCCGTGCTCAACCTCGTCGACAATCCGGCGCGGCGGCAGACCTTGATTGCGAAGCGCAGCATCCGTGACGGCCAGGTGGTCTACACCTTCGACGTCACCCTGCAAGGCGACAACGAGACGGTGTTCTTCGACATCTGAGCCTTTTGCGTTTGCGAGCATTACCAAGAGCGGCGCCGTCCGATCGACGGCGCCACTTTTGTGCCCTGTGGCGCGCAGCGCCATAGATATGAATGTAAACAAAATGGCGGTGGAACTTTTGATCGGCTGACTCTACCGTGAGAGTCGTTGTGGAAAACGGGCAGGGTGGCCGGCGGCGTTTCCGTGCGCCGGCGTGCTGCCAGATCCCGGCTTGCGCGAGGTCGATAGCGGTTCATGGCTCGAATTGTGCGGTGCGCGCGTGCGCATCTGACCGGGGCGGCGGCAGCGGCGTTGCTGTCGGCCGCCTCGGCTTTCCCCGTTGCGGCGGAAACCCTGAAGGACTGGCGCTGCACGGGCAACCCGGACATTCCCTGGGACGAGCAGGTGGCGGCCTGCACCAAGGCGATCCAGTCCGGACGTTTCGTCGGATCGGCGGCGGTGGCCGCGTACTACGACCGTGCTCTCGCCTATCAGAACAAGGGCGACAGCGGCAACGCCATCGCCGACTATGATCACGCGATCGAGCTCGATCCGAAATTCGCGCTGGCCTACAACAACCGGGGCAACGTGCGCCAGGCGGTCGGCGAATATGACCGCGCCATCGCCGACTACGAACAGGCGATCGCACTCGATGCGAAGTACGCCAATGCCTACAACAACCGCGGCAACGCCTATAAAGCCAAGGGCGACAACGATCGCGCCATCGCCGATTACGATCAGGCGATCGCGCTCAACCCGAAGTTCGTCCTCGCCTACGACAACCGCGGCAACACCTACCTCGCCAAGGGCGACAACGACCACGCTCTCGCCGACTATAGCCAGGCGATCGCGCTCGATCCGAGGTTCATCAACGCCTACAACAGCCGCGGCAACATCTACAAGGCGCGGGGCGACAACGATCACGCCATCGCCGACTATAGCCAGGCGATCGCGATCGATCCGAAATTCGCGTTCGCCTACAACAACCGCGGCAATGCCTACAAGGCCAAGGGCGACAACGATCACGCCATCGCCGACTATGACCAGGCGATCGCGCTCGATCCGAAATACGTCAGTGCCTACAACGGTCGTGGCAACGCCTACCAGGCCAAGGGCAGCAACGACCGGGCCATCGTCGACTACGATCAGGCGATCACGCTCGATCCGAAATATGCGCTCGCCTACAATGGCCGCGGCGCGGCCTATCATGCCAAGGGTGACGACGACCGCGCCATCGCCGACTGCAGCCACGCCATCGCACTCGATCCGTCCTATGCCGTCGCCTATGAGAATCGCGCCATCGCCTACCGCGCCAAGGGCGACACCGAGCGCGCCGCCACCGACCACAACGAGGCGGTGCGGCTCGGTCAGAAGCCCGCCGGCCGCGCGCCGTAGCGCGGGTCGATGGAAGGCGTGATCGCCGGCGCTCGGTTCGCGCGCCGGCGCAGCCGGGCGTCGGTGCATCCAGAGCGTTTTCGAGCGAAGTGGGCACCGGTTCGCGTGAAGAAAATGCTTCAGGGCAGGAATTTCGAGCGCGTTTGCGTTCCCATCAAACGAGAACGCGGCTCTAGTGGCCGCGGCCGACGAACAGCTGGTACAGCGTCAGCACGATCTCGAAGCTGATAAGGCCGACGATCGCCCACTCCAGCCGCAGCGTGCGGCGGGTGTCGATCATGTCGGTCAGCGCCTGGGCGGTCTCGGCGATCACCGTGAGCTTGCGGTCGAGTGCCTCGACGCGCTCCTGCAGCTCGTACTCATCTTCGAGGCGGGTATAGAGCCGCTCGAGCTCCGGCTTGTCCCACAGCGCATCGGGCTTCTCGGTCACGGCAACGCGGCCGGACACGCGCTGCTGCACCAGCAGCGCGTTGCCGATCAGCTTGAGCATCGCGGTGCGGTCGTGCGGGGTGCGGCCGCGCTCGGCGAGTTCGCGCGCGAACGGCTCGATGACATCGAACACGGCGGCGACACGGCGCTCGTCATGGGCGAGCACCGTGCTCTTGGCGAGGGCGTCGGCGACCAGCAGCAGGCGGTCGTTGGACAGCGAGGCGATCCGGATCGGGCCGCCGGGAGGCACGACGTCGCCGGGATCGTCGCCGAGTTCGACCTCGGTTGCCTCTTCCTCGTAGCGCACGAATTCGCTGATGATGCGCGGCTTGAGTGCGGAGAGGAACCCGGCCTGCTCGTCCGGCGTCAGCCCGATCAGCACCACCACGCCATAGCGGAACAGCACGGCCATGCCGTCGTTCTGCACCCGGAACGCCACCGGGGTGGTCGAGATCATGTCGCGGGCTTCGAAGCCGCTGGCGTTGAGGCGATCGCCGACCAGCAGCGCGCGCACGCTGAGGCGTCGTCCGATCGGGGAGGAGGGGGCGGCGGTCATGGATACTCCGTCATCTGCCGGGCAAGGCTAGGCCGTCCGGGGAAATAGGCAAGGCCTGGCCGCGGAAGGAACCCTTTACCAAACAATGCGTTGTCAAGGACTTGACGCCTCGCCGTCGCCTTGATGACACATCATGTTGTCACTGCGGTGGTGGGGCGCCCCGCCGACCGCGCCGTCCCGCCCTTGTCGCCGCTCCAACTGCCCGATCATGCCGATGACGCCGTTCGTGTCCTGCCGCCTTCGTCCGATCCGGATCTGCCCGCGAGAGGCGGTGCGATGAGCGCGGCACCGAACGGCCGGCGCGTCATCGCCGACATCGGCGGCACCAATGCGCGCTTCGCGATTGCCGAGCGGGGCGCCTATCGCGCGCTGTCCCATGTCGCGGTGCGGGATTATCCGACGCTGCAGGATGCGCTGGCCGATTATCTGTCGCGGCTGCCGGCCGATATGCAGCCCGCGACCGGCGTGCTCGCCATTGCCGCTCCGATTCTCGGCGACGAAATCCATCTCACCAACCAGAGCTGGTCGTTCTCGATCGCGGCGCTGAAAACGGCGCTCGGGCTGTTGTCGCTGCGGGTCATCAACGATTTCGCTGCGGTCGCCGCCGCGATCCCCTACCTGCCGGCGGCGAGCTGCCGCCCGATCGGCCCGGCGATCGCCGGCGCGCATGGCCCGATCGGCGCGATCGGTCCGGGGACCGGTCTCGGCGTCAGCTCGCTGGTGCCGGACCGGGGCGGCTGGGCCTTGGTGGCGGGCGAAGGCGGGCATGTGACGCTGCCGGGAGTGACGGCGGAGGAAGATGCCGTGATCGTGGCGCTGCGGCGGCGTTGGTCGCATGTCTCCGCCGAGCGCGTGCTGTCGGGGCCCGGCCTCGTCAATCTCTACGAAGCGCTGTGCACGGTCGCGGGCCAGCCGGCGCAGCCGTTGTCGCCGGCGGAGATCACCGACCAGGCCATTCGCGGCACCGATCCGACCTGCGTTGCGACGCTGCGGATGTTCTGCGCGATGCTCGGCACGGTGGCGGGCAATCTTGCGGTGACCATCGGGGCCACCGGTGGCATCTATCTCGCCGGCGGGATTGTCCAGCGCTTTGTCGATGTCTTCGCCGCATCGCCGTTTCGCGCGCGCTTCGAAGACAAGGGGCGCTTTCAATCCTATCTCGAACGTATCCCGACTGTCGTGATCATGGACGAGTCGCCGGCGCTGCTGGGGCTTGCCAATTATGAGGACCGCCGCACGGCCTGACGGTCCGTGTCCGATCCGGCGTGGCGGCGTTTAAAGCAGCCCGGATGGTTCAGGATTGTTCCAGCGCGCACATATTATTATGTCAGAGCGCAATCGCACGTGGACGGCGCGGCCGTCACATCGCCGCGCCGGAGCAAAGGCCTGCAAAAAGCAACCGACGGTCACGGGCGAATGTATCCCGTGCAACATTTCGTGCAACCGCGGCCCATGATTTGATCACGCCGGCAAGCGCACGTTGTGCCACTTGATGACGCAACGATGAAAAGCTGTGCTTGTTTCCATCCGGATCGCATGCAATCTTTTTACGGAAACGCGCGTTCAAGAGTCATTTTCGTTCCCGTCACTCTTTGAGATCGAGGGTCTGTCCATGGCCAACCTCTCTCAGGAAACATCCGCCCCCTGGCGGATCGGCGTGCTGTTTTCGCGAACAGGCTTCATGTCGGTGATCGAGGAGACCCAGTACCGGGGCACGCTGCTGGCGATCGACGAGATCAATGCCGCGGGCGGGGTGTGCGGCCGCGAGCTCGTTCCCGTCGCCTATGATCCCGGCTCCGATTCGCTCGCCTATGGTCATTACGCCAAGCGGCTGATGATCGAGGACGAGGTCTCCACCATATTCGGCTGCTACACCTCGTCGAGCCGCAAGGCGGTGCTGCCGGTGGTGGAGCGGCTCAACGGCCTGCTGTGGTACCCGACACTCTATGAAGGTTTCGAGGCCTCGCCCAACGTCATCTATACCGGCGCCTCGCCCAATCAGAACAGCCTGGCGCTGTGCCGCCACCTGATGGACAATTTCGGCAGCCGCTTCTACTTCGTCGGCTCCGATTACATCTATCCCCGCGAATCCAACCGCGTGATGCGCGAGCTGCTCAAGGCCAATGGCGGCTCGGTGGTCGGCGAGCGCTATGTCAGCGTCCATGCCCGCTGGCAGGATTTCCTTCCGATCATCCAGGACATTCGCCGCATTCGTCCCGACGTCATCTTCTCCACCGTGGTGGGGGAGGGCACCGTCCATCTCTACCAGGCCTATGCCAATGTCGGCCTCGATCCCAAGCAGGTACCGATCGCCAGCCTGACCACGACCGAAGCCGAGATCGCCGCCATGGGCTTCGATGTCGGCGAGGGCCACATCACCGCGGCGTCCTACTTCCAGGGGATCGAAGGCAACGCCAACAACGCCTTCGTACGGCAATTCAAGAAGCGTTATGGCGACGACGCGTCCACCAACATGTGCGCCGAGGCCTCCTACTTCCAGGTGCAGCTGTTCGCCCGGGCGCTGGAACAGGCCAATTCGCTGGACACCGAGGTGCTGCGCGCCATGGTGTTCGGCAGCAGTTATGATGCACCGCAAGGTGCGGTGACCGTGAACCCGATGTCCGGCCACACCGACCTGTGGACCCGGATCGGCCGCGCCAACCGCAGCGGCCAGTTCGACGTCATCAATCAATCAAAGGAAGCAGTTCACGCCGATCCCTTCCTGATCGGCTACGGACGGGCCACGGCGCAGTCAGGACACGCCCAATGACCGAAACCATGCGCAAGCCGGCCGGCAATCGCGAGATGGCCGGCCGCAAATCGATGGTGCAGGAGCTCGCCGATCTCAGCGTGGTCGTCGTCGCGCCGGTCGACGATCAGACCAGCCTGCTGCTGCGCGAGCTGCAGCGGTTCCGCATGCGCGTCCGCCAGGTGTGGCCGATGCCCGAAAGCGTGCCGGGCGACGCCGATGTCGTCTACTGCGACTACTGTCCGGATCTCGCGCGCCGCCTGCCGTGGATTCCCGGTGATGCGCGCTCGGCGCTGGTCGTCATCGTGCCGCAGACCGAGGCGATTCAGGCAGAAGCGTTGTCCCATGCGACGCCCAACGCGGTGCTGTCGCGCCCGTTCACGTCGAATGCGGTGCTCTCGAGCCTCGTGCTGGCGCGCAGCCAGTTCGGCTACGAGAAGCGGCTGCGCAGCAAGATCGAAAAGCTCGACGAGAATCTGCGTTCGATGCGCACCGTCGAGCGAGCTAAGGCCATCCTGATGGCGACGCGGCAGATGCCGGAAACCGAAGCCTACAGCTTCATTCGCAGACAAGCGATGGATCGTCGCGTGTCCGCGAGTGCAGTTGCTGCAGCCATCGTTGACTCCTTCGAATTGCTTGGCTACGATCCGCAACACTGATCCCCAATAGCGGGGACCGGCGGCGACACAGCCGCCAACATGACAACCGGCAACAAAGCCCTCCCAATGCTCGCGTCAGCGCGCATCGGGAGGGCTTTTTGTTTTTTCATTCCAGGAGCAAAATGCATGAGTATTACGCGACGGAGTTTGATGAAGAATGCGGCAGCGCTGGGCGTGTTCGCGGGAACAGGCCTGCCGCACATCTGGATCAAGAATGCCGATCTCGCCCGCGCCGCCGGCGGTGAAATCAAGGTCGGCGTGCTGTTCTCGCTCACCGGCACCACGGCGATCATCGAGGAATCGCTGAACAAGGCGACGCTGCTGGCGATCGAGGAGATCAACGCGGCCGGCGGCATCAAGGGCGCCAAGATTGTTCCCATCATCGAAGATCCGGCATCGGATCCCGCGACCTTCTCCGAGAAGGCGCGCAAGCTGGTCGTCGGCGACAAGTGCGTCAGCGTGTTCGGCTCCTACACCTCCGCGAGCCGCAAGGCGGTGCTGCCGGTGTTCGAGCGCCAGAACAATCTCTACTGGTATCCGACCCTTTATGAGGGCCGCGAGTGCTCCAAGAACGTCATCTACACCGGTGCCGTGCCGAACCAGCAGCAGGACGAGTTCGTCCCCTGGCTGATCAAGAAGTTCGGCAAGAAGTTCTACCTGATCGGCTCGAACTACATCTATCCGAAGGAAGAGAACAACTACTGCAAGAAGCTGCTGGAGAAGTACGGCGGCGAGGTCGTTGCCGAAGAGTACGTGCCGCTCGGCCATTCGGAATTCTCGTCGGTGATCAACAAGATCCGCTCGACCCAGCCGAACGTGATCTTCTCGACCGTGGTCGGCGATTCGGTGGTCGCGCTGCACCGCCAATACCGCGCCGCGGGCCTCGATCCCGAGAAGATGCCGATGGCGAGCCTGACCACCTCGGAGAACGAGGTGGCGGCGATGGGCGGCGAGGCGGCCGCCGGCCACTTCACCTCCGCTCCCTATTTCCAGGTGCACAAGTCGCCTGAGAACGAGAAGTTCGTCGCCGCCTACCAGAAGCGCTGGGGCGCCGACAAGGTGACGCACTTCGTGTCGGAAGCCTGCTACTTCCAGACCTACCTGTTCAAGCAGGCAGTCGAGAAGCTGGCGCCGAGCGACATCACGCCCCCGAACATCCGTGACGCGGTCAAGGGTGCCGAGACCATCGCGCCCCAGGGCAAGGTGCGGATCGAAGGCGAGAATCTGCACACCTGGCTGTGGCCGAAGATCGCGCAGGCCAAGTCCAACGGCCAGTTCGAAATTCTCGTCGAAGCCAAGGAGTGGCTGAAGCCGGTGCCGTACGCCGCCTATCCCGGGCAGGTCTGCACCGAGAAGGGCCTCGTCGAGAAGAGCTGACGGCTGGGGGCGAACGACGGCCGCCGGCATCTCCCTGCCGGCGGCCGACTTCACGGAGACACGCGCGTGGACCAATTCTTCGAACAGATCATCACGGGCCTCAGCATCGGATCGATTTTGCTGCTCGTGGCGATGGGACTGTCGATCATCTACGGCTCGATGGGCATCATCAATCTCGCGCATGGCGAGTTCGTCATGCTCGGCGCCTACACCGCCTGGCTGTTCCAGACCACTTTCGGGCTCGGCCTGCTGGCGAGCCTCGTTCCGATCTTCATCGTCGTGGCGGCGATCGGCTGGGTCATCGAACGCTACGTCCTCAGTCTGCTCAACAACCGGCCGCTCGATACGATTCTCGCGACCTGGGGTGTCGGCATCATGCTGCAGCAGGGCGTGCGGCTGATGGTCGGCAGCGAGCTGCGCTATGTCCAGCTGCCGCCGTCGCTGGCCGACAGCATGGATGTGTTCGGTCTCGCGGTGTCGTCCTATCGCGTGTTCCTGTTTGTCGCCGCGCTGGTGCTGTTCGCGGCGACCTGGATGCTGATGAACCGCACTACGGTCGGCATGAAGCTGCGCGCCATCATGCAGGACCGCTCGGTAGCGGCCTCCTTCGGTATCAACGCCAAGCGCATCTACGCGCTGACGTTCGCCTATGGCGCGGGCCTTGCGGGGCTCGCCGGGGCGCTGGTGTCGCCGCTCAAGAGCGTGTCGCCGGACATGGGCACGGGTTATGTCGTCGACGCCTTCATGGTGGTGGTGCTCGGCGGTGTGCAGAGCCTCGCCGGCACGGTGTTCAGCGCCTTCGCCCTTGGCGAGCTCTCCGGCGCCATCGCCTTCCTGCAGAACGACACCGTGGCCAAGGCGCTGGTGCTGCTCGCCATCGTCGTTCTCATCCGTTTCCGGCCCGAAGGGCTGTTCACCACGCGCGTGCGCGCCTGAGACCAGATTGCTGTCCATGTCATCGAAGACTTCCCCCAACGGACTGCAGCGTCTCGGCACCCAGATCGCGCCGCTGCTCATCGTCTGCGCGCTGGTGTTCGCACTGCCGCTGATCCTCAACAACGACTTCCTGCTCAACAAGATCGCCCGCTATCTCGTGCTCGGCATTCTCACGGTATCGCTGGCGCTGTCATGGGGCTATGGCGGCATCCTCAATCTCGGGCAGGCCATGACCTTTGGCATCGGCTCCTATGCCATGGCGATGGCGCTGAAGCTCAAGACCATTCCGGTGCACACCGGCTCGAGCGGCCTGCCGGACTTCATGGTCTGGAACAACGTGCCGTCGCTGCCGTGGTTCTGGGTACCGTTCAAGTCGCTGCCGTTCGCGCTCGCCGCCGGCATCCTCGTCCCGGCGCTGGTCGCGGCCGCGCTCGGCTGGTTCATCTTCCGCAGTCGCGTCACCGGCGTCTACGTCTCGATCATCACGCTCGCCACCATGGTGGTGCTCAATCTCGTGATCATCGATCAGCAGAGCTACACCGGCGGCTTCAACGGCATCACCGATCTCGCCCAGCTCGAGATTTTCGGGATTGCCTTCGATGCCTACGGCCGCGCGACCTACTATCTGGTGGCGAGCTGCGTCCTGCTCAGCCTGCTGGTCGCGTTCGCCTTCACCCGTACCAAGGCCGGCCTCATCGTCCAGGCGATTCGCGATCACGAGAGCCGGGTGCGCTACTTCGGCTACGACGTCGCCGGCTACCAGATCTTCGTGTTCGCGCTGTCGGCAGCGATCGCGGGCCTCGCCGGCATGCTCTACACGGTGGTGATGGAGTTTGCCTCGCCGACCTTCCTCGGCGTGCAGCTGTCGCTGTCGGTGGTGGTGTGGTGCGCCGTCGGCGGCCGCCAGAGCCTCGTCGGCGCCTTCCTCGGCGCGGTGCTGGTCGCGGGCATGCAGGGCGCGCTGTCGGAATCCGCCGCATTCCTCGAAACCTGGACGCTGGTGATGGGCGCGCTGTTCGTCCTCGTCGTCCTGTTCCTGCCCAAGGGCCTCGCCGGCTTCGCACAGGGCGCCTGGCGCTGGATCGCGCAGCGCCGGCAGGCCACGCACGGCGTCGCCGAGAGCGTCGGCCAGACCACGGAGGGCAGCGCATGACCACCCATCTCGAATTGCGCGACGTCTGCGTGTCCTTCAACGGCTTCAAGGCGCTCAACCAGCTCACCATGAACGTACGCAAGGGCGAGCTGCGCTGCCTGATCGGCCCCAACGGCGCCGGCAAGACCACGGCGCTCGACATCATCTGCGGCAAGGTCAAGCCGACCTCGGGCAGCGTGGTGTTTGACGGCACGGCGCTCAATGCGCTGGAGGAGCACCAGATCGCGCGCGCCGGTGTCGGCCGCAAATTCCAGGTGCCGAGCGTGTTCCGCGAGCTGACGGTGAGCGAGAACCTCGAGGTGGCGCGGGCGCGCCGGCCCGGCGTGCTCGCCAACCTGCGCTGGGATATGCGCCGCGCCGGGCAGGCGGAGGTCGAGCGTCTCGCCGAACTGATCGGCCTGACCGACCAGCTCGAGCAGCCGGCATCGTACCTGTCGCATGGCCAGACCCAGTGGCTGGAGATTGGCATGCTGGTCGCCCAGGACGCCGAGCTCATCCTGATGGACGAGCCGACCGCGGGCATGACTGCGCAGGAGACGCGCAAGACCGCCGAGCTGTTTGCGCGGCTCAAGGGCCGGCACACGCTGGTGGTGGTCGAGCACGACATGGGCTTCGTCAAGGCGATTGGAGACATCATCTCGGTGATGCACATGGGACAGCTGCTGGCGGAAGGCACCGCCGCGGAGGTCGAGGCGCATCCCGACGTCCGTCGCGCCTATCTCGGATCGGGAGGCATCACCAATGCTTGAGCTGGCGGATGTCGACGCCTTCTATGGCAACAGCCGGGCGCTGCAGGGCATCAACCTGAAGGTCGGCGCCGGGGAATTCCTGTCAGTGCTCGGCCGCAACGGCGTCGGCAAGACGACGCTGATGCGCAGCATTCTCGGCCTGATGGACCGCGTCACCGGGCGCCTCGCGCTCGATGGTTCGGACATCTCGGCCCTGCGCACCTACCAGCGCGCCAAGGCCGGCATTGCCTATGTACCGCAAGGCCGGGGCATCCTGCCGCGCTTCACCGTGCGGGAGAACCTGATGCTCGGCACCTTCGCCGCGAAAGCGCCCGACGGCATCGAGGAATGGGTCATCGACCTGTTTCCTGTGCTCAAGGATTTCCTCAACCGCTATGGCGGCAACCTGTCGGGCGGCCAGCAGCAGCAGCTTGCGATCGCCCGCGCGCTGCTCGCCCAGCCCAAGGTGATCCTGCTGGACGAGCCGACGGAAGGCATCCAGCCGAACATCGTCGAGCAGATCGAGGACGTGATCACGCGCCTCAACCGCGAACACGGCATCACGGTGGTTCTGGTCGAGCAGAACGTCGCGTTCGCGCGCCGCGCATCCCATCGCTTCGCGCTGCTCGAGAAGGGGCGCGTCGTCGCCAAGGGGGCGATCGCCGAGCTCACCGACGATCTCATCCAGCGTCACATGGCGGTCTAAGCAGATTGAGCGGTCCAAGCAGGTCTGGCGGTCTGCAGGTCTGGCGGTCTAACGGGTTTTACGTCGTTCACTTGAAAGGGAGTCGAACACATGTTGCATGGTGACATTTCGAGCAGCAAGGACACGGTCGGCGTTGCCGTCGTCAACTACAAGATGCCGCGGCTGCACACCAAGGCCGAGGTTCTCGACAACGCGCGCAACATCGCGAAGATGGTCGAGGGCATGAAGCTCGGCCTGCCGGGCATGGATCTCGTAATCTTCCCGGAATACTCCACCCACGGCATCATGTACGACTCCAAGGAGATGTACGAGACGGCCTCCAGTGTGCCGGGCGAGGAAACCGCGATCTTCGCCGACGCATGCCGCAAGGCCAAGGTGTGGGGCGTGTTCTCGCTGACCGGCGAGCGCCATGAGGAGCACCCCAACAAGGCGCCCTACAACACGCTGATCCTGATGAACGACAAGGGCGAGATCGTCCAGAAGTATCGCAAGATCATGCCGTGGGTGCCGATCGAGGGCTGGTATCCCGGCGACTGCACCTATGTCTCCGATGGCCCCAAGGGCCTCAAGATCAGCCTGATCATCTGTGATGACGGAAACTATCCCGAGATCTGGCGCGACTGCGCCATGCGCGGCGCCGAACTGATCATCCGCTGCCAGGGCTACATGTACCCGGCCAAGGAGCAGCAGATCCTGATCTCGAAGTCGATGGCCTGGGCCAACAACTGCTATGTCGCGGTGGCCAACGCCTCGGGCTTCGACGGCGTCTACTCCTACTTCGGACACTCCGCCCTGATCGGCTTCGACGGCCGTACGCTCGGCGAGTGCGGCACCGAGGAGAATGGTATCCAGTACGCCCAGCTGTCGGTGTCGCTGATCCGCGACGCCCGCCGCAACATGCAGTCGCAGAACCATCTCTTCAAGCTGATGCACCGCGGCTACACCGGCCTGATCAACTCCGGCGACGACAGCCGCGGCCATGCGGTGTGTCCGTACACCTTCTACAAGAACTGGATCACCGATCCGGAAGGCACCCGTGCCCAGGTCGAGGCGATGACCCGGCCAACGGTGGGCACCGAGGAATGTCCGATCGAGGGCATTCCCAACCAGCGTACCGCGCATCGCTGAACGCGGCCTGCCGCCGCGCCGGCACGCTCGTTCGTGCCGGCGCGGCGGACCACGGCGACTTCTTCCACATCTCACACGACACAGTATCGGGGGGCGATATGAGCAGTGAGGCGAATACAGGGATCGTGCACCAGGCCGAAGGGCAGATCGACGAACTACTCGGTCACGAATACGAGCACGATCCGGTGCCGTTGAGCGCGCGCCGCAGCGCGTTCTCCGTCACCATGGTCTGGATCGGCTTTCCCATGATCATCACCGGCGCGATGACCGGATCGCTGCTGGTGCTGGGCATGGGATTCAAGGCGGCGCTCGCCGCCATGATCATCGGCAATCTCATCATGTTCGCCTATGTCGGCGCGCTCGGCCTCATCGGCACCAACCGCGGCATGAACTTCGCACTGATCGCCAGCATTGTGTTTGGCAAGAAGGGCTATGTGCTGGCCTCGGGGCTGCTGTCGACCTTGCTGCTCGGCTGGTATGCGGTGCAGACCGGCATCACCGGCGCGCTGATCTCCTCGACGTACGGCCTCAACTACGTCGCCATGACCATCGTTGCCGGCGTGCTGTATATCGGCATCACCTTTGTCGGCGTGAAGGGTCTGCACTGGATCGGGCTGGCGTCGGTGCCGCTGTTCGTCATTCTCGGCCTATGGGTCGCGATCGATGCGGCATCGACCACATCGGCATCCGCCATCCTCAACTATGCCGGCAACAACGGCGTCGCCTCGATGTCCATGGGCGTCGGCCTCACCGTGGTGCTGGCCTTGTTCATCGATGCCGGCACGGTGACGGCGGACTTCAACCGCTGGGCGCCGAACAGCCGCGCGTCGCTTGCAGCCACCTTCAGTGCATTTCCGTTCGCCAATCTCGTGGCGATGCTGGTCGGCGGCGTCATGACGGCGGCGCTCGCGGTGCCCAACGCCAACCCGTTCGGCGTCGACAACATGTTCGGCTACATGAACGGCAAGCAGCTGACCTGGCTCAGCATTCTCGCCTTCGTGTTCCTCTACGCCAATCTCGGCTCGGTGTGTTCGCACTGCCTCTACAATGCCGCCACCGGCTGGTCGCGAATTCTCGGCACCAACATGCGGGTGATGGCTGTCATCCTTGGCGCGATCGGCATCGTCGTCGCCGCCGGCAACGTCTGGGCATTCTTCATCCAGTGGCTGTCGCTGCTCGGCATCCTGGTGCCGCCGATCGGCGCCATCATCCTGGTCGACCAGTATCTGTTGCGCAGCGGCGCGCAGGCCGATGCAGACTGGCGCGCCCGGCCGTTCATCGCCTGGGGCATAGGGTCGCTGTGCGCCTTCGCGGTTGAAAACCTGATGCCGGGATTGTCCACTGCGATTTCCGCCGCACTCGTCGCCGGCATCGCGTACCTGGTGATTGCACGCACGAGCGCCACGGCAGAGAAGGCGGCCAGCGCTGCATGAGCGCTGGCCCATCAAGAAACGGAAAGGGCAATCGATGAGCGTCGATTACGAAATCTACGATCTGGGGAACGTTACGCTGCAGCGCGGCGCCACCATTCGCGACTGCAAGCTCGCCTACAAGACGTTCGGCCAGCTCAATGCGGCCAAGGACAACGTCATCGTCTATCCAACCTGGTACTCGGGGCAGCACTACGACAACGAGTGGCTGGTCGGGCCGGGGATGGCGCTGGATCCGGCCAAGTACTTCATCATCATCCCGAACATGCTCGGCAACGGCCTGTCGTCGTCGCCGAGCAACACGCCGGAGCCCTATAACGGGCCGCGCTTCCCGCAGGTGACGGCCTACGACAACGTCCGTGCCCAGCACCGCCTGGTCACGGAGAAGTTCGGCATCAAGCATATCCGCATGGTGGTGGGCTGGTCGATGGGGGCACTGCAGACCTTCCACTGGGGCGCGCTCTATCCGGACATGATGGACCTGCTGGCGCCGTTCTGCGGCTCGGCGAAATGCTCGCGCCACAACTTCGTGTTTCTGGAAGGCGTCAAGGCGGCGCTCACCGCCGACGCCGCCTGGAAGGAAGGCTGGTACACCGAGAAGCCGGCGCGGGGCCTGCGCGCGGCCGCCCGCGTCTATGCCGGCTGGGGCTTCTCGCAGGCGTTCTATCGTCAGCAGCTCGACATCAAGACGCTGGGCTACTCCTCGCTCGAGGATTTCCTGGTGGCGTTCTGGGAAGGCTTCTTCCTGCCCAAGGATCCCAACAACCTCCTGACCATGCTGTGGACCTGGCAGAACGGCGACATCAGCGACAACGAGATCTACAAGGGCGACTTCAAGGCGGCCCTCGCCGGCATCAAGGCCAAGACCTATGTGATGCCCGGGCAGACCGACCTGTACTTCCCGCCGGAGGACAGCGAGTTCGAGGTCGCGCACATGCCGAACGCCAGGTTCGTGCCGGTGCCGTCGGTGTGGGGACACTTCGCCGGTGGCCCCGGTACCAACCCGGTCGATGTCGACTTTATCGACGGGAAACTGAAGGAGCTGCTGGCGTCGTAACGACCGGCCGCCATGTGCAAGGAGGACGTGAGATTGTCCAGTGCCCCGTTGCTGCTCGACCAGTACCGCATCGCCGACGAGCCGTATTACCGGCCCGTCGGCGACGAGGTGGCCCTCTTCAGCGCGGCCTATGCCAGCCGCATGCCGGTGATGCTGAAAGGGCCGACTGGATGCGGCAAGACGCGTTTCATCGAGTACATGGCCTGGCGGCTCGGGCGACCGTTGATCACGGTCGCCTGCCATGAGGACATGACGGCGGCAGACCTCGTTGGCCGCTGGCTGCTCGACCCGCAGGGCACCATCTGGAACGACGGGCCGTTGACCACGGCGGTGCGGCTCGGCGCGATCTGCTATCTCGATGAGATCGTCGAGGCGCGGCAGGACACGACCGTGGTGATCCATCCGCTCACCGACGATCGCCGCGTGCTGCCGCTGGAGAAGCGCGGCGAGCTGATCCGCGCCCATTCCGACTTCCAGCTCGTGATCTCCTACAACCCGGGTTACCAGAGCGCTATCAAGGACCTCAAGGAATCCACCAAGCAGCGCTTCGCCGCGCTCGACTTCGGCTATCCCGAGCGTCCGGTGGAGGCCGAGATCGTGGCGCGCGAAGCCGGCATCGATCCCAATCTCGCCGATCTTCTGGTCGGCATCGCCGGCCACAGCCGCAACCTCAAGGGGCAGGGCCTCGACGAGGGCGCCTCGACGCGCATGCTGATCAACGCCGGCCGCCTGATCGGTTGCGGTATCGACCTCGACGATGCCTGCGAGACCACCATCGTCGTGCCGCTGACCGATGACGCTGACATCCGCAACGCGCTGCGCGACACCATCGCGGCATGTGCGTAGAGGCGTCCGTGAAGGCCTGATCGCCGAGGTATCGATGCTGGCAAGGCCGCAGAGCGCAGGGTGATCGAACCGGATGTGATGGAATGGGTAGGGCAGCTCCACATTCAGCGTCATGCGCGGGCTTGACCCGCGCATCCAGCCTGCCGTCGCCTGGGGGAGGCGCCGTGAAGCTGGATCACCGGGTCACGGCGCTGACGCGCCGGCCCGGTGATGACGCGGAAGGGTTTGCAGCGCCGGGGCATCCAACCCGTATCGCCACGTTGCCGTCGTAGCGGAGCCAGCGATGTCGAGCGCCACCATCAGTTCGCTGGACAGCTTCCGCTTCAGCCGCCGCCTGGCGACGGTGCTGCAGGGGCATGACGACCTCACGACGGCGTTTCATGGAGCGAAGGTGGCGCTGCAGCGCCGCGCCGATGTCGCCGAACATCTCACGGCATGGGACGAGGTGCTGCTCGGCCTGATGGACGCCAATCTCGGCGATCTCGTCGTGCGCACCTATCTGCGCATCTCCGGGCAGTGGCCGCAGAGCCGGCCGGTGGCGGATCTGCTTGCGGTCGGGCGCGCGGTACGGCTGGTCGGGCGCGAGGCCGGCAGCCGTGAAGCCCTGGCGTTGCTGATCGAGCTGCCGAAGGTGCTGCAGCGGTTGCCGACCTCGATGGAGCTGACGATCGCGCTCGACGCACTGCACGAACTGGCTGAGGCCGCGCCCGATGTCGTGGCGCTGGT
The DNA here is from genome assembly GCF_018131225.1 of Bradyrhizobium sp. U87765 SZCCT0048. GTDB lineage: Bacteria > Pseudomonadota > Alphaproteobacteria > Rhizobiales > Xanthobacteraceae > Bradyrhizobium_A. Next base: position 220,636 of record NZ_JAFCMM010000002.1, on the reverse strand, counting down.
GCTCGGGCGGCTGGAACGGCTGCTGACCCAGGCGAACGCCGGCGACTTCGCCGCCTGGATTTCCGGCGGCCTGCGCTCGGCCTCGACCAGCGCCCGGCGCCGCCGCGCCTATTTCGGCCTCGACGATCCGCTGTCGGCACGCCTGCTCGCGCTCGGGCGTTCGACCGGCGATCTCACCCGGCTGGAGCGCCGTCTCGCAGCCAACATGCATGCGTTGTGGGACTGGACGCCGCGCTTCCGCAAGCTCACCGCGACCGAAGCGCTGCCGGTGCCGCGCCGCGCCTCGCTCGTAGCCGGCCTTATCGGATTGCCGGAAAACTTTCCCGGCTACGGCGAGGCGCGCGCGGATGCGCTCTACCGCGCCGCCGCCGCCCATGCCGGCGCGCATTTTCGCCACTCGACGGTGCGCTTTCCAGTCGGCCAGCTCAAGCCGCTGCAGATCGCGCTGGTGTCGCTGATCGAGGATGCGCGGGTCGAGACGCTGGCGCTGTGCGACATGCCGGGCCTGCGGCGGCTGTGGCTGCCGTTCCACAGCGCCCAGCCGACCGACACCATGACCGCCGCGGGCCTGATGATGCGCCTGTCGCGTGCGCTGCTCGATCCGGAGTACGCCGACGACAGCGGTTGGGTCGCCAAGGGCCGTGCGCTGTTCGCGGACGCCGCGCCGCGCTGGCACGATCCGGCGATCAGCCGCGAGATCGGCGGCCTGCTCGGCAATGACATCGGCCAGATGCGTCTGCAGTTCAATGCGCGGACCTATGTGGTCGAGCCGGTCTATCGCGACGACAACCTCGCGCTGTGGGATTTCGGCGACCAGCCGGACGCGCCCGCGGAGGAGATTGAGCTCACGGTCGATTCGGTGCGGATCGAGCGCGAGCAGCGCGACGATGGCCAATCGCAGGACGACAGCGCGCCGCCGGATGAGACCCGCCGCGCCCGCACGGCGCAGGTGGCGCTGCTCGACGGCCTTCCCGCCGCGACCTATCCGGAATGGGATTATGCCGCTGGCATCGAGCGGCCGGACTGGACCACGGTGCTGGAGGCCGTCGCGGCACCGGTCGGCCAGGCGCACGCAGCGCATCCGCCGGCAGCGGACATGCAGGCAATGCAGCGCATCGCCGCGCTGACGCGCGATGCCTCGATCGGCCGCCGCGTCCGCCTGCGCGCCCAGCGCGAGGGCGACACCCTCGACATCGATGCCTGCATCGCCCAGGCGATCGATCGCCGTGCGGGGCTGTGGCCGGAGCCGCGCGCCTATCAGCGCGACATGCCCGGCCCGCGCGATCTCGCCGTGCTGCTGCTGCTCGACCTGTCGCAGTCGACCGCCGATCGCGACCGCCAGGGCCGGTCCATTCTCGCGGTCGAGCGCGAGGCGGCGACCATTATGGCAGCCGCAGTCGCCGACGCTGGTGATGCCATCGCCGTGCATGGCTTCAATTCCGATGGACGCGAGCGCGTGCGCTATCTCCGCATCAAGGATTTCGACGAGCCGATGGACGCCATCGCCCGATCGCGGCTCGCCGGTCTTGCCAGCAGCCATTCGACGCGGCTCGGCCCGGCGTTGCGTCATGCCGGCCAGGCGCTGGCGCAGCGTCGAGCGTTCCGCCGCGTGCTGCTGGTGCTGACCGACGGTGAGCCATCCGACGTCGACGTGCCGGATCCGGCCTACCTTGCCGAGGACGCGCGGCGCGTGGTGCAGCAGTTGCGCCGGCGCGGCATCGACACCTTCGCATTCGGCATGGGCAAAGGTCCGTTCCGCCAGCTCGACCGCATCTTCGGCGAACGCCGCGCGCTGCGCGTGCCGCGCGTCGAGGTGCTGCCGGCGCGCGTCATGCATCTTTATGCCGAGCTGAAGAAGTAGCCGCGGGTTTCGCTAGTCCTTGATGAGGTGCGCGCGGTTGACTTTCTCGCCGCGCGCCTTTTCCAGGGTGGCGATCGCCGCGTCGCGGGCGTTGAAGAAGATCAGACGCATGGCGCGTTCGGCCTCGGCGTCGCGGCCGGCGGCGAGGGCGGTCGAGACGATCTCCCATTCCCTGAGCGCGGCCTGCTGGCGGCGCGGCGTGAAGAAATCGAGCGAGCGTTCACGCCAGATCAGGCCCCACAGCGTGCGGTCGAGCTGCTGGTGCAGCAACCGCGACAGATACTGGTTGCCGCAGTGCGCGGCGACGATGCCGCCGCAGCGCGCCACCGCGCGGGCAAAGCGCTCGGGCGGCGTGCCACGCGCTTTCGCCAGCCGGCGCAGTTCGGCGATCGCAGTGTCGAGGTCGGCAGCGACGCTGCGATCCTTGCGGCGGGCGAGGTCACGCACCGCAAGGCCCATCAGCGCGGCGCGGACATTGAAGATCTCGATGATGGTGTCGAGGGTCACGGCGATCGCATAGGCGCCGCGTCGCGGAAAGAAATTGACGAGGCCGCGTTGCTCCAGCGCGCGGATCGCTTCGCGCACCGGCCCGCGGCTGACGCCATAGAGCGTCGCCAGTTCCTGCTCGCGGATTCGTTCGCCGCCGCGATACTCGCCGCCGATGATCGCGGTGCTGACGTGATCGGCGATCTGCTCGGGAATGGTGCGCGTGCGCTCGCCGCGCCGTCGTGACGTCGCCGTGCGCGGACCGGCTTCAATGTTCGTCATGTGCTGTCGTCGCCCCATCCATTCCAGAACGCGGAAATACTAGGCGCATTATCGCTCACTTGTCCAATTGTCGACAATTGACAATTGGCCGGTCGCGTGGTCCGCTTGGGTCACAAGCAGGCATGTCGCTGCACGCACAGAACACGTGCGGTGCAGCATGGCAGCGCCGCAGTCTGCGAGACGAACATGCGTCCATCTCGCGGCGGTGGCAGATGCGCAACCGCACAAGCGGCCAGAAAAGACGGATGCAGCGCATCCGGTCCACGGGAGGACGACCATGAAGGCGACGAGGATCGTGTTTGCGCTCGCGGTGGCGCTGTGCCCGACGCTGGCATCCGCGCAGGCGAGCGGCGGCCTGACGGTGGCGTTCGGCGCCGAGGGCACGACGCTCGATCCGACGAAATATTCCGCCGGCGTCGACCACTACTTCATCTCGCAGATGTTCGAGCAATTGGTTCGCTACGATCCCGACCAGAAGATGGTGAACTGGCTGGCGCAGTCGTGGGAGCTGCAGCAGCAGGACGGCAAGCCGGTGATCGACGTCAAGCTGCGTCCCGGCGTCAAGTTCCACAACGGCGACCCGCTCACCTCCGCGGACTTCGAATTCTCGTTCCAGCGGCTGCGCGATCCCAAGGTCTCGCGCTGGTCGCACCTGCAGGCCAATGTCGAGCGCTTCGAGATCGTCGACGACCTGCACTTCCGCATCCATTTCAAGGAGCCGGACGGCAACTACATTGCCGATTCGCTGGAACTGTGGGCGATCCCCAAGAAATATTTCGAGCAGGTCGGCGAAGACGGTTTCGCCAAGGCGCCGGTCGGCACCGGTCCGTGGAAGTTCGTGTCGCGCTCGGTCAAGGAGGATCTCAAGCTCGAGGCCTTCGACGACTACTGGAACAAGGACGCGCGGCCGAAGGTCAAGAACCTCACCATCAAGATCATTCCCGAGGACCTGACGCGCGTCGCCGCGTTCAAGTCCGGCGCGGTCGACTGGATCGACAATGTGCCGCCGGCGATGGTCGCCGAATTCAAGAAGATGCCGGGCGTGAAGACCTTCACCGCGATCTCCGGCAACAACCTCTACATCGATTTCCCGACCTACAAGCCGGAGTCGCCGTTCAACAAGCTCAAAGTCCGTCAGGCGGTCGCGCAGGCGATCGACATGGATGCGATCATCAAGAGCGTGCTGTTCGGCCAGGGTGAGCGCTATGCCGAAGTCGGCAAGGGCAGCACCGGTTACGATCCCGATCTCAAGCCCTGGGCCTACAATCCGAAGGAAGCCAAGCGCCTGCTGACCGAGGCCGGCTATCCCAACGGTTTCGAGACACCCTGCTACAACCTGACGACGCCGCGCGAGCCCAACGTCAAGGAGATGGGCGAGGCGATCTTCGCCTATCTCGGCACGGTCGGCATCCGCTGCAAGGTGCAAGGCCTCGAATACGGCGCGTGGATCAATCTCGGCCGCCGCGGCCGCAACGGCCCGCCGGAAATGGATGGCATCCTCAGCTGGATGTGGACGCAGGGCCTGCCGGGCGATCCGGCGACGCCGTGGGGTGGGCATTTGCATAGCTTCGTGCCGGGCAAGGGCTGGGGCAGCTATTCTTACACCGACGACAAGCAGGCTGACGCCATGGTCGAGGAGCTGAAAGCCACCATGGATCCGGCAAAGCGTGAGGAAGTGATCCGCAAGATCTCGCGCTACAAGCATGACAACGTCCTCGGCGGCCTCACCACCTATCGCCCGGTGATCACCTTCGCCTGGCGCGACAAGGTCGAGTTCAAGCCCTGGCCCTATCCGGGCGCGTGGCGCGGTTTCCAGGAAATCGGGCTCAAGCCGTAAGCGGACCTGCGGAGCAAACCCATGCTCGCCTACGCCCTGCGCCGGCTGCTGCACGGCATCGTCAGCATCATCGGCGCCTCGATCCTGATCTTCGTGATCTCCCGCATGACGGGCGATCCCATCGTGCTGCTGCTGCCGGTCGACGCGCCGCAGGCGCTGATCGACCAGACGCGTGAGGCCATGGGCCTCGATAAGCCGGTGTGGATGCAGTACCTGATCTTCGCTGGCAAGGCGCTGACCGGCGATTTCGGCAATTCGTACCGCTGGCAGATGCCGGCGCTGACCCTCGTGCTCGATCGGCTGCCGGCAACTATCGAACTCGCGTTGTCGGCGCTGCTGTTCTCGGTGGCGCTCGCCGTGCCGCTCGGGGTGCTCTCCGCGGTCCATCGCGGCGGCTGGATCGACAAGCTCGGCAAGGGCTTCGCCATGCTCGGGCAGGCGATGCCGGGCTTTTGGGTCGGCCTGCTGCTGATCCTGGTGTTCGCGGTGCAGCTCAACTGGCTGCCGGCGTTCGGAGCGGGCGGCCTCTCCCATCTCGTCCTGCCGGCGATCGCACTCGGCTGGTATCCGGTCGCGGCGCAGACCCGCATCGTGCGCTCGGCGATGCTCGACGTGCTCGACAGCGACTACATCCGCATGGGCCGCGCCCTCGGCGCGCCGGAGCGGCTGCTGGTGTGGAAGTACGCCTTCCGCAACGCCGCGGTGCCGCTGGTCACCGTGCTCGGCGTCTACTTCGCCTCGATGCTCGGAGGCGCTTTCGTCGTCGAGGTGATCTTCGCCTGGCCGGGTCTCGGCCGCACGGTGGTGGAGGCGGTGTTCGCGCGTGACTTCCCGGTGGTACAGGCCGGCGTGCTGTTCACGTCGATCCTGTTCGTCGCCTCCAACCTGCTGGTCGATCTCAGCTACGGCCTGATCGATCCGAGGATCCGGCACGATGGTTGATGTCTCCGTCACCCCGACCCCACCGCCTGGCGCGATGCGCTGGCGATGGCTGCGCCACTTTGCCGGCACGGGCGTGCCTTACGTCTCGCTCGCGATCTTCGCGCTCGTGGTGATCGCGGCCATCGGCGGCGAAGCGATCGCGCCGCACGATCCCAACGGCCTCGACCTCGGTGCCGCGTTTCATCCACCGGTGTGGCAGGCCGGCGGTTCGATCGACCACCTGCTCGGCACCGACAATCTCGGCCGTGACGTCCTCAGCCGGATCATCGCCGGTGCGCGGATCTCGCTGACGGTCGCGCTCTATGCCATCGTCATCTCCGGCGGCGTCGGCGCGCTCATCGGCATGATCGCCGGCTATTTCGGCCGCTGGGTCGATGTCACCATCATGCGGCTCGTCGATATCCAGATGTCGATCCCCTCGCTGGCGCTGGCGCTGGTGATCGCCACGGTGCTGTCGCCGAGCCTGACCACGGTGATCGTGGTGATCTCCATCACCTACTGGACGTGGTATGCCCGCATCGTCCGCGGCGAGATCCTGTCGCTCAGGGAACGCGACTATGTCGCGCTCGCCAAGGTCGCCGGCTGCTCGACGCCGACCATCTTCGTGCGCCACCTGCTGCCCAACGTGCTCAACACCCTGCTGGTGCTGGCGACGCTGCAGGTTGGCCAGGTGATCATCTTCGAGGCGTCGCTGAGTTTTCTGGGTCTCGGCATCCAGAGCCCGGACGTGTCCTGGGGCCTGATGCTGGCGGACGCGCGTAGCTATATCGAGAACGCGTGGTGGGCGATCACGCTGCCCGGCGTCGCGATCATGCTGACCTGCCTGTCGGCCAATCTGATCGGCGACTGGCTGCGCGACACCTTCGATCCCAAACGCAGGCAGCTCTGACATGACGATGACCGAGGCGCGCAAGCCGCCACTGCTCAAGGTCTCGGGCCTCAAGACCTATCTCCATCTGCGACGCGGCGTGGTGCGCGCCGTCGATGGCGTCGACCTCGAGGTCGCGGAGGGCGAGACCCTCGGCGTCGTCGGCGAGTCCGGCTCGGGCAAGACCATGACCAGCCTGTCGATGCTGCGCCTCCTGCCCAAGCCCGGCGGGCGCATCGTGTCCGGTTCGATCGAGCTCGACGGCACCGATCTCGTCAAGCTCAGCGACGACGAGATGGCGCGCGACTGGCGCGGACGGCGCATCTCCATGGTGTCGCAGGATCCGCTGACCTCGCTCAATCCGGTATTCACCATCGGCGACCAGGTCGGCGCACCGTTCCGCTACCACAACCTCGTCCAGGGCCGTGGCCCGATCCGCCGGGCGGTCGAGGCGGTGCTGGGGCGGGTACGGATTCCCTCGCCGGCCAAGCGCCTCGACGATTACCCGCACCAGTTCTCCGGCGGCATGCGCCAGCGCGTGGTGACGGCGATGGCGATCGCCTGCGCGCCGCGCCTCTTGATCGCCGACGAGCCAACCAGCGCCCTCGATGTCACCATCCAGGTGCAGATGATGGAGCTGTTCCGCGAGCTGCAGCGCGAGAGCGGCGTCGGCATCATCCTCATCACCCACGACCTCGGCGTTGCCGCCGGCATCTGCCACCGCATCGCGGTGATGTATGCCGGGCGGGTGGTGGAGAGCGGCGACGTCCGCGAGATCTTCCGAAATCCCGCGCACCCCTATACGCGGGGGCTGCTCAACTCGATTCCCCATCTCGGCCAGCGCCGCCGTCGGTTGGAGGCGATCGCCGGCCAGCCGCCGAGCCTGATCGATCCGCCGCAAGGCTGCCGCTTCGCCGCGCGGTGCCCGCAGCGGATGAAGCGCTGCGACGACGATCCGCCGGTGTTCGAGGTCGGGCGGGGCCACAAGGCGGCGTGCTGGCTGGCGGAGCCACGGCCATGAGGAGCCCGGACGACGGAGGGGGTGGGGCGGCGACGCCGCTGCTCGAGGTGCGCGACCTCACCAGGCATTTCCGCATGCGCGGCGGCGGCGTCGTGCGCGCGGTCGAAAATATCAGCTTCCGCATCGGCCGCGGCGAGACCTTCGCGCTGGTCGGCGAATCCGGCTGCGGCAAGACCACGCTGACCAAGCTGGTGCTCGGCCTCGAACAGCCGACGTCCGGCGATATCCTGTTCGACGGGGTGGCGCTGGCGTCGGCGTCGCCGGCGCAGCTGCGCGCCTATCGCCGCCAGGCGCAGGCTGTGTTCCAGGACCCGTACGCCTCGCTCAACCCGCGGCTGAGGGTAAGCACCATCATCGCCGAGCCGCTGATGGCCCATGGCATCGGCGACCGCGCCAGCCGCCGCGCCCGTGTCGCCGAGCTGCTCGACGTCGTCGGCCTGCCGGCGACCGCGGCGGACCTCTATCCGCACGAATTCTCCGGCGGCCAGCGCCAGCGCATCGCCATCGCGCGCGCGCTCGCGCTCAAGCCGTCGTTCATGGTGCTGGACGAGCCGATCTCGGCGCTCGACGTCTCGATCCGCGCGCAGATCCTCAACCTGCTCGCGGACATCCAGGAGGAGTTTGGCCTGACCTATCTGGTCGTTGCCCACGACCTCGCGCTGGTCGAGCATTTCTCGTCCCATGTCGGCGTGATGTATCTCGGCAGCATGGCCGAGCGCGGGCCGACCGCCACGGTGTTCGCGCGGCCGCATCATCCCTACACCCGCGCGCTGCTCGCCTCGGTGCCGCGGCCGGATCCTGACCATCGGCCGCCGGCCGGCGTGATCCGTGGCGAGATCGGCAGCGCGGTGGCCCCGCCGCCGGGCTGCAAGTTCAATCCGCGCTGCCCCTACGCCACCGACATCTGCACCACCGAGGCGCCGGCGGCGCGCACGCTCGAGGCGGGGCAACTCGTCGCCTGCCATCACACCGAAGTCATTCCGCCATTGTCGTTGTCTCCAGCCTGACAGGGTCAAGCATGTCCCAGCAACAACCGATCCAAGAAGAAACGTACCTGGCCAACCTGCGTACCCTCTACGCCAAGGCGTGGCCGAAGGATCTCGCCCGCGAGATCGCCTACCCCCATGGCGAGAAGCCGCTGACCGAGTATTTGCGGGCCTGGGCGCTGTTGCGCCCGACCAAGCCGGCGGTGATTTTCTACGGCGCGGTCATGACCTATGCCGAGCTCGACCGCCAGAGTGATCGGTTCGCAACGCTGCTGGCGCAGCAGGGCGTGCGCAAGGGCGACCGCGTTTCGGTGTTCATGCCGAACTGTCCCCAGTTCCACATCGCGTTCTTCGGTATTCTCAAGCTCGGCGCGGTGCATTGCCCGGTCAGTCCGCTATCGAAGGCGTTCGAGCTCGGCTACCAGGTCAAGGACTGCGGCTCGGAAACTATCGTCGCGCTCGACCAGTTGATGCCGGTGGTGCGCGAGGTGATGGCCGATACCCGGCTGCGCCGCCTCATCGTCACGAGCTTCGCCGACGTGATGCCGGGCAAGCCCGAGATCCCCGCACCGTCCGCGGCGCTGGGGGCAAAGATCGCCTGTCCGGATGCCGTCGACATGATGCCGGTGCTCGCGACCATCGCGGCGCCATCGTTCCCGGAGGGCGCCTCGCTCGATGACGTCGCCGCGCTCAACTACACCGGCGGCACCACGGGCATGCCCAAGGGCTGCATCCACACCCAGCGCGACATGCTCTATACGGTCGCGGCCAACACCTCGCTGGCGCCGCCGCCGGACACCTCGATCGCGCTGAGCTTCTTCCCCGAGTTCTGGATTGCGGGCGAGAACATGTGTCTCATCTTCCCGGTGTTCAGCGGCACCACGCTGGTGCTGCTGACGCGCTGGGATCCGGTCGCTGTCATGACGGCGATCGACCGCTACAAGGTGACGAGTACGGCGATGCCGGTCGACGGCGCGCTGGAGTTGATGGACCATCCCCGCTTCGGCGAGTACGATTTCAGTTCACTGACCAATGTGCGGGTGGTGTCGTTCGTCAAGAAGCTCAACATCGACTATCGCCGTCGCTGGCAGGAGAAGGTCGGCACCATCCTCGCCGAGTCGGCCTGGGGCATGACCGAGACCCACACCTCCGACAGCTTCACCACCGGAATGCAGGACGACGACTTCGACCTGAAGTCGCGGCCGACCTTCGTCGGCCTGCCGGTGCCGGGCACCGAGTTCAAGATCTGCGATTTCGACACCGGCGCCATCCTGCCGCTGGGATCGGAGGGGGAGATCTGCTGCCGCACGCCGTCGCTGCTGAAGGGCTACTGGAACAAGCCGGAAGCGACCGCCGACACCCTGCGCAACGGCTGGCTGCACTCCGGCGACATTGGCCTGATCGACGAGGACGGCTATCTGCACTACCTCGGCCGCCGCAAGGAGATGATCAAGGTCAAGGGCATGAGCGTGTTCCCCGGCGAGGTCGAGGCGCTGCTGGGACAGCATCCGGCGGTGGCTGCGGCCGGTGTGGTGCCGCGTCCCGACGAGGAGCGCGGCCAGGTGCCGGTGGCGTTCGTGCTGATCAATGCGGAGACAGGCGCTGGGACGACTGCGAAAGCGATCGAGGACTGGTGCCGTGAACGCATGGCGGCGTTCAAGGTGCCGGAAGTGCGCATCGTCGAGTCCCTGCCGATGACGGCGACGGGCAAGGTCAAGAAGCAGGAACTGGGTCAGTTGCTCCATGGGTGAACGTGTGTTCAATAAGCTCCTTATCGCCAACCGCGGTGAGATCGCCATCCGGATCGCCCGCGCGGCGGCGGATCTTGGCATCGCCACGGTCGCGGTCTATTCCGCCGACGACGCGTTGTCGCTGCATGTCCGCAAGGCCGACGAGGCGCAGCCACTGGGGCGCGCAGGTGCCGCGGCCTATCTCGACATCGACCGCATGATCGCCATCGCCCGCGACAGCGGCTGCGATGCGATCCATCCCGGCTACGGTTTCCTCAGCGAGAATGCCACCTTCGCGCGGCGCGCCGCTGAGGCCGGCATCACCTTCGTCGGACCGTCACCGGCGGCGCTGGAGCTGTTCGGCGACAAGGTCGCGGCGCGCAAGCTCGCGATGAAGACCGGCGTGCCGGTGATCGAGGGCACGACCGGGCCGACGACGCTCGACGAAGCGGTGGCGTTCTTCGACAGTCTTGGCGGCGGCGCCATGATGATCAAGGCGGTGTCCGGCGGCGGGGGCCGCGGCATGCGTGCCGTGCGTCAGGCTGCCGATGTCGCGGAGGCCTATGCGCGCTGCCGCTCCGAGGCCAAAGCTGCCTTCGGCGATGACGCCGTTTATGTCGAGCGTCTGGTCGAGGATGCCCGCCATATCGAGGTGCAGGTGGTCGGCGACCGCGGTGGCGCGGTGTGCCATCTGTGGGAGCGGGAATGCACCATCCAGCGCCGCAACCAGAAGCTGATCGAGATCGCGCCGAGTCCGTCGCTGTCGCCGGCGCAGCGCAAGCGCATCACCGATGCGGCGCTCAAGCTCGCGGCGGCGGCAGCCTATGATAACCTCGGCACTTTCGAATTTCTGGTCGATGCCGGCGATCCCGAGGAGGGCGCGTTCTTCGCCTTCATTGAGGCCAATCCCCGTCTGCAGGTCGAGCATACGGTCACGGAGGAGGTGACCGGCGTCGATCTCGTCGCGACCCAGCTGCGCATCGCCGGCGGCGCGACGCTGGCCGCGCTCGGCCTTGGTCAGGGCGCGGTGCCCGCGCCGCGCGGCTATGCCATCCAGCTGCGCGTCAACATGGAGACCATGGATCGCGACGGCAACACCCAGCCGGCGAGCGGCACGCTGACGGCCTTCGACATGCCGTCGGGGCCGGGGGTGCGTGTCGACAGCTTCGGCTATACCGGCTACCGCACCGGCACGTCGTTCGATTCGCTGCTGGCCAAGCTGATCGTGCATTCGGTGGCGCCTGACTTCGCTGCGGCGGCGGGCAAGGCGTACCGCGCCGCTTGCGAGGCGCGGATCGAGGGCGTCGCCACCAACTTGCCGTTCCTCCACGCGCTGCTCGCCAACAAGGCGTTCGTCGCCAACCGCGTGAACACCCGCTTCGTCGAGACCCATGCGGCGGAGCTGGCGGAGGCGGCCGCGGCGGCGCATCCGCATCGCTTCTTTGCAGGCGCCGGCGGCGTGGCGGATGCCGCAGCCACGGCGTCGCGGGCGACCGCGCCTGCGGGTACGGTCGGCGTTCCCGCGCCCCTGCAGGGCACGGTCGTCGCGATCGCCGTCGCCGATGGCGACACGGTGCGGCCGGGCCAGCAGATCGCGGTGCTCGAAGCCATGAAGATGGAGCACCTCGTCGCGGCGACGCAGGGCGGTGTGGTGCGGCTCGTTGCGGCCAAGGTCGGCGATACCCTCGCCAAGGACGACGCCATTGTCTTCATCGAGCCCGCCGAGATCGACGGCGCGGTGGAGGCGGACGACCATGTCGCGGATCTCGATGCCATCCGACCCGATCTCGCCGAGATGATCGCCCGGCAGGCGTTCACGCTCGACGAGAACCGCCCCGATGCGGTGGCGCGCCGCCGCAAGACCAACCAGCGCACCACGCGCGAGAACATCGACGCGCTGGTCGACGACGGCAGCTTCATCGAGTACGGCTCACTGGCGCTCGCCGCGCAGCGCGCCCGCCGCACCCATGACGACCTCATCCGCAATACGCCGGCGGACGGCGTCGTATCGGGGCTCGCGACCGTCAACGGCCGGCACTTCGACGCCGACCGCGCGCGCTGCATGGTGGTGGCCTACGACTATACCGTGCTCGCCGGCACGCAGGGCCAGCGCAACCACAAGAAGCAGGACCGCATGTTCAAGCTCGCCGAGGAGCTGCGCACGCCGGTCGTGTTGCTCGCCGAGGGTGGCGGCGGCCGGCCCGGCGACACCGAGCGGCTCGGCGTTACCGGTCTCGACGTGCCGACCTTCGGCCAGTTCGCCAAGCTGAGCGGCCTCGTGCCGCTGGTCGGCGTCGTGTCGGGCCGCTGCTTCGCCGGCAATGCGGCGCTGCTCGGCTGTTGCGACGTCATCATCGCCACGAAGGATACCACGCTCGGCATGGGCGGTCCGGCGATGATCGAGGGCGGCGGCCTTGGCGTCTACCGGCCCGAGGAAGTCGGGCCGATGTCGTTCCAGGTGCCGAACGGTGTCGTCGACGTGCTGGTCGAGGACGAAAGCGAGGCGATCGCGGCGGCGAAGAAGTATCTATCGTACTTCCAGGGCCCGATCCCTGATTGGACCGCGCCGGACCAGCGCCTGCTGCGTCGCGCGATCCCCGAGAACCGGCTGCGCGTCTATGACATCCGCACTGTCATCGACACGGTCGCCGACCATGGCTCGGTGCTGGAGCTGCGGCCGGAGTTCGGCGTCGGCATCCTCACTGCGTTCATCCGCATCGAAGGCCAGCCGTTCGGCCTGCTCGCCAACAATCCGAAGCATCTCGGCGGTGCGATCGACGCCGATGCCGGCGACAAGGCGGCGCGCTTCGTGCAGCTGTGCGATGCCTTCGACATCCCCATCCTGTCACTGTGCGACACGCCCGGCTTCATGGTCGGGCCGGAGGCGGAGAAGACCGGTCTGGTGCGGCATGTCTCGCGCATGTTCGTCACCGCGGCGAGCATCACGGTGCCGTATTTCACCGTCGTGCTGCGCAAGGGCTACGGCCTCGGCGCCCAGGCGATGGCCGGTGGCGGCTTCCATGCCCAGACCTTCACCATCTCGTGGCCGACCGGCGAGTTCGGCGGTATGGGCTTCGAGGGGGCCGTGCGGCTCGGTTTCCGCAAGGAGATGGAGGCGATTGCCGATCCCGTCGCGCGGGACAAGTTCTTCCGCGACATGGTCGCGAAGTTTTACGAGAACGGCAAGGCGATCAACATCGCCTCGGTGCTCGAGATCGACCAGGTGATCGATCCCATCGACACCCGCGCCTGGGTCATCCGCGGTCTTCGTTCGGCCCCGCGCCCGCCGCACCGCGACGGGCGAAAGCGGCCGTGTGTGGATACGTGGTGAAGTCGTTTGTTGGAGGCGTTGGCCACACCCAATGCGTCATTGCCGGGCTTGACCCGGCAATCCAGCTTGTGTGCGGCGTGACGTGCATCTCTTTAAGCTGGATCACCGGGTCTCGACGCTTCGCGTCGGCCCGGTGATGACGCTGGGGGTGTGGTCGGACTCAACGGTGAACTAAAGGCCCCGATGCTTTGGCGATCCCCTCATGGTGAGGAGCGGCCGCGGGCCGCGTCTCGAATCATGAGGCCACTGACTCTCAGCCGTCATGGCCGGGACGAGCCCGGGCATGACGCAGCAAGGGGAGCGGTCGCAGTGTGAGGGGCGCTTCCTCGGGGCCTCATCCTTCGAGACGCCCGCTGCGCGGGCTCCTCAGGATGAGGAGAGACGATGGTCGCTTCCGGACGATAGCGATGATAGGCACGAGGCGCCGCTCAGCCCGGCTTGGTCGTGTCGCGCCCTTGTGTGATCAGCCGCGCGCCACGCTGGTCGCGGGTGTGGATCCACAGCCAGTTCATGGCGACGGCGAGGCGGTTGCGCACGCCGATCAGGAAGTAGATGTGGGCGAGGCCCCAGATCCACCACGCGATGGCGCCGCGCAGCTTGATGCGGCCGAAGTCGATCACCGCGAGACTCTTGCCGATCTGGGCGAGGCTGCCGGCGTGCTTGTAGTGGAAGGGCGTCGTCGTCTTGTCGCCGCGAAGCCGAGCCGCGATGGTGCGCGCGACATGGCCGCCCTGCTGCTTCGCCGCTGGCGCGATGCCCGGCACGGGCCGGCCGTCGGGGCTATCGATGGTGACGGTGTCGCCGACCGCGAAGATCTCGGGATGATCGGGCACGGTGAGATCGGGGCGGACTTGCAGGCGGCCGGCGCGGTCCGCCGGGGCGCCGAGCCACTCCGCCGCCGGCGAGGCGCGCACGCCCGCCGCCCAGATGATGGTGCTGGCGGCGAGCTTGTGGCCGCCATAGACGACGCCTTCGCTGGAGCATTCCGACACCGGCTGCCCCAGCACGACCTCGACGCCGAGGCTCTCCAGCGAGCGCTGGGCGTAAGCCGAGAGATCCTCGGGAAATCCGGCGAGCACGCGCGGCCCGGCTTCGATCAGCAGCACGCGGGTCTTGCGGGTGTCGATGTTCCGGAAGTCCGGCGGCATGGTGACGCGCGCCAGTTCGGCGATTGTGCCGGCGAGCTCGACGCCGGTCGGGCCGGCGCCGACGATGACAAAGGTGAGATGGGCGGCGCGCCGCGTCGGATCGCTCTCGCGCTCGGCGCGCTCGAACGCCATCAGGATGCGGCGGCGGACGGTGGTGGCGTCTTCCAGCGTCTTGAGGCCGGGGGCGAACGGCTCCCACTCGTCGTGGCCGAAATAGGCATGCCGCGCGCCGGTGGCGAGCACCAGCGTGTCGTAGGGGAGCGTGCTGCCGTCGTCGAGCTGCACGGCGCGTGCGGCACTGTCGATCCCGGTGACGGTGCCGAGCAGCGTTGTCACCTCGGGGCGGCCGCGTAAGAGGAAGCGGATCGGCCAGGCGATCTCGGAGGTCGCAAGCGAAGCGGTCGCGACCTGGTACAGCAGCGGCTGGAACAGATGATGGTTGCGGCGGTCGATCAGGGTGATGTCGACGGGCACGCCACGCAGGCGGTGCACCAGTTCGAGGCCGCCGAAGCCGGCGCCGACGATGACGACGCGGTGGCGGCCGCCGGCGCGCGGCGGGATGGCGGATGCTTGCGGATTTGCGGTCATGGGCACACGACAGTCAATGCGGCATCGGAACGATGTCGCATTGTAGGCCGGGCATGGCACCTGTCCGCAATCAAAATCGCGCGGTGGCCATGAAGCCGGTGGTTGCGATCTGTGATCGCAGCCACCGGCGGGATCCCCATCAGGACGGCAGGCGAAAATCCGCGCGCCAGCCGAGCTCAGCGCGGGCCTTGTCGCTGGTGACCTGATCGTTGGCGTCGGCGATGTTGTAGATGCCGGCGCCATGGTCGAGGGCGAGCAGCGCGGCATGGGCCGCGGCGTCGACATGCACGGCCACCGGATGAACGGGCGCATCGTTGCTGCCGGGACCATAGAACAGGCCGTAGCGCAGCACGACGCCTTCGATCGGCGCAGCGTCGAGGACCTGCTGCTCCAGCGCGGCGACCGCGCCGGCCGTCGGTCCGCTGCCATTGGTGTCGAGCGGATCCTGCTCGGTGTGGGGCAGGGCGCCCGGCGCATAGATCCAGGCGATGCTCTGCGCCACGAGCCGCCGCGCGCCGGCGGCGTGCGCGGCCTGCACCAGGTTGCGCGTGCCCTCGCGGCGGATGCGGGCGTTGCGCGCCACGGCTTCGTCGCGCGTTGCCGGATCGTGCAGCATGGCGAGGTCCGTGAGCTGATGCATCACGATGTCGGGCTTTGCCGCGACGGCGGCGCCGGTCAGCGCGTCGGCGTCGAATACGTCGACGACAGCGGCCTCAGCGCCAAGTGCGCGCAACGTGTCGGCGCCTTGCGCCGTGCGCGTGGTGCCGATCACGGTGTGGCCGGCGCTGCGCAGCAGCGGGGTCAGGCGGCGGCCGATGACGCCGGCGGCGCCGGCGAGGAAGATGCGATGGGACATGTCTGTGCCTTGGTTGATGAGGGATTTCGTCGCCAGATGCGCGGCATCGTTGCCGGTGGATTGGCGGTGCGGCGCCGGCTTAGCGTCGGCGGCGCTTGCGTGCTGGTGTGTCCGGCGCGTCGCGCGCCTCGATGCGCGCGGCGGCCCGGTCGCTGAACCAGGTCTGGACCTGCGCGGCGAAGCCCGCCGGCAGCTTGCGCCCGACCACGCCCGCAAGATCGGCGAGTGTGGTGCCGGCGAGTTCGGCGCGCATACTCTGCTCGGCGCGCAGCATCAGGGCATGGATGCTGCACACGCCGTTGAGCTGGCGCGCCGGCGGCTTGCCGCCATAGAGCGCACAGCGGCCGCGGATCTCCTGGCAGTCGAACAGCGGCTTGCGTCCTTCCAGTGCGTCGACGATGTCGAGCACCGTGATCTTGTCGGGCGATCGCGCGAGGCGATAGCCGCCGCGGATGCCTTCGGATGCAGCGACGAAGCCGGCCTTCTCCAGCTTGGGCATGATCTTCGCCATGAATGACGGTGACACGCCCTGGAATTCCGCGAGATCGCGGCTGCTGGGTGGTGTCTCCGGCGGCTCCACCAGCCACAGCAGGCAGTGCAGGCCATATTCAACGCTCGATCCGATGTGCGCCATAACGCGGACTATATTAGTCTGCGTTTGAGAAGGCAAGCGCGGGATGCGGCCGTGATCGTCGCCTCGCAGGAGGCCGCCTCCGCGGGGCTTGCGCGGGGCAGGGCAACGTCGTAGAAATAGAAAAAGAACGATCGTTCTATCTAACAGAACGATCTGCGGCGAGGGCGAAGGCGATGCAAGGAAATGTGCAGGCGGTGGATGCCGTGGTGGCGCGCACGTTCGCGACGCTGCCCGCGCTGCTGGAGGCGGCGCCGCGCCTGATCGCGCGGGCGCAGCTGCTCGATGTCGACTGCTGGCTCGGGCCGGTCGAGCAGCCGTTCCTGGCTGCCATTCGTCGCGGCCGCATCGTGGAGATGACGGTGCCTTCGCGGCCGATGCCGTCATGGCGTTTCGGCTACACCGCGACGGCAGGCGCTTGGCGGGCCTACTGGGAGACCGAGCCGAAAGCGGGCTGGCACGATCTGCTGGCGCTGACCAAGCGCGGCGAGGCGACGCTGTCGGGCGATCTGCACCCGTTCCTCTGTCACCTGCAGTACTTCAAGGATCTGCTGGCGCTGCCGCGTGCGCGGATGCCGGGAGGGGCCGCATGACCGCGATCATCGAGCCGATCGTCGGCCGCTATGTGCATGTCGACATCGACGGCGTCGACCATCGCATCTATTTCGAGGAGAGCGGCAGCGGCATCCCGCTGGTCTGCCTGCACACCGCAGGCTCCGACGGCCGGCAATGGCGGCACTTGCTGACCGATCCGGAGTTCGTCCAGACCTATCGCATCATCGCTTTCGATCTGCCCTGGCATGGCAAGTCCAATCCGCCGGAAGCGTTCGCAGGCGACGAGTATCGCCTGACCACCGCGAGCTACGCACGGACCGTTCGTGCGTTCTGCCGCGCGCTCGGGCTGGACAGGCCTGTGGTGATGGGCTGCTCGATCGGCGGGCGCATCGTGCTCAACCTCGCCAACGATCATGGTGACGAATTCCGTGCGCTGATCGGGCTGGAGGCCGCTGACTTCCAGCAGCCCTGGTACGACGCCGACTGGCTGAACCGTCCGGATGTTCATGGCGGCGAGGTCTGCGCCGCGCTGGTGTCCGGTCTCGTCGCGCCGCAGAGCCCGGATGCGACGCGCCGCGAGACGCTGTGGGCCTACAAGCAGGGCGGCCCCGGCGTGTTCAAGGGCGACCTCTATTTCTACCGGGTCGACGGCGACCTGCGCGGCCGCCTCAGTGGCATCGATCCCGCGCGCTGTCCGCTCTATCTGCTGACCGGCGAATACGATTTCTCCTGCTCGCCCGAGGATACGCTGCGCACCGCGGCGAGCATCCCCGGCGCACAAGTGACCATCATGGAGAAGCTCGGGCACTTCCCCATGAGCGAGAACCCTGCCCAGTTCCGCCGCTATATCGCGCCGGTGCTGGCGGAGATCGCCCAACGACAAACAGCCTGACAACACAGAGGGACATCCAAGTGACTGACACCAGGACCATGCGGCGGTGGGCCGCCACGGCGGCGCTCGTCGCCGCCTGCGGCTGGGCGAGTGCAGCCTGCGCCGCCGG
Organism: Bradyrhizobium sp. U87765 SZCCT0048; assembly: GCF_018131225.1. Taxonomy (GTDB): domain Bacteria; phylum Pseudomonadota; class Alphaproteobacteria; order Rhizobiales; family Xanthobacteraceae; genus Bradyrhizobium_A. The sequence goes on along the minus strand of NZ_JAFCMM010000002.1, from coordinate 202,513 downwards.
CGACACGATCAAGATCGGCGTGCTGAACGATCAGTCCGGCGTGTTTGCCGACAATGGTGGCCGCGGCTCGGTCGCCGCCGCAAGGCTCGCGGCGGAGGATTTCGGCAACGAGATTCTCGGCAAGAAGATCGAGATCATCAGCGCCGATCACCAGAACAAGCCGGACATCGCCGCGGCGACGGCGCGCAAGTGGATCGAGAACGAGGGCGTTGACGTCATCGCTGACGGTGCGGCGTCGTCTGCCGGCTTCGCCATCCTCGAGGTCGCCAGGCAGCGCAACAAGATCTTCATCGTCAGCGGCCCGGGCTCGTCGGATTTCACCGGCAAGGCCTGCTCGCCGGTCAGCTTCCACTTCACTTACGATACCTACGCGCTGTCGAAGATGACCAGCGAGGCGGTGACCAGGGCCGGCGGCAACAGCTGGTACTTCATCACGGCGGATTACGCCTTCGGCCATGCGCTGCAGCGCGACGCCACGCGCTTCATCGATGCGGCGGGCGGCAAGGTGCTGGGCTCGGCGGCGCATCCGCTCGGCACCGCGGACTTCGCCTCGTTCCTGCTGCAGGCGCAGAGCTCCAAGGCCAAGGTCGTCGGCCTCGCCACCTCAGGCGCCGACGTGCAGACCGCGATCAAGCAGGCGAGCGAATTCGGCATCGTCGAAAGCGGCCAGAGTCTCGCCGGGCTTCTGGTGTTCATCACCGACGTCAATGCCCTCGGCCTCAAGGCGACGCAGGGGCTGCAGATCGCGTCTTCGTTCTACTGGGATCTCGACGACGAGACACGAGCCTGGAGCAAGCGCTACTTCGCGAAGATGGACGGCCGGGTGCCGAGCATGGTGCAGGCCGGCGTCTACAGCGGCGTGCATCACTATCTCGCCGCGGTGAAAGCCGCCGGCGCCACCGACACCGCAGCGGTCGCCGCCAAGATGCACGAGATGAAGGTCAACGACATGTACAACAAGGACGTCGAGATCCGTGCCGACGGCCGCGTTCTGCATCGCATGTACCTCGTGCAGGTCAAGAAGCCGCAGGAGTCGCAGTACAAGTACGACTACTACAAGATCCTCACCTCCGTTTCCGGCGAGCAGGCGTTCCGCCCGCTCAGCGAGAGCGAGTGTCCGCTGGTCAAGCGCTGAGCGACCACAACGTCGCACGTCCTCTGTCTGGAGCTGTCATGAATCCGCGTCAAAACTTCGTCGGCGGCCAGCCCGTCGCCGGCACCGGTCCGCTGTTCGCCTCGATCGATCCCGCGACAGGGCAGCGCAATGGCGAGTTTACCTCCGCAAGCGCCGCCGACGTCGATGCGGCGGTGCGCATCGCCGCAGAAGCGGCCGGGCAGACGGCGTGGCGCACCATGCGGCCGCACGAGCGGGCGCGGATTCTCTCGCGCATTGCCGATGGCATGGCGGCATGTGCCGAGGACCTTGCGGCGACCCAGATGCAGGAGAACGGCAAGGTCATCGCCGAGTGCCGGGCGCAGGTGGCGAGCGCGATCGCCACCTACCGCTACTATGCGGCGGTGTGCGAGACCACGGAATCGGAGCTGACGCCGCCGCGCGGCGACTATCTGTCGATGACGGTGCATGAGCCGATCGGCGTGGTCGCCGCGATCACCCCCTGGAACTCGCCGCTCACCATGGAGGCGCAGAAGGTGGCGCCGGCGCTCGCCGCCGGCAACGCGGTGGTCCTCAAGCCGTCCGAAGTGACGCCGACCGCGGCCCTCGATATCGCCGCCATCGCTGTTGCGGCCGGGCTGCCGCCGGGGCTGCTCAACGTTCTGACCGGCACCGGCGTGGACACCGGGGCCGCGCTGGTGACGCATCCGTCCGTCGGCATGGTGTCGTTCACCGGCGGCACCGAAACGGGACGGGCGATCGCGCGGCTGTGCGCCGACCGGCTGATCCCCTCGGCGCTGGAACTGGGCGGCAAGTCGCCGAACATCGTGTTCGCCGATGCAGACCTCGATGCCGCGGTCGACGGTGTCGCCGGCGGCATCTTCGAGGGCTCCGGGCAGTCCTGCGTCGCCGGCTCGCGGCTATTCGTGCAGCGCGCAATTTACGATCCCTTCCTCGACAAGCTGCGCGCGCGGGCGGAAGCCTTGCGCGTCGGCCTGCCGGCGCAGGCCGGCACCACCATGGGGCCGCTGGCCTCGTTCCCGCATCGCGAGAGGGTCGAGCGCTTCGTGCAGTCGGCGCGCGATGAGGGCGGCGCCATTGTCAGCGGCGGCCGCCGTCCGGACGACGACGCGCTCGCGGCGGGGGCGTTCTATCTGCCGACCATCATTGCGGGTCTTAACAATGCCGCGACCGTGTGCCGGCAGGAGATCTTCGGCCCGGTGCTGTGCGTGCTGCCGTTCGACGACGAGGACGACGTGATCGCGCAGGCCAACGACAGTGTCTACGGGCTTGCCTGCGGCGTCTGGACGGGCGATTACCGCAAGGCGTGGCGAGTGGCGCGCGCGGTCCTGGCCGGCACGGTCTGGATCAACACCTACAAGCAGCTCAGCATCGCGGCGCCATTCGGCGGCTTCAAGCACAGCGGCCTCGGCCGCGAGAAGGGAATTCAGGGCATGCGTCTGTACCAGCAGAGCAAGAGCATCTACTTTGGCCTCGCCGACGCCACAGGTGTCGCATGATATCAGCACCTGTCACGCGCCGCGTCGGCTTCATCGGGCTCGGCGTCATGGGCGAGCCGATGTGCCGCAACCTCGCCCGCAAGGGCAACGTCCGGGTGACGGCCTTCGATCGCGACGCCGCGCCGCTGCAGCGTCTCGCGATGGTCGGCGTCGAGCGCGCCGCAAGCCTCGCCGACCTCATGTCGGTGTGCGACACGGTCTTCCTGGCGCTGCCGAGCGGCGCCCATGTCGAGGCGGTGTGCGGCGGCGAGGGTGGCCTGCTGGCGCATGCGCGGGCCCGCCACACCATCGTCGATCTCGGCACCTCGCCGGTCGATCTGACGCGCGATCTCGCCGGGCGCTTCGCGGCCAAGGGCGCGCGCTATGCTGACGCCCCGATTGCACGCACCCGTCAGGCGGCGGAAGACGGCACGCTCAGCATCATGGTCGGCGCGGACGAAGCCACCTATGAGGCGATCCGGCCGATGCTGGCGACGCTCGCCACCGACATCACCCATTGCGGTCCTGTCGGGGCCGGGCAGATTGTCAAGATCCTGAACAACATGGTGCTGGTCGAGACGGTGGTGGCGCTCGGCGAGGCGCTGGCGACGGCGCGCCGCGCCGGCCTCGATGGCAAGGTGCTGTTCGAGACGTTGACCAAGGGGTCGGCCGACAGCTTCGCGCTACGCAACCATGGCATGAAGGCGATGCTGGTCGACACCTTCCCCGAGCGGGCGTTCTCGACGCAGTATGCGCGCAAGGATCTCGGCTACGCGCTGGACCTCGCCAGATCGGTCGGCCTCACGCTCGCAGGCGCCGAGACCGCCGATGGCCTGCTGGCGCGTGCGGCCGAGAGTGGCTTTGGCGACCTGTACTGGCCGGTGGTGGCGCGGGTGATCGCGGCGCAGCCGGACAAGGCCGCCGACGACAACGGAGGAACTTCGGCGTGAGCCCTGCAGCGGGATCGGGCAAGCAATCGGGCCAGCAATCGGGCAAGGACAAGGCCCCCGACAGGGAGAAGGACGGCGGCGGTGTCGCCGCGGTCGAGCGCGCATTGTCGATCGTCGCGGCGGTGGAAGCCGCAGCCGCACCGATCAGTCTTGCGGATCTGTCGCGCGACACCGGCTTCTACAAGAGCACGATCCTGCGCCTGCTGGTGACGCTGGAAGACAAGGGCTATGTCACCCGGCTCGGCGATGGCCACTACGACCTCGGCCCCGCCGCATTCCGCCTTGGCGCCGCGTTCGAGCGCAAGAACACGCTGCATCGCCATGTCATGCCGGTGCTGGAGCAACTGGTGGCGCAGGGCACCGAGAGCCCGTCCTTCCATGTTCGCCAGGACCAGAGCAGCCGTCTGTGTCTGCTTCGCGTGAATTCCACTCATTCGACCCTCGACCGCATCGAGGCCGGCTCGCTCTATCCGCTGCACGCTGGCGCCGCAGGGCAGGTGATCCTGGCCTTTGGTGGCGAGCGCGGCGCGCGCTACGACGCCATTCGCCGCGACGGCTGGGCGCTGTCGCTCGGCGAACGCGATCCAAGTTGTGCGGCGGTGTCCGCGCCGGTGTTCGGCCCGGATGGCCGGCTGATCGGTGCGCTGTCGCTGTCGGGGCCTCGCGAGCGCTTCGGGGAGAACGAGATCGAGACCATGCGGCAGGCGGTCGGCACGGCCGCGGCGAAGCTGACCCGTGCCCTTGGCGGCGTCTGGCCGCCGTTCGCGGCACCCGCGGAACAGGCGACGCGCACTGCACGGCGGAGGGAGAGATGAAAGCGGCGGCGGCTTTGGCAGGCGCGAGCGCGGCCGCGGCAGCGGCGCTGGATTTTTCGCGTCGTTTCGACGTGCTGGTGATCGGCGGCGGCAACGCGGCGTTGTGTGCGGCGATCAGCGCACGGCGGCTCGGCGCGTCCGTGCTGGTGCTGGAGGCGGCGCCGAAGTTCTACCGCGGCGGCAACACCCGCCACACCCGTAACATGCGCTGCGCCCACGACAGCGCCACGCAGCATCTCACCGGTCCCTATACCGAGGATGAGTTCTGGGACGATCTCAAGCGTGTCACGCAGGGGCACACCGACGAGGACCTGGCGCGCTTCATGATTGCGCAGTCCAAGGACATGCTCGGCTGGATCGAACAGCAGGGCGTGCGCTTCCAGCCCTCGCTCGGCGGCACCCTCAGCCTCGGCCGCACCAACTCGTTCTTCCTTGGTGGCGGCCGCTCGATGCTGAACGCGCTGTACCGGACGGCCGAAGAGCTCGGTGTCGAGGTCGCCTATGACGCGGAGGTCGTCGACCTCGCGATCGAGGACGGCATGTTCCTGTCCGCCGAGGTGCGCGTGAACGGCCACGTCGAGATGGTGCGTGCTGGCGCGCTGGTCGCAGCTGCCGGCGGCTTCGAGGCCAACATCGCCATGCTCAAGCAGTACTGGGGCGACGTCGCCGACAATTTCCTGATTCGTGGCACGCCTTATAATCGTGGCACCGTGCTGCGCATGCTGCTCGACAATGGCGTGCAGGCGGTCGGCGATCCCACCCAGTGTCATGCGGTGGCGATCGATGCGCGCGCGCCGCGCTTCGACGGCGGCATCATCACCCGGCTCGACTGCGTGGTGTTTGGCGTCGTGCTCAATAATGTCGCCGAGCGCTTCTATGACGAGGGCGAGGATTTCTGGCCCAAGCGCTATGCGATCTGGGGACGCCTCGTCGCCGGCCAGCCCGACCAGATCGCCTACATCGTGTTCGACGCCAGATCGCTGACGTCGTTCATGCCCTCGCTCTATCCACCGATCAGCGCGCCGACCATTGCCGAACTCGCCGGCAAGCTCGGCCTCGATCCGCAGCGGATGGACGCGACGATCAATGGCTTCAACGCCGCGGTGGTGCCCGGCACCTTCGACCACACCGTGCTCGACGACTGCCGCACCGAAGGGCTGTCGCCGCCCAAGTCGCATTGGGCGCGGCCGATCGATACCGCACCGTTCTATGCCTATCCGGTGCGCCCCGGCATCACGTTCACCTATCTCGGCACCCGCGTGAACCGCGAGGCGCGCATGCTGATGCAGGACGGCAAGCCTGCCGCCAACATGTTCGCTGCCGGCGAGATCATGGCCGGCAATGTCCTCGGCCGCGGCTATGCCGCGGGCATCGGCATGACCATCGGCAGCGTGTTCGGCCGGATCGCCGGCCAAACTGCCGCAAAAACGGTTCGGAACTGAGGCGCACCATGCTCGACATCACCTCTCGCCCGGATCACGGCGCTTCCCTTCTCACCGCGAACCAGGCCGAAGCCGAACGGCTGATGACCGTGTGCAACTCCTGCCGCTATTGCGAGGGGCTGTGCGCCGTATTCCCGGCCATGGAGCTGCGGCGCGAGTTCGGGGGCGGCGACCTCAACTATCTCGCCAATCTCTGCCACAGCTGCGGCGCCTGCTACTACGACTGCCAGTTCTCGCCGCCGCACGAATTCGCGGTCAACGTGCCGCAGACGCTGGCGGCGGTGCGCAATGACTCCTATGCCGCCTACGCCTGGCCGCCCTTCCTCGGCGGCGCGTTCCGCCGCAACGGCCTGACCATCAGCCTCGTGATGGCGCTGAGCATCGGCGCCTTCTTCGCGGCGATGATGGCGTTCAACGATCCGCGGGTGATGTTCGGCAGCCATGTCGGCTCCGGCGCGTTCTATCGCATCATGCCGCATGACGCGATGGTGGTTGTGTTCGTCGTCGCCTTCGTCTATGCGATCGTCGCCCTGGTGATGGGCTTCCGCCGTTTCTGGACCGACATCGCCGGCCGCGACGACGGCAGCGTGCCGGCGTTCTGGCAGGCGGTCAGGGATGCGGCACAGCTGCGCTATCTCGATGGCGGCGGTGTCGGCTGCATGAACACTGATGAAAAGCCGACCGACAACCGCCGGCTGTTTCATCACCTGACATTCTATGGCTTCGGGTTGTGCTTTGCCTCGACCAGCGTTGCCACGATCTATGCTTATGCCTTTGGCTGGCACGCGCCCTATGCGGTTTACGATCTCCCGGTGGTGCTGGGCACGCTCGGCGGAATCGGCCTTGTGATCGGCCCGATCGGGCTGTGGCGCGCCAGGCAGAAGCGTGATCCGGCGATGGTCGACGCCAGCCGCCGGGGCATGGACACCGGCTTCATCGCCATGCTGTTCCTCACCGGTCTCACCGGGCTGTTGCTGCTCGTGCTGCGCGCGACGCCGGCGATGGGCACGCTGCTGGCGCTGCATCTCGGCTTCGTGTTCGGCTTCTTCGTCACCATGCCCTATTCGAAGTTCGTGCACGGCCTCTACCGCTTCGGCGCCCTGGTGAAGTACGCCGGCGAACGGCGGCGGGAGATGGTGTCGGCGGGTGGTGGCTGACGAAATGACCGCGCTTCCGGTTTTTCTCTGTCGTGGCCGGGCTCGTCCCGGCCACCCCGCTTAGGGACGCAGTGCCTTCCTTATCGGGGTCGCCGGGACAAGCCCGGCGACGACCAACAGTGAGGCCGGTGATGACATTTTCGGTCAGGCTCTGAGGAGCAGGCGCAGCCCGCGTCTCGAAGGATGAGGCCCGCATGCTGCGGCTCCCTGGCCTCATGGTTCGAGACGCGCGGCTTTGCCGCGCTCCTCACCATGAGGAGGTCCGGAGACTTTGCCGCTCTCGAATCCATGAAAAAAGCCCGGATGCGCGAGGCATCCGGGCTTTCGATATTCGGGAGGGAGCAGGGGTCAGCGCGGCGGCTGGGACTTGCTCATGGCGGCGCGCAGCGCGTCGGCGAGGGCACCGCCGGTGTCCGGCTTGCCGGCCTTGCGCGGCGCCTGCGAGGTCATGTGCTTGGCCTGGCCGCGCGACATCGGAGCAGCGCCACGTTCGCTCTTGGCGCCGAGTTCGTCGTCGAGGCGCAGCGTCAGCGAGATGCGCTTGCGCGGCACGTCGACCTCCAGCACCTTGACCTTGATGATGTCGCCGGGCTTCACCACCTCGCGCGGGTCCTTGATGAAGGTGCGCGACATCGCAGAGATGTGGACGAGGCCGTCCTGATGCACGCCGATGTCGACGAACGCGCCGAACGCGGCGACGTTGGTCACCGAGCCCTCCAGGATCATGCCGGGTTTGAGGTCGTTGAGCGTCTCGACGCCGTCGGCGAAGGTCGCGGCCTTGAACACCGGGCGCGGGTCGCGTCCCGGCTTCTCCAGCTCACGCAGGATGTCAGTGACGGTCGGCACGCCGAAGGTCTCGTCGGCGAACGCCTGCGGTTTCAGCGTGCGCAGCACGGTGGCGTTGCCAATCACCGCCTTGATGTCGCTCTTGGTGGCCTCGAGGATGCGGCGAACGACCGGATAGGTTTCCGGATGCACGCCCGAGGCGTCGAGCGGATCGTCGCCATTGGGGATGCGCAGGAAGCCGGCGCACTGCTCGAACGCCTTGGGGCCGAGGCGCGGCACGTCCTTGAGGTCCTTGCGCGAGGCGAACGGGCCCTTGGCGTTGCGGTGGTCGACGATACTCTGGGCAAGGCCGGCGCCGATGCCCGACACCCGCGCCAGCAGCGGCGCCGAGGCGGTGTTGGCGTCGACGCCGACCGCGTTCACGCAGTCTTCGACCACGGCGTCGAGCGAGCGCGACAGCTTGGACTCGGACAAGTCGTGCTGGTACTGGCCGACGCCGATTGACTTCGGGTCGATCTTGACGAGCTCGGCGAGCGGGTCCTGCAGGCGGCGGGCGATCGATACCGCACCGCGCAGCGTGACGTCGAGGTCGGGCAGTTCCTGCGAGGCGAAGGCGGAGGCCGAGTAGACCGACGCGCCGGCTTCCGACACGACGATCTTGGTCATCTTCAGCTCGGCCATGTTGCGCACGAGCTCAGTGGCGAGCTTGTCGGTTTCGCGCGACGCGGTGCCGTTGCCGATCGCGATCAGCTCGACCTTGTGCTTGCGGCAGAGGTTGGCGAGAATCGCCAGCGCCTCGTCCCAGCGGCGCTGCGGCTCGTGCGGAAAGATCGCGGTGGTGTCGACGACCTTGCCGGTGGCGTCGATCACGGCGACCTTGACGCCGGTGCGATAGCCCGGATCGAGCCCCATGGTGGCGCGGGTGCCGGCGGGCGCGGCGAGCAGGAGATCGCGCAGATTGGAGGCGAACACCCGCACCGCCTCCTGCTCGGCGGCGGTCCACAGCCGCATGCGCAGGTCGACGTTGAGATGGATCTGGATCTTGGTGCGCCACGCCCAGCGCACGGTCTCGCTCAGCCACTTGTCGCCGGGGCGGCCGCGGTCGGCGATGCCGAAGCGCTGGCCGATGCGAAGCTCGTAGGACGATACGGTGGTCGGCGTTGGTGACGGCGCTTCCGGATCGATCTGCAGGTCGAGGATCTCTTCCTTCTCGCCGCGGAACAGCGCCAGGATGCGGTGCGACGGCAGCTTGTGCAGCGGCTCGCTGAATTCGAAATAATCGCTGAACTTGGCGCCGGCTTCCTTCTTGCCGTCGCGCAGCTTGGACGAGAAGATGCCGTTCGCCCACATCTGCTCGCGCAGTGCGCCGATCAGGTCGGCATCCTCGGCGAAGCGCTCGACCAGGATGGCGCGGGCGCCGTCGAGCGCCGCGGCGGTGTCGGCGACCTGCTTGTCCGGATTGATGAACGCTGCAGCGGCGTCCTGCGGGTTGTTTTCCGGCTTGGTGAGCAACTGGTCGGCGAGCGGCTCGAGGCCGGCTTCCTTGGCGATCTCGGCCTTGGTGCGGCGCTTGGGCTTGAACGGCAGGTAGATATCCTCGAGGCGGCCCTTGCTGTCGGCGGCCATGATCTGCGCTTCGAGCGCGGCGTCGAGCTTGCCCTGTTCACGGATCGAATTGAGGATCACGGCGCGGCGGTCCTCCATCTCGCGCAGGTAGCCGAGCCGCTCTTCCAGCGTGCGCAGCTGCGTGTCGTCGAGGCCGCCGGTGATCTCCTTGCGGTAACGGGCGACGAAAGGAACCGTGGCGCCGCCGTCGAGCAGGCCGACGGTGGCCTCCACCTGCTGCTCGCGAATGCTGAGTTCGTCTGCGATCCGTTTGAAGATGGTATTGGCCAAGCGCGCACCTGTCATTCCGATAGAGGGCCGGCTGCAGGCGTCGGCAAAGGGCCTCCCGCAGCGTCCAGAGAAGCGCTTATGGCCATCGGAGGGCGATTCATCAACCCGTCACGATTCGAAAAAGTTTCTGTGAATTGGCCGCCCGGGGATGGACATGGAACGGGCCCAGGGCTGCCATAAAAGCGCAGCCGGTGGAACGGCTTACGGGAACACCGCGTCGCGCGGATCCATCGTCGCCTCGAGGCTGCGCAGGGCCTTGTCGGCGAGCGTCGGCGTGGACGGCAGCGTCTCCGCGGCCGCCTTGAGGCCGCCGTCGCGCAGCCGGCCGATCAGCCGCTCGGTGCGGACGCGGGCGGCGCTGCTGTCGACATGATAGTAGGTGTCGAGCATGTGCGCGGGTGCGAACAGCGAATCGGCGACGTCGCCGACCACGGCGATGCCATGGCGACCGAAGATGGCCCGCGCCTCCTCGGCGATCGGCAGCTTGCCGTCGGTCAGCTTGTAGCAATCCGTGCCGGCGACTGCCGGCCAGGTCAGGTAGACGCGCACGCCGCGGCTCGCCTGCAGCTCCGCGAGCTTTTCGGCGGCCCATTCCACCACCGGCGGCATGGTGCCAGCGGCGGCGATGTAGTCGGCGCAGGAGATGTTGTCCACCGAGGAACGGCGCCGATGGTCGTCCTTGCGGTCGCCGTACGGCCATTTCGCGTGCTCGTCGCGGATCTGGCGGTAGTTCGAGCGCAGCAGGTTCTCACGCATGTACAGGCGTGCGGCGTCGGACAGGTTGTGCAGCGACACGTGCTGCACGGCGAACATCAGCCGCTGCAGCCCCGGCTGGCTGGCGTAATAGGCGGCGTATTCGTTGGGCGTCTTGTCGATGAAGTCGAGCGGGACGATGTCGCGGGTGTAGTACACCCATTCCAGCGGCACGATCAGGATGTCGCCCGCGCGGGCGTAGCGCAGCATCCGGTAGATCTTCATGTCGAGCGGGATGCTGCCATTGTCGGCGACGTCGATCACCGGGGTGCGGAAGGCGGCCTCGATCAGCGCCGGCTCGACGCCGAACATCGTGCTCGAGCCGGCGTCGATGACGATGCGTGGCCCTTCGACGCGCTCCAGCAGCAGCTGCGGATAGGAGAACGGCACCTTTCGGGTGTGCGCCGTCAGCGCGTCGTAGGAGGCAAAGCTCGCCAGTGCGGCGAGCGCGGCGCCTCCGATCGCGAACAGCAGGAATGTGGCGAGCGTCTTCACGTCAGAAATTATAGTAGATGAACGGGGACGGGATCGAGGTGTTGGTCGCGATCAGCGCCACGATGGTGGCGGCGCCGGCGAGCAGGCCGGACAGCGCGGCGCGGCCGCGCCATTCCAGCGCGGCGATCGCCTGGCTGTTCGGGCACAGCCACACCAGCGCGGCGCTGACGGCGAGCAGCGGCGGTGTGGCGAACAGCACGGCGGGCGCTGCCCATTGCGGGCTCGCCATCGCCTTGAGCACCGCATGGGCCGTGGCGAGGTCGGGGGCGCGGAAATACACCCAGGTGATGTTGACGAACAGGAAAGTCACGATGAGGGCGAGAAGCCGCGGCAGGCGGTAGCCGGCGGTGGTCCACAGGCGATGCACGCAGCAGGCGGCGCCGTGCAGCGCGCCCCAGGCGATGAACGTCCAGTCGGCGCCGTGCCACAAACCGCCGAGCAGGAAGGTCAGGAACAGGTTGCGGTAGACCATGCCGGGGCCGCCGCGGTTGCCGCCGAGCGGAATGTAGAGATAGTCGCGCAGCCAGCGCGACAGCGTCATGTGCCAGCGCCGCCAGAAGTCCTGGATCGACACCGCGATGTACGGCGAATTGAAGTTGTAGGGAATGCGCACGCCGAACAGCAGCGACAGGCCGACCGCCATGTCGGCATAGCCGGAAAAGTCGAAATAGAGCTGGAACGTGTAGGCGATGCTGAGCAGCCAGGCGTCGGCAAAGCCCAGCGGCGCGGTCGCGATGGTCTTGTAGCCGAGATTGACGAAAACGTTGAGCTGGTCGGCGACCAGCAGCTTCTTGATCAGGCCGATCGAGAACAGGCAGATGCCTTCGATCAGGAACGCGCCATAGGCGGAAGAGGCGAACGCCAGTCCGTCCTTGTGCCGCAGCGACTGAAACTGGGGCATCACCTCGCGCCAGTGAATGATCGGGCCGGCGACGAGGTGGGGGAAGTAGGTGACGAACAGGCCGTAGCTGGCGATGTCGCGCTGGCGCTGGCCGTTGGCGTAGATGTCGGCGAGGAAGGCGATCTGGGTGAACGTGTAGAAGGAGATGCCGATCGGCAGGGCGATGTCGATGTGCCGTGGCGGCAGCTCGAACAGCCAGCTGAGGTTGTCGAGCACGAAATTGGTGTACTTGAACACCCCGAGCATGCCGAGGTCGAACACCAGTGCGGCGATGAACACCGCTTTGCGGCGGGCGGGGCTGAGGCCGAGGTCGACCAGCGCGCGGCCGCTGAGATAGTTGACCAGGATCGAGACGACGAGGATCGGCGTCTCCGCCGGATTGCCCCAGGCGTAGAACACCACGGAGGCGACCAGCAGGATCGGCACCAGCAGCCGGCGCCATCCCGCGGCCAGCGAAAGATGGAAGGCCGCAAGGACGATCGGGAGAAAACCAAGGAAGAATTCTCTGGTGACGAACAGCATGGTCGGGCTTTGGGTCTCCGGCCAATCCCCAAAGCCACATTTCCGGCGCCGCCGTCAATATGACCGGTGGTATGAGAGAGCGCCGGTCAGCCATGCCGGACGACGCCATGAGGTGTCATCCTGCAGTTACCATCCGGGAAAGACGCCAGCCGCGCCGCAGCGTGGCAGGCGATCAGTACTGGTTGTAATTGTAGTAGAAGAATTGCGAGCGCGGCTGGGCCGGGCGGGCATAGTACTGCTGGCCGTAGGCATCGGCCTCTTCGTAACCGCGCTGGTATTGCTGCTGATACTGCTGGCGCGGCTGGTAGACGCGGCGGCCGTAGGCGTCGGTGGCGTAGCCGCGGCTGACGGTGACCGGCCGGCCATACTGGTCGACATAGACCTCCGGCGCATTGTCGAGACCGTCGGTGTTGCGCGCGGTGGCGCGTGGCGCGATCTGCACCGGCTCACCTGGCGCGGCGCGGCGCGAGCTTGCGACAGCCGTGCCGCTCTCGCCGTTACGGCCGCGAGCGATTGCGGTCTCCGACGAACCGGTCAGGGTGACGGTAGTGTTGAGCACCCCTTCCTTTTCGACCAGCGCATAGAGCGTCGAGGCGTTGTCGCGCGACAGCCGAACGCAGCCATGCGATGCCGGCGAGCCGAGTCGGCGCACCGAATCGGTGCCGTGAATGGCGTGGCCCATCTTGGTGAAGAAGATCGAGTGCGGCATCGGCGCGTCGTCCCACTCCTTGGAATAGTGGTCCGCTTCCATCCGGAAGGCGCGGAAGGTGCCGTTCGGCGTCTCGTGGGCGGGGACGCCGCTGGACACCGGCCATGTGTAGCGCGCGACGCCGTCGACCGCGACGGTCATCTGCTGGTTGCTCTTGTCGATCGTGATCTGCACCGCGGCCTGCGCCGAGGCGCTCGCCACGATCAGGGCAGAACCGAAAATGCTGAGGGACAGAAGACAGCGGAAAGGGGACATCGGGCGGGATACTCGGTGACGGGACACTCGGTGATGCGTACTCATACTGGCCTCCAGGCGCGCGGCCTGATTGTGCTTGTCTGCCTGCCTGCCACCACCCAGCGCTATTAAAGCACGAAAGCCCGTTTTGGTTCCAGCCGCCCGGCCGATCATCGCCGTGAATGGTTATTCACCACCGTTTGAAGGTGCGGTGAAAGGTGCGGGCGCCTTTCGCACGGTCCTGTGAAACCTTTGGTTCCCGATGGCGTTGTCGTGGCATTCCGATGACTTGAGGGAGCCGAAGACATGAAGAATGTGACCGTACCGCAGGCCGCCAGGACTGCCGTCAGCCAGCCGATGCCGTTCAGGCTGCATCTGTTGGCCGCGTTGTCGGCGCTTGCGCTGCTTGCGATACCCCATCTCGCCCATGCGCAGGGCATCGTCGGCGGCGCCGAGGAAGGCGCGCGGCGGGGTAATCGCGCGGCCGGACCGGTCGGCGGTGTGGTGGGCGGCGCGGTCGGCGCCGGTGTCGGGGGCGTCGTCGGGGGCGTGAAGGGCGTGCTCGGCATTCCCGACCGCCGGGCGTACCGCTCCTATCATCGTCGTCACCGCCATCACCGGCATTATTGATCGCGTCACGTTCTGGCGCGATGTTCGGTCCGCCGCGCCTCGCGCGGCGGATTTTCCTTGTCAGGCCTGCGCGCGCGACGGTTGACCATCGGATCAGCCGGGATCAGGACAGGTGGCACCAAGACAGGTGGGACAATGTCTCGTCGTGACCGGCGCCTCGAGGAGGCGCGCGTGTTCTATGCCGCGATGATGGCCGCTGCCGGCGGCGCCGCGGACCCGCGGTTCGCACGGGTGTTCGAAAGCGTGCCGCGCGAAGCCTTCGTTGGTCCCGGACCATGGCAGATCATGGTGCCGAACGGCGCCATCGTCGAGACGCCGAGCGCTGACCCCATTCTTCTCTGCCAGAACGTGCTGGTGGTGCTCGACCGTCCAAAGGGAATCAACAATGGCGAGCCGTTTCTGCATGCGGGCTGGCTCGGTGCCGTGGCGCCGAAATCCGGCGAGACCGTCTGCCAGATCGGCGCCGGCACCGGCTACTACACCGCACTGCTCGCCATGCTGGTGCTGCCGGGCGGGCGCGTCAACGCCTTCGAATTCGACGACCGGCTCGCCGCGGCGGCACGCCTCAACCTCGCGCCATTCGATGGCGTCAGCGTCGTCACCGGCGATGCCACCGTGCTGCCGCCGCCACCATCGGACCTGATCTATGTCAATGCCGGCGTGGTGGCGCCGCCGTCGTCCTGGCTGGAGGCGCTGCAGCCCGGCGGGCGGATGATCTTTCCCTGGCGTCCGTCCGAGGCCGTCGGTCTTGCCGTGCTGGTGACACGCACGGCGCATGGTTTTGCGGCAAAGGTCCTCGGAGGCGCCTGGTTCATCCCGTGCAGCGGTGCATCGGATGCCGCCGGCTCGCTCCGGGTGCCGAGCCGCGCCGAAGCCACGGCGGTCGCGTCGCTGTGGCTGACGCGCGATCGCGCTCCCGACGCTTCGGCGGTCGCGGTCTATCCGCAGGTGTGGTTCTCGGCGGCTGCGCTCGACGGCGCGGCATAGGGCTGTCGGCAGAAGCCGCAGCCTTCTGTGTCAGAGCGTTGGGCACGCCCGTCCTGAGGCCGACGGCTTGAGCTGCGCGCGATGTGCGGCGCTCATCACCAGCTCTGCTCGAACGGAGCGAAGAACTGGCCGCCGCCCCGGCGCGTGTAGCGCGGCTGGGGATTCGGATTGCGCTGGAAGAAGAAACCGAAGCCGTCGTCGTTCTGGCGGTTGCCGTCGTTCCAGCCATTGTCGTCGGCCACCATGACGGTGCTCGGCTTGCGCGTGATGAAGCCGCCCTGGGGCTGGTCGCTCAGCACCGCGACGAATTCGGTGCGATAATTGGTCTCCTCGCTCAGCGGCTCGTCGGAAATGACAATCGAGGAGCGCGGCAGCGCGGTGGGCGCGATGCGGTCGAGGATGTCCTGCGGGATGGTGATGCGGTCGAGCGCGTTTTTGGCGTCATCGGCATGCTCGATCGTCACCGCGGTCCAGCGCAGGCCCGCATCGCTGCGCGCCGTCGCCGTGAAGACATGCGTGCCGAGCGGCTTGTCGGGGTCGCGGATGGTGACGGGGGCTTCGATGCTGGCATCGAACACCTCGCCGCCGCCGTCCGGCGCCGGCTTATGGGTGTTGCGCCGGACATAGAGCGTGCGTGTCGCGCGGCTGATGTAGATCGAGACCGGCTCGAGGGCGAGCTTGGCGTCGAGCGCCGCCTTGGCGGTATCGGCCTTTTTGGCCTGAGCCGTCTTGGCGGCTTCCTTGGCGGCGCTGGCGGCGTCGATCTTCGATGAGGTGTCTGTCTTCGCGGCGTCGAACTGGGCGCCCAGCTCCGCGGCCTTGGCCGCCGCCTTCTGCTGGCGATCCTCGGCCTTCGCCTTGGCCTGGTCGGTCTTCGCGGTGGTCACGGCCCGATCGGCGGCTGCGACCTCGGCATCGGCGCGGGTCTTGAGGCGCTCCAGCTTGCGCAGGGCCGCGGCGAGCGGAGCGGATTCGCGGGCCGCCGCAGCAGCAGCCTTCTTGGTGTCGTCGGCGGCCGTGGCGGCGTCCGCGGCCTCGCGCGACAGCGTCTCGGCCCTGGCTGGAGCCGCCGCGACGACCGCTGCGTTCGGCACGAACAGCGACAGCGTCGGGTGTGAAAAATCGACGGGAGCGGCGTCCTCCGGCGAGATGATGACGCGCATGCCGATGCGGGTTTTCTCAAACAGCTTCTCCGCGAAGCCGTAGGGCATGCGCACGCAGCCATGCGAGGCGGCGTAGCCGGGCAGCGGGCCGCCATGCAAGGCGAGGCCGTTCCAGGTGATGCGCTGCATGTTCGGCATCCAGGCATCGTCATACATCGTCGAGTGGTGGTCCTTGTCCTTTTCGACGATGGCGAACACGCCGGCCGGCGTCTCGCGCTCCTTGACGCCGGTCGACACCGGCGCGCGCAGGATCCAGCCCTCGGCGTCGTAGAACGTGACCTGCTGGCTCTTGATCGAGACGATGGCCATGATCGGCTCGCCGGCCTCGCGTGGCGCGACGGTCTCGGTCGCCTGCGTGCGGCGCGCCTGCTTCGCTGCGGCGTCCGGAACCGGCGCCAGCAGCGCGGCCATTGCCGCGAGCATCACGACGGCTGAAGGTCCGGGGCGGCGCCCGGCCGCGGTGGATTTCGCCCGCATCAATCGATTCGCCATTCCAGTCCCCGTTTGCAGCGCGCGGCTGCCGTGCCTGTCTCCCATATCAGACTCGCGGGGAACAAGCATGCCTGCAGCTGAAACCGGCATAAAGCGGGCGCGGACCGCCGCCGGCCAGCCGTTCCCGTTGCATGCACGCAACACCCCCGGCAAAACGGGGCCATCGGCCGGGTTATGCCATTGCTTGGTCATTTCCTTGTCAGAACAATCGTCCCGTCCGCATGCTGTGCACTCCGGTTCCAATGAGGCTGGAATGATGAACGAGCGGCCGTTCCTGATCGTTCCGATGCTTGCGGTGTTCGCCATCGCTCTGGCCACTGCGATTGTCGGCCTGCCGGGCGCGATACCGGGCGATCGGGAGACTGTTACCGCGGCGCCGGCCGCCGACCTTCGCGCGCCTGTGTCCGCCATCGCGCCGCAGGCCGCCGCGCCGTCGCGACCGGCCGCAATAACCACCGACGATCAGGATAACCCCGCACCGTCGGTCCGTTCGAAAACCGAAATGGCGGCAGGCCTGCCGTTGGCGGAAGGCTCCGCCGCCGCCTCCGTCGCGCCGCCGATGCCCGAAGTGGCTGCCGAAGCGGTTCCGATGGCCGTATCCGGTGCGCCGCCAGTTGGACCGGAATCCATGCAGGTTGCCAGTGCCAATCCGTCCGATGTCGAGCCCGTCGAAGCCGCCAGGACAACGCCGCCGATCGAGATCGTCGACGAGTGCCTGGTCGTGGACATCTGTGTCGATCGCTATCTGTGGGCGCTCTATCAGCGCACGCCCAAGGAAGACGCCATCAAGGTGCAGGAATGGCGGGATGTCGTCGTCAAGCGCAAGCGCAAGATGGTGACGGTGTCCCGGGCTTTCACCAAACTGGTCGATCAGGATTTCGGCTGGAAGGATCCGGATGCGGCGGTGCATGCCGGCATGCCGATGATGGATTATGTGATCGGCGGCATGGATCGCGGCTTCAAGCTCAAACTGTTTCAGATGCTCCATGCGGCGGAGGCCGCGGGGCTGTCGCCGGGCATCACCAGCGCCTTCCGTGACGACTACCGCCAGTCGATCGCGAGCGGTCTCAAGGCGGCGAACAACAGGTCATATCACGGCGGCAGCCTGCGCGGCGGCTATGGCCACGGGCTCGCAGCCGATGTGGTGAGCGTCGACGGTGCGACGCGCGACCAGCGGTTTGCGTCCTCGTCGCGCTTCTGGACATGGATCGATGCGCACGGCCAGGAATTCGGTATCGGGCGTCCGTATCTCGGCCGCGACCCGCCGCATGTCGCGCCGGTCGACGGCGAGGAATACGCCAAGCACCATCCCGCCATCAGAGCGGTGGCGTTGGCTGTCAAGAAGGCGGGGCCTGCGAAGGCGGAGGCAAAGAAGGCCGAGGCCAGGAAAACAGAGGCAAGGAAAACAGAGGCAAGGAAAACAGAGGCAAGGAAAGCAGACGTCAGAAAGGCTGACATCAGCAAGGCTGATGTCAGGAAGGTCGGAGGGAGCAAGGCCGAGGTCAGGAAGGCGGATGTGCGGAAGGCAGAGGCCAAGAGGGCCGACGCCAGCAAACGCAAGCGCGTCGCCGCGCGCGACCACGCACACTCCGCGAGGCCCCCGCGGACTGCAGCCGTCTCGAAGCCGAAAGCGAGCTGAGCGGCTGCGCTGCGATGCCAGCTCCAGAGGATCCGGAAAGCTGCGTCGTCCGTTCGGGTGCGCGGGCGTTACGCCTGCTGCACGAAGCTGTCGACGACGCGCTTCTCGCCGGCCTTGTCGAAGGCGATGGTCAGCTTGTTGCCATCGACATGGGTGACCCGGCCGTAGCCGAACTTCTGGTGGAAGACGCGGTCGCCGGCGGAGAAGTCCGAAGCCGTGCCCGTCGACTTCGCCACCAGTTCGCCCTCGATGGTGGTGCCGCCGCGCTTGTTGCGCCAGTTGCCGAACTGGTCGCCGCCGGGCGCAAAGCCGCTGCCGCTCTCGCGGAAACCGCCGCCGCTGCCGCCGCCATGGCCTCCACTGCCGCCGCCGCCCTTGCGCTGCTGGGCGCGCTGCCAGCCCGGCGTCGAATAGGTCGAGCTGAACGCTTCGAGATTGTCGAAGCGCGAGGCGCCGTAGCCGCCGGCGCCGCCCCAGCCATTGCCGCCCTTGCTCTCGGTGATCTCGACATTGCGCGCGGGCAACTCGTCGAGGAAGCGCGAGGGCACGGTGGTCGACCATGAGCCATGGATGCGGCGGTTGGTGGCGAAATAGATCTTGGCGCGCCGCCGGGCACGGGTGATGCCGACATGGGCGAGGCGGCGCTCTTCCTCGAGGCCGGCGCGGCCCTGCTCGTCGAGCGCGCGCTGGTGCGGAAACAGCCCTTCCTCCCAGCCCGGCAGGAACACGGTGTCGAACTCGAGCCCCTTGGCGGAGTGCAGCGTCATCACCGACACCGCGTCCTCCTCCGGCCCGCCGTCGCGGTCCATGACGAGCGCGATGTGTTCGAGGAAGCCCTGCAGGTTCTCGAACTCCTCCATGGAGCGCACCAGCTCCTTGAGGTTTTCGAGGCGGCCGGCGGCGTCCGCGGAGCGGTCCTTCTGCCACATGTCGGTGTAGCCGCTCTCGTCGAGCACGATCTCGGCGAGCTCGGTGTGGCGCGTCACCTCGCTCTGGGCGCGCCAGCGATCGAAGTTCGCAACCACCTCGCGCAGCGCGCCGCGGGCCTTGGGCTTGAGCTCGTCGGTCTCGACGACCATGCGCGCGGCTTCCGTCAGCGGAATGCGGCGCTTGCGGGCGTGGTCGTGCAGCAGCTGCACGGTGGCGTCGCCGATGCCGCGCTTGGGCACGTTGACGATGCGCTCGAAGGCGAGGTCGTCGGCGGGCGAATTGATGACGCGCAGATAGGCCAGCGCGTCGCGGATCTCGGCGCGCTCGTAGAACCGCGGGCCGCCGATGACACGATAGGGCAGGCCGAGGGTAATGAAGCGGTCTTCGAATTCGCGCATCTGGAACGAGGCGCGCACCAGGATGGCGACTTCGTTGAGGCGGTGCTGCTGGCGCTGCAGATCCTCGATCTCCTCGCCGATGGCGCGGGCTTCCTCCTCGGAATCCCAGGCGCCGGTGACGGTGACCTTCTCGCCGTCATCGTCCTCGGTATGCAGCGTCTTGCCGAGCCGGCTCTCGTTGTAGGAAATGAGATGGGAGGCTGCAGCGAGAATGTGCCCGGTCGAGCGGTAGTTGCGCTCGAGGCGGATCACGGTTGCACCGGGGAAGTCATGGTCGAAACGCAGGATGTTGTCGACCTCGGCGCCGCGCCAGCCATAGATCGACTGGTCGTCGTCGCCGACGCAGCAGATGTTCTTGAGCGCCGGTGCAGGTGCCGCCGGTTCTTCGCTGTCCGCCGGCTCCTCGCGCGAGGCGTCGCGCAGCATGCGGCCGGGCAATGGCGCGGATGCGCCCTGGGACAGTAGCCGCAGCCACAGGTACTGGGCGACGTTGGTGTCCTGGTACTCATCGACCAGGATGAACTTGAAGCGGTTCTGGTACTGCCTGAGCACGTCCGGGTGCTCGCGGAACAGGCGGATGTTCTCCAGCAGCAGGTCACCGAAGTCGGCGGCGTTCAGCACCTTCAGGCGGTCCTGGTAGGTGGCGTAAAGCTTGCCGCCCTTGCCGTTGGCGAACACGGCGGCCTCGCCGGAGGGCACCTGCGACGGCGTCAGGCCGCGGTTCTTCCAGCCGTCGATCAGGCCGGCCAGCATGCGCGCCGGCCAGCGCTTCTCGTCGATGCCCTCGGCCTGCAGCAACTGCTTGAGCAGGCGAATCTGGTCGTCCACATCCAGCACGGTGAAGTTCGATTTCAGGCCGACCAGCTCGGCGTGGTAGCGCAGGATGCGGCCGCCGATGGAGTGGAACGTGCCGAGCCAGGGCATGCCCTCGACCGTCTGGCCCAGCATCTGGCCGAGGCGGTGCTTCATCTCTCGCGCGGCCTTGTTGGTGAAGGTCACCGACAGGATCTCGGCGGGGCGGGCACGGCCGAGGGTGAGGATATGGGCGATTCGCGAGGTCAGGACGCGTGTCTTGCCGGTGCCCGCGCCAGCCAGCACCAGCACCGGGCCGTCCAGCGTCTCCACCGCCGCGCGCTGCTCCGGATTGAGCACGGCGAGGTACTGAGGCGCCGCGGCCGCACGGGCGCGCGCTGCGATGCCGCCGGGAGCGGGCTGATGCGCGGGCACGTCGAAGGGGCTCAGCTTGATCGGATCGGTCATGCGAATCGTCTTGGGCACTCTGTCGAAAACAGGATGGTACCGCATCTTGCGGGGGCGCGGCCGCCCGCAGGGCTGGCCAGCCCCTAATATAGGGTTGGTCAAGGGTTTAGGACAGTTTTTGCACCGCCAAAGGGGTGTTTTCCCCGGCATCGGTGATCTGCAGGGCCGGCCGGGTCCGGCCAATGGCGGCCGCTCACGCGATTGTCAGCCGCGCTTGTCGGCCATGCCGCGGGCGGAACTTCCGCCGCGCTCGCTCATTTTCCCTCATGAAGCGCGGCTGCGCCACCTGCGTGCCGCTACTCGGTTTCAAGGACGCGTCGTCATGCTCGGCTGGATTGTCACCCTTCTGATCGTCGCATTGATCGCCGGCACGCTCGGCTTCACCGGCATTGCCGGCGCCTCGGTCGAGATCGTGAAGCTGATCTTCTTTGTCGCCATCGTGCTGTTCCTGGTCTCCGCGGTCGTGAGCCTGGTGCGCGGCCGCACCCGCATCCCGCGCAAGCATCCGGTGAACTGACCTGCGGGGACGACGTCGCGCGGCGCGCTGTCCCGTCTCGACGCGGCCAGCCGTGCCGCGGCGCCACGTCGTCATGTCGTCGCACCGATCGCAGGCATCGATACGCCGATGGCGGTCGTCGGCACCGCTGATTTTCATTCCAGCGATTGGCGGACATCCGCGGGGCGCGCGCCGCAGCGTGGAATTGTTCTTATTCCATGCCGCTCTTTGAAATCTCTCCAGAGACGCGCCACTGCGACAGCGTGGCTGGTGGACCTCGTTCCGGCGTTGCCGCAGACACATCGCGAAACGCATGTGTCGATCCGGGCATGCGGACGACAAGCCAGGGAATGCCATGAACGATCTCTCCGCCGCGCGGCAGCGTCTTGCCGAAACGCCTTTCAATGTCCTGCGGCGGCTGCCGCTGATCGGACGGCTGATGGTGGTGGTGCGCGATGCCGCGGTGACCCACGAGCGCATCGGCGAGGTCGAGCGTGTCGACGTCCAGGGCGACAAGGTGTTCTGCGTCGGTGCCGCGCATGACTGCGCCATCGACCTGCGCCGCATTGCGGGCGTGGTGATCGATCGCAGCGGGCGCATGAAGGAGCGCGTGCTGCCGAAGCTGGAGTTCGTCGCGGCCGACGACACGGTGATGTTCAGCGTGGTCGGCCTCGACGACATCGACCGCTTCGAGGCGGCGATGCGCGGCTTCAACGGCGCGGCGGTCGAGCCGCGCGTTGCGGATGCCGGCGAGGCGGCGACGCTCGGGCCGGACGATGCCGTTGCGCGACCGCTCAAGGCGGCGATCGCGGCCGGCGCCACCGTCGCGGTGTCGATGCGCGGGCCGGGAATCCTGCAGAACTGGCGCGGTCTGCTCGGCGAGATCAATCCCGCGATGGGCTTCATCAATATCATCACGCCCGACTTCCATCTCCATGTGCGCGGCGGCGCCGTGAGCGGCTGGCAGCGCCAGGCGGCAGGGGATGCGCTCGAACTCACCGCGCTCGATCGCGATGGCGCGCGGCTCGGGCTGTCGCTGCGCGGTCCGGCCCGCGCCTTTGGAGACGCATGATGACCGGGGATATTGCGACCCCTGTGCCTCATCCCCGCGCCAGCTGGATCGATCCGGCGGCCGGCGCGCCGCTCGCGGCCGGCGAACTGATGACCGCGATGGCGCGCCGGCAGGCCGTGCTGCTCGGCGAGACCCATACGGTCGCCGAGATCCATCGCTGGCAGCTGCACGTGACGACGGTGCTGCATTTCCTGCAGCCGAACCTTGCGGTCGGCTTCGAGATGTTTCCGCGCCGCGTCCAGGGCGTGCTCGACGAATGGGTGGCGGGGGCGCTGTCGACCGATGCCTTTCTCGACAAGGTCGGGTGGGGGACGGTGTGGGGCTATGACGCTGCGCTCTACCTGCCGCTGTTTCACTTCTGCCGCCAGCAGCGGGTGCGGATGCTGGCGCTCAATTGCCACCGGCCGCTGGTAACGCGGGTCGGCATGGAGGGCTGGGACGCCATTCCCGAGGCCGAGCGTGACGGGCTGACGCCATCGGCGCCGGCGACGCCGGCCTACCGCCAGTATCTGTTCGATCTCGGCCTGCGCCAGGCGGCGTCGGCGGCCGATCCTGTGCTCGACCGCTTCATCCGTGCGCAGCAGACCTGGGATCGCGCCTTCGCCTGCAACATCGCGCGGACGCTCGGCGAGCCGGAGCCGCCGGCACTGGTCATCGGCATCATTGGCCGCGGCCATCTCGAATACGGTCATGGCACGCCGTACCAGCTGCGCGATCTCGGCATCGCCGCGCCGGCCGTGCTGCTGCCGACCACCGCGCCGCAGTTCGATCGCGCGCGCCTCGCCGGCATCGCCGATGCGGTGTTCAGGCTCGACGAGCCGGAGCCGCCGGCCGAACTGCCGCCACGCCGGCGTCCGGCGGAAGCTGCGCCCGCGTCGGTGTGATGATTTTGGAAGAAGTATAAAGTCCATGTGATAAGTATAATTTCTCTATATCGCCTCATATATTCAGTAATTTATAAGTCGTTTAATTGACTGTACTTCGATTCATCAACATTCATCGGCCCGAAAATCTGGAATAGACTTCAAGGGGCGAAGAATGACGATGACGAAGAAGACCGATGCGGGCGCGGCTCACCATTGGCTGCGGGTCGGGCTGCTCGGATCGGTATGGACCATCCTTGCGGCAGGGGTTGCGTGGGGACAGGCCGCGACCGCACAGGAGCGCGAGCGGGCCCAGGCCGGCGCGCGCGTCGCGGCGAGCTACGGTGTGATGCTGGAGACCATCAGCGTCTACGCCGACCGCAACCCGCGCCAGCTCCTCGACCTGCCGCAGAACGTCACCGTCATCGGCCGCAAGGAGCTCGACGAGCGCCAGGTCCGCGACGTCCAGGATCTCGTGCGCTACGAGCCAGGCATCACCGTCGGCAAGACGACGTCGGGCACCGATCCGTTCGGCAACCTCGCCGGCTTCACCATCCGCGGCGTCTCTAACAACCGCGTGCAGATGCTGGTCGACGGCACCCGCGTGATCGAGAGCATCACCGACGGCAACCGCGACTTCGTCAACATGGCCAACCTCAAGGCCGTGGAGATCGTGCGCGGCCCGGCCGGCGTGATGTGGGGCGCCGACGCGCTCGGCGGCGTGGTGGCGTTCGTCACCAAGGATCCGGAGGACTATCTCAAGGGCCGCAACTTCGGTGGTCAGCTCGACGTCGGCTTCGATTCCTACGACAAGAGCTTCTTCAAGACCGGTACCTCCGCGTTCCGCTTCGGCGACTTCTCCGCCATGCTCAGCGCCTCGCAGCGCTCCTACAGCGAGGGCACGCTGAGCAAGGCGCGCGCCGATGGCGGCATCTATGGCTGTCCGCGCCCGGCCGAGGCGATCCGCTGCAACCAGCTCAACCCGCTCAGCGGCTCGGACTACGACGTGCTCGGCAAGCTGGTATGGGCGCCGGACAAGGAGCACGAGGTCAAGTTCGCCGTCGAGTACCTCAACAAGGACGCCACTGTCGACCAGCGCTTCGACCTCGGCCTGCAGAGCACCGGCATCCGCAACCTCGGCTATGTGCGCGAGCAGGTGCAGTCGCGCGAGCGCTTCACGCTCAGCCACCGCTACGCGCCGGAGCTCGGCTGGCTCGACCAGGTGCGCTGGCAGGTGTCGCACTCGCCGCAGGAGCGCAATTTCACCGGCGTACGCGATCGTCGCCTCGCCAATGGCCAGTATGATCGTCTCGACTTCCTGCTGAACTACAAGGAGACGTTCAGCGAAGGCGACATCCAGTTCAATTCGTCATTCAACACGCCGTTCGCCCAGCACAAGCTGACCTATGGCGCCTACGCCAGCGTCGTCGATACCGACTACAACCGCCGCGACGTCACCACCAACCTGACCACCCGCCGCATCACCATCGCCAACGCCGGTGGTTTCAACTTCGCCGACGCGACGACACGGCGGGTCGATGGCTTCATCCAGGACGAGATCTCGCTGTTCGACCGCCGCCTGATCCTCACCCCTGGCCTGCGCTATGCGACCTACGACCTCGATCCGCGGCCCAACCCGTATTATGTCGCGCTGCCGGGCAAGGAGCCGCGCCAGATCCAGAGCGAGAAGCTGATCAAGCAGCTCGGCGCGGTGGTCAAGCTCGACAGCCAGCTCTCATTGGTCGGGCGCTACGCCGAAGGTTTCAAGATGCCGACGGCGCAGCAGCTGTTCACCTCGCTGCCGAACGGCGGCGGCAGCAACAGCGACCTGATCCCCAATCCGGCGCTGCGGCCCGAACAGGTCAAGAGCTACGAGATCGGCCTGCGCGGCGAGTTCAGCCGCGGCTTTGCCAGCGCGACGCTGTTCAAGGCCGACTACACCGACTTCATCCAGAGCTTTGTCGAGATCCCGAGCGTCACCAACCCCGGCAATGTCGATTACACCTATCAGAACCTGTCGAGCGTCAACGTCTGGGGTGTCGAGCTCGCCGGCGAGTATCGCTTCGACGACGTCTGGAGCGTCAGCGCCTCGCTTGCCTATATCGAGGGCAAGCAGCGCTATGACGCGGCGAGCGCCCGGACGCCGTTCGACGGCACGACGCCGCTGTCGGGCACCATCGGCCTGCGCTACTTCGATCGCGCCCGTGGCTTCGATGCGCAGCTGATCTCGACCTTCGCCGACCGCACGCCGCCGCGCAGCGCGAGCACGCTGTACCGTGCCGACGGCTATGTGGTGTTCGACGCCATCGTCAACTGGGCGCCGCAATGGGTGCCGGGGCTGACGCTGCGCGGCGCCGTGCTGAACATCGCCGACGTCAGATATTTCCCGTCGTTCAACGGCACCACGACCTACGCCATCGTGCCGACGACGGCGGTCGCGATGTCCAATCCGCTGGAGCTGCGCACCGCGCCGGGCCGCACCTTCAAGGTCGGCGCGAGCTACGCGTTCTGACAGCGTGATCGAGAGGAGCGACGAGCCATGCGCATCCGGCAGACAATGATCCAGATCTGGCGCCTGCTGTGCATGGCGGCGACCGGGCCGGGCAGCATGCTCGGCTTCGGCCTGCTCGCCCTCGTCATCGTCACCCAGCTCATCGGCATCCAGATCCAGCTGCGGATGGTGCAGTGGAGCGCCGACTTCTACAACGCACTGCAGAAGCTCGACGCGCCGACGGCGGTGACGCAGATCGGCGTGTTCGCGGCGCTGGCGGGCGGCTCGGCGGCGAGCTATCTTGTCGGGCGCTACACCCGCAAGGCGCTGCAGATCCGCTGGCGGCGTCGCCTGTCGCAACAGTTCCTCGAATGCTGGACCGCCAACAAGGCGCTGTGGCTGCTGCACCCGTCGCTGGCGCCGCCGGCGGACGGGGCGGCCGCGCCCATCGACAATCCGGACCAGCGCATTGCCGAGGACTGCAATCTGTTCGTCGGCTTCATTCTCGGCAGCGACGACGGCGCGCGCTCGGGCGTGCTGGATTTTGTCATGAGCCTCGTCGGGCTCGTGTCCTATGTGCTACTGCTGTGGCAGCTCGCCACCTTCGCGCTGTCGTTCAGTCTGTTCGGCTTCGCCATCGAAATTCCCCGCTACATGGTGTGGGCGGCGCCGCTCTATGTCGCCGTCGGCACCGCGCTGACCCATCTGCTCGGCCGTCAGCTCTCGGGCCTGCTCGCCGAGGAGCAGAAGCGCGAGGCTGATTTCCGCTCCGGCCTCGTCCATGTGCGCGAGCATGCCGCCGGGATTGCCATGAATGGCGGCGAAGTGGCGGAGCGCCGCCTGCTGGCGGGGAAGTTCGCCGCTGTCGCCGATATCTGGCACCGGGTGATCCGACGCGAGTTCATCTACGGCCTGTTTCACCGGCCGTATTTCCAGACCGTGCTGCAGATTCCGAAGTTCATCGCGCTGCCGGCGTTCCTCGCCGGCAAGGTGACGCTCGGCGGCCTGATGCAGGTGGCGGCGGCGTTCCAGCAGGTCGTCACCACGATCTCGTGGTTTATCTTCAACTACAAGTTCATCTCCGATCTCGTGGCGACGACACGGCGTCTGCAGCGCTTCCTCGACGCCACCGCAGCGGTCGCGCCCGATGCCCGTGGCCCCAGCCGCCGCGTCCGCGGCGACGACACGCTGGCGCTGCGCGATGTCGTGCTGCGCGCGCCGGACGGCCGCGAACTGCTCGACATCCCGGCGTTGTGGGTGCGCAAGGGCGAGAGCGTGTGGCTGAGCGGCGCGTCGGGGCTCGGCAAGAGCACGCTGCTCAAGGCGATCGCCGGGATGTGGCCCTATGGCGCGGGCGAGATCGGCCTGCCGCGCGGCCGCCTTCATGTCATGCCGCAGCAGGTCTACCTGCCGCTCGATACACTGCGGGCGGCTGCCGCCTATCCCCGGTCACTCGACGAGGTGCCCCCCGGCGAGGTCGAGAGGTTGCTGCGGGCCGTCGGGCTCGGGGCGCGTCTCGACCTCGATGCCGGCCATGCCGCCGGCCTGTCCGTCGGCGAGCAGCAGCGCCTCGCCCTGGTGCGCCTGATGCTGGCGCGGCCGGACTGGGCATTTCTCGACGAGGCGACCAGCGCGCTCGATGCCGACACCGAGCGGCGGATGCTGGCGCTGCTGCGCACCGAGCTGCCGGACGTGACGCTGGTGATGGTGGCGCATCGCGCGTCGGCGGGGCTCGATGGCCTGCGGCGGATCGTGCTGGGCGAAGGAGCCGCCGCCGCGCCCGGGGCGCCGGTGACGGCGACGGCCTGACCTGGATTCTTCGCCGCGGTGCTCTCCCGCGCCGGCGTTCGCTGCCTACATGAAAGGCAGGGGGGCGAAGGAGGTTCGCGATGACGTCGCACCACCTTCCCTTCGAGAACCGCTGGACCAGCGGCGGCCGGGCCTGGACCTGGCACTGCGAGCTCGAGCACCTCGGCCTCGCCAATGTGCGGGCGATGTTCGCCGAGCATGAGACCCACCACGGCGGCGAGCCGGCTGTCATCTTCGACATTCCGGCCGGCTTCGTGCGGGACTGGCTCGCCTTCCAGGACCGTCGCGCCAGCCGCCGGCAACGGGCCTTCGGCGCGCTGCTGCTCGGACTCTGCCTCGTGGGCATTGCACTGGCGCTGGCCGGGCTGCTGCGGCCGTAAGCCCCTGGCGGCGGATCGATGGTCATAAGGTGTTGAATTTTCTGAGCTAACGGCGTCTTCCCGGCGCGTCGGTGCATTTTGTGTGCGCTGCAGCATACGGAGCGGCCGGGCTGGCCTCTCGATGGGCCGGCGCCCGGGCGGCATCGCTGGCTGGCGAAATTGGCGGTCGCATCCCCTGCCGCTTCACGGTAAACCGCTGCAGTCGCGCGCGCGGCCCTCGGGTCGCGACCAGGCATTTTGCCCGCGGGGCATCCATCCGCTATTGGTCTCAAAACCCCATCAGGCAGCCCGGGAGCGAACCCGGGCGAACCCAGAGGACACCCATGCCGACGTATCGTTCCCGCACCACCACCCATGGCCGCAACATGGCGGGCGCCCGCGGTCTCTGGCGCGCCACCGGCATGAAGAACGAGGACTTCGGCAAGCCGATCATCGCGGTCGTCAACTCCTTCACCCAGTTCGTGCCCGGCCACGTCCACCTCAAGGACCTCGGCCAGCTGGTTGCCCGCGAGATCGAGAAGGCCGGCGGCGTCGCCAAGGAGTTCAACACCATCGCCGTCGACGACGGCATCGCCATGGGCCATGACGGCATGCTCTACAGCCTGCCGTCGCGCGAGCTGATCGCCGACAGCGTCGAGTACATGGTCAACGCCCATTGCGCCGACGCCATGGTCTGCATCTCGAACTGCGACAAGATCACCCCCGGCATGCTGATGGCGGCGATGCGCATCAACATCCCCGTCGTGTTCGTGTCCGGCGGCCCGATGGAGTCGGGCAAGGTCGACATCAAGGGCAAGATCCGCTCGGTCGACCTGATCGACGCCATGGTCGCCGCCGCCGACGACAAGGTCAGCGATGCCGAGGTCGAGGTCATCGAGCGTTCCGCGTGCCCGACCTGCGGCTCGTGCTCGGGCATGTTCACCGCCAACTCCATGAACTGCCTGACCGAGGCGCTGGGCCTGTCGCTGCCGGGCAACGGCTCGATCCTCGCCACCCACGCCGACCGCAAGGGCCTGTTCGTCGAGGCCGGCCATCTCATCGTCGATCTCGCCCGCCGCTACTACGAACAGGACGACACCCGGGTGCTGCCGCGCAGCGTCGCCAACTTCAAGGCGTTCGAGAACGCCATGACGCTCGACATCGCCATGGGCGGGTCGACCAACACCGTGCTGCATCTGCTCGCCGCCTCCTATGAAGGCGAGATCGGTTTCACCATGGATGACATCGACCGCCTGTCGCGCCGCGTGCCGGTGCTGTGCAAGGTGGCGCCCGCGGTCGCCGACGTCCATCTCGAGGACGTGCATCGCGCCGGCGGCGTGCTCGGCATTCTCGGCGAGCTCGACCGCGCCGGCCTGATCGACGCCTCGCTGCCGACCGTGCACTCGCCGACGCTCAAGGACGCGCTCGAGCGCTACGACGTCATGCGCACCACCAGCGAGAGCGTGAAGACGTTCTATCGCGCCGCTCCCGGCGGCGTGCCGACCCAGGTCGCGTTCAGCCAGGAGCGCCGCTTCGAGGAACTCGATACCGACCGCGCCAAGGGTTGCATCCGCAGCGCCGAGCATGCGTTCTCGAAGGACGGTGGCCTCGCCGTGCTCACCGGCAACATCGCGCTCGACGGCTGCATCGTGAAGACCGCCGGCGTCGACGACAGCATCCTGAAGTTCTCTGGCCCCGCGCGCGTGGTCGAGAGCCAGGACGCCGCGGTCGAGGCGATCCTCACCAACAAGATCAAGGCCGGCGACGTCGTCGTCATCATCTATGAAGGCCCGCGCGGCGGTCCCGGCATGCAGGAGATGCTGTATCCGACCAGCTATCTGAAGTCGAAAGGCCTCGGCAAGGCGTGCGCGCTGATCACCGACGGACGCTTCTCCGGCGGCACCTCGGGTCTCTCCATCGGTCACGTCTCGCCGGAAGCCGCCGAAGGCGGCCTCATCGGCCTCGTGCAGGATGGCGATCGCATCGAGATCGACATTCCCAACCGCAAGATCCATCTCGCTGTTGATGATGCCGAACTCGCCCGTCGCCGCGCCGCGATGGAGGCGAAGGGCGCGCAGGCCTGGAAGCCGGCCCAGCGCACCCGCAAGGTCTCGACCGCTCTCAAGGCCTACGCCGCGATGGCGACCAGCGCGGCCCAGGGCGCGGTGCGCGTCATCAAGGACTGAGCGCGACATCAGCCAATGACGACAAGGCCGGCGGATGCGAAAGCGTCCGCCGGCTTTTTTATATCGCCCGGTCGCCGATCGGCGGCACTCAGTCCGGATCGTGCGACTTGGTCTTGCGATGGTAGGGCGGCCCGATCGGCACCTCTTCCACATCGCAGTACGGGACCGGCTGGCAGGTGGGTTTGGGTACCTTGCCTGCCGAGAACATCCAGCCCGTCTGGATCAGCGCGCTGGTGTCCTCGATCTCGACCGGCCGCACCAGTGAGGCGCGCGAGGACGCGGACGACATCTCCACCATCCGCGCCTGCGGATTGTCCGACAGCGGCACGCGCGGCATGATGCTGATGCCGAAACAGGCGAACAGTCGATGCGTGATCAGTGCCTCGCCGACGGCGGCGAAGAACGCGCGCTTGGGCTCCAGCAATCCGGCACAGCGCTGCACCTCGGCATCGGTCGAGAATTCGAACGGCACGAAACGTGAGGCCGCGCCTTCCACGCGCAGCGCCCATGACGATGGCGTCGCCGCGCGATTGCGCATCCGTCGCGGGCTGGTGACGAGTTCGAACGCGTCGGCATGCGGCCGCCTGATCTGCAGCGGGATTTCCACCGCATTGACCATCCAGTGCTTGTGCAGCAGGTTGATGCCGCAGAAGTCGGTGACGTCATGCGCCTCGAAGATCGGCGCCATCACCGCGAGCGCGCGCTCCAGCGCGCCGCTGCGCCGGATGTCGGCGTCGGCGTTCTGGACGTCGGGCATGGCGTTGTAGAGGCGGGGGTCGAAATCGCACGGCGCGGACGTGACTATGACGTCGGTCATGGCAGTATCCCTTGCTGAAAAAGACACAAAAAAACATCGTCTGAAAAGAGCCCCACGCTAGCGCGGCGCCGGCGGAGTTTGCAAACCGAAACAGCCGCGTCGCCGCGGTTGGTGCGTCGATTGTATGATGCTATTTGTGGTTGTGCGAACGGGGATTCGGCGGCATGCGGTCCGTTGACGACATCGCCGCGCGGATTGCGCGCGAGCCGGGAATGATGGCGCTGCTCGAGGCGGTCGCGCGGCTGCGGTTGCCCGATGGCTGGATTGGCGCCGGCTTCGTGCGCAACGCGGTGTGGGATGTGCTGCACGGTCGCGCGCCTGACTGCGCGCGGCTCGACGATGTCGACGTGGTGTTCTTCGATCGCGCCGCTGCGGAACGCCCGCACGAACAGGCGATCGAGCGCGTGCTGGCGCAGGCGTGTCCCGGCGTGCCGTGGTCGGCGCGCAACCAGGCGCGCATGCACATCCGCAATGCCGACGCGCCCTACGCCGATACGGCGGCGGCGATCGCGCGCTGGCCGGAAACCGCGACCGCCATCGCCGCCCGTCTCGCCGGCGGCCGCGTCGAACTGCTGGCGCCTCATGGCGTCGGCGATCTGCTGGGGCTGGTGGTGCGGCCGACGCCGGCATTTGTGGCGCGTCCGGCAGTGTTCGAAGCGCGGCTGCGCGCCAAGGACTGGTTCGTGCGCTGGCCGCGCCTGACACGGATGGCGCCGTGCGCGGCAGCGCTTTCGCAGGAGTGAACGATGCCGATCGATCTGCGTGCGGCGCTCGCCGCCGATGTCGATTTCCTCGCCCGGCTCGAGGATCTCTGCATGCGCGCCTATGCCACGGCGCTATGGGGCGGCTATCGCGGCAGCTTCGACGCGACGTCGCCGCTTGCGGGCGTGCGCATCGTCACGGTCGCGGGCGGTGACGCCGGCTGCCTCGCCACCGAACCCCGCGCCGATCATGTCTGGGTCAGCAAGCTCTACATCCATCCCGATCATCAGCGCCGCGGGATCGGGGCGATCGTGCTGCATCGCGCCATCGCCGAGGCGCGGGCGCAGGCGTTGCCGCTGCGCCTCAGTGTCCTCGTCACCAATCCGGCGCAGGCCTTCTACCGGCGCGAGGGGCTGCGGGCCTATCAGCACACGCCGGAACGGGTGTTCATGACGACGGAGCCCGAAACGGCGCCCGTATAGCGCCGCGCGCCTCAGCCCTGCGCGGGCTTGCGCGCCGGCATCGCAATGCCGCGGCCGATGCCGTCCGGGCGCGGCGCTGCGGATTGCGCCTTGACCAGCGCCTGCAGGCGGGCGGCGATGTCCGGCGGGAACGGCGCGACGCGCCGCACATTCATGTCGATGTGCAGCAGCAGGTTGTCGGACGTCGCCGACAGCCAGCCCTCCTCGGCATGCCGCAGTTCCTCGAACACGTGCAGGCGCTTGTCGTCGGCGGCGATCAGCAGCACATGGGCCTGCACCGGATCGCCCTCGTGGATCTCGCGGATGTAGCGCACGTGGCATTCGGCGGTCATGGTCGAGAGGTTGCGGGCCTTCAGATAGGCGTGGCCGAGCCCGATCATGTCGAAGAACTCGTCCACCGAGCGGTCGAACAGCACGTTGTAGTAGGCCATGTTGAGATGGCCGTTGTGGTCGATCCACTGCGGCTCGACCCGCATGACCTTGCAGACATAGGGCGTCGGCGCGAGGTGGAGGCCGTACATCGGATCAAGGCTGTCCGTCATGTTGTTCCTGGTTGGTGGCAGGCGCGTTCCACCATGTGAACCTGCTTGGTGCTTGACCCAATATACATCCTTTGCCACGGTCGCCCGCAATCGCGCGGGTTCACGTCAGGGCCAT
Organism: Bradyrhizobium sp. U87765 SZCCT0048; assembly: GCF_018131225.1. Lineage (GTDB taxonomy): Bacteria > Pseudomonadota > Alphaproteobacteria > Rhizobiales > Xanthobacteraceae > Bradyrhizobium_A. Next base: position 169,807 of record NZ_JAFCMM010000002.1, on the reverse strand, counting down.
GGCCCCGCTCCACGCGGTTTGCACAACAGATTTCTGGATGATCGGCGCATTCCGGCTGAGGACGCGCCTTCGGGAGGACGAACGTGGGACTGACGACCGTCAACAGCCTGCCGCGGCCGGAGCCGCAGAAGCTTGCAAGCGCACTCGAAGCGCTGGCGGCGCGGTTCGGTAACCGGCTGGTGACCTCGCAGGCGGTGCGCGAGCAGCACGGCCACACCACCACCTGGCTGACCAACCAGCCGCCGGACGCCGTGGTGATGGCGCAGGAAACCGCCGACATCCAGGACGTGGTGCGGATCTGCGCCGCCAACGGCGTGCCGGTGATTCCGTTCGGCACCGGCACGTCTCTCGAAGGCCAGATCAACGCCCCCGCTGGCGGCGTCTGCATCGACCTGCGCGACATGAACAAGGTGCTGGCGGTGCACGCCGAGGATCTCGACTGCGTCATCCAGCCCGGCGTCACCCGCAAGATGCTCAACGAGTACATCCGCGACCAGGGCCTGTTCTTCCCGATCGATCCCGGCGCCGATGCCTCGCTCGGTGGCATGGCGTCGACCCGCGCATCGGGCACCAACGCGGTGCGCTACGGCACCATCCGCGAGAACGTGCTGGCGCTGAAGGTCGTGCGCGGCGACGGCGAGATCGTCACCACCGGCACGCGGGCCAAGAAGTCGTCGGCGGGCTACGATCTCACCCACCTTTTCATCGGCGCCGAAGGCACGCTCGGCATCATCTCCGAACTCACCATCAAGCTGCGCGGCATTCCGGAAACCATCGCGGCCGCGGCCTGCTCGTTCGAGACGGTGGCCGGCGCCTGCCAGGCCACCATCCTCGCCATCCAGACCGGCATTCCGGTGGCGCGAATCGAGCTGCTCAATGCCGAGCAGGTCAAGGCGTGCAACGCCTACTCCAAGCTGAGCCTGCCGGAGACGCCGCTGCTGCTGCTGGAATTCCACGGCAGCGAGGCCGAGGTCGCGGCGCAGTCGCAGTCGTTCGCCGAGATCGCCGCCGAGTGCGGCGGCGGCGGCTTCGAATGGACCACCAAGCCGGAGGATCGCACCCGCCTGTGGCAGGCGCGGCACGATTCCTACTGGGCGGTGCGAGGCCTGCGGCCGGGTGCTGGCGTGGTCGCAACCGACGTCTGCGTGCCGATCTCGCGCCTCGCCGACTGCGTCGTCGAGACCGAGGAGGACCTCAAGCGTCTTGGCCTGCTGTCGCCGATCGTCGGCCATGTCGGCGACGGCAACTTCCACTGTTCGCTGCTCGCCGACACCGACAACGCCGCCGAGATGGTCAAGGCCGAGGAATTCCTGCACCGCCTCGTCGAGCGCGCCCAGGCAATGGGCGGGACCTGTACCGGCGAGCATGGCGTCGGCCAGGGCAAGCAGAAGTACCTGCTTGGCGAGCTCGGCCCCGAGGCACTGGACGCGATGCGGGCGCTGAAGCGGGCGTTCGATCCGCACAACATCTTCAACCCCGGCAAGATCGTTCCGGCGGCCTGAGCCGCCGCCGATCCCAGCTGTTCCCGGCCGGCCGCGCCCCCCCGCGGCCGGCCGTGTCGTCTGGCGGGGCGTCGGGCTGTTGTCACGGGGGCCTGTCATGCTGTGCATGCGGCCCCTGCGGCGTTGGAGCTGCTGTGACTTCGCCACAGTTGGCCCTAATATAGGCGCATCTTCCCGCGCCGAAGACCTGCTAATGACAACCAGAGCCGACGAATCGCGGCTGGCTGCAGCCGCATAACGAGAGACCATCGTGCAGACCACGCTGCTCGGACTGGCGATCGCCTTCATCCTTGCGCTGCTGGCCGCGCTGGTCGGACCGTATTTCATCGACTGGAACCAGTTCCGGCCGCAATTCGAGGCCGAGGCGACCCGCATCGTGGGCGCGCCCGTGCGGGTTGGCGGCCAGCTCGATGCGCGGCTGTTGCCGACGCCGACGCTGCGGTTGCGGTCGGTGACGGTCGGGAGCGGCGCCGACGACCGCCGCCTGCGCGCCGACAAGCTCGACGTCGAGTTTGCCCTCGGCTCGCTGCTGCGCGGCGAATGGCGGGCGACTGACCTCACCGTCAATGGCCTCGATCTCGCGCTTGGTCTCGATGCCCGTGGTCAGTTCGTCTCGCCACTCGGCAATGGCGGCGCGAGCCTTGCCGCGGTCGCGGTCGACCGCCTTAGCCTGACCGGCCGGGCCGCGCTGCATGACGCCGCCAGCGGCGCGACCTTCGTGCTCGACGACATCGCCTTCAGCGGCGACGTGCGCCCGCTCGCAGGTGCGGCACGCGGCGACGGCAACGCCGTCTTTCGCGGCGTGCGCTATCCCTTCCGCCTTGTCACCGGCCGTGGCGCCGACGGCAACGGCACGCGTGTCCGTGTCACCGTCGATCCCGCCGAGCGTCCGTTCGGGGTCGATCTCGACGGTGTCGTCACGACCGCGAACCAGACGCCGCGCTTCGAAGGCGCGCTGACGCTGTCGCGGGCGATCGCGCTGCGCACCGATGGCGGCCATCGCCTGCAGACGCCGTGGAAGCTCGGTGCCCGGGTGAAGGCGGATCCGGCGGCCGCGAAGTTCGAGCAGGTCGAGGTGACGTATGGCTCCGATGACATCGGACTCAAGCTCGCGGGCAGCGCGGATCTGCGTTTCGGCGCGGCGCCGGCGTTGCGGGCGGCGCTCGCCGCGCGCCAGCTCGATGCCGACCGCCTGCTCGCCAAGGAAAGTGCGGGCACCGAGCCGACGCGCCTGATCCCCGGCCTGCGCGGCGTCGTCGCCGCCATTCCGGTGCCGCCTTTCGCCGCGCGACTCGAGGTCGAGGCCGAGACCATCATGCTTGGCGGCCGGCCGGTGCAGGGCATCGCCGCGGAACTCCATGGCGACACCGACGGCTGGATCGCTGATCGCATCGAGGCGCGTGCGCCGGGCGGTACCCAGATCACGCTCGCCGGGCGCCTGGCCCCGGGGGGCGATTTCCGGGGGGATCTCAAGGTCGAATCGTCCGATCCGGAGAATCTCGCGGCCTGGCTGCGCGGCCGCGGTGATGCCGCGCTGCGCCTGCAGGGGCCGTTGCGGCTCGCCGGCAATCTCAACGTCGCCGCGGAGCGTATCGCGCTCGAGCGTGTCACCGCCGATGTCGAGGGCTCGGCGGTCGAGGGCCGGCTGGCGCTGTCGGATGGCGCGGCGGGCAAGGGGACCGGCGGGCTGAAGCTCGAAGCCAGCCTCAAGGCGGCGCGCGCCGATCTGGATGTCGTCGCCGGCTTTGCCCGTGCCTTCGCGGGCCCGCAGGGCGAGTGGCCGGACGAGGCGCAGCTGTCGCTCGATATCGGCCGCGGCGTCGTGCAGGGCCAGGAACTCACGCCGCTGCTGCTCGACGCCAGCTACGGTCCTGCCGCGCTGACGCTGACCAGCCTCAGACTCGGCGGCGCCGGCGGGGTCGCTGTCGAGGGCAGCGGCGCGTTCGATCGCGCCGCGATCACCGGCAAGCTCGGGCTCAAGGTGCGCGGGCCATCGCTCGGCGCGCTGTCGTCATTCCTGGCGCCGGTGCTGCCGGCCGCGGTCGCGACACGGCTTGCGGCGCTGCCGCCTGGGCCGCCTGCGCCGGTCAGCGCCAGCGGCAAGCCAGGCGCGAAGCTCAAGGTCGCGCTGACGCTTGACCGGATGGACAAGGGCGACCGGGCGACCGGCGGCCGCGCCGACGCCGCGAACGTGCTGGCGACCTTCGATCTCGATACGCCACAGCTCAAGGGTACGGTGCGCGCGTCCGCGGCGCCGCCTGGCGCGGCGCTCAACCGGCTCGACAACGACGCGCTGACGCGCAGCGAGGTCAATGTCGATGGTCGGCTGAGCGCCGATCAGGGGCGCACGTTGCTGACGCTGCTCGGCCTCGAGCGCAGCATCGCCGTCGGCGACGGCGCGGCGCAGATCGAGGCCACCGCCACCGGCGCCTACAAGGCGCCGCTGCGCTTCAAGGCGAAGCTCGCCGGCGCCAATCTCGATGCGGATGCACAGGGGACCTGCGAGCCGTGGGCGGACGAGGCGAAGGCGGCGATGTCCATCGCCGCGCGCAAGCTCGATATCGCGCCGCTGTTCGATCTTCCGGCCGGGCGCGTGCCCGCGCTCGCGGTCGGGCTGTCGTCGCGCCTTGTGATCGCCGGACCGCGGTTCGGCTTCGAGGATATCGATGCCACCGTGGCCGGATCGCATGTGCGCGGCCGCCTCGCGCTGACCCGCGGCGACGAGCCGGCGTTCTCCGGCGAGCTCGGCATCGACCTGCTCGATCTCGGCGCAGCGTTCGGCCTTGCGATCGGCGCCGGCGGCCGCGGCGCCGATGAGCCGCTCGCGCGCGGTCCGCTCGCCGGCGCGCGCGGCGAACTTGGTTTTCAGGCGGTGCGCGCCGTCCTGCCCGGCGGCATCGAGCTGAAGCAGGTCGGTGGCACGCTGAAGGGCAACGGCGTGTCGCTGGCGATCGACAACCTCAAGGGCGGGCTTGGCGGCGGCAGCGCCACAGCCGACGTCACCGCCAGCACCGGCCGCGACGGGCTTGCGCTCGATGCCCATGTGCAGCTTGCCGAGGTCGATGGTGCCGCGCTCGCGTGGCGCGGTCTCACGCCGCCCGCCGGCCGCACCTCGCTGCAGATGGCGCTGGCGGCGCGCGGCCGCAGCGCCGGCGCGCTGCTCGGGGCGCTGTCCGGCAACGGCACCATCGCGATCGAGGCGGCGCGGATCGGCGGGCTCGACCCCCGTGCCTTCGACGCCGCGATCGCGGCGAGCGACACCGGGCAGGCGGCGAACGACCGGGCGCTGCGCGACGTCGTCACCGCGGCCCTGAAGGGGGCGCCGCTCGCCGTGCCGTCGGTGCAGGTGCCGTTCAGCATCCGTGACGGCAGCCTGCGGGTGATCGCGACCACGCTCGATGCCGATGGGGCGCGGGCCATCGTCTCCGGCGGCTATGACATCACCGCCGACCAGGCCGACCTGCGCGCCAGCCTGACCGCGACACGCATCGGCACCGAGACCAGCCGGCCGGAGATCCAGCTCTATGCCCATGGTCCGCCCGAGCGCCTCGACTGGACGCTCGACGTGACCTCGCTGTCGTCGTGGCTCGCGGTGCGCGCGATCGACCGCGAGACCCGCCGGCTCGATGCGATCGAGCGTGGCGAGCCGGCGCCGGCCGGGCCAGCGCCGGCATCGCCGCCCGCCGCCGCCCGGCCGCCGGCGACATTGTCGCCGACCGTGGCGCTCCCGCAGGCCCAGCCGCTGCCTCCCGCGACGCCATCGCCGCCGGCGACGGCATCGTTGCCGCGCACGATCGATCCCGTTCCCGGCGCGTTGCCCGCAACCGGTGTGCCGGTACCGGGGCGCGATCCACGACGCCAGGAGCCGAAGCCGCGTGTGCCGACGGCAGCGCCCGCTTCGCCGCCACATGCCACGCCTCCGCAGGCTGCTGCCGTGCCGCCGGCGAACGATGTGCAGCCGTTGCCGCCGCCGATCGAGATCCGCCCCGCGCCGGGCACCGTGCGTCATTCGAAGCCCGTGCCGCGCCCGCCGCTGCAGCTCGCCCCGTCCCTGCAGAACTGAACGTCGGGGCGCGCTTTTCAACCGCTGCGCGTCTGCTATAGTTCGCAGACTTCATGATTTCTTCTGTTTGGTTTTGAGAATGTATTTTGCCCGCCGACGCTCCGCTGTTTGCGTGCCGGCGTAATGATTTTCGATCTTGCCGATATTCATCTTGGATTGCCGGGGATGAATGATGAGACATCATATATTGCGTGTGTTGATTGCCGTCGCCGCCTGCTCCCTTTCCGCGATGCGTGCCGAAGCCGCGTGTGACGCACCCGCGAACTGGTTGCCGAACACGCCCGATCCCACCTATCAGGCCGTTCTGCCGCCTCACCCGCAGCCGGACTGTCCTTTCTACCAGGCAGCCTGGCAGCATTTTCTCTTCGTCATGCAGCCGGACGGCAAGAGCACGCGCTTTCTTCGGACATACTCGACGATCCCCGAGCTTTTCGGAGCAGAGCACAATTTTCAGTTCGCGCGCGAAAAAGCAGGGATCTTGAGTCTTGCTCCGCGTGTCGCGCAGCTGCCCAATGAGAAGCTTCTCAACACGCCTGGAAATCCGCCGGGAATCGATGCAGGGATCAATCAGGCCGGGCCGCTGAGAGGACTGTTGATCGATGGCAACGGCAACCCGATCTATTACGCCATTCACGTCAACGGCGTGTTCAGCGACTTCATCAAGACGAACAAGCTGACGACAAAGACGGCCCTGCTCAACGCAGATCCCGACAAAATCGAATTCGGCGAGGGGGCGATCGAGCTCAAATCCGCCTGGCAGATCGTGACGCCGGCGCTGCGTCGCGCGGACTACTTCATCACGCAGGCGCGCGTTCCGATACTGGAAGTCAAGGACGGCGACGTCGTCCCGGGGACGGGCACGCGGGACGTCGAGGTGGCCCTCATCGCCATTCATGTCGTGTTCGTGCTCAAGGGACATCCCGAGTTCATATGGGCGACCTTCGAACATGTCGGCGCCAATGGCTTGCGTGATAACGCGCCCGCGGCCGCTTCAAATGCGCCATCCGGTACAACAGTCATTTCCGCGACCGATTGGCCGCTCTACAGGGCGGGAACGCCTGCTTCCGCGGCCAATCTCCCCAACAGCGTTGCGGAGCGCTTTGCGCATTTCAATCCGGCGACCCAATCCTTCGACAAGGGAGGGGTCATTTCGACACCTGTCTATCGCATGTTTCCCGCATCCAAGTCGGATACGACGGACGAAGATGACGACATCAGCGCAGTCAACACGAGCATGACGGCGCTCTTCAAGGGCGGGACGCTCGCGCCGGAAGACGCCCGGCAGCACTATCAGCTCGTCGGCGCCATCTGGCTCGACAATCCCGCGCGGGATTTCAAATCCGGCGTCCTGTTTCAGAACGACGATGGTCAGACGACGGATTCCGCCGGCGCAATGGTGGCAGGTGAGGACCGTCTCTCCAGCACCGCGATGGAATCCTTCACGCAAGCGGCCGATCAGCGGCCGAATTGCTTCAGTTGCCACAACACCAAGCGTGTGACGGACGATCGTACCGGAGCGACGATCATTCCCGCCAAGCGGCTCAATGTCAGCCACGTCCTTTCGAAATTTTTGAGCGAGCTTCCATAAAATAAAAGATGTGATGGAGGGCATGATGGGTTTCGACCGTGTAAAAGCTATTCTCGATGAAAGCATCAGGGTCTGGCAGAGCCATCCCGGGAATGACAACCCCGCCGATCTGTCCGGGCACGGGAAGACGTTCTCCTGGGCAACGAAGGCGGCGCTTCTCGCAGCTGTCGGTCATGGAGCGCGTCTTATTCAACCCGAGGTCATCGGCAACGGTCAGGGACACCTCGCCAACCTGATCGTCGATTTGCGGACGGGCCGGAACGGGCCGGCATCACGCATGCCGCAAGGGGGGCCGTACATTCCCGATCCCCAGATCAAGGAAATCGAGGACTGGATCGATGGTGGTTGCCTCGATTGATCCCGGTTCGCGGCCCGTCGATCCGGACACATGTGGTCCACCGGCGGGGCTTGTGCGAAGCGTGGCCAGTCTCGTGATTTTAAGCGAAGTTTAACGACTCTTCCTTCGCGCAGGTCCCCTCGCCACCGCGCGAGGTCGTCGAACGGCAGGCACGCCGTACCGGCGATCGCATCCTTCATCGCGCGCTGCAAAAATTACGGCAGCCAAAATCATCAGTAGTAATGATGGTGCGACCAGACGAATTTGTCAGACTTGGCAAATGACGCTGGCGCGCCGACTGCTCGCTATTCGCGCTGCGAGACCTGAGCTTTTCAGAAGCAAAGATGCTTTAGGAGCCGTGGTATGGCGACATTCATTCCCAATCTTCGTCCGTTTGCAGCACAGGCGGTGCCGCCGCAGGCATTCGTCGATACCCCCAACTTCATCTACTCCAACTGGCTGAAGCAGTCCGGCGGCATCAATGCGCCGATCGGCAAGCTCAGCGGCCAGAGCGTCGGCATTGTCGGTGGCGGCGCCGCGGGCTGCGTCGCCGCGTTCGAGCTGCAGAAGTGCGGCGCCAAGGTGACGCTGTTCGATGCCGAGACCGCCGAGGAAGCAGCCGACAAGCGGCCGCCGGGCGGCCGTCTCTACAGCTCGCGCTACCGCGACTCCAACGGCGTCGCCACGGTCGACATCGCGGAGATGGGCGCGATGCGCTTTCCGCCGAGCGAGGAGGCGCTGTTCTACTACCTCGATGCCTTCGGCATCCAGACCACGGCGAACTTCCCCGATCCCGGCAAGCAGCCGACCTGGGTCTATTACAAGGGCCAGGGCCAGATGTGGACCAACCCTTCCGTGCCGCCCAACGGCTTCGAGCGGGTGTGGAACGGCTGGATCGCGCTGGTCAACAACGGCATCACGGTGCCGAACGGCACCGCGTTCTGGTCGTCGGTGTCCTTCAATAACACCCTGCAGGTGTCGCCGACCAATGGCACCGCGCTCGCGCAGGTGACCAATGCCTGGCAGCGCTACATCAACGAGTTCGGCAACGACAGCTTCTATACCGGCCTCGCCAAGATTTTCGGGCCGCAGCACAAGTGGCAGGTGCCGGCCGGCGCGGTGTGGAGCGCCGAGGACTTCACGCGCTTCGGCACGCTCGGCATCGGTTCCGGCGGCTTCGGCCCGTTGTACGGCATCGGCTTCAACTACATTTACCGCCTGCTCACCAATGCGCTGGAGACCGATCAGCGCTTCGTGCCGGGCGGCATCTCGCAGCTCTGCGAGCATTTCCTCGGCCGCTTCGCGTCGGCCGGCGGCGTCTACCACCCGAACACCCGCGTCGCCCATGTCAAGGTCGCCGAGCAGCAGCCGAACACGGTGACGCTGACGCTGGCCAACGGCACCAAGCAGACGTTCAACCGGGTGATCGTCGCCGCGACGACACGGGCGATGGAGATGGACCTGTCGTTGAGCGACGCACAGCCGCAGCTGCCGCCGAACCTGCAGACGACCTATCCCAATGTCGGCGAGGCGATCAACCGTATCCATGTCACGTCGTCGACCAAGCTGTTCCTGCGCACCAAGAAGTTCTGGACCAACACGCGCTTCCCGCGGAACATCCTGTCCGATACAAAGCTGCCGCAGCTCTACACGCTGGATTACGGCGATCCGCAGAGCGGCGTGGTGCTGGTCACCTACACCTGGGAGGACGACTCGACCAAGACCCAGGCGCTCGACCCGGTCGAACTACTCAACGCACTGAAGGCGGAGATCCGCACCATCACCGCGGGCACGCCGTTCTTCGACTATGCCGATCAGCTCGTGCCGTTCAGCGGCAATCTCGCACAGGACATGCGCTGTGTGGTCTGGCAGTCGACCAAGGACTACTACGGTGCCTTCACGCTGGCACAGCCGGGACAGGATCCCTACATCGACACGGTCTATCGCGACTTCGGCAAGGCCGGCTCGACCGCCGACAACCTCGTCTATATTGCCGGTGATTGCACGTCGTGGACCGGCGGCTGGGCTGATGGCGCCCTGCAATCGGGACTGAACTGCGCGGCCGGGGTGATCAGGTCGCTGGGCGGCACGTTCACCGTTTCCAACAACAACCCGATCACCGCGGTGGCGCCGCCGCGCTACAATTACTACCCATGAGCGGCACGATCTTTGTCGCGGGCATGCTCGGCGAGCCTGCGACCGGCTTCGGGGTGCAGGCGGCGGATTTTCTCGCCGCCCTGCAACGGGTGTCGTCACGCCCCGTGCGCGGTCTCGACATGACGCCGCGCATGGACGGCCGTTTTCCCGCCCAGCGCGACTGGCCCGATCGCGACGATGTCGTCATCGTCGTCGGCAGTGGACCCGGCGTCGCGATGTTCGCCGGCTGTCCGGCGCGCAAGATCTCCTTCACCGTGTGGGAATCCACCCGGCTGCCCGACGACTGGATGATTCCGCTCGCTATGGCCGACGAGGTGTGGACGCCGTCCGAGTGGGGCGCGCAGGTGCTGCGCGACAACGGCGTGGCGCCGGCGCGGGTGCACGTCGTGCCCGAAGGCGTCGACGATCTGCTGTTTCAGCCGCACGGCGAGCGTCTGCCGCTGCTCGACGGCGTCGATGGCTTCCGCTTCCTGCATGTCGGCAAGGCCGAGCCGCGTAAGGGGACGGTCGAATTGCTGGAAGCGTTCGACCGCGCCTTCGGCCGTGACGAACCGGTGGTCCTGGTGCTGGCCTGCCACAACCGCATGATCCCGGGTTTCGACACCGTGCGCTTTCTCGAAAACCTCGCGTTGCGGCGACGGCGCTGGGTGGTGCCGGTGCAGCCGCTGCCGCGGCGCCGCGACATCGCGGCGCTGTACCGCAGCTGCGACGCTTTCGTCGCGCCGTCGCGCGCCGAGGGCTGGGGCCTGCCGCCGCTCGAGGCGATGGCGAGCGGGCTGCCGACGGCGCTGACCCACTTCGCCGGCCATACCGCGTTCGCGACCGACGACAACAGCTATCCGGTGCCGTTCACGCTGGCGCCGGTGTCACCGGAGGCGCTGCCATACTTCATGCGCGGCGATGGCGACTATGGCGAATGGGCCGAGCCCGACATCGACGGCCTTGCCGAGGTGATGCGGGCAATGGTGCGCCAGCGCGACGTGCAGCATGCGCGGGCGCAGCGCCAGGCGGCGGCGATCGGCCAGCGCTGGAGCTGGACGGCCGCGGCGCTGCGCGCGTGCGACCGCATCGAGCGGTTGCTGGCGCGGCCGCAGGAGGCGCTGGCATGCTGAGCCGCGTGTCCCATTGCGGCATCTCCTATGTGCCTGACGCCTACGGCCGATCGACCCATGGCATCGTCGGGCGGCAGTCGGCGGGGCGCGAGTTTCTCAAGGCGTTCGCGGCGGCCAGGAGGGCCGAGGGTTACCGCTGCGTTGCCGCGACACCGGAGGATTTCGCCGCGTTCTGCGAGCAGATCGCCGAGTTCGGCGGCGATCCCGGCGCCGCCTATCACATCGCCATGAACGATGTCGATGCGATCGCGCGGCTCGGCACGCTTTACTGGCCGGATCCGGTGCTCGGCCGGCTCGCCTGGATGCGCCGTTCGTTGCGCGACGATGCCTACAGTCTGTGCGGCGTCACCCACACCCTGTCGGAAAGCGGGGTCGTCGCCGGCCTGCAGGATCTGCTGATCGCGCCGCTGCGGCCGTGGGATGCGCTGGTGTGCACGTCGGAGGCGGCCCGCCGCTCGGTGCAGGCGATCCTCGACGGATTCTCGGACTATCTGCAGGAACGCACCGGCGCCCGCAGCGTGATGCCGGCGCAATTGCCAGTCATTCCGCTCGGCGTCGACGCCAGCCGTTTCGAGCGCACGGCCGCGCGTGCCGCCGCCGGGCAGGTGTTGCGGCGCCAGCTCGGCATCGCCGACAGCGCGGTGGTCGGGCTCTATTTCGGCCGCTTCAATTTCCTCACCAAGGCCCATCCGACGCCGATGTTCATGGCGTTCCGCGAAGCTGCCGCCGCGGCGCCCGGCGCGGAGTTGCACCTGCTGATGACAGGCCAGTTCGTCAACCCGCTGGTCGAGGCGGAATTCCGCGACCTCGCCCGGCAGTACTGCGGCGAGGTCCAGGTGTCGTGGATCGACGGCCGCGATCCGGCGTCGTCGGACGCGAGCTGGGCGGCCGCCGACTTCTTCGTGTCGATGCCCGACAATCTGCAGGAAACCTTCGGCATGACGGTGCTGGAGGCGATGGCGGCATCGCTGCCCTGCGTGGTCAGCGACTGGAGCGGATTGCGCGAGAGCGTGATCGATGGCGAGACCGGCTATATCGTGCCGACACGCATGCCGTCGGAGCGCGAGGGCGACATGGTGCTGCATCGCGCGGCGTTCGGCGTCGAAAGCTTCGACGATTCGATCGCGGCGCTCAGCCAGGTGGTGGCGGTCGATATCGGCGTGGCGGCGCGCCGGATCGCGGCGCTGGCGGCCAGCGCCGACCTGCGCCGCCGTCTCGGCCGCGCCGGCCGGGCGCGGGCCGAGCGCGTTTATGGCTGGGGAACGATCCTTGCGCGGTATCAGGAGTTGTGGGACGAGCTGGCGGCGATCCGTCTGCATGCTGCACGGGGGGCCGGCGGCCGTCCGCCGCTCACCCAGTTCGGGCTGGCCGATCCGTTCGCCGCGTTCGGCCATTTCGCGACCGCACAGCTCACCGCGTCCTCGGTGGTGCGCTGCGCCGATCCGGCCGCCGCCGCGCGCATCGCCGGGCTGCGTGCCAACCCCTCGCACGCGATGGCGCTGCCGCTGCTGCTGGCGTCGTCCGACATGGCCCGCCTCGTCGACGCGGTCGCCCTTGCCGATGGCACCACGGTGGCCGACCTCGAGGCAGCGTTCGGGCATCTGCACCGCGGAAAGGTCGCCTTGAGCCTGCTCTGGCTGGCGAAATTCGGAGTTGTCAATATCGGGCGTTGAACGCAAAAGTTGTTTTTTCGATTGAACCTGGCGGGCCCCGGTCCTAAGATTCGTGATGCGCGGCGATGGTCCCCGGGGGGCGGGCATGTCCCGTCTGCGAGCATGAATCTTTCGCACAAGGAAACGGCGATCGTCTTCCGGATCATGCGCGAGCTGACCGCGGATCACGGTTCGTCCGAACTGCGGCAGGTGATCGGGCAGTTGCTGCTCGAATTGCTGGATGCCCAGTTCATCGCCTCCTATGTCTGGGATCCGGAGCATCGCTGCTTCGTCGATCGTGTCTCCATCAACATGGACGACGGCAACCTCGGCAACTACGAGCGCTACTTCCAGTTTCGCGATCCGATCACGCCTGCGCTGCAGCGCCGGCGCACCGCGACCTGCGTTTCGCAGGTCATCGACCGCGGACGCTTCGAGCGCACCGAGTTCTTCAACGACTTCCTGACGCGCGACGGCCTGCACTACGGCATCAACTTCTATGCCTATGCCGGCGGCCACAACATCGGCGACCTGCGGATCTGGCGGGGCAAGGACAAGGAGGACTTCACGCGGCGCGACGTCGAGATCCTCGACGCCATCGGCACGGCCTTCACCCAGGCCCTGTTGCAGCGCCGCCTGACCGAGCTGCCGAACGGCCAGATCGACGTCTCCGCCCGTGTCGAGCGCTGCGGCCAGTCGGTGGCGCTGACGCCGCGCCAGAAGGAGATCGCCGCGGCGATCGTGCGCGGCTGCACCGACCGCACCATCGCCGATCAGCTCTGCATCTCGCTGCCGACCGTGCGCACCCATGTGCAGAGCATCTACCAGAAGTTCGGCGTGTCGAGCCGGACGCAACTGGCGCGGATGATGCTGTTCAACTGACAGGCGCGCTGCGCTCATTCAAAGTGACCAGCCTTCAGACGTTCGATCCGGACGCGCTCGCGTGGCGAGACGCGGCAGACCACGGTGGCGGCGAATGCGATGAAGGCCGTGGGTTCACCATTTCGTGGCGAAGCGGGCGGCGCCGGCTCGCGACCCGGCTGCCGGCGGCCGAAACCGTGCAGCGCCGGCAGCAGGACTGCCGGATCGCCATGCAGCAGGCGGCGCTCGTCGAGACGAAAGCGCGTCGGGCCGAGCCAGGTGACCACGGTGGTGCCGGTGCGGATGTCGAAATCGTCGGCGGCGAGTGAGGTCTGCCCCAGCACAGTGCGAAGGATATCGGGCATGTCGATGCGCTGCGGCCGTCCGTGCCGGATGGCGTAGAGCCGAAGCGCGAGGACGTGCCGTTCGATCCGGAACGTCACCGCAACCCGGTGCGCATCCGGCGACCAGCTTGCCCGATACGACTGCCCGCCGTGATCGAAGGTCTCGTCCGGCCCGATCCCCGGCAGCGGGATCGGCTTGCGGCGGCCGTGGGCCGTGGTCAGGTATAGATGAAAATCATCGGCGCTGTCCTCGCCCTTGCCATGGGCGGCGATGGTCATGCGCCCGCCCGGCGCGCGGCCGTCGATGACTGCTGCATACTCCCGGGGGCCGTAAGTATAGGCGGTCGTGGCCTCGCCCGGCTGGATCGCGGTGGCGAGCAGCAGGACGGCCGCGGCGCAGGATCGAAGACGGCGGGGCATGGCGTCTTGCCTGGTGGATCGCCTGTTGGTCGCGGCGACCGGTGGACCGGTTCGCAGCGCGGGGACTATCGCCGCCGGGCAGCGTCGGACTAGGCTACCGCTGGAACCTGAATCGCCGGCCGCGCCGGCAACGGAGGACATCATGGCGGAGACGGCGGTCGGCGGCCACGCGGCGGCCCGCAAGGCGTGGCCGGTGTTTCGCTCGCTGCAGGGCTATGGCCTTGCACTGCTGTCGCGCGATCTCGTCGCCGGCCTGACGCTCGCCGCCATCGCCATCCCCGAGCAGATGGCGACGTCACGGCTCGGCGGCTTCGCGCCGCAGATCGGCTTCTTCGCCTTCCTCGCCGGTGCGCTTGCCTTCGCGGTGTTCGGCGGCAACCGCTTCCTGTCGAGCGGCGCCGATTCCACCATCACGCCGATCTTCGCCGGTGGTCTTGCGCTGCTCGCCACCGCCGGCTCGCCCCAATATGCCGCGCTCGCGGTGGCGCTGTCGCTGATGGTTGGCGTGGTCCTGATCGCCGGCGGCCTCTTTCGTCTTGGCTGGATCGCCGACCTGCTGTCGGTGCCGGTCACGGTCGGGTTCCTGCTCGGCATTTCCATCCACATCCTGATCTCGCAGTTGCCGGCCGTGCTCGGTCTGCCCGGGCCGGAGGGGCCGATGCTGGCGCGGCTGTGGACGCTGCTGTCGCATCTGGGCGACGCCAATCCGTTCACCGTGGTGATCGGGCTCGGCGTGCTCGCGATCATCGTGGTCACGGAGAAGATCGATGCCAAGATACCCGGCGCGTTGATCGGGCTGGTCGCCGCCAGCGCCGCGGTGGTGTTCATGGGGCTGGAGGCGCGCGGCGTCGCCGTGCTCGGCGAGTTGCATGGCGCGCTGCCGCGGCTGACACTGCCCGATGTCGGGATCATGGAGTGGGTGCATCTGGTGCCGCTGGCGCTGATCATCGCCATGGTGGTGATGGTGCAGACCGCCGCCACCACGCGCTCGTTCCCGTCCGATCCCGACGTGCCGCCGGATGTCGACCGCGATTTCATTGGTGTCGGCGCCGGCAGCGTGCTGTCCGGACTGATCGGCGCGTTTCCGGTCAACGCCAGTCCGCCGCGCACCGCGATCGTGTCGGAGACCGGCGGACGCTCGCAGATCGCCTGTCTCGCGGCGGCCGCGATCGTGCTGGCGCTGTTGGCATTCGGCGCGGCGCTGCTGCGCCATGTCCCGAACGCAGCGCTCGGCGGCGTGCTGCTGTTCGTGGCGTTGCGCATCATCCGCGCGAAGCAGATCGCGACCATCTTCCGTCAGTCGCTCGGCGAGTTCCTGCTGATCGCGTCGACCGCCGCCGCCATCATTCTGTTTCCGATCGAGCAGGGCGTCGGCATCGGTATCGCGCTGTCGCTGCTGCACGGCATCTGGAGCACGACGCGGGCGCGCGCCCATGTGTTCGAGCGCGTGCCTGGCACCTCGATCTGGTGGCCGAAGAGCCCGCACATGCCCGGCGAGAACGAGCCGGGCGTGCTGGTGATCGGCTTCCAGGCGCCGCTGTCGTTCCTCAATGCCGAACACTTCCGGCGCGACGTCGTCGCGTTGCGCCAGGCCGCAGCGCAGGCGCATCTCGTCGTGCTGGAAGCGACTGGCGTGGTCGAGATCGACTTCACCGCTGCGCAGGTTCTCAAGGACCTCATTCGCGCCTGTCACGAGGACGGCGTGATCTTCGCGATCGCGCGGCTGGAGTCGGAGCGTGCGCAGACGGCGCTGACACGCTTCGGCGTCGACGACCTGCTCGGCCCCGACCGCCTGTTCCACAGTGTGGAGCAGGCGGTACAGGGCTGCAGGCCGCGCTAGAGCATTTTCGAGCGAAGGGGGCACGGGTTCGCTGGAGGAAAACGCTGCGGGCAACAAGCCCGGGCGCGTTCGCGTTGCCATCGGACGCGAATGCGCTCGCGGCTTGCGTCAGAACTCCGCATGGGCGCGCAGCGCCATGATGGAGACGGGTCCGCGGTCGGCGTTGTAGGCGGGGCTGGCGACGAACTGGTAGTCCAGGGTCACCGTGCTCCAGCCGTTGACCCGCCAGGCGTAGTAGGCCTCGAGGATCTTCTCCATGCTGTAGTTGATCCGGCCGTCGCCGATCAGCAGGCCGGTGCCGCCGGCCGCCAGGAAGTCGCGATGCGCGACCGACAGGCCGTTGAGCGCGCCGCCGATGCCGATGGTATCGTCGGGGCGGCCCCAGGCGCGGCCCTTGATCGAGACGCCGCCGGACAGGCTGCGGTCGATGTCGGTGAACGACAGGATCTCGCTCTTGCCGTCGTTCCAGCTCCAGCGTGCGAACACGCCGATGTCCTCGGTCACCGCCTGCTCGAGGTTGGCGTAGTAGCCGTATTTGACGCGGTTCTCGCGGATGCTCGCCATGGCGTCGTTGATGGCGATGGTCGGATCGACGGCGACGATGCCGAGCGCGTCGCGATAGGTGCCGGTGTTGCCGCGGTTGGCGAACACGCCGAACCTCAGCTTGCCGCCCTGGCCGAGGATCGTGTGACGTTCCTCGAATTCCACCACGCCGCCGGCGCCGCCCTTGTAGAGGAGCACGTCGCTGTTGGGCGCTTGCGGCACCTGGAAGAAGCCGGCGCGCACCGCCCAGTCCTTGCGGTTGAGGTCGACCACCGCGCCGCGGGTGAAGCCGGGCAGGTCGGCCGGGAAGTCATAGGCGCCCGACGACCAGATCGCCCAGTTCATGAAGTCGGCGCGCGGATCCTTGGCGTAGGCGTTGCCATCGAAATAGTCGCCGACGGCGAAGCGGCCGACGGTCAGCGTGACGCGGTCGATGTCGCGCTTGCCGGCAAGCTGCATCGGGCCGTCGGCGACCTCTTCCTGCTCGCCGCCGAGGCCGAAGGTCTGGCGGAAGATGTAGCGCTGCGGCCTGAACTTGGGGTAGTCCGCGCCGCCCTTCTGCGCTTCGCCATTGGGGAAGCCGCCGATGCCGAGCGTGCCGTTGAGGCCAAAGCCCTGGGCGAGTTCGGGATTGAAGTAGACCTCGCCGCCGTCCCACAGCCGCCAGCCGAGGAATGCGTCCATGGTCAGCGTTTCGCGGGCCTGGCCGCCACGGGGCAGGCTGCTCGCGCCCTCGTAGGGCGAGCGGATCGACGGATAGCCCTGCACGATGAAGGTGGTCTGGCCATGCACGTTCCAGTCCCGCGACGGCGCCGGGAACGGCAGCGCGGAGAGCGGCGCTGCCGAGCCCGCGGGCGTGTCCCACAGCCGGTAGTTCAGGCCGACCGTGACGGTCTGGATTTTCGGATCGACGCCGACACCCGGCAGCGCGAGGCCGTCGACGGCGTACGTCCTGCGGCCGAGGTCGAGATAGTCATAGGCGATGCGGGCGCTCCACGGCCCGCCGACCGCGAGCTCGACGCCGGCGCCGGCGCTCCAGCCAAGATGCAGGCGCTCGCGCGACGACAGCGGATTGCCGCTGTCGTCATAGCCGATCATCTTGCTCTGGCCGAAGGCAAGGCCGGCGGCGACGTAGGGCAGCACCGGACCGAACGCATAGCCGAGACGGGCGCGCGCCGTGCCGGTGAAATCGAGCGTGGTGTTGTATGGCGCCGGCGCCAGCCGTGACTGGTCGACCGGGCTCGACAGCGAGATGTCGGCTTCGACGCCCACCACCCAGTTGTTGCGGAGCTGCAGGTTGTAGCCGCCCTGAAAACCGGCGATCAGTCCGGTCACGGTCGGATCGACGAATACGCCCTGGTCGGGAATCGGCAGGGTGTTCGGGCCGAGGCTGCCGGTGCCATAGCCGGCATGGCCGCCGAGATAGAAGCCCGTCCAATTGTAGAGCGAGGCGGCGGGCGCCTTGAGCGGCAGCGCCGGCGCTGGCAGGTCGGCGCCGAGCGCGCTGGTGGCGATGATGGCCTGCAGGCCGCCGACGGCCAGGTGAATACGTTTCATGGGATCCTCGAAGGAGATCGGTGTTGGTGCGTGCGTTCGGCACGCGGTGATGCGGCGCGCCGGCGGTGGCCGGCGCGGTGGGAGGAGGCGAGGCGCCCGCGGGCGGGCGCGTCAGTCGCGGTTGCAGACCGAGCGATCGGCGTTGCGGCGCGGCCCGAGCAGCAGCGCCGCGCCCAGCCGCTCCAGCCCGCTCGCGAGCGCGAGCGCGACACGGAGCGGGCCGCGCGGGAAGCGGCAGGCGATGGCGGTGCGCAGGGTCAGGCTGGCGAGTTGCAGCATGAGCCGTGCGCTCCATCGGCTGAGCGCTCCCGGCGTGCCGGTCATGCGCCGGCCATCGCGAGCTGGACGATGCGCACCAGCACGAGGCCGCCGGCGACGACGAGGTAGCCGCGCAGCACCAGCATCCAGATCCGGCTGAGCGGGCTGAGCTGGGCACGGGGCAGTTCGTCAAGCGGCGGCATGCGCCAGGTCGCGGGATCCGGCTGGCGCGCCGTCACCGCGAAACGCGGCTTGGGCACGCTGGTGTCGTACAGCTTGATCAGCGCGGTGACGATGATGCCGAGCGCGCTGCCGCCGACCAGGATGCCGGTGATCCAGTTCTCGTTGATGTCCGGGAACAGCACCGATGCGGTGAGGATGATCGAGAGCATCACGAGCCCGGCCACCACGGCGCCGGTGAACAGGTTCAGCATGCGCGAGTTCACCCAGGGGCCCAGCACGGCCTTGTCGTTGCACAGCAGCAGCAGGAACACGGTCGCGCTCGGCAGCAGCACGCCCGCGAGGGTCTGCACCGCGTTGGTGAGCAGGCCGAGCGGCGTGCCCGGCGTCAGCACCAGCACCGCGGCCAGCGCGATGAGGCCGAAGTAGACGCCGTAGAAGCCTTTGGCCTCCTTCGGCTTGCGGTGCAGCGAGTGCTTCAGCGAGAACACGTCGCCAATGGCGTAGGCGGTGGACAGCGACACCGCGGCGGCGCCGATGATGCTGGCGTCGAGCAGGGCGATGGCGAACAGGGTCGCCGGCAGGCGGCCGTAATAGGCTTCCAGCCCCTTCGCGGTGCCGAGCGCGTCGGTGTAGTTGCCGAACTCGGGACGGCCGGCGAAGGTCGCCGCGCAGAAGCTCATCATCGCCACCGCGCCGAGGATCACCAGCACGATGCCGAGGCACAGATCCCAGCGCTCGTAGCGGATGAAGCGCGGCGTGATGCGCTTGTCGACGATGTAGCTCTGCTGGAAGAACAGCTGCCAGGGCGCCACCGTGGTGCCGACAATGGCGATAATCAGCAGCATCACCTCGCTGAGCTTGGCGTCCTCGGGCATTTTCGGCACGAAGAAGTCGCGGGCGATCTGGCCGACCGGGGGATGCACCATCAACACCACCGGCACCAGCAGCAGGCTGCCGACGACCAGTACGATGGCGAAGCGCTCGAAGCGGCGGAAGTTGCCGGTCGAGACCGCGAGCATCACGATCAGAGCCGACGCCGGCACGCCCCAGGCCTGGGGCAGGCCGAGATAACTGAGCGCGAGACTGACGCCGATGAACTCGGTGACCAGGGTGAGGGCGTTGAGCAGGAACAGGTCGATGACGCTGAAGGCGCCCCAGAACTTGCCGAAGCGTTCGAAGATCAGCCGGGCGTGGCCGACGCCGGTGACCGCGCCGAGCCGCACCACCATCTCCTGGTTGACGTAGAGCACCGGGATCAGCAGCAGCAGCGTCCACAACAGCGTGGTGCCGTAGTTCTGGCCGGCCTGGGTGTAGGTGCCGAAGGCGCCGGCATCGTTGTCGCCGACCATCACGATCAGGCCGGGGCCGATGATCGCCAGGAGGGTCTTGCAGCGGGCCCACAGGCCCGTGCGGGGGCCATGGTCGGCCTGGCGGATGGTGCCCAGCGCACCGTGAATGTCGCCGACATGGGCGTCGTCGAGCACGGCCGTGCGCGGCATGTGCAGGTTGGTATCCTGGAGGGTGGTCATGATGTCAGTCCATGATGCGTGGATCGCGGCCGCACGGCAGGCGCGATCGGAAAGGGGATGACGTTGTCGCGCGCGGGCGCGGCCGTGCGGGGCCGGTCCGCGGCGGAGCGCGAAGGTGGCGTCGGGGATACCAGCAGCGCGACGCCGAAGCCGGCGAGATGGCGGACGAGGCCGCCGCTCTCGCGGATGATGGCGATGGCGCTGGTGAGGACGGGCGCGAGCGCGCCCGCGATGGGATCGTTGGATGCCGCCGTGCGCGGCGGCTGCCGGTGTGCGTTGTCGATGCCGGTCATGGCGATCTCCCGTGTTCGCCCGTGCCGTGACAGCCGGCACCGAGGCGAGCGGGAGCGTCAGGCGCTCATGCGGCCTCGGCCGGATCGCGTCACGGCCAACTGCTGAAGGATGAAGTGTCCCGAAGGGATTCCCGTCGCCACGCCGGATCGGCGGGCGACGGGACGACTAGGTCCCTCGTCCATGCGGATCTCCTGCGCTTATCCCGCGGCGCGCCGCGGCGGTTGGTGGGGAAGGGGCGGCACCGCCGCGCGCGAGCGTCCGTCGCGCGGCGCGGTGCTGTCGTCGACCTCCCAGTGGCAGGCCAGACGTCCGCCGTCGGTCAGGATCCAATGACAGACCAGCACCGGTTTTGGAATCCGGCGCTGGCCGGCCGAGCGGCGAAAACCCGGCTGGTTGTCATTGGAAACAGTGGTTCGGATGGCCGTCGCCACGCCGCCGACGCGGCGCGGGCCAAACGGCCGAAATTGTGCGAGTTTTTCGAACATCGCTCACCTCCACATCCGCATCGTGCGGCAGGTCGGTGAGGCAGGGCGGTCAGCGCGCGGCGTAACCGTCAGTGCTCACGCGGCCGGGGCCGTCGCGATCGGAGCTGTTGTCGTATGGCAGGGCGAAGCGGCCTATGCCGCCGTCGCTACTGCCGGAGCTGCTACTGCCCAAGGTCGTACGGAGTCCTTCGTTGGGTGCTGATCGGAAGGCGGCGTGGTCATCATGTCGATGGCTGTGCCGCTTCCATCCGGAACAAAATGTCCGGAACAATTGGCCAGTACGCCCGCCCCAAAGGCCTGTCAAGCGCTTTTCTGCATCCAGGGGGGAGGATAGGTCATATCCTTGGGGGAGGATCGATGGTATCCTGCCGGCAGGATAGGAGAAACAATGCCTGACAACCATCATCCCGCCATCGTCAAGCGGCTCAAGCGCGCCGACGGCCACCTGCAGACCATCATCCGCATGATCGAGGAGGGCAAGCCGTGCCTGCAGATCGCCCAGCAGCTGCAGGCGGTCGAGGGCGCGATCGAGAACGCCAAGAAGGCGCTGATTCACGATCACATCACGCAGTGCCTGGAGCAGCCGCTGAAGTCCGCCGGCCCCGCGGCGCGCGCCTCGCTCAAGGAATTCAAGCTCGTCACCAAGTATCTGTAGGCCGCCGGATCCGCAGAACGCGATTCGCCGGGCGCATGTCCCGCGCGGCGCCGACGGGAACCACGGGCGTGCGGCGGCAAGTCGGTTGCACGGAGGGGGGTCCGGCGTGCCGCGGGCGGCGTCTTGCGACATCTCGTCCCCGGCACAACCGCCGCCGCGTCGCCGTGGTTCGTGCCCGGCGTGCGCGGCCGGCTCGACCGGACGCCGCGGTGATGCTTCAATGGACGGATCATCGGCGAGCCTCGCCACAACCGGTCCTTCCAGCATCACGGCATCCACTCATGGTCCATCATCATCTCCACGCCAGCCCCGAAACCTGCCACTGGGGCTTCTTCGACGCGGCCCTCAAGCCGGTACTCACGGTGCGCAGCGGCGACGAGGTGACGATCGATACGCTGAGTGGCGGCCCCGACGTGCTGCCGGACAAGGCGCGCTTCACCATCCCGCCGGCGCTGTACGATATCCATGCCCGCAGCGAGCGCATGCTGCCCGGCCACATCCTCACCGGACCGGTCGCGGTGGAGGGCGCCGAGGTCGGCGACGTGCTGGAGGTCGAGATCCTCGACATCCGCCTGGCGCAGGACTGGGGCTGGAATCTGATCCGCCCGCTCGGCGGCACGCTGCCCGACGATTTCCATGAGGCGCGGCTGCTCAACATCCCGCTCGATGCCGCACGCATGGTTGGCCGCCTGCCATGGGGGCTCGACCTGCCGCTGTCGCCGTTCTTCGGCGTGATGGGCGTGGCGCCGCCGCCGGCCTGGGGCCGCATCACCTCGCTGGTGCCGCGCGCCATGGGCGGCAACCTCGACAACAAGGAACTGGTCGTCGGCGCCAAACTCTATCTGCCGGTGTTCGTGCCCGGCGCGATGTTCTCATGCGGCGACGGCCATGGCGTGCAGGGCGATGGGGAGGTCTGCATCACCGCCATCGAGACGGCGCTGCAGGGGCGCTTCGCCTTCACCCTGCGCAAGGACCTGCGCTTCACCTATCCGCGGGCGGAGACGCCGACGCATTACATCACCATGGCGATGGACCCGGACCTCGACCAGTGCGTGGTGCGGGCGCTGCGCGACATGATCGTGCTGCTCGGCGAGGTGCGCGGGCTGTCGCGCGAGGACGCCTACACGCTGTGCAGCCTTGCCGCCGACCTGCGGGTGACTCAGACGGTCAACGGCTCCAAGGGGATCCACTGCATGATCGCAAAGACGGTCGCGCACGGCTGATAGGGGCGGCGGCCGCCGTCCCGCCGCCTCCGGTCAGCCTTCCAGCACCGCCGCGTCGAAGCGGCGCAGCGCCGCCAGCGCGTGGGCGAGGGAGCCGCCGGCGCGCACCGCCGCGGCGACGAAGGCCGCTTCGGCCAGTTCCTCGGCGGTGACGCCATGGGCGCGAGCGTGACGGGTGTGCACCTCGATGCAGGTCATGCATTGCGTCGTCAGCGCGACGCCGAGCGCGATCAGCTCGCGATACTTGCGCGGGAGGACGCCGTCGGTGCGTTCGGCGGCGCCGTTGAACGCCAGGAAGGCGCGGCCCTCGGGGCTGGCGAGCGCGAGCAGGCGCGGGGTGAGGTCGAGATCACGGGTGCTGTCGGTCGGAGTGGTTTGGGTCGGAGCGGCTTGAGTTGGCGCGGCTTGAGTTGGCGCAGCTTGGGTCGGGGTCGGCTGGGTCATGGCGGGTTCCTGAGGTTGGCACGGTCACCGCCAAGGGAGGCGCCGTAGCCGCCGACCGGTGCGCCGGTTCGGCAGAATTTTTCGGCACGGTCGCGAACCGGTCGTGCCGCTCGCCGCCTCTGTTGGCCATCACCCTCACGGAGGCACCGACCCATGATCGATCTGAAGAACATCCATCTGAAGAACCTGCGGGCCCGGGAGTGCTGGTCGCGCGCCGCGCTGGGGCTGGCGCTGATCGCTTGTGCCGTGACGGCCGCCTGGGGCGGCGCGCTCGGCTGGGCGCTGCTCGCCGCCGGCGCCACGGCGCTGTTGACGGCGTTCCTCGGCTTCTGCCCAGTGTGCGCCATGGTGGGACGCAGACCGCAGCCATGATGGCCGAGCCCGATCTCATCGCCGCCGCCCGTGATGGCGACGGCGCCGCCATCGCGCGCCTGCTGGCCCAGGCGCAGCCGGATATCCGCCGCTATGCCCGGTACAACTGCCGCACGGCGAGCGATGTCGAGGAGGCGGTGCAGGAGGTCCTGATCCTGCTGTACCGCAGGATTGCGACACTGCGTGCCATCGGCGCCTTCTCCGGCTGGCTGGCGACGATGGTACGGCGCACCTGCTGGCGGCTCGCTCGCGGCCTGACGGGCCTTGCGGTGCCGATCGAGGACGCAGAGGTCGCCGGGCGGTCGGCGACCGCATCCGATGGCGAGCTGCGTGTCGATCTCGCCCGCGCCATCGAGGCGTTGCCGGAACATTATCGTCGCATCGTGCTGCTGCGCGACGTCGAGGAACTCACCATCGACGAGATCGCCGCCGCGGTGTCGGCGAGCCGCGAGGCGGTGAAGGCACGATTGCACCGCGCCCGTGCGTTGATCCGCGACTATCTCGCGGCTTGAGTTGCGGAACCGGCGTGCGCCACCGCCGGTTCCCACTCCGTAGGAGATCAGTCGCGAAAACGTGATGATTGCGGCGGGAACGAAGTGCGCGCGACATGTCGTTTCAAGAATGTTGCGCCCGCGCCACAATCGGCAAGAAGAGAAAAATGTCCGGGGAACGCGGAACAATATCGTGCGTTGTTTCCGCGATCATTCACGAACGTTGTTTCGAGCATATGGGGATCGTCATGAAAAAGCTTGCTCTCGCGGCGCTTGGCGCAGTCGCATTCGCCTCTTCCGCCGTTGCGGCCGACCTGCCGGCCCGCGTCTACACCAAGGCGCCGCCCCCGGCCTACATTCCGCCGCAGATCTACAACTGGACCGGCTTCTACATCGGCGGTCATGTCGGCGGCGCATTCGGCGGCAGCTCGGCGTTCGGCAATAACGACGGCCGCTTCCTGGGTGGTGTGCAGGTCGGCGCCGACTACCAGTTCGCGAGCAACTGGGTGCTCGGCATCGAGGGACAGTACTCCTGGACCGATCGCAACACGTCGTCGGTGGCTTTCGTGCCCGGCGGCTTCACTATCTCCGACCGTGCCAGCAATCTCGGGTCGGTGACCGCGCGTCTGGGCTACGCCTGGGGCCCGGCGCTGCTGTACGTCAAGGGCGGTGTCGGCTTCCGCGACGGCAACGGCGTGTGGGATACCGACACCCTGCTCGGCACCGCGCGTCCGTTCACCGTCAGCCGCAACACGGTCGGCTACACGGTCGGCACCGGTCTCGAATACATGTTCACGCCGAACTGGTCGGGCAAGGTCGAGTACCAGTACTACAATTTCGGCAAGACCAACGTGACCGACACGATCAGCGGCACGACCATCGGCTACACGCCGGATGTCCACACCGTGAAGGCGGGCATCAACTACCGCTTCAACTGGGGCGGCTGAGCCTGCAAATCTCCGCTCATGAAAAAGCCCGGCAGCGCCGGGCTTTTTTTTGTGGCTCGCGTTTTTGGCCTGCCGTTCGCGGCAATCCTGCGCCGTGCGGCCGCTCACGGACGCCTTGGGATGTCCAGGCCTCGCTGCACGGCCGGGCGCGCCAGCCCGCGCTCCAGCCACGCCGGCACGCGCGAAAGGCTCTTGTAGTCGACGAGTTCGCCGGCGCCATAGAAGCCGACGAGGTTGCGTACCCAGCCGAGCGTCGCGATGTCGGCGATGGTGTAGTCGTCGCCCATGATCCAATCACGGCCGTCGAGGCGGGTCTCAAGGACGCCGAGCAGACGCTTGGATTCCGCGACGTAGCGCTCCAGCGGCCGCTTGTCGGCGATGTCCTTGCCGGCGAACTTGTGGAAGAAGCCGACCTGGCCGAACATCGGGCCGATCGCGGCCATCTGGAAGAAGACCCACTGCAGCGTCTCGTAGCGCGCGGCGGCATCGGTCGGCATCAGCTTGCCGGTCTTGTCGGCGAGGTAGACCAGGATGGCGCCGGACTCGAACAGCCCCAGCGGCTTGCCGCCGGGGCCATCGGGATCGATGATCGCGGGGATCTTGCCGTTCGGGTTGAGGGACAGGAATTCCGGCGTCCAGCTCTCGTTCTTGCCGATATCGATGGTGTGCGGCTCGTAGGGCAGGCCGATCTCCTCCAGCATGATCGACACCTTCACCCCGTTCGGGGTCGGCAGCGAGTAGAGCTGCAGGCGGTCGGGGTGCTGCGCGGGCCAGCGCCTGGTGATTGGGAAGGCAGAAAGGTCAGGCATATCGAACTCCACGGCGGGCGACCTTGCGGATCGCGGGATGCGGCCCGGACCATAGCGGCGCGCGGCGGCGGCGCAAGCGGTGCGTCGCAGCCTCAGGCGTCGGCGAGACGATGCAGCACGGCGTGGAAGCTGATGCTGCGGCTGCCCACCAGCGCCGTGCCATGGACGGCGGCTCCGCCCGCATCGTGGTGGCCGGAGAAGCCGACACTGACATCGCGCTCGCCGAACAGCGGCCGCGGGCCGTCGGCAGGGGTGTGCTGGTGGGTGACCAACTCGCCGCGCCACTTGTCACCGGTCACGAGATAGCGGCCGGTGTAGTAGAAATGGCTGTCGCCGCCGGCCAGTGCGCCATCGCGTAGCACGATCACGCCGGTAGCGCGCCCCCTGACGCCGTCGCGCATCTCGATCCGGATCGCATAGAGCCCGTTTCGCACTGCCGCCCCCGTCCGGCGCCATTCCCGGCGCACGGGACCGTGAGCGCCGTCATGTCGCGGCAGCAGTTGTAACAGGGGGGCGCGATCGCCGACAATCGGCCCGCCGCCCCGGTCGCTTCCGGAGGCGAACGACGGGAGAAGC
Source organism: Bradyrhizobium sp. U87765 SZCCT0048 (assembly GCF_018131225.1). Classification (GTDB taxonomy): domain Bacteria; phylum Pseudomonadota; class Alphaproteobacteria; order Rhizobiales; family Xanthobacteraceae; genus Bradyrhizobium_A. Next base: position 143,565 of record NZ_JAFCMM010000002.1, on the reverse strand, counting down.
CATGAACCATCGCAATCTCGGCCGTAGTGGCCTGAAGGTCTCGCCGCTGTGCCTCGGCACCATGATGTTCGGCGACGCCACCGACGAGGTCACGTCCGCCACCATCGTGGCGAAGGCGAAAGACGCCGGCGTCAATTTCATCGATACCGCCGATGTCTATGCCCAGGGCCGGTCGGAGGCCATCGTCGGCGGCGCCATCGCGGCGCAGCGCCACGACTGGGTGCTCGCCACCAAGGCGGCCAACCAGATCGGCGAAGGCGTCAACCGTCGCGGGTTGTCGCGCAAGTGGTTGACGCAGGCCGTCGAGGAGAGCCTGAAGCGGCTCGGCACCGACTATGTCGACATCTACTACCTGCACAAGGAAGACCACGGCACGCCGCTCGAGGAGACGGTGCGGGCGATGGGGGATCTCATCCGCCAGGGCAAGGTGCGCTACTTCGGTGTCTCGAACTATCGCGCCTGGCGCGTGGCCGAGATCTGCAACATCTGCGATGGCCTCGGCATCGATCGCCCGGTGGTCAGCCAGCCCTACTACAACGCCATGAACCGCATGCCGGAGGTCGAGCAGTTGCCGGCGTGCCAGTTCTACGGCCTCGGCGTCGTGCCTTATAGTCCGCTGGCGCGCGGCGTGCTGACCGGCAAGTACGCACCCGACGAGCGGCCGCAGCAGGGCACGCGCGCCGGCCGCAACGATGCGCGCATCCTGCAGACCGAGTGGCGACCGGAATCGCTGAAGCTGGCGCAGACCATCCGCGCCCATGCGGAGGCGCGCGGCATCACCGCCGGGCAGTTTGCGGTCGCCTGGGTGCTTAACAATCGCCTGATCGATGCGGTGATCGCCGGGCCGCGCACCGAGGCGCAGTGGGACGACTATGTCGCAGCGCTCGACTATCGCTTCACAGCCGAGGACGAGGCGCTGATCGACAGCCTCGTGGTGCCCGGCCATCCCTCGACGCCGGGCTACAACGATCCGGCCTATCCGATCGAGGGCCGCCGTCCGCGCACCACGCCGCTCGACTGACCCGCGCATGGCCGCGGGCGATCGTTGCCCGCGGCCCTTGCCAGTGCGGCGTTTCCCGTCTATGGGCATGGTCACCATCACGAGTTGAGCTGACGCTCAACGCCAACCTGCTCCCGAGCAAGGTGGCGGTCCCCGGTCTGGGGAGATGCGGCCGATCCGGCAACCAAACGGGCCCAAGCCACATCCGCGCGTCTGGTCTTCCCGGTCGATGGCCGTCACGAGGAAAGGCGCAGACATGACCGAACTCCAGCAATTCGCCAGCGACAACTATTCCGGCATCTGTCCGGCTGCCTGGCAGGCGATGGCCGAGGCCAATACCGGTCACGCGCCGGCCTATGGCGACGACGTCTGGACGGCGAAGGCGTCGGATGCGTTCCGCGCGCTGTTCGAGACGCCGTGCGAGGTGTTCTTTGCTTTCAATGGCACGGCGGCGAACTCGCTGGCGCTGGCAGCGCTGTGCCAGTCTTACCACAGCGTGATCTGCTCGGAGACGTCCCATGTCGAGACCGACGAGTGCGGCGCGCCGGAGTTCTTCTCCAACGGCTCCAAGCTGCTCGTGGCGCCGGCGATTGGCGGCAAGCTGACGCCGCAGGCGATCCGCGCGCTCGCCACCAACCGCCGCGACATTCACTTTCCCAAGCCGCGGGTGGTGACCATCACCCAGCCGACCGAGACCGGGCAGGTCTACAGCGTCGACGAGGTGCGGGCGATCGCGGCGGCGTGCCGCGAGCTTGGCCTGCACCTGCACATGGACGGGGCGCGCTTCGCCCACGCCTGCGCCCATCTGCGCTGCAGCCCGGCGGATCTGACCTGGCGCGCCGGGGTCGACGTGCTTTGCTTTGGCGGCACCAAGAACGGCATGGCGGCGGGCGAGGCGATCCTGTTCTTCGATCCGAAGCTCGCGGAGGATTTCGACTACCGCTGCAAGCAGGCGGGTCAGCTCGCCTCCAAGATGCGCTTTCTTGCCGCGCCGTGGGTCGGCATGCTGGCGAGCGGCGCCTGGCTCGCCAATGCCGCGCATGGCAATGCCTGCGCGCAGCGCCTCGCGCGCGGGATCGCCGGGGTGGCGGGGCTCGAGATCATGTTTCCGGTCGAGGCCAACGCGGTATTCGTGCGCGCGGACGAGGCGGTGCTGGCGGGGCTGCGCGACCGCGGCTGGCGCTTCTACACCTTCATCGGTGGCGGGGCCCGGTTCATGTTCGCCTGGGACGCCGACCTTGCGCGGGTCGACCGCCTTGCCGCCGATCTCCGCGAGATCGCCGCCGCAGCGGGGGCGCAGGAGGGCTCCGCCTGACCGCGCCAGCACTGTGAAAATTACATTGGCCAAACCCGTCCTGCGGCCTTACCACATCCGCAGGACAACCGGCACGAGCCGCCCATGAGACTGTTGATCGTCGAGGACAATGTCGAGCTGGCGCGGCTGCTGGCGAAGGGGCTGGTCGCGGCCGGCTTTGCGGTCGACGTGCTCAACAGCGCGTCCGAGGCGCGCGCCGCGCTGACCACCACGCATTTTGCCGCGCTGGTGCTCGATCTCGGCCTGCCGGACGGCGATGGTCTTGCCATCCTCCGGGAGATCCGCCATCGCAAGGATCCGTTGCCGGTGCTGGTGCTGACCGCGCGCGATGGCCTGCAGGACCGCGTCACCGGCCTGCGCAGCGGCGCCGACGACTACCTGGTGAAACCGTTCGCGCTGGAGGAACTGGTCGCACGGCTGGAGGCGATCCTGCGCCGGCCGGGCCAGTTGCTCGGGCGCTCGCTGCATCTCGGCAACCTCGTCTACGACACCGAGAGCCGCCAGGTGTTCGTCGACGGCAAGCCCCACGTGTTCTTCGCCCGCGAGACCTCGGTGCTGGAGATCCTGCTGCGCCGCCAGGGCCGCGTGGTGCCCAAGAAGAACGTCGAGGATCACATCTTCGGGCTCGACGGCGAGGTCGCGTCCAACGCCATCGAGGTCTATGTATCGCGGCTGCGCAAGCAGCTCGCCGAGAGCGGCGCGAGCCTGCAGATCCACACCATCCGAGGCGTCGGCTACCTCCTGTCCGAGGACAAGTAGCATGCTGCGCTTTCCGTCGATCGCCTCGCGCATCGTGCTGCTGCACGTCGTCGCGGTGATGCTGACCGCGGTGGTGATGCCGCTGGTGCTGTTCTGGCTGCTCAACTCCGAGATCAGCAACCTGCACCGCGCCGCGATGCGCGACCAGGCCCAGGCGATCGCGCGCAAGATCAAGCCCGGCGCGGACGGCAAGCTGACGCTCGACCTGCCGCAGGGCCTGCGCGACCTCTACTCGGAGGCCTACGGCCGCTATTTCTACGACGTGATCGATCCTGCGAACGGCGTGCTGTTCTCGTCGCGCCACGACGGCGCATTGCTGTTTCCGGTGCCGCCGGCGTCGGAGCGCTTCAACTACCAGGAGACGCAGCGCAACGGCCGCATGGTGTCGGGTGCGAGCGTGCTGCGTGACGTCGGCGGCCGCAAGGTCTGGATCCAGGTCGCCGAGGACCTGTCGCACCGCGACGTCATCACCGACGACATCGTCGCGAACTTCTTCCGCCATGTCGGCTGGATCACGCTGCCGATCCTGCTGCTGCTGCTGGCGATCGATATCGTCATCTTCCGCCGCGCCATGCGTCCTTTGCTGCAGGCGTCTGAAGAGGCGCGGCGGATCGGGCCGGCGCGCACTGACGTCCGCCTGCCGCTCGAACGCATTCCCACCGAGATCCAGCCGCTGGTCGCCGCCGTCAACCAGGCTCTGGAGCGCCTCGCCGCCGGTTTCCGGGCACAGCGCGAGTTCACGGCCGATGCCGCCCACGAGCTGCGAACGCCGCTCGCTATCCTGCGCACCCGCATCGACACGCTCCCCGACCGCAGCGTGGTCGCCGATCTCAACCGCGATATCGACGGCATGGGGCGGATCGTCGGCCAACTGCTCGACATCGCCGAGCTCAATACGCTGGTGGTCGATCCGGCGGAGACCGCCGATCTGCCGACGGTCTGCGCCGATGTCGTCGAATTCGTCGCTCCGCTCGCGGTGGCGCGCCACAAGAGCATTGCGCTGCGCAGCGCTGCGCAGGCGCTGGCCGTGCGCGGCAACGCCGAGATGCTGCGGCGCGCGATCCGCAATCTCGTGGAGAACGCCGTGCATCACACACCGGCGGGCACGACGGTCGAGGTGGTGGTAGAGGCGGATGGGACGGTCAGTGTGCTCGACGAAGGGCCGGGGATTCCGGCCGAGCAGCGCGACCTGATCTTCGAGCGCTTCTGGCGCAGCGACCGCCGTCGTCCGGGCGGCGCGGGGCTCGGGTTGTCGATCGTGCGCCGCACCGTCGAGCAGTATGGCGGTTCGGTCACGGTCACCAACCGTGCGACCGGCGGCGCGCAGTTCACGCTCGCTCTGCGCCCGATCAAGGCCGGCGCCTGAGTTTTCGCGGCAGCAACGGTCGGCGCGCCGCGGGGACGGCGCGCCTCTGCAGCACGGCTAGATGCGCGGCTCCAGCGGGCTCCGCGTCATGGTCTGCCGTTCACCGATGAACACGGCGCTGAGTGCGCGGGCGCGGAAGTGCTCGAGCACGAACAGACGGATCGCCGATGACAGGTTGTTGGTCTTGCGATGCTGATCGATCACCGCAATCTGTGTCGACAGCGTCATGCCGCGGCGCGATGCAATGTCCTTGAGGCTGCGCCAGAACGCGTCCTCGAGACTGACACTCGTCTTGTGACCGTCGACGACCACAGAGCGCTTCACCACAGCGAACTCCTTGTCGACCGGCAGCACGACGGAATCGGCGAGATGTCTTTCGGTTTCCATGCCCAGCTCCTTCTCCAATTCGTTCCCAAATCGGTTGCCGTGCAGCTGGTTCGCGTGGCCAAGCGCCATCGCTTTCGTGCGACGAATCCTCGCCGGACGCGAACCGTTGCGCGGTAAGAATGGAGGGAGAGAGAGGCGCAGTCGGCGCCTGTCTCGGCCCCGTCGCATCGTTCCTTTTCAGGCCATGCGATGCGATGCGGGTAAAACGTAACCCACTTCGTCTACCGTTGATATTCGGTAAACAACCTAGCCGGGTTCACGAATCCGGGGGAGACCGTCAGGTGTTTTCCTGATGGGAGATCTGCGCAACGCCATCCACCCCATCGCTCACCTTCACGTGATCGTTGGACTTCACGTGACCGTTGGCGCGCTTGCGGAAGTGATCGAGCACGAACAGGCGGATCGCAGACGAAAGATTGCCCTGCTGGCGATGGCCATCGATCTCGCCGACGAGTTCCGACAGCGTGAGATCGCGCTCGCTGGAGATCTCCTTCATGCCACTCCAGAACGCCTCTTCGAGGCTGACGCTGGTCTTGTGGCCGGCGACGACGATCGAGCGCTTGACGACGGGAGACTTCATGATGCGTCTCCGCGATCGATGTGATGCTGGTCGAGCAGCGCTTCGTGTCGACGCGCCTTCGCGTCATCGATGGCTCGCTCGTTCTTGCTGCGTCCGAACTTCGCACGATTGGCTTCGGCTTCCTTTTCGGCCTGGACCCGCGCGGTTCTTTTTCTGACGCGATTGAGGTTGACGACTTCGCCCACGGTCACTCCTCTGAGACCGGTCTGGCGCATTCTCCCGGAACACCCGAGAGCCGTCCACCGCCAGACCTTCCCGTTCGATACACGCTCTGCGTGTATAAGTCTCCGTCTTAACCGGCATTTCACGGCAGGGTCAACCGTCGACTTTAGTCGCTACCCCTGCCGCCACACCATGCAGCCATGGCTATGTCGTATCAACATTTGGTGTGTCCAGATCAACCTGGCTGCGTCATTTTGTCCGGCTGCACCAACTGATCGAATTCCTCGGCGGTGACGAAACCGAGGCGCACGGCTTCCTCGCGCAGCGTCGTTCCGTTGGCGTGCGCCGTCTTTGCAACCTTTGCGGAATTGTCGTAGCCGATCCTGGGCGCGAGCGCGGTGACCAGCATCAACGAGCGCTGCATCAATTCGTGAATCCGCTTCTCGTCGGCACGAATTCCGCTGACGCAGTGATCGGTGAACGAGCGCGATGCATCGGCGATCAGCCTGATTGATTGCAGCATGCAATGCGCCAGCACCGGCTTGTAGACGTTGAGTTCGAAATGGCCCTGGCTGCCGGCGACGGTGATGGTGGTCTGGTTGCCGAACACCTGGCAGCACACCATGGTCATTGCCTCGCACTGCGTCGGATTGACCTTGCCCGGCATGATCGAGGAGCCCGGCTCGTTCTCCGGCAGGATCAGTTCGCCGAGGCCCGACCGCGGACCGGAACCCAGCAGGCGGATGTCATTGGCGATCTTGAACAGGCCGGTGGCGGCGGCGTTGATCGCGCCGTGCACCGCGACATAGGCGTCGTTCGACGCCAGCGCCTCGAACTTGTTCGGCGCGGTGACGAACGGCAGGCCGGTGATCGCAGCGGCATGCCGGGCAAAGCTCTCGGCGAACCCCGGCTTGGCGTTGAGGCCGGTGCCGACGGCGGTGCCGCCCTGCGCCAGCGCATGGAGTTCGTGGCTGGCGGCGCGAATGCGTGCGATGGCGCTCTCGACCTGGGCGGCGTAGCCGGAGAATTCCTGGCCGAGGGTCAGCGGCGTCGCGTCCTGGGTGTGGGTGCGGCCGATCTTGACGATGCCGGCGAATTCCTTCTGCTTGGCGACGAGCGCGCCATGCAGATATTCGAGCGCGGGCAGCAGGTCCGCCGCGATGCGCTCGGCGGCGGCGATGTGCATGGCCGTCGGGAAGCTGTCGTTCGACGACTGGCTCATGTTGACGTGATCGTTCGGGTGCACCGGCTTCTTGGTGCCGCGCTCGCCGCCGAGCAGCTCGTTGGCGCGGTTGGAGATCACCTCGTTGACGTTCATGTTGCTCTGGGTGCCGGAGCCGGTCTGCCACACCACGAGCGGAAAGTGATCGTCGAGGGTGCCGTCGATGACCTCGCGGGCGGCGGTGATGATCGCGGAGGCGCGCTGGTCGTCGAGCAGGCCGAGTTCGCGGTTGGTCTCGGCGGCGGCGAGCTTGACGATGGCGAGGGCACGGACGATCGGCAGCGGCATGCGCTCGACACCGATCCGGAAGTTGTTGCGCGAGCGCTCGGTCTGGGCACCCCAGTAACGGTCGGCGGCGACCTCGATCGGGCCAAAGGTGTCGGTTTCGGTGCGGGTTGCCGTCTTGTCGTGGGATGCGCTGGCCATGAGCCCTTCCGTTGTCGGTGGACGCGGGGCATCGGCACGGGGCCGCCCCCGGTTCCTACCTAATGACGGGCGCAGCCGGGCGGAAGCCGCCCGGACCAGAATTGATCAAAACAGGGACGGTCGTCGCGGCGCGGCGGCTATTTCTTGCGGAAACGGTCCAGGCGGACCACTTCGGCGCCCTCGGTAGGCTTGGCCGGCTCGGCCGCGGGTTCTTCCACCGCCACGGGGGCGGTCGGGGCGGGGGCTGCCGGCGCCTCGGCGGCGGTGTCCTCGGCCTCCGAGGGCTCGAACTGCAGGCCGAACTGCACCGAGGGGTCGAAGAAGCTCTTGATGGCGCTGAACGGGATCGACAGCCGCTCCGGCGTGCCGCCGAACGACAGGCCGACCTCGAACCGCTCGTCGGTGACCACGAGATCCCAGAACTGGTGCTGGAGGATGATGGTCATCTCCTCCGGGTACTGGGCGAGCAGGCGCGGCGACAGCTTCACGCCGTCTGCCCTGGTGAGGAAAGTGATGTAGAAGTGATGCTCGCCCGGCAGGCCCTGGGTGGCGGCATCCGCCAGCACGCGGCGCAGCACGCCGCGGAGCGCGTCGCGCGCAAGAACGTCATAGCGGATGAGATCGGTCGGCATCGGTTTGTCCAATGATAGCGGCAGCCGGGAGCGGCTGCGAACACAACAATACGCGAACGGGACCGAGACAAGGCGTCCGACTCGCATTTTGTTCCATGGTACTCCGCCGCGCCGCCGAGGTCAGCAGCCGAGAGGCCGGAACAGGCCGGTTTGGGGATAGCCCCGCCCCGAAAGCGCCGCGGGGGGGAGCGGTTCGGCCGTCTCACGCCACCGGACACCGGAAAATGAAGTGGAGGCTTCTGTTGCCAGGTGCCTCCGAACCCCGCCTAACGGAGCTTAACCCGCTAGGACTTTAAAGTGGTCTTTCAAACTGCGTTACGCAGCCTGAGCAACCGGAGCAAAGTTGTCGTTGGCAACTATTGCATAGCCCGATAACGGCGGAACAATCCCGGGAAAAAACACGCCCTTTACGCCCTCGTCGATCCTGTTTCGCCCCCGCCGAAACCCGCGCTGGCGCGGCGGGCTTGGGTGGAGGCGCCGGGTGCTGCCCCCGGGTCCGAATGGTTTATTGCGACGGCCATTTATTTCCATAGCCGGCGAACCGGCACCCCCAATATAGGGGGCAAAGGCGCGCCATGCAAAGGGAAGCTCCCGCCGTCGGCGGATGACGCCGCGCTGTTCACAACAGCTGCGACAATGTGACGGCCTGGCGCCGGATGCGGCGCGCGCACGGCGGCGCCGACCTATGTCAAATTGACAAAGCGTCTTCGCAATGATTTGCAGGTCGATACAAGAAAAGCAGCGCGAACCGCAGAGTTCGTGACGGGGATAGGGGGACGTTCATGGACAACGCGCCGGACCGTGCGACCGCACCGGTCGTCACCGTGCACCGCGGCGGGGTGCTCAATCCCGTCGGCTCCATCTCGGTCATCGCGCTCGCCTTCGGTCCCCAGCTTCTCGCCCTGGCGTTCTGGCTGGTCCGCTCGGTTCTCGCCTTCATTCCCGGCACGGAGGCGCTGTTCGGTCCGTTCGCCGCAGGACCGGCATTCGACATCGTCTCGCACCTGCTCGCCGATCGCACGCTGCTGACGGTGTATTCGCTGCCGCTGGTGCTGATCGCGATCTTCACCCTGTTTCCCCATCTCAGGGGGGCGCAGGACTATTATGGTGGCATCGTGCTGATCGCGGTGGCGCTGTTCGCGTTCTGGGCGTCGAACGACCTCAACGGCATGCGCGGCTTCTCGTTCGGGCCGGGCACGGCGCCGCGGATGTTCGCGGCCCTGCTCGCGGCGCTCGGCGTCGCGGTCGCGGCCGGAGGGCTCCTCGCCGACGGCGCGCCGCTGGCGCGGTTCTCCTGGCGTGGGCCGTTCTTCGTCACGGTGTCGATCCTGCTGTTCGCGGTTGCGATCCGGCCGCTCGGCCTCGTCGCGTCCGGCATCATCACCTTCCTCGTCGCCGCCATGGGCTCGCCGGAAACGCGCTGGCTCGAGGCGGTCATCGTCGGCGTGGCGCTGACCGCGTTCTGCGCCGTCCTGTTTCCCTACATGCTCGGGCTGTCGTTCCAGCTCTGGCCGCAGTTCCTGCAGTGAGGTCGTGATGGGGGACGTTTTCGCCAATCTCGGCCTCGGCTTCCATGTCGTTTTCCAGGTCGTGCAGTGGGCGCCGTCGTGGCTCGGCGGGCTGTCGATCCCGGTGCCGATGAACATCGTCTTTTGCCTGATCGGCGCGCTGGTCGGCACGCTGGTCGGCGTGCTGCCCGGCGTCGGCACCATCGCCACCGTGGCGATGCTGCTGCCGATCACCTTCGGCCTGCCGCCGGTCGGCGCGCTGATCATGCTCGCCGGCATCTATTACGGTGCGCAGTATGGCGGCTCGACCACCTCGATCCTGGTCAACATCCCCGGCGAGGCGACCTCGGTGGTCACCACTCTCGACGGCTTCCAGATGGCCAAGCAGGGCCGCGCCGGCCCCGCGCTCGCCATCGCCGCCATCGGCTCGTTCGCCGCCGGGTGCATCGCCACCGTGCTGATCGCCGTGCTCGGCGCGCCGCTGACCAAGCTGGCGCTGCAGTTCGGCCCGGCTGAGTATTTCTCGCTGATGGTGCTCGGCCTCGTGTTCGCCGTGGTGCTGGCCAAGGGCTCGGTGCTCAAGGCGATCGCGGTCATCGTGCTGGGCTTGCTGCTGTCGATGGTCGGCTCCGACATCGAGACCGGCGTGTCGCGCATGGCGTTCAACATTCCCGAGCTCGCCGACGGTCTCGGCTTCGCCACCGTGGCGATGGGGGTGTTCGGTTTTGCCGAGATCATCCGCAACCTCGACAACGGCGCGGAGGAAGACCGCAGCCTGGTGCAGGAGCGTGTCACCGGCCTGATGCCGACCAAAAAGGATCTCATCGATTCCACGCCTGCGATCCTGCGCGGCACCGTGCTCGGCTCGATCCTCGGCATTCTGCCCGGCGGCGGCGCCGTCATCGCCTCGTTCGCCGCCTACACCTTCGAGAAGAAGATCGCCCGGAACCCGTCGCGGTTCGGCCGCGGCGCCATCGAGGGCGTCGCCGCACCCGAGAGCGCGAACAACGCCGCGGCGCAGACCTCGTTCATTCCGCTGCTCACCCTCGGCATCCCGCCGAACGCGGTGATGGCGCTGATGGTCGGCGCCATGACCATCCACGGCATCGTGCCGGGGCCGCAGGTGATGCAGAAGCAGCCGGAACTCGTCTGGGGCATGATCGCCTCGATGTGGGTCGGCAACCTGATGCTGTTGGTGATCAACCTGCCGCTGGTCGGCATCTGGGTTCGGCTGCTGCGCGTGCCTTACCGCCTCATGTTCCCCTCGATCGTGATCTTCTGCGCCATCGGCATCTACTCCATCAGCAATTCGCCGATGGACGTGGTGATGGCCGGTGCGTTCGGCCTTGTCGGCTACTGGCTGGTGAAGCACGACTTCGAGCCGGCGCCGCTGCTGCTCGGCATGGTGCTGGGGCCGCTGATGGAGGAGAACCTGCGCCGCGCCATGCTGATCTCGCGTGGCGATGCCACGGTGTTCTTCACGCGGCCGCTGTCGGCGGCGCTGATGGCGGTCGCGGCCTTCCTGCTGGTGATCGCGGTGCTGCCGGCGCTGCGCCGCAAGCGCGAGGAAGTATTCGTCGAATCCGAGAACTAGGGCAGGTTCTTGCGGGATCGTTCGCGGCCGGCCGCACCATGCGGGCCGGCCGCGCTGCGTTTTGAGGAGCTGTCACGCTGCGCGGCTGCGGCGGTTTGGCCGGTTACGCGCCTGCGACAACTCTGCTAGGCCAACGTAACGACAAATTTCGGGAGGGGCTTTTCATCATGTCTTTTCGCAGCCTTATGGCGCGCTCGCTCGGTGCGCTCACCATTGCCGCCGCCTTCGTCGGCAGCGCGTCCGCGCAGGACTATCCGACCCGCCAGATCACCATGATCGTGCCGTTCGCGGCCGGCGGGCCGACGGACGTGGTGACGCGCATCGTCGCGAGCCACATGGCGCAGACGCTGGGCCAGGCGATCGTGATCGAGAATGTCGTCGGCGCCGGCGGCACCACCGGCGCGACGCGCGCGGCGCGGGCGCAGCCCGATGGCTATACCCTTATCACCGGCCATATGGGCACCCATGCGGCCGCGGTGCCGCTTTATCCCAAGCTCGCCTACAATCCGGAGAAGGACTTCGAGCCGATCGCGCTGCTCGCGGGAACGCCGATCCTGGTGCTGGCGCGCAAGGATTTTCCCGCCAGCGATCTGACGGGCTTCGTGGCCTATCTGAAGGCCAACACCGACAAGATCAACATGGCCCATGCCGGCGTCGGCTCGGTGTCCCACGTGTCGTGCGAGCTGTTCAACTCCATCGTCGGCATCAAGCCGACCGGCGTGCCGTTCAACGGCACGGGTCCGGCGATGAACGCGCTGGTGGCGCAGCAGGTCGACTACATGTGCGATCAGGTCGTCAACGCGGTGCCGCAGATCAAGGGCGGCACCATCCGCGCCTATGCGGTGGCAACGCCCGAGCGCAATCCGTCGCTGCCCGAACTGCCGACCTCCGCCGAAGCCGGCCTGCCGGCCTATCAGGCGTCGGCCTGGAATGCGATGTTCGCACCGAAGGGCACGCCCGAGGCGATCCTGGTCAAGCTGAACGCTGCTGCGGCGAAGGCGCTGGACGACGACAATGTGCGCAAGCGCCTGCTCGAACTCGGCAGCGACATTCCCAAGCCCGAGGGCCGCACCCGCGAGGCGCTCGGAGGGCTGGTGAGGAGCGAGGTCGCCAAATGGAGCGCGGTGCTCAAGGCGGCGCAGAACTGAGGATCTCCCAACGGCGGCCAGCGGCCGCCGTTGTCTTTTGCGAGCCGGTTACAGCGCGCGCGGCGGCGATACGATCTCGACCGTCGCGGTGCGGCCGGCGACCAGCGCGGTGCCCGGCGGCACGTGATCGAGCGCGATGCGCACCGGCACGCGCTGCGCGAGGCGGACCCAGCTGAAGGTCGGGTTGACGTTGGCGAGCAGGGTGGCGCCTTCGCCGCGGTCGCGGTCCTCGATGCCGGCGGCGATACTTTCGACGCGGCCGCTGATCCTGGCCCGGTCGCCCATCAGCCGCACCGTGGCGTGATCGCCGACATGGATGTGCGACAGCTTGGTCTCCTCGAAATAACCGTCGACATGCAGGCTGTCGACGTCGACCAGAGCCATGATGCCCTTGCCCGCGGTGACATAGGTGCCCGGGCGGATGTTCATGTTGGAGATGATGCCGTTGACCGGCGCATGCACTTCGCTGCGGTCGAGGTTGAGGCGCGCGACGGCAGCGTCGGCCACCGCCTGATCGTAGGCGGCCTTGGCCCCGAGCTGGGCGGCCTGCACCTGCTCCAGCTTCTGCTTCGAGACCGCGTTGTCGCTGAGCGCCTGGTAGCGCACGAGATCGGCGTTGGCCTGATCGAGCGCCGCCTGCCGTCCGGCCACCACGGCGTTGGCCTGCTCCAGCGCCAGCGCGAAGCGGGCACGGTCGATGCGGAAGACGACGTCGCCGCGCTTCACCCGCTGATTGTCGCGCACCAGGATCTCGGTGACGAAGCCGGGCACGTCGGCGGCCACCGTGACGACGTCGGCACGGACGCGTCCGTCCCGCGTCCAGGGCGCGTCCATGTAGTAGGACCACAGGTAGCGGCCGGCGCCGAGGGCGGCGATCACGGCGCAGGCGGTGATGATGAGGCGGCGAAGCAGAGGCGTGCGGTTGGTCATGACATGAACTCGGAGGACAGGAGGGCGGCGCCGCCCAGCAGGCAGACGAACAGGGCGAGATCGAACAGCGCGGGATGCCACACCAGGCGGTAGAGGCCGCTGCGGGCCAGCAGCGGACGCAGCAGCGCGCAGACGAGGTAGATGGCCGGCGCCCACAGCAGCAGCGCCGGCACCAGAATGCCGAACAGGTCGATATCGTTTCTCATGCGACGGCTTGCTGGAGTGACAGGGAGGGATCGGGGGCGTAGGCCGCGGCGGCGGGGAACAGCGCACGACGGATGCCGACGAGGCCGATCACGGCATCGTCGCGCGCGTCCGGCCTGTCTTCACTCATGACATGGCCGAGCGCTTCGTCGATCCGCGCCAGCAGGCCCGGCGGCATCGCGCCGCCGTCGTGATGGCGGAAGGCGGCCGCGAGTTCATCGAGCATGGCGTCGGTCGCCCGCAGCGTCGGCGCGGATAGCCCGTGGCGGGCGCGGCGCAGGTCGACGATGTTGAGGCCGACGCGCAGCTCGCGCAGGCCATCGCTGTCGCCGGCCGCGTCCGCCGGCATCGCCGACAGGCGCTGCGCCAGCAAGCCGATGCGGTTCATCATCACGCCGGCGAAGACCGCGCGATCGCGCCGGCCGCGATGTTCGGCGGCGAGCGCCAGCGTCACCCAGCCGTGGCGGACGAGGCGTCGGGTGCTCCATTCGGCGCCGACCGAGCGCGCGAGACGGGACACGATGACGGCGAGTTCGACGCCGACCAGGAACGCGACGCTGGAATTGACGAAGGCGCCGAAGTCGGCGCTGTAGCTTGCCTGCAGCGCGAGCAGCGTCGCGGTGTTGGCGGATAGCGCCATGCCGATGAAGGTGGTCTGCGGCCGCGCCATCAGGAGGCCGAAGACGAGGAATGCCGGCGCGATGGCCGCGACCAGCAGCTCGACATTCGAAATGCCGGGCAATATCGCGAACAGGTAGAGCGCGACCACCACCATCGCGGCGATCGACCACAGGCCGAAGCTGCGGATGCCGACGGACGGATCGTCCTGGGCGGCGAAGAACGAGCAGCCGACCGCGGCCATCATCGGCGCGGAGGCGCCGTCCTGCCAGCCGGTGCCGATCCAGAATGCGCAGCACGCCAGGATCGCGAGCGCAGCGCCGCCGCCCGACCACACCGCCATGGCGACATCGCGGTGGCGCACCGGCGCGGCGCCGCCCTCGGGATGAAACAGCAAAGCGTCCGCCGCGACCGGCTCGCCGACGGCGATGGCGCGCTGCAGGGTGCGGCAGTCCTGGGAGATGTCGACGAGTTCGCGCATCCGCAGCAGCAGGCTGGCGGTCACGATCTCGTACCACGATGCGCGGGTTTGCAGCACCGGCAGCTGCGCCGCGATGGCGGCGCGGAAGCTGTCGGCGGAGCGCCGCCCGGCGTCGTCGCGTGCCACCCATTCGGCCAGTTCGTCGATCAGTTGCCGCAACGGCGGTTCTTCCGTCGCGAGCCCTTCGCCGGGCACCGCGATGTGTTCGCCGGGCACGACGCCGTGTCGGCCGAGCGCGTCGATGCGGTCCGCGATGGAAGCAAGCAGCGGCGGCAGCATCAGCATGCGCAGGCGCAGCGCCTGCAGGTTGGGCACGAAGGAGACGTCGACCGAGCGGTCATAGGCGAGATGGTCGGCGAGGTTGTCGATCTCGACGGCGTCGGCGGCGAGGCGCAGCCGCAGCGCGCGCTGCGGGCCGTCGGCGCCGTGCCCGTAGAGCACCGCCTGGCTCAGCCGGCGGGCGTCGGCGAGCCAGCTGTCGACCCGGCCGGCGACGGCGGGGCCGAGGCTGCGCGGCAGCACGATGGTCGAGACAAGCGTGGCGCAGATGATGCCGAGGCTGATTTCCTCGACGCGCGCGAGCGCGGTGTCGAAGATGGTGGCGGGCTCGGTGACGGCGGGAAAGCCGATCAGCGCCACGGTGTAGCCGGCCAGCATAAACATGTAGCTGCGCGGCGTGCGGTCGAGCAGCGAGATGCACAGGCACAGCCCGACCCATAGCGCGATGGCGAGGCAGAGCAGCTCCGGCGCGCCGACGAGGTTCGGCACCAGCGCCACGGTGGCGGCGGCGCCCAGCAGCGTTCCTGCGATGCGGAACAGCGCCTTCGATTGCGTGGCGCCGGCGAACGGCTGCGAGGTGATGTAGACGGTGGCCATCGCCCAGTAGGGACGCGGCAGGTCGATCCACAGCGCGATCATGAAGGCGGCGATCGCCGCCGCGAAGCTCTTGAGCGAGTGGATGAGATCGGCGTGGCGGACGAGAAACGGCGGGCGCGCGGTGGTCATGACGAAAGCTGCAGGGTGTCCAGCGAGCCGACGGCGTGGCGTTCGATGGTGCGCAGCGTCTCGAAGGTGATGGCGATGTGGTCGGGTGGGATGCCGTGCAGCAGGTCGGCGCGAACGCCGTCCAGCACGCGGTTGATGTCGTCGGCCTTGGCCTCGCCGAGCGTGGTGAGATGCAGCAGCTTTGCGCGGCGGTCGGTCGGGTCTTCCTGGCGTTCGACGAGGCCATCGGCTTCCAGCAGGTCGATCAGGCGCACCAGCGAGGGCCCCTCGATGCCCATCTCGTCGGCGAGCACGCCCTGACGGATGCCCTTGCCGCGGCGTGACAGAATCAGCAGCGGGTGCGCCACGGCTTCGGACATGCCGTGGGCAATCAGCGCCAGGTCAGCCTTGCGGCGCCAATGCCGGGCGAGCCGCGCGACCAGCAGGCCGAGCTCCGCACGCATGGTGAAGGAGGAGGTCATGTCAAATAGATAGCATCCTACTAATTAGGATTCAATCGTCCTGCCGGGCTCCAGTGCACAGGTCGCCTGGACACAAGAAAAAGCTTCAAGGGATCAGCACCTTGACGCTGATCACAACATCGCTAGCGCGGCCGGGCATGTCCGCAGGAGGCTGACGGGAGAGGGATCAGGCGGCCCCCGCCACGGGGAGGCATCCACAGGCGGCAATCGGCGGGTGATAACCTCCGGCGTGGTCTTGTCGTTTGCGGGGCCGGTGGCCATGTTCCGGTCCCGGCGTCGGGCCTCCGCGGTATATGATGTGTCGCGGGCAGGGCGAGTCGCTGCGGGTTCCAGCCGTGGCCAAATGCAGACCTTGCCGAATGCAGAACTGGCCAAATTCAGACTTGGCCGAATGCAGACTTGGCCGAATGCGGAAAAGGCGCCGATGCATCAATACCACGACCTGCTCGAACGGATTCTGGCCGACGGCGCGGAGAAGACCGATCGCACCGGCACCGGGACGCTGTCGGTGTTCGGCCATCAGATGCGCTTCGACCTCGCGCGCGGCTTCCCGATGCTGACCACCAAGAAGCTGCCGCTCAGGGCGATCGTGCACGAGCTGCTCTGGTTCCTGGCCGGCGACACCAACATCAAGTATCTGCACGACAACAAGGTCACGATCTGGGACGAGTGGGCGGACGAGAACGGCGATCTCGGACCGGTCTACGGCAAGCAGTGGCGCTCCTGGCAGGCGCCGGACGGCCGCACCATCGACCAGATCAGCAACCTGATCGCGATGATCCGCAGGAGCCCGGACTCGCGCCGCCTGATCGTCTCGGCCTGGAATCCGGCCGACGTCGACCAGATGGCGCTGCCGCCGTGCCACTGCCTGTTCCAGTTCTATGTCGCCAGGGGGCGGCTGTCGTGCCAGCTCTACCAGCGCTCGGCGGACGTCTTCCTCGGCGTGCCCTTCAACATCGCGTCCTATGCGCTGCTGACGATGATGGTCGCGCAGGTCACCGGCCTGAAGCCCGGCGAGTTCGTGCATACGCTCGGCGACGCCCATCTCTATTCCAACCATCTGGAGCAGGCGCGGCTGCAACTGACGCGGGCGCCGCGCGCGCTGCCGACCATGGTGCTCAATCCCGACGTGAAGGATATCTTCTCGTTCCGCTACGAGGACTTCACCCTCACCGGCTACGATCCGCATCCGCATATCAAGGCCGAGGTCGCGGTGTGAGCGCGGCGGCCAGCGCCACGCCGCTGCAGATGGTGTTTGTGGTCGCCGTCGCCGACAACGGCGTCATCGGCCGTGACAATGCGATGCCGTGGCGGCTCAAATCCGATCTCAAGCGCTTCAAGGCGCTGACCTTCGGCAAGCCGGTGGTCATGGGCCGAAAGACGTTCCTGTCGATCGGCAAGCCGTTGCCCGGGCGGACCAATATCGTGGTGACGCGTGACACCGGGTTCCAGGCGGCGGGCGCAATCGTCGCGCGGTCGCTTGACGCAGCGCTCGATGTCGCGCGCGGCGATGCGCTGCGTCGTTTAGCCTCCGAAATCATGGTGATCGGCGGCGCCGAGATCTATGCCCAGTGGATCGACCGCGCCGACCGTCTCGAGGTCACGCACATCCATGCGCAACCTGACGGCGACGCATTTCTCCGTGATTTAAGGGCTCCGGACCCGGCGCGCTGGGACGAGACCGCGCGCGTGCTCAACGACGCCGGCGCCGACGACAGCGCCAGTTTCACTTATGCGACATATCTACGCCGGGCGTCGCATTAACCCCGTTTCCCGATGTTTGCATTGACAAAAATCGGGCCGCGCCTACCTGCTGGCGGACTGGTTGCTGCGTTGTAAGGGGCGAAGCCGTCCCCTATAAAGCCGTCCGGCTTGCGTCCGACGCCGTCGGTCCGCGTCAAGGAGACAACTGATGCCGTGGAAGAATCAAGGTGGCGGCCCATGGGGCTCGGGTCCGAAGGGGCCGTGGGGCTCCGGCCCGCAGTCGTCGGGACCAAGGCCACCCGATCTCGAGGACCTTCTGCGGCGCGGCCAGGACCGCCTGCAGTCGATCCTTCCCGGCGGTCATTTCAGCGTCATGGGCATCGTGCTGCTGCTGGTTGCGGCGGTGGCGATCTGGGCGCTGTCCGGCTTCTTCCGCGTGCAGTCTGAAGAGCTCGGCGTCGTGCTGCGGTTCGGTCAGCATGTTCGCACCGTCGGCCCGGGCCTGCACTACCATGCGCCGTATCCGATCGAGAGCGTGCTGCTGCCGAAGGCGCTGCGCGTCTCCACGCTGAGCATCGGCATGCGCTATGACGAATCCCGCCGCGGCGGCAGCTTCCGCGACGTGCCGGAAGAGAGCCTGATGCTGACCGGCGACGAGAACATCGTCGATGTCGACTTCACCGTGCTGTGGCGCATCAAGAACGATGGCGTCGGCGACTACCTCTTCAACATCCAGAATCCCGAGGGCACCGTGAAGGCGGTGGCCGAGAGCGCGATGCGCGAGGTGATCGGCCGCACCAACATCCAGCCGATCCTGACCGGCGCGCGCACTGCGACCGAGACGGCGGTGCAGGACCTGATGCAGAAGACGCTCGACAGCTACAATTCCGGCGTGCTGATCCAGCAGGTGCAGATGCAGAAGGTCGACCCGCCGGCGCAGGTCATCGACGCCTTCCGCGACGTGCAGGCGGCGCGCGCCGACCTCGAGCGGCTGCAGAACGAGGCGCAGACCTACGCCAACCGCGTCGTGCCCGACGCCCGTGGCCGCGGCGCACAGATCCTGCAGGCAGCGCAGGGCTACAAGGAGCAGGCGGTGGCGGAGGCCAAGGGCCAGACCGCGCGCTTCCTGAAGGTCTATGACGAATACAAGAAGGCGCCCGACGTGACGCGGCAGCGCATCTATCTCGAAACCATGGAGCGGGTGCTCGGTTCAGCCGACAAGGTCGTGATCGATCCGGGCTCATCAGGCGGACAGGGACAGGGCTTCGTGCCCTATCTGCCGCTGACCGAGCTGATGCGCCGGCCGCAGGCCGCGCCGCAGGCACAGCAGGGGAGCACGCGATGAAGTCCGGCGTTTCAGGAATCGTGGCGATCCTCTTGCTGATCGCCCTCGTCGTGGTCAGCTACAGCGCGCTGTTCACCGTGCGTCAGACCCAGCAGGCGCTGGTGGTGCAGTTCGGCAAGCCGGTGAAGGTCGTCACCGAGCCGGGCCTGCACGTCAAGGCGCCGTTCATCGAGAACGTGATCGAGATCGACAAGCGCATTCTCGACCTCGAAAACCCGTCCCAGGAAGTGATCGCGTCCGACCAGAAGCGTCTCGTGGTCGACGCCTTCGCGCGCTATCGCATCAAGGACGCGCTGCTGTTCTACCAGCGCGTCGGCACCATCCAGGCCGCGAACCTGCAGCTCACCACGTTGCTGAACTCGGCGATGCGCCGCGTGCTCGGCGAGGTGACGTTCATCCAGGTGGTGCGCGACGAGCGCGACGCCCTGATGACCCGCATCCGCGACCAGCTCGACCGCGAGGCCAACGCCTACGGCATCGCCGTGGTCGATGTCCGCATCCGCCGCGCCGACCTGCCCGAGCAGAACAGCCAGGCGGTCTATCAGCGGATGCAGACCGAGCGTCAGCGCGAGGCTGCCGAGTTCCGCGCCCAGGGCGGCCAGAAGGCCCAGGAGATCCGGTCCAGCGCCGACCGCCAGGCGACGATCATCATCGCCGATGCCAACTCGCAGGCCGAGCAGATCCGCGGTGAAGGCGACGGCGAGCGCAACCGCATCTTCGCCGAAGCCTATGGCAAGGATCAGGACTTCTTCGCGTTCTATCGCTCGATGGCGGCCTATGAGTCGGGCCTGAAGCCGAACGATACCCGCTTCGTGCTGCGGCCCGATTCGGACTTCTTCCGCTACTTCAGCAATCCGGCCGGCAAGACGGCGGCTCCCCGGGCGGGCGCCGCGGCTCCCGCCAACCAGTGACGACCACGCAGGCGCCGGTCATTCCGGCGCCTGTTCCTTTTGTGCCATTGCCTCGGCCATGACCGTGGTCATGGCCTGCCGCGCCCGAGCGCCGACCAGCCCTTCCGAAAACCGCTTTCCACGTCCGCGGCTCATGCATTAAACAGCACGGGCGGATCGCCGTCGCGGCGGCCCGCGGGGTCTGTCTAAGGCGATGGGGCGAAGTCCCGCGCGACGGGACACGACGGTTCAAGCATCGCGCCACGCGAGCGTCGCCGGGGAGGCTGGGTGTGCTGAGGTCGATTGCGTTTTCCGACTTGCTGGTCGGCGTCGGCATTCTTCTCGTTGTCGAGGGCCTGCTGTTTGCGGCCCTGCCGAACTGGATGCGCGAGGCGATGAAGAGCGCCATCCTCACCCCCGACAACATCCTGCGGGTGGTTGGCATCGGCTCGGCGGTGTTCGGCCTGATCCTGATCTGGCTGATCCGGCGCTACTGAGGCCGCCGGTCGTCCGTGCCGCCGGTGGTGTCCGGCCGCCTTCGCCGCATGGTCACGATTTTGCGATGATGCCCGCGTAAACGGGTGCCATCGGAACGCGCCGGCATTCGCGGCCAAACGCCCGTATTTCGCCGCAATCCGCGCCTTGATCGAGGCCGGAACCGCTTGCGCCGGCCCCTCGTTCCGGCGCACTCTGGCCCGGACTTGGCGATCCCTTTTGTTTCAGGAGACGACCACCCTATGACCAATGCCATCGCAGCATTGAGCCACTGCCTGCCTTCGCGATCCCGGCTGTTTCGCCCGATCGTTCGTGCTGCGGCCGGTGCCGCCGTCGCTGGCCTGCTGGCGGCCTCGCCCGCCGCGGCGCGCGGACCGGACGGCATCGCCGACGTCGCGGAGAAGGTGATCGACGCGGTCGTCAACATCTCGACCTCGCAGACCGTCGAGGCGCGGGGCGGCGAAGACATGCCGAACATGCAGCTGCCGCCGGGATCGCCCTTCCAGGAGTTCTTCGACGACTTCCTCAAGAACCGCCGCGGCGGCAAGGGTGGCGACAAGGGCTTCCAGCCGCGCAAGGTGAACTCGCTGGGATCGGGCTTCATCATCGATACGGCGGGCATCGTGGTCACCAACAACCATGTCATCGCCGACGCGGACGAGATCAACGTCATTCTCAACGACGGCACCAAGTATCGCGCCCAGGTGATGGGTCGCGACAAGAAGACCGATCTTGCGGTGCTCAAGTTCACGCCCGACAAGCAGATGACCGCCGTCAAGTTCGGCGACTCCGACAAGCTGCGCCTCGGTGAATGGGTGGTGGCGATCGGCAACCCGTTCTCGCTCGGCGGCACGGTGACCGCCGGCATCGTCTCGGCGCGCAACCGCGACATCAACTCCGGTCCCTACGACAACTACATTCAGACCGACGCCGCCATCAATCGCGGCAACTCGGGCGGCCCGCTGTTCAACCTCGATGGCGAGGTCATCGGCGTCAACACCGCGATCATCTCGCCGTCGGGCGGCTCGATCGGCATCGGCTTCGCCGTGCCGTCGAAGACCGTCGCGGGCGTCGTCGAGCAGTTGCGCCAGTTCGGCGAGACCCGCCGTGGCTGGCTCGGCGTGCGCATCCAGCAGGTCACCGATGAAATCGCCGACAGCCTGAACATCAAGCCGGCGCGCGGCGCGCTGATCGCCGGTGTCGAGGACAAGGGTCCGGCGAAGCCTGCCGGCATCGAGCCGGGCGACGTCATCGTCAAGTTCGATGGCAAGGACATCAAGGAGATGAAGGACCTGCCGCGCGCGGTGGCTGATACCGCGGTCGGCAAGAGCGTCGACGTCATCGTCATCCGCAAGGGCAAGGAAGAGACCAGGCAGGTTACACTCGGCCGCCTGCCCGACGACGAAAAGCCGACGCCGGCCTCGGCCAAGTCGAGCACGCCCGACACCGACAAGACGGTGACGCAGAAGGCGCTCGGCCTCGATCTCGCGGCGCTGACCAAGGATCTGCGCACGCGCTTCAAGATCAAGGAGAGCGTGAAGGGCGTGATCATCACCGGCGTCGACGGCGCGTCCGATGCCGCCGACAAGCGGCTCAGCGCCGGCGACGTCATCGTCGAGGTGGCGCAGGAAGCGGTGACCAACGGCGCCGACGTCAAGAAGCGGGTCGATCAGCTCAAGAAGGACGGCAAGAAGTCCGTGCTGCTGCTGATCGCCAATGCCGACGGTGAGCTGCGCTTCGTGGCGCTCAGCTTGCAGTAAGCCGTCTCTGCAATCGTGATGAGAGCGATGGCCGGGCTTGTCCCGGCCATCGTCGTTTTGACGGTCGCGCTGCTCAGCGGGCGTCGTCGTGAACCCTGCGGAAGGCATCGCGGGCGGCATCGTGCAGCTCGAAGCCGATGCCGGGCGCCTGTGGCAGGTCGACGAATCCGCCGCTGACCGTCATGCCCGGCGCGACGCCGCTGAACGGCGCAAAGCCGAGCGGCGTGATCTCCGCGCCGCCGAGGCCGAGCGCGGCGACGACATGCAGCGCGAACAGGTGGCCGCCGTGCGGCCAGAACGCGCTGCGCGGCCAGCCCGCGGCGGTGAGATGGTCGACGATCGGCAGGTAGCCCGTCAGCCCGTAGCAGTGCACGGGATCGAACAGCAGGATGTCCTGCGCCGGCCGC
The DNA here is from genome assembly GCF_018131225.1 of Bradyrhizobium sp. U87765 SZCCT0048. GTDB lineage: Bacteria > Pseudomonadota > Alphaproteobacteria > Rhizobiales > Xanthobacteraceae > Bradyrhizobium_A. The sequence goes on along the minus strand of NZ_JAFCMM010000002.1, from coordinate 121,166 downwards.
AGTCCGCCATATCTGTCGAGCAGCTTCGCTTCGGCCAGAGAGAACAGCGCTTCGCCGGCTGCGATCGGTGGCGCGTAGGCGGCCGCGACATCGCCATGGGTCGCGAAGTCGTGGGGATCGCAGATGTCCTCGAACCACCACAGGCCGAGCGGCGCGAGCTGCCGCGCGGCGACGAGGCCGCGGTCGCGGTCGTAGCTGTTCATAGCATCGACGGCGAGGCGCGCGGCATCGCCGAGCACGGCGGCCGCCGCCGCGATGCGGCGCAGGTCCTGGTCGATCGGCAGCGCGCCGATCTTGATCTTGGCATGGGTGAAGCCGAGATCGGCAAAGCGGCGCATCTCGTCGGCGAGACGGGCGAGGTCGTCCACCGGATAGACGTAGCCGCCGCCGGCATAGGCCCGCACGCGCGCAGGCGGCGGCTCGCGGCAACCGATCCGCCGCGCCAGGAAGCGATGGAGCGGTTCGCCGGCGATCTTCGCCGCCGCGTCCCAGATCGCCATGTCGAGGGCGCCGACCGCGACACAGCGCTCGCCATGGCCGCCGGGCTTTTCGCCGGCCATCATCACGCGCCAGACGCGGAACGGATCGAGGTTGGTGCCGGCGTCATCGCACAGCGCCTCCGCCGGCGCCGCGCGCAGGCGGGGTGCGAAGCGCTCGCGGATCAGGCCGCCCTGCGCATAGCGTCCGACCGACGCGAAGCCGTAGCCGATCACGGGGGCGCCATCGCGGATCGCGTCGGTGACCACGGCAATGAGGCTGGTGGTCAGCCCGCCGGACGCGATCGCCGGATCGACGTAGCGCGACACGGCGATGGTGCGTTCGCGGATATCGACAATGCGCATGGCCTGCTCCGGCTCCGCTAGTCCAGCCGCCGCCAGACCGAGATCGGCGTGTCGCCGTTCGGCCGCGGCGGCACGCTGTAGCTGAGCTCGCCGCCCTTGAGCTCGTAGCGACGCGCTTCCGTGGCGCCTTCCCAGTTGGGATAGGACGACGCCTCGATGCGGAAGGTCAGCGTGCCTTTCGCCGGATCGAGCGCCATCGTGCCGTAGTGGGTGCTGGCGCCGAGCACGGCCTGCCTGAACTCGGCGTCGGTGCCGGCGGCCTTGTCGCCGGCGGCGAAGCGCGGCCGTTCGGCCTTGAAGATCTGCAGCGAGTAGTGGCCGCTGGCGTCCACCAGCAGCAGGCCCTTGGGCGCTGCGCCGTAGTCGCGGCCGCGGCTGCCGTCGGGATGGACGACGTCGGCGGCGACCAGGGTCCAGGTGCCGGCGAGGGGAAAGGTGGCTGGCGCGGCGTGCGGCATGGCGAGGCCGAGCGTCAGCAGGCCGAGGGCCGCAAGGCCGGCGGGCAGGGCAGGGAAGGTCTTCATGGGGCAGGCTCCGGAAGGATGGGCTGCCGCACGATAGGCCTGTAAATTCATAAGAAAATACGATAGTTCTAAATCATCGAATTCAAAAAACTGAACGATGAGCCGCGTCAACCTCGACATGGACGTGCTGCGGACGCTGGTGACCACCCAGCAGTTCGGCAGCTTCAACCGCGCCGCCGACCATATCGGCCGCTCGCAGTCGGCGGTCAGCCAGCAGATCCGCAAGCTCGAGGAGCAGGTCGGCGAGCCGCTGTTCCACAAGCAGGGCCGTCATCTCGTGCTGACCGACGCGGGCGAGCTGATGCTGGCCTATGCGCGCCGCATCCTCGATCTCAACGACGAGGCCGTCGCCGCGCTGCACGGCCGCGCGGTGGAGGGGCAGGTGCGGTTCGGCCTGCCGGCGGACTTCGCCGAAACGTGGTTGCCGACGGCGCTCGGTCGCTTCCGCCGCAGCCATCCGGCGGTGCGGATCGACGCGGTGGTCGATCGCAATCGCCGGCTGCTGGAGCGGCTCGACAACGGCGAGCTCGATCTCGTGCTGGCGATCGGCAGCGGCATGCGCAGCGACGCCGCGGTGCTGGCGCCGCTGCCGCTGGTGTGGATCGGCGCGGCGTCGGCCAACACGGTATGGCCGCCCGACGAGCCGTTGCCGCTGGCGATGTACGAGGCGCCGTGCTTCTTCCGCCAGCGCGCGCTCGCCGCGCTCGACGCCGCAGGCGTGCGCTGGCGCATTGCGTTCACGAGCCCGAGCCTGCACGGCCTGTGGGCGGCGGTCGCCGCCGGTCTCGGCGTCACGCTGCGCACGGCGGTCGGGCTGCCGTCGACGCTGCGTGTCATCGATGATGGTCTGCCGGCGATCGCCGAGGGAGCGTTGCCGGTGTGCCTGCATGACGGCGGCCGCGCGCTGGCGCCGACGCTGGCGGCGTTGCGCGCCACCATCGTCGCCACGGTGGCGGAGAATCTGCCGGCGTGAAGTAGGCTTAGGCGGTGACGAATTCGGTGCGCTTGAAGCCCTGGGCGTAGAGCAGCGCGGAGAGGTCGCCATGGTCGATACGCGCGCCGGCGGCGGCGGCGACCTTGGGCTTGGCGTGATAGGCGACGCCGAGGCCGGCGGCCTCGATCATCGCCAGATCGTTGGCACCGTCGCCGACGGCGAGGGTGTCGATCGCATCGAGATCGAACGACTCGCGCAGCTCCAGCAGCGTCGCGAGCTTGGCCTCGCGGCCGAGGATCGGCTCGCTCACCGTGCCGGCGAAGCGGTCGCCGTCGGTCTCCAGCGTGTTGGCGCGGTTTTCCTGGAATCCGATCATCGCCGCGACGCGGGTGGTGAACACGGTGAAGCCACCCGACACCAGGCAGGTGTAGGCGCCATGGGCGCGCATGGTGCGCACCAGTTCGATGCCGCCCGGCGTCAGGGTGATATGCCTGGCCAGCACCTCGTCGACCACGCTGGTCGGCAGGCCCTTGAGCAGCGCGACGCGCTCGCGCAGCGCCGGCTCGAACGCGATCTCGCCGCGCATCGCTCGCTCGGTAATCGCTGCGACGTGGGCCTTGAGGCCGGCGAAGTCGGCGAGTTCGTCGATGCACTCCTGGCCGATCATGGTCGAATCCATGTCGGCGAGAAAAAGCTTCTTGCGTCGCGTCGCGACCGGTTGCACCACAATATCGATCGGCAGGTCGCCGCGGGCCGCGCGCAGCCGTTCGGCGATGGCGCGGGGATCCTCGTCGCTGCTGAAGGTGATATCGGCGGCGACCTCGTCGTGCAGCCACGATGGTCTGGCGTCGGCGGGCAGAATGGCGCACGCTGCGTCGATCGCCGTGCTGTCCAGCGCGGGGTCGTTGGGATTGGAAATCAGCGTGGCGACGAGCGACATTGCAGACCTTGGGCTAGGGAGGACCGGGGCGTGAACCACAGGGGCAGCACGTGAACAGACATCGTCCGTTCCGGGCCGTGCTTATCGCAGGACCGACCGCCAGCGGCAAGTCGGCGCTGGCGCTCGACCTCGCCTGCGCCGTCGACGGGATCATCATCAATACCGATTCCATGCAGGTCTACCGGGACTTGCGGGTGCTCACCGCGCGCCCGACGCCGGACGACGAGGCCCGCGCGCCGCACCGCCTGTATGGCTATGCCGACGCCGGCGTGAACTGTTCCGCCGGGATGTGGGTCAACGACGCGGTGTCCGCCCTCTATGAGGCGCGGGAGAGCGGCCGGATCCCGATTTTCATCGGCGGCACCGGGCTGTACTTCAAGGCGCTGACGCGGGGGCTGTCGGCGGTGCCGCCGATTCCGCAGAAGGTGCGTGACGACGTGCGGACGCGGCTGGAGCATGGCGGCGCGGAGGCGCTGCATCGGGAACTGGCGCTGCGCGATCCGCTGATGGCGCTCAAGCTCAAGCCGCGTGACCGTGTCCGTGTCGCCCGGGCGCTGGAGGTCGTCGAGGCCACCGGCCGCTCGCTCAGCGACTGGCATCGCGAGGGCCTGCCACCGCTGTTGCCGCCGGACGAGACGCTGGCGCTGTTCCTGGCGCCGGAGCGTGCCGAGCTCTACGATCGCATCAATGCCCGCTTTTCCGTGATGCTGAACGAGGGCGCGCTGGACGAGGTCGGTCGTCTCGCCGCCCGCGGGCTCGACCCGCTGTTGCCGGCGATGAAGGCCCACGGTGTGCCCGCGTTGATCCGCCATCTCGCCGGCGAGATCGATCGCGACGAAGCCATCGCCATCGGCCAGACCGACACCCGCCATTACGCCAAGCGCCAGTTCACCTGGTTCCGCCACCAGATGCCCGAGTTCCAGTGGATCGCGCCCCACGAGGCGCGTGCCTGGCTCGCCGAGGCGTTTGCCCTGCGCGGGCTGGGGTAACGACAGCGCGCAAGCCCGAAAGGGGCGTCACGACCATCTCTCGATGGGTAGAGAGACCTGTCGGGGAGAGAGCGTATGGACGACGCGGTGCGGCGGGCTGTCGAGGGCGCCGCAATTCTGGCGGCGAGGCAGGGGAACATCAGCTTTCGCGACCTCAACGAACTGCTCGGTCATGCGCCGCTGACGGTCGGGCAGATCGAGCAACTGCTCGCGGCATTGAGTGTGCGGCATATCCACCTCGTTGACGACGACTGAACGGCGTGCCGGGAGTGTGGACTCCGCTGCTCAGTGATGCCCGGAGGCGTCGCCACCGCTGTGTCCGCTGCCGAGCAGGTCACGCGCAGCGCTCGCGTCGCCGCTGTCGCGGTTGTCGGGATCGCGCTGGTTGCTGAGGCCGCGCCAGAAGCCGAAGTAGAAGAACGCGCCCAGTCCGATCAGCGCCAGCAGGGGGAGAAACCAGTGTGGCATGGTGCGTCTTTCATGCTCCGGGGATCTACACCCCTATCAGTCGCTGCCGGCCCGTCGGAGGTTCTCCGGACCGGCGGAGGTTCTGAAACCCGTCCGCCGGGCGCGCATGGCTCGCCCGCCAACTTTGCCTCTCGCTCTGCGGAATGAACCGCGTTAGGCTCGGAACCGCGCTGGAAATGGCCCCCAAAAGGCGCGTTCGGCTTGACTTTGGCCGGGTGGGGGCTATAAGGCGCGCAACCTTCAGGAATTCTGGACGAGAAATGCGCAATATTATTACCAACATTGTCGTACTTATCGTCCTTCGACACACCGCCGGGGGTGGCTGAGGCCATCTGAAATCCTGGCGGTGTGAAGGGCCCTTCAGAGGCCCTTTTTTATTACCTCGAACGACTTTCCGGGGGCCTGAAGCTCCCCGGCCAAGCGGCAAGCGGATCCGGAGTGAACCATGAGCGACAGCACGAGCAACGATCCCAACCAGATGACCGGCGCGGCGATGATCGTCCGCGCGCTGATCGACCATGGGGTCGAGCACATCTTCGGTTATCCCGGCGGCGCTGTCCTTCCGATCTATGACGAGATTTTCCAGCAGAACCAGGTCGAGCACATCCTGGTGCGCCACGAGCAGGGCGCCGGCCATGCGGCCGAAGGCTATGCCCGTTCGACCGGCAAGCCGGGCGTGGCGCTGGTGACGTCGGGTCCGGGCGCGACCAACATGGTCACCCCGCTGACCGACGCGCTGATGGATTCGATCCCGCTGGTGTGCATCACCGGCCAGGTGCCGACCCATCTCATCGGCAACGACGCGTTCCAGGAGTGCGACACCGTCGGCATCACCCGGCCCTGCACCAAGCACAACTGGCTGGTGCGCCGCATCGAGGACCTGCCGCGCGTGCTGCACGAGGCGTTCTATGTCGCGACCACCGGCCGTCCGGGCCCGGTGGTGGTCGACGTGCCCAAGGACGTGCAGTTCGCGGTCGGCACCTACACGCCGCCGCGCAAGTCCGATGTCCATGTCTCCTACAATCCACGCCTCAAGGGCGACGCCGAGCAGATCCGCAAGGCGGTGTCGCTGCTGGCGAACGCCAGGCGCCCGGTGATCTACTCCGGCGGCGGCGTGATCAATTCCGGCCCCGAGGCCTCGCAGCTGCTGCGCGAGCTGGTCGCGGTCACCGGCTTCCCGATCACCTCGACGCTGATGGGCCTCGGCGCCTATCCGGCATCGGGCAAGAACTGGCTGGGCATGCTCGGCATGCACGGCACCTACGAAGCCAACATGACGATGCATGACTGCGACGTCATGCTGTGCGTCGGCGCGCGCTTCGACGACCGCATCACCGGCCGCACCGATGCGTTCTCGCCGGGCTCCAAGAAGATCCACATCGACATCGATCCGTCGTCGATCAACAAGAACATCCGCGTCGACGTGCCGATCATCGGCGACGTCGCCAACGTGCTCGGCGACCTGCTGCAGGTGTTCAAGGCCGAGGCGAAGGCGCCGGACATCAAGCCGTGGTGGCAGCAGATCGCCGCCTGGCGGGCGCGCAACTCGCTCGCCTACAAGAAGAACGACGAGGTGATCCTGCCGCAATACGCGATCCAGCGCCTGTTCGAGCTGACGCGTGGCCATGATACGTACATCACCACCGAGGTCGGCCAGCACCAGATGTGGGCGGCGCAGTTCTTCGGCTTCGAGGAGCCGCACCGCTGGATGACCTCCGGCGGCCTCGGCACCATGGGCTACGGTCTGCCGGCGGCGCTCGGCGTGCAGGTCGCCCATCGCGACAGCCTGGTGATCGACATCGCCGGCGATGCCTCGGTGCAGATGACCATGCAGGAGATGTCCTCGGCGGTGCAGTACGAACTGCCGATCAAGATCTTCATCCTCAACAACCAGTACATGGGCATGGTGCGGCAGTGGCAGCAGCTGCTGCATGGCAACCGCCTGTCGCACTCCTACTCGGAGGCGCTGCCGGACTTCGTCAAGCTCGCGGATGCATTCGGCTGCGTCGGCATGCAGGTCACCAAGCCGCGCGATCTCGACGGCGCCATCGAGGAGATGATCCGCATCAAGCGCCCGGTGCTGTTCGACTGCCGCGTCGCGGCGCTGGAGAACTGCTTCCCGATGATCCCGTCGGGCAAGGCGCACAACGAGATGCTGCTGCCCGCGGAAGCCACCGACGAGGCGACCGCGAAAGCGTTCGCCGGCGGCAAGGCGCTGGTGTGAGCTGATAGATGCCGATGGATGGCCACACATTCTGCGTCATGCGCGGGCTTGACCCGCGCATCCAGCTTCGACGGCTGAGCCGCGTTGAAGCAAGCTGGATTGCCGGGGCAAGCCCGGCAATGACGCGGGGAGTGGAGCGCGGCGAGCGATCCCAATTGCAGTTGTTGACCTTTTAAGAGCACCGCCATGACCCAGCCTGCCTCCGCCTACTTCCTCGATGACCGCAAGGACCCGAACGAGACCCACACGCTGTCGGTGCTCGTCGCCAACGAGCCCGGCGTGCTGGCGCGCGTCATCGGCCTGTTCTCCGGCCGCGGCTACAACATCGACAGTCTCACCGTGTCGGAGACCGAGCACCACAAGCACGTCTCGCGCATCACCATCGTCACCACCGGCACGCCGCAGGTGATCCAGCAGATCAAGCACCAGCTCGACCGCATGATCCCGGTCTACAGCGTCGTCGACATGACGCTGGCCGGCAACGCCATCGAGCGCGAGCTCGCCATGGTCAAGGTCCGCGGCACCGGCGAACACCGGGTGGAATCGCTGCGGCTGGCGGAAGCGTTCCGCGCCCGCGTCATCGATGCCTCGACCGAGAGCTTCGTGTTCGAGATCACCGGCTCGACCGCCAAGATCGACCAGTTCATCGACCTGATGAAGCCGCTCGGCCTCGTCGAGGTCGCGCGCACCGGCGTCGTCGCCATCGTGCGCGGCCCCGAGAGCATGTAACGGGCGGCTCGCCGCAACGACGGAACGAGCGTGATGTCGCAACACATCCTCGTCGCCTTCATCGTGTTCGCCGTGGTGGCGTTGTACACCCCGGGGCCGAACAACGTGATGCTGATGACCTCGGGGCTGAACTTCGGCTTCCGTCGCACGCTGCCCCATGTTGCGGGGGTGGCCATCGGCTATGCGTTCCTGGTCGGGGTCATCGGCTTCGGTCTTGGCGCTGTGTTCGAGGCCTGGCCGGTGCTGCAGACCGTGCTGAAATACGCCGGCTGCGCCTATCTGGTGTATCTCGCGGTGGCGATCGCGCTGTCCGGCCCGGCGGATGCCGAGCGGGCCGCCGAGGGCCGGCCGCTGTCGTTCTTCGGCGCCGCCCTGTTCCAGTGGATCAACGTCAAGGGCTGGGTCGTCGCCATCGGTACGATCACGGCCTATGCTGCAGTTGCGAGCTATCCCTGGAACATCGTGATCCTGACAGCGCTGCTGCTGGTGCTGGGGTTCTCCTCGTCGATGGCCTGGGCGCTGTTCGGCACCTGGCTGAAGCCGATCGTGACCTCGCCGCGCGCGGTGCGCGTTTTCAATGTCGCGATGGCGCTGCTGCTGCTGGCCTCGCTGTATCCCGTGCTGACGGAGGCATGATGTCGCTTCTAGTTATGCAGAAACTACCGGTCTGGAGGGGCTTTCGGGCTTGTCTGGACCGGCTCGCCGCCCTACACAACGGCGGCAATTCGACCGGGCCCGCCCCGATGGACGGCCTGACCCACCCCACTTTCTGGTGACCGGGCAATCAGGCCCCCCAGACGAAGAGGAACGACCATGCGTGTTTACTACGATCGTGACGCCGACCTGAACCTGATCAAGGGCAAGAAGGTCGCTGTCGTCGGCTATGGCAGCCAGGGCCACGCCCACGCGCTCAACCTCAAGGACTCCGGCGTCAAGGAAGTCGCGATCGCGCTGCGCAAGGGTTCCGCGTCGGCCAAGAAGGCCGAGGCTGCCGGCTTCAAGGTGCTCGAGGTCGCCGAGGCCGCCAAGTGGGCGGACGTCATCATGATGCTGACCCCGGACGAGCTGCAGGCCGACATCTACCGCGACCACCTGCACGACAACATGAAGAACGGCGCGGCGCTGCTGTTCGCCCATGGCCTCAACGTCCACTTCAACCTGATCGAACCGCGCGCCGACCTCGACGTGCTGATGGTCGCGCCGAAGGGCCCGGGCCACACCGTGCGCTCCGAGTATCAGCGCGGCGGCGGCGTGCCCTGCCTGATTGCGATCCACAAGGACGCGTCGGGCAACGCCCATGACCTCGGCCTGTCGTACGCCTCCGCCATCGGCGGCGGCCGCGCCGGCATCATCGAGACCTCGTTCCGCGAAGAGTGCGAGACCGATCTGTTCGGCGAGCAGGTCGTGCTCTGCGGCGGCCTCGTCGAGCTGATCAAGGGCGGCTTCGAGACGCTGGTGGAAGCCGGCTACGCGCCGGAGATGGCGTACTTCGAGTGCCTGCACGAAGTGAAGCTGATCGTCGACCTGATCTATGAAGGCGGCATCGCCAACATGAACTACTCGATCTCCAACACCGCCGAGTACGGCGAGTACGTCACCGGCCCGCGCATCGTGACGCCGGAGACCAAGGCGGAGATGAAGCGCGTCCTCGCCGACATCCAGAACGGCATCTTCACCCGCAACTGGATGCTCGAGAACAAGGTCAACCAGACCTCGTTCAAGGCGACCCGCGCCAAGCTCAGCCAGCACCAGATCGAGGAAGTCGGCGCCAAGCTCCGCGACATGATGCCGTGGATCAAGAAGGGTGCCCTCGTCGACAAGTCGAAGAACTGAGCTCGTTTGATTTTGCGGGACGCGCAATGCGATCTCGCTACGCAATGGCCGGAGCTCCGCTCCGGCCATTGTCGTTTGTGGGGGATGTGATCCGATGAGTTTCCACATTTCCAGCGTCATCACCGGTCGGACGCCGACGGGTCCGCGCGAGGCGCGGCCGGATGACAGGCTCCGCGTCGAGACCCGGTGATCCAGCTTAGGCAGCTCATGTTCTGTTGCGAGGAAGCTGGATTGCCGGAGCAAGTCCGGCAATGACGCATTGGGTGGGGCGATTTTCGAAACGTAACCGACAGGTTTGCAGCCCGGATATTGCGGCGCTCGTCCGGGCGACCTGCTGCGTCATTGCAAACCTTGCTCCTCATCCTGACGAGGCGGCGCAGCCGCCGTCTCGAAGGATGAAGGCCGATGCCGTCGTTCTGTAGCCTCATGGTTCGAGACGCGGCCGCTCCTCACCATGAGGAGGGAGGTCGTCATCTGGTCGAACCATGAGGGAGAAGCCGTCGCCTGACCGACGAACGGTGCGCGCCGAAGCAGGTATTTGAACCCGGCCTCTGCCCCGTCCGACGAAGCTCTCAGACGCGCAAGGCATTCGCGTGAGAGGTTTTGCATCCATGACTGGGAGATGGTCGATCGCCGCCGGCTTGCTCGTCGCCGCACTGACGCTGGCGCTGGGCCCGATGGCGTCAGCAGCCGAGCCGGATCGCGCCAAAAGATCTGACGACAAGCGATCGGTCGAGGCATGCCTGGCGTCGGCCGGTCGCGGCACCAAGGCGCTGGAGACCTGCATCGGCAAAGTCGCGGACGCCTGCATCGGGCCCGACGAGGGCGCCCGGCGGGATTCCGAAGTCATCGCCTGCCTGGATGGCGAGCAGGCGCAGTGGGATCGGCTGCTGAACGAAGCCTATCAGGCGCTGCTCAAGGGCCTCGATGCGGACCAGCAGGTCAAGCTGCGCGCGATGCAGCGCGCCTGGCTCGACAGCCGCAAGAAGAGCTGCGACTTCCTCTACGATTTCTTCCAGGGCACGATGGCCAATCCGATGATCGCCAACTGTCTCAACCGCGAGACGGGACGACGGGCGATCTTCCTGCGTCTCTTCGTCGACGATCTGCCGCGGCAATAGCCATGCAGCCGATGGCGGGCTGCGCCTGTCCGCCGTGCTGGGCTTTCTCGGGCTCGCGGCGTTCGCCGCGGTCTGGGTGCAACTGCTCGGCGAGTTCCACCCGTGTTGAGCCGGTGGGAACGTGCGCACGGCCATCCTGGTTGATCACGATGCTGATGCGGAATCGGCGAAATTGCCATACATCTGGACCATGGAAACGCCATCGCCCGCTGTGCCGGCCTTCGACGCGACGTTCCGCCGGCATCTGCTCGATCTGCTGGTGTGGCGGCGCGACGTCCGCCACTTCCGCCGTGAGGCGTTGCCCAAAGGCACCCTTGCGCGCCTGATCGGCCTTGCGTGCCTTGCGCCGTCGGTCGGGCTCAGCCAGCCCTGGCGGTTCGTGCAGGTCGACGATTCCGCGCGCCGCCGGGCGATCCGCGACAACTTCGAGGCCTGCAATGCCGCGGCGTTGCAGTGCCAGGCCGGTGAGCGCGCGGCGCTCTATGCGCGGCTCAAGCTCGCAGGTCTCGACGATGCACCCTGCCAGTTTGCGGTGTTCGCCGACCGTGCGACCGCACAGGGCCATGGCCTCGGCCGCCTGACCATGCCCGCGACCATCGAGTACTCCGCGGTGATGGCGGTGCACACGCTGTGGCTCGCCGCGCGCGCCGAAGGCATTGGTCTCGGCTGGGTATCGATCCTCGATCCGGCCGCAGTGGAAGCAGCGCTCGCGGTGCCCGCGGGCTGGACCTTCATCGGCTATTTCTGCCTCGGCTATCCGCAGCATTGCGACGACGTCCCGGTGCTGGAGCGCGAGGGCTGGGAGAGCCGCCGCGCGCCGGACACGGTGCTGCTGCAGCGCTGACGCGGCGGGTTCAGATGGTGGCGCACCGCAGGGCGTACACCGCCTGCGGTGCGGCGATGCCTTTCAGGGGATGGCGGCCGAGCGGCACGGTGCGATCGTGCGGCAGCAGCGCGGCGATCGCGTCCGACACCACCACCGGGCGGTCGAGTACGGCGCAGAGCTTTTCCAGCCGCGCGGCATGGTTGACCGCTGGGCCGATCACCGTGAAGTCGAGCCGGGCGCTGGCACCGATGTTGCCGAACAGCACTTCACCGAGATGCAGGGCGAGCCCGAAGCGGACCTGCGGTTCGCCGGCGGCATCGCGCTGTGTGTTGAGCGCGGTGATCGCGTCCTCGGCGGCGATCGCCGCCCGCACCGCCTGCGTCACCGCATCGGCGCGGGCCGTGGCGCCGGCGATGGGAAAGATCGCCAGCATCGCATCGCCCATGAACTTGAGGATCTCGCCGCCCGCGGCGGTGACCGCACCGCCCATCGCGCCGAAATAGGCGTTGAGCAGCGCGATCACGGCGTCGCGCGGCAAGCGGTCTGACAGCGTGGTGAAGCCGCGCAGGTCGCAATACCAGATCACGGCCTCGATGGCCTGGCCGCCGCCGCGCCGGACGTCGCCGGCGAGAATGCGCTGGCCGGCCTCGCGGCCGACATAGGCATCGAGCAGGTGGACGGCGGTGTCGCGCAGCGAGTGAACCTCGACGATGCGCGTGAACGCGAACTTCAGCTGATACAGCCGGTCGAGGTCGCGGCGCGAGAAACCGCCAGATACGTCGGTCATCAGGCTGAGGGCGTCGATGTGCCCGGTCGAGAACAGCAGCGGCTCGGCGACGTAGTCGGTGGCGCCGTCCTGTTTGAGCTCGCGCAGCACCGGCGCGGTCGGCTCGTCGTCCTCGAGACGCACCCGCACGGTGCGACGCTCGTCGAACACGGTGAACAGCGGGCTTTCGAGAAAACGCGCTTCCTGGCGCAGCCCGTGCGGGGCTTCGCCGACCTCGGCCTCGCCGCCGCGCCGCCAGGTGTAGGCCTTGCCGGCGATCTCCGGATGCAGCGTGAACTGGAAGTAGGCGAGGCGCCACAGCGGAATGCCGGCGTCGATGATCTGCTGTCCCGTCGCCGCGATCAGCGCGAGGGTGTCGGTGATCCGGTAGGCCTCTGTCACGAACCAGCGGGCGAGAGGATCGCTGTAGACGCGGGCGGCGATTTCATCATCCATGCCCGATCATAGCGGGAAACGGTGGCCTCGGCAGCCGTTTCGCGCCGCGGCGGGAACCCTTCGCGGTGTCAGTCCAGCGGCTTCGGTGTCAGCTCCGTGTCGCTGGCGCCGACGAAGCCGTAACTGCGGTAGATATCCTGCGCGGCGCGGGAACCGATGAAGGCAAGCCACGCCGTTGCGGCGGCGGCGTGCGGGGTGTCGTCGAGCCGGCCAATGGCATAGGACACCTCGTCGCGCAGGCTGTCCTCGGCCGGCAGGTCGACGGCCTCGACCGCAGCGCCACTGCGCAGCGCCTGCAGCACCTCGGTGCGCCACACCACGCCGGCGTCGGACTGGCCGGCGACGATCCGCTGCGGCGTCTCGCGGTGATGCACCGCGGTGAACCAGGTGTTGGGCACCGGCTCACAGGCGATGCAGTCCTTGTCACCGGAAATCGCCTGCCACAGGCCGTGCCGTTCCAGCACCTTGCGCAGGTAGAACTGCATGATGCCTTCGTTGACCGGATTGGGCAGCGAAATGCGAACGCCGGGGCGCGTCAGATCGCCGATGCCGGCGATGGTCTTCGGATTGCCGCGTGCCACGATGATCTGCAACTCGTTGTGCATGTAGATCAGCGACTGGCTCATCAGCCCGGCGCGCTTGAGCTCGTGCAGATGGCCGAGATTGACCGAGGCGTAGATGTCGGGGCGGATGCGCACGCTGTCGCCGTCATAGGTCACGCCGCTGGCCTTGATCGCCTGCAGCAGCAGGCCCGGCGGCAGGGTCAGCAGCGCGACGGTGGTGGTCGGGCTCTGCTTCTGGAACGCGGCGATGACGTCGTCCATGGCAAAGAACTGGTTGCCCGCCAGCCACAGCACGAGGTCGGCGTGCGACATTTGCGCCAGCGCGGGCAGGCCGGTGCTGACGGCGCTGCCGGGTGCGTAGAACTTGATGTCGGTGTCGTGATGGCTGGGGATCGCGACAAGGGGCGTGGCGGCGGATGCCGCGGCGCTGGAGGGCGCCGGCGGTTCGGCGCAGGCCGGCGTCGCCGCGACGATCACGGCCAGCAGCAGGGCGATTCTTGTCAACGTCACGGACATCGCAAATTCCCGGGTGGGGCGTGGGATGCGCGATCAGGGTAGGGCGGCGGGCATGTCGTCGCAAGCCATGCGGCAATACCGTGTGGGCGCACGCATGGCGTTGGCCATGGCCGGGAATGTCTGTCATGGTCGCGCAATCTTTCCGGTCCACAGCGTTATGGCCATGGTCCGCACGACACCGGCCAACGAGGAGCGCGATCTTGAGATCCGTCGTCATCACCGGGACATCCACCGGCATCGGCTTTGCGGCTGCGAAAGCGCTGGTCGACAGCGGCTTTCGTGTGTTCGGCAGCGTGCGCAAGGCTGATGATGGCGAGCGGCTGCAGCGCGAGCTCGGCGCCACCTTCGTGCCTCTGGTGTTCGACGTCACCGACGAGGCGGCGGTGCTGGCAGGCGCGCAGACCGTGCGCGAGGCGCTTGGCGGCGAGACGCTCGCCGGGCTGGTCAACAACGCCGGCATCGCGGTGTCCGGGCCACTGCTCGATCTCACCGTCGATGAGTTTCGCCGGCAGATGGACGTCAATGTCATCGGCGTGGTGATCGCGACCAAGGCGTTCGCGCCGCTGCTCGGCGCCGATCGATCCCTGAAGGGGGCGCCCGGGCGCATCGTGATGATCGGATCGGTGGCGGGCCAGCATGGCAATCCGCTGCTGTCGCCCTACAGCGCGTCGAAATTCGCCCTCGAAGGCCTGTCCGAAAGCCTGCGCCGCGAGTTCATGCTGTTCGGCATCGATGTCGTGCTGATCGGCCCCGGCGCGGTGAAAACCCCGATCTGGGACAAGGCCGAGGAGATCGACATCGCGCGCTTCAGGGCGTCGCCGTTCCTGCCGGCGCTGGAGCGGCTGCGGGGCTACATGCTGACGCTGGCGAAGGACGGTCTGCCGCCGGAGCAGATCGGCGCGCTGGTGCATCGTGTGCTCACCACGCCACGGCCCCGGGTGCGCTACGCGGTCTCGCCCGAGCCGCTGCAATTGCTGATCGGCAGCCTGCTGCCCAAGCGCCTCGTCGATCGCATGGTGGCGAAGCGGCTCGGGCTGTTACCGCCTCGCAACGGCTGAGCCAAAAGAAAACGCCACGTCCATGGGGACGTGGCGTGTGTCGAGGAGCCTGTTGGGCGCGGTCAGGTCAGTGCGAAGCTCGGTTCGGTGCGCTTGCGGCCGATCATCAGCGACAGCAGCGCCGCGACGATGCCGGTGACGCCGGCGATGACGAAGGCCTGCAGGTAGCTGCCTTGCGCCGTCCGCACCGCGCCGGCGAAGAACGCCGCCGAGGCCGCGCCGAGCTGATGGCCGGCGACCACCCAGCCGAAGATCAGCGGCGCGTTGCGGTCGCCGAAGGCGTCGTTGGCGATGCGCACCGTCGGCGGCACCGTGGCGATCCAGTCGAGGCCGTAGAACACCGCGAACACCGTCAGGCTGGTGAGCGAGAAGTTCGAGTACGGCAGGTAGATCAGCGACAGGCCGCGCAGCCCGTAATAGAAGAACAGCAGCTTGCGCGGATCGAAGCGGTCGGTGAGCCAGCCTGACAGCGTGGTGCCGAACAGGTCGAACACGCCCATCATCGCCAGAAGGCTGGCGGCCTGCACCTCGGCGATGCCGTAGTCGCCGCAGAACGCGATGAGGTGGGTGCCGACAAGGCCATTGGTGGTGAAGCCGCAGATGAAGAACGTGCCGAACAGGAACCAGAACGTGCGGGTCTTTGCGGCGCGCAGCAGGTTGTCGATCGCGGTCTTGAACGGATTCTGCGCCGGCGGCGGCGGCACGATGTCGTCATGGGCGCTGCCATAGGCGCGCTGGCCGATCGACGCCGGGCGCTCCGGCACGAAGAAGTACACCAGCGGGATCAGCGCCGCGCAGCACGCCGCCACCGTCAGCACCACCGGTTGCCAGCCGCCGCGCTCGGTCAGCGCCGCCAGCAGCGGCATGAAGATGAGGGTACCGGTGGCGGTGCTGGCCGTGAGCAGGCCCATCACCAGGCCGCGGTTGGTGACGAACCAGCGGTTGACGATGGTGGCGCCGAGCACGTTGGCGACCGCGCCCGATCCGATGCCGGACAGCAGGCCCCAGGTCAGGAACAGCTGCCATGGCGCGGTCATGAAATAGCTTGCGCCGGTGGAGAGGGCCATCAGCGCCAGCGCGCCGAGCACGGTGCGGCGGACGCCGATGCTCTGCATCACCGCGGCGGCGAACGGACCGGCGAGGCCGTACAGGAAAATGCCGACGGCGGCCGAGACCGAGATGACATCGACGCTCCAGCCGAACGACTTCTGCAGCGGCAGCATCAGCACGCCCGGTGTCGAGCGCAGACCGGCGGCGCTGAGCAGGGCGAGGAAGATCACGGCCACCACCACGAAGGCATAGCGCTGGCCGAACGGGCGGTGGGAGGGCGAGGGGCTTGAAGCAGGGGGCGTCTGCATGTTACTTACCGGTACGTATTGGAGATGGGCGAGGATACGTACCGGTAAGTAACATTGTCAAGAGCTGGAATCGCATGACCAAGATCTCGCAAGGACCCCGCAAGGACGGACTGAAGGCCGCCGACCGCATTCGCGCCTCGGCGTGCGAGCTGTTCTATCGCGAGGGCATCCGGGCGGTCGGGGTGGACGAGATCGTGCAGAAGGCCGGCGTCACCAAGCCGAGCCTGTACCGCAGCTTTTCGTCCAAGGACGAACTCGCCGCAGCCTACCTGCGCGACTATGACCAGACGTTCTGGGGCAATTTCGAGAAACCAGGCGGCGAAAGCTACAGCGACCCGCGCGAGCACGTGCTGGCCTACATCCGGATCCTGTCGGGCCGCGCGGTGGCGGATGGCTATCGCGGCTGCGGTCTCAGCAACGCCACCATCGAGTATCCCGACCGCGTGCATCCGGCCCGCCAGGTCGCCGACGACCACAAGCGCGCGTTTCGCAAGCGCCTGCGCGAGCTCGCCGCGGCGATGGGCGCGAACCAGCCTGACGTGCTCGGCGATGGCCTGCTGCTGCTGATCGAGGGCATCTACACCACCGGCCAGCAGACACCCGCGGGTCCGGCGCAGTCGGCGCCGCAGGTGGCCGAGGCGCTGATTGCAGCATTCGTGCCGCCGGCCTGAGAGGTTGTCTCGTGCCCTCCCGGATGTCGCCGCGCGCGTTCGGGCGAGGCGTCGACAGTGCAGGCTTCGTTCTTGAGTGGCTGTTGGGCCGGAGCGCGGGTGAGCGAAGCGATGCCCGGGATCTTTTTTCCCAGGCCGCACGCCTTGTTTTCGCCGTTCACTCCGGCAGCCGCGGCGCCGGCATGTCTCGGCCGTTCTGGTGCAACGTCAGCTTTGTCGCCCGCCCGCGATTGTCGGTCTCGAACGTGATCTCGGCCTCGACCACCTGATAGAAGAAGCGCGTCGGGCTCTCCGGCCGGATCTCGGCCTTCGGCTGGCCGGTGGCCTGCGCGTACAGCCGGTCGCCCTCACGAGTCACCGTGAGCACGAATTGCGGCGCCAGCTGGTAGCGCCCGGCGTAGCCGTCGAAGGTCGCCGGATCGACCTCGGCGACGGTGTGCCTGGCCGGCGGCGGCGCCAGCGGAATCCGCGGATCGAGCAGGTGCATGCCGATGTCGTCGACACCCGCGCTGGTGGAAGCGTTGGACAGCACGACGACGCCGACCTTCGACTTCGGCAGGAAGCCGATGAAGGACTGATAGCCGCCGGTGCCGCCATTGTGCCACACGATCTCTTCGTCATGTCCCGGGGTGACCATCCAGCCGAGCGCGACAGCGCCGCCCGGCGCACTGTTCGGCTGGCGCGTCTGCAGCGATGCGGCGAGCGCGGACGACAGCGGCGAATCCTTGAGGTCCAGCGCCATCTCCAGGAACGTCATCATGTCGTTGACGGTCGAGCGCAGCGCGCCGGCGCCGGCGAGCGCGGGCAGATCCCAGTTGGAGACCTTGTTGAGCGCCGCGTCATGCCCGGGCGCGAGGCGCGCGGCGAGATCGGCCGGCAGCGTGATGGCGGTGTCGCTCATGCCGAGCGGCGTCAGGATGCGCTCGCGCACCAGTGACTTGTAATCGGTGCCCTGGCGCCGCGCCAGCGCGTGGCCGAGCAGGCCGTAGCCGAGGTTGGAATATTCGAACTGCGCGCCGATCGGGCGCGGCAGCTTGTAGGTCGCGAGGAACTGGTAAAGCTGCGCCACCGTGTAGTCGGCGTAGGGATTGTCCAGGCTGGCCGGCGCCATGTTCTCCGGCAGGCGCGGCAGCGCCGAGGTGTGGGTGGCGAGATCCGCCAGCGTGATGGCGCGGCCGTCGTGCTGCGGCACGCTGACGCCGTCGGGAAGATACTTCGCCACGGGGTCGGCGAGGGCGACCTCGCCGCGCTTGACCATATCGGCGAGCAGCAGGCTGGTGAACACCTTGGTGATCGAGCCGATCTCGAACACGGTGCGGTCATCGACCGGGCGCGCGTTGTCCTTGTCGAACACGCCGTGCGCGACGACGCGGCGGCCCTGCGCATCGATCAGGCCGACGACGATGCCGACGCCCTGCTGCCGGGTGTCGATGCGCTCGATCAGCAGACGGCGAACGGTCTCGTCCGACGGCAGCGACGGTCCCGACGCCGACACTCCCGGCATGGTCACGGCCATCAGGACCAGTCCTCCTGCGAGCAAGCGTTTCATGGCTGTTCAGGCTCCACGGCAAAGCACGTCACGGCTCGGCTGAGCGGACGGCGCGGACCCTCGCAGTACTACGTTGCACCAACCTTGCCGCCGCCGCGAGTGATGGCCGCGTCAGCGCGCCGCAGCGGCGCGCGGTTTCATGTCGCTGACGATCAGGCGCAGCAGGTCCTGCGCCGCCGGCGGCAGCGTGCGGCCACGCAGCGTCAGGACGTGGCTGCGGCCGCGATAGAGCAGGGCGTTCTTCATTGGCAGGGCGACGATGCGCGATGGTTCGACGGCGGCCATGGTCAGCCGCGGCACCAGCGCGTAGCCGAGGCCGGCGGCGACGAAATGCATCACCGCGTCGAACGACGCCGTCGTCAGCGCGACGTTGAGGCGAACGCCCTCGCTGATCTCGGCGGCCTCGATGTGCTGGCGCACGCCGAAGCTGCGGTGCACGGTGGCGCCGGGATAAGGCAGGAGGTCCATCAGCCGCAGCGGCCGGCCGATCTGCGCCAGCGGGTGACTGCGCTGCACCCAGGTCTGGATCGGCTGCGGATGGGAATGGTGCGAGCGCAGCCGCTCGTCGTTCGGCGGCTTGAACAGCAGGCCGATGTGGATGCGCTCCTCCAGCAGGCCCTGCACGATCTGATTGGTGCTGCCGACGTCGAGGCCGATGGTGATCTTGGGATGCGCGCGCATGAAGCGGCACACCGTGCCTTCCATCAGCGTGTCGACATAGCCTTCGCCGGCCATGATGTCGATGTGGCCGCTCTCGATCTTTCGGATGCTGTCCATCTGCGCCAGCAGGCTCTGCTTCTCGCTGTGCTGGCGCCGCAGATAAGTGGCGAGCAGGGCGCCGGCGTCGGTCGGCGCGATGCCGCGGCCGCGACGCTCGATCAGCGCGGTGCCGCACTCCTGCTCCAGCAGGCTGACCGCGCGGCTGACCGCGGAGGGATCCATGCCGAGCGCGCCCGCAGCGCCGCGCACCGAGCCGCTCTCCAGCACCTGCATGAAGTAGCGCACGCGGCGGGTGTCGAGACGGTCGTCCATGTCGCTGAGCACCACCGCCATTCCGATACCCTCGTTGCCGGCGGCCGCGACGTGTCCGCGTCCCGGAATTATAACCGTTGCATGAAATGCAACAGATAATCACTGTGGCTGTCATTGATGCAAGGCGGTTTTTCTCTGAAAGTCGGGTTCCAGAGTTGATCCCGCGCGCCAGCCGCGCAAGCATGACACCTGGAGCGCCGCCATGACGACGTCGACTGCCGCCGCCACCGCTGAACCGGTCCCCGCGCCTCTCGCGTCGTCGGGCGTCGCCAAACTCAAGCTTGTCCTGGTGGTGATGGCGATCGTCGCCATCGCCGAGAGTATCGGCATCGTCCAGTTTCAGGTCGGACCAGGCAAGGTGCTGCTGCAGCCCATGGTGTGGGCGCTGCTGATCGCCGCCGCCTGGGGCGTGGCGCAGCGGCTGCTGCCGGCGCCGGTCCGGGTCGATTCACGGCTGCAGGCGTTCGCCGGCGATCTGCTCAACGTCGGCCTGCTGCTGTTCGTGGTCAAGCTCGGCCTGACGGTCGGCGGCGCGCTGCCGCAGGTCAAGGAAGCGGGCTGGGCGCTGCTGTTCCAGGAATTCGGTCACACCTTTGGCACGCTGGTGCTCGGCCTGCCGCTGGCGCTGCTGCTCGGCGTCAAGCGCGAGGCCGTCGGTGCGACGTTCTCGATCGGCCGCGAAGGCAATCTCGTGATCATCGGCGAGAAGTACGGCATGGCCTCGGCGGAAGGCCGCGGCGTGCTCGCCGAATACATCACCGGCACGGTGCTCGGCGCGCTGTTCATCGCGCTGCTCGCCGGCTTCGTCACCAGCCTCAACATCTTCGATCCGCGTTCGCTGGCGATGGGCGCAGGCGTCGGCTCGGCGAGCATGATGGCCGCGGCGATCGGCGCCATCAACGGCCAGCAGCCGGCTGCGCTCGCGCCGCAACTCACCGCGATCGCGGCGGCGTCCAACCTGCTGACCCAGGTCGCCGGCTTCTACTTCACGCTGTTCCTGTCGCTGCCCGCCTGTTCGTGGCTGTACGACCGCCTCGAGCCGGTGCTCGGCCGCTTCTCCCGGCGTCAGGCGACGGAAGGCGTCGAGCTGTCGAGCGTCGGCGGTATGGCGGCGAAGGAGCTGTCGTTCGTCGACACCCTGATCGCCTGGGCGATCATGACTGGCGGCGTCACCATCGGCAATCTGCTCACCTACAAGGTGCCGGTGGCTCAGTCGCTGCTCGGCATGGCCATCGTGGTGGCGATCGCGCTGGTCGTCGATCTCGTCAAGCGGCTGGTGCCGAAGCTGCCGATGGTGCTGGTGCTGTCGGTGTTCGCCACCGTCCTCGCCGTTCCCGGCTTCCTGCCGTTCGCCGATACGCTGGCGGCAGTCACCGGCAAGCTCAACTTCCTGACCTTCACCACGCCGGTGCTGGCGCTCGCCGGCTTCTCGGTGGCGAAGGATCTGCCCATCTTCCGCCAGCTTGGCTGGCGCATCATCGTCGTGTCGCTGACCGCGGCCGCCGGTACATTCCTTGGCGCCACGCTGGTCGCCGAACTCTTCCACTGAAGCCAACCGAGAGATCGATCGATGTCCGTCCAGCCCGAGATCGCCGCCGACATCCGCGCCCGCATGGTGGCGTGGCGGCACGACATCCATGCCCATCCGGAGACCGCGTTCGAGGAGCACCGCACCGCGCAGGTGATCGCCGAGGCGCTGACCGACATGGGCCTTGCGGCGCATCGCGGCCTCGCCGGCACCGGCGTCGTCGCCTCGCTGACGAACGGCGATGGCCCGAGCATCGCGCTGCGCGCCGACATCGACGCGCTCGACATCAACGAACTGGGAAATCCTGCCTACAAGTCGCAGCGCCCGGGCAAGATGCACGCCTGCGGCCATGACGGCCACACCGCGATGCTGCTCGGCGCGGCCGCGCATCTCGTGCGCCACAAGCCGTTCCGCGGCACCGTGCAGTTCGTGTTCCAGCCGGCGGAGGAGAACGAGGGCGGCGGGCGCCGCATGGTCGAGGAAGGGCTGTTCGACAAATTTCCAGCCGATGCCGTCTACGGCATGCACAACATTCCGCAGATCCCGCGCGGCAAGTTCGCCATCAAGTCCGGCATCATGATGTCGTTCTTCGACACCTTCGAGATCGTCATCACCGGCAAGGGCTGCCATGCGGCGACGCCCGAGAAGGGCATCGATTCCGTCGTGGTCTCGGCCCAGCTCGTCAACGCGCTGCAGGCGATCGTCAGCCGCCGTATCGGCGCGATGGATGCCGGCGTGATCAGCGTCACCCAGATTCATGGCGGCGACACCTGGAACGTGGTGCCGGAAACGGTAGTGCTGCGCGGCACCGTGCGCACCCTCGATGGCGAGATCCAGGACGAGATCGAGGCGGCGATGCGCCAGACCTGCGCCGGCATGGCGCAGATCCATGGCGCCACCATCGCGCTCGATTACCAGCGGCGCTATCCCGGCGTCATCAACACCGTGCCCGAGACCGACGCGGCGATCGCCGCGGCATCGAGCCTCGTCGGGTCGGCGCTGGTGCAGACCGATATCAAGCCGGCGATGGGCTCGGAGGATTTCTCGTTCATGCTGCAGAAGCGCCCCGGCGCCTACATCTGCATCGGTGCGGGCGAAGGCAAAAACGATCCGCCGCTGCACAATCCCTATTACGACTTCAACGACGCCATCCTGCCGATGGGCGCGGCCTATTGGGTCGCGCTGGTGCAGCAGCAGCTCCCGCTCGCGGCGGGTTGAGTGTGTTCGCTGCAAATGGGACTCGGATATGAGAGCTGGAATGCACGCATCCAGCCTCATCGGGCCCATTGAGGCCCATCTCCTCATGGTGAGGAGCGCGGCGACGCCGTGCGTCTCGAACCACGGGGCCAATGAGTCGGAACGTGCGGGCCTCACCCTTCGAGACGCCTGCTGCGCAGGCTCTTCAGGATGAGGGTTCAGGTGGGCGTGATGCTGTCCGCGTTCGACATCTTCAAGGTCGGCGTCGGCCCGTCGAGTTCGCACACCGTCGGGCCGATGCGCGCGGCGCTGATGTTCGTGCGCCGGCTCGATGACGACGACCTGCTGGCGCGCACGACGCGGATCGAGGTCGAGCTGTTCGGCTCGCTCGCGCTCACCGGCCATGGCCATGCCACCGACATCGGCGTCATCCTCGGCCTGTGCGGCGAGGCGCCCGACACCGTCGATCCTGCCGTGGCGCGCACGCATCTCGCCGATATCCGCCAGAGCGGTACGCTTGCGCTGCTCGGCCGCTATGCGGTGGCGTTCGACCGCGCACGCGACATCGTGTTCAACGGCGACAAGACGCTGCCGGAGCATCCCAACGCCCTGCGTCTTGCCGCATTCGCCGCCGATGGCGCGCGGCTCGGCGAGCGCTGCTACTTCTCCGTCGGCGGCGGCTTTGTTATCGAGGCCGGCGCGGATGCGCCGTCCGCTGCCGCGTCGGTGGGCGGCGCCGTGTGGCCCTATCCGTTTCACAGTGGCGCCGAGCTGCTGGCGCAGGCCGGGGCGAGCGGTCGCAGCATTGCCGGCGTGATGCTGGCCAACGAATGCGTCTGGCGCTCCGAGGCGGAGGTGCGCGAGCGCCTGCTGCGGATCTGGCGGGTGATGCAGGCCTGCGTGCGGCGCGGCTTCGGTCTCGACAACGCCGATGCCGAGGCGCGGCTGCCCGGCGCGCTCAACGTGCGCCGCCGCGCGCCGGCGCTGTACCGCGAGCTGATGTCGCGCGGCGGCAACACCGAGGCGGTCGATCCGCTGGCGGCCATGGACTGGGTCAACGCCTTCGCCATGGCGGTCAACGAGGAGAACGCCGCGGGCGGGCGGGTCGTCACCGCGCCGACCAATGGCGCTGCCGGCATCATCCCCGCCGTGCTGCACTATTACGAGACCTTTGTGCCGGACGCTTCCGACGACGGGGTCGTCGACTTCCTGCTGACGGCGGCGGCGATCGGCGTGCTCTACAAGACCAACGCCTCGATCTCCGGCGCCGAGGTTGGCTGCCAGGGCGAGGTCGGGGTGGCCTGCTCGATGGCGGCCGGCGCGCTCGCCGCGGTGCTCGGCGGCAGCGTCGCCCAGGTCGAGAATGCCGCCGAGATCGGCATGGAGCACAATCTTGGCCTGACCTGCGATCCGGTCGGCGGCCTCGTGCAGATTCCCTGCATCGAGCGCAATGCCATGGGCGCGGTCAAGGCGATCAACGCCGCGCGCCTCGCGCTGCGCGGCGACGGCCATCACTATGTGTCGCTGGACACCGTCATCCGCACCATGCTGCAGACCGGCGAAGATATGAAGTCGACCTACAAGGAGACGTCGCTCGGCGGCCTTGCGGTCAACGTCGTGGAGTGCTGACCGCGCCCGCGCCGCCGCCTATTGAATGGCGCAGGTCCGTGCGGTTTCATCGGCGAGCCAGCCGACGAAGGCGCTGGTGTCCGCGTCGCCGGACAGCTCCGCGCGCCATCGCGCGACATGGACCTTGCGCGATTCCATCACCGGGCCGTCTGGAAACAGCCGGGCCAGGCGGCCGTCGGCGATGGCGTCGCTGACCAGCAGTGAGCGTCCCAACGCGACGCCTGCGCCCTCGGAGGCGGCGGCAAGGCACAGCCCGATATCGCCGAGCTGCAGGCCGCTGCGCGCGCGCGCATGCTGCAGGCCGAGGCGGCGAAACCAGGTCTCCCAGCTCCATTCGCTGGTGCGGTCGGCATCCTTGTAGATCAGGGGCAGCGACAGCAGCGCAGTGGGCGCGGCCTGTGGCGGCCGCAGCGCCGGCGCGCACACCGGAAACACCTGCTCGCGAAACAGCGGGCGTTGCGTGGTCGTTCGCCGTGCCTCGTCGCCCGGCACCCAGGCGATGCGAATGTCCGGCGGCTCCGTGCCGGCGTCGTGCGGCGTCAGCTCGAGGGCGATGTCGGGATGTTGCAGGGCAAAGCGCGGCAGCCGGCGCACCAGCCACCATGTGCTCAGCGCCGTACCGGCGGCGATGCGCAGGCGGCGCTGGCGCGCCGCGCGGCGGACATGAACGTCGAGCGCGCCGAGGGTGTCGAGCGCGGCCGTGAGTTCAGGAAGCAGCGCCCGGCCCTGGTCGGTGAGATCGACGCCCGGCCGCTGCCGGTCGAGCAGGGGCGTGCCGAAATGCTGTTCGAGCCGCCGCACCTGATGGCTGATGGCGCTCTGCGTCACGCCGAGTTCCGCCGCCGCGCGGGTGAACGAGCGGTGACGCACGACGGCGTCGAAGGCGAGCAGCGGCTGAAAGGGCGGCAGGCGGCGCGGCATGACGCCATGATATCGTTTCATGGGATTTGAAAGAAGCGTCATTCGCAAGGCGCCCGGGGGAGGCCGCACACTCCGCGCATGACCTCTCATCCCCTGCGTTCCGATCCGCTGGCGTTTCCCTCCGAAGGCGGCATCACGCCGGCACAGGCGGCGCTGTGGGCGACCTGCATCGGCGGCTTCCTGTTTCAGTTCGACCTCACCGCGCTCGCGGCGGCGCTCGCCGATGTCGGCGCCGACTTCGCGCTGGCAGGCGCGGCATCGGCCTGGGTGATCGATGTCTTCAGCCTGGGGCTGGTGCTCGCCCTGCCGGCCTGCGGCACGCTGGCGGACCGTTGGGGACGGCGGCGGATGTTCGCCCTCGGGGCAGTGGTCTTCGCGATGGCGTCGGCGACGTGCGCATCGGCGCCGTCGTTTGTCGTGCTGCTCGCGGGGCGGGCATTGCAAGGCGTGGGCGGCGCCGCGCTCACCAGCGCATCGCTGGCGCTGGTGGCGGCGACCACGCCAGTCACGGCGCGGCCGCGCGCGTTCGCGATCAACGGCACCGTGATCGGCATCGCCATGGTGATCGGGCCGCCGCTCGGCGCGCTGGTCGCGGCGACGGTCGGCTAGCGCTGGATTTTCTGGCTCAACCTGCCGCCATGCATAGCGGTGCTGACGCTGATCCGCTGGCGTGTGCCGGAATCGCGCGATGCCGGGGCGGCCGCCGCGGCGCTGGACTGGCCGGGCTGCGCGGTGCTGGCCGCCGCCGCGGGCGGGCTCGCCGTCGCTCTGCTGGAGGGCCATCGGTTGGGCGGCCCGGCCTCGGCCGTCCTGCTCGGCGGGGTCGTTCTCGCCACCCTCGCGTTCGTCGCGATTGAACGGCGCAGCCGCGCTCCGGCGATCGACCTCACGCTGCTGCGCCGTCCGTGCTTCGTGGCGATGTGCGTCGCGCCGCTGGCCAGCTCGGTCGGCTACTGGTCGCTCCTCGTCTATGTGCCGCAGCTGGCGCGGGGGCCGCTGCAGATGACGCCGCTCGCGGCTGGCGGGCTGCTCACAGCCTTGACGCTGCCGATGCTGCTGGTGCCGTGGCTCGGCGCGGTGCTGGCGCGCCGGTGGCCGCCCCGGCTGTTCTTTCCGCTCGGGCTCGCGATCATGGGCCTCGCCGATCTTGCCGCGGCGATTGCCGTCGGGTCCGGCGCAGGCGCCGTGGCGGCCGCGCTGCTGGCCAGCGGCGCGGGAGCAGCGCTGATCCAGGCCCAGGTGACGGCGGCGGCGATCGGCGCCGCGCCGCCGGGCCGCGCCGCGATGGCGGCGGCGATCTGCGTCACGCTGCGCCAGCTTGGTTTCAGCGTTGGCGTCGCCGGGTTGGGTGCGCTGGTCGCTGTGGGTGGCGAGGCCGGCTTCATGTTGGCGTTCTTCGTTGCGGGGGTCCTGTCGCTCGCGGCAGCCGGCACCTGTCGCCTCCTGCTCGGGAGGGCGGTGGGCTGATCGACCTAGGCGGATCCGGCCGTTCCGGACTCACGGGGCACCGCACTGCGCCGGCCATCGGTTGGCTGGCCCGCGGCGGTACCTGAATTGGCGCTGAACGCCACTGACGTCACGCTGCGGCCAAACAGCGAGTTGCGGACGTGTGACGATTTGACTACGTTTTTATGACACGGTGGCTGCCGCCGGCCGCGCCGTTCGCCTGCTGGCCTCCGCCAGCACCGGGCCCCTGACCCCGCCGGATGGTTTTGCGTCCCCGCCATGGCGTCGTCGCCCAATTCCGGCCTGCCCAATCCCGAGACGCCCGACGGCCGCGCCGCGGTCGCGGCAGGCGTCGCCTCGGCCGGGGTGTGGCGCCTGCTGGCGGTGGTGTCGCCCCATGTTGCGGCGCTGGTGGTGATGCTGCAGACCGAGACCGACCTGACGTCGCGCCTCGGCTTCCTGCTGGCTTGGGGCATTCTCAACTGCGGCTTCGTCGCGCTGCTGCGCCGGCCGGCGCTGTCGGGCGCGCTGGCGTTCACGCTGGTCGTGGTGCTGATCCTGCTGTCGCGGCTCAAGCACGACGTCGTGCAGATGACCGCGAACTTCGTCGACCTGATGGTGATCGACCGCGACACGGTGGCCTTCCTCTTCACGATCTTCCCGAACCTGCGCTGGTCGGCGATCGCCACCGCGCTGCTGGTGCTGCCGCTGATGGTGGCGCTGTGGCGGCTCGATCCGTTCCGCCTGCGCCGCCTGCCGGCGGTGGCGGCGATGCTCGGCTGTCTCGCCGCACTGGTCGGCCTCGCCCGCACCTGGCCGGACGAAGCGTGGCGCGGCTATTACGACGACGGTTATGTCTCGAAGTTCGCGCGCTCCGGCGTCACCGCGGTGTCCGATTTCGTCACCTATGGCTTCATGCAGTCTGACGCGGTGGCCGATCCACTGAAGTTGCCGCTGGTCGATGCCTGCAATCCGGTCGGGCGGCGGCCGAACATCGTGATGATTCATGATGAATCGAGCTTTGACATCCGCGCTGCTGGCGGTGTCCGGGTGCCGCCGGGCTATGGCGGCCACTTCCGCTCCTACGACGGCCGCGCGCGCAAATTCTTGGCCGAGAGCAATGGCGGTCCGAGCTGGTTCACCGAATACAACGTGCTGGCCGGCCTCTCGGCGCGCTCGTTCGGGCCGTTCGCCTATTTCGTCACACGCATCGCCTCGGGCCGGGTCGAACGCGGCCTGCCGCTGGCGCTGCGCCGCTGCGGCTACAGCACCATCTCGCTGTATCCCGCGATGGGCGGCTTCATGAGCGCGAAGAGCTTTCAGCTGACCACCGGCATGCAGGCGTTCCATGATGCCCGCGCGCTCGGCGCCAGGGGCGTCGAGCCCGACAGCTTCTTCTATGGCAAGGCGATGGACCTGCTCGCCCGCGAGAAGGGGCCGGAGCCGGTGTTCATGTTCGTCTACCTTGCGGCCAATCATTTTCCGTGGGAGGTCAAGTTCAAGCCGGAGCTGACGCCACAGTGGCGCGCGCCCGGCAACGCGCCGTCGGTCGACGAGTATCTGCGGCGGCAGGCGATGAGCGCGAGGGACTACGGCGATTTCGTCGCCGGCCTGAAGAAGCGCTTTCCCAACGAGCCGTTCCTGATCGTGCGCTATGGCGACCACCAGCCGGAGTTCGCGCCGCAACTGCTCGATCCCGGCCTCAGCGAAGCCGATATCGGCAAGAAGCTGCTGGCGCACGATCCCCGCTACTTCGCGACCTACTACGCCATCGACGCCGTCAACTTCCAGCCGGTCGAGAGCCCGACGGCGATGGACACCATCGATGGCGCCTATCTGCCGCTGGTGATCCAGGATGCCGCCGGTCTGCCGCTCGACCCGACGTTCGCCGAGCAGAAGAAGATCATGCTCCGCTGCAACGGGCTGTTCTATGCCTGCCGCGACGGCGCCGAGGCACGGCGCTTCAACCGCCAGCTGATCGACGCCGGCTACATCAAGGCGCTGTAGTGGAGGGCGCAGCGCGCCCTCCGCGCCGTGTCGTTCGCTCCGCTCACGCCTCCTGCAACGCCAACCGGATCGCCTCCTCCACCGGAGCATAGGCGCCATCAGCGCGTGCGATCTGCAATGGCTGCGCCGGATGCAGCGGTGGCTGCGCCAGGAAGCGCGGCGTCGCGCCGCGATGGGCCTGCGCCGCGTGGATCAGGAACGGGTGGCACAGATACACCGTGCCCGCAGGCCCGACGGCGAGCGCCTCCGGACGGTCCGCCGCGACCTCCGCGAGCCGCAGGTGATTGAGGCCGGCGTCGCCGGCCGGCGCCAGCAGCCGTGCCATGTCGCGATGCGAGCCCACCCGCAGGCGGGTCGGCGCGTCGTGCGGTCCGATGTCCGAGAACAGGAACAGCATCAGCAGTGCGCGGCCGCGCGAGGTGACGTTGACGCGCCAGGCGGAGAAGTCGGTCTCGGCCGCGCCGGCCGTCTCGTCCGGAAAGCTGACGTCGACGTGCCAGCCGGTGTCGCCGGGATCGTCCGTGCCGGGAAAGCGCACCGGGAAGCTGCCGAGATTGCTGCGCGGCAGCCAGCGGCCCTTGCCGACGAGCTGATCGAACGCGGCGCGCAGCACCGGCGTGTTGACCGCCTGCCGGAACGGCGGGTCGTCGTAGTACCACAGGCGGATGACGGGCTGCGTCCATGTCGCTGGATCGTGCGGGTCGCAGGGCAGGTCGCGCCACAGGATGGCGCGGCCTTCGTCGGCGAGCGCACGCGGAAACGCGTCGTCGATCCGCACGAAGCCGTCATGGATGAACCGGTTTATCTGCGCGGCGTCGAGCGCGCGCGTTGGCGTGGTGTCGAGGGGCATGGTGATGATCCATCACTGGGCTGCATGCGACGCGGTGCGCGAACGCAGCGGCAGCCGATTGTCGATTGCAGTGCCGGTCGGGCACGAAACAGAGCGGCGCGGGCGTGTGCCGGCGCGCGCGATCGCAACCTGCGGCAGGGCAGGTGCGTCCTCAGCGGTGGAGGAAGAACACCGCGGAGATGGCTGACATGCGGATCATCATCATGGGAGCCGAATTTACCATGATGGTCCGGGACAGGGCAACGGCCGCCGCCGGGAAGGCCGCGGAGCCGCGGGTGGTAATATGACGGCGCACAGCGGTAAGGTTGACTGGTTAGGTTAAGACCGGAGTCCGGATGCGCGGTTCGATAGCCCTGCTAACAGTAAGGGTGTTCCACCGTGGTGGCCGGAGACCCCAGAATCACCGGCGACGTTCATGCGGTCGGGACAGGGGGCCGCCGATTCAGTTGCGTACGGCGGCCCCGCTTTTCGGGCGGCGGGGACCGGTCCCCGCCGCCTGCTTTTTGTTATGTGGCAGTCTCACAGGCCTGCTACTGGTCGCGATCGCCCGTGCCGCGCGGCTTGCGGCGGGCACAAGCGTGGACCCGTTCGATGTTCAATGCCTCTCGCCACCCGCTGTTCGATCGCCGTGCGCTGCTCAGGGGCGCTGTCGCCGCCGGCCTGATCGTGCCCGGCCTGCCGCTGATCCGCGCCGCCCCCGCGCGTGCCGACGGCGACAAGTCGCCGTTCACGCTCGGCGTTGCCTCGGGCGATCCGGCCTCCGATGGTTTCGTCCTCTGGACGCGTCTTGCCCCGGAGCCGCTCGATCCGCGCGGCGGCCTGTCGGTGCAGCCGGTCGAGGTGACCTGGCAGATCGCCGACGATCCGGCGATGCGCAACCTCGTGCGCACCGGCACGGCGCTGGCGCGGATCGAGCTGGCGCATTCCGTCCATGTCGAGGTCGAGGGGCTCGCGCCGGGGCGTGACTACTTCTATCGCTTCCGCACTGGCGATGCGGAAAGCGCGATCGGCCGCGCGCGCACGCTACCGGCGCCGGGCGCGGATATTTCGGAGTTGCGCTTCGCCGCCGCCGGCTGCCAGGCATTCGAGAGCGGCTACTACACCGCGTGGCGGCATCTGGCGGCGGAGAATTTCGATTTCGTCTTCCACTACGGCGACTACATCTACGAGCACGGCTTCGTCACCGCCGATCGCACCGGGCGCACGCTGCCGCGCCTGATGCCGAAGGACTTTACCGCCTGCGTCACGCTCACCGACTATCGCCGGCGCTACGCGCTGTACAAGACCGATCCCGACCTGCAGGCGGCGCACCTGTCGTGTCCGTTCCTGCCGAGCTTCGACGACCACGAGGTGGCCGACAACTGGGCCGCCGATACCGACTCCCGCGACACGCCGGCGGAGGCCTTCCTGTTTCGCCGCGCGGCGGCGTTCCAGGCCTGGTACGAGCACATGCCGGTGCGGCGCGCGCTGCTGCCGCGCGGCCCGGACGTGCTCGCCTATCGCCGCTTCCGCGTCGGCAGCCTGCTCGACGTCGCCGTGCTCGACACCCGCCAGTATCGCTCGAAGCAGCCATGCGGGGATGGCATCAAGGCGAACTGTGCGGCGGCGGACGAGCCTTCGCGCACCATGATGGGCGCGCGGCAGGAGGCGTGGTTCGCCGAGGGACTGCGCGCGGCGCAGGCGGCGGGGCCGGCGACCTGGCAGGTGATGGCGCAGCAGGTGCTGTTCGCCCATCTCGACTGGCGGTCCTATCCCTGGCTCAAGCCCTCGGAGGCGCCGCTCGTCAACCTCGACGCCTGGGACGGCGCCAGCGCAGCGCGCGAGCGCCTGCTGCACACGCTCCATGAGGCGAAGGTGGCGAACGCGGTGGTGCTGACCGGCGACATGCACCGCGGCGTCGCGCTCGACCTGCATCTCGACTGGCGCGATCCGAAATCACCCTGTGTCGGTGTCGAGCTGCTGGCGACATCGATCTCGTCGGGCGGGGATGGCGTTGCGGTGATGAGCAACGCCGAGGCGCTGCACGCCAACAATCCGCATCTCAGGTTCATCAGTGACCAGCGTGGCTATCATCGCCACTCCGTGACGCGCGGGCGCTGGCAGACGGACTTCCGTGTCGTGGCGCAGATCTCCCAGCCCGATCAGCCGGTCGCGACCGCGAAGTCGTTCGTGATGGAAGCCGGCAAGCCCGGCCTTGTGGCGGCGTAGATCCGCCGCGGCGTGCCGGACCCAAGTGTCGCTGTGGTCATCCGGCCGATGCGCGGATCGCCGCGGCCGTTGCCGCGCAGCCCGGGATCGCTCAGCCATTCCCGGGGGACGAGGAGGCGGAGGCCGAACGCCGTCGATGCCCGCCGTCAGCGACCGCTGACGAACATCCTGCGGACATCGTGCAGATTGTCGGCGACATGGACGCACAGGCGGTGCATCTCGTCGGTGGCCTGCAGCAGGTCCGGCACCATGATCGGCCGGCAGCCGGCGGCATGGGCGGCGCGCACGCCGTTGTGGGAGTCCTCCAGCGCCAGGCAGCGCTCCGGCGTGACGCCGATCAGCTCCGACGCCTTGAGGTAGAGATCCGGATGCGGCTTGCCGCGGGTGACGTCGTTGCGGGTGACGACGGCGCGGAAGTAGTGATGCAGCTCGGCGGCGTGCAGGTGATGGCTCGCCGCCTCGCGTCCCGACGACGTCGCAAGCCCGAGCGGCATGTCGAGGGCGTGGAAGTGCCGGATGATGTCGGCGGCGCCGGCCTTCAGCGGCACGCCGTCGGCGATCCGCCGGGTCCAGGCGCTGCGGTAAGACGTGAGATAGGTCTCCATCGGAAACGCCGGCCCGAAATGGTTCTGGATGCGGATGTCGCATTCGGGACCGGGCACGCCGATCATGGAGTCGTAGAACGCGTCCGTCAGGTCGAAGCCGAGCGCGCGGATGGCGCCGAGCTTGGCCGTCTTGATCAGCGGCTCGGTGTCGAACAGCAGTCCGTCCATGTCGAAAATGACGGCTTCGATTCCTGAGAGGTCCACGCGGCTGTTCACGACAATCCATCGGCTGGTGAGAGACAGGCTGCCGTTTATCGCGATTTGAGAGGGGGCGATACCCTTTGCGATGACGCAGCGCTGCGATGGTTCCGGGCCGGGCGGCCACGCGCCGGCACGTGCGCGATTTTCAGGCATGGATTGCTCCTGTCGGCGCGCTACCGGTTCCGTCCTGCTCCGCTCGCATGGCGGGCTTGCATTGGACGAGGTCACAGGCTTCAATAGTGCGGGGATGCGATTTTCTTATTTGGAACGGCTGATGCGACAACTGATTATCGCCGGACTTTCGCTTCTCCTCCCATGCGCTGCTGTGGCGGCCGACCCCCAGGGGGAATGGCTCGACGCCCATGGCCTTGCCCGCATCCGCATCGCGGATTGCAACGGGCGTCTGTGGGGAGCGACTGTCTGGGAGAAGGAGCCGGGTGGCCTCGACATCAAGAATCCAGATCCGGCCAAGCGCTCGCGGCCGACCCTCGGCGCGCCGCTGCTGCTCGACATGAAGCCCGCGGCCGGCAAGCCCGATCGCTGGGATGGCGAGGTCTACGACTCCGAGAACGGCAAGACCTACACCGCCAGCATTCGCGTGCTGTCGCCGACATCGCTGGAAATCAAGGGCTGTATCGCCTACGGCATGCTGTGCGGCGGCGAGACCTGGACGCGTGTCGTCGAGCCGACGCCGCCCGCGGCGGCCATTGCCGCGACCACGACGGCTTCGGCGACCGGTGCGGTGAAGGGCAAGACTGCGCCCGCCCATCCTGCGGCCGTACCGCCGCCTCGCTCGGCAGCCGTGCCGCCCGCCGTCATCGCCAAGCCTCAGGCCACCGCGACTGCGACCACCACCGACTTCTGCGCTGCGGTCATCGCGGCCAGATGAGCTCTCCGCTTCAGGTCAAGGTGCCGGGGAGCCTTCGTCACATCGGCCGCATTGCCGGCAATCGTCGCCACGCCTCGAGTTGTTTCTGAATATGTCTCATTCCGCCGATGATCTCGCGGCGATGGCCGCGGCGGCGTTCACGCCCCATCACGCGCTGGCGATAAGGCTGTTGCCGCATGCACTCGGCGGCGGCGATGGTGCCCATGACGTCGCGCATCTGCTGCGGGTGTGGAAGAACGCCCGCGCGATCCAGGCCGCGGAGGGCGGCGATGGCGAACTGCTCGCCGCGGCCGTTCTGCTGCACGATGCCGTCACCGTGGAAAAGAATTCGCCGCAGCGGGCCCAGGCGTCACGGCTCGCAGCCGATGCTGCGCGTGATCGTCTTGCCGCCGAAGGCTGGCCGCAGGAGCGCATCGCGGCGGTCGCGCATGCCATCGTCGCGCACAGCTTCTCGGCCGGTGTCGCGCCGCAAACGCTGGAGGCGCGCATCCTGCAGGACGCCGACCGGCTCGATGCCATCGGCGCGGTCGGCGTCGCGCGCCGCTTTTATGTCGCCGGCCGCCTCGGCAGTCTCCTCTATGATCCGTTCGACTCCGAGGGTGAGGCGCGGCCGCTCGACGATCGCCGCTTTGCGCTCGATCACTTCAAGACCAAGCTGATGCATCTCGCCTCCGGCTTCCAGACGGCGACCGGCGCGACGCTGGCGCGCGAGCGCCACGAGCGGCTGCTGCGGTTCTGGCGGGAGATGCGCGACGAGATCTAGCGGTGTTGTGCAAGCGTCCGCCGGCTGTTGATAAGCAGGTCAGGCGAGGGGGCGCTCGGCGGCCGCAGCGGGCGGTGGCAGGCCGGCGAGCGGCCACAGCCCCAGGGCCTTGTCGGCGTAATCGCCGTTCGCTTCGGTGCAGCCCTCGATGAGAACGGCCTGCGGCGGCGGAAAATGAAAGGGCGCCCGCGTGAAGTTGAGCGGCCGCCAGTCGCCATCCTCGATGTCGCTGTTGTCGCCGAGGTCGAGGAACGTGGTGGTCAGCAGCCAGCGCGCGCCGGAGCGGCGCATGTTGGCGAGTGCGCGGGCGATGTTCTCGAACGACAGGTGAACGAGGCAGTCGCGGCACAGGATCAGATCGGCGGCCGGCAGCGCATCGGCGACAACGTCGAGCACGCAGAAGTCGACCTTGCCGGGCTGGCCATGGGTCGCCGCATTGGCTGAGATGATCGCCGGCACGATATCGGCGCCGAGATAGCGGATGTCGCCGAGCGCGGTTTCGGCCATCCAGCCGAAATCGCCGCAGGGCAGGTCGAGCAGGTGGCGCACGCCCAGCCGGTGCAGCCATTCGGGCAGGTCTCGGCGCAGCAGCGCGGTGGCGTCGCGCTCCGAGCCGACGCCGGACAGGGATGCCTTTGCTCCCCACAGGTTGGTGCGATGGATCAGCGCGAAGCGCGCCGCGAGGTCGAGGCCGGCGAATTCATGACGCCGCGCGGCAAAGCGCCGTTGGGCGAGAACAGGCGCACGAGATTGTTGTTCTGTCATCGGCGCGACCGCTTCCGCATGTAATGTGATTCGTTAAAATGTAGGGCGGACGCTGGCAGGTGGAAAGATGGCCGGCCGCCCCGATCGGGTGACGCCATGATTCACATTCTCCGCAAGGTGACGACCGATGCCGACTGGCGCGATTATCATGCGCTGCGGCGCACGGTGCTGTGGGACGCCAGGGGCCGCAACGGCTACGACGACCGGCATATGGACGAGTACCATCCTGCCCATCATCCCCTGCTGCTGACCTGGGCGGGACGCGCCATCGGCACCACGCGGCTCGACGATTTCGGCGACGGCACCGGCGCGGTGCGGCTGGTGGCGATCGCCGCGGAGCGCCAGCGCCATGGCCATGGCCGCGTGCTGTCGGCGCGGGTGGAGGATTTCGCCCGTGGCCGCGGCATCGATACGCTTTATGTCAACGCCGCGCCCGAAGCGGTCGGCTATTATGACAAGATGGGCTGGGAGCGCTTCGTGTGGAGCACGGCCGAACTGGCCGGCGACGCGGCCGACTGCGTTCAGATGCGCAAGGTATTGTCCCGGCTGTCGTAAGCGTCAGGCGACGGCTCGCGCCGTCGTCTTGGCCGGCTGGCCGTCGGCCGTATGCAGGTTTTCCAGTGTCGTCGGTCGGCCGAACAGGAAGCCCTGCACCTCGTTGCAGCCCTCCTCGATCAGGATCGCCATCTGGTCGTGGGTCTCCACGCCTTCGGCCAGCACCGTG
The DNA here is from genome assembly GCF_018131225.1 of Bradyrhizobium sp. U87765 SZCCT0048. Lineage (GTDB taxonomy): Bacteria > Pseudomonadota > Alphaproteobacteria > Rhizobiales > Xanthobacteraceae > Bradyrhizobium_A. Next base: position 86,034 of record NZ_JAFCMM010000002.1, on the reverse strand, counting down.
ACCTCGAGGCTGTTGCCGAGCGCGAGGATGGCGCGGACGAAGGCCTTGGCCTGGCGGTTGGTCTCCAGCTCGCTGATGAAGCTGCGGTCGAGCTTGATGCGGTCGAACGGGAAGGCGCGCAGCGTCTCCAGCGACGAATAGCCGGTGCCGAAATCGTCGAGCGCGATGCCGATGCCCATGGCGCGCAGCTGGCGCAGGATGTGCAGCGCCCGCACCTTGTCGGCGATCACAGCGGATTCGGTGACCTCGAGCTCGAGCCGGTGCGCCGGCAGCCCGGTCTTGAGCAGGATCGCCCGCACGGTGTCGACGAAGCCGACATGGGCGAGCTGCAGCGGCGACAGGTTGACCGCGACCTTGCGCGTCAGCTGCCATTCGGTCGCCTCGCGGCAGGCGGTCTCCAGCACCCAGTCGCCGAGGGCGCAGATCGCGCCGCATTCCTCGGCGATCGGAATGAACACGGCCGGCGACACCGACCCGTGTGTGGGATGATTCCAGCGCAGCAGCGCCTCGTAGCCGGTCACCGTCTCGGTCTCGACCGAGCGCTGCACCTGATAGTGCAGGAAGAATTCGTTGTGCTCCATCGCGGTCCAGATGTCGCGGGCCATGGCGCGGCGGGTGCGCGCGGCCTCGTCCATCTCGGCTTCGTAGAAGCAGATCTTGCCGTCGATGCTCTCCTTGGCGCGGTACATCGCAAGGTCGGCGTTATTGAGCAGCTTGTCGCGGTCGGTGGCATCCGCCGGAAAGACCGAGACGCCGAGGCTGGCGCCGGGTGTGAAGTCGGTGTGATCGATCGACACCGGGTCGGTCAGTGCCTTCTGCAGCCGCGCGATGAAGCTGCGCAGCGCGGTGTCGGTCTCGAACGATTTTGCCGCGACGAACTCGTCGCCGCCGAAGCGGCCGACCATCTCGCCGTCGGACATCGCCTCGCCCATGCGCGACGACAGCGTCTGCAGCAGCTTGTCGCCGGTGGCGTGGCCGTAGGTGTCGTTGATTTCCTTGAAGCGGTCGAGGTCGATGTTGACCACCGCGACGCGGGTGGTGCCGGTCGCTGCACCGAGCGCCGCATCCAGCCGCTCGATGAAGCGGGCGCGGTTCGGTAGACCGGTCAGCACGTCGTGCCGTGCCATGTAGGCGATCTTCTCGGCGCTGCGGTTGTGCTCGGTGCGGTCGCGGGTGATCTTGGCGAAGCCGAGCAACTGGCCGTCCTCCTGGTAGATCGGATCGATCACCACATGGGCCCAGAAGCGGCTGCCGTCCTTGCGCAGGCGCCAGCCCTCGGCTTCGAACTTGCCGGTGGCGAGCGCGGTTGCGAGATTCTGCTCGGGCAAGCCGGCAGCGCGATCGTCCGGCGTATAGAACAGGCTGTAGTGTCGCCCGACGATCTCGTCGGCAGTGTAACCCTTGGCGCGCTCGGCGCCGGCGTTCCAGTTGGCGATGGTGCCGTCGGTGTCGAGCATGTAGATGGCGTAGTCGGTGATGCCCTCGACCAGCAGGCGGAAGCGCCGCTCGCTCTGCCGGATGGCGTCTTCCATCCGCTTCTGTTCGGTACAATCGCGCGTGATCTTGGCGAAGCCGAGCAGGCTGCCGTCGGCGCGGTAGACCGGCTCGATGACCACATGGGCCCAGAAGCGGCTGCCGTCCTTGCGCAATCGCCAGCCCCTCGCCTCGAAGCGGCCTTCGGCGCGGGCGGTCGCCAGTCCCACGGCGGGGCGCCCGGCGGCACGCTCCTCGGCGGTGTAGAACACCGAGAAATGCCGCCCGACGATGTCGGCCGCGACATAGCCCTTGGCGCGTTCGGCGCCCGCGTTCCAGTTGGCTACCGTGCCATCGGGATGCAGCATGTAGATGGCGTAGTCGGAGACGCTCTCCACCAGCAGCCGGTAGGACAGGTCTGAAGAGAACTCGCGCAAGGCAGTGTCGTGCAGCATCGAAATCGATCCGTCAGCGGCCGTGATGGCTGTCGGCCACCTGACGGGCGTACGGTTGCGATCCGGTAAAGTCCCGATGCGCCGCCCGGGGCGTGGTTAACAAAGCCATCGGAATCACACGTTTGGCTGCTGCGGCGTTCGTGCGCGCAACCTGTGCGCGACCCGGTTGATGGCGCGATGCAGGTTCGGCATCGATGAATCCGCCCGGCGGTATCAGGCGCCTGCGGCGATGGCCTCGATCTCGATGAGAAAGTCTGGACCATAGAGGCGCGACACCTCCACCAGCGTCACCGCCGGAGCCGCGGGCGGTGTCACGGTGGCGAAGAAGCGGTTGCGCGCCTCGCGGTAGGCGGCGAGGTGCGTCATGTCGCGCAGGAAGACCGTCAGCTTGACGAGGTCGGCGGCGGTGCAGCCGGCCGCGCGCAACGCGATCTCCAGATTGCGGAACACCTGCGCCGCCTGGGCCGCGATGTCGCCGCGGCCGACGATCTCGCCGGAGGCATCGAGCGCGGTCTGTCCGGCGATGAACACGAGGCGGTTGGCGCGGACCTCGACCACTTGCGAGTAGCCCGGCGGGGTGCCGAGTTCGGGCGGGTTGATGCGGGAGACACTTGCGGTGCCGGCGTTGGCGTTGGGCATGTGAGGCTCTCTATTGATTGTCGCTGGACGAAATCCGCTCCCACAGCCAGTGCGCGACGCCGCTGGCCGAGCGGTCGCCGTCGCCGGCGGCGGCGCGCAGGTTGGCCTCGCGCATGGTGGCGATGTCGATGCGGCCGAGCAACGGCCGCAGCGCTGCCTTCAGCGCCTCGTCGCCGGCAAGCTTCGGTGACAGCAGCACCACGGCATCGTAAGGCGGGATGGCATGGCTGGGATCGTCGAGCACGACAAGGTCGTACTTCGCGATCAGGCCGTCGCTGGTGTAGCCGGCGATGACATCGACGTCGCCGGCGGCGACCGCGGCGTACATGAAGTCAGGCTGCATCTGGCGCTGGGCGCGGAACGCGAGGCCGTAGGCTTTCGTCAGCGCGGCCCATTCCGGGCGGGAGAAGAACTCGTAGTCGCCAGCGATCGACAGCGCGCCGGCATGGCCGGCGAGATCGGCGATGCTGCGGATGCCGAGCGCCTGCGCGCGGGCGCGCGGCATCACCAGCGCATAGGCATTCTCGAAGCCGAGGGTGCCCGCGAGCGTGACATGGGAGGTCGCGGCGAGCTCGCCCTTGAGGTCGGCGAGCAGTTGGTCGCGCGGCGGCACGTCGCTGTGATGCAGCAGTGTCGCCCACAGCGTGCCGGAATAGTCGACGTAGACGTCGATGTCGCCGTGCGCGAGCGCGGCGAAGATGACGTTGGAGCCGAGCCCCTCGCGGGTGTCGGCGGCATGGCCTGCGGCCTGCAGGCGCTGAGCGATCAGCGCCGACAGGATGTATTGCTCGGTGAAGGTCTTGGCGCCGACCACGTAGGCCGGCGCCGTTCGGCCCAGGGCCGGCGCCAGCGTTGCGGCGATCAGCGCCACCAGCCCGAGAGCGCCGGCGACGACGCGGCCGCGGCGGCGGGTGCGCACGCCATTCTCCATCAGCGCCAGCAACTGGTCGACGATCAGCGCCAGCAGGGCGGCGGCGGCGCAGCCGAACAGCACGAACACCCAGTTCTGGGTCTGCAGCCCCGAGAAGATGTAGTTGCCAAGACTTGTCTGGCCGATCGGCGTCGACAGTGTCGCGGTGCCGATCACCCACACCGCCGCGGTGCGGATGCCGGCCATGATCACCGGCAGCGCCAGCGGCAGCTCGACGAGGCGCAGCGCCTGCCATGGCGTCATGCCGACGCCGTCGGCGGCCTCGCGCAGCGACGGATCGATGCCGTCGAGGCCGGTGATCGTGTTCCGCAGCACCGGCAGCATGCTGTAGAGCGCGAGCGCCAGCACCGCCGGCAGGAAGCCGAGTGCCGAGAAGCCGAACCCGAGCCAGCGCGCCGACAGCGCGGCGAGCGCCAGCAGCAGCGGATAGAACAGCGCCAGCAGCGCGAGACCGGGCACGGTCTGCACGATGCTGGCGACGCCGAGCACGGCGCCGCGCCACACCGGACGGCGGCGTGCGACGAGCGCCAGCGGAAAGCTGACGGCGAGGCCGAGCATCAGCGCGACGAGGCTGACGCGGACATGGCCGCCGAGATAGTCCGGCAGGTGCGCGAGCGCGTCCTGAATGCGGGGATCGCCGGACATCACGAGGCGGCGTCCGCGAGCGGCGGCAGCAGGTCGCGCAGCCGCTCGGCCTGACGGCGCGGCGTGCGCAGCAGCGCGCGCACGTAAGGGTCCTCGCTCGCGGCGAGATCGCTGGCGTTGCCCTGGGCCAGCAGGCGGCCGCCACGCATCACCGCGATGCGGTCGGCGAGCAGCACCGCTTCGGCCATATCGTGGGTGATCATCACGGTCGTCAGCGACAGGTCGCGGTGCAGGCGGCGATAGTCCTCCCCCAGCGCGTCGCGGGTCAGCGGGTCAAGCGCGCCGAACGGCTCGTCGAGCAGCACCATGCGCGGTTTTGCGGCCAGCGCCCGGGCGACGCCGACGCGCTGGCGTTCGCCACCGGACAGTTGGTGCGGGAAAGCGTCCCGGTGGCGGCCACGGTCGAGCCGCACGAGATCAATCAGTTCATCGACCCGCGCCGCGATGTCGGCGGCGGGCGTGCCGACGAGGTGCGGGGTGATGCCGATGTTGTCGGCGACAGTCATGTGCGGGAACAGGCCGCCGCTCTGGAACACGTAGCCGATGCGGCGGCGCAGCGCGATCGGATCGAGGTGGCGCACGTCGTCGCCGAACACGCGGACCGCGCCGCCGTCGGCGTCGATCAGGCGGTTGGCGAGCCGCAGCAGCGTGGTCTTGCCTGAGCCGGAGCCGCCGACGATGGCCAGGAATTCGCCGGCCGCGACGCGGAGCGTCACGCCGTCGACCGCCGTGACCCGGCCGAAGCGTTTGCTGACGTCATCGAAGGCAAGGGCGGGCGCGGGATCGTTCATCTGCATGATGCTGCCACAGCGATCGCGCGGGACCAAGGGGAGGGGGTGCGCGCAAGCCTCTTGCATCTTGGCGCGGTCCGGGGGAATTTGCCGGCCGATTTGCGCTCGCGGTGCTGCCGTGGGGCCAATGGGTCACGGGGGGACGAGGCGTGCAGGCAGACGGGAGCGCGGCGGCCGCGGTGGCGCTGACGGATGCCACCGTCGCGTTCCGTCTGGCCGGCGGACGCAGCTACACCGCGGTCGAGGCCGCCAGCCTCTCGGTCGCCCCCGGCGAGTTCGTTGCCATTGTCGGCCCCACCGGTTGCGGCAAGTCGACCCTGCTCAACGTCGCCGCCGGCCTGCTGGCGCCCGCCGCCGGCCGGGTCGAGATCTTCGGCGCGCCGCTGTCGGGCCTGAACCGCAGGGCCGGCTATCTGTTCCAGGCCGACGCGCTGTTTCCGTGGAAGACCGCGATCGAGAACGTCGCCATCGGCCTCGACATCGCCGGCACGCCGCATGCCACGGCGCGCGAGGCGGCGCAGACGTGGCTGGCGTCGGTCGGCCTCGCCGGCTTCGCCCAGCGCTACCCGCACATGCTGTCCGGCGGCCAGCGCAAGCGCGTCGGTCTCGCCCAAGTGCTGATCCGCGATCCGCAGATCCTGCTGATGGACGAGCCGTTTGGTCCGCTCGATGCCCAGACGCGCCAGATCATGGGCAACCTCCTGCTGGAGCTGTGGAGCGCGGCGCGCAAGGCGGTGCTGTTCGTCACCCACGACCTGGAGGAGGCGATCGCGCTCGCCGACCGCGTCGTGATCATGTCGGCCGGGCCCGGCTCGCGCATCATCGGCGACTGGAAGGTGATGCTGCCGCGCCCGCGCGACATTTTCGAGATCCGGCTGGAGAAGGAGTTCCACGATCTCCATCGCGAGATCTGGAGCGTGCTCAAGGCCGAGGTCGTCAAGAGCTACCAGCAGGCGGCATCATGAAGATCAACCGTGTCACTCTGCTGGCGCTGCAGGTCCTGGTCGCCGTGGTCGCCATCGGCCTGTGGCAGTTGCTCACCACGGTGCCGCTGTTCGGCACTCTCGTGCTGCCGCCGTTCTTCTTCTCGACGCCGGGCAAGGTCGCCGAGCGTATCATCAAGTGGGTCGCCGAAGGCACGATCTGGCGCCATCTCGCGGTGACGCTGATCGAATCGATGCTGGCCTTCGTCATTGGCTCGCTGGCCGGCGCCCTCGTCGGCTTCTGGTTCGCGCGACAGCAGACCGTCGCGGCGGTGTTCGACCCCTATGTGAAGATGATGAACGCGCTGCCGCGCGTCGTGCTGGCGCCGATCTTCGCGCTGTGGCTTGGCCTCGGCATCTGGTCCAAGGTCGCGCTCGGCATCACGCTGGTGTTCTTTGTGGTTTTCTTCAACGTCTACCAGGGCGTCAAGGAGGCGAGCTCGACGCTGGTCGACAACGCCCGGATGCTTGGCATGAGCGAGCGCCAGCTGCTGCGCCATGTCTACTGGCCGTCGGCGCTGTCGTGGATGTTCTCGTCGCTGCACACCTCGGTCGGCTTTGCGGTCGTCGGCGCGGTGGTCGGCGAATATCTCGGTGCGTCTGCCGGGCTCGGCTACCTGATCCAGCAGGCCGAGGGCGTGTTCGACGTCGCGGGCGTGTTCGCGGGCATGATCGTGCTCGCGGTGTTCGTGGTGCTGATCGACACGCTGGTCAGCCATGTCGAGCATCGCCTGCTGATCTGGCGCCCGCGTGCCGGCGACCGGCAAGGGTGAGATGTGACCTGCGTGCGGAACGCGACATGCGACGAATGTTTTCGATCGTCATGCCCGCGCTTGTCGCGGGCATCCACGTCTTTAAAATGTCCGGAAAGCAAGACGTGAATGGCCGGGTCAAGCCCGGCCATGACGGAGCTAAAATCAACCGCCTTGCAGCCCGATGGCCTGGGAGAAACGTCATGACAACAATCGGCAAGATCGGCAAACGCCTTCTGGGAGCTGTTACGCTGCTCGCCAGCCTGACCTCGCTCGCCTCGGCGCAGGCGATCGAGAAGCCCGACCTGATCCTCGGCGTCGGCGGCAAGAGCCTCTTGTACTATCTGCCGCTGACGCTGACCGAGCGTCTGGGGTATTTCAAGGAAGAGGGCCTCAACGTCACCATCACCGACTTCGGCGGCGGCGCCAAGGCGCTGCAGTCGCTGATCGGGGGGTCGGCCGACGTCGTCACCGGCGCCTATGAGCACACCATCCGCATGCAGGCCAAGGGCCAGGAGATCGCCGCGGTGCTCGAACTCGGCCGCTTCCCCGGCATCGTGCTCGGCGTGCGCAAGGACCGTGCCGCCGGCGTCAAGTCGTTCAGGGATCTCAAGGGCATGAAGATCGGCGTCACTGCGCCGGGCTCGTCCACCAACTTCTTCGTCAATGCGCTGATCGCGCGCGAGGGCCTGAAGGCCGACGATGTCGCCATCATCGGCGTCGGCGCCGGCATGAGCGCGGTCGCGGCAATGAAAAAGGGCGACATCGATGCGATGTCGAACCTCGATCCGGTGATGACCAAGCTCGAGCAGGACGGCGACATCGCCGTGCTGGCCGATACCCGTACCGAAGAAGGCAACATGAAGCTGTTCGGCGGCAACAACCCCGCGGCGGTGGTCTATCTCAAGCGCGATTTCATCGCGAAATATCCGGTCACCACCCAGCACATCGTCAATGCCTTCTACAAGTCGCTGAAGTGGCTGGCCAAGGCCACGCCCGAGGACGTTGCCAGGACCGTGCCGGAGGAATACTATCTCGGTGACAAGGCGCTGTATCTGGCGTCCGTCAAGGCGTCGGCGCCGATGTACTCCCGGACCGGCGTCATCCCGCCCGAGGGCATGAAGAATGCGCTCGACATGCTCTTGCAGTTCGATCCCGAGCTGAAGGACGCCAGGATCGACCTGCCGCGCACCTTCGACGGGCGGTTCGTCGCCAAGGCTGCAGCAGAGAAATGAGTGCCGAGGCGACCGCGCCGCCGCTGACGCTGCGGCGGGTGCGGCATCTCGATCTCGCGTTCGAGCCGTGGGACTGGCCATTCGCGCGCGAGCGGGCGGCGGAGATCGCCGATCACTTCGCCCGCGTGCAGGAGACGCGGGCGGTGTGGAACGGCCGCGTGCTGCTGCTGCGCGATCCGCAAGACGACGGCGACACGTTTCGCGCCCGCTACTTCGAGGTCGACTACGCCGCCTTTCTCGCCTGGGTGCACTGGGGCTGTCCCGACAGGGATGTCTTCAACGGGTTCGGCATGGGTGCGCTGCGCGGCAGCGACGGCGGCTTCCTGCTCGGCGAGATGGCGCCGCACACCGCGACCGCGGGCCGGATCTACTTCCCCGCCGGCACGCCCGATCCCAGCGACATCCGCGGCGACCATGTCGACATGGCCTACAGCGTCACGCGCGAGGTCGAGGAGGAGGTCGGCCTGACGCTGGCGGACTACCGGGCCGCCGACGACTGGACTTGCGTGCGCACCGAGCAGTGGATTGCGTTCATGCGCCGGCTCGATGTCGATATGCCCGCCGCCGTGCTGCAGGCGAGGATCACGGCGTGGCTGGCGACGCAGGACCGGCCGGAGCTGAGCGCGATCCACCTCGTGAGCGACCGCGCTGCTTTCCGGCCGACGATGCCGCGCTTCATCACGGCGTTCCTCGACGCGATACTGCCGCGGCCGTGAACGCCTGCGTGTCCTGCGGACTTGACCCGCCGGCGCATTGTCCCTGAAACTCGACGCGCGCCGGTGCGTTGACCATCACGCGGCTGCGCCGCCTGTTCTGCCATCGCCTGCCGGAGTTTCATCGTCGATGCCGAAAGCCAGCAAATCCAGCCCCAGCAAGTCCGGTTCTGTTAAATCCAGCGCCGTTGCCGGTCTCAAGCGCTATGTCACGCCTTTCATCGCCGACGGCTCGCAGTCGTTTCGTCTGGTGTCGCACAAGACCAGCGAGAAGGGCGGCCTCGACAAGGCGGCGGCGCAGGACATCATCGAGAGCAACCGCAAGCTGCTCGCGGGCCTGCAGGAGCGGCTCTACGCCAATGGCCGCTGGGCGATGCTGCTGATCTTCCAGGGCATGGACGCGGCGGGCAAGGACAGCGCCATCGAGCACGTGTTCTCCGGCGTCAACCCGCAAGGCGTCGATGTCGCCTCGTTCAAGACGCCGTCGAGCCGCGAACTCAGCCACGACTATCTGTGGCGCGCGACCCGCGAGCTGCCCGAGCGCGGCCGCATCGGCATCTTCAACCGCTCTCATTACGAGGAGTGCCTGATCGTTCGCGTCCATCCAGAGATCCTCGCCAGGCAGAAGCTGCCGAAATCTCTCGTCACCAAGAACATCTGGCGCGAGCGGTTCGAGGACATCAACGCCTATGAACGCTACCTGTCGCGCAACGGCGTGCTGATCCTGAAATTCTTCCTCAACGTCTCCAAGGAGGAACAGCGCCAGCGCTTCCTCGATCGGTTGAAAGAGCCGGGCAAGCGCTGGAAGTTCTCGATGGACGACGTCAACGAGCGTCAGCGCTGGGCCAAGTACCAGGCCGCCTACCAGGACGTGATCGCTCACACCGGCACGAAGCTCGCGCCCTGGCATGTGGTGCCGGCCGATCACAAATGGTTCGCCCGCGTGGTGATCGGCTCGACCATCATCACCGCGCTGGACTCGCTCAAGCTCGAGTATCCCAAGGTCGACAAGGCCGCGCTCGGCGAATTCGACAAGGTGCAGGCGGCGCTGGAGCGCGAGGGACGCAAGGCGCAAAAGCGCTGAGCGCGCTCCGCCCGGAGGCGGCGCGTCGATCGTCACCGGGATCGCGTCAGTCGTCCCCGAGATAATGGCTCGGCGTGATGCCGAAGGTGCGCTTGAACATCGCGGCGAATGCGCTCGGGCTCTGGTAGCCATGTTCGAGCGCGACCTCGAGGATCGAGGCGCCGGCGGCAAGGCGTGGCAGGCTGAGCAGAAGCCGCATGCGCCGCCGCCATTCCCCGAAGCTCATGCCGAGTTCGCGGTGGAACAGCCGCGCCAGCGTGCGTCCGCTCATGGCATGGTCGGCGGCGAGGCTCTCCAGCGTCACCGCCGCCGCCGGATCGGCGATCAGGGCGTCGCACAGTCTGGCAAGCCGCGGATCGCGCGGCATGGGCACATGCATGGAGAGACGCGGCGCGAGCCGCAGCTCGTCGAGGATCAGCTCCATGATGCGGCCGTCGCGGCCGGAGGCGTCGTAGTCGAACGGCAGCCGCGTCGCCGCCACCACCAGCGCCCGCAGCAGCGGCGACACCTCGATCACTTCGCAGTCGCGCGGCAGGTCGGCCCGCGCGTCGGGTGACACGAACACCGTGCGCATTTCGACCTGGCCGGCGATGCGAATGGCGTGGGGGATGCCGGCGGGCATCCACACCGCGCGTCCGCTCGGCACAACCCAGCTGCCGGGCGGGCAGGTGACCGTCATCACCCCGGCGATGGCGTGCACGAGCTGCGCCCGCGGATGGTCGTGGGGCGGGATGACTTCGCCATCGGGGTGGCTGCTGGCCATGGCAGCCAGCGGCCGCGGCGCGAGCTGGCAGGCTTCGTGGGTGCGTTCGATGTCCATTTCGCGACGATCATTGTCCTGAAGCAGTGCGAATGACAAGGCGTGTCGCGGTAACTCAGCTCCCGCGGTGCGTCATGCCGGCGCGCCGCATGCTCCAGTGACCCTCCAGGCTGGACGACGGAACATGGCGCGGGGCCCATCCCGTGGCTGTGGCGGCCTGCCCGTGCCGGGCGGGCCGCGCCCGTCGGCCGGCCGCCATGCGCGAAACGATCATGACGCAAGCCACCTTCGATGCCGCCCGCCCCGATGCGCCGACCCGGCGCCCCCTGCTGCAGGCGGCGCGCCGCCTCGGCCCGCGCGTCGGCGGCGGCCTCGCCGCGCTGCTCGCGCTTGGCTACGGCGGGCACTGGTGGTTGACCGGGCGTTTCATCGAAAGCACCGACAACGCCTATGTCCGCGCCGATGTCGTGACCATCAGCGCGCGCATCTCCGGCTATGTCGCCGAGGTCGATGTCGGCGACAACCAGGCGGTGCGCCGCGGCGACGTGCTGGCGCGGATCGATGCCGGGCCGTTTCGCGCACGCGCCGATCAGGCGCGCGCCGCGGTGGCGGCGGCGGACGCCGACATCGCGGTCGAGACCGCCGGTGTCGCCACCCTCGATGCGCAGGTCGCCCAGCAGCGCAGCCTGATCAGCCAGGCCGAGGCGGAAGCCGCGGCGATGGATGCTGAGCTGCGCCGCACTTCGCTGGAGTGGGAGCGCCAGCGCGGCCTCGCCGAGCGGCAGGTCAGCAGCCAGCAGCGCTTCGAGGCGGCGGACGCCGATCACACCAAGGCCGCCGCGACGCTGCGCGGCGCCCAGGCGGCGCTGGCGTCGCAGCGCGCGCGTCTGAGCGTGCTGGAGGCGGAGCAGCGCGGCAAGGCGGCAGCGTGCGACAAGGCGCGGGCCGTGCTGCAGCAGGCGCAGGCGGCGCTGGCGCTGGCGACGATCGATCTCGACAACACCGCGCTACGCGCGCCGGTCGATGGCCTGATCGGCCAGCGCGTGGTGCGCGCCGGGCAGTATGTCGATCCCGGCCAGCCGCTGCTCGCGGTGGTGCCGCACGACGCGTATGTCGTCGCCAACTTCAAGGAGACGCAGCTCGGCCGCATCGCGCGGGGGCAGGCGGTGACGGTCGAGGTCGATGCCTTCGATGGCGAGACGCTGCATGGTCGTGTCGACAGCTTCGCCCCGGCGTCCGGCGCGCAGTTCGCACTGCTGCCGCCGGACAACGCCACCGGCAACTTCACCAAGATCGTGCAGCGCATGCCGGTGCGCATCAAGCTCGATGCCGGCCAGCGCCGTGTCGCGGAGTTGCGGCCCGGCCTGTCGGTGGTGGCTCATGTCGACACCCGCGGGGATGCCTCCCATGGCCGCTGACACTGCGACGGCCGCCGCCGCCGAGCCGGCGGTGCCGCTGCGGGCGTGGGTCGCCGTGATCGGCGGCGTGTTCGGCTGCTTCATGGCCGGCATGAACGTTCATGTCACCAACGCCTCGCTGCCGGACATCCGCGGCTCGCTCGGCGCGACGTTCGAGGAGGGCTCGTGGATCACGACGGCCTATCTCGTTGCCGAGATCATCATCATCCCGTTGACCGGCTGGCTGGTGACGGTGTTCTCGATGCGCCGCGTGCTGATCGTCGGCACCGCCGGCTTTCTGGTGTTCTCGGTGCTGTGCTCGCTGGCGCCGACCATCGACATCATGATCGTCGCCCGCGCCCTGCAGGGCGCATTCGGCGGCGTGCTGATTCCGCTGTCGTTCCAGCTCATCGTCACCGAACTGCCGCCGTCGAAACATCCGCTCGGCATGGCGCTGTTCGCGGTCGCCAATAATGTTGCCCAGGCGGCGGGCCCTTCGATCGGCGGCTGGTTGACCGACGCCTATTCGTGGCGCTGGATCTTCTATCTCCAGATCCCGCCGGGCCTTGCGCTGCTCGGGGCGATCACCTGGTCGATCCATGCGCAGGCGGTGCGCATCGACAAGCTGCGCAACGGCGACTGGGGCGGCATCCTAAGCATGGCGGTGGGCCTCAGCGCGCTGCAGATCGTGCTGGAGGAGGGCGGCCGCAAGGACTGGTTCGCTTCGAGCTTGATCGTGCAGATGTCGGTGATCGCCGCGCTCGGCATGGTGCTGTTCGTGGTGATCGAACTCAGGCGCGCCGATCCCTTCATCAACCTGCGGCTGCTTGGGCGTTACAATTTCGGCCTCGCCAGCGTCATGCAGTTCACCTTCGGCGGCGTGGTGTTCGGCGTCGTCTTCCTGGTGCCGAACTACTTCGCCGAACTGCATGGCTTCAACGCCCGCGAGATCGGACTCGCGATGATCCCTTACGGTCTCGTGCAGTTCGCGATGTCGTTCATGACGCCGCCGCTGATGAAGCGCACCAGCCCGCGCTTCGTCATCATCGTCGGCTTCGCGCTGGTCGCGGCCGGCTGCCTGATGAACATCCATCTCGACGGCAATGCCGGGCGCAACGTTATCATCCCGTCGCTGGTGGTGCGCGGCATCGGCCAGTCGCTGGTGGTGGTGGCGCTGTCGGTGATGGCGGTGCAGGGCATGGAGAAGGCGCAACTCGGCTCGGCCGCGGGGCTGTTCTCGACCGTGCGCAATGTCGGCGGCGCCATCGGCATCGCGATCGCCAGCCAGATCGTGGTCGAGCGCGAGAAGCTGCATGCGCTGCGCATCGGCGAGGCGGTCAATCCGTTCAGCCCGGAGACTCAGGAGCGGATGATCGCGCTGGTGCGGCGGTTCGGCGGCCTGCATGTCGATCGCTTCGCGGCGATGCATGGCGCGGCGACCGCGCCGCTGCGCCAGCAGGCCCTTGCGGTGTTCGATATGCTGGTGCACCGCGAGGCGCGCCTGCTCGCCTACAGCGATACGTTCCTGCTCGCGGGAGGCGCCATGGTGTTGTGCACGCTCGCCGCTTTCATGCTGCGGGGAACGTCGCGCGGCGCGCGGTCCTGAGCGCTGCACGCAATGCGCTGCCGCAGCGATGCGTCAGCGAATAGGACTTGCAATCGCAAAACAGTCATCAGAGGATACCGCTCAGAAGACAAAAAAGAGTTCGGGGATGGCGCTCAAGCGAATCAGCCAACAGGGCATTGTGTTCGGCATCTTTGCCGTTCTGTTTCTGGCATTCGCGATCTTTCTTCCAGGATTTGCCACCACGCAGAATATGTTCACGCTGCTGCAGAACGTGGCGGTGCTGGGCATTCTTGGCCTCGCGATGGCGCTGGTGGTGATCGGCCGCGGCATCGATATTTCGCTGATCGCTGCGCTCGCGGTTCCTCCCGGCCTCGTGCTGCAAATGGTGCAGGACGGCGCGTCGCTGCCCACCGCGCTGGCCGCGGCGCTGGCGTTGTCGCTGGTGTTCGGCGCGGTCAATGGCTGGCTCATTGCGTATGCCGAGGTGCCCTCGCTGTTCACGACGCTGGCGACCGGCCTGTTCCTCGCCGGTCTCGGCCAGGTGGCGCTGTTCAAGCTCGACGTCGTGCAGTGGAGCGCCGGCATGGATGGCTTCGAGCGCCTCGGGCAGGGCCGGCTGCTCGGCATTCCCATGCCGATCATCGTGTTCGCCATCGCCTGCGTCGTGGTCGCCTTCCTGCTGCGGCAGACGCGGTTCGGCGCCTACATCTATGCCCTCGGCGACAATCCCTATGGCGCGCGCGTCACCGGCATTCCGACCCGGCCGCTCATCGTGCTGCAGTATATGCTGGCGGCGCTGATCGGCTGCTTCGCGGGATTGGTCATGGCGTCCTCCGTCAACAGCATGCCGACCCGTATCTTCAACTCGACGATGATCTACGACGTCATCCTGGTGGTGGTGCTTGGCGGCATCGGCCTGTCCGGCGGCCGCGGCGGCGTGCTCAACGTGGTGATCGGCACGCTGCTGATCGGCACCATGCTCAACGGCATGACCATCATGGACGTGTCCTATTCGGGCCAGAACCTGGTCAAGGGCGTGGTGCTGCTGATCGCGGTGATCACCGATTCGTTTCTCAATCCGCGCAACGAGGAGACCGCGCAGCAGGGCGACATCTGAGGCGCCGCCGTCGCGCAGGCCATCATTGCTTCACCGACAACGAACAACGCGCCGGCAAGGCGCCGTCGAACAACAGGGAGGTTGCTATGGTTTCCGGAGTGACGAAACATCTGGCGATGCTGGGCGGCGCCGCGCTGGCGGCAATGGCGGCCGCCGGGCCGGCGATGGCGCAGCAGGGGCTCGATGAGCCGTTCCAGGCGCCGTTCAAGGCCGCGCTCGCCGGCAAGACGGTGGCCTATGTGCCGGTGGCGATGAACTTCGACCTCACCGAGGGCTGGTTCGCGGGCGTCAAGAAAGAGCTCGAGCCCTACGGCGTCAAGGTGATCGTGCGCGATCCCAACTGGTCGACGTCCGCCGGCGCCCAGGCGGTGACGACCCTTCTCTCCGAGAAGCCGGCGGCGATCATCGTGCACAATCCCGACGTGCAGACCTACGCCAAGCTGATGCAGCGCGCCGAGAACGAGGGTATCTACGTCATCCAGATCAACATGGGGTCGGTCTACCGCTCTTCGGCGTTCGTCGGCGCCAACTGGATCGAGATCGGCGAGCGCGATGCCGAGGCCGTGGTCAAGGCCTGCGAAGGCAAGTCCAACAAGATCGCCATCGTGCAGGGGGCGCTGTCGGCGGCGGCGTCCGCCTACACACTGAAGGGCGTCGAGAACGTGCTCGCCAGGCATCCGGAGATCAAGGTGGTGTCGAGCCAGGCCGCGGACTGGGATGCCGCCAAGGCCAAGGCCATCACCCAGACCGTGCTGAAGCAGAATCCGGACCTGTGCGGCATCGTCGGCTTCTGGGACGGCATGGACATCGGCACCGCCGCGGCGGTGAAGGAGGCCGGGCTCACCGGCAAAGTGTTCCTGGCGACGTCCGGCGGCGGCGAACGGCGCGGCGCCTGCGAGCTGGTCAAGTCCGGCGCGTTCGACCTCGACGTCAGCTACGACGTGCCGACCCAGGCCGCCGACATGGCGGCGATGATCAAGTGGCTGCTGTCGTCGGGCGTGAAACCGGGGTCGGCCAAGGGCTCGATCTACACCACGCTGATCCCGATCACAAAAGACAACGCCGGGCTCGACACCACCTGCTGGAACCTGAGCGACCTGAAGAAGTGATGTACCACGACAGCTCAAGGCTGGGATTCGCTCGATCTCCGTCATCCTGAGGTGCGAGCGAAGCGAGCCTCGAAGGATGAACGGCCGATGCGCTTCGGCCGTCGCCCTTCGAGGGCCGCGCCAGGCGCGGCCACCTCAGGGTGACGGATCGAATCTGAGCCTTGCAGCTCAGTCGACCCCACGCACTCCGTAAAGATTGTTACTCGCAGTTTGTCTCAAGGTCGCCGATGCAGGAAGCGTTCGTTCGTCTGAAATCCCGGTACTGGCCGGACCATCTTCTCGGCGAGATCCTCTCCAAGCGCTGGACCGAGACGGCGATCCCGGTGATCGTGCTGTTGATCGTCGGCATCGTGCTCAGCCGGGTGATCGACGGTTTCCTGTCGCCGGCCGGGCTTGCCGACACCGCGCGGCAGGCCGGCGAGATCGGCTTTGTCGTGCTCGGCATGGCGCTGGTGGTCATCGTCGGCGGCATCGACCTGTCGGTCGGCTCGATGTTCGCGCTGTGCGACTTCTGCGCGCTGTACTGCCTGGACGTGCTGAACTGGCCGGTGCCGGCGGTGATCGCGGCGACGCTCGCCTGCGGCGCGGTGCTGGGGGCAGTCAACGGCCTCCTGATCGGCTACCTGCGCCTGCGCGCGTTCATCACCACGCTGATCACCCTGATCATCTATCGCTCGACCTACGATCTCCTGCTGGTCAACAACTCCAACAAGATCGCGGCGGCGTTTCCCGACTTTCCGTCGTGGGATTTCATCGGCGGCGGCGACGTGCTGGGCGTGCCCAGCGTCGCGCTGGTGTACATCGTGGTGGCGGTGTTCGGCCATGTCTTCCTCACCCGCCTGCGCCCCGGCTGGCACATCACCGCGATCGGCGGCTCGCGCCGCTCGGCCTACAACTCCGGCATCCCGGTGCGGCGCACGATCGCGCTGTGCTACGTGGCGAGTGGCGTGCTGACCGCGACCGGCGCGCTGTTCTTCGCCGCGCGGCTCGGCACCGTCGGCGGCGACGTCGGCGTCGGTCTCGAGGTCACGGTGCTGACCGCGACCGTGCTCGGCGGCATCACGCTCGGCGGCGGCAACGGCTCGGTGGCCAAGGCGCTGGCGGGCACGCTGATCGTGCTGCTGGTCACCAACGGCCTGACGACGCTGTCGGTGCGCGGCGGCTTCAACCGCATGGTGCTCGCCGCCATCCTGCTGGTCGCCGCTGTCATCGACATCCGCTGGCTGAAGAACCGCACCCGTATCATCAGCAAGGTCTATGTCAGCCCGACCTACCACGCGCTGCCGCCTCCGCCGCCGACCGCGGTGGGGGCCGGCGGGCCGTTCGAGCAGAACGACAAGCTGCGCGACGTCGAGCTGATCGGGCTCGGCCGCATCGAGGCGCCGGAGGACGTCATCCTCGATCGCCACGACCACCTCTACGCCGGCTCGCGCCATGGCGACATCGTGCGCTTCCTTGCTCCCGACTATCAGCAGATGGAAGTGTTCGCTCACATCGGCGGCCAGCCGCTCGGCATGGCGTTCGACCGCAACGATAATCTCTACTGCTGCATCGGCGGCATGGGGCTCTACCGCATCGCGCCGGATCGCAAGATCGAGAAGGCCACCGACGAGACCAACCGCAGCCTCACATCCGTGAACGACGACAGCCGGCTGCGGCTCGCCGATGACCTCGACATCGCCGACGATGGCCGCATCTTCTTCTCCGAGGCGACCGTCCGCTACGAGATGCACGAGTGGCCGGTGGACGGGCTGGAGGCGCGCGGCAACGGCCGCATCATCTGCTACGATCCCGGGCGCAAGACCACGCGCACGGTGCTGCGCGGCCTCAAATTCCCCAACGGCATCTGCATCGCCAGCGACCGCCAGTCGATCCTGTTCGCCGAGACGTGGGGCTGCTCGGTCAAGCGCTACTGGTTCGATGGCCCGAAGCAGGGCCAGGTCGAGACCGTGATGGACAACCTGCCGGGCTTTCCGGACAACATCAATCTCGCCTCCGATGGCAACTACTGGCTGGCGCTGGTCGGCATGCGTTCGCCGGCGCTCGATCTCGCCTGGCGGATGCCGGGCTTCCGCCGGCGCATGGGCAAGCGGCTGCCGCTCGATGAGTGGCTGTTCCCCAACATCAACACCGGCTGCGTGCTGAAATTCAACGAGAAGGGCGAGGTGCTGGAGTCGTTCTGGGACCTCGCCGGCCTCAACCATCCGATGATCACCTCGATGCGCGAGCACCGCGGCTACCTCTATCTCGGCGGCATCGCCAACAATCGCATCGGCCGCTACAAGCTCACCGGCGCCGATCCGGACTTCGTGCAGTATGACCGCCGCTGGGGGACGCAGCCATGATCGCGGCGCTGCGCAGCCTGACCAACAACCTGCTCGGCCGCGGCGACGCGGCGATCACTGTGCCGCCGTTCGACGGCGCGCTCAAGCCGAACCAGCGCCTCGAAGAGGCGGAGGTGGTGGCGACGTCAGCGACATTCGAGGATCTCGCTGCGAGTGACGGTGCGCTGCTGGTGGCCGATGGCGACAAGGTGCTGCGTCTTGCGGCCGGCGCCCTCGGCGAGATCCGCCGATTCGATGGTCCGATCACCGCGATCTGCAACTGCGACGATGGTGCGCTCGCGATCGCCGTCGATGGCCGTGTGCTGCATCTGATCGATCCGGTGTCCGGCGAGGATCGCCGGGCACCGATGACGCCGGATGGCGTGAGGGCGATCAATGCCCTCGCCCAGGGGCCAGCCGGCACATTGCTGGCGACCGAAGGCTCGGCCGAGCAATCGGTCGACGACTGGGCGCACGATCTGATGAATCGCGGCCGTACCGGACGGCTGGTAGCGATCGACCTCCCGACGCGTAGCGTGCGGGTCGTCGCCGACGGCCTGCACTATGCATTCGGTGCTGTCGCCCATGGTCCGGAGGCATTCGTCAGCGAGAGCTGGCGGCATCGCCTGATTGCGGTTGGCCCCGATGGCGCGGTGCGGCCGGTGCTCGATCATCTGCCGGTGTATCCGTCGCGGCTGTCGCGCGCCGCCGATGGCGGCTTCTGGCTGACGGCGTTCATCGCGCGCACCCAGCTCGTCGAGTTCGTGCTGCGCGAGGCCGGCTATCGCCGGCGGATGATGCAGGAGCTTGATCCGCAGGACTGGATCGTGCCGCGGCTGCGCTCGGGGCATTCGTTCCGCGAGCCGATGCAGGGCGCCCATCTCAAGACCATGGGCGTGGTCAAGCCATGGGCGCCGCCGCGCTCCTATGGTCTCGTGATCCGTCTCAGCGCGGAGGGCATGCCACTGATGTCGCTGCACAGCCGCGTCGACGGCAGCAACCATGGCGTGGTCGCCGCGGTCGAGGCGGCAGACGCACTCTATGTGCTTGCCAAAGGGCCGGGCCGGCTGCTGCGGCTGCCGCTCGCCATGCTGCAGGGGGAGCGCGGCGCATGACCGACAATGTCGTGGAATTCCGCAAGGCCACCAAGCTCTATGCCGGCGTGCCGGCGATCGATGGCGTCGACTTCACGCTTCGCCGCGGCGAGATCCATGCGCTCGTCGGCGAGAACGGCGCGGGTAAGTCGACATTGACCAAGGCGATGGCCGGCGTGGTGGCGCTGACCTCCGGCGCCATGCTGGTCAACGGTGTCGAGGTGACGCCACGAACGCCGCTGGAGGCGCGCCATCTCGGCATCGCCATGGTGTTCCAGGAGAACAGCCTGGTGCCGACCATGACGGTGGCACAGAACCTGTTTCTGGGGCAGGAAAAATTCTACAACCGCCTGCGCGGCATCTACATCGCCGCGCAGCAGTTCCTGCAGTCGCTGAATTTCGATGTCACGCCGACCGCGACCGTCGGCCTGCTCGGCGCCGCCAAGAAGCAGATGGTGGAGATCGCCCGCGCGGTGCTGCACCAGGCGCAGGTCATCGTGTTCGACGAGCCGACCGCGACCCTGACGCCGGAGGAGAAAAGCTACTTCTTCGATCTCGTGCGCGACCTCAAGACGCGCGGCGTCTCGATCGTGTTCATCTCGCACGCGCTGGAGGAGGCGTTGCTGCTCGCCGACCGCATCACCGTGCTGCGCGACGGCAAGCATGTGGTCACCGACGATGCAACGGCGTTCGACCGCGCCCGCATCGTCCAGGCGATGGTCGGGCGCGACCTGTCGAACACGCTCTATGGCACCCGCAAGACGCAGGTACGCCCCGCCGGCGAGCGCACGCTGACGGTGGAGAATCTCAAGATGGCGCCGATGGTGAAGAACAATTCGCTGTCGGTGTTCGCCGGCCAGATCACCGGTGTGTTCGGCCTCGTCGGCGCCGGCCGCACCGAGACCTTCAAGATCGTCGCCGGCGTGCTCAAGCGCGACTTCTTCCATGGCGGCGAGATCCTGCTGCGTGGCAAGCCGGTGCGCTACCGCGTGCCGGCGCCGGCGGTGCAGGCGGGGGTTGCCTATGTCACCGAGGATCGCAAGGTCGAGGGCTTCTTCGAGACCATGTCGATCGCCCGCAACATCTACCTTGGGTTGCTCGCCAAGTTTCCCGGCGGGCGTTTCCTGCTGTCGGGGCGCGAGGCGCAGGACACCGGCGGCAGCTGGATCGCGCGGCTGAAGGTGCGCGCGATCGGCAGCAAGGCGCGGGTGGTCGAACTGTCCGGCGGCAACCAGCAGAAGGTCGTGATCGCCAAGTCGCTGGTGCAGGAGCCGAGCCTGATCGTCTTCGACGAGCCGACGCGCGGCGTCGACGTCGGCGCCATCGTCGAGATCCACGAACTGATTAACCGCCTTGCCGACGAGGGCAAGGCGGTGGTGGTGATCTCGTCCTACCTGCCCGAAATCCTCGCCCTGTCCGACCGCATCCTGGTGTGTCGGCAGGGCAAGGTGGTGGAGGAGTTCTCGGCGCTGGAGGCGACCGAGGAAAAGATCATGTATGCCGCCATCCACTGATACGGTTGACTTTGGGCGCCGGCCACACTTACCGCGTCATTGCCGGGTCTTGACCCGGCAATCCAGCTTCGTACCGCGTCAAGTTCTTAAGCTGGATCACCGGGTCTCGACGCTACGCGTCGGCCCGGTGATGACGCTGCATATGTAGAAGCGCTCATCTTCACAGCAGCTATCACGCTGCTGTGCGGGTGTCGCTCACGACGTGCGGTCGAGCTCCGCGGCGAGTTTCTCCAGCAGTTCGCGCGAGCCGTGCTCGCGTCCCGCCGGCGCGTTGGGATCGCCGAAATAGGTGCCCTGCTCGGTGTAGCGCATCAACGTGCCGCGGCCGTCGGGCTTGAGCTCGATGGTCGACAGCGATGCCGAGATCGGCGCCCCCGCGACCGTCATGCGATAGGCGAACACGATGCGGCGGTCTTGCACGATGTCCTGGATCACCGAATCGTAGGTGATCTCGGGGCCACCCTGGAAAGTGAAGCGTGACGACTCCAGGCCACCGACACGGAAGTCGAGCGCGTAGCTGGAGATGTCCCAGCCGTCGCCCTCGGTGAACCAGCGGCGCTTCATCGCCGCGTCTGCATGGGCGAAGAACACCCGCGCGGGCGCCTGCGGGTAGCGGCGCTCCAGCGTGAAGGTCGAGTGGATCACGAGATCGGGGTTGGTGGCAGTCGCAGTTGGTTCGCTCATGGCATGTCCTTGGCGTTACGCAGGGAACTTTTCGGGAAGGTGAGACGTGCGGTGTCAGGACTCGTCGGCCGGAGCCGGCGGGTCGGTTTCGTTGAGCAATGCGCCGAGGCGGTCGAAGCGCTGCTCCATGAAGGCACGGCGCTGCGCCACCCAGTCGGCGAGGGGTGCAAGGCCCGCCGGCTCCAGCCGGCAGGTGCGGACCCGGCCGACCTTCTCGCTGCGGATCAGGCCGCAGCCTTCCAGCACCTGGAGATGCTGGACCACGGCGGCAAAGCTCATGTCGAACGGCGCGGCGAGGTCGCTGACCGTCGCCGGGCCGCCGCTCAGGCGCTCGACGATCGCCCGCCGGGTGGGCTCGGCGAGGGCGCGCAAGGTGACGTCGATGTCCTGATACTTAAGCATGGACTTGAGTATTTGCTGACGCGCGCTGATTGTCAAGTCGTGACTTAAGTATTGCGGGGAAGCCCGGCGGCGCCCGTTGAGCGCGGATAAGGCAGTGATCCTGACCGATTATTTGGCGTTGCGGCGCGTCGCCTTCCTCGTCTACAACGGCGCTACGCCGGTCCGGCAACCAAACGTCAACCGTTGGTCGCCCACACTCCGGTTGTCACGGGACGCGAGTATGACGGTTCGCAGCGCATCGCAGGGATTGGACGGGAAGGTGGCCATTGCCGCCTGCCGTACCGCTGCCGCGCGTGCCGGCCTCCTTCTTGGCGAGCTTCTGCTGCTTACTGGCCCCTGAGGCCGGCTGGGCTTTTGCGCCTGGGCACTCAGGGGGACTGAAGACGAAGCAACCCCGACAGCGCCTTCGAAAGATCGATCCGCGATCACGGCGCAAAAGATCTCAAGGACCAGCCACATGACCAGCCCTTCCGCCGCCGCCCCCTCGGATCAAGACCGCGTCATCATTTTCGACACCACGCTGCGCGATGGCGAGCAGTGCCCCGGCGCGACCATGACCTTCGAGGAGAAGCTGAACATCGCGGCGCTGCTCGACACCATGGGCGTCGATGTCATCGAGGCGGGCTTTCCGATCGCCTCCGACGGCGACTTCGAGGCGGTCAACGAGATCGCCAAGCGCACCCAGAATGCCGTGGTGTGCGGCCTGTCGCGCGCCGGCGCCAAGGACATCGACCGCTGCGCCGAGGCGATCAAGCCGGCGAAGCGCGGCCGCATCCACACCTTCCTGTCCACCTCGCCGGTGCACATGAAGTACAAGCTGCAGATGGATCCCAAGGACGTCTACGAGCTGGTGATCTCCTCGGTGACGCGCGCCCGCAACCATGTCGACAATGTCGAATGGTCGTCGGAAGACGGTACCCGCACCGAGTTCGACTTCCTGTGCCGCTGTGTCGAGGCCGCCATCAAGGCCGGCGCCACCACCATCAACATTCCGGATACCGTCGGCTACAGCGTGCCGGAAGAGTATTTCGACCTGTTCAAGCGGGTGCGCGAGAATGTGCCGAACTCCGACCAGGCGGTGTTCTCCGTGCACTGCCACAACGATCTGGGCATGGCGGTCGCCAACTCGATGGCCGGCGTGCGCGCCGGCGCCCGCCAGATCGAGTGCACCATCAACGGCATCGGCGAGCGCGCCGGCAACGCGGCGCTGGAAGAAGTCGTGATGGCGATGCGGGTGCGCAACGACAAGCTGCCGTTCTGGACCAGGATCGACTCGACCCTGCTGACCCACGCCTCCAAGGTGGTGTCGGCGGCGACCTCGTTCCCGGTGCAGTACAACAAGGCGATCGTCGGCCGCAACGCGTTCGCCCATGAGAGCGGCATCCACCAGGACGGCATGCTGAAGAACGCCCAGACCTATGAGATCATGCTGCCGGAGACCGTCGGCGTGAAGCAGACCTCGCTGGTGATGGGCAAGCACTCCGGCCGTCACGCCTTTATCCACAAGCTGGAAGAGCTGGGCCACAAGATCACCGGCAACCAGCTGGAAGATGCTTTCGTGCGTTTCAAGGCGCTGGCCGACCGCAAGAAGCACATCTACGACGAGGACATCGAGGCGCTGGTCGACGAGAAGCTGGTGCACGCCAACGACCGCATCCGCCTGCTGTCGCTGACGGTGATCGCCGGCACCCATGGTCCGCAGCGCGCGACCATGAAGCTGGACATCGAAGGCCAGGTCCGGATCGAGGAAGCCGAAGGCAACGGCCCGGTCGACGCGGTGTTCAACTGCATCAAGTCGCTGGTGCCGCACGACGCCAAGCTCGAGCTCTACCAGGTGCACGCGGTCACCGAGGGCACCGACGCCCAGGCCGAGGTCTCAGTCCGCCTGTCGCACAACGGCCGTTCGATGACCGCCCGCGCCGCCGACCCGGACACCCTGGTGGCGTCCGCCAACGCCTATCTCGGCGCGCTCAACAAGCTGGTGATGAAGCAGCAGCGCGACGAGCAGAACGCGCACGCAGCTCCGGTCGCCGCGGCGCACTGAACAGGGCAGGCGCGTCGTTCGCGGCGTGCCGCCTATCCCCTCATCCTGAGGAGCCCGCGCAGCGGGCGTCTCGAAGGATGAGGCCGACAAGGCTGCCGCCGGTGGCCTCATGGTGCGAAGGCGCTCCACGCCTCCTCGCCATGAGGAGAGAATTCACCGGCTGCGGCGTCTGAACGTCTCAACTCCATTGCTGTGAACCAATTCTGGTTTCGACTGAACTGACATGACCTTGCGCAACGACATTCAGCATGACGCCGGTCCGGTGGCTTTCGCCGCCGCGCCGGGTGCTGCCGTGTCGCGCGCCGTCCTTGCCCTCTCGCTTCTCCGCCTCCTGCTTCTTAGCGGCCCCTGAATGCCGGCTGGGCACTTGTGCCTGGGCGTTCAGGGGATTTGGAAGGCCAACACCCCTGAAGGCGCCCAACAGATCGGCGCAAGAGAAGCAAGGACCCAGCCATGACCGTTTCAACGACCGACCATTCGACCGTCGCTCCCGCGCGCTCCGACAAGGACCGTGTCGTCATCTTCGACACCACCTTGCGCGACGGCGAGCAGTGCCCCGGCGCCACCATGACCTTCGAAGAGAAGCTCGCGGTCGCCGAGACCCTCGACACCATGGGCGTCGACATCATCGAGGCCGGCTTTCCCAGTACCTCGGAAGGTGACTTCCAGGCCGTGCAGGAGATCGGCCGCCGCACCAGGAACGCGGTGATCGCCGGGCTCGCGCGCGCCCATCCCAACGACATCGACCGCTGCGCCGCGGCGGTGAAGGTGGCAAAGCGCGGACGCGTCCACATCGTCATCGCCACTTCGCCGCTGCACATGAAGGTCAAGCTGGCGAAGACGCCCGAGGAGGTGCTGGACATCTCGGTCGCCAGCGTCACCCGCGCGCGCAACCTGATCGACAACGTCGAATGGTCGGCGGAGGACGGCACCCGCAGCGAGCTCGACTACCTGTGTCGCATCGTCGAGGCGGTGATCAAGGCCGGCGCCACCACCATCAATATCCCCGACACTGTCGGCTACACCACGCCGGCTGAGTACGAGGCCTTGATTCGCAACCTGCGCGAGCGGGTGCCGAACGCCGACAAGGCGGTATTCTCGGTGCATTGCCACAACGACCTGGGCATGGCGGTCGCCAACTCGCTCGCCGGCGTCATGGGCGGCGCGCGCCAGGTGGAGTGCACCATCAACGGCATCGGCGAGCGCGCCGGCAACGCGGCGCTCGAAGAGGTAGTGATGGCGATGAACGTACGCAACGACGCGTTTCCGTTCTGGAACGCCATCGATACCACCATGCTGACGCGGGTATCGAAACTGGTCGCGGCGGCGACCTCGTTCCCGGTGCAGTACAACAAGGCGATCGTCGGCCGCAACGCGTTCGCCCATGAGAGCGGCATCCATCAGGATGGCGTGCTCAAGAACGCGCAGACCTACGAGATCATGACGCCGGCCTCGGTGGGCATGCGGCAGTCGTCTTTGGTGCTCGGCAAGCACTCCGGCCGCCATGCCTTCATCCACAAGCTGAAGGAGATGGGCTACGAACTGGGTGAAAACCAGCTGGAGGACGCGTTCGCGCGCATGAAGGCGTTGGCCGACCGCAAGAAGGATATCCATGACGAGGATATCGAGGCGCTGGTCGACCAGAATATCGCCCAGGCCCACGATCGCATCCGCCTGAAGTCGTTGAGTGTGATCGCCGGCACCCATGGCCCGCAGCGCGCCACCATGAAGCTCGACATCGACGGGCAGGTGCACACCACGGAAGCGGAGGGCAACGGCCCGGTCGACGCGGTGTTCAACGCCATCAAGGCGCTGGTGCCGCACCACGCGGCGCTGGAGCTCTACCAGGTGCACGCGGTCACCGGCGGTACGGATGCGCAGGCCGAGGTTTCGGTGCGCCTGTCCGACGACGGCCGCGCCATGACCTCGCGGGCGGCGGACCCCGATACGCTGGTGGCCTCGGCCAACGCCTATCTGGGGGCGCTCAACAAGATCGTCATGAAGCGCCAGCGCGACGCGGTGCGGGCGTAGCGGCCTGCGTCGTTCGCACAAGCGTCATGGCCGGGAGATCAGGGCCTCCCGGCCATTGCCGTCCGGCGCCGGTGACAGACCAGGCGATGCGTCGCGCTACCAGCCCAGCAGGTATTTCGCGCCGGCGACGACGATCACCAGCAGCACGAAAATCAGGAATGCAGGCACGCGCGGCCGGCCGGCGGTGTCGCGGCTTGACGCTCCGCCGGTGCCGCCGGCGGCCCTGACGCGCGGGGCAGGCTTGGGCTTCGGCCTTTGGAATGGCGTGACATTGTTGGTCGCCGGCGAGACCGACGGGCTCGGCAGCACCGGCGCGGCGCCGTTGCCGCCCATGGCGGCATAATAGGCCTGGTAGACCTCGGCGATGATGGCGTCGGTCGCATCCGCTTCCGAATTGTTCTGCAGCCGGGCGTGGTAGTGGGCGAGATAGCCTTGCGCTTCAGCCGGCAATGTGTCCGCGCCATTCAGCTTTGCCATCATCTTCCACGTCGCCACATCGGCACGCGCCTGCGTATCGGCGCGCCGGGCGATCATCATGTCCGCAGCCTTGACCACCAGTTCCTCTGATCTCGATCGGGTCGACGCCGATGCATGTCACGAAAGCGCGCCGGTCAGCAAGGGTGGCGCAGGGGTGTTTGTCGATGCATCCGCAACACGACGAGACGACGAAGAGATTCGGGCCGATTTGCGGGCCGGGCAAGGGGCCGGGCACATTTTCACCGGGAACCGACGGAGGGCCGGGGGCACATCCGGCGCGTGGTCGCCGAACGGCTGCGGGGGCGCGATCTGGCGCGTTCGGAGCGGGTGTGTCGTGCAGCCGATCCGCATCGCGGCATATTTTGCGCCGCAACAAGGCTCTGCACAAATCATGCCCACCCCTGCGAAGGGGCAATGGTTTTTTTTGTCGCATCTTGCAATGGTGTGCCACCGATTTGCCGGCGGCGGACGCTGCCGGCTGGCAAGTCAGTCCTCGGGAGGAATCAAGAAGATGCGACGTATCGTACTCGCGGCCGTCTCGGTCGCCATTGCCGCGCTGGTCGGCCCTGCCGCCGCGCAGCAGCCCATTGTCATCAAATTCAGCCATGTCGTGGCGCCGGACACGCCGAAGGGGCTCGCCGCCGAGAAGTTCAAGGAGCTGGCCGAGAAGTACACCGACGGCAAGGTCAAGGTGGAGGTCTATCCGAACTCCCAGCTCTACAAGGACAAGGAAGAGCTCGAGGCGCTGCAGCTCGGCGCTGTGCAGATGCTGGCGCCGTCGAACTCCAAGTTCGGCCCGATCGGCATCAAGGAATTCGAGGTGTTCGACCTGCCCTACATCCTGCCGGACCTCGCCACGCTTCGGAAGGTGACCGACGGCCCGCTTGGCGCGAGGCTTTTGAAGCTGCTGGAGCCGAAGGGGATGGTCGGCCTCGCCTACTGGGACAACGGCTTCAAGCAGATGAGCGCCAACAAGAAGCTGGTCGCGCCGGCGGACTACAAGGGGCTCAAGTTCCGCATCCAGTCGTCCAAGGTGCTGGAAGCCCAGTTCCGCGCGCTCGGCGCGGTGCCGCAGGTGATGGCGTTCTCCGATGTCTACCAGGCGCTGCAGACCGGCGTCGTCGACGGCCAGGAGAACACGCCGTCCAACATGCTGACCCAGAAGATGCACGAGGTGCAGAAGTACACCACGCTGACCAACCACGGCTACATCGGCTACGTGGTGGTGGTGAACAAGAAGTTCTGGGAAGGCCTGCCGCCGGATGTCCGCACCCAGCTCGACAAGGCGATGAAGGAAGCGACCGTCTATGGCAACGGCCGCTCGGCGCAGGAGAACAACGACGCGCTCGAGGAGATGCGCAAGTCCGGCAAGACCGAGCTGATCAAGCTGACGCCCGAGCAGGATGCGGCGATGCGCAAGGCGGTGGAGCCCGTCTACAACGATGTCGCCTCGCGCATCAGCAAGTCGCTGATCGACGAGTTCCGTAAAGAGTCCGGCGCCACCAACTGACGCCTCTCCCGATCCGATGCCGGGCGCGATGGCGCGCCCGGCATCACCACCGACATCACGATCAACCTTCGATGATGCGGCGTGTGGCCGTGAGCGCGAACAAGGCGTGACGGCGCCGTCGTTGGGGGACAATCTTGAATATCATCCTGCGCATCCTCGACCGGCTCGAGGAGATCATGATCGCCACGCTGATGGGCGGGGCGACGCTATTGATCTTCGTCGCCGTGCTGCACCGCTTCGGCACCGGCATCCCGGTGCTGTACCCCTACCTGATCGGGATCCACATCTCCTGGGCGCAGGAGCTGTGCATCTACATGTTCATCTGGATGGCCAAGTTCGGCGCCGCCTATGGCGTGCGCACCGGCATCCATGTCGGTGTCGACGTGCTGGTCAAGCGCCTCAATGATCAATGGCGCAAGGTCGTCATCACCTTCGGCCTGCTCGGCGGTGCGCTGTTCACTGCCATCGTCGGCACCATGGGCGGCAAATTCGTGATCGAGCTGATGAGCACCGACCAGGTCTCGCCCGATCTCGAGCTGCCGAGCTGGCTGGTCTACGCCTGCATTCCGCTGGGATCGTACCTGATGTGCTTCCGCTTCCTGCAGGTGGCGTGGACCTACTGGCGCACCGGCGAGCTGCCGCACCACGACGCCACCATGGTCGACGGCATCGAGACCTCGCCCAAGGCCCCGATCAGCGTGGGAGAAGCCTGATGACCGCGCTCATTATCTTCGGGCTGTTGTTCGCGCTGATGCTCACCGGCATGCCGGTGTCGATCGCGCTTGGCCTCTCGGTGCTCACCTTCCTGTTCACCATGACCGAGGTGCCGATCGAGAGCGTTGGGCTCAAGCTGTTTTCCGGCCTCGACAACTTCGGCATCATGGCGATCCCGTTCTTCATCCTCGCGGGCACCTTCCTGACCCGCGGCGGCGTCGCGCGGCGGATGATCACCTTCACCACCTCGCTGGTCGGCCATCTGCCGGGCGGCCTCGGCCTTGCCGGCGTCGCCGCCTGCGCGATGTTCGCGGCGATCTCCGGCTCGAGCGTCGCCACCGTGGTGGCGATCGGCTCGATCATGATGCCGGCGATGGTCGATCATGGCTATCCCAGCCGCTTCGGCGTCGGCGTCATCTCGACCTCCGGCGCGCTCGGCATCCTGGTGCCGCCGTCGATCATCCTCGTGCTGTACGGCGTCTCCACCAACACCTCGATCGGCGCGCTGTTCATCGCCGGCATCGTGCCGGGCATCCTGCTGGCCTGCATGCTGGCGGCGGTGACCTGGTACATCGCCTGGCGCAACGACTACCCGCGCATGCCGCGCGCGACCTTCGGCCAGCGCTGGACGGCGTTCCGCGAAAGCCTGTGGGGCCTGCTGCTGATCGTCATGGTGCTCGGCGGCATCTATGGCGGCATCTTCACGCCGACGGAGGCGGCGGCGGTGGCGGCGGTCTACGCGTTCTTCATCACGGTGTTCGTCTACAAGGAACTGCGCCTCAAGGACGTGCCCAAGGTGCTGCTGCAGGCGGCGAGCATGAGCTCGATGCTGCTCTACATCATCACCAACGCGGTGCTGTTCTCGTTCCTGATGACCCACGAGCAGATCCCGCAGGAGATGGCGGCGTGGATCGTGCAGCAGAAGTTCAGCCTGTGGATGTTCCTCCTCGTGGTCAACATCGTGCTGCTGATCGCCGGCAACGTCATGGATCCATCGTCGATCCTCTTGATCATGGCGCCGATCCTCTATCCGCTGGCGACCAAGATCGGCGTCAATCCGGTGCACCTCGGCATCCTGATGATCGTCAACACGGAAGTGGGCCTGTGCCATCCGCCGGTGGGACTCAACCTCTACATCGCCAGCAGTATCGCCAAGATGGGCATCAGCGAGATCACCGTCGCGGTGCTGCCGTGGCTGCTGGCGATGCTGGTGTTCCTCGGGCTTGTGACGTACGTGCCCGAGATCTCGCTGTGGCTGCCGCATCTGCTCGGCATGATGTAGCGCGGCTGCCCGGGGCGTCCCATGGGCGCTCCGGCCATGGCCGGACAGTGCTGCGCTGCCGCAGTGATGAACGGCCAGCCATCTTCCTGTCCAAACCTTAAGTTGATTGGCCGCCCCCGGGCGGCCATTTTCTCGTGGGGCGATTGATCCGCGTGCGCCCGGCGAACAGGCGGCGCACGGCCATCTGGAGGTTCCCATGAAGAAGTTTGTTGTCGCTGGCGTGGCTGCGCTCGCGCTCCTCGGCACGTCGGCGGTCTATGCCCAGCATCGCGACTGGCACGGCGGCGGCTGGCGCCACGGCATGTCCCGCATGAGCCCGGAGGATCGTCTCGCGTTCGTCGACGCGCGCATCGCCGCAGTGAAGGCGGGCCTGAAGCTGACGCCCGATCAGGAGAAAAACTGGCCGGCGATCGAGACCGCCGTGCGCGACTTCGCCAAGCAGCGCATCGACCGCGCCAATGCCTCGGCCGACAAGACGCCGCAGGACGATCCGATCGCGCGGCTGCGCGAGCGCGCCGACCGCATGGCGACGACCGGCGCCGGCCTCAAGCGCATCGCGGATGCGGCCGAGCCGCTCTACAAGACCCTGGACGAGGGTCAGAAGCGCCGTCTCGCCTTCCTCACCCGCGGCATTGGCGGCCATCACCGCTTCGGCGGAATGCATGATCGCGATGGTGAGCGCGGCGGCGATCGGGGTGATCGTGGCGGCCGCGACACCCAGCGCGACGGCGGCTCGGACCGTCTCTGAGCGATTTTTTCTTCGCGGCGAGATGCCGCGAGGGTTAACCGCGACAAGCCCCGGAGACGGCCACGCCGCCTCCGGGGCTTTGTTTTATTTGATTGAATTTTCTCAGGAATTTCGTGCGGGCAGCGTGTGGGGCAGGGGCCGGGCGCGCGCCTGTCGAGCGCCATCTTCGATCGCCACATAAAGCCTGTGAAAATCTCGCACCGGAATGCAAAAAACTTCCGTCACATTGCTGGACAGAGGGGAGTCGCTTTGCTACACGACGGCCTCCCGCAACGACTTTCCGGAACGGGTTCCGGGCGCATAGCTCAGTTGGTAGAGCAGCTGACTCTTAATCAGCGGGTCCTAGGTTCGAGCCCTAGTGCGCCCACCACCCTCCAAAGCCTTCCTGTCCATCAGTGACGAGCAGGTTCATCGAGGATCGCGCGGGTCTTGCATGATTCCCTTGTGGTGGATGCCGCGCAGCCGGATGCGATGTGCGGCTTTTGCATTGTTGTCCACCCCCGATCCCCTGCGAGACGGAGCAAGGTCCGACGATACGGATCGATGACCTGCTCGTTGCTGGACGAGGTGTTGGCGCGGCTAAAGCGGGGCGTTCAGCTCCGCCACCGCCAGCGAAATCGCTGCTTGCTTGCCTCCCTCTCCCTGGCGCCACATCGGCTCACTGCGGAAGGGCCAGCGCAGGAAGCCGCTGCATCCATGGTCGTGCACATTCCAACTGACTGGCCAGTTGCAGCAGAAGCGCTTCGTTGCCGAACGCCGCAATGAATTGCACGCCAAGCGGCAGGCCATCGGCCGTCCAATGAAGCGGCACGCTCATGGCCGGCGCGCCTGTCAGATTGGCGAGCTGCGTAAAGGGCACGAGCGTCAGGTTCTGGCGCGATAGCGTGGCAAGCGCTCCCTCCATGAGGCCGAGGCGCGCCATGATCCCCAGCAGACCCGTATTGAGGAGGAGCGTCAGAACGGTCCGCTGGGGCGCTGGCATCACGGCGGCGGCGTGTTCGACAGGCGGGAAAGCGATAGTCGGCGTCAGAAACAGATCGTAGCGCCGATGGAATTCGCCAAGAGCACGTGCAAATCCGTTCCAGCGTCGATGGCTGCGCACATAGGCTCCGGCGCTGCTGGCTTTGCCCAGCGCTTCGAGGAGCAGGGTTTCAAGCTCGAAGTCTGCAGTCCCAGCCCCGGCCTCGCGTGCGTCGGCCAGCGTTGCCGCGACTTGCCCGAAATACATCTGGAGATAGCAGCGTGCCAGGCTCAGGCCGTCGTAGTCGGGACGATCCTCCATGACGTCGTGTCCGAGCGCGTTGAGCAGTCTGGCGGCTTCATGGACCGCTTCGGCTGCTTCTGGATGCACATCGCTATCGAGCGGCGACGCCACGCTGAAGGCGATGCGCAGGCGCTTCGGCTCGCGCGCAGCCATGTCGACAAAGCTGCCGGCAGGGGGAGCAATCACGAAAGGATCACCGTGCTCGGGACCGGAAAGAACATCCAGCGCCAGCGCGGAATCTCGCACGCTGCGCGTCAGCACGTGATCGCTGGAGGCACCGTCCCAGATTTCGCCAACGGCCGGCCCGGGCGGAACGCGGCCGCGCGATGGCCGAAGGCCAAACAGGCCGCAGCAGGCAGCCGGGATGCGAATCGAGCCGCCACCGTCGTTGGCTCCGGCCATCGGTACGATCCCTGCCGACACAGCGGCAGCCGAACCGCCGCTCGAGCCACCGGATGTGCGCGAGAGGTTCCATGGATTTCGCGTCACGCCAAACGCCTTCGGGGCGGTCACGCCCTTCAGAGCGAGCTCTGGTGTATTTGACTTGCCGATAATGACCGCGCCGGCATCGAGCAGCCGTTGTACGAACGTGGCGTGCCGCTTGGGCGTGATGTGGCAAAACGCGCGACTGCCGTTGGAGGTCGGCAGTCCGGCGTAATCCTGGATCGCATCCTTGATGAGGATGGGCACGCCGGCCAGCGGCCCGGCAAGCGGCTGCTGGATTCGCGCATGCGCCTCGACCAGCATCGGACGATTGACGGCATTGAGGCTGGGATTCAGCCGTGCGAGCTGCGCCTCCGCCAGTTCCAGCAGCTCCATGGCTGTCACCTCGCCGTGTCTGACCAGACGGGCGAGCTCCGTCGCATCACGCCGAACATATTCCTGCAGGCTGAGGGTCACGACACGATCCCCTCAGTACAGATGCTTCAGGTCGTGCTTGACGACGGCATCGACGACTAGCGTCGTCGCCTTGCCGAGCAATCCCTTGCCGTTGATATGCTCGGCCAGCATTTTGGAGAAGGACGGAATATCGCTTTCGCGGAGGTGCGTCTCGCAGGCCCAGAGTCCTGCGTCGAGCAGGGCGGGACCATGCTGGAAGCGATATTCGCCGACGCGCAGCACGATGCCGAGCCTGGGCGTCTTGCCTTGAATCGTGGCCGGCTTGAGCATGTCCTGCTCGGCGCTCAACCAGCAGTGCCCGTCGATCACCAGCACATCGGCCGAGCCGGGAATCAGGAAGACGACCGTCGCCTTGTCGTGCGACAGGATGTTGGTGAGCGTGCAGGCAACCTTGTTGCCGGGGCGCTCGGGGATCAGGAGGTTGCCACGGTCGAGCGCCACCACGAAGCCGTCGGGGTCGCCACGCGGAGAGAGTTCGGTCCTGCCGGCGGCATCTTCAGTCAACATCAGCAGATAGGGCGAGCGCGAGACGAAAGCCAGGGCGGCCTCGGAGAGCATTGTCGCTCCCGGCGCGGCGGAGTGCGGCGCACCATTCGCTCGCGGCTCCCAGAACCTCGCGCGCACCTTGGCACGCGAGCAGTGCAGGAACAACGCCTCGGCCCGGAACAGCAGCAGCGTCTCGTCGTCGTCGCCTCGTTCCGCCGTGCAAAAGCCGTTGGCCCGTAGCGCGAAGCCGATGCCCGGCATGATGAAATAGAGGCTTGCAGCGAGCGTGCCCCCGCGCGCCAATGCCGGCGGCAACTCAGTGTCCGCCGGCCACGCCAGATCGATACGCTCGGCCTCGGTCGTCGCGGTCGGGGCGCTGCGAAGATTGATGAAGGCGATGCCTGCCTGACCTGAAAATCCGACAATGCAGACCGCCGCGCTCCGGATCATCATCAAGCAGTAGTCGTCGATCCGCTGTTGCAGCCGCCGATGCATCATGGCGGGCGGCTCTGCGATCAGTTTGCGCAGTTCTGCCAGCGTTCGTATCCTGCCCGGTTGCGCGCAGTCCTGCATTGGAAGTCCCCTCACATTGTCGCGGCAGGGCGACGCTACGGCGGATGTCGCACGCGCAACATGGCTCCAGGGATCAATCGCATGGCAATTGGTTGCAAAGTTGTGGCCGCCGGCTGTTTGCGACGCGCCAATCCTGCTGTAACCTTCGATGGCTGGTGATCAGGGGATGCCATGTGATGCGTCCACGCACGACCGTATCCGCGATCGCGGTGCTCGATCTCTACGATTTCCTGCGCGACCGGGGTGTCGCGACCGACGCCGAACTGCTCGCGGCCGATCTCCGCCGCGAGAATCTGATCGATCTCAGCGGCGACGCGCTGCCCCCGCAGGAACAACGCCTGCCCGAAGAATATCTGATTGCACTGTGGCGGATCGCGGCGAGCAATGCGACGCTGCCTCATATCGGCCTTTTGGCCGGGCAGATCTACAACCCCGCGACACGCGGTGTGCTGGCGAACCTGCTGTGCCATTGCGACGATGTGGCCGAAGCATTGCAGGTTTTTCAACACCATATCGGGTTGATGAATCCCTCCGAGCACTGGTCTTCCAGCATCGACGAGGGGATGCTGATGCTGACCATCTCGTTCGCGCCGGACAGGGCGTATCCCAGGCCGGCGATCGAACGCAGCATGGGTGCGCTTGTCACGTGGATCGGTGTGCTGACCGGCGCTCCTGTCGTGCCGATCGCCTGCGCGTTCACCTTTTCACGTCAGCCCTATGACTGGCGCTACCCTGCTGTATTCGGCTCGGCCCTCAGTTTCGATAGTGACATCAACTGCGTGCGCCTGCCGCTGGAGGTTCTGCATCGACCGATCCGGACCGCCGATTCCTATCTCAAGACACTTCTGATGGAGCGCGTGTCGCAGGTGCGGCGGACCGTAGAGGCCGAAGGTGCGCTGGTCCGCAGGGTTCGCCAACACATCCGCGTGAGCCTGCATCTCGGTTCGGGAATTGAGGATGTCTGTCGGGCGCTCCATGTCAGCCGGCCAACACTCTATCGGCGGCTGAAACGCGAAGGCACCAGCTATACCGAATTGCTCGCCGCAGAGAGAAGGGAATTGGCGTACAGCCAGATCCGGCAGGGGCAGCCTGTCGCCTGCGTCAGCGACAACCTCGGTTTCAAGGATGTCAGCACTTTCCACCGCGCGTTCCGGCGCTGGTTCAATCAATCGCCGCGCGCCGTGCGCAACGCCTCGTGTATCGTCTGGAAGCGCGCCACGGTCGCAGGCCGTCCGGTTATCGTCGAGCGATAACCCGTCGCGCCCGCACCATCAGGGGCGCTACGGGGGAACTGCAGCCTCGATCCCATCAATTGCTGAGCAGCCGCGTCCAGTTGCCGGAGCCGGTGCAGACGTAGGTCGCGATCTCCAGCGGCCTGGGCGACGCCTGGCCCGGTCGCGACGCGCCGCCGGCTACAGCGTGCTAGGCGTCAGGCCGGGGTATAAGTGCCGGTGCCGCCGTCGTCCTGGCCGACCTTGCTCAGGCCGCCACTGATGCTGATGTTCTTCGATCCGCTGACATAGATCTGCGCGTTCTGGTCGGGGGCGACGTTGTTGCGGCCGTTTCTGAAGAACACGGAGTTCGACACCGCCATGCTGGTGACGCCGATGAGGCCGAGGCCGGCGGAATAGTTGCGATCAAACAGGCTGTTGGAAATGCTGTTGGCCTCGGTGCCGCCGTAGGCCGACCAGGAAAGCCTCATAAGTCCCCCTGACGCTGCCCTGTCCCAAGTGCAGGAAGCAGCGCCAGCGCGATCTCCGCTGGAGCAGCCTTTTGCAGATAGTCGCGCGGTTATGTTCCCCCCCCATGGATGTCGCGGAAGAATATGCTGCGACTCCCGCGATCCGTGCGGCATTCATCGTTTTTGACATCGATCGATTGAAAAACGGCCATGGCCTCGTCAACATCCCGGCTTGGTTTTGGAGACGATCGTGCGCGACCTGCAGAGATGGTTGAACGTCGGGGCCGTGGTGGCGGCGGTCGCAGGGCTGTCGGCGATTGCGATCAAGAATCTGCCGAAGGATGCCCCTTATCGCATCGTCAACGTCTCTTACGATCCGACACGCGAACTCTATGAGGCGATCAATCCGCAATTTGCGGCAGCCTACGCAAGACAAAGCGGCAGGCATCTGACCATCGTTCAGTCGCATGGTGGCTCGTCGCGCCAGGCGCGGAAAGTCGCGAATGGCGAGCAGCCAGCCGATGTCGTGACGCTGGGGCTGGCGCCAGATATCGACAGCTTGCGCAAGCGGGGGTTCGTCGCTCAGGACTGGACAGAGCGGCTGCCCAATCATGCGGTTCCATACACCTCGACCATTGTCTTCGTGGTCCGCCATGGCAATCCACGAGGGATCAAGGACTGGACCGATCTCCTTGCGCCGGGTCTCGAAATCGTCATGCCCGATCCCAGGACATCGGGAAACGGCAAGCTTGCCGCGCTGGCGGCGTGGGCCGCGGTGACGACGCGCGGAGGTTCGGAATCCGAGGCCGTGACCTTCCTGCGTGCGCTGTTCCGGCAGGTACCGGTGTTTGACGAGGGCGCACGCGGGGCCGCGCTGCGCTTTGCCAATTCCGAGGGAGGCGATGTCCATATCACCTGGGAAAACGAAGCGATACGTGAGGTCGCCGAGTCGCGCGGCGAACTCGATATCGTGTATCCACCGGTCAGCATTCTCGCCGAACCCAGCGTCGCATGGATCGATAGCGATGCGGTCCGCAAGGCAAGTCGCGATGACGTGCGCGCCTATCTGCTGTTTCTGTTCAGCGACCCTGCGCAGGAGACGATCGCGCGACTCGGATACCGTCCCTTCAAGCCGGAAGCGGCGCAGAAGGCTGGCGTCGTTTTCCCCTCGCTCGAACTCGTTCCCGTGACGGCCATCGCTCGCGACTGGAACGATGCTTATGCCAGGTTTTTTGCCGAGGATGGCGTCATCCAGGCTGCCTTTGTGCTGCGAAACAAGTGAAACGCATGATTGTCTATGGTCGGGATACACTTCGCCGCGACCTCATTGCCGGTCTCACGGTCGCCGCGATTTCGCTGCCACAAGGAATGGCCTATGCGCTGCTGGCGGGGGTCGATCCGCGCTATGGCCTATACTCGGCGATCCTCGTCACGGCAGTGGCGTCGATCTTCGGATCATCGTCGCATCTGATCAACGGCCCGACGAGCGCGATCTCCCTGGTCGTGTTCAGCGCGCTTTCCATGTTCGATGCCGATCAGCGTGTCGAGGCCGTGCAGGCGATGTTTCTGCTCGGCGCCATGGTCGGTGCGATCCAGATCGCGATTGCGGTGCTTCGTCTCGGCGACCTGACGCGCTATATCTCCGAGTCGGTCATCCTTGGCTTCATGAGCGCAGCCGCCTTTCTGCTGGCAGTCGGCCAGGTGAGCAACGCGCTCGGCGTGCGAGACAAAGGTACGGGTGCGCAGCACATCTTGTATCGGCTCTGGCTGACGTTGACGGCAGGTGATGCGATCAACAGCAAGGCTGTTCTGGTGACGGCGGTGACGCTGGTCCTCGCGATCGGGCTGCGCCATCTGGTCAGGCGCTATCATTGGCCGCAGTTCGACATGCTTGCCGTCCTGTTGATCGTCGGCGTCGGCGCTTATCTCGCGGGATGGACGGTTCCCGGCTCCGACGGCAGGACCGCCATCGGGGTTGCTGGCGCGATACCGGGCGATCTGCCTTCATTCCATGTGCCAACTGTGCAGCTCGGCTGGGCGGCGGACCTTGCGTCCGACAGTGTGGCAATAGCATTCCTCGGCCTTCTCGAGGCGCTTGCCATCGCGAAATCGATCGCACATCAGACGCGTCAACCGCTTGACTTCAATCGGCAATGTCTCGCGGAGGGACTTGCCAACCTGGCCGGCGGCTTCTTTCAGTGCTTGCCCGGTTCCGGTTCGCTGTCCCGCTCGGCGATCAACTTTCAAGCCGGCGCGGCGACCCGCTTTTCCGGCATTCTCACGGCGGCGTTCGTGGCGGTGGCCGTGATCGCCTTCGCGCCATTGGCGCGGTACGTGCCCAAGCCGGCGCTGGCGGCGCTGCTTCTTCTGACAGCCTCGCGGCTTGTCGACGTCACGCGCGTTGTCTATGCCGTTCGCGCCTCCCGGCTCGATGCCAGCGTCGTGGCGATAACGGCGTTATCGGCAGTCGCTTTCGGGCTCGACCTTGCCATCATCATCGGCGTTGCGCTGTCGATCCTGCTGTTCGTGCCGCGGGCCGCGAAGATGAGGGCGGTTGAGCTGATCGTCGATGACTATGATGTGGTGCGTGAACGCTTGTCATCCGAGGCTTCGAATGACGGGTTTCTGCTCTACGATCTCGAGGGTGAGTTGTTCTTCGGTGCGGGGCCGGAACTGGAGCGTATCTTGCATCGCATCAAGGAGCAGGCTGGCAGTGCGCACGTCAGGAACATCCTGCTGCGTCTCAAACGCGTTCGCAACCCGGATGTCGTCAGCCTCGAGCATCTCGAACAATTCCTGCGAGACGCGCGGCGCGAGGGACTGTCGGTCTCGCTCGCCGGTGTTCGCCCGGATCTGCTCGCGGCCTTCAAACGGTTGAACTTCGCTGCGTGTATCGACAGCGACCGGATTTTTCCCCAGGGAGCCGACGAAAATTCTGCGACGCTGGCAGCCGTCAGGCAAATTCAGTCGGAATTGTCAGGGCAACGCGCCCGCGCGCGGGCCAGGCTCAACTACCGCGTTTGATCATGCCGCCCTACAATGTTGCAGTGATCGCTCCGTATATCCGCGATACGCTACAGGTCCTCCGTTATAGCGGAGTAAAATTGTGCTGCGTGCGCGGCCGTTTGCAGTATCGTATTGTCATTTGCTGTCGACCGGGGGATTAAAATCCCACGAATTCCACTTGCTGATCAGCACGACCGGATTGGAGAATGCCGATGGCCGACGATACGGAGTCCCGACGAACCCTGGCTGAAGGCGCAGCGCGCCAACTTGCCAATGCCACGAAAACCCGTGCGCAGTGGGGCGGTATCTCACCGCGATGGCTTGTGCCGTTGCTGCAGTGGACGCCGGTTGAAGCCGGTATCTTCCGTCTCAACCGGGTCAAGGAGACACGCGGGGCGACCGCTGCATCGTCGTTCGACGTACAGTGCAGCCCGCCGCGTGATCGCGATCCGGATTTGCCTGAGACGTTCGTGGACTATGAAGAGCAGCCTCGCGAATACTTTTTGAACGCAGTGACGACGGTGCTCGATGTTCAGACCCGTGTGTCGGATCTTTACAGCCATCCCTTCGACCAGGTTCAGGAGCAACTGCGGCTGCTGATTGAGAAGGTCAAGGAACGTCAGGAAGGCGAACTCATCAACAACAGCGAGTATGGTCTTCTTGCCAATACCGCGCCTTCGATGCGGATCGCCACGCGGGGTGGTGCGCCGACCCCGGACGATCTTGACGAACTGCTCGCGCGGGTCTGGAAGGAGCCGAACTTCTTTCTGGCACATCCCAGGGCGATCGCGGCCTTCGGCCGGGAATGTACGCGCCGCGGTGTGCCCCCGCCCACGGTCACGATGTTCGGTTCACCATTCATTACCTGGCGGGGAATCCCGCTGGTGCCATCTGACAAGGTGCCGTTCGACGCTGCCGGCAGGACCAAGATCCTGCTTCTGCGCACCGGCGAGAAAAAGCAGGGGGTCGTCGGCCTGTTTCAGCCCGGCGTGCCCGGCGAGGTGACGCCGAGCCTCTCCGTGCGCTTCATGGGTATCAACCGCAAGGCGATCGCGTCCTATCTGATCTCGCTCTACTGCTCGATCGCTGTTCTGACGGAAGACGCCCTCGGCGTGCTCGATGACGTCGAGGTCGGCAAGTATCACGAATACGGCGACAAGTATCAGGGACAGGCAAAACCGGCTTGAGGTGGCCCCGATGACCAATCCGACCGAATTACCCGACTTGGAAGGGTTGGATCTCGGCGCCGCGCGTGCGGCCGGGGCTCTGGATCCATCATTGATCGCGCGCATGGCGAACGCTCTCTTTGCCGCGCCGCCAGCGCCATCAACGCCTGCGCCCGGTGCGGCTCTTCCGTCCGCATCGCTGTTTGCGGTCGAGCCTGCCTACGGTTCGATTCCGGGGGTACCGCCGGCTCCGGTGCCGCTTACGCCGAACAACAATCCCGGTTCGTCTGCGCTTCCCTTTCCGTCCGGCGGCGCCGCGCCCCCATCGGCGCCGGCTTTTTCCGGGGATCGGGGGCCATCTTTGATACAGGCCGCCGAGCTACGGGCACCCCAGGGATTTTCACGCCCGGACACCGCTGCGTCCGACGGTGTCGTGCCGCAGCCTGCTGCCGATCCTGCTCTGCACCGCCACGTCGATTTCGCGACGCTGCCGGAGCGCTTCCAGGCCGGCGAACTCGCGTTCGATCATCGTCTGCTGCCGCAGTCCTCGGCACCCGCCGTGCCATTTTCCGCCGTCGCGCCGCATCATCCGGTGGAGGTCGAGCGGCCGAGAACGTCGACCACGGCCTCGTTTCCACAGCACCTCGACGTGCTCGATCTCGGGGCCCTTGCGATTCAGCATCGTGCGGATGTGCCTTCCGTTCCGCTATCGGGCACCCGTGCATTCGACGCGCATATCTTCCGCCGCGATTTTCCGATCCTCGACCAGCAGGTGAACGGAAGACCACTGGTGTGGCTCGACAATGGCGCGACCACCCAGAAGCCTCGCGCGGTGATCGACCGGCTCGTTCACTTCTATACGCACGAGAACTCGAATATCCATCGGGCGGCCCACACGCTGGCTGCCCGCTCGACCGACGCCTATGAATCGGCGCGCGAAAAGATCCGCGCATTCATCAACGCTCCGTCCACACGCGACATCATCTTTGTGCGCGGCACGACGGAAGGCATCAACCTGATCGCCCAGGCATGGGGGCGCCGCAATATCAGCGAGGGCGACGAGATTGTCGTGTCTCACCTCGAGCACCACGCGAACATCGTGCCGTGGCAGCAGATCGCGGTTGAAAAGGGAGCCAGGCTGAGGGTCGCGCCTGTCGACGACAGCGGGCAGATCATCCTCGAGGAGTATGAGAAGCTGTTCAACCCGCGGACGCGCATTGTGTCGTTCACGCAGGTCTCGAACGTTCTTGGTACCATTACCCCTGCGAAGGAAATGACCGAGATCGCCCGTCGCCATGGCGCCCGTGTTGTGATCGACGGTGCGCAGGGCATTTGCCATATGCCGGTGGACGTGCAGGCTCTGGGCGCCGACTTCTATGTATTCTCCGGCCACAAGATGTTCGCGCCGACGGGAATCGGTGTGGTCTATGGGCGGGCCAGCGAGCTGGAAACGATGCCGCCCTGGCAGGGCGGCGGCAACATGATCGCCGATGTGACGTTCGAGCGAACCGTTTTCCAGGGCGCGCCAGAGCGTTTCGAGGCGGGAACCGGTAACATTGCCGATGCGATCGGGCTCGGAGCAGCGATCGACTACCTCACTCGTATCGGCATGAGCAACGTCGCCGCTTATGAGCATGAATTGCTCGATTATGCGACGCAGGGGCTGCTGACGATTCCTGGCCTGAAGTTCATTGCCGTGCCTCGCGAACGAGCGGGTGTGCTGTCGTTCGTTCTCGATGGCTGCAAGACAGAGGATGTGGGGAAGGCGCTCGATCAGGAGGGCATCGCGGTTCGTGCCGGGCACCACTGCGCGCAGCCGATTCTTCGGCGCTTCGGTTTCGAGAGCAGCGTTCGCCCATCCCTTGCTCTCTATAACACGCGCGACGACATCGACGCGCTGGTTGCGGCGCTGCTGCGTATCCAGGGACGGCGCGGCCGCAACTTCTGACAGTTGCGATCTCGCGTCGCGTCCGGACCGGTCGTGTGCGACGATCGAACCTCGGCAGGGCGACGGTCATGGCACGTCATGGCCGCGCCGCCGGTTCAAGCTGGAGCGGTTCATGGACTGACGGAAAGGGCGTTCGCTTCCCATCGGTCTGGCAACCACCAGCAACCACCGATATCCCGTGAACATCCGGTGCAGGATGAGCTCAAGCGACGCAGGAGATTGAGATATTCCAACGATCTTCGTCGCGGTGCCAGTGTTCAAGATCTCGGGTACGATCGACCGGGCCAGCGCGCGCCGCAGTCCGGGTGCGCGCCGACAGACTTGGCTGCCGCGGATTGAACCGCAGCCTCGATTCCATCAATTGCTGAGCAGACGCGTCCAGTTGCCGGACCCGGTGCAAACGTAAGTCGCAATCTTTCCGGCGGCCTGGGCGACGCCTGTTCCTGTCGCAATACTATTGATGGTGTTGGGGCTTGAGCCGAACACCTGAATGGAATTGGCGCCGAGATTGGCGACCGTCTGCTGGCGGCCTGCGATGCAGGGCGTCAGTTTGACGGACGCATTCGCCGCGCTCGCCGTGGACACGGTGTTGACCGAAGCCGAGAGCTGCGTGGCGTTGGTCTGCCCGCCGCTCGCGAAGGCCGTGATTCCGGCGATCGCCGGCAGCGTCGTCGCGATGTCGTTGACGCCGAGCACGCTATAGCCGGCTGCGGGTTCGGTGCCTTCCACCGGCGCGGTGGTGTACGATCCCGTCGGGTTGGTCGTCGCGTTGAACAGCCCGGAGGTCGCGAACCCGGAAATCGTGATATTGCTGCTGGGCGAACCCGGATCGTAGGAAAAGACATAGGCCGGGGTATAAGTGCCCGTGCCGCCGTCGTCCTGGCCGACCTTGCTCAGGCCGCCGCTGATGCTGATGTTCTTCGATCCGCTGACATAGATCTGCGTGTTCTGGTCGGGGGCGACGTTGTTGCGGCCGTTTCTGAAGAACACGGAGTTCGACACCGTCATGCCGGTGACGCCGATGAGGCCGAGGCCGGCGGAATAGTTGCGATCGAACAGGCTGTTGGAAATGCTGTTAGCCTCGGTGCCGCCGTAGCTCAGGATGCCGAAGCCCTGATTCCATTCGAAGCGGCAGTTG
The DNA here is from genome assembly GCF_018131225.1 of Bradyrhizobium sp. U87765 SZCCT0048. Taxonomy (GTDB): domain Bacteria; phylum Pseudomonadota; class Alphaproteobacteria; order Rhizobiales; family Xanthobacteraceae; genus Bradyrhizobium_A. The sequence continues at coordinate 43,397 of NZ_JAFCMM010000002.1, read as the reverse complement.
ACGATCGTGTTGGCGTTGGAGCCGGCGCCGAGATAAATGCCGTTGCTGGCATTGTTGGCGAAGTCCGCATTCATCACGAAGGAATCGACGATGTTGGCAAGCCCCGTGGTATTGCCCCCGAACGTCGTGTTCATGATGTGGATGCCGCCGGTATAGGCGCTTCCTCCGATGCCGTTGGCGCAGCCGACGATGGTCGCGTCATTGACGATGAGCTGGAAGCTGCCGCCGGAAATGCCGTTGACGCTGTTGCTCTTGCAGTCGATGAAGATGCCGTCGATGGCGGCGCCCTTGGAGACGGCAGATACGTTCAGAACGTTGGTCGCGCCGGCGAAGCCGATCAGGACAGGCCTGGCGCTTGCGGTCGCAGCCGTGCTGGTGCCGTATTCGATGTTGGCAAGGCCGATCAGGCGGTTGCTGTTGTTGATCACAACGTCCTTGACTGCATAGATTTTGGCGGGATTGACCCAGCAGATCGTGTTGCCGGACAGGCACTGATTGAACGCCGTGGTGTCGTTGGTGACGCCATCACCGACGGCGCCGTAATCGGCGACGCTGGCGCTCGGCGGTGCAGCCAGCGCAAACGTGGTCGAGACCATACAGGCACTCAGCGTGACGAGCAGTTGACGTGTCAGCAGCATCGAACTCTCCTCTTCCTTGCGGTGGGGATAAAAGTCGCTTTCGAGCGATGGGACGCCGTCGCGGGGGGCCTGGCTTCTGGGGAGACGGGACGCAGGCACGCACGTCGTTCAGGCAACGGCACGGCGAATGACGTCTGTCACGCGCGTGCGAAGCCGTGAACCGGCTCTCATGTACAGGCTCGATTGAGTCCGCCGGGATACCTGGAACGATACAGCGCCCCGCGGTGGCCCCGGGGCGCTGTGTTCGTCGCGTGGTCCAGATCTCTTGCGACCATGCCAAGCTTCATCGATTGCCCGTTACGGCGCAAGCAACCGATGTCGAAAGCTGTGGCTAAGCCTCGAACCAGAATCCTGGTTCGAGGCGACGCATCAGCCCGCCAGCGTCCGCGTGTCCCACAGCTTGCGGCCGCCGAAGTCGCTTTCGCAGGCTTTGCCCTTCGGACAGGTCACATGCTCGCGATGTCGTGCCGTGGGCAAGGCTCAAATCTCGGTCTTCTGCGCCGTGGTGAAAATCGCCCGTTGCGCCGCGAAGGCGCGCCGGTAGGCGGGGCGCGCTTCGCCGCGGGCGAGGTAGGCGGCGAGATTGGGATAGTCGTCCAGCATGCCGGACGATTTCAGCCGCAGCAGCACCGACACCATCATCAGGTCGCCCGCGCTGAAGGCGCCGTCGAGCCAGTCGGCGTCGGCCAGACGCTCCGAGAGTTGCTTCAGTCGATGGCGCACACGCCCCTCGACATGGGGCAGGCGCTGCTCATACCAGCTTGCATCGCGCTCCAGCAGCCGCGCGGTTTCGCGTTCGAGGATCGGCGGCTCCACCGTGTTGACGGCGGCGAACATCCAGGCGATCGCGCGTGCCCGCGCATTCGCATCGTCCGGCAACAGGCCGGCGTGGCGCCCGGCGAGATGGAGTACGATCGCGCCGGTCTCGAACAGCACGAGATCGCCGTCCTCGAACGTGGGGATCTGGCCGAAAGGCTGACGCGCCAGATGCGTGGGCTCTTTCATCGCTGCGAACGACATGGGCCGCACGTCATAGGGCTGCCCGACCTCCTCGAGCGCCCAGCGCACGCGGGTGTCGCGCGCCAGTCCCCGGCCGCCATCGGGGGAGCGTTCAAAGGCGGTGATGATGATTGTCATCGTGCCTTTCCTTTTCGGCAGGTGTCGCCGGCCGTCCGATGGTTCGCCGAGCGACCGTCGGATCGGTACCACATGACAACGGAGCTGTATTGTGCGAAGCAACGGATCGTCCGGGTCGGCGTCTCGCTGAAACGCTCTGGCGCGAGGCGGCCGACTCCCTCGAGGATTCCGCAGCCTCCTTAACTGTCCGGAAACCGCGTCACGCAAGTTCCATGGTGTCTTCAGGGGTTGGAAACCGTGGGTATGCACGGTACCGCGACCCACGAGGGCTGCGCGATGCTCGGGATGATTTTCGGTCTGAATGCCAGGATCGGCCGGCTGAAGTTCTTCTTCGGCAGCATCGTGCTCGGGATCGTGACCACGATCCTGGCGTTTTTCGTCGCCTATTCCCTCTATCATGCCGCTGCGTCCGGGCGCGTGCCGCACTCGCTGGGCGAGGCGGGCTGGCCCGCGCTGGCGCTGGCCGGTTTCTATCTCGTGGCGACTTTCATGCTGACCTCGATGCGGATCCGCGATATCGGCTGGGATCCGGTCTGTGTCGTCTCCGCCTGGATCGCGCTGAGCGCCCTCGACTATGCGCTCGCGAGCAAGCTGCCGGATCTGTCGCTGGAGCCGCGCCATCACGGCACGATCATCGGTGGTCTCGTCAATCTGGCCGTTGTCCTTGTCCTGACCTTCTGGCCGGGCAGTGGCCAGCCGTCCGAGTCCAGCGCATCCGGCGGGTGGACGCCCCCCCGGTCGCGTGATCGCGCCGGTGGCGCCGTGCCGGCCGACCGCATCGCCAGCGTCACCGGCCAGCTCGGGCGTCGCGGTTAGTCGCTGTGGTGCCGGGAATCACGCCGGCGTGATGACAGCGTTTTGCTTCGCACAAAAGACGCGTTTCGGCGTTGTCGGTGCGCCTGACGACGCTTGCCAGCGCGCTCGCCCCGCAAAACCCCTCATGGCTATATTCCTAGGGCGATGTAAGATGCCATGGTAGGTCCCGCTGTCCGCGGCCTGATCGTTCGACCATTCGATGGAATGCAGGAGCAGATCATGGAACTGAGCCGTCGTGGTTTCATCAAACTGACAGGCGCGGGTCTTGCGGCGTCCGGTCTCGGCGCCCTCGGCTTCGGGTATGACGGCGAGGCGCTGGCGGCGGCAGTGCGGCCGTTCAAGCTGGCGGCGACGACCGAGACGCGGAACACCTGCACTTACTGTTCCGTCGCCTGCGGCATCCTGATCTACAGCATGGGCGACCGCGCCAAGAACGCCCGTTCCAACATCATTCATATCGAGGGCGACCCCGATCACCCGGTGAACCGCGGCACGCTGTGCCCGAAGGGCGCAGCACTGCTCGATGTGGTGCACGCGCCGACACGGCTGAAGAAACCCAGGTATCGCGCCCCCGGAGGGGGCGCATTCAAGGAAGTGACCTGGGACTTCGCGATCGAGCGCATCGCCCGGCTGATGAAGGACGACCGCGACAGGAACTTCATTGCGAAGAACAAGGACGGGGCGACCGTCAACCGCTGGACCAGCGTCGGCATGCTGGCGGCGTCGGCATCGTCGTCGGAGACTGCGTACCTGACCTGGAAGGTCGCGCGCTCCCTCGGCATGGTGGTGTTCGACAACCAGGCGCGTGTCTGACACGGACCGACGGTGGCCAGTCTGGCCCCATCATTCGGTCGCGGTGCGATGACCAACACCTGGCAGGACATCAAGAATGCCAATGTGGTGATCGTGATGGGCGGCAATGCCGCCGAAGCGCATCCCTGCGGCTTCAAGTGGGTGATCGAGGCCAAGATCGAGAACGCGGCGAAGCTCGTCGTGGTCGATCCGCGGTTCACGCGCACGGCATCGGTCGCCGATCTCTACGCCCCGATCCGCCCGGGCACCGACATCGCCTTCCTCAGCGGCCTGATCCGCTACCTGCTGGAGAAGGACAAGATCCAGCACGCCTATGTCCGGCACTACACCAATGCCGGGCTCATCGTGAAGGAAGGATTCGGCTTCGACCAGGGCCTGTTCAGCGGCTATCAGGAGGAGGCACGGACCTACGACCGCTCGACCTGGGATTTCGAGCTCGGCGACGACGGCTTCGCCAGGGTCGACGACACCTGGCAGCATCCGCGCTGCGTCATCAACCTGCTGCGCCAGCATGTCGAGCGCTATTCGCTTGAGATGGTGTCGCGCATCTGCGGCACGCCGCCAGACAAGGTCCAGCAGGTCTACGACCTGATCGCCTCGACGGCGCGGCCCGACCAGGCGATGACCAGCCTGTTCGCGCTGGGCTGGACGCAGCACTCGGTCGGCGCCCAGAATATCCGCACCATGGCGATCGTCCAGCTGCTGCTCGGCAACATCGGCGTCGCCGGCGGCGGCATGAATGCGCTGCGTGGCCATTCCAACATCCAGGGCCTGACCGACGTCGGCCTGCTGTCCAACCAGATGCCGGGTTACCTGACGCTGCCGGCCGACCACGAGACGACGGTCGACGACTACATGAAGACGCGGCAGTTCAAGCCGCTGCGGCCCGGCCAGATCAGCTACTGGCAGAACTACCGCAAGTTCTTCGTGAGCTTCCAGAAGGCGATGTTCGGCGCCGCCGCTACCGCCGACAACAACTGGGCCTACGACTGGCTGCCCAAGCTCGACGTGCCGCTCTACGACATCATCCGCGCGTTCGAGATGATGAACAATGGCGAGCTCACCGGCTATATCTGCCAGGGCTTCAACCCGATGCAGGCATTCCCGGATCGCGGCAAGATCCGCCGCGCGCTCGGCAAGCTCAAGTTCCTGATCACCATGGATCCGCTCGACACCGAGACCTCGCGGTTCTGGGAAGATTTCGGGCCGCAGAATCCGTCGGAGCCGGCGAAGATCCAGACGGAAGTGTTCCAGCTGCCGACGACCTGCTTTGCCGAGGAGAACGGCTCGCTGGTCAACTCGGCGCGCTGGCTGCAGTGGCACTGGAAGGCGGCGGATGCGCCGGGCGAGGCCAAGTCCGACATCTGGATTATGAGCGCGATCTTCCATCGCCTGCGCGAACTCTATCGCAAGGAAAGCGGCGCTTTCCCCGATCCGCTGCTCAATGTCAGCTGGAACTACAGCGATCCGTTGGAGCCCGATCCCGAGGAACTCGCCAAGGACATGAACGGCCGTGCGCTGGTCGATCTCAAGGACGCCAGCGGCGCGGTGACGGTCCCCGGGGGCAAGCTGCTCGATGGCTTCGCCCAGTTGCGTGACGATGGCACGACGGCGAGCGGCTGCTGGATCTTCGCCGGCTGCTTCACCGAGAAGGGCAACCAGATGGCGCGCCGCGACGCGTCCGATCCGCGCGAGCAGGGCATCGCGCCGAACTGGGCATGGGCGTGGCCGGCCAACCGGCGCATTCTCTACAACCGCGCCAGCGCCGATCCCGACGGCAAGGCGTGGAATCCGAAAAAGCCGATCATCGAGTGGAACGGCACGCAGTGGACCGGCATCGACGTGCCCGACTACACGCCGACGACGAAACCGTCTGATGGCGTCGGCCCGTTCATCATGAACGCCGAAGGCACCGGGCGGCTGTTCGCGCGCGACCAGATGGTCGACGGCCCGTTCCCCGAACACTACGAGCCGTTCGAGTCGCCGCTGCCCAACGTGCTGCATCCCAAGGTCAGCAACAATCCGGTTGCGCGGGTGTTCGCCGAAGATCGCAACAACATGGGGACGGCGGCCGAGTTTCCCTATGTCGGCACGACCTACCGCCTCACCGAGCACTTCCACTTCTGGACCAAGCACGCACTGATCAATGCCATCCTGCAGCCGGAGGAGTTCGTCGAGATCGGCGAGGTGCTGGCGCGGCAGAAGGGGATCGCGCAGGGCGGCTGGGTGCGGGTGTCGTCGAAGCGCGGCTTCATCGTCTGCAAGGCCTATGTCACCAAGCGCATCAAGCCGCTGACCGTCGACGGCAGGGATGTCCATGTCATCGGCGTTCCCTTGCACTGGGGCTTCACGGGGCAGGCGCGCAAGGGCTTTGGCGCCAACACGCTGACGCCGTCAGTCGGTGATGCCAACACGCAAACGCCGGAGTTCAAGGCGTTCCTGGTCAATGTCGAGAAGGCGGACGGGCCCGCGGCCTGAAGGAGCAGTCGATGTCGGACCTGCAGTCCCAGAACTACATCAGGCGCTCGGCGACGACCCTGACGCCGCCGTCGGCACGCAACCATGAGCAGGAGGTCGCCAAGCTCATCGACGTGACGCGCTGCATCGGCTGCAAGGCGTGCCAGTCGGCGTGCATGGAGTGGAACAACCTGCGGCCCGAGGTCGGCCATTTCGAAGGCGCCTACGAGAACCCGATGGATCTCAGTCCCTCGGTGTGGACCCTGATGCGGTTCGCCGAGTGGGAGGACGACAAGGGCAACCTCGAATGGCTGATTCGCAAGGACGGCTGCATGCATTGCGAGGACCCGGGTTGCCTCAAGGCCTGTCCGGCGCCCGGCGCCATCGTGCAGTATGCCAACGGCATCGTCGACTTCATCAGCGACGCGTGCATCGGCTGCGGTTATTGCGTCAAGGGGTGCCCGTTCGACATCCCTCGCATCAGCCAGGAGGACCACAAGTCCTACAAGTGCACGCTGTGCTCGGACCGCGTCGGCGTCGGCCTCGAGCCGGCCTGCGTCAAGGCGTGTCCGACCGGCGCGATCATGTTCGGCTCCAAGACCGACATGACCGACTGGGCGGGCGAGCGTATCGCCGATCTCAAGTCGCGCGGATTCGACAACGCCGGCCTGTATGATCCGCCGGGCGTCAGCGGCACGCATGTGATGTATGTGCTGCACCACGCCGACAAGCCGGCGATCTATTCCGGCCTGCCGGACAATCCCCATATCAGCCACTTCGTCACGTTCTGGAAAGGCCTGATCAAGCCGGTGGCGCTGGCGGGCCTTGCCTTCGGCGCACTGGCCGGATTCCTGCACTGGATCACCGCCGGGCCCAACGACGTGCAGCCGGAGGACGAGGCCAAGGCGCGCCGGCTGATGGACGCAGCGGACGGATCGCGATGACACAGCCCGAAGGCACCATCCTGCGCTATTCCGCGGCGATGCGGATCAACCACTGGATCACCGGCATCTGCTTCGTGCTGCTGGTGCTGTCCGGCCTCGCCATGTTCCACCCGATGCTGTTCTTCCTGTCGAACCTGTTCGGCGGGGGGCAGTGGACGCGCGCCGCCCATCCCTGGATCGGCTGCGTGCTGTTCGTCAGCTACATGGGCATGATCGTGCAGTTCTGGCGCGACGAGATGTGGTCGCGCGACGACATCCGCTGGCTGCGCGCCATCGACCGCGTGCTGGTTAACGACGAGGAGGGCGTCCCCGAGGTGCCTCGCTTCAATGCCGGTCAGAAGTTCGTGTTCTGGGCGATGGCGCTGCTGGTGCCGGTACTGTTCTTCACCGGCCTCGTGGTCTGGGAGGTCTATTTCGCTGCTTACACCAGCATCGAGCAGCAGCGCGTCGCACTGCTGCTGCACAGCCTCGCGGCGATCGCGGCGATCCTGGTGTGGATCACCCATGTCTATGCCGGCCTGTGGATCCGCGGCTCGATGCGGGCCATGACCCAGGGCTATGTCACGCCAGGCTGGGCTTATCGCCATCATCGCAAGTGGTTCCGGCGCCTGGTCGAGACGGGCTCGCACGGCCCCGTGCCGCGCCGCACCGACGTGTCATGAGGGAGGCCGTGCGGTGAGGCAGGGCGAGCTTCCGCCCAAGGGACGCTGGGAAGGGCCGACAGGTGGCGTCACGGCGCCCGCGGCCATCGTGCTGCCCGATCCGCTGACGCGCTTTGCCCGGACGGCGGCGCGGTTGCAGGATCAGGCGACCGGTCATCCGATGGCGGACTGGCTGGCGTTCATAGCGCGGCTGTCGTCGGCGCAGCATGCCGCGGCCGGTGCTATGGTCGATCTCGCGGCGCTGCCCGAGGGCGCGGTGGTGCAGGCGGTCGCCGCCGGCCTGCCGCCGCTGTCGGCGGACGGTCATCGCCGTGATGGCGCCTGGCGCGGCAGCCTTGCGGTTTTCCGGGATCATCTCGATGTCGCCGGCGTGCCGGCGCCGGCCCGACAGTCGATCGCGGCGCTCGCGTCGGCCGATGCCGGGACCGTCGAAGAGCTCGCCGACGGCTTCCTGCGGGGACGCCTCGCGACGGCGCAGGCCGGCGCGGCGGTCTATGTCGCGGCCGCGCTGCAGGTCTATTTCGCGGCCATGGCCGCCCGGCTACCGCTCGACACGCTCCATCTGCTGGAGCAGCGCGGGCTGTGTCCCTGCTGCGGCTCGACGCCGAGCGCGGGTTTGGTCACGGTGTCGGGGGCGACGCCCGGCACGCGCTATCTGCATTGCTCGCTGTGCGCGAGCGCCTGGAACCATGTCCGAGCTGTCTGCATCACCTGCGGCGACTCCCGCGCCATCGCGCTGGAGGGCATCGAGGGCGACAACGGCGTGGTCAAGGCTGAGACCTGCGGCGCCTGCCGCACCTATGCGAAGATGATCTACCAGAGGCAGGACATGCAGGCCGATCCGGTCGCCGACGATCTGGCGTCGCTCGGGCTCGATATGCTGGTCGCCGAGGCCGGCTGGTCGCGGCATGCGCCGCATCCGTTGCTGCTGGTCGGCTGAACGCGCGGGGAACGATGCGCAGCGCGTAAGCCGCGCTCCTTGTCGCGGCCTCGCATTGCACCTATCGTGAGACCGGGTCGGCCGTGCTGCGCGCGCCATCGTGCGGATGCACTGCGGATCGGCCGATGGTGGGAGCCTGCCGTTCATGGTGTCATCCTCCTTCCGACTGACGGACCTCGCCCATGGCGGCGGCTGCGGCTGCAAGCTGGCGCCGTCGGTGTTGCAGGAACTGCTTGCGGGCCGTTCGTCGGCCGTGCCGTTCGCGCAGCTTCTGGTTGGCACCGAAACCGGCGACGACGCCGCGGTCTGGCAGGTCGACGACAGCACCTGCGTCATCGCGACCACCGACTTCTTCATGCCGGTGGTCGACGATCCCCATGATTTCGGCCGCATCGCGGCTGCGAATGCGGTGTCTGACGTCTATGCCATGGGCGGGCGGCCGATCATGGCGCTCGCCATTCTCGGCATGCCGCTCGGCAAGCTGCCGATCGAGATGGTCCGCGCCATCCTCGACGGCGGCGCATCGATCTGCGCCGAAGCCGGCATTCCCGTGGCCGGCGGCCATTCCATCGATTCCGCCGAGCCGATCTATGGCCTTGTGGTGATCGGCCTGTGCCATCCCGCCAACGTCCGCCGCAACGCGGGCGCGCGGCCCGGCGACGCCCTGATCCTGACCAAAGGCCTCGGCGTCGGGGTGTACTCCGCGGCGTTCAAGAAGCAGGCGCTGTCGCCGGCGGCCTATGCCGAGATGATGGCCTCAACCACGCTGCTCAACCGCGTCGGCGCGACGCTCGGCGCGGACGCCGACGTCCATGCCATCACCGACGTCACCGGCTTCGGCCTGCTCGGGCATGGGCTCGAAATGGCGCGCGGCGCCGGCGTGCGCCTGCGCATCGCATGGGACCGCGTGCCGCTGTTTCGCGAGGCGGAGAATCTCGCGCGGGCCGGCTATGTCACGGGCGCGTCGGCGCGAAACTGGGCGAGCTATGGCGATCAGGTCGTGCTGCCGGCCGCCGGCGGTGCGTGGCAGCGGGCGCTGCTGACCGATCCGCAGACGTCGGGCGGGCTGCTGGTCGCCTGTGCGCCCGAACGTGCCGACGCGCTGCGTGATGCCATCGAGGCCGCCGGCTATCCCGGCGCACGCGTCATCGGATCCGTGGCCGCGGGCGAAGCCGGCATCGATATCGTCTGACGAGACGTCTCTGGCGAGAAAACATCAGACAGGAAGTGGCGGAAGAGAGCGGGAGTCGAACCCACCCGAGACAGACGCGCTGCCTCACCCGGATTTGAAGTCCGGACGCCCCACCGGGGACGATTCTCCTCCATCGGCGATCTTCAGATCGGCCGGCTCATTGGTCTCGCCATCGCCATCGTTCGCAGCGTTCGCCGGGGTCACCGGCCCGAACAGGTCGAGGCGATGCCTCACGACACGGCGCAGGTCGTCGCGGTTGTGGGTGACGCCGTGGCGGTCGAAGAATTCGAGGATCTGGATCGCGACCTTGCGGCCGTTCACGACCCTATCGCGGAACTGCGCGGCCGTGAAGACGCCGCCATCGGCGTGCGCCGCGAGATCGGCGACGATGCCGACCATCTCGCTCACGGTCGCGCGCAGGAAGAAATGATCATGGGCGACCTCATCGGCGCGGCCCATGCGTCCTGCGAGCTTGAACAGCCTGCGCACCTCGCGCTCGGCGCGCCCCGTCGCTGTCGCAATGTCGCGCACGCGCGGGGGCCGGAAGCGTTCGCCGCCGCCGAGCATCGGGGCGAGCTGAGCCCATGTGGCCTCATCGTCCGGCGACATGTGCGCGGCGTGGGAGGCGAGGCGGACGAACGCGCCGTCGAGGGCGATCGTACCGGCCGCGCCGAGGCGCTGCAGCGCTGCTGCGAAAGGCGCGGCCATCAGGCGCGGCTCGGCGAGAAGGCGCAGCTTCTCCCGGCCGATGCCCTGCAGATCCGGGTTGTCGGCATGGAACGAGCGCAGCCGTTCGACGATATCGGCCGCGAGCTGCTGCCAGTGCGCGGGGCCGAGCGCGAAGGTCGCCGCTGGCGTCGGCAGGGTGACGAGGCCAAGCGTATCGACGAGGGTGCGTTCGTCGCCGGCCGGGCGGGCGCGGTCGCGCAGGAACGCGGTAAGGTCCCATGCGAAAGGCGGTGTCGTCAGCAGCGCCGCGAAGGCAGCCGTCGCATCCGGCAATGCCAGCGCTGCGCGCTGCGCCTGCCGCTCCGGCGTGCGTCGATGTCGCGCAGGTCCACGCAGATCGATGAAGCGGCCGCCGCCCATGGTGCGGCGCGCGGAGACGTCGCGGATCACGAAACGGTCCGGCACCGCCGCCGCGATCGGTCGCTCCAGCACCAGCTGCACATCGGCCTCCGTGCCGGGCGCGAGCGCCCCGTCGCCGAGCAGCACGACCCTCGCGCCGACTTCCGCCGAGCCATGGTGCAGGCGGATCGGAAACCATTGCCGCAGCACCTTCGGCTCCGACGGCAGCAGCCGCAGGCGGGCGTCGATGCGGTCGGTCGGCGCATGCAGTGCGGGATCGAGCACGACGTCGCCGCGATGCAGTCGATCCCTGCTGATGCCGTCGCCGGCGAGATTGAGCGCGCAGCGGTCGCCGGCCCGCGCTGTCGCCGCCGGCCGGTTCTGGACATGCATCGAGCGCACCCGCGCGCGCAGTCCCGACGGACTGACGGTCACATGATCATCGAGCGCGACGGCGCCCGACAGCACCGTGCCCGTTACCACGACGCCGACGCCGGTCAGCGTGAAGGCGCGGTCGACGGCGAGGCGGAAGCGGCCGTCGGCCGCGCGACGCGTCGCGGCACGGGCGGCGGCGGCGAGCCGCATGCGCAGATCGGCGATGCCTGCGCTGGTATGCGCGGAGACCGCGACGATGTCGGCATCGGCGAGTGTCGTGGCCGCGAGGGCGCCGCGGACCTGCTGCATCACCTCGGCGCATCGTTCGGCGGGAACGCTGTCCGCCTTGGTGACAGCGATGATGCCATGGCGGATGCCGAGCAGGTCGATGATCGCAAGATGCTCGCGGGTCTGCGGCATGACGCCGTCGTCGGCGGCGATGGCGAGCAGCGCGAAGTCGATGCCGCCGGCGCCGGCCAGCATGGTGTGGACGAGGCCTTCGTGGCCGGGCACGTCGATGAAGCCGAGAATCTCGCCGCCGTCGATCGGCAGGTAGGCGAAACCGAGATCGATGGTGATGCCGCGGGCCTTCTCTTCCTTGAGGCGGTCGGTGTCGACGCCGGTCAGCGCCTTGATCAGCGCGGTCTTGCCATGGTCGATGTGACCCGCGGTGCCGATGATCATCGCGACATGCCCGGCGCTGTCAGGGGGCTTCCGTGAGGTCGAGTGCCGACAGCGTGGCCAGCAGCGCGGCGTCGTCCATGAGGCAGCGCAGGTCGAGCACCAGCGCATCGTCGACGGTGCGGCCGATGACCGGGCGGGGCAGCCCGCGCAGGCCAGCCGCCAGACGTTCCAGCGCGCGGCCGTCGGCGCAGCGGATGCGCAGGCCCGCGCTCGGCAGCGTGTCGAGAGGCAATGCACCGGAGCCGACCTGGCTGTCGCAATCTGTCACCTCGACCTGATGGCGCTCGCCGAGAAGCCGCGCCAGTTGCGGTCGCAGGCGTTCGGCCTGGGTCATGATGTCGTTGCGGGCGCGCGCCAGCGCGCGCAGTGTCGGCAGGCGCTCGGCGAGGCGGTCGGGATCGCGATAGAGTTTGAGCGTGGCCTCGATGGCGGCGAGCCGCATTTTGTCGACGCGCAGCGCGCGCTTCATCGGGTTGCGGTTGATCTCGGCGATGCGTGCCGCCTTGCCGACGATAAAACCCGCCTGCGGACCGCCGAGCAGCTTGTCGCCCGAAAAAGTCACGAGGTCGGCGCCGTCCGCGACCGCCTCGCGCACCGTCGGCTCGCGCTTGAGACCGTAGCGCCCGAGATCGACCAGCGTGCCCGAGCCGAGATCGTGCAGCAGCGGCACGCCGGCGCTACGCGCGATGCCGGCGAGTTCGGCGGGGGCGACCTCGGCGGTGAAGCCCTGGATGCGGTAGTTCGAGGTATGAACCTTGAGCACGACGCCGCTATGCGGCGTCAGGGCCTCGCGATAGTCCCTGGCATGGGTGCGATTGGTGGTGCCGACCTCGACAAGCCGGGCGCCGGCGCGCGCCATGATCGCGGGCATGCGGAAGGCGCCGCCGATCTCGATCAGCTCGCCGCGCGAGACGACGGCCTCGCGGCCATCAGCCAGGGTGTTGAGGCACAGCAGCACCGCGGCGGCGTTGTTGTTGACCACGGTGGCGTCCTCGGCGCCGGTCAGCTCGCACAGCAGGCCGCGGACATGGTCGTCGCGCTCGCCGCGGCGTCCGGTGGCGAGATCATATTCCAGCGCCACCGCATCGCGCATCGCTGCGACGACGGCGGCGATCGCGTCTTCGGCCAGAACGGCGCGGCCGAGATTGGTGTGCAGCACGATGCCGGTGAGGTTGAACAGCGGGCGCAGCGCGGAGCGGTCCTGGCCGTCGAGCACGGCATGAGCGCGCGCCACGAGGTCGGCATCCGAGGGCGCACCGGTTCCGCCGGCCTTGATCGTCTCCCGGGCATCGCCGAGGACGGCGCGCAGCGCGTCGGTCGCCGCCTGCCGGCCGTATCGTTCGCGCAGCGCCGCGCTCTCGGCGGCGGTGAGCAGCGTGCTGACGGAAGGCAGCGCCCGCAGCAGGTCCGGTGTCTTCATTCGCGCTCCGGCATTCGGAAGTGCAGCAGACAACTCAATGATTTGTCGCAAACTGCGCGCGCCGTTGCAACGTGCTTTGCACGCCGGCGCTGCCTTTCCGGCAGTCGTCTGCGGACTTGCGGGCGACGGATGGCGACGATGCTCTCGGCGCCGCTAGGCATGGGCCTTCGCGACCGGCCCGCATGCGCCGGCCGCGATGACCGGCGCTGTCGATGTTCCACCGAAAGGGCCGGGTCAGGCTTCCGCGAAGAAGCCGTTCACCTCGGTCGCGAACCACGCGGGAACCTCCTGCATCGGGTAGTGGCCCGCGTTGGGAATGATCCTGAGTTCGGCGTTCGGATAGTCAGCGAGATATGTCGCCTGCATCGCCTCGCGGGTGACCGCGGCGTCGTGCTCGCCGACCAGCACGAGCGTCGGCTGTGCGAGGCCGCGCGCCTGGTCGGCGAAGCCGCCAGCGCTCCATGACTGGAAGTAGGCGGCGAAGGCGGCCTTGTCCGAGCGCTCGAGCGAAAGCTCGGCGATGCGCTGCGACCAGATTCCCGACAGCCTGTTTCCGGTCGAAAAGGCGATGATCGCCTGCCGCGAGTCGAACTGATCGGTGGCGCTTTCGAACAGCTGCCGGGCGCCGGGATCGAACGGCACGCCGGACGCCGGCACGGGGGTTGCCGCGAGGATGCGCGTGACCCGCGCCGGTGCCGAAACCGTGGTGCGCAGCGCCGCCGCCCCGCCCATCGAGTGGCCGAGCAGGCCGAACTGTTTCCAACCGAGGGCATCGGCGAGTTCGAGGGCGTCGGCGGCGATTTCCGCCACCGTGTAGTCGCCTGCGATGTTCCGCGACCGGCCATAGCCGCGGTAGTCGAGAAACGCCACCGAAAGCGCCTCGCCGTCGAGGGCCGGCAGCATCGGATCGAACACCGATGAATCGCCGAACCAGCCGTGCAGCGCGATGACCTTGGTCGGTCCGCGCCCGAAAACTGAATGCCTGATCATTGTCGCCCTGACGTGCCTGTCGTTGCGTTGAGAACGGCAGGACCGTATCGCCGCGATCCGCGGCGTGTCATTCGGGCGAGTGTTCAAATCGTCCGATTAATCGCGATCGTCATCGGAGGCCGCGTTGCGCAGCTGATAGGCGCGCCGGCGGAATTCACCGGGCGACAGGCCGAGATGCTGGCGGATGAAGCGGGTGAAATGGGTCAGCTCGCCGAAACCGAGGTCGTGCGCGAGCGCGTGAAGCTTCTCGGTGCTGTTGACCAGGGCCTCGGTGGCGTGACTCATGCGCACCCAGTCGAGATATTGCTGTGGCGAGGCGCCGATGGTGAGCTTGAACTGCTCGAAGAAGCGCGAGCGCGACATGCCGACTTCCGAGGCGACCGCGGTGAGATCGGGATTTTCCCGGGCGCGGCTGCGCAGGATCTTCGTCGCGCGGCGGATGCGGGCGTCAGTGGCCGGCTGCGATACCTCACGCCTTGTCGGCGAGTCCGCGTCGATCACGGCGCACAGATAGTCCGCGACAAGCGTCTCGAAGCGGCCGTCCGCGTCGGCGTGGGTGCCGGCGACGGCGTCGGCAAGGGCGCGTGCCTTGCGGCGTGCGTCGTCGGTGTGCGGCACCAGCGGGCTTGAAAAGATCGCGCCGGCCGGCGCGGACGCGCCATGCCCGATACGCGCGAGCCATTCGGCGCCGATCAGGAGCGCCATGATCTGCGCCGGGCCGCGCGTCCCCGGCTCCTTGCGATGCGGCTTCCATGGATTGAAGGCGAGGGTGACGCCGTCCGACACCGGCAGCGGCTGCTTCTCGGACACGAACAGCGGATCGGGGCCTTCGAGGCGCACCAGCAGGTTGTACTCGGCATGGACATGGGGAACGAGAGCGCGCGCCATCGGGCCGACCGTCACGCGGCCGAACGCGCCCTGGATGATGCCCGCCGCATAGCGGTCGCCGTCCTTCAGGATGCCGTGGGCGCCGATCCGACGAGGCATGGCCGAGTTCCTCCAATTTCCGGACGATTCGATCAGTTTCGGGACCATCCGGCGCTTCGCCATCGCCGGTCCCGAAGTACGCATCTGTCCAACAACCGGCTGGAGCAGTCCTCCGGCGGGGGGAGGAAAGGCCGCACGATGTTTTTCTATTTTCCCGGTAACTACATGTGGTCGCTGGCTGTCAACCGTTGTCTTGCGGCGGGCGGTCACTTCGGCGAAATCCATTGGGCGCTGAAGGATCTGCAGGAGGCGGCCAAGGCCCCGCCGCAGGGCGATGGCGAGGCGTGGCACCGCGCCTGGCTCAGGCTCGCGCGTCAGACCGCGGGAGTCGGCGAGCAGGCTGAGGAGAAGGGGCACCGGGCTACCGCCGCCTCGCAATTTTATCGCGCTGCGCAGTATTACCAATGGGCCGAGGCATTTCTCGATCCGGACGACGAGCGCGCGCCGCTCACCTACGGGTTGCATCTCAAGAGCTTCAGCCGCTTCGCGCGCCATGCCGCGTTTCCGGTCGAGATCGTCGATGTGCCGTTCGGCACCTCGTCGTTGTCGGCCTATTTCGTGCCGGCCCGTGGGGTTTCGGGCCCGGCGCCGGCGGTGATCCTGTGGGATGGTCTCGACGGCACCAAGGAAGAGATGTTTCCGATGGCCGCCCTGCTTGCGGCCCGCGGCATCTCTTGTCTCGGCATCGATATCACCGGCCAGGGTGCATCGCTGCGGTTGAACGGCCTGAAGGCGCGGCACGACAGCGAGGTGTGCGCGGCGGCGGCCGTGGATTGGCTGGAGGCGCGGGCCGATGTCGACAAGGCGCGGATCGGCGTCATCGGCGCCAGCATGGGCGGCTACACCGCGCCGCGTGCCGTCGCCTATGAGAAGCGCATCAAGGCCTGCGTCGCCTGGGGCGCGATCTACGACTATCATGATGTCTGGGTGCGCCGTCTGACCTCGATCGGCCATGGCGCAGAAGTCGACTATCGCAATGCGCTGGGCACGACCGGCAAGCACCTGCTGAACATCATGGGCGCGCGCGATTTCGACGACGCCCTCGCGCTGCTGGCGCCGTTCAACCTGCGGGACGCGGCGCCGCGCATCTCCTGCGACATCCTGCTGGTGCACGGCGAGGACGATCGCCAGACCAGCCTGGATAACGCGAAGGCGCTGTTCGCCGCGATCGGCTCCAGCCACAAGGAGCTGCGCGTCTATACCGCCGAGGAGGGCGGGGCCAGCCATGTCCAGCTCGATCGCCAGGAACCGGCGGCCAGCCTGATCGCCGACTGGTTCAGCGATCATCTCTGAGGTCTGGCGATGTCTGCCACGCATGCGGCGCCGCCGCCGCCCCAACAGCCTGATCCGTCCGGATCGCAGGAGGCCACTCACGCCGCGGCGCAGGGCGCGACCAAGATCCATGTCGCCGGGCTCGGCAAGGTCTATGCCGGCCATGGCAAAGGCGCGGGCGTGCAGGCGCTGCGGGATGTCGTCGTCGACATCCGCACCGGCGAGTTCTGTTGCATCGTCGGTCCCTCGGGCTGCGGCAAGACCACGCTGCTACGGATTCTGGCCGGCCTTGAGCGCCATACCTCCGGGGTGGCGCAGGTCCGGCAGGACGATCCGCAGGCGCCGCTCGATTCCATGGTGTTCCAGGACCAGTCGGTGTTTCCCTGGATGACCGTCGAGGACAACGTTGCCTATGGCCTGCGCCGGCGTGGCGCGGCGGCCGCGGTGATGCGCGAGCGCACGGACTACTACATCGCCAAGGTCGGCCTCGCGGCGTTCCGCACGGCCTATCCGCATCAGCTGTCCGGCGGCATGAAGCAACGCGTCTCGATCGCGCGCGCCTTCGCCAACGATCCCGAGGTGCTGCTGATGGACGAGCCGTTCGCGGCGCTCGACGAGCAGAACAAGGCGCTGCTGCAGGAAGAGCTGCTGAAGATCTGGGAAGAGACCCGCAAGACTGTGCTGTTCATCACCCACTCGATCGACGAGGCGATCGCGCTGAGCGACCGCACGCTGGTGATGACCGCGCGCCCCGGCACGATCAAGAGCGATATCCGCAACACGCTGCCGCGGCCGCGTGATCCGCACGGCATGAAAGCCCATCCCGCCTATGCGGAGATGAGCCGGCGGATCTGGACCGAGTTGCGCGACGAGGTCGTGATGCACGCACGCCGCCAGCAGGAGGCCTCATGAGCGAAATGTCCGCATCCGGCGGTCGCCTGATCACGCTGGCGCCGGCCCGCGCGCCGCAGCCGTCGCGGTTGGCGATCGAGCCGCGCGTCCTGGTGTCCGTGCTCGCCCCGGTGGGGCTGCTGCTGCTGTGGGAGATCGCCGGGCGGCTCGGGCTGATCGACCAGCGGTTCTTTCCGGCGCCGTCCTCGATCGCTGATACCTTCTGGTACCTGACGACAGGGCTGCCCTGGCATCAGTCGCTGCCGATGCAGGTACTCATCAGCCTCGGGCGGGTATGCGTCGGCTTCGTGATCGGCGCGGTGCCGGCCGTGTTCATCGGTACGGTGATGGGGCTCAACCCGATCATTCGCGCGGCGATCCAGCCGCTGATCGGCGCCTTGATGCCGATCCCCAAGGTGGCGCTGCTGCCGCTGGTGATGCTGGTGTTCGGCATCGGCGAGGAATCGAAATGGGCGATCATCGCGATCGGCGTGTTCTTCCAGATCGTCGTCGCGACATCGGCCGGCGTTGCCAACATCGATCGCATCTATCTTGATGTCGGGCGCAACTTCCGTGCGAGCCGGCTGGCAACCTATCTGACCATCGCGCTGCCCGGCGCGTTGCCCACCATCTTCGCCGGCCTGCGGCTCGGCTGGGGCGTCGCGCTGCTGCTGCTGGTGACGGCCGAGATGTTCTCGTCCAAGACCGGCGTCGGCGCGATGATCTGGCAGGCGTGGCAGACGCTCGCCGTCGAGGACATGTATGTCGGCCTCGTGGTGATCGCCGCGCTCGGAACGGTGTCGTTCTGGATCTTCGATGCGGTCGAGCGGCGGCTGATCCCCTGGAAGCGCCCATGACCGGAGGCGGAATGACGATGGCTCACAAACGCCTGACCCGCCGCACGGTGGTCGCGGCGATGGCCGGCGCGGCCGCCGGCCTCGCGCGGCCCCTTGTCGCGCGCGCCGCGGCGACCTCGGTGCGCATCGGCATGATCCGGGCGCTGTATGATGCCGGGGTCGCCATTGCCTATACCCGCGGCTTCTTCAAGGAGCAGGGCGTCGAGGTGGAACTGGTGCCGTTCGGCGACACCGCCGAGTCCAACCAGGCGCTCGGCATCGGCGCCGTCGACGCGGTGGTGGCGGGGATCTCCGCTGCATTTCTCAATGCCGCGGCGCGCGGCGTCACCGCGCGCGTGGTGGCGTCCGGCGGCGAGCACAGTCCGGGCCATGGCATCATCAGCCTGGTGATGCGGCGCGAGCTGGTCGAGCGCGGCGCCTACAAGGGGCCGGCGGATCTCAGGGGACGCAAGCTTGCGCTCGGGCGCTATGCGCCGCCGCACTGGCTGGTCAAGAAGCTCGCCGATCAGGGCGGCATCGGCGTCGATGATGTCGAGGCGGTCGCGACCGGCATCGGCAACGCGCTGCCGGCGCTGCTCAATGGCGCGATCGACGGCGCATCGGTGCTCGAACCCTATGCGTCGGAGCTGGTCGCGAAAGGCAATGCGGTGCGTGTCGCCAGCATGGATCAGGTGCAGCCGAACTTTCCCGCCGGCTACCTGCTGTTCGGGCAGCGCCTGCTGACCACGGAGCCCGAGCTCGGACGCCGCGTCCTCGCCGCCTATCTGCGGGGCGCGGGCGCCTATCGCCGCGACACCGCTGATCCCGCCGGCCGCGAGGCGGTGGCGCAGACGCTGCGCGGGCTGCAGATCAACGCCAGCGCGGACATGGTGTCGCTCGGCTTTCCGGACGATGCGCGCCCTTCGCTCCACTTTGTCGACGACTTCATGGCATGGCTCACCAGCGCCGGCGTCGTCAGAAAGCCGCCGCGTCTCGCCGATCTCCTGGACGACCGTCTGCGCATCCAGGCGCTGGCGGATCTCGGCGGCCACCTCTGACGCCGATGGCGCAGCCGGCGCATCGCGGGGCGACCAGATGACCAGCACCACGCCGATCTGGATCATGCAGGGCGCGTTCGGCCGCGCCACCGTCAATCTCACGGACAAAGCGCTGGTGGAGCATGCCCACCAGGAGTTCAACGTCCTGCTCAAGCTCGGCGGCGCCGATGCGCAGTTCAGGAGCGGCACGCAGGCGCTGTCGCTCGACGACCGCTCGGTGCTGCTGTTCAATCCATGGGTGCCGCATCTCAAGCTCGCCAATGAGCGCGGGCCGACCATGATCCTGTCGCTGATCATCGACGCGGTATGGCTCGGCCGTCTGCTGGCCAGCCAGGGTGTTGCGCTCGGGCAGACGTTTCCCAACCTGCGCGAAGACATCACGGATGATGTCCGCCTCAATGCCGAGCGGCTGGCCGCGGCCATTCCGCAACAATTGCTCGGCGAGGCCGGCGATTGCGAGGATCTGCTGACCGACCTGCTCGATGCGATTTCCCGCGCCTATGTCGATCCCAGCGCATCGCGCCTGGAGGCAGCGGCCTTCCGGCCGATCGACTTCCGCATCCGCAAGGCGCTTCACTTCATTCGCGAGCACGCGCTCGAAAATCCGGATATCGGCCGGATCGCCGCGGAAGTCGGCTTGTCGCGTTCGCGCTTCTTCGAGCAATTCCGGCGCTGCGTCGGCGTCTCGCCGCAGCACTACATCGATCACTTCCGGGTCAAGATCGCGACCCATTGGCTGAGCACGACCGACCGATCGCTGGTGGAGATCGCCGAAGAGCTTGGCTTCGGTTCCCACAGCACGTTCACGCGCTTCTTCACCCAGCATCTGGCGGTATCGCCGAGCGAGTTCCGGCGACAGACGACGTCGTAGACGGTCGGCTGCGGCTGATCCGCCGGCCGCGCGCCGCCATCAGGCCGCGACGGGCAGGTCGCGATAGCCGGGCCGCGCGCAGGCCCGCACGAACCAGTTGGCGAGGTGGGGGAATGCCGGCCGTTCGATCGGCAGGCGCGACCAGCGCTCGTAGCCGATCGCGATGGCGATGTCGGCCAGCGTGAAGCCATCGCCGGCAATGAAGCCGTGGCGTGACAGCGCGTCGTCGAGCATGGCGAACAGCGCGTCGGCGTCGCGCCGTGCCGCCGACAGCCGCGCGGCATCCGGCGCCGTGTCGGTCTTGAGCGTCATCATCACCAGCGCGCGGATGGCGCCGGCCTGATGGGCGAGTTGCCAGTCCATCCACTGGTTCATGCGGGCCCGCGCCTGCGGCGTGGCCGGAATCAGCGCCTGATCGCGCGTGGTCTCGGCGAGGTAGCGCATGATGGCGTGGGACTCCCACAGCACGAAATCGCCATCCCGGATCGTGGGAACACGGCCGTTGGGATTCATGGCGCGATAGGCCGCTTCGTCGACGCCGCCGAAACGGCCGCCGGCATCGATCCGATGCAGCGGCCGCCGCAGCTCCGCGGCGGCCCACAGCACCTTGCGGACGTTCGGCGCGTCCTTGTGGCCCCAGATTTCGATCACCTCGTCCTCGCATATGGCTGTTGTCACGGCGAGCGTAGCAGCGCAGCGGAAGCGATGCTGTGGCCGGATGGCGCGCGATTGGTCGAATCGTCCGATTATCGTTCCCGGGCCGCCGCGCTTGCTTTGCGAAGTCCGGACGATCCGCTAAGCGGGGCGATCCCCTGCGGATGCCAGCCCGAAGCGGCGGCGCTAGAAGGGGCGGCAACGAGATCACCCCCGCGGCACGGCGGAACACAAAAGACACGAGGAAACGCCCATGACAGACATCGCGCGAGCCGACTGCTGCTGTACCGTTCACGATCCCTGTCCGCGCCATCTGGCGCCGGCGATCGCGGCGTCAGCCGCCGGCCGCGCGATGACGTGCGAAGGCGTCGACAGCGATGCGCTTGGCGCGACGCTCGATGCGCGCGGCGTGAGCCGTCGCGGCGCGTTCCGCCTCGCCGCGGCTTCGGCGTTGTTCGTCGGCGGCGGCAGCGCGGCCATCGCGGCACCGCCCAAGGCGAAGGAGGCACCGGTGTTCGGCCGCCGTCCGCTCGGCAAGGTTCACGAACTGCCGTCGCGCGCCGACACGGTGAAGGTCGGGGCGATGGATCCGGCGACGCCGGTGGTGCTGGAAATCGCATCCGGCGATGTCGTCCACTATTCGAACACATGGGTGAACTGGGCCAACGAGGCCAAGTACGGCATGCCGTTCGAGGAACGCGAGAGCATCCGCAAGCGCTACCCGGCAGGGCCCTATTCGCTGGTGGGGCCAGTCGCCGTGAAAGGCGCGGAGCCCGGCGACATCATCGAGTGCCGCATGTTGCGCCTCAAGCCGATCGACTGGGGCTGGAATTCCACCCCGCGCGGCATGGGCGCGCTGCCTGACGATTTCGACAAGCCGTATTTGCATTATCTGCGGTTCGACCCGGCGCGCCGCTATGCCGATTTCGCCGAGGGCGTGCGCCTGCCGCTCGCGCCGATCCAGGCCGTGATGGCGGTGCAGCCGGCGGGCGACAAGCCGGTCAGCGGCATTCTCAGCGGCGCCTATGGCGGCAACATCTGCCTGAGCGAACTGGTGGAGGGCACCTCGCTGTTCCTCGCGGTCGAGGTCGCCGGCGGGCGGATCTGGACCGGCGATTCCCACGCGGCGCAAGGCGATGGTGTGGTCAACCAGACCGCGATCGAAACCGCGATGGAAGATCTGCGGATCCAGTATGTGCTGCACAAGAAAGTGCCGGTCCGCACGCCGGTCGCCGAGACGCCCACCCACTGGATTACGCTCGGATACGGCTCGACGGTCGACGACGCATTGGCGGCGTCGCTGCGCCAGATGATCACCTGGCTGAGCGCGGCGACGGCGCTGTCGCCGATGGATATCTATGCGCTATGCAGCATCTCCGGCAGCTTCCGCATCACGCAGTACGCCAACCAGACCAAGACCGTCTATACCAACTCGCCGCTGAAGGCGGTGCACGGGATGCTGCCGAAGGCCATCTTCGGGGCCGATCGCCTGCAGCAGATCTCGCGCTCGATCCGGCCGGGCGGCTGATGCAGGCCGGCGGCGACATGGCGAGCGCGGGCGTCGCGCGGCGGGACGGCGGGGCGGTGACGCGCTCCGCCTGGCGGGTGTTCGCGCTGTGCGCGCTGGTGGCCTTCGCTGATGGCTTCGACACCCAGTCGATCGGTCCGGCAGCGCGGGCGATGGCCGCGACGCTCGGCGTCGAAGCCAGCGCCTTCGGCCTCGTGTTCGGCGCGTCGCAGCTCGGCTTCCTGGCGGGGGCGGCGCTGTTCGGCTCGCTGGGGGATCGGTTCGGCCGCAAGCGCGCATTGATCGTGACGGTTCTGATCTTCGCGCTGGCGTCGCTCGGCACCGCGTTCGCGGAATCGTTCGGCGTGCTGGTGCTGCTGCGGGCGATGGCCGGCGTCGGCCTCGGCGGCGCGAGCCCGAATTTCATCAGCCTGGCTTCGGAGCATGCGCCGGCGGAGCAGCGCGCGCGCATGGTCACCTGGCTGTGGGCCGCGGTCCCGCTCGGGGGCATGGCCGGCTCCTTCGCCAGCTCGGTGCTGCTGCCGACATTCGGATGGCCGTCGATCTTTCTGATCGGAGGGCTCGGGCCACTGCTGCTGGTGCCGGTACTGGCGATGGCGCTGCCGGAGGCGCGCGCGACATCGGCGCCGGGGCGCAGTGACATGTCGCTGGGGCAGGCGCTGGCCGACGGCGGCCGGCTGCCGGTGACGCTGTGGCTGTGGCTGGCCTCGTTCATGACCTGGACCACGCTGGTCGTCACGGCGTTGTGGACACCGCTGCTGTTGCAGCGCGCGGGCTGGTCGGACAGCGGCGCGGCCCTGGTGCTCGCACTCAACAATGCGGGCGGCGTGATCGGCGTGTTCGTGACCGGCCTGTTGCTGACGCGGCTGAGTGCCGAGCGCGCCCTTGCGGCGGCGCTGCTGATCACTGCTGTCGCCGTTGCCGCGATCGGCGTGGCGACCACGAGCCCGGCGCTGTTGCCGGTTGCGGTGCTGCTGGCCGGCGTGACGGCGTCGGCGTCCGGCGGGGCCGTTCTGGCGGTCTCAGCCGGGCTCTATCCGACGGCAGCGCGGGCCACCGGCGTCGGCTGGGCGCTCGGCTTCGGGCGGATCGGAACGATCGTCGGCCCGGCGGTCATCGGACTTCTCGTCGCGCAGCAGTGGCCGGTCGGCGGCATCTACGGCGCCATCGCGATGGTGGCGCTGACCGGTGCCGGCTGCGTGCGCTGCCTGATCGCGGCGCAGCGCCGGATCGCTTCCGTCGCTCGGCAAGACTGACATCAACAAAGGAAATACGATCCATGGACACCGGACGCACGACCATCATCCTCAATCTCATCAGCTACGACCTGGCGCGGCGGGTGATCGACGCGGGCATTGCCGAGGCCGATCGGCGCGGCGTGAAGCTGTCGTTTGCGATCGTCGATGCCGCGGGGCATCTGGTCGCGGCGGCGCGGATGGACGGTGTTCCATTCATCACCACGGAAGTCGCCCGCGGCAAGGCGTTCGCCTGCGCGTCGACCGGCGGCCAGCCCGGTCGCGACCTTGCGGAGCGCTTTCGCGAAAACCCGATGGTGTGGGGCAGCGCGGGGCCGCTCGGTTACGGCAGCCAGCTGTTTCCGGCCGCCGGGTCGTTCCCGATCCGCCTCGATGGCCGGCTGATCGGTGCAATCGGCGCCAGCGGCGCGCCGTCCGAGATCGATGAGGCGGTGATCGCGATCGCGATCGCCGCGATCGGGGCCGATCCCGTCGCCTGACGGGACGCTGGTCGAAACACACTGTCGAACACTGACGAGGATCGCCATGCGCTTGTTCGTTTATGAGGATGCCGACGGCAAGGCGGTCGGTGCCTCCGCCGATGCCGAAACGTTTCACCCGGTGGCAAGCCTGCTGCCCGATCTGCCGCAGAAGTTCGAGACCCTTCTCGCTCACGCGGGAGCGCTTGAGCGGATCGCCGACGCGGTACGCCGGCGGCCGGCAGGCCGGCCGATCGCCGCGGTCAGGCTGCTGCCTTTTCTCGAGCGCCCCAACGCGATGTGGGCGCTGGCGCTGAATTTTCGCACCCATATCGCGGAGACCGGGCTGACGACGTCGCCGGACCATCCTCACATCTTCCTGCGCACGGCGGCCTCCTATGTCGGGCCGGACGCTCCGTTGCTGTCGCCGCCGGAAGAGGTCGCGCGCGCGTTCGACTATGAGGGCGAGCTCGGCGTGGTCATCGGCAAGGGCGGCCGTCACATCCCGCGCGAACGAGCGCTTGATCATGTTGCCGGCTATACCTGTATCAACGAAGGATCGGTCCGCGAGTACCAGATCCACAATCGCCAGTTTGGCCTCGGCAAGAATTTCGAGGCGTCCGGATCGTATGGTCCGTGGCTGGTAACGCCCGACGCGTTCGGCGACCCGGCCCGGCACGAGGTCGTGACCCGCGTCAACGGCGTGACGCGCCAGCGCTCGCGGCTGGACGACATGCTGTTCGATGTCGCCGCCGTGATCAGCTATCTCTCCGCCGGATACCGGTTGCGGCCTGGTGACCTGATTGCCATGGGCACGCCGGGCGCGCTGCCGCCGGCGCCGGACGATGTCGCGGGGCATGACCTGTCGCGGCAATACGGCCCGTTCAAGACGCCGGGCCTGGTGCACATGCGCCCCGGCGACACCGTCGAGATCGAGATCAGCGGCCTTGGCGTGCTGCGCAATCCGGTCGTGGCCGATGCAGGCGCCGCCTACCGTGTCGGATAGCGCCATGCCTGCAGCCCTGCGCCGGATGGCGACGGTTCTCGCCATGGCCACGTTTCTCACCCCCGTGGCAGCGGCTGCGGCTGCGGCGGCCGACGCCGGCGGCGATGCCGCACGCGGCAAGGCGATTGCGCAGACCGTCTGCGCCGCCTGTCACGGTGCGACCGGCAACCCGGAGGCGCCGGGCATACCCAAGCTCGCGGGGCAGTTTCCGGAATATCTCGCCAAGCAGCTGCGTGCGTTCGTCGCGACGCCTGATGCGCCGCCGCAGCGCGTCAATGCGGTGATGGCCGGGATCGCGGCGACGCTGTCGGCGACGCAGATCGAGGATGTTGCGGCGTACTATGCAGGCGAGCCGCGTCAGGCGGGGCGGCCGCGCGATCCGGCGCGGCTCGCGCGGGGCGAAGCGTTGTTCATGCGCGGCAATGCGGACGGCGATCTGCCGGCCTGCGCGTCCTGTCATCGCTCGTCCGGACACGGCATCCAGCCGGACTTTCCGGACATCGCCGGACAGGATGCGGACTATGTCGAGACCCAGCTCGCCGTGTGGATGGAGACGCGTGGTCACCGCGGCAAGCTGATGTCGCTGATTGCGCCGCGCATTGCGCCGGACGAGCGCACGGCGCTGGCCGATTACATCGCCTCGCTGTCGGTCGCAAAGTAGATCGAATCAGGCCCTGCAACTGCACGATGCGCACGCGGAGCGGCCTTCGGTCGCCTCCGCGTGCGCATGCGCGTGCCCATCGCGGCCGGGGCGTCACGCGCTGCCGCAATAACCGGACGATCCGTCAAGCGGCCAGCGTGCAGGGCTAAATCGCTTCGTACCCCCGATGCTAGTCGAGATCGGCCTGCTGCCGGCAATAAACCTCCGGCGGCGACGAAAAAATGCACGATGGGGGGAATTCCATGACGACGATGAAGACGATTGCGCTGGGATCGGCAGCGGCATTGCTGGCGCTGCCGTCCGCGCACGCCGCGGACCTGCCGGTCAAGGCGAAGGCGGTCGAATATGTGAAGGTCTGTTCGCTCTATGGCGCGGGCTTCTACTACATTCCCGGCACCGACACCTGCATGCGCATCGGCGGGGCGATGCGAATCGAAACCGCATTCAACGGTCAGACGTTCAACGCGCCGTACTTCGGCGGCGGCCCCGGCGGCGCCAACGCCTATGGCCGCGGCTATTTCAACACCCGCGAGCGCCTCAACCTGTTCATGGATACGCGCACCGCGACCGACTACGGCACGGTGCGCACCTATGCCAACCTGCAGTTCGATTTCCTGCAGGGACGCGAAAGCATCGCCGGCGGCTATGTCGCGCTCGACTATGCGTTCCTCCAGTTCGCGGGCTTCACCTTCGGCAAGGGCGTGTCGATGTTCGATCCGCAATGGACGCTGGCCAAGCCGCTGTTCGGCTCGACCGGATTTTTCAACGGCTCGAACGACGCCACCGGCATTCCGATGCTGGCCTACACCGCGACCTTCGGGGGCGGCGTATCGGCCACGGTATCGCTGGAGGATGCCCAGCCGTATCGCTCGGCAGGCACGGTGAACACTTCGCTCGGCGGGACGAATGCGCTGCTCGGGCCGTTCGGCGCAGCGTCCAGCACTTATGGCGTCGCGGCCAACACATTCCAGGGCAACGCGCAGGGCGGCGACCATGTGCCCGACATCGTCGCCAATCTCCGCCTCGAGCAGGCCTGGGGCACGGCGCATCTCGGCGCGGCGGCGCATGAGGTCCATGGCACCTCCTACAATCCGCTCGACGCCTCGACCGGCCATCCGGACGCAACCTGGGGCTATGCACTCACCGCGGCGCTGGAGTTGAAGGATCTGCCGACGGGGCGGGGCGACAGCTTCAAGGCGATCGCGACCTTCGCCAACGGCGCCGCCAAATACGTGTTCGGCGGCACCTATGACAGCGCCGGTGCGGGACGCCTCGCCAACATCGGCAACGGCGGCATGGCGTTCGGCTACGTGCTCGATGGTATCTATGCCAACGGCACCTCGTTCGTGAAGAGCGATGCATGGAACGTCGCGGCGTTCTACGAGCATTACTGGACGCCGGCCTGGCGCACGTCGCTGTTCGCTTCCTACAGCCATATCTCTTACGGCGCGGCCGGCGATGCGCTGTTGCTGGCGATGGCCAATGCCGGACGCCTCAGCACCGGCAAGACCACGGCGACCGGCAGCTTCGATGTCGGCGTGGCGCAGGTCGGCACCCGCACGGCCTGGACGCCGGTCCAGAACCTCACCCTATCGGCGGAATTTCTCTACACGCGCCTCCAGCAACATCTCAACGGCACCTTCACGAGCGCGGCGGCTGGAACGCCGCCCGGCTACGCGGCGGGCAGCGTGTTGACGCTGAAGGACCAGAATCTCTATGTCGGGTCCGTCCAGATCCTGCGCAGCTTCTGAGTACGAGCTGCGCCCGGGCCGCCGTCGGTCCGGGCGCAGCGTCTCGCCTCCGACCATGATTTTGGGTGCCGGCGAAACCCCGTCGCGCGCTTGATACCATCTTGGTATCACCGTCACGAAACTGAAGCCGAACGCTCTCTATAAATTGTCACAATGGCCTGCCATGCAGTTTTGGCTGCCTGTTGCGGCTGTTTGTCGACGGAGCGCGAGCGGTCTGCCGTAGGTTCGCCTTCGAATGTTGTCAGGTTCGGCACGAACGAAGGAGAGAGCAATGGCCCGAAAGGTGAAGAAAGTCGCAGCCCGGAAGCGGGAGCGCCGCCTTTATTCCAAGGATGATATCAAGGAGTTGAAGTCTCATTCCCGGGCACACACGCCGGTGGCGAAGATCGCGAAGCTGATGAAGCGCACGGAAGGTTCGCTGCGTCAGAAGGCGCAGAAGCTCGGGATCTCGCTCGGCCATATGCGCTGATCGGGGCGGCGCGGCGAAGACATCGCGAGATGGGACCGGCTGTTGCATGCAGCCGGACGTTGTGCCGTGATCTCCCCTACAGCCTGAACACCCGCCGCGCATTGCCGGAGAGGAACGCCTCGGCCTGCTCCAGCGGCAGTCCGAGGCCTGTCCAGCCTTCGAGACAGGTCGCCGGCGACAGCATCGGCCAGTTGGTGCCGAACATCACGCGGCGCTTGCCGACGCCCTTCATCCAGTCGACGAAAGCCGGCGGCAGCCGGTGCAGGGCATAGGCCGATGTGTCGACATGGAAGTTGGGAAACTTGACCGTCATGGTCGTGAGCTCGTCGAGCCAGGGAAAGCCGACATGGCCGCCGACGACGACAAGTTCGGGGAAGTCGAGCATCACGTCTTCGAGATAGGGAATGAGCCGCCCCGTCTCCGAGCGCTTGAGCGGCCCGGTGTGGCCGATCTGGGTGCACAGCGGCACACCGGCGTCGACGCACGCTGCATAGATCGGATAATAGCGCCGGTCGTTCGGCGGCAGGTCCCACAGCCACGGCACGACCCGTACGCCGACGAAGGTCTTGCCGTCGACGACGCGCCGGATCTCGCGCACTGCCTCCATCGGCCGGGTGATGTCGGCGCTGGCAAGGCCGCGAAAGCGCGATGGCGCCGCGGCGATCTGCTCGGCGACCTCGTCATTGGTGATGAGGTCGCCTTCGGGGCCGTACCACGCCGACAGCAGCGCGATGTCGACGCCGGCGGCGTCCATCGCCTGCAGCGTGGCCTCGACGCTCGAGCCGCCGAAATTGTCGGCACGGCCGGTCCAGCGCATCAGGGTCTGCAGCCAGGGCCGGTTGCCCATGCGTTCCGTCGTGATCTGCGCCCAGACGTCGATCGCACCCATCGCTTTCTCCAGATACTTCACTAGTGAAGTGTATGCCGATGGATGCGAATCCGCAAGCAGGATATTGAGGGGGAATGTCCGCCTCGAAGACCCGGCTGTATCACCGCCTCCAGCTCGCTGCGCACCGGCTGCAGAAGTCGGCCGATCGCGCCACCATGGCGGCCGGGGACATCACCACGGCGCAGGCCGCCGTGCTGCTGCTGATTGCGACCGACAAGGCCGTGACCCAGCGCGACGTCGCGCGCCAGCTCGGTTTCAATGAATCGGCAATGACCGCAATGGTGCGCCGTCTCATCGACATGGGCCTGCTCGAACGCACCCGCGACGAGGACGATGCCCGCGCCTGGCGGCTGCGACCGAGCGACCGTGGCCGCGCCGCGCTCAAGCGCATCCAGCCGCCGTTCGAGCGCATCAACCGTACGATCGAGTCGGTGCTCACGCCCGACGAGATCACGCAGATGGCTGATTGTCTGGCCCGCCTCGCCACGGCGTTCGACGCATCGTAGCTCTGCTGCGCGCCATGATGTTTACGGCCGTGCTCACGGCGGTGGGAAACGTCCATGCACTGTGTCCGCGCGCTGGCCGTCATGCGCGCCAGCCGGTAGGAGACCTCAGCCGCAAGTCTCCGGACCGACAATGATCATTGCTCCCCGTCTTCCGCTGTCCGAGGATCCGTTGACGACGACGATCGCCGTCCTCGAAGCCGTGATGCTCGTCTACTTCCTGATCGACAATCACGTGCCGCTGTGGCCGTGGAATCACCTGCAGGGCGTGCTGACCGACTGGGTGAGCACGGTCAGCGGCTGGGTACCCGGCCTGTTCGTGCTGTGGAGCCTGTGCGGCGGCCCGCCATGGGCGCTGGTCGTGTCGACGGTCTGGTCATGGATCTGGCTGCTGCTGCAGCTGAACCAGTGGTGGCGGCCGTATCTGTTCGGCCGTGGTCCCGGTGCGCCCGATTTCGACTGGTACTGGACGCACGGCTATGCCGGGACGTTGAAGTGGCTGCCTGTGGCGGCGGGGCGGCGGCCGACGCCGGATGCCCAGCACAATGTTCTGCAACTGCTCTCCCTTATGATCGCTGTCGCGCTGACGATCGCCACGGCGCGCGTGCTCGCGGCATAGGGCGGCGATCAGGCCGACAGCGGCTCCGCCGGGCGAGAGGCGAACCGGCTCGGCGGACGCTGCAGGCCGAAATGATCGCGCAACGTCGGCCCTTCATAGTCGCGGCGGAACAGGCCGCGCCGCTGCAGGATCGGCACGATCTCGTCGACGAAGGTGGCGAGCCCGGTCGGCAGCACGTCCGGCATCAGGTTGAAGCCGTCGGCGGCGCCGGCGCGGAACCAGGTCTCGATGTCGTCGGCAATCTGCTCCGGCGTGCCGACGATGATGCGGTGGCCGACGCCGCCGCCGAGTGCCCGCAGCAATTGCCGCACGGTGAGGTTGCCGCGCCGCGCCAGCGCCACGGTGCCCTGGAACATGGTGTGGTTGGCGTTCGGTGGCAGCGGCAGCGGATCGGGCAGCGGCTTGTCGAGTTCGAGCTGTTCGGGGGCGATCTGCAGCGTGCCGGCGAGACGCGCCAGGCTGTACTCGATCGGCACCAGCTCCCACAGTTCGTCCTGGCGGCGCTTCGCCTCGGCCTCGGTGCCGCCGATCACCGTCGCAAGTCCGGGCAGGATGACGATGGCGTCGTCGGGCCGGCCATGGGCGCGGGCGCGCGATCGCAGATCGCGGGCGTAGGCGACGCCGTCGTCGACGGTCTGCGCCAGGGTGAACACCGCATCGGCGGTCGCCGCCGCAAGGTCGCGCCCGTCGCTGGAGCCACCGGCCTGCACGGTGATCGGACGGCCCTGCGGCGAGCGCGGCACGTTGAGCGGGCCCTCGACGGCAAAGTGCGGGCCGCGATGGCGGATGGCGTGCACCTTGGCGGTGTCGACGAAGCGCGCGGTGGCCTTGTCGCCGACGAAGGCGTCGTCCTCCCAGCTGTCCCACAGCGCGTGGACGACCTCGGTAAACTCGCGGGCACGGTCGTAGCGCGCCTTGTGCTCGAACGCGCCGGCCTGGCCGAAGTTGCGGCCGACGGACGGCTCCGCCGTCGTCACTACGTTCCAGCCGCTGCGGCCGCCGCTGGCATGGTCGAGCGTCGCGAAGCGCCGGGCGATATTGTAGGGCTCGTTGTAGCTGGTCGATGCCGTGGCGATCAGGCCGACATGGCGCGTCGCCGCGGCGACGCTCGCCAGCACGATGGTCGGCTCCATCGACAGGAACGGCCGGTAGTCGATGCGGTCGGTGACCGCCGGGGTGTCGGCGAGAAAGATCGCGTCGAGCTTGCCGCGCTCGGCGACCTGCGCCACCTGGACATAATGCTGCACGTCGTAGAACGCGCCGGGGTTGCTTTCCGGCTGCCGCCACGCCGAGGGATAGACACCCGAGTGCAGCAGGTTGACGTTGAGGTGAAGCTGTCGGGCGGCCATCGCGGGCGAACTCCGTGAAAAAGGGAAGGGCGTTAGCGCTGCAGGCCCCAGCGCCGTACGGTCGCGGCCTCGAGCGTGCGGAACAGCCCGAACTCGACCGCAAGGCCGATGAGGATGACCGCCGCGAGGCCGGCGAACACCTTGTCGGTGAACAGCTCGTTGCGGTTGCGGAAGATGAACCAGCCGAGGCCGCCCTGGCTGGCGCTGACGCCGAACACCAGCTCGGCGGCGATCAGCGTGCGCCATGCAAACGCCCAGCCGATCTTGAGGCCGGAGATGATCGCGGGCAGCGCCGATGGAATGAGAATGAGGGCGATGTAGCGCGGCCCGCGCAGGCCGTAGTTGCGGCCGACCAGGCGGTGGGTCTCCGGCACGCCCTCGAAGCCGCTGAAGGTCGCGAGCGCGAACGGCCAGAGCACGGAGTGCACCAGCACGAACACCAGACTGGCCTCGCCGAGACCGAACCACAGCATGGCGAGCGGCAGCAGCGCGATCGCTGGCAGCGGATTGAACATCGCGGTGAGCATCAGCAGTGCTTCGCGGGCGAGCGCGCTCGCGGTCGCCAGCGACACCAGCACGGCGGCGAGGGCGATGGCGATTGCGTAACCCTTGAGCAACACGGCAATCGAGGCCTGCGCGGAAGAGGCGAGGTTCTCGTGCAACAGCGCGTCGGCGAACGCCCGGGCCGTCTCGGTGAAGCTCGGCAGCAGGATCGGGTTGCCGGCAAGAATGGCGGCGATCTGCCAGGCGGCGGCGAGGACGATAAGCACCACCACACGGCGGATCGCCGCGGCGTGGCGCCGCGGCCAGCGCGAGCGGGCCGCAGGGGCAGTGGCGGAGCTGGCCGGCAACTCGACGGTGCGGTCGGTCATGCGGCGGCCTCCGCGGGGCGCGGGAACAGCGCGGCGGTGACATCGCGCACGGCGCGCTGGAATTCGGCGGTTTCGGCGCTGTCCGGCCCGAAGGCGCTGGTATCGAAGGTGGTGAGGGTGCGGCCGGGATGGGCGCTGAGGAGATGCAGCCGCGTGCCGACGAGAATGGCCTCGTCGATCGCATGGGTGACGAACACCAGCGTGAATTTCAGCTCCGCGGCGAGGCGCAGCAGGTCCTGCTGCAGCGCGCCGCGCGTCAGCGCGTCGAGTGCCGCGAACGGCTCGTCCATCAGCAGGATGTCAGGTGTCGCGGCCAGCGCCCGGGCGATCGCCGCGCGTTGCTTCATGCCGCCGGACAGGGTGTGGGGATGGGCGTCCAGCGCATGCGACAGTCCGACCCGCGCCAGCATGTCGTCGGCGATGGCGCGGGCGGCGGATGACGACAGGCCGCGCGCGACCCTGAGCGGGAAGGCGACGTTGTCGCGCACCGTCTTCCACGGCAGCAACTGGTCGAACTCCTGGAAGACGACGATGCGGTCCGGTCCGGGCCGGGTCACCGGCGCGCCGTTGAGCAGGATGCGGCCGTCGGTCGGCGCCAGGAAGCCGGCGATCGCCTTGAGGATCGACGACTTGCCGCAGCCTGAGGGGCCGAGCAGTACGAGGCGTTCGCCCTTGCGCACCCGGAAGCTGACATTGTCGACGGCGCGTACGACGCCGCGCTCGCCGGCATAGTCGAGCGTCAGATGCTCGGCTTCGAGCACGAAGGGCGGTGCGATGTCCGTGGGCGACAGGCCAGTCGGCATGGTCGGTGCTTTCAACTGCCCGGACGGCTGTGCAGATCCTCGAAAGTGTAGTCCTTCCAGCTCGCCGGCTTGGTCTTGATTGCGCCGATGCGGGCGAGGAACGCCGCGTATTTGTAGGTGCCCTGCGGCGTCGTGGTGAAGCTGACATCCGGATTGTCGATCACCGAACGGACGAACGCGGGATCGAGTTTGGACTGCTCGACACGGATATAGGTCGCCGCCGCCTCCGCCTTGTGGCTCTCGATCCACTGCGAGGCTTCGGTCAGCGCGTCGAACAGCGCCTTGAAGGTTTTGGGATTGTCCTTGCGGAATTTGGACGTGGCATAGAGCAGCGTCGGGGTGATGCGTCCGCCCATGATGTCATAGGAGCTGAGCACCTTGTGAACCTTGGGGTTCTGCAGCGCCTGTTCCTGGAACGGCGGATTGGAGAAGTGCGCGGTGATCGCGTTCGAGCCCGACAGCAGCGCTGCCGTCGCGTCGGGATGGGGCAGGCTGACGGTGATGTCGTCGAGGGCGTTGTACTTGCCCTCGCCGAATTCCTTCTCGGCAGCGATCTGCAGCAGGCGCGACTGTTGCGACACCACGACGGCGGGCAGCGCAATCTTGTCGGCCTTGGTGAAGTCCTTCAGCGTCTTGATGTTGGGATTGCTGGTGATGAGGTAGTTCGGCTGCTCGCCGAGGGCGGCGATGACCTTGACGTCGGCCGTGCCGCGGGTGCGGTCCCACAGCACGATGACCGGACCCGCTCCCGCCGCGCCGATATCGACGGCACCGGCGAGCAAGGCATCGTTGATGGCTGCGCCGCCGCTCAGCTTGGTCCATTCCACGGCGATGTCGATGCCCGCGGCCTTGCCGTGCTTCTCGATCAGCTTCTGGTCGCGCAGCACGTGCAGCGGCAGATAGACCGTGCCGAACTGCTCGACGATACGCAGGCGCCCCTCGGCATGGGCGGCCGGCGCCGCCAGCAGCGCTGAGGCTGCGGCGAGCAGGGCGAATGACAGCCCCTTCAGCCGAGAGGGGCGATGGGGACGGGCGACGACGTTCGGAACCACGACGAGAACTCCGGGAAGGGCGGAAGGATGGTGGCGATCGCTCCGCGATCAGGCTTCACCACGACATGGCGCTATTTGCGAACAAGCGCCATCGTCTGGCAATCGCTTAAAAGACCATGAAACGAGTAGAATATTTCTGCGTCGTGCCGCTGCAGGAGAATTTCCGTTCGCGGGCGATCGGGAGGCCGCCATGCGCATGCGCTGCCGACATTCGCGTGCGGAGCGTCGTACCGTGGTTCGCGCGGCAATATCCGTGTCGCGCTGTTCAGGGCGGAGGCAACAAAGCCTGCGTGTGGCCGGTGAACTTCGGAACAACAATCTCGGGGCGATCGCCTAACGTCGATGGCGTTCATTTCCTGTCAGATGATGGAGACGTCAGACCATGTTGACCCGCCGCCGCTTGTTCGCCCCCGCCGGGGCTGCCATCGCCGCGCTCGCGCTCGCGGCGCTCGCCTGCCCGGTTGGCAACGCGGTGGCGCAGCAGCCGGTCAAGGAAATCCGCATCGGCTTCCAGAAGGCCGGTATCTTTCCGGCGGTGAAGCAGCGCCGTACCCTCGAGGAGGCGCTGAAGCCGCGCGGCATCGACGTCAAGTGGGTGGAGTTCGCATTCGGGCCGCCGCTGCTCGAGGCGCTCAACACCGGCAATGTCGATTTCGGTTTCACCGGCGATGCGCCGCCGATCTTCGCCCAGGCCGCCACCGCCAACCTGCTCTATGTCGCGGCGCTGCCGTCGGCCGGCGCCAACGAGGCGATCGTCGTGCCGGAGGCCTCGGCAATCCGCACGGTCGCCGATCTCAAGGGCAAGCGCGTTGGCTTTGCCAAGGGATCGAGCGCCCACAACACCACGGTGGCGGCGCTGGAGAAGGCGGGGCTCGCCTACAGCGACATCACGCCGGTCTATCTCGCGCCGGCCGATGCGACAGCGGCGTTCGCCGGCGGCAGCATCGATGCATGGACGATCTGGGATCCGTACCTCGCGCTCGCTGAGAAGGGCAAGGTCCGGGTGATCTCGCAGGCCAAGGATTCTCACGACTCCAACGCCTTCTTCCTCGCCAACCGCGCCTTCACCACGGCCCATCCCGAGCTCGTCACGCTGCTCAACCAGACCTTCGCCGATGAATCACGCTGGGCCGAGGCGCACAAGCCCGAGATCATCCGGAGCTTGCACGAGGCGACGGGGGTCGATGCCGAGGCCATCAAGCGCGCGGTCGACCGTTCGATCTTCCGCGTCACGCCAGTGACGGATGCGGTCGTCGCCAGCCAGCAGGCCACGGCCGACCGCTTCTTCAAGCTCGGCCTCATCCCGAAGGCGATTACCGTGAAGGAGATCGTCTGGGTCTGGACGCCGAACTCCTGATCACGCCAGCCGGCGCGGCGAGGGCCGCGCCGGTGGACCCGCTCATTTTGGCAGCGCGAAGGCGATGACATAATCGCCGATATGGCGTGAATAGGCCGCGCCGCCGACCGAGATCACCACATACTGCCGCCCGGTCGCCGGCGACACATAGGTCATCGGCGTCGCGCTGGCGCCGATCGGCAGCTCGTGCTTCCACAGCTCCTTGCCGGTCTCTGCGTCGTAGGCGCGCAGGTAGAAGTCCTGATAGCCGGCGAAGAACACGAGGCCGCCCGCGGTTGTCATGGTGCCGGCATAGGTCGGCATGCCCATGGTCAGCGCCAGGCCGGTGGGGGCCGCGGTGCCGGCGGGGGTCTGCCACGCCACCTTCCGTGTCTTGAGGTCGACGGCGGTGATGGTGCCGAACGGCGGCTGGTTGCAGGGGATGCCGAGCGGCGACAGCCACACGCCGGTGACCATGCCATAGGGGGTGCCGGCCTGGGGCGAGGGGCCATGGCCGGTGCCGTCGGATTTAAGGTGCCTGGTCGCCTCCGCATAGTTCTCCCGTTTGACCAGATAGAACACGCTGGGAATGCGGATGTCGTTCATGAACACCCGGCTATTGGCGGCATCGATAGACACGCTGCCCCAGTTGAAGCCGCCGGTGTTGCCGGGCTGCTGGATGGCGGGTGTCAGTCCGATCGGGGTGAAGTCGCCATCGTAGCGCAGGCGGCGAAAGTCGATGCGGCAGTAGAGCTGGTCGAACATGGTGATGCCCCAGCTCGTCTGCTCGGTGAGGCGCTCGGCGCCGATGGTCGGCATGCCGACGGAGTAGGGCTGGGTTTTCGCCAGCGTCTCCTCCGGCACGGCACCGGTCTGCGGCGCTGGCTTCTCGGCGACGTCGGCGACCGGCTGGCCGTTGGTGCGGTCGAGCAGGAACAGCTGGCCGCGCTTGGTGGTCTGCAACACCGCCTTTGTCACGCCGCCCTTGCCGTCGGGAATGTCGATCAGCGCGGGCTGCGACGGCAGGTCGTAGTCCCAGATGTCATGGTTGACGGTGCGGAAGCGCCAGCGTTCGCGCCCGGTCGCGACGTCGAGGGCGACGAGGCTGGCGTTGTAGTCGTCGGAATTCGGCGGGCGGCCGACGCCGAAATAGTCCGGCGTGGCGTTGCCGAGCGGCAGGTAGACGAGGCCGAGGGCATCGTCGAACGACGCGGTGGTCCACATGTTCGGCGTGCCGCGGGTATAGGTGCCGCCGGGCGGCGGATCGCGGGTGATCGCCGGATTGGCGAGATCCCACGCCCACACCAGCGCGCCGCTGTGCACATCGAAGGCGCGGATGACACCGGACGGCTCGCCACGCATCTGGTTGTCGACCACCCAGCCGCCGACAATGACGAGATTGCGTGCGATCAGCGGAGCCGAGGTCTGGAAGTAGAAGCCGGGTTTGACCTCGCCCATGCCCTGCGACAGAGCGACCGTGCCGTGTTCCCCGAAGCCGTCGCAGAGTTGCCCCGTCCGCGCATCGAGCGCGATCATGCGCGCGTCGATGCTGGTGTAGATCAGCCGCTGCGTGCAGGCGCCGCCGGTCGCCGCGGTGTCCTTGTGATAGCCGAGGCCGCGGCAGCGCTGCCAGAACGGCGACTTCGCCTTGCTGTCATAGGCCCAGCGCACCGTGCCGCTGTCGGCGTCGAGGGCGGCAATGCGGCCGTTGCGTGAGCATGAATAGACGAGATCGTCGATCTGCAGCGGCGTGTTCTGGTCGATGCCCGGGCCGCTGTCGCCGGTGCGATAGGTCCAGGCGGTTTCGAGCTTGCCGACATTGGTGCGGTTGATCTGATCGAACGGACCGAAGCGATCGCCCGCGTTGGTGCGGCCATAGGCCAGCCAGTTCGGGTCGCCACCTGCCGGCTGCGACGACGTCGCGTATGTCACGCTCGCATCGGGCCTGACGACGCCGTGGGGAACGAACGCAAGATCGAAGCCGCCGGCGAACAGCGCCGCGAACAGCAGCGCACCGGCGGGCGCCCACGGCGAACGCGGGCGCGGCTGGTTCGCCCATGACAGCAGCAGCGCGACGGCGGCGATGAGAAATGGTGCGAGCAAGCGCGGAAACAGCCCCCAGAAATCGAGGCCGACCTCCCACAGCGCCCAGGGAACCGTCAGCACGCCGACCAGAGCGATCAGCCATCCGCCGCGCGGATTGCCGCGCCAGATCAGCGCGGCGCCGAGGAGATAGGCGAGGCCGGTAAGAAGATAATACAGGGAACCGCCGAGGGCCGCGAGATAGCCGCCGCCGCCGATCAAGCCGATGGCAATGACACCGAGCACGACCGCGGCCAGTTTCGAGAACATCCGCATCATCACCTCGCCAGTACATCGCGCGACATGTCGTCGCGTGCAAGAGTGTGCCGTTCAGCCATGAGATGAATCAAGGCCTCGATGCGCACCACGTGCGATGGTGGGCACAATCGTGATCGGCTCCGATCAAGTTTAGTTTCATTCGACTTGCCTGCGTGCTGCCGCGGCACCTATGGTCGCAAAAGCCGGATGCTCTTCCGGCCACGCGCAGTCGACAGGAAACGGGCAACGTCTCCGGTATGCAGGGGACGGAGACAGCGGAGCTGCCATCGCGACAGTCAGGAGGCGCTTTTGTACTACAGTAAGGGAAACTACGAAGCGTTCGCGCGGCCGCGCAAGCCGGCCGGCGTCGACGGCAAGTCGGCCTATCTCGTCGGCAGCGGGCTCGCCTCGCTCGCCGCTGCGGCCTTCCTCATTCGCGACGGCCAGATGAAGGGGGAGCGCATTACCATTCTCGAAGCTTCCGGGATCGACGGCGGCGCGCTCGATGGCGCCGGCAACGCCGAGACCGGCTGGCTGATCCGCGGCGGCCGCGAGATGGAGGACCATTTCGAGTGCCTGTGGGATCTCTATCGCTCGATCCCTTCGCTGGAGATCGAGGGCGCATCCGTGCTCGACGAGTTCTACTGGCTCAACAAGGACGATCCCAACTTTTCGCTGCAGCGCGCGACCATCGAGCGCGGCAAGGATGCCGGCACCGGCATGGACTTCACGCTGTCGCGCACCGCGCGCAAGGAACTGGTCAAGCTGGTGCTGGCGCTGCCGGAGCAGCTCCATGACAAGCGCATCAACGAGGTGTTCGGCGCCGATTTCCTCGGCTCGAACTTCTGGCTGTACTGGCGCACCATGTTCGCTTTCGAGGAGTGGCACAGCGCGCTGGAGATGAAGCTCTATGTCCAGCGCTTCATCCATCACATCGACGGCCTGCCCGATTTCAGCGCGCTCAAGTTCACCAAGTACAACCAGTATGAGTCGCTGGTGATGCCGCTGGTCGCCTGGCTGCGCCGGCAGGGTGTCAGGATACAGTTCGACACGCAGGTGATGAACGTGCGGTTCGACATTGCGCCCGGCCACAAGGTCGCGCGCCGCATCGACTGGGTCCATGGCGGCCAGACCGGCGGCGTCGATCTCACCGAGAACGACCTGGTGTTCGTCACCAATGGCTCGCTGGTCGAGAACTCCGAATGGGGCGATCATCGCACGCCGGCGAAGTTTGATCCGGTGGTGCACGACGGCGGCAGCTGGCATCTGTGGCGCAACATCGCCGCGCAGGATGCCTCGTTTGGAAATCCCGACAAGTTCTGCACCCATGCCGAAGAGTCGCAGTGGGCGTCGGCGTCGATCACCACGCTTGATCCGCGCATTCCCGCCTATATCGAAAAGATCGCGAAACGGCCGACGCGCAGTGGCAAGGTCGTCACGGGCGGCATCGTCAGCGTGCGCGATTCCGCCTGGCTGCAGAGCTGGACCGTCAACCGCCAGCCGCACTTCAAGCAGCAGCCGGACCATCAGACCGTAGTGTGGTTCTATGGCCTGTTCACCGATTGCCCCGGCGACTACGTCAAGAAGCCGATGCGCGACTGCACCGGCGAGGAGATCACCCGCGAGTGGCTCTATCACCTCGGCGTGCCGGTCGCGGAGATCGACGAACTCGCGGCCACCGGCGCGGTCACGCGGCCCTGTATGATGCCGTTCATCACCGCGTTCTTTCTGCCGCGCAACGGCACCGACCGGCCGAAGGTGGTGCCGGACGGCGTGAAGAATTTCGCGTTCATCGGCCAGTTCGCGGAATCGACCCGCGACTGCATCTTCACCACGGAATATTCCGTGCGCACCGGCATGGAGGCGGTGTACCAGCTGCTCGACATCGAGCGCGGCGTGCCGGAGGTGTTCGGCTCGGTCTATGATGTTCGCGAGCTGATCAAGTCCACGGTGTTCCTGCGCGACCGCAAGAAGCTGCGCATTCCCGGCTTCGCCAGGCGCTATGTGGAGAAAACCGTCGTCGGGCGCATGCTGGAGGAGGCCGGCCTGATCTGACGGCCGGGGCTCTCAGGAGATGTCATAAGGCAGGATGTCGCGACGGTCGCGGTGCACGGTGAGCCGGCTCTTGAGCGGCGGCACCGCGCGCTGCGGGCAGTTGGCGCGCTCGCAGATGCGACAGGAGATGCCGAT
The DNA here is from genome assembly GCF_018131225.1 of Bradyrhizobium sp. U87765 SZCCT0048. GTDB lineage: Bacteria > Pseudomonadota > Alphaproteobacteria > Rhizobiales > Xanthobacteraceae > Bradyrhizobium_A. The sequence goes on along the minus strand of NZ_JAFCMM010000002.1, from coordinate 3,610 downwards.
CGGATCGTAGGCCGTCTTGCTGGTGAGATCGAGGCCGTCGGCGTAGACGAAGTCCCGCGCGTAGGACATCTCGCAGCCCAGCGCGATGGCGTAGCGCGGCCGCGGCGAGCCGAAGCCGCCATGGCCCTTGGCGATCTCCGTCGCGATGCACAGGAAGCGTACGCCGTCCGGCGTCTCGGCGAGCTGGCGGATGATGCGGCTCGGCGACTCGAAGGCCTGGTGCACGTTCCACAGCGGGCAGGCGGCGCCGTAGCGCGCGAACTGCAGTTTTGCGGCGCTGTGGCGCTTGGTGATGTTGCCGGCGCGGTCGACGCGGGCGAAGAACACCGGCACGCCCTTCTGGCCCGGCCGCTGCAGCGTCGAGAGGCGATGGGCGACCTGCTCGAGGCTGGCGCCGAAACGGGTCGCGATCAGCTCGAGGTCGTGGCGCAGGTCCTTCGCGGTGACCAGGAAGGCCTGGTACGGCAGGGTCGTGGCGCCGGCGAAGTAGTTGCGAAGCCCCGCCTTGCAGACCTCGAGTGCATCGGCGGTGCGGAATTCGGCGCGTCTGGCGATCGCTTCGATCTCGGCTTCGTGCTCGATCGCGGCGATCTGGAACGCCATCTGGAAGCTGCGGGTGGCGGTCGGCAGATAGGGGTTGAGGTACAGCGTGCGGGACGCGGGATCGAACCGCCGCAGCGTGTCGTCGCCGGGGCCGGTGCGGCGGATGCGGACGCCGTGCCGCGCCTCCAGATAGCCGGCGAGCGCGCCGTGGGCGTCGCTGTTGGGGATGTCGAGATCCTCGGCGAGGCGCTCGGCGGCAACGTCGAGGTCGTGGACGTAGTTGTCGACGAAGTGGAAGAAGTCGCGGACCTCTTCATAGGGCGTCGGCTCGGTGGCCCAGCTGCCGATATGGTCGTCGAGGCTGGCGAGCTGTTCGCTGTTGCGGCGGTAGGCCTGATGGCAGGCGAGCAGCGCCTGGGCGAAGCTCGGCGCGTTTTGCGCCACCAGCTTGAGCTCCTGAAAACTCGGCGAATGGCTGGCGAACACCGGGTCGGCCAGCGTCTCCGTCAGCATCGACAGCAGGCGGTCGCTATCACTGGACGAGATCGCGCTGAAGTCGACGCCGAAGCGCTCTGCCAGCAACAGCAGCACCGAGGCCGACACCGGCCGCTGGTTGTTCTCGATCTGGTTGAGATAGCTCGTGGAGATGCCGAGCCGCTCGGCGAACGTCGCCTGGGTCAGCTTGGCGGTTTCGCGGATGCCACGAATCTTGCGTCCGATGTAGAGCTTGCCTGCCGACATTTTCGCAAATTCGCAATTTACATGTTGCAAATTTATAGCATGCGCATTTGCGCCTTTTCAACCCTTCCCGGGCCGGCCGGCCGTCCCTAATCAGGTTGTTCCAACTCCGGGCGGCAACGCATCCGTCCGGGGAACGGCCGCCGCGGACGGCCGCCGCAAACCATCAGACGACGGCGCGGCTGTCGCCGGCGGCCCCGCGGGCCGCGAATCCGGGAGGCAGATCAGATGCTTGAGGTGCTCGAGAAGCTCGAGGCGCGGCGCGCCGGAGCCAAGCTCGGAGGCGGCGAGAAGCGTATCGAGGCGCAGCATGGCCGCGGCAAGCTGACGGCGCGCGAGCGCATCGAGCTCTTGCTCGACAAGGGCTCGTTCGAGGAGTTCGACATGTTTGTCGAGCACCGCTCGGTCGAGTTCGGCATGGAAAAGAACAAGGTCCCGGGCGACGGCGTGGTGACCGGCTGGGGCACGGTCAACGGCCGCAAGACCTTCGTGTTCGCCAAGGATTTTACGGTGTTCGGCGGCTCGCTGTCGGAGACCCACGCGCTCAAGATCACCAAGCTGCAGGACATGGCGCTGAAGGCGCGGGCGCCGATCATCGGCCTCTACGATGCCGGCGGCGCGCGCATCCAGGAAGGTGTCGCGGCGCTCGCCGGCTATTCCTACGTGTTCCGCCGCAACGTCCAGGCTTCCGGCGTGATCCCGCAGATCAGCGTCATCATGGGGCCGTGCGCCGGCGGCGATGTCTACTCGCCGGCGATGACCGACTTCATCTTCATGGTGAAGAACACCAGCTACATGTTCGTCACCGGTCCTGATGTGGTGAAGACCGTGACCAACGAGGTGGTGACGGCGGAAGAGCTCGGCGGCGCCAGCGTTCATGCCACCAAATCGTCGATCGCCGACGGTGCCTACGAGAACGATGTCGAGACGCTGCTGCAGATGCGCCGCCTCATCGACTTCCTGCCGTCCAACAACACCGACGGCGTGCCGGAGTGGCCGAGCTTCGACGACATCGAGCGCACGGAAGATTCGCTCGATACGCTGGTGCCGGACAATCCCAACAAGCCCTACGACATCAAGGAGCTGATCCTCAAGGTCGTCGACGAAGGCGACTTCTTCGAGATCGCCGAGACCTTTGCCAGGAACATCGTCACCGGGTTCGGCCGCATCGCCGGGCGCACGGTTGGCTTCGTCGCCAACCAGCCGATGGTGCTGGCCGGCGTGCTCGACAGCGATGCCTCGCGCAAGGCGGCGCGGTTCGTGCGGTTCTGCGATGCCTTCAACATTCCGATCGTGACGTTCGTCGACGTCCCCGGCTTCCTGCCGGGCACGGCGCAGGAGTATGGCGGCCTGATCAAGCATGGCGCGAAACTCCTGTTCGCCTACTCGCAGTGCACGGTGCCGCTGGTGACGGTGATCACCCGCAAGGCGTATGGCGGGGCGTTCGACGTCATGGCGTCGAAGGAAATCGGAGCCGACATGAACTATGCCTGGCCGACGGCGCAGATCGCGGTGATGGGCGCCAAGGGCGCGGTCGAGATCATCTTCCGCCAGGACATCGGCGATGCCGAGAAGATCGCCGCGCGCACCAAGGAGTACGAGGACCGCTTCCTGTCGCCGTTCGTCGCCGCCGAGCGCGGCTACATCGACGACGTCATCATGCCGCACTCGACCCGCAAGCGCATCGCCCGGGCCCTCGCCATGCTTAGGGATAAGCAGGTCGAGATGCCCATGAAAAAACACGACAACCTGCCGCTGTGACCATGTTCAAGAAAATCCTGATCGCCAACCGTGGCGAGATCGCCTGCCGTGTGATCAAGACCGCCCGCCGCATGGGGATCGCGACGGTGGCGGTCTATTCCGAGGCCGACCGCAACGCGGTGCATGTCGAGATGGCGGATGAAGCCATTCTGATCGGCCCGCCGCCGGCGGCCGAGAGCTATCTGCTGATTGACCGCATCGTCGAGGCCTGCCGCAGGACGGGCGCCGAGGCGGTGCATCCCGGCTACGGCTTCCTGTCGGAGCGCGAGGCGTTTCCGCGGGCGCTGGCGGACGCCGGCGTCGTCTTCATCGGCCCGAATCCCGGCGCCATCGCCGCGATGGGCGACAAGATCGAATCCAAGAAGGCCGCCGCCAAGGCCAACGTCTCGACGGTGCCGGGCTATCTCGGCGTCATCGAGGACGATGTCCACGCCGTGCGCATCGCCGACGAGATCGGCTATCCCGTGATGATCAAGGCCTCCGCCGGCGGCGGCGGCAAGGGCATGCGCATCGCCCACAGCCGTGCGGAAGTGGCGGAAGGATTCAAGCTGGCGCGCGCCGAAGCCAA
>NZ_JAFCMM010000013.1 GCF_018131225.1 Bradyrhizobium sp. U87765 SZCCT0048 | reverse complement strand
GTCCGAAGTCCTTACGATTGAGGCCATAAACCAGAGAGGGTGCGAGCCCCGTTCTGGATAGCGGCACTGTTGGTTCGCTTGCTCCTTGGAGTCGGGTTGCTTGAAAGTGCAGCCTAAAGTGGGTGATAAACTTCATCTAAGGCTAAATATCGACTCGATTGCGATAGCGAACAAGTACCGTGAGGGAAAGTTGCAAAGGACTTTGAAGAGAGAGTTCAAGAGAACGTGAAATCGCTGGAGTGGAACCGGAGACAGTTGATGTTGCTTGGAGACAAGCTTGGTGACTGGTCGCTTAGTTGTGATCGTTGCCGGGTGTCGTTTCCTATGCTACGCCGACGGCGTTGGCTGCTCGTTCTAGCCCGACAGTGTTGCCCATCTCGCAAGAGAAGGTGTCTTGCTGGCGGTAGTGGGTTCGTGGCGGCTAGCGTTTAGTTACGCTAGTGTGTGTGACGTCGGTGTGAAAGTCGACGACGTTTCCGACCCGTCTTGGAACACGGATTGCGGAGTGCTTGTCTACTGCGAGTCAAAGGGTGTTAAAACCTTGCGGCGAAATGAAAGTAAAGGTCAGTCTCGAATTGGCCGACGTGGGATCTGTGTTCTTCGGAGTGCAGCGCACCACGGCCCTGTGCGTGTCACTTGTGACTGTGCAGAGGTTGAGCAGTTGGCAAACGACCCGAAAGATGGTGAACTATGCCTGAGCAGGATGAAGCCAGAGGAAACTCTGGTGGAAGTCCGTATCGGTTCTGACGTGCAAATCGATCGATAGACTTGGGTATAGGGGCGAAAGACTAATCGAACCATCTAGTAGCTGGTTCCTTCCGAAGTTTCCCTCAGGATAGCTGGATCTCAGGCAGTTATATTCGGTAAAGCTAATGATTAGAGGCCTTGGGGACGTAATGTCCTCAACCTATTCTCAAACTTTCAATGGATATGAAGTTGCAGTTTCTTTAGTGAACTGTCAACGTGAATGCGAGGTCCAAGTGGGCCATTTTTGGTAAGCAGAACTGGCGCTGTGGGATGAACCAAACGTGGAGTTAAGGTGCCTAACTTCTCGCTCATGAGACCCCATAAAAGGTGTTGGTTGATATTGACAGCAGGACGGTGGCCATGGAAGTCGGTATCCGCTAAGGAGTGTGTAACAACTCACCTGCCGAATCAACTAGCCCTGAAAATGGATGGCGCTTAAGCGAGAGACCTATACTCCGCCGTTGCGACATGTGCGTTGTCTAGCGCCAGGTCGTAACGAGTAGGAAGGTCGTGGCGGTTGCGTTGAAGGCTATGAGCGTAGGCTCGGCTGGAGCTTCCGTCAGTGCAGATCGTAATGGTAGTAGCAAATATTCAAGTTCGATCCTTGAAGACTGAAGTGGAGAAGGGTTCCACGTGAACAGTAGTTGGATGTGGGTCAGTCGATCCTAAGGTACTGGCGAACGCCTTGTATCATCGGTGGCGAAAAGCTTGCTTTTAGTCCCCGCTTGTCGAAAGGGAATAGGGTTAATATTCCCTAACTGAGATGCAAAGATTGTGTTCTTCGGAGCACAAGCGCGGTAACGCATTCGAACTTGGTTAGTCGCTCAAAGACCGAGCTAGAGTTTTCTTCTCTAGTTAAGGAACGGACTCCCTGGAATTGGTTCAGCCAGAGATGGGGACGTTGTTTCCGAAAAGCACCGCGGTTTCTGTGGTGTCTCGTGCTCTTTGAACGGCCCTTAAAACACCAAGGGAGGCTATTAATTTGCACTCAATCGTACCGATATCCGCATTAGGTCTCCAAGGTGAACAGCCTCTAGTCGATAGAATAATGTAGGTAAGGGAAGTCGGCAAACTAGATCCGTAACTTCGGGAAAAGGATTGGCTCCAGTGGTTGGAACGGTTGGCCAGTTGGTTGATGCTTGTCCGGCGCAGTTCTGTCTGCTTGATACTTTCGGGTTGATGGCGGACTAGTGATTGTGCTTGCTTGCGGACGCTTTCTGGTGTGTGCTTGGACCTCGGTTCTAGTATCCTGATCGCTCATCTAAACAACCGTACTGGAACCGGTACGGACTCAGGGAATCCGACTGTCTAATTAAAACAGAGGTGACAGATGGTCCTTGCGGACGTTGACTGTCACTGATTTCTGCCCAGTACTCTGAATGTTAAATCGTAGTAATTCGAGTAAGCGCGGGTAAACGGCGGGAGTAACTATGACTCTCTTAAGGTAGCCAAATGCCTCGTCATCTAATTAGTGACGCGCATGAATGGATGAACGAGATTCCCACTGTCCCTACCTACTATCCAGCGAAACCACAGCCAAGGGAACGGGCTTGGCGGAATCAGCGGGGAAAGAAGACCCTGTTGAGCTTGACTCTAGTCTGGCACGGTGAAGAGACATGAGAGGTGTAGAATAAGTGG
>NZ_JAFCMM010000012.1 GCF_018131225.1 Bradyrhizobium sp. U87765 SZCCT0048 | reverse complement strand
GCGATCTCCGGCGCCTCGACCTTCGCGCTGAGCAATGCGTCGAAGAGCGTCACCGACACGCGGACTGAACTCGGCCTGCGCACCGACAAGTCGTTCGCCATGCAGGACGGCATCCTGACGCTGCGCAGCCGCGTCGCCTGGGCACACGACTTCAATCCGGATCGCGCGATCGCTGCCGCCTTCCAGGCGCTGCCCGGCTCGTCCTTCGTGGTCAACGGCGCGGCGCAGGCGGCCGACGCCGCGCTGACCACGGCGTCCGCCGAGATGAAGTGGAGCAACGGCTGGTCGGCCGCGGCGACATTCGAGGGCGAGTTCTCCAACGTGACGCGGTCGTACGCGGGCAAGGGTGTGGTGCGTTATGCGTGGTAAGCGTCTTGCGCTGGCGGCGTTGAGCCTGTGTGCATTGTTGCAGTCGGCCGTGCCCGGGCACGCCCAATGCAACCCTTGCAACGTCACGGTCGGTGCTGATCCCGGAACGAATTCGAGCGGTGTCACGGGCGGCGTCGGCACGTTGAGCTGGGCGCTGGCGCAACTCAACGCCAGCGCGGCCACCAATCAGGTCATCAATATCCAGACCAACGTCACGCTGTCCGGCCCGCTATCGCCGATCTTCAACTCGGTGACCATCAACGGCAATGGGTTCACGATTTCCGGCAACACCACCACACGCATCTTCATGGTCGGCGTCGATACCGCGACCCAGCAGAGCGCAGCGGTCGCCGGCTCGATCATCGCGCAGACCGCGAACGTCAGCATCAACAACGTGACATTGGCCAACGGACTGGCGCAAGGCGGGACAGGCGGGGGCGCCGGCCTGGGTGGCGCGTTGTTCGTGAACCAAAGCGGCAACGTCACGCTGAGCGATGTGAGCTTTTCCGGCAATGCCGCGAAAGGTGGCGCTGGCGGCAGCAACACCGGCGGTGGCGGTGGCCTGGGCGGCGCTGGCGCCGGCTACGGCGGCGGTGGGGGCATCTTTGGAAATGCCGCCAGCGGCGGCGGCGGCATCTTCGGCAATAGCGGCGGCGGCATCGGCTCGAATGGCGGTGGCGGTTTCACGGGAGATGGTGGGGGGGGCTGTACCAACGGATCTGCGGGCGCCCTGTCGATTGCCGGACTGAGTGGAACGGGTGGGAGCGGTTGCCGCGGCAGTTCGGCAGGTGGAGCGAATGGCGGCGGCGGCGGCGGCTCGGGCATTGGCAACGGCACTGGTGGCGGCGGCGGCTTCGGTGGCCAGAACTCCATTGGAGGCTTTGGCGGCGGCGGCGGTGGTGGCGGCGGCGGCGTTGGTGGTTTCGGCGGCGGCGGCGGCGGCGCCGTCGGCGGCAGCGGTGGTTTCGGCGGCGGCGGCGGCGGCGGCGCCATCGGCAGCAGCGGTGGTTTCGGCGGCGGCGGCGGCGGCGGCAGTGGTTCCAGGGGCGGCAACGGCGGCTTCGGCGGCGGTGGAGGAGCCACGACCTTCAGCACGGAGCCGGGCGGAACGGGTGGGTTTGGTGGCGGCAATGGCGGTTCCGCCAATGACATTAATGTTGGCGGCGGCGGCGGCGCCGGGATGGGGGGCGCCGTCTTTGTGGTCAGCGGCGGTTCGCTGACCATCGCGGGAAGCGGCAGCCTGTCCGGGAGCTCGGTAAGCCCGGGCGCGGGTGGGGTCTCCGTCGTCCGCGGCGCCGACGGCTCCGCGTATGGTTCGGGCATTTTCGTCGAAGGCTCGACGCTGAAATTCGGCAGCGGCAGCTACACGGTCTCGGACGTCATTGCCGATCTCAACGGCTCGGCCGGCAACACCACGACGTCAAACGGCGTCGGCGGAACGGGTGGCGCCAGCGCCATCGTCAAGAACGGCACCGGCACCCTGACCCTCTCGGCCGCGAACACCTATAGCGGCGGCACGACGCTGACGGCGGGCGCGATCAAGGTCGGCACGTCCTCGACCGGATCTCCCGGCGCGCTGACGTCGGGTGCGCTCGGCACCGGCACGCTCGCCATGGCGGCCGGCACGACGCTCGGCTTTGCAGGCAGCGGGCTCACGATCGGCAACGCCATCACGGTTTCGGGCGATCCGACCTTCGTCACGACCGCGCCCGCGAACAATCCGCAGATCATCACCGGCGTCATCAGCGATGCCGCGGCGCCCGCACCGGCCGGCGTCGTGGTGGTCGATGGTGGCGGCTCTCTCGCGCTGCAAGGCCAAAACACCTATAGCGGCGGCACCACCATCTGCGGTGCGACGGCGACCGCGACCTGCACGAACACCAATGGCACCACGCCCACGACACTGATCGTCAACAACTCGAATCCCGGAACGTCGTCCTCGATCGGGACCGGCAGTCTGACTTTCGACGGCGGTATCCTGCAGGTGGGCGCCACAAACCTCTCTTTCGCCAATGCCATTGCGATCAATTCGACCGGTGGCACCATCGATGCCGGCAACAACACCGTGCGCTGGACCGGCGCCATCACCAATGGCAGCGGCGCTACGCCAGGGTCGCTGACCATCATCAGCAGTGTCGGCAGCGGCGTCGTGTTCCTTGCTCCGACGTCGCCCGGTGGCAACACCTATTCCGGCGCCACGATCATCGGCGATGGCACGCATCTGGTCGCGCTCGAGGGGGCAGCGACCAATGCTTTCAGCGCCAATTCGGCTGTTACCGTCAATGCCGGTTCGTACCTCAACCTCGGTGGCCATGATCAGGCCATCGGCTCTCTCGCGGGCACGGGGACGGTGCAGGATGCCGGCGGGATCGGAACGACGCACGTTCTGACGACCGGCGGTGACGGCAGTTCGACCACCTTTTCCGGCCTGATCAATGACGGGGGGGGCCGGCTCGGCCTCAACAAGACCGGAGCCGGAACGCTGACACTCTCGGGCGCCAACACTTACAGCGGCGGCACCACACTGACATCAGGTGCAATTGAGGTCGCGACCGCAACCATCGGCACGCCGGGGTCGATCACGTCGTCGGCCCTGGGGACCGGGTCGCTCACCTTCAATGGCGGCACACTCCGGGCAGGCGGCAACTACACGATCGCCAATGCCGGTCTGCTCAACACCGCGGGCGGCACGATCGATGCCAACACGTATACGCTGACCGTGTCGGGGGCGATCGGCAACGGCAATGGCAACACCGGTACGCTGAACATCATCGACAGTTCAGGTGGCGGCACCATCGTCTTCACCGCTGCGAACAGCTATGCGGGGCCCACCGTCATCGGCGATGGCTTCCACAGTGTGATCTTGCAGGCGGGCGCCGCGGGTGTCTTCAGCGCCGGTTCCGCGACCACCGTTCAGACGCTCGGCACGGTCGACCTCAACGGCTTTGCCCAGACCATCAACGCGGTGACGCTGGCGGGGGGCACGATCCAGAACGGCGCGCTGACCGGAGCCATCACCTCTAGCGGCGGCACAGTGAAGGGAATCTCTGGCAGCGCCTCTCTGGCGACGAGCGCGGGCACAACGACGCTGAAGGGAACCAACACCTACAGCGGTGCGACCACCGTCAATGGTGGTACGCTTCTTGGCGGCGCGGCTGGTGTTTTCAGCGCCGCGAGCGCAACCACGATCAATGCCACGGGCACGGTCGATCTCGGCGGCTTTGCCCAGACCATCAACGCGGTGACGCTGGCGGGGGGCACGATCCAGAACGGCGCGCTGACCGGAGCCATCACCTCCAGCGGCGGCACGGTGAGCGGGATCAGCGGGTCCGCGACCCTGACCACCACATCAGGCACGACATCTGTTGTTGGTGCGAACACCTACACCGGTGCGACCACCGTCAATGGTGGTACGCTTCTCGGCGGCGCGGCTGGTGTTTTCAGCGCCGCGAGCGCAACCACGATCAATGCCACGGGCACGCTCGATCTCGGCGGCTTTGCCCAGACCATCAACGCGGTGACGCTGGCGGGTGGCACGATCCAGAACGGCGCGCTGAGCGGGGCCGTCACCTCCAGCGGCGGCACGGTGAAGGCGATCGGCGGGTCCGCGACCCTGACCACCACATCAGGCACGACATCTGTTGTTAGTGCGAACACCTACACCGGTGCGACCACGGTCAATGGTGGTACGCTTCTCGGCGGCGCGGCTGGTGTTTTCAGCGCCGCGAGCGCAACCACGATCAATGCCACGGGCACACTCGATCTCGGCGGCATTGCCCAGACCATCAACGTGGTGACGCTGGCGGGTGGCACGATCCAGAACGGCGCGCTGACCGGGGTCATCACCTCCAGCGGCGGCACGGTGAAGGGAATCGCTGGCAGCGCCTCTCTGGCGACGAGCGCGGGCACAACGACGCTGATGGGCACCAACGGCTACAGCGGTGCGACCGCCGTCAATGGTGGTACGCTTCTCGGCGGCGCGGCTGGTGCTTTCAGCGCCGCGAGCGCAACCACGATCAATGCCACGGGCACACTCGACCTCGGCGGCCTTGCCCAGACCGTCAACGCGGTGACGCTGGCGGGTGGCACGATCCAGAACGGCGCGCTGGCCGGGGCACTCACCTCCAGCGGCGGCACGGTGAACGGGATCGGCGGGACCGCGACCCTGACCACCACATCAGGCACGACATCTGTTGTTGGCGCCAACACCTACACGGGCACGACGACGGTCAGCGGTGGCGCGCTGTCGCTCGCCGCGGCCGGCAGCATCACCTCCAATGTCACCAACAGCGCGATCTTCACAACCTCGGGCACGGTCACCGGCGCCGTGACCAACACCGGCACGGTCAATGCCAACGGCGGCGCGGTCACCGGCGCGATCGCCAACACTGCCGGCACGTTCACTGTCGGCGGTGTCTTCGCCGGCAACGCGACATTCACCAACGCCGCGGGCGCGAACCTGGCGATCGCATCGGCCGGCAGCTTCAATCTCGGCGGTCTCCTGACCAACGCCGGCGCGGTCACGGTGTCAAATGGCGGCACGCTGACTGCAACTGCGGGTGGCATCACCAACAGCAGCGGCGGCGCCATCATCGTGGCGGCGGGCGGCACGGTGCGCGACGCTCTCAACAATGCCGGCACGGTGACCAACAACGGCACCTATGTCGCTGCCGTCGCCAGCAATACCGGCCGCATCGTCAACAATGGCAGCTGGACCGGTACGATTACCAACACCGGTGGCACGTTCAACAATGCCGGCACGCTCGATGGCAACGCCACCATCTCCGGCGGCGCTCTGTTCGGTGCCGGTTCGGTGACAGGCAACGTCGCGATCGGCAGCGGCGCGGCCTTTGCGCCGGGCAACGGCACGCCGGGCACGTCGATGGCCGTCACCGGCAGCCTCGCGTTCTCCCCGGGCGCGTTCTACCAGGTGGCGATCAATCCGCAGACGGCGTCGTTCGTCAC
>NZ_JAFCMM010000011.1 GCF_018131225.1 Bradyrhizobium sp. U87765 SZCCT0048 | reverse complement strand
GCCGCGCGCACCAAGGAGTACGAGGACCGCTTCCTGTCGCCGTTCGTCGCCGCCGAGCGCGGCTACATCGACGACGTGATCATGCCGCACTCGACCCGCAAGCGCATCGCCCGGGCTCTCGCCATGCTCAGGGACAAGAAGGTCGAGGTGCCCATGAAGAAGCACGACAACCTGCCGCTGTAGGCCGCCGCACGCGGGGCGTTTCGTTGACGTCGAATCGGGACCGGTCGCTTTTCGCCATCCGCGGATCTCGCCGCCACGTATCGGCGTATGTTCGCAGATGTCGGCCGCTGTCCGGCCGGCGTCCGGGGAGCAGGCCGGCGAACAAAATCGCATCCTGACGCCGCTGACAGGTAGGCGTAACGTTATCTTGTCATCGCAGGGTCATGTAACGCGATGATGAAGGGGCGATGATGCCGACCTCCGACGAATTCCGCTTCCTCAAGGCCTGGCTGGGCGCCCCGCTGCGCACGGCTTCGGTGACCCCGTCCAGCCGCCATCTCGCGGCGCTGATCACCCGGGGGATCGGCCCGCGGACCGGGCCGGTGCTGGAACTCGGCCCCGGCACCGGGGTGTTCACCAGCGCGCTGCTGATGCGCGGCGTCGCCGAGCGCGACATCACGCTGGTGGAAGCCTGCAACGACTTCATCCCGCACCTTGCGGCGCGCTTTCCGAACGCCCGCGTTCTGCACATGGACGCCCGCGGGGTCGGGGAGGCGCTGCGCGACGACGCCGAGCCGCTGGGTGCGGTGGTCAGCGGCCTGCCGCTGCTGTCGATGCCGCCCTGGGTGGTCGTTGCCATCCTGCGCGCCTGCTTCGCGCGGCTGCGGCCGGGCGGGGCGTTCTACCAGTTTACTTACACCGCTCGCTGCCCGGTGCATCCGGTGCTGCTGCGGCGGGTCGGGCTGACCGCGGAGAAGGTCGGCACGACGCTGCGCAACATCCCGCCGGCGTCGGTGTACCGGCTGTCGCGCATCGGCCCGCACTAGCTGCGCGCGGGCGGAGTTGAGACGTGCGCATCCTGCTGGTCGAGGATGAGCCGCAGATGGTGGTGGCGCTGCGCGCCTCGCTGCAGAAGCACGGCATGGTGATGGACCATGTCGGCACGCTCGCCGACGCCGACCTGGTGGTCGGCGACGCCGCCTACGATGCCATCCTGCTCGACCGCCAGCTGCCCGACGGCGACGGCCTGGCGCTGATCGGCCGCATCCGCGCCCGTGGCCTCGCCGTGCCGGTGATCGTGCTGACCGCGAAGGGCCAGGTGCCGGAGCGCATCGCGGGCCTGGAGACGGGCGCCGACGACTACCTCGGCAAGCCGTTCGTATTCGACGAGCTGCTGGCGCGGCTGCGCGCCGTGCTGCGGCGCGTCGGGCCGATCCAGGCGCCGGCGGTCCGCGTCGGCCGTCTCAGCTTCGACCTCGGCCATCGCGATGTCCGGGTCGACGGCGCGCGCCTCGACATGCCGCGCCGCGAGATGCTGGTGCTGGAATGCCTGGTGCGCCGCGCCGGGCGCATGGTGCCGCGGCCGGCGCTGATGGAGGCGGTGTTCGGCTTCGACGACGAGGTGCAGTCGAACGCGCTCGATTCCCATGTGTCGCGGCTGCGCCGCAAGCTCGCCGACACACAGTCCGGCGTCGTCATCAATGTCATCCGCGGGGTGGGCTATGTCCTCCGCGAGCAATCGTGACCCCGCCAGCCGCAAGGCGTCGCTGAAGCGGCTGCTGTTCTGGCGCCTGCTGGCGGTGCAGTCGGTGGTGCTGATCGCGGTGATCGCGGTGCTGTTCGCCTCCGGTCATCTCTTCGACTTCAACTCGACCGACAGCACCATCGAGACGCTGCGCGGCGCGGTGGTGCGCGAGCCCGGCGGAGGCTGGCGTCTGGCCGAGACCGACGGCCTGCGGGCGTTGCGGCGCGATCGCGACTTCTGGTTCACCGCGCGCGACCGCGACGGCCGCCAGGTGACGGAGGGGCAGGTGCCGCCGGAATACGACGGCGTCGGCGCGGCGCTCGACCGTGTCGGCCAGGCACGGCTCGGCTGGAATATCGGCGATCCCGATCGCCCGGTCGCGCGCATGCGCTGGGCCCACACTGCCGCGGGCCGGCTGCAGTTCGTCACCGGCACGAGTTCGGCGACGTCGCCCTATCTCATGCTGCTCGGTGTGTCGCTGATCCTGATCAAGCTGGTGCTGCCGATCCTTGCGGTGATGGCGCTCGGCGCGCTGGTGGCGACGCCGCTGGTGGTGCGCCGCTCGCTCGCCGGCGTCGAGCGCGCCGCCTGTGAGGCCCACGCCATCGACAGCGCGCGGCGCGGCAGCCGCCTGACCGCCACCGATGTGCCGGCGGAGGTCGCGCCGCTGGTGCTGGCGGTCAACGGCGCGCTCGGCCGCCTCGACGAGGGCTATGAGCGCCAGGAGCGTTTTCTCGTCGATGCCGCACACGAGCTGCGCACGCCGATCGCGATCCTCAATGCCCGTATCGCGGCGCTGCCGCACAGCGGCATCCGCGATCATCTGATGGAAGACACGACGCGCCTCGTCGTGCTGACCGAGCAGATGCTGGACGTGCAGCGCCTGCATCAGGGGGCGCGCGCCTTCGTCGCGATCGATCTCGTCGCGCTGTCGCGCCGGGTTGCGCTCGACATGGGGCCGCTGGCGTTCGCCGCCGGCTACGAAGTGCGCTTCGAGGCGCAATGCGCGGCCGCGTTCGTGCGCGGCGACGCCATGGCGCTGGAGCGCGCGCTGACCAATCTCGTGCAGAATGCCATCGACCATGGCGGGCGCCGGGGCACCATCACGCTGACCGTCGGGCCGGGATTCGCCGAAGTCGGCGACGAAGGGCCGGGCATCCCGGTGGAACTGCGGGCACACATCTTCGCGCCGTTCTTCAAGCAGCGCGCCAACGGCCGCGGCGCGGGGCTCGGCCTCAATCTGGTGAGCGATGTCATGCGCATGCATGACGGTGACGTCGTCCTTGTCGAGCGCGCCATCGGCATCGCTTTCCGCCTGATGCTGCCAGCGGTTCCGGCATCAGCCGGCGTGTGACGGCCTGAAACGACGAAGGGCTTCGCCGTGTGGCGAAGCCCTGGAACAGTCTGCTCCGATCGCGCCGAATCACATCGGACGGCAGCGGCCGTGGCGCCAGAAGAAGCCGGGAGGGCAGCGACGCGGCATTGGACGCACGATGACCGGGCGCTCATAGCGGTTCGGGCGGCAGCGGCCGTAGGGGCCCGGATGGAAGCCCGGGCCGCAGCCGCCGGCGACCTGGATGACGTCGGGGTTCGCGCCACCCGCGGGGGCAGCCGGCATCGCATTGGCAACGCTCGAGCCGGCAAGCAGGCCCGCCGCAAACGCAGCAGCAACAAGTATCTTCATGATGTTGTCCTTCGTTCCGTGTCCGCCAATGCCGCGGCCTGACAAGACTGCCAAAGCACCGGTGGAGAATAAAGCAAATAAATTGCGGCGCATTTCGTTCAGATTAACGCAGGGATTTTTTGTCGCACGTTGCGATTTTTCTACGCGGTTGCGTTCATGTCAGTGAATGCTAGTTCAGGTCCGCTGCATCGCGCCGCGCTGACGATCAGGGCGCGGCGAGGAACGGCAGCAGTGCGGCGTTGAATGCGCTCTCCGCTTCGAGGAAGACGAGATGGCCGACGCCGGGGATCACATCGATTTTCGCGTTCGGCATTTGCGCGGCGAAGGCGCGGGCGAGATCAGCATTGTGTCCCATTTTGTCTCGCAGCGCGTCCGGCGCATTGGCGCGGCCCGGCGCGTTGTGGTCGTTTTCGCCCATCACGAACAGGGTCGGCCGGGTGATCAGCGCAATTTCGTGTGCCACCGGCTCGCGGTAGATCATCTGTGCCGAGCTGACGAAGGCGCGCAGCCAGCGCGCGTAGTCGGCGGCGCCCTTGATGTTGAAGCGGGCATCGATGAACGGCGTGATCGCGTCGGGCGGCAGCGTCAGCGCATAGTTGGTGACGAGCTGCTGGCGGTAGCCGTCGGCGGTCAGCTTGTCCTCGGCTTCCAGGATCTTCTCCGTCGGGGTCGGCGGCACGTAGAGGCGATAGTCCTCGAGACCAATCGGGGCCACCAGCGCGAGACGATGCACGCGGTCGGGATAGGCGCGGGCGATGCGCACGCCGAGCATGCCGCCGAGCGAGTGCGCCACGACATCGACGTCATGCAGTTGCAGATGGTCGAGCAGGGCGATGGTGTTGCGCGCCAGCTGGTCGAAATGCAGATCGAAGGTCGGCTTGGACGATTTGCCGAAGCCGATCTGGTCGGGGACGAGGACGCGATAGCCGGCGGTGCTCAGCATGCGGATCACCGGCGCCCAGTAGCTCGATGGAAAGTTGCGGCCGTGCAGCAGCAGCACCGTGCGGCCGTTCGGCGCGGTGGGAGCGACATCCATGTAAGCCATGCGCACCTGCTCGCCTTCGTTCACCAGCGGCAGCATCTGAACGGGATAGGGATAGGCGAAGCCTTCGAGGCCGATGCCATAGGGCTCGCGCGCCGCTGGCGCCGCGCGAGCCTGCTCGTCGGCGCGCGCCGGAAGCGCGAGCAGCAGGAGACTAAGGACAATGGACGGGATTTTCATGCGCGGGCTCCGGATCGGCGATGGCGGCCCGCTATAGCAGGGAAGAGACCGCGCCCGGCATCACATGCTGGTCAGCGGTCTTGCTGTCCCGGCGTCGAGATCAGTGCAGCGAGTTGTCCTCGCGCGGCGCCAGATGGGCGGTGTCGTAGCCCTGGCCCGGTGGAGCCGCCGCGGCGCCACCGGGCGGATGGCGGGCGTCCCAGTGCTCGACGACCGTCACGGCCGACAGGACAATCGACAGCGCGAACATCAGGCCGAGGCCGATCATCGCCTTCGTCATCTTGGCCCTGTTCCGTTCGCCATAGGGATGCATGGGCCGTATTCGCTGGTCCGCCAGATCGGGACGGGTCATCATGTCCTCGTCCATCGTTTTCCTCCATGGATGGGGGCGCGTTGACGGGACAACCCCGTTTGCGCGGTCACGTTCCCGTCGGGTACCTGTCGGTTCCGCCCGGAAAACATTTTTCGGAACTTTGAAGTCACTCAGGTGTTTCAGCTTTTTCGTGCCGATCCGATGGCTGAACGGCAGGTGGGAACTCGGCGCCGAGCGGCAGTGTCTGGGCGGCAGCGTCTGGTGGGGACGTTCGGGATCGAACCGGCCGGGACTTGACGTCCTCCGCTCGCGGCGGACGCGCAGCCGAAGCCATCGGCGAGATCGGGGATAGCGAGGGGCCATGACGGCATGACTACTCACAATGATCGGCTTCCGACCGGCGTTCCCGGTCTCGACGCGGTGTTGGGCGGAGGCGTTTTCGACGGCGGCATCTACATCATCCAAGGCGCGCCAGGCGCCGGCAAGACCATCCTCGGCAACCAGATCTGTTTCGCCCACGCGGCCGCAGGCCGGCGCGCGCTCTACATGACGCTGCTGGCCGAGAGCCATTCGCGCATGCTCGGCCACATGCAGCGCATGAGCTTCTTCGACGAGACGGCGATCCCGGACCGCGTCTCGTTCATCGGCGCGTTCAAGATTCTCGACGACGACGGACTACGCGGCCTGCTCGACGTCATCCGGCGCGAAGTGCGGGGACGCCAGATCCGTACGCTGGTGCTCGACGGCCTGATCACCGTGCACGAGAAGGCGTCCTCCGATCTCGAGCTGAAGAAGTTCATTCATGAACTGCAGGCGCAGGCGGCATTCACCGACTGCACCATGTTCTTGCTGACCAGCGCCTTCGACCACCAGAAGTACCCGCCCGAGCACACCATGGTCGACGGCCTCGTCGAGCTGCAGACCTCGCTGCACGGCCGCCGCGCCGAGCGCGAACTGCAGGTGCACAAGCTGCGCGGTGGCTGGTTCATGGGCGGGCGGCACTCCTACCGTATCACCGAGGCCGGTGTCGCCGCGTTCCCGCGGATCGAGGCGCTGCTGGAGACACCGAGCGTGTGGGACCGCGCCGAGGGCCCGAAGGTGTCCACCGGCATCGCCGGCCTCGACCGCATGTTCGGCGGTGGCGTCGACCAGCATTCAGTCACGGTGGTGATGGGGCCGGCCGGCAGCGGCAAGACCACGGCTGGCCTCCAGTTCCTGCTCGGCGGGCCTCCCGACGAGCCGGCGATCCATTTCGGCTTTCATGAGAACCCGATGGCGCTGACCGTCAAGGCGAAGGCCCTTCGGCTGCCGATCGACGCCCACAAGGACAGCGTGCGGCTGCTGTGGCGGCCGCAGACCGAGGCGATCCTCGACGAGGTGGCGCAGGAACTGCTGGGTGCGATCCGGCAGAGCGGCGCGCGGCGCCTGGTCATCGACGGCATCGAAGGCTTCGCCAAGCTCACCGACGAGCGCAAGCGCGTCACCGCTTTTTTGTCGGCGCTGTGCAACGAGCTGCGGGCACGCGGTGTTACAACATTGGCGACGACGGAAACCGACCATGTCGGCGTCATCCCGGGACAACCGCTCGCCGGCGTCGCGCCGACCGGACTGTCGCCCGTGGCCGAAAACATCATTGCGCTGCGGCTCGCGCCGCTGCGCTCGGAAACCCACCGCCTGATGACCGCGCTCAAGGCGCGGGACAGCCGGACGGACATGCGGATGCGGCGTTTCGAGATTGTCGAGGGCGGCATCGTGCTGGATGAGGACAATAGCCGCGCGGAGCGTATTCTGCGGGACATCGGCCTGCAGAATGGCGGTTCGCAGCCGCCCCTGGTGGATCCGCGCGTGGCCGGAGAGTGATTGTGAAGACGGTGCTGGTCGTCGAGGACGAGTGGGCTATCGCGGACTGGCTCGAGGTCCTGCTGAGCGAGCGCGGCTATCATGTGCTCGCCGCCAGCAACGGCCGCCAGGCCCTCGACATCCTGCATCACGAGAAGCCCGATCTCGTCCTGACCGACTTCATGATGCCGTTCGTGGACGGCGCCAGCCTCGTGACGGCCATGGCCGGGGATGTCCGCACCCGCGATATCCCGGTGGTGGTGATGACCTCGCTGCTGGAAAGCGCTGTGGAGGAGCGGGTGTCGGGCCACCGCGCGGTGCTGCGCAAGCCGTTCCGCGAGATCGAGCTGTTTCGCGTCCTGGATGCGATCCTGCCCGGCGCGGCGAGCTGACGGCCCGGTATCGGCCGGCACGAACTTTCTGTCGGCAGGGACGGGGGCGAGCGACACAACCGGCAATTGGCGCAACGGCGGGCGGAACGAAATTGCGTTTATTTCCCAAGGGGGAAGGGGGAACGGATTCTTGATGCGGGCAAGGTCGAAAGCGACATAGACTGGTTCTAATCAGGGAGTCGGCGGGCCGGTCATGCGCCCGTGCGGCGATTGCGGTTGGTGCGTTTCCCGGCGGGGCGGACGCATGCAAACGGCCACGAAGAGCCAGAAAGAACGCTTGCGATGGGAATCAATCAAGGATCGATCAGCCTCGACCAGAAGTATACGCAAGGGTCCGGGCACGTCTTTCTCACGGGCATTCAGGCGCTGGTCCGCCTGCCGATGGCGCAGATCCGCCGCGACCGTGCCCAGGGGCTCAACACCTCCGCCTTCATTTCCGGCTACCGCGGCTCGCCGCTCGGCGGCTATGACCAGCAGTTGATGGCCGCAAAGGCGCATCTCGAGCGCTACAACATCAAGTTTCAGCCCGGTGTGAACGAGGATCTCGCGGCCACCGCGGTGTGGGGCTCGCAGCAGCTCCACCTCTCGCCCGGCGCCAACTACGACGGCGTGTTCGGCATCTGGTACGGCAAGGGCCCGGGCGTCGATCGCTGCGGCGACGTCTTCCGCCATGGCAATGCGGCGGGGTCGGCGAAGAACGGCGGCGTGTTGTGCCTCGCCGGCGACGACCACGGCGCCAAGTCCTCCACCGTGCCGCACCAGTCGGACCATGCCTTCATCTCCGCGCTGATGCCCTATCTCTACCCCTCGAGCATCCACGAGATGATCGAGATGGGCCTGCTCGGCATCGCGATGTCGCGCTATTCCGGCTGCTGGGTCGGCATGAAGGTGATCACCGAGACGGTGGAGACCACCGCCGAGATCGATCTCACCGACGAAATGACGCCGTTCATCATTCCGCCGGACTTCGTGCTGCCGCCGGACGGGCTTAACCTGCGCTGGCCTGACGATCGCTACGCCCAGGACCGCCGCCTGCAGGACTACAAGGGCTTTGCCGCGATCGCGTTCGCGCGCGCCAACCGCATCAACCGCGTCACCATGGACTCGCCGAACGCCCGCTACGGCATCATGGCGTCGGGCAAGAGCTATGAGGACGTCCGCCAGGCGCTGCGAGAGCTCGGCATCACGCCGGAGGTGGCGGCAAAGATCGGCCTGCGCCTCTACAAGATCGGCATGCCCTGGCCGCTGGAGCCGCAGGGCGTGCGCGAGTTCGCCGTCGGCCTCGAGGAAATCCTCGTCGTCGAGGAGCGCCGCGAGATCGTGGAGAACCAGGTCAAGCAGGAGCTGTTCAACTGGCGCGACGACGTGCGCCCGCGCATCGTCGGCAAGATGGACCACCACGACAAGCGCTTCCTGTCGTTCTCCGAAGAGCTCAGCGTCGCCACCATCGCGACCTCGCTCGCCGAGCGGCTTCTGACGCTCGATCTCAATCCCGAGATCGTCGCGATGCTGCGCGCCAAAGCCGACTGGTTCAACGGCCGCCAGGCGTCGCAGGTGCAGGCGGTCGCGCCGATCACCCGTACGCCGTATTTCTGTTCGGGCTGTCCGCACAACACCTCGACCAAGGTGCCCGAGGGCAGCCGCGCCATGGCCGGCATCGGCTGTCACTTCATGTCGCTGTGGATGGACCGCAACACCGAGACCTTCACCCAGATGGGCGGCGAGGGCGTGCCGTGGGTCGGCATCGCGCCGTTCACGCAGGAGAAGCACATCTTCGCCAATCTCGGCGACGGCACCTATTTCCACTCGGGCAGTCTCGCGATCCGCCAGGCGGTGGCCTCGAAAGCCAACATCACCTTCAAGGTGCTGTACAACGACGCTGTCGCCATGACCGGCGGCCAGCGCCATGACGGCGACCTGTCGCCGCAGCAGATCACATTCCAGCTCCATGCCGAAGGCGTGCGCAACATCTACCTCGTCTCGGAAAACCCGGACGCCTATCCGGCCGGCACCATCGCACCGGAGACGAAGCTCGCGCATCGCGACGAGCTCGACAACGTCATGCGCACGCTGCGCGAGACGCCGGGCTGCTCGGCCATCGTGTTCGTGCAGACCTGCGCCGCCGAGAAGCGCCGCCGCCGCAAGCGTGGCACGCTGGAGGATCCGCCGAAGCGCGTCATGATCAATTCGGCGGTGTGCGAGGGCTGCGGCGACTGCTCGGTGCAGTCCAACTGCATCTCCGTCGAGCCGCTGGAGACGGCGATGGGGCGCAAGCGCACCATCAACCAGTCGAGCTGCAACAAGGATTTCTCCTGCCTCAAGGGCTTCTGCCCGTCGTTCGTCACCGTCAATGGCGGCCAGCTGCGCAAGCGCGCGCCGGTCGACCTCGGCGCGATCGGCGAGCTGCCGCCGGCCGCTTCGCTGCAGCCGCTCGACAAGCCCTACAACATCGCCGTCGGCGGCGTCGGCGGCACCGGCGTCCTCACCATCGGCGCGCTGCTCGGGATGGCCGCTCATATCGAGGGCAAGGCCAGCATGATCCTCGACATGTCGGGCCTGGCGCAGAAGGGCGGCGCGGTGCTCAGCCATGTCCGTATCTCGCAGAACCCGCAGGACGTGACATGCTCGCGCATCGTCACCGGCACCGCCGACCTGCTGATCGCCGCCGACGAGGTCGTGGCGATCGCCAAGGAGACGATCTCGCTGTGCGAGAGCGGGCGCACCCACGGCATCATCAACACCCACCTGATCCCGATCGCCGACTTCATCCGCAATCGCGACTTCGACTTCCAGCGCCGCAAGGTCAACCGCGTGCTGGAGACCGCGCTGCGCGCGGACTCGGTGTTCCTCGACTTCACCCATGCGGCCGAGGGTCTGCTCGGCGACTCCATCGCCACCAACGTGATGATGCTGGGCTTCGCCTATCAGCAGGGGCTGCTGCCGGTGACGGCGGAGGCGATCGCCCAGGCGATCGAGCTCAACGGCGTGTCGGTGAAGATGAACACGCTGGCGTTCGCGCTGGGGCGTCTGGCGGCGGTCGATCCGGCGCGCCTCAAGGCGATGCTCAAGGATGACGTCGCGCCGCCGAAGACCCTCGACCAGATGTCGCTCGCCGAAGTCGTCGAGCACCGCGGCAAGCATCTGCAGGGCTACCAGAACGCCCGTCTCGCGGCGCGCTACCGCAAGCTGGTCGATCGCGTCAGGGCCGCGGCCGAGCAGGGCGGCTATGGTGAAGAACTGCCGCGCGCGGCGGCGGTCAACTACGCCAAGCTGCTCGCCTACAAGGACGAGTACGAGGTGGCGCGGCTGTTCACCGACGGCAGCTTCGAACAGAGCGTGCGCGAGCAGTTCGAGGGCGACTTCACCCTCAACTTCCATCTCGCGCCGCCGGTGCTCGGCGGCGAGAAGGATCCGCTGGGCCGGCCGCGCAAGCGCGCGTTCGGGCCGTCGACCATGCGCCTGTTCCGCGTGCTGGCGATGCTGCGCGGCCTGCGCGGCACGCCGCTCGACATCTTCGGCTATTCGGCCGAGCGGCGCATGGAGCGCGATCTCATCACCTCCTACGAAAGCGACGTCGACGAGACGCTGGCGCGCCTGTCGCCGCAGACGCTGGCCACCGCCATCGAGCTGCTGTCGCTGCCCGATCGCATCCGCGGCTACGGCCCGGTGAAGGACAAGGCGGTGACCGAGGCGGCCGCGCGCCGCGAGCAGCTGCGCAAGGACCTCGTCGATCCGCCGCCGCAGGTCGAACCGCAGCTGGCGGCGGAGTAGCTCAGCCAAAATCGCATGCGGCTATGCCCGCTTCCGTTTCGTCCCGCGCCATTTCGCGGGGCGGAATGGAGCGGGCTCATCGCGCTTGCCAATCCCTTTGTCGCGGTTCACAAAAACGAACAGAAGTTCGCAGCGACGGAGCGAGGCGTGAGCATTCGAGGCAAGGCGTACATCGCCGGCATTTATGAACATCCGACGCGACACGCGCCGGACAAGTCGACGGCGCAGCTGCACGCCGAGGTTGCCAAGGGCGCGCTGGAAGATGCCGGGCTGTCCGTCGCCGATGTCGACGGCTACTTCTGCGCCGGCGATGCGCCGGGCGGTGCCTGGCCGATGGTCGACTATCTCGGCCTCAAGGTGCGCCACATCGATTCCACCGAGACCGGCGGCTGCTCTTACATCATCCATCTCGGTCATGCGGCCGAGGCGATCGCCGCCGGCAAGTGTTCGGTCGCGCTGATCACGCTCGCCGGCAAGCCGCGCACCGGGCCGCTGCCGCCGCGCGCCGCCGGCGCCGAGGCCGATTTCGAGGCGGCCTATGCCGCGACCACCCACAACGCCTACGCGATGTGCGCGCTGCGCCACATGCACCAGTACGGCACCACCAGCGAGCAGCTCGCCTGGATCAAGGTCGCCGCGTCCCACCACGCCCAGTACAACCCGCACGCGATGCTCAGGGACGTCGTGACGGTCGAGGACGTGCTGAACTCGCCGCTGATTGCCGACCCGCTGCACCGCATGGACTGCTGCGTGGTGACCGACGGCGGCGGTGCGCTGATCGTCACCACCGAGGACATCGCCAAAAGCCTCAGGAAGCCGCTGGTGCGGATGATCGGCCATGGCGAAGCGATGAAGGGGCCGCGCGGCGGCCGGGATCTCGATCTGACATACTCCGCCGGCGTGTGGTCCGGCCCGCGCGCCTTCGCCGAGGCCGGTATCACGCCGCAGGACATCAAGTACGCCTCGATCTACGACAGCTTCACCATCACCGTGCTGATGCAGCTCGAGGACCTCGGCTTCTGCAGGAAGGGCGAGGGCGGCAAGTTCGTCGCCGACGGCAACCTGATCTCGGGCGTCGGCAAGCTGCCGTTCAACACCGATGGCGGCGGCCTGTGCAGCAACCATCCGGTCAACCGCGGCGGCATGACCAAGATTATCGAGGCGGTGCGCCAGCTGCGCGGCGAGGCCCATCCCAAGGTGCAGGTGCCGAACTGCGATCTCGCCATCGCCCATGGCACCGGCGGCCTGCTCGGCGTGCGCCATGCCGCCTCGACCGCCATTCTGGAGCGCGTGTGATGAGCGAAGCCAAGACTTATCCGAAGCCGCAGGGCAATCCCGAGAGCCAGCCGTTCTGGGACGCCGCCGCGCAAGGCAAATTCCTGATCAAGCGCTGCAAGGCCTGCGGCGAGGCGCATTATTTCCCGCGCGCGATCTGCCCGTTCTGCTTCTCCGACGACACCGTGTGGGAGGAGAGCGCGGGTGAAGGCGAGATCTATACCTTCAGCATCATGCGCAAGTCGCCGACCGGGCCCTATGCCATCGGCTACGTGACGCTCAAGGAAGGCCCGTCGCTGCTGACCAATTTTGTCGACTGCGACTTCAAGGACCTGAAAATCGGGACCCGGGTCAGGGTGGTGTTCAAGCCGACCGAGGGCGCGCCGCTGCCGTTCTTCACGCCGATCCCCTGACTTTCCTGCAAAGTGGCCGACCGCAACAAGGCCACGCCATCAGAGAGAAACGCCATGCCGATCCAGTATCCCGAGATTCTTCAGTTGAAGCGGGAGGGCGAACGGTACGCCTGGAGCGACCGCGAGGTGATGCTCTACGCCTATGGCATCGGCATGGGCGCCGATCCCATGGACGAGCGCGAGCTGCGCTTCGTCAACGAGGCGGCGTATACGGCGCGGCCGCTCAAGGTGGTGCCGACCTTCGCGTCGGTCGCGGCATGGGGCGCTTCGCCCGGCGACCTCGGCATCAACCGCCTGCTGGTGGTCGACGGCGAGCGCGACATCACCTTCCACAAGCCGCTGCCGGTGAACGCGGAGATCACCGCGGATTCCCGCGTCGTCGCCGTCTACGACAAGGGCAGGGACAAGGGCGCGGTGATCACGCGCGAGACGGTGCTCAGGGATGCCGGCGGCGATGAGCTCGCGACCCTCGTCAGCTCGACTTTCGCCCGCGGCGATGGCGGCTTCGGCGGTCCATCCGATGGCCAGCCGGCGCCGCACGCGATGCCGCAGCGCGCGCCGGACCGCTCCATCGACATCACCACCCGGCCGGACCAGGCGCTGGTCTACCGCCTGTGCGGCGACCGCAATCCGCTGCACAGCGATCCCGAGTTCGCTCGCCGCGCCGGTTTCCCGCGGCCGATCCTGCACGGCATGTGCACCTACGGCCTGACCTGCCGCGCCGTGCTGCAGACCTATGCCGACTACGATCCCGCCGCGTTCCGCCGCCATGCGGTGCGGTTCTCCGCGCCGGTGTTTCCGGGCGAGACGGTGAGCGTGGATCTGTGGAAGGATGGCGATGTCGTGTCGTTCGAAGCCCGCGTCAAGGCGCGCGACGTCACCGTGATCAAGAGCGGCATGACCGTACTGGGCTGACGACAGGAGAACGCCATGGGATTGCTGGACGGCAAGGTCGCGATCATCACCGGCGCCGGCGGCGGCCTCGGCGAAGCCTATGCCAAACTGTTCGCGCGCGAGGGCGCGGCCGTCGTCGTCAACGACCTCGGCGGCCCGCGCGACGGCAGCGGCGCGGACCGCTCGATGGCGCAGACGGTGGTCGACGCCATCATCGCTGAAGGCGGCCGCGCGGTCGCCAATGGCGCCGATATTTCCACCATGGCCGGCGGCCAGGCGGTGTTCGACGACGCGATCAGGCATTTCGGCCGCGCCGACATTCTCGTCAACAACGCCGGCATCCTGCGCGATGTTTCCTTCGCCAAGATCACCGAGGACGCCTGGGACAAGGTCATCCAGGTCCATCTCAAGGGCACGTTCTGCGTCACGCTGCCGGTGTTCCGCTGGATGAAGGACAATGGCGGTGGCGTCATCGTCAACACCTCGTCGACATCGGGCCTGATCGGCAATTTCGGCCAGAGCAACTACGGCGCCGCCAAGGGCGGCATCTTCGGCTTCTCCAATGTGCTCGCCATCGAAGGCCGCAAGTCCAATATCCGCATCTGGACGCTGGCGCCGGGCGCGCTGACGCGCATGACCGCGGACCTGCCGCGCTATATCGAGAACCCCGGCGCGGCCTTCAACCCCGACCAGATCGCGCCGGCGGTGCTGTACATGGTCAGCCCGCTGTCGGGCGACCAGACCGGCAAGATTCTTGGCGTGTCCGGGCCGCGCGGCGTGCGCGAGATGAAAATGCTGGAGATGCCGGGCTGGAAGCCGAGCGGCGCGTGGCGGGCGGAAGACATCGCCGCCCATGCCGGCGAGATCTTCTTTTCCGATGACGCCCTGGCCGCGCGCCGGTTCTGAGAGGGACACTATGACAGCCGACAAGCCACTCGACGACGCGGCCGCCGCCAAGGCCGGCGTGTCGCCCGCGCGCCTCGCATCCACCATGCTGCTGCTGCGCGAGGGTGCGGCCGGCATGGAGATCTTCATGGTGGTGCGCCATCACGAGATCGATTTCGCCTCGGGCGCGCTTGTGTTCCCCGGCGGCAGCGTCGAGCCCGGCGACCGCGATATTGCCGGCCGGCCGGAGCTGTGGTCGGGCGGCGACGGCATCGATCCGGACCTGCTCGCGCTGCGCATCGGCGGCGTGCGCGAGACCTTCGAGGAGTGCGGCGTGCTGCTGGCGCGGCCGAAAGGCTCGCAGGCGCTGATCGGCGCGGAGCGCCTGCGTGTGCTCGACGCCGCGCGCGGTGATATCGAGGCGGGCAAATTGTCGTTCGCCGATCTCGTCGCCGGTGAAAATCTCGTGCTCGCGCTCGACCTGCTGGTGCCGTTCGCCCACTGGATCACGCCGACGCGCATGCCCAAGCGCTTCGACACCCATTTCTTCCTCGCCGTGGCCCCGGCCGATCAGGTCGCGGTGCATGACGGCAAGGAGGCGGTGGATTCGGTGTGGATCGGGCCGCGGCAGTCGCTCGACGAGGCGAAGTCCGGTCGCTTCAAGATCCTGTTTCCGACCGAGCGCAACCTCATCAAGCTGGCGCGCAGCCAAACCGCCGCGGAGGCGCTGGCGCGCGCCCGCAGCGAGCCTGTGGTCACCGTGATGCCGGAAATGACCAAGGGCGAGGGCGGCCAGCGCCAGCTCCGCATCCCCAAGGATGCCGGCTACGACGGCGAGGTATTCGACGTCAGCTTCGGATGAGCACGACGTCCTGAACGACGACGGGCGCCGGGAGCCGCAATGAACCGGTGGCACTGATGACAACGAGGGAGGAACGCGCGGCGATGGACAAGGACCTGTTCGCGGGGCTCAAGGTGATCGATTGCGCGAGTTACATTGCCGCGCCGGCCGCGGCGACGGTGCTGTCGGATTTCGGCGCCGATGTCGTCAAGGTCGAGCCGCCAGGCGAGGGCGACACCTATCGCAACCTTTACCAGGCGCCGGGCTATCCGGTCAGTCCGCACAACTATCCGTGGATGCTGGAGAACCGCAACAAGCGCGGAATCGCGCTCGACCTCAAGTCGCCCGAAGGCCTCGCCGTGCTGCTGCGCCTCGTCGACCAGGCCGATGTCTTCATCACCAATATGCCGCTGCCGGTGCGCCGCCGTCTCGGCATCCGCTTCGAGGACATCGGCCCGCGCAATCCGCGGCTGATCTATGCCTCGTTCACCGCCTATGGCGAGACCGGCGCGGAGGCCGAGAAGACCGGCTTCGATTCCACCGCCTACTGGGCGCGCAGCGGCCTGATGGACAACGTCAAGCCGTCGTCGGATGCGCCGCCGGCGCGCTCGCTGCCCGGCATGGGCGATCATCCCAGCGCCATGGCGCTGTACAGCGCCATCGTCACCGCGCTCTATCGGCGGGACCGCACCGGCAAGGGCGGACAGGTGACGTCGTCGCTGATCGCCAACGGGCTGTGGGCCAACGGCGTCTATGTCCAGGCGCAGCTGTGCCACGCCAACGTCATCCCGCGCCCGCCGCGCGACCAGCTGCCGAACGCGTGCACCAACATGTACCGCAGCCGCGACGGCCGCTGGCTGACGCTGTCGGTGCTCAACGAGGCGCGGCAGTTCGAGCCGCTGCTGACGGCGCTTGGCCGCCGCGACATTCTCGACGATCCGCGCTTCGCCACGCTGGAGCTGCGGCGCGCCAATTCGCCGGCGCTGATCGCGGTGTTCGACGAGACCTTCGCCGGCCGCGATCTCGCCGAGTGGCGCAAGCGGCTCGACGCCGAGGGCATCACCTTCGGCGTCACCGGCACGCTCGACGACATCGACGACGACCAGCAGATGCGCGACGCCGATGCACTCGTGCCCTATGGCGACAGCGGCATGCTGACGGTCAATAGCCCGTTCGCCATCGACGGCCTGACCAAGGTGCCGACGCGCCCGGCGCCGACGCTCGGCCAGCACAGCGACGAGATCCTGCGCGAGCTCGGCTACGGCGCCGATGACATCGCGCGGCTGCGCGCGAGCAAAGCGGTTGCGTGATGGGTTCGCGCTGGCGACGGATGCACTTCTCGTCCTGAGTGTCCGACCGAAATGTCAGGCTGAGAGCAAATCAAGGCGTTCCGTCCTTCTCTGTCGTGGCCGGGCTTGTCCCGGCCACCTCGCTTAGGGGCGCAGTGCCTTCCTTGTCGGGGTCGCCGGGACAAGCCCGGCGACGACAAACGTTAAGGTCAGTACCTTTTTCGCTCAGGCTCTGAGGAGCCGGTACAGCGGGCGTCTCGAAGGACGAGGCCAAGGTTTCGGCCCCATGGTGCGAGACGCATGGCTGCACCATGCGCCTCACCATGAGGGACAACGGCACCAGGGTGGCGAGACGTTGCGCTCCCTGTCCGCGCCTAATCCTTCAGCGTATATTTCTTGCGGAGCTCGGCGGCGACCTGGTCTGCGAGTTGCTGGGCGTAGGGCGCGCGCTTGGGCGCGGTAATCACGGTGGCCCGCCAGCCGAGCAGCGGGTCCTTGCGCACGGAGACGAACACGCCGCCGAGCGCAATGCGGTCCCCGATCATCGCCTCGAGCTCGGCGTCGGTCTTGGTTTCCTTGGCCATGGCTGCAGTCCCGGCACGGTGAGGCGGCGGCAGCTGTCGATCACGAAATCCCATGGAATCGCAAAAGCCTGCCGAACGTCTGCCTCACTATTGAGCAGCATATCCGTTGCCCCGTGGGGTCACAGCTGCGTGAAGCGAAGCGTGCGCGGGGCGGCGCGCGGCCTCAGCCGGCGCGGGCGTACTGGGCGCTGAGGTGATCGCCGATCTGCACCAGCCTGGCGACGCAGTCGGCGTAACCCGGCGCATCCTCGGCCTCGGTGGTCGCGGCGGTCCGGAACTCCCAGCGGTCGCCGCTGGAGATCACCGAAATGTTGAGGCCGTCCGGGTGGAAGCCGTGGTCGCCGAGCTCGGCGATGGCGATCGCGATCAGTTCGGCGTCAGTCTTCGTCGGCTTATCCATGACCCCAATCCTGTTTCCGGATCACCTTGGGAGCTGCGCCCGGCAATGAATGCCGGCCGGCTCCGGTTCCATTGTGCCAGCCATGCGCTGGTTCGTCACGCCCCGCTGGTGACATTGGTCTGCACCGGCAGCACCTCGGCGGGGGCGCGGTCGGGGGTCTCGTCCTTCCAGCGCACCGAGCCGAACGGTCGTTCCAGCATGCGGCGGACGAACACCGGATCGGGGCCAAGGTGGAAGTCCGACGCCTGCTGGAACAGCGCCCGCTCGGACGCGGTGGTGCGGTTGCGCTGCCGCAGGAAGTCGTTCCAGGTCGGGCAGTGATAGCGCTCGGTCCACAGTTCCGGATCGGCGAGATCGCGGGCGATCGACCAGCCATAGGCGCCGTTGCGCTGGCGGCCGAGTTGCACCGCCTGCATCACGCTGAAGAACTCGCGGGCGCGCTCCTGGTCGACGCGGTACTCGATCTCGATGACGATCGGGCCGCTGCGCGCGGTGATCGCCAGCGCCACCTCCGGATCGGCGAGGGGATCGACCGGCTGGTCGTCGCGGCCGCCGGCGGTCGGCATGCGCAGCCACAGCCCGAGCAGCGGCGAGGCGAACATCAGCCCCGCCGAGATCAGCAGCGCATGGTTGGTCGAGAGCGCATCGGCGACATGGCCCCAGCCCCAGCTGCCGATGGCGACGCCGCCGGAGATCGCCGCCTGGAAGGTCGCGAGCGCGCGGCCGGCGACCCAGCGCGGCGCCGACAGCTGGATGGCGACGTTGAACAGGGTGATCGACAGCGTCCAGCCGGCGCCGGCGATGACCAGCGCTGCGGCGGTCAGCACCGGGGTGCGGCTCAGCGCGACGATGCCGATGCCGATCCCCATGGTCAGCAGGCAGATGCGCACGCCGGCCTCGCTGCTGAACAGCCGCCGCATGGTGCCGACATTGAGGGCGCCGACCACCGCGCCCATGCCGAATGCGCCGAGCATGATGCCGAAGGTCTGGGCGCCGCCGCCGAGGATGTCGCGGGCGATCAGCGCCATCAGCGCCAGGATCGAGCTGCCGCCGATGCCGGTGACCAGCGTGCGCCACAGCACGATGCGCAGCGACGGCGAGTGGACGATGTAGCGCACGCCCGAGACGATGGCGCGGCCCAGCCGCTCCGGCGGCAGCCGCGACGGCTCGGTGACGCGCCGCCACATGAAGAACACCGCCATCAGCGGCAGGTACAGCAGCGCGTTGCAGATGAAGGTCGCGACCGCGCCGGCGGTCGCGACGATGACGCCGCCGAGGGCGGGGCCGAAGCTGCGAGCGATGTTGTAGCTGATGCCGTTGAGGGCGACCGCGGCGGGCAGGGTGTCGGGCGGCACCTGTTCGCTCACGGAGGCCTGCCACGACGGCCCGAACAGCGCCATGCCGCAGCCGATCAGGAAGGTGAAGACCAGGATGATCTGCGGCGTCAGCAGGCCGAGCCAGGCCAGCACCGACAGCGTCGTGGCGCTGGTGGCGCCGAGCGCCAGCGCCGAGAGGCCGATGATGCGGCGGTCGAACATGTCGGCGATCGCGCCGGCGGTGACCGACAGCAGCATCACCGGAAACATCAGCGCGCTCTGCACCAGCGCGACCATGTCGGCCGACGACGTCATCTGGGTCATCGCCCAGGCGGCGCCGACACCATGAATCATCAGGCCGAGATTGGAGAGAAGGCTCGCGAGCCAGATCCGGCGGAACAGGGCGATGCGCAGCGGGGCGCCGATACCGTGGAGCAACCAGTCTTCCTTTCCGGGCAGACCGGTCGGGCGATGCGCCGCGTCGCGGTCGTGACGCCTGCCGACATGTCGCCCGGTGCCGATGAGGGTGACAGAATCACCGGCGACCCGCCCCCAAGCCGGCAAAACTATCCATGTTTGCTCATGGCATCACAAGATCGCAGTCCCGCTGCGGTGCGGCGGCCGGCGTTGCGCACGGTCATCAAGCCGCTGTGCACCAGCGGTCGGAGCGATGCACCGGAGTGTTGCCGCTGATGTCTGAATGTCGCGATTTTGCAGACCCTTGCGGATTATTCACGCGACGGGCTCCGCAGGAATGGCATATGCGTTATGGTGTCGCAGGGGGCGCCGAAGCGCTGCGGGCCGGATTCGATGGAAATCCGGAGCCAGCCGCGCGGACGGCCCCCGGAGCGTCCGGCATCTTGCGCGAGCCTGCGCGTGAACCGGCCGGCCGCCGCGACCATTGACGGGATGTGTGTCCGCTGGCGCGGGATGCCGCACCGGCGAGGAAAGTTTGGTGAGACGATGGACCAGCCGTTGAACCCGGCCAAGGAACCCGGCAGGCAGGCCGCGCGCTCCGGCGACGGCCGCAGATCACGCGGCGGGCTCCTGTCGCCCCCACCACCGTGTCGCCGGCGCAATCGTCCGTCATGAGCGATCCGAAGCCCGATGGCGATAATCCGGCCGCTCAGGCGGCCGGTTCCAACGTTGGTCACAAGGTTGGTCCCAACATCGCTCCGAAGGCCGCTTCCAAAGCGGCTGGGAAGGCCGGCGACAACCGGCGCGGGGCGCTGATCGGGCTGCTGATCGCCGCCGTACTGCTGGTGGTCGGCCTGTGGCTCACCCGCGAGCTGACACGGATGAGCCGCCTGCAGGACTGCGTGATGTCCGGGCGGACCAACTGCGACACCATCGACCTGCCGTCACAGTGACGGTTGCCACCTTGACGCGGCGGACTTGTTGCCGACCGCCGATCCGTGCTTGAACGCCGGCCGGGATTGACGGCGGCGGCAGCGTGATCGGCGGCATCGTGCCATGGACGGGTCTGGCAATCGCGGGCGGGTGGCGTCGCACGCGCGCGGTGCTGCTCGTGTTGGCGATCGCCACCGCGATCATGTCCTTGCGAACGATCGCCGCAGCGCCCGCGACCGTCACCTATGACATTCCCGCCGGTGATCTCGATGCGGCACTCAACGCCTATATCGATGTCAGCGGCATGCAGGTGCTGTACGAGACGCGGCTGACGGCGGGACGCCGCTCCGGCGCCGTGACCGGGCGGTTGCCGCCGGACGTGGCGCTGCGCATGCTGCTCGCCGGCAGCGGCCTCGTCGCCCGCCGCGTCGAGGTCGAGACCTTCAGCATCACGCTCGCGCCTGCAGTCGCCGGGGACAGCGCGGCCGCGCCGGTCGCGCGCAACCGTCCCTTCGTCGGCGCGTTGCAGGCGAAGGTCATCGAGAGCCTGTGCCGCGATGCACGGACGCGGCCTGGAGACTATCGCATCGTGTTCGAGCTGTGGATCGCGCCGGACGGCACGCTGGCGCGCAATGCGCTGGTCGGCTCCACGGGCAGCGCCGAGCGCGATGAGGCGCTGCGCCGTGCGCTGCAGGGGATCGCGGTCCGTGTCGTGCCGCCAGCCGACCTGCCGCAGCCGGTGATCGTCGCCATTGCGCCGCGGCCGATGGCTGCGACCAGCGACTGCCGGCCGACGCTGTCCGGGTCACAGTAGTCAATCTGTCATGTAATCTCGCTAGACAGGCCGCTGCCGAGCTGCCGTCAGCAGATCGTCACAATAGGCTGCGGCCGTGATCGTCCCGTGCGGGGCGTCACTGCCGTGTCGAGCGCTTTCGGTTGGTCGATGGCAGGAACGACGTGGGCGGCGCTGCGCGGGCTGCTGGTAGACAGGTATGAGGAGCTCAAGCTTCGCCTGACCCGGCAACTCGGGTCGGAGGAGCTGGCGAGCGAGAGCCTGCACGACACCTGGCTGCGGCTGCATCGGGACGACGAGGTCGGCGCGGTCCGCAATCCGCCGGCCTATCTGCTGCGCATCGCCATCAATGCCGCCATGGATCGCCTGCGTGCCGACGGCCGCAGGGCGCGCCGCGCCGAGATCGAGGCGGCGCTCGACGTCGCCGACGCCGCGCCGGGGCCGGCGCGCGAGACCGAGGCGCGGCTCGAGATCGAGGCGCTGGACCGGGCGATGCGGACCCTGCCGGAGCGGACGCGGGCCATCCTGATGGCCTCCCGCCTCGAAGGCCTGACCCATCATGCCATCGCCGAGCGCATGGGGGTGTCGCGGCGCACCGTGGCCTACGAGCTCGACCGCGCCATCGCCCTGCTGGAGGCGGAACGCGTCACCGATCCACCGATCGATTGCACGAATGGCCCGCCAAAATCGTCTGAAGGATAGCAGCGCCACGACAGGTGTTTGACAACCGGGACAGAACAGCGAGTTTCCACAAGCCATGACCACCTCCGAGGACCCGATGGACGAGCGCGTGCCGGTGCAGCGCGAAGCCTGGAAATGGGTCCTGCTCATGACCTCGGGCGATGCGACCAGGGCCGATATCGCGGCGCTGGCGCGCTGGCGCGCGCGCAGCGCGGGCCATGACGCCGCCTTTGCCGATGCGAGCCGGCGCTGGCAGGCCTATGGCCCGGCGCTCGCGCGGTTGCGGCCCGCCGGAGCGGAAGCGGAGGCGCGAGCGACGCTGCAGCCGGCGGCGCGTCCGGTCAGCCGGCGGCTGGTGCTCGGCGGCCTGGCGGCGGCCTCGGTCGCCGGCGCGGGTGTCCTTGCGGTGCGGCCGCCGCTCGAGCTGTGGCCCTCGCTCGGTGCGCTGGCTGCCGATGTCCGCACCGGAACGGGCGAGCAGCAGCGCATTGCCCTGACGGCCTCCGCCTCCATCGATCTCAACACTCGGACGAGCCTCAACCTGCACCGCGCCACGCCCGACGCGCCGGTCGATCGCGTCGAACTGATCGTCGGCGAGGCGGTGGTTGCGACCGCAGCGGATCGGGTCGAGGTGATTGCGGCGAATGGTCGCGTGTGGGCGGAGAGCGCGCGCTTCAACATCCGCCACGACGGCGCCGACGTCTGTGTCACCTGTCTTGGCGGCAGTATCGGCGTCGCGCAACGCGGCATCTCGCTCGCGCTGGGCGCAGGGCAGCAGGCGACCTACAGCGCAAGCGGACTCGGCCAGCCGGTCAGCGCCGATACGGTCGCGGTGGCGGGGTGGCTCGGCGGCGACCTGTTCTTCCGCGACCAGCCGCTGGCCCGCGTGGTCGAGGAGGTCAACCGCTATCGGCCCGGACGCATCGTGCTGATGAGCGAGGCGCTGGGGCAGCGGCGCGTCACGGCGCGGTTCAAGCTCGACCGGCTCGATGCGGTGATTACCCAGCTGCGCGAAACATTCGGTGCGCGCGTCACGGCACTGCCTGGCGGCTTCGTACTGGTCGGCTGAAACACAGTCGTCACGGTTTCGTCATGTCGCGCCGCTGGAACGTCTTCTAACGTCCGCGGCATCTGTCGGAAAAAAATGGTCGGGTGTTTTGCAAACTCGTCCCGGCAGGAGCGTCTAAGGGCATCGGGGTCTTCCGGCGATCGTCGGCCGGCGGCTCCAGCCCGCGTTCACTGTCGAGAGATCCGCGATGACCGTCCACTCTGCCGCGCCTTCCGTCCTTGTTGCGTTGTCGCTGCCGCGTTCCGCCCATGCTCGCCGCATTGCCGCGCTGCTCACTGGCGCGAGCCTGTTGGTGCTGACCGGGGGCGGCGTTCCCGCGCGGGCAGCGACGCTCGGCGGCGCGCCCAATGTCGCCATTGCGCCACCGGCTGCGGCAGTCGATGCCGCGACCGCGATGGCGCAGCGGGCGGCTGCGGCCGGCCAGCAGACCCAGAGCGCGCTCGCGCGTGCCGCGCAGGCGGTCCAGTCGATGCAGGCGGTACAGGCCGCGGCGCGTGATGCCGCGAACGGCACGCAACGCTCGCTGACCATGCCGCAGATCGTCGTGCCCAACGGCCTTGCCGCCGGCGGACTGCAGGTTGCGCCGGGCGCGGTGCCGGGGACGGACCTTTGGAAGGGCGCCAACCTGCCGACGCAGGCGACGAGCGGCGACCGCACCGACGTGAACATCCGCCAGACCGCGCCGCAGGCGGTGCTGAACTGGTCGAGCTTCAATGTCGGCGCGCGCACCACGGTGAGGTTCGACCAGCAGGGTAACGGCAACTGGACGGCGCTGAACCGCGTCACCGGCAACCTCGGCCCGAGCCAGATCCTCGGCGGCATCAGGGCCGACGGCCAGGTGCTGGTGATCAACCAGAACGGCATCATCTTCGGCGGCGCGAGCCAGATCAATGTCGGCTCGCTGATCGCGTCCACGGCCAACATCACCGACAGCCAGTTGCTCACCAGCGGAATCTATTCGTCGCAGAGCGGCAACAGCTATCTGCCGAGTTTCACCGGGGCTGGTGGCGCCGTCATCGTCGAGGCGGGGGCGCTGCTGACGACGGCACCGCCGTCGAAGGCCACGTCAGGCGGCGGCTTTGTCGCGTTGTTCGGCACCGAGGTGCGCAACGCAGGCACCATCCTGACGCCGAAAGGCCAGGCGCTGCTCGCGGCCGGTGATGCCTTCGCGCTGCGCAGGGGATACAGCACCGATGCCAACCAGACGTCGACCACGCGCGGCAGCGAAGTCGCTCCACTGTTTGCGCTCGGCAGCGTCACCAGCGGCCGCGTCGTCAACAGCGGCCTTGTCGTCGCGACGCAAGGCGACATCACGATGGCGGGCCACGCCCTGATCCAGGACGGCGTGCTGCTGTCCTCCACCTCCGTCAACCAGCGTGGCACGATCCATCTGCTGAACTCCGCCAGCGATGCGGCCGGCAACGTCACACTGACCGGCAACAGCTGGAGCGCGGTGCTTCCTGAGATTGAGTCCGCCGACACGGCGTTCAACTCGCAGCGCAATGCGCAGATCGCGGATTCTGTCGCGCAGGACCTCGCCCGCGCGGGCCTGAACTTCGGCCAGTTCGACAATCTCGCCAGGCTCTCCGACCGCAAGGACCAGTCGCGCATCGAGATCGTCACCGGTGGCACCGTGGATTTCGCCGGCGGTTCGAACACCCTGGCGCAGGGCGGCCAGGTGGTGGTGAGCGCCGGCTGGCGGGTTCAGACCGGGAGCGGTGCGACCATCGACGTATCGGGTATACGCGGCGCTACCGTGCGGATGGACGCCAACGCCATCAAGGTCAACGTCCAGGGCAACGAACTGCGCGACTCGCCGCAGAACCGCGACAACGGCGCGCTGATCAACCAGAACCTATGGATCGACACGCGCAGCCTGGTGCTGCTGCCCGCCGGCACCGGCGGCTACGCCTCCGACCGCTATTACACCGGCGGGGGACTGCTTGAGGTCTCCGGCTATCTCGCCAACACCGCGCACACGATCGGCGAGTGGACCGCCGTCGGCGGCACCATCACGCTCGCGGCACCGGAGGTCGTGGCGCGTGCCGGATCGGTGTTCAACGTCTCTGGCGGCTCGGTCGCCTATCAGGGCGGCTTCCTGCAGCAGAGCTACGTGCTCGGCAGCGACGGCCGCATCTACAACATCAATAGCGCACCGGGCAATCTCACCTACACGGCCGTGGTGAACGGCTTCATGGTTCAGCACAAGCAGGGCGGCAAGGTCGATCCGAAGCTGACGGAAATCTACGCCAGCCCGCTCGGTGTCGGCGGCAGCATCTGGCAGGATGGCTACACCATCGGCCGCGATGCCGGTCGCCTGGTCCTGTCGACGCCGACGCCGCTGTTCGAGGGCGCGATCGTTGCCGATGTCATCAACGGCCTGCGCCAGGTCGCCGCGCGTCCGGCCGGTGTCACCGATGGCTACCAGTTGACCCAGTCGACGGTGGCGCGTGCGGGTCAGCTTGCGGTCGGCCGCTACGACGCCACCGGCCTCGCCGGGACCTATAACACCGGGGTCGTCATCGGGCGGCCGCCGAAGGCTGCGGACGGGATCGATCTCGCGGCGCCGCTGCCGGCGGACCGCATCAACACCGGCTGGTTCGATGCTGCGCAGCTCGCGAGCTTCGGTCTCGGCGGCCTCAGCATCGCGACATCAGGATCCATTTCCATCGACGCACGGCTGGCGTTTGCTCCGGGCGCACAGGTCAGCCTCATTGCTCCGGTCGTCGACATCAAGGCCGATATCGTCGCGCGCAGCGGCAGCGTCACCGTCAGCAATATCCTGCGGCCGGACTACAAGGCGCTGAATCCGTATGCGCTGCTGAGCACAGGCGGCCTGTCGCAACTCACGCTGCGTGCCGGCGCCACCATCGACACCCGCGGCCTGTGGACCAACGCGCAGGCCGATCCCTCCGCGGTGTCCGGCGCGGCGTATGTCGATGGCGGCAACGTCGCGTTCAACTCCACGCAGAATGTGACGCTGGAGAGCGGCAGCACGATCGACGTCTCCTCCGGTGCCGCGCTGCTACCCTCGGGCAAGATCAAGGGCGGCAAGGGCGGCAACGTCACGCTGGTCGCGGACGATCGCTCGGTCCTTGGCCCCTCGGTCGGCGGCCGTCTGGTTCCCAACGCGACGATCCGGGGCTATGGCGTCGCCGGCGGCGGCACGCTGACCATCGGCAGCGGCCCTGCGATCGTGATCGGCGGCAAGGCACTGGCAAACGACGGCGTGCTCGCAGCCGGCGAGAAGGCGCCGGTCAACCTGCTGCTCGCGGAAGATCTGTTCATCGCGGCCGGCGCTGCCGTGCCGTTCAATTACGACGAGAGCATTACCTATCTCGCGCCGGGCACCGCCGCGCCGGCGCCTGTCACGGTGAGCGCGACCAGGGACAAGCCGCTCCTCATCGGCCCCAGTGGCTGGACCGTTCCCGCAGGCACCATCAATTTCACCGACCTCGCGGGTAACGTCTACTACGGCGGCATGACGGTCCCGCCGAACACCTGGATCACAACCGACGCGTCGACCAAGCTGCCCCTCGGCCTCTACGTCGATCCCGGCATCTTTCCCAACGGTATCGTGCTGAACGCCACGCGCGTGATGTTCAACGTCGGTGATATCGCGCCGGTGGCGCTGCACTTCACTGCCGGCACCATGATCCCCGCAGGCACCGTCGCGCCGCGCGCCTATGCGGTGGCGCCGTTGACCAGCATCGGCACGGCACTCTTCAGCAGCGGCTTTGCAAGCTACGACGTCAACGGCCACCTCGGCCTGATGGTTGCCGATCGCGTCGCCTTGAACGCGGTGATGCCCGTCTACCGTATGGCCGACAATGCGGCTGGGGTTGCGACCGGCAGCGATCCATCCTCGGCGCTGACGCTATGGCTGCCGCCGCTCTACCAGGAGGATCCGGTCGGCGGCCGCCTGACCCGCCGTGGCGGCGCCGACCTCTCGCTGCAGTCGAACCTCGACACCAACAGGGGATCGCTGACGATCGGCACGCAGGCGACCGTCACGGTCGATCCGGGGCGCGCCATCGTCCTGCGCAGCCCCGGCCAGATCACAGTCGACGGCCGCCTGACCGCCGCCGGAGGCCGGATCAGTATCCTGCAGAACGGCAGCTCCGGCGATCCCTATAACGGGGCACGCTCGATCTGGCTCGGCAGCAATGCCGTTGTCGACGTCGCGGGCCAAAGCGCCGTCGCGATCGATCGCTCCGGTCGCCGCTATGGCTTTGCCGATTCCGGTGGCCGCATCATCCTGGGCGACGACAGTGACGCGCCGGCTCCGATCGCTCCCGCCGGCAATGGTTTTATCATCGTGCGCTCCGGCGCGCGTCTGGATGCCTCGGGCACCAGTGCCGTGATCGACTTTGTCGAGGCGGGTGCGGGTGGCGGGGCGACCGTGCGGCCGGTGACGCTGACGACCGCCGGCGGCAGCATCGCCATCAGCACCCTGAGCGGCTTTTATCTCGACGGCACCATGACGGCGCGTGCGGGAGGAGAGGGCGCGGCCGGCGGCACGCTGTCGCTGGCCCTGGTGACGCCGAGCTACGCCACTCCGGTCGACCGGCCGGCCCCGGACGAGGTGCGCAAGTTCCGCATTCTGGAGGTCGCACAGCAGGCCGGCGCGAGCGGCCTTGCACCTGATCGGGCGTGGGGCGAGCGTGACGCCGCCCTGCAGTTCGGACATGGCCGGATCGGCGCCGATCAGGTCGTCGCAGGCGGCTTCGGCAGTCTGCGCCTCTACTCCGAGACCATCGCGTTCGATGGCGATGTTCGCATCACGCTCCCCCAGAACCTCAAGATTTCGGGCAATCTCGTCGCCAAGAACGGTAACGAGCGGATCGATCTCGCCGCATCGTACGTCTCGTTCGGCAGTGTTTCGTACTCGCCGAGCGAAGGCGCGGTCGAGCCCCGTCCCGGCAGTGCCGCGGGCGACCGGCAACCTGGTTTCGGCACCACGCCGAGCGGTTTGCCATCCAAGAGCAGTACCGCCCGTTTGACGTTGACCGCTGATCTCGTCGATCTCGCCGGCACTTTCGAACCGCTCAATCTCGGGATTACGCTGGTCGACGGCTCTTCGGCGGTGACCAGCATCGCCGGCATCGATCAGGTCACGGTGACCAGCCGTGGCGACATTCGCGTCATCGGCAACACCTATGGCAGTCGCACGCTCGAGCTCGATGCGGCGCAGATTTATCCGGTCAGCAACACCAGGGCGTTCGTCGCCGCCAGCGATCTCGTGCGTTTCGGCCGCACCACGACCGACATGCCGGCGGTGCCGTACTCGGTGTTCGGCAAGCTCACGGTCTACGGCAAGACCATCGCGCAGGGCGGCATCGTGCGTGCGCCGCTGGGCGCACTCGTTCTCGGTGGCCCGGCGGATGCGGGCAGAGGGTATGTCGCCGTGCAGCAGCTCGATCTGCTGCCGGGCAGCGTCACCTCGTCGAGCGCTGCAGGGCTTACGATCCCCTATGGCGGCACGGTCGACGGCATCGCCTATCGTTACAACGGCGCCGAGCTGACGCCGGTCCAGAACGGCATCGATGGGTGGGGCACGGTGGTCGGCGGTGTCAGCCTGGGCGGACCCGCGGTGACCGTCGCCGCAGGCGCGCTGCTCGATCTCTCCGGCGGCGGCGAATTGCTCGGCGCTGGCTTCGTCAGTGGCCGTGGCGGCTCGGTCGACGCGCTGGCCAACCCGCTGATGGCAGCCAATCCCGGCAATACCTACAGCAGCCTCAGCAACCAGGTGTTCGCGATCGTGCCGGGCGCGTCGGCGGCCTATGCGCCCGTGGTGCCGGCGACCCAGGGAGCGGCGCCGGCCATCGGTCAGCGCATCACGGTCGGCGGCGGCGTGCCCGGTCTTGCGGCCGGCACCTACACCCTGATGCCGGCCACCTATGCGCTGCTGCCCGGCGCATTCCGCGTCGAGCTCGGCGCAACGAGCCAGCTCGGGACAAACGTCGCCGTCTTGCCCAACGGCTCGTTCGTGACGTCGGTGGTCGGCAGCGTCGCCAACACCGCCATTCGCAACAGCCTGCCCAATCTCGCGATCATCACACCCGGCGTCGCGGTGCGCAGCTATTCGCAGTACAACGAACAGAGCTACGCCAGCTTCGTGCTGGCGACCGCCGCGCGTACCGGGCAGCCGCGGCCGAGTCTTCCGGCTGACGCCGGCACGCTGCAGCTCCTTCTCGCGGCGCAGACGTCGAACCGCCCGTCGTTCTCGTTCGCCGGCCAGGTGCTGTTCACCCCCGGCAAGGGCGGTTATGGCGGCGTGGTCAGCATCGACACCCCCACGAACATGTTGGGCCAGTCGCTCGAAATCCTCGGCGACGGTACTTCGCCGACGGCGGGCTTCGCGTCGGTCCGCGCGGCGGATCTCAATGCTCTCGGCGCCGCCAGGCTCGCGATCGGCGGCGGCCAGGTGCTGGACATCGTGAACGGCTATGTCGCGACCACCGGCTTCGCCAATACGGTCGTGGTGCGTGGCGGTGCCGTGCTGCGGGCGCCGGAAGTCTTTATCAGGGCGGGGAATGGCGGCCTCAGGATCGAGGATAGCGCACGCATCGATACAGTCGGTACCGGCGCCGCAACCGTGATGCCGGCGAGTGATGGCTACAGTTACCAATCGTCCGGCAACATGATCATCGTCTCGAACGGCTTTGTCGACATTCCGCAGGCGGCAATCGACGGGTCGACCATTGGCGGCATTACCGTCGGCGCCGCGACCATCACGACCGAGGGCACGCTTGCCTTCGGCGTTCAGAAGGGAGCGCTGTCGATCGCCGACGGCATGCGCTATGGCGCACGCTATCTCGCCCTGACCACGCCGAGCATCAACATCGGTGATACGGCGGCGATCGCCGCGGCGCGCGCCGCGGGCGTGCTGCCCGACGGCCTCGTGCTCAACCAGGATGTGCTCGGCCGCCTGCTGGCTGGCAACGCCCTGACTGGCGCGCCGAAGCTGGAGAGGCTGGTGCTGTCGGCGCAGGCCTCGATGAATGTCTTTGGCTCGCTCAATCTCTCGACCATCGATGCCGCAACCGGGCGCTCCAGCCTGCGCACGCTGGTGCTCAACACGCCGGCGATCTATGGCCTCGGCACGTCCGGCGACAGCGCCACGCTCACCACCGGACAGTTGATCTGG
The DNA here is from genome assembly GCF_018131225.1 of Bradyrhizobium sp. U87765 SZCCT0048. GTDB lineage: Bacteria > Pseudomonadota > Alphaproteobacteria > Rhizobiales > Xanthobacteraceae > Bradyrhizobium_A. Next base: position 5,309 of record NZ_JAFCMM010000011.1, on the reverse strand, counting down.
AACGGCATCAACGACCGTGCTCAGCGCCGCGGCGGCACCGGGCCGCGCAGCGTGCCGCCCGGTGCGGTGATCACCGGTGGCGCCGGCACCGGCCACGGCACCTTCAACATCGTCGCGGACGAGGTGGTGTTCGGCTATGGCAGCGGCACCACCCCTGATACGCAGGTGACGCTGGATCGTCTTGCGCTCGGCTTCTCGACGGTCAACATCACGGCGCACAGCCGCATCACCGCCAACAACCGCAACACGCTGTCAGTTTATGAGAGCCAGAGCGCCTACCAGTCCGGCGTCGGCATCACTTACAGCGGCGGCAACCTCAACCTCATGACGCCGGTGCTGACCGGCGACGCCGGCTCCATCAACCGTATCACCGCCGGCGGCACGCTCAATGTCAGCGGTTCGGGTGATACCGGGGCGGCCGCGGCTGCAGCGCTCGGCGCCGAGGTCGGGCTGAAGGGCAGCACCGTAACGGTGGCGACCGCCGTGGTGCTGCCGAGCGGCAAGCTCACGGTGTCCGCCAATGGCGACATCGCTCTGACCGATGCCGCGCGCATCGACATGACAGGGCGCGCCGTCACGCTGCTGGACGCCACACGCTACAGCTGGGGCGGCGACGTCATCATCGAGAGCGCCCATGGCAACGTCGTCCAGTCGGGTGGATCGCTGATCGACATGTCGGCGGCCAACAATCGCGCCGGCTCGCTGTCGGTGACGGCGGTCGACGCCGCCGCCGGCCATGTCGTGCTGGCCGGCACGGTGCGCGGCAGCGCCTCGGGGCGCTATGACGCCGGCGGCACGCTGGTGCCGTATCTCGCCGGCAGCATCGACGTCCACGGCCAGACGGTCGACGATTTCGCCGGGCTCAACCGGCGGCTCACCGCAGGTGGTGTGGTCGGCGCCCGCAGCTTCCAGATCAAGCAGGGCGACCTGACCATCGGCGACGAGCTGGTGGCGAACAGCATCACCGTGTCGGTCGATGGCGGCCGGCTGACTGTCAACGGCACGGTCAATGCCAGCGGCGAGCGCGTCGGCACGATCCGGCTGTCGTCGCGCGACGATCTCGTGCTCGGCAGCACTGCCGTGCTCGATGCCCATGGTACGGTGCTGCGGGTCGACAGCTACCAGAAGCCGATCGACGCGCCCAACCGCGCGATCGTCGAGCTGACCACGACCCGGGGCCGGCTCGGTCTTGTCCCCGGGGCGCGCATCGACGTCAGCTCCGCCGCCACAGATACCGTCGCGCGCGGCACGGTCGAACTCAACGCACCGCGGCTCGGCGGCGCGGGCGGGACGGGCGATGGCGCCAACGACGTGGCAATCGATGCCGGCATTGATGTGGCGACGGGCAGGGCGGTTACGATCGCCGGCGCGCGCAGCATCGCGGTCAACGGCTTCCGCTCGTATCAGCCGACCGGCGGCATCATCAACCAGGCGCTGATGGCCACCGTGGATGCCGACAACAGCTTGTTCATGTCGGGCAACCCGACCACCCATACGCCAGGCGCACTGCAGAACGGCGACCTGCAGACCCGGCTCAAGGGCCTGAGCGCCTATACCAATGCCTTCCATCTGCGGCCGGGCGTCGAAATCACCAGCGCGACGCCGACCGGAGATCTCACCATCTCCGGCGACATCGATCTCGCGGGCTATCGCTACGACAGCGTCAATCCGAACACGCAGAGGACGGCAATCTATGGCTCCGGCGAGCCGGGCCGGCTGGTGATCCGCGCCGGCGGCAATCTCAATGTCTACGGCAACGTCAGCGACGGTTTCGGTACGCCGCAGCCGGCGGGGGCCAGTGCCCCCAATACGCCGCAGGTCGTGCGGCTGCTGGTGAGCGGCCTCCAACCCTACAGCAACGACGTGGTGATCCCGCGCAGCGGCGTAGTGCTGGCAGACGGCACCGCTTTCCAGAGAGGCGGCGTGCTGAACTACGACCTGCCGGTGAAGCAGTTTACGCTGCCCGCGAACATCACCCTGCCTGTCGACACGCCATTGCGGACCGCGCTGCAACTGCCGGCCGGCACGGTGCTGCGTGCGGATGTGCGCAATGCCACCGGCGCTGTGATCTACGCCCGCGGCACGCTGCTGCGGCAGGCCACCACCTTGCCGGCCGGCGTGATCCTCGGCGCCGGCAACCTGTTCGCGACGACCGTTAACGTCAATGCGATGGTATGGCCGAAGAACGTGCCGTTGCCCGCCGCGCTGATCTTGAATGGCAGCCTGACCCTCGCGATGGGAGCCCTTGTTCCGGGGGGCACGTCGGTCAAGCTGCCCGGCAATGCGGCGTTGGTGCAGTTGCGTAACGATCCGCCCACGAGCGCGATCTGGGCCGCGGCGCCGATGCTGCCGGCAGGGTCGCAATCGTGGTCGGAGCGCTTCGTGGCGGGGGCGGACCTCGCTGCCGCCGACAGCCGCGCCCTGCGGCCGCGCAGTGCCAATCCCGGCAGCCTGGTGCTCGCGGATTCGGCCGTCATGGCGGTGATCTCGGCGGGCACCCGCCCCACCGCCCAGCTGCAGTTCTCGATGTTGAACGTGCTGCGCACGGGGACCGGTGATCTCGAACTGCTGAGCGGGGGCGATCTGACGGTTCGCACGCCCTATGGCATCTACACCGCAGGTACACCGTCGCTGCTGCCGACCGGCAACGACCAGTACGATCTGCCGCGCGGCCAGTTGCTCGACGGCTCGGTCCTCGGGAGCAACGGGGCGTTCTACGAGGGGTTGGTCAACGGTGGCCCGAACAGCGTCTATCATGCCTGGTATCCGGACGGCGGCGGCAACCTGCTGGTGGCGGCGCAGCGCAACCTAAGCGGTCTTGCGCTCAACAGCGGCAATACCGTGGTGCGCAACCAGGATGGCAATCCCGGCAACTGGCTGTGGCGCCAGGGCGGCGACATTGCCGGCCAGCGCACGGCATGGTGGATCAATTTCGGCAGTCTGGCGCTGCCGCAGCCGGCTGATCCCTCCACATCGCCGATCCTGCTCGGCTTTGCCGGCTTCGGCACGCTCGGTGGCGGCAACGTCACCGTGCTGGCCGGCGGCGATGCCGGGGTGCTGGGCACCCAGAGCGGCAACAACATGGCCTCGAGCTCTTCGACGCTGAACATCGCGATCGGCTCGACCGGGCGCATCACCGCCGACGGACCCCCGATCCTGACCGGTGGCGGCGACCTGCTGTTCAGGGTCGGCGGCCAGCTCAACCCGCTGCAGCCGACGCTGAACGCCTCGACATCGCGGAGCGATACCAGCGGCGTGCTGGTCAACCTGCGCGGCCAGATCGATCTGCAGGCCGGGACCATCGGTGGCATCAACCTGACCTATGGCACCAAGACCACGTTCGATCCGCGCTGGCCGGATCTGTACACCGCCAACAGCGGCATCGGCTTCGGCGGGCCGCTGGTGATCCCCGGCGACGCGGTGGTCAACCTGTCGGCGCGTGGCGACCTCGTGCTGTCCGGCGCGGCCGATCCGGGCCGCGTGCTGCTGCAGAACACGACGGGCTACACGGCTGCAGGCACCGCCCATGTCGGCGGCGGCGTCACCTGGTTCAGCCTGTGGCGCAACGAGACCGCGATCAACGTTGTATCGGCTGGCGGCAACCTCATGCCGACCACCCAAAACCGGCTGTCCGGCGCTTCGACGATCGATACCGACACCGACCACGCCTTTGTGTATCCGCCGACGCTGACGGTGCAGGCGGCGAGCGGCAGCATCTATTACGGGGCCTACGCTCCCGGCGACACTACGACCGGGATACCACCGCTGTTGTTGGCGCCGTCGCCGACGGGACAGCTCGAACTGCTGGCCGCTCGCTCGATCTATGCCAGCGGCTACGCGATCAACATCTCCGGCGCCGACCCAAGCGCGCTGGCGACACCGGTCCAGCCGGCGTTCGTCGGGTGGCAACGCGGCGAGCCGGACAGGATCACCAACACCAACGGCACCGGAACGATTTCGAACAACTTCAATATTCTCCAGCCGCGCGGCGTCGAGCTGTTCGCGTTCGGTCCCAACACGGCGAGCAAACTGCATGCGAGCGACCCTTCGTCCGCGCTGATCTATGCCGCGACCGGCGATATCGTCGGCTTCAAGAGCGGCGAGGTGGTCACCGGCACCGATCCCACAACGGCCAGCACCTGGTACGTGGCGGCCAAGCCGATGCGCCTGATCGCGGGGCGCGACATCGTCAGCCTCGGCACGCCGATCGGTACATCGGATTCGGAATCCACGGCGAACAGGACCAGCAACCTGATCGTGCACACCGGCGACAACGACGTCTCGGTGGTGTCGGCCGGGCGCGACATTCTCTATGCCAACCTGCAGGTCGCGGGTCCCGGCACGCTGATGGTATCGGCGGGGCGCCATATCTACCAGGCCGACAAGGGCGCGGTGACCAGCCTCGGACCGGTTGTGCCCGGCGACCTTCGCTCCGGCGCGTCGGTGGTGATGACGGCGGGCGCCGCAGGCGCGAATTATGCCGGCCTGGTGCGCTATCTCGATCCTGCCAATCTTGCCAACAAGAATGTTCCGCTCGCCGACCAGCCCGGCAAGGTGGTCAAGACCTACGAGAAGGAGCTCGCCGACTGGCTTTCCCAGCAGTATGGCTTCCGCGGCTCCGATGCGGACACGCGCGCGCGATTCGCGGCGCTGCCGCCGGACCAGCAGGCCGTGTTCCTGCGGCAAGTGTATTATTGGGAGCTGCGTGAGGGCGGCCGCGAGTTCAATGATGCCAATGGCCCGCGCCCCGGCTCCTATCTGCGTGGCCGCCAGGCCATCGCGGTGCTCTTCCCCGATCATGATGCAAGCGGTACGCCGATCAGCTATGCCGGCGACATCACCATGTTCGGCGGGTCCGGCATCCGCACCATGGCCGGCGGTGACATCCAGTTGCTCGCGCCGGGCGGCCGGATCGTCCTCGGTGTCGACGGCGTCGTGCCGCCGGCATCGTCGGGCCTGATCACCCAGAACGTCACCCAGGGGACGGGCAATATCGACATCTACTCGAAGGGCAGCCTGTTGCTGGGCTTGTCGCGTATCATGACCACCTTCGGCGGTGACATCATCGCCTGGTCGGCGGAGGGCGACATCAATGCCGGCCGCGGCTCCAAGACCACCCAGGTCTACACGCCGCCGAAGCGCGCATACGACAACTATGGCCGGGTCACGCTGTCGCCGCAGACGCCGAGCACCGGCGCCGGCATCGCGACGCTGCAGCCGCTGCCCGAGGTGCCGCGCGGCCAGGTCGACCTGATCGCGCCGCTCGGCACCATCGATCCCGGCGAGGCGGGCATCCGCGTCTCCGGCAA
>NZ_JAFCMM010000010.1 GCF_018131225.1 Bradyrhizobium sp. U87765 SZCCT0048 | reverse complement strand
AAGAGAAGCTGCGCTTCGCCATCCGTGAAGGCGGCCGTACTGTCGGCGCCGGCGTCGTCGCTTCGATCATCGAGTAAAGCAATCCTGTCGCGCCCCGCCGCAAGGCGGGGCGCCCAGTAATCCGCGAGGTCGCGGGTTACGTATCACGACTGACGAATTACTGGATCGCTCTGACCGGGCGATGACAAACAGAGAGACAACGGCAATGAACGGCCAAAATATCCGCATCCGTCTCAAAGCGTTCGACCATCGCATTCTCGATACGTCGACCCGCGAGATCGTGAATACGGCGAAGCGGACCGGCGCCCAGGTGCGTGGGCCGATTCCGCTGCCGACCCGCATCGAGAAGTTCACCGTCAACCGTTCGCCGCACGTCGACAAGAAGAGCCGCGAGCAGTTCGAGATGCGTACCCACAAGCGCCTGCTCGACATCGTCGATCCGACGCCGCAGACGGTCGATGCGCTGATGAAGCTCGACCTCGCCGCCGGCGTTGACGTCGAAATCAAGCTGTAAGTTCAAAGTCCATTCGTTCGGACGAAGAGATAGGAAGAACGCCAATGCGTTCCGGAGTGATCGCTCAGAAGGTCGGGATGACGCGGGTCTTTACGGAGACCGGCGAGCACATCCCCGTGACAGTGCTGAAGTTGAGCAACTGCCAGGTGCTCGGCCACCGCACCAAGGACAAGAACGGCTACGTCGCGCTGCAGCTCGGCTCCGGCGCCCGCAAGACCGTTTATCTGCCGAAGGCGGAGCGCGGCCAGTTCGCTGTCGCCAAGGTCGAGCCGAAGCGCAAGGTCGCCGAGTTCCGCGTGTCCGAGGACGCGCTGCTCCCGGTCGGCGCCGAGATCAAGGCCGATCACTTCGTCGTCGGCCAGTTCGTCGACGTCACCGGCACCTCGGTCGGTAAGGGTTTCGCCGGCGGTATGAAGCGCTGGAACTTCGGCGGTCTGCGCGCCACGCACGGTGTGTCGGTTTCGCATCGTTCGATCGGTTCGACCGGTGGCCGTCAGGACCCGGGCAAGACCTTCAAGAACAAGAAGATGCCCGGCCACATGGGCGTCGATCGCATCACCACGCTGAACCTGCGCGTCGTCCAGACCGATGTCCAGCGCGGTCTCGTGCTGGTCGAAGGCGCGGTGCCCGGTTCGAAGGGCGGCTGGATCACGGTGCGTGACGCCGTGAAGAAGCCGCTGCCGAAGGACGCGCCGAAGCCCGGCAAGTTCAAGGTGATCAATGGTGAGGCTGCTCCTGCGGAAGCGGCAGCCGAGAAGGAGGGCGTGTGACATGGAACTGAACGTCACCACGCTCGAGGGTAAGGCTGCCGGTTCGGTGCAGCTGTCGGACGAGATCTTCGGTCTCGAGCCGCGCACCGATTTGATCCAGCGCTGCATCACCTGGCAGCTCGCCAAGCGCCAGGCCGGCACCCACAAGACCAAGGGGCGCGCCGAAGTCTGGCGCACCGGCAAGAAGATGTACAAGCAGAAGGGCACCGGCGGCGCCCGTCACGGTTCGGCCCGCGTGCCGCAGTTCCGCGGCGGTGGCCGTGCCTTCGGTCCGGTCGTGCGCAGCCATGCGTTCGACCTGCCCAAGAAGGTGCGTGCGCTGGCGCTCAAGCACGCCCTTTCGGCCAAGGCCAAGGACGGCGGCCTGATCGTGCTCGACAGCGCCGAACTCAAGGACGCCAAGACCAAGGTTCTCAGCGGTCACTTCTCGGGCCTCGGCCTGACCAGCGCGCTGATCATCGACGGCGCCGAGGTGAACAACGGGTTCGCGGCTGCTGCGCGCAACATTCCGAACATCGACGTGCTGCCGATCCAGGGCATCAACGTCTACGACATTCTGCGCCGTCAGAAGCTGGTGCTGACGAAGGCTGCAGTCGATGCGCTGGAGGCGCGCTTCAAATGACGATTGATGCGAAGCATTACGATGTGATCGTCGCTCCGGTCATCACCGAAAAGGCGACGACTGTCTCCGAGCACAACAAGGTTGTGTTCAAGGTGGCGACGAAGGCGACGAAGCCGCAGATCAAGGAAGCGGTCGAGAAGCTGTTCGACGTCAAGGTCAAGAGCGTGAACACGATCGTGCGCAAGGGCAAGACCAAGGTCTTCCGCGGCACCTTCGGCACGCAGTCGGACTCCAAGCGTGCGGTCGTGACCCTGGAAGAGGGCCACCGCATCGACGTTACGACCGGACTGTAAGGCGGTACGACGATGGCACTGAAGAAATTCAATCCCACGACGCCCGGCCAGCGCCAGCTGGTCATGGTTGATCGTTCGGCCCTCTACAAGGGCAAGCCGGTCAAGACCCTGACCGAAGGCAAGCACTCGTCCGGCGGTCGTAACGCCACCGGCCGGATCACCGTGCGCTTTCGCGGCGGCGGTCACAAGCAGAGCTACCGCATCGTCGACTTCAAGCGCGCCAAGCTGGACGTGCCGGCGACCGTCGAGCGTCTCGAGTACGATCCGAACCGCACCGCCTTCATCGCGCTGATCAAGTATCAGGACGGCGAGCAGGCTTACATCCTGGCGCCGCAGCGCCTGGCGGTCGGCGACACCGTGATCGCGGGCAACTACGTCGACGTGAAGCCGGGCAACGTCATGCCGCTCGGCAACATGCCGGTGGGCACCATCGTCCACAACATCGAGCTCAAGATCGGCAAGGGCGGTCAGATCGCGCGTTCGGCGGGCACCTACGCCCAGATCGTCGGTCGGGACCAGGACTACGTCATCATGCGCCTGAACTCGGGCGAGCAGCGCCTGGTGCACGGCCGCTGCACCGCCACGATCGGCGCGGTGTCCAACCCGGACCACATGAACACCTCGATCGGCAAGGCCGGTCGCACCCGCTGGCTCGGCCGTCGCCCGCACAACCGCGGCGTCGCGATGAACCCGATCGATCACCCGCACGGCGGTGGTGAAGGCCGCACCTCGGGTGGCCGTCATCCGGTGACCCCGTGGGGCTTCCCGACCAAGGGCAAGAAGACCCGCAAGAACAAGTCAACCGCGAGATTCATTCTCGCCAGCCGCCACAAGCGGAAGAAGTAAGGATCGCACGCCATGGTTCGTTCCGTCTGGAAAGGCCCGTTCGTCGAGGCATCGCTGCTCAAGAAGGCAGATGCGGCCCGGGCGTCCGGTCGTCACGATGTCATCAAGATCTGGAGCCGTCGCTCGACGATCCTGCCGCAGTTCGTCGGTCTGACGTTCGGCGTGTACAACGGTCAGAAGCACGTTCCGGTCGCCGTGAACGAGGAAATGGTCGGTCACAAGTTCGGCGAGTTCTCGCCGACCCGGACCTTCCATGGCCATTCGGGCGACAAGAAAGCCAAGAAGGCTTGAGGATTAGGTCATGAGCAAACCAAAGCGCGAACGGAGCCTCCCCGATAACGAGGCCAAGGCGGTCGCCCGGATGCTGCGGGTGAGCCCGCAGAAGCTCAATCTCGTTGCGGCCATGATCCGCGGCAAGAAGGTGTCGTCTGCGCTCGCCGACCTTCAGTTCTCGCGCAAGCGGATCTCGGTCGACGTCAAGAAGTGCCTGGAGTCGGCGATCGCGAACGCCGAGAACAACCATGACCTCGAGGTCGACGATCTCATCGTCGCCCAGGCGCATGTCGGCAAGGGCATTGTGATGAAGCGTTTCGCTCCGCGCGGCCGCGGCCGTTCGGGACGTGTGTTCAAACCGTTCTCGCAGCTGACGATCGTTGTTCGTCAGGTCGAGGCGAGCGCTTAATCGAAGGCGCAGGAGAAAACGATGGGTCAGAAGATCAATCCGATCGGGCTGCGTCTCGGCATCAACCGTACGTGGGACTCGCGCTGGTTCGCCAACAAGGCCGAGTACGGCAAGCTGCTGCACGAGGACGTCCGCATCCGCGAGCTGCTCCACAAGGAGCTCAAGCAGGCGGCTGTGGCGCGCATCGTGATCGAGCGTCCGCACAAGAAGTGCCGCGTCACCATTCACTCGGCTCGCCCGGGCGTGGTGATCGGCAAGAAGGGCGCCGACATCGACAAGCTGCGCAAGAAGATTGCGGAGATCACCGAGTCGGACGTGGTTCTCAACATCGTCGAGATCCGCAAGCCCGAGCTCGACGCGACCCTGGTCGCCGAGTCGATCGCCCAGCAGCTCGAGCGCCGCGTCGCGTTCCGTCGCGCGATGAAGCGCGCCGTGCAGTCGGCGATGCGCCTCGGTGCCGAAGGCATCCGCATCAATTGCTCCGGCCGTCTCGGCGGCGCCGAGATCGCCCGCATGGAGTGGTACCGTGAAGGCCGCGTGCCGCTGCATACGCTGCGCGCCGACGTCGATTACGGCGTCGCCACCGCCTTCACCACGTTCGGTACCTGCGGCGTGAAGGTGTGGATCTTCAAGGGTGAGATCCTCGAGCACGATCCGATGGCCCAGGACAAGCGACAGGCGGAAGGCGAGAGCGCGCCCCGTTCGCGTCGCGATGCGGCCTGATTTGAATAAGGCATGAAGGCGTAAGCCAGGAACAAGACCATGTTGCAACCAAAGCGCACGAAGTTTCGCAAGGCGCACAAGGGCCGTATCCACGGCGTCGCGTCGTCCGGCGCGACCCTGTCGTTCGGCCAGTTCGGCCTGAAGGCGATGGAGCCGGAGCGGGTCACCGCGCGTCAGATCGAGGCGGCTCGCCGCGCCCTGACGCGTCATATGAAGCGCGCCGGCCGCGTCTGGATCCGTGTTTTCCCGGATCTTCCCGTGTCGAAGAAGCCCGCCGAAGTGCGCATGGGCTCCGGCAAGGGGTCGCCGGAATTGTGGGTCGCGCGCGTCAAGCCGGGCCGCATCCTGTTCGAGATCGACGGCGTCACCAACCAGACGGCGCGTGAGGCGCTGACCCTGGCTGCTGCCAAGCTGCCGATCAAGACGCGCTTCGTTGCGCGCATCGCGGAGTGAGGATCTAGCCATGGCCGAACTGAAACCCGCCGACATCCGCGCGATGAGCGCCGACCAGATGGATGACGAGATCGTCAAGCTGAAGAAGGAGCGCTTCAACCTGCGCTTCCAGCGCGCCACAGGTCAGCTTGAAAACACCTCGCGTCTGCGCGAGGCCCGTCGCGACATCGCTCGCGTCAAGACCATCGCCGCGCAGAAGCGCGCGAAGACGAAGTAAGGGGCCGAAGATGCCGAAACGAACTCTGCAGGGCGTCGTCGTCAGCAACAAGCAGGACAAGACGATTGTGGTGCGCGTTGACCGCCGCTTCACGCATCCGATCTACAAGAAGACGATCCGGCGCTCGAAGAACTACCACGCCCATGACGAGAACAATCAGTTCTCGATCGGCGACCAGGTGTGGATCGAAGAGAGCAAGCCGATCTCCAAGTTGAAGCGCTGGACAGTCGTCCAGGGCGAAAAGAAAACAGCTTAAGCGCAGTTCCGCGCATAAAGAAGAGGACGAGGTGCATCAATGATCCAGATGCAGACCAACCTCGACGTGGCCGATAATTCAGGCGCGCGCCGTGTCATGTGCATCAAGGTGCTTGGTGGTTCCAAGCGCCGTTATGCGACCGTCGGCGACATTATCGTCGTGTCCGTCAAGGAAGCCATTCCGCGTGGCAAGGTGAAGAAGGGCGACGTCATGAAGGCGGTCGTCGTGCGCGTGGCGAAGGATATCCGCCGCCCCGACGGCTCCGTCATTCGTTTCGACCGCAACGCTGCCGTGCTGGTCAACAACCAGTCGGAGCCGGTCGGCACCCGTATCTTCGGACCGGTGCCGCGCGAGCTGCGCGCCAAGAACCACATGAAGATCATTTCGCTCGCGCCGGAGGTGCTGTGATGGCTGCCAAGATCCGGAAGGGCGACAAGGTCATTGTCCTGTCGGGCCGCGACAAGGGTCGCACCGGCGAGGTGTTCGAGGTGCGTCCGAGCGAGGACCGCGCCTTGGTGCGCGGCGTCAACCTCGTGAAGCGCCACCAGAAGCAGAGCCAGACGCAGGAAGGCGGCATCATCTCCAAGGAGGCGCCGATCCACCTGTCCAACATCGCGCTCGTCGCCAAGGACGGCAAGCCGACCCGCGTCGGCTTCAAGGTCCTGGCGGACGGCAAGAAGGTGCGCGTCGCCAAGCGCACGGGAGCTGAGATCGATGGCTGAGACCGTTTATGTGCCGCGCCTGCGCGAGCAATACGACCGCGAAATCCGCGCCAAGCTGACCGAGCAGTTCGGCTACGCCAACGTCATGCAGGTGCCGGTCCTCAGCAAGGTCGTGCTCAACATGGGCGTCGGCGAGGCTGTCAATGACCGCAAGAAGGTCGAACTGGCCGCTGCCGACCTCGCGCTGATCGCGGGTCAGAAGCCCATCGTGACCAAGTCGCGCATGGCGATTTCGACCTTCAAGCTGCGCGAGAACCAGCCGATCGGCGCCAAGGTCACGCTGCGCAAGGCGCGCATGTACGAGTTCATCGACCGTCTGGTGAACATCGCGCTGCCGCGCGTGCGCGACTTCCGTGGTCTCAACCCGAAGAGCTTCGACGGCCGTGGCAACTACTCGCTCGGCATCAAGGAGCACCTGATCTTCCCGGAAATCGACTACGACAAGTCCGGCGAGACCTGGGGCATGGATATCACGGTCTGCACCACTGCGAAGACCGATGACGAAGCGCGTGCGTTGCTGAACGCGTTCAATTTCCCTTTCCGGCAGTGAGACCTGATTACCAGGATCTCAAACGCGGAAATTCAGGAGCCTGATATGGCGAAGAAGAGTTCGATTGAAAAGAACAACCGGCGTCGGCGGATGACGAAGAATGCCGCCGCCAAGCGCGCCCGGCTGAAGGCGATCATCGCCGACAAGGAATTGCCGCTCGAGGAGCGCTTCTCGGCGACGCTGAAGCTTGCCGAGATGCCGCGCAACTCGTCGGCGACCCGCATTCGCAACCGTTGCGAAGTCACCGGCCGTCCGCGCTCGGTCTATCGCAAGAACAAGCTGAGCCGTATCGCGCTGCGCGAACTCGGCTCCAAGGGCCTGGTTCCGGGCCTCGTCAAGTCGAGCTGGTAAGGAGGGTCGCAGATGTCCACGCACGATCCGATCAGCGATCTGATCACCCGTATCCGCAATGCGCAGCTGCGCAGCAAGTCGAAGGTTTCGACCCCCGGCTCGAAGATGCGCGCCAACGTGCTCGAAGTGCTGAAGAGCGAAGGCTACATCCGTGGCTTCACCAGCGTCGAGCATCCGTCGGGCCGCAGCGAGCTCGAGATCGAGCTGAAGTACTTCGACGGCGAGCCGGTGATCCGCGAGATCGAGCGGGTGTCCAAGCCCGGTCGCCGCGTCTACGCCTCGGTCAAGAACCTGCCGCGCGTCAACAACGGCCTCGGCATTTCAGTGCTTTCCACGCCGAAGGGAATCATGGCTGACCACGACGCGCGCGACGCGAACGTGGGCGGCGAAGTTCTCTTCACGGTGTTCTAATTCAGGAAGGGTAGAGCCATGTCCCGCGTTGGCAAGCGACCTGTCCCGGTGCCGTCGGGCGTGACCGCGACCGTGGACGGTCAGACCGTCAAGATGAAGGGGCCCAAGGGCCAGCTCCAGTTCGTCGTCCATGACGACGTGTCCGTGAAGCTCGAGGATGGCGCGATCAAGGTCGATCCGCGCTTCGAGACCAAGCGTGCGCGTTCGCTGTACGGCACCGCCCGTGCGCAGGTCGCGAACCTGGTCGAGGGCGTCACCAAGGGCTTCGAGAAGAAGCTCGAGATCGTCGGCGTCGGTTACCGCGCCGCCGTGCAGGGCAAGAACCTGCAGCTCGCGCTCGGCTACAGCCACGACGTGCTGTATCCGATCCCCGAGGGTATCGCGATCACGACGCCGAAGCCGACCGAGATCGTCATCGTCGGCAACGACATCCAGCGCGTTGGCCAGGTCGCCGCGGAGATCCGCGATTACCGCAAGCCGGAGCCCTACAAGGGCAAGGGCGTGAAGTACGCCGGCGAATTCATCTTCCGCAAGGAAGGCAAGAAGAAGTAACGGAGCGGGTCATGTCGAAACTCAATATTACGAATGCCCGACGCAAGAATCGGGTGAGGGGCCAGGTCCGCCGTGCGGCGTTCGGCCGCCCGCGCCTGTCGGTGTTCCGCTCGTCGAAGCACATCTACGCCCAGATCATCGACGATCAGAAGGGCGAGACGCTGGCCTCGGCCTCGTCGCTCGAGAAGACCCTGCGCGACGCCGGCAAGACCGGCGCCGACATCGCGGCCGCCTCGGCGGTCGGCAAGCTCGTCGCCGAGCGCGCCGTCAAGAACGGCGTCAAGGAAGTGATCTTCGACCGTGGTCAGTATCTCTACCACGGCCGCGTCAAGGCGCTCGCGGATGCGGCGCGCGAAGGCGGTCTGAGTTTCTAAGCTTTTTGAACACGATTGAGGCGACGGGCCTCTCAAGGATTGGACAGCACCATGGCAGGTGAACGCGAACGCGGCGGCCGGGAACGGAACAGGGAGCGCGAGGAGCGCGACAGCGAGTTTGTCGACAAGCTCGTGCACATCAACCGTGTCGCCAAGGTCGTGAAGGGCGGTAAGCGCTTCGGTTTCGCGGCGCTGGTCGTCATCGGCGACCAGAAGGGCCGGGTCGGTTTCGGCCACGGCAAGGCGCGCGAAGTTCCCGAGGCGATCCGCAAGGCGACCGACTCGGCCAAGCGCAACCTGACGCGGGTGCCGCTGCGCGAAGGCCGCACGCTGCATCACGACATTGCCGGCCGTCATGGCGCGGGCAAGGTTTATCTCCGCGCGGCCCCTCCCGGCACCGGCATCATCGCCGGCGGCCCGATGCGCGCCGTGTTCGAGAGCCTCGGCGTGCAGGACGTGGTGGCGAAGTCGATCGGCTCGTCCAACCCCTACAACATGGTGCGCGCCACCTTCAACGCGCTGAAGCGCCAGGACTCGCCGCGTTCGGTGGCCTCGCGTCGCAGCCTCAAGGTGTCCGTGGTGCAGTCGCGCCGCATCGGCGGCGACGCCGAAGCGGCTGCGGACTAAGCCGCGCGCTTATTGATCGGAGTGAGCACAATGGCTGCCAAGACCATCAAGATCGAGCAGACCGCGAGCCCCATCCGCCGCGAGCAGTCGCAGCGGGCGACGCTGGTCGGCCTCGGTCTCAACAAGATCGGTCGTACCAGCGAGCTGCAGGATACCCCTGCAGTGCGTGGCATGATCGCGAAGGTGAACCATCTCGTTCGCGTCGTCGACGAGAAGTAAGGAGACAGGGCGATGAAGCTCAGCGATCTCGCCGATAACCCCGGCTCGCGCAAGAAGCGCATGCGGCTGGGCCGTGGCATCGGCTCCGGCAAGGGCAAGACCAGCGGCCGCGGCGGCAAGGGTCAGACCGCGCGTACCGGCGTGCGCATCAAGGGCTTCGAGGGCGGCCAGATGCCGCTGCATCGCCGCCTGCCGAAGCGTGGCTTCAACAACATCTTCGCGCTGGACCTGACCGAGGTGAACCTCGATCGCGTCCAGGACGCGATCGATGCCGGCAAGCTCGACGCCAAGAAGACCATCGACGCTGCGGCGCTGGTGGAAGCGGGCGTGCTGCGCCGTTCGCGTGACGGCGTGCGCCTGCTCGGCCGCGGCGCGATCAAGGCCAAGATCACCGTCGAGGTCCATGGCGCGTCGAAGTCGGCCGTCGAGGCCGTCGAGAAGGCTGGTGGATCGGTCAAGATCCTGGCCCCGAAGGAAGCCGAAGCCGAAAAGGCTTCGTGATTTGGTCATGCCCGGCCTTGTGCCGGGCATCCCCGTCTTTACTTCTTGGGATGATTTTCCAGGACGAGGACGGCCGGTGATCGCTTGCTGATCACCTGGTCGTGACAATTGAAAAGGACCGGGCCTGATGGTCTCCGCAGCGGAACAACTCGCAGCCAATCTGAACTTTTCGGCGCTCGCCAAGGCCGACGAACTGAAGAAGCGCATCTGGTTTACCCTGGGTGCGCTGCTTGTTTATCGGCTCGGCACCTACATTCCGCTGCCCGGCATCGATCCCGGCATCTGGGAGCAGGTGTTCCGCACCCAGCAGGGTGGCATTCTCGGCATGTTCAACATGTTCGCCGGCGGTGGCATCCACCGCATGGCGATTTTCGCGTTGAACATCATGCCGTACATCTCGGCCTCGATCATCATCCAGCTGCTGACCACCGTGTCGCCGCAGCTGGAGGCCCTCAAGAAGGAGGGTGAGGCCGGCCGCAAGACCCTCAACCAGTACACGCGCTATCTCACGGTGCTGCTCGCCGCATTCCAGTCCTACGGCATTGCCGTCGGCCTCGAGGGCGCCGGCAACGTAGTCAGCGATCCCGGCATGTTCTTCCGGATCTCGACCGCGATCACCCTGACCGGCGGCACCATGTTCCTGATGTGGCTGGGCGAGCAGATCACCTCGCGCGGCATCGGCAACGGTATCTCGCTGATCATCCTGTCCGGCATCGTCGCCGAGCTGCCGTCGGCGATCGCCGGCACCCTCGAGCTCGGCCGTCAGGGCGCTCTGTCGACCGGCATCATCCTGCTGATCATCATCATGGCCGTCGCCGTGATCGCGTTCATCGTGTTCATGGAACGCGCCCAGCGCCGGCTGCTGATCCAGTATCCGAAGCGCCAGGTCGGCAACAAGATGTTCGAGGGCCAGACCTCGCACCTGCCGCTCAAGCTCAACACCTCGGGCGTCATTCCGCCGATCTTCGCCTCGTCGCTGCTGCTGCTGCCGACCACGGTCGCGAACTTCAACGCCGGCAAGGGGCCGGAGTGGTTCCAGTGGCTCACCACCCAGCTCGGCCACGGCCGGCCGCTGTTCCTGGTGCTGTATCTGGCGCTGATCGTGTTCTTCGCGTTCTTCTACACCGCGATCGTGTTCAACCCGACCGAGACCGCCGACAATCTCAAGAAGCACGGCGGCTTCATTCCCGGCATTCGTCCGGGCGAGCGCACCGCCGAGTACATCGACTATGTGCTGTCGCGAATCACGGTGCTCGGAGCTATCTATCTCGCGATCGTCTGTCTGATCCCGGAAATCCTGATTTCCTACGCATCGGTGCCGTTCTACTTCGGCGGTACATCGCTGCTGATCGTGGTCAGCGTGACGATGGATACGGTCGCCCAGGTCCAGGGGTATCTGCTGGCGCACCAGTATGAAGGTCTGATCAAGAAGTCAAAACTGAGGGGCCGTCGTCGATGAGACTTATCCTTCTCGGGCCACCGGGGGCAGGCAAGGGAACGCAGGCAAAGCTTCTCGTTGAACGTTACGGCATCGTGCCGCTGTCCACCGGGGACATGCTGCGCGCGGCGGTGGCGGCGGGAACGCCGATCGGCCTCAAGGCCAAGGACATCATGGCTGGCGGCGGGCTGGTCCCCGACGAGGTCGTGATCGGCATCATCGCCGACCGTATCGCCGAGCCGGACGCGGCTGGCGGATTCATCCTCGACGGCTTCCCGCGCACCGTGCCGCAGGCCGAGGCCCTGGATGAGCTGCTGAAGGACCGCGGCCTCAAGCTCGACGCCGTGGTCGAGCTGCGGGTCAACGAGAGTGCGTTGCTGCAGCGCGTCGAGGCGCGGGTGGCCCAGATGCAGGCCCGTGGCGAGACCGTGCGGGTGGACGACACCCCCGAGGTGCTGTCGAAGCGGCTGGCGGCCTACCGCGCCCAGACCGAGCCGCTGGTGCACTACTATTCCGAGCGTCGGGCTCTCCTCACAATCGACGGCATGATGTCGATCGACGAGGTGACGAAGGAGATCGCCCGGGTGCTGGAAGCCGTTGTCGGCTCCCAGGCAGGCGCCAGGGCGTCCCGTAAGGGGGCCGCCAAGTCGTCGGCCCGCAAGGCGGCAAAGCGCCGGGCCAAGGCTGCGAAGCCGGCTAAGGCGGCTGCTGAGGGTGCCAAGGCGAAGAAGGCCGTGGCCAAGGTCGCCAAGAGCAAGACTGCCAAGAGCAAGGCTGCAAAGGCAGCCAAGCCGGCGAAGAAGGCCGCCAAGAAGGCGGTGAAGGCGGCGGCCAAGAAGGCCAAGGCTGCCGGCCGTAAGGCCTCCGCCGGGCGCAAGCCGGCGAAGGCCGGCAAGGGAACCAAGGCCAAGACTGCTCGCGGCAATGCCCGCAAAACGGTCAAGGCGGCGGCCCGGGGGCGGAGTTCCGCAGCCCGGAAAACCGCAAAAAAGGCCTCGAAACAGCGCGTCAAGGCTGCGAAGCGGTTGACGAAACGAGGTTGAGTCCATTAATAAGGCCCGCATCCAGTCGGATACGTTTCGAACGATGCCGGGCCCCAAGGTTCATCCAGGGGAGGGCGTCGTGTTTGCGTTTGTAAACACCGCCCGACAAAGACCAGCAAAGCCGGCCACAGCAGGTCGGCAACAGGAGTGAAGACTGTGGCCCGTATCGCCGGCGTCAATATCCCGACCAACAAGCGCGTGCTGATCGCGCTCCAGTACATCCATGGCATCGGCCAGAAGAATGCGGCCGACATCCTGGAGAAGGTGAAGATCCCGGTCGACCGCCGCGTCGCGCAGCTGTCCGACCAGGAAGTCCTGCAGATCCGCGAAGTGATCGACCGCGACTATCTCGTCGAGGGCGACCTGCGCCGTGAAGTCGGCATGAACATCAAGCGCCTGATGGACCTCGGCTGCTATCGCGGCCTGCGCCATCGTCGCGGTCTGCCGGTTCGTGGCCAGCGCACGCATACCAATGCGCGCACCCGCAAGGGTCCGGCCAAGGCGATCGCCGGCAAGAAGAAGTAATCGGCCGGCACCACCAGCCGTTTTGCACCGGCCACGCGTCCCGCGTGGCCGGATCACTGGTTTGAAGATTCCCCAGCATCCGGCATCACGGATGCGCTTGAAGGAAGAAGATAATGGGTAAAGAGGCCACCCGCGTCCGCCGTCGTGAACGCAAGAATATCGCGTCCGGCATCGCGCATGTGAATTCGTCGTTCAACAACACCACCATCACCATCACCGATGCGCAGGGCAACACCATTGCGTGGTCGTCGGCCGGTACGATGGGCTTCAAGGGCTCGCGCAAGTCGACCCCGTATGCTGCGCAGGTCGCGGCCGAGGACGTGTCGAAGAAGGCCCAGGAACACGGCATGCGCACCCTCGAGGTGGAAGTCGCCGGTCCGGGTTCGGGCCGTGAGTCGGCGCTGCGCGCGCTGCAGGCTGCGGGCTTCACCGTCACCTCGATCCGTGACGTGACCACGATCCCGCACAACGGCTGCCGTCCGCGCAAGCGCCGCCGCGTGTGATGTGTTGTGGCGGGCGGCATGGCCGTCCGCCCGCTTTTTGAGACGTTTGTTGCGCGGACAGATCCGCGATCTCCAACGCCAGTCTCTGAATGGCATGGGTGAAAAACAGTGACGATCCAGAAAAATTGGCAAGAGCTTATCCGTCCGAACAAGTTGAACGTCGCGCCGGGCGCTGACGCCAGCCGCATCGCGACCGTCGTCGCGGAGCCTCTCGAGCGCGGCTTCGGCCAGACGCTCGGCAACGCGCTGCGCCGCATCCTGCTGTCGTCGCTGCAGGGCGCCGCGGTCCAGTCGGTGCACATCGACGGCGTGCTGCACGAGTTCTCCTCGATCGCCGGCGTGCGCGAGGACGTGACCGACATCGTGCTGAACGTGAAGGACATCTCCCTGAAGATGCAGGGTGAGGGTCCCAAGCGCATGGTGGTCAAGAAGCAGGGGCCCGGCGCTGTCACCGCCGGCGACATCCAGACCGTCGGCGACATCGTCGTGCTGAACCCCGAACTGCAGCTCTGCACCCTCGACGACGGTGCGGAGATCCGCATGGAGTTCACGGTCAACGCCGGCAAGGGTTACGTCCCGGCCGAGCGCAACCGTCCCGAGGACGCGCCGATCGGCCTGATCCCGATCGACAGCCTGTACTCGCCGGTCAAGAAGGTGTCGTACAAGGTCGAGAACACCCGCGAGGGCCAGATCCTCGACTACGACAAGCTGACGATGACCATCGAGACCAACGGCGCGATCACGCCGGAGGACGCGCTGGCCTACGCTGCGCGCATCCTGCAGGATCAGCTCAACGTCTTCGTCAACTTCGAAGAACCGCGCAAGGAAGTTGCGGCCGAGGTTATTCCGGATCTGGCGTTCAACCCGGCGTTCCTCAAGAAGGTCGACGAGCTCGAGCTGTCGGTTCGTTCGGCAAACTGCCTGAAGAACGACAACATCGTCTACATCGGCGATCTCGTGCAGAAGTCGGAAGCCGAGATGCTCCGCACTCCGAACTTCGGCCGCAAGTCGCTGAACGAAATCAAGGAAGTGCTGGCCCAGATGGGTCTGCACCTCGGCATGGAAGTGCCCGGTTGGCCGCCGGAGAACATCGACGAGCTGGCCAAGCGCTTCGAGGACCACTACTGAGTTCGTCTGCGGGGTCGCGCTTGTGCGATCCCGCATTCGTTTGATCCTGACGACTTCTATCCTGAAGACTTTTTATCCTGACGACCCCGGGGCGAACGCAGGAAGCCCACCTGAGATGAAACTTGTCCGACGAACCGTCGTGGCAAATTGAAGAAGGAATAGTCCAATGCGTCACGGCAAGGTTCACCGCAAGCTCAACCGCACCGCCGAGCATCGCCGCGCGATGTTCGCCAACATGTCGGCTGCGCTGATCAAGCACGAGCAGATCGTCACCACGCTTCCGAAGGCCAAGGAACTGCGTCCGATCGTCGAGAAGCTGATCACGCTCGGCAAGCGCGGCGGTCTGGCGCTGCGTCGCCAGGCGATCGGCGAGATCCGCGATATCGAGCAGGTCAAGAAGCTGTTCGACGTTCTGGCGCCGCGCTACAAGGACCGTCACGGCGGCTACACCCGCATCATCAAGGCCGGCTTCCGCTACGGCGACAACGCTGCAATGGCGGTGATCGAGTTCGTCGATCGCGACGTCGAGGCCAAGGGCAAGGACTCCGGCCCGGTGCAGGAAGCGGTGGACGAAGCGGCCTGAGCCGTTCGTTCCAACTTCTCGGATTTTAGAAGCGGCGCCTCGGCGCCGCTTTTTTGTTGCGCGCTGCTCCGCCGCCGGCCGCGCCGCGGCCATGCGGGCAGGGACATCGAAAATTCAGCGGCCGCGCTGTGGCGGTGGTGATTGCGCCGGCTCTCGCGCGCTCCCAATATCAACAGGCAGCCAGGCAAAGGAGAGGCGCATGAACATCGATCTTTCGGGCAAGACCGCCATCGTCACCGGGTCGACCGGGGGCATCGGCCAGGCGATCGCGCGGGGGCTTGCGGCATCGGGTGCGAGCGTCGTGGTCAACGGCCGCAGCAAGGACCGTGTCGAGGCGGCCGCCGCAGCGGTTGCGCAGGCTGCCGGCGGCGCTGATGTCCGCGGCGTGGCGGCCGACGTCGCGACGGCGGAGGGCTGTGCGGCGCTGGTCGCGGCGGTGCCGGACGTCGACATCCTCGTCAACAATGCCGGCATCTTCGAGCCGAAGGACTTCTTCGACATCAGCGACGACGACTGGGCGCGCTTCTTCGAGGTCAACGTGCTGTCGGGCGTGCGGCTGTCGCGCGCCTATCTCAAGGGCATGCTGGCACGCAACTGGGGGCGGGTGCTGTTCGTTTCGTCGGAATCCGCGCTCAACATCCCGACCGAGATGATCCACTACGGCACCAGCAAGACCGCACAGCTGTCGGTGGCGCGTGGCCTTGCCAAGCTGACCGGCGGCACTGGCGTTACCGTCAACTCGATCCTGCCCGGGCCGACGCGCTCCGAAGGCGTCGAGGCGTTTCTCGCCGCGATGGCGGCGCAGAGCGGCCAGAGCGTCGACGAGGCCGCCGCGTCGTTCGTCAGGCAGCACCGCTCGACCTCGCTGCTGCAACGCTTTGCCAGTGTCGACGAGATCGCCAACATGGCCGTTTACATCTGCTCGCGCGAGGCGTCGGCCACCAACGGCGCGGCGTTGCGGGTCGAGGGCGGCATTCTCGATACCATCGCCTGACGCCCCCGCGGCGGCGGGGCCTGGCGGCGCGTGTCGCCGCTGGCCCCTCGCGCCGGAGCTTGCCAGCCTAGCTCACCAGCCTTCCAGCACCAGCTTGCCGGTCGAGCGGCCGCCCTCGATCGCGGCGTGCGCCTGCTTGAGCGTGGCCGCGTTGATCCTGCCGAGCACCTTGTCGAGCGTGGTGCGCAGCACGCCGTTGTCGATCAGGTTGGCGACGTCGTTGAGCAGGCGATGCTGCGCGATCATGTCGGCGGTCTGGAACGAGGAGCGGGTGAACATCGATTCCCAGTGCAGCGACGCTGCCTTGCCCTTGAGCAGCGTGGCGTTGAGCGCCGCCGGATCGTCGATGAGGCCGATCTTGCCTTGCGGCGCCAGGATATCGACGAGGGCCGGGAAGTGCTGGTCGGTGTTGGTCAGGCTGGCGATCAGCCGCACCGGCGGCAGCTTGAGCTGGTCGATCTGCTCCTTCAGCGGCTTGCTGTGATCGACCACGGCGTGGGCGCCGAGCTCGAGACACCACTTGATCGACTCCGGCCGTGACGCCGTCGCGACCACCGCAAGGCCGGTCAGCCGCCGCGCCAGCTGGATCAGGATCGAGCCGACGCCGCCGGCGCCGCCGACGATCAGCAGCGTGCGCGGGTCGATGCTCTTGCCGGGCTGCACGTCGAGGCGATCGAACAGCAGCTCCCAGGCGGTGATCGAGGTCAGGGGCAGGGCCGCAGCCTGGGCGAACCCCAGCGACTTCGGCTTGCGTCCGACGATGCGCTCATCGACCAGGTGAAACTCGGAGTTGGTGCCCTGGCGCAGGATCGAGCCGGCGTAGAACACCTCGTCGCCCGGCTTGAACAGCGTCGCCTCCGGCCCGACTGCGTCGACGACGCCGGCGGCATCGAAGCCGAGGATCTTCATCTCGCCGGCCGGCGGCGCCGCGCGCTTGCGCACCTTGGTGTCGACCGGATTGACGGAGACGGCCTTCACCGCGACGCGAAGATCGCGTCCGCTCGGCTCCGGTTTCGCTGTTTCGAAATCGATCAGGGCGTCCGCTGCGTCGATCGGCAGGGACTTGCTGTAGCCAACGGCCTTCATCCGACAGGTCTCCGGTTGGGCGACGGCCATATCCGTCACCGACGGTTTCAGAAGTGTCGCGGCAGGGCTGAAATTGCAAGTACGGTGCAAACAGGGATATAGTACACGAATGGATACTATTGGGAATTATCGATGAAGCGGAAGGATTTCGGCTGCGGGCCGGGATGTCCGGTCGAGGTCACGCTGGACCTGATCGATGGCAAGTGGAAGGGCGTCATCCTCTTTCATCTGCAGGACGGCACCTGCCGGTTCGGCGAGCTCAAGCGCAAGATGCCGCGCATCACCCAGCGGATGCTGACCAAGCAACTGCGGGCGCTGGAGGAGGATGGCCTCGTGATCCGCAAGGTCTATCCGGAGGTCCCGCCGCGGGTCGAATACACCTTGTCCGAGATGGGCGAGCGGCTGCGCCCGGTCATCGACGTGCTCAAGGCCTGGGGCGAGGATCACCGCGCCCGTCAGGTCGCGGACGCCGCCTGACGCGGCCTTGGGTGGCAGTCGAGACGGGCGCGACAGCGTTGCGCGGCGCGTGCCGGGTTCGACCGCAATGCGTTGACCGGCTGCCTTGACCGACAAAGGCGCGTGCCTGAACAAAAGACCTCCGGCGGGGCGCGCCGGAGGTCTTTCTGTTTCGATCGCGGAGGCCGGTGCGAACTCGCCCCCGCGGAGAACGCCTCAGAAGTTGCGGCGAACTTCGACCGCGCCCTGATACAGGTTCTGGTTCTTGAGCTGCAGCGTCGAGCCGGCGGTGTAGCCGGGGATCGCGGTGCCCGTGGTGGTGAAGGTGCCGTTGAGGTTCTGCATCATGCGCACGTAGCTGAATTCGGCGGCGAAGGTCAGGTCCTTCACGGGCGTCCAGGCCGTGCGGGTGCCGACCTCGGCGAAGCTGAACGCAAAACTGCCGGTCGCGTTGGTGAAGCCCGTGCTCAGGCCTGCGCCGTTGGCGGCGGCCAGCAGCAGGGCGTCGCCGGTGGCGCCGTAGGAGATGTGGCTGTAGGAGCCGAACAGCGACGTGCGCCAGGCCGGCGTCCAGTAGTGCTCGTAGAAGCCGGCGACCTGCCAGGCGTCGCTCTTCTGGATCCCGGTGCCGTTGCCGTAGACACCGTCGAGCACGTAGCCGAACGCCATGCCGCCGCCACCGATCTTGGCGAAGCGGCCTGCGCCGGAGGTATCGGTGGAACCGCCGAAGATGTACTTGGCGGCGCCGTTGGCGAACGACGCCTGAACCTTCAGGCTGTCGCCGACGCCGGTGGGCAGGTTCTTGAGTTCGAACGCGCCGATGACCGCGTAGCCCCAGGTCGAGTCCGGGTGGCCGGTGTCGCTGTTGGTGGGGGTGTAGTAGGTGCCGTGCACTTCATGCGCGGCCGCGGCGAGGTGCAGCGAGCCCCAGGCCTGATCGTAGCGCAGGTTGCCGACGATATCGGGTACATGGTCGCCGCCCTGGGCGTTGCCCTGGAAGGTGTTCGACGCCACGCCATAGGCCAGCGTCGCGCCGCCGAACGGGCCGAGCAAGGCGTTGGTGCCGGTGAGCGAGGTATTGACGACGCCGGCGGAGCGGTAGGGCTGGGCATCCTCGAGCGAGATCGTGCCCGACACGCCGCCGCCGAACTCGGCGGTGTAGGCGAGCTGCGGAATGCCGGTGTCATTGTGCGAGCCGGACAGCGCGCCGGTCGAGGTGCCGATGATCGGCTTCGACAGCGCCCACTGCGGATCGAACTCCGACACCGCCTTGCCGAACGTGAAGCCGGCGAACTGGATGAACAGGAAGTCGTTCTCGACATAGCCGCCGGCGATGCTCTCACGGCCCTGCGAGAAGTCGAACAGCAGGCTGGCGTAGGTGCGGACGACGCCGTACTCGGTCGCGGTGCGGGTGTCGATGTTGAGATAAGCGCGCTCGCGGGCGCCGAAATAGTTGCGGTTATAGGCGTTGGCGCCGCCGGTGCTGCCCTGGAAGAACGGCACATCCCACGGATTGCCGTTGAACGTGGTGCCGACGCGGATCGCGCCGCCGAGACGGATGCAGGTGTCGGTGCCGGGGATGTAGTAGAAGCCCGCGCCGTAGGCCGTGCAGATCTTGACGTATTCGACCGCCTTCGCCTTGACCGGAAGATCGGCCGCATCGGCCGTGCTCAGCGTCGCCAGACCGGCCGCGGTTCCGAACACGAGAGCCTTGAGAAGACGGGTATGATGCCGATTCATGGAACGCCCCTGTGTGAGTCCTGTTCTGCAACGGATGTTACCCGGAAACAGACTGCGACAGTTTGTCAGGTGCGATGCATCGAACGAAAAAGGCCACCTGTGGCAGTTTCGCCCCACCTCGTATTTCCGGTGAGGAGATACCGGCCGGGCCGGTCGTTTGCATGACAATGATATGACGGGCGTCATCCGGCGCGCCGGCGCCGGCCCTCAAAAAGGAAAGACCTCCGGCGGGGCATCGCCGGAGGTCCCTGGAGGTCAACATCGATGGGTCCGCCGGAGCGGGCTTCTCTGTTGACGATCGCCGAGATCAGAAGCTGCGGGTGACCTGAACGTGACCCGAGTAGATGTTCTGATCCTTGAGCTGCAGCGTGGTGCCCGAGGCGACACCCTGATACGCGCTCGTGTTGGTGAACGTGCCGTTGAGGTTCTGCTCGAGACGGGTGTAGTCGAACTCCGCCGCGACGGTCAGGTTCTTGACCGGATCCCACGCGGTGCGGGTGCCGAACTGCATCACGCCGAAGCCGAAGCTGCCGGTGGCGTTGGTGACGCCGGTGCTCAGACGGCCACCGTTGGCGGCAGCGAGCAGGAGGGCGTCGCCGGCCGAGCCGTACGAGATGTGGCTGTACGAACCGAACACCGAGGTGCGCCAGGCCGGGGTCCAGTAGTGCTCGTAGAAGCCGCTGACTTCCCACGAGTCGCTCTTCTGGATGCCGGTGCCGAGACCGTACACGCCGTCGAGGACGTAGCCGAACGCCATGCCGCCGTCGCCGATCTTGGCGAGACGACCAGCGCCAGCCGAATCCCAGGTGCCGCCGAACACGTACTTGGCCGCGCCGTTGGCGAAGGTGGCCTGCACCTTCAAGCTGTCGCCCACGCCGGTCGGCAGGTTCTTCAGCTCAAACGCGCCGATGACGGCATAGCCCCAGGTCGAGTCGGGGTGGCCGGTGTTGCTGTCGGCGGGGTTGTAGTAGGTGCCGTGCACTTCGTGCGCGGCGGCGCCGAGGTGCAGCGAGCCCCAGGCCTGGTCGAGGCGAACGTTCGCGACGATATCCGGAACGTGGTCGCCGCCCTGGGCGTTGCCCTGGAAGTTGTTCGAGGTCACGCCATAAGCGGTGGTGGCGCTGCCGAACGGGCCGAGCAGGGCGTTGGTGCCGCCGAGCGAGGTGTTGACGACACCCGACGAACGGTAGGGCTGGGCGTCTTCGAGCGACAGCGACGCCGACACGCCGTTGCCGAACTCGGCGGTGTACGACAGCTGCGGGATGCCGGTGGCATCGTAGCTGCCCGAGAAGAAGCCGCTGGTGCTGATGAGCGGCTTGGCCAGCGTCCACTGCGGATCGAACTGCGACACCGCCTTACCGAAGGTGAAGCCGGCGAACTGGATGAAGATGAAGTCGTTCTCGATGTAACCGCCGGCGATGCTCTCGCGGCCCTGCGAGAAGTCGAACAGCATGTTGGCGTAGGTGCGCACGACGCCGTAGTCGGTCTGCGTGCGGGTGTCGACGAACAGCGTGATGCGTTCGCGGGTCGTGAAGTAGTTGCGGTTGTAGGAGCCCGCGCCGCCGGCGCCGCCCTGATAGAACGGCACGCCCCACACGCCGCCGTTGAACGAGGTGCCGACACGCAGCGCGCCGCCGATGCGGATGCAGGTGTCGGTGCCCGGGATGTAGTAGAAGCCCGCGCCGTACAGCGAGCAGATCTTGACGTATTCGACAGCCTTCGCCTTGACGGGAAGGTCGGCGGCCTGCGCACCGGTCAGCGCGACGAGGCTCGCCGCGGTGCCCAGAATAAGGCCCTTCATCGTAGTCATGTAAAACCTCCAGATCGGTCTGATGGGCGGCGACCGGGAACGCAGCCGCGCTCCGTCATCCGCCCGCTGATCCGTCGTTCGCCTCGCATACCGTTGCGGATGTCAACGAGCGCGAGAGTTGGACGAAACGACATCGAGGTGCCCCCCTGCGTCGTAAGGCGGGAATAGCGGATGCTGCGGGGCGAGTTCAATTAGCAAACTTAGTTATATTCCTTTGTGATAATCATTGTGGCTGCGCGGACACAGTTTGTAACAAGAGTGTCATGCGGCATGGCTGACATGCGTCGACCCCTGAAAATGCAGGCCTCGCATACACGGCTTTGATGTGGCTGAACAAAACAGCGAAGTGGCGCCGCGCAACACAGCAATGCGGTCAATGTGTCTCACCTCCGTGAGAAACGACTGTCATACTTCGTTGCGATAATGCGAGCGCGCACGGTGCAGGTCGATTTCGAGCTGCTGGAACCGCTGGTTCGCGATACGCGCGCAGCGCGAGATGCGCGATCATCACACTGCAAGCGGATGCTGAGAAACCGACTCGGCGGCGCGACGAGCCCTGCGACTTTCGTCGGAGCTGGATGCGATGACGTCGCGATTGGCGTCATGGCGCGCGATCGCGCGAGCGATCGCCGTGGCCTGCGTCGCATGCAGCGATGGGCGTGCGTCGCGGTGGCTGTGTGATGGGCGCAAATGGCAACAGGACGATCTGCGGCGCCGCGCTGACGATCCCTGCGGGCGGACGAGGCGGGAGGCGGACGAGGCGGGAAATGACAGGCCGCGCCCGGGCCATACGCGTCGGCCCATGCTGCTCCCGCGACGAGCATCATTCCGGCCGGGATCACGGCGTCTCCCGGCAGGGTGCTAAGCCATTTATATGACAGTTTTTTTGGTCTATTCTCGGGGGTGCATTGCGTCGCGGCCGAATCTCCGGGCGATGCCCGCGGCTTTCGCGGGCGCCTCTGCGTCCGGACCGGCTCGGTTCGTGCGCCGGGAACACCGGGGCGGAGACGCTGCGCGATGCTCTCGCCGGAACGAGTAAAAAATTCCACGGATCACGCTTTTTGCAGGACGAATTGATGACGCGTCTTTCTCACCTCTTCGCGCCGCTGGCCCTGTCGACCCTGGTGCTCGCCACCGTGTTCGCGTCGGCGGCGCCCGCGCTTGCCCAGGATCGCGCGCAGGACCGGGTGGTTCCGAGTTCAGCGAGCCAGCTGCGGCTGTCCTACGCGCCGATCGTCCAGCGCGTGCAGCCGGCGGTCGTCAATGTCTACGCGGCGAAGGTGATCCAGAACCGCAATCCGCTGCTCGACGATCCGATCTTTCGCCGTTTCTTCGGCGTGCCGGGCCAGCAGCCCGAGCAGATGCAACGCTCGCTCGGCTCGGGTGTGATCGTCGACGCCGGCGGTCTCGTCGTCACCAACAACCATGTCATCGAAGGCGCCGACCAGGTGAAGGTATCGCTCGCCGACAAGCGCGAGTTCGAGGCCGAGATCGTGCTCAAGGACAGCCGCAGCGATCTCGCCGTGCTCCGGATCAAGGATGCCCGCGAGCGCTTCCCGACGCTCGAATTCGCGAACTCCGATGAGCTGCTGGTCGGCGACGTCGTGCTGGCGATCGGCAATCCGTTCGGGGTCGGCCAGACCGTGACCCACGGCATCGTCTCGGCGCTGGCGCGCACCCAGGTCGGCATCACCGACTATCAGTTCTTCATCCAGACCGATGCCGCGATCAACCCCGGCAACTCGGGCGGCGCGCTCGTCGACATGACCGGCCGTCTCGTCGGCATCAACACCGCGATCTTCTCGCGCTCCGGCGGATCGCAGGGCATCGGCTTCGCCATCCCCGCCAACATGGTTCGCGTCGTGGTGGCGTCCGCCAAGAGCGGCGGCACCGCGGTCAAGCGTCCCTGGCTGGGCGCGCGGCTGCAGGCGGTGACGCCGGAGATTGCCGAGACGCTCGGCCTGCCGCGCCCCACCGGTGCGCTGGTCGCGAGCGTGGTGTCCGGCAGCCCGGCGGCGCGCGCCGGCCTCAAGCTGTCGGATCTGATCCTGTCCATCGAAGGCCAGGCGATCGACGATCCCAACGCGTTCGACTACCGCTTCGCCACCCGCACGCTCGGCGGCACCGCCGCGATCGAGGTGCAGCGCGCGGGCAAGCAGGTCAAGCTGACGGTGCCGCTGGAGACCGCGCCGGACAGCGGTCGCGACGAGATCGTGCTCAAATCGCGCTCGCCATTCCAGGGCGCGACCGTCGCCAACATCTCGCCGGCGCTCGCCGACGAGTTGCACCTCGACGGCAGCGCCGAGGGGGTGATCATCATCAGCTTCTCGGACGACGCGCTCGCCGCCAATGTCGGCTTCCAGAAGGGCGACATCATCACCCAGGTCAACGGCCAGAAGATCTCCCGCACCGCCGACCTCGAGCGTGTGACGAAGGAGGGCAGCCGGTTGTGGCGCATCACGCTGCAGCGTGGCGGCCAGCAGCTGTCGGTCGTGCTCGGCGGTTGAGCGTGAAGCGGCCGCAATCCACGCCGTCGCTGTTCGCCGCCGCCGGCCTCGAGCAGGACGCGCCGCGTCCGTTGCCCGAACGGCTGCGGCCGCATGTGCTGTCGGATGTCGTCGGCCAGGAGCACATCCTCGGTCCCGACGGCGCGCTGACGCGCATGCTGGAGACGCGCACCCTTGGCTCGCTGGTGTTCTGGGGACCGCCGGGCACCGGCAAGACCACGGTGGCGCGGCTGCTCGCGGATGCCACCTCGCTGCATTTCGAGCAGATCTCGGCAGTGTTTTCCGGCGTTGCCGATCTCAAGAAGGTGTTCGATGCCGCGCGCGCC
Organism: Bradyrhizobium sp. U87765 SZCCT0048; assembly: GCF_018131225.1. Taxonomy (GTDB): domain Bacteria; phylum Pseudomonadota; class Alphaproteobacteria; order Rhizobiales; family Xanthobacteraceae; genus Bradyrhizobium_A. The sequence goes on along the minus strand of NZ_JAFCMM010000010.1, from coordinate 15,373 downwards.
CGTCGCGAGATGGGAACGGGCACGCTGCTGTTCGTCGACGAGGTCCATCGCTTCAACCGGGCGCAGCAGGACTCCTTCCTGCCGGTGATGGAGGACGGCACCGTGGTGCTGGTCGGCGCCACCACCGAGAACCCGTCATTCGAGCTCAACGCCGCTCTTCTGTCGCGCGCGCGCGTGCTCGTGTTCCGCTCGCTCGATCCGGCCGCGGTCGAGCGGCTGTTCGCACGCGCCGAAGAGGTCGAGGGCCGGCGGCTGCCGCTCGATGCGGAAGCCCGTGCCGCGCTGGTGCGCATGGCCGATGGCGATGGCCGCGCCGCGCTGACCCTCGTCGAGGAGGTGTGGCGCTCGGCGCGGGCCGACGAGATCTTCGACGCCGCGCAGTTGCAGGCGATCCTGCAGCGGCGCGCACCGATCTACGACAAGTCGGCGGATGGCCACTACAACCTGATCTCCGCGCTGCACAAGTCGGTGCGCGGGTCCGACCCCGACGCGGCGCTGTACTATCTCGCGCGCATGTTCGATGCCGGCGAGGATCCGCTGTTCCTGGCGCGCCGCGTGGTGCGGATGGCGATCGAGGATGTCGGCCTCGCCGACCCACAGGCCCTCGTGGTCGCCAACGCCGCCAAGGATGCCTACGATTTCCTCGGCAGTCCGGAAGGCGAGCTCGCGATCGCGCAGGCGGTGATCTATGTCGCCACCGCGCCAAAGTCGAACGCCGCCTACACCGCCTACAAGGCTGCGATGCGCACCGCCAAGGAGGCCGGCTCGCTGCTGCCGCCCAAGCACATTCTCAATTCGCCGACCAGGCTGATGAAATCCGAAGGCTACGGCACCGGTTACCAGTACGATCACGACACGCCCGAGGGCTTTTCCGGACAGGATTATTTTCCGGAAGATCTAGGACGCCAGACCTTCTACGATCCGCCGGAGCGCGGTTTCGAACGCGAGATCCGCAAGCGGCTCGACTACTGGGCGAAGCTGCGCGCGCAGCGCGACTGACGTCCAATCTTTCTGCAATACTAAATCGATTTCAATCGACAGATAGCAAGACGAAAAAAACGGGGGCGGGATGTGGATTGCAAATCGCGCCGGGTGCGCGCTGGTGGGGCTGTGCGTCATTCTCACCGTTGCGCTCACGGGCGTGGCCGGTGCCATCGAGACCGTCGAGGTGGCGCCGGGCCTGCAGGTCAGCCGCAAGACCTTCGACGCCCCGGCTGACGAGCAGCCCTTCTATGGATTTGCCGACAAGTCGGGCTACGCAAAATCCTTCGCGGGCGCGCTGGCCGACGCCGGGATGACGCCGCAGAAGGCCTTCGCGGAGTTCACCGGTCGCGGCTGGCGCGCCGTCGGCACCGGAAAATTCGCCGAGGCAGGGCGCTGGTTCAACCGCGCCTACCTGCTCGCGCCCGAACGCAGCGAGGTCTATCACGGCCTCGCGATCGTGGTGACGTCGCGCTTTCAGGACATGGCGTTTGCGGACGAACTGTTCCGCGCTGCGCGCGGGCAGGTGGCGCCTCTGCGGTCGCTGAGTGCCGACTACGGCCGTTTCCTGTTGATCGCCCGGCGGCCGCGCGATGCCGAGCCTGTGCTCGAGCAGGCGGTGAAGGACCAGCCTGAATTCGCCACCGCCTGGAGCAATCTGGCGTCCGCCCGGTTCGAGAACGGTAATTCCGGTGGCGCGTGCCTGGCGCTGGATGAAGCCCGAAAGCGCGGCAGCGCGGCCGATGTCGCCGACGACATCGCGGTGATCGCACGGCAGGCCGGCTGCAGCACCGCGCCGCGCTGATGGCCTGCAACGTCGCGCGATAGCGGGGCGGCGGGGCACATCACAAACCCGCCACGCTCGGGTGTCAGAGTTCGCGTCCTCTGCAAGGCTTTGGGGGGCGTGCTCTGACGGATGGGAGCGTCCGATGTGCGACTACAGCCTGCACCATGTGGCGTCACGGCCGGCGAAGGCCGGTGACAAACTGATCTCCAAGTCGTTCTCCGGTTCGGTCACCCGCGGTTTCGGTGACGCGATGGATCCCGCGACCGCGGTGTGCCTGCGGCCCGGAACGGAATTGGCGTTCGAGCAGGACGTCGAGTTCGAGCCGCGGCTGCTGTTGTGGCGGCGGCGCCGGGTTCCATATCGCGTGGCACGGTTCCGGCAGATCGATATGGACAGGCCGAGCACTCACCACGATGCGCTGGAATTTCCCAACGGTCAGGTGGTGCTGCTGACGCGGCTGCTCGAAGGACAGGTGGCGACCGTGCTGCAGATGCCGGCGACGATGCCGCCGGCGCGCGAGGATCGCACGCATGTGGCCCCGGAGGTCGTGGCGCCGCCGCCGCGTCCGGCGATCCGGCGCTGGTGGCGCGCGCCTGAAACAGTGCGCTGATCGCCGCCGTCCGGCGGTCGCGGCCGGGATCCGGCATGACGCCGGTCCCGGCAGCGCGTCGGTCTGCGCCGCTACTTTCCGGCCGCAGTGAACGCGAGGATGTGATCGGTCAGGCTGGTATCTGAGGTGTTGATCGCGAACACCTCCGAGATGTGGCTGTGCTGCGCCAGCACTGCGGTGCGTGCGCAGCCGCGCGGGCTCTTGCACAGCTGCTCGGTGAGCAGCTTGTACTGCTGCTCGAACGGCGGCGGATCGAGTTCGGCTGACATCACCAGCAGCGGCAGCTGGCCGGCGACGAGGCCGGCGAGCGAGGAGCGCTGTGCATAGGTCGACGCATCTTCACCGAAATAGGCGAACTCGAACTTGCTGAACGGTAGCGCGGTGAGGTCGTAGAGGCCGGACACCAGGATGGCGCCGGCGAGGCCGACACCCTTCGGCCCGTGGAACTCGGGATGGGACACGTAGCTCGCCACATGCACGGCGCCGGCGGAATGGCCCATGAGGTAGACCCGCGCGCCGTCACCGCCGCGTGCGGCGATGTTCTCTCCCACCCAACGCACCGCCGTGCCGACGTCTTCGGCGCCGGCCGGCCACGGCGACTGCGGCGCCAGGCGATAGGTGATGTTGACGCCGATGAAGCCGTTCTTTGCCGCCCAGGCCGCGACGTTGTCGTTGAAGGGCGTGCCGGGGGTGTGCTTGTCGCCGGCGACGAAGCCGCCGCCATGCACGAAGACCAGCACCGGTCGCGGCCCGCCGCTCGCCGTTTCCGGCGTGAACACGTCGAGGCGGTTGCGTTCGGCGGGGCCGTACCTGACGTCGCGCTCGATCCGGATGCCGGCAAACGGCTCCTGCTGCTGCAGCGGTCCATAGATATCGCCGACCTTCGGCGGGTCGATCACGCGGCCCATCTCCTTGAGTTTGGCGGCGATGTCGGGGGGCATCGTGCCGGCGGTGGCTGCTCCGGTCAGGAGCAGCGTCGCGGCGGCGAGGCGGACGAAGGGAGCAAGCAAGGACATGGCGGGCATCGGTCGGCGTTTCCCTGAAAGGCCCCGGATGGCTCCGGGTGTTGTTGGAAGGCCGGACAATGCAATGGAAAATCGTTCATTTGCAACGATTTGGCCGTGACGCTGCGCCGCTTTTGCGCTAGGGCAAAGAAATTGTGCGGGCACGGTCAAAACCAGCAGACCACCGCTCCTGTCGCCCATCACCCAGAGCAGAAATCATGAGCCGTCGCGTCAAGAGACCGCTGCAGAAGTCACCGGGATCCGCCGCCGGCCGTGGCCGCACGGGGCGGCCGGCAGCCAAGGGGGCTGGCAAGGGGTCTGACAAGGGACCGGGCAAGGCATTCGGCAAGGGCTCCGATACGCGTGGCGGGCGAGCCGGCGCGGGTGGTCGCGGGCATGACGACGAGCGCGCCGCCCGGCCGGCCGGCGGCAAGCCCGCCGGCGCGAGGTTCGGCAGGGCCAAACCCGAAGGTTCGCGATCTGAAGGCTCCAGATCTGAAGGCTTCAAGTCCGATGGTTTCAAGTCCGGTGCCGGAAGGCGCGGCGCGCCCTCGCGCGACGGTGGTTCGCGCGGTTACGGGACCGGTGCGTCGGATGGCTTCGCAGAGCGTCCCCGCCGGGCGGCGCGGCCGGCGGCGGGGGGCAAACCGCCCGGCGCAGCGCGACCGCCGCGGGAGGTCGAGGCGCGCGCGCCGGAGGCCGAGCTGCCGCCATTGCCGACCAAGGTGCAGACGGTGACGGTCACCGCCGACGAGGACGGCATGCGCGTCGACCGCTTTCTCGAGGCGCGCTTTCCGGGCCTGTCGTTCTCCCATATCCAGCGCATCGTCCGCAAAGGCGAGCTGCGCGTGAACGGCCGTCGCGCCGACAGCAAGGACCGTCTCGAGGAGGGTGCCAGCGTGCGTATTCCGCCGCTGCGCCTCGACGCGCCCAAGGGCGGGCCGAGCGAACTGTCGGAGGCGCAGCAGAAGACGCTCGACGCGCTCAAGGCGATGACGCTCTATGAGGACGCCGACGTGCTGGTGCTGAACAAGCCGGCAGGCCTTGCCGTGCAGGGCGGCTCGGGCACCACGCGCCATGTCGACCAGATGCTGGAGGTGATGCGCGACGCCAAGGGCCAGCGGCCGCGCCTCGTGCACCGCCTCGACAAGGAGACGTCGGGCTGCCTGCTGATCGCCAAGACGCGCTTTGCGGCGTCGGCGCTGACCGGCGCGTTCCGCTCGCGCTCGGCGCGCAAGATCTACTGGGCGCTGGTCGCCGGCGTGCCCAAGCCCAAGCAGGGCCGCATCTCGACCTTCCTCGCCAAGGAAGAGCGCGAGGACGATTCCGTGATGCGCATCGCCGAGCATGGCGACGAGGGCGCGAGCCATGCGGTGACGTACTACGCGGTGGTCGAGACCTCGGCGCAGAAGCTCGCCTGGGTCTCGCTCAAGCCGGTGACCGGCCGCACCCACCAGCTGCGCGCCCACATGGCCCACATCGATCACGCCATCGTCGGCGACCCCAAATATTTCAACAAGGAGAACTGGCAGTTGCCGGGCGGCTTGCAGAACCGCCTGCATCTGCTGGCGCGCCGCATCGTCATTCCGCATCCGCGCGGCGGTTTCATCGACGCCACCGCGCCGCTGCCCCCGCACATGCAGCAGTCGTGGAACCTGCTGGGGCTGGAAACCGATCGCTTCGATCCGATCGAAGAGGCGCCCGAGGAGTGAGCGTGCGCCTTCGCTGTTCGTGCGGGGCGCCGCGGGGAACCGGCACTGCGACGGACCTGACACGCGATCGTGGCCGCCAGCCCGGGTCGACGGCACTGGCGAAGCGGCCGCGCCGTGCCGATATGGCGGGGATGCGATCGATCGTTCCAGTCCTTGTGGCGCTGAGCTGCGCCGTCGCCGTGCACAGCGCCAGCGCGCAGTCGCTCGGTCTCAGTCCGACGCCGCCGTCGATGATCATGCCGCCGCCGCCATCGCCGCCGCCGCCGAAGATCGAGGTGCCGGTGGTGCCGAAGATGAACGCGCCGCTGCCGCCGCCGAAGGCCAATCTGCAGTCGCGCGGCTCGTTCAGCGATCGCGTGGCGCCATGCCTCGATCAGGGGGCCGCGCTGGGGCTTGGCCCCAACGAGCGGGCCGAGTATTCACGCGGCTGTGCCAACCGCTAGGACCGGCACCGCTGCTGCGCATTGCGAGGAACTGATGCGAGAACTGTTCGACGAGGTCGCGGGACAATCGCCGCTCGATCCCAACGAGGCGGCGCGGCAGTCGTCGCGCCCGCAACTGCGCAAGCGCTTCTACACGACCGCCGGCGTCGTCGCGGCGGACGGCGGCCATGCGGTGGTGCTGGACGGCCGCACGATCCGAACCCCGGCCAAGCAGCCGCTGGTCGCGCCGTCGCAGGCCGTGGCGGCGGCGATCGCCGCCGAGTGGGACGCCCAGCAGGACACCATCGATCCCTCGACGATGCCGCTGACGCGGCTCGCCAACAGCGTGATCGACGGCGTCGCGCCGCGCACCGCCGAAGTTACTGACGACATCGCCAAGTATTTTGCCACCGACGCGCTGTTCTATCGCGCCGACCATCCGCAGGCGCTGGTGGCGCGGCAGGCCGAGCACTGGGATCCGGTGCTGTTCTGGGCAGCCGAACAGCTCGGCGCGCATTTCATCCTTGCCGAGGGCATCATCCATGTGCGCCAGCCGGACGCGGCGCTCGCCGCGGCGCGGGCGGCGCTGCCGCTGGACGCCTGGCGGCTCGGCGCGCTGCATGTGGTGACGACGCTGACTGGCTCGGCGCTGCTGGCGCTGGCGCTGCTGCATGGCCGGCTCGATGCGGAGGCGGTGTGGACCGCCGCCCATGTCGACGAGGACTGGAACATCGCCCAGTGGGGCGCCGACGAGGAGGTGATGAGCCGCCGCGCCGCACGCCTCGCCGATTTCAGGGCGGCCGCGCTCGCGCTGGCCTGATGCCGTCCACGATGGCTGGCCATCAGGGAACTTACTCTTAACGACAGATTAACGGCGCGCGCCTAACAATACCGGCGAAACGAGGCGCGCATGCCGATTTCGATCCATTCCGTCCTTCCGGTCATTGCCGCCCAGGAGGCGGCGCCGGACCTGGCGCTGCAGCCGGGCACGACCATCGATGCGCGCGTGCTCAAGGTGCTCGACGACAGCCGCGTGCGCATCGCCATCGGCAGTCTCCACATCGATGTGCTCAGCGAGGTGCCGCTGCAGGCTGGCGCGACGCTGCTGCTTGCGGTGTCGGAGACGGCGGATGGCCTGCGCCTCGCCATCGTGCCGTCGGGCGACGGTGCGGCGACCGCGGCCGCGGGGGCGGCCACCGACGTCTCGGCCATTGCCGCCCCGCGGGCGACGACCACAGCGACGCCGCTTCTCACCGCCATCGAGCAGATTGCCGTGACCACCGCGGCGCAGACTGCCGCGGCGCGTCAGGCGGGCCTTTCGCCGTTGTTCGCCAATGCCGCCGCGGCATCGCCGGGCCTGCCGGAGCCGCTGCAGCAGGCCGCCCAGCAGCTCCTCTCGGTCCGACCGGCGCTGGGCGCCGATCTCAGTGGGGACACCCTCAAATCCGCTTTCCAGGGTTCTGGGCTGTTCCTGGAAGCGGCGCTGGCGTCCGGCGCGGTGCCGTCGGCAGGCCAGGGCATGCCGGATCTCAAGGCCGCGCTGATCGTGTTCCGCCAGACCCTTGGCAACTGGCTCGACCATGTGCCGGAGCAGGGCGCCGCCACGGCTGGAGCTGCGTCCGCGGCTCTCCGCGGGGCCGGCACCACCGCGCTGCCGCCGGGAGCGGCCGTGCCGCTGGCGCCGGACATCGATGCCGAGGAGGCCTACCTGCCGCGGGCGCTGTTGCCGGTGGCCGAGGAACTCGCCGGTGGTCACCTCCTGGCCTCGGGCGCCGTGCCCCAGAGCGCGGCGGCGCGTGCCGCCGCGGTCACCGCGGCGCTCAACCTGCTGCAGGAGGTCGATGGCGCGGTGCCTGCCGGGGTGGCCGACACCTTGCGGCGCATGATCGGCGGCAAGCTCGCCGCCGATCCGGCCCAGGCCCAGGCCGTCCGCCCCGTTTCCGCCGGGGAGCCGGGGGCGCCGCCCGCCAACCAGCCACCGCCGCCGTTCCGCGGCGGTGCGCCGACCGCCCAGCCGGTCGCCCAGCCGGCGATCGGCGCGGACGCGACCCCGGTCGAGGCGGTGCGCCGCCTTGTCGAGGATGCCGACGGCGCAATCGCCCGCCAGACCCTTTTGCAGATCGCGTCGCTGGGCGATCGGGCCGACGCCGGCCGCGTCGATGGCCAGCCGCGCTGGCAGTTCGAGATCCCGTTCGCGACGCCGCAGGGCACCGCGGTGGCCCAGTTCGAGATTTCCCGGGACGGCGGCGGCGCCAAGGCCGCCCCCGCCACCCAGCGTGTCTGGCGCGCCCGCTTTTCGCTCGACGTCGAGCCGGCGGGGCCGGTCCATGCGCTGGTCACGCTCAGCGGCGACACCACCTCGGTGCGGATGTGGGCGGAGCGCGCCGAGACCGCGGCGCAGCTGCGCGCCAGCGCCGGCCAGCTCAACGAGGCGCTGCGCCAGGCCGAGCTCGAGCCCGGCGACATCGTCATCGGCAGCGGAGCACCGCCGCCGAGTGCGACGCCGGCGCCGGCCGGGCATTTTCTGGACCGCGCCACATGAGCGAGGCATCGACCCGTTCGCTGGCGATCGCGCTGCACTATGACAAGACCGGCGCGCCGCGCGTCGTCGCCAAGGGCAAGGGCACGATCGGCCAGAAGATCATCGAGGTGGCGAAGGCCAACAACGTCCCGATCCAGGAGAACGAGGTGCTGGCGGGGGCGCTGTCGAATGTCGAGATCGGCGACGAAATTCCTGTCGAGCTCTACAAGGCGGTGGCCGAGGTGCTGATCTTCGTGCTGCGGCTGTCGAAGCGGACCCGATAGCCCGATAGCAGGGCTGCATTCCCTTCAAAACGTCATTTTTTCAACACGAAATCCGATGTACTGACGCCGGACCGTCCCGCAACCGTCGTTCGGATTCCGCCTTGCTCAACCGCCGCCAAGCCCTCGTCCTGCCACTCGCCACGGCTGTCCTCGGCAGCCTTCGCGCGCCCGCCCGCGCCACCGTGGCGCCGATGAAGAACATCATCCAGGACAGTCTTGCCCGTCACTTCGCCGACAATGGCACTGCGGGCACCTTCGTCGCCTACAAGGTCGAGGACTATACGGTGATCGCCAGCGATGCCGGTCGTTCGGGCGAAGCGCTGCTGCCGGCGGCGACCTTCAAGATTCCGCTGGCGGTCATCGCGCTCGAGACCGGCGTCGTCGGCGATCCCGACAAGGACGTGTTTGCGTGGGACGGCGTCACCCGCTTCATCCCGGAGTGGAACAAGGATCACACGCTGCGTTCGGCGATGGCGGCGTCCGCCGTGCCGGTGTTCCAGGAAATTGCGCGGCGTGTCGGCGCGGAGCGCATGCAGCAGTCCCTCGATGCCTTCGACTACGGCAACCGCGACACCAGCGGCGGCATCGACCGCTTCTGGCTGACCGGCGGCCTGCGGATCGATCCGGTGCAGCAGGTCGATTTCGTCGACCGCCTGCGCCGCGACGCGCTGCCGGTGTCGAAGCGCGCGCAGCAGCTCGGCCGCGACATCCTGCCGGAAACGAAGGTCGGCGATGCCGTCATCCGCTCCAAGACCGGCCTTGTCGGCGTCGACGACAAGACCGAGGGCGGCGGCACGCGTGCGAGCGTTGGCTGGCTGGTCGGCTGGGTCGAGAAGGGCGATCGCCCGACGGTGTTCGCCCTCAACCTCGATATCCGCGTGGAGCACCACAATGCCGCGCGCATGAAGCTCGCCCAGGCCTGCCTGAGCGAGATCGGCGCGCTGTAGCTCTCGCGCTCACGCCTGCGCGCGCGCGACGGCGGCCGCCGCCTGGCGCCGGCCCGGCAGCGCCAGCGCCACGATCGCAGCCGACAATGACATCATCGCCGCGGCGCCGATCGCGAGCGCAAAGCCGTGGCCAAAGCCCTGCGGTGAGGTCCGCCCGCCGCCGGCGGCGAACACCGCGACCGCCAGCGCGATCCCACACACACCGCCGAAAAACCGTGCCATGTTGAAAATGCCCGATGCCTTGCCGATCTCGGCCGGGGCGACGGCGCCGAGCACCGCGGCCTGTGCCGCCGGCATCGCCAGCGACACACCGGCGCCTGCGACCGCGAACGGCACGGCCAGCGCCGGCAGCGCGAGGTCGGGCGCGGCGGTGACGCCGACGACGGCAAATCCGATCGCCTGCAGCAGCGTGCCGCCCGCGACCAGTATGCGCGCGCCGAGCCGCTCGACCAGCCGGCCGCCGAGCGGGGCGAACACGAACAGCGTCGCCGTCCATGGCAGCAGGCGCAGGCCCGCCGCGAACGGACCGAAGCCCTGCGCCGTCTGTAGAAACTGGGGCAGGAAGAAAACCACGCTGTACATCGCGGCGTAGAACAGGAAGCTCGCCGCAATGCCGGCAGCGAAGGCGCGCTGCCTGAACAGCCGCAGCGGCACCATCGGGGCCGCCACGCGCGCTTCCCAGGCGAGGAAGGCGGCGCCGACCATGACGGTGACACAGAGCGCGGCCACCACCTCCGTGCTCGACCAGCCGGCTTCGTTGCCGCGCACCAGCGCCCACACCAGCGCCAGCGCCGCTGTGGCGGCGAGCGCGAGGCCGCCGGGGTCGAGCGGCGTCGGCGGGCCGAAGCTCTCCGGACAGTGGCGCAGCGTGAGGACGATGACGGCGACGCCGACCGGCAGGTTGATCCAGAAGATCCACGGCCAGGCGAGGCCGGCGACGATGGCGCCGCCCGCAAGTGGCCCGGCGATCAGGGCGAGGCCGGTGACGCCGCCGAACAGGCCGAGCACGCGGCCGCGCTGCTCGGGCGGATAGGCCGCACCGAGCAGCGCCATCGCCAGCGGCATCACCAGCGCGGCGCCGGCGCCCTGGACGGCGCGGGCGGCGATGAGCTGGCCGACATCGCCCGCAAGGCCGCAGGCAACGGAGGCAGCGACGAACACCGCAAGACCGAGCGTGAACATCCGCCGCCGCCCGAAGCGGTCGCCGAGGGCGGCGCCAGTCAGCAGCAGCACCGCGAAACTGATATTGTACGCGTTGACGGTCCACTGCAGCGTGGCGATGCTGGTGTGGAGGTCGGCGCGGATGGTGGCGAGCGCGGTGGTCAGCACCAGCGCGTCGAGCGCGACCATGAAGGACGCGGCCGAGGTGAGGGCGAGCACGCGCCGCGCGGCCGCTGCGCCGATCGTCGGGGAGGCTGGGGAGGCATGAAGGGTCATCGGATCGTCTTGGAACGAGGGCTGTGCCGGTGAAGACGATGGGCGCGGGGCAAAGGATGCCGGCGACGACAATATCGGTGGGGCATATTTTTTTGCCGGGGGCGGAATCCTTTCGCGCGGCTGCGACGTCTTCAGGACACGGGTTTAGGACATGGGTTCAGGATATGGGCGGCACGGGCTGCCGGCCTGACCGATCCGAGGAGACCGCCATGAAACGAACCGTCGTGCGCTACCGGACGAAGCCGGGAATGGCTGCCGAGAACCAGCGCCTGATCGAAAATGTGTTTCTTGAGCTTGGCGCGCGCGCGCCCGATGGCCTGCGCTATGCCGTGCTGCGGCTCGCCGACGACACCTTCGTCCATCTCGTCGAGAGCGAGGGCGAGCGCAGCGTGCTGCCGGACTTCGCGGCGTTCAAGGCGTTCTCAGGCGGCATCGCCGAGCGCTGCGCCGAGGCGCCGCAATTTTCCGAGGCGGTGGTCGTCGGCAACTACCGCATGATCGGCGAGGGGCGCACGCCATGACATGGAGAGCGCCCACATGAGCCTCTCCGGCGAGAGGGAGGGCCGCGACGTGCTGGCGCAGGCGATCGGCGCGCTGCGGCCGAAGCTGCATCGCTACACCGCGCGCATGACCGGTTCGGCGATCGACGGCGAGGACGTGGTCCAGGACGCCCTGCTCAAGGCGATCGAGGCGCTGCCGCGCGCCGGCGATATCGTCAATGTCGAGGGCTGGGTGTTCCGCATCATCCACAACACCGCGCTTGACTATCTGCGGCGCCGCGGCCGGATCGCTGTGTTGCAGGCCGACGACGATCCCGACGACGTCGCCGATCCCGGCACGCACGGCGTCGATCCCGACATCGCCGCCACCAGCCTGCGCACCTTCATGCACCTGCCGCCGGCGCAGCGCAGCAGCGTGATCCTGATGGACGTGCTCGGGCATTCGCTGCAGGAGATCGCCGACGTCACCGGGCTCACGGTGCCGGCGGTGAAGGCGGCGCTGCACAAGGGCCGTCTGCGTCTGCGAGCGCTGGCGCATGCGCCCGAGGGGCCGCCCGTCGCGCCCCTCGACAGCGGCGAACGGGCGCGTCTGGCCGCCTATGTCGCACGCTTCAACGCGCGCGACTTCGACGCGCTGCGCGAGCTGCTCGCCGACGACGTTCGCCTCGACCTGCATGGCAAGAGCCGTCTCGACGGCCGTGCGCCTGTCGGACGCTATTTCGGCAACTATGCCGAGATCGACGACTGGCATCTCGGGATCGGCCGTGTCGACGGCCGGCCAGCCATCCTGGTGTTCGCGCGGGCTGATGCCGGCGCGCCGCCGCTCTATGTCGTCCTGCTGGACTGGCGCGACGGCCGTATCTGCCATATCCGCGATTATCGCTACGCGCGGCATGTCATGGCGGAGGTGGAGCTGGTCGCGGGCTAGCGAATGCAATTGATGCCGCGCATCCCCGGATCACCTTCGGTCGGGGGCCGGCATCGACAGCTCCTGCGCAGCCAGCAGCCTGGACAGCATCTTGTAGCTCTTTCGCAGATCGCTGATCTGTCGGGCGAGCTCGGCGTGCTTGGAAGCGAGAACCGATTGCAACGGGGCGCAGAGCTGCGTACGCATGCCGTTGTCGCCGAGTTCACAGCCGATGAGATGGCGAAGCCTGCGCAGTTCCAGTCCCGCCTTGTTCAGCAGGACAACACGCTTGATCGTGCCGATGTCGCCGGCCCCATAGGTGCGATAGCCCGCTGCCGTTCTCTGCGGCCGGACGAGCCCCAGCTCCTCATAGTGGCGCAGCATCCTCACGCTGACGCCGGTACGCTTTGAAAGCTCGCCGATCTTCATGGTCTTGACTCTGACATGCATGTCAGACCGTACCGTCCCGCCGCTGACAACTTCAATCGTTTTGCCGGGAGATGACTGTGACGACAGGGGACGATGATGGGCGACTGCCGCGCCGACGATTTCTGGCCGTTTGCGCCGCAGCAATTGCCGCCACGACCTCGCCACTCGCCGCCACGGCGGCCAGGCTGGAAGGATCGAAATCGATGCTCGATGACTCGGTACCTGTCATTGATGCTCATGCTCACCTGATCTTGCCGCCAGCGGCCCACATTCAGTCGATGGATGAAGCGGGCATTGGCAAGAGCGTTCTCCTGATGTCGCGTCCTCATCCGGAGCGGGCGACGGACCTTCATTCATTCAAGGCGGAAATGAGCGTTCTATCCAGGGTGACCGCAGGCGCTTCGGCCCTGGGCATTGCCGGGGCGATGGCCGAATTGCACGCCACATTGCGCGAATGGCCATCGCGGTACATCGGCTTTGGAGGAGTACCGATGGACGAGCCGTCAAGGATCGGCTCCTGGGTGAGTGAAGAGATTGTCGGACGAGGCCTGAAGGGAATTGGCGAAATTTCACCGCCTGTCGGCCAGGCTGCGCTGGTCGAACCGGTGTTTCAAGCCGCCGCGGATCACGGCGGGCGTTATCCCATCCTGCTGCATGCGGCCGCGCCGCAAACGGCCGAGGACATCGCGACCTATATTCGTCTGGCCGCCCGGTATTCGCGTGTGCCGATCATCATCGGCCAGCTCGGGGGCCCCAACTGGCTCTCGACCATCGAAGCGGTCAAGGAGGCGACGCCGAACGTCTTCGTCGATTTGGGCACGCCGCAGACCTGGTATGGACCTTTTCTGGCCGCCAGGGAGATTCCGGACCGCGCCATCTTCGCCTCGGCTGCTCCCTACGGCGATCTCCTGACCAGCCGGATCCAGGTGCAGCGTGCAACGAACAGCCGGGAGGCGCTGGCGCGTATCATGAGCGGCAATCTGCTGGGCATTCTGTCACGATAGAATGCCTTGCCGGCGCGACGGTCTCGAATGCCGCCCGTCCAGCGCTGGACAGCCGCCATGCAGGCGGGGTTGAATGGCACCCGAACCACAACAACAGATCGGGAGAGCGCCATGACCGCGCAGCCGTCCTACAAGGAGATCGCCACGCGCTACAATGCGGCGTGGAACGCGCACGACATTGCCGCGATCATGGCCATGCATGCCGAAGACACCAGCTATCGCCGCCATGGCAGCGCGCGCGTCTTCCGCGGCAAGGAGGCGGTGGCTGAGCAGTTCGGCAAGGATTTTTCCGGCCTGCCGGGCCTGAAGTTCGAGGCGGTGTCGCTGCATGGCAGCGACGATCACTTTGTCGCCGAATCCATCATCACCGCGACCACGCCGGACGGCGCGCCGGTGACCATGGAGCTGATCGACCTGATCACCCTGCGCGACGGCCTCGTGGTCAGCAAGGACAGCTATTTCGTCACCAGTCGGCCGCCGCGCGACAAGTGACCGCGCGAGACGCTGCGCGCGCGATTGAACCGGCAGGGGCTGATCGGCTACCCATACGGACATCACTCCGTCTGAAAAGGCCATCATGAAAGTTACCCTGGACCTCACCGACCTCGTCGCCAGCGGCAAGCTGACAGCGGCGGAGGCCGAGCGGCTGCGCGGCCTCGCGGCGCGCGATACCATCTCGCTCGGCATCAACATTCTGGTTGGATTCGGCGTGGTGGCGGTCGCCGCCGGCGCCGGCGCGCTGCTGCCGTCGCCGTTCACGGCGCTCGGCCTTGGCGTCGTCCTGTTCGGTCTCGGGCTCGGGCTGCAGACCGCGGGCGCCAGGGCCTGGGAACTCCTCGCACAGATCTGCCTGGTGCTCGGCGCGCTGGCATTCTGCGGCGGCCTTGCCGTGCTCGACGATGGCTCGCTGCGGGCGATGGCGTCGATCACCGTGCTGCTGGCCGGCGCCGCGGTGGTGGCGCGCTCGGGGTTGCTGATCGCGGCATCCGTGCTGGTGATCGGCGGCTGCCTCGGCAGCAGCACCGACTATCGCCATGCCATGTACTCGCTCTCCGTCGAGGAGCCGACGCTGACCATCGTGGTGTTTGCCGTGATCGCGCTCGCCGGCTACCTGATCTCGCAGCGTGTCAGCGCCGCCTATGAACGGCTGGGGCTGATCGCGGCGCGCACCGCGGTGCTGATGATCAATTTCGGTTTCTGGGTCGGCTCGCTGTGGGGCGACCGGCTCTTGCGGCTGCGCGCGTTGCTGCACGGCGATGCCTCCATCCTCCACGACTATACCGCGCGCAGCGAATACGTGTCGCCGCTGGTGTTCAGCCTCGGCTGGGCGGCGGCATTGGCGGGGGCCGGGGTCTGGGCGGTGAAGACCAACCGGCGCTGGATGGTCAATGTCGTCGCGGTGTTCGCCGCGATTCATTTCTACACCCAGTGGTTCGAGAAGCTCGGGGCCTCGCCCGGGACCGTGCTCGGCGCGGGCGTGCTGCTGCTCGCCTTTGCCTTCGGCCTTTGGAGCTTCAACCGCCGCGTCGCGCCGGCGGTGCCGGCCTGACGCTGCGGCGCGGCCGGCGCCGGCCGCCGCAGGACCGTTTTCCTCACTGGCTGTCGCATGCTAGACACATGCGGCAGTTCGGTTCGGGAAGGGCGGCGGCGGTCGCCGGAGGCAACGCATGAAGGACATCGTCGAGAAGCTCGAGGCGCGGCGTGCCGGCGCCAAGCTGGGAGGCGGCGAGAAGCGTATCGAGGCGCAGCACGGCCGCGGCAAGCTGACGGCGCGCGAGCGCATCGAGCTCTTGCTCGACAAGGGCTCGTTCGAGGAGTTCGACATGTT
>NZ_JAFCMM010000001.1:2942500-2996071 GCF_018131225.1 Bradyrhizobium sp. U87765 SZCCT0048 | reverse complement strand
GGCAGGTCAGCCGCGAAAGCAGACGAACCCAGCGCGATCAGCGCCACGGTGCCCAGCAGGATCTTCTTCATCACGTAATTCTCCACTACATCCCCACGCACACTGAGACGGCGCGCTTGAATGGCCGGGTGATACAGGGATTCCATTAAAAAAGCTGTGACGCGGCAGCAACACCAAGACGGAGTCGTGCGGTCGAATGGAACCGCTAACTCCTTGAAAAAGACATCAAATTTCCAAATTTGCTGGAACCATTCCAAGTTCCGGAAACCCGCAATCGTTACGTCCAAAAGTTCAAATTGAGCGGATCTGCCAAGAGTTTGAAAACACACGCGGAAATAGTGAACGCCGATTGCTGCGACATTTTGCGCACCTCCCATGCATCTGGAGATCGCAGAGGCGCGGTCGAAAAAACAAATCAGGGGCCGCGCCGATGCGCAGGCCCCTGTTCACAGGAACGTGAGTGACGACGGCGTTCAGGAGCCGGACAGCGCTGCAATCAGGCGCGTGGCGTGATCTTCCAGCACCTTCGGCGATTCCTTGTGACTCATCGGCGGCAGCAGCGCGACGCCGGTGGTGCGCGGCATCACGTGCATGTGGAGATGAAACACCGCCTGGCCGCCGGCGTGTTCGCTGAACTGCTGCACGGTGATGCCATCAGCATTGAAGGCGCGGCGCGCGGCGCCAGCCATCCTGTGCGCGGTGCGGGCGACATGGGCGAAATCGTCGGCGGAAATGTCGAGGATGTTGCGCGCCGGCGTCTTCGGGATCACCAGCACATGGCCGGGTGAGCGCGGCATGATGTCGAGGAAGGCGAGGGTGTGCTCGTCCTCATAGACCTTGTAGCAAGGCACTTCGCCGCGCAGGATTTTTGCAAAGATGTTGTCGGGGTCGTACGCCGTCATCGGGACCTCTTGCTTGCGAACGTCGCGCGGCGTCACTGTCGCCGCGGTGCCAACGGCGGTCAAGCCGCTCAATCCTGACCGGCGGCGGCTTTGCGGAACGGGCCGGCTTCGGTGATCTCGCTGATATCATCAGCGATATGGCTGCGCTCCTGCGCCAGATATTCGCGCACCGCGCGGCGGAAACCGGGGTCGGGGATATAGTGAGCGGAGTGGGTCGTCTGCGGCAGATATCCCCGCGCCACCTTGTGCTCGCCCTGGGCGCCGGCCTCGACGGAGGCGAGACGGTTGGTGATGGCGAAGTCGATGGCCTGATAGTAGCAGACCTCGAAGTGCAGGAAGGGGTGATGCTCGATCGCTCCCCAGTTGCGGCCGAACAGCGTCTGCGAGCCGATGAAGTTGATCGCGCCGGCGATCCAGCGGCCCTCGCGCCTGGCCATCACCAGCAGCACGTGGTCGCGCATCGTCTCGCCGATCAGCGCATAGAACTTGCGGTTGAGATAGGGCCGGCCCCACTTGCGCGAACCGGTCTCCATATAGAAGTCGAAATAGGCGTCCCACGCCTCTTCGGTGATGGCATCGCCGGTGAGGTGATGGATGGTGATGCCGGCGGCGAGCGCGTCGCGGCGTTCGCGCCGGATTGCCTTGCGGTGGCGTGAGGCGAGGTTGCCGAGGAAATCCTCGAAGGTGGCGTAACCTTCGTTGTGCCAGTGGAACTGGCGGTCGGTCCGCTGCAGGAAGCCGTGCGTCGCAAGACGCTCCCATTCCGCTTCCTGGGCGAAGGTGACATGCACGGACGAGGCGTCGGTGGCCTCGCACAGCCCGATCAGGCCACGGGCGAGGATGTCGCTGACCGCATCGCGGTCGACACTGTCGCGGATCAGCAGGCGCGGGCCCGTAGCGGGCGTGAACGGCACCGTCGCCTGCAGCTTGGGATAGTAGCGGCCGCCGGCACGCTCATAGGCGTCGGCCCAGCCGTGATCGAACACGTATTCGCCCTGCGAATGGGACTTCAGATAGCAGGGCACGATGCCGACGATGGCGCCGTCGCGCCGGGCCACCAGATGGCGCGGTCCCCAGCCGGTGCGCGCGGTGGCCGATCCGGACGCCTCCAGCGCGGCGAAGAATGCATGGCTCACGAACGGATTGAAGACGCCGCCGGCCGGGGTGGCGCAGGCATCCCAATCCGCGGCCGGGATCTTGGCGACGGTCGGATAAGCCTCGAGCGTGAAGTCGGGATCAGGCATTCAGCGGGCGGGTCGGTTGCGGGCCGGGGACACGATCGGCGATGGTCATGGGAAGGCTGTCCTTCTCAGATCGGGACGCAGGGCCCACTTTGCAAGCCGGTGCGCCCGTCATGGCTCCGGCAGGAACCCCTCGAAAATCATCTGGTCGGCGAGCTGCGCCGCACGGCGGCGCTGTTCGTCGGTCCGCACCGTCCAGGTCAGCAGCGGGCAGCCGAAGACGTTGCGGGCGATCCACGGCGCTGGCGCCGGCAACTGGTCGATCCAGTAGGCGACGAAATGCGGCTGAGTCTGGAAGCCGTGGCGCAGCCCGACCATGGCATCGCGCTTCGCCGGAGGAAGATGCTGCCAGTAGTCGTGGTCATAGGTCCGTTGAGCGACGATGCCGCGCGGCAGCGCCGGGGCGATCTCGCGTACCGCCAGCACCTGGTCGGGGTCGAACGACATCGCGACCACCGGACCACGATAGTCCGCGAGCACCTGTGCCATCCGATGCACCAGCCGCCGGTCGCCGGTGAACGCGCTCTTGACCTCGACCACCAGCGGCACGCGCCCGGCCACCAGCGTGCAGAGATCACTGAGCGTCATCATGCGGTCGGTGGTGCCGCGAAAGACGACCTGCTTGAGCGCCGCCGCCGTCATGTCGGCGATCCGCTCCGTGCCGCCTTCGGTCAGCCGGCCGAGCACGGCGTCGTGGTGGACCATCGCCTCGCCATCGGCGGACAGCTGGATATCGACCTCGATGGCGAAGCCGCGATCGGCCGCGGCCGCGACCGCCGACGGCATGTTTTCGATGATGCCGTGCGCGCGGTCATGGAGGCCCCGGTGTGCGACCGGGCGTGCCGTCAGCCAGTCGGGAGCCCGCATCGGCGTCAGGCGATCTCGAAGATCGCTTCGACTTCCACGGCCGCGTCCGAGGGCAGCGCGGCGACGCCGACCGTGCTGCGCGCGTGGCGGCCCTTGTCGCCGAACACCTCGACCATCAGGTCGGAAGCGCCGTTCAGCACCTTGGGACCATCGATGAAGTCGGGCGCGGCGTTGACGAATCCGCCGAGGCGAACGACGCGCGTCACCTTGTCGAGGTCGCCGACTGCGGCCTTGACCTGGGCAAGCAGGTTGATGCCGCAGGCGCGCGCCGCGGCGACACCCTGTTCGATGCTGACGCCGGCGCCGAGCTTGCCCTTGGCGACGAGCTTGCCGTCGGCGCCGAAGCAGACCTGGCCCGACACCACCAGCAGGTTGCCGGTGCGCACGGAGCCGACATAATTGGCGACGGGCGCCGCCGGCGCGTGCAGGGTGATGCCCAAGGTCGCGAGTTTCTGCTCAACCGTTCCGGCCATTGCTCTGTCCTCGATTTCCAAAAAAACACGCGTCGGTCGGCTGCGATGTGCGCAAGGGTTGTCCAGGGCATTGGGCTCGACAGGAGCCCGGGCTCTCAAGCCGATTTGACCGGCGCTGGCCATATTTCGCCCATCAAGCAGCGTCATGCAAGCGTTGCCATGAAGGCCAACATGGCCGTTTTTTAATGGGGTCGCCCGGGTTTTGGAAGGCTGTGCGATTGCGGCGTCCGGGGGCGGCATCTATGGTTGATTCGTCTTTTCAAGGAGGCGGCATGCGTCGCTCGCAGCTTTTCGTTCGCCCAGGTGCCGTGACCGTGCGCAAGTTGGCGCCTCTGCTCGCCGCCGTGGTCGTCGCCTTCGCCGCCGGTGATACGGTGCGGGCGGCACCGGCCGGCGCGACCGTTGCGGCCAGCGTGCCCTTCCTCGCCCATCAGGCGGTCTATGACCTCAGCCTGCGCAAGGCGCGTGGCAACGCCGCCATCAACAGCGCGCGGGGCCGCATTCTCTACAGCTTCTCGGGCAGCAGCTGCGAGGGCTATACCACCGACTTCCGGCAGGTCTCCGAGCTCGACAGCGGCGAGAACAAGACCACGATGAGCGACCTGCGTTCGACCAGTTGGGAGGACGCCGACGGAAAGAGCTATCGCTTCAAGGTCGAGACGCGGATGAACGACAACGCGCCCGCCGCCGTCGATGGCATCGCGGAACGCACCGGCCACGGCATCACCGTCAAGCTCAAGCTGCCGAAGCAGAAGACCTTCACCCTCGGCGAGGAGACGGTGTTTCCGACCGAGCAGGTCAGGCGCATCATTGCTGCCGCAAAAGAAGGCAAGAGCATTCTCGAACTCGTTGTGTACGATGGCTCCGACGATGGCGAGAAGGTCTACAACACCCTGACCGTGATCGGCCAGCCGATCCCGGGCGAACGCAAGCCGGCGCAGCCCGATGCCGGCACCGACAGCGATGCGCTCAAGAGCATGACACGCTGGCCGGTGACCGTGAGCTACTACGACCGTGCCGCCAAGTCGGACATCGGCGAGCAGACGCCGGTGTACGCGATGTCGTTCGAACTCTACGAGAACGGCGTGTCGCGTGCGCTGGTGCTGGACTACAACGATTTCGTCATCGCCGGCGCGATGGGCAAGATCGACGTCAAGGACACCAAGCCCTGCAAGCCCTGATGGGAACGCCCGAAGGTGCGTCGTTGCGCGCTGCTCAGGAATGCCTTTCGTAGAGGCCTTCCACATATGAGTGCCCGAAACAGTTCGGACGCTAATCCGTCTTCGCCGGGCCGTTATAGGCGATGCCTCGGATCACCGCAGCGGCGCCGAATTTCTTCCTGAGATCGTCCATGGCGCGCTCGGCATGGGCGCTGCGGCGGTCGAGCAGGTCGCTGTCGCCAGCGGCGCCCGCGCCAGGCTTCAGCGCGCTGACGCCGGCGCCAATCAGGCGGAAAGGCGTGCCGTCGATCTCCCGCGCCAGCATGTCGCGGGCGGTCGCGAAGATCTTGCCGGCAAGCTGTGTCGGCGCGTTGATCGACTGAGCGCGCGTGCGCTGGCGGAAGTCCGCTGTCTTGAGCTTGAGCGTGATGGTCGAGCCGGCGAGTTCGCCGTTCTTGAGGCGACCCGAAACCTTCTCGCACAGCCGCCACAGCACCTTCTCGAGCGTGGCGAGATCGCGGATGTCGGTTTCGAATGTGGTTTCGCTGGAGATCGTCTTGGCGTCGCGATCGGCGACGACCTTGCGTTCGTCCATGCCACGCGCGAGCCGCCACAGGCGGCGGCCTTCCGGGCCGAACTGGCGCATCAGCTCGATCTCGTCGGCGCGCTGCAGGTCGGCGATCAGGCGAAAGCCGCGTTGCGCGAGCTTCGCCTCGGTCGCGGGACCGACGCCATAGATGAATCCGACGGGTTTCTTGGCCAGCATCTCCGCCGCCTGCGCCTGGTCGAGGGCGGCGAAGCCGCGCGGCTTGTCGAGGTCGGAGGCGATCTTGGCGATGAACTTGTTGACCGAGAGGCCGATGGAGACGGTGATGCCGACATCGCGTTCGATATCGCGGGCGAAGCGCGCAAGCACCTTCGCCGGAATCATGCCATGCAGCCGCTCGGTGCCGCCGAGGTCGAGAAAGGCCTCGTCGATCGACAGCGGTTCGACCAGCGGCGTCAGCGCCAGCATCGCTGTGCGCACTTCGCGGCCGACACGGACATACTTCGCCATGTTCGGGGCAATGACCACTGCGTGCGGGCAGTTTTCGAGCGCCTGGAACATCGGCATCGCCGAGCGCACGCCATAGGTGCGGGCGATGTAGCAGGCCGCCGACACCACGCCTCGCTTGCCGCCACCGATGATCACCGGCTGATCGGCGATGTCCGGATTGTCGCGCTTCTCGACGGTAGCATAGAACGCATCGCAGTCGATGTGGGCCAGTGTCAGGCCGGCGAGGCCGTCATGGCGGACGAGGCGCGGGGAGCCGCAGGCCGTGCAGCGCGTGGTTGTGCGGGGCAGGTCCGACAGACAGTCACGGCAGAAGCACTGCGGCCCCGTGGTCACGGATCCTCACGCTCCCATGTCGGCCCGCCGAGCACCTCGCGCGCGTTGGAGACGATTTTGGCGTCGAGATGCGACGATTCGCAGAAGGCCTTGAGAATTCCCTCGTCGCGCAGCAGGAAATCGAGCACGCCGGTGAGGAATTGCGGGTCCTTCGCAGCCGAGCGCAGGGTTTCCGGCCCGATGCCGGTCTCGGCCAGGAACAGGCCCAAACGCTCGGCGTCGCCGGCGACGAAAGAAAGCGCCTGAATCGCCACGATTTCAGCGACTTCGCGGGGATCGTGGGATCGCTTTGTCATCAATTCTGTTTGCCTTTCCGTAACTTATCGTCTCTATTTTGAATCATCATGCCCGAGTCAGCGGAGCCTTATCAAGCGATGAGGCGTTGTGATTTTGGGGCGTGATCGCGCTGTCCACTTGGTTCGAAGATCTGGCTGGCGGTGCGAAAGTGAATTGTTTGCCGATGACGGATGGATTGCACCGGATAGGAGGGACGGGATGGCCAAGACCGTCCTGATCGTGGAAGACAACGAGCTCAACATGAAGCTCTTCCGCGACCTGCTGGAAGCCCATGGCTATCAGACCGTCGGCACCAACCGGGGCACCGATGCGCTCGATCTCGTGCGCCGTCATCGCCCCGATCTCATTCTCATGGACATTCAGCTGCCCGAAGTCTCCGGGCTCGATGTCACGCGCTGGATCAAGAACGATCCGGAATTGCGCGCCATCCCCATCGTCGCCGTCACCGCGTTCGCCATGAAGGGCGACGAGGAGCGGATCCGCGAAGGTGGATGCGAAGCTTATTTGTCGAAACCGATCTCTGTCGGCAAGTTCATCGAAACGGTCCGGCAGTTCATCGGATAGGGTGAGGTGCGATGTCCGCGCGCATTCTGGTCGTCGACGACATTCCAGCGAACGTCAAGTTGCTGGAGGCACGCCTGTCTGCCGAGTACTTCGACGTCCTGACCGCCAGTTGCGGCGCGCAGGCGCTGGAGATCTGCGAGCGCGCCGAATGCGACATCGTGCTGCTCGATGTCATGATGCCGGACATGGATGGCTTCGAGGTCTGCCGCCGCCTGAAGTCCAATCCCAAGACCCATTTCATTCCCGTCGTGATGGTCACGGCGCTCGACCATCCGTCCGATCGCGTCAAGGGCCTGGAAGCGGGCGCCGACGATTTCCTCACCAAGCCGGTGTCCGACGTCGTTCTGATTGCCCGCGTGCGGTCGCTGACGCGGCTGAAGATGATGACGGACGAGCTGCGCATGCGCGCCATCACCTCGTTCGAGATCGGGATCCAGAGCCCGGAGCGCGAGGCGGTAGCCGATGTCGGCAAGGGCGGCCGCATCCTGCTGGTCGACGATCGCCCGTCGTCCTACGAGCGCCTCGCGCCGGTGCTCAGCACCGAACATACGGTGGATGTCGAAGCCGATCCGAACGAGGCGCTGTTCCACGCCGCGGAGGGCGGCTACGATCTCCTGATCGTGTCGCTGAGCCTGGAGAATTTCGACGGCTTGCGGCTGTGCAGCCAGGCGCGCTCGCTCGATCGCACCCGTCAGGTGCCGATCCTCGCGCTGGCGGATGCCGATAACAATGCGCGGCTGCTGCGCGGCCTCGAGATCGGGGTCAATGACTACCTGCTGCGTCCGGTCGACAAGAACGAGCTGCTGGCCCGTGCGCGCACCCAGATCCGCCGCCGCCGCTACACCGATCACCTGCGCGACAACGTGCAGAGTTCGATCGAGATGGCGATCACCGATGCGCTGACCGGCCTGCACAACCGCCGCTACATGGAGAGCCACCTCGCGACGCTCGCCGAACAGGCCGGAACGCGCGGCAAACCGCTGTCGCTGATGATGCTCGACATCGACTTCTTCAAGTCGATCAACGACACCTATGGCCACGACGCCGGCGACGACGTGCTGCGCGAGTTCGCGGTGCGCATTCGCAAGTCGATCCGCGGCATCGATCTCGCCTGCCGCTATGGCGGCGAGGAGTTCGTGGTGGTGATGCCGGAGACCGATATCAATGTCGCGGCGATGGTCGGCGAGCGGCTGCGCCGTTCGATCGCCGGCGAACCGTTCGCGATCGAGAAAGGCGCCAAGCGCATCGACGTGACCATTTCTATCGGCATTGCGGTGCTTGATCGCAAGGGCGAGCCGATCGGCGACGTCATGAAGCGCGCCGACCAGGCGCTGTACCGCGCCAAGCACGACGGCCGCAACCGCGTCGTCGCCAACGCCGCCTGAGCGGCGCAAACACCTTCCCCGGCAGGTTCGTCGTTCAGCTCGCGTGACCGCGCGATGCGCGCCCGAGACGCGCCGCCTTGCGCGGAGTGGCCGCGGCGCGCGCCACCTGCCGCGCCATCGCGGCGGGCGCATCGACGCGCACGCCGGCATTGCGCAGCAGCACCTGCGCCGCGGCCTTCGCCGCCTGCGCCATCGCCGGATCCCGCCGCACGAGGTCGGTGGTGATCGCGCCGTCGATCAGCACCACGATCTGGGTAGCGAGCGCATCGGCATCGGCGGCGCCGAGCTGGATGAGGAGGCCGCGCACCCACAGCCGCCGGCTTTCCTTGAAATCGAGGGCGATGCGTCGCGCGGTATGGTCCTCGTTGCCCAGTTCGGCGACCGCGTTGACGAACGGGCAGCCGCGATAGTCTGCCCGGCCGGAGGCGCGCGCGAGGCGGTCGAACGCGCCGAGCAACTGATCGAGCGGCGACTTGTCCGAGGGCGGCACCGGCACGGAGCGGCGCGACAGATAGGCCGCGACCAGCGCATCCTTCGACGGAAAGTGGTTGTACAGCGTGCGCTTGCTGATGCCGACTTCGGCCGCGACGGTGTCGACGCCGATCGCGCGAATGCCCTGCAGGTAGAACAGGCGGTCGGCGGCAGCGAGGATGCGCTCCTTCATGGCCTGACCGGGAGCTGCGGGACGTGCAGGGGTGAGCGGCATGACACAGACCTGTGTAGTTTTTCCTTGACGATCGGGGCGCGCCCCAATCTAATTACACCGATCTGTGTAATCAAGCCGCGCGAATGTCGCGGCTGGGGGAGGCCGCGGACTGTATCGGGTCGCGTGGGCACAACAACAAGAGCTCGGGAGAACGAGAACCATGCCGTCGGCCATGCTGCGAACCCTGCGCCCCGCGCTTCCCATCCTGATCGGCGCCTCGCTGATGCTGAGCCTCAGCATGGGGCTGCGCCAGAGCCTCGGCATCTTCATGCAGTCGCTCACCCATGACATCGGCATTTCGGTGTCGGACTTCACGCTGGCGATCGCGGTGCAGAACCTCGCGTGGGGTTTTCTGCAGCCGCCGGCCGGCGCGCTCACCGTCCGCTACGGGTTTCGGCCGATCATGATCGCCGGCGCGCTGTTCTACATCGCGGGGCTGGCGCTGATGGCGGCGTCGCACGGCCTCGTCACGATCATGCTCGGCGCCGGCGTGCTGATCGGCGTCTCGCTGGCCTGCACCGCGTCGGCGATCGCGATGTCGGTGGCGACACGGGCGACGCCGCCGGCGGTGCGCAGCACGGTGCTGGGCCTCGTCTCCGGGGCGGGCTCGCTCGGTGCGCTGATGGCGGCGCCGCTCGGCCAGATCCTCAACCAGACCCAGGGCTGGCGCATCGGGCTGATCGGTTTCGTCGTTCTTTCGCTGGCGCTGATTCCGGCGGCATGGTTTGCGGGCAGGATCGATCGCGTGCCGCTGCCGCGCGCCGCAGGCGCTGAGATTGGCGACGTGTCGGCGGGAGCGGCGCTGCGCGGCGCGCTCGGCAATGCCTCGTTCCTGGTGATGATGTCGGCCTATTTCGTCTGCGGCATGCAGCTGGTTTTCATCACCACGCACCTGCCGTCCTATCTGCAGTTCTGCGGCATGGACCCGATGCTGAGCGCGCAGGCGCTCGGGGTCATCGGCGGCTTCAACGTGCTCGGCAGCCTGTTCTTCGGCTGGGCCGGCGGGCGCTGGAACAAGCTGATGCTGCTCGGCCTGATTTATGTCGGGCGCTCGCTGGTGCTGGCGTGGTATTTCATGTCGCCGCCGACGGCTGGCAGCACGCTGGCGTTCGCCGCGATGATGGGCTTCCTGTGGCTCGGCGTCAGCCCGCTGGTCGCCGGATCAGTGGCCGAGATGTTCGGGCTGCGCTGGCAGGCGATGATCCAGGGCGTCGCCTTCATGAACCACCAGATCGGCAGCTTCCTCGGCGCCTATGGCGGCGGCGTCATCTACGACATGCTGGGATCGTACACGCTGGCCTGGCAGCTTGGCCTCGCGCTGGGGCTGACCGCCGGCGTCGTGCAGGTGGCGTTTGCGCTGGTGCGCCCGTCGGAGCCGCCGCTCGTGGCGGCGGGGCGCAGCTGAGGGCAGGGGCGGCGCTGACGCCCAAACGAACCAGGGCCAAATAAAACAGCGCCAAAATAAAAACGGGGCCGCAAGGCCCCGTCCCATCGATCGGCGGATGGCTCGCGCCGGAGGCGCGATCCGCGACCGCTTCCTTGAACTCTTACTTGATCTTGGCTTCCCGGAACTCGACGTGCTTCTTGGCGACCGGATCGTACTTCTTCTTGACGAGCTTGTCGGTCATCGTGCGCGAGTTCTTCTTGGCCACGTAATAGAAGCCGGTGTCGGCGCTGGAAACCAGCTTGACCTTGATCGTGACCGCTTTGGCCATGGCGAAACCCTCGGGTGTTCTGAAAAAGCGAAAAGCGGGCCAGCCACGCCGGACCCGCGTTTGGGCGGCAAACTAGCCGGGAACGCCGCAAAGTCAAGCTTTTGGCAATAAAATCGCGGTCTTTCCCGGCCGCCATGACGGGGAACCGGCGCGGGGGCGGATTCTGCGGCGGATTCAGGGGGTTGGCGAGCCGATTTGCCGCATCATCCGCGGCACGATCAGGCGGTGGAACGGCAGCACCAGGCACAGATAGGCGCGACCGAGTCGGTTGTGGGTGCGCACGAGAGTGGTTCCGGTGACCTCGCCAGTGCCGGGGGCCTCGATCACCAGGCGAAAATCGAGATGCCGGTCGTCGATTCCGAGCACGACCCGGTCGGGTGCTTCGCTGAGCACGGGGAAGATGCCGAGGCGGGTCATGCTCTCAGGCAGCGGCTCGCGGCCATGCTTGAGCCCGAACGGCGACACGAGGAGGTTGCGCAGCGCCAGCAGCGCCGCGACCCACGGCAGCGGCTGCGTGGCGCGCCGTGCGACGGTGAAGGCGTCGAGCTGCGGATCGACGGCGTCGATGCGGTAGGCATCGGCGAAATCGGCGCCCTGCAGCAGCGCCGCATGTCGGGGATCAGGAGATACGGGCTGCACCTTCATGATCTCTCTCCTCGCACCGGCCGGGGGAGCGCCGCGACATGCCGCGCGCGTCCGGACCGGGGTTTGCCGATCGTAGCAACCCTGGCGGGGCGCGCGCCGGACAAATTGTCCAAGGTGACAACCCACCGCAGACGCCCGTGAACGGCATTGTCACGATTCTGTCGTCGACGGGGGACTAGTGTCCGCGCCGTTTGCCGGCTTGCGGCGAGGGGAATGGATCCCGCGCGACCGGCTGCGCCAGGGAAGACTGCGTGCGTTGCGAATCCGAGCGGCCGTGTCGGGCCATTCCGCCCGCCTTCAATCGCGGCCGTGCCGGCTGGGCGGCCCTCTGGCTGATGCTCGCGCTGACGTCCGGGGCGATGCGGTCCGCCGTCGCGCAGCACGATGCGGCCGCGCCGTTCGATATTCCCGCCCAGCCACTCGCCGCGGCGCTCGACGCCTACAGTGCTGCGACCGGTCTCGTCGCCGTCTACAATGGACGTCTCGCCGAGGGG
Source organism: Bradyrhizobium sp. U87765 SZCCT0048 (assembly GCF_018131225.1). Classification (GTDB taxonomy): domain Bacteria; phylum Pseudomonadota; class Alphaproteobacteria; order Rhizobiales; family Xanthobacteraceae; genus Bradyrhizobium_A. Next base: position 2,984,232 of record NZ_JAFCMM010000001.1, on the reverse strand, counting down.
CGAATCTCCAACGCCGTCCGCGGCACCTTCGCGCCCGAGCAGGCGCTCCACCTGCTGCTGCGGGACAGCGGCCTCGTTGCCCAGTACACCTCGGCGGGGGCTTTTGTCGTCGTCGTCGCGCCGGACGATCCGGGACTGATGCGGACGCCCGCCGCGATCGCGCGCGCCGCATTGTCGGCGCAGGACGCCGTGGAGCGACGCTATTCTGCGCTGCTGCAGCAAAGCGTCAACGAAGCGCTGTGCGGCAGGCCGCTGACGCGGCCCGGCGACTACCGCGCCGCGCTCAGCCTGTGGGTCGGCGCGGATGGCGCGGTGACGCGGGTTCGCCTGTTGAGTTCGACCGGCGACGTGCAGCGCGATGCGCAGATCATTGACGGCGCCACCGCGGTCGCGGTCGGCGAGCCGCCGCCGGCACGGATGGCGCAGCCCTTCACCATGGTGCTGCTGCCGCGCGCCTCGGGCGGCGTCGTCGCCTGCACGGCCACGGAGAACCATCGCCGTGGCTGACGAGCGCGACGAAGCCGATGCGGCCGGCACGGGCCATGGCACCCCCGCGCTGCGTGCGCTGCTGACCGAGCGCTATGGCGACCTGAAATCGCGTCTGGCGCGGCGGCTGGGCTCGACCGAATGGGCGGAGGACGCGCTGCAGGACACCTATCTGCGCCTCGATGGCGCCGAGGCGGTCGGCAAGGTCCGCAATCCCGTCGCCTACCTGTTTCGCGCAGCCTTCAACATCGCACTCAACCAGCGCCGCGCCGAAGTCCGCCGTCTCGGCGCGGCGGAGGTCGAGGACCTCCTGCACATCGCCGACGACGCGCCGGACGCCCAGCGCATCATCGAGGGCCGCTCGGATATCGAGCGGCTGAAGCGCATCATGGCGGAACTGCCGCCGCGACCGCGCGCCATCCTGCTGGCCGCGCGCCTCGAGGGGCTGTCGCGGCAGGCGATCGCGCAGCGCTTTCGGATTTCCGTCAGCCTCGTGGAAAAGGAGCTGCGCCGGGCGCAGGAATATTGCGTCACCCGTTTTCGCCAGGGCCGCGGGAGGCGTTGACGATGATCCTTCAACAAATTGATGCGGGTTTGAGCATCCACAGGTGTCTATGCAACGGAGGGGTCTTGAGCCGCTCCGCCGGCAGGATTGCGACGGCCGGGGTGGACGCGAGAGGGCGATGGTGGTGACCGACGGGCAGACGGAGGAGCTGGCGGCCTTGCAGGCCGAGGCCCTGGCGTGGGTCCGGCGCCTGACCTCGGGCGAGGCGACGACGGCCGATGCGGCGGCGCTGCGGCAGTGGTGCGCGCGCAGCCCGGCCCATGCGGCGGCGTTGTCGGAGGCGCGCCAGTTCTGGGATGCGTTCGGTCCGGCTGGCCGCAGCCTGCTCGATGACGAGCGGGCGGCGGCGGATCGCGCGCGGATTGCGACGGCCTCCCGCCGCATCGGCCGGCGGGCGCTGATCGGCGGTGCGCTCGCGGCGTCCGCGGCGGGCGTGTTGGTGGTGCGGCCACCGCTCGGACTGTGGCCGTCGGTGTTCGAGCTGCGCGCCGACTATCGCACCGCCACCGGCGAGCAGCGTCACGTCACGGTCGCCGAAGGCATTTCGGTACAGATGAACACCCGCACCAGCCTGTCGGTCGGTGCCGGATCTGACGCCCGCACGGTGGAGCTGATCGCAGGCGAGGCCTCGTTCAACCTCGCGCAGCAGGCGCGAGCCACAGGCGCAGAGAGCGAAGGGCTGTTCCGCGTCGTCGCCGCCGGCGGCCGCACCACGACGCGCGGTGCGAAGTTCGACGTCCGCATGACCGGCGCGACGGTGTGCGTGACATGCTTTGCCGATGACGTGCGCGTCGAGGTGGGCGCGCAGGCGGTGACGCTGTCATCGCGTCAGCAGGTCGTCTACGGCGCCGACGGCCTGCGCCCGGTGGCGGCGATCGATCCCGCCGTCGTCGCGGCCTGGCAGCAGGGCCTGATCGTCTGCAACATGCAGCCGCTCGCCGAGGTCATCGACGAGCTCAACCGCTATCGTGCCGGACACATCGTCCTGCTCAACGCGGACGCGGGGCGCCTGCCTGTCAACGGCCGCTTCCGCATTGACCGCCCCGACGAGGCGCTCGCGCAGATCGAGCAGGCCTTCGGCGTGCGTCGGCGCGCGCTGCCGGGCGGGGTCGTGCTGCTGTCGTAACGGCGCACGCGATCCCCGCGAGCTGGTTCCCGCGGCGACATCGAACTTTCACAAAACTCCTGTGAGGCTTTGCAGCTCTTGCGGTGTCTCAGCATTGAGGCGTGCGTCGCGCACGCGGAATTGCTGAAAGGACGCGTTATGCCGCTTGTGAATGCAACCTTGCGTGTGAGGCGCTCGCGTCGGTTGCAGCGTCGCGGCCTGGGGGCTGTCCGGCCGTGCAGGGCGACGCGCCCGACGTGTGGCTCTGATCGTTGCTTCGGATGGGGCGCCGGGGCATGAACGCCGTGCCCTCCGTGACCCGAAAGAGTGAAGCTGTCGCCGAGGACGTGAACCCGGCCGAGGCGATCGACTATCAGGTGACGCCGTCGTTCGTGGCTCTGCTGGAGCGGCTCGGCTGCTCGCTGGTGATCACCAATTATCAGTCGAGCACGGTGATGACGTTCTCCAGCCTCGGCGAGGGGCGTCCGCTGCAGATGTTCGCGCGCTTTCCCGCGGCGATGGGGCTGGCGCTCGACGGCGATCGGCTCGCGGTCGCAGCGCGCACCGAGGTGGTCGTGATGACCAACATCCGCAAGCTGGCGCGGGCTCTGCCCAAGTTTCCCGGCGTCTTCGATGGCTACTTCGTGCCGCGGGCGCGCTATCTCACCGGCGAATGCAAGCTGCACGACATGGTGTTCGATGCCAGCGGCATTCTGGCGGTCAACACCGCTTATTCCTGCATCTGCCGGATCGACGGCTTTCACAGCTTCGTGCCGGTGTGGCAGCCATCCTGGATCAGCGAGATTCGTCCCGGTGACCGCTGCCATCTCAACGGCATGGCGGTGGTGGACGGGGAGGTGCGCTATGCCACCGCGCTCGGCACCACCGATACGCCGCGCGGCTGGACCGAGCGCCGACTCGACGGCGGCGTGCTGATGGAGGTGCCGAGCGGGCGCGTGCTCGCCACGGGTTTGTGCATGCCGCATTCGCCGCGGCTGATCGGCGACGACCTTTATATTCTTGAGGCCGGGACCGGCACGCTGCTGCGGATCAATCGCGCGAACGGCGCACGCACGCCGATCGTGACACTGCCAGGATTCGCGCGGGGCGTGGCCGTGCATGGCGGCTACCTGTTCGTTGGCCTGTCGCTGATGCGCGGCAGTCTGCCGTTCGAGGGCCTACCGGTCGAGCGCAGCGGTCGCGAGCTGATCTGTGGCGTGGTGGCGATCGAACTGTCGAGCGGACAGGTGGTGGGCACGCTGCGTTACACCGGCGGCTGCACCGAGATCCATGACATCCAGGTTGCCGCCGGTTTGCGCCGGCTCGGCATCAGCGGCCTCGACACCGATACCGCGACGCTGGCGATCGACATGCCGGAGATCGGCCTCTGGCTCGATCCGCCGCCCAACGATGACGACGCGGCCGTGTCGTCGCCGGCTTCCCTTTCATCTTGACGGGCGCCCGAGCGCCGTCCCTCGCACTGCTTGCCCAGAGGATTTCTCCCATGTCGTTCCGCGCCAAAGCCACCACGGGCGATGCCAAGGTCCGTCGTTCGCGCCGCGTCGTCTCGCGCAGCGCGCCGTTACCCCTGGCGCGGCCGACCGGGCTGATCTCGCGGGCCGCCTTGCTGGCCGGCACTAGCCTGCTGACGCTGCTGGTGGCCGCCGAGCAGGTCTCCGCGGCGCAGCTCGGCGGCGGCGTCGGCATTCCGGCGACGACCTATGTCACGGACGCTGCGGCGCTGGCGGCGCAGCAGGCGGCCGCCGCGGCCCAGCAGGGCCAGAGCGCGATGCGGCGGTCGATCGAGGCGATCCAGGCAATGCAGGGCGCGCAAGCCGCCGCGCGTGCTGCTGCGGCGGCTGCGCAGCGCTCGGCGACGCTGCCGCAGATCACCGTGCCCAATGGCCTTGGTGCAGGCGGCCTGCAGGTCGCGCCCAATGGAACCTGGAGCGGCGCCAATGCGCCGGTGCAGAGCGCGAATGGCAACGGGACAACCGTCACCATCAACCAGACCGCGCCGCAGGCGATCCTGAACTGGCAGACGTTCAATGTCGGCGCGCAGACCACGGTCAACTTCAACCAGCAGGCGGCGAGCTGGACTGCGCTGAACCGCGTCACCGGCAACACGGGCCCGAGCCAGATCCTCGGCCAGATCAATGCGCCGGGGCAGGTGCTGGTGATCAACCAGAACGGCATCATTTTCGGTGGCGCCAGCCAGATCAATGTCGGCTCGCTGATCGCCTCGACCGCGGGCATCACCGACCAGCAGTTCCTCACCAAGGGCATCTATTCGGATACGGGCGGCAGCAATGGCTATCTGCCGAGCTTCACCGGCGCGGGGGCCAAGATCATCGTCGAGAACGGCGCGCTGATCAGCACGAACGCCCCGGCGTCCGTGACCGCCGGCGGCGGCTTCGTGGCGTTGCTCGGCACCGAGGTGCGCAACGGCGGCACCATCGCCACGCCGAAGGGCCAGGCGCTGCTCGCGGCCGGCGACGACTTCGTGCTGCGCGCCGGCTACGGCACCGCGGGCAACCAGTTCTCGACCACCAACGGCAACGAGGTGGCGCCGATCCTCTATGCCGGCAGCGCGAGCGGCACCGTCGGCAACGCCGGCCTGATCCTGTCGCAACAGGGTGACATCACGCTGGCCGGCCGCACTCTGATCCAGGATGGTGCTCTGGTCTCGACGACGTCCGTCAACCAGCGCGGCACCATCCACCTGCTCAACTCGGCGAGCGATGCCAGTGGCAGTGTCACGCTCACCGGCAACAGCCTGAGCGTCATCCTGCCGGAGCGGAGCTCAGCCGATACCGCGCTGAACTCCCAGCGCGATGCGCTGATCGCAGCGTCCGGACCCAACGGGGCAGCCATCGGTCTGTTCGACAATCTGTCGACGGTGAGGGATCGCAAGGACCAGTCCCGTGTCGAGATCGTCACCGGCGGTCTTGTCAACTTCCAGAACGGCTCCGTCACCATGGCCCAGGGCGGCCAGATCGCCGTGTCGGCCGGCAAGCGCGTGTTCACCGAGAACGGCGCGACGCTCGACGTCTCCGGCGTGCGGGGCGTGCTGCTGCCGATGGACGCCAACGCCATCAGCGTCAACATCCAGGGCAACGAGCTGCGCGACTCGCCGCAGAATCGCGACAGCGGGCTGCTGTTCAACCAGAACGTCTGGATCGATGCGCGCAACCTCACGCTGGTGCCGGCCGGCACTGGCGGCTACGCCACGGATCGCTATTATACGGCTGGTGGTCTCCTTGAGGTCTCGGGCTATCTCAGCAACACGCGGCACACCATCGGCGAATGGACCGCGGTCGGCGGCACCATCACGCTGTCGGCGCCGGAGGTGGTGGCGCAGCAGGGCTCGATCTTCAACATCTCCGGTGGTTCGGTCACCTACCAGGGCGGTTTCCTGTCGCAGACCTATGTGCTCGGCAGTGACGGCCGCGTCTACAACATCAACAGTGCCCCGGCCAATCTGACCTATTCCGCGGTGGTGAGCGGCTTTGTGGTGCTGCATAACCAGGGCGGCAAGAACGATCCGAAACTGACCGAGATCTATGCCAGCCCGCTCGGCGTCGGCGGCGGCATCTGGCAGGACGGTTACACCATCGGGCGTGATGCCGGCCAGCTCATCCTGTCGACGCCGACTTCGGTGTTCGAGGGCAAGATCGTCGCCGATGTCGTCACCGGATTGCGGCAGGCCAACGCGCGCGCCGCGGCCGTGACCGACGGCTATAAGCAGACGCAGAACAGCGCACCGCTCGCGGGCACGCTGGCGCTCGGCCAGTACAATACCTACGGCCTGGCCGGTGCCTACAACACCGACGTGAAGTTCGACCGCGTCACGCCGGCCACCAGGCAGATCGGCGCGACCGATGCGCTGTCGGCAGATCGCGCCAACACCGCGTATTTCGATGCGCCGACCCTGAACAGCTATGGTCTCGGCGGCCTCAACATCAACACCGGCAACAAGATTGCGGTCGATGCGCCGCTGAACCTTGCGCCGGGCGCGCAAGTCAAGCTGACCGCGCCGGTCGTGGACATCGCCGCCAATGTGACCGCGCCCTCGGGCAGCGTCCGGATCAGCAACATTCTCAACGGCGCCCAGGGCGATACCGTGCTGACGCCAGCGGTCGGCAACGTCCAGCTGACCCTGGAAACCGGCGTCACCATCGACACGCGCGGCCTGTGGGTCAATGGCGCGGCGGATCCCGCCAGTCTTTCGCAGCTTGCCTTCCTCAACGGTGGCAACGTCACCTTCGACGCCACCGGCAACGTCACGCTCGCGGGCGGCAGCACCATTGACGTGTCGTCCGGCGGCGCCATCCTCGCCAACGGCAAGACGCAGGGCGGCAAGGGCGGCAATGTCACGGTCATCGCCGGCGATACCTTCGGAGGCGACCCAGGGAACGTGACTCTCTCGTTCGGCAGCGCGATCCGTGCCTATGGCGTGACGGGCGGCGGCACACTCACCATTTCCTCGCCCGGCAACATCCTGATTGGCGACAATGCCTCATTGGCGGGCGGCGTGCTGGCGGCCGGCACGGCGGCGCCCGTCGCGCTGAAGCTGACCGCGCCGCTGACCATTCCGGCAGGAACGCCGCTGCCGTTCACGCTGATCGATCGGCACACGGTCCTTACCTACGACGTGCCGACGCCCATCGCTATCGCGATAGGCGACCTGCCCATCGGGCCGACCGCGAAGGGCTGGACGGTGCCGAAGGGCATGCAGTTCGATGCAACGGTCAACGGCGTAAGGCAGACCTATCCGGAGGGCTCTTGGCTGCCGGCCGGTGCGACCATCGTCTATTACCAGGGAAATTTTTCGACCATTCCAGCCGGAACCACTATTCCTTCGAGCGTCTTCTCGAGCGGCTTTCCGATCCAGCCTTATCAGTTGGTCTACACAGCCGGCTCGGTGCAGACGCAGCCCATTACTTACATCACGGGCACCGTGATTCCGATCGGGATAGTCTTGCCGCTGGCAGCCAATGTTGCGCCGGCCAATGTGCTCGGCGTTTCGCTGTTCAGCTCGGGCTTTGCGAACTACGACATCAATGGCGGGTTGGGCGTGCTGGTGAGCGCCGGCACTGCTGTCGCACCCACGATGCCGGTCTACCGCTTCACGGATGCGAGCTTCAGCACGCGCGCCGGCAGCGATCCGGCGTCCGCCCTATCGGTGTGGCTACCTCCGCTGTTCTTGGAAAATCCACAGGCCGCGGCGCTCACGCAGCGCGCCGGCGCAAGCATCGCGCTTCGTTCGGTGGTCAAGTCCGGTAACGGCAGCGGCGGGGCGATCGTGATCGGCGACCGGGCATCGATCGCCGTCGATCCGGGGCAAGGCATCACGCTCGATGCCTTCGGGCAGATCACGGTCAACGGCAATCTGACCGCGCGCGGCGGGACCATCACCATGGTCAACGAGGCCAATGGCGCCGTGGACGCGACACGCAATTTCGACGTGGACGGCAACGCCCGCGGCGTGTCGATCTGGATCGGCGCCGATGCCACACTTGATGTCTCCGGACTGGCCTATCGCGCGACTGACGCCGCGGGGCGGCCCTATGGTGTCGCATCCGATGGCGGCACGATCAGCCTGAACGGCGGCGGCGCGTTCGTGGTCCTGCGTCCGGGCGCCGAGCTCAATGCCGACGGGACGCAGGTTGCGATCGATCTGTCCGCCGGCACGAGGGGCAGCACGCCGTCTCAGCCGCTGAATCTTGCCAGCAACGGCGGCTCGATCTCACTCAGCTCGTGGAGCGGCCTGTATCTCGATGGCGACATTCATGCCGGCGCGGGCGGTACGGGCGCGGCGGGCGGCAGCCTGTCGATCGCGCTCATCACGCCGGTGTTCCCCGACACCAGCTTTCCGCGCGATTCAAGCTGGTCGTTGATCCTGCCGCCGAATGCGATACTTCCCAGCGTGATGACCGTTCAGACGGAGCGGCCGTCGCCATTGTCGGTGGCAAGCATGACGCCGGGGATGCCGACGTCCTCGCTCATCTTCGGCCAGACCACGGTCAGCACCAAAATGGTGAAGGATGGCGGGTTCAGCTCGCTGTCGCTGAGCTCCGGCGACTACATGCAGTTTGCGGGCGATGTCTCGCTCACGCTCGACCGGAGCCTGACGCTCAACGCGGCCGCGTACACGTCGGGACCGGCCGTGGCCGGTGGCCCCGCTCCGTCCGCGCCGCCCGCAAGCGGCACCGTGCGGCTGTCGGCGCCTTACATCCGGCTGCAGGGCAATTACGTCGGCAATCTGGACAACAAGGTAACCGGCACCATTCAAAACCCGCCGCCGTCCGGATCACCGACCATCGCCACCTTCGAGGCGGATGCCAACCAGATCGACATCCAGGGCCTGGTCGCCTTCTCGGCGGCGGCGCCGAACAGCATGCGCGCGCCCGGCTTCTCTTCGGTCAGGCTGGTCAGCCAGGGGGACATTCGTTTCCTGTCGACCACGGCTCCGCAGGGGACGATGCTCCAGACGGACTGGAATCTGGATCTGATTGCGGCGCAGATCTATCCGGCGACGAACGTCGTCGCCACGGTCTATGTCGGACAGAACAATATCAGCTACGACCCGGACAGTCCGCCGACCCTGACCATCGGCCGGAGCACCGCGACCATTCCGGATGCACCTCTGTCCGTGTTCGGCAGCCTGACGCTTGGCGCGCGGGTCATCGAGCAGGGGGGTGTCCTTCGGGCTCCGTTCGGCAGCATCCAGCTCGGCCAATTCATGTCGGGGTCCGCGCGGGCGATGGTGTCGCAACGGGTCGACCTGCTGCCGGGCAGCCTCACTTCCGTCTCGATGGCGGGCGTGACCATTCCTTACGGCGGCACGCAGGACGGCGTGACCTATACCTACAACGGGGCCGGCGCCACGTCGAAGCCCCTGACGAACATGGGCACCCAGGCGTCCGGCATCACGATCGACACGCAATTCGGCAACGTCCAGAGCGGGGCGATCCTGGATCTGTCGGGGGGCGGCACGCTTGCCGGCGCCGGGTTCGTCTCGGGACGCGGCGGGTCGGTCAACGTGCTGAACACGCCGCTGGCCAGCGCCAATCCGGCGATGACGCTGAGCAAGGCCTCGGACAAGGTCTATGCCATCGTGCCGGGCTATGGTTCGGCATACGCCCCCGTTGCTTCCGAAAACGGTGCGGGCGACCCGGCGATCGGCCAGCAGATCACGATCCCCGCGGGCGTGCCGGGCCTGCCGGCCGGCACCTACACGCTGCTGCCGTCCAACTACGCGCTGCTGCCGGGCGCCTATCGCGTCGAGCTTGGCGCGCCCACCACCACGCCGGTCCCGGGGGCGGTCGCCACCGGCAACGGCACCTATGTGACCTCGGCCTATACCGGCATCGCCAACACCGGCATCCGCAGCAGCCTGACGTCGCTTGCCCTGGTCACGCCGGGAACGTCGGTTCGCCGCTATTCCCAGTACAACGAGCAGAGCTACAGCGACTTCATGGTCGCCCAAGCGGCGCAGTTCGGCAACATACGCCCGCTGCTGCCCGCCGACGGCAAGACCTTGTTCCTGCAGTTCGAGACGCCGACGCAACAGCTTTCGGGATCCGCGCTGGCGTTCGACGGCACCGCTCTGTTCCAGGCCGGAGCAGGTGGCGCCGCAGGGCAGGCGTTGCTCAAGAACGTCGGTGAAATCTATGCGGATGCGCCGACGCAGGGCTTTGCCAATCCGTCGGTGCGTGCGTCCGATCTCAATGCCATCGCGGCGCCGCGCCTCCTGATCAACGGCCTGGCGGCGATCATCGATGGCGTCATGGTATTGTCGGGTGGCAGCGATCTGTTCATTCGCGATGGCGTCACGCTCAGGGCTGGCGAGCTGTTCCTGATCGGCGGAAATATCAGCATCGGCAACAATGTGGCGCTGACGACCGTCGGCCAGGGGCCCGCGCCTTACGATTCCGCCTCGCTCGGCGTCGGCTATGGGACCAGCGTGGGCACGACCGTGCTGGCGCTGTCGAATGGCGACCTCCAATTCCTGGGTTCGAAGGGAACAGGAGCGATCACGGTCGGGGCCGGATCGCAGCTCTATTCCGAGGGAACGTTGGCGTTCGCCACCAATGGCGTGTCCACCCTCGATCCATCGGCCCACTTCGGCTCGCGCAACATCACGCTCGCGGTCGGCACGATCAACATCGGCGATGATGCCACCATCGCGGCGGCCGGATCTCCGGCGGGGCTGCTGTTCAACCAGGCGCTGTTCAACACGCTGGTCAATGGCGACCCGACCCACGGTGCGCCGGCGCTGCAGACCATCACGCTGGCCGCAGCCAATGCCATCAATGTGTTCGGCTCGACCGGCCTCGATGCGACCGCGGCGGGGATCAACCTCACCTTCAACACGCCGGCGATCTACGGCTATGGCTCGGCCGGCGACAGCGCGACCATCGCCGCCGGCAGGATCGCCTGGAACGGCATCACCGGCGCGACGCTCCCGCCGGTGCTTGCGGGAGGGGCAGGGACCGGGAGCGGGACGCTCAATCTTGTCGCGAATGAGATTGACTTCGGCAAGTTCGTCTCACTCGACACCACCTCGGCGAGCCGGGTCATCTACGGCTTCGGCAACGTCAACCTTGTCGCCCGCACGCAGATCGTCTCGGCCGGCAACAGCTCGCTGTTCGTCTACCAGGCGCCAAGCACCGCGGCAGGCGCGGTGTTCGGCCAGAGCGGCACCGGCGGCAACCTGACCTTGTCGACGCCGCTGCTCACCGGCGTGCAGAAGTCGATCATGGCCTATGCGGCAGGCGGCGCGCTCAATGTCGTCACCCCCGCGGGTCTCGCGCCGAGCACCGCAAGCTCCACGGTGTCGGGCGCCGAGATCGACCTTAGCGGTGACAGCGTCGCCATCGCCAGCACCATCCTGCTGCCCAGCGGCAAGCTGGTGGTCAATGCCACCAACGACATCACTCTGAACGCCGGCAGCCGCCTCGACTTGTCAGGCCAGCCGTCGATGATCCAGCGCGCGACCGTCTACGGTTTCGGCGGCGCCGTCATCCTCAACAGCGTGCAGGGCAATGTGACCCAGGCGGCTGGATCGGTGATCGATGTCTCGGCGATCCATGCCAATGCCGGCTCGATCACCGTCAATGCCGGCAATGGAGCGGTCGCGTTCGGTGGCGCTTTGAACGGTGCCGCCACCGCCGGGGCCACCAGCGGCGCGTTCAGCGTCACCGCCGGTACGCTCGCCGATTTCGCCGGCCTCAACGCCACGCTCAACCAGGGCGGCTTCTTCGACAGCCGCAGCTTCGATATCAAGTCCGGCGATCTTGTCATCGGCGACGGCGTCAGGGCGCACAACATCACCGTCTCGGTCGATGGCGGCAGCCTCACCGTTGTCGGCACCATCGATGCATCGGGCGCGATGCCCGGCACCATCCGCCTGTCGGCCATCAACGGCCTGACGCTGGCCTCGACCGCGGTGCTCGACGCCCACGGTACCGTGCTGCAGGTCGACAGCTACCGCCAGCCGATCGAGGCCAAGAACCGCGGCCATGTCGAACTGACCGCGACCCGCGGTCAGCTCGTGCTGGCGGGCGGCGCGACCATCGACCTGTCAACGCCGGACGGCGTCGCCTATGGCGAGATCAATCTCAATGCCTCGCGCACCGGCGAAACATCGGGCGACATCAACATCAATGCGTCTGGTCTGCTCAACATCCGCGGTGCGCAGAGCATCGCGGTCAACGGCTTCTGGACGTATGCGCCGACCGATGCCTACGGCACCATCGTCCAGGACAATGGCGACACCAGTCCGGTGTCGGTCTCGACGGGCTTTGTCGGCCTCAACCAGATCGACGTACAAAATCAGGCTTTCATGACCGCGGCGCTTGCCAACGGCGGCCTGCAGGGGCGTCTTGCGGGATTGAGAGCTTACACGTCTGCCTTCCATCTGCGCCCCGGCGTCGAGATCGACGGTGTTCCCAGCGCAGCGAACCCGACCGGCACCCTGACAGTGGCCGGCGATCTCGATCTCGCCGGCCTGCGCTACCAGAGCATCAACCCGAATTTCCAGAAGACCGGCGTTTATGGCTCAGGTGAGCCTGGCGCGCTGGTGCTGCGGGCCAGCGGCAATCTCGATATCGTCGGCAGCGTTTCCGACGGCTTTATGCCTGCGCCGACGCCCGCATCGCCGGACGACAACAGCTGGCTGCTCTGGACCGGCGTGCAGAGGGGCAGCGTGGAGACGTTGCTGCCGTTGGTGCTCAGCAGCGGCACCAGCTTCCCCAACACTGCAGGGTTGTCGCTGCGCTATGCGATCAATATCAACCCGGCGACCATCAGCGCCAATACCGCGATCCCGGTCCCGGTGACGCTGGCGGCCGGTGTGACGCTGCCCGCGGGCACGCGGCTCACCGGTAACGTGCTCGATGGCAGCGGCAACGTGCTGTATCCGGCCGGCACGGTGCTCGGATCGGCGACGACGATCCCGGCGGGCGCGCAGCTTGCTTCGGGTTCTGTGCTGCCGACAACCGTCAGCATCACCGCGATGACCTGGCCCGCCGGAGTTTCGCTTGGCGTGTTCACGGCGGCGGTGACGACCAACAGCGACACCCATGTGCCGTTCGAGGGGATCATCCCGGTCGGCACCAACGTGCAAATGGCGAGCTCGACCGCTCCGACCCGCCTGCAAGGCGGGCTCGTGGCCATCGCGCCGATGCTGCCACAGGGCTCACTGTCATGGTCTGTCCGCGGCGTTGCCGGCGCCGACCTTGCGGCTGCCGACACGCGCATCGTCCGCCCGGCGAGCGGCCTCAAGGCGTCGGGTGTCAGCGGCAATCTCACGCTCACGGACGCTCATAGCGCTGTCAAGCACACCAAGAGCTATTTCTACTATTATGGAGGCACCAGATATAGCGCGAACGGCCCTAACGACTATGGGTGCTCGCACTACGGCAACACGGCTTGCGTCGTGGTCGACAATTCGACATTGCTTGGCATGGTGCCCAGTGTGCTGCGGACGGGGACGGGAAATCTCGACCTGATCGCCGGTGGCAGCTTCAGCGAGCAATCGCTCTATGGCGTCTATACCGCCGGCACGCAGTCGGCGCCGGTCACGGCGTCCGATGGCAGCAATCCCTTCAACCAGCCGCGCGGCTTGCAAAACGATGGCACGTTGCTTGGCGCAAGCAACGCCGGCAAGGCGGCAGTCGCACAGGCCGCATATCAAGCCTGGTATCCCGAGCATGGCGGCGACGTGCTGGTCTCCGCCCAGGGCGACGTCACCGGCAACATCGCGGTCTCCGATAACACCATCCGCTGGGCCGACACCGACCGAACTGGCAACTGGCTGTGGCGGCAGGGCGGTGGCGGCTTCGCCACGCAGCCGACGTCGTGGTGGATCAATTTCGGCACCTATGCCGCGACAAACGGCAGTGCGACGTCCCCGGACGCCAGCGTGGTCGGCTTCCAGGGCATCGGTACGCTCGGCGGCGGCAACCTGACGGTTATCGCGGGGCGAAACGCGGGGGTGCTGAACCTCAATAGCGTCAACGGTTCGACTGGCCTCGATCTCGCCGTCGCGTCCACCGGACGCGTGCTGTCGGATGGAACGCTGGTGCAGACCGGCGGCGGCGATCTCGTCGTGAAGATCGGTGGCGTGCTCAATCCAGTCATTCCCACCGGCCCGTCGGGTCTGCGGGCCGACTATTTCGGATCGATCGCCGATTTGCGCGGCAACATCACGATCACTGCGGGTGCGGTCGGCGCGCTCGCTCAAGCCACCAGCGGCGCCTATTTCTCGTCGCTGGATCCGCGCGCGCTCGACGCCAACACGTTCAGACGTTCGCTCAAAACGCCTGGTCCGATGGTGACGCCGGGCGACGGCAACGTCAGTATCGTCACCCGCGGGGATCTCGTTCTCGGCGGTGCTGCGGATGCCGGCATGGGCGTGCCGGTCGACCAGAACGGCACGCCCTACACGCTCAGCGCGAACGGGACGTTCTATGCCGGCGGGGGGGCTTCGAGCTTTGCCTTGTGGACCCCCGCGACGTCGATCAGCCTGTACGCGGCTGGCGGCGACGTCGCGCCCTTGAACGTCAACAATGCGGGGCAGGGCGCCACGCAGAACGGCAATGGCTTCTATCCCGGCACGCTGATCGTGGCGGCTGCCAATGGCAATATCCGCTTCGCAGAGCCCTGGTCCGGGCTCTCCTTCCCGGCCATCGAGCTGATGCCGTCGCCGTTCGGCCAGCTCGAATTGCTGGCGGCCGGCTCGATCTATGGCTCGACCCAGGTCGTGGCCATGTCCGGTGCGGCGATGAGCAGCGTGGCCACCCCGTTCCATCCGGTTTTTGCCCAGACCTTTGGCAATGTGGCCGCGGGCACGACCAACGCCAGTCCGGACTCGGGCTATGCCATGACCGGGACCAGCCCGATCGCGTTCGGGCCGGATACCGCGACCAACCTGCATGCCGGTGACACGCGGCCGGCGCTGATCTACGCCGGTGTCGATATCGTCGACCTGATTGTTGGCCAGGCCTTGCAGAACTTCCCGACGCTCGACTTCAGGCCGGCGCTGACGACATGGTACACGGTCGCCAAGCCGTTCCAGATGATCGCGGGGCGCGACATCGTGGGCACAGGGACGACGCCGGATGTGTTCTTCAACGTCGGACCGAACGACATTTCGCTGATCCGGGCCGGGCGCGACATCATCTATCAGTCGGTGACGATCGCCGGTCCGGGATTGCTCGATGTGGAAGCGGGCCGCAACCTGTATCAGGGATATTACGGCACGCTGGCGAGCGTCGGCGACCTGCTCAACAGCTCGCTGAGCAAGTCCAACGGTGCGGGCATCACGACAGTCGTCGGCGCCGGCGCCAACGGTCCTGATTATGCCGCCTTCGCAAAATTGTACTTCAATGCAGCCAATCAGTTGCCCGGCGATGGCACGGCGCTCGCCGGCAGCGGCAAGGTGGTGCACGCCTACGACCAGGAGTTGCTGACGTGGCTGCAGCAGCGCTTCGGTTACAAGGGAACAGCAGCTGACGCGCTGAGCTATTTCCTGGCCCTCCCGGCGGAGCAGCAAGGTGTATTCGTCCGGCAGGTCTATTACGCCGAGCTGACCGCCAGCGGTCGCGAATACAACGACCCGACGAGCAAGCGCTACGGCAGCTATCTCCGCGGCCGTGAGGCCATTGCAACGCTGTTCCCGAGTGTCGACGGCCAAGGCAAGCCGATCACCTACGCCGGTGGCATCACGATGTTCAGCGGTCTGGCACCCAACGGTTCGGGCGGGACATTCCTCGCCGATGCCGGCATCCGGACGGAGTTCGGCGGGGACATCCAGATCCTGGCGCCGGGCGGGCAGACGCTCGTCGGCGTGGAAGGCGTCACGCCCGGCGCCAAGGCCGGCCTCATCACCCAAGGCGCGGGCAGCATCGACATCTACTCGCTCGGCAGCGTGCTGCTCGGACAGAGCCGTGTCATGACCACGTTCGGCGGTGACATCCTGGTGTGGTCGGCGACCGGCGACATCAACGCCGGCCGCGGCTCGAAGACGACGACGATCTTCTCGCCGCCGAAGCGCGTCTACGACGGCTATGGCAATGTGACGCTGGCGCCGACGGCGCCGGCATCCGGCGCCGGGTTCGCGACGCTGCAGCCGCTGCCGCAGGTGTCCCGCGGCAATATCGATCTGGTGGCGCCGCTCGGCACCATCGACCTCGGCGAGGCGGGTGTCCGCTTCTCCGGCAATCTCAACCTCGCTGCGCTGCAGGTGCTGAATGCCGCCAACATCAGCGGGCAGGGGACGGTTACCGGGGTCGCCACCGTTCAGGGACCGCCGACCGCGGCGCTGACGGCAGCTTCCAATACGACGGCTGCAACCCAGCAGGCGGCGGCGCCGCCGCCGCGCAACGATGGCCAGCCATCGATCATCATGGTCGAGGTGCTGGGCTATGGCGGCGGTGACGGATCGGCGTCGCCGAAGCGCGATGACGATGATCGGAAGCGTTCGCGCGACCAGAGCTACAACACCAACAGCGTGCTGCAGCTGGTCGGCAACGGTACGCTGTCACCGATCCAGCAGGAGGCGCTGACGGAGGAGGAGCGGCGCAACCTCGCCGCGCGCTGATCGATCAAGACGCAGGGCCGGACGTGCTGCGTCCGGCCCTTTGGAGCGTCGTCGAGGGATGGTGTTCGGCTGACCGGCAGCAACGCCGGCTGACGATCAGTCGAAAAAGCGGTTCTTCGGCCGCGGCAGGCCGAGATGCTCGCGCAGCGTCGCGCCCTCGTAGTCGCGGCGGAAGATGCCGCGGCGCTGCAGTTCCGGCACGACGCGATTGACGAAGTCGTCGAGGCCTTCCGGCAGGTAGGGGAACATGATGTTGAAGCCGTCGCTGGCTTCGCTCACCAGCCATTCCTCCATCTGGTCGGCAATGGTCTTCGGCGTGCCGATGAACTTCAGGCCGGAATAGCCGCCGAGCCGGCGGGCTAGCTGGCGCACCGTGAGATTGTCGCGCCGCGCTGCCTCGACGACGCGGGCGCGGCCGCTCTGGCTGGCGTTGGTCTCCGGAATCTCGGGCAGCGGGCCGTCGGGATCGAAGCCCGAGGCGTCGTGCCCCAGTGCGATCGACAGCGAGGCGATGCCGGAATCGTAGTGCACCCTGCTGTCGAGCAGGGCGAGCCTTTCACGCGCCTCCTCGTCGCTGTCGGCGACCAGCACGAAGGCGCCGGGCAGGATCTTGAGATGGTCGCGGTCGCGGCCGAGCTTGTCGAGGCGGCCCTTGACGTCGGCGTAGAACTGCTGGCCGGCGGCAATGTTGGCGGAAGCGCCGAAGATCACTTCCGCGGTCTCGGCGGCGAGCTGCCTGCCGGCTTCCGATGCGCCGGCCTGCACGATCACTGGCCAGCCCTGCACCGGGCGCGCGATGTTGAGCGGACCGCGCACTGACAGATACTTGCCCTTGTGATTGAGGACATGCATGCGCTGTGGATCAACGTAGATGCCGCTCTCGACGTCGCGGACGAAGGCATCGTCGGCGAAGGAATCCCACAGGCCGGTGACGACATCGTAGAACTCGCGGGCGCGGCGGTAGCGCTCGTCATGCTCCATGTGGTCGTCGAGGCCGAAGTTCAGCGCGGCGTCAGGATTGGAGGTGGTGACGATATTCCAGCCGGCGCGGCCGCCACTGATATGGTCGAGCGAGGCGAAGCGCCGGGCGATGTGATAGGGCTCGTCAAATGTTGTTGATGCTGTGGCGACGAGGCCGATGCGCTCGGTCGCGCCCGACAGTGCCGAGAGCAAGGTGAACGGTTCGAACGACGTCACCGTGTGGCTGCGCTTGAGCGCGTTGATCGGCATGTTGAGCACGGCCAGATGGTCGGCCATGAAGAACGCATCGAATTTTCCACGCTCGAGCGTCTGGATGAAACGTTTGATGTGCGAAAGGTTGAAATTCGCGTCGGGAAACGCGCCAGGATAGCGCCAGGCGCCGGTGTGAATGCTGATCGGGCGCATGAACGCGCCGAGGTGCAGTTGACGTTGGCCGGCCATCCAGAATTCCCCCGCGAAATGATCACCTCAGTGACGATGGGAACTGATCTATGCCGTCGGCGGTTGCGCGCAAGGGTGTGCCCCGGCATCGCGATGCAGGGTTGCACGAGGCTTTTTCATCGCGCCGAAAGGCGAGGGTGTCAGAGCGTCGCGGTCAGCGTGTCCATGCGCATGGCGCCGTCGTACCAGTGGAAGAACGGGATCGGTGCGTCGTGGCGCAGCGGGCCATTGGCGAGGCGAATCTCGAGCTGGCGCAGAACCGCCTTGGTCATGTTGTGCGCATCCGCCAGCGGCTCCGACCCGATCTCCACCCATACCAGCTCGACGAGCTCGGCGTCGGCATGCACGACGCCGGGAATGCGATGGGTGATGGCGGAGGCCTCGGCCGAGAAGAAGCGGGTGTCGAAGCGCCGCACGCGTCCCGGCGGGGTGATGGCCCGGGCGATCAGGAACAGGCCCGACGGATCGGGCAGCAGGCCGTTGTCGGTGAACGACTTCCACACGCCGTCGAGTTTGACGGCGCGGCTGTCGTCGACCTTGCGGCCGAGGCAAAGGCCGGTCTCCTCGCAGGCTTCGCGGATCGCGGTGACGGCGAGCGAGCGGGCGCGCGACGGCTCGGTCTTCGGCCGGCCGCGCAACAGGCTTGCTTCGAGCGCGGGCGGGATCGGCGCGGCCACCGGCACGCGGTTGTCGGTCTTGTCGACGCGGCCGCCGGGAAACACGTACTTGCCCGGCATGAACACCACCTTGTCGTGGCGTTTGCCGACCAGCACCTTCGGCCGGCTGCCGCTGCGATCGATCAGGATCAGCGTCGCGGCATCCTTGGGGCGGACATAGGGATGGCTGTCGTCTTCCTTGTCCTTGTTGTTCGGAAAAGCCAGTGGCGCGTTCATCCCGGATCCTGCGTGTTGTTCTTGAAGTGTTGTCTTTTTTGAATTGCCGTCCTCGGGCATGCCGGCGATCGCTAATTCTGCGAGGCGGAAGCGTCCGGCTTGGCCTCGTCGTCGAAGCCGTGCATCCGGAACGCCCATTGCAGCGCCACCACCGCGCCCTTGACCGGCTGCAGCAGAGCAAGCGAGGCGATCACCGTCAATGGCAGATAGATCGCGAGCTGCAGCGCCACCGGCGGCGCATAGTCGGTCTCGATCCACAGTGCCAGCGGCACCACGATGTGGCCGACGATGACGATCACGAGATAGGCCGGCAAGTCGTCGGCGCGATGATGGCTGAAGTCCTGGCCGCACACCGAGCAGCGGTCGGCGACCTTGAGGAAGGCGCGGAACACCTTGCCTTCGCCGCAGCGCGGGCAGCGGCAGCGGAAGCCGCGCTTGATTGCGAGCCAGGCGTCGCGCCTGGGAGGCTCGGCGTCTTTCGGGGTCCAGGTGGACAGCGGGTCCGGTGTCATCGCTTGCCCTTCTTTGGCTTGCCCTTGCGCGCAGTATGCTTGCCGGCCTTGCTCTTCGGCTTGCGCTTGCGGTCGGTTTTGTCGTTGTGGCCGGCCGCCTTGCGGAACTCGGCAGGGCGGGCGTCGGGCGCCCGGCCGCGTTCCGGCCGGCGGCGGCTCCTCGCTGTGGTGCCTTCGGACAGCAGCTCGAAGCGCAATGCACCGGCGACCGGTGCGGCTTCGACGAGGCGCACCTCGACGACATCGCCGAGGCGATGCATGGTTCCGCTGCGCGAGCCGATCAGCGCGTGGCGGGCCTCGTCATAGTTGTAGAACTCGGTGCCGAGCGTGCGGATTGGAATGAGGCCGTCGGCGCCGGTGTCGGTCAGCTTGACGAACAGCCCGGCGCGCGTGACGCCGGAGATCCGCCCCGTAAAGGTCGCGCCGACGCGGTCGGCGAGGAAGTGTGCGATCAGGCGGTCGGCGGTCTCGCGCTCGGCCTTCATCGCGCGCCGTTCGGTCAGCGAGATGCTGGCGGCGATCTCGTTGAGGGTCTCGACGGTTTCGTTATCGGGCAGGGCGCCGGCGCCGAGGCCGAGCGCGCGGATCAGGCCGCGGTGCACGACGAGGTCGGCGTAGCGGCGGATCGGCGAGGTGAAGTGCGCGTAGCGGCGCAGGTTCAGGCCGAAATGGCCGTAGTTCTCCGACGCATATTCGGCTTGCGACTGCGACCGCAGCACCACTTCGTTGACCAGCGGTTCGGCGTCGTGTCCCTTGACCTGCGCCAGCACGCGGTTGAACATTTCGGGACGCAGCGCGCCGCTCTTGGCGAAGTTCATGTCCAGTGTCTTGAGGAATTCCTGAAGATTGTGGACCTTCTCCGCCGTCGGCTGGTCGTGCACGCGGTAGATCAGCGGCAGCGACTTCTTCTCCAGCGTCTCCGCGGCGGCGACGTTGGCGAGGATCATGAATTCCTCGATCAGGCGGTGGGCGTCGAGGCGCTCGGGCACCACGACACGGTCGACGGTGCCGTCGGCCTTCAGCAGGATCTTGCGTTCCGGCAGGTCGAGATCGAGCGGGTCGCGCGCGTCGCGGGCCTGCTTGACGCAGGCATAGGCGGCATAGAGTGGCTCGAGGATGGTCTTGAGCAGCGGGCCGGTGATGTCGTCGGGCCGGCCGTCGATCGCCGCCTGGGCCTGTGCATAGTTCAGCTTCGCCGCCGAGCGCATCAGCACGCGGTGGAAGGTGTGCGAGATCTTGCGGCCGTCGGGGCCGATCACCATGCGTACCGCGAGGGCGCCGCGCGGCTCGGATGGCTTCAGCGAGCACAGGTCGTTGGAGATGCGCTCGGGCAGCATCGGCACGACGCGATCGGGGAAGTACACCGAGTTGCCGCGCTTGAGCGCTTCGCGGTCGAGCGCAGAGCCCGGCCGCACGTAGAACGCGACGTCGGCGATGGCGACATGGACGATGAAGCCGCCGCGGTTGGCCGGATCGGGATCCGGTATCGCGTGCACGGCGTCGTCATGGTCCTTGGCGTCGGGCGGATCGATGGTGACCAGCGCGATGTCGCGCCAGTCCTCGCGGCCTTCCAGCGTCGCAGGGCGCGCGGCCTCGGCTTCGTCCAGCACGGGCCTCGGAAATTCCAGCGGAATCTCGTGGGCATGGATCGCGATCAGGCTGACGGCCTTCTCGGTGCTCAGCGAGCCCAGCCGCTCCTTGACCCGGCCCGCGGGCAGGCCATAGCCGCGGCTGCGCAGCAGGTCGACGCTGACGAGGTCGCCATCCCTGGCGCCGGCGCTGTCGGCCTCGGCGATCGACAGCTCGCGGCCGGCCTGCTTCTTGTCGACAGGAATCAACCGGCCGCCGCCATGGGGCAGGGCGCGGTAGATGCCGAGCACGCGGTTGCGCGCCTGGTCGAGGATCTTGATGACGCGGCCGCGATAGGCGGCGACGTCGTCGCCCTCGATGCGATCGATGCGCAGCAGGGCGCGGTCGCCGACGGCGGCCGCGGTGCCCGGCTGGGGCCGCCGGGGCAGGTAGAGACGGATTTTCGGCGGTTCGCCGTCCTCGCTCCATTCGGCGGGTACGGCGAGCAGCTCGCCGTCCTCGTCCTTGCCGGTGACGTCGGCCACGATGGTCGGCGGCAGCGTCGCCGTCTCGTGCAGGGCCTTGCCCTTCCTGGCGATGACGCCGGTCTCGCGGAGTTCGCGCAGGATGCGCTTGAGCTCGACGCGGGCGGCATTCTTGAGCCCGAATTCGCGGGCGATTTCGCGCGTCCCGACCTTGCCGGGCTGGGCGCGAATGAACGCGACGATGCTGTCCCGGTCAGGGAACGCATCGTGCGCGCGAGGGGTCTTCTTCAATGAGGTCTTGTCTTTCGTTGCTTTGGACATGCGCCGAAAACCGATTCCCCGATTTTCGGATCATGCCTCATCCGCGGGCTTTTCCCGCGGCTTTCTTTGCAATGGGTTTGGCCGGCGCCTTGACCGCCTTCGGCGCCGCAGCGGTGCGGGGCTTGGCCGTCTTGGCGGCGGATTTGGCCGCCGGCTTGGCCGTGGACTTGCCCTTGGCGGCCGGCTTGCCGTCCTCGCCGTCGGCGGCCTTGGCGGTCTTGCCCTTGGCCGGGGCCTTGGCCTTGGCGGCCTTCTTCGGCGCGGCCTTCTTGCCGCCGCTCTTGCCGCCACCCTTGGCCGCGCGCTCGTCGATGAGCGCGATGGCCTCGGCCAGCGTCAGCGCGTCCGGCGCCTTGTCGGACGGGATGGTGGCGTTGATGCCGGCAGCGGTCACATAGGCACCATAGCGGCCGCTCTTGAGGCTGATGGTGCCGTGCTCGGGATGCTCGCCCACGGGCTTGCCGGGATCGGCGCCGAACCGGCGCTTGCTCGGGCCCTTGGCGATCTTGTCGGCGATCAGCGCCACCGCCCGGTTGAGGCCGATGGTGTAGACGTCGTCGCCGGCCTCGAGGCTGGCATAGGTCTTGTTGTGCTGGACGTAGGGACCGAAGCGGCCGATGCCGGCCTTGATCGGCTCGCCATCCTCGGGATGGATGCCGACCTGGCGTGGCAGCGCCAGCAGCTTGAGCGCGAGCTCGAGCTCGACATCGCCCGGCGACATGCCCTTGGGAATGCCGGCGCGCTTGGGCTTCTCCTCCTCGGCGTAGTCCTTCTGCTCGCCGAGCTGGATGTAGGGTCCGAACCGGCCCGACTTCACCGCGACGTCGAAGCCGGTGTCCGGATCCTGGCCGAGCACGCGGTCGCCGCCGCCTTCGCCGCCAGAGGCGAGCGGGCGGGTGTAGCGGCATTCCGGATAGTTCGAGCAGCCGACGAAGGCGCCGAACTTGCCGGCCTTGAGGTTGAGCCGGCCGGTGCCGCAGGTCGGGCACTGGCGCGGATCGCCGCCGTCCTCGCGCGGGGTGTAGATGTGCGGACCCAGCATCTCGTCCAGCACGTCAAGCACCTGCGAGACGCGCACGTCCTTGATGTCGTTGATGGCGCCGACGAAGTCCTGCCAGAAGTCCTTGAGGACCTGCTGCCAGGAGATCTCGTTGTTGGAGATGCGGTCGAGCTGCTCTTCGAGGTTCGCGGTAAAGTCGAACTCGACATAGCGCGCGAAGAAGTTTTCCAGGAACGCGATCACGACGCGGCCCTTGTCCTCGCCGTGCAGCCGCTTCTTGTCGAGCTTCACATAGCCGCGGTCCTTGAGCACCTGAATGATCGAGGCGTAGGTCGAGGGGCGGCCGATGCCGAGCTCTTCCATGCGCTTGACCAGCGAGGCTTCGGAGAAGCGCGGCGGCGGCTCGGTGAAATGCTGGTTGACCGCGAGGCCCTCGCGCTTGAGCGCTTCGCCCTCGCTCATGGCAGGCAGGCGGCGGCTGTCGTCGTCGTCGCCGGCGTCGTCGGTGCCTTCGGTATAGAGCGCGAGGAAGCCGTCGAACTTGACCACCTGGCCGGTGGCGCGCAGCTCCAGCGTGCGGGCGCCGGCCTTGGCGGTGATGTCGACGGTGGTGCGCTCGAGCTCGGCCGATTCCATCTGGCTGGCGATGGTGCGCAGCCAGATCAGCTCATAGAGCTTGGCCTGGTCCGGATCGAGCTTCTTGGCCATGTCGCGCGGACGGCGCGACAGGTCGGTCGGGCGGATGGCTTCGTGCGCTTCCTGGGCGTTCTTGGCCTTGGTCTGGTACTGGCGCGGCTGCTCCGGCACGTACTCGCGGCCGTAGTCCTCGCCGATCACCTTGCGCGCCTGGACGATCGCCTCGTTGGCGATCTGCACGCCGTCGGTACGCATATAAGTGATGAGGCCGGTGGTTTCGCCGCCGAGATTGACGCCTTCATAGAGGCGCTGGGCGATGCGCATGGTAATCGCCGGCGCGAAGCCGAGCTTGCGGCTCGCTTCCTGCTGCAGCGTCGAGGTCGTGAACGGGGCGTAGGGGTTGCGGCGCGCGGGCTTGGCTTCCACCGTGGACACGGTGAAGTTCGCCGCCTCGATCGCCTTCTTGAAGTCTTCGGCTTCCGCGCCCGAGCCGATGTCCAGGCGCTGGATCTTCTTGCCGTCGGCGCCGACGAGGCGAGCCTCGAAATTGTCGCCGCGCGGCGTCGACAGCGTCGCGACCAGCGACCAGTACTCGCGGGCGACGAACTTCTCGATCTCCAGCTCGCGGTCGCAGACGAGGCGCAACGCCACCGACTGCACGCGGCCGGCGGAGCGGGCGCCGGGCAGCTTGCGCCACAGCACCGGGGAGAGGTTGAAGCCGACCAGGTAGTCGAGCGCCCGGCGCGCCATGTAGGCGTCGACCAGGGCGCCGTCGATCTGGCGCGGATGCTTCATCGCCTCGGTGACGGCCTGCTTGGTGATGGCGTTGAACACCACACGCTCGATTTCCTGGTCCTTGAGCGCGCGCTTTTCCTTGAGCACCTCCAGGACGTGCCAGGAAATGGCTTCTCCCTCGCGATCAGGGTCGGTCGCCAGGATGAGCTTGTCGGCGCCCTTGACGGCGCGGGCGATGTCGTTGAGCCGGCCGGCCGCCTTGGCGTCGACTTCCCAGATCATCTTGAAATTGGACTCTGGATCCACCGATCCATTCTTGGCCGGCAGGTCGCGAACATGGCCGAACGAGGCCAGAACCTCGTAGGACGACCCCAAATACTTATTGATCGTCTTGGCCTTTGCGGGCGACTCGACAATAACGATATTCATGTCTTTCCAATAACTTATGGGAAGAATGCAAGCCGATTCCGCGAGAGTCGCGCCGGCCACGCTGGCCGATACATGGGTAAATCGGCCGGTCCTGTCAAATGGACATCCGGTGATCGCTTAAGGAACCGGCAAGGCTGCAGGCCGATTTCAGGCCAATTTCATATACATATGGTTTTGCGTTCAGAGATTCACAACCTGTGGACGTGTCGTTTTTAGCGGTATTTTAGCACCGCAGATGGGCCGGGGGTATCCGTCCGTCAGCTGCGCTCGTCCGTGGCGAGCGGCAAAACTGCAGCTGCCTGAATTGTCGGGCCACAACGCGGCAGCATCTTTCTGGCGTGATGACGACAGCCGGGGCAGTCCGCGATCAGCCGCGCAGTGCGGCGAGGCTGCCGCCGGGCCGTTCGAGCCGGCCAGCGAGCTCGAGCTCCAGCAACACCGTACGCACCACGGCGGGCGAACTGCCCGACAGGCGGATGAGATCGTCGATGCTCACGGGCGTGGGACCGAGCAGGGCGACGATGCGGCTGCGCTCGCCTGTGTCCGGATCGATGCCGGGCGGATCGGCGTCGGGCTCGCGCATCGCCGGCTGCCACTGCCCGAGGATCGGCTGCACGACATCGATGACGTCGGCGGCCGAGGTGATGAGCGCCACGCCCTGCTTGATCAGGCCGTTGGTGCCGGCGCAGCGCGGATCGAGCGGCGATCCCGGCACCGCGAACACCTCGCGGCCCTGTTCGGCGGCGAAGCGTGCGGTAATCAGCGAGCCGGAGCGCTCCGCCGCTTCCACCACCACGACGCCGAGCGACAGGCCCGAGATCAGGCGGTTGCGGCGCGGAAAGTCGTGGGCGCGTGCGGTATGGCCGAGCGCCATCTCCGAAACAGCGCATCCCGCCGACCGCGTGATTGCGGCAAACAGGTCGGCATGCTCAGGCGGATAGATGCGGTCGAGGCCGCCGGCCAGCACCGCGACCGTGCCGCCGGCGAGCGCGGCGCGATGCGCGGCCTGGTCGATGCCGCGCGCGAGTCCCGAGACGACGACGAAGCCCGCGTCGCCGAGATCGTGGGCCAGCGTCTGCGCGAACTTCTGCCCGGCAGCGGAGGCATTGCGCGCGCCGACGATGGCGAGCATCGGCCGCTGCAGCGCCTCGATCGCGCCGTGCACGGCAAGCAGCGGGGGCGGATCGTCGATCTGTACCAGGCGGGACGGGTAGGTGGTCTCGGTGCAGGCGAGCAGGCGTACGCCGAGCCGCTGCGCATCAGTGAGCTCGCGGTCCGCGTCCGCGACGCTGCAGACCCGGCCCGCCCGCACGGCGCCGCCGCGGCGTGCCAATTCAGGCAGGGCGCCGAGCGCGGCGGATGCGCTGCCGCAGCGGCGCAGCAGCATGTGGAAGGTCCGGGGGCCGACATGCTCGCTGCGGATCAGCCGCAGCCAGTCGCGCCGCTCCGTGTCGGTCAGCGATGAAACGTCGAGCGGCTGGCTGTCCACGTCGATCTCCCCGGCGGGAGATCAGTGTCGCGCAACTTTGTCATGGCGACAATCGCTTCGGGGAGACCAGGTCAGCCCTTGCCGCCGATCCGGCTCTCGGTGCCGTTCATCAGGCGCTCGATGTTGGGGCGGTGCTTCCACCACAGCAGCAACGTCAGCACCACGAACAGAACCGCCAGCGGATAGTGGCCGAACCACCACAGCGACAGCGGCGTCACTGCGCTGGCGACCAGCGCCGCGAGCGAGGAGTAGCGGGAGGTCGCGGCGGTGGCCAGCCAGACCACGGCGAAGGCGAGAGCCGCCGGCCAGAACAGCCCGAGCAGCACGCCGATATAGGTGGCGACGCCCTTGCCGCCCTTGAAATTGAGCCACACCGGGAAGAGATGGCCGAGGAAGGCGCCGAGCGCCGCCGCCATGGCGGCCTCCGGCCCGGCCGTGAAGCCGGCGATGATCACCGCGACCGTACCCTTGAGCAGGTCGCCGACCAGGGTGGCTGCGGCGAGGCCCTTGCGGCCGGTGCGCAGGACGTTGGTGGCGCCGATGTTGCCGGAGCCGATGGCGCGGATGTCGCCGCCGCCGGCGAGCCTGGTCAGGATCAGCCCGAACGGGATCGATCCCAGGAGGTAGCCGAGCGCGAGAGCCGCCAGCAGCATCAGTTCACGCGACATTGCATTTCCTTGCGGTGGAGCCGAGCGATCGGGACATCCTGCCACATCATTGGATATTTCTCCTCATGATTGGTGAGGAGATCTGGTTCACTGCGCACCGCAGCACATGTCCGGCCGCGTCAGACCAGCTCGAACACCGTGCGGCCGCCGATGATGGTGCGCTCGACCCGGCCTGAGAATTTCGCCTCGTCGAAAGGCGTGTTCTTGCAGGCCGACTTGAGGTCGGCGGGATCGAGCACCCACGGCACCTCGGTGTCGATCACGATGATGTCGGCCGGCGCGCCGGGGCGCAGCGTGCCGCCGGGCAGGCCGAGCAGCTCGGCCGGCCGCGTCGACATGGCGCGGATCAGGGCGGGCAGCTTGAGGCCGTCATTGTGCACGAGGCGCAGCGCCGCCGGCAGCATGGTCTCGAGCCCGATGGCGCCGGCCGCGGCCTCCGCGAACGGCAGGCGCTTGGTCTCGACATCCTGTGGATTGTGGTCCGACATCACCACGTCGATCAGGCCCGACGCCACCGCGGCGGCGAGGGCCAGGCGGTCGTTCTCGCTGCGCAGCGGCGGCGCCAGCTTGAGGAAGGTGCGATAGGGGCCGATGTCGTTCTCGTTCAGCGTCAGGTGGTTGATCGAGACCGAGGCGCTGACGTTGAGGCCGGCGTCGCGGGCGCGGCGCAGGATCTCCAGCGACTCCGCGCAGGAGATCGAGGCGGCATGGTAGCGGCCGCCGCTCAGCGCCACGAGGCGCATGTCGCGCTCCAGTACCACGGCCTCGGCGGCCGTGGGGATGCCGAGCAGGCCGAGGCGCGAGGCGAATTCGCCTTCGTTCATGACGCCGTCGCCGACCAGCTGCGGGTCCTCGGTGTGGTGCACGATCAGCGCGTCGAAGTCGCGGGCGTAGGTCAGCGCGCGGCGCATCACCTGGGCGTTCATCACGCTGTGGCTGCCGTCGGTGAAGGCGACGGCGCCTGCGGCCTTGAGCAGGCCGATCTCGGTCATCTCCTCGCCGCGCATCCCCTTGGTCAGCGCCGCCATCGGATGGATGTTGACGATCGCGGTGTCGCGGGCGCGGCGCAGCACGAAGTCCACCGTCGCCGAGTTGTCGATCACCGGCGAGGTGTCGGGCTGGCAGATGATGGTGGTGATGCCGCCGGCGGCAGCGGCGCGGCTCGCGGACGCAAAGGATTCGCGATGGCTCGCGCCGGGTTCGCCGACGAAGGCGCGCATGTCGATCAGGCCGGGGGCGACGACCTTGCCGGCGCAGTTGACGATGTCGGTGCCCTCGGGGACGCCGGCGGCGCCGATGCCGCGGCGAGCGTCGCGGATGACGCCGTCGGCGATCAGCACGTCGCCGGGGCCGTCGAGGTCGCGCGACGGATCGATGATGTGCGCGTTGGCGAGCAGGATGGGGCGGCGGTCGGTCAGCATGGCATCACGCGTTCGGCAGGTTGCGGGCGAGCGCTTCCAGCACCGCCATGCGCACGGCGACGCCCATCTCGACCTGTTCGCGGATCAGCGACTGCGCGCCGTCGGCCACGATGGAGTCGATCTCGACGCCGCGGTTCATCGGTCCGGGGTGCATCACCAGCGCGTCCGGCTTGGCGTAGGACAGCTTCTTCTGGTCGAGCCCGAAATACTGGAAGTACTCGCCGCTGGAGGGGATCAGCGAGCCGTTCATGCGCTCGCGCTGCAGGCGCAGCATCATGACGATATCAGCGCCGTTGAGGCCCTCGCGCATGTCGCGCGCGACCTCGACGCCCATGCGCTCGATGCCCGGCGGCAGCAGGGTGGAGGGGGCGACGACGCGCACCCGCGCACCCATGGTGTTGAGCAGGATGATGTTGGAACGCGCCACGCGCGAATGCATGACGTCGCCGCAGATCGCGATCAGCAGGCCCTCGAGCCGGCCCTTGTTGCGGCGGATGGTCAGCGCGTCGAGCAGCGCCTGGGTCGGATGCTCGTGGGCGCCGTCGCCGGCATTGATCACCGAGCCGTCGACCTTGCGGGCGAGCAGTTCCACTGCGCCGGAGGCGTGGTGGCGCACCACCAGAATGTCCGGGTGCATCGCGTTCAGCGTAACCGCGGTGTCCATCAGGGTCTCGCCCTTGCGCATGGAGGACGATGACACCGACATGTTCATGACGTCGGCGCCGAGACGCTTGCCGGCGATCTCGAACGACGACTGGGTGCGGGTGGAGGCCTCGAAGAACAGGTTGACCTGGGTGCGCCCGCGCAGGTCGGAGCGCTTCTTGTCGACCTGGCGGTTGAGCTCGACATACTCTTCGGCGAGGTCGAGCAGGCCGGAAATGTCGTGATGGGAAAGGCCTTCGATCCCCAGCAAATGCCGGTGGGCGAAGACAAAGGACGATTTCGGTGCTGCGGTCATTAAAGCAAGACCTATAGGGACAGTTGCAAAGCGGGGCAAGGTGGAATTCCCGGCCGCCGACTTATCCCCCGTTTGCGCGCCGCAAGGGCCGCCGCCGCGCCGGCTTGCTTTTGCCGGGCCTGCGTGGTCGGTGACTTTTCCTTGATCGGGAGATGAAAATGGAACGCGCCGCAGTCCACGGTTTCGCCGCCGTTTGCCGGCGGTGGGGCGCATGGGCGGCGCTGGCGGTGGTTCTGGCCGGCGCGACCGGCGCGGCGACCGCCCAACGGTTGCCGGATGACTTTATTTATCTGCGCGCCGTCGCCCCGACCATCCGCCAGGATATCCGCTATGCCGGGGTCAACAATTTCGTCGGCCGGCGGCTGCCGGGCTACGAGGCCGCCGAATGCATCGTGAAGCGGCCGGTGGCGGAGGCACTGTCACTGGTGCAAGGCGATCTCGCGCGCCAGGGGCTGTCGCTGAAGGTCTACGACTGCTACCGGCCGGTGCGAGCGGTGCAGGCGATGGTGGCGTGGTCCCGCGATGGCGTCGAGACGCCGGCCCAGCACGCCTACAATCCGGCGTTCCGCAAGGCGGACCTGTTCCGCCTCGGCTACATCGCCGAGCGCTCCGGTCATTCCACCGGCGCCGCCGTCGATCTGACGCTGGTGCAGCGCGCCGCATCCGTGGCGGCCCCGTTCGATCCGAACCGCCTCTACGGCGATTGCACGGCGGACGCCGCCCGCCGCGCGCCCGATGACAGCGTCGACATGGGAACCGGCTACGACTGCTCGGACATCAAGGCGCACACGGCAGCCGCCGGCATCACGCCGGCGCAGCGGCGCTGGCGGCAGCTGCTGGTCGCGGCCATGGCGAAGCACGGCTTTGTCAACTACGCCAAGGAGTGGTGGCACTTCTCGCTGCCGGGGGCGGCCGGCGCGGCGCAGGATTTCGCCATCAGGCCGGCCACGCGCTGACCGCGCCCGTTCGCCGCGAGCGGTCCTGATGCAAAGCGGGCGCGAAAGGCATAGTCTCCTGCAACCATTCGTTTCGACAGGACCCAGCTTCATGACGAACGCGCCGTTCGCGACCCACGAAGTCCTCAACCAGTCCCCGCCATTCGAGGACGTCAACCTGTTCGCGCTGGACCGGCCGCTGGTCGAGGCGGTGCGGGCGGCGGCGGGCGATGGCGCGCAGGACGAGCTCGCGGCCTTCGGCGGCCACTGGGGTTCGGCGGCGATGGCCGAGCGCGGTCGCATCGCCAACGAGAACGGTCCGAAGCTGCGCCTGTTCGACGCCAAGGGCTTTCGCCGCGACGTCGTCGAATTCCACCCGGCCTACCACGAGCTGATGGCGCACAGCGCCCATGGCGGCCTGCATAACTCGACCTGGAGCGCACAGGGCGGCCCGGCGGGCGGCAGCGCGGAGGTGATCCGCGCGGCGAAATTCTTCATCGCCTCCCAGGTCGAGACCGGGCACCTGTGTCCGATCACCATGACGCGCGCCGCGGTCGGAGCGCTGGCGACCGACCCGGCGCTGCTCGCTGCGGTGATGCCGGTGCTCGGCACCCGCAGCTACGATCCGGCGTTCGCGCCGTGGCCGCAGAAGCGTGGCATGACCATGGGCATGGGCATGACCGAGAAGCAGGGCGGCACCGACGTGCGCGCCAACATGACCCGTGCCGAGCCCGACGGCGACGCCTACCGCATCACCGGCCACAAGTGGTTCATGTCGGCGCCGATGTGCGACGCCTTCCTGGTGCTGGCGCAGGCCAAGGGCGGGCTGACCTGTTTCTTCATGCCGCGCTTCACGCCTGACGGGCGGGTCAACGAGATCCATTTCCAGCGCCTCAAGGACAAGCTCGGCAACCGCTCCAATGCATCGTCCGAGGTCGAGTTCACCGGCGCGTATGCGCTGCGGCTCGGCGAGGAGGGGCGCGGCGTGCCCACCATCATCCAGATGGTGTCGCTGACGCGCCAGGACTGCGCCATCGCCTCCAGCGGCCTGATGCGCTCGGGGCTCGCGCATGCGCTGCATCACGCGCGTCACCGCAGCGTGTTCCAGAAGCATCTCGCCGACCAGCCGCTGATGCGCAGCGTGCTCGCCGACATGGCGCTGCATGTCGAGGCGTCGACGGCCTTGACGTTCCGCCTCTGTCATTCCTTCGACCGTGCTCCGGCCGACGCCGGCGAGGCGGCGCGGATGCGGCTGCTGACGCCGGTGGTGAAGTACTGGACCTGCAAGAGCGCGCCCGGCTTCCTCTATGAGGCGATGGAGTGCCTTGGCGGCAACGGCTATGTCGAGGACGGCATTCTGGCGCGCCATTACCGCGAGGCGCCGGTCAACGCGATCTGGGAAGGCTCGGGCAATGTCATGTGCCTCGATGTGCTGCGGGCGCTGGCGCGCGAGCAGGACGCGGCACAGGCGGTGCTGGCTGGGCTCGCCGGCGAGACGCTGGGCCTGTCGGGCGCCGCAGACGCCGTTGCGTTCGTGGCGAAAGCCTTGCGTGGCGCCGACAGTGAGCGTCTCGCGCGCGCCGCGGTCGAGAAGCTGGCGCTGCTGGCTGCCACGGCGGCCTTGAACGGCATTCATCCGGCGCATGCCGAGCTATTCGCCCGCACCCGCCTGACGGATGCACGCGGCGATTTCTATGGCTCGGCCGATCTGTCGGTTGATGAGAGCCGCGGCCTGCTGGCGCGGGCGCTGCCGGAGGGGTAGGCCGCGCGGCCAAAGTAATCCGTCATCCTGACCTTATACTCCGTAACTCCGTCATCTTGAGGTGCGCGCTCTTGCGCGCCTCGAAGGATGGAAGGCCCGGACCTCGCAGCTTGGGTCGTCCCACCTTGCAGCTCGGGCCGTCGCCCTTCGAGGGCCATGCTTTGCATGGCCACCTCAGGGTGACGGATTATGTCGTTTCAAATCGCGGTTTAACGCACCAAGGCCAGCGCGAGCGGCATGGTGATCGCGGCCAGCGCGGTCTGCAGGGTGATGATCTGCGCCAGCAACGGCGCGTCGCCGCCCATCTGGCGCGCCAGCACATAGGCGCTCGACGAGGTCGGCACCGCGGCGCAGCAGACGACGACCGCGAGATTGGCGCCGTCGAGGTGGAACACCAGCGCCAGGCTGGCGGCGATCAGCGGCATGACCGCGAGCTTGAGCACGACGGCCGCGACCGTCGCCGGCCCGACGCGCAGCAGGCCATCGAGCCGCAGGCCGGCGCCGGTGACAAGCAGGCCGACGGCGAGCGAGGCGCTGCCGAGCGCATTGCCGAACTGAAAAACCGGTGCAGGAACCGGCCGGCGCGTCAGGCTGATGGCGATGCCGATCAGGCAGGCCCAGATCAGCGGATTGCGCACGATGAGGCCGAGCACCTGCCAGCGCGTCAGCGGCGTCGACGCCGCATAGCGCGTCATCACCGCGACGCTGAGCACGTTGAGGATCGGCACCATCGCGACCGTGGCGACGGAGGCCAGCGTCAGGCCGAGGGCGCCATAGAGATTGCCGACGACCGACAGCGCCACATAAGTCTGGAAGCGCGTCGCGCCCTGGAACACGGAGGTGAAGGCCGGGCCGTCGACGCCGAGGCGGGCGAGCAACGGCCGGATCACGAGGCTCAGCGCGGAGGTGGCGAGCGCGGCGAGCAGGAGCGCGAAGCCGACGTCCGCGGCCGGCACGGACGCGAGGTCAGCGCGCGCCAGTGTCACGATCAGCAGCGCCGGGAACAGAACGTAGTAGACGATGCGTTCGAGGCCGAGCCAGTGGCCGTCTTCGGGCAGCAGCGTGCGGCGCAGGACGAGGCCGAGAGCGATCAACATGAACACCGGCAGCAGGGCGTTCAGGACGACCAGCATGCCTCAGGCCGTCTCACCGGAGCGGCGCAGCGTGGCGAGGCGGTCGAGCGCGCCCTGCAGGATGAAGATCGCGGCATGCTCGTCGATCACCTTGGCGCGCTTGGCCCGGCTGGCGTCGGCGGCGATCAGCTCGCGCTCGACCGCCGCGGTCGACAGCCGCTCGTCCCACAGGCCGATCGCAAGATCCGTCAGCCGGGCGAAGTTGCGGGCGAAGGCGCGGGTCGACTGCGCGCGCGGGCCTTCGCTGCCGTCCATGTTGATCGGCAGGCCGAGGATGAAGCCGACGACGCTGCGCTCGGCGGCGAGCGCCAGCAGGCGGTTGGCGTCGGCGGTGAAGGCGGTGCGGCGCACCGTTTCGACGCCGGTCGCGACGCGGCGGTCGGGATCGCTGACCGCGACACCGATGGTCTTGGTGCCGAGGTCGAGGCCGATCAGCGCGCCACGTTCAGGCCAGTGCGTGGCGGCGTCGATGAGAGGAAGGATTGGCGCGGGCATCGCTATCGCTTAACACGTGCTCCGCAATCGACGCAAAGCGGGAATGGCGCTGTGGATGCATTGACCTGGTTCGGACTGTTCGCGGTGTCGGCGATGCTGGTGTGCTATGCGCTGGAGCAGCGCAGTCCCTGGTTCGTGCTGGGCTTCGCAGCCGCCTGTGCTCTGGGGTCGGCGTACGGCTTTCTGCAGGGCGCCTGGCCGTTCGGCGTCGTCGAGGCGATCTGGTCGCTGGTGGCCCTGCGGCGCTGGTGGACCAGGCCTCGGGCCTGACGCATGGCGACGGCCGTCGGCGCGCCCGCCGGTTCCCGCCGCGGCAATATGTAAAATGCTCCGCAGATCAGCATGTTGATGGCCGGCTGGGGATAGGCCGGCCGCCGATGGAGTTGGCGTGCGCCGCCGAAATGCTCTATACGGCGGCTGAATGCGGCCCGATGGCCGCCAGGCTTGACCATCGGATGCGGCTCCCGGCCTCGCATGGGCGGAGAGGGCATCCGGACCTTGAGGATCACGTTGATGTCAGTCGATGCGGCCACCGTGCGCAAGATCGCCCATCTCGCACGGATCGCGGTCAAGGACGAGGAGGTCGCCCACCTGCAGGGCGAACTCAACGCCATGCTGGCGTTCGTCGAGCAGCTCTCCGAGGTCGACGTCGCCGGCGTCGAGCCGATGACGTCGGTGACCCCGATGAACATGAAGAAGCGCCACGACGTGGTCAGTGACGGCGAGATCGTCGACCGGGTGGTCGCCAACGCGCCCGCCACCGAGGATCACTTCTTCCTGGTGCCGAAGGTGGTCGAGTAACCGGCGAGCCCGGAGAGATCGCAATGTGCCTGCTGTGCGACGACGAGAAAGCCTATCAGGCCTACATGGCCTACCTCGACGCGATGGAGCGTCAGGGCAAGGACGCCGACCAGGACAAGGCGATGGACGCCGCGCTCGCGGTGCTGACCTCCTCGAAGCCGATTCCGGACACCACGCTCTCGACTCATACGCCCGCGGTCTCCGTGCCGCCCCGCTCTCCTTTCTCCTGCGATCCGGTTGATGAATGACTGATCTCACCTCGCTGTCCCTGTCGGATGCCCGCGACGGACTTCAAGCCAAATCCTTCACCGCTCTCGAACTGACCGACGCGCACATCGTGGCGATCGAGCAGGCGCGGGCGCTCAACGCCTATGTGCTGGAGACGCCGGAACAGGCGCGCACGATGGCGCGCGCCGCCGATGGCCGGATCGCCAGCGGACAGGCCGGTCCCCTGGAGGGCATCCCGCTCGGCGTGAAGGATCTGTTCGCGACGAAGGGCGTGCGCACCACGGCCTGCTCGAACATTCTCGGCAACTTCGTGCCGCCCTACGAATCCACCGTGACCTCGCAGCTGTGGCGCGACGGTGCGGTGATGCTCGGCAAGCTCAACAATGACGAGTTCGCCATGGGCTCGTCGAACGAGACCTCGGCGTTCGGTGCGGTGGTCAATCCATGGCGCCGCGAGGGATCGGACACGCGGCTCGTGCCCGGCGGCTCGTCCGGCGGCTCGGCCGCGGCGGTCGCCGCCAACCTCTGCCTCGGCGCCACCGGCACCGACACCGGCGGATCGATCCGCCAGCCGGCGGCGTTCACCGGCATCGTCGGTCTCAAGCCGACCTATGGCCGCTGCTCGCGCTGGGGCGTCGTCGCCTTCGCCTCGTCGCTCGACCAGGCCGGTCCGTTCGCACGGACCGTGCGCGACACCGCGATCCTGATGCGCTCGATGGCCGGCCACGATCCCAAGGATACGACCTCCGTGGACGTGCCGGTGCCGGACTACGAGGCCGCCGTCGGCCGTTCGGTGAAGGGCATGAAGATCGGCATTCCCAGGGAGTACCGTATCGACGGCATGCCGGCGGAGATCGAGAAGCTGTGGGGCGAGGGCGCCGAATGGCTGAAGGCCGCGGGCGCCGAACTCGTCGAGGTGTCGCTGCCGCACACCAAGTACGCGCTGCCGGCCTACTATATTGTCGCGCCGGCGGAGGCGTCGTCGAATCTCGCCCGCTATGACGGCGTGCGCTATGGCCTGCGCGAACCCGGCCGCAACATCGTCGACATGTACGAGAACACACGCGCCGAGGGGTTTGGCGCCGAGGTGCGCCGCCGTGTCATGATCGGCACCTATGTGCTGTCGGCCGGCTACTATGACGCCTACTACCTGCGCGCCCAGAAGGTGCGCACCCTGATCAAGAAGGACTTCGAGGACTGCTTTGCCAGGGGCGTCCACGCCATCCTGACGCCGGCGACGCCGTCGGCGGCGTTCGGCATCGGCGAGCGCGGCGGCGCCGATCCGGTGGAAATGTACCTCAACGACATCTTCACGGTGACCGTGAACATGGCGGGCCTGCCGGGCATCGCGGTTCCCGCGGGCAAGG
Organism: Bradyrhizobium sp. U87765 SZCCT0048; assembly: GCF_018131225.1. Classification (GTDB taxonomy): domain Bacteria; phylum Pseudomonadota; class Alphaproteobacteria; order Rhizobiales; family Xanthobacteraceae; genus Bradyrhizobium_A. Next base: position 2,948,707 of record NZ_JAFCMM010000001.1, on the reverse strand, counting down.
ACAGCCAGGGGCTGCCGCTCGGCCTGCAGCTGATCGGCCGGCCGTTCGACGAGGAGACGCTGATCTCGCTGGGGTCGGTGGTCGAGAAGTCGGCCGGGCACTTTACGCCCAAGCGGTGGTGGTGACGGTTACGCGCACGCGCGCATTAACCTGGAGTTCTGGTTTTCGCCTCACGCTGCGGCGGGATTGCGAGACACGGTGACGGATCGCGCCGATGGCGCGGGACGGAATGCGGGGGCGGCGGGGGCGTCGGCTCGGGAGTGGGTAGAGTGCGTTGGTGGCGTTTTGCGGCAGTCATGGTGGTCAGCGCGCTGGCGGTGGCCGGCTGCGCCTCGGTCTACAACCTGCCGTCCAACCAGCCGCTCGGCACGGCGCAGCCCGCCAATATCGGTGTCGGCACCGAGCCGGCGTTCGATGGCGACGTAGTTTTGGCGCTGTCGTTCTCGGGCGGCGGAACCCGAGCTGCCGCGTTCTCGTTCGGCGTGCTCAATGAACTCGAGCGGGTGCGTTTCGGCAAGGAGACGCTGCTCGACCGCGTCGATTTCGTGTCCGGCGTGTCCGGCGGGTCGGTCACTGCAGCCTACTATGGCCTGAAGCGGCGCAACGCGCTGGCCGACTTCCGCGAGCGCTTCCTGCTGCGCAATGCCGAGGAGGGGCTGCGCACCGAGCTCAGCCTCGGCAATCTTGGCCGCGCGCTCGGCGGCGGTGTCAACGACAGCCAGTTCTCGCGCTGGCTCGACCACAACGTCTTCGAGGGGACGACCTTCTCGGCGTTCCGGGGGGATCGCCCGACCGTCTGGATCAACGCCTCCGACATCTACAACCGCGTGCCCTTCATTTTCGGCAAGGACACGTTCGATGCGCTGTGCAGCGACATCTCGTCCTATCGCATCGCGGATGCAGTCGCGGCCTCTGCCGCGGTGCCGGTGGCGTTCGCGCCGATCGTGCTGCAGACGTTTCCCGGCGGATGCGCGACGCGGCTGCCCGACTGGGTCGAGCGTGCGCGCAGCAATGCGGCCACGCAACCGTTGCTGCGGTCCTATGCGTCGGCGCTCGGGCGCTACCACGATGGCGACATGAAATTCGTGAAGCTGCTCGATGGTGGCCTCGTCGACAACTACGGGCTCTCCGGGCTGAGCATCGGCATCCTGGCCGCGCAGCGGCCGTTCGAGCCGATGACCGAGCATCAGGCGGCGCGGGTGCGGCGGATCATGTTCCTGGTGGTCGATGCCGGACGTGGCGTGTCCGGCGACTGGGCGAACCGTCTCGAAGGGCCGTCAGGCGTCGACCTTGTCGCCGCCGCCGCCGACACCGCGATCGATGCCAGCGTGCGGTCGAGCTACGCGGCGTTCAGCGCGCTGATCAACGACTGGACGTTCAAGGTGCGCCGCTGGCGCTGCGGGTTGTCTGCCGCCGAGCGTGCCCGGCTCGGCCTGCCGCCGGGCTGGAAGTGCAACGATGTGGTGGCGTTCGTCGACCGCATCGGTTTCGACCGGCTGGGCGCGCCGCGCTCGGGACTGCTGGAAGCGATCCCGACGCGCCTTGCGCTGCCGCCCGAGCAGGTCGATATGCTGATCGAGGGCGGCGCCGACGCGCTGCGCCGGAGCACGGCGTTCCAGTCGTTCCGGCAGGGCCTGTGACGCATCGGCCGCGGGGCGGAAGCGCCGCCGGACTTGACTGGCTGCCGCCGTTGCGCGAAGCGAAACTGAACATTGGCCCGGACGCCGTCCGGCGCGCCCGAACCTGGACAATGCCATGAACGCACCCGTGAAATCCTCGAAGCTGATCAAGGGCGCCACCGGCGACTGGGAGGTCGTGATCGGGCTGGAGATCCATGCCCAGGTCACCTCGAAGTCGAAGCTGTTCTCTGGCGCCTCGACCGAATTCGGCGGCGATCCCAACAGCCACGTCTCGCTGGTGGATGCGGCGATGCCGGGCATGCTGCCGGTAATCAACGAGGAATGCGTGGCGCAGGCGGTGCGCACCGGGCTCGGCCTCAAGGCCCGGATCAACCTGTCGTCGGTGTTCGACCGCAAGAACTACTTCTATCCGGACCTCCCGCAGGGCTACCAGATCAGCCAGTACAAGTCGCCGATCGTCGGTGAGGGCACCGTGATCGTCGACCTGCCCGAGGGCGAGACCTTTTCGGTCGGCATCGAGCGGCTGCACCTCGAGCAGGATGCCGGCAAGCTGCTGCACGACCAGCACCCGACCATGACGTTCGTCGACCTCAATCGCTCCGGCGTCGCGCTGATGGAGATCGTGTCGAAGCCCGACCTTCGTTCTTCGGAACAGGCCAAGGCCTATGTCAGCAAGCTGCGCACCATCCTGCGCTATCTCGGAACCTGCGACGGCGACATGGAGAAGGGCAGCCTGCGCGCCGACGTCAACGTGTCGGTGCGCCGCCCCGGCGAGCCGTTCGGTACCCGCTGCGAGATCAAGAACGTCAACTCGATCCGGTTCATCGGCCAGGCGATCGATTACGAGGCGCGCCGCCAGATCGGCATCATCGAGGACGGTGGGGTGATCGAGCAGGAGACGCGCCTGTTCGACGCCGGCAAGGGCGAGACCCGCTCGATGCGCTCCAAGGAAGAGGCGCACGACTATCGCTACTTCCCCGATCCGGATCTCTTGCCGCTCGAGTTCACGCAAGCCTATGTCGACGACCTCGAGGCCCATCTGCCGGAGCTGCCCGACGAAAAGAAGGCCAGATTCATCAGCGACTTCGGTCTCAAGGCGGATGATGCTGGCGTGCTGGTGAGCGAGCGCGAGAGCGCCGACTTCTATGAAGCCGTGCTGGGGACGCTCGCCGACAAGGCGCGCGACGGCAAGCTTGCCGCCAACTGGGTCATCAACGAGCTGTTCGGGCGCCTCAACAAGGAAGGCAAGGATATTGCCGCCTCGCCGGTGTCGGCGGCGCAACTCGGCGCGATCATCGACCTGATCGGAGAAGGAACCATCTCCGGCAAAATCGCCAAGGACCTGTTCGAGATCGTCTGGACCGAGGGCGGCGATCCGCGCGCGGTGGTCGAGGCGCGCGGCATGAAGCAGGTCACCGATCTCGGCGCGATCGAGAAGGTGGTCGACGACATCATTGCAGCCAACCCGGACAAGGTGGCGCAGGCGCAGGCGAAGCCGGCGATGGTCGGCTGGTTCGTCGGCCAGGTGATGAAGTCGTCCGGCGGCAAGGCCAATCCGCAGGCGGTCAACGATCTTCTCAAGGCGAAGCTCGGTCTCTGAGCGAACGCATCGCTCACTGAGCGATCGCGCGACGGCGCCAATGTCGCGCCGTCGTCGGAGCGCGCGCGTCCATCATCATCACGACGACGCGTCGTCGCGACACCTCAACGACGATTTCACAACGTCGCTCGCTCGCGAATCGGTCGCAGCGATTCGCGCCGGCGCGACGCGTTTGACCAGTGCTGCGGGTGCATGGCGGCGCAACGACTGAAAATAAATTTGTTGCCAACTTTGCCGACTCAGAGTCCGCGACGGGCGATTTTGCGAGTCGCCGCGACTCGCCGCAATCGTTGGTGAACGAACATGCGCAACGAAGCTGATTCAGGATAGGCCTTAATTTAAGGCACTTATTCGATGTTGACACGCTGCTGTCGGGACTTCTTGCACGTCGCGACGATGAAGTCGCGCGTTTGCTGCGGTGTCGCTCGCGAACGTGCGCGTCGTAACGCGCGGCGCAGGCGTCAACACTTCCTTAAGCGGGACACTGTTTTTTTCCATGTGTTGGTGTAATCCAAGAGAAGTGCATTTCGATTCCCGAATGCACGAAGCGATTAAGCCATCTCACATCTGACGGAGGGCAACATGGCCAAGAAAGCGAAGAAGGCGAAGAAGGCAGTGAAGAAGGTCGCGAAGACCGCGGCGAAGAAGACTGCCAAGAAGACCCGCAAGGTCGCCAAGAAGAAGAAGTAAGGCTTCGCCTTATGGATTGCTGGCGGCTTTGCCGGCATCGTCTTGAGGGCGCCTTTCAGGATCCGCGCAAGCGGCGATCGGACAGCTCGCTCTGAATGACGAAAGAGGGTGTCGGCGAGACATCAGGTCAGGCGACCAGATCGTCACTTTCATCGGGGTATGCTCGGATGAAGGCCGGTCTGGTGGAAACGATCACAAGTCGTTTGCGGACTCCGGTTCGCAATTTCACCAGCGGCTTCGTCTGCGTGAGATCTCGATCCTGACGTGTTCACCGACGCCCTCGTTCTTCCGCAGCCGGTCCGAGGGCCGGCTTTTTTATTTTGATCCCCGCACATCGTCGTTCTGGTCTCCGGTTGCATGCAGCCGGTGCGTGTTCGCGTGCGTCACGCGGCGCGCGGACGACGGGTTGGCGCGATGGTTACCGCGACGGCAAGGCGGACGGTAAACCGAATCCTGCCGAATCGCGGAAGGCCTTGTAATCGGACAGCTTTTTGCCCCCGGGGCGCGGCCATGTGGCGCCTGCTTTCACCTTCGATTCATCGCGATACTTAAACTGCTCTTCAAATTTGATGGGTCATCATCCCTGCAACACGCCGGGCCAAACCGGCGGTCAGGGAAGGCGGCACTCGGACAATTGGACAGGAGCCGCGGCGGTGTTTTCGGCGGACGGTCGTTGCGGACCGCGCCGGCAAAAGATGGGGAAGTGTCATGTTGCAGTTCGAGATCGATGTCGCCGCGGCGATTCCTGCCGAAGCCAGCAATGATCCTGACGTTCTGTTCGACCTCGGCATCGTCTGCTCGAGCGGCCGGACCGGCGTCGTCGACCTGGTGTCCGCCCACAAGTGGTTCAACCTCGCCGCGCTGAAGGGCCGTTCGGACGCGGTGTCGATGCGTCGCGAGATCGCGGCGATGATGTCGGACGCCGAGATCGCGCTGGCGCAGCGCGAAGCCCGCGCCTGGGTGACCACGCACTGAGGCCTGCTCAGGTCCGGCGCACGGCGGGACGTTGCGTCCGGCCGAACTGATCTGTCGCCGAGACGGCGACAGATCAGGCGAACCGGCCAGCGAAATCCAGCAGCACACGATTGAACAGCGCCGGCCGTTGCAGCGGCGCGAAGTGGCTGACGTCCGGCAGCACGATCAGCTCAGCTCCCGGGATCGTTCGGGCGAGGTACGCCGCGTGCTCGGGCTTGATGAACTCGTCATGCTCGCTCTGCACGATCGTGACCGGCACGCGGATGGCGGCGAGATCACGCGCGGACGCGTTGGGCTGTGTCGCCATCATCAGGGTGACGGCCTCGCTGAAGGCCTTGAACCGGTCCGGCGTCGCCGACAGGGCCGCATAATCCATGGCGTGCCGCTCGAGGCAGCGGCTGATGACCGGACCGAGACCCTCGATGGGCCTGGCGCCGCTCGGATCCATGTTGCAGCCGAAAAAGAACACCGCCGAGACGCGGGAGGGCACGGTCATCGCCAGGATGAGGGCGATACAGGCGCCGTCGCTCCAGCCGACGAAGGCGGCCTTGCCGAGCTGCAGCTCGTCCATCACCGCCACGACATCCGATGCCATCAGCTCGTAGGAGAACGGACGTTCATCGCGGGTGCTGCGGCCGTGACCCCGGCTGTCGATGACCACGACCTGATACCCCGCTTCGACGAGCGCCGGAACCTGATAACCCCAGTTGCCGCTGTGGCCGAGACCGCCGTGCAGCAGGATCACCGGCGCGCCCGCGCCATAGACGGCATGCCAGATCCGCGCTCCCCCGGTTGCGACATGGCCCTGATGACGGGCCGGCGGCAGCGAGGGAGCGCCGCTGGCTGCAAACTGGACGAGGTCGTCGTCGTGATCGATCGCCATGGCAGGGCTCCTTGTGTGGTCGAGGCGCCGTTTCGGGGCTGGCACTCAGCCGCGCTGACGCTGGTATTGCCGGGGTGAACAGGCCATCGTCCTCTTGAAAGCCGTGCTGAAGGCGCTTTCGGAATCATAGCCCAGCGAGAATGCGATCGCCGCGATCGTCTCGCCGGACTGGCGCAGCCGGTCGCCGGCGATGAGCATCCGCCATCGCGTCAGATAGGCCATCGGCGTTAAGCCGACACGCTGCCTGAACCGCTCGGCGAAAATCGTGCGCGACATGCCGGCCAGTTGCGCGAGCTCCTCCAGGGACCAGCGACGGGCCGGCTCGGTGTGCATGGCGCGCAGCGCAGCGCCGAGCTGACGGTCGGCGAGGGCGAAGAACCATCCGACACGCGGGTGCGGCGTTGTCTGGCCCGATGTCT
>NZ_JAFCMM010000001.1:0-2932500 GCF_018131225.1 Bradyrhizobium sp. U87765 SZCCT0048 | reverse complement strand
CGATGTCACCGTGAAGGAGAGGGACGGTATGGTGCTCGCGCCGGGCATCGGTGACGATGCGCGGGGCCTTGCCGCGCTGCTGTCCCTGATCCGGGCGCTCGACGCCAACGGCATCACCACTGTCGGCGACATCCTGTTCGTCGCGACCGTCGGCGAGGAGGAGCTCGGCAATTTGCGTGGGGTCAAGGCGCTGTTCCGAGACCACAAGGATATCGATGGTTTCATCTCGATCGACGGTCTTGGTATCTCGCGGGTGGTCAATCAGGGCACCGGCAGCCACCGTTACGAGATGATCTTCAGCGGGCCCGGCGGCCATTCGTTCCAGGAGTTCGGCCTGCCGAGCGCGACCCATGCGCTCGGCCGGGCGGTCGCAAGGATTGCCGAGCTGCGGACGCCGGCGGATCCGAAGACCACCTTCACGGTCGGTACCGTCGCCGGCGGGACCTCGGTCAATGCCATCGCCGCGGAGGCGCGCATGACCGTGGACATGCGTTCGAACGCCACCGAGGAATTGCTCAAGCTGGAAGCGACGCTGCTTGGTCTCGTGAAGGAAGCCGTGGCGGAGGAGAACGCGCGCTGGAATTCGGACAAGCTGGTCGTCGAGATCAAGCTGATCGGCGATCGGCCCGCGGGCGCCGTGGCCGAGGATTCGCCGATCGTGCAGGCGAGCCAGCGTGCGGTGATGACGCTGACGCGCGCGCCGCGTGTCACCTTCGCCGGTTCGAGCACCGATTCCAATCTCGCCATGTCACTGGGGATTCCCGCCGTCACCATCGGAGGCGGCGGCGAGGGCGGCAACTGGCATTCGCGCAATGAATGGTACAGGCCGGTGGATGCCTGGCTCGGTCCGCAACATGCGCTGCTGACCGCGCTGGTGCTGACGGGACTCGATGGCGTGACGCAGCCACTGCTACGGACGCGGCCGTGAGGCGTCTGGCCGCAAGCGCTCCGCGCCGCACGATGGCGCAGAGCAGACAGCCGCGGCAACTCAGGCGTCGAACATCACGATGCTGCGCAGCGTCTTGCCGGCCTTGAGATTGGCGAAGCCCTCGTTGATGTCCGCAAGGCGGATCCTCGCCGAGATCCAGTCATCGAGATGCAGCTTGCCGCGCAGGTAGAAATCAATAAGGCGGGGCATGTCGACACGGAAATGGTTCGATCCCATCGACGAGCCCTGGATGCGGCGCTCGCGCAGGAAATCGAAGCCATGCAGCTCGACCTTCTGGCCGAATGGCACCATCCCGACGATGGTCGCCGTGCCGCCGGGCGCCAGCATGGCGAAGGACTGCTCGACGGTTTCCTTCAGGCCCAGCACCTCGAAGGCGTGCTGTACGCCGCCGCGAGTCAGCTCCCTGACCTGCGCGACGGGATCGCCGTCCCGGGGATTGACGAGGTCGGTGGCGCCGAGCTTCGTCGCGAGCTGCAGCTTGGCGGGATTGGTGTCGATGGCGATGATCCGCCCGGCGCCGGCGATGGCGGCGCCGTTGACGGCGGCGATGCCGACGCCGCCGCAGCCGATGATCGCCACGGTCTCGCCGGCGGTGACCTTCGCGGTGTTGACCACCGCGCCGTAACCGGTGATCACGCCGCAGCCGATCAGGGCGGCGAGCTCGAGCGGCATGTCCTTGCGAATCCTGACGATTGCGTTTTCGTGCACCAGCATCTGCTCGGCGAACGATGATAGGTTCAGGAACTGGTGCATGGGCTCGCCGCCCTTCCAGCTCAGCCGCTTCGACTGGCCGGGCGCCATCTTCACGTCGGTGTTGGTGCACAGCACGGTGCGGCCGGTCGTGCAGTTGTCGCACGTGCCGCAGAACACCGACAGGCAGGTCACCACATGGTCGCCGGGCGCCACATAGGTGACATCTGCTCCGACCTGCTCGACGATGCCGGCCGACTCGTGGCCCAGCACCGCCGGCAGTGGATGCGGATACAGCCCCTCCATGAAATGCAGATCGGAGTGACACAGCCCGGCCACGCGCGTGCGGATCAGCACCTCGCGCGGGCCCGGCTTTTGCAGGTCGACGTTCTCGATGGTGAGCGGGGTGTTGGGCGCATGCAGAACGGCAGCCTTCATGACGGCGTTTCCCTTGGCGGTTGTTGTTGCCGGCCGGTTGCCCGCTGCAAGCGGGCCGCCCGAGCTTGGCGGCCCACAGGCCGGCGACGCTTGCGTCGAGTGGCTGCCGGTCGTCCCGGCCGGCCTCAGCTCTTGCCCAGCTCGGTCAGCAGGCGGGTCATCAGGTAGAGCCGCGGCACGATCGAGTCGGTGACGATGAATTCGTCCCGGGCATGGTAGCCGAAGCCTGCGAGGCCAAGGCTTTCCAGGACCGCAGCCTTGCCGCCGCGGCTGGCGAAGCCGGCATCGGTGCCGCCGCCGGTCATGGGCACGACGGTGAGCGGCCGGTCGAGCTCGGCGTAGATGTCCTGGGCGCGCTTGGCCAGCGCATGGCTGGCGTCGCCGCCGACGAATGGCGGCCGGCCCTTGGCGATGCGGATGGTGGTCTCCGTATCCGGAACCAGCTGGCCGGACTTGATCTTGTCCTCCAGTGCGGCGCGCAGCCTGGCCGCGCCGTCCTCGACCGTCAGGCGCACGTCGCCGCTTGCGGTCGCCTTGTCCGGGATCTGGTTGCGCACGGTACCCGCCTGGGCCACCGTCCAGTTCAGCTGCACTCCGGGAATCGCCTTGGCCACATCCCGGGTCTGCAGCAGTTGATAGGACAATTCGATGAGGGCGTTGCGGCCGAGGTCCGGCGCGACGCCGGCATGCGACGCGCGTCCCTTGACCTCCATGGTCACCGTGGTGGTGCCGCTGGCGCCGAGCAGCACGGAATCCGGACTGTCGGCGCGCCCGGCCAGGGTCGGTTCGCATGACAGCACGACGTCGTGCTGGTCGGCGGTCTCGGCGATGATGTCGCCGGATCCGATCGAGCCGACCTCCTCGTCCGGATTGAACATCACCGTGAGCCGGGCGTAGTCGCGCCAGCCGCTGTCCTTGAGGATCTTGAGCGCGTGCAGCACCACGGCAAGGCCGCCCTTGTCGTCGGCGATGCCGGGACCGTAGATCCGGTTACCGTCGATCCGATAGGGCTGGGTCGAGAGGATGCCGCTCTGGTAGACCGTATCCATATGGCCGATGAGCATCAGCTTGCGCGTGCCGGTGCCATCGAGCGTACCGACCACGATATCGGCGCCCGCGCCGGCGACGGTCTTGCGCCGTTCGGTGCGGAAGCCGAGCGCCTTCAGGCGGCTTTCCGTCAGGTCGGCCATCCGGGCGAGCCCCGCGACATCGCCACTGCCGGATTCGATCATCACCATGTCGTGGAGTGTCTCGATCAGCGGCTGCTGTTCCTGCTCAGCCGCGGCCTTCAGCCTGGCATCCGGGGCGGCAAGAGCGGGCGCCGCGCACATCAGGCCGAGTGCGAGGGTCGATACAACGCGCGGAAGGATTTGAAGAAAATTTGCCATGGCAACATTCCGGTCTGCTTGCGGGCGAACAGGCTAGCAGGCATGTGGCGTTTTGCCAGCGACGCGGCGACCGCTTTCCGGGGGGGCGGAGGCGGCGCAGTCCGGTGATGATCGCAAGATTCTCCAAGTGCGTTGCGCCGCACCGTGATAGGTTGAGCCGACATGCCCCAGGGTTTCACCATGTTCGATACGGCCATCGGCCGATGCGGCATCGCATGGGGCGAACATGGCGTGACCGGCGTGCAATTGCCGCTGCCGACCGAACGCCAGACGCGCGCGCGCCTGCGCCTGCGCTATGGCGATCTGCCCGAAGGCAACGCGCCGTCGACCGTGCGCGACGCGATCATCGGCATGGTGGCGCTGATGAACGGTGAGGCCAGGGATCTGTCGTATGTCGTTCTCGACAGCGCTGGCGTGCCGGACTTCAACCGCAAGGTCTATGACATCGCCCGCGGCATTCCGACGGGCAAGACGTTGACCTATGGCGACATCGCCAAGCGGCTCGGTGGCGTCGAGCTGTCGCGCGAGGTCGGCCAGGCGCTCGGCCAGAATCCGTATCCGATCATCGTTCCCTGTCATCGCGTGCTCGCGGCCGGCGGCAAGCCGGGAGGCTTCTCCGCCAATGGCGGCGTGGTGACCAAGCTGAAGATGCTGGAGATCGAGGGCGCATATGTGAACCATACGCCGTCGCTGTTCGATTTCGATCCGGGCGAGCCGCGCGGACCGCGAACAGGACGCCCGTCATGACCGCAACAACGCTGCGGCAGGGGCCGGTGACGGTCAACGATTATCGCTGCAGCCTCGGTCCGGATGACCTGCCGTTCACCGAGGTGCATGATGGCTTTTCCATCGCCTATGTCCGCAAGGGCAGCTTTGCCTGCGAGGCGCTGGGACATTCCTACGATCTTGTTGCGGGCGCACTGCTGATCGGCCGCCCCGGCGACGAATACGTCTGCAGCCATGAGCACCATGCCTGCGGCGACGAGTGCCTGCATTTCCGTTTCGCGCCGGATCTCGCTGATACGCTGGCGTCCGATCGCGAGGTGTGGCGCGCAGGCGCCATGCCGCCGCTGCCGGAACTGATGGTGGCGGGCGAGCTGGCGCAGGCCGCTGCGGATGGCCGCAGCGATCTCGGGCTCGACGAGGCAGGGCTGCTGCTGGCGTCGCGATTCGCCGAGGCGGTGACCGGTACGAAGCGGACGCGTGGCCGGATCCGCACAGCCGATCGCCGCCGCGTGGTGGAAACCGCGCTGTGGATCGATGCCTATTCTCACCGCGCCATCGACCTCGACAGCGCCGCCGCAAAGGCGGAGCTCACCGCCTTTCATTTCCTGCGTCTGTTCTCCCGGGTGCTCGGGGTCAGCCCGCATCAATACCTGGTGCGGTCGCGGCTGCGCCGCGCCGCGCGGCTGCTTGCCGAGGAGGAGCGCGCGATCACCGACGTGGCGTTCGATGTCGGCTTCGGCGATCTCTCGAACTTCGTGCGCACCTTCCATCGCGCCGCCGGCGTCTCGCCGCGCGGCTTCCGCCGCATGGCCAAGGGCGATCGCCAACTGGTGCAGGCACGGTTGATCTAAATTCGTCCGCGCCCCAGGATCACGTGAGTGTTTCTGGCGGGGAACGTGCAGGCTTCGCTGTGATCAGAGCGCGTTCAGTCTGAGAGATCCCAGTCACTAAAGACCGCTCTTGGCACAGAACCTGATAGGTCAAATACCATTTGACCTTTTATTCCATTGTTGCATCCATTTGCGGATACATGAACTTGCAGGCGACCTGAAATCGTAAAGGCCGACACCAGTTTGTCGCATATAGAATACTCGCGTCGGAAAGGCCTGGTGAGTTCGGTGACGTTCCTGCCGACGATGAACAACATCGGTTCGGCTGAACCCTGGGGGGCCTTTTCATAGTGGTCGCCGCTATAGACCATGCGGTCATAGAGGATGTCGGCCTGAACAGCGACATAGTTCGATGACAGGGCCAATACCTTGGCGTCCGCTATCCGATAGTTCTTGGCATACGAGCCGGGGTGCAACCTGGCTTCTGGTGAGGGCAACTCATCCTGCTCGCGAACTACGAGGTGTTCGGAGACGCGGTTAATTGCTGATGGGCTCGTGGTTTCTTTGACCTGGATAGGATCGACATTCTGTGGTGCAGCGAGCACCGCAATGCTTTCCTTCGAGCATGATATCCCCGAAGGCAGTTCTAGCCGCGTGCCGTCGAAAATACCTGCGCTGAAAGCTTCTTTGGGCAAAAGCTCTTTAACCGACGCCTCGCTTTTGCCGCCGGCCCAGACGATCGTTATGCTCTTTACCCCCGTAATCGTGCCAAGCGCGCTCGCCAACGCTGGGGAGACGTTGTCACAATTGTAGATCTGGCGAAACTGCGAGGGCGGCTTTGAACTCGGGATGTTGCTTGGCCATTGCGGATTCGAGATTTCTTCCGGCGAGTGCGCTGGTTGTGCGTAGGCGAACGAAAACGTCGAAACCAGACAGGCCGCAACCAGGGAAGGAGAAAATCTCATGACGTTCTGAGACTCCAGAGGTTCAATTCGGTGACGATAACCTTGTAGTTCGTTCGTTTCGAGCAGGATTGGAAGCCTGTGACAGAAAATTCTTGTGAAGCCGCGATCAATGAAAAAGTTTGCAGTCCTGTTTGCAGGGCGCTGCGGCTACGGGACGGTTCACGAGGCAAGAATGTCCAAGTATGCCGTGCGGCCTTTACCCTATCGTGACGCTCTCTCGACAACAGGATATCGTCATGTACGACCATATTGGACTACGGGTGAAGGACCTCGACGCCAGTGAGCGCTTCTATGAAGCAGCGCTCGCGGGTCTCGGCCATGTGCTGTGCTCGCGCGATACGAGCGGTGCCGGCCTCGGGCCAAAGGATGCACCGGCGCTGTGGCTGCATGTTGCCAAGGCATCGCCGGCCGCTGGCGCCCACGTAGCCTTCCAGGCGCCGAACCGCAGGGCCGTCGATCAGTTCCATGCGGAGGGGCTCAAGGCCGGCGGCAAGGACAATGGCGCGCCGGGGCTGCGTGCCGACTACAGCCCGACCTACTACGCCGCGTTCTTGATCGATCCCGATGGCAACAACGTCGAAGCGGTGTGCCTGAAGTAGGAGGCTGCGATGGGATCGGTTCACAAGGAATTCAGCGTCGCCGCGCCGGCCGATCGGGTGTGGGCGGCGCTTGCCGATTTCGGTGCGCTGGCGACGCGCCTGGTGCCGGGCTTCGTCACCGCCTGCCGCCTCGAGGATGAACACACGCGCATCGTGACCTTCAGCAACGGTACGGAAGCGCGCGAGATCCTGGTCGACTGTGACGCCGCGCGGCGGCGGCTGGTCTATGTCGTGGTCGGCGGCCAGTTGACGCAGCACAGCGCGTCCGCCCAGGTGCTTGCCGAGGGCGATGGCGCCTGCCGTTTCGTGTGGGTCGCGGATTTCCTGCCGAACGCGCTCGCGGACTATGTCGCGGCGCAGATGGAGCTTGGTGCCATGGCGATGAAGGCGGCGCTGGAGAAGGAGGCGGCTGCGGTAATGTGATCAGCAGTGCCGTGGCCAGGAGCGTCGAGATTTCCCCTCATGGTGAGGAGCGCGGCAACGCCGCGCGTCTCGAACCACGAGGCCCGGCGGCTGTGGCCTCATCCTTCGAGACGCCCGCTGGCGCGGGCTCCTCAGGATGAGGGGGGAGGCCTTGCCGCAGTCATAGAGAGCTCAAGTCTCTGCAGTCCGGGCCACCTTCTGCGTCATCACCGGGCCGGCGCCAACGGGTCCTCGCAAAGCGCGGCCCGATGACGGGCTCCGCGCCGAGACCCGGTGATCCAGCTTAACGACTTCGCGTCGTGTGGTGAGGAAGCTGGATTGCCGGATCAAGTGTTCAGTCCGGGGACATCACCGACGGGTGTTCGGGGACATAGCCGACACATCACAATGCATGGACAGGCTGTCAGGGAGGCGGTCCATGCCATGGCTCGAGGTGTCGGTGATGGAGCAACGACGGGAGTTTGTCCGGCTGGCGATGCAGGAAGGGGCGAACCGGCGAGAGCTATGCCGCCGGTTCGGGATCCACCCGGATACCGGTTACAAATGGCTGCGTCGCTGGCAGGCCAATCAGGAGCTTGCGGACTTTTCGCGCCGCCCGCATGCGAGCCCGCACAGGATGGATCAGGAGGTCGAGGAGCGGGTTCTTGCGATCCGTGATGCGCATCCGGCCTGGGGTGCTCGCAAGATCGCCCGCCGTCTGGCGTGGGCAGGCAGCAAAGTTCCGGCGTTCTCGACAGTGCACCAGATCCTGCATCGGCATGGGCGCGTCCAGCCGCCTGCAGGCGGTCCTGCGGCCAGCCAACGGTTCGAGAAGCCCGCGCCCAACCTGCTGTGGCAAATGGACTTCAAGGGCTGGGTGCGGCTCGGCAACAATGCGCTTTGTCATCCGCTTACAGTGGTCGACGACCACTCACGCTATGATCTGTGCCTGCAGGCATGCGCCGACCAACGCGGCGAGACGGTGCGAGACCGGCTGGAGCTGATCTTTCGCACATATGGCCTGCCGGACGCCTTCTTCGTCGACAATGGCACGCCCTGGGGCGATCCGTCCGGGGAGCGTTGGACGCGGTTTGCAGTCTGGCTGCTCAAGCTCGGCATCAACGTCATTCACAGCCGCCCGTACCATCCGCAAAGCCGCGGCAAGAACGAGCGCTTCCACCGCACCCTCAAAGCCGAAGTATTTGCGCTGCGCCGCTTCCACGATCTCGCCGAGACCCAGCGCGCCTTCGATGCCTGGCGCGAGATCTACAATTTCGAGCGACCGCACGAGGCCCTCGGGCAGCAGGTGCCGGCCAGCCGCTATCGGCCAAGCCAGCGCCGGATGCCCGAGCGCCTCCCCACGCCGGAGTACAGCAGTGACGAGATCGTGCGGAGCGTGTCCTCCACGAAGGCCTATGTCAGCTTCAAGGGCCGCCTCTGGAAGGTGCCGCAAGCCTTCCGGGGCGAACGCCTCGCCATCAGGCCTATCGCTGCTGACGGACAATACGGCGTGTTCTTCGCTGCCCATCAGGTCGCCACTATCGACTTGACGGGCTCAAAAAGTGTCGGTGATGTCTCCGAACGGGTGTCGGCCATGTCCCCGGACTGAACATCAAGTCCGGCAATGACGCTGAGAGTGTGAGACGCTCCCAGAATCACTCGGACGTCGCAAAACAATCTCTACAATGCGCATTCACTTGAACCACTTGTCGTAGGTCGCCTGGTAGCTGCCGTTCTCGCGGATGATGTGCAGCCACTGGTCGACGAAGGCCTTGAGCGCCACATCGCGCTGCAGCCAGTAGGCTTTCTCGGCGAAGTCGAACGGTTTGTCCGGATGCACCGCGCACAGCACGCCGGGGTGCAGCTTCTGCTGATAGCGCGTCTCCGAGGCATCCGTCATCATCAGGTCGGCATGGCCGCTGGCGATCTGATCGAAAATGGTGACGTTGTCGGGATAGACCTCGATCTGCGCCGCCTTGATGTGGGCGCGCGCAAAGCGTTCGTTGGTGCCGCCGGGATTGACGATGACCTTGGTACCGGGCTTGTCGATGTCGGCGAGGCTGTCGAACCTGGCCGCATCGGCGCAACGGGCGATCGGCGTCTTGCCTTCGCGCATGAGGGCGGTGGAGAACAGCCCCTTTTTCTGGCGGTCGAGGGTAATGGAGACGCCGCCGGCGGCCATGTCGAAGGCGCCGGCCTCGAAATCTCGGGTCATGGTCGGCCAGCTCGTCGGCACGAACTCGACCTTGACGCCGAGCGCCTGTCCCAGCGCCTGCGCCATGTCGACGTCGAAGCCCTCGAAGCTCGACGTGGTCTTGTTGAGGGAGGTGAAGGGCCGGTAGTCGCCGGTCATGCCGACGCGCAGCGTGCCGCGGCTGATAATGTCGTCGAGGCGTGACGGGGAGGGAGACTGGGCCAGCGCGCCGCTGGCAAGCATGGCGAGCGCGGTTGCCGCCGCTGGGATCGTCCACCGCATCGCGTGTTCTCCCGGTCATCGTGAGAGACCGCCGGCGATCGCAGCAAGGTGCGCCGCCGGCGGTGAGCAGGATCAGGCCGCGATGATCTCCTGGCGCTGTGCGCCGAGACCATCGATGCCGAGGGTGACGATGTCGCCAATATTGAGGAACTTGGGCGGCTTCATGCCGCCGCCGACGCCCGGCGGTGTGCCGGTGGTGACGATGTCACCGGGCAGCAGGGTCATGAACTGCGAGACGTAGGCGATGCACTTGGCGACCGTGAAGATCATGGTCGAGGTGTTGCCGGTCTGGCGGCGCTCGCCGTTGACGTCGAGCCACATGCCGAGCTTCTGCGGGTCGGCGATTTCATCCTTGGTCACGAGCCACGGGCCGACCGGGCCGAAGGTGTCGTGCGACTTGCCCTTGGTCCAGGTGCCGCCGCGCTCGAGCTGGAAGTTGCGCTCGGAGACGTCGTTGCACACCGCATAGCCTGCGACGTGATTGAGGGCGTCGGCTTCGCTGACATAACGGGCGCGGGTGCCGATCACGGCGGCGAGCTCGACTTCCCAGTCGAGCTTGGTGGAACCGCGCGGCTTCTCGGTTGCGTCGTTCGGGCCGCACAGGCTGGTGTTGGCCTTGAGGAAGAAGATCGGCTCCGGCGGGATCGGCATGCCGGATTCGGCGGCGTGGTCGGCATAGTTCAGGCCGATGGCGACGAACTTGGAGATGGCGGTGACAGGCGCACCGAACCGCGGGTTGCCGTCCACCAGCGGCAGCGATGCCGGATCGATCTTGGCGAGCTTGGCAAGGCCTTCCGGCGATACGGTCTCTCCGGTGATGTCCTTGATGTGTGCCGACAGATCGCGGATACGGCCGGCGCTGTCGAGCAGGCCGGGCTTTTCCTGGCCGGCGGCGCCATAGCGTACGAGTTTCATGGTGGTTCTCCCGTTGGGCGTGTGCTGGCCGTTTTTTGAAGCAGTCAGCGTCAAAATTCAACCGCGCTCCGGCATGGTGGCTGCGCCCCATCATATGGGACGAAGGTGCGTGCCCTCAGGCAATCAGGCGGAACGCGTCGCCGTCGCGCACGAGATGGCCGATGTCGAAATGGCCGCCGATCACCCGCGTCGGCGTGTCGGCGAAGCGCGCGAACAACGCGTGTCGGGTGCGGATCGCCTGCGCCGGATCGTGATCGACGGTGGACGACCAGTCGAGATGCGCCATCTGCACCGGATGGTGTGCCGCGTCGCCCATCAGCAGCAGACTTTCACCTTCGGATTCGATCAGCACGCTGAGATGGCCGGGGCTGTGGCCGGGTGTCGGCAGCAGCGTCAGCTCCTCGCACACCCTGGTCTCAGGGCCGATCAGCTCGGCCCGTCCAGCATCGACGATCGGCTGCACGGAATCGAGGAACGACACCGATGGATGCGCTGCGTCGTCCTGATGCGCGGCCCAGTGTTCGTACTCGGTCTTCCCGAACAGGTAGCGCGCGTTGACAAAGGTCGGCACCCAGCGGTCGCCCTCGATGCGTGTGTTCCAGCCGACATGGTCGACATGGAGATGGGTGCAGAGCACGAGATCGATGCTCTCCGGCGGGTAGCCCGCGCTGGTGAGCTGTTGCAGGAACGGCGTGTTCAGCCCGTTCCACACCGGCACATGGCGGCCCTGCTTGTCGTTGCCGAGACCGGTGTCGACGATGATGCGCCGTGTCGGCGTCTCGACGATCAGCGAATGGATCGTCATCCGCAGGCGCCCCTGGTCGTTGGCGAAGCGCGGCACCAGCCAGGGCAGCTTGCGCGCTTCCTCGGTGGACGCCTGGGGCAGGATGAATCGGGTGCCGCCGGTGGTGTCGATCTCGATGATTTTGGTGACCTTGACCTTGCCGACGGTCCACTGCATCCGGCGCCTCTCCTTGTGGTCCCGCAGATCGCTGCCGCGACGATTGGCGCGCGGACCTGTGATCCGCGCGCGATGATGCTGTGACTACAGTGTGCCGGGAAATGCGCCGCCGTCGAGCAGGATGTTCTGCCCGGTGATGTAGCCGGACTTGGCGCCGCACAGGAAGGCGCAGGCGAGGCCGAACTCCTCGGGATCGCCGAAGCGGCCTGCCGGGTTCTCGCTGGCGCGCTGGCGCATGATCTCGTCGGGCGTGACGCCCGCGACCTTGGCCTGGTTGGTGCTCACCGTGCGCAGGCGATCGGTGTCGAACGGTCCCGGCAGCAGCGCATTGATGGTGACGTTGTGTCTCACGGTCTTGCGCGACAGGCCGGCGACGAAGCCGGTGAGGCCGGTGCGCGCGCCGTTGGAGAGGCCGAGGACGTCGATCGGCGCCTTCACCGCCGCCGAGGTGATGTTGACGATGCGCCCGAACTTCCGCGCGATCATGTGGTCGACCGTCGCCTTGATCAGCTCGATCGGGGTCAGCATGTTGGCGTCGAGCGCCTTGATCCAGTCGTCGCGGGTCCAGTTGCGGAAGTCGCCCGGCGGCGGCCCGCCGGCGTTGTTGACGAGGATGTCCGGCTGCGGACAGGCGGCGAGCGCCGCCGCGCGGCCCTCCGGCGTGGTGATGTCGGCGGCCACCGTCTTGACCTCGAGGCCGGCATGGGCCCGGCGGATCTCGTCCGCGGTCTTCTCCAGTGCTTCGGCGCCGCGCGCCACCAGCGTCACGTGGACGCCTTCGTCGGCCAGCGCGATCGCGCAGGCGCGTCCGAGACCCTTGCTCGCGGCGCAGACAAGCGCTCGCCGTCCTGAAATACCCAGATCCACTGTCGTGCTCCCGTTTCTTGTTCCCTGGCGCCAGGCTTTCCGCGCCCTGCCGGCGCGGCGCGGGCCGCCTCAGTCATGCTTCATGTTTTCACTGCGGCTGCAAGGCGGACATAACGCGAACGATATCAAGGCTTTGCGAGAGGCAGGGGAAACGTCACAAATTCATGAAAAAGATCGCTCCGGCCCCTTTCCAAATCCCGGTTCGATTGGTACATACCCCTCGCAACCGCGGGCCATGCCCCGGACGCCTTCTCTGGACCCTCCGGACAAGTGAATCGGCGCCTTGGTCACAAGGTCGCTGCCTTCGCTCTTCTTCGGAAACGGCCCGTAGCGAGAGGCACGCACGGTTTAACGCGGGGTGGAGCAGCCCGGTAGCTCGTCAGGCTCATAACCTGAAGGTCATAGGTTCAAATCCTATCCCCGCAACCAAATTCGGATTTTACCGGATCCGATACGAAAATGGCCCGCTTCATGCGGGCCATTTTTGTTTTGGGAGCCATCGCGTGTTTGGGCCTTCCACGGGGCTGCTGTTGCGCCCGGCCAGATCAGGCGACGAACCGCGCGATCAAGAGCGGTTGGAGTCTGGGGCGCTGACAAACGGCGGTTAGTGGCAGCGGCGCCGCGTCGTCCTCTTGATCGAGACGCGCGCCGCATTTTGCTGATCGCACTCTTCGGACCTGCTGTGCGCTTCCGTTTCGCTTCCGCAGAAAGTCCCTTCTCCCGTCGTCGGCGTAACGGATCTCGAATCGGCGATCACTGGCGGCCCGCCGAACGGCTCCGGATCCGTTGCGGAGACTTCGCGGATGACCGGGGTGGCCGGAAAATTCCGGGCGCTATCGTGAGTTGGGACACATCGGCCGGCGCTCACCGTTGTCGGGCTCGCTGCACACGCGGCCGTCGGGCAGGTCAATCGAATACTATTTTAGGTTTGAAATAGCTCTCTTGCTGTCCCCGGTCCGAGCGGCGTCTCCGATCGGATTGGCCTTGGAAGCGGGCGCACAAAATCGAAGGAAGAGCGGCTTGTCGCCGGGGGCCGATCTGCCGTAAATTTGACCAGGCGCAAGTCCGCGAGGTCGAAAGCCGAAACAGGGAAGAGCTGTTGGGCACACAGAACCAGGAAGCGTGTCATACCACAGCCATTGCAGAGGATCTCCGTGAGGATGTCTTTGCAAGGCAGCGGGAGCTTCGCACCCGGCTTCTTGATCGTACCGCGATCCGCCACGCCCATGCGCGTGATCTGGCCGCCCACATGCTTCTTCGTCTCGATGACCTGCCGGGGTGCTGGTCGATTGCGACCAACTGGCTGCGGGCCGAACTTCGATGCCAGCGCGTCGATACCGGTTTCGGGATGCGCGAGGCAAGGGACTATTTCCCGGGTTTCGCGGAAGCGAAAGACGCCGACTACGATGTCCCCTCGTTCGGCGGCAAAGCTGTCGACAACCGGGATGTCGCGATGCAGGCGATGTGGCTGGATCCTCGCCCGGTGATCTTTGCCGATATCAAGCAGGACAGCCGCATCACGATGCGCCTGCGGCAAAGGCTGGCGGGGGCACGGACGAAGTCGAAGTTCGCCTGGGCGCTTCGGACCGGACGCGGCACCTACGGCCTGATCTGCGCCGACTGGACCGAGCATTTCGCCCCCTGGGAATCCGGCCTGTACGATTGTTTCGAACAGACGGTGGTCGATGTCCTCAACCCGATCGTTGCCGCTGCCAAAGAGATAGCCGATCGCGACGCGACGGTTCGGACTGGAGAGGCGCAGGATAGCTATCCATTGACCTTGTCCACGGGCCTTTCAGCGAACACGGGCCTTTCAGCGAACGCTTGGCTGGCAAACCTCACGGCTTCGGAAATCGAGGTCGCCAGGCTGGTTGCGAAGGGGATGAGCTACAAGGACATAGCCAGAGTTCGTCGCAGGTCCTTTTCCACGATCGATCATCAGCTCAGAAGCATCCGGCAGAAGACCGGCGTTTCAAGCACCTCCGCTCTGGTCAGCCTGCTGGCGCGGACTGACTTGTCGATGGTCTGAGGATCCGCGAGAGCCGGGCCGACGAAGGTCGACTTCGCAATGTCGGGAGTGAAGGTCTGCTTCTGACGAAAATCAGCCGCCTCTCCAAAATAGCCTGATGAAACCGTGCATCACCGAAGCTGATCGGCATCGCGAACCTTCGCGATAGATGGCGCCGCACGTCCCTTGGTAGATTCCCCCTCGCACGGAGATCATCGTGCCGCGCTGAACCAGCTTTGAGCGGTTTGCGAAGGAAAGGGAGAGGAGACGAGATGACGCAATTTGCGGCAACGGCGATGGCGTCGGCGAGATTGGCATCAGCAGCGGCAGCGGGCATCGGGACAGAAGGTGCGCGCAGGCGCGCCCCGGTTCAGTTTCAGGCAGCCTGAGCTGAGCGTCGCCATGATCGAGAACCCGTTTTACGGTCGCGAAACGCAGGGCGAGTTCAGGCTCTACGAACTCGGCAATCTCGTCCTGGAAAGCGGTGAAACGCTGCGGGGTGCAAAGCTCGCGTATCGCACTTTCGGCAAGCTGAACGCGGAAAAGTCCAACGCCATTCTGGTGACGACCTGGTTCTCGGGAACCGGCAAGGTGATGGAAGATGTCTACGTCGGCCAGAGCCACGCGCTTGATCCGGACCGGCATTTCATCGTCATCGTCGATCAGCTTGGCGGCGGCGTGTCGTCGTCGCCGCAGAACACGCCCGCGCCACAGGCGATGGCGAAATTTCCGAAGCTTACAATCGGCGACGATGTCCGCGCTCAGCGCCGGATGTTGAAAGACCTGTTCGGCATCGAACGGCTGGCGCTTGTGGTCGGTGGGTCGATGGGCGGGCAGCAGGTTTATGAATGGATCGTCGCTTATCCAGCGATGGTCGAGCGGGCGGCGCCGATTGCCGCGACAGCCCGCATTTCGCTGCACCAGCAGATCTTTGTCGAAACCCTGAAGGAGGCGATCACGTCCGACCCCTGCTGGAACGGCGGTTGGTACGCCTCGGGCGCTGCTGTGCGCCAGGGCATGGACCGGATGGCGCGGATCGTGGCGACACTCGGCTGGTCGACGCAGTTCTACCAGGAGGAGCGCTGGCGCAGCATCATTGGCATGTCGTCGCTCGACGACTTCATCAACGGTGTGATGAAGGCCTATTTCGAGCCGATGGATCCCAATGTCCTGCTGTGCGAGATGCACAAGTGGCAACGGGCTGACGTATCGCGACACGCCGCAGGCGACCTCGCCCGGGCGCTGGCGCGGGTGAAGGCAAGGACCATGGTCATGCCCATCAGCCACGACAGCTTCTTCCCCCCGGGGGAATGCGAGGCCGATTATCGACTTCTTCCTGAGGCCGAGTTTCGCGTCATCGAATCGCCTGAAGGCCACATGGGCCTGAACGGGTTCGAGCCGGGATATATGGAGCAGGTCGATCGTCATCTGAACGAATTGCTGGCGACCTGACGATTTCCAAACTCAGTTTTGAACCGCCCCGGGCGCCGCCGCTTCGGGGAACGACGGGGCATGCCCCGATGACCGCGCCTGAGGACGCTTGAAAGATGCAACAGAGCAGAAGCAAGGCGCTCAATGTGCGAGGCGCCACCAAAACCTACAGGACGCAGTCGGGCGAAGTTCATGCCCTGAAGGACGTCGATCTGACCGTTCGGCAGGGCGAGTTCATTGCGGTGGTCGGACCTTCGGGGTGCGGCAAGACCACGCTGCTGTGGTCGATCGCGGGATTGCACAGGCTGACCTCGGGCGCCATCGCCCTGGGCGAGGAGTGGATTACGCGTCCGCATCCCAGTATCGGCATGATGTTTCAGGAAGCGAATCTGCTGCCCTGGCGGACGATCCGCAAGAACATCGAGCTTCCGTTCGAAATTCGGGGAATGCGCCCGGACGCCGCGCGGGTCGACACGTTCCTGGAACGGGTCGGGCTGGGTGGTTTTGGCGACAGGATGCCTCGCGAACTCTCGGGCGGGATGCAGCAGCGTGCGTCCATCGTGCGCGCGTTGGCCAGTGATCCCGCGGTCCTGCTGATGGACGAACCCTTCGGAGCGCTCGACGCCTTCACCCGCGACGAGATGAACAAGCTGGTCGAGGAGATCTGGCTGGAATCCCGCAAGACGGTGGTGCTGATCACGCACTCCATCGCGGAGGCGGTGTTTCTGGCCGACAAGGTCTACATCATGAGCGCGCGGCCAGGTCAGATTGCGCGAATGGTGGACATTCCGTTTCCGCGGCCCCGGTCTCTGGACCTGATGGAGACGCGTGAGTTCTTCGACCTCGTCAACATGATCAAGCACGACATACAGCACCAGCGGCCGGCGATGCCAGCTGCCGTCATGGCAAGATAGGGGGGCGCCACCATGAGCCAGACAACGCAGACCGGAGGCATCGCGGGCGCAACGGGAATTGCCAGTGGGCCCGGCGAGCAGGGAGGCAAGGAAGTCGCGGGGATCATCGCGGTGGCGCTGCTGGTCATCGGCGGAGGAGAACTGCTTCTGCGGCTCTTCGAAGTGCCACGATACATCCTGCCGACCCCATCGGCCATTGCCGGCGTGTTCTTCTCGCAGGAGATCGCGACCATCTGCGAGCACTATTCCTACACGCTGGTCGAGCTTTTTGCGGGCTACGCCATCGGAGCGTCGATCGGGTTGCTCCTCGCCGCAGTCATCACGCAATTTCCGTTCGTGGAAAAGGTGATCACGCCCTACATCCTGCTGCTGGTGACCACGCCGATGCTCGCACTCGTGCCGCTTCTGATCCTGAACTTCGGTTTCGGATTCACGCCGCGGATCATCGCCGTTGCTCTCGCGTCCGGTCCAATGGTGATGATTAACGCAGCCACCGGATTTCGGCGGGTCGACGCGATGAAGATTGCACTGGCGCGATCCTGCGGAGCGTCTGCCCTGCAGATCTTCACCAAGATCCGCATTCCGATGGCCATGCCGATGGTGATCGTGGGCCTGATGATCGGTGCGATCTTCGGCATGATCACCGCGGTTGGTGCCGAGATGTCCGGCGGCGGGTTCGGGCTTGGCAGCCGCCTGACGACCTATTCCTCAACGCTGCGGATGCCGGAGTTCTTTGCCTGCATCGTGGTCCTCGCCGTTACCGGCATCACGATCTACGCCTTCTTTTTCTGGCTCGGAAAGCGACTGGCCGGCTGGGAGAGCTGACAAGACACGGGCGGAGGCGCCGCGCTCGACCCGGGAAATACGAACACCGCGGCCCAACCAACGAGGGAGAAGACCCATGGCTCACCACATGATGACACGTCGGCGGCTGCTGCAGGTCGGCGCCAGCGGCCTTGTGACCACTACCGTTCTCGGCGGCGGGCTGCTGACGCCGGGCACGGCTGAGGCCAGACCTTACAAATCTCCCTTCACCTGGATTTCGCCGCGCGGCACGATCGAGGTGATGGACGACTACCCCTACTGGGTGGCGAGGAAGATGGGCTACTTCGGCGACCTCGGGGTCGACACCAATATGGAGCCGGGGCCCTCGGACGGGACCGCGGTCGTGAAATTCCTGGCAGTGCAGCAGGCCGATATCGGTTTTCCCTCGCCAGGCGTCCTGTCGTTCGCTGTCAATGCGGGGATGGATCTCGTCTCGGTCTTCGGCAGCGGCTGTCTCGATCTCTTCAATGTCGCCTTCCGCAAGGGCGAGGGCGTCAAGGATCTGAAGCAGCTCGAAGGCAAGACCGTGCTTCTCGGATCGGCCGCCTGGCAGTCGATCTGCGACCCGATGTTTGCCGCCGTCGGCGTCAATCCCGGGAAGATCACCTATGTCGAGGCCGGTTGGCCGACATGGACCACTGCGCTTGCCAGCGGACAGGGGCATGCCTGTCTCGCCTGGGAGGGCCTGAGGGCTGATCTCGGTGCAAAGGGCCTCAAATTCGACTCCTGGCTGGGTATGCGCGGTTCACCGCTGCCGTCGAATTCGCTGGTCGTACGGAGGTCGGACCTGGGGGATTCCGACCGGCTGGTCTTGCTGAAGAAGTACCTGAAGGGATGGGCCATGGGCAGCGAATTCGCCGACCGCAATCCGCGCGCCGCGGCAGACGTCGTCTTCAACGCGTTGCCGACGACCAGGGCGAACTACGGTCCGCGCGCAGGCACGGAAAGCCTCATGCAGATTCACCGCACGTTCAAGGGCAATATGGCGGCGCGCGCAGGGTGGGGCGAGCACAACATCCCGGCCTGGGACAGCTTCTTCAAGACGCTCAAGGCCATCGGCCAGTCGCGTATCGATATCGAGACCACCCGCTATGTCACCAACGAATTCATCGCTGGCGCGAACGACTTCGACAAGGCGAAGGTTCATGCCGACGCCGATGCGTATCCTTTGCCGAAGGATCTCGCGGCGATCGACATGGCTGATGTCGAAGCGAATTTCTACAACAACGTGATCAACTAACGAAACCAGCGGTACTGGCGGCGTGTGGACTGGAGCATGGCACGCTCCCGGTCACATGAGGGGCCAGACACAGTATCGGCCGCGCAGGCCTCGCCGGGCACTGATCTCTACCGCCTGGCGAGGGCTCGCATTCGGCCTGATGCCCCAAGCAGAGAGGCAATCAGACATGGCGCAGTTCATCAACGCCAGGGAAGACATCGTCCAGGAGGCCCTTGACGGCCTGGTTGCCGCTTCTGGTGGCCAGCTTGTCCGGCTGGACGGCTATCCATTCATACGCGTGATCGCCCGGTCGGACTGGAATCACTCCCGCGTCGCCGTGATCTCCGGCGGCGGATCGGGGCATGAACCGGCACATGCCGGCTTCGTCGGCCCGGGCATGCTGACGGCGGCTGTCTGTGGCGATGTTTTCGCGTCTCCGTCCGTCGATGCGGTGTTGTCGGGAATCCTGGCCGTGACGGGGGCCGCTGGCTGTGTCCTGATTGTCAAGAACTACACCGGCGATCGCCTGAACTTCGGCCTCGCCGCCGAACGGGCCCGCGCGCTGGGCAGGAAAGTGACAATGGTGATTGTCCAGGATGATATTGCCATCCCGGATATCGGCCGTCCTCGCGGCATCGCCGGAACGCTCTTCGTGCACAAGCTGGCGGGAGCGGTGTCCGAGAGTGGAGGTGACCTGGATGCGGTGACCGCAGCGGCGCGTCGCGCGGCCTCCCGTGTCATGAGCATCGGGATGTCACTGGACACCTGCACGGTGCCCGGTTCGCCCAGGGAAGATCGAATCCAGTCGGGAGAGATCGAGCTGGGGCTTGGTATTCACGGGGAAGCTGGCGCCGCGAAATTTCCCTATCTTGGTGCGCGTCAGGCCATGGCTGATGCCGTTGCAAGATTTCTCCCGAGAATGAGCGGCAACAGCTATGCGGCGCTTCTGAACAATCTCGGCTCCACAACCGCTCTCGAAATGTCGATCCTGGCCGAAGAATTGCGACGGTCCGCCGTCGGCCCCGCGGTGTCCCATATCGTTGGTCCTGCCGCGATGATGACGGCCCTCGATATGCACGGCTTTTCGCTGACGCTCTATTCGCTGAACACCGAGGACGAAAAGCTGCTGACCGCGGAAACGCCACTGCGGACCTGGCCGGGGCTCAGGACCTTCGTGGCGCCTCGCATCGTACCGCTGCCCGATGGCCTGGCTCGTCTGCGGCCAACGCCTTCCGCTGAGCCGGCCACCGAGGAATTTCTCATCCGCTGCTGCAAGGCGCTGATCGCCGCCGAGGCCGATCTCAACGCGCTCGATGCCAGAGCAGGCGATGGCGATACCGGCACAACTCTTGCCGGCGCAGCGAGCGCCCTGATCCAGAATATCGGCCAGCTTCCCCTGTCGGATCACACACAGCTCTATCGTGCGCTGGGGCAGGAACTCAGTCAGACCATGGGAGGTTCTTCGGGGGTCCTGCTCGCGATCTTCTTTGCTGCTGCGGGGGATGCGGTGTCAAACGGTCACAGCCTGATGAGCGCACTCAAGGTTGGACTCGCGAGAATGCAGGAGGTGGGGGGCGCGCAACCCGGCGACAGAACCATGATCGATGCGCTGCTGCCCGCCCTTGATGCGTTGCCGCAGGGGGCGACTTACGCAGCCCGTGCGGCAAGAAAGGGGGCGAACCTGACGGCCACCATGTCCAGGGCGGGTGCTGGACGGTCAGCCTATATCGGCGCCGAACAGCTGCAGGGGCACGCGGACCCCGGGGCAGAAGCCGTTGCAAGATTGTTCGAGAGCTTGTGTTGAGGCGGCGCTGAACAAATTGCTGTTCGTATCGGCGGCAAGACTTCCTTCGACCTGAATTGTTGTACGTCGGCCGTCGAGAAACTCGTCGGAAGTTCAGAGGACAGTCCGCGGTTGACCTTGTGATCCACGACGGCGCTCCGAAAGGGGCGCCGTTTGTCATTGCAGCAGTGTGGTTGCGATCGCGTGCTGCGCACGCGGGATCCCACGGCGAGATGTGATCATCAGTCGCGCTGGCGGCGCTACGCTACCAACTCGGTGGGAGCCCGATCTCTCTGGTTCCATTTTGCGGTTCCTTAATATTCTGTGACTGGAACACGCGCGCTGTTAACTGCTCGTTAACCGACATTGCTCAATTTCGGTTAACCAATGACAAACTTTTCGAAGCAGAGAGCGCTCACTCATGGATTCCAAGGTGCAGCCGCAACGTCAGGTCATGCGCCTCCGTGGCCGGTCCTACGTCGCGTTCGTATTCTCGCCGTTCATGCCGATCATGGACTGGCTCGAGGAAATCGATGCAACGCTGGCGCACTCACCCGGCTTTTTCGCAGGTCGCCCGATCGTGCTCGATCTCTCCGGCGTCGAACTGAGCTCGCATGGCATCGCGCATCTTGTCTCAAGTCTCGAGAACCGGGGTGTGCGCGTCCTTGGTCTCGAAGGTATTGATTCGAACGGGCTGGCGCCTGGCTTGCCGCCGGTGCTGAGCGGCGGGCGCGGTTGCGTGGTCGAACAGGCGCAGCCGAAGCAGGCCGAGGTCCAACCGCCACCGCCGGCCCCGTCGCTTCTGCTTCAGAATCCGGTCCGTTCGGGGCAGCGGATCGTCTTCACCGAAGGCGATGTCACGGTGCTCGGTTCGGTTGGCTCGGGCGCGGAGATCGTCGCGGGGGGCTCCATCCACGTCTACGGGACGCTGAGAGGCCGGGCGATGGCCGGCATCAACGGCAACTCGGCTGCGCGAATCTATTGCCAGAAGATCGAGGCCGAACTTTTGGCCATCGACGGCTACTACCAGACCGCAGAAGAAATCGGTGAAACGCTGCGCCGGCAGCCCGCGCAGGCGTGGCTCGACGGCGAGGTCATGCGGATCACGCCGCTCAACTAACAGATACAGGAGACTAGAGATGGCCAAAGTCTTGGTCGTGACATCGGGCAAGGGCGGCGTCGGCAAGACCACGTCCACAGCGGCGCTGGGCGCGGCGCTCGCCCAGCGGGGTGAGAAAGTCGTTGTGGTCGATTTCGACGTCGGCTTGCGCAATCTCGACCTGATCATGGGAGCGGAACGGCGCGTCGTCTTCGATCTCATCAATGTCGCGCAGGGCGTGGCGAAACTCTCGCAGGCCCTCATCCGGGACAAACGGCTCGAAAGCCTCTGGCTGCTTCCGGCGTCACAGACGCGGGACAAGGATGCGCTGACGGACGAAGGTGTTCGCGACATCATCGCGGACCTGCGCACCAAGTTCGACTGGGTGATCTGCGACAGCCCGGCCGGTATCGAGCGTGGTGCGACGCTGGCCATGCGCTACGCGGATGAAGCCGTCATCGTCACCAACCCTGAAGTCTCGTCCGTTCGCGATGCCGATCGCATTATCGGAATGCTGGATTCCAAGACGGTGAAGGCTGAAAAGGGCGAGCAACTCAAGAAGCACGTGCTGATCACCCGCTACGACACCGCCCGTGCGGCCCGCGGTGAAATGCTCAACATCGACGACATTCTCGAAATTCTCGCGACGCCGCTGCTCGGGATCATTCCCGAGAGCCAGGACGTTCTGAAGGCCTCCAATGTCGGCTCTCCGGTGACATTGAACAACGCGGCGAGCGCGCCCGCCAAGGCCTATATCGACGCGGCGCGGCGCCTTGGCGGCGAGACGGTTTCCATGGTGGTGCCGTCCGAACAGCGCAAGGGACTCATGGAGCGTCTGCTTGGACGGAGAGCGGCATGAGCATGAACCTTCTGAACCTGCTGCGCCGCCGCACCGGTTCGGCGCCAGTGGCGCGGGAAAGGTTGCAAATTCTCCTGGCGCACGAGCGGGGTCTGCGCAACCAGCCCGACCTGCTCGATGTTCTGCGCGCGGAGATTCTCGCCGTGGTCTCACGACATGTCGTACTGGATCCGGAGAAGGTGATCGTCCGGATGGACAGGGGCGAGGTCGTCTCGACCCTTGAAGTGGATATTGAAGTCCCGAACGGCTTTGACAAGCGGATGGCGGTTGCCAGCTGACTGGGCCATCCAACGCTCCGCGCTTGCCACGGCGCGTGACTGACATGGCATCAAGGTCATCCTGGCGGCTGGCTGTTGCTCGCCGCCATTTGTAGTTCGCCCGCCAGATCGGACGCCTACGGCGTCGTCCGGCGATACCTTTGGTATCCTCATGTGTGGAGATCAAAACATGGAACTTCTGATTCCGCCCCGCCACAAGGGCCTGTTCCCATCGCTCAGAGACCAGCTCAGGAGTGAGCACACCAAATGCGGACCGGTCACCTGGCATGGCTATCTTCGCGTCGTCACCGACGACCAGGATGTCATCGATCAGCTCAAGCAGAAGCTCGACGCCCAGCCGGTCTAGCGTCCTGCCTCCCCGCAGGGGCACAACCAAGTTCGGATTTTAGCGGATCCGATGTGAAAATGGCCCGCTTGATGCGGGCCATTTTGTTTTGGAAGCCATGGTGTGTTTTTGGCCGTCTGCAGGGGCGGCGGTATTCGGCCCCTGACAATCCGGCCGGTCTCTGTATGCCCGAAGCCCCGCGCAATGGCGCCATTCGGTCATCCGGTGTCGTGAACGCGGAGCCCGGCTGGCCGGGCTCCGGTCGTGGTTTGCGCGGAGCTACTGCTTCTTCCGCGTCGCATCGACATTGAGGCCGAGCAGCTTCCAGGCGTGGTTGTTCTGGACGAAGCGCAGGCGGTACTTCACCTCCATGTCGTCGGTCTTGAACACACCGGCGAGGACGAGCGCTCCCTCGTTGTCGAATACGGCCTTTTCGGAAGACGCGTACTCGGCCGTGACCACGTCCTCGAAGAACAGTTCGTTCTTGCGGAACGGCTCGAACGCCGCCTGCAACTTATCGGCACTGAGCTGCGACTGGAATTCCTTCGACGCCTTGCCGAACAGGACGGAATAGTTGTTGGTCATGTTGGCGTCGTTGAAGGTCATCAGGGCGGTGCGAATGAGGACGTCCTGTTCGTCGTCCCCGGGAATCTCGGTCGCGGCGTGCAGCGGCGCAACGGAGATCAATGTCCAGGCGAGCAATGCGATGACGGCCGCCAGTCCGCGGCCCGAGCGCCATAGCTTTGTGAGGTAGTTCGAAGTCGGTGTCATGGAAGCCCCTGTCGATGAAAGTCTGTCGTCCTCAGCCGTGCCATTCCTGTGGTTCGATATTGCCGGAGCGAGCGAAATGACGAACCCACGTCCGGCTCGATCAGATCTGCGCAGCGGTTGCCTCGCGCAGGCGGAGATATGGCCTGTCGTCATGCGATGCTTTGCAGTGATCGAATATGGTTTCGGCGCCGCCGCGGCCATGCACAGTCATGACCGGCGCACATGTTCGCGTCAGTACATGCGTGGAAAGGCTCGTAGCTTCGGCAACAAATGGAAATAAACCGATCGTGTCGAAAAACTGGCTCATCCCCAATCCCAAAAGTCCCTCCGAAACAGTCAGGTCCTCACCTAGCATCAATCGGTGCGTTGCGACATAGCGCCGCGGCCCTTGCCGGGATTGTCGGCCGGAAAATTTTGGAATGACCGCCTGCCGCCAGCGCCAGGGACGGGCTGTCGTCGGTCGCTGACACGGGCCCTGGTGTCTGCCGCAGGCTGGGGTCGTGCTGGAAAATTCGCCTTCGAAGGTCGTAGCTGCGATGAGCCGTTTTGCCATCTCAGCTCTGGCGGTCCCGCTGCTGCCGCCGGGCGCATTCGGGTTGCCACTGCCGCCGCTGTTGCCATTGCCGATGCCGCTCCCTGCGCCGCCCGTGCCGGCGGTCGTGCCGTTACCGGTTGGCGCCCTTGCCTGTCATGCGAGGTCTATCTTGCGAGGCGTCGCTTCAGGATGGGGATGCGGGTAAAGCCGGAAGTCTGCTGCCGCGTGATCGTCCGGGGGGCTGGCCATGTCGCCATGCGGGAATGCCCCGGCTTGCTGGCCAGGAAGCGAGTTTCTAAGCTCTGCGCCGACGCATTCAATTTCAACTGGAGCGGCCATGGATCGCATCGACGCGATGAAAGTCTTCGTGTCCGCCGTCGATGAGGGCAGCCTTGCCGGCGCGGGACGGCGGCTGCGTCGGTCGCCGGCGGCGGTCAGCCGGGCGATTGCATTCCTGGAGGCGCATGTCGGCTCGGAGCTGCTGCATCGCACGACACGGTCGCTGAAGCTCAGCGAGGCGGGCGAACGCTATGCCGCGGCCTGCCGCCGTGTCCTGACCGAGCTCGAGGAGGCGGACCTGCTCGCCGGCGGTGAGAAGGCCGCGCCGCGCGGCACGCTGACGCTGACGGCGCCGGTGATCACCGGCGAGGATGTGTTGCGGCCGGTGCTCGACGCCTTCATGGACGAATACCCGACGGTGTCCGTCCGCCTGCTGCTGCTCGACCGGCCGGTGAACCTGATCGACGAGGGCATCGACGTCGCCCTGCGCATCGCCCACCTGCCAGATTCCAGCTTTGTCGCCACGAAGCTCGGGGAGGTTCGCCGCGTCGTCGCTGCGGCGCCAGGCTATCTCGCGCAGCACCCCGTGATCGGCGAGCCGGCCGACCTTGCCAAGCAGCGCATCATCGCCATGACCCATTTCGGCATCGATTCCTGGAGTTTTCCGCCGCGCAAGGGCTCGTCGGTCCCGCGCACGGTGCAGTTCGCGCCGCGGCTCGTCGTCAACACGGTGCGGGCGGCGGTGGCGTCCGCAGCGGAGGGCCATGGTGTCACGCGGCTGTTCTCCTATCATATCGCCGAGGAGATCCGGGACGGGCGGCTGCAGATCCTGCTCGCCGCCGACGAGCACCCGCCGCTGCCCGTCCATCTGCTGGCGCCGCAGGGGCGCTTCGGGGTGCCCAAAGTGCGGGCTTTCGTCGATTTCGCCGTGCCGCGCCTGAAACGCTATTTTGAGCGGCTGTCGCGCGAGGCCAGCCACAACGCCGGCGCCATGCGTGCGCGGCGTACACGTCGCAGCGCCCGATAGGGGGCGATCGCCGTCACGCTCTGGCTTCCGGCCATCGGATCGACCGATCGCACCATCGGTTTTGTCCGTTTCCGAATGTCGCGCAAGTCTGGGAAACCTGCCCGCAGCGTTGGACATCAAGGAAAGATGGTGGATATGACGGTCGCAGATGCCAGAGTTCTCATCGCGGGTGGCAGTTCGGGTATGGGGCTTGCCCTGGCGCAGCGCTGTCTCGCCGATGGCGCGCATGTCTTCATCGTCGGGCGAAATCAGGAGAGGCTGAACCGCGCCGGCAAGCACCTCGGCGGTGGCTCTCGTCTGGAAGCCATCGTAGCGGACGTTACCCGCGAGAGTGACGTCGCTGGCCTGTTCGCGCGGGTCGGGGAGCTCGATCACATCGTGTGCACTGCCGCCGATATCCGCGGTGCCTACGAACTGCTGCCCGCGCTGGATCTCGACGCTGCGCGGCGAGCCGTGGAAAGCAAGGTCTTCGGTCCGCTGCTGCTCGCCAAACATGGGGCAGGGCGGCTCGCGCCGTCCGGCTCGATCACGCTGACGTCCGGCATTGCCGCCTATCGCCCCCTGCCGCGCGGAACGGTCGTCGCGGCCGTCAATGCCGCCCTCGAGGGGCTCGTTCGAGCTCTTGCGGTCGAGTTGGCGCCGCAGCGGGTCAACGCGGTGTCGCCGGGATGGGTCGACACGCCGATCTGGGCCTTCGTGGCGGGTGACAGGAAGGACGAGATGCTCGACACCATGGCGAGGCGCCTGCCGGTCGGCCGGGTCGGGCGTGCCGCCGATATCGCCGAGGCCATCACCTTTCTCATGAACAGCACGTTCACGACGGGGACGGTGCTGCATGTCGAGGGTGGTCACCGTCTGATCTGACGATCGTCACCCATTGGTCCGCAGCCGCCAGAAACAGCTTCAACGCAGGCGGTTGAACACGGCGGCGGCGCCAGATCAGGATGAGCTGCGCCGCAGTCGCGATGCTCGGCCAAGCGCGTTCGACCACCTCGCCGCGATCGAGCAGGCCGCTGACGGCGAGGCGGGGGACAAGCGCACTGCCGGCGCCGGCAGCGACGAGCCGGCCGATCGCGGCGATGCTGCCGACCTCAGAGGCAATGACCGGCGCAACGCCGGCCTCGGACAATGCCTTGTCGAACAGGTGGCGGTAGACGCATCCACGTTCCGTGGCAATGAAACGAGATGGTGCACTTGCGGCGATGTCCGCCGCAGCCGCCTTTTCAGTCCCGTTGGCAGGTCCGATCAGAACGAGCGGTTCGGAAGAGATGACGCGCTTGGCCAGCCGTTCGTCGATCGGGCCCTTGTCGAAGCAGAACGCGGCATCGATGGCGCCGTCAGCAACGCCTTGTTGCAGCTCGCCACTCCCCGCGATTTTCAGGTGTACGGCGATCTCCGGCTGTTGCTGCTGGAAGGAGCTGAGCCATTGCGGCAGCCTCGTGGCGCCAATCGTTTCCAGCGCACCGAGCGTCAGGGTCCCGCCGTCCAGGGCCGATGCGGAGGCTACCGCAGCCCGGGCCTCGTCTGCGAGAGCGAGGATGTCTTCGGCATAGACCTTGAGCGCGTCGCCCGCTGGCGTGAGGTCGAGGCCTTGCCGAGTCCGCACGAAAAGCTGCGCGCCGAGGTCTGCCTCCAGGGCCTGGATCTGGTCGCTGACGCTGGACTGGGCGAGGTGAATCTCGTCAGCGGCTCGCGTGACATTGCGGGTGCGGACCACGGCGAGGAAAGTCTTGAGAAATCTGGGGTGCATCGATGTCTTTGTGAGTGGCGGTTGCCGCATGTTACTTCGGTGCGGGCCACCTGGGTATGACTGATCGCCCGCCGGCCTCCTTCTATTCCGACGTGGGCGCGCGGTCGCCGTTCGCGCGAGGCCAGCGGCAATGCCGGCGCCATTCGTTCGCCGCGCGGAAGAGTGACTGCCGCATGACGGGCATTCGCGCGCCCCGCGGAAGACCCTAGCCTCTCTTCATCGTCAACGCGAGGCGGCAAGGCCGCTTCGGCAACCGATGGAGAGCTATCATGGGTGCAGAGCAGAAGGTCGTCGTCATCACCGGCGCATCGCAGGGCATCGGCGCGGGGCTGGTCGAGGGCTTCCGTAACCGCAACTACCGCGTCGTCGCCAACTCCCGCGCGATCAAGCCGTCGTCGGACGCGGGCGTGCTGGCCGTCGCTGGCGACGCCGGCGATCCGGCCACCGCCGAACGCATCGTGTCGCAGGCGCTGGATCGGTTCGGCCGCATCGATACGCTCATCAACAACGCCGGCGTCTTCATCGCCAAGCCGTTCACTGACTACACGGACGAGGACTATGGGGCGGTTCTCGCGGTCAATCTCAACGGCTTCTTCCATCTCACCCAGCGCGTGGTCCGGGAGATGGTGAAGCAGGGCTCCGGCCATATCGTGCAGATCACCACGAGCCTCGTCGATCACGCCAGCAGCAGCGTTCCGTCGGTGCTGGCCTCGCTGACCAAGGGCGGGCTGAACGCGGCGACGAAGTCGCTGGCGATCGAGTATGCGGGCAAGGGCATCCGAGTGAACGCGGTGGCGCCGGGCGTGATCAAGACGCCGATGCACGCGCCGGCAACGCACGATTTCCTGGCCAAGCTGCACCCGGTCGGTCGCATGGGCGATATCAAGGACATCGTCGACGCCGTGCTGTTCCTGGAGAGCTCGGGCTTCGTCACCGGCGAGATCCTGCATGTCGACGGCGGCCAGAGCGCCGGCCACTGATCCGCACAGCTTGCACAGGAGATCATCACCATGCCGATCGTCACCATTCAGGTCACGCGCGAGGGCACTGCCCCGGGGACGACATCCGTGACCGCGGCCGAAAAGGCAGCACTCATCAAGGGCACGAGCGAACTGCTGCGCGACGTGCTCGGCAAGCCGCTCGAAGCGACCTTCGTCGTCATCGAGGAGGTCGATGTCGAGAACTGGGGTTGGGGCGGATTGCCCGTCCTCGATTATCGCAAGGCGCGCTCGTCCTGAGCGAGGTGACGGATGGCGGCGCATCTCCGCCGCCATCCGTCATCGCTGGCAGCGATGGCTGCTATCGCAACTCTTCGTTTTTCAGCCCGTCATCTCAGGCTTAAGGCTATGTCCATGTCGCGCACCAATGCCGGTCATCATCACAACGCCATGGCGGCTCGCCAGCACGATGCTGGTGGTCCGGTCTGGCTGTCCGCCACCGCGGGCCTGTGCGCCTCGCTGGTCGGCCTCGGTCTGGCGCGCTTCGCCTACACGCCGCTGATTCCGGCGCTGATTGCAGCGAAGTGGTTCACGCCGTCGCAGGCGGTGTATCTCGGCGCGGTCAATCTCGCCGGCTATCTCGCCGGGGCGCTGGTCGCGCGCAGCCTTGGCCGGCGGCTGGGGGCGGTGGGCACCCTGCGCGGGGTCATGGTTCTGGCATCGCTCTGCTGCTTCGCCTGCACCGTGCCGTTGTCATTCCTGTGGTTCTTTGCCTTCCGCTTCCTGGCCGGCCTGACCGGGGGTGTGATCATGGTGCTCGCCGCCTCGACGATCCTGCCGCACACCGCGGCGAACAAGCGTGGTCTCGTCGGCGGCGTGATCTTCGCCGGCGTCGGCCTCGGCGTCGCCGCATCCGGCACGCTCGTGCCGCTGCTGCTCCAGCAGGGACTGATGCAGGCCTGGATCGGCCTCGGTGCGTTGTCGGCGATGTTGACGCTGGCGAGCTGGAAGGCATGGCCGAGCGATGTGGCGGTGAAGGCCGAGGCGCCGGCCGCGCGCACCGCGCGCTCGCCCCTCGTCGTGCTGTTGTGCGCGCAATACGGCCTCAACGCGCTCGCGCTGGTGCCGCATATGGTGTTTCTCGTCGATTTCGTGGCGCGTGGACTGGGGCAGGGCATTGCGGCCGGCGCGCGCTACTGGGTGCTCTATGGTCTCGGCGCCGTCATCGGGCCGCTCCTCGCCGGGCATCTCGCCGACCGTTCGGGCTTCGCACCGGCGTTGCGCGTGGCGCTGCTGATGCAGGCGATCGCGGTTGTGCTCCCCGTGATCAGCACGGCACCAGCGGCGATGATCGTATCGAGCCTCATCGTCGGCGGCTTCACGCCGGGCATCGTGCCCCTGGTGATCGGGCGCATTCACGAACTCGTGCCGCACAGCGTGGCCGTCCAGCGTGCGGCATGGGCCCAGGCGACCACGACCTTCGCGGTGTTTCAGGCCGCAGGCGCCTATGGTCTGTCGTTCGTCTTCGAGCGCACCGGCGGCGACTATGCGCTGCTGTTCATGATCGGCGCAGCAGCGGTCGCCATCGCACTGGTCATCGATCTGCTCGGCGCGGTGGTTGTTGGGCGGAACTGAGCGAGGCGCCCCTTGCGTTCGATCGGAGCACTCGCCTGTCGCGAGTCCCGGCGCCGGCTCAGCGGGTGACGAACGTCCACAGTCTATCGCGAATCGCATTGGCGTCGATCAGCCGGGCCGCCGCATCGTCGCGTCCTTCGATCCAGCTGAAACTGGCGCGGGGGCGGTAAACCAGCTCGACGATCTCGCCGCGGTGATTGTACAGCTCGATGAAGCCATCCTGGACGCCGGCGAGGTTCGCGATCTCGCGCAGCGCCTGGTCGAACGTGGCGAAGACGGTGCGCTCGCCGGTGCCGCCGCCGGTTCTCGGGTTGTCGAAGCGCAGCGATATTCTCGGGCAAGGTGGCCGGTTCCAGCGCGAGGTCGGCACCAGCCGTCCGCGCAAGGCGTGAAAGTCTTCAGGCGTTTCGTCGCCGGAAAATTCACAGCCAAAGATCGGGATGCAGAGCGTTGTCCGCATCCGCTCGGCGTCGAGCCGCCCTTTGAGCTCCGCATGATAGTGCGGCGGGACTTCGAGCAGATGGGTGAAGCCGTAGTGGTTCGGCTGCAGGTCGCGCTTGCTCGGGCGCACGACGCCTGTACATCCCGCCTGATGCAGCACCTGTGCGGCAAAGGCGTCGTCGACCAGATCCTCCGAGACGAGCAGCGGGGTGCAGCCATCCGCGCCGCACAGTCTGACATAGGTGTGGATCGTGCGCCCCGGCAGCTCGTCGCCGCAGCGAACGAGATCCGTGCCGATCGTTTCGACGGGGTAGAACTGGTTCCGCAGTTTTTCGAGCGTGAGCATGATCCGTCCCAGCGTTGCGATCAGGCCGTACGGTGACGATGGGCGGAAAGCACGGCGCCGTCACCCGTCGTCAGTCGCGTGACGGCGAGGCCGGCAGCGTCGCGATCAGCTTGCCCAGCAGGTTGGCCAGCGTTTCCTGTTCCTTGCGCGACAGCCCGGCGAGCAGGCGGCGCTCGTTCTCGACATGGCGGGTGATGATGTCGTCGATCAGCGTGAAGCCTTTCCTGGTCAGAGCGACGATCGTCCCGCGCCGGTCGGCGGGGTCGTCCTTGCGCTGCACCAGCCCGGCCTTTTCCAGGCGGTCGATCCGTCCGGTCATGGCGCCGGACGTCACCATCGTCGCATCGTAGAGCGCGGTCGGAGTCAGCGCGTGGGGCGGTTCGGCACGGCGCAGCGTGGCCAGCACGTCGAATTCGCCGGCTGGCAGGCCGCTCGCTTGCAGGAATGGACGCAGATGGTCATGGGCCACGGCGTGAGCGGCCTCGGCGAGCCTGCCGAAGACCATCATCGGCAGGCCATCGAGGTCGGGACGTTGCGTCTTCCACTCATCGATCGCGCGGGCGGCTCGGTCCATCGGAATCTCACATTCGGTTGATCGTGGTATCTGTCTCATTGAAAAGAATCTTAGATATAAGATATGTCGCCGACATGAGCGGAGCGGATGAGCGCTCCCGCCCACATTCGGAGAAACCATGATGTTGTCCAGCCTTCGTCGGCGGGCTCGCGCAGCCGTGTTCGGATTTGCGCTGATCTGCGGCCTTGCCGGCGCCGCCCAGGCGCAGTCGGTCAAGCCCGTCTACGACCAGCTCACCCCCGACAACAGCGTCCTGCTGCTCGTCGATTTTCAACCGCAGTACGTCTTCTCCACCCGTTCCCAGCCCATCGACGCCATAGTGAACAATGCGCAGGCGCTTGCAAAGGCGGCGCGTGTCTTCAAGGTCCCGACGATCCTCAGCACCATCGTCGCCAAGGGCTTCGCCGGACCGCTGCTTGCCGATCTTCAGGCGGTCAATCCCGACCAGCAGCCGATCGACCGCACGGTCATCAACGCGTGGGCGGATGCGCGGGTGCGCGACGCGGTGCGCGCGACCGGGCGCAAGAAGCTGATTATCGCGGGGCTGTGGACCGACAACTGCGTCATGCTGCCGGCGCTTGCCGCCCTCAAGGACGGCTATGACGTCTATGTGGTCGCTGATGCCAGCGGCGACTATGACGAACTGTCGCATCAGCAGGCCATGGCTCGTCTCGTCCAGGCTGGGGCCGTGCCCATAACCTGGCTGCCAGTCATGCTGGAATGGCAGGCCGACTGGGCGAACAGCGCGACCGCCGGCCCGGTCAACCAGATCATGCGTGAGCATGCCAAGGCGATTGCGGCAGGATCCCAGTATCTGCGAGCGATGAAATAGACGGGGCGTGGCAAGATCGAACATGCGCGGTATGCCGGCGTGTTCGATCCCGCGATCACCGCGGCGCCGGCGTGCGGCCGAACTACCGCCGCACGGTCAGGCCGAGGCCCGCCAGCAGATGGCTCGAGTGGCTGTTGAGGCCGGCGCCGGCGCGCGCGTCGAGTGCGATGTCGCGCGTGACAAAGTAGACCACGCCCCCGACCGCGTAGTGCTGGGGGCTGGTGGACGCGAGGCCGCCGCGCGGATAGTAGGCGTCCCACTCCGCGAACACTTCCAGCGATTTCGACAGCTGGAAGACGCCGGTCAGGCCTGTCGCGATCAGATGCTGGTAGCCGCCGAGCTCGTCACGCACCTGGTTGTTGGCGACCAGCAGCTCGATGCCGAACCTGTCCTTGAGCACTTCCCAGCCGAAGTCGGCATTGAGGCCGGGGAGCACACGCCCGGCGGTGGTGGTGCTGGCGCCGGTCGGGACCGTCATCTGCGGAATCAGCGCGGTCGCGGGCAACAGGCCGTCCTGGGCGGTCAGGGCGACCTTGGCGCCGAGGTAAAGGTCCTGCGCGCCGATCGCGGTGCGCGTTACGCCGTTGACCGTCCGTCGCTCGCTCAGCACATTTTGTCCGACACGCATCTCGAACCAGTCGGCGAACATGCCGACGCGCAGCAGGGACTCAGGCATGGAGTGCGACTGGAGCTGGCTGCCGTTCCGCGTGAAGGTGTAGCCGCCCTCCAGCACCGCGCGGCCCAGGCCGGCGGTTGTGCTGGCCTCAGGGAAATGCGGCCGGTCCGGATCGACATGATCGTTCCTGGAGTCGTCCACGGCCGATGCGTCGGCAGGGAAAGGGCCCAGCGGTGTCTTGCGCGCCTCAGGACTTTGCGGTGCCTGCATCGGCTGCTGCGCTCGGGCGCCGCCCGGCACGACAAGCGTCAGAACGCAGACGAGCGCAACGATCCCTTGCACGATTGTTCCCCCGGGTGCCCAAGGTCGGCTATCGGGACCAGCGCGTCAAGCGCGAGCGTCGGTCAATAGACGCTCGCGCCGTCGAATTTGGCCTTATACGCGATCGGGCACAGTACCTTGAACGTGCTGATCATCTCCGGTGTCCTGCACGCGGAGCAGTTGCCGGCGAGCTTTTCATCGCGGTGGTTCTTCCAGTCGGTTTGAATCAGGGGTGGACCATCCTTCTGCTCTATCGCATGGGTCGCCACCAGCGTGTAGTTGCCGAACTCGGTATAGATGGTGTTGATGCCGCAGCGTGCCCTTCGTCTGGTCAGTTGCTCGGTGTTGTTTTGCAGCTTTTGACGAACACACGTCACGACCTCCCGGGCGTCGGCGAGGTCGTTATCGCGCGGGGTCGCATTGCGGTTGCAGTCCTCGACGAGATCGGCGAGCTCGCGACGGAACATGACAGTGGCGTTCTCGGTGTTGGTATGCTCCAGCGTGACCACCGTGGCATCGCCGATGTGTGCGCCAAGCAGGATCTTGAAGGTGGGATCGACGAGCGGGGCATCGAGCTCGAGCATGCGCTTGAGATAGAGAATCTCCATGCACTGCGTGTCGCTGCCGCAGCTTTCGCGGTCCTTCAGCCATGCGGTCTGATCGGTCGTCAGCTTGGTCTTGTCCGCCGGCGCGGCCTTGCGCGCCTTCGCCTTGAAGGCCGATGCGGCAACCACGTCGAGATTGGCGAGGCCCGCGTTTTGGCAGATGGTCTTTTCATCGACCTTGTTCGCAGCGTCACAGGCGAAACTCTGGGCATGACCATCGGTCCCCTGCGCCATGCTCAGCCACAGCGTTGCGGCGATCAGCAGGCTCCAGCGGCGGAGCGACGGCCGGCCGCCTTGTCGAATTGAAGCGTTCATTCCCTGCCGATCTCCTTTTTCCAGCCTCGCGGCGGATGCCACCCTAAGGCGAAGATGAGGGAACTCAATCCTTCCCGTTGAGGGCCGGCAAGACGGCAGCGTGGACAAGGCCAGCAGGCCAAGCGGTCGACGGAAGTCAAAATCCACCCTTGTCATTTATCAAAATACATTATATTTAATCGTATAATGAAATTCCAGACGGAGACCAGGTTCATGCGGACGGTGCGCATCACGGAGAAGCTTTCGGTCGCGGCCCAGCCGCCATTGACCACGTTCGCGGCGTTCCCGCAGGCCGGATTTGCGGCCGTCATCAACAACCGTCCCGACGGCGAGGACGCCGAGCAGCCGGGAACAGCGGCGGAAGCGGCAGCTGCGCAGGCTGCGGGTCTTGGCTACACGCACATTCCCGTCGCCGGCCCGACGATCACCGAGGCCGATGTGCGCCGCTTCCAGGAGACGGTTGCCGCCTGTAACGGCGCCGTGCTGGCGCACTGCAAGGGCGGCACGCGCGCCCTGACGCTGCATGTGATCGGCGAGGTGCTGGACGGCCGCATGGCGATCGACGAGGTGCGCGGTTTCGGCGAAGCACATGGGTTCGATCTGGCCGGCGCGGAAGCGTGGCTGCGCCGCCGGCAACAATCGGGGGCGTCATCATGACCATGACCGCATCCACGGCCCGGCCCGTCACGACCGCGCAACGCCCCGACGTGCAGGGCTTCTTCGACCCGCGCACCTGGAGCATCCAGTATGTGGTGTCGGATCCGGCGACGGGCGCCTGCGCCATCATCGATCCGGTGCTCGACTTCGACGAGAAGTCCGGCGCTGTTGCGACCACCAGTGCGGACGCGCTGCTGGCTCATGTCGCCGCGCGCGGCCTGAAGGTCGAGTGGATTCTCGACACCCATCCGCATGCCGACCACTTTTCCGCCGCTCAGTACCTGAAGGGCAAGACCGGCGCGCCGACGGCGATCGGCGAACATGTGATCGCGGTGCAGAAGCTGTGGAAGGACATCTACAACCTGCCGCAGCTCGCGACCGACGGCTCGCAGTGGGACCGGCTGTTCGCCCATGGCGACCGCTTCACGGTGGGGACCATCGACGGCCGGGTGCTGTTCTCGCCCGGACATACGCTCGCCTCGATCTCCTATCTGATCGGGGATGCGGTGTTCGTGCACGACACGCTGTTCATGCCCGACAGCGGCACCGCCCGCGCCGATTTCCCCGGCGGCAGCGCGGAGGCGTTGTGGGCCTCGATCCAGGACATTCTGGCGTTGCCGGATGCGACGCGCGTGTTCACCGGGCACGACTACCAGCCCGGCGGCCGGCCGCCGCGCTGGGAAAGCACGGTCGGCGAGCAGAAGCGCGCGAATCC
The DNA here is from genome assembly GCF_018131225.1 of Bradyrhizobium sp. U87765 SZCCT0048. GTDB lineage: Bacteria > Pseudomonadota > Alphaproteobacteria > Rhizobiales > Xanthobacteraceae > Bradyrhizobium_A. The sequence goes on along the minus strand of NZ_JAFCMM010000001.1, from coordinate 2,897,196 downwards.
GCATGTCGTGGGCCAGGACGCGGCGAGCTTTGTGGCGTTGCGCCGTCTGCGCGACGCCACGCTGCCGATGCCAAAGCTCATTCTGCACGCCCTGCAGGTCAATATCCGTGGCGGCCGCCTGCCCGAGCCGGAAGGCAATGGCCGCCGCTACCTCAAGTTTCCGCTGGACGCGCTTGCGGGCGCGGCATGGGGATGAGCATGACGATAATGGACAAGATCGACAGAGCCGGCGCCGGAATGACGGCTGCCGGCGCGGAGATGGCAAGCCGTGCGGACGAGGTCGCCGATCTCCTGCGCACGCTCGCCAACCGCAACCGCCTGATGATCGTGTGCACGCTGGTCGGTGGGGAATATGCGGTGGGCCAGCTCGAGGACGAACTCGACATCCATCAGCCGACGCTGTCGCAGCAGCTCACCGTGCTGCGCGCCGCCGGCATCGTCGAGACGCGTCGCGAGGCGAAGCAGATCTTTTATCGGCTCACCGACGAGAAGGCCGCGCGGCTGATCGAGGCGCTGCATGACATCTTCTGCGCCGATGCCGGGCAGCCGGCGAAACGGTCGCGCTCCACGGGGGTGAAATCATGACGGCCTATGGCGCTTCGCTCGCCGGCGGGCTGCTGATCGGCCTGTCCGCCGCGCTGCTGCTGGTGCTCAACGGCCGTGTCGCGGGGATCAGCGGCATCGTCGGCCGCCTCGCGCAGGGCATCCAGCTTCCTGTCAATCTCGCTTTCGTGCTCGGCCTGATCTGCGGGCCCCTGATCTATCGCGCGGCCTTCGGCCATTGGCCGGAGGCGACGATCACGTCCTCGCCGGCGCTCCTGATGGCGGGCGGATTGCTCGTGGGCTTCGGCTCCCGCATGGGCTCGGGCTGCACCAGCGGCCATGGCGTGGTTGGTCTCGCGCGGCTGTCACCCCGCTCGATGGTCGCGGTGGCGACGTTCCTTGGCGCCGCCATCGTCATCGTCGGCATCATGAGGGCGATCGGATCATGACACGTTATCTCTCGCAGACAGTGGCCGCGCTGGCGTCGGGCGTGGTGTTCGGCTTCGGCCTGGCGTTGTCCGGCATGCTGGATCCCGCGCGCGTGCGCGGCTTTCTCGACATCGCGGGCGCATGGAATCCGGCGCTCGCCTTCGTGCTCGGCGGCGCCGTGATCATCGCGATGCTCGGCGTGGCGCTGGCGCGGCGGATGCGCCGGCCGCTGCTCGATACCGCCTTTCATCTCCCGCCGACAACGGCGAAGCCCGACCGCAAACTCGTCGTCGGCTCGGCGCTGTTCGGGGTCGGCTGGGGGCTCGTCGGACTTTGCCCCGGACCCGCGGTCGCCTCCCTCGTGACCGGCCGCACCTCCGTGCTGATCTTCGTCGCGGCGATGCTCGCCGGCATGGTGCTGCACGACCGCCTGACGGCCGCCATCGAAACGGCCTCGCTGGCCCGGGAGGATGCATGATTGCCCAAGCCATGACGGCCGTCGGCTCCGGCGGCCTGGTCGGCTTCACGCTCGGCCTGATCGGCGGCGGAGGTTCGATCCTGGCGACGCCGCTGCTGCTCTATGCGGTGGGCGTCGCGCAGCCGCACATCGCGATTGGCACCGGGGCCCTCGCGGTGTCGGTCAATGCCTATGCAGGGCTCGTCGGCCATGCCCGCAAGGGCCATGTATGGTGGCGCTGTGCGCTCGTGTTCGCGATGATCGGCGCACTCGGGGCGCTCGCGGGTGCGGCGCTCGGCAAGGCGATGGACGGCCAGCGCCTGTTGTTTCTGTTCGGGCTCGTGATGCTCGCCGTCGGCGGGGTGATGCTGCGGCCGCGCGCCGTCGCGGGGGCCGCGCCGGCACAGGCCGATCGCCGGATGTGCCTGCTGACCGCGCTGATCGCGGCGGGCGCCGGCGCAGCATCCGGCTTTTTCGGCATTGGCGGCGGCTTCCTGATCGTGCCCGGCCTCATCCTCGCCACCGGCATGCCCACCATCAACGCGGTGGGATCATCGCTGTTGGCGGTCGGCACGTTCGGACTGGCGACCAGCCTCAGCTATGCCTCGTCGGGGCTGATCGATTGGCCGGTCGCAGCCGAGTTCATCGGCGGCGGCATCGGAGGCGGTGTCCTCGGCACGGTCATGGCGTCCCGCCTGGCGGCGCACCACGGCGGTCTCAACCGCCTTTTCGCGGCGCTGATCTTCGTGGTGGCGGCATTCATCCTGATACGCAGCGGCCTTGCGATCGCACATGAGGGATGAGCGGTCGGGGCCGTGGCGGGTCTACAGCAGCAACAGGCCGCGCCTGATGCCGATGGCCACCGCGTCGGTGCGGTTGCGCGCGCCGAGCTTGGCGAGCAGAGCCCCGACATGGAATTTGGTGGTGGCGAGCGAGATCTCGAGATCGCGCGCGATCATCTTGTTGGATGCACCGGCGGCGAGGCGCTCCAGCACCTGCCGCTCCCGGGCCGTCAGCGGCTCGCCGGCGGTCGCATCCGCATCATGGTGGTCCGTGGCGGCTGTGCGCCCAGCGACGGGGCTGGTGATCCGGTAGCCACGGGCCGCAAGGCCGATCGCCGCCTGCAGCGTGGTCGCATCGGCATCACGCGAAAGATGACTGGCCGTCACCGCGGTCGCCGCGTCGTCACCCAGCACAATGACGGAGCCGGGCTGCTCCTCGAACATATCGGTCAGCACGACGTCGGCGTCGTCGGGATCGCTGATCTCGATCTCGGGCAGGTGCCGCAACTGCGATCGCACCCGGCGCTCCAGCAGGCGATCGACAAAGGTGAGGCCGACCAGCACCACGGTGTCCTCCGCTGCCGATGCCGCTGCCGATGCCATGCCGCCGGGATCGCCTGCGCTTCGCATGCGGCCTATTTAAGCGGCCGCTCAGCGATCACAATGTCCACGGTGGCGGACTGCTGGGCCCGCAGCAAGCCGAGTTTGACGGTCGTGCCGACGCTGTCCGGCCCAAGCCGTTGGAAAATGTCCCGCACCCCCCTGATCGCCTCGCCGTTCCAGCTGACGATGCTGTCGCCGACGAGGAGCCCGGCCGCGGCTGCGGGGCCGCCGTCGTCGAGCCGGACGACGATTGCGCCGACGCCGCGATGGCCGTCGCTCAAGGGATGCAGTTGAACGCCGATGTAGCCTCGCGCGATGGAGCCTGCGGAGGCGAGCCGGTCGACGATCCGGCTGATCGTCTCGGCGGGAATGACGATCGCGGTGCGCCGTGGTCCGAAGGCTGCAAGGCCGATCAGGTGCCCGGCCGCATCCACGATCGCGCCGCCGTGCGCGCGCTGCGGAAGCCGCAGATCGAGGCGGATCCTGCGGTCGATCGTTCCGCCAAGTGTGCTGCGCCAGGCTCCGCCTGTTTCCGCGACGATGCCCGCCGCGACGCATTCGGAAGTCGCGCTGCGCCCGATCGCCAGGGCGAAATCCCCGGGGAGGACCTCAGCCGCCGGCGCCAGGAGCGGGGGATCAATATCGGCTTTGTACAACGCGAGGTCGGTGGAGGGATCGCGACCGACCAACTCGGCGTCGATCTGTCGACCGTCCCTGGCGTGGAGCTTGATCTGATCGCCGGCCGCCTCGTCGGCGCTGACCACGAGGCCCTTGCGCCAGGCGATGGCGCTGGCGCAGGAGCCGTCCTCGTTCTGGAGGGCAAGCACGCGGTCTGCCCATGATATCACCAGGTGCCGGACGCTGCCCGGTCCGTCGCTTGCCATCGCCATCTCCCATCGTCGTTCGATGGCAGATGGTGCGCCTTGCGCGGACGCCGCGCCACTGGTCCGATGGCCAGGTGAACGGCCGATGATCCGGTGATGGCGGTGCTATGCACCGCCGATCAGGATGCCGACGGCAAGGACGATGGCGCCGCCGAGCACGATCTGGAACACAGCCCGCAGGAACGGTGTGTCCATATAGCGGGCGCGGATATAGGCGATCACCCACAACTCGACGAAGACAACAAGGCCGGCGATGGCGGTGGCGATCCAGAACGCGTTCGGCCAGCTGTCGGGCACGAGGTAGGGCACGGTATGGCCGAGGCCGCCTAGCGTCGTCATCAGGCCGCAGATGCCGCCGCGCAGCCACGGCGAGCCGCGGCCGGTCATCGAGCCGTCGTCGGACAGCGCTTCCGCAAAGCCCATGCTGATGCCGGCGCCGATCGATGCGGCGAGGCCGACCAGGAATGTCTGCCAGTTGTGGTGGGTGGCGAAGGCCGCAGCGAACAGCGGCGCCAGCGTCGAGACCGAGCCGTCCATCAGGCCGGCGAGGCCCGGCTGGACATACTGCAGCACGAACATGCGATGGCTGGTGCGATCCTCCTCGGCCCGCACATCGGGACTGAGGATGGTGTCGGTGAGCTTGATCGCGCGGGTCTCGTGGCCACGCTCCATTTCGGCGAGGTCGCCGAGCAGCTTGCGTACGTGCACGTCCTTGGCCTGCGCGGCCGCCTTGTCATAGAAGCGCGCGGCCTCGAACTCCATCGTCTCGGCTTCCTTGCGGACGGTGTCGAGCGGCAGGTTCTTGGTCAACCAGATCGGACGGCGACGCAGGAAGCCCCTGACGTCCTCGCGCCGGATCGGCGGCAGGTTGGTGCCGAAGCGCTGTTCGTACATTTCCAGCAGCATGTGCCGGTGGCCCTTCTCCTCGTCCGCCATCTCCTCGAAGATCTTGGCGGACTCCGGATAGCGCCCCGCGAGGTCCTCGGCGAAGGCCATGTAGATGCGGCTATCCTCCTCCTCGGAGGCGATGGCCACGGCGAGGATCTCACGCTCGGTCAAATCGGCGAAATTCTTCATGGGATTGAACTTTTGATCACTTTAGAATTATTCTAAATAGATATCGGAGAAGGGCGGCGGGGTCAACCGGGCGGCGGTGCAATTGGCGCTTTGCGGAGCCTGATCTTCGTAATATGGCTGGGGTCACATCCATATCGCTGGAATATGTCGGTGGAGCTTCGCCATCTTCGCTATTTCGTCGCCGTCGCCGAGGAGGGGCACATCACCCGCGCGGCCGAACGGCTTGGCATGCAGCAGCCGCCGCTCAGCCAGCAGATTCGCGCGCTGGAACGCGAACTCGACGTGCAACTGCTCCGCCGCAAGCCGCGCGGTGTCGAGCTGACCGATGCGGGCCGGGCGCTGCTCGCGGATGCCCAGGCGATCCTCGCCCATGTCGATCACGCTTTCGCGACCACACGGCGCACTGCGCGCGGCGAGGAAGGGCGAATTTCGGTGGGGTTCACCAGTTCGGCCCCGTTCCATCCGTTCGTGCCGCGGGTCATCCGCGCATTCCGCGAAAGCTATCCGCTGGTGGCGCTGACGCTGGAAGAGAGCGGCACCAACGAGCTGATCGACAATCTGCGCAACGAGCGCGTCGATGCCGTGTTCATCCGCACGCCGGTGTCGGATCCGCAGGGCCTCGTCATCACGGCCCTGCTCGAGGAAGCGATGCTGGTGGCGCTCCCGGATGGCCATCGGCTTGCGCAAAAGCATGATGCGCTCGCGCTGAGCGCACTGGCCAGCGAGACCTTCGTGGTGTATCGCCGGCCCAACGGCGCCGGTTTTTACGACGCGATCATGGCGGCGTGTCTCGCCGCCGGATTCAGCCCGCTCGTCGGCCAGGAAGCTCCCCGTATCGTGGCGACGCTGAACCTCGTGGCCGCCGGTCTCGGCATTTCGGTGGTGCCGGCGTCGCTGCAGCGCATGCACCTCGATGGCGTGGTGTATCGTCGTCTGGAGGGGCCGTCGCAACCGACCGCACCGCTGCGTCTCGCCACGCGCCGCGGCGACACCTCCGCCGCCGTGCGCCGTTTCGTGGAGCTGGTGGGCCGGACGGCGACAAGTTTCGATGCCGGCCATGATGAGGCCGGTTCCTGATGCGGCTGCGGCGTGTGATGCCGGCAACGCATTGCCGCCTGCAACAAGCGAGAGTGCCGCATGGATCGCAATGCCCGGACCGAGATCATGAACTGGCTGACGACGGCCGGGCTGACCGGTCTTGCCGAAATCGAGCTGCTGCGCGGCTTCTGCGAGCGCTGCCGCACAGCTGGTTTCGAACTGTCGCGCGGCCTCGTCTTCATCGACACCCTGCATCCGATTTTCGAAGGGCGCGGCTTCCGCTGGACCGACGAGGAAGTCAGCGAGAGCGACATGTTCGAGTATGGCTCCTCCAGTTCCGGCGAAGGTGCGGCGAACTGGCAGCGCTCCCCGTTCTACGCCATGCTGGAGCAGGGCCATGCGGAGATGCGGGTCGATCTCGAGCGTTCGCACGCCTATGATTTTTCGATGGTCGGGGACCTCGCCGCGAAAGGCCACAAGGACTGTGTGCTCTTCATCCACCGGTTCGGCGAGACCGAGATCATCGGCGAGATGGACTGCGTCTATTCCTACTGGTTGATGCGTGATGCCTGCGGTTTCGATGCGGTCGAACGCCTGGAGGCGTTGCGCGAGCTCGTGCCGCTGCTCGGACTTGCCGTGAAGGCCTGTGCCCTGACGCGCGTCGCCCGCACCCTCGGCCATGTCTATCTCGGTCGCGACGCCGCCGAGCGCGTGCTGCATGGCCGTATCTCCCGCGGCGTTGCCGACAGGATCAACGCCGTGCTGTGGTATTCCGACCTGCGCGGTTTCACCGCCATCAGCGAGGCGATGCCGCCGGCCGAACTCATTCCATTCCTCAACGACTATGCCGACGCGGCGATCGGCGCGATCCACGATGCCGGCGGCGATGTGCTCAAGCTGATCGGCGACGGCGTGCTGGCGATCTTCAATCCCGACGACATGGTGCTGGCGCGCCAGGAAGCGCTGCGTGCGGAGAACCAGCTGCGCAAGGCGATCCGCGACATCAACCAGCGCCGCTCCGGCGAGAACAAGCTGATCACCACGGCCTATGTCAGCCTGCATGTCGGCGAGGTGTTCTACGGCAACATCGGCAGCGACGAGCGGCTGGACTTCACGGTCGTGGGGCCCGCGGTCAACGAGGTCAGCCGGATCGGCGCGATGTGCAATTCCGTCGACCGCGAACTCCTGGTGTCGTCGACGTTCCTTGCCGGCCTCGATCCGGCGGGACGCGACCAGTTCGTCTCGACCGGGCGTTTCGCGCTGCGCGGCATCGGTCGCGCTCAGGAATTGTTCACGCTCGATCCTGAGATCAGGACGCTGGCGCCACGCGCCGACCGCTACGAGCGCTACCTCGGCGGTGCTTTCGACGGCGACACCGGCGTCTAGCGCGCGCCATCATTCGACGGTCACCGATATTGCATTGCCGCAGGAAGCTGCGGCGGCGCATCATATTTTAAGCTGCGACGAACGAGCGAGGGCAAATCAAAGAAATTTGGCTTTCCTCGTCCGCCGAGATCATATTGAATAGCTCTAATTATCCGACTGGATAACAAAGAAGAGCGCCGCATGAGCGTTCGCAGGAAACGGTAAAGGCCGCGTGGTCTTTCACCCGCGCGGACGGGGAAGAATGAAAGCAACCGATATTGCCGCGCCCGACTACTTTCACAAAGTGGTCGATTGCCAATGGGCTTGTCCCGCTCACACGCCAGTTCCCGAATACATCCGGTTGATCGCGGCAGGCCGCTATAGCGATGCCTACATGATCAATTGGCGATCCAACGTGTTCCCGGGCATTCTCGGGCGCACCTGCGATCGTCCTTGCGAGCCTGCCTGCCGCCGCGGCCGCGTCGAGGATGAGCCGGTCGCGATCTGCCGTCTGAAGCGCGTGGCCGCCGATTTCAAGGACGATATCACGGCGCGCCTGCCCAAGCCGGCCGCGACAGGCAACGGCAAGCGCATCGCGCTTGTCGGCGCGGGGCCGGCGTCGCTGGCCGCGGCACGCGATCTCGCGCCGCTCGGCTATGATTGCACGGTGTTCGATGGCGATCCGCGTGCCGGTGGCATGATGCGGTCGCAGATTCCGAAATTCCGCCTTCCTGACAGCGTGATCGATGAGGAAACCGGCTTCGTGCTTGGCCTCGGCGTCACGTTCAGGGGAGGCACGCGGGTCGATAGTCTCGCGGGGCTGCTGGCCGAGGGCTATGATGCGGTGGTCGTCGGCTCCGGCGCACCGCGCGGGCGAGACCTCGACATTCCCGGCCGCAAGGAGGCTGCGGCGAATATCCATATCGGCATCGACTGGCTATCCAGCGTGTCGTTCGATCACATTCATTCCATCGGCAGGCGCGTCGTCGTGCTGGGCGGCGGCAATACCGCGATGGACTGCTGCCGCTCCGCACGACGCCTCGGCGGCGAGGACGTCAAGGTCGTGGTGCGTTCGGGCTTCGACGAGATGAAGGCCTCGCCCTGGGAGAAGGAGGATGCGGCGCGGGAGGGAATTCCGATCCATAACTTCCTCGTGCCCAAGGAATTCCGGCACGATGGCGGCCGACTGACCGGCGTGGTGTTCGAGAAGGTCGAGGCGGAATACGACCCCAGGGGACGGCGCAAGCTGGTGCCGGCCGGCGAGCCGGATGTCCTGTTCGAATGCGACGACGTGCTTGTCGCGGTCGGGCAGGAGAACGCGTTCCCGTGGATCGAGCGCGACGTCGGCATCGCGTTCGATGATCACGGCATGCCAGTCGTTGATCCCGTCACCTTCCGCTCCACCCATCCGAAGGTGTTCTTCGCCGGCGACGCCGCGTTCGGTCCCAAGAACATCATCTGGGCGGTCGCCCACGGCCATGAAGTCGCGGTGTCGATCGACAAGATGCTGCACGGCGAGGACCCGGCGCATCGTCCGGCGCCCGCGGTCACCGTGATCAACCAGAAGATGGGCATCCACGAGTGGAGCTACAAGAACGAGATCATGCCGGACGAGCGCTATGCGGTGCCGCATCGCGATAACGCCAGCGCGCTCGCCAACATCAAGGTCGAGGTCGAGCTCGGCTATGACGTCAAGCTGGCACTGTCGGAAGCGGGGCGCTGCCTCAACTGCGATGTCCAGACCGTGTTCAGCGCGCCGCTGTGCATCGAGTGCGATGCCTGCGTCGATGTCTGTCCGATGGACTGCATCACCTTCACCGAGGATGGCGAAGAGAGCGAGCTGCGACATCGCCTGCGGGCGCCCGCGCTCAACCAGACGCAGGACATCTATCTCGCCGACGGGCTGAAGACCGGCCGCATCATGGCGAAGGACGAAGACGTCTGCCTGCATTGCGGGCTGTGCGCCGAGCGCTGTCCCACGGGCGCGTGGGACATGAACAAGTATCTCATTGACGTCACTCACGCAGGTCCAGCATGCCGTTAACTGCCGTCAACGATTTCGTCATCCGTTTCGCCAACGTCAACGGCTCCGGATCGGCCAGCGCCAACGAGATGTTCGCCCGCGCCATCATGCGCATGGGCATTCCGATCTCGCCGCGCAACGTGTTTCCGTCCAACATCCAGGGCTTGCCGACCTGGTTCGAAATCCGCGTTACCGAGGCCGGGCATCTCGGCGCCCGTGGCGGCACCGACGTCATGGTCGCGATGAATCCGCAGACCTTCAACGCGGATGTCATCTCGATCGAGCCCGACGGCTATCTCGTCTACGATTCGACGCGGCCGTTGCCGCCGGGCCAGCTGCGCTCCGACATCACGGTGATCGGATTGCCGCTGACGCAGATCTGCAATGCTGAGTACAGCGATCCGCGGCAGCGCCAGCTGTTCAAGAACATCATCTGCATTGGTGCGCTGTCGGCGCTGTTCGACATGGATTTCTCCGAGCTGGAGAAGCTTGTCGGCGAACAGTACAAGGGCAAGGACAAGCTGATCGCGCCCAACATCCATGCCCTGCATCTCGGTCGCACCTATGCCAAGGCGCATTTCAACTGCCCTCTCGGGCTGCGGCTGAAGCGCACCGACAGGGTCGGCAACCGCATCCTGATCGAGGGCAACACCGCGGCCGCTCTCGGTGCGGTCTATGGCGGCGCAACGGTGTGCGCGTGGTACCCGATCACACCGTCATCGTCCCTTGCGGAGGGCTTCAGCCACTACTGCTCCAGATTCCGGCGCGATCCCGAAACCGGTCAGGCACGCTATGCCATCGTGCAGGCGGAAGACGAGATCGCCTCGATCGGCATGGTGATCGGTGCGGCCTGGAACGGCGCACGTTCATTCACCGCGACCTCGGGACCCGGCATTTCGCTGATGCAGGAGTTTCTCGGCATGGCGTACTTCGCCGAGATTCCGGTGGTGGTGTTCGACGTCCAGCGCGCCGGTCCGTCGACCGGCATGCCGACACGCACCCAGCAGTGCGACCTGATCAACTGCGCCTATGCTTCTCACGGCGACACCAAGCATGTGCTGCTGCTGCCGGAGGATGCCACCGAAGCGTTCGAGTTCGGCGCCAGTGCCTTCGACTTCGCCGACCGGCTGCAGACGCCGGTGTTCGTCATGCTCGATCTCGACATCGGCATGAACCATCGGCTGTGCCGGCCGCTGGCCTGGGACGACAGCCGCAAGTACGACCGCGGCAAGGTGCTGTCGGCGGAGGAACTCGACAGGGCGAAGGATTTCGGCCGCTACATGGACGTCGATGGCGACGGCATCGGCTATCGCACCTATCCCGGCACCCATCCGACCAAGGGTACTTTCTTCACCCGCGGCACGTCCCACGACGCCCGCGCGCGCTATTCCGAGAACGGGGCGACCTATGTCGAGGGCATGCAGCGTCTGCTGCGCAAGCTCGAGACCGCCAAGAGCATCCTGCCGCGACCGCTGCGCATCAATGCCGAGAAGGGTACGCGCTTCGGCGTGATCTATTACGGCTCGACGGCACCGGCGATGAGCGAGGCCGCCGAGATCCTCGCCCGCCGTGGCCATACGCTCGACCTGATGCGCGTGCGTGCCTTTCCGTTCCACCAGGATGTCGCGAGCTTCATCGCTGATCATGATTTCGTGTTCGTGGTCGAGCAGAACCGCGATGCGCAGCTGCGCTCGCTGATCGTCAACGAGTTCGGCATCGATCCGGTGCGCCTCGTGCCGATCCTGCACTATGACGGCACCTCGATCACCGCCCGCTTCATCGCCGGCGCCATCGGCGACCGGCTCGATACCCTGAACGTCACGCCGCTGCGAAAGGCGCTGTCATGACCTATCTGGCGAAGCCCAAGTTCCATCACCCGTCGCTGCCGAGGAATGACATCGGCTTCACCCGGCGCGACTATGAGGCCTCGACCTCGACGCTATGCGCCGGCTGCGGCCACGATTCGATTTCGGCGGCGATCATCGAGGCCTGCTTCGAGCTGTCGATCGAGCCGCATCGCGTGGCCAAGATCTCCGGCATCGGCTGCTCGTCCAAGACGCCGGATTATTTCCTTGGCGCTTCGCACGGCTTCAACTCCGCGCACGGTCGCATGCCGTCGGTGCTGACCGGCGCCAATCTCGCCAACCGCGACCTGATCTATCTCGGCGTGTCCGGCGACGGCGATTCCGCGTCGATCGGTTTCGGCCAGTTTGCCCACGCCATGCGCCGTGGGGTGAACATGGTCTATATTGTCGAGAACAACGGCGTGTACGGCCTGACCAAGGGGCAGTTCTCGGCGACTGCCGACCGCGGCTCGAAATCCAAGAAGGGGGCGGTCAACAGCGACAGCTCGATCGATCTCGCCGCGATGGCGCTGCAGCTCGGCGCGACGTTCGTGGCTCGCAGCTTCTCCGGCGACAAGAGCCAGCTGGTGCCGCTGATCAAGGCGGCGATCCGGCACAAGGGCGCGGCGTTCATCGACGTCATCTCGCCGTGTATCGCCTTCAACAACCATCCGGGCTCAACCAAGAGCCTCGACTACGTTCGCGAGCACAACGAGGCGGTCAATGCGCTCGACATCATGATCGGGCGCGATCCGATCACCGTGGACTATGCGCCTGGCCGTGTCGCGGTGGTGACCCAGCATGACGGCACGGTGCTGTCGCTGCGCAAGCTGAACGACGACTACGATCCGCATGATCGGCTGGCGGCGATGAATTTCCTGCAGCGCCATGCGGCAGACGGGATGATCGTCACGGGGCTGTTGTACTCCGATGCGGATGCCGACGACCTGCACGCCAACCTCGACACGGTGGCGACCCCGCTGAATCAGCTCGACGAGCAGGCGTTGTGTCCAGGCTCCGTCGCGCTGGAGCAGATCAACGCAAGCATGCGTTGAGTCATGAAAAAGGCCGGCGTGGGCGCCGGCCTTTGTAACCATGAGGTTGCATGACAACGTGATGAACGGCGACGCGTCGAGCGGCGCCGTTCCGCACGACCGCTCAGCGGCCGCTGGTGCGAGTCCACATTTCGGTGCCGCAGAGCGCGCCCACGCAGCCACGGACCTCGAGGCGACCCGCGTCGACCTGGGTCACGGTGCTGGCATAGCTCTGGCCGTCATCTGCGTTGTAGATTCGGCCGCTCCAGCTGTTGGGCCCGGACTGCTGCATGTCGAGAAACAGCTGAACGCCGATGATCGGCCGATTGCGCAGCGAGGGATCGGGATTCTTGTTGTCCGCCTGCGGCTTGCCGGTGGTATTGTCGATCGGGTCGCGCAGCCACACCACCTTGCCGCAGATGCCGCCGCCGCAGCGGCTCACCTGCACCTTGGCGTCGCCAGCCTGGGTCAGCCAGAAACCGTTCGGACCGCTGTCGGGCGCGGCATGAGCCGGGGCAAACGCTGCGAACAGCAGCGTGACGAGAGCAAGCAGGGAAAGTGCGGGGCGGAGGGCGAGGCGGACGTCGATTCTCATCAGGGGAGCCGTTCGATGGGGGTAAGGGGCCGACAGGGGCACGTGGTTCGCTCAGGGGCCGGGGCGGGGTCCTGGACTAACTCCAGATTTCAGGGCGGAGACATAAGGACGAGGACCAGACGATCGGGCCGCGACCGAACCTCGATCAAATAGCTTGCGGGAGCATGACGTGGAAGGCCCTGGTGGGGACAATTGAGGTCGTGACAATGCAAAGTTGTGCCCGGCTTCATGGGGCATGACGGCAATCCCGAGGATCAGGCTGCAGACACCCCAAGAAACATATCGCGCGTGGTCTTTTCAAGGCGATAAAACCGGCATGAGACGCGCCGTTAATCGATTGCAGCGTTGTGGCCACAGTGGCTTTTGCCGGCGACATATTCGAAAATCGTGATTGCGAACAACGGGTTTTGAGGAGACAGGCGCATGGAGGAAATGGCCTTCTATCAGCAGGTGCCGGTCTTCCACCATTTTCGCAGTCTCATGGATCCCGCGCTGTATGTCGCGCTGCCCGATGACTGGGTCATCGGTTCGGCCGATATCGTCGATTCGACCAGGGCGATCGCTGCCGCGCGCTACAAGGCGGTCAACATGGCGGGGGCCGCTGTCATTGCCGCGGTGACCAACGCCTTGCCGGACCTCGAATTTCCGTTCGTGTTCGGCGGCGATGGCGCCTGCTTTGCGGTCGCGCCGGAGCACGCCGGGCGGGCTGGCGCAGCGCTGGCCGCGACCGCCTCCTGGGTCAAGGCCGACCTCGATCTCGTCATGCGGACGGCGATGGTGCCGGTCAGCGAAATCCGGGCGAACGGCCGGGACGTGCGGGTGGCGCGCTACGCAGCCTCGCCGGATGTGTCCTATGCGATGTTTTCCGGTGGCGGGCTCGGCTGGGTCGATACGGCGATGAAGCGCGGCGAGTACGCTTTGCCGCCCGCGTCGGCAGGCGTCCTGCCGGATCTGACCGGCCTGTCGTGCCGATTCGCCGAGATTCCGGCGGCGCGCGGCCTGATTCTCTCGGTACTGGTGGTGCCGGGGCGGGAGGCCGAGCCAGCGGCCTTCCGCAGAGTCATCGAGGATGTTGTCGCATTGGTCGATGGCAGTCCCGATGCCGGCCGTCCGGTGCCTCCCGGAGGGCCGCCGCTGAACTGGCCGCCCGAAGGCCTCGACTACGAAGCCCGTGCGGCGCACGGCGGGCCGCTGGCGCTGCGGCGATTGTCGCTGTTGGGCTATACGTTGTTCGCCTTTCTGATCCTGCGCTTCGGCATCAAGGTCGGCGGCTTTGCGCCCAAGACCTATGTCGAGCAGGTGGTCGCCAATTCGGACTTTCGCAAATACGACGATGCGCTGCGCATGGTCCTGGACTGCACGCCGGAGCTCGAACAGGAGTTGGCGCGCCGTCTGGCAGCTGCCGCGGCCACAGGCGTCATTCGCTATGGATTGCATCGCCAGGATGCCGCGATGATGACCTGCTTTACGCAATCGCCGACCCGCGGCAACCACGTGCATTTCATCGACGGTGCGCGCGGCGGCTATGCATCCGCGGCGAGCGCGCTGAAGGCGGCGGGCTAGGCTCGCATATCTTCGAGCGAAGTGGGCACCGGCTCGCGTGCAAAAAAAAAGCGCGTTAAGGCAAAATCCGGAGCCTGTTCGCGCTTCCATCAAGAGCGAGTGCTCTCCGCATCGGCAGGCGGCTCGTTGCCCCAGGAGGTCAATTTGACCGAGGCGGCGCAGGACAGGCCGAGCAGGGCCATCGAGCAGGCCGCGAGAACGAAGAAGGCCGTCACCGTTGCATCGGTCGATACGAGCCACAGGCTTCCGGCCGTGATGAACGCAAGACGGGCCGTCTGCGCCAGCACCGGGCCGAGAATGCGCGCGGCGCCCTGGGACGAGAAATACAGCGAGATGTTGAGGCCGATGAAGGCATAGAGCGGCGCGGCGATCTCCAGATAGTGATAGCTCGCTGCCCGCACGCCAGGGTCCTCGGTGAACAGGCTCACCCACAGCCACGGAAACGCGGCAATGGTCATGCCAGCGACGGCCACGGCGATGAACGAGATCGTTCCGCCTGTCCAGGCCACCCGTCGCGCCCGCGCGATCCGCCCGGCGCCGATTGCCATGCCGACCATCGGCACCGAAGCGACGCCGACCGCGAATGCGATCGAGGTCAGCATGAATTCCAGCCGCGCTCCGATGCCATAGCCGGCCAGCACCTCGGTGCCGAAGCGGGCCAGCATGTGCGTGAAGATGGTGATCGCAAGCACCGATTGCAGCGGCGAGAAGCATGCGACCGCGCCGACCTTCAGGATGTCGAAGAACATTTCGGCGCGAAATCGCAGTGGCGCGCTGCGCAGGTCGAGCCTGCCGCGGCCGCTCAGGAGATACCAGAAGCTGATCGAGAGGCCGGTGGCGAAGGCGATGAGCGTGCCGCAGGCGACCCCGCGCATACCGAGCTGCGGAATCGGTCCGTATCCAAGGCCCAGCGCACCGCCCAGCGTGATCTGGATCGTGGCCGACAGCAGGATCAGCGCCGACGGCAGGCGCATGTTACCCGTGCCGCGAAGGATCGACGTCAGGGTGTTCATCAGCCAGGGAATGACAGCGCCGCCGAAAAAGATTTCGATGTAGCCGACGGCCTCGGTCAACACGCGCCCGTGGCCGCCAAGCAACTGGAGCAGGTATGGCCCGAATGCCAGCATCCCTGCGGTGAAGATCAGCCCAAGGCACACCCCGATCAGGATGGCGTGGAGCGCGAGCAGCGTCGCGCGTTCCGTGTCGCCGGCGCCGAGCGCGCGCGCGATTGCCGAGGCGACGCCGCCGCCCATCGCGCCGCCCGACATGGTCATGGTCAGGATGACGAAGGGAAACACCAGCGCCATCGCGGCAAGCGGTTCGATGCCGAGACGGCCGACATAGGACGTCTCGGCAATGGCGACGCAGACGCCGACGGTGAGTGCGACGACATTCGGCGCGGCCAGCCGCAGCAACGTCGGCAGGATCGGGCCGTCGAGCAGCGGATCGGATATGCGGTGTGCCGCGAGCACAGGCGTCTCGATCGCCTGGAGCTCGGCGACTCCCAGATCCGTCATGGCGTTTCCCCGAAGCGTCGCTCGTATTCCGCTTCGCGGACGTCGCGCGCTCCGGCCGAACGCGTGACGGGAAGGGCTCGAGCAGAGCCGTTGATTTCCCTGCATTTGAACAGGTTGGCGGCCGCGTGTGCAAGGCATGCAGCACTGCCCTTCGCGTCCACGGGCATGCGGCAGAAGATATGAGCTATGCGATGATACGCGTGGCCATGCGTGTCGCGCGCGCCATGCGGATCACCACGGCAGACCGCGGAGATCGATCACGCCCTTGCGCGGCTTCTGCACGAGATCGAACACCATCGGCACCAGCACATCGAAGCGGCCATGGCCGGCCGGCTGCTCGGCGAGGATCTCACCTTCGAAGAGGTGCCAGCCGCGCGCCTGATAGAAGGGGACTGTCGCGGCTTCGCAAAACAGCAGGGCAAAGCCCAATGATCCTTCGTGTCTGAATGTCTGGATCGCCGCATTGAGCGCGATGGTCGCAAGGCCCCGACGGCGGTGATCGGCACGGGTGGCGACGCCGCCAATGCCGCCGACATGGGCCGCGCGTCCGTTGAACGTAGCATGACGCCGGTAGAGACCGACGTGGCAGACCAATCCGGCGTCGTCCGCCTCCACCAGCACGCGAAAATCAGCGTGTGCGAACGTGACCTCTCCCCAGGGACGTGTTGCCTTGATCTCGGACGGCCAGACTGCGTTCAGGAGTGGTTCGGCCGCCGGCCACGCGGCGTTGCCGTTCAAAATCTCGATGTCGATGCTCATGGAGCCACTCTTGCGCAGACCGCAGCTTTTCGCTGCGAATGGTGTGGAGATTCCCGACGACAATGAACCTCTGGTGCGCAAAGGTCGAGAGGCGATCGTGCGCGGTGTTGTTGCAGGCGTGTTGTCGAAGGGCAGCCCGATCACCATGCGAGACGAGGCGGTTTCACCAATCGCCGCCGGACATGGCGGCGGCTTCGATATGACGCCAGAGTGCCTCGGCAACCGGCCCGTGGGGGCGGTCGCGCCGGCGCACCGCAGCTGCGGTCTCCTCCCGGCCAGGCAGATGGGGGTTGATGATCGAGATCAGCCGTCCGTCCCGGAGTTCATCCCTGATGAGCCAGGCCGGCAGATGGCCCCAGGCCAGTCCGTGCGAAATCAGTTCTTTCTTCATCTGATGGTCCGGCGCCGAACACAGATGCGCACCGTCGACGAGGAAATAGCCCTCTGACGACGGGCGCCGCGCGGTGTCGCGGATCACGGCCTGGGTAAAGGGACGCATCTCTTCCGGCGTGATGTCAGGCCCATGCTCGAACGTCAGAAATCCGGGAGCCACCACCGGCACAAAGGCCACCTGGCAAAGATCGATTCGCTCGAGGCGAGGATTGGATGGATCTGCGTGGTGGAAGATGATGTCCGCTTCGCTTTCCATCAACCGCTCGAGCGGACCACCAACCGCTTCGTACTCCAGGTGCAGCCGTGTCCGGCGCTGTTCGGCAAAGAAGCGGCTGAGGAGGCCGAGGAGACGCGGGCGCGGGCACAGATCGCCGATGACGACGCGCAGCACCGTCTCCTCGCCGCTGGCCAACTGGTCCGCATAGGTCCGCAGATGGTCGAACTCCCGCAGCGCCAGTTGTGCACGGGTGAGGAACATGCGGCCTGCGTCCGTCAGACTGACACGATAGGCGCTGCGGTCGAGCAGGGTCAGGTCCAGGAGTTGTTCGAGGCGTGCGACCGCAGCGAAGACGGAAGGGTGCGATCGGTTCAGGGCCGCGGCTGCCGCCTGGAAGCTGCCCTGGGTCGCCACGGCGGCGAAGCACCGGAGATCGTGCAGTTTGAGGCTCTGCATTGTCGAAAAATCCTACAAAGATATCTCGAACATAGTAATTTTATTCGACCGTGACGAGGTCTAGTTGTGCTGCCCATGCGGCACGGAGGACGGGCTTCTGCTGCGCGGCTGCAACAGCCTCAACTCCCTCCCCGCAAGAGATCCTCATGGCCCATTTCGTGTCGCGTCGCGATGCGCTGACGCTCGGCGCAGCCGCCTTGGTTCTGGTGCCTGGGGCCGCAGCCCGGGCCGATAGTCGGCCATCGGCCGCAACCGCGCCGCCGAGGCGTGCAACTTCCACCCCCATCAAAAGTGAGAATCTGATGACCGATCTGAGCCATTTCACGACCGGCGATGGTTGCCGGATCGCCTACAGGCTGGACGGCGCGGAGGGCCGGCCCGTTCTGGCGCTGGCGAACTCCATCGCCACGTCGCTGCACATGTGGGACGGGCAGGTTGCGCGGCTGTCGGAGACGTTCCGCGTGCTGCGCTATGACTATCGCGGTCATGGTGGATCGGCCGTTCCGGTGGGGGCCTATTCGGTCGACCGATTGGGGCGCGACGTCGTCGAACTGCTCGATTATCTTCAGATCGCGCGTGTCCATTTCTGCGGCCTGTCACTGGGGGGCTGGGTCGGGCAATGGCTGGGAATCCATGCGCCAGATCGGATCGAGCGCCTCGTCCTCTCCAATACGGCGTCTCATCTTGGACCCGCGTCGTATTTCGACGAGCAGATTCGCACGGTTCTCGCGGCCACCGACATGTCGGACGCTGCTGACATGTTCATGCGCAACTGGTTTCCAGCCGCGATGCTGGCCGGACCGAACGAGATCGTCGACAGGTTTCGCGCCATGGTCCTGGCCACTTCACCACATGGCCTTGCGGGGTGCTATGCGGCCGTGCGCGACAGCGATCTGCGCCGCACCATTGCGCTCATTTCGGCGCCGACGCTGGTGATCGGCGGGAAAGACGACAAGGTGACCCTGGCAAGCCACAGTGAAGCGATCGCCGCCACCATCCCCGGCGCCACGCTGACGCTGCTTCCTGGCGTGCACATGCTGAATGTCGAACGGCCGGCAGAATTCATGAACGCGGTGACGCGGTTTCTCGGTGTGGCCTGAGGTCGGGCACAAGGGGCGAGGGAGGCGACCAAGGCGACATCCGACGGTTCGCCTTCGGAGGTGTGATATCGTGCGGCTGCGAGGGGCGTAAATTCTCCAATCCGGCGTCGAGAGAGGATGGGCCGCGGGCATGGGCCGTCCTGCCAGCACTAATCCCGTCGATTTGCCGCGCCGGGGGCTGAGCTAGGCGGGGCCGGTGGCGACCCGTCGTCGCGCCCCATATTCACTTTCGGCGGAAACTTCTATATCGGTTCCGTGTTGAAAGACTGTCTCCCCTGATCAGCGGACATTCCCATGACCTTCAAACTCCCCGAACTGCCTTACGCTTACGATGCGCTCCAGCCCTATATGTCCAAGGAAACGCTGGAATATCATCACGACAAGCATCACCAGGCCTACGTTACCAACGGCAACAACCTGCTGAAGGGCACCGAATTCGAGAACAAGTCGCTCGAAGAGATCGTGAAGGGATCGTTCGGCAAGAACGCGCCGCTCTTCAACAACGCCGGCCAGCACTACAACCACCTGCACTTCTGGCATTGGCTGAAGCCGAATGGCGGCGGCGATAAGCTGCCGGGCAAGCTGCAGAAGCAGATCGATTCCGATCTCGGCGGCTATGCCAAGTTCAAGGACGACTTCATTGCGGCGGGCGTCGGTCAGTTCGGCTCCGGCTGGGCCTGGCTCTCGGTCAAGAACGGCAAGCTCGAGATCTCCAAGACCGCCAACGGCGAGAGCCCGCTGGTGCACGGTGCGACCCCGATCCTGGGCGTCGACGTGTGGGAGCACTCCTACTACATCGACTATCGCAACCGTCGTCCGGACTATCTGAAGGCGTTCGTCGAAAACCTCATCAACTGGGAATACGTCGAGGAGCAGTTCAGCAAGGCGAGCTGAACCTCCTGGATGCTTCAGACGCGAAAGGCGGCCCGGTGGGCCGCCTTTTTGCTTGAGCGCGGCTCGTCTTGCCGGCGAGACTGCGACGGGGCGCGCCGGCGATCCCCGCGCAACGGGCGGAGAGATCATGAGTTATCTTCTGGTGTTCGTCGGCGGCGGGCTCGGCGCCACGCTGCGCCATGCGATCAACATGCTCTGCGCGCGCTGGTTCGGCACCGGCTTCCCCTACGGCACCTTCCTCATCAACATCTCCGGCTCGATCGTCATGGGTCTGATCGCCGGCTACCTCGCGTTTCGCGGTCAGGCCGCGCAGCCCTGGCGCCTGTTCCTGATGACGGGCGTCCTCGGCGGCTACACCACCTTTTCCGCGTTCTCGCTTGACAGCATGCTGCTCTACGAGCGGGGTGAGATCGGCCTTGCCGCGTTCTATGTAGCCGGATCGGTGGTGCTCGCCATCGCCGGTCTGGTGGCCGGTATGGCGCTGGTGCGCCACCTCGGCTGAACGCGGCTGGAGGGCGCTCGCTCCGACGTGCGGGCTCGCGTCAGCCCGGGACTCAGGCGGTGGCTTGGGACGGTGGCGCTTGGGCGGTGGCGGGCGGTGGATTGGGTGGCGGGGCAGCCCTGCGCCGCATGGGGTTGCCCGCACCGTGAATGTTATAATATAACATTTATAGTTCCGTTCGTTTACCTTCGAGTTGCCCGTGGCTTTGTCTCAGACGCAGCTTCATTCCCATGACCATGGTCGCCCCCCGGGGGCGGGGCACGATCATGCCCATCACCACGCCGAGCACGCCCATCCGCCCCAGGAGGCGCCCTGGTCGCTGTTGCGGATCGGGGTGCTGGTGCGGCTCGGCATCGCCGTCATCGCCAGCGCGGTGCTATGGACGGCCGTATGGCTGGCAATGAGATGACCATGGCGCCCCAGCTCGAATTCCGCGATCTCACCCTCGGCTATGATCGCCATCCCGCCGTCCATCACCTCAGCGGGGCCGTGGCGCCGGGCGCCCTGGTCGCGGTGGTCGGTCCCAATGGCGCCGGCAAGTCGACGCTGTTCCGCGGCATCGTCGGGCTGCTGAAGCCGCTGTCTGGCACGATCGCCCGCGGCGGGCTGCGGCCGCGCGAGATCGCCTATCTGCCCCAGATCGCGGAAATCGACCGCAGCTTTCCGATTTCGGTGTTCGACCTCGTCGGCATGGGCCTGTGGCGGGCCCGCGGGCCGTTCGGCGGCTTCGGCCGGAGCGATCGCGCCCGCATCGGTGCCGCCATCACCGCGGTCGGGCTCAACGGTTTCGAAAGCCGCCCCATCGGCACGCTGTCCGGTGGGCAGACCCAGCGCATGCTGTTCGCCCGCGTGCTGCTTCAGGACGCGCGCCTGATCGTGCTCGACGAGCCATTCAACGCGGTCGATGCGCGCACCGCCATCGACCTGCTCGAACTGGTGCGGCAATGGCACCGCGAACAGCGCACGGTGCTCGCGGCGCTGCACGACCTCGATCTGGTGAAGGCCAGCTTCCCCGAGACGCTGCTGCTGGCGCGCTCCGGCGTCGCCTGGGGGCCGACCGAGCAGGTGCTCACCGACGAGAACATGCGCCAGGCGCGGCGGATGTGCGAGGCGTTCGACGAGCGCGCCGGCGCCTGCATGGAGACGCCGCCGCGGGCGGCTTGATGTCGATGATTGATCTGTTGATCGCCCCGTTCACGGAATTCGAATTCATGCGCCGTGCCCTCGCCGGCGTCGTCGCACTGTCGCTCGGCGGCGCGCCGATCGGCGTGTTCCTGATGCTACGGCGGATGAGCCTCGTCGGTGACGCCATGGCGCATGCCATTCTGCCGGGCGCCGCCGTCGGTTTCCTGCTGTCGGGCCTCAACCTGTTCGCCATGACCTTCGGCGGCCTGATCGCGGGCTTCACCGTCGCCATCCTTGCCGGCGTGGTGGCGCGTGTCACGGAGTTGAAGGAAGATGCCTCGCTCGCCGCGTTCTACCTCGTGTCGCTCGCGCTCGGCGTCACCATCGTCTCGATCCGCGGCACCAATATCGATCTGCTGCACGTGCTGTTCGGCAACGTGCTGGCGATGGACGACCAGACGCTGATGGTGATCGCGTTCAACGCCACGCTGACGCTGCTGGTGCTGGCGGTGATCTGGCGGCCGCTGGTGATCGAGTGTGTCGATCCGTTGTTCCTGCGCACCGTCAGCCGCGCCGGCGCACCGGCGCATCTCGCCTTCATGGCGCTTGTCGTCGTCAATCTCGTCAACGGCTTCCAGGCGCTCGGGACGCTGCTCGCGGTCGGCCTGATGGTGCTGCCGGCGGGCATCGCGCGGTTCTGGTCGCGCGACATCACCGCAATGATGGCGATCGCGGTCGGGGCTGCGATGCTGTCGGGGTATGCCGGCCTCGTGCTCTCGTTCCACAGCAAGGTGCCGTCCGGCCCCGCCATCATCCTGGTCGCCGCCGTGCTCTATCTGGTGTCGCTGCTGCTTGGCCGCGCCGGCGGCGTGGTGCGGCAGCTGTTCCCCGCTCCCCATCTTGAGGCCTGATCATGCGCCGCCGCTCCGTTATTTTCGCTCTCGCGTTCGCCGCGCTTGCCGTGACGCACGCCGATGCGGAGGAGGCACCGCGCCTCAATGTCGTCGCGACTTTCTCGATTCTGGCGGACTTCGCCCGCAACGTCGGTGGCGATCGCGTCAATGTCACCGCACTGGTCGGTCCCGACAGCGATACCCACGTCTATACGCCGACGCCCGAGGACGCCAAGCGCGTCTCCGAGGCCAAGCTCGTCATCGTCAATGGCCTCGGCCTCGAGGGCTGGCTGCCGCGGCTGGTGAAATCATCGGGCGACCGCGCCATCATCGTCACCGCCACCAAGGGCATCGTCACGCGCAAGCCGCCGGCCGGAGACGACCATGGCCACGCCTTCGATCCCCATGCCTGGCAATCGGTGTCGAATGCGAAGATCTACGTCGCCAATATCCGCGATGCCCTGATCGCGGCCGATCCGCCATCGGCGGAGATCTATCGCGGCAATGCGCAGGCCTATCTCGCCGAACTCGACAAGCTCGACCGCGACGTACGCGCCGCAGTGGACAGCATTCCGGCTGATCGCCGCCGGGTGATTTCGACCCATGATGCCTTCGGCTATTTCGCTGCGGCCTACGGCATCACCTTCATCGCGCCGCAAGGCGTCTCGACCGAATCCGAAGTCAGCGCCCGCGACCTCGCGGCCATTGTCCGGCAGATCAAGGCCGACGCCATTCCCGCCGTCTTCCTGGAGAACATCACCGATCCGCGGCTGATGCGCCAGATCGCCACCGAGACCGGGGCGCGGATCGGCGGCACGCTGTACTCGGATTCCCTGACCGGTGAAAAGGGCGAAGCCCCCACTTACATTGCCATGGTCAGGCACAATATAAAGGCCCTGACCAGCGCGCTGTCGGGCCAGGGGTCGCCCCGCAATCGGTGAAGAAATTCTTTTCCGAACAATGAGATAGCGGTCGCGGGTTGGGGCGGCCCCGGGCCTGTCCCGCAGCACCATTCCATCCGGAGTCCGCATGTCCACCGCCTCGCCTTCCGCTTCCGACAAAATCCCCGTCACGGTGCTCACCGGCTACCTCGGCGCCGGCAAGACCACGTTGCTCAATCGCATCCTGTCGGAGAACCATGGCAAGAAGTACGCCGTGATCGTCAACGAGTTCGGCGAGATCGGCATCGACAACGACCTCGTCATCGGCGCCGACGAGGAAGTGTTCGAGATGAACAACGGGTGCGTCTGCTGCACCGTGCGCGGCGACCTCGTGCGCATCCTGGAAGGCCTGATGAGGCGCAAGGGCAAGTTCGACGCCATCATCCTGGAGACGACCGGGCTCGCCGACCCTGCGCCGGTGGCTCAGACCTTCTTCGTCGACGAGGACGTGCAGACCAAGGCGCGGCTCGACGCGGTGGTCACCGTCGCCGATGCCAGGTGGCTGAGCGACCGTCTCAAGGACGCGCCGGAAGCCAAGAACCAGATCGCCTTCGCCGACGTCATCGTGCTCAACAAGACCGACCTCGTGTCGAAGCCCGAGCTTGCCGAGGTCGAGGCGCGCATCCGCGGCATCAACCCCTACGCCAAGCTGCATCGCACCGAGCGCTGCCAGGTGCCGCTCGCCGCGGTGCTGGAGCGCAACGCGTTCGACCTGGATCGCATCCTCGAAATCGAACCGGATTTCCTCGAGGCTGACGACGGCCACGATCATCATCACCATGATCACGACCACGACCATGGTCACGATCACCATCACGACCATGGCCATCATCACGGCCATGGCCTGAAGCACTATCACGACGAGGACATGCAGTCGCTGTCGCTGCGCTCCGCCCGGCCTCTCGATGCCAACAAGTTCATGCCCTGGCTGCAGGGCCTCGTCGCTCGCGACGGCGCCCGCATCCTGCGCTCCAAGGGTATCCTCGCGTTCAAGGACGACGACGACCGTTACGTCTTCCAGGGCGTGCACATGATGCTGGAAGGCGATCACCAGCGCGCCTGGAAGGACGGCGAGCCGCGCGAGAGCCGCGTCGTGTTCATTGGCCGCGACCTACCGGAGCAGGAGATCCGCGACGGCTTCGAGAAGTGCATCGCAGCGTGATGACCGGTCTCAATCCTCCGGAGACGCAGGAGTCCATCGTCTCCATCACCGATCGCGTGCGCAAGGTCACGCTGGCCCAGCCGGCGACCTCCGTGCATTTCCTCGGCGACACCGCGGTGTTCGTCGGCGCCGAAGAGACGGTGTCGCTGGTCGATGCGGCCGGTGAGGCGGCGGCGGTCGGCCTTCATGGCGGCGGCATTCTGTGCGCGGTCTCTGACGGCAAGCGGCTGGTCACTGGTGGCGACGACGGCAAGGTCATGGCGGTTGACAAGGCCGGCGCGACCGAGTTGATCGCGACAGAGGCGAAGCGCCGCTGGATCGACAATGTCGCGCTGCATCCGGAAGGCGCGGTGGCCTGGTCGGCCGGCAAGACCGCGTTTGTCCGTGCCCCACGACAGGACGACAAGTTGTTCGATGTTCCGACGACGGTCGGGGGCCTCGCCTTCGCGCCAAAGGGGCTGCGTCTCGCCATCGCCCACTACAATGGCGTGACGCTGTGGTTTCCCAATATGACGGCCAAGCCGGACGTCCTGGAGTGGAAGGGCTCGCATCTCGGCGTCACCTTCAGCGCCGACAACCGTTTCCTGGTCACGACGATGCACGAGCCGGCGCTGCACGGCTGGCGGCTCGCCGACAACAAGCATATGCGCATGACCGGCTATCCCAGTCGGGTGCGTTCGATGGCCTGGACTACGGGCGGCAAATTTCTTGCCACCTCCGGCGCCGACACCGTGATCCTGTGGCCGTTCGCCAGCAAGGACGGACCGATGGGCAAGGAGCCGGCGATGCTCGCACCGCTCAAGTCCAAGGTCGCCGTCGTCGCCTGCCATCCCCGCCAGGACGTGCTCGCGGCCGGCTATGGCGATGGCACCATCCTGATGGTGCGTCTCGCCGACGGCGCCGAAATCCTGATCCGCCGTAACGATGGTGCCGCGGTGTCGGCCCTGGCCTGGGACGGCAAGGGTGGCCGCCTTGCCTTCGCCACCGAGAACGGCGACGCCGGATTGCTCGATCTCTGAGCCGGAGGCCTGCCGGGCCGACATAAGCCTGTATTGGTCCCGGTAGTCATGTCGCATGGAACCGCTATAACGTGAGCCCATGCGATTCCTGGCGACCTTCCAGACCGGTGATTTTCTCGACACCCTCGTCAGCCTGACGGTGGCGTTCGTGCTCGGCACCCTGATCGGCGCCGAGCGCCAGTACCGTCTGCGCACCGCGGGGCTACGCACCAATGTGCTGGTCGCGGTCGCCGCCGCCGCTTTCGTCGACCTGGCGATGCAGCTCGACGGCGCCGAAGGCGCGGTGCGCGTGATCGCGTATGTGGTGTCCGGCATCGGTTTTCTCGGTGCCGGTGTGATCATGAAGGAAGGTACCAACGTTCGGGGCCTCAACACGGCGGCGACACTGTGGAGCTGTGCCGCGGTCGGCAGCTGCGCCGGTGCTGATCTTGCGGCCCAGGCCGTGGCGCTGACGGCCTTCGTGCTCGCCGGTAACACCTTGCTGCGGCCGCTGGTCAACTTCATCAACCGCATCCCGCTCGACGAGCGATCGTCCGAAGTCGATTATGACTTCAAGGTGACGGTCGATACCCCGGCGCTGGGCGATCTGCGCGATGTCGTGGTCGAGAAGCTCGAAGTGGCAAATTATCCCGTCGGGGATGTCGTTGTGCTGGATCGCTCCAGCGGTGCGTCGGAGATCGTCGCGCGGCTGATCGGGACCACGGTGGATCCGAAGGAACTCGACGCCGTCGCCGATGCACTGGAGCGCCAGGCGGGTGTGCGCCACGCCACCTGGGAAGCCAGCACCCGCGACTGAACGGAACCATCCCGCAATCACGGGGTTGTCGCCGGGGTAAAGTCCCGGAGACGGCGATGAACGTGCGCGGCCTGCATCAACACGAACCTCAGGAATTGCGGTTGCAGATGGCGCTGGCCGTCATGCTGTTCGTCGCAGGGGCGGCCATGTCCGGTGCTGCGCTGTTCAGGATCGCCGCGGACAATCAGCACCTGGCGCAGGCGTCGGCGCCCCAGACTTCGCCAGCAGGCGTATCCGCCGATGGCCAGATGCCCCGCTCGGCTGTTCCCGCCGAACGCAGCCCCGAGACGCGGCCGACGACGCCCGCGCCGGAACCGGCGCGTCCTGATGGTGGCGCGCAGAGAAGCGGAGCGCCCGCCGCGCTGCTGCCGGCGCCCGCAGAAAAGACCGCGCCGCCGATCCCCGCGAAATAACCTCCCACGGGTGCGGCACCCCCCCCCGGCATGCCATGCATGGCCCTCACATGTGCCCCGCATGGTGACCAACTTTTGACGATCGCTGCCGGCTTTCGCGGCTCGCGAAGCCCGCTGCCCTGCGTCATAGTCCGTGGTGCTCGCGTGATCGCCGCGAGGCAGCCAACGGAGTGGCCATGAAGATCGAGGACGTGAGGCGAACTGCCTATTCGATGCCGCTGACCAACCCCTCCTTTCCCCCGGGACCGTATCGTTTCTTCAATCGCGAGTATTTCATCATCACCTACCGCACCGATCCGGAGGCGCTCGCGGCGGTGGTGCCGGAGCCGCTGGAGGTGACCGATCCGGTGGTGAAGTACGAGTTCATCCGCATGCCGGATTCCACCGGCTTCGGCGACTATACCGAGACCGGCCAGGCCATTCCGGTCCGTTTCGAAGGCCAGGAAGGCGTTTACATCCATTCGATGTATCTCGACGACGACGCACCGATCGCCGGCGGGCGGGAGTTGTGGGGCTTTCCGAAGAAGCTCGCGGCGCCCAAGATCGTGACCGAGAGCGATGTGCTGGTCGGCACGCTGCACTATGGCTCGGTGCTCTGTGCCAGCGGCACCATGGGCTACAAGCATCGACCGGCGGATCCCGCCGCGGTGATGCACGCGCTGCAGGTACCGAATTTCATCCTCAAGATCATCCCGCATGTCGATGGCTCGCCGCGCATCTGCGAGCTCGTGCGCTATCACCTGCAGGATATCGTGCTGAAGGAGGCCTGGACCGGGCCGGCGGCGCTCGGGCTGTTTCCGCACGCGCTTGCCGACGTGGCGCGGCTGCCGGTGCGCGAGGTGGTGTCCGCGCTGCACTTCAAGGTCGACCTGACGCTCGGCCTCGGTGACGTCGCGTTCGACTATCTCGCAAAGCGCTGACCTCTCCGGCGCGGTCCGTCCCTCAAAGGAAACGGGCCTCGCAGATCGGGGCGGCGGCATTGCTGCCGGTCCCGGACCGCGAGGCCCGCGTCATCGCGATGGACGGTGCGCGCTCAGCGCACCAGGATATTACGGAACTGCCAGGGATCGCTGGTGTCGATGTCTTCGGCGAACAGGCCGGGACGATCGTTGAGCGGCGTCCAGTCGGTGTAGTAGCCCTTCACCGGGCCGAGGTACGGCGTCTGGATCTCGAGGCAGCGGTGGAAATCCATCTCGTCGGCCTCGACGATGCCGGCTTCCGGATTCTCCAGGGCCCACACCATGCCGGCGAGAACGGCCGACGACACCTGCATGCCGGTGGCGTTCTGGTAGGGCGCGATCTTGCGGGTCTCTTCGATCGAGAGCTGCGAGCCGTACCAGTAGGCATTCTTGCCATGGCCATACAGCAGCACGCCGAGCTCGTCGATGCCATCCTCGATCTCGTTTTCGTCGAGGATGTGCCACGACGGCTGCATCTTGCCGGCAGCGCCGAACATCTCGTGTAGCGACAGCACGGCATCGTTCGCCGGATGATAGGCGTAGTGGCAGGTCGGCCGGTACACCACCTTGTCGCCGTCGCGCACGGTGTAATAGTCCGAGATCGAGATCGCCTCGTTGTGGGTGACGAGGAAGCCGTATTGCGCTCCCGGCGTCGGGCACCAACTGCGCACGCGCGTGTTGGCGCCCGGCTGCAGCAGATAGATCGCCGCCTGGCAGCCGAAATCGTGGGTGCGGCCGTTGTCGGGCATCCACTTCTCATGGGTGCCCCAGCCGAGCTCCGCAGGCTGCAGGCCCTCGGAAACGAAGCCCTCGACCGACCAGGTGTTGACGAACACGTTGCGCGGTTTCGGCTTCTTCGAACGCTGGGTGTCGCGCTCGGCGATGTGGATGCCCTTGACGCCGAGCTTCTGGGCGAGCTCCGCCCAGCCCTCGCGGCTCTTCGGTTCGTTGAACGACTGGCCGGTGTCCTTGGCGAGGTTGAGCAGCGCCTGCTTGACGAACCACGACACCATGCCGGGGTTGGCGCCGCAGGTCGAAACCGCGGTCGTGCCACCCGGATTCTTGCGCTTGGCGGCGAGCAGCGTCTCGCGCAGCGCGTAGTTCGAACGCGCGGCGGGTCCGGCGCTCTTGTCGAAGTAGAAGCCGAGCCACGGCTCGACCACGGTGTCGATGTACAGCGCGCCGATCTCGCGGCACATGGTCATGATATCAACCGAGCCGGTGTCGACCGAGAGGTTGACGCAGAAGCCCTGGCCGCCGCCGGCGGTGAGCAGCGGGATCAGCAGTTCGCGATAGTTGTCCTTGGTGACTGCGGCTTCGATGAAGCGTACGCCGTGCTCGTCGGCGATGTGATGATCGGTGTGCGGGTCGATGATGACGAAGCGCGACTTGTCATAGTCGAAATGCTTCTCGATCAGCGGCAGGGTGCCCTTGCCGATCGAGCCGAAGCCGATCATGACGATGGGGCCCGTGATACGCGCGTGCACGGATGAGGTCGACATCCAAAATCTCCAGCTGGCAGCAGTGATGGCTTGAAACGCGGGTCGCCGTGGCGGCGGATTCAAAGGCGTTCAAACGCAAATGACGGATGAAATCAAGGCTTCTGAGAGCCTGAAAGCCGAATCCGGCTGTTGCCGCGCCCGGGGACGCGGCCGTTTCAGCGGCTGTCACGCCGCCGTCACACCACGTGGTCCGGCTCGAGCGCGCAGCGGGTGGTGGTCGCCAGCTCGATCTGCAGCGTGGCATGGCCGATACCGAACCGCTCGTTGAGCTGGCCGCAGGCCTCGATCAGGAAGGCGTCGCCGGGGTGGCCGGCGGGCGTCACGAGATGTGCCGTGAGCGCTGTTTCGGTCGTGCTCATCGGCCAGATGTGCAGGTCGTGGAGCGAGGTTACGCCCGGCAGACCGGCGAGATAGTCGCGCACTGCTGCTGGATCGATACGCGCGGGAACCGCGGCGAGCGACATGGCCGTGCTCTCCCGGAGCAGGCCCCAGGTTCCCCACACGATCACGACCACGATCGCGAGGCTGGTCAGAGGATCGATCCACAGCCAGCCGGTGCCCATGATGATGAAGCCGGCGATCACCACGCCGGCCGACACCGCTGCATCCGCCGCCATGTGCAGGTAGGCCCCGCGAATGTTGAGGTCGCCCTTGCGGCCGGACGCGAACAGCAGCGCGGTGCCGCCGTTGATGGCGATACCGATCGCCGCGACGATAATCACGGTCATGCTCGCCACGGGTTCCGGATTCAGCAGGCGCTGCACGGCTTCCAGGATGATGGCACCGCACGCGATCAGCAGCAGCACGGCGTTGGTCAGCGCGGCGAGGATCGAGGAGTTGCGCAGGCCGTAGGTCATGCGCGGCGTTGGCGGCCGCTTCGACAGCACCGCGGCGATCCACGCGACGATCAGGCCGAGCACGTCCGAGAGGTTGTGCCCGGCGTCCGCCAGCAGCGCGGTCGAGTTCGCGAGGTAGCCATAGCCAGCTTCCACCACGATGAAGATCGTGTTGAGCGCGATGCCGATCGCGAAGGCGCGGCCGAAATCGGCAGGCGCATGCGAGTGACCATGCCCGTGATCGTGACCCGAATGGTCGTGACTTCCGTGGCTGTGTCCCGCGTGATCGTGTTCGGCGTGGCTGTGGCTCATGATGCGACCGTAGCACCGATCGCAGGAGCGAGCGACAGCGTAAGTTGCATCGAATAGTATTCGCTACTTTATAACGTAGCGCGCGCCGACGCCGGCCGCCTGCATGCAGCCGGCTGCGTGGCGATCGTGCGATCGCGCGCAGCATGCGTTCGGCGAATGTCACGTGCATCATGACGGTGGCGCGACGCTGATCACCGTCAGCGAGCGCCAGCCGCCGGTCGGCGTCTGGAAAGCGATCGTCTGTCCCGGCGACAGGCCGATCAATGCGGCGCCGATCGGTGTCAGGATTGAGATGCGTCCTGCATCCACGTCGGCCTCGTCCGGATAAACCAGCGTCACGCTGCGCGTCTGCGCGGTGACGTCGTCGCGGAACGTGACGCCCGACTGCATCGTCACGACATCGCTGGCCGGATGATCGGGCGGAAGCACTGCGGCGCGGTCGATCTCGCGTGCCAGGAACTCGGCGGTCGCCGGATAGGTCCCGGCTGCCGCGTCGGCGAGCTGGCGCAGCCGATCGAGATCGCGGGCGTGAATGGAAATGGCGGGCAGTCGGGTCTGCGATTGTTCGATCATGGTTGTCACCGTCAGGCGGCAGGCGCGCCCGCGTTTGCTTCGGATTGAAATGAAGGAGGAGCGACGCGCTGTGAGCTGCACAGCCGGATCGCTGCGATCCGGGTGGCGGGCATGGCGAAAGCCATGCCGGCGGGCTCACGACTGGAAAAGGCGTCTGAACATCATGTCCCGGGACGGCGCGCGAACGCGTCCGCCCGGGTCATCTTCCTGCGATGAGATGACCGGCGCGAAGCATCAGGCGATGGATGCGCGTCTGCAACATGATGCGTCCAAGTTAGGAGCAGAGGGGGGAATGTCAACGCACAGGCCGCCGCCCGGGCGGCCTGTGCGTCGCTCGGCCGCAGCGATCAGGCGGCGCGCCGGGACTTTGGCATCGTGCTGCTGCGGGCGCGGCCGGCGCTCGCGCCGCACGCGACGATCAGCCCGGCCGCGCCGTCGAGCGCGCCAGGGCAGAGTTCCCGGGCGAGCAGGCGGTCGCGCTCGAACGGGCCCGGCAGCGACAGCGCCGCGGTCTTGTCCGGCGAGAAGCCGAAGCGGGCATAGTACGGCGCGTCGCCGAGCAGGATCACCGCGCCATGGCCACGGACGGTGGCGGCGAGCAGCGCGTGGCGCATCAGCGCGGCGCCGAGGCCGAGATCGCGGCAGGACGGATCGACCGCCAGCGGCCCGAGCATCAGCGCCGGGCAGCCCCCGGCACTGACGTGCCACAACCGCACGGTGCCGACGAGTTGACCACCGCGCACCGCCGAGAAGGCGAGACCTTCCGCGGGCAGGCGTCCGTCGCGAAGGCGCTGGCAGGTGCGCGCGGACCGACCAGGGCCGAAGCACGCATCCAGCAACGCCTCGCGCGCAGCGACGTCGGAGGTCCGTTCCGCACGGATCGCGAACGGAGCGGCCTCGGAAATCGGGGCAGGGCTGGTCAGGGCAGTCGTTTTCAGAGCGGTCATGGCACGTCAGTCCCCACGCACCCGCGCGATGGCGGCCGCGTGTTGTCATCCAGACGGAAGGTGACGGGAGGAGGCCGGCCAGCCGGCCTCCGCGGTTTCGGAGCTTTTGAAAAGCTCAGATGTGGTAGGTCCGCAGCGGCGGAATGCCGTTGAAGGCCACCGACGAGTAGGTCGAGGTGTACGCCCCGGTGCCTTCGATCAGCAGCTTGTCGCCGATCTCGAGCGTGACCGGCAGCGGATACGGCTGCTTCTCGTAGAGCACGTCGGCGGAGTCGCACGTCGGGCCCGCGAGCACGCACGGTGTCATGTCCGCCCCGTCGTGCGGGGTACGGATGGCGTAGCGGATCGACTCGTCCATTGTCTCGGCGAGACCGCCGAACTTGCCGATGTCGAGGTAGACCCAGCGAACCTCGTCCTCGTCGCTCTTCTTCGAGATCAGCACCACCTCGGTCTCGATGATGCCGGCGTTGCCGACCATGCCGCGGCCCGGCTCGATGATCGTTTCCGGGATCTGGTTGCCGAAGTGCTTGCGCAGCGCCCGGAAGATCGAGCGGCCGTACTGCAGCACGGGCGGCACGTCCTTGAGGTACTTGGTCGGGAAACCGCCGCCCATGTTGACCATGGTCAGGGTGATGCCGCGCTCGGCGCAGTCACGGAACACGGTCGAGGCCATCGCCAGGGCCCGGTCCCACGCCTTCACCTTGCGCTGCTGCGAGCCGACATGGAACGAGATGCCGCACGGCTCGAGGCCGAGCCGCTTGGCGAGGTCGAGCACCTCGACCGCCATCTCGGGATCGCAGCCGAACTTGCGCGACAGCGGCCACTCGGCGCCGGCGCAATCATAGAGGATGCGGCAGAACACCCGCGCGCCCGGGGCGGCGCGAGCGACCTTCTCGACCTCGGCGGAGCAGTCGACCGCGAACAGGCGGATGCCGAGCGCGTAGGCGCGCGCGATGTCGCGCTCCTTCTTGATGGTGTTGCCGAACGAGATGCGGTCCGCGGTCGCGCCGGCGGCCAGCGCCATTTCGATCTCCGCGACGGTCGCGGTGTCGAAGCACGAGCCGAGCGAGGCCAGCAGGGAGAGCACTTCCGGCGCAGGATTGGCCTTCACCGCGTAGAACACGCGGCTGTCCGGCAGCGCCTTGGCAAAGGTCTGATAGTTGTCGCGCACGACCTCGAGGTCGACGACGAGGCAAGGCTCGATGTCGAGACCGTCACGACGGCGGTTGCGCAGGAATTCCTGAATGCGCTCGGTCATAGCACCCTCCAAACGGCCCAACGCGGACCGTCCAAACGTGAATTCCGGCTGCGAGCTTTGGGCCCAGTCACGCGATGGAGGCGCGACAAAGCCTGACACTCGAACCGAATTGTGCTGCCGTGGATTGGAGGGGAAATCCCATCCGCACACCTGGCAATGAAGGACAAGCCTCTTCGGTATTCGCGCCAGCTGGTGGAAAGCTGGCAGAGACCAAAAAAGCCCGCTCCGTCGTTGCTTTAAGTCGCGTCCCCCGTTGAGCGCGGGGTGCGCCGGTTCGCCTCCGGCTGCCGATCACGGTTGCAAGAAAGGAGGACCCTTGAGTGTCGCGCCTCTGGAGAGAGGTGCTGGGCTTGCTCGCTTCCTTGGCGGCTGTCCGGCCTCTTGTCCGGATACCTACCGACCGACACACGACCACAGGCACGTGCGAAATTGGGCAAAACGGGAAATAGGTCTTTTGACTCAGCTCCGCAACATTTTTTTCAGCAGCGCAGAGATTTTCTGCACAGCGCGCGAGCGTGTGTTGCCGGGAGGGCGCGTTTGTTGTGTCAGCGGTGCGCGCGAGATGAACAGCCGTTCAAGGTCTTTAACGAAAGATGAGTGCGGCGGTATCGCTGTCGTGGCGCGCCGTGCGCGCAAGGTGTGACGCGAGGTCGCGGCGTCTCAGCCGCGCCGCGTGAACGGCTCGATGCGCTGAGCGTTGCGGACGAACGACGCCATGATGGCGACGCCGAGCAGAAACAGCACCGCCTGCAGGATGTGGGCGCCGACATCTTCGAGGCCGAACAGCAGCGACAGAGCCCAGCCGCCGGCGAACGCCGCGCCGAACACCTCGGCGCCGATCAGGATGGCGGCCGAGATCACGGTGATGACGCTGGGCCAGGCGATCTGGCGGGGCGCGGAAGCGGTGGTCGGCGAGCTCATGTGGCAAAGGTCCTGTTGGCGGGGCGCAATGTCCTCGAAAACGTCCTCCCGATCAAGCGCGGAGGGCCCAAAAAAGCCGCCACGGTGCTATTATCTGCCCGATCGAATTTGGCCGTAAGCAGGTTTTTTCATGTCCGATTCCCCCGATTCCGCCGTCAATCCGCTGCTGCAGGCTTGGCGGACCCCGCTCGAGACGCCGCCATTCGCCGCCATCCGGCCCGAGCATTTCATGCCGGCCTTCGAGCAGGCCTTCGCTGACCACGCCATGGAGGTGGCGGCGATCGTCAACGATCCGACTGACCCGGACTTCGACAACACGGTGACGGCCTGGGAGCGCTCCGGGCGTTTGCTCAACCGCATTTCTGCGGTGTTCTACGACCTGGTCTCGGCAAACTCCAACCCGGAGTTGCTGGCGATCGAGAGCGAGGTGGCGCTGCGCATGGCACGGCACTGGAATCCGATCATGATGAACGCGGTGCTGTTCGGCCGCGTCGCCAGGCTTCACCACGATCGTCACTCCATGGGGCTCACCGAAGAGCAGCAGCGGCTGCTGGAGCGGCTCTACACCCGGATGCACCGGGCCGGCGCCGGTCTCGATGAGGCGGCCAAGGCGCGGATGAGCGAGATCAACGAGCGCCTGGCGGCGCTGAGCACGACCTTCAGCCACCACCTGCTCGGCGACGAGCAGGACTGGACGCTGGAGCTCGGCGCCGATGATCTCGGCGGTCTTAGCCCGGCCTTCGTGGCGGCGGCGCGGGCGTCGGCGGCCGAGCGCGGTCTCGACGGCAAGGCGGTGGTGACGCTGTCGCGGTCCTCGGTCGAGCCGTTCCTGCAGAGTTCGACCCGCCGCGATCTCCGTGAGAAGGTCTACAAGGCCTTCACCGCGCGCGGCGACAATGGCAACGCCAACGACAACAGCGCGACCATCCGCGAAATCCTGGCGCTGCGCGAGGAGACCGCGCGGATCCTCGGCTATGCCAACTTTGCGGCCTACCGCCTCGAGGACTCCATGGCCAAGACCCCTGAGGCCGTCCGCAGCCTGCTCGAGCGGGTGTGGGAGCCGGCGAGGGCCAAGGCGCTCGCCGACCGCGACGCCCTGCAGGAGTTGATCCGCGAGGATGGCGGCAACTTCGCGCTCGCGCCGTGGGACTGGCGGTTCTACGCCGAGAAGCTGCGCCAGCGCCGCGCCAATTTCGACGACGCGGCGATCAAGCCCTACCTCGTGCTCGACCACATGATCGAGGCGGCCTTCGACGTCGCCCACCGGCTGTTCGGGCTGTCCTTCAGTGAGCGCCACGACATTCCGGTCTGGCACCCCGATGTGCGGGTGTGGGAGGTGACCGACGCCGCCGGCGCCCACAAGGCGCTGTTTTACGGCGATTACTTCGCCCGCGCCTCCAAGCGCTCCGGCGCCTGGATGACCTCGCTGCGCGACCAGCAGAAGCTCGACGGCGGGGTGTCGCCGCTGATCATCAACGTCATGAACTTCGCCAAGGGAGCGGACGGTCACCCGGCGCTGCTGTCGCCGGACGACGCGCGGACGCTGTTCCACGAGTTCGGCCATGGCCTGCACGGCATGCTGTCCGATGTCGTCTATCCCTCGCTGTCGGGCACCAGCGTGTTCACCGATTTCGTCGAACTGCCGTCCCAGCTCTACGAGCACTGGCAGCAGCAGCCGGCGGTGCTGCGCCGGTTCGCCCGGCACTATCAGACCGGCGAGCCGCTGCCCGACGACCTGCTGCAGCGCTTCCTGGCCGCCCGCAAGTTCAACCAGGGCTTCGCGACCGTCGAATTCCTGGCGTCGGCGCTGATGGACATGGAATTCCATTCCCATCCGGTGAGCGAAATCGCCGACGTCCGGGCGTTCGAGCGCCAGGAGCTCGACAAGATCGGCATGCCCTCGGAAATCGCCATGCGCCACCGGCCGCAGCAGTTCGGCCATATCTTCTCGGGCGACCATTATGCGGCGGGCTATTACAGCTACATGTGGTCCGAGGTGATGGACGCCGATGCCTTCGGCGCCTTCGAGGAAGCCGGCGACATCTTCGATCCGGCGGTCGCGAAACGCCTGCACGACAATATCTATTCCTCGGGCGGCTCGCGCGATCCGGAGGAGGCCTATGTTGCCTTCCGGGGCCGGGAGCCGGAGGTTGACGCGCTGCTGCGCGGGCGGGGGTTGCTGGATGCGCCCGAGCCGGCCTAATGAGAGATAGCATCAGACATTCCCCGGGACCGGAGTGTCTGTCGCGCACGACTCATCTGATGGACAGGTCATGACACGACATTCTTCCGGTCACCGCCGCGGCGTCGTCGCGGCGCCTCATTCCGCAACCGTCGAGGCGGGCCGCCACGTGCTCGCCGAGGGCGGCAACGCCCTCGAGGCCATGGTCGCCATGGCCGCCTCGATCGCGGCGGTCTACCCCCACATGAACCACATCGGCGGCGATGGCTTCTGGCTGGTGCGCGAGCCGTCGGGGCGCGTTCGCGCGCTGATGGGCGCGGGCGCGGCCGGCAGCGGGGCGACGCCGGCCTTCTACCGCGAGCACGGCCACGACATGATCCCGCCGCGCGGGCCGCTGGCGGCCCTGACAGTGCCGGCGGCGGTCGGTGGCTGGCAGCTGGCGCTGGAGGCGGCGAAAGCCCTTGGCGGCCGGCTGCCGCTCGATGTTCTGCTTGCACCGGCGATTCGCAGCGCCAAGGACGGCTATGTGGCGACCCGCAGCCAGGTCGAACTGACGCGCGGCAAGCTTGAAGAGCTCAAGGATGTGCCCGGCTTCGCCCAGACCTTCCTGGTCGACGGCAAGGTGCCCGAGCTCGGCGCAACCTTGAAGCAAACGGCGATGGCCGCGACGCTGGAGCATCTCGTCCAGGCCGGCCTCGATGACTTCTACCGCGGCGACGTCGGGCGCGAGATCGGAGCCGACCTCGCGCGTATCGGCAGCCCGGTGACCCGCGCCGACCTCGCGGCGGCGAAGCCCTGGGTAGCCGAGGCGCTGTCCACGGTGATCGGAGCCGGTACGCTGTACAACGCGCCGCCACCGACCCAGGGGCTCGCGTCGCTGATCATTCTCGGACTGTTCGATCGCCTGCGCATCCAGGAGGCCGAGGGCTTCGACTATATCCACGGTCTCGTCGAGGCGACCAAGCGCGCGTTCCGCGTGCGCGACCGCTTCGTCACCGATCCGCGCCAGCTCACCGCCGAGCTCGACCGTTTCCTGGCGCCGGCGTTTCTCGACGCCGAGGTCGCCCGCATTGACCGCCAGAAGGCGGCGCCGTGGCCATCGACCTGGAGCGAGGGCGACACCATCTGGATGGGCGCCGCCGACGCCTCGGGCCTTGTCGTGTCCTACATCCAGTCGATCTTCTGGGAGTTCGGCTCGGGCTGCGTGCTGCCGGCGACCGGCGTGCTGATGCAGAACCGCGGCGCGAGCTTCTCGCTCGACCCCAAGGCGGCCAATCCGCTGAGCCCGGGCCGGCTGCCGTTCCACACGCTGAACCCGGCCCTCGCCGTCCTCAAGGACGGCCGGATCATGGCCTACGGCACCATGGGCGGCGACGGCCAGCCCCAGACCCAGGCGATGATATTCTCCCGCCACATCCTCTACCGCCAGCCGCTGGAGCTGGCGCTCGACCAGCCGCGCTGGCTCTTGGGGCGCACCTGGGGTTCGAGCCACACCAATTTGCGGCTGGAAGCGCGCTTCGACGGCAACTTGATCGATCGCCTGCTGTCGGCGCGCCACGACGTCGACGTGCTGCCGGACGCCTATTCCGACACCATGGGCCATGCCGGCGCGGTGGTGTTGCACCCCGGTGGCCTCCTCGAGGGCGGCCACGATCCGCGCGCGGACGGCGGCGCGGCCGGGGTGTAGTGGAGCCGGTTTGTCCATCGTCTCGTTTCAGCCTCACTTCCCGGTAGCATGGCGTGCTGCCGGGCATCGCCGCGAAGGTTTCATGACGCGCCGTTCTCTCACGGTTTTTCTTGCTGCGGTTTTCGCACTCTGTCTGACGGTCCCCTCCGCCTGGGCGCATCCCCATGTCTGGGTCACCGCGACGAGCGAACTGGTCTATGCGCCCGATGGCTCGCTCACCGGCGTGCGCCATGCATGGACCTTCGACGACATGTTCTCGACCTATGCCCTGCAGGGCATCGAGACCAGGACCAAGGGGGTCTACACCCGCGAGGAACTCGCGCCGCTGGCGCAGACCAATGTGGAGTCGCTGAGAGAATTCGGCTTCTTCACGTTCGCGCGCGCCGGCGAGCCGGGCTCGCGCAACCGCAAGCAGAAGTTCGAGGATCCGGTCGATTACTATCTCGACTACAAGGACGGCGCGCTGACGCTGCACTTCACCTTGCCGCTGAAGACGCCGGTGAAGAGCCCCCAGCTCGTGGTCGATATCTATGATCCGACCTATTTCGTCGACTTCTCGCTGGCAAAGACTGATCCGATCAAGCTGGTCGGCGCGCCGGCGAACTGCAAGATGACCATCGAGCGGCCGAACGATGGATCGGCGCAGGCTCAGGCGCAATCGATCGGGGAGCAGAATTTCCTCGACGGCAGCAACGCCAATTTCGGCGCGATGTTCGCCAACAAGATCACGGTGGACTGTCCGTGATCGCGGCGGGGCGACGCGGGCCGCTCACCGAAACCCGTCTCGCTGTGGTGTTGCTGGCGGTCGCGGCCGCGGCGCTGTGGGGCGATGGGCTGCTGCATGCCGCGTTGGCGCAGTCGCCGTTCGGCGTCGGCCGGCCCGGCAGTTCGGATCCGCAGGTCGGCGGCGTGATCGGCTGGCTGCTCGATCAGCAGTCGAAGTTCTACCGCGAGATGTCGAAAACCATCCGCGCGGCGAAGATTGATGGCAGCGCGGTCTGGACGCTGCTCGGCATCTCCTTCGCCTATGGCGTGTTCCATGCCGCCGGTCCCGGCCATGGCAAGGCGGTGATTTCATCCTATCTCGTGGCCAACGAGGAGACCGCGCGGCGCGGCATCGTGCTGGCGTTCGCCTCGGCGCTGCTGCAGGCGCTGGTCGCCATCATCGTGGTCGGGATCTGCGCCTGGCTGCTCAACGCCACCGCCCGGACCATGTGCGGCGCCGAGCGTGCTATCGAGATCGCGAGCTATGCCCTGATCGCTGTGTTCGGAGCGCGCCTGGCGTGGACCAAGGGCGGGAGCTTCCTGCGCGCCTTGCGTGGTGCTCAATTACCGCTCCGCGCAGGCCCCGCGCCGCTGGTGCCGGCGCTCGCCGGAGCGTCCGATACGGCGACAGCGTCTTCGCCGGCCCATGGCCATGCCCGCGTGCTGGACGGCGGCCCCGGCCATGATCACGACCACCACGGTCATGCTCATGCCCATGCCGCTCCCGCGCATGGCGAGCCCGGCCATGTCCACGACGAGCACTGCGGCCATCACCACGGGCCGACGCCCGACCAGTTGGCCGGCCCCGGCGGTTGGCGGCGTGGCCTCAGTGCGATCTTCGCCGTCGGCCTGCGGCCTTGTTCCGGCGCGATCCTGGTGCTGGTGTTCGCGCTCGCGCAGGGGATGATGTGGGCCGGGATTGCCGCGACACTGCTGATGGGGCTGGGCACCGCGATCACGGTGGCCGCCATAGCCATCCTGGCGGTCTCCGCCAAGGGACTGGCGCGGCGCCTCAGCGCCGGTCGCGACGGCGGTGGCGCGCTGATCCTGCGCGGCGTGGAATTCGGCGCGGCGGCGCTGGTGCTGCTGCTCGGTGTCGGCCTGCTGCTGGGCTATGTCGCGGCCGAGCGGGTGACATGCTTCTGACGCAGCCACAGCGCGACGATCGGCCGCCTGGACGCGGGACCCCGTTGACAATGCCGGGCCTCCGGGCGAAGCCAACGGCGCCATGACGACGCCCATATCTCCGCCATCGCTCTCCCCCTCTGCCGCGACGCGCGAGCGCGTCGGCGTGCTGCTGATCAACCTCGGCACGCCGGACACCGCGGACGCGGCCGGCGTCCGCGTCTATCTCAAGGAATTCCTGTCCGATCCACGGGTGATCGAGGATCAGGGGCTGCTGTGGAAGCTGATCCTGAACGGCATCATCCTGCGGGTGCGGCCGGGCCGGAAGGCCCGCGACTACCAGAAGATCTGGAACACGGCGCGGAACGAGTCCCCGCTCAAGACCATCACGCGGTCGCAGTCGGACAAGCTCGCGGCGGCGATCGCCGATCATGATCATGTCGTGGTCGACTGGGCGATGCGCTACGGCAATCCCTCGATCCGCGCGCGCATCGAGGCGCTGCTGGCGCAGGGCTGCGACCGGCTGCTGGTGGTGCCGCTGTATCCGCAGTATTCCGCGGCGACCACGGCGACGGTCTGCGACGAGGTGTTCAGGGTGCTCGCGGACCTGCGGGCGCAGCCGACGCTGCGGGTGACGCCGCCCTATTTTGTCGACAGCGACTACATCGAGGCGCTCGGCGTCTCGATCGAACGTCATCTCGCGGCGCTGCCGTTCGTGCCGGAGGTGATTGTCGCTTCCTTTCATGGCATGCCGAAGGAATATGTCGACAAGGGCGACCCCTACCAGGCGCAATGCGTCGCCACCACGGACGCGCTGCGCAAGCGGCTGGGGCTCGACGCCAGCAGGCTGCT
Source organism: Bradyrhizobium sp. U87765 SZCCT0048 (assembly GCF_018131225.1). Taxonomy (GTDB): domain Bacteria; phylum Pseudomonadota; class Alphaproteobacteria; order Rhizobiales; family Xanthobacteraceae; genus Bradyrhizobium_A. The sequence goes on along the minus strand of NZ_JAFCMM010000001.1, from coordinate 2,856,853 downwards.
GCTGACTTTCCAGTCCCGCTTCGGCAATGCCGAGTGGCTGCAACCCTACACCGACAAGACCATGGAGCGTCTCGCCGGTGAGGGTGTGCGGCGCATCGCGGTGGTGACGCCCGGTTTCTCCGCTGATTGTCTGGAGACGCTGGAGGAGATCGCCCAGGAGAACGCCGAAATCTTCCAGCACGCTGGCGGCGAGCAGTTCACCGCCATCCCCTGCCTCAACGACAGTGACGAGGGCATGGACGTCATCCGCCAGCTCGTCCTGCGCGAGCTGCAAGGCTGGATCTGACAGCCAAAGAGCGCACCTGAGCGCCGGAAGCCGAACCGCCGGCGCGCAGTGCGGCCGGCGCGTTCGGCCGCCCGCGCGCTTTTACCCCCTCGACGGACGGCGTCGAACCATCCATTCTTGCTTCGCGACCAAGTCTTCTCTGGCGACCGGTCTTCCTTCGCGACCAAGTCGTCACAGTTTTCGCGTAAGGACGCGACCATTGATCTGGCGCCCGTCACCCGCCGCATGGCGCGGGCCGCACGTGAGCGCCTCAGGAGTTGTTCATGTCGGGATTTGATATTTTCGCCATCGTTGTCGCTCTGCTCGTGATCGTGACGCTTTTTGCCGGCGTCAAGACGGTGCCGCAGGGCTACGACTGGACCATCGAGCGATTTGGCAAGTACACGCGGACGCTGCGGCCGGGCCTCAACCTGATCATTCCGTATTTCGATCGTGTCGGCCGCAAGATCAACATGATGGAGCAGGTGATCGACATTCCCGAGCAGGAGGTCATCACCAAGGACAACGCCACGGTCACAGTGGACGGCGTCGCCTTCTTCCAGGTGTTCGACGCCGCCAAGGCAAGCTACGAGGTCGCCAATCTCACCCAGGCGATCGTCACCCTGACCATGACCAACATCCGCTCGGTGATGGGGTCGATGGACCTCGATCAGGTGCTGTCGCATCGCGACGAGATCAACGAGCGGCTGCTGCGCGTGGTCGATGCCGCGGTGTCGCCATGGGGCCTCAAGGTCAACCGCATCGAGATCAAGGACATCGTGCCGCCGGCCGACCTTGTCGAGGCGATGGGCCGGCAGATGAAGGCCGAGCGCGTCAAGCGCGCCGACATCCTTCAGGCCGAGGGCCAGAGGCAGTCGGAAATCCTGCGGGCCGAGGGCGCCAAGCAGGCGCAGATCCTCCAGGCGGAAGGTCGTCGCGAGGCCGCGTTCCGTGATGCCGAGGCGCGCGAGCGTTCGGCGGAAGCCGAAGCCAAGGCGACGCAGATGGTGTCGCAGGCGATCGCCAGCGGCGACGTCGCTTCGCTGAACTACTTCATCGCCGACAAGTACATCAAGGCGTTCGGCGAGATCGCACAGTCGCCGAACCAGAAGATCGTGATGCTGCCGATCGAGGCTACGGGCATTCTCGCGTCGCTCGGCGGCATCGGCGAAATCGCCAAGGCGGCATTCGGCGAGAGCGCCGCGTCAGCGACGTCCGCCGCGCGCCGGCCGACGGTGCCCAACACCGGTTCGGGCGGCGGGCAGGGTTGAGCCGCGGAGGGCCGCCATGGTCGAGACCTTGAATGCGCTGGGCACCTGGAACTGGCTGATCGTCGGCCTTGTCCTGGTCGGCCTCGAACTGCTCGCGCCCGGAGTCTTCATGCTGTGGCTCGGGCTCGCCGCGCTGCTGGTCGGTTTGCTGTCATTCGTCGTGCCGTGGTCGTGGCAGGCGCAACTGATCGCGTTCTCGATCTTTGCGATCGCCGCCGTGCCGCTGTGGCGGCGCGTCGGCAATGCCCGTGGCGGCGCAACGGACCAGCCGTTTCTCAACCGCCGGGCGGACGCACTGGTCGGGCGCGTGTTCACGCTGGAGCGGCCGATCGTCGACGGCAGCGGCACGGTGCGGATCGACGATACTGTGTGGCGGGTGGCCGGGCGTGACGCGCCCGCCGGCAGTCAGGTTCGCGTCGTCGCGGCCGACGGCGCCAGCCTGCGCGTCGAGCCGGCCTGAGCCGACAGGGCCGCCGGCGGTTATTTCCGGCGGCTCCAGCGCTCCGCAAAATCGTTCAGAGGCATAAACGTCGTGATCAGCTCGCGACCGCGCGCGGTCAGGCGATAGCCTTCGCTCGGCACGTTCTCGACCAGACCGGCATCCTTGAGATCCTTCAGCCGCGCCTGCAGCACCGTCGGCGAGGCGTCGTCGCAGGCCTGGCGCAGCGCGCGCGAGGTCAACGCGCGATCGCGCAGTTCCCAGGCGATCCGCAGCGTCCAGCGCCGCCCGAGCAGGTCGAGCAGCGCCATGATCGGGCGTCCGGAGCGTGATCCGCGCACGGCAGTCGTCGTCGTCTTGCGGGCCGCCTTCATCGTCGTCCTTCTTGCGTATCGCTACGGAAAGTGTAGCGTTGCTACAGTTTCAATAGCAGAGGAGTGCCGGCATGTCGCGAATCGTCCCGCTGGAGCCGCCTTACACGCCGGAGTTGCAGGCTCATTTCGATCGCATCATGCCGCCAGGCATGCCGCCGCTGGTGCTCTTCCGCACGCTGGCCACCAGCGACCGCGCCTGGGCCAGGTTCAGGGCAGGCAGCCTGCTCGACCGCGGGCCGTTGCCGCTGCGCGCGCGGGAAATCGTCATCGACCGCACCTGTGCGCTGACAGGATGCGAGTACGAGTGGGGCGTGCATGTGGCGAATTTCGCCGGACGGGCGGAATTGACGTCGGAGCAGGTGCGGGCGACCGTGCTGGAGCCGCCGACCGCGGCCTGCTGGCCCGAGCCCGAACAGGTCCTGATCGCAGCCGTTGATGCGCTGCATCATCGTGCGACCTGGGATGACGTGGAATTCGCCGCCCTGAAACGGCATTACGACGAGCCGCAGATTCTGGAGATCATCCTGCTCTGCGGCTTCTATCGAACGGTGTCGTATCTTGCGAACGGTCTCGCCCTGCCGCTGGAAGCGGGCGCGGCCCGCTTTCCCGATGCGGCGTGAGGATTGCTGACCGTCAGTTGCGCGCGATGATTTCGCGTTCATCGCGGTGAACGAGCATGTCCGCCAGATGATTGCTGCAGCGTCGCCGCAGTACCATCTTCGAGCGGCGGGTCTTGATGACATTGTGCCGGCGACGCCTTGCCGCCGGCGGGCGCGCCAGCCGTGCATCCTCGTCGATCAGCGGCAGCGCAAAAATTTCGCTCCACAGCGTCGCGGTTTGCGCAATCTCCGGTTCGTCCACGGACTGCAGCAGCGGAATAGACAGCGATGGATCGCGGTGAGCGAGCACGACCATCTGGCCGTCGTCGGTCACGCGGGTTGCGATGCCGAGAAATTCCTGAACGTCGACATTGATCGCCATTCGCATGCCGCGAACGGCACGCCGCAATGTCACGCGATCGCGGTTGATCTCGACCTGCCGGACGCCGCCGTCGGCGCGTGCATCACGCGCGTCGAACCGCACGGGCAGGGAAAGAGGGTCGAGCCGCAGCACGCGGCTCGACCCGGCGGATGGTCCGCCAGCTCCGAATTGACGCCTCACGACTTTGATCTCCCCGCCGGGATTATTCTCCCGGTCGATGGGGCCACTGTGCCACGCGCTTTTCCGAAAGCACTTAAGAAGGCTGGTTAATCGATCCTGACCCCGCGACATGCTTGACGAGACCTTGCCGAGGGGCGGAAATTTGTTGGTTTTCCAACCGGCGATGTGCTTGAAATCGGGCTGGAATCGGCACATTTGAGACGTGCACGCGCCCCTTCCGGGGGCCCGGTTTTCTGTCTTTTCACCTCGGATCTGGGATTGGCCCGTGACCTCTTCAGCAAGCGCATCATCGTCGTCTGCCGCGACCCGGGCTGGATCTGATCTGCTCGATCAATCGGCTCTCAGTGCCCTCGCCGAGCGCCTCGTCGAGGCGGCAAAGCGTGCTGGCGCTGATGCGGCCGATGCCGTTGCCGTGCGTGGCATGTCGCAAGGCGTCGAGGTGCGCGATGGCCGTGTTGAGGAGTCCGAGCGTTCCGAAGGCGACGACGTCGGGCTGCGGGTGATCGTCGGCAAGCGGCAGGCGGTGGTGTCGACCAACGACGTCACGGGCGATGCCGTCGCCAAGCTGGCGGAACGCGCCGTGGCGATGGCGCGTGTCGCGCCTGACGATGCCTATGTCGGTCTCGCCGATCCGGCGCTGCTCGCCCGCAGCTTTCCAGATCTCGATCTGCTCGATCCGGATATGCCGACGACAGTCGAACTCGAGCGCCGCGCGCTGGCGGCGGAGGAGGCCGGGCGGGCGGTCGCCGGCGTCACCAAGTCCGGCGGTGCATCGGCGTCGTGCGGCATCGGCGGCATGGTGCTTGTCACCAGCACGGGCTTTCACGGCGCTTATCTCCGCTCCAGCCAGGGGATCTCCATGACCGCGATCGCCGGCGAGGGTACCGGCATGGAGCGCGATTACGATTACTCCTCCGCGATCCATGGCGCGGATCTGTCGGCACCCGCCGCGATCGGCGCCAGTGCCGGCGCGCGCGCGGTGGCGCGCGTCAATCCGCGCAAGGTCGCAACCTGCAAGGCGCCGGTGGTGTTCGATCCGCGGGTATCGAATTCTCTGGTCGGCCATGTCGTCGGCGCCGCCAACGGCGCGTCGATCGCGCGCAAGACCAGCTTTCTCAAGGACAGCCTCGGCAAACAGCTGTTCGATGAGAACATCCGCATCGTCGACGATCCGTTGCGGGTGCGGGGCCTGCGCTCGCAGACATTCGATGCCGAAGGCGTCGCCGTGAAGCGGCTGGCGATCATCGATGGCGGTGTGCTGACGTCGTGGCTGCTGGATTCCGCGACCGCGCGTGAACTCGGTCTCGTCACCACCGGCCATGCGCATCGCGGCGTGTCGTCGTCGCCGTCGCCCGGCGCCTACAACCTGCATATGGAGCCGGGACGGCTGACACCCAGGGAACTGATGGCGGACATCAAGCAGGGCTTCTACGTCACCGATCTGATCGGCTCGGGCGTCAACGGCGTGACCGGCGACTACAGCCGCGGCGCGGCCGGCTTCTGGATTGAGAACGGCGAGCCGACCTATGCGGTCAGCGAGGTCACCATCGCCGGCCATCTGCTCGAGATGTTCAAATCACTGACACCTGCCAACGATCTCGCGTTCCGCTACGGCGTCAACGCGCCGACCATCCGCATCGAGGGGCTGACGATTGCGGGACGTTGACGCGGTGCAGGGCGAGGTTCTGGCGCGCGACACCGCGCTGCTGACCGAGAGTGTACGCGAGGCCGGTGCGCTGGCGCTCAGCCTGTTCCGCACCGACCTGCGCAACTGGATCAAAGGCAAGTCCTCGCCCGTCACCGAGGCGGATATCGCCGCCAACGACCTGCTGGAGCGGCGGCTGCGGGCTGCCACCCCGGACTATGGCTGGCTGTCGGAGGAGAGCGCCGACGATCCTGCGCGCCTCGGCCGGCGCCTGGTGTGGATCGTGGATCCGATCGACGGCACGCGGTCCTATCTCGCTGGCCAGGACGACTGGTGTGTCAGCGTGGCACTGGTGGCCGATGGCGAGCCGCTGCTGGGGGCGGTGTTCGTTCCGGTGGCCGATGAAATGTTCATTGCCGTGCGTGGCCATGGCGCGACCATGAATGGCCGGCCGATACGGGTCAGCCCTGGCGATCGACTCGATCCGGCCCGAATTGTCGGTCCGCGGCCGCTGGTCGAGCGGCTGGGCGATGCCCTGGAACCAGGCAACATTCATCCCCGGATTGGCTCTCTGGCGCTCAAGATCTGCCGCGCGGCCGAGGGGCGGCTGGATGCCGCGTTCGCGGGTGGGCAAAGCCGGGACTGGGACCTTGCGGCGGCCGACTTAATCGTGCACGAAGCGGCCGGGACGATGACCACGTTGACGGGCGAAGCCATCCGCTATAACCGCCCGGAAGTGAGGCACGACACCCTGGTGGCGGCGGGTCCGGCCCGTCACGCCCGCATCGTTGAGCACTTCAGACACCATCCGCTGTTCTAGAATTGTTCCCGTCGACATCCGCCTGGCCGGAAGCTTTGTGTTTCAGGAAAAAGATCCATGTCCGATACGCCGCAGCAGTTGCTTCATCTCGTCATCGGAGGCGAGCTGGTCGACCTTGAGCATGTGACGTTCAAGGATCTCGACAAGGTCGAGGTGGTCGGCCTGTACCCGAACTACGCCTCGGCCTACACCGCCTGGAAGGCGAAGGCGCAGCAGACCGTCGACAACGCCCACATGCGTTACTTCATCGTGCACCTGCACAGGCTGCTCGATCCCGCGACCGACAAGACGCACTGAGCCGGCGCGCCGCTTCACTTGATGTCTTTTCGCACACTATTTCGGTCTCGCTGGTTTCAGCAGGTGGCGGGATTCCTCGCCGCTGAATTCCTGCGTTTCGTCTGGCTGACAAACCGCTTCAGCTATGATCCGCCCGACCTGCATGAACAGATCAGGTCGCGGCTGCCGGTCATCGGGGTGTTCTGGCACGGCCAGCATTTCATGATGCCGTTCGTTGTGCGCAAGCGGTATCGCTTCAAGGTCCTGATTTCGCGCCATCGTGATGGCGAAATCAACGCGATCGCGTGCCAGCGGCTCGGCATCGGCGTGTTGCGTGGCTCTGGCGACCATGGATCGTCGTTTCATCGCAAAGGGGGGGTTGCAGCGTTCAAGAATATGCTGCGCACCCTGCAGGACGGCTGCAATATTGCTGTGACGGCTGACGTTCCCAAAGTCTCCCGGGTGGCTGGTCTTGGCGTGATTATGCTTGCACGGGACTCCGGGCGGCCCATTATACCGACCGCGATCGCGACCAGCCGGTTCAAGCGGCTGAACAACTGGGATCGTTCGGTGGTTCACCTGCCGTTCGGCCGTGGCGTGATCGCGATCGGCGAGGCCCTGTCGGTCCCTGCCGATGCCGACGCCGACACCATGGAGGCGCTTCGCGTGCAGCTCGAGGCCAACCTGAACGAGGTCAACCGCCGGGCCTATGCGATCGTCGGTCGTCCCGATGGGGCGCTGCATGGCGCATGACGTGCCATTGACGCTGCGGACCTATCGCCGGCTGTCGTCGATGGCGGTGCCGGTCTCCGGCCTGCTGCTTGGCCATCGCCTGCGTCAGGGCAAGGAGGAGGCGGCGCGGGTCGGCGAGCGGCGCGGCTTTGCCAGCATTGCACGGCCGGACGGGCCGCTGATCTGGATTCATGGTGCGAGCGTCGGCGAGGTGCTGGCGGCGGCCGAATTGATCGAGCGGCTGCGCGCGCTCAACATCCGCATCCTGCTGACGTCGGGAACCGTGACATCGGCGTCGATCGTGGCGAAGCGTTTTCCGGCCGAGGTCATCCATCAGTACATTCCGCTCGATACGCCGCGCTATGTGGCGCGCTTCATCGAGCACTGGCAGCCGTCCCTGGCACTGTTCGTCGAATCCGACCTGTGGCCGAACCTGATCCTCGCCAACGCGGCGCGCCGGGTACCGATGGTGCTGATCAATGGCCGCATGTCCCACCGCTCGTTCCCGCGCTGGCGGCGTGCCCATGCCACGATTTCCGCGCTGCTCGGCCGCTTTGACCTGTGCCTCGCACAGTCACAGACCGATGCCGAGCGTTTCGCAGCGCTGGGCGCGCGCGACGTCATTGCCACCGGCAATCTCAAGCTCGACGTCCAGGCGCCGCCGGCCGACGCCGGCAAGCTCGACCGTCTTGCCGAGGCCGTCCGCGGTCGCCCGGTGATCGTCGCGGCCTCGACCCACGCGGGCGAGGAAGAGATGGTCACCGAGGTGCACAAGCGCCTTTCGCGCGATTTCCCGACATTGCTGACCGTGATCGTGCCGCGCCATCCGGCGCGTGGCGAGGCGATCGCGCGCATGGCGTCGGCCGCTGGGCGGCAGGTCGCGTTGCGGTCGCAGGAAGACCTGCCGCAAGCGCAGACCGAAATCTATGTCGCCGATACGCTCGGCGAACTCGGCCTGTTCTACCGGCTGTCGCCGATCGTATTCATGGGCGGCTCGCTGGTCGAGCATGGCGGGCAGAACCCGATCGAGGCGATCAAGCTCGGCGCTGCCGTGCTGCACGGGCCGCACGTCTTCAACTTCACCGATGTTTACGGGGCGCTCGATGGCGCGCGCGGCGCGCGGCAGGTCGACACGGTCGAAACGCTCGCGGCCCAGGTCGCGACCTGGCTCGCCGACGAATTGACGCGCCAGCGCGTCATCGATGCGGGGCGCCAGGTGGTCGATCAGCTCGGCGGTGCGCTGGACCGTACGCTGGCCGCGCTCGAACCGTATCTGATGCAACTGCGCATCGAGCGCGGAGCCCAGCGTGCGTGAGCCGGCCTTCTGGCACCGCGGCTCGTCCTGGCAATCTCTCCTGCTGTCGCCGCTCGGCGCCGTCTACGGCTCACTGACAGCGCGACGCATGGCGCGTCCCGGCGCGCGCGCAGGCATCCCCGTCGTCTGTGTCGGCAATTATCATCTCGGCGGCGCCGGCAAGACGCCGACGGTGCTGATGCTTGCAGGACTGCTGCGGGCGATGGGGGCGAAGCCCTGGGTGGTCAGTCGCGGCTATGGCGGGCGGCTCACCGGCCCTGTTGTGGTCGATCCGCGTGTGCATGGCGCGGCCGATGTCGGCGATGAACCATTGATGATGGCGGATCGTCTGCCGGTCGTCGTCGCCCGTCGCCGCGACGACGGCGCAGCGCTCGCGCGTGCGCAGGGCGCGAACGTGATTTTACTCGACGACGGTTTTCAGAACCCGGCGTTGATCAAGGATGTCGCGCTGATCGTGATCGACAGCCACCGCGGGCTCGGCAATGGCTGCGTCTTCCCGGCGGGGCCGTTGCGCGCGCCGCTGCCGCCGCAACTCGCGCGCACCGATGCACTGGTCGTCGTCGGCGACGGCACGGCGGCGCAAGCAGTCGAGGACCTCGTGGCTGCGCGGGGTAAGCCGGTATTGCGGGCGCGCCTCGTTCCCAATGCCTCGTCCCTGGCGGAGATCGCCGGCCGGCGCGTGCTCGCCTTCGCCGGCATTGGTGATCCCGGGCGCTTCTTCAGCACGCTGCGTGGCAGCGGCGTCGACGTCGCGGCAACGCAGGCGTTTGCCGACCATCACCCGTTCACGGTCGCCGAAATCGATGCGCTGGTGGCGCGGGCCGCGGGCGAGAACCTCGTGCTGGTGACGACGGAGAAGGACCTCGCGCGCATCCGAAGCGATGCCCGCCTTGCCGTCCAGGCGCCGGCGATGGTGCCGTTCGGGGTGTCGCTGAGCATCGCCGAACGCGCGCCGCTCGACGCGCTGCTGACCGGGCTCGTCGCCGGAGGGTAGGCCCTTCTCAGCCCGACTTGTGCGCGGCCGGGTAGTGGCGGCTCAGTACCGCATCGGGCGTCGCATAGGCTTCCTGGCGGTCGACGCTCCAGTACTTCAGCTCTTCGAGCGGGATCTGCACGCTGCTGACGGCGCAGACCACATAGCTTCCCGGCGCAATGACGCGAAAATCGCCGTCGAGATACTGCACCTTGGCTTCGCCATGGCCGGAAGAACTGAACTTGTTGAGCACGCCGGGTTCCCTTAGCTGGTCGTGAATGATGGACAGCCACTGTAGCACAGATGGGCCGGAGCGAGCCCCTTTTCCAGGGCGTTGCGCGGGCCCGGCTGCGCCGCCGCGCCCGATTGGGGCAGAATCAGAACAGGTCGCCCTGGGTGTCCGCCTTCGCCGGTCGCCGCGGCGCCGCGGCCTTTGCGGTGGGGCGGCCTGCCGGAAGCGCTGAAGGCGCATGAGGCGCGTCCTGCGGTGCTGTGCCGTCGGCGGTGACGGCCACGCGACCATCGATAAACTCGAGCGTGAGGCGAGCGCCTGCTGCGACGCCGCTGGCCGCGTGCAACGGTGCGCCGCCGTCGTCGCGAACCAGCGCGAAACCGCGGGCGAGCACGCTGCGGTAGGACAGGGCGGTGAGCAACTGTCCGGCGTAGGCGACCTGGGCGCGATGGCGCTGGATCAGCGTGGCCAGCGCCCGCTGCGCCCGCTCGGCGAGCCGCACGCTGCGCTCGCGGTCGCGGGCGATGGCGCTGCGCAACGCCTGCGCGTTGGCGAGGCGCGAGGTCTTGAGGCGGATCTCGAGGCCGGCGAAGCGTTCGCGCCGTCCTCGCACCAGCGTGCGTGCGCTGTGGGACAGGCGGTCGCCGGTCACGGTCAGCCGTTGCGTCGCATGGTCGACCTGGGTGCGCAGAACGCGCAGTGTCAGGCGTGCGCTCGCCTGTGCGAAACGCCGGAAGTGTGCGTGGGTGTTGCCCTTGAGCGCGCGCGGCAGCGCGGCGCCCGCACCGTCGAGGCGCTGGCGTGGAATGGCCAGCAGTTCGCCCGCGGCCGGCAGCGCCCGTGCGGCGCTGCGCAGTTCGCTGCGGCGATGCTCCTGGGCGCGCTGCCAGCTGGCGAAGCTGCGGCGCGCCAGCGTGGCGACCTCGACGGCGAGTTCGGCCCGCACCGGTACGGCCATCTCGGCCGCAGCTGTCGGTGTGGGGGCACGGCGATCGGCGGCGAAATCGATCAGCGTAACGTCGGTCTCGTGGCCGACGGCCGAGATCAGCGGAATGAGGCTGTCGGCGGCGGCCCGCACGACGATCTCCTCGTTGAACGACCACAGGTCCTCCAGCGAGCCGCCGCCGCGCGCAACGATCAGCAGGTCGGGACGCGGGATGCGGCCGTGCTCGGGCAGAGCGTTGAAACCGCGAATGGCGGAGGCGATCTGTTCGGCTGAGCCTTCGCCCTGCACGCGCACCGGCCAGACCAGGACGCGGCGTGGGAAACGATCCTCGAGGCGGTGCAGGATGTCGCGGATCACCGCGCCGGTCGGTGAGGTGACGACGCCGATCACCTCCGGCAGCCATGGCAGCAGCTGCTTGCGGGCCTCGTCGAACAGGCCTTCGGCGGCGAGCTTGCGCTTGCGTTCTTCCATCAGCGCCATCAGGGCGCCGACGCCGGCCGGCTCCAGTGCCTCGATGACGATCTGGTACTTCGACGAGCCGGGATAGGTGGTCAGCTTGCCGGTGGCGATGACCTCGAGGCCCTCCTGGGGCTTGAACCGCATCCGGCCGTGGACGCCCTTCCAGATCACGGCCTCGATCTTCGAGCTGGCGTCCTTGAGCGCGAAATAGCAGTGGCCCGACGAATGCGGGCCGCGAAAGCCGGAAATCTCGCCGCGGACCCGGACATGGCTGTAGGCGTCCTCCACCGTCCGCTTCAGCGCAGACGATAGCTCGGAAACAGTGAATTCCGGGGCGTTCAGCAATGGCGCATGGGACGCGTCAGACATTCGAATCGGGCCTTCCAGCAGTTGGGCCGGAAGGTAAGCCCTCCGCAGGGGTCAGCCAATGCGACATTGAAAAATAGAGAACTCTGTAGTATAGAGTTATCTGTTGAGCGCGATGTGCGTTCTCGATCGGTCGAGGTCTCCCATGTCCATCTCGTTGATCTTCAGGGTGTTTGTTGGTGCTCTGGCGCTGTTCGGTCTGTCGGCCGGGGTGATCGTCCTGATGCTGGCGAGCCCGCTGCGGCGCCCGCCCGAGCTGGCGTCGATCTCCGAGGCACGCAAGACGCTCGATCTCAGCCAGTTACCGCCGCTCGACCGCATCCAGGCCCGTGACGGCACCGAGCTCGCCTACCGCCATTACGCGGCCATCGGGCCGGCTGCGGCGAGCGTGGCGGTGGTCGTGCATGGCTCATCGGGATCGAGCCGCGGCGCGGTCCACGTGCTGTCGCAGGCGCTGGCGGCGCGCGGCGTCGAGAGCTATGCGCTGGACATCCGTGGCCATGGCGCCTCGGGTACGCGCGGCGACATCGGCCATGCCGGGCAGTTGCAGGACGATCTCGCGGATGTGGTCGCCGAAATCCGCAAGGCTCATCCGGACGCGCCGCTGACCTTGATCGGCCACTCCTCGGGCGGCGGCTTCGCGCTGCGCATGGCCGGCTCGCCCATCCAGGGTGCCTTCGCCCGCACGGTCCTGCTGGCGCCCTATCTCGGCTACGACGCGCCGACCAGCCGGCCGAACGCGGGCGGCTGGGCGCAGGCCGACATTCCGCGGGTGATCGCCGCTCTGCTGCTGAACAGGCTCGGCGTCACCTGGGCGGACGCGCTGCCGGTGCTCGCCTTCGCGGTGCCGCCCAATGCTGAGCGGCGGCTGACGACCGTGTATTCGTTTCGCCTGATGCGCGACTTCGCCGCCTCCAGCGATTTCCGCCGCGATGTGGCGGCGGCGCGAGGGCCGCTCACGCTATTCGCGGGCGTCGCCGACGAACTGATGCTGGCCGATAAATACCAGGAGGCGCTCGGCGCGCGCATCAAGGTTCACCTCGTCGATGGCATCGATCACATGGGCATCGTCGGCCATCCCGCGGCGGCGGCCATGATCGCCGACGATGTTGCGCGGTCGGATCTGCGGTCGTGAGGCCGGCGATGCGTGGCCGCGCCGATTCTCTCCCCGTTGAGGAACGGCAGGGGTTGCGCCACAACAGCGATCATCAGGATTTCGAGGCCAGCGAGTCGTGACGAATATCGATCGAAAACAGGCGGCGGAAGCGCTGAGCGACATCGAGGCGATCGCGCATCGTGTACGCCAGTCGCAGTTCTACCGGACCTCCAGCCTGCTGCTGGTGATGTGGGGCGTGCTGGTCGCCATCGGCTATGTCGTGGCCTACGTCCGGCCGCACGGCGCCGGATATGGCTGGCTGGCGGTCTATGTCCTGGGCATCGCCGGCAGCTTCGTTGTCAGCGCGTTCGAGTACACGCGCTCGCGCGTGCGGGCATTCGACGGCCGGATGTTCGCGGCTTTCCTGCTGTTCGTCGGCTTCGGCCTGCTGTGGACGCTCGGTCTTGCGCATTTCACGCCGCGGCAACTCAGCGCGTTCTGGCCGACCTACTTCATGCTGGCCTACGGCATCGCAGGCTTGTGGATCGGACCGGCCTTCGTCGGCATCGCGCTGTCGATCATCTCGCTGACCCTCGTCGGCTACGTCTGGAGCGGCCCGTGGTTCGACCTGTGGATGGCGTTCGTCAACGGCGGCGGACTGATCCTCGGTGGCCTGTGGATGCGGCGGGACTGACGCCATGGCGGAACTCGACGACATCATCCACCAGCCGCTGCGGCTGCGCATCATGGCAGCGCTGAACGCCCTGCCGGTGGGCGAGGGGCTGGAATTCGTGCGGCTGAAAAAGCTGACCGGGGCGACCGACGGCAATCTCGGCGCCCATATCGAGACCCTGGCGAAGGCCGCCTATGTCGATGTCGACAAGTCGTTCGTCGGCAAGAAACCCCAGACCCGGGTGTCCGCCACGGCGGCCGGCCGGGGCGCCTTCGCCCGCCATGTCGCCCTGCTGCGGCAGATCATCGACGGCGGCGAGAGCTGAAACCGCCTCTTGTGTCGCCCGTCCCGACCCGCTAACCGGGCGTGGCAGGAGATCGCCATGAATATTCTTCTTCTCGGGTCGGGCGGGCGCGAACACGCGCTGGCCTGGAAAATCGCCGGCTCGCCGCTGGTCAGCAAGCTGTGGTGCGCGCCGGGCAACGCCGGCATCGCGCGCGAGGCCGAATGCGTCGCCCTCGATGTCGCCGACCATGCCGCGGTGATCGCCTTCTGCAAGGCCAACAAGGTCGACCTGGTGGTCGTGGGGCCCGAGGCGCCGCTCGCCGCAGGAATCGCCGACGATCTCGCTGCAGCCGGCATCAAGGCGTTCGGTCCGAGCAAGGCCGCCTCGCAGCTCGAGAGCTCGAAGGGCTTCACCAAGGATCTGTGCAAGGCCAACAACATCCCGACCGCGGCCTATGAGCGCTTCCGCGACGTCGATGCCGCCAAGGCCTATATCCGTGCCAAGGGCGCGCCGATCGTGATCAAGGCCGATGGCCTCGCTGCAGGCAAGGGCGTCGTCGTCGCCATGACCCTCGCCGAGGCGGAAGCGGCGATCGACATGATGCTCGGTGGCGGCTTCGGCGCCGCCGGTGCGGAGGCGGTGGTCGAGGAGTTCATGACCGGCGAGGAAGCCTCGTTCTTCGTGCTGTGCGACGGCGACAATGCGCTGGCGCTCGCCACCGCGCAGGACCACAAGCGCGTCTTCGATGGCGACAAGGGACCGAACACCGGCGGCATGGGCGCCTATTCGCCGGCGCCGGTGATGACCGACGCGATGTGCCAGCGCACCATGGACGAGATCATCCTGCCGACGTTGCGGGCGATGAAGGCCAGGGGCATGCCGTACAAGGGCGTGCTGTTCGCCGGCCTGATGATCACGGCGGATGGCCCCAGGCTGATCGAATACAATGTCCGCTTCGGCGATCCGGAATGCCAGGTGCTGATGCTGCGGATGATGTCGGATCTCGTGCCGGCGCTGCTCGCGGCCTGCGATGGCCAGCTCAAGCATTTCGACCTGCGCTGGTATCCCGACGCGGCGCTGACCGTGGTGATGGCCGCGAAGGGCTATCCCGGCGATTACGCCAAGGGCACCGTGATCGAGGGCCTCGACGCTGCGGCCGCGGTCGACGGTGTCGAGATCTTCCATGCCGGCACCAGGGCTGACGGCGACCGCATCCTCGCCAATGGCGGACGCGTGCTCAATGTCACCGCGCGCGGCGCGAGCGTGCGCGCGGCGCAGGCGAGCGCCTACCAGGCGGTCGATCGTATCCGCTGGCCCGACGGCTTCTGCCGCCGCGACATCGGCTGGCAGGCGGTGGCGCGGGAGTCCTGAGCCCGGCGGCGGCGCGGGAACAGCTCCGCGCCGCGGAGCGTTGCCAGCTGGCCGCGGGGATGGCACTCATGCCGTCCCGTTCGTGTGCCGTGAGGTGCCGTCATGTCCGATCTCGCCGACCTGTTTCCGGGATTTGCATCCGAGTGGATCGCGACCAGCCGCGGTCGCATCTTCGCGCGCATCGGCGGCAACGGGCCGCCGTTGATGCTGCTGCACGGGTATCCGCAGACCCACGTGATGTGGCACAAGGTGGCGCCGCAGCTCGCCGGCCGCTTCACGCTCGTCATTCCCGATCTGCCCGGTTACGGCTGGTCGGATGTGCCGAAGACCGACGCCGACCACACGCCATTCACCAAACGCGCGATGGCGCAGGCGATGATCGAGGTGATGGACAAGTTCGGCCATGCGCAGTTCATGCTCGCCGGCCATGATCGCGGCGGCCGGGTGACCTATCGCCTCGCGCTCGATCATCCCGGCCGGCTGTCACGGCTCGCCACGCTCGATATCCTGCCGACCTATGATTACTGGGCGAAGATGGACCGCGCGTTCGGTCTGCGCGCCTATCACTGGCTGTTCCTGGCGCAGCCGTCGCCGCTGCCGGAAAAGCTGATCCAGTCCGATCCGGATGGCTATTTCGGGCCCATCTTCCAGGGCTGGGCGAAGAAGGACGTGCCGAACCCGTTCGATCCGCGGGCGGTGGCGCACTATCTCACGGCGCTGCGCGATCCCCTGCGCATCCATGCCGCGTGCGAGGATTATCGCGCCGGCGCTTACGCCGATCTCGAGCACGACACGGCGGACCGCAACGCCGGCAAGACGATCACCGCACCGCTCCTCGCGCTGTGGGGCGCGGCGGGCTTTGCCAGCGTCGCCGACGCGCCGCTCGATGCCTGGCGGGCGTGGGCCACCAACGTGTCCGGCGCTGCGGTCGACGCCGGGCATTTCCTGTGCGAGGAGAACCCCGATGCCACTGCATCGGCGTTGCTGAATTTCTTTTCGGAGTGAGTGATGGCGCTGCGCCCGGCGACGCGAGATGACATTCCCCGTATCATGCAGTTGCTGGCCGAGGACCAGATCAGCGAGCAGCGGGATGACCCGAACGGCGATATGACGCCGTATCTCGCGGCGTTCGACGCCATCGCGGCGGATCCGAACAACGGGCTTTACGCGTGGGAGGAAGACGGCGAGATCGTCGGCTGCTTCCAGCTCACCTTCCTGCCGGGTCTGCTGCTCAAGGGAGGATGGCACGCGCAGATCGAGGGCGTGCGGGTCGACGGCCGCTTCCGCGGCCGCAAGATCGGCGAGCAGATGCTGAGTGAAGCGGTGCGAATGTCGCAAGCGCGGCCCGACTGCCGCGTGCTGCAGCTCACCACCAACAAGGATCGCCGCGACGCTCAGCGCTTCTACCGCCGGCTTGGCTTCGTCGCCTCGCACGAGGGCATGAAGCTCAAGCTGTGATCGCGCCTGCCCAGCCCGCTAGCGGCGGGCCTTGAAGAAGTCGCGCAGCAGCGCGGCGGCCTCGGTCTCGCCGACCGCGGAATAGACCTCCGGCGCATGGTGGCAGGTCGGCGAGGCGAAGAAGCGCACCCCGGATTCCACCGCGCCGCCCTTGGGATCGGCCGCGCCGTAGTACAGGCGGCGGATTCGGGCAAAGGAGATGGCGCCGGCGCACATGGTGCAGGGTTCCAGCGTGACGTAGAGGTCGCAGTCGACCAGCCGCTCGCTACCCAGCGCGGCGGCCGCTTCACGGATCGCCAGGATTTCGGCGTGCGCCGAGGGATCGCGGTCAGTCAGGGTGCGGTTTCCGGCCCGGGCGATGACCTGACCGTCCCGGACAACGACGCAGCCGATCGGCACTTCGCCGCTGTTTCCGGCGATTTTGGCCTGATTCAGGGCCAAATCCATGAAAGATTGTGCGCTCATACCTCGTCTCGGGCCGATAACTCTGATAGAGCATGCCCGGACAGCGGTTGTCCGAACCGATCATGCTCAAAAAGCCAGTCGCCATGGTCTGGTCCGACAAGGTCGGATCGGGACTTGGCGGTCGTTACCATTTACCGTGAGAGACGTCATGCCCCGCGACCGGGATACCAGCAAACCAGCTCCGCGCGGCGCCCGCGCCCGCCCCGGCGGCAAGGGGCGCGACGGCGGCGAGCGGCCGGCCCGCAGCGGGGGCAAGGACTTCGGCGAGCGTAAATCCTTCGGCGAAAAGAAGCCGTATGGGGCCAAGAAGACGTTTGGCGATAAGAAGGCGTTCGGCGACAAGAAGCCCTATGGGGACAAGGCGTCGGGCGGCAAGCGGCCGTTCGCGGCCAAGGGGCCGCGCTCGCGCGACGACCGCGATCGTCCGCGTCCGCGCTTCGATCGCGACGACCGGCCCGATCATGGCTCGCGCAAGCCGTTCCGGCCGCGCGAGGAGCGGAGTGGCGACGACCGTCCACGTTTCAAGCCGCGTGAGGAACGGGGCGGAGAGGAACGTCCGCGTTTCCGGCGCGATGATCGTGGCGGTGAGGATCGTCCGCGTTTCAAGCCGCGCGAGGATCGTGGCGACCGCCCGTTCAAGCCGCGCGACCGCGACGATCGCGCACCGCGCGGCGAGGGGCGCCCGGCAGGACGGTTCTCCGAAGCCAAGTTCGGCGACAAGCGCCCGTTCAAGGGCAAGGGCGAGGGCTTCCGCAAGGACGGCGACCGTCCGCGCAGCGGCGGTTTCCGCCGCGACGACGGTGACAAGCCGTTCAGCCGTGGCCCGCGCAAGCCGCGCGAGGATTTCGCCGGGCCCGACCGCAGTGGCGAGAAGCCGTGGCAGCGGCGCGAGCGACCGCAGGGCGAGCGTCAAGAGGGGCCGCGTGATGATGTTCGTCGCCGTGACGGCGACGAGCGTCCGCGCTTTTCGCGCCCCCGCGACGATCGCGACGGTGGCGACCGCCCGAGGTTTGATCGGTCTGATCGTCCCAAGTTCGATCGTGCGCGTTCGGATCGTCCCCAGTCCGAGCGCTTCAAATCCGATCGCCCGCGCGGCGAGCGCCGCGACTGGCAGGAGCATCCCCGCAGCGAGGGCCGCGACGAGCGTCCGCGCGGCGAGGCGGACGAGTCCCGCATTTTCGTCAAGCGGCCGGCCTTCGGCGGACGCGGCGCCTATCGCGAGCGCAAGCCGGAGACTGATCGGCGCAGCAAGCGTCCGGCCGTCCCGGAGGCCAAGAAGTCCGGCGAGCGCATCGCCAAGCGGCTGGCGCGCGCCGGGCTGTGCTCGCGCCGCGACGCCGAGGAATGGATCACGCAGGGGCGCGTCACGGTCAACGGCCGCGTCCTGACCTCGCCGGCGCTCGACGTCACCGAACGCGACGTCATCCTGGTCGACGGCAAGCCGTTGCCGGAGCGCGAGCGCACGCGGCTGTTTCTGTACCACAAGCCGCGCGGCCTCATGACCACCCATGCCGATCCGGAAGGACGGCCGACGGTGTTCGACAATCTGCCGGAACATCTACCGCGCCTGATCAGCATCGGACGGCTCGATTTCAACACCGAAGGCCTGCTGCTGCTGACCAATGACGGCGGCCTCGCCCGTGCGCTCGAACTGCCGGAGACCGGGTGGCTGCGGCGCTATCGCGTCCGTGCGCACGGCACCGTGACCCAGGCCCAGCTCGACGAACTGCGCAACGGCGTCGAGGTCGATGGCGTCAAGTACGGTTCGATCGATGCCCAGCTCGAGCACGACCAGGGCGCCAACGTCTGGATCGTGTTCGCGATCCGCGAAGGCAAGAACCGCGAAGTGCGCAACGTTCTGGCGCATCTCGGCCTCGAGGTGAACCGCCTGATCCGTGTGTCCTACGGTCCGTTCCAGCTCGCCGAGCTTGGCGAGGGCGAGGTCGACGAGGTCAAGACCCGCGTGCTGCGCGAGCAGCTCGGCGACAAGGTCATCGAACTCGCCGGTGCCGAATTCAATGCATCGTCGCGTCCGAGCAAGATCAGCGAAGGTGCAGAGCGCGTGCACGAGGACACGCCGGTGAAACGCAAGCGCAGCGTGGTCGCCGACCGCAAGGGGCGTCGCGTGCTCGTCGAACGTTCGGGCGAACAGGATGAGGATGCCGAAGCGCGTCCCTATCGCCGCCCCAAGCGCACCTATCACGGCAAGCGCGAACTCGAGCCGAAGGACTGACCGGTGCGGGTTGTCGGCGGACGGCTGCGCGGCCGCACCATCGCGTCGCCCACTTCGCGTGACATCCGCCCGACGGCGGACCGGCTGCGCGAGTCGCTGTTCAATATCCTCGCCCACGCTTACGGCGATCCCGTCGAGGGCGCGCGCGTGCTCGACCTGTTTGCGGGCACCGGTGCGCTCGGCATCGAGGCGCTGTCGCGCGGCGCCGCGTTCGTGCTGTTCGTCGACAACGGCGCCGAGGCGCGCGCACTGCTGCGGCAGAACGTCGAGGCGCTCGGGCTTGGCGGTGTCTCCAAGGTCTATCGCCGGGATGCGACGGAGCCGGGGCCAGCGCATCCGATGGAGCCGTTCTCGCTCGCCTTTCTCGATCCGCCCTACGGCAAGGGGCTTGCCGACAAGGCTGTTGTGGCGCTGCGCGACGGTGGCTGGCTGGGGCCGGGCGCGCTCGTCGTCGTCGAAGAAGCGAAGGCTGCGGGGTTTGCCGCGCCCGAGGGGTTCGAAGAGCTCGAGCGCCGCGCCTACGACGACACCGAGTTCTTCATCATGCGGGCGCGGTCCGTATAAAGAAACTATTTTAGGCGCATCCACATACCGCGATGTGCGGTCTTGTCGAGCTTGCCATCTCTCACCAAACTATCGCCTGCCCACCGCATATCGTACTGCCAAGTATAGAAGAATTCGCCAGACCCTTTCAGTTGAGGCTCGTAATTCTCCCATATGTATCTTGCGATCTTCGGAATTGAGAGGCTATCGCCCGGCTTTCCAATCGCGTCGAGAATTATTGATTTAAGATCCTGGCGGTTCATTCGTGCTCCCCAAAGCTGCATTTTCTTTGCGAACGATAGCCGCGGTAAACGGCTGCAATTTTTCCGCCTGCTGGGCTCGTGGCGTCGTGTAAGACTAAAGCAGAATGTTGGATCAGGAACCGAAAAACTGGAAATCGGCTTTTGTGGAATGCGAGGTAAATCTTAGTGCTTCGTAGCGTTCGTCGGCGCATGGGCCCATAGTGTGGACGAAGTGCGGGCGTGAGCTGAGATCGATTGCCTGTGATGTGGGCTCTCTTTTGACGTTGCGTGGCTAGTTTTCAAGTAAGTTTTCTCTTCGTCCTGTTGGCTCGGCTGACTCCGGAGGAGATAGATGAAGGCAACCGTTTTTCGCCTCCCATGCCCTACGTGTGGAGAGCTATTTTCTCTTGCCGGTCGAGACATAAGGCGCAACTCAAATTTAGTGCTTACCTGCGAACGCTGCGGTCAAAAACACCTTGCGCTTAATGATATGCAGATGGCTGTCTACAGGAAGATGAAAGAGTTGGGTTATGAGGTGGGAGATCCCCCCACAACTGAGCCGCTTGAACCTATTCGAACGTTTCCGACTAATGATGGTCGTGAACTCGTACTTAGACGAAACAAAACGACTGGACCGACAATTTACTATAGGCGATTAAAGCGCCAAAAGCCTACGGGTAAGTAAGCTAGGGTGAGCTTCTCAAAATTGCAGATCTGTACAAGGCGATGTCGCGCTGCCGTTTAGCGCCGCCCGAACAGCCGCTCGATATCGCCGAGCTTGAGTTCGACGTAGGTCGGCCGGCCGTGATTGCACTGGCCGGAATTCGGCGTCACTTCCATCTCGCGCAGCAGCGCGTTCATTTCCTCGGGCTTGAGCACCCGCCCGGCGCGCACCGAGCCGTGGCAGGCCATGGTGGCGGCGACATGCATCAGTCGACGTTCCAGCGGCAGCGCCTCGTCCCACTCCGCCATGTGATCGGCGAGGTCACGCAACAGCGCACGGGCGTCGGTCTTGCCGAGCAGCGACGGCGTTTCGCGCACCGCGACGGCGCCCGGGCCGAAGGATTCGATGACCAGGCCGAACTGCTCGAGCTCGCTCGCGCGCCCGGCCAGCTTCTCGACCGTCGCCTCGTCGAGCTCGACGATCTCGGGGATCAGCAGGATCTGGCGCTGCACGCCATCGCGGGCCAGCGATGCCTTGAGCTTTTCGTAGACGATGCGCTCGTGGGCGGCGTGCTGGTCGATGACGACGAGGCCGTCGCGGGTCTGCGACACGATGTAGGTTTCGTGGATCTGGGTTCGCGCGGCGCCGAGCGGACGGTCGAGCAGGTCGGCGGGGGCTGGCGCGGCTGCAGCGCGAATGTCGGCGGACGGCGCGCCGACGTCGAACACCGGCTGGGGCGGCGCGGCGAAGCCGGCTTCCACGAAAGGCCGTTCGGCGGCGCCATCGTAGGCGGCGGCCGGCATCGGCGGCGCCGCCGGTGAGCGCTGCCAATCCCAGTTCATCGGCCGGCTGGCGCCGGGGCGGAACGCCATCACGGCCGCCTCGCCGCCATTGGCGGCGGTGCGGCGGCCTTCGCGCGCGAGGCCGTCCTTCAGCGCATGGACGATCAGCGCGCGCACGAGGCCGGCATTGCGGAAGCGCACTTCGGTCTTGGCCGGATGGACGTTGGCGTCGACTTCCTGCGGATCGAGAGTGACGAACAGCGCGACCACCGGGTGGCGGTCACGCGGCAGGTAGTCGGAATAGGCGGCGCGGACCGCGCCGAGGATCAGCTTGTCGCGCACCGGTCGGCCGTTGACGAACAGATATTGTCCCAGCGCATTGGCGCGAGTCAGCGCCGGGGCCGCGGCATAGCCTTCGACCAGCGTACCCTCGCGCTCGGCACGGACCTCGATGGCGCAGGCGCGGAAGTCGCTGCCCAGAATGTCGCCGAGGCGCGTCAGTCGTCCGGCGGCGCCGGGCAGCGCGGCGGCCCAGGTCACGGGCGCGCGCTCCTCGCCGGCCAGGCCGAAGGCGATGTCGGGCCGCGCCATGGCGAGCCGCCGCACGGTCTCGCGGATCGCTTCGGCCTCGGTGCGGTCGGTTTTGAGGAACTTCAGACGGGCGGGGGTGGCGAAGAACAGGTCGCTGACTTCGACGCGGGTCCCTTGAGCCAGGGCGGCCGGTGCGATCTCCGACTTGACCCCGCCTTCGACGCCGAGCGCCCAAGCGTGGGGCTCGCTGGCGTGCCGCGTGGTGATCGACAGCCGTGCCACGGCGCCGATCGAAGGCAGCGCCTCGCCGCGAAAGCCAAGGGTGCGGATGCGCAGCAGGTCTTCATCGTCGAGCTTGGAGGTGGCGTGGCGGTCGACGGCGAGGGCAAGGTCGGCGTGGGTCATGCCGTGCCCGTCGTCGGTGATCGCGATGCGGCGCCGCCCGCCGCCTTCGGTGAAGATGTCGACCCGGCTGGCGCCGGCATCGATGGCGTTCTCGACCAGTTCCTTGACCGCGCTCGCCGGCCGTTCGACCACCTCGCCGGCGGCGATGCGGTTGACGATGGCTTCAGGCAACTGACGGACAGGCATGGAAAACCCGGCGACTCGCAAGGAAACAGACCGCCTAATCTAGGGGCTTTGCCACGCTGGCGGGAGGCCGCCGCCGCGCTTATCCCGCGCGTCGAAGCGCCTCCGTGGCTTGCGGCAGGCGGGCCAGTTCCTGGTCGAGATCCTGCGCCAGCGCGGCCGAAATCGGGGTCAGTGGCAGGCGGCATTCCGGGGATGCGATCAGGCCCTGGCGCCACAGCGCATACTTGAGCGGAACCGGATTGGGTTCCCCGAACAGCTTGCCGACCAGCCGCGAAAGCGGCGTCCAGCGGGCCAGCGCGTCGTGCTGGTCGTTGGCGGCCATCCGCTCGGCGACCGCCACGAAGGCGTCGGTCGCCAGGTGACAGGACGCGAGGATGCCGCCGTCGGCGCCGTTGGCGAGCATGGTGAGGAACAGGGCGTCCTCGCCCGTCAGGACCGAGAAGCCCCATGGACGCAGCGCCAGCAGCTCCAGCGACTGGGTGAGGCTGCCCGAGCTGTCCTTGATGCCGACGATGTTGGGTTGCTCGGCGAGCCGCAGCACGGTGTCGTTGGCGAGGTTGATCGAGGTCCGGTAGGGGATGTTGTAGATCAGGATCTTGCGATCGGTCTCGCCGGCAATCGCCGTGAAGTGCGCGCGCAGGCCGTCCTGGGTCGGGCGGTTGTAGTACGGGCATACCGACAGGATGCCGTCGAACGGATGGGCGGACAGCCGCCGCACGGCCCGGATGACCTTGTGCGTGGCATTGCCGCCGATGCCGACGAACACCGGGACGCGGCCGGCGACGGCGGCGACGGTCTCGGCCACCATGGTCTCGATCTCGTCGTCGTCGAGGGTGGGCGATTCCCCGGTGGTGCCGAGCGGGATGAAGCCGGCGACGCCCTGTGCGAGCAGGTGCTCGATCAGCCGCCGCGTGCTGGCGATGTCCAGCCGGCCGTCCCGGAAGGGCGTCACCAGCGGCGCCCAAACCCCTGACAATGTGGTCATGGTCGTGATCCCGTGTTGAGAGGCGCGGACCCTAGGCCGGGTTTTGGAATTATGATATCTAATGTATTTAATCGTTATATTTAGGATTCGTAATAGAATGGCCCGTGACATCGACGTCACCATCGTCCGTGCGTTCCTCGCGGTGGTCGATACTGGCAGCGTCACCCGCGCGGCCGAGCTGCTCAACCTGTCGCAGGGGGCGATCAGCCAGCAGATCAGGCGGCTCGAGGAGATCGCGGGCCATCCGCTGTTCGTGCGCGCCGGGCGTCGCCTCGTGCCGGCACCCGAGGGGCGCAGCCTCGTCGCTCCGGCGACCCAGATGATCACCGCCAACGACAACCTCTGGGGGGCGCTGCGCGAGCCGCCGTTCGAGGGCGAGGTGCGCTTCGGCGCGCCCTACGACATCATCGGCAGTTACACGCCGCCGATCCTCCGCCGCTTCAGCAAGGCGTTCCCGTCGATCCGGGTGACGCTGGTCTGCCAGGACACCGTCGAACTGATGTCGGAGTTGCGCGACGGCAATCTCGACCTCGCGCTGACGACCGAACCCGGCTGCGGCAAGGGCGGCGAGACGCTGCGGATGGACCGTCTGGTGTGGGTCGGTGCGCGCGGTGGCGAGGCGCACCGCCGCGTGCCGCTGCCGGTGTCGTTCGGGGCCGAGGCCTGCATCTTCCGGCCGATCGCGATCGCGGCGCTGCGCAAGGTGCGGCGCGAATGGGTGGCGGTGTGCGAGGTCAGCAACATGGAGCCGGTGCGGGCGACGCTCGAGGCCGATCTCGCGGTGGCGCCGCTGCTCAGCCATTCGTTGCCCGACAGTCTCGAGATCCTCACCGACCGGCAATTGCCGAAGCTGCCGGAATTCAGGATCAATCTCTATCAGGCCGCCAACGCCAAGCCGGCGGTGAAGGCGTTCGCCGATCACGCGCGGCGCAGCATCTCCGCCAGCCTGTCAGGATAACGCGTCTTCGAGCGAAGCAGGCCCCGGGGGTTGACCCGGTGCGGGCAGCGGCTTCCGTGAAGAATGCGCGTCACGGCCAAAAAGCCGGAGCCTCAGTCGTCGACGCGGCCGCGCATCGCCTTGATCGAGCCGCGATGCTTCTTGCCTTCCAGCCGCCGCTTCTTGGAGCCGAGCGTCGGCCGCGTGGCGCGGCGCGGCGTCGGCCGCACCGATGCTTCGCGGATCATGTCCACCAGACGTTCGATCGCGTCCTCGCGGTTGCGTTCCTGGGTACGGTAGCGCTGGGCGTGGATGACGATGACGCCGTCCTTGGTCATGCGCTGGCCGGCGATGCGCTGCAGCCGCGCATCGACGTCCGGCGCCAGCGTCGCGCGACGCGTGTCGTAACGCAGTTGCGCCGCGGTCGACAGCTTGTTGACGTTCTGACCGCCGGGCCCCGAGGCGCGGACGAAGCTGATCTCGATATCGTTCTCGTCGATCGCGATCGAATGGGTGATCCGCAGCATGGCACAACCGGTTGTCCTGCGATCCCCGCGCGGGAATCGCCGTCCGTCACCATAGCGTGTCAGGCTGGCTGCCGTGGGCTCAATTTTTGCCGGTCGGCACCGTACTGGACGGCTCGGGCTTCGCCGACGCCTCGCTGCTGCGTCCGGCGACCGCCATCAGCAGGCCGTGGCCCCACAGTCGCCTGGCGGCGCGGCGGGCGTCGTCGAGGGTCACCGCGTCGATCAGCGCGCCGCGGCGGTCGAGATAGTCGATGCCGAGGTTGTCGAGCTGGTACTGCACCATGACGCTGGCGATCTTCGCCGAGGTGTCGAGCGCCAGCATTTGCGAACCCTTGAGGTAGGATTTGGCCTCGTCGAGCTCCTGCTGGCTCGGACCTTCCTCCGCCATGCCGCGGATCTCGGCGTCGACGGTCGCCGCTGTCTCTGCGGCACGGTCAGCGCGGGTGGCGGTCGAGCCGACGAACACGCCGGACTGGTTCATCCACACCAGCGACTCGTAGACCGAATACACGAGGCCGCGCTTCTCGCGCACCTCCTTATAGAGTCGTGAGGACAGCGCGCCGCCGCCGAGGATGTGGTTGACCACGTAAGCCGGCATGAAATCGGGATCGCTCCGCAGCAAGCCCGGGCCGCCGAACACGATGACGGTCTGCGGCACGTCGAGCGGAACCTGCACGCGCTTGGGCGGCGTCGCGGCGGCGATCGTCGGCACCGCGGTCAGGTCGGCCTTTGCGGCCAGGCCGCCGAAGGTGCGATCGAGCAGCTTGCCGAGCGCTGCAGCGTCGATGTCGCCGACCACGGCGATCTTGAGCTTGTCGCGGGCGATCACCTTGCGCTGGTAGGTGCGGAGATCATCGACCTGGATGGTCGGCAGGCTCTCGAGCGTGCCGTTGCTCGGCCGGCCGTAGGGATGGTCGCCGTAGGCGAGTTGCCAGAACGCGTTGCCTGCCAGCGTCGTCGGGGTCGTGCTGTCGCGGCGCAACTCCGAGCCGATCTGGGAGCGGATGCGTTCCACCGGCTCGCTGTCGAAGCGCGGCGCGCCGAGCGCCAGCTGCAGCAGGTCGAAGGCTTGGTCGCGGTCTTCCCTCAGCATCCGCAGCGAGCCGCGCAGGTAGTCGCGCGACGTGCTGAAGGTCATCTGGATGGCGCGGCGTTCGAGGCGATCGTGGAAGGTGCTGCTGTCGAGATCGCCAGCACCTTCGTCGAGCAGGTTGGCCAACATGTTGCTGACGCCGGGCTTGGCGGCGGGATCCTGCGCTGCGCCACCGACGAAGGCATATTCCATCGACACCAGCGGCACGGTGGCATCCTGCACGAACCACGCCTCGATGCCGCCGGGCGACACCACGCGCTGGATACGGGTCGCCGCCTGTGCCGGCGTCAAGCCGAACGGCCGCAACGCGGCCACCGCGGCGCCGGCAAGCGTGCCGCGCAGGAACTGCTGGCGAGTGATGGTCACGAGCGCTTCTCCTCGCGCCGTGGCGCGGTGTCCTTGATCAGATAGCCGGTCACCGAACGCTTCCTGTCGAGCCAGGTACGGGCGGCGTCGCGCACCTGATCTGTGGTGACGGCGCGGATGCGCTGGGGCCAGTCGATGACCTGGTCGATGTTGAGGCCGACGGTCAGCGCCGCGCCATACCAGCGCGCGAGCGTGCTCTGGCTGTCCTGGGCGTAAACCGCTTCGGCGATGAGCTGGGTCTTGGCGCGCTCCAGCGTCTCGGCCGAGACGCCATTCTGCGCGACCTCGGCAAGGACGCCGTCGACGGTCTGCTCGATCTGCGGGAAGGTGATGCCGGGCTTGGGCGACACCGAGATGGCGAACTGCGTGGCGTCGACCGCCGTGCCCTGGTACCAGGCCGCCGCGGCGACCGCGAGCGGCTTGTCCACCACCAGCGCACGGTACAGCAGGGAATTGCTGCCGCTGCCGAGCACCTGCGCCAGCACGTCGAGAGCCGGGCTGTCGGAGCCGGCTGCGGTCGCTGACGGCACGAGATAGTAGCGGCGCACGCTGGTCTGCTCGACGCGTGGATCGGCGAGCGTGACGGTGCGCGGCCCTGCCGGGGTCGGCTCCTGCGGGCGGATGCGCTTCGGCGGGATCTCCGGCTGTGCCGCGATCGGGCCGAAGGTGCGCTCGACCAGCGGGCGGATTTCGTCGGCAGTGACATCGCCGGCGAGCACCAGCGTCGCGTTGTTGGGCGCGTAGAAGCGCTTGTAGAACGCGAGCGCGTCCTCGCGGTTGAGCTTCTCGATTTCCTGGTGCCAGCCGATTACCGGCCGCCCGTAGGGGTGGTTGAGATAGAGCGCCACCATGATCTGCTCGGTGAGCCGAGCGTCCGGGCTGTTGCCGACGCGCATGTTGTACTCTTCGAGCACGACGTCGCGTTCGGGCAGCACTTCCTCGTTCTTCAGCGTCAGGCCGGTCATGCGGTCGGCCTCGAAGCCCATCATGGTGGCGAGCTGGTCGCGCGGCACGCGCTGGAAGTAGCCGGTGTAGTCGGCGGCGGTGAAGGCGTTCTCGGTGCCGCCGACCCGGACCACGGTCTTGGAGAATTCGCCGGCGGGGTGATGCGCCGTGCCCTTGAACATCAGATGTTCGAGGAAGTGCGCCAGGCCCGACTTGCCTGGTGTCTCGTCGGCGGAGCCGACCTTGTACCAGATCATCTGGGTGACCACCGGCGTGCGGTGGTCCGGGATGACCACGACCTGCAGGCCGTTGGCGAGGGTGAAGCTCGCCGGCCGCTGCGCGGTTGCGCCGTCCTGCTGCACGGCTGTGGTGTCGGGGCGTGCCGGGACTTGAGCTCCTGCAGCAACGGGAAGAAGTGACAGGCCGGCGATGGCCAGCAGCATTGCGGGGCGGATCGAAGGGAGGAGGGTCATGCTCTCGTCAGCGGCTCGCTTTCGGGTGAAATCAAGAAAGCCCGATCCCGGCCGATCGGAGATCACGGTGTCGCGAACCAACGACGTTGTGATCGGGCAGCCGCGTTGCGGCAGCCCGATGCGCGTCTGGCTCAGTTGTTCTTCTTCACGCCGCTGTTCGGGTCGAACGGGTTGGCGGCCTGCTGGTCGATCGGCTTGCGCGGCGCGCCGGTGCCGTAGGCATAGTCCGGCGACGGCGTCTGATAGCCGACCGGCGGCTGGGTCAGGTTGTCGCGGGTCGGTTCGCCCTTGAACTGGCCGATCTCGGTCGAGTTGCCCTTGAACACGCTCGAGAACATGCTGTTGCTGAAGCCGAGCTGGCCGGGGCTCAGCATCGGTCCGGTGCCGGTGCCGCCATAGGCGTCCGGCGTGCTGCCCGGCTGCTGGACGGTCGCGGTCGAGCGCGCGCCCTTGGCGCGCTTCGGCGCAAGTTCAGCCGGCGTCAGGGTCCGGCTCATTTCGAACATGTCCGGCTTGGACCGCTTGGAGGCTTCGGCAGAAGCCTTCTCGGCGGCGATCGTTGGATCCTTCGGCCAGTTCGGCGGATTGACTTCGGCCTTGGTGTCCGCGGGCGGCGGCAGGTCGGTGGTTCGCGGCACCACCAGCGGTGACCGCTCGCGGTAGTTGATGCCGCGGTTGTCCATATTGGTGCCGCCGAGGCCGGTGACAATGTTCTTGATGATGCGGTCCTCGATCGGGCCGCTGTCTTCCTCGTCGTCGTCGCCGGCACGGGCGGCGTTCGCAGCGACGCAGAGGCCGATGCCGAGCACGCACGCCGCGATGCGAAGGCCGCGTCCCCAGGACGCGGGCGACGTGGCGTCAGGCGACAAGGGCGAGAGCCGAACGGCTTCGGTTTTGCGCATCGTGCTGTATCCCGATCAAGAACTGTATGCCGCGGCCGCAGAAATAACGCTCTGCTTCAGTCGGTTAGCAGGCTTTCCGGACGACCGCCCCTGACAGGCCGTATCGGCCGGGATCAGGGCGCTTTTACGGCGGGTTTTCCGAAGAAGGAGTCATACAGGAGCCCCACCACACCGGCAACAATAGCCGCGTCGGCAAGGTTAAACACATACCAGTTGTAGGTTTTTCCGGTGATTTCGATGTGAAACAGGGCGAAATCGACCACCGCGCCGTAGGCGAAGCGGTCGATGGCGTTGCCGATGGCGCCGCCGATGATCAGCCCCAGGCCGATTGTCGCAATCAGGGTGTGGGCCCGTGTCATCCACACCGCCATCACCACGACGGCGACGGCCTTGACCAGCAGCAGCACGATCTGGCCGACGGTGCCCTGGTTCTGGAACATGCCGTAGCTGATGCCCGTGTTCCAGGCCAGCACGAGGTCGAAGAACGGCGTCACGGCAACGATGCCGCGGTGCGCGAGATCGTAGCCGAACAGCAGCCACAGCTTGACCGCCTGGTCGACCGCGAGCGTCACCACGGCGGCGGCGATGCCGGCCCGGAGGGGCGCGGCAGCGGTCGTCGGCGTGGTGCGGGCCTCGGTCATGACGGCGCGCTAGACCGCATGCCCCAGCGCCTTCAGCTCACGCAACGCCTTGGCGTCGCGCGGAGAGACGTCGGGATAGTCCGGATCGCTGCCGACCGTCGGCAGGATCTTCCAGGAGCGGGCGCACTTGGTGCCGACCGCGCGCTCGATCACCACTGCGACGCCGGGGACGTCGGCCAGGCGGAACGCGTCGGCCGGGGCGTCCGCGTCGGTCAGCATCGCGTTCGATGTGATGCTGATTTCCGCGAGGTCGACGCCGGCGAGGATCGCGAACACCGCCTTGTCGGCGACATAGACCAGTGGCGAGGCCTCCAGTGACGCGCCGATCCGCTTGTCCCTGCGTTCAATCTCCAGCGCGCCGGTGATGACGCGGCGCACCGCGCGGATGGTGTCCCACTTCTGGGCCAGAGCGTCGTCGCGGAAGCGCGCGAGATCATCCGGGAACGTGGTGAGATGCACCGACGCTTCGCCATTCGGCCGATACATCAGCCACGCTTCGTCGCAGGTGAACGACAGGATCGGTGCGAGCCATTTGAGGATCGCGTCGCACAGCCTGTCGATCGTGGTGAGGGCGGCCTTGCGCGCCACCGACGACGGCGGGTCGCAGTACAGCGTGTCCTTGCGGATATCGAAATAGAACGCCGACAGCTCGGTGTTCATGAACGCCGCGAGGCTGGCGATCACGGTCTTGTAGTCGAAGTCGGCATAGGCCTGACGGATCACGCCATCGAGCTCGGCGAGGCGATGCAGCATCAGTCGCTCGAGTTCGGGCATGGCGTCGGGCGAGACGGTCTCTTCGGCCTTGAAATGACGCAGCGTGCCGAGCATCCAGCGGATCGAGTTGCGCAGCTTGCGATAGGTCTCGATGGTGTTCTTGAGGATCTCCGGGCCGATGCGCTGGTCGTCGGCGGTGTCGGAGCTCGCCACCCACAGCCGCAGGATGTCGGCGCCGGACTGTTCCATCACCTGCTGCGGCTCCACCGTGTTGCCGACCGACTTCGACATCTTGCGGCCCTGCTCGTCGAGCGTGAAGCCGTGGGTCAGCACGACGTCATAGGGCGCGCGGCCGCGCGTGCCGCTGCTTTCCAGCAGCGACGAGTGGAACCAGCCGCGGTGCTGGTCCGAGCCCTCGAGATACATCACGGTGTCCGTGCCGCCATCGATCTTGCGATGGATGCCGGCGAGGCTCGGGAAGTTCTGGGCGTCCTCCAGCACGAAGGCGTGGGTCGAGCCGGAATCGAACCAGACGTCGAGGATGTCGTCGACCTTCTGCCACGGCTCGGCGGCGAGCGCTCCGAGGAAACGTTCGCGTGCGCCCTCGGCGTACCAGGCGTCGGCGCCTTCCTGCATGAAGGCCTCGGCGATGCGCAGGTTGACTGCCTCGTCCTGCAGGATGTCGACGGAGCCGTCCCCCTTGTCGCGGATGAATACCGCGATCGGCACGCCCCAGGCGCGCTGGCGCGACACCACCCAGTCCGGGCGGCCGGAGATCATGCCGTTGATGCGGTTCTGGCCCTGTTGCGGCACCCAGCGGGTTACCGAGATCGCGTGCAGCGCGCGGGCGCGCAAGGTGTCGCCGGGCTTCGCCGTGCCGTTGTCGACAATCGGCTTGTCCATGGCGATGAACCACTGTGGCGTGTTGCGGAAGATCACCGGCTTCTTCGAGCGCCACGAATGCGGGTACTGGTGCTTCAGCCGCGACCGCGCCAGCAGCAGGCCGCGCTCGCTCAGCGCCTTGATCACGGCCTCGTTGGCGTCGCCCTTCTCGCCCTCGTCGGTGATGACGCGGCAGCCGGTGAAGCCCGGCGCCTGGGTGGTGAGGGCGCCGTTTTCGTCGACGGTATAGGGGATGGCCGAGCTGATGCCGCGCGCCTCGAGCGCGCGGGCGTTGGACATCCAGATCTCGAAGTCCTCGCGGCCGTGGCCGGGAGCGGTATGCACGAAGCCGGTGCCGGTGTCGTCGGAGACATGGTCGCCATCGAGCAGCGGCACGCGGAACTTGTAGCCGTCTTCGAGGCCGGCGAACGGATGGGTGCACTCCATGTGTGCCAGCACTGGTGCCGGGACGTCGCCGACCTTTTCATAGGCCGTGACGCGGGCCTGCTTGAACACCGCTTCCGCAAGGGCGTCGGCAAGGATCAGAAGATCGCCGGTCCTCGTCCAGTTGTCGGCCGGCGCGTCGGTAACACGGTAGAGACCATAGGCGATCTTCGAGGAGAAGCTGATGGCGCGGTTGCCGGGCAGCGTCCACGGCGTGGTGGTCCAGATCACCACCGACGCGTCGGCCACCGCCTGCACGATCGCCGCAGATGCATCCTTGCCCGATGCGAGCTCGACCTGAGCGACCGGGAATTTCACCCACACCGCGTCGGAAGTGTAGTCCTCGTACTCGACCTCGGCTTCGGCGAGCGCGGTCTTCTCCACCACCGACCACATCACGGGCTTGGAGCCGCGATACAGCGTGCCGTTGGCGGCGAATTTCATGATCTCGCGCGCGATCTGGGCTTCCGCCGGATAGCTCATGGTGGTGTAGGGATGATCCCAGTCACCGACGACGCCGAGCCGCTTGAACTCCTCGCGCTGCACGCCGAGCCAGTGCGAGGCGTAGGCGCGGCATTCGCGCCGGAACGCGATCATCGCGGCGGGATCCTTGAGGTCGGGCTTGCTCTTGCCCTGGGAGCGGTAGTTCTCTTCTTCGATCTTCCATTCGATCGGCAGGCCGTGGCAGTCCCAGCCCGGGACGTAGTTGGAATCGAAGCCGAGCATCTGCTGGCTGCGCGTCACCAGGTCCTTCAGGATCTTGTTGAGCGCATGGCCGATGTGGATGTGGCCGTTGGCATAGGGCGGGCCGTCGTGGAGCACGAATTTGGGCCGCCCGCGCGCGGTATCGCGCAGCTTGCGGTAGAGCTCGATCTCATTCCAGCGGGCAAGGATCTCCGGCTCGCGCTGCGGCAGGCCCGCGCGCATCGGAAACTCGGTCTCCGGCAGGTAGAGCGTCTTGGCGTAGTCGTGGCCCTCGGAGGCGGGGGCGGCGGCTTTGGTCGGCTTGTCGGTCATGGGATGGGGCTCGGCGGTACGGCGCGCGAAAAGTCATTCAGCGCAAGGTTTTAGGGCCAAGGTTCAAGGCAATGGCAGGCAGATCCCGGTCTTGCACCGAGCGGAACGCTCAAGCGGAAGCCGGGCCGCTAATGAGGCTGATGGTGCGCCGCGCGGTCATGGCTGCTCATTAGCAAAGAGCGGCGGTATCGGAAAGGCCCGAACCGGCCTCAACCGATGACATTTCCGAGGCTTGGGAACGCGCCGGGGGCGGCCGCCAGGGCGACGCGGGCCCGGCGGCTGTCCTCGTCCATCTGGCGGACCAGCGGTTCGATCCCGTCGAATTTCAGCTCGTCGCGCAGATGGGCGATAAAGGCGATATCGAGCCGCTGGCCATAGAGGTCACCCTTGAAATCGAACAGGAAGATCTCGAGCAGCGGAGCGCCGTTGTCGAAGGTCGGCCGGCGGCCGAAGCTCGCGACGCCGTCGAAGCGCTCGGCGCCGCGTCCGACCCGTACCGCATAGATGCCGTGCTTCAGCCCGCAGGCCGGGTCGAGGCGGATATTGGCGGTGGGATAGCCGAGGTCGCGGCCGCGCTTCTCGCCATGGATCACCTCGCCGGAGATAAACCAGGGATAGCCCAGCAGCGCGCTGGCCTCGTCGATCTGGCCCTGTCCCAGCGCATTGCGGATCGCGGTGGAGGAGACCGCGCGGCCTTCGACGTCGATGTGCGACTGGATGTGCACCTCGATGCCGAGCTTGGGTGCCTCGGCGGCGAGCAGCGCCGGCGAGCCGGAGCGGCCCTTGCCGAAATGAAAATCGAAGCCCACCGAGATGCCGCTGACGCCGAGGCGGCCGATCAGATCATGGTTAATGAAATCCATCGCCGGGGTGCGGGCGCGGGCGGCGTCGAAGGTCATCACCACGGCGCCGGCAAGGCCGGTCGTCGCCAGCAGCCGCAGCTTGTCGTTGAGCTCGGTGAGTTTGAACTGTGGCGTGTTCGGGCTGAAGAAGCTGCGCGGATGCGGTTCGAAAGTCACCGCCAGCGCCGGGTGGCCGTGCGCGCGCGCCATGTCGAGCGCCGCCGAGATCACGGCGCGATGGCCGAGATGCACCCCGTCGAAATTGCCCAGGGCCACCACTGCGCCGCGCGGGATGTCGGCGGACGGGGTGGTATCGCGGATAACGGTAAAGCCGGACGTCATGGCACCTTGCGACAGATCGTTGACGGATGTTGAGGGGACGGTGATGCCTCCGCGTTCCGGAAGTCAAGCGGGCCGTTCGCAACAGCCCGCCACCGCCGATTAACGTGCTGTTTAAGGGCTGGTGTTAGTTCTTGAGGCGCGACTGCGGCGGTCACGATCAGGGACTGTTTCGTCGCGGTGCCATGCCGGCGGGGCCATCTCGCCACGGCATCAAGGGGGATGCGCCGGAGGGCGCAAGGGAGCACAGTGCGATGGCGATGGATTTGTCGATGCCGGTCCTGGTGGTGGACGACTACAGCACCATGATCCGCATCATTCGCAATTTGTTGAAGCAGCTCGGCTTCGAGAATATCGACGATGCCAGCGATGGCTCGGCGGCGCTCGATAAGATGCGCGGCAAGAAGTATGGCCTCGTGATCTCTGACTGGAACATGGAACCGATGACCGGTTACGACCTGCTGAAGGAGGTCCGCGCCGATCCGAACCTCGCCATGACGCCGTTCATCATGATCACGGCGGAATCCAAGACCGAGAACGTGATCGCTGCCAAGAAGGCGGGCGTCAACAACTACATCGTGAAGCCGTTCAACGCCGCAACTCTCAAGACCAAGATCGAGGCGGTGTTCCCGGATCACGCAGCCTGATTGCTGACGTCGGATATCTCACGACCTGGATTGATCCTGCAATGGCCGGGCCTCGCCCCGGCCATTTGCTTTTCGGCGCGGTGTTACCAGCGCAATTCGTGCATCAGCGCCACCGGCGGGCTCGTCTCGCCAAAAAACGCGCGCACGGCGCTGTCGTCCATCCGGTCCATGCCCTTGAAGGCGTCGGCGTGGATGCCGCGTGTCAGGAACACGCAGTCGAGACCCATGGCGTTGGCGCCGGTCAGGTCGGTGCGCACGGAATCGCCGATCGCCAGCACGCGACCCTCGGTCGTCCCCCGCACGGTGTGGGCGATGCCGAGGGCGCGGTCGTAGATCGGGCGATGCGGCTTGCCGTAGAAGATCACTTCGCCGCCGAGCGAGCGGTACAACTCCGCGATTGCGCCGGCGCAGTAGATCAGCCGGTCGCCGCGCTCCACCACGATGTCGGGGTTGGCGCAGATCAGCGTCTGCCGTCGCGCCAGCGCCTGCTGCAGCAGCGGCAGATAGTCTTCGGGCGTCTCGGTCTCGTCGTCGAACGGGCCGGTGCAGACGATGTAGTCGGCCTCGTTGAGCGGTGCGAAGCGCACGTCGAGGTCGCGGAAGACGGAGTTGTCGCGTTCAGGGCCGATCTTGTGCACGGCCTGGCCGGGATGGTCGGTGATGAACTGGCGCGTCAGATCGCCTGACGAGACGATGGCGTCATAGGTGGTGTCGGCGACCCCGAGCTTGCGGAGCTGTCGCTGCACCGAGTCCGCCGGTCGCGGCGCATTGGTGATCATCACCACCGTGCCGCCGCCGGCGCGAAAGGTCTGCAGCGCCTGGCAGGCGTCGGGAAATGCGACCAAGCCGTCGTGGATCACGCCCCAGATGTCGCTGAGGATGATATCCACGCCGTGGGCGAGGTCGCTCAGGTGATCTGCAAATCGGATCGATGTCATGGGACGTGGCGCTCGGTTCCAGCCGGCGTACGGCAGGCTTCAGGGGGAGGAGGGCCCCTCTGTCGTCCATCAAGCGGGCTTGTTCAAGGATTTTCTGGCGCTTGCACATCCGCACGGGCTCAGCGCATGCGCGAACGGCTCACCAGTGCGGCGTTGCCGGTGATGCGGGCAGGCTCGCTCCGTGCAGCCTCCGGCCGGATGTCGGCGCTGGCCGCCCGGGCCGGCTGCGGCGCGGTCTCGCCGGCGCCGTTTGCCTGTGCGCCCTCCGGGCGCAGTGGCCGCGGCGGGGCGAACAGGTAGCCCTGGCCGAAGCGGATGTCGTAGTCGAGCAGGTCGACCACGGCGCGCTCGCCCTCGATGCGTTCGGCTACGAGTTCGATCCCGAAACGTCCCAGCAGATCGGACAGGTCAGCCGGATGAATGTCGGATGCGGACATCTGCTTCTGGTCGAGCAGCAGGCTGGCCGGCACCTTGATGAAGCGCACGCCGCGGTCGGCGAGTTCGCGCGGTTCGATGCGCAGGTCGCTGACATGGTCGACCGAGAAACGGTAGCCGCGCTGCGCCAGCGCCGCGAGATTCTCGCCGTCCGCAGGGCTGAGGGCGCGCAGCGTCGCCTGCTTGAATTCAAGGACGAACGACGGCGCCAGCGCACGGTTGGCGTCCAGGAAATCGAGGCACTGGGCGAACGCCTCGGGATCGCCGAGTGTCGTGGCCGACATGTTGCAGAACACGCCGACATCCTTGTTGCGCACCATCAGACGGCGCAGCACCTGGACGCAGCGCAGCAGCACCATGCGGTCGATCTGGCCCATCAGGCCAGCGGATTCGGCCGCGGCGATGAAGTCGGTCGCGGGGATGAGCTGGTCGTTGTCGTCGCGGATGCGCGAGACCGCCTCGTAGAAGCGCACCTTGCGCTGCGGTAGCGTCACCAGCGGCTGCAGGTAGAGTTCGATCTGGTTGCTGTCGATCGCACGGCGCACCGCCGCCAGCACTTGCGGATGGGACGGCGCGACGGCGACTGGGCGCGGCGCGACGGCCGGGATGGGCGGAGGCCCAGCGGGCCGGGCAGGGGCGGCATCGACCCATTCGAGGTCGCCGGCCTGCCGCGCCGCCTGCAGGGCTTCGGGCCGCTGTGCGGGCCGCCCGCCGCCGGCGAGCTGCTCGTCATGGGCGGCGACCGAAACCGCGAGCTGCTTCATCAGCGCACCGAGCTCGTTGATCTCGTCCATCGCGGACTGCGCCCGCTCCTGCGCGGCGGTGTCGATCGCAGCGGCGCGCTGCTCGACGGCGGCGAGGCGGCGGCCGAATTCCACGACCTGGCGGGCAAGATCGGTGGTGCCGCGCGACAGATCGGCGACCTGGGTCGCCGCAGTGGCGCGGTCGCGCATGCGCATCGAAATGGCATTGTAGAGGATCAGGAAGGTCAGCGTCGCCAGCGCAATGATCGCCGATTCCGGCAGGCTGAAGCCGGCGAGCGCATACAGCACGAACCCGAGCGACGCCGCGATCAGCACCATGCAGATGGCGATGAAGATCGTCGAAATGCGGATCATGCCTGACCTGAAACCCCGTCGTCCGCCGCCTGCGAGCGCCCCCTGGCGGAAATATTCAGCGGTCACAATAGCATGATTGCTGATTCGAGGCCGGATCCGGGGCATGAAAAAGCGCCTCCCTCCGGGGTTGTCCCCGGGGGAGGCGCGTGATGCACGGAATTGTCGCAGCCGTTCAGGCGACGGCGCGGATCACCTTGCCGAGCTTGTCGACGATCTCGCCGATCTGGCTCTCGCTGATGATCAGCGGCGGGGTCAGCGCCAGGGTATCGCCGACCGCCCGCACCATCAGGTCGTGATCGTGGAACGAGCTGTTCAGCGCGTCGACGCCGCGCAGGCCCGGCGTGCCCTTCGGCGACAGGTCGATCGCGGCGGTGAGGCCGACGGTACGGATATCGACGACGTTCGGAGCGTCCTTCAGCGACATCACCGCGTCCGCCAGCACCGGCTCGAGCTTGCGGGCGCGCTCGAACAGGCCTTCCTCGCGGTAGATCTCGAGGGTGGCGAGGCCGGCGGCGCAGGCGAGCGGATGGGCGGAGTAGGTGTAGCCGTGGAACAGCTCGACCGCGTGGGCGGGGCCGGTCATGAAGGTGTCGTGCACGGCATTGCGCACCAGCACGCCGCCCATCGGCACCGCGCCATTGGTGACGCCCTTCGCGAAGGTAATCATGTCGGGGGTAACGCCGTAGCGTTCTGCGGCGAAGCTGAAGCCGAGACGGCCGAAGCCGGTGATGACCTCGTCGAAGATCAGCAGGATGCCGTGCGCGTCGCAGATCGCACGCAGCCGCTGGAGGTAGCCCTTGGGCGCCGGCAGCACGCCCGTCGAGCCGGCCATCGGTTCGACGATCACGGCTGCGATCGTGTTGGCGCCGTGCAGGCCGACCAGCTTCTCCAGTTCGTCGGCGAGATGCGCACCCCATTCCGGCTCGCCGCGGCTGAACGCCTGCTGCTCGCGGTTGTAAGTCGCGGGCAGGTGATCGACGCCGGTCAGCAGGTTGCCGAACATCTTGCGGTTGTTGACGATGCCGCCGACGGCGGTGCCACCGAAGCCGACGCCATGATAGCCGCGCTCGCGGCCGATCAGGCGGCTGCGCGCACCCTCGCCGCGGATGTTGTGGTAGGCGAGCGCGATCTTCAGCGCGGTGTCGGCGGCTTCCGAGCCGGAGTTGCAGAAGAACACATGGTCGAGGTCCTTGGGCGCCAGCGCCGCGATGCGGCTCGCAAGCTCGAAGGCCTGCGGATGGCCGAACTGGAACGGCGGCGCATAGTCCAGCGTCTGTGCCTGCTTGGTGATCGCCGCGGTGATCGCGTCACGGTTGTGGCCGGCGTTGCTGCACCACATGCCGGCGGCGCCATCGAGCAGCTTGCGGCCATCGGACGTGAAGTAGTGCATGTCCTTGGCGCCGACGACCATGCGCGGCGCCCGCTTGAAGGCGCGGTTGGCCGTGAACGGCATCCAGAAGGCGGCGAGGTCGTTCGGCGCGGTGGCGGGCGCGAGGGTGGCACTGCTATTCGAGGACATGGTGACCTGCTGATTTCTCTGCGGATTTCGTTGAGTTTTCTTCGAGGTGCGTTGGCTGCTTGCGCGGCGCGTTCGCCCTGGCGCGCTCACCCTAGCAGGTTGCCGGCAGCGCGGAAGGGTTGGCGGAGCAGCCCCTGGCGTACGTGAATCGCCTGATACCGGCGGCAGCAAAATACTACCTAAGATTTAGTTGATCATTCATTCGCACTTAAAGGTTGTGTGGTGTCATCAGCGATGATGACAGGGAGAGCCACCATGCATCGGTTTCGACGGTTTCGGGCCTGCACGCAGGGCGTCTCGGCCGTCGAGTTCGCCCTGATTGCGCCGATCTTCCTGATGCTGGTGTTCGGCATCATCACCTATGGCGGCTATCTCGCCGTCATGTATGGCGTCCAGCAACTGACTGCGGCTGCGGCGCGCTCGTCGATCGCCGGACTCAGCGATACCGAGCGCAGCAATCTCGCGACGACCTACGTCAACTCGAACGTCAACTCCTATCCGCTGCTCGCGGCGAGCAACGTCACCGTGAACGCCGCGGCATCACCCTCCAACGCCAACGTGTTCGTGGTGACCGTCAATTACAACGCGTCGGGTCTCTTCATTTATTCGCTGCCCAAATTCGTGCCGACACCGCCGACGACCGTCGTCAGCTCGGCGGCGATTCCGCGCGGCGGGTTCTGAGGAGGACGTCATGCGGCAGATCATCGGACGGTTCCGGCGCGATCGTCGCGGCAACATCGCGATCAGCGGTGCGGTGATGATGCTGGCGATGTGCGGGTTCGCTGCGTTCGGCGTCGACGTCGGCTCGATCTTCCTCGACCAGCGCCGCACCCAGAGTGCGGCCGATCTGGCCGCGATCGTCGCGGCCGCCAACCTCAGCAATGCAGTCAATGCCGCTACGGCGGCGGTGGTGGACAACAACTATCCTGCCAACTCTCTCGTGGCTGTGGAGTATGGTACGTATGTTGCAGACTCGACGCTGTCGCCGCAGCAGCGCTTCACCACCGCCGCCGGGCCCGGCCCCGGCATCAATGCCGTCCGGGTCACTCTTCAAACCCAGACACCGCTCTATTTCGGCAAGATGCTCGTCGGCAGCAACAGCATTAATGTCCGCGCCCAGGCGACGGCCGCCACCAGCGCGATGGCGTCGTTCGCGATCGGCACGCAGTTGCTGTCGTTGAATGCGGGTTTGCTGAACCAGTTGCTGGGCAGTCTGCTCGGCACGACGTTGTCGTTATCGCTGATGGATTATCAGGCGCTGCTCGCCGCGCAGGTGGACGCCTTCCAGTTCATGTCGGCGCTGGCGACCCAGGTCAATGTCACCGGCGTCACCTACAACCAGTTGCTCGCCGGGCAGGTCAAGCTTCCCGATCTCGTCTCGGCGCTGTTGACGGCGCAGCGCAACGCCAACGGCAACAACTCGGCGACGATCGCGCTGTCGAACATCAGCCAGGCGCTGACGGGGATCACCAGCAAATTCACCGCGCAGGCCCTGCTGAATCCGGGCCCCTACGGCAGCATGGTGACGGGCTCGACACCCCAGGTCGCCGTGCCGGTCTCGCTGCTCGACATGCTGACGGCGATGGCGGTGATCGCCAACGGCACCAACCAGATCGCGACCGGGCTCAACCTCAGCCTGCCGGGCATCGCCAGCGTGCAGTTGCTCGCGACGGTCGGCGAGCAGCCGGTTGGCTCGAGCTGGTTTACCGTCGGCTCCGTCGGCGCCAGCGTTCACACCGCCCAGACCCGGGTGTTCCTGCAGATCCAGCTGCTTGGCAGCGGCAGCGTTTCGGCGGTCAACCTGCCGATCTATGTCGAGGTGGCGCCGGGCACCGCGACGCTCAATGCCCTGCAGTGCGGCTATCCCGATATCAGCACCTCGACGGTGACGCTCGGCGTGTCGCCCGGCATTATCGATGCGTGGATCGGCGGCGTGACGCCTGCCGACATGAGCAATTTCACCACCAAGCCCAATCCGCCGCCGGCGACCCTGGTCAACCTCGGTCTCATCCAGGTCTCGGGCCTCGCGCACGCCACCATGTCCAACAGTTCGCCGACCAGCGTGAACTTCAGTTATTCCGATATCCAGGCGATGACCCGCAAGACGGTGAACACCACGTCGTTCCTGTCGTCGCTGACGTCCAGCCTGCTCGGCAACCTGAACCTCAACGTGCAGATCCTCGGCCTCGGCCTGCCAATCCCGGGCCTTACGTCGCTGGTCGCGGGCATCATCGGCGCAGTGACCGCGCCGGTCGACCAGTTGCTTGCCTCCGTGCTGCAGACCCTCGGGGTCAGCCTTGGGCAAGCATCGGTCTGGGTCACGGG
The DNA here is from genome assembly GCF_018131225.1 of Bradyrhizobium sp. U87765 SZCCT0048. GTDB lineage: Bacteria > Pseudomonadota > Alphaproteobacteria > Rhizobiales > Xanthobacteraceae > Bradyrhizobium_A. The sequence goes on along the minus strand of NZ_JAFCMM010000001.1, from coordinate 2,816,555 downwards.
CATCCGTTGCGATGGCGCTGTTCTGGTGAACTGAGGCCCTGGCTTCCCGGCAGCGATCTCGCCCGTAGGCTCGGCCGCGGCAATCGCGCATCCATCACGCTGTCCGGCATTCGTCTTTCCACACTCCTCCCGCACGTCCTGCACGGCTTCCGCAGCCGACATGTCGGCGCGCGAGGTCGTGTCCGCGTCATTTTGACATACGGAAACAAACAGAAATGGGGAGGCATTTTCTTGCTACCCTAAGTATATAATCGAGTTATTTATCGCTTAAAGGTTGTGTGATGTGGTCAGCCTCGGCGCACACGCCGGGTGAGACAGATTGCCCTTTCGGATCCTCTTCCGTCCGTGCCGCCCAAGACGATCGCCCGGTCGCGATCGGCAAAAAAGAGGAGGCTGAGATGCGGCGATTGATCCGGCGATTCCTGCACGACCAGCGCGGCAACATCGCGATGATGGGCGTGGCCAGCATGCTGGTGGTGTGCGGGTTCACCGCCTTCGGTGTCGACATCGGTTTGATCTTCCTCGACCAGCGCCGAACCCAGAGCACTGCCGATCTGGCGGCGATCGTCGCGGCGAGCAATCTCGGCAATGCAACGAACGCCGCAACAGCGACGGTGGTGAAGAACAACTACCCTGCCGACTCTCTCGTGGCTGTGGAGTACGGCACCTACGTTGCGGATGCGACGCTGCCGCCGCAACGCAGGTTCACCGCCGTCGCCGGACCCGGACCGACGACCAACGCGGTCCGGGTCACCCTCCAGACCAGGACGCCGCTGTACTTCGGCAAGCTGCTGATCGGCAGCGACAGCTTCAACGTGCGCGCCTCCGCGGTCGCGGCCACGACGACGATGGCCTCCTTCGCCATCGGCTCGCGGCTCGCGGCGCTGAACGACGGCGTGCTCAACCAGTTGCTCGGCGGCTTGCTCGGCACCAAGCTGTCACTGTCGCTGATGGACTATCAGTCGCTGCTCAGCGCCAAGGTCGATGCCTTCAGCTTCCTGTCGGCGCTGGCGACCCAGGTCAACCTGACCGCCGGCACCTACGACCAGCTGTTGCAGGGGCAGGTCAAGCTGCCCGACCTCGTCGCCGCGCTGCTCGCCGCGCAGCGTGAGACCAATGGCAACAACGCCGCGACCATCGCGCTCGCCAACGTCAGCCAGGCGCTGACGGGCCTGCTCACCACGGTCGTGCCGCAGACCCTGATCGATCCCGGGCCGTATGCGGTGCTGCAGGCAGGACAGAAGCCGCTGTTCGGCCTGCCGGTCTCGGTGCTCGACCTGCTCTCGGCGATTGCCGTGCTCGGCAACGGCAAGCATCAGATCGCCGCCGGACTCAACCTGAACCTGCCGGGCATCGCCAGCATCTCGCTGCAGGCCGCGGTTGGCGAGCGGCCGGTCGGCACCAGCTGGATCACGGTGGGCACGAAGGGCGCGAGCGTCCACACCGCGCAGACGCGGGTGCTGCTGCAGGTGCAGTTGCTCGGCAGCGGCGCGGCCTCCCTCGTCAACCTTCCGCTTTATGTGGAGGTGGCGCCGGGTACGGCGACGCTCGATGCCATGCAGTGCGGCTCTCCCGACATCAACACCTCGACGGTCACGCTCGGCGTCAAGCCCGGCGTGGTCGATGCCTGGATCGGCAGCGTCTCCACCGCCGACCTCACCAACTTCACCACCCAGCCCAATCCGCCGCCGGCAACGCTCGTCAACGCGCTCGGCCTCGTGACGGTGACTGGCCTTGCCCATGCGTCGATCGGCAACACCCGCCCGACCAGTGTCGATTTCAGCTATGCCGACATCCAGGCGCAGACCCGCAAGACCGTGAACAGCACCTCGTTCGTCTCCTCGCTGCTCGGCAGCCTGCTCGGCCAGATCAACCTCAACGTGTCGCTGCTCGGGCTCAACCTGCAACTCGGTCCGCTGCTGCAGCTGGTTGGCGGCATTCTCGCCGCGGCCACCACGCCGCTCGACCAGGTGCTGTCTTCGGTGCTGCAGACGCTCGGCGTCAGCCTCGGGCAGGCCGACGTCTGGGTGACGGGTATCCGCTGCGACGGCGCCGTGCTGGTCAACTGACGGCGGCCTGCCAGCCGTCCTGCTTGCCCCCCCGGGCATCGGCTGCTAACCCGTGGCCAATGGTAAGTCATTTCTGACTTACGCCCGTGGCGACGAGCGACATGTCCGAGAAAGCCAAAAAGCCCCAGAAACTCAAGGCCCGCCTGCCGCGCGGGCTGGCCGACCGCGGTCCCGTGGAGATCGCGGCGACGCGGCGCATGATCGCCACCATTCAGCGCGTCTATGAACTCTACGGCTTCGAGCCGGTGGAGACGCCGGCGATGGAATACACCGATGCGCTCGGCAAGTTCCTGCCGGATCAGGATCGTCCCAACGAGGGCGTGTTCTCGTTCCAGGACGACGACGAGCAGTGGATCAGCCTGCGCTATGATCTCACCGCGCCGCTGGCGCGTTACGTCGCCGAGAATTTCGACGCGCTGCCCAAACCCTACCGCAGCTACCGCGCCGGCTATGTCTATCGCAACGAGAAGCCGGGCCCTGGCCGCTTCCGCCAGTTCATGCAGTTCGACGCCGACACCGTCGGCAGCGGCTCGCCGGCGGCGGACGCCGAGATCTGCATGATGGCGGCGGACACCATGGAGGCGCTCGGCATTCCCCGCGGCGCCTATGTGGTCAAGGTCAACAACCGCAAGGTGCTCGACGGCGTGCTCGAGGCGATCGGCCTTGGCGGCGACGCCAACGCCGGCCGCCGCCTCACCGTGCTGCGCGCGATCGACAAGCTCGACAAGTTCGGGCCCGATGGCGTTCGGCTGCTGCTCGGCGAGGGTCGCAAGGACGAGAGTGGCGATTTCACCAAGGGCGCGCAATTGTCTGTCGACGCCATCGAGAAGGTGATCGCCTTCACCGAGGGCAAGCCGGCCGGGGACTCGCCGCTCGCGGCAGAGGGCCAGGCCGAGCTCGACCAGATCCGCCAGCTCGTCAATGCCGGCGGTTATGGCGAGGACCGCATTCGCATCGATCCGTCGGTGGTGCGCGGCCTCGAGTATTACACGGGTCCTGTCTACGAGGTCGAACTGCTGCTCGACACCAAGGACGAGAAGGGCCGTCCGGTGCGCTTCGGCTCGGTCGGCGGCGGTGGCCGCTATGACGGACTGGTGTCGCGCTTCCGCGGCGAGCCGGTGCCGGCGACGGGCTTCTCGATCGGCGTGTCGCGCCTGCAGGCGGCGCTGTCGCTGATCGGCAAGCTCGACAGCGCCCCCGAGTTCGGCCCCGTGGTGGTCACGGTGTTCGATCGCGATCGCGTCGCCGACTACCAGGCGATGGTGACGACGCTGCGCAGGGCGGGCATCCGCGCCGAGCTCTATCTCGGCAATCCCAAGAACATGGGCAACCAGCTCAGATACGCCGACCGCCGCAACGCGCCCTGCGTCATCATCCAGGGCTCGGACGAGAAGGCGCGCGGCGAGGTGCAGATCAAGGACCTGATCGAAGGCGCCAAGGCGGCTGCCGCCATCGCCTCCAACCAGGAATGGCGGGAGAGCCGCCCGGCCCAGTTCGCGGCACGCGAGGACGGGCTCGTCGAGGCTGTCCGCGACGTGCTGGCCCGCCACGACGTGGTGTGGTCGAGCTGATCATGGGCACGGCCGGCGCAGCCATGCGCCGGCGGCGGAGAGCGGTTGAGCAATTGACCGGTGAAGGATCGCGCGAGACCTGACACATTTGCGGCTCGCGCAGCAGCAGGAGCAGAATGATGCCCGAAGTTCACGTCTTCATGGCCGAAGGCCGCACCGACGAGCAGAAGAAGGGCATGATGCTCGACATCACCCAGGCGCTGGTGAAGAATCTCGGCGTGACCTCGGACCTCGTCACAGTGCAGATTGTCGAGGCGAAGCTCGCCGACAAGATGAAGGGCGGCGAGACCTTCGTCGAGCGCACGGCCCGGCTGGCGAAGAAATAGCGGCCGCTCTCCGGCACGGGAGGCGGAAATGGGCATGACCGAAATGCGGGCGGTCGCCATCGGCATGAACGCGGAGCGCAGCGTGACGGTGACCGATGACCTGACGGTCGCGCACTTCGCGGCGCACATGCCGCGGGTCTATGCCACGCCGATGATGATCCTGCTGATGGAGATGGCGTCCACGGTCGCCATCGCGCCGCATCTGCCTGATGGTTTCGTCAGCGTCGGCACGGAGGTCAATGTTCGGCATCTCGCGGCGACGCCGGTCGGGCGTGTGGTGCGGGCGACGGCGCGGGTGATTGCAGTGGACGGGCGCAGCGTGCTGTTCGAGGTTGCCGCCTTTGACGGCGACCGCAGGATCGGCGATGGGACGCACCGGCGCGGCGTCATCAATGTCGCAAAGTTCGAGAAGCGGTTCGCTGTGACCTGATTGCCATCAGTTCTTCTTCATCATCATGCCCTTCATGGCCTGAAGGTCCCTGATGTTCACCTTCATGCCGCCGGGCATGATCATGTCGCCGGGTTTCTGGTCGCCGGTGCAGGCGCCGACCCATTTGGCCTGTAGCGTCATGTTGTTATCGCGTGGCGCGGCGGCCGGTCCGCCGGTGTGGTGCGACGTCACCTTCACGGTATAGGCGGAATTGAAGTCGCCGGAGATCTCGGCGTGAGAGGACAGCGCGATGCCGCCGACCGCGCACTCCGAATCCACAGTGTAGCCGTTTGCCGTCTTCTGAATGTCGTTGCGCGTGCAGCTGTCCTTCTGCATCGGGCCGAACGACGTCGTCATGGCCTTGTCGGTGGTTTCGTCTGTGCACTGCTGCATGGTCATGGCTGGCAGCGTCGCGCCGGCCATTTCCATTTTCAGCTCCCACAAGCCCGCCTTGCGGGTCGGCAGCTCCTCGCTGCGGGCGAGGGTCGGCAGCGCAACGACGGCTATCGCGAAGCCCAGAGCGCGTTTCGACAGGACGATGCGCATCCGATCAGGCTCCATCCGGCGCGGGAAAGGCCGGCGGCGCGGCATGCGCCGCCGCGAGGCTCTCAGTAGCGGACGCGCAGCGGTCGTCCGGCGTGACCCGGCGGCACCCAGACGCAGGCGAACGAGAGATAGCCGCCATACGTCGGCTGTACGCCGGTCAGCTTCACCACCTTGCCGTACTGCGCGCAGTGATCGACCGCGAGCGCACGGACGTCGCTCTGGCCGACCAGGGCGTACGAAATGATGCCGCCGGTATCATTGCCCCTGAACGGCGGTACATAGTCGGCCTTCGCAGTGTCGGCCATCACGCCGCCAGCCAGCAAAGCCGCGACGGCGAGCGCGCTGGTCATCATCCTACGCATGTCGATCTCCTTCGATTCCGGTCCCTAACTTACCGGCGGTGCGGACTGCTGAGAAGCTGCCATGCGCCGGTGCCACGGGAGTAGTTGGCCGGTGTTGCCGCGGTGCACTTGACCTCATGGCGGCTTCGCGGCACCGTCCGCCGCAATCAACTTCGGCAGGCGGCCATGCGCAAGCTCTTTCGGACTTCAAGCACATCCTCTCTCGGCGCAGCCTTCGGACTGCTTGCCGGTCTCCTGGCGTTCCAGCCGGCGGCCCAGGCGGCCAATCCCCTCGAGATGAATTTCTGGCTGTCGGGCCCGCGCTATGACGGCGACGTGCCGGCCTGCGAATGGGCGCTCGACACCATCTCGTCGCGCTTCTCGTCGAAGGAAAGCAAGTTCTGGAACTCCGGCCTGCAGATCACCGGGTTCTCCGACGTGCGCGAAATCGCGTTTCGTCCGAGGCCGTCGGACGTGATCCCGCGGCGCTTCTGCACCGCCCATGCGATGCTGAGCGATGGCCATGCCCGTCAGGTGCACTATTCCATCATCGAGGATGGCGGTCTGGCGGCCTATGGTCCGGATGTGGAGTGGTGCGTGACCGGCCTCGACCGCAACTGGGCCTATAATCCGGCCTGCAAGGCCGCGCGACCTTAAGCTGCCGTTTCACGAGCGTCGCTCGTTCAGAACCCCGCGAATCGATTCGCGGGGTTCTTGCTTTTTGTTCTTGAAATGTTCTTTTGCGGTGACTAGGCTCGCCGCATTGTGATGTTGTGTAGAGGGGTGGCCATGTTCGATCCGTCGGCTCTGCGATTCTCGACCCGGTGCGCTGCGAAGCTCCTCTTTTTTCCCCTCCTGATCAGTCTGCTGGCCGTGGTGCTGCCGTCCGGGCAGGCCTCGGCGCAGGACCGGCGCCAGAATGCGCCCGGTGAATTCGATTTCTATGTGCTGTCGCTGTCGTGGTCGCCGTCGTTCTGCGAAGCCGCCACCGAGCGCGGCAATACCGGGCGCAACCAGCAGATCCAGTGCGGTGGACGGCCCTATTCGTTCGTCGTGCATGGCCTCTGGCCGCAGTACGACCGCGGCTTTCCCAACTATTGCCAGCGCCCCTCTCCGCGGCTGGACCGCAACATCGTATCCTCGATGCTGGACCTGATGCCTGCGCCGGGACTGATCTTCAACGAATGGGACAAGCACGGCACCTGCTCGGGCATGCAGGCGCGTGCCTATTTCGAAACCGTGCGCAAGGCGCGTGCAGCGGTCAAGATTCCGGCGGAATATCTCGAGCTGTCGGAAACGAAGATGGTCGCGCCCGCCGAGGTCGAGGACGCCTTCGTGAAGGCCAATCCGGGCCTGAGCAATGCGGCGATCGCCGTCACCTGTGACAGCCGCCGTCTCAGCGAGGTGAGGATCTGCCTCAGCAAGGATCTTCAGTTCCGCGCCTGTGAGGAGATCGATCGCCGCGCCTGCCGGCGCGACAAGGTCGAGATGCCGCCGATGCGCGGCGGTCCCAGCGGCTGAGCGGGCGTCGCCGGTTGCCTGTCCGCGGCAGCGGGCGGGCCGGTGCGATCGCCGAGCGCGTTGGCCTTTGCCGGAAAATGCTCTACCCATGCCGGCATGAACTACCGCCACGCCTTTCACGCCGGCAATTTTGCCGATGTCGTCAAACATATCGTGCTGGTGCGGGTCCTGCTGTACCTGCAGGACAAGCCGGCCGCCTTTCGTGTCATCGACACCCACGCCGGTGCTGGTCTGTATGATCTGACCGGGGCCGAGGCCGCGCGCGGGGGCGAATGGCTGACTGGCATCGCGCGCGTGATGCAGGCGCGGTTTTCGGATGCGGCGCAGGCGCTGATCGCTCCCTATCTCGATATCATCCGCGCTTTCAATCCGCCGGGGCAGCTTACGACCTATCCGGGCTCGCCGCTCATTGCCCGCGCGCTGCTGCGGCCGCAGGATCGTCTGGTGGCCTGTGAGCTCGAGCCCGTTGCGCGCAAGCGTCTGATCGATGCACTGCGACGCGACGAGCAGGGACGGGTGGTCGAGCTCGACGGCTGGACGGCGCTGCCGGCGTTCGTGCCGCCGAACGAGCGGCGCGGCGTCGTTCTGGTCGATCCGCCGTTCGAGGCCGCCGATGAATTCACCCGGCTCGCCGACGGGTTCGCAGCGGCTTTCGCAAAATGGCCGACCGGCAGCTACATGCTCTGGTACCCGGCCAAGCAGCGTCGGGCGACGGACACCCTGGCGGCCTCCGTGGCGCAAACGGCGGCTGCCCGGCTGACGCCTGACAAGGTGCTGCGAATCGAATTCAGCGTGGCGCCTCAGGAGCCGCAGGGACCTCTGGTATCCGCTGGATTGCTGGTGGTGAATCCGCCATGGACGCTGGCGAACGACCTGCGCACGCTCCTTTCCGAGCTGGAAAAGCCGCTTGGGATCGGTGGCGCGGCGCGCTTTCGGGTTGAATTTGCCAAGACCTGACAACCTTTTGGCGGTTAGATCCAACTAAACGATCTGAAATTGCAACTGAGCCATAGTCAATTTGCATAGAAGCGTATTATGCTCGTCATGTGAGGGCGGGCTTTACGTTCCGCTTCCGCGAATGGAGGCGACGGAGTGACGAGGCCTCTGGGGGTTCAGGGCTGGGTCGGTCAGAACAGATCGGCTCCGCCTGCCGGGATGAAGCCCCAGCGCGCCGATGCTTTCCGGAAGTGAATGTCCGGTCGCGCTGCTGCGTCGAACACGCAGCGGTGAAGCATTGCGGGGAGAGGAGTTTTCCCGATGGCTATGACGGGTACCGTCAAGTTCTTCAATGGTGAGCGTGGTTACGGCTTCATCAAGCCGGACGATGGTGGTCGCGATGTGTTCGTCCACATTACGGCCGTCGAACGGGCCGGGCTGAAGGACCTGAAGGAAGGACAGCGCATTACGTTCGAAGTTGAGCCGGACAAGAAGGGCAAGGGTCCGAAGGCGGTGGACCTGGTCGTTTCATCCTGAGCCGCAGGCTCGGGCGGACTTGAACTGAACGCGTCGAACGAAGTTCTGCGTGCGTGGCGACGGCCCGGTGTCTCGCGTGCAGACGGTCGGCTGTTTTTAAAAAAGGGCTGTAATAAATAGAAAAAAATCCCGGCTCGCGCCGGGATTTTTTCGTCCTGGGCCTCGCTGGCCCGGCGCTTAGAAATGATAGTTTACGCCGAGGCGGATTGTGCTGAAGGAGTAGGCGTTGTTCGTGCCGGTCAGCACGAAGTTGTGGTTCGACAGATCGACATAGAGATATTCGACCTTGGCCGACCAGTTCGGCGCGAAGCTCATTTCAGCGCCGCCGCCCAGCGTCCAGCCGGCGGTGGCGTAGGATTCGCTGGCACCGAATGCTTCGGCCTTCACCTCGCCGAAGGCGAGACCGCCGGTGCCGTAGATCAGGATGTTGTTCATGGCGTAGCCGAAGCGGCCGCGCAGAGTGCCGAACCACGGGTTGGAGAATTTCCATGCCGCGAAGCGGTCGTCGGCGCCGCTCACCTGGATGTCGCCTTCGAGGCCGAACACGAACTGACCGGACTGCCAATTGTAGCCGGCCTGCGCGCCGCCCATGAAACCGGACGGCCGCGCCAGGCTGTTGTCGATGGAGCCCCAGCTGTAACCGAGGTTGGCGCCGAGATAAGGGCCGGCCCAGCTGAACGCATTGAGCGGCTGGTTGACCGTGTAGGGGCGATAAGACATGTCGGCCGCCTGAGCCGACATGGCCGTCAAGCAGATGGCCGCGCCGATGGCGGCTCCGAGGGGTGCCTTGGTCATCTCGATACTCCGAACGCGACTGCTGACTTTCCGTCGTCCTGCGCGATGTCCCGATGGAACCGTAGGGTTACGGAAGTCCAAACCTGATACGCAGGATTTATCGAGATCTTTAAGTTAAACGGGGGTTAAACCCGGCCCGCGGCGCCATATCGTTGTTAAAAGAGTCTTACTTGTGGTCGGCCGGCGGGAACCGATCTGATAGGGGGCCGGTATCGGGCATCGCCCCGCGCAACGGGGGCTTGCGCACAGGATCGGGGCGCCAGGCGCTGGTCCCGCGGGTTCCGGACGATTACGTAGAGACCATGGACAGCGACCCGATCAATCCGACCAAGCCCGATGCGCAGCGGCGTCCCCCGGCGGCCGCGACCAGTGACCTGCCGTTGCAGGACGTCGATCTGGCCGATGCGGTTGTCGACGAGGACGACGACGAGCGGTTGCCGGATATCATCGACGAATCCGGCGACGTCGCCGCCGAGGGGCCGCTGGCGATCGGGCGTGCGGCGATCGCCCAGGCGGTGCGCGTTGCCCCGACGCTGCCGGGGGTCTACCGGATGCTGAACGCCGCGCACGACGTTCTCTACGTCGGCAAGGCCAAGAACGTCCGCAAGCGGCTGTCGTCCTATGTGCGGCCGACCGGCCATCCGCTGCGCATCGCGCGGATGATCGCGGCGACCGTCAGCGTCGAGATCGTATCGACGGCGACGGAAACCGAGGCGCTGCTGCTGGAGGCCAATCTCATCAAGCAGCTGCGGCCGCGCTTCAACGTGCTGTTGCGTGACGACAAGTCGTTTCCGTATATCCTGATCACCGGCGATCACTGGGCGCCACAGATCCTCAAGCACCGCGGCGCGCAGACACGGCCCGGACGCTATTTCGGTCCGTTCGCGTCGGTCGGGGCGGTCAACCGCACCATCACCGCGCTGCAGCGCGCCTTCCTGGTGCGCTCCTGTACCGACTCGTTCTTCGAAAGCCGCAGCCGGCCGTGTCTGCTCTATCAGATCAAGCGCTGTGCCGGGCCCTGCACCCGTGAGGTCGATTTCTCCGGCTACACCGAGCTGGTGCGCGAGGCGACCGACTTTCTGTCCGGCCGCAGCCGCGCGGTGAAGGAGCAATTGGCCGCGGAGATGGAGAAGGCGTCCGCCGACCTCGCGTTCGAGACGGCGGCGATCTACCGCGACCGTCTGGCCGCACTGTCGGCGATCCAGTCGCAGCAGGGCATCAACCCGCGCACGGTCGACGAGGCCGATGTGTTCGCCATCCATCAGGAAGGCGGCTACTCCTGCGTGGAGGTGTTCTTCTTCCGCACCGGCCAGAACTGGGGCAACCGCGCCTACTTCCCGCGCGCCGACAAGTCGTTCGCCTCGGGCGAGGTGCTCGGCGCGTTTCTTGCCCAGTTCTATGACGACAAGCCGCCGCCGAAGCTGATCCTGCTGTCCCACGACATCGAAGAGCGCGGTCTGCTGGCGGAAGCGCTGACCGCCAAAGCCGGCGTCAAGATCGAGGTCAACGTGCCGCAGCGCGGCGAGAAGAAGGATCTCGTCGTCCATGCGCTGAACAACGCGCGTGAGGCACTCGGCCGCAAGCTCGCCGACACCGCGACCCAGGCGCGCCTGCTGGATGCCATGGCGACCACGCTTGGCTTGCCCAGGGCGCCGCGCCGGATCGAGGTCTACGACAACAGCCACATCCAGGGCACCAACGCCGTCGGCGCCATGATCGTGGCGGGCCCGGACGGCTTCATCAAGAACCAGTACCGCAAGTTCAACATTCGCTCCGAGGCGCTGACCCCCGGTGACGACTACGGTATGATGCGCGAGGTGCTGGAGCGGCGGTTCAAGCGCCTGATGGCGCAGGCGGGGGAGGCGGCTCCCGCGGACGGCGCCGAGGCCGCGCCTGACGAAGCGGCGGTCGCCGATGACGCGGTGCCGCAGTGGCCGGACCTTGTCATCATCGACGGCGGCCTCGGTCAGCTCAATGCGGTGCGGGAGATCTTCGCCTCGCTGGGGGTCACCAATGTGGCGCTGATGTCGGTGGCCAAGGGGCCGGACCGTGACGCCGGCCGCGAAACGCTGTTCCTGCCGGATCGGCCATCCATCAAGCTCGAGCCGCGCGATCCGGTGCTGTACTTCATCCAGCGGCTGCGCGACGAGGCCCACCGCTTCGTCATCGGCTCACATCGCAAGCTGCGAAAAAAGGACATCCGCGAAGCCGGACTGCAGGAAATCCCGGGAATCGGGCCGTCACGCAAACGTGCGCTGCTGCACCATTTCGGCACGTTGAAGGAGATCGAGCGGGCGTCCGTGGCCGATCTGCGCAAGGTTCCGGGCATCAGCGACGAAGGCGCCCGCAAGATCTTCGACTTCTTCCATGCCCAGTCGAAGTAAGGGCCTGCAAACATAGAGCTCTTTATACCGGGACAAAATTCGCTCCGCCACCGCCGCTGCGGCTTTGCGGACGGCCGGAATGACGCTATCTGTCCTTGCGCCCACGAGGGCGATTTGGTTTGCAGGGGTGGGGGCGCAAGGGATGCGCTCCCGGCGGTTGACGCCGATACGTGGGCGGTATTGGTAATGCAGATGGACACCGTGACGGCCAGAGGATCGGCGAGACACTCGTTCTCACTCCCGAACGTGCTCACCTATTCGCGGATCGCCGCGGTGCCGGTCGTGGTCGGTTGCATCTATGCCCAATCGATCATGGACGGCCCGCTGTGGCTGCGCTGGGTTGCGCTGGCCTTCTTCATCGCCGCGGCTGTGACCGATTTCCTCGACGGCTACTATGCCCGTATCTGGGACCAGCAGTCAGCGTTCGGCCGCATGCTCGATCCCATCGCCGACAAGCTGCTCGTCGCCTCGTGCCTGCTGATGCTGGCCGCCGACGGCATCATCCATGGCTGGACGTTGTGGGCGGCGATCGTCATCCTGTGCCGCGAGATCCTGGTGTCGGGGCTGCGCGAGTATCTCGCTGGCCTGCGGGTCAGCGTCCCGGTGACGCGCCTCGCCAAATGGAAGACCACGGTCCAGCTGATCGCCATCGGCTTTCTGCTGGCCGGCGATGCCGGCGACCAGGTCATTCCGGTGGTGACGCCGGTCGGTCTGGCGCTGCTATGGATCTCGGCGATCTTCACGCTCTATACCGGTTGGGATTATTTCCGCGCCGGTATCCGTCATCTGATCGCGGAGGAGTCATGAAGGTTCGTTATTTCGCCTGGGTGCGCGAGCGCGTCGGCAAGGCGGAAGAGACCATCGACCCGCCGGCGTCGGTCCGCACGGTCGCCGACCTGATGCAGTGGCTTGCCGGCCAGGGCGAGCGCTATGCCCACGCGTTCGAGCAGCCGGTCGTCCGCGCTGCCCTCGACCATACCCACGTCAAGCCCGAGGCGGCGATCGCCGGGGCGCGCGAGGTCGCCTTCTTTCCGCCGATGACCGGCGGCTAGACCGGGCATGTCTGTTCCCGTCACCATCCGTCTGCAGCCGGACGATTTCGACATCTCCAGCGAGATCGCGGCGCTGACGCAAGGGCGCACCGACATTGGCGCTGTCGTCAGCTTCAGCGGCATCTGCCGCGGCGGCGAAGGCGCAGATGCGATTGCTGCGCTGACGCTCGAGCACTATCCCGGCATGGCCGAGGAGGAAATCCGCCGCCATGTCGACGAGGCGCTGGCGCGCTGGCCGCTGACCGCGGTCACGGTGATCCACCGCTATGGCCGCGTCGTGCCCGGAGACAACATCGTGCTGGTGCTGACGGCTTCCGCGCACCGCGAGGCGGCGTTTCAGGGCGCCGAATTCCTGATGGACTATCTGAAGACCAACGCACCGTTCTGGAAATTCGAGGAGCGGGCCGAGGGCGCCTCCACCTGGGTCGAAGCGCATGCGCGCGACGATGCGGCGGCCGCCCGCTGGGGCAAATCCTGATGGCAAGAACCACAAAGACGTCCAGCCGCCCCAGCGCCCCCAAGCGCGCCGTGGCCAAGCCTGCCACATCGCGGCCGGCCAGGGTCGGCCCGGCCGAACTCATGACGCTGCTCGACTATGTCCGCTTCGCCGTCAGCCGCTTCAACGCCGCCGGGCTGGTGTTCGCCCATGGCACGACCGATCCGGTCGCGGAGGCGATCTTCCTGGTCGGCGAGGCGCTGGCGCTGCATCCCGAGCAGTTCGAGACTTTCGCCATGGCGCGGGTGACGCGGGCCGAGGGGCAGAAGCTGCTGGCGCTGATCGACGCGCGCGTCCGTACCCGCAAGCCGTCGGCTTATCTGCTCAACAAGATCTACATGCGCGGCCTGCCGTTCTACGTCGACGAACGCGTCATCGTGCCGCGTTCGTTCATCGGTGAGCTGCTGGAGTCCCACTTCGGCGGCGACGACGGCTCGCTCATCGAGGATCCGGCCGCCGTCGGGCGGGTGCTCGATCTCTGCACCGGCTCGGGCTGCCTTGCGATCCTCGCGGCACGGCATTTTCCCAACGCCGAGGTCGATGCGGTCGACCTGTCGAAAGACGCGCTCGCGGTCGCGGCCCGCAATGTTGCGGACCATGGTCTCGATGGCACGGTGACACTGTACCGTGGAGATCTTTTCGCGGCGCTGCCGAAGGATGCGCGCTACGACCTGATCATCACCAATCCACCCTATGTCGATGCCGAGGGCATGGCAGGCCTGCCCCGCGAGTGCCGGCATGAACCGAAGATGGCGTTCGATGGGGGGCCGGACGGGCTCGATATCGTGCGCCGCATCATCGCCGATGCGCCGCGCTACCTCAGCGAGGATGGCGGGCTGCTGTGCGAGGTCGGCCGCTGTCGCCCGGCGATGGAGGAGGCCTTCCCGCAACTGCCGCTGTTGTGGCTGGATACGGAAGAATCCGAAGGCGAAGTGTTCTGGCTGCCGGCGTCGGCCCTCTGAGCCGGCGCGGCGTCTGGTCGCAGAGGTATCCTGTCATGACTGTTCTGCGGCGCTCGCGCGGCTGAAGTCATCTTGCTGCCGCGATGCTGCTGTCATTCGGCGGCGCCGGGACTTGCCTTCATCCCCCATCTCGCCGTTCATGCGCGCCGACATCCCTGCGATGACGGCGCTGCATGTTGTTTGAAATGACATTGCCGATCGATCACCATGCTGCAGGTCCCTCATCAAAGCGCGTTCTCGCGTGACGCCTGGCTCCGGGAGCTGCGGGCGACGTTGACGCTCGGCTGGCCGCTGGTGCTCACCAATCTCGCCCAGATCGCGCTGACCACCACCGACGTGATCGTGCTCGGCCGTCTCGGCGCGGCCCAGCTCGCGGCCGCAACGCTCGGGGTCAATCTCTATTTCGGCCTGCTGATCTTCGCGATCGGTGTCGTCACCGCGACGTCGCCGATGATGGCGAGCGCGATCGGGCGCGGCCGGCATGTCGTCCGCGACGTGCGCCGCACCTTCCGTCAGGGGCTGTGGACAGCCGCGATCCTCGCGCTGCCGAGCTGGCTCGTGCTGTGGCACACCGAGCCGATCCTGTTGCTGTTCGGCCAGGAGCCGCAACTCGCGGCCGACGCGCAGTCGTTCGTGCGCATGCTGCAGTGGGGTTTTCTGCCGGCGCTCGGCTATATCGCGCTACGTTCCTTCGTTGCCGCGCTCGCGCGTCCGACATGGGCGCTGGTCGTGACCGGCACCGCGATCCTGTTCAACATCGCGGCGAACTGGGTGCTGGTGTTCGGCCATCTCGGCATGCCGGCGCTCGGCCTGCGTGGGTCAGGCCTGGCGACGTCGCTGTCCAACCTGTTCGTGTTCGGCAGCCTCGCCTGCGTGGTGGCGTTCAGCCACAGGTTTCGCCGCTACCGCCTGTTCGGCAACTGGTGGCGGCCGGACTTGCCGCGTCTCGGCGCGCTGTGGCGGCTCGGCGTGCCGATCGGCGCGACGCTGGCGTTCGAGGTCACGGTCTTCAACGCCGCAGTCTTCCTGATGGGCCAGTTCGGCACGGTGGCGATCGCAGCGCATTCCATCGCCATCCAGATCGCCTCGGCCTCGTTCATGGTGCCGATGGGCCTCGGCCAGGCCGCCACCGTGCGTGTCGGTCTGGCCCGCGGCGCCGGCGACCGCGATGGCATCGCCCGCGCGGGCTGGACCGCATTCGTGCTCGCCGTCGCATTCATGAGCTGCATGAGCCTGGTGATGCTGGCCATGCCGTATGTGCTGATCGGCGCGTTCGTCGATATCCACGATCCGGCCAATGCCGCTGTCGTGGCGACCGCGGTGTCGTTCCTGCTGTGGGCGGCGATCTTCCAGGTCGTCGACGGAGCCCAGTCGGTCGGCGCAGGCATGCTGCGAGGCCTGCAGGACACCCGTGTCCCGATGCTTTACGCGGGCACCGGCTACTGGGGCGTCGGCCTGTCGCTCAGTGCGATCCTGGCCTTCCACACCCATCTCGGCGCCGTCGGCATCTGGGTCGGGCTTGCCGCGGGCCTTGCGGTGGTTGCCTGCGTGATGATCCGGCGCTGGAGCCGTCGCGAGCGTCTCGGCCTGCTGCCGTCGCTCTGAGGCAGCCGCCTCAGGGTCCCCGAGCGGACGACCCCGGGCTCGCGCCCGGCGTCATCGTCTTGTCGGATCGCACGAACGGCTCAGGCAGCGGCCTTCTTCGGCTGCACTTCGGCGCTGTAGTCGTCCATCAGTTGCCTGGTGATGGCGCCGGGGGTGAACCTCCAGTCGGCGATCTCCGCCACCGGCGTCACCTCGGCAGCCGTGCCGGTGACGAAGCACTCGGTGAAGCCGTCGAGCTCCTCCGGCATGATGCGGCGCTCGGCCACCTCGATGCCACGCCGCTTCGCGAGATCGATCACGGTGAGGCGGGTGATGCCATCGAGGAAGCAGTCGGCGATCGGGGTGTGGATCTTGCCGTCCTTGACGAAGAAGATGTTGGCGCCGGTGCAATCGGCGACACGGCCCTCCCAGTCCAGCATCATGGCGTCGGCATAGCCGGCGCGTTCCGCCCTGTGCTTGGCAATGGTGCAGATGGTGTAGAGGCCCGCGGCCTTGGCCAGCGCAGGAATGGTCCGTGGATCCGGCCGGCGGTAGTCGGCCAGCGCCATGCGAATGCCCTTGAGCCGCTCCGCCGGGTTGAAGTAGCTCGGCCAGTTCCAGCAGGCGATCGCCAGATGGATGGTGTTGTTCTCAGCTGACACGCCCATCGTCTCCGAGCCGCGCCAGGCGATCGGGCGGACATAGGCGTCGGGCAGGCCGTTCTTGTCTACCACGAGCTGCTTGGCGGCCTCGATCTCGGCCACCGAGTAGGGGATCTCGAAATCGAGGATGTTGGCGGAGCGCTTGAGGCGCTCGGCGTGCGCGCGACTTCTGAAAATCTGTCCGCCATAGGCCCGCTCGCCCTCGAACACCGCGCTGGCGTAATGCAGGCCATGGGTCAGGACATGGACGTTGGCGTCGGCCCACGGCACCAGCTTACCATCGTACCAGATGACACCATCGATTTTGTCGAACGACACACCCATTGCTCTCTCCCGGTGTAGTGCGGTCTTGCGTGATTGGCGCATGGCCGTCGGCTGATTGGGGACCCGGGGACCGGCTTTTGCGGGAACACCCGAAGTCCAGTATGTTTCGCCAGGTCCTTTGCGCTGGACTGGCCGACAATCGGGCCCTCGAAAAATCAGGGATTTTCCGGCGACCGGCTGTCTGTCATCCCGCCCGTGAGGCTGTGAAATATTCTAATATTTCGTGGCGATGGGTGTTTTTGTAACAATGAACCCAAAATATGTCAACATGCCTGACGTAAATTTCACGCCTGACATGCCCCAGCCGCGTGGCGGACCCGGGGATGGGCACCCCACCACCGCGGGGCTGGACCCGCGCTGGGACATCATCGAGCTGTTGTTCTTTGCCTACCGGGATTTCGTCGGCGACGCCGACGACGTGCTGCGTGCGTTCGGTTTTGGGCGGGCGCACCACCGTGTCGTGCATTTCGTGACGCGCTATCCCGGGCTGAAAGTCGCCGATCTGCTCGACGTGCTGCGCATCACCAAGCAGTCGCTCGGGCGGGTGCTGAAGCAACTGTTGGACGAGGACTATATCGTGCAGAAATCGGGCGACAGCGATCGTCGCCAGCGGCTGCTCTATGCCACCGCCAAGGGCGAAGCGCTGGTCGCCAAGCTCGCGGGCCTGCAGACCGACCGCATCAATCGCGCGCTGCAGGGGCTGGGGACCGCCGAAGCCGAGACCATTCGCCATTTCCTGCGCGCCATGATCGATCGTCATGATCCGGACAAGGTGCTCGAAATCATTCTGGGCGCCGGGCCGACCGCGTCGGGAGCAGGGAGCGCCGCCAGGGCGCCGCTGAAGCCCGGGCCGAAGTGAGAACAAGCATGACCACACCGACCGCGGCCCTGTCCCGCGCAAGACCCCAGCCGACCGACGATGCTCCGCATATCCTGCTGGTGGACGACGATCGCCGCATTCGTGACCTGCTGTCGCGGTTTCTCGCCAATGAAGGCTATCGCGTCACCACCGCGATGAGCGCCGCCGACGCGCGCTCCAAGCTGGTCGGCCTGCATTTCGATCTGCTGATCCTCGATGTCATGATGCCCGGCGAAAATGGCTTCGATCTCGCACGCTCGCTGCGTGCGGCGTCGCCGGTGCCGATCATCATGTTGACCGCGCGGCATGAGCCCGAGGCGCGCATCGAGGGGCTGCAGATCGGCGCGGACGACTATGTCGCCAAGCCGTTCGAGCCGCGCGAGCTGGTGCTGCGTATCGCCAACATCCTCAAGCGCTCGATGCCGGCGCCGGCGCCGGCGATCGAAGAGGTGGCATTCGGGCCTTATGTCTATCACCTCGAGCGCGGCGAGCTGCGCCAGGGCGATGAGATCCTCAAGCTGACCGATCGCGAGCGCGAGATGCTGCGCATCCTCGCGGCGCAGCCCGGCGAGACCGTGCCGCGCGGCGCGCTCACGGGGGGCGGCTCGGTCAACGAGCGCGCGGTCGACGTGCAGATCAACCGCCTTCGCCGCAAGATCGAGCGCGATCCCGCGAACCCGCTGTTTCTGCAGGCGGTGCGTGGCATCGGCTACCGCCTCGTCGCCTCGCCGTAACGCAGGCTGGCGACAGCCCAACCTGACAAGATCGACGCGATGAGCACCCTCGATACTGGCCTCACCCTGATCCGCACCGCCTCGCAGCGGGTGTCCGATGCCAGCGGCTGGATGGGCACGACTTTTAAGAACTGGATGCCGAAGGGCCTCTACGCCCGCGCGCTGCTGATCATCATCGTGCCGATGGTGATCCTGCAGTCGGTGGTCGCCTTCGTGTTCATGGAGCGCCACTGGAACACGGTGACGCGCCATCTGTCTGCTGCCGTGGTCCAGGACATCGCCGCGCTGATCGACGTCTACAAGGCCTATCCCCAGGACAAGGATCGCACCCAGCTGCGCCGTATCGCCCAGGAGCGCCTCGGCCTGGTGGTCGACTTCCTCCCCGTCGGCGACATGCCGCCGCCCGGGCCGAAGCCGTTCTTCTCGCTGCTCGACCAGACGCTGTCGGTGCAGCTCAGCCAGCAGATCGGAAAGCCGTTCTGGATCGACACCGTCGGAAAATCATCGCTGGTCGAAATCCGTATCCGGCTCGACGACACCATCATGCGGGTGTTCGCGCGGCGCAGCGCCGCCTACGCCTCGAACTCCGAGATCTTCATTTTCTGGATGCTCGGAACCTCGTCGATCCTGCTGATCGTGGCGGTGCTTTTCCTGCGCAACCAGATCAAGCCGATCCTGCGGCTGGCAGATGCCGCGGAGAGCTTCGGCAAGGGGCGCGAGCAGCCGGATTTCCGCCCGCGCGGCGCCCGCGAGGTGCGTCGTGCCGCCCAGGCGTTCTTCGAGATGAAGGCACGCATCGAGCGCAGCCTCGAACAGCGTACCGCCATGCTCGCCGGTGTCTCCCACGACCTGCGCACCATCCTGACCCGCTTCAAGCTCGAGCTGGCGCTGATCGGAGACAGCCCCGAGGTCGAGGCGATGCGCAAGGATGTCGACGAGATGAACGGCATGCTCGAGGCGTATCTGGCGTTCGCTCGCGGCGACAGCGGCGAGCAGGCGCAGCCGACCGACATGGAGGCCGCGCTCGAGGAATTGCGCAGCGATGCCGAGCGTCATGGCCATGCCGCCACGGTGGTATTCCATGGCGATCCGATGGTGACGGTGAAGCCTGCCGCGTTCAAGCGCTGCCTCGCCAATCTGGTGTCGAACGCGGCACGCTACGCCGACACCATCTCGATCACCGGCCACCGCGATCACCGCTATCTCAGCGTCACCGTGGACGATGACGGCCCCGGCATTCCGCCGACCAAGCGCGAGGAGGTGTTCAAGCCGTTCCTGCGGCTCGACGACGCGCGCAACCAGGACGAGGGCGGCACGGGCCTTGGCCTCGCCATCGCCCGCGATATCGCCCGCTCCCATGGCGGAGACATCATGCTCGGCGACAGCCCGCTCGGCGGCCTGCGCGCGACGGTGCGAATTCCGGTGTAGTTTCCCGGCCCGTCATCGAGAGCGCATGACGACGGTCCGCATCACATTCCCCGTCGATCCGGCAGAGACGCCCGAGCGTTACCGGCTGATTCATATCATCCGGAACTTCGGTGAGGAGCTGTCGCTCACCCTGTCCAGAAACGACCTCGCCGAGCTTTCGATGAACGACGTTGATGTCGCAATCGATCGTCTCGTTGTCCGCATCAAGGCCAAGCGCAAGGTGAAGCGTGTGCTGAAGAGGATTGGCGAGATGCTGGAGAAACACCTGCTGCAGAACAGCGCCACCGTGATTCTGGTCTCCGATCCGGCGTGAAGACTAGGTCTTGTCGCCTTCGAGGCGCGAGTTCCAGCTCTCGACGGTACGCGATTTGACGCGGCGCCCTGCGAGGTTGCGCCAGCTTTCCGCCAGCTCCGGCAGCTCGGCCAGCGCCGCAAGTTCGTCGAACGCTGTGGTGCGGTGGTACAGCAGCGCGCAGATCCGCGACAGCGACCATTCGGGTTGCGGCCGTTCCACCAGCGTCATCGCGTCGCCCGGCATGATGCGGCCGCCTTCGAGCACGCGGTAGTACCAGCCGGTGCGTCCGGTCATCTGGACGCGATAGGCCATGTCGTCGGCGGCGAAGCGCGCGTTGAGCTTCCAGCATGGCTGGCGGCCCTGGCTGACCTGCACCAGCACGGCGCCAACGCGGTAGATGTCGCCGACGCACACCGTGGCTTCGGTCATGCCGAAGGTCGAGATGTTCTCGCCGAATGCGGGAGTGGTCGCCAGCGTCGGCGCGAGGGCTGGGGTCTCGTCCAGCCAGGTGGCGTAATGTTCGCGCGCGTAGTGATGCAGTGCCTTCTCTGGGCCGCCGTGATGGCGCATGTCGGCCTGGGTATCGCCGACGAGGCCGACCAGGGTGATGTCCCAGGGGCCGGGCACGGCGGACTTGACGATCGCACTCGTGATCCTGCGCGGGCCGAGCGGGCTCGGCGTGCCGGCATACATCGTCTCGATCGGGATGGGGCCAGTCATCGCACCCGGCTACCCTGCCAGCTCTTTCGATCGCTGGGTCGCGGCGGCGACAGCCCGGGTGAGCAGGGGCTGCAGGCCATCCGTCGCCATCAGTACGCCGAGCGCGGCGGCGGTGGTGCCGCCGGGAGAGGTGACATTCTGGCGCAGCACCGCGGCGTCGAGATCCGAGCGATGCAGCAGTTCGCCTGACCCCGACACGGTCTCGCGGGCGAGCTTGGCCGCGAGCGCCGGCGACAGGCCGGCGGCGACGCCGGCGCGGGCGAGCTCTTCAGCGAGCAGGAACACATAGGCCGGGCCCGAGCCGGACACGGCGGTCACGGCGTCCATCAGCGCTTCGTCCGCGACCCATTCGACGGCGCCGGTGGCGCGCAGCAGCGTGTCGGTCAGGGTGCGCTGCTCGGCCGTCACCTTCGCGGCCGGCACGGCCACGGTCATGCCGCGACCGATCGCCGCCGGCGTGTTGGGCATGGCGCGGACGACCGCGCCACCGCAGATGTCGGTAATTGCGGCGATGGTAGCGCCGGCCATGATCGAGACCACCAGTGTGGTGTCGCCGACGAGCTGGCGCAACGTCGGGCCGGCGTCGCGGAACATCTGTGGCTTCACCGCAAGCACCAGCGTGGTGACCTCGCCGACATCGGCTGGAGCGGGATTGAGGCGCACGCCGTGCGCGGCCTGGGCACGGATCTCGTCCGACGGATGAGGATCGATAACGACGACGCGCCGGGCATCGAGACCCTGCGCGAGCCAGCCGGTCAGCATGGCGCCGCCCATCTTGCCCGCGCCCGCAAGCGCGAGGGTGCCGTTGAAGGTTGCGAGTGCGCCGGAAGCGGAAGTCATCGTCGGTGTCCTGGTCCCTTGATCAGGGCGCCATATCACCGGAACGGGTCCGCGATGTCCATGGCAAATGGCGCGGGGCCCGGCTGCACTGCCAACGCAGTGTCGTCGCCAGCTAGAAGCGCTTCTGGAAGAAGTGGCGCTGTTGTCCGCGTGGATGATCGTCGATCGTACCGAAGGCGGTGTAGCCCTGCTTGCGGTAGAAATCCGGCGCCTGGAAGGCGTAGGTATCGAGCCAGGCGCCGATGCAGCCGCGGTCGCGCGCAATCGCTTCCGCCTGTGCGAGAATGCGTGAGCCGAGGTCGCTGCGGCGGTGTTGCTCGGGAACCACCAGCAGTTCGACGAACAGCCAGTCATAGATGGTGCGGCCCCACAGGCCGCCGATCGTCGCACCGGTGGTGGGATCCTTGATGAGAATGGCGAGTGGCTGAAAGCGGGCCGGGCCGCCGGCCTTCTCGTTGAAGGCCATCAGAACATCGACGATGGCCTTGCGGTCGGCTTCGGCGGGGGTGGCCGTCACGACGATGGTCGGCTCGCTCATCGTCGTGGTCTCTCGTGCGTGATCAGGCCTCGCCGACGGTATCGAACATCGCGGCGCTCATCGCGTCGCTTGCCGTCTTGCCGGCCCACACGACAAACTGGAAGGCCGGGAAATAACGCTCACAGGCCTGCAGCGCGCCGACGAACATGGTTTCGCACTGCGCTTCGGAGGCGATGATGCCGTTCGGCAGCACCAGGGCCTGTCGGTACATGATCAGCCCCGACGACGTCCACAGATCGAAGTGACCGACCCAGAGCTGCTCGTTGATCGCCGCGATCAGCCGCTGCGTTTCGGGGCGGCGCGCTTCGGGAATTTTCATGTCGAAGGCGCATGCGAGATGCAGCGCCTCGATCTCGCTCATCCACGTGAACGACAGTTCGTAGTCGGTCCACGTGCCCTTGGTGAGGATCGTCACCTCGTCGATGCCGGAGCGTTCGAATGTCCAGTCGTGAAATGATGCGATCTCCTCCACCACGCGGATGGGGTTGTTCGCTGAATCGAAATGGATGTCCAAATGGGACATGCTGCTTGCGCCCTGCCTTGTGCCGATGATGCGCACGCCGAATACAAGACGCCGGATATCGCGCGATGTGCCGCAGTCGCGGTGCCCTTGCCCATCGCCCGATTCCAAACTGAATCAGGATGTTGCCCGGCGAGACCGACTGCGTTGATGGATTGATCAGTGATTTGCGGCAGGCGTGCAACGGGCCCCGAATCCCGTCCACAGGCAAAGGCCCTGTCGTCCACAACCGATCATGTCAATAATGAGAACAAAACGGAATCGGAGCGTGGTTCGGTCGCGGGCCGTGCCGACCGCGGTTGGGGTGCGGCGCGGCAGCCGCATGCCGGGCATGCCGCCGGACGCCCCGCGGGCGCTTGCGCCGCCGCCACCGCTTCTGCATAGTTCGGTCAAGCCGCCCAGCCGGGCGGTGATGTTCTCAGGGCGGGGTGAAAGTCCCCACCGGCGGTAAAGGCGAAAGCCCAAGCCCGCGAGCGCCTACCGAAGGTTTTCGAACCGACGATGGGGTCAGCAGATTCGGTGCGATTCCGAAGCCGACGGTTAAAGTCCGGATGAAAGAGAACGGGAAGTGGCAGCCGCTCGCCTTTTGGCGCGCGGCTGAAGGCCCGTGTGCCCTGATTCTGGTCCTAACAAGGAAGAGCCATGAATCAGATCCTGAACGACATTCCATCTCAAAGCGTTCCAACTCAAGGCGTCGCGTCCCATCAGGCCGTGCCCCCGACGGAGCCGCTGCGCTTCGCAAGGCCGCACCGTGTCGCCTTCATCCAGTCGTCCTGGCATCGCGAGATCGTCGAGTGCAGCCGCCTCGCGTTCCTGAAGGAGGCCGCTGCGCTCGGCATTCCCGAAACCCAGGTCGGCCTGTTCGAGGTGCCCGGAGCGTATGAGATCCCGCTGCACGCCCAGTTGCTGGCCAAGACCGGGCGCTACACCGCGATCGTCGCGGCGGCGCTGGTGGTCGATGGCGGCATCTACCGGCACGAATTCGTCGCCAGCACGGTGATCAATGCGCTCATGCAGGTCCAGCTGCAGACCGAGGTTCCGATTTTCTCGGCCGTGCTGACGCCGCAGCAATTCCACGAGCATGCGACGCACGTCGATTTCTTCCGCCAGCATTTCGCCATCAAGGGGCAGGAGGTCGCGCAGGCCTGCGCGCGGACGCTTTCCAGCCTCGACCATCTCGGCAGCCAGGTCGCCGCCAGCATCGATTGATGAGCGTGGGCGCGCGGCTTTGCCGCGCGTACCCTTCGCTGCGCGGGCAGTGCGCCAGTACGCCCGTGACCTGCGAATAGCGAACGACGTGTCAATGCCGGCGCAGCGCGCCGGCGTTGATCAATCGAAATCGTGATCGGCTGAAGCCGCGATTAGTCGAACAGGCTGGAAACCGATTCTTCGGCGGCGGTGCGGCCGATGGCCTCGCCGATCAGGCTGGCGATCGACATCACGCGGATGTTGTGCGCGACACGCACCGCTTCCGTCGGCTGAATCGAGTCGGTGATCACCAGCTCCTTGAGCTTGGACGAGGCGATGCGGGCGGTAGCGCCGCCCGACAGCACGCCATGGGTGATGTAGGCGTAGACTTCCTTGGCGCCGTTGGCGAGCAGCGCGTCGGCGGCGTTCACCAGGGTGCCGCCGGAGTCGACGATGTCGTCGATCAGGATACAGGTGTAGCCCTCGACGTCGCCGATGACGTTCATCACCTCGGATTCGCCGGCGCGTTCGCGGCGCTTGTCGATGATGGCGAGCGGCGCGTTGATGCGCTTGGCGAGGCCGCGGGCGCGCACCACGCCGCCGACGTCAGGCGACACCACCATCAGGTTGGTCAGGTCGAACCGGTCCTTGATGTCCCGCACCATCACGGGAGATGCATAAAGGTTGTCGGTCGGAATATCGAAGAAGCCCTGGATCTGGCCGGCATGCAGGTCGAGCGTCATGACGCGGTCGACGCCGGCATGGGTGATCAGGTTGGAGACGAGCTTGGCCGAAATCGGGGTGCGGCCGCCGGCTTTGCGGTCCTGGCGGGCGTAGCCGAAATACGGGATCACCGCGGTGATGCGGCGCGCGGAGGCGCGGCGCAGGGCATCGGTGATGATCAGGAGCTCCATCAGGTGGTCGTTGGCCGGATACGACGTCGACTGGATGATGAAGACATCCGAGCCGCGCACGTTTTCCTGAATCTCGACGAACACTTCCATGTCGGCGAAGCGCCGGACGATGGCCTTGGTCAGCGGCTGGCCGAGGAAGGCCGCGATCGCTTCCGCCAGGGCGGGGTTGGAGTTTCCGGCGACGAGTTTGATGGCCCCGTTCTTCGCCGACATCGACGCTTCTCCCCGTGTCATTGTGGCGATGGTGTTCAACATACGCAGCCGTATCCGAAGTGGCTCAAACCGCGCCGGGCTACCGCCGGGGCGAGCGAGGGCATAGCAAGGAGCATGCCGGACTGGCAATACGTCGCAGGGCGTTTTCCGGCGCAAAATCAGGTGGCCGCAATGCCCGCGGTTAATGGGCGCTGAAGCTGAGGGCCAGGCCACCACCAGCGGTGGTAGCGCCATCGTTTATCCCCTCGGCGGATGCGATGGCCGGGCCGGCTTGGGCGGGCAGGGCGGGCTCGGGCACCTCGGTCGGCGCGGTTCCATTGACGAAGCCCGACAGGCTGATCAGCCCGGTCTGGGCGATCCGGCGCAGCAGCGCCTCGTCGGCCACGGCCCAGGCATCCTGGCCGGCTTTGCCGCCGGCTTCCTCGCCGGTCAGGCGCAGCGCGCGGTTCTGGTTGCGGTCGTAGACGTCCCAGACCCACGCGATCGTGGTGCGGCCGCCGCGCACCTGGGCGGCCAGATAGCTGCGCACGCGGTAGCCTGCGGCGCCATCGCGGGAAACGACGGTCACGCCGCGGGACTGGGCCTCGCTGTCGAGCACCCGCACGAAGCGATCGAACACCTGGGGCGGCGGACCATCGATGGAATCGAAGCTGACGGTGTTGGCGCCACCGGTTGAAACCGGCATTGCGGCCATCGCCGCCATCGGGCCCTGGGCGTTACCGGCGGGGCCACCGGCGCAACCGGCCACCATGCCGGCGACAAGGAGCAACAGCGCCAGCCGAATCCAGTTGCGGATCCCGCACATGGCTGCCAGCCGCCCTGATTCGCCTTGCCCTGTCATGCCGCGATGTCCCGACCGTCCACCGGACCGGCGGGACACCCCCTTGGGCATCGTCACCGGTATGCCCGAGCGATATCGTTAAAATCCATTAACGTCTAGGGCAGGCGGCGGACAAGGTTACCGGGGCAACCAGATCAAAGCTCGAACAAGTCTCGAACACGGCTCGAATTTGATCCGGATTCGAACGGCTGTTGTGGATGAGGTTCGCGCTGGCGGCGTCAGGCAAGGTCCGCGTCGGCGACCAGGCGGGCTCCTGCGGCGGCGAGGCCCCGCAGCCCCCCGATCGCGGCCGGAAAGTCCCGCCCGCCGATGGCGCGCCAGACGGCGTCGACCGTGTCCTGCAGGCCGGCGATGGTCGCGGGGAAGGTCGCGGCCTCGGCGAGCGCGCCCTTCTCGTTGATGAGGTAGCGGCCGTTCAGCGCGAACAGCACCTGGGCAAGACAGCTCAGCGCGCGATAGGCGCAGCCCGCGATGTGGGTCTGGTCGCCGCGGGCGAGGGCCGTGGCGGCGTTGTCGATGCTGAACGCCACTTCCCAGGCGAACCGCCGGAGCATGGCGGCGCGCAGCGTGTCGGGATAGGGCAGGACTTCCGCCTTGAGTGCGCCGATGACGTGCGCCGGGTCGTGCAACGGACGACACAGCGCGACCTCGCCGATCCAGATCGCCGAGCAGAAGCCGTGCGGATGTCCGGGCTGATAATCCATCGACACGGTGCCGGCGTTGCCGTCGGCGATGATCGCGCGGACCCGGGCAAGGTCGCGGTAGAGCAGGTCGATCTTGTGGCCGTCGATCGACAGCCAGGCGCCGCCATTGATCCAGGGGCCCCACGCACCGGGCGGTGTGATGGTGGGCGCGGCATTGTGGTCGATCAGCGGTGCGAGCGCGGCGCCGAGCTGGTCGGTCGCGAGCGGTTCCGCGGCGTCGTAGTACAGCGCGAGATCGTAGTCGGACGCGGCAGTCGCCGTGCCGCGTGCGCGCGAGCCGCCGAGCGCCAGTCCGACCAGCCCCGCGACGGGACGGAGCGCATCGGTCAGTCGGGTGAGGATGGGATCGGTCACGGCGGTGGTCATGTGTCGCAGGGCGGGTGGTTAGGGCGGCAGGTCGAAGCCGAGGGCGGCTTCCGTCTCCAGCGTCTGCTTCACCGCGGGGCGCGCGAGCATGCGTTCGAGATGGGCATCGAGGTGCGGGAAGGTGCCCGGCGCCGGTTTGAGCGAATTGAACAGTCGCCAGTACAGGCGGAAGAGATGGATGTCGACGATCGAGTAACGGCCGAGTACCCAGTCGCGGTTGCCGAGGCGCTGGTCGGCGATGCCATAGACTTGCGTCGCGTAGTCGAGGCCGAGCTTGCGCGCCGGATGCAGCGTGGCCGCGATGAACGACATCCACGAGACTGCGCGCGCTTCCGTCTCGATGTCGTCGGCTGGCAGCAGGGCCGCTTCGGGAAAACGCTTGGCGAGATAGAACAGGATGCCGGCGACCTCGGTCAGCGGCCGGCCATCGACCACCACTGTCGGGACCTTGCCTTCGGGATTGATGGCGAGAAACGCCGGCGCGCGCTGCTCCTGCCGTGCGAACGCCAGCGGCCGTGCCTCGAACGGCACGCCGATTTCATGCAGGGCAATGTGCACCGCCATCGAGCTCGATCCCGGCGACAAGTACAGCGTCAGCATGGGATGGCCTTTCGTCTGGCCTTCGGTTGTAGGATGGTACGGGCGGTCAGTCTTCCAGCACAATGCCGTGGATGTGGCGTCCGTAGTCGGGTTCGGACTGGTGCACCGAGCGCCGATAGCTGAAGAAGCGCTCGTCCTCGTAGGTGCAGATATCGGGATCGTCGATCAGCAGTACGCCGGCGCGCTCGAGCCGCAGGCGGATATAGCCGGCGAGGTCGAACATGGCGTGGCCGGTGCGTTCCGCGGGCGCGAAGAATGCGGCGTTGGCGGGGTCGGCGCGGCCAAAGCGGCCGACGAACTCCTCACCGACCTCGTAGCTTCGCTGGCGGATCAGCGGGCCGATCGCCGCGACCACGCGGCCGCGGTCGGCGCCGAGCTTGTCCATTTCCGCAAGCGTCGCTTCCAGCACGCCGGTGAACGCACCGCGCCAGCCGGCATGTGCAGCGCCGATGATCCGGGCCTGCGGGTCGGCGAACAGGATCGGGCCGCAGTCGGCGGAGCTGACGCCGATCGCGATACCCGCCGTCGCGGTCACGATCGCATCGACCTTCGGCCGCGCCTCAAGCGTCCACGGCTCGGTCACGACGGCGACGTCCGGTGAATGCACCTGATGTGCCGTGAGAAAATGCGATGGCGCGACGCCCAGCGCCTCGGCCATGCGTCGGCGATTTTCGGTCACGCGGGCGGGGTCATCGTTAGAGCCGAGGCCGCCGTTGAGGCTGGCGTAGATACCTTCGGAAACGCCGCCTTCACGGGTGAAGAAAGCGTGGCGGACGCCCGGGGCGGCGGACAGCAGCGGGGAGGTCAGGATCATTCCGGCTCTTCTCTTCTGACGGCGTCGGTCGGATATCGCGTGCGCTATGACAGGCAATTCCGCGGCAAATGAGGCGTTCAGTCCGCGTCGGACGCGGAGCCTTGCGCCGGCGGAGCCGACGCGGCAGGCGCCGGTGGCGCGGGATGATCGCTGAGGCCGGCGATTTCGGTCAGTGCAGGATGTGAAATGCCGATCGCCTTGAACAGCGATCCCATGCCGCCATGGCCGGCGTCGGTCAGGCGTTGCAGGCCGTTGGCGATATCCTCGGACACCTGAGGCGAGGCCTTGGCCATCAATGTCAGCGCGCGCGTCTCGATGCCGAGCCGGCGCAGGAACGTGCCTTGCTCGACCGGACCGTGCACCCGTGCGCCGAGATCCTCGGCGGCGTGGGCAAGAGCCTGGAAGTCGACATGGGCGGTGACATCGACCTGGCCGGCATTCTTCAGCGGATCGGCGAAGCTGTGGCGGGCGATGGCCTGGAATGTATCGCCGGCGTCACTGCGCAGGTGACCGTAATCGATGATCAGTGCGGCGCCCCCCGAGGTCTTCACACGGTTCGCGAGCTTCATGGCTTCGGTCGGCGGGCGCCATTCGAACACCGCGCCGACCGGGGCGGCACGCACCAGCGGCGGCAGCAGCACCTCGAATTGCGGCGTCGGTTCCGCCGCCGTGCCGAAAGCGAGGCGGTCGGTGCGGTCGATCTCGACCACGCGCTCGTACCAGCCGGTCTCCTTGCGCACCATCTGATGCACAGGCAGCACGTCGAAATACTCGTTGGCGAAAATGATCGATGGGCCTTCCGGCACCTCGTCGATGCTGTTGTGCCAGTGCAGGTTCTTCACGCCCTCGAGGGCGCTGCCCTGGCGCTCGCGCAGCGCGGCGTTGATCTCGACGAGATGGACGTGACAGGCCGCGTAGAACGGCGGCACGATGCGGATGGCGCGCAGCGCGTCCATCATCAGGGTGCCGCGGCCGGGCCCCAGCTCGATCAGGCGTACCGTGCCCGGTGCGCCCATGGCTTTCCAGACCGAGGCGGCCCACAGCCCCAGCAGTTCGCCGAACATCTGGCTGACTTCCGGCGCGGTGATGAAGTCACCTTCGCGGCCGAGGGGATCGCGGGCGATGTAATAGCCGTATTCCCGGTGGCTGAGGCACAGCTCCATATAGCGCCACACCGGCATCGGGCCGGTGGACTTGATCAGTCTGCGGATCTCGGCCTCGAGGGGCGAGCTGGGGAGCACGGGGGATCCTTGAATATTAAGCCTGCGGAGCGGTCGTCGGCTTGCGGCGCCATGCCACCACAAGGAAGGCGATCCCTGCAAGAATCATCGGCACCGACAGCAGCATACCCATGGTCAGGCCGCCCCACAAAAAGCCGAGCTGGGGATCGGGCTCGCGGAAGAATTCGCCGGTAATGCGGAAGATACCGTACAGCGTCGCGAAGGCGCCGATGATCGTGCCCGGGCGCTTCAGCGCCCCGCCGCGCACCAGCAGCGCCAGTACCGCGAACAGGACGATGCCCTCGAGCGAGGCCTCATAGAGCTGGCTGGGGTGCCGCGGGCTCGGGCCGCCGGTCGGGAAAATCATCGCCCAGGGCACGTCGGCCGGGCGGCCCCACAGTTCGCCGTTGATGAAGTTGGCGATACGGCCGAGGAACAGGCCGATCGGTCCGACGGCGCAGGTGATGTCACCGAGCGACAGCACCGAAACGCCCCTGCGGTAGCCGAACAGCAGCACCGCGACGACGCAGCCGAGGAAGCCGCCGTGGAACGACATGCCGCCCTTCCACAGCTCGATGATCTCGGCCGGGTGCTGCGCGAAGTAGTCGAGGTTGTAGAACAGCACGTAACCGGTGCGGCCGCCGAGAATGATGCCGAACGTCACCCAGAGGATGAAGTCGTCCATGTCCAGCAGGGTGATCGGCGAGGTGCCGCCCCACAGCCGGCCGTTGCGGATGATGGCGCGGGCATAGACCCAGCCGAGCACGATGCCGCCGATATAGGCGAGCGCGTACCAGCGGACGGCGAACGGTCCGAAACTGACCGCGATCGGATCGAAGACCGGAAAGGCAATGGCAAACATCGGTATCGGTTTATGGCGTCAGACGGCGGCGGTAAAGCGCGAACAGCCGCTCCCAATGCCGTTCCGCCGCTTCCTTGTTGAAAGCCGCCCGTTGCGGGAAGGCGAAGCCGTGCTCGACGGCGGGATAGAGTTCGACCTCGGCGGCGACGCCGGCCTCCTGCAGGGAGGCGCGCAGCGGTGCCACGGTCTCCAGCGGGACGTAATGATCGATCTCCGCACAGGCGATATAGAATTCGGCCCGGGCTCGCCGCGCAGCGAGGTGCGGGCTATCAGGCTGGTCGGTCATCAACTGGGTGCCGTAGATCGACGCCGCCGCCGCGACCCGGTCCGGGTAGCGAGCCGCCGCGCTGATGGCGTAGCGGCCGCTCATGCAGTAGCCGACCGTCCCGAGCGGGCCCTTCGACGCGGCCGGATCCGCATCGACGAACGCCAGCAGGGCGTCGGTGTCGGCCATCACCTTGGCAATGTCGATGGAGGCCATCAGGGCGAAGACCCGCTCGAACAGCTGCTTGCGCTCGTCCGAGGCGGGATCCTGCGGGATCGGGCCGAGCTCCAGCACGTTCGAGCGGTGGTACAGGTTCGGCAGCACCACATAATAGCCGACGGCGGCGAGCCGCCGCGCCATGTCGCGCAGCTCTTCGCGGATGCCCGGCGCATCCATGTAGAACAGCAGTACCGGATGGGGGCCGCCACGTTCGGGATGGGTGATGAAGGTGGTGATCCGGCCGTCCTGCGACGGAATTTCGATCTGGCGCTCGATCATGATGGGAACGTTTCGGCTGAATAATCACATCGGGATTCGCAGGATAGCAGAGATGGCGATGCGAAAGTGTGACCGGGGCGGTCACACGACGCCGGGAGGGCGCCGTTCCGGAAAATCCGACTTGAAGTGAGCGGCCTTCATCGCCATTTTGCCGCCTGGATGCGGCGGCTTGCTGTGTCGGACGCCAGCATGAGGAGACTTCGCGATGACCCAGACCTCCAACCGGTTCTTTGACGAAATGGCCCGGCTGATGAACGACGCCGCCGGCGCCGCGCAGGGCGTCAAGCGCGAGGTCGAGGGTGCCTTCCGGCATCAGGCAGAGCGCATCCTGCGTGATCTCGATCTCGTCAAGCGCGAGGAATTCGAGGCGGTCAAGGAGATGGCGCGGCTCGCCCGTGAGGAGAACGAGGCCCTCAAGGCCCGTCTCGACAAGCTTGAAAAGAAGGCCGGCCCGCTGGCCGAAACCTGATCGCGCTATGCCCCGGCCGGATGTGCCGCGGGGCCGTGGTTCCGTCGCCAAGGCGTCGGCCAGCAAGACATCCGCCAGCAGGATCGCCGCCGGCAAGAGAGGGCCGTGATCGGGGGCCAAAGCCGCCGCGAAGGGCGCGCCGCTGAAGGCGGCTGGGGCGGAGATCATCGCGGTCTTTCCGTGCTGTCCTTCGTCGATCTTCGGGCTTGGGAGGCGTGGCTGAAAGCGCAGCCTGCTGCGGCACCTGCCGTCTGGCTGAAACTGGCGAAAAAATCGGGCGGAGGTCCCAGCGTGAACCGCCAGGAAGCGATCGACCGGCGCTGTGCCATGGCTGGATCGATGGCCAGCTCGGCGCCTATGATGCCGACTGGTGGCTCGTTCGCTTTACCCCGCGCAAGCCCGGCAGCAAGTGGTCGCAGAAGAACCGTGACCGGGCACTCGCGCTGATCGCCGGGAAGCGCATGGCGCCAGCAGGCTTACGGGAGATCGCACAGGCGAAGGCGGATGGTCGCTGGGAGAGCGCCTACGTGCCGCAGAGCACCGCAGCCGTTCCCGACGATCTCGCCGCGGCGCTGGCGCGGAACAGCAAGGCCAGCTCGCTGTTCGACGCGCTCGACAGCGCAAACCGCTACAGCGTGCTCTATCGCGTGCAGACAGCGAAGAAGCCGGAGCTTCGTGTACAGCGGATCGCCACCTTCGTCGCCATGCTCGCCCGCGGCGAAACCATCCATCTGCGCAAGGCGCGGAAGACCTGAGCGGTCTCCCGGCACAGCCGCGTTTGCCGATCAATCCATGCGGATGCCGGCGGTCCTGATGACCTTCTCCCATTTTGCCGTTTCCTCGGCGATGTACTGCGCCATCTCCTGCGGCGTGCTCTGCAGCGGATCGATGCCGGCGGCAATGATCTTCTGACGGTTGTCCGGATCGTTGACCGCCTTGAGATAGGCCTCGCGGAATTTGGCGATGATGTCCGGGGCGGTCTTCACCGGCGCGGAAAAGCCCTGCCAGGCCCAGGCTTCGTAACCGGGGATATCGGCGGCGACCGGCGGCACGCCGGGCAGGCCGTAGAATTCCTTCGGCGAGCACACCGCGATCGCTTTCAGCCCCTTGAGATTGAGCTGCCCGCGGGCGGTAGCGAAGTCGACGAACATCATGCCGATCTGGCCGCTGGCGAGATCCTGCAGCGCGGGGCCGGCGCCCTTGTAGGGCACATGGTTGATCTTGAGGCCGGCGTCTTGCGCGAACAGCTCGGCGGCGAGGTGGAACGGCGAGCCGACGCCGGCGCTGGCATAGTCGATGGCACCCGGGGTCTTCCGGGCGGTCTCGATGAGCTCCTTGACCGAGCCGACATTGAGCTTGTCGGTGTTGACCATCAGCACCAGCGCGAAGCGCCCGGTCAGCGTCACCGGCGCGAGGTCCTTGTGCGCGTCGTAGGCGAGCTTCTGGTACAGCGCGCGGTTGGAGGCGTAGGTCGAGGTGTCGCCGAGCAGGAAGGTGTAGCCGTCGGCCTCCGCCTTGGCGGCCGCCTCGGCGCCGATGTTGGTGCCGGCGCCGGGCCGGTTCTCGACCACGATCTGCTGGCCGAGCGTGGCACTCATGGCGGTGCCGGCAAGACGCGCGAAGAAGTCGGTGCCGCCGCCGGCGGCATAGGGCACGATCAGCCGCACGGGCCGTGTCGGCCAGGCGGTATCGGCATGTCCGTGTCCTGGGAAGGTGGCGGCAAGACCCGCCGTGGCGGCGGTGGTCAGGAAGTGGCGTCGGCTGAACATCTTGAAGTCCTCCCGGGGTGGTTTATGCGGGTGGCTGGTTGCGTGGTGAGCCACCTTCTTGGAATAGTTGCACATGCATCTAATAACCTCCCTCACCGGATGGCAATGGGGCGCACGGGCGGCGGAGAAAATCCCCGTCATTCCTTGTGTTTTTGGACCTTTGCGGCTATGACGGCCGCGGTCTGCCACCCCCGCACCCCTGGAGGCTTGTGGCAGACGTTTCACGGGGCCGCGGTGCGGCCTTTAACTTTATGAAAATGAACGTGTTTTTGGCGTTGCGGGCCGCTTCCGCGCGTCCGGGGCATGTTCGCAACAAGGACTGACAACAATGGCGACCGTCAAGGAATTGAAGGCGACCGCGCGTCCGAAGGCCGGCAAGGGGGCCGCCCGCGCAGAACGCCGTGCTGGCCGTGTGCCGGCAGTGATCTATGGTGACAACCAGGCCCCGCTGACCATCTCGCTCGACGACAAGGCGCTGCGTCAGAACATCTTCGCCGGCCACTTCCTCACCACGATTTTCAACATCGATCTCGATGGCAAGAAGCACCGTGTGATTCCGCGCGACTACGCGCTCGATCCGGTGAAGGACTTCCCGATCCATGTCGACTTCCTGCGCCTCGGCGAAGGCGCGACCATTCGCGTCAGCGTTCCGCTGCACGTGGTGGGCGCGGAAGGCTCGCCCGGCGTCAAGCGCGGCGGTACCGTCAACATCGTCAACCACACGGTCGAGCTGGAAGCGGAAGTCGATCACATTCCGCAGTTCATCGAGGTCGACGTCAGCAAGCTCGAAATCAACAACTCGGTGCACCTCAGCGAAGTCGCGCTGCCGAAGGGCGTGAAGGTGGTGTCGCGCGATGACCAGACCCTGGTCACCGTCGTGCCGCCGTCGGGCTACAACGAGGAGAGCAAGCCGGCCGGTGACGCGGCTGCGCCTGCTGCCGGTGCTGCGGCGCCTGCGGCTGCTGCCGCTGCCAAGGCTCCTGCTGCCAAGGCTCCCGCCGCCGCCAAGGCCCCGGCGGCCGGCGGCGACAAGAAGAAGTAACCAGCAACCCGCGCCATGCGCCTGTTCGTCGGACTGGGCAACCCCGGCTCGAAGTACGAGCGCAACCGGCACAATATCGGGTTCATGGCTGTCGATGCGATTGCGCGGCGTCACGGTTTCTCACCGTGGCGCCGCCGCTTTCAGGGGGAGACCTCGGAGGGCACGCTCGACGGAGAGCGCGTCGTGCTGCTGAAGCCGACGACGTATATGAACGAATCCGGCCGCGCCGTCGGCGAGGCCGCGCATTTCTTCAAGATCGGCCTCGGCGACATCTCCGTCTTTCACGACGAACTCGAGCTGCCGCCGGGTAAGGTCCGCCTCAAGGTCGGGGGCGGGATCGCCGGCCACAACGGGCTGCGCTCGATCTCGGCCCATGTCGGCAACGACTACCGCCGCATTCGCCTTGGCATCGGTCATCCCGGCGTGAAGGAACGGGTGCATGGTCATGTGCTCGGCGATTTCGCCAAGTCGGACCAGCCGTGGGTCGAGGCGCTGTGCGAGGCGGTCGCGGATCATGCGGGGCTGATCGCCGGAGGGCGCGACTCCTCGTTCCAGAACAAGGTGCATCTGGCGATGGAAGCGAAGGGCTTCGGCGCCAACGGTGACAACGGCAACGGCGGCGCCACGCCGTAACAGCATTCAGGACACGCTATGGGATTCAAATGCGGAATCGTCGGTCTGCCCAACGTCGGCAAGTCGACGCTGTTCAACGCGCTGACCGAGACGGCGTCGGCGCAGGCCGCCAACTATCCGTTCTGCACCATCGAGCCCAATGTCGGCGCCGTGGCTGTGCCGGATCAGCGGCTCGACAAGCTGTCGGTGATCGCCAAGTCTGCCCAGATCATTCCGACCCAGCTGACCTTCGTCGATATCGCCGGCCTCGTGCGTGGTGCCTCGAAGGGTGAGGGCCTCGGCAACCAGTTCCTCGCCAACATCCGTGAAGTCGACGCCGTGGCGCATGTGGTGCGCTGCTTCGAGGACGACGACATCACCCACGTCGAGGGCAAGATCGCGCCGCTCGCCGACATCGAGACCATCGAGACCGAGCTGATGCTCGCCGATCTCGACAGCCTCGAGAAGCGCGTCGACAACCTCAGCAAGAAGGCCAAGGGTGGCGACAAGGACTCCAAGGAGATGCTGGATCTCGTGCAGCGGGCGCTCGTCCTGCTGCGCGACGGCAAGCCGGCGCGTCTCCTGGAGCGCAAACCCGAAGAAGAGCGCGTGTTCCGCATGCTCGGCCTGCTGTCGTCCAAGCCCGTGCTCTATGTCTGCAATGTCGAGGAGAGCTCGGCCCACAGCGGCAATTCGTTCTCGGCGGCCGTCGCCGAGTTCGCGAAGAAGGAAGGCGCGGTCGCTGTGGTGATCTCGGCCAAGATTGAATCCGAGATCGCGACGCTGTCGCGCGAGGAGCGCGAGGAGTTTCTCGCCACGCTGGAGCTGGAGGAGCCGGGCCTCGACCGCCTGATCCGCGCCGGCTACCAGCTGCTCGATCTCATCACCTACTTCACGGTTGGCCCGAAGGAAGCACGCGCCTGGACGATCACGCGTGGCACCAAGGCGCCGGCCGCAGCGGGCGTGATCCATACCGATTTCGAAAAGGGTTTCATCCGCGCCGAGACCATCGCCTATGACGACTACATCGCGTTCAGCGGTGAGGCCGGTGCGCGCGATGCCGGCAAGCTGCGGCTGGAAGGCAAGGAATACGTCGTCGCCGACGGCGACGTCATGCACTTCCGCTTCAACACCTGATCCGACTGGTCCGGCGACCGCCCGGCGTCGTGCCGGGCCAATCGTCCGGGAGGAGCCCGGTCAGCGGGCTCAGTGGTGCTGGCCCTGGTCGCGGATCGCGCCCAGGTGCTCGTTGATGCGGAAGACGATCAGGATGAACTCGGCGCCGACGCGCGCCGAGATGAGGCCGACCACGATCCCGACCAGGCTGACAAGGATCGCCATGAGCCCGCCGAACGGGCTGACCGCCATGTAGGCGAGACCGGAGAGAATACCCGACAGGCCGCTCAGTCCGATCAGGATGATGACAAGCCAGTAGAACAGCTTGATGATCGTCGGCGTGATGAACCGGTCCCACTGGAACAAGTCGCGAAATTCGAACATCGGCATTCTCCCCAAAATCACGCCACGAACCGGCACCGACGCGCGAAACGCCGGCCCCCGACATGACAATGCACCATGTTCCGACCCGCTGCGGCAGGCTCGCGCCGGCGGCGTGGTCGGTCGTCTGAAGCTGCGGCGCAACGGCGCACGGCTTAGCCTCCGCGCGCCTGCGCGGCAAGATCGCAACCCGGCCGTGCGGATCGGACGGCTTGAGATTGCCGCCAATAACGGCCACAATCAGGCTGTGCAAGATGCCATCCCCATCCATGATGCTGTCATTTGAAGATTTCCAGCCCGGGCATTTCGGGACGTTCGGCCCGCGTCATGTGACGCGGGAAGAGATCATTGCGTTCGCGGCGGAGTTCGACCCCCAGCCGATGCACCTCGACGAGGAGGCGGCGAAGCATTCGATGCTCCGCGGCTTGTCAGGCTCGGGCTGGCATTTGTGCTCGCTGATGATGCGGATGATCTGCGACGGCTTTCTGTTGCGCTCGACCTCGCTTGGCGGTCCGGGCATAGACGAGCTGAAGTGGCTCTCGCCGCTGCGTCCAGGCGACGATCTCACGCTCGATGTGCACGTTCTGGAAACGCGGGTGTCGCGCAACCGCCCCGAGCTCGGTATCGTGACGCTCAAGGTCGACATCCACAACGCTTCCGGACAAAAGCTTCTGGAAGCGCGCTGGCCGGCGATGTTCCGGCGGCGCGATGCCGCGCCGGCGGCGTGAGGAACGGCCATGCCTTATCTTGATGATCTGCAGGTCGGTGCGCGCAGCGAGCTGGGCTCCTTCACGTTCACTGCCGAGCTGATCAAGGCGTTCGCAAGTCAGTTCGATCCGCAGCCCTTCCATCTCGATGAAGAAGCAGGGCGGCAGTCGCTGTTCGGAGGCCTCGCGGCTTCCGGCTGGCATGTGGCGTCGGTCGGCATGAAGCTGCTGGTGACCAAGCGCCGCCGGGAAATGGAAGAAGCCACCGCGCGCGGCGTGGTCGAGCCGCCCGCGGGGCCGTCACCCGGTTTCCGTGATCTCAAGTGGCACAAGCCGGTGCTCGCCGGCGATACGCTGACCTACAGTTCGGAAATCACCTCGCTGCGCGGCTCGGCCTCGAAGCCCGAGTGGGGGATCCTGGAGGCCCGTAACAGCGCCATTAACCAGCGCGGCGAACTGGCGTTTTCGTTCACGGCCATCGGGTTTCTGCCACGCCGGACCGGCTGAGCACGTGCTTGTGGAAAAGCTCTTGAACAAGCACGGCATTTTTTGCCTATCTGCCGCCGGGTAAACGCCTCATTAAGACTTTCGTCAGAATGTGGCCGCAACTTTTTGAACGTATCGCGGTTATTTCGCGACACACCAGCACTGACTTCAATGGGGACTGCCATGGCCGACCGGGCCGGACTTAAGATCGTTGGCTTCATTTTCGCGACGGTAACGCTGGCGGTCATGTTCACCACTGTGCAGGTGGTCAAGGGCCAGGCCGACGGTCACTATCAGCTCGAGGATGACGCAGCGTCACACTAAGCTCACGCTTCGCTGCTATCGTCTCGCTCTCCGGATATTCCCGGCGTTCGTGTTGCCTTGGTGCCGGAAGGCGACGCCGGCGGGTCCTTGGCTTGTTTCGCCGGTTTCGGCAGCGGGTCGAGGTCTGATGATGAGCGGGATGCCGATCCGGCCTGAGCGGCCCCGCCTTGGCCTCGTTCTGGCGGGCCTCTGCCTGTTGCTGATGATGCCAGCCGCCATGGCCTGCGACGTACCGCCGCCCATCGCTGTGATCGACGTCCCCGGCTTCTACGACGACCCGGCTGGATATGGCCGGGCGATCGCGCCGCTTCATGCATTCATCGCACGGGTGAACAAGGCGTCCGACGCGGGCGATGTGTCGTGCGTGTCGGATCTGCTGGGCCAATGGGCAAGGGCCGATGCGCTGATGGCGCCGATCGGCGGCTATCAGGGCTATTTCGAGCGATCCTGGGCAGGAACGGACTTTGCTCTGGTCTTGCTGCGTATCCTCCGATCCGGGCGGCCGATGCCTGCCGCGATGCCGGCGATCACGCCATGGCTGGTGCGGATCGCAGCCGCGACCCGCGACGCCGATGCCATCAACCACCTGCACAACAACCTCGTCTATTGGGCAGGCCTCAACCTTGCGTCCATCGGCACGCTGGCGGGGCGACCCGATCTGGTGGATGCGGGCATCGCACGTGCGCGCGAGGGCATTCGCGACATCCAGCCCGACGGCACGCTGGTCCGCGAGCTGAAACGAGGCGAGCGCGCGCTGCACTACCACAACTTCTCGCTGATGCCGCTGGTGTTCACCGCGGAACTGGCGCGTCCTCGCGGCGTCGATCTCTATGCCGAGAATGACGGCGCACTGCGGCGGCTCGCCGATCTCGTCATCCGCGCGGTGATCGACGAAAGCAGTTTCTCCGCCTATCTGCCAACCCCGCAAAGGCTGTTTCCCTGGACCTTCACCAGCGATCTCGCCTGGCTGGAGCCCTACAGTCTCCACGTCCATGATCCGCGGCTGCCTGCGCTGATGGCGTCGCGGCGACCGTTCGTCAATCTGCGGCTCGGCGGGAATGTGACGGCCGCCTGGACGCAGCCCGCGGGGGCGGCTGCCTCGGTGCGGCGCTAGCGACTCCAGGCCAGCGCCAGAACCACAACCGCCACCGCGAGCAGCGCCACGAAGCGCAGGATGATGCTGCCCATGCGGTGCCGCGAAGCTGGAACGGGAATCGGGTCTGAATTGTTGGGACGAATGATTTTCACGTAAGAAGCCCCCGCGCTTCCGGATGCGCGGCCGCTCCGGTCGATGGCCGGGAGCGTGCGGCTTGCGGACGACAGCCTGTGCATCGGTAAAATCCGCCATGGAACCTGTGGCAATGGCGGTTGGTCGCGAGCTCTCCGGCGAAGGTTCAAGCCGGCGTCCGGGTTGCTGAGAAAGTGCTGCAGATGGGCAACACTGGCGTCTCCCTCCGGAGAGACGCTGGAGACGGAAACCGCCGCACTTCCGGTCAAGGAAGGCGGCGGATCCGGAATCGTGGCCTCGCGGAGAGGCCCGGCAGATTACAGCTGGCGGACATTTTCCGCCGCGCGCTTCCACTGCGCGACGTTGTCCGCGATCATGCGTGTCGACTTCATCGCCGCCTGGCTGAGCTGGGCGTAGCCGGCGATCTCCCGCTGCACGCGCTGACCTTCGTTGTGCAGCAGGTCACGCAGCGCCTCGAGCTCGGTGATCAGGTTTTCGATCTCGCTCAGCGACGTTCCGGCGACGCGCTGGATCAGCGAGTTGACGCTACTGACGGTGGCTTCGGCGGAGGCGTCCAGAGGGGGAACGTCGCCGGCGGCGCCAGCGGCAGGACGGCGCAGGTAGGCGATGTCGTTGCGTACGAAGTCCCGGATTCCGGCCTCGACTTCCGTTACGGCCGCCAGGTTGGCGTCGTCCTCGGGAGTCTCGGGCTTCTCTGGTCGAATGGCATTCATCGGCTTTTCCTTGTTTCGCGTTGAGCGAGCGCGGACTGTCCCCCGCACGACGAAATTGACCTTGCCATGTGTCCAGCCGATTTTGACCATAGCGCGGCCAATCTGCGGCGTGTCCCCGGCAATCCTTCGGTATCAATCCGTTAGGGTTGTAGCAGCGGGATTATTACCAGTTGCTTTTGAAGCCGGCCGTCAGGCTTTTATTCAGGCTACCGGTCGCGGTTTCGCTGACCTGGCCCGACAGGCTGACCCCGCCGAACAGCTTTTGCTCGGCGCCCACCCGCCCGAGCCACTTGTCATCGTTGGCCGAGTAGGACTGGCCGGCAATGAAGCTGGTGCCGGTATCGGCGATGTTGAGTTTGGCGGCGTGATCGACCTCGTAGTTGCGTGCCGCACGGCGCGCCGCGGGCGTGATCGACTGTTCGATGACGTGATAGCCGCCTTCCAGGGTTAGCGAGTAGGCGTTGCCATCGAGCGGCAGCGACTTGCTGATCGACGTCCCCAGCCGGCTGGTGTCCTGCGCCGGATCGAGCCGGGCCTCGATCGCGGTCTTGTCCCATACCGGTCCGAGGCCGGGCGCGGTCATCGACGCCCAGGCGGTGCCGGACGATTGCGACAGCCGCGCGTCGGTAGAGAGCTTTTCCGGGAGCGGAGCAAGCGTGTAAGGCCCGCTGGCGACATTCATGTCGGCGCCGACCCTGGTATCCCAGAACGGCGTCACGGCCTGCTTCACCGTCAGCGAGGAAAAACCTTCCGGCGTGTTGTTGCGCGACCACGCCGAGGGAGCGGCGTCGATGTTGCGGATGTTGCCCCGCGATGCCGATCGGCGTCCTGCATCGGACAGCGGCGGTTGGCCGGAGTTCAGCGCGCTCCAGTCGACGCTGGCGGAGTCGGGAAGTGCGGTGGCTTCGATGTCCGCCGACGCGCTGGCACCGTCAGGCCTTGCGGCGGGGGTATCGGAGGCTGCCGGAGCAGTCTTCTCGATAAAGGCCCAGGG
This sequence comes from Bradyrhizobium sp. U87765 SZCCT0048, assembly GCF_018131225.1. Lineage (GTDB taxonomy): Bacteria > Pseudomonadota > Alphaproteobacteria > Rhizobiales > Xanthobacteraceae > Bradyrhizobium_A. The sequence goes on along the minus strand of NZ_JAFCMM010000001.1, from coordinate 2,775,738 downwards.
ATTCTCGGCAGCGGGTGCCGATCCGGCCATCGCCAGCACGCCGACGGCGAGCGAGGCAAGCTGCCACCCGATACGGGCCGGGTGATGGCTGGAAGGAAAATGTGTCACGGGCATCGAACGTCATTCACCACGGGTGCACGCGACATCCCCGATGACCGGACGAAATTCCGATCGACGGAGGGAATGGTCAGCAGCAGTGCCCCTCACCACACGTATCTTGTTTCAACGGTCTGTGGTGCAATTGTGGCGTGTCCTTGCGGACGGCTTCATGACAGCGGGACAACGATCCACGGCTGATCACAAGACGGCGACGCAGTCCCGCGATCGATGATTCGCTGTCGGTCAGACGGCGCGGGCGGCCTTCGGCGTGAAGGCGACTTCGACCAGCGTGCCGGCCTGCGGCGTCGCCTTGATATGGAATTGGCCCTGGTTGGCTTCGACCAGCGCCTTGGTCAGCGACAGGTTGATGCCGATATTGTCCTGCGCGACCTGTTCGGCGGCGGCCCGCGACGGTTCGGTCGTCGCCTCGCCGTCGCCATGCGCGAAGCCGCGGCCGCTGTCGCGAATGCGCAGCACCACGTCGCCGAGATCGGTGAGGGCGGTCGAAACGATGATCTGGCCGCCCGCGCGCGCGACATGGATCGAGTTGCCGACGAGATTCAGCACGATCTGGCGCAGCGCACCGGCGTCCGCGGTGACCGGCGGCAGTGCATGGGCAAGCGAGGTGCGGATGATGATGCGTTCGCGATTGGCTTGCGGCTGCATGATCGTGACGCACTTCTCGACCAGGTCGTTGAGGTCATGCCGGGCGAAGGTCAGGTCGAGCTTGCCGGTCTCGGCGCGCGACAGGTCGAGCATGTCGGTGATGATGGCGAGCACCCGTTCGCCGGCGGCGCGGATGTCCTTGAGGTAGGCCGCATAGCGCTCGTTGCCGAGTGCGCCGAAGCGCTCTTCGATCATGACGTCGGCAAAGCCGATGACGGCATTCAGCGGCGTGCGTACCTCGTGGCTGATGCGCGCGAGGATGTCGGCGCGGGCATGCGCGGCGCGATCGGGCTGCTGGGGCGCATCGGCCGCCTTTGGGGCTTCGGGCACAACAGCCTCACGGCGCCCGATCGCGAACAGCCGCTCGCCATTCGCCGTGCTGCGGCCGAGCGTCAACCGCAACGGCACGATCTCGCCGCTGCGCGTGCGGCCGCGGGCGGACGCGCTGATCTGGCCGGTCGTGCCGCGGGCGGTGTCGATGGCTTTGCGGACGAGGTCGCGATCATCGGGCGCGAACAGATCGGTGAGATGGCAGCGAACGATATCGCGATCGCCATAGCCGAACATCACTTCGGCGCCGCGGTTGCAGGTGACGACGTTGCCATCCTGGTCGAAGATCAGGATGCCGTCGTCGGTGGCGTCGAGAATGGTGCCGAGCTCCGCTTCGAGCGATGTCGCGGGCGTGGGATCGACCTGCGCTGCAGGCGCGACCGGTGGCGCGAGCGGCTGCGGGGCCGGCGGCATTGCGGCCGCAGTGAAGATCAGCGCATGGGCGTCGTCGCCGTTCCAGGTGATGGGATGCAGCCGCGCTTCGGCCGGCAGCTCGTTGCATCCGGTCGCAGCGATCGTCACTGGGGCGCCCTGTTCAGGTGAACTGACGCCATCGCCGGCACCTGGCTCGACATGCAGGGCGTCGAGGCCGCCGGCGCCCATCAGGGCCGGCAAGTCGGCGTAGCCGACGCGGGCGAGAAACGCCTTGTTGGCATAGAGCGGACGGTTGTGACGGTAGATCAGGACGCCGACCGGCATGAGATCGTACAGCAGCGTGTCGCGCCGGGCCTCGCCGTGCGGCAACCCGGAAGCATGGGCCTCGGCGGTTGCCGGGCCCGGTTCGTCCGGCACAGATGACAGTTCGTCGGGGGCGATCGAAGGCGCTTCGTGGGCGTCGTCGCGGGCATCGAGATCGCGCCGCTCGCTTTCGAGCCGTGCGGCGAGTTGTCGTGCCAGCTCGTTGAAAGCATTGTTTTCCACGGGCGTCAGCGTCGGCGTCTTCAGGTCGGTGGCGGGCCGGAAGGGCACGACGTTCGGGGGAGTATCCACGGGCTTGTTCGCTTCCGTTGAGGGCACCGGCGAGCCGGCGTCGTGAGGCGGGGGAGGTGTGTCACCGCTGGGCATGTGCGTGTCCACGGGTTGAGGCGCTTCGCCGGCTGATGGCGCCTGCGGCGGCGCGTGCAGCGGTTGTGCCGGCAACAGGGTGTCCTGGCGGCGCAGCTCCGCGAGCCGCGCGAGCGCGTCGAGGTCGCGGCAGACGCCAAAGCCGCGATAGCCCTCAAACTGACGATTGCGGTCGAAGACCGGCAGGCCCGAGAGTTCGACCGGCAGCGGGGTGCCGCCGCCGTCGGCGGGCCAGGCGACCACGATCCCGCTCCAGGTGTCGTGGGTGGCGATCGCGGCCGCGACACGGCCATAGGGATCGAGGTGGAATGTCTCGGCAATTTCGGACCATGGGCGGCCGAATGCGGTGGCGGTGCGCGGGCCGATCAGGCGTGAGAATTCGTCCGAAGCGAGGGCGAAGCGGTTCTCCGCATCCATCTGCCACATGAAGCGCAGCGGATGCCGGCGTGGAACGAGCGGCGGCTCGGGAGGTAGTGGTTCGTACGACGGCTGGATGGCTGGCGGCGGCGTCGACGACAGCTCGGGCGCCGAGGACTCTGGCAGGGGTGCGATAATGGCAGGAGGCGGCGGCGATTGTTCGTTGTGTGCGACTGCATCCGAATCGGGGGGCGACGGCTCTGTGAACCGCGGCGCTTCTGGCGGCAATGGATGCTGCGCCTCTTCGACGGCGCCCCGCACTGCTTTAGAAGACGCGGTGTCCGCAGGCTCCGGTGTTGGCACCACGTTCGTCGCGGCCGCAGAGCTATGGTCGGGCTCCGGGCCGATGTCGGTGAGCGGCGCCTGATGTAAGGCCGAACTGTCGCAGGCTGGCAACGCGGCAGCGGCGTCGGCCGCGGGCGCAATGGGGGCAGGCGACGCAGCCAGCGGTGTCGGAAGAGATTCGAGCGGGCGGATGATCGAGGCGGGGGCGGGGGCAGTCGTCGGCTCCGCAACGGTGTGGCCGGCTGTCGGTTCGTCGGCGGGCGGGGCGCTCGCTGCCGCGGCGGCCGGAGGCGGGGCCACTGGCATCGGTTCGGCCGCCCTCTCCTGCGTCTGGAATGGGGGCTCCGCTTGTTCCGTCGCGCCTTCTGCAGGCTCAGCTTCCGGTTCGGTGTTCTCGGCGGGCAGAGGCGCAATGATGGCAATCAGCGCAAGCTCGCTGGCAAGGCCGACGCGATCCAGGGTCACGTGCCCGAGGCTGGTTTCGGCCGTGGCGTGGCCGCCGCGCAGGGCATCCTGTCCAGCCTGGTCGAGGCCCAGTGGCGCGAGGCCGGCGGCCGCCAGCGGAGCCGACGACAGCAGCGCCATTGCCGCCGCATTGGCTGCTGTCGGCAGCCCCGTGGGCGTGAAGGCGATGGCGGCGGCGTCGAAGTCGTCGACGAGGTGCTGCAGGCGGAGTTCGAAAGGCTGCGTTTTGCCGACGGCCTCCAGCGCGACCACCAGCACCCCGATGCCGCCGCCGGTAAACACCAGCCGCGTGCAGGCGCAGGTGAGGAGCTGTCCCAGCGACATCCCGAAGCCGCGCAGGCGCTCGAGGCGAGGCGCGCCGCTCAGCGAGAGGCGCCCGGCCAGGCGGGCGATCTGGCGACGATGCTGGTCGGCCGGCCCGAATGTGCGGTTGGCGAGCGCGGAGCTGTTGTCAGCGCCAAAAATGGCCGCGCCGGCCGGATTGGCCCACAGAATGCGCGTGCCGTCGTTTGCCCAGAGCCAGGCCGGCCGGCCGCTCGTCGCGTGAACCGCAAGATGCGGATCGCGGATGCCGCGGACCTGAAATTCGGCTTCATTGATCGGCATGATCGATCGAATGGTCTCCGGTGGCTCCCCTCGCCCCGCACGCCGGCCACGGACGCGGTGGCCGCAGGGTAAACAGTCTTAATAAAACCTTTACTAAAGCCCCGCCGCCCCCGGGTCCATGTCGGGGCTCCCTGCCTATACCGGCAAACCTCAGATATCCTTAATTCTTATGGGCCGGCGGACCCGCGGGACGGGTTTTGCGTTGGGATTTGCGAACGGTTGCAAAAGCTGGTCGAGCCGTCACGATGGAGCCGCGGAGGCGCGGTTCTCGGGCCGCCGGCCGCAAGACAAGATGAGCGCCGGGATCGGCGACAAGCAGGGAGGCAGGCGATGGAGCAGAACAAGTTTGAGGTCCCCAAGGAGCTGCGGGCCATGGCGGAGGCCAGTTTCGATCAGGCGCGCAAGGCTTTCGAGAGCTTCCTCAATTCGGCGCAGCAGGCTGCGACCTCGCTCGAGGGCCGCAACGAGGCCGTGCGGGCCGGGGCGAAGGACGTCAGCGTCAAGGCGATCACATTCGCCGAAAAGAACATCGCCGCGTCGCTCGACTATGCCGAGCATCTGCTGCGGGCCAAGGACATCACCGAGGTGATGAAGCTGCATAGCGACTACGTCCAGGCCCAGATGCGCACGCTGGCCGAGCAGGCCAGCGAGATCGGTCAGGCGGTGACCAGAGCCGCGCTGGACGTGGCGAAGCCGAAATAGTCGGGCGGGTCCGCTGGCGGGATTCGGCGCCGGTTTATGTTGCAATGCACAATCTCTTGCTGTAATTCGAAAGGATTGCAGGCCGGCGACGGCCTGCAATCGATCCTTGCGGATGGCCTGCGGCCTCTGGCCGGGTTCCGCGTTTCCCAAAACCCGCCGAAGGACCGCCGCCATGGCTCATGATTCCGATCCCTTCTCGTTTTCTCCGGCCGCCCTCGGCGATTTCCCGGAAAATATGCGCGCATTTGCTGAAAAGGGCTTTGCCCAGGCCCGCGACGGCTATCAGAAGTTCAAGGAAGCCGCCGAGGCAAACAACGGCGCCATCGAGGCTGCCTATCAGTCGGCGACACGCGGCGCGAGCGACTATGCGACCAAGCTGCTGGAGATCGCCCGCACCAACACCGACGAGGCCTTCGGCTTTGCCCAGGCGCTCCTCGGTTCCAGGTCGGTGACCGATGCGTTCGAGCTGATGAACAGCCACGCCCGCAAGCAGTTCGAACTGCTGACCACCCAGTCGAAGGATCTTGTCGAACTCGGCCAGAAGGTCGCGACCGACACGGTCGAGCCGATCAAGTCCAGCGCCGCCAAGGCGTTCAAGACCGGCCTGTAACACCGCTCCGGATCCCGAGCCGGCCCCTTCGGCGCGTCCGGGCGGCTCAAAGCCGCAAGAACGTTGTCCAAACCGGTCCGATGGCCTTGCCAAAGGGCCGCGATGCTCATAGTTTCCGGCGCGTTCGCGGGCCGTCGTCCGGGTCCCCAGCTGGACCTGACTGAACGCCCGCCATCAAGAATGCAGTTGTAGCTCAGTTGGTTAGAGCGCCTGTCTGTGGAACAGGAGGTCGGTGGTTCGAGCCCACCCAACTGTACCATCACATTCAAAGTCTGAGGCCTCCGGCCGGCCGGTTTCCCAGACCGGTGACGAACCGGGCTAGACCCGGGCCGACGATCCATGATCCCAGAACAATGCCGTTCCAGTGCCCACAGGGGCGCCTTCCATTGTCCCCGCGAGGGAACGACCGCACAGGCCGCGGGGTCGCCCGCGGACAGGGTCCCGTCAGGGAGCCAGGGCGGGCTTCGGATGGGAGGGTGGTCTCGCCTGACAGGTCCTCTGCCGGAATCGGCAGGGGAGCCGTCGACCACAACATGGGTTTGGTGCGGCCGGTGATGGATGGTGACACGCCCGCGTTCGATGCCATCGGCGAACAGCGGCGCACGCACCGCTTCAAGCCAATCGGCGCTTTGCGTCATTATGCGGCTGGCGAGAGCGTAGGCTGTCCATCTTGCTCTTGGATATCCTGCACGGGCTCAACGCGCTTCGCAAACGCCGGTGCCAACTCGCTGCAAACCCCTGGTCATGATGTCATGCGACATGGCCCGGCACGATTGGAAGGCACGACGTCATGATCGCTGAGAAGAAGTTCATTGCTGCTGCATTGGCGATCGCGCTTTGCATGCCTTCGGTGTCTTTTGCAGACAGCAGAAATGGCGAACGGATTTTTGTCAGCCGTTGCGCCATGTGCCACGGAAATGACGTCAAGGGCACCGGGCCGCTGGCTGATAAAAGCAATCCGCCGACACCCAATCTCACCACGCCCGCCTTCAAGAAGCGCCTGCTTGACTATCCTGGCGTCATTGTCTCTTCCGTGATCCTCCGTCCAAACGGCGATCTCATTCCTGCGACCTTGCGCGCGAACGGCGTGAAACTGCCGCCGTTCACATGGACGGTGAAGGACTTTCGCGATCTGAACGAATATCTGACCGACAAGATCGCGAGGACCAACTGATCACGGCCGCGCGCAATTCCGGATGACGCATTGCTGATGGCGCGGCATCGAAATGGCTTGGCAACGGTTGTTGCGAGGCCTGTCGCGAAAGCCTTCGACAATGAGCTCGTCCAGGTACAGTGCGCGTTTTCAAGTGCTCGGCTGTCGATCGTTCGGTCGGTCCGCGTCGCTTTCACCTTGCGCCTCCCGCTCGGGACGCCGCTTGTGCCGGGGTCTGCATTTCGGGCGCTCAGGCGTGTTCACAGGCGGTGGTGCGCGACACCGTGCAACCAACACATGAGGATTTTCAAGGGCTTCGTACCTGGCGACAAGGCCTGGAAACGCAATCCGCGGTCTCTGCCGCAGGACGCCGGTGGTTCGGGCCCGCGCAATCGTAACCGATGGCATTGTCCATCCTGTCGCCCATCACCGGGTTGACTGACCCCTCCGCGGCACTGTCTGCTGGTGGCTCGAGGGGGGCTTGCCGCCGTGCCGGTTTGTGGCGTGGGAACCTGCATGTCTTCGCCATCTCTCCGCGGTGCGGCCGCGCAGCCGTCAGGCTGTTCGGCCAGCGTTGAGCGGACTGGCGTGCGTGCATGGCGGCTCCACGGGGAGGGGGAACGTCATGAGCGAGCTCTGGTACTACGTCAATCTCAAGGGCGAGACCGCGGGTCCCGTCGACTTCGGCGGCCTTGTCGATGCGCTCCGAACTAACGGCACGGGCCTCAACACGCTGGTCTGGATCGACGGCATGGCCGGCTGGACCAAGGCCGCCGAGACGCCGACGATTGTCGAGCGGCTGCGGCTGCGCCGTTCGGCGGCCCAGCTGCCGCGCGGGGCGCAGGTGGTAGCCGCCGCGCGCCTTGATCCGTCGCAGGCGGAGGCGGCGTCGGATCTCGTGCCGAAGACCCACCCATGGCGCCGCTTCTTTGCCAGATCGCTCGATGGATCGTTTGCGTTCCTTCCGTTCGCCATTGTCGCCATCATCGCCGTGGCTGCGGGCTCGGTCGTCTTTCCGGTCCTCTCGCCGCTGGTGCTGGCCCTCCTGCCTTTCCCGCTGCTGCTGGTGATCGTCGTCTTCTTCCTGCTGATCGAGGCGTTCTGCATCAGCCGTTTCGGTACGACGCCGGGAAAGGCGCTGTACGGCATCTCGCTGAGAACCGCAGAGGGCCGACGGCTGCCGTTCAGGCTCGCCTTCTGGCGGGCATTTGCCGTCCTGGTCAGAGGACAGGGACTGTGGATTCCGTTCGTCAATCTGGTCACGATCGTCGTTGCCTATGTCACGCTGAAGCGCGACGGCCAGACCACCTGGGATCGCGACGGAGAGATCGTTGTCCGTCATCGCCCGTTCAGCGTGCTGCGGATCGTCCTGCTGATCGTCATCTGGTTCGGGATCATCGGTGGCGGCACCGTTTCCCGGATCATCGCGTCGTGACGCTTGCGACCTTTGCGCGTGCGGCGACAAAAGAGCTGCGGGAACGCGGCCGTCGGGATAGACTTTGCGCGCCGTCATCGACGCGCTCGTCGCGTCTTCGAATGAGGATCGTCATGAAAAGATCAGCGTTCGCCATGCTTGCCGTCGCGGTGCTGCCGTTTGCTGCGGCCGCTGCGGATCCCGCCGACGCGGTGAAGGTGATCAAGCAGGTCTGGCGCAAGGGGGGACACACCAATGTCGGCATCGCCGACATCACCCTCGGCAACGACAATCCGTTCGCGGTCAAGGACATCAAGATCCGCTGCGTGTTCACGACGCGCAGCACCGGCAAGGTCACCGAGATCCAGCAGACCATCGCCGGTCCGATCAAGCCGAACTCGGAGCAGACCTTCAAGAAGGTCAGCTTCGGCTTCGTCGACACGCAGGCTGCCGACGGTGCCTGTGAGGTACGGGGCGCGACCCAGATCTGATGACCGTGCCAGTCGCGGCTGCGGCGCTCCGTCGCGGCCAGCAGGCGCATGCTGCGAACATCGCGGCACCGGATGCATGCTCATGTCGGCTTCTCGTTCCGTGCATCTGCAGTCGGATCCGACCCGCTGACTGCTGCGACCGCGGCGTGAAATCACCACGCACCGGAGTCTGCGCCGTGTGTACGCATTGTTACGGGTGTTCTCGGGGCGAAAGCTTTGCGCCGCGCCACGCAAGCTTCGCTGTTGCATCGCAATCGGACAACACGCTGAGCTGAATCAACTTTTTGCCACAATCCAGTTGCGCCGCATGATGTGACTCAAAAGCCGATGCCCGATGCAAATCGGCGAACGCAAGACTTGCTATCGGAGTTTCTGCTTTAACGAATCAAAATTTTGATTCATTTTTCGGCCCTGGGGTCAATCTGGAGGCCAAGCTATGAACGTCATTGTTTTTGCTTCGCGTAAGGGAGGCTCTGGCAAGAGTACTCTCGCCGCACACCTCGCGGCCCATGTGCACAAGACATCCAAGCCCTGCCTGTTGATCGATGCGGACCCGCAGGGGTCTCTCAGCCTGTGGCAGAAGCTGCGCGGCACCAACGAGCCGCCGATCCGCACCGCCTCGCGCTCGGTCAGCGAGCTCGTTGCCGCCGCAAAGCGCAACGGTTTCGAGTGGGTGTTCATCGATACGCCGCCGAACACCTCTGCGGTCGTCGAGGATGCCATCAGCTGTGCGACGATGGTCGTGATCCCGGCGCGTCCGGGCGTCTTCGATATCGATGCCGTACAGGAAACGATTTCCACCTGCCGTTCGGCACGCAAGCCCTACGCCGTCGTCATCAACGGCGCGCCAGCGATGCGCAACGATCAGGAAAGTCCGATTGTCACGCTCGCACGCGAAGCACTCGCCAAGTTCAGGGCGCCAGTGTGGAGCGGGCAAGTGACCAACCGTGCCGATCTGCTGTTGGCGCTGGCCCATGGCGAGGGGGCACGCGAGTACAATGCGGAAGGCCGCGCGGCGACCGAGATCAGCCGGCTGTGGTCCGCGATCGAGCGTTCTGTGAAGGCGATCCGCGGCATGGCTTCGAGCGCCGGCGCGATGCACAAGCAGGCGGCCTGACTTCTCCAACCGACAATTCGCCAGATAAAACGCGCGGGTCTCGCGCGTTTTTCGTTTGGGCGATCGCGATGGTCAGGCCACGCGCGCCGTTGCGGTCACCGGCGGCGTGTCGATGGCAGCGGGCTCATCGTGGGTGAGGTTGCGGAAGACGTCGATCGCCGATGGCTTGCCGACCAGATAGCCCTGCACCTCGTCGCAGTGTTCGCTGCGCAGGAACGACAGTTCGTCGCTGGTCTCGACGCCTTCGGCGAGCACCGGCAGCCCGAGGCCACGGCCGAGACCGAGCACCGCACGAACGATGGTCGCGGCCTGCTCATTGGCGTTGACCGACGTGATGAACGATCGATCGATCTTGATCTTGTCGAACGGGAACGCGCGAAGGTTGGACAGCGACGAGTAGCCGGTGCCGAAGTCGTCCATCGCGATGCGGATGCCGAATGCCTTGATCTGCCGCAGCGTGGTCAGCGCGCGGTTGAGGTCGCGCACGAGCGCCGTCTCGGTGATCTCGATTTCGAGCCGCCCCGGCGACAACCCGGTTTCCAGCAGCGTCTGGTGTACGATCTGCGCGAAGTTGGCGCTGTGGATCTGCACGGCCGAGACGTTGATGGCGATGGTCAGGGGGCGCGACCATGATGCTGCCTCGCGGCAGGCCTCGCGCAGCACCCAGTTGCCGATCTCGATGATCGAGCCGGTCTCCTCGGCGATCGGAATAAAGGTCGCTGGCGACACCAGGCCGCGCTGCGGATGATGCCAGCGCAGCAGAGCCTCGAAGCCGGTGACTTCGTGATTCTGGATATCCTGCTGCGGCTGGTAGACGAGACGCAGTTCGCCGCGCGCGGTGGCGTGGCGCAGGTCGTGCTCGAGTTCGCGGCGGTCGCGCACCTCGACGCCCATCTTCGCCTCGAAGAAGCGGAAGGTCGAGCGCCCCTCGGTCTTGGCGCGATAGAGCGCGGTGTCGGCGTGGGTAAGCAGACCCTCGCGGTCGCGCGCGTCATCAGGGAACAGCGCAATGCCGATGCTGCAGAGGATGCCCTCGGGGTCGGAATCGCCGATTTCCTGGCGCAGCGCATCGAGCACGTCCTCGGCGAGCCGGCCGGCCGTCGTCGGCCCCGCCAGCTCGGGGACCAGGATGGCGAACTCGTCGCCGCCGAGGCGCGCCATCATCTGGCGTTCGCCGAGTAGCGTGGTCACACGCTCGGCGACCGTCTGCAGCACCTTGTCGCCGGCGGCGTGGCCGAACAGGTCGTTGATCTCCTTGAAGCGGTCGAGATCGAGGCAGAGGACTGCAAGCCGTTCGCCCCGCGCCAGTGCAAGCGTAATTTCCTGATCGAGCCGCGCATTGAAGTGGCTGCGGTTGGGCAGCGAGGTCAGCGCGTCGTGATGGGCGAGATAGCGGATGTGGCGTTCGGCTTCCTTGCGGGCCCGCAGATCGCGCACCGCGATCACGTGATGCGGCCGGCCACCGTAATTCATCGGCCGCAGGATCACTTCCACCGGCAGCACCGCGCCGTTGCGATGATGCAGCTCGGTCTCGATCGGCTGATCGGAGGATGACAGCAGGCGGGCCTGCAACTGGACGTCGGGGAAGCAGGTGGAGAGGCTGTTGTGGGCGAGGTCGTCGAGGTTGTAGCCGCTCAGTCGCGCGAAGCTGTTGTTGACCGTGACGATGGCGTTTTCACTGATCAGCACGAGGCCCTCGACCGCCGCGTTGGCGAGGCTCTGCATGCGGTCCGATTCCAGTTCCGAGCGGCGGCGATCGTGGATGTCGAGCGCGACGCCGGCCAACGCCAGCAGGATGATGCTGAAGCTTGCGATGGCGACACCGGCGGCCAGCCATCCGGTCGGGATCGTCAGTTCGGAAATCGGAATGGTCGGGTCGGGAATGATCGATACTGCGCCCATCGCGGTGAAGTGATGGCTGACGATGGCGAGCGTCAGCAGCAGCGCGCCGGCGGCTTTCCACGTCTGCGATCTGGCGCTCAGGGCGACCGGCAGTGCCACGGCGCCGAGCACGGCGCCGAGTGCGATCGACACGGGGACAAGCACATGATCCCAGAACACGATTCCCTGGATCTCGAATGCAGCCATGCCGGTGTAGTGCATGGCTGCGATACCGCCTCCGACGATGGCGCCGCCGAGCCAGGGACCGGGGCGCCAGTTCGGCAGCAGCGATACCGCAAGGCCGGCGCCGGTCATCAGCATCGCCAGGATCAGCGACGCCAGCGTGAGAATGATGTTGTAGCGGTTTGGAATGCCCGGGCTGAAGGCCAGCATCGCGATGAAATGGGTCGCCCAGATGCCGGATCCGGTCGAGATCGCGGCAATCATCAGCCAGACGTCGCGCATCCGTCCCCGCGACCCGCGCGCATGGCGGAGCAGGTTCACGGCCGCGAATGATGCGAGCGCGCAGATGACGGCTGCGAGCGCCACGAGGCTGAGGTCATGAGCCGTAACGATGCAGTTGTAGACCTTGAACATGGATAGCCGTGCCCGGTTGTCTCTCCTTTCGGGGCATACGGGGATACGGCGTAATGCAAGGTAAATGCATAGGGCCGCGGGCGGTATGATTGTGCAACAAGGTAAATGGTTTGAACGATCCGCGGCGAAATGTGTGTGACAATCGCGATGATCGAGCGAGCGTCTCGCGCTGGACACGCCGACGTAGCAGGACGGGAACCGGAACCGCCGTTTCAGCGCTCGGCGCGGCTGATCACGTCCATCAGCTCGCTGATCTTGCGACGCTGCTCGGCCTTGTCGCCGGAACTGATGGCGTGTTCGACGCAGTGGGCGACGTGGTCACGCAGCACCTCTTCCTCAACCCGGCGCAGCGCCGCTCGGGCTGCCGCGATCTGGGTCACGATGTCGATGCAATAGCGATCTTCCTCGACCATCCCGGCGAGACCGCGAATCTGCCCCTCGATACGTTTGAGGCGTTTCAGACAGGATGACTTGATCTCGGTGCGCATGGGTTCTATATACCCCCATGGGGTATGTATTGCAAGGCCCCTGATGCAGGCAGCGCGCGGCGCCGGAGGAGTGCAAGATGTCGACAGCGGGGAAGAACGACGGGTCCTGTTGCGCCCATGAGGGGCCTGCCGGCGCGGCCGCGCCGCCGCCGTCGCATTCCTGCTGTCAACATGACCATGCCGATCATCACGGCGTCCATGGCCACCATCACCATCATCACGACGCAGCCGCGGCGCTTGCGATCGATCCGGTCTGTGGCATGAGCGTCGATCCGGCGACGGCCAGGCACCGCTTCACGCACGATGGCCAAGAATATCTGTTCTGCTCGGCCGGCTGCCGCACCAAGTTCGAGGCCGATCCGCAGACCTATCTGTCACGCACGCCGCCGGCGCCGAAGCTGAAGCGACCATCGTCGCAGCCCGTCGCCGCCGATGCGATCTACACCTGCCCGATGCATCCGGAGGTGCGCCAGGTCGGTCCCGGTTCGTGCCCGATCTGCGGCATGGCGCTCGAGCCGGAGATGGTGACGCTGGACGACAAGCCGGATCCAGAGCTCGTGGACATGACCCGCCGATTCTGGATCGCGCTGGTGCTGACGATCCCGGTTGCGGTCATCGACATGGCGGCTCACCTTGCCGGGGTGTCGATTATCGCCGCGCCCTATGCCAACTGGGTGCTGCTCGCGCTGGCGACGCCGGTGGTTGCCTGGGCGGGCGCTCCGTTCTTCGTGCGCGGCTATCGTTCGCTGCAGACCGGCCATCTCAACATGTTCACGCTGATCGCCATGGGCACCGGCGTGGCGTGGCTCTATAGCGTGGTCGCAACCTTTGCGCCGCAGGTGTTTCCGGATGCGTTCCGCGACCATCACGGCGCAGTGGCGGTGTATTTCGAGGCGGCGGCGGTGATCACCGTGCTGGTGCTGCTCGGGCAACTGCTGGAGCTGCGCGCGCGTGAACGCACGTCGGGGGCGATCAAGGCGCTGCTTGGTCTCGCGCCGAAGATGGCGCGGCGGATCGGTGCCGGCGGCGACGAGGACGTGCAGTTGGAAGACGTGGTCGCCGGCGACCTGCTGCGGGTCCGCCCCGGCGAGACCATTCCGGTCGATGGCGTCATCGTCGAGGGCCGCTCCAGCATCGATGAATCGATGGTGACCGGCGAGGCGATGCCGGTGGGCAAGGGCGAGGGCGCCGCGGTGATCGGCGGCACGCTCAACCAGAGCGGCGGTCTCGTGATGAAGGCCGAAAAGGTCGGCCGCGACACCATGCTGGCACGCATCGTCGACATGGTGGCGCGGGCGCAGCGTTCGCGCGCGCCGATCCAGCGGCTCGCCGACCGCGTCGCCGGCTGGTTCGTGCCGGCGGTCATCGCCGTGGCCGTGCTGGCCTTCGCGGCCTGGGCGATGTTCGGACCGGAGCCGCGGCTGTCGTTCGGCCTCGTGGCCGCGGTCACCGTGCTGATCATCGCCTGTCCGTGTGCGCTCGGGCTGGCGACGCCAATGTCGATCATGGTTGGTGTCGGCCGCGGCGCGCGAGCAGGTATCCTGATCCGCGATGCAGACGCGCTCGAGCGCATGGAGGCGGTGAACACCCTGGTGATCGACAAGACCGGCACACTGACCGAAGGCAAGCCGAAGGTGGTCGCCGTGGTCGCTGCCGGCGATGTCGCAGAGCCGGAACTGCTGCGGCTCGCGGCCAGCGTCGAGCGCGCCAGCGAGCATCCGCTCGGCCATGCCATCCTCGCGGAAGCAAAGGCGCGGGGGCTGACTCTGGCGGATGTCGCGGACTTTCAGTCACCGGTCGGCAAGGGCGCGTCTGGCCTTGTCGACGGACGAGGGGTCTTGCTCGGCAATGCGATGCTGATGGCCGAAAACGGCGTCGACGTGGCCGCGCTCGAAGTGCAGGCCGAGCAGCGGCGCGTGGATGGCGCCACGGTGATCCATGTCGCTGTCGACGGGAAGGCTGCCGGCGTGATCGCGATCGCCGATCCCGTCAAGGCTGGTGCGCGGGCCGCGCTCGATGCGCTGCGCAAGGAAGGCTTGCGGATCATCATGCTGACGGGTGACCACGAAGCGACGGCAAGAGCCGTCGCGCGCAGCCTCGGCATCGACGAGATCGAGGCTGGCGTGCTGCCCGAGCGCAAGGGCGCGGTGGTGGAGCGGTTGAAGGCGGAGGGACGGCGCGTCGCGATGGCTGGCGATGGCATCAACGACGCGCCGGCGCTGGCCAGTGCCGATGTCGGTATTGCGATGGGGGGCGGCACCGACGTCGCCATCGAGAGCGCGGGCATCACACTGCTTCGCGGCGATCTCAATGGCCTCGTGCAGGCACGGGCACTGTCGCAGGCGACCATGCGCAACATCCGGCAGAACCTCGCGTTTGCGTTTGTCTACAATGCTGCAGGGGTGCCCATCGCCGCCGGCGTGCTCTACCCGGTGTTCGGCCTTTTGCTGTCACCGATGGTCGGGGCCGCGGCGATGGCACTGTCGTCGTTCAGTGTGATCGCTAATGCGTTGCGGCTGGCGCGGCTGCGTCTGTAGCTGCGCTTCCTGCGCCATGCGTGTTCCCATCACGCATGGCAACAAAACGACATTGGACGTGAACGCCGGCCATCGCGTCGGCGTTCAGTTGTTCGCAAAAGCGAAGAGCGCAGGAAGCGAGCGGCGCAAAAAGAAAAAGCCGGACTCTTGCGAGCCCGGCTGGTCAGTTATGGCCATGAGAGGCCGACACAATCACCTTCCAAGAGGGATAGCTGAAGCCCCGCGGTCACTGGAGGAGGGGGACGATGCGCAACCGCAAGCGTTCAGTGGGTTCATTTGATTCCTGTTCGCGTCATGCGGCAACAGCCCACTCCGCATGTCAGTCATGCGGAGTTGGCGGGAGCAATCACAGGATCATGATGGCCAGCGCTGCGCCTTGCTCACCACGAAGTCGCGGAAAACCTGCACGCGGGCAACGGTTTTCAGCTCTTCCGGATAGACGAAGTAGGTGTCGAGCTGGATCGAGTCGGCTTCGCCGAACAGCTGCACGAGGCGGCTGTTCTCGTCGACGAGGTAGTCGGGCAGTGCAGCGATGCCGAGGCCCTGCTGGCAACCGCGCAGCAGGCCGAGGATGTTGTTGACCTTGAAGTACGGCTCGCGCGGACCCGAACCGTTGCGGCCTGCCTCGATCAGCCAGGCGCGGTTCTGCAGGTGGGACGGAACCTGCGAGTCGCTGAGGATGATGATGCGGTGGCTGTCCAGATCGTCGAGCGTGCGCGGTGTGCCGAAGCGCTTGATGTATTCCGGCGAGCAGTAGGCGTGAAAGCCGATCGAGAACAGCTTGCGCTGAATGAGGTCGGGCTGGGTCGGCTTGCGGGTGCGGATCGCGACATCGGCCTCGCGCATCGACAGGTCGAGTTCCTCGTCCGTGACCATCAGCTGCACGCGGATCTCTGGATACAGCGAGGTGAATTCGCCGAGACGCGGAATAAGCCAGTTGATGCCGACGCCGGGGGTGGTGGTGACCTTGAGCTCGCCGCTCGGACGCTCGCGGCTGTCGGTCAGCTTGGCGCGTGCCGCCTGCAACTGCATGAAGACGTCGTGGGCGGTGCGAAACAGCAGGTCGCCCTGTTCGGTCAGGATGAGGCCGCGGGCATGGCGATGAAACAGCGAGACCGACAGCTCCTGCTCCAGCGCGCTGACCTGGCGGGACACAGCGGACTGGGACAACCCCAATTGCTCTCCCGCGTGGGTAAAGCTGCCGGCTTCCGCTGCAGCATGAAAGACCTTTAGCTTGTCCCAATCCATCGATATCGATCCGTGACGATTCTGAGGCATCAAACTTGTCCGTCCATTCGCTCTACTCGGCGGCCGCGCGCTCGCTGGCGGCGGCATGGATGAAGCGCTCTGCTTCCAGAGCGGCCATGCAACCGAGCCCGGCGGCGGTCACTGCCTGCCGATAGGTCTCGTCCGCGACGTCGCCGGCGGCGAAGACGCCCGGCACGGAGGTCGCGGTCGAATGCGGGGCGATCTCGACATAGCCCGACGGTTTGAGTTTGAGCTGGCCGGCGACCAGATCGGTCGCAGGCGCATGTCCGATGGCGACGAAGACGCCGTCTGCCGGCAGGTCGTTGACCGCGCCGGTCTTCAGGTTCTTCAGGCGGATATGGGTGACCTTCGACGGGTTCTGGGCGCCGCGGATCTCCTCGACCGCGGTGTCCCAGATCACCTTGATCTTGGGATGCTTGAACAGGCGGTCCTGCAGGATGCGCTCGGCCCGCAGCGAGTCGCGGCGATGCACCAGCGTGACCTGGGAGGCGAAGTTGGTGAGGAACAGCGCTTCCTCGACGGCGGTGTTGCCGCCGCCGACCACGAACACTTCCTTGTTGCGGTAGAAGAAGCCGTCGCAGGTGGCGCAGGCCGAGACTCCGAAGCCCTTGAAGGTTTCTTCCGACGGCAAGCCGAGCCAGCGCGCCTGCGCGCCGGTCGCCAGGATCACGGTCTCGGCGATGTAGACGTCGCCGGAGTCGCAGGTGATGCGGAACGGACGGCGCCCGAGCTCGAGCTTGTTGACGTGGTCGGTGACGATCCGCGTGCCGACATGGGTGGCCTGCTTCTCCATCTGCTCCATCAGCCAGGGACCCTGGATGACGTCGGCGAAGCCCGGGTAGTTCTCCACATCGGTGGTGATCGTGAGCTGGCCGCCGGGCTGGATGCCCTGGATCAGGATGGGCTCGAGCATCGCCCGGGCCGCATAGATCGCGGCGGTATAACCAGCCGGCCCGGATCCGATGATCACCACCTTGGCGTGGATTGGCTGGGAAGCGGCGGAGGTGGTGGCGGGCGTGTTGGCAGAAGACATGGATCCATCCTCGCTCCCCCGACGTCATGGTCGCGAGGAGGCCGAAACTGCTCAGAAAGGTGGCTGCAGTGCATCAAAAACAGCAAAATTCATCTTAGGTTATCTGGGCAGCCATGCAAGTTATGCAACCCATATTCACCGATTTTCTGGCGTCGGTGTCACTTGCGTGCCATCACCGCTGGCTCCGTATTTTCAAAGCAATAAAATTTCGCAAAACCGAGGGCGCTGCGGTATGAAAGACCGACAGCCACCGTCGGCTGTCGTGCCAATTGAGGAAGCCTGCGTCCGTGTCCAAGGGTCTCGACGAGATCGATCTGAAAATTCTTCATGAAATTCAGGCTGATGGCCGAATTACCAATGTCGAGCTCGCCAAGCGGGTCGGCATTTCGCCGCCGCCCTGCCTGCGCCGCGTGAAGGCGCTGGAGGATGCTGGCTACATCCAGGGATACCGTGGCCTGCTCGATCCCTATCGGCTCGGCTTCGATGTCACCGTGTTCGCGTCAGTCCATCTCTCCAGCCAGGCCGATGCGGACCTGCGCGCGTTCGAGCAGTTCGTGCGGGGCGAGCCACTGGTACGCGAATGCTGGATGCTGTCGGGCGAGGTCGACTTCATCCTGAAGTGCGTGGCGCCCGACATGGCGACCTTTCAGCATTTCGTCTCGCATCTCACGGCCGCGCCGCATGTGCGCAATGTCAGGACATCGCTGGTGCTGCACAACTCCAAGAACGAGGCGGCCGTGCCGCTGGAGATGAAGCTGCATCCGGCGACGGCACGACGCGCCACCACCGCCTGAAACGACAACCGCGCCGTGGACGGAGTCCACGGCGCGGCGTTTGTCGATGTACCGGCCTGCGCCGAAGCGCGTCTGCGGTCTATTTCTTGCGGATGATCGCGTCGAGGCTGAGCGGTCCGCCGCCGGCAGCGGCGAGATACAGGCAGGTGAAGCAGAACAGGATCGCCGCGGTGCCGCCATTGATCAGCGGCAGGAAAACCGGTTCGCCGCTCTTGAACATGTGGCCGAGGAAATAGGCGAACGCCATCTCGCCGGCGAGAATGAAGGCCACGGGTCGCGTGAACAGACCGACCAGCAGCAGCGCGCCGAGCACGAGTTCGAGCAGGCCGGCCACCGTGATCAGCGGCGGGATGTTGGCGAAGTAGGGCAGCACCGGAAACTTGAAGATCTTGGCGACGCCGTACTGAAACAGCAGCAACCCGGTGACGAAACGCAGCAAGCTGAGAAGGCGCGGGCGCCAGGCGTCCGCGACGTTGTCCAAAGCCATTCTGATCCCCCAGTGTTTGGCCGTAGTGGAATGTGATGTGTGCAGCCCCGCCGTGCCCGTTGTCGGGCTGCAGCGAAGCTCATGATTTATCCCATGCGCGGACAGGGCGGTGCAATACGACCGGCGTCAAAAGGGGCTCCGGAAAGCCGCCTGATCACGAAGAGTTATGTGAGCGTGGGATGCGAGCCATGAAAAAGCCGCAGCCCAAGGGGCTGCGGCTTGATCGATCGGAGCACGAAGGTGCAGTTTCCTGCGGGTTACCGCCACTCGACGTTGGCGATCTCATAGGCCTTGGCCCCGCCGGGCGCCATCACCTCAACAGACGATCCCTTGGTCTTGCCGATCAGTGCGCGCCCGAGCGGCGAGGTGATCGAGATGCGCCCCTTCTTGGCGTCCGCTTCCGGCTCGCCGACGATCTGCCACACCGCCTTCTTCTCGGTGTCTTCGTCGATCAGCGTCACGGTCGCGCCGAACTTGATGGTGTCGCCGGACAGCTTGCTCACATCGATGACGTCGGCGCGCGCGAGCTTGTCCTCGAGCTCTGCGATGCGGCCTTCGTTATGCGACTGCGCTTCCTTGGCGGCATGGTATTCCGCGTTTTCCGACAGGTCGCCATGGGAGCGCGCTTCGGCGATCGCCTCGATGATGCGCGGGCGCTCAACCTGCTGACGCTGCCTCAGTTCTTCCTCCAGGGCAGTGTGTCCAGCCTGGGTCATCGGAACTTTATCAACCATTCGTCGTCGTCCTCGGTTTTCGCGCCCGGCGCCGATCGGACGTCCGAAACGCGAAACATCATGTTTTGCTCTGCTCCGAAACAGGAGCGAGCGCCGAAAGGGAACACAGTCTCGATCTACTGGTTCCAGCGAGATCACGGCTTGGCCGCAGATCGCGCGGGCCGGATCAACTCCGCATCGAACCGCTTGCCCGGTCGCATGCTGCGACGGATCGCAGTCATTGCAGCTGGCTGAACGGTCCGTCGTCCGCGTCCTGGCCGGCCTGCGCGAGGCCGGTGGGCGGACGCTAGAGGTCGGAAGAGTAGCTCTGCAGCGTGCGGACCTCGAGATCTCCGCCGAGATAGGCGCGGATTCCCTGCGCGGCCGCCACGGCCCCGGAAAGAGTGGTGTAGTACGGTACTTTATGCAAGAGGGCAGCTCGCCTCAGGGAGCGGCTGTCGGCCAGGGCCTGTGGTCCCTCGGTGGTATTGAAAACGAGCTGGACGTCGCCATTGGTGATGGCGTCGACGATGTGCGGTCGTCCTTCCAGCACCTTGTTGACCTTCTCGGCCGGCACGCCGTTGTCCACGAGGAAGCGCTGGGTGCCCGACGTCGCCAGGACGCGGAAGCCGAGGCCCGCCAGCAGGCGGACTGCATCGAGAATGCGCGTCTTGTCATCCTCGCGTACCGACACGAACACGGTGCCGGAGCGCGGCACACGCGTGCCGCCGCCGAGCTGGCTCTTGGCGAACGCGACCGCGAACGAGCGATCGAGGCCCATCACCTCGCCGGTCGAGCGCATCTCCGGGCCGAGCACGGTGTCGACGCCGGGGAAGCGGGCGAACGGGAACACGGACTCCTTGACGCCGACATGGTTGAGCTTCGCCGGCTTGAGCTTGAAGTCGGCGAGCTTCTCGCCGGCCATCAGGCGCGAGGCGATCTTGGCCACCGGCATGCCGACGACCTTGGCGACGAACGGCACCGTGCGCGATGCCCGCGGATTGACCTCGAGTACGTAGATCTCTCCGTCCTTGATGGCGTACTGCACGTTCATCAGGCCGATGACATCGAGGCCGAGCGCGAGCGCGCGGGTCTGGCGTTCGAGCTCGGCGATGGTCGCCGGGTCGAGCGAGTGCGGCGGCAGCGCGCAGGCGCTGTCGCCGGAATGAATGCCGGCTTCCTCGATATGCTCCATGATGCCGGCGACGAAGGTGTCCTTGCCGTCGCACAGGCAATCGACGTCGACCTCGATGGCGTCCGACAGATAGCGGTCGAACAGCAGCGGGTTCTTGCCGAGCACGGTGTTGATCTGCCCGGTCTTGTCGTTGGGGTAGCGCGCCTTGACGTCCGCGGGCACGAGCTCGGGCAGCGTATCGAGCAGGTAGTCGCCGAGCTGGCCTTCCTCGCGGATGATCTGCATCGCGCGGCCGCCGAGCACGTAGGACGGGCGCACCACCAGCGGGAAGCCAAGATCGCTGGCCACCAGGCGTGCCTGTTCGACCGAATAGGCGATGCCGTTCTTGGGCTGCTTGAGATGGAGCTTGTCGAGAACGCGCTTGAAGCGGTCGCGGTCCTCGGCGAGGTCGATGGCGTCGGGCGAGGTGCCGAGGATCGGCACCCGGGCTTCCTCGAGCGCGCGCGCAAGCTTGAGCGGCGTCTGGCCGCCGAACTGCACGATGACGCCATGGAGCGTGCCGTTGGAGCGCTCGGTGTCGATGATCTCGAGCACGTCCTCGGCCGTGAGCGGCTCGAAGTACAGCCTGTCGGCGGTGTCGTAGTCGGTCGACACCGTCTCCGGGTTGCAGTTGATCATGATGGTCTCGTAGCCGGCGTCATGCAGCGCGAAGCAGGCATGGCAGCAGCAATAGTCGAACTCGATGCCCTGACCGATGCGGTTCGGGCCGCCGCCGAGGATGACGACCTTTTTGGCGTCGGAGGGCGCGCTTTCGTCGGCGACCTGGCCCGCGAACGGCGCTTCGTAGGTCGAGTACATGTAGGCGGTGGGCGAGGCGAATTCGGCGGCGCAGGTGTCGATGCGCTTGAATACCGGACGCACGCCGAGGGTGCGGCGCAGCGACTTGACCTCGGCCTCGGTCTTGCCCGCGAGCACGGCGAGGCGCGAGTCCGAGAAGCCCATCGCCTTCAGCGAGCGCATCGCGAACGCGTTGCCGGGCAGGCCGTGGGCGCGCACCTTGGCCTCCGTGTCGACGATGCCGCGGATGGCATCGAGGAACCAGGGATCGATCTTGCAGGACGCGAAGATCTCGTCGTTCGACCAGCCCAGCCGCATCGCCTGCGCGACCTGCAGCAGGCGGTTCGGCGTCGGGGTGCCGAGCGCGGCGCGGATGGCGTTCTTGTCATCCCCCTTTCCGAGGCCGTCGATGTCGATCTCGTCGAGGCCGGTGAGGCCGGTCTCGAGGCCGCGCAGCGCCTTCTGCAGGCTTTCCTGGAAGGTGCGGCCGATCGCCATCACCTCGCCGACCGACTTCATCGAGGTCGTCAGGGTGTGGGAGGCGCCGGGGAATTTCTCGAACGCGAAGCGCGGAATCTTGGTGACGACATAGTCGATGGTCGGCTCGAACGACGCCGGCGTCGCGCCGCCGGTGATGTCGTTGGCGATCTCGTCGAGGGTGTAGCCGACGGCGAGCTTGGCGGCGACCTTGGCGATCGGGAAGCCGGTTGCCTTCGACGCCAGCGCCGAGGAGCGCGACACGCGCGGATTCATCTCGATGACCACCAGGCGGCCGTCGGCCGGGTTGACGCCGAACTGCACGTTCGAGCCGCCGGTCTCGACGCCGATCTCGCGCAGCACCGCCAGCGAGGCGTCGCGCATGATCTGGTATTCCTTGTCGGTGAGCGTCAGCGCCGGCGCCACCGTGATGGAGTCGCCGGTATGAACGCCCATCGGATCGAGGTTCTCGATCGAGCAGACGATGATGCAGTTGTCCTTCTTGTCGCGGACGACCTCCATCTCATACTCTTTCCAGCCGAGCACGGACTCTTCGATCAGCACTTCACTGGTCGGCGAGGCGTCGATGCCGCGCTCGACGATCTCGATAAACTCGGCCTTGGTGTAGGCGATGCCGCCGCCGGTGCCGCCCATGGTGAAGGACGGGCGGATGATCGCAGGCAGGCCGATGTACTCGAGCGCGCGCAGCGCGTCGGGCAGCGTCTTGGTCTGGGTCGAGCGTGGCGTTTCCAGACCGATCTTGGTCATCGCCTCACGGAAGCGGCCACGATCCTCGGCCTTGTCGATGGCGTCGGCGGTGGCGCCGATCATCTCGACATCGAACTTGTCCAGCGTGCCCTGCTTGCGCAGCGACAGCGCGCAGTTGAGGGCGGTCTGGCCGCCCATGGTGGGCAGCAGCGCGAAACAACCGGGAACGACGTTGCGTTCCTTCTCGATGATCCTGGCGACGATCTCCGGCGTGATCGGCTCGATGTAGGTGGCGTCCGCCAGCTCCGGATCGGTCATGATCGTCGCCGGGTTGGAATTCACCAGGACGATACGATAGCCCTCTTCCTTCAGCGTCTTGACCGCCTGGGTTCCCGAATAGTCGAACTCGCAGGCCTGGCCGATCACAATGGGACCGGCGCCGATGATCAGGATCGTGGAAATGTCTGTTCGTTTGGGCATCGCGTCTCACACCAGCATGGTTCGGAACTGCGGGGCACTTCCGAAAAATCATGCTTTGACAATAGGATAAAGCGCAACCTGGCACGCTTCACGCGGGCAGAAACCGGGCACAAAAAAAGGGCGCGCTTCTCGCGCGTCCTTTGGCAGGCGCCAAGACAGTGCCTCGCGCGGGGGTGTCTTTAGACCAGATTCCGGAGGTGGGGAAGGGGATTAAAGTCCCCATCAACCGGGGATTTGCTGTCCGAGCGGCTGGCGGAACCGGTCGAAGGCCACCAGCAAGGCCAGGCCGGCGGCGGCAAGGGCGCCTCCGGCCCAGCCGAGGTCCTGCACCGACAGGGCCGAGACGACGAGGCCCCCGTTCAGGCTGCCCAGTGCGAAGCCGAGATACATTGCCGAGGCATTGAGCGACAGCGCGATCATCGGCGCCGTGGGGACGAGCGCCACGAGCCTCGCTGACTGCGGCGGATGGAAGGCCCAGCCTGAGATGCCCCAGGGCAGCATCACCACCAGCAGCGCGATCCAGGCGGTGGCCGCGGGCCAGGCATGCAGGATGACCGAGACCAGCGTCAGCGCGGTCATCACGCCGGCGAGGGCGGCCACGCTGGTGCAGGATGCCCCGATCCGGTCGACCAGCACCCCGCCCAGCACGTTGCCGACGGCAGCGGCCGAGCCGAACAGGAACAGGGCGAGGCTGATCCCGGCGGTGTCGAGGCCGACCGCGCCGAGCACGAGCGCCAGATAGGGAAAAACGGTGAAGCCGGCCATGCCCCACAGCACCGTGATCAGCAGGGCGCGCAGCACGGACGGCTGCCGCGCCACCGCAAGGCGCTGGGACAGCGTGGCGGAGACCCGCGGCAGCCCGCGCGGCAGGCCCCACAGCAATCCGGCGAGGGCCAGGAGGCCGAGGGCCGCGACCAGCACGAACATCATCCGCCAGCTGGTGGCATGGCCGATCAGCGTGCCAAGTGGCACGCCGAGCGCGGTGGCGACGGTCAGTCCGGAGCTGACGATGGCGATGGCGCGGCCGCGCCGATGCTCTGGCGCGATGGCCACGGCGACTGCGTTGGCGGCCGGCATGCACAGCGCCGCCGACAGCGCCATCACGATGCGTGCCGCCATCAGCAGGCCATAGCCGCCGGCGCAGGCCGCAAGCAGGTTGCCGAGAATGAAGCCGCCGAGCGCGACCCCGAGCACGGCCTTGCGGTCGACATTGTTAAACAGCGTGGCGAGCACTGGAGAGCCGATCGCGTAGCTTAAGGCAAACGCCGTGACCAGTTGGCCGGCGGCTGCGACCGACACGCCGAGGTCGGCAGACATTACCGGCAGCAGTCCGGTGATCATGAAGCTCTCGGTCCCGATCGCGAAGGCGGCCAAGGCCAGCCAGAACAGGCGCGCCATCCTGTGCTCCCAAGTTCAAAATCTATTGAACAATGGAATGCCAGTGGTTTAATGTCAATTGGTTCAATCGATATTGAACATTGAGAAGAGGCTAGCTGGCGGCTATGGTCGTCCCATGAAGATTCTGGCCCACCCCACCCGCGAGCAGCTGGAGCTGCCAACCGTGCTCGATTGTCTTGGCGATCCGACGCGCCTGGCGATCGTTCACGGACTGGCGCAGCACGAGCGGGACGGCTCCGAACTGCGGTGCGGCGACTTCAGCGGGGTCGGAGCGAAGTCGAACCTCGCCTACCATTTCGGCCGGCTGCGCGAGGCGGGCGTGATCCGTGTTCGTCTCGAAGGCACGGCGCGCTACATGAGTCTGCGGCGCGAGGATCTCGAGGCACGTTTTCCTGGAGTGCTGGATGCCGTTCTCGCGGCGGCGATGCGTGACGTCGAGCGTCTCGCGCTCGCGGACTGCAGCTTCGAAGCGCCGCTCGGATCGCAAGCGACGCGCGGCTGAGAGAGCAGCGCGCCTTTGCGCGTCCGGATATGATCGCGTGGCAGGGAATTGTGAGGAAGAGGAGGGTGGAGGCCCGGCCTGGCAAAACCAGGATATGAGGTCTTGCACGACCCCCGCGTCAACGCTTCCGCCACCGGGCCACCCGCAGCCTACTGCCGCCGGCCTCGTGCTGTCATGCGGGAACTGGATGCAGCGTAAACATTCGGTAGCGTGCGCTGCGGCTGATGCATGATCAGAAGGCGTGGCGGGCGACGAAGGTCATGCGCGACGGATTATGTCCGACATTCGCGTGAGCGCGCGATGCCGAGAATCCTGCCGCGGCGAGCTTCGCGAGCATGTCCTGTTCGGAATAGCGCTGCAGCCCGACCTGGGTCCGCAATTGCCAGTAGTCCGAGAGGTAGGTTCGCATCAGCCCGATCAGCGCGTCGCGCAGGAAGCCGTGGGAATAGGCCATTCGCAGCAGCGCCATCACGTCGGTCGTCGCCCCCACTTCAGGGCGCAGGATGTCGCCGAGCACGAAGCGTCCACTGGGCTTGAGCAGGCGACGCACGATCGCGAACGTGCTGTCGAGCTCTGCGGGCGTCATGTACTGCGCCACCGAGATCATCACCACGAGGTCGATCGAATGGTCGTCGAGATGGCGCAGTTCCTCGAGGGAGCGCACCTTGACGTTGAGGTTGCGTGCGAACCGCGCGATCAGCCGGCCGCGCACGCCGGGGGCGGGTTCGGCGAGGATCAGGCGGCTGCAGCGTTCCGCCACCCGCGCTGCGGATGTCGCCTCGCCGCAGGAATAGTCGAGTACGACGGCGTCGGGTGAGGAGATGTAGCCGATGATGTCGTCGGCGATGATGCTGAAGTGCAGGTCGCGATGCAGCTTGCTGACATAGATGGTGTGTGTGGAGTCGTAGTAGTCGATCCAGTCATCCATGCTCTCGCTCCGGCACCGCGCTGTCCGGCGAGGCGCTGACGAGCGGCCGACGGAACCCTCTGACTTTGATCAATTTGTTCATTCCGGACGTCCGGGGCCGGACACCCGCGCTTGCGCGGGCCCCGGCCGGGAACCCGACGCGCCGGTCGTGCGTTAGCTGGTCCCGCGCAACGTGTCCACTTACCAACGCCTGAACATTTTCAGCCTTAAGGAACTCCTAACAGGAAGGTCTGTCGTGAGCAAAACCGCCAAAAAGGTTGCCCCCGAGCTCGATACCCCCACGGATCTCTCTGCCGAAGCGGTCGAGAAGATCTCCGCGGCTCTCAATCCGCTGGTGGCGGATTGCTTCGCGCTCTACATCAAGACCAAGAATTTCCACTGGCATGTCAGTGGCCGCCATTTCCGCGACTATCATCTGCTGCTCGACGAGCAGGCGGATGCGATCTTTGCGGCCATCGACGAACTCGCCGAACGAGTGCGCAAGATCGGTGGCACGACGTTGCGTTCGGTCGGCCACCTCGCGCGCCTGACCCACGTCGCGGACAATGACGAGGCCTATGTGCCGCCGCGCGAAATGCTGCGCGAACTGATGAACGACAACAAGGCCTTTACCACCAACCTGCGTAAGGCGCACGAGGTTGCCGACAAGTACGACGACTCGGCCACCACCAGCATCATCGAGAACTTCATCGACGCCACCGAGCGGCGCACCTGGTTTCTGTTCGAGGCCAGCCGTCAGGAGGGCGACAACGCAGCCTGAGGCGCTGGTTCGGCGCCTGTTCCGAAAACGAAAAACGCCCGCGGCTTGCGGGCGTTTTTTGCTGGCGCTCGCCGGAATAATGGCGCTCAGGCGCCCTTGCGTTTGCGCATCAGGTCAGTGAAGCGGCGGAACAGGTAGTGCGAGTCGCGCGGGCCCGGAGAGGCTTCCGGGTGATACTGCACCGAGAACACCGGCTTGTCCTTGAGGGCGATGCCGCAGTTGCTGTCGTCGAACAGCGAGACGTGGGTCTGTTCGACATTGCCGGGCAGCGTCGTCTTGTCGACCGCAAAGCCGTGGTTCATCGAGGTGATCTCGACCTTGCCCGTGGTCAGGTCCTTGACCGGATGGTTGGCGCCGTGATGCCCCTGATGCATCTTCATGGTCTTGCCGCCGACGGCGAGGCCGAGCATCTGGTGGCCGAGACAGATGCCGAAGGTCGGCAGCCCCGAATCGATCACCTTGCGGATCACCGGCACGGCATATTCGCCGGTCGCGGCCGGATCGCCGGGGCCGTTCGACAGGAACACGCCATCCGGCTTCATGCCGAGGATGTCCTCGGCTGACGTGGTCGCCGGCACCACGGTGACCTTGCAGCCTTCGCCCGCGAGCAGCCGCAGGATGTTGCGCTTGATGCCATAGTCGATCGCGACGACGTTGAATTCCGGAGCATTCTGGCGGCCGTAACCTTCGTTCCACTGCCAGGGTGTCTCGTCCCAGACGAAACGCTGGCCGCTGGTCACCATCGGCACGAGGTCCATGCCGACGAGGCCGGGCCATTCGCGCGCTTCTTCCTTCAGGGCCCGAAGGTCGAACTTGCCGTCCGGCGCATGAGCGATCACCGCGTTGGGCATGCCCTTGGTGCGGATCAGCGCGGTCAGCGCGCGGGTGTCGATGCCGGCGAGGCCGATGATGCCGCGGGCCTTGAGCCACTGGTCGAGGTGCTTGGCGTTGCGGTAGTTCGAGGGATCGGTGATCGAGGCGCGCAGGATGACGCCGCGGGCGCCTGGCGTTGCCGCCATGTTCAGCGCCTCGATGTCTTCCTCGTTGGTGCCGACATTGCCGATGTGCGGAAATGTGAAGGTAATGATTTGCCCGGCATAGGACGGGTCGGTGAGGATCTCCTCATACCCGGTCATGGCGGTGTTGAAGCAGACTTCGCCGACGGCAGAGCCCTCGGCGCCAAGACCAAAGCCCTCCAGCACCGTGCCATCGGCGAGCACGAGGAGCGCGGTCGGTTTGTGATCCGGCCAGGCGGCAGCGTTTTCAGATTGGGTCATGAGCGCATCCCATAGCCCGAGAGGTGCGCCGCGTCAAAGCCTCCGAGCCGGGATTCACATCCAAAACGGTCATTTTACCCGCCGTTTTCTCTGGTTTGACAGGCGGGTAGGCCCCATTAAGCTATGGTTCCGCGGCCGGCCGTCAAAACCTCGAGACCAAGAAGAGCCGCGCAGGGAGTGACACACAACCATGGATCGGCTGCATTCGGGCGGAACAATGGGGGGACTCATCGTTTCCGCGATCACCCGCTACGGCGATCGTCCGGCCATCGCTGACGCCGCCACGCGCTGGAGCTACCGTGAACTTGGCGAGGCCGTCGGCCGTTTCATCACGGTCTATCGCGCCATGGGCCTCGGCAAGGGCAGCGCGGTGTCGGTGCTGGCCAGCAACCGGGTCGAGAGCTGGGCCGCGATCTGCGCGGCGATGGTCATGGGCGCGCGCTACACCTCGCTGCACCCGATGGCGGCGGAAGACGACCAGGCCTTCATCGTCGACGATGCCGAGATCGACCTGCTGATCGTGGAGGCCGCCAAGTTCGGTGAGCGCGGCCGGGCGATTCAGCAGCGCGCGCCGCGGCTGAAGCATTTGGCGTCGTTCGGCGCGATGGACGGCGTGCGTGATATCCTGGCCGATGTTGCGACCGCCGCGCCCGCGCCACTGGTGGATGCCGGCGACAGCGAGGCCATCGCCTTCCTTGCCTATACCGGCGGCACGACCGGACGCTCCAAGGGCGTGATGTTACCCCATCGTTCGCTGGTGGCGATGACGCTGACGCTGTTCGCAGACTGGGACTGGCCGCACGACATCCGCTTCCTCGCGGCGACCCCCATCAGCCATGCCGCCGGCGTGACGCTGTTTCCGGTGATGCTGCGCGGCGGCTATTCGCGCCTGGTGCAGGGGTTCGAGCCGGAAGTCTATGCCCGCGTCGTGCAGGACGAGCGGATCACCGCGACCTTCCTGGTGCCGACGCTGATCTATGCCCTGATCGACAACACCGAGCTGCGCCGGCGTTTCGACTTCTCGTCGCTGGACATGATCGTTTATGGCGCGGCGCCGATGTCGCCGGACCGTCTGCGTGAGGGCATGGCGATCTTCGGGCCGGTGTTCGTGCAACTGTACGGCCAGACCGAGGCGCCCCAGGTCATCACCACGCTGCGCAAGATCGATCACGATCTCGCCCATCCACGCCGGCTCGGCTCCTGCGGCCGCGCCAACCCGATGCTCGACGTCAAGCTGTTCGATGCCGAGATGAACGAGGTCGCGGTCGGAGAGCCCGGCGAGATCTGCGTGCGCGGTTCGCTGGTGATGGACGGCTACTGGAAGCGTGCCGATGCGACGGAAGAAACGCTGCGCGGCGGCTGGCTGCATACCGGCGATGTCGCTGTCATGGACGAGGATGGCTACTACTACATCGTCGACCGCACCAAGGACATGATCATCTCGGGCGGGTTCAACATCTATCCGCGCGAGGTCGAGGATGCGCTGATGTCCCACCCGGCCGTGGCGTCCGCGGCGGTGATCGGCATCCCCGACGACAAGTGGGGCGAGGCGGTGAAGGGCTTCGTGGTGCCCAAGCCCGGCTGCACTGTCGATGTCGCCGAGCTGCAAGCCCATGTGAAGGACAAGCGCGGTGCGCCATGGTCGCCCAAAACCATCGACGTCGTCGAAAGCGTGCCGGTGACCGGGCTTGGCAAGATCGACCGCAAGGCGCTGCGCGCGCCGTACTGGCAAGGCCGCACGCGCGGCGTCGCCTAGGCTTCGACCGACAACGGAGGCCGCCATGACCGGGACCGATCGTCTGCCGCTCGTGCTGGTGCCGGGCCTCGCTTCGTCGGCTCGCATCTACAGCGCGATCATCCCGGCGTTGTGGCGTGCGGGCCCCGTCATGGTCGCCAACCATGCGCGGGACGACAGCCTTGCGGCGATTGCCGCGCGGGTGTTGAGCGAGGCGCCCGAGCGCTTCGCGCTCGCCGGGCATTCGATGGGCGGCTATATCGCTTTCGAGATTCTGAGGCAGGCGCCGCAGCGTGTCGCGAAACTGGCGCTCCTCAACAGCTCGGCGCGCCCCGACACGCCGGCGGCGACGGAGCGGCGGCGGCAACAGATGCAGATGGCCCGCGATGGCCGCTTGCACGAGGTGCTCGACATGATCTTTCCAACGTTCGTGCATCCGGCGCGGGTCACCGAAGCGGCGCTGCACCGTCTCGTGCATGACATGGGCGACGATGTCGGCGTCGCCGGCTTCGTCAATAACCAGACGGCGATCATTGCGCGGCCGGATTCCCGGCCGGGGCTCGCGTCTATCCGCTGCCCGACACTGGTGGTGGGGGCAGAGCAGGATGCGCTGTTGCCGAAGGAACTGTCCGCCGAGATTGCCGCGGGGATTGCCGGATCCCGCCTCGTGCTGGTTCCGGACTGTGGCCATCTGTCCCAGGCCGAGCGTCCGGACGCCGTCGCTGACGCGCTTCTCGTATGGCTCGGAGCCTCGCACGGCCAGTAACCATCCGGCCATGCAATGTTTTGAATTTTTATAGAATTGGACGATTTCCGGCTCGACCGGCTTGCCCTGCGCCAGACACAATCCTACACGAAGTTACGAAAAGTTTAGTCCCCGGGGCGCATTTCCGTGACAGCAGACGTGGAGACCTCGCCGGTCCTGCCGACCGCGCAGACGCGCTCGCGCGTGGCCTGGCGCCGGCCTTTCGAGGCCTGGCTCGACGGCATCGAAGCCGGCTGGGCCATTCCCCTGCTGCTTGTCATGTTCGTGGCGGTCTGGATGGCGTTCCTGGCGCTCGCCTACGCCAACGCCGACCTGCATCCCGACGTTCTTGAGGCATGGTCGGTTGGCCGCACCTTCGCTTGGGGCAATGCCAAGCATCCGCCATTGATGGGATGGATCGCGTTTCTCTGGACGCGGATCTTCCCGCTGGCCGATTGGTCGTTCCACCTGCTGGCCATGGTCAATGCGGCCCTGGCGCTGTGGGCGGTCGACCTGACGACGCGGCGCTTCGTCCGCGGTGACAAGCGCGTCATCGTTCTGCTGCTGCTGATGCTGGTGCCTGCCTATCAATTCCATGCGCAGCGCTTCAACGCCAACAGCGTGCTGCTGGTGTTGTGGCCATTGGCAACCTACTGCTTCCTGCGCTCGTTCGAAAGTCGCAGCGCGCTCTGGGCGGTGGCGGCAGGGCTGTGCGCGGCGCTGGCTATGCTCGGCAAGTACTATTCGGTGGTGCTGATCGGCGGTTTCGTGATCGCCGCCGTGCTGCACCCCCAGCGCCGGGCTTATTTCACGTCCGCCGCGCCATGGCTCTCGACACTGGCCGGCCTGCTGGCGCTGGCGCCGCATCTGTATTGGCTGGCGGAGAGCAATTTCGCGCCGCTGACCTACGCTCAGAACGGTCACACCGGCCATGGACATACGATCGCGGCCCAGGAAGCCGGCAAGTTCCTGCTCGGCATTCTCGGCTATTTCGTCGTGCCGACGTTCGCCTGGCTGCTGATGATCCGGGCGAGTTTGCGGCGCTTCGTGTCGGACCTGCGCCGGATGCCGGCAGGACCGTTACTACTGCTGCTGATCTTCGCGGGAACGGTAGTATTGCCTGCGGTGGTGTCCGTGGCGATCGGCGCCGATCTGCCGGCGTTGTGGAACCTGCAAGGGCTGTTTTTCGTGGTGGTTGCGGTGATCGTCGCGACCACTTTTCCGGTCGACCGCTTCGATACGGTCAATCTCGCCGTCGCGGTGCTGCTGCTCTCCGTGGCCGCGGTCGTCGCAGCGCCTGTCCATGCTCTTCAGCGCAATACCGAAGGCTACAAGGAGGGCCGGCATTTCTATCGTCTGGCGGCCGACGAACTGACGCGGCGCTGGCACGCCATTTCAAATGAGCCGCTGCCCGCCGTCAGCGGCGACGACAATCTCGCTTTCGCGACCGCGTTCTACAGTCCCGACCATCCTGCCTACGGACGCCCGTTTCGCCTGCAATATGAGTGGACGCTGCCGCCGCAGCGAAAGGTCAACCGCGGTTGGGCGGCGCTGTGCTTCCTGGACGATGCCACGTGTCTGGAATGGATGCAGCGCGTGCAGGAGCGGCAGCCGACCCTGATCCGTGCGGAGTTCGCGCTGGCGACCCAGCTCTGGGGGCGCCCCGGCGTCCGAGCGACCGTCGTGTCCCTGATGGCGCCACCGCACGAAGCCGGGCCGCGTCCGGTGACATCGCCGTCGAACTCCGATGATTTCAGCGCGAACCGCCGCCAAGGGGCATTGACGCGCTGATCGTCCGAGGGGCTGCCGGACAGTTGTGCCCCGGCGGAAAACCCACTAGATCGTCAGATTAGCTGGTGGGCGGCTCGTGCCGGCCCGGCCGGCGCGTTTTCCGGGAGACGACCATGCTGCGCGACGACATCAACACGGCAGTGAAGGAGGCCATGAAGGCCAAGGACGAGCGCAAGCTGTCCACGCTGCGCATGGTCAACTCCGCGATCAAGAATGCGGATATCGATGCGCGCGGCCAGGGCAAGCCGCCGCTGAGCGACGATGATCTGCTCGGCCTGCTACAAAAGATGATCAAGCAGCGCCAGGAGTCGGTCGCGCTCTACGACAAGGGCGGCCGCGCGGAGCTCGCCGAGCAGGAGCGTGCAGAGATCGCGGTGATCTCGGCCTATCTGCCCAAGCAGATGTCCGACGACGACGTCAATGCCGCGATCGCCGCCGTGATCCAGGAGACCGGCGCGGCCGGGATGAAGGACATGGGCAAGGTGATCGCCGCGCTCAAGGCCAAGTACGCCGGCCAGATGGACTTCGGCAAGGCCAGCGGTCTCGTCAAGGCAGCGCTCGCGGGATGATCCCTGGTGTGGCGGATCTGACATTCGCAAACGAGCCTGCTTTCGTGTGATGCGAATATTGGAACCGGCCACCAGGTGCGCTGCGGGAGGTTCTCGTCATGCTCACCGAAACCGACGACTACCAACGCCTTTACGCTGATTTCCGCTGGGACGTACCGGCCCGGTTCAACATCGCCGACGTCTGCTGCGACCGTCACGCCGACGGGACCGCCAGACTGGCGCTGATCGACGTCGACGAAGCTGGCCGCACACGCCACCTGTCGTTCGACGATATGGCGTCGTGGTCGCGCCGCTTCGCCAACGTGCTGCGTGCCGACGGCCTGTCGCGGGGCGACCGTGTCGCGGTGTTCCTGTCGCAGTCGGTCGAGCTGCCGGTCGTGCATCTCGCCGCATTCCGCTCCGCCCTGGTCTCGGTGCCGCTGTTCACGCTGTTCGGAGAGGACGCGCTGGCGTTCCGTCTCGCCAACAGTGCAGCGAAAGCCGTCGTCACCGATCAGGCAGGCTTTGAGAAACTGGCGGGAATCCGCGACCAGCTACCGGAGCTTCGACAGATCTACGTCATCGCTGATAGCCCGCCTGCCGGCACGCGCTCGTTCTGGCGGGCGATCGCGGACGCAGCCGATGCGTTCGAGCCCGTCGCCACGGCGGCGGACGATCCGGCGATCATCATCTTTACCTCGGGGACCACCGGCAATCCCAAGGGTGCCCTGCACGCCCATCGCGTGCTGCTCGGCCATCTGCCGTGCGTCGAGATGGTGCACGACTTCTTTCCAAAGCCCGGCGACGTGTACTGGACGCCGGCCGACTGGGCCTGGATCGGCGGCCTGTTCGACGCGCTGTTTCCGGCCTGGTATCACGGTGTTCCGATCGTCGGTTACCGCGCCCGGAAGTTCGAGCCGCAGGCGGCGATGCAACTGATGGCCGACCACAAGGTGCGTAACGTCTTTCTGCCGCCGACCGCGCTCAAGCTGATGCGTCAGGCCGACGTCAGGCATCCCGGCGTCAGGTTGCGCAGTATCCTGACCGGCGGCGAGTCACTCGGTGCCGAGCTGCTGGACTGGGTGCGTTCCACTTTCGGCATCGACGCCCACGAAATCTACGGCCAGACCGAATGCAACCTCGTGGTCGGAAACAATGCACGGCTGTTTCCGATCCGGCCGGGCTCGATGGGGCGGGCGATTCCGGGCTTCGAGGTCTGCATCGTCGACGAGACCGGCGTGGAGCTGCCGCGCGGCAGCCGCGGCATCATTGGTGTGCGCCGGCCGAACCCCTGCATGATGCTGGAATACTGGCGCAATGCCGAGGCGACGGCGGACAAATTCCGCGGCGACGTCCTGCTGACCGGCGATCTCGGCGTCCAGGATGCCGACGGCTACTTCTGGTACGTCAGCCGCGAGGATGATGTCATCACCAGTGCGGGTTACCGTATCGGGCCGTCTGAAATCGAGCATACCTTGCTCAAGCATCCGGCGGTCGCGCTGGCCGCAGTGGTCGGCGTACCCGACCCGATCCGTACCGAGGCGATCAAGGCCTGGATCGTGCTGCGGCCCGGTTTTGCTCCCGGCGACGAGCTCGCGCGTGAAATTCAGGATTTCGTCAAGGTGCAGCTCGCCGCACACGAGTATCCGCGACACGTGCAGTTCGTGGAGACCTTGCCGATGACCGCGACCGGCAAGGTGCTGCGCCGCGAGCTGCGGGCGAGGGGCTGAGGGACGGGCGCATGCTGGCGTGGCGATGCGCGTCGCGCTAGGCTCGGCGCCCTGACGTCCGGGGACCGCTCATGTCACTGCAGCTCTATCTCGCCTATGTCGCCGCCTGTATCGCGCTTGCGCTGCTGCCGGGTCCGGTGGTGACGCTGGTCATCGCCAACGGTCTGCGTCACGGCACCCGAGCGGCGCTGATCAACATCGCCGGCGCCCAGGTCGGCCTGGCGGTCGTGATCGGCATCGTCGGCGTCGGGTTGACGTCGCTGATGGCCACCATGGGCTACTGGTTCGACTGGGTGCGGTTCGCCGGCGCGGCCTATCTCGTCTGGCTGGGCATCAAGTTGATCCGCTCACCGAACCTGCTGGAGACGTCGGACGCCCCACCGCCTCCACCGCGCGGCGGTTTTTTCCTGCAGGGGCTTGTTGTGCTGCTGAGCAATCCGAAGGTGATGGTGTTCTTCGGGGCGTTCCTGCCGCAATTCATCGACATGGACAAGGCGCGCTTCCCGCAGATCGTCCTGCTCGGACTCACCTTCATGGCGACCGTCGCGGTGTCTGACGCGACCTACGCGCTGCTGGCGGGACGGGCGCGGACGCTGCTGTCGGCGCGGCGTGCCCGCCTGCTGTCGCGCGCGTCCGGTGGCTTCATGATCGGCGGCGGGATCTGGCTGGCGCTGTCCCGCTCGCGCTGAGCAGGGCACGGCGCCGATCGTTACACCGGAAGATTCTCGGCGCCGAACACCGCCTCGATCTCGGTCAGAATCCGCGCCAGCCGCTCGGCCCACTGCTCCTGGCCAGAGGGTTCGTCAATCAGGTCCTGGCGAATCTCGATGCCGGTGTTCATCAGTCCGCGCCGTTCGCCATGCACCGGGATTGTATAGTCGGTCGCGTCGCTCACCGCATAAGGCTCGTTGTCACCGACCACCAGATCGCCTTCCTTGCGCAGCAATTGCAGCAGCAGTGGCGGCAGGCGGGTGTCGCGATGATACAGCGTGCCGACATGCCATGGGCGCTTGATGCCTGCATACACCGGCGTGAACGAGTGCAGGGAGACCAGGATGGTGGGGCGCCTGTCTTGCTGCCGCTGGCCAAGCACGGTTTCGATCCGGCGGTGATACGGCGCGAAGATGGCGCTGCGGCGGGCGTCCGCCGCCTCGCGGGTCAGGCCTTCGTTGCCGGGTATGGTCGTCGCCTCGCTGATCATCGGAATGGACGAGGGGGCCTCCCACGGGCGGTTGCAGTCGATCACGAGGCGGGAGTAGCGCTGCGCGATCAGGTGGGCGTCCAGCATCCTGGCCAGCGCTGTCGCAACGCCGGCGATGCCGATATCCCAGGCGATGTGGCGGACAAGCTCTTCCTCGGGCAGGCCGAGCTGGCCGAGAGCCCGAGGGATCAGCCGCCCATAATGATCGCAAGTGAAGACAAAGGGAGATCTGCCGTTGTCGTTGACCTCCAGGACCGGCGGGACTTCGTCGTCGGCGAGAAGGTTCGATCGCGATATCACCGTGTCCAAGCTCATTCCTGTCCTGCCGTCTGCGTCGCTCGCGGGTCTGCTGCAGAATGCGCCAATTCGGGAAACAGTCTGCCTCAGATTCGCGCCGCGGCAATCGCGGGTTTGAGTCTAGGATGTTTCGACCTTGATGTCATGAATGTGGCGGAGCCGGCATGGCTCGCTGAAGCGTTCGCAGGAGCCGGCAGGATGACCGTTCACCTCTTCGTCTACGGCACCTTGATGCGGCGGGCGCGCCATCCAATGGCAGCGCTGCTCGCCGCGCATGCGGATTTCGTCGACGAGGGGCAGTATGCCGGGCGGCTCTACCGGGTGGCGCACTATCCCGGCGTGGTGCCGTCGCAGCGGCCCGGCGAGGTGGTGTTCGGGGATATCTATCGCTTGCGCCATCCCGAGCGGCTGCTGCGGCGGCTCGACGTTTATGAGCAGGCCGCGTTCCAGTCGCGTCGGCCGGTGCAGTATGTCCGTGCGCTGCAGCCGGTGACTCTCCGCGACGGAGCCTCGCTGGATGCCTTCGTCTACCTCTACAATCGTCCGGTGGCGGGTTTGACGCGGATCCGCCGGGGACGGTTCTTGCCAGCCCGGCGATAGCAGGGGCCGCCGGGGAACGGACCGGGGGCGCCTGTGGACGGCCGTGGACAACCGGCCGGCCTATGGCTCCGGCGGCGATGCGCCTATATGGATGATCGGTTGCAACCCCAGCTGTCGGTCCATGCGCTTTACGCCCCAATTCCTCGAAGAACTGCGCGAACGGCTTCTCGTTTCGGAAGTCGTGGGGCGGCGCGTCAAGCTGAAGAAGGCGGGGCGCGAGTGGAAGGGGCTGTCGCCATTCCAGCAGGAAAAGACGCCGTCCTTCACGGTCAACGACCAGAAGGGCTTCTATCACGACTTCTCCTCGGGCAAGCACGGCAACATCTTCGATTTCGTGATGGAAACCGAAGGCGTGAGTTTCCCCGAGGCGGTCGAGCGACTGGCGTCAATGGCTGGCCTCGCGCTGCCGGCGGCGACGCCCGATGCGGTGCGGCATCAGCAGCGCCGCCGTACGCTCCATGACATCATGGAGATGGCGACGGCCTATTTCGTCGAGACGCTGGCGTCGCGTGCCGGCGCCAAGGCGCGCGGCTATCTCGCCGACCGCAGCATTTCCCCGGCTAC
Source organism: Bradyrhizobium sp. U87765 SZCCT0048 (assembly GCF_018131225.1). Taxonomy (GTDB): domain Bacteria; phylum Pseudomonadota; class Alphaproteobacteria; order Rhizobiales; family Xanthobacteraceae; genus Bradyrhizobium_A. The sequence goes on along the minus strand of NZ_JAFCMM010000001.1, from coordinate 2,738,806 downwards.
GCAGGTCCAGTTCAGGCTCGGCTATGCCAGTCCGGAGCGATTCGGGCTCAAGGAGCATCTCGGCAAGGCCGGCGTCTCCGTGGACGACATGGTCGAGGCCGGCCTGCTGATCGGCGGCAGCGACATTCCCGTGCCCTTTGATCGCTTCAAGGACCGGGTGATGTTTCCGATCGGCGATCAGCGTGGCCGCATCATTGCGTTCGGCGGACGTGCGCTCGAGAAGGACGTTCCAGCGAAGTATCTGAACTCGCCGGAAACGCCGCTGTTTCACAAGGGCGACAACCTCTACAACTTTGCGCCCGCGCGCCAGGCGGTTCACAACGGTGCGCCGCTGATCGTTGTCGAGGGCTACGTCGACGTCATCGCCCTGGTGACCGTGGGCTTCGGTGGCGCCGTGGCGCCGCTCGGCACCGCGCTGACCGAGAACCAGCTTGGCCACCTCTGGAAGATGGCCGACGAGCCAATCCTGTGCTTCGACGGCGACAAGGCCGGGCAGCGGGCGGCCTATCGCGCCGCCGATATCGCCCTGCCGCATCTCAAGGCCGGCAAAAGCCTGCGCATCGCGCTGTTGCCGGAGGGCCAGGATCCCGACGATCTGGCGCGGGCCGGCGGCCGGTCTGCCGTCGAGGACGTCATCGGTGCGGCACGTCCGCTCGCCGATGTGCTGTGGGCGCGCGAGATCGAGGGCGGCAATTTTTCGACGCCGGAGCGCCGCGCCGCGCTCGAGGCTCGCATCGGTCAGCTCACCAACAGCATTGGCGACGAGGTCGTCCGCCGCTATTACCGCCAGGATCTGGTCCAGCGGCTGCAGCGTACTTTCGCGCCCGAAGGCCGTGGCGGTGGCTATGGCCGCCGACCCGGCGGCGAATCGGGGGGCCGATTCACGCCGCGCGGCCCCGGCGGGGGTGGCCGGCGCGACGGCGGCGGCAACCGCCAGCAGTTATCCACCGGCTGGGCGCTTGGCCGAGGGACGTATCAGCCGGCCAGTCCGCAGTTGGCGCAGAGCCCGCTGATGCGCGGCCAGCGGACGGCATTGTCGCGCCGGGAGGCGCTGATCCTGCTGTCGCTGATCAATCATCCGTGGCTGCTGCACGACCATCTCGAGGAGGTCGCAGCGCTCGAAATGGCCCATCCCGAGGCTCATCGGCTGCGGGCGGCGATCATCGCCGCGTTCGCCAACGATCATCATCACACCCCCGATCCGACCGCGCTCGGCGAGAAGCTCCGCGCCGATCTCGACAGGGGCGGATTTTCTGAGCTTATTCAAAAGGTTGAGCGATCGATCACCACCGGGGCGGTGTGGGGGGTGCAGCCAGGCGCCGCCAACGACGATGTGCTGGCGACATGGCGCCAACTCATTGTCTTGCATCGGCAATGGCACTCCCTACTTAGGGAGCTGAAGGACGCCGAGCTGGCCCTGGGTGAGGTCACCAACGAGGCCAATTATGCCTGGCTCAACGACGTCAAAGCCCGGCTTTCGGAAGTGGACGGCACGGAGGCGCTGATCGAGGGGTTTGGCGAGCCCTCGGGGCGGTTCCAGCGGTCGACATGAGCGGGCTTCCCCGCCGGTGGGCGCCGGAACCTGAATAAAGACTCGCAAAACGGACGGTTTGGACGCAAAAACAGGGTTAAGTGGCGCTTAACGGCGCCCGGGCGAGAGTGGCGACATCGATTCGGGGTGGCGTTGGGATGACGCCGCCCTTTCCGCATCAAGGGCGGATGGTACAGCAGGGCAGCGAGGGCGGTGACGTCCCCGCGGGTTATGCGCGTTTCAGGAGCAGTGAATGGCCAGCAAGGCGAAGACGGCGCAAATCAAGGAAAAGGACAAGGACGACAAGGTCGCTGACGCGCCGGAGAAGGACACCACCGAAGCGCCCGGCCCGTTGCTCGACCTGTCCGATGCCGCCGTCAAGAAGATGATCAAGCAGGCGAAGAAGCGCGGCTTCGTCACCTTTGATCAGCTCAACGACGTGCTGCCGTCCGACCAGACCTCGCCCGAGCAGATCGAGGACATCATGGCGCTGCTGTCCGACATGGGCATCAATGTCATCGAGTCCGAGGACAGCGACAACGATGAGGAGGACTCCAAGGAGGAGGCCGACGACGAGCCCGATAACGACCTCGTCGAGGTCACCCAGAAGGCCGTCACCGAGACCAAGAAGTCCGAGCCGGGCGAGCGTACCGACGATCCCGTGCGCATGTACCTGCGCGAGATGGGCACCGTCGAGCTGCTGTCGCGCGAGGGCGAAATCGCCATCGCCAAGCGCATCGAGGCCGGCCGCGAGGCGATGATCGCCGGGCTGTGCGAAAGCCCGCTGACCTTCCAGGCCATCATCATCTGGCGCGACGAGCTCAACGAGGGAAAAATCTTCCTGCGCGACATCATCGACCTCGAGGCGACCTATGCCGGTCCCGAGGCGAAGGGTGGCGTCAATGCTGCGAACGGTGAAGCCGGTGCGGAAGGCGCCGAGACTGCCGAAGCCGACGCGCCGTCGCTGGTGGCTCCGCCGGCGGCGCCGCCTGCCGCGACGCCGTTCCGTCCGGCTGCCCAGCGTGGCGCCCCCGCCGAAGGCGGCGAGAAGGATCCCGGCGAGGCTGCGGCCGAAGCCGACATGGACGACGACGAGTTCGAGAACCAGATGTCGCTCGCGGCCATCGAGGCCGAGCTGAAGCCGAAGGTGGTCGAGACCTTCGACAAGATCGCAAGCGAGTACAAGAAGCTGCGCCGCCTGCAGGAGCAGGACATCCAGAACCAGCTGCAGAACGAGACGCTGTCGCCGGCCCAGGAGCGCAAGTACAAGAAGCTCAAGGACGAGATCATCGTCGAGGTGAAGTCGCTGCGTCTCAACCAGGCGCGTATCGATTCTCTCGTCGAGCAGCTCTACGACATCAACAAGAAGCTGGTGTCGTACGAGAGCCGCCTGTTCCGCCTGGGCGACAGCCATGGCGTCAGCCGTGAAGATTTCCTGCGCAACTACCAGGGCTCCGAACTCGATCCGCGCTGGCTCAACCGCGTGTCGAAGCTCGCCGCCAAGGGCTGGAAGAATTTCGTCGCCCACGAGAAGGACCGTATCCGCGAGCTGCGCCATGAGGTTCATCAGCTCGCTGCGCTGACCGGCCTCGAGATCGGTGAATTCCGCCGCATCGTGCTCAGCGTGCAGAAGGGCGAGCGCGAGGCGCGCCAGGCGAAGAAGGAAATGGTCGAGGCCAACCTGCGCCTCGTGATCTCGATCGCCAAGAAGTACACCAACCGCGGCCTGCAGTTCCTCGACCTGATCCAGGAAGGCAACATCGGCCTGATGAAGGCGGTCGACAAGTTCGAGTACCGCCGCGGCTACAAGTTCTCGACCTACGCCACGTGGTGGATTCGGCAGGCGATCACCCGCTCGATCGCCGATCAGGCGCGCACGATCCGCATCCCGGTGCACATGATCGAGACGATCAACAAGATCGTGCGCACCTCGCGCCAGATGCTCAACGAGATCGGTCGCGAACCGACCCCCGAAGAGCTCGCCGAGAAGCTCGGCATGCCGCTGGAGAAGGTGCGCAAGGTTCTCAAGATCGCCAAGGAGCCGCTTTCGCTCGAGACCCCGGTGGGCGACGAGGAAGACAGCCACCTCGGCGATTTCATCGAGGACAAGAACGCGATCCTGCCGATCGACGCGGCGATCCAGTCGAACCTGCGCGAGACCACGACGCGCGTGCTTGCCTCGCTCACGCCGCGCGAGGAGCGCGTGCTGCGCATGCGCTTCGGCATCGGCATGAACACCGATCACACGCTGGAGGAAGTCGGCCAGCAGTTCTCGGTGACGCGCGAGCGCATCCGCCAGATCGAAGCCAAGGCGCTGCGCAAGCTCAAGCATCCGAGCCGCTCGCGCAAGCTGCGCAGCTTCCTCGACAACTGAGACATCTGCATCTGCTGACAAACGCAACGGCGGCCGCAGGGCCGCCGTTGTCGTTTGTACGGTGGTCGTCATTGGTGCGGTAGTCACGGCGGGATCGGCCATTCGGCCGATTGACCCGCATCGAGCAGCCGCCGACGCTGCCCCACCTGATGACGGGAGGGCGCACTGATGGGCGGCGATATGGAGATGGCGGCCTTTCGCGCGGCGATCGACGCCAAGTACGCGCTGCATGTGCAGGCTTTCGAGGACGGCGACCCCGAACCGATCCTGACGCGCTTCTTCACCGAAGATGCGTTGTGGGAATATGCCGGCTATCCGCGGCGGATCGGGCGCACGCAGCTGCGCGAGCTGTTTGATGCGGTGATCCGCGCCGATCGCGTCGCAGTGCATCCGATCCGGAGCTTCGTTCGCGGCGATTGCGGTTGGGATTATGCCGACTACACGGTGACGCCGCGCGATCCGTCGCGCACGTCATGGGTCTTCCGCCAGATGTTCTACTGGGTTCGGTGCGATGGCGATTGGCGGGTCAATGCCTGCATCGGCTTCACGCTGCCGGACGACGCCGGCCGGAGCGCAGCCGGGACCGCTGCCCCCGCGGCGTGACTGCCCTCGCTGGCTCCCGCGAGACGTGTTAGAAGGCGGTCCGTTCATGCCGAACGCATCGAAAGGACCGGTCCAACATGATCAGGCTGCGCTTCGCCGTCATCTTCGGGATGCTCGTGGCGTCTCTGCCCGCCCAGGCCGCCCAGTGCGGCGGGGACTTCCGGACATTCGTCTCAAGCATCTCCCGTGAGGCGGCGGCCCAGGGCATCTCGCAGGGCGTTATCGATGCGGCGCTCGGTGGTGTCAGCCAGGACCAGGGCGTGCTGGCATTCGACCGCCGCCAGCGCGGCACCTTCAAGAAGTCTTTCGAGGACTACGTCGCGACGCGGGTTGGTCCGGGCCGAATCAAGACCGGCCTTGCGATGATGCAGCGGCATGCGTCGCTGCTGTCGCGGATCGAGCGCGAGTTCGGCGTGCCGCCGCAGATCCTTGTCGCGATTTGGGGACTGGAGACCGATTTCGGCGCCGGCGACATGGGTAAGCTGCCGGTGTTCAGGGTGCTGGCGACCATGGCGCACGACTGCCGGCGCACCGAGCTGTTTCAAGGCGAGTTGCTTGCTGCGCTGAAGATCGTGCAGCGCGGCGACCTCGGCCTGCGTGACATGATCGGTGCCTATGCCGGCGAGATCGGCCAGACCCAGTTTCTGCCCTCGTCCTACATCAAATACGGCGTCGACTATGACGGCAACGGCCATGTCGACCTTCGCCATAGCGTGCCGGACGTGCTGGCCTCGACCGCGAACCTGCTGAAGACCAACGGATGGCGCGCGGGCGGATCCTATGAGGAGGGCTCAGCCAACTTCGAGGCGATGCGAGAGTGGAACAGGGCCGTGGTCTATCGCAAGACCATAGGCTATTTCGCCGACCGTCTCGCTCAGGGGCGCTGATCGTCATGAATGTGGAATTCATCGTCACGTCGCTGATCGTCATCGCATCGCCCGGCACCGGCGTGCTCTATACGCTGGCGACCGCGCTATCGCGCGGTTCGCGCGCCAGCGTGGTTGCGGCGTTCGGCTGCACGCTCGGGATCGTGCCGCATATTGCCGCCGCCATGCTCGGTCTCGCCGCGGTGCTGCACACCAGCGCACTGGCGTTCCAGACGCTGAAGTGGTTTGGCGTCGCCTATCTCCTGTACATGGCGTGGCAGGCGCTGCGCGAGCGCGGTGCGCTGCAGGTCGACGAGAGCGTGCGGCCGGGATCGGTGCGCGAAACGATCGTCACCGGATTCCTGATCAACATCCTCAATCCGAAGCTGTCGATCTTCTTCCTCGCCTTCCTGCCGCAGTTCATCGCGGCTGGCGAGACGCATCCGTTGCTGCGCATGCTCGAGCTCGGCGTCGTCTTCATGGCGCTGACCTATGCGGTGTTCGTGGTGTACGGTCTCGCGGCGGCGCGGGTCCGCAGCCGTGTGATCGGCCAGCCGTCGGTGATGACGTGGCTGCGCCGCGCCTTCGCCGGTGGCTTTGTGCTGCTCGGCGCCAAGCTCGCGTTCGCGGAGCGCTGATCGTGGCGGATCGCGCTCGTTCGGCCGCGCTCTACGCCGGCTCCGGCACGCGGTGCAGGGCGTAGAACTGCACCTTGGCCGAGCGGCCCTTGACGACGGCTTCGTGCAATGTCTCGTTGCTCATGTCGAGGCCGGCAGCCTCGGCGGCCTGGCGCGAGATCACCAGCGGACAGCTGTAGTCCTTGGTCAGGCTTTCGAGCCGCGCACAGGTGTTCACCGTGTCGCCGATCGCAGAAATGATCTGCGATCGCGGCGGTCCCATCGCCCCGACGATCGCTTCGTTGAAATGGATGCCGATGCCGATGCGCAGCGGCTGACGCAGCTCTGCGGCCATGTCGCGGTTCAGCGTTGCGAGTCGATCCAGCATCTCGCGTGCCCCGCGCACGGCGTCGGCGGCGCCACGCGCGGGATCGCCGTCGAGGCCGTAGAGGGCCATCAGGCCGTCGCCGGTGAACTGCGAATAGTGGCCGCCGGTGGCCTCCAGCGCGTTGGTCATTTCGCGGAAGAAATGATTGAGCAGAAACAGCACGTCGTAGGGCATGCGGGTTTCGCTCATGGTGGTCGAGCCACGCAGGTCGACGAAGATCACAGTGATCAGGCGTTCGCTGCCCTCGAGGCCGCCGCGGGCGGAGCCGTCGGCTGCGGTCGCGTCGGCCGACAACAGCGGCAGCACGGCGATATCGGTGGTTGGATGGATCTGGCAGGCGAGGCGGGTTTCCGGCGTGGCATGGATGCGCATCAGCGCCTTGGCTTCCAGCGCTTCGGGGGGCGGCAGGTGTTCGAGGCCTTGCGTCACCAGCACCCGGCAGGTGGTGCAGCGGGCCCGGCCGCCGCAGACCGCGGCATGGGGAATGCCATTGTCGCGTAATGTCTCCAGGACGCTTGCGCCGGGTGGCACCACGCAACGCCGGCCGCCGGCGTGGGTGACCGTCGGCGGCCGGCGGCGGCGATACAGGGCAACGCGCATGCCGCGGGCGGCGAATGGCAGCAGTGTCAGCAGGATGTGGCAGCCCATGGCTGCGAGCGCGATATTGGTGAGCGCGCGCTTGTTGTCTGCGGTGCTGTTGGAATCGGCCTCGGCCACGTTGGCGAAGTCGGCATTTGCCGCAGCGTCGCGGCGGATCTCGTTGCCGGCGGCGACGAAGCCGGCGAGCGCCAGCGCGGGCAACAGCACCGCGACAGGCCGCAGCCAGGGCAGCGCCTTCGGAAACCAGGGCTTCAGCCGCAGCCAGAAGTGAATGCCGATGCAGGCGTGGATCCAGACCACCAGGATCGCGAAAAACTGCAGCGCGGCGAACGGTGGCTGGCGGACCCACCACGACACCAGTGCCGAGGTGTAGTAGGGGGTCTTCTGGAACATGAGTTCGCCGACGCGGGTGTCGACGACGTGCAGCCCGATCAGCAGCGGAATGCTGAAGCCGAGCATCAGCTGCCACATCTCCCAGCGCGACAGCCGCAGCGAGCGGCGGTGATAGATCGACCACAGGGCGTTTAGATAGTGCAGCGTAAAGGCGCCAGCGAGCAGAACGGTCCCGGGCAACGTCTTCCACGGCGCCATCAGGACGCCGAGAACCGCCTCCCCGAACGGCACGGACACCAGCAGCATGGCGTGCGCACTGAAGTGGCAGACCACGAAGGTCAGCATGGTGAGGCCGCTGGCGAGGCGAAGATTGGCGCGCAGCAGCGACGGGGTCAGGGTCATTCGCGGTCTCGAGGCACGGTCAGCTGGCACCATAGCCGTTGGCCGGGCGGGGCGAAACCACGGCCCGGTCGACGGTCCCCCCTCTTGCAGAGACCGCCGTCGGACCGGCAGCATGGCAGGGCTGACGCAGATGTGATCGCGGGGTGTGGGCCATGACGCCGGGGCATTCGATCAAGGCAGGTCTGTCGGGATGGGGAGCGGCCGGTATCGCGGCGGTGCTCGCCGTCGCCATGCCGTCCTGCCGGGCGGCCGAGGCGCAGACGGATCTCGCGTGGGTCGCGCAGGCAAGCGGGACGCCTGACATTCCGGGGCTCCACGTCGTCTGGCTGCATCCCTGGAGCGGCCCTCACCCGTGGCGGTGGCGGAACGTCATCGTGCACCAGACCGAGGGCCCGTCGGGGTCGGCGCGCAACGGCGCGCTGGCGCAGGCGCGCGATCCCGTGCGTCGTGGCGTGATGGTCTGGGTCGAGACCGATGGCACCGTCTACTGGGCGACGTCCGAGGACGTGGTCCCGACGCATGGCGACGGCGCCAATCGCAACGACAGCCGCTTCATCGACAATCGCGCGACCTTCCACCAGGTAGTGAAGGAGAACTCAATCGGCGTGGAGTTCGCCGGCAACTATCCCGATGTGGCTGCGCCACCGACGGCCGCGCAGATCGCTGCCTGGGATGTGCTCGCGGCGGTGCTGCGCACCCGCTACGGCATTCCGCGCGATCGGATCTATGCGCACAACTGGATCGACTTCAAGGATGCGCGCTATTGTGAAGGGTGCGAGCTTGCGCAACGCGCACGCCGGCTCGATGGCGGCCGGCCATGACGCCGGCGGCAACATGACGCTTGCACGGCCGTCGGCGATGTCGGAGGTTGACCGCGTGGCAGAGAGCCCCATATGCAGCGCATGAAACAGACCCGTGGACTGATCATCGACCAGGACGGCCGCGAAGTTCGCCCCGAGGAGATCTCGAAGGGCGCGGGACCTGCGTGGCAGTTCGAGGGAGGCACGTTCCGCGGGACGCCGTTTCAGGGCGCGTCGTTCCAGGCGTTCGGCATCAACCTGCAGGCACTGACGCGCGAGCAGCGCATCGCGCGCCTCGATGCGCTCGCCAAGCTGCTCGATATCGCTTTCATCATGCCTGGCACGAACATCCGCTATGGTCTGGATGGCCTGATCGGGTTGATCCCGATCGTCGGCGATCTCATCACCACGGCGATCTCACTGTGGATCGTACGTGAGGCGCGCGCCATCGGTGCCCCGTGGCACCTTACCGCGCGGATGCTCGGCAATGTCGCGCTCGATGGCGTCGTGGGCATGGTGCCAGTCGCCGGCGATGCATTCGACGTGATGTTCAAGGCGAACATGCGCAACGTCCGTCTATTGCGGCGCTGGCTCGACAAACAACGCTAGTGTCCGGCTTCCAGCATTCGGATCAGCTTGCAGCAGGCGGCTGGCATGAGGCCCTCGTCGCATATGCTGACGCGAATGTCAGACCTGTCGCGCAGGGGCGGATGTCACGATCAGGCGACGTCGGCCTGCATGGGCTTGCGCTCCAGCGGAAACTCGGTGCTGTCGTAGAGATCGCGGATGCCATTCTTGTCGAAGCGCGCCTCGCCAACCTGCAGATACGCACCGTTCAGAAGATCCGACGGCAGTTCCTCGATCGCAAAGCGTACCGCGTCGGCGGCGGTGTCGAACCGGCGATAGGTGAAGCCGGGGCGCCGCTTCTTTCGGATCGCGGCAGGAAACAGCTCGGCAGACTTGGCATAGTTGAACGAACGCATCATCACTATCTCGACATATGTCCGGTGTGGGTTTCGGATTCACACAAGAATGCTTGACGCCGACTGCAAGGAGTCGACTGCAAACGCACTCTGACTTCGATCGGCAAGGATCAGCGGGTTCCGGAAGTAAGATCGCGAACGGCGCGAAGCCCGGTACCTTTCATTTCATACCCTGTAATATGGGCACGAATGTGAGAATTGCGACCCTGACGCGGCAAGGAATGAATCCGGCTTGGTTAAAGACGTGAAATACCACTGATAAATCAAATGCATACGGAAAACGAAAAACCCGCAACAGTGTTGCGGGTTTTTCGTAGGTGTCTTGGGGTGTCGCTGGCCTGGAGAGCTATTTGGTCTCGTCGATGGGGACGACCTTGACCGGCGAGGTATAGGGCTCGACGCGCAACGCGTCGTTGGCCATCAACCCGATCTTGCCAGTCGGCGCTTGCTCCAGATCGCCGGAGCCAGCCTTGCGCATCGCGTAACGCCACACCGAAAGCGTACCCTCGGTCTTCAACGCTTTTGCGATGCCTCCGGCATTGCGTCCTTCGTATTTCGCCAGCTCGTCGTCGGTCAAGCCGATGACGATCTCATCCTTTGCAGTGACCACCTTAAACAGCGAAACCTTGTCGGTGGCGAGAGCCGGATGCGAGATAATCGTTTCGAGAATAAGTCCGACGAGGCCGAAGCCAAGAACGCGGCTGCGGGAAGCTTGTGACATCATGCAATTCCTTAGGCAGTCTCCAGCTGCGCGGCGTGTACGCCCGTTTGGTAAACAAATTCTCGCGCAACGGGATGTTGGTCGCGCAAGGCGGGGAACGCGTTCACAGCGGAGACCGCCTATCTGGTTATTTCGGACTCAGTTTCAAGGCCGCCGAGTTGATACAATAACGCAGACCTGTTGGTCCCGGGCCGTCGGGAAAGACGTGACCGAGGTGTCCCTGACAGTTCGAGCAGAGTACCTCGGTCCGAATCATGCCGTGGCTGAAATCCTGCTCTTCGTCGATATGTGATTCACGAATGGGAGCCGTGAAACTCGGCCATCCGCAGCCGGAATCGAATTTCGTGTCGGATTCGAACAGTGTCTGGCCGCAGCCCGCGCACGTGTATGTGCCCTTTGTCGTGGTGTGCTCGTATTCGCCGGAGAATGGCCGCTCGGTCGCCTTCTCACGCAGCACAGCGTACTGCATCGGCGTCAATTCCTTGCGCCACTCGGCTTCCGATTTCTGGACTTTGGGGCCGTTGCTGTCGGTCATGCTCTACTCCGTTCTCGGATGACAAGTGCGCGCCCGATGTGCAGGGCGCGCACGAAAATGTGAAATCAGTTGATCGGCCGCTGGCTGCAATGGCGGCAGTCGGCCGTACTGCCCAACCAAAGACCTCGCTCTCTCGATTCAGGTCGTCGCCTCAGGTCGTCGCCTCAGGTCGTCGCCTCAGGTCGTCGCCTCAGTTCGTCGCCTCAGTTCGTCGCCTTAGTTCGTCGCCTTGGCATCACGCACCAGCACCGGTTGATCGCGGTAGACCTCGGCGAAGACTTTCTTTAGCGCCTCGATCTTCGGCAGGTCGTTATAGACGATGTAGGGTTGCGACGGATGCAGGGTCAGGTAGTCCTGATGATAGTCCTCGGCGGGATAGAAAGTCTTGCCGCTCTCGATCGTGGTCGCAATCGACTTGCGGAAGACTTTCGCCGTGTTGAGCTGCGCGATATAGGCTTCCGCGACTTTCTTCTGGGCGTCGTTCTCGGCGAAGATGGTCGAGCGGTACTGCGTACCGCTGTCCGGCCCCTGCCGGTTGAGCTGGGTGGGATCGTGGGCGACCGAGAAATAGATCTGCAGCAGCTTTCCGTAGGAGATCACCTTGGGATCGTAGGTGATCTGCACGGATTCGGCGTGGCCGGTCCTGCCGGTGCCGCTTGCAGGGTAGTTCGCCGTGTCCTTGCTGCCGCCAGCGTAGCCCGAGACCGCCTTCAGCACCCCGCGGGTGTGCTGAAAAACCCCCTGGACGCCCCAGAAACATCCGCCGGCGATGACCGCCGTCTGCGGCCCGTCGGCCGCCGGGAGATCGCTCGCTGGAGGCGGGATGACCACAGCGTCCTCCGCCGCGGCGGTTGGACCGGTGAGCACGGCGCTCCACAGCAGGCATACAGCCGTCGTGAGGGCCAGGGGATGCAGGAAATGGCGTGGCATCGATATGTCCTCGGAATGGCGCGGGGGGCTGCCGCGAGAGGGATTATGGCGGGATCGCGTCTCGTTTCGCAACGAAGCGCGAGATCATTCCGAGATACGGCGGGGGGCGAAGCGCGTTACCGCCTCCCGATACACGACTTTGTGAGCGCGTGATCACTCGTTGGAGTGCGGACGATATCCTGTCCGAGCGGGGCACAAAAAAGCTGCGGGGCGGGCCCCGCAGCTGTCAATGTTGCCCGGTCCGGATTGCCGAATCCACGGCGCCGGGGGTGACGCGTTACGGGCAGGGATAGCGGTTGCCATCGCGGTTGAGGTAGGTGCCCGAGGCCGGGTCGTAGGACCGGTAGCGCTGGGCGCAGTAAGCGGCGTTGCGCTGGGCGGCCGCATTGGCCTGACCGGCGGCGATTGCGCCACCGATGATGGCACCCGCGGCAAGGCCGCCGATGATCGCGCCAGCGCCGGCACCGCCGCCGTGATGATGGTGGCGATAACCATAGCCGCCGCGATAGCCGCCATGGCCGTGCCAGCGGCGATACTGCACGCTCTCCGTCACCGCCGGGGCGGCCTGCGCGAGCCCGGCATTGGCGCGCAACGGCGCGGCCAGGGCCGGAGCTGTCGACACAGCCGACAGCGCGGTCGTCGCAATCAGGGCAGCAGCAAGAGGTCGGACAAATCGCATCACTATCTCCTTTTGGGTGGCAAGGAGTTATAACGCTGGATCGGACGATAGGTTCCCGCAGTTCCCGAGCCTGTCACACGCCTCGCAGCGACGCATTGTCGCTGTTCAGACCACGATACTCAGCTTCTTCGCGGCACGGGTAATGCCGGTGTAGAGCCAGCGGGCGCGCGAATCCTGGAATGCGAAGCTCTCGTCGAACAGCACGACATCGTCCCACTGCGAGCCCTGCGACTTGTGCACCGTGAGGACGTAGCCGTAGTCGAACTCGTCGTAAGGCTTGCGCTGTTCCCACGGAATCTCCTCGATGCCGCCACTGAAGCACTCGCCGCGGACGGAGACCTTGGTGACCTTGCCGGCGACTTCCTCGTCGGGCATCAGGCGCATGGTGACGATCAGCGATTTCGATTGCGCCCGTGCCTTGACGCGCCACAGGCCACCATTGAAAAGCGCTTTCTTGCGGTTGTTGCGAAGGCACACCAGCTTGTCGCCGGCCACGGGAAGCATTTCCTCGATGCCTTGCTTCTGACGCACCCGCATATTGTAGGCGCGACGCGTGTTGTTGCGGCCGACCAGGATCTGGTCGGCCTGCATCACCCGCTCGGGATCGAGTGCGTTGCGCTTCACCACCTGGCTGTCGCCGAATTCACCGATCTCGAGCGAACGACCCTCGCGCACAGCCATCGACATCCGGACGATCGGATCGTCTTCGGCCTGGCGATGGACCTCGGTCAGCATGGCATCGGGCTCGGCGTCGGTGAAGAAGCCGCCGCCCTGGATCGGCGGCAACTGCGCGGGGTCGCCGAGCACGAGAAGCGGAGCGCCGAACGACAGCAGATCCCTGCCGAGGTCGCCATCCACCATGGAGCATTCGTCGACTACAATCAGCTTGGCCTTGGAAGCCGGCGCATCGTCCCACAATTCGAAGTTCGGCGTTTCCTCGCCCGTCTCACGGGCGCGATAGATCAGGGAGTGAATGGTGGAAGCGTTGTCGCAACCCTTGTTGCGCATCACCAGCGCGGCCTTGCCGGTGAAGGCGGCGTATTTGACCTCGCCGTCGACGCCGTCGGCGATATGGCGGGCGAGCGTGGTCTTGCCCGTGCCGGCGAAGCCGAACAGGCGGAAGATCTGCGGCGTGCTGCCTTCGCCGGGCTTGGCCTTCAACCATTGCGCCACGGCGTTGAGCGCGTCGTTCTGGTGCGGGGTGAACGTGGTCATGATCGGACAGGTACAAAGATGGAACGAGCCGTGTACATACATGACTCGGCCGGCTTTGGTTGAGAAAATCGGAGTAGAGGCACATGTGCCGTAGGTAGGGGCCCCTGCGTCGGGTGACCCCATCATGTTGATTTGCTGCGCCCATCTACGGCTGCTCCGTCGCAGGATGGCGCTTCGCTGGGGATGACGCGGGGGCGATATGCGATATTCGCGCTCGCGCGCTGTCCTTTTGCACTTCATCGCCATATTGAGGCGGGGCGGTCGTGATGCAGGATGGACCGCACCTCCGTCGCTGCTTCGAGGGCATCATGGAACGAAGGCTGCTTCAGTTCGCCATTTTCATCGCCGGTCTCGTTCCGATCGGTCTTGGCCTTGCGGGTGTCGCGTGGGGTCTGCGTTTCGTCGATCCAGGCAATAGTCCGTCGCTTGATGGCGCCGTGCGTTTTCTGTCCGGCGTGCTGCTGGCGGTCGGCGTGCAATACTGGGTTTCGATCCCGCACATCGAGAAGCATCAGACGCAGTTCTCGGTGCTGACGTTCATCCTGGTGTTCGGCACGCTGGCGCGTCTGACATCGCTGTTCTTCGGCGGCGTGCCGAGCTTCGGCACCATCTTCGTGTCGGCGGTGACGTTGATCTATGTCCCACTGCTGTGGCTGTGGCAGCGGCGGCTGGTGCACAGTCACCGCGTCTACAGCACGCCCTGATGCGAGGACCGTGACTGCCGATGATGCGGGCATTTGTCGAGCGTGGACTGGCCTGGCTCGCCGTGGCTGTAGTGATCGTCGTGGCGGGCTTTCTCGCGCTACGTCTCTATGACGCCTATGTGCGCCCGCCCCCCGAGCCCCAGCAGCCGATCAGGATCTTCCGCACGCCAACCAACAATGATTTTTCCTGATGGCGGTGGCGAGATCACGCTGCTGCATTCAAGCGACGGCGCCGGGCAAGTTACCGAGGCGCAGGCTGGAATCCATCCTGTGGTGCGGATCGGGAAGGCGCGAAGACCTGATGATCGGGGACCGCGGCTGAACCGGATGGCGCACCGGCCCGCGTCGTCGTTTCCCGATCTCGCGTGCCGGGTGGCGGTGCGTCATCCCATGCGTTCTGCGGTCGGACCTTGACGGTGCGAACATTCCCCGAGCCGGTATCTGGCGCCGATAGCTTGCCATACCCTTCGGCCGGGATCGGTGGCATCGACTGGGTCCGGATGTGGGATGGCCAGATCGCGTCCGCGGTCGCGAGTGTTGCTGGCACGGCCGTCACGGTGACGACCAGAGCAACGATCCGATATCGGCTCAAGCGGAAGGCTGGCAGCATCTGAACCTCACGATTGACTGTCCGACGCCGACGACCTGACAGTCGCGGGCGCTACGTTGCTGACGACCATCCGTCGTCTTGTGACGACGTCGCAGTCATCATGACATAGGCGTCTTTCGGCAGAAAGCGATATCGATCGTCCTCCGCGAAACGAAGAGGCCGGCGCTGCGGAAGTCGCGCCGGCCCTTATCATTCCAGATGGAGAATCTGTCAGGCCGATGCGGCGATGTTGCGGTAGTCGCCAGCGCCGGCCGGTGTGATCGGCAGGCCGCCATCGGCATACTCGTTGAGCTTGTTGCGCAGCGTGCGGATCGAGATGCCGAGGATGTTCGCGGCGTGAGTACGGTTGCCGAGGCAGTGCTTCAGCGTTTCGAGGATCAGGTCGCGCTCGACGTCCGCGACCGTGCGGCCGACCAGTGCCCGTGTCACCTGCTCGGCGGCAAGCGTGGCGTGGGCCACGGCGGGGGCCGTCTTGGCGAGGTCGAGCCGGTCGCCGTCCGGCGTCAGGATCGCATCGGCGCCGATCTCGTCGCCGCTCGCCATCAGCACCGAGCGGTGGATGGTATTTTCGAGCTCGCGGACGTTGCCCTGCCAGCGGTTGGTCGTCAGCACCCGCCTGGCCTCCGCCGAAAGCGGCCGCACTGGCACGCCGTTGGCTTCGGCGTACTTGCGGGCGAAGTGCTGGGCCAGCTCCAGGACGTCGGCCGGGCGGTCGCGCAGCGCCGGCAGCTTGAGGTTCACGACATTGAGGCGGAACAGCAGGTCTTCGCGGAAGATGCCTTCGCGCACCGCCTCCGTGAGGTTGCGGTTCGACGTCGCGATGATGCGGATGTCGACCGGGACAGGGCGGGTGCCGCCGACGCGGTCGATGACGCGTTCCTGGATTGCGCGCAGCAGCTTCGACTGCAGGCGCACATCCATCTCCGAGATTTCGTCGAGCAGCAGCGTGCCGCCGGTCGCTTCCTCGAACTTGCCGATGCGCCGGGCGATGGCGCCGGTGAAGGCGCCCTTCTCATGGCCGAACAGCTCGGACTCCAGCAGATGTTCGGGGATCGCGGCGCAGTTGACGGAAATGAACGGGCGCTTGGCGCGCTGGGAGCGGGTGTGAACGTAGCGCGCCAGCACTTCCTTGCCGGTGCCGGACTCGCCGGTGATCAGCACGGAGGCGTCCGAGCCTGCGATCTGCTGGGCGAGCTTGATGACCTTGGCCATCGCCTCGTCGCGGTAGATCAGGTCGCGGGCATCGTTGGCGACGGCAGCGAGCACCGCGGCGATCAGCTCCGGATCCGGAGGCAGCGGGATGTATTCCTTGGCGCCGGCATGGATCGCGGCGACGGCGGCGCGGGCATCGCTGTTGATGCCGCACGCGACAATCGGAACGTGAATGTGCTCTGCCTCGAGCCGCATCACGAGGTCGCGGATGTCGAGTGCGACGTCGACGAGCAAGAGGTCCGCGCCCTTGCCGTTGCGCAATACCTTCAGCGACTGTTCGCAATCCTCGGCGTGCGTGACTGTCGCGCCATTCTCCATCGCGATCTTGGTCGCGGTCGTGAGCTGGCCTTTCAGAGAGCCAACGATGAGAAGCCGCATGTTCCGCTCCTGTATCCTGTCCTGTTGTCACGGGCCCGGTCACGCCGTCCCGTCATCGTCCTGAGTCGACTAGCCGCGTTCGGCCTTGATGATTTCCGTCATGGTGACGCCGAGCTTGTCCTCGACCAGCACCACTTCGCCGCGCGCCACCAGGCGGTTGTTGACATAGATGTCGATGGCTTCGCCGACGCGGCGATCGAGTTCGAGCACCGTGCCTGGTCCAAGCTTGAGAAGGTCGCCAACGTCCATCTTGGAACGGCCGAGCACCGCCGAGACCTGCACCGGAACGTCGAACACCGCTTCGAGGTCACCGGCGACCCGCGAGGTCTGCTCCTCTTCCTCGTGGTAGCCGATATCGGCGAGATCCGGCGCGTCGGTAGTGTTGAGATCCTGCAGCGGGACGTGGGGGTCGTTGGTGCTCATGCGTCAGTTCCCGTTGTCAATGCGAAGGCCGGCCAATGCCGGTCTGGCCACGCGACGCCATGTAGCGCCCGACCAGTTCGTCGATCTTGGCTTCCGTGGTCGCGCGATCGCGGGTGACGCCGCCGTCAGCCCATTCGATCCGGCAGTCGCCGCTGGTGATATCCGGCTCGGCGAGGATCACGAGACGGCCCTGAAAGCCACTGTTGGAGGCGAGGCGCTCGATGTCCTGGCGGGCGCTGTCGTAGAGCTGGTCGTTGATACGCACCACGATATGCGGCGTCGATGTCAGATGACGAAAGCAGTCGCTGATCAGCGCCATCATTTCGGTCAGCGGTTCGGCGGCTATGAGGTCGCTGCACAACTTGCGCGCCACCGCCACCGCGACATCCACCGCCTCGGTTTCCATGCGATTCTCGATGGTGCCGAACTGCTGCGCGATCGCGCCGATGGCGTGCCCGATCTGATCGAGGGCGGCGGCCATGCGGCGACTGTTCTCGACATTGGCCTCCTGTCGGCCGGCCTCGTAGCCGGCGCGATAGCCACGAGCCTCGCCGTCGGCGACCTGCTCGGCGACTTCCGTGGCCGTCGGTGCGCGTTGCTGGGTCCGCGGAGCGGAGAAGTCGGTATCGAACAGAAATTTTGCCGGGGCGCCCATCAGTACACCAGCTCGTCGTCGGCGCGGTTCTTGGCCAGCATGATCTCGCCCTTGGCGGCGAGATCCTTGGCGAGATTCACCAGCAACGCCTGCGCCTCGTCGACGTCGCGCAGCCGCACCGGCCCGCTCGAGGCCATATCGTCGCTGAGCATCTTGGCGGCGCGGCTCGACATGTTGCCGAAGAAGAACTGGCGAACCGCTTCGTTGGCGCCCTTCAGCGCCACCGCCAGCTTCTCCTTGTCGACATTGCGCATCAGCGTCTGTGCCGAGCCGGCGTCGAGCTTGATCAGGTCGTCGAACGTGAACATCAGCGCCTTGATGCGTTCGGCGGACTCGCGGTTGTCTTCCTCCAGCGAAGTAATGAAGCGCGTCTCGGTCTGGCGGTCGAAGTTGTTGAAGATCTCGGCCATCACCTCGTGGGCGTCGCGACGTCGGGTCTGCGACAGGTTGGACATGAACTCCACCCGCAGCGTCTGTTCGACCCGCTCGATGACCTCCTTCTGTACGGCTTCCATCTTCAGCATGCGATTGACGACATCGAGCGCCATCTCTTCGGGCAGGATCGAGAGCACACGGGCGGCGTGCTCCGATTTCAGCTTCGACAACACCACGGCGATGGTTTGCGGATACTCGTTCTTGAGGTAGTTCGCGAGCACCTCTTCCTGCACGTTGGAGAGTTTCTCCCACATATTGCGCCCCGCGGGACCCCGAATTTCATCCATGATGCCGTTGACCCGGTCGGCGGGAAGATATTGCTGCAGCAACCGTTCGGTGGCGTCGAAGTTGCCCATCAGCGAGCCCGAAGCCGACATCCGCGATACGAACTCCAGCATCATGTCCTCGACCACCTCGGCCTCGATGTTGCCGAGCGTCGACATGTGCAGTGACAGTTCGCGAACCTCGTCGTCGTCGAGCAGGGACCACACCTTGCCGCCATACTGCTCGCCAAGCGCGAGCATCAGCATGGCGGCGCGCTTGGGGCCGCTGACCTTGTCGCCCTGTGGGCGTCCGGCCTGTCGTGCGGCGAGAGCCGCGACGGTGCTGGCGATGTCGTTTGCGTTCGGAGCGGTGAGCTGGTTGGACGCCATGTCGGGTTATGCCGGTTCCTGGAGCCATTGACGGACGATCGCGACGGCCTCGTGCGGGTTGCGTTCCGCCAGTTCGCCGACACGGTGGACGGACTGGGCGTGGACCTGGCCCTGCACCTGGGCAACGTCGATCATTTGCGACATCGCGCTATTGCCGCCGGGCAACTGCGCCGGGGCGGGCGCCGATGCGTCGGTGAGCGCGGGGGCGACGGGCGCCTGCGGCGCTCCGGTCAGCAGGTTGACTTCGGGAGAGAGGATACGCTTGACCAGCGGGCGGATCACCACGAACAGCACCACGATACCCAGCAGCATCATGACGATGAGTTCGATGACGTTCATCACGTCGTCCTTGGTGAACTGCATCATCCCCATCAGGCCGGTCGGCTCATTGAGCGGAGCGACGCTCGGCGCTTCGGCGAACTTCAGGTTGACCACTTCCACCTGGTCGCCGCGCTTCTGGTCGAAGCCGATCGCCGAACGCACCAGAGCGCCGATGCGGTCGAGCTCTTCCTTGCTGCGCGGTGCGTAGACGCTGTCACCCTTGTCGTTCTTGGTGTAGGTGCCGTCGACCAGCACGGCGACGGAGATGCGGTTGACGCGGCCGGCTTCCGTGACCTCGGTCTTGGTGGTGCGGGAAATCTCGTAGTTGTTGATTTCCTCGCTCTTCTTGCTCTGGTCGCGAACCTGGGTGCCGTTGTCGTTGCGCTGCTGGCCGGGAAGCTCGTTGTTGACGGTCACCTGGCCGTCGCGCTGGTCCCCGGAGGCACTCGATTCTTCGCGGGTCTGGCTGGACCGCAGCACCCGTCCTTCCGGATCGAACTTGTCCGACGTCTGGGTGACCTTGTTGTAGTCGAAGTCGGCGGAGAGCTGGACACGGGTGCGGCCGGCGCCGACCACCGAGGAGACGATGTTCTCGATCTGCTCGCGCATCCGCTTCTCGTAAGCAATGCGGCGCTCGTCGCCGGTCGCCCCTTCGGCGGCGTCGCCTGAAGCGCCGTCGGCGAGCAGGCGGCCGGTCTCGTCCACGATCGAGACCCGCTGCGGCTTGAGCCCGTTGACGGCGGAGGCGACGACATGGCGGATGGCGCGGACCTGCTGGGGCTCGAGCATGCCGCGCACGCGCACGACGATCGAAGCGGATGGCTCGGGGGTCTCGCGGGAGAACAGCGGGCGTTCCGGCAGCACCAGGTGGACGCGGGCGAACTGCACCCGGTCGATCGCGCGGATGGTGCGGGCGAGTTCGCCCTCGAGGGCACGCAAGTGGTTGATGTTCTGAACAAAACTGGTCGTGCCCAGCGCGTCGGACTTGTCGAAGATCTCGTAGCCGACGCCGCCGCCCTTGGGCAGACCGGACTCGGCGAGCTTCATGCGCAGCTTGGTGACCTTGTCCTTCGGCACCATCAGCACGGCACCGTCGTTGCGCATCTCGTAGGGGATGGCCTGGCGCTCCAGCTCCTTGATGATGCCGGAGGAATCCTCATAGCTGAGGTCGGTGAACAGGGTGGTCATCTGCGGCGTCGTGACGCGCATGATGAGGAAGGCAAAGAAGCCGATCAGCGCGACGGTCACGGCGACCATCGCCGCCAGTCGCGCCGCTCCCAGCGATCTCAGAAATGCCAACAGACCTTGCAAGGATCCAGCCCCAGATTCGGCACACACACCGACTGGGCAAAATTTGCCCATGGGATGGTTTCCATATGGTTAACAAAGGTTAACCGGGTCGGCGTTTTAAAGATTTGGGAACCATCCGGTGTCTAAAAAGCACACTATTCGAGCGGTTCGGGCAGCCCGGCATTGACCAAACGGCCCTCGGCGGCGGTCAGCCGTTAACTTTTGTGACCACGCGGGGTGGTTGCGCCCATGAAAAAAGCCGGTCCTGGGGACCGGCTTTCTCGAATGTCGGGCGTTTTGCAGGCGCTCTGCTTACTGGCGGTACTGCTGGATTCGGGTGGTGCGCAGCCCGGCCAGGCCATGCTGGTCAATGGAGAACTGCCAGGAGAGAAACTCGTCGACGGTCAGAGTGTAACGGCTGCAGGCTTCCTCGAGGGACAGCAGGCCTCCGCGAACGGCGGCTACGACCTCGGCTTTGCGGCGGATGACCCACCGTTTTGTCCCTGGAGCAGGCAGATCCGCGATCGTTAACGGGCTGCCGTCAGGCCCGATGACGTATTTCACCCTCGGGCGATGGGGTTCTGTCATGGCTTACTCACATACTCTAACCACTGAACTCACTTGGGAACTCTACCCCCGGCCGCTTAAAATTTGCCTAAGCATATGGCTTCAATGAGAATCTCCTTGGACAGAACGCGCCATGCGCCAAAGCCCCCGGCCGCGGGTGGCGGACGGGGGCGAAAACAGACGACAGGATGGTGAACGGCGGCGCGGTGGCCGTCGTCAGGAAGAGGTCGGGCGCACCACGCTCTTGATCTTGTCGGTGGTGTAGCTCTGTCCGCCGATCGACAGCAGCGCCGGGTTCGCGGTGAGGTCGACGGAATCGACCACGCCCCGAATCTGGGTCGATACAGCGACGGCCTGTCCGTTGGCGTCCTTGGCCGTCACGCTCATCTTGTAGCTGCCGTCAGGCCACTGCGTGCCGTCGGTGCCCTTGCCGTCCCAGACGAAATTGGCATTGCCCGAGTTGAGGGAGAAGTTGCCACTATAGACGGTCTGACCGGCGGAGTTGGTGATGGTCATCACCGCCGAGGCGCTTTTGGGCGAATTGAACGTCCAGGTGGCCGTGCTCTTTCCGGTCGATGCGTTCTTGGCGAGCGAGGTCGTGCTGCCGTCGACGACCACCGTGGCGCCGACGAACGCCAGCGCCTGCGTCGACTGCGCTGTCTTCTCGATATTGACCAGCGTGGTGAGCTGGGTGTTGGCCTTGAGCTGCTGTTCGACCTGCGCAAACTGCACGAGTTGCTGGGTGAACTGGTTGGTATCAAGCGGGTCGAGCGGATTCTGGTTCTTCAGCTGCGTGGTCAGCAGCGTCAGAAAGGTCTGAAAATTATCCGCAAGGCCCGGGGTGCTGGTCCCCGAACCCGATCCGGAGCTGCTTGAACTGCCGGACGAGGGGGCGCTCGAAGGCGCAGACGTAATTGCTCCAGGCGGGGTGGCATCAATGGCCATGATCTCTCCTCACACCCTGATATCGACGCCACCGGCGGCACCGTAGGCGCGGCCATAGCTGCGCCCGGCTACCTGTGTCGGAACGGTGTTGTCGTCGTCGTGGATCACCAGCCGTTGTGGATTGCGGCCTGAGCTGCCGTCGTCGCCGCGGCTGTTCGACGAGAATGATGACTGATCGCGCAGACTGAACTGAAGACCACTGTCCCCGGTCTTGAGGCCGGCGTCCTCGAGCGCGCGCTGCAGATGCGGCGCATCCCGCTGCAGCATGTTGAAGGTCTCGACCTTGTCGACCGTGAGATGCGAGGTCACCTGGCCGTTCTTGTCGACGTCGAGACGCACGTCGATGCGGCCGAGCTCGGGCGGGTCGAGCCGTATTTCGAACCGGCTGTTGCCGGCTTGGGCCTGGGTCGTCAGTGCCACAGCGACGCCGCTGACCGGTATTGCCCCCTGGCTGCTGGCGGTGGCGGCTGTCGCCGTGGATGCCGACCCCGTGATCGCTGCGCTGTGCTGGAGCTGCAGCGTAGCGGCGGCATGCTGGCTCGCGTTCGCCGGCAGGGCCGAAGCGTCAAGGGTGAAGGTCTGCTGGTGATGGCCGCCCCCGGGGGCGGTCGCATCGCCGTCCTTGGCGTTCACGTCGCCCTTGCCGCTGCCGGCCTGCTCGGCCGCGTCCGGCTTAGCCTGGCCGTTGGCCGGCTGGGCCTGTGTCGCATTGCCTGTCGCGGCGGCGGTTCCGTCGGTCTGGGGCACGCCGGTCGTGCCTGTGGTCGTGTCGGTTGCCTGGGACGTGGCCTTGGCGGTGGTCTGCGCCGTCTTGTCGCCGCTCTTGCCGGCTTGCGCGGTTGCGCCCGCGGTTGCCGTCCTGCCAGGTCCGTTCTGACCTGTCCCGGCAGCGGCAACGAGCTCCGCCCCGGCGGTGGTCGCTTCGGTCGCTGCAGTCGCGCCTGTCGTTCCGGCAACGCCGGCACCGCCGGCCAGGGATGTTCCCGCGATGGCGCCTGTCGTTGTCCCCGCCGCCACGGCGTCGGCGCCGCCCGTCGGAGTGCTGCCGGCCGTTACGGTGGCGGCGATGGCCACGGCGACAGGCTGCTGTTGCGGGGCTGTCGCCTGAGCCGGGGTGACCGTATCCGCTGTCTTGTCGGAGGCCTTCTGCGGACTGTCCTTGTCGGAATCGGATTTGTCCGCTTTGTCGGCCTTGCCGTTCTTGCTGCCGGCACCGTTCTTGCCGGGCTGCGCCGCCGCGCCCTGAGCGGGCTGCGATGCAGGCGTATTGTTTGAAGGCGGTGTGTTAGAGGTATTATTGTCCTGCTGGTCCGACGATGATGGCCGATTGGATGTTTGCTGGGCCGAGGATTGGTTGTTGGACGAGGATCGGGCTCGGTCGGCCGCATCCGCGTTGCTGCTGACCAGCGCGGCAAAGCTGCCGCTGCCGGACGACGGCGCGGACGAGCTTGAGCGCGGCCGCGCTGGCGGCGGCGCGGTAGTCGCGGACGGATCGGACGTGACACTGAACACGGGAACCCTCTTGCACTAGAGCAACCATGTCTCAGCAAGGAGTGGGCCAGTTCCGTCGTCTGATAAATGATAGCTATTTCAGATGCTTAGATTGATCGAAGGGCGTAACCGGTTCCTGCCGGACGGCGCGTTTCTGCCCGGCGGCAAGATTTGCCCCATTCTAGTCGGGGGCAAGCCGTTCCAATTGCTTCACCGGAGACCCAACTACTATAAAGAGTGGATGTGACGGTCGGCGGCTCCAGGAGTCGGCGCCGCGGGTGAGGTTGGCCGAACGAAATGCTCAACAGTCTGGATCTGGAAGGTCGTCCCGAGGACACGCGGGTGGTCGTCGCCATGTCGGGCGGCGTCGATTCGTCGACCACGGCTGCGCTGCTGAAGGCGCAGGGCTATGACGTCGTTGGTATCACTCTGCAGCTTTACGATCACGGCGCGGCGACCCATCGCAAGGGCGCGTGCTGTGCGGGCCAGGATATCTATGACGCGCGCGCGGTCGCCGAGCGGATCGGCATTCCGCACTATGTACTCGATTATGAAAGCCGCTTCCGCGAGGCGGTGATCGACCGCTTCGCCGAAAGCTATGTGCTCGGCGAGACGCCGGTACCGTGCATCGAGTGCAACCGCTCGATCAAGTTTCGCGACCTGCTGACGACGGCCCGCGAGCTCGGCGCGCAGGCGCTGGCTACCGGCCACTATGTGTCATCGCGCCGTCTCGCTGATGGTTCGCGCGCGCTGGTGTGCGCCGCCGATGCCGAACGCGACCAGAGCTACTTTCTGTTTGCCACTACGGGCGAGCAGCTGCAGGACCTGCGCTTTCCGCTCGGGGACATGACCAAGGCGCAGACGCGCGAGCTGGCGCGCCGCTTCGATCTGTCTGTGGCGGACAAGCACGACAGCCAGGACATCTGCTTCGTGCCGACTGGCCGCTACACGGACGTGATCGAGCGGCTCAAGCCCAACGCGATGCAGCCCGGTGACATCGTCGACCTGGACGGACGTGTCATCGGCAAGCATCAGGGAATCGCGCACTTCACGGTCGGCCAGCGCCGGGGCCTCGGCATCGCCGCCGACGTGCCGCTCTATGTGGTGCGGCTCGACGCGACGACACGCCACGTGGTGGTCGGGCCGCGCGAGGCGCTACGCATGCGCCGCATCATGCTGCGCGACGTCAACTGGATCGGAGACGGTTCGCTCGTCGAGGCGGCGAGCCGCGGGCTCGAGATGTTCGTCAAGGTGCGCTCGACACGTGCGGCGCAACCCGCCTGGCTGCGTCAGGCCGGGGGCGTCTACGAGGTGGAACTGGTCGATGGCGAGGAAGGCGTTTCGCCGGGGCAGGCCTGTGTGTTTTACGATGCGCCGACGGGGCAGGCGCGGGTGCTTGGCGGCGGATTCATTACTCACGCGATGCCGCAGGTGGTGCGGCCGGGGGCCGCCGTAGCGACGTCCGAGCCGCTGGCCGCGGACGTGCACTGACGCCAATCGACAGGGCAGGGGGATGGCAAACGATATCGATCGCGCCGGTGTCGCGAAAGCGTATGCGCGCTGGGCGCCGGTCTACGACCTGGTGTTCGGGCCGGTGTTCGACCAGGGCCGCAAATCCACGATCGCGGTTGCGGACGCCATTGGCGGCCGTATCCTCGATGTCGGTGTCGGCACGGGGCTGTCGCTGTCGGACTATTCGCCGACCACGCGGATCTGCGGCGTCGACATTTCCGAACCGATGTTGCGCAAGGCACAGGAGCGCGTCCGTGCGCTCAACCTCGCCAACGTCGAGACGCTGTCGGTGATGGATGCGAAGCATCTCGCCTTCGCCGACAACACGTTCGACGCGGTCGTGGCGCAATACGTCATCACCGCGGTGCCGGATCCGGAGGCGACGCTCGACGATTTCGTCCGCGTGCTGAAGCCGGGCGGCGAGCTGATCCTTGTCAATCACATCGGCGCCGAGAGCGGGCCGCGCCGCATGTTCGAAATGGGCTTCGCGCCACTGGCGCGCCGGCTCGGGTGGCGTCCGGAGTTTCCCTGGGCGCGCCTCGAGAACTGGGCAAAGCGCCATGGCGGCGTCTCGCTCAGAGAGCGGCGGCCGATGCCGCCGATGGGACACTTTTCGCTCATCCGCTACGTCAAGGCGTCGTGACGCTCGTCACGATGTTGCGGGCTGCGGTTCCGGGGAACGAGCTGCAACGTGCCGGGTTTCTCTGGCATGCGATGGACCCGTACCCTTTCCATGATCGGCGCGAGCCTGCTGGTTCCGACGCTGATCCATGCCCAGGCGCCGCCGTCCGCGGCGACACCCCAGCCCCCGACGGCCCTGCCAGTCGTCGACAATGCCGCCCGGCGCTGCGCACCGACCGAGCCGCGTGACGGCGCCCTCGCGCCCGAGGATCTGACGACCGGGCAGGCGCAGGAGCCGCTCGGTGACAAACTGGCCAAATCTGATGGTGTGCTCTGCCCCCCGGCCAATGTCGACCCGGACATACGGGCGCCGGCGCCAGGAGGCGGCAACACGCCCGTGATTCCGCCGCCAGGGAGCCCGGGCGGGGATCCGTCGGTCCGCCCGAAATAGCGATTTTTCCCGATCCGACAGAGATTTCCAGGGATTTGGGGGAGGTTGCTTGACATCGATTTGGCAGCCTCCTTATATGCCGCCCGTTCGCAGGCGGTTCGGCCGCTGCGAGCCGACTTGGCGGGGTAGCTCAGCTGGTTAGAGCACGGGAATCATAATCCTGGGGTCGGGGGTTCGAGTCCCTCTCCCGCTACCAAGTCCTCCCATGTCATAACTTTTCCTCGATCAAGACTTTTCCCGACGAACGCGTCTCGCGACGGGGGTCTTGCACGATCGAGTCTCCTCCCGAGTGCAGTCCGGCGCGCCGTTCAGAGACGATTGTTCTCCAGCGCTCTGGCAGCTCATCACATCGTCCCTGCCGCACGCAATGTGCGGGTCGTTTGGTGCGCGCGGTGCGGAGAGCGGCTCGTCGCTGGTCAGCTGGCCTTCTCCATGGGTGCCTTGAAACGCTGGCGATAGGCGGTCGGGCTGATGCCGACGATGCGCCGGAAGCGCGATCGGAAACTGACGGGCGATTCGAATCCGGTCGTCTGCGCGATCCGGTCGATCAGCAGCGTGCTGGTTTCAAGCAGTTCCTGCGCCCGGCGGATTCGTCGCGTCAGCAGCCATTGCAGCGGCGTCGTTCCAGTCTGGTCGCGGAAGCGGCGCGCCAGCGTGCGCTCGCTCATGCCGGCTTGGCGGGCGAGAGCGCGGACATCGAGCGCGCGATCGAGATTGGCGCTCATCCAGTCGAGGAGTGCCGCAAGGCTCGAGGCGTTTGGTGGCGGGTGCCGGATGAACTGGGACTGACCGCCATCGCGCCCGAGCGGCGCGACGGCGAGCCGGGCGGCGTCTGCTGCGACAGCTTGGCCATGGTCGCGATGGACGAGATGCAGGCACATATCCAGACCGGCCGACGCGCCCGCCGACGTGATCAGCCGTCCCTCGTCGACGAACAGCACGTTCGCATCGACCGCAATACGCGGATGCCGTCGAGCGAGTTCGTCGGCACACAGCCAGTGTGTGGTCGCGCGGCGGCCGTCCAGTAGCCCACTCGCTGCGAGGACGAAGGCTCCCGAACAGATCGATCCTAACCGGGCACCGCGCGTCCATGCCGCGCGCAGCGCCTTGAGGACGCGCGGTGAAACAGGCACCGTGACATCGTCGACGCCGGGAATCAGCACGGTGTCGGCCGACGCCAATTCTTTCAATCCCCAATCCGCACGCAGCGTGAAATTGCGTGAGCGCACGTCGGTGGTCTCGGCGCATACGCGCACGGTGTAGCACGGTTGCCCCGATGAGTTGCGTGCTCGTTCGAACACCTCGCACGGGATCGAGAGGTCGAACGGCACGAAGCCCTCCAGCGCGAGAATGGCGATCTTGTGCATGAAGCCCCAGGTGGCTGCGAAGTCCCGGTGAACACTATCACGGCCGCAACTGGCGGAAAATGATCGTATAATGTCATTTCCGCCACTCACGGCCCGGACCAGCCTTGCCGTAGGTGGAGCCCGATCGTGGTCGGGGAGAGCTGGCGATGTCGGATGACAACAAGCTGGTGCGGTTGCGGCGGCTCAGGGCGCTTGCGATCGCCGAAACCCTCACGCTGCTCGGGCTCGTGGGCGTTGCCGTGCCGTTGAAACATGTCGCGGGCTGGCCCGTCGCGGTGCATGTCATGGGACCCGTGCATGGCCTCGTCTTCCTCGCCTATTGCCGGGCTGTCGTCGCGGCGCTTGCGGAAGGCGGCTGGACCCGGAGCGAGGCGTTTCGGTTGCTGGCAAGCGCGTTCGTGCCGTTCGCGGGATTTGCCAATCTCGCCTTGTTCGCGCGCAAGGCCGCGCGCCGCATCGCGGCGCGGCCATAATGCTGACGTCGCTCTATCCCTGGCTGAAAGCGCTGCATGTGATCTGCACATTCGTCTTTGTGGCCGGACTGCTGGCGCTGTCGTCGTTGCTCGTGGCCGGACGGCGAGCGCCGGAGGCCGTGCGTCAGATCGCTCCGCTGGCGTTGCGATGGGACCGCCTGTTCACGCTGCCGGCGTTGCTCGCTGTCTGGGCGCTGGGGATGGTGCTGGCGCTGTCCGCGGGCTGGTTCACGAGCGGATGGCTTCAGATCAAGCTTGCGGTCGTGGTGGCGCTGTCGGCGATGCATGGCATGATGTCGGGCCAGGTACGGCGTTTCGTGACAACGGGTGCGCTTGCACGATGGTCGCCGTGGCCGTGGATTTTCGTGTCTCTGGCCGCGATCATCACGCTCGCCGTCGTCAAGCCGTAAGCACGATCGCGCGTCGATCGCGTCGCAACGTTGCCATTGGTCGCCAGGGATTTGCTTGCCGTACGCAGGTTTTGGCGAAGCCGCTTCGATGCGCTCCGCGATTGTATGTCCCAATTCGGCGCGGTCCAGCGCGATGTGTGTTCCAGTCGCTCTGCAACTTTGACGTCCGGTACAACATGTCGCATGGGATCGCCGATGCATATCGC
The DNA here is from genome assembly GCF_018131225.1 of Bradyrhizobium sp. U87765 SZCCT0048. Classification (GTDB taxonomy): domain Bacteria; phylum Pseudomonadota; class Alphaproteobacteria; order Rhizobiales; family Xanthobacteraceae; genus Bradyrhizobium_A. Next base: position 2,710,505 of record NZ_JAFCMM010000001.1, on the reverse strand, counting down.
CTATGCATCGCGCTCATCTAGGCAATGGCGCACGCAATGCGCTTCGCGAGTCGTCGTGACGATCCGGCGAGAATTGTTGGCTTCGTTGATCCGAAGTTCGTCGTCATGAATATGGCGAACAGGATGATGACGCGATCGATAACCATCGTTACGAAGCGCGACGCTCTGCTGGCGATATCAACAAGCAAGAAACGCGAAAAGCCTTCGCGCCGGTGATTGGGGAAGATGCCGGAGAAGATCCGGTATCGGAAATATCGTAACGGAAATGACGAGGAGCACAGATTCCGCCGTTTTGTTGGCGCCACATAAGGCATGGTCACGTTGATCGGCCGCCATATGCCTTCGCCAGCGGACAGCCTTGTCTTACGCCAGAGCTCCATCGACGATGGGGGCGACTGGCTTGAGGAATGCCTCCGCATCGGCGATCTGCAGTCAGCGTTGTTGACGCGCCTCATCGGGGAAGGGCGCCAGAGCATCGCGCGCTCGGCCGGCGTGAACGCATTGGCGGCCTTTCGTGCTGCGCTGCATCTCCTCGCAACCGGGGATCCCCGCCGCGATAACGTGATGTCCCGTTTGCGCGCCTGTGCCGACACTTTGCTGCGCCACGGCGAACCGCTGGCTGAATTCGTGACATTACCCGGCATCGATCGCGCTGCCCTGCGCGCCTGCTTCCTGCCGGCGTCGCGTTTGAGTGCGCGCGCGCCGGTGGTGATCTGTATCGGCGACGAGGACGAGCCCCTCGAACTGATGCTGAGTCGTGTCGCCCCTGCGATGATCGCCAAGGGGATGGCGCTGCTGCTGGTCGAGATGAGCGAGGTCGCGGATGCGCCGGGCCTGCAGCATGCTGGCCTGATCACAGCGGAAATGCGTGTGGGCGACTGTATTGACTATCTGGCGTCTCGTCGTGACGTTGATGCCGAACGGATCGCGGTTTGGGGAGACGGACTCGCAGCGGCGATCGCGACCCGTGCTGCGGTCGCTGAGGCGCGCGTGTGCGCGGCGGTGTGCGATGGGGGGCTATGGGATGCCCTGCGTGTCGGCGCAGGGGTCGCGTGGCTGTCGGGCGGCGACGAGGTCGTGGCGCGTCCGGGCGACACCGTGCGCCGCGTGCGCCTTGCGCAGCGGATCCGCTGTCCTTTCCTGGTTGTCGCCAGTGAACGGAATGTGGCGAGCGTTCAGGAGGCCGTGGCGTTGCAGGCCGATTGCGTTTGTCTCGGCATTGCCATGGATCTGGAGGTGCCCGGGGTCAACGCGGCGCCGCGGGACATCGTTGACGCGATGATGCGCAGCGAGGCACGTGTGGCCGACTGGTTGTCGATGCGATTGGGCGGGATGGCATCCGACCGGGCCCAGACGGATACACAGCAGGTGCTGGCCGGCCAGAGCTAGTTCTCGCTCGATGTTATCGGCCTGCGTGGCTTCATGATCCCGAACTCTACGGTCCGAAGGACCGTGTCCCCGGCGGGATCAGAGATCCAGCTCCAGTTGCCGGACGGCCCGCTCAGCGGCCTTGCGGATCGTCTCCAGTTTGGCGTTGAGGTCGGCCAGCGCGTCCGTGCCCAGTGCGCCAAACAGTGTGGCATCCAGTGCCGCGCGCTTGTCCGACAGTCGGGTGATTTCGGCGCGTGCCTTGGGTGTAAGTGACATCAGCACGAAGCGGGCGTCAGTCGGCGAGGGAATTCGCGTCAGGAGGCCGGTCTTTTCCAGACTCTTGGTCTGCGTGGTCACGAACGCCGGATGGACGCGCAACCGGCTCGAGACGTCGACGCCCGAGACGCCGGATCCCTGGTCAAGGGCGTCGATGGCCATGAGGATGAGCCATTGCGGCTCGCTGATGCCGAGCAGATCGGCCCAGGTCCTGTGAATGGCTTCGAAATGCGAATGAATCTCCAGGACCTTCCAGACGAAGCTTTCGGCTGCGCTGCTTGATCGATTCCCGCTCATGCCAATGCCATCGAACCCGTCGTCGACCCCGATTTGTCGAGCGCGTGTACTCAGCCTTCTAGCCGCAAAACCGGACGCAGTCTCCGCCTGTGGGTGGCCGATGGGCCATCGGAAAGTCAAAAAATGTGGCTGTGGCCAGTATTTAGCAGCAATTCGGCTGGCTTGGCAGGCTGTTGCACAACCGCAACAACCGTTGTTTGATTATGGCTTCATCAAGTCAATTGATTGAATTAATTATCTTAGTCAATTACCTGTGAGAAGCGGCCGAGGGGGGCACCCTCAAGGACGTTCCGTCGGGCAACCCCGGCCGGCGCAAGCCAGCGGGAAGGCGGATTAGCGGGCGATCGCGACTCCCGGAGGGGAACTCACGGGGAGCGTCGAACCGCCCTGAAACGCAAACTTGGAGGTTTGAATGAAGATGGCAAAGAGCTTCATGCTCGGTTCCGCGGCGGCTCTCGTCGCGCTCACCGGAGCTCAGGCGGCCGATCTTCCCGTCAAGGCCAAAGCGGTCGAGTACGTGAAGGTCTGCTCGCTCTACGGCGCGGGTTTCTACTACATCCCGGGCACCGATACCTGCATCCGCATCGGCGGCGCACTGCGTTTGGACACCTCGTTCAACGCCGGCACCTACGACGTGCCGTTCTGGCAGGGTGGCACCGGTGGTGCGAATTCGTACAACCGCAACTATTTCACGACGCGTGAGCGTCTGAACCTGTTCCTCGACACGCGCACTGCGACCGAATACGGCGTCGTTCGTACCTATGCCAACCTGCAGTTCGACTTCCTGCAGGGCCGCGAGAGCATCGCGGGCGGCTACATGGAGAACGACTTCCTGTTCATCCAGTTCGCCGGCTTCACCTTCGGTAAGGCCGTGTCGCAGTTCGACCCGCAGTGGGCGCTGGCCAAGCCGTGGATCGCTTCGGGTGTCAACGGCGGCTCGAACAACGCCACCGGCATTCCGCAGCTCGCCTACACCGCTTCGTTTGGCAACGGCGTGTCGGCGACGATCTCGCTCGAAGACGCTCAGCCTTACCGTTCGGCTGGTGTCGTGAACGCCTCGGCTGGCTTCCTCGGCCCGTTCGGCGCCGCGACCTCGGCCTACGGCGTTGCTGCCAACACCTTCGCTGGCAACGTCCAGACCGGCGACCATGTGCCGGATATCGTCGCCAACCTTCGCCTCGACCAGGCCTGGGGCTCGCTGCACTTCGGCGCCGCTGCGCATGAGGTTCACGGCACCTACTACACCTCGACCAACAGCGACTCGGGCAAGCCGAGCTCGACCTGGGGCTACGCGGTCACTGGTGCGTTCGAACTCAAGAACCTGCCGACCGGCATCGGCGACAGCCTGAAGGTTGAAGCCAGCTACGCCAAGGGCGCTGCCAAGTACGTCTGGGGTGGCACCACCGACACCGCCGGCGGCGGTCGCTATGCCAGGCTCGGCGCCGGCAACGGCACCGCGGGCAGCATGGCGCTCGGCTACGTGCTCGATGGCGTCTACACCAACGGTTCGAGCATCGACCTGAGCTCGGCCTGGGAAGTGAGCGCGTACTACGAGCACTACTGGACCCCGGCGTGGCGCACCTCGCTGTTCGGTTCGTACACGTCCATCAGCTATGGCACGTCCGGCAATGCGGCTCTGCTCGCTGCGGCGAACGCTCCTGTCAGCGCCACCTCTGGCTTCCTCGGTGCTGGTTCGTTCAACGGCACCAATACCGGCAACTTCAACTTCGCGGTTGCCCAGGTTGGTACGCGTACAGCCTGGACCCCCGTTCAGAACCTGACTCTGTCGGCTGAGTTCGTCTACAGCCGCCTGATCCAGAACCAGAACGGTACCTACACTGTCAACGCCGGCGTCCCGGGCGTTGCGCCTAACAGCACTCTCGAGATGAAGAACCAGAACCTGTTCAACGGTTCGGTTCAGATCCTGCGGAGCTTCTAAGCATCTACCACAAGAGAGGAGTCTTAACGCTCGCGTAATGTAAATCTCCGAATGCCTCCGGCAATGCCCTGCCGGAGGCATTTTCTTTTGCGAAGGCCGCAATCTGCGGTACGCATGCGCGTAGAGCCGCGCGTTGAGCACGTGGGATCGATGGCCGATTGTCAGAGGCAGCGTTGAACGCGCGCGAGCGACAACGCCATTCAATCGCAGTCGGTGCTGATCGCACTAGGGGTGACGCCGAACTCGGCCTTGAAGCAGGTCGAGAAGTGGCTGGTGTTGCGAAAGCCGTACTGCATCGCGATTTCGGAAATCCGCCGCGACGTTGCGCCTCCGCGCAACAGCGCATCGCGGCAACGTGTCAGCCGACGACTGCGGATGGTGCTGCCCACCGACTGGCCTGATCCCTCGAAGGCGCGGTGGAGATAGCGCAACGAGATGCGCAGGGCCGTCGCGATCGCCTCCGGTGACAGATCCGGGTCGGAGAGGTGACGATCGATGTGGGCGATCGCGCGGCGGTGGATTGCGCTGCGCGCGACCGAACTGCTCTCCGCAAGTTGGCCCTCGGCCGCTTCGAACATGATCCCGAAGAAGTCCACGATATGATCGGCCAGCGCGCTCGTCGTCGCGGCGTCCGTCCCGCCGGCGTGATGGCCAAGCGACCGGATCAGGTCCGAGCCGATCGCAGCGATGCCTGCATGGCCCGGATACTCGACGGCGCAACGCGCCGCGACATCGCGGAGACGAATGTGCAGCGTGCGTTTGGGAATCTTGAGGAAGTAACTGTCGGTCTGGCCGCGATGGCGCAGCGTATAGGGCTCCGACAGGTCCAGCATGCTGAAGCTGCCGCTCTTGAGCTCGCATTCACGGTCGAACTGGGTCACCGTGAGCGGTCCTTGCCTGACCATGACGATGAGACACTCGTCGATGACGTCGCCGGAGATATGCTGCCGCGTCCGCCGGGAGAATTCACCGCCAACCACCGAGCGTGTCAGTTCGAGCGATCCCAGCGCGGCCCTGCTGATTTCTCCAGCGAAGCCCGGGATGTCGTCGATCTCGACGTCCAGCGGCGCATACAATCCGGAGATGGCCTCCTGCCATCGGTGGCGCTTGTCACTGCGTAGTGCACTGGTGGAGCAAACGACCTTCATGTCTTCCTCCCCCGGGGTCCGGCGCCCGTTGCGAGAACTGTAGGGCAGCCCATTCCCGCGGTGAAGAGCCGTCTTGTGACGTGAGCAAGATGTCTTCCGTCGAAAGGTGGTTTGTGCACGCACACGAAGGTTTTGGTGCACGGCTTCGAAAGCCGCCATCTGCCCGTTTGAAGTCGCTTCGCCCATAGTGGCGGTCAGGACATGCAGCGGGTCATCCGATCCCTGTCGTCGCGTGAGCCGATCCCGGCGATATCGTTCCGGTTGTGTGAATTCAGTCCTGCCGAAGGCCACGCCTTCGGCAATGGACGGGGCATGTCTGCGGAGAGGCTGGAGTACGGCGCAAGCCACGCACAAAAACAATAGATGGAGGGAACGGTGAACAATTCATCAGCAAGGGCGGACGTGATCGCGGAACGGCGCAATGTCGCGATTATCGGTTGCGGCCCGACGGGACTGGCCGCAGCGGCGCTGATCGGCAAGGCGGGGCATCATGTAATCGTCATCGAACGCTGGCCGGAGCCGTATGGCCTGCCCAGGCTGTCGCACATCGATGGCGAGACGGCGCGTCTCGTGCAGTCGGCAGGTGATATCGACCACGCGTTGCGTGATGCGCTCGCGATCGACAACTATCACTACCTCGATGCGGACGGAAACATCCTGATCGATCTGGACTGGAAGGGCACGCAGTGCGGGTTTCCGGCTCATATTTCGATCTTCCAGCCGGAGATCGAGGAGGCGATGGACCGCCGCGCCCGCTCTCAGCCGAATGTCGAGGTGCTGCGCGGTTGGGAGGCAGTCGCGATCGCCGTGGCAACGGACCGTGTCAACGTGACGGTGCAGCCATGGGCCGCATCGTGGAACACGACCGCCGATTCCCCGCCGCGCCAGCGGCTGTTCGAGGTCGACTATGTGATCGGCGCCGATGGCGCCCACAGTTTCACGCGGCGAGCGCTGGGGATCGAGCGCGTGCAGTTCGGGCATCACGAGCGCTGGCTCAATCTCGATTCCGAATATGTGCGGGACCTTGGCGATCGTTTTGCCGTGACGTCGATCTACTGCGATCCGGCGCGTGCACACATGTACATGCCGGTCGGCAAGTCGCGTGTGCGTTTCGAGATGCGCGTGTTGCCGGGAGAAGATACCGCTTACTGGGAAGACCTCGGTAACGGCCTGCAATGGCTTGCGGCGCAGCACGGCATCGGGCTCGATGACGTCAAGCCGATCCGCAATGTCGTGTACACCTTCGATCCCGCGATGACCGCGCAATGGCGTCGCGGCCGGGGGCTGCTCGCGGGCGATGCCGCCCACACCATGATGCCCTATATGGGGCAGGGCGCCTGCTCGGGAATTCGCGACAGCGCCAATCTCGCCTGGAAGCTGGACCTGGTGCTGACCGGACTGTGCTCCGAGTGCCTGCTCGACAGCTATGAGCAGGAGCGTCGCCCTCACGTGGCTGCCATCACGGAAACGTCCACGTTCCTCGGTATGGTGGCCAACGAGGACGATCCTGTGAAGGTTGCGACCCGCAACGCGATGCTGCGCTCGGGACAGGTCCCGCCGCTGCCGTCCTTTCCAAAGATCGAGGCCGGGGTGGTTCATGTCGAGGAAGACGGCAGCCTGCTGCCGACGACCGGCGCGCCGACGCCCCAGGGTATCGTTCGCCACGCCGGGGTTGAAGGGCGGCTCGACGATGTGTTCGGGTCCGGCTTCCTGATCGTCAGCCGCGAAGATCCGACGCCGCATCTCGATCCGGCAATGCGCGTCTTTCTCGATCGACTGGGATGTGGAATCGCCGTGATTGGTGAGCAGGCCAGTGGCGCTCATGCCGCCGAAGACGTCGACGGAGCGCAATCCGATTATCTGCGCGCGCATGGCATGGCCGCCTATCTGCGCCGTCCGGATTTCATCGCTTTCGGTTCCGTTTCGGCATTGGATCAGCTGCCGGCGCTGTTGCGCAGTTTGCGCCGGTCGCTGTGCTGGTGTGCCGACGACGGCATGATCTCCTCATCGGGACACAGGGCATGATGACGCAAGCTGTTCCCTCCAGGCAGCTCTCTGCATTGCAGCGCGCGATGCCGATGACGCGCCTGATCGATTGCGGCATGGATTTCAACGACGCCGCCGCGCTGTTCGCGCGGACCAGCAATGGCGAGGCCTGGGATGTCGCCGCCGAGGCCATCGCGAATGATCATGTGTCGCGGGCGCGCGACGCAGAAGCGGAGAAACGTCTCATCACCTGTGCGGAAGAGCTTCGGCGGGCGGTGGCAGCACTGATCTTCGCGCAGATGGCGTTCAATTTCGACACGCCTCGCAAGGCGGAACTCTACCGCAAGCTTGCGGCCGCGAGCCGCAGGCTGTGCGCGGTACATGACATTCCATCGGAGCGGATCGAGGTGCCGTTCGCCGGGAAGCACCTTGTCGGCTGGCTGGTGCGTCCGGTCGGGCGATCCGCATCCGGCACTGTCGTGCTGTTCGGGGGCCAAAGCGGCTGGGGGATGGCTTATCTACCCGCCGCGCGCGCGCTGGCGAAGCGCGGTCTGGCGACAATTCTGGCCGAGGGTCCTGGCCAGGGCGAGACGCGGATTGGGCAGAGGATGTTCCTCGACGTCGACGTGCCCGCCGCGTATCAGGCGTTCGTGGACTTCATCGCTGCCGATCCGTCGCTCGGGCGCCCTGGCATCTGGGGCAACAGCTATGGCGGCCTGTGGGCTGCCAAGACGGCGGCGCGGGATCGCCGTCTCGCGGCGTGCTGTGTCAACGGCTCGTTCGCGCGGCCAAAAATCCTGCCGTTCCGAACCGCGCTGGAGCAGTCGGCGGCGATGCTTGGGACCGAAGACGAGGGCGCAATCGAGCGAAACTTCGCGCGCATGGCGTTCGATCCCGCTGTCGACCGCATCGACTGCCCGCTGCTCGTGTTGCATGGCGGTGCGGATCCGCTGGTCGAGCTGGCCGATCAGGAGCCATTTCTCGCCGCCGCCACCGGTGAGAAAACCCTGCGGGTATGGCCGGATGGCGAGCACACCATCTACAACCATGGCTTTGAGCGGACGTCGCTGGTCGCAGACTGGTTCGCGATGCACTTGCGGTAGGGGTTACGCAAGCCGTTGCCGGGGATGCTGGACGCGACCGTCGGGGAAGCCGCCAAGGCGGCGGCTTTGTGCAGGAAACTCCGGCGGGGGACGCCAGCCCCTGCAAGCTATTGTTGCAACAACTCCCGCAGGCCGCCGAGGCCCATGCGGGCATAGGCGTTCTTGCGATGGGAGATGACCGTGGTTTCGGCGATGCCGAGGTCGAGGCCGATCTGTCTTGCGGACAGCCCCGCCTTGACCCGGGCCGCGACTTCGCGCTCGCGGGCGGTCAGGGCGCGATGGCGGCGCGCCAGCTCCCGCTCGAACTGCTCGATCGAGCTGCAGCCGCGCGCGCGATCGGCTGCGGCGTGACGGTCGACCGCGGCAACGAGGATCGGCATCAGTGCTGACGTGCGATCGCAGTCGCGCTCGGAGAAGCGGCCGCTCCTGCGGCTGCGGTAGACGCTGATCGAGAGTGCGCCATGGCGGTCCGCGCGGACATAGGACAGCCGGTCGGCGATGCCGGTGCGGTCGTAGCATGCGCGGCGGTATCCGACGGACGTGATGTCGGCAGCCGTCTGATAGGTCATGTAGGTGCGATCGTCGGCGCGGGCCATCAGGGCAAAATTCACGTCGCTGGCATAGTGCTGCATGTAGCCTTCAGCGGCGCGGCGGGTGTTGTCTGGGCCCGTGGTGGTCGCGGTGCCGACGAGGCGCGGCCCGCCGGCACCGGCGCGGGCGAACACGGAGACGAAGTCGGCGCCGATGCTCTGCCGGCAGAACGCGAGGAGAGTCTCGATGAAGCGCGGGGCGCCGGCGTCGCGCACCAGCGCCGCGAGGGCATCGGCGGGAACGTCGACTGTGCCCGCGGCGGGCGCGAAGGCCTGGATGCTGCTCATGTCCGGCGTTCTCCCTGTCGATCGCGGCGCCCGCCGGTCGTGGAGGCCGCTGCAGCCGCTCCTCCTCAGGTCTGAGGAATGCGGTCATCGTGCTTTGTTCCTAGAGTAGCGGCATTCGAGGTTTCAAGTCGAGGATCATTGTCGCCATGACCGAGCCACTGTTCCAGGATGTCATCCGCCGCCGCCGCAGTGTCCGCAAGTTTGAACCGGGCCGCAGCGTCGGCCGTGACGTGCTGCAGCGGATCGTGGATTGCGGGCGCTGGGCGCCGTCGGGCGCCAACGTGCAGTGCTGGGATTTCATCGTCGTCGACGATCCGGCAACGCGCGATGCGGTGACCGCCGTATTCCTGCGGCAGGCGCAGCGTCTTGTCGACCATGCCAAGGGTTTTCCGGCGGTCAAGAAGACCTACCTCGCCAATACCGTGGCGATCGTCCTGGTGCTGGGCGATCCGCGCTGGAAGGCGTGCTTTCCGCAGGCAACGACTCCGGAGTTCGATGCCGAGTACCGCGACAACAACGAGGCGATTTTCCTGTGCTCGCTGGGAGCAGCGATCCAGAACATCCAGCTCGGTGTCGCCGCCGAGGGATTGACCTCCGCCTGGCTCTCCGGCGGTGGCGAAGACGAGACCAACCGTGAGCTTGCCGAGTTGCTTGGCTATCCGGCGTGGATGAAGGCCTACGGCACGATTCCGATTGGCGTTCCGGCCGCTGATCAGAACCGCCGCTTCCGCCGCCCGCTGGCGCAGACCCTGCACTGGAATCGCTACGAACCGCGGCAATACCGTCAGCACGCGCAGGTCGACTTCTATGAGAGTACGTTGCGGCCGTTCGCGATGTACCGCGACGAAGAGAGCATGGAATCCTGGCCAGATCGCGCCGAGATGCTCGGTGAATGGAACGATGCGTTCGTCGGTGCGGTGACCAATCCAGGCGGGGAACTGGAGCCGGAAGCCGATTTCTCCAGGCCGCGTGTGATCGGCCAGGCAACCAAGCGTCGCAAGACCTGAGACATCGATATAGACGAGGGCGGGGCGGTGGCTCGCGAGCCGCCGCCCACATATCGCGCGGGCCCGCCGTTTAGGTGTGAAGATGCGTCTCGAGCGGGATTCTGCGCGTGCTTGTGCGCAGGTCCAGAGCCCGCTGCAGCGGCCGGGGATCGAGAAAGCGTTCGAAGTCGACCGCCTCCTTGAGAAAGCCGTGGGCCAGGAGATGGTCATGCTGCCCGCGCAGGGCAGCGACCTTGTCGCCGGCGAAGTCGAGATCGAGTTCGCGGTGGATGTCGGGTGAAAAGGCTGTGTCGACGAGTTCCTCGGCGAGCCCGGTTTCGCGGGCGATGATGCGCTTGCTGTGGGCTTCGTGGCTCTTCGCCCACTCGGCTGCGTCAAGAACGCGGGACAGCAGCCGTACAACGAGATCCGGATGGTCGTCGATCAGTTCGCCGGTGGCTGTCAGAATATAGGGAACGTCGTTGTTGCCACGTGCGGCGGACGGAGGCTTCTCCCCGATATCGTAGACCGTGATCGCCCCAAGGAAGCCTTCGACGAGGGCGGCCATCGCCCCCTGGCTGTAGAACGCATCGATGTCGCCGCGGATCAGTGCGAACGCTTCCTCGCGCTGATGGCCGAGCATAAATCTGGCATCCCACAATGATGCGCTATCGCTGGTGCTGCGCCGACTATCGTCGATGAAAGTTCGGTCGGTAGGGACATCGGTGGCGACGATGTCCCGCTGCGACAGGCCGTGATCTTCCAGCGCATGCGCGACGCCGCGCAGCGCGGTCGCGCGCCAGAAGTCCACGGAATCCTTGTTGCGGTAGGGCACCGAAATCCGCCGGCCAGCCAGATCCGCGACCGTGCGGATGCCGCTGGACGGCAGCGCCAGGATCGGTCGATAGCTCCGATTCCATGACAGCCCGATCACCCGGACGTCGGTGCCGCGCGAGCGCGAGACGATCGGCGGTGAATTGCCGCCGTGACGAAAGAAATTTTTCTGTGTTGCGTCGAAATGGGCCTGCCGGACCTTGGCGTCCGACGACGACGTGATCGAGCGGAAAGCGATGCCGTCGGCAGAAAATTCCTGCGCGAGCGTCCCGAGGTGGACGGAAATACTAAAGGCCGTCGGTGTGGGGCAACGAGTGTACCACAGCGTTTCTCTCGACATTGGCAGGCTCCCTGAAGTCGGCGTTGTCGTCTCGCAGTTGACGAAAAGCCCAGGCCCCGTCAATAGTCTATTGAACAAATAGACATTATGGATTGATCGAAGATTGTCAGTGATGGCTGTCGCCAATGTCCTGCCGCGCGTGGCTGTCGGTGATGCCGGGGCCGGCGGTGTGCATACGCCAAATGTCGTGGATCTCGGCGATGTCGTTGCGGCAGGATCACGGGATGTGCTTGGCATTGAGGACGTTCATGTCCGATTTGGCGGCGTAGCGGCCCTTGCGGGCGCGACCTTCGATGTCGCCGAGCATGCCATTACCGGTGTGATCGGTCCCAATGGCGCGGGCAAGACAACGCTGTTCAACTGTATCAACGGCCTTGTCCCAGTCGATGCCGGGGCCATCCGCTATCGTGGCAGCCGGCTCGACCGACTGCCGGCGCACCGGATCGCGCACGCCGGCGTGAGCCGGACGTTTCAGAACCTCGGACTTTATCCGCGCATGACCGTCCGCGAGAATATGGTGCTTGGCGGGCTGCCGCTCGCGGCAAGCAGCTTCTGGGCGGTGGTGCGGCGTGCGTCGCAGGTGAGACGGGATTTTGAGCTGCTGAATGATCTTGCGACCGATCTGCTCCGGCGGGTCGGCGCGAGCCATCTGCACCACGTCCGGGTGGGGGATCTTCCGTTCGGCACGATGAAGCGGGTCGAGCTGGCGCGGGCGCTGATGCCGCGACCGAGCCTGCTGCTGCTGGATGAGCCCGCCGGCGGTCTCTCGCATGGTGAAGTCGATGAATTCGCAGCCCTCATCCGACAGCTCCGCGACGAGTTCCGTCTGACCATCGTGCTGATCGAGCATCACATGGGAATGGTCATGGGCTTGTGTGAACGCATCGCGGTTCTTCACCTTGGACGCACCCTGGCCGAAGGCACCCCCGATGTTATCCGCAAGGATCCGCGGGTGATTGCGGCCTATCTCGGAACGCCAGGATGATCAGTCTCGAGGTGCGCGGCCTGACGGCCGGATACGGTCCCATCGGAGTGTTGCACGGCCTAGACTTCCGCGTCGGGGCCGGTGAAGCCTGCGTCATCCTCGGCGCCAACGGTGCCGGAAAGACGACGACCCTGCGCGCGATCTCAGGCGTCGTGCAGCGCGCCGGAGATATCACCTTCGATGGTCAGGCAGTCGAGGCATGGAGCGCCGATGCCATCGCGCGGGCCGGTATCGGTCATGTGCCGCAGGGCCGGGGAACGTTCGCGGATATGACGGTCGATGACAATCTGCGGGTCGGTGGCGTGTTGCGCAAGGACGTTCGCGGCTGCGCGAACGACCGCGATTTCGTGCTGGACCTTTTTCCGCGACTGGTCGAGCGTTTGTCCCAGCGCGCGGGGCAGTTGTCCGGTGGCGAGCAACAGATGCTGGCGATCGGCCGGGCCCTGATGGCGGCGCCGCGCCTGCTTCTGCTCGATGAGCCGTCTCTCGGGCTATCGCCGCTGCTGACCAGCCAGGTCTTCGCCGCCCTGCAACGTTTGCGCGACCAGCGCGGCCTGACCATGTTGATCGTCGAGCAGAACGCGGAGCTGTCGCTGGCACTCGCGAGCCGCGGCTATGTGCTCGAGGCCGGGCAGTTTGTCGGAGCCGGCTCGGCGGCGGCGCTGATGGCCGATGACGGCATTCGCCAGGCCTATCTCGGCGCATGACCATGTGGGCCTTCATCCAGCAAACGGTCGACGGCATCGAGAGCGGGGCGATCTATGCCACGCTGGCTCTGGCGCTGGTGTTCATCCACCGCTCGACCGGCCTCGTGAACTTCGCGCAGGGCGAACTGGCGATGGTCTCGACCTATGCCACCCTCTCCCTTTCGCAGGCCGGCCTGTCGATCTACGCCGCCGCCATGATCGCGATGGTGTTGTCGTTCCTGGCGGGCATGGTTCTGGAGCGGGTCCTGTTTCGGCCGCTGTCCCCGCAGGAGCCGTTGCCCCTGGTCGTGGTGATGCTGGGTCTTTTTGTCGGATTGAATGCGCTCGCCGGCCTGATCTGGTCCTATCAGACCCAACGGCTGCCCGGCCTGTTTCCTGCCGATCTCATCCGGATCGAACGGGTCACGCTCAGCGTGAGCGCGATCGGCACGCTGGCAACGCTGCTGACGGTCTGCATTCTGCTCTATCTGCTGTTCAGCCATACGCGTCTCGGATTGATGCTGCGGGCGGCTGCATCGAACGTTCATTCGGCGCAACTGCTGGGCATTCCTGTCGGCCTGATGTTCGGCATTGGATGGGGAGTGGCCGCCGCATTGGGGTGTCTCGCGGGTGTTCTGGTGACGCCGCGGTTGTTCCTCGATCCCAATGTCATGCAGGGCATTCTGATCTTCGCGATCGCAGCGGCGACGGCCGGCGGGCTCGATAGCGCACCCGGGGCGGTGATCGCAGGGCTCGCCATCGGTGTCATCGAGAACTGGGCCGGTGCCTATTGGGTCGGTTCGGACCTGCGGGTTGTCGTGCCGCTGGTGCTGATCCTCGTGGTGCTGACCCTGCGGCCGGCTGGCCTGTTCGGGCGAGCGAGGGCGGTTCGGGTATGATCGGCGCCGCTGCGTTCCAACGCCACATTCGTGCCGTCGCCGGCGCGTTGCTGCTGGCGATCGTGGCGGTCGCGCCGCTGATGGCGGATTCCTACCTGACGTTCCAGGCTGCGACCGCGCTGAGCTATCTTCCCGCCCTTCTCGGTCTTGTGGTGATCACGGGCCTGACCGGGCAGATTGCTCTTGGTCACGGTGCCTTCTTCGCGCTGGGGGCGTATAGCACGGCGATCCTGATGAAAACCTGCGGCTGGCCATTTGCCGCGACACTGCCGGTCGCCGGTTTGCTGTCGTTCGCGGTCGGCGTTCTGCTCGGGCTTCCATCCCTGCGATTGCGCGGACATTTTCTGGCGGTCGTCACACTCGGCGTCGCCATCGCCGCACCACAGCTCTTCAAGCATTTCGAGGTCATCACCAACGGCGCGCGCGGGCTTGCCGTGATGCTCGACGAGCCGCCGGCCTGGCTGCCGCTCGATGCCACCCGGCGCAACTACCTGATCGCGCTCATCGTGGCCGTGCTGTGTATGGCGACGACGCGCGGCATCACGCGCAGCCATATCGGCAGCGCGCTGCGTGCGATTCGGGACAATGAGGTGGTTGCGGCGTCGCTGGGCGCCGATGTCGCTCGGTTGAAGGTCCTGGCGTTCGCGTTCAGCGCCGCCCTGACAGGGCTTGGCGGCAGCGTTTTCGCCGTGGTGATCGGCTTCGTGGCGCCGGAAAACTTCGGAATAGGCTTCGCCGCTCTGCTGATCATCGGGCTGGTTCTGGGCGGCAAGGAATCAGAATGGGGCGCGGTGATCGGCTGCGGGCTGGTTGTGGCGATTCCCTGGGGAGCGGGGAAGATCGATCAGACCGCGTCAGGTGTGGTGTTCGCCGTGGTGGTGATCGGCGCCACGTTTCTTGCCCCGGCCGGCATCGTTGGCATCGTGGCTGGCCTGAAGCGCTTGTCGCCATCCGCGATGCCCACGATAGCTGCGCAGGCTGCGCGATCAGAGTCACGTCAGGAGGATGCATGTTGAAGGCTGTTGGCATGGCGGCCGTGATGGCCGCCGCCGTCATGGTGGGAGACGTTCGTGCTGAGGAGGTCGGCGTGACCGATACCACGATCTCGATCGGCAGCTTCGCGCCGCTGTCGGGGCCGCGCGCGCCGCTGTCGGTCTACAACAGGCAGATCGAGGCCTACTTCAAATGGGTCAACGATCTCGGCGGCGTCAAGGCCGGGGACGGCAAAACGCGCAAGATCCTGTTCAGGCTGATCGACACGGGGGGGCAGCCAGCGCGGGCCCTGGCGGCGACACGAGAATTGGTGGAGAGCGACAGGGTGTTCGCGCTGCTGTCGCCGTTTGGCCAGAACGAGAACCTCGCTGTAGCGGACTATCTCAACGCCAGGAAGGTGCCGCACCTTTTTCTCAATACTGCCGGACAGTATTGGGGGGCAAATCCTGCAAAGCTGCCATGGAGCATCGGCTTTCCGCCGGCGGCAGGCACGCAGGTCGGGGTCGGCGCGGCATATATCCGCCAGGTCCGCCCGAACGCGAAGATTGCGATCCTTCACGGCAACGACGAGTACGGCAAGGAGATCATCGAGGCGCTCCGGCGCAGCATCAAGGACAGCGGAGTCTCCATCGTGGCCGTCGAGACCTATGAGTACAACGACACCTCGGTCGACTCGCAGGTGATCAAGCTGGCCGCGAGCGGCGCCGATGTCTTTCTCAACTATGCCATTGGCCGGCCGTCCCTGCAGGCTCTGCAGAAGGCGCACGATCTCGGCTGGAATCCACTTCGTCTGGTCGAAACGACCGCCGCAACGGCAGGCCTTGTCAAGCAGTTGGCGCCGGATGTCGCCGAGGGCGTGATCAGCACCAATTACTACAAGGATCCGAATCTCGACGAGTTCAAGACCGATCCCGCGATCGTGCTCTATCAGCAGATCATGCAGAAATATTATGGCCCCGGGTTCGATCCGACGACGCAGCCGATCGGTCTGGCGGAAGGTGAGCTGTTCGTCAAGATCGTGGAAAAGCTCAATCCGGTGACGCGAGACAGCATCATCAAGGCGGCGCGAGCCCTCAGCGATGTCGAGCTTTCGTACCTGCTCCCCGGCATTCGCCTGAACACATCCGCGACCGATGGTTTCCCGGTCGATCAGATGCAGGTCATCGTCTTCGGCAACGGCGTCTTCCGCCGTGTCGGGGATATCGCCCAGGCGTCGCCCCTCTAGCCCCATCGCTCTCCTGACCAGGATCCATCGCTCATGAAAGTCTTTTGGTACGTCTCGCCGGTCGACGGTCCTTTCCCCTGGAAGCCCGAAGGCCGCAGCGCGCCCGATCACCGGAACGTGGTGTCGCTGGCGAAGACCATCGACCGTCTGCCGTTTGCGGGCGCTCTCTTCGGCACCTACGGACACGACGTCTGGACCACCGCGTCGACACTGATTCCGTTGACGGAGAAAATGCGCTTTCTCATCCCGATCTATCCGGGCATTACGTCTCCAAGGCTGCTGGCACAGCAGGCGCTGACGTTCGACGACTATTCCAACGGGCGGCTGTTGTTCAATCTGGTCAACGGCACCGACACGGTGCTGGCACAGTATGGCCTGCACGTTCCGCACGACGAGCGCTATGAACTGAGCGCGGAATACTGGGATGCGTTCCGCAAACTCTACAGCGGCAAGGCCGTCGTGCATGACGGACGCTACTTCAAGGTCAGCCGCAATCGCGAGATCGAAGGGCCGACCAGCCTGCCGGTGCCGCCGCGCCAGCTGCCGCATCCGCCGCTGTGGGGCGCAGGCGCATCACCGGCGGGCGTGCGTCATGCGGCCGAAATTGTCGACACATATCTTGCCTTTCTCAACCGGCCGGATCGGCTCTCGGCCCAGCTCGGCGAGGCGCGGACCGCGGCAGCGGCACGCGGGCGCGGCCTCGATGCCGGCGTGGCGCTCTGGATCATTGTCCGCAAGACGGAGGAAGAAGCTCAGGCGCAACTACGCTGGCTGCTGGAGCAGACGGGGGCAGACTGGATTCGCCATCAGGTCGATATCGATCTTCGGCGTGCGCTCGGCGGCAATGTGTCACTCGACAATCTCACCAGCCCGGATCCGCAATTGCAGCGCCGGATCGACGCGCTCCGTGCCGGCCGGATACCGGAGCTCGCCGATCTGCAGCTCGCACCGCATCTCTACACCGGACCCACCCCGCCGTCGGCGCTGGATGTGATCGGCACCGGTCGCGGCACTTATCTGGTCGGCAATCCGCATCAGGTGGCCAAGGTGTTCCGGGATCTTCAGGCTTCGCTGGGCGTGAACGTCTTCATTCTCCAGAACTATCCGCTGGAGTCGGAAGCGGAGCGTGTCGCCGACCTGCTTCTGCCTCTGCTCGATCTCGACGACGAGTGGAGTGCCGCACGCGCGGCCGCGAGCTGAAACGTGGATCAGGAAGATCGAGACATGAGTCTGTCGTTGCCAATCCATTTGCAGTCATGGGCGCGAACGGATGATGCTGATGTCGAGGCGTTGCGGGACGTTCGCTTCACGCCGCCGGAGCAGGCCGACCTCAGGCTGGATATCTATCGTCCCGTCGGACAGGAAGGGCCGCTGCCGGTCGTGCTCTATCTGCATGGTGGAGGGTGGCGCGTCGGCAGCCGCACGGATCGCGAGCGCGATCGCCAGATTCCGCTGGCACGGCTCGGCTTCGCGGTGGTCAGCGCCGACTACAGACTGAGTGGCGATGCGCGATTTCCGGCACAACTCGACGACAGCGCAAGGGCGCTGCGCTGGATACTCGGGAATGGCGATGCGGTCGGCCTCGACGTGTCCCGCGTCGCCGTCGCCGGCGCATCGGCGGGCGCTCATCTCGCCGCGCTGCTGGCGCTGGCCGGGGCCGATGGCGAAGGGCTGCCGATCCCACCGGTGCAGGCGATCGTTTCCTGGTTTCCGGTGACGGATGTCGCCGGCTATGACGCGGAGTGGCGCTCAGCTCCATGGCCCGAGCCAGATACGTTCGCAGCCCAGGGCGCGGCAAAGCGCGGCTGGCCACCGGCGGAGCGCGTCGCTGCCCTGCTCGGGGTTGCGCATGTCGAGGATGCGGATCCGGCCGCGGTCGCCGCCGCCGATCCTCGCAGCTATCTTGCGGCGGCGAGCGCGCGCCGCACCGCGCCGTTTCTCATTCTGCACGGCGACAGGGATACGGCCGTCGGTGTTCATCATGCCCGGCTGCTTCATGACGCCCTGCGGCAACACGGCATCGCGACGACCTTGCTGGTTCTCGCTGATGCGGATCACGAAGACGCTGCGTTCGGCAGACCTGCGCCGCTCGGAGCGGTCGCGCATTTTCTGCGGCAGGCACTGTTGGTTCGCTGATCCCGGTGCCTTGCCCTGAGGGATGATCAGCGTCCCGCTGCGGCGGACACTCCGGCTGCTGGCAGGCCGTGGAAGCCTTCGAACATGTTGACCAGTGGCGCGCCGCGATAGCTCTTGGCGAGCTCGTCGGGGTGGATGAACTCGTCGCGGAACCAGGGAAATTCGCGCGGGTCGAAGGCGGAAACGATCCAGTCGAGCAGCTTGCGCACGCGCGGGATCTGGGCTGCTTCCGGGTGATAGGTCAGCCAGATATCGTACGGGAAGACGTGGTTGATGTTCACCGGAATGACGCGCGCGCCGATGGCGATGGCATAGGTCGGCAGCCAGCCGATGCCCGCCCCCTTGGCGATCGCCCAGTAGTGCGCGCTGGAGACGTTGTTGATCATCGACACGAAGCCGATCTCCGGCACGCCGGGAAACAGCTGGTCGTAGTAATGCTGGCCGCGCGTCTGGTCGGCCATATGAAAGACCATGCGATGCTTGAGTAGTTCTTCGTGCGATGTCGGGCAGCCATAGGTGTCGACATAGGAGCGCGACGCGAACAGCGAGATGTGCATGCGTCCGAGCCGAACGACCTTGAGATCCGGCGATGTCGGGCGCTCGAGTTGAATGGCGGCGTCGGCTTCCAGACGCAGCACGTCGGCGGATCGCATTGCGCAATTGAGGTCGATCAGCAGCTTGGGATACGCGCGCTGGAATTCGACAAGGCGCGGCACCACCCAGAACGTGCCGAGGCCTTCGGTCACCGTCAGCCGCACGCGGCCCTCGATGGGCTTGCTGCGCTGGCCCGCGCGCGTAAAGCCGAACGCCGCAGTCTCCATCTGCGCAGCCACCGCGAGCAGCGGTCGGCCTTCGGGCGTCACTTGTACGCCGGTTACGTGTCGCGTCAGAAGTTTCAACCCGAGCGAGTGCTCGAGATCCATGATGCGTCGGCGCAGCAGATTGATGGAGATGTTGGCATGTTCAGCCGCCGCGCGGAAACTGCCGTGCCGCGCGACTTCCAGAAACCAGCGGATGCTCTCCCAGTCGGGAGATGCCTTCCGGATTGCTTCGTTGTGTTCTTCGGGCGGAACACGCCGTTGCTGATTTGACTGCATACACTCCCCCATCTCGGGAAATATCTTCGCAAACAATTGCGATGCCGACAACTGGGGATGGCGAAGATGACTGCTCACGACCTGCGAGCGACAGAGGCTGCCCGGCTGATTGCGATGGAGCCCCGGCCCGTTCAGTACCCCCTTCAGGACCTCGAAACCCTGCGGCTGGCGCGTCGCATGGTGGTGTTTACGCCGGGGGGCGAGGAAATCGATGCCCTGGTGGCCCGTGCGGCCGCCGATATTCCAGGTCTCACGGGGCCGGACGTCGTCAAGCGGGTCGTCTCGCACAATCCCGACTGCCTTTGGGCCATTGCCCGCCGTGATCACTTCGATGCCGCCAATCCCAAAGGCGAAGGCCTCATCGCCTTTCTGCCGCTGACGGCCGAGGGGGTGAGGAAGCTGATCGCCGGAACTTTCAATGCCGCGGATCCGGACCTGCGGCTGGTGACGAGCCAGAACGAGAAGCCGGCCGGCATTTATGTGTGGGCGTGCCATGCCAAGGGGGCGCTTGCCGCTGGTGTGCCGCTGGCCTTCCAGAAGGTGTGGACGCCACTGTACTGCGAGGCCGATCTCTACACCCGCTCGATCAACCTGCCGGCCATTCGTTTTGTCGAAAGCATGGGCTTCCGCCGCGGCCCGCGCGTCGGCGGCGTCACGGCGGCGCACCTGCATGTCTTCCGCCGCGCTCCGGTATCGCAGGACGAACTGCCGGCCTACGACAATCTGCCGGCGAAGCCGAAGCCGCGGGTGTTGTCGGTGACGGTCGCGCGTTCGATCGAGGACTTGATGCGGGTCATCGCGATCCGCAGCGCCGTCTACATGGCCGAGCAGCACTGCCCCTATCTCGAGGAGTTCGACGGCAACGATTTCGCCGCCACCCATCTCATCGGCTATGTCGGCGACGAGCCGGCGGGCTGTCTGCGCATTCGCCACTTCGCCGATTTCGCCAAGATCGAGCGGCTTGCGGTGCGTCACGAGTTTCGCTCGACGCGCCTTGCGTTCAAGCTGGTCAAGGGCGGGATCGAGCTGTGCAGGATGAAGGGCTATCGGCGGCTGTACGGCCACGCCCAGAAGCGTCTCACCAATTTCTGGAGCCGGTTCGGCTTCAAGCCGCTGGAAGGCGCGTCCGAGTTCGTCTTCTCCGACTTCGACTATGTCGAGATGACCGTCGACATCGAGCGCCATCCGGAGGCCGTGGCGATCGGTGACGACCCATTCCGTGTGCTGCGCGCAGAAGGCAAGTGGCATGAACCCGGAATCCTGGAACAGTCGCGCGCGCGCGGCATCAGCCGGCCCTCCGTGGACACCCATGCCCCATGAGTTCGATTGTTGATATCCGGAGTTTCTTTGCCCCACGAGCAGCTCCGACACTGGTGCTGATGGATATGCAGCAGGAGTATGTGAGCGACTCTCGCATGCTGGCGATCAAGGACAACGAAGGCGCGCTGCGCAATTGCCGCAGCGCGCTCGACCACGCCCGGCGCATGGGTTTCCCGGTCGCATTCGTTCGCTGGTCCGGGCGCTCGACGTTCTTCAATGCGGCGACACCCTACTATCGGTGGATCGACGCCTTCTCGCCGCACGGCTCGGACATGGTGTTCGAGCGCGATCGGCCGTCATGCTTTGCGAGCCCGCACTTCGCCGATGTGATGGCGAATGCCGGAGGTCCGATCGTCTTTGCCGGATTTTCGGGCGAGGGGGCCTGCCTGTCGTCGGCGATCGATGCCTTTCACCGTGGCATCGAATTTGTTTACCTCGCCGATGCCTCCGCCAGCCATGCCATCGGCGACAAGGCCGAGCAGGACGTGCACGCGATGCTGACCAGCGTCATCGGGCTGTATGGCGTCGTCAACAGCACCGGCGATTGGATCGGCTCGACATCTTCCCTGAGAACGAGCGAACACCGAAATGGATTGGCGCCTACCAATGGATGATACCAGCACCGCGATCGTCGCGCGCATGATCGACGATCTTACCCGCAACATCGAGATCGCACGCAGCCAGTCCCACGACCTGGTGGCGCGGCTGCTCGATATGGCGCGGATCGAGCTTCTGACCCGTCACTATGGCATCGACGAGCGTGAGTTCGAGGCCTTCTGCAAGGGACTGGAGGACAAGGCATCACGACCGTCCCCGCCGCTGCCGCTCGGCATGCCTGTCGTCTCCAGCGGCCGACGACGCAAGGAGCAGCCGAAGCTGCGATTGAGCCGGCGCCTGCATGCGCGGCGGTCGCGGTCGTCTCTAGGAAAATAATCCATTGAGAATCGCCCGAGGATGACGATCTAATGCGCCTTTAAGTGCGGGGGCCACATCGTGTCATGGGCGGTCTTTTGGGCGGCGCTGGTCAGCGCGGCGCTGAATGCGGGCTGGAACGTGCTGGCCAAGCGGCAGCAGGTGCCGAGCGATGCGGTGTTCGGCACGCTGCTGGTCACCGCCATGGTGTTCCTGGCTGTCGTGCCGTTCATTGGATTGCCGGCGGCTGACGCCTGGCCATGGCTGGTGGCCGCGGCAGCCTGCAACGTGGCCTATTCACGGGCCCTCATGGCGGCCTACGATCGTGCGCCCCTCAATATGACCTTCTCGGTGGTGCGCGCGATCATTCCGCCGGTGCTGTTCATTCTCGGGCTGGTGTTCTTCGCGGAGAGCGCGACGACGTTGCGCCTGTCCGGCATGGCGCTGGTGGTGATCAGCCTGATCCTGTTCGGCTGGCCGGCCCGCGGCCAGAGTGCCGGTCATCTCTCCGGCTTCATGCTGGCCGGCCTTGCCGGCCTCGTCGTGTCCGTCGCCTATGTCTGCGACATCAAGGGAGCCCGCACCGCCGGTGGCCATGTCGAGGCGCTGATCCAATACGGTGCGGCGAGTTCGCTGCTGTCGACCAGCGGGCTGCTTGGCGTCGCATTGATCGAGGGACGGGCGCCGGTCGCGATCCTGGCGCGCAACTGGCGGGCGTGCGCCATTGGCGCGGCGATGCTGATGGGATCGTATTTTCTCGCCCTGTGGGCTTATACCCGCGGGCCGGTCGGCCTTGTAGCGCCGGTGCGCGAGACCAGCATCCTGTTCGGCGGTGTGATGGCGTTCGTCATCCTGCGCGAGCGAATCCGCTCGCGCCAGTGGCTTGCGATCGGCCTTGCGGTGCTCGGCGCGATCATCGTCAAGATCCAGTAAGTCGAGCCTGGCTGTGCAAGCGGGCGGGCAGCGCTGTCGGTCGTCCGGCTGTCAGTCGTTCGGCGATCAGTCGTCCGAATGTCTTTCAGCGAGCTGCTCGCACAGGAACACCACCATGTTCTGAACGCTCGGGTCCTTGATCCGCGAGAAGTGCTTGAGCAGATTGATCGCGCGCGTGCTGGTGATGAATTCCTGAACGTGGAGATCCGATGTCTCGCCGTTCTTGCGCGCTCCGTTGTCTGCCGCGTAGCTGTCGTGTCCATAGAAGGAAACGATCGGCAGCTTGAGGGCATTTGCGATCTCGCGCAGCCTTGCCGCCGTGACGCGATTTCCACCCTTCTCGTATTTCTGGACCTGTTGGAAGGTGATTCCGAGGCGCTCGGCCAGGTCTTCCTGCGACATGCCGCGTGACAGCCGCTGTGCGCGAATCCGTTGGCCAATCTCGACGTCGTACGCTCCGGTTTTGCGTGTCATCAGGACCAGCGAAGCCTCTTGTGTGTTTCGGTTGATTGTGTGGGCACCTCGATGAGCAGCCTGTGATCATTTGCGAACGCGAGCGGCAGCTCGGTAACGATCATGTTGAAAGCCAGAATTTTGTCCAGACCTCTGAAGTGTTCGCGAAAAATTTATAGTGTTCCACCGGTGGAACGTTCACGTTCGCTAAACGACGGGTTGAGCGAACGCTCACCAGGATGAGCGGGAGCGTTGATCTGGTTGAGGAATTGCCGGTTCCGGACGGCTGGATCATACCGTCTTCGGCTCCACGATGGCGAACGCAGGACTGAAGGTATCGAACAGTCCCAGCAGTTCGAGAAGCCGTGCGGGGTTGCCGTCGATCGTGACCTTGCCGGTCGTGACGGCCTCGGGAAACGTGGTCTGCTGCAGCATGATCGCGTTCAGCGTCTTGCGGGTCAGCGTCAGCGTCGCGTCGGCGTTCGGCGCGCGCGCACCATGGCGGTGGGTGAGTGCTGCGTTCTCGAGATTGAGCGCGATGATCTCGCCGACATCGGTGAAGATCCAGTTCAGCACCATGCGCTTGCCGTGGGCTTTCGGCCCGTTGAGGCGCACCGCCAGCAGATCGAAGAAGGTGTCGAGCGGCAGCGCGGCAAGCGCGTCCGCGGGCACCCCGCTGCGTCCGGCGAGCTTGGGCAGGCCGTTGCGCAGCTCGTGCGCGGCGAACAGGTAGGAATTACGCCAGGTCGCGGCCTCGGCGAGATAGCCGAGCTGTTCATAGGCATCCGCGGCGAGATTGCGTGCGCCCTGGTGGCCGGGGTCAGCGAACACCAGATGGTTGGCGATCTCGGCCACCCAGCGATATTCGCCCTTGGCGAAGTCGGCGCGCGCCCTGTCCAGGGCAGCGTCGAAGCCGCCCATGTAGTCGACATATTTGCTTGCGGCGGCGGTCGGTGGCAGCGGATCGAGGTGGGCCGGGTTGCCGTCGTACCAGCCGAGATACTTCTGATAGATCGCCTTGGCGTTGTGGCGCACCGTGCCGTAGTAGCCGCGCGCATGCCATTCGTTGGCAAGGCTGTCAGGCAGCGCCAGCAGTTCGGCGATCTCGTTCGGCGTGTGGCCGAGATTGATCAGGCGCAGCGTCTGGTCGTGGACATACTTGTAGAGGTCGCGCTGCTTGGCGAGATAGGTGCGCAGCCGCTCGCTGCCCCACACCGGCCAGTGATGCTGGCCGATCAGCACCTCGGCCTGTTCGCCGAAGGTGGCGAGGGCAATGTCGATGTAGCGGGCCCAGGCGCGGGAATCGCGCACCTCGGCGCCGCGGAATGGCAGCAGGTTGTGGAAATTGTGAACCGCGTTCTCCGCCATGTTCAGGCACTTGAACCCGGGATAGAACATGTGCATCTCGGCCGGCGCCTCGCTGTCGGGCGCCATCAGGAAAATAATCTCCACGCCATCGACGGTGCGACGCTCGTGATCCCGGCGGATCAGATCGGTGGGTGCGATCAAGGTGACCGTGCCGTTCGACAGCACCTTGCCGAGGCCGGCGTCGACCTGGCCCAGCGGTCCCTTGGGCAGCAGCGGACCGAACTGGTACTGCGCGCGCCGCACCATAGCGTTGCCGGCGAGCACGTTCTCCTGGGCGATCGCCTCGACGAAGCCCTCCGGAGCGATGACCGGAACACGGCCGCTGGCGACATCCTCCTCGCTCACCACGCCCTTCACACCGCCCCAATGGTCGGTGTGGGAGTGGGTGTAGAGCACGGCCACGACCGGCCGGTTGCCGCGATGCTGCCGGTAGAGCGCAAGGCCCGCACGAGCGGGTTCGACCGACACCAGGGGGTCGATGACGATGACGCCGGTGTCGCCCTCGATCAGGGTCATGTTCGAAATATCGAAGCCACGGATCTGGTAGATTCCGGGCACGACCTCGAACAGGCCGTGGCGGCAATTGAGCTGTGACTGGCGCCAGAGACTGGGATTCACGCTATCCGGCGCGGCGTCGTCCTTGAGAAATGCATACTCGGTCATGCTCCAGACCGGCCGTCCCGCCTCATTGGTGATGGTGGCGTCCGGCAGGCTGCCGATAAAGCCGCGCTCGGCGTCGGCATAGTCCTGACGATCGGAGAACGGCAGTTCGGTGAGGACAGCGGCGTTGCGGGTCTTCACCGTCGGTTCGGCACTCTTGCGGGACATTGGGGCGTTCTCCGTGAGGTGGGAGCGGGGAGATTACTGGCGGGCCATCTGCGCGGCGCCGACGCCGTCGCCGTCGAGAGCCTGGTCGGAATGCATCGTCACCTCGACGCGCAGCAGCGTGCCGGTGAATGCGAAAGGCGAGTCGTAGTGCGACACCGGGCTGCCACGGTCGCGGCCGATATCGAGACCGGACCATGAGATCAGGTTGTAGAAGCCAAGGCGGGTCTGCATCGATCCGGCGGGTTCGCCGTCGATCAACAGCGTGTACTGGCTCAGCCCCATGACGAGGCCGGTCTTGCCGAGCGGCTCGCGGGTCAGGCGTTCGACGCGAAGCCCGAGGCGTCGCGCGCCCGGCGCGATGGTGTGATCCGAAGTGACGAGATTGTGGGTGCCGCCGATATTGAGATCGTGCACCAGGCGGCCGTCCTTGATGTAGAGGCTGTATCCTGACGTCGCGTCGCCATGGGAGATCAGCACGCCCTCGCAGCCTTGCGGGGCGATCTCGACGTCGGCTTCGATGGTGTAGCTGCGGCTGCGCACGTCGGGCGCGACATCGGTCGGCACATGACCCATGCCGGCATGGAACGTGAAGTGATGACGGGCGCCGTGGAAGCGGGCGGCATTTTCCGCGAAGCGCAGGCCGAAGCGATCGTCGAGCGGCAACACGTTGTGCTTCTCCGCCTCCGCCCACCAGGCTGCGATCATCGCCGCCAGTCGCTCGGGCTGTGCGGCAGCGAGATCGTCGACCTCGGAGAAGTCCCGGTCGAGGTGGAACAGCTCCCACTTGTCGTCGTCGAACGGTGTACCTGGTGGATGATAGGCGACCGCCTTCCAGCCGTCCTGCCACAGCCCGCGGTGGCCGAACATTTCGAAATACTGCGGTCCCTTGCGGGGCGGTGCGGCCGGCTCCGTCAGGCTGCGGGCGAAGCTTTCGCCTTCGAGCGGCATCTGGGGCACACCGCCGATGGCTGCCGGCGCCTCAGCGCCGATCAACTCGAGCAGGGTGGGCGCGAGGTCGCAGGCATGGACGAACTGGTGACGCAACTCGCCGCGTGCGGCGATCTTAGCCGGCCACGAGATCACGAGCGGATCGCGGATGCCGCCGCCATGGGTGTTCTGCTTGTAGCGGCGCAGCGGTGTGTTGGACGCCATCGCCCAGCCATGCGGGAAGTTGGAATGGGTGTCCGGCCCGCCGATGTCGTCGATGCGTGCGACCTTCTCCGGCATCGGTTCGGGGCGGAAGTTGTAGGGGCCCATGGCATTGACCATGCCGAGCGAGCCGCCCTCCTGGCTGGCGCCGTTGTCCGACAGCACGAGGACGATGGTGTTGTCGCGCACGCCGGCGGTGTCGAGAAACGCGATCAGCCGCGCCAGGTGCTGGTCGGCATGGTCGAGCATGCCGGCGAAGGCCGATTGCAGGCGGGTGAAGACTTTCTGGTCGTCGGCGGCGTGCTTGTCCCAGGGCTGCACGCCGTCGTTGCGCGGCGGCATTTTCGTTTCCTGCGGCACCAGTCCAAGGGCTTTTTGCCGGGCCAGACGCTGCTCGCGCTCGACGTCCCAGCCATGGGCGAACAGGGCGTCATAGCCCTTGATCAGGTCCGCCGGCGCCTGATGCGGCGCATGGCAGGCGCCGAACGCGAGCCAGGTCAGCCAGGGAAGGTCGGGACGATCGGCGAGATGGTCGGCGATGAAGCGGATCGACTGGTCGACGAGGTCGGCGGTCAGATGATAGCCGCTGGCATGGTTGCCGGGCGGATCGATCTGGGCGTTGTCGCTGACGAGCTCTGGGGCGTACTGGTCGGTCTCGGCGTCGAGGAAGCCGTAGAAGCGGTCGAAGCCGCGCCCCAGCGGCCAGCCATCGAAGGGCCCGGTGGCGCCGCTCTCGGTCAGGGGCGTCACGTGCCACTTGCCGACCATGTAGCTGCGATAGCCCTGCGGTTTCAGCATTTCGGCGAGCGTGCCGGCTTCGCGGGCGATCTTGCCGCGATAGCCCGGATAGCCGCTGTCGAAATTGGCAAGGCAGCCGACGCCGACGGAATGATGGTTGCGCCCAGTCAGCAGGGCTGCGCGGGTGGTCGAGCACATCGCCGTGGTGTGAAAGCCGCTGTAGCGCAGTCCTTCGGCAGCAAGGCGGTCGATGGTCGGGGTGTGGATCGGCGAGCCGTAGCAGCCGAAATCCGAAAAGCCGACGTCGTCGAACAGCACCACGAGAATGTTGGGGGCACCCGGCTTGGGCTTCGCTTCCTCCGGCCACCATGGGCGGGAATCGGCGATCGTGGTGCCGATCCGGCCCTGGAAGGCAGCGCGATGGTTGCTGGTCATGGCCGTTCACTCCCTTTCGGCGCCGCGGCGGTTGCATCTGCCGGCTGTCGCTCCGCCCTCTCGACGAGGTCTTGCCAAAAAGATAATTGGAATTATCATTATGATTATTCTGCCCCGGATGCAATGCCCATGACATTCCAGTTCTCCGACCTCGACGACCTGCCCGGCGTGACGCCGTCGCGTCAGAAACGCAGTCGTGAGACGACTGCCGCGCTGCTGCGAGCCGGCGAGGACATGCTGCGTCGGCACAGCCTGGACGAGCTCTCGATCGAAGCGTTGTGTGCCGCCGTGGATGTCACGGTCGGCGCCTTCTACAGCCGCTTCGAGAGCAAGGAAGTCTATTTCAATGCGTTGCTGGAGCTTGCCGCGCGCAACAGCGAGGCCAACCTGGTGCCCATCCAGGATGCGGTGCTGAAGGAGGCCGATCTCGGCGCCCTCTGCCGCGTGCTGGTCCGCGAGATCGCGGCCTGGATGAGCAATCACGAAGGCGTGGTGCGCGCGGCGCTGCAACATGGCGACACCCGTCCGACGCGCTGGACGCGTTTCAAGGAGCTGGGCCGGCGCACGGTCGCGCATGCGACGCCGCTGCTGCTGCGCGCCATGGGCAGGGATCGCAAGGCCGCCAAGACCCGCGCCATCGGCTTCGGCTTCCAGGTGGTGTTCGGCACGCTGGTCAATGCCGTGCTGAACGATCCCGGACCGCTGAGGATCGGCGACGACGAGATGGCCGAAAGGCTCGGCGATTGCCTGTTCCTGCAGCTCGCCGCGGTGGTCGGGGCGCCGCCCCGCAAGGCGCCTGCGCGCCCGCCGCGGCGAAAATAGCGGGGGGTGTACTGCCGGGCAACATCAACGATATAAAACGACATGAGGGATGAGGCGATGGGCGGGCGGAAAATCGAGCCAGGGGGCTGGCTGGTCGTCGGGCTGCTGTTCTTCTTCATGCTGATCAATTTCGCCGACAAGGCGATCATTGGTCTGGCGGCCGTTCCCATCATGGAAGAGCTGCAGCTGACGCCAAGCAAGTTCGGGCTGGTCGGATCGAGCTTTTTCCTGCTGTTCGCGCTGTCGTCGGTCGCTGTCGGCTTCGTCTGCAACCATATTCAGACGCGCTGGGTGCTGCTGGCGATGAGCCTCGTATGGGCGCTGGCGCAGTTTCCGATGGTCGGCAGCGTCAGCTTTGGCACGCTGATGGCTTGCCGCGTCATTCTCGGCGCGGGCGAGGGGCCTGCCTATCCGGTGGCGCTGCATGCCACCTACAAGTGGTTTCCCAACGAATTGCGCACGCTGCCGACGGCCATCATCGCGCAGGGCGCAGGGATCGGCATCATGGTGGCGCTGCCGTTGCTCAACCTGATCATCGTGCGCTGGTCGTGGCATGCCGCGTTCGCGGCCCTCGGCATCGCCGGGCTGGTGTGGTGTGCGACATGGGCTCTGCTCGGCCGCGAAGGGCACCTCGACGACGGCCATGCCGCCGCGAGCGGCGAGCGCATTCCCTATGCTCGCCTGATGCTCAATCCCACCATCATCGCCAGTTGGTGCGCGTTCTTCGGCGCATATTGGGCGCTGTCCCTGAGCCTGTCGTGGCAGGCGGCCTATTTCGTCAAGGGTCTTGGCTTCGCGCAGGGCAGCGTCGGCCTGCTGACGGCGCTGACATCGGGGCTCGGCGTGATCATCGTGATCACGCTCGGGTGGTATTCGCAGCGGCTGATGGCGCGAGGAACCTCGAGCCGCCTGGCGCGCGGCTGTCTCGGCGGAGCCTGCGTCGCGATCGGCGGCGTTGCTCTCGCCTGCCTGCCGCTGATCGACAACATCGCCCTCAAGGTTGCGGTCGGCATCGTCGGCATGTCGCTGCCTTCGATCATCTACGTCATCACCCACGCGGTGGTCGGCGAGATCACGCCCGACAGCCAGCGCGGCGCGATGCTCGCGATCGGCAATGCCATCGGCACCATGGCAGGCCTGCTTGCGCCCTATATCATGGGCAGCCTGATCGAAACCGCGCCGACGCCGCTCGACGGCTTTCACCGTGGCTTTGTGGTCTGCGGGCTCGTCATGCTGGCGGGCGGGGTGATCGGCATGGTCTTCATTCGCCCCGAGCACGCCAAGACGCGGCTCGGCGCGTTTCATGCACAACCGGAGCCGACGGCAGCTCTTGCCAAAGGATAGCAGCAGGGAGGATACGATGGATCAACCGCTGGGCATGTCCGCGACGTCGGGGCTGAACGAGCTGTTTCGTCGACAAATCGAGTTGTCACGCAGCGCGCCGGCGCCATCGCTCGCCGAGCGGCTCGACCGCCTGGCCCGATTGCGGGCCCTCGTCACAGATAACGAGGCGCGCTTCGCCGAGGCGATCGCCGCCGACTTCAGCCATCGCTCAGCCATCGAGACGCAGATCGCCGAGATCATGTTCGTGCGTGGCGAGATCCGGCACGCGACAAAAAACCTCCGGCGCTGGATGGCGCCGCGGACGGTGCGCACCGAGCTCCAGTTCCTGCCGGGTCGCAACCGCCTGATCCCGCAGCCGCTCGGCGTGATCGGTATCATTGCGCCCTGGAACTATCCGTTGCAGTTGACGCTGGCGCCGGCGGTGGCGGCGCTGGCGGCCGGCAACCGCGTGATGATCAAGCCGAGCGAGCTCGTGCCGCAGTTCGCCGCGTTGCTGCGCGACGTGGTCGCGCGCAGCTTCGATCCGGCCGAGATGGTGGTGACCGGGATCGAGGAGAATGTCGCCGAGGCGTTTGCGGTCCTGCCGTTCGACCATCTCATTTTCACGGGCTCGACGCGCGTCGGCCGTCTGGTCGCCGCCGCCGCCGGTCGCAACCTCACGCCGGTGACGCTCGAACTCGGCGGCAAGTCGCCGGCGATCGTCGACCCGTCCGCCGACCTGCCGGAGGTCGCCGCGCGCATCGCCTACGGCAAGCTGCTCAACGCCGGCCAGACCTGCATCGCGCCGGACTATGTGTTCGTGCCCGAGGCGAGCGCAGCGGCTTTCTCGGGCCGCCTGCTGGCGGCGATGACGGCGATGTACGGCGCCGATCCGGCCAATCCCGACTACACCGCGATCATTTCCGATCGTCACTATGCCCGTATCGAGGCGCTGGTCGCCGATGCGGCCGCGCGTGGCGCGCAGGTGCTGCGTGGCGCCGATCCGTCCGACCCGGCCTGGAAGTCCCGGCGCAAGTTTCCGCCGACAGTGGTGACCGGCGTCACGCCGGACATGACGCTCCTGAAGGAGGAGATCTTCGGTCCGGTCCTGCCCGTCCTCGGCTATCGCGACCGGGCCGAGCCGATCGCCTGGATCAACGCCCGCGAGCGGCCACTCGCGCTCTACTGGTTCGGCGAGGACGTCGCCGCCCGCGACGAGGTGCTGGCTCGCACCGTGTCCGGTGGCGTCACCGTGAACGACTGCCTGTTCCACTTCACGCAGGCGCATCAGCCGATGGGTGGGGTCGGAGCGTCCGGCTGCGGCGCCTATCACGGCGAGTGGGGCTTCACCACACTCAGCAAGCTGAAGCCGGTGTTCTTCCGCTCGCCCTGGAACAGGTTCGCCGATCTGCGTCCGCCTTATGGGGCGAAGATCGCGCGGCTGATGAAACTGATGCGCCTGATGTCCTGAATGTCGATCGCAGAACGCGCGGCGCAAGAGCGTGACATGGCCGGAGGAAATGCAACGTGACCGAGATCTTTGACTACATCGTCGTCGGCGGCGGGTCGGGCGGATGCGCGGTGGCGAGCCGTCTTTCGGAACATTCCGACACGAGAGTGGCGCTGCTCGAGGCCGGCGGCCGCAACGACAACTGGGTGGTGACCACGCCCGGCGCTTTGATCCTGATGGTGTCCGGCAAGGTCAACAATTGGAACTTTCAGACTGTGCCGCAGGCAGGTCTCGGCGGACGCATCGGCTATCAGCCACGGGGGCGCGGCCTCGGCGGCTCCTCGGCGATCAACGCCATGGTCTATATTCGCGGGCACCGGGCGGACTACGACCACTGGGCCGAACTTGGCAACACCGGCTGGTCCTATGACGACGTGCTGCCGTATTTCAAGCGCTCCGAAGACAATGAGGAGCTCGACGGCGCCTATCACGGCAAGGGCGGCCCGCTCCATGTCGGCGGCCTGCGTAGCGACAACCCCGTGCAGGAGATTTTCCTGCAGGCCGCGCGAGAGGCCCAGTTCCGGATCAACGATGACTTCAACGGCGAGGAGCAGGAAGGCCTCGGCGTCTACCAGGTGACCCAGAAGAATGGCGAGCGCTGGAGCGCGGCACGGGGCTATGTCCATCCATTCATGGGGCGTCGCCAGAATCTCCATGTCGAGACCGGCGCGCTCGTCACACGCCTGCTGTTCGAGGGCAAGCGCGCGGTCGGCGTCGAATACCGCCGCGGCAAGGAGGTGCGCATCCTGCGTGCCCGCCGCGAGATCATCCTCGGCCTCGGCGCGTTCCAGACGCCGCAGTTGCTGATGCTGTCGGGCATCGGTGACGGCGCCGCGCTCGCCCGTCAAGGCATTGCGGTGGAGCATCATCTGCCTGGTGTGGGCCAGAACCTGCAGGATCATCCCGATTTCGTGTTCGGCTTTGCCTCCGACAATCCGAATTTCACGGGATTGTCATGGGCGGGCATCCAGCGGATCTTCAAGGGCATCGCGCAATACCGGCGCGAGCGGCGCGGGCCGATGACGTCCAATGTCGCCGAATGCGGCGGCTTCCTGAAGACGCGGCCGGACCTCGCGATGCCCGACATCCAGCTGCATTTCTGCATGGCCATGGTCGACGACCACGGCCGCAAGCCGCGCTGGGGCGCGGGCTTCTCCTGCCACGTCTGCCTGCTGCGGCCGGAAAGCCGCGGCAGCGTTTGGTTGCAGAGCGCGGATCCCGCCCAGGCACCCGCGATCGACCCGAATTTCCTCGGCGAGGCCGCGGACATGGAGGCCATGGTCGCGGGCTTCAAGACCACCCGGCGCCTGCTGGAGACGCCGGCGCTGCGGGCGCTGCAGACCGCGGATATGTTCACCGCCGACGTGCGCTCGGACGATGATATCCGTGCGGTGCTCCGTCGCCGGGTCGATACGGTCTATCATCCGGTCGGAACCTGTAAGATGGGGGTCAATGATCCGCTCGCGGTGGTCGATCCCGCCCTGCGGGTGTACGGCGTCGAGGGGTTGCGGATCGCCGATGCCTCGGTGATGCCGACCTTGATCGGCGGCAACACCAATGCGCCCACCATTATGATTGGCGAGAAAGCCGCGGATATGATCCGCGCCGCCGCGCTCAGCTGATTTTGACTGCAGTGACCACGTCTTCGGAAGCAATTGAGGTTGCGGCGCCGGATGTTCGAACCTATGACACTGACGATGGCGCCCCGGTATGCCCGCGGCGCATCCGCCGTCTGGTCGTGCTGGTTCGAGGATTGCAGGTGTTGAAGCTTCCGGGCGTGGGCCGTTTCATCAGCCACGTCGGTGCGAGCGGCGTGACCACGACGCTCCGCGCGCTGCTTCGCGGCAACGAATTCTTCCTGATTCCGCTGGCGCTGCTGGTCGGCGTCATTGCCGGCGCGGTGGTGACGCTGATGAGCGAAATCGCCCAGATTGCCCATGTCCTGATCTACGGCATTCCCATCGACGTTCGTCTCAGCGCCCATGAGATCGTCAATCCCTGGGCGGCGCTGATTGCGCCGACCGCGGGCGGCCTGCTGCTCGGGTTGATGGAATGGCAGCGCCGGCGATGGAAGATCTCGAGTGCCGTCGATCCGATCGAGGCCAATGCCTTGCGCGGCGGCCGCCTGTCGCTGCGCGACAGTGTCATCGTCTCCAGCCAGACCCTGATCTCCAACGGCTGCGGCGCGTCGGTGGGGCTCGAGGCCGGCTACACCCAGATCGGCGCCGGCGCGGCTTCGCTGCTCGGCCGCTTCTTCAACCTGCGGCGCAACGACCTGCGGCTGATCGTCGGCTGCGGGGCTGCGGGGGCGATCGCGGCGGCATTCGGCGCGCCGATCACCGGGGCATTCTACGCCTGCGAGCTGATCGTCGGCGTCTATTCGGTCAGCAGCGCCGCGCCGATTCTCGCCGCGTCGCTATCCGCCTCGCTGGTGGCGCGCTGGCTTGGCGGCGCGCCATACTCTCTTGACGTGCCGCAGGTCGGCGCGGTCGTCGGCGAACAGTATCTCGCGCTGATCGTGCTGGCGTTGATCGTCGCGGCGATCGGCATCATCGTGATGCGCAGCTCGGCGCTGGTCGAGCGCCTGTTCCATCGCCCATGGCTGCCGGTCTGGCTGCGCACCCCGATCGGCGGGCTGTGTATCGGCGCTCTGGCGCTTGTCACGCCGCAGGTGCTGGCCGCCGGCCACGGCGCCATGGTGCTCGACCTGCACCGTGACATGGCCATGGGCCTGATTGCCACGATCATCGTGCTGAAGCTGTGCGCCTGCCTGATCTCGCTGGCGTCGGGCTTCCGCGGCGGCCTGTTCTTCGCCTCGCTGTTCGTCGGCAGCCTGATCGGCAAGCTCTATGCCATGGTGCTGCACCTGCCGATGTTCGATGTACCGCTGGATCCGCTGGCGAGCGCGCTGGCCGGCATGGCGGCGCTGGGGGTTGCGATTGTCGGTGGTCCGCTGACCATGTCGTTTCTGGTGCTGGAAATGACCCGCAGCATCGATGTCGCCGCCGCGGTGCTTGCGGCCTGCATCGTCACCAGCGTCTGTGTGCGGGCGCTGTTCGGGCACTCGTTCTCAACCTGGCGCCTGCATCTGCGTGGCGAGACCATCCGCAGCGCCAACGATGTCGGATGGCTGCGCAATCTCACGGTCGAGCGCATGATGCGCACCGATGTCGCCACCGCCCCGGTCAACGCGACCATCGCCGAGTGCCGCCGCGATTTCGTGCTGGGGTCGCGCCAGGCGATCATTCTGGTCAACGGCGCCAAGGACTATTGCGGGCTTGTGATGCTGCCGGAGCTCTACTCCAGCGAGCTGGACAGCATCGCCGACGATATCCAGGTGGTCGACCTCGCCCGACACTTTGACGACGTGCTGCTGCCGGCCATGAACGTCAAGACCGCCATGAAGATCTTCGACGCCGCCGAGGCCGAGGTGCTGGCGGTGGTCGAGGCCGGCGGCAGCCACAAGGTCATCGGCTTTCTGACCGAATCCTTCGCCCGCCGGCGCTATGTCGAGGAGCTCGACCAGGCCACGAGGGGGATCCTCGGTCCGATCTGATCCCTGCGGGCGCCTGCCGATGGCGGCGGCGTCCGGATTTTGCTGTGCATGGGCCAGCAAGCATCCCGGCGGTGTTATTCCGTTCGCGCGGGAACCTGCTATCCTTCCCTTGCTCGAAACGATGGGCGCCACCGGCTGACGGGAGGCGAAGTCGCGACAGATCGACGAACCGATGGCGGGCGAACGTGCGGCGGGCTCCCCTCCGGCCGCCGATGATGTCGCGTTGCCGTCAGGCAAGCCGGGCTGGTTCGTGCTGGAAAAGCGGGCCCGCTTTTCCCGGTCGATGATCTGGCAGCTGCAGCAGCGCTATTTTGCCGAACGCGGCATTGATGCCTGGCGGCTGGGTGAGGTCCCTCACTACGTCACCAGCAACCCCACCATCGCCAACGCCTATGCCGAAATCGCGCTGGCGTTCTGGCGCGACCGGCAACGCCTCGCGCCGCAGCCAGAGCCGCTCACGATCTGCGAGCTGGGAGCGGGCTCCGGTCGCTTCGCTTTTCATTTCCTCAAGCGGCTGGAAAGCCTTTGCGCCGACGCCGGTCTCCGGCCACAGCTCTTTCGCTATGTCCTGACCGATGCGGCGGATGTCGATTTTTCGTTCTGGCGTGATCATCCCCGTTTCGAGCCATTCTTTGCCGATGGTCGCCTCGATATCGCCCGCTGCGACGTGATGGCGCCGGGGCCGTTGACCTTGCAGGTCAGCGGCGAGGTGGTTGGTCCGGACAGTCTCGCTCATCCGCTGCTGGTGATCGCCAATTACCTGTTCGACAGCGTTCCGCAGGATCTCTTTCACTTCAGGGACCAACGCGTCTACAGCTGCGGCGTCTCGCTTGCGGTCGATACCGAGCCGGATGCGCTCGACACTGCCGAACTGCTCGACCGGCTGCAGGTGCATTATGACGACGAGGAGCTGGATGCGCCGTATGAGGAGCCGTGGCTGCAGCAGCTGATGTCCCGCTATCGGCGGCAGTTGCGTGACGCCCACGTGCTGGTTCCCGCCGCCGGGCTGCGCTCCATCCGCTCGCTGGCCGGCCTGTCGGCTCATGGGGCCATGGTGCTGTCCGCGGACAAGGGCCATCATCGTCTTGCCGAACTCGAGGGCCTCGCGCCGCCCGGCCTCGTTCGTCACGGCAGCTTCTCGCTCTCGGTCAACTATCATGCCTTCGTCCAGGCCTGTACCGATGCGGGCGGGCTGGCGCTGGTGTCGACGGAACACCGTGCCAGCATCGATATCGTCGGCCTGTTGTGGCTGGAGGATGCCTCGGCGCATGCCGAGACGCAGCTGGCCTATCGCCACCATGTGCTGGAATTCGGCCCCGACAGCTTCTATCGCATCACAAAGCACGCGCGTCCGACCATTCCGCACATGGCGGTCGAGGACATCCTCGCCTATCTGCGCCTCGGCCGGTACGACAGCCATCAATTCGGACGTTACTTGCCACGCCTGCTGGAGCTGGCGCCGGCCATGGATTCAGACGTCCGCCTGGATGTCGCCGCGGCGGTCGAGCGCGTCTGGGATATGTACTTTCCGCTTGGGGAGGAGCTCGATCTCGCCAATCGAATCGGTGCTCTGCTCTATGCCATCGACGACTATTCCGGGGCGATGGCCTATTTCGAGCGTTCCATGGCCATTTATGGCGTAGATACCGGAACGCTCTACAACATTGCGGCATGCCATCATCTGCTTGGTGCGCGTGACGTTGCGGCCGCAGTGCTGCGCAAGGTTCTGGACTACGAACCCGATAATGATGCGGCGCGGTGTTTGCTGTCGGAATGCGATCCCGCATCTGCGGTCGTGGCAAAGCCGGCCAGCGCCGCAGGGGGCATTTGATGGGTGGCTATGCCAGAGCCGAGGCGTTGCCGGCGCGCGACGAAGCCGGCGCCAGCCGCGGCGTCGACAGGCTGTCCGCCCCGAGCAATGGAGTGGTTGTCGAGGGGGCCGTCACCGCGAGTTCGGTTCTGGGCCCGTCGGAACAGATGTTGACGGCTCAGCGGAGCGCGCTCGATGGCAGGGCCGTCGTGCTGTCGCATGTCTCGTTGCAGCGCGCGCTCGACAGTCGTGGCAGTACCCCGCCCGCGACGGAATATTCTTCCGGCGGTCTTCCGGCCGGGCTCAGGGCGGGTATTGAAGGCCTGTCGGGCCTGGCCATGGATGATGTGCGCGTCCACTACAATTCGACGAAGCCTGCTGCCGTGCACGCCCATGCCTATGCGCAAGGCGCGGAGATTCATCTCGCGCGGGGGCAGGAGCACCACTTGCCGCACGAGGCCTGGCATGTGGTGCAGCAAAAGCAGGGGCGCGTGAAGCCGGCGCTGCAAGTGAAGGGCGTCGCGGTCAACGACGACGTCGGCCTCGAGCGCGAAGCGGACGCGATGGGAAGCAGGGCCCTTGGGCTGCGCATCCCTGCGGCAAAGCGGGCGGCTTTGGCTGCCGTTCAGCGGCGGGTGCTGCAGAGAGTGATCAAGTTCAAGGGTGGCGGCAACTGGGCGAAAGAGGACGATATCCCGGAGAAGATCCGTGACAACGCCGCGCTCAAGGCCCAAACGACGTCCCAGGATAATTATCTGGCACAAAAAGCGGAAGACATGAAGACGCGGGCGAGCGGCAAGCCGGCGCCTCTCCTGACGCCGCATCGTCATGTGATCGGGGAACGTCATAATGCTTCGAGATTCGAGACCGCGCTGGAGAACTGGGGATGGGGCGCGGGCAAGATGGCGGAGAGCTTCCAGCACAGCAGCCAGGTGACGGACAAGGTCTCGGTCGAAAACAGCCAGCTCAAAAAGCAGGTGTTCTTCACGAATCCCTATCACGGCACGGATCCGCTCGAGAACCTGCATCCGTATATGCTCGCTGGCGTGGCGGTTCTCAGGTTCGCTCTGCTCGAACTGAAAAAGACGACCCGGATCTCGGAGAACTATGCCACGCAGGTCGCGTTGAAGGTCAACGTGAACGATAACCAGGCACACTTCAAAACAAGCGAAGGACTGGCGGACCAGAAGCGGGCCCGCATACAGGAGGAGAGCGACAATTTATGTCTCCATCTCAAGAGCTATCAGGATGCCTGCAATGAGCGTTTGAAAAAGGCCGCGGGTCTTGGCGATCTCACCGCCTTGAACGCAGCATTGACAGACAAATGGAACACCCTTCCGAAGATGCTCAAGGAGCTCGCCAGTCGCCCCTACGGCAGGTTGATGAACTGGACTGAGACGGCTGATAGCCTTCGGAAGGTGCCCGCAAGGATCGACGACTTCATCAAGACAACAGTGGATCCGTGGGCGGATGCGCTGGTCGGCTTGACGAAGATCGAGGCGGCGCCAATCCACGGCGATGAAAAACATATCGAGGCTGCGTGGCAAGCGGCCAAGGGCGTCAGCGATCAAGGATCCGCTGTCGGCGGCGACCAGAAGGCGCTCACGTTCAGCGACAAGGAGCTCTTCGTGCACCAAACGCTCAGTCCGGTGCGTGAGCTGTTCATGGTCGAGAATATCAAGAAGCTGGTCAAGCCGGGCCTTGTGCAGATCGGCGAGGCGCACCTGGAAGGCTTGAAGAACAAGATTCCCGACAGCAAGCTGCACGCATCCTACGCCGACTTTGTTGCGGATACGAATAAGTTGTAACGGCTTTCAATCAGTTGATCGTACCGCCGCGGCGGGAGAATTTGACCATGGGCAATTATCGCCAAGGTGAGCGGGCAGCAGGTCAAGGGCGACACAGCGAGACTGGCACGGCTCCATCCAGGGCGATTGCGCCGCGGACATCGCCGGGACGCGATGGGCTGGGACGCGCGCTCGATGACACTCCACGTGTGCAGTCGCTGCTCGAACTGAGGTCGTCACTCGACGCGCGCGCCCGTTTGGCAGGTGAGGCCAGGCCTGTGCCGACGGGCGCGGATGATACGAGGGCAGCTTCGCGCGCCGATCTGCAAGGCCGCATCAAGCCCTTGTTACATGCCAAGACGGGCGCGGTCGAGCAGATGGGTAGATGGCCCGCATCTGCGTCGACACAACGCGTCGTACTTCGGCAGAGCGCGCCCGCCGCGGCGCATTCCGCAGGGCCGGTATTGCAGCGGGCGATTATTCTGGAGAAGAAGTTCAAAGCCAATGCCGAGTTGATGAAAGCCTACCGGCGGATCGAGTACGTCCTGGCGCAGGATCATGTGCTGGGTGAACTGTACAGGCATGCCAAAGCCGATAAGAGCAATCTCGTCTTCAAGGTCGGTGACCTGACGAGCGAGGCGGCGGTCGGGCTTACGGAACTTTTTCATGGAGACACGAAAATTACAGCCCAGAATGCGGCCCAGGTCCTGGGAGGGGATACGAAGGACCGGTCGTTCGAGACGCATATCACCATCGATGACGGCCAGATCGCCAAGCTTTTAGAGGAGAGGGCGCGCGGGGATCACAAGCATTCCCAGCCAACGGATATGTTGCAAATTCTGGCCCATGAATACGGCGTACATGCGACAAAGAATCTCGCTTTTCTGAAGCAGCTTGGGACGCGTGGCGATGCAAAGGCGCGATCCGCTCATGTTGCCGAGGCCTTCGCGCCATCGGGGTCGATGTCAGGCGGCACTCATCATGCGGAGCATCTGCACGGCGAGGCCTCATCTTACAATGCACTGAGCGCTGCGCTTCAAATCAAGCTCCCCAAAGACATGAAGCTCAGCCTGGATGAGCAGCGCAGCTTTCTGGAGTCCGAAGGCGACGATCGTGCAATGATCAACGCTGTACTGGCTGAGTTGAAGCCTGCGATGGACAAGGCGAACGCGATGGTTGGCCAGGCCGCGGACGTGAAGCACGCGATGGAAAGGCCGCTCAAGTTCGTCAAAAAGCCCGCCGGATCTTCTGCTCCCGTCGAATCAACCTGCTTTATCACCACGGCCTGTACGCGGGCGCACGGGCTGCCTGATGATTGCGAGGAATTGACGGTTCTTCGCGCCTTCAGAGACGGCGTGCTCTGCCGTTTCATCGAGGGAAGGGAACTCTGCGCTCAGTATTATCGGGTGTCTCCACAGATCGTACAGGCGATCGGGCGCAGCGGGAGGGAGGAGGAACTTTACGTGCGTCTCTATGCGACGATCCGCAGCTGTGTCGATGCAATTCAGCGCGGAGATGAACGCTGGGCGTTTCAGACCTACTCCGGAATGGTGTTGCTGCTGATGCAGCTCTTTCCCGCCACGGTATCGTGGTGACGTCGTGATTGCTTCGCGGGACATGATCGGAGGCGACGATGTTCGTGCAGGAACAGTCCGTTAAGGCGGAGATGGCTCGCGGTGCCGCCGATGGGGACCGCAGCACCGGACGCCGCCGCGCCGGTGTTCACGGCGACCGAGGGAATGATCTTGCACTCCGAAATTTGTCGTCCGGGTCTCGCGAGCGGGCGCTGTTGCAATTGCGCCGTGTGCTGGATTCGCGTGCAGTCATCCGAGGTGGTATCGCCTTGCAGGGCGCATTGAACACGGCCGGTACAGCGATGCGCGCGAGCGCACGGACAGTTTTCGGGAGGGCGGCTGGTCGAAAAATTCCGCCTGCCGCAGCCCATTCATCCGGGCTTCCGGCAAGGCTCAAGGCGGGTGTCGAGAGGCTGTCAGGCCTCAGCATGGATGATGTGCGCGTCCACTACAATTCGCCGCAACCGGCTACGGTGCAGGCGCATGCCTATGCGCAGGGCACGCAGATCCATCTTGCTCCGGGACAGGACAAGCATTTGCCGCACGAGGCCTGGCACGTCGTCCAGCAGAAGCAAGGGCGAGTGAAACCGACGCTGCAGCTCAAAGGGCTCGCTGTCAATGATGAGGCAGGACTTGAGCGGGAAGCAGATGTAATGGGCGCTCGGGCTCTGGGGCACGGGGATGCTGTCGGCGCGGCTCGCCGCGCGCTCTTCTCCCAGCCGGGTACTGCGGCGACGCTGTCGGTCGACGGCGTCGCCGGACAACAGGCCAGCCAACATTTGACCTCCGGCATGATTCTGCAACGGACCAAGCTCAACCTCGACAAGGATGACAAGATCTCCGGTATCTCGGACTGGGTGGATCGGCCGAGCTCGAATACGACAAAGCAAGGCCAGCACCTGACGGCCTACGTCGCGTTCGAAGATATGATCCTTTCGCACGTTCGCGGATGCACTGTCGTCGAGGCTGCTCAGGCGCTGCAGGCCGTGATCGATGGAATCAGAATCTTGCCTGGTGCGGAGCACATGCATCGCACTTACGCCGATCAGTTCGACGAGCGCCGGGCCGAGTTGGGGCAGGTGGGGCGGCTGCGCGATCCCAAGGAAGCGAAGAAGGAGGTCGAGCGCATCATCGATGACATTCTGTCGCTGCGCAACAAATTGCCCGACACGGCGCTCAGTACATCCGAGAGGACCCCAGGCCACGGCGAGGCCAAGTCGTCTGGAGGCCTTGAAGTGATGGAGAATACGCTGAGAAAACGGACGGCGTTTCCGGAAAGTTGGGGAGACGAGAAGGCCATCGCCGATTCATTGCTCTCCAGCATGTGGCGGCTGCTCGACTACCAGCCGTCGACCGAGGCCAGTGAGCAGGCTTTCACGAAAACGAAGCAGCGGGTGCTGCGCCATGTCATGCAGATGCAGTTGTCCTATCCCCGGGTTTCGAAATGGCTGACCGAACATGGCTACGATCTGATGGCCTATCTGGCGAAAAATCGGAAAGAGGGGATGCCGCTCGCGGCGCTATCCGGCAAGGAGATCGCCGCGCTATCGGGTCATGTGGCTGCAAACAGATCTGACGCGACGGACGAAAAACTGGCGGACGCCACCACCAGCACGACCAGCACGACGAGTACCAGCACCGCCGCCATCGACGGGCCGAGCCACAACACGCGCAGCCATTCGAAGCCTGCCAGGAAGGGCGACGATATGGAGTTGTGATGCCCTTGGTGAAA
Source organism: Bradyrhizobium sp. U87765 SZCCT0048 (assembly GCF_018131225.1). Taxonomy (GTDB): domain Bacteria; phylum Pseudomonadota; class Alphaproteobacteria; order Rhizobiales; family Xanthobacteraceae; genus Bradyrhizobium_A. The sequence goes on along the minus strand of NZ_JAFCMM010000001.1, from coordinate 2,669,076 downwards.
CTCGATTATCCTACGAACTTGCCGTCCTTGCGCAGCTCCCGCCGGACGCCGGCGACGAGATCGGCTTGCAGAATTGTCTGCGGATCCCGCGCCACCGCCTTCAGACAGGCATAACGCAGCACGTTGACAATGCTGCCACCAGAAAGTTCATGATCCCGTGCCAGTCGTTTCAGGTCGACATCGGTGGCGAGCCGATAGGGCTTGTCACGGAAACTGTCCTCCCACAGCCGCAGCCGCTGTTCGGAATCGGGGAGCGGGAAGGTGACGATCGTTTCGAAGCGCCGTGAAAATGCCTCGTCGAGATTGCTCCGCAGGTTGGAGGCAAGGATCACGAGCCCCGGAAAATCCTCGATGCGCTGCAGCAGGTAGGCGATCTGCTGGTTGGCGGCGCGATCGTTGGCGGTGCGTGTCTCCGTGCGTTTGCCGAACAGGCTGTCGGCTTCGTCGAAGAACAGGATCATGCCGGTGTGCTCGGCGCGCTCGAACAGGTTTGCGAGATTTTTCTCCGTTTCTCCGATCCACTTCGAGACCACGCGCGACAGGTCGGTACGGTAGACGGGGCGACCGGTCGCCTTGCCGATCAGGCAGGCCGTGAGCGTCTTGCCCGTGCCGGGGGGGCCGTGGAACAGCGCGCGATAGCCGGGCTTGAGCCGGCGCGCGAGTTGCCAGTCGCGCATCAGTGTGGTCTCGTGCTGCTGCCAGGCGAGAATGTCGTCGACTTCGGATCGCGCCGTCGCTTCCAGCACCAGATCAGACCACTCGTAAGGGGTGGTGAGGAGTTGCGCGGGAAACGCACTGCTGAATATCGGGGCGCGGGTCTGGCCGGTGAGCAGGCGCGTCAGCGCATCGGGAGCGGGGCGCAGCGGTGCGGTGAGCGCCGGCTCGTCGGACGATGGCGGCGGCAACAGGAGATGCCGTGCCAGCAGGGAGCGCTCAGGAGCGAACAGCCCGAGCCAGTGCAGCCGGGCGGCGAGGTCGTCTCCTGCGAGCAGGAACAGGGCGGTCTGCAAGGTCGGGGTCACGCCGACCTGATCGGCGGTGGTGCGGCCGCCGAACTCGGTGAAACGGCGCTGCAACGCTTCGCTGCGGATCAGCAGGGCATCGAGCGCCTCCGGCCGAAGATGCGGCAGAAGTGCCAAGACGAGTACCAGCCGCTCGGCCGGATCCAGCTCCGCAGCGCGGACGAGGTCGCCATAGGCCGTGCCGGGCGCAGGCAGGTCCGGCGCGGGATGCAGCAGTTCGCCGACATCGCAGGGCGTGCCTTCGGCGTGGCTTTGCAGGCGGCGAGCGAGGGCGTGCTCGAACCAGGCGATCTCGGTGGCGATGGCGTGGGCGTTCGAGGGGGCAGGGGTCATTGCGTTACCACGTCACGTGAAGGGGGCCCGGCATCCAGGCATGGAACACGACGCCGATACTCCAGGGGATCTGGTCGACCAGCACGTCGAGGGTCTTGCGCTGGACTTGTAATCTCCAGGCGCCGTCGGCCTGGATCAGCTTGCCATCGCGCTGCAGAAAGGCTTCGCGCAGGCCTGCGATCGATGTCCCGCTCAGGATGGGCCAGTTGGCGAGGATGGAGCGCAACAGCATGTCGCAGGCCTCCTGCTCGTGATCGGTCATGATGATGGCCCGCTCGATCGGCTGGGCGACGAGCAAGCCGCATAGCGCCTTGTTGAGCGTCAGCAACGGCTCCGGCGTATCGGTTCGGCCATCGACCAGATATTGCAGCAGATGAACGGCCCGCGAAGCTGCGGCCTCGTCTCGCAGGCGCGGTTTTTTGTGCTCGTCGCGTGTGATCAGCCCGAGAGTCTCGAACAGGTGGGGCAGGAAGGGGTTGGTCAGGACCAGTCCGGCGTTAGCGATGAAGATCGGGTCCGGTGCTGCATCGTCTTCGGCTCTCAGGCGGAATGACGTGCGGCCATGCTGGGATGCGGCCGCCTGCCGCGCGGGTGTGGACAGTGCCGGCGCGTGGGGAGAGGGCGAGGATACCTGATGGAGCCTGGCATTCAGCGCGGCGCCGAGCGAGGCATGACCGGCTGCGCGGGCGAGACCTGTGGCGGTGCGAGCCAACGCAGCGGTCGCGACGGCGGGCCCGCGGGCGTCGCGATCGCGCGTCCCGCGTTCGGCGGCGATGAGCAGGCGTTCGGTCAGATCGGCGACCGCCGACGGGTGCGCAGGCGTCGTGGCGGTCTCGATCAGGTTTTGCCACATGACCGTGCGCCCGATGGACTGCCCGGCGGCTTCGGTCAGCAGTTCGGCAGCATCAAGCAGATCGGCGCCGGCATGAGGCTGGGCGCGCATGATCAGCAGAGCGAGCTGGCGCTCGGGCAGCAGCTGGATCAGTTGGGCGCCGTTCGGCGTGCGCACGAGGAACGCGAGCAGTTGATGGACGGCATCACGACCGGCTTGCGCCAGCAGGGTCTGGGTCAGTTCATTCAGCAGCTCGGATGCGTCGGCACGTGATACCGCACGGCTGAGGTCAAAAGATGCGAGCGCCTGAAACAGTGTTTCGGAATGCTGGTCCATTGCGTGCGCCGGAGAGCGTTCGTTGTCCGCGGCCGCTGGCAGTACACGCGACGACGATTGGAGGTCCGTGGTGGGGAGGGTCGCGAGGAGGGCAGCGATGTCGTCCGGCAATTGCGCCAGCAGATCGTCCAAGACCCTGGCTCTGTCGTGGGCGTCGCTCGAGGCCATGAGGCGGCCGAGCACGCGTTGCAGCCATGCCGCGCCGACGATCGTCCCGGTGCCGCCATGGACGACTTCGGCGAGCAGCGCCGAGGCGATATCCTGGAGTAGGAACGGCCCACCCCCGCGCTGCCTTGCAGCCACCAGGGCCGGTGCGAGCCGGATGAGCGTAGCCGCGGCGCCCGGAGCGAGCGCCCTCAACAGGGCGTGGAATGCGGCTGGCGCGAGTGCGTGCGTGAGGCGAGCCCATGACGTTTCGTGGGCGATCGTTCTGGCGAGGAAGCGGCGGGCCATCCGTGGGTCGTCTGCAGCCAACTGCAGCAGGGCGTCGATCTCGCTCCTCGCCCATGTTCCGCCCGCGGTCGTGATGGCAAGGGCCGCGAGGCGGGCGGCCATGGTGTCCAGCGGCTGACGTTGTGGATCGATGGCAGGGCGGATCGACGGAACCGCGCCAGGCGAGGATTGGCCGTCGATCAAGGCGATGATGAGGGCGGCTTGATCGGTCGCGGAGCCGTCGGCCTGCGTGTGTGGGTCAGCGCCGGGAGGTTGCAGCAGCTGAAGCAGCGATGCCACGCTGGTTGCCGGTAGCCGCGCGAGCGCACGTGCTGCCTGAGCAGGGTCGAGCCGGGCGCCGCGCAGCGCATTGAGCACGAAGCCGGGACGAAGACGCCGCAGCACGTCGATCAGTCGCTCCGGCGTCAGTGTCGGCTCGTCGATGAGGTCCGGCCATGGCAGCGTGGCGGTGGTCAGCAGGTGGCGCAGCCGGTCGAGGTTGCGATAGGCCGTGGTCGATGTCTCGCGTGCCGCGGGAGGCATGTCCGGTTCGGTCATGTCAGCGGGTTGCGGCACGGCAGCATCCGGCAAGTCAAGCGGATGGGGCTCGGGCGCGTCAGCCAATTCCAGGATGATGACGGCCAGCGAGGAGGTCGCCATCGTTGCGTTCATCAGGTTGGCAAGGCTTGATGCGAATACCTCCAGCATCGCCCGATAGCTCACGCGCTCGGCCCCCGCGAGCTCCGCGATCATGTGCGCGACGAAAGTCTTGCGGTTGAACTGGGTTCCCGCATCGTTCAGCACATGGCGAAGGGCCACGAACCACAGCAGGCGTTCGAGGTTGCGCTCGGCGAGCGAGACCACGGGGTGCTGCCGCTGCAGGCCGCGCACGTCCGTCATATGAGCGACGATGATGTCGCCCGCTGCCGGCGTCAGCAGCTGGAGCAGGCGAGCAAGGGTCGTCGTCGACAGCGTTTCGGCGAGCCTTCGCAGGATGGCGTGATCGCGCCCGTATTGGTGGAGCATCCGGATGAGGGCGAGCGGCTCCCGATCCGCCAGCGATAGCAGAAGGGCATCGGGGCTGCCGTGGGGAAACATGCCGTGCTGCAGGAAGGCATCGAGATGTGCGAGGGGCAGTCCTTCGTCGATGACAGGTAACGACCGCGACAGGGCCGGCATGGACGGTGTATCGAAGGGACCCGGTGGGGGCACCATGATATCGGCATCCCGACGGATGGCGTCGGCGATGGCCGCGACGATACGCAGGCGAGTGGCCCGGTCGAGCTGACCGTCCGGAAGGGCAGGAAACATCGCGCGCGCGCGAGCCGGAAAGATCGAGCCGAGGAGCTTGCGAAGCTCGGCGCCGGTCAATTGCAGCGCGAGGCGCTCGGCTGCATCCGGATCCGTCATGGCATCGACAATCAGCCGCCGCACGCCATCCGGATCACGATCGACCAGGTCGACCAGCCGCGCGATCGGATCGGCCGCAGCGCCCTGCCGGTAAGGCCAGGTGCCGGTCCGCAGATAGCCCGCAAGGGCTTGAAGCAGGGCCGCGTCCGTGGTGGTCGTCTCGATGAGCCGGGTCGTGGTCCGGGACATCGCCGCACTGGAGACGATCGCGGAAAGCGCCTCGCGCAGCGACGTCTCCAGCCGCTGCGTGGCGCCATCGAGATCGTCGGCTGATATCGTTCCGAGTTTCAGATCCAGGCCGTCGATGCGAATGACGGTGTCGGAGCGGTCGAACTCCGTCAACACCCGCTCGATCGTCGGCAGAAAGCGCACGCGGTTCAATTCGCCGATCCGGTCGAGCAGATCGGGCGCTCCCTGGTCGTCCGCCATTTCGACGTCGATATGCTGGCGGCCAATGACATGCGGCAGGGTTACGATGGCCTGTCTCCTTCCGTCACGACAGCGCTGCTGCTGTCATTCCGGCTCTGAAGTTCAACCAGCGCATCGCGCAGCCGGACACAGTTGCGTACGATCGCCCATGGATCGCGGGATCGCAGGGCGGCGCGCCAGGCGGTGTGGTGCGGCGTGAAGGATTGCATCTGGCTGGCGGTCAGCTGATGGACGCGCAAGGCGATATGGGCCGGAGTGCGATCGCGCAGCAGGGCCACGAACTGCCGGCGGATGTCGTCATCGGGATGATCCGGCTCTGGAAAGTGCAGCACCACGCTGACGGTGAAGGCGTAGTCGAATGTCGGCGGTGCGGTGCCTTTGCCGCGCAGCCGGCGCGCCGGGCGCAGCAGGATGTGCTCGATGACATGAAGGGTATGTGGCTGGCCGTGCAGATGGGAAAGACCACGGGCAAGTCCCGCCTGCTTGCGGCTACCTGCCTCGGCGAGATAGTCGATGCCAAGACCACGGTCGCGGCTCGTCCGCGCCACGCCATTGAGAACGTCGAGCCTGGCTGCGACGAGACCATCGTCACGCTCCAGGGGATGTTCGTCGATGGTGTGCTGCCCTGCCGGCGCATCGGCCGCGTAGAGCGCAAGCAGCACGTCGAGAAACCGACTGCGCCGCGCAGCGCCGGGATCGCTTTGCCTGCGCAGTCGATCGATGGCTTCCGGCGTCGGAAGCAGGTCTGCCAGATCGGGAACGGCCGCGCTCAGCGACTGGCCGGCATAGGTCTGGGTCAGGGGCGACTCGGCCGACAGCAGATCGCGCGCATGGGCGAGCTGGGCAAGATAGTCGGCGAGCAACTGTTCGAACACCAGAAGATAGCCTTTGAGCTGCCGCGCCTGAGCCTGTCGCAATGGCGATGCATCGGCCGGGAGTCCGCGCACGCCGATGCCATAGGTCTCCGGATAGAGACCGCGGATCGAGGCATAGTGGGCGAGATCGTGACGGCGGCCACGCGGCGCTGCGAAGGCCTGGTGATAGTCCCGCGCCAGCGGATGGGGTCGGCGATGGCTGCGCCATCGCTTGGCGAGCTCCTGCCGCACCCGGTTGGCGTCGAGCCGGCAAGGATGGCCGTGGCGGATCAGGCGGATCGGAAACGCCTTGGCGTCGAGGGTCGGGTCGAGCCTGAGGATGTCGGTATCGTCAACGGGGACGATGTCGGTCGGTCCGAAAGTCTGCCGTCCGATCCGCAGTGTCAGGTCGCTGATGCCGGACACGCCTTGGCTTTCGGCCATCGCGCGGATCAGCCGCGTCATGTCGATGCGCCGGCCCCGGGGCTGAAGATCGGCATCGTCGACGAAGCCGTTTCGCAGCAGCGGCCCGTCGAAGATTTGCGAGGTGGTGAGGCCGGCGGCCAGGCGATCGGCCAGTGGCCTGCGGCGGATTTCCGGCGCGAGAAACTGCCCTGCGCGGTAGATGAGATCGGCGGCGATCGCCTCCGGCTCGTCATGGCCGGCGATGTCGGCCGTGGCACTAAGCGTCGCGCGAACCGGCTGCAGAAGCCTGACATGGCGGATATCCTCGCACAGCGCGCGGTGGCGGACGAAGACGCCGAGCACCTGACGCAGACGCGGATCGGGCGGTGCGCCCTCGCACCGGCATCCCTCCACGTCGGGCGCGTGGAGGACGATGTCATAGAGGCCGGCGACGGCCTGCGGCGCATTCACCGGTTCGAGCCAGAGGTTGGCGAGCCCCGGCACGCGATCCAGCAACAGCTTGCGGTAATCGTTGATCGTGACCGGCGCGGCGGGAAGGATACGCCGCGGCGGCTGCAACGCCTGCCGACGAAGGTCGACCGCGCCGTGTGGGCCGGCCAGGAGGTCGGCGACGGGAAACGCCGTGCGATAGCCGAGCTCTGTCACGGCGTAGCACAGCAGTTCCAGCGTGGTCACGCCGGGGTCGTGCTCGTTGAAGTCCGTCCAGCTGTTCGACGCTGATGTTTCGATGACACTCAGCGCGTCCGCGCGCAACGCGTCGTAGGCGAGGCCGGGGTCGGCGGGCTGTCTGGAAATCACCGGAGGAACGGACATGGCGTGCTCGCGAAGTCATGCGGGTAGCGGGGACGGCGGCGCGATCGGTGATCGCGCGGGCTCGGGCGGGACGGTCACGGGTTCGGCGACCACGGCGGCGTGAGCGCTACGGATATCGTGCGTATCGGCGGAGGTCAGCGCGCACCATGGCTGCGCGGCCAGCGGCGGCGTGAAGACGAGGCTCAGATCGGAAATTCCCGCGACGTAGGGACGTGCGGCGATGAAGTTGGCGATCGCGACATGGATATCGTCGCCATCGGCGTCGTCGGGCAGATCGAGGCGCTCGGCGCCGGGTGACAGCAGGGCGTGCAGATCCTGAACCAGCCGGGTAGCCCCGCCAGCGTTTCGGAACACGACATCCGCCTGCACGCGGACACGGATATAGACCGGATCGACCACCTCGATGCGGGCAAACGGGCTTGTCTGCTGTTGCAGACTGCTTCCGATCTGGCCGCGCAGCTCCGCGGAGGTCCGCGGTGTCCAGGGATCGGCCGCGCCGGGCTGGACGTCCGGCACGACGACCACGAGGAGGCGCCCCGGTTCGGAGACGCCCTCGCCGGCGGCGAGCACATGCACCTTGGCGATCTGCGGAAAGCGCTCGAGCAGAATGTGCGCATGGTCCCAGGTCAGCACGGCGCGTTCCTTGTGGCGCAGCCGCTCGCCGAGCCGGATCGGCAGCGTTCCGCCGGTCTCGGCCGGCCGCCCGCCGAACGAAGCCATGGGTTGATCGACCGCGGCGACCCCCGCGAGGGGAGCGGCGGCCGCCTTGATGGTCTTCGCCGGGATGGACGTCAGGTCGCCGGGCGTCGCGTTCAGCTGCCGCGTGGCGGTGATCGCGTGAGGGGTGATCGCGGTGAGAGACGCGAAGTCGTCAGGCGCGGTCTTCGGCGTGACACGGAGCCATGACCATCGCCCGGGGCTTGTGTCGGAGCCCATGTTCGGCAGGTCGAGGGTGACGACGCCGGCTTGCGACAGGCCGAGACTGGCATCATGGCAGGCGATGCCGTCGACGAGGTCGATCCAGCCATTCTTGCCGAGGGCTTGCCAGAGGACTGCGCCTCCGTGTCCGCTGTCACTCGGCTGGACCAGCAGCGTCAGGCGTTGCGCGACGCCGAGACCTGCGAAGGCAAGGTCGAGCTGGGCATCCGGCGCGCAGGCCGGCAACAGGAGACGGCCCTCCGGCCGCCCGACAGCGGGCGCGAATTCGCCGGTGGGCAAAAGGTGCAGAAACGAATCGTCGCCGCGCGGATCGATGGTCTGCGTCGCGTGATAGTCGACGCTGAGCATGGCGATCTCGGGTTGCCAGGGCGGACTGGGGTAGAGTCGTGCGACGTCCGGAACAGGGGGGGCCGGCGGTGCGCGCAGCAGGATCAGGTCGAGCACCCGGCAGAGCCACGGGCGTTGTGGGGGCGGTGCCTGTATCGCATGAAGCGCGTGCAGCACATTTGGCGTATAGAGTTCGTCGCCGAAGCCGAACGACGGTTCACTCAACGTCATGCGCAACCCGGCGCCTGCGGGAGCCGGTGGGCGATCGGCACGCGGCTCAGCCAGCAGTGTGATCGTCGTGGTCGACTGGAGCGGCGCTGCCGGTTCGGGCTTGTCCTGGGCCTGCGCTGTGCGAAACAGCCAGAATGCAGGCGTGGCCGCCGGCAGATCCCAACATGCGTGGCCAGTCACGCTGGCGGTGGCACGGAACGAATCGTTGGCGATGGCCGCGGACGCAGGCATGCGGTCCGGCCCGACCGCGTACTGAGCGTAGTAGCCGGCGAAGCCGCGTGGATGGGCCGGCAGACCGGACCAGTCGAGCGTGACGTCCATCCGGTCGAGCGGCTTGCCGCCGATCTCGGGATGCTGGATCTCGAACCAGCCGCCCGCACGGGCTGGTGCGCCAAACGGTAGAAACGGCACCGTGGCGTCAACTGGGCCATTGACGGTGCGGACCGTGATGCCGGGCAGACCGACGACCGCGGTTTCGAGCGTGATGTGGGTGATCGGCAGGCCATCGAGCAGCGACAGCGGATAGACCTGCCCGGATCCCGCAGCGCCCGACAGCATGACGGCGGCCTGGCGGAGCCGGGCTTGCAACACGGGGGTGCTGCGCACCTCGTCGGAGGGCGCGGCGATCGGCGCGAGGGCCGGTGCGTCAGGAGGAAGTACGAACTGGAAGGACAGGCTTTGGCCGTCAGGGCCGGCTGGCGCGGCGGCGTGGGCAGGCACAAGCGGATGCCAGCCGGACGGCGTGGTGGCCGTGAAGTCGAAGGCCGCGGCGATGATTTGATCGAAAGCCTCCTCGGCGGTGAGGCCGGTGGCGCTTGCGATGGTTTGCAGGTGCGGCGCGAGCAGCGCTGCAGCGGCTGCCGGATCGAGGTGCAGCCCGAGCGTGATCGTGCGTTGACCGCCTGCGAGGGCCAGCATCGGCGAGGCGATCGCGAAGCCGATGGGCGCGGCGGGGGCTGCGGTGGTGGCAGCGGTGCCGCCGAACGGCGCCCAGGGACGACCGTCTGCCGCCCGCCCGTCCACGCCGATGGCGATCTCGTCGGCATGGACACGCCAGGGGCGGTCATCCGGCGATGGCGGCGCGGCGGTGCCGAGCAGGGGGCCGCGGATGGTGCGCAGCGTCCGGACTTTGACCAACTGGGCGCGCGTGACGTCGAGGGCTGCGTCGGCAGTGAAGACGATCGGCTGGCCGGAGGCGTCGGCGCCGGCAGTGAACGCGGTGCCGCGCGGCACACGCGCCGGCGTGATGCCGGGGGCGCGGCTGAATGTCAGGAAGACCTTGTCGGCGACCGGTGGCTGGCGTGTCTCGCGCAGGACGTCATGGTAATAGAAATCGATCAGGCGGGACGGCAGCGCGTTGAGGCGCGCCTGCGCCTTGCGGAACTGGGCGATGAAGGCGGCATAGAGCGCGATGTGAGGCTTGAGGGGGCCTTCGGCGAAGCTGTCATCGACGTCACGCCGGGCATGGTCGGCAAGATCGGTGACCGCGCCGAGCAGCGTGTCGTACAGGGTCGTGAGCGGTCCGAGCGCAGCCAGGATCTTCTGCCGCCGAAAATGCCCCTGAAAAATCGCGGTGCGGGGGCAGAGAAATTCGGTCTGCCAGATCGCGTGGAAATGCCGGCAATCCAGCGGAATCGGGTGTCCCAGCGCGCCGGGCTGCCCGGCCCCGGCCGCGTAGCCGCGCAATTCGGCCAGCAGCGGAGCAAGTTCGGTCCTGATTGCGGACGCCAGCAGGCTGCGCAGCGCGCGGCAGCGCGGAGCATCGGGCAGGCGTGCGATGGCGCCGTACCATGCGTCGACATCCTTTGGCAGCGACAGGATGATGTCGAAGACATCCTGCAGGTGCGTCAGACGGACGGCGTCGGTGTGGTCGCCATGGATGCGCGCGAGGGCGGCGTGGAAGCGCCGTGAATGCGCGGCGGCGTCGAATACCGCGATGCTCGCCAGCACCATCGCGCCGTCGGCGAGGAAGAACTCGGACCAGTCGCCGTCGGGCCGGTTGTCGGGGCCGATGTAGCGGACGTGACGCCCGAAAGCGGGCGCGAAGGCCATCAGTTCGGCGAAGCTGCGTTCGTCGAGCCCGACATAGCCGGGCGCGAGCGCCGGACGCTGCCGTCCCGCCTGGGTGGTCCATCGGCCGATGATGATCGGTGTTCGCATTGCCATGTCAGTCGTCCGGGGTGGACAGGGTCGCTTCCCTCAGCATGAACGGGTAGACGAAGTTGGCGCGTGTATTGGTGCGGCGGATGGCGAAGTCGATCTCGATGCGGATCTGCCCGTCGCGGTCCGGATCGGGGCCGACATGGAGCGCAAGCAGGTCGATCCGCGGCTCCCACAGCACGATCGCCTGCTCCACCAGATCCTTGATCTCGCTGCTCAGTGTGGCATTGAGATCGCGAAACACCATGCGCCACAGGTCGCAGCCATAGTCAGGCAGCATGACGCGTTCGCCGAGCGCGGTCGTGAACAGAATGCGCAGGCTTTCGCGGATGTCTTCCAGGCCGCTCACCATCTCGACGCCAAGCTGCGGGCGGGAGAAGGTGGGAGGAAAGCTCCAGCCGGTGCCGAGGAACGCGGGATCGGGTGTCGTTGTCATGGTCAGCCGCCAATCAGCACGGTGGGGAAGCCGACGGCGATCGCGCCGCCATGCGCCGTGCTGTCGCCGAGGCGGGCGGCAGGCAATCCCATGACCAGCACGCTGGTCGATCCGCTGATGATGCTGTCCGGTGGTCCGACGCAGACGGCGAGATCACCGAGCTTGGCGGCAGGCAGGCCGCCGATCAGCACGGTCGGCGCGCAGGGGCCGACGATCGGTCCGCCGACATGGGGAATCGGGGGGAGGCCCGGCGTCACCATCGGGCAGGTATGCATGTCGCTGAGCCGTGCTGCGGGGGGCATCACATGTCCTTCCGGTCAATTGATCTTCACGAGCGCGCCGTTGATCGTGACCATGGCGCTGGCCTTCAGTTCGGCGGTGGCATTGGCTACGACCGCGTGCTTCATGTTCGCCTGTTCGGTGATGTTCATGGCCTTCAGCGTCGATTCCGCCGTGGCCTGCATCGCGAGATTGGCGCCGGCCTTGATCGCGATGTCGCCCTTGGCCGTCATGGTGATGCTGGACGCACTGTCGATGACGATGCCGCTCTTGCCCAGCATGATCAAGTTGCTGTTGCTGTCCTTGATGTCGATTTCACCGCTGTTGTCGTCGAGTTTGATGGAGTGGCCGCCGGGCGTCTTGATCTCGATGATCTTGTCCTTGTCGTCAAAGGTGACCTCGAGCTTCGAGCGGGTGACGATCGCCTTCTTGTCGTTCTCCTTGTTCGGCGGGTAGGCAGGAGCCCGCTCCTTGCTATAGACGCTGCCGAGCACGACGGGGCTGCGCGGGTCCTCGCTCATGAAGCCGAGAATGACTTCATCGCCGATCTCCGGATAGAACACCGCGCCGATCGTTTTCGAAGCATAGAAGCCGCCGAGGCGGGCCCAGACGCCCCCGGCGTCGCTGCCCAGCAGCGGCAGCGACACCAGCACGCGATAGTCGCCGTTGGGATCCTCGTCGACCTGCTTGACGATGCCAGTCTGCAGTCCGCGGACCGGCGGCAGCTGGCCGCCGGCGGGCGTATCGGCGATGAGCTGCGTTTCATCAGCGAACCGGACGGCAGGCAGGCCGAAATCGGCGCTGGTCAGCCAGCGGTTGTCGCTGATCATGTGATCGACGCTGCTGATGTAGGCGTTGCCGGTGAAGCGCGGACCGACGCCGGCAAGCTCGATCACCTTGCCGGCCTTGGCGAGGCTGCTGCCCTGGAAACGGACGTGACCGCAGACCTTGCCGAGGCGGCTGCGCAACAGCTCCCCGGACGACCAGCTGTCGAGGGCATCCTTCGGCAGCATCGCCGCGCTTTGCAGCGGCGCCTCGGCGAGATTGAAGACCGCGGCGAGGGTTGCCGTCGTGACGTCGCCGGGCGTAGTGACCGACGTGTCGGTGGCGGCGCCTTCCTGCACTTTCTGGGTGGTGTAGTCCCATGAGCGGCTCCTGGTCGCCGTGGCCTTCAACTGCGTGGTGGCGTCGAGGGTTGCCTCGAATGCCAGCAGGGAATCGCCATACTCGACCGTCAGCGCGGCATGCGCCGACGTATCGGGTGCCACCACGCTGATGCGGCCGTCGTCGACGATGACCACGAGGCCGTTCGCCTCCGCGCGCATCACCAGCAGGTCCCAGTCCGTGGCATGATACTGGACCACCGTGCTTGCGGTGCTCGGGGCATCGTTGTGCGAGGCCACAAGACCGTTGGTCGTGATGAGGTTGGCGATCACGGCATGGTCCGAGCTGTCCTTGAACACCGCATTCCTGCGCTGCAGGGTCATCTTCAGCGCGACGTCGGCCATGTCGATGACGAGGCGGGCGGGGCGGTTCGGAGCGATGTCGAGCGCGTGCTTGATGATGACGCCGGAAAAGATCGTGTCACTGTTGCGGCCGTAGCCAGCGGCGATGCTGACTTTCTTGCCGGGCAGGAACGTGTCGACCTTGCTCAGCGGAAAGCTTTCGGTCGAGGGATTGCCGTCGTTGATGACGAGACGCGCGCGTGGCACCCGGTTGACGCGTGTCCAGACCTCGATCGAGACGATGCTGTCGGAATCGAACGGCTCGTGCTCGATCTCGATCGAGACCGTCGGCAAGGCACTGTCGTTGAGGACCGGGCTCGGCAACAACATCACGCAGGCCCTGAAAGCGGAGGAAAGATCAATTGCAGGCCGGGGCGCAGCTCGCGAAAGCCGGTGAGGCCGTTGGCTTCGGCGACCTGATGGTAGTACCGGCTGTTGCCGTAGATGCGATGACACAGCAGCGGCAGCGTATCGCCAGCCTGTACGGTGACCACGTGGGTCAGATCGGGCGAGCTCTTCTTCATCTTCGCCTGCAGCAGGTATTCGTCGGTGTATCCGACGAAGGCGGCAGTCGCGCGGGCGCGCAGCGGCACGCCGCTCGGCGCGAACAGACTGTAGGTCAGGTCGAGCGATTGCAGGCGGCATTTGAACAGAAACGATCCCCAGGCCAGCTTGAGGTAGTGTGGGCTGTGGATGTCGCCGTTGTAGGCGTAGGCGACAGCCCTCAGGGCGTCGATCTGGTCAGCAATGCCGTTACGCGTGCTCACGCCCGTTGGTTGCGGCACCACGCCGGTCGCGTCGAACACCAGCTCGAATGTCACGGTTTCCGGTTCCATGCGGTCGAAGACCGGCGAGGCGCCGGCTGCTCCGGCGGCCTTGTTGTCGGTATAGGAGATACGGCCGTTGCGGCTGTACTTTGCCGGATTGATCGGCACGACCAGGGACGGCACGGGCGCCTGATTGTTGAAGCGCGAATCCGTATAGGCCTCGATCTTCAGTTTGGCGAGGGCGCCGTCGGACAACTCAGCGCTCCTGCCTGGTCTTCAGCATCTGCAGCACCCGTCGAACGCATTCGTCGACAATGTCGTCCCGGCTGATCTTGCTGTCCCTGTGCTGGGGGGGGCTTGCGGCTTGCGGCGGCTGCTCGCCGACACGCATGCTGATGCCGATTTCTCGAATTTCCAGTGGCATGTCCATTCCTCACGCGTCTACTGCTGCCGCCCCGTCGCGGTGACGGGGCGGCGGTCGATCACGGCCCGCTCGAAGTAGTGATAGGCAAACTCCATCGTCTCGGTCAGCACCGTGTTTTCCATGGCGTTCAACGACGATGTCTCCCATCGCACCGGGTAGGCATTGACGAAACGCCAATTGATCAGCGGGTCGTGCTGCTCGTTCTGCAGCGTCACCATCAACTCGCGCAGCTTGATCGGCCGGGTCAGCTGGCTGCCGAGAGTGTTCGATATCCAGCTCGCAAGCGGCGATGCGGCGACGACTACGCCGCGCTTGAGAACGAGGTTGGCGTACCTGGCCTGCGTCGGCAGGCGGTGGGCGAACTGGTTCTGTCCGCCCTCCGCCACCTCTTCGGTTCCGAACTCCACCTTGATGCCGGACACTTCCTGGAAGCTGGCGTCCGGCGAGCTGCCGAGCGCGCCGTCCAGTGAGACGCTGAAGTGGAAGGCGACGGGTGGATAGAACGCATCGGTCATCGGATCACGCCGCCTTCACTTCCAGCGTCTCGTAGACAAGTTCGATCGATTCCACGGCCACCTCGTTGCCTTCCGACTTGAGGTCGGTGCCGGTGATCTTGGTCGGCCAGGCGTTGTGCAGCGTCCAGACCATCTTCGGCGCGCCGGTCTCGTCGAGCAGGTTGATGACCACGGCGCGCCGCGAGATCACGTTCATCTTGATCTCCGAGTACCAGGACCAGAACTTGGAATCCTTGACGAAGATTCCCTTGCGCATGGTGACGTTGCCGACGCTCGAGAGGCCCGGCATCTTGATCGGGGCAAACACCTTGCTGTCGCCATGGCGATATTCGATCACCTTGGTGTCGGCCTCGAGGCCCGACACTTCGGAGAACTTGACGTCCTTGTCGTCGCCGAGCTGGACGGAGAAGTAGAATTTTGGCAGTGGCCAGGTATTGCCCTGCTTGTCGCCCTTGTCGTCAGCCATATCAGGTCTCCTGATGACGTTTCGTCGATGCTTCTTCGTTTAGGGTGTCGCACGACCGGTGGCCGCAGCTCACGCGGCGCCCTGCATCTCCTGCTGGAAGGCCAGCACGATGAATTCGGCCGGATGCACCATCTGCAGCTTGATCTGCACGATCATCCGTCCCTCGAGAACGTCCTGCGCCGTCATGGTGCTGCCAAGCCCGCACTGCACGGTGAAGGCCTCCTGCGGCGTCGCGCCCATCAGGCCGCCGGCGGACCACAGGCCGCGCAGGAAGCTGCTGATCATCGAGGTCACGGTCGTCCAGGTCTGCGCCACGTTCGGCTCGAACACGAACTTGTTGAGCGCCAGTTCGACCGACTGCTCGATGTAGATCAGGGCGCGACGCACCTGGATGTAACGCCAGTCGTTGCTGTTGCCGTCGAGGGTGCGGGCGCCCCATACCACGGTGCCACGGCCGACGAAATCGCGGATCGCATTCACCGCGAGACCGTCGATCGGCATGTTGAGGTCGTCCTGCAGGCGGTTGCTGATGGCGATGGTCGGCGATGTCACGGCGATCAGTCCGACATTGGCCGGAGCGTTCCAGACGCCGCGGGTGGTGTCGTTGAGCGTGTAGATCCCGGCCATCGCGGCGCTCGGCGGCAGCGTGCCGAGCTTGGCCGCCATCGTCGTGTAGATGTCCTTGAAGACGGGGACCTGCGCGACGAGGTTCTGGTTGAGCTGCTTGAACTTCTGCGCTTTTGCGTCGCCGTCGGCCATTTTGCCGATGGTGGTCAGCTGGCTGGAGAACTGGCTCTTGAGCTGGGCGACCTTGGTCGCATCGGGGAATAGCTGTGCCAGTTCCGGCTCGATGATGCTGGCGAGGTTGTTGCGGCTCGTGGCATCGAGGTTCAGGAACGAAACCTCGCTGGGATCGACGATCGAGGTGTTCAGGAACGGCGCATAGGCCATGCCGTACTTCAGCCGCTGGCTTTCGATGCCGCCGACGGCGCTACGGAAATCCGTGATCTTCGCCGTCAGATCCGCGCCTGTGAACGTCGGAGGCAACTGGTCGATGCCCCAGACGTCGATGATCGCGACGCGGTCCTGGCGCTCGAAACACTGCGAAAGCATCGCGGCGGTCAGCGTGGCGCAGTTCGACTTTTCGAGCTGCATGGCTTCGGGAATGACCAGCATGGTCGGGCCGACGAGGTCGTGGACCGCGTCGAGGCCGCTCTTGAGCGCATCGAGGGAAATGCCGCCGCTCTGGACGTCGTCGTAGGTCCCGACCGACACGATGTAGCAGTCGCCGCCGCCGTTGGCATAGAACAGGCGCAGGCAATTGTAGAGATAAGGCACCTTGCCGAGCACGATGCCATAGGCCTTGCCGCCGATGGTGACGTCGTGGGGGACGTTGGCCGCCGCCGCCGCGGGAGTGGCTGGTGCCTTGGCTGCATCCGGATCGACTTTCGCGGGAGGCTGATTGTCGGGCTGGCCGGCGTTGTCCGCCGGCTTGGTGTCGCCGGAGCTGGCATGCGGCTGGTCGGTCGGGTGGTCCGGGTCGTTGGCGGCCGCGGTTTTCGGATCGGCCGGCGCCGCATCGTGGGCCTTGCTGTCGGCGGAATTGCTGTCAGCGGAATTACTGTCGGCGGAATTGTTGGCTGGCTGCGTCGGCGCGGCCGCAGGTCCGCTGGCGCTCTGTTTGCCGGCGTCAGTGCCTGGCGCGGCTGCTGCACTCGGCGTTGCGGGAACGGCGGTGAGCGCGAACTGATAGTTGGGTGCATCGCCGAACACGGCGACATACTCGACCATCGACGAAATGCGCAGCGGCCGCAGTTTCATCGGCCGTCCCGCTTTCTCGGCGGTCTTGGTGTAACCGATGAACACCGGCACGGCCGTCTCGACGCCGACGATCGATGGTGGAAACGCATCGAGCTCCTGAACATAGACGCCGGGAGTCTTGTACTGGACCGTCATGGCTTGGTTCCTTTCCGAAGAGGCATGCGTGGGTCACATTCGCGGCAAGCTAGAGGTAGACGAAGACATCGGACCGCGGCGGTCCGCTGCCCGTCGGCGACAGTCCGCCAAGCTCGGCGGAGGGGAGCGGCAGGCGGTCGAGCAGAATGCGTGAGGCTTCGCCGTCGTGGCCGTTGGCGCCGCGCAGCCGCAAGGCGATGTCCGGGCGCGATCGCAGGGCGCAGGGGCGTTGCGCCGTGAACTGATAGGCGGTGCGACCGCCTGCGAGCGGCACCGGATGCGGGCCATCGAAGGCCGGGACATCCTGCGAGGCGGCTTCGATCGTGAGATGCCGGACATGGGCATTGCCAGCCGGAAGCACCACGAAGTAATTCCAGATGGTTTGCCGCGCCTGGAAACGAATGTCGTATGCGACCGGCTTGATGTACGACACCGCAACATCGTTGTCGAAATTGTTCGGCAGATGATCGGGCAACGCGATCGGCAGGTGGCCATCCTGCGCCATGCCATCGAGGAAGAGGTCGGCCAGCAACAGCGGGGTGTGCAGCAGGCCGGGGTAAAGGAACGCGGTCTCCGGCCCGGCGGTGTCCGTGGTGATGCTGTAGCTGTAGCGCCCGGCATGTTCGCCGGACATGTCGAGATAGACGTTCTGGCCAGGTTGGAAGGTGATCCGCAGAGGGTGCTCTGTGGTCCGGGGGCGCGCCGAACCGGGGGCGGCTGCCGCGGCGGGAGAGGCCGGCTCGGCCAGCACGATGGCACGGCCGGAGGTGTCGTAGACCACCACCCGGGTCGCATCCTTCGGCGTCGGGATCGTGACGTAGGCCGGGGAGAAGTTGACCTCCTGCATAGGCACGAGCTGTGACCAGTCGACCGCGAGCTGTCGTGGTCCGGTCCCTTGCGGATGGCTTGTGCCGGTGCTGTCGCCGGCGAGCGCGTGATTGGAAAGATAGAGCGCACAATCGCCGGGACGGGCCGACAACGGCATCTCCGTGTAGTTCGTGAACGCCGGATTTTCGAGCGTGAACAGGAAGGTCAGCCGTGTCCAGGAAGCCGTCCGCAGCCGAGGTCGGTCGAGTGTGAATGGGGTGCCTTCGCGATGGCTGTGGCGGCGGCCAAGAAGGTGTCGCAGCAGCGCGGCAGCCTGTCCGGTATGGTAGAACACGTCGATGCCGCCGCGGCGTGGCTTGGCGATCAGCCTGAGGTTGCGCAGCAGAGCCTGAGTTGCGTCGGTCGGGACGATGTTGAAGTCGGAGCAGGTTTCCGTCAGGCCAAGGAATTCGTGCCTCACCGTCAGCGACATCAGCCGCTCATAGCGCGCCAGCCCCGGTGGCGGCGGGGAGGGGGCCGGATGAGCAGGAGGATCGGATCCCATCGCATTCCTCGAAGGTGTCTTGCCCGCCGCGCGGCGGTGGGAGAGCTACTCCGTCGCGGCGCCCGCGTCGGCTGGTCGTGTGTTGCGAGCGACGGGCACGAGCGCATCGCTCGCTTCGCCGGCGAAGGTCAGCATGCGCAGTCGATAGAGAGCGGACGGGAGATACTTCAGACCCAGCATGCCCATGAGGTAGTTGGTCTGAAGCAGGTCGAGATTGACGAAGTCGAGCACGAGACGATCGACCTCGCGTGGCAGGCCGGGCAGGCGGTCCGGCGTAAAGACCGGTGACTGCTGGAAAAAGCTGATCGTGCGCGACAGCATGCCAAGACCGGTGACATAGTTTCCCTCGGTGAAGTTGGCGAGAAACAGCACGAAGGCATTGAGATGCAATGGCGCCGCGGCACGGGCGAACCGATCGCCGCCGACGGGCGAGAATCCCGGAGATGGTGCCGCCGTGGGCTCGCTCTGCAGTCCGACCAGCGACATGATGATCTTGTTGCGCGCGTGCTCGGAAATGCGCCCGTCGAGCTCCACGGGGTTGGTGAGCATCACCCAGTCTTCAGCACGTGGATCCGAGACCTGAAAGGTCGCATCGAGCCGCGCACGCAACAAATCGAGTGTAGACTGCAGGATCGTCATCGGACCTCGCGGCAGTCAAATAAAGAAACGCTGTCGCCCGCAAAGGCGGGCGCCATGTATTGAAACTAGCGATGTATCGATGTCTCGGGCCGAAGGCGAAGGCCCCAATAGCCAATAATGAAACCGTAGCCGCCCCCCGGTAGACCGGCAATTGCGGCGTCCCAAAAAGCTGTGAAGAACTGACGATCTTCCCCTTCAAGAAAGCGTCATGATCTGTGTCGGAATTGGTGCACGGATGCTGACCTGAAAATGCGGATGGTGACGTGCGCAATGCATGGGCATCGCATTTGCGTTGGTTGAGAGCCAGCGGCGAGGGTGGCGATGCGGCTTGCACGAGCACGCCAGATCGCGGCTGCGATCCGTGTCCGCACATGTCGCCCCGGCGCCGGCGGGAGGCCGATAGCCACTCGACGCAAGTGGATTGGCGTCAAATCGGGCCATTGTTCGCATGGTCCAAGCGTGTGAGCAGGTGAAGGATTGTCCAGCAGCCCCTTCTATACCGCGGACCACCTCGCCTTCCGCGATGTGGTGCGCCGTTTCGTTGCGCGGGAAATCGAGCCTTACGCCCATCACTGGGATGAGGCCGAGGAGTTTCCTCGCGAACTCTATGTCAAGGCTGCCGAGATTGGCCTGCTGGGGCTCGGCTATCCCGAGGAATTCGGCGGTGTCGAGGCCGATCAGTTCATGCGCATCGTCGCATCCCAGGAGCTGGCACGCGCCGGCTGCGGCGGCGTCAGCGCCAGCCTGATGAGCCACACCATCGGCACGCCGCCGATCGCACGCGCGGCGCGGCCGGACGTCAGGGCGCGGGTGCTGCCGGAAATTCTGTCGGGCCGCAAGATCTCCGCGCTCGCCATCACCGAGCCGAGCGGCGGCTCGGACGTTGCGGGTCTGCGCACCCGGGCGCGGCGTGACGGCGATCATTATGTCGTCACCGGTGAGAAAACCTTCATCACCTCGGGCATGCGTGCCGACTATCTGACGGTTGCGGTGCGCACCGGCAGCGAAGGCGCAGGCGGCGTCAGCCTGCTGCTGATCCCCGGCGATACGCCGGGCCTGTCACGCACCCGTCTGTCGAAGATGGGCTGGTGGGCCTCCGATACCGCGACACTGCATTTCGACGGCTGCCGCGTGCCGGCCGAGAACCTGATCGGCGAGGAGGGGGCCGGCTTCAAGGTGATCATGCAGAACTTCAACAGCGAGCGCATGGGACTCGCCGCGAGCTGCGCCGCGTTCGCGCAGGTCTGCGTCGACGAGGCGATCGCCTATGCGCGCGAGCGCCGCACCTTCGGCAAGCCGATCGCCCAGCACCAGGTGATCCGTCACAAGATCGTCGACATGGCGCAGAAGGTGGCGGCGACCCAGGCGATGCTGGAGTTGCTGGCATGGCGGGTCGAACAGGGTGACAACCCGGTTGCCGAGATCTGCATGCTGAAGAACCAGGCAACCCAGACCATGGCGTTCTGCGCCTCCGAGGCGGTGCAGATCTTCGGCGGCGCCGGCTTCATGCGCGGCGTCAAGGTCGAGCGGATTTACCGCGAGGTCAAGGTCAATGCCATCGGCGGCGGCACGGAGGAAATCATGAAGGATCTCGCCAGCCGCCAGATGGGTCTTTAGGCGCCGGGCGCTTCCAACGATCGACAAAGGATATTCGTATGCTGTTTACCGCCGAGCACGACGAGCCGCGCCGGATTTTGCAGAAGTTCATCGCCGCCGAGATCAATCCCCATGTCGATGAATGGGAGAAGGCCGGCATCTTTCCGGCTCATGACCTGTTCAAGAAGCTCGGCGGCCTCGGTTTTCTCGGCCTCAACAAGCCGGTCGCGTTCGGCGGGCAGGGGCTCGACTACAGCTACGCGCTGATGATGGCCGAGGAGCTCGGCGCGATCCGCTGCGGCGGCGTGCCGATGGCGATCGGCGTGCAGACCGATATGGCGACCCCGGCGCTGGCGCGGTTCGGTTCCGATGAGGTCCGCTGCGAGTTCCTCGCGCCTGCCATCGCCGGCGACATGGTCGCCTGCATCGGCGTGTCCGAACCCGGCGCCGGATCGGACGTGTCGTCGATCCGCACCACGGCGCGCTCCGACGGCGACGATTATGTCATCGACGGCGGCAAGATGTGGATCACCAACGGCACCCAGGCCGACTGGATCTGCCTGCTCGCCAACACCGGTGATGGCCCCAAGCATCGCAACAAGTCGCTGATCTGCGTGCCGATGAAGAGCAAGGGCGTGACCATCGCCCGCAAGCTCGACAAGCTCGGCATGCATTCGTCCGATACGGCACAGATCCACTTCGATGGCGTACGGGTGCCCAAGCGCAACCGCATCGGCGAGGAAGGAGAGGGGTTTACCTACCAGATGATCCAGTTCCAGGAGGAGCGGCTGTGGGGTGCGGCCGCCTGCCTGAAGGCGCATGAAACGATCATCGAGGAGACCATCGCCTACACCCGCGACCGCAAGGCGTTTGGCCAGAGCATCCTCGACAATCAGACGGTCCACTTCAAGCTGGCGGAAATGCAGACCGAGGTCGAGCTGCTGCGCTCCCTGATCTACCGCGCTGCTGAGGCCCTGATCGCCGGCGAGGACGTGACACGGCTCGCAACCATGGCCAAGCTCAAGGCCGGCCGCCTCGGGCGGCAGCTGACGGACGCCTGCTTGCAATATTGGGGCGGCATGGGTTTCATGAACGAGACGCTGGTCAGCCGCGCCTATCGTGACAGCCGACTGACCTCGATCGGCGGAGGCGCAGATGAGGTCATGTTGATGGTGCTGTGCAAGATGATGGGGACGCTGCCCGGTATGATGCGCAAGGACGACAACGCCCGATGATCACGCTGTACCACTGCGAAGCCGCCCGCTCGTTCCGCCCGGTGTGGGCGCTCGAGGAGATGGGGCTGCCCTACGAGCTGAAGATGCTGCCGTTCCCGCCGCGCGCGCTGGCCAAGGAGTATCTCGGCCTCAATCCGCTCGGCACCATTCCCTTTATGATCGACGGCGACACCCGCATGACGGAGTCGTCCGCGATTGGCCATTACCTCGCCACCCGCTACGGGCCGACGCCGCTCGCGGTCGCCCCGGACGAGCCGGAATATGGCGCATTCCTGAACTGGCTGTACTTCGGCGAGGCGACGCTGACCTTTCCGCAGACGCTGGTGCTGCGCTATGGCGAGCTCGAGCCGCCGGAGCGGCGCAATCCCCAGGTCGTGGCCGACTATGCCAAGTGGTTCCTGGGCCGTCTGCGGGCGGTGGAAGCTGCGACGGCCGGACGGGCCTCGCTCTGCACGCGATTCACGATGGCCGACATTTCGGTCGGTTACGCCCTGCTGCTCGCTGAACGGATCGGTCTTGCCAAGGATTTCGGTCCGGCTGTCACCGCCTACTGGCAGGGGCTGCAGCAGCGCGATGGCTTCAGGCGCGCCCGCGCGGCGGAAAAACAGGCGGCCGTCGATCAGAACGTTCCAGCCCGGATCTAGTCGTTCGTCCAGGGGGTTGCGGATGGAGCGGCATCCCGCCCCAGGACGCGCCTCATGACAAGCGGCCGTGTTGGTGTATGCTCGCGGCGCCCCGCAGAGGGCGCCGTGGCGACGCGGCGACATTCGATTCCTGGAGGAACCGCCGCGATGGATGCCCGCTCCGAATCCGGCCATGTCATGCTCATCAGCCCCGAGCGGGTGTTCTATGCCGGGCTGCTGGGGCGGCCGCGCAACCGTTCGACCGGATCGGTGCTGATCTATGTCGGGCTCGGCGGGCAACTGGCGCTGACCTGCGAGGGCCGTTCCGAGACCGGCCTGCCGCTCGCATTCATCCCTCCCTTTGTCGAACACACGATCACCAGCGATGCGCGCTCGTCGCTGTGTTTCACAGTCGAGCCGGAAAGTGTCACCCCGGCGGCGCTTGACCTGCTGGCGCGCCGCGCCACCGAACAAGGGCCGGCGCTGGCCGAGCGGATCTGTGCGGCCTATCTCCGCCTGCGCATGGCCGGCGGCTGCGACGGTTTCACGACCGAGGAACTCGACACCATCGTGCTGGGCGCGCCGCTTGCCCGCCGTCGCCTTGATGCGCGCATCGTCGAGGCGGTCGGCCGCCTCAACGACTTCTCGCGGCCGGCGGCGACCGCCGCGGATTGCGCCGCAGCAGCGCGCCTGTCGCAGTCGCGCTTCCTGCATCT
Organism: Bradyrhizobium sp. U87765 SZCCT0048; assembly: GCF_018131225.1. Classification (GTDB taxonomy): domain Bacteria; phylum Pseudomonadota; class Alphaproteobacteria; order Rhizobiales; family Xanthobacteraceae; genus Bradyrhizobium_A. Next base: position 2,646,003 of record NZ_JAFCMM010000001.1, on the reverse strand, counting down.
GTTCAAGCAGCAGACCGGCGTCTCGTTCCGCGCCTTCCGTGCCCACAAGCGGGCGCGGCATCTGCTGCATTTCGTCAACGAGGATCTCAACTTCGCGCATCTCGCGCAAGACATCGGCTATCCGGATTCGACCCACTTCTGCCATTCGATCCGGCGCTTCTACGGCCTCAAACCCGGCGCGATCTTCTCCGGATCGCGTGACCTGCGCATCTACCGCAGCGCCTCGCAGCCCGACGCGACGGCGATTGCCGCACTCGCCTGACGCAGACAGCCAGTCGACGCAAGCAGCCGCAACGGCCGTTCCCCATCATGCCGAACGTCGCGCGACAGTGCGCGGCGGCGATGGAGATCTGGCGAGCATGTCCGACAAGGCGGTGATCACCTGCGCGCTCAATGGCGTGCTGACCGATCCGAAGCAGCACAACGTGCCGGTCACGCCGGAAGAGATGGCGCGCGAGGCGAAGGCCGCCTACGACGCCGGCGCCAGCGTGATGCATATCCACCTGCGGCAGCAGGAGCCGGGCAAGGGGCATCTGCCGTCATGGGACGTCGGGGTGTCGCGTGCGATCCAGCAGGCGATCCGCGAGGCCTGTCCGGGCGTCGTCATCAACCACACCACGGGCGTGGTCGGGCCGAACTACGCCGGCGCGCTTGACTGCGTGCGCGAGACGAAGCCGGAGATGGCGGCCTGCAACGCCGGTTCGCTCAACTATCTCAAGGTCAAGGCCGACAATACCTGGGCGTGGCCGCCGCACCTGTTCGACAATCCCGTCGAGAAGATCCAGGCTTATATCGATGTCATGAAGCAGGCCGGCACGCTGCCGGAGTTCGAGTGCTTCGATGTCGGCATCGTGCGCAGCGTCGCCATGTACCGCCAGACCGGCATGTACACCGGCCCGCTGGAGTACAATTTCGTGATGGGTGTGGCGTCCGGCATGCCGGCCGATCCCGACTTGCTCCCGATCCTCCTCAAGCTCAAGGCGCCGGATGCGGCCTGGCAGGTCACGGCGATCGGCCGCGGTGAGATCTGGCCGCTGCATCGCCGCTGCGCCGAGCTTGGCGGCCATCTGCGCACCGGCCTCGAGGACACGTTCTATCGCCCCGATGGCAGCAAGGTGACCTCCAATGGTCAGTTGATCGAGACCATGGTGGCTTACGCTCGCGGCGCCGGCCGCGAGATCGCGAGCCCGGCGGATGCCCGCGCCATCTTCGGCATCGGTCATTGAGGCTGCGCCTGTGAACGCGCGCTCATCTTTCAACGAGAGCGGCCGACCAACGGCTGCCTGATCCATCGAGGAGGGAGCAATGACTGATCTGGCGGCGACGGGCGGCGTGCCCGGACCGGGACGCATCGGACGGGTGGCGATCGGCGATCTGTTGCGGCGCGCGGCACGGCGGTTTCCCGACCGCACCGCCCTGACCGACGGCGCGCGGCAGGTGACCTTCACCGAACTCGAACGCGATGCCAACCGCTTCGCCAACTATCTCGTCGGCCGCGGCCTCAAGCCCGGCGACAAGATCTCGACCATCTGCAACAACTCCGTCGAGATGGTGAAGGCGCTATTCGGCATCCATCGCGCCGGCCTTGTCTGGGTCCCGATCAACACCATGCTCGGTCCGGATGACATGGACTACATCATGGACCACGCCGGGGTTCGCTTCGCGCTGATCGACGACAATCTGCACGCCCAGCCCGAGCGTCGCGCGGCGCTGGAGCGGCGCAAGGTCGATCTGATCGCGGTCGATCTGACGGGGAAGGCGAAGGCGGCAGGACTCGCCAGCTTCAACGACCTGATCGCCGGACAATCGGAGATCGAGCCGGAGGTCGCGTTCGACGAGCGCGATCTGGCGATGATTATCTACACGAGTGGCACCACGTCGCGGCCGAAGGGCGCGATGCACTGCCATATCGCGGTGGTGATGGCCGTGATGAGCAATGCCATCGAGATGAGCCTGACGCGCAAGGACGGCATCACCGGTCAATTCCCGCTGTTCCACTGCGCCGGCCATGTGCTGCTGCTGAGCTATCTCTCCGTCGGCGGCCGCATGGCGCTGATGCGCGGCTTCGATCCGGTGGTGGCGATGGAGGCGATCCAGCGCGATAGGCTCACGGTGTTTGTCGGCCTGTCGCTGATGTACCAGGCAATCCTCGATCATCCGCGGCGTCGGGAGTTCGACCTGTCGACGCTGCGCACCTGTATCTACACCATGGCGCCGATGGGCCGGCCGCTGCTGGAGCGCGGTATCGCGGAACTCTGCCCCAACTTTGTCCTCACCAGCGGCCAGACGGAGATGTATCCGGCGACGACGATGTCGCAGCCCGACCGTCAGCTCGCGCGGTTCGGCAACTACTGGGGCGAGTCCCTGATCGTCAACGAGACCGCGATCATGGACGACCAGGGTAACCTGCTGCCGGCCGGCGAAGTCGGCGAACTGGTGCATCGCGGTCCCAATGTCATGCTCGGCTATTACAAGGATCCGGCGGCCACCGAGGCTGCGCGCAAGTTCGGCTGGCATCACACCGGCGACCTCGCGCTGATCGACGCGCACGGCGAGGTGCTGTTCATCGACCGCAAGAAGGACATGATCAAGTCCGGCGGTGAGAACGTCGCCTCGGTCCAGATCGAGGAAGCCCTGCTTGCCCATCCGGCGGTCGCCAACGCCGCGGTGATCGGCCTGCCGCATCCGCAGTGGGGCGAGGCGGTGTCGGCATTCGTCAAGCTCAAGCCAGGTGCACAGGCGAGCGAGACCGACATCGGCGAGCATTGCCGCAAACATCTCGGCGGCTTCCAGGTGCCCAAGCTGATCCGCATCCTCGACGAGATGCCGATGACGGCGACCGGCAAGCTGCGCAAGGTCGACCTGCGCACCCAGTACCAGGATCATTTCGGAGCGAACTGACGCGATGGCGCTGATCGAGAACACCGTCGCCGCCGGGGGCGCGGCCTTCCAGGCCAACCGGGCGGGCATGCTCGCGCTGATCGAGCGGATGCGCATGCTGGAGGAGCGGGCACGAACCGCGTCCGCTGCCGCCAAGGACCGCTTTCACCAGCGCGGCCAGTTGCTGCCGCGCGAGCGAGTGGCGCTGCTGCTCGATCCGGATACCCCGTTCATCGAGCTGTCGACGCTCGCCGGCTACATGTTCGATGTTCCGGACGCTGACAGGAGCATTCCTGGTTGCGGCCTGATTGCCGGCATCGGCATCGTGTCGGGCGTGCGCTGCATGATCAGCGCGAGCGATTCCGGCATCGATGCCGGCGCGCTGCAGCCGATGGGGCTCGACAAGCAGCTGCGGGTGCAGGAGGTGGCGCTGGAGAACAAGCTGCCGCTGGTGCAGCTGGTCGAGAGCGCCGGCGCCAACCTGCTGCGCTACCGTGTCGAGGACTTCGTGCGCGGCGGCAACATCTTCCGCAACCTGGCGCGGCTCTCGGCGGCCGGGCTGCCGGTGGTCACCGTCACCCACGGCTCGTCCACCGCTGGCGGCGCCTATCAGACCGGGCTGTCGGACTACATCGTGATGGTGCGCGGGCGTACCCGCGCGTTCCTTGCGGGGCCGCCGCTGCTCAAGGCCGCGACCGGCGAGATCGCCACCGAGGAGGAGCTCGGCGGCGCCGAGATGCATACCGGTATTTCCGGCCTTGGCGACTATCTCGCCGAGGACGACCGCGATGCGCTGCGCATCGCGCGCGACATCATGGCCGGCCTGAACTGGGATCGCCGCAACGATGGCGCAGCATCCTTTCAGCCGCCGGCCTACGATAGCGAGGATCTCCTCGGCATCATGCCGATGGATCACAAGCGCCCGGTCGACATGCGGCAAGTCATCGCCCGGCTCGTCGACGGCTCGGACTTCACCGCGTTCAGCGAGAACTATGGTCCGGCGACGATCTGCGGCCATGCCCGGATCGAAGGTCATGCGGTCGGCATCATCACCAACAACGGTCCGCTCGATCCCGACGGAGCCAACAAGGCGACCCATTTCATCCAGGCCTGCTGCCAGTCGCGCACCCCGCTGATCTATCTCAACAACACCACGGGTTACATGGTCGGCCGCGCCTACGAGGAAGGCGGCATGATCAAGCACGGCTCCAAGATGATCCAGGCGGTCACCAGCGCCACGGTTCCGCAGATCACCCTCTATTGCGGCGCCTCGTTCGGCGCCGGCAACTACGGCATGTGCGGCCGTGGCTTTCATCCGCGCTTCTGTTTCTCCTGGCCCAATGCCAAGACCGCGGTGATGGGCGGCGAGCAGGCCGCCGAGACCATGGCGATCGTCACCGAGGCGGCCGCCGCCCGCAAGGGCAAGCCGGTCGATCGCGAGCAGCTCGACAAGATGAAGGCGAAGATCACCGCGGTGTTCGACGGCCAGATGGACGTGTTCGCGACCAGCGCGCGGGTGCTGGATGATGGCGTGATCGATCCGCGCGACACCCGCGCGGTGCTGGCCGAGGTGCTGGCGATCTGCCGTGAGGCACAGGCGCGCACGCCGCAGGCGATGCAGTTCGCGGTGGCCCGGCCATGAGGGACGCGATGACCAAGCGAACGCCGTTCGGCAAGATCCTGATCGCCAACCGCGGCGAGATCGCGCTGCGGGTGATGCGCACCGCACGGCGCCTCGGCTATGGCGTCGTAGCGGTGTATTCCTCCGCCGATGCGAACGCCCGTCATGTGCGCGAAGCCGATGAGGCCGTGCTGATCGGCGACGCCGCGCCGGCGCAGTCCTATCTGCGGATCGATGCCATCATCGCTGCTGCAAAGGCCAGCGGCGCCGACGCGGTCCATCCCGGCTATGGCTTCCTGGCGGAGAACGCCGCGTTCGCGGCGGCCTGCGCCGAGGCGGGCCTGGTGTTCATCGGGCCGTCGGCGGCATCCATCCGCGCCATGGGCGACAAAGCCGCCGCCAAGGACATTATGGCCAAGGCTGGTGTGCCCTGCGTGCCGGGCTACCAGGGCGCTGATCAGAGCGACGCAACGCTGGCCGCGGAGGCGGCAAAGATTGGCTTCCCCGTGATGATCAAGGCGACCGCCGGCGGCGGTGGCCGCGGCATGCGGCTGGTGCCGGATGCGGCGTCGTTCCCGGATCTGCTGCGCAGCGCCAGGTCCGAGGCGAAGAGCGCCTTCGGCGACGCCACCGTCATTCTCGAACGCGCCATCGTCGATCCCCGCCACATCGAGATCCAGGTGTTCGGCGATCGCCACGGCCACGCCATCCATCTCGGCGAGCGCGACTGCTCGGTGCAGCGCCGCCACCAGAAGGTGATCGAGGAGGCACCGTCGCCGGCGGTGTCGCCACAGTTGCGCGCGCGGATGGGCGAGGTCGCGGTGGCGGCGGTCAAGGCCATGGGCTACGAGGGCGCCGGCACGCTGGAATTCCTGCTCGACCCGGCCGGGCAGTTCTATTTCATGGAGATGAATACCCGCCTGCAGGTCGAGCATCCGGTGACCGAAGCGATCACCAGCCTCGACCTCGTGGAGTTGCAGCTGCGCGTCGCCGGTGGCGATCCGCTGCCGCTGCGACAGGAGGATGTGACGTTTACGGGTCATGCCATCGAGGTGCGGCTGTGCGCCGAGGATGCGGCGCACGACTTCATGCCGCAGTCCGGCCGGCTGCTGTGCTGGGAGATGCCGGCGGGCCTGCGTGTGGAGCATGCGCTGGCGTCGGGAGCGGAGATCCCGCCGTTCTATGATTCCATGGTGGCCAAGATTATCGGCACGGGGGCGACGCGCGACGAAGCCCGGCAGGCCCTGTTGAACGGGCTGTCGCGCACGATTGCGTTAGGCGTCACCACCAACCAGGCGTTCCTCGCTGCGTGCCTGCGCCATCCGGTGTTTGCGGCCGGCGAAGCCACCACGGCGTTCATCGGCCAGCACGGCGACGCGCTGCGCGTGCCGGTCTGCGGCTCGCAGTTGCCGGCGCTCAGCGCGCTGGTGCTGTACGTCACCGCGCGTCACGGCGCGGCCTGGCGCAAGGGGCGGGCGCTGGCGTCGGCATTCCCCGTGCCGATGCGGATCGCGATCGGTGGCGAGACCCATGACGTCGAGATCTTCCGCCGGCGCAACGGCAGCTATGCTGTGGCGCATCAGGGGGACGAGACGACGTTCGAGGTCGATGGCTTCGAAGCCGGCACGCTCCGGGTCCGCACCGGGTCGCTGACGACGGCCATCGCCTATGCCCGCGCCGCCGACCGGCTGTTCCTGCTGGTGGATGGCGCGCCGGTCGCAGCGCGCGACCTGACCTATGCGCCGCCGGCGCGCGCAGCCGCCGAAGGCGGCGACGGCAAGCTGCGCGCGGCGCTCAACGGGCGAGTCGTGGCTGTGCTGGTCAAGGCCGGCGATCAGGTCAGCATCGGACAGCCGATGGTGACGCTGGAGGCAATGAAAATGGAACATGTCCATGTCGCGCCTGCGTCCGGCACCATCGCCGCGATCCATGTGGCGGAGGGTGAGCAGGTGACCACCAGCAGCATCGTGGCGGAGATCGACGTCGCCGCCAAAGCCGCGGAGTAGCAACGATGACGACATCGCTTCCCGTTCTCCACGAGGTTCGCGGGCCTGCGTTCTGGATCACCATCAACCGGCCCGACAAACGCAACGCGCTCAATGCCGAGGTGATCGCGGGCATCGTCGCAGGGTACCGCGCTGCCCATGACGATCCGGCGGTGCGCGCGATCGTGCTGACCGGCGCAGGCGACAAGGCGTTCTGCGCCGGCGCCGACCTGCAACCTGGCAAGGCGTTCAGCTTCGATTTCGCGAGACCCAACGTCGACTATGCGGACATGCTGCGGCTGGCGCACGGCGCGACCAAGCCGAGCATTGCGCGCGTCAATGGTGCGTGCATGGCTGGCGGCATGGGCCTGCTCGCCATGACCGACATGGCGGTCGCCGCCGACAACGTCGTATTCGGCCTGCCGGAGGTCAAGGTCGGGGTGTTTCCGATGCAGGTGATGAGCCTGCTGCAGAGCATCGCGCCACGGCGTCTGATCAACGAATGGAGCCTGACAGGAGAGCCATTCGATGCCGCGACGGCGCAGGCGGCGGGGCTGCTGAACCATGTCGTGCCTGCGGCGGACCTCGACGCCAAGGTGGAGTGGCTGGTCGGACGCATCGCCGACAAGTCGCCGACCGCGATCCGCCGCGGCAAGTACGCCATGCGGGCCATCGCGGCGATGTCGTTCGACGAAGCCATCGCCTTCACCGAAAGCCAGATCGCCCTGCTGGGGATGACCGAGGACGCCCGCGAAGGCATTGCGGCGTTCGCCGAGAAGCGCAAGCCGTCCTGGCCGGGCTGCTGACCCGAGCGGCGCGGTGGCCGACTTCTGATACGGTGCCGTATTGCGTTGCGCACTCAGGTCTGATACGGTTCCGTATCAGGATCAGGGAGGCGCGCGGCCATGGCAGGGTACGAGCCCCAGGACCCGCACTATCAGTTGCGGGTCAGCGACAGCTTTCGCCGCCAGCGGGCAATGCACACCCTCGGCATTCGTCTCGATCGCGTCGGCCCCGGCGAGGTCGACCTCACGATGGCCTATGACGCGGCCTTTACCCAGCAACATGGCTTCGTCCACGCCGGCATCATCACCACGGCGCTCGACAGTGCCTGCGGCTACGCAGCCTATTCGCTAATGCCGGCGGATGCCGACGTGCTGACCGTCGAGTTCAAGACCAACCTCCTGGCGCCGGCGAGTGGCGAGCGCTTCGCATTCCGGGCGCGTGTGATCAAGCCGGGGCGAACGCTGACGGTCTGCGACGCGCAGGCGCTTGTGGTGCGCGATGGGCAGGAAAAGCTTGTCGCCAGCATGTCTGCGACGCTGATGGCGCTGCGCGAATCCGACCGCGTCAAAGCGTCGGCAGCGCGACCGATCTGAAATCCACATTCGCCGGCGCCGCGCTGCGTAGTTGCACGGCGAGCGCGACGTGTGCGTCGTCGCAGCGCGTTTCGGCGAAATGCCAGCGGCCGATGTCGCCGAGCCGGCTTCCCGTGCGAACCAGTCGTGGCGGGTCGACCGCGACAGCGAAGCTGTCGAGGCGAATCTGCAGTCCAAGACCGACTGCCTTGATCGTCGCTTCTTTCAGCGTCCATATTCGCATAAACGTGTTCGGCCTCTGCGCTGCGGGTATCGCAGCGAGGGCCGCGCGCTCTTCGTCGGCGAAATGACGGCAGGCAGCCTCGATCACGCCGGGATCATCGTCGAAGCGCTCGACGTCGATGCCGACGTTGGCGCCCCGGGCGAAAGCAGCCACCACGAGATGGGCGCTGTGCGACAGGTTGAAGTCGATGTCCGCATCCGCGTCGCGCAGCAACGGCTTGCCATGGGGGCCCGTCACAAGCGGCGCGGCGGCGATGCCGTAGAGCGCGTGCAGCCCATGCCGAAGCAGGGTGCGGCCGACGACGAACAGCGCCTTGTCGCGCTGCTTGCGAAACGTTTCGACGCGCGCCTGCTCGTCAGGCTGCAGTGCTGCGATGCGCTGGCGCGAGACGGCGGCTTCGGTCGCGGGAATGGCAGTCATCAGGACGGTGATGTCGGGCATGGGCAGCGCTGCTCGTATTGCAATATCAGGTGGGCACGAATTGTTGGCGGTGCACGCGCACCATGCGCCAGTCGAGACCTGAGACCTCGCCGGTCGCGGAAAAGCCGAGTTCGCCGAGCGCCGTGGGCCATGAACGCGCGCGCAACCAGGCGGCGGCCGTTGAGCCACCGCAGTCGCCACAGTGGCGCAGCGTGCGCAGCACGAGATCGATCGCGACATAGCTGGTGAGGAAGTAGGCGCCGGGTGCTCGGCCGATCAGCACGCGATAGGCTTCGGTCAGCCGCGCCGCGGCGGCGTTATCGGCATGACCGCCGATCACGGGAATCCTGACGCCATCGGCCATCGCGCCGGCTTCCTCGAGGAACGCGGTGTGAAATGCATCATCCCCCGCGATGCGGTACCGCGACGGAGCGAGCCGCTGCAGCAGGCGGGCCGAAAATTCCCGCGTGCCGGCAAGGATTGCTGGCCCGTCCATGGTCGGGTCCGGCGCGTCGCCGCGGTGAACGACAACCGGCCGCACGATGTGTCCGGCGTCCGTGAGGCGCGCGGTCAGCAGCGCACCAAGGCTGCGGCCATAGCGATTGTCTTCAATGAACAACTCGATCTGCTGCGCCGGACCCAAATGATGCAGCGCGCGTGTAATCGCGTCGGCTTGAGTGCCGTCCCGGCCAAAGAGCCGCAAGACGCTCGATGGAACCGGCAGGTCAGTGAGTTCGGGGGCGCTGGCGCCGGGGGCGAGGAACAAAATCCCCGCATCCGCATAGACCGGCGCAGCCGTCATGGCGGCGCGCGAACTAAAATGGCCGATCACATAACGAATACCCTGGTCGCGAAGATGATTTGCCGCAGCGCGGCCGCCGTCGGCACTGCGATGATCGTCGTGCCATAACGCGCGAACGGGGACGCCGCCGTGTTCATGATGGTGTGTGATGGCGAGAAACGCTCCAGCGATGAGGCATGCGCCATGCGCCGCGCGATCGATCGGCAAGCCGATGCAGACCGTGGCATCGGCTGGGAGCATGGCGAGCAGGTGCAAAGGAAGCGAACACGTCATCACAGGGCCCGGCGTGACATGGCTGTGGCAACGACTGCGAATGCGGACATGCGGGAGCGGCGGATCGTCGTGCTCCTGCATCGCGTCATTGAAACATCACAACGGAAATCAAGTTTGTTGTTGGTTGCAATGGTGGTGCATGGTATACTTTCGAGTGTAATTTCAAAATTCTTTTTCCAAACAATTTATTGGCAGGTGGTCACCATGCAGGACGAAAACCACGACGGTGAGAACCATCACAACGGCGCCGCTCATTCATCCGGTGAGGGCGCATCCGGCAATGCGCCATCCAGCGACAATCAGGCGGCTGGTGCCGAAGTCGCCGTTCCGGAGATCGCGCCGGACAGGATTGCAGACATTCTTAACCGGCTTACGACGCTTGAGATTTCCGTCCAGCAGTTGCGCGTTTCGGTGGACGTGCTGACGGGCAATACCGCGGCTCTGCCGGGATCGCTGATCACCATCCTCAATGCCATCGGCTCATTGGCGAACACGATGTCGCACCTGACGACGGTGTCGAATCTGCACGGTTCGGCTGTGAGCACCGTTGCAGCGTCGACGAACAACCTGCTGAACCATGCGACGATGATCTACGCCGATACCCAGGCGCTGCGTCTGACGCAGCCGTTGGCATCGTGCGCCGATCCATCGCGCTTCGCGGGAGCGGCTCCCGCAGGGTTCACGACGATGGCGTTTGCCACCCTGTCCGACGCTCCCGGCGAAGTCGGCCGTATCTGAATCCAAACCCAGCCGAGGCGGGCCTGTGCCCGCCCCGCACGCCAAGCGACAAGGCCTGCGCGTGGCATCGCTGCCGCGCGCAATGAGCCACGCGTGCAAATGGTCCTGATCATGGGCCCGTTGCCTGACTGCGCATCTGTTTGATTGCGGATGTCTGATTGCAGATCTGTCTGATTGCAAATCTCTCTGATTGCGCTTTGCCCGATTGGTCACTCGTGACTTGCACCATGTCTGACTTGCACGACATCGCGCGCAAGCTGCGCGGGATGCCGATCCCTGACCTAGCCATTTTCAAGCGAGGCCAACCATGTGCCAACCAACAGGAACTCCTGCTCCCAGCGCTGCGCCAGCGGTCGCCCGGCAGACCGACGCCGTCGACTATATCGTGATCGGCGCGGGCTCCGCCGGCTGCGTGATCGCCGACAAGCTCAGTTGCGATCCCAACGTTCGCGTCCTCGTGCTCGAAGCGGGACCGATGGATGACAGCGTGCTGATCCAGGATCCGAACGACTACCTCAAGGTGCGCAATACCCAGTACGACTGGGCCTTCAAGACCACGCCACAGGCGCACATGAACGGCCGCACGATCGGCTGCCCGCGTGGCAAGACTCTCGGCGGCAGCAGCTCGATCAACGCCATGCTCTATGTGCGCGGCAACCGCCTCGACTACGATGCCTGGGCCTATGAGGGCTATTCCGGCTGGAGCTACAACGACCTGCTGCCGATTTTCGTCGCGCAGGAGGACAATGAACTGGGCCCGTCACGTTATCATGGTGTCGACGGCCCGCTCACCGTTCGCAACTATCCGCTGCCTGGCGAGCCGGCGACGGCGTTTCTCCAGGCTGGCATGCAGTATGGCTACAGCGGCCCGAACTGGGATTTCAACGGCGAGCGCCAGGACAATGGCGTCGGCTACTATCAGATGACCATCCGTGACGGGCTGCGTTGCAGCCTCGCCAAGGCGTTCCTTCATCCGGAAATGTACCGCAAGAACCTCACGGTGCTGACCAACACAAAGGTGCTGCGGCTGATCAGCAATGGCAACCGAATTGCCGGCGTGGAATACATGACGTCCGGTGGTCAGCTGACGCGGACTTACGCTGAGCGCGAGACCGTGCTGTGTGCGGGGGCGATCTGCTCGCCCTGGTTGTTGATGCTGTCCGGGATCGGGCCGGCTGACGACCTGCGCCGGCTGCAGATTCCCGTGCTGCTCGATCTGCCGGGAGTCGGCCAGAATCTGCAGGATCACGTGCAGTTGTCGATGTCGTGGGCGGTCGAGGGCAAGACCGCGCCGATCTTCGGCAGCGGCGTCCAGGCCGGATTGTTCGTGCGGACGAAGCATCGGCCGCTGGCATCTTCACCGGACCTCCAGTTCCACTTCTGGCAGGGGCTCGACGGCAACCAGCCGGTGATGTCCACGACGCCGACGCTTGCGCGTCCCACCAGCGTCGGCCGCGTCTCGCTGCTGTCCGCCGATCCCAACACCGCGCCACTGATCAATCCGAACTATCTGTCGACGCAGTCCGACGTCGATATTCTTGTCGAGGGCATCAAGCTGTCACGCGAGATCCTGGCGCAAAGCGCTTTCAACGGCGTACGTGGCGCCGAACTGTCGCCAGGGCCGAATGTGACATCGGACAAGGACCTTGCGGCCTATGTGCGGGCCAACGGATTCACGATCTACCACGTCTCCTGCAGTTGCAAGATGGGCTTCGACACGATGTCGGTGGTCGATCCGCAGCTCCGGGTCTATGGCCTCGAGGGTCTGCGGATCGCCGATGCGTCGGTGATGCCGTGGATCATCAACGCGAACCTGAACGCAACATGTGCCGTGATCGGCCAGCGCGCCGCAGCGATGATCATGGCTTCGCACTGAGGATCGATCGTGGATCGCCGCCCATGGCGCGGCGGCGGTCCGCGGGACCCCCAATGTTCAGCTGCCAAGTCGTGCGGCGAGATCCAGCGCGACAGCGGGAGCGAACTTGTAGTCGCTGCCATTGTGGCCGGCGACAAACCACGCCTTGCCGCTGCCGCCGTGCGGCTGGCTCAGCCTGTGGCCCTCGGGCGCGGTGCTGTAGAAGCAGGCCGAGGAACGCACCACACGGTAGGTGCCGAGTTGTGGCATCCGCGGGTGGAAGCAGCCGAGCAAGGCATCGGTCTCCGCGGCGGTGACGACGGCATCCAGTGTGCCGAGAGGGCGCGGGAGAGCGAAGCGTCCGACCGCGAGCTTGACATGGGTTCCCGACGCCGAGGGGGCCCCCCACAGGTCGTCGGCGCCACCGAAATTGACGAAGACCGGCGCGCGGCGCCAAGCCGCTTCCAGATGTCGCGGTGGTTCCAGATAGACGAGGATCTGCCGTCTGGCGCCGAGCACGCCGGCGAAGTCGGGTAGCAACTCACGGGTCGAGGCGCCGGCGCAAGTCACCAGCACGTCGCCGGTGACGGTATCGCCGTTGGCGAGCCGTGCTGCCGGGCGCTCGGGGTCGATGTGCTCCACGGCGGTATTCGGTCGCAGGGCGATACCTGCGCCCAGCAGCCAACGCACGAGCAGGAGCGCGATCTGGTCGGCGAGCAGAATGCCGCCGCGCCGGGTCATGATGGCGCAATGGCCGGCGTCGAGGCGGATGTCCGGCAGCACGCCGGCAAGTGCGCCGGTGTCCAGCATCCGGCTGGCGATATCGCGATCACGCAGGTCATTCAGGACCCGGGTCGCGGCGGCGGCGTCTGGAAAGCCGCAGACCGCGCCCGTTTCGATATAGATGGGCCCAATGTCGAGCGACAGCGTTCGCCAGGCGTCGAAAGCCTGGTTCAGCGGCGCATCGGTTGTTGCACGGTTGAAGTCGTGGATCAGGCGATGCTGGTCGTAAGATGCGTTGTATGGATTGGGAATCGGCCCCCGGTCGAGCACCAAGACCTGGTGGCGGTCACGGGTCAGCGCCCAGGCCAGCGCGAGACCATGAATGCCCGCGCCGACGATGACGACCTTCATGCCGTCTGCCGAAACGCGACCTGCGGCTGCATGGCGTTGTAGACCTCGTCGACGGCGTCATCGAGCTTGTCGAGCCCGACCGCCAGTGCCGCTTCGCCGATCGTCAGTGGTGGCAGCAGTTTGAGAACCTGCTCCCTCGAGCCGCAGGTCTCGACGATGACGCCATTCCTGAAGGCGATGGCCGATACCGCGGCGGCTACGTCGGCATTGTCCCACTCCAGGCCGCGGATCATGCCGCGGCCGCGGACGCGCGCGCCGCCGTCGGGGCAGCGGTCGGCCATCTGCCGCAACCGCGTTTCGATCAGTTCGCCCTTGCGGCGTATCGACAGTTCGAACGCGTCATCGCGCCAGTAGGTGTCGAGCGCGGCGGTGGCGGCGACAAAGGCGAGGTTGTTGCCGCGGAACGTGCCGATATGCTCGCCCGGTTTCCAGGCGTCGAGCGTCTCCTTCATCAGCACGAGAGCCATCGGGAAGCCGATGCCGCCGATCGATTTGGAGACGCAGACGATATCTGGGGTGATGTTGGCATCTTCGAAGCTGAAGAACGAACCGGTACGGCCGCATCCGGTCTGAATCTCGTCGACGATGAGCAGCGCGTCATATTTGCGCGCAAGCTCCGCGAGCCCACGCAGCCAGGTGCGAGAGGCGACCTTGAGACCGCCTTCCGCCTGCACGGTTTCCAGGATGAACGCCGCCGGCGCTTCGATGCCACTGCCTGGTTCGCTAAGTAGCGCGTCGATGTAGGCCAGCGTATCGACGCTCTCGCCGAAAAAGCCGTCGAACGGCAGGCGGACGACATCGTGCAGCGCCACGCCAGAAGCGCGTCGCATCGGGCTATCGCCGGTGGCCGCGAGCGCTCCCAGCGACATGCCGTGATAGGCATTTGTGAACGCCGCGATCGGCCGGCCCGGTCGCAATCGGCGCGCGAGCTTGAATGCGGCTTCCACGGCGCTGCTGCCGGTCGGGCCGGTGAACTGCACCTTGTAGTCGAGGCGTCGCGGCGCCAGGATCGTGCTCTCGAATGTCGTCAGGAATTCGCGCTTGGCGGTGGTATGCAGGTCGAGACCTTGAATCACGCCACGTTGCTGCATGTAGCGCAGCACGCATTCGACAATGGCGGCATTGTTGTGCCCGTAATTGAGAACGCCGGCACCGGAGAGGAAGTCGATATAGGCGTTGCCATCCTCGTCGGTCAGCAGATGATCGCTGGCGGTGGCGAACACGCAGGGGAAGCGCCGGCAATAGCTCCTCACCTCGGATTCGAGATCGGCAAAGACGTCGCCGTCGTCGCTGGCGCGCTCGCGCCGGATCGGAAGCTCAGAGGGAGTGTGCAGCATGGCAGGTCTCCATTCACAACGCACTTTTCCGGAATTGCCGATCCGGGCACATTCGCCCCTTGACAGCACTACACCGGCCGTCCGGCCCACATCGTGCCGTCGCGTCCCCCCCACCAGAAGAACAGCACTTCAAGCGCCTCGCCGGAAGTGTTGGTCACGACATGCTCGCAGTAGGGCTCGAAGTACACCACGTCGCCCTTTCTGATCGGGCGGGTGTTGCTGTCGACGCGCAGTTCACCCTCACCGGCGACGACGATGGCAATCTCCTCTTCGTCGTGCTTGTAGAGCTCGCTGGCCTGACCGGGATCGATCGTGGCCCAGGCGCCGCCCCATGGTGTGCGGACCATGTCACGCCAGGGCAGCAGCCGCCGAAACAGGGTGTTGTATTCCTGCTTCGGATCGGCCTCATTGGCCCATTGCGCCACCATTGACTTGAACAGGGACTGGCGCTGCAGCGCGCGCTTGAGATGTGCGTCGACCTGCTCGATGGGATAAAAGGCGCTGAGGCCCGCCCGGATCTTGCCGACATAGGCATCCGCCGGTGGCGCGAAGTCGCCGATCGTCTGTGGCAGCAGAACCTTGACGCCGACTTCGCCGGCGGCGGTGCGCGCGGTCTTGTCGACGAGGATGTAGGTCGGATCGGCCGTCGACAGCAGTTCGACCTGCGCGGAGGAAACCTTGTGCATCACGCCGATGACGTCCTGTCCGCGCGCAGGAACGATACAGGACGTGCCGCCGCCCCATTCGGCCCGATAGTTCGCGAACGTCAGGCGATGATCGGCAATCGTCGCGGCGACCGACTCCTCGACCGGGCCGATCTCGGTGGCGACGTGATGCGGATCGGCGCTCGTTCCGTAGGAAAAGAACCAGGACGTCATAGGGATCTCCAGTCAGAGAGGGGAGGAATGTGCCGCCGGCGCCTGCCGCGGCGTCACCTCGGTGTGGGCATTGATGGTGTCGCCGGCTCCGCTATGGCGCAGGAACGAGGAGAGGATGCGCTCGGCCTTCAGTGCCGACATGCTCAGCGACAGGCTGTCGCTGGCGCCATGGGTGCGCTCGGAGATGCCGTTGATGTAGATCAGCGGCCGGAAGCCCGGCGCGGTCTGCACGCGGTAGTCGAAGCCGATCTCCGGGCCGCCCAGACTGTCGGTGACGATGTGCGGGCGCAGAGGTTCGAGCAATCGGGGGAATAGTGCTTCGTCGTAGCCGGTGCAGAGGATGACGACATCGGTCGTCAGGGTCTCGACCTCGCGGGTGTAGACATCCTCGACATCGAGCCGGAAACGGCCGTTCGCGGCTTCCAGTGCCACCGGCCGTTTGCGGGGAACCATGCGGACCCGCGGCGTCCCCAATACCTTGTCTTCATAGACACGCCAGTACAGCGCCTGGCTGACGTCGGTGTCGACGGCGGAGTAGTTGGTCTTGTGAAAATCGCTGACCACCTGCCGGCGCGCCTCCGGTGGCAGCGCGTGGAAGTACTCGACCTCCTCGGGAAAGTAGACTTCATTCGAGAAATGGCCGACGTCGACCAGCGGGAAAGCGAGGCCGCGTTGCAGCGAAAGGAAGTTTGCGTTGGCGAAGCGATCATAGAGATGCAGCACCACTTCACCCGCGCTCTGCCCGGAGCCGACCACCGTGAAGGTGAGGTCGTTGTCGCGGTCGAACGCCGCGATCTTCTGCAGGAACTGTGCGCTGTGGAAGACCCGCTCTCCGACGTGGGGCCGGAACAGCTCGGGCACGCGCGCGGTCGGTCCGGTGGCGAACACCATGGCCCGGGTGAGGTAGGACGCGTTTTGAGTCTTGACCAATAGCAGGTCGGGATTGTCGGGCGAGGGGTAGGCTGTGACGCTCTCCACGGTCTGGCTGTAGCTCACATAGTCGGCAAGCAATCCTGCTGTCCATCGCACGTAGGCGTCCCAGTCGGTACGGGCGACGCGGCCGCCGAGATGGCCGAAATGATAGAGACGGCCACTCTGCTTGAGGTAGTTGACGAAAGTGAAGCGGCTGCGCGGATCGCGCGGGGTGGCGAAGTCACGCAGGAAGTTGTGATTGATGTCGGTGCCGCGCACCAGCAAGCCGGGCTGCCAGGCTGGACCGGCGTTGCGTTCCAGGAAGCGAACATGCGGCGCGTGATCGACGCCGCCCGCTTCCTGCCAGTCGGCGAGCGCCGCGGCGAGCGAAATGCCTGCGGGGCCGAAGCCCGCGCATAGCAGGTCGAGGACGTCGCCGCCCCTGCCGTTCGCCGCGCCATTGTTGCCGTTGTGCGACCAATGGCCGTTCTTCGCTCCGCTGATGTCGTCCATGACCGCCCTTTCTGTTCGCAGGCGCCTGACTAGCGCGTGATGGTTCGCGGCCGCGCGACGATCTCGTCGTCGAGCTCCTTGTCTACGGCCTGCCGTGCGGCCTGGATCGCGGCCGCCAGTTCGTCGAGCACCGGGGTCCGGAAGACCTGCCGGATCGAGAGCACCACGCCGATCTCGGCGCGGATGCGCGCAATCAGGCGTGTCACCAGCAGCGAATGGCCGCCAAGCTCGAAGAAGTTGTCGCGGGCGCCGGCCTGCTGGATGCCGAGCAGGTCCTTCCAGATTTCGGCGAGCCGGGCCTCGTCGGGCGTGCGCGGCGCAACGAAGCCGGAGCGCGACGAGGTCGCCGATGGTGCAGGAAGGGCCGCGACATTGACCTTGTTGCTGTCCTTGAGCGGCAGCCGCTCCATCCGCACGAAGGCACTTGGAATCATGTGATCGGGCAGGCGGGGCCCCAGATAATCGACGAGTACCGGTGCGAGGTCGACAATGCCGTCGGCAACGACATAGCTGACGATGCGTCGATCGCCGGGCCGGTCCTCGCGGACGATGGTGACGGCGTCGCTGACCGCGGGGTGCTGCTTGATGGTATGGGAGATCTCACCAAGCTCGATGCGGAAGCCGCGCAGTTTGATCTGCATATCGCGCCGGCCCTGGAACTCGACGTTGCCGTCGGGAAGAAAGCGGCCGATATCGCCGGTCTTGTACATTCGTGCGCCGATGTCGTCGGCGAACGGGTCCTGGACGAACTTCTCCGCCGTCAGCTCCGGGGCCTTGAGATAGCCGCGCCCCACGGCGTCGCCGCCGATGCAGATTTCCCCGGGAGCCCCGATCGGCATCGGATTGAGGTTGCTGTCGAGGATATAGACTTTCGCGCCCGGCATGGCGCGGCCGATCGGAATGACCGGCGGCTGCGGGCCGCGCTGGCAGTGGTAGTAGGTGTTGTGGATGGTGGCCTCCGTCGGCCCGTAGGCGTTGTCGAGGCGGGCGTCCATCTTGTCGAAGAAGCGTGTCACCAGCTCGGCTGACAGCGGTTCGCCGCCGCAGATCACCCAGCGCACCGATTTGTTGAGATCTTCCGCGTTAGGTTCGTCGAGTACCAGCTGCAGCATGGGTGGCAGCAGGCAGACATAGGTAACCCCGGCCTTGACCATTGTGTCGATCAGGTACGCCGCGTCGCTGTGGCTGTCCGGCTTGATCATCGCCACCCGGCCGCCGCTGACCAGTGGCATGAAGAATTCCCAGACCGACACATCGAATGTGTAGGAGTGGGTCTGGAAGAAGCAGTCGGCCGGGCCGAATTCGTACTGGAGCGCCATGCCCCAGAGGTGGTGGATGACCGAGCGATGCTCGATCATCACGCCCTTTGGTCGCCCGGTCGAGCCGGACGTGTAGAGCACATAGGCGAGGGAGCGCGATCCCTGTGTCACGCCGGGATTGCTTTCCTCGGCAGGAGTGTCGAGGTCGGCTGCGGTATCGATCACCAGCGGGGTTGCGCCGGCCGCTGTCAGGGCGTCCACCGAGGATGCGTGGGTGAGCACGACCAGCGGATCAGCGTCACGAACGATATATGACAGGCGCTCCGCGGGAATCCTGGGGTCGATCGCCAGATAGGCGCCGCCGGCCTTGAGCACGGCCAGGATGCCGACAATCATGTCCAGCGATTGTTCGACCATCAGGCCGACGATACGCTCCGGCTTGCAGCCGAGCGCGATCAGGCGATGCGCCAGACGGTTGGCGCGGCGGTTGAGTTCGCCATAGGTGAGGTGGCCGTCGCCGAACAGGATGGCGGCTGCATCCGGCGTCTTCGCGACCTGCTCCTCGATCGCCTGGTGGATCAGCTTGTCCCTGGGATAGTCGAGTTCCCAGCTGTTCCAGTCCTGGACAATGGTCTGGTAGTCACGCTCGTCGAGCAGCTTGAGGTCCCGCAGCCGCGTTGATGGCCGGGCCGTCGCGTCGTCGAGCAGCACGCGATAGTGATGGATCAGGCGATCGATGGTCGCGTCGTCGAACAGGTCGCTGCGATACTCGATGCCGCCGCCGATGGTTCCACCGGCCTCCCACATCGACAGCGACAGATCGAATTTGGCGATCGCCGGCGACGTGACAATGCCGCCGTCCTCGGTGGCCGCACCGCCGACGTTCAGCTCGGCGAACTGATCAGTCACGAAGTTCTGGAATGCGACCATCACCTGGAAAACGGCATTGTGGCTGAGGCTGCGCGGCAGGTTGAGCTGCTCGACCACGAGCTCGAACGGAACATCCTGGTTGGAATAGGCGTCGAGGGTGGTGTCGCGAATACGCTCGACGATGTCCTCGAAGCTGGCCTCCGACTGCAGCTTGTCGCGCAGCACGAGGTTGTTGAGGAAGCACCCGACCATGTTCTCGAGTTCGATCCGGGTACGGTTCGCGACCACGGTAGCGATGACGATGTCATCCTGCCCGGTCATGCGGTACAGCAGCGTCTTGAACGCGGCGACGAGCACCATGAACACGGTCGCATGTTTGTGCCTGGCCAGCGCCGTCACCTCGGTGGTGACGCGGGCCGGAATCGAGAACAGCTTGACCTTGCCGGCGGTGTCCGGGCTGCCGGTGCGCGGCCGATCGAGCGGCAGTTCGATGACCGGAGGCGCATCCTTGAGCTGCTTCAGCCAGTAGGAAATCTGGTTCTTGATCTTCGGGCTGTTGCTGCGCGACCGCTGCCAATCGGAGTAATCGGCATACTGGATCGGCAGCGGCGGCAGGCTCGACTCGCCGCCGGCGAGGCCATCAGTGTAGAGACGGTCGAGATCGTTGGCGAGAACGGTGGTCGACCAGCCGTCGCTGATGATGTGGTGCATCACGATCATGACCGACAGACGGTCTGGGGAGGTCCGAATGGCCTTGCAGCGGATCAGGGGTCCCTGCTGCAGGTCGAACGGAACATGCAGCTCATCGTCTGTCAGCCGCTGCACGGCAGCTGCGCTGTCAGCCTCTTCGAGATCCGAAAAGTCGATCAGAGGGATGTCGATTTCGGTCGGTGGCGCATGAATGACTTGAAACACGACACCGTCACGCTCGATGAAGGTGGTGCGCAGCACCTCATGGCGTTCGAGCAGCCTGAGCATCGCCTGACGCAGGGCGTCGACGTTGGCTGGCTCCGGCAGGCTGTGATTGAACAGGATGTTGTAGGCGCCGCTGCCGGGAGCCAGCTGATGGACGAACCAGATTCGTTCCTGGGGATAGGACGCGCGAACTTCGTTGACGGCTGCTGTGTCTGACATTGCACCGGTCCGCTGAATGACGTGTCAAAAAGGGCGATCTCAGGCCGCGAGCACCTTGTCTTGCGGCAGAGACGACGAGAAATAACCGAGCGTCGAAAGCCGAAGTGATCCGCCGGGCGTCAGCAAGCGCGGCAGGCTTTCCCACTCTGCATGGTCAATCGGAGCGTCATGGCCGAGATCGGCCCAGAGGCGTGCAGAGAAATGTGGCATCACGGGCCGCGCGGCCAGCGCCAGCGCGCGCGCTGCAGCCAGCTCGAGGGCGATATTGGTGCGATGCTCGTGCTGCCGATGCGGGTTGCCGGCGTGATGTGCATGCGCGGCGGCGAACGCAGTCGCCTCGCGCACCAGCTCGCCGAGTTGGCGAACGGCGCGATGGGGCGAGAAGCCATCGAGTTCGTAGGACGCACGGGTCTCGGCCACCAGGGTCGTCAAGCGCTGGTAGAAGCGGGACTGATCCGGCTGCCAGGTCTCGGCATGCGGGACGGGATGGCTCGCGGCCTTCTCGGCGAGGGCTTTCAGCCAGTTGTCCCAGGTGCCAGCCAACTCGCCGCGCAGGGTTTGCAGGAACTCGGCGACGGTAAAGTTGGTCTGTTCGCTCTCGGGCCGCGTCAGGCACAGATGAAAGCGCACGGCGTCGCTGGAATGCTCGTCGAGAAACTCCGATGCCCACAAGGCGTGCTTGCGGCTGGTCGAGAACTTGCGGCCATCGAGCCGGTAGAACTCGTTGACGATGAAGCCTTTCGGCGGACGGATGGCCGGATCGAAGGCGTGGAACAGCGCCGGAAACAGCACGATGTGGAAATAGGCGGAATCAAAACCGAAGCACTGGATGACATCGGCCTGCTGTGTCCAGAACTCGCGCCAGTCGGGTCCGCCCTCCTCATGGAGCATGTCGCAAACCGCGAGATAGTGCGGCCCGAGTTCGAACCAGGCGGAGATGCACTGGGTCTCGAAACCCTCGATCGGCGCAGCAATCCCCCATGCCGCGGGCTGGGTGACGGCCACGTCCGGAAGATCACGCGCGAGCAGTGCATCGCATAGCGCCCGCGCATGGGGATTCATCACCGCCGACTGTGCGTAGTGGCGCAGATAGTCCCGGTAATCGTTGAGCGGGAAGAACAGGCGCGTCGATGGTCGGCTGCCCCTGGGCGGATCGCCGCACGCCGCGCAGCGCGGATTGACCAGGTCCGATCCCTTGTTCGGATGTCCGCAGGCCTCGCAGATGCCGCCATCGGAGCCTGCGCCGCAGTGTGCGCAGGTGCCTTTGATATGCGCCTCGAACAGCATGCGGTCGCAGGTTTCGCAGTAGGGCACATCGCTGGTCCGCGCGAACAGGGCGCCTTTTGCATGCAGCGTGGCAACGAAGTTCCGCAGGAACCGGATATAGCGCGGCGAACGTGACGGCTGGCCGAAAAGGTCCATCGCGACGCCGGCCTTGTCGAGACTGTTCTTGATGACGCGGCCGTACTCATCGGCCACGTCCTGCGGCGTGCGTCCGGTCTGTGTCGCCTTGAGTGCGACATAGCTTTGGTGATCGTCGGCGGCGGAGACATAATGAACGTCTCGCCGCTGCATCCGGAGATATCGTGTGTAGATGTCGCCGGCGGTATAAGGACCTGACAGATGGCCGAGATGCAAATCGCCGTTGGACGTCGGCGGGCCTGCGGTGACGAGTGTACGCACGTGCACCCCCACTCAAAAAATTGATAAAATATGCAAACTTGAAAATATGGACTGAGCGTATCCCACTCACGGTAGCATGACAAGATTACATGTCCGTGAAGTTGTAGGCCTGATCGTCGCGGCCCCGCTCTCGTTGCACTTTGATCTTCGCTGCTGCGCATCGATGCCAAAAAAATGAGCGTCACGAACGCCGTGACGCATTCCGTTCGGCAGCCAGCGACAAGCGGGATCGCGCGAGATGTTGCGCGAGGCAACGCGTGATGTCACGAAGCGTTTGTTGTTGCGGATGCGACCAATCAGAGGCGTGCCGGCAAACCATTGCGGCGCGCTCGTGCACCATCTCATCAGAATTGACGATGCGGAGGTGAAGCGTCGCGAGCAGCTGAGTTGCGCTGTCAGCGTTGCGCGCAGGTGCGGCTGTGAGGTGGCCACGTGTGGTCGCGCGAAGCGGTCCACGTCATGTCGCTCCGGCGTGACCACACCGTTCGAAATTGGAATGCAGGTTTTGCCCGTCGCGGGCGACCTTCGCAACGCCGCTTCGGCGAAGCTGCGTTGCGCGGCGCATATATAGAGTGTCGCGGTCGATGGGGTGGCTGGCGACGGCAGCGGCCATCATTGCCCTGCGGGTCTCTTGCATCCGCCCCCCGTGTTGTAGGACACTCGATTTGTGCGCTGCGGAATCGCTGGCGAGGGAGTAGCTATGTCGTTGAACGTGAAGACGTCGGGCGAGACGCGTGCGTCGGGTGAGGACATTTCCGTCGCAGGGTTCGAGGACGCGCAGCTTCGCAACGATATCCGGCAACTCGGCCGTATCTTGGGCGACACCGTGCGCGACCAGGAAGGCGAAGCGGTGTTCGACCTCGTCGAGCGTATCCGTCAGACTTCAGTGCGCTTTCATCGCGACGAGGACCAGGATGCCCGTCGCGAGCTCGATGACATTCTCAACGGTATGTCGACCAGCGACACCGTGCGCATCATTCGCGCCTTCAGCTATTTTTCCCACCTCGCCAATATCGCCGAGGATCAAAATCACATCCGCCAGCAACGCTCGCGGGTGCTGGCCGGGCAGCCGCCGGAGCCGGCGACCATCGAGGCGGCGGTCGCGCGCGCCCGCAAGGCCGGCAAGAGTGTCGACGAACTCCGTCGTTTCTTCGATGCGGCCCTGGTGAGCCCGGTGCTGACCGCCCATCCGACCGAGGTCCGGCGCAAGAGCACCATCGATCGCGAGATGGAGATCGCCGGGCTGCTCGACCGCAGCGAGCGCACCAAGCTCACCGGCGACGAGCGCAAGGAGGTCGATGAGCAGTTGCGCCGGGCTGTGCTGACGTTGTGGCAGACCAATCTCTTGCGGCGCACCAAGCTCACGGTGCTCGACGAGGTCGCCAACGGGCTGTCGTTCTACGACTATACGTTCCTGCGCGAGCTGCCGCGCCTGCATGGCGCGTTGCAGGACCGCCTGCAGCCGGACGACGGAACCGCCGTCGGCGAGGCCGCCGAGCTCGCCTCGTTCCTGCGTATCGGTAGCTGGATCGGTGGCGACCGGGACGGCAACCCCTTCGTCACCGCGGACGTGCTGCGCGACACCCTGCGGCTACAGAGCAGCCGCATCCTGCACTTCTATCTGGATGAGCTGCATGAACTCGGTGGGGAACTGTCGCTGGCGGCGCAACTCATTGACGTCTCGCCCGATCTCGCGGCGCTGGCGCAGCAATCGCCGGATCCGTCGCCGCATCGCCGCGGCGAGCCCTACCGGCTTGCGATTTCCGGCATCTATGCGCGGCTTGCCGCGACGGCCACCGCGTTCGGCGGGCCCGGCACCGAGCGGCGCCCCGTCGGCAAGGCCGAAGCCTATCCGGACGCGGCTGCGTTCCGCGCCGATCTCGATGTCATTCATCGCTCGCTGATTGCCAACAATTCGGCGGTAATCGCTCGCGGGCGGCTGCGGTTGCTGCGCCGGGCGGTGGATTGTTTCGGCTTCTATCTTGCGACCCTCGATATCCGGCAGAACTCGGCCGTGCACGAACGCACCATTGGCGAGTTGATCGGTGCCGCCAGCGGGCTGCTCTATGCCGATCTCGACGAGGAGGCCCGCATCGCCCTTCTCGCCGGGGAACTGGTCACGGTGCGGCCCCTGGTGTCGCCGTTCGTCGACTATGGTGCAGAGGCGCAAAGCGAACTGGCGGTGCTGCGCGGCGTCGCGGAGGCACACAAGCTGCTCGGCGAAAAGACGGTCAGCCAGTGCATCGTCTCGATGACGGAAGGTGTTTCGGACCTGCTGGAGATCGCGGTGCTGCTCAAGGAGGTCGGCATCATCGATCCCGCGGGCACCAGCCGGATCAATGTCGTGCCGCTGTTCGAGACCATCAAGGACCTGCGTGCCTGCGCCGGCATCATGGACCGGTTGCTGTCGCTGCCGGCCTATCGCCGGCTTGTCGACAGCCGCGGCGGGATTCAGGAAGTGATGCTAGGCTACTCCGACAGCAACAAGGATGGCGGCTTCGTTACCTCGGGCTGGGAGCTCTACAAGGCCGAGATCAGCCTGATCGAAGTGTTCCGCCGCCATGGTGTGCGGCTGCGCCTGTTCCACGGCCGTGGCGGATCGGTCGGCCGCGGCGGTGGGCCGAGCTATGAGGCCATCATTGCCCAGCCCGGCGGCGCGGTGAACGGCCAGATCCGCATCACCGAGCAGGGCGAGATCATCTCCAGCAAGTATTCCAATGCCGAGGTCGGCCGCCGCAATCTCGAGATTCTGGTCGCGGGCACGCTGGAGGCGAGCCTGATCCAGCCACAGCAGGCGGCGCCACGCGAGGAGTACCTGGTCGCGATGGAAGAGTTGTCGGCGCTGGCGTTCGACGCTTACCGCGATCTCGTCTACGAGACCGAGGGTTTCCAGGACTATTTCTGGGAATCGACCGTGATCTCGGAAATCGCCACCCTCAACATCGGCAGCCGGCCGGCCTCGCGCAAGCAGACCCGCCGGATCGAGGACCTGCGCGCCATTCCCTGGGTGTTCAGCTGGGCGCAGTGCCGCCTGATGCTGCCGGGCTGGTTCGGCTTCGGTACCGCCGTCGAGACCTGGCTCGCCCGCCATCCCGACAAGGGCATCGCGCTGTTGCAGGAGCTCTATCGCGAGTGGCCGTTCTTCCGCACGCTGCTGTCCAACATGGACATGGTGCTGTCGAAGAGCAGCATCGCGGTCGCCTCGCGCTATGCCGAACTGGTGACCGACAAGACGCTGCGCGACACCATTTTCCAGCGCATTCGTAGCGAATGGCAGACGTCGATCAGGCGGCTGCTGCAGATCATGGGGCAGGACCGCCTGCTGCAGAGCAACCCGCTGCTCGAGCGTTCGATCCGCAACCGTTTCCCCTACCTCGATCCGCTCAACCACACCCAGGTCGAGCTGCTCAAGGCGCATCGTGCCCACAGCACCGACGAGCAGGTGCTGCGCGGCGTGCAGATCACCATCAACGGGATTTCGGCGGGGCTGCGCAACAGCGGATAAGGGCATCCGTGCACGCCTGCCGGTGTCTTCGTCCAAAGTGCGACGCGCCGCGCCCTTGACGGAATGGCGGGACCGCCCGTTTGATGGGTATCCCGGCATTATCGAGATGGCATTGCGCGACCATGACCTCCACGGCGGACTTCCACGGCGTCTTCCCCTATCTCGTCTCACCCATCGATAGCGGCGGAGAGATCCGTGTCGGCGTGCTGGCGCGCCTGTGCGACGATCTCGTCAAGGCCGGCGTGCATGGCCTGACGCCGCTCGGCTCCACCGGCGAGTTCGCCTATCTGAATGCGACGCAGCGCACGGCAGTGGTGCGCACGACGATCGAGGCCGTGCATGGCCGCGTCCCCGTGATTGCGGGCGTTGCCTCGACATCGACCGCCGATGCGGTGGCGCAGGCGAGGGCTTACCAGACGCTGGGAGCCGACGGCATCCTGGCGATCATGGAAGCCTATTTCCCGATCGGCGAAGCGCAGGTCGAGAGCTATTTTCGCGCCATCGCCGACGCCGTCGACATTCCCGTCGTGATCTACACCAATCCCCAGTTCCAGCGCTCCGACCTGTCGCTCGACGTCATCGAGCGTCTGTCGCGTCATCCGCGCATCGGTTACATCAAGGATGCCTCGACCAACACCGGGCGGCTGCTCTCGATCATGAATCGCTGCGGCGACGATATCCGTGTGTTTGCGGCCTCCGCCCATATTCCGGCGGCGGTGATGCTGATCGGTGGCGTCGGCTGGATGGCGGGGCCGGCCTGCATCGTGCCGCAGCAGAGCGTGGCGTTGTATGATCTCTGCAGGGCTGGCCGCTGGGATCAGGCGCTCGTCCTGCAGCGCAAGCTTTGGCGCATCAACGAGGCTTTCGCGCGCTTCAATCTCGCGGCGTGCATCAAGGCGGGCTTGTCGGTTCAAGGATATGAAATCGGCGATCCGGTGCCGCCGCAGGCGCCGCTGAACGATGCCGAACGAATGATCGTGAAGCATCTGCTCGATCAACTCGCCTGACGTCACGTTGACAAAGAGCAGTCCGACACGACCATGGTCTTCCGCTGCCAGCGCGGCTGGGATAACAACGCGTCGATATGCCGTGACGGCAACGTATCGTTCAACCCCGTGGGAGGCCTGTCGTGCTCAAGTTCTATTTCAATGGTTCCCCCAATCCGACCAAGGTGGCGCTGTTTCTCGAGGAGACCGGCCTGTCCTATGAAGCGATTCCGGTCGACACCCGCAAGGGCGAGCAGTTCAGGCCGGAGTACCTCGCGATCAATCCCAACGGCAAGGTGCCGGCGATCGTCGACGGCGGCGTGACAGTGTTCGACAGCAATGCCATCCTGCTCTATCTCGCGGAGAAGACCGGCCAGTTCCTGCCGGCGAACACGCCGGCGGCGCGTGCGGAACTGCTGTCGTGGCTGATGTTCGCGGCGACCGGCGTCGGCCCCTATTCCGGACAGGCGGTGCACTTCCGGCACTTCGCGCCGGAGCAGCAGTCCTATGCGCTCAACCGCTATCTGTTCGAGGCCCAGCGTCACTTTGCAATTCTCAACGATCGCCTGGCGGAACGCCGCTATATGCTCGGCGACAGCTACACCATTGTCGACATGGACGTGTGGGGCTGGGCGCGGATGATCCCGTTCGTGGCCGGCGACGAGGCATGGGCGAAGCTGCCGCACCTCAAGCGCCTGGTCGACGAGATCGGCGCGCGTCCGGCGGCGGCGCGAGCGGTGGCGCTCAAGGATACGCATGCGTTCAAGACGGTGATGGACGACGAGGCCCGCAGCCACATGTTCCGCCATCTGGCGCAGGCTGCCGGCTGAGGTCTCGTCGGCCGTGACCGCCGGTCCGCACTGCAATGCAGATGAACGGAGCGTCACTTGTACGGTCGGTGTCACCGTGGGGTGGCGCGCCGTTTTGCCTCGCGAAACCCTGCAGGGAACAGCCGGCAAATCAGTTATGCTGGCGGCATGTCGAATCAAACGCCTTCCCGACGCAGCGATACTGCGTGTGACACTGCGTCGATCCATCGGCGGCGCGCGCTGATCCTGTGTGGCGGCGCCGCGCTTGCCGCCGTGTTGCGGCCGGTTCCGCTGCGCGCGCTGCCGCTTGCAGCGGCTTCCGATCACGGAGAGATCGCGCTCGCCCAGTTCTTCACCTCGCCGGCGGTCGCCGAATACAAGCGACGTCTCGCCGAGTACAGGGAGGCCCGCGCGGCCTTCGACGCCGACGCGTCGGCCTACTGGAGCGCGGTGTCCGAGAAGCGCAAGACCCGCAACGCCAAGCGACGCGACGGGGTCGAGGTCACCGGTGATGACTATGTGCTGGAGCAGCCGCCGGTCTACAGCGGGCCCAAGCGGCCGGTGAATCCGGAGCCGGAACCCGAGCCCGAACCGGGCAAGGAGACCCGGCCGCCAAAATATATTCCGGTGGTCGCCGATTTCGTGCGTGCGGCGGGCCAGCATTTCCAGTTCAGTCCGCAGCGGCCTGCGGCCGAGGTCGACTTCAAGCGCGCCTACGTTCGCGCGGCGACGGCCGAAGGGCTGACGCGCGACCAGATTGTCCGCGTCTATGCGTTCGAGACCGGTGGCAACGGCCGCTATGACATGCAGTCGGGCTTCATCTCGGGCAAGCCCGGCGGTCGCGCCATCTCTACGGCGATCGGCTACAACCAGTTGCTCACCACCAACACGGTGGAGCTGCTGGCGGAGCGCGGCGATCATTTCATCAAGGTGCTGAGCGAGCGTGCCCGCACCCTGACCGGACCACCACGCAAGGCGATGGATCACAAGATCGGCGTGCTCAAGCGCATGGTGGCTTTCAGCCAGACCGTGCCGGACAACTGGAGCGACCACGAAAGGCTCGCCAACACCGAGCAGGGCTGGGGCACCCATGCCATGGTGCTCGACATTGATGTCGGGCCCTTGTTGCAAACCCACAAGCTGCTGACGTCGGTGATCTTCGCGCGCAAGAAGGGCGTGGCGCGCCCGCTTGCGGCCGCAGAGCTCGAGATGATGAACCTGACGGGCGACGGTACCGGTCTCGATATGGTGACGATGCCGCAGAGCCTGCGCGAGGTGGTGCCGACTTCGAATTTCTTCCAGCGCGGCGGCTATGAGCGCAATCCCGTGGCGGTGCGCCACAACACGGTCGCGAAGCTGTTCACGGTGATGAATGCCCGCATGGATAGCGCCCAGGGCGCGCCGGGCTCGCGGGAATTCCAGACGTTGTTCTGAGCAGCTAGCCCCGGCGATGATTCTGACGAGCGTTTAAAACACCCGCCAGTGTTGACGCGCCGACCGCTTGCTTTACATGGAAGGTGTGGCGACGGAGCACCCCATGGCCAATGTGTATGACTTTTCAGCGCGCTTGCTCACCGGCGAAGAGACGCCGCTGCAGCGTTTCGCGGGTCAGGTCCTGCTGATCGTCAATACGGCCAGCCAGTGTGGTTTCACACCACAATACGAAGGTCTGGAAGCGCTGCACCAGGCCTACGCGCCACGCGGGTTCTCCGTGCTGGGTTTCCCGTGCAACCAGTTCGGGCGCCAGGAGCCCGGATCGGCGGAAGAGATCGCGAGCTTCTGCACGACCAGCTATCATGTGACCTTTCCGCTGTTCGCCAAGATCGACGTCAACGGCGCCAGCGCGCATCCGCTCTATGACCATCTCAAGGCTGCGCGGCCGGGATTGCTGGGCTCGCAGGCGATCAAGTGGAATTTCACCAAGTTCGTGGTCGACCGGCATGGAGCGGTCGTGGCTCGCCATGCGCCGACGGTGCCGCCCCGGTCGTTGACCACTCAGATCGAAGAGCTGCTGGCGGACAAATAACACGGCCGCGACAGACGGCGGGGGAGAGACGACATGAAGGTGGAAGAATTGTTCTCGGTTCGCGGCAAGGTCGCGCTGGTCACGGGCGGCAGCCGCGGCATTGGCGAGATGATCGCGCGTGCGTATGTCGAGAATGGCGCGCGGGTGCATATCAGCGCGCGCAAGGCCGACGCCTGCGATGCGCTGGCGAAGGAGTTATCGCAGTTCGGCGAATGCATTTCCATTCCGGCTGATATCTCGACCATGGAAGGCATCGCGCATCTCGCGGCCGAATTGGGCAAGCGGGAAACGCGCCTCGACATTCTCGTCAACAATGCCGGCGCCTCCTGGGGCGCGAGCTTCGCCGAATTCCCGGAAAGCGGCTGGGACAAGGTGATGGACCTCAACGTCAAGTCGGTGTTCTTCCTCACCCAGCGGCTGCTGCCGCTGCTGGAGGCGGCGGGTTCGCCGGACTTCAATTCCCGGGTCATCAACATCGGCTCCATCGAAGGCATTCGCACCACGCATCTCGAAGCCTATTCCTATGCGGCTTCCAAGGCGGGCGTGAATCATCTGACACGGTTGATGGCCAAATTCCTGGCGTCGAAACACATCGCGGTGAACGGCATTGCGCCGGGCTACTTCCCCTCCAAGATGACGGCAGGCATTTCCGATGAGGACAATCGTGAGACGCTGGCCGGCACGCCGCTGAAGCGGATGGGACAGCCCGACGACATGGCCGGCATCGCGCTCTACCTCGCCTCGCGCGCGAGCGCATTCGTCTGCGGTGCGGTGATCCCGGTCGACGGCGGTCTCGCCACCACCGCGTGACAGATTTGTGACATTCGATCCGGCGGTGCCGCTCAGGCGCCGTTTATCCCGCGGGTTCCGTCCCGCGGATGATGACATGCGCGTGATCTCGACGCAGGTGGCGGTCTTTATGTACGCGACACTGGCTTCTGCAGACGAACTCTGGCACATTCGGCCTTTATGACAAGTTTTTGACAGCCGCGGTCGCGGCTGTGGACGGACCAGGGCGCACCGGCAAGACGGACCCCGGAGAGGTGGTCCCTTGCGGGTGCTGGCACCCGAAGGTCTGAAGAAGGATCGGAATTGTGACAGACGTCGTGGAGTTTGCGTCCGTCGAAGGCCTTGAGCTGGCCTATGACGAGCGGGGTCCGGTCTCCGGGCCAGCGGTGCTGCTGATCATGGGCCTCGGCACGCAGATGATCGCGTGGCCGGAGAACTTCTGCAATCAGCTCGCGGATGCGGGATATCGCGTCATCCGCTTCGACAACCGCGACATCGGGCTGTCGACCAAGCTGGTCGAAGCGCCGCGGGTTCGTCTCGCCAGCATGCTGTTCAAGACCGTACTCGGCCGCAAGATCGATGCGCCCTATACGCTCGACGACATGGCGGCGGATGCGGTCGGCCTCCTGGATGCGCTCGACATCGAGGACGCCCACATCGTCGGCGCCTCGATGGGCGGCATGATCGCCCAGATCGTCGCAGCCCGTTATCCCGAACGCACGCGCAGCCTGGTCTCGATCATGTCGTCGAGCGGGGATCGCAAGTTGCCGCGGCCCAAGCCGCGCGTGAACGCAGTGATGTTCGGGCGCAGGCCGAACGCGGAGAACCGCGAGCAACTGGTTCGCTACGGCATGAAGCTGTTCCGCACCATCGGCAGCCCGGCCTATCCGACGCCGCCCGAGGTGCTGCGCCAGAAGGTCGAGGCTGCGGTCGATCGCTCGTACTATCCGCTTGGCGCGGTACGCCAGCTTGCGGCCATCATGGCGAGCGGCAGCCGCGTCGATCTGCTGGAGACGATCACGGCGCCGACGCTGGTACTACATGGCGCCGACGATCCGCTGGTGCCGGTCGAGGGCGGCATCGATACCGCCGCGCATGTCCGTGGCGCCCGACTGAAGATCATCCCGGGCATGGGTCATGACTTTCCCGCCGAAGTGACGCCGATGCTGGCCGACGACATCGTCCGGCACTGTCGCGCCGCCGATCGGAGCGTCAAGACCCGGTTCGACGACAGGGAGGCCGCCGATGAGTTCGCCCTCCGAAGCCCGCGCGGGCGTCATCCGACCGCCGTCGCCGCTCAAGCTGGCGCTTGAGGGGCGAGGGCTTTTTGATCTCGCCGGGCTCGCCGCCGCGGCACCGTTCCTGAGCCTCGCGCCGCGGGGCACGCCCCAGCCGGTGCTGGTGTTGCCGGGCCTTGGCGCCAACGACCGGTCGACGTTCGCATTGCGCGGCTTTCTCGCTTCGCTTGGTCACGATGTTCATGGCTGGGGGCGCGGACGCAATGTGCGGCTGCCACAGCTCGAAATTCCGGCCATCGTGCGGCAGGTCGACCGGCTGTTCGCGGTCGCCGGCCAGCCGGTCAGCCTGATTGGCTGGAGCCTTGGCGGCATCCTGGCACGCGAGGTTGCCCGTGAAATTCCCGCGCGCGTGCGGCTCGTGGTGACGCTCGGCAGTCCCTTTGCCGCGCCTGGAGCGAGCAATGTGCGGACGATCTGGAAATTGTTGACCGGCCAGCCGGCGACCGCGGTCGGCGCGACGCGGGTAGCCGAACTGGCACGCCCGCTGCCGGTCCCCGCCACGGCGATCTATACGCGTTCCGACGGTGTTGTCGCCTGGCAAGCCTGCCTTGAGCAGGAGAGCCCGCGCAGCGAGAACATCGAGGTGCGAACCACCCATATCGGCCTCGGTTTTCATGCTCCGGCCTTGTGGGCGACCGCGGACCGTCTGGCGCAGCCCGTCGGCACCTGGGCTCCGTTCAGGCCGGGCGGCCTGATCGCGCCGTTCTTTCCCCGCCACCGCTGACGTCACCGGCTGGCCTTGCTTTTGCGCTGCGGCGGCGCGCGGGCCCGTGACCCGCAGTCCGCCGGGCATTGGCGTGTTTACATCCGCTGCCGTGGTGCCAGAATGGCGGCAAGCAGAACGCCAGCAGGCGTCGGGTGTGGCAGGAGGAAAACCATGGGCGGCATCGGCAGGAAACTGTCGTCTCTCGACGCGTCGTTTCTGTATCTCGAGACCCCGGAGATGCCGATGCATGTCGGCAGCATGGCGATCTTCCGCCTGCCCGACGGCTACCAGGGCAACTTCTTCGAGGATTTCAAGGCGATGATCGCCGAGCGGCTGCATATCGCGCCGATCCTCAAATCGCGCCTTGCCAAGACGCCCCTCGACATCGACCATCCGAGCTGGGTCGAGGACGACCAGTTCGATATCGACCGCCACATCTTCCGCGCCAGCCTGCCGGCGCCGCACGACCGCGCCACGCTCGAGCGCATTGTCGGCTGGATGCATGCCAAGCTGCTCAACCGCGCACGGCCGCTATGGGAGTTCTATGTCTTCGAGGGCATGGCCAATAACGAGGTCGGGCTGTATTCCAAGATGCACCATGCGGCGATCGACGGTGGCGCCGGCGCGGCGCTGACATCGATCATCTATGATGTCACGCCGGTGCCGCGCAAAATCGATCCGGCACCCGAGCCGGCGAAGGCCGAGCGCGAGGCGCGCGATATCGCC
The DNA here is from genome assembly GCF_018131225.1 of Bradyrhizobium sp. U87765 SZCCT0048. Lineage (GTDB taxonomy): Bacteria > Pseudomonadota > Alphaproteobacteria > Rhizobiales > Xanthobacteraceae > Bradyrhizobium_A. The sequence continues at coordinate 2,613,262 of NZ_JAFCMM010000001.1, read as the reverse complement.
GCCGATTTCCTCGATTCCTACCAGCAGGTCTGGGCGCAGCGTTTCGACATGTCCGCCGGGCTCAAGTCGGTCGAATTGCCGCGCACCGGCAAGAGCGATCTCGGCTCGATCCTGTTCGACAACGCCATGATGCAGATCGAGAACGCGGTGCGGTTCGCCGGCAGCATTCCCAGCGTGCTCAAGAGCGTGTCGCAGATGGCCGCGAAGGCGGCCGACCCGAAGTCGCGCGAGAGCCTGTCGAGCATGGTGTCGCCGTCGACGATCCTCAACAAATCGATCTCATCGGAGCGCAGCTATGCGGCCGTGTCGGTGTCGTTGCCTCAGGCCAAGGCCGTGGCGAAGGCGGCAGGTGGCAAGCTCAACGATGTGGTGATGGCGCTGTCGAGCGGCGTGCTGCGTCGCTATCTCGATGCGCGCGGCGCGCTGCCGTCGCGGTCGCTGACAGCGGCCGTGCCGATCTCGCTGCGCGAGGAAGGGAATGCGGACGCCAACAACCAGGTGTTCGGCATGGTCTGTTCGATCGCGACCCACATCGCCGATCCGCGCGAGCGACTGCAGACTATCATCGCCGAATCGACCAAATCCAAGGAGATGTCGCATCCGATGCGGGCGCTGGTGCCGCAGATGTCGAACCTGTCGATGCTCGGCGCCCCGATCATGGTGCAGGTGCTGGCGCTGCTCTACAGCCGCTCCAACCTGCCCGATGTCCTGCCACCGACCGCCAATGTCACCATTTCCAACGTGCCCGGGCCGCGGCAGACGTTGTACGCGGTCGGCGCCGAGCTGCTCAACATCTTTCCGGTCTCGATCTCCACCCACGGACTTGCGCTCAACATCACCGTGCAGAGCTATCGCGACCAGCTGGACTTCGGCTTTATCGCCGGCGCCAATATCATCCCCCACGTCCAGGAGATCGCCGACATGCTGCCGCGCGAGCTCGAACTTCTGGCGCAAGCCTATGCCCAGCCGGCCGCGGCGTCCGGCGCTGCCGGCTAGATCGGCGTGATGGCCGTTCCGGATCCCGATTCCGCGCGCCGCTCGCGTTCGCCGGCGGCCTGTTGTCCCTTTGATGTCCTTCATCGCTGACAGGTTGTTTCATGCCCGCATTGCTGCAGATGCCGCCCCTCCAGTACGCCGACACCAATGGCATCCGCATGGGCTACTACGATGCCGGACCGAAGGACGATCCCGTGCCCGTGGTGCTGTGCCATGGCTGGCCGGAAATCGCGTTCTCGTGGCGGCATCAGATCAAGGCGCTGAGCGAGGCAGGCATTCGTGTCATCGCGCCGGACCAGCGCGGCTATGGCGCGACCGAGCGGCCCGAGCCGGTCGAGGCCTATGACATCGCCCATCTCACGGCCGACCTCGTCGGCTTGCTGGACCATCTGAAGATCGACAAGGCGATCTTTGTCGGGCACGACTGGGGCGGCTTCGTCGTGTGGCAGATGCCGCTGCGCCATCGCGAACGTGTTGCCGGTGTGGTCGGCATCAATACGCCGCATACGCAACGGGCGCCGGCCGACCCGATCGAGCTGCTGCGCCGGCGCTTTGGCGAGCAGATGTATATCATCCAGTTCCAGGATCCCGGGCGGGCGCCGGACGCGATCTTCGGCGGCCGGGTGCGCCAGACCTTCGAGGCGTTCATGCGCAAGCCGCTGCCCCATCCGCCGGTGACGGAGGCGCCGACCGCCGGGGTCGGCGCCTCGCCGAAGACCAATCTCGCGTTTCCGCAGATGGTGGCGGCCTATGACGCCGCCAAGGATCCGCGGACGCCGATCCTGTCGCCGGAGGAGATGCAGGTGTTCGTCGACACCTTCACGCGCACGGGCTTCACCGGCGGGATCAACTGGTACCGCAACATGAGCCGCAACTGGCAGGCCGCTGCGGAGCTCGACCACACGGTGCGGGTGCCGGCGCTGATGATCATGGCCGAGCATGACGCGGTGCTGCCGCCGTCGGCCTGCGACGGCATGGAGGCCATTGTGCCCGATCTCGAAAAGTATCTGGTGCGCGACAGCGGCCACTGGACCCAGCAGGAGCAGCCCGATGAGGTCAGCGGCAGGCTGATCGAATGGCGGCGGCGCCGCTTCGGTTGAGGCGATGGCACGGATTGGCGCCCGACATGTGGCGGACTGCGACGGTGGCGCAATTGCCGCCGCCGGAGTGGTTGATCTATAGGTTGATTCCGGGAATGGCCCGAACGGGCAGGGGGAGCTCGAGCCGATGGCGTCCAACAACAGACTGGATCCGATTCCGCATCCGCCGAAGAAGCCGGTGGTCGGCAACATGCTGTCGATCGATGCGACGGCTCCGGTCCAGCATCTCGTCCGGCTGACCCGGGAGCTCGGCCCGATCTTCTGGCTCGACATGATGGGCGTGCCGATGGTGATCGTGTCGGGTGCGGCGCTGGTCGACGAGCTCAGCGACGAGAAGCGCTTCGATAAGGCAGTGCGCGGCGCGCTGCGTCGCATCCGCGCTATCGCCGGCGATGGCCTGTTCACCGCCGACACCACCGAGCCGAACTGGGGCAAGGCGCACAACATCCTGATGACGCCGTTCGGCAACCGTGCGATGCAGTCCTATCATCCGATGATGGTCGATATCGCCGACCAGTTGGTGAAGAAGTGGGAGCGGCTCAACGTCGACGAAGAGATCGACGTCGTCCACGACATGACCGCGCTGACGCTCGACACCATCGGCCTGTGCGGCTTCGACTACCGCTTCAATTCGTTCTACCGCCGGGACTATCACCCCTATGTGGCGGCGCTCGTGCGTTCGCTGGAGACGGTGATGGCGACCCGCGGCCTGCCGCTGGAGGGCCTGCTGAAACGCGGCCGCGCCCAGCAGATGGCCGAAGACATCGCCTTCATGAATGGCATGGTCGACGACATCGTGCGCGAGCGGCGGCGCAGCGCCGAGGCCGCGGCCGGCAAGAAGGACATGCTGGCGGCGATGGTCAGCGGTGTCGACCGCGCCAGCGGCGAGCACCTCGACGACGTCAACATTCGCTACCAGATCAACACCTTCCTGATCGCCGGACACGAAACCACCAGCGGCATGCTGTCTTGCGCGATCTACGCGATGCTCAAGCATCCGGAGGTGCTGCGGAAGGCCTACGAGGAGGTCGACCGTGTCCTCGGGCCGGATACCTCCGTCAAGCCGACCTACCAGCAGGTCACCCAGCTCACCTACATCACCCAGATCCTGAAGGAGGCGCTGCGGCTGTGGCCGCCGGCGCCGGCATTCGGGCTGTCGCCGCTGCAGGACGAGGTTATCGGCGGGCAGTACAAGCTCAGGAAAGGCACCTTCGTCACCGTGCTGGTGCTGGCGCTGCACCGCGACCCGTCGGTGTGGGGGCCGAACCCCGATGCGTTCGATCCCGAGAACTTCAGCCGTGAGGCGGAGGCGAAACGCCCGGTCAACGCCTGGAAGCCGTTCGGCAACGGCCAGCGCGCCTGCATCGGCCGCGGCTTCGCCATGCACGAGGCCGCGCTGGCGCTCGGCATGATCCTGCAGCGCTTCAAGCTGGTCGACCACACCGGCTATCAGATGGAGCTCAAGGAAACGCTGACCATCAAGCCGGATGGCTTCAAGATCAAGGTGTTGCCGCGCACCGACGCGGATCGCGCGCCAGCGGGGGCGCGGGCCAGCAGCGCAGCGGCTGCGCCGATCGTCGCGGCTCCCGTGGCCGGCGCCCGGCCGCGCCCCGGCCACAACACGCCGCTGACAATTCTCTTCGGCTCGAACCTCGGCACCGCGGAAGATATCGCCCATCGCATCGCCGATCTCGCGGAGGTCAACGGCTTTGCCACGACGCTGGCGCCGCTCGACGATTCCGTCGGCAAGCTGCCGGAGGACGGCGGCACCATCATTGTCTGCGCCTCCTACAACGGCGCGCCACCGGATAACGCCACCGAATTCGTCAAGTGGATCGGCGGCGACCATGCGCCGGATGCCTTCGCCAGGGTGCGCTATGCCGTGTTCGGCTGCGGCAACAGCGACTGGCTCGCCACCTATCAGTCGATTCCGCGGCTGATCGACGAGCGTCTTGCGGCTCATGGCGCCAACCGCGCCTGTCCGCGCGGCGAGGGCGACGCCCGCGACGATCTCGACGGCCAGTTCGAGACCTGGTTCACGCAACTGCGGGCGCTGGCGGCCAAGGAGTTCGGCGTCGAATCCGCGTTCGGGCGTGAGGCTGGCGATGCGCCGCTCTATCGCGTCGAGCCGGTCGCCGCCTCCATTCCCAACACCATCGCAAGCCTCGGCGGCGCAGTGCCGATGAAGGTCCTGGTCAACGACGAGCTGCAGACTCATGGCGAGGCGGATGGCCGTTCCACCCGGCACATCGAGATCGAACTGCCGGCGGGCATGAGCTATCGCGTCGGCGACCATCTCAGTGTGGTGCCGCGTAACGATCCGGCGCTGGTCGACCGCGTCGCCCGGCGGTTCGGTTTCCTGCCGGCGGACCAGATTCGTCTCGACGTCGCCGAAGGGCGCCGCGCGCAGCTGCCGGTCGGCCAGGCGGTGTCGGTCGGGCGGCTGCTCACCGAGTTTGTCGAGCTGCAGCAGGTGGCGACGCGCAAGCAGATCCAGGCGATGGCCGAGCACACCCGCTGCCCGATGACGAAGCCGAAGCTGCAGGCGCTCAGTGGCGATGACGCCGCGTCCAACGAACTGTACCGCGCCGAGGTGCTCGCGCGCCGCAAGTCGGTGTTCGATCTGCTCGAGGAGCATCCGGCCTGCGAGCTGCCGTTTAGCGCCTATCTGGAGATGCTGTCGCTGTTGTCGCCGCGCTACTACTCGATCTCGTCGTCGCCCCAGGTGGCCGGCGCGTCGCGCTGCAGCGTGACCACGGCGGTGGTGGCGGCGCCGTCGCTGTCGGGACGCGGCACCTTCAAGGGCACCTGCTCCAACTATCTCGCGGGTCGCCGAGTCGGTGACGTCATCCAGGCCACGGTGAAGGAAACCAAGGCCGGCTTCCGCCTGCCGGACGATGCGGCGGTGCCGATCATCATGATCGGTCCGGGCACCGGCCTCGCGCCATTCCGCGGCTTCCTGCAGGAGCGCGCGGCGCGCAAGGCGCAGGGGCAGGAGCTCGGCCCGGCGATGCTGTTTTTCGGCTGCCGCCACCCGGATCAGGACTTTCTGTACGGGAAGGAGCTGCAGCAGTTTGCCACCGACGGCGTCGCCGAGCTGCATGTGGCGTTCTCGCGTGGCGAGGGGCCGAAGACCTATGTGCAGCATCTCATCGCCCAGCAGCAGGACAAGGTCTGGAACCTGATCGAGCGCGGCGCGATCGTCTATGTCTGCGGCGACGGCGGCAAGATGGAGCCGGACGTCAAGGCTACGCTGGTTGGCATCCACCGCGCCAAGAATGGCGCCACGGAAGAGCAGGCGACGCGCTGGATCGAGCAGCTCGGCGTGCACAACCGCTATGTGCTCGATGTCTGGGCGGGCAACTGACGTCGTCGTGCGATCACGCCCTGGCGGGCGCGGCCCGGGCGTGATCGACGATCGCGTCGATGATCTGAGGCCATAGCGGAATCGGCAAGGCGTGGCCCATGGCCGGGATCATCACCAGCTTGGCGCCGGGGACCGTGTTCGCGACATCCTGGCCGGCCTGCGGCGGCACCAGCGGATCGATCGCGCCGTGGATCACCAGGGTCGGCACGGTGATGCCCTTGAGGCGCGGCTTGCGGCTGCCGGAGGCGATGATCGCATGCAGCTGCCGCGCGACGCCGGGCGGGTTGAGGCCGCGCGCAAACGTGCGCTCGGCGCGCTGGCGATCCTTGGCCTCGTCCTCGGGAAAATTCGGGCCGCGCAGCACCTTCCAGTTGCGGGCGAAGGCGGCGATGTACTCGTCGCGTGTCTTCGGCGGCGGCGCCATCAGTACCGCCATGGCTTCGGGCGTCGGTGGCGGCAGCGACGGATCGCCGGAGGTCGCCATGATCGATGTCAGCGAGCGCACCCGGTTCGGATGGTTCATCGCCAGTTCCTGGGCGATCGCGCCGCCCATCGAGGCGCCGACGATGTGTGCTGCGCCGATGCCGAAGGCATCCATCAGGCCGACGGTGTCCTGCGCCATGTCGCGCAGCAGGTAGGGCGCCGGAAGCGGCCGGCCTGCGAGCTGCGCCTGGATCACGGCCTGGATACCGACTGGCGGGTGTGCCGTCATTCTGGTCGAGCGGCCGATGTCGCGGTTGTCGAAGCGGATGACGCGGAAGCCGCGATCGGCGAGCTGCTGGCAGAACTCGTCGTCCCAGTGGGTCATCTGCGCGGCGAGGCCCATAATCAGGATCAGCGGCTCGGCGTCGGCGGCGCCGAAACTCTCGCAGCACAGCTCGATGCCGTTGGCCTTGACGAACTGCTCGTGGGTCGCGGTGCTGTCGGTCACGATGCTCTCCGGATGCTGGACGCCCTGTCGCAGCATTAACCAATCCCGCTGCGGCGCGCCAGAGTGTGGCCGCGAACGTGCCGCTTGACCGCGACCGCGCTGTTGCGGGAGACTGACTGCAACAAGATCACGGACGAGGCCTTGCGCCATCGCATCCGGGCGTGGAGGGGAGGCCTGATGTCCAACAGCAATGACCCGGCCGAGATCTGGCGGACCTATCTCGCCGAGCTGGAGAAGGGGTTCAATGCCTTCGCCAACCAGGCGATGGGCTCGCGCGAATTCAGCCGCGCGATGAACCAGGCCGGCGGCGCGACGTTCGGCGCGCAAAAGACCGTCGGCGATCTCATGGAGCGCTATCTCGCCAGCATGAACCTGCCGAGCCGGGCGCAACTCGTCAACATGGGCGAGCGGCTGCAGGCGATCGAGGGGCAGCTCGCGGAGATCAAGTCCCTGCTGCAGCGGGTTCACAGCGACAGTGCCACGCCTGCCTCCGGGCTGGCGGCAACGCCGCGGCCCCCGCGCACACGGCAGCCGCCGTCGGCTTCGGGAGGAGGTTCCGCATGAGTGGCGCCGCGCAAACCGCTTATCCGGACGTCGCCGATCGCATCCAGCAGGAGATCCAGCGCGCGATCCAGCGCAGCATCAAGGGCGTCGAATACTTCAGCTCATCGGCGCCGGTGCTCGGCACCACGCCGAAGGACGTGCTGGCATCGCGCGGTACCATGAATCTCTATCACTACCGGCCGCTCGCGGACGAGATCTATCGTGTGCCGCTGCTGATCGTGATGGCGACCACCAATCGCGGCTACATCCTCGACATGGTCCCGGGCCAGAGTCTGGTCGAGTTCCTGCTCAAGCGCGGCTTCGACGTCTACATGCTGGACTGGAGTGCGCCGCGCCCGGACGAGAAGAACCTGCGGATGGAGGACTACGTCCTCGATTTCATCCCGGACTGCGTGCGTCGGGTGCAGGAGGATTCCGGGGTCGAGGACGTCAATATCGTCGGCTACTGTTTTGGCGGCGTGCTGTCGCTGCTGTATGCCTCGATCTTCGAGAAGGGGCCGCTGAGGAATCTCGTCTGCTTCACGACGCCGATCGATTTCCGGCAGATGACGCTGTTCCAGAATTTTTCGGACAAGCGCTATTTCGATGTCGACCAGCTCGTCGATGGCGTCGGCAACGTGCCGCCGGAGATGATCCTGTCGTCGTTCGAAATGCTGCGGCCGGCGTCCCGCGCGATCAGTCAGGTGCAACTGTGGGAGAACATCTGGAACGACGAGTACGTCAAGTCGTACCGCATGTTCGACCGCTGGGCGACCGATACCCTGCCGCTGGCCGGCGAATACTTCCGCCAGATCACGAAGGACCTGATGTGGGGCAACAAGCTCTACGAGGGCACGATGACCGTCGGTGGCCACCCTGCCGATTTCGCCCGCATCAAGGTGCCGATCCTGCATGCCGTCGCCGAACACGATCACATCGTGCCTTATGACGCCGCGCGTCACCTGATCGAACGGATCGGCTCGTCGGACAAGGAGGAGATCATCCTCAAGGGCGGTCATGTCAGCCTCGTCGCTGGCGCCAATGCGATCAAGCGCCTGTGGCCCAAACTCGATTCCTGGTTGAGCGAGCGATCCGTATGAACAGCACCGAGACGCGATCCTATCCCCGCCATGTCCGCACCGATGGCGGTTCGATCGAATTCCGCCTGATGGGGCCGGCCGACGAAGCGGCCGTCCTGACGTTTGCGCGCGGGCTTCCGGCGCACGACCTGCTATTCCTGCCACGCAACATCACCGAACCGAAGGTGCTCTCGGCGTGGGTCAAGGAGATCGAGCGGGGGTCGATCGTCAGCGTGCTCGCGGTCAGGGACGGCGCGGTGGTCGGCTGCGGCACCATCGTGCGCGATCCGCTGTCGTGGTCTCCCCATGTCGGCGAAATCCGCATGGTGATCTCCACGGACGTGCGCGGCCTCGGCGTCGGTCGGGCGCTGTCCAACGAGACCTTTGCGCTGGCGCTGTCGATCGGGCTCGAGAAGTTGATCGTGCAGATGACCGTCGACCAGACCGGGGCGATCGCCATTTTCGAGGGGCTCGGCTTTCGCGCCGAGGCGCTGTTGCGCAACCATGTGAAGGATCTCGCCGGCCGGACCCACGACATCGTCGTTCTCGGGCACAATGTGGCCGAGGTCCGGGCCCAGCTCGAAGCCTATGGACTGCCGGATGCAGTACGACAATAGGTTTTATAATACCTCTTTCGTCAAAGCTCACTAAAGCGTGATATTGCACCGCAATATTATGTTGCGGCGCACCATGGGGTGTGACATAACGACCTCGCCCCGGGCCATGTGACGGGGTGAGCCCATAGCTCAAACCGAGGATGGAGGATGTCATGACCACTGAAACCAATTCGTACCTGAACGCTTTCAAGGACGCCTTCGCGCCGGTCACCGACGCGCTGAAGAACGTTCAGAACCTGCAAGTTCCCGAGGCTGCCCGCGATTTCGTCAAGCGCTCGACCACCAGCGCCAAGGAGCGCGCGGCCGAGATCCACACCGGTGCCGACAAGCTGACTGGCGCGATCGAGACCGCTGTCGCCGGTTCGGTGACCGAGACCGCCAAGATCAGCCGCAGCATCCAGAAGGCGATCTACGAGGACGCCGAGGCGTTCTTCGCCGGCATCGAGCGTCTGGCTTCGGCCAAGTCGCTGAGCGAGGCCGTGCAGATCCAGGCTGACCTGATCCGCACCCAGGGCGAAGTGACCGTCTCCCGCGCCAAGTCGGCGTCGGAGTATGTCGGCAAGCTGTTCGCCGATGGCGCCAAGTCGGCGCAGGACAACCTCTCCAAGGTCGTCGCCTTCAACAAGGTTGCGTAACCGCGTCCCAGGCGTTGTATCGCGTATCCTGTACAAAGGCCCGCTGACGCGGGCCTTTGCTTTTGCCCGATCTGGTCTATCTGTCTCCGTGGTGAGGTGACGGCATGGCGGCCACGGACAGTCTTTCCCTTGCGATCGATGCGGGCGATGCGGCGCGTGCCGCGCAGCTGCGCCGGATCAAGGCGCTGGCGACCGCTGCGCTTGGCGGCTGCCTGCTGGTGCTGATCGTGGCCCGCACGTTGCGTGATCGCCATCCGGTCTTCGGCTTCGTGGCTGCCTTTGCCGAGGCGGCGACCATCGGCGGACTTGCCGACTGGTATGCGGTGGTCGCGCTGTTCCGCCGTCCGCTGGGCCTTCCGATTCCGCACACCGCGATCATCCAGACCAACCAGCAGCGGATCGCCGACAAGCTCGGCGACTTCATCGAAGTGCATTTCCTGCGCGACGATGCGGTCAGCGCCAAGCTGCAGCAGACCGACTTTGCCCGTTTCGTCGCCCAATGGCTGGACGACCGCAAGCGCAGCGGCGATCTCGCCCGCTTCGTGCTGCATTTGTTGCCCGAGGCCCTGTCGGCGGTGAACAATTCCGGGCTGAAGACCTTCTTCATCCGCCGGATCGTCGGCCAGATTCAGGCGCTCGACCTTGCGCCGCTTGCTGCCGGGACCTTGCGTGGCTTCGTCCGCGACGGCCGGCACCAGGCCCTGCTCGACGACCTGCTGGTGGCGGTGCATGGCGCGCTCAACAATGCCGAGACGCTGGCGGCGATCCGCGACCGCATTCGCGCCGAGTTGCCGACCCTGCTGAAGCTCTACCGCGCCGAGAAGTACGTCCTCAACAAGGTGGTGGCCTCCGCGACCTCGTTCTTCGAGGATGTGCGCACCGACCCGCAGCATCCCTTCCGCAGCGAGTTAGACCGGATGGTGCGCTCCTTCGTCGATCGTCTGGAGACCGATCCCTCCTATGCGGAGCGCATCGAGCAGCTCAAGCGCGACGTGCTGGCGCGACCGGAACTCGGCGAGCTCGCCCAGCATCTGTGGTCCAGCGTGATCGCCATGTTCGACGAGGGGCAGGGGCAGACGGCGTCGCTACTGCATCATCATCTGTCGACGCTGTTCATGGAAGCCGGACGCCAGCTCGCGGGAGATGCGGACATGCGCGCCGAGATCAACCAGGGTCTCGTCGTGGTGCTGCGCAGCTTCATCGCCGCGCAGAAGAGCGGCGTTTCCTCCTTCATCGCCGACCAGGTGAAGTCCTGGGACATGCGCCAGCTGATTGGCGTGATCGAGCTCAATGTCGGTCACGATCTGCAATATATCCGATTCAACGGCATGCTGATCGGCGGTTTGGCCGGCCTCGTTCTCTACACCGCGGAATACCTCATCCGGTTCATGTAAGCCGGTATTTGCGTCACGCGCGCCGGTTGCTCTATGATCCGCGTCAGTCCAAGCGCCCGCCAGGAGCATCCATGACCATCATCACGTCCCGTCTTCGCACCCTCATGGCCGTCGTACTGCTGGGCCTGTCGGTGTCCGCCTGCGGATACAACAATATTCCGACGCTCGAGGAGCAGGCCAAGGCGAAGTGGGCCGACGTCCAGAACAACTATCAGCGCCGCGCCGATTTGATCCCGAACCTGGTGGCGACCGTGCAGGGCTACGCCAAGCAGGAGAAGGACGTTCTGACCTCAGTGGTCGAGGCGCGGGCCAAGGCGACCCAGGTCAAGATCGATGCCTCGCAGCTCACCGATCCGGACAAGCTCAAGCAATTCCAGGACGCCCAGAACCAGCTCTCCGGTGCACTCGGGCGGCTGCTGGCGGTGAGCGAGAACTATCCCGACCTCAAGTCCAACCAGAACTTCCTGGCGCTGCAGTCGCAGCTCGAGGGAACCGAGAATCGAATCGCCGTGGCGCGCCGCGACTACATCGAGGCGGTGCGGGTCTACAACACCGAGCTGCGCACCTTCCCGGGCGTGCTGTGGGCGTCGACCTTCTTCCGCGCCAACAAGCCGATGGCCGAGTTCACGGCCACCGAAGGCGCCCAGACGCCGCCGCAGGTCAAGTTCTGACGCATCGCCGTGCGGCTCAGTACCACCGGGATGAAGACCGTGCCGGCAGCAAGGCACTGGGCGGCGCCGTTCGGCGCCGCCGTTGTGCTGCTGTGGTCGCTGGTCGCGGCGCTGGCGTTGACGTCTCCGCAACTGACCGGGCGCATCGTCGATCAGGCCAACGTCATCCCGGCAGCGACGCGCACCGCGATCGAGCAGAAGCTCGTCGATCTCGAGAACAAGTCGGGTATCCAGCTCGTCGTCGCCACGGTGTCGTCCCTCGAGGGCCAGGAGATCGAGCCCTACGCCAACCAGCTGTTCCGCACCTGGCAGCTCGGCGAGAAGACCAAGAACAATGGCGTGCTGCTGCTGGTGGCGCCCAACGAGCGGCGGGTGCGCATCGAGGTCGGCTATGGCCTCGAGGGCACGCTGACCGACGCGCTGTCCAAGGTGATCATCACCAATGCGATCGCGCCGCGCTTCAAGGCGGGTGATTTCGGCGACGGCGTGGCGCGCGGCGTCGACGACATCATCACGGTGCTGACGACCGATGCCTCCGAGTGGCAGCAGAAGCCGGCGCTGCGCCTCGACAACCAGCAGGATGACGCCTGGAACTGGATGCTGGTGGCGGGCCTGATCGGGCTGGGCATTCTCTTGATTGTTTCGCCGGGGTTCCGCTGGTTCTTCTTCAATGTGTTGCTCAATGCGGTCATCAGCGCCGCTGCGTCGGGACGCGGCGGCTCTTCCGGGGGCGGTGGATTTTCCGATGGGGGCGGATTCTCCGGCGGCGGCGGTTCGTCCGGCGGCGGCGGGGCTTCGGGGAGCTGGTGATGAGTCTGTCGGAGCAGGATCGCGACCGGATCGCGCAGGCCATTCGCGCTGCGGAAGCCAGAACATCCGGCGAGATCGTCTGCGTGCTGGCGCGGGCGTCGGCGGATGCCACCGCGCTGCCGGTGTTCCTCGCGGCGGTGGTCGCGCTGGCCTTGCCCTGGCTGTTGATTGCGGTCACGGCACTCCCGGTGCAGCGCATCCTGGTGCTGCAGGTCGCGCTGTTCGCGGTGCTGATGCTGGTGCTGTGCATTCCGCGCGTCCGGGTGGCGCTGATGCCGCGGCGGGCGCGCCGGGCGGTGGCGCATCGGGTGGCCATGGAGCAGTTCGTGATCCGCGGCATCGCCCGCAAGAAGGACCGCTCGGGCATCCTGATCTTCGTGTCGCTGGCCGAGCACTATGTGCGGATCATCGCCGATGACGGCATTGCGGCGAAGGTCCCGCAGGCCGAATGGCAGGGCGCCGTCGATGCGCTGGTGACGCATCTGCGCGAGGGGCGCGTCGGTGACGGCTTTCTGGCCGCGATCGGGATTTGCGGCACCAGGCTGGCCGAGCATTTTCCGCGCACCGTCGACAGCCGCGACGAACTGCCCGATCGGGTCTATTTGATCTGAGCTCTCGGGGCGGGTGCGGCGTCAGGCCGGCAGCAGCGTCTCCACCAGACGAATCCAGTACGACGTCCCGAATACGATCGCCTCGTCGTTGAAGTCGTAAGCTGGATGGTGCAGCGGCGCGCTGTCACCGTTGCCGACATTGATGAACGCGCCGGGGCGCGCCTGCAGCATGAAGGCGAAATCCTCACCGCCCATCACCGGTGGAACGCCGACCAGGACGTTCGGCTCGCCGACGATGTCGGCGGCGATGCGGGCGGCGGCTGCGACCTCGGTGTCGTGGTTGACCAGCACCGGGGTCTGGCGGCGATAGCTCAGCGCGATCCGTGCGCCGGTCATGCGGGCGACGCCGTCGGCGATCTCATGGATTCGCTGTTCGATCAGATCACGCGTTTCCGCCTTGAGCGTGCGCACGGTACCGCTCAGCTTGACACGCTGCGGGATGACGTTGTGGGCATTTCCGGCATGGAATTCACAGATCGAGACCACGGCGGAGTCGAGAGGGTCGATGGTGCGCGACACGATTGACTGCAACTGGCCGACGAGCTGGGTGCCGATGAGCAAGCTGTCGATGGCGACATGCGGCCGTGCCGCGTGGCCACCCTTGCCCTCGATGGTGATGTCGATCCGATCGGTCGAGGCCATCGAGGCGCCGCTGCGAATCGAAAACTGGCCGAGCGGCAGACCGGGGCGATTGTGCATGCCGTAGACCTCGTCGATGGCGAAGCGCTCGAGCAAGCCGTCATGGATCATACGCTCGGCGCCGTTGCCGCCTTCCTCCGCCGGCTGGAAGATGACGATGGCGATGCCGGCGAAGTTGCGGCTCTCGGCAAGATAGCGTGCCGCGCCCAGCAGCATGGCGGTGTGGCCATCATGGCCGCAGGCATGCATCTTGCCGGTCGTGGTGGACTGGTAAGGCAGGCCGGTTTCCTCCTCGATCGGCAGCGCATCCATGTCGGCGCGCAGGCCGATGGTGCGTGCATCGCCGCCTTCCCGCTGGCGGCCCCGGATGACGCCGACGACGCCGGTGTCGCCGAGGCCGGTCACGACCTCGTCGCAGCCGAACGTCCGCAGTCGATCAGCGACCAGCGCGGCGGTGCGATGGACATCGTAGAGCAGCTCCGGATGGGCGTGGATATCCTGCCGCCAGGCAGCGATTTCCGCATGCAGGTCCGAGACGCGGTTGACGATGGGCATGGCGACGATCCTAGGCTGTGGCGGGTGCGGAGGGGTCTGCGATCCGCTGTTCTTCTACACCGTGACAGGCGACACCGTCGATCAGCTCCGGGATTTCGGTGTGGCAACGGTCGAAGGCGAACGGGCAGCGCGGATGAAATGCGCAGCCGCGCGGTGGATCGATCGGGTTCGGCATCTCGCCCCGGACGGGAACCCGTGGACGGCCGGACAGTGTCAGGTCCGGCACCGCGCCGAGCAGCATCCGGGTGTAGGGCATGCGCGGGGAAGCGAACAGCGCCGCCGCCGGTGCGATTTCGACGAGACGGCCGAGATACATGACGCCGATGCGATGCGCCATGTGGCGCACGACAGCGAGATTGTGGCTGATGAACAGGTAGGTGAGGCCAAGGCGGTCCTGCAGGTCGCTCATCAGGTTGAGGATCTGGGCTTGTACCGAGACGTCGAGCGCCGACGTCGGCTCGTCGCAAACGATCAGCTCGGCCTCGGAGGCGAGCGCGCGCGCGATGGCGATGCGCTGGCGCTGGCCGCCAGAGAATTCGTGAGGAAACCGTTCGGCATCGTCGCGATGCAGGCCGACCAACGCGAGGAGTTCGCCGACACGGCGCTGAATCGCCTGTGAGCCATCGATCAGGCCAAAGGCGCGGATCGGCTCGGCGACGATCGCGCCGACGCGAAAACGCGGGTTGAGGCTGGCATACGGGTCCTGGAAGATCATCTGGATGCGGCGGCGCAGCCGTCGTCGCGTGTCGGCCTGGCGCGGATCGGTCATCGACACGCCATCGATCACCACGTCGCCTGCGGACGCCTTCAGCAGGCCGACGGTCATCCGCGCCACCGTGCTCTTGCCCGAGCCGGATTCGCCGACCAGTGCAAAAGTCTCGCCCTTCCTGATGTCCAGCGAGACACCGTTGACCGCATGGACGAACTCGCGGCGACCGCCTCCCAGTGCGCGGTCGAGCCAGGGGCGCGACACCTCGAACGTGCAGTGCAGGCCGCGCAACCTGACGAAGGCCGGCCCGCTCATGCGCCTGACTCCGCCGCGGCATGGCCATCGTAGAGATGACAGGCGACGGTGCGACCGGCGATCGTCATCGATTCCGGTCGCTCCTGGCGGCAGCGATCGAAGGCAAACGGGCAGCGCGGGTGAAACGCGCAGCCTGCCGGAATGGCGGCAAGGCGCGGCATCGTGCCCGCAATCTGGACGAGGCGGGCGGTGTTGCCCTCGAGGGTCGGGATCGCACCCATCAGGCCGCGGGTGTAGGGATGCAGCGGCTGCTGCACCACCTCGCGGACAGGACCGACTTCGGCAAGGCGGCCTGCGTACATCACCGCGACGCGGTCTGCGATCTCGGCGATCACGCCGATGTCGTGGGTCACCAGCATCACCGCGGTGCCATGTTCGCGCGCCAGTCGCTTCAGGAGGGCGATGATCTGGGCCTGCACGGAAACGTCGAGCGCGGTGGTCGGCTCGTCGGCAATGATCAGTTCGGGCCCGGCGCACAATGCCAGCGCGATCACCACGCGCTGGCGCATGCCGCCGGAGAACTCATGGGGATAGCCATCGATCAGGCGCTCGGCAGCGGGAATGCCGACTTCGGTCAGCAACGCGATGGCCCGGCGGCGCGCGTCGGCGGGCGACAGGCGGGTGTGGGTGCGGATGGTCTCGACCAACTGGTCGCCGATGCGGTACAGCGGATCAAGGCTGGTGAGCGGATCCTGAAAGATCATGCCGATGCGTCCGCCGCGTACGTTACGCATCTCGTCCGGCGAAAGATCGTCGATGCGCTGGCCGCCGAGGTGAATCGTTCCGCCGCTGACGCGTCCGGGCGGGTCGATCAGCCCGATTACGGCAAGGCCGGTCACTGTCTTGCCCGCGCCGGATTCGCCGACGACGCCGAGAATCTCGCCGCCGTCGATATCCAGCGAGATGTCATCGATCGCATGCAGCGTGCCGCGGCGGGTGACGAAATCGACCTTGAGATGACGCAGCGAGAGGGCGGGTGCGGTCATGCGGCGTTCCGCTAGCGCAGCTTGGGATTGAGGGCGTCACGCAGCCAGTCGCCGACCAGGTTGATCGCGAGGATCAGCATGGCGAGCGCAAGGCCCGGGAACGTGACGATCCACCATTCACCGGAGAACAGGTAATTGTTGCCGATCCGGATCAGGGTGCCGAGCGAAGGCATGGTGTCGGGCATGCCAGAGCCGAGGAAGGACAGCGTGGCCTCCGTAATGATGGCGAGCGCGAGATTGATGGTCACCAGCACCAGGATCGGTCCCATGGCGTTCGGCAGCACATGGCGCAGCATGATGGTCCGCGCCGGCAGCCCGACCAGGCGCGCGGCGGCGACGTAATCCTTGCCTTTCTCCACCATCACCGAGCTGCGCACGGTACGGGCATATTGTACCCAGAAGCTCAGGCCGATGGCGATGACGAGCACGGTGAGGGTCTGGGCGGCGTTGAGATGGTTGCCGAGCAGTGACTTGGCGACGCCGTCGATCAGCAGCGCGATCAGGATTGCCGGAAACGTCAGCTGGATGTCGGCGATACGCATGATGACGCTGTCGATCCGGCCGCCGAAATAGCCGGCGATCAGCCCGAGGCCGGTCCCGAGGGTGCCTGCCAGCAGCATGCCGAGCACGCCGACGCTGAGCGAGATGCGCAGGCCATAGAGAATGGCCGAGAATACATCGCGGCCCTGTTCGTCGGTGCCGAGCAGGAACGGCGCCTGCCCCTCGCTGCTCCACAGCGGCGGGATGCGCGAGTTGAGCAGTTCGAGCTGCGCCGGGTCGAACGGGTTCTGCACCGCGATCAGCGGCGCGCAGGTCGCCAGTGCGAAGAAGACCACAGTGACGGTGGCGGCGATCATCGTGAGGCGCGAGCGGCGGAAGGCGTGGAACAGGTCGCTGTCGAGGACGCTGTGCCAGCGCGACTGCCGGTGGCGGGCAGAGGCGTCGGTGATGTCGTCGAACGGCGATGTGCTCATGCCGCAGCCTCAGGCCGGTCCGCCGATGCTCGCCCGCAGGCGCGGGTCGATCACGGCGTAGAGAATGTCGACCGCAAAATTGATGCCGACGAAGATCAGCGACACCAGCAGCAGGTACGCTGCCATGATCGGAATGTCGACGTTCTGGATCGCCTGCACGAACAGCAACCCCATCCCCGGCCACTGGAATACGGTTTCGGTGATGATGGCGAACGCGATAACCGAACCGAACTGAAGGCCCGCGACGGTGATCACCGGCACCAGGGTGTTGCGCAGGGCGTGACCGAAATGGATCGCGCGCGTGGTGAGGCCGCGGGCGCGGGCGAAGCGGATGTAATCGGTGCGCAGCACTTCGAGCATTTCGGCGCGCACCAGCCGCATGATCAGCGTCATCTGGAACAGGCCGAGCGTGATGGCGGGCATGATCAGCGATTTGAGCCCGGAGGTGGTGAGCAGGCCTGTGCTCCACAGGCCGATCCGCACGGTCTGGCCGCGGCCGTAGGATGGCAGCCAGCCGAGGGTCACCGAGAACAGGTAGATCAGCAGAATGCCGATGAGGAAGGTCGGCAGCGAGATGCCGACGAGCGACACCACCTGCAGCAACCGGGCGAAGAGCGAATCGCGGCGCAGCGCCGAATAGACCCCGAACAGGATGCCGAAGGCCAGCGCCAGCACGGTGGCGCAGGTCGCAAGCTCGAGTGTCGCCGGCATCCGATCGATCAGCAGCGACGCCACCGGCTGGCGGAACTGGTAGGAGACGCCGAAGTCGAAGCGCAGGGCATGCCAGATGAAATGCGCGAATTGCAGCAGGACGGGATCGTCGAGGCCGAGCGAATGGCGCATCTCAGCGCGCTGCGCCGCGGATGTGTCCAGCGATACCATCTGGTTGACCGGATCGCCCGCAAAGCGGAACATCGCGAAGGCGATGATGCCGACGGCGAACAGGACGCCGACGGCCTGCAGTGCGCGACGAAGCGTGAAAGCGAGCATCGGGTGGCTTCACCGTGTGGTGTCGGACGACATGGTCGTGGAAAACGCGATGGCCTACTCCCTGGCGTCCTTGGCCGCCCAGTACAGCAGCACCTGATTGTCGGGGCGTTGCGCGAGCTTGACCTGCTTCGACACGCCCCAGGCCAGCGCCTGCTGGTGCAGCGGGATGTAGCCGTAGTCGTCCATCACGAGCTGGAACGCCTGCTTGATCAGCTGGTCGCGCTTGCCGGTGTCGGTCTCGACCTGGATCTGGTCGGTCAGCGCGTCGACCTTCTTGTTGCAGTAGCCGCCGAGATTGGTCTCGCCGCGCGGGCTTTTGACATCGTCGCGGCAGCCGATGATATCGTAGAGCACGTTGTGCGAATCCAGCGTGTTCGGCGTCCAGCCCAGCAGATAGAACGACGTCTGGTAGCCGCCGGGTTTGAGGATCTTGGCGAAGTACAGCGCCTTGGGCTGTGCCAGCAGATTCACCTTGATCCCGACGCGGGCCAGCATGCCGACCACGGCCTGGCAGATCGCCTCGTCATTGACATAGCGGTCGTTGGGACAATCCATGCCGACTTCGAAGCCGTCGGGATAGCCGGCGTCGGCGAGGAGCTTCTTCGACAACGCCGGATCGTAGGCGGGGCGCACGAAATCCTTTGATAGCCTGAACAGTTCGGGTGCGATCATCAGCGCCGATGGCGTCGACAGGTTGCGCATCACCCGCGTCTTGATCAGATTGATATCGATCGCCTTGAAGAATGCTTCGCGGACCCGGACATCCTTGAACGGGTTCTTGCCCTTGACGCTGGAGGAGAGCAGCTCGTCGCGGGTCTGGTCCATGCCGAGGAAGATGGTGCGGACCTCCGGTCCGGTCAGCACCGTGGCGTTGGCGCTGGCCTTGACGCGATCGATGTCCTGGATCGGCACCGGCTCGATGAGGTCGACTTCGCCTGACAGCAGGGCGGCGACGCGGGTGGCGTCGGATTTGATCGGCGTGAACACGATCTCCTTGAGATTGTGTTCGAGCGGCTTGCGCCACCAGTTCGGGTTCGCCTTGAACACGGTTTTGACGCCGGGTTCGTGGCTCTCGATCATGAACGCACCGGTGCCGTTGGCATGGAGTGAGGCATAGCTCGGTGTTGTCGCCGCGACCGGTGTCGGGGCGGTGGCGTTGTTCGCCTCCGCCCACTTCTTGTCCATGATGTACCAGCTGTCCCACTGTGAGGTCAGGATCGGGTTGGGCGAGGGCAGGATGAAGTCGACGGTGTAGTCGTCGATCTTCACGACCCTCGCGCCGGCCGGAACACGGGTCTGGAAGTTCGATCCTGTGGCGCGGACGCGATCGGCGGAAAATACGACATCGTCCGCGGTGAAGTCGTCGCCGTTGTGAAACTTGACGCCCTTGCGCAGGTGGAAGCGCCAGCGCGTCGGCTCCGGCGTCTCCCAGCTTTCCGCGAGCCCCGGGATGATCTGCAGGTTTCTGTCACGCGCGACCAGTCCCTCATAGACGTTGCCGTGATGGGCGATCGTGGTGGATTCCTGCAGCGTATAGGGATCCAGCGACTTCAGGTCGCCCTGGTTGGCATAGCGCAGCGTCTGGGCGGACAGGGGAGCCACGGCGAGGAGCGTCAGCGCGGCGGCAGCGGCGAGCACGAGGGGACGGAACTGCATGAATCGACGCCTCCGTGGATTACACGAAGCTTCGCCGATGCGGCGCTCCCGACAGGACGCCCGCATCTGGCATGCCACCCATGTTGCCAGAGTTTGGAAGCGGAGCAAGCCGGATTTGGCGGCGCGGGTTGATGTCAGCTTGTGCAATGCACGCGCAGGGATGCGTGATTGTCGCTGTGCCGGCATATGCATGACGTCTTGTTTTCGTGCCGCGCGCGTATTGGCCGCGCACCCATGGCGCGTGGTAGCCATGGCTCATGAGCGAGAGACCGAACGCGCTGATTGTCGATCTGTTGCAATGGCTCGCCGCCGGACCGCGTCCCTATGCCGAGGTGCTGGACGCCTGGCGCACGAGCTGTCCGCGTCTGACCATCTGGGAAGACGCGGCCGAGCAGGGTCTCGTGCGACGCCGGCGCGGCGACGACGGCGTGGCGCTAATCGAGTTGACCAAGGCCGGCCTTGACGTACTGCGGGACGAAGCTGCCGCGCCGGCACCGCAATCCCCGGCGAAAGCGCTGACGATCGCCATCCTCGACGACTGGTTCGATACGCTGCCGACACTGCCGTGCTTCGGCAAGCTTGCCGGTCATGACGTAGCGGTATGGACGGATCATACCGACGACATCGATACGCTCGCCGAACGCTTGAAGGATACCGAGGTGCTGGTGCTGATCCGCGAGCGCACCGCGATCCGCGAGGCGTTGCTGCGGCGGTTGCCGAAGCTGCGGCTGATCAGCCAGCGCAGCGTCTATCCGCACATCGACATCGATGCCTGCACACAGCGCGGCATCGTCGTGTCGTCGAGCCAGCATGACGGCACGCCATCCTATGCGGCGGCGGAACTGACCTGGGCGCTGGTGCTGGCGGCGATGCGCGATCTGCCGCGGCAGATGACGGCACTGCAGGCCGGGCACTGGCAGGTCGGTGTCGGTCACACGCTGCGCGGCAAGACGCTCGGCATCTACGGCTACGGCCGCATCGGCCGTACGGTTGCCGGCTACGGCCACGCCTTCGGCATGCGCGTGCTGGTGTGGGCGAGCGAGGCATCGCGCGCGCGAGCGCGCAGCGATGGCTACGAGATCGCGGAGAGCCGGAACGTCTTTCTCGCGACATGCGATGTGGTGTCCCTGCACATGCGTCTCGTCGCGGCAACCCGCGGCATCGTCACGGCTGCGGACCTCGCGCGGATGAAGCCGACGGCGCTGCTGGTCAACACCAGCCGCGCCGGCCTGATCGCGCCGGGTGCCTTGGTTGCGGCCCTGCGTGCCGGCCGTCCCGGCCGCGCCGCGATCGACGTGTTCGACCAGGAGCCGCTGCGCGATCCCGATGATCCGTTGTTGACGATGCCCAACGTCGTGTGCACGCCGCATATCGGCTACGTTACGCACGAGGAATACGAGTTGCAGTTTGCGGATGTGTTCGACCAGGTCCTCGCCTATGCGGCGGGCAATCCGACGAATGTGGTGAATCCGGCGGCGCTCGCGCACACGGCGAGCCGCCCGCACTTTGTGCAGATTGCCCAGGACCTGTGACGTTTTGATCGCAGATGCAGCGCAGTAATCGGTATTATAATGCCGTAATTCCGTGTCGTGGTGACGCAGACTGGTTTAAATCTTCTGGAATCATCGCCACATTTCCTTTGTCGGCCCCGGTTGGGCCTCGTGAACAGAGGAATGCCGGATGGCCTTTGAAGCCCAGACCCTGCGACCGCCCTCCAAGCTGCTGATGATGCTTGAGGGACGGGCGCTGCACGAGCTCGGTGCGTTCTACGCCACGCTGCCGCTGCTCAGCATGACCGCGAAGGGCGACGGGCATCCGGTGCTCGTGCTGCCCGGCCTCGTTACCAGCGACGTGTCGACCCGGCCGCTGCGCAGCTTTCTCAAGAACCACGGTTATGCGGTGAGCGGCTGGGGCCTCGGCCGCAACTTCGGCCTGCGCGATGGCGTGCAGGACGGCATGGTCGATCTCGTCAAGCAGATCACGGAAACCCATGGCCGCAAGCTCAGCCTTGTCGGCTGGAGTCTCGGTGGTCTCTATGCCCGCCAGCTCGCCAAGATGCTGCCTGATCATGTGCGCGGCGTGATCACGCTCGGCAGTCCGTTCGCGGCGCACCCCAAGGCGACCAATGCCTGGCGCGTCTACGAGTTTGTCAGCGGCGAGCGCGCCGACGATGCCGCGGTCGAGACCGGGTTCGGCGGTCCGCTGTCGGAGACGCCGCCGGTGCCGACGACGGCGATCTTCAGCCGCACCGATGGGGTTTGCGCCTGGCAGGGCTGCATGGAGAAGGCGGGCAGCTACTCCGAGAACATTGAGGTCTATGGCAGTCACTGCGGCCTCGGCCATCATCCCGCGGTGGTCTATGCGGTCGCCGATCGTCTGGCGCAGCCGGAAGGCGCGTGGCAGCCGTTCGACCGCGGCGGCTGGCGCAGCCTCGTTTTCCCCGATCCGAACCGGTGACGGCGGCGGTCAGTCGGTCGACAGCACGTCCCTGAGCTGCGACATCAGCCAGCGCGCCGCCGGCCCCGGCGGCTTGTCGGTGCGATGCACGGCCTGCAGCGGATAGGCGCCGTTCTCCCAGTTGTCGAGGTTGAGGCGAACCAGCCGTCCAGCCGCCAGGTCGTCGCGCACCATGGGCTCCGGCATGCTGCCCCAGCCGACGCCGGCGAGCAGCAGCGCATGTTTGGCGCCGAGATCGGCGAGCCGCCATGTGCGTACCGCGACGACGCCGAACTCCTGTCCCTTTGTCAGTTCAGAGCGATCGGTAAGGACGAGCTGCACGCTCTTGCGCGCGGCGCTCGCCAGCGTCGCCCCTTGAGCGCTGAGCGGGTGTGAGGGCGCGGCGACCGGAATGAGGCGGACGGCGCCGATCTGCTGCGTCGCCAGTCCATCGACATTGGCCAGCAGCGGGCCGCCGATACCGACGCTCGCGGTGCCATTGAGCACCAGCTGGGTGATGGCGCCGAGTGCCTCGACATGCAGCCGCAGCGTGACGGTGGGGAAGGCGCTCTGGAAAGCGTCGAGCGCCACGGCCAGCTTGGCCATCGGCAGCATGACGTCGACCACCAGCGCGACCTCCGCCTCCAGTCCCCAGATCAGGCCGCGTGCCCGCGCCAGCAGATCGCCGACGCCGAGCGCGATGGTGCGCGCATCGGCGAGCACGGCGCGGCCGGCTTCCGTCAGTTGCGGCGTTTTGGTCGAGGCGCGGTCGAACAGCGTCAGGCCGAGCTGGGCTTCCAGATTGGTGATGGCATAGCTCACGACCGATGTCGCCCGCCGCAGCCGGCGTGCCGCTCCGGCGAAGCTGCCAGCCTCGACGATGGCCAGGAAGATCTGCAGCTGGTCGAGGGTCGGAGGCTTGGGGTCGAACGGCGGAGGCGACTTCTTCATATCAAGAATCTCGAACGATAAGTTCGATATTATATGACTTTTCAGAATGCGCGGACAGGTCCATTTGAGCGGAGACGGTCAATGCGCCCCCACCGGGGACGCCTCAAACGAGGAACCTGCCATGTCCAAACCCAAAGTCCTGATTGCGTTTTACTCCCGTTCCGGCGTCACCGAGGCGCTGGCGAATGCGATTGCCGATGGCGCCCGCGCCGCCGGCGCCGAAGTGCGCGTGCGCCGCGCCCGTGAGGTCGTCAGCCAGGAGATCATCAACTCGGTGCCCGGCTGGGCCGATCAGGCGGCTGCCCTCAACGCCAAGTACGAAGCGCCGACCGAGGCCGATGCCGAGTGGGCCGATGCCATCGTGTTCGGCACCCCGACCCGCTTCGGCTCGGTGTCGTCCGAACTCAAGGCCTACATCGATAGCCTCGGCGGCCTCTGGTTCCAGGGCAAGCTGAACGGCAAGGCCGGCTCGGTGTTCGGTTCTTCCTCGACGCCCCACGGCGGCAACGAGTCGACCCTGATCTCGCTCTACAACCCGATGGCCCATCTCGGCCTGATCATCGTGCCGCTCGGCTATGCCGACGCCTCGCTGTTCAAGGCGGGCACGCCCTACGGCGCGTCGTCCGTGTCGTTCAACCAGGCGACGCCGCCGACCGCCGACGATCTCGAAGTCGCCCGTTTCCAGGGCAAGCGCGTCGCGACCGTGGCCAAGGCGCTCAAGGCCGCGGCCTGATCCCAACCTGATCGAGAGGAGTTCGACCATGAGTGTCTCGACAATTGACAGCCGTGAGTCCGCGAGCGCACTGACGACCTACGTCCCCGCGCTCGGCCGCCTGCTGCTGGCGGCGATCTTCCTGCTCAGCGGCGTCGGCAAGGTGTTCGCACCGGGGCCGACTCAGGCCTACATCGCGTCGGCAGGGCTTCCCGCGCCGCTGCTTGCCTACATCGTTGCGGTGGTGGTCGAGGTCGGCGGTGGCGCGCTGCTGGTCCTCGGTTATCAGACGCGCGCCGTGGCGCTGGTCCTCGCGGTGTTCACGCTGGCCGCGGCGTTCGGCTTCCACAACAACTTCGCGGAGCAGAACCAGATGATCCACTTCATGAAGAACCTTGCCATCACCGGCGGTCTTCTGCAGGTGGTTGCGTTCGGCGCCGGCGCGTTCAGCCTCGACGGACGCCGTTGATCCGGCGAGCGCCTCTAGCTGAACAGCAGAGGCTGCGCCGATAAGCAAAAACACCCGCGAGGCCAGGCCGCGCGGGTGTTTTGACGTGTGTCGCTTGCTCGCGACCCTGCGGTGTTACTTCTTCGCCCGTTCGATCGCCTCGACGATCAGCCGGCGTGCCTCGTCGGCATCGCCCCAGCCGATCAGCTTGACCCACTTGCCCGGCTCGAGATCCTTGTAGTGCTCGAAGAAGTGCTGGATCTGATCACGGGTGATCGTCGGCAGGTCGGTGTAGTTGTGAACGTTCTCGTAGCGCTTGGTCAGCTTCGGGGTCGGCACCGCGATGATCTTCTCGTCACCGCCGCCATCGTCTTCCATGCGCAGCACGCCGATCGGCCGCACGTTGATCACGGCACCCGGCACGATCGGACGGGTGTTGGCGATCAGCACGTCGATCGGGTCGCCGTCGTCCGACAGGGTGTGCGGCACGAAGCCGTAGTTCCCGGGGTAGCGCATCGGGGTGTGCAGGAAGCGGTCCACCACCAGCGTGCCGGCATCCTTGTCCAGCTCGTACTTGATGGGTTCGCCGCCAATCGGCACTTCCACGATGACATTGACGTCCTCGGGAGGGTTCTTGCCGACGGCGATGGCATTGATATTCATAGCAAAGTGTCTCCTGGGCCGGCCGGTGGGCCGGGGTCGTTTGCGCGACAGGAAGACTATTTTCAGCCCATTTGCAATGGTTCCGCGCGATAAATCTCGATCGCCGCCGGCTCGGCCAGGAGGTCGCGCAAGGCCCGTACGAAGGCCCGCGATTCGGCCTTCTGGAAATGGGCAGCCAGCGCGTCCTGATCTTCCCATTGTTCGACGAACACCAGCCGCAGCGGGTTCTCGCAGTCGATGTGGACCGCATGGGCGAGGCAACCCGGCTCGCCGCGCGAACGTTGAACATGCGCGAGACTGAGCGCCACCACCTCGTCGAACGTCTCCTCCTCCGCCAGCACCGTGCCCGTGACCATGATCATCGCCGCGCCCCTGCCTCAGCCGCCGTTGCTTGAATTCCGTCAGTCAATCAGATTAGCTGGCCACAGCGTCTTGTACAAAGCGGACACCGGTTTGTGATCACAATCGGTGCAGCAGATGCTTCGGGGCGCTTCTTCTCGTCGGGGACAAAGGGTGAGGCCATGAAAGTGACCGTCAATATCGACTGCACGCCGCTCGAGGCGCGGGAGTTCATGGGGCTGCCCAACGTCCAGCCGATGCAGGAGAACGTCATGAAGCAGCTCGAACAGCAGATGCTGGAGAATCTCGGCAAGATGACACCGGATGCCATGCTGCGCAGCTGGATGTCATTCGCGCCCGAGCAGTTTCAGGATATGTTCAAGATGGCGTTCGGAGCCGGCAAGGCCAAATAAGCCGGCTCCCCGTCACGGCGCGCGCCGCAGCCGCGC
This sequence comes from Bradyrhizobium sp. U87765 SZCCT0048, assembly GCF_018131225.1. Taxonomy (GTDB): domain Bacteria; phylum Pseudomonadota; class Alphaproteobacteria; order Rhizobiales; family Xanthobacteraceae; genus Bradyrhizobium_A. The sequence goes on along the minus strand of NZ_JAFCMM010000001.1, from coordinate 2,587,686 downwards.
CACCGCCGCCTCGACGTTTTGCCATTTCGGCTTGTCGGGGGCGAACTGGCGGCGCAGGAAGCCGACGAGTTCGGCGACCTGTGCGTCGTTGAGATGATCGGCGAACGCCGGCATGGTGCCGAGATCGCGGTGTGCCGGCTCGGCGATGCCATGCAGGATCACCTGGATCAGATTGTCCGGCATCGTGCTGTGGACGTTGCTGTTGAGCGCCAGCGATGGCCGGGCGCCGAACAGCGGTGGCCCGCCGACCTGATGGCAGACCGCACAGGCGCCCTGATAGATGCGCGCGCCCGTCGATCCGCCCGACAGCGCCGATGCGGCGGTCGCGGTTTCCAGCGCAGCGGCGCGTGCATTCAGCTCCTGCGATGTCGGCGTCGTGTCGTTGAACGAGGCGAGGTAGACTGCCATCGCGCGGATGTCGGCGTCGGGCAGCACAGCCAGCTCTTTCACCACGGGTGCCATCGGGCCGGCGGCGACGCCGTGGTGGCGCGACGCGCCGGTGCGCAGGTAGGCGTAGAGCTCGTCTTCGCTCCAGGGGATCGGCGCGTGCGACAGCGATGTCAGCGCCGGCGCTTCCCAGCCCTCGGCGACGCCGCCGGCGAGATACGCATGCGTGCGCTCGGCGCCGAGCGCATTGCGCGGCGAGTGGCAGGCGGCGCAGTGTCCGAGACCTTCCACGAGATAGGCGCCGCGATTCCATTGCACGGACCGGTCCGGCTTCGGCATGAACGCGGTGCTATCGTGAAACAGTGCATTCCAGCCGGCGAGCAGGGGACGGACGCTGAACGGGAAGGCGAGCTTGGTCTCCGGCGCCTGCGCCCGGACCGCAGGCTGGGCCATCAGATAGGCGTACAGCGCCTGCAGGTCGGCGTCGCTGGTCCTGGCGAAATGGTTGTAGGGGAACGCGGGATAGAGCCGCCGCCCGTCGCGGTGGATGCCCTCGCGCATCGCGCGGGCGAATGCTGGATAGGACCAGGTGCCGATGCCCGTCTCGACATCGGGAGTGATGTTGGTGCTGTAGACGGTGCCGAACGGCGTTTCCAGCGCATGGCCACCGGCATTGATCGCGCCGCCGGGCCCCGTGTGACACACGGCGCAGGCGCCGAGCGCGGCGAGTTGCTCGCCGCGGGCAATGGTCGCCGCCGAATAAACCGAGGCGTCGGGCCGGGCGATCGGCGCGATCGCCGGCGTCCATGCCAGGAACGCCGTGGCGACGCCGATGGCGGCGGTGCAGGCGGCGGCGATGCTGCCGATGACGCCGCGGCGGCGCGCGAACGGGTTGGCGGGGCCTTTGTCCTTCGGCGCGGCGAGGGCCGCCGGCGGTAGACCTGCGAGCGACGCCGTGGGCTGAGGCGGCGGAGTGTCGCCATAGAGCCCTCTGAGAATCCGCTCCGGCGTGAATGGTGGCTCGCGGAAGCGCACGCCGGTGGCGTCGAAGATCGCGTTGGCGATCGCCGCGGCGCTCGGCACCGAGGCGGATTCGCCGACCCCGAGCGGCGGCTGATCCGGACGCGGCAGCATCAGCACGTCGATCTCGGGCACCTCGGGGAAGGTGATCAGCGGATAGGCGCCCCATTCCTTGCTGGCGACGCCGACGCGGTCGAACGACACCTCTTCCTTGAGCGCACGGCTGGTCGACTGGATGACGTTGCCGTGGATCTGGTGCCGGACGCCGTCCGGATTGATCATCAGTCCGGAGTCCTGGCCGGCGACGACCCGCACCACGCTGACGTCGCCGGTGGTCTTGTTGACGGCGACATCGGCGATCCAGGCCGACCACGCAGCGCCGTAACCGGGAAACTTGCTGTGGACGTAGAGCGCGTAGGCAAAGCCACGGCCCCGCACCACGTCGCCGTCCGGCTCGGGCGGCGTCCATTGCGGCCGCGGCACCCAGTTGGCGCGTTTGGCCACGGCCTTGACAAGGTCGACCGCGCGCGGATCCTTCAAGTAGCGCAGGCGGTATGCGATGGGATCGACGCCCGCCTCGGTCGCGAGTTCGTCGATGTAGGACTCGTGGGCAAAGGTGTTGGGTAGCGCCGAGACGCCGCGCATCCAGGACGCACGCATGATCGGCGGCATGTCGTGCACCGTCACGCGGCTGTTATCGTAGTCGTAGGGCGGGATCGCGGTGCGGTCGCCCATTTCGAACACCGCCGGCTGCGGCGGAATGGTGCCGGTCAGCAGCAGGGCCAGCGTCGGCGCGCCGTTCGACGGATAGCGCGTCGAAAAATCGTACGCGGCGACGCCGCCGTCGGCATCGAGGCCGCCATTGACCTCCATCAGCTGCGCGGTGCCTTTCGGCTCCCACGCATGCTCCTGCGCACGGGTGAGTTGCACCCGCACCGGCCGGCCGACCGCGCGCGACAGCAATACCGCGTCCGCCGCGACATCGTCGGCGCAGTTGCGGCCGTAGCAGCCGGCCGCCTCCATGCGGATGACGTCGATCTCCTGCTCCGGCTGCCCGAGCAGCAGAGCGAGATCGGCGCGCAGGATGTGCGGGTTCTGCGTGCCCGACCACACGCGGGTATTGCCGTTCTGAACATCTGCGACGGCACAGGACGGCCCGATCGAGCCGTGCATGTGGTAGGGCCAGACATACGTGCGGGGCATCGGCCTGGTGGCCGACGCCATCGCAGCTTGCACGTCGCCCTTGTCGAGCAGCGTGCGCGGCGTCGAGGGATTGGCGCGCAGGGCGTTGGGAATATCGTCGAGGTTGGGTGCGGCCGGCAGGGGTTTCCAGCTCACCTCGAGCTGCTCGGCGGCCTTGATCGCGTTTTCCTCGCGCTCGGCGACGACGCCGACAAAGTCGGCGATCCGCACCACGGCCACGATGCCCGGAAGATGCCGGATCGAAGTCTCGTCGACGGCGAGCAGGCTGGTACCGACGAATTCGCCGGCGTCGAGCCCGGCATAGGGCGGGCGCACCACGCGGCCGTGCAGCATGCCGGGCACGCGCACGTCATGGACGTAGACCCATTCGCCCGTCACCTTGGCCGGGATATCGACCCGCGCGACCGGCTGGCCGACGATGCTGTAGGTCTCCACCGCCTTGACGGGGCTATCGTTGTCGAGTTCGAGCCGGATGTGCTCGCCGGCGATCAGTTCGCCATAGCTGATGCTGTTGTTGTGGCCGCGGATCAGGCCGTCTTCGACAGTCAGTTCGCCGGGCGACAGCTCGAAGCGCGCGGCGGCGCGCGTCAACAGTACCTGCCGCGCCTGGGCCGCGGCCCTGCGCAGCGGGATCGCAGTGATCTGGATGGTCTCGCTGGCGATGGTGGCGCCCTGGTTGGGGGTGCGCGAGGTGTCACCGAGCACCATGGTGACGCGCGCGACGGCGACGTCGAGCTCCTCGGCGACGATCTGCGCCAGCGCGGTGCGAATGCCGGTGCCGAGATCGACATGGCCGTTGAAGGCGGTGATCGTGCCATCGGCCGCGAGGGTGATGAAGGTCTCGACCGCGCCGGCGGCGGTGGTGCGGACGATCGACAGCGTACCGTCGAGGAGAGAGGAGGCCTGATCGCCGGTGTGCGTCGCCATGCTGGTCAGGTCCCGCTCTGCAGCTGTCCGGCGCGCAGCACCGCGCGAACGATCTCGACATGGGTGCCGCAGCGGCACAGGTTATAGCGCAGCGCCTCGCGCACTTCCGTCTCGGTCGGGTTCGGCGTGCGGTTGAGCAGCGCGCGCGCCGTCATGATCATGCCGTTGAGGCAGTAGCCACACTGGGCAGCCTGCTCGGCGATGAACGCCTGCTGCACGACGTCGGGGGCGGTGCGCGTCCCCAGCCCTTCGAGGGTGATGATGTCACGGGAGGTGCAATGGCCCGCCGCAACGACGCAGGAGCGGGCGGCAACGCCGTCGATCAGCACCGTGCAGGCGCCGCACTCACCGAGGCCACAGCCGTATTTCGGACTGTTGAGCGCGAGGTCGTTGCGCAGCACATACAGCAACGGCGTATCCGGCGCGGCCGGCACGTCGTGCTCGCAGCCGTTGACCGTCAGGCGGATGGTGTCCTGCATCGTGCCTTGCGCCCCGTGAGCCTCCCGTGTCCGTTGCGCTGCAACGCGACACTCACGACCGTTAGTATACAAACATAAACGCTGCGCGCTAGTGGTGGCGTCTCCTTGATCTCGTGGACGCCCTTATGTCCCCGAATGACCGTACGCGCGCCAGAGCCACGTCAGCACAAGCGTGCGGCATCAATGCCGCGGCCGCAAGCGACGATGATCAGGAGATGTGCGAACGGCGCATGTTTCACAGGCAGGTGGTGATGCCGCCGTCGACATAGAGGGTATGGCCATTGACGAACGACGACGCCGGGCCGGCGAGGAATACCGCGGCGCCGACCAGCTCTTCGACATTGCCCCAGCGTCCGGCCGGCGTGCGCTTGGCAAGCCAGGCGGAGAACTCGGGATTGTCGACCAGCGCCTGATTGAGGGGGGTCTTGAAGTATCCCGGCGCGATGGCGTTGATCTGCAGACCGTGCTGTGCCCAGTCCGCGCACATGCCGCGTGTCAGGTTGCGCACCGCCCCCTTGGTCGCGGTGTACGGCGCGATGCCGGGGCGCGCGAGCTCGCTCTGCACCGAGGCGATGTTGATGATCTTGCCGCGGCCGCGCTTGATCATGTGACGGGCGACCGCCTGCCCGGTGAAGAACACGGACGAGATGTTGGTGCGCAGTAGTTCCTCCCAGCGATCGAGAGGGAAGTCCTCCAGCGGGGTGCGGAACTGCATGCCGGCGTTGTTGACGAGGATGTCGATGGCTCCGATGCGGGCTTCGACCTCGACGACGCCGCGCGTCACATCGTCGGCCTTCGTCACGTCGAATGCCGCGATTTCGACCGTATGTCCGTCGGCGCGCAGCACCTGTGCCGCATGAGTGAGCTTGGCCGCGTCGCGGCCGTTGAGCACGACGGCAGCGCCATGGTCAGCGAGCCCGCGCGCGAGCGCGAGCCCGATGCCCTGGCTCGATCCGGTGACCAGCGCGCGTGATCCACTCAAATCGAACAATGACGTTTTCACACCCACCTTGTTTCTCCCCTGATGGCTGCGCGCCAGGCGCTGGCAGCAAGATGCATCCGCAACTATTGACGATCATGTTATCGGCAACATAATCCGGAGGCAAAGCAGGCGTTGCGCCGAACATCGCGTCCCACAATCTGGTTCGATGGTGTGCGTGTCGTGAGAAATACAACTGATCGCATGAGCGGCCGGAGGAAACCATGAAGACGATCGTCATCCATGCGGCGAAGGATCTGCGGATCGAGACGCGTGATGTGGAGGCGATGGGGCCGGGGCAGGTCGAAGTCGCGATCGAGGCCGGCGGTATTTGCGGATCGGATCTGCACTACTACAATCACGGCGGTTTCGGCACGGTGCGGGTGCGCGAACCGATGATCCTCGGACATGAGGTCGCAGGGCGGATCGTTGCGCTCGGCCGCGATGTGACGGGACTATCGGTTGGCGATCGCGTCGCGGTGTCGCCGAGCCGGCCGTGCGGCCACTGTCAGTATTGTCAGCAGGGGTTGCAAAACCACTGCCTCAACATGCGCTTCTATGGCAGCGCGATGCCGATGCCACACATCCAGGGTGCGTTCCGTCAGCGGCTGGTGGCGGAGAGCTGGCAGTGTCACAGGGTCGCCGAGCATGTCACCGCTAATCAGGCGGCGTTCGCCGAGCCGCTCGCGGTCACGTTGCATGCGGTCAACCGTGCGGGCTCGCTGCTTGGCAAGCGTGTACTGATCACCGGATGCGGTCCGATCGGCGCGCTGTGCATCCTGGCGGCCCGCGCCCATGGCGCCCGCGAGATTGTTGCCACTGACGTGATGGATGCGGTGCTGGACAAGGCGCGCGCGGTCGGCGCCGACCGTACCATCAATGTTGCTGCCGACAGCGCGGCGCTCGCCGCCTACAACGTCAACAAGGGATCGTTCGACGTGGTGTTCGAGGCGTCCGGCAATGAGCGTGCGGTGCGCGGTGCGCTCGACGTCATCAGGCCGCGCGGCGTATTCGTGCAGTTGGGTCTTGGCGGCGACATCGCGATTCCGCAGAACGTCGTGGTGGCGAAGGAGATCGAGATGCGCGGCACCTTCCGCTTCCATGAAGAGTTTGGCCTTGCGGTCGACCTGCTCAACCAGCGCCGGCTCGACGTCGCACCGCTGCTCACCGGCGTCTATCCGCTCGAGGATGCGGTGCAGGCGTTCGAGATCGCAGGCGACCGCAGCCAGTCAATGAAGGTGCAGATCGGATTTTGATCTGCATTTTTCGGCCTGGCAGGAAACCGATCCTGAAACGCAGCGACGTTTCCGGTTGCTGCTTTGCACAAATTAACGACATCGCGATGAGGCAATTGCAGGATTATTTTGCAATCGCCGCCGGGGCGTCGTGCTGGCGCTTGACAGCCTGAAGGACCCCGCGCAAGATCGTTCGTATACGAATGAAGAAGCGTAAGTGGTGCCCTGGATCGGTCGTCGTCATGCGCTCCTGGCACCGGCTGCGTGATTGAACGGTGCGAAGTTGGAAAAGCCCATGCTGAACGATGCACCCACGGAAGCGAGCGCCGGCGCGTCGCCGCAGCCCGCCGACAAGATCCGCTGCGATGCCTGTCCGGTGATGTGTTACATCAAGGATGGTGCGACCGGCGCATGTGACCGTTACGCCAATCATGCCGGCGAGCTGGTGCGGGTCGATCCTCATGTGGTGCTGGAGCGCACCGTATCCCATGGTGGCCAGATCGTGCCGTTCCAGAAGGTCGGCGACTGGGACGGCGATCTCGTCAGCAAGGACAAGGTGTTCGTCACCGCGATCGGCGCCGGCACGACCTATCCCGATTACAAGCCTGCGCCGTTCATCGTGTCGTCGGAGGTCGACGGCGTCGACATGGTGACCGTCGTCACCGAGGGCATCTTCAGCTATTGCGGCGTCAAGGTGAAGATCGATACCGATCGCTATCTCGGCCCGGAGACCGCGCTGGTGCGCGCCGAGGGGGAGGCCGTCGGCCACGTCATGACCAGCGAATATGGCTCGCAGATGCTGTCCCTCGGCGGCGTGCATCATCTCACCGGCGGCTCCAAGAAGGAGGGCCGCGTCACCTGCGATACTCTGATGGACCTGTCGAACGGCAAGGCGGTGGAATTGACCATCGACGGCGGCGCCACGGTGGTGGTGCAGGCCGGGCAGCCGCCGATCGTCAACGGCGTCAAGGAAGAGCGCATGCGGGTCGGCTGCGGCTCGGCGACCATCGGCATGTTCGCCAAGCAGTGGCATGGCAAGGTCGATGAGGTCGTCGTGGTCGACGATCACATCACCGGTGTGCTGTCGGAACATCAGGCCGGCAAGCTGCTGGATATCCCCGACACCGGCATCAAGATGAAGGGGCGTCGCTCGACGCCCGGCCGCTATTTTCAGGTCGCCGAGCCCGGCACCGGCTGGGGCGGTACCAACATCTCCGATCCGCTGTCGATCCTCGGGCCGTTCGATCCGAAGCAGGCGAAGGCGGGCCTGCGCATGCTGATGGTCAGCACCACCGGCGAGCACTACGCCTATTTCGAGCTCGACGAAGCTCTTAAGCCGGTGGCAAAGGACCTGCCGCCGGAGCTGCAGCTCTCGGTCGAGCGCATTCAGGAGAACTGCGAGCCGGCGCTGTGCACGGTGCTGTTCATGGGTGGCGCGGGCGGCTCGCTGCGTGCCGGCGTCACCGACAACCCGGTGCGGCTGACACGCTCGGTCAAGGATGCGCTCACCAACGTCACCAGCGGCGGCGCGCCGGTCTATGTCTGGCCCGGCGGCGGCATCACCTTCATGGTCGACGTCACGCAGATGCCGCAGGGGGCGTTCGGCTATGTGCCGACCCCGGCGCTGGTCGCGCCGATCGAGTTCACCATGCGGCTGTCGGACTATGCGGCGCTCGGCGGCCACATGGATCATGTCCAGCCGCTGTCGGGTCTGAAAGATACCACGGAAGTGCTGCGGCAGGGGCCGCCCGCCGAAGCCTCGACGAAAGAGGTTCGCGGATGATGGCGCGCGTCCCGCAGGTCAGGTTTTTGGCAGATGGCCGGCGCCTTCACCTGCAGGACGGGCCGATCGATCTCGTCATCCAGGCGTTCGGCGCCGATTATCATGTCGAGGCCGCGTACGCGGCGGCGGTGAAGCGCTTCGCGGGCGTGCTCGACGAACTTTGCGTCGAGCTCGCCGACTTGCGCCGGCCGGCGCGCGCCGGCGAGACGGCGCTGAACGGTCATATCGCCCGCCGGATGCATGAGGCCGTGGCGCCGTTTGCGGCTGCTCAGTTCATCACGCCAATGGCGGCGGTCGCTGGTGCCGTGGCCGAGGAGATTCTCACTGCAATGACGCAGGCCGCGCCGCTCGCGCGCGCCTACGTCAACAACGGCGGCGACATCGCGCTGCATCTCGCGCCGGGCCAGCGCTTCACCGTTGGCCTCGTCGATCGTCCGGATGCGCCGGCGTTGATTGGCTCGGCGACCATCGATGCGCAGCAGCCGGTGCGTGGCGTTGCGACTTCCGGCCGGCGCGGCCGCAGCTTCTCGCTGGGCATCGCCGACGCCGTTACCATTCTCGCCGCCACCGCCGCACAGGCCGATGCGGCCGCCACTATCGTGGCCAACGCCGTCGATCTTCCCGGGCATCCGGCCGTGGTGCGTGCGCCGGCATGCGAACTGCAGCCCGACAGCGATCTCGGGGATCGCCTTGTCACCCGCGACGTTGCGTCGCTGGCTTCGTTCGACGTCGATGCGGCGCTTGACGCCGGCGTCGCGATGGCCGAGCGATTGCTCGCGCGCGGCCTGATCCATGGCGTGGCCTTGCGGCTGCAGGGCGCGACACGGCTTGCGGGCATCGCAACGGCGCTGTCCGGTCATTCCGCGCCGGCGCTGGTGGCGTCGGCCCCTACTGATTCTGATCACCAGGAAAGTCTGATCAATGCCTGATGTCGTCATCCGCAAGCGCCTGATCCAGGTCGAGGAGATCTTTCACGAGGGCGGCAAGCCGGTCGCGGTGCCGCTGCGCCGCGGTGCGGCGCTCGCCGTCATCCGCAATCCGTTCGCCGGGCGGTATGTCGAGGACATCTCCGGCTTCATGGACGATCTCAACCCGCTCGGCGTCGACATGGCGGGTGCGCTGCTCAAGGCGCTCGGCGGCGATCCCCAGCTGATTCAGGGCTACGGCAAGGGGGCGATCGTCGGTTCGGCCGGCGAGCTCGAACACGGCGCGCTGTGGCATGTGCCCGGCGGTTACGCCATGCGTCACGCGCTCGGCGAGGCCAAGGCCATCGTTCCTTCGGCCAAGAAGGTGGCGGGGCCGGGCGCGCGACTCGACGTGCCGGTGACCCATATCAACGCCTCCTATGTGCGCTCGCATTTCGACGCCATGGAGGTCGGTATCGCGGATGCGCCGCGGGCCGACGAAATGCTGCTCGCTCTTGTCATGACCACCGGCTCGCGTGTTCACGCCCGGGTCGGGGGGCTCAAGGCCAGCGACATCAAGGGAGAGGATGGATTGCGATGAAGGCCGTCATTCGCAAGATCGTCACCGTCGTCGAGGAAACCCGCCAGGAAGGCGGCCGCGACGTCAATCCGCCGACCCGTCGTGCCGCGGCGATCGCGGTGATCGAGAACCCGTTCGCCGGGCGTTATGTCGAGGATCTGTCGCCGCTGATCGAGATTGGCGAGGAACTGGGCGGCCTGCTCGCGGAGAGGGCGGTCGCGGCGCTCGGCATCGAGGGGCCGCGGGCACAGAGCTATGGCAAGGCCGCTGCGGTCGGCGAGAACGGCGAGCTCGAACATGCCGCCGCGCTGCTGCACCCGAAGATGGGCGCACCGGTGCGCAAGGTCCTCGGCAAGGGCGCAGCGCTGATCCCGTCGTCGAAAAAGCGCGGTGGTCTCGGCGCCGTGCTGGACATTCCGCTCGGCCACAAGGACGCGGCCTTCGTGCGCAGCCACTTCGACGGCATGGAGGTCCAGATCAACGACGCACCGCGTGCCAACGAGATCATGGTCGCGGTCGCGGTGACCGACAGCGGCCGGCCTTTGCCGCGTGTCGGTGGCCTGACAGTTGCAGAGGTCAAGGGAGACGACGGCCTGCGCTGATCTCAGCTGAAAGAAACGGATGACAGCGCCGGACGAAAAAGGGACGATCACAATCGAACGAGGGCCGGTCGAGCCTTCGCAAACACTGGAGGACTACATGCAACGACGCACACGTCTCTTCGCTGCGGGGCCGGTCATGGGGCTCGCGGCCGCAGCGCTCGGTCTGGCGCTATCGGGCCTCTCCACCGCAGCGCGCGCGGATGGCGAGATCAAGATCGGCGAAATCAACAGCTACTCCGCGCTGCCGTCCTTCACCGATCCCTACCGCAAGGGCTGGCAGCTCGCGGTCGAGGAGATCAATGCCGCCGGCGGCATCAAGGGCAAGAAGCTGGTCGTCATCTCCAAGGATGATAATGGCAAGCCGGCCGACGCCGTGACGGCGGCCAACGAGCTGGTCGCCAGCGAAGGCGTCGCCATGATCTCCGGCACGTTCTTCTCCAACATCGGTCTTGCCGTCAGCGACTTCGCCAAGCAGAAGAAGGTATTCTTCCTCGCCGGCGAGCCGTTGACCGACGCCGTCACCATGGCGAGCGGCAACCGCTATACGTTCCGTCTCCGGCCGTCGAACTACATGCAGGCGGCGATGCTGGCGGACGAGGCAGCGAAGCTGCCGGCCAAGCGCTGGGCCACCGTCGCGCCGAATTACGAGTACGGGCAGTCTGCGGTCGCGGTGTTCAAGGCGCTGCTGTCGAAGAAGCGCCCGGACATCCAGTGGGTCAGCGAGCAGTGGCCGCCCCAGGGCAAGATCGACGCCGGCCCGGTGGTGCAGGCGCTCGCCGCCGACAAGCCGGAAGCCATCCTCAACGTCACCTTCGGTCCGGACCTCGTCAAGTTCGTGCGCGAAGGCAACACCCGCGGCCTGTTCAAGGATCGCGCGGTGGTCAGCTTCCTGACCGGCGAGCCCGAGTACCTCGATCCGCTCAAGGACGAGACGCCGGAAGGCTGGATCGTCACCGGCTATCCCTGGTACGACATCAAGACGCCGGAGCATGCCGCGTTCCTCAAGGCCTACCAGGCCAAGTACAACGACTATCCGCGCCTCGGCTCTGTGGTTGGCTATGAGCTGATCAAGTCTGCGGCGGCGATCCTCGCCAAGGCGGACTCCTCCGACGCGGACAAACTGATTGCCGCGGCCGAAGGCATCAAGCTGGCATCGCCGTTCGGCGAGATCACCTACCGCAAGGAAGACCATCAATCGACCCTCGGCGCCTATGTCGGCAAGACCTCGGTCAAGGACGGCAAGGGCGTGATGGTCGGTTCGGTCTACCGCGACGGCGCCGACTTCCTGCCGAGCCTTGAAGAGGTCGCCAAGGTGCGCCCGAAGGACTGACGCTGAAGACAGGGATCGCGGCGGCCTGCCGCCGCGATCGTCCCCAGGCACTCCCGCCTCGGGCGATTCACGACCATTCGACGCGGATGTGAGATGAGCTTTTATGTCGTCCAGTTCCTGACAGGCCTTGCGAGCGCGGCATCGCTGTTTCTCGTCGCCTCCGGCCTGTCGATCATTTTCGGCGTGACGCGCATCGTCAACTTCGCGCACGGCGCGTTCTATATGCTCGGCGCCTACGTCGCGTTTACGCTGACCGAACGGCTGTCGGGGGCTGTCGGCTTCTGGGGCGGCATCGTGCTGGCGGCGCTGATCATCGCCGCGGTCGGCGTCGTCGTCGAGGTCTTGCTGCTGCGCCGGATCTACAAGTCGCCGGAGCTTTTTCAGTTGCTCGCGACCTTCGGCCTGACGCTGATGGTCGAGGATCTCGTGGTCATGATCTGGGGGCCGGACGATCTTCTCGGCCGCCGTGCGCCCGGCCTCAAGGGCGCCATCGACGTATTCGGCCAGGCACTGCCGTCCTACGACGTCTTCCTGATGGTGATCGGCCCGGTGGTGCTCGGCGCGCTGTGGCTGCTGTTCCACCGCACCCGCTGGGGCGTGCTGGTGCGCGCCGCGACGCAGGATCGCGACATGGTCGCAGCGCTCGGCGTCAACCAGAAATGGTTGTTCACCAGCGTGTTCGCGGTCGGCGTCTTTCTCGCCGCGCTCGGCGGCGCGCTGCAGCTGTCGCGCGATGCCGTCAACCACACCATGGACCTGCGCATCATCGTCGACGTATTCGTGGTGGTGGTGATCGGCGGCCTCGGCAGCATCACCGGCGCGTTCGTCGCCGCGGTGCTGGTGTCCGAGCTGAATGCGTTCGGCATCCTGATCTTCCCGAAGATCTCCATCATTCTCGTCTTCCTGGTGATGGCCGCGGTGCTGATCGTGCGGCCGTGGGGCCTGTTCGGCAAGCCGGAGGCGCCGGCGCGGCGCACGCCGGGCCTCGCCGTGCGGCCATGGCAGCCGCTCACCACCCACGAGCGGCTGGCATCGCTCGCGGTGCTGATCGCCGCTGCGGCGCTGCCGCTGGTCGGCGGCACCTATTCGCTGACGGTGGGGGCAGAGATCGTCATCTACATCATCTTCGCTGCCAGCCTGCACTTCCTGATGTCGGTCGGCGGTCTGGCCTCGTTCGGTCACGCCGCATATTTCGGCCTCGGCTCCTATGGTGTTGCGTTTCTTGCCAAACTCGCGGGACTGCCGATGATCGCCTGCCTCATGCTCGGGCCGTTGCTCGGGCTCGCGGGGGCGGTGATCTTCGGCTTCTTTGCCGTGCAGCTCTCAGGCGTGTATTTCGCCATGCTGACTCTCGCCTTCGCGCAGATCGTGTGGTCGATCGCGTTCCAATGGGTCGGGGTCACCGGTGGCGATAACGGTTTGCTGGGCGTCTGGCCCGCGGCCTGGGTCGCGACGCCCGCGCGGTTCTACTGGCTGTCGCTGGCGATCGCGACCTGTGTCGTCGTCGGCCTGCGGGTTCTGGTGTTCTCGCCCTTCGGTTACGCGCTGCGTGCGACGCGCGATTCGATGCTGCGCAGCGAGTCGATCGGCATCGACGGCAAGCGTATCCAGTGGCTCGCCTTTGTCATCGCGGGCACGACCGCTGCGATCGGTGGCGCGCTGTTCGCCTATCTCAAGGGCAGCGTGTTCCCCGACAGCCTCGGTATCTCGCTGTCGGTCGACGCGCTGGTGATGGTGCTGCTCGGCGGCGTCGAGACGATCTCCGGCGCGGTCGTGGGCGCCGTGGTGTTCAAAGCGCTCAACATCTGGCTGGTGAGTCAAAGCGACCAGTCCAAGCTTGTGCTCGGCGGCGTCATCGTGCTGCTGGTGGTGGCCTTCCCCAAGGGTATCGTCGGCATCATGGAGAGCGTGCGCGACCGCTGGCGGTCTCGCACCCTTGGCAAGCCGTCGGCGCTCAGCGCCGCACCGAAGCTGGGGAGCGCCGAATGACCACCATCCTCACGGTCGAAGGCCTGACCAAGTCCTATGGCGGCGTGCATGCGGTCCGCGGTGTTTCTTTCGAAGTCGCCGCGGGCGAGATCCTTGCCCTGATCGGTCCGAACGGTGCCGGCAAGACCACCTGTTTCAACATGCTCAACGGCCAGATCCCGCCGGATGCCGGGCGCATCACGCTGCTTGGCCAGGAGACGACGGGCCGTGCGCCGCGCGCGGTATGGCGGCTCGGGGTCGGGCGGACCTTCCAGATCACCGCGACGTTCCCGACCATGACGGTGCGGGAGAACGTTCAGGTGGCGTTGTCGTCCCATGCCTCGAAGCTGTTCAACATGTGGCTGTCGATGCCGAAGTTCGCGCGCGCCGATGCCGACGCCTTGCTCGACCTTGTCGGCATGGGCGCCTATGGCGATCGCCCCTGCGGCGAGCTGGCCTATGGTGATCTCAAGCGTCTGGAGCTGGCGATCGCGCTCGCCAATTCCCCGAAAATCCTGCTGATGGACGAGCCGACCGCGGGCATGGCGCCCAAGGAGCGGGTCGAACTGATGCGGCTGACCGCGCGCATCGCGCGCGAGAAGCAGATCGGCGTGCTGTTCACCGAACATGACATGGACGTGGTGTTCGAGCATTCCGACCGCGTGCTGGTGCTCAACCGCGGCACGCTGATCGCGGAGGGCTCGCCCGAAGCGGTGCGCAACGATCCGCAGGTGCGCGCGATCTATCTCGGCGAAGGGCTGCTGTACGAAGCCGGCCACGCAGGAGTTCCGGCATGACGACCGCTCAGGGCGCAAAACTTCAGGTTTCCGGGCTCAACAGCTTCTACGGTCCCGCGCACATCCTGTTCGATGTCGGGCTCGAGGTCAGCGGCGGCGAGGTGGTGGCGCTGCTCGGCCGCAATGGCGCAGGCAAGTCGACGACATTTCGCTCGATCGTCGGGCTCGTCAACCAGCGCCGCGGCCAGATCGTGTTCGAGGGCCGTGACGTCTCCGACAAGCCGACCCATGCCATCGTGCGCGGCGGCCTTGGTTATGTTCCGGAGGAACGCCGCATCTTCACCGACCTGACCGTCGAGGAAAATCTTGAGGTCGGCCGCCAGCCGGCGCGTCCCAACGCACCGCGCTGGACGCAGGAGAAATTGTTTTCTCTGTTTCCCAATCTCGGTGAGATGCGCGGCCGTCCGGGTGGGCGCATGAGCGGCGGCGAACAGCAGATGCTGACCATTGCCCGCACGCTGATGGGCAATCCCTCGCTGATCCTGCTGGATGAGCCGTCGGAGGGGCTGTCGCCCAAGATCGTCGAGCAGATGGCGAGCGCGATTCTCACCATGAAGCAGGAGGGCGTCAGCATCCTGGTGTCGGAGCAGAACCTGCACTTTGCGCGCTTGATTTCGGACCGCGCCTACATCATCGAGCGCGGCCGGATCTGCTTCAGCGGCACCATGGCCGAGCTCGATTCACGTCCCGACATTCGCGATGCCTATCTCGCGGTCTGACGGCCGCGTCGATTGGCGAACGAGCGGGCCGGCGCTATAAATACCATAGTCGCTGTGCCCGGCAGCGATCCGTTTTGCGGGGGGAGCCGTCATGAACAAGGCCGCGTCGCCGAAACCTCAGCGCAAGCCGCTGCCCTATGTGCTGGAAGAGCAGATCGGTTTCATTCTCCGCCAGGTGTCGCAGCGCCACTCTACGATCTTCGCTGAGCATATCGGCGGTGGGCTGACCCCAACCCAGTGGGCGGCGCTGGTCAAGCTGCTCGAGGTCGGGCCGATCTCGCAGAACCAGCTGGGGCGCCTCACCGCCATGGATGTCGCCACCATCAAGGGCGTCATCGACCGTCTCACCGCGCGTGGACTTACCGAGACCGGCGCCGACCCGGATGACGGCCGCCGGCTTCTTGTCCGCCTGACCAAGGCCGGACAGCTTGCCGCGGAGAAGGCGCTGCCGAATGCGATCGCCATCAGCGACACGACGCTTGGGCCGCTGTCGCCGCGGGATCGCGAGACGCTGCTGGCGCTGCTGTCGCAGTTGCGCTGATCCCCTTATTTGCTTGGCCGTTCGCGCCGGCCACAATATCGCCGGACCGGGACGCTTAGTGCACCGCCCGCTTCAGGGGAGGGGCAGATATGGCGCAGCGGCCGGCGACTGACGAAACGCGGTTCGGGTGGCACTGGGTCGGCGGTATCTTGATGCTAAGGCGCTGGCAGGTGGCCGCCGTCCTGGCGATGACCTGTGTGATCTACGCGGCGGCGCTGGTGTTTCCCGTCAGCACCCAGAAAGCGGTCGACGCCATCGTCACCGGCCATGCCGAGTGGGCGTTGGCCGGCCTCGGGCTGCTGGCGGGGGCGTCGGTCGTGGTCGAGGCGGCGCTGTCGTCGTGGCGGCAGAAGCTGATGACCGGCCTTGTCGTGTTCCTCGATCAGCGGCTGTCGCGGCGCACCTTCGCGCACCTGATGCGGGCCCGCATCGATGGTGGTGATTTCCGCAGCGGCGACATCCTCAACCACTTTCAGCAGGCGACCAAGATCCGCGACTTCGTGCTGTATCGCGTTCCGCATGTCGTCTTCGACACCGGCGGAGCGATCGTCGCGCTGGTGCTGATGATCGCCTACGATCCACTGATTGGCCTGGTCTTCGTCGCGATCGTGCCAGGGCTGCTGATGCTGATGCGCTCGCAACTCGGCCCGCTGCACCGGGCAGCCGACGAGTTTTACGGCAGCATCGGCACGCGCCAGAACGTGCTGTCGGAAAGCGTCAATGGCATCGCCACCATCAAGGCGCAGGCGCTCGAAGGCGGCCGCATGCGCCGCTGGGACGTCATGACCAGGGCCATGCTGGCCAAGCTGGCGCTGCTGATGGACCTCAACCGCGGCTTTCAACTGCGTTCCCAGGTGGTGTCGCGCGGTCTGACGCTGCTTGTCGTCGGGCTGGGCTGCTGGCGCATGTTCCAGGGGCATCTGACCGTCGGAGAGCTGCTGGCGCTGCAGCTGCTTGCTGGCCGCATCACCGGACCGCTTTTGTCGGCGGGCGATCTCTATCGCAGCTATCAGGAGGCGGCGGTCGCGCTTGAGCGGATCCGCAGCTTCGTGTCCGAGCCGCGCGAGCGCGCCATGATCGATCCGCCGCGCCGCGCGTTCGGCAATGGCGGCATCGTGCTGTCCGGGGTGTCGCTGACCTATCCCGACGCCAGCCGTCCGGCGCTCGACGACATCAATGTGGCGTTGCCGGCGCGCGGCGTGGTGGCGCTGGTCGGCCGCAACGGCTCAGGCAAGTCGACCCTCGTCCGGATTCTGCTGGGATTGCTCGGCGGCTACGACGGACGCGTCGAGGTCTTCGGTCACGACCTGCGCCACTACGATCCGCGCTGGTTGCGCGGCCGCTTCGGTGTAGTCGATCAGGAGACGATGCTGTTCTCTGGCACCATCCGCGAGGCCATCGCCGCATCGGGCAGGCGTCATGATGACGCCGGATTGCACGAAGCGCTGCACTTCGCCGGCGCAGCCGGGTTTGTCGAGGCCTTGCCGAAAGGGATGGACAGCGAGCTCAACGAGGGTGGCCGCTCGCTGTCGGGCGGCCAGCGTCAGCGTCTCGCGATCGCGCGGGCGGTGGTACGGGATCCCGCGCTCGCCCTGCTCGACGAGCCGACTGCGTTCCTCGACGCCGAGGCGGCGGTGGCGCTCGAACAGCGGCTTGCCGCCTGGGGGCGCGAGCGGTTGCTGATCCTGGTGTCGCACCATCTTGCCGCTACCCGCGGCGCCGACCGCATTTTGGTGCTGGACCAAGGCCGATTGGTTGGCGACGGCCGCCATGAGCAACTGCTCGCCCGGACGCCGGAATACGCCTCGCTGTGGGCCGACTATGCACGCTCGGTGGAGGCCGTCTCGGTCTGATCGTCCTGGGGTCGGTCCGCGTTCCGGCTGACTGGGTGGATGGCCGGAACGCACGGGATGTGGATCGTCTCAGGCGTGAACGATCGTCGGCACCTTGGTCGCCGGCGGTGTGTTGCGGCTGCGCTGGGTGCGCACGATGCCGTCGATGATGGTCATGCCGATGCCGGGCAGGTCGCCGAGCTGCACGCTGTCGAGAAGGTTCTTGCCGGCGGAGTGCTGGGCCTTGTCCATGATGACGAAATCAGCGGCGCGGCCGACTTCGATCAGGCCGCAGTCGAGCGTGCGCATCCGTGCGGTGTTGCCGGTGGCGAAGCAGAAGGCGGTTTCCGCGGCGACGTCGCCGAGCGACGACAGCAGCGAAACCATGCGCAGGATGCCGAGCGGCTGCACGCCGGAACCGGCCGGCGCGTCGGTGCCGAGGATGACGCGATGGAGATCGCCCATCTCCTTGGCGACGCGCAGGGTGTAGAGCGCGGCGCGCTCGTTGCCGTTGTGCACGAGCTCGAGGCCGCGCTTGCAGCCCTCGCAGATGCAGCGGATCTCGCCGTCGGGCAGCGCCGTGTGGCCGCCGTTGATGTGGCCGACGACGTCGGTGTCGGCTTCGAGAACGACGTCGGCGCCGATCAGGCCGGAGCCGGGGATCGACGGGCCGCCGGTGTGGATGGTGCTCTGGATGCCGTACTTGCGCGCCCACGCCACCATCTGCCTGGCGGTGGTGCCGTCCTTGACACCGCCGAGGCCGACCTCGCCGAGCAGCTTGACGCCGGCGGCGGCGAGTTCCTTGAAATCCTCTTCGGTCATGCCCGGCTCGATTACCGGGGCGCCGGCGTGCACCTTGACGCCGCCGGGGCGAAAGGCGTCGAACGCGCGCTGGGCGAAGATCGCCATCGCCTTGACGCCGGTGACATCGCGCGGGCGGCCCGGCATGTGGACCTCGCCCGCGGAAATCATGGTGGTGACGCCGCCGTTGAGGAAGCTGTCGATCCAGCCGATCTGGTTCTGGCGCGGCGTCCAGTCACCGGCCACGGGATGCACATGGCTGTCGATCAGACCCGGCGTCACCGCGGTGCCGTTGGCATCGATGACGGTTGTGGCGCCTTCGGTGTCGACATCCTTGGCCCGGCCGACGGCACTGATGCGGCCATTCTCGGCCACGATGGTGTCGGCATCGAGGATCGGCTTGTCGAGATCTCCGCTGAGCAGGAGGCCGATGTTACGGATCACCAGCTTGGTCGGGCCGGTTGCCTGGGGTTCATCGTGGGCCATGGCGGTCGTTCCTTTGTGCCTTTTGTGCTCGTTTTGTACCCCTTGGAGCCACTTTCCCCTTTGGGGCTGTTTTTAGAACCAGAATAACCCTAACGCGTTGAAAAAGAGAATTTTGTTGCGGCGCAGCGCGTTCCTTTTGAGCCCAAAATCTCCTAGATAAATCTTGCCCTCGGACCGTCTTGACGGTCGGGCTGGGCCGGCGTAATCATTAGTACACAAACGAATTGCCGAGACAAGTTCAACCTCCAGCCTCCCCAAACTGAAATTCGCAGAATTTCAGCCACAGTCTGGCGAACGACGGATCACGTGCGATGAGCAACTTCAATCAGGAAAGCGTTCTCAGCGTCCATCACTGGACGGATACCCTGTTCAGTTTCCGGACGACCCGCGATCCTTCGTTCCGCTTTCGCAACGGCGAATTCACGATGATCGGCCTGAAGGTCAACGAGAAGCCGCTGCTGCGCGCCTACAGCGTCGCCAGCGCGAACTACGAGGAAGAGCTCGAGTTCTTCTCGATCAAGGTGCCGGACGGTCCGCTGACCTCGCGCCTGCAGCATCTCAAGGAAGGCGATTCCATCATTGTCAGCCGCAAGGCGACGGGCACGCTGGTGATCGACAACCTGCACAATGGCCGCAACCTCTACCTCGTTGGTACCGGCACTGGCCTCGCGCCGTTCCTCAGCGTGATCAAGGATCCGGAGACCTACGAGCGCTTCGAGAAGGTCGTGCTGCTGCACGGCTGCCGTCACGTCAAGGAACTCGCCTATGGCGAGATGATCACCGAGAAGCTGCCGCAGGACGAACTGCTCGGCGAGATGGTGCGTAACCAGCTGATCTATTACCCGACCGTGACGCGCGACCCGTTCCGCAACCGCGGCCGCATCACCGACCTGATGGAAACCGGCAAGCTGTTCCAGGACATCGGCGTCGCCGATCTCGAGGCGGAGCATGACCGCGTCATGATCTGCGGCAGCCCGGCGCTGCTGGTGGATACCAAGGAACTGCTCGAGCGGCGCGGCTTCGTCGAGGGCAATCATGGCGAGCCCGGCCAGTTCGTGGTCGAGAAGGCGTTCGCCGAGCGCTGATCGCTCCGACATCGATCCTTTCAAAAGCCGCGAGCCTTGTTGCTTGCGGTTTTTTTCTTGGCCGCTACGCCAGCCAGCCGCGATAGTGCACGATGACGCCGACCATCGGCAGTGCGATCGGCACGTCGAACTGGAAGCGGTCGTCGGCCTGCCATTCGCGCGCCTCCGAGCGCGGCGCCAGCGCCAGCGGCAACGGCAGTGGTCCAAACCACCAGCGTCGCATCTGCATGGTCAATCCCCTGTCATCAGCCGGCAGCGCGAAGCCGAAGCGCAGCGGGCCGAATGCCTCCACCAGCAGTGGGCCATGCTGCGACAGCCGGCTGCGGAAGGCCTTGCCGCCGAAGTTGCGCGTCCAGGTCTCGATGCCATCGCGCTCGTCGAAGCTGACATGGAGGTCGTGCTCGCCAGCCGGCGGGAAGCCGAACAGCCGAGCGATCACCCGCGCGATGAGCCCGCGGCCGCGCGTGACAACGGCGCGTCCGCGGGCGCCGTGGTCACGCAGCACGTCGTGCATTGCCCGCACGCGCGGCGGCAGCGCCGCGAACGCATCACCCATCACCCGGGCGTAGAGCGGCGGCGGCAAGTCGTGGGTGGTGATGGCATGGCGCACCGGCATGGCGGCGAACGCAGGCGCGACGTCGGCAATCGTCAGCAGCGTGCCGGCATCGCGGGCACCAGGCGCCAGCGCGCCATCGCGAAGCTGGCGCAGCAGGACCGGCACGGCCAGGCCGGGGATCTCCGGGCCACAGCCGTCATTGGCGATCAGCGTCCAGCGCCGCTCGCAGCGGGCGTCGCCGCGCACGCCGAAGGTCCGCACGATCATCGCGGAGCGATCGCTGCCAAGTTTAGCAGTGAGGCGCTGCACGCGCAGCAGCAGGGGCAGCAGCCGCTCCGGGTGGACGAGCCAGCCCCAGCGTACCAGCCAGCTCAGCGCCCACACCGCAAGGTTTTGCAGCGTCAGCTCCGTCCCGGCGCGAAAGCTCACGGCAGGACGGCCGGGCAGGCGCTCCGGCAGCAACGTGAGGTCGGGCACGTCGGCGAGCGCGATCAGCCGGCCCTTGAGTGAGGGCTCGCCAGCGACATGGAAGTCGGCGCGCCGCAGGTCCTGCCAGCCATGGCCGGTCTCGGTGCGGCGATGGCGCCATAACGGCAACGGGCGGCCGAGATAGGAAAAGATCGCGCGGCTGACAGCGACGCCAGCGGTTGCGCGGTTCGAGGCGCTGATCGCGATGTCGATGGCACGCAGGTCGGTGAGGTCGTGAGTGAGCGCGCGGACGACCGCGCCTGACAAGGCGGGCACGCTCGATGCCCCAGCGATGGCGGCGACGCCGGCCTCGCGCGCCGCGGCATCGAGTGCGCCGATACCGGCGACGAAGGCGCGGCCATCGGCGATGTCGAGATAGTGGCAGCGCTCGGCGATGCAGGCCCGCGCGACGTCGTAGCCTGCGCCCTGAAAGGGGCCGGCGGCGTCGACGACGGCAAACGGCCGGTGCTGCGCCACCACGGCGTGGAGATCTCGGTCGCGATCGAATGCCAGCGGCGCAAGGCCCGGCGTGCCGGCGCAGGCGGCTGTCGCCCTGGCGAGATCGCGGCCCGCGACCAGCACCTGCCAGCCATCGGCGGCGAGACGGCGTGCGATGCGCAGGCCGAAACCACCATAGCCGCCGATCACCAGCACTCGTGTCACAGGATGCGGTCCGTCATGTCGGGTGTCGGCCGCCAGCAGACGTCGTGACGTCCGAACCAGCGATAGCGGTTGCGGGCGATCAGGCGGTAAGCGCGATTGCGCCACGCGCGCGGGATTACCTTCAGCAGTCCGGCGGCGCGCCATGGCCAGCCGAGGCCATGCGCAATGCCGAGGACGGCATCGGAATGCATTTGCGCCTCACCGCCCTCGATCAGCAGCATGGTCTGATAGCTGTCGGTCGGCAGCCCGAGATGCCGATACAACGCCTGTCCGACTGCGCCCTGCGCCGTGGTCAGGCGGAAGCGCCGCGCGCGGTCGTGCCGGAGCACGAACTGGGCCTGGGTCGAGCACAGCACGCATTCGCCATCGAACACGATCAGCGGGGCTGGGCCGGCGATCGTCGTCAGCGGGTCGTCGTGCGGCACCGTGGTGCCGACATTGAGGCCGAGGGGCGCAAATGGCCTGCCGATGAGACCACCGACCATGGCGGCGAGAATGCGCGTTGCCGGCCAGATCTTCGACAGCGGCCCCGCGATGCGGTCGCGCAGCAGCGGCAGCAGGCGACTGTCCGATTGATACACCGGTGTGAACAGCGCGCTCATGCCCTGATAGAGCCGGACATGGCCGCGGCGCAGTGCGATCGCGCGCGCGCCGGCTGCGGTCGCGTTCGTGCCTTCGCGCAGCGTCTTCGCGAGCGCGTAAGCATCGAGGAAGGCCATGTTGGCGCCCTGGCCGAGCTGCGGGCTGGTGGCGTGCCAGGCGTCGCCGATATGCACCAGGGCGGGCTCCGCGGCGGTGGCCGCGGTGCGATGAACGTAGCTCGCGAAGGTGAGGCGCTCGGGCGTTTCGATCTCTGCGAGCAGCGGTGCCGTTGCCGGCCACACCTGCAGCACATCGGCCTTCCATGCGGCAAGGCCACGCTGCCGCCAGTCGTCGAGGCGGTCGCTGCGCAGCGACCAGAAAAACGCGGTCTGCGGTGAGGTGCTTCCCGGCGCGGATCCGATCGGCAGCACGCCCGCCATGGTGCTGGCGCGGACGTAACGCTGCTCCAGTGCGTGGGCGTCGAAGCCGGTGTTCGCGGGCCAGTCGAGGGATGCCCACAGCGCGCCATAGGGCAGTGCGCGGCCACGGGCGGCAAGCAGCGGGCTGCCGATACCCAGCGCGTCCACCACGAGATCGAACGGGCCCGCGGGCGAGGTCTCGTGGAAACACAACGTGCGCCGCCCATCACCGTCGAGCCATGCTGCCGTGACGGTTCGGCCGGTGATGACTGGAATACCGGCGGCGATCACAGCCTGGAACAGAACATCGAACAAGGCGCCGCGGTGAATGCCGAGGCCGAAGGCCTGCGGGCCGCGCGCGGCGAAGCGCACATCCAGCACGGTTCGTCCGGACGGCACGGCCTTGCCGATCAGACGATCGATGCGTGCGCCTGCGGCGAGGACGGTGCCGTCGAGGCCGAGCTCGCGCAGCACGGCGAGGCCGGTCGCCTGCAGCATCAGGCCCGAGCCGAGCGGGCGCGGGGTGTCGAAGCGTTCGAACAGAGTGACGTCGTGGCCATCCCGATGCAGCAGCAGGGCAGTGGTGAGACCGGCGAGGCCACAACCGGCGACGGCGATGGTATGCGCGCGCATGAGGGGATCTTGGTGCGGATACGACTGTTGTCGGAGCGTGACGGCAGGTCGCGCCTTCGAAGAGGGCACGAAAGTGTTAGAACACAGGCGCGCCGCGATTGCGAGGGCGCGGGAGAATCCGAGGCCGGCTGTTCCCGGCCGCAGCCGGGAGAGGTCGTGATGCTGAGAGCAGGCGGTTATGCGCTGACGTTGTCGATGCTGGCGGTCGGTGCCGCGATGGCGCAGGACGTACCGGGGATCGAGATCTGCACCGCCGAGAAGACCATGGAACGGCGGACCAGCTGCCTGCAGAGCAATGTCGATTTCCTGAAAAAGACGATGACGCAAGGTGCTCTCGCACAGCAGCAGAAGATCGACGCCGCGGCCCGCGAGATCGCCGCGTTGAAGGCCCGGGTCGAGGCACTGGGCGGCACGATCATCGTCCTGCAGAGGTCGCTCGAGCAACTGCAGGCCAGGGCTCAGCCGGGTGGCGACAAGAAGGCTGCCGAGCCGGCCAAGGATGCGCCTTCGGCCAAGGATGCCCCTGCGGCCAAGGATGCGCCCGCGAAATAGCGTGGTCGTGCCCGCCACCGTAGGGGGCTGCAAGGAACCCACAAGGAACATGGCGGGAATCCGGCGGCGGCGTTCATGGGCCATTCAAGGCGGATATGAAACCCTGTGCTCGACGATGCGTTAGCTGTGTCGTCTGTGAGAGGGATCAGGAGTGAGCCATGAAACGAGCACTGATGGCATTGGCGGCTGTGGGCCTGGTGGCCGCCACGGCGATTGCCACGCCGGCCCCCGCGGAAGCGCGCGGCGGCGGTGCGGTGGCTGCTGGCATTATCGGCGGACTGGCTGCCGGAGCCATTCTGGGCGGCGCTCTCGCCGGGCCTGGCTACTATGGGCCAGGCTATGGATATTACGGCGGTCCGGCCTATGTCGCCAGCCCGGCCTATTATGGCGGTGGGTGCTACTGGACCCGCCAGCGCGTCTGGGATGGCTACGGCTGGAGCAGCCGTCGTGTCCAGGTGTGCAATTGATCAGGTCTGTAACCGATCAGGCGCGTAGCTGATCAATCTGCCACGACGGGCCTGTAACCGATCCTGCATGGCGGTGCCCCGGGCGCCGCCATGCGGGCGGGAAAGCAGTGGACGGCCGGCCTGGGCGCCCGTTCATGAGGGCGTGATCAAACGGAACGCCAAAATTGGGCCGTAAATGAGCGGCTTTGAATAATCCTGCAGACCTCTGGACGTCCTGCCGGTGTTTGAGACCTGTTTTTTAAGACCCTGGCAGGAAAATCCATTAAGATGGTCGCGGGGACGAGCGTTGCGGTTTCCGCCGAGCCGGCGGGGGCGCTTTCACTGACGGGACGAACAAGCTAAAATGGGCCTGAGATGGGCTCTTGAGTCGGACCAATTCCCAGCGCCGGGCTCGGCGTGATCTGAGGAGAATGAGAATGAAGAAGACCCTTTCTGCGTTTCTCGCGGTTGCTACGATCGCCGGATCGCTTGCTGTCGCCATGCCGGCCGCGCAGGCCGACGGTGGCCGGATCGCTGCCGGTGTCGCTGGCGGGCTGATCGGTGGTGCGCTGCTCGGCAGCGCACTTGCCGGCGCTGCCGCCGCTCCGCCGCCGCCGCCCGCTTACTATGCGCCAGGCCCGGCTTATGTCGTCGAGCCGGAGTGCCGTTGGGTTCGCGAGCGCTTCTGGGATGGTTACGGCTGGCGCTTCCGCCGCGTCCAGGCCTGCGACTGATCCCATCCACGGATGTCCGATTGAAAGACCCGGTCAGCAATGGCCGGGTTTTTTCATGCCGCTGTTGGGGGAGCGTGTCGTGGGCGTCAGCGCGCTGTGTTCAGCGTGCGCAGCACGCCCGCACTCGGCCAGCAGTCGACCTTGAGGCCAGCCTTTTTCTGGTAGGCGCCGAGCGCGGCGCGGGTCTTCATCCCCGCCTTGCCGTCGAGCTTGTCGCTGTAGAGGCCGATCCGGGTCAGTTCGCGCTGCATCGCCTCGACGTCGGTCGTGCGCAACTGTGTGGAGGCGGACCAGGGCGTCGCGAACGGTTGCGGATCGCTTATGCGGTCGCTGAGGTGGCCGACGAACAGCACGTACAGGTCAGAGAAATTGTATTCCTTGATGACGAAGTAGTTCTTCGTGGTCAGGAACGCCGGGCCATAGATGCCTTCGGGCTGGAGCAGCGACGCCGGCTCGGCCTTTTCCGCTGCCGACAGTTGCCGGCCACGCACCGGCACGAAGCCGAGCTTTAGCCACTCGCCAATCGGCCGGGTCACCTCGGGTACGCCCTGCGTGCAGTCGGCGGAGGGCGGCGCCTTCACCTCGTAGGCCCAACGCAGACCCGCCTGCCAGCCCTTGTTCTTGAGCTGCTGCGCTGCGGACGCCAGCGCGTCGGGCACCGAGGTCCAGATGTTGCGATGGCCGTCGCCGTCGAAATCGACGGCATGCTGATAGAACTCGGACGGCAGGAACTGGGTCAGGCCCATGGCGCCGGCCCATGACGCGCGCATGTCCTTGAGCGCGACATGGCCCTCGTCGAGGATCTTCAGCGCCAGGATGAATTCGTTGCGGAACTGGTCCTTGCGGCGGCCGACATAGGCCTGTGTCGCCAGCACCGGCAATGCGTTGTAGGGCAGGGTGTAGCGACCGTAGTCGGTCTCGCGGCCCCAGATCGCGAGGATCACGGTCGCCGGCACGCCGAAGCGCTGCTCGATCGCCGACAGCGTCGGACGGTACTGTTGCTGCAGGCGCTGGCCTTCGGTCGCAAGGCGGGCGATCGTCGCCTCCTTGACGTAGTCGGCGGGCACCTGCACGAACTCCGCCTGCGGCGGCGCCGACGACGGGCTGCGGCCGGGCAGAACGAGATCCGGCAGCTTGTAGTTCGGCTCGAGGCCGCGTGTCGCGCTGTCGAACGTCGCGCGCGACACGCCAGCCGCCTGCGCCTCCGGCCACAGCGAGGCGATGAAGCGGGTGAACGCCGGATCGGGTGCGGCTGCCGCGGGCGGCGGCGCGGCGAGACAGGCGAAAGCAGCGAGCGCGCAGGCCGCGAAGCGGCCTGCAAGCCTCGACCACGATCCGGTGCCGTCGCCACCGCGCCGCATCATGGGAGCCTCAGTGCTCGGCGGCGGCGCTGCGATGCGCCGACTCGATCGCGCTGTTGGTGATCTTGTCGACATAGGCGATGCCGATCGCCGACAGGATGAAGACGACATGGATGATGGTCTGCCACATCACGCCGGTCTCGGTGTAGTTGGTGGTGCGGCCGGCGCCGCCGAGATTGCCTGCCTCGATGAACGTGCGCAGCAGATGGATCGAGGAGATGCCGATGATCGCCATCGCCAGCTTGATCTTGAGCACGCTGGCGTTGACATGGCTGAGCCATTCCGGCTCGTCGGGATGGCCTTCGAGATTGAGCCGCGACACGAAGGTTTCATAGCCGCCGACGATGACCATCACCAGGAGGTTGGAGATCATCACCACGTCGATCAGGCCGAGCACCACCAGCATGATCTGCTGCTCGTTGAAGTCTGCGGCGTGGGTGACAAGATGCCAGAGTTCCTTCAGGAACAGCACCACATAGACGCCCTGCGCCACGATCAGGCCGATGTACAGCGGCAGCTGCAGCCAGCGCGATCCGAAGATCAGCATCGGCAGCGGGCGCAGCGCGGCGCTGCGTGAGATGGGGGACGGGGGCGTCGGCGACATCGGCACTCCTTTGAGCATGGAACGGACGGCACGCAGCGGATGCCAGCGTGCCTGAAAAGGCCGGCTTCAAATAGGTGCAGTGTTTCGGCGCTGTCGAGGCAGCCGGCAGCGGCGATTCACCGCAGCGATCATAACAGGCCTGGCGCGAGCCGGGCAGGGCGCAGAGCGGGGAAGCGGCCGTTCAGTGAATTTCGGCAATTTCATCAAGCCTCCAAGCGAGGAGGCCAGTTCAATCTTCCGGGTCAACGGGGAAGGCCGGGCCAGCTCGGCATGTTGCTTTGGCACGGAGCCTTGTCGCAGGCGCGATACAGGAACAGGAGCTTGATGTCGGTTGTCGGCGTGTACTGCTTCGCCTCGGCGATAAAGGACTGACTTCGCCATTCCAGCTTCAAGCCGGGGATCGGGCACAGCGATACCAGATCTGCGCTGCCCTTGGCGATTTCCAGCCGAAACGTCCCGATGGGGCCAGCCCAGTTGGCGCCGGTCTTGAGGATGTATTCGAGTTGTGTTTCTCCCAGCATGCCGTTGTCGTCGGCGGGGAGTGCCTGTGCGGACCTGGCAAATGTCTTGTCGAAGCAGAATTCCTGGGAGCGGCCATCGTCAGAGGGGATATTGGCTCTGATCCAACTGCCGCCAACGATCGGCTTGTATCGATGAGTGATCGAGATGGATTGCCCTGCGGGAAACGTCTGCTGCCAATGAAAGGTGGTCCTGACCGACCATAGGGGATGGTGATCTTCGTCGTTGTCCACGACGCCGGCCGCGACAAGAGCCTTCATCTCGTCCGTGGTGAGGGTGCTGTAGGTGGGGTCGGGCTTGATGACAGGGACACGATATTTTCTCAGGACCTCGGTGACATCCTTCTCAACGCCTTTTCGGTCTTTGACGAAGGCATAAATGTCGGCCTGTGGCTTGATCAGTTCGCCTGCGGCTTCGACATGAAAATCGAAGATGTCTCCCTCAAGAGACGAACCATGAAATTTATGAGGCCTTTCGCTCATCTCGGCGACAGAGATTTCAGGCATCGGAAAGGCCACCGTGCCGCTGACGTCGTGACCGGTGAGGTTGAGAAAGGTATAGCTGACGCGGACTTCGAGCGGGCTGAGATACAGGTCCTCGCTAGTCATCCGCAGCTCGCTCGTCGGCTGGAATTGCAGCCCGCCGGCGGCAAAAACAGCCATCGAGTCGTTGGCCTGCGACACACAGGGGTGCCCAATTCCCAGGCTGAATGCGAGAGCGCCGGCGAAGACTCTGGCTAGGTACCGCATTTCAAGCCTGGGCTAGGGTGGGAGCGTAGCGCTTCAGCGCGTCAGCTTCTTGTACTTCACGCGATGGGGGATCACCGAGTCCTGGCCGAGCCGGCGCATCTTGTCCTTCTCGTAGTCCTGGAAGTTACCCTCGAACCATTCGACGTGGCTCTCGCCCTCGAAGGCGAGAATGTGGGTCGCGATTCGGTCGAGGAACCAGCGATCGTGGCTGATGATGACGGCGCAGCCGGCAAAATCCTCCAGCGCTTCTTCCAGCGCGCGCAGCGTGTCGACGTCGAGGTCGTTGGTCGGTTCGTCGAGCAGCAGCACGTTGGCGCCGGACTTCAGCATCTTGGCGAGATGCACGCGGTTGCGTTCACCGCCCGACAGCGCACCGACCTTCTTCTGCTGGTCCGCGCCCTTGAAGTTGAATGCCGAGCAGTAGCCGCGCGAATTGACCTCGCGCTTGCCGAGCAGGATCTGGTCGTTTCCGCCGGAGATCTCCTCCCACACGCTCTTGCTGCCGTCGAGCGCGTCGCGCGACTGGTCGACATAGCCGAGCTGCACGCTCTCGCCGACGGTGATCGTGCCCTTATCGGGCTTCTCCTGGCCGGTGATCATGCGGAACAGCGTCGTCTTGCCGGCGCCGTTCGGGCCGATCACGCCGACGATGCCGCCGGGCGGCAGCTTGAAGGTCAGGTCGTCGATCAGCAGGCGGTCACCGAAACCCTTGGTGAGGCCTTCGAAGTCAACGACGTTGTTGCCGAGGCGCTCGGCCACCGGGATGACGATCTGCGCCGTCTGGGTCTGCTTCTCGCTGGCCTTCTTGAGCAGATCTTCATAGCGCTGGTAGCGCGCCTTGGATTTGGCCTGGCGCGCTTTGGGCGACGCCGCGATCCACTCCTGCTCGCGGGCGAGGGTGCGCTGATGCGCGGCCTCCTCGCGGCCTTCCTGCTCCAGCCGCTTCTGCTTCTGCACCAGCCACGACGAGTAGTTGCCCTCGTAGGGGATGCCGCGGCCGCGGTCGAGTTCGAGAATCCAGCCCGTGACGTTGTCGAGGAAGTAGCGGTCGTGGGTGACGATCAGGATCGCGCCGGGATAGTTGCGCAGGTGGCCTTCCAGCCACGACACCGACTCGGCGTCGAGATGGTTGGTCGGTTCGTCCAGCAACAGCAGTTCGGGCTGGTCGAGCAACAGGCGACACAGCGCGACGCGGCGGCGTTCACCGCCCGACAGCTTGCTGACGTCGGCGTCATCCGGCGGGCAGCGCAGCGCGTCCATCGCCTGGTCGACCTTGCTGTCGAGATCCCACAGGCCCTGGGCCTCGATCTCGTCCTGCAGCTTGGTCATCTCGTCGGCGGTCTCGTCGGAATAGTTGACGGCGAGATCGTTGTAGCGGTCGAGGATCGCCTTCTGCTTGGCGACGCCTTCCATGACGTTCTCGCGAACGGTCTTGCTCGGGTCGAGCTGCGGCTCCTGCTCGAGGTAGCCGACACGGGCGCCCTCGGCGACCCAGGCCTCGCCGTTATAGTCCTTGTCGATACCGGCCATGATCCGCAGCAGCGTCGACTTACCCGAGCCGTTGACGCCGAGCACGCCGATCTTGGCGTCCGGGTAGAAGGACAGGTGGACGTTGTCGAGCACCTTGCGGTTGCCGGGATAGGTCTTCGACAGACCCTGCATGAAATAGACGAACTGGCGAGCCATCGTGATCCTTGGGTGAAGCCGTCGCGCGCGGGGAAAATGGGCTGCCGCTGATGTAGCGTTCCGGTCCCCAAAGGGCAACCGCCGCGGTAACCCTTTGGAAAGCCTAATGGCAACCGTTTCCCTCGGGTTAACGATCACAACCGCTTTTTAATCAGTTCCGCGCAAAACTGTTGCTCGTCGCCCCCCAGCAACAGATGTGCGTCATGGCGTTTCTCGATCCCTCCGTCCGGTCCGCCGCGGCCGGGGCCCAGGAGTCCGGGCTGTTCCGTGAAGTCGTCGACTTCCTGCGCCAGTTCGTGGTCGCAGCTTTCGATCCCTATCGTCCCGAACAGCACTACATGCGCGGCCCAGGGCCGGCATGGCACGCCAAGAACGATGCCGATCGCGCACCCCGGCCGAGCGAAATCCAGTAGCACTGGTTCCTTGCATCGTCGCTTTCGGCACGGGATATTCGTCGCCGTCCGCTCCCACTGCGACGGTGACCCATGGCGCTACGCTGCGCAATTCTCGACGACTACCAGAACGTTGCCCTGAAGCTGGCCGACTGGTCGGCGCTTGGCGACAAGGTCGCGCTGACGGTGTTCGATGCGCCGTTTGCCGACGCCGCCACGGCGATCGCGGCCCTGCAGGATTTCGACATCGTCTGCGCCATGCGCGAGCGCACGCCGTTTACGGGCGAGGTCCTGTCGGCGCTGCCGAAGCTGAAGCTGCTGCTGACCTCAGGCATGCGCAATGCCTCGTTTGATCTTGCCACCGCCAGGGCGCGCAACGTCACGGTGTGCGGTACCGGCAATATCGGCAATCCGACCGTCGGCATCGCCATTGGCCTGATGCTGGAGCTGACGCGCCGGATCGGGTTCGAGAACGCGCGCATGAAGGCGGGTGCCCCTTGGCAGATCACCGTCGGCGAGGATGTCGAGGGCAAGACCCTCGGCATCGTCGGCCTCGGCAAGCTCGGTGCCCGCGTCGCCGCCGTCGGCCTCGCACTCGGCATGCAGGTCAAGGCCTGGAGCAGCAACCTGACGCCCGAGGCCTGTGCGGCGGCGGGTGTCGCCTATGCCAGCAAGGAGGAGCTATTCGCGACCTCCGACGTCATCACCATCCATCTCGTGCTGTCGGAGCGCTCCCGCGGCCTTGTCGGCGCCGCCGACCTCGCCCGGATGAAGCCGTCGGCTTACCTCATCAACACCGCGCGCGGGCCGATCGTGGACGAGGCCGCACTGCTCGCGGCGTTGCGTGAGCGGCGCATCGCCGGCGCCGGGCTCGACACGTTCTGGCAGGAGCCGCTGGCGCTCGATCATCCGCTGCGCCGGCTCGACAACGTCGTTCTGACGCCGCATCTCGGTTATGTCACGGCGGAGAACTACCGCCGCTATTACGAGGACATGGTCGAGGACATCGTCGCCTGGCTCGCGGGCGCGCCGGTGCGCCAGCTCGGCTGAGACGACAAGAGGTCTTCGGAGACGACAAGGCCCGCTTCAACGGTGTTGAAGCGGGCCTTGGTGTTGGAAGTGTTGTCCAGGTGTCAGCGCACCGTGACGGGTGCCGGCAGCGGCGGTACGACCGTCGGGCCGGTGCCGGGGATATTTCCGCCGTGGCCGCCGGCCATGCCCTGGGTCGGGGCAGGGGCCATCGGTTGGGCCGAGGCGGTGGTGGCGAGCGCCGGCGGCTTGCCGCCCGGCAGCACGACCACACGGGTGCCGACCTTCACGCGGTCGAACAGGTCCGTTACGTCCTCGTTGAGCATGCCGATGCAGCCCGACGACACGAACTGACCGATGGTCGACGGCTGGTTGGTGCCGTGGATGCGGTACACGGTCGATCCCAGGTACATCGCGCGAGCGCCCAGCGGATTGCCGTCGCCGCCGGCCATGAAGCGCGGCAAGTAGGGCTGGCGCTCGATCATCTCCGGCGGCGGATGCCAATCCGGCCACTCGGCCTTGCGGGTGATCTTCTGCACGCCGGTCCAGGTGAAGCCGTCGCGGCCGACGCGCACGCCGTAGCGGACCGCGCGGTTGTTGCCGAGGACATAATAGAGCTGTGTGTTGGGGGTATCGACGATGATGGTGCCCGCCGGCTCCTTGGTGACGTAATTCACCTCCTGGCGGCGCAGCCGCTCGGGAAGCTCCTTGCGCGGGCCGGTTTCCGGCTGGTCGTCGTCCGGCAGCGCCATCACGGTGTTGGGCCGCCCCTCGGAATCGCGGGCTGGGCCGGGGTTCTGCAGCGAACCGGTCATCTGGCCACCCTGACCACCATCCACGGCGCCCGGCGGTCGCAGCGACGAGGGATCGCCATAGCCGCCAGCGGGCGCCTGGTTGGCGTAGGTCTCTTGCGGCGGGCGGTTGGAATAGACCACCGGGGGCGGACCGGCGGGACGGCCATAACGAGGATCGTCCGGCGACATCACCGGGCCGAGCGGCGCGGGAGCCGGGCCCGGAGCCGACAGCGCAGCCTGGCCGCGCGGGGCCGCATTGCCTTCGTCGTCCATGGCGTCGAAATCGGGCAACGGGCTGTCGGGAGGATAGGCGCCAGGAGCTGCCGAATAGCCGGGCGGCGGCGGGTAGCCGCCAGGCTGGGAATAGCCCTGCGGTTGCGAATAGCCCTGGGCCATCGCCGCCGTGGCACCCGCGAGGCCCGTGGCGGCGACCGCCAAGATCGTCAGAATGCGCTTGTCCATCATGTCCCTATTGTAGCCCGCGACCGACTCCGGATGGTCAACCTGCTGATTGCGCAGGATAGCGGCACATTCAAGACATTGATGCAGAAACCTGGCCTAAAACGGCTGACTTTTTTGCGAGATCGCGTTCATCTTCGCCGGATTGCGATGTGAGCGAACACTCCGGCGGGTTCCGCGCGACGGCCACACTTTTTCATCATCGCGGCGCGGGGGCTTGCGCTATTCTCAAAAGCACCTGATTCGCTGCCGGTTCCGGCTTGAGCCGACCACCCGACCGATCAGGTTCCGCGTTTGTGTCGTGTCCGCGTTGTTCGAGATTCATCCCCGTTCCTTGACGGTTCGCGCATCGCGACCAGCGGCGAGGCGTCCATGCTCCCCGGTTTCCGTTTCCTCATCTCCACGGTGCTTTTGTCGGTCTCGGTGGTGGTGTTCGGCCTCGGCGCATCGGCGCTGCTGCGCGCCGCGCGCGAAGATCTGGTGAGCCGCCCGCTGGCCTGGGAGGCGCCAGAGGCGGTGGTGGCGCGGGAGCGCGACACACGCAAGCTGACGCTGGCGATGCTGCGTGTGGAGACGATCGCCGACCAGGACAGCAACGTCGAGCGGATGATCGCCGCGGCCCGGGCGGCCGAACAGGCCGCAGCCTCCACGACCGACATGGCTGCAGCGTCGGCGGTCCCCGAGGCAGCGGCAACCGCCGAGGTCGCCGCCATGGCCCCGGCAGAAACGTCCCGGCCAGCGCCCGGCCCGGGTACGCCGGTTTCGGTGGCTGCGGTCGATCCTGGGGCTGCAGGCGTTGCGGAGGTGCCGGTGTCGCTTCCGCCCTCATCGCCCCGGACGACGGTTCAGGCGGCGCCGGCCGATGTGACGGTGGTTGCCTTGTCCGATCCCGCAGCGGCCAGTGCCGAGGTGGCGACCACTGCATCGGCGAGGGGCGAGAAAGCGGCCGTGAACAAGCCCGGACGCAAGGCGGAGGCCGGTCCGGCGGCAAAGCCGGCCGCATCGCGGCCCGCGAAGTCGCGTGCCGATGCGGGCAAGCGGGAGCGCGCGCGTCATGCGGCCGCGCTGCGACGCCGGGTGGTGCAGCAGGGCGTGTCGCTGCAGCCACGGATGGCGCAGCCCGGCAATCCGTTCGCCGGTTTCGGCGGTTGAGGAGCTTCGGCCGGCGTCAGGCCGGTCCGGTCGCGACCGGGGGCCCGTCGACGTGGCCCCACTCGGACCACGAGCCGTCATAGAGCGCCGAGCCGCGCACGCCGAGCCGATAGAGCGCAAGGGTCAGCACAGCAGCCGACACGCCGGAGCCGCAGGTGGTAACGATCGGGCGGTCGAGATCGAGGCCCGCCGCGGTGAACCGCGCCTTGAGCTCATCGATCGGCTTCATCGTGCCGGTCGCCGCATCGAACAGCTCGTTGTAGGGCAGGTTGAGGCTGCCCGGGATATGGCCCGAGCGCAGGCCCGGCCGTGGCTCGGCGACCTCGCCGGCGAAACGCGGACGGGCGCGGGCGTCGATCACCTGTTCGCGGTGGTCATCGAGGTTCGCGCGCATCTGCGCGAGGCTGCGCACATAAGTCTCGTCGAGATGCGCGGTGAAGCGCGCCGCGCGGGGCGAGGCGGGGCCCGACTGCAGCGGCCGGCCCTCTGCGCGCCATTTCTGCAGTCCGCCGTCGAGGATGCGGACATTGGCGTGGCCGAAGCTCAGGAACATCCACCATGCCCGCGGCGCGGCGACCCAGCCGCCGGAGTCGTAGACGACGACGAGGCTGTCGCTGGAGACGCCGAGCGCGCCGACGTCCCGCGCGAACTGACGGGCATCGGGATACATGTGCGGCAGCGGCGAGGCGTGATCGGCGATCGCCTCGACGTCGAAGAACGCGGCGCCGGGAATATGCGCCGCGAGGAAATCGTCGACCGGCAGCGGCATCACGCCGGGCATCTTGAAGCTGGCGTCCAGGATGCGGATGGACGGGTCGGCGAGCCGGCTCGCCAGCCAGTCGGTGGAAACCAGCGGATCGTCGGTGTGCGTCATGGGGAAAGTGTCCACGTCGGTGGCGGTGGTGGCGGTCGTCGGGATGGCGTCGGTCGGCTACTTGGCGGCCCGTGCAGGGATCTGCTCGGTCGGGCCGCCGGCGTCGCGCCAGGCGGCATAGCCGCCGGCGATGTGGGCAACCGGGTTGAGGCCCATGTCCTGCGCGGTCTTGGCCGCGAGGGCCGAGCGCAGGCCGCCGGCGCAGTGGAAGATGAAGGTCTTGTCCTGCTGAAAAACCGGCTTGGCGTAGGGGCTGTCCGGATCGATCCAGAATTCCAGCATGCCGCGGGTGCAGGAGAACGCGCCGGGAATGCGGCCTTCGCGCTCGATCTCGCGGGGATCGCGGATGTCGACGATGACGACGTCGTCGCTCTGCGCAGCAGCGATCGCCTCGGCCGCGGTCATGGTCTTCACCTGCGCATTGGCTTCGTCGACGAGCGCCTTGTAGCCGCGGTGGATGGTCTGGGGCATGCGGATGTCCGTATCGATCGACGTGTTGCAGCGCGCTTCAGCGCACCAGTTCCTTCATCGCGCTCTCGAGGCCTTCCAGCGTCAGCGGATACATGCGCTCGGCGAACAGCTTGCGGATGACGGTGGTGGATTCCGAATAGTCCCAGTGCTTGCGCGCCACCGGGTTGAGCCACACGGTATGCG
Source organism: Bradyrhizobium sp. U87765 SZCCT0048 (assembly GCF_018131225.1). Classification (GTDB taxonomy): domain Bacteria; phylum Pseudomonadota; class Alphaproteobacteria; order Rhizobiales; family Xanthobacteraceae; genus Bradyrhizobium_A. Next base: position 2,552,701 of record NZ_JAFCMM010000001.1, on the reverse strand, counting down.
GATAGGTGCGCGTCACGCGCTCGAGCCACACCGCGCCGGCTTCCTCGTTGACATGTTCAACCGAGCCGCCCGGCACGACGATCTCGTAGGGCGACATCGAGGCGTCGCCGACGAACACCACCTTGTAGTCATGCGGGTACTTGTGCAGGACGTCCCAGGTCGGGGTGCGATCGGTGAAGCGGCGCTTGTTGTTCTTCCACACGCCTTCATAGAGGCAGTTATGGAAGTAAAAATATTCCATGTGCTTGAATTCGCTCTTCGCCGCCGAGAACAGCTCCTCGACCTGCTTGATGTGCGAATCCATCGAGCCGCCGATGTCGAAGAAGATCAGCACCTTGACGGCGTTGCGTCGTTCGGGGCGCATGTGGACGTCGAGGTAGCCGTGGTTGGCGGTCTCGCGAATGGTGGTGTCGAGATCGAGTTCGTCGGGCGCCCCCGTGCGGGCGAACTTGCGCAGGCGGCGCAGCGCCACCTTGATATTGCGGATTCCGAGCTCGACATTGCCGTCGAGGTCCTTGAACTCGCGGCGGTCCCAGACTTTCACCGCACGGAAATTGCGGTTCTTCTCCTGGCCGATGCGGACGCCCTCGGGATTGTAGCCATGGGCGCCGAATGGCGATGTGCCGGCGGTGCCGATCCACTTGTTGCCGCCCTGATGGCGGCCTTTCTGCTCTTTCAGCCGCTCGCGCAGGGTTTCCATGAGCTTGTCCCAGCCCATGGCCTCGATCTGCTTCTTCTCTTCGTCGGTGAGATATTTCTCGGCCAGTTTCTTGAGCCATTCGGCCGGAATATCGGCCTTTTCCATCGCGTCGAGCAGGCTCTCCAGCCCCTTGAAGGTGGCGCCGAACACGCGATCGAACTTGTCGAGATTGCGCTCGTCCTTCACCAGCGTGGCGCGTGACAGGTAATAGAAGTTCTCGACCGTCTGCTCAGCGAGATCGGCCTCGAGCGCTTCGATCAGCGTCAGGTACTCACGCAGCGTGACCGGAACCTGGGCTTCGCGCAGCGATGTGAAGAATTGCAGGAACATGGGGCGCAAGGTCGCCCGCCGCCGCCGCGCCGTCAAGCCGGCGCGGCGGCGGCGGAGCAGTCATGTTTTTGCCGCCGGAGCCGGCCGGTGCTCTGGACCGGTCCGGTTTTTCCACTAAAGTTACAGGTCGGGCTCGTGATGCGGGCCTTTCGCAGGAACGGGAAGCGGTCCTGCGACCACGTGCGCGGGAGGGGATTGGCTGATGGGTATCATTGCTTGGATCATCGTCGGCGCCATTGCGGGCTGGCTCGCCGGCCTGATCGTCAAGGGGGCGGGCTTCGGCCTGCTCGGCAATATCGTGGTCGGCATCGTCGGTGCCGTGGTCGCCGGCTACGTCCTGCCGAAGCTCGGCATTCATCTTGGCGTCGGCTGGGTTGCGGAAATCATCAACGCCGCGATCGGCGGCATCATCGTGCTTGTCATTCTGGCGCTGATCCGGCGCGCGTGACGAGTTGAGTTCAACGACGGAGCGACCGCCGTCACGGCGGTCGTTTCATGTTTACAGAGACGAGGCGTTGTTTCGATGAAATTTACCGGCACCAAGGATTACGTGGCGACCGATGACCTCAAGGTCGCCGTCAATGCAGCCATCGTGCTCGAGCGGCCGCTGCTGGTCAAAGGCGAACCGGGCACGGGCAAGACGGTGCTGGCCGAAGAAGTGGCGAAGGCGCTGAACGCGCCGCTGCTGACCTGGCATATCAAGTCCACCACCAAGGCGCAGCAGGGGCTCTACGAATACGACGCGGTGTCGCGTCTGCGCGACAGCCAGCTCGGCGATCCCCGCGTGTCGGACATCGCCAACTACATCAGGCGCGGCAAGCTGTGGGAGGCGTTCACCTCGGAGGCACGGCCGGTGCTGCTGATCGACGAGATCGACAAGGCGGACATCGAATTCCCGAACGACCTGTTGCTCGAGCTCGACCGCATGGAATTCCATGTCTACGAGACCGGCGAGACCATCCGCGCGGCCAAGCGCCCGATCGTGATGATCACGTCGAACAACGAGAAGGAGCTGCCGGACGCGTTCCTGCGCCGCTGTTTCTTCCACTACATCAAGTTCCCCGACGCCGACACCATGTCGCAGATCGTCGACGTGCATTTCCCGGGCATCAAGCAGCGCCTGGTGCAGGAGGCGATGCGCATCTTCTTCGAGGTGCGCGAGGTGCCGGGCTTGAAGAAGAAGCCGTCGACGTCGGAACTGCTGGACTGGCTGAAGCTGCTGCTCAACGAGGACATCACCCCGGAGACCCTGCGCGAGCGCGATCCGCGCAAGTTGATCCCGCCGCTCCATGGTGCGCTGCTCAAGAACGAGCAGGACGTCCACCTGTTCGAGCGTCTGGCCTTTCTCAGCCGCCGCGAGGTCTAGCGGCCGGCCTCCTTCTCAGGCGAGTTTGTCGACGCCTCCCGGCCGTGTCGGGGCGCTGCTGGCTGCCGGTTTGGCGGCCGGCGTGCTTTCGGCTGGCGGAGTGCTGGGGTGGTGCTTCTTGCCGTGATGGGTGGGGGCAGCCACTTGCGGCTGCTGCGCCTGGCCGACGGCTGAAATGCTGCTCATCGATCACCTGCCTTCTGGTCCGCGCGCATTGTCGGCGCTCGGCTTTAAGAAATCATGCCGGTCCAGGCGGAGATTCAGCGCGATTTGGCGCTGCTGGAGATGGCGATCGGTCGGCAATTTCCCGGTCCATCTGACTGGGTGGATGCCATTTTTTTGATTTTATGTATACATAATTAGCCGCAGAATGGAGATTTAAGTGCGATATTGCCAGCTTTGCGCAATTGATGTATACATACTGAATTCATAATAAGCCGCCCGGGAGGAAGCCGCCATGACCCAGCCCTTTCCCATGAACGCCTGGTACGCCGCGGCGTGGGATGTGGACATCAAGCATGCCCTGTTCCCCCGCACGATCTGCGGCAAGCATGTGGTGATGTATCGCAAGGCCGACGGAACGGTTGCCGCTCTGGAGGATGCCTGCTGGCACCGCCTGGTCCCGCTGTCCAAGGGGCGTCTCGAAGGCGACACCGTGGTCTGCGGCTATCACGGCCTGAAATACAACGCGCAGGGCCGCTGCACCTTCATGCCCTCGCAGGAAACCATCAATCCGTCGGCCTGCGTGCGCTCTTATCCAGTGGTCGAGCGGCACCGCTTCATCTGGCTGTGGATGGGCGATCCGGCGCTGGCCGATCCGGCGCTGGTGCCGGACATGCACTGGAACGACGATCCGGCCTGGGCGGGCGACGGCAAGACCATTCACGCCAAGTGCGACTATCGCCTGGTCGTCGACAATCTGATGGATCTCACCCACGAGACCTTCGTGCACGGCGGCAGCATCGGCAACGACGCGGTGGCCGAGTCGCCCTTCGACGTCACCCATGGCGACCGCACCGTGACGGTCACGCGCTGGATGAAGGGCATCGAGGCGCCGCCGTTCTGGGCTGCGCAGTTGCAGAAGCCCGGGCCGGTCGATCGCTGGCAGATCATCAACTTCCAGGCGCCGGCGACCGTCAATATCGACGTCGGCGTCGCACCGGCCGACACGGGGGCGCCGGAAGGCGACCGCTCGCAGGGCGTCAACGGTTTCGTGCTCAACACCATGACCCCGGAGACGGCGACCACCTGCCATTATTTCTGGGCGTTCGTGCGCAACCACCGCCTCACCGAGCAGAAGCTGACGACGCAGATCCGCGAGGGCGTGTCCGGCATCTTCCGTGAAGACGAGATCATCCTCGAGGCGCAGCAGCGCGCCATGGACGAGAACCCCGACCGTGTCTTCTACAATCTCAATATCGATGCGGGGGCGATGTGGGCGCGCCGGGTGATCGACCGCATGGTCGCCGCCGAAACCAAGCGACTGCAGGCCGCGGAGTAGCGCCATGAACGACCGGGACGCCGAACGCTCCGTCTCCCAGACCGTGCGTGCGCAGCTCGCGCTGCGCGATCAGATCCTGTCCGGCAGCTTGCGGCCGGGCGAGCGCATCTCCGAGCTGCAGGCGGTGGAGACCACCGGCGTGTCGCGCACGCCGGTGCGCATGGCGCTGGTGCGATTGGAGGAGGAGGGCCTGCTGGAGGCGATCCCGTCGGGCGGCTTCATGGTGAAGGGTTTTTCGGAGCGCGACATCCTCGATTCCATCGAGCTGCGCGGCACGCTGGAAGGGCTCGCGGCGCGCTTCGCCGCCGAGCGCGGCGTGTCGGCGCGCGATCTCGCGCCGCTCAAGGAAAATCTCGCCGAACTCGAGACGCTGGTGAACCAGGATCAGGTCTCGGTCGAGGCGTTCTCGGTCTATGTCACGCTCAATGCGCGCTTCCATGCCCTGCTGACCGAACTGTCGCGTAGCGCGCCGGTGATCCGCCAGATCGACCGCGCCTCTGCGCTGCCGTTCGCCTCGCCGAGCGGCTTTGTCATGGCGCAGTCGGCGTTGCCCGAAGCGCACCAGATCCTGATGATCGCGCAGGAGCACCACCGCATCGTGGTCGATGCCATCGAGAACCGTGAGGGCGCTCGCGCCGAAGCCATCATGCGCGAGCACGCGCGCCTTGCGGCACGCAACTTGCGCCTCGCGCTGCGCAACCGCACTCATCTCGACCTGCTGCCGGCGCTGGCCCAGGCAGCGGTTCGCGTGCCGCAAGGCGAAAGCTGAAGGAGAGCTGCGATGCGCTTTGCCGAAACCTGGACGTCCTGCACCGTCGCCACCATTCGCGATGTCGCGCCGCAGATCCGCGAGTTCGTGCTGCGGCCGGACGGCGGTGTTGCGGCCTTCGCGGTCGGCAGCCACATCAATGTCAACCTGTTGATCGGCGGCCAGCCGCAGACACGGTCGTATTCGCTGGTCGGCGAGGCCGGCGCGGACGGCTATCGCATTGCCGTGCGGCTCGCGCCGGACAGCCGCGGCGGCTCGCGGGCGATGTGGGCGTTGCAGGCGGGAGCGCGGCTTGAGGTGTCCAACCCCTGCGCTCTGATCGAGCTCGATTGGCGGCGGCCTGCGTACTGTCTCGTCGCAGGCGGCATCGGCATCACCCCGATCGTCGGGATCGCGGCCGCTCTCGTCCGCAGAGGTGCCGATGTCACGCTGCACTATTGCGTGCGCTCGCGCGGCGATGCTGCGTTCCTCGATGAACTGACTGCGTTGCTGGGCGACCGCCTTATCGTTCATGCTGGCGACGACGGGAAGCGGCTCGATCTCGATGCGACATTCGCGGCTCTGCCGGCGGAGGCGCTGGCGGTGTTGTGCGGTCCGATGCGGCTGCTCGAGGCGGCGCGGCGCAGCTGGAATGGCCTTGGACGCCCGGCCTCCGATCTGCGTTACGAGACCTTCGGCTCCAGCGGCCTTCTCCCCACAGAGGCCTTCCGGGTGCGCATCCTTCAATCCGGCGAGGAGATCGTGGTGGCGCAGGGCGAGTCGCTGCTGCATGCACTGAACGCTGCCGGCCATGACGTGATGTCGGATTGCGAGCGCGGCGAATGCGGCGTCTGTGCGCTCGATGTCGTCAGCGTCGATGGACAGCTCGATCACCGTGACGTGTTCTTCAGCGACCACCAGAAGCAGGAAAATCGCAAGATGTGCGCCTGCGTCTCCCGTGCGGTCGGCACGGTCACGGTCGATACGCTCTATCGCCGCGACGCGGCGTGAAATCCTCGCTTCAATAGCAGATCGAGCCCGGACTGGGCCTTTCACCGTCATCCTGAGGCGCGAGCATGCGAGCCTCGAAGGATGAACGGCCCGGACGCCTTGTTCGGGCCATCGCTTTTCGATGGCCATGCTGCGCACCACCAGTCGGGCTCGCCCGACTGGTGGCTTTCGAAGAACGCCCCGGCCGAAGCCAGAGCTGGTGACGAATCAAGTCTTCAATCGCTAGGCGCGCGGCTTCTCCATCTGGAAGCTCAGATGTGCCTTCACTGTTGGCCACTCGGCGGCGATGATGCTGTAGACGACGGTGTCGCGCAGCGTGCCGTTGGGCGCGACCTGGTGGCTGCGCAGGATGCCGTCGAGCTTGGCGCCGAGCCGCTCGATGCCCCGGCGGCTCTGGTGGTTGAAGAAGTGGGTGCGGAATTCGACCGCGATGCAGTCGAGCTGCTCGAAGGCGTGACGCAGCAGCATGAACTTGCATTCGGTATTGAGCGCAGAACGCTGCACGCTGCGGCGATACCAGGTCGAGCCGATCTCGACGCGCCTGTTGGCGGCGTCCACGTTCATGTAGGTTGTCATCCCGGCGATGGTGCCGTCGGGCTGCATGATAGTGAATGGCAGCATGGCACCGGCGGCCTGCAGGCCGAGACGCCGTGCGATTTCCTTCTCCATCGTCTGCGGGCTCGGGATCGACGTATACCACAGGTTCCAGAGTTCGCCGTCGCTGACGGCCTCGACGAGGCCGTCGTGGTGCGCTTGCGACAGTGGTTCGAGGCGTCCATGGTGGCCGGTGAGCGTGAGAGGTTCGAGCCAGGTCATGAGGTGTCCGTTCAGCGGTTGAGGAAATTCAGCGGCAGGCCGCCACGTGGCCAGTCCATGGTGACGAGTTCACCCTTGCCCGAGAGGGTGATGTAGGCGGTCTTCAGCTCGGGGCCGCCGAAGGCGATGTTGGTGGTGACGATATCGCCGGTCGGTACCTGCTCGACGAGCGTGCCGTCGGGCGCGATCACCGAGATGCAGCCCTTGATGAGGGTGGCGACGCAGACATTGCCGCCGGCTTCGACCGCGAGCGAATCGAACATCTGGTAGCCGCCGAGCCCGGCGATCGGCCGGCCGCGCTCGCCGCGGTAGATGACCTCGCTCGGCCTGATCTCGCCGGGCGCGCCGACGTCGAAGGCCCACAGCCGCGCGGTCGGGGTCTCGGCGACATAGACGGTTTTCTCGTCAGGGGAGAGGCCGATGCCGTTGGCCGGCAGCATGCCGAAATGGCCCTCCACAACCTCCTTGCCGCCAGGCTTCATGTAATAGAAGGCGCCGACATCCATGTCGCGGGCCCGGCGTTTGCCGAGATCGGTGAACCACAGGCCGCCATCCCTGTCGAACACCAGGTCGTTCGGTCCCTTGAGTGGATGCTCGCCACATTTGTCGAACAGCGTCTCGACCTTGCCGCTCTGCAGGTCGACGCGCTGGATCGAGCCGCCGATGTATTCGGCCGCGCTCGGCGCGCCGGGCATCATCATGCCGCGCAGCGGCGACCAGCTGAAGCCGCCATTGTTGCAGATGTAGCACTTGCCGTCCGGCCCCATTGCGGCGCCGTTGGGGCCGCCCGGAATCTGGGCAATCACGTCCTTGCGCCCGTCCGGCCAGACGCGCGTCAGGCGCTTGCCGCGGATTTCCACCAGCACGACCGAGCCGTCGGGCAGGACGATCGGTCCTTCCGGAAATTCGAGCCCCGTGGCGATGACGCGCATGTTGGACATGAAGGCCTCCCGTTGTTGCTTTTGTGGTTGTCGGCCTTCAGCGGAGCATGTGGCCGGGACGAGGATGACGGCGGGCGCTGCGCCCGCGTGTGGCTGATCCTAGAGCACGCGTGCGCCAGCTGCCAAGCAGGTTGCGCCTTGCATGCGTTTCGCGCGATGGAAATGGATTGCGCTGAGGGCATGTTGCGATAGGCGGCACGCGCCGGGCTTGCTATCTTGTGCGGACCCTGCTCGGGTTCACCGTTCGCCTCTCCTTGCCATCATCATTGGGTTCTCGATGTTCGACGCTCTCAAGCTTCAGCCTGCTGATCCCCTGCTCGCGCTGATCGGTTTGTTCCGATCGGACCCGCGTCCGAACAAGATCGACCTCGGCGTCGGCGTCTATCGTGACGAGGCGGGAGATACGCCGGTGCTGCGAGCTGTGAAGGCTGCGGAGCGGCAGCTGTGGGAGACGCAGGACACCAAGTCCTATGTCGCGCCGGAAGGCGATCGCGTCTTTCTCGATCGTCTCTGGCAACTGGTCGCTGGAAATGGCCGGTTTGCGGTCGGGGGCGTTCAGACGCCCGGTGGCTCCGGCGCGCTGCGGCTCGCGACTGATCTGCTGAAGGTGTCCGGCGTCAAGCGGATCTGGCTGGGGTTGCCGACGTGGCCGAACCACAACGGCATATTCAATGCGGCAGGCCTGCCGATCGAGAGCTATCGCTTCTTCGATTGCGATACCCAGACGATGCTGTTCGACGAGAGCCTCACGGCGCTGAACCGCGCGGATCCCGGCGACGCGGCGCTGCTCCATGCCTGCTGCCACAACCCGACCGGCGCGCGGCTCAGCCCGGCGCAGTGGGGCGAGATCGCCGACGTGCTGTCCCGCCGTGGAATCGTGCCGCTGATCGATCTCGCCTACCAGGGGCTCGGTGAAGGAATCGAACAGGATGCCGCCGGGTTGCGGCGGGTGATCGCGGCCGTGCCCGAGGCGCTGGTCGCTGTGTCTGGCTCGAAGTCGTTCGGCCTTTATCGCGAGCGAACCGGTGCGATCTTCGCGGTTGGCCGCTCGCAGGCCGAGGCCGATGCGGCACAGTCGAACCTCGTGTCGCTGGCGCGCGCCAGCTACTCGATGCCGCCGGACCATGGCGCGGCGATCGTGAGCACCATTCTCGGGGATGCGGTGCTTCGGCAGCAGTGGAGCGACGAACTCGACGAGATGCGTGTGCGCCTCGCAGGGATCCGTCGCGGCCTCGCCGAAGGCTTGCGCGAAACCTGGCAGCCCGCGGCCGCGATCGCCGACCAGGATGGCCTGTTCTCGCTGCTGCCGCTGAGCGAAGCCCAGGTGCTTGACCTGCGCGAGCGTTACGGCATCTACATGCCCGCGTCGGGGCGCATCAACATCGCCGGCCTGAAGACATCACAGGTGCCGGATGCGGTCGCGGCATTCGCCGCCCTGCGCCGCTGACCGTTCGCGTCAGGACGGTAGCCGGATCGTCTCGCGCAGACGCTGCAGCAGGTGCTTGCGGAAGACGCGATCACGCTTGAGGTGCCATTCCCGGCTCATCGCCTCGTTGCGGGTCGCGAACGTCTCGATGTGCAGCACCACCCAGCTTCGTCCGCGGGTCGAGCGTGCACCTGTGCCGGCGTTGTGCCGGGCGAGGCGGCGCGCAAGGTCGTTGGTCCAGCCGACATAGGTCACGGGCCGCGCGCCGGCGCTGCCGAGCACGTAGACGATGTTGGTCGCGGTCTGTATCGGAGGCGTGTCCGGCGCATCGCCCATGGCGGAATCGTAGACCAGAATCGCGGGCCATGGAATCGGGCCGCGTTCCGCTGCGGCCAAAAACGACTTCGGCCCGCGTCGCCGGTGCGTGCGGGCCGAGCATGGCTAGGGGACTTGCAGCTTCACACGAAAGGCCGCGTGATCGCGGCCCGCGCCTCAGAACAGCGAGGCGTATTGTGCAAGGCCGGCCTTCTGGACGAGGCCCATGGCGACTTGCCGCTGTTGGTCGTCGAGGGTTGCGAGCAGTGGCGAAACCGACGGCGCGACGCGGCGCACGGCGTCCTCGTCGACCTTCGGCAGGCGCGCGAGGGTGCGCAGCGCGCTGGCGACGGCCGGCCAGTACTTCTCCTGTGCTGCGGTCAGCTTCAGCGCCGCGCGATAACGCGCGATGGCGACTTCGCTTGCCGCGACCCGCCAGACCGAAACCTTCGCCGCGGGAGCGGCGACGTCCGCTTCCTGGGCAGCCACAGGGGCCGCCATGGCAACAAGAAATAGCACTGCAATTCGGAATTGCCGCATGAGTCCACCAATGTGTGATTGAGCTGCAGGCCCTGCTATAGCTCATATGTGACGAAAGTGCGGTTTAAAATCGCCAGAGAGCGTTAATCCAAATTGTTCCCGGCCATGCCGGCACAGGTGGGCTATAACTGCAGCCAAGCCATGCATCGGTACTGCGTTCCGGCGTGAAAGCGCGCATGGCTTGTGGTTAAATTGCAGGGGTGAGCACGCCGTCGGACCCCGCGCGATCAGGCGGCGAGAACAATTTGGAATTGGGAGATCGGGATGAACGACCTTGCTGTGGGCGACGATTTTGCCGAAGGCCTGGATACCCGGGCGCTGCTGGAGCGGTACTGGAAAGCGATCGACAGCGGCAATTTCGAACTCGCGCATCGCATCTATCACGAGGATGCACTGCTCGACGTTCCGCAGACCGGCGAGCGCATCAGCGGTCGCGACAACATCAAGGCGAGCCGTGGGGCTGATCCGCAGCGTGCGACCATCACGGTCCGCAGCCTGCTGGGGCAGGGCGACCTCTGGGTCACCGATTACACGACATCATACGACGGCGAGCCGGAGTTCGTGGTGAGCATCATGGAGCTGCGTGACGGCAAGATCGCGCGCGAGACGCTGTATTTCGCCGAGCCGCTGCCGGCGCCGCGGTGGCGGGCGAAATGGGCTGCCAAAATCCCGTGAGAGGGGCCCCGACGGCTCAGGAAATTATTCCGTCGACTACTTAGATTCGTTCCAAATTCCCGGGCTTTTTCAGCAGTTTGGAATAGCTTCAAACAACGGTTTTTCCTTTTGCATCGGCCGCCGGGCTTCAATATCGAAAAGGGCAGCATCACTACCGGATTGCCAGCCTTTCATGATCGTCTGCTCCTGCAATGTTCTGACCGACACCGACGTGCGGTCGGCAGTGACCGCCCCGGTGGGCGACCTGCCGCGCACGGCGCGACAGGTCTACAATTGCCTGGGGTGCAGCGCCCAGTGCGGCCGCTGTGCCCGCACCATCCGCAAGATCATGAGTGATACCCTTGGCGCCTGCGCCAAGGGGTGCTGCAGTGGCTGTCCGCATAGCGAAGCCCATCCAGTGCCCCACAAGCATGGGCTCGCTCCGGCCGAGAGTTCCATTCATTTTCCGGCGGACATTGTCGCGGAACTGGATACCGTCGTGGTGTTGACGGCCTGACGATCGTCCGGTTCGAAAAGACTGCCCTTCCCAAAAGGTTTTGCTGGATCGAGGTGCCGCCACGCTTGCCGCACCTCCGGTTCTCATTTAGAAGCATTCTAAATTCGGAAGGGCGCCACGGTTGGCGCCGAGCGGAAAGGAACGGCTCCATGAAGGGCGAACCGAAGGTCATCGAGTATCTCAACAAGGCACTTCGCCACGAACTGACCGCCGTCAACCAGTACTGGCTGCACTTCCGCCTGCTCGACAACTGGGGCCTGAAGGATCTCGCCAAGAAGTGGCGCGCCGAATCGATCGAAGAGATGCAGCACGCGGACAAGCTAATCGACCGGATCATCTTTCTCGACGGCTTCCCGAACATGCAGGTGCTCGATCCGCTGCATATCGGTCAGAACGTCCAGGAAGTGCTGGAATGCGACCTGAAGGCCGAGTATTCGGCCCGCGCGTTGTACGAGGAGGCGGCGACGCACTGCCACGCGGTGAAGGATTACGTCACCCGCGATATCTTCGAAAAGCTGATGAAGGACGAGGAGAGCCATATCGACTTCCTCGAGACGCAGATCGATCTCGCCAAGCGGATCGGCGTCGAGTTGTACTCGCAGCATCACATCGGCGAGCTCGATCACGACTGAGTTCGGCGTATCGCGCCATCGCAACGAGCCCGGCCCGTCATCCGTGCCGGGCTTTTGCTTGTCTGCCATCAGGCCGCGTCGGCGGGCACGAAGCAATTGATGATGATGCCGCCGCCATGGCGCACGTACCACACCACGGCTTCGCCGACCGGATTGCCGCCGTCGCGCACCACGGCCTTGTCAGGCACCTGCATCCACTCGCCCTCGATCGGCACCCAGTAGGCGCCGCCGCGCACGTCATAGGCCGTGCGGTGGCCATCGGCGATGTCACAGCACGGCACGCCTGTCGGGCTGCGCACCGACTTGAACCATGAGCGGATGTTGTCGGGAACATTCTCGAACTGTCCGCGATCGACGGCGAGCGCCGTCGAGGTGAAGGCGACAACGACAAGGCATAGGGATAGAGACAGTCGGACCAGGCGCAGCGTCATGCACGTTCCTCCACAGAACGTCGAACACACCGGGCGATTGGCCTCGATCTTCACGCACCGTCGTCGGCGCGACGCCGTGTCGGCAGCATTCGCCGGCGCGACGTCCGCGGTGGGCGATGCTTGCGCCCGTGTGGTACGGCGAATCCAAACTGCGACAAATCTAGCGCAGTTTGTCCGTGCGTGAAACGATGCAGCATCCGGCGATGCGGTAGCCCGCATGTCGCCGGTGCTATCATCAGGGTTGAGAAGCGGCGCCGCTGCGCGCCGCGCGCTCCGTGCCTAAGTCTGTGCGAGGCCTGCCGCCCACAGCGCGAATGCGTAGGCGAGAGCCACCTCGTCGAGACGGTTGAAGCGCCCCGACGCGCCGCCATGGCCTGCGCCCATGTTGGTGCGCAGCAGGACAGGGCCGCCGCCGGTCATCGTTGCGCGCAGCCGCGCGATCCATTTCGCCGGCTCCCAGTAGGTCACACGCGGATCGGTCAGTCCGCCCATCGCCAGAATCGCGGGATAGTCCTTCGTGGCGACATTGTCGTAGGGCGAGTACGACAGGATGGTCCGGAATGCCGCCGCGTCCGTGATCGGGTTGCCCCACTCGGGCCATTCCGGCGGCGTCAACGGCAACTGGTCATCGAGCATGGTGTTGAGCACGTCGACGAACGGCACTTCGGCGACGATGCCGGCAAACAATTCGCCGGCACGATTGGCGACCGCGCCCATCAGCATGCCGCCGGCACTGCCGCCGTGGCCGACGATCCGCTTCTCCGAGGTGTAGCCGGCTGCGATTAGGGCGTGCGCCGAGGCTGCGAAATCGTCGAAAGTGTTGGTCTTCTTGTCGCGCTTGCCGTCGAGGTACCACGACCAGCCTTTGTCGGCGCCGCCACGGACGTGGGCGATGGCATAGACGAAGCCGCGATCGACCAGCGACAGGCGGTTGGTGGAGAACGACGCGGGAATGGCGTGGCCGTAAGAGCCATAGCCATAAAGCAGCAGCGGCGCCTTGCCGTCGCGCGCAAGATCACGCCGGTGCAGGATCGACACCGGCACCTGCACGCCGTCGGCAGCGTTCGCCATGATGCGCGTGGTGACATAGTCAGCCGGATCGTGACCCGACGGGATCTCCTGACGCTTGCGCAGCACGCGCGCGCGCGTCGCCATGTCGTAGTCGAAAACTTCCGACGGCGTCGTCATCGACGAATAGCCAAAGCGCAGCACCGTGGTGTCGAACTCGTAGCTGCCCATGGTGTCGAGCGAATAGGCCGCCTCGTCGAAGGCGATTGCGTGCTCGGCGCCATCAGCGAGATCGCGGATGACGATCGACGGCAGCGCGTCCTTGCGCTCCAGCCGCACCAGATAGCCGGCATAGAGCTCGACGTCGAGCACATACACGCCAGGACGATAGGGGATGAGATCGCGCCAGTTGGCGCGCGCGGGATCGGCGAGCGGGGCGGTGACGACCTTGAAGTCGATCGCCTTGTCGGCATTGGTCAGGATGAAGAGTTCGTCGCCGCGGTCGGCGACCGAGTATTGTACGCCGTCCTCGCGGGCCGCGACGAGGCGTGGCGTGGCATAGGGATCGGCGAGATCGAGCAGCCGCTGCTCGGAGGTCTCGTGGTCACCGCCGGCGATGACGCAGAAGCGGCCGCTGGCGCTCTCGTGGAGATGGGTGAACCAGCCCGAATCCGTCTCCTCGTAGATCAGGATATCGTCGGCCTGCGGTGTACCGAGGCGATGGCGATAGACGCGTGTCGGGCGATGGTTGTCGTCGAGCTGGACATAGTAGAACGCGCGGGCGTCTGCGGTCCATACCACGCCGCCGTCGCTGTTCTCGACGGCGTCGTCGAGATCCCGTCCGCTTGTCCAGTCGCGCACGCGGATGGTGTAGTACTCCGAGCCGCGGGTATCTGCGCTCCAGGCGATCAGGGCATGGTCGGGCGAGTGCCGTGTGCCGCCGAACTGGAAGAACTCCGACTGCGTCGCGAGTTCGTCGCCGTCGAGGATGACATGTTCGGTGCCGCCGTCGCGGGGCTGACGCGCGAACAGCGGGTGCTGACCGCCCTCACGGTACTTGCGAAAATAGGCGAACGGACCGTCCGGCGACGGAACGCTGGAATCGTCCTCCTTGATGCGTGCGCGCATCTCGGCGACCAGCGTCTTCTGCAGCGCGGCGGTATGACCGAGCACACTCTCGGCATAGGCGTTCTCGGCTTCGAGATGGCTGCGGATTTCCGGCGCCAGAATGCCCGGGTCCTGCAGCACCTTCTGCCAGTTCGGGTCCTTCAGCCAGGCGTAGTCGTCCTGGACGGTGAGGCCATGGTGCGTCACCGCGTGGGGGCGGCGCTCGGCATTCGGCGGGGGTGCGATGGGGCTGGTGTCGGGCATGAGCTTCCGGAAAGGTTCGAAGATCTGGTGGATATATGGTGAGCGTGGCGCCTGCGCACCGCGGCCGTGCGAATTTGTCCCGGCGGTCGGGAACCGCGGTCCGCCTCAGGGGGCGGCGGCGATGGCGTCCGCGAGCTGCTGCAGCGCCCGCTGCGCGAAAGTGCGCATGTTGGCCTGGCGGTCGGGGCTCGCGGTCTCGAGGGTGCCGACTCGCTCGATCGGGCCTGCGACCGCGAAGCAGCAGTGGCCTGCGGCATCGCCGTAGCGGTTGCCGCTCGGGCCGGTGGCGCCGGTCTCGCCGAGGCCCCAGGTGGCGCCGAGCAGATCCCGGGCGCGATTCGCCAGCAGCAGCGCGTAGGGCTCCGTCGAGGCACGCAGGCCTTCCATCTCCTCCTTGGTGATGTCGACCAGGGCAGCGCGGGCGCGCGGCGTATAGATCACGCCGCCGCCGCGAAAGTAGGCCGAGGCGCCGGGCACCGCGAGCAGCGCGGCCGAGATCAGCCCACCGGTCGAGGATTCGGCGATGCCGACGGTGTCACCACGGGCGATGAGGCGGGCGGCGATGATTTCGGTGAGGGGAATGAGGGTCTGCATGGGCCGTCCGAACGTGGGAGAAGGGCGCAGTATCCGGCGGGCGACGGGCTGATTCAAGGCGGACGGAATTTTGCGTCGTGCGCCGTTTTGGGTCACAACTGCGGCCGAGAACCGTGAAAGGACGACGACATGGCTGGCTTCAAGGTAACCTGGGATCACATCCATCTGCGCACGCCGGATGTGGAGGCGACGGCGCAATGGTTCGAGAGCATGCTCGGCGCGGAGATCATCCGCCTGCCGCAACGCGTCGATCTGGCGCTGGGCGGCGCAAAGGTTTTCCTGATGCCGGTTTCCAGCGGTGACGGCGTCAATCCGCCGCCGGTTTCGCCCCATCAGGGGCTCGATCATTTTGCTCTTTCGGTGAAGGACGTCGACGCGGTGGCCGCCGAGTTGAAAGCCAAGGGCGTCACGTTCACGACGGAGGTGCACACCCCGCGCCCCGGCATCCGCATCTGCTTCATCCAGGGGCCGCAGGGCGTATCGATCGAGCTGCTCGAGCGCGATCCGAAATACACCTGACACCGATCGCCGCAGTCGCTGAAAACACCAATGCCCGGCCATGGCCGGGCATTGTCATGTGTTCCAGGTGATGACGGCCTGCAGCGCGGGCGGCACAGCACGTGCGGACGTTACTTGTCCTTCTTGTGCTTGTGCTTCTTTTTCTTGCCGTGATGGTCGGCCTCGTCATCGTTGTCTTCGGCGTCGTCGTCCTCGCTCGCAGCAGCCTCCGCCTCCGCGCGCGCAGCCTGCTCGCGTGCCTCGCGCTCGTGGATCTCGCGCAGCCGCGCCTCTTCCTTCTCATGGGCGCGCTGCTCGAGATACGCCTCCCATTCCTGGAAGACGAGATGCAGCCAAGGGCGGATCTGGTCCATGGACGGCAGCGTGCCGGCGGGGCCCTGGGGGCCCGCCTCGCCGCGGGGGCCGCGTTCACCCTGCGGCCCCTGAGGTCCGGCCGGGCCTTGCGGGCCAGGCTTGCCGGGAAGTCCGGCTTCGCCGCGAGGGCCTGCAGGGCCAGCTTTGCCTGGCGGGCCGGACGGGCCCGGCTTGCCCTGCGGCCCTTCCTTGCCACGCAACCCGTCGGGACCGCGCTTGCCGATATGGCCCTGCGGTCCCGGCTTACCCGGTGCGCCGGCGTTACCGCGAGGGCCCTGGGGGCCCGGTTTGCCTTGCGGTCCCGGAGGGCCTGCGCGTCCCCGCCGGCCGGTTGCGTCGTCGTCAGCCACGTTTCACCTCCGCACGATGTCGGTCGTTTGTCTCTTAACAGACGGGTTATGACGGATTCAATTCAGCTCCGGCGGGGGGATGGGGACAAGACCGCAAAGTCGCCCCGCAAAACAGGGCAGTTCAGCCGTCGCTGCTGCGGATTGCCGCGGCCGCGGCACCCACGACCACGGCAACGCCGAGGCACCAGAAGCCAAACCGCGCGTAGAGCAGGGCCGCCAGTGCGCAGCCCAGGCCAAAGCTGGCAAGCGTGATTGCGATGCGGCCGAACCGCGAGCGCAGCGCGGCAGCTTGGGCAGGGTCGCCGCCGCCGCCGAGCAGGTCGACGGCATCGAGCGTCGCCTGCACGGTCGAGCCGGTCATCATGGTGGTCGGCGGCAGGGTGCCGAAGTGGACGCGCTGCACGGCATTCTGCACCGCCATGGCGGCGATGCCGCTGAAGCCGGTGAGCAGCGCCGCCGGCGTGTTAGGATCGGGGAAGGGGCCATAGGTCACGGCGAGGGCGAAGAACGCGAGCAGCAGCACCACCTTGGCGGCGAGCAGCACACGCTGCGCCGGTCGCTTGCGCGCCTGTAAGGCGCGGCCGGCGATGTGCGCCAGCGCCACCACGGCGACGAATTCTGGCAGCGCCAGCACCTTGCCGACGACACCATGGCTGCCGTGGACCAGCGCCGCGCCGAGCGTCACGAAGTTGCCGGTGACATGGGCGACGAAAAGGCCCTGCAGGCCGAAGAATCCGGTGGCGTCAACGAAGCCGGCGTTGAACGACAGCAGTGCCACCATGATGGTTTGCGGATTGGGTCGTTTCATGCGTCCCCGGTCGTGCTTCGGTCGTTCTTGCTTCGGTCGTTGTTGCTGCGCCGTGCCGGCCGCGCCGGTGCGATCAGCTCTGCGGTGCGTGCCTCGCCCTGCGATGGCTTACAGCTGCGTCTTGTAGATGGCTTCGATCTCGGCTTGCGGCGTCGGCGCGCCAAGGCTGGTCTGGTCGTGGATGACCTCGGCGATGCTCGGGAAGCTGCTGCGAGCGACCCTCGCCTCCGGCGCCCACAGCTTCGAGCGCATCAGCGCCTTGCCGCAGTGGAAATACGCCTCGCGCACGGCGACGCGCAGCACCGCGCGCGGCGGCTTGCCGAACTCCTCCATTCTTGCCAGCAATTCCGGATCGGCCGACACGGTGGCCTGGCCCCCGACCCGCAGGGTCTCGTCGAGGCCCGGCACGAAGAAGATCAGCTGCACATAGCCGCTGCCGGAGAGGACATTCCTGAAGCTGTCGATCCGGTTGTTGCCGGCGCGGTCGGGTATCAGCAGTTCGTCCTGTCCGTTGACATGGACGAAACCGATCCCGCCGCCGCGCGGGGAGGCGTCGACTGTGCCGTCCGGACCGCCGGTGGCGAGTACGCAGAACGGCGACATGGCGATGAACTTCGCGGAATGGGCGTCGAGCGTCGGCCGCTGCTTGGCGATGACCCGCGGGCTCGGGGCCGGATAGATGGTGGCGAGGTCGTCGGAAACGAGATCAGTCATGGCGGCTCCGCGAAAGGTCGGCGGATGAAAGCTAGCATTGGAACCGGGCGGCGCAAAGACTTGTGCGCGTGAGTGGCTCACCTCGCTGCGCGGCATGTTGCGACGGGTCGTGTTCCCGTCGATCCGGCGCTAGGATATCGTCAGAGCCAGGAGGCTGCCATGTGTCGTAACATCAAGACGCTGTTCAACTTCGAGCCGTCCGCGACCGAAGACGAGATCCATGCTTCGGCGCTGCAGTTCGTGCGCAAGCTATCGGGCTTCAACAAGCCGTCGCAGGCCAATGCCGAGGCGTTCGATCTCGCTGTGCGGGAGGTGAGTGATGTGGCGCGGCGGCTGCTGACGTCGCTGCACACCCATGCCCCGGCGCGTGACCGCGAGATCGAGGCCGAGAAGGCACGGGAGCGGTCGCGGTCGCGTTTCGCCTGACACAGGCCGGAAACGCAAAACCGCGCGGCGAGGCCGCGCGTTTGTCGTTGTCATTGCTCTCCATAGGGGCAGTCCGGGCGCTCACAGCGCCCGGTTGCTCTCCTTGACCTTGTCGGCGTCGAGATAGACCTCACCGCCCATCTTGCGGAACTTGTCGCTCATCTCCGCCATGCCGTCGGCGATGGTGCCGGACACCGACATCCCGACCGAGTTCGGATCGTTCAGCGTGGCGGCGTAGTCGCGCACGTCCTGGGTGATCTTCATCGAGCAGAACTTCGGGCCGCACATCGAGCAGAAGTGCGCCACCTTGTGCGCTTCCTTCGGCAGGGTCTCGTCGTGGAACGCCATCGCGGTGTCCGGATCGAGGCCGAGGTTGAACTGGTCCTGCCAGCGGAAGTCGAAGCGGGCGCGCGACAGCGCGTCGTCGCGCAGCTGCGCCGCCGGATGGCCCTTGCCGAGATCGGCGGCATGGGCCGCGATCTTGTAGGTGATGACGCCGGTCTTGACGTCGTCGCGGTTGGGCAGGCCGAGATGCTCCTTCGGCGTGACGTAGCACAGCATGGCGCAGCCGAACCAGCCGATCATGGCGGCGCCGATGCCCGAGGTGATGTGGTCGTAGCCCGGCGCGATGTCGGTGGTCAGCGGTCCGAGGGTATAGAACGGCGCTTCGCCGCACTCCTTGAGCTGCTTGTCCATGTTGATCTTGATCTTGTGGATCGGCACGTGGCCGGGTCCCTCGATCATCACCTGGCAGCCCTTCTTCCAGGCGATCTGGGTGAGCTCGCCGAGCGTCTCCAGCTCCGCGAACTGGGCGCGGTCGTTGGCGTCGGCGATCGAGCCCGGACGCAGGCCGTCGCCGAGCGAGAACGACACGTCGTACTTGCGCATCAGGTCGCAGATCTCGTCGAAGCGCTCGTACAGGAAGCTCTCCTTGTGATGCGCGAGGCACCACTTGGCCATGATCGAGCCGCCGCGCGACACGATGCCGGTGACGCGGTTCGCGGTCAGCGGCACGTAGGCGAGGCGCACGCCGGCATGGATGGTGAAATAGTCGACGCCCTGCTCGCACTGCTCGATCAGGGTATCCTTGTAGACTTCCCAGTCCAGCTTGACCGGATCGCCGTTGACCTTCTCCAGGGCCTGGTAGATCGGCACGGTGCCGATCGGGATCGGCGCGTTGCGCAGGATCCACTCGCGGGTGGTGTGGATGTTGCGGCCGGTCGAGAGGTCCATCACGGTGTCGGCGCCCCAGCGGATCGCCCACACCATCTTGTCGACCTCTTCCTCGACCGACGAGGTCACGGCCGAGTTGCCGATATTGGCGTTGATCTTGGTGAGGAAGTTGCGGCCGATGATCATCGGCTCGAGCTCGGCATGGTTGATGTTGCAGGGGATGATGGCGCGGCCGCGCGCGATCTCCGAGCGCACGAACTCAGGCGTGATGAAGGCCGGCACTGCGGCGCCAAAGCTCTCGCCGTCGGCGAGAGCAGCTTCCGCGCGCTCGAGCTGCTGCTTGCGGCCGAGGTTTTCGCGCTCGGCGACGTAGATCATCTCCTTGGTGATGATGCCGGCGCGGGCGAATTCGAGCTGGGTGATCATGTGGCCGTCGAGGCCACGCAGCGGCTTGTGATGGGCCTTGAAGGCGGCAGCGGCATGGGCGGCGCCGACGTTGCCGTTGTCCTCGGGCTTGATGATACGGCCGTCATACTCCTCGACGCCGCCGCGCTCCTTGACCCAGGCGGAACGGGTGCGGGAGAGGCCGGCGTTGACGTCGATCAGCACCGACGGGTCGGTGTAGGGGCCGGAAGTATCGTAGACCGGCAGGTTGGGCTCGCCGGCGCCTTCCGACAGGATGATCTCGCGCAGCGGCACGCGCAGGTCGGGCGCCGCCTCCGGCGTGACATGGATCTTCTTCGACGACGACAGCGGGCCGGTGGTGACGGCGGCTCGGGTAGCATCGGGATTGGAGCGAATGTTCATGGCATCCTCCTTGAAATTCTCAAAATCTCTTAAGCGGGCTGGGACTCGTGATCGAGCCAGGCGCGCACCCGCGCGTCCGGATCGGTGTTCTGGGTGACGTCGCTGACGACGGCGATGGAATCGGCGCCGGCGGCAAAGATCTCGGCGGCGTGCTCGAGCTTGATGCCGCCGATCGCGACCAGCGGAATGGCGCCGACGCGCTTCTTCCATTCGGTGATCTTGGGAATGCCCTGCGGCGCGAAGCGCATTGCCTTCAGCGTCGTGAAGAAGATCGGGCCGAGCGCGACATAGTCGGGCTGATGGCGCAGCGCGTTGTCGAGCTCGGCGTCGTCATGGGTCGACAGGCCAAGCGTCAGCCCGGCGGCCTTGATCGCCTTGACGTCGGCGTCGGCAAGATCCTCCTGGCCGAGATGAACATGTTCGGCCCTGGCGTCGATCGCGGCGCGCCAGTAGTCGTTGACCACGAGCTTGAGGCCGGTGCCGCGCGTGGCGGCGAGCGCGTCGCGCACCAGCGTTAGCGCCGCGTCGTCGTCGAGGTCCTTGGCGCGCAACTGCACGGTGCCGACGCCGAGCGCGGCGAGGCGCTTGACCCAGGCAAGGCTGTCGACGACGGGATAGAAGCGGTCAGGATACGGCATGCCAGAACGGAGTCCCGATGACAGGGGTGGAGGGGGAAGCGAAGTCGCGGGCGCCCATCAGGCCGGCCTCGAAGCCGGTGCGACCGGCCTCGATCGCCTTGCGGAACGCACCCGCCATCGCCACGGGATCGGCGGCCTTCGCCACCGCGGTGTTGAGCAGCACGGCGTCGAAGCCGAGTTCAAGCGCCTCGGCGGCATGCGACGGCGCGCCGATGCCGGCGTCGACCACCAGCGTGATGTCGGGCAGGCGCTGGCGCAGCAGCTTCAGCGCGTCGCGGTTGGTGATGCCGCGTGCACTGCCGATCGGCGACGCCCAGGGCATTACCACACGGCAGCCGGCGTCGACGAGGCGCAGCGCGACGCCGAGATCCTCGGTGCAATAGGGGAAGACCTCAAAGCCGTCCTTGATCAGGATGGTCGCGGCTTCGACCAGGCCGACCACGTCAGGCTGCAGCGTCTCGTCGTCGGCGATCACTTCGAGCTTGATACGGTTGGTATCGAACAGCTCGCGAGCGAGCCTGGCAGTGGTCACCGCCTCGCGGACGCTCTTGCAGCCGGCGGTGTTGGGCAGCACCGTCACGCCGAGCTCGCGGATCAGCGACCAGAATGCGTCGCCAGTCTTGCCGCCCGAGCTTTCGCGGCGCACGGAGACGGTGACCATTTCCGAGCCAGACGCGCGGATCGACGCTTGCATGATCGCCGGCGAAGGATACAGCGCCGTGCCGATCAGCAGGCGCGAGGAGAGTTCGGTGTCGTAGAATTTGACCATGGTGTTATCCGCCCTGGCGCGGCGTCAGGATCTCGACCTGGTCGCCATCGTTCAGTGTCGTCTCGGCCCAGCGGCTGCGCGGCACCACGTCGTAGTTCACCGCGACCGCGAGGTGATTGCCCGCGTAGTCGAGTTCGCCCAGCAGCGCGTCGACACGCGTCGCCTGCGTCTCCCTGCGCTCGCCATTGACGATCAGGAACATCGCATCACCTCGTTGTCGATTTCGCCGCGCGCGACATAGGCCGCGGTCAGTTCCGCGAGCGCCGGCGCCAGCAGGAAGCCGTGCCGGTACAGGCCGTTGACCGCGATGGTGTCGTTCCTGACGTCGATGCGCGGCAGGTTGTCGGGAAAGGCCGGGCGCAGGCCGGCATTGACCTCGATGATCCGCGCCTCGCCGAACGCGGGATGCACCGCATAGGCGGCGCTCAGCAGTTCGAGCGCCGAACGCACGCTGACGCCGCGATCCTCGCTCTCGATCGAGGTGGCGCCGATCATGAAGCGGTTGTTGTCGCGCGGAATGACGTAGAGCGGCCAGCGCGGGTGCAGGAAGCGAACCGGTCGCGACAGGTGCACCTCGTCGGTCTCGACCAGGATCATCTCGCCCTTGACGCCGCGCAGGTCCGGCGCAATGTCCCGCGCGGCGAGACCGCGGCAATCGATCGTGAGATCGGCGACGCTGTCCGTGCGTTCGGTCTCGAAGCGGATCGTCACGCCCATGGCCGTGAGGCGGGCATGGAGCTGCGGCAGCACGCGGCGCGGTTCGACATGACCTTCGTCGGGAAAGAACAAGGCTTCGCGGAAGCGGCCGTCGAGTGACGGTTCGAGGTCGTTGACGCCGTCGGCATCGAGCCGGCGGTGATGATCGGTGAGGCGCGCGAAGCGCTCGAAATCGGCGCGGTCGCGCGGATGCGCCACCACAAGCGAACCGTTGAACGGCACGTCGGGCAGTTCTTCGCGCCACAGGTCGAGCGCGCGGACGCCAAGACGCACGATCACCGGCTCGGACGATTCGGCTTCGCACCACGGCGCCAGCATGCCGCCGGCGACATGGCTGGTGGCGGTCGTCAGCGCGGCGGTATCGCGCTCGTAGACGGTGACACGGCAGCCGGCCTTGGCCAGCATCAGCGCCTGCCACGTGCCGGCGACGCCCGCGCCGATGACATCGACGTTGAGGTCGTTGGACGCGCGAATCGGCAATGTACGTAAATCGGTAGCGGTCTGAAGCATCCCTGTCCCTTCGCCGGCATGACCCGGATCAGGTTCAAAGGGTCACCGCGCCATCTGCGGTATCTCAGCTCCTTGCCGGAGCCCCCCTCGGAACTGGCGCAATATTAGTCCGCCGTCACAAAAGGTCAACCGCATGGCGGACGCGCGCTGCGCGCGGGAACAGAATGCGAGGCTGCTTGTGCGGCCCTGCGCGTGCGGGAATGGTTCGGCAACAGCTGCTGTGCGGCGCACAACCGCGAACGCGGCTCAACGTCCGGGCGCGTCGATGACATGCAGCACCAGCGGCATTTTGCGCTGGCGCTTGGCGGCGTAGTAGTAGCCGCCGGCGTAGTAGGACACCGCGCGGTCGTGATTGCCGTTCGCCGTGCGATAGGCGCCGGCGAGATAGCGGATGCCGTAGGTGAGATTGGTCTCGGGATCGCGCAGGCCTTCGGCGGTGCCGGTGTAGCCAAGGCTGCGCGCCGTGCCGAGCTTGATCTGCATCAGGCCGATGGTGCCGCCGTGGCCGATCAGGTTGGGCTGATAGCGGCTCTCGCGCCTGATGACACGATGGATCAGCTCTTCCGGCACGCCATTGCTGACGGCATGGCTGGCGATGATCGCGTCGTAGGGATGCTTCTCGGCCGTGGCGGCCGGCTTTCGTGCGCCGCGCTTCTGCGGGGCCTCCTTCACCTGCGGTGCTTCCTGTGCGAGGGGTGCGTCCTGCGCTTCAACGGCCTCCTGCGTTTGCGGGGCGTCCTGTGCCCTGGCCGGTCCGGTTGCCGCAACAGCGAGGCAGGTGACGAAACCGAGCATTGGCAAAGGGCGCATGGCGAATTCCGGTGTGCAGGCGAGAGAGGCGGCGCAAGGCCGGCGATTTCGCGGCGGATGTGTCAGTCATTCGTGGCAATGATGGGGCTGGCGGCACGCGGATGCGGCAATCGGGCGGATTGGCTGCTTTTTCAGTAGCTTGGCCAAATGAAGCGTTGAATTGCCTGCCGTGATTTACCTGAAATTATGGCTTCGCTGATTGGGTTCCGCGTACCGAGGGCGAGTTTCACAGTTTCGATGACCGTAACCAGCCTGGACACCGTTCCGCAAAGCCGAAGCCTGGCGCGTCCGCCGGCCTTTCTGCTGCTGGCCGCTGGCGCATGTGTGCTGGCGGTGCTGCTCGGCAACCGCCTGCTGCTCGATCCGGACACGCTGTGGCAGATCAAGGTCGGGCAATGGATCATCGCCCATCGCGCGGTGCCCCATGTCGACATCTATTCGCTGACCAGGGCCGGTGAGCCGTGGATGTCGTCGTCGTGGCTGGCGCAGGTGCTGTTCGCAAGCGCCTACGACAACGCCGGCTGGATCGGTGTCGTGGTGCTGACAGCGCTTGCGATCGCCACGACCATCGGCGTTCTGGTACATGCGCTCGAACGGCAGATGTCGCCGATCCTGGCCGGCTTCGTTGCGATGGTGGCGTTCGCGCTGTCGGCGCAGCATTTCCTCGCACGGCCCCATGTGCTGGCGATGCCGATCATGGTGGCGTGGACTGCAGGATTGATCGGGGCGGCCGACCGCGGCGCGCGCCCGTCGTTCTGGCTGCTGCCGCTGCTGGTGTTGTGGACCAATCTCCATGGCGGCTTCGTGCTCGGACTGGCGTTGGTCGCGCCGATCGGCCTCGACGCGGTGTGGAACGCGGCGCCTGCGCGGCGCTGGCCGCTGGCCTTGCAGTGGGCGCTGTTTGTGGCCGCCGCGGCGCTGGCCTGCTGTATCACGCCTTATGGCTGGGATGCGCTGCTCGCGGCGCGAAAGATTCTCGGCCTCGGCGGTGCGCTCGGGGTCATTGCCGAATGGGCGCCGCTCAGTTTCGCGCGGTTCGGACTGTTCGAGGGTTGTTTGCTGATGCTGCTCGCGCTCATGCTGCATCTCGGCATGCGGCTGTCGCCGCCGCGGATCCTGCTCGTCCTCGGCCTGCTCCACATGGCGCTCACGCATGTTCGCAATGTCGAGGTTTTCGCACTGCTGCTGCCGCTGATCGTGCTGGCGCCGATGGGCGCGCGCTTCGGTGCCGCGCTGAAGCCTGAACGCCCCGGGGCGCGCCCGTCATGGTTCGGTGGTGGGCTTGTGCTGGTCGCGGCCGTGGGCCTCATCGGCGTGCTGGCCTCGATCCGCCCGAGTCGCCCGCCGCTCGAGAACGACAGTTCCGCCGCGATCGCGGCACTGCAGGCCACCGGAGCCACGCGTGTCCTCAACGATTACAGCCTCGGCGGGGCGATGATCTGGGCCGGGCTCAGGCCCTTTATCGACAGCCGAGCCGAGTTGTACGGCGAGAGCACGGTCGTCGGGTATTTCAAGGCGATCTCGCTGGAGGAGCCTGACGGCCTGTTCAGGCTGCTTGCGGACAACGCCCTCGGAGCGACGATGCTCGATCCGGCGACGCCGGCGGTCCGGGTCATGGATCGTCTCGCGGGATGGCACCGGGTGTTCGCGAACGATGTTGCGGTCATCCATGTGCGCGAGGCCCCCCGCTGAAGCGATCCGAATGTCGGGCACCGCACATCCGTAAGAATTTCGTCAGAGATATCAGTGGCTTTATCGGCTTTCGCGCCGCCTTGGCCCTCTCGGTTTACGTGAAATTATCGGTTGGCTGATTGGATCGCGCCGTCCGGCCCACACTCCGAGCGTATTCATGAGCGTCACCAGCGTCGACAGCCTGCGTCCGAGCCGCGCCCTCGCGTGGCCGCCGGCCTGGTTCTGTCTCGCCATCGGCGCCGCCGTGATGGTGCTGTTGCTCGGTCCGAAGATGCTGTTCGACACCGATACGCTGTGGCAGATCAAGGTCGGCGAATGGATTCTCGCCAACCGTGCCGTGCCCTATGTCGATATCTACTCTCTCACCAGGACCGGTGAGCCGTGGATGTCGTCGTCGTGGCTGTCGCAGGTGCTGTTTGCGCTGGCTTATGCGGCGGCGGGCTGGACCGGCGTCATCCTGCTGTGCGCGCTCGCGCTCGGCGGTGCGGTGGCGCTGCTCACGCGTTTTCTCGAGCAGCGTCTGTCGCCGATATCAGCCAGCTTCGTCGCGATCATGGCGTTCACGCTGTCATCGTTCCATTTCTTCGCTCGCCCTCATGTGCTGGCAATGCCAGTCATGGTGGCCTGGGCTTGTGGTCTGATCGCAGCCGCCGATCGGTCGACACGGCCCTCGTTCGGTCTCCTCGGCGTGCTCGTGCTGTGGGCCAATCTCCACGGCAGCTTCGTGTTCGGCGTGGTGCTGCTTGGCGGTGTCGCTCTCGATGTGTTGTGGCGCGCTGAGCCCGAACAGCGCCGCTCGTTGTTCGTGCAGTGGGCGTTGTTCGGCCTCGCCGGCGTCGCCGCTTGCTGCCTGACGCCCTATGGCTGGAATGTGCTGCTTGCGGCGCACAGAATTCTCGACCTCGGCGAACTGCTGCAGGTGATCTCCGAGTGGCGTCCGGTCGACTTCTCGGTGTTCGTCATGTTCGAAGGCGCGTTGCTGGCGCTGATCGGATCGGCACTGTATTTCGGTGTTCGCCTGCCGCCGACGCGCATCGTGCTGATGCTCGGCCTGCTGCATATGGCATTGGCGCACATGCGCAATGTCGAGGTGTTCGTGCTGCTGCTGCCGGTGATCGCGCTGACGCCGGTGGCCGATCAGTTCGGGCTGGCCCGGCGCCACGTGCAAGCCGCAGCCGGCCGGTTCGGTCTGTTGCCGGCGATCGCGGTTGCCGCGGGGGCACTGGCCCTGTTCGCCTCGGTGCGCGGCATCCGCATGCCCGAGGAGGATAACTATGCCTCGGCGGTCGCCGCCCTGCGGGAACATCATGCGACACGGGTGTTCAACGACTACGGGTTCGGCGGCTACATGATCTGGGTCGGCATGAAGCCGCTGATTGACGGCCGCGCCGAACTCTATGGCGAGCGTTTTGCGCTCGACCACTGGAATGCGCTGCTGCTCAAGGATCCCGATGCTTTCTTCCGCGCCGTCGAAACCTATGATCTCGACGCCGCCGTGTTTTATGCCGGCACGCCGCTCGCGCTCCTGATGGCGCATATCGATGGCTGGAAGAAGGTCTTCAGCAATGACCTCGCGGTAGTTTACATCCGTACCGGTCCGGTGACGGGCCGCATCCGGGCCAATCCCGCCTGAACGCTGTTCCGCCTACTCGGCCGCCCGGTCGTAGGGCGCGACCCGCGGCAGCACGATCTGGATCTGGGTGCCAAGACCGACGGCTGATTCCAGGCTGATCCGGCCGCCGAGGCGGTTGGTCACGAGATTGTAGACGATATGCAGGCCGAGGCCCGTGCCGCCCTGGTTGCGCCGGGTGGTGAAGAACGGATCGAAAGCATGTCGCCGCACCTCCGGTGCCATGCCACGGCCGTTGTCGACGAACATGATCTCGACGCCGTCGCTGCCGCTGCTGCGCACCTTGACGTCGATCTGGCCGGGCTGGCCTTCCGGGAAGGCGTGAATCACCGCATTGAGAAACAGATTGGTCAGGATCTGGCCATACGAGCCGGGGTAGCTGTTGAGCACCAGTCCCGGCTCGCAATCGACCGTCAGATGGACACTCTGGCGGCGCAGGCCCGGCCGCAGGCTGGTGATGATCTGTTCGGTCAATTCGCGAATGTCGAACTCGCGCCGCTCGCTGAAGTTGCGGTCAGTCGCGACCTGCTTGAAGGATTGGATCAGCTCCGCGGCGCGGTTGAGATTATCCATCAGTTGCGTGGCAGCTTCACCGGTCATCTTCAGGAAATTGGTCAGGCTCGACTTGCGCAGCTCGCCGCGCTCGACCTCCTCGGCGAACAGCCTCGTCTGGCGCTGCAGCGACGAGGCGACCGTGAGGCTGATGCCGACCGGATTGTTGACTTCGTGCGCAACGCCGGCGACGAGGCGGCCGAGCGCGGCCAGCTTCTCCGCTTCCACCAGCGAGTTCTGGGTTTCCCGCAGTTCGCGCAGCGCGGTCTCCGCCGCATCGCGCGCCGTGCGCATCTCCTGCTCGACGCGCTTGCGGTCACCGATGTCGAGCGCCACCGTCACGATGAAGCGGATATTGCCGTCGTCGTCGAAGATCGGCACCTTCTTGGCCATCCACTGCCGGGCATTACCCTGCGAGTCCAGGTACTCCTCTTCGTAGAAGCCGAGCTCGCGCCGGCTGTCGAGCACCCGCCGATCGTTGGTATCGGTTTTCGCCGCGCCGTAGCGCGACATGATCTCGGTCGTTGTGCAGCCGAGCGCATCCGCCGGTTCAATGTTGAAGATGCGCGCCATGTATCGGTTCATCAGCACATAGCGCAGCTCGGCGTTCTTGACATTGATGACTGCGGGGACGGTGTCGATGACTTCCTGCAGCCGCTGGCGGCTTTCGGCGAGGGCAGCCTCTGACGACTTCTGCGCGGTGATGTCACGTACCGTGCCTTCGTAGCGCAGGATGCGGCCGGCGGCATCGCGCACCGCGGCGGCACTGTCGGACAGCCACAGCACCGTGCCGTTGCGTTGACGGACCTGATACTCGAACTCGCGGACGATGCCGTCCCGCTCCATCAGCCGTTGGTATTCGATGCGCATGGCGGGATCGACATAAACCATGGTCGCGATGTCGTCGGCAGCCTCGATCAGGTCGCGCGGCGTCGCATAGCCCATCATGCGGGCGAGCGCCGGATTGGCATTCAGCAACTGGCCGGACGGGGTCGTCACATAGATGCCGTCGACCGAATTCTCGAATAGCCAGCGATAGGTTTCTTCGGTGTGGGGAAGCGTCGGCCGCGCCGGGCCCGGCGCCGTTCCGATGACGGTCCTGACGGTTCGTGCCGCTGACGAGAGCAGCGAAAAAATCCTGGAGGTCATCGAAGAAACCGCGATGCGCAGCACTTGGACAGCAGGGGTCGGCACCGACCGACGCGCGATCATAGCGTGCCTTGCGCCCGCTTGGGTACCGGTTTTCGGAAGGCGGTGAGACCGGCCGCCGCTGCGCTGCAGGCAAGGTTACCGCGGCGGTCATGAAAAAGGGCGCCCCGAGGGGCGCCCTTCGTGGAAACGGAGACTGGCGCGGGTCAGCGGGCCTTGACCAGGGGGCAGCCGCCCTTATCGAGGGGGCGGAAAGCCTGGTCGCCAGGGACGGTCGCCAGCAGCTTGTAGAGATCCCAGTCGCCCTTCGATTCTTCGGGCTTCTTGACCTCGAAAAGGTACATGTCGTGCACCATGCGGCCGTCCTCGCGGATGTGGCCGTCTCGGGCGAAGAAGTCGTGAATCGGCGTTGCCTTCATCTGGGCCATGACCTTGGCGGTGTCGTCGGTGCCGGTGGCGTCGATGGCTTTCAGATAGTGCATGGTTGCCGAGTAGAGGCCAGCCTGGATCATGGTGGGCATGTGGCCGACCTTCTCCAGGAAGCGTTTGGAGAACGCCCGCGTGTCGTCGTCGCGATCCCAGTAGAAGGCGTCGGTCAGGATCAGGCCCTGGCCATCCTTCAGGCCGATGCCGTGCACGTCGGTGATCTCCAGCAGCAGCGCGATCAGCTTCTGGCCGCCCTTCATCAGGCCGAACTCGGCAGCCTGCTTCAGCGCGTTGGTGGTGTCGCCGCCGGCATTGGCGAGGGCGACCACCTTGGCCTTCGAGGCCTGGGCCTGCAGCAGGTAGGACGAGAAGTCCGATGAGTTGAGCGGATGGCGAACGTTGCCGATCACCTTGCCGCCGGTTTCCTTCACGACGTTGGAGGCATCGCGCTCCAGCGCCGCGCCGAACGCGTAGTCGGCGGTGATGAAAAACCAGCTGTCCTCGCCTCGCTGCACCATGGCGCGGCCCGCGACATTTGACAGCGCGTAGGTGTCATAGGTCCAGTGCACGGTTGTGGGCGAGCACGCCGGGCCGGTCAGGTCGGACGTGCCGCCGCCGGAATTGATGAACACCTTGTTCTTGTCGCGGGTGAGCTGCTGGATCGCCAGCGCGACCGAGGAGGTCGGCACGTCGAACACCGCATCGACCTTCTCGTTGTCGAACCAGTTGCGCGCGATTCCGACACCGACGTCGGGCTTGTTCTGATGATCGCCGGATACGACCAGGACGGATTTGCCCTTGACCTTGCCGCCGAAGTCGGCGACCGCCATCTCGACCGCGGCGAGCGATCCCTTGCCGGTTGCATCGGCGTAGAGGCTCGACATGTCGGTGAGCACGCCGATCTTGACGACATCGTCGGAGACCTGCGCCTGGGCGGCAGCAGTGGAAATGAACAGTGCCACGGCGGTGGCGCATGCGGCAGCGAATGATCTCATGGCAGCGATACTCCCTCTTTGGCGCTGCGCTTGGGCATTCCCTGGACGATGACGTCGGAACGCCCTGCGCAGCTTGTTGTGCGGCGATCCTGCCCAGCTTCGCAGCGGGCAGCAAGGGCAAAACTCGGTCATCCTGCCTCGCTCGGCGGATATTCCGTTATGCGGATGGCTGCTGGATTATGCGGCGGATTTGCGCGCAGCCTGATAGGGCAGCGCGATGCGCGCCGTCAGTCCACTGGGGACGCGATTGTGCAACGACAGCGTGCCGTTGTGCGCAGTGATGATCGCGCGGGCGATCGACAGCCCGAGGCCGAAGCCAGTGGATTCGTCCATGTTGCGGGCTTCGTCGCCGCGCACGAATGGCTCCAGCATCGCCGCCTTGCGGGTGTCATCGATTCCGGGGCCATCGTCCTCAACCTCGATGATCGCCTGGCCGCCGGAAATGGTGAGACCGATGGTGATGACGGTGCCGAAGCGCACGGCGTTCTCGACGAGGTTGGTGACGGCGCGATGCAGGTCGGCGGGGCGCGCCACGATGGCGGCCTGCGCCGGGCCACGATAGCCGACCTTGTGGCCGAGATCGGAGAACTGGTCGCAGATCAAATGCAGCATGGCTGCGAGATCGACCAGCGTCGCAGTTTCGCGGGTGTGGTCGTTGCGCAGGAAGGACAGTACCGATTCCAGCATCGAGCGCATCTGATCGAGGTCGATAAGGGTCTGGCGACGGTGCAGCTCGTCCTCGATGAACTCCGAACGCAACCGCAGCCGGGTGATCGGCGTGCGCAAGTCGTGGCTGATCGCGGCCAGCATGCGCGTGCGATCGTTCATCAGCGTGGTGATGCGCTCGCGCATGCGGTTGAGCGCGCGCGCCAGCGCGCGGATCTCTTCGGGGCCACTCTCGGTGAGCGGGGCCGCGGTACTGTTGAGGCTGAAAGTCTCCGCGGCCTTGGCGAATGCGGACAGTGGGGTGCCCAGTGCACGGGCCGCCCACAGGCCGAGCAGGGTAAAGCTGATCAGCACGAACAGCAGCGTCAGGATCCAGGGCATGCCGAGCCAGGGGGACGAACCTTCCCGCTTGACGGTGGCACTGAGCAGCGCTCCGTCCGGCAGGCGAATGCCAATGCGATGATCGGCCGGCGAAATCATGAAGGCATGGAAGCCGGGAGCGAGGCGGAAGGGAGGGCCGGGGGGCGGCTCGACGGGGTCCTTACTGGCGGCAGCCGGATCGGGCTCGGAGATGCCGATGGCGAACTGCGGGAAGGCGCGGCGGATGTCGTCGAGGACGCGCACCCGCTCGGCTGTCGGTGTCGCGTTGACGAGCTGCGCCAGGGTTCCAAGATCGCGCCGCGGCCGCTCCGGATAGGGTGTCGTGGTGCGATGGAAGACGAAGAAGGCGGTGATGATCAGGTGGCTGGTGATCAGCGACATTGCGACCAGCATGGCGATCTGGCCGCTGATACGACGAAGGCTGAAGAACGCCAGGAATTTGCGTAGGGACGTCACGCCGGCTCGACCACCGGCGTGAACAGGTAGCCGCCGGAGCGTACCGTCTTGATGATGTCCGCCTCGTCCGGGCCGCGCTCGAGCTTGCGGCGGATGCGGCTCACCAGGACGTCGATGCTGCGTTCGAACGAGCCGGAGGCTCGGCCCTGTGTAAGATCGAGCAGGCTGTCACGCGACAGCACGCGGCCAGGCCGCTCGCAGAATGCCTGCAGCAGGTCGAATTCGGCGCTGGTGAGCGCGACACGGGCACCTTCTGGGTTGCGCAGCTCACGCAACCGCAGATCGATCCGCCAGCCGAGGAATGTCAGCGTGGTCGCGCCCTTCATCGCGTTGGCGGTCACCGCCGCGGTCTGGCGCCGCAACACGGCGTTGATGCGTGCAAGCAACTCGCGCGGGTTGAACGGCTTGCCGAGATAGTCGTCCGCGCCCATCTCGAGGCCGACGATGCGATCGACGTCCTCGCCTCGTGCTGTCAGCATGATCACGGGAATCTCCGAGGCCGCGCGCAGCCTGCGGCACAGGCTGAGACCGTCTTCCCCCGGCAGCATGAGATCGAGGACCACGAGATCGACACGGCTATCGGCGAGATGGCGGTCCATTTCGTGCCCGTCGGCGGCCACCATCACATTGCAGTTCTGGCTGCGCAGATAGCGCGCGATCAGGGCGCGCGTCTCGCGATCGTCCTCGACAACGAGAATGTGAGGGGAAAGGGGTGCCATTGCCGATGCCCGATCCGTTTTCGCCTGCGCTCCGGATAGCTGCATGATCGTTTGTGTCCAAATGTTTCCGAAAGCCTGTCCGCAACATGCTGCAACATCGCTGAGCGACTCGACAAGTTACAACATATCAACCTGGCGCCTTCCCCGGGCCCCGGAGGGCCCCAAACCGGGCATCCAGCGCAGGCATCCACAGGCGCAACGCCTGGCGGGCGGGAGACGGCTCGCCGTGACTTGGGCATGTCGGCCTTGCCGCGCTGCAACTCAGGGGCCGGGGAGGGCAGACACCGCGACACGCGTGGTTCCCGTGGCTTCGGTGATCACCCGCAGGGTGTCGTTATCGAAGGCGACGTCGACGAGGCGAACGCTGTCGATGGCGGCGTTCACCTTGACGCCGTCGGCGCCGGCGCGGAAGTCGGCCAGTGCGGCCTCGATCTTGTCACGGGCGTTGGCGGCAAAGGGCTTGAGATCGATCGTCGCCTTGTCGGCCAGCATGGTGCGCAAGTAGGGTTCGGCCGCGCGCGCGGCCGGCCCGAGCAGGCCGAATGCCGCCTTCGATTCCACCGCGAGCTCGATGTCGGTCAGCCGCAGGATCTGCTGGGCCTGATCGAGCACCGGCCGTCCCCAGACATGAACCGTAGCCTGGGCCCCGAAGCTGAAGATGCTCCTGGTTTCGGCGGCATCGACGTCGAGGGAGATCAGCAGGCGATTGCCGGAAGGGGAAACCTGGGCGCCACGCACCGTGACGGCCACTGCGCTGTCGCCGTTTTCGGGCAGCGTTCGCCCTTTCAGCTGTGCATTGAGGATCGCGTTCACTTCGGTGAATGGCAGGTCGATCGGCACGCCGATCGCCATGTTGCCGTTGTCGATCGGCGGTACGATGTCCAGCAGTGCCGGGAACGGGCAGTTTGGCGTGGTCCTGGTGGCGAGGATGCGTGTTTCTGCCTCGACGCCGAGCGTCAGGACCAGATTGGCAGCATCGACCCGTGGCTGGGCCGCGATCGCCTTGGTCGGCCGAAGTTCCAGATAGAGATCCGGCATGTTCGGCGCCGCGCGCGGCAGAGGGATGGAGCGGCACATCTTGGCCCATTCGCGCCGCGCGCTCTGCTCCAGGATGGGGTCGTTGCGCACACGCTGCTGCATCGCGCCGACCTGCTCGCCGACCAGCTTGTCGAGAACCGGCTTGACCTGGGCGGGCACGCCGATGCGCATGCCGCCGGCGGTGATGCCGGTATCGCCGACATTGACCTGCGCGGTCAGGTTCGGCTCCACGCGCCAGTGCTCAGTGAGAAGGGGGCGCGATGTCACGATGACATTGCCCCGAATGTCGGCGTTGGCATTGATCGCCTTGATCGAGATGTTGCCGAGTTGCTTGCCGATGTTGCCGCCGATCAGGCCGCCGATGGCATTGGCAGCATTGCCCGACAGCGATCCGGTGACATTGAGCTTGCCACTGAGCGGCGCCGTGACGGTCAGCTGATTGCCGGCGCCTGTTGCGGCGATCGGTCCGCGTTCCGCGGCCCAGTTGATGTCGGCGTTCTGCAGGATCTGCCCGACCGGATTGTCGGCCTTGCCGCTGAAGCTGCGCGGCGCGCCGCGCTCGGCCGCGGCGCGGATCGCATCCAGCGAGATCGCCACCGGAGCGATGATACGCGAGGTCCGCGTCGGCGGTGGCAGCGGCGACAACTTCACCAGCGGTGGCGCGACGCTGCCCGGCGGCGGCGAGATGAAGTTCATCACCTTCAGGCTGACGACGAACGAGATGACGAGCGCCGCCAGTCCGAGCAGAAGTGTCTTGATGCGCATGAGGTCCCCGACCGAGCAACGGACGGAGAGTCTAGCGCGTCTTCTGCGCGGCGACACCCCGTTTTGTCACGGCGGGGTTGGACGCGGACCGCGCGGGATGGCCGGCATGGTTGGTTGCAGCACGGCGCGCATATCGGATCGACCGCGCAGGGGTCTCAGGATTTCAGCCCTGACGCCTCGTGCTGCTGGAGGCATGGCGCTCCGCCGGCAGCACGACGACACGGGTGCCGACGGCGGTGCGGGAATAAAGATCGATGACGTCGTCATTGGTCATGCGGATGCAGCCCGACGAGACATGACCGCCGATCGTCGAGGGATTGTTGGTGCCATGAATGCGGTAGACCGTGCCACCGAGATACATCGCGCGCGCGCCAAGAGGATTCTGCGGGCCGCCAGCGACGAACCGGGGCAGATAAGGCTGGCGCGCGAGCATGTCCGCGGGCGGCGTCCAGTCCGGCCACTCCGCCTTGCGCGTGATCGATTGGGTGCCCGACCAGGTGAAGCCCTGACGGCCGACGCCGATGCCGTAGCGAATGGCGCGGCCATCGCCCAGCACGTAGTAGAGATAGGTGTTGGGCGTATCGATCACGATGGTGCCGGCCGCCTCGCGGGTCTGGTAGGCGACGATCTGGCGCTTGAAGCGTGCCGGCCGTTCCGTGACCACGACGTCGGTGTCGGCATCGACCTGCGGTGCCGCCTGCGGCTGCGCGGGCATCGCATCGAGCGGCGAGGGCATGACCGGCAGCGGCAATGGCAGCAGGGGAAACAGCACCGCAGGCCCGGCGAGCGCGGGGGCCGTGATGCCGGCGACGCCGATGGCGACAAGCGCCGCCATCGTCCGACGGCGCCAGATGTTGTGATTGTTGCGATCGATATGCGGTGATGTCGCTGCGGCGTCCGGCGTACGGACGCGCATGTCCTGTGTCCTGGTCATCGCGCTTTCCCTGCCTTTTGCCTTTTGGTGCGGCTCGCAGGCAGGAGGTTCAATCGGCGACGTGAGTTGGGTTGACGGCTGTGCGGTTGACGCTTGCCGTCGCGTTCCGACGGCAGGCTGGAAAGCGAACTAGATCAGGCCGACCACGATCGCGCCGACGAAAGCAAGCGCAGCATAGGCGGCGATCAGGTTGATCAGACGGCCGGCGAAGGTCATGGCGAGCCTCCCTTGTCCGACATCAAGAACGAAATCCCAGGACGAAATCCCAAGACGAAATCCGGGCACCAGGTTCGGCCCGGCTCAGCGCATTCCGGTGCTCAACAACGCCGTCGCGGGCAAAAGGTTGCAATCTGCGATCATGGTAAAAAATCCATAAAAACAACGCGTTGAAGAGTCCTTAAATAAATTCGTCGAACGTGCGCGCATGACGCGCGGAGTTCGTTTGTATCTTGTCGGCTCCATCGTCCTCGTGTCCCTCGCCGGGTGCGGCCGTGGTTTCTTTCAGACCGCGGAGCGCGAACCCTGGCGGCACGAGGCCGAAGTGGCATGCCTGAAATCAGGAGCTGTGCGCGAGGCTGCAGGCCTCGTGCGCATCGAGCCGATCACAGGGCCGGGTGTTTGCGGCGCCGATTTCCCCCTGAAAGTCGCAGCGCTCGACAGCGGCAGCGCGACGGGGTTTGCGGACGAACTGCGGCCGCCGGGGGGCATCCCCAATGGCCAGCCGCGCTGGCCGATCTCGCGATCGGTATCGCCGCCTTCGACCTATCCTGCGGCTGCGCCCTCGAACGGTTCCTATCAGGCGTCGCCGAATGGCGGCGGGCAGGGGCCGGTGTCGCTGCGCGCGCCCGGCGTTGCTTCGTCAGCCGCCGACGAGATCGAGCTGCCGGCGGATGGTGCGCCCGAGGCGCAGATGCCGGCCGAGGCGGGGCAGCGCTATGCGCAGCCCGGCTATTCGGCCGCCCGCGAGCCGCAACCGGAGGCGCCTCTGCCCCGGCTCGGGCCGGCGCAGGCGCCGCCTGTCGCCGCCATCGGCCCCGTATCGGTCAAGCCGGCTGCGACGCTGGCCTGTCCGATCGTGTCGATGCTCGACCGCTGGATCGCCGACAGCGTGCAGCCTGCGGCGATGCGATGGTTCGGTGCTCCGGTGGTCGAGATCAAGCAGATTTCCGCATATTCATGCCGTGGAATGAACGGCAATCCCAACGCCCATATTTCCGAGCATGCGTTCGGCAACGCGCTCGACGTCGCCGGCTTCACGCTGGCCGATGGCCGGCGCATTTCGGTCAAGGATGGCTGGCGGGGACTGGCGGAGGAGCAGGGCTTCCTGCGCGACGTACAGGGCGGTGCGTGCCAGCTGTTCAACACGGTGCTGGCTCCGGGCTCCAACGTCTATCACTACGACCACATCCATGTGGACCTGA
Organism: Bradyrhizobium sp. U87765 SZCCT0048; assembly: GCF_018131225.1. Classification (GTDB taxonomy): domain Bacteria; phylum Pseudomonadota; class Alphaproteobacteria; order Rhizobiales; family Xanthobacteraceae; genus Bradyrhizobium_A. The sequence continues at coordinate 2,516,381 of NZ_JAFCMM010000001.1, read as the reverse complement.
TGCGGCGTTCCAGCGGACGCATCATCTGCCAGCCTGCGGCGGTCGGGGGCGAACAGGTCGCCGCCCGCGTCATGCAGCGCAGTGGCTATGCGTCCCGCGATGCCGGCATCACCGGCTCGATCGGCCGGCAGGCGCGCAAGATCTTTTCAGGCAAGCTGTCGAAGGACGACGAGGCGACGATCGAGGATGAATCGCGCGTCCGCGATTCCGAGCGCTGAGTACTCAGCGCTTCGCCTCGCCGCCATAGGCGGCCATGAACATCCGCACCGCGCTGTCGATGACATAGGCGATCCGCTCGCGTGACGGCGAGGGGGTGGTCTGGAACACGAACGGCAGGAACAGCGTGGCCTGGCAGCTTTTCAGGAACTGCTCGGCAGCGAGTTCGTGATCGTCGATGACCACCACGCCCGCCTGGCTCTGCGCGGCGAGGTATTGGGCCAGGCGATTGATGCTGCCGGCAATGATGGTCGAGTAGTAGCGGCGACCGATTTCCGGCATCCGCTCGGCGATCGCCATGATGGTGCGCACCGCCGAGCCGCCTTCCGGCCGGCACAACAATTCCATGTAAGCCATGCCGAACCGGCGCAACGAGCCGGGAACATCATGGTCGTCGAGATCGATGTCGGCGCCAATGCGGCCATGAACCTGGGCGATCTCCTCGACGATGGCCTGGAACAGCGCACACTTATCGGCGAAGTAGACATAGAGCGTGCCCTTGGACACGCCGGCCGTCCTGGCAATTTCGCCCATGCTCGCTGCGTCGAAGCCGAACTCCATGAACATCCGCCGGGCGCCGTCCAGGATCTGGCGGCGTTTGGAGGAGTCTTCATCGACCGGAGCGACCTTGAGCGCGGCAGGGCTGTTCATCGGGGTGGTCGGCCTCTCGTCAGGTGATTGTCGCAACGATTCGGTAGCAGGATGCCGCTAGTGTTTCGGCAGCCTACCGGAGACCTCCCTGTTCCTGGCAACAGGTTTCCTGGAGGTATCCTAAGAAAGCTATGTTGACCGAACCGTTCGGTCAATGGTAAATATGCCGCGGTTGGCGCAGTGCAGCAACCGACGCTGTGGGGGCGTTGGGGCGGCGGCGTTGCGCATGTCGAAGCTTAGAGCAAGCCAATAACAAGGAGGCCGTCATGGCCGCTGGACGTGACCAAACTGCCCGGATCGTGCGTCCGGACTCCGATGCCGCCCCGTTCGATCCCCACGCCGCACCGCGTGCCCAGGCTTCGGCCGCTGCCGACGTGCGCCAGGACACCGCGCCCGAAGGCAAGGCGCCTGCCGTCGCTGAGGCGCCCGTCGGCGGTGCCGCCACGACCGCCCCGGCCGCGCCCGCCGCGCCGAACCGCCGCCGGCTGGTCCTGATCGGCGTCGCCGCCGTGCTCGCGGTCGCCGCCGTTTCCTATGGAAGCTATTACGCGCTGGTGGGACGCTTCATCGTCTCCACCGATGACGCTTATGTCCGTTCCAACAACACCCTGCTCGGCGCCCGCGTCGCCGGCCACATCGCCCGCATTCTGCCCAAGGACAACAGCCGCGTCCGCGCCGGCGACGTCCTGATCAAGATCGACGACGGCGACTACAAGATCGCGGCGGATTCCGCGCGCGCCAAGATCGCGACCCAGGAAGCCACCATCGTCCGCATCGGCCGCCAGGCCGACGCGCAGGTCAGCATGGTCGAGCAGGCGCGTGCCCAGCTCGAATCGTCGCAGGCTGCCGTGAAGCGCGCGCGGTTCGACTATGACCGGCAGCAGCAGCTCAGCGACAAGGGCTTCGCGTCGAAAGCGACCTTCGAGCAGTCCGAGGCGACGCGCGACCAGTCGGTGGCATCGGAGCAGAGTGCGCAGGCCGCTCTCATCGCGGCCGAGCGCAACGTCGACGTCATCAAGGCCCAACAGGTCGAAGCGCAGCGCCAGCTCGGCGAGTTGCAGACCGCGCTCGCCAAGGCCGAGCGCGACCTCGCCTTCACCGAGGTCCGTGCGCCGGTCGACGGCACCTTCTCCAATCGTCTCGTCAACGAGGGCGACTACATTCAGGTCGGACAGCGTCTCGCCAACGTCGTGCCGCTCGACGACGTCTTCATCGACGCCAACTTCAAGGAGACCCAGCTCGGTCGGCTCAAGCCCGGACAGCCGGTGAGCTTCACCGTCGACGGCGTCGGTGGCCGCAAGATCGAGGGTACGGTCGAGAGCCTGTCACCGGCATCCGGTTCGGTGTTCACGCTGCTGCCGCCGGACAACGCCACCGGCAACTTCACCAAGATCGTGCAGCGCGTGCCCGTGCGCATCCGCGTTCCGGCCGACGTGGCGCGGGAGAACCTGCTGCGCGCCGGCATGTCGGTCGTCGTCCACATCGACACCCGCGCAGGCAACTGACGCTCCGGCGCTCGCCGCCATCAAACAGGACGCGACGTCATATGTCCGGACCGAGTGCAGGCAATCCGACCATGGGCGGGGCAGGCGGGATGGCTGCCGCCCCGGTTGCCTCCGAGCAACTGGTGCCCAAGCGCATCTTCGCGTTTCTGATCATGGTGTTCGGGATGTTCATGTCCATCCTGGACATCCAGATCGTGTCGGCATCGCTGTCGGAAATCCAGGCGGGCCTGTCGGCTTCGTCCAACGAGGTCTCGTGGGTGCAGACCGCCTACCTGATCGCGGAAGTGATTGCGATCCCGCTGTCGGGCTTCATGTCGCGGGCGCTCGGCACGCGCTACCTGTTCGCCATCTCCGCCGCCGGCTTCACCGCGGCGAGCCTGATGTGCGGCCTGACGTCGTCGATCGGCCAGATGATCCTGTGGCGTGCTATCCAGGGCTTCCTTGGCGCAGGCATGATCCCGACGGTGTTCGCCTCCGCCTACACCGTGTTCCCGCGCAACAAGCTGCACATCGTCGCGCCGATCATCGGCCTTGTGGCGACGTTGGCACCGACCGTCGGACCGACCGTCGGCGGCTATCTCACCGATGCGCTGTCGTGGCACTGGTTGTTCTTCATCAATGTGCTGCCGGGCATCGGCATCACCCTCGGCGTGCTGGCGCTGGTCGATTTCGACAAGCCGAACCTCGCGCTGCTCGATCACTTCGACTGGGTTGGCCTGTTCTCGATGGCCGGCTTTCTCGGCGCGCTGGAGTATGTGCTGGAAGAAGGCCCGCAGTACGACTGGCTCGATGACGATGCCGTTGCGACCTGCGCCGTGATCTGCGCGGTCTCGGCCATCATCTTCTTCTACCGCGTACTGACGGCGCGCGAGCCGATTGTCGATATCCGCTCGTTCAAGAACCGCAACTTCGCCTTCGGCAGCATGTTCTCGTTCTGTATCGGCATCGGGTTGTACGGTCTGACCTACATCTATCCGCGCTACCTCGCCGAGATCCGTGGCTACAGCGCGCTGATGATCGGCGAGACCATGTTCGTGTCGGGTGTCGCGATGTTCCTGACCGCGCCGATCGTCGGTCGCCTGATGCAGAAGGTCGACCTGCGCATCATGATCGCGCTGGGGCTCGTGATGTTCGCGCTCGGCACCTGGCAGATGACCTGGCTGACCCGCGACTACGATTTCTGGGAGCTTTTCCTGCCGCAGGTGTTCCGTGGCATCGGCATGATGATGGCGATGGTGCCGGTCAATAACATCGCCCTCGGCACGCTGCCGCCGTCGATGGTCAAGAACGCCTCCGGCCTGTTCAACCTGACCCGCAACCTCGGCGGTGCGGTCGGGCTCGCGCTGATCAACACCGCGCTCAATCACCGTACAGACCTGCACATCTCGCGCCTGCAGGATCGTGTGACCTGGGGCAACACCACGGCGACCGAGACGCTCAACATGCTCACCCAAAAGTTCCAGGGTATGGGCGATGCGTCGATGATGGCGCTCAAACAACTGTCGATGATCGTCCATCGCCAGGCGTCGGTGATGAGTTATGCCGACAGCTTCCTGATGCTGACGTTCTTCTATCTGGCGCTTGCGACGCTGGTGTTCTTCGTCGATCGGCCTAACATGGCGGGTCCTCCACCGGACGCGCATTGATCACAGCCGGCGCGTGCAGGCCTGACATTTCCTGCGGGCAGCGCGCCGGGCTTTCATGCGTCGTGGAACCCATCCCTCGCGCATGCGGGATCTGCCCTGTGTGGGCGCCCCGGCTCCGACAGCCGGGAGGTACGATGCCTGGTCCTGGCGTTGGAATCGGACCGGGAATTTCGAACAATCCGAAAGGCACCGTTGGCTTTTGCGCTCAGCCGGGCTGCGGCGACCGCACGAGCTTGGGTCTGCGCCAGCAATTTCACGACCGAGGGCGTGCCGTTGGTCACGGCTCTCAGCGACAAGAGCTGGCTGAGATGGGAGCAACTGGCATCGCTCAGGCTGCGACGCTTTGTCGGAAAGCGACGCCATCTCGTGCGTCAGCAAAATGCTGCCGCAATTGTTGCCCATTGCTGCGGCACTCACGATTGCGGCGACACGCCGCATCACGCACCCGTCACGCCACGCCAACCAGGAGGAGCTGTATGAAGACGAATTTCCTGCTCATCGCTCCCGCGTGCGTCGACCTTCGGATCCTCGGTTGACCTCACGCGGTCCCGGGATCCGTCCGGTTTCGGTCTGACGACCGTCCGGTCGCGTCACCCGACGTTCAAACCCTCGTTTTTGTTTTCGGACGCCGGCTGCGCATGGTTGCGGCTGTCGTGCCCTCTGCCATGGAGCCGGTTCGCGCTGACGCGTGGCCGGATCGATCAATGACCCGTCTTCGTCAAAAGCCGGCGGATGCGTTCCGCACGGTTCTTCCCTTCGTCTTTCGCCACTGGAGCCGTCAGCCATGGCGGCTGACGGCGATCTGCCTCGCGCTGGCTGCGTCGACGCTGGCGGACGTGTTCATGCCGTACTACGCTGGCCGGCTGGTCGACGCCGTCGCGAAAGGCGCGGCCGACCCGTCGCTCGGCCGTGACGCGGCGTTCTTCGCTTTCGCGGCGATCATCGGCCTCGGCCTGATGTCGGTGGTGCTCAGGCACATCGGCTTCCAGGCCATCGTCGCGCTGACCCTGCGGATCATGAGCGACGTCGCGCGCGATGCGTTCTGGCGCGTGCAGCGCTTCGCAACCGACTGGCATGCGAACAGTTTCTCGGGCTCGACGGTGCGCAAGATCACGCGCGGCATGGGCGCGCTGGATCTGCTCGACGACACCCTGCTGATGGCGCTGCTGCCGTCACTGGTGGTGCTGCTCGGCTCGATGCTGCTGCTCGGTCTGCAGTGGCCGCTGCTGGGGCTCGTGATCGCCATCGGCACCATCGCCTATGTCGTGATGGTGGTGGCGTTCTCGACCTACTACATCGCGCCGGCGGCGCGGTCGTCGAACGCCTCCGACACCAGGCTCGGCGGCATGCTGGCGGATTCGCTCGGGTGCAATGCGGTGGTCAAGTCGTTCGGCGCCGAGCATCGCGAGGACGAGCGGCTCGCCGGCGTGCTGCGCAACTGGAAGCACCGCACCGGACGGACGTGGCGGCGCTACACCCGCACCGGCACGGCGCAGCTCGTGCTGTTGCTGGGCATGCGCACCGCGGTGGTCGGCGGCGCCTTGCTGATGTGGCTGTCCGGCCGGGCGTCGGCCGGCGACGTCACTTATGTGATGACGAGCTATTTCGTCATCCATGGCTATCTCCGCGACATCGGCATGCACATCAACCATCTGCAGCGTTCGGTCAACGAGATGGAGGAACTGGTCGCGATCCATGACGAGCCGATCGGCATTGCGGATGCGCCCGATGCACGGCCGATCGACGTCACCGGTGGCGCGATCCGTTTCGACGACGTCACCTTCCACTATGGTGGCCACTCCACGCCGCTCTACAACGGCCTGTCCGTCGATATCCGGGCGGGGGAGAGGATCGGCCTCGTCGGCCGCTCCGGCTCGGGCAAGACCACATTCGTGAAGCTGATCCAGCGGCTGCATGATGTGTCATCCGGGCGGGTGCTGATCGACGGACAGGACGTGCGTCACGCGACGCAGCAGTCGCTGCGCAGCCGGATCGCGATCGTGCAGCAGGAGCCAATCCTGTTTCATCGCTCGCTCGCCGAGAACATCGCCTACGGTCGCCCCGGCGCGTCGCAGGCGGAGATCGAGCACGCGGCGCGTCTGGCCAACGCGCACGACTTCATCGCCCGCCTGCCGGCCGGTTACGGCACGCTGGTCGGCGAGCGCGGCGTGAAGCTGTCCGGCGGCGAGCGGCAGCGCGTGGCGCTGGCGCGGGCGTTCCTGGCGGACGCGCCGATCCTGATCCTGGACGAGGCGACGTCGAGCCTCGATTCGGAATCGGAGGCGCTGATCCAGGAGGCGATGGAGCGGCTGATGCAAGGCCGCACCGCGATCGTGATTGCTCACCGGCTGTCCACGGTGCGCTCGCTCGACCGCATCCTGGTGTTCGAGCGGGGGCGCGTCGCCGAGGAAGGCAACCACGCCTCGCTGGTGCGGCGGCCCGGCGGCATCTACCGCGGCTTGTTCGAACGCCAGGTGCTGGAGTTCGGCGCGTTCGGCAAGACTTCGGGCGGGGATATCGATCAGGTGTCCGCCGCGGAGTAAGGGCTGCAAAAACGACAACGGCCCGGCAGCGATGTCGGGCCGTTTTCCTTTGGGCGTGCGGAGACGCGCTGCTACTTCGTGGTGTAGCCGCCGTTGACCAGAATCGTCTGGCCGGTCATCCACCAGCCGTCCGACACCAGGAAGCGGATATAGGGCACGATGTCCTCGATGTCGGTGAGGCCGGTCTTCGAGAAACCCGACAGTGCGGCTGCGGTCTTGTGGTAGGCGACGGCATCGGTGCCCTCCGCCGGATAGAAGAACGGCGTGTCCATCGGCCCCGGACCGATCGCAGTGACGGAAATGCCGCGTGCGCCGAATTCCTTCGAGGCCGCGCGGGTGAAGTGCTCGACGGGAGCCTTGGTGCCGGCATAGGCGGCATAGAACGGCGTGTAGGCGCCGAGCAGCGACGTCACCAGCGTGACGATCCTGCCGTTGTCGTTGACGTGGCGGCCGGCCTCCTTGAGGAAGAAGAACGCCGTCTTGGCGTTGACCGCGGACATGGTGTCGTACTCGGCCTCGCTGATCTCTGCGATCGGCTTCTTCAGGACCTTGCCGACGGTGTTGACCGCGATGTCGGGCCGGCCGACGGCGGCCACGGTGTCAGCGAACAGCTTTTCCACCGCCGAGGCGCTGGTGAGATCGGCCTGGAATGCGGCGGCTTCTGCGCCGGCGGCCTTGATCGCCGTGACCGTCGCTTCCGCGTCCGCGCGGGTGGCGGCGCTGTTGTAGTGGATCGCCACCGCCTTCGCGCCGTGCGCGGCGAGGTCGCGGGCGAGCAGCCCGCCGAGGTTCTTGGCGCCGCCGGCGATAAGGGCGACTTTGCCTTTGATGCTGTGGTTGGTCACGGCTCTGCTCCGCATGTCAGGAGGCATCGCCCGCTGCGATGCCATGGACGGCAAGCTATCGTCTGTAATCATCCCATAAAGCTGCTATATCTGCCCTGACTTGTCAGAAATAACGAACAATAGGGTGAGGCGTGGATCGGATCGACCTGTTTCGGATCTTCACCCGGGTGGTGGAGTGCGCGAGCTTCACCCGGGCCGCGGACCAGCTGGGCATGCCCCGGTCGTCGGTTTCGGCGGCGGTGGTCGATCTCGAACGCCGGCTCGGCACGCGGCTTCTCCACCGCACGACCCGCAAGGTCGGGGTCACCGAGGATGGTGCGGCGTTCTACCAGCGCTGCCTGCGGCTGATCGCCGATGTCGAGGAGACCGAGCGGCTGTTCGAGCCGTCGGCGCAGCCGAGCGGCAAGCTCCGTATCGACGTGCCCGGCCGCATCGGCCGTCTGATCATCGCGCCTGCGTTGCCTGTGTTCCTGGCGCGCTATCCGGCGATCGACATCCATCTCGGGGCGACGGACCGCATGGTCGATCTCGTCGAGGAGAACGTCGATTGTGTCCTGCGCGTCGGCCCGCTGACGGCTTCCGGCCTGATCGCGCGGTCGATCGGCGAACTCACCCTGATCAATGTCGCAAGCCCCGACTATCTCGCGCGGCGCGGCGTGCCGCGTGTGCCGGCCGATCTTGAAGGCCATGCCGTCGTCCACTACGCATCGCCGTCGAGCGGCCGCATCGAGACATGGGACTATGTCGACGATGGCGAGGTGCAGAGCCTGGCGATGAGCGGGCGCGTCACCGTGAACAATGCGGAGGCCTATATTGCCTGCTGCCTTGCCGGTCTCGGGTTGATCCAGATTCCTGCCTATGATGTCAGGCATCATCTCGAGGCCGGCGAACTCGTCGAGGTGATGCCGGGGCATCGCGCGCCGCCCCTGCCGATGACATTGCTCTATCCGCACCGCCAGCATCTGTCGCGCCGGCTGCAGGTCTTTGCCGACTGGCTCGCGACGTTGCTCAAGGACTGCGTGCGGCAGTGAGAGACGCTGACATGCAGCGGTCGCCTGCGGCCATGCATCCGCTCTTGTGTCGTGATCGCCGAAAGGCGCTAGTGTCCCGGCCCTGACAATCGCATGGACGGGCGGCGCGATGAGTTTCATCACGGGTGTGGGGCTGACGCCGTTCGGGCGGCACGAGGGGCGAGCCACCCTCGATCTCATGAGCGCGGCCGCCGAGGCGGCGCTTGCGGACGCGGGGCTGGCCCGGGCCGACATCGATGGCGTGCTTTGCGGCTATTCCACCACCATGCCGCACCTGATGCTGGCCACTGTGTTTGCCGAGCATTTCGGCCTGCAGCCGCACTATGCCCACGGTATCCAGGTTGGCGGTGCGACGGGTCTCGCGATGGCGATGCTGGCGCATGAACTGGTGGCGGCGGGGCGGCTCCGGCATGTGCTGGTGGTCGCCGGCGAGAACCGCCTGACCGGCGTATCGCGCGACGGGGCCATGCAGACGCTCGCCCAGGTCGGCCATCCGGTCTACGAGGTGCCGCTCGGCCCGACCATTCCGGCGTATTACGGCCTCCTCGCGTCGCGCTACATGCACGACTTCGGCGTCACCGAGGAGGACTTCGCCGCGTTTGCCGTGCTGATGCGCCGCCATGCCCTTGCGCATCCCGGTGCTCAGTTCCGCGAGCCCATCACCGTCGCCGACGTCATGGCGTCACGCGTGATCGCAACGCCGTTGAAACTGCTCGATTGCTGTCCGGTGTCGGACGGCGGAGCTGCCGTCGTCATCAGCGCTGCGCCGACCGCAGCGCATGCCGTGCAGGTGCGCGGCTGCGGGCAGGCGCATCAGCATCAGCACGTCTCGGCGCTCGCGGATATTTCGCAGGTCGGCGCCGCCGCGGCGAGCGCGCGGGCACGCCAGCAGGCCGGCATCGCGGCGTCGGATGTCCGCTATGCCGCGGTCTACGACAGCTTCACCGTCACCCTCGCGCTTCTGCTGGAGGAACTTGGCTTCGCCGGGCGCGGCGAGGCCGCGGCCCGTGCCCGGGCCGGCGATTTCAGCTGCACCGGCCGCCTGCCGCTCAATACCCATGGCGGCCTGCTGAGCTATGGCCATTGCGGCTGTGGCGGCGCCATGGCTCACCTCGTCGAAACCCAGTTGCAGATGACCGGACGGGCGGACGAGCGCCAGGTGCGCGATGCGTCGCTGGCGTTCGTGCATGGCGACGGCGGCGTGATGTCGTCCCATGTCAGCATGGTTCTGGAGCGAACGCGATGAGCGCCGATCTCGGGCACGCCGACTGGACATCCGGGGCCGAGGCGATTGTCTACCAGGAGTGTCCGTCCTGTCGGTCCGTCTGGTCCTTCCGCCGCGGGTTCTGCCCATCCTGCGGATCGGACACGCCGCGGACGCACCGTGCGAGCGGACACGGCGTTGTCTACGCCGTCACCGAGGTCCGCCGCGCGGCGACGCCGGAGGCCAAGGCCCACGTCCCCTACACGCTGGTGCTGGTCGATATGGCGGAAGGCTTTCGCATGATGGCCCATGGCGACGCCGGGCTTGCGATCGGGGATGCGGTGGCGGCGCGGTACGCATTGTTCTCCGGCCGCGTGGTGCCGCACTTCAGCAAGGCCACCACCAAAGGGTGAAGGGCCCGGCGGGATGCGCCGAGCCCTTCGTGACGAAGATCAGCCGGCCTGTAAGCCGGGTTCTGTAGGGCACCGTGCGCTTGCGCGCGCGATACGTGACGGCCATTCCTCTGGGACGGCGCTTGCGCGCCGCCTCGAGCAACCTACCCGAACGGTCGAGCCAGACATGCCCTGTGGAGTTATCGCCCGAAAGCGAACTGTCCACGACGCCGTTCCTATTCGGTTTTGCTCCCGGTGGGGTTTACCATGCCGTCTGCGTTGCCGCAGACGCGGTGCGCTCTTACCGCACCTTTTCACCCTTACCTGCGCCGCAGCGCCGGCGGTTCGTTCTCTGTGGCACTTTCCCTGGGGTCACCCCCGCCGGACGTTATCCGGCACCGTTTGTCCATGGAGCCCGGACTTTCCTCCCCCGCGACCTTTCGATCCTTGCGGCGACGGCCGTCCAGCCGACTGACGGCTACGTCATGGAGTGTGGCGGCAGCGGGGTCAAGTGCGGCCGCTCCGGCGGCTTGGTATCGAGCAGTTGCTGGAGGGTCTCCAGCGTGGAGAGATCGGCGATGCCATCGACCAGTTCGGGCCTGAAATGGCGCTGGAACGCCATGATCACGGCGGTTGTCGGCGCATCGTACTGGCCGGTGCGCGGCACCGCGTAGCCATAGGCGGCAAGACGTTCCTGCAGCGCCAGCACCGTGTCGCCGGACATTCCCGGCCGCAGCGCGGGGCCGCCGGGCACGATGCGCGCCGGGCGCACCCAGTGGCCGACACCGGAACTCGCCAACAGCCGCCAGGGAAATTTCTCGCCCGGATCCTTCTTGCGGTCGGGGGCGATATCGGAATGGCCGAGCACCCGATCGCTCGGGATGTCGCGGCGGATGATGATGCCGCGGCACAGCGCGATCACCGCTGCGACCTGGCGTGAGGGAAAATCCGGATAACCCCAGTCGTGGCCGCCATTGACGATCTCGACGCCGATCGAGCACGAGTTGATGTCGGTCTCGCCGGCCCAGGACGACGTTCCGGCATGCCAGGCGCGATAGGCCTCGGGCACGCACTGCACGATGCGGCCGTCTTCCAGCACGACATAGTGCGCCGACACCTCGGTGCCGGGCTTGCACAGCCGCGCCAGCGCGCTCTCGGCATCCTGCATGCCGGTGTAGTGCAGCACGATCATATCGGGGGCGCGGTTGTTGCGCCGGTCACCATAGTTGGCGGAGGGGACGACGTCGGAAATGACCGACGAGTCCGGCATGAACTTCAGCATGTCAGCGTGGACCCAGGGTGAAGGCAGACGAGATGGCGGCGTGGACGGCAGGATCCGTTGACGCTTCGACGCAGAGCCACCCGACGCAAAAGACCCCTGGATCATGTCACACTCAAACCGGGCGGGAGAGCGGCGGTGCACCGACATTCGAACAGAACCTGGGTTCGAAAGGGAACTTGCGGTTCCACGGTGCGGCCGGCTCACACCGGATTGCTGTTTCTTGATACCGGACACTTCCGCAATGCACATTCAACAGTGCGTTCCGCCAATCTGTTCGGGATCAAGAGCGCCACTATCCTGCCATAAAGCTTGCCGCGCAATCGCCGTGAGCGGGACGAAGCCATGCTGTCCACACCGCCGTGTTCTGCGCGCCGCGCGAAAGGGCAGTTATTCCATCGGCTTACGATGTCGTGTTGGCGCCGCGCCACATCGGCGGAGAAAAAGCCGGGACGTGTTTTGCAAATTCCGCGTGATCATCAACGGTTCCTTAATGTTAACCCTCGCTTACTGGGGTTGAATGCCGGTCCGCTGGAACGGGCTGAAATGTTTCTTGTCGATCGCGGAACCCCATGGTTGGCCATCAGATTCCCTGCGCACGCCAGCAGGCCTCACGGCCCGCGCGGCAGCCTGCGCCGGGCGGGCCGGCACGACGCGCAGGGCGGCGGTGGGACACGCGAGGGCGCATCATGATGGCAAAAGGTCCGGATCATCGGGTTCCATCCGATCAGCGCCACATCCCCGTGCTGGGCGAGGAGGCCGTGGCAGCGCTCGCACCGCGCGCCGGCGGGATTTATATCGACGCGACCTTCGGTGCCGGCGGCTACAGCCGGATGATCCTCAACGTGCCGGGCACGCAGGTCATCGGCATCGACCGTGACCGGACCGCGATCACCGCAGGCTTCGCGCTGGTCGAGGCGGCGGGCGGGCGGCTGACGCTCGTCGAGGACCGCTTTTCCAATATCGCGGACGTTTGCGCCGGACAGGGACACGCGACGGTGGATGGCATCGTGATGGATGTCGGCGTGTCGTCGATGCAACTTGACCAGGCCGAGCGCGGCTTTTCCTTCCGCTTCGACGGTCCGCTCGATATGCGCATGGGTCAGCACGGACCGAGCGCGGCCGATCTCGTCGCCACGGCATCCGAGGCGGCGCTTGCCAACCTCATCTACATCCTCGGTGAGGAGCGCCAGTCGCGCGGCATCGCGCGGGCGATCGTCGCGGCGCGGCGCGAAGAGCCGATCGTTACCACGCGCCGGCTCGCCGACATCGTCTCGCGCGTGGTGCGCTCCAAGCCCAACGAGATCCATCCCGCGACGCGCACCTTCCAGGCGCTGCGCATCGCGGTCAACGAGGAGCTCGACGAGCTGCAGACGGCCTTGCTTGCCGCCGAGCAGGTGCTCAAACCCGGCGGCCGCCTTGCGGTCGTCTCGTTCCACTCGCTCGAGGACCGCATCGTCAAGACCTTCCTCAATGCGCGCGGCAAGAGCGCGGGCGGATCGCGGCATTTGCCGGAGGTGGCGCAGCAGGCGCCGAGCTTCACGATCCTGACGCGCCGCCCGGTCGCGCCCGGAGAAGCGGAGCTGGCGAACAACCCGCGCGCCCGGTCCGCCAAGCTGCGGTCCGCGGAGCGCACTGCGGCTCCCGCGCATCATGCCGAGATGTCTTCGGACTGGCCCTCGCTCCAGTCCGTCATGAGGGGAGGCTGACGCGTGCGGATCGTGCATCTCTTCGTCATCTGCGCGCTGGTATTCGCCGCGGCCTATGTCTACCGAATCAAGATGGAATCCACGGTGCGCACCGAGACCATGCTGAAGCTGCGCGCCGACATCCGTGAGCAGCGCGATGCGATCGCGACATTGCATGCGGAGTGGGCCAAGCTGCAGAATCCGGCCAGGCTGCAGGATCTCGCCCAGCGCTATCTCGGCATGCGCTCGATCGAGGCGACCCAGTACGACCAGTTCAAGAACCTCCCGGAACGGCCACCGAGCTTCGCTCGCGCGGCGACCCCTGATCCGATCGGCGCGATGCTCGACATGATCGGCAAGGATGCGGCGCCAGCCAGGGGTGTGGCGCCCGCCCCATCGGCGGAGGATGCGCAATGACCGATGCCGCGCTCTCCTCAGCCCGTCCGACCGAGCCGCTGCGCCGGCGCCTGATCCGCAGCCTGCTCTATGGGCGCAAGGATCGCGCCGCCAAGGCGCGTGCCCGTGTCGGCTTCATGATGATCGCGTTCGCGGCGATCTACACTGTAATCGCCATGCGCCTCGTTGTTTTCGCGATGGTCGGCGAAGGCCACGGCCTGCGCCGCGGCGGCAGCCAGGATGCGGTGGCCACCGCGCGGCCCGACATCGTCGATCGCAATGGCTCGATCCTCGCGACCGACGTCAAGGCGCCGTCGCTCTATGCCGAGCCGCGCCGCATCATCGACAAGGACGAGGCGGTCGAACTGCTCACCGCGACGCTGCCGGATCTCGACACGGCCGAGGCCCGCCAGCGCATCATGACGCGCAAGGGGTTCGTCTGGCTCAAGCGCGAGATCACCCCGCAGCAGCAGCAGGACATCCATCGGCTCGGCATTCCCGGCATCGGCTTCCTCCGCGAGAACAAGCGCGTCTATCCCAGCGGCCAGGAGGTCGCGCACCTCATCGGCCTCGTCAATATCGACAACCAGGGCATCGCCGGCATCGAGAAGTGGCTGGACACCAACGGTCTCGCCGATCTGCACCGCGCCGGCTTCGCCACCGATCGCCAGCAGCAGCCGGTCGAGCTCGCGGTCGATCTGCGGGTCGAGCATGCGCTGCGCGACGAGCTGATGAAGGCCAAGGACAAGTTCCACGCCAAGGCAGCCTCCGGCCTCGTCAGCAACGTGCGCACCGGCGAGATCGTCGCCATGGTGTCGCTGCCGGATTTCGATCCGAACAATCCGAAGGAAGCCAACGATCCCGACCGCATCAACCGCCTGACCACGGGCGTCTACGAGATGGGCTCGACCTTCAAGGCTTTTACGCTGGCGATGGCGCTGGACTCCGGCAAGATCAGCCTGAACTCGATGTGGGATGCGCGCGGCAACCTGCACTATGGCAAGTTCACCATTCACGACAGCCATCCGCTTGGACGGGCCATCAATACCAAGGAAGTGTTCACCTACTCCTCGAACATCGGTGCCGCCCGGATCGCGCTGAGTCAGGGCGTCGAAGCTCACAAGGCATTCCTCACCAAGATGGGCCAGCTGCAGCGCCTGCGCACCGAGCTGCCGGAGAGCGCGGCGCCGCTGGTGCCGCGGCGCTGGGGTGAGCTGAACACCGTCACCATTGCCTTCGGGCAGGGTCTGTCGGTCGCGCCGCTGCAGGCGGTGATGGGCATCAATGCGCTGGTCAACGGCGGCTATCTCATTCCGCCGACCTTCCTCAAGCGCAGTGAGGAGGAAGCGGCCGCGCTCGCCAAGCGGGTGGTCAAGACCGAGACCAGCGACAAGATGCGCTTCCTGATGCGTCTCAACGCCGAAATCGGCACGGCCAAGAGCGCCGACGTCAAGGGCTACTATGTCGGCGGCAAGACCGGCACCTCGGAAAAGGTCATCAACGGCCGCTACGCCAAGAAGCGGGTGCTGAACTCGTTCACGGCGATCATGCCGGCGGACAACCCGCACTATCAGATCCTGATCATGCTGGATGAGCCGCAGGCGCTGCCGGAAACGCATGGCTTCATCACATCCGGCTGGAACACGGTTCCGACCGGTGGCAAGGTGATCGCACGGATTGCGCCGCTGCTCGGAATGGAGCCGCGGTTCGATCTGCCGCCCGCGGAGCGCCTTATTCTTGCGGCATCGAAGGAAAGCCGCTAAGCGCTGGCTCGGCCGCACCGGCCGGGCTGCGACAGGATGCTGTGACAGACCTCGTGTATCCGTTGCGTGCTGAACCATCACAACTTCGAGATTTCGTGACCCCAGAGCCGTCGTGACGATGAGACTGCGTGATCTTCTCGGCCATGATGCCGCGCTCGATGCCCCGACGGGTGATCTTGCGGTGACCGGGCTCGCCGTCGACAGCCGGGCCGTCCGGGCAGGCGACGTGTTCTTCGCGCTCGCAGGTGCACGTACCGATGGCGGCCGCTTCATTGCCCAGGCGGCGGCGTCCGGCGCTGTCGCGGCGGTCGGAGAACAGCCCGCGCCGGCGGACTGCACCATTCCCTATCTTCAGGTTGCACAGGCGCGACGGATGCTGGCGCTCGCCGCCGCACGGTTCTATCCGCGGCAGCCTGCGACCATCGCCGCGGTGACCGGCACCAGCGGCAAGACATCGGTTGCGGCCTATGCGCGCCAGATCTGGCAGAGCCTTGGTTTTGCGTCCGCCAGCATCGGTACTGTCGGTCTCGTGACGCCGACACGCGCCGTCTACGGATCCCTGACGACGCCTGATCCGATCGCGCTGCACCGTTCGCTCGACGAACTCGTCGGTGAGGGCATCACCCATCTGGCCTTCGAAGCCTCGTCGCACGGTCTCGATCAATTCCGGCTCGATGGTGTGCGCGTCGATGTCGGCGCTTTCACCAACCTGTCGCGCGATCACCTCGACTATCATCCGACCGTCGCGGACTATCTCGCGGCCAAGCTTCGGTTGTTCGAGGCCCTGGTCGTCGATGGCGGTGCGGCGGTCGTCGCCACCGATCACGACCACGCGGCGGCGGTCATCGCCGCGGCGCAGCGTCGCAAGTTGCGGCTGTTCACCGTCGGCCGCAGCGGCCGGGACGATGCCAACGGCATTCGTCTTGTCGATGCGGCAATCGATGGCTTCGGCCAGCGGTTGCGTCTGGTCCATGCCGGGGTCACTCATCAGCTTCGCCTGCCGCTGGTCGGCGAATTTCAGATCGAGAATGCTCTGGTCGCGGCGGGCATTGCCATCACCACCGGCGGCGATGCCGCGCAGGTATTCGCCGCTCTCGCGGCGCTGGAAGGCGCCAAGGGAAGGCTGGAGCTCGTTGGCGCGCGCAACGGCGCACCCGTGTTCGTCGACTACGCCCACAAACCAGATGCCCTCGAGAAGGCGCTTGCGGCGCTGCGTCCCTATGCCAGCGGCCGCCTGATCGTCGTGTTCGGCGCCGGCGGCGACCGCGACACGGGCAAGCGACCGCTGATGGGGGCGATCGCCGCCCGCGGCGCCGATGCGGTGATCGTGACCGACGACAATCCACGCAGCGAGGACCCGGCGTCGATCCGCGCGGCGATCATGGCGGCGGCGACGGGGGCCCGCGAGATCGGCGATCGCGGCGAGGCGATCCGTGCCGGCGTCGCGGCCCTTCAGCCCGGCGATGTGCTGCTGATCGCGGGCAAAGGCCATGAGACGGGACAGATCGTCGGCACGCAGGTGCTGCCGTTCAGCGATCATGATGCGGCCCGCGCCGCACTCGCGGAGGCGACCCCATGACTGTCCAGCCGCTCTGGACCCTCGGAGCCATGGCCGACGCGATGCGCGCCGCACGCAGCGGGCCGCTGCCCGAGACGGTGAGCGGCATTTCGATCGACAGCCGGACCGTCAAGCCCGGCGAGGCGTATTTCGCGATCAAGGGCGACGTCCACGACGGTCACGATTTCGTCGCGGCGGCGCTCAAGAACGGCGCGGCGGTCGCGGTGGTGGCGGATTCGCATCGCAATGCGTTTGCCGGCGATGCGCCGCTGCTGGTGGTGCCCGATGTGCTCGCGGCACTCGGCGAACTCGGGATCGAAGGACGGGCGCGGCTGTCGGGCAAGGTGATCGCAGTGACCGGTTCGGTCGGCAAGACGTCGACCAAGGAAGCGCTGCGCTGGGTGCTCGGCGCGCAGAGCAAGACCCATGCGTCGGTGGCCTCCTTCAACAACCACTGGGGTGTGCCGCTGACACTCGCGCGCTGTCCGGCTGATGCGGCCTACGCGGTGTTCGAGATCGGCATGAACCACGCCGGCGAGATCGAGCCGCTGGTGAAGATGGTGCGCCCGCATGTCGCCGTCATCACCACCGTCGAGCCGGTGCATCTGGAATTCTTCTCCGGCATCGAGGCGATCGCCGATGCCAAGGCCGAGATCTTCACGGGGATCGAGCCGGGCGGGGTTGCGGTGCTGAATCGCGACAATGGCCAGTTCGCGCGGCTGCAGAAGCGGGCGAAGAAATGCGGTGTGTCGCGCATCGTGTCGTTCGGTGCCGACAAGAAGGCGGATGCCCGCCTGCTCGACGTGTCGCTGCATGCCGGCTGTTCGGCGGTGCATGCCGACATCCTCGACCATGACATCACCTACAAGATCGGCATGCCGGGCCGCCACATGGCGATGAACTCGCTGGCGGTGCTGGCGGCGGCAGCGCTCGTCGGCGCCGATCTCGTTGCGGCCGGGCTTGCGCTCGCCGGGCTGCAGCCGCCCGCCGGCCGCGGCGCGCGGGTGACCCTCGGGCTGCCACATGGCTCTGCCACGCTGATCGACGAGAGTTACAACGCCAATCCGGCGTCCATGGCCGCTGCGCTCGACGTGCTGGCGCAGACGCCGGTCGGGCCGCGCGGCCGGCGGATCGCCGTGCTCGGCGACATGCTGGAGCTCGGGCCGAGCAGCGGCGAGCTGCACCGCGGCCTTGCGGATCCCGTCGCGGCGGCGAAGGCGGACCTGGTGTTTTGCTGTGGCCCCCTGATGCGAAACCTGTGGGACGCCCTTCCATCGACGCGCCGGGGCGGCTATGCCGATAGCTCGGCGGCGCTCGAAGCCGCCGTGGCCACGGCACTGCGGGCTGGGGACGCCATCATGGTCAAGGGGTCGCTCGGCTCGAAAATGAAGCTGATCGTCACAGCGCTGGAAAAGCGCTTCCCGGGCCGTGCGGCCTTTGACGATGTCGTTGCGTAAGGGGTTTCAGGCGGGGCTGGTGTCCCGGTTCTGACATTCGCGGCACCTGACGGCGGGCGCCGCAATTGCGAATGTCGAAACCACGGGGATACCGGCAAATCTGAGATACTGGTGTGGTTCTGGATTTGACACTGGCTCGAGGGGCCCGCGGCAAGACCGCAGCAAGTGCCACATCCACCATACCGGTTGCGGGGCGTGTCGATAACACACGTCGGAACAAGAACATGGAGCCGTTTCGTGGCGCGCCCTTGCGCCCGGACCGGCCGTAAGGCGGTTTGAATGTTTTACTGGCTGATCGATCTGTCCAGCTCGGTTCCGGTCTTCAATGTGTTTCGCTACATCACCTTCCGCACCGGCGGTGCGATGGTGACGGCGGCCTTGTTCGTCTTCCTGTTCGGACCCTGGATCATCGACAACCTGCGGCTGCGCCAGGGCAAGGGACAGCCGATCCGCACCGACGGACCGCAGTCGCACCTCGTGAGCAAGAAGGGCACGCCCACCATGGGCGGCCTGATGATCCTGTCCGGACTCGTCGTGTCCACCGTGCTGTGGGCCAACCCGCGCAACCCCTATGTCTGGGTGGTGCTGGCGGTGACGCTCGGCTTCGGCTTCGTCGGCTTCTACGACGATTACCTCAAGGTGACCAAGCAGACCCATGCCGGCTTCTCCGGCCGCACGCGGCTGCTGATCGAATTCCTGATCGCCGGCGCGGCCTGCTTTGCCTTCGTGTGGCTGGGCCGCGAGCCGTTCGCGACGTCGCTGGTCATTCCCTTCTTCAAGGACGTGGCGCTGAACTTCGGCTGGTTCTTCGTGATCTTCGGCGCCTTCATCGTCGTCGGCGCCGGCAATGCGGTCAATCTCACCGATGGCCTCGATGGCCTCGCCATCGTGCCGGTGATGATCGCCTCGCTGTCGTTCGGCATGATCTCCTATCTCGTCGGCAACGCGGTGTTCTCCGATTATCTGCAGATCAATTACGTCGCTGGCACCGGCGAACTGGCGGTGCTGTGCGGCGCGGTGCTCGGCGCCGGCCTCGGCTTCCTGTGGTTCAATGCGCCGCCGGCCTCGATCTTCATGGGCGACACCGGCTCGCTCGCGCTCGGCGGCATGCTCGGCTCGATCGCGGTCGCGGTGAAGCACGAGATCGTGCTGGCTGTAATCGGCGGCCTGTTCGTGCTGGAGGCGGTCTCGGTCATCGTGCAGGTGGCGTCCTTCAAGCTCACCGGCAAACGGGTGTTCAAGATGGCGCCGATCCACCATCATTTCGAGCAACTGGGGTGGACCGAGCCACAAATCGTGATCCGTTTCTGGATCATTTCGGTCATGCTGGCGCTGGCCGGCCTGTCGACACTGAAGCTCAGGTGAGTACGCCGTGATCCCGGTTACCAGTTTTGCAGGACAGACGGTTGCGGTGTTCGGTCTCGGCGGATCGGGCCTCGCGAGCTGTCATGCGCTGAAGGCCGGTGGCGCCGAGGTGATCGCCAGCGACGACGACACCGGCAAGCTTGCCGAGGCCGCTCGCGCCGGCTTCATGACCGCCGATCTGCGCACGGTGTCCTGGGCCGGTTTCGCCGCCCTGGTGCTGACCCCGGGCGTGCCGCTGACCCATCCGGTGCCGCACTGGACCGTGCTCGCTGCGCGCCAGGCCGGCGTGCCCGTGATCGGCGATATCGAACTGTTCTGCCGCGAGCGCCGCCGCCATGCGCCGACCGCACCGTTCGTCGCCATCACCGGCACCAACGGCAAGTCGACGACCACGGCACTGGTGGCCCACCTGATGCGGGTGGCCGGCCATGATGTGCAGATGGGCGGCAACATCGGCACCGCGATCCTGTCGCTGGAGCCGCCGCGGCTCGGCCGCGTCCATGTCGTCGAGATGTCGTCCTACCAGATCGACCTCGCGCCGTCGCTCGATCCGCTGGTCGGCATTCTGCTCAATGTCAGCGAGGATCACCTCGATCGTCACGGCACGATCGATCACTATGCCGCCGTGAAGGAGCGCCTTGTCGCGGGCGTGCAGCGCGGCGGCACCGCCATCGTCGGCGTCGACGACCGGTGGTGCCAGGCCGCAGCCGATCGTGTCGAGCATGCCGGCTCGCGGGTGGTGCGCATTTCCGTCAAGCGGCCGCTGGCCGACGGCGTCTATGCCGACCACGAGACGCTGGTGCGCGCCTCCGGCGGCGCCCGCACCGACATCGCCCGGATCGGCGGCATCGGTTCGCTGCGTGGCCTGCACAATGCCCAGAACGCGGCCTGCGCCGCCGCCGCCGCGCTCGCGCTCGGCGTCAGCTTCGAGGTGCTGCAGGAGGGGCTGCGCAGCTTTCCTGGCCTTGCCCACCGCATGGAGCAGATCGGCCGTAAGGGCAACGTGCTGTTCATCAACGATTCCAAGGGCACCAACGCTGATGCCGCGGCGCGGGCGCTGTCGTCGTTCAACGACATCTTCTGGATCGCCGGCGGCAAGCCCAAGACCGGCGGTATCGAAAGCCTGCGCGCGTATTTCCCACGCGTCCGCAAGGCCTACCTGATTGGCGAGGCGGCCGACGCCTTTGCGCACACGCTCGGTGACGCCGTGCCGCACGAGATCGCGGGAACGCTGGATGTCGCGGTAGCGCATGCGGCGCGGGATGCCGCGGCGTCCGGACTGTCGCATCCGATCGTGCTGCTGTCGCCGGCGTGTGCCTCGTTCGACCAGTTCCGCAATTTCGAGATTCGTGGCCAGTATTTCCGTGAACAGGTGCTGGCGCTGGGTTCGGTCGAGCCGGTCGTGTGAGTTCCGGCCATCTGCGCGCGGGGCAGTTGCCCGGAGCGGATCGGAGGCGCCGCGGGAGACCGCGGTCGTTTTCCCGTCAAATCTTTCGAATGTCTTAAGGGTCTGGAAACCATGTTGGGCGACCAATGGGGTTGAGCTTTTTCGACCGCAGGGCCCGGTATGATTTCACGTGAACAGCGCACCCCGTTGAGCGAGTGGTGGTGGACCGTCGACCGGCTGCTGCTGGCGGCCATGCTGGCGCTGATGCTCGCGGGCATCATCCTGTCGCTGGCGGCGAGCCCGCCGGTCGCGGTGCGCATCGGCCTCGACCCGTTCCACTTCTTCAATCGGCACGTCATCTTCCTGCTGCCGTCGTGTTTCGTGATGATCGCGGTGTCGTTCCTGTCGCCGCGGCAGATCCGGCGCGCCGCGCTGGTCGTGTTCGCGATTAGCGTGCTGCTGATCCTGGTGACGCTGGGCTTCGGTCCGGAGGTCAAGGGCGCCAAGCGCTGGATCACCATTCTCGGCGTCAACATCCAGGCATCGGAGGCGGCCAAGCCGTCGTTCGTCGTGCTGGTGGCGTGGCTGTTCTCGGAATCGGCGCGGCGTCCCGAAATGCCGGCGACGTCGATGGCGCTGGTGCTGCTGCTGTCGCTGGTGACGTTGCTGGTCGCAGAGCCCGACTTCGGTCAAACCATGCTGATCCTGATGGTCTGGGGCGCGCTGTTCTTTATCGCCGGCATGCGCATCATCTGGGTGTTTGGCCTCGCCGGCACGGCCGCGGCCGGTCTGTTTGCCGCCTACATGTTCGTGCCGCACGTCGCCGCCCGCATCAAGCGCTTCATGGATCCGGCCTCCGGCGACACCTTCCAGGTCGACATGGCGACGGAATCGTTCAGCCATGGCGGCTGGTTCGGGCAGGGACCGGGCGAGGGCACCGTCAAGCGCATCCTCCCCGACAGCCACACCGATTTCGTGTTCGCGGTGGCGGCGGAAGAATTCGGCATCATCCTCTGCCTGATGCTGCTGGCGCTGTTCGCCTTCATCGTCATCCGGACCTTGTCGCGCGCCTATGCCAGCGAAGACCTGTTCGCGCGGTTCGCCGCCTCGGGCCTCGCCATCCTGTTCGGCATCCAGGCGTCGATCAACATGGCGGTGAACCTGCACCTGATGCCGGCCAAGGGCATGACGCTGCCGTTCATTTCCTACGGCGGTTCGTCGATGGTGTCGCTGGCCTACGGCGTCGGGATGATGCTGGCGTTGACGCGGCTCCGGCCGAGCATCGAGGTGCAGTCGGTCGGCGACGCCTATGCGTCGCGCCAGTTCGCCTGAGACAGCCGGCCCGCACATGAGCGATGCTCCTCTCATCATGGTTGCCGCCGGCGGCACCGGCGGCCATCTGTTTCCGGCCGAGGCGCTGGCAGCCGAGCTGTTCAGGCGCGGCCTGCGGGTTCGCCTTGTCACCGACGCACGTGCGCTGCGCTACAGCGGCCTGTTCACGCCCGAGCTCACTGATGTGGTGCCGAGCGAGACCGTACGCGGCCGCTCGCCCGTGGCGCTGGCGAAAACCGCATTCAAGCTGACGGCCGGCGGCCTGATGGCGCTGAACCTGATGCGGCGGCAGAAGCCGCGAGCGGTGATCGGCTTCGGCGGCTATCCGACGCTGCCGCCGCTGATCGCGGCGCGGCTGTGCGGCATTCCGACCATCGTGCACGAAGCCAACGCGGTGATGGGACGCGCCAACAAGTTGCTGTCGACCCGGGTCACCGCGATCGCCACCTCGTTGCCCGGCGTTCTCGACACCATGGCTGCACTGGCCGCCAAGGCGACCGTGACCGGCATGCCGATGCGACCGGCGATCCTCGCAGCGGCAGGCGTGCCGTTCGTGTCGCCGCAAGCCGATGGTCCACTGCGTCTTCTGGTGGTCGGCGGCAGCCAGGGCGCGCGCATCATGGCCGACATTGTCCCCGGCGCGATCGAGCGGCTCGAGCCCGCGCTGTGGCGCCGTCTCGTGCTGGTGCAGCAGGTGCGCGACGAAGACATGGCGCGTGTCCGCGCCGTCTACGATCGCCTTAAGGTCGATGCCGAGCTGGCGCCGTTCTTTGGCGATCTTCCGGTACGGCTCGCGGCCAGCCATCTTGTGGTATCGCGCTCGGGCGCAGGGACCGTCGCCGAGCTGGCGGCGATCGGCCGGCCGGCGATCCTGGTGCCGCTGCCGGGTGCGATTGATCAGGACCAGTTCGCCAATGCCGGCGTACTCGAGGGGGCGGGCGGAGCCGTCCGCATCGTGCAGCCGGAGTTCACGCCGGATCGCCTGGCCGCAGAGATCTCCGCGCTCGCCGCCGATCCGTTGCGCCTGACCACCATGGCGACGCGCGCCCGCTCCATCGGCACGCTCGATGCGGCGACACGGCTCGCGGATCTGGTCATGAGGGTCGCTGGCCTCTCCGGTCGGACAAGCCAGGGCCAGGGCGATTGAGCGAGCGAAGACCGGTCTGGCCAGGCGCGGCCAGGCTGCGCGAGCGGTGGACGGCCGCGATGGACGAGGCCACCTGCGATCGCGCGGCGGCGGACGGCTCGCCGATGTGTCGAGGGCCACGATGACGGTCGATTCTCCTGCGGAGCGTCTGCGCCGGCATCCCGAATTTCAGGCGGTGCTCGGCATGTTCTGCGATCGCCTGGTGGCTCCCCTGCGCGGCCAGCGTGTGATGATCAAGCTGTTCGGCCAGCGCGCGCCGACAGAGATCGCCGGCCTGATCGTGATGATGCATTTCACGGCGCAGTCGCGCAGCGGGCGTCCGACCCTGACGCGGATTCAGGCGCGGCTGCCCGGGGCGCGGCGGATCGCAGCCTTTGTCGCGCTTCTGCGTGGGTTTGGCCTGGTTCGCTCCGAGCGCGATCCTGCCGACGCGCGGATCCGATATCTGGTGCCAGGCGATCAGATTGTCGACGGACTGCGGGACTGGCTCGCGGTTCACCTCGACTGCTACGGGCGACTTGCGCCCGGCGACGCGTATCTTTTCGACCGCCTTCGCTCCGACCGCGTATTTTACGAGGAGATGATCCGTCAGTGCGAGCCGTGGCTCGATCGGGCGAACCGCCCATTGACGTGCTTTCCGGATCTCAACTGGCTCGACGAGCATGACAGCGGAATCCATCTCGTGCTGACGCTGGTGGAGGCCTGGAAACGACGTCAGTCGGCGGTCTGGATCGAGGTGTCCTCGATGGATCTCGCACGATCCCTCGGTGTTTCGAAGTCCCATATCCGCAACCTGATGAACCTGATGGAGCTCCGCGGCCTCGTCCGGCACGATGCGAGTCGTCAACGCATCCAGCTTGCAGCGCGCTTGGTTGATGCCGTGGAAGGCTGGTTCTGCCGTCAGGTGATCTGGCTGGCCTCTGCGGCGCGACGAGCCGAGGCTGTCGTCGCCACCCCCGATCAGCGCTAGAGCACGCCATCCTCGCACCAGCCAGCTTGTGGCATATTGCCGGAGGCGGTCCCGGCGAAGGTTTCCGCACACCAGCCGACTGTTACCGAACGACGACAGGCTGCGGCGATTTTTGCCATGCTACGCTCTGCCCAAGGGGCGTTTCCGGCACTATATCTATCGATTGGATTTGGAGCCTTCGGAAGCAATGTTGGGTTTTGAACTCGCAGTCGTCGTCGTCCTTATTCTGGTCAACGGCCTGCTCGCCATGTCGGAACTCGCCATTGTCTCGTCGCGACCGGCCCGTCTCCAGGCGCTGCACAATAGGGGCGTGCGGGGAGCGGAGACGGCGCTGACGTTGGCGTCGGATCCTGGCAAATTCCTGTCCGCGGTGCAGATCTGGATCACCCTGGTCGGCGTGCTGTCGGGCGCGTTCTCGGGTGCTACGCTCGGCCAGCGCCTCAGCCAATGGCTGGTTGAAGCCGGGCTCGGGCAGAACCTGTCGGACGCGGTCGGCGTCGGCGTGGTCGTCACCATCATCACCTATGCTTCGCTGATCGCCGGCGAACTGGTGCCGAAGCAGATCGCGCTGCGCAATCCTGAAGGCGTCGCGGTGCGCGTCGCTCCGGGCATGCGGCTGATCGCGCGGGTTTGCGCGCCGCTGGTGTGGCTGCTCGATGCCTCCGGGGACGCCGTGCTGTGGCTGCTCGGCCAGCGCGGCGAAGCGTCGGGCAAGGTCTCCGAGGACGAGATCCACACCTTGATTGTCGAGGCCGAAAACGCCGGCGTGCTCGAGCCCGGCGAGAAGGAAATGATCGCCGGCGTCATGCGGCTCGGCGATCGCCCCGTCGGCGCGGTGATGACGCCGCGGCGCGATGTTGCCATGGTCGACATTTCCGCCGATCTCGACGCCATTCGTGCGGCGTTCGCTGCGACATCGCATTCGCGCCTCCCGGTGCACGACAATAACCGCGATCATCCCGTCGGCATTCTCTACGCCAAGGATGTGCTCGATGCGGTGCTTGCGGGCGGCAAGATCGACGTCCATGGCCTGGTGAAGGAAGCGCCGGCGATTCCGGAAAGCGTTGATGCGCGCGACGTCGTCGCGGTACTGAAGCAGTCGGCGGTGCACATGGGGCTGGTGTTCGACGAATACGGCACCTTCCAGGGGCTCGTCACCAGCGCCGATATTCTCGAAGCCATCGTCGGCGAATTCAGGAGCAGCGATGGCGCCGATGAGCCGGCGTGGGTGCGTCGCGACGACGGCAGCTACCTGCTGTCCGGCTGGATGCCGGTGGACGAGTTGTCGGAGCTGCTGTCGATCACCTTGCCGGACAGCCGCGACTACCAGACCGCCGCCGGGTTCGCCTTGCAGCATTTCGAGACGCTGCCCGACGTCGGCCAGAGCTTCGTGCACGAGGGTTGGCGGGTCGAGGTCGTGGACATGGACGGGCGCCGGATCGACAAGCTGCTGGCGAGCCGTCTCGTCGACGCGTGACGGCTGAGTATCTCTTTCAAGAGTTTCTAAGCGCGCCGCCTTGAGCGGCAAAGCGCACGGCTGCATAGTCGCGCGGCTCGCGTCACGCGTCAGGGTCATGCTGCAGTTCCACGACCGAATCTTCGCGCAACACCGGATCGTCGATGCGGCGCGTTCGGATCGGGCGCAGCCGGTTCCGGTCGAGTTGCAATGGCTGGAGACGCCGGGTTGCGTCGTCCAGCGCAGTGATGTCGTGCTCGACCAGGGACTGCAGACCGACAGCGTGGTTCGGCCGGGCTTGTTTTTAACGGTGTTGCTGAAGGGGCAGGGGCAGGGCGGTCCCCGTCATGGCCTGCCGCCCGTCCGCTTCACCGACAACATCGTGGTGGCCATGGCGCTGCGGGTGCCGACGGCCTGCGCCGGGCAGGCGCCGCCGGGCACCCACTTGCAAGGTGCGGGACTGGCATTTCCCTGCGAGTCGATCGCGCGTCTCGGGCTTGGTGATGCCTTCGCGGCGCTGTTCACCACTTCCGACATGAGCGCCGTGGTCGCCACATTGACGGCGCCGCCGCGCCTGCTGGCGCTGGCCGCCGACATGCTGGCGCCTGGGCTTGATGGAGCCGAGGAGCAACTGCTGCTATCGGCACATGCGACGGAGATGCTGGTGCGGGTCATCGCGGCAATGCGCCAGCGCAGCCGCTTTCAGCTGTCGGCCGACCCGCGTCAACTGCGGCTGCTTGCGGTTCGGGACATGGTCGATGCGGATTTGCGGCGATCCTGGACGATCGCGGAACTGGCTCACCATGCCGGGGTCAGCCGCCGGTCCTTCAACCTTCTGTTCCATCGCGCCTTCGGCGTGAGCGCGGCGGCCTATCTGCGGACGCGTCGGCTCGAAACGGCGCGCACGGCCATCGTGCAGCACGGCGTGTCGGTGGCGGATGCCGCCTATCTCGCGGGCTACGACAACCCCGCAAATTTCGCCACCGCGTTCCGGCGCCATTTCGGGCATGTCCCGAGCCGCAGCCGCGCGATGCTTTGAGTGTCTCAACGCCTGCTCAAAGGTCTTTTGCGCAACCGCAAAGGCGGCGTCGCAACAAATCTGATGACTCCCGGCTATGGCGGTGATGAGCCGCTGCGACGAGATCGGGGGCATGTCGGTGATGGAACGGGATCGGACGAAGCGCTGTACCGGCGCGGCGATTGCGGGGGCAGTGGTTGCGGGATGGGCGATCGCGGCGGGCGTGACTTCGGCAGTGGCGCAGTCCGCGCAACGTCCGGACGCGGTTCAATCGAGCGCGCTGCCGGCCGTGACGGTCGAAGCTCCTTCGCGTCCCAGGCCTCGCGCGTCGGCTCAACGACGGGCGATGGCTCCCGCAGCCGCCTCGCGGGCGGGCGCGCAGCGCAACCCTGCGCCGGCGGTTGCGCGCACGACGGGCGATGGTCCGGCTGCCGAGCGTGCCAACGGTCCGGTGCAAGGGATGGTGGCCGGGCGCAGCGCCAGCGGCACCAAGACCGACACGCCGATCCTCGAGACGCCACAAGCCATTGCCGTGGTGACGCAGGACCAGATCCGTGCCCAGCAGGCGCAGTCGCTCAATCAGGCCCTGCGCTACACGCCCGGCATTCTCACGGAACTGTACGGCGCGGCCTCCACCACCAACGACGTTAAGGTCCGTGTTTTCCTCGCGCCACGCTATCTCGATGGGCTGAAGCTGCCGGTCGACCCGATCCTGACCTTCGCACAGGCGCACATGGATCCATGGGGACTGGAGCGGATCGAAGTGTTGAAAGGGCCGTCGTCGGGGCTGTACGGTGAAACCTCGCCGGGCGGCCTTCTCAACATGGTCAGCAAGCGGCCGACGGCGTTCGCCCAGAACCAGATTGAGCTTCAGACCGGCAGCTATGGCCGCGCGCAGGCGGCGTTCGATCTCAGCGGGCCGCTCGACAAGAATGGCGAGCTGCTCTACCGCCTGACCGGCCTTGGCCGGCTGTCGGATTCCGTCATCGATTACAATCACGAACAGCACGGTTTCATCGCGCCGAGCTTCACCTGGCGCCCGGACAACGACACGTCGTTCACGTTTCTCTCGAACTTCACGCGTGACCGCAATGATGGCCAGCCGCAGCAGTATGTGCCGGCCTATGGCACGCTCTATCCGAACATCAACGGTCGCATTCCCTACAGCCGCAATTTCGGCGAGCCGAGTTTCGATCGCAGTGCCGCCGATCAGAACCTGGTCGGCTATGTGTTCGAACACCGCTTCAACGAAGTGTTCCAGTTCAGGCAAAACCTGCGCTACTCGGAAGTGACGTCGGATGTCACTTCGTTCCGCAACGAGTTCGCCGCACCCGATATGACCGTGACCGCGCGCTCGGCGAACCAGATCAATGCACGTTCGCGCTCGTTCGCGATCGACAACCAGATGCAGGCGGATTTTGCCACCGGACCGCTGCAGCACAAGCTGCTCGCCGGCGTCGACTATGTCACAGCCGATTCGTTTGCCTACTACGCGTTCGGTGCGGCGCCGCCGCTCAACATCTACGCGCCTGTCTACGGCATCGGCATTCCGTCGCTGTCCTCGTTGACGCCGGTGATCAAACAGAACTCCAACCAGGATCAGCTCGGCTTCTATCTGCAGGACCAGATCAAGGTCGATCGCTTCGTGTTCACCCTTACCGGGCGCCATGACCATTGGCAGGCCGACACCACCAACCAGTTGAACCTGACCGCGCTCAGACAGAGCGCCGATGCGTGGACCGGTCGCGCCGGAGTCTCCTATGTGTTCGATAGCGGCGTCGCGCCGTACGTCAGTTACTCGACATCGTTCGAGCCGGTGGTTGGCCTGTCGCGTACCGACCAGTTCGGTAACGTGTTCAAGCCGACGACGGGGCAGGGCGGCGAGGTCGGCATCAAGTTCCAGCCGCCGGGCACCAAGGCGCTGTTCACCGTGGCGGCGTTCGACATCACCCAGCAGAACGTCGCGACCGCAGACCCCAGCAATCCCTTTTTCAATATCCAGACGGGCGAGGTGCGTGTGAAGGGCTTCGAGCTCGACGCCCGCGCGAGCCTGTCCCGGGAGCTCGACGTGATCGCCGGCTTTACCCATCTGCAGCCGATCGTGACCCAGAGCACCACCGGTAATATCGGACGCGACGTCGTCAATATTCCCCGTGACTACGCCTCGCTGTGGGGGCTCTATACTTTCCGGAGCGGACCGGCCGCTGGTCTCGGACTTGGCGCCGGGGTGCGCTACATCGGCCAGAGCTATGCCGATCCCTTCAACGCGGTCGTGGTGCCGTCCTACGGCCTTGTCGATGCGCTGGTATCCTACGACTTCTCCTACCTGCGCCATGATCTGCGCGGCCTGAAGCTGCAGGTCAATGCCTCCAACCTGTTCAACAAGTATTACGTCTCGACCTGTTTCACGGGACTGGCCTATTGCGCGCTCGGTGCGCCTCGCACGGTGCTTGCGACGCTGTCCTACGCCTGGAATTAGGGGCGCGAACGATGGGCAACCATGCCTCCCTTCGCCGCTGGATCTGGATCCACAAATGGTCCAGCATCGTCTGCACGGCATTCATGCTGCTGCTCTGCATCACCGGCCTGCCGCTGATCTTCCATGACGAGATCGACGATCTGCTGCACACGCAGGTGAAGGCGGCGGAGGTGGCCGAGGGCACACCGCTGGTCAACCTCGACCTGCTGGTCGCCGCAGGCATGGCGACCGTGCCGGGCCAAGTGCTGCACTTTCTGATCTGGGATCCGGACGACCGCAACGCGGTGATGTTGAGTGTCGGCAAGAGCATCGATGTCGACCCCAGCAACAATCGCATCATCCGGATGGACGCGCATACCGGAGCCTATCTCGACGCGCCCGATGTCACCGGGCGCTTCACCTACATCATGCTCAAGCTGCACACCGACATGTTCGCGGGCCTGCCCGGCAAGCTGTTCCTGGGCCTGATGGGACTGCTGTTCTGCGTCGCGATCATCTCGGGGATCGTGGTCTATGCCCCATCGATGCGGAAGTTGCGGTTTGGCGCCTATCGGCGCGAGCGGCCACGAGTGGTGCGCTGGCTCGACGTGCACAATCTCGCCGGCATTCTGCTCGTGCTGTGGGCGCTGGTGGTCGGGGCAACCGGCGTCATCAACACCTGGGCCGATCTGGTCATCAAGATCTGGCAGTTCGGCCAGCTTGCCGAGATGACGGCGCAGTATCGCGACCGGCCGCTGTCGACGGCCGCAGCCTCTGTCGAGACCGCGGTGCGCACGGCGATGCAGGGGGAGCCACAGATGCGGCCGGCCTTCATCGCTTTCCCGGGCACGCTGTTCAGCAGCAAGAGCCACTATGCCGTTTTTCTGCGAGGCAGCACCCCGCTGACGACGAAGCTGCTCAAGCCAGCGCTGATCGATGCGGACACCGGCACGCTGACCGATAGCCGCGACCTGCCGTGGTACGTCGCGACGCTGCTGATCTCGCAGCCGCTGCATTTCGGCGACTATGGCGGCATGCCGATGAAAGTGGTGTGGGCGGTGCTCGACGTGGTTACGATTGTCGTGCTGGCGACGGGGCTCTATCTCTGGCTGCGCCGCCGGCGCGCCGCGCCGGCATTGGTCAGGGGCGGTAGAGTGCAGCCGAGCCCGGCCAATCCCTGACGTCAACGTGCGGGCGGCGCCGGAGATGCATCGGCGAGAAGGCCGCGGATCATGGCGCGCACCATGGTCGCGATCTCCTCACGCAGCGCATCGATCGGCACCGCGATCAGCTTCTGCTCGAGGCCGAGCAGGACCATGCCATGCACCGCGGAGAACAGGCTGCGCGCCGTAACGCCGAGTGCAGCCGGTGCGCGATCCGGAAACAGCGCGACCAGCGGCTGGTGGATGTGGCGGAACAGGTGCATCTGTTCGGCGATGACCCATTCGGGAATGGTGCGCCCAGGCTCCATGCGATGCTCGAACAGTGCGCGCCACAGTTCGAGATTCTCGGCGGCAAAGGCGCAATAGGCCTCGGCGATGTCGACGAGCGTCTCGCCCGGAGCAGGCGCGCGTCGGCCCTCGGCTTCGGTCAGTGCGGCGTCGAGCCTCGCCAGCGTGCGCGAACCGACGCGCAGCACCAGTTCGTCCATGCTCTCGACCAGGTTGAACACCGCGCCGTTGGAGCAGCCGATTTCGCGGGCAAGATCGCGCGACTTCAGGCCGCCGAGCCCCTTGGTCGCGATCACGGTCTCGGCAGCGCCGATCAGCGCCTCCCGCAGCCTGTCACGTCGTTCCATCGTTTTGGACATTGTTAACCTTTGTTAACCTTTTCCATGAGCGCCGCTCAAAATAATACTTGAGCGCCGCTCAAATTCTGGTACAGCTTCGCTCCATGAGCGATGCTCATATCAGGGAGTGACCCATGTTCAAAACGGTTTTGACGTTGTTCCGCGGCAGCGTCGCTGCGGCCGGCGAGGAACTGGAAGACCGCTCGGCGCTGCTCATCCTCGACCAGCAGATGCGCGACGCCGCGGCGGCGGTCGAGCGCGCCAAGCGGGCGCTGGCGCTCGCCATCGCCCAGGACCAGCAGGAAGGACGGCGGCTCGACGCCACCAAAGCCCGCATCGCCGATCTGGATACCCGTGCCGTCGCTGCGCTCGACGGCGGCCGCGAGGATCTCGCCCGCGCGGCGGCGGAAGCCATCGCCGGTCTCGAAGCCGACCGTGACGCGGCGCTCACCGCGCGGGCGCTGTTCGCGACGGAGATCGCGCGGCTACGCCGCCACGTCAGCGGCGCCGAGGTGCGAATCGCGGCGCTTGACCGCGGCCGCCGTATCGCGCGGGCCTCGGAAGCGGTCCGCGCGTTGCGCCGCGGCGGCATCGAGGCGGCGCGCCCCTATGAATCGACCCTGCCGGAGGCCGAGCGGACGCTGGCCCGCCTGCGCGAGCGCCAGCAGGAGGCGCAGGCTGCGGACGATGCGCTGATCGAAATGGACGCCGCCAACGGCCCGCTCGCCACCGCGGAGAAGCTCGCCGAGCAGGGCTTCGGGCCGCGCATGCGCGCGACGGCGGACGATGTCCTCGCCCGCCTCAAGGCCAGGCAGGCGTCGTCGCCTGCTGCGCCGCAGACCCACGACTGATCGTTTTGAACCACCTGTGACAAAGGATATCGCCATGAACCAGACCGCCCAGCCGCACACCTCCGCGTGGGTCACCTTCACCTACGTGTCGTTCGCCGCCTCGCTCCTGATGGTCATCTGCGGCGTCTACTTCCTGCCGCTCGACCTGTGGGTGAAGGGCTACCTGCTCATGGGCATCGTCATGCTGGTGCAGTCCTGCATCACCATGACCAAGACGGTGCGCGACGTCCACGAGAGCAGCCGCCTCGTCAACCGCATCGAGGATGCCCGCGCCGAGCGCATCCTGATGGAAGCATCGAAGGCGGCGTAGGCTGCCTGGAACAGCTGGATACCGCTGCGGGATGGCCGAGCGATCGGCCGTCCCGTGGTGGCATTGCTGCAAGTGTCCATTTACCTTGCCATAGCGGCTCCTTGTCCCGATCATTGCGTCTCGACGGGCCGTCCTGCAGGAAAAAGCAGAGGCGTGCGGACTGGACCGCACGTCTCCGGGAATGCCATGGCGACGTTGCGACAGTTCGATCGCAGGGGAAGGCTTCGATCCGGCTACGACCGGCTGCGCGGCATGGGCGCGTTCTGGTTGCGCGCGTTGTCGCAGCCAGCCATCGATCTCACCTTGCGCACGCACGCGGGGATGCAGACCCGGATCGTCGAGAGCCCGGGCCTGTCGTTGCCACAGGAGGAGCTCGCGCGTCTCGTTGCACAGCTTCGTGCCGTCGCCGCAAAGACGCTGCCGCAGGACGAACTGACCTATGGCGTATTCTCAGGCGAACGCGAGCCGCTCGCGCGCGCCATCGTGACGCTGATCTGCGACGAGACGACTGGACAGCCGATCGCATTCAATGCGCTGGCCGTGATGGACGTCACGCTCGACGGCGCGCCGGCCGAGGTGACGCATCTCGGTCTCGTGATGGTGGATCCGCAGGTGCGCGGGCAGGGACTGTCCTGGGTGCTGTATGGCCTCACGGCTCTGGTGCTGTTCGTGCGCGACGGCTTGCGCCCCAAATGGATGTCCAGCGTCACCCAGGTGCCGGCGGTGGCCGGCATGGTCGGCGAGACCTTCTCCGACGTGTTTCCGTCGCCCGATCCTGCCGCGCGGCGCAGTTTCGCCCACCTGCAACTCGGCCGCGACATCATCCGCCGCCATCGTCAGGTGTTCGGCGTCGGTCCGGAGGCGGGCTTCGACGAGGCGCGCTTCGTCATCACCAATGCCTACACCGGTGGGTCCGATGCACTGAAGAAGACCTTTGCCGACGCGCCGAAGCACCGCGACGAGCGTTACAACGCGTTCTGCGCCCGCGAGCTCGACTACGACCGTGGCGACGATCTCCTGCAGATCGGCCGCATCGATCTCGGCGGAGCGCGGCGCTATCTG
This sequence comes from Bradyrhizobium sp. U87765 SZCCT0048, assembly GCF_018131225.1. Lineage (GTDB taxonomy): Bacteria > Pseudomonadota > Alphaproteobacteria > Rhizobiales > Xanthobacteraceae > Bradyrhizobium_A. Next base: position 2,483,062 of record NZ_JAFCMM010000001.1, on the reverse strand, counting down.
CTGAGCGAGGTGCCGCGCAGGTCGCTGCCGGGCCTGCTCGCGGCGGGGGTGGTGCTCGGGCTGCAGCGGCTGCTGCTGCCGTTGATGCACTGGCTCGACGATACGAGGCCATTCGGCGCGCTACGGCCGCGCCAGCCGCCGCGCGAGAGCCCCGCCCCCCATCCGGAGGCGCCATGATGTCGCCGGCAATCGTCGCGGATTCCATCGTCAACCTGTGCGGCGCCATCGGCCTTGGCGTCGCGATGCTGACGCTGCGCCGGCGCGATGCGCACAGCCCGCAGACGCGGCGGCTGCTGTTTGCGCTCGGCCTCGTCGCGGTCCTGTTCTTCGTGCGCAGTGCCGCGTGGTGGAGCGGCAGCGATCTGCTCGACCGCCTGTCGCTGGTTCCGGCGGCATTGATCCCGCTCGGCGCACTAATCGTCACCGAAGGGATGCTGCGACGGCATGCCCCGCGCCAGGTCAAGCTCGCCGCCGTGGCGGGAGGCATCGTGCTTGGCCTCGGTGCCCTCGTCGGCGGTGGATCATACGTCGTGTTCCACGGTGTCGCGCTGATGTTGTTCCAGCTCGCTGGCTTCGCCGTCTGTGCGCTGCTGCTGGCCTGGCGTGACCCGGCCACGCTGATGTCGTCGGAAAACCGCAGCATCGCGCGCCTCGTCGTGGGCGCGCTGGTGGTGATGCCGTTCGCGGTCACCGACTTTCGCGTGGTGTTTCCAGACATTCCCGTGCGTCTCGGCGCGTTGGGAGCGCTGTTGGTGATCTCCGTGCTTCTGATCGCCGGGGGCGGCGCTGAAACGCGGCGTCAGGGGCTGATGCTGATGGCGTTGCGGCTGGTCAGTTCAGGCCTGCTCGGCGTTGCGGCGTCGTTCATGGCGGGCGAGGTTGACGCCGCGCAAGTGGTGCGGTTCTGCGCGGTCGCGATCAGCGGCGTCCTGGCGATCGCATTGATGGTGGATGCGCTGCGCTCGTTGTTCGAATCCCATGCACCGGGATTGCTTAACTCGGTTGCTGCATCTGCCGCGCAGGGCCGCGACAGTCTGATCGCCGAGCTTGCGCGTCATCCGCTGTTCGCGAGCGCGCGGCGGCTGCGCGAAGTGGATCTCGTCGACTACGATCCGCCGCTGCTGCGTGATCTGCTGGCGCGGCGCAGTCTGCTGCGTCGCGCCGATGCGCCATGGGGATTGCCGCCAACCGATCCGGCGGTTGAGCGCATCGTGTCGCTGCTGGCGGCCCATAGCGCGACCCATCTCATCGTGCTGGCGCCCGATCCAGCCGATATCATGGTCCTGGCAGTGCCTGTAGTCTCCGCCGATCCGGCCACGGAGACGGCGTTGGCATTGGTCGGCCGCCTGCTGGTGCTGGCGCCCGACTGAGCGGCGATCTGCTAGAGCTCCACATGCTCCACGAGATAGTCGAGGAACGCGCGCACCCGCGCCGGCAACTGGCCGCCGTGGCCGACGAATACAGCGTGTACCGTTTCAAGATCGCCGGGATTGTGGCTCTCGAGCACCGGCACCAGCCGGCCGGCGTCGATATCCGCCTGGACATGGAAGCGCGTCAGGCGGGCGAGGCCGAGCCCGGCGGCGACCAGCCGCTGCATCGCTTCGCCGTCGCTGACCAACGCGTTGCCGGCCGGGTGGATCGAGACGTGGCCGCCCTTGCTGTCGCGAAACGGCCAGCCCTCGATCTGCTTGGTGAAGCAGAAGCCGAGCATGTTGTGGTGTTCGAGATCCTGCGGGCTCCGCGGCGTGCCATGCCGCGCGAGATAGGACGGCGCGGCGACCACCACCATCGCGCTTTCGCCGAGCTTGCGTGCCAGCAGCCGTGACTCGCGCAGCGGCCCGACCCGGATGGCTACGTCGGCACGCTCCTCCAGCAGGTCGACCACCGTGTCGGTCAGCGCGACGTCGACATGGACATCGGGATAGCGCTGCATGAAGCCGGGCAGGAGCGGCAGCAGCCGGTGCAGGCCGAACGGCACGCTGGTGTTGACCCGCAGCCGGCCGCGCGGCGTCGCGCCGGTGGTCGCTTCGCGTTCGGCCGTGTCGATGTCCTCGAGGATGCGCATCGCCCGGTCGTAGTAGGCGGTGCCCTCGGGGGTGAGCTGCAGCTTGCGGGTCGAGCGGTTGACGAGCCGCACCCCCAGCCGGCTTTCCAGGCGGGCGACGAGCTTGCTGACCGCCGATGGCGTCATCCGGAAGCTGCGGGCCGCGGCCGAGAAGCCGCCGAGATCGACAACCCGGACAAAGACTTCCATTTCGCCGGAGCGGTTGACCTCGATCCGAGACATTGTGATTTCAGTTCACAGATATTTTTCCTTCTGTAGTTCTAATTCACGAATGGCGCGATGTCCATCTGGAAGGGGAACCGGCCCTCCGTTGCGGCCGATCTCCCGGGGTTTTTCCATGCCGCTCGCACTCTACGCGCTCACCGCCGGCGCCTTCGGAATAGGCGTCACCGAATTCGTCATCATGGGCCTGCTGATCCAGGTCGGGGCCGATCTCCATGTCTCAATCCCGGCCGCGGGTCTTCTCATCTCCGGCTATGCGCTCGGCGTCGTGCTCGGCGCACCGATCATGACCATCGCCACCGCGCGCTGGCCGCGCAAGACGGCGCTGCTGGCGCTGATGGCCATCTTTACCGTTGGCAACGCCGCCTGCGCCATCGCGCCGGATTACTGGACGCTGATGGCCGCGCGCGTGCTGACCGCGTTCGCCCATGGCACCTTCTTTGGCGTTGGCTCAGTGGTCGCGACCTCGCTGGTGCCGGCCAATAAGAAGGCGTCGGCGATCGCGGTGATGTTCACCGGTCTCACGGTCGCCAACATCCTCGGCGTGCCGTTCGGCACCTGGCTCGGGCAGGACCTTGGCTGGCGGGCGACCTTCTGGGCGGTGACCCTGGTCGGCGTGGCAGCGCTCGCAGTGATCGCGGCGTTCGTGCCACGCGACACTGCCGCGCCCGCGCCGTCGAAGCTGCGCGACGATCTTGCGGTGCTTGGCCGCCGCGAGGTGCTTGTCGGCCTGCTCACCACGGTGCTGAGCTGGGTCGGCGTGTTCGCCGTGTTCACCTACATCGCCCCGATGCTGACGCGCATCACCGGCTTTTCGGACGCGGCGGTATCGCCGATCCTGCTGGTGTTCGGCGCGGGCCTCGTGGCCGGCAATCTCGCCGGTGGCCGCTTTGCCGACCGTCGCCTGCTGCCGGCGCTGTTCGGCAGCCTGCTGGCGCTCGCGGTGGTGCTCGGCCTGATGACCTTCGCCGTGCACAACCGCGTCGCCATGGTGGCCTTCGTCGGCCTGCTCGGCGCCACCGCGTTCGCCACCGTACCGCCACTGCAGATGTGGGTGCTGGAGAAAGCACACGGCGCGGGTCAGAGTCTGGCGTCCAGCTTCAACATCGCCGCCTTCAACCTCGGCAATGCCATCGGCGCCTGGCTTGGCGGCGTGGTGATCGACCATGGTCTCGGCCTCGGCGCGATTCCCTGGATCGCCGCCCTGGTGCCGTTCGCCGGTCTCGTGCTGGCGTTCGGCAGCGAGCAGATGGCGCGCAGGCGGCGCCAGCCGGACTGCGCCGAACAGGCAGCGGCCTGAGCGCCGAAGCGGACGGTGGGCTGTATCAGGGGGTGGCAGCAGCGCGACGTAGGTGTCGCGCTGCTCTTTGATGAGCCTGGCGGCCGGGGCAAACAAGTCCAGATCAACCTTCGATCAACCCGTTATGGCGTTCGAAGCGTAGAATTTCGGTACTAGCGATCTAGGGGCGCTGGCGGTCGCTGTACTCACCGCTCCGAAATGGTAATGTTTTCGACGCGTCTGTTTTTCAAGTCATATAGGCAGATAACTTTCACGCGTACCGATGCGTTGAAGCCGTTCTTGAATTTAGCGTTTGGTTCTATTGCCACGGCTTTCCCGGTTTTGACGTAGTCCGATCCTTTGAGGAAAGTAGAGAATGCGAGCCATGGCCATTCTGGGTCGCCGTATTTTGCTCGATCATTCGCGGAAAGCTTGCAGTCGGCTTGAACTGTAGACCAGCCAGACCAATTGTTCACTAACTGCTCATTGTCAGAGCAGGAATACCAATTCGTTCCACAAGCCTCTCTTTGTGACTTGTATTTAGCATATTGAGTAGCATTCATACCCTTGTCTGTCGCACGCATGTAGTCATCGTAACTGCCGAAATCCCGCACTCTTGTGTCGTAAACTGTTTCGGATATGCCTTCTGTTTTGAGGATGCGTGACTTCTTGTCTTGGCTACTTTCCTCGGCGGAGCCAGCGGCCAGCAGCAAAAAAATGATAAAAACAAAAGAACTAATGAAAAATCTGCTTCGATCTGATAACGGCAATGAGGCCCCCAAAAAATAAGCCCAAGACGTTGGCGGCTAAATCATTCACATCAAAGCGTCCGGGAATAAAATGTGCGGTTTGGGCCAGCTCAATTCCGACAATTGCGACGCTAGCCATTCCTATAAAACAAATAGCGTTTGGGCTCCTTAGGCGGTCCTGCCAGATAAGAGCGATACAGTACATAAAGGATAGAGCCCAAAGTCCAGTGGGTAGCGAATACAGAATGAAGCCACTTACACTGTTGTTAAGCGGTCTTGAGAGTGTGCGGGCAAGATCTATTGGGCCGCTAAGGCCTAGATCGTCTGTGACTCGGAAAATCAGAAGATGTTTGTCTCGGAATAGAACATAAATTGAGCCACCGATCCCAACTGGGACGGTCGCGACTAGGATATCTATCCAATCGATTGATAGTTTTTTCCACATTTGCTCAAGCTGCAGGTGAAGCATTCTGCCAAAAATTGAGGTGGTTAACTAGTCCATGCGTGATCGGCTTGTGAAATAGCGCGCTGGCGTCTCGCCGAAGCTGCGGCGGAACATGGCGATGAAGTTGCTCGGTGAGGCATATCCGAGTGCGTCGGCGACATCGGCGACGGAATCGCCACGCGCCAGCAATTCGAGCGCGTGGGTGAGGCGGGCCTGCTGCCGCCATTGCGCGAAGCTCGTCCCGGTCTGGGCCAGGAACGTCCGCCGCAGCGTGCGCGCGGACAGCCCGGACCAGCGCGCCCATGCGTCCAGCGTGCGGTTGTCGTCCGGCTTGCTGATCAGTGCGGTGGCGATGCGCGCCAGCCGCTCGTCGGCCGGCATCGGCAGATGCAGCGGCTCCTGCGGTGCGCGCAGGATCTCGTCCATCAGCACGGCGACGACGCGTTCCTGTTCGGGCGACAGCGTGTTTGCATCGGCCCAGGACGCAGCCCGCCGCACCAGGGCGCGCAGCAGGTCCGTCGTGCCGATCACGCAGGGATGGTCCGGCAGGCCGCGGCTCGTTTCGGGCAGGATCAGCACGCTCCAGCCGCTCAGCGCTCCGGATATGCTGACCTTGTGCGGTTCGCCGGGGGGTAGCCAGCCGACACGGTGCGGCGGCAGGAGCCAGGAGCCCTGGCGCGTAGTCGTGCGGATCAGGCCGCTTTCGATGCAGAACAGCTGGCCGCGCAGATGGGCATGCCAGTCGTACTCCCGCGTACCCAGCCGGAATTCTTCCGCAGGGTCTTCGGATCCCCACAGCGCGATCAGGGCGGGACCGTCGGGGCGCTCGGTCAGGTCAGGTAAGATCGTCTCTAGACTGGCCATTTCTCAATATTTATTGGCCGGATACGGTTATCGCAACAGGGGTGAACGCCGCTATCGCTGATGGGCCGGTCTTCCCGGCGCTATCAGTGAATGGTGCCCCATGAACAGCGATCCGCTCCGAATTCCCTCCCGCAGTCCGCTCCGATGGGATGGACGTGTCGCGATCATCGGTGCCGGGCTGGGTGGCTTGTGCCTCGCCCAGGGCCTGCGGCGCGCTGGGATCGCGTGCGATGTCTACGAGCGCGACAGCGCCGCCGACAGTCGCAAGCAGGGCTATCGGGTCCGCATCAACGCCGCCGGCCAGCGCGCGCTCGGCCGCTGCCTGTCGCCGGAGTTGGCCGAGGCCTTCCGTGACACCTGCGCCGTCGCCGACAACGAAGGGCTGTTCTTCGATCCGCAGCTCGCGCCCGTGGCGGGGCGGGCGGCCGACACCTGGCGTCCGTCGGCCGTAGCGGGTGCCGCCGCGGCCGTGGAGCCGGGAGATCTCTCCGCCGATCGCCAGACGCTGCGCGAGGTGCTGCTCGGCGGCCTCGATGGGCATGTGCATTTCGGCAAGTCGTTCCGGCGTTTTGCGACCGACGCCGACGGCTGCACGTCGATCGCCTTCGAGGACGGCACGCAAGCCCGCTGCGAGGTGCTGGTCGCGGCCGATGGCGTGAATTCGCAGGTGCGGGCCCAGTGCTGGCCTCTCGCGCAGCCGGTCGATACCGGCGCCGTCTGCATCTATGGCAAGACGCCGCTGACGCCGGAGATCCAGCCTCGCATCGCGCCGCAACTGCGCCGCGGCACGTCGGTGGTGTTCGCCGACGGCTTTGCGCTCGTGATCGATGCGATGCGGTTTCGCCCGGTGCGGACGGTACGCGGCTGCGCGCTGTCGCCGACCGAGGATTATCTCTACTGGGCGTTCATCGGTCCACGCGGCTGCTTCGGCTTCGATCCGCAGCGCGAGCTGCCGCCCGGCGGGCCGCCGCTCGGCTCGATCGTCTCCTGCCTCACCCATGGCTGGCATCGCGATTTGCGGGCGCTGTTCGACAATGCCGACCGTGCGAGCCTTGCCGTGATGCCGGTCCGCAGTGCGGTGCTGCTGCGACCGTGGACGCCGTCGGCAGTGACCATCCTCGGCCATGCGATCCATGCCATGAGCCCCGCGGGCGGGCTCGGCGCCAACACGGCGCTGGAAGATGCCGCGAGCCTCGCGACCTGTCTGGCGCAGGTGGCTACGGCCGACCTGTCGCCATTGGCGGCCATCGCTGCCTACGAGCAGGACATGCTGGCGCGTGCGGCCACGGCGCTCGCGTCCTCGAGCCGCGGCGCGCAGCGCCTGTTCTCCCCCAACCTCTCCGCAGGAGCATGACCATGATACCCAATCCGCAGTCTTTCCGCGTCCACGATGTTCGCGCCTTTCCGGTGGTGCGGGTGCTGATCGGTGGCCAGGAGACCGGCTACGCGGCGCAGTGGATTTGCGAGATGGATCTTCTGGTGGCGCTGGGACGGCCGTTCGTGCTGCTGTTCGACGGTGACCGGGGCGAGGAGGCCCACGAGGATCGCAAGCTCCGCGGCCAGTGGCTGAAGCGCAACAAGGACGCGCTGCAGGCGGTCTGCCGGGGCATGATCAGCATCGAGCCGGATGCGCAGGCGCGCGCGGTTCTCGCGGCCCGGGCGGAGATCACCGTCAAGGCGTTCGGCATCCCCATGGCGGTGGTGCCCTCCGCCGCAGAGGCCGAAGCGCATGTGCGGGAACAACTCGGGGAACAGGTCTGAGGCCGTCAGGCCGGTTCGGACGCAAAACCGCCGGAATCTCGATTTCTGACGGTCCGGACTTGTCCGGGCCAGTTCAGTCTTGCATGAAGTGGGCTCAGGATTCGGATGGCGCGTCGGCACGGGGCCGGCGCACGACGGAGCGAGAGACCACCATGAGATTGCCGCGCGAGATCGGCCCTATCCACTTCGTCGGGATCGGCGGCATCGGCATGAGCGGCATCGCCGAGGTGCTCGGTAACCTCGGCTACACCGTCCGCGGTTCCGACGTCGCCGAGAGCGCCAACGTCAAGCGGTTGCGCGACAAGGGCATCGCGGTGACGGTCGGCCATGCGGCGGAGAACGTCGATGGCGCCGGCGTGATGGTGGTGTCGTCGGCGATCAAGCGCGACAATCCCGAACTGATGGCCGCGCGCGCCCAGCGCATCCCGGTGGTGCGCCGCGCCGAGATGCTGGCCGAGCTGATGCGCCTCAAGAGCTGCGTCGCGATCGCCGGCACCCATGGCAAGACCACCACCACCTCGATGGTGGCGACGCTGCTCGACGCCGGCAACCTCGATCCTACCGTGATCAACGGCGGCATCATCAATGCATATGGCACCAACGCGCGGCTCGGCGCCGGTGAATGGATGGTGGTCGAGGCCGACGAGAGCGACGGTACGTTCCTCAAGCTGCCCGCCGATGTCGCCATCGTCACCAATGTCGATCCCGAGCATCTCGATCATTTCAAGACCTTCGAAGCGGTCCAGGACGCGTTTCGCAACTTCGTCGAGAGCGTGCCGTTCTACGGCTTCGCGGTGATGTGCATCGATCATCCGGTGGTGCAGACCATCGTCGGCAAGATCGAGGACCGCCGCATCATCACCTACGGCGAGAACCCACAGGCCGACGTGCGGCTGGTCGATCTCACCGCGGCCAATGGCAGCTCACGCTTCAAGGTCTCGTTCCGCAACCGCAAGGACGGCTCGACCCACGAGATCGCCGACCTCGTGCTGCCAATGCCTGGCCGCCACAACGCGTCGAACGCCACCGCTGCGATCGCCGTCGCCCACGAGCTCGGGCTGTCGGACGATACCATCCGCAAGGCGCTCGCCGGCTTCGGCGGCGTCAAGCGCCGCTTCACCCGCACCGGCGAGTGGAACGGCGTCACCGTGATCGACGACTACGGTCATCATCCGGTGGAGATCGCCGCGGTGCTCAAGGCGGCGCGCGAGTCCACCGGCAACAAGGTGATCGCGGTGGTGCAGCCGCATCGCTACTCCCGCCTGCAGTCGCTGTTCGAGGAATTCTGCACCTGCTTCAATGATGCCGACACGGTGATCGTCGCCGACGTCTATGCGGCCGGCGAAGCGCCGATCCCCGGCATCGATCGCGAGCACTTCGTGCTCGGCCTGCGCGCGCATGGTCATCGCGAAGTGATTTCGCTCAAGGATTCGACCGAGCTCGCCGGGGTGGTGCGCGGCATCGCGAAGTCCGGTGACTATGTCGTCTGTCTCGGCGCCGGCAACATCACACAGTGGGCCTACGCGCTGCCCGCCGAACTGAAGGCGCTGGAGAGCGGCACCTGATGTCGCAAGGCACTCCCGGCTTTCCCGACCTCGTGCCGTCGCTGATGGCGGCGATGCCGCAGTTGCGCGGCCGGCTGCTCGCGAACGAGCGCCTGGCGCCGCTGACCTGGTTTCGCGTCGGCGGTCCGGCCCAGGTGCTGTTCACACCGGCCGACGAGGACGATCTCGCCTACTTTCTCGCCCGTCTGCCAGCGGACGTTCCGGTTTATCCAATCGGCGTCGGCTCCAACCTGATCGTGCGCGACGGCGGCGTTGGCGGCGTCGTCATCCGTCTGTCGCCACGGGGCTTCGGCGAGGTCGGCGCCGACGCTGATACGGTAAGCGCCGGCACCGCCGTGCTCGACAAGCGGGTGGCGGAAGCGGCGGCCGCGGCCGGTATCGGCGGCCTCGAATTCTACTTCGGTATTCCCGGCTCGATCGGCGGTGCGCTGCGCATGAACGCCGGCGCCAATGGTGGCGAGACCAGGGACGTGCTGGTCGAGGCGCGCGGCGTCACGCGTGCCGGCGAGGTGCGGACGTTCTCCAACGCCGACATGAAGTTCAGCTATCGACATTGTGGTGTCGAGGACGGCGTGATCTTCACGTCGGCGCTGTTTCGTGGCCGGCCGACCGAAGCGCAAGCGATCCGCGCGCGCATGGCGGAGGTCCAGAACCATCGCGAAACCGCGCAGCCGATCCGCGAGAAGACCGGCGGCTCGACGTTCAAGAACCCGCCCGGCCACAGCGCCTGGAAGCTGGTCGATGCGGCCGGCATGCGCGGTTTCCGTGTCGGTGGCGCACAGGTGTCGGAGATGCACTGCAATTTCCTGATCAACACCGGCGAGGCGACGGGGCACGACATCGAGACTCTGGGCGAGACGGTGCGCGCGCGCGTCAAGGCGACGTCGGGTATCGAACTGCACTGGGAAATCAAGCGGATCGGAATCGACGGGGCGGCATGATGCGGACGACCATTCTCTTCGGTGGCACGAGCAAGGAGCGTCTGGTGTCGGTGGCATCGGCGCAGTCGCTGCATCGCGCGCTGCCTGAGGCCGATCTTTGGTTCTGGGATATCGACGATACAGTGCATGCGGTTCAGTCACAGCAACTGCTGGCGCACGCGCGCCCCTTCGAGGAGCCGTTCGTGCCGGGCGGTCCCGGCGTGCCGCTCGCACAGGCGCTCGATGCTGCGCGTGACGAGGGCCGTGTCCTGCTGTTGGGTCTGCATGGTGGCCGTGCCGAGAACGGCGAGCTGCAGGCGATGTGCGAGGTTCGCGGCGTGCCGTTCACGGGCTCCGGCCCGGCATCGTCACATCTTGCCTTCGACAAGGTCGCGGCCAAGCGCTTCGCCGCTCTGGTCGGCGTCGCTGCGCCGGCGACCGTGGTGCTGGACGATGCGGAGCGCGCGCTGACCGAGCATGGCAGGTTGATTGCAAAGCCCGCACGCGACGGTTCGAGCTATGGCCTGATCTTCGTCAATGCGAGCCAGGACCTCGTCTCGGTCCGTACCGCCGCCAAGGTCGAGGACTATGTCATCGAGCCTTTCATGGGCGGCATCGAGGCGACCTGCGGCGTGCTCGAGCAATCGGACGGATCCGTGCGGGCGCTGCCGCCGATCGAGATCGTTCCAGCCGAGGGCAGCTTCGACTACACCGCCAAGTACCTCGCCAAGTCGACCCAGGAAATTTGCCCGGGGCGGTTCGCGCCGGAGATCTCCGAGCAGATCATGGCGCACGCCATGACCATGCATAAAGCCTTGTCTTGTCGGGGCTATTCTCGTTCGGACTTCATCGTCACGACGCGCGGGCCGATCTACCTGGAGACCAATACGCTGCCGGGGCTGACGGCGGCCTCGCTGTATCCGAAAGCGCTGAAGGCCGCGGGAATCGGATTCTTGGACTTCCTGAACGATCAGATCGCGCTGGCCGTCGGCCGCAGGTAACCGGGGAAGGCGAGCGCCCACCAGGCGGGGTGGTCGTCCGCCGGGGCCCGGTTCCCCTTTTCAATCGCAAAGTGCTCATCTCGCAGCCTAAAACGCACTCTGCGGCCAATCATTTTACTTTTTGTTTACCCAGAAATCCGAAGGTTAACGCTGGCGGCGCATGTAGCGTTCGGCTGCCGGGGCGTATGCCGTGCGGATATCCGTTACGACCGTCGCACCAACGGGAATGGGCCTGATCAGTCACGAGGCCAGCGCCCGGCCCGGCACGACCGAGACGTCACGCGCGCCGGAGCCCGCAGTGCAGGCGGGCGCAACAGTTGACGAGCTCGTACAATGGATGGTGGCGGACGCCTCGTTCGGTCCCAGGGACAGCCGAGGCCCCAATCCGAATCGACGAAGACGACGGCGCGGCGTCCCGCGCCGCGGTCGTCGCGCGCCGCCAGCCGTCCGCCGCGTTCGAGCTATCGCGCGCCGGCGAACAGCGAGAACTTGCCGCGTTTCCTGGCCGCGCTGCAGCAGCGCCTGCCGCGGCGTTTCGGGTGGCTCGCCACCCTGGTGATCCTGCTTGCGAGCCTCGCTTTCGGGGTGGTGAAGGGCAATCACGTCGAGGAGTTCGTCACCGCGCTCAGCGACACCCGCAACGCCGCCGCCAACGCGGTCGGCTTCCGCATCACCAATGTCGCGATCTCCGGCCGCAAGCAACTGACCCAGGACGAGGTGCTGGCCGTCGGCGGCGTCACCGGCCGCTCGTCGCTGCTGTTCCTCGATGCTGCCACTGTGCGTGACCGCCTCAAGGCCAGTCCCTGGATCGCCGACGCCACCGTGCTCAAGCTCTATCCCGGCCAGCTGCAGATCGACATCACCGAGCGCAAGGCCTTCGCGCTGTGGCAGCAGGATGGCGCGCTGTCGGTGATCGCCGACGACGGCCAGATCCTCGAGCCATGGGTCTCGCGCCGCTTCACCTCGCTGCCGCTCGTGGTCGGCAAGGGCGCCGGCCCGCGGGCCAGGGAGTTCCTCGCCTTGCTCGACCAGTATCCGCAGGTGCGCGCCGCCGTGAAGGCGGTGGTGCTGGTTGGCGAGCGGCGCTGGAATCTGCGCCTCGCCGACGGTCTCGACGTCCGCCTGCCAGAGACCAATCTCGAGCAGTCGCTGGCGCTGCTGTCGAAACTCGACAAGGAAGACCACCTGTTCTCGCGTGACATCACCGCGATCGACCTGCGCCTGCCGGACCGTGTCACGGTGCGGCTGTCGGAGGATGCGGCCAAGGCGCGCGAAGAACTGGTCAAGGACAAGAAGAACAAGCGCAAGGGCACCGACGCATGACCAGCCTCGACGGCACCTTGACCCCGAAAACCCGGGCGATTCCCGCCAACCGGACGGCGCTCGTCGCCGCGCTCGACATCGGCACCAGCAAGGTCGCCTGTCTGATCGCGCGGTTGAAGCCATGCCCGCCGAGCGAGGCGCTGCGCGGCCGGACCCATGCCATTGAACTGCTGGGTATCAGTCATATCCAATCGCTCGGCGTCAAAGCCGGCGCGGTGATCGATCTCGGCCAGTGCGAGCATGCGGTGCGCCAGGCGGTGGCCGTGGCGGAACGCATGGCCAAGGTTCGTGTCGAATCCGTCCTGCTGTCGGTCTCGGCGGGCCGCCTGCAGGGCCAGATGATCGAGGCTGCATCCGATATCCGCGGCGGCACCGTTACACCGGCGGACGTCGGTCGCATCACTTCGACGGGCATGCGCCATGCCACCGGCACCGGGCGCACTGCGCTGCACGCGCTGCCGGTCGGCTACGCGCTCGACGGCGTCAAGGGCATTCGCGATCCCCGCGGCATGGTCGCGCGCCAGTTCGGCGTCGAGATGAACGTCGTGACGTCGGACGCCTCCGTCGCCAAGAACCTGATGCTGGTGGTCGAGCGCTGCCATCTCAATGTGGAGGCCATGGCGGCCAGCCCCTATCTCGCGGGTCTCTCGGTGCTGACCGACGATGAGGTCGATACCGGCGCCGCCATCGTCGACATGGGCGCGGGAACGACAACCATCGCGACCTATTCGACCGGACGCTTCGTCCATGCCAGCGGCTTTGCGCTCGGCGGGCAACACATCACCATGGATTTGGCCCGCGGACTCGGCGCCTGCATTGCGGATGCGGAGCGAATCAAGACTTTATACGGGACCGTGCTGACGGGTGGGTCCGACGCGCGTGAGCTGATGAGTGTGCCGGCGGCCGACGATCATGATCGGGATATGCCGCAGGTCGTGTCCCGCGCCACCATCGCCAACATCATTCGTCAGCGCGCCGAGGAGATTTTCGAGATGGTCAGGGACCGGCTGGCGGATTCCCCCTTTGCGGCCGACCCGCGCGCGCGGGTGGTGCTGACCGGCGGTGCCTCGCTGCTGACCGGCATTCCCGAGCTGGCCAGCCAGATCCTCAAGCGGCCGGTGCGCATCGGCCGCCCGCTCGGCTTCGGGCGCCTGCCTGCCGAAGCCAAGAGCGCCTCGTTCGCAGTGCCGACCGGCCTTCTGGTGTACCCGCAGTTCGCTCATCTCGAGCACGTCGAGCCGCGGCACGTCCGCCAGCTCAAGACGGGGACCCATGGCGGCGGTTACTTCGGAAAGGTCGGACAATGGCTTCGCGAGGGGTTCTGATGGTTCGGCACGGCACTGACTTCGTTTCGTTCACCGCTTCGGTCCCGGGCGCCGGCCTGGACGGGCATTCCGCTACAACGCGCGCGTAATCGAGAGGCACACATGACCATCAATCTCAACATCCCCGATATTCGCGAGCTGAAGCCGCGGATCACCGTGTTCGGCGTGGGCGGCGCGGGCGGCAATGCCGTCAATAACATGATCACCGCCGGCCTGGTGGGGGTGGATTTTGTGGTCGCCAACACCGATGCCCAGGCGCTCACGATGTCCAAGGCGGAGCGCATCATCCAGATGGGCACGCAAGTGACCCAGGGCCTCGGCGCCGGTTCGCAGCCGGATGTCGGCGCAGCGGCAGCCCAGGAGGTCATCGACGAGATCCGTGACCACCTGTCGGGCGCCAACATGGTGTTCGTCACCGCCGGCATGGGCGGCGGCACCGGCACCGGTGCAGCTCCCGTGATCGCCAAGACGGCACGCGAGATGGGCATCCTGACGGTCGGCGTCGTCACCAAGCCGTTCCACTTCGAGGGCGGCCGCCGCATGCGTACCGCCGAAAGCGGCATCGCCGAGCTCCACAAGGTCGTCGATACGCTGCTGATCATCCCGAACCAGAACCTGTTTCGGGTCGCCAACGAGAAGACCACCTTCGCCGACGCCTTCGCCATGGCCGACCAGGTGCTGTACTCGGGCGTTGCCTGCATCACCGACCTGATGGTCAAGGAAGGTCTCATCAACCTCGACTTCGCCGACGTCCGCGCCGTGATGCGCGAGATGGGCAAGGCGATGATGGGCACCGGCGAGTCGTCCGGCGAGAAGCGCGCGCTGACCGCGGCCGAGGCCGCCATCGCCAATCCGCTGATCGACGATTCCTCGATGAAGGGCGCCCGTGGCCTGCTGATCTCGATCACCGGCGGCAAGGATCTTACCCTGTTCGAAGTCGACGAAGCGGCGACCCGCATTCGCGAGGAAGTCGATCAGGACGCCAACATCATCGTCGGCGCGACCTTCGACGAGTCGCTCGACGGCGTGATCCGCGTGTCGGTGGTGGCGACCGGTATCGACCAGACGGCGACGGCCCGCCTGACCGGCGCGCAGCCGACGGTGACCAACGCGACGGGTGCGCCGGACAGCCGTCTCAGCGAGCTGACCGCCCGTCTGAAGGCGGACAATCAGCGCATGGCCGAGCGTCTCAAGCAGGAGGGCTCTCGCCCGGTCCAGGCTGCGGCGCCGGCTCCGGCCGCTCCGCGGCCCGCGGCCGACACCATCGATCGTGCCGCCCTCGCGGCGATCGCTGCGGCCGTTGGCCCGGAACAGGCTGAGGCCCCGGTGCAGCCGGCCGCCTATGGCGATGTGACCGTTCGCCCGATCGCGCCGAAACCGACCATGTTCCCGGACACCTCGACCGCGACGGTGCAGATGAACGAGCCGGCGCTGCCGGCGACCTTCATCCCGCCGGCCGCCGAGCGGGCTCCGGTGCGCGCGCCGCGGATGCCGAAGTTCGAGGATCTGCCGATGCCGGCGCAGAACCAGATCCGCCAGGCCAACGAGGTCGAGGACGATCATCCGCAGAAGACCCGCCTGTCGCTGCTGCAGCGTCTCGCCAATGTCGGCCTCGGCCGTCGCGACGAGGACCACGAGCCGCCGGTCGCCGCCCGTTCGGCCGCCCCGCAGATGCCGCCGCTGCCGGAGCGCAAGCCGCAGCGCCCGATCCCGCAGGCCGGCGCCGGCGAGCCGGTGTCCGAGTATGCCCGCCGCCCGGCGCCCCAGGGGCTCGATCCGCATGGTCGTCCGGCGTCGATGTCGCAGGCCCAGGGTGACGATCACCTCGACATCCCGGCTTTCCTCCGCCGGCAGGCCAATTGAGGCCTGTAACAATCGATCACAGCGCAAAAGTCCCGGCCGTGAGGCCGGGACTTTTCTTTACGCGGCGGGGTTTTGGTCAATTATTTGTAAGATTTTGAAATGTATCAGGAAAAATGCATCGCCAAGGCTTGCCGGACGGCTTTGAATTTGGTTAACGGGCGGCGCAAATGCGGCGGAGTTGGGGTAACAATCGGTAAAAAACCGTGACTGGCGCGACTCCGCGCGAAGAGTATGGTGACTTAAGACTTGGGGATCGCCCTGAATCAGATCGCTGACGTTCTTGGGGAAAGTCGGCGGGGGAAGATGGTTCGGGCGGGACAGTAGCGGGCAGTACTTGGATGAAATTCAGCCGGCAAACGACGCTTCGTTCGCACGTCACTGTGACGGGCGTAGGTGTCCACTCGGGCGATGCCGTCAAGCTGTCCCTCGGACCTGCGGACGTTGACGCGGGTTTTGTTTTTGTCCGTACCGATCGTGAAGGTCCCAGCCGCAAGGTCAGCGCCGAGGCCAGTGCCGTCGTTGCCACCGAGCTCGCCACCGTTCTCGGCACCCACGAAGGTCCGCTCGTTTCCACCGCCGAACACGTGCTCGCCGCGCTGCGCGGCATGGGCGTCGACAATGCCATCATCGAGGTCGACGGCCCGGAAGTGCCGATCATGGACGGCAGCGCGGCGCCTTTCGTTGCTGCCATCGATCGCGCCGGCATCCGCGAACAGACTGCGCCGCGCCGCTTCATCGAAGTGCTCAAGCCGGTTCAGGTGTCGCGCGGCCAGTCGTTCGGCGAGCTGCGCCCGTATGTCGGCGGTTTCCGCGCCGAGGTCGAGATCTGCTTCGCCAACCCGATGATCGGCCGGCAGAGCTTCAACTTCGATCTGACGCCCGATGGTTTCCGCCGCGATATTTCCCGGGCCCGGACCTTTGGCTGCATGGATGATGTGGAGCAGCTCCTGAAGGCAGGCTATGTCCGTGGCGCTTCGCTGGACAATTCCGTGGTGTTTTCGGGTGACCGGCTACTCAATCCGGAAGGCCTGCGCTACGCCGACGAGTGTGTCCGCCACAAGGTGCTCGACGTGGTCGGCGATCTCGCGCTGGCGGGTCTGCCGCTGATCGGTCTTTACCGCTCGGTTCGCGGCGGCCACCGCCTGAATCATGCCGTGCTCAGCGCCCTGATGGCCGACCGCAGTGCCTGGCGGGTGGTCGAAGCCGAGCCGGTCGCTCGCCGCGCCCGCGGCCATGCCGAGGTCGTCGGCGGCCTGCTGGGGGGCATGGTTCCGGTCTACGGACCGGACGTGTCCTGAACACACGCCCCTGCTAACCCCCGTCAGATCAAGCGCTTGGCGTCCGCGATGGGAAACCTGCGGCGACCATGGCGCGTGTGCAACGCTTGGCTGGCTTGTCGCGCGGGCAGCCCGTTCGCCTTAATCCCGGCGGAATGTCTGCCTACTCGGTTGGTTCAGGCAGGTTTTTCAACTACATAAGCGTGCGCTCAGGTTGCGACGAAGGCTGGAGGTCGTTAAACGACTGCAGCCTTCGAGGGGATGCGGCAGCCTGCCGTGACAAGCGGGCGCACTCGGGGTCTTCGGTCAGGGGTCAGCAGGTCGGTCACGCGGATGATGGAACAGCGCAACGTGTCGTCTCTTCGCGGTCTGATGGACCGCCGCCCGGGTCGTTATCTCGTCCGGGCCGCAGGTCTCCTGGTGCTGGCTTCCACGCTCGGTGGTTGCGGCACCGGTGCGATCTGGGAAAAGTATTTCGCGAAGGAAGAGACGTTTACCGAAGAGCCGGCAGACAAGCTTTACAACGAGGGCCTGTACCTTCTGAACGAGAAGAAGGACATCAAGGCCGCGAGCAAGAAGTTCGAGGAAGTCGACCGCCAGCACCCGTATTCGACCTGGGCGCGCAAGTCGCTGTTGATGTCGGCCTATGCGGCCTACGAGAACGGCGACTATGACACCGCGATCGGTTCGGCATCGCGCTACATCAGCCTGCATCCGGGCACTCCGGACGCGGCTTACGCCCAGTACCTGATCGCCGCATCGCATTACGATCAGATTCCCGACATCAGCCGTGACCAGGGACGTACCGAGAAGGCGCTCAATGCCCTCGAAGAGGTGGTGCGCAAGTATCCGGATTCGGAGTATGCGACGTCCGCTCGCAAGAAGCTCGAGGGTGCCCGCGACCAGCTCGCCGGCAAGGAAATGGCGATCGGCCGCTACTATCTCGAGAAGCGCGACTACACCGCTGCGATCAATCGTTTCAAGCTGGTCGTGACCCAGTATCAGACCACGCGCCATGTCGAGGAAGCGCTCGCCCGTTTGACCGAGTGCTACATGACGATCGGTGTCGTCGGCGAGGCGCAGACTGCAGCCGCCGTGCTTGGCCACAACTTTCCTGACAGCAAGTGGTACAAAGACTCGTACAATCTAGTAAAGTCCGGCGGACTCGAACCGAACGAGAACAAAGAGTCCTACATCAGCAAGGCCTTCAGGGTCGCGAAGAAGTGGGGCCTCGGATAGGATTTCCCTGCGATGCTGGCGCGCCTGTCGATCCGTGACATCGTCCTGATCGAGCGGCTGGACATCGATTTCGCCCGCGGCCTCGCCGTGCTGACCGGCGAGACCGGTGCCGGCAAGTCCATTCTTCTCGATGCCTTTGCGCTTGCGCTCGGCGGGCGCGGCGATGCCGGCCTTGTTCGGCAGGGCGTCGAGCAGGGCCAGGTGACCGCGGTGTTCGATGTGCCGAAAGGCCATCGCGCGGCAAAAATTCTCAGCGAGAACGGTCTGGACGATACCGGAGAGATGATCCTGCGACGGGTTCAGCTCGCCGATGGCCGCACCCGCGCCTACCTCAACGATCAGGCAATCAGCGTGCAGACGCTCAAGGCCGTCGGTGCCGCGCTGGTCGAAATCCATGGCCAGCACGACGAGCGGGCGCTGGTCGATGCCGCTACACATCGCCGTCTGCTCGATGCCTTTGCCGGCCTCGACAAGGACGTCGCCGCGCTGGAACTGCTGTGGACGGCGCGCCGCACCGCCCGTACCGCGCTCGACGATCATCGCGCCGGCATGGAGCGCGCCGCGCGCGAGGCTGATTTCCTGCGCCACGCATCCGATGAGCTGCGCACCCTGCGTCCTCAGCCCGGCGAGGAAACCTCGCTGGCCGAGCGTCGTACCGCGATGATGCAGGGCGAGAAGATCGCCGAGGATTTGCGCGATGCCCAGGAGGCCGTCGGCGGCAACCAGTCGCCGGTGACGGCTCTCGCGGCGGCTGTGCGCCGGCTGGAACGCCGCGCGGCCAACTCGCCGAAGCTGGTCGAGCCGGCGGTCAGGGCGATCGATGTCGCCATCAATGCCCTGGAGGAGGCCGACCAGCATCTCAACGCCGCGCTGCGGGCGATCGATTTCGACCCCGGCGAACTGGAGCGTATCGAGGAGCGGCTGTTCGCGCTGCGTGCGGCGTCGCGCAAGTATTCGACACCTGTTGATGACCTCGCGGCGCTTGCGGAGCGCTATGCCGCCGACATGGCGCTGATCGACGCCGGCGCAGAGCGGCTCAAGGCGCTGGAGAAGCAGGCAGCCGAAGCCGACAAGGCCTATGACGCTGCGGCGGTGAAGCTGTCGGCGGCGCGGACCAAGGCGTCCGAGAAACTCAACAAGGCGGTGAATGCGGAGCTCGCGCCGCTGAAGCTCGATCGTGCCAGGTTCATGACCGAAGTCGCGAGCGATGCAGCCGCGCCGGGGCCACAGGGCATCGACCGGGTGGAGTTCTGGGTGCAGACGAATCCGGGCACCCGGCCGGGGCCGATGATGAAGGTCGCTTCGGGTGGCGAGCTGTCGCGGTTCCTGCTCGCGCTCAAGGTCGTGCTGTCGGACCGTGGTTCAGCCCCGACGCTGGTGTTCGACGAGATCGACACCGGTGTGGGCGGTGCGGTCGCGGATGCCATCGGCGCGCGGCTGGCGCGCCTTGCCGGCAAGGTGCAGGTGATGGCGGTGACCCACGCGCCGCAGGTTGCCGCCCGTGCCGACCAGCACCTGCTGATTTCCAAGGACGCGCGCGACAAGGGCAAGCGTGTCGCGACCTCCGTGGCCACGCTGATGAACGATCACCGTCGCGAGGAAATCGCCCGGATGCTGGCCGGCGCCGAGATCACCGCCGAAGCCCGCGCCGCCGCGGACCGGTTGTTGAAGGCCGCGACGTAAGTTACTTACTTCGTGAGGCTTGAAACGCACAGAGCACCGCAACCTGTGGGGTTGGGCGCGACGACCGCTTCGCGGGTCGGTCCGAATGAGGTAAATGTCAGTACCTCTGTCGCCGGCCGGACCGTCGTTCCGGCCGTCCATGTTCCCGAACGGCCAGACCATCAGCATGACGTCCAAGCCCAGCAAGACAGTCAAGGCGAAGCCCAAGCGTCGCACCAACAAGGATGTCGCGGTCGAGCATCTGACGCATGCCCAGGCCAAGGCCGAGCTGGTGCGGCTGGCGCTGGAGATTGCCGTCCATGACAGGCGCTACTATCAGGATGATGCACCCAGCATCTCGGACGCGGAGTATGATGCGCTGCGCCGGCGCAGCGATGCGATCGAGGCGCGCTTCCCCGATCTGCTGACCGCGCAGTCGCCGTCGCAGACGGTTGGAGCGCAGCCCTCCGGACGCTTCGCCAAGGTCCGGCACGCCGCGCCGATGCTGTCGCTGGGCAACGCTTTCAGCGACGAGGATGTCGCCGATTTCATCGAACGGGTGCAACGCTTTCTCAAGCTCGACGAAGTTCCGGTGATCGTCGCCGAGCCGAAGATCGACGGCTTGTCGTTGTCGCTGCGCTACGAGCAGGGACAGCTCGTGACGGCGGCAACCCGCGGCGATGGGTTCGAGGGCGAGGACGTCACGGCCAACGTGCGGACCATTGCCGAAATTCCGCAGGCGTTGAAGGGCAAGACTGTGCCTGCGGTCTGCGAGATCCGCGGCGAAGTCTACATGACCACGAAGGATTTCCTGGCGCTCAACAGCAAGCAGGCCGAGATCGGCGATACCGTGTTCGCCAATCCCCGCAACTCGGCCGCGGGGTCGCTGCGGCAGAAGGACCCGTCGATCACCGCATCGCGGCCGCTGAAGTTCTTCGCCTATACGTGGGGCGAGATCAGCGACATGCCGGAGACCACACAGTTCGGCATGGTCAAGTGGATGGGAAAAATCGGCTTTGTCACCAATCCGCGTACAACGCTGTGCCGCAGCATCGACGAGGCGTTGGCATTCTATCGCGGGATCGGAGCCGTGCGCGCCGATCTCGGTTACGATATCGACGGCGTAGTTTACAAGGTTGACCGCCTCGACTGGCAGCAGCGTCTTGGTTTCGTGTCGCGTAGCCCGCGCTGGGCGATAGCCCACAAGTTCGCGGCCGAGCAGGCGACGACCGAGCTCGAGGCCATCGACATCCAGGTCGGACGCACCGGCGCACTCACGCCTGTAGCGCGTCTGAAGCCTGTGACGGTCGGCGGCGTCGTGGTGTCCAACGCCACGCTGCACAACGAAGACTACATCAAGGGCATCGGCAATGACGGCGAGCCGATCCGTGACGGCGTCGACATCCGTGTCGGCGACACCGTGGTGGTGCAGCGCGCCGGCGACGTGATCCCGCAGGTCGTCAGCGTGGTGCTGGACAAGCGGCCTGATGACGCCAGGCCCTACAAGTTTCCGCACACCTGCCCGGTGTGCGGCAGCCATGCCGTGCGCGAGGAAGACGGCGCGGTGCGCCGCTGCACCGGCGTGCTGATCTGCCCGGCGCAGGCGGTCGAGCGACTCAAGCACTTCGTATCCCGCAACGCCTTCGACATCGAGGGCTTCGGCGACAAGCAGGTGCAGGAGTTCTATGCCGACAAGCTCGTGCAATCGGCGGCGGACATCTTCACGCTGGAAAAGCGCGATGCGGCATCGAAGACCAAGCTGACCGACCGCGAGGGCTATGGTGAAGTCTCCGTCCGCAATCTGTTCAACGCCATCAACGAACGCCGGCGGGTTGAGCTTCACCGACTGATCTTCGCGCTCGGCATCCGCCATGTTGGCGAAGGTAACGCCAAACTGCTGGCGCGCCACTACGGCAGCATCGATGCGTTCCGCAGCGCGATGCAGGCGGCGGGGGAGGGGCACGACAGCGAGGCCTACAAGGATCTCAACGATATCGAAGGCGTCGGCGAGGTCGTTGCGGATGCTGTCGTCGAATTCTTTGCCGAACCTCGCAACATGGCGGCACTCGACGACCTGCTGGACGAGATCGAGGTGCTGCCGGCCGAGCAGGCGCGCACCGACACCGCGGTCGCCGGCAAGACGGTCGTGTTCACGGGCACCCTCACCAAGTTCACCCGCGACGAGGCCAAGGCGTCGGCGGAGCGGCTCGGCGCCAAGGTTGCGGGTTCGGTGTCCAAGAAGACGGACTACGTCGTGGCAGGCGAGAGCGCGGGCTCCAAGCTCGACAAGGCCCGGGAGCTTGGCGTCGCCGTGCTCACCGAGGACGAGTGGCTGGCGCTGATCGAAACGCGCTGAGGCATCGCGATCGCCGCACCTGGTCGGCAGGCGCAGCGTTTCAGATGACCGTGGCGTCCTGTTCCTCGGCCTCGATCATGGCGCCGGCGCTGACGAAGACGTTGCGGCGTGGCACCAGCAGGACGATCGCTGCGGCACATGCCGACGACAGCACGAGAATGGCGATGTTGAGCGGCAGCGGCGTCAGGAAGTGGCCGCCGAGATAGGCGCCGGCCTGCGAGCACAGTGCGCCGAAGCCCATCTGCAGGAATCCCATCGCACCGGAAGCGGTGCCCGCGGCCTGCGGCCGCACGCTGATGGCGCCGGCGGAGGCATTCGACATCGCGAACGCGTTGCCGAACATTACGATCATGTGGGTGCCGAACAGCCACGCCGGCTGCGAGTTCCAGCCGATAAGTCCCCAGGCGGCGTTGAGCAGCGAGCCCGTGAGCTGGATGGTCAGACCCAGCCAGATCATGCGGTCGAGGCCGTGACGTGGCGACAGCCGCACCGACACGAGGTTGCCGACCATGTAGGCAAAGCCGGCGGTCGCGAACCACGCGCCATACTCGGTGGCGGAGCGTCCCATGTGGTTGATGACGAGGTACGGGCCGCCGCCGGCGAAGGTGAAGATGATCGACGACGCCAGCATCTGGCACAGCACATAACCCATGAAGGCGCGGCTTGCCGACAATGCGCGGACGTCGCGGAAGAAGCCGCTGTCGGCGGTCGGCGCCTCGAACCTGCGGGTCTCGGGCAAGGCTGCGACCAAGGTGACCACGAACACCGTGGTCACGACCGCCAGAACGATGAAGATCGTGCGCCAGCCAAACCAGGCGTCGAGCACGCCGCCGGCGAGGGGGCTCAGCATCTGGGCGATCATCATCACCGCGATGACGAGGCTGATCATCCCGGCGACGCGGCTGCGGTCATAGATGTCGCGGATGATGGCGCGGCTGATCACCATGCCGGCGGCGCCGCCGACCGCCTGCAGGAAGCGCCCGGCGATGAGCTGCGGCAGGGTCTCGGCGAAGACGCAGCCGATATTGGCAATGATGACGAGGGTGAAACAGCCGACCAGCACGGGCCTGCGGCCGAAGCGGTCGGACAGGGGGCCCATGACCAGCTGCGATAGCGCGAGGCCCACCATGTAGAACGAGACGGTCATTTGCGCGACCGAGATGTCGCGGCCGAAACTGGTGGCGAGCTGCGGCAGCATCGGCACCAGCATATACAGCGAGATCGGGGCGAGGCCGTTCATCGCCACCAGCAGCACGAGCGTCATCGGGGTGGCACGGCGGCCGGAAGACGCCGCCGGCGCGGTATGGCCGGTCATCTCCACCACGTGGGGAATCGCTCGCTCAGGGAGGCCTCTTTTCTTCGCGTCGAGGCGCTTGTTGGTGTTGCGGTCAGCCCTTCAGCGGCAGCGTTGCCGCGTCCAGCCATATACGGGTCGCATCATCGAGAGACCCGCGCAACGTGTCGCGAACGCGGGTGTGGTATGCGTCAATCCACTGGATTTCATCGCCGGTCATCTGCGCCGGATCGATGAGGCGGCGGTCGATCGGCGCGAGTGTCAGCGTCTCAAAGCCGTTCATCGCCTTCTCGGCGCCGGGCCGCTCGGCCGCAACCACCAGTTCCAGGTTTTCGATACGGATGCCGTAAGCCTCGGTCTTGTAGTAGCCGGGCTCATTGGACAGGATCATCCCGCGCTTGAGCGGCGTGGTGCCGAGCTTGGAGATGCGCGCCGGGCCCTCGTGTACCGACAGATAGCTGCCGACGCCGTGGCCGGTGCCATGCTCGAAATCGAGCCCGGCCTGCCACAGGAACTGGCGTGCGAAGGCGTCGATCTGCGCGCCGCTGGTGCCGTCGGGAAACACCGCGCGTGCAATCGCGATGTGGCCGCGCAGCACGCGCGTGAAGCGGTCACGCATCTCGTCCGTCGGCGTGCCGATGGCGATGGTCCGGGTGACGTCCGTGGTGCCGTCCTCGTATTGTGCGCCGGAATCGATCAGCAAGAGGTCGCCGAGTGCGATGCGGCGATTGCTCTTGCGGGTGACGCGGTAATGCACGATGGCGCCGTTCGGCCCGGTGCCGGCGATGGTCGGGAACGAGACGTCCTTCAGCGCACCCGTCTCGCGGCGGAAGGTCTCGAGCGCCTCCACCGTATCGATCTCGGTGAGGGCGCCGGTCGGCGCCTCGCGGTCGATCCAGGCGAGGAAGCGCGCCAGTGCCACGCCGTCGCGTTCATGGGCGGTACGGGTGCCGGCGATCTCGGCCGTATTCTTGGCGGCCTTGAGGAGCGCGGTGGGGTCGGCGCCGCGCATCGGCCTGCCGCCAGCGGCCGTGATGAGGCGGCTCAGCGCGTCGGCTGCGGTCGTCGCATCAAGGCCGATGGTCGCGCCGGTACGCGCGAGGTCGGCGAGCTGCTGCGTCAGCGCCTCCGGGGCCGCGACGTCGGCCGTCTGTTCGAGATGGTCGCGCACGGCATTCGACAGCTTGCGCGCGTCGATGAAGATCACCGGACGACCGTCCTTCGGCAGGATCGCGTAGGACAGCGGCAGCGGCGTATGGGCGACGTCGGCGCCGCGGATGTTGAAGGTCCAGGCGACGGCATGGGAATCCGACAGCACCAGCGCGTCGAGACGGCCGCGCGCGAGTTCGCCGCGGATTCGTCCGAGCTTGTCGTCGGCCGATTCGCCGGCATATTTCGCCGGATGCAGCGTGACCGCACCCAGTGGCGGCGCGGGCCGTTCGGTCCACACCGCGTCGAGCGGATTGCTGTCCACGGCGACAAGCTCCGCGCCGGCGCGGCTGCAGGCGGCGGCGAGACGCTCGGCGGCGGCTGTGGTGTGCAGCCAGGGGTCGAAGCCGAGGCGGGCGCCGGGCGACAGGTGCGTCTCCAGCCATTTCTCCGGCGGCGGATCGATCAGCGATTCGACCGACCAAGCGGATGTATCGACCTGCTTGGCCGCCTGCAGCGTGTAGCGTCCGTCGACGAACACCGCTGCCTTGTCGGGCAGGATGGCGGCGAGACCCGCCGAGCCGGTGAAGCCGGTCAGCCACGCCAGCCGCTCGTCCGACGGGGGGACATATTCGTTCTGCTGCTGATCGGCCCGGGGAACCACGAATCCGGTGAGATGCCGGCGCGCCAGCTCCTCACGGAGCGCTGCGAGCCGGGCCGTCAGGGCGATGCCGCCCTCGGGATCTTCGAACGTCTGGAAGTGAGCTTCAAACATGAGACGACCTTAGGGGAGGGAACCGGATGCGGCAATGCGCCGTCCCGCCGACGACCGTTGCGGAAAACTTTTGCCGCCATGTCCATCTGACATCTTGCAGTCACGCAACTGTGCGTGGCAGACTTTGGCCGTGCTGCAGTGCAATTCGGCTATAACGAGGCGCCGGCACAGGGGAAACGTTTCGGGGGTGTTTCAACCTCAATGAAGAGGGGTCACACCGATGCCTGCCTTTTCTTTCGAGAAAATCTCTCCGCCGGTTCGCCGTGAAGCTGTTCCCGTCAGCGTTCCGGTCGCCTCTCCCAAGCCGGTGCGTGGGTTGATCGTGCAGATGCTGGACCGTCTGACCGAGGCGCGCCTGCGCCGCAGCGGTGTGACCGCAGCCACTCCGACGTCCGACGGCGAGTCGCGCTGACGAGCGGGCATGTTGCGCCCGCCGCGAGAAGCCGCCGTGGCGGCGTCTCGCGCATTTGAATCAAGATTGATGCTTCAGGGTTTGGTCATCAGCAGGCTTGTCCAGCCGTCAAGCTGCAGCTTCCTGACCAGAACGAGGCCGCTGCTGCGATAGGACGACACGACGCTGTTCGCCTGGTGCGGCAAAAGACCGGACAGGATGACATAGGCCCCCGGCGCCAGATGCTGCGACATCGGGGTGGCGAGTCGCCGCAGCGGATTGGCTAGAATATTCGCGAGGACGAGATCGAAGGGCGCCCGACCGCGGATGTCGGGTGACGAAAACCCGGGCGCGTGACGGGCCGTGACCAGATGGCCGACGCCGTTGAGGCGGGCATTTTCCCGCGCCACGATCGCCGAGCGCCAGTCGATGTCGCTGGCGAGAATCGCTTTGTGCTGGGCCTTGGCGGCGGCGATCGCCAGCACGCCGGTGCCGGTGCCGAGGTCGAGCACCCGCCGCGGCCATTTCGAGCGCAGCACCTGGTCGAGCAGCAGCAGGCAGCCGCGTGTGGTGCCGTGATGACCGGTGCCGAACGCCAGCGCCGCCTCGATCTCGATGCCGATGCGGTTGGGCGGCACGCGTGCGCGATCATGCTGGCCGTGAACGATGAAGCGGCCGGCTTCGACCGGAGCGAGGCCTTCGAGGCTGGCCTTGACCCAGTCGCGGGTCTCCACCGTGTCGAATGTGACAGCATCGGCGCTGGCCTTGTCCGCCGCCAGTTCCACCAGGGCCCGCACCGCGGTCTCGTCGGGCTTATCGCCAAAATAGAGGGTGACGTCCCACAGCCCGTCCGGGCGCTCGAACGCGGCGATCGCAGCCTCGTTGTTGTCGAAGCTCTCGGACAGCACGTCGACGACGCGGTTGGCGCTGCGTTCGTCCGCCATGGTGAAACTGGCGCGGGTGGCGGGTGGAGCGTCGGTGGTCTGGAGCGAATTCATCAAAAGTCCGAATTGGTTAGGAGGAGGCAGGGGGCATCTGTCCACAGCTTGCCGACAGCATTGTCCAAAGTCTGTCCCGCGGTTATCCCGAAGTTATCCCAAAGCGTGTTCAGTGGTTTATCCAACGGCCCGCCGGAGATTTTCCAGAGGCTTGTCCCAGCCCTGTCCACAGCTTTTGCACTAGACCGCAGGTCATTTATCCCGGCCTCTTGCACAGCTTATCCACAGAGTTGTCAACAGACCCCGCGCTCGCCGTCAGGCGCCGCGGTCGCCGGCGCTGCGTCGTACAACTGTAATATAGCCTCATTAGCGTCCGCGCGACCATTGCTCCGGCGAAATGCAGCGCGGCGATGTCGGAGCGTGTCGTCGACGATCGCGACGCCCGGCGGCTGTGCATGCGCCCTGTCGCCCGTGGTGTTGGGTGGGCGCGTCGGGAATGTTGTGTGATCAGGATGCGGAAGAAGCTCGGCAGCGGCGTGCCTCCCCGGTGCGCCGGCTGGCACGGACGGTTCCGCTGGTCATCCTGGCGGTTGCCGTGGCGCTGATGCTCACCGGCGCCGGTCGTGCCGCGCCGGGCCGGGAGCCCGAATTTGCCTTCGATATTCCTTCGCAGTCGCTGGAAGCCGCGCTCGACGCCTACGGAACGGCGAGCCGGATGCAGGTGCTGTATGAAACCGCGCTCACCGCAGGTCGCCGCTCGGCCGCGGTGCAAGGGTTGTTCACGCGCGAGGCGGCGCTGCGCCAGCTGTTGGGAGGCACCGGGCTGGTGTTCAGCCTCACCGGCGAACAGGCCTTCACGCTCGTGCCGGCCGCGCCGCCGGCGCCGGCCGTATTGCCGGCCTCGGCCGTGGCCTACCGCTCGTTCCTCGGCTGGGTTCAGGCGGGCGTGATGACGGCGCTCTGCCGTCATGCCGAAACGCGGCCCGGTCCGGCGCGCCTGGCGTTTCAGTTCTGGATCGGGGACGCCGGAGATATTCGTGCACCGCGCCTCCTCGCTTCGACCGGCGAAGCCGGGCGCGATGTCGCCGTGACCGCGGCGCTGGCGGCGTTGGCGCTCGGTCGGTCGCCGCCGTCGGGGATGCCCCAGCCGGTCACCATGGTGCTGAACGCCGATCGGGCCGATGGCGATCCCTGCGGGGCGTCGCGGCCGTGACAGACGCGGGCAAGGAAACCAGCTGGACGGCGTTGCGGCAGCTTCTGGTCGAGCGCTACGACCTGCTGCGCCGGCGGCTGACCCGACGGCTGGGCTCGGCGGACGCCGCGCAGGAGACGCTGCACGAGCTCTATCTGCGAATGGAGCGCACCGATAATGTCGGTGTGCTGCAGAATCCAACCTCCTACCTGCTGACCAGCGCGGTCAATCTCGCGCGCGACCGCTGGCGGACCGAGGATCGCCGGGCCAGCCGTGTCGATGTCGACGCGCTGTACGAATTGATCGACGAGAAGCCCGGGCCGGACCGGGTCGTCGAAGGACAGATGACGTTCGCGGTTCTGCGGCGGGCGCTCGACTTGCTGCCGCCGCGGCAGCGCGACATCCTTCTCGCAGTGCGGTTCGAGGGGCTGACGCAGGATGCAATCGCAATGCGCCTCGGCATCTCGGTGCGGCTGGTCCGCCTCGAGCTGCAGCGCGCGCTCGAGTTCTGTCACGACTATCTTACGAAGAATCTGTGACAAGGTTTGCCGCATGACTTGGCTCGGATCGTCTATGAAACAGAGGGCACGTCGGCGGACCGCCGTGGTCATGGAGCGGGCCGGGTGCGGGAGCCGATGACGCAGAGCGATCCGACGAGCGACGATCTGACGCGCGAGGCGCTCGGCTGGCTGTCGCGCGTCAGCCTCGGCGATGCAACGCACGAGGATCTGGCCGAGCTGCGCCGCTGGCGGGACCGCAGTCCGGAGCATGCGGCGGCGCTGGCCAACGCCGGCCAGCTGTGGCGGTCGCTGCAAATGCCGGCGGCGGCGCTGGTGCGCGAGCGTGCGACGGCACGCCGTGGCGGCGTGCATCTCAGCCGCCGCGCGCTCATCGGTGGCGGCGCGGCGGCTGCGGCAGCGGCCATCGGCGTGATGATGGTGCGCCCCCCGCTCGGACTATGGCCTTCGATCACCGAGCTCGCTGCGGATCATCGCACGGGCACGGGCGAGCAACTGCATTTCAATCTCGGCGAGGCCGTCGCCGTCGATCTCAACACCCGCAGCAGCGTCGCGCTGTCTGGCGCGCCGCCGGGCACGGCAATGGAGCTGATTGCCGGCGAGGCCGCCGTCACCGTTGATGGCCGCGCGCCGCAACAGTTCGTCATGGCCGCGGGCCGCGGGCGCATCAGCGCGGCGCGCGCCACCTTCAATGTGCGCCATACCGGCGCGCAGGTCGCATTGACCTGTGTCGACGGCGAGGTGTCGGTGGCGTGCGAGGGCCGCAGCGCCGTGGTGCGCGCGACTCAGCGCTTGGTGTACGATCGCCGCGGCCTCGGCGATATCGCCGCGGGCGATGCCGCGACTGTGACCGCGTGGCGTGACGGCATGCTGGTGTTCCGCAACACGCCGCTGTCGGACGTGATCGACGAGGTCAATCGCTACCGCTCCGGTCGCATCGTGCTGCTCGACGGCAAGCTCGGTCAGCGGTTGGTCACGGCGCGTTTTGAGATCGCGCGCCTCGATACCGTGATGGGACAGATCGCGACGGTGTTCAAGGCGCCGGTTCGCACGTTGCCCGGCGGTCTCGTCCTGGTGGGATGATCGGTTCGGCCACGGCGGTCGAACATCAGGCGGCGTCACATCGCTGACATATCCGTCCCGTGTCGCAGGCCTGTCGCGACAACATCCGAAAAAAGATTCCGCTTTGCGCGTCGTCATCTCGTCCACCGCATGAGGGGGCGATTGCACGGCGGTGGTGCAGCTCGCGTCCCGGAGAAGAGGCTGGTTCCTCTTCCCATCGGTTCGATGATGCACCGCTTGAAAGGCCGGCCATGCCGCACACTGCTTCCGCCTCGTCCGCTGTTCGCAAGGCCATCGGCCTGTCTGTCGCGCAGCGTCGGGCAGCCCTGCTGCTTGGTGCCAGCGCGATTGCGCTGGTGGCGACGATGGACGTGGCGCGCGCGGCGCAGCTCGGCGGCGGGGTCGGTGTTCCCGCGCCCAGCTACTCATCCGACGCCGCGGCGATGGCTGCCCAGCAGGCGGCCGCGATGGCCCAGCAGGGCCAGAGCGCGATGCGCCGCTCGATCGAGGCCATCCAGGCGATGCAGGGCGCCCAGGCCGCGGCCCGCAATGCGGCAGCTGCCGCGCAACATTCGGCGACGCTGCCCCAGATCGCGGTGCCCAACGGTCTCGGTGCTGGCGGCCTGCAGGTCGCACCGGGTGGAACCTGGAGCGGTGCGAACGCTCCGGTGCAGAGCGCGGGTGCGAACGGCACGACCGTCACCATCAACCAGACCGCGCCGCAGGCGATCCTGAACTGGCAGACCTTCAACGTCGGTGCCCAGACCACAGTCAACTTCAACCAGCAGGCCTCGACCTGGACCGCGCTCAATCGCGTCATCGGCAATGCCGGTCCGAGCCAGATCCTCGGCCAGATCAACGCTCCGGGACAGGTGCTGGTGATCAACCAGAACGGCATCATTTTCGGCGGCGCCAGCCAGATCAATGTCGGCTCGCTGATCGCGTCGACCGCCAACATCACGGACCAGCAGTTCCTCACCAAAGGTATCTATTCGTCACAGAGCGGGGCTGCCTATCTGCCGAGTTTCACGGGCGCGGGCGGCAAGATCATCGTCGAGAACGGCGCGCTGATCACGACGAGCGCGCCGGCGTCCCTCACCGACAATGGAGGCTTCGTCGCGCTGCTCGGAACGGACGTGCGCAACGCCGGCACCATCGCCACCCCGAAGGGGCAGGCCCTGCTCGCCGCCGGCGACGACTTCGTGCTGCGGCCCGGATACGGCACCACCGCCAACCAGTACGCGACCACGCGTGGCAATGAAGTCGCACCGCTGCTCCATATCGGCAGTGCGAGTGGCACGGTGAGCAACAACGGTCTCGTCTTCGCCCAGCAGGGCGACATCACCCTGGCCGGCCATGCGGTGGTTCAGGACGGTGTGCTGATCTCCACGACCTCCGTCAGCCGCCGCGGCACCATCCATCTGCTCAATTCGGCGAGCGATGCGACCGGCAGCATCACCCTCACGGGCAACAGCCTGACGCTGATCTCGCCTGAGCTGGCATCGAGCGAGACGGCGATGAACGCCCAGCGCGATGCGCTGATTGCAGCGTCAGGGCCCAACACGCTGGCGACCGGCCAGTTCGACAATCTGTCGAAGCTTGCGGATCGCAAGGATCAGTCGCGCGTCGAAATCGTCAGCGGCGGTCTCGTCGATTTCCAGAATGGCTCGCTGACTCAGGTCCAGGGCGGCCAGATCGCGGTTTCAGCCGGCAGGCGCGTATTCGCCGAGTCCGGCGCGACCCTCGATGTTTCCGGCGTGCAGGGCGTGCTGCTGCCGATGAGCAGCAACGCTATCAAGGTCAATGTCCAGGGCAACGAGCTGCGCGACTCGCCGAACAACCGGGACGGCAGCGGCCTGATCAACCAGAACGTCTGGATCGACGCCCGCTCGCTCATACTGGTTCCGGCGGGCACCGGCGGCTATGCCACCGACCGCTACTATACCGGGGGCGGCCTGCTCGAGGTTTCGGGCTATCTCAGCAACACGCCGCACACCATCGGTGAGTGGACCGCGGTCGGCGGCACCGTCACGCTGTCGGCACCGGAGGTGGTGGCGCAGCAGGGCTCGATCTTCAACCTGTCCGGCGGGTCGGTCTCCTACCAGGGTGGCTTCCTGCCGCAGACCTTCGTGCTCGGCAGCGATGGCCGCATCTACAACGTCAACGACGCGCCGTCGAACCTCACCTACACGGCGGTCGTGACCGGTTTCGTCGTGCAGCATCGTCAGGGTGGCAGGCTCGATCCGAAGCTGACCGAGATCTATGCCAGCCCGCTCGGCTTTGGCGGCAGCATCTGGCAGGACGGCTATACGATCGGACGCGACGCCGGGCAGCTCGTCCTGTCGACGCCCACGGCGATGTTCGAAGGACAGATCATCGCCGACGTCATCCGCACCCAGCGCCAGGTCGGCGCTCGTCCGGCGGGGGTCACCGACGGCTATAAGCTCGGTCAGGGCCAGACAGCACTGGCCGGGCAGTTGTTCGTTGGCCAGTACGGCGGTCTCGGTCTTGCGGGGGGCTACAACAGCGACATCAGGATCGGCACGGTCGCGTCGTCGACCGCGGGCATGAATGCGGGCGGTGCGTTGTCGCCGGATCGCACCAACACCGTCTGGTTCGATGCCGGCCACATGTCCGACGAGAAGCTTGGCGGCATCAACTTCACCAGCACGAAGTCGGTCTCCATCGATGCACCCGTGACCTTCGACCACGGCGCACAACTCGTCCTCACCGCGCCGAACGTCGCCGTCAATGGCGACGTGACCGCTCACGGCGGAACGCTGACGCTCGGAAACTATATCCTCGTTCGTCCCAACCTGATCCAGACGCCGTTCTGGCAGGCGTTGACCGGCACGGGCGGCAAGGCGCAGGTCACCATCGGCAACGGCAGCACGATCGATCTGACAGGGCTGTGGGTCAATCAGCGCGACGACGCGCCTTCCGCTCCGTCGCTGCTCGGATTCATCAATGGCGGCACGCTGAACGCGGCGACGACCGGTGGCGTCACCTTTGCCGCCGGCAGCACCATCGACGTTTCCTCGGGGGGCGCCGTTCTCGTCAGCGGCAAGACGCAGGGCGGCCAGGGGGGGAGCGTCAGCCTGATCGCCGATGATGATTCCCGTCATGTCGATCTCGGCCCGGTCGTCGATCCCTATGCGCCACTGATCGTTGACGGCAAGATCGCCGCCTATGGTTTTGGCGGCGGCGGAACGCTGACGCTCAAGGCCGGGCAGGCGGTCGTGATCGGCAAGGACGCGACGCTGACCAGCGGTGTTATCGGGCCGAACGCGGCTCTGACCACCAGCGTGCGTCTCGCCGCTGACGTGACCATCCCGGTCGGGGGCAAGATCCCGTTCGACTACAAGGTCATCGTGACCTCGGTGCCGGTCGACACGCTGCTGACAACTCCCTACACGGTGGTCTTCAGCTACGGCATGTCGATCACGACGGGGGCGAACTGGGTCGTTCCGGCGCAGATGTGGGTCGGCATCAACGGCACTGTCATCAACGCGGGCGGGACCGTGCCGATCGGTGCCAAGATCACCAATATCTCCAACGTTCCGGCCGGTGTGGTGATCCCGTCGTCGGTGTTTCCGAACGGGCTTCCGATCACGCCGATCGTCACCGCGTCCTACAGGGCGGGCGATGCGGTCACGGCGCCGGTCAAGCTGGCCGCCGGAACGGTCATTCCGGTCGGTGCGCAGTTCGACCAGCCGATCGCCATTCAGTCCGCGCTCGCTCTCGATCCCGGCATTTTCAAGTCCGGGTTCACGAGCTACGTCGTTAAGAGCAACTCCGGCATGGAGATCACCGGCAACATCGCCGCGACGGTGCCGGTCTATCGCTTCAGCGACGCCAGTTTCACTGCCCCGACTGGAAGCCGCAGCGCCGAGGTGGCGGATCTGTGGTTGCCGCCGGCCTATTTCGAGAATCCCACGACAGGACGGCTGACTCAGCGCGTCGGAGCGAGCCTGACGCTCAGCAGCCTTTATGATTTCGGCATGACCCGTGGCAGCTCGATCATGGTCGACCCGGGCCAGGGCGTGACGATCTATGCCAACCGTCAGACCACCATCGAAGGCGACATCACGGCCCACGGCGGCAATATTCTCGTCGCCAGTGTACCGAACGCCACGGGCGGAACTTCGTATGGCGGCGGCTTCGGCAACCTGACGGCGACCCGTTCGGTATGGATCGGCGAGGACAGCACACTCGATGCGTCCGCTCAGGCCGTCATCGCGACGGATGCGAGCGGCCGTCGCTACGGCGTGATTCCGGATGGTGGTTCGATCTCGCTGGGCGGGATGCCAAACGGGACCATCGGAAGCGACGCGTTCATCATTCTTCGTCCCGGTTCCCTGCTCGATGCGTCCGGCGCGGCCGGTGTGATCGACGTGTTGTCCACGGCTGGAGCGCGGTCCACTTCGGTCGCGAGCAATGGCGGGTCGATCTCACTGTATTCGGCGAGCGGCATGTATCTCGACGGCCTCCTGCGCGCGGCCGGGGGCGGCGCGGGCGCGTCCGGCGGCCTGCTCAGCATCAATGTGCTCAGTCACACCCTGACCGTGACCGATCCGAGCGTCTACTTTCCCTACTCGGTCGGGGCCATTCCCGACGAGATGCAGCGGCTGCGCAACATCACGATTGTCCAGCACGATCAGCCGGCGGCGCTTCCGGCGGATTTCAGGCCTGGTCAGCGCGCGGCCGGGCTGAAGTATGGCGAAGCGACCATCAGTGTCGACAAGATCCAGGCCGGTGGCTTCGATCAGCTTGCCCTCGCCACCCATGATCTGTTCGTGTTCAGCGGCAATGTCGATCTCGCGATGAATCGCAGCATCGTTCTGTCGGGAGGCGTCATCGTCGGTGGCGCGGACAATCCGCATGTCAGCGTCCGTCTGGCCGCGCCCTACGTGAAGCTGGACGGCTGGTACAACGATGCCTCGCTCGCGGCCGCGCCGATCGACCAGTACTACACCGGCCTCAACGCGATCCAGGGAGACAGCCTGTACACCGCCGTGAACAGCAGCTTCCGGGTCGATGCCGATCTGATCGACCTGTCTTCAGCAGTGCGGTTCGGCGTTCATGGCCATCAGGGATCCGGTTCGATCTATCTCCTGGGTGGCATTTCGACACCCGCCCAGTCTCCGAGCCAGGACGACGACACGACTCACATCAGCGGCCCACACATCGTCGATGCGCCGGGCTTCGGCAATGTCGTTCTGCACAGTTCCGGGGACGTCCGGCTGAGCACCGGTTCGATCACCGCCAGGAAGAATCTGACGATCGAAGCCGCTCAGATCTATCCGCTGAGCGGCGCGGTGAACAGCGTCATGGTGGGGCAGGTTCTGACGCGAAGCAACTTTGGCGGCATTGGACCTCTTGTCTTCGATCCGGATGCCAAAATCGTCATTCGCCGCACCGACGACGCGATTCCCGCCGTACCGCCGTCCGTTTTCGGCAGGCTTGCTCTCATCGCGCCGAATATCGATCAGGGCGGCGTCATTCGCGCCCCCCTCGGCATTATCACGTTCAATAGTCTCTTCGGCAACACGGCGTACACGCCTCCGGTCACGGCAGTCACGTTGCGGGATGGCAGCCTGCTGTCGACGAGCGCGAATGGATTAGGCATTCCCTTTGGTGGGACGAGTGACGGCGTGACCTATCAGGGCGCTGACGGAACCACGACAAATCTCGGCTCGGCGTATATCAACGACTCCGGCACCAATCGCGTGACCACGGGCGTGATGATCGGTGGCCAGACGATCGTCGCCGAGCATGGATCGGTCGTCGACGTCTCCGGGGGCGGCAATCTCGCCGGCGCCGGCTTTATCTCGGGACGCGGCGGCTCGGTCAACGCCCTGACCACGGCGCTGGTCAATGCCAACCCGGCCAACGCCGCCTACAGCGCATCCGGCAACAAGGTCTATGCGATCATGCCGGGATATGCGTCGAGCTACGCACCGGTCATCGCCACCAAGGGCGGAGGCGATCCGGTCATCGGTCAGCAGATCACCATCCCTGGCGGTGTCCCTGGTCTGCCGGCAGGTACCTACACGCTTCTGCCGTCCAGTTACGCACTTCTGCCCGGCGCCTATCGGGTGGAGCTTGGCGGGAAATCCTCGATCGCCGCCGCGCCGACCGGCCTGCCGAACGGCTCGATCATCAGCAGCGCCTATCTCGGATTCGCCAATACTGGCATCCGGGACGTGCTGCCGACGCAGGTGATCCTGACGTCCGGCACGACGGTGCGTCACTATTCCCAATACAATGAAATGAGTTACGCGGATTTCGTGCGAACCCAGGCGACCATGTTCGGTGGCGCCCGTCCGCGGCTTCCCAGCGATGGCGGTGTTCTGCAGTTCACTCTCGGCATTCCATCGAGCGGCAAGTCTCTGTCGTTCGGCGGAACGGCGTTGTTCAATGGTGTCGACGGCGGCATGTCCGGCATGCTCGGCATCGTGGTTCTGAACCAGGGAACGAACCCGCCCCTCGATATCATCGCGCCGGGAAGTGCACCGACGCCGGGGCACGTCGCGATTTCAAGCGATGACATCAATGCCTTCAACGCCGCAACGCTCATGATCGGCGGCATGACCTATTACAGCACGACCGACGGCGTGGTTGCCGAACGCATCGTGTTCAGCGGCGGCGGCGACGTCAACATCATGACTGGTGCGACGCTGCGCGCCGGGCAGATCTTCCTTGTGGGATCGACGGTCAATATCGCGAGCGGCGCGACCCTCGACACCCGCGGATTAGGACGTAACGGCATCGATTCGACCTTCGGTTATGTCTACGCGAACACCTCTTCGGAAGTGACCAATCGCTTCGGCTCGGCTGTTCTCGCCGTGGCCAATGGTTGGTTCAATTTCATGCCTTTCGTCGGCAACGGCAACATCAATGTGGCCAGCGGAGCGTCGCTGTTGACCGATGGCAGCATCGTGCTGGGTGCGCCTGGTTCGCTGACGATGGGCGACGTCAATTTCGGCGCGCGATATCTCGCGGTGACGCAGGACACGGTCAACATCGGCACCGATGCATCGCTGGCCGCGGCGCAGGCTTCCGGTCACCTGCCTGCGGGATGGAATTTGACCCAGAGCGTGCTCGACAGGCTGTTGCATCCGTCGTCGACGGCAGGCATTCCCAACCTCGAGCAACTGACCATCGTCGCCGGCGGCTCGGTCAATCTGTTCGGCAATGTGTCGCTCGATGCGCGCAGCCAGTCCTCCAGCGGCAGTGTCGAGTTCGTCATCAACTCGCCGGCGCTCTATGGCCTCGGCAACAACGGCGAGACCGCGAAAATCGCGGCGGATGCATTCGTGTGGAACGGCATTCGCGTCGGCAATGGCCTCGACCCTTCGAACGTCAGCGGTGGCGTTCCCTACAGCAGCAAGGATCCTGCATCGATCCAGCCGGGCGGGCCCGGGACCGGAGCAGGGATGCTCGATATTGCGGCAAGGACAGTGCTGTTCGGCTATGCCAGCCACTCGGCGGTGACCGACGGGATCAGTCTTAATCGCTATGCGATCGGTTTCTCGACGGTCAACATCAGTGCGAGCCAGCAGGTCAACGCCAACAGCAACGGTTCGTTGTTCATCGGCCAGAGCCGCGACAGCAATGGCAATGTCGTCGGGGGAAACCTGAATATTACGACGCCGCTCCTCACCGCCGAGAAAGGTGCGACGCTGGCTTTTGCGGCCGGTGGCGACATCGGCATCCATGCGCCTGCCGGAGCGGGATCTGTCGACACCGCGAGCGTGACCGGTCTCGGCGGCACGGTGTTGTTGACGGCCAACAGCGTCGTCGTGGATACGGCGATCGCGCTGCCGAGCGGCAAGCTGAAGATCGATGCCGTCAATGACATCGTTCTGGGAGATCAGGCTTTCGTCGATCTCTCTGGCCGCGGCCTCCTGTTCTTCGACAAGGTGGCCTACAGCTGGGGCGGCGATCTGGTGCTGCAGAGCGCCCATGGCGATATCGTGCAGGCAGCGGGCTCGATGATCGACGTGTCGGCGCGAAACAACGTGGCCGGCACGGTGACTGCGACGGCGATCGATGCGGCGCATGGCAACGTGCTGTTCAACGGAGATCTCAAAGGGGGCGCCACCGGAGACTACGCGTTCGGCCAGTTCACGATCCAGGCCCAGACGCTGGGTGACTTCGCCGCCCTGAACCGCAAGCTCGGAACGGCCGGCTTCTTCGGAGCGCGGGTATTCGACATCAAGCGCGGCGATTTGACGATCGGCGACGAGGTCAAAGCCAGTTTCGTGTCGATCTCGGTGGATGGCGGCAGCCTGACCGTCAACGGAACGATCGATGCGAGCGGCAGCAAACCCGGCACCATTCGTCTCGCGGCGCGCGACGATCTCACGCTGGCGTCCTCTGCGGTGCTTGATACCCACAGCACCCGTCTGAAGACCGACAGCTATGGCGCGCCGATCGAGGCGGACAACACCGCGCATATCGAGCTGACTTCCGTGGGCGGCTTCGTCAACCTCGGCGGGGGCGCCACGATCGACATGCGCGCGGCCGACAATGTTGCGCGCGGCAGACTGGAGATCAATGCGCCGCGTCTCGGCGGCGTGAACGGCAGCGGCGACGGCGCCAACGACGTTGCGATCAATGCCGGCGCCACGCTCAACATCAGGGGGGCCGCGGGCATTGCTGTCAATGGCTTCCGGACTTATGTGCTCCCGGACGGCAGCACCATCGATCAGGCGTTTCTCGATACGCTTGACGGGGACAGCCGCGGGTTCATCAATGCCGCCGTCGGCAACAGCGCGTTGCAGGCGCGCCTTGCCGGGCTGGCCGCTTATGGTTCGTCTTTCCATCTTCGGCCGGGCGTCGAAATCCGGTCTGACGGAACGCTGTCGACGTCGGGCGATCTCGATTTCGCGGGCTATCGTTATGGGCCCAACGCAGATGCCGCACGTCTCGGCTCAGGCGAGCCCGGCAAGCTGGTCATTCGGGCCGGCGGTGATCTGAAGATCAACGGCAGCATCACCGACGGCTTCGCGCCGCCGCCGGTGACGCCGGACGAGAACGGCTTCCTGACCGCGGTCCCACGAACGATCGCCGAGCAGGACATCTATCCGACCGAGAATATCCGTCTCGCCGAGCCCTGGACCGTTCCGAAAGACTATTTCTACAACTCCATCGTCATGACGGTGATGGATACCTCCGGAAATTTCTACAATCCCGGAGATACCATTCCGGCCGGAACGATGATCGCGGTCATCAATGACTATGGATTGACCTTCGCGTGGGAGGGAGGACTGATGATTCCCTCGCTGGCCGCTCCCGCGGCGCCGCGTCCGGTCTATGCGTTGGCCCAGCCGCTGGCGCCCGGAAGCATGTCGTGGTCGATGCGGCTGGTTGCCGGCGCGGATACGGCGGCGGCAGACAGTCGTGTTTTGCGCAGCACGTCCGCTCTCAATGGCGGCGGCAACATGACGCTGAACGATCTGCACGTCGCAGGATCGGACGGCAAGCCCGTGGCGAGTGTCATCCGCACCGGAACCGGCGATCTCGAACTGCTCGCTGGCGGGAGCTACACCCAGGTGACACCCTATGGCGTGTACACCGCTGGTACCCCCATCGCCGAGACAGGGACGGCGGCGAACGATCCCTACAACCTCGCGCGGGGCCGATGGAGCGGTGACGGGACGATCCTGGGGCAGGCGTTCGGCGACTATGAGAGCACGCTCGGCTCGCAGTACATGTACTACATGGAGCATGGCGGCGACCTGCTGCTGACGGCACAGGGCAACATCAACGGTGCGCTGTCGTCCGACTCCGGTCAGGTCGGTGGCTGGTTGTGGCGGCAGGGTGGCGCGCAACTTGGCCAGCGCACGGCCTGGGGCATCAACTTCGGAAGCTATACGCCGGGTGTGACGGTCGACGGCATCAATCCGATCGTGCACCTGTCGACGTTCTCCGGCATCGGCACGCTCGGTGGCGGCAATGTCAATGTCAGCGCCGGGGGCAATATCGGCGACAGCGGACTGGTCTTTGCCGTCGGCGCCAGCGGCCGTGTGATGGCGGACGGCAGTCTGGTTCAGACAGGCGGCGGCACGCTGTCGGTGAAAGCCGGTGGCAATATCGGCAGCGGCGGCAATCAGTTCGTCGATGTGCGTGGTGATATCGGCATCGAGACCGGTAGCTTCGGCAGCCTCCAGGGCAAGAACTTCGGTTACGATGCATCGACCGACCCGAAGCCGACCGATCCGTTCAAGGGGTATTCGCTCACGCTCAACGCCGGCGGATCATTCGTGCCGGGTGATGGCACCGTCGATATTCGCGCGCGTGGTGACATCACGATGGGCGAGATCATCGACCCGGGTCGGGTCGCGCTGATGCAGCAGACCGATGCCGGCGTGGCGCAGGGCGTTCAGGCCGCGACATGGTTTACATTGTGGAGGCCGGACACGGCCATCGACATGTTTGGCGGCCGAACCGTTTCGCCGTTCTCACCCAGTCAGGGGACGACGGTCTTCCTGCCGCCAATCCTGCGCGCCACGGCCGGTAACGGCGATATCTATGTGATGCCGGCGGACAACGGCGTCAGCCTGATGCTTCCGTCGCCGAACGGCGCGCTCGATCTCCTGGCGCAGGGATCGATCATCCGAACGACCGATACGCGCAATGTCATCGGACCTCTGTCGTCGTCCATGTCCTCGCTCGCGACGCCGTTGCGTCCGGGCTGGGTGATCTCCACGACGGACGGCTATTCATCGAAGGCCGTGCTGTCGAACTACTGGGATGACCCAACGCTTGGCTATGCCAAGGGCGGGAATCCCTTCGTTTTCGGCCCGAACACGGTGAGCGATGCCAGCGCTCTCGCCAGCGGTGTCAAATCGCACATCTATGCGCTTCAGGGCGATGTTCTCAATCTCATCTATGGCCAGGTCGATATCGAGAAGACGTTCGGTGGTTCGGGTTATATCTACACGACCTATTACTGGGCCGGGAAACCGGTCTCGATCCTCGCAGGCGGCGATATCGTCAATTTGCAGGGCATGATCCTGCAGAATGATCCGAGCGATGTGTCCGTGATCGCGGCATCCGGCAATATCGTCTACGCCGGTACCAACGTGCGTAGCGATCAGACCGGGCTGATGAACGCCGGTCTTCAGGTCGCCGGCCCCGGAACCCTCGAGGTGACCGCCGGCAAGAACATCTACCAGGGTTCGATCGCGGCGATCGAGAGCATCGGTCCG
This sequence comes from Bradyrhizobium sp. U87765 SZCCT0048, assembly GCF_018131225.1. GTDB lineage: Bacteria > Pseudomonadota > Alphaproteobacteria > Rhizobiales > Xanthobacteraceae > Bradyrhizobium_A. Next base: position 2,442,608 of record NZ_JAFCMM010000001.1, on the reverse strand, counting down.
AAAGTCATCGGCGATACCCGTCCCGGCGCCAGTGTGGTCATGCAGGCCGGTGTCGGTGCGGGAGCGGCGGGTATCGGGCAGGTGGACTGGACGGGATTTGCGAAACTCTATCTCGATCCGGCCAATCTCGCCGATGCGGCGCGGCCGCTCGCGGACCAGCCCGGCAAGGTCGTCAAGACCTACAACAGCGAACTGGCCGGATGGCTGAAGAGCCGTTTTGGCTATGCCGGGTCGGACAACGATGCGCTGGGCTACTTCCTTGCGCTGCCGGCCGAGCAGCAGCGCGTCTTCTTGCGCACCGTGTACTACGCAGAGCTGACAGCGGGCGGTCGCGAATACAACGAGATCGGCGGTCCGCGGTTCGGGTCGTACCTGCGCGGACGCGAGGCTGTGGCCACGCTGTTTCTGAACGGCGGTGCGTACAGCGGCGACATCACGGCGTTCACGGGTAAGTCCCAGCTTGTTCTGGGCGCCATCGTCAGCGGTTTCGTCCATACCGATGCGGGCGGAGACATCCAGTTCCTGGCGCCGGGCGGACGCGTGGTTGTCGGCACCGAGGGACTGGCCCCCGGAGCGGACGCGGGTCTGATCACCCAGGGCCAGGGCGATATCCAGATCTTTGCGCAGAACAGCGTCCTGCTCGGCCTGTCGCGTATCATGACGACCTATGGCGGCAATATCCTCGTCTGGTCTGCCGCAGGCGACATCAACGCCGGCCGTGGTTCGAAGACCACGGTGGTGTTCACGCCGGAACGTGTCGACTATGACGCCTATGGCCACATCACCATGTCGTCGCAGGTGCCGGCGACCGGCGCCGGCATCGCCACCCTCGCGTCGGTGGCGGGCGTGCAGCCCGGCGACGTCGATCTGATCGCGCCGCTCGGCACGATCGATGCCGGCGAGGCCGGCATCCGCTACTCCGGCAACATCAATCTCGCCGCGCTGCAGATCGTCAACGCGGCCAACATCACCGGTCAGGGCACGGTGTCCGGTCTGCCCACGGTGCAGGGTCCGCCAACCCTGGCGCTGACCGCGGCGTCGAACACGACCGCGGCGACCCAGCAAGCGGCGCCGCCGCCGTCCCGCAGCGATGGCCAGCCGTCCATCATCATGGTCGAGGTGCTGGGTTACGGTGGTGGCAGCGGCGACCAGGACGACGACAGGAAGCGACGCGAGGCGCCCGAGCAGCACAGCTACAATGCTGACAGCCGTCTGCAGGTGGTCGGGCTCGGGCGTCTGACCGACGAGCAGAAGCGCCAGCTTACGGACGAAGAGCAGGGCGGTCTCGCCGGCCGCTGATCCGCGGTCCGACGGCCGCCGGCGCTGCGTCAGGCGCCGGCAACATGCAGGGTGCGGGTCGCGCCGTCGAAGAGATCGACGAACGCGGCAGACACCGGCTGGTCGGTGAAGACATGGGGGTGGTCGCCGAGGTGGCCGCCTCGCACGGTCGCGTTGCGGCCGAACTTACTGTGATCGACCACCAAGAGCGCCGTGCGGCAGTTGGCCGCGATGGCATGGCGCGCCTCGACTTCGCCGGCATGGAAGTCGAGCAGCGAGCCGTCGTCGTCGATGCCGCCGACGCCGAAGATGCCGAAGTCCGCCTTGAAGCGCGAGAAGAAGCTGACGGCGCTGTCGCCGATGACGTCGCGGTCGTGGCGGCGCAGCGTGCCGCCGGCCATGGTGATGTCCACGTCCGCATTGCGGGCGAAAGCCGCGGCGGCGTTCAGGCTGTTGGTGATGACATGCAGGCCCTTGCGATGGCCAAGGGCCAGCGCGACGCATTCCGGGGTGGTACCGAGCCCGATCATCAGCGATGCGCCGTCCGGAATGAAAGCCGCCGCCGCACCGGCGATGCGGCGTTTGGCATCCAGGTTGAGCACCTGCCGGCTCTCATAGGCGAGGTTCTGGTTGGGCGCGGGCAGGCCGACGCCGCCATGGATGCGCCGCAGCAATCCCTGCTCGCACAGCCGGTTCACGATCCGGCGGATGGTCTGCTGGGTAACGTCGAAGCGGGTGGCGAGCTGCTCGATGGAGGCAAAGCCCTGCTCGCGCACGCGTTCGAGAATCCAGGCCTGTCGTTCTTCGGCTGCGGTTTTCAGCATCGGATGTCGCGCTCGGATGGTGGTTCGCCCAGGGCTGGGGATGGTCCACTTTATATTTTCATTCGAACATCGGATATGTTCATATGAATGTTACAGGGAGATGATATCTGGCCGCGGCCGGAGGAGATCGGGGCGCAAACGTCCCCGAACGCCGCCGGCGCAGCGCGCAAACCCTTGCCGTTGCCGACCAACACTTGAACAGGGACGTCGAGGCGACGGACGGGGCGACATCGGCGCGACCGCGCGGATGGGCCAGCGTCCAGGGCCGGGGTGACCATGTCTGCAATTTCGCTCGATCACATCGTCAAAACCTGGGGCGCGATGCGCGCCGTCGACGACGTGTCGCTGACCGCGGAGGAAGGATCGCTGCTGGTGCTGCTGGGGCCGTCCGGCTGCGGCAAGTCGACCACGCTGCGGTTGATCGCCGGGCTCGAACAGCCCGATGGCGGCCGGGTGCTGATCGGCGGCACCGACGTCACCGGCCAGTCGCCGGCCCAGCGCCGCATCTCCATGGTGTTTCAGTCCTACGCGCTGTTTCCTCATCTCACGGTCGCCGAGAACATCGTGTTTGGCCTGCGCGTGCGCGGCGTCGCCCGCGGCGAGCGCGATGCGCGCCTGAAGCGGGTCGCCGACATCGTCGGGCTCGCGCATCTGCTGGAGCGCAAGCCTGCGCAGCTGTCCGGCGGCCAGCGCCAGCGTGTCGCGCTCGGCCGCGCCATCATCGCCGAGGCGCGGGTCTGCCTGATGGACGAGCCGCTGTCCAACCTCGACGCCAAGCTGCGCCACGAGATGCGCACCGAGATTCGCGCGCTGCAGCAGCGTCTCGGCATGACCATGGTTTATGTGACACACGACCAGACCGAAGCGATGACCATGGCGGACCGGGTGGTGCTGATGCGTGACGGGCGGATCGAGCAGAATGGCTCGCCCGAAGAGCTCTATCGCCGGCCGGCAACTGCCTTCACCGCACGCTTCATCGGCACGCCGCCGATGAACCTGATCGCTGCCGGCGATACGCTCACCGGCGTGCGCCCCGAGCATGTCCGGATCGTCGGCGAGAGCGGCCGTCACGCGCGCGTTCGCAGCGTCGAACATCTCGGCGCCGACAGCATCGTGCTGTGCGACGTGGACGACCAGGCGGTCGCTGTGCGGCAGGACGGCTTCAGCAAGGCAGCGCCGGGCGACGAGGTTCGTCTCGCCTGGAGCGCCGCCGACGAACACATCTTCGACAACACCTCCGGCCGGCGGCGTGACGCCGCGGTCGCCCCATCCGCCGCCGGCTGAGGCTGGCAGGATCAACAGGAGCAAGCCATGACACTTTTCCGAACCACCCTGCTGGCGGCTGCGGCCGTCACGGCCCTGGCCTTCGGCCCGCGCCCCGCCGCCGCAGTGGACCTCACCATGTACTATCCGGTGGCGGTCGGTGGCCCGGTGACCAAGATCATCGACGACATGGTCGCCCGGTTCGAGAAAGAGAACGCCGACATCAAGGTGACGGCGGTCTATGCCGGGAACTACACTGACACCATGACCAAGGCGATGACCGCGATGAAGGGCGGCCAGCCGCCGCAGCTCTCGGTGCTGTTGTCGACCGACGTGTTCACGCTGATGGACGAGAACGCCATCGTGCCGATGGACGATCTCGTCGCCGACAAGGCGTGGTTCAAGCAGTTCTATCCGGCGTTCATGGCCAACGGCCAGGTCGGCGGCAAGACCTGGAGCATCCCGTTCCAGCGCTCGACCATCGTGCTGTACTGGAACAAGGACGCGTTCAAGGACGCCGGCCTCGATCCGGAGAAGGCGCCGGCGTCGTGGGACGAGATGGCGCAGATGTCCAAAAAGCTCGTCAAGAAGGACGCGTCGGGCAACGTCACGCGCTGGGGCGTCGAGATCCCGACTACCGGCTATGCCTACTGGATGCTGCAGGCGCTGGCGATCGAGAACGGCCAGAGGCTGATGAACGAGGCCGGCAACGAGCTCTATCTGACCGCGCCGAAGACCGTCGCCGCGCTGAACTACTGGGTCGACCTGTCGCGCAAGGACGCGGTGATGCCGACCGGCAGCATCGACTGGGCGACGCTGCGCACCGACTTCCTCGAAGGCAAGACCGCGATGATGTGGCACACCACCGGCAACCTGACCGCGGTGAAGGATGGCGCCAAGTTCAACTTTGGCGTCGCGATGCTGCCGGCCAAGGAACGGCGGGGCTCGCCGACCGGCGGCGGCAGCTTCTACATCTTCAAGAGCGCCTCGCCCGAGCAGCAGAAGGCTGCGGTCAAGTTCATCCAGTGGATGACCGCGCCGGAGCGCGCCGCCGAATGGAGCATCAAGACCGGCTACGTCGCCGTGTCGCCCGCCGCCTACAAGACCCCGGCAATGGAGGCCTATGTCAAGGACTTCCCGGCAGCGACGGTCGCGCGCGATCAGCTCGAGCATGCCGTGCCTGAACTGTCGGTGCACGAGAATGGCCGTATCTACAAGTTCGTCAACGACGCGGTGCAGGCTGCGGTGACCGGTTCGCAGAGCCCGCAGGATGCGCTGGCGTCGGCACAGCAGCAGTCCGACCGCGTGCTGCGCGCCTACAAGTAAGGAGAGCGAACCGGGCGGCTATCGAGGCCGCCCGGTTCGATCATCACATGACCGAAGCCGCCGCCACCGTCGATTCGACCCGCCGCCCGCCGCGCTCGCAGGCGTGGCGGAATGCGGTCCATGCTTGGCTTTTGCTGCTACCGGCGGCGGTGCTGCTGGTCGCTTTCACGCACTATCCGATCCTGGCGACGATCCGTCACAGCTTCTTCCTGCCCAAGCGCGGCGGTGGCGAAGTGTTCGTCGGGCTGGACAACTACAGCGCCATGGCTGCCGATCCGATCTTCTGGAAGGCGCTGGTCAACAATCTCTGGTTCGCGCTCGGCACCATCCCGACGTCGATCGCGCTGGCGCTGGTGATGGCGTTGTGGGTCAACCGCAACATGCGCGGACGCGGTTTTCTGCGGCTCGCCTATTTCACGCCGACCGTGCTGCCGATGATTGCGGTCGCCAACATCTGGCTGTTCTTCTACACGCCCGACTACGGTCTGCTCGATCAGATCCGCGGCCTGTTCGGCTTCGCCGGCTGGAACTGGCTCGGCGATCCCCGCACCGTGATGGGCTGCCTGATCGTGATGGTGATCTGGAAGGAAGCCGGCTTCTTCATGATCTTCTATCTCGCTGCCCTGCAGCAGCTGCCGCCGGACCTCGAGGAGGCCGCAGCCGTGGAAGGCGCCGGGCGATGGACCATTTTTCGCCGCATCACCTTTCCGCTGCTGATGCCGACGACGCTGTTCGTGGCGATCAACGCGGTGATCAACTCGTTCAAGCTCGTCGATCACCTCGTGATCATGACCAAGGGCGGGCCGAACAACGCCAGCTCGCTGCTGCTCTATTACATCTATGAAGTCGCCTTTACCTTCCAGGACCAGGCCTATGCCGCGACGCTGACCGTGGTGCTGCTGGTGATCCTGTGCACGCTGGCGCTGCTGAAGTTCGGCTATCTCGACCGCAGGATCCATTATCAATGATCGGCCGCACCCATCCGCTCGAGGCGATCGCTGCCTGGCTGCTGGCGCTGCTGTGGCTTGCGCCGCTCGTCTATGCCTGCTGGAGCGCGCTGCATCCGGCGGCTTACGCCACCTCGTTCAGCCTGTCGGCGCCGTGGACGCTGGAGAATTTCGCGCGCGCCTGGCACCAGGCGCCGTTCGGCCGTTACTATCTCAATACCTTGCTGCTGGTGACCATGGTGCTCGCCGGGCAACTGGTGCTGTCGACGCTGGCGGCCTACGCGTTTGCGCGGTTCACCTTCAAGGGCGGCGGCATCGCCTTCGCGCTGGTGCTGCTGCAACTGATGATCATGCCGGACGTGCTGATCGTCGAAAACTACCGTGCCGTCGGCGCGCTCGGGCTGCTCGACACGATCCCGGCGATCGCGTTGCCGTATCTCGCCAGCGCGTTCGCGATCTTCCTGCTGCGCCAGACCTTTAAAGGTGTGCCGCAGGAGCTGGTCGAGGCCGCGCGCGTCGAGGGCGCCGGCGCGCTGCAGATTCTGTGGCGCGTCTATGTGCCATTGGCGCGGCCGACCTACATCGCCTTTGCGCTGGTTTCGGTGAGCTATCACTGGAACAACTTCCTGTGGCCGCTGATCGTCACCAATTCGGTGGAGAGCCGGCCGCTGACGGTGGGGCTGGCGGTATTCGGCGCGCCGGAAACCGGCGTCGACTGGTCGGTCATCAATGCGGCCACGGTGATGACCATGGCGCCGCTGCTCGTGGCGTTCCTGCTGTTCCAGCGGCAGTTCGTGCAATCGTTCATGCGAGCGGGAATTCGTTGATGCGCCTGATCACCTGGAACATCCAGTGGGGGAAAGGCTGCGACGGCGTGGTCGATCTCGACCGCGTCGTCGCGACCGCGCAGGCACTCGGCGACGCCGACGTCTACTGCTTCCAGGAGGTGTCCGACGGTTTCACCAGGCTCGACGGCGGCGTCGACCAGAGCGCGGTACTGGCGGCGCTGCTGCCGCACCATCGGCCGGTGTTTCGGCCGGCAGTCGAGGCCATCGATGCCGACGGCCGCGTGCGGCGGTTCGGCAACATGACGCTGTCGCGGCTGCCGGTACTGCAGGTCGAGAACCATCTGTTGCCCTGGCCGCAAGCCGGCCATGGCCGCAGCATGCGCCGTGAAGCGCTGGCTGTGACGGTGGCGGCCGCGTTCGGTCCACTTCGGGTGGTCAACACCCATCTCGAATTTCATTTCGCAGCGCAACGCGAGGCCCAGATCCTGCGGCTGCTCGACCTGCAGGAGGAAGCCTCGACCAGCCCGCGCGCGGCTTCGTCGCGCCACGACGATCCCTACGCCGGCCAGACACTCGCGGCGTCGAGCCTTCTCTGTGGCGATTTCAATTTCGACGTGTCCGATCCGCAGCATGCGTTGCTGCAGGATGCGCGGCGCCGCGGCCACAACTATCGCGACGCCTGGCTGATCTGTCATCCGCAAGGGCCGCGGCCGCCGACCTGTGGGATTCATGATCGCGAGCTGTGGGATGGTCCTGATTGCCGCGATTTCATCTTCGTCACTGAGGATCTTGCAGCGCGCGTCAGGCGTGTCGCGGTCGATGGGGAGACGGCCGCATCCGATCATCAGCCCCTGCTGATCGAACTCGCTGACTAGGCGCTGCCCGCTATTCCTGGCGCGGGCTGCATGCGGCCGTGCAGATGGCGGTGGACCGGCGGCGTCGCGAGGTTGAGCAGATGCGCCCACAGCGCCTGTGGTGGATCGATCAGGCTGATGATGCCCGTGCCGTTCCGGGCTAGGCTGGGGCGGCCCCGACGGGGGCCGGCCAGCGCCGGCAGGTGGCGCGCCGCCCGAACCACAGGGGGAAAGCCATGCCGACCATCGATCCCATGATTGCCGCAGGCGTGGTGGTCGCGACCGCCGCGACCGACGCGGTCTATGTGATGTTCACTTCCGCCGTGGTGGCGCGGCGGCGTTTGCCGGCGGCGACCTGGAGCAGCATCTGGTATCTGCTGTCGTCGTTCGCGGTGATCAGCTACACCGAAAACTGGGCCTATGTGGCGTTCGCCGCTGCTGGGTCATGGATCGGCGCGTTCCTGTCGCTGACATTCCTGCACCGCCCGACCGGTGGACCGCCGGTTGGTGCTGCGCCGGAGTAGGTCGCGGACTTCAGCGGGTGAACAGGGCGCGGTGATCGCTGAGGATCGCGCGCGCCGCATTGTGTCCCGGCGCGCCGGTGACGCCGCCGCCGGGATGGGCGCCGGCGCCGCAATGATAGAGGCCTCGCAGCGGGCCGCGGTAGTCGGCATGGCCGAGCATCGGTCGGGCGGAGAACAGCTGGTTGAGCGTCAGTGCGCCGTGAAAGATGTCGCCGCCGATCAGGCCAAAGTCGCGTTCGAGGTCGAGTGGCGTCAGTACCTGGCGGGCGATGACGCTGCGCGCGAACCCGGGAGCATGACGGTCCACCGTCGCGATCATCAGGTCGGCGACCTCGTCGCGACGGTCGTCCCAGGATGTGCCGTCTGGCAGCTGCGGCGCGACATGCTGGCAGAACAGGCTGGCGACATGGGCATCTTTGGGGGCGAGACTGTCGTCGAGTGTCGAGGGGATCAGCATCTCGACCACCGGCTCGCGGCTCCAGCCGAGCTGGCGCGCATCGAGATAGGCGCGGTCCATGTAGGCGAGGCTCGGGGCAATAATGATGCCGGCGGTGAGATGATCTCCTGTGCCTGGCAGTGCCTTGAACGACGGCAGGGCGGACAGCGCCACGTTCATGCGGAAGGTGCCCGAGCCACAGCGCCAGGCCTGCATCCGCCGCAGGAAGTCCGCCGGCAGGGCGTCCGCCGGCATGAGGCCTGTATAGAGCAGCTTCGGATTGACGTTGGCAGCGACATAGCGGGCGCGCAACGTTTCGCCGCCTTCCAGGACGACACCGGCGGCACGGCTGTTCTCGACGATCACCTCGCGCACCGGCGCGCCGGTTTCGATCTCGGCGCCGTGGGCGCGGGCGGCGGCTGCGAGCGCGGTGGTGATCGCGCCCATGCCGCCGATGGCATGGCCCCACACGCCCTTGCGGCCGTTCACCTCGCCGAAGGCGTGATGCAGCATCACATAGGCGGAGCCGGCGGCGTAAGGGCTGGCATAGTTGCCGACGATGGCGTCGAAACCGTACAGCGCCTTGACGAGATCGCTCTCGAACCAGTCGTCGAGGACGTCGCCCGCCGAGCGAGTGAACAGGTCGAGCAGAACGCGCTTCATGTCCAGCGACAGCTTGCCGAGAATGCCGGCGGTGCCGAGCGCATTGAGGCCTTCGCGGATGGCGGTCACGCCGAAACCTTCGACGAGGTTCGGCGGCGCACGCAGCACGAACTGCCTGAGCACATCGGCAATTCCTGCGAGCTCGTCGCTGAACGCGTCGATCCGTCCGGCGTCGTGCGCGCTCAGTCGCGCCACCGACTGGTGGGTGCGGCCGTCCCCGGTCAGCAGATAGCTGCCGTCGGAAGCGGGCAGAAAATTCTGGGCGCGTCGTTCGACGATGCGCAGGCCGTGGTAGTGCAGGCGCAGATCGGCAATGACCTTGGGATTGAGCAGGCTGACGGTGTAGGACGCCACCGAGTTGCGAAAGCCGGGGTGGAATTCCTCGGTGACCGCGGCGCCGCCGACCACCCTGCGGCGTTCGACCACCTTCACGCGCAGCCCGTTCATCGCGCAATAGGCGGCGCAGGTCAGGCCGTTGTGTCCCGCACCGATGATGACGACGTCGTAGTCCGGCATGCGTGCGATGTCCTCGGCCGATCGGTCCGTGGCCCGCCACGACCGGCGGCGGTCGGGCGACGGCATCCGCATCAATAGTCCCCCGCCTCACGGCGGGCAATGGTTGCCGGATATTCAGATGAACGGGGTTTGAACGGTGGCTTCAGGACGGCTTCAGTCCGGTCCGGCTACCTCCGGGCGATGGAGGTCGACGGGGCGTCGGCCGGCAGCGGGGGCATGCCATGAGATTGTTGGCTGGATTCATCGGCGTTGCGGCGTCCGTGGAGGCGATCGTCCTTTGCCTGGCTGTGGGGTGAGGCGACGATGGCCCCGGTTGTTGTTTTCCCGGCGAACGGCGAAGGCCGCGCTGGTGCCTCTGCTGCGGCTCCGGCCGAGCGAGAAGTGCCGGAATGCCCGGCGGATTGGCTCGTTGCGGCGCTCCTCACCTGCATGTCGCCGGCGTCTGGTCGCAGCTGCCACGCATCGATCGCCGCGGCCCTGATCGCGGCCTTGCGCCAGTTGCCGCTGGAAACAGGATGAGCGGAAGAGCCGTGGATGGCCAGGCCCTTTATCTGGATCACAGCTTCATGACATGGCGCCCTGCGAAGGCGGGTTGGAAAGGGAACGTCATCGTGATGAGGCCATTGATCACATCCGGATTGGCCAGCGGTGCCGCGTGTTGCCCGGCCGCATCTCCTGTGATCCAATCCCGCCGCCTTTCGATCCCCCTCCGGAGCCTGCATGACCGTGCTCGATACGTCCGCTGACCACGGCTCCGTGCCTGAGGTGATGCCCGCCGGCCGGCGGACGCTCGTCCTGGTCGTTTACACCGTCGCGATTTTCGTCAGTGCGCTGCTGTTGTTCTCGGTGCAGCCGCTGTTCGCCAAGATGGTGTTGCCGCGCCTCGGCGGTTCGCCGGCAGTGTGGTCGGTGGCGATGGTGTTCTTCCAGTCGCTGCTGCTCGCGGGTTATGCCTACGCCCATCTCCTGATGAAGGTGCGCAATCGCATGGTGCCGGTGGTGGTGCATCTGGCGCTGCTGGTGGTTGCGCTGTTGATGCTGCCGTTGTCGATTGCGGCCGGCTGGTCGACGCCGCCGTCGAGCGGCTATGCGCTGTGGCTGCTTGGGCTGTTCATCGTATCGATCGGACTGCCGTTCTTTGCGCTCGCGGCCAACAATCCGATGCTGCAGGCCTGGTTCGTGCGCACCGGTCATCCGGATGGCGCCGATCCCTACTTCCTGTATGCGTCGTCCAACATCGGCAGTTTTCTGGCGCTATTGTCGTATCCGCTGCTGCTGGAGCCGCTGTTTACGCTGCGCACCCAAAATCTCCTGTGGACCTCCGGCTATGGCCTGCTGATCGTCCTGATCGCAGGCTGCGGCGTGCTGCTGTGGCGCTCGCCGGCGCAGGCGACCGCTTTGACGACGGTGGAGAAGGTATCAGCGGTATCCCCGGGATGGCCGGCGCGGCTGCGCTGGATCTTTCTCGCCGCGGTGCCCTCGGGACTCCTGATTGCGGTGACGGCTCATATCTCGACGGACGTTGCAGCCGCGCCATTGTTGTGGGTGCTGCCGCTGTCGCTCTATCTGCTGACCTGGGTGCTGGTCTTCCAGTCGCGGCCGTGGTTGCCGCATCACTGGATGTTGATGCTGCAGCCGCTGGCGATCGCCGGCGTCATCGTCCTGCTGGCGTTCGGCGGCGAGCAGAACCTCCTGCTGACACTCGGCGGCCACCAGCTCTGCTTCTTCATCATCGCGATGGCCTGTCATGGCGAGCTGGCCCGCACCCGTCCGCCAGCCAGCGATCTCACCGGCTTCTATGTGGCGCTGTCGTTCGGCGGCATGGTCGGCGGCCTGTTCGCCGGGCTGATCGCCCCCTACACGTTCTCCTGGATCGCCGAATATCCGATCCTGCTGGTGCTGGCAGTGCTCTGCCGGCCGGTCGAGGAGGAGCGCTGGGCGCGCTGGACCCCCTGGCTATGGATCATGATCGCGCTGCTGGCGGTCGCGCTGATCGCGCCGGCCTATGGCAGAATGCCTCTTGCGAGCTGGCTGGAAGAGAACCGCATCGCGCTCGCCTCGGTGACGGCGGTCATCGGCGTGGTGATGGCGGCGGCATTGCATGCCGATCGCTGGAAGCTCGCCGCAGTGGCGGCGCTCGCGCTGGTCCTGATCCGCGTCTATCCGTCGGATGACGGACGCGTGGAGACGGTGCGCAGCTTCTTCGGGGTGCACAAGATCGTCGAGACGCCCAATGGCCAGTACCATGTGCTGATGCACGGCACCACGATCCATGGCGCGCAGAAAGTTCTCAACGACGACGGCAGCCCGGTGACCGGCCGGCCCGAGCCGATCTCGTACTATCACAAGGATGGCGGCATCGGGCAGGCGATCCAGGCGCTCCGCACCCGAAAGGGCGCGCCGCTGCGCGTCGCCGTGATCGGTCTCGGCGCCGGAACCCTGACATGCGCCGCACTGCCGGGAGAGAGCTGGACGTTCTTCGAGATCGATCAGACCATGGTCGATACCGCGCGGGATCCCTCCAAGTTCTCCTTCATCAAGTCATGCATGCCCGATCTCCAGCCAGTGATGGGCGACGCGCGTCTGACGTTCGCGAAGCAGCCCGACGGGATCTATGACCTGATCATCGTCGATGCCTATTCGTCCGATGCGATTCCGATCCATCTCGCCACCGAGGAAGCGATGGCGATCTACAAGGACAAGCTCGCACCGCAGGGCGCGGTGGTCATGCATGTCTCCAATCGCCACCTCGAACTGGCCAGCGTCGTGGTCGGCATTGCCGACGAAAACGACATGAAAAGCTGGGTTTTCAGCGAGGATTCCGGTCGCGACAACGACTACATCTTCTCTACCAATGTCGTGGTTTCCGCGCGCGAGGAAGCCGATGTCGGCACGCTCGCCGCGAGCAGTTCCTGGGTGCTGACCGAGCCGGCCGATCATCAGCGCGTCTGGACCGACGACTACTCCAACGTCCTCGGCGCCGTCTATCGGCGGCTGCGCGACGGCGAGTAGCCGTGGCGTCGCGACGCGCAATGGCATAGGATCGGCATACGGCGATCAGGCTGTTGCGCTGCGCTTTGCCGGTCTCGCATGCCGATGCGTCTTGTTGATATGTCTGGCCGATCTCGCGACGGCGGCGTGCGCAGCGATGACGATTTCGGGCAGCCTGCCGATCGGGAGGAACCGATGTACGCGGCAATCCGTCAAGCTAAGGCGCGTGCGGGCACAGCCGAGGAACTGGCCCGCCGGATCAAGGAAGGCGCCATTCCCATTGTCAGCGATGTCGAGGGCTTCATGGGCTACTACGTGGTCTATGCGCCGGACGACACCGTGACGGCGATCAGCCTGTTCAACAACCATGCCGGCGCCGAGGAATCCAACCGCCGCGGGCTGGCGTGGGTCGAGCAGAATCTCGCTCCGCTGCTGGCGGGGCCAGCCAGCGCCACGGCGGGCCCGGTGATCGTGCATACGCTGCCCTGACCGCCGGACGGTGGTGCAGGAGCCGTCAGGCGAGCTGACTGAACGTCCGCGCGAAGGAATCGATATGGTCGCGCATCGCCTGCGCCGCGCGATCGGTGTCGCGCTTCCTGAGCGCCGCGACGATGCGTTCGTGCTCCTCGATGGTCTCGGCGCGGTGCGTCTCGTTGCTGAGCGACAGCGCCCAGAATCGCGCTGAGCGATCGTTGAGATTTTTGACGATGCCGGCGAACACGCGATTGCGGGCGCCCGCCGCGATGCCTTCGTGGAAGCGCTGATCGAGGGCGATCAGCGCGCCGAGATCGTCGCGTGGCAGGCGGCGGCTGTCGGAGACGATGGCGGCAAGCGCCCTGATCTCGTCGTCTGTCATGCGTTCGGCGGCGAGGGCGGCGCAGGCCGGCTCGTTGACGCGCCGGGCGCCGACGAGGTCGAGGAAGTCGTCCATCGACAGCGGCGGCACCAGCATGCCCTTGCGCGGGACGATCTGCACGAGGCCTTCGAGTGCGAGACGATGGCATGCCTGATGGACCGGGGTGCGGCCGAGGCGCAGTTCGTCGCAGATCATCGCCTCGTTGAGCGGCGTATTGGGCGCGATCACAAGCGTCACGATCGCGGCCTTGAGGCGTTCATAGGCGATCTCGGCCTGGTTGGGCCGTCGCGCGGCGGCGGAGAGATCGGTCCGTCCGCTGAACGGCACGCGCGGCTTGGTCTTGGTCGCAGGCGCTTTGGCCGCAGACGCTTTGGGCGCAGGCGTCTTGCCGGCCGTTCCGCGGGAACTGCGGGCGGCGGCTTTCGGGGACGATTCGGCTGCTGGCCTTTTGTGCATCGCACCTTGATACATGGCTTTTATTTTCGCTTCAAAAAGATCTCAGATATTGTAGTGATATATCACTGCCGGGATGACGAGGCGGCCCGATGTGGCCCAGCGGAGAGCGCGACATGGCTCAAGTTGTTGATAATCCTGACGTCGCTGGGGGCGGTGCCACGCCGGTGGCCGCCGCGGCCTATGCCAAGGCCGCCGCCCGGTTGATCCCGGCCTTGGTCTTCCTGTTCATCCTGGCGTGGATCGACCGCGTCAATGTCGGCTTCGCCAAGCTGACCATGCTCAGCGATCTCAAACTCAGCGAGGCCGCCTACGGCTTCGGCGCCGGCATCTTCTTTCTCAGCTATTTCCTGTTCGAGGTGCCGAGCAACCTGTTGCTGGAGAAGATCGGCGCCCGCAAGACGCTCGCCCGCATTACCATCCTCTGGGGGCTGAACTGCGCGGCGATGGCCTTCGTCAAGACCGAGTTCTGGTTCTATGTGCTGCGCTTCACGCTCGGCATGTTCGAGGCGGGGTTCTTTCCCGGCGTCGTACTTTACCTGACCTACTGGTTTCCGGCGGCGCGGCGTGCCCGTATCAACGGCCTGTTCATGACCTCGTTCGCCATCGCCGGCATTGTCGGCGGTCCGATCGCCGGCCTGATCATGAGCAGCATGGGCGGCGTCGCCAACCTGTCGAGCTGGCAGTGGCTGTTCATCCTGGAGGGCATTCCGTCTGTGCTTGCTGGTATCGCGGTCATCCTGTGGCTGCCGGACCGCCCGCGCGAGGCGAGCTGGCTCAGTTCGCAGGAGGCACAGGCGATCGAGCGCGATCTTGCGGCGGACGCGGCGGCGGTGGTGACCGAATCCAGCTTCAAGGCCGCGCTCGCCGACTGGCGCGTCTGGCTGTGCGCCCTGATCTATTTCGGCATCGTCAGCGGCAACGCCACGATCGCGTTCTGGACGCCGTCGATCATCAAGGAGACGGGCGTCACCAATGCGCTGCATATCGGCCTGCTGGCGGCGATCCCGTTCATCGCCGGCACGATCGCGATGGTATGGAACGGCGCGCACTCCGATCGAACGGGAGAACGGCGGCTGCATTGTGCGATCGCGGCATTGGTCGCCGCGGTGGGGCTGGCGGCAACCGGCGCATCGATCGGCAGTGGCGGAACCGCCGCGCTGGTCGCGCTGACCGTCGCCGCGATCGGTATCCTGGCCGCGTTCCCGGTGTTCTGGACCATCCCGCAGGCGTTGCTCGCGGGCACGGCCGCGGCCGGTGCGATCGCCCTCATCAATGCGATCGGCAATCTCGCCGGCTTCGTCGCGCCATATGTCATCGGCATTTCCGCCGACGTGACCGGCAGCGCCACCTCGGGTCTCTATGTCGTCGGCGCGATCGAGCTCATCGCCGCCTTCCTCGTCTTTACGTTCTGCCGCTGGCAGGCCGTCAAGCGCTGATCACGTCCGGACGGGACGCAGTCCTGCGTTCCGCCCGCCTTGACTCCACCCCCTCCATGATCGACTGCAGAGGACACCATGCTTGAATTCAACCGCCACACCCGGTCCGGATCGCAAACGACGGCCTTCGCGCCCGACCACCTCGTGATCGCCGGCTGGGCCGCGCGCGACGAGGCGGCGGTGCGGCATCACATCGACGAGCTCGCCGCGATCGGCGTGCCGCCGCCGTCGAGCGTGCCGCTGTTCTATCGTGGCGGCGCCAGCCTGCTGACCCAAAGCGAGCGTGTCGAGTTTCTCGGCCCCGACAGCAGCGGCGAGATCGAGCCGGTCATTGTCGCCATGACCGATGGCCTGTGGCTGACCATCGGCTCCGACCACACCGACCGCAAGGCGGAAGCGCAGGGCGTCGCGCTGTCCAAGCAGCTGTGCGCCAAGCCGGTCGGCAAGGACCTGTGGCGTCTCGACGAGGTCGTCGGCCATTGGGACGAGCTGCAGCTGCGTGCCTATGCGACCATCGATGGCCAGCGCGTGCTCTACCAGGATGGCAAGCTGGCCACGCTGCGGCCGCCGTCCGACCTGATGCCGCGCTATGCCCAGGGCGGTCAGCTTGCCGTCGGCACGGTGATGTTCGGCGGCACCCTCGGTGCTATCGGCGGCGTGCGGCCGTCGAGCCGGTTCGAGATGGAATTGACCGACCCGGTGCTGGGCCGCTCGATCCGCCATGCCTATGACATCGTCGAGCTTCCCGTCGTTTCGTAAACTGGAGAACTGGAATGTCCGCCATTCGCGACAAGGTTGAGAAGGCGCTGGCGCAGATCGACGCCACCGCGAAGACCTCGCACGTCTTCACGGTGGTGTATCACGAGCGCGTTCGCGCCGAGGCTGATGCGGCCGATGCGCGCCGTCGGACCGGCTCCTCGCTGGGGCCGCTCGATGGCGCCATCGTCTCGATCAAGGATCTGTTCGACGTTGCCGGCGAGCCCACCACGGCGGGCTCCGCTCTGCTGCGGACGGCCGAGCCGGCCGCCACGGACGCGCCAGTCATCGCCCGGCTGCGCCGTGCCGGTGCGCTGATCATCGGCAAGACCAATATGTCGGAGTTCGCGTTCTCAGGCCTCGGCCTCAATCCGCACTACGGCACGCCGGGCAATGCGGTCGACCCGACGCGCGTGCCCGGCGGTTCGTCGTCCGGCGCGGGCGTCTCGGTGTCGGAAGGCACCAGCGAGATCTCGATCGGCTCCGACACCGGCGGTTCGGTGCGCATTCCGGCGGCGTTCAATGGCGTCACCGGCTTCAAGCCGACTGCGGGCCGGGTCTCGACGGAGGGGGCATTCCCGCTGTCCTATACGCTCGACACGATCGGGCCGCTGGCAAAGACGGTGCAGCAGTGCGCCGACACCGACGCCATCATGGCAGGATACGCGCCACAGCCCGTCACCGCGTTTCCGCTGGCGGGCCTGCGGGTCGGCGTGCCGCGCGGGCTGATGTTCGAGAATGTCGATTCGGTGGTTGGTGCGGCGTTCGAGGCGCAACTGACGCGGCTGTCGCAGCTCGGCGCCAAGGTGGTCGATTGGCAGGTCGACGATCTGATCCTGGCCATGCGCCAGGCGACCGCGCCGGCGGCGATCGCCGCGGTGGAGGCCGCCGCGGTCCATGCGCCGTGGCTCGATACCCGCGGAGCCGAATACGACCGGCGCGTGCTCAGCCGCATTCTCGGTGGCCGTGCAGTGCCAGCGGCGACGTTCATCAACACCATGCGCCGCCGCAGCGAGCTGATCGCGGCCATGGACGCGCGGCTGACCCCGCTCGACGTGCTGCTGCTGCCGACGGTGCCGACCGTGGCGCCGGAGATCGCAGCGCTCGAAGCCGATGATGACCTGTTCGGCCGCATCAACCTGCAGACCCTGCGCAATCCGATGCTCGGCAATCTGTTCGAGCTGACCGGTACGTCGCTGCCGGTGAAGACGTCGAGCCTGCCGGTCGGCCTGATGCTGATCGGCCGCCGCATGACTGATGCGCGTCTGCTGTCGGTTGCCAAGGGCGTCCAGGATCAGCTGGAACTGCACTGACGCCAGTGCCGGCCGTTGCGGCTGCTCGATGAAGGGTCGGTGATCAAAAAAAGAGCCCGGGATCGCGATGCGGTCCCGGGCTTTTTGCGTGGTCGGAGTGCGGCTTAAGAGTGGATCACCTGGATGTCGGTGTTTTCGAACAGGCCCTCTTCGCCGAACTCGACGCCGACGCCCGAGCCCTTGACGCCACCGAACGGGGCGTTGGGCTGGATCGCGCCATGCTTGTTGATCCACGCCGAGCCGCATTCGAGCTGCAGCGCGATCTCCTTGGCCCTGGCGGTGTCTTTCGACCATACCGAACCGCCGAGGCCGTTCGGATTGTCATTGGCGCGGGCGATCACGTCGTCGATATCGCTGTAGCGGATGATCGGCAGCGCCGGGCCGAACTGCTCCTCGTCGACCAGCGGGTTGCCATTGTCGAGGTCGGAGATCAGCGTCAGCGGGAAGAACAGGCTGTCGTCCTTGTCCGCGGTGCCGCCCAGCAGCACACGGCCGCCGGCCGTCTTTGCCGCCTCGACGAGGCGAGCGACCTTGTCGCGCTGCATACGGTTCTGGATCGGGCCGAGCACGCTCTTCTCGTCGAGGCCATCGCCCACGGGAATGTTCTTCGCATAGGTCGCAAGGCTGTTGCAGATTTCGTCATAGACATTGTCGTGGACATAGAGCCGCTTGAGCGCGGCGCAGGTCTGGCCGTTGTTGATGAAAGCGCCCCAGAACAGCCCCTCGGCGATCTGCTGCGGATCGACATCGGGCAGCACGATGCCGGCGTCGTTGCCGCCGAGCTCGAGGGTGAGGCGCTTGAGGGTATTGGACGCCGACGACATCACCTTCTGGCCGGTCGCGGACGAGCCGGTGAAGGTGATCTTGCCGATGCCTTGGTGGCCGGACATGTGGGCGCCGAGGAAGTCCTCGCCGGCGACGCAGCTGACGACACCCGGCGGCAGCACCTCCTGCATCAGCTCGATCATGCGCAGCGTCGACAGCGGCGTGAACGGCGACGGCTTGTTGACGACGGTATTGCCGGCACGGATCGCGGGGATGATGTGCCAGATCGCGATCATCAGCGGCCAGTTCCACGGCGTGATCGAGCCGACCACACCGACCGGCTTGCGGTGCAGCTCGATGCGCCCCTCGTTGTTGTCCTGCAGCACCTTCACCGGAATGTCGAGGTCAGCGGTGTAGTGCGCCCAGGCTTGTGCGCCACCGAGTTCGAAGCGTGAGCCGAGGCCGTTCAGCGGCTTGCCCTGCTCGATGGTCAGGAGCCGCGCGAGCTCCTCGGCATTGTCCTTGATCTTGTCGGCGACGGCGTGACAGAGCTGCTTGCGCTCGGCGTCCGGGCGCTTCGCCCAGGCCTTCTGTGCCTTCGCGGCGGCTTCGATCGCATCGTCGAGCTGCTCGCGCGACGCCTTGGGCGCAAGGCCGGCGACCGCGCCGGTGGAGGGGTTCAGCACCTCGAAATGATCCGCGGCCTGAACGGTTTTGCCGTCGATGACGAGAGCGTAACGCTCCATCGGTTTCCTCCTGGGAAATCTCTTGGGAATGAGGGACGTCGGTCGCTCATTCGCCGCAATGCGGGAGGGGCTGTCAAGGTCGCGAAGTCAGCCATTCGGCGGATGGCGCTGGGAGGCAATGTCGAGTGCACTCTGTGCAACGCACGCAACTGACATTTTCGTGACCGCGTGGCAGGTGGCCCATTGCGGCTCGCGTTGTTTCTAGACCGCGGGCGTTACCGCAGCTTCGGCGAGCACGCAGCGGGCAAGATGGCCGGGCGCCACCTCGATCGCGGGCGGCAGTGCGTCGAGGCAGCGCGGCTGGGCCTGACGGCAGCGCGGCGCGAATGCGCAATTGACCGGCGCCTGATCGAGCGATGGCGGCGTGCCCGGAATGGTCTCGAGCCGTGCGCCACGAACCGCGCCGTGCACGGTCGCAGTCAGCAGCCCGCGCGGGTAGGGATGGACGGGTGTCCGGACGATCCCGGCGAGTGGCGCCGTCTCGACGATCTGGCCGGCATACATCACGGCGATGCGATCGGAAATCTCGGTCGCGACCCCGATGTCGTGGGTGACGAAGATCACAGACATTCCGAACTCGCGTTGCAACTCGCGCAGCAGCAGCAGGATCTGGATCTGGACCGTGGCGTCGAGAGCGGTGGTCGGCTCGTCGGCGAGCAGCACCTTCGGTTTGCAGGCGAGGGCGAGCGCGATCATCGCGCGCTGGCGCATGCCGCCGGACATTTCGTGAGGATAGGACTTCAGCCGCCGCTGGGCCGAGGGAATGCGCACGACGTCGAGCATCTGCAATGCGCGGGCCATGGCGTCGGCGCGGCTCGCGCCTTCATGGCGCATGACGGTCTCGGCGATCTGGTCGCCGATGGTGTAGACCGGATCGAGGGCAAGCCCGGGCTCCTGGAAGATCATCGACACGGTTCGGCCGCGGAAAGCCGATAGCGCCTCGTCGTCGAGGGCGAGTACGTCCTGTCCGGAGATGCGGATGCGGCCACCGATCGCCGTGCGCCGCTCTGGCAGCAACCGCATCAGTGCGCGCAAGGTCACGCTCTTGCCCGAACCGGATTCTCCGAGCAGGCCGAGCACCTCGCCTTCGGCTAGTGACAGGCTGACGCCGTTGACCGCGTGCACCGTGCGCGCGCCGGAAAAGCGCACGGTGAGATTGTCGACTTCGACAAGGCTGGTCATGGGAGCGCAGGCCTCCGGGCATGAAAGTCGGTCGCGCGCTGGAACGCGGCGCCGATGCGCAGGATCGTCGCCTCGTCGAACGGCCGTCCGATCACCTGCAGGCCGATCGGCAGTCCGGCGGCGCTGAATCCTGCGGGGATCGCCAGCGACGGCAGGCCAAGATAATTGATCGGCCGCGTGAAGCGGGTCAGGTTCTGGATCACCGCCTCGGCGCCGTGCTGGTTGCCGACATCGCTCTCGGCAATGGTCGGGGCGGGGATCGGCGACACCGGCACCAGCAGCGCGTCGGTGCCGGCGATGGCCGCAAGATGTGCGGCGAGCGCGGGGCCACGCCAGCGCAGCGCCTCGAGATAGCTCAAGGCTGGAACGGCAAGGGCGTTCTGCAGCCGCATCAGCACCTGTGGGCCATAGTCCTGTGGCCGTTCGATCATCCACGCCTTGTGGAAGGCGGCGGCCTCGACCGCGAGGACAAGCTGGCACGCCGCGGTCAGTTGGGGTTGCGAGGGCAGCGACACCTGGACAATGGTTGCGCCCTCGCGGCGCAGCGTCGCGAGGGTCTCCTCCAGCACGCGGCCGACGTCGGCATCGAGGTCGTCGACATAGAACGCGGCCGGCACGCCGATGGTCAGGCCCGCCATGGGTTGACGCGTTGCGGCGAGATAGTCGGGCACCGGCGCATTGCGCAACGTCGGGTCGGCGGGGTCGGCGCCGGCCATCAGGCCGGTGAGCAGCGCGCAGTCCTCGGCGGTGCGTGCCAGCGGACCGACGGTGTCGAGCGACTGCGACAGCGGCATCGCGCCCGCGCGGCTGATGAGGCCGACGGTGGTCTTGAGACCGGTGACGCCGCAGTAATGCGCCGGCAGGCGGATCGAGCCGCCGGTGTCGGAGCCCAGAGCCGCGAAGGTCAGCCGTGCGGCGACAGCGGCGCCGGAGCCGGATGATGACCCCCCGGTGACATGCGCCGGATTCCACGGGTTGCGGGCCGGTCCGTAGTGCGCGTTGTGACCGGTCGGACCATAGGCGAACTCCGACATCTGCAGCGTGCCGAGCCGGATGGAGCCTGCGTCCTTGAGGCGCTGCAGTGCGGTCGAGGTCGTGGTCGCCACCCAGTCACGGCGAATCGCCGAGCCGCAGGTCGAGACCTTGCCGGCCTCATAGTACATGTCCTTGTGGGCGAGCGGCACGCCATGCAGGGCACCGCGCGAACGCCCCGCCGCGAGCTCGGCGTCGGCAGCGTCGGCGGCAGCCAGCGCGCCCTCCGGCTCGGTCGCCATGAAGGCGTTGAGTGTCGGTTGCAGCCGGGCGATGCGTGTCAGGCATGCCTGCGTCGCTTCACGCGATGAGAGGGTCCTGGCGGCGATCGCGCCGGCGATCTCCGTCAGCGACAGCAGGGCGGGATCGTTGCTCATCGGGCAGCGGCGGTCTGTACTGCGGTGAAGGACGCGGGCTCGAGGTCGAGCGGCAGCGTGCCGGCGATGGCGGCAAAGCCGTTGAACGCGGGCCCGATCGAGGCGGCGATGCGGGCGGCGACCTCGGGCGCGACCGGAAGGCCGGCAACCTCCGCCATCACGGCGATATCCTCCGGGGACGGAGCAGCTTGATCGGGCGCAGACATGGCAATCTCCTTGTTCTTGTGGTTATGGGGCCGCTGCCTGGCTGCCCTCCGCGGCGCGGCTGTGGCCAGAGCCTGGCACGGCCATGTGGCACGCCACCTCATGGCCCTCACCATCGACTGGCGCGAGGCGCGGCGTGATCGTGCCGCACACAGTCTCGGCGAACGGACAGCGCGGGTGGAAGCGGCACGCCTGCGGTGGATCGATCGGGTTCGGCGGGTCGCCGGTGATCGGCGGCGTCATGGTGCGCCGGTCCGGATCGGTGCTCGGCATCGCGGCCAGAAGGGCGCGGGTATAGGGATGCGCGGGCGCCTGCCACAGGCTGTCGACGGGGCCGATCTCGACGACCTCGCCGAGATACATCACCAGCACGCGGTCGGAGATGTAGCGTACGACGTTGAGGTCGTGGCTGATGAAGATATAGGTCAGTCCGAATTCGCGCTTGAGGTCGGTGAGCAGGTTGAGCACCTGCGCCTCTACCGACTTGTCGAGCGCCGACACCGCCTCGTCGAGAATGACGAGGCGCGGCGACAGGGCGAGCGCGCGCGCGATGTTGACGCGCTGCCGTTGGCCGCCCGAGATCTCGTGGGGGTAACGTCCGGCGAAGGTGTCCGGCTGCAGGCCGACCTTATCGAGCAGGTCGTGCGCGAGGGCCCGTGCCTTGCCCGAGCCCATGCCATGAACGCGCGGGCCGAAGGCGATCGAGTCCGTCAGGGTGAGGCGTGGATTGAGGGAGGCGTAGCTGTCCTGGAACACCATCTGCATGCCGCGCCTGAGGTCGGCCAGCGGCAGGTCGCGACCGATGGTGCGGCCATCGTAGAGGATGTCGCCGCGGTCGCGCGGCATCAGATGCATCAGCAGGCGCGCGGTGGTCGACTTGCCGCAGCCGGACTCGCCGACAATGCCGACCGTCTCACCCTTACCGACGGTGAACGACACGTCGTCGACGGCGCGTACGGTGCGCTGTTGGCTGAACAGCCCGCCGCGCACCGGAAAGTGCTTGGTCAGGCCCTGCACCGTCAGCAGCGGCTGCGCGGCGCCGCCGCGGTCCTCGATTGGCGCGAAGGGAGAGGTCTCGACGCTCGCACGTGACATACGTCAGCTCCGGATGTCCATGGCGGCGCGCAGGCCGTCGCTCAGCATGTTGAAGCAGATCGACACCGCGAAGATCATGGCGCCGGGCAGCGCCGCGACCATCGGGTTGGCGTAGATCGCGGTGCGCAGGGTATTGAGCATCAAGCCCCATTCGGGTTCCGGCGGCCGCGTGCCGAGGCCGAGGAACGACAGGCCGGAGGCGAGGATCATCGACACCGAGATCAGGCCGGTGGCGTACACGAAGATCGGGCCGAGCACGTTGCCGAGCATGTGCACGCGCATGATGGTCAGCGGTCCGGCGCCCGAGGCACGCGCGGCGTCGACGAAGTCGAGGTTGCGCACGCCGGTGGTGACGCTCTCGGCGACGCGGGTGATCTGCGGAATGAAGATGATGGTCAGCGACACGATGGAGTTGACGATGCCCGCGCCCAGCGCGCCGGAGATCGCGATCGCCAGCAGCACGGATGGGAACGCGTAGAACACGTCGACCGTGCGCATGATCATCGTGTTGACGCGGCCGCCGGCATAGCCGGCGATCAGTCCGAGGGCGGTTCCGGCGATGAAGGCGAGCCCGACGGGCAGGATGCCGATCAGCAGCGACAGGCGGCCGCCATAGATCAGGCGCGCCAGCATGTCGCGTCCCAGTTCGTCGGTGCCGAGCGGATAGTGCGGCGTGCCGATCGGCCGCAACCGCCGGATCATCGAGCCCTGGTAGGGATCGGCGAGACCGAGCCATGGCGCGAACACCGCCGACAGCACGATCGCCAGCAGGATGGCGAGGCAGATCATGCTGAGTGGATCGCGCCGCAGCCGGCGGCCGACGGTCGACCAGTAGCCGGTCGGCGCCCTGCTCGGGACGACTTGCGTGGCGGTATCGCTGAGGCTGGTCATGATGGGCCTCAGCGGCGGCTGATACGTGGATCGATCAGGGCTTGCGCCACGTCGACCAGCAGGTTGAGGAAGACGAAGAACAGCGCCAGCACCAGGATCGTCCCCTGCAGCAGCGGCAGGTCACGCTGGAAGATCGCGGAGTTCAGCAAAAGTCCCGTGCCGGGCCAGGAGAATACCGTTTCGATCAGGATCGAGCCGCCGAGCATGTAGCCGAGCTGCAGGCCCATCACCGCCATCGCGGTGGGTGCGGCATTGCGCAGCACATGGCGGAACACAGCCGTCTCGCGCAGGCCCTTGGCGCGCAGCGCCTCGACGAAATCCTGTGACAGGATATCGCCGGTCAGTGCGCGCACGGTGCGGGTGATGATGCCCATGGGAATGGCCGCCATGGTCACGGCGGGCAGCACGAGGTAGCGCAGGTGGGTCCAGTCCCAGCTCCAGGTATCGGAGCCGCCTGGGCCCGCGCCGACCGCGGGCAGCCAGTTCAACTGGACCGAGAAGACGATCACCAGCACGATGCCGAGCCAGTAGTGCGGCACCGACACGCCGGCGACCGCGACGGACGTCGCCAGCTTGTCGATCCAGGTGTTGCGGAAGTAGCCGGCGATGAGGCCGAGCGTCAGGCCGAGGACGAAGCCGATCAGCGCGGCGGCGATCGCCAGCATCACGGTGTTGCCGACCGCGCGGGTGACCTCGCCGAGCACCGGCCGTCCGGTGGCGATCGAGGTGCCGAGGTCGCCGTGCAGTGCCTTCCAGATCCACAGCCCGAACTGCACCGGCAGCGGCCGGTCGAAGCCATAGGCCGCGCGCAGCTGCGCTGCCAGTTCCTGGGAGGCGTCCGCCGGCAGTACGGCGACCAGTGGATCGCCGGGCGCGAGGTGAACCAGCAGGAAGCAGACCAGCGCGACGCTGATGACGATCGGGATCACATAGACGATGCGTCGGGCGATATAGGCCAGCACTCGGTCACCACCAATCTGACATCGACGGATCGGCGCACGGTGCGATCCGCCGTCCGTCCGTAGCGAACATGTTTCCCGGCAAGCCGCGCCCGCGCGGCGCGGCCCCGATCGGGAGCAGGGGCCTCGTGACGAGCGGCGGCAGAGTTGCGTGTCTCGTCACGAGGAGTAGTTGCAGGAGACGCGCCGGTGCCGTCACGGCTCCATGGTGACCGGCGAGAAGTCGACGAACCAGCTCTTGGGCTGGACGAAGTTCTTGATCTTCGGGCTGAGCGCGCGCGGGCCGACGTCATGGGCGACGTAAAGGAAGTCGGCGTCGTCGACGGAGGCGGCGTGCAGCTCGGCCAGCGCCTGGTCGCGCGCGGCGGGATCGAACGTCTGCCGCGCCTTCTTCACCAGCTCGTCGAACCGGGGATTGTTGACGAAGCCCCAGTTGTTGGACACCGGCGGCGCCATGCCGGACTGCAGGAAGCGCACCATGGCGAAGAACGGATCCATCGCCGCGAATGTCACGTTGATGGCATTGGAGCCATTGGCGGACGGATCCTTGGCGCCGCGCCGCCAGTTGGTGAACAGCGTGTTCCACTCGATGACGTCGAGCTGGACGTCGAAGTAGCATTCCGCCAGGGCCTGCTGCAGGTACTCGTTCATCGGCAGCGGCAGCATCTGGCCCGAGCCTGATGCGGAGGTCTGGATCTTGACCGTCAGCTTCTTGTTCGGGCCGTAGCCGGCCTCCTTCATCAGCGCCTGCGCCGCCGGCAGATCGTATTTGATCTGGAAGGTTGGCGAGCCGCGCCAGGGATGGCCGGGTTCGACGGTGCCGGTCGCGGGAACCATCAGGCCGCTGAGCAGACCGTCTTTCATGCCGTCGCGATCGATGCACAGATTGGCCGCCTTGCGCACACGGATGTCGTTCCACGGCGAGCCCTCGACCCGCGAGAACTGCCACGGCCACACATGCGGCTGCTCGTTGGCCTGAATCACGAAGCCGCGCTGCTTGATCTGCGCAAGCGCGTCAGGCGCGGGGGCTTCGATCCAGTCGACCTGGCCCGACAGCAGCGCCGCGGTGCGGGCATTGGCTTCGGGGATCGGGAGCAGCACCATGCGGTCGACATGCGGGACCCGCGCCTTGTCCCAGTAGGCATCGTTCTTGACCACCTCGAGCCGCTCGCGCGGCACGAAGCGCGCCATCTTCCACGGCCCCGTGCCGGAGGCATCGCGCGAGAACGCGTCCCATGCTGCGGCGGCTTTCGCCTTGGCGTCGGCGCCGGACGCGGCATCATAGAGCTTTTGCCACTTGGCGGGGCTCGCCATGAACAGGTTGGTGAGGTTGATCGGCAGGAAGCTATCGGGCTCCTTGGTGGTGAGTTCGACCGTCAGGTCGTCGATCTTGCGCGCCGAGAAGAGCGTCGGCATGCGCGAGGCGGTGACCCCGACCTGGCTGGCGTCGTATTGCGGCGCATCGGTCTTCAGCACCTTGTCGACGTTCCACACCACGGCATCAGCGTTGAAGGGCGAGCCATCGTGAAACGTGACGCCGGGCCGCAGCTTGAAGATCCACTTCTTGTTGTCGTTGGGATCGACGCTCCACTCGGTGGCGAGGCCGGGGATGACGATGCTTGGCTTGGTCGCGGACGACAGGTCCCACATGGTGAGGGCATCGTACATGGTGAGCCCGGTGAAGCGGTTGCCCTCGAAGCCCTGGTCCGGCTGTCCCAGCGTGCGCGGGATATCGGCGGCGGTCATTGCGATCCGCAGCACGGTCTCTGCGTTTGCATCACGATTGCCCAAGCTTGCGGCAGACAGCGCCAACAACGCAACCATGGCGCCCTTGCGAGCGGACCTCTTGAAGTCTCTGAACGTCATCCCAATTCCCCTGCAGAATGTGGTCAAACGGTATGCAACGCCTGTGCCAGTGGCTGGCTGATGTTTTGAAGAATGCCGAGTTCCATCGTCCTCGCCAAGGTCTCAAAAACGCCGCAGTGCAACCATCGCGTTGCATCATGGCTCACCCGCAGTGTGGGATGGCAACGGCGTGGGCCCGCAGATGCCGCGGGGCTCGGGAGCTTCCAATCCGATGAGTGATACTGCCACCACGCCGCGGACGCGAACCCGCGTGACGACCGAACGCCCGCGGCTGTACAAGGTCATCCTGGTCAATGACGACTACACGCCTCGTGAATTCGTCGTGATGGTGCTCAAGGCGGAATTCCGCATGACCGAGGACCAGGCGCATGCGGTGATGATCACCGCGCATCGGCGCGGCTCGTGCGTGGTCGCCGTGTTCGCCAAGGACATTGCCGAGACCAAGGCGACGCGGGCAACCGACGCCGGCCGCGCCAGGGGCTATCCGCTGCTGTTCACCACCGAGCCGGAAACCTGATTGGCACTGCGCTTGCTTTCCGATCCCTGCTGACGCAATGGTTGCGAAAGCCGCCGTGATGCCGCCCATGCCGAGAAAACCCGCCGCCCGCACTGCCGACCGCAGCACCCTGATCTACCGGGCGCTGTGGCACGCCATCTTGGAGCAGGCGTTGAAGCCGGGCACCAAGCTGCCGGAGGACACCATCGGCGAGCGGTTCGGCGCCAGCCGCACCATTGTGCGCGCGGCGCTGGCGCGGCTTGCGGCGGAGGGGCTGGTGGAGTTGCGCCGCAACCGCGGTGCCGCGGTCGCCAAGCCAAGTTGGGACGAGGCCCGCGATATCTTCGACGTGCGCGTTGGACTGGAGCGGCTCGTCGTCGCCCGGCTGACCAGCCGCGGCTTGCGCGGCGAACAGGTCAAGGCACTGCAGGCTCATGTCGATGCCGAGGAGAAAGCCCGCGGCAACAACGAACCGCTGTCGATCCGGCTCGCCACCGAGTTTCACATCCTGCTGGCGGAGATGACCGGCAACACGACGCTTGCGCGCTATCTCAGCGAGGTCGCCTCGCGCTGCGGCCTGATCCTCGCGCTCTACAGCCGGCCGCATTCGTCCGAGTGCGCTGTCAGCGAGCATCGCGCCATCATCGCTGCGCTGGTCGCCGGTGATGCCGCGGGCGCCGCAAGGTTGATGGATGTGCATCTCGATGCGGTCGCGAGCCGCGCGTTGATCACCGCCAGCCCGGATGACGAGCGTGACTTGCGCGATGTGCTTGCGACCTACTCCGCAGATCTTGCGCCCGCGCGCAAGGCCCGTACGGCGAAGTAGGCGGCGTACCGCCTCAAGCCTCTATACCGTGGCGCAGCAGCAGGCGTTCGGCGCTGTCGTTCCAGACATCCATTTGGATGATCAGGCCGCCGCGCACCACGAAGCGGTCGACATAGCGGTTGCCTTCGAATGGCGTGCCGTCCGGCCATTCGCCGTACAGCGTGCCCAGATTGTAGACGATGGTTTCGCCGTCCCCGGGGACGACGTCGGTACGCTGCATGTTCTTCTTTACCCACTTGTAGCGCCGGGCGTTGAATGCTGCGGTCTCGCTGGGGTGGGCGTAGCGACGGCCGCCGGTGAAGGTGATCACGAGTTCGGGCGAGATGTAGCGCGCGGCGGTTGCGGGGTCGGGAATCATCGAGGCTTCGAGGAAGCGCTCGACGATCGCTGCCGCGTGGGTGCTCTGGTCCGTCACGGTCGGCTGCGGCATGGTCATGGGGCGGGCTCCTTCGCGCTCGCGGGCAAAGTTTTCGTATTCAATGTAGCAAAAAATCGTATACGATCCTGCAAAAATAATGGGCGTAGCTGCTCGCTCGCTGCGCAACCGATCGGGTTTAGGCCGGCCTTTGTCGCGATTCCTGCAGTCCAATCAGTGCATACAATCTGGCACGACGTTTGCTTTTTGAAAGTCCTGGTTCTCCTCGGAGGGTAAGACCATGGCACTTCGCATTCGCAAAATTTCCCGAAGGCATCTGCTGGCGGCCGCGGGAGCCGTCCTGTCGCTCGCTGCGCTGTCGCCGGCTTTCGCCGACGACGTCGTCAAGTTTGGCCTGGTGGCGGCGATGTCCGGACAGTCGGCCAAGTCCGGCGAGGCCATCGTGCGCGGCCTGTCGGTCGCCATCGACGAGATCAACGCCAAGGGCGGCCTGCTCGGCAAGAAGGTCGTGCTGGTGGTGCGCGACGACGAGAGCAACCCGGCCAAAGGTGTCGTCGCGGCGCGCGAGCTTGCGCAGCGCGAACAGGTCGCGGCGATCTTCGGCGGGCTGGATACGCCGGTGTCGATGGCGATCGTGCCGTTCGCCAACCAGGCGAGAATTCCCTTTGTCGGCGTGTGGGCAGCGGGCACCCCGATCACCCGCAACGGCGCCGCTGAGAACTATGTGTTTCGCGTGTCGGCTGTCGATGCGCTGGTCGACGTCGCGCTGGTCAACTATGCCGAGAAGAAGTACGGCGCCAAGAAGCCGGGCATGATCCTGATCAACAATTCGTGGGGCGAGTCCAACGAGAAGGGGCTCAAGACCGCGCTCGACGACAGGAAAATCCCGAGTGCGGGTGTCGAGAAATTCGAGACCGCGGATGTCGATGTCGTGCCGCAGCTCACGCGGCTCAAGGAGGCAGGCGCCGACGCGCTGTTCCTCGTCGCGAACGTCGCCCCCTCGGCGCAGGTCGTGAAATCACTCGATCGGATGGGTTGGGACGTGCCGGTGGTGTCGCACTGGGGTCCGTCCGGCGGCCGTTTCACCGAGCTTGCCGGCGCCAGCGCCGAGAAGGTGCATTTCATCCAGACCTTCAGTTTCTCCGGCAATTCCAGCCCGAAAGCGCAGGCGGTGTTCGCGGCGTTGAAGGCGAAGTATCCGGAGATCAAGTCCTATGCCGACGTCACCCCCGCTGTCGGCATCGCCAACGCCTATGACGCGGCGCACCTCACCGCGCTGGCCATCGCCAAGGCCGGATCGACCGAGGGGCCGAAGGTCCGGGACGGCTTCTATGGCATCGACAGTTATGCCGGCCTGATCAAGACCTACGCCCGGCCGTTCTCGCCGCAGAATCAGGATGCGCTGTCGGCGGACGACTACATCTTCACCCACTTCAAGGGTGACGAGATTCTGCCGCTGACCAATTGAGTGACCATCGCGCTTGAAAGTCGATGCGGGCGAAGCCCTGCAAGGAGCGTCATCACCGTGCTTGACACGGCGGCCCATCTCGAAAGCTGAAGGCATGGCTACCGGGATGGATTGCCGCGTCAAGCCCGGCAATGATGCGGCAGGGGTGAGATGCCTGACGAACCAAAAGGGACAGTACGCATGCTGATCACTTCCTCCATCATATCCGGGCTCGGGCTCGGCAGCATGTACGGGCTGATCGCGCTCGGCTTCCACGTGACCTATGTGCTGTCGGGAACGGTCAATTTCGCCCAGGGCTCGTCGATGACGCTCGGCGCCGTGCTCGGCTATCTGTTCGCGCTGCGCATGGGTTGGCCGATGCCGCTGGCGGTCGCGGCGACGCTCGCCGCCTGCGCGCTGTTCGGCCTCGTGGTCGAGCGTTTCCTGGTGCGGCCGTTCGTCAGCCGCCGCTCGGAGGCGTGGCTGATGGCCACCGTCGCCGGCGGCATCGTGCTCGACAACCTGATGCTGTTCACCTTCGGCAAGGAGCCGCGCAGCTTTCCCTCGCCGCTCGCGGTCAAGCCGGTGACGCTGTTCGGCGCCGGGGTCTATCCACTGCAGATGGTCATTCCGGTGGTGGGACTCGGCATTGCGCTGGCGCTGCATCTTACGCTGCGTCACACCTATCGCGGCAAGGCATTGCTCGCGGTGGTGCAGAACCGCGATGCGGCACGGCTGATGGGGATCCACGTCCGCCGCACCGTGGCGGCGTCGTTCGCGCTGTCGACCGTGCTGGCCGGCCTCGCGGGTCTGTTGATCGCGCCGCTGTACAACGTCAATTCGGAGATGGGCACGCTGTTCGGCATCAAGGCGTTCGCGGTCGCCATTCTCGGCGGCATCACGTCGGCCTGGGGCGTCATGCTCGCCGGCCTGCTGTACGGCCTGATCGAGGCGCTGGTCACCGCGTCGCTGGGGTCGAGCTACACCCAGATCGTCGCGTTCAGCGTGGTCATCCTCGCCCTGGTGGCGATGCCGCACGGCCTGCTCGGCCGCGCCGCCGTGAACAAGGTGTGACGATGCGTGGTCCATCCTCCCTGCTGATGCCTGCCGCCATCGTCGCCGTGACGATCGCCGGCTGTGCCATTGCCTTCGCAACGTCTGGCTATGCCCATCTCGTGCTGTCGCTGGTGGCGCTGACCACCATCGTCGGTGTCGGCCTCAACATCCTGCTCGGGCTCGGTGGCCAGATCTCGCTGGGCCATGTCGGCTTCTATGCCATCGGCGCCTACGCGGTGGCGATCCTCACTCTGCACGGCGTCAATTTCTGGCTGGCGCTGGCCGCGGCGACGCTGCTCGCTGGTGCGCTCGGCGGCCTGCTGGCGCTGCCCGCGCTGCGGGTCAAGGGGCCGTATCTGGCGATGGTCACCATCGCCTTCGCCTTCATCGTCCAGCACGCCATCATCGAGTGGAAGGATCTGACCGGCGGTCAGAACGGCCTGATGGGACTGCCGCCGCCGTCGCTCGGCGGGGTGGTGCTCGGCGAGCGCGAGATGGCGTTGCTGTCGGTCGTGCTCGCCGGAGCGGCGCTCGCGATCTTCGCGCGCATCGCCGGCGGCAGCTGGGGCAAGGCGATGGTGGCGGTGCGCGACAGCGAGGTCGCGGCGCGTTCGCTCGGGCTCAATCCGGTCGTGGTCAAGACCATGGCGTTCGCGCTGTCGGCGGCATTCACCGGCCTTGCCGGCGGGCTGTTCGCACCGCTGATGATGTTCATCGCGCCGGACTCGTTCCCGTTCTCGCAGTCGATCCTGTTCCTGCTCGCGGTGATGGTCGGCGGCGCCGGCTGGGTGTTCGGCCCGCTGGTCGGCGCGATCATCACGGTCATGCTGCCCGAATTGCTGTCGGGCCTCGCCGAGTACCGCCTGTTGATGTTCGGAGCGTTGCTGCTGGCGGTGCTGTGGCTCGCGCCGGAAGGGGTGATGGGATCGCTGGCGCGCCTTGGCATGCGCTTCGTCGCGCGGTCCGGGCGGCCGACCACCGGCGATCGTGGGGTTGATCTCGGCGCGTTCCTGCGCGCGTCACGCGAGGCGCCGGGGCTTGTGGTCCGCGACGTCGGGCTGTCGTTCGGCGGCATTCGCGCCGCGTCCGGGGTGACATTCACGGCGCCGCCGCGGGCGGTCACCAGCATCATCGGTCCGAACGGCGCCGGCAAGACCACCGTGCTCAACATCGTCAGCGGTTTCTACCGGCCCGAGACCGGCAGTGTCGCGCTGGGCGCGGCGGAGCTCGCGAGGGCGTCGGCCTGGCGCGTGGCGCGCGCCGGCATCACCCGCACGTATCAGACGACCCAGCTGTTCGAGAGCATGACCGTGATTGAGAACGTGCTGATCGCACTGCGCGGCGGCCGGCTCGGCCATCCGTTCTCCGGGTTTTCGGGCGCGGCGGAGCGCGACGTCGCCGAGACGCTGCTGGCGTTCGTCGGCTATCGTGGTGTGTGCGACGTCCCTGCCGGTGACCTCCCACATGTCGACCGGCGGCTGGTCGAGATTGCGCGGGCGCTGGCGACACGGCCGCGCGTTCTGCTGCTCGACGAGCCCGCAGCCGGACTGATGCGGGCCGACAAGACGGAGCTGAGCGCGCTGCTGCGGCGGATCGCTGATCTCGGCATCGCTGTGATCCTGGTCGAGCATGACATGGCCATGGTGATGGGCATCTCCGACCATGTCGTCGTGCTCGATGCCGGCATGGTCATTGCGGCCGGCACACCCGACGAGGTTCGGCACGAGCCGCGGGTGCTCGCGGCCTATCTTGGCGACGCCGGGTTACGAGCCCGCCCGCGCCTGCGGGAGTGGACAGGGTCGCGCGACGCGGTGCTCGCCTGCGTCGGTCTGTCTGCTGGCTACGGCGCGGCGCCGGTGCTGGATAGCATCGACATCGATATCTGCGAAGGCGAGATGGTCGCGCTGCTCGGCGCCAACGGCGCCGGCAAGTCCACGGCAATGCGAGCGATCAGCGGGTTGCTGCGGCCCGTGGACGGCAACGTCCTGCTCGACGACGCCAGCATCGGTGCGCGCGAGGCGCACAGCATCGCCTATGCCGGTCTCGCGCTGGTGCCCGAGGGACGGCAGGTATTCGCCGAACTCAGCGTCTACGACAATATCCTGCTCGGCGCCTATACCCGCGGACGGATCGACCGGCGTGCCGAGGCCGAGGCGGTGCTGAAGCGCTTTCCGCGCCTGCGCGAACGCATCGACAGCCGCGCCGGCCTGTTGTCCGGCGGCGAGCAGCAGATGCTGGCGATCGCGCGGGCGCTGATGGCGAAGCCGCGCGTGCTCCTGCTCGACGAGCCGTCGCTGGGCTTGTCTCCGGCGATGGTCAATGAGCTGTTCGACATTCTAGCCGAGCTGCGCGACGAGGGCGTGACCATCCTGCTGGTCGACCAGATGGCGGCGCTGGCGCTGACGGTCGCGGACCGCGGCTATGTGCTAGAGGCGGGGCGCGTCGTCCGTACGGGAACAGCACAGGAACTGGCTGGCGATCCTGCCCTCGAGGCGGCCTATCTCGGGCACAGCGAAGCCGCCGAATAGCTGACGACGAGGACTTCAAGACATGCCTTTCGACCTCATCCTGCGCCAGGCGGCGCTTGTCGGACGATCCGCCCCGGTCGATATCGGCGTCCGCGCCGGGATCATCGCCGAGATCGCGCCGCGCATTGCTGCGTCCGCGCGCGAGATCGCGCTCGACGGCCGCCTCGTCACGCCCGGCTTCGTCGACAGCCACATCCACCTCGACAAGGCCTGCCTGACCGGGCGCTGTGTCTGCCAGACGGGTACGCTGGGCGAAGCGATCGCAGCCGTCGCCGCAGCCAAGCGCGATTTTACGGAGGAGGACATTTATCAGCGCGGCGCGCGGACGCTGGAGAAGGCGATCGTGCAAGGCACCAACCGGATGCGGACCCATGTCGAGGTCGATCCGCGCGTCGGGCTCAAGGGCTTTCGCGCCGTCAGCGCGCTGCGGCGCGACTATCGCTGGGCGATCGACCTGCAGATCTGCGTGTTCCCGCAGGAGGGATTGCTCAACGATCCCGGCGCCGAGGATCTGCTTGTCGAAGCCTGCGCCACCGGCGCCGATCTGATCGGCGGATGCCCCTATGCCGACAGCGATCCCGCCGGACAGATCGCGCGCATCTTCGACATTGCAGGCCGCTTCGATATCGACATCGATTTCCATCTCGATTTCGATCTCGACCCGTCGTGGATGCATCTCGACGAGGTCTGCCGGCAGACAGCGCGCCATGGCTTCGGCGGCCGCGTCGCCGCCGGGCATGTCACCAAGCTGTCGGAGCTGGCGCCGGACGACCTCGCGGCCGTCTCGACGCGGCTCGCGGACGTCGGCGTTGCGCTTACGGCGCTGCCGGCGACGGATCTCTTCCTGATGGGAGCGGGACGTAGCCACAGCGTGCCGCGCGGCGTGGCGCCGCTGCATCGGGTGGCCGACAGCGGCGTCACCTGTTCGCTCGCCACCAACAATGTGCTCAATCCGTTTACGCCGTTCGGCGACTGCTCGCTGCTGCGCATGGCCAATCTCTATGCCAACGTGCTGCAGATTGGCACGCCGGACGGGCTCGCGGCCTGCTTCGATATGATCACGGCCGGCCCGGCGCGGCTGATGCGGCTCGGCGGCTATGGCATCGCCGTCGGCGCCCCGGCTAATCTGGTCGCGCTCGATGCTCATGATCCGGCCGAGGCGGTGGCAACGCTGGCATCGCCGCTTTTTGGCCTGCGTCACGGCGAGATGACGTTCTCGCGGCCGGCAGCGCAGTTGCTGCGCCCGCTGGCGCAGGAAGCACTAGCGGGCTAGCTGCGACGGTGATGGCCCCAGGTTGCCATGTTACGGTGACGATTGCGCTGTAAGGCGGTTCGTGATCGGTTGGCCGCCCTGCCGACCTCGCAGCTTCAGGAGATTTGCCGCGTGTCCCATCCCGCTTTGTCGTCCGGGTCCGTCGCCGTCGTCACTGGCGGCGCGTCCGGCATCGGCCTTGCCGCAGCGAAGCGTTTCGCCGCGCTCGGCCTGTCCGTGTGCATCGCCGATCTCGGCGAGGATCGCCTCGCCGCGGCCGCTTCCGCAATTGCATCGGCGTCGCCGCACGGCGCCGACGGTGTGATGGCGGTGGCGACCGACGTCGGCCGTGAGGATGAACTGCACCGTCTGCAGGATGCCGTCGCCACGCGTTTCGGCGGCACCGATGTGCTGATGAACAACGCCGGGGTTCAGCCGGGCAGCGCACTGTTCGGTCCGCTTGCGAACTGGGAGCAGGTCCTCGGCGTCAATCTCTGGGGTGTGATCCATGGCACGCGGGTGTTCGCGCCGGCGATGATCGCACGTGGCCGGCCTGGTCTGATCGTCAACACAGGATCGAAGCAAGGCATCACCACGCCGCCGGGCGATCCGGCCTACAACGTCGCCAAGGCGGGCGTGAAGGCATTCACTGAGGCGCTGCAGCACGAGCTGCGCAACACCGCAGGCCATGGCCTCAGCGCCCATCTGCTCATTCCGGGATTCGTGTTTACGGGCATCACCGCCCGCGGCCGCACGGAAAAGCCCGCAGCGGCGTGGACGCCCGAACAGACGGTCGATTTCATGATCGCGCGTCTGGAGGCGGGGGACTTCTACATCCTGTGCCCGGACAACGACGTGCCGCGTGCGCTCGACGAGCGGCGCATCCTGTGGGCCGCCGGCGACATCGTTGAGAACAGGCCGGCGCTGTCGCGCTGGCATCCGGATTACGCGGAGGCGTTTGCCGCGTTCGTCAGACAGGCCTGATCATTGACGACCACGGCGTGTCCCGCGAAAAGGACACGCCGTTGCCATGTGTGGAGGTCGCCCGGTCAGGCGGCCGACGCCTGCCCCTGGTGTTGCGCCAGCCAGTTGCGCGCCAGCGTCAGGTCGGCTTGCGACAATTCGTGGCCCGACGGCAGCACGCGCCGTTCGACATCTGCGCCGGCAGCGGAGAGCATCGCCGCCAGCCGTTCGCCATTGGCCGCGGGCACGATCGGGTCGCGTGTGCCCGAGGCCACCAGCACCGAGGTGCCGGCAAGGTCGGCCGGTGGCGGCGTTTCGAGCGGCACCATGGCGCGCAGCAGGATGCCGCCGCGCAACACGCCGGGACGCAGCAGCATCACCGCTGCGGCGATGTTGGCGCCATTCGAGTAGCCGAGAGCGATCGGTGCTGCGAGGTCATACTCGGCACGCGCGGCCGCGACGAAGTCGGCGAGCTCGTGCGCCCTCCGGCGCACGTCGTCCTCGTCGAACACGCCTTCCGCCAGACGGCGGAAGAACCGTGGCATGCCGTGCTCCAGCACCTGGCCGCGGACCGCAAGCAGCGTCGATCCCGGCGCCACCATGCGGCCGAGCGGCAGCAGGTCGTTCTCGTCGCCGCCGGTGCCATGCAGCAGCAGCAGGGGAGTGGCGTCGGGCCGGTTGCCCGGCTCGACGCGGTGGGTGAAAGACAATCTGGACATTACGCAGCCTTTGCCTTTTCGATCGCCGGCAGCACGTTCTCGATGTCCTTGCGGTGCGGTTCGAGGAACGCCGGCAGCTTCAGCTCCTGCCCCAGTGTGGCGAGCGGTTCGTCGATCGCAAAGCCGGGGATGTCGGTCGCGATCTCGAACAACACGCCGCCCGGTTCGCGGAAGTAGATCGAGCGGAAGTAGTTGCGGTCCTTCTGCTCGGTCGGGTGCATGCCGTGGTCGTGCACCAGCTTGCGGGCCATCTCGGCCTCCGCGACGTCGTCAGCCGCGCGGAAGGCGATATGATGGACCGAGCCGCGGCCCATCCGTCCCGGCAGGAAGCCCTTGGCCTCGTAGATATCGACAATGCCGCCGGCGGCGTCGGACGCCTGGTAGCGGACCGTCGAAGCTTCGCGGCCGACCTCGGTGAAGCCGAACACGTCCGTGAGGATTGCTCCGGTCTTCGCGGCGCTGTCGAGCAGCAGCGTGACGCCATGGAAGCCGCGGATCGCATGCTCCGCCGGGACATCGCCATCGCTCCAGCCGGCCTCGTTCTCCGCGCCGGGGACGCCGACGAGCGCAAGGCTCATGCCGTCCGGATCGGTGAACGTCAGCACCGTCTCGCCGAAGCGCTTCTCCAGCGGCTCATGGGCGACACCCTTCTCGATGAAGCGGTGGGTCCAGTAGCCGATCGAGCGCGCCGGAACGCGAAAGGAGGTCTGGTGCGTCTGGCCGACGCCGCCGCGACCGGCCGCCGCGTGCTCCCACGGGAAGAAGGTCAGGATGGTGCCGGGGCGGCCGGCCTCGTCGCCATAGTAGAAGTGGTAGGTGCCGGGATCGTCGAAATTGACGGTCTTCTTGACCAGCCGCAGGCCCAGCGTCCGGGTGTAAAAGTCGAGGTTGCGCAGGGCGTTACCGGCGATCGCGGTGACGTGGTGGATGCCAGACATGGTGTCGTCTCCGTTGGTTTGAGGTGTGGTGTTCGTCTGGCGGTGATATTGGCTCGGCCCGATTTAAAGACAATCTGGCAATATATGACATTACTGTCTATAAAACGGAAACAATCGATCGGGGAGAGATCATGGACAAGCTGGAGGGGCTACGGGCCTTCGTGAAGGTGGTCGAGCACGGCAGCTTCTCGGAGGCGGGGCGGGCCCTGCGGCTATCGCGCTCGGCGGTGAGCAAGTACATCGCGGACCTCGAGAATGATCTCGGGGTGCAACTGCTCAATCGCACCACGCGCCATGTCAGCCCGACGGAAAACGGCCAGGCCTATTTCGAACGGGTGCTGGGCGTGCTCGGCGATCTCGACGCTGCTGATCAGGCTGTCGCTGACCTGCAGGCGACGCCGCGCGGCCTGTTGCGGGTCAACGCGCCGATGTCGTTCGGCACGCTGCAGCTCGGGCCGGCGATCGCGGACTTCATGGTGCGCTATCCCGACCTGCGCATCCAGCTCGTGCTCAGCGACCAGCAGGTCGATCCGGTGCAGGACGGTCTCGACGTCACGCTGCGCATCGCCGATCTCGAAGCCTCCAGCCTGATCGCGCGCAAGATCATGCCGATCGACCGCGTGGTCTGCGCTTCGCCGGATTATCTGGCGAAGCATGGCGCACCGCGCCATCCCACCGATCTGCGCGATCACAATTGCCTGACCTACGGCTATCTCTCCACCGGCAACCAGTGGAAGCTCAGCGGCAAGGACGGCGATCACTGGATCCAGCCGTCCTGGACGCTGTGCGTCAACAACGCCGAGGTGCTGCGCGACGCGGCAGTCGGCAGTCGCGGCGTGGCGCTGCTGCCGGTATTCATTGCGGACGCCGCGTTGCGCGGCGGCGAACTGCAGGCGGTGCTGTCGGACTATCGCGCGCCGCCGCTGACGCTGTATGCGATCTATCCGCCGACGCGCCATCTCGCACTCAAGGTGCGATTGTTCATCGATTTCCTGGTGGAACGCTTCGCGGCCGGGAGCTAGGCCCGGCTGGAAGTGGAACTTTTTCGGTGCAGCGGCGTTGCCCGCCGTCCTCTTGGCTGTTCCGGAGTCCTGCCAGGTTGCCCTCCCGCATCGAAGACTACGCCCTGATCGGCGACTGCCTCACCGCCGCGCTTGTCGGCCGTGATGGCTCGATCGACTGGCTTTGCTGGCCGGCATTCGATTCCGAAGCCTGTTTCGCCGCCTTGCTGGGGACGCCCGATCACGGGCGCTGGCTGATCGCGCCGCAGCGGTCGGGCAGCACTGTCACCCGCGCGTATCGTCGTGAAACGCTGATCCTGGAGACGCGCTTCACGTGTGACACGGGTGTTGTCACCCTGGTCGACTTCATGCCGCCGCGTGGGGAAGCTTCCGATATCGTGCGCATCGTTCGCGGCGACAGCGGCCGCGTCGCCATGTCGATGGAGCTGGTGCTGCGTTTCGGCACCGGCGCGAACATTCCCTGGGTGCGGCGGCTCGATGACGGCACGCTGCTGGCGGTCGCCGGGCCGGACATGGTGGTGCTCCGCACTCCCGTCGATGTCCGCGGCGAGAACATGACGACGGTGGCGACCTTCGATGTCGAGGCCGGCGACGTCGTGCCGTTCGTGCTCACCTATCAGGCCTCGCATCGTCCGGTCCCCGCTTCGGTCGACCCGCTGCAGGCGATGGCCGACACCGAAGCCTTCTGGACCGAATGGTCGAGCCGCAGCACCTATCACGGCAAGCGGCGCGAGCTGGTGCAGCGCTCACTGATCACGCTCAAGGCGCTGACCTTTGCGCCGACCGGCGGCATCGTCGCTGCGCCGACCGCCTCGCTGCCTGAAAAGATCGGTGGCGCGCGCAACTGGGACTATCGCTACTGCTGGCTGCGCGATGCGACGTTCACGCTGTTCTCGCTGATGAACAGCGGCTACTACGCCGAGGCCGGCGAATGGCACAACTGGCTATTGCGCTCGGTGGCCGGTTCGCCGGCGGACCTTCAGATCATGTACAGCATCACCGGCCAGCGCCGTCTGCTGGAATGGGAGGCGGGATGGCTGCCGGGGTATG
The DNA here is from genome assembly GCF_018131225.1 of Bradyrhizobium sp. U87765 SZCCT0048. GTDB lineage: Bacteria > Pseudomonadota > Alphaproteobacteria > Rhizobiales > Xanthobacteraceae > Bradyrhizobium_A. The sequence continues at coordinate 2,403,591 of NZ_JAFCMM010000001.1, read as the reverse complement.
AGGGATCACAGCCGGTGCGGTTCGGCAATGCCGCGCACGCCCAGCTGCAGCTCGATGTCTATGGTGAGCTGCTCGACACCTTTCATCACGCGCGCAAGGCGGAGGTCGAACTCGACGGGGGCACCTGGGCGCTCGAATGCGCCATTCTCGATCACGTCGCCGAAGTCTGGATGCAGCCCGACAGCGGCATCTGGGAAGTGCGCGGAGCCGGACGACACTATGTGTTCTCCAAGGTGATGTGCTGGGTGGCGTTCGATCGCGGGATCAAGAGTGCCGAAGCGTTCGGCTTCGATGCACCGGTCGATCTGTGGAAGCAGCTCCGCGAGCGCATCCATGCCGATATCTGTACCAACGGCATCGATCCCGATACGGGGGGCTTTGTCGTCGCCTATGGTGGCAACACGCTGGATGCGAGCCTGTTGCTGCTGCCGTCGGTGGGCTTCCTGCCGGTCGGCGATCCGCGCATCGCGGCGACCATTGCCGGTATCGAGCGGCATCTGATGCGCGATGGCTTCGTGCTGCGCCACGACCCGCGCGAGCCCCGCCCGGACGAGGTCGAGCCGATCGAAGGCGCATTTCTCGCCTGCACGCTGTGGCTCGCGGATTCCTATGTGATGCGCGGCGATATCGAGAAAGCGCGTGAACTGTTCCTGCGGGTGGCCGGCGTTGCCAACGATGTCGGCCTGATTTCGGAGGAATACGATCCGGTGTCACGGCGACAGACCGGAAATTTTCCTCAGGCGCTCACCCACATCGCGCTGATCAACACCGCGCACAACATCTACGAGGCGGTACATTCGAGCAGGAAGCCGGTCGTGCAGCGACCGGGCTGAACGGCGCTGGAGCAGGCGGTAGCGCAGCGGCGAGGGTGCCGGACGCGGCGCGTCTCAACCGTGGCTGCGCAGCACCTCGTCCATCGCCCTGGCGAAGCCGTCCTCGGTGTTGCTCGCAGTGGTCCGGCTCGCCTTCGCCTTGACCGCGTCGCTGGCGTTGCCCATGGCGAACGACAGCCCGCTGACGCCGAACATCGGCACGTCGTTCGGCATGTCTCCGATGGTGGCGATGCTTGCCATGGGGACGCCGAGCCGGGCGCCCAGCGCAGCGACGAAGGTGCCCTTGTCGTGACCGGGCGGCGTGATATCGAGGTAATAGTTCTGCGAACGGGCGACATGCGCCTGCGCGCCGATCATGGCCTTCAGCTCGGCTTCGCCGTCGGCGAGCCGGGCAAAGTCGCCGCTGACGCCGACGATCTTGCAGCATCGATCGAGATAGGGCGCGTCGTCGGAGATGAAACGCGGCGCGGTGCTGATGGCGTGCTGCTCGCGCGGCACATAGCGGTCGTCGTCGCGATGGGCAAGCCATTCGGTGCCGGTGAACAGCCAGATGTCGAAGTTCTTGCGTGCGAGAAAGGCGACGCTCTGCCGTGCCGCGTCCGGCGGGACCACATGCTCGTCGAGAACGGCGAGATCCGGTGCGACCACGGAGGAGCCGTTGAACGGGCCGATCGGCAGTTGCAGCTCGAGCTCCCTGATCAGGGCCTGCATGCCGTATCCCGGACGGCTGCTGGTCAGCGAGAAGCCGATGCCGCGCTGACGCAGCGCAGTGATCGCGGCCCGCGCGGCCGGTGTGATCTGCTTGTCGGGCGTCACCAGCGTGCCGTCGATATCGGACACGACAAGGGCGATGGGCTGGGCAGCGGTCATGACGGGGCTCGCGCTGGAAGGCCGAGATCGTCGATGATCGCGGCAACGATGGTGTCGACGTTCGCGTCGACGGCGATCGTGATCACCGGCTCGTCCGGACCGGGCTCCTCGAGCGCGGCGAACTGGCTGTCGAGCAGTGACGGCGGCATGAAATGGTCGTGCCGCGCCGCGAGGCGACTGGCGATCAGCTCGCGCGTTCCCTTGAGGTAGACGATCCGCACGTCGGAGCGGCCGTGAACCAGAATATCGCGGTAGGTCCGCTTGAGCGCCGAACAGGCGATGATCAGCGGCGCCGCCGCATGGGATGCATGGCTGTCGATCGCGGCTGCGATGGCCCGCAGCCATGGCCAGCGATCGTCGTCGGTCAGGGGGATGCCGGCGGACATCCTGGCGATGTTGGCCGCAGGATGGAAGCTGTCGGCATCCGCGCAGGTCAGTCCGGTCCGCTGCGCGAGAGCGGCGGCGACGGTGCTTTTGCCCGAGCCCGACACCCCCATCAGGATGATGGCGGCGAGAGGGTCAGGCGTCCGGTCGGTCATCATGCATCGTTCAGGTGGTCACGTTCAGATTCGCGGGTCTTGCCGCCTCGTCGATCAGCCACACCGTCTCGCCATCGCTGGCGCGGGCATGGGCGGCGGGCAGGTCGGCGCCGGCGATCAGCCGCTGCAGGACAGCCTGCTTGTCGTGGCCAGCCACCACAAACAGCATCTCTGACGTCGACGCAAGGCTGGTGAAGGTCAGGCTGACGCGCGGCACGAACGGCGAGACATTGGCGCGTGGCACGCCGACCACCCACTTGCGGCGCTCGGCGAGGGCCGCGGCGTCGTTGGGAAACAGGGAGGCAACGTGGCCGTCCGGGCCGATGCCGAGCAGCACGAGATCGAAGAGCGGTCGCCCGCCGCGCTGGCTGGCGTGGAAAGTCGTCAGCGTACGCGCGTAGCCGTCGGCGGCTTCGTCCGGCGTCGCCGCGCCGGTGGGAATGGCGTGGACGGTGCCGGGCGCAGCGCAGGTGTCGAGAAAGGCGCGGCGCGCCATGCCGATATTGCTGAGGGGGTCGTCCTGCGCGACGAAACGGTCGTCGCCGATGAACCAGTGCACCTGCGACCAGGGAATCCGATCCCGCCAGGGAGGCGTCGCGAGCAGTTCATAGAGCCGCCTGGGCGTCGAGCCGCCGGTCAGGCAGACCGCCGCGGGCACCGCGCTGGTTGCAATCCGGTCGACAAGCCGCTGCGCGGCGACTTCCGCCAGCGCCGCCGGATCCGAGCGCACGATGACATGGCGCGGGTCCGGCGCCGTCATTCGCCGTCGAGCCTGCGCCAGCGGCGGCCGTCGCGTTCGATCAGGCTGTGCGCCTCGCGAGGGCCATCGGTGCCGGCCCGATAGAGTGCAAGGCCGTCGCCTCCGGCACGCTGCCAGGCGTCCAGGAATGGCTGCACGGCCTGCCAGCCGGCTTCGACGCTGTCGGCGCGCTGGAACAGGATGTTGTCGCCGATCATGCAGTCGTAGATCAGCGTCTCGTAGCCGGTGCTCGGCGCCGCCTTGAAGTAGTCCTTGTACTTGAAACGCATCTCGACGCCGTCGATGGCGACGGTGGGGCCTGGCACCTTGGTGTTGAACTGCAGGGTGATGCTCTCGGTCGGCTCGATGCCGATCACGAGGTAGTTCTGCGACAACCGCTCGACCTCGGTGGCGCGGAACATCGAGAACGGCGCCTGCTTGAAGCGGATCGCGACCTCGGTGCGCTTCGAGGTCAGCGCCTTGCCGGTGCGCAGATAGAACGGCACGCCGGCCCAGCGCCAGTTGTCGATGGTCAGCTTCATCGCCGCGTAGGTCTCGGTGACGCTCGCCGGATCGACATCTGGCGTGCTGCGATAGTCGGCGATGGGCTTGTCGCCGCTGCGTCCGGCGACATACTGGCCGCGTACCGAATTGTGCAGGGCCTCTTCCGGCGTCTGGATCTGGATCGCCGACAGCACTTCGCCTTTTTCCGAGCGCACCGAATGGGCGTCGAAGCGCGACGGCGGCTCCATGGTCACCAGCGACAGCAACTGGAACAGATGGTTCGGCACCATGTCGCGCATCGCGCCGGTGGCGTCGTAGAAGCTGCCGCGGCGGCCGACGTCCAGCATCTCCGACACGGTGATCTGGACATGGTCGATATGGTTGCGATTCCAGATCGGCTCGAACATGCCGTTGGCGAAGCGGAACACCAGGATGTTCTGCACCGTCTCCTTGCCGAGATAATGATCGATCCGGTAAATCTGGTGTTCGTCGACGATCCGCAGCAGATCGTGATTGAGCTGTTGCGCCGATGCGAGATCGGTGCCGAACGGCTTCTCGATGACGAGGCGGCGCCAGCCGCCGTTCTCTTCGCGCAGCAGGCCAGTGCGTCCGAGTTCCTCGCTGATCGGTTTGAAGGCGGTCGGCGGCACCGCCATGTAGAACAGCACGTTGTGGATGCCGCGCTTGGCGATATCGTCGAGATGGGCCTTGAGGCGGTCGAACGAGCCGTGGTCGCGGGGATCGGCATGGACGCTGGTGACGCAGTCGAAAAGCTTGCCGGCGATGCCCTTGTCAATGGGGCGGGTCGCGAACTTGTTGAGAGCGCCTAGCAGGTCGTCGCGCAGCGAACTGCTCTGCATCTCGGTGCGGGTGACGCCGACGACGCAGAACTGGTCTGGCAACAGGCCGGCCTCGGCGAGGTTGTAGAGCGCGGGCGTCACCAGACGGTGGGCCAGGTCGCCGGTCACGCCGAAGATGACGAAACAGCAGGGGTCCGGAATTTTCGGCTTCGCGGTCGTGTCTGAGCTCATGGGAATTCTGGTCGGCCTCGCAGGTTGACGGCGGGTGTCAGGTGGCTTTCGGAGGCTCGACATGGCCGCCGAAGCCATGCCGCATTGCCGAAAGGATCTTTTCGGCGAAGGTGTGGTCCTTGCGCGAGCGGAAACGGGCATAGAGCGCTGCGGTGATCGCTTCCGCCGGCACCGCCTCGCTGATCGCCGCTTCGATGGTCCAGCGGCCTTCGCCGGAATCCTCGACGAAGCCGGAGTACGCTTCGAGCGTCGGGTTGCCGGCGAGGGCGGTTGCGGTCAGGTCGAGCAGCCACGAGGTGATCACGCTGCCGCGCCGCCACACCTCCGCGACATCAGCGACGTCGATGTCGAAGCGGTGTTCTTTGGGCAGTGCGTCGATGCCGGCGTTCTTGAGGATGTCGAAGCCCTCGGCATAGGCCTGCATCACGCCGTACTCGATGCCGTTATGGATCATCTTGACGAAGTGGCCGGCACCGCTGGGGCCGGCGTGGACGTAGCCCTGCTCGACGCGCGGGTCGCGGCCATCGCGGCCCGGCGTGCGCGGGATCGCGCCGGCGCCAGGCGCCAGGGTGGCGAAGATCGGGTCGAGGCGATCGACGATGGCCTTCTCGCCACCGATCATCATGCAGTAGCCACGCTCCAGGCCCCACACGCCGCCGCTGGTACCGACGTCGACATAGTGGAGGTCTTTGTCCCTGAGCGTTCGCGCGCGGCGGATGTCGTCCTGCCAGAAGGTGTTGCCGCCATCGATGATGGTGTCGCCGGGAGACAGGAGCGAGGCGAGGGTCGTGATCGTGTTTTCGGTGATCGTGCCCGCGGGCAGCATCACCCATACCACCCGCGGCGCCCGCAGTTTCCTGACGAGGTCTTCGAGCGAGCCGCTGGCCGCGGCGCCGGCGGCGGCGAGGTCGCCGACCGCCTTGGGGTTCTGGTCGTACACCACCACCTGGTGCTGGCCCCTGGTGATGAGGCGACGCGTGATGTTGCCGCCCATGCGTCCGAGGCCGACGAGGCCGATCTGCATCTTGCTCTGTCCTGGTTACGAAAGCGCGCTATCGGCGGCGTCACGGATGGCTGCGAGCCCCTTGGCGAGGTCCCCTTTGATGTGCAGCCGCAACGCCCGGCGGCCGCGTTCGGTCAGGACGTCGAAGTCGCCGCGCGCCTGCGCCGCCTTGATGACACCAAAGCTCGCCTTGTGGCCGGGCACGGCAAGGTCGGCGGTATCGTCGGCCGTGATCTGCAGGAACACGCCGCTGTCGGGGCCGCCCTTGTAGGCCTGGCCGGTGGAGTGCAGGAAGCGCGGACCGAAGCCGACGCAGGTCGCGACATGCCTGCGATCCCTGATCGCCATGCGCAACGCGTGCGCGGCCGCAATGTGGGCATCGTCGCGGTCGACATAGGCGAGCAAGGCGGCATAGTCGCCGGACTTGATCCGGCCGAAATGCGCCTTGAGCCAGGACGCGACGCTGCCATCGGCGCCGGCCTTGCGCAACGCGGCGGCGTTCGCCGCATCGGTGTAGATGGCGATGGTGCCGTCGGTGACGACGGCGGTCTCCGCTGGCAAAGCGCCGGTGCTCTCAAACGCGGCGGTCAATTCGCGCGTCTTGACCTTGGCGGCCTCGACGTCGGGCTGGTCGAACGGGTTGATGCCGATGACGGCGCCGGCGACCGCGGTCGCGATCTCGAAACGGAAGAACTCCTGGCCGATGTGCAGCGGATCGGTCACCGCGATCCGCACCACCGGATGGCCGGCCTTTTCCAGTGCGGCGAGCGTGGCCTCTCGGGCGTGATCGTCCTTGAGGCTGAGATCGACGAAGACACGGTCATGGCCGTATACTTCCGGCGTGCCGAGGGTCTCTCCCTCCAGCGGGATCAGCGCCTTGCCGTTCTTGCCGGTCGATTCGGCGATGAGCTGCTCGACCCAGGCGCCGAAGTCGCCGATCTCTGCCGATGCGGTCAGCGTGACCTTGTCTTTGCCGAGCAGGGCGGCGGCGCCGAGCGCCAAGCCAAGCTGTACGCCGGGATTCTCGTCCGGCGGTACGTCGGGTCCACAGGCTCGCACCATGCTGGCCGCGGCCTCGAGAAAACGGCCGAGATCAAGCCCGGTGGCGGCGGCCGGCACGAGGCCGAACGGCGACAGCACGGAATAGCGACCGCCAATGCTGGGATCGCCATGGAATACGTGGGCGAAGCCGCGGGTCCTGGCGGTCTTTTCCAGCGACGATCCCGGATCGGTGACGGCCACGAAATGCTGGCCGGCCTTGTCGCCCTGGCTTTCGCCGACCCTCGCGAAGAAATAGTCCATCAGCGCGTTGGGCTCGGTGGTGCCGCCGGACTTGCTGGACACGATGAACAGCGTGGTGGCGAGCTTGATCGACGCTTCGGTGCGTCGGATCTGCGCCGGGTCGGTGGAATCCAGAATCGTGAGCCTGGGGAAGCCAGCGACATGGCCGAAGGTCGTGGCGATAACCTCGGGGCCGAGACTGGAGCCACCCATGCCCAGCACCACCGCGTCGGTGAAGCCCTGCAACCGCACCCATTGGGCGAACGCCTGATAGCGCGACAGATCGGCCTGCCCGTGGGTGACCGCATCGAGCCAGCCGAGCCACTTGGCTTCGTCCTGTCCGGTCCATACCGCGGCATCACGCGCCCACAGGCTGCGGATCAGGCCGCCCGCGCGCCATGTGTCGGCGAGCTTCCTGAACGGCGCCTCGACGTCGGGCGCGAGGCGGATCGACTGGCCGTCGATGCGTGCGGACAGCAGTGTCGCACGCTTGTGGGCGACCGCGCCGAGCAGCTTGTCGAAGGCTTCGGCGAAGAGTGTCACGCCTTCCTCGACCAGACGGTCGGTGATTGCCTCCAGCGAAATGCCGGCGCGTGCCAGTTCGGCGAGCACGCGCTCGGCCTCCGGCACGTTTTCTTCGAGACTGTCGCGCAGCTTGCCGTGGTCACGGAAGGCATCGAGCGTCGCCGGCGGGACGGTGTTGACGGTGTCCTGGCCGATCAGTTCCTCGACGTACAGCACGTCGCTGTAGGCCTTGTTCTTGGTGCCGGTCGACGCCCACAGCAGGCGCTGCACCCGCGCGCCCTTCTCGGCAAGCTTCGCCCAGCGCTCGGTGGCGATCACGTTCCTGTAGTGCTGATAGGCGAGCTTGGCGTTGGCGATCGCCACCTTGCCCTTGAGCGCCTCGAGCGCCGCCTTCTTGTCGGCGTCGTTGGCCGCCGCGATCTTGCCGTCGAGGTCCTTGTCGACCGCGCTGTCGATGCGGCTGACGAAGAAACTCGCGACACTCGCGATCCGCTTGGGATCGCCGCCGCCGGCAACCCATTTTTCGAGGCCGGCGATGTAGGCATCGAGCACGCTGGCATAGAGTTGCTGGGAGAACAGCAGCGTCACGTTGACGTTGATGCCCTGAGCGATCAGCGCTTCGATGGCCGGCAGGCCTTCCGGCGTGCCCGGCACCTTGATCATCAGGTTGTCGCGGCGCACGGCGCGCCACAGCCGCTCCGCCTCGGCGATGGTGCCGGCGGTGTCGCGGGCGAGATAGGGCGACACCTCGAGGCTGACATAACCGTCATCGCCATGAAGGGCGTCATAGACCGGCCGCAACACGTCGGCGGCGTTCTGAATGTCTTCGACCGCCAGCGTCTCGTAGAGGTCGCCGACGGAGCGGTCGCGCTCTCCGAGGAGGCGGGCGATCGCCTGATCGTATTCGGTGCTCCCGGCGATGGCTTTTTCGAAGATCGACGGGTTCGAGGTCACGCCCCGGACCCCATCCTGGTCGATCAGGCCTTTGAGATCCCCATGGGCAATGAAGTTCCGGGCCAGGAAGTCGAGCCAGATTGCCTGGCCGTGCTTTTGAAGCGCTTTGATGGGATTCATGGGGCCTGTTCTGTTGAGCTGGCAGGGTGGGGCGCCGACGCCCAGGGAGATTAACGCCGGGAACTTGGAAAGTATCCCGAGTTTGAAACCCTTATCGGCTATTTTATGAACAGGACCGCAACAGTTGCGAGGCGCCGGCCGTGGCATTTCGGCCCGCCCCGGCCGCGGCAGGCGGAATCGGGCGGGCAGGGCGAATTGAAAGGGAAGGCCGGGTCAGGCCCGCTCGAGGTCCCTCGGCGTCGACGGCGGGTCGTCCGCCTGGACGAGGTCCAGGCTTTTTTCAATCTTCGACAGGATCGCCTCGAACTGGCGCAGTTCGGCGGGAGCGAGGGCGGACAGGATCTCCCGCTCCCGGTTCAACAGCCGTGGAATCAGGCCTTCGTAGACGACTCTGCCGTCCGCTGACAGCTGGAGGGCATATTCGCGCCGGTCGACCGGGTTCTCGATCCGCTCGATCAGGCCCTTTTCGAGCAGACTGGTCACCGCCCGGCTGATGGTCGATTTATGGGTGCTGGTGTGCTGGACGACGAACTGGGCCGTGCAGGGCTCTTCGCGAAAGCCCAGTGTCGCGATCACCCGCCATTCCGGCACCTCGATGCCGTAGCGGTCGCGGTATTCACTCGAAAGCGCCGTACTGATCGCGGCGGACAGCCGGTTCATCCGGAACGGCACGAATTTCAGCAGGTCGAGCTTGGTCATGGCCACGATCTCACGGCAGAAGCCCGGCCTTGCCGCAAGGCATGACGGGCAGTTTCCTGGTTCCGCAGCATTCGTCGCACGACAGTTCGGATTCGTCCTCAATCGAAATCAGGGGCGCGCTGAATTCGAAAGTGGTTCCAGCCGTCCTGTCAAGCGATGGTGCATGGGATAGCCTCCGCAGTTGACGGCACCCGAGGCTGAAGCGTATATAGTTGCACGTGAGACTAATTTAGCGTCCGGCGCCCGAAAGCGCCAGCACAATCACACGATAAGAGTGAAGCAAGCGGGAGGGCGTGATGACCGGTGGTGCAGCGACCCAATTCGGCTATCAGCGACATCCGGACCAGGACCGTGCGGCCACGGCGGTCGCCCATCACCCGGTTGTCGTGATCGGCGCCGGTCCCGTCGGGCTGTCCTTCGCCATCGATCTTGCCGAGCGCGGCCATCCGGTGGTGCTGCTCGACGACGCCGACCGTATCGGCGAGGGGTCTCGCGCGATCTGCTTTTCCAAGCGTTCGTTGGAATATTGGGATCGGCTCGGCGTCGGCGGTCGCATGGTCGACAAGGGCGTGGTGTGGAATGTCGGCCGGATTTTCCACGGCGCGTCCCAACTCTACCAGTTCAATCTGCTGCCCGAGGACGGCCACAAGATGCCGGCCTTCATCAATCTGCAGCAGTTCTACGCCGAGGCGTATCTGGTCGACCGTGCCGCGCAGCTTCCCGGCATCAGCCTGCGCTGGCGCAACAAGGTCACCGCGCTCGAACAGCGCAACGACCATGTGGTCGTGACCATCGAGACGCCTGAAGGCGCATATCGTCTGTCCGCATCGCATCTGATCGCCTGCGACGGTGCGCGCTCGTCGCTGCGCAGCATGGTTGGCGCCGAATTCGCCGGTAAGGTGTTCGAGGATCAGTTCCTGATTGCCGACGTCAAGATGACGGCGGATTTCCCCACCGAGCGCTGGTTCTGGTTCGATCCGCCGTTCCACGCCGGTCGCTCCGCGCTTTTGCACCGGCAGCCCGACAACGTCTGGCGCATCGACCTGCAGCTCAGCCCGGATGCCGACCCCGCGGTCGAGAAGCTGCCGGAGAATGTCCGTCCGCGCATCACGCGCATGCTCGGTCATGACAACTTCGATTTCGAATGGATTTCGCTCTATAAATTCCAGTGCCGGCGCATGGATCGCTTCGTCCACGGCCGGGTTGTGTTCGCGGGCGATTCCGCCCATCAGGTGTCGCCGTTCGGCGCGCGTGGCGCCAACTCGGGGCTCGAGGATGCCGAGAACCTCGCCTGGAAGCTGTCGCTGGTGCTGGATGGGCGCGCATCCGCTGCGCTTCTCGACAGCTATCATGTCGAGCGCAGCGCGGCAGCGGACGAGAACATTCGCGAATCCACACGCGCCACCGATTTCATGGCGCCGACCTCACGCGAGGAGGAGCGGTTGCGTCGCGCTGTGCTGGCGCTTGCCCGGGATACCGATTTCGGCAAGCGCATGGTCAATGGCGGACGCCTGTCGGTGCCGTCGGTCTACGACACGCTGTTGTCGACGCCGGATGCCGATCGCTGGAATGGCGGTGTCGTCCCCGGTGCCTCGATGCTGGACGCGCCGCTCGTCGCGCACGACGGCAAGGCGACGTACCTCACCGACGCGTTCATCGCCGCAGGTCGCCGCTTCACCGTGCTGGAATTCGCCAACGGTCAGGCGGCTCCAGTTCCCGAAGGCGTCGGCGTGATCCGGATCGGTGGCGAAGGTCTGACCGACCACGCGGGCCTTGCGAAAAAGCGCTATGATGCGGCGCCCGGAACGGCCTATCTGCTGCGCCCCGACGGCTACGTCGCCGCGCGTTTTCGCCATCCGACCCGTGCGGCGCTCGATGCGGCGCTGGCGCGCGCCGCTGGCGCCAACTAGAGGTTCGAACATGGCAGTGTCGACCACATCCAATTTCGCCAGGCCGGACGATGCGTTCCGCCTGATCGTGGAGGCCCATCGCGGCCTCAACGACGAAGACAGCGCCACGTTCGATGCGGCGCTGGTGCTCGTTCTCGCCAATCATATCGGCGATATCGAAGTGCTGCGCGATGCCATCGCGCTGGCCAGGCACGGCGTTGCCCAACAGGCGGCGCCGCAGTCATAAGACTTCAAGATCTCAAACTTCAAGACGACGCGTCAACAGGAACACAGACGATGAGCAAAGGCTTCGCTTCCACCAACGATCTCTCGGAAAAGAAGATCACCTTCTCCGAGATCGGCACCGATCTCTATGCCTTCACGGCGGAGGGCGACCCCAACACCGCTGTGATCGTCGGCGACGACGGCTGCCTCGTGTTCGATGCCCAGGCGACGCCGGCGATGGCCAGGAGCGTCGTCGAGCGCGTCCGCACCGTGACCGACAAGCCGATCAAGTATGTCGTGCTGTCGCACTATCATGCTGTCCGCGTACTCGGTGCTTCGGCATATAATGCCGACGGGATCGTCGCCTCGCAGGAGACCTATCGCCTGATTCAGGAGCGTGGCCAGCAGGACTGGGACTCCGAGTACGGCCGTTTCCCGCGCCTGTTCCGCGATGCCGAGAGCATCCCGGGCCTGACCTGGCCGACGCTGGCGTTCGAAGGCGAGATGTCGATCTTCCTTGGCAAGCGCGAGGTCAAGCTGATGCAGCTCGGCGCCGGCCACACCTCTGGCGACATCGTCGCCTGGGTGCCGGATGCCGAAGTGATGTTCTCGGGCGATCTGATCGAATACCACTCCGCCTGCTATTGCGGCGATGCGCACCTGCGCGAGTGGCCGATGACCCTGAACGAGATTCGTGAATTCAATCCGAAGGCGATCGCGCCGGGCCGCGGTGACGCGCTGAACGGCACGGCCACCTGCCGCGAGGCCATCGCCATGACCCGCGATTTCGTCACCTCGCTGTACGGCGCGGCCGAGACCTCGGTCGCCAAGGGCCGGACCCTGAAGGAGAGCATGTCGGCGACCCGCGAGGTGATGGATCCGAAGTTCTCCAAGTTCGCCATCTACGAGCACTGTCTGCCGTTCAACGTCTCGCGGGCCTACGACGAGGCGTCGGGTATCGACGATCCGGTGATCTGGACCGCCGAGCGTGACCGCGAAATGTGGGCCGCCCTGCAGGGAGAGTGACCATGAATTACAACGCAGCTCCTGATGTCGTCGCCCGATCGGCGAGCAACATCACGCCGGGCTACATGTCCGGCTTCGGCAACAGCTTCGAGACCGAGGCGTTGCCCGGCGTGCTGCCGATCGGCCGCAACTCGCCGCAGCGTGCGGCTTACGGCCTCTATGCCGAACAGCTCTCGGGATCGCCGTTCACCGCGCCGCGCGGCACCAACGAGCGTTCCTGGCTGTACCGCATCCGTCCGTCGGTGCTGCACTCCGGCCGTTTCAAGAAGGTCGATGGTGGCCTGTGGCGCACCGCGCCGTGCTTCGAGACCGAGATGCCGGTCGGCCAGCTGCGCTGGGATCCGACCCCCATCCCGTCCAAGGAGCTGACCTTCATCGACGGCGTGCAGACCATGACCACCGCGGGCGACGCCAACACCCAGGCGGGCATGGCGGCGCACGTCTACCTGATCACCAAGTCGATGGTCGATCAGCATTTCTACAACGCGGACGGCGAGATGATGTTCGTGTTGCAGCAGGGCAAGCTGCGCTTCGTCACCGAGTTCGGCGTGATCGATGCGGAGCCGGCCGAAATCGTCGTGATCCCGCGCGGCGTCAAGTTCCGCGTCGAGCTCAATGGTGGGCCGGCCCGCGGCTATCTCTGCGAGAACTATGGCGGCGCGTTCACCCTGCCGGAGCGTGGCCCGATCGGCGCCAACTGCCTCGCCAATGCCCGTGACTTCCTTACCCCGGTCGCGGCCTATGAAGAGAAGGACACGCCGACCGAGCTGTTCGTGAAGTGGGGCGGTACATTGTGGGCGACCACGCTGCCGCATTCGCCGATCGACGTCGTCGGCTGGCACGGCAACTATGCGCCCTACAAGTACGACCTGCGCACCTTCTCGCCGGTCGGCGCCATCGCGTTCGACCATCCGGATCCGTCGATCTTCACGGTGCTGACGTCGCCGTCGGAAACCGCCGGCACCGCCAACATCGACTTCGTGATCTTCCCGGAGCGCTGGATGGTGGCGGAGAACACGTTCCGTCCGCCATGGTATCACATGAACATCATGTCGGAGTTCATGGGCCTGATCTACGGCGTCTACGATGCCAAGCCGCAGGGTTTTACCCCCGGTGGCTTGAGCCTGCACAATTGCATGCTGCCGCACGGCCCGGATCGCGATGCCTTCGACCACGCCAGTAATGGCGAGCTCAAGCCGGTCAAGCTCACGGGCACCATGGCATTCATGTTCGAGACGCGTTTCCCGCAACGCGTCACGGCGCATGCCGCGTCGTCGGCTACCCTGCAGGACGATTACGCCGACTGCTGGAAGGGTCTCGAAAAGAAGTTCGACCCGACCAAGCCGTAACCTTCCATCGGGCCCTCGCCACGTCCTGCGTGGCGGGGGCTCTTCGCTTTTCAACCGGTGCCAGATGTCCGATCACGCCACGCTCTATGGCTACTACCGCTCGACCGCGGCCTACCGCGTTCGCATCGCCCTCGGCCTCAAGGGGCTGAGCGCCGACAACAAGTTCATCCATCTGCGCAAGGGCGAGCAGACCGGGCCGGAGTATCTCAAGGTCAATCCGGCCGGCCTCGTGCCGTACTGGATCGACGGCGGCTTCCATCTCGCACAGTCGCTTGCGATCATCGAGTATCTCGACGAGACCCATCCCGAGCCGCCGTTGCTGCCGGGCAATGCCGAGCAGCGTGCCATCGCTCGCGAGATCGCCTTCACGGTCGCCAGCGATATCCATCCGATCGGGAACCTGCGGGTGCTCAACCGCCTGAACCAGATCGGCGTCGACGAGCCGACCCGTAATGCCTGGTCGCAGCACTGGATCAAGCTCGGCTTCGACGCCATCGAGGCCCGGCTCAAGGAACTGCCGGGACCGTTTGCGCTCGGTGAGCGTCCGACGCTGGCCGACATCTGCATCGTGCCGCAGGTGTTCAACGCTCGCCGCTTCGGGCTCGATCTCGCGCCCTATGCGCGCATCCGCGGCATCGATGCCGCAGCGGCCAAGCTCGAAGCCTTTGCCGCCGCCGAACCCGGCCGTCAGGCCGATGCCGAATAACCCATCCGTTCTGTCGAAAGCACTCCGATGAGCCATCCCAACGATCCCAAGCTCCGTTCCTTCGTCGACGTCGATCCGGCGTCCGATTTCCCCATCCAGAACCTGCCGTACGGCGTATTCTCGACCAAGACCGATGCCACGCCCCGTGTCGGCGTCGCGATCGGCGACCAGGTGCTCGACCTCGCGGCGCTGGAAGCCGCCGGCGTCCTGACTGTGGGCAGCGCCAGGGGTGTGTTTGCCCAGCCGTCGATCAACGCTTTCATGGCGCTGGGACCCGCCGTGTGGAGCAAGACCCGCGCCCGCATCAGTGAGCTGCTGCGCCACGACAATGGCGAGCTGCGCGACAACGCCGTGCTGCGCCAGGGCGCGTTGCACGCGCGGCGCGACGTCCAGCTCCATCTGCCGCTTGCGGTCGCCGGCTTCACCGACTTCTATTCGTCGAAGGAGCACGCCACCAATGTCGGCATCATGTTCCGCGACAAGTCGAACCCGCTGCTGCCGAACTGGCTGCACATTCCGATCGGCTACAATGGCCGTGCTTCCACGGTGGTGGTCAGCGGCACGCAGGTGCGCCGCCCGCACGGCCAGCTCAAGCCGCCGACCGCCGAAGTGCCGAGCTTCGGCCCCTGCAAGAGGCTCGACTTCGAACTCGAAATGGGTGTCGTGGTCGGCCAGCCGTCCGAGATGGGCAAGCGCCTGTCGGAGGCCGAGGCCGAGGCGATGATCTTCGGCTTCACGCTGCTCAACGACTGGAGCGCCCGCGACATCCAGCAGTGGGAATATGTGCCGCTCGGCCCATTCCAGGCCAAGGCGTTCGCGACCTCGATCAGCCCGTGGATCGTCACCCGCGAGGCGCTCGAGCCGTTCCGCGTCCAAGGCCCGGCGCAAGATCCCAAGCCGCTGCCTTATCTGCAGCAGGCCGGCGCCAACAACTACGATCTCACCCTCGACGTCACGCTGCGCACCGCGAAGATGACCGCGCCGGAACGCATCTGCCGCACCAACTTCAAGTACATGTACTGGTCGTCGGTGCAGCAGCTTGTCCATCACGCCTCGTCCGGTTGCGCCATGAACGTCGGCGATCTGCTCGGTTCGGGCACGATCAGCGGCGCGGAAAAGGATCAGCGCGGCAGCCTGCTCGAGATCAGCTGGGGTGGCGCCGAGCCGATCGAGCTTGGCGGCGAACGCCGCACCTTCCTGGAGGATGGTGATTCCCTCGCCATCACCGGCTTCTGCCAGGGCGACGGCTATCGCGTCGGCTTCGGTGAAGTCGAGGGCACCATCCTGCCGGCGGCCTGATCGCGACGCCGACGTCCATCATTCAGTGCGGCGGCGACACAATGCCGCCGCATCGTGCCGCGGATGTCGTGGAACGCGCTTCCGCGGCGCCCGGCGTCAACGATTGTCGCGCTCCGCGCGTCCCGCCGTGATGATGCTGCGCTGCGGCCACGGCTGCCGATCCCGACAGATTGTCAATTCTCCCGCCGCGGCTACACTTCGCCGGCGGAGGAGGCGCGCCCGTGGCGACGGGCCGCCGAGGCGATCATGTTCGATGGACACGATCCTTTTCTCGTCGCGCTCTCGGTGGGGATCGCGATCCTGGGTGGGTATACCGGTTTCAGCCTTGCGGCGCGCATTCGTGCCGTTCCGGGCGCGAGCCGTCGCTTGCTGCTGGCCGGCGCAGCCGGCTTTTTCGCCGTCGGTATCTGGACCATGCATTTCATCGGCATCCTGGCGGCGCCGATGCCGGCTGACGCCGTCTATCTCGTCCTGCCGACTGTCGTCTCGTTCCTGATCTGCGCGCTGGTGGTCGGTGTGTCGCTGTTCTTCGTCAGCGTCGGCGAGCCGACGCTGACGCGCCTCGCGTCGTCGGCGGTATTGCTCGGTGCCGGCATCGCCAGCATGCATTATGTCGGCATTCACGGGCTCGCCGGCGGCTTCGCCATCGTTCACCGCGGCGGAATGGTGGCGCTGTCGGTGCTGATCGCGGTGATCGCCGCCTATGGCGGCCTCCGCGCTTTCCTCGCCGGGCATGAAGGGATCCGGCTCGCGGCCAGCGCAGCGGCGTTCGGCATCGCGGTCTCCGGGATGCACTACACCGCGATGGCGGGGATGCGTTTCATGCCGATGGCCGGCGCCGGTCATCATATGAATATGACCGGGCTCGCGGTGTCGCAGCAATGGCTGGCAGTGATCGTGGCGGTGCTGAGTTTCGTGATCGCCGGCGGTTTCCTGCTGTCGCTGGTGCCGGATTCCCGCGGGCGCGTGACCGAGGCGGTCGGGGACGGTGCCGCGATCCCGGCCGAAGTGCAGGCTATGGTCGAACTCGACGGGCACGACGATCGCAGCAGGTCCACCCAGCGCCTCATGCCCGGCCCGCTCGGCGGTCTGGGCCAGCCGCGGGCCGCGCCCGTGGCCCGCGTACCGGTGGAGGGCGCGGAAGGCACGCATCTGGTCGATGTCGGCGACGTCCGCAGCCTGCGCGCCAACGCCCATTACACTCTGGTGCACGATGGCACGCGCGAGCGGATGTGCCTGTGGTCGATTTCCGAGGCAGAGGCCCAGCTCGACCCGTCGCAGTTCATTCGCGTCCATCGCAGCCACATCGTTGCCATCCCCCATGTCACGTTCGTTCGCAAGGAGGGCGATGGTGCCGTGGTGGAGCTCGATGGCCCGGCGCCGCACCGCGTGCCGGTGAGCCGCGCCAGGCTCGCGGAGCTCAAGGCAATGCTCGGGATGGCCGGACGACGTAGTGCCGGTATGATTCCGGCCGTCGGACCTGTCTCCGAAGTTCAGACAGGTCATAAGAGCTGACGCATTTCATGCGCATCGGCCGCCGTTCGTGGGAATTTCGGCGCTTCGTGCCCGGCTGATCGCCGGCGTCTTGCATGCCGCCGGGGCCGGCGGGAGCCTTCCGTCAACGTCTGCGCGCCTCACGCGCCAACAAGACGGATGGAGGACGTCCATGATCCCTGGCCCGTTCAGCTATCACCGGCCGGCGAGTGTTGCCGACGCGGTCAAACTGCTGTCGTCGCTCGGCAGCGAGGCGCGGCCGATCGCCGGCGGTCACAGCCTGATCCCGATGATGAAGCTGCGGCTCGCCACACCGGAGCACCTCATCGATCTTCATGGCATTGCAGCATTGCGAGGCATCCGGCGCGACGGCAACGCCATTGTCATCGGCGCCATGACCACCCAGCACGACCTGCTGGCCTCGGCGCTGATCGGCGAGACCCTGCCGATCCTCCATGAGGCCGCCAACCTGATCGCCGATCCGCAGGTGCGCTATCTCGGGACCGTTGGGGGCAATGTCGCCAACGGTGATCCCGGCAACGACATGCCGGCCCTGATGATAACCCTCGGGGCCAGCTACCGCCTGGAGGGCGGGCAGGGGACACGGGACGTTCCGGCGGCGGACTTCTATCAGGGAGCCTACTTCACAGCGCTCGAGCCCGGCGAGATCCTGACGGCGATCACCGTGCCGGTGCCGCCGGAGGGGCATGGATCCGCCTACGAGAAGCTCAAGCGCAAGGTAGGGGACTACGCCACCGCGGCGGCGGCGGTCGTGCTCACCATGGCCGGCGGCAAGGTCGCGACATGCGCCATCGGGCTGACCAATCTGTCGGAGACGCCGCTGCGCGCGGACGATGCGGCGCATGCGGTGATCGGAACGAGCCTCGACGCCGCCGCCCTCGCCAAGGCCGCCGCCGCGGCGCGGGCGATCATGGCGCCGGCGGCCGACGCGCGCGGCCCAGTCGCGTACCGCAAGCATGTCGGAGGCATCATGGTGATGCGGGCGCTGCAGCGCGCCGCCGCCCGCGCGCGCTGAGGGAGGATACGATGGCGAAGACCCACGTCACGATGAAGGTCAATGGTGCCGAGGTCGAGGGCCTCGTCGAAGCGCGCACCCTGCTGGTGCATTTCATTCGCGAGCAGCTCCAGCTCACCGGCACCCATATCGGCTGCGAAACCACCCACTGTGGCGCCTGCACGGTCGATTTCAACGGCATGTCGGTGAAGAGCTGCACCGTGTTCGCGGTCCAGGCCGACGGTGCCGAGCTCACCACCATCGAAGGCATGGCCAATCCCGATGGTTCGCTGTCGGCGCTGCAGGAGGGTTTTCGCATGATGCACGGCCTGCAGTGCGGCTACTGCACACCGGGCATGATCCTGCGCGCCCATCGCTTGCTGCAGGAAAATCCGGCGCCCACCGAGGCGGAGATCCGCATTGGCATCTCCGGCAACATCTGCCGGTGCACCGGCTACCAGAACATCGTCAAGGCGATCCAGTACGCTGCGGCGAAGATCAACGGCACGGAATTCCGGGAGGCTGCAGAATGAACGACATGACTCCCACGCGGGAAGAACGCGAAGCCCGGCTCGAAGGCATGGGCTGCAAGCGCAAGCGGGTCGAGGATATCCGCTTTACCCAGGGCAAGGGCAACTACGTCGACGACGTCAAGCTGCCGGGCATGCTGCATGGCGATTTCGTGCGCTCGCCCCATGCCCATGCACGTGTCAAGGCGATCCGGACGGAGGAGGCGCTCAAGGTGCCGGGCGTGCTGGCGGTGATCACGGCCGAAACGCTGAAAACGGTCAATCTCGCCTGGATGCCGACGCTCGCCGGCGATGTGCAGATGGTGCTGGCCGATGGCAAGGTGCTGTTCCAGAACCAGGAGGTTGCCTTCGTCGTCGCCACCGACCGCTATGCCGCCGACGACGGCATCGGCAAGGTCGAGGTCGACTACGAGCCGCTGCCGGTACTGGTCGATCCCTTCAAGGCGATGGATGCCGATGCGCCGGTGCTGCGCGAGGATCTCGCCGGCAAGACCTCAGGCGCCCATGGTCCGCGCAAGCATCACAACCATATTTTCGAATGGACGGTCGGCGACAAGGATTTGACCGATGCCGCCTTCCGCAAGGCCGATGTCACCATCAAGGAGCTGATCTCCTATCACCGCACCCATCCGTCGCCGCTGGAAACGTGCCAGTGCGTGTGTTCGTTCGACAAGATCAAGGGCGAGCTGACGATCTGGGGCACCTTCCAGGCGCCACATGTCATCCGCACGGTGGTGTCGCTGATCGCCAAGCTGCCGGAGCAGAAGATTCATGTCATCTCGCCGGACATCGGCGGCGGCTTCGGCAACAAGGTCGGCGCCTATCCCGGCTATATCTGCGCCGCGGTGGCCTCGATCGTCACCGGCAAGCCGGTGAAATGGGTCGAGGACCGCATCGAAAACCTCACGGCGACCTCGTTCGCCCGCGACTACCACATGACAACGGAGATCGCGGCGACGAAGGACGGCAAGGTGACGGGGCTGCGTGTCCATGTCCTCGCCGATCACGGCGCGTTCGACGCCTGTGCCGATCCGTCGAAGTGGCCGGCGGGCTTCTTCAACATCGTTACCGGGTCCTATGATTTTCCGGTCGCGCACCTGACGGTGGACGGCATCTACACCAACAAGGCGCCGGGCGGGGTCGCCTATCGCTGCTCGTTCCGCGTCACCGAGGCCGCCTACTGCATCGAGCGGGGAATGGACATCCTGGCGCAGAAGCTCGGCATCGATCCGGCCGAGCTGCGGCTGAAGAACTTCGTGAAGCCGGAGCAGTTTCCCTATCACTCGGCGCTCGGCTGGGAATATGACTCCGGCGACTACCACACCGCCATGCGCAAGGCGCTGGAGACCACGCACTATGCCGATCTGCGTAAAGAGCAGGCGGAGAAGCGCGCTGCATTTCAGCGCGGCGAGACCCGCGAGATCATGGGCATCGGGGTGTCGTTCTTCACCGAGATCGTCGGAGCGGGGCCGTCGAAGAACTGCGACATTCTCGGGATCGCCATGTTCGACTCCTGCGAGATCCGCCTGCACCCGACGGGCGCGGGCATCGCGCGCATGGGCACCAAGAGCCAGGGGCAGGGCCACGAGACGACATGGGCCCAGATCATCGCCACGGAGATCGGTATTCCCGCCGACAACATCATGGTCGAGGAGGGGAATACCGACACCGCGCCCTACGGGCTCGGGACCTATGGTTCGCGCTCGACGCCGGTCGCCGGCGCAGCCATCGCCATGGCCGCGCGCAAGATCAAGGCCAAGGCGCAGATGATCGCTGCCTACAAGCTCGAGGTTCACGAGGACGATCTGGAGTGGGACATCGACGGCTTTCGCATCAAGGGCTTGCCCGAGAAGTCGATCACCATGAAGGATATTTGCTGGGCGGCGTACAACTCGGTGCCGCCCGGCATGGAGCCGGGCCTCGAGGCGGTGAGCTATTACGATCCGCCCAACATGACCTATCCGTTCGGCGCCTATATCTGCGTCATGGACATCGATGTCGATACGGGAGTCTACAAGGTCCGTCGCTTCTATGCGCTCGACGATTGCGGCACCCGCATCAATCCGATGATCATCGAGGGGCAGGTGCATGGCGGCCTGACGGAGGCGTTCGCCATCGCGATGGGGCAGGAGATCCGCTACGACGATGGCGGCAATGTCGTCACCGGCTCGTTCATGGATTTCTTCATGCCGACTGCGGTGGAGACGCCGCACTGGGAGACGGACTTCACGGTGACGCCGTCGCCGCACCATCCGATCGGCGCCAAGGGGGTCGGAGAAAGTCCCAATGTCGGCGGCGTGCCGGCGTTCTCCAACGCCGTCAACGACGCATTCTCGTTCCTCGGCAGCACCCATATCCAGATGCCGCACGACTATTGGCGCAACTGGCGGGCGGCGGAGCAGCTCGGGGTGTTCGCAACGCCATGAAGAGCCATCAGCAGATCGCGGAGCGCCTGGCCGCCACCGGCTACATTGCCGACGGCGAACTGGCGACCGCGATCGCGCTGATGCAGTTGCTGTCGCGCCCCCTGCTGCTGGAAGGCGAGGCGGGCGTAGGCAAGACCGAGGTCGCCAAAGCGCTGGCGGCGGTGCACGGCACGGAGCTGATCCGCTTGCAGTGCTACGAGGGGCTGGATCAATCGGCCGCCCTCTATGAGTGGAACTATCAGCGCCAGTTGCTGGCGATCGAGGCTCATCGCGGCGCCGGCGGAGCCGGTATCGAGGATGCGATTTTCTCGGAGAAGTATCTGCTGGAGCGTCCCCTGCTTGCGGCCATCCGCCGCGAGCGGCCGGTCGTGTTGCTGATCGACGAGATCGACCGCGCCGACGACGAGTTCGAGGCGTTCCTGCTGGAGCTGCTGTCGGATTTCCAGGTCTCGATCCCGGAACTTGGCACCGTCAAGGCGCGCACGATTCCTCATGTGGTACTGACTTCGAACGCCACGCGCGAACTGTCGGACGCGCTGCGCCGGCGCTGCCTCTATCACTATCTGGATTACCCGGACGTCGACCGCGAGGCGCGCATCATCCTCGCCCGGGTGCCGGGAATCGACACGACGCTGGCCCTGCAAATCGCCCGGATGGTTGATGGCGTGCGCAGGGAGGACCTGCGCAAGGTGCCGGGCGTCGCCGAGACGCTGGACTGGGCGGCAGCGCTGGTCGGGCTCGACGTCCGCGACTTGCGCGACGCGCCTGAAACGGTTCACGAGACGCTGATGTGCCTGTTGAAGACCCGCGAGGACAAGGCCGCCTTCCGGCCTGAAGTCACCGCACGGCTGCTGGGAAAGGTCGCATGAGCTGCTGCGGCACACCCTGTACGGCGGAGGAGATGCGCGACGCCTCGCGTGCGATGGCGCAGACGCTGGCCGCCTTCCTGCGCACGCTGCGGGACAATGCCTTCACTGTCGGCCTGCAGGAAGGGCAGGACGCCGCGGTGCTGGTGGCGGCGGGATATGCCGAACGCCCGGGCCTGCTGCGCTCGGCGTTCAAGCACCTGTTTTCGGCCCGCAAGGCCGACTGGGATCGCTTCGACGGTCTGTTCGACGCGTTCTGGCTCGGGCAGCGCGTGCGATCGCGATCTTTGGCGACCGGGCCGGCGAAGCCTGCGAACAATCCATCGCTCAAGAGCCTTGACTCCGCTGCGCGGATGCAGGCTGGCGGATCGGCACCGGTCGATCAGATGGCCGGAGACGGTGGGACCGCACCGCCGGCGGGCGGGGAAGGGCGCAGCGAGGGCGCGACCCGCAGCGAGACGCTGGCCGATGTCGATTTTCGCCACATGGCCGATCCGGAGCAGATCGAGGCCGCCCACGCAGTAGCGGCGAAGCTGGCGCGTGCGATGCGCACGCGCCTGACGCGCCGGGATCGCGTGCGCCGCCGGGGCCGCCGGCTGGACCTGCGCCGCACCATTCATCACAGCATCGGCCGCGGCGGCGTGCCGATCGAATTGATGCGGCGGCAACGCAAGGTCAAGCCGCTGCGGCTGGTGATCCTGCTCGATGCGTCCGGCTCGATGAGCCTGTACACCGGCGTATTCCTGCGCTTCGTCCATGGCGTGCTCGATGCATTCCGTGAGGCGGAGGCCTTCCTGTTCCACACGCGTCTCGCCCATGTCTCGGATGCGATGAAAGAGCGCGATCCCGCGCGGGCGCTCGATCGTCTGGCGATGATGGCGCAGGGAAGTGGTGGCGGCACCCGCATCGGCGAGTGCCTGCAGACATTCAATCGCAGCCACGCGGCCCGCGTGATCCATGGACGCACGTGTGTGATGATCGTCTCGGACGGCTATGAGACCGGCGATGCGGCGCTGCTCGGCCGCGAAATGGCGGCGCTTGGGCGGCGCTGCCGCCGTATCGTCTGGCTCAATCCGATGCTGGGCTGGAAGGGATACGCGCCGGAGGCCGCAGGCATGAAGGCGGCGTTGCCGCATGTCGATCTGTTTGCGCCAGCCCATACGCTCAAGAGCCTTGCCGATCTCGAACCCTATCTCGCGGCGCTGTGACGGAGGCGGTGATGACCGTCCATGTCGAGGTGATGGATCTGGTGGCCCGCCTGCAGGCGGCCGAGGAGGCATTCGTGCTCGCGACCGTGGTGCGCACGGTCTCGGTGACGGCGGCGAAAGCCGGCGCCAAGGCGGTGATTCGCCCGGACGGGACCATCGTGGCCGGCTGGATCGGCGGCGGCTGTGCCCGTGGCGCCGTGCTGAAGGCGGCGCGCGACGCACTCGCCGACGGCGAGCCGCGCATGGTGTCGGTACAGCCGGAAGACCTGCTCGCGGAGCTTGAGGTGCGCCCCGGCGACAGCCGCGACGGCGTGCGTTTCGCCACCAACATGTGTCCGAGCAAAGGCACCATGGACATCTTCGTCGAGCCGATGCTGCCGCATCCGGCGCTGGTGGTGATCGGCGCAAGCCCGGTCGCCCTGGCGCTCGCCGCGCAGGCGCGCGGTCTCGGCTACCACGTCACGCTGGCGGCTCCGGTGGCGGATCTGCCCGAGCCTCCCGATGCCGACGTGGTGGTCGATGGCTATCGCCCGGAGCACCTGCATGCGGCGCGACGTTTTGTCGTGGTCGCGACCCAGGGCCGGGGCGACGAGGCCGCGTTGCGGGCGGCGCTGTCGATCGACGCGTCCTACCACGCCTTTGTCGGCAGCCGCCGCAAGATGGCGGCGCTGCATGAGAAGCTTGTCGCGGCCGGCATCGCCGCGGCCGTGCTCGAGCGCGTCAAGGCGCCGGCCGGGCTCGACCTCGGCGCCATCACGCCGGAGGAGATCGCCATGTCGATCCTGGCGGAGATCACCGTGACGCGCCGGCGCGGCCAGCGTTCCGCGGCGTCAGCGGCCGAACACGGCGTCGAGCAACAGTGATTTCACGTCGGTCGCGGCGATGGTCTTGCGGTCGCCGAGAAGTTCGGCGCGATCGGCGATGATCAGCGGTCCGTCGCAGGCATCGTCGGTCGGCCGGCCATGGGAGCCGCGCACCAGCGAGGCGTCGAGCGGAATGACGTCCATCAGCGCCCGGAAGCCGAGCTTGCGCTGGACCAGCCGCTTGCCGATGGCCAGCTTCGGCCAGGCGATCGCGGGATCGAGGAACAGTTCGACCGGATCGTAGCCCGGCTTGCGGTGGATCTCGACGGTCCGGGCGAAGTCCGGCGCGCGCGTGTCTTCGTTCCAGTAATAATAGGTGAACCACGACCGGGCGTCGGCGAGCGCGACCAACTCCCCGGAGCGTTCATGGTCGATGCCGGCGGCGCGCTTGCCGGCGTCATCCAGCACCTGCTCGACACCGGGCAGCTCCGCCAGCAGTGCGCGGACCGCCGGTTGCAATGCGGGATCGGCGACATAGACATGGGCGATCTGGTGGTCGGCGAGCGCGAACGCCTTGGAAGCCATCGGATCGAGCAGCTCGCCGCCATCCTCCTCGCGGACGGCGAGCAGGCCAGCATCGCGCAGCGCCCGGTTGATGTGGATGGGGCGGTCGACCGGGGTGATGCCATATTCCGACAGCACGATGACAGAACGCCCCTCGGCGCGGGCGGCATCGGCGAGATCGCCTGCAACGGCGTCGATCGCCTCCAGCGATGCGCGCACGGCGGGATGGCTCTCGTCGGGGCCATGGCGCTGCAGGTCGTAGTCGAGATGCGGCAGGTAGGCGAGGGTCAGCGTGGGGCTGCTGTCGCGCATCACCTGCTTCGTCGCCTCGGCGATCCAGCGCGTCGAGGCGATGGTTGTGGCCGGGCCCCAGAACTGGAAGAGCGGGAACGGGCCGAGCGTTTCGGTCAGGCGGTCGCGCAGGCCAGCGGGAACAGTGTAGCAGTCCGGCAGCTTGCGCCCATCGGCTTTGTAGATCGGACGCGGCGTCGCGCCGATGTCATGCTGCGACGCCATGTTGTACCACCAGAACATGTTGGCGCAGGTGAAGGCGCCGTCGCGGGCCTTGCCGGCCTCCCAGATCTTCTCGCCGCCGACCAGCCGGTTGGATTGCCGCCACAGCAGCACTTCCATCTGGTCGCGGAAGAGCCAGCCATTGGCGACAATTCCGTGATCGCGCGGCGCCAGCCCTGTCATGAAGCTGGCCTGCACGCTGCAGGTGACCGCGGGCGTGACGGTGGTGAGCGGCGCCATCGCCCCCTCGCGCGCCAGCGCGGCCAGCCGGGGCGTGTGGGCGCCGAGATGACGGGGTGTCAGCCCGACGACGATCATGGCGAGCACAGGTCTCACATCCGGTCTCCGGGAGTTGCAGACGACGCGCGCCCGGCGGGCACGGAATGTCATGGGAGATTGTGGCAGAGGCGGCAAATCGACTTGCCAAACCTGCAAGCGAAGTGGCACGCTGTCCAGCGTTATTGATCAATTTGTTCCTGAGCTGCGCCCCGAGCAACGTCCGGAGGAAGCACCGCACCGATATCGACGCGCGTAAAGCGGCCCGGCCCGCGAGCTCAAGCCAAGCAAGACCGGTCCGCGTGAGGAAAGACTTCATGCTCGACAAGACTTCGATGCTTGATAAGACTTCGACGCTCGACAAGACTTCGACGCTCGAAAAGAGCTCGATGCTTGAGAAGACTTCGCCGGACCATTCGACGTCGCCCTCGTCCGCATCCACGTGGTCCGATCACGATCCGTCTCTGTCGCAGGAGCGTGGCGGGACCGATGTCCGGATGCAATCCTTCGCCGTGGCGTACGAATATCCGGTGGTCTTCACCCGTGATGCGTTCGCGCCCGTCAATCGCTGCCTGCTCGATGTCGTCGCACGACGCGAGCCTGCCAAGCGCCATCGCTGCGCGATGTTCGTCGATGCTGGTGTTCTGGCCGCGATGCCGGATCTCGCCGGACGTATCCAGGCCTATGCCGTAGCGCACGCCGGACAGATCGATGTGATCGGCGAGCCGGTCGTCGTGGCAGGCGGCGAGGCCAGCAAGAACGATCCGCAGATCGTGCCGGGGCTGATTGCCGCACTCGCCGAGCGTGCGATCGACCGGCACTCCTATGCGATCGCCATCGGCGGCGGCGCGGTGCTGGACGCCGTCGGCTACGCCTGCGCGACCTTTCATCGCGGCGTCCGCCACATCCGTTTTCCGACCACGGTGCTGGCGCAAGACGACAGCGGCGTCGGCGTCAAGAACGCGGTCAATGCCCGCGGGCTGAAGAATCTCATCGGCACCTTCGCGCCGCCCTGGGCCGTCATCAACGACAGCACCTTCATCGACCTGCTGCCGCCGCGCGAGAAGCGCGCAGGCATGGCCGAGGCGGTCAAGGTGGCGCTGATCCGTGATGCGGCTTTCTTTGCGTGGATCGAGACACATGCCGAGGCGCTGGCGCAGTTCTCGCCGCCTCATCTCGATCATCTGATCCGGCAATCGGCCGAACTGCACATGCGCCAGATCCGGCTCGGCGGCGATCCATTCGAGGCCGGCTCCGCCCGTCCGCTCGATTTCGGCCACTGGTCGGCCCACAAGCTCGAGCATCTCAGCGGTCATGCGATCAACCATGGTGAGGCCGTTGCCATCGGCGTTGCGCTCGACGCCCGCTATTCGGTGGCAACAGGCTTGCTGCGCCCCGGCGAGGACGATCGCGTTCTGCGGCTGCTGCAGCGGCTCGGCTTCACGCTGTGGCACGAGCGGCTGCTGCAGCGCGATGCCGCCGGACGGCTGGCGCTGCTGCAGGGGCTTGTCGACTTCAGGGAGCACCTGGGCGGCGAATTGACCGTGACGCTGCTGGCCGAGATCGGCCGCGGCGTCGAGGTTCATGCGATCGACGGCGAACTCATGAGTTGCTGTCTCGACTGGCTTCACAGCAGGGCATGACAGGCAATGAGGCTTGATGGACCGTCGGGCCGCGTGGACCTGACCTACTGCACCAATATTCATGCCGGCGAAAGCTGGCCTGCGATCTGCGGTAGCCTCGACGAGCATGTGCCGGCGATCAAGGCGGCGGTCGCGCCGGATCGGCCGCTCGGAATCGGATTGCGGCTGTCGGGCGAGGCGGCGGCGCAGGCGCGCCAGCCTGCGGCGCTGGCCGCATTCCGCGATCAGCTCGCGCGCCTCGGCGCCTATGTCTTCACCATCAATGCCTTTCCCTATGGGCCGTTTCATGGCGTGCGGGTGAAGGAAGACGTGTATCTACCGGACTGGCGCAGTGTCGAACGGGTGTCGTTCACCGCCGACAGCGCCGCCGTGCTCGCCGCGCTGTTGCCTGATGACATGGAAGGAAGCATCTCCACCGTGCCGGGGGCGTTCAAGCCGCACGGCCATGCGGACGGTGCGGCGGATCGCATGGCGGCCAGCTTGATCGGCGCAGTCGCAGATCTCGTCGACATCGAGCGTCGCACGGGCCGGCGCATGGCGCTGGCGCTCGAGCCGGAGCCATGCTGTTTCCTCGAGACCGTCGAGGAAACGCTGGCGTTCTTCCAGGACGTCCTGTGGTCGCCCGCGGTGCTGGACAGGCTTGCATCGGCGACGGGGACCAAGCGCAACGAGGCGGAGCAGCTGCTGCGGCATCATCTCGGCGTCTGCTACGACGTCTGCCACGGCTCGGTTGAGTACGAGGATCCGGTCGCGGCGATGGACCAACTGCTGGCTGCGGGGATCAAGATCCCGAAGGTACAGCTGTCGGCGGCGATGCGCGTGCCGGTGATGACACCGGCACTGATCGACGCCGTGATGCGCTATGACGACGGCGTCTACCTGCACCAGACCATCGTGCGTAACGGCGGCGGGTTGACGCGCTACGTCGATCTGCCGGACGCGATCGCGGCCTTTCGCGACGGCCGGGCAGACGGCGAGTGGCGCATCCATTGCCACGTCCCGCTGTTCCTCGCCGATCTCGGCGACATCGGCTCGACGAGGTCCGATCTCGAAGCAGTGCTCGCCGCATTCAGCCGGCGCGCCCGCTCGACGCATCTCGAGGTCGAGACCTACACCTGGGATGTTCTGCCCGCGGCGCTGCGCACGGGATCGAAGGCCGCCGACATCGCGCGGGAAATCCAGTTCTGTCGGGAGGAGTTGACTGCATGACGGCCGTCGCCGTGACACTGCCCCGCCTCTCCACGCTGCTGCGGCTCGGGCGCATCTCCAACCTGCCGACGGTGTGGACCAACGTGATCGCCGGTGTCGTCATCGCGGGCGGAGCGCCGGCAGTCGATATCGTGCTGCTCGCGCTGGCGATGACCGCGTTCTATGTCGGCGGCATGTATCTCAACGACTACTTTGATCGGGCCATCGACGCGCGTGAGCGGCCCGGACGCCCGATCCATGCCGGCGAAATTCGTGCCGTCACGGTGTCCGCCATCGGCTTCGGTCTGCTGATCGGTGGGATCGTACTGATGGTGGTGTTCGGCCGCACCGCGCTGCTCAGCGGCGCGGCGCTTGCGGCCGTGATTGTGCTCTACGACGTCTGGCACAAGGGCAATGTGTTCAGTCCGGTGGTGATGGGCGCCTGCCGCGCTCTCGTCTATATCGGCGCCGGCGTGGCCGTCACGGGCCAGCTCTCGACCGCGACGCTGATCGGCGCGGCGGCGCTGGCGTGCCATGTCGCCGGCCTGACCTACGCTGCGAAGCAGGAAGGCCTCAACCGCATCGGCAATCTCTGGCCGCTGGCGTTGCTGGCCGTGCCGTTGCTCGTTGCCGTGCCGTCGGCGCTGTCCGGACAGGTCGCGGTGATCGCGGCATGGCTGCTGCTGGCCGTTGCCGATGTCGTGGCGGTGCGGCTGCTGGCGCAGCGCCGTGCGCCCAATGCAGTGCCGATGGCGGTGTCCGGCCTGATTGCGGCGATCTGTCTGGTCGATGCGCTGGCGGTCGGCCTGGCCGGCGGCAGCCTCGCCCTGGTCGCGCTGTGCGCGGTCGGCTATCCGCTGACGCGCCTGTTCCAGATGTCCATTCCCGGCACGTGAGGACAGGCGATGACCGGCGGGCAGGATGGCGGCGGCGTTGACCCGGGGGAGGCCAGCGCCCGTCGCTATCTGGCGTTCGCCACGGATCTGGTCGCGCGGGCGTCGCCTGCAGGCGCAGCGTGGTTCGGCCAGACGCTGCAGACTCTATTGGATGCGCCGACCGAACGGGCGCGCGGCGTCGCCATCGGGCTGGCGCCGCGCAAGCTCCGCAAGGCCGATCTCGCGGCCAGCCCTGACGACCTCGCCCGTGCCGCCGCGCTGTGCGACGGCCTCGACATCACGGAGTGGAGCGTCGATCAACTGGCTCGGGTCGCCTTCATGCTCGCGGGGCATCGTGGCGACGATGCCGCGTTTGTCGCGCGGTTCGATGGCTTCTGTCGCAGCGCCGAGATCAACGAACTGATCGCGCTCTGCAAGGGCCTGCCGCTCTACCCGGGTGGCGCGCTGCTGGAGCCGCGGGCGCGCGAGGCGGTGCGCTCCGGCATGCGGCCGGTGTTCGAGGCGGTGGCGCACCGCAATCCCTATCCCGGCACGTTCTTCGACGAGGACGCCTGGAACCACATGGTGGTGAAGGCGATCTTCATCGAAGCGCCACTGTGGCCGATCCAGGGTCTGGATGCCCGCGGCAATCCGCACCTCTCCACCATGCTGGTGGGGCTGGCCCATGAGCGCTGGGCCGCGGGGCGGCCCATCAGCCGCGAAGTCTGGCGCTGTGTTGCGCCGCACGCCGACGCGGAGGGCATTGCCGCGCTGGAGCATGTCTTGCGCAGCGGCAGCGATACGGACAGGCTGGCGGTCGCGCTGGCGTTGCGCGCTGCGCCGCATCTGCGGCTCGATCCAGCGTTCGACCAGCGGCTAATGGCACTGCATGCCGCGCTCGACACGAGCGGTGCCGACTGGCGCATTCTCGCATGACACGCCGCGATATTGTCGTCCCGGCGCGCACGGCATTGACGTGGCTGGCGGTCCTGCTGGTCATCGCTCTGTTCGTGCAGTTCTTCACCGCCGGCATGGCGGCGATGACCAATCCGGAGTGGTGGAGCTATCACCAGGCCTGGGTTGCCGTGTTTCAATGGCTGGTCGTTCCCCTGCCGATCGTAGCCTGGCTGGGCGCGCTGGGGTGGCGGTCGATCGGGCTCGCGGCGATGCCGATCATCCAGATTGCACTGCAGTACGTGCTTGTGCACCGCGCGCTCGAAGGACGTCTTGCGATCGGTGTCGGTCTGCACGCGGTCAACGCGGCGCTCATGCTGGTCGTCGTGACGATCATCGCTGCAGTCTCCTTCCGTGCACGCGGCGCGCCGATGTGACGCACGCGCGATGATGATGTTGCGACACGGCATGCATTCGACAGTCGTGCTGGCCTGTTGCGGTCGATTTCCATTGCAGCTTCACAAGAAGCCGATAGCATTCGCTTCTGGCCTCACACGAAGAAAGAACGCAGGCCGGGGAAACGACAACGGAGTTCAGTCATCATGAGGAAGGCTACGCTCGCTGCCCTTGCGGCCGCGATGTGCGCTGGCATGACTGCAAGCCATGCCCAGCAGATTCCGGCATCGCCGCCGGAAGTCGCACAACCAGGAGGCAAGGTACCGGGCGCCCAGAAATTGGCGCTCGTCAAAGTCGCTGATGGTTTCCATGAT
The DNA here is from genome assembly GCF_018131225.1 of Bradyrhizobium sp. U87765 SZCCT0048. Lineage (GTDB taxonomy): Bacteria > Pseudomonadota > Alphaproteobacteria > Rhizobiales > Xanthobacteraceae > Bradyrhizobium_A. The sequence continues at coordinate 2,372,934 of NZ_JAFCMM010000001.1, read as the reverse complement.
CCGGTCGGAGTGACCGCAGCCAACGACGGCTCGGGCCGGATCTTCGTCGTCGAGCGCGCGGGCCGCGTGCGCATCGTCGGCAAGGACGGCAAGGTCCAGGCAGAGCCGTTCCTCGATCTCACCAACTTCAATCCGCTCGGCTCCGACGTGCAGACCGGTTTCGTCGAGCAGGGCCTGTGGTCGATCGCGCTCCATCCGAAGTTCAAGGATAACGGCTACGTTTACGTCCACTATGCGTCGCTGCCGTTCAATGGCGCATCGATTATTGCCCGCATCACCGTCGATCCGAAGAGTCCGAACCAGATCTCGTCGGAACAGCTCACCAAGACCGTCAAGGTCCTGATGAACATTCCGCAGCCGTACTACAACCACTACGGCGGCATGATCACCTTCGGGCCCGACGGCAAGCTCTACATCGGCAAGGGGGACGCAGGCTGGGAAGGCGATCCGCTCAACGCCGGCCAGAGTCTCAGCGTGCTGTGGGGCAAGCTGCTGCGTATCGATGTCGATACCGATGACGATACGCCCTATGCGATCCCCAAGGACAATCCGTTCGCCAAGGCTGACAAGGCCCAGCTGATGTCGCTGTTCGGTATCAACGAGCAGGGCTTCGCCCAGAACAAGATCGGGTCGCGCCCGGAGATCTGGGCTTACGGCCTGCGCAATCCCTACATGTTCCACTTCGACCAGAAGTCGGGCGACCTGTTTATCGCCGATGTCGGCCAGAACCACTGGGAGGAGATCAACTACCAGCCGGCGTCGTCGAAGGGCGGCGAGAACTACGGCTGGAAGTTTAACCAGGGCTCCTACTGTCATCCGGCGCTCTCGGCGGACCAGAAGTGTCCCATCGTGGGTACCCTGCCGGCGGCGGAGTATCCGCATGATCAGCCGTTCGAAACCGGCCCGAAGGCGACGCAGGGCACGGGCTGTTCGGCCCAGGGGCTCGGTGTTGCCAACTATGCCGGCATGACCAAGACCTATCTGGTCGGCGACTGGTGCTCAGGACGGCTGTTCGGCGTGGCCTGGGACGGCGGTGCCAACAAGTGGCAGATGCAGGAGTTCATGCAGACCCAGTTGCAGTTCACCGCCGGCAATGTCGATGCCGACGGCTTCGTGCTGGCGACGAACTGCTACTGCTTCTACACCGACGACAAGGGCCCCAACGCCAATCCGGTCGGTGCCCTGTGGCGCGTGATGCCGGCGGACAAGGTGCCGACCGGGGCCGAGGTTGCCAAGGCAAAGGGCGGCTGAGTCGTCGCACCAGGAAAATCTCATCGCCCGCGCAGTTCGCGGGCGATGACGTTTCAACCGACAGTCGCAGGATGTTGCCGATGCCGTCTGGATACCGTTTGCCGCGTCATGCCGTGCGCCAGTTCCCCGTTCTCTTGCTTGCCCTGACCGTGCTGGCGGGCGTACGCTCGGCCTGCGCCGACGACCGCTCCGACTTCAAGAGCCCGCTGGACAATTCGCCGATGACCTTCGAGCTGCTGCCGGGTGAGGTCGAGACGCCGGCGCTCAAGAGTTTCAAGGACACCGGGGTCAATCCCTACCGCAGCGATGCCGATGCGGTCGCGGCCGGCAAGAAGCTCTACACGTCGAACTGCATCATCTGTCACGGCGCCGATGGCACCGGCAAGATGGGGCCGACGCTGGTCGGCAAGGAGGTCGTCTACAAGCAGGTGCTGACCGACCCCGGCATGTTCTCGGTCATCTATGGCGGCGCTAGCGGCGCGATGCAATCGTTCCATCGACGTGGCATGAAACAGGACGATATGCTGCGCATCATCGCTTACGTCAGGACGCTGGACAAATGACCGACACGCCATCTCCGTTCGCCGCGCTGCCGTGTGATCCGCAGACTCTGAAGGATATGCTCGGCGACACGGAGCTGTCGTGTCCGTGCTGCAATGGCCGGCTGACCTCCGACAAGCTGGCGCGCCTGCTCGACGACGTCCAGCGTCTCGCCGCGCGTGCCGGCAACGGCGCCGGCCGGGCGCCCGTCGATGGCGGCGGAGGTTATGGAGGCATGATCATCGATCCGCACGCCCATATGATCTCGCGCTCGACCGACGATTATGAGGCGATGGCGCGGGCCGGGGTGGTCGCGGTGCTGGAGCCGGCGTTCTGGCTCGGGCAGCCCCGCACCAATGTCGGCAGCTTCATCGACTATTTTGCCCAGATCTCGGGCTTCGAGCGCTTTCGCGCCGGCCAGTTCGGCATCCGCCATTACTGCACCATCGGCCTCAATCCCAAGGAGGCCAACAACCAGGCGTTGGCGGAGGAAGTTCTCGATGCCTTGCCGCGCTTCCTGGTCAAGGAAGGCGTGGTGGCCATGGGCGAGCTCGGTTACGACGAGCAGAGCCCGGCGGAGGACAAGGCGCTGCGCGCGCAGATCGAGTTCGCCAAGGAGTTCGAGCTGCCGATCATGATTCATACGCCCCATCGCGACAAGCGGGCCGGTACGCTGCGGACCATGGACGTGCTCGAGGAACACGGCTTCGATCCGCAACGCTGCGTCATCGATCACAACAACGAGGAGACGGTGCGCGAGGTGCGCGACCGCGGCTATTGGTGCGCGTTCTCGATCTATCCCAACACCAAGATGGGCAGTGAGCGCATGGCGGCGATCGTCGAGAGCTTCGGCCCCGAACGGCTGATCGTCAATTCTGCGTGCGACTGGGGCGTGTCCGATCCGCTGGCGGTGGCCAAGACTGCACGCCTGATGGCGCAGCGTGGTGTCGCCGCGGCGGCGATCCGCCAGGTGGTGTACGACAACGCGCTGGCTGTCTATGGCCTCAACGGCGAGATGCGCGAGGAGCACTGGCTGACGCCGGCGGCGATCGACCAGCGCACGCTCTATGAAGGCAATTCCGTGCTGCGCGGCGGGCAGACGCCGCGGATCGAACAGCCGGGCCGCCCGGCGGACGATCTCGTGATCCGCTGACGCTGGCTCCAGCGGCGCTGTTTGGGGCGTGTCGATGCGTCGAGGGGGCGCTGTCCGCAGACACCGCGTACTCACTTCAGATGCGCAAGCCAGTGCGCCAGTGCCTTGATCTGGTCTTCGTTCAGCGGATAGGCGACCTCGGCCATGGCTGCCATGCCGCCGCCCGAACGCACACCGCTCTTGTAGTCCTTGAGGGCCTTGAGCAGGTAGTCCTCGCGCTGGCCGGCGATCCGGGCGACGGCCTTGGTGCCGGCGAAGGTATCGGTGTGGCAGGATGCGCAGCGGTTCTGCGCCGCGATCTTCGCGCCGGCTTCCGACAATGCCGGATTGTCATCCGCGGGCGGCGCCGACGGGGCGCGCAAGCCTGCGAAATAGCCGGCGAGATTACGGATGTCCTCGTTGCTGAGGTCGGCCGCGACCGGCGACATCTGATCGCTCTTGCGCGTGCCGGCACGGAAGAACACCAGCTGCCATTGCAGATATTGATCGGGCTGGCCAGCGATCGACGGAATCTCCGGCAGCACCGAGATGCCATCCTTGCTGTGGCAGCTTTCGCACAGTTGGAGCTTGTCCTGGATTGCAGCGGTATCGGCGGCGTGCGCGGGCATGCCGGATAGCAGGAGGCATGCGGCAACGCCGGCGAAGGCAAATGAGGAGAGAAAACGCATGGCGATCGGTTCCTGATGACGACGGCAAAGCGCCGCGGCTCCCGGTGAGAGCCGCGGCGTTCGGGTCAGGTCACATCACTTGGTGTAGCTGATGCGATAGATCGCGCCCGCCCAGTCGTCCGCGACCAGGATCGAGCCGTCCTTCGCCAGGATGATGTCGTCGGGGCGACCAAGATAGCTCTGGTCGCCGTTGATCCACCCAGAGGCGAAGATTTCCTGCTTGGCGTTCTTGCCGTTGACGTCGGCGGTGACGACAACGATGCGGCCGCCCTGGTACTTGTGCCGGTTCCACGAACCATGCTCGGCGATGAATATGGCGTTCTTGTACTTCGCCGGGAACTGGCTGCCGGTGTAGAACTTCATGCCCAGCGGCGCGACATGATCGCCGAGATTGAAGGCGGGGGGCGAGAACTCCGAACACTTATGGCCCATGGCAAACTTCGGATCGGGGATGTCGCCCTGGTGGCAATACGGGTAGCCGAAGTGCTCACCGTGCTTGTTGATCACGTTGAGCTTGTCGCTGGGACTGTCGTCGCCGAGCCAGTCGCGGGCGTTCTCGGTGAACCAGTACTTGCCGCTGCGCGGATCGATGTCGCCGCCGACGCTGTTGCGCACGCCGAGTGCGACGATCTCCGCGTTGCCGGTCCTGGGATCGACGCGGCGGATCTGCGACACGCTGGTCGGCGGAATGCCGATGTTGAAGGGCGGTCCGAACGGAACGTAGAACCAGCCGTCCTTGTCGGTGACGAGGTACTTCCAGCCATGGGCGGGATACGACGGCATGTCGTCATACACCACCTTGCCTTCGGGCATCTTGTCGAGATTGGCTTCGGCGTTGTCGTAACGGATCAGCTTGTCTATATCGATGACGTAGAGTGCGCCGTCCTTGAACGCGAGGCCGGTCGGCATCTTGAGGCCCTTGAGGATGGTCTTGACCGTTTTCTTACCGCCCTCGTCGGTGATCGCATAGACGTTGCCAAGGCCGAACGAGCCGACGAACAGGGTGCCCTTGTCGCCCCATGCCATCTGTCGTGCGGCGAGCACGCCACTGGCATAGACGTCGATCTTGAATCCGGGCGGCAGCTTGATCTTGGTGATGAGATCGGCGAGCTCCTTGTCGGAGGCGCCGGTCGGCGGACCGGATGGCGGTGCCAGTCCCTTCTGCCCCTCGGTCTCGTCGCCGAGGAACCAGTCATCCGGCGGATGCGTCCAGAACTCCTTGGTTCCGGATTTGTAGCTCTTGAGTTCTGCAGCGCTGACAGCGCCGCCCATTACGATCATCGAAACAAGTGCGAGAGCCGAAAAGGCACGAGCGGGTCTGAAAACCATCGTTTCACTCCTCAACAGCGCGCGGGCTGCAATTTTTGTTTGATCGAGCGATCTTCTTTGGCCTCGACGAGGCGTTAAACGATACCACGTCCGTCGCGCGATGGGCGCGCCCAAATTTGCTTCATCACTGTCGCCGCGTTGCAGCGCGCTTTGCTGCACTCGCAAAGCAAAGGGCGCGCTGCGGCAAGTGAAGCGCAGCGCTGGCCGAGAAACGACCTGAAATATGGGCCCACTCCGCAAGGGCAGAAAAGGGAAACAATAAGTTTCGCCCGTTTCTATTTCATCGACGGCGTGCTGCATCTACATCGATGACCGACAACGACGTGATCGTGGCCATGCGGCGGAGTGATCACGCCGATGATATGGAGCGATACCAATGATCGAACGCAAACCCTTCGGTGCGCTTGGCGGCGGCGACCACGGCTGGCTCAAGGCGAAGCACCATTTTTCCTTCGGCGATCACTATGACCCGGCCAATCTCGGCATCGGTTCGCTGCGGGTCTGGAACGACGACGAGATTGCGCCAAACTCCGGCTTTCCGCCGCATCCCCACGCTAACATGGAAATCATCACCTATGTCCGTGAAGGGGCCATTACCCATCGCGACAGTCTCGGCAACACCGGACGCACCGAAGCCGGGGACGTCCAGGTGATGAGCGCGGGATCGGGCATCCGCCATGCCGAGTACAACCTCGAACCGGCGACGACCAAGATCTTCCAGATCTGGATCGTTCCGTTGGAACAGGGAGGGCAACCCGCCTGGGGTGCCAAGCCGTTTCCGAAGGCCGACCGTTCCGGGCGCTTCGTGACCCTTGCGAGCGGGTTTGCGGACGACGACGAGGCGCTGCCGATCCGCTCTCAGGCCCGCGTGCTCGGCGCCACCCTCAAGGCCGGCGAGACCGCGACCTATGCGATCGGGACGCAGCGCCACGGCTATCTCGTGCCGTCGTCGGGCGCGGTCGAGGTCAACGGCGTGCGCATCGAAGCGCGCGACGGTGCCGCCATCCGTCAGGAGGACGTGGTGAAGATCACGGCGCTGTCGGACGCGGAGATCGTGCTGGTCGACGCTGCCTGACATCCCGGTGAGGTTCGTTCGCGCAAGCCGCGGGCGGACATCATGCCCGGATCTGCAGCAACTCGTGGTGGGCGAACAGGTCGGCGATCCAGTCGACGAACACCCGCAGCTTGTTGCTGAGGTGCCGGTTCGGCGGATAGACGACATGGATATTGAGTGGCTCCGATGTCCAGTCCTTCAGGATGCGCACCAGCCGTCCTGCTTCGATGTGCTTGTGGAGCATGAACATCGGCGCCTGGATAATGCCGAGGCCCGCGGTCGCGGCCGTAATATAGGCGAGGCTGTCGTTGACCGCGATCCGGTGCGGTCCGGCAGTTTCGAAGGTCTCGCCGTTGGCCGTGAAGTCGAGCGGCGACATCCGCCCGGAACGCGGATGGAAGTAGTTGACGACATGATGGCCCGTCTTGAGCTCCGCGGGATGCCGCGGCTCGCCATGGCGCGCGATGTAGGACGGTGCGGCGCAGGTTGCGAAGGTGATCTCCGAGATGCGCCGGGCGATCAGCGACTGGTCGCTCAGCGTGCCGCCACGGATCACGCAGTCGACGTTCTCGCCGATCAGATCGACCGGGCGGTCGGTGACGCCGAGGTCGATCTGGATGTCGGGATAACGGGCGTAGAAGTCCGGCAGGGCGGGGATGATCACGAGGACGGCGAGCGAGGAGCCGACGTCGACCCGCAGGCGTCCCTTGGCGTGGGCCTGGGACAGCGCCATGCTGCCGTCGAGCTCGTCGAGTTCGCCGAGCAGGCGGACGACGCGCTCATAGTAGGCGGCGCCGTCGGGGGTCACCGTGACCCGCCGGGTGGTGCGGTTGAGCAGCTTGGTGCTGACATGGGTCTCCAGGCCCTGGATCAGCTTGGTGATGGTGGGTTTTGGGATGCGCATGGATTCCGCGGCCTGGCGAAAGGTGCCGGCCTCGACAACCCGGACGAAGGCGCGCATGGCGGCGAGCTGATCCATCAATAAGCCTTTCGAAGGGTGCCACGGCGCGGATGTGCTGCTGCGAGTGACCCCTGCGACATCTGGTTTCTTTTTTGTGCAGCGCAAGGAAATTTTGTTCCGGCTCATCCCGGTGAGCCAGTGATTATTCATATGTAGAAACAATGAAATCACAAGATGCGCACTTATTCGCAGAATGAGGCTCATTAGCTCTGGTCGACCTCCGCATCGATTCCGCGCCGCAATGGCTGCGGGTGCGAAGGGGGCACGCCGACGATGACCACCCAGTGCAAGGACACCGCAATCGAGACGGGAACGGGCGATCTGCCTGTTCGCGTCTATCGTGATTCCGCGCTCCCGCGGTCGGCGCCGCTGGTCTTTCATCTCCATGGGGGCGCTTTCTGCAGCGGGACGCTGCAGACCTGCGACATCGTCCCGGAGCTGCTGGCCGAAGCCGGCGCGGTGGTGGTGTCGGCCGACTATCCGCTGGCGCCCGGGCATCGGTTTCCGGATGCGCTGCGCGCGCTGTTCGGCGGCCTGCGGACGCTGCGGCGGACACGAGCCCACTGGGCCGGCCGGCTGTCGCGGCTGCTCGTGGCCGGCGAGGAGGCGGGCGGCAATCTCGCTGCGTCGCTGGCACTGATGGCGCGCGACCAGCGCGGACCCGAGCTCGCCGGGCAGATCCTGCTGTCGCCAATGCTCGATCCGTGTCTCGGCACAACCTCCATCCGCAGCGCGGATGTCGGCCCGGCCGGCTGCAAGTGGTCGGACGGCTGGCAGAATTATCTGGGGTCGCCGGACAAGGCAGCCCATCCCTATGCAGCGCCGTCGCAGTCGAGCCGCCTCGTCGGCCTGCCGTCGACCCTAATGGTGACCGCCCAGGACGACCCGATGCGCGACGAAAGCCTGAGCTATGCCGGCCGGTTGCGCAAATCGGGTGTTGCTGTGCGCGAGCACGTGCTGTCTGCGCCCACAGCGTGGCCGGGGTCGCTGTGTGGCGATGTTGCCGCGCCACGCGACTGGACCGCCGATCTGCGCGGCCAATTCAAGCAATTCTTTGCGGACATCGCGGCGACGCCGCGCCGGTCCGCGTCTCATCAACTCGTTGAAGTCTGAACTGCAGGGGTGCAAGTCATGTCGTTTTTCTCCCATTTCCGCGCCGTCGCCTTGGGGACCGTGTTCGCCGGCGCGCTGATCGGCGCAGGAGTGCTGTTCGTACTGCAGAACAGCCCTGCGAAGGCCAACAATCCCGGAGCAGCCCCGGTGCCAGCCGTGCCCGTCTCCGTCGCGACCGTCGAGCAGCGCGCCGCGCCGACCTGGGACGAGTTCTCCGGCCGCCTCGAGGCGGTCGAGCGGGTCGAGGTCCGTCCGCGCGTCGCCGGCGTAATCGAGGCCGTGCACTTCCGTGAGGGCGCGCTCGTCAAGCAGGGCGATCTTCTCTTCAGCATCGATCCGGCGCCCTACGCGGCGGAGGTCGAGCGCAACAAGGCTCAGGTGCTCGCCATTCAGGCGCGCATCGCGATGACCAGGAACGACCTCGAGCGCGGCCAGCAACTGTGGGATTCCCGCACGATTTCCCAGCGGGATCTCGATCAGCGTCTCAATGCCCAGCGCGAGGCGGAAGCGAATCTGCGGGCGGCGGAAGCCGCGCTGACCTCCGCCCAGCTCAACCTCGACTACACCAGCGTCAAGGCGCCGGTCGCGGGCCGTGTCGGCAAGATCGAAGTCACGGTCGGCAACCTCGTCGCGGCGGGCCCCGGCTCGCCAGTGCTGACCTCGCTGGTGTCGATCAATCCGATCTACGCAAGCTTCAATGCCGACGAGCGGGCGGTGATGCGGGCGCTGAAGTCGCAGCCCGCCGGCGCCAATGGTCTCGTGGCGCTGGACCGCATTCCGGTGCAGATGGGGACCGTGCTCAGCGACGGCACGCCGTTCGCCGGACACTTGCAACTCATCGACAACCAGGTCGATGCCCGCAGCGGCACCGTGCGGGTGCGGGCCGTGTTCGACAACGCCGATGGCAAGCTGATGCCGGGGCAGTTCGCCCGCGTCCGCATGGGCCACGCCGAATCGCAACAGGCGCTGGTGATCAGCGAGCGGGCGATCGGCACCGACCAGGACAAGAAGTTCGTCATGGTCGTCGGGCCGGATAACAGGGCGAATTACCGCGAGGTCAAGCTGGGCGAAACGTCGGAAGGCCTGCGCATGGTCGCTGGCGGGCTGAAGGCCGGCGAGCGCATCGTGGTCAACGGACTGCAGCGCGTGAAGCCGGGCAGCGTCGTCGAGCCGACCCAGGTATCCATGGATGGATCGGGTGAGCGCTCTGCGGACGCCGCGGCGGGGGTGTCGGCGCGATAAGCGCGCCGGCACTCAATTCAAAAAAGTCGAGCCTGAGATCACGAACCGCAGCACGGCTGCGTGGGGCGAGCCATGAATATTTCCCGATTTTTCATCGACCGGCCGATTTTTGCCGGCGTGTTGTCCATCCTCATCTTCCTTGCCGGCCTGCTGTCGCTGCGGGTGATGCCGATTTCCGAATATCCGGAAGTCGCGCCGCCATCGGTCGTGGTGCGGGCGCAGTATCCCGGCGCCAATCCCAAGGTCATCGCCGAAACGGTGTCGACGCCGATCGAGGAGCAGATCAACGGTGTCGAGGGCATGCTCTACATGAGCAGCCAGGCCACGACCGATGGCCTGATGACCCTGACGGTGACCTTCAAGCTCGGCACCGATCCGGACAAGGCGCAACAACTCGTGCAGAACCGCGTCTCGCAGGCAGAGCCCCGATTGCCGGAGGATGTCCGTCGCCTCGGCATCACCACCATCAAGAGCGCGCCGGATCTGACGATGGTGGTTCATCTGCTGTCGCCGAACGACCGCTACGACATGACGTACTTGCGCAATTACGCCGTGCTGAACGTCAAGGATCGTCTTGCGCGCATCAACGGCGTCGGCCAGGTGCAGCTGTTCGGCTCCGGCGACTATTCCATGCGTATCTGGCTCGATCCGCAGAAGGTCGCCGAGCACGGCCTCTCGGCCAGCGACGTGGTGCGCGAGATCCGCGCCCAGAACGTCCAGGCGGCGGCTGGTGTGGTCGGCGCATCGCCGGGCCTGCCAAGCATCGATTTCCAGTTGCCTGTGAACGCGCAAGGTCGCCTGCAGACCGAGCAGGAGTTCGGTGACATCATCGTCAAGGGCGGCGCCAACGGTGAGGTCACGCGGCTGCGCGACATCGCCCGGATCGAGCTCGGCGCCTCGGAATATGCGCTGCGCTCGCTGCTCGACAACAAGTCGGCGGTCGCGATCCCGATCTTCCAGGCGCCCGGCTCGAACGCCATCCAGATCTCGGACGAGGTCCGCAAGACCATGGCCGAGCTCCAGAAGAACATGCCGGAAGGGGTCGACTACAAGATCGTCTACGATCCGACGCAGTTCGTGCGGGCGTCGATCGAGGCGGTGATCCACACCCTGCTCGAGGCCGTTGCGCTGGTCGTGCTGGTGGTGATCATGTTCCTGCAGACCTGGCGTGCCTCGATCATCCCGCTGCTGGCCGTGCCGGTGTCGATCATCGGCACCTTCGCGGTGATGTACCTCTTCGGCTTCTCAATCAACGCGCTCAGCCTGTTCGGCCTCGTTCTGGCGATCGGCATCGTCGTCGACGACGCCATCGTCGTGGTCGAGAACGTCGAGCGCAACATCGAGGAGGGACTGTCGCCGCGCGAGGCGACCTACCGCGCGATGCGCGAAGTGTCGGGGCCGATCATCGCGATCGCGCTGGTGCTGGTGGCGGTGTTCGTGCCGCTGGCGTTCATCACCGGCCTGACCGGGCAGTTCTACCGCCAGTTCGCGCTGACCATCGCGATCTCGACGGTGATCTCGGCGATCAACTCGCTGACGCTGTCGCCTGCGCTCGCGGCCCAGTTGCTCAAGGGCCATGATGAACCCAAGGACGTGCTGACGCGGCTGATGGACCGTTCCCTCGGCTGGTTCTTCCGCGGCTTCAACGCCGCCTTTGGCTGGCTCGGCAACGCCTACAGCGGTGGCGTCAAGGGCGTGATCTCGCGCAAGGCGGTGATGATGGGCGTCTACCTCGCCCTCGTCGGCGTCACCTGGGGGCTGTTCAAGTCGGTGCCCGGCGGCTTCGTGCCGGGCCAGGACAAGCAGTATCTGGTCGGATTCGCCCAGTTGCCGGATGGCGCGACGCTCGACCGCACTGAGGACGTGATCCGCCGCATGAGCGAGATCGCGCTCAAGGAGCCGGGCGTGGAAAGCGCGATCGCATTCCCGGGCCTGTCGATCAACGGCTTCACCAACTCCTCGAACGCCGGCATCGTGTTCGTGTCGTTGAAGCCGTTTGACGAGCGGCGCAGCCCGGCCCTGAGCGGCGGCGGGATCGCCAAGAGCCTGAACGGTAAGTTCGCCACCATCCAGGAGGCGTTCATCGCCATGTTCCCGCCGCCGCCGGTCCAGGGCCTCGGCACCATCGGCGGCTTCAAGCTGCAGATCGAGGACCGGGCAGGTCTCGGCTACGAGGCGCTCAACGACGCCACCAAGTCGTTTCTCGCCAAGGCGGCGCAGGCGCCGGAGATCGCGGGGCTGTTCTCCAGCTACCAGATCAACACGCCACAGCTGTACGCCGACATCGACCGTACCCGCGCGCGGCAGCTCGGCGTGCCAGTGACGGACGTGTTCGACACCCTGCAGATCTACCTTGGCTCGCTCTACGTGAACGACTTCAACAAGTTCGGGCGAACCTACACGGTGCGCGTGCAGGCCGACGCCAAGTTCCGCTCGCGTGCCGATGATATTGGCGAGCTCAAGGTTCGCTCGGCGTCCGGCGACATGATCCCGCTCGCGACGCTGCTGCGGGTGAAGTCCAGTGCCGGTCCTGAACGCGCCATGCGCTACAACGGCTTCCTCACCGCCGATATCAACGGCGGCGCCGCGCAGGGCTATTCGTCCGGCGAGGCGCAGGCGGCGATCCAGCGCATCGCCGACGAGACCCTGCCCAAGGGCGTCGGCTTTGAGTGGACCGAGCTGACCTACCAGGAGGTGCTGGCGGGCAACTCGGCGGTCATCGTGTTCCCGCTGGCGCTGCTGCTGGTGTTCCTGGTGCTGGCGGCGCAGTACGAAAGCCTGACGCTGCCGCTCTCCATCATCATGATCGTGCCGATGGGACTAATGGCGGCGATGTTCGGTGTCTGGGTATCCGACGGCGACAACAACGTCTTCACCCAGATCGGCCTCATCGTGCTGGTCGGCCTGTCGGCGAAGAACGCGATCCTGATCGTCGAGTTCGCCCGCGAGCTCGAGTTCGCCGGGCGCACGCCGGTGGCTGCCGCCATCGAGGCGAGCCGCATGCGGCTGCGGCCCATCCTGATGACGTCGATGGCGTTTATCATGGGTGTAGTGCCGCTGGTGACGTCGACCGGCGCCGGCGCCGAGATGCGCCATGCGATGGGCGTTGCGGTGTTCTCGGGCATGATCGGCGTCACCGCGTTCGGCATCTTCCTGACGCCGGTGTTCTATGTGCTGCTGCGCCGCGCCACCGGCAACAAGCCGCTCAAGCTTCATGGCGAGATCCCGCACGGCTCGGAGCTCGGCAGCACGCCCCACAACCCGATCGGCCAGGCCGCAGAGTAGCGTATTTGCTGCAGGTCGATCCGATGACGGCCCGTGCCCCCTCACGGGCCGTCATTGTTTTGGGGGCAACGTGTGCGGCGGCTATCGCCCGGCGATGCATGATGCGTTCCTCCTCATGGTGAGGAGGCGCGCCAGCGCCGTCTCGAACCATGAGGCCAGCGCACGGGCTCTCATCCTTCGAGACGCGGGCGAAGCCCGCTCCTCAGGATGAGGAGAGAGCTTCGCTGAAAGTGCCTCAGATTGCTGCGCTACCGCACCATGCACGGCCGCTTGTTGTCGAAGCGCCAGCCAGGGATGAGGAACTGCATGGCGATGGCGTCGTCGCGGGCGCCGAGGCCATGCTGCTTGTAGAGTTCATGCGCTGCTTCGACCTGCGCCATGTCGATCTCAATGCCGAGGCCGGGCCGCTCGGGCACCGCGACCTCGCCGCCGACGATGCGCAGGGGCTCCCTGGTCAGCCGCTGGCCATCCTGCCAGATCCAGTGGGTGTCGATGGCAGTGATCTGACCGGGCGCGGCGGCGGCGGCATGGGTGAACATCGCCAGCGACACGTCGAAGTGGTTGTTGGAGTGCGAGCCCCAGGTCAGGCCATGGTCGCGGCAGGTCTGTGCGACGCGCACCGCGCCCTGCATGGTCCAGAAATGCGGATCGGCGAGCGGGATGTCGACTGACTGCAGCGCCAACGCGTGGGTCATCTGCCGCCAGTCGGTGGCGATCATGTTGGTGGCGGTGGGCAGGCCCGTGGCGCGGCGGAATTCGGCCATGATTTCGCGGCCGGAAAAGCCGGCCTCTGCGCCGCAGGGATCTTCGGCATAGGCGAGCGTACCATGCATGCCCTTGCACAGCCGGATCGCTTCCGCCAGCGACCACGCGCCGTTGGGATCGAGCGTGATCCGGGCCCGGGGAAAAGCCTTCGCCAACGCCTGGATTGCGACGATCTCTTCCTCGCCGGCGAACACGCCGCCCTTGAGCTTGAAGTCCTGAAAGCCATAGCGCGCATACGCGGCCTCGGCGAGGCGGACGACCGCGTCGGGCGTGACGGCTTCCTCGTGGCGCAGCCGCCCCCAGTCGTCGGCCGCGCCGGGCTCCTCGCGATAGGGCAGGTTGGTCTTGCGGCGGTCGCCGACATAGAACAGGTAGCCGAGCATGGCGACCTTGTCGCGCTGCTGGCCTTCGCCGAGCAGCGCTGCAACCGGCACGCCGAGGTGCTGGCCGAGCAGGTCGAGCAGGGCGGCTTCCACCGCGGTGACCGCGTGGATGGCGATCCGCAGGTCGAAGGTCTGCAGCCCGCGGCCGCCGGCATCGCGGTCGGCGAAGCGCTGGCGCATCGTGTTGAGCACGGCGTTGAAACGCCCGATCGGCTGGCCGACGACGATGTCGCGTGCGTCCTCGAGTGTCTGGCGGATCGTTTCGCCGCCGGGCACCTCGCCGACGCCGCTGTGTCCGGCGCTGTCGGTCAGGATCACGAGGTTGCGGGTGAAGAACGGCGCATGGGCGCCGCTCAGGTTCAGCAGCATGCCGTCGTGCCCGGCGACGGGGATGACCTTCATGTCGCGGACGATGGGCGATCCGGTGACGATGGTGGCTGGTGTGGTCATGGCGGCGTTCCGGTTCAACTGGGCAGGCGTTCGACCAGTGCGGTTAACTCGGCCATCTCGCTGGCGTCGAGGTCGGTGAGTGGCGGGCGCACCGGCCCGGAATTACGGCCGATCACCCGCATGCCTGCCTTGATGATCGAGACAGCATAACCCTTCTTGCGGTTGCGGATCGCGACCAACGGCAGGATGAAGTCGCGCAGGCCCGCCTGGATGGTCGCCCGATCGTTGCGGCGCACCGCGGCATAGAAGCGGGTCGCGAAGCCGGGCACGAAGTTAAACACGGCTGACGAGTAGGTCGTCACGCCCATGTCGAGATAGGGCAGCGCAAAGGTCTCCGCAGTCGGCAGCCCGCCGATATAAGTCAGGCGGTCGCCAAGCTTGATCTGGACGCGGGTCATCAGCTCGATATCGCCGATGCCGTCCTTGTAACCGACGAGATTCGGGCAGCGCTCGCACAGCTGTGCCAGCGTGTGCTCATTCACGATCGCGTTGTCGCGATTGTAGACGATGACGCCGAGTTTCGTTGCGGCGCACACTGCCGCGATGTGGGCCGCGAGGCCGTCCTGCTCGGCGTGCGTGAGGTAGGGCGGCAGCAGCAGGATGCCGTCGGCGCCGGCACGCTCGGCAGCAGCCGCCATCTCCGTGGCAATCGCCGTGCCGTAGCCTGCTCCGGCGAGCACCGGCACGCGGCCGCGCGTTTCGTCGACCGCGACCGTGACGACGCGCGCGACTTCCGCCGGCGTCAGCGAGAAGAACTCGCCGGTGCCGCCGGCGGCGAACAGGCCGGCGACTTCATGGCTGCACAGCCAGTCCATGTTGGCACGGTACTGTGCTTCATCGAACGAATGATCCGCGCGGAACGGAGTCACGGGAAAGGACAGCAGTCCGTCGCCGATCCGGTGGGCCATTTCGTTCGGGGTCATCTTGCTCATGCGCGGATCGTCCTTGTCGTCATCGCGATTGTCGTCACTTCAGCACCATTCGCGGTAGCCACAGCGACAGCTCCGGCAGGTAGGTCACCAGCATCAGCACCGCGAACATCACACCGTAAAATGGCCAGATCTTGCGCATCACCTGCTCGATACTGACTTTGCCCACCGCGCAGCCGACGAACAGGATCGAGCCGACCGGTGGGTGGCAAAGGCCGATGCCGAGGTTGAGCATCATGATCATGCCGAAGTGTACGGGGTCGACGCCGAAGTTCACCATCACCGGCAGCAGGATCGGGGTTGCGATCAGGATCGACGGCGCCATGTCGACCAGCGTTCCCAGCACCAGCAGCAGGATGTTGATCAGGAACAGAATGACGTACTTGTTGCTGGAGATCGACAGGAAGAACGCCGTGATCTTCGCCGGCATCTGGTTGAGGGCCATGACGTAGCCGACGCTGGAGGCGCAGGCGATCAGGGTCATCACCATGGCCACCGTGCGCAGCGTCCGGTGCAGCAGCACCGGAAGATCCTTCCAGCAATAGTCGCGGTAGATGAACATCGTGACGAAGAACGCCCACAGACAGGCGACGGCGCCGGCCTCGATGGCGGTGAACACGCCGCCGAGGATACCGCCGAGAATGATCACCAGCGTGATCAGGCCCCACGCCGCGTCGACCGTTACCCTGAAGGCGTCCTTGATCTCGACGACCTCACCCCGCGGATGGTTGTCGCGATAGGCGATCACCAGGCAGAGGATAATCAGCGAGAAGCCGAGCAGCAGGCCAGGGAACACGCCGGCCATGAACAGCGCCGAGATCGAGATGGTGCCACCGGTGGCCAGTGAGTAGAGCACGGCGTTATGGCTCGGCGGTACCAGCAGGGCCTGCACCGAGGAGGTGATGGTGAGGTTGGTGGCGAACACCCGGGGATAGCCGGTCTTCTCCATCTGCGGGATCATCACCGAACCGATCGCCGAGGTGTCGGCGACCGCGGAGCCGGAGATGCCGCTGAGGAAGGTGGTGGCGACCACGTTGACGATGGACAAGCCGCCGCGCAGCCGGGTGTAGCCGACGAGCACGTTGGCGAAGGCGACGAGACGCTTGGCCATGCCGCCTTCCGCCATGATGGCGCCGGCCAGCACGAAGAACGGAATGGTCAGCATTGCGACCTTGCTGACGCCGTCGGAGATCTTGAGCATGACGGCTTCGAGCGGGATGCCGAGCGAGATCGCGCCGACGATCGCCGCAGTGGCGAGCGCGTAGGCGATCGGCATGCCGATCAGGAAGCAGAAGATCATGGTGGCGAGGAGAACGAAGATATCCATGACGGCAAATGTCCTGTCAGTGCGCCGAAACGTGACCGTCATCATGCGCGACGGGATCCGGCGGCGTGCCGATCAGCAGGCGCTCGATGATGAACAGCAGCAGGCAGGCGCCGCCGATCGGGATTGGCAGGTAAGTGACGCCCACGGACAGCGTGGGGAAATCGGGAATGGTGTTGTGCCACGTCACCTCGACGAGGCGGGCGCCCCACACCGTCATGAACACCGCGATGCCGGCCATCAGCAGCTGCACGAGCAGATCGGCGAGCACGCGCAGCCGGGGCGGCAGCATGTCGGCGAAGAACGACAGGTTCATGTGGACGTGAAAGCGGTAACCCGCCGCGGCACCGATAAATGTCAGCACGATGGTCAGCAGCACGGCAGTGGCTTCGGGCCATGAAGCCGCGCTGTTGAGCACGTAGCGGGTGAACACCGCCCAGGGGATCACCGCTGAGATCATCACCATCGCGGTGCAGCCGACCAGCACGCATGCGTAGTAGAGGCAGTCCATCGCCCGTCGAAACAGGTGGGCCATCATGCATCTCCCTGCCGCGCCGGGCAGCTGCCCGGCCGGCTTCGGAATCGGGATCGGTGGTGGAGCGGGCGGCGCCCGCCCGGACTATTCGGCCTGGATGCGCTTGATCATCTCGGCGTATTTCGGACCGTACTTGTCCCACACCGGCTTGACCGCGTCCTGGAACGGCTTCTTGTCGGTGATCTCGATGATCTGACAGCCGGCGGCCTTGGCCTTGTCCATCGCCTGCTGCTCGTACTTGTTCCAGAGCACGCGTTCCTCGGCCTGGGCCTCGCGCGCGAATTTCCTGATCAGGTCCTGGTCGTCCTTCGACAGCGAGGTCCAGACCCGCTTGGAGAACACCAGCATCTCCGGCACGATCAGGTGCTCGGTGAGGGTGTAATACCTGGCGACCGTGTAGTGGTTGTCGAACACGTAGCTCGGCGGGTTGTTTTCCGCGCCATCGATCACACCAGTCTGCAGCGAGTTGAACACCTGGTCGTAGCCCATCGCGACACCGTTGCCGCCGAGGGCGTTGGCCATGTCCACGAACATCGGGTTGCCGATGACGCGGAACTTGAGGCCGTGCATGTCGGCGAGCGTCTTGATCGGGTGCTTGGTATTGTAGAAGCTGCGCGCGCCTGCATCCATCCAGCACAGGCCGACGAGGTTGGCGTTGGCGTTGTTGGTGACCTTGTCGAGCAACTCCTGCCCGATAGCGCCGTCGAGAACCTTCTGCATGTGCGCGGTGTTGCGGCACAGGAACGGAATGTTGAGCACGTTGAGGTCGTCGACCACGGGGCCGAGCGCGCCGACGCTGACACGCACCATCTGGATGGCGCCGAGCTGGGTCTGCTCGATGGTTTCCTTCTCGCCGCCGAGCGTCATCGACGCGAACATCTGCACGGACAGGCGGCCGTTGGTGGCGGCTTCCAGCTTCTTGCCGAGGGCTTCGGTCGCGGCCACCGTCGGATAGCCGGCCGGATGCACGTCGGACGCCTTGAAGGCCATCTTGCTCTGGGCATGTGAGGACGTGAGGCCCGAACCGATGCCGAGGCTGGCGGCGCCAAGGCCTGCACCAAGTTTGATGAAATCGCGGCGTTTCATGGCTTGTTCTCTCCCTTGCGTTGGCGTGCGGTCATGGTCTGACCTGTTCTGTGCGCGTGGCCGTCACGTCGGAGATTGCGCGGGGCGCGCAACGCTGTTGCCCGTGACGTCGGCCTATGTTATCCAACTTGTACGATGACCAGACAAGAACCGTCAAGCCCTCCGTCCTCGACCTCCGCTACGCGCGGCGCCGATACGCTGCTGCGGCCGGTGCAGCCGACGCGCAGCCTCAGTGCCGAGGTTTGCAACCGCCTTGCCGAGGAGATCACCTCCGGCAAGCTCAAGGGCGGCGAGAAGCTGCCGTCCGAGCAGGAGATGATGACGGCGATGGGCGTCAGCCGCACCGTCATTCGCGAGGCGGTTGCTGCGCTGCGCGCGCGCGGTCTGGTGGTGACGCGGCAAGGCGCGGGGGCGTTCGTCAATCCCGACCCCAGCCGCCAGCCCTACGTGATCGATCCCGATGGCCTGGGATCCCTGACCGGGGTGATCGAGGTGCTGGAACTGCGCATGGCGGTGGAGGCGGAAGCCGCTGCGATCGCCAGCGAGCGCGCGACCGCACAGCAGCTCGAGGACATCCGTGCCGCTCATGACGAGCTCGGGCGTGTGATCGCCCGCGGCGACCGCGGCATCCACGAAGACCTTGCCTTTCATCGCGCCATCGCCGTGGCGACGCAGAACAACCGCTTTGTCGAGTTCCTGGAATATCTCGGCCGGCTGATCATTCCGCGCCAGAGCATTCGCTCGTTCGAGGGCGAGCCGGACGACATGCGCAGCTATCTGCGGCGTATCGAGGCCGAGCACGAAGCGATCATCAATGCCATCGAGGCGCGGTCCCCGAAAAAGGCGCGGGATGCCATGCGCAAGCACCTCTTGAATTCGCGCGAGCGGTATCGTCAGCTCGCCTCGGCGAACGAGACGGGCTGACGGCGAGACCCATCATTTCCGGATCAGTCACAAGAGGAAACACCCATGCGTATTCTGTTGACCGGCGCGGCCGGCGGGGTCGGGGCGCGCCTGCGCAAACTGCTGCCGGCGATCTATCCGGATCTCGTGCTCAGCGACCTCAAGCATCCCGACGACCTGTCCGCGAGCGAGACATTCATCGCCGCCGACCTTGCCGATCTCGATCAGGTGAAAAAGGCCGTCGAAGGGATCGACGGCATCATCCATCTCGGCGGGTTTTCGGTCGAGGGGCCATGGGAGACCATCCTCAACGCCAACATCATTGGCACCTACAACCTGTTCGAGGCCGCGCGTCTTGCGGGCGTCAAACGCGTGGTGTTCGCGTCGTCGAACCATGTGATGGGTTTCCATCCGCGCAGCGAGACCATCGACACCGAGGCCATCATCAAGCCTGACACCCGCTATGGCGTCAGCAAGGCGTTCGGTGAGGCGCTCGGTGCGCTGTATGCCTATAAGCACGGCATCGGCGTGCTGTCGATCCGTATCGGCAATGTCGGCGAGGAGCCGCTCGACGAGCGCCGGCTCGCGATCTGGCTGAAGACCGAGGATCTCGTGTCGCTGATCCGCATCGGCCTCGAGCGCGAGGGGCTGGTCTATGAAGTCGTCTACGGCATGTCCGACAACAAGCGGGCTTGGTGGGACAACAGCCGCGCCGTCGCGCTCGGCTACAAGCCGACGGGGCGTTCCGAGGACTATGCCGCCGCCATTCTCGCGGCTGCTGGTCCGAAGACCGATCCTGTCGGCGATGCCTTCCAGGGCGGCCCGTTCTGCACTGGCGAATTCACCGGCGATCTGACGAAGATCACCAGCGCCTGAACGGGCGGACGGGGGCGGCCATGCAGCATGCGCCATTCACCATTGCCCGGCTGGATGCCTATGCACTGCGCATCCCGTTCGGCGACTTCATCAGCGGTCCGCGCGCCACGCCGCAGGGCTGGCGCGATTTCGACATGGTGCTGGTGCGGGCCGAGAGCAGCGACGGCGTCGTCGGCTGGGGCGAATGTTTCGCCTACAGCTGCCTGCGGCCGGTGTGGACGGCGGTGCAGGACATGGTGTTCCCGCTGGTGCAGGGCCGGCAGGTCACCAACATCGCCGATCTCAACGCCGAACTGCAGTTCAAGCTGCATATTTTCGGTCGCTACGGCATCGGTATCTTCGCCATCTCCGGCCTCGACATGGCGCTGTGGGACCTTGCCGCGCGCCAGCAGGGCAAGTCGCTGGCCGACCTGATTGGCGGCCGGCGGCGCGACCGGGTGCCGGCCTATGCCAGCCTGGTGCGTTACGGCGAGGGGCGGCTTGCGCGCGAGATTGCGAGCCGCGCCGTCGCCGAGGGGTATCGCGAGGTCAAGCTGCACGAGATTGCCCATGACCCGATCGCGGCCGCACGTGACGCGGTCGGCCCCGACGTCAAGCTGATGACCGATGTCAACTGCAGCTGGAGCGTGTCGGAGGCCGAGGCCATCCTGCCGCGGCTCAAGGCGCTCGATCTCCACTGGGTCGAGGAGCCGATTTTTCCGCCGGAGGACTTTGCCGCGATCGCCCGCCTGCAGCGCTTTGGCGTGCCGCTCTCGGCGGGCGAGAACGCCTGCACCGCGATCGAGTTCGCGCGGCTGACCGAGGCCGTGACCTATCCGCAGCCGAGCGTCACCAAGGTCGGCGGCGTCACCGAATTCCTGAAGGTGGTGGCGCTGGTGCGTGCGGCGGGCAAGACGCCGATGCCACATTCGCCGTATTTCGGGCCGGGCTATGCGGCGACGCTGCAGCTTGCGGCGCTGCAGGACGATCCCGGCTTGTTCGAGTTCCTCTACGTGACGCCGGAGGCCTGGCTCGATCCGGCGATCGCGCTGCCGCGTGGCGGGCTGCTCGACGTGCCGTCGGGGCCGGGCCTCGGATTTACGCCCGATCCGGCGATTCTTCGCCGCTTCCAGCTTCATTGAACCTGCACCTCGCTTCTCCCGGGAGACTCCCATGCAACGCCCTCTGACCGGACGTCCGCCCAAGCTCCAGTCCAAGGGGCTGTGCGACACCCACATCCATATCTACGACAGCCGCTATCCGACGCTGCCGGGGACGCCGTCGCCGGCGGACGCGAGTGTCTCGGACTACAAGCAATTGATGTCGTGGCTCGGCATCGAGCGCGTCGTCGTGGTGCAGCCCAACGCCTATGGCGACGACAACCGCTGTACCATGGAGGCGGTGAAGCAGATCGGTCCGGCGGCGCGCGCCGTCGTCGTGGTCAAGCCCGGCGTGAGTGACGACGAGATGGCGCGGCTGACCCGCGAGGGCGCCCGCGGCATCCGCTTCATGTCCCTGCTCGGCGGCACGTTGTCGTGGCCCCAGATGGACGAGATGGGGCGCCGCGCCCACGAGCACGGCTGGCATGCGCTGGTGCAACTCAACGGCCGCGACCTGCCGCAATACGAGGCGCAGATCTGCCGCCTGCCGGGCCGTTTCATCATCGATCACATCGGCAAGTTCATCGATCCGGTGACGCCCGACCATGACAGCTTCAAGGCGCTGCTGCGGCTGCTCGATACCGGCCGCTGCTATGTCAAGCTGGCGGCTGCCTATGAGTTTTCCAGAACCGGCGCGCCGCATTTCGAAGATGTCGCCGCACTCGCCCGCGCGCTGATTCGTCATGCACCGGAACGCATGATCTGGGCCAGCAACTGGCCGCATGCCCAGGCGCACATCGTCGGCTATCCCGACGACGTCAACAACCTCGACCTGCTGCTCGACTGGGCGCCGGATGCGGCGGTGCGCGAGCGTATCCTGGTGACGACGCCAGCGGAGCTCTACGGCTTCTAAAGTGAAACCTGCGCCGGTGCGCCGGTCACGGGAATGCCAATTGACCGTGGCAACGACACCGTGACAGCTTGGCGCCAGCCTCCTCGCGGAGGCTGGTCACCAGGCGACAGGAGGATCCCGAGCCATGACGACGCAAGCCCCGCTCGGCGATCCGCCAGCCGTGCGCCCGCCGCTGCAGCAATTCCTGCGCGACAGCCACGCTCGCCTGGCCGGCGATCAGAGTGGGGAGGTCACCTGCTACATTCCGGAGCTGTCCAAGGCCGATCCCGATCATTTTGGCGTCAGTCTCGCCACCATCGATGGCCATCTCTATGAGGTGGGCGACACCGCTGTGCCGTTCACGATCCAGTCGATCTCCAAGGCCTTCGTGTTCGCGCTGGCGCTCGACAGCCTTGGGCCGGCATCCGTCGAATCGGTGATCGGCGTCGAGCCGAGCGGCGACGCTTTCAATTCGATTCGTCTCAACGCCGACAACAAGCCGTTCAACGCCATGGTCAATGCCGGGGCGATCACCTGCTCCGGGCTGATCGCGGCGGCGAAAGGCGCGGACGCTTTCGCGTTTATCCGGCGGGGGCTCGAACGTTTCGCGGGGCGCGAACTCGGTGTCGACGAGGCGGTCTACGCCTCGGAGCGTGCCACGGGCGACCGCAACCGTGCCATCGGCTATCTGCTGCGCAATGCCGCGGTGATCGGTGGCGACGTCGGCGCCGTACTCGATGTCTATTTCCGGCAGTGCTCCATGCTGGTCACCGCGCGGGATCTCGCTGTGATGGCCGCGACGCTGGCCAACCGCGGCCTCAACCCGTTCACGGGCGAGCAGGTGGTCGCCCCCTACGCGGTGGCGCGCACGCTGTCAGTGATGACGACGGCAGGCATGTACGACTATGCCGGCGCATGGATCTATCGTGTCGGGATCCCCGCCAAGAGCGGGGTCGGCGGCGGCATTCTCGCCGCGCTGCCCTCGCAGTTCGGCTTCGGCAGCTTCTCGCCACGCCTCGATGCGCATGGCAACAGCGTGCGCGGCATTGCGATGTGCGAGCTGCTGTCGACCCATTTCGACCTGCACATGCTCAACCGCAACGGCAACTCGCGCACCAGCGTGATGGCCGATTACGACATCGGCCGCGGCGCGTCGCGCCGCAGCCGGCCGGCGGCGCAGCGCCGCATTCTTGAATCTCATCCCGATGCAGTCCGCATCATCGAGCTGGTCGGTTCGCTCTCATTCGTCACCGTGGACTACATTTCGCGCCAGATGATCGGCAAGGGCCTGCCGCAGATCCTGATCGTCGATTTCCGGCGCGTTGCCGATGTCTCCAGCGCGGCGGCGCGGCTGCTGGCCGACGGCCTGCGCGAGCTGGAGAGCCGGCGCGTCACCACGGTGCTGTCGGGCCTGGGGCAGGAGTCGCTGACCTGGGACGCCATCAGCCGCTGGACGGACGGAATGACCAGCGTGCGGACGTTTGCCGAGCTCGACCAGGCGATCGAGTGGGCGGAGGATCAGATCGTCCATCGTTATGGCGGCCGTATCGCGCAAGCGGGGTCGGTGCCGCTGCCGGAGCAGGCGCTGCTGACCGATGTTTCTTCTGACGGCATTGCCGCTCTGACCGAACTCGGTGGCGAGCGCCATTTCCAGCCCGGCGATGTGCTGATGCGCGCAGGCGAGCCCGGCACGTCGCTGTTTCTGCTCCTGAGCGGCGAAGTCAGCGTGCGGCTGCCGAGCGGGGTGCGTCTGGCGGTCCTCACCGGCGGCATGGTGGTCGGCGAGATGGCGCTGCTGGGTGACCGGCGCGCCGCCGATGTCGTTGCCGATAGCGCAGTAGCCTCGATCGAAATTCCGATCGAGGCGTTTCAGCACTTCACCGAGCGCTATCCTGCGGTCGGACGGCAGATCATGCACAACCTCGCGGCTCTCCTTGCCGGTCGGTTGCGTATCGCGAACACCAAGGTCGATCTGCTCAGCGCCAAATAGCTGAAGGCACGCACGGCGGGACCGGCCCGAAGGCCGGCCCCGTCGCATGTGGTGAGCAGGATCAAACGCTGCCGCGGTCAGAGCTTGCGGTTGGCAAAGTCGGCCGCCTTGTTGGCTGCATCCTTGGCCGCCGCCTTGGCGTCGCCGAGCGCCTTCTGGGCATGGCCCTTCGCTTCCTGAATCGCGCCTTCGGCCTGCAGCTTCGGCGAGTCGATCGCCTCGCCGATATGTTGCTTGGCCTTGCCGGCGGCTTCGTTGGCGATGCCCTTGGCCTTGTCCATCGTGCTTCCCATCGTTGATCTCCATGCTGGAATGAATTGGTGCCTTCTCAACCGTCCCGTTGACGAATGGTTCCTGTTCTGTTGACGTGTTTGCGGCGGAACCCGTGTTCCCGTGTCACGCGCCGCCGTCGACCATGTGAAGCAGACCAACGGAACAGGGCAGGCCATGAGCGGTTCGCACGATCACCCCCACTCTCATGATCATCACCATGACCACGGTGATCATGGCCATGGCGATCATGACCGCTGGAAGCATGACGGGGTGCGGGTGATTCCGGGGAATCAGCTCGATTCCAATGTGCCGTCGACGGCTGGAATGGACCGCAAAGCGGCCATCAATTTTGCCCGGGTCGGTGCGCAGAAGCTGTGGGCCGGAACGGTGACAATTCACCCCGACGCCAAGACCGGCGCGCACCATCATGGCCATCTCGAGAGCGTCATCTACGTCGTGCGGGGCAAGGCGCGCATGCGCTGGGGCGAGCAGCTGCAGTTCACGGCGGAGGCCGGCCCGGGGGACTTCATCTTCGTGCCGCCCTATGTGCCGCATCAGGAGATCAATGCTAGCCCCGACGAGGTTCTGGAGTGCGTGCTGGTGCGCAGCGATGGTGAGGCGGTCGCGATCAATCTCGACATCGAGCCGGTGGAGAAGCCGGAAACCGTACTGTGGGTCGATCCGATCCATCCGGCGCCGAAGGCCTGACAGGACACGCTGTCAGCGGGCGGGATCGACGCTCTCACGAACGCTGGTGTCCTGGTCCATCAGGATCAGCGGGTAGGCGGTCAGCACGTCCAGGGTGATCCCACGCTGGTGCGTCAGCGGAGGCCCGGTCGGACGCCGGCTTCAGCCCGTCACGCCCTCGCGAGCATGATGCGCGTGCCAGTGTCTTGCGATGTCGGCGCGGGTTGTGATCCATACGCGCGGCCTTTCCGCGACATGATCGAGAAATCGCGCAAGCGCCGCGGTTCGGCCTGGGCGCCCCGCAATTCGGCAATGCAGTCCGACCGACATCATTTTCGGCTGCCCCTTCCGCCCTTCGTCATACAGGACATCGAATGTGTCCCTCAGATAGGACAGAAACTGGTCTCCCGCATTGAAGCCTTGCGGGGAGACGAAGCGCATGTCGTTCGTGTCGAGGCTGTAGGGAACGATCAGGTGGCGTCTGTCGCGGCGATGCACCCAGTACGGCAGGTCATCGCAGTAGGAATCCGACGAGTAGAGAAGGTCGCCATGATCCATCACGATATCGAGGGTCTGCTCGGAGAGACGACCCGTGTACCATCCGAGCGGGCGTGATCCGGTGGTCTGTTCGTGAAGATCGAGCGCGGCGCGAACATGCGCTTCTTCCTCGGCGGGGTCGAAATCCTTGTAGTCGATCCAGCGCAGGCCGTGCGAAGCGATGTCCCATCCGGCGTCGACCATCGCCTTCACCGCGGTCGGGTTCGCCGCCAAGGCCGTCGCCACGCCGAACACCGTCAGCGGCATGCCGCGTTCCACCATCAATCGCCGAAGTCGCCAGAAGCCGGCCCGCGAGCCGTATTCGTAGAGAGACTCGATATTGAGGTTGCGCTTCCCGACGTACGGCGCGATTCCGACGAGTTCGGACAGATAGGATTCCGACGTCGCATCACCATACAGTGGCGAATTTTCGCCGCCCTCTTCGTAGTTGAGCACGATCTGAAGGGCGAGATAGGCGTCGCCCGGCCATTGCGGATCGGGCGGCGTGTCGCCGTATCCGATCATGTCGCGATGAGCGCCTATCGGCGCCGAAGTTCTCTCCGAAGTCTTCGGCATCGGCGTCAATTCCGCAGCTTCGGAGCACTGCCCGTGAAATCGATCCACGGGTTGGTTCCCAGAATGTCGGCGCCGGCAACGCTGCGGTCATCGTAACGCATGCGAAAATTCTTCGGCCCGATGGCATAGGCCACGGTCAGTCCGTCGGGTGCATTGAGAAATGCGGCGTGCGGGACGAGGCCGGCGTAGCTGACACGCACGGCCTTTCCGCCGGGCCGCAGAGGCCCGACGGTCAGCTTCACGGGGTCGCCGTTCGGCAGCCGGAAGAACCAGATCCAGGGACCGCCGGATACGATGGTCATCAGCTCGTCGAGCCCGAAACCGTCATCCGACGTATTGACGTGGAATTTGCCGTATTTGGCCTGGGCGACGGGCTTCACGTCGGCCGGAATGGCCTTCATGTCGAACAGCTTCGGATATGGCGTATCGCCGACGTCGGATGTCGTCAGGTAGCCGCCGCGATGAGCTTCCTGCTTGCGGCCGGCTTGCGCAATCGCCTGCAGCAGCTGTCCGCGGTGCAGGGCGAACAAAGCCATGACGTGCTGGCCTTCGTCTTCGGTCAGTTGGCGCGTCCTGGAGGCCGCGATGTAAGGCGCCGCGTCCGCCGGAATCGGCGCCAAGCTGATGTGCGTGCCGATCGGGGCCAGAACCTTGTTGATCGCGTCGATGCCCACCGTCGCCGGCCTGCCGTCGAGGTACGACAGTTTCACGAGCTCCTCCTCGTCGTTCGCCCGGGCGACCCCGGGCACGAGCGTGGACGCAATGAACACCATCGCAAATAGATGGGGCAGCGATTTCATCATGATGATGTCCTTTCGTTGGCGGCCGAAGCCGCTGTGGCAAGCTCCGCGAGGCGGCATAGAAAATCGATCCCGAAGGGAATGGCCGCGTCGGCGAAATCGAAGGTCGGTGAGTGAAGCGGGGAGCTCGGTCCGTTGCCAATGAAGACAAAGGCACCAGGTCTCTCGGCCAGGAAATAAGCGAAGTCTTCGGATGCGAGAATTGGTCTCGTGGCGCGGTCGACTGCCTGATCTCCGACCAGGGCGCGGGCGGCGCCGACCGCCAGGGTTACCTTGTCGGCATTGTTGACGGTGACGGGATATTCACGCCGGTAGCTAACGCTGGCCTCGACACCAAACCCCTCCGCAACCTTCGGCACCATCCGGCGTAGCTCGCGTTCGATGCCTTGCCGGGCCGTCTCGTTGAGCGCGCGGACAGTGCCCCTGATCGTCGCTGTGGCCGGCATGACGTTTTCCCGCTCGCCGGCCTGGAAGCAGGTCAGTGACACCACCGCGGGTTCGATCGGGTCGAGCGTGCGGGACGTGATCCGCTGAACCGCCTGCACGATCGCGGCTCCCGCCAGAACCATGTCGTCCGCAAGGTGGGGCGCGCCGGCATGGCCGCCGCGGCCATTCAGCTCGATCGCGATGAGGTCGGAGGAGGCCATCAGGGCTCCCGGCCGCGTCGCGAAATGGCCGATGGGCAGCGCCGGCATCGCATGGAGGCCGTACATCTCCGTGATTCCGAAACGGGCAAGTACGCCATCGTCGATCATCGCCTTGGCTCCGGCACCGCCTTCCTCGGCCGGCTGGAAGACGAGTGCGATCGTGCCGGAAAAAGCGCGCGTCGTCGCGAGGCGTCGCGCTGCGCCGAGCAGCATCGCCGTGTGGCCGTCGTGGCCGCACGCATGCATCCGTCCGGGCGTGCGGGAGGCATAGGGCAGGGCCGTTTGCTCATCGATCGGCAGCGCATCCATGTCCGCGCGCAGGCCCACGACACGGCTGGATGGGGTGCGTCCATGGATCAGTGCGACGATGCCGCAGCGTCCGATCCCCGTTTCGAGAACGTCGACGCCAGCCTCCGCAAGGCGTTTGGCGACGAAGCGCGTCGTGACCGGCAGATCATAGAGAATTTCGGGATGGGCATGAAGATGGCGGCGCCAGCCGATGGCGCGTTCGATGTCGTCATTCATGGGGCGCGCCATCATGTTGCGCCGTCTTTTTCACGATGCTGCGTGCGAGCGAACTCCGCTCGATCCTGACCGACGGGGAGCTGAGCTTCACGACATCGCCTCCCGGCGGACAGGAGCGTTGGCGCGCGCACGGAATTCCGCCTCGATGCGGCTCCGATCGCTGGTGCACATCAGCACGAGGGCGATGAGCAGCCGGGCCTTGAGGCCGCAGAGATCGCCGGCGTGCAGCAGGCCCGCGGAGAGGAGGTCGATTTCGGAGCCAGGGTAGGCATAGGTGTGCCGGAGGACGGGGCCAGTCGAACAGCGGCTGGCGAGCACGACAGGCATCAGCGTGGCCAGCTCGCGAATTGCAGGCATCATCGCCGCGGCAACATGTCCGCCGCCGGCGCCCTCGATGACGAGGCCGCCATAGCCGAGATCGGGCAGGCACCGCAGCCATCGATCATCCTCACCCATGGCGAAGCGGAACAGGGCGACCGGTCGCTCTCGTGCGGGATCAACGGAGAGGAGCGCCGGCGAGCGCGCCGTGCGACCGTGAAACTGCACCTGACCCTCGACCACGGCGCCGACCGCTGCCCGGCCAACCGACTGAAAGGCCGACAGGCTGACCGTGTCGGTCTTGCGGACGAGCCTCGCGGCATGAACGTCTCCACAAAAGACCACGAGTGTCCCGCGTCCGCGGCTTTCATCGTCGACAGCCACACGCAGGGCGTCGGCAATGTTGGTCGGGCCGTCGGCCCCCGTGACATCGCCGCCTCTCATGGCCCCCGTCACCACCACGGGCTGGGCCTCGGGAATCAGGCAGTCGAGAATAAAGGCCGTTTCCTCCAGGGTGTCCGTGCCCTGGACGATGACAGCGCCGTCGCATCCCCTTGCGAACCGCTCGCGCAGCTCCCGCGCCAGATCGATGATCTGGGCAAGGCTTAAGGAGGCGCTGGGCAGCATTGCCGGCGACCACGTCTCGATGTCCGCCAGGGCTGCGATCTCAGGCGATTGACGCAGCAGATCGTCCGCGGAGAGTTTCGGCAGCAGGCCCGACGACGTTGTCCTGACCATGGTAATGGTCCCGCCGAGTGAAACCAGCAGGATGCGTTTTCTCATTGTCGTGGCCGTTCGTGCATGGCGGGAGGTGGAACTGCGTCATGAACCGCGGGGCGCGGCTTCGGCCTCGGCGAAGCGGGCGATCGCGCAATGTCCTTCGATCTCCATGGCGGTGCCCATGTTTGCCGACATGCGGCGAAAGCGTTCAAGGACCGGTCGCGACGCGTCCTTGCTCGTGATGAGATTTGGCATGCCCTCGGCATCGCACTCGGTGGCGCAAAACTCGATCGACCGCACGCCGCCCTGGCTGAATTCGATGCGACACACCAGCGACCATGGATCGATCTGCGAGAAGATCTCCTTCTGAACCGGCGTGGCGTTGGCCCAGTCCTGCTGCGCGACATGATTGCCGAGGCTGTAGAGGATCGGCCGTCCGCGATAGGTCTCGAGGCCTGCGGGACTGTGGGGGTGGTTGCCCAGGACCAGGTCGGCGCCGGCATCGATGATCGCGTGGCCGAGCGGGCGCTGATATTCCGCCTGCGTATCGCCGCGCCCGTAGCCCCAATGAACGCTGACGACCAGATAGTCGACGTCTGGCCGCAGCTTGCGGATCGCGTTCACGAGGGTTTCGAGATCCTCGGTCTGGATGCGGCTGCGCATCTTCAGCGGGGCTCCGGGCTCGGTGGCGAGCATGACCGGATGAAACTCCGCCCATTGATCGACCCTCAGCGGCGCGATGCCCGGACGCTGGTCCGTCGCGGCGTAGTCGGGCGGCAGCAGGCACGAGACCGCCAGAAAGCCGATGCGGCGCCCAGCGACGTCGCGAACGACCGGTGCCATGGCCTCATTGACGGTGCGGCCGCCTCCGACCGGCGTGATGCCGGCGTCGCGCAGGTGCTCGAGCGTCTCCAGGAACGCCTCGGGGCCGAAGTCGCAGGTGTGGTTCGTGGCAACCGTCATGATCTCGAAGCCAGCCCGGCCGAGATCCCCGGCGATTGCAGGATCGGAGAGATAGGCGATCGGGGCGTCCGTTCTGTAGCCCTTGCGCGCGAACTGCACTTCGCACGATCCCCACACCAGATCGGAGCGTCGGAGGTACCCCAGTGTGCTTTCGTAGCCGGGGTAGGCAATGGCCCCCTCGCTGAACAGCCTGTGTCTGATGACGATGTCGCCAGCCGCAGCCAGCACCGGGTAACGATCCATATCTGCTATCCATATTTTTTTGATGTTTTAATAGGTGAGCGCATTCCAGATGTTAATCAAGCAAAATTATTAGCTAATGCGCTCTCCTTGGGTTCCATGCGCAGGCAGCTTGATTGATTCTTGACTACATAAAATTTTTTTGATGTTTTATTGTCGGGCGCACGCGTTGTGCCCCAAGACCGATGTGGCAAAGGGAAGGAAGCCCGGGGATGAGCAGTGTTGCCGAGTGTGCCGCCGTCACGGGCGCAGCTGATGACGTCGGTCCGATTTATCGGAAGATCGCCCTTCGGCTGATCCCGGTCCTGATGCTGTTGTGGGTCCTGGCATGGATCGATCGCGTCAATGTCAGTTTCGCTAAGCTCCAGATGATGGACGACCTCGGCTTCAGCGATGCCGTCTACGGGTTGGGCGCGGGAATCTTCTACATCGGCTACCTGTTCTTCGAAGTTCCGAGCAATCTCCTGCTGCAGAAGATCGGCGCGCGCGGCACGATCGCGCGGATTGCGATCGGGTGGGGTATCACTTGTACGCTGATGGCGCTGGTCTCGACGCCGACGGCGTTCTACGCGCTGCGATTTGCACTTGGTGCCTTCGAGGCGGGCTTTTTTCCCGGCGTCATCCTCTATCTGACGCTCTGGTTCCCGAGCGATCGGCGGGCCAAAGTGTTCGGCATCTTCATGTCCTCGGTGGCGCTGTCGGGCGTCTTCGGTGGCCCGCTCGCTGGCCTGATCATGAGCACGCTCCACACCCATCTCACGCTGTCGGGCTGGCAGTGGCTCTTCATCATCGAGGGCGGGCCGACGATCCTGATCGGCGTCTTCTGTCTTTTCTATCTCACGAACAGGCTCGATGAGGCGCACTGGCTGTCGCCGGAGGAGCGTGCGGCCATAGCCGCGGACCTGAAGCGCGATCGCGAACTCCTGGGAAGCCGCGAGAGCGATTTCGGCTCGGTGCTCCGTGACCGGCGCCTGTGGGTCTTCACATCGATCTACTTCTGCGTGATCATCGCCAACGCCACCGTTGCCTTCTGGGGCCCGACCATCATCCGCGGCGCGGGCGTTGCCGATATTTCGGCCATCGGGTGGATCGTGTCCGGGGCATCCCTGCTCGGATCGGCTTGCATGATCCTGAACGGATTTGTCGCCGATCGAACCGGGCGCCCGCTGGCCCTGTGCGTGCTGTCCCTCGTGGTGGCGAGCGTTGCGCTGAGCGTGGTCGCGATTTTCCTTCACAGTTCGGCGGAGATCACCATCGCCGCTTTCGCGTTTGCGCTGGCGGGCGCCTACGGCGCGATACCCGTCTTCTGGCAGATGCCCAACCGCCTGTTCGCGGGGGCGGCGGCGGCAGGCGGGATCGCCGTGATCAACTCGTTCGGCAACCTCGGCGGCTTCCTCGCGCCGTACGGCCTGGGGATAACGGCGAGCCGGACCGGCGATGTTTCCGGAGGCTTGATGGCTGTCAGCCTCGTCACCTTGATCGCCGCCATCGGGATTGCGCTGACCCGGCGATTTTTCGCGCCTGGCACCGTATGATGGCGCCGAATCCGGGCCCGGCTTTCGCTCCGGATGCGCCGGGGTCGCCAGCGGGCTGGCGGTCGCGCCTGGCAGAGGGAAACGGGTCGGACCATTCGATGAACAACGGCAAGGCAGGCGCCAAACTCTCTCTGGGGGAGCGTGTCTACGAGGATTTGCGCATCGCCATCACTCTCGGCGAGATCCCGCAGGGCCAGGTCTTCAATGAGGCGGATCTGATCGCGCGATACAAGGTCAGTACCTCGCCGTTGCGCGAGGCGTTGACCAGGCTTCGTCAGGATGGGCTGGTCAAGGTCATCCCGAGGCGGGGCTACGCGGTTGTCGAACTGACTCTTCGCGACTTCCACGAACTCGTGCAGATGCGCATGATCAATGAGGGGGCCGCGGCGGAGCTTGCGGCCCCGCGCATCACCGACCAGCACATCCGTGAGATGCAGCGCCTGTCGTCCGTCTCCCTCGCGATCGGGGACCCCCAAAGCTATCGGAATTTCATGCAGGCCAACCAGGCGTTCCATGAACTGATCGCGTCGATTTCCGAAAATGCGCGCCTCGTGAAGGCGACGAAGCAGACCTTCGATGAAATTCAGCGGGTGCTGTTTGCCGGCCTGAGCGAGATCGACGATGGCGATCTCAAGCACGATCACGACGATATCATCGCCGCCCTGGCCAGGCGGGACGGGCCGGCGGCGCGGAAAGCCGTCATCGCCCACGTCAAGCAATCCCGCGATCGTGTCGTGCAACGCATGTTGCGTCACGACCGGCAGTTGGAGAACCTCAGCCTGACGGACTAGGTCGGGCGTTTTCGACGGGGCCACGCAGGGTGTGGCCCCGGTCGCGGGCGGCCGCGTGAGGTTCGAGGCATGGCCCTCGCGTTCAGGTGCGCGCCGTCGCTCTCAAACGCCGTCCGGCTTCGGCGGATGGATGAAGCGCCAGGGGCTGGTTTCGGAATCGCGGGGCACGTCGACCGAGATCAGGGTGGGGCCGCCATCGGCCAGCGCCTTTTCCAGAGCCGGACGGAAGGCTTCCGGCGAATTGACATGCGCTGCACCGACGCCGAAAGACTCGGCAAGCTTGACGAAATCTGGGTTGACGAGGTCGGCGGCCACAACGCGGCCGTCGAACACCGTCTTCTGGTCGCGGCGGACGTTGCCATAGGCGCTGTTGTTGAACACCAGCGTGACCACGCCGATCTTGTACTGCACGGCGGTGGCAAGCTCCTGCACGCCGAACATGAAGCCGCCGTCACCGGTGATCGCGACGACCGGCTTGTCCGGGTTGGCGACCTTGGCGCCGAGCGCGGTCGGGAAGCCGGAGCCGAGCGTGCCCTGGTAGCCCGAGGAGATGAAGGTGCGCGGCTTGTAGATCGGCAGGCCGTACCAGGAGGCGAAGCCGACCTGGGACAGCTCGTCGGTGACGATGCCATCGTGCGGCAGCACGTCGCGCAGCACATTGAGGTAGCCCATCTGCGGCTGCACCGACTGGATCTGCTGCTGCGCGCCGAGGGTCGCCTCGCGGATGATGTCGCGGCGGCCGCCCTGTCTGGCGTAGCCCTGCTTGCGCACCGCGGCGAGCAGCGCCGTGGTGCCGTCGCGGGCGTCCGAGACGATGCCGACGTCGGCGGTGAAGCGGCGCATCTCGACGGCGTCGATATCGATGCGAACGGACTTCTGGCCGGCCGGACGATACGGCCAGCGCCATGACGGCAGTTCGAGGCGCGTGCCGATGCCGACGATCAGGTCGGTCTGCGGCCACAGCCGGTAGGCCGCCGCCATGGTGAGGCCGAGGTCATGGGCATTGCTGACGATGCCACGGCCGCTCCGGAAGGCGACCACCGGTGCGTCGATCAGCTCGGCGAGCTCGAGAATCTCGTCCGCGGCATGGATTGCGCCAGCGCCGACGAAGATCATCGGTGCCTTGCTGCCGGCGATCAGCTTTGCTGCCGCCTGGATCTGGTCGGCGTCCGGCTCGGGCGACGGCAGCGGGGCCAGCGGCGCGAGCGGCGAGGTTGCTGCACGCTGGGTGAACACGTCCCACGGCATCTCGACCGACACCGGGCCGCGCCGGCCCGAGGTCATTTCCTGGAAGGCGCGGGCGATGGTCGCGGGGGCCGCACCGGGATGCTCGACGCGTTCCGCCCATTTCAGGATGCTGCGCAACGTTGCGAGCTGGTCCGGCATCTCGTGGAGATGGCCACGGCCCTTGCCGAGGAACTGGGTCGGCACCTGGCCGGTGAGGCACAGCACGGGTTCATTGCAGCCAAATGCGGTGAGCATCGCCGCCGAGGCGTTGAGCACGCCCGGGCCGGGCACGACGCTGAATACGCCGGGCTTGCCGCTGGCGCGGGCATAGCCGAACGCCATGTAGCCGCACGCCTGCTCGTGGCGGGCGCCGATCACCTTCAGTTGCGGCTCGGCGCGCTTGAAGGCGTCGAACAGCCCGTAGATCTGGGCGCCGGGCAGGCCGAAGACGGTATCGACATCATGAGCGAGGAGACCATCAACAATCGCTTCGCCACCTGTCCTTACCGTCATCGCCTGCTCCTTTGTCGTTTCTTGTCTGGTTCTACTGCTCGTCGACGACGCCGTTGCGAAGCACGCCGATATTGTCGACCTCGACCTCGATCACGTCACCCGGCTTGAGGTAACGCGGCGGGTCGAACCGTGCGCCGGCCCCGGTGGGGGTTCCGGTGACGATGACGTCCCCGGGCACCAGGGTGGTGAATGTCGAGATGTAGTTGATGAGGTAGCGGAAGCCGAAAATCAAGCGGCTGGTGCGGTCGTCCTGGCGCAGCTCGCCATTGACCCTGGTCGTCAGCCGCACGTCGGCGATCTGGGCTTCGCCGCTGAACGGCACGATCCACGGGCCGAGGCTGCCGGTGGAATCGAAGTTCTTGCCCTGCGTCACGTTGAACTTGGCGTGCCGCACCCAGTCGCGAATGGTGCCCTCGTTGCACAGCGTGACCGCTGCGACATGATCGAGGGCATCCTTCTCGGCGATATGGCGGCCGGCCTTGCCGATGACGAGCACGAGTTCGCCCTCGTAGTCGAGCTGCGGCGACGCCTTCGGGCGCACCAGCGGCGCACCGTGGCCGACGAACGACCGCGGCGTGCGCATGAACATGCTCGGGTACTTCGGCGCGTCCTGGCCGTCCTTGTATTCGGCGTTGCGGTCCGGGTAGTTGACGCCGATGCAGATGATCTTCTCCGGCGCCGGGATCGGCGGCCGCAGCACGGCGTCGGAGAGCTTGAGGTCGGCGCTGGCGCCGGCGGCGGCGTCAGCGAGGCGGGGCAGCGCGCCTGCCGCGATCACCTCGCGCAGGGTGGGATAGTCGCGTCCGAAACGCGACGAGAGATCGACGATGGCATCGTCGATCACTGCGCCGTAGCGTTCCGAACCGTCCTTCAGGTAGGTGGCAAAGCGGACGGGCTGGGTCATGGGGGCGACGTCCTGTCAGCTCGCGACGATGACGTCGGCGACGAAAAGCGGATCGTGCACGGCCTGGCCGGTGAACGCCGAGCCTTCCTCGAACCAGGAGCGCGGCGCCGGCGCGCCCCACAGGGTCTGGCGGCGCGGATCGCGCAGCGACCAGCGCAGCGGTTCATGGTCGTGGTCCATGGTCTGGTAGTCGCTGGTGTAGAGTTCGAGGCGATGGCCGGCGGGATCGCGCACGTAGAGGAAGAACGCATTGGCGATGCCGTGCCGGCCTGGGCCGCGCTCGAGATTCTCGAGATAGCCGCTGGTCGCCATCACGTCGCACAGGTGCAGGATGTTCATCGCCGTCGGCACCCAGTAGGCGAAGTGGTGCAGGCGCGGGCCGCGGCCGTTGGTGATGGCGAAGTCGTGGACGTTGCCCTTGCGGTGCATCCAGGCGGCGGCGATGCGGCCATCCGGGCCGTCTTCCTCGGCGTATTCGGTGAGGCGGAAGCCGAGGCGGGCGTAGAAGTCCACGGTGCCCTGGACGTTGTGCGAGAACACGTTGAAGTGGTCGAAGCGCTGCGGATGGCAGCCCTTGTAGAGGTCGTAGCGGCGCAGCAGGTGCGGGCGCTTTTCCATCGTAACGTAGAGCTCGATCGGATAGCCGAGCGGATCGGTGAAGTGCAGCGTACGGCCCTGGAACGGCCGCTCGACGAAGGTCGGGGTGATGCCGTTCTCCTTGAGGAATTCAGCGGCCTTGTCGAGATCCTGCTCGTTGCCGACCTTGAACGCCATGCGGTTGCAGGCCGAGGTCTTCGCCTTGCGCAGCACCAGCGAGTGGTGCTGATGCTCTTCGCTGCCGCGCAGGTAGACGGTTTCGCTGTCGGCGTCCTCGACATGCAGGCCGATGGCGTTCTCGTAGAACGCGCGGGTGGCCGCGAGATCGGGCACGTCCAGCACGACGTGGCTGCAGCGCAGCACGTTGAATGGCGGTTGGAACGTATGCTGGGGAACGGGCATGGTTGTGTTTCCTCTTGTCTGAAAGGGTGTCAGTCTATTGAACGCCGAGCCGCTGGATCTTGTGCGTGCCCCGCGCAAGGCTGACGTGCTTGGTTTCCATGTAGAACTCGAAAGAGTAGTCGCCGCCGTCCCGGCCGATGCCGGAGGCCTTCATGCCGCCGAACGGCGTCGGCAGGTGCCGCACGTTCTCGGAGTTCAGCCAGATCATGCCGGCCTCGAGCTCATCGGCGACGCGCAGCGCACGGCCCATGTCGCGGGTCCAGACATAGCCGGTCAGGCCATACTGCACGCTGTTGGCGATGGCGATGGCATCGGCCTCGTCCTTGAACGGGATCACCGTCAGGAATGGTCCGAACACTTCCTCCTGGGCGACGCGCATGGAGCTGGTCGCGCCGGTGACCAGCGTCGGCAGCACATAGTGTCCGCCGCCGGGGCCGTCGTGGGGCTTGCCGCCGACGGCGATGGTGGCGCCATCCTTGCGGGCGATGTCGAAGTACGAGCAGACCTTGCTGAAGTGACGCTCGTGGATCAACGGACCGACCTCGGACGCCGGATCGAGCGGGTGACCGACCTTCAGCGCCCGCACGCGCGCGGCGAGCTTGTCGTTGAAGGCATCGGCGATGCTCTCGTGCACCAGCAGGCGGCTCGACGACGTGCAGCGTTCGCCGTTCAGCGAGTAGATCATGAACACCACGGCGTCGAGCGCACGCTCGAGATCGGCGTCGTCGAACACGATCACCGGGTTCTTGCCGCCGAGTTCGAAATGCACGCGTTTCAGCGTCGGGGCGCCCTGCGCCATGATCGCGGAACCGGTCGCGCTTTCGCCGACGAACGAGATCGCCTTGATGGACGGATGCTGGGTCAGCGACTTGCCGGCGTCCTCGCCGAAGCCGTGCACGGTGTTGAACACACCGTCGGGGATGCCGGCCTCATGGGCGAGGCGCACCAGCAGGTCCGCGGTGATCGGCGACCATTCCGCCGGCTTGTGCACCACGGTGCAGCCGGCGGCGAGCGCCGGTGCGATCTTCCAGGTCGACAGCATGAACGGCGTGTTCCACGGCGTGATCACGCCGACGGGGCCGATCGGCACGCGGGTCGAGATGTTCCAGTGCTCTTCGCCCGGCATGTTCTTGCCATCGCGGGCTTCCGGGGCACGGTCGGCGAAGAAGCGGAAGTTCTCCGCGCCGCGCAACGCGGCCTTGGCCATGAAGCGATGCGCCTGGCCGGTATCGATGCACTCCAGCGCGGCGATGTCGTCGGCGCGCGCCTCGATGGCATCGGCAAGCTTGTGCAGCAGCTTCTTGCGCTTCTCCGGTGCCATGCTGCGCCAGGAGCGGAATGCCTTCTCGGCCGCCTTGGCGGCGGCGGCGATATCGGCGGCGTCGCCGCGGGCGACGGTCGCGAGCGTTGTGTTGTCGATCGGCGACTGGGTCTCGAAGGTACGCCCCGAAGCCGCGGGAACGGACTTGCCGTCGATGAAGTGGGAGATGCCGTCGGCGCGGAGTTTCTCCAGCAGCGGCTTGGCGCGCTCGACGTTGGCGGCGAAGGTGGTTTCGGATTTAGCCATGACTTGCCTCGGCCTTGAGATAGTCGTGGAGGTTATTCCGCTTCCAGCTGGTCTCGTTCTGGATCTCGACGATCTCGAACGACAGCGCGAAACGGCTCGATGTGAAGACAGGATCGAGGTGCGCCGACAGTGCCTCGAAGATATGGGCGCCGGCCTGCTTGCGGGTCGGCAGGTCGCGGCCCTGGCCCATGCGCAGCGTCATGGCCAGAAAGCCATGGCGCGGATCGCCGTCGGCGATGGCGTAGTCGTCGCAGCGGATCGCACGGACGCGGATGCCGCCGAGCGGGAACACGCCGGTCTCGATCGCCGCGCGGCGGACGAGATCGACGACCGCCGGCATATCGACCCGATCGGAGAGATTGGCGGAATATTCGATGATGAAATGCGGCATGCGATGCGCTCCATCGGGCATTTCAAGCGAAGTAGCAGCTCACCGATCCATAGGCGCCGAAATCGGCCTGGATGGTATCGCCCTTGCGCGTCTCGATCGGACGGATGAACGATCCGGCGAGCACCACCTGGCCGGGTTCCAGCGCAAGACCGAGCGGAGCGAGGCGCTTGACCAGCCAGACGATGCCGTTGGCCGGATGGTTCAGCACGCCGGCGGCGAGGCCGGTTTCCTCGAGCTGGCCGTTACGGTAGCACAGGGCGCCAATCCAGCGCAGGTCGGTGTCGAGTGGCCGCAGCGGCCGGCCGCCGAGCACGATGCCGGCATTGGCGGCGTTGTCGGCGATGGTGTCATAGATCTTGCGGGTCGCCTTGGTCTGCGGGTCGACGCGCTCGATACGGGTGTCGAGGATTTCAAGCGCCGGCACGACAAAGTCGGTGGCGTTGAGGACGTCGAAGATGGTGCAGTTGGGACCGGCGAGGCGGTGCTTCATCACGAAGGCGAGTTCCGCCTCGACACGGGTGGCGATGAAGCGGTCGGTCGGAACCAGGCCGCCGTCATTGAAGAACATGTCGTCGAACAGCACGCCGGAGTCCGGCTCGTCGATGTTGAGCGCGCTCTGCATCGCCTTGGAGGTCAGGCCGATCTTGTGACCGCGGACCTTGGCGCCGGCGGCGACCTTGAGCGCGACCAGGGCGGTCTGCACCGCGTAGGCGTCGGCGATGGTCATGTCCGGATGCTCGATCGAGACCTGGCGGATCTGCTTGCGGTCCCTCTCGGCCTCGAACAGGCGCTTGGCCGCATCCTTGATGGCATTCTCGGTCAAACTCATTGGAAAACGCTGCCTCCCGGGATCATTTGACAAAGTATTTAACATGTTAAGTTGATGGGATCAACGCAGTTCTTGCCGATTTCCGCCGCGCACCAGTGGCCGGAATGTCACGCCGCATGATAGATGGTTGAGAATGACAGAGAATCTGCGGACACTGACGCGCGGCAAAACCCGCCCCCCGCGGCCGGATGGCGAGAGCGCCAAGGCGGTCGGGGCCCGGTCGGCCGGGACGAGGCCAGTCGGCGGCAAGAAGCCCGCTGCCGCGGCCGGAAAGGCCCCCCGCAAGTTGCCGATGCGCGACTTCTCGCGCTCGCTGCCGATGGCGCTGCTGCGCTCCCGCGAAGCGGTGATGCGTCAGTTCCGCCCTTCGCTCCGCGATCATGGCCTGACCGAGCAGCAGTGGCGCATCCTGCGTGCGCTCACCTCGATCGAGCAGATGGAGGTCAGCGAGCTGGCGCGGGCGACCTACCTGTTGGGGCCGAGCCTGTCGCGCATCCTGCGCGATCTCGAAGGACGGCAGTTGATTCAGCGCCGATCGCCGGAGAGCGACCTGCGGCGCGGCATCGTGTCCCTGACCCCGGCGGGGGTTGCGCTGATCGATGTGGTCGCGCCGATCTCCGAGGCGATCTACGCCGAGATCACCCGCCGCTACGGCGCGAGGAAGCTCGAGGCCCTGCACGAGATGCTGCGCGAGCTGGAGGGCGAGCTGCTGGCGATTCCGGTCAAGAATGGCGCCGACATCGACCTCGA
The DNA here is from genome assembly GCF_018131225.1 of Bradyrhizobium sp. U87765 SZCCT0048. Taxonomy (GTDB): domain Bacteria; phylum Pseudomonadota; class Alphaproteobacteria; order Rhizobiales; family Xanthobacteraceae; genus Bradyrhizobium_A. Next base: position 2,333,334 of record NZ_JAFCMM010000001.1, on the reverse strand, counting down.
TGAGTGATGCCGCCGCCGCCGCGCCTGGCGGCAGCCTGCGGATGTTTTAGGCATAAAATATCTATTGACCTTGCTTGCCTCCGGGCCAAATCTGGCGGCTGGTGCTGCGGCCTCTTGCGATCGGCAGCCCGGCTCAATGGAGACGCATGCATGGCCCGCGCCCCGGTATATTACGGCGACTATCTCAAGCTCGACCGGTTGCTGTCGGCGCAGGAGCCGGAAAGCGTCAAGGCCGGCGTCGACGCCCATGACGAGATGCTGTTCATCATCGTCCACCAGGCCTATGAGCTGTGGTTCAAGCAGATCCTGCATGAGCTCGATCGCATCGAGGCCGACTTCGGCACGATTCCTGTCACCGACGATGCCATGGGGCGCGTGGTGCATGGCCTCAACCGCATCCACGAGATCCTCAAGCTCGTGGTCGGCCAGCTCGACGTGCTGGAGACCATGACGCCGTTCGACTTCCTCGATTTCCGCGACCTGTTGATGCCGGCGTCGGGCTTCCAGTCGCTCCAGTTCCGCCTGATCGAGACGCGGCTCGGGCTGGCGCCGGCGACGCGCGTGCCGTTCGACGACAAGGCGATCGACGAACGGCTGTCCGAGCGTGATCGCGCGGCCTTCCGCGCAGCCGGCGAGAAGCCGTCGCTGTTCGACCTGCTCGACCAGTGGCTGGCCCGCACGCCGTTCCTCGACTGGGGCGGCGCCACTTTCCGCGACGCCTACCGTGCGGCGGTCGAAAAGCACCTCGCCCGCGACGCCGAAATGGTGCGCAGCGACCCGGCGATTCCGCAGGAGAAGCGCGAGCGGGATCTCAGAAACATCGAGCGTGCGATCGCATCGTTCTCGGCGATCTTCTCCGCCACAGACGACAATGGCGGCTGGCGGCTGTCAGGATCAGCGGTGCAGGCCGCGCTGTTCATCACGCTGTACCGCGACAAGCCGGCCGCGCAGCAGCCGTTCCGCCTGCTCGCGGCGCTGATGGACATCGACGAGACCATGACGCTGTGGCGTTATCGCCATGCGCTGATGGTCGAGCGCATGATCGGGGTCAAGATCGGCACCGGCGGCTCGTCGGGCCACGCCTACCTGCGCACCACGGCGGAGCGCCATCGCATCTTCGGCGATCTCTTCCGCCTGTCGAGCTTCCTCATTCCGCGCTCGGCGGTGCCGGAGTTGCCGGCCCAGGTCCAGGCGCGCATGGGCTTCGTGACCGCGTCATGACCGCGCGCGGACCGCTGCTTGATCTCGCCGCGCATTTCTCGCGCTTCCGGGCGGCTGCGCCGGAGCGCATCAATCTCGCCTGCCACAGCCATCACGACTGGCCCGACGTTACCCTGGCAGCGCAGGAGCGCTGCTGGATGGATGCGGCGCGGCTTGCCGGCGACAAGTGGCGGCTGGTGTTCGGCGAACTGATGCCACAGGTCCAGGCGCATCTCGCGCGCCATCTCCGCCTGCCGGATCCCGCGACGATTGCCTTCGCGCCCAACACCCACGAGTTCCTGCGCCGGCTGCTGTCGTGCTTTCCCGCCGATCGCCCGGTCCGCATCCTGACCAGTGATGGCGAATTCCACACGGCACGACGCCAGCTCGATCGCCTCGGCGAGGATGGTGTCGTCACGCTCACCCGTGTGCCCGCCGAGCCGTTGGCGACTTTTGCCGAGCGTTTCCAGGCGACGTGCGCGGGCGGCGGCCACGACCTCGTTTTCGTCAGCCAGGTGTTCTTCAATTCGGGCGGCACCTGCGGCGATCTCGCTTCGCTCGCCGCGGCGCTGCCGTCGCCGGACACTTATCTGGTCATCGACGGCTATCATGGCTTCATGGCGCGGCCGACCGATCTGTCGGGGGTGGCAAGCCGCGCGTTCTATCTCGCCGGCGGCTACAAGTATGCCATGGCGGGCGAGGGGGCCTGCTTCCTGCATTGTCCGCCGGGCCATGGCGTGCGGCCGCGCGACACCGGCTGGTTCGCCGACTTCGGCGCCCTTGCGGCGCCGGCCGGCAAAACGGTGGGCTATCCTGTGGATGCCGGCCGCTTCCTCGGTGCCACCTTCGATCCGTCCGGCCTCTACCGCATGGCCGCGGTGTTCGACTGGCTCGCCGCGGAAGGCATCACAGCCTGCGATGCCCATGGCCACGCGCAGGCGTTGATGGCACGCTTTCTCGACCGCATCGCGCCGCGGGCGATCGCGGGCCTGGGCCGCGCCGACCTGATCACGCCGTTCGGCGGCGATGCCGCGCACGGCAACTTCCTGACCTTCCGCACCGCGCGGGCCGGGGAGATCGAGAGCTGCCTCGCCGCCGTCGGCGTGCACTGCGACCATCGCGGTGATCGCCTGCGCTTCGGCTTCGGATTGTGCACCACCGCCGACGATGTCGACCGGGCATTGGTGCGAATCGGCGATGCGCTCGCTGCCTGAGGCGCAGCACCTGGTGGACGCCGCGCCACTCACCTGAAATCAACGGTTGAAATCCCTGCGATGTTTCGCCACGGTCGGTGGCAAGAGCGCCCGCCGCAGTGACCGGCGCCGAAGACCGTTCGGGGTTTGGGGAGGAGTTGATGAGCGAAGCACCAGCACATCTGCGCGCCGACGCGCGTAGCGCGATCGAGACGTCGACCATGTCGGCGATCTCCTGGCGGGTCGTGCCGTTCCTGATTCTGGCCTACTTCTTTTCTTACCTCGACCGCGTCAATCTCGGCTTCGCCGCGCTGACCATGAACGAGGAGTTGAAGTTCTCCCCGGTGGTGTTCAGCCTCGGCGCCGGCATCTTCTTCTTCGGTTATTTCCTGTTCGAGGTGCCCAGCAACATCATCCTGCACAAGGTCGGCGCCAGCCGCTGGATCGCCCGCATCATGGTGACCTGGGGCATCATTTCAGCCCTGATGGCCCTCGTCAGCGGTACGACCAGCTTCTATGTGCTGCGATTCCTGCTCGGTGTCGCCGAGGCCGGTTTCTTCCCGGGCATCATCCTCTATCTGACCTACTGGTATCCGGCGCAATACCGTGCCCGCATCCTCGCGGGCTTCGCCATCGCGGTTCCGGTGTCGACGGTGATCGGCGCGCCGATCTCCGGCCTGCTGCTCGGCCTCGACGGCGCCGGTGGCCTCAAGGGCTGGCAGTGGCTGTTCATCCTGGAGGGCATCCCCTCGATTCTGCTCGGTATCGTCAGCTGGTTCTACCTGACCGATCGTCCGGCGGCCGCCACCTGGCTGTCGGCGGAGCAGAAGCAGTGGCTGGCCGGACGCCTCGCCAGCGAAGAGGCGGCGAAGGGCGGCGCCGACCACATGACCATCGGGGAGGCGCTGACCTCGCCGCGGGTGCTGGTGCTCAGCCTCGTCTATTTCGGCTTCGTCGCCGCACTCTACGGCATGCAGTTCTGGCTGCCGCAGATCGTCAAGGCGTTCGGTCTCACCAACGTGCAGACCGGCTTCGTCACCGCGATCCCGTATCTGTTCGGTGCCATTGCCATGGTGCTGTGGGGCGCGCATTCCGACCGCACCCGCGAGCGCGTCTGGCATGTCGCGCTGCCGCTGTTTCTGACCGCTGCGGCTCTGGCCGCCTCGAGCTATCTCAGCAGCCCGATGTTGACCATGATTGTCCTCACCATCGCGGCCATCGGCGTGTTCTGCACGTTTGCCCTGTTCTGGACGCTGCCGACCGCCTTCCTCAGCGGCACCGCTGCTGCCGGCGCCATCGCCCTGATCAACTCGATCGGCAACCTCGCTGGCTTCGGCGGGCCGTACCTGATCGGCTATATCAAGGAGAGCACCGGGAGCACGTCATGGGGCCTGTTCGTGCTGGCGGTGCTGCCGCTGATCGCGGGCATCCTCGTCCTGACCCTCAAGCACGACACCCGGACCGAGTTCGCGGCCGAGCCGCAGGCCCGCTAGGGTCTTCCGGGCGCCCGATCTGAAAACCCGCGCGGCCAGCCCGCGCGGGTTTTTCTGCGACTGAAGCATAATGAATAATGATTATTCACTGACGAATATTGACATTCGTCAGTAGTCATCTAACCTCCGAGACGGCCAGTCTCGGGAGCGACAGATGATCGGCGAAGCTATTTCTTCACGTCCTTTCAGGATGTTAACTGCAATTTCGTTGACCGCTGCGGTGCTGGCGCTGGCCGGCTGCAACGACAAGCCGGCCGAGCAGGCTGCGGCCGGACGGCCGGTGCTGGTCGCAGGGGTGCGCTATGAGGCCGAGGTGCCCGAGCGCAGCTTCGTCGGCACCATCCGTCCGCGGATCGAAAGCGATCTCGGCTTCCGTGTCGCCGGCAAGGTCGCCAAGCGCCTTGTCGAGGTCGGCCAGCAGGTCGAGCCGGGGCAGTCGCTTGCGGTGCTGGACGAAGTCGACCTGCGCCTGCAGGCCGAGCAGGCCGATGCCGAGTACCGCGCCGCCACCGGGGTGGTGGGCCAGGCGATCGCGGCGGAGAACCGCGCCAAGGAGCTGCGGGTGAAGGGCTGGTCCACGGATGCACAGCTCGACCAGTCCAAGGCGGCGGCCGACGAGGCCCGTGCGCGTCTGGTTCGGGCCGAGCGGTCGGTCGAGCTGACCCGTAATGCGCTGTCGTACACGACGCTCACGGCCGACGCCCGCGGCGTCGTCACCGCCACCCTGATCGAGCCGGGTCAGGTGGTCGCATCCGGACAGGCGGCCATCCGCGTCGCCCGCTCCGCCGAGAAGGAGGCCGTCGTCGCCATTCCCGAGACGCTGGTGGCGCGCGCCCGTGATGGTGTCGCCCATGTGTCGCTGTGGTCCGAGCCCGGCAAGCAATATGTCGCGAAGCTCCGCGAACTGGCACCGATGGCCGACGCGGCGACGCGCACCTATCTCGCCAAATTCTCGCTGCCGGACGCCGGTGATCGCGTCGAACTCGGCATGACCGCGACGCTGACGCTGTCGGACGCCGACCGCGAACGGGTCGCGCGCGTGCCGCTCTCCGCATTGTTCAACCAGGGCGGTGGCCCGGCGCTTTACGTCGTCGACCGTGCCACCGGCGCGGTGACACTGCAGCCGGTGACGGTAAAGGCCTATGAGACCAATGATGTCGTGATCACCGGCGGTGTCCCCGATGGGGCGCGGGTGGTTGCCATGGGTGTCCAGAAGCTCGATCCGGCGCAGAAGGTCCGGGTCGTGGCGTCGCTGTCGTTCTGAGCGGGGAGGGGACCATGCGGCGTTTCAATCTGTCCTCCTGGGCTGTCGCCCATCCGGCCCTGATCCTGTTCTTCATCGTGGCGCTCGGCTTCGCGGGGTTCTTTTCCTACGAGCGGCTGGGGCGCGCCGAGGATCCGTCCTTCACCATCAAGCTCGCGGTGGTCACCGCGATCTGGCCCGGCGCGACCGCGCAGGAGATGCAGGCCCAGGTCGCCGACACCATCGAGAAGAAGCTGCAGGAGCTGCCGTACTTCGACAAGGTGACGACCTACACCAAGCCGTCGTTCACGGCGATGCAGGTGGCGTTCAAGGACAATACGCCGGCGAAAGAAGTGCCGCAGCTGTTCTATCAGTTGCGCAAGAAGCTGGTCGACATCCAGGGCGACCTGCCGGCCGGCCTGATCGGGCCGAACGTCAACGACGAGTATGGTGACGTCGATTCGATCCTCTACATGATGACCGGCGACGGCGCGAGCTATGCGCAGCTCAAGACCATCGCCGAGGGCATGCGCCAGCGCCTGCTCAAGGTGCCGAACGTCACCAAGGTCAATCTCTACGGCGTGCAGGATCAGAAGATCTACGTCGAGTTCTCCCATGCCAAGCTCGCGACCCTCGGCCTCACGCCGCAGGCGATCTTCGATTCGCTGGCGCGGCAGAACGCGGTCAGCCCGGGCGGCGTGGTCGAAACGTCGTCGCAGCGCGTGCCGCTGCGTGTGACCGGCGCGCTCGACGGCGCCAAGGCGGTGGCCGAGACCCCGGTGGAGAGCAACGGCCGGGTCTTCCGGCTCGGCGACATCGCCACCGTGACCCGCGGCTATGAGGATCCGTCGGACTACAAGGTTCGTCAGAAGGGCAAGCCGGCCCTCGGTATCGGCGTGGTGATGGCGAAGGGCGCCAACATCCTTCAGCTCGGCGAGGACGTCAAGGCGGCGACCGCGGAGTTCATGGCGGCGGTGCCCCAGGGCGTCGACATCGAGCAGATCGCCGACCAGCCTGAAGTCGTCGACCACGCCGTCAGCGAATTCGTGCATTCGTTCATCGAGGCGCTGGCCATCGTGCTGTTCGTCAGCTTCCTGGCGCTCGGCTGGCGCACCGGCATCGTGGTCGCGCTGTCGGTGCCGCTGGTGCTGTCGATCGTGTTCGTCATCATGAATGCGATGGGGCTGGACCTGCACCGCATCACGCTCGGTGCGCTGATCATCGCGCTCGGCCTCCTCGTCGACGACGCCATCATCGCGGTCGAGATGATGGTGGTGAAGATGGAGCAGGGCTGGGACCGCGTCAAAGCGGCGTCGTTTGCCTGGGAGTCGACCGCATTCCCGATGCTGACCGGCACGCTGGTGACTGCGGCGGGCTTCCTGCCGATCGGCTTCGCCAATTCGTCGGTCGGCGAGTATGCCGGCGGCATCTTTTGGATCGTCGCCATCGCGCTGGTCGCGTCGTGGTTCGTCGCGGTGATCTTCACGCCCTATATCGGCGTCAGGCTGCTGCCCGATTTCGCCAAGGCGGCGAAGGGCGGGGCGCATCACGCCGATCCCCATGCCATCTATGAAACGCGGATGTACCGCGGCCTGCGCCGCGTCATCGAATGGTGCGTGCGCTGGCGCGGCACGGTGGTGCTGTCGACCATCGGCATCTTCGTGCTGTCCATCGTCGGCTTCGGCGCCGTGCAGCAGCAGTTCTTCCCGCTGTCCGAGCGGCCGGAGCTGTTCTTCCAGCTGCGTCTGCCCGAGGGTACGGCATTCGGCGTCACCGAGAAGACGGTCGAGAAGGCCGAGGGCCTGCTCAAGGGCGATTCCGATATCGCGACCTACACCGCCTATATCGGGCAGGGCTCGCCGCGGTTCTGGCTCGGCCTCAATCCCCAATTGCCCAACGAGTCCTTCGCCGAGATCGTCGTCGTGTCGAAGGACGTGAAAGCGCGTGAGCGCATCAAGGCGCGGCTGGAGAAGGCGGTCGCCGAGGGCGCGCTGTCGGAAGCGCGGGTGCGTGTCGACCGCTTCAACTTCGGTCCGCCGGTCGGCTTTCCCGTTCAGTTCCGGGTCGTAGGCCCCGACGCCGGCGTGGTGCGTGACGTCGCCTATCAGGTGCGTGACGTGATGCGCAGCAACGACAAGGTCGTCGACCCGCATCTCGACTGGAACGAGAAGACGCCCTACCTCAAGCTCGTGGTCGATCAGGATCGCGCGCGGGCGCTCGGCCTGACGCCTCAGGACATCTCGCAGGCGACGCAGATGCTGCTGTCGGGGGCGCCGGTTACGACCGTGCGCGACGGCGTCGAGAAGGTTGGCGTCGTGGCGCGGGCGGTGAAATCGGAGCGGCTCGACCTCGGCCACATCGCCGACCTGTCGATCACCTCGCGCAACGGCGTCGCGGTGCCGCTGTCGCAGATCGCGAAGATCGAGTACGCCCACGAGGAGCCGATCCTGTGGCGGCGCAACCGCGACATGGCGATTACCGTGCGCTCCGACATCGTCGACGGCGTGCAGGCGCCGGACGTCACCAACGCGATCTGGCCGAAGCTCGCCAAGATCCGCGCCAGTCTGCCGTCGGCCTACCGCATCGAGATGGGCGGCGCGATCGAGGAATCGGCCAAGGGCAACGCGTCGATCTTCGTGCTCTTCCCCCTGATGGTGATCGTGATGCTGACGCTGCTGATGATCCAGCTGCAGAGCTTCTCGCGCCTCGCGCTGGTGTTCCTGACGGCGCCGCTTGGCATCGTCGGCGCGGCGCTCGGCCTGCTGGTGGCGAACCAGCCGTTCGGCTTCGTGGCGCTGCTGGGCCTGATCGCGCTTGCGGGTATGATCATGCGAAACACGGTGATTCTGGTCGATCAGATCGAGAGCGACGTGGCTCATGGCATGACCCGCAGGGAGGCCATCGTGGAAGCAACCGTCCGGCGCGCCCGGCCGGTGGTGCTGACGGCGCTTGCCGCCATCCTGGCGATGGTCCCGCTGTCCCGCTCCGCGTTCTGGGGGCCGATGGCGATCACCATCATGGGGGGCCTGTTCGTCGCCACCTTCCTGACGCTGTTGTTCCTGCCGGGGCTGTACGCGCTCTGGTTCCGCAAGAGCCTGGAGCAGAGCGGCCCGGTGCAGCCGGCCGCGGAGGCTCCGCCGCTGGCGGGGGACGCCCATGCGCCGCCGGTCTATCCTGTTGCGGCAGAATGATAAGTGCCCCATGTTAACGGACAGCCGCTAGGCTGAATCACCGAGCCGCCCCGGGTCGGGGCGGCGATCTCAAGGAGCGCGAAACACACCGATGGTCATGGTCGCCGACAGCAGTGAAGCCGATACTCCCGCGCGCATTCTCATTGCCGCGGAACGGCTGTTTCGCGAGATCGGCTACCAGAAGACCACGGTCGCCGACATCGCCAAGGTTCTGCGCATGAGCCCGGCGAACGTCTATCGCTTCTTTGATTCCAAGCGCAGCATCCATGAGGCGGTTGCCCGCCGGCTGATGGGGGAGGTCGAGACCGCCGCCACCGCGATCGCGTTCGAGGACCTCGAACCTGTCGCCCGGCTCCGGCGGCTGCTCGCCTCGATCCACCATCTCAATGCCGAGCGCTACACCGGCGACGAGAAAATCCATCAGATGGTCGCCATGGCCATGGAGGAGAACTGGCAGGTCTGCAACGCGCACTTCGAGCGGTTGACCGGGATCATCGGCAAGGTCATCGACGATGGCGCCAGGGCCGGCGTGTTCGATGCACCCGACCTGGCGCTGGCCGCCATGTCGACCGCGACCGCCATGAGCCGCTTCTTCCACCCACAGATGATCGCCCAGTGCGCCGACAAGCCGGGCCCCTCGCTCGAGCAGATGATCGATTTCGTGATCGCGGCCCTGACGCCGCGACACTCCGCCTGATAGGCTGCCCGTCCGCCGCCATGTGCTGACCGCAAAGTTCGTGCAATCGGGGCACGAACCGGTTACGGCACGGCTTTGAGCGGGACAGGACAGCGATGAGCGAGCGGGAATTTCACGTCTACGAGCCGGCGCGCGGCCACGGTCTGCGGCACGATCCGTTCAACGCCATCATCGGTCCGCGGCCGATCGGCTGGATTTCGTCACGCGACAAGGACGGCCACGTCAATCTCGCGCCCTACAGCTTCTTCAACGCCTTCAACTACAAGCCGCCGATCATCGGTTTCTCCAGCACCGGCGCCAAGGATTCGGTGCGCAACGTCACCGACACCGGCGAGTTCGTGTGGAATCTGGCGACGAAGGAGCTCGCGACCCAGATGAACGCGACGTCCGCCCATGTGCCGCGCGACGTCGACGAATTTGCACTCGCCGGCTTGACCCCGGTCCCCGGCCGGTTCGTCAACGTGCCCCGCGTCGGCGAAAGCCGTGCTGCGATGGAATGCAAGGTGCTGCAGGTCATCCAACTGCAGGACAAGGAAGGTAACAAGGTCCCGACCTGGCTGACCCTTGGGGAGGTGGTGGCGGTCTATATCGACCGCACGCTGATCCGGGACGGCGTGTACCAGACCGCCGAGGCGCACCCGATCCTGCGCGCCGGGCGGATGGGGGATTACGCCGAAATCCGCCCGGACATCATGTTCGAGATGCTGCGGCCGGACTGATCAGGGTGGAACCGGCCCCGGCGTTCGATCGTTAACGACGGACGGGCAGGTTCATGTCATTTTGTTCAATTATCACCGCGAGTTGTAAGGACGGCACCGATATTTTCCGTTCGAGTCGAGCGGCAGTCGGCGCAGGCCTGCACCAGCCCTGTCTCTCGTCCTGCAACTTCATCCAGAGGACATCTCCATGACGTCGTCCAGCTTCCGCCGCGACTGGCTCACCAGGCCGATCTTCTCCTGGGCCCGCAAGGTGATGCCGGAGATGTCGGACACCGAGCGTGAGGCGCTCGAGGCCGGCGACGTCTGGTGGGATGCTGATCTGTTTACGGGCTCACCCGACTGGTCGAAGCTGCTGGCCTACCCTCAGGCCAGGCTCACCGCCGAGGAGGAGGCTTTCCTCAACGGCCCGGTCGACGAACTCTGCGCCATGCTCGACGACTGGACCATCACCTGGGACCTGCGCGACCTGCCGCCGCAGGTGTGGGATTTCGTCAAGCGCCACAAGTTCTTCGGCATGATCATCCCGAAGGAGTACGGGGGTCTCGGCTTCTCGCCCTATGCCCACTCCGAGGTGGTACGCAAGATCTCGACTCGCTCGTGCGCCGCTGCGGTGACGGTGATGGTGCCGAACTCGCTCGGGCCTGGCGAACTCCTGATGCGCTTCGGTACCGCCGAGCAGCGCGAGCGCTGGCTGCCGCGTCTCGCCGACGGCCGTGACATTCCCTGCTTCGGCCTCACCAGTCCCGAGGCCGGCTCCGACGCGGCGTCGATGATCGATCGCGGCGTCGTCTGCAAGGGCGTGTTCGAAGGTCGCGAGGTGCTCGGCCTGCGGCTCAACTGGCACAAGCGCTACATCACGCTGGGCCCGGTGGCGACGCTGCTTGGCCTTGCTTTCAAGGCCTACGATCCTGATCACCTGCTGGGACCGACCGAGGAGCTCGGCATCACCGTCGCCCTGATCCCGACCGACCTGCCCGGCGTCGAGATCGGTCATCGTCACCTGCCGTCGATGCAGGTGTTCCAGAACGGTCCGAACTGGGGCCGCGACGTGTTCGTGCCGCTCGACTATGTCATCGGCGGCCGCGAGCGCATCGGCGAAGGCTGGAAGATGCTGATGACCGCGCTCGCCGCCGGACGCGGCATCTCGCTGCCATCGTTGTCGGCGGCGGCTGCCGCCTATTCTGCCCGCACCAGTGGCGCCTACGCCCGCATCCGCGAGCAGTTCAATGTGCCGATTGGCAAGTTCGAGGGCATTGAAGAGCCCCTCGCCCGCATCGCCGGCATCGCCTATCAGCTCGATGGTGCGCGCCGCCTGACCTGTGCGGCGCTCAACGAAGGGCATCACCCGGCGGTGATCTCGGGCATCATGAAGCTGCACGCCACCGAGCGCATGCGCATCGCCATCGACGACGCCATGGACATTCACGGCGGCAAGGCGGTGATCGACGGACCGCAGAACTACATGGGCAACCTCTATCGCGCCGTGCCGGTCGGCATCACCGTCGAAGGCGCCAATATCCTCACCCGCAACCTCATCGTGTTCGGGCAGGGCGCGATCCGCGCCCATCCGTACCTGCTCGCCGAGATGACCGCGCTCGCCGACGACAATGCGGCGCGCGGCCTCGACGCCTTCGACAAGGCCTTCTGGGGCCATGTCGGGCATGCCTTCGCCAACACCTTCCGCGCGCTGGGACGCAGCTGGACCGGCGGCGCGTTTGCGCCGGCGCCCGATGCGGGGCCGGCGACGCCGTTCTATCGCCAGCTGTCGCGCCACGCGGCGGCGTTCGCGCTGTGCGCGGACATGGCGCTGCTGACCCTCGGCGGCGCGCTCAAGCGCAGGGAAATGCTGTCGGCGCGGTTCGGCGACATCCTGTCGGAGCTGTACCTGCTGTCCGCCGCGCTCAAGCGCTGGGAGGACGAAGGCCGCCAGGAAGCAGATTTCGCCGCGCTGGAATGGTGCATGGCGACCGGGCTGAAGACCATCGAGACCCGTTTCGCCGAGATCCTCGCCAACCTGCCCAATCGCTTTGTCGCCTTCGCGCTCAAGCTGATCGTGCAGCCTTTCGGCGCGCGCGCGGTGGGTCCGACTGACGGTGTGGTGCATCGTCTCGCCCAGCTCATCCTCGAACCTTCGGCTGCGCGAGAGAGGCTGACGCCGAACATCTCCCACATCGAGGACGATCGCGGCCTTGCGCGGCTGGAGAAGGCGTTCGCCCTGGTCACCGCCAACGAGGACATCGTCAAGAAGATGCGCTCGGCGCGCATCCGCGATCCCCGCGAGGCGCTGCGCAACGGCATCATCAGCCAGACCGAGGCCGACCGGCTCGCCGCCGCTCACGAGGCGGTTGCCAAGGTCGTCGAGGTCGACGATTTTGCGCCGGAGGTCTTGTCACCGATGAGTGTCAGGCTGCACGATCACCGTACCACGGACTTCAACGCGCGAGCCGCCAGCTGATGACACGCCCAGTCTATATCGTCGACGGAAGCCGGACCCCATTCCTGAAAGCCCGCAGCGGGCCGGGGCCGTTCACCCCGGTCGATCTTGCGGTGCAGTGTGGCCGGCCGCTGCTGGCCCGCCAGCTATTCGCGCCCGATGCTTTCGACCAGGTCATCCTCGGCTGCGTCAACGTCATCGCCGACGAGATGAACCCCGCCCGCGTCGCCGCGCTGCGGCTCGGCATGGGTGAAAAGATGGTCGCCTTCACGGTGCAGATCAACTGTGGCTCGGGCATGCAGTCGATCGATACCGCCTATCGTTATATCCAGCAAGGCAAGGGCGATCTCATCCTCGCGGGCGGCGCCGAGGCGCTCAGCCATGCGCCGCTGGTGTGGTCGCAGGCCGGCGTGCGCTGGTTTGCCGGGCTGGCAACAGCCAAGGGCGCGCTCGCCAAGCTCGCTGCGGCAGCGAAGGCGCGCCCCGCCACCTTCAAGCCGATCATCGGTCTCGAACGCGGCCTCACCGATCCCGTGACCGACCTCAACATGGGTCAGACCGCCGAGGTGGTCGGCCATTTGTTCGGCATCACCCGCGCCGACGCCGATGCCTATGCGGTGGAGAGCCACAAACGTCTTGCGCGCGCCCAGGAGCAGGGCTGGCTGAAGGGCGAGGTCGAGACCATGTTCGATCGCCAGGGCCGGTTCTACGACCACGACGACGGTGTGCGTCCCGACTCCAGCGCCGACAAGCTCGCCACCCTCAAGCCGGCGTTCGAGCGGCCCTGGGGGCAGGTGACCCCCGGCAACTCGTCGCAGATCACCGACGGTGCGTGCTGGACCATCCTCGCCTCCGAGGATGCGGTGCGCAAGTATGGGCTGACGCCGAAGGCGGTGATCGTCGACAGCGCCTGGGCCGGGCTCGATCCGTCGATCATGGGGCTCGGGCCGGTGCTGTCGGCCACCGCGCTGCTTAGGCGCAACAATCTCACCCTGCAGGATGTGGAGACCTGGGAATTGAACGAAGCCTTCGCCACCCAGGTGCTGGGCTGCCTCGCCGCCTGGCAGGATGACAAGTTTTGCCGCGAGGTGCTCGGCCTCGATGGCGCCGCCGGCGCGATCGATCGCGAGCGGCTCAATGTCGATGGCGGCGCCATCAGCCTCGGCCATCCGGTCGGAACGTCGGGCAACCGCATCGTGCTCCATCTCGTCAACGCCATGAAGCGGCTCGGCACCAAACGCGGGGTCGCCACGGAATGCATCGGCGGCGGCCTCGGCGGCGCCATGCTGATCGAGGCGGTGTGAGCATGAGCATGGACAGCCGCATCCTCGACATTCTTTCCGACCGCGTGCTCGAACTCGGGCCGAAGCCCTCGGCCGACGGCACCTACCGCCATTTCCATCTTACCCGCGACAATGATGGCATCGCCTGGTTGTTGTTCGATCGCGCCGGCGCCAGCGCCAACTCGCTGTCTGCCGAGGTGATGGAGGAGCTCGACAAGGTGCTCGCCGCACTCGAAGCCGAGCGGCCGACCGGCCTCGTCATTCGTTCCGCCAAGCCATCCGGCTTCATCGCCGGCGCCGACATCAACGAATTCCGCGGCGCAAGCGACCCGCGCCAGGTCGAGCTCGAGATGGTCCGCGCCCATGCAGTGGTCTATCGCCTCGAGGCGCTGAAGCTGCCGACGGTCGCCGTAATTCACGGCTTCTGCCTCGGCGGCGGCCTCGAGATCGCGCTCGCCTGCAACATGCGCATCGCCATCGACAACGCACGCTTCGGCTTCCCCGAGGTGATGCTCGGCCTGCATCCCGGGCTCGGCGGCCCGGCGCGGCTGACCGAGCTGATCAACCCGGCCGAAGCGATGACGCTGATGCTGACCGGCAAGACCATCGACGCCCGCCGGGCGAAGTCGCTGGGCCTTGTGGATGCGGTGACGCAGGAGCGCCACGTTCGCAATGCGGTCAAGGATGCGGTGTTCGGCCGCCTCAAGCGCGCCAGGCCTGGCGCACTCAATGCGGGGATGAATTTCGCGCCGGTGCGCGGCGTGCTCGCGAGCCGCATGCGGTCGGAAGCGGCGAAGGCGGCCCCGCGCGAGCACTATCCCGCGCCCTACGCCCTGATCGATCTCTGGGAGAAACATGGCGGCGACAAGGTCGCGATGCTTGCCCATGAGCGCACGTCGTTCGCCAGGCTGATGGTGACGCCGACGGCGCAGAACCTGATCCGGGTGTTTTTCCTGCGCGAGCGCATGAAGAAGCTGGCAGGCGGGGCCAGCGAGATCAAGCATGTCCATGTCATCGGCGCCGGCGCCATGGGCGGCGATATCGCGGCCTGGTGCGCCAACCAGGGCCTGCGGGTGACGCTCGCCGACATGAAGGCCGAGCCGATCGCCGGCGCGGTCAAGCGCGCCGCCGAGCTGTTCGGAAAGATCATCCGCAAGCCCGTCGATGTGCGCGATGCGCTCGACCGACTGATCCCGGACATGGCGGGCGAAGGCGTGCGCGCCGCCGACCTCGTCATCGAGGCGGTGCCGGAGCGGCTCGATCTCAAGCAGAAGGTCTATGCGGCGCTCGAGCCGCGGATGAAGTCGACCGCCATTCTCGCCACCAACACCTCCAGCATTCCGCTGCAGGATCTGCGTACCACGCTGGCTGCGCCGCAGCGGCTGGTGGGGCTGCACTTCTTCAACCCGGTGTCGCGGCTGCAACTAGTCGAGGTCGTCAGCCACGATGCGGTCGATCCGCAGGTGCTGGCGGCGGCGACCGCTTTTGTCGGCGCCATCGATCGTCTGCCGCTTCCGGTCAAGAGTTCGCCGGGCTTCCTGGTCAACCGCGCGCTGACGCCGTACATGCTCGAAGCCATGGTGATGCTCGACGAAAAGATCGACATGGCGACCATCGATGCGGCGGCTGAAAAGTTCGGCATGCCGATGGGGCCGATCGAGCTTGCCGACCAGGTCGGCCTCGATATCTGTCTCGCGGTCGGTGATATGCTGCGCACCCGCATGGGCGATAGCCTGCCGGCCGCGCCGGACTGGCTGCGCGAGAAGGTGGCCAAAGGTGAACTCGGCCGCAAGACCGGCCGCGGCTTCTACGCCTGGAAGGACGGCAAGGCGCAGAAGACCCCGGCGACGACCCAGCCGACGGCCGAGATGACCGATCGCCTGATCCTGCCGATGTCGAATGTCTGCGTCGCCTGCCTGCGCGAAGGCATCGTCGCCGACGCCGAGGTGGTCGACGGCGCCATGATCTTCGGTACGGGCTACGCGCCGTTCCGCGGCGGTCCGCTCAATTACGCCCGCACCCGCGGGGTTGCGGACGTTGTGGCGGCGCTGCAAGGCCTCGCCAATCGCTTCGGCGACCGTTTCAAGCCGGATGCCGGCTGGGACGATTTCAGGACCACGACCGCAGAGACCGGCCCTCGCCCATGACCGACACGACGACCTCCGCCCATGCTGCGCCGCCACCATCCGTACCGAGCGGCGAGCTCTGCATCCGCACCCTGGCGATGCCGGCCGATACCAACCAGAACGGCGATATCTTCGGCGGTTGGCTGCTCAGCCAGATGGACGTCGCCGGCGGCATCATGGCGTCGAAGCTCGCGAAGCAGCGCACGGTCACGGTGTCGATCGACGCCATGACCTTCCGCAAGCCGGTCTATGTCGGCGATGTCGTGTCGGTGCACTGCGCGATGATCCGGATCGGGCGGACGTCGATCACGATCCATGTCGCGGCATGGGTGACACGGCGCAAGGAGAGCAGCACCATTCTGGTGACCGACGGCAACTTCACCTATGTGGCCATTGACGAGAATGGCCACCCACAGGTGATCGCGCGCGACGACGCGAGCGTCAGCCCCGCAGCGCCTTGAGTGCGCCTCGCGCAGCCTTGGGGCTCGCCAGCATGTCGGCGATCGTCAGTGAATCGAGAATCTCCGACATGGCGTCGCGCACCTTGGTCATGGTCAGGCGCACGGCGCAGGCCTTGACGTCCTTGCAGTCACGGCAGGGCTGATAGGCGGTGCGGCTGGCACAGGCGATCGGCGCCAGCGGCCCGTCGAGCGCGCGGATGACATTGCCGACCTTGATCGCCGAGGCCTTGCGCGCCAGCGCATAGCCGCCCCCGGGGCCCTTCTTGCTCTGGACCACGCCGGCATTGCGCAGGTCGCCGAGAATGGCGTCCAGGAACTTTTTGGGAATGTTGTTGCTCTCGGCGATGTCGCTGGCCTGGGCGGTCTCGCCAGGATCGAGGGCCGCAAGGTGGACCAGGGCCTTGAGGCCGTATTTTCCCTTCGCCGTCAGCATGCCGCGCGATCTCGTCCCTTGGAAAAATCTGTCGTCACGGAGTGATCGACTAAAATAATCGACCTTCCTTAGCGGGCTGGAGGAAATATTTCCAGCGCCATATTGTGGATTCGACGACTTTCCGCAGCAATCTGATCGGCTTAGCCGTTCGGCCGAATTGCCCCATAAGACCCCGCGCAACGGTGGGCAAATCGTCTTCCACATCCGTTTGCCAGCTTGGAAAAATCATGCGCGGCATGCGGCATCGACAGCACGGGCGTCGTTTTCTTCGCCAAATACTTGATCAGGTTGATGGATTACTCACATCCTCACTCTGGTCTGGCTCTGGAGTCCGTGATGAAACGCCGCCGTCTGCTGCAATTGCTGGTCGCATCCGCCGCGTTCGCGGCGTCGCTTGCGCCGGCGAGCCTGTTCGCTGCGCCGGCACCGAAGGAGATCCGGATCGGCTATCAGAAGAACGGTGTTCTGGTGATCGCGCGCCAGCGTGCGACGCTGGAGGCGCATTTCGCCGCGCAGGGCATCCAGATCAAGTGGGTAGAATTCACGTCGGGCCCGCCGATGCTCGAGGCGATGAGTGCCGGCAGCGTCGATTTCGGTGCGGTTGGCGATGCGCCGCCGATCTTCGCTCAGGCTGCTGGCGCCAACATCGTCTATGCGGCCGGACAGTCGGTGACCAACGGCCAGGGCATTCTGGTGCCGAAAGGATCGACGATCCACAGCCTTGCCGACCTCAAGGGCAAGCGTATCGGTTTTACCAAGGGATCGAGCGCCCATAACGTCGTCGTTCAGGCGCTGGAGACGGCCGGGCTGACCTACGGCGATATCACGCCGGTCTACCTGTCGCCGCCGGACGCTGGCGCTGCCTTCGCAAACGGCAGCATCGATGCCTGGTCGATCTGGGATCCGTACCTGGCGATCGGCGAGGTCAAGCAAGGCGGCCGCATCCTGGTGCGTTCCAACGATCTTGGCGCAAGCAACACGTTCTTCATCGCCAATCGGGACTTCGCGGCCGTTCAGTCTCAGGCGTTGCGCGAGGTGATTGGCGTTCTCGCAGATACGGCGAAGTGGGCCGAAGGCCATCGCGGCGACGTTGCAAAGTCGCTCAGCGACGTCACCGGAGTGCCGCTGGACATCCAGACGGTCGCAGCCGAGCGCTCGTCCTATGCCATCGGTGCCATCACCGACGACATCGTCCGCACCCAGCAGGCGGTGGCCGATCGCTTCCACAAGCTCGGCCTCATCCCCAAGCCGATCGCTGTACGCGACATCGTCTGGAAGCCGGCCCAGACCTGACCGGCGCGCCAGCGTTTTCCGAAGGATTTCCCATGAAGCCATTGCAGAGACTTGCCGCCGCCGCAGCCATTGTGCTCGGTATCGCCGCATTCGCTGGCCCGGCCGCCGCGCAGGACAAGGTGGTGCGGATCGGCTTCCAGAAATATGGCAAGCTGGTGCTGCTCAAGAGCAAGGGCGCACTCGAGCCGAAGCTCAAGGCCCTCGGCTATAGCGTTGCCTGGACGGAATTCCCGTCCGGACCGCCGCTGCTGGAAGCCATCAATGTCGGTGCCATCGATTTCGGCAACACCGGCGAGGCGCCGCCGGTTTTCGCCCAGGCCGCGGGCGTGCCGCTGCGCTATGTCGCGTATGAGCCGCCGGCGCCGAAGGGCGAGGCGATCCTCGTGCCGAAGGCCAGCCCGCTGAAAGGCGTCGCAGAACTCAAGGGCAAGCGCGTCGCTCTCAACAAGGGCTCGAATGTCCACTTCCTGTTGGTGAAGGCTCTTGAAAAAGCCGGCGTCAACTATGCCGACATCACCCCGGTATTTCTTGCGCCGGCCGACGCACGTGCGGCGTTCGAGCGCGGCTCGGTCGATGCCTGGGCGATCTGGGACCCCTATCAGGCGGCGGCGGAGGCGGCTCTCGAAGCCCGCGTCCTCGCCGATGGTACCGACACAGTGCCGAATACCCAGTTCTATCTGGCGTCGCAGAAATTCCTCGACAGCGATCCCAAGGTGCTGGACGCGCTACTCGACAGCCTGCGTGAAGTCGACGCTTGGGCGAAGTCGGACATCCATGCGGTTGCCGAGCAGCTCAGCCCGTCGGTCGGGCTCCCGGTCCCGGTGCTCGAGGTCGCACTGAAGCGCCAGGGCTATGGCATCAAGCCGATCGACAGCCAGGTGCTGGTCGAGCAGCAGAAGCTCGCCGACAGCTTTCATCAGCTTGGGTTGATTCCCAAGCCCATCACCGTTTCCGACATCGCACGAAAGCCCGGCTCATGACCATCGCTCCGTCTCCAACCGCCAACGTTCTCTGGTTCCTGCCGACCCATGGTGACGGTCGGTACCTCGGCACGACCGTCGGCGGTCGCCACGTCAGTCTGTCGTATCTGCGCCAGATCGCCCAGGCCGCCGATGAGCTCGGCTACTATGGCGTGCTGCTGCCGACCGGGCGCTCCTGCGAAGATTCCTGGATCGTCGCCTCGGCGCTGGTGCCGCTGACGCGGCGCCTGCGCTATCTGGTGGCGGTGCGGCCGGGCCTGCAGTCGCCGAGCGTCGCGGCGCGCATGACCGCGACGCTCGATCGTATCTCCGAGGGACGGCTGCTGATCAACGTGGTCACCGGCGGCGATCCCGTCGAGAACAAGGGCGACGGCATTTTCCTCAACCACGACGAGCGCTACGAAGTCACCCGCGAGTTCCTTTCGGTCTACCGTGACCTGCTGGCTGAGAAGACCGTCGAATTCAAGGGCAAGCACATCTCGATCGAGGATGGACGCCTGCTGTTCCCGCCGCACCAGGCCGGCGGCCCGCCGCTGTATTTCGGCGGTTCCTCGGACGCCGGTATCGATGTCGCCGTCGACACCGTGGACAAGTATCTGACCTGGGGCGAGCCGCCGGCGCAGGTCGCCGACAAGATCAACCGCGTCAATGCGGTGGCGCAGGCGCGCGGCCGCAAGGTGTCGTTCGGCATTCGCCTGCACGTCATCGTGCGTGAAACGAGCGAGGAGGCCTGGAAGGCCGCTGACGAGCTCATTGCCCATGTCAGCGACGAGACCATCGCCTCGGCGCAGAAGATTTTTTCACGGATGGATTCGGTCGGCCAGCAGCGGATGGCGCAGCTTCATGGCGGTCGGCGCGATAAGCTCGAGATCAGCCCGAACCTGTGGGCGGGGGTCGGCCTTGTGCGCGGCGGCGCGGGTACGGCTCTGGTCGGTGATCCGCAGACGGTCGCGGCGCGGATCAAGGAATACCAGGATATCGGCATCGATACCTTCATTATGTCGGGCTATCCGCACCTCGAGGAGGCGTACCGCTTCGCCGAACTGGTATTCCCGTTGCTGTCGCTGAACAACGCCGGCAACGTCACGCCGTTGCGCGTCAATACCGGGCCTTTTGGCGAAACAATCGCCAACGAGCATCGTCCACTCAAGCAGGCGTCGCAGTCATGAGTTTGATCGATTCCCTGCCGCGCGGGCAGCGCCTCACGCTTCCCCGCATCGACGGCCTCACGCAATGGCTGGTGCCGCTGCTGATCATCGTGGTCTGGCAGGCCGCGAGCGTCGCGGGATGGATCTCGACGCGGGTGCTGCCGGCGCCGACGGATGTGGCCCTGGCCGGCTGGAAGCTGCTGCTGTCGGGCGAGCTCGTGCGCAACATCTGGGTGAGCTTCTGGCGCGCCTCGGTCGGCTTCCTGATCGGTGGCGGGATCGGTTTCGCCTTCGGGCTTGCCAATGGCCTGTCGCGGCTCAGCAACCGCCTGACCGACACCACCCTGCAAATGGTGCGTAACGTTCCGCACCTGGCGCTGATCCCGCTGGTGATCCTGTGGTTCGGCATCGACGAGGCGGCCAAGATCTTTCTCGTCGCCCTCGGGGTGTTCTTCCCGATCTACCTCAATACCCTGCACGGCATCAAAACCGTCGATCCGCAGTTGATCGAGATGGGGCGCAGCTACGGCATGACCGACGGCGAACTGTTCCGCCGGGTGATCTTCCCGGGCGCGCTGCCGTCGATTTTCGTCGGCCTGCGCTTTGCGCTCGGCATCATGTGGCTGACGTTGATCGTCGCCGAGACCATCGCGGCGTCATCGGGGCTCGGCTACATGGCGATGCAGGCCCGCGAGTTCATGCTGATTGACGTCGTGGTGCTGAGCATCCTGATCTACGCGCTGCTCGGCAAGCTTGCCGACAGCGCTTCGCGGCTGCTCGAGCGGTTGACGCTGTCGTGGCATCCGGCGTTCCAGAAACAGTGAGAATGATGATGCAGCAACCGCTTCGCTTTGCTCCGGCTTCCGTGCGCACGATCGACGGCGCAGAGCTTTTGCGCGACGCCGAGGTCGCGCGTACCGCCACGCCGGTGTCGTCCCGCGGACTGCCGATCACGCTGCGTGGCGTGCGCAAGTCCTTCGGCGACAACGAGGTGCTGCGTGGCATCGACCTGCACATCCCGGCCGGCCAGTTCGTCGCCATCGTCGGCCGCAGCGGTTGCGGCAAGAGCACACTGCTGCGGCTGATCGCCGGTCTTGATGCGCCGGACAGCGGCACGATCGCGTTCGGCGATCACGATGACGCCAGGGCGCAGGTGCGGATGATGTTCCAGGAGCCTCGGCTGCTGCCCTGGGCGCGGGTGCTTGCCAATGTCGAGGTCGGTCTCGGGGCCGCTCGCCGGTCGCCGGATGCGCGCCAGCACGCCGAATGGGCGTTGCATGAAGTGGAGCTCGACGCCAAGCGCGACCAGTGGCCGACCGTGCTGTCGGGCGGCCAGAAGCAGCGCGTCGCGCTGGCGCGGGCACTGGTCAGCAGGCCGCGTGTGCTGGCGTTCGACGAGCCGCTCGGCGCGCTGGATGCGCTGACCCGTATCACCATGCAGCGTCTGCTGGAGCGCGTATGGTCCGACCAGGGCTTCACTGGCATCCTCGTCACCCATGACGTGGCGGAGGCGGTGACCGTCGCCGATCGCGTCCTGGTGCTCGAGGAAGGCCGGATTGCCAACGATATCCAGATCGACCTGAAGCGGCCGCGCAGCCGCGGGGCCGCGGCGGTCGCCGCACTCGAGGAAGCCATCCTGCGCGACTTGCTGCGGGATGCAGCCGACGACAAGGAATGACAGGTGCCGCAATGAACTCGCTCGTTCGTATCGTTCAGACCGATCTCGATGTCTCGCCCGTGAGCTTTCGCAATGCCATGCGCCAGCTCGCCGGCGGCGTCAGCGTCATCACCGTGGGACGCGACCAGGACATCTCCGGCATGACCGTGACCTCGGTGACGTCGTTGTCGGCCGAACCGCCGAGCCTTCTGGTCAGCATCAACCGGTCGTCGTCGTCGTGGCCGTTGTTCGAGAAATACGGCGCCTTCGCCGTCAACATCCTGCATGCCGACCAGCAGCACATCGCCGAGCGCTTCACCGGGCGGGGCGGTGAGTCCGGCGCTGCGCGTTTCGAAGGCGCACAGTGGTCGACGCTCGCGACCGGCGTGCCGGTGCTGGCCGACGGCTTGGCCGCGCTCGACTGCCGCATCGAGGAGGTCATCAACCGCCACTCCCATGCCATCGTGATCGGCCGTGTCGAAGCGGCGCGAGTTGCTGGCAAGACTGCGGCGCTGGCCTACTGGCAGGGCGAATATGTGGCGATCGATCGCGACGAGGACGCCGTGCGCCTCGCTGAGGTCAGTCTGCCGGTTGGAACTTACGCGAAACCTTGATGAGGACGTCATCGCGTTGTCGCGCAACGCGACTAGAGGGGCGGCGCGGAACATGATCCGGATTCGGAAGCGTGAAAACAGCCGGTGGCGTCGCCTGGATTCGACATGTCTCGTGCCGCGGTTCTCGCCGCGGCATCTCTCGGCTGCGACTGGCTGTTGTCGCCGCCCGCACTGAACTTTTTCGTCTCTTCAGTGTTAGTGCGACCAGGAGCGCTGGTGTCATGCCGGCGGCGGGAGTGTCATGTCTGACAGCTACATCATCGAAGTGAGTTCCGAAACAGCTGGTATCGTCGTTCGCGACAAGGCCGGTTACCGGTTCTTTGCAGCCACCCACGACTTCAATTCCCTCGAAGGCCGTTACTTCCGCAGCGCGCGGGAGGCGGAACGCGCCGCCACGCGGTTCAAGCAGGATCGGGGTGAGGTGTCGGTGCGGGCATGACAACCGCCTGATGCCCTGTTTCGGCGTCGCCCGGGGACGCGGCAGCATCGAAATCGCGAGTTGACCCCATTGGGGAACATGGATCACCATGTGACGCATTTTGCGTCATGTGGTGATCGCTGTGGCTGGACTGACCCATCGCCAATCTGAAATTCTCAATATTGCCCGCTCCGTCGGCCGCGTGACGGTCGAGGACCTCGCGCGGCGGTTCGAGGTTTCGGCCCAGACGATTCGCAAGGATCTCAACGATCTCTGCGATCGCCGCTCAATGACGCGAGTCCACGGCGGCGCCATCATCGCCTCCGGGGTGGAGAATCTCGCCTACGAGGCGCGAAGATTCGTCGCGGCCGACGAGAAGAAGGCCATCGGGGTCGCCGCCGCGGCGCAGATCCCGAACGGCTGCTCGCTGTTCATCAATATTGGAACCACGACCGAGGAGGTGGCGAGCGCGCTGGTGTCCCATGAGGACCTGCTCGTGATCACCAACAACCTCAATGTCGCGATGCTGCTCTATCGCCATCCGCGGATCGAGGTGATTGTCGCCGGCGGCAATGTGCGCCGTGCGGACGGGGCGGTGATCGGTTCGGCGGCGATCGACCTGATCGGCCAGTTCAAGGTCGATTACGCCATCATCGGCGCCTCGGCGATCGACGAGGAGGGAGCGTTGCTCGACTTCGACTACCGGGAGGTGCAGGCGGCGCAGGCGATCATCGCCAATGCCCGCAGCGTTATGCTGGTGTCGGATTCCACCAAATTCGAGCGCAGCGCTCCGGTCCGCATTGCCCATATCAGCCAGATCCAGACTTTCGTCACCGACACCGGCATCCCGCCGCGCTTCCGTGCGCTGTGCCAGGAGCGCGGCATCGAGGTGATCGAAACCGGCCCCAAGGGGGGAGAGGATGCCGACGGTGCCCTTGGAGCGCCGGAACGGGAGCCCACAGCCAACTGACTATTCGCAGTCGCTTTCGATAATCTTTCACTTGCTTTCGTTTTTGGGAATGGTTTAATCCGAACCCGAAAGCGAAATCGCCCCGTGGAGGGGCGAGCGCCGGGGGAAGCGTCTCGTGGATCAGGTCTTCGACCTCGCTATCATTGGCGGTGGGATCAACGGCTGCGGCATCGCACGGGATGCGGCGGGGCGCGGAAATTCTGTTTTCCTCTGTGAAATGAATGACTTGGCTAGTGGGACGTCGTCCTGGTCGACCAAGCTGATCCACGGTGGCCTGCGCTACCTCGAGTATTACGAATTCCGCCTGGTGCGCGAAGCGCTGATGGAGCGCGAAGTGCTCTGGCAGATCGCGCCGCATATCATTCGACCGCTGCGTTTCGTTTTGCCCCATCACCGCGGCTTGCGGCCGGCATGGCTGCTGCGGCTGGGTCTGTTCCTCTACGATCATCTCGGCGGCCGCAAGCTCCTGCCGCCGGCGCGCTCGGTTGACCTGCAGCGCGACGAGGTCGGCATGCCGCTGGCCCCCGGCCGCTTCCGGCGCGGGTTCGAATATTCCGACTGTTTCGTCGACGACGCCCGCCTCGTGCTGCTCAATGCGCTCGACGCGGCCGAGCGCGGTGCGGTGATCCGCACCCGCACCCGCGCGACCGCGGCGCGGCGGACGGCCGATGGCTGGGAAGTCACTGTGCAGGACCTCGGCACGGGGACGCAGGACACCATCCGCGCGCGGGTGCTGATCAATGCCGCAGGTCCGTGGGTCGACGAGGTGCTGTCGCAGCGCGCCGGCGTCAACGCCAAGGCCAAGGTGCGGCTCGTGCAGGGCTCGCACATCGTCGTGCGCCGCCTCTATGCCCACGACCGCGCCTATATCTTCCAGAACGAGGACGGCCGCATCGTCTTCGCCATTCCCTACCAGAACGACTTCACGCTGATCGGCACCACGGATCGCGACTATGATGGGGATCCGGCCAAGGTGAAGATCACCGATGAGGAGGTTCGCTATCTGTGCGAAGCTGTCAGCGAGTATTTCGCCAAGCCGGTGACGCCGGAGGACGTGGTGTGGACCTATTCCGGCGTGCGGCCGCTGTATGACGACGGCGCCAGCGACGCCAAGGCGGCGACGCGGGACTACGTTTTCGAACTGGACACGCCGGGCGGCGTGCCGATGCTGTCGATCTTTGGCGGCAAGATCACCACCTACCGCCGCCTTGCCGAGGAAGCGCTGGAGCATGTCGCGGCCTATTTGCGCGGCACCGCGCAGAAGGAGGGCTGGACCGGCCATGCGCCGCTGCCCGGCGGCGATCTCGATGTCTCTGCGATTCCCGCACTCACCAACGAATTGCTGCGCGAGTTCACGTTTCTCAGCCGCATCCATGCCGAGCGTCTCGCCCATGCCTATGGCAGCCGTGCCAGGCTGGTGCTGGACCGGGCGAAGTCGGCCGCCGATCTCGGCCGCTCGTTCGGCGCGACGCTCACCGAAAGCGAGGTACGCTATTTGATGACCGTGGAATGGGCGCGCACCGCCGAGGATGTGGTGTGGCGGCGCTCCAAGCTCGGCCTGCGCCTGTCGGCGGAGGAAGTGGCGGAGCTCGACCGCTGGATGACGGCGCAGCGTGCTGCCGAGCCGTCGCTGCGTGAAGCGGGAGTGCGGCCGTGAGCGTCACTCTCGACCATGTCTCCCGTGAGGTGAACGGTGTTCCCTACATTCGCGATGTCTCGCTGACTCTGGAACGTGGCACGCTGAGCGTGCTGCTTGGTCCGACACTCGCCGGCAAGACCTCGCTGATGCGTCTGCTCGCTGGCCTCGACAAACCGAGCCGCGGGCGGGTTTTGGTCGACGGCAAGGACGTCACCGGCTTCGATGTGCGCAAACGCTCGGTTGCGATGGTCTACCAGCAGTTCATCAACTATCCGTCGTTGACGGTGTACGAGAACATTGCCTCGCCGCTGCGGGTGCAGGGCCGGCCGCGCGACGAGATCGAGACGCGGGTGCGCGAGGCGTCGCGACTTCTGAAGCTCGATCCCTATCTGTCGCGCACGCCGCTGCAGCTGTCGGGTGGCCAGCAGCAGCGCACGGCGATCGCGCGTGCGCTGGTCAAGGGCGCCGATCTCGTGCTGCTCGACGAGCCGCTCGCCAATCTTGACTACAAGCTGCGCGAGGAGCTGCGTACTGAGCTGCCGCGGATTTTCGAGGCGTCCGGTGCGATCTTCGTCTACGCCACTACGGAGCCGTCGGAAGCGCTGCTGCTCGGCGGCAATACCGTCTGCATGTGGGAGGGCGAGGCGTTGCAGATGGGCGCGACGCCGACGGTCTATCGCCGTCCCGATACGCTGCGCGTGGCGCAGGTCTTCTCCGATCCGCCGCTCAACACGATCGGCATCGAGAAGAGCGGCAGCCGCGTCATCTATGACGGGCGGGTCGAGGCGCCGGCGAGCGGACTCTATGCGTCGTTGCAGGACGGCGCCTATCAGGTCGGCTTCCGGGCTCACCAGCTCGCTGTGGCGAACGATGCCGCCAGCGGACATGTTTTCGCGACCGAGGTCATTCTCACGGAGATCACCGGTTCGGAGAGCTTCGTGCATCTGCGTCAGCCCGGAATCGACTGGGTTGCGGTGCTGTCCGGTGTGCACGAATTCCAGCCGGGCGATCATCTCAAGGCGGCGATCGATCCCGACGACGTGTTTGTGTTCGATAGCTCCGGGCGGCTGGTGGCCGCGCCGGCCACGATGTGAGGTTCTGATCATGGCTCGCATCGATCTGGTCGATCTGGCGAAATCCTACGGCGGCGATGCCGCCGCAGAGGATTCCTATGCGCTGAAGCCGCTGTCGATGACCTGGCGGCAGGGCGGCGCCTATGCTCTGCTCGGGCCATCAGGCTGCGGCAAGACCACGCTGCTCAACATCATCTCCGGCATCGTTGCGCCATCGCGCGGCAAGGTGCTGTTCGACGGTGCCGACATGACGGCGCTGCCGACCCAGAAACGCAACATCGCGCAGGTGTTCCAGTTTCCGGTGATCTACGACACCATGACCGTCGGCGAGAACCTTGCCTTCCCACTGAAGAATCGCGGCGTGCCGCGCGCTCAGATCGATGCCCGGGTCGCCGAGATCGCGCGGCTCCTCGACCTTACCCCGGATCTCAGCCGCAAGGCTCAGCGGCTGACCGCGGATGCCAAGCAGAAGATCTCGCTGGGACGCGGCCTCGTGCGCTCCGACGTCGCTGCGGTGCTGTTCGACGAGCCGCTGACCGTGATCGATCCTCATCTGAAGTGGGAGCTGCGCTCAAAGCTCAAGGCGCTGCACAATGCGCTCGATCTCACCATGATCTATGTCACCCACGACCAGACCGAAGCACTGACCTTCGCCGACACGGTGGTGGTGATGCATGACGGCCGCGTGGTGCAGAGCGGCACGCCTCAGGAGCTGTTTGACAAGCCGGCCCACACTTTCGTCGGCTATTTCATCGGCTCGCCAGGCATGAACATCCTGCCGGCGGAGGTCGATGGCCGCACCGCGCGGATCAGTGGCCATCCTATCATGCTGGCGCGCGGTTATCCGTCGCTGCCGGCTGGCGGCCGGATCGAGATTGGCGTGCGGCCGGAATTCGTCACCGCTGCCCAGCCGTCATCTGATCTTCTGAGTGCACAGATCGAGCGGATCGACGATCTCGGCCGCGCGCGGTTCGCCCGGGTGCGGGTCGGGGATCAGAAGCTGGCGGCGCGGGTGCCGAACAGCCTTGTGATCCAGGGTGACACCGTCGGCCTCGTGTTCGATCCGACGCGGGTTCACGTCTATGCCGATAGCCAGCTGGTCGAGGGAGTGGCGTGATGGAGAAGACCGTCAACCAGAAAGCCTGGCTGCTGGTGCTGCCCGTCTTCCTCATCGTGGCGTTCTCCGCCGTGCTGCCGCTGATGACGGTGGTCAACTATTCGCTACAGGATACCTTCGGCAACAACCAGTTCTTCTGGAACGGCATCGGCTGGTTCAAGGAGTTGCTCGATCCTTCCACCGATCTCGGCGGCCGTTTTCTGGCCTCACTGTGGCGTAACCTCATCTTCTCGGCGATCATCCTGGCGATCGAGATCCCGCTGGGTATCATCGTCGCGCTGTCGATGCCGCGAGACGGCTGGCGTGTCGCCGCATGCCTCGTCATCCTGGCGCTGCCGCTGCTGATCCCGTGGAACGTGGTCGGCACGATCTGGCAGGTGTTCGGACGCCCCGACATTGGCCTGATGGGCTATGCGCTGAACAAGGCCGGTATCGACTACAATTATGTCTCTAACGAACTCGACGCCTGGGCGACCGTCATTGTCATGGACGTCTGGCACTGGACCAGCCTGGTGGCGCTGCTGTGCTATGCCGGCCTCAAGTCGATCCCCGATGCCTATTACCAGGCGGCGCAGATCGACGGTGCGTCGCGCTGGGCGGTGTTCACCGCGATCCAGCTGCCGAAGATGCGCCGCGTGCTGCTGATCGCGGTGCTGTTGCGCTTCATGGACAGCTTCATGATTTATACCGAGCCGTTCGTGGTGACTGGCGGCGGTCCGGGCAATTCGACGACCTTCGTGTCCATCGAGCTCGTCAAGATCGCACTGGGGCAGTTCGACCTCGGCAAGGCCGCGGCCCTGTCGCTGGTCTACAACCTCATCGTTTTGATCGTGTGCTGGGTGTTCTACACCGTGATGACCAACGCCGGTGTCGAACACCAGGCGAAGACGGGAGAGGCGTGATGCAGACCATTCCCGGGCGCCGCTTCATCATGGTCGCCTTCCTGGTGTTCCTGTTGCTGCCGATCTACTGGCTGGTCAACATGAGCTTCAAGACCAATGGCGAGATTGTCTCGACCATGACGCTGTGGCCGCACCAGCCGACGATCGAGAACTACATGCGGATCTTCACCGACGAGAGCTGGTACTCCGGCTACATCAACTCGCTGAAGTACGTGGTGATCAATACCGTCATCTCGATCTCGTTTGCGCTGCCGGCAGCCTACGCGTTTTCGCGCTACCGCTTCCTCGGCGACAAGCACCTGTTCTTCTGGCTGCTGTCGAACCGCATGGCGCCGCCGGCGGTGTTCGCACTGCCGTTCTTCAACCTGTACTCGGCGATCAACCTGTTCGATACGCCGTGGGCCGTCGCACTGGCGCACTGCCTGTTCAACGTGCCGCTGGCGGTTTGGATCCTCGAGGGTTTCGTCTCCAGCGTGCCGCGCGAGATCGACGAGACTGCGTTCCTCGATGGCTATTCGTTCCCGCGCTTCTTTCTCAAGATCCTGGTGCCGCTGATCGCCAGCGGCATCGGCGTCGCCGCGTTCTTCTGCTTCATGTTCTCATGGGTCGAATTGCTGCTGGCGCGTACGCTGACATCGGTCAATGCCAAGCCGATCGCCGCCACCATGACCCGTACCGTGTCGGCTGCCGGCATGGACTGGGGACTGTTGGCGGCGGCGGGCGTGCTGACCATCATCCCCGGTGCGCTCGTCATCTGGTTCGTCCGCAACTACATCGCGCGCGGCTTCGCGCTGGGACGGGTGTGAGGAGGCGGCGATGGAGAATTTCGCATGGATGGCCTGGACGTGGCCGACCGCCATCTTCTTCATGCTGCTGGCTGCGACGCTCGGCGTGATGACCTGGCTTGGCGCCGCCTATCCCGAAGCCGAGCGGATCGGAGTGCTGCGCATTCCCACGACCCGCGGCGATCGCCTGTTCATTTCGCTGATCGTCGCGGCAGTCATCCATTTGCTGTGGATCGGGCTCGTCGGCACCAATCCGTTGCTGACGCTGCCGATCGACGAAGGAATAGAGGTGTCGAGCCTGTGGCTCGCCACCGTCATTTCGCTGCTCTCCGCCGTCGCCATTTTTCGCACGGTCTGAGTGGTGAAACGTTGCGCATGATCCGGACCCGAGGCGGTGCATCAGCGCCGGGGAGGGAACCAATCCGGATGATGCCTGAGAGGAGAAGGGGGCCGCCTGCTTGGTTGGGGGCTGCTCCACAAGTCCGGGACTGAAAGCCGGGATAAAACGTCAGTCGCTTGAAGGAGGAAACCAAAATGCGAAGTTTGACGAAGACTCGTCTGATGACGATGACCAGCGCGGCGGCGCTGCTTGTCGCATCCGCCGCGCTGCTGTCGCCCGCGCACGCGGACGATGCTGCGGCTCAGAAGTGGATCGATGGCGAATTCCAGCCGTCGACCCTGTCCAAGGCCGACCAGCTCAAGGAACTGCAGTGGTTCGCCAAGGCGGCCACGCCGTTCAAGGGCATGGAAATCAACGTCGTGTCCGAGACCCTGACCACGCACGAGTACGAGTCCAAGGTGCTGGCCAAGGCGTTCGAAGAGATCACCGGCATCAAGGTCAAGCACGACATCATCCAGGAAGGTGACGTCGTCGAGAAGATTCAGACCCAGATGCAGTCGGGCAAGAACGTCTATGACGGCTGGATCAACGACTCCGACTTCATCGGCACCCACTTCCGCTATGGCCAGGCGGTCGACCTGACGGACTGGATGGCCAAGGAAGCCAAGGACGTCACCAACCCGAATCTCGATGTCGACGATTTCATCGGCAAGTCGTTCACCACGGCGCCCAACGGTCACCTCTATCAGCTGCCCGACCAGCAGTTCGCGAACCTCTACTGGTTCCGCTACGACTGGTTCACCAACCCGGACTACAAGGCCAAGTTCAAGGCCAAGTACGGCTATGAACTCGGCGTTCCCGTGAACTGGTCGGCCTATGAGGATATCGCCGAGTTCTTCACCAACGACATCAAGGAGATCAACGGCGTCAAGGTCTATGGCCATATGGACTATGGCAAGAAGGACCCCTCGCTCGGCTGGCGCTTCACCGACGCCTGGCTGTCGATGGCCGGCAACGGCGACAAGGGCCTGCCGAACGGCCTGCCGGTCGACGAATGGGGCATCCGCATGGAAGGCTGCCGTCCGGTCGGCTCATCGGTCGAGCGTGGCGGCGACGTCAACGGCCCGGCTGCGGTCTACTCGATCGTCAAGTATCTCGACTGGATGAAGAAGTACGCTCCGCCGCAGGCGCAGGGCATGACCTTCTCCGAGTCGGGTCCGGTGCCGTCGCAGGGCAACATCGCCCAGCAGATCTTCTGGTACACCGCGTTCACCGCCGACATGGTCAAGCCCGGCCTGCCGGTCATGAACGCCGACGGCACGCCGAAGTGGCGCATGGCGCCGTCGCCGCACGGCTCGTACTGGAAGGATGGCATGAAGCTTGGCTATCAGGACGTGGGTTCGCTCACGCTTCTGAAGTCGACCCCGGTCGACCGTCGCAAGGCGGCCTGGCTCTATCAGCAGTTCATCGTCTCCAAGACGGTCAGCCTCAAGAAGAGCCATGTCGGTCTCACCTTCATCCGTGAATCCGACATCTGGGACAAGAGCTTCACCGAACGTGCGCCGAAGCTCGGTGGCCTGATCGAATTCTACCGCTCGCCGGCGCGCGTGCAGTGGACCCCGACCGGCAACAACGTGCCGGACTATCCGAAGCTCGCCCAGCTGTGGTGGCAGAACATCGGTGATGCGGCGTCGGGTGCGAAGACCCCGCAGCAGGCGATGGACTCGCTGGCCGCGGCCCAGGACTCGGTCATGGAGCGCCTCGAGAAGTCGGGCGTGCAGGGCGCCTGCGGTCCGAAGCTCAATCCGAAGCAGACGGCTGAGTACTGGTTCGCCAAGTCGGAGAAGGACGGCAACATCGCTCCGCAGCGCAAGCTCGCGAACGAGAAGCCGAAGGGCGAAACCGTCGATTACGACACGCTGATCAAGTCGTGGCCGGCCTCGCCGCCGAAGCGCGCCGAAGCCAAGTAAGCGGACGCGATCCGAACTCGTTCCTCCATCGGACGAGGACCACACTGAAAGGCCGGGAGTGATCCCGGCCTTTTTTTTGCTTCATCGTTGCGAAGCAGTGCAGAGCCTCAAGGCGATGCCACAAGCAAGTTGGCCGGGCCCGCTGGGCCCGGCCTTGTTCCTGAGACGTTTGGTGCGACGTTTGGAGTGTCTCGGCGAGCCGGCTTACTCTGCGGCTTCGAGCGTCGGATAGTCGGTGTAACCCTTGGCGCCGCCGCCGTAGAACGTCGCCTTGTCCGGCTCGTTGAGTGGTGCGCCCTTCTTGAGGCGGGCGACGAGGTCCGGATTGGAGATGAACGGCTTGCCGAAGGCGATGAGATCGGCTTCGTCGGCGGCGAGCACCTTCTGGGCGAGCTCCAGCGTGTAGCCGTTGTTCGCGATGTAGGTGCCCTTGAAGCGCTTGCGCAGCGACTGGTAGTCGAATGGCGCGTTGTCACGCGGGCCACCGGTCGCGCCCTCGACCACGTGGATGTAGACGAGGTTGAGCGCACTGAGACGATCGACGATGTGGTCGAACAGCGGCTGTGGATTGCTGTCGGAGACGTCGTTGGCGGGGGTCACCGGCGAGATGCGGATGCCGGTGCGGTCGGCGCCGATCTCAGTGGCCACGGCATGGGACACTTCCAGCATAAGCCGCGCGCGATTCTGGATCGATCCGCCATAGGCGTCGGTGCGCTTGTTGGTGCCGTCCTTGGCGAACTGGTCGAGCAGGTAGCCATTGGCGCCATGGATCTCGACGCCGTCGAAGCCGGCGGCGATGGCATTGGCAGCACCCTTGCGGAAGCTGTCGACGATACCCGGAATTTCTTCGGGCGCGAGCGCGCGCGGTTCGGAAACGTCAGCAAAGGCGCCGCCGACGAAAGTCTTGGTCTTGGCACGCAGTGCCGACGGCGCGACCGGTGCACCGCCCTCGGGCTGCAGCGACACGTGGGAGACGCGGCCAACATGCCAGAGCTGAAGGAAGATGTGGCCGCCCCGGGCGTGGACCTCATCGGTGACCTTGCGCCAGCCGGCGATCTGCTCGGGAGAATAGATCCCTGGGGTGTCCTGATAGCCCTGGCCCTGCTGCGAGATCTGGCTCGCTTCGGTGATCAGCAGTCCTGCGGACGCGCGCTGGCCGTAGTAAGCGACGGCGAGCGGATTGGGCACGAAGCCGTCGACCGCCCGGTTGCGCGTCAGCGGCGCCATCACCGTGCGGTTCGACAGGGTGATGCGGCCGAGCTTGTAAGGTTCAAACAGTTTCGAGGTGCTCATCGCGGGCGGGTTCCTGGTTGGCGATGCCCGCAAAGTTGTGCATTGCGAGAGCAAAACACAAGCGCTGAAATGCGCGGCAGCAATGTCCGGGGCGGGATGGGGCGGCCGTCCACCCCGATTTGGGTGGAACGTACTGCGAATGAGGGGGCGCAGAGGTCAATTTCCGCCCGTGGTCGGATCGCGGGAAAGGTTTTTCTCGTTCTCGGGTCAGATGCCGGTATTGATGAAATCGACCACGAGGTCGATCTGCTCGGGTACGTTGAGCGCCGGCGCATGACCGCAGCCGGCGATGGTGACGACGCGGCAGCGCGGGTTGCGTTCAGACATCTTCCGGGCGTCTTCAGGCAGCAGCAGGTCGGAGGTCTCACCGCGCAGGCACAGCATGTCGCAGGTCAGGCGGTCCCAGTTGTCCCACTGCTCCTCGTTGGTGTCGAAGTGCCGCTTGATCCGGGGATCGAAGTGGGTGGTGACGGCGCCATCGGGCAGGCGGCGCACCGAGGTCTCCGTCATGCGGCGCCATCCCTCGTCGCTGATGAAGCCATAAGGCTTGTAGATCTGGCGCAGGTAGGTCTCGAGCTCGCTGACCCGCTCGAAGCGCGGCGGTGCACCGGCATAGGAGCGGATGCGGTCGAGCGCAGCCTGCGCGACGATCGGCCCCATGTCGTTGAGCACGAAGCGGCGAATGCGCCCCTGCAGCGCGCCGGAAGCCGCCCGAATGCCGATGATTGCCCCCATCGAGGTGCCGATCCAGTCGACGGTGTCGAAGCCGAGCTTGTCGACGAGTTCGGTCGCCTGACGGGCGTAGAACGGCGTCGCATATTCGGTCTCGTCCGGCGTCCACTGGCTCAAGCCCCGGCCGATGGTGTCGGGCACGATGATGTGTCTGTCGTCGGCGAGTGCGATGGCGAGGTCGTCGAAGTCACGCCCGGTGCGCGCGACGCCATGCCACAGGATCAGCGGCGGTTTGCCCGGCGTGCCCCATTCCACATAGTGCACTTCGCGGCCGCAGAGCGTGATGTAGTGCGAACGGGGCGTGGTCATTTGGACGATGCTCCTCGAAGCCGGCCGACAATACCCGTCGGGAAGAAGTAGACGCTGGCGATGAACAGCAGTCCCAGCCACAGCAGCCAGCGGTCGGGATGCAGGAGGCCTGGCAGCAGCGGCAGGCCGGCGTCGGAGGCGGCGGACGACGCCGCGCCCATCAGCGCCTGCAGGTAGTTCTGCGCCAGGATGAAGATCACGGCGCCGATCAGCGCGCCGTAGATCGTGCCCATGCCGCCGATCACCACCATCAGCAGGATGTCCAGCATGATGGCGAACGACAGCGAGGTGTCGGGTCCGGCGTAGCGCAGCCACAGCGCGTTGAGTGCGCCGGCGCCGGCGGCGACGAGGGCGGCGATGCAGTTGGCCCAGGTCAGGTGGAAGACGGTGCGATACCCCAGCGCCTCGGCGCGGAAGCGGTTTTCGCGGATCGCCTGGAGCACGCGGCCGAATGGTGAATTCACGATGCGCAGCAGGCTGAGGATCATGGCGGCTGCGCCGACGAACACGATGTAGTAGGTCAGCGTGCGGCCGTTCACCGTGATGCCGAACAGGTCCTTGATGAACACCGTGCCGGGGCGCAGCTGCTCGGGCAGCTGGAAGCTGCGGCCGTCCTCGCCGCCGGTCAGCCAGGACAGCTGGGACGCCAGCACCAGGAAGGCGGAGGCGACCGCGAGCGTGATCATGGCGAAGAAGATCGCCTGCACCCGCAGCGAGAACAGGCCGATGCCAAGCGCGAGCAGCGCGGCGAGCGGCAAGCCGATCGCAAGGCCGGCGCCGACTGCGGCCCAGTTCGGGCCCATCGCATAGAGCGCGATGGCGATGGCGTAGCTGCCGATGCCATAGAACATGGTGTGGGCAAACGACACCGAGCCGGTGTAGCCGAGCAGCAGGTCGTAGGACGCGACCAGTGCGGCGAACACGCAGATCTTGGTGGCGACGTTGAGCGCTTTGGCACCCGGGAAGATGAAGGGCGCCAGCGCCAGCAACACGACGATGGCGAGAAGCAGGACGCTGAGAATGCGGCTGCGGGGTGGATCGCCGGACAGGATCATCATCGGGTGGTCACCGGATAGAGGCCGCGCGGCCGCCACATCAGGATGGCGACCATGAGCAGGATATTGGAGACGAGCGCGAGCTTGGGA
The DNA here is from genome assembly GCF_018131225.1 of Bradyrhizobium sp. U87765 SZCCT0048. Classification (GTDB taxonomy): domain Bacteria; phylum Pseudomonadota; class Alphaproteobacteria; order Rhizobiales; family Xanthobacteraceae; genus Bradyrhizobium_A. The sequence goes on along the minus strand of NZ_JAFCMM010000001.1, from coordinate 2,298,476 downwards.
ACCAGGAAGCCGCCATAGTTGGCGACCATTGCCACCAGGATCGCGCCGATGAAGCAGCCGCCGACCGAGCCGAGGCCGCCGATGATCACCACGATGAAGATCAGCACCATCAGGTCGGCGCCCATCGAAGCGTGGATCTGCTCGCGGTAGAGCCCCCACATCACGCCGCCGAGGCCGGCAAGCGCCGAGCCGACCATGAACACGCCGAGGAACAAGCGCTTGATGCGATAGCCCAGCGCCTCCACCATCTCGCGGTTCTCGACGCCGGCGCGGATCAGCAGGCCGATCTTGCTGCGGTTGAGCACGAGCTGCATGCCGACAAACACGATCAGCCCCACCACCATCGCCAGCACGCGGTACTTGGCAATGGCGATGTCGCCGACGATGAACGAGCCGCGCAGCGCAGTCGGCAGCGGCAGCGGGATCTGCGCCGGGCCGGCGATCGCATAGAGCGCCTGTTCGGCGACGATGAGGCCGCCCATGGTGATCAGGATCTGCTTGAGGTGGTTGCCATACACCGGCAGGATCAGCACGCGCTCGAATGCCAGGCCGAGCGCGCCAGACACTCCCATCGCCAGTACGGCGGCCGGCAGCAGCGCAGCGAGGTTGCTCCACACTGAATCCGCCTGCAGCCAGGGCGCCAGCGGCCCGAGGACCAGCACCGCAACATAGGCTCCGACCGCGATGAATGCGCCATGGCCGAAGTTGAGGACGTCCATCAGGCCGAACACCAGCGTCAGGCCGGAAGCCATGATGAAAATCATCATGCCCATGGCGAGGCTGGCGACGGTGAGCGTGACCCAGGACGAGGTCGAGCCGATCAGCGGCAGCATGGCGGCGGCAAGGGCGATCGGCAGCAGCACCGGGATGAAATCGCGCGGCGGCTTCGGCAGGGCGTCGTCGGCAGTTGTGTCGGTCATTATTGATGTGCCTCCAGGCTGAGGCCGAGGAAACGTTCCTGCAGCGCGGTGTCGGCAGCGAGCGCGGCCATGTCGCCGCGGTGGACGATGCGGCCGTTGTCCATGACGGCGACGTCGTCGCCGAGCTGCTGTGCGACGCGGAAATTCTGTTCCACCAGCAGGATGGTGGCGCCGCGGCGCTTGATCTCGGCGAGGCAGTCGATCAGCGCCACGACGATGGCGGGCGCAAGGCCCTTGGTCGGCTCGTCGATCAGCAGCAGCTTGCGCGGCTCGATGATGGCGCGGGCGATCGACAGCATCTGCTTCTGCCCGCCGGACAGCGTGCCGGCGCGCGACAGCCAGAATTTCTTGAGCGCCGGGAAGAACTGGAAGATCCAGGTGAGCTGGGCCTCGTCCATCGGGCCGTTGCGGGCGGCAAGGATCAGGTTCTCCTTGACCGTGAGGTCGGAGAACACCGCCATGGTTTCGGGCACATAGCCGACGCCGCTGCTGGCGATCTCAGGCGTCGACCGGGTCTCGATGCGTGTGCTGTCGAGGGTGATGCTGCCGCTGGAAGCTGGCCATAGCCCCATGATGGTGCGCAGCGTCGTGGTCTTGCCGGCGCCGTTGCGGCCGAGCAGCATGGTGACGCGGCCGCTGGCGACGGCGAGGTCGACGCCCTGCAGGATGTGATAGCGGCCGATGTGGGTGTGGATGCCGGCGAGGGTGAGAAGATCGGTCATGCCGCGCTCTTTCCGGGCGCGATGCCCAAATAGGCCTCCTGCACGATCGGCGAGGCGATCACCTCGGCCGGCGGGCCGTCGGCGACGAGGCGTCCGTTGTGCAAGACGATGATGCGGTCGGCGAGCGAGCGCACCACGTCCATCTTGTGTTCGACCAGAAGAATGATCTTGCTCGGGTCCTGCTTGAGCCTGGCGATCAGGTCGAGGACCACGGGGACCTCGTCGACGCTCATGCCGGCAGTCGGCTCGTCGAACATGAAGACCTTCGGTTCCAGCGCCATCATCAGCGCGACCTCGAGCTTGCGCTGGTCGCCGTGGGAGAGGGCGGTGGCGGCGACGCCGCGGCGGGTGCCGAGCGCGACGCCGTCGAGAATGGCGTCGGCGCGGGCGATCAGGTCCGCGCGTTTCATCCAGGGTCGCAGCATGTCGTAATGCACGCCGCTCGCGGCCTGCACGGCGAGGCGGACATTTTCCTCGACGGTCAAATTCGGAAAGAGATTGGTGAGCTGGAAGGCGCGGCCGAGGCCGGCGCGGGTGCGCAGCGGCGCGGAATATTTGGTGATGTCGGTGCCGCCGAGCAGCACCTGCCCCTCGCTCGCCGGCAATTGCCCGGAGATCAGGTTGAAGTAGGTGGTCTTGCCGGCGCCGTTCGGCCCGACGATGGCGGTCAGTTCGCCCGGGCGGAAGGTGCAGCTGACATGATCGACCGCGACATGGCCGCCGAAGCGGATGGTGAGGTCGCGCGTTTCGAGGGTGAGGGTCATGGCCGATTTGTTGCCGTGTAATCGTGTGTTGTCCTGGCTCCTCATGGTGAGGAGGCGCGACGCGCCGTCTCGAACCATGAGGCCACTGAAGCTCCCGGCCTCATCCTTCGAGACGCCCGCTGCGCGGGCTCCTCAGGATGAGGGGAGAAGGCGGAGCTTCTGCAAATTCAGCGTCATGCGCGGGATTGACCCGCAATCCAGCTTTCTTCGGCGAATCCCTGAAGCGGGACGCATGGCCGGGAGACCTTTGGTCCTGGCGATCCGTCGAAGACGGATCGCGCTGCCCGGCCATGACGGGGCGATGTGTGCTTACCGCTTGTTCTTGATCGGGATGGTCATGTCCTCGATCTTGAGTTCACGCACCGGCTCGTTGACCGCCCAGGCGAGATTCGGATCGACCTTGACCTTGAAGTGATACATGCTCTGCAGCGCCTGATGGTCTTCCTTGCGGAACACCATCTTGCCCTTGGGCGTGTCGAACTCCAGGCCTTCCATCGCCGTGATCAGCTTCTCGGTGTCGGTGGACTTGGCTTTCTCGACGGCGGTGACCACAGCCATCGCCGCGGCAAAGCCGCCCGCGGTGAAGAAGTCCGGCGGCGCGTTGAAGCGCTTCTGGTGCTCGGCGACGAACCAGTCGTTGATCCGGTTCTTGGGGATCGCATAGTAGTAATAGGTCGCGCCTTCCATGTCCGGCAGGCGCTTGTAGGCAGCGAGCGCGGGCAGGATGTTGCCGCCGGTCGACAGCTCGATGCCGTAGCGCTTCGGGTCCATGTCCTGCAGCTTGGTCAAGGGATCGCCGGCGCCGGCCCAGATCACCCAGATGATCTTGCGACCTGGCTTGTCCTTCAGCGCGTCGAACAGGCGCTGGGCGGCGGCGGTGAAGTCAGTGGTGTTGGTCGGGACGTACTCTTCGGTCGCGAGCGTCGCGCCGGTCTTGGCCAGCGCGTCCTTGAAAGCGGCGACGCCATCACGGCCGAACGCGTAGTCCTGCGCCAGCGTCGCGATGGTGACGCCGGGCTTGCCGATCGCCACCGCGTTGGCGATGGCGTCCTGCGAGGAGTTGCGCGCGGTGCGGAAGATATACTTGTTCCACTTCTCGCCGGTGATCTGGTCGGCGACCGCCGGCTCGACGATCAGGATCTTCTTGTTCTCTTCCGCCACGGGGAGGTCGGCGAGCGCCGCGGCCGAGGAGGTGGTGCCGATGGCGATATCGGCCTTGTCGTCCTGGTAGGCCTCGGCGAGAGCGGCCTTGGAGAGGTCCGGCTTGCCCTGGTCGTCCTTGGTGATGATGACGATCTTCCGGCCGTCCACCGTCATGGTGTTCTTGGTGGCGTATTCGAAGCCCATGCGCAGGCCGATCTCGGTCTGCTTGGCGTAGGCCTCGAGCGGGCCGGTCTTGCCGTAGATCAGCGCGACCTTGAGGTCATCGGCGTGGGCGGCGCCGGCCGCAGCGCCGATCAGGGTGCCGGTCAGAAATATCGTCCTCAGGATGGTCATGCTCTCCCTCCAGTCACTCTTGATTGTCCTTAACTTGACACTTGATTCATGTTTCATGTTTCGGCTATGCGTATCGAGTCAAGGGAACGCCGTCAAGCGAACGGAATCGCGAGATGGAAAAAATCAACATCGACGGGGCAACAGCGTCCCGCGCATTGTGGACGAGTCATAAAACCCGATGGTGACGACGAGCGATGCGTCCCCGGAGTCCGATCCGGCACCCAATCCGGTGCCGAAGACCAGCCGCGGTGAGCGCACGCGCCAGCGCATCTTGGCTGCCGCCGAGCGCCAGATCGGCGAGCGCGGTTTCGCCGACACATCGGTGGTGTCGATCACTCAGGAAGCCGAGGTCGCGCAGGGCACCTTCTATGTGTACTTCCGCACCAAGGAGGACGTGCTGCGTGAACTGGTGCTGCGCATGGGGCGTCGCCTGCGCCGCTCGCTGACCCTCGCCACGTCCGGCATCGACGACCGCCTCGAGGTCGAGCGGCGCGGCGTCCATGCCTTCTTCGATTTCGTCCGCAAGAACCCGAACCTCTATCGTGTGGTGGCGGAATCGCAGTTCGTCGACGAAGCTGCCTACCGCCGCTACTACAACGACTTCGCCGCAGCCTACCGGACGGCGATGGAAGGGGCCGCGGCACGTGGCCAGATCTCGCCGGGCGACGCCGAGGTGCGGGCCTGGGCTCTGATGGGTGTGTGCGACCTTGCCGGCCGCCGCTATGCGCTGTGGGAGACCAAGGCCTCGTTCGAGGAAGCGGCCGAGGCGACGTACGATTTCATCGCCCATGGGCTCGCGCCGCGGTAGCGGTGATCGCGGTCATGATCGCGGGATCGGCGCCCTTTCATGTGGTTCGGGACTCGCCGTCCCCAATGGGGCACTGCCGCGCTTGATCCGGCAATCCAGTTGGCTCGCAGAACAACAAAGATTCCGAGCTGGATCATCGGGTCCCGGCGCTGCGCACGCCGGCCCGGTGATGACGCTGAAAACAAAGCGCGGCACCGAGCCGTATTCGTCACCGCATCGCGCTGCCGCCACGCAGCCGCGCCAGCAGCTCCGCCGTTGGACAGGAGTCCGCCGGCAGGCCGAACTTGATCTGCGTCGCCTTCACTGCGCTGCGGCTCTGTTGGCCCAGCACGCCGTCGACCTTGCCGACATTGAAGCCCTGCCGCGTGAGGATCTGCTGCATCTCGCGGATCTCGGCGAACGGCAACTGGGCGACCGGCGCAGCCGGCTTGCGCATCGGCGCCGCGCCGGCGATGCGGGTGGCGAGGTAGGCGGCGGTGGTCGAATAGATCAGCGAGTTGTTCCACTCGGTGTAGGCGGCGAAGTTGGCGTAGGCGAGAAACGCAGGTCCCGACCGCCCCATCGGCAGCAGCAGCGACGCCGGCAGCGCGTCGTTCGGCAGCGGACGGCCGTCGGCATAGGTCACGCCCCATTGCGCCCACTGCGACCGCGGATGCTTGACGGTGAGGTCGGCTTGATCCCAAGGCACGTTGGCGGAAACCCGCACCTCCTGCAGCCAGGGTTCGCCGCGCCGCCACTTCAGTCCGGTGGCGATGTAGTTGGCCGTCGAGCCGATGACGTCGGCCGCACTGTGCAACAGGTCGCGCCGGCCGTCGCCATCGTAGTCCACCGCGTAGTTGACATAGTGCGACGGCAGGAACTGGGTCTGCCCGAGCTCGCCGGCCCATGACCCGATCATCTCCGAAGGTGTGAGGTCGCCGCGGTCGATGATCTTGAGCGCCGAGATGGTTTCGTCGTGGAACATCTGCGCCCGGCGGCAGTCGTAAGCCAGCGACACCAGCGAGCGCAGCGTCGGCAGGTTGCCCATGTTGACGCCGAAATCACTCTCCAGGCCCCAGAACGCCGCGATCACCGCCGGCGGCACGCCATATTCCTTCTCCGCGCGGGCGAACGCCTGCGCATGGCTACGGATCATCGCCTGCCCCTGCTGCATGCGGTAGGTCGCTGCCATACGGCCGGCGAATTCGGTGAAGATCTGGCCGAACACGCGCTGGCCGCGGTCGCGATTGACGATGCCCTGGTCGTAGACGAGGCTTGGCGCGGCTGCCGCGATGGCACGCTGCGATACGCCGGCTTGGGCGGCGTCCTGCTTGAGCTGTTCGACAAAGCGGCCAAAGCTCATGCCGCCATGGCAGCTGGCGCCGTTCTGTGCCGCGGCCGGCCGTGCTCCCAGTACGATGACCGAAAGCGTGAGGATGAGGAGAGAACGGATCATGTCAGCAGTCACACCGTCGGAGTGTTGAGGGGCGGAGAGCGTGGCGGCGGCGTGCACTATATCGCGTGGCCCTTCTTGCGCAATTCGTCGATCATCTTCTGTCGGATGTCGGCTCCGATCGACTGGCCGATCTTCTGGCCGAGCACCATCGTCTGCTGCATCACCAGCGGGTTCTTCGCCAGGAACTTCTGCCCGGCCGACGTGCGATAGAACGCAATAGCGGCACGCAGTTCTTCGGCGGTGAAATTGCTGACATAGACCGCGACAACAGCGTTCGCGAACTCGTCCAGATGGGCCGCCATGCCCTGCATCAGGGTCGGGGTGATGGCGTCGAAATCGCGATCGACATCGGGGCGGTTCTGCACGATGGCCGGCTTCATGGTCTTGATGAGGGCCGGCATCACCGCCATGAACTGATCGGTGAGCTTCATGGTGGTGACCAGCTCGCGCGCCGCAGCCTCGGTATCCGTCGTCGGCGTCTGGCCATGCGCCGATGACAGCGAGACGACAAGGCTGGTGAGCAGGGCCAGCATGGCGGCAAAGGATCTCGGCATCGAATGCTTCCCTGGTGTTTCGAATGCTGCCGCCATTCGGCAGGTCCTGAAATATCCTGATGTGACTGAATGTGACCGCCGGAGCAGCAAGGAGATCAACATTTTCCGTCACTCCAACATAAGCGCGCGAATTTATCTACCCTGCGTGACAAATTTAGATTTCCATTTGGTCGACTTGCACGTGCGTTGCCCTACACTTTTGTGAACTTCATCGCCTGCAATCATCCCTTCATTCGAGTGTCGATCATGCCGAAGACGGCGCGTCTGCTGTTGTTATTCCTGTTTGCTGTTCTGAATGCGTCCAGTCCCGTGGCCGCGCGCGATGCGGCCAAGGCCGAGATCAAGGTCGGCTTCGTGCCCGGGCCCTATGTCGACGGCTTCAAGGCCGGCATCGAGCCGGAACTGAAGAAGAAGGGCTATACGGTGCGTTACTACGAGTTCTCGACCGGGCTCGAGGCGAATACCGCGGTCTTCCGCAACGATATCGACGCCAATATCATGCAGCATACCGTGTTCCTCAACGCTTACAACGCGCGCAACGGTACCGATCTCGCCGGCATCGTCCAGGTGCCAACGCCGCCGATGGGACTGTATTCGAAGAAACATCCGCGCGATGCGGCCGTAAAGCCGGGCATGACGGTTGCGGTGCCGAACGATCCGGTCAACCTGCAGCGCGCACTGTGGATCCTGCGCGACCTCAAGTGGATCGAGATCAAGGACAACAATCCGGTCGATGTCACCGAACTCGACGTCATCAAGAACCCCAGCGGCATCAAGATCGTGCCGCTCGAGAACGCCCAGGCGCCGCGCGCTCTCGACGACGTCGACTATGCCGCGGTGCAGGGAAATTTCGCCATCTACAGCGGCCTGAAGCTGACCGAGGCAATTGCCCTCGAGAAGATGGGCGCGCCCTACATCAATGTCGTCGCCGTTCGTCGTGGCAACACCGATGCCGAATGGGCGCGCGATATCGTTGCGGCCTATCACTCCGACGGCTTCAAGCAGGCGATCCGGTCCGATCGCTTCCACGATGGCTTCACCCTGCCGGACTATTTCCGGTGATGTAGCAACCGAAGGCTATCGTCCGACGAACAGCGCGAACGGCTCTTCGACCGTGCGGTGCAGATGGCTGCGGTAGAGGGCGTAGTGGGGGTCCGCTGAGGTGATGCGCCCAAAGCTCGGATCGGGAACGCGCTGGAGCGGCAGCAGTGCGATGGGCGCGGCGATCGGTGTCAGCAAGGAGCCCCGCCCGGCGAGCAGCGTCGTGATGATGCCGTACATTTCGCCGACGATGGTCGGGCGCGACACCGTGATCAGGCGGTGCTGGCCGTGGCGGTTGGTGACGAGATAGACATGGCCCGACTGGTTCGGCACCGCGACCTCGCCGAACTGGGTGTAGGCCGCGTCGGTGCGCTCGCCTTCACGAAACACGAGGCAGGACGCCGCGGCATCCCAGGTGATGTCGGTGAGGTAAGCGTAGATCAGCTCGGCGTCACCGCCGAATGATGGCCGCACCGTGACATACTGTCCCTCGATCCAGTCGACGGAACGCCGGGAATAAGCGCCGAGATGGTCCGGCGCGACGTCGCCGTTGGCGGTCGGCGGCGGCGCGGTCCTGGCCTCGTCGCTCATCGTCTGGCGCAGCGACAGGCCGAGCGCCTGTTCGAGCCGTATGGTGGTCGCGAGGGTGAATGGGCGCTGACCGCCGAGCGCTTTCTCCAGGGTCGAGAGGCTGATTTTAGCAAGCTCTGCGAGTTGCTGGCGTGACAGGCGGCGGCGCGCGAGCTCCTCGCGCACCAGCGCCGCGACGGTGCGGCTCTGCTGCGCTGACAGTTCGTTGTCAGAGATCGCCATGCCCAGGTCCTCGAATCCGGCAGCGATCCTACCAGACGCACAAATCATCACAAACCCGCACAAATCCGCCGGCGGTCCGCCCGGCCCCGCACCAGGCCATGGCGGAACTATCCGGATCATCACGCTCGCGGCGCGGCGTCGGTCATGGACAACTGCAGGTGACCACATCGATCCGGGAATGGACGCCCATGAACGCCAAGACTCTCTGCAACGATGCCGACATCCTTCGTCTCCCGGCCGCTGGCGCCGCGACGGGCCCGCGCGGGCACATCCCGCGAATGGGCGCCGCTATCCTGGCGGGGCTTGCGGCATTCTTTCTCGGCTTTCAGCCTGGCCGCTCGGCGGAAAGCACGATGCCCGTGGCGATGAAGCCCGGCGATGTCCGCGCAGGCTCGCTGCTGCTCAGGCGCGGCGACGACAGCTATGCCGAAGCCGTACGGCTTGGCCTCGACGTCGAGCTCGTGGTTTCCGGCCCGACGGTGCGCGCCCGCGTCACCCAGGCCTTCCGCAATCCGACAAGGGACTGGGTCGAGGCGGTGTATGCCTATCCGCTGCCGAACGCCGGCGCAGTTGATACCCTGAAGATGGTGGTCGGCGACCGTGTCATCGTCGGCAATGTCAAGGAACGGGCGCAGGCGCGCGCGGTGTACGAGCAGGCGAAGCGCGAGGGCCGCAAGGCCGCACTGGTCGAGCAGGAGCGCCCCAACATCTTCACCAATGCGGTCGCCAATGTCGGCCCCGGCGAAACCGTGCTGGTGCAGATCGAGTATCAGGAGCCGGTGCGCCAGTCCGGCAGCGAATTCTCGCTGCGCGTGCCGCTGGTGATCGGCCCGCGCTACAATCCGGCGCCGGTGGTGCAGAGCGTCGACTTCAGCACCGACGGCGGCGGTTGGGGCACGGCGACGAATTCCGTCGCCGATCATGCCCCGCCGTCACCGCAGGTGCACGATCCGGCGGCCGGGGCGCCGCTCAACCCCACCACCATCAGCGTGCGGCTGCAGGCCGGCTTCCCCCTCGGCGCGGTGAAGAGCGCCCATCACGAGGTGACAATGCAGGCCCCTGACGACGGGACCCGCATCATCAAGCTCAAGGAGAGCGCCGTGCCCGCAGATCGCGACTTCGAACTGAGCTGGGCGCCGGCGGCAGGCCGTACCCCCGCGGTGGGACTGTTCCGCGAGCAGGTTGGGAGCGCTGACTATCTGCTGGCGTTCGTCACGCCGCCGGCGCTGACCCAGGCCGAGCAGCGTCCGCTGCCGCGTGAGGTGATCTTCGTCATCGACAATTCCGGCTCGATGGGCGGCACCTCGATCGTACAGGCCAAGGCGAGCCTGCTCTATGCGTTGGGCCGCCTGCAGCCGAACGACCGCTTCAACGTGATCCGCTTCGACAACACGATGGATCAGCTGTTCCCCGACGCAGTGCGGGCCGATGCTGCCCATCTCGGCCACGCCAAGGCGTTCGTCGAGGCGCTGCAGGCCGCTGGTGGCACCGAGATGGTGCCGGCCATGCGCGCGGCGCTGACCGATCGCGCCGCGGAGGAGGCTGATCATGTCCGGCAGGTCGTGTTTCTCACCGATGGTGCGATCGGCAACGAGCAGCAGTTGTTCGACACCATCGGTCAGATGCGGGGCCGCTCGCGGATCTTCATGGTCGGCATCGGCTCCGCGCCCAACAGCTACCTGATGACGCGGGCAGCGGAGCTCGGCCGCGGCACCTTCACGCACATCGGATCGGTCGCTGACGTCGAGGAGCGCATGCGTGGCCTCTTTGCCAAGCTGGAGAACCCGGCTGTCACCGGGCTCACGGTGACTTTCTCCGATGCAGTCGCCGACATGACGCCGGTCGCCATTCCTGACCTCTATCGCGGCGAGCCGCTGGTGCTGGCAGCGCGAGTCGATCGTCTCGCCGGCAGCCTCCAGGTCAAGGGGCGCGTGGGTGACCGGCCCTGGAGCGTGACGCTGCCGCTTGCTGGCGCCGCGGAGGGCAAGGGCCTGTCGAAGGTGTGGGCGCGGCGCAAGATCTCCGATGCGGAGATCGCCCGCACGCTGCGTCAGATCAAGCCGGAGGATGCGGATATGGCGATCCTGTCGCTGGCGCTCGAGCACCAGTTGGTGTCACGCCTCACCAGTCTGGTTGCGGTGGACCAGACGCCGAGCCGTCCTGATGGCGCGCCGCTGACCCTCGCCGAGCTGCCGATCAATCTGCCGGCGGGCTGGGACTTCGCCAGCGTGTTCGGCGAGCGCGCGCCGCGCCAGGCGCCGGCCGAGCGCCGCGCAGATGCCGATACGGTACGGTTGGCCGAGGCCCGCCCGGTGCTTCCGGCCGCGCCTGGATCGGTGAAGCTGCCGCAGACCGCGACGTCCGCGGAGCTCGAGTTGATCGCCGGCAGCGTGCTGTTGATGCTCAGCCTGTGCCTTGTCGTCCGCCGGCAGCGTTTCGCCCGCTGACGCGGAACCACTGGAAAGAGGATCGTCCCCGTCTCCTTCCACGGCGCGCGTGGCACCCTCGGCCGCGCGCGTCTGCTTGGCCACCGGTCGCGGGAGACCGACGCGAACCCCGACGGGGAATCTTCATGCTGTTCGGAACTGTGGTTTTCAGCGCCGCGTCCTTCATTACGTCCGGGGCGTCGCGCAGCGACGAACCCGGAATCTCGAATCTTCGAGGTGCCGCAATGTTGAGATTCCGGATCGCCGCTGCGCGGCGTCCGGAACGACAGCGGGCAATGCCATGATGGCAATATCCCTGCGCTGCCGGCAGACAATCAATCGTCGCCGCATCGCTACGGCTCTTGCTCTCGCTGGCCTTGTCTCCATCGGCGACGGTCTCTGGATCTACGCCAAGGCGCGGCTCGCCCAGGTGCTGCTGGAGCGTGCATTCGCGGCGACCGTCGCGACGGGGCAGGCGATCAGGCCGTGGCCCTGGGCCGATACCTGGCCGGTGGCGCGGTTGACCGTGCCGCGCATCGGCGCCCGCGCGATCGTACTGGCAGGCACCAGCGGCCAGGCGCTGGCGTTCGGTCCGGGGCATGTCGAGTATACGCCGGATGCGGGCGAGCGCGGCGTCGCCGTCTACGCCGCGCACCGCGACACCCACTTCGCATTCCTCAAGGACGTGGTGCCCGGGGATCTCATCGTGGTGACGCGCGCCGACGGGCGGACCTTGCACTATCGCGCCGACCACGCGACGGTGGTGCGCTTCGACGCCGCCGGCATTGATCCACAGGCAGCAGGCCATGGGCTGGCGCTGTCGACCTGTTGGCCGTTCGATGCGGTCACCCCCGGCCCGCTGCGCTTTGTGCTGTACGCCATGCTGGAAGGATCGAAGCCGCCCTGAACGCGCGTCGATTGCACGCGCGTCCGCGCAGATGCTCAGGCCGCCGTGCCGGGATGGCGGGCATCGAGGCGGGAGGTCCGGCCAAAGAGCTTTTCGCGGAATGTACCGGGAGCGTAGGCCGTTTTGAAGGCACCACGCCGCTGCAACTCCGGCACCAGCAGTTCGGCCGCATCCGTGAACGTCTCCGGGATGACCACGGCGCCGAGGTTGAAGCCGTCGACGCCGGTGGCTTCGGCCCATGCCTGCAGATCGTCGGCGACGGTCGACGGCGAGCCGACGCTGACCGGCCCGCGCGCGCCGATGCTGACCCACTCGGCCAACTCCCGGATGGTCCATGATCGCGCCGGATCGGATGAACTGAACACCTCGACGGCCGATTGGCCGGCATTGGTGGTGACATGGCGCAGGGGCTCATCCGGGCGGTATTTGCCAAGATCAATGCCGGTCCAGCCCGACAGCAATGTCAGCGCACCGTCCTGCCGGACGTGGCGGCGGTAGTCGTCATATTTGCGATGCGCATCAGCATCGGTCTCGCCGACAATCGCGGTATGCATGGAAAAGACCACGATATCGTCGGGGTGGCGGCCCTGCGCTGCCGCGCTGGCACGGACGGCGTCGACCTGGCTTTTGAGGATCGCCTGGGTCGGTGCGCTGACGAACACCGCTTCCGCGTGCCGACCGGCGAACTGGCGCCCCCGGCGCGATGCACCGGCCTGAAAGATCACCGGAGTGCGTTGCGGCGAGGGTTCGCTCAGGTGAATGCCGTCGACATGAAAATGCCGGCCGTGGTGGTGGACGGCATGTACCTTCGCCGGATCGGCGAACACGCCGCGCGTGGTGTCCGCGATTACCGCATCGTCGTCCCAGCTCCGTTCCCATAGCTTGTAGCAGACATCGAGATATTCCTCGGCAACGTCGTAGCGATCGTCGTGCACCGCGAGGTGTGGCAGGCCGATCGCGCGGGCGCCGCTGTCGAGATAGGATGTCACCACGTTCCACGCGGCGCGGCCGCCGGTGAGGTGGTCGAGTGTCGACATCCGTCGGGCGAACGGATAGGGGTGCTCATAGGTTACCGAGCTGGTGACGCCGAAGCCGAGATGCTCGGTCACCAGCGCCATTGCGGGAATCAGCTGCAGCGGATCGTTGATCGGCAGCTGGATGGCGTTGCGCACCGCGCCATCAAGGTTGCCGTGATACGTATCGTAGACGCCGATGACATCCGCGATGAATATAGCATCGAACAGTCCCCGCTCCAGTGTGCGCGCCAGCTCCGCCCAATGCCGAATGCTCTTGTAGTCGCGCGAACGATCGCGCGGGTGGGTCCACAGGCCGGGCGCCAGATGCCCGACTGTGTTCATGGTGAAGGCATTGAGGCGCAGTTGTTTGGTCATCGCGTGCCTCAGAACGCCGGAATGAAGGCAGGCAGTTTTGCGGCGATGAAGGCGCGGACGTCGTCCGTCCTGAATTCGGCGAGGAGTGCCTTCAGCCGCGGATCGTCCTTCTTTTCCGGGCGAGTGATGAAGCGGATGATGAATTGCTCGTCCGGGGTCTTGTCCAGCAGCAGAGCGGACTTCGGGTCACCGCCCGCGGGGATCAGGTAGGTCAGGTTGACCATGGCGATACTGACATCATCGAGAGAGCGGTAGGTTTGCGCGGCGTCGAGCTCGACGATCTGAAGTTTCTTCGGATTGTCGATGATGTCGCGTTGAGTGATCTTGAAGCCCGCGGTGGTGTCGAGCCTGATCAGGCCCGCGCGCTGCAGCAATTGCAGGCCGCGCACGCTGTTGATCGGGTCATTGGGGATGGCGACCTTGGCGCCGACGGACAGCTCGTCGAGGTTCTTAATGCGCTTGGAGAACAGTCCAACGGGCACGATCACGCCGGCAGGGTCCGCCGCGACCAGATTGTAGCCGCGCGCCGCGTTCTGGATCGCGAGGTTGGCGGAATGCTGGAAGAAGTTGGCATCGATGTCGCCGGAGAACACCGCTTCGTTGGGAGTCACCCAGTCCGTCGTTTCGATGATCTTGATGTCGAGGCCTTTGCTTTTTGCGCGAGTGGCCACGAACTCCACGAGCTGCGCCAGCGGTCCGGCGCTGACGGCGAGGCGGAGCGGCTGGTCAGCGTGAGCGGCGGTGGCGGTGAGCGCGATCGCAACGGCAGTGGCGGCGCGGATGGCAAGGGAGCGAAGCATGATAGCTCTCGGGTTGGCTGCAGCCACGCGCTAGCGTTCCGCCGGCACGGGCTGTACCGAAGGCTGTCATGACAATTGCGGCGTCGCAGTTTTGCGGCGAGGAAAATCGTGTTCTTTTTTTGAAGGCAGGTGGTTCGAAGTCAAGGGAACGGATTTTCAAACGCGAAAAGGCGCAAAGCACGTTCGTTCTGAAAAGTGGATTTTTCTCACGATGTGAGCGGAAATGTCGGCATCGCACGCGCCCCCTCTCATGCAAGGTCCGGATGCGTGATGGGTTCCGGTCGATGAGAGCGACCTTAAGCGTGAAGCAATAGCGACGACTCCCGGGCGATCAGCGTGGGGGCGGGGCCCACACGCGACAGGTCCGTGGTCGTCCCGGCCATGACATCGATTAGCAGGTGCACCGCGGCGGCGGCGACGGCGTCGAGGTGGAGGTTCACCGCCGAGAGCTGCGGCCGGCTCTCCCGCGCGCGCAGGCCATCGTAGCGGGTGATGATCCGCAGGTCGTCCGGCACCTTGCGGCCGAGTTCGTGCGCCGCCTGCAGGGCGCCGGTGGCGAAGGCGTCGACCGGCGCGCACAGCGCGTCGATCTCCGGATCTTCCATGAGCAGCCGCAGGCAGGCCGCGTGCGCAGCAGCCATGCCAGCGCTCTCGTCGAGTTGCAGCAGACGTTTCGGCATGCGGTGGCGGCGAATGAACGTCTCGTAGACTGCTTCGGTTTCGCGGTAGGAGTTGCGTGGCTGTGCGCCGATAACAAGCGCCGTGCGGCGGCTGCCGCACTCGCGCAGGTGATCGAGCATGAGCTGCGCCGTCAGCGTCGATTGCAGATCGACGAACGGCTGCCCGGGGGCGTCGGGCTGGCGGCCGATGCTGACCACGGGAATGCCGCGAGCCCGCAGCCGGGCGACCTCCGGATCATCCGCCAGCGGCTCGACCACGAGCACGCCGCTGACATCGAGCTGTTCGATCGGGGCGCGGTCGGCTTCCACCGGCGGCACCAGCACCAGCGCGACGCCGCGCTCCAGCGCGACGGTCGCGGCGGCGGCGGCGACCTCCATCAGGAAGCCGAGCCGCGACGGGCCCGCGGCGACGGCGAACGGCATGGAGGACAGGATGGCGATGGTGGCGGCACGGCCGGTGCGCAGCCGCTGCGCGCGCACGTCCGGCGTGTAGCCGAGCCGGGCCACAGCTCCCAGCACCTTCTCCCGCGTTGCATCATCGACATGCCGGCTCCGGTTCAACACGTTGGAGACGGTGGCGGGCGACACGCCCGCCGCCTTGGCGACGTCGACGATTCGGGGGCGGCGCTTCAGCATGAGAGATCCTAAGCTTCGGATTCGCAGTCCTATAATGCCATTTCGGCCGGCAAAAGCTTGTTCGATCGGCAGCCGCAGCCGGCAGATTGTGCACCATGGCAGTTGACATCCGGGATCATTCCAGCTCAATTTTGTCGTATTAAATCGATTTACTGAGTTTCATCGGCCGATCGTCCGCCGTGGAATGCGGGCGACGTCCATTCCTCGGAGGAATGATGATGGCTGCAAAGACCCTTCCTGTGGATGAAGTGCTCCCGTTGCGCCGGCTCGTGCCGCTCGGTCTGCAGCATGTACTGGTGATGGCGGCGTCGCCGATCACCTCGGTGTTCCTGGTGGCGCGGGCGCTCAATTTCTCTCCGGCGCTGACGCTGAACCTGATCAGCGCCACCTTCCTGGTCTGCGGCATCGGCACGCTGCTGCAGAGTTTCGGCCCGCTCAAGATCGGCGCGCGGCTGCCGTTCATCATGGTGCCCGGCGGCGCGCCGGTGGTGATTTTCCTGACCATCGCGCAGCAGACTGACTTGCAGACCGCGGTCGGTGCGGTGCTGCTGACAGGGCTGTTCTACTTCCTGGTCCTGCCAGTGTTCGCGCGCTGCCTGCGCTTCTTCCCGAAAATCGTGATCGGCACCATGCTGCTGCTGGTCGCCATCAACCTCGTCAAGGTCTATGGCGGCATCGTCACCGGCGCGCCCAACTCGCCGAACTTCGCGGCGCCGTCGAATGTGCTGCTGGCGCTGGCGACGGTGGCCTTCACGCTGCTGTTTGCGCGTCTGTTTCACGGCCTGCTCGGCCAGCTTGCCGTGCTGTTCGGCCTGCTTGCGGGCGCCGCGGTCGCGGCATTCGCCGGGCTGATGTCGTTCGATTCGGTGTGGTCGGGCGACGTGCTCAGCGTGCCCTCGCTGTTTCCGTTCGGTGTGCCGAAGTTCGATCTTGTCGCGGCCATTCCGCTGCTGGTGTTCAGCGTCATCTCCATGGCGGAGGCGACGGGGCAGACGGTGGCGATCGCGGAGGCGGTGGACAAGGATATCGACGTGCGCGTCGAGGTGCCCAAGACGATCCGCGGCGATGCTCTGGTGTCGCTGCTCGGCGCCTGCCTCGGCACTTCGCTGATCATCACCTCCGGCGAGAACATCGGGGTCGTCCGCGCCACCGGCGTGCGCTCGCGTTACGTCACCGCCGCGAGCGGCGTCATCCTGATCGCGCTGGCGCTATTCGCGCCGCTCGGTCGGCTGATCAACGCCATCCCCGGCGCGGTCGTCGGCGGCACGGCGGTGATCGTGTTCTGCATCATCGCGGTGATGGGCATCGACCAGCTGCGCAAAGTCGACCTGCGCGACCATGGCAACCTGTTCACGCTCGCCGCCGGCCTCGCCATGGGTCTGCTGCCGATCCTGGTCAACGGCATCTACAGCAAGTTTCCGTTCTACGTGCAGATGGTGCTCGGCAACGGCCTCGCCGCCGGAACCGTGACCGCGGTGCTGCTCAATATCGCCTTCAACATGTCGCGGACGTCGCAGCCGACGCCGATGGCCGCTGATGCGGCGCCAGCCGACGTCTCGCCGGCATGACAGGCCGACAGCCTGGAAAGACCCTGACCATGACCGATCTCGCTCCTCATCTGCTGCAGGCCGACGAACTGTTGCTGGCGCCCGGACAGCTGATGCTGCCCGATGGGCCCGTCGCAGGCCACGCCGTGGTGATCGCCGGCGGCGTATTCCAGGACGTCGGCGCTGCCGACGCGCTGGCCGCGCGGCACCCGCATCTGAAAGCCATCGAGCTGCCGGGTATGTTGCTGATGCCGGGCTTTGTCGATGCCCACCACCATCTCACCCAGACATTCGGCAAGGCGCTGGCGTTCGGCGAGCCGTCGGAGATCTTCCGTCGCATCTGGGTGCCGATGGAGGGCGTACTGGACGAGGAGATGGTCTACCTCTCCAGCAAGGCGGCAGCGCTGGAATCCCTGCGCGGCGGCTTCACCACGGTGGTGGACGCCGGCACCCGCGCGGAAGGCGATGTATCGGCGGTCGCCCGGGCGACGACCGAGGCGGGGCTGCGCTGCGTGCTCGGCTTCATCTGCAACGATATCGGCCGCAACGCCGCTGCGGTGATGAAGCAGGCGCGCGCGCATCTGGTGCGATGGCAGGGCCATGCCCAGGTGCATCCCTCGCTCGCGGTATCGATCCCGGAGGTCGCGACCGACGAGACGCTCCGCGAGGTGTCGGCGTTGTCGGCGGAAGCGAAGGTCGTGTTCCAGACTCATGTCAATGAGCATCTGGTGGCGGTGGAGCGCTCGCTGGTCGACCGCGGCCTGCGGCCGATCGAACACCTGCATCACATCGGTGCACTCGGCCCGCAGGTATTGCTCGCCCATGCGACGCTGATCACGCCGGCCGAACTCGCCATGCTGCGCGCCACCGATACGGCGGTTGCCTACAATCCCGTGGCGTCGGCCTGGAAGGGCAATGCCGTCGCGCCGGCCGCGCTGATGGACGCCATGGGCATTCGCTTCGGTCTCGGCACCGACGGCACCCGCAGCGACGGGTTCCGCCTGCTCGATGCTGCGGAAGCCGCTCAACGCTATGCTTTCGGGCTATCGATCGGTGATTCCTCCTGCGGCGGCGGCTGGACCTGGATCGACCATGCCTGCGCCGCGGGCGCAGGGGCGGTCGGTCTCGGTGCCGTGACCGGGCGGATCGCCCCGGGGCTCGCCGCGGACTGCCTGCTTGTCGACATCGAAACGCCGGAGTTCGCGCCGTCGTGGGATCTGACCTGGGAGCTGGTACGGCTTGGCAACCGTGACCAGATCGTCGCGGTGATGGTCGGTGGCCAGTTGCGGCTGTGGGAAGGCTGGCCGGTAGACTGGGACGGCCGCGCCCTGATGCGTGAGGTCGCTGCCGCCGCGCAACGCACCGTCGCGCGAGCGCCGATCAAGCGCGTGCATCCGACGTCGCAGCAGCACCGGGCAACCGCGATGGTGCGGAGCGGCGCGTGAGCATTTCCTTGTTCGTGGCGATCGCGGTGGTCGTGACCGCTGCCGGCTTTATCCAGGCGACGATCGGTGTCGGCTTCGCCCTCATCATCGCGCCGATGCTGGCGCTGCTCGCGCCTGACCTGCTGCCGGGCGGGCTGCTGCTGCTGATGTTGCCGCTCAATGCTTTCGTCGCCTGGCGCGAGCGCAGCGCGGTCGACTGGTTCGGCACCGGCTGGATCACTGCCGGTCGCACCGCCGGCACCTTCGTCGGCTACTGGATCCTGGTTGCGGTGTCCTCGGCGATGCTCAACATTCTGGTCGGCGTTGCGACGCTGCTCGCCGCCATGGCTTCGCTGCTAGCGCCGAAGTTCGATCCGTCACGCCACGCCTTCGTTGCGGCGGGACTGGTCACAGGGGTTACCGAGACCGCGACCGGCATCGGCGGGCCGCCACTGGCGCTGGTCTATCAGCATCACAGTGCAGCGCAGCTGCGCGCCAACGTCGCGCTGTGCTTCCTGATCGGCGAGGTGTTCTCTCTGCTGCTGCTCGCCGCCACCGGCCGTCTGACCTGGTGGCAGGCGCAGGCGTCGGTCCTGCTGCTGCCGGTGCTGTTGGTCGGTATCGCCCTGAGCCGCCTGGCCTATGCCCGGCTGGACCAGCGTCGGCTGCGCCTGTTCGTGCTCGGCTTTGCCGTCGTGTCCGGGCTCGTTCTCATCGTGCACCGTTAGAGCATTTCGGGCGAAGCGGGCACCGGTTCGCGAGAAGACAGCGCGTGAAATCAGCGATCTGCAGCGCGTTCGCGATTCCATCAATGGAGAATGTGCTCCCTGCGCGCTATTTTCCGGCACGATCGTTGACATTGACGACGGCGCAGTCGCTCGCGTTGGCGTTGCAGAATTCGAGTGCATCCTCGCGCGCCTGGTCCGGCGAGCGGCGGCCACTGGCCCAGCCGAAATGCGAACCGCTGACGGCGAAGGCCTTGTTGGGGCCGCTGTCGAGATAGGTGTTAAACGCGGCGCGGCCGCCGGCGCCGAGGCTTGCGGGCGGAGCGACATTCGGGCGGGTCACGGCAATCGGCGTGCTGCGCAGCTCGAGGCTGTTGGCGCGCAGGAAGGTCTCGACGATCGGTGTCCAGATCCTGGGTCCGTCGGCAGCGCCGAACAGCTCATGGCCGTCGGCGCCGATCGGCGGCGTGCGGACAAGGGTGGCATGGCCGCCGGCGCCGTTGAACGCCTCGGAGAGTTGTGTCGTCAGGCGCGGTCCGAAGAAGTGGTCGTTTTCGGCGGACACCCACAGCAGCGGCACGCGTGACGTCTTGCCGTACTGGGCGAACGCGGCGACCAGTTGCGGCTCGCCACACACGGCATCCGGGCCGGACGAGCCGCGGCCAGGCGCGAAGCTGATCGCGGCGACGAGGCCGGGCGGCTGCTGCGAGGTCAACGCCACGGTGGCAAAGCCGCCGGCGGATACGCCGACACTGATCCAGCGCCCCTTGCTGACGAAAGGCTGTGCTTCCAGGGCGCGGGCGACCGCGGCGATGTCGTTGGCGCCGGCGAGTCCGGCGGTCGCGTAGTCGGGGCGGGAGCACGGGCCATAGGTCTCGGCCCAGCCTCCTGGCGACTGGCCATAGCCCCGCCGCAGGAACGCGACCGCGGTCCAGCCTCGGCGCGCAAACCAGCTGGCCTGCGTCCACATCCGGAACGGCGACATGTTCGGCCGGTCGTTGCCGTCGCGCGGCGAGCCATGGTTGATGATCGCCAGCGGGTGGGGGGCGCCGTCGTCGGGGCGCACCACGATGCCCTCAAGCCGCACTGTGCCGCTGCCGGCCCCGGCGATCACCGCCGGAATGGTGAGCTGATCGGTGCGCACCCCTTCCGCGCGGGCTGGTGCTGCGACCGCCAGCGCGGCGGCGATCGTCCAGCCCAGCCCTGCAAAGCGGCGAAACGGCGAAAGCGATGGACGACCGCAAACGCGCAGCATGATGGCTTCCCCTCGGCGGTCGTCGTTGCGACGCCGCTTCCCTTCTTCGTCTCTATACCATTCCCGCCGGATTCGGCATGTCCGGATGTGTCCGGCGGGGCCGCGGATGGCAGGGCAGCGCTCGGTGGCCTTCATGCGACATCTCCGTTCGCTCGCCGGCTGTCGGCCGGTGCGACGCGTTGGCTCGCCATGCACGTCGCCGTCGCTGAATTCCACCATGCAAAATTCGTTCGGCACACCCAGGCATGCGGCGACATGAACCGCATCGGCTCCCTTGCATGGCTGCGGGAGGCCCGCCATGCTGCACGCAGATCGGCGGAACAGCCGACTCGAAAATCGCAGGGAGGCTTCATGAGGATGGTGGGTCGCGCCGCGTCGCTGGCGCTCGTCACGTCGCTTGCGCTTGGCTGTGCCGCGCAGGCGCAGCAGTCGGCGGCGCCGGTCAAGATCGGCGTGCTGACGGATTTCAATTCGGTCTATTCCGATATCGGCGGCGCCGGCAATGTCGAAGGCGCCCGGATGGCGATCGAGGATTTCAACGGCAAGGTGCTGGGCCGGCCGATCGAGATGATCAGCGCGGATGCCCAGAACAAGGCCGATGTCGCCGCGGCGATCACCCGCAAGTGGTACGAGAGCGAAGGCGTCGACATGATCATCGACATGCCCACCTCGGCGACCGCGCTCGCCGGCATGGAGATGTCCAGGCAGTTTCAGAAGATCATGATCGTCACCGATGCCGCGAGCTCGGACATCACCGGCAAGTCGTGCTCGCCCTATACCGCGCACTGGACCTACGATACCTATTCCAACGCGCATACCGTCGGCAGCGCCATCGTCAAGCAGGGCGGCGACAGCTGGTTCTTCGTCACCGCTGATTATCTGTTCGGTCATTCGATCGAGCGCGACGTCAGCGAGGTCGTCAAGGCGGCCGGCGGCAAGGTGCTCGGCAGCGCCCGTGCGCCGCTCAACACGCCGGACTTCTCCTCGTTCCTGCTGCAGGCGCAGGCGTCCAAGGCCAAGATCATCGGCCTTGCCAACGCCGGCGGCGACACGATCAACACCATCAAGCAAGCCTCCGAGTTCGGCATCGTCGCCGGCGGCCAGAACCTCGCCGGCATCGTGATGTTCATCTCCGACATCCACAGCCTCGGGCTCAAGCTCGCCCAGGGACTGATCGTCACCGAGGCATATTACTGGGACCAGAACGAACGCACCCGCGCTTTCGGCAAGCGCTTTTTCGAGCGCATGAAGCGGATGCCGACCATGAACCAGGCGGCGACCTACAGCGGCACGCTGCACTATCTCAAGGCCGTGCAGGCCGCCGGCACCACGGAGACCAGGGCGGTGCTCGCCAAGATGCGCGAGATGCCGGTGCGCGACGCCTTCACCGACAATGGCTACCTGCGCGAGGACGGGCGCATGGTGCACAGCATGCTGCTGCTGCAGGTCAAGAAGCCGGAGGAGTCGAAGGGACCGTGGGACTATTACAAGATCCTCGCCGAGGTGCCCGGTGATCAGGCGTTCCGGCCGCTCAAGGACGGCGGCTGCCCGCTGGTGAAGTGAGGCGAAGGAAGCGGCAAGCGCTTCCGCGTATACCGCGTCATCACCGGGCTTGACCCGGTGATCCAGCTTCAAGCGAACTTGGCACTGCAACCAAGCCGGATTGCCGGATAAGTCCGGCAATGACGCTGTGGATCTGGTGAGCGCCAGCCCTCGGCCCTAATCCACCCGCGCGCCGGCGAACTTGACGACCTCTGCCCACTTCTCGGTCTCGGCGGCGATGATGGCGTCGAAGTCCGCGGGCGTTCCGATCAGTGGCTCGCCGCCGAGTTCGGTGATGCGCGTCTTCATGCCAGGCTCGGCGAGGATGGTGTTGACCTCCCTGTTGAGCCGCTCCACCACGGCTTTCGGCGTCTTGCGGGGCATGCCGATGCCGAACCACGCGCTGGCCTCATAGCCGGGCACGGTTTCGGCAACGGTCGGCACGTCGGGCAGCTCCGGCGTTCGGGCCGCGCTGGTGACCGCGAGCGCGCGCAGGCTGCCGGCGCGCACATGGGAGATCGCCGAAGGCATGTTGTCGAACATCACGTGGACGCGGCCGCCGAGCATGTCGGTGATCGCCGGCGCGGAGCCGCGATAGGGCACATGCTGCATCTCGGCGCCGGCCATTGCCTTGAACAGTTCGCCGGAGAGATGGACCGAGGTGCCATTGCCGGATGAGGCCATGTTGATCTTGCCGGGATTCGCCTTGGCATAGGCGATGAAGTCGCTGACTGTTTTGGCGGGAAAATCGTTCGGCACGATCATCACGTTCGGCACGCGGGCGATTCCGGCGACGCCGGCGATGTCGCGAACGAAGTTGAAGTTCAGCTTCGGGTAGAGCGAAGTGTTGATGGCATTGGCGGGGTTGATCAGCAGCAGCGTGTAGCCGTCGGGCTCGGCGTTCACCACCGCCTCGGTGCCGATGTTATTGCCGCCTCCGGGTTTGTTCTCGATCACGAACTGCTGGCTCAGCCGCTCCGACAGCCGCTGACCGACAAGGCGGGCGAGAATGTCGGTGGAGCCACCGGCCGGATAGCTGACGATCCAGCGAACCGGCCGCGATGGATAGTCCTGCGCGGCAGCCGGTCTCGCCACCACGCCGACAGCGATCAGGCCTAGCGCCATGCGGCGCGTGATGACGGACGATGACAGGGTGAGGGCAGCTGTGCGGCGCGGCATGGCGCCGGTCGAATCCATGTCTTGACGCGAAGCCATCGTTCCTCCCCGCTGCCGCGACTTGTCGCGCGGTCAGCATCTGCAACGTGACACCGGGAGATTTTGTAGCAAGCAAACCGCACGCCGACCAGCGCGACCCTGACAGCGCCGGGTGCGGCGCGGCCGCGCAGCCGCGCAGCCGCAGTGCGCTGCAATGCGGCGTCGGCTCTGAACCTATGACTGTTGCCGCAGCCTGCTGTGCCGGCGGCCGTAGGCGGCGTAGATGAACAGGCCGAGAGCGAGCCATACGCCGAGCCGGACCCAGGTGTCGAGCGGCAGGCCGATCATCAGGAACAGCGATGTCAGCGCGCCTGCGGGTGCAACCAGCCAGATCGCAGCCGCACGGAACGGGCGCGGCAGCTCCGGCTCGGTCAGCCGCAGCACGAGAACGCCGATCGAGACGACCACGAAGGCGAACAGTGTGCCGATGCTGACGAGCTCGCCGACAAGGCCGATCGGCAGCACGCCGGCGAGGAGCGCAGAGACGGCGCCGGTCACGATGGTCGCGATGTAGGGTGTGTGCAGGGTCGGGTGAACTTTCGCCGCCGCCTTGGGCAGCAGGCCGTCATGGGCCATGGCGCGGAAGATGCGCGGCTGCGCCAGCAGCATCAGCAGGATCACCGAGGTCAAGCCGAAGATGATGCCGAGCTTGATGAACGGTGCGAGCCACCCGATACCGGCGGCGTCGATGCCGACCGCGATCGGGTCGGGTACATTGAGGCGGTCGAATGGCACGATGCCGGTCAGCACATAGCCGACCGCCATGTAGAGCGCGGTGCAGACGACGAGCGAGCCGAGAATGCCGATCGGCACGTCTCGCGTCGGCGTCTTCGCCTCCTGTGCGGCGGTCGAGAGCGCGTCGAAGCCGATATAGGCGAAGAACACCACGGCGGCGCCGCGCACCACGCCCGACCAGCCGAATACGCCAAAACCCTGTGCAGGAGGAATATAGGCGCCGGCCGGATTGCTCGCCGTCACCCAGTTGGCGGTGCTGACCGCTGGCGCGGCGCAGGCGAGGAACAGCGCGATCACCGCGAGCTTCAGCACCACCATCACGCCGCCGAACTGCGCCGACTGCCGGATGCCGGCGACCAGCAGCGCGCTGATGCCGGCGATGACGATCATCGCCGGGATGTTGGCGATGGCGCCGGTCGCTGACCAGGTGTGGGTCGCGGCGTCATAGGCGAACGGCGCCGAGGCGAAACGGTCGGGGATGGCGATGCCGAGATCGCGGGCGAAGCTGACGACATAACCGGACCAGCCGATCGCGACCGCGATCGCTCCCACGGCATATTCGAGAATGAGGTCCCAGCCGATGATCCAGGCGACGAGTTCGCCGAGCGTGGCGTAGGCATAGGTGTAGGCGCTGCCGCTCACCGGCACCGCTGCGGCCATCTCGGCGTAACAAAGTCCGGCGAAGGCGCAGGCCACCGCGCCGCACAGGAATGACAGCGTCACCGCCGGTCCGGCGTTGGTGGCTGCGGCGTGCCCGGTCAGCACGAAGATGCCGGCGCCGATGATGCCGCCGACGCCGAGGGCGATGAGGTTCGTCGCGGTGAGCGTGCGGCGCAGCGGCCGTGCCGAGGCTTCCGTGCCGCCTTGCGCTTCGCGGCGCAGATCGGCAGTGGATTTGCAGGTCCAGATCGTGGTCATGGCGCAACCGCGTGATCCCCGATGCGAGGATAACGCGGTCGCGCGGTTTTGGTTGACGCAATTTTGGCGCTGCGCTGCCGTATCGGCAGGCGCCGTTGCCGGTGCGGGATGCGCCGGGTTCGGCCCAGGCCTTGTCGTGATCAGGTCTTGGCGGCGCTCAGGCCTTGGCGGTGTAGTCGTAAAAGCCCTTGCCGGTCTTGCGGCCGAGATGGCCGGCGTCGACCATTTCCTTCAGCAGCGGGGCGGGGCGGTACTTCGGATCGTTGAAGCCCTTGTAGAACACGTCCATCACCGACAGCATGGTGTCGAGGCCGATCATGTCGGCGAGCGCCAGCGGGCCGATCGGGTGGTTGCAGCCGAGCTTCATGCCCTCGTCGATATCGGCGGCGGTCGCAAGGCCCTCCTGCAGGGCGAAGATCGCCTCGTTGATCATCGGGCAGAGGATGCGGTTGACGGCGAAGCCGGGGCTGTTCTTGGCGGTGATCGAGACCTTGCCGATGCGCTTGGCGAACGCCTCGGCCTTCGCATGGGTGGCGTCGGAGGTCTGCAGGCCGCGGATCAGCTCGAGCAGCGCCATCATCGGCACCGGATTGAAGAAGTGCAGGCCGATGAAGCGGTCGGGACGGTCGGTCGCCGCAGCGAGCTTGGTGATCGAGATCGACGAGGTGTTGGTGGCGATCAGCGCGTCGGGCTTCAGCGTCGCGCAGACGTCCTTGAGGATCTTGACCTTGAGCTCCTCGTTCTCGGTCGCGGCCTCGATGACGAGGTCGCAGTTCGCGAGCTTGCCGCGGTCGGTGGTGCCGGTGATGCGCGCCAGCGCGGCCTCGCGGTCGGCGACGGTCAGCTTGTCCTTCTTGATCAGGCGCACGAGGCTGGCGTCCACGGTGGACAGGCCGCGCTGCACGGCGGCGTCGGAGATGTCGACCATCACCACGTTCAGGCCGGCCACCGCGCACACCTGGGCGATGCCGTTGCCCATGGTGCCGGCGCCGATGATGCCGATGGTGTCTGTCATGGTGATCTCCTTCTGGTCGTGTCCGATAGGGATGGCCGGCAGGTCGGGCCTGACCCTGCATCGCCGGATGCCGCACGTTTTGCAAGCCCCCGCCTGCGGCGGGGCGCGCAGCGGCGCGGGCGGAACCGGGCGGCGGTGCGGGCCGGAACCGAGGGGGCGCCGGGCGCGATGGCCGGCCCGCCACTCACCACTGGTAGCGCAGCGTGCCCCTGCCGCCATAGGAGCGGCTGACGTCGGAAAACTCGCCCTCGAACGTGGCGGTCGCCGACAGGCCATTGGCCCAGGAGACTTCGGCGCCGGCGCTGGTGAGCGCCGCATTTTGCGCCTGCGTCGCGCCGCCGACCACGAACGAGGCGCCCGGGAGGGCCTGGAAGGTCGCGGCGATCGTCCGGTCGGGGTTGAAGTCGTGGACCCAGGCGGCGCGGCCGCGCAGGGTCAGCAGGGCACTGGAAAGGGCGAACGAGCGGTCGAGGCGGATGCCGAGCTCGGTGCGGGTGTCGGTCACGCTCCTGGCGCCATACGCGATGGCAAAGGCGTTGCTGCCGACCAAGGCCCGTTCGGCATAGGCCGGCAGGTCGTAGGCGGTGGCCTGGATGGCGGCGTAGGGCGTCAGGCCGAACCACGGCGTCGTGATGCGGCGGCCGCCTTCGATGCGGCCGGAGAACGCACTGGCGTTGAACCGCGCCTGCAACTGATCGACCCCGGCGAGGGTTACCCTGCGGTTGGTGGTGACGTCCTGCCAGCCATAGGCGAGGGCAGCCGAGAGATAGCTTGTCCCGATGGACTGGCGGACGAACGCACCCGCCTGGAACAGATCCGAACGGCCGCTGCCGCTGCCGGCGACATCGAAGGTCGTGCCGCCACCGGCCAGCGCGAAGCCGGCCACGGTGGTCGGTGACAGCCGGACGTCGGCGCCGACCATGCCGCCGGCGATTCGGCTGGTGGTCGCGCCACTGCCGAGCGCGGCATTGCCGTCGGTGCTCTGGCTGCCGCCGAAGCCGCCCGCCCACACACTCCAGCGCGCGGCGAAAGGATCGGCCGCCTGACCTGCCTTGGTGACCATGGCGTAGGCGTCGCGCGGGGCGCGCGCGACAGTGCTGTCATCGGCGAAGGCCGTGGGAGCCGCCGGCGATCCGTCGAGACTGGCGCCGCCGTGGTCGAGCAGGCTGCCGAGGAACGCATTCATCGCCGTGAAGGTCGTTTGCTGCGAGCCGGTCGCGGCCTCGCCGGTGACCTGTGAGAAGGAGGCGGCCGGGGCGCCAAACAGGCTGCCGAAGCCGCCGCTTGCGCCTCCGGCGTTGAGGGC
Organism: Bradyrhizobium sp. U87765 SZCCT0048; assembly: GCF_018131225.1. GTDB lineage: Bacteria > Pseudomonadota > Alphaproteobacteria > Rhizobiales > Xanthobacteraceae > Bradyrhizobium_A. Next base: position 2,271,400 of record NZ_JAFCMM010000001.1, on the reverse strand, counting down.
GGCGTCGATCGCGCCGGCCACCGCCTGCTGATTGCGGTTGAGGCCCGGCGTCGTGGCGAGGTGCGAGGTCAGCGTCAGCAGCACGTCGGTATCGGTATAGCTCAGCCGGCCGCTCATGCCGGAAAACGGCAGAACGAGCGATGCGAACGTGGTGTCGTTGAGCCCACCCGGCGCGGTCAGGATGGTGTAGGGCGTCCCGAAGCGGTAGCTCGCGGTCGGCGAAGTCACCTTCACCGTGCCGTCGAGGAAGGCATCGCCGTTGCCGATGTTGCCCGGCGTCAGGCGGATGAGGTCGCCGCCGGTCGCGGACACCTTCACCGCGTAGGTGCTGCAGCTGCAGAAGACGACACGGTCGGTGATGGTCAGCGTGCCGGTCGTGGTGCCGACGCCGGGCGCCAGCGTGCCGGCTTCGACGAGGGTGATCGGCAGGACGCCGGTGCCGCCGAGGAGACCGCTGTTCACCAGCACGATGCCGGACGACGAGATGTCACCGGTGACGATCAGCCGGCCGCCGTTGACCTCGGTGACGCCGGTGTAGCCCTGCGTGGTCGAGAACACCGTGGTGCCGGCCTCGACGTCGACATTGCCGCTGCCGCTCAGCGGCGTCGCGAAGACGTAGTTCGAAGCAGTGTGGTTGAAGACGATGGTGCCGTTGCCAAAGCCGAAGTCGATGCCGGGCGCCGCGATGGTGCCGGCGCCGGTCGGCGCTGCGCCAACAGCCGCACCGATGTTGATGGTGCTGGCCGAGCCGACGGAGATGGCGTTGGTGGTGGTGACATTGCCGCCGTTCGATACGGTCAGCGTCGCCGCGCCGCTGCCGCCCAGGATCAGGGTATCGGCCTTGAACTGCGATCCCGCGCCATCGACCGTGACCGCGCTGTTGTTGCCGCCGCCGGCAATGGTCGCCGTGCCGACGGTTGCTGTGCCGCCGGCGGTGATGGAAAGGGCCCCGGAGCCGCCGTTGCGTCCGAGCTGCAATTCCGAGCCAGCGGCATTGAGCGCGGAGCCGACGCCGTCGATCGCGAGCGTGCCCTGGCCGTTGACGCCGACGTCCAGAATGGTTGCCGTCGACAGCGCCCTGACCTCGCCGCCATGGCTGATGGAGATGGTGCCTGAGCCCAGGTACCCCGCCGCCAGGCTGTTGCCGACCGCCACGATCGATCCGGCGCCGTCGATGCTCAGCGTGCCGGTCGACCCGGGGAACGCGCCGACATACAGGCTGCCGATCGCGGCCCGGCCGCCACTCGCGACGCTCATCGTGCCGGAGGAGTTCATGCCGACATAGACCACGCCGGCGCTGATCTGGCCGCCGCTGCGGATGTTCACGGTGCCGCCGGAGCCTGCGCTGGCGCCGATATACATGGCGCTGGCCGTGGCCTGGCCGCCGTTGCTGACGTTGAGCGTGCCGGTGCCGGCATTGCCGATGGTGAGCGTTGAGGAGGTTGCGAAGGTCGATCCCGCGCCGCTGACATTGACCGTGCCGACGCCGCCGCTCTGGTCGCCGATCGAGACGCCGTAGATGTTGCCGCCGGACACGCTGCCGCCGCCGGTGATGTTCAGCGTTCCGGTGCCGCTGGCCCCGACGATGATGTAGGCCACGGGGTTGATCGCGGAGCCTGCGCCGTCGACCGTCACCGTGCCGCTCGCGCCCGTGTTGGTGCCGATGGTGAGCTGCGAGGAATTGATCGTGCCGCCGTTGGTGACGGCCAGCGTGCCGGTGCCGGACACACCGACGTGAAGATCGTTGTTCAAGGCGATGGACGAATTGGTCCCACTCACGGTCAACATGCCTGTCGACCCGGTATTGAAGCCGACGAACATGTAATAGCCCGACAGGCTGGCGCCATTGCTGAAGTCCAGCGTGCCGTTGCCGTCATATCCGACATAGACGTTGTTGGTGATGTCGAGGCCGGATCCTGCGCCGCTGAACGTCAGAGTGCCGGTCGATCCGGCGCCACGGCCGATATACGTGAAGCCGCCGAGGTACAGCCCCGATCCGTTGGTCAGCGAGAGGCTGCCGGTGGCGTTGTTGCCGACCGTGATATCCTGTGCGTACCCTGTCGTGCCCGAGTTGATCGTCGCTGCGTTCGGCGTCGTGGTGTCGATGATGACGTTATCACTGCCGGTCGGCGCGGCGTTGCCGCTCCAGTTGGAGCCAGTGAACCAGTCGCCGGAGGTGGTGCCGACCCAGCTCTGGTCGGCGGTGGCCGGCGAGGCGAAAGCGAAGCCCATCAGGGCGGTGCCGCCGAGCAGCAGGGGCTGCCAGCGGCGGCGCCCTGATTTCGGCTTCACTCTTTGTCCGCCCCCAATGCCCATCGTACCCCCGCGCAAACCGACGCATGTCCTTGAGCGCGTTCTGCAAAATTCCGATGCGGCTGTCGTCTCATCCAGCGCAAAGCGGAAAGTTTTCCCGGCGGAGTCGCCTGAAAGCCACGATAGTCGGGCGTGTCGGTGGGCAGTGAAAATTGTGTGCGTCGGCTGTGTATGCGATCAGGCAGCGCCAAAACGTTCGTCCGCTATGTCGTTAACGCTCGCTATCCATCTATGATTTTTGAATTTTGGCTGATTTGGATATCCTCGGGGATCGCAGATAATTGCCCATGCAGTGGCAAGAGGATCGTGCGGTGATAGGCTATCGAGATAGCGGGGGTCGACTTTTCCGACCAGCTTAAGCTCTAACAGGCGAAGTTCGCTATATCCGGAGAATACCTTCGTTGGGGAGGCTGGGATGTCATTGAGCAAAAGCAGATCACGAGCGCCTTCCAATGCATCGCATAGAACGTGCAATGAGAAGTTCGAGACAAGACGTCTCCTATAACTGTGCTTCATTGCGCGGAGATGCCGCAGGGCTGCTAGTCTTGTTGGCGTTGTGCTATTTTCCCTTTCAAGGTGCTCTATTAAATCAAGGTAGCCAAATATGAATGTACCTTGTTCGGCAAGGCGACAGATTCCGATATTGCGAATTGCGGTGTAGGCTATGTCCGCTGAACATAGCATCGGCCAATAATCTAGACGTTCTCGGGAGAGGCTAAGCAGCAGCCGTAGGCTGTCAGACAGTTCTTGCTGGTAGTTTCTTTTGGGCCGGTATTGGGCCAACAGAGAGGAAAAGAAGCTGCTGTCGTCTCGAATAATAATCGCTTCCTGCTTTAGATGTTGCAGAAATAGCGAGCCGCGATCTGCCATTCCCGAAATTTGTTCATGCGTGAAGGTTGAGACAGACCAGCCATTGGTGGACCAAGCGCGCGATGCATCGGTTAGTTCTTGTTTTGACGTTCCTATTACTAGGAAATCTCGGTCACTATAAGCGTCAAGACAATTCCGCGCGGTCGAGCCAAAAATGCACTTAGATAGCATTTTTCCCCCTAAGGCAAAATCTTTCGGTAGATCATTGATGCAAGGGTTGCGAAGAGGACAAATCCAATAATTCCCTCTCCGGCGACAAGAACTCGTCCAAGGGGGCTTGTTGGCGTGATATCTCCGTATCCAATTGTCGTTAGAGTAATGATCGTAAAGTAAAAGGCATCAATCGGTGACGAGAGGGGTTCTCCATTGATTTTTAGGCCGAGTTGCGCCGAGAAATAATGATTGAAGATCGTGAGTGCTGAAGCAGCCGCCGTTGCTGTGAGGATATAGTTTCTCAAGCGAACTCCGAAGCCGATAAATTTCTGAAATGCCCAGCTTGTTGCTATCCTGAGAGCGAGTTTGACTTGCGTGCGGCTTATTCTCATTTGTTTATGATTTTTTCGGAATTGATAGCACTGCTCAAGTCGTAACCATCGGCGAAACTCGAACAGGGCATAATGTGCGAAATCTGGCTGTGATTGTCTTCGACTGTTGTTTAGAAGCTCTTGGTACAGGTGCACCCCTATATTCTGGTGTCGCTCTTCATCTAGGCATTTAGAAAACGATCTTGGGTCCAAGTATACGTCAGCAAACTCGACGCGGTAAGTATTGCAGCTAATAAATGTGCATTCAGAGAAGCGGCAGTTTTTGAATACGCTGCCGATGAATAAGCAATCGATAAATGTGCATTTATTAAATTCAATTTCTTCAATCAAGGTTTTGGAGAAGCTGAACTCAATAAATTGGCGGTCCCGAACGATCCACCGTTGCGGAGTTTGGGGGCTTTTAAGGTGCGAGGGGCGATATAACTTACTTTGAATTCGCTTCTCTTCTCCAGCTAGTTTGAAGAAGGCGTCCTGGTCTCCAATTTCTGTTGGTATGCCTGGTAACTGAAAAAAATTGCTGAGCATAACAAGCCACTTTCGAAAGCTTCGCTGCGACAACCTTTGTTGTTTAACGGGTCTGATTGTTGTCCTTACTTTCTGCAGTGTGCAAGGTTTTGTGAAGGGACGTCACAACTCCCGCGCATTGCTGAACGCAAAGCTCGACATCCGTCGTGTGCTCTCGTCGAGAATGAGCGTGCGGGTTAGCGGCGGTTCGGCGCGCTGGGCGCAGTTCTCGCGTTCGCACAGGCGGCAGTTGACACCGATGGGCGTGCCCTCCGCTTTCTCGAGGTCCATGCCGACCGCATAGACCAGCTTTGAGGCTGATCGGATGTCGCAGCCGAGGCCGATGGCGAAGCGCGGTTGCAGGTGAGGGTGAGGCGCGACGGGGCGGCGCAGCGTCTGGGCGATCGAGAAGTAGCGGCTGCCGTCGGGCATCTCGACGATCTGGCGCAGCAGGCGGTCGGGCGTGTCGAAGGTCGAGTGCACATTCCATAGCGGACATGTCCCGCCGAACTTCGAGAACGGGAAGGTGCCCGACGAGAAGCGCTTGGAGACATTGCCGGCATTGTCGACGCGCAGCAGGAAGAACGGCACGCCGCGCGCGTTCGGCCGCTGCAGCGTGGTCAGGCGGTGGCACACCTGCTCGAAGCTCGCGCCGAAACGCTGGGCGATGACATGGACGTCGTAGCCGAGCGTCTCGGCGGCGCTGTGGATGTCCTGATAGGGCATCATCGTTGCGGCGGCGAAGTAGTTGGCGAGCGTGATGCGGTAGAGCCGCCGCGCGGTGTCGTGGAGCGGACCGGCGCGGTTGACGATGGCCTCGACGACCGGGCCGAATTCCGACAGCGCGGTCTGGAAGGCGAGGTGGAATGAGCGGCTCGGCAGGTCGACCAGTTCGGACAGCAGCAGTTGCCGGCGATGGCGGTCGAAGCGGCGCAGCGTTTCGCGCATCACGTCCACCGGCATGATGCGCACGGTGATCGAGTGCTTCTCGCGTAGCCGCGTGCCGATGGCGGCGAACAGGTCCTGCGCCGTGGCGCCGAGCGTGTCGCGCAGGCCCTCGGCAGCCTGCTCGAGTTCGGGGAAGTAATTGCGGTTGGCCTCGATCAGGTCGCGCACCCGCTCGATCGGATTGGCCTCGAAGCGCGCGCCCTCGTCGCGGTCGGCGACCTGCGCCGCTGCCAGGGTCTCGCCGCGGCGGGCCTCCGTGTAGGCTGCATAGAGGCGCTGCAGCGCGTGGGTGACGCCGGGGCAGAGCTCGGCGAGGTCGCGCAGCTCCTGCTTGGGCAGATCGATCTGGCGGAACAGCGGGTCGGAGAAGATCTCGTTGAGCTCGGCGAAGAAGCGGTCCTCGTCGGCGGCGGCGAGGTCGCGCAGGTCGAGGTCATAGGTCTCGGCGAGGCGCAGCAGGATCTGCGCCGTCACCGGCCGCTGGTTGCGCTCGATCAGGTTGACGTAGCTCGGGGAGATGCCGAGCCCTTCGGCGATCTGGGTCTGCGACAGGTTCAACTGCTGGCGGATCCGCCGGAAGCGGGGGCCGACGAACAGCTTCTTTCCGGATTCCGCCGCCATGTCGTCTCCTGGCCTTTGTCAAAGGCTGTAAAATTTACAATTTTTACAAAGTGACATTTATTACAAGTGTGGATGTTACATCGCATCACTGTTCGATATCAAGCCATCTGGCGCTTCTCGCGGATTCGGCGTTATCTCCACACCAGATGTCGCGACGCACTTGTCACGAATGTCGCAAACAGGAGTGAGGACCATGCACGGTACGCATTTTTGGGTGGTGGGCGGTGAGTTCCGGTCGCTGAACTTCCATACGCTGGTCCACGGCACCTCCCAGGTCGAGGGTCCGTTCCCGTCGCGCCGTGAGGCCGAGGACGCCTGGCGCACCCTGTCGGAGAAGAACCGGCATCGCTGCAACGTTCGCTTCTCGATCGTGGAAGAGCCGCGCCGCGCGATGGCCTGATCGGATTTTGCCGCTGCGCCGGCGCGTCCGGCGGGCGGCCGCCTTCCAAGAAACGACCAAGGAGGCACGGCCTCGCCCCGTCCCGGGCGGGGCCGTTGTCGTTTGCGACCGGCCGTCGATGACAGCGCTGTAGGCACTGTCATCTCATTTTAGGACAGGGATTTCAGGCGATTGGCAGGTTCCGGGCCCTTTGCCCGGCCGATGGTTACTGGTAGGTTAAGCACGCAGGGCGAATGCAACTCAAAGGATCGCGGGCGTGCCAAACCTCGAAACCGACATGACCGGCGACGCACGGCCGACGCGGCTGCGCGATGCGCTGCGCAAGGCCCGGATCGAAGCCGCCGACCGCACCGCGGTGGTGGTCGACCTGCGCGACGCCGAGGTTGCCCGCCTGGAGATCCTCAACGAGGCGCTGGATCCGCTGTTTTCCGAGATTCCCGACACGGTCGATCTGTTCGACCGTGGCATCAGCCGGGGCGACACCCCGCGGCTGTGGATCGATGTCGTCGCCCATGTCGTGATGGGGCGCGACAAGCGCATCTACCGTTTCGTCCAGGACACCCGCTTCGGCCGCATCGTGCTGGCCGAATCGCATGAGGTGAAGGCGATCGTCGATGCCGTCACCGACTATGTCGCCCGCCGCATGATCGAGCGCGAGCATGCTCTCGTCACCATGCCGCTGCCCGCCGAGGGCGCGGCTGCTGCCGCGGTTGCCGCGCCGGTGGTGTCCACTGCCGCCGCGACGTCTGCGCCGGTGGCTGCCGCCACCGCCGTGACCGCGCCGAACCGCAAGGCCTGGTGGGTGTTCGCCGGCGGTTTCGTTGCCGGCATGGCGGTGCTGTTCGGCATCGCGCTGATCGCCGCGCTGCGCAGCATGTAACGGCGTCCGTCCGGACGCCATCCTTCATTCGCCTCCGGATCATCCTTGCGGGACAGTCGGGAGCTGGCGCGCCAGCGAGCGCGTCGCGCCTACAGCAGCATGTCCTTGCGCAACTCGGCCACGGCGCCGTGCCGCAAGCCGCGCGTCGTCATCTCCACGTGCCAGCCGTTGTCGCCGCGCTGGATCGCCAGCAGGTTGTAGGCCGCCGGCTCGCGGTGGCCGCCGCCGGCGACGGACGCCGACGGCACGCCGATCACCGGAATGCGCGTCGCCGGGCCGTCGACATAGGCCACGGCGTGGCGGTGGTCGTGGCCGTGCAACACGAGGTCGACACCATGGCGCTGCAGCAGCGCGCGCAGCGCCGCCGAATCGGTCAATCGCGCGTGGTGGCGATGCGGCGCCGATTGCAGCGGATGATGCAGCAGCAGCACGCGGAAGCTGTTGTCGTCGCGCAGGCTGGCGAGCAGCGTGTCGAGAGCTGCGACCTGCGCCGGGCCGAGTTCGCCGGTGGCGCGGAATGGCGGTGTCGGCACCGCGGTGGTCACGCCGATCAGCGTCAGCGGTCCGCGCCGCCGCATGAACGGAAACCGCGCCGCATCGGCGTCGTCGCCGCGCATGTAGTCGCCCCACGCCCGCGCCACATGGACGGCCGCGCCGGCGACATAGGCATCATGATTGCCCGGCACCAGCGTGACGTCGGCAGCCGGGCCGACGCCGTGCAGCCAGTCGGCCGCATGGCTGATTTCGGCGGGCAGCGCGATGTTGACGAGGTCGCCGGTGACGGCGATGTGGTCGGGGCGGTGCGCCTTGAGGTCGGCGACGAGCGTGTCGATCACCTCGCGGCGGTGAACCTTGTGGCGGTTGCGCGTCCAGTTGACGTAGCCGATCATCCGCTTGCCTGCGAGCTCCCGCAGCCGTGGCCGCGGCATCGGCGCCAGATGCGGGTCGGAAAGATGGGCGAGGGTAAAACTGGTCATCGGCGCGCGATCCCTTGCCGGCGTGTCGGCGGCGGTGACACGCGAGCAGGGTTTTGACAACGCGGGCCGGACGATGCAAGCCCTGTGGTGCGTCCTGCGACCAGCGGGCGCGGAGGGCTGGGATCGCGACGCCATGAACCTGCAACCGCTGCGCACCGCGCTCGAACCCGCGCTTCGCCGGGTGTTCCACCTCTACTGGCGGTTCGCGCGCGGCATGACGCTCGGCGTGCGTGGCCTCGTGGTCGACGCCGAGGGGCGCGTGTTCCTGGTGAAGCACTCCTATGTTTCCGGCTGGCACCTGCCCGGCGGTGGCGTCGAGGTCGGCGAGACCTGCCATGAGGCCTTGACGCGCGAGCTGTGGGAGGAAGGCCAGATCGAGCTTGCTGCGCCGGCGGTGCTGCACGGCATGTTCTTCAACCGTCGGGTGTCGCGCCGCGACCATGTCGCCGTCTATGTTGTGCGCACGTTCCGCCAGGCCGGCGTGCCGGCGCCGAACCGCGAGATCATCGCCACCGGCTTCTATGCCCTCGACGCGCTGCCCGAGGACACCACGCGGGGCACCCGGCGGCGCATCGCCGAGGTGCTGCAGGGAGCGCCGCTGTCGCCGGACTGGAGCTGACCGCGTTCCCGCGCGCCGGGCATCTCCGCCATGGACCGCCCCGGCGCCAGATGCTATGCGGCGCAGCCATGAGCGACCTGTCCCTGACCATCCTGCCGGAAACCGCCAACGATGCCCAGGCGATCGAGCGGCTGCTCGAGCGCACGTTCGGTCCCGGCCGGTTCGTGCTCAGCGCCTATCGGCTGCGTGAGCATGTCGGCCACCGCCTCAGCCTGTCCTTTACTGCCCATATCGGCACGCTGCTGGTCGGTTCGGTGCGCCAGCTGCCGGTATGCATCGGCGACACCCCGGCGCTGCTGCTGGGGCCGCTGACCGTCGAGCCGCCGTTCCGTGATCGCGGTGTCGGCAAAGCCTTGCTGGCGCGCGCGCTGCAGGACGCCAGGGCTGCCGGCCATCGCCTTGTCGTGCTGGTCGGGGATGCCGCGTATTACACCAAGGCTGGCTTCAAGCCGATCCCGAAGGGACGGGCCACCATGCCGGGCCCGGTCGACACCCGCCGTCTGCTGGTCGCGGAGCTGGTCGAGGGCGCCTTCGAAGGCGTCAGCGGCGCGATCCGCCCCGACTGGAGCGCGCCCGAAGCGGTGCGCTGATGGCTGTCTCTACTTCAAACTCCAGGTTCTAAGTTCTATCGTGGCCGGGCCTGTCCCGGCCACCTCGCTTTGAAGGATGCAGAGCATGCCGCGCTCCTCATCATGAGGAGCGCGGACCTGACCGCGTCACCACTTCGTGCTGGCGAACAGCCGCACGTTCAGGCCGGGCAGCAGCACCTCGTCCTTGGTGTAGGACACGCTGTCGCGGATCGCGGCGTTGAGCAGGTTGTCGCCGACGATGCCGACAGCCACCTCCGAGATGCCGTAGCCAGGATGCGGGATCCTGGTGCGGTAGCTCAGCTCGGCGCGCAGGCGGTTGTAGCCGGGCGTCGAGGTCTCGCTGTCGCTGACGTCGTTCTGGGCGAAGGCGTGCAGCAGGTTGACCTTGGCGAGCCAGTTGGCGTCGCGCCAGTAGGCGCCGCCGCCGAGCCGCTGCGGCGGAATGCGCGGCACGTTGCTGCCATCGGTGAAGGTCGCACGCACGATGTCGTACTGGCCCTCGACGCCGAACAGGCCGCCGGCGATCGGCAGCACGTCGTACTGCACCTGGATCTCGCCGCCGCGGAAGGTGGCGTCACGCTGCGCGTACACCGCGAGACGGCCCTCGTTGTTCGGATTGCCGTCGCCGCAGGAGTTGAAGTCCTCGCCGCATAAGGCGCCGGTCAGGTTGCGGTAGATGAAGCCGCTGTAGCGCGTGTAGTACGCGGTCGCCTCGAAGCGCAGCGGGCCGGTGGCGCGCCGCAGCCCGACCTCGATCGACTTCGCCGCCTCGATCGTCAGGTTGGGGTTGCCGATGTCGAATGTCGCGGTGGCGTCGTGCGCGCCGCGCGAGAATAGCTCAGCCGCCTTCGGCGCGCGCTCGGTGTACTGCGCGGTGACGCTGGCGACGAGATCCCACGGCAGGTTCTGGATCAGGCCGACGCTGACGCTCTTCGGCGTGAAGTGCGGGCTGCGCTGCACGTTCGGGCGGTCGAGGCCGTCCGGCATATAATCCGCCGGGAAGTCCGGCGTGGTGCCGTTGAAGCTGACATGCTCGATCCGGCCGGCTACCTGCGCCCTCGTCGTCTCGCTGAACCTGAACTCGTTGAACAGGTAGCCGGCGACGCGGGTGTTGCGGTTGGGGTCCCACAGGCCGTTGAACTGGGCCGTCGGATCGTCGGGGCTGCCGGCCGTCAGTTCCTGGTGCGACGCCTGGACGCCGATGGCAGTGGTGAGGCTGGCGAAGCGCAGGTTGAAGGGCGCGAGCTGCACCTCGACGCGGCCTTCCTGCTCCTTGTTGGTGAAGGTCTGGCGCACGCCGTCCGAGCCGAGGTTGTTGGGATCGGCGAGGCCAAGCTCGTTGTGGCGATAGTCGGTGGCGCCGACCCAGAAGCGGATGGCGTCGACGAACGGCGTGTCCGGCCGGTACTCGCCCTTCGACATGATCTTGGTCTGGTGGGCGTCGATGCGCGTGCGGTGCTGCTCGCCGTCGATGCCAGGAATGCCATAGAGGCTGTTGTTCTGCACCACCGCGAGGCCGAGGAAGCCGCCGTCGAAGATGTAGGAACCACCGACCGAGCCGCCTTCCGAACGCGTCGCCGAGTTCGCCTGCCGTCCGTTCCAGGGACGGTCGGGATCGAAGCGGTAGGGGCTGGTCGGCACGCGGTAGTCGCCGGTGGTGCGCAGGTAGCCGTCGGCATGGATGGCAACGTTGTTGCCGGCGGCGTCGAGCAGCACCGCGCCGTCACGGCCGTCGTCGACGCTGGACAGGCCACCACGCGTTTCCATGCTGACGCACGGACCGCTCGAGGCTGATAACGGCGTCTTCACCGGCATCAGGCCGTAGCCCTGGAACGGCTGCGCGCAGGGCAGAGTCTCGGGAATGCGGTTGTTGCTGGCGCTGACCACGCCGCCGATCGACTGCGAGCCGTAGCGCAGCGTTGCCGGGCCGCGGATGACCTCGACCTGGTTGGTGGTGAGCGGGTCGATCGGTACGAAATGATCCTCGCCGAGATCGGACACGCCGCCGCCGCCGATGCCGTTCTCGACAATGCCGACACGGTTGACGTCGAGACCTCTGATGATCGGGCGGCTCGAGCCGCCCGGCGCGAATGACGATCCGGTGATGCCCGGCTTGTTGAGCAGGAGATCGCCGAGCGTTGCGGCGCCGCTGGCGCGGATCTCTTCGTTCGGCACCACGGTGACCGTTGCGAACTGGTCGGTGACGATCGGCAGCGTGCCGCGTGGCGGCTCCTGCTGCGGTGGCGGGACTGCCGGCGTCGCCGCCTGTCGCGCGGCGGGCGCGGCTTGCGCTCGGCGGACGCCGCTGCCGGCTGCCGTGGCGGTGCGGGCCGGCGCGCGGCGCACGATCGGCGAGGGAGCACTGACGACGATACCGGGCAGCGGGGTCGCGCTGGTCGGCGTGGCCGTCGACGCGGCGGCGGTGCCTGCCTCCTGGGCCGTGGCGCCGGCGCCGACGGCGAGCCAGGCGGCGAGGGCGGTGCTGCCGAGAAGAATGTGACGGGGACGAAGACGGGACATGGACAAAAATCCTGATCGGAGACGGCTGCGCGGCGGCGCGCAGGGACGAGCCTTCCGCTCGCGGGGGCGCAGCGATGGCGTGAGGACGCGGTGCGCGGACAGGCGTCCGGCCGCGGCGACGTCGTCGGGATCAGGCGTGAGGCGGTGCGCGGGGCTGGAAAGCGATGCGGCCGGCATCGAGGTCGGCCTGCGCGACGGCGACCGTTTGGCTGCGCAATGTGAAAACGGCCGGCAGCGGCAGCGCCGGTGGGATTGCGGCAAGCCACAGCCCTGCGAACGCGAGGCCACTGCACGCCGTGCAGTGGCCGCCGTTCGTCTGATGGTCATGATGCTGCAGCGGACCGTGCCGCGCGCCATGGCTGTTGCCGGTGACGTGCGCGGTGATCAGTGGCGCGGTGTGGGCGACGCCCTCGATGTGGACATGCCCCAACGACAGCACGAGCTGCATCGCCAGCGCCATCAGCGCCAGCCACGCTCCGTGCCTGCCTCGTGATCTCAGCCAGTCCATTGCCGCCCCGCATCGACGCGGCGGTCGGTCAATGGCCGATCGGGCGTGATGTTATAATATAACATCACAGATGGAGCCGGGGCTGTCAACCGACGCAGGTGTCGCAATCCCCTGCCGGGCAGGCGCGTCTCCGGCGCAGGCGGCCGGAAACGCATCCGGCCTAGAGTTTCTGCGACAGGCCGACAAAGAAGCCGCGGCGCGGCCCGTACTGCGGCGCGAACACGCCGATGCCTGAGCCGTTGCGGATCTCGTAGACGCTGTCGAACAGGTTGACGACGTCGAAGCGCACGGTCATCGGCTTGGGGAAGGCCGGCGTCATGAACTCCCGCGACACGCCGAGATTGACCTGCGAGTAGAAAGGCAGCGAGCCTGTGTTGGCGAAGCCGCTGCGCAGGCCGCTGCCGTAGATCAGGTCGGCACTAAAGCGCGTGCCGTTCCACAGGTAGGACGCTCCCGCCGAACCGGAAATGATCTGGCTGTGGTCGGTGTAGACGTAGTGCCCGGCGATGTAGGCGAGTTCCTCCGGGTCGAACAGGTACTGGTTCGATACGACGTTGGTCGCCATCTGCCGCGCCGCTGCGAAGTTGGCGTAGGCGGTGAAATTGCCGTCGGTATACCTCGCCTTGAGCTCGACGCCGATGTTGTTGCCCTTGGCGTAGTTGAATGCCGTCAGCACGTAGGCGGCGCCGAACTGGCCGTCGTCCAGCAGGTCGGTGGCGATCTTGTAATAGGCGTCGATGCCAACCTCGAGATGCTTGCCGAACTGCTGGGTGACGCCGACGTCGAAGACGTGCGAGCGCTCCGGCAGTACGGGATCATTTTGGCCAACTCCGGGCTGTTGCGTCGTGCCGTTGACCAGCGCGAGGTTGGTCGGCGCCGCCAGCACCTGCGACGGTGGCGTGAAGTTGCGGGCGTAGCCGGCGTGGAAGGTGGTGCCGTCGAAGGGCTTGTAGGTCAGGCTGATGCGCGGGCTAAGCTGGTTGGCGTCGGTGTAGGAGTACATCTGGTCGAAGCGCAGGCCGGCATTGAGCGTCAGCTGGTTGGTGATCTTCCACTCGTCCTGCAGATAGGTGCTCACCAGCCAGCCAAGCTTGGCGCTGGCATCGTTGATGGTGAAGGGATTGTCGGTGGTGGTGTTGCCGTCGGCGTCGACCGGCAGCACCGCCGAGGTGTTGCTGACCAGCGTCTTCTCGCCGCTGACCTGGGCGCCGAAGCGCAGGGTGTGGCTGTCGGTGAGCTTGTAGGAGGCATCGGCCTGCAGGCCGTTGACATAGCTGCGGCGGTAGACGTCGGAGGCGACGCCGTTGAAGGCGAGATCGCCGGCGACATCCGGCATGAAGTGCACGGTGCTGTAGCGCGTGAAGTAGGCGAGCTGCAGGTCGAGGCCGTTGATCGACTTCTGGTAGGCGAGCACGCCGAACTGGTTGTTCTCGAACTGCCGCTCGTTGAGCTGGGCGGAATTGAAGGGATAGGTGACGAACGGGTTGCCGCCGCTGGAGGTGCCGACTGGCTGTCCCGGATTGTTCGGAATCTGGTAGCTCGACGTCGAGGTGCCGCCGATGAACACCAGTCGCGACGTATCGTCGATCAGCGTCGACAGGTAGACGAAGCCCTTGCCCTGATCGGTGTGGTCGTGGATGGCGCTGCGGTTCGGCGTCGGGTTTTCGAGGCCGAGGTCGCTGCCGAAATAGCGCCCGGACACGAAGTACTGCGTGTTGCCGGCCGTGCCGCCGTATTCGAAGCTCGGCGTGATCGTGCCGTGGCTGCCGCCGTAGATGCTGGCGACGCCGGAATTGTTGAACGCGTCGGTCTTGGTCTGGATGTCGACGACGCCGGCCGTGCGCAGGCCGTACTGTGCCGGCAGCGCGCCGGTGATCAGCGCGAGACTGCCGACGATGCCGGTGTCGATGATCTGGCCGAACGCGCCGACGCCGTCGGGCAGCATGATGCCATTGATGCGGTACTGCACGTTGGCGTGCTCGTTGCGGATGTGGAGCGAGCCGCTGGCGGCGGAGTCCTGTGTCACGCCGGGGGTCTGCAACAGCACCTTGTCGAGCGGCGCGTTGCTGGCCTGCGGCATCGCCTGAATCGCGGCCTGATCGAGCACCGTCGGCGCGGTGCCGATCGGCGTCAGTATCTGTGTTCGCGCACCGTCCAGCGTCGTGATCTGGCGGCCGACGATCTCCGCTTCGGTCGGCGGCTTGCCGACGGTGGTGGCCGCGGCGCGGATATGCGGCCGGCGCGGCTGGAGCGGGCGGCGTGGCGCGTTCACCTGCACCGCCGGCAACTGGGTGCTGCCGGGCACGGCGGCGATTGTCGGCACGCGCGGCGCGGGTGCGGCCGGTGCGGTCACAGCTGGCGGCGTGGCTGGCGCTGCCGGGGCGGCTGGAGCCGGTGTCGCGTCGGGAGCGGGGGCCTGCGCGCGGGCGGCGCCCGCGAACACCAGCATTGCCGTGGTGCCGAGCAGAATCGAACGAATGGATACGGGAGAGAACATGCCTGAAAATCCTGATGGAGATCGCGCCGCGCCTCACGGATGAGGCTTGCGGTTACGGCGGAACGCTCCGCATGCGGAGCGGGGCCGTCAGGGCTGCAGCCGGATGGTCGCGGCTTGGGCCGGGACGGTCAGACGATCGCGGTCACGACAGGAGGGGCGCGGGAGCGGAAGGCCGTGCGTGTCGGCTGGACGACGACGGCATGGGAGGTGATGCGCGTCCGCGTCACCACGAAGGCGAGCGGCGGCGACAACGTCGGCGGCGCCGACAGCAGCAGTGTGTCGGCGAGCGCGATGGTGGCGCAGATGGCGCAGGCATCGGCGCTGCCGCCATCCGGATCCTGATCAGGCGTCGTCGGCGCCGAGGCGGTGGTCTGGCCGGGGTTGGTGAGCTGGCCGAAGCTGCCGGCATGGACATGGCCGAATGACAGCACGAGCTGCAGCGCCAGCGCGACCAGCGCCAGCACCGCCCCCCGCCTGATCCTCGGCCTCAGCCAGCCCATCCCCTGCGCCTTGCGAATGTTACAATGTAACATCGCTCGGGGTGCGGCAGACTGTCAACGTCGGACCGCCTGGCCGCGGCGATGCAGTGGCAGGCGGCGTGCGAGTGATGGATTTGGGCAACACCGGCGGGGCCGCCTCGTGCGGGCGGTGCCATCCGGTCCGGTGGGCCGCCATGAAGTTGTCCCCGCCCCGATCGATGTCCTGCGGGGGTCAACGGGCGGCTATTCCGGGTGCGCGCTTGACTTGGTCAACACAGGGCTTATCGAAACAAACCCAAGCGAAGACATGCGCTTTACAGGGATTCTTTCCGATGAACGACCTTTCGAAAACGACCTTCACGCGCCACCCCACTGACCGGCCGGTGCCGGCGGATGTCCGGGCGGGCCTGCTGAAGGACCCGGGTTTCGGCAAGGTGTTCTCCGATCACATGGTCACGATCCGCTGGACCAAGGACGGCGGCTGGCATGACGCCCAGGTGCGGGCGCGTGCGCCGATCTCGCTCGATCCGGCGGCCGCGGTGCTGCATTACGGCCAGGAGATCTTCGAAGGTCTCAAGGCCTACAACCTCGGCGACGGCTCCATCGCCCTGTTCCGCCCCGACCAGAACGCCCGCCGCTTCCAGTCGTCGGCCGCGCGCATGGCCATGCCGGAGCTGCCGGAAGCAATGTTCCTGCAGGCGGTCGACGAACTCGTGAAGATCGATTCCGCCTGGATCCCGAAGGGCGACGGCAGTCTCTATCTGCGCCCCTTCATGTTTGCCACCGAGGCCTTCCTCGGCGTGCGCCCGTCCTACGAATATCTCTTCATCCTGATCGCCAGCTCCGTCGGCTCCTACTTCAAGGGTGGCGAGAAGCCGGTGACCGTGTGGCTGACCGATCGCTACACCCGCGCCGCCGAGGGCGGCACCGGCGCTGCCAAGTGCGGCGGCAACTATGCCTCGAGCCTGCTCGCCCAGGCCGAAGCGATGGAAAATGGCTGCGACCAGGTCGTGTTCCTCGATGCGGCCGAGCACCGCTGGGTCGAGGAGCTCGGCGGCATGAACGTCTTCCTGGTGATGGACGACGGCTCGCTGGTGACGCCGCCGCTCTCCGGCACCATCCTGCCGGGCATCACCCGCGATGCCATCATCACCCTGGCGCGCAAGGAAGGCCGCACCGTTCGCGAGGAGCGTTACTCCATCGACCAGTGGCGCGCCGACGCCGCCAGCGGCAAGCTCAAGGAAGCCTTTGCCTGCGGCACCGCCGCGGTCGTCGCCTCGATCGGCAAGATCAAGAGCAGCAAGGGCGACATCGTGGTCGCCGACGGCACCACCGGGCCCGTCACCGCTGCCATCAAGGCGAAGCTGGTCGGCATCCAGCGCGGCGACGTCGCTGACGAGTTCGGCTGGGTGCACCGCATCCGCTGATTGGTTTCCCGATCCCGATCGGGACGCCATCCCGACCGATGACGAAAGAGCCCGCGGCGATGACGCCGCGGGCTCTTTCGTTTGAAAGGGCTGCGCCGGGCGTCCGGGCGCAGGCCGCGGTGACCTAGCGTCCCTCGCGCACCCAGGTGACGGCGAGCGCGCCGATCAGCAGCAGCAGGCCGACGAGGCCGGCGAACACCGGCAGCACGCCGATGCCGCGCACCACGCTGGCGTCGCGCATGCGCACACCGAGCCAGCCGTCGCCCTGGAACGAGGTCGCCGAATGCACCGGAACGATGCGCGGCACCGTGATGCCGGAGGCGTCGGCGATGCGGCGGGTGTCGCCGCCGGTCGCGCGGGTCAGCGGCGCCAGCGTGTCGGTGGTCGAGGTGACCTCGGAGAATTCCTTGGGGTTGACCGGGCCGACATTGATCAGCGCCTTGAGCGTGCCGTCGGTCGCCTGCCACAGGCCAAGCTCGTTGGCGTCGGTGATGGCGCGCCACTGGCCGGGATCGCCCGCGGTCATGTTCAGTGTGCGGGTCGCGCCGGACGGCGAGGTGACGGTCACCGGCGCGGCGGTATCGGCCATGGTCTGGCGCGTCACCTGCAGTTCATGGCCGTGGACGGCGAGGCGCAGCGCCTCCTCGTCGAGCTCGGGCTGCTTCATCAGCCAGTGCGACACGCGGCGCAGCAGGTCGAGGTGCGGGCCGCCGCCCTCATAGCCGCGCGCCCACAGCCAGATGTGGTCGGACAGGATCAGCGCGACGCGGCCTTCGCCCTGGCGTGACAGCACCAGCAGCGGCTTGTTGTCGGCGCCTTCCATCAGCGCCGGCGAAGTGATGTTGCGGGTGTCGACGAGGCGGAAGAAGCGGCTCCAGTGCGGTGGATCGCTCGCCGAGCCATCGAGGCCGCGCGTTACCGGGTGGCGCTTGCCGACATCGGTGAGCCGCGCCACAAATGCCTTCTCGGTGACGCCGACCGGTTCGGCCGGCAGCACGCTGTCGAGCGGCGTGCGCCAGATGCTGGTGGTCGAGGCGTAGTCCGGCCCCGCAGACACCAGCACGGCGCCGCCGTTGCGGACATAGCGCGCGATGTTGTCGAAATAGGAGATCGGCAGCACGCCCTGGCGGGCATAGCGGTCGAAGATGATCAGCTGGAATTCGTTGATCTTCTGCTGGAACAGCTCGCGCGTCGGAAACGCGATCAGCGACAACTCGTTGATCGGCGTGCCGTCCTGCTTTTCCGGCGGCCGCAGGATGGTGAAGTGCACGAGGTCGACGCTGGCGTCCGACTTCAGCAGGTTGCGCCAGGTGCGTTCGCCGGAGTGCGGCTCGCCGGATACCAGCAGCACGCGCAGCTTGTCGCGCACGCCGTCGATCGACACCACGGCGCGGTTGTTGACCGGCGTCAGCTCGTCGGGCAGCGGCGTCGCCTCGATCTCGATGATGTTGGGACCGGCGTGGGGAATGTCGATGCCGATGCTGACGGTCTGGCCACTCAGCACCTGGCGCTCGTTCAGCACCTCGCCGTCGCGCCGCACGGTGACGCGGGCCTGCTGGCCGGTGACGCCCTGGTCGTCGAGGCGATAGGTGATGGTCTGCTGCTGGCCGACAATGCCGAAGCGCGGCGCGGCGACGATGGCGATGCGGCGGTCGCGCTCGTCCTTGCGGCCGGTGATCAGCGCATGCAGCGGCGCGGAGAAGCCGATCGCCGCTGCGTTGGCGGGAATGTCGTGAACGCGGCCGTCGGTGATCAGGAACGCGCCGGCGACGCGGTCGGTGGGCACGTCGGACAGCGCCGAGCTGAGCGCGCCGAACAGCCTGGTGCCGTCGGTCTCGCCGTCGACCTGACCGGCATCGACCACGCGCACCTCGAGGCCCTTGATCTGCTTGAGACGGTCGACCAGCGCGGTGCGTGCCGCCTCGCTCTCCCTGGCGCGGTCGCCGAAATTCTGGCTCGGGCTGCGGTCGACGACAACGGCGGCGACCGACGACAATGGTTCGCGCTCCTCGCGCGTGAACGAGGGATTGGCCAGCGCGAGCAGGATCAGCGCCAGCGCCGCGACGCGGATCGCCGCGCCGCGGGCGCGTCCCACCAGCAGCAGCGCCGCGATCACGACAATGGCGCCGAGCCCGATCCAGAGCACGGTCGTCGGAACCAGCGGTGCGAAGGCGATGCCGTACTCCATGTTGCTCCTGTGGCGTCATGCGCCGACGCAGATTTATTTCCGGCTCATCCGTCCTCCTCCTGGTGAGGAGGCGCGAAGCGCCGTCTCGAACCATGAGGCCTGAACGTCGCGTTCGGCCTCACGGGTCTCATCCTTCGAGACGCCCGCTGTGCGGGCTCCTCAGGATGAGGAGATAGTCCGCCGCGAAGCCGCGGCGCATTACTGTCCCAGCCGCTCGATCAGCGCCGGCACGTGCACCTGGTCGGCCTTGTAGTTGCCGGTCAGCGTGTACATCACGATGTTGACGCCGGCGCGGAACGCGAACTCGCGCTGGCGCGGCTCGCCCGGTGTCAGCGGCAGCATCGGCTGGCCGTCGGGCCGCATGGCCCAGGCGCCGGCGAGGTCGTTCGAGGTGATGATGATCGGCGACACGCCGTCGCCGCCGCGCGCCGGGCGCACGTTGGCGTCGTCGTCGTCCTCGCGCGGCAACGCCTCGACCCAGGTCTGGCCGGTGTTGAAGCGGCCGGGGAAGTCGCGCAGCAGATAGAACGTCTTGGTCAGCACATGTTCGCGCGGCACCGGCTCCAGCTCGGGGATGTCGAGCGAGGACAGGATGCTGCGCAGCGTCTGCATGCCCGGCGTCTGGGCATCGCCGCCGGCACCGGGAGGCGCCTCGACGGCGTCGCGGGTGTCGAACAGCACCGTCCCGCCCTGCTTCATGTAGGCGTCGAGCTTGTTCAACGCTTCCTGCGACGGTTTCGGCGCGCCCGGCAGCACCGGCCAGTACACCAGTGGATAGAACGCAAGTTCGTCCTTCGCCGGATCGACCGCGACCGGATCGCCGGCCTCGAGCGCGGTGCGCTGCGCGAGGAACAGGGTGAGGCCCGACATGCCGGCCTTGACGATGCCATCGACATCGTCGTTGCCGGTGACGACATAGGCGAGGCGGGTCTGCGACACCGCGCGGATCGCGGCTTCGTCACTCGTGCTGGCCGCGGCAGGCGGCGGCGCAGCCGGCCTGGTCTGGGTTTGCTTCGTCTGCGCCTGGGTCCTGTCCTGCGCCGCGGCAGGATCCTGCCCCGCGAGCGTCAGTATCACGGCGAGTGCGGCGAGGCTGGCGGCTGCCGCGGGACGGCGGCGCAGCAGCGCGGCGATGCCGCCGCCGAGCAGGGCGACGATGATCGCATCGATCAGGAACAGCGCCAGCGCAGTCGACAGCATCAGGCCGCGCAGGTCGCGCGGTTCGGTGTTGGTGTAGGCGGCATGCCGCGCCCTGAGCGACGATGTGTCGAGCGCGGCGAGGCGGTCGGCGGCAGCCAGCGCGTTGACGGCGACCGGGCCGTCGGGTGGGCCGTAAAAGCCGGGCGGATGGTCGAAGGTGGCGCGATCGCGGAAATCGACCGGGATCGGCTTGGCGGTCGCCGGCGGCGGGCCGAATGCGCCGAAGCCGTCGAGCACGCGGCTCGGGGCGACGGCATCCTTGGCGGTTGCTTCGGTCGCGACACCCGGGCCGGGATTGCCGGTATAGCCGGACAGGTCGACGATCCGCCGCAGCATTTCGACAAAGGCGCCAGACAGCGGCAGGTCGGACCAGCGGATGTCCGCGCTGACATGGAACAGCACCACCATGCCCTTGCCGCGGCGCTCGCCGGTGACGAGCGGCGTGCCGTCGGCGAGCGAGGCCCAGCTGCGGGTCGCGAGCGACGGATCGGGTTCGGCGAGCACCTGGCGATTGACGGTGACGTCGGCCGGTACGGCGACGCCCGCGAACGGCCCGTCCGCGGCGAATGCGGCGAGGTGCTGCGGCTTTTCCCAGGTCAGGCTGCCGCCCAGCGTGCGGCCGCCACGGCGCAGCTTGACCGGCACGAGGTCGTCGTCGCCGGCAGCGAGGCGCGGGCCGGCGAAGCGCACCAGCACGCCGCCCTGGTCGATCCAGGCGCTCAGCCGGTCGCGGATGTCCGGCGACAGCGTGCCGACATCGGCGAGGATCATCATCGGCAGCTTCTGGTCGAGGAACTGGCCGATGCCCTGCGCCGGGGCGCCGCGCTCGCCGAGGCGGACATCGGCGAACGGCGCCAGCGCTCGCGTCAGGTAGAAGGTCGAGGCCAGCAGCGGCTGCGCGGTGTCACTGGTCGCGCCGCTGATGACGCCGACGGCGCGCCGGCGCCAGCGCTTGTCCAGCAGCTGTACGGCGCCGGCCGAGCGTTCGCCGGCGATCTCGAGGCGTGAAATGTCGTTGCGCAGCTCGACCGGCAGGTCGAACGAGGCCTCGGTCTCCAGATCCTGCGCCGACAGCACGAAGCGCGTCTCGCTGATCGGCGCGCCCTTCTGGTCGAGCGCGCGCACGAGGCCGGCATCGGCGCCGCCGCCCCGCGCGCGCAGCACCTTCACGGTCATCTTCGCGGCGGCATTCTCCGCGGCGGCCAGCGCATGCGCGGGCGGCACGCCGCCCTCGAGAATGGTCAGGCTGCGGTCGCCGATCGTCTTGCCGAGGCCAGCGACGAAGTCACTGCCGCGGCCGGTGTCGACGCCGTCCGACAGCCAGACGATGTCGGCGTCGCCGGTGGCGGCGAGGAAGCGCTGGAGGGCCGGCAGGGTCTCGATGCGCTCCACCGCGTAGGGTTTGGGGGCGAGTTGGCGCAACGCCACCCGCGCGGTGCCGGCGGGCATTAGCGTGATGTCGCGCGCCGGCTCCGACAGCGGCACCAGCGTCACCGCGCGGCGATCGCCGTCTGCGTTGGCGATCAGCTCGTCGGCGGCGCGCACCCGCGCGTCCCAGCTTGCGGCCGCGCTCCAGCCGTCATCGATCAGCAGGATCAGCGGTCCGCTGCTGCGCCCCGCCGCGCTCTGCGGATTCCAGACGGGCCCTGCGGCGGCAAGGATGACCAGCGCGGCGGCGGCGAGGCGCAGCAGCGTCAGCCACCATGGCGTGCGGGACGGCGTCTCTTCCTTCGGCGAGATGTCGAACAGCAGGCGGGTCGGCGGAAAGTCGATGCGCCGCGGCCGCGGTGGCATCACCCGCAGCAGCCACCACAGCACCGGCAGGCTGACCAGTCCAACGAGCAGCAGCGGTTCGGCGAACGACAGAGGCAGGCCGCCGATCATGCGCGCTGTCCCGCGTTGAGGGGCGTGCCGGCTCTGCCGGCGCTCAGGCTGCCGTGCAGCACCAGGAGGAGGTCGGCGGCGGAGCGGCTGGTGGTGTGGATGGAGAACAGCCAGCCGAGGCGATTGGTCTCGGCGCGGATCTCGGCGCGATGCCGCGCGACGCGGGCGACGTAATCGCTCGCCCAGGTCTCGGCGCGGCCGGCGGTGATCTCGCCGCCGCCCTCCGGATCGACGAATTGCACGCGGCCGGAATAGGGGAAGCTTTCCTCGGCGGGATCGACGACCTGCAGCAGCATGCCGTGCGCGCCGGAGGCGGAGAGGCCCGCCAGCATGGTGCGGATCTCGCCGATCGGCGTCCAGAAGTCCGACAGCACGAGGATTTCCGACAGCGGCGAGGGGACGAACGACGGCGGCAGGCTCAGGCGATCGCTGCGGTCGTGCAGGACGGCCTGGGCCATCTTGTCGATGATATTGCGGCTCGCGCTCGGCGGCATCAGGCCGGGAATGCCGACGCGCTCGCCGCCGGCGACCAGCAGCTCGGCGAGGGCGAAGCTAACGATCAGGCCGCGTTCGAGCTTGCTGTCGCGCGCGGTCTTCGAGGCGAACGCCATCGAGGCGGAGCGGTCGGGCCACAGCCACACGGTATGCGCCGCCTCCCACTCATGCTCGCGGACGTAGAGATGGTCGTCGCGCGCGGAACGGCGCCAGTCGACGTTCTGCGCCGGTTCGCCGGTGGCGAAGCGGCGGTATTGCCAGAAGCTTTCGCCCGGGCCGGCGCGCCGGCGGCCGTGCAGGCCATGGATGACGTTGGCCGCGATGCGGCGTGCCTCCAGCACGAGACGCGGCAGCGATGCCGCGAGCGTCCGGCTTTCGCCGTCGGCGCGGCGGACCGCAAGCGTCTCTCGTTGCGTCTGCTGGGGCGCGCGCTCCGCCATCAGCCGATCCGCGCCTTCAATTGACCGATGACGTCGGATATGGTCTGGCCTTCGGCGCGGGCGGCGAAGGTCAGCGCCATGCGGTGCTTGAGCACCGGTTCGGCAAGGTCGGCGACGTCGTCGATCGAAGGGGCGAGGCGGCCGTCGAGCAACGCGCGGGCGCGCACCGCGAGCATCAGGGCCTGGCTCGCGCGTGGGCCCGGGCCCCATGCGATCAGCTTGCCGGTGGCCCCGCTGTCGGGACCGGGACGTGCCGAGCGCACCAGCGACAGGATCGCCTCGACCACCGAATCGCCGACCGGCAGGCGGCGTACCAGCCGCTGCGCGGCGATCAGCGCTTCCGGGGTCATCGCGGCCTTGGCCTGGGTTTCCTCGGCGCCGGTGGTCTCGAACAGGATGCGGCGTTCGGCATCGCGGTCGGGATAGTCGACGTCGATTTCCATCAGGAAGCGGTCGAGCTGCGCCTCAGGCAGCGGGTAGGTGCCTTCCTGCTCCAGCGGGTTTTGCGTCGCCAGCACATGGAAGGGCTTGGGCAGGTCATGGCGCGCACCGGCAACGGTGACATGCTGCTCCTGCATGGCCTGCAACAGCGCCGACTGGGTGCGCGGGCTGGCGCGGTTGATCTCGTCGGCCATCAGCAACTGGGCGAAGACGGGGCCCGCGATGAAGCGGAACGAGCGCCTGCCGGTGGTGCTTTCGTCCAGCACTTCGGAGCCGAGGATGTCGGAGGGCATCAGGTCGGGGGTGAACTGGATGCGCTTGGCATCGAGCCCGAGCGTGATGCCGAGCGTTTCGACCAGCTTGGTCTTGGCAAGGCCTGGAACACCGATCAGGAGGGCGTGGCCGCCGGACAGGATGGTCACCAGCGTGTTCTCGACGACACGGTCCTGACCGAAGATGACGGTTGCGATCGCCTCCTTCGCGGCGCGAATCTGCCCGGCCACCTGTTCCGCGGAACGGACGATCACGTCCTCCAGTTTCTCAACGCTGTCTGCCATCGATCTCTCCTGTGGATCGCCCAGTCCGGTGCTCGCCGCTGCCTCCGGGGAGCGCCGCTCTGCCGGGCGTAAAACCCGTGCGCGATGGCCCGCGGCTGGACTGTCCCATTCCGTCTTCCATGCTAGACTTCCCGCAAGACCATGTATGTCCTTGAATTAAGCTTTCCCCACCTTATCCGTAGAGGTCGGGCGGGCCGATCACGAGTTGGAGACCGTGCCGTTGCGTCAGGGCCGCGCCGTTCAGGTTGCATCGTTCCGACCTGTCTCAATTCGGTCCGCATCAGCCCGGTTTACATCCGTTCGTTTTGCATCGATCTTGGTCGCATCGTGATTGCATCAATCGTGCCAAACTGAGTGGGCGAGCGTCGGGGCAAACCATGGCGAAGCAAGGGCAGACGGCGAGGCCGCAGACCGGCAATGCGCTGGACGATATTGCCGGTGCGGCCCGCAACGCCGGCGCGCGCGGGCTGCCGCCGGTCCACCTGTGGAATCCGCCGTTCTGTGGCGATCTCGACATACGGATCGCACGTGACGGCACCTGGTTCTATCTCGGCACGCCGATCGGGCGGCCGGCCCTGGTGAGGCTGTTTTCGACCGTGCTCAAGCGCGAGGGCGACAGCTATTTCCTGGTCACGCCGGTCGAGAAGGTCGGTATCCGCGTCGACGATACGCCGTTTCTGGCGGTCGAGATGCGGGGCGAGGACGGCGCGGCGGGGACGGAGTTGCACTTCCGCACCAATGTCGACGACTGGGTGCGGTGTGATGCCGAGCACGGATTGCGTTTCGAAAGCGCTGCCGACGGCGGCCTGACGCCCTATCTGCATGTCCGCGCCGGTCTGTGGGCACGGCTGACGCGGGCGATATACTACGATCTGGTAGAGCTCGGCGAGGAGCGAATCGCCGACGGTCATGCCAAGTTCGGCGTGGCGTCGGCGGGCGCGTTTTTTGCGATGGCCGACGCGGAGCAGGCAAGAGGCGTGACTTGACCGAGCCGTTACTGAAGCGGGACGCGACCGCCGATCTCACCTCGGCGGAATTCTTCGGGCGCGCACAGGCGCGCCTGACGTTCGATGTGCCGCCAGGGCTGACCGACGCAAGCATCATTCCGCGGAGCGGCGACGAGGGCACGGATCAGATGCTGCGTGTGGTCGCGCAGGAGCGGCCGATCCGCCCGGCCGCGGTGCTGATCGGCATCGTCGAGCGCGACAGGCCGACGGTGCTGCTGACCCAGCGCTCTGCACACCTCAACGATCATGCCGGGCAGATCTCGTTTCCCGGCGGCAAGATTGATCCCATCGACGCGACGCCGCTGGATGCGGCGCTGCGCGAGGCCGAGGAGGAGATCGGGCTCGACCGAGCGTTTGTCTCTCCGGTCGGCTATCTCGACCTCTATGCCACGGGCTTCGGGTTCCGCATCCTGCCGACAGTGGCGCGGGTGCGCCCGGGCTTCGACCTGCATGTCAATGCCGACGAGGTCGACGAGGTGTTTGAGGTGCCGCTGGCGTTTCTGATGGATCCCATCAATCATCAGGTGCACAGCAAGGAATGGCGCGGCATGATGCGGTCCTACTACGCCATGCCGTTCGCCGAACGTTACATCTGGGGCGCCACCGCGGGAATCCTGCGGGTGCTGTATGAACGGATCATCGTCGCGTGATGAACCGTGATCCCAGTATGGTCGCCTGCGGCGCGGCACCGGAGCGCATCGTCCGGGCCGTCGCGGCCTGTTCGGGAAGGCAGCCATGATCCGGCCGTTGCTGACCGAGATCGGTATCTTCCTGATTCCGTTCGCGGCTTATGCCGTCTTTCTGATCGCGACGCGCGCCGGGCTGTTGGCGCCGACATCGTGGCCTGCCGTGGTCGTGGTCAGGCTGTTGATCGGAGCGCTGCTCCTGACCATCGTCAGTCTCGCCCTGCTCACGACGTATTCGGGAGCGCCGCCAAACGCGACCTATGTGCCCGCGCACATGGAGAACGGGCAGCTGGTGCCGGGGGCATACAAATGAGCGAGCCCTTGCTGAGCGCCGCGCCATGGCTGCGCGAGGGGCCGGCAGGCCGCGTGCTCGCGCTGCTGGGGTGCGATGGCGAGGAGGCACGTGTCGTCGGCGGCGCGGTGCGCAACGCATTGATCGGCTGCCCGATCGGCGACATCGACATCGCGACCACGGCGCTGCCGCAGGAAGTCGTCCGTCGCGCCGGCGCGGCCGGCTTCAAGTCGGTGCCGACCGGCATCGAGCACGGCACGGTGACGGTGATCGTCGACGGTCAGCCGTTCGAAATCACGACGCTGCGTGAGGACGTCGAGACCTATGGCCGCAAGGCGAAGGTGGTGTTCGGGCGCGACTGGGCGCGCGACGCGGAACGCCGCGACTTCACCATCAATGCGCTGTCGGCGTCGGCCGACGGCGTCGTGCACGATTATGTCGGCGGTCTCGCCGACATTCCGGCGCGGCGGGTGCGTTTCATCGGCGAGCCCGATGCCCGCATCGCCGAGGACTATCTCCGCGTGCTGCGCTTCTTTCGCATCTCCGCGGCCTATGGCCCCGGCGTGCTCGATGGCGACGGTGTCGCGGCCTGCACGCGCGCACGCGGTGGGCTCGCCACGTTGTCGGCGGAGCGGGTGCGGATGGAGATGCTCAAGCTCGTGGTGGCGCCGCATGCGGCGCAGGCACTGACGACAATGGGCGATGGCGGGCTGCTGCTGGCGCTGCTCGGCGGCGTCACTTATCACGGCGCGTTCGCGGCGATGGTGGCTGCCGAAGCTGTGCTGCAGCGCGCGCCCGATCCAATGCTGCGGCTCGGCGCGCTCGCGGTCGCGGTCACCGAGGACGCGCGGCGGCTGGCGCAGCGCCTGCGGCTGTCGAACGCCGAGGCCAAGCAGCTCGACTCCATGGGCCATCGCTGGTGGCGGCTGAAAGGCATGGACGACGCGCTTGCCCGCCGGCGGCTGTACCGCCTTGGCGTGCGCAACTATCGCGACCGTATCCTGCTGGCCTGGGCGCGTGCCGGCCGGGACCACGACGACCCGCGCTGGATCGAACTCGCCACGCTGCCCGACCGTTGGACCGCACCGAAGTTTCCGATCAAGGCTGCGGACATGATCGCGCGTGGCATCGGCGAGGGGCCCGCGCTCGGCCATATTCTCACGCTTGCCGAGGACGCCTGGCTCGCGAGCGATTTCGCGTCCGATCCGGACAGCCTGACGCGGATCGCCGACCAGACTGTCGCACGGTTCCGCCGCGAGCACCGCCTGTAACGAGTTGTTCGAGGTGCACAAGCTCCTCTAGATGACGGGCGAGGGCGCGGCGTGGTCACGTTTTCAGGTTACGGCCACTTCACCTCCGGCGGCATCGAAGACAGGATCGAATCGACATTACCGCCAGTCTTCAGGCCGAAGATCGTGCCGCGATCGTACAGCAGGTTGAACTCGACATAGCGGCCGCGGCGCACCAGTTGCTCCTGGCGGTCGGCGTCGGTCCAGGCGGTCGCCCAGTTGCGCCGCACGAGTTGCGGATAGATCGCGAGGAAGGCGCGGCCGACATCCTTGGTGAAAGCGAGATCGGCGTCCCAGCTGCCGCTGTCGAGCCAATCGTAGAAAATGCCGCCGATGCCGCGCGCCTCCTTGCGGTGAGGCAGGTAGAAGTACTCGTCGCACCAGGCCCTGAACTTGTCGTAGGGGGCGACGGCGGGATGGGCATGGCAGGCGTCGCGCAACGCGCCGTGGAACGCGACGGTGTCGGCGTCGTCCTGGGTGCGGCGCCGGTCGAGCACCGGCGTGAGGTCGGCGCCGCCGCCGAACCAGGCCTTGGTGGTCACCACGAAGCGCGTGTTCATGTGCACGGCCGGCACATGCGGACTGCGCAGGTGCGCGATCAGCGAAATGCCGGATGCCCAGAACCGCGGATCCTCCGCGGCGCCGGGAATCTGGGCGCGAAATTCGGGCGCGAACTCGCCGTGCACGGTGGAGCAGTGCACGCCGACTTTTTCGAACAGGCGGCCGCGCATCATCGACATCACGCCGCCGCCGCCCGCCGCGCCGCTGTGGTCGGTGCGTTGCCAGGGTGTGCGCACGAAGCGGGCCGGGGCATCCGGAAACAGCTCGGGCGGCGCTTCGTCCTCAAGCTTTTCGAACGCCGCGCAGATCTGGTCGCGCAGGCTCTCGAACCAGCTTCGCGCCGTCTGCTTGCGTGTCTCGATCTCCGTCATGTCCATATCCGTCTTGCCTTCCGAAAATGTCAGCGGCCCTGCGGGCCGAAATAGCTGCAGCTCTCGCCGCAGCTGTCACGGTGGACACTGACCCGCACCACCGGGCCGGCGCTCTGCACCCGCTCCCAGATGAAACGTGTCAGGTTCTCCAGCGTCGGCACGCCGAGCGTCGCGATGCGGTTGAGGAGCTTGTGGTCGAGGCTCGCCCGCACCTCCGCGATGCGGCGCTCGAGCAGACCGAGATCCATCACCATGCCGGTCGCCGGGTCCGGCGTGCCGCGCACCGTGACCTCGGCTCGGAACGAATGGCCGTGGATCTCCTCGGCGATGGCCTCGAGTGTCGTGCCGGACAGCGCATGCGCCGCCTCGAAATGGAACGACTTGGTCAGTTCCCACATCGGTTCGATCAATCCCTATCTGATGCCGAGCGTCTTGTGCGTCTGCACGCTGAGCCGCCACTGCGGGTGGGCGAGACAATAGGCGACGGCCAGCTCGGTATTGCGCGCGGCGTCGGGCCCGTCCATGGGCTGCAGCGAAAAGCGCTGGAAGGCGAGGTCGGCGAATGCCTCTGGCGGCGCGCCCTCCTGCGGGTAGACCAGTTTCAGCTCGTGGCCGGCCCGGATCTCGAGCGGCGCACCGGCCTTCGGGCTGACGCACAGCCAGTCGAGGCCCGGCGGGGGGGCGATGGTTCCGTTGGTCTCGACCGCAATGGTGAAGTGCCGCGCGTGCAGTGCAGCAATCAAGGCCGGGTCGATCTGCAGCATGGGTTCGCCGCCGGTCAGGACGACGTAGCGGTGGGCCTCTGGCCCGCTCCAGGTTGCCGCGATGACGTCGGCGAGAGCCTCGGCCGTGGCGTAGCGGCCCCCCAGCGTGCCGTCCATGCCGACGAAATCTGTGTCGCAGAACCGGCAGACCGCCTCGCCGCGGTCCTGCTCCCGGCCGGTCCACAGGTTGCAGCCGCTGAAGCGGCAGAACACCGAGGCCCGGCCGGCCTGGGCGCCCTCACCCTGCAGGGTCAGGAAGATCTCCTTGACGGCGTAACTCATGTCAGGCTGCCTTTGCTGGTCTGGCGCAGCGCTTCGCCGAGGGCCATTGCCACCGTCATGGCGACGTTGATCGAACGCAGGGCTGGCGCCATCGGGATCCGCAGCCGGGCGTCTGCCGCCGCAGCCACCTCGTCCGGCACCCCGGCGGACTCCCGCCCGAACAGCAAGATGTCGTCCGGCGAAAAGCGGTAGCTGAGGTAGGGCTGGGCGCCCTTGGTGGTGAACAGCACCAGGCGGGCCCCGGCCTCTGTCCGCCAGGCGGCAAATTCGCTCCAGGAGACATGGCGGTGGATGGCCACCTCGTCGAGATAGTCCATGCCCGAGCGGCGGAAATGATAGTCGCTGACCGGGAAGCCAGCCGGCTCGATGATGTGGGCCTCGACCGACAGGCAGGCACACAGGCGCAGAATCGTTCCGGTGTTCTGCGGGATGTCGGGCTGAAACAATGCGATCCGCATCGGAAAGTGGCCTCGGGCGGATGACAGAACCGCAACAGAAATCGGGATTTCGTGCATCGCACGGGAGTCTGCCGATAGCGGGCTTGCGCTCTCCCGGCAAGGGTGCCAATAGAACGATTCTGGATTGCATGTTCCGTCCGGTCTATGGCCGGCTTGGGGGGCTGTGGTCCTGCTGCCGCGGGGTGACCCGCGGACCGGCGACCTCCCGGATCGCTCGCTTGTATGCGTCCCGGGGGCGGTTCCGCCGGCTGCAGACCAGAAAGGGTTTGGGATCGTGACGACCTCGACTTCGGCGGAGCCGACCCGCCGCGATTTTCTCTATGTCGCAACCGGAGCCGTGGCGGCCGTCGGTGCCGTTGCAACGGCCTGGCCTCTCATCTCCCAGATGAATCCGGACGCCTCGACCATCGCGGCCGGCGCGCCGATCGATGTCGATCTGACGCCGATCGCCGAAGGGCAGGCGATCAAGGTGTTCTGGCGCGGCAAGCCGATCTACATCATGAACCGCACCAAGAAGCAGGTCGAAGAGGCCCGCTCGGTGCCGGTTGCAAGCCTGCCGGATCCGCAGACCGACCAGGCGCGGGTCAAGGAAGGCCACGAGCAGTGGCTGGTCGTGATCGGCATCTGCACCCATCTCGGCTGCATCCCGATCGCGCACGAAGGCAATTACGACGGCTTCTTCTGTCCGTGCCACGGTTCGCAGTACGATTCCTCGGGCCGCATCCGCCAGGGACCGGCGCCGGCGAACCTGCCGCTGCCGCCGTATGCCTTCCTTTCGGATAGCAAAATCAAGATCGGCTGAGCCCTCAAGCTGCCGACGCCTCGCATCACCTTTCTCAGGAACGCACCATGAGCGGACCCTCCAGCTACAACCCGCAGAACGCAGTCTTGAAGTGGGTCGAACGGCGCCTGCCGATCGGCGGCCTGATCCACTCCTCGTTCGTCTCCTATCCGACGCCGCGCAACCTCAACTACTGGTGGACGTTCGGCGCCATCCTGTCGATGATGCTGGGCATTCAGATCATCACCGGGATCATCCTGGCGATGCACTACACGCCGCATGCCGACCTCGCCTTCAAGTCGGTCGAGGCCATCATGCGCGACGTCAATTACGGTTGGCTGCTGCGCTACCTGCACTCCAACGGCGCGTCGATGTTCTTCATTGCCGTGTACGTGCACATGTTCCGTGGTCTCTATTACGGGTCGTACAAGGAGCCGCGCGAGATCCTCTGGATCCTCGGCGTCATCATCTACCTGCTGATGATGGCCACCGGCTTCATGGGCTACGTGCTGCCGTGGGGCCAGATGAGCTTCTGGGGCGCCACCGTCATCACCAATCTGTTCTCGGCCATCCCCTATGTCGGCGAAAGCATCGTCACCCTGCTGTGGGGCGGCTATTCGGTCGGCAACCCGACGCTGAACCGCTTCTTCTCGCTGCACTATCTGCTGCCGTTCGTGATCGCGGGCGTGGTCGTGCTGCACATCTGGGCGCTGCATGTCGTCGGCCAGAACAACCCGGCCGGCGTTGAGCCGCAGACCGAGAAGGACACCGTGCCGTTCACGCCGTATGCGACCATCAAGGACGCGTTCGGCATGTGCTGCTTCCTGCTGTTCTTCGCCTGGTTCCTGTTCTACACGCCGAACTTCCTCGGCGATCCCGACAACTACATCGTCGCGAATCCGGGCGTGACCCCGGCCCACATCGTGCCGGAATGGTATTACCTGCCGTTCTACGCCATCCTGCGCTCGATCCCGAGCAAGCTCGGCGGCGTCGTCGCGATGTTCAGCGCCATCCTGGTGCTGGCGTTCCTGCCCTGGCTCGATGGCGCCAAGGCGCGCTCGTCGCGCTATCGGCCGATGGCGAAGCAGTTCTTCTGGATCTTCGTGGTGGTCTGCCTGGTGCTGGGCTGGCTCGGCGCGCAGCCGCCGGAAGGCATCTATGTGATCGCGGGCCGCATCTTCACCGCTTACTACTTCTTCCACTTCCTGGTGCTGCTGCCGATCCTCAGCCGCGTCGAGACGGCACGTCCGCTGCCGAACTCGATCGCCGATGACGTGCTCGGCAAGGGCAAGTTGAAGACGGTCGCCTCGGTGCTTGCGGTGTTCGGTCTTGCGGGCCTGCTGCTGGCCGGCACCTCCGGCACATCGCGTGCCGAGGACGCCCACAGCCAGCCGACCCCGCCGTCGATCAAGTGGTCGTTCGCCGGTCCTCTCGGCAAGTTCGATCAGGGGCAGCTGCAGCGCGGCCTCAAGGTCTACAAGGAAGTCTGCTCAAACTGCCATTCGCTGAACTACATCGCGTTCCGCAACATAGCGGATCCCGGTGGCCCGGGCTATTCCGAAGCCCAGGCGGCGAGCCTTGCGTCCGAGTACAAGATCAAGGACGGTCCGAACGACCAGGGCGAGATGTTCGAGCGTCCCGGCCGTCCGGCGGACTACTTCCCGGCACCGTTCCCGAACGACCAGGCAGCCCGCGCCGCCAATGGCGGGGCGCTGCCGCCTGACCTGTCGCTGATGGCCAAGGCGCGCGGTTATGAGCGCGGCTTCCCGCAGTTCCTGATCGACCTGGTGATGCAGTTCCAGGAGAAGGGCCCGAACTACATTGCCGCCCTGCTGCAGGGCTACGAGGACGCGCCCAAGGGCTTCGCCCTGCCGGCCGGCTCGAACTACAACAAGTACTTCCCGGGTCATGCGCTCGGCATGCCGAAGCCGCTCAGCGATGGTCAGGTGACCTACGACGACGGCTCGCCGCAGACCGTTCAGCAGTACGCGACCGACGTCGCAGCGTTCCTGATGTGGACCGCCGAGCCGAAGCTCGAGGCCCGCAAGAAGCTCGGCCTGCAGGTCTTCATCTTCCTGATCGTGCTGTCGTTCATGCTGTACTTCACCAAGCGTAAGGTCTGGGCCAACGCCCACTGATCGCTTCGGCGCTTGATTGATCGCGAAAAGGGCTCCCCTCGGGGAGCCCTTTTTTCATGGTGGCTGTGTGCTGCGTTGCGCCGCGCGCCGTGCACGTCCACGCCGCGTGCGGCCATTCGGCGATTGCGTGGCGCTGCGGCCGGCGGCATGCTGCGCCCGCCGCGGTACGCCCTCACGTGCCGCTCAAGTTCAAGTCCCTGGAGGAAGTCATGGGAACCAGCATCACGTTCAAGCGTCCGGATGGCAAAGAGGCCAAGGGCTATCTCGCCAACGCCTCGCGCGGCAACGCGCCCGGCGTGATCGTCATCCAGGAGTGGTGGGGCCTGTCCGAGAACATCAAGGGCCTGACCGATCGCTTCGCGCTGGCCGGCTTCGATGCGCTGGCGCCGGATCTCTACGACGGCGTGGTCGTGCCCTATCACGACTCCGATGCCGCCAATAAGGAGATGACCTCGCTGGATTTCCTCGACGCCACCGAACAGACGGTGCGCGGCGCGGTGCAGTATCTCAAGCGCAACGGCGCCAAGGTCGGTCTCACCGGTTTTTGCATGGGCGGCGCCGTCACCATCATCGGTGCGGCACGCATTCCCGAACTCAGCGCTGGCGTGTGCTTCTATGGCATTCCGCCTGAGCAGGCTGCCAAGCCGTCCGATGTCAAGGTGCCGCTCCAGGGCCATTTCGCCAACAAGGACGACTGGTGCACGCCCCAGGCGGTCGACGCCTTCGAGAAAGGCCTGAAGGCGGCGGGCAAGGCCGCCGAATTCTTCCGCTATGATGCCGACCATGCGTTCGTAAACGAGCAGCGCGCTGCCGTGCATGACCGGCAGGCCGCCGAGCTTGCCTGGGATCGCGCCGTCGCGTTCTTCAGCAAGCATCTCGGGTAAGCCCGGCAGACGGAGGCCGCTGGATTGCACTATTCGATTTCGGATCTGCGCCAGCGGCCGGACTTCTTCGATACGGTCGCGGATCGCATCTGGTCGGCATGGTGGCAGCGCCATGGCGTGGCGCGGGGCTACATCGTCGGCCGGCTGCAGGAAAACCTGGGGGCGGCCGCGATCCCGTTCGCGCTGGTGGCGCATCGCGACGATGTCTTCATGGGCATGGCCTCGGTGATCGCGTCCGATCTCGACGAGCGCCCGCAATATACGCCCTGGGTCGCCGCGGTGTGGGTCGAGCCGCAATTCCGTACGCAGCGGCTCGGTGGGGCGCTGGTCGACGCGGCGACCGAGGCGGCCTTCCGCCTTGGCGAGCCTTGCCTCTATCTCTGCGCGGCGGCGCCCCGCCGCGCCTTCTATGAGCGGCTGGGCTGGCAGCCGATCGAGGAGCAGGTCGGCGAGCTCCGCCTGACCGTTTTCCGCAAGGATCGGCCTGTCGCGGAGGAATGACCGACGCGGTGGCCGGGCGGGGAAGGGGCTTTCCTGGATGTGACGGCGCCTGACGGGCGGATTCTGCCGCCCGCGCCCCTTGACGCCCCCGCCGTGGCGTGGTGTTTTGCGCTCCATGAACACCGTCGCTCGCCCATCCCGTCTTTGGTGGCCCACCTTCTAAAGGTGGCCGGTGCGATTTTTTTCCCCGTTTTCGCAATCGTTCAGGCCGTCATCGCAGTGCGACGGCCTTTTGTTCGTGTGTTCTGCATGGCGCGCCTTCCAAGACCCTGAGAGGACCCCATGAATAGAACCATCTTCTCGCTTCCCGCCCACAGCACCTACCGGACCGCCGGCGGCCTCGAGGTCACGCGGGTCGCCGCGCACTTCACCGGGGGCGCCGCGCTCGACCGCCTGATCGAGAAGCTCGATCACCGCCGCGGTGTCGTGCTGTCGTCGGGCACCACCGTGCCTGGCCGCTATGAGAGCTTCGACCTCGGCTTTGCCGATCCACCGCTGCGGCTCGAGACCACCGGCTTCAACTTCCTGCTCCATGCGCTCAATGCGCGCGGCAAGGTGCTGATCGGGTTCCTCGCCGATACGCTCAATGAACCCTGCGTGGTGGTCACCGAGCGCAGCGCGACGCGGCTCGCCGGTCACATCCTGCGCGGCGAAGCGCCAGTCGAGGAGGAGCAGCGCACCCGCCGCGCCAGCGTCATGTCGCTGGTGCGCGCCATCGTCGGTGCGATGGGCGAGACCGCCGATCCGCTGCATGGCCTGTTCGGCGCTTTCGCCTATGATCTCGTGTTTCAGATCGAAGACCTCGAGCAGAAGCGTGCGCGCGAAGCCGATCAGCGCGATATCGTGCTCTACATTCCCGACGAGCTGCTGGTGTACGACCGCGCCACCGGCCGCGGCGTGACGCTGACCTACGATTTCGCCTGGAAGGACAAGGCCACCGCCGGGCTCGATCGCGAGACGCCGGACAGCGTGTATCTCAAGACGCCGCGCCAGGGTTTTGCGGATCACGCCCCCGGCGTTTACCAGGCCACGGTGCAGAAGGCGCGCGAGGCGTTTGCCCGCGGCGATCTGTTCGAGGCGGTGCCGGGCCAGCTTTTCGGCGAGCCGTGCGAGCGCTCGCCGGCGGAAGTGTTCCAGCGCCTGTGCAAGATCAATCCGTCGCCCTATGGCGCGCTGATGAATCTCGGCGATGGCGAGTTCCTGGTGGCGGCGTCGCCGGAGATGTTCGTGCGCTCCGACGGCCGGCGTGTCGAGACCTGTCCGATCTCGGGCACTATCGCGCGCGGTGTCGATGCGATCGGCGATGCCGAGCAGATCCGCCAGCTCCTGAACTCGGAGAAGGACGAGTTCGAGCTCAACATGTGCACCGACGTCGATCGCAACGACAAGGCGCGTGTGTGTGTGCCCGGCACCATCAAGGTGCTGGCGCGGCGGCAGATCGAGACATATTCGAAGCTGTTTCACACCGTCGACCATGTCGAGGGCATCCTGCGTCCGGGCTTCGATGCGCTCGATGCGTTTCTCACCCACGCCTGGGCCGTGACCGTGACCGGCGCGCCGAAGCTGTGGGCGATGCAGTTCGTGGAAGACAATGAGCGCTCGCCCCGCCGCTGGTACGCCGGCGCGATCGGCGGTGTCGGTTTCGACGGCGGTATCAACACCGGCATCACCATCCGCACCATCCGCATGAAGGACGGCATCGCCGAGGTTCGCGTCGGCGCGACCCTGCTGTTCGATTCCGATCCCGTGGCCGAAGAGAAGGAATGCCAGACCAAGGCCGCGGCGCTGTTCCAGGCGCTGCGCGGCGACGCGCCAAAGCCGCTGTCGGCGTCGGCGCCCGACGCGGCTGGCTCTGGCAAGAAGGTGCTGCTGGTCGACCACGAGGATTCGTTCGTGCACATGCTGGCGGACTATTTCCGTCAGGTCGGTGCGACCGTCAGCGTCGTGCGCCACACCCATGCCCTGGAGATGCTGGAGCGTCACGCCTACGATCTCCTCGTGCTGTCGCCGGGCCCCGGCCGCCCGGAGGACTTCAAGATCGCGCGGACGCTCGACGCCGCGCTTGGCAGGAAGCTGCCGGTGTTCGGCGTCTGTCTCGGCGTGCAGGCGATCGGCGAGTATTTCGGTGGCGTGCTCGGCCAGCTCACCCAGCCGGCGCACGGCCGTCCCTCGCGCATCCAGGTTCGTGGCGGCACCTTGATGCGCAACCTGCCGAACGAGGTTGTGGTCGGGCGCTACCACTCGCTCTATGTCGAGCGGGACAGCATGCCGGAGGTGCTGCAGGTAACGGCTGCGACCGACGACGGCGTGGCGATGGCGATCGAGCACAAGACGCTGCCGGTCGGCGGCGTCCAGTTCCACCCGGAATCATTGATGTCGCTGGGCGGCGAGGTCGGACTTCGCATCGTGGAAAACGCATTCCGGCTCGGCGCCGCGCGTTAGCGCAGGCCGGGAGCGGACCACTGGATCAACTGAGAGGCGATGGATTCGCATGAGCGATTTGAAATCGGTGGTTCGCACCATCCCGGACTATCCCAAGCCGGGTGTGATGTTCCGGGATATCACCACGCTGCTCGGCGACGCGCGCTCGTTCCGCCGCGCCGTCGATGAGCTGGTGCAGCCCTGGGCAGGCGCCAAGATCGACAAGATCGCGGGCATCGAGGCGCGCGGCTTCATCATCGGTGGCGCGGTGGCGCACCAGCTGTCCGCCGGGTTCGTGCCGATCCGCAAGAAGGGCAAGCTGCCGCACACCACGGTGCGCATCGCCTATTCGCTGGAATATGGCGTCGACGAGATGGAAGTGCATGCCGATGCCATCCATCCCGGCGAGCGCGTCATCCTGATCGATGATCTCATCGCCACGGGCGGCACCGCCGAGGGCGCCGTGAAGCTGATGCGCCAGATCGGCGCCGAGGTCGTGGCGGCCTGCTTCATCGTCGATCTGCCGGAGCTCGGTGGCGCCGACAAGCTCCGCGCCATGGACGTGCCGGTACGCACGCTGATGGCCTTCGAGGGCCACTGAGCCGCTGGCGCATGCCGGCCGCCTGATCCGCGTCGAGCGATAATTGGCCGCAGCCGTTCCCGGCACGGACGGGGGCCGGATGGCTTCCGCAGGCCTGTCGTGTGCTAAGCTGCCCAAATGGGCCGGCGAGGGTGCCGCGGTGATCCGCGCCGACCGGCGTGGTGCGGCGCGACGGGTGGCGATGACCATGATTTCTGCGGACTATCTCAAGCGGATCGCGGCCTGGTCGCGCGCACTGAGCGAAGCCGAGCTCGAGCGCGCTCGCGCCGGCATCACTGAGAAATCTTACAAGGCCAACGAATTCATCTGCCTGCGCGGCGATCGCTTCGATTACTGGACGGGCGTTGTGTCCGGCCTCGTCAAGATGGGCACCGTCTCGCGTGAGGGCAAGGCCATTGGCTTCACCGGTGTCACCGCGGGAGCCTGGATCGGCGAAGGCACCATGCTCAAGGACGAGCTGCGGCGCTATGATCTCGTGGCGCTGCGCGACACGCGTCTGGCGATGATGGACCGCGCGACCTTCCTGTGGCTGTTCGAGAACAGCGTCGCGTTCAACCGCTTCCTGGTCGGCCAGCTCAACGAGCGTCTCGGTCAGTTTATCGGCCTGCTCGAATACGACCGCATGCTCGACGCCACCGCGCGCCTTGCCCGTTGCATCGCCTCGCTGTTCAATCCGATCCTGTACCCCGACGTGACGCGCCATCTCGAGATCACGCAGGAAGAAGTCGGATCGCTGTCCGGCATGTCGCGCCAGAACGCTAACCAGAGTCTCAAGGTGCTGGAGAAGGAGGGGCTGTTGCGGCTCGAATATGGCGGGATCACCATTCTCGATCTCGACGGCCTGCGCGGCTACGGCGAGTAGCGCGGGCGCCGCAGGCGAGGATGGACCGGTCGCCTATCGGGACTGTTCGCGATATTCAGCGAGCAGAGACGGAAATTGCTCCATCTCCGGGAACTTGTCGAAGCTGTGGAGCGCGGACGTGGTCGCCCAGGGCAGTTTCTCGCAGGTATAGGTTTCGATGAACGGCCGATACCCGCGGGCATCATCCAGCATCGTTGCGCGCACGTTGACGAAATCTTCCATGCCCTCGGGGCGGGTGAAGACCCAGCTCATGCAGTAATCGCAGAAGAAATGACGGGTTGCGCCATGCAGGCCGCCAATCACCGGTTCGCCCGATGTGACCGTGAAGGCTGCGCTCGGGTGGAGCGCGCTGAGCGAGAACGCGCTGGCCGTCATGCGCTGGCAACCGGTGCAATGGCAGGCCATCGTGATCAGCGGCGCGCCTTTCACCGTGAAACGAAGTCGTCCGCAGCGGCAGCCGCCGTCATGGGAAGCGTTCGGGTCGGTCATCATTCGTCTCCGTCGCGCGTTGGGATCGATCACATCCGGTAGCGGTTGAGGTGCAGCTCGATATCGCGAAATGCGATGTAGTTGCGCCGGATCCACTGGTTGAGCTCGGAGGAACTGTCCGTGTCCTGGCGCAGGAAGCCGGTGAACGAGAAGTTGCGGCGCTCGATATAGGTCTTGAGGAACGGCGGCAGCGCACGGATGTGCAGGGTCGCGAGGCCGTCATAGGAGGCAGGCGGCTCGCCATGCAGCACCTGCTCGTTGTCCACGGGCACGAGGGCGGCGTCCGGAAATGTCCGTCGCAGGCGAGCAAAATACGCGCCGGACTGGCGGTCGGAATCGGCGACGAACATCAGGATCGGATCGACGCCGCGGCGGCTCGCTTCCTTGATGAAGCCGATCTCCTCGATCATCTTGAAGAACTCGTCGTAAGCGTGGAAGCCGAGATCGAGCACCTTGCCGATGTCGTCGTTGACGATCAGCCGTTCCATCAGCTGGATCTTGCCGAAGGTGTCCATCACGTCGGCCGTCTCGGTGATGGTCGGCAGGAAGTCGACCAGCGACGGTTCCTTGTCGTTGACGTCGAACGCCACCACCTCACGGCGCTGGAGCAGCAGAAATTCAGCCAGCAGGCGCGCCAGCAGCGTCTTGCCGACGAACGGGCGGGTCGAGCAGACGATATAGACGGGCGTGCGGCTCATCAGTGCGGCGGATCAAATACAGTCACGACGTCCCGCAACCGCGGGACGTGAAAAGCCCTTCGAGCGCCGACCATCGCAGCCGCAACCGTGCTGCGCAAGGCCCGCTGCATGAAGGCCTGCCGCATGCGCGGCCGCGGCGAGACGGCCGCCGCGGGCGGCTAGTCCGGCTTGCGCGTGCCGACGAGGTCGGTCAGCTTGATACGGTCGAACTCGCTCCAGACATTGCCCAGCCAGTGGCGGACATAGCCGCGCAGCACGAACGAGTAGTTCGCCGCTTCGTCGTTGTGGCCCTTGTTGGCGACGAAGTTCAGGAACGGCACCGACGACACTTCGACCTGCTCGTAGGCCATCTCGTTGAGCTTGGGGATGGCGATCTCGGTGGCGTCCTTGATGCGGTGGAAATACGAATTGTACGTCGCCTGGTCCCACTCGAAGAAGCTGGTGTTGTTGATGAAATTCTTCACCAGGAAGTACTTTGCGCCGTTCATGAAGGTCGCGGTCTCGGCGATCTCCTCGAGCGAGGCGATCGACGGGCCGAGGATATGGAACACGGCAAAGGTGATCTGCCCGGACTTCGCCGCATCGAGGAAGCCGATGTCGCGCAGCGACGCGAGGGCGGGCGACAGCAGGCCTGCGCGCACGTCGATCACGGTGACCGACGCGCCGGCGGTGTTGAGGGTATCGAAGATCTTCATCTGGTCCGAGGTGGTCGTCATGTCGACGATCTCGGTAATGCCCGGGTGGAAGCGCTTCAGGGTGCCGCGGGGCGACTCGGTGTCGAACGCCCGGGTCGGAATGTTGTTGGCGCTGAAATAGTCGAGCACTGCGCGCGACACCGTGGTCTTGCCGACCCCGCCCTTGTCCGCACCTACCACGATCACTGCCGGCTTTGCCATGAGATCCCCTTGCCCCAACCGTGCTGATCCGCGGGAAGGCGGATCGTCCCTGTCTGCATTGGGGCGGAACATGGCAGAAACAAGGGAGAATTCAATTCCTCAACGTCAGCGGGGGCCGAATAGCCCCCAGTTCGTTGACCGTGCGGGAAAGCGCTCCATCAGGCGGTGCCCCAGGGGCCCGCAGGCTTGTTCCAGGGCCCCGTGGGCGCATTCGACGGCGGCCCGGGATTGTGCCAGGGGCCTGGTGCCGGCCCGCCGGCACCGCTGGTCGCAGGATCTGGCGCCGGGGAGCCGGGGGGCAACTGCTGCGGGCTGTCCGGCGTCTCCGCGGGTGGCAGCGCGAGCGGGCCAGGGTCATGGCCGCCGGCAAACTGCACCAGCTTTCGGACGCGCGATTCGACCGACGGATGGGTTGCAAACAGGTCGGCGAAGCCCTGGCGGGGGTTGTCGACACACATTTCCATGACCGCGGAGGTCGCCCCCGGCAATTCGCCCCGGTTCTCGATCTTGCGCAGCGCCGAGATCATGGCGTCCGGGTTTTTGGTCAGTTCGACCGAGCCGGCGTCCGCGAGGTACTCGCGCGAGCGGGACAGGGCAAACCGCACCACCAGCGACAGGAACCAGGCGAGCGCGATCAGCGCGACCGCCAGAATGATGACGATGATCGCGCCACCGCCGCCGCTTTTGCGGTCGCCGTCGGACGACGAGGACGATGACGAGGAACCGCGCCCGCCGCCGATCCGGAAACCCGAGTTGAAGAACAGGCGGAAGAACAGTTCGGCGAAGAAGCCGACCACGCCGGCAATGACCACGGCGATCACCATCAACTGCACGTCGCCGTTACGGATGTGGGTCAGTTCGTGGCCGAGCACGGCCTCGACCTCCTGGTCGTCGAGCGCACGCAGCAGTCCTGAGGTCACCGTCACCGAATACTGCCTGCGGTTGAGGCCGGTGGCGTAGGCATTGAGCGCGTCGGCATCCACGATCTTCAGTTTCGGCATCGGGATGCCGCGCGAGATGCACAGGTTTTCGAGGAGGTTATAGAGGCGCGGCTGCTCCTGCCGCGTGACGTCGCGGCCGCCGGTAACCGCATCGATGATCGACTGGTGGAAGAAATAGGCGATCACGATCCATGCTGCGGACCCCAGCGTCGCCAACGGCAATGCCTTGACCAGATCACGCGTCGCGACCGCGAGATAATAGTCCACCGTGCCGCCGCCGTAGCCGATCACCTCGGCGATCAACGCTCCGGCGAACACCATAACGTAGATCAGCAGGAACAGGCCGCCGAGCAGCAGCATCGAACGAAACTTGTTCGACGCAATGTGCGTGTAGAGACCGTAGGCGGCCATGGGATGCGGCCCTGCGGGGACGGCGTCAGAACTTCACGGACGGCGCCTGGTCCATCTGGGTGCGGCTCTCGCCGAGATCGAAGAAGTCCTTGCGGGTGAAGCCCAGCATGCCGGCAAACAGCACGGCCGGCATCTGCTGGATGCCGGTGTTGTACTCCTGCACCGCGTTGTTGAAGAAGCGGCGGCTGGCGGCGAGCTTGTTCTCGATATCAGAGAGTTCGCCCTGCAGTTGCTGGAAGTTGGCGTTGGCCTTGAGGTCCGGATAGGCCTCCGACAAGGCGATGAGACGGCCGAGCGCGCCGGAGAGCTGCCCCTCCGCGGCCGACACCTGCGCCGGGCCCTGGGCCGACAGCGCGGCGTTGCGTGCCTTGACGACGTCGTCGAGCGTGCCGCGTTCATGGGCGGCGTAGCCCTTCACGGTTTCCACCAGGTTCGGGATCAGGTCGTGGCGCTGCTTGAGCTGGACGTCGATGTCGGCGAACGCCTGTCCCACCCGCTGACTGAGCGCGACCAGCCGGTTGTAGGCGCCGAATGCGAGAAAGGCGAGAACGACGAGGACGATGAGAACGATCCAGCCGGTCGACATGGGGGGAGGGCTCCTGGGTGAACTGCAGAGGTCGCGTGGCGGGCAACCTAGACGAAAACGGCGCCGCGGGGCAGGGGCGCCCCGCAGATCATGCCAGCTTTAGTCGTCGCAACGCCTGGAATCGTTCACCCCACGCACAACGGACGGCCGCTATTCAGGGCCTGGCGATGTGCCATACCCCGTTCACGCCGTCGCCGCTGGTATCTCCCGGCGCCTTGTCGTTCTTCCAGGTGTAGAGCGGGTGACCCTTGTAGGCCCACATCCGGCTGCCATCCTCGCGGGCGATGGCGCTCCAGTCGCCCGAGGGCCTGGCGTCCGAGGCGGCGGCCAGCGGGGGCCAGTTCTGGGTGCAGGCGCCGTTGCAGTTCGACTTGCTGGTCGCGTCCTTGTCGAACACGTAGAGGGTCATGCCTTTGGCGTCGACGAGGGCTTTGCCCTTGGCGGTGTCGGCGGTCGTTGCCGGGGCGGTCTGGGCAAGCGCGGCGCCGGTGGCGAGCAGCAGCAGCGCCGCGGCGAGGATCGGAGGTCTCGGCATGATGATAAGGGCTCCTGTCATGAACGGGCGCCAGGTGTCGGCTCCCGCCTTACAAACGCGTGCGTCGGGCCGATATTCCAGATGGTTGTCGCGGATTTTTCGAGTTTGTGACAAATGCCGGCAGGCGAATTCTGCCATATTGCGCTTCCCTGATGTGTCGTTTTGCGCGAGGGTGCGTTCATGACCGAAACAAAGGCCCTGTTCGACGTGCTGCGGCAGACTGCGGATGCCGACGCGGTCGATGCTATCGAGCGCGAGGTTCGCGACGGCTCCGACCGCGCCCTCTGCCGGATCAATGCAATCGAGTTCGCGCGGAAGCAGAACCTCGATGTCGAGCGTGTCATCGCGGCGTTCCTGCACGCCTCGCGCATCGGGCTGTTCGATCTGTCCTGGAACATGCTCTGTCCGGGCTGCGGCGGCGTGCTCGATGCCGGCACAACGCTCAAGACTTTCGATCACGACCGCTACAACTGCGCGCTGTGCGCGGCGGCCTATGAACCGACCCTCGACGAGATGGTCGAGGTCACCTTCACGGTCAATCCGCGCACGCGCCGGATCGCGGCTCACGATCCGGACTCGCTCCCCTATATCGAATACTGCCGGCAGGTGTTCTGGAGCTCCGGCATCGACCTGCCCGACGACCTCGAAAGCCATTTCGACGAGTTTGCGGTGGAGGTGCTGGAGCTGCCGGCGGGCCAGAAGGCGCTGCTGTCATTGCAACTGCCGAGCGAATTCATCATCGTGTTCGACCCGGTGACCCACGCCACCCAGTTCATCGACGTCAAGGGCGAGCCGACACGCGAGCGGCAGTCGCTGACGCTGGTGTTCAACCAGGTGCAGGCGCCCACCGGCACCGTGGAGATGCGGCCGGGGCCGCTGCGGCTCAGCCTGGAGAACCGCACCAATCGCCGTGTCCTGCCCGGCGTATGGGTCGCCAACCAAGTGATGCACGACATGATCGGGCACCGCAAGCCGTTCCTGACGGCGAAGCGGTTGTTGACCAATCAGACCTTCCGCGACATCTACCGCACCGATACGCTCGACGTCGACCAGCGCCTCAAGATCACCAGTCTCACGTTCCTGTTCACCGATCTCAAGGGCTCGACGGAGCTCTACGAGCGCGTTGGTGACCTCGTCGCCTACGATCTCGTGCGCCAGCATTTCAGCGTGCTCTATCGCATCGTTGCCTCCGAGGCGGGGGCGGTCGTGAAGACGATCGGTGACGCGGTGATGGCGACGTTTCCGACGCCGGATCGGGCACTAGCCGCGGCGCTGCGGATGCGCGAGGCGATGCAGGAGATCAACGACCAGCGCGGCGGTGAGGACTTGCTGCTGAAGATCGGCATTCACGAAGGGCCGTGCCTTGCGGTGACCTTCAACGACCGCCAGGACTATTTCGGTCAGACGGTCAACATGGCGGCACGGGTCCAGGGCCTGGCGAAGTCGCGTTCGATTTTCGCCACTAGGTCGATCGTCACCGACAACGATGCGCTGAAGATCCTGGAAAAGTTCGGCCTGCGTCCGGTCGAGCAGCGCGCTGCGCTGCGCGGTATCACTGACGATGCGCTGGTCTACGAGATTCCGTAGGGCGCATCGCCGGTTTTGTCTTTCTCAAGGCTTCGAACGGATCAGGCCCGTGCGCCCTTGAACGGGAAGCTGCCCATCGGGCCGATGCCCATTTCGCCGCTGATCGCGTCGCCATCGACCTTGCCGGAGAACGCCAGTGTCAGCGGCATCGGGTTGGTGATGTCGATCTTCCAGGACACGTCGTTGCCGTTCACGGCGCCGTCGAAAATTTCGGCGGTATTGCCTTCGGCAGATTGCGTGCCGGAGAGGGCTCCGCCCGCACTCGTCAGGGTGAGCGTGGCATGACGCTCGCCCATCGGCGTCGTCATGGTGATATTCCAGTTTCCGTCGACGGACATATGGCTTTCCCCTCGGAGGCTGTGTCGTTGGTGGCTGGCCGCGATGCGCGTCGGCCCTGACCATCG
This sequence comes from Bradyrhizobium sp. U87765 SZCCT0048, assembly GCF_018131225.1. Lineage (GTDB taxonomy): Bacteria > Pseudomonadota > Alphaproteobacteria > Rhizobiales > Xanthobacteraceae > Bradyrhizobium_A. Next base: position 2,227,052 of record NZ_JAFCMM010000001.1, on the reverse strand, counting down.
GCGTGCAGCATAGGTGTTCGGCCGTTCTTGGCAATGTGCCAAAACCGCCGGTCGCGGGATTTTTGATCGAGATCAGGTCTCGTTGTCGAGCGCGTCGCCCCATCTCCAGCGTTTTGCAGCGGCGTAGGCGGGTTTGTCGCGACGGGCGATCCTGACCGTGGTTGCCAGGCCGTCGGCCTGGCACAGCTTTGCGGTCACATCGACCTTGCCTACGAGCGGTTGGGCCAGCACGCGCGCGGCCGGGCGGGAGGCTGCCGTGCGGGCAAGCGCGACATAGCTGAACTTTTCGTCCTCGAACGGCAGCTCGACGCCCTTGACCTGCATGTGGCCGCGGGTGCGGGCGAGGCGCTGGACGAAATGGCACCAGTCCGGCGGCGTCAACGGACACGGCGCATCATGTGGGCAGGGCGCGACGACATGGCCACCCGCGGCAACGAGGCGCTGGCGCAGTGCGACGATCCGGGCGTGGCCAGCGGGTGTGCCCGGCTCGACCACCACCAGCAGGTCACGCGTGCGCGACCATAACGCATCGGCGAAGCCGGCATGGTCTCGGTCCGGCAGCTCGCCAATGACATAGCTCGCGACGACGAGATCGGCCTCGGGCGCATCCGCGAGCGTCTTTGCCGCGTCGCCTGCCTGGTAGTGCAATCCCGACAGGGCCGGAATATCCCGGGCGAGCGCAAGCGCAAGGCTGCGCAGCGACGGGTTGGCGTCGATCAAGGTGAAGTCGGTGAGGCTCGGAAAGGTATCGACTGCGGCGAAGGTCGCGGTGCCCGGGCCGGCGCCGACGTCGAGCAGGCGAACCGGCCGCCGTCCAGAATCACGGGCGGCCGCTTGTTGCAGGCAGGCCGCGACCGCGGCGTAGGTCGCGGGCATGCGCGCGAACGCATATGCCAGAGCGTCATCGGTGTCCCGAATGAGGGCCGAGCTGCCGCCGCTGCGGTAAGCACTGGAAATCGCGCCGGCGCGCGCCGCAATGATATTGCGCGGGCGCCCATGGGCAAGCCGGTCGAGAGCGGCCGTGAGTGCGGGAGGCAGCGCCATGCCGCGTCGCCTCCCGCGTGGCGTTACGCCACGTTCTTGTCGAGGATCTCCACCGCGCCTTCGAGGTCGACGGAGACGAGCTGCGACACGCCGCGCTCGGCCATGGTGACGCCGAACAGCCGGTTCATGCGCGCCATGGTGATCGGGTTGTGCGTGATGATGATGAAGCGCGTCTCGGTGGTGCTCACCATCTCCTGCAGCAGGGTGCAGAACCGCTCGACGTTGTGGTCGTCGAGCGGCGCGTCGACTTCGTCCAGCACGCAGATCGGCGAGGGGTTGGTGAGGAACACGGCGAAGATCAGCGCCATCGCGGTCAGTGCCTGCTCGCCGCCCGACAGCAGCGACAGCGACTGCGGCTTCTTGCCTGGCGGCTTGGCGATGATCTCGAGGCCGGCTTCCAGAGGATCGTCGCTCTCGATCAGGTGCAACGCGGCCTCGCCGCCGCCGAACAGCTCGGTGAACAGGCGCTTGAAATGGCCGTTGACGATTTCGAACGAGCCGAGCAGTCGCTCGCGCGCTTCCTTGTTGAGGCTCTGGATGCCCTGACGCAGGCGCTTGATCGCCTCGACGAGGTCGTCGCGCTCGGTGGTCAGCGCGCCGTGCTGGGTCTCGACGTCGCGCAGCTCTTCCTCGGCGCGCAGGTTGACGGCGCCGAGGCGTTCGCGGTCGCGCCGCAGGCGCTCCAGGTCGCCTTCGATCTCGGCGACCGGCGGCAAGTCGGTCTCCGGGGTGATCTCGGCCATCGCCGCGACGCCCTGAGGCTCGATCTCCAGCACGTCGCGGATTTCGCGCTCGGTGTCATCGAGGCGGCGGCGGGCGCCTTCCATGCGTTCCTCGGCGCGGGCGGTGTTCTCGCGCGAGCTCGACAGGGCCTCTAGCGACAGGCGCGCCGCGCGGTCGGTCTCGGCCATCATGTTCTCGGCCTCGGCCAGCGCGTCGGCGGCGGTGCGACGCGCCGCTTCGGCGAGTTCGATTTCGCTGATCAGCGCGCGGCGCTTCTGCTCGAACACCTCGGGGGCGTTCTCGAGCTCGACACGCTCGGCGCTGACTTCGGCGATGCGGGTCTCGATGGTCTCGATCTGAGAGCCGGCACCTTCCTTGCGGCTCTGCCACTCCGTGCGCTCGGCGATGATGGCCTGCACGCGGCGGTCGGCGAGCTCGGCCTCGCGGGCCAGCGCCTGCGCTTCGGCGCGCACCTGGGCGGCAAGCCGGCGATGGCCTTCCATGTCGTCGCGAACCGCGGCGAGTCGCGCCTCGGCTTCGCCGCTGGCGGGCATTTCCTCCAGCGAGATCGTTGCGGACTCGAGCGACGCGAAGGCCTCTTCACGGTCCGAATGCAGGCGCGTGCGGGCTTCGTCGAGCGCGGATTTGCGCGCGGCGTGGCGGTTGATTTCGCGTTCCGCGGCGGCATGGCGCTCGCGGGTGGCGTCGGCCTCTCGCTGTGCGGCGCGCCAGGCGTCGCGGGCGGCGGTTTCGGCAAACGCGGCTGCCTTGAGCTCCTGCTCGGCGTTCTCCAGTGCCTCGCGCTTGGCGGCGGCGTCGAAGCGCGCCTCCTCGAGCTCGGTTTCGATCTCGGTCAGGCGGGCGCGCTGGGCGAGACGCCGGGCGGCGCCGGTCGGCGCGTGCGCTGCAGTGACGAAACCATCCCAGCGCCAGACGTCGCCTTCCAGCGACACGAGACGCTGGCCGGCCTTGAGCCGGCCGGCGAGTTCGGCACCCCGCTCCTTGGCGACAATGCCGATCTGGGCGAGGCGACGTGCAAGTTCTGCGGGCGCGCTGACATGGGCAGCGAGCGGTTCTGCGCCTTCGGGCAGCGCAGGGTCGCCCTCGAGTACGCCAATATCGGTCCAGCGAATCGGCGAGGACGGGTCGACCGGGGCGTCGAGATCGTCGCCGAGCACGGCGCCGAGCGCCTTCTCATAGCCCTTGGTGACGGTGACGCCGTCGATGATCGGCGGCCACAGGTTCTTGGTCTCGCCATCGAGCAGCTTGGAGATGGTGCGCGCCTCGGTCTCCAGGCGCTGCACCCGCTTGTCGGCTTCGACCAGCGGCGAGCGCGACGCTTCCAGCGTCTGGCGCGCGACCACGTGGGCGGTCTCGCTCTCGCGGCTGGCCATCTCGGCCGCGGCGAGCGACTGCTGTGCGGTTTCGATCGCCGCGGCCAGCGCATCGACGTCACCGAATGCGCCGGTCTCCTGGGCGAGCCGCGCGATCTCGGCCTCGACGCTGGCGACCTCCTGATCGAGCCGGGCGACGCGGGTCTGGTGGGTTCGGACGTTGGCCTCGAGCTGGTTGCGCTTGGCGCTGAGGTCCGCAAGCGCGGTGGTCAGCTCGGCGAAGGTGCGCTCGGCGGCGGCCAGCGTCGCGTCGGCCTCGGCGACGCGCTCGTCCGCGCCGCTGCGCTTCTCGACGCGCGCCTTGATCTCTTCCTTGAGCACCGCGTCTTCGGCGTCGAGGCGCTCGAGCGCCACGTCGGCGTCGGACGACTGGCGCTGCTCGCGGGCAATGTCGGCGGTCAACTGGGCGACGCGGCGGTCGAGCTCGGTGATGCGCTCCTTGGCGCGCTCTTCCTCGCGGTCAAGCAGCTCGCGGGCGTTGGTCAGGCGCTGAAGGCCGGCGGCGGCGCGGGCTTCGCCCTCGCGCAGGTGCGGCATTTCCGAAGCGCGGATCGCCTGGATGCGGGCGGCTTCCGCCTGATGGCGGGTGCGCTCCGCCATCTCGCGTACCGCGAGATCATGGACCTGAACCGATTCGTTGACGTCGGCGTGCGCCTGCATCCAGCGCAGGTGGAACAGCATGGCCTCGGCCTTGCGCACCCGTGCGGCGACCTCGCGGTAGCGGATCGCCTGGCGCGCCTGGCGCTTGAGGCCGTCGATCTGGCCCGTGAGCTGGCCGACCACGTCCTCGACGCGTGTGAGGTTGGTTTCCGCGGCCTTCAGGCGCAGTTCGGCCTCGTGGCGGCGGGCGTGCAGGCCGGCGACGCCTGCAGCGTCTTCCAGCACGCGGCGGCGCTGCTCCGGCTTGGCCTGAATGATTTCGCCGATCTTGCCCTGGTGGACGAGGGCAGGAGAGCGCGCGCCGGTCGCTGCGTCGGCGAACAGGATCTGCACGTCGCGGGCACGGACGTCGCGGCCGTTGATGCGGTAGTTGGAGCCGGCCTCGCGCTCGATACGGCGCGTGATCTCGAGGACGTCCTGATCGTTCATCGCCGCCGGCGCGGTGCGCTGGGCGTTGTCGATGGTCATCGACACTTCAGCGTGGTTGCGCGACGGACGGTTACCCGAGCCGGAGAAAATCACCGAATCCATGTCGGTGGCTCGCAGCGATTTATGCGAGGTCTCGCCCATCACCCAGCGCAGTGCTTCGACAAGGTTGGACTTGCCGCAGCCGTTGGGGCCGACCACGCCGGTGAGGCCTGGCTCGATGTGGAAATCCGTCGGCTCGACGAACGACTTGAATCCGTGAAGGCGAAGGCGAGTGAGTTTCATGGACACTGTGCTCTGTTGGCAGGTCGGTCAAATGTCCTGCCGGGTCAAGGCGATAGCGTGCCTGGGCCGTAGCTTAGCTGAGTCGGGGACCGCCGCTTGTATCGGCCGACAATGGCGAGGCCGCGGGGCAAGAGCAACCGGCGGCCGTGGATTCACGAGGCTTTTCCCAAGCCTTTTATCCACAATTTTTCAGCTATTTAGAGCAGCTTTTGCGTGACCGCGAGCATTTTCGGCGCATGGGGCCTGCGCGCTCCACACCCGGCCCTCTGGTTCCGTTGTCGGAACCCTGCGTTATCAAATGAAACGCGGCCCGACGGGCCGCGCCTGGATCCTGGTGGTGACGATCGGGCTCTCGGTCACGCCTTGAGCAGCGGATCAATCATCTTCTGGAAGCTCTCGAACGACGTTTCGCCCTTCACCAGCGTCCCGTTGACAAAGAAGCTCGGGGTGGAATTGACCTTGAGCTTGTCGGCGGCGTGTTCCTGTGTCGCCTTGATGCCGTCGAGGATTTTCTGGTCCTTCAGGCAGGCGTTGAAGGCCTCGTCGCTGAGGCCGGCCTGCTTGCCGATCCGCTTCAGCGGCTCGATCGGCGCCTTCACCACCCAGTCGGTCTGCTGCTTGAACAGCACGTCGACCACGGCGAAGTACTTCTGCGCGTCGTCCTTGGCGATGCAGCGAGCCATCATCGAGCCGGCGGCCGCGACGAGGTCGAGCGGGAATTCACGGAAGATGAATCGCACCTTGCCGGTGTCGATGTAGGCGGCCTTGATCTTGGGGAACACCTCGGCAGTGAACGCCGCACAATGCGGGCAGGTCATCGAGGCGTACTCGACGATGGTCACGGAGGCATTCTCCGGGCCGAGCGCCATGTCGCCGAGCGGGCTTGGCTTGGCGACGTCGGCTGCCGACTGGCTCTGGGCGAAGGCGGAGCCGATCAGTCGCAGCGGCGACAGGCCGGCCAGCGCGACAAGGCCGGTCATGGACAGGAGGGCGGAGAAGGTGCGGCGCGTGAGGATCAAGGGACGTCTCCTGGAGCGGCGGTCAGTCGGATCGGCGGTTCGCGGTGTTCGCTAGCTTGAAACCGCAATTGTGGCAATGGCGCGCCCGGATGCTGAACGGTCGCCGCGCCTCACTTCCACTTGATCGCTGCGCCGAGACGGGCCAGCGCGGTGCGCAGGTCGTCGTCCTCGACCGCGTCGAGCGTGGCGGCGACGCGCGCCACATCCTTCGGGTCGGGCGGCGGGGGCCGCTTGGGCCGTGACGGCCTGGACAACGGCGCCTGGCGCAGTGCCAGCCGGCCGATCGCATTCCAGCCGAAGAAGCGGTTGACCCTTTGCAGGATGACGTCCGAGGTGTGCTGGATCTCGAGCGCCATCGGTCCTTCCACCCGCAGCACCAGCGTCGCCGGCTCGGCCGGGCGGCCCTCGACCTGGCGAGGCCACTGGATCTTGAGCGGCTGGGAATGGCGTGCGATCTCGGCGCCGGCGATTTCGCCCCAGCGGGTCACGAGTTCGCGCGACGCGAAGCCCTGCTTGGCGAAGACGTCGTTGATGGCCCGGCCGGCGAGGACGGACAGCGGTTTGGCGGTGATGGGGCCGGGCTTGTTCATCGTGGGGGCAGCCGGATAGATAACGGCATGAGCATATCAGGTGCCGCGGCGCGGCGAAAGAAATCGCAAGCGGCTGCGGACGCCCCCGACCGGGCGGCGGCGGTGCTCGCCTGGTACGACCGCCATCGCCGCCGGCTGCCCTGGCGGGCGCTGCCGGGGGAGACGGCCGATCCCTACCGGGTCTGGCTTTCCGAGATCATGCTCCAGCAGACGACGGTCCGGGCGGTCGGCCCTTATTTCGAGAAGTTCACCGCGCGCTGGCCGACGGTGAGTGACCTCGGCGCGGCCAGCCTCGACGATGTGCTGCGGCTGTGGGCGGGGCTCGGCTACTATTCGCGGGCCCGCAACCTGCACGCCTGCGCGGTCGCGGTGCTGCGTGATCATGGCGGCATGTTCCCCGACAGCGAGGAGGGGTTGCGGTCGCTGCCCGGCATCGGCCCTTATACCGCCGCGGCGATCGCGGCGATCGCGTTCGACCGGCGCACCATGCCGGTCGACGGCAATATCGAACGTGTCGTGTCGCGTCTGTACGCGGTGGAGGAGGCGCTGCCGAAATCCAAGCCGCAGATCCAGCAGCTCGCTGCGACGCTGCTCGGCCCGGCCCGCGCCGGTGACAGCGCCCAGGCGCTGATGGATCTCGGCGCTACCATCTGCACGCCCAAAAAGCCGGCCTGTGCCCTCTGTCCGCTCAATGGTGGCTGCGCGGCACTGGCGCGCGGCGATCAGGATACCTTCCCGCGCAAGGCCCCGAAGAAAAGTGGCGTGCTGCGCAGTGGCGCTGCCTTTGTTGTCCGGCGCGGCGACGAACTGCTGGTGCGCACGCGGCCACCGAAGGGGTTGCTGGGCGGCATGACCGAAGTTCCGACGTCGGAGTGGCGCGCCGGTCTCGCGGACAGCGAGGCGCTGGGCGAAGCGCCGGAACTCAAGGGCGTGACGCGCTGGCATCGCCGGCTGGGGACCGTAACGCATGTGTTCACGCATTTCCCGCTGGAGCTTGCCGTCTACACCGCCGATGTGCCGCCGCGCACCCGTGCGCCGGACGGTATGCGTTGGGTGCCGATCGCTACCCTCGCAGACGAGGCGTTGCCCAATGTGATGCGCAAGGTGGTGGCGCACGGGCTCGGTGACGACGCACCGTAACGCGGTTGCGACCGTTCTTCTTCACGTCATGAACGACAGGGCAGGACACAACATGATTGTCGAACTGGTGACCTTCACGCTTCCCGAGGGCTGGACGCGAGCGCAGGAGCTCGATGCGGTGCGCGCAATCGTGCCGAAATGGACGGCCAACACCGAACTCGTGCGCAAGCACTTCCTGTGGGGGCTCGGCGACGATACCGGCACAGGCGCGGGCTTCTATATCTGGCCCTCGATCGAGGCGGCGCAGCGCGCCCACAACGCCGAATGGCGCGCGGCCGTCAAGCATCGCACTGGCCATGAGCCGACGCTGCGGTATTTCGATCTGATGAGCGTTGTCGATAACGAGCACGGCGCCGTGACCGAATGGTCGGAGGACGGCACGGCGCATCGCCTGCCGAAGGCTTGAGGCACGGTGCCGTCGGTTGACCGGCACCGAAGGCAGCCATAAGGTTGGGGCGCGGTGCAGGCCGCGCCCGGGCCCGCGGGAAGGGTTGAACCCACCTGTCATCGTTCTGATCGCAGCTTCCAGCCTTTGTGCAGCCGGTCTTGCGGGTCGTCGGCGTGTCATGCACGGAGGTTTCCGATGAGCCGATCGACCGATCGCCTGAATCTCGAACATCTCAAGAAACAAGCCAAGGATCTGATCCGCGACTATCGCCGCGGGGATGCCGACGCGATGGCGCGCTTGCGCCGCGCGCTTCCGGCGGCCGCCGGTCGCGGCGATGACGATCTTGCCGCCCTCGGCCTGAAGCTGCACGATGCACAATCCTGCATCGCGCGCGACAACGGCTTCCTGTCATGGGCTGACCTGAAACGCTACGTCGAGGCACAGTCGACGTCTCGCGACGATCGCGCTGATCTCGTCAGGCGCTGGCTCGGGCTGGTCTACGCGGGCGACCTTCATGGGACCGAGGATCGCGCCAACCCTCGCGTCGCGGTGCGGATGCTGGCGGAGCATGCCGGGCTCGTCGGCGATGATCCCTATCTCGCCTGCGCGGTCGGTGACGCGGCGGTGCTGCAACGGGCGACGCAGGACGATCCTGCGTGGCTGCATCGGCCGGGTGGCCCGCTGGCGTTGCCGCCATTGGTCGCCGTCGCCCATTCCAGCCTTCTCCAGGTCCCCGAGTTTCGCGATCGCCTCCATCGCTGCGCGCAGCAACTGCTGGCGGCCGGCGCGGACGTCAACCAGCGTGTCAGCAGCCGCCTGCCGCCGGCCTCGCTGAACGCGCCGGATGATCGCTACCCGTTGTCGGCGCTCTATGGCGCCGCCGGCCAGAACCACGATGTCGCGCTTACAGCAATGCTGCTCGATGCGGGAGCGGATCCAAACGATGGCGAGTCGCTCTATCATTCACTGGAAAACCCGGCCTGTACCCGCCTGTTGCTGGAGCATGGCGCGCGGGTCACAGGCAGCAATGCACTCTACCGCGCGCTCGACCTGCCGGGCAGCGATGCGATCGAGCTCCTGCTGCAGCATGGCGGCGATGCCAACGAGCCGGCGGGCAATGCGCCGCTGACCGACTGGGGCACGCCGTTGCTGTGGGCGATCCGCCGCCGGCAATCGGTGCGCCATGTCGCGGCGCTGTTGAAGGCCGGCGCCGATCCGACCGCGCGCTCGGCGTCGGGCATCGGTGCCTACAGCCTGGCGCTGCAGTTCGGACTGGAGGATGTCGCGCAGTTGCTGCGTGCCGCAGGCGCGGCGGAGGCGACGTCCGAGGACGAGCTGTTCGTCGCGGCCTGCGCGCGCGGCGATGCGAATGAAGCGCGCCGTCTTCAGGCGCGGCGGCCCGACCTGCCGGCGGCGCTGTCGGCGGCCCAGCTGCGGCTGTTGCCCGACATGGCCGCAGGCGGGGGCGACGCAGGCGCGCGGCTAATGGTCGAGCTGGGATGGCCGATCACCATTCGTGGCGGGGATTGGGACGCATCGGCACTCAATCTCGCCGTCTTCCGTGGCAACGCCGAGTTGACGCGCTTTCTGCTGGCGCATGGCGCGACATGGACCGAGGAGCATGGTTTTGGCGACAACGCCTCCGGAACCCTGAGCTGGGCATCGTGCAACGAGCCGGTCGAGGGCGGCGACTGGGTCGGCTGTGCCAGGGCGTTGCTCGATGCCGGCATGCCGTCGGCGACACCCGATCCCGAGGATGCGGACGCGGTGCTGATTGCGGGACGCAGCAAGCGCTTTTCCGACGCCGTCACCGAGGTGCTGCTGGCGCCGCGCGACCAGGCGTGAGGATCGCTGCGTTCAGTGCCGTTGCCGAAGGTAAGTGGCGAGATCCTGCCCCGGTGTTTCCGTGAAGGTGTCGGCGCGGACCGCGACCTCGGTCATGCGGTCGAGGCGAAACACGCGGAAATCGCTGCGCTGCGGACACCATGCGATCAGAAGCCAGCCATGGGCATAGGTGGTCAGCGCCAGCGGGTGCACGTCGCGCGCCGACCGGCGTTGCTGAGCGTCGTGATACGCAAAGCCGAGACGTTTACGCCCGCGGATCGCGGCGCGGATCTGCGCGGCGCAATCCGGCGCTCGCTGCTCGAACAGCTGGCGCGCCCGCAACCGCCGCTGCGAGGGCGGCGGGGTCGGGCCATTGCCCCAAGCGGCGTCGATCTTGGCACGGGCTGCCCTGGCCGCGGCGACGAGGTCGGGGTCACCGACCTGCTCGACAAACGCAAGGCCGAGGGCGACCGCGTCGATTTGATCGTGGTCGAATGCGAGCGGCGGCAGGTCAACGTCGCCGCGCAGCACATAGCCGACGCCGGCGGCGCCTTCGATCGGAAAGCCCTGGGCCTGCAGCGTGGCGATATCGCGGTAGATGGTGCGCACGGATGTCTCCATCGCCGCAGCGAGGTCGTCGGCGCGGTTGACGGGCCTTGCCTTGAGGCGGGCCACGAGGTCGATCAGGCGGTCGGCGCGGCGCACGGTGCTGGTCCGGATGATTGGGTGCGGAGCATGCGGTCTCCTGACACCACGCTGTCAGGAGCACTGCGGTAAGGCAAGGCCTTCACTGGAGAGAGCCATGATCCGCACTGCGCTCGACGATATCGCCATTCCGCCGTGTTCGCGCCTGCTCGGCTGGCGCGGCCTCGAAGCGCACCCCGACGATGGCTTCATCCGCATCGGCTTCGCGGCGGGGGCTGAATTCTGCAACCCGGCCGGCTTCATCCAGGGCGGCATCCTCGCTGCCATGCTCGATGACACCATGGGGCCGGCGGTGTTCATCCGCACCGGCGGCCGCCTCTATACCGCGACCATCGGCCTGTCGGTGAATTATCTCGCGCCGGCACGGGTTGGCACGATCATCGGCGAAGGGCGCGTTGTACAGCTCGGCAAATCTGTGGCGTTCACCGAGGCGAAGCTGCTCGATGAGGCGGGCATGCTGCTGGTGACAGCCACGTCGGCCGCGCGCCTCATCGAGAGTGACAGGCTGCTCGGCAGAAATGCCGCCTGACGACATGCCGCATCGTTGAACGGCTGGCCCGATCAGGTCGTGCCGTCCCGCGGCACGATCGGCGGTTTGGCGTTGAGCGCCTCGACCTGGAAACCGGCGACGCGCTTGTAGGTGTTGGCGATGTCTTCCAGCTCCTGCTGCGTCAGGACGTCGGTGACGACCTCGTAGCCCTGGGGCGCGCGCTCTTCGACGAGTTGCATCACCTGTTCCGGGCCGTTGCGCCGATTGAGTTTGACAAGCTCGGTCGTGGCCGGGCGGCGCTCGGCCTCGTAAGCTTCAAGGGCGGCGGTGGTTTCGCCGTGAGCCCTGATTTCGCGGGTCAGCGTGCGGGCGTCGAGAATTGCCTGCGACGCGCCGTTGGAGCCGATCGGGTACATCGGGTGGGCGGCGTCGCCAAGCAGGGTGACGCGGCCGAAGGTCCAGCGGTCGAGCGGATCGCGATCGACCAGCGGATATTCATAGGCGTGCGGACAGTTGCGGATCAGGCCGGGGACATCGAGCCAGTCGAACCGCCAGTCCTCGAACCACGGCAGGAACTCATCGAGCCGGGCGGCACGGTTGTAATCCTCGCGGCGCCACTGGTAGTTCGGGTCGAGCAGGCGTTCGGCGACCCAGTTGATCTGGTACTTGCCGTTGCGGTCCGGCGCCTTCGAGATCGGGTAGCACACGAATTTGAGCACCTCGTGGCCGGCCATGATCATGGTGCGGCCGGTGAGGAAGGCGTCGGAAGTGGTGATGCCGCGCCACAGGATGCGGCCGTTCCACAGCGGAGCGCCTTCGCCCGGATAAAGTTTTTCTCGTATCGCGGAATGGATGCCGTCGGCGGCGATCAGGACTGCGCCGTGATGGGTTCCGGCGTCGCGGCCGGTCGCACGATCGATGAAGCGAGCCTCGATGCCGTCCGAGGTTTCGGCGAAATCCTTCAGGTGATGGCTGGTGAGCAGGCTGTCGGGGCCGAGCCGCTCGATCACGGCGTCCAGCAGGATCTGCTGCAGGATGCCGCGATGGATCGAGAACTGCGGCCAGCGGTAGCCGGCCTCGATGCCGCGCGGCTCCGACCAGATCGGCTGGCCGCGCTTGGAGAAATAGGCGAGCTCGCAGGTGCGCACCCCGTAGACATCCAGCCGTTCCTCGAGGCCGAGTTCGATCAGCTCGCGCACCGCATGCGGCAGCACATTGATGCCGACGCCGAGCGGGCGCAGCTCGGCTACGCTCTCGAACACCCTCGCCTTGATGCCGATCTGATGCAGGCTGAGCGCAAGCGTCAGTCCGCCGATGCCGCCGCCTGCGATGAGAACCGTCATGGGAATGTCACTCCTGATGGGATCGCTGCCTCATGACACGCCCAGGGCGGACGGGCAACGGCCAAAGGCTGTGGCGCAACGCAGCATAGGCGGGCGGCCGGCATTGCAGTGATCCGCGCCGCGCCATTGACCGTTGTGGTTCGCGCCTGCGATCTTCGAGGCTCCCTTCCGAAGATGGATGACCACCATGAGCAAGCCGCAGCCGATCGAATATGCCGATGCCTCGCCGCAGGTCCGCGCCGTGTTCGACGACATCATGACCGCGCGCAACGTCAAGGACGTCAATAATTTCTGGAAATACCTCGCGAACGATCCGGTGACGCTGAAGCGCACGTGGGAGAGCCTGAAGGAGGTGATGGCGCCGGGCGCGCTCGACCCGCTGGTCAAGGAAATGATCTATGTCGCCGTCAGCGTCACCAATGGCTGCGGTTACTGCATCGCCAGCCACAGCGCCTCCGCGGCGAAGGCGGGGCTGACGCAGGCGCAGTTCGGCGAGTTGATGGCCGTCGTCGGCATGGCCAACGAGACCAACCGCCTGGTGAACGGTTATCGCGTGCCGATCGATCCGGCATTCGAGAAGTAGCGCCTAGCGTTTACCGCTACGGTGCGCGCCATGGGCTGAGGTCTCCATGGCGTGTCCGATCGCGAGGATCTGACGGCGCAGCCAGATCGATCCGGGATCGACCTGGGCGCGTGTCGGATAGAACATGAACTGCTCGTCGATGCCGGGGTCGAGTGGCGGGGCAATGGCGACGAGCCCGAGCGGCTGCGCCAGGGCCGCGATCAGGCGGCGCGGCACGAAGGCGACGAGGTCGGTGCGCGCCGCCATGTGCAGCGCTTCGATATAGCTCGGCACCACCAGGGCGATCGTGCGTTCGACACCCTTGTCGCGCAGCCACTCGTCGATCAGGTCCTCGCGCTGGCCGCGCCCGACCACGGCAACATGCCGCGCGGCGAGGAACGCGTCGAGACGCTTGAGCCGTCCGCGCAACGGATGATCCCGCCGCACGGCGAGGGCGTCCGAGTCGGTGTAGAGCTTCTGGCGATGGAAGCCCTTGAAAGCGTCGCCGATGCAGATCACGAGGTCGATGGTGCGGGCGAACTCCGGCGTCATGATCGCAGGGCCGCGCCATGGCGCGACGTCGAGCCGCACGCCTGGCGCGTCGGCGGCGAGACGCGTCAGCAGGGGCGGCAGCAGCAGCTCGACCGCGATGTCCGGCATCATGACGCGGAAGCGTCGTTCGCTGTGCTTGGCATCGAAATCCTCGGCGACGAACAGTCCGCGCACCTGGTCGAGCGCTTGCGATAGCGGCGCCCGCAGCGCCTGTGCGCGCGGTGTCAGCTCCATGCGTGCGCCGACCCGCACCAGCAGGGGATCGCCGACGAGGTCGCGCAGCCGCTGCAGCGCGTGGCTGGTCGCCGGCTGCGACAGGCCGATCCGCAAGGCGGCGCGGCTGACGCTTGTCTCCGACAGCAGCGCGTCGAGGGCCACCAGCAGGTTGAGGTCCAGCGATGCCAAATTCATCCGCCGAATATAGATCATATAAAGCATCGATTGGAAGAATGGTGTCGCCTTCCTCACTGTGGTGTGGATCGAAGCCGCTGCGGCGCCGTCAGGACGGTCCGGCCTTGCGTCGGGCGGCATGTCCGAAGGAGACTTCCATGAGCACGACCGATATCAGGCTATCGCTGCAGGCGATCTTCGATGGCCTCGCCAACCGTGATGGCTCGCGGTTCATCGATTCACTGGCCGACGACGTGAACTGGACCATCATCGGCCACAATTCATGGTCGGGGACTTTTCGCGGCAAGGAAGCGGTGCTGCGCGATCTGTTGACGCCACTGCGGGAGCTGCTCGTGGAGCGGTCGCGGACCGTGGCATCGCGGATCATCGTCGACGGTGACGTCGCCGCGGTCGAGGCGCGGGGGCACAACGTGACGAGGTCCGGAGCGCGCTACGACAACGAGTACTGCTTCGTCTTCCGTTTCGCCGGCGGCAAGATCGCGGAAGTGACCGAGTATTCCGATACGGAGCTGATTGTCAGCGCCCTGGGCGATCGCGCGGCCGTACTGGCGGCCAGGGGCGACTGAGCCCGAGGGCCGCGCGCCGGGTCGATGCTGGTGAAAAATCCGGCATTGGCGCGTTTGGGATGCTGCTCATTTCCGTGATTCGTTGCCATCAAGCGCCAGTGCCGGACGATTCTTCAAAATCGGCCGGTTCCGTGCTACGACATGTCGCGGGGTGGATGCCGACGCGTTGGCCGGCGGGGGATATATGGTCTCCCGTGAAAATGTCCCCGTGATTTCGAGCGGTAGAAACAAGACCCGAATGCCTGACAAGTTCCCTGAGACGTCCGCGGCCGACGAGCACGATGACATCATCTATCCGTCCGCCATTCCCTTCGTCCTCGTCCACCTGGCCTGCTTCGCTGCGATCTGGACCGGCGTGACATGGCAGTCCATCGCCATCTGCGTCGGGCTCTACTGGTTGCGCATCTTTGCGATCGGGGCAGGCTATCATCGCTATTTTTCGCACCGATCCTATGCGACCAGCCGGGTCTTCCAGTTCATCCTGGCGTTTCTTGCCCAGACCACAACCCAGAAGAGCGTGCTGTGGTGGGCGGCCAAGCACCGGCATCACCATCTGTTCTCGGATACCGAGCGCGACGTGCACTCCCCCCGCCAGAAGGGCTTTTTCTATAGCCATGTCGGCTGGATCTTCGCGCGCCGGCATGACACCACGGACCTGATCAAGGTCGATGATCTGGCGCGTTATCCGGAACTGATGTGGCTGCACCGGCTGGAGCAACTGCCGGCGATTGTCCTGGGAACGCTGTGCTTCCTCATTGGCGGATGGTCGGGTCTTGTGGTCGGCTTCTTCTGGAGCACGGTGCTGGTCTACCATGCGACGTTCTGCATCAATTCGCTGGCCCATGTGCATGGCAGGAAGCGCTACGTGACGGGCGACGATTCCCGTAACAACTGGCTGCTGGCGCTGTTCACCATGGGCGAGGGCTGGCACAACAATCACCATGCCTATCAGAGCAGCGTCCGGCAGGGCTTCAAGTGGTGGGAGGTCGATCCGACCTACTACATCCTCCGCGCGCTCTCCTGGGTTGGCGTGGTCTGGGACCTGAAGGCGCCGCCGGAACAGGTGCTGCGCAACGAGCAGCAACTGGGCTCCCGGGTCATCAACCGCGCAGCCGAGCAGTTGGCGGCGCGGTTCAATTCGGAGCGGCTCGCCGCCACCATCGCTGCGGGGCTGCACGGTCCCGATCTGACCGCGTTGCAGGATGCGTTGTCCCGCGCCCGCGATCGCACGACCCAGGTGCTGGCGACGTGGCATCTGCCGCATATGCCGAGCCGCGAGGAATTCATGGCGGAAGCGAAGGTGATGTTCGCCAAGACCCGGTCGCTGGACGACATCATCAATCGTGCCTACGAGATCGTCCTTGCCTCGGTCGGCACCCACCTCGCGGCCGCGACGCAAGCGAGGTCGTAGCCGCATCGCGATCGCGCGGGCACGAGGGGCTTTCCCTCGCGCGCCGAGAACGGTCTGACAGGAAACCTGGCGTCCCAATCGGGGGCCAGGTTTTTTTGCGCCTTGAGCCTCGGCAAGGGAGTCTGAAAATAAGGGATCTTGGTCATTTCGGACATCCGCGAGATCAGCGATACTGGGGATCAAATCACGAAGCAAGGTCTCGTCCGAATGACATCCAGCGCGCGCAACGCCTTCGTCCTCGCCGTTTGCCAGGGGTTGTTCACGGCGGCGCTGTCGATCGATCTCACGCTCACCGGGCTGACGGGCTACCAGTTGGCCCCGGACAAGTCGCTGGCGACGCTGCCGTTCGCCCTCATCACGGTTGCCGGGGCGATCGCGACATGGTTCGCGTCGCAGTTGATGCAGCGTATCGGGCGCAGATGGGGTTTCATTGTGGGCGCCCTGACGTGCGCGGCTGGCGGGCTGTTGTCGGTGTGGTCGATTGTCCATGCCGACTTCTGGATGTTTTGCCTTGGCACCGCCGCGGTCGGCGTCTTCCAGGCCTTCGCGCAATACTATCGCCTCGCGGCCGCGGATGCCGTCGGCACGGAGTTCAAGGCACGGGCGATCTCGACCGTTCTGGTCGGCGGCGTCATCGCCGCGGTTCTGGGGCCGGCGCTCGCCGCATGGAGCAAGAGTCTCCTTCCGGTGCTGTTCGCGGGGGCCTATTTGATGGTCTTCGGCCTTGGACTTCTCTCCGCCGTCGTTCTGCTGGTCGGGTATCGCGATGCGGAGCCTGTGCACGCTGATGTCGTCACATCCGATCTCCCGGCTCGTCCGGTGGCGACCGTGATGATGCAGCCGATTTCGCTGGCGGCGATCGCCAACAACGTGGTCGGCGGGGCCGTGATGATGCTGGTGATGACGGCCGCGCCGCTGGCGGCAGTCGCATGCCATCACAGCATCGATGACGGCGCCAACATCATTCAATGGCATCTCGTCGGCATGTATGCCCCGTCACTGTTCGCGGGCTACCTGATCCGGAAGTTCGGCCTGCCTTCCATCCTGTTCGCCGGAATGGTGCTCAGCGCGGCGTGCAGTGTGGTGGCTGTCGCCTCGGTGACGCTGGTCGCGTTCTACGTCGCGCTGTTCTGCCTCGGCGTTGGCTGGAACTTCATGTTCGTCGGCGGGACGACGCTGTTGGCACAGTCCTATCGGCCGGCCGAGCGGGCGCGCGTGCAGGGAACGGCCGAGATGATTCGCTTCGTGGTGACGGCCATCGCGTCGCTGTGCTCCGGACCGCTGCTGGAACGCTACGGCTGGGCTGATCTCAACATCGTCGTTTTGCCGATGATTGTGGTCGCGGCCGCGATGACATGGGTGTGGGTTCGCGCGGAGCGGCGCGAACGCGCCTCGTTCGCTGCCGCGTAACGTCCAAATCCATTGCTGTCGTTCTCGGCAGCGCTCACCCCAAAAAAGAATGCCCGCGACGGGCGCGGGCATCGGGAACATGGCATCGGGATGGCTGGGGCGGCGGTGTCAGCCCGCCGCCGCCGTCTCGCCGCGGATCTCGGCGCGCAGTTCGTCGATCAGGCGCAGGCCCTTCTTGGTCTCGATGTGCCAGAACGTCCAGCCGTTGCAGGCTTGTGCGCCTTGCGCCAGGGCGCCGATGCGATGGATCGAGCCGACTTTGCCGTCGAACATGATGGCGCCGTCGGCGCGAACCAGTGCGCCATACTTTTTCTTAGCATCGACGAGCTTGGTGCCCGGCGAGATCATGCCACGCTCGATCAGCTCGGAGAACGCCACGCGCGGCGCTTCGCGCGCGGTCATGAACGGGGCGAGCGTCGCCTCGGGCAGCGGCTCGATGGCGGCGATGCGCTTTTCCGCCGCAGCGGCATAAGTGCGTTCGCGCTCGAAGCCGATGTAGTTGCGGCCGAAGCGCTTGGCCACCGCGCCGGTGGTGCCGGTGCCGTTGAACGGATCGATGACGAGGTCGCCGGGCTTGGACGACGACAGCAGCACGCGGGCGAGCAGGCCTTCGGGCTTCTGGGTCGGGTGGATCTTCTTGCCGTCGGCGCCCTTGAGACGCTCCTCGCCGGTGCACAGCGGGATCAACCAGTCGGAGCGTACCTGCACGTCCTCGTTGGCCGACTTCAGCGCTTCGTAGTTGAAGGTGTAACCCTTGGCGTTCTCGTCGCGCGCGGCCCAGATCATGGTCTCGTGCGCGTTGGTGAAACGCCGGCCGCGGAAGTTCGGCATCGGGTTGCTCTTGCGCCAGACGATGTCGTTCAGGAGCCAGAAGCCCAGATCCTGCATGATCGCGCCGACGCGGAAGATGTTATGATAGGAGCCGATCACCCACAGCGTCGCCGACGGCTTCATGATGCGGCGGCAGGCGAGCAGCCAGGCACGCGTGAAGTCGTCGTAGGCGCTGAACGAGGCGAACTTGTCCCACTCGTCGGTGACGGCGTCGACATGGGAGTCGTCGGGACGCCGCAGATCACCTCGAAGCTGGAGGTTGTACGGCGGGTCGGCGAACACCAGGTCGACCGAACCGGCCGGGAGCTTTGACATTTCGGCGACGCAATCGCCGACAATGATGCGGGACGACGGTGAAGATTCAAAATGAGTGCGGGGCGCCTTTGCAGACGCCCCGCGACGCGACACACCCATGACTCAAAACTCTGACTCAGGCGACGCAGCCGGCGACGCGGGACCAACAAACCAGCTATCCACACCATGGCGGCCCAAGGTAAAAATCGACTTAACCGTAGGCAGCTTCTTCCGTGTGCAACGCACGTCGCGCATATTTTTTATGACGCGATGCGCGCGACATGACTTGCGAACGCACGATCGCTGTTGGAACCGGGGCGAATCGCGAGATGAACAGGCAATGCGCAGGCGGGGGCGAGCCTGCGACAAGACGTGTCGCGGCCACTAGGCAATTTTTGCCGGGCGCGCTAATTGTTAAGCTATCGGAAGTGGTGCGGTCCCGGCCGCGTCGTCTCGCGGCGGTTCGCTGCAGGACCAGCAATGAAGGAGATGCCTGATGCGCTACGATGACTTTCGTCGCAGCGACAACATCGACGACCGCCGTGACGACGGGGGCGGCGGTGGTGGTGGGGGCGGCTTCGGCCTTCCGGTCGGCGGCGGTGGCCTCGGCATCGGCACGGTCATTGTGCTCGGCCTGATCGGCTGGGCCGTCGGTATCGATCCGCGCGTCCTGATTGGCGGCGCCGAAATTCTCACCGGTGGTGGCGGCCAGGCGCCGAGCTACCAGACCGACCGCAGGTCGGGTCCGGCCAAGACCGGCGCGCCCAAGGACGAGATGGGCAGCATGATCGCCGGCGTGCTCGGCGAGATCGACGATCGCTGGACCGAGATTTTCCAGGCCAGCGGCCAGACCTACACCGGTCCGCGCGTCGTGCTGTTCCGCAATGCCACCAATGGCGGGCGCTGCGGCATGGCGCAGTCGGCGATGGGGCCATTCTATTGCCCGCCGGACCGGCAGATCTTCCTCGACACCGCCTTCTTCCGCGAGGTCGAGACGCGCTTCCGCGGCTGCTCGGGCAGCGCCTGCAAGTTCACGGCGGCCTACATCATCGCTCACGAGGCCGGACATCACATCCAGAACCTGCTCGGCATCCTGCCGCGCGTCACGCGCCTGCAGCAGCAGGCCGGCAGCAAGGCAGAAGCTAACGCGCTGCAGGTCAAGGTTGAGCTGCAGGCCGACTGCCTCTCCGGCGTATGGGTCAACCGCGAGCAGAAGAAGCGCAACTTCCTCGATCCCGGCGACATCGACGCCGCCCTGACCACCGCGTCGGCGATCGGCGACGACACCCTGCAGCGCCAAGCCACCGGCCGCGTGGTGCCTGACTCGTTCACCCACGGCAGCGCCGAGCAGCGCAAGCGCTGGTTCATGACCGGCTACCAGCAGGGCACGGTGCAGGCCTGCAACACCTTCGCCGCCAGCAACCTCTGACGGCGGTGCGGCATGGCGATCGATGACACAAGGACGTTCGTGCCGCTGAATATCGCGGTGCTGACGGTGTCCGACACCCGTTCGTTGGATGACGACAAGTCCGGTGCGACGCTGCAGGAGCGCCTCACGGCGGCGGGCCATCGTCTGGCGGCCCGCGACATCGTGCCGGACGATGTCGCTGGTATCCGCGGCAAGGTCCAGGGATGGATCGCCGATCCGGGGGTGGATGTGATCATCACCACCGGCGGGACCGGGTTCACAGGTCGTGACGTAACGCCGGAGGCGGTCGAGCCGCTGTTCGAGAAGCGGATGGATGGCTTCTCCATCGCCTTCCATATGCTCAGCCACGCCAAGATCGGCGCGTCGACCATCCAGAGCCGCGCCACTGCCGGGGTAGCCGGGGCGACCTATATCTTCTGCCTGCCGGGCTCGCCCGGCGCGTGCCGCGACGGCTGGGATGGCATTCTCGCCGCGCAGCTCGATTACCGCACGCGTCCCTGCAACTTCGTCGAGATCATGCCCCGCCTCGATGAGCATCTGAAACGCGGCAAGGCGAAGGGCTGATAAAAGGCTGAAAGCCTGAGTCTCGTCGTGCATTGACGCGACGAAAGCGCGTAGCCCGGATGAGCGTCGCGATATTCGGGATTGACGTCCGAGGGCGTAGCGCCGGGTGTCGCTACGCTTGTCCCGGCTACAGCTTCAGTTTTGTGAACCCGAGCCCTGTGACCCACGCGAGAATGTCGCGCAGCCTGCGCCCCGCCTGCCGATAGGCGACGACACGCAGCGCCTGCGCGCGCGTTCTCTGGGCGGCGATCAGCTCGTGCGTCACGCGCGGTTGTCGCCCGCGACGCATCGGCGTCATGGCTCGCGTCCGGACAGCGCGAGCTCCCAGGTCTCGCCAACGAGATCATGGCCGAAGCTGTGGTGCGGTTCGACGCCGACCCGCACGAAGCCCGCGTCGCTGTAGATCCGCCGGGCTGCCAGAAGGATATCCTGCGTCCACAGTGTCATCTTGCGATAGCCGCGTGCACGGGCGAAGCCGATGCATTCCTCCACCAGCCGCTTGCCGAGGCCGAGGCCGCGCGCGGCGGGGTCGACCAGCAGCAGCCGCAGCTTCGCCACCTCGTCCGACTGCCGCACCACGAACACCGCGCCCAGTCGTTCGCCGTCAAGCTCGGCGATCCAGCAATGCTCGTGCGCGGGATCGAAGTTTTTCACGAAGCTCGCGACGATCTCGGCGCACAGCGCCTCGTAGGAAATGTCCCAGCCATATTCGCGGGCATAGGATTCGCCGTTGAGTTGCACTACCCAGCCCATGTCCCCGGGCCGGTGGGGGCGGAGCACGACATTGCCGGCGTCGGGCTTCTCGTTGTTGAGAATGCGGTCGACATGTCCCATCGCCGCGACCAGTCGTGCACGGGCTGCGGGTGGAAGCGGTTCGAGCAGGGCACTGACCGCCGCGCGGGAGCGGCCGTCCAGCACGTCATAGGCAGCACGCCCCCTGGCCGTCAGGACCATGCCGTGCTGGCGGCGGTCCGAGGCAAGTGGCGTGCGGGTGATCAGATCCTCGTCGGCGAAGCGCTGTACGATGCGGCTGAGATAGCCAGCATCGATCGCAAGTTCGGCACCGAGCGTCTTAGCCGTGAGATTGTCGCGATGGGCGAGTTCGAACAGCACGCGGGCTTCGGTCAGCGAGTACGGGCTGGCCAGCAGATGCTGGTCGAGCACGCCGATGGTCCTGGTGTAGCGGCGGTTGAAGTGCCTGACGGCAGCGACCTCTGAGGCGAGTGCGTCGGAGGCAGGCGGGGTGTCGGGCGAGGCGGGATGCGACATGACTTCCTGTCCGTTGATGGCGAACAGTGTCGGGCATTATTTTGACTTGGTCAAATAATAATTTGACCAAGTCAAATTTATCCAGCCGGTACGAAGATCCGGGTGCGCAGCAGCGCCCGGCCGGAGCGGCCGAGATGCGACAGCAGGCGGGCCTCGGAGCGGCGGGCCGTCGTCGAATGGCCGCCCAGCCGGTCGTAGTGGCTGCGGGCAATCAGGAGGCCCTGATCGGCCACCGGGCCGGACATGCGCAGGGCGAACTGCCGCAGCCGTGCGCCCAACGACAGCTCCGCGTAGGGGGAGCGAGCGTAGCGGAAGATGCCGGCGCGCGCCTTGCCGCTCAGTGCGATGGTCTGGATGAACTGGGAAGTTTCGTCGATCCAGCCATGATCGAGAACCGCTCCGGGATGGAGGAACATCAGCCATTCCGAGCGCGCCTGCCGGGCGCCGGCGGCGAGCGCCTGCGCCCGTGATCCCGTCACCGCGACGAAGCCGCAGCCGGCGACATCGGCCACCCGGGCGATGGTGTCGGTGCCCGAACGGTCGACGAGCAGGACTTCGCGAATGACGCCTGCTGCGGCCCCCGGCACCAGTGCGGCAAGGGTGGCGACGACCGGTGGCTCCTCGCCCTCGGTCGGAATAATGACACTCAACATGGACATTGCGATCCTGAGTTCCTGCCTCAGGTTCGCAGCCTTATCATCTCGCTGTCATGAAAGCAGCCGGTCGTCGCCGGGCGTCGCTGATCAATTAGTAGTCACCCGGCGACACGATGGAGCCCGGTGCCGGCACCACAACGGTGTAGCCGATCGCAAGGCTCTCTGCGGGCGCCATGGCATAGTCGTCGTCGACCGCTGGCCCGTAGGCGCGGCCGGCGCGCGCCGCTGCGGTGGGCGCGGTCGATAGCGTTGCACAGCCCAACAGTGTTGCGGCGACCGCCAGATACAGTACTCGCATGACGTCATTCCCTGAATCGTTGATGCAGGGCCAGCGCCGCGCATCGGCAAGGGCTCCGGCGGGACAACTGAATTTTTGTTCTTGTTTTGTTCAATTTGCCTGCCTACATTGAGCACATGAGCCAGGTGTCCCGCGCCAAGACCTCTCGTACCGCGTCTCTCCCGCCGGTGTCGGTGTCCTCCCCGCCGCCGGTGGGAGCTGTGGCCCCGTTCGGCGAGCCCGCGGCGCTTGTCGACGAGGAGCGCCGCCGCGGCCGCGGCGCACAGTCCAACGCCAGCGGCCGCTATGAGGCGGAGGCGCGTGTCGCCTTCGACGACGGCTGGCAGAGCCTCGACGATCTTCCCGCGTTCAAGACCACTGTTGGCGTGGACACCGCGCGCAAGGTGATCACCCGCAACGACTCGCCGGACATCGGTTTCGATCGCTCGATCAATCCCTATCGCGGCTGCGAGCATGGCTGCGTCTACTGTTTTGCGCGGCCGACCCATGCCTACATGGGGTTGTCGCCCGGGCTCGACTTCGAGACGAAGCTGTTCGCCAAGCCGGACGCGCCGGCGCTGCTCGAAAAGGAGCTGGCGTCCGCCGACTACGAGCCGCGAATGATCGCGATCGGCACCAACACCGACCCGTACCAGCCGATCGAGCGCGAGCAGCAGATCATGCGCGGCCTGCTTGAGGTGCTGGACCGTGCCGGCCATCCCGTCGGGATCGTCACCAAGTCGGCGCTGGTGACCCGCGACATCGATATCCTGTCGCGGATGGCGAAGCGCAACCTCGTCAAGGTCGCGCTGTCCGTCACCAGCATGGACCCCAAGCTCGCGCGCACCATGGAGCCGCGCGCCGCGTCGCCGGCGCGGCGGCTCGAGGCGCTGCGGCAGTTGTCGGAGGCCGGCATCCCCACGACGGTGATGGTTGCGCCGATCATCCCGGCGCTCAACGACAGCGAGATCGAGCGCATCCTCGATGCCGCGGCCCATGCCGGCGTCAAGGAGGCGAGCTACGTGCTGCTGCGGCTGCCGCTGGAGGTCCGCGACCTGTTCCGCGAGTGGCTGATCGCCAACTACCCCGACCGGTATCGCCACATCTTCACGCTGATCCGCGACATGCGCGGCGGTCGCGACTACGACTCGCAATGGGGGACGCGGATGAAGGGCACCGGGCCGCTCGCCTGGATGATCGGGCGCCGTTTCGAGATCGCCTGCGGCAAGGCCGGCATGAACAAGCGCCGCGCCAAGCTGACCACGGAGCATTTCGTGAGGCCCAAGCGTGGTGGACAGCAGCTCGGTCTGTTCGACTGACCCGCAAACAAGTGAAAGAGTGTTGCAATGAGTAAAACGGATCTTCCGCCGCCGCCGGCGCGTTTCACGGTGGTGACTTTGGGGGTGGCGGACGTTGGCCGGAGCGCTGCATTCTACGCGGCGCTGGGATTCGCCCGCAAGCTCGCGGTGGCCGGTGACAATGTCGCGTTCTTCGAGACCGGCGGCTCAGTGCTCGCGCTCTATCCCTGGGACAGCCTGGCGCGCGACGCGGCGCTGCCCGAAGCGCCGCGGCCCGCGGCATTCCGTGGCGTCACACTGGCATGGAATTGCCGCAGCGAGGCGGAAGTGGATGCCGTGTTGGCGTTCGCGCTGTCACAGGGCGCGACGTCGCTGAAAGCGGCGCATCACACCGACTATGGCGGCTATTCCGGTTACTTCAGCGATCCCGACGGCCATCCCTGGGAAGTGGTGACTGCGCCGGGGATCGAGGTCGGCGACGATCGTCGCGTGCATCTCGCCGACTGACGTCCGCCGCCAGCAGGCGCGGCGTCAGGTCTTGGTGGACAGGTTGAGCCCGGCCGCACCGGCGACGATGAGAGCGATAAACATCAGTTGCATGGTGGTGAGTGGCTGGCGCAGGAACAGCCAGCCGGTCATCGAGATCAGCAGGATGCCGACCCCGGACCAGACGGCGTAGGCGACGCCGACCGGAATGCGGGTCAGCACATGGGACATTGTCCAGAAGCAGCCGGCGAAGATCACGATTGCGATCAGGCCGTAGAGTGGCCGGCTGAAGCCCGCTGATTTGGTCAGCAGCGTCGTCGCCGCCACCTCGGCGACGATGCACAGGCCAAGCAGCACCCACGGGCTCGAGAAGGCATTCAACATGACGATCCCTTCGGAGTGAGGCGCGGAGCAGTTCGCGCCGGGCACGGGAACATGTCGGCGCAGGTACCATCGCTCCGCGACCGCAGGATGATGGGGCGCGGTTGAATAGCGGGCATGGCACGGATTTGCGTCTTGCGCGGCTGATCCGGCCGCCGCAGCATCGCCGCCATGATTCGGGATCGGGCGCCTCGCAAGCCGACCAGGAAAGCTGCCGCGGGCCCTGCGGACGCGCCGTCGCCGCGTGGCCGTGCGAAGGTCGCAGCTCCGGCCAGGAGCGCCGCGACGACGCCGCCGAACTTTCGACGCGAGCGCGCTCTGCTCAAGCGCGGCGTCTGGCCTGTCGCCGGTTGCGATGAGGTTGGCCGCGGCCCGCTGGCCGGTCCGGTGGTCGCCGCCGCGGTCATTCTCGACCCCGACCGTGTTCCGAAGGGCCTCGACGATTCCAAACGCCTGACCCGCGAGCGGCGCGAAGCGCTGTTCGAGGAGATCTGCGCCACCGCCTCGTTCGCGGTCGCGGTCGCGCCGCCGTCTCGGATCGAGCGTGACAATATCCTGCGGGCATCGCTCTGGGCGCTGGCACGCGCGGTCGACGCGCTCCCACAGGCGCCCCAGCATGTGTTCGTCGATGGCCGCGACCGGATCGACGTGCCCTGTGGCTGCGACGCGGTAATCGGCGGCGATGGTCTCGTGGTCTCGATCGCCGCAGCCTCCATCGTCGCCAAGGTGGTCCGCGACCGCCTGATGGGCAAACTCGCCGAGGAGCATCCCGGCTACGGCTTCGAACAGCACATGGGCTACGGCGTGCCGCTGCATCTGGCTGCGCTCGACACGCTTGGCCCGACCGCGCACCATCGCCGGCTGTTCGCGCCCGTCGCGGCGGCGTGGCGCAAGCATGGCGGCGATCTGCCGGAGGAGCCGGCTGCCCCGGAGCCTGACACCCAGGCCGATCTGTTCGAAGCGCTCGCCGCACCGGTCTGACAGGCCGGAACGTTGCCTGACCGGCCGTTGCGGCTTATCACAGGCGACTGCCTTTGCCCTCGCCAGCGGTTCTTTCTCATGCGCTTCACGTCCCTGATCGTCGAACTCGTCCGCGCGCGGCCCAGGCTGATCTTCTGGATCGTGGTGCTGGCGCAGGCGGCGCTGTGGCTGGTGCTGCCGACGCTGCTCTACCGCAGCCCGCCGGGCGACATGGCGACGCTGCTGGTGTTCGGCCGCGAGTACCAGGTCGGCACGGATATCGGGCCGCCGCTGGCGTTCTGGCTCGCCGACATCGCCTTCCGGGCCGCGGGACATCATGTGGTCGGCGTCTACCTGCTGTCGCAGGCGTGCTTCGTCGTGACCATGTGGGCGATGTTCGAGCTCGGCGCCGCGGTGATCGGACGCCAGCAGGCGGTGCTGGCAGTGATGCTGACCGCGACCTTCCTGGTGTTCAGCTTTCCCGGCGTCGAGTTCGATTCCCAGGTGCTGGCGCGGCCGCTGTGGGCGCTGGTGCTGCTCCATGGCTTTCGCGTCGTCGGTCAGGGGCGGGGCAATGCCTGGTTCGCACTGTCCATCGAGGCTGGCTTGCTGCTGTTGACCACGCACGCCGCCGTCGTGCTGCTGGTGCTGCTGCTCGGCTTCATGCTCGCGACGGCGCGGGGGCGGCGCGCGCTCGCTTCGCTCGATCCGTGGTTCGCGCTGATCGTGATCGTGGTGCTGGTATTGCCCTATCTGATGTGGCTGGTGCGCGCCAATTCGCTGCATCTGCCGCCGCTTCCGCCGGCTACCGAGCTTGGTGCGCGCGCCACGCGGTGGGGCGAGCTCGTCGCCACACTGGCGCTGGCGATGGCGGGCGTCGCGATCCTCGCAATCGCCAACGCGCCGCGCTGGTCGCGCCGCCCGGAGGATGCGCCCTCCATTTTTCGTCCGCCGGTCGATCCGTTCGCGCGGCGCTATGTGCTGTTTTTCGCCAGCGTTCCTGCACTGGTCCTGACATTGCTCACGGCGCTGTTCGGGTTTTCGCAGATTGCCGGCGGCGCCGGCACCGTGCTGCTGCCCGCCGGCATCGCGGCGATGCTGTTCGCGGGCGATCTCATTCCGCTGCGCCGGCAGGAGGTGCTGCGCACGGTGTGGGCGGCGATCATCGCCGCGCCCGCCGCGGCGACGCTGCTGATCACGCTGGTGCAGCCCTGGGCTGGTGTCGAAGTGAAGACGTCGCTGCCGGCTGCGCAGATCGGGCACTTCTTCGGCGACAGTTTCGAGCGGCGCACGGGCCTGCCGTTGCGCGCGGTCGCGGGCGATCCGCAACTCGCCTCTCTGATCGCACTCGGTGCGCCGCGCCAGCCGCACCTGTTCCTCGATGCCGCGCCGGAGCGCACGCCATGGCTGAACGCCACGAAGTTTGCCGAGAACGGCGGCATCGTGGTGTGGCGGGCCGCCGATACCGCCGGCACGCCACCCGAGGACATCGCCAGGCGTTTTCCGGGTCTCGCGCCGGAGGTGCCGCGTGCGTTCGAGCGCACGGTCAACGGCCGTCTGCCGCCGTTGCGGATCGGCTGGGGGATCGTCCGCCCGAAGTCGTCCTGAGCGATCAGGCCGCGGCCGCTTCGCGGCGCGCCCGCGCGGTCAGCACCAGGACGATGAGCGCCAGCGCGACCGGCGGGAACACGATGGCCGTGACCATCGGCCAGCCATAGCTGGTGAGAATCTGGCCCGACGAGAACGACCCGATCGCCATCATCCCGAACACCAGGAAGTCATTGAACGCCTGGACCTTGTTGCGCTCCTGCGGCCGGTGGGTTTCGAGCACCAGCGCAGACGCGCCGACGAACGAGAAATTCCATCCCAGCCCGACCACGATCAGCGTGACCCAGAAGTGCATCGCGGTGATGCCGCTATGGCCGATCGCCGCGGCGAGCGCTTCCAGCAGCAGCCCGCAGGCGACGACGCGCGCCGCGCCGAAGCGCGCGATCAGCGTGCCGGTGACGAAGCTCGGCGCATACATCGCCACGACATGCCACTGGATGCCGAAGTTGGAATCGCTGACGGTCAGCCCGCAGAACTTCATCGCGAGAGGCGCCGACGTCATCAGCAGATTCATCATGGCATACGCCACCGTGCCGCACAGTGCCGCGGCGACGAAGCGCGGCTGGCGGGCAATGGCGAACAGCGGGCGTCCGTCCGCATGGCTGGTGGCCGGTGGCGGCGGCGCATCGACGCCGGCCAGCACCGCCATGGCGACGAGTGCGACCACCGTCTGGGCGATGAAGCTCGCCGCGAACACGAATGGCGGCCAGATATCCATGGTCCACTGTACGAGTTGCGGACCTAGCACGCCCGCGAAGACGCCGCCCGCCATCACCCAGGACAGCGCCTTCGGGCGGTACGCCGCGCTGGCGCCGTCGGCGGCGGCGAAACGGTAGGACTGGGCGACGGCGGCATAGAGCCCGCCGAGGAAGGTCGCGCAGCAGAACAGGGCGAAAGAGCCGCGCAGGATGGCGATCGCGGCGATCAATCCGCACAGCGCACCACAACCCGCACCGATCATGAACGCCGTGCGCCGGCCGAAGGCCCGGGAGATCGCGCCGGTCGGCAGCGTGCCGCAGGCGATGCCGACGACATAGATCGAGATCGGCAAGGTCGCGAGGGAGGTGTCGGGCGCGAGCGTTGCGCCAACGATGGAGCCGGTGGCGAAGATCACCGCGGCATTGGCGCCGGTCAGGGACTGCGCGACAGCAAGCCGCAGGACGTTGGCGCGCGCCCGGACGTCGTCACAAGCCTCGTCGGCAGGGATTGCAGTCATTTGTTCTTCTGTCCCGGCGAACAAAGGGAAGTTGTTTCCCTTTATCGCCGAAATCATAGGCGATTTCTATCGCTTTCGCCGCCAGAGATAGCAACCATGTTCCGCCGACGGGTTCGAAGCGGCGTGACGATCCTGTGGATAACCTGTCTCAGGTGCCGGCCGACCAGCCATAGTGCTCGTCGAGGTCCTCGTACGCGGGCAGTCCGACCAGGTCGCTGTAGGCCTGGTAGGTCACCATATCGGCAGCACGGGCGCGCGGGGTGCCGTCGCGCTTGAGCACCGCCAGGGTGTCCGCGATCGCCTTGACCGCCGAGAACAGCGTCGAGAGCGCATAGAACGCGAGCTGAAAGCCCATCTGCTCAAGGTCGCGGGCGGTCAGCGCGGTTGTCTCGTTGCCGTCGACGATGCTGACCACCTTGGGGCCGTCGACCGCCTTCGCCACCGCCTCGACGTCGGCGATGGTCTTGATGCCGTCGACGAACACGAGGTCGACGCCCGTGTCCTGATACAGCTTCGCCCGCCGGATCGCCTCCGCGGCGCCGGCACCGGGCAGGGCGTCGGTACGCGCGATGATCAGCATCTCGCTCGCGCCCCGGGCGGCGATCGCGCAGCGCAGCCGCCGCACGTTTTCCTCCGCCGAGATCACCCGCACGCCGGCGAGCTGGCCGCAGCGCTTGGGCAGCTGCTGGTCCTCGAGATGGATCGCGGCGACGCCGGCCTGAAGATACTCCTCGACGGTACGGACGATGTTGGCAGGCCCGCCATAGCCGGTGTCGGCGTCGGCGATCACCGGGATCGACACCGCGCGCGTCATGTCGCGGGCATGGGTCGTCATCTCGGTCTGGCTCATGAGGCCGAGATCGGGCTGGCCGAGCCGGCTCGCGGTGGCGCCGAAGCCGGTCATGTAGATCGCAGGAAAGCCGGCCTGCTGCACGAGGCGCGCGGTGAGCGCATCGGGTGCCCCCGGAGCCTGGATGATCCGTCCCTGGCCGAGCAGGGTTTTCAGTGCGCGTGCCTGTGTCATGTCATGGCCTCTTGTCTGGTTGCTGTTTATCGGCCGCCGGAGACGTCGAGCACGACGCCGGTGATATAGGCGGATGCCGGCGACAGCAGCCACACCACGGCCTCGGCGACCTCCGCGGCCGTGCCGAGCCGCTTCAGCGGAATGACGTCGGCCATCGCGGCAATCTGCCCGGGATCGGCGAACACGTCGTTCTGGATCTCGGTGTCGATCACACCGGGCGCGAGCGCGTTGACGCGCACGGCCGGCGCCAGCTCCTTGGCGAGCGCCACCGTGAAGCTCGCCACCGCGCCCTTGGTGGTCGCGTAGGCGATGCTGCCGACCATGCCGCCGGTGCGTGCGGCGATCGACGACAGGCCGACGATCGAGCGCTGCGGCCGATCGCTGCCGTGGCGGCAGAACGCGTGCGAGACGTAGAACGCGCTCTTGAGATTGACCGCGAGCACGCGTTCGAGCTCGCCGGCGTCGAGCTCGCGCACCGTCATGCGGCGGCCGATGATGCCGGCATTGTTCACGAGATGGTCGATCGGTCCGAGCGTGGCCGCGACTTCGGCGGCGGCAGCATCCACGGCAGTTTTGTCGGAAACGTCGACACGGCGCGTCAGCACCTGGGCGCCGTAGGTTCGCGCAAGCTCTGCGAGGCGGTCATCGCGCAGATCCCACACCGCGAGCTTCGCGCCCGCCGCGAGCAGCTTCTCGGTCACCGCACGGCCGATGCCGGAGGCGCCGCCGGTGACCAGCACGACGCGGTCGCGAAAAAAGGTGGTGTCGGCGGCGGGGGCGGTCATGGCGTCCTCTTGTCGTGGCGAGCCGGGCAACGGCGCTGGAACCGTCACAAGGCTAACTAGGGTTCTAGTTTATGTATGCTACTTGCGTGGGGGGATGTCCATGGCTATAGGGGCGTGGCAAGCTCCGCATCGGTGACGGGGCCGGGACAAACGGGGGGAATCCATGGCGGATGTCATCGGCGCACAGGTTGCGCACAGCGGCGCGGACGTGCGCGACCGCACCATCGGCAAGTTGAACACGCGGATCGTGCTGTTCTGCTTCATCTGTTTCATTGTCAATTATCTCGACCGCGTGAACATCGGCTTCGCGGCGCTGCATATGAACAAGGACGTCGGCCTGACGCCTTACATGTTCGGTCTCGGCGCCGGCATCTTCTTCATCGGCTACATGGCGTTCGAGATTCCCAGCAACATGATGCTGCATCGGCTCGGTTCGCGGGTGTGGATCGCGCGCATCATGGTGACCTGGGGCATCGTGTCCTGCGCCATGGCCTATGTGCAGGGCGCGACCTCGTTCTATGTGTTGCGCTTCCTGCTCGGCGTCGCCGAAGCCGGCTTTGCGCCGGGCGTGCTGCTGTATCTCACCTTCTGGTTTCCGGCGAAGGAGCGTGGACGCGCGACCGCGTCGTTCATGGCCGCGACCGTGCTGTCGATCGTGTTCGGCGCACCGTTGTCGGCCTGGCTGATCGACGCCGGCGAGGGCCTGTTCGGCTTCCGCGGCTGGCAGGTGATGTTCCTGCTCGAAGGCTTGCCGGCCATTCTGCTCGGCGTCTTCACCTTCTTCTATCTGGTCGACCGGCCGGAGACCGACACGCGCTGGCTGAAGGAGGACGAGCGGCGGTGGCTGCTGGCGCAGCTCGAGGCGGAGCGGGCCACGGCGGCCGGCGATACCCGCCATCGGCTTGGTGAGATCTTCAGCGACTACCGTGTCTGGCTGCTGACGCTGGTCTACATGTTCAACGGCATCGCCGTGTACGGCGTCATCATGTGGCTGCCGCAGATCGTCAAGAGCCTCGGCAACCTGACGACGCTGCAGACCGGCGTGGTCTCGGCGATCCCGTTCGTGTTCGCGGCGATCGGCCTCGTGGTGATCGCCCGCAGTTCCGACCGCAGCGGCGAGCGCAAGATCCACACCGCGATCGCCGGCCTGTTCGGCGGCCTGTTCCTGGCGGCGAGCACGTTCGCGCCGAGCCCGCTGGTCGGGCTGATGCTGCTGTGCGCCTGCGCGTTCTTCCTGTGGTCGTATCTCGGCGTGTTCTGGACGCTGCCGACCCAGTTCCTGTCGGGCGCCGCTGCCGCTGGCGGCCTTGCCGCGATCAACGGCTTCGCGCAGCTCGGCGGCTTCACCGGGCCTTATCTCGTGGGCTGGGTGAAGACGGCGACCGACAGCTTCCAGCTCGCGCTGCTGGTGCTCGCGATCTTCCCGATCCTCGGCTTCTTCCTGTGCATGAGCCTGAAGGCGCGCCGGGACTAAAGGAAACGGCCCATGGCGCTATGGATCAGCCAGCGAGGTGAGATAGCATAGCGCCATGGGGACGAAGCCACGCAACACCGCCGCGCCGACACTGGCGCAGACCATTGCCGAGCGCATCCGCGCCGCGATCGTCGATGCCGAGTTCGAGTTCGGCGAGGGGTTGTCGGAGGACACGCTGGCGGCGGCGTTCGAGGTCAGCCGCACGCCGGTGCGCGAGGCGCTCAATATCCTGCAGATGCAGGATCTCGTGCATATCGTGCCGAAGTCCGGCACCTATGTGTTTACGCCGAAACCCGAGGACATCGCCGAGCTGTGCGACCATCGCGCCGGCCTGGAGGTGCAGGCCATGCGGCTCGCGCTCGCGGGGGGCCGGACGGCCGAGCTGACGCGGGCGCTGCGGGCGGCGCAGGAACGCATGGCTGCGGCCATCCGCGGCAAGGACCTGCAGGCGTACGGCCGCGCCGATACCGATTTTCATCTCGCGTTCTTCGCCGCCTGCCGCAACCGCTACCTCGAGCGTGCCTATGGCCAGATCCTTGGCCGCGTCGCCGCGCTGCGCACCCATCTGGCGATCAAAGCGGAGGGAGAGCCGGCGCGCTCTTTCAAGGATCATCAGGCCATGATCCGCCTGATCGGCGCCGGCGATACCGCACGGCTGTCGCGCCTGCTGATCGCCCACATCCTGCGCACCAAGGCGAACTATCTCAACGCCTTCGCCACCATGGCGCCGGGCGGTCCGTCCGGCCGCGCGCTGCGCCTGCGCAAGCGGCTGTTCGAGCAGGGGTGAGGCGTCATACGACGTGTGCCAAACGTTGCCGTGATGTGGTTGCGGACGGCGGCCCTCCACACTCGGCGTCATGGCCGGACTTGATCCGGCCATCCAGCTTCAAGCCGACACCCTGACAAGATGGATCTCCGGGCAAGCCGGTGATGACGCCGAATATGCGGAGATGCCGTGTCTGCGGCCAGCGCTTCTTGCGCTTCACGCCGGCGTCAATGCCTTGCGGATGGCGCGCAGGTCCTGCCAGGCGAGGCGCTTGTAGGCGGGCGAGCGCAACAGGTACGCGGGATGGAACGTCGGCATGGCGCGGATGGTGCGCCGGCCGGTGTCATAGTCGATCCACTTGCCGCGGGTGCGCATGA
The DNA here is from genome assembly GCF_018131225.1 of Bradyrhizobium sp. U87765 SZCCT0048. Classification (GTDB taxonomy): domain Bacteria; phylum Pseudomonadota; class Alphaproteobacteria; order Rhizobiales; family Xanthobacteraceae; genus Bradyrhizobium_A. The sequence goes on along the minus strand of NZ_JAFCMM010000001.1, from coordinate 2,194,414 downwards.
TGCCCTCGCGGGTGCGCAGCAGCGACTGGGTCGACGGGTTGCCCATGGTCACCAGAATATCGGGATCGACCAGTTCGATCTGGCGCTGGATGAACGGCAGGCAGATCTGGGTCTCCTGCGGTGTCGGGGTGCGGTTACCCGGCGGACGCCACGGAATGACGTTGGCGATATAGACCTTGGTGCGGTCGAGCCCGATGGCGCCGATCATCAGGTCGAGCAGCTTGCCCGAACGGCCGACGAACGGCAGGCCCTCGATATCCTCGTCGCGCCCGGGAGCCTCGCCGACGAACATGATGCGCGCCTGCGGGGTGCCGTCGGCGAAGACCAGCCGGGTTGCCGTGGACTTGAGCGCGCAGCCGTCGAAATTGTCGAGCAGCGCCCGCAGTTCCTCGAGCGTGGTGGCGGTGCGGGCGGCCTCGCGCGCGGAGGTGATGGCGATGTCGGGCGGCGGCGCGGCGTCGTTGCGCGATGATGGCACGACCGCAGGGGCTGCTGCGGTGAGAGGCGCTGATGTCCGCAGCGCCGGGCGCTGGGCGGGCGCGAGGTCCTCGACCGTCTCCTCCGCAAGGCGGTCGACCGGCTCGTCCGACAGCGCGCAGTCCACCCCGGCCTCGAGGTAGAAGGCAAGCAACTGGTGAACGGACGGTGCGGGTTCGTGCAGCATGCGGCGTGGATCGATGGACCTGCGGGCCGGTCGGGCCGGCGACCAAGTTTAAAGCGGATGGTGGAGCGTTGATACGCCTCCATGTGGCATACAAGCGGGCTGATCGTCCATGCCCGGAGCGCCGCGGAGGCGGCTGTGCCGGGCGGGGGTTGTCGACGGCCCAAAAATCGGAAACAACAGGATTGGAAACGTTCTTATTCAGGGTATTTGAGACCTCAGCATGAGCACCGAGCCGCTGCCGCCGCGCGAATCCATGGAATTCGACGTCGTGATCGTCGGGGCGGGGCCGTCCGGCCTCACCACGGCCATCCGCCTCAAGCAGCTCAACCCCGAACTCAGCGTCGTGGTGGTCGAGAAGGGCTCGGAAGTCGGCGCCCATATCCTGTCCGGCGCGGTGATCGATCCGGCGGGGCTCGACAAGCTGGTTCCGGACTGGCGCGAGGACCCTGATTGCCCGCTCAAGACCCAGGTCACGGACGATCACTTCTACTGGACGACCTCCAGCCTCAAGATTCGCCTGCCGAATTTCCTGATGCCGCCGCTGATGGACAACCATCACTGCTACATCGGCTCGCTCGGCAACGTGTGCCGCTGGCTCGCCACCAGGGCCGAGGCGCTCGGGGTGGAGATCTACCCCGGCTTCGCCGCGACCGAAGTGATCTATGGCGAGCATGGCGAGGTGCGCGGCATCGCCACCGGCGACATGGGCATCGGCCGTGATGGCGAGCCCAAGGCGTCCTTTACCCGTGGCATGGAATTGCTCGGCAAGTACACGCTGTTCGCCGAAGGCGCGCGGGGCTCGCTGTCCAAGCAGCTGATCGCGAAGTTTGCCCTCGACGCCAAGAGCGAGCCGCCGAAGTTCGGCATCGGTCTCAAGGAGGTCTGGCAGATCGATCCGGCCAAGCACAAGAAGGGCCTGATCCAGCACTCGTTCGGCTGGCCGCTGAACAATTCCACCGGCGGTGGCTCGTTCCTGTACCACTACGACGACGATCTCGTCGCCGTCGGCTTCGTCGTCCACCTCAACTATGCCGATCCCTATCTGTCGCCGTTCGACGAGTTCCAGCGCTTCAAGACCCATCCGCTGGTGCGCGACGTGTTCGAGGGCGGCAAGCGCCTTGCCTACGGCGCGCGCGCCATCACCGAGGGTGGCTACCAGTCGGTGCCGCGGCTGTCGTTCGCCGGCGGCGCGCTGATCGGCTGCGCCGCAGGCTTCGTCAACGTGCCGCGCATCAAGGGCGTCCACAACGCCATGGGTTCGGGTCTCCTCGCGGCTGAGCATGTCGCTGCGGCGCTGGCCGCCGGCCGCGCCAACGACGAATTGTCCGAGTACGAAAACGCCTGGCGGTCCTCGCCGGTCGGCCAGGATCTTTACAAGGTCCGCAACGTCAAGCCGCTGTGGTCGAAGTTCGGCACCCTGCTGGGCGCGCCGCTCGGCGCCATCGACATGTGGACCAACACGCTGTTCGGCTTCTCGCTGTTCGGCACTGTGGGGCACGGCAAGCCGGATCGCGCCGCGCTCGACCCGGCCAAGGCGCACAGCCCCGTGCCGGCGGCCAAGGCGGACGGCAAGCTGACATTCGACAAGCTGTCGTCGGTGTTCCTGTCCAACACCAACCATGAGGAGGATCAGCCGATCCACCTCAAGGTCAAGGATATGACCCTGCAGAAGACGTCCGAGCACGACGTGTTCGCCGGCCCGTCCAACCGCTATTGCCCCGCGGGGGTCTACGAGTGGGTGGAAGAGGGTAGCGATCCGCGATTTGTGATCAACGCCCAGAACTGCGTCCACTGCAAAACCTGCGACATCAAGGATCCCAACGGCAACATCACCTGGGTTCCGCCAGAGGGCGGCGGCGGCCCGAACTATCAGGCGATGTAAAGGGAACGGCCGGCGCCGCCTGCGTGGCCGCGGGTGCGCGCCGTCTGCCGGCTTGGGTAGAGCCATCCACTCACGGGCATTTGGCCGCGGCGGCCGCGCCGCTGCCGCATTCGGCCACGATCCCGCCACAGTGCGCAGGCCAAACGCCTGTCGCATGTTCTTGCGGTCGTGCAGCAAAAGCGCCATTGTCGCGAACCGGTGCGCCGCATGGTGCCCTGCAATTCAATCGGGCCGTCGCAAGCGGTCGGTGAGGCCGTCGTCCCATTCCGCTGATGCCCGAATCCGTCCATCAAAATCCGGGACTTAATCTTGGAGCCAGGCGAGTCGTGATGAAGTTCATTCGTTTCAATCGTCTGGCGGTCGCCGCCGTCACCATCGCCGCATTGGCCGCCGGCGCGCCCGCGCTGGCGCAGGACGGTGCCAAGGGCGAGGCGGCCAAAACCGAGGGCGCCAGGGGCGAGGGTGCCAAGAGCACCGCGTTTCCCACCAGCCGCGACCTGATGTCCATGACGACCGCCGGCAGTTATCTTGCCGCGCGCCATGCCAGTGTCGAGCGCGACGCCGCGTCCGCGGCCGCGTTCTATCGCTCCGCGCTGCGCTCCGATCCCAAGAACAACGAGCTGCTCGACCGTGCCTTCATCTCCTCGCTGGCCGAGGGTGACATCGACGAGGCGGTCAAGCTCGGTGAGCGCATCCTGACCATCGACAAGAACAACCGCGTCGCGCGTCTTGTGGTCGGCGTGCGTGACCTCAAGCTGAAGCGCTATGGCGCCGCCCAGCAGAACATCAATCAGTCGGTCCGCGGCCCGATTACCGATCTCGTCGCGGCGCTGCTGTCGGGCTGGGCGCAGTACGGCGCCGGCAATACCCAGGCGGCGGTCGCCAGCATCGACAAGTTGCAGGGGCCGGAATGGTACCCGCTGTTCAAGGACTTCCATACGGGCATGCTGCTCGACCTCGCGGGCAAGTCGAAGGACGCCGGCGTGCGTCTGGAGCGCGCCTACAAGCTCGACGATTCGGCGCTGCGGGTTGCCGAGGCCTATGCGCACTGGCTGTCGCGGTCGAAGGACCCTGCAGCGGCTGCGGCGATCTATGAGGCCTTCGACAAGAAGCTCGCCCGCCACCCGGTGGTGGTCGACGGCCTGCGCGAGACCAAGGCCGGCAAGAAGCTGCCGCCGCTCGCCGATTCGCCGCAGGCCGGCGCCGCCGAAGCGCTCTATGGCATCGGCGCCTCGCTGACCCGTCGCGGCGGCGAGGATCTCGCACTGGTCTATCTCCAGCTCGCGCTCTATCTCGAGCCGCGCCATGCGCTGGCGCTGCTGTCGCTCGCCGATCTCTATGAATCGGTGAAGAAGCCGCAGATGGCGATCAAGGTCTATGAGCGCGTGCCGGCGAACTCGCCGCTCAAGCGCAACGCCCAGATCCAGCTGGCCACCGATCTCGATGCCGCCGATCGCGGCGACGAGGCGATCAAGATCCTCAAGGAGACCATCGCGCAGGACCCGAAGGACGTCGAGGCCGTGATGGCGCTCGGCAACATCGAGCGCTCGCGCAAGAAGTTCGAGGACTGCTCCACCACCTACTCGCAGGGCATCGATCTCACCTCCGACAAGCCGAACTGGGTGCTGTACTACTTCCGCGGCATCTGCGAGGAGCGCTCCAAGCAGTGGCCGAAGGCCGAGGCCGATCTGAAGAAGGCGCTGGAGATGCAGCCTGATCAGGCGCATGTCCTCAACTATCTCGGTTATTCCTGGATCGATCAGGGCATCAATCTCGACGAGGCGATGAAAATGATCCGCCGCGCCGTCGAGCAGCGCCCGGATGACGGCTACATCGTCGACTCGCTGGGCTGGGCCTATTTCCGCATCGGCAACTACGAGGATGCGGTGAAGACGCTGGAGCGCGCCGTCGACCTCAAGCCCGAGGACCCGACCATCAATGACCATCTTGGCGACGCCTACTGGCGTGTCGGCCGCAAGCTGGAGGCCGGCTTCCAGTGGGCGCACGCCCGCGACCTCAAGCCCGATCCCGAAGAGCTTCCGAAGATCGAGGCCAAAATCAAGAACGGCCTGCCCGACGATGCGTCGCCGGCCGCGGCCTCCGCCGACAAGGACAAGAAGGACGACAAAGGCGACAAGGGCGGCTAGTTCGCGGGTCGGCCCACGCTTGACGTTTCGCATGCAGGGCGGTGGCGGCGAGCCACCGCCCTGTCCTGTTCCCGATACCTTTCCCTTGTTCCCCTCCGGCACAAAATGCTCTAGGGCATGGCCAGCGAGCCGCCTTTGGCTCGATGAGGAACCGCTTCGTCATGCTGACCGAGAGCGCGCGCGCGAAAGTCAATCTCACGCTCAGGGTGCTCGGACGCCGTCCCGACGGCTACCATGAGCTGGAGAGCGTGGTGGCGTTCGCCGGTGTTGCCGATGGCCTCACGCTTGCGCCCGCCTCCGAGACCGCGCTGGCCGTGACTGGTCCGCGCGCCGCCGAATGCGGTGCGCTCGGCGACAATCTCGTGTTCCGGGCCGCTCATGCGCTCGGCGAGCGCATCGCCGGCTTGAAGTCAGGCCATTTTACCCTCGACAAGCACCTGCCGGCGGCGGCAGGTATCGGTGGCGGTTCGGCCGATGCCGCCGCGGCGCTGCGGCTGCTCGCCGCCAGCAACAACCTGCCCTTCGACGACACCCGGATCATGGAGGTGGCGCGTGCCACCGGCGCCGACATTCCGGTGTGCGTCGCCTCGCGCGCCTGCATCATGACCGGCGTCGGCGAAACCATCACGCCCATCGACCTGCCGCCGCTGCCATGCGTGCTGGTCAATCCGCGGGTGCCCGTGGCGACGAAGGACGTGTTCACCGCACTCGGCCTCAAGCCGGGCCAACTGCGCACCGGCCTTTCGGAGGTGCTGGAGGCGATCGCCTGGCCGCCGGCCAAGGCCGGCTTCGACGTCTGGCTCGATGCGCTGATCGGCGGCATCAACGATCTCGAGGCGCCGGCGATCCGCATTCAGCCGATCATCGCCGATGTCCTGGCGGCGCTGCGCGCGACCGGCGGCGTGCGGCTCGCCCGCATGTCGGGGTCGGGCGCGACCTGCTTCGGGGTCTATTCCACGGGCGGCGAGGCGAGCGCAGCCGCAGCAGCGATCCGCAGCGAGCATCCGGAGTGGTGGGTCGAGGCCAGCGTGCTGAGCTGAACGAGCGATCGCGCGTCAGCGCTACGGCCACGTCCAGCGGGCGTGGCCGTTGAGCAGGGCGGGACGATCCGGATCGTCGCTGGCGAGACCGGTCTCGCCGAAATCCTTGCGCAGCTCGATCAGCGCGGCGGTTTCCTCGCGCAGCAGTTCGACGAGCCTGCCGTTGTGCGACACCACGATCATCTGCGAGCGTTCGGCCGCCGCGGCGATCAGCCGTGCGAGCGGCGGGATCAGGTCGGGATGCAGGCTGGTTTCCGGTTCGTTGAGCACCATCAGCTCCGGCGGGCGCGGCGTCAGCAGCGCCGCAACCAGCAACAGGTAGCGCAGCGTGCCGTCGGACAGTTCGGCCGCCTTGAGCGGGCGCAGCAGCCCGTGCTGGCTCATTTCCACCTCGAACCAGCCGTCGCGTGATGGAATCTGCAACGTCGAGCCCGGAAAGGCATCGTCGATGGCGCCGTCGAGGCCGGCGCGGTCGCCGATCATCTGGATGGTACACAGCGCCGCGGCGAGATCGGCGCCATCGTCGGCGAGCACCGGCGTATACGTTCCGACCTGCGGCAGGCGGCACGGCGATTGCCGGTCGGTCCTGAAATGATCGTAGAAGCGCCACGCCCGCAGGCGTTCGCGCACGGCGATCATTTCAGGCGCGGTGCGTGGATCGGCGAAAGCCTGCATCATGCTTTCGAAGTCGGACATCTCGCCAGGGATCTGGGACCAGTCACCGTCATTGGTGATGGCCAGCAGCGCCTTGCCGCGGCGATCGACCAGCAGAGAGCCGCGGCGGAACACCGGGCCTGACCAGATGCATTCGCGCTTGATCTGCGGATCGAGGCCAAACACGCCGTTCGGCGGATAGCCGATGTCGATGGCGTAGCTGAGGTCCTCGGCGCCGAAGCCGAGGCGCAGTTGCATCGGCTTCTTGCGCACCGTGCCCTGCACCGGATGCTTGCGGGTGCGGACGTCGCGCGAGATGGTTTCAGGCCCGGCCCAGAACGTCGACTGCACGCCGCCTTCGCGCGCCAGCGAGCCGACGAGCTGCCCCTGCGCGGTCTCCGCCAGCAGCCGCAGGCCGCGATAGAGGCTCGACTTGCCGCTGCCGTTCGGCCCGGTCACGACGTTGAGGCGGTCGAGCGGAATGGCGAGTTCGCGGATCGAGCGGTAGTTCGAGATCGCGAGGGTCTGCAGCATGTCTCGCTCCCGGGACTGGGGCGCGCACCGCCGCCGGTGTCCGGCGACAGGTGGTCGGAGCAGCGGTCAGGAGATCAGTGCGAGCGCGCGAGGCAGAACGCGACGACCTGCTCCAGCGCCGTCTTCATCGGGGACGACGGGAACAGCGCCAGCGCATCCACCGCCATGGCGCCATAGTGATGGGCGCGGGTCAGGGTGTCTTCCAGCGTGCGGTGCTTGGCCATCAGCCCGATCGCATGGTCGAGATCGGTGTCGCCGATCTCGCCGCGCTCGAGTGTGCGAATCCAGAACGCGCGCTCGACGTCGCTGCCGCGGCGGAACGCGAGCACGACGGGCAGGGTGATCTTGCCCTCGCGGAAGTCGTCGCCGACGTTCTTGCCGAGCTTGGCGGCCTTGCCGCCGTAGTCGAGCACGTCGTCGACGAGCTGGAAGGCGATGCCGAGATTCATGCCGACCGAACGGCACGCGGTCTGCTCGGCCTTCGGACGGTTGGCGATCACCGGTCCAACCTCGCAGGCGGCGGCGAAGAGCTCGGCGGTCTTGCCGCGGATCACGGCGAGGTACTCATCCTCGGTCGTGGCGGTGTTCTTGGCGGCGGCGAGCTGGGCGACCTCGCCCTCGGCGATGGTGGCGGCGGCGGCGGACAGGATGTCGAGCGCGCGCAGCGAGCCGACCTCGACCATCATCCGGAACGCCTGCCCCAGCAGGAAGTCGCCGACCAGCACGCTGGCCTCGTTGCCCCACACCATGCGGGCGGACAGCTTGCCGCGCCGCAGCTCGCTCTCGTCGACGACGTCGTCGTGCAGCAGGGTCGCGGTGTGCATGAACTCGACGGCGGCGGCGAGCTTGATATGGCCGTCGCCGGTGTAGCCGGCGAGCTGGGCCATGGCCAGCGTCAGCATCGGCCGCAGCCGCTTGCCGCCCGAGGAGATCAGGTGGTTGGCGACCTCCGGGATCATGGTGACTTCGGAGCCTGTCCGCGACAGGATGGTGCTGTTGACCCGCTCCATGTCGGAGGCGACAAGAGCCACCAGTTCGTCGATCGACCCGGACGAGGGACTCTCGAAAGGAACAACCACCGCCACGCCGGATCTCCAGAAGTTCTTGAGGCTTGATAACGGACCGGAATCTGCCGCATTGCGGCGAGGGCGTCAAATCCCATGGCCCCTCAATATCATATGGACCACCTTGGGGGGCAGCGTGCGTGAATTGTTGCGGACCAACGACATGGTGCTGGTTTCGGCGGTCGAGGCCCTGCTCGACGGGGCCGGGATCGGCCATCTGGTGCTGGACCAGAACATGAGCATTATCGAAGGCTCGCTCGGGGTGCTGCCCCGGCGGCTGCTGGTGACCGAGGACGACCTGCGCGCGGCGCGCCAGCTCCTGACCGAGGCCGGGCTCGCCCATGAGCTGCGGGCCGATGACTGAGGCCGAATCCTTCACCGAAGATGGATTTCTCGGCGGCCGGCTTGTGTTGCGCCAGCGCCGCCGCGGCCACCGGGCCGGTCACGACGCCATCCTGTTGGCGGCGGCCACCGTCGGGACGGCCGGGAACCGGGTGGTCGATTTTGGAACCGGGGTGGGCGCCGCGGGGCTGGCGCTGGCCCGCCGGGTCGGCGGGCTCGACCTCGTCCTGGTTGAGATCGATCCGGGCCTTGCGGACTTGGCGCGGCACAATGCCGCCGCCAATGCCCTGCCCGCCGAGGTGCTGGAACTCGACGTCACGGCCGGGGCGGCGGCGTTTGCTGCGGCAGGGCTCCCCGGCGACAGCGTCGATGCCGTGCTGATGAACCCGCCGTTCAACGATCCCGGCCGCCACCGGGCGTCTCCCGATCCCGGGCGGAGCCTTGCCCATCAGGCCGATGCGACGACCCTCGACGGCTGGGTCCATGCAGCCCGCCGTGTGCTGCGTCCGGGCGGTGCACTGACGCTGATCTGGCGAGCGGAGACCCTGGCGGAGGTGATGGCGGCACTGGCCCGCGGCTTCGGCAGCCTGAGCATCTTGCCGGTGCATCCGGATCCGGCGTCGCCGGCGATCCGCGTGCTGGTGCAGGCGGTGAAGGGCGGGCGTGCGCCGATGCGGCTGCTCAGAGGAATCGCGCTCAACGACGCGGCGGGGCAACCGCATCCGGCCCTGCAGGGCGTGATGCGTGGCGAGCAGCCGCTGACGCTCGCCGGGACGTGAGGCTGCTTACTGCGGCAGCGTTTCTGATCGCGAATCGGGCAGCGACGTCATGCGGATTGCGGTCAGGAGCACGCCCATCATCAGCAGGAGAAGATAGATCTTCATCGCGGCACCATCACTCGCCCGTTACAACCTAGAGCCGGACATCAACGGTCTGCGATCAAGTCTCGTGATCGCCAGATCACGAACGCGGTATCGCGACGTCGATAGCCAATTCATCTAAGCAAGAAGCGTTCCAGTGGTTAACGCGCGGTTACGCAATCGTGTCATTTCCACGATATTCATGTGCGGTCTGCCACAGCCGTTTCGTCCGGCTGCAATGCAGCCTGACGGATGACAATTGTGCTCGCCATCGCTATCTCAGGGAGATGAGCCAGCCAGACCCTTCCCATCCCCAACCCGGACTCACAGGTTTCGCGCGCCATGTGCTGGCGCGCAGCCGCAAGCTGTTGCCCGCGCGCCTGCGCGGCGACCGACCCGTGGTTCCTGTCGTGCGCCTTGGTGGCGTCATCGGCGCCGTGACCCCGCTGCGGCAGGGCCTGACGCTATCCGGCATCGCCCGGACGCTCGAGCGTGCCTTCGCCACCAAGAATGCAAAAGCGGTTGCGCTGGTGATCAATTCGCCGGGCGGCTCGCCGGTGCAGTCGCGCCAGATCTATCTGCGCATCCGCCAGCTCGCGGCCGAGAAGAAGCTGCCGGTGCTCGCGTTCGTCGAGGATGTCGCCGCATCGGGCGGCTACATGATCGCCTGCGCCGCGGACGAGATCCTGGTCGATCCGTCCTCCATCCTCGGCTCGATCGGCGTGGTCGGCGGCTCGTTTGGTTTCGAGCAGTTGATCAAGAAGATCGGTGTCGAGCGGCGCCTCTATACGGCCGGCGAGCACAAGGCGACGCTCGATCCGTTCCTGCCGGAAAATCCGGAGGATGTGGCCCGCCTCAAGGCGATCCAGCGCGAGATCCATGCGGTATTCATCGCGCTCGTGAAGGACAGCCGCGGGAGCCGCCTGAGCGGCGCCGACGACTATCTGTTCACCGGCGAGTACTGGGCGGGCGGCCGTGCGGTCGAGCTCGGCCTTGCGGATGCCATCGGCGACTTGCGGACGACGCTCCGGGCCCGCTTCGGCGACAAGGTGCAGACACCGGTCATCGCTCCGGCCAGCGGCCCGTTCGCTGGCCTGCTGGGACGCCGTGCCCCGGGCGCCACGGCGCTGTTCGGCGGCACCGAGCTGCCGGACGAGCTGATTTCGGCGCTGGAGACCCGGGCAATCTGGGCGCGCTACGGATTTTAATCCTGTGCTGCAAGGTGTCAGGGGACGTCTGGCCCTGGCGCCACAATCGCGACACGCCGGTGCGAAACAACGGCGGGGATGAGCGAGGACAGATCGATGCCGCCGCTGCTGCTGGTTCTTGTCGGTGCCTTGGGTGGGACTGCGCTGGTCCGCTGGGGCTTGCGGGAAGCCCGCCGGATCAATGACGAGCTTGAACGCGTTCGCACGGCGCATATGGCTGAAGCCCGCGTCGAGCCCGTCCGCCGCTTGCGGAGAGACCCCAAGACGGGCGTTTACTGGGCAGAGTGAGAAACGGCGCGTCGCCTGATTCGGCGCGCGCCTTCGTTCCTGCGACAATCATTGTAGACATGCGGGCACCGGCTGGCAGGTGGGGCATCACCTTGCACGAGCCGGGGCGCATTTTTTTGGGGCGGTTTCCGCGGGGGCCGGACGTGCTCTGGAGGAGAGCGTCGCGGTGAGGATTCAGCGCCGCTGCCGGCGGCGCACGGGGACGCGGACGCGGGTGTCGTGCATGCCGGTCCAGGCCATGGCGACGAGCGACAACACGATCACGCTGGCAACGACCATTTCAAGTCCTGGCATCGGCAAGCTCCATTCCGTGGCTGCGTCCGATTGGTCGCGACAATGCAGGTCGCGGTTCAAGCAGACGATCGTCTCGCGCGATCGAGGCTAGCGCTGCGAGTCCTAACAAAGTCCAAGGCCCGGTTGGATGGTCGGCGCCGCGGTTAGGGGGCGCTTGCACGCCTCGTTCAATTTTTCCGGATCGCACGCAGCCGCCGCCGCTGCTGTCGCTCGGCATGCAGGAACGGCGAGGCCGCGACCAGGGTCGCGGCCACGACGAGAAAGACCGTCGCAGCGGCAAGAAGCATGATGATGTCCCCCCAGAGGCGGCATGGAGAGGCCGTCGGTTCGCGAATCGAAGGGTCGTCCCGCGCTGCCCCGACGTATACGCCGTCCCGGGGGGAGGAGTTTCTGGCCGGGCCGCCTTGATTCCAGTTATCCACGTCGATACGGTCCGCCGCGTTCCGACACGGTGAGCCAAACCTTAAGACGATCATGGAAAATCTGCCCGACCACATGCGGCCCGAGCGCTCGTTCCAGGGCCTGATCCTGACCCTGCAGCGGTTCTGGGCCGACTATGGCTGCGTGATCCTGCAGCCCTACGACATGGAAGTCGGGGCCGGCACGTTCCATCCAGCGACCACCCTGCGCGCGCTGGGTCCGAAGTCGTGGAATGCAGCCTATGTGCAGCCCTCGCGGCGCCCCAAGGACGGCCGCTACGGCGAGAACCCGAACCGGCTGCAGCACTATTATCAGTTCCAGGCGATCCTTAAGCCGTCGCCGCCGGACATCCAGGACCTCTACCTCAAGTCGCTGGCGGCGATCGGCGTCGATTCCGCCCTGCACGACATCCGCTTTGTCGAGGACGACTGGGAGAGCCCGACGCTCGGCGCATGGGGACTCGGCTGGGAGTGCTGGTGCGACGGCATGGAGGTGTCGCAGTTCACGTACTTCCAGCAGGTCGCGGGCGTCGAGTGCTCGCCGGTCGCCGGCGAGCTGACCTACGGCCTCGAGCGCCTCGCGATGTATGTCCAGGGCGTCGACCGTGTCTACGACCTCAACTTCAACGGCCGCGAGGGCGCCGACAAGGTGACCTATGGCGATATCTTCCTGCAGGCGGAGCGCGAGTACTCGCGCCACAACTTCGAGCACTCCGACACCGCGATGCTGTTCGAACAGTTCAGGATGGCGGAGAGCGCCTGCCGTAAATATCTCGACGCCGGCTGGCAGGACGGCAAGCGGGAGCGCCACCTGATGGCGCTGCCGGCATATGACCAGTGCATCAAGGCAAGCCACGTGTTCAATCTTCTCGACGCCCGCGGCGTGATCTCGGTCACCGAGCGGCAGAGCTACATCCTGCGCGTCCGCGAGCTGGCCAAGGCCTGCGGCGAAGCCTGGATCGCCACCGAAGCCGGTGGAGCATAAGCGATGCCCGATCTTCTGCTCGAACTGTTCTCCGAAGAGATTCCCGCACGCATGCAGGCGAAGGCGGCGGAGGATCTGCGCCGCATGGTCACCGACAAGCTGGTGGCCGAGGGCCTCGTCTATGAGGGCGCGAAAGCCTTCGTGACGCCGCGCCGTCTCGCGCTCACCGTGCACGGCGTGCCGGCACGCCAGCCCGACCTCAAGGAAGAGCGCAAGGGCCCGCGCGTCGGCGTGCCCGATGCCGCGATCCAGGGCTTTCTGAAGAGCGCGGGCCTCGCCTCGCTCGACGAGGCGAAGATCGAGAAGGATCCCAAGAAGGGCGAATTTTACGTGGCGCTGATTGAGAAGCCGGGCCGTCCGGCGATCGAGGTGCTGGCGGAATTCCTCCCCGTGATCGTGCGCACCTTCCCGTGGCCGAAGTCGATGCGTTGGGGCGTGCGTTCGGCGAAGCCGGGTGCGCTGTCATGGGTGCGGCCGTTGCATTCGATCATCGCGACCTTCGGCCCGGAGACCGAGGACCCCGACGTCGTCGCGTTCTCCGTCGACGGCATCGAGGCCGGCCAGGTCACCCGCGGCCATCGTTTCATGGCGCCGGCCGACTTCAGCGTGCGCCGCTTCGCCGATTACGAGGCCAAGCTGCACGACGCCAAGGTGATGCTCGATCCGCAGCGCCGCAAGGACACCATTCTGGAGGACGCCAAGGAGCTGGCGTTCGCGCAGGGCTTCGAGCTCGTCGAGGATCAGGTGCTGCTGGACGAGGTCGCCGGTCTCGTCGAGTGGCCGGTGGTGCTGATGGGCGCGTTCGATCCCGCGTTCCTGGCGATTCCGGACGAAGTGATCCGCGCCACCATTCGCAACAACCAGAAGTGTTTTGTGGTGCGCGACCCGAGTACCGGCAAGCTCGCGCCGAAGTTCATCCTGATCGCGAACATCGAGGCGACCGACGGCGGCAATGCCATCGTCGCCGGCAATGAGCGCGTCATCCGCGCGCGGCTGTCGGATGCCAAGTTCTTCTACGAGACCGATCTCAAGACGAAGCTCGACGCCCGCCTGCCGAAATTCGATCAGATCGTGTTCCACGAGAAGCTCGGCACCCAGGCGGCGCGCATCGCCCGCATCGAGAAGCTCGCGGCTGAGCTCGCGCCGTTGGTCGGAGCCGACATCGAGAAGACAAGGCGCGCCGCACAGCTCGCCAAGGCCGACCTGCTGACCGAAGTCGTCGGCGAATTCCCGGAAGTACAGGGCCTGATGGGCCGCTACTACGCGTTGGCGCAGGGCGAGGACGCCTCCGTCGCCGCCGCGATCGAGGATCACTACAAGCCGCAAGGCCCGAACGATCGCGTGCCGACCGATCCGGTCGCCGTCGCGGTGGCGCTCGCCGACAAGCTCGACACGCTGGTCGGCTTCTGGGCGATCGATGAGAAGCCGACCGGCAGCAAGGACCCCTACGCGCTGCGCCGCGCGGCGCTCGGCGTCATTCGTCTGGCGCTCGACAACACGTTGCGGTTGCCGGTGCGCAAGGCTGCTGCGGCGGCGATCGCCGGCCTCAAGCAGGCCGATGCCCGTCACGCAACCGTCGACGACATGGCGCTGCCGGATGATCTCCTGGCGTTCTTCGCCGATCGTCTCAAGGTGCAGTTGCGCGATCAGGGCGCGCGCCACGATCTCGTCGACGCGGTGTTCGCGCTCGGCGGCCAGGACGACCTCCTGATGGTGGTGCGCCGCGTCGAGGCGCTTGGCAAATTCCTCGACACCGACGACGGCAAGAATCTGCTCGCCGGCGTCAAGCGCGCGGCCAACATCCTGCGTATCGAGGAGAAGAAGGACGGCAAGGCGCATGATGGTGCGCCCGATGCCTCGCTCTATCGCCTCGACGAGGAGAAGGCGCTTGCCGCCGCCATCGGCACCGCGACGGCGGACGCTAGTGCTGCCGTTGCGAAGGAAGACTTCGCCGCGGCGATGACCGCGATGGCGAAGCTGCGGCCGGCAGTCGATGCGTTCTTCGACAAGGTCAAGGTCAACGACGACGACGCCAGGGTCCGCGAGAACCGTCTCAAGCTACTCAACCAGATCCGCGCGGCGACCCGCGCGGTGGCGGACTTCTCCAAGATCCAGGACTAATCGAATAGACTGATCGAATAGATCGGATGGACGGATCGATCTGCCGCCTCGTGGCGATGCGGCGGATCATCCCTGACGGAGTGCCTCGCGCGATCCATGCGGGCCTCGCACATCAGGGCTGCCGCCTCCGCGCTGCGGAAAGACGCCCGCCTGTGGCATGAAAGCCGCCGTTCGAGGAGGCTTCGCCGATGGATCGCGCCACGCTCACCGCCTACGACAGCGCTGCCGCGGCGTTTGCACAAGACTGGCACGAGCAGCCACCGCCGACCGACCTTCACGATCTGATCCGTCGCTTCTTCGTTCCGGGGCGCACGGTCGATATCGGTTGCGGCTCCGGCCGCGAGGTTGCCTGGCTTTCCAGCAACGGCTTTCCCGCCGAAGGCTTTGACGCGTCCGAGGGCTTGCTCGCGGAGGCGCGGCGACGCTATCCCGCGCTGGCGTTCGGCCATGCCGAGCTGCCCGATCTCGTCGGGATCGGGCCTGAAAGCTTCGACAACGTGCTGTGCGAGACTGTGATCATGCATCTGCCGCACGAGGCCGTCGCGCCGGCGGTGCGACGGCTGTTCGAGATCGTCAGGCCGGGCGGGGTGCTCTACCTGAGCTGGCGCGTCACGGCGAACGACGACCTGCGGGATAGCCAGGGCCGGCTGTACGCGGCCTTCGACGCGGCGCTGGTGCGCGATGAACTGGCGGCGGCCGAGCGCACGCTCGACGAGGAGGTGGTCAGCGCATCCTCTGGCAAGGTCATCCACCGCATCGTTGCCCGTAGAAGGCGCTGACGGGGCGGGGCCGGCACCTCCACCCGCACCTGGTACCGCCCTGCAGGAAGCGGGAAGGAATTTTCTGGAAACGTCCGGAAATATTTACGTCCTGTTAACCATGCGGGCCGATGGTCGGCGCGGGGCAACGGTTTGTTAAGAAATAGCCGTTCGCCGCCTTCGCCATGCAAGGACGTGCCGATGACCTCGGTCAACACCGGCCTCAACCCCTACGCCCAGTACGGTTCGGCTTATGCGCGCGCGGCCGCGACGCCATCGCTCGCCAACGCGCTCAACAACGATCCCGCCGATGGCACGCCGCCGCTCGGCGGCAGCGCCGCGACGACCCTGACGCTGTCGGAGGAGGCGCGCGCCAAGCTCGCGGACGCGTCGAAGCTGCCCGATTTCGCCTCGGTGGCGGCCACGGCGCGCACGACGCTCGATCAGCTCTATGCCGCGGCCAAGGTCAAGGGGCCCATCGTCGATGGCAAGACCACCATCAGCCTGTCGACGCTCGACCGCCGGGCGCTGTTCGCAATCGCGACCAACAATGGCGGCAAGTTCACGCCGGACGAACAGGCGGTTGCCTCCGCAGAGCTCAAGACACGCTTCAACGCAGCGATGGCGCCGGCGGCCGCGACCACGCGCCTCACCGGCGACTACAGCGTCAGCTACAAGGCCGCGCTCGACTATCTCGAGGCCGCGAGCCCTGAGGAGAAGGCGACCGCGACCTGGGCGGCACAGCACGATGCGGTTTTGAAGGGGATCAAGGCGACCCAGCACGCGCCGACCAAGGCGCCGGGCGGCATCGCCAACGATCCCGTCGCTGACTATCTGGCGCAAAAACCGGGGACGGGCACCAGCCCGGCGCGCGACTTTGCCAGTGTCGCCCGCGACGCCCGCGCGCTTCTCGATGCGCAGAAGGCCGAAGCGGCGAAGAACCACAAGGATCTGGTGTTCAGCAGCGGCCGCAGGACTGGCCAGCTCGCCGATCTGTCGTCTCTCGACAACCGGGCGCTCTCGGCGATCACGCTCAACCAGGGCAAGCAGTTCTCCGGTGAGGAGATGCAGGCGGCCAAGAAAGAACTGGATGCGCGCACGCGTACCTCAGTGTTGAGTGCGCTGAAGCAAAGCCAGTCCAGCGGTGATCCGCGCCAGCTCAGCCTCGGCATTCTCAAGAGCTATTCTGCGATGAGCACCGAGGAGCGCCAGGCCACCAACTGGACTCCGGAATTTCAGGACCTCGCGCTGAAGAACTACAAGTCCACGGCGTCGCTGCTGTCGATCCTGCACGGCTAGGGACGCTGGTCGGCGTCAGGAGGGCCTGACGCGCCCCGAACAGTTGCATCCGAAACGGGCAGTCCCGCCCCGAGGGGCGGGGGCGGGACTCCCGGCGCGGGCAGGCGAGCGGCAGGCGGGGGGACAGGCCGCGCACTCTGCACTGCACGCCGAACCAATCTGGTCGCGGACCGATCTGGCTGCAGCGATCGATGTCGTCACGCAGCTATTCGATCACCTGCATTACCCGACGGCTGCGCGGGTCGACCAGAATGCTGTGATCGTTCACGACCGTGTAGCGAAAGGTTGTCGGGCCGAACTGTTGCGGCACGTCGTAGTAGGTCACGCCGCTGTCGGGCAGCACCGTCCCGACCGACACTGGCCCGTCGATGGCGTAAGACGGCACCTGCTCCTCGACGATATAGCGGCGGAAGCGCGGACGCTGCACGTCGCTGATAACACCGCCCACAAGAGGTGCGCCGGCGTAGCCCGTGGTGACATGTTCTTCCACCACCACGCCTTGCGCGTGCGCGGCAATCGGTGCGGCGATCGCGACCATCGCCGCCAGGACAAACATTTTTCGCATCGCTCGTCTCCTCATCAGTGGCGGCAATGGATCGCCGCGGCCCCCCATCAATTCAGCGTCGCACGGGATGTTCCTGATGTTTCCGTGGATTCATTGCGTCAATTTCGCGGGCGTGGGAACCGGATGAGGTGTCCGAGCGTCTCCCTGCGCAGCTGACGATGAGGCTGGCGCAAGGCGATGCGCGCGGCATGCGCGCAGGGCTTCGCTGCTGGAGGCGTCTTCGGCGCGCCGCTAATATCCGCCGCGATTCGACGGTTCTCGCATGCGGCAGCCGAATTCGTTCGACAGCCGAATGCGAGAGCCCCGGATCTTCCCTGCCTCTTCCCTGGATCTTGACAGCCCTGGACACAGTGTCCGCCGGAGACCTCCGATGACCATTACGAGCGCCCACATTCCTGCCATCGTCGCCCTCATTGCGGGCGTCCTCATCCTGGTGATGCCGCGGCTGCTGAACTTTATCGTTGCGATCTACCTGATCTTCATCGGCCTGGTGGGCCTTGGCGTTCTGCGCGCGCTTCACCTCTGAAACGCGCCGGAAACGGCCGAAAGTCGCATCCCGATCAGGTGGTTGCCGTCTGCCGGCATGGCTTGCACGCCAGGGGGTATCCGTGGTGTAAGGCGCGTGCTGTTGTCCCTCTCATGCTGACGTTTGGAAGCCATGGCCAAAGCTGCATCAAAGACCAAAACCGCCCCTGCAAAATCAAGGACATCCGCCGCATCCACGGCGCGGGGTGCCAAGCCCAAGGCGGCCAAGCCCCAGTCGCGGCCGGCCGCGAAGCCGGCCGGAAAGGCAGCGGCAAAGTCCGCGGTTGCCAAATCGGTGGCCAGGCCCGCAGCGAAGTCCACAGCTAAAACGGTGGCAAAACCGGTTGCCAAGGCGACGAAATCGAAGGTTGTGAAGCCGGTCGCGAGCAAGCCCGCGGCGGCGAAGCCGATCGCGGTCAAGGCCGGCAAGTGGGTCTACACCTTCGGCAACGGCAAGGCCGAAGGCCAGGCCGGCCTCAAGGAGCTGCTCGGCGGCAAGGGCGCAAACCTTGCCGAAATGGCCAATCTCGGCCTGCCGGTGCCTCCCGGCTTCACCATTCCGACGTCGGTCTGCACCTACTTCTACGCCAACGACAAGACATATCCGAGGGAATTGAAGGCGCAGGTCGAAGCGGCACTCGCGCATATCAGCAAGATCACGGGCAAGGGTTTCGGTGACATCCGCAATCCGCTGCTGGTCTCGGTGCGCTCGGGCGCTCGCGCCTCGATGCCGGGCATGATGGACACCGTGCTCAACCTCGGCCTCAACGACGACACCGTCGAGGCGCTGGCCGAGAAGTCGGGCGACCGTCGCTTCGCCTACGACAGCTATCGCCGCTTCATCACGATGTATTCGGACGTGGTGCTCGGCTTCGAGCACCACCACTTCGAAGACATCCTCGACAGCTACAAGGACAGCAAGGGCTACAGCCTCGATACCGACCTTACGGCTGACGACTGGATCAGCCTTGTCGGCAAGTACAAGGACGCGGTCGCACGCGAGACCGGGCACGACTTCCCGCAGGATCCGCACGCCCAGCTGTGGGGCGCGATCGGCGCGGTGTTCTCGTCCTGGATGAATGCGCGCGCGGTGACCTATCGCCGCCTGCACGACATCCCGGAATCGTGGGGCACCGCGGTGAACGTCCAGGCCATGGTGTTCGGCAACATGGGTGACACCTCGGCCACCGGCGTTGCTTTCACCCGCAACCCGTCGACCGGCGAGAGCAAGCTCTACGGCGAATTCCTGATCAACGCGCAGGGCGAGGACGTCGTCGCCGGCATCCGCACCCCGCAGGACATCACCGAGGAAGCGAAGCAGGAATCGGGTTCGGACAAGCCGTCGATGGAGACGGCGATGCCGGAAGCCTACACCGAGCTTACCCGCATCTGCAGCCAGCTCGAGAAGCACTACCGTGACATGCAGGACATGGAATTCACGGTCGAGCAGGGCAAGCTGTGGATGCTGCAGACCCGTAACGGCAAGCGTACTGCCAAGGCGGCACTGCGCATCGCCGTCGAGCTGGCGAGCGAGGGGCTGATCAGCAAGAAGGAAGCGGTGCTGCGTGTCGACCCGGCGTCGCTCGACCAGTTGCTGCATCCGACTATCGATCCAGGTGCCGAGCGGGACATCATCGCGACCGGCCTGCCGGCGTCGCCCGGCGCAGCCGCCGGAGAAATCGTGTTCTCGTCGGACGAAGCCGCCAAGCTCCAGGCCGATGGCCGCAAGGTCATTCTGGTGCGCATCGAAACCAGCCCCGAGGACATCCACGGCATGCATGCCGCGGAAGGCATCCTCACCACCCGCGGTGGCATGACCTCGCACGCCGCGGTGGTCGCGCGCGGCATGGGCAAGCCCTGCGTCTCCGGTTGCGGTTCGATCCGCATCGACTACGGCCGCGGCACCATGACCATCGGCAACCGCACCTTCAAGGCGGGCGACGTCATCACCATCGATGGCGCCATGGGCCAGGTGCTCGCCGGCCGCATGCCGATGATCGAGCCGGAGCTGTCCGGCGAGTTCGGCACGCTGATGGGCTGGGCCGATGAGGTACGCAAGCTCAAGGTCCGCGCCAACGCCGATACGCCGGTGGATGCGCGCACCGCAGTGCGCTTCGGCACTGAAGGCATCGGCCTGTGCCGTACCGAGCATATGTTCTTCGAGGAGACGCGCATCCGCACGGTGCGCGAGATGATCCTCGCCGAAGACGAGCAGGCGCGCCGCGCCGCGCTTGCCAAGCTGCTGCCGATGCAGCGGGCCGACTTCGTCGACCTGTTCGAGATCATGAAGGGGCTGCCGGTCACCATCCGTCTGCTCGATCCGCCGCTGCACGAGTTCCTGCCGCATACCCAGGCGGAGATCGAGGAAGTGGCGCGGGCGATGAACGCCGATCCGCGCCGTCTCGCCGACCGTGTGCGCGAGCTGTCGGAGTTCAACCCGATGCTCGGCTTCCGCGGCTGCCGTCTCGCGATCGCCTATCCGGAGATCGCCGAGATGCAGGCGCGCGCCATCTTCGAGGCGGCTGATGTCGCCGCCAAGCGCACCGGCAAGCCGGTGGGCATCGAGGTGATGGTGCCGCTGATCGCCACCAAGGCGGAGTTCGACCTGATCAAGGGCCGGATCGACGCCACGGCCGAGGCCGTGACGCGCGAGACCGGTGCCAAGCTGGTCTATCAGACCGGAACCATGATCGAGCTGCCGCGCGCCTGCCTGATGGCCGGCGAGGTTGCGCAGACCGCCGAGTTCTTCTCGTTCGGCACCAACGACCTGACGCAGACCACTTTCGGCATCAGCCGCGACGACGCCGCGGGCTTCCTCGGCACTTATCTTGCGCGTGGCATCGTCGACATCGACCCGTTCATCTCGATCGATCAGTCGGGCGTCGGTGAGCTGGTCAAGATCGGCGTGCAGCGCGGCCGCAAGACCCGCGCAGGACTGAAGATGGGCATCTGCGGCGAGCATGGCGGCGATCCCGCGTCGATCGCGTTCTGCCATCAGGTCGGCCTCGACTACGTGTCGTGTTCGCCGTATCGCGTGCCGATCGCGCGGCTCGCCGCGGCGCAGGCGGCTCTCGGCAAGACTGCGGCGAGCCAGGCGTAAGCTTCGCCGTCATCCCGGATGTTGCAGCGCGCCGGCGTTTTGCCGGCGCGTTTTTTTTGCTGCAGCCTGATGCTCCTCGCCGAGCTCGACCGCGCGCAGAGCGTTAAGACGCCGTCAACCATCGGTGTTGACCGGATCTTTACCACTCCTGCCGACGTCCGATTCACCAACTTCAGCGATCGCGCCACGCAAAATATTGACCTGCCTTGCGTGTTGCGCGGATGCATCGCCGATTAACCCGCTCGCAACTTTAATTCGTTACCAACGATATGGGTCGAATTGCACGGAAATGCGCATGACGGCCGTGTGAGTTGCGTAGAGCGTACCGATGTCTGTGTTGCGTAATGGGCCGAAGGGCGCACGCGGTGTGCCCTTCGGTCTCAGCCTCTGCCTCTTCGCTCTGCTGCCGAGCGAAATCGGCTATCAGGATCTCGCAGCGCTGCTTGCGCGCCAGCCGGGCGTCGCCGAGCGCTCGCAGCGTCATATCGCCTCGACCGTCGCGCCGATCCAGGTGGCGACCTTCAGTTTTCCGCGGCCGATCGGAACTTCACTTCCACGTATCGCCCCCGTTCGCCTCGCCAGTCTCGACAGCGAGAGCAGCGACATCACCGCGGCGATCGCCCGCAGCCCGCTCGGCCAGGATATGCACTGGCCGCGCTCGTCCGATTTTCCGGTCGTCGACCGCTCGCTGAAGGGCGATCGTCTGGCGCGGCTCGCGCCCGAGGCCGAACCTGACGGCAGGCTGGAGACGCCCGAGACGCCGTCGAACGCCAACGTGCTGGGGGCCAAGACCGCCGAAGCCGCGCCGTCCGGTGCGGCCGAGCCTGCGCCGCTCGACGAGGAGTTGCAGGCCGCACTCAAGGCGCCGCCGCTTCCGCAGTACGACGCCACGCAATCGCCGGATGGCCGCAGCGCGGCCGGCGCCGAGATGCCGGAAGCCGCCGAACTGCCGCCGTCGACCGACGGCTTCTCGGTCAAGACGGCCTCGCTGTTCTTTGGCAACGGCGCCATGGGCGTGCCCAGCGGCGCGCTCGAGCGCTGGCAGCCGGGCGAGGAGCCGGTGGTGGTGCTGCCGCAGACCGATCCCGATCTGAAGAGCGCGATTGCGCCGGCCCAACCCGGTGCGACGAGTCCGTTGGACGGCAAGCCGGCCGGTCAACCGGCCGCCGACGGCAAGGGCGGCACGACGGAGGTGGGCAAGGGTGTCGCCGCCGCCGAGCCGAAGCGGCAGAAGACGCCGGCCGAGCGTCTCAATCTCAGCGAGAAGGCCCGCAACAAGGCCGAGAAGTGCCTCGCCGAGGCGGTGTATTTCGAAGCGCGCGGCGAGCAGGTGCGCGGCCAGATCGCTGTCGCCCAGGTGGTGATGAACCGCGTGTTCTCCGGCTTCTATCCGACCACGGTGTGCGGCGTCGTCTACCAGAACGCCCATCGTCATCTCGCCTGCCAGTTCACCTTCGCCTGCGACGATGTCGCCGACGTGGTGCGCGAGCCGGACATGTGGATCCGCGCCAAGAAGATCGCCAAGGCCACGATGGACGGCCAGCTCTGGCTGCCGGAAGTCGGCAAGTCGACCCACTATCACGCCTACTGGGTGCGGCCGTCCTGGGTGCACGAGATGAAGAAGATGTACAAATACGGCGTACACACCTTCTATCGTCCGCGCGCATGGGGCGATGGCAGCGATGCCCCGACCTGGGGCAATGCCAGGGAAACCGCCGCGATCTCCGCCAAACTGTAGCGGCGCGGGACCTGTGCCGGCGCGGATGCCATGCGGCTGCGATGTGCCGGATCAGGTTGCGATGTCGATGGCAACGTCGAAGTTTGGCGCCGAATGGGTCAGCGCGCCGCTGGAGATATAGTCGACGCCGGTTGCCGCGATCGCTGCGATCGTCTGCGCGGTGACGCCGCCTGAGACCTCCAGTGCGACTCGCCCGGCGGTCAGCGTCACTGCTTCGTGCAGGGTCGGTACGTCCATATTGTCGAGCAGCACGGCGTCGGCCAGACCACAGTCCAGCACCTCACGCAACTGTGTCAGCGTATCGACCTCGATCTCGATCTTGACGAGATGTCCGACCTGGTCGTGCGCGCGGGTCAGCGCTGCACGAATGCCGCCGGCGACGGCGATGTGGTTGTCCTTGATCAGCACGGCGTCGTCGAGGCCGAAGCGGTGGTTGGAGCCGCCGCCGCAACGCACGGCGTATTTCTCCAGCGCGCGCAGGCCGGGCGTGGTCTTGCGCGTGCAGCAGATCCGCGCCCGCGTGCCCGTGGTGTGGCCGACCGAAGCGGCTGTCAGGGTTGCGACGCCGGACAGCCGGCCGACGAAGTTCAGCGCGGTTCGCTCGCCGGTCAGGAGGGAGCGCGCAGGACCGGTCAGGGTCAGCAAGGTCGTGCCGGCGGCAACGGTCGCGCCGTCACGGACATGGGCTGTGATCTCGATGCGATCCGACAGCGTGCGGAACACGGCGATGGCGAGCGGCAGCCCTGCGATGACGCCGGCCTGCCGCGCCACCAGCAGCGCACGCGCCGTGGTTGCCTCGGGAATGGTGGCGATGGAGGTGATGTCGCCGGCGCGGCCGAGATCTTCGTCGAGCGCGCGATGGACGGCGGCGTCGATGGCGAGGGGAGACAGGAAGGCGTCCGGGGCGAGCAGGGAGGCGGGCGTGATCATGGGGTGATCCTTGCGATCGGTGATGAGGACATCAGGCGGTGAGGGCGAGCGCGGCATGGCGCGTTTCGGTCTGCAGCGAGGCGGCGATCTCGCGTGCCGCGGAGAGGGTGGTCATGGTGCGGCGGGCGGGTGCCGGCGCGGCGGCCGGATAGTCCGAGCGGCAATGCGCGCCGCGGCTTTCGCGGCGGCTGAAGGCCGCGGTCGCGACCAGCAGCGCCGCGGCGGCCATGTTGCGCAGCGCCGCGGTCGGCGCGCCGGCCTCGATGTCGGCGAGCGAACGCACGGCGGCGGCCAGGCCGTCATGTTCACGGATGACGCCGACCTGGGTGGCCATGACTCGCCGCAGCCGGCCCTTGCCGAGATCGACCAAGGGTGAGCGCGGCTCGTCCGCCACGAGGCGCGGCAGCCTGGCACGCGGCAGCGTCCGGCCGGCGATGTCGTCGGCGATGCGGCCGCCATAGACCACGGCTTCCAGCAGCGAGTTCGATGCCAGGCGGTTGGCGCCATGGGCACCGGTCGACGACACCTCGCCGCCGGCCCATAGGTTGGTCAGCGACGTGCGGCCGTGGCTGTCCACGGCGATGCCCCCCATGTGATAGTGCACGGCCGGTGCGATCGGGATCGGCATGGTCGCGGGATCGAGGCCTGCGGCGACGCAGCTCGCGTGTACCGTGGGAAAGCGATCGGCGAAGCGCGCGCCGAGCGCGGTGCGGGCATCGAGGAATGCGCCGCGGCCGGCGCCGATCTCGGCGTATACGCCGCGCGCGACAATGTCGCGCGGCGCCAGCTCGGCGAGCGGATGCAAGGCGGTCATGAAGCGTTCGCCGCGATTGTTGATCAGTACGGCGCCTTCGCCGCGCAGCGCCTCGGTCGCGAGCGGCGCCGGATCGCGCCCGATCATGATCGCGGTGGGGTGGTACTGGACGAACTCGGGATCGGCGATGACCGCGCCGGCGCGCGCGGCGATGGCAAGGCCCTGGCCTCGTGCCTCCGCGGGATTGGTAGTGACCTCGTAGAGATGGCCGATGCCGCCGGTCGCGAGCACCACCGCGCTCGCCGCGATGGTGGCCGGCGCGTATTGATCGTCGGATTCGTGCAGCACCAGCCCGGCAACCGCGCCGTCCTCGGTCAGGAGGTGCTCGGCCGTGAAGCCTTCGAGCACGCGGATCGATGGCGTGGCGCGCACGGCGGCGACCAGTGCCGCCATGATCGCGGCGCCCGCCATATCGCCGCGGACATGCACGATGCGTCGCGCCGAATGCGCCGCCTCCTGGCCGACCGCGAGGCGGCCGTCGGAGTCGCGGTCGAACGGCACGCCATAGCGCAGCAGTTCCTCGATGCGTGCCGGCGCTTCGCGGGCGATGCCGAGCGCGATGTCGGCGTCGACGAGGCCGCCGCCTACCGCCACCGTGTCGGCCGCGTGCGCTTCTGCGCTGTCACCGCTCGCGATGGCGGCTGCGATGCCGCCCTGGGCCCAGGCGGTCGAGGCGCCCTGGCCGAGCGGTGCGGCGGTGATCACGGTCACCGGCCGTGGCGCGAGCTTGAGCGCGCAGAACAGCCCGGCGAGGCCGCCGCCGACAATGACGATGTCGTCGAGATGGGGGTGATCGGTGGTGGTAGCGGTCATGGACATCGGTCCTTGGGAGGGATGAGGCGGGACATCGGACGTCGGCCCCGATGTCCCGGGGGAGTGTCGTGCGGGGACCGCCGTCAGCTCTTGAGGTGGATCATGCGCTCCACCGAACGCCGCGCGCGTGCCGCGATCGCCGGATCGACCGTGACCTCCTCGGTGAGGTTGAGAAGGCTGTCGAGGATCTTCGGCAGCGTGATCCGCTTCATGTGCGGGCACAGGTTGCACGGGCGCACGAAGTCGACCTCGGGCAGCTCCGCCTTGACGTTGTCGGCCATCGAGCACTCGGTGACCATGATGATGCGCTTGGGCTTGCGCGTGCGCACCCAGTCGATCATGTGCGCGGTCGAGCCGGTGAAGTCAGCTTCCGCAATCACATCCGGCGGGCATTCCGGATGGGCGATGATCTGCACGGAGGGATCGATGGTGCGATAGCTGCGCAATTCGTCGCCGGTGAAACGCTCGTGCACCTCGCAGGCGCCCTTCCAGGCGATGATCTGCACCTTCGACTGCGAGGCGACGTAGCGCGCGAGGTACTGGTCGGGCAGGAAGATCACGCGCTCGGCGTTCAGGCTCTCGACCACGGCGAGGGCGTTGGACGAGGTGCAGCAGATGTCGACTTCCGCCTTCACCTCGGCCGAGGTGTTGACATAGGCGACCACCGGCACGCCGGGGAATTTGTCGCGCAGCAGCCGCACGTCCTCGGCGGTGACCGCCTCGGCGAGCGAGCAGCCGGCGCGTGAATCCGGAATCAGTACGGTCTTGCCGGGATTGAGGATCTTTGAGGTCTCGGCCATGAAGTGCACGCCGCACTGGACGATGATGTCCGCATCCACTTTCGTCGCATCGCGCGCCAGCTGCAGCGAGTCGCCGACGACATCGGCGACGCAGTGGAAGATTTCCGGCGCCTGGTAGTTGTGGGCGAGGATCACAGCGTTGCGTGCGCGCTTGAGCTCGTTGATGGCGTGAATGGTCGGCGCCATGGTCGGCCACTCCACCGGCGGGATCACCGCCCGCACCCGTTCATAGAGATGCGCGGTCGCGCGTTCGACCTCGGGCGTCCAGGCAAGCGCGGGTGGAGGCAGCGGGCTGCCACCGGCCGCAGCATGGCTGCGGCGGGGCCGGGCGATGAGGGGGATCGTGGCTCCGATGTCGTCGGGACCGAGAAGGGCGGTGATCGGCATGAGTCGTCTCCGGATGCAACCTCTTTTTGCTCTTCTTGAGCATAATTGAGGTCCAAGAAATCCGGCCACAGAGGCCGGTGATCAGGGCGTTGCGGGTGAAGCCAGCCGCGGAAGCTGGCTACTTATTCTCCAAATGAGCAAAAGAAACATATCACGCGTCCGTCACTTTCGCCAGCCCCACGGCTTGCCAAAATCCGCACGGCTGTTGGAATGAATTTGCATCGCTGCGATGCGACAGGGCGATTCGATCTCCCGTCGCGATCGCTTTATCTTCATGCAGCCGCATGTTTTCAGGCCGTGGCGCGACGATCCGATCGCGACCGGCCTTCCCGGGGGAAATGCCATGTCAGCCGACGCCGTCACCGTCACACCGCGTCCGTGGCGTACTCCGCTGCTGATCATCGCCTGCGGCGGTCTGATCGGCATGTTGACTTTCGGTCCGCGCTCGACCTTCGGTTTCTTCATTCAGCCGATGAGTCATGATCTCGGCTGGGGGCGGGACGTCTTCGCCTTTGCGCTCGCGGTGCAAAACCTGCTGTGGGGGCTCGGCCAGCCGTTCGCCGGCGCCATCGCCGATCGTTTCGGCACGCTGCGGGTGCTGTCGGTCGGAGCGCTGATGTATGCAGCCGGCCTGCTGCTGATGCGCTACTCCGGCTCGCCGACGGTGCTGACGCTGTCGACCGGCGTGCTGATCGGTTTCGGCCTGTCCGGCTGCTCGTTCAACCTCGTTCTCGCCGCGTTCAGCAAGCTGGTGCCGCCGCACAAGCGCAATCTCTCCCTCGGCGTCGGCACGGCGGCCGGTTCGTTCGGCCAGTTCCTGTTCGCGCCCGTCAGCGTCGCGCTGATCGACACCATCGGCTGGCCGGCGACGCTGACGATGTTCGCCGCGCTGATGCTTCTCGTGGTGCCGCTGTCGTTCGCAGTGGCGACGCCGCCTGCGGCCTCCATCGATGCGCCGGCGGAGGAGAAGCAATCCTTCACCCAGGCGCTGAGCGAAGCGTTCGGCCACCGCTCCTATGTTCTGCTGGTAATCGGCTTCTTCACCTGCGGCTTCCAGCTCGCCTTCGTCACCGCGCATCTGCCGGCCTATCTCGTCGATCGCGGCATGGCGGCGCAGACCGGCGGCTGGGTGCTCGCGGTGATCGGCCTGTTCAACATGGTCGGCTCGATCGGCGTCGGCTGGCTCTCCAGCTATTTTCCCAAGCGCTACATCCTGTCGACGATCTATTTCGTGCGCGCGATGTCGGTGGTCGCCTTCATCTCCCTGCCGATAACGACGACCTCGGCGATCCTGTTCGGCATCGTCACCGGCCTCACGTGGCTGTCCTCGGTGCCCCCGACGTCGTCACTGATCAGCCTGATGTTCGGCACGCGCTGGCTTGCCACGCTGTATGGTTTCGCGTTCGTCAGCCATCAGGTCGGCGGTTTCCTCGGCGCCTGGTTTGGTGGTCTCGCTTTCAATCACTACGGCTCGTATAACGTGGTGTGGTGGCTGTCGGTGCTGTTCGGCGTGCTGTCGGCGCTGATCAACCTGCCGATCGTTGAAAAGCCGGTGCTGCGCGCTGCGGCCGAGCCGGCGTGAGATGGGCGTGGGTCGGGGTGGGCCGGCCTCCGTCGTTGATTTCGAGATGGGGAGTTCGTCGTGGGTACGTTCAAGGCCATTCGCATCGACAAGGTTGACAAGGGCACGACCGCCGCGCTGACGCAGTTCGACGACGCCGACCTGATGGACGGCGACGTCACCGTCGCGGTGGAGTGGTCGACCATCAACTACAAGGACGGCCTTGCGATCACCGGCAAGGCGCCGGTCGTGCGCCGCTTTCCGATGATCGCCGGCATCGACTTCGCCGGCACGGTGCTGGAGTCGAGCAACCCGCAGTGGAAAGCCGGCGACAAGGTCATCGGCAACGGCTGGGGCATGGGCGAGACCCATCTCGGCGCCTATGCACAGAAAGCCCGCGTCAAGGGCGACTGGCTGGTGCGCCTGCCGGACGGCATGACAACGCGCGATGCCATGGCGATCGGCACCGCCGGCTA
The DNA here is from genome assembly GCF_018131225.1 of Bradyrhizobium sp. U87765 SZCCT0048. Classification (GTDB taxonomy): domain Bacteria; phylum Pseudomonadota; class Alphaproteobacteria; order Rhizobiales; family Xanthobacteraceae; genus Bradyrhizobium_A. Next base: position 2,166,146 of record NZ_JAFCMM010000001.1, on the reverse strand, counting down.
CACAGCGATGCTGTCGGTGCTGGCGCTGGAGAAGCACGGCCTCAACCCGAAGCGCGGCGCCATCATCGTGACCGGCGCGGCCGGCGGCGTCGGCTCGGTGGCCATCGCCATCCTCGCCGGGCTCGGCTTTCATGTCATCGCCTCGACCGGCCGGACGTCGGAAGAGCAGTACCTGCGCAGCCTCGGTGCTGCCGAGATCCTTGATCGCAACGAACTTACCGCCGCGGCCAAGCCGCTCGCCAAGGAGTTGTGGGCCGGAGCGATCGACAGCGTCGGTTCGACGACGCTCGCCAACGTGCTGTCGATGACGAAGTATGGCGGCGCGGTTGCCGCATGCGGCCTTGCCGCGGGCATGGATCTGCCGACCTCGGTCGCGCCGTTCATTTTGCGTGGAGTGTGCCTTTTGGGCATCGATTCCGTGATGTGCCCGATCGAGACCCGCCGGCGGGCCTGGAGCCGTCTCGCTACCGATTTGGACCGCTCGAAACTCGCTGAAATTACTCAGGAAATTAGCCTCGACGAGGTCCTGTCCACAGCCCCTTCGATCCTCGCCGGTCAGGTCCGCGGCCGGCTGGTCGTGAAAATCATGTGAAACGTTCAGACTTTACCAACCATCGTGCGCCAATGTTGCCATGGTTGGTATGGTAAGCAGCGGGTTAAGGCAGGCCAAGGCGCGGCTTTCGGCGCGGTCGCCGGCAAACCCGATGAGTTGGAGTTGCATCATGTTGGCGCGTTTGATTGCTGGATCGCTCGTGGCTGCCAGTGTGGTCGTTCCCGCGATCGCCGAAGAAATGACCCCCGAACAGGCCCGGCAATTCGTCGCCAACAAGCTGTTCTCCTTCACCTGCTTCGATGGCTCGAAAGGATCGGGCCGCATCTACAGCGACGGTTCGGTCGCCGGCTCCATCCAGTTCGGCGGTTCGGGTCCGGTCCGCTACGCGCGGCTGCCGATCAACACGATCCAGGTTCGTCCCAATTCGGTATGCGCCTCGCTCAAGGGGCTGCCATTCGAACCTTGCTTCAACCTCACCAAGAACGACGAAGTCTCGTTCCGCGGCTCGGTATCGGGCATGGGGTTCGCGTACTGCGAATTCCACAAGCACGGCAACTCGATGATCATGGCGCGCGCGCAGATCCGTCCGCGCCGTCTGCACCCTGCGGAGACGCGCTCTGCCGATGCCACGCCGCGGTCGGAAAGCCGCGCCGAGCCGGTGAAGGCCGAACCCGCGCTGGAGCTGCGCCGCTCGACTGAGTGAGCGTTGCGTCGGGCGCTTTCTTCCATTCACGGCTGCCCGATACCGCAGGTCTCCCTGCGATGTAAGACACGCGCATGCGCTGTGGCTCGTACGCAACGTGCGACTGCTGTTTCTTCATCGTCACAGTCGTGCGCAATCATGGTGCTCGGCCGCATTCCGATGCGGTTCGGTCGACCTGCCTGTGTTGACAGAATGTCGCAGTTGGCTCATCAGGGCGGTGGGCATCCTATCCACCCGGGAGGATAGGCGCCGTCCGCAGGGGATGATGCGCGCGATGTCGTGGTCGTATTCCACGGCCTGTCGAGAGGGGCTCGTCCTCGCGCGCAAGGGGGCAGGCCAGCATGTTCGACGCCGTCGCTGATCGTGGGCCATCGGATCCCGTCGCATTACGTCTGTCACGTGGATGTCATAAATCGTGGAGCGTGACGGACGGTCGCTCGAACGTACGCATGGTGCGCGTGGCTCGCGCCTCGATCCCGTCTTTTGCGGCTCTCTGGCTGATGGCGTCTGCCACGCCGGGCATTGCCGCGGACTGGCCTGTCATGCCGGTGAAGGCGCCGATCGCCGCGGCAGGCTTCGACTGGAGCGGCTGGTATGTCGGCGGCCATGTCGGCTTCACGCGGGGCGAATCGAACTGGAGTGCCGCGCCGACCGGTGTCGGCGCGCCGGTGAATGGGGCCTTCGACCTGCCGTTTCATTTCGACGTGATGGCCGGAACGGGCAGCTACGTGGCCGGCCTGCAGGCCGGCTACAACTACGTCTCGCGATCGCGCGTGCTGCTCGGCGTCGAAGCCGATCTGACATTCCCCAATTCCGATGTGCTGGTGCCTTACTCGGTGCGCGGCAGCCAGCTCGTTGCGACGTCGCTGCTGGGTGCGGTGAGCTATGGCGAAGCCGTGATTCATTACGGCAGCGCCCGTGCACGCGTCGGTTATGTGTTCGATCAGTTCCTGTTGTATGGCACGGCCGGCTTCGCCTGGACCTACGATCAGGTCACGCGCACCCAGGTCGCCGGAACATCGCCCAACGGAAGCGCAACGCCGGGCACCGTAGACAACGCATTGCTGTGGCGGTTCGGCTGGGCGGCCGGTGCCGGCATCGAGTTGCCGATCGACAAGAACTGGAGCGCCAAGGCCGAGTATCTCGCCACTGGCTTTGGCCGCAAAGGCGCCGTGTTTCCCGCCGGCGCCGAAGGTTATGCGGCCGATCTGACGCTGCAAAGCATTCGCTTCGGCCTGAACTACCATCTCGGCGACACGTCGCGGCTTCCGGATCTGCTGATCAAGGGACCGACAGCGCTTGAGACCGACTGGTTCGCGGTCCACGGCCAGTTCACATACACCAACCAGTATGCGCCGCGTTTCCGCGCGCCCTACAGTGGCCCCAACAGCCTGGATGGCGGCATCGGCCGCGAGACCGCCGACCTCACCCTGTTCGCCGGCATCCGCTTGTGGCAGGGTGCCGAGGCTTGGATCAATCCCGAGATCGACCAGGGTCTCGGCCTCAGCAGCTCGCTCGGCGCCGCCGGTTTCCCGAGTGCCGAAGCCTACAAGGTCGGCGCCGACTATCCCTACCTGCGGCTGCACCGTGCGTTCCTGCGCCAGACCATCAATCTCGGTGGCGAGGTGCAGCAGCTCGATGCCGGACCCAACCAGTTTTCCGGATCGCAGACCTCGGACCGGCTGGTGTTCACGGTCGGCAAGTTCAGCGTCGGCGATGTCTTCGACACCAATCGGTACGCGCATGACCCGCGTAGCGACTTCCTGAACTGGGCGATCGTCGATACCGGCACGTTCGACTATGCCGCGGACGCGTGGGCCTATTCGGTCGGCGCTACCGCCGAGTGGTACCAGGGCCCGTGGACGCTGCGCTTCGGTCTGTTCGACCTGTCGATCGCGCCGAACCAGACGGCGCTCGACTCCCGCTTCGAGCAGTTCCAGTGGATCGGCGAGCTGGAGCGGCGCTACACCATCCTCGACCAGCCGGGCAAAGTCGCGGTCACAGGCTTCCTGACACGTGGACGAATGGGTAGTTTCGCCGACGCCATCCAGCTCGCCATGGTGACAGGCGGCCCTGCCGACATCACGGCGGTGCGCCGTTATGCCAGCCGCGGCGGTATCAGCATGAATCTGGAGCAGCAGCTCGTGCCGAACGTCGGTCTGTTCGTCCGCGCCGGCATCGCTGACGGCCGGCGCGAGCCCTATGAGTTCACCGATATCGACCGCACCGTCGCGGCGGGTCTCTCGCTGTCGGGCAAGCAGTGGGGGCGCGACGGCGATACCTTCGGCATCGCCGGGGTGGTCAACGGCATCACGACCGTGCATCAGGCGTTCCTCAACGCCGGCGGTCTCGGCATCCTGGTCGGCGACGGCATGCTGCCGAATCCGGGCTCCGAGAAGATCATCGAGGCCTACTACAGCTTCCCGGTGTTCGCCGCGAAGCTGACGCTGGACTATCAGTACATCGTCAACCCCGCCTACAACCGTGACCGCGGTCCGGTCTCTGTGCTCGGCGCCCGCTTCCATTCGCAGTTCTGAAGCGCCTGCGCAGGCCGTGACGGATCATGAATCCCCCGGCGTCATGCCGACGGATCAGTGACCGAACTGCCTGCCGTCCCAATGCAGCGTGGCCTGGCAGGCATCACCGCAATGCACGGTGAGCGCGGTGGCGCCGGCGGCCTGATCCAGATCGATCTCCCTGGCATACCCACGCCAGACCTCGCGGACCTCGACCGGTCCGCTCGCGATGTAGACATGGTGCAGGCAGCTGTCGCCGCGGCACAGTGCGGCGCGGTTGTTGCAGTGAACCTGATCGAGATGCAGCGAGACGAACGTTCCGCCATGAGCGCCGGGCAGGTAGCGCACATATCCGGTCCGCACCAGAAGCTGCTCGTCGCCGCAGGCCTTCTGCGCGGCACGAAGCGTGCGCTCCACGGCCGGCGGCAGCTGCTTCAGCCGTTCGACAGGAAGTGGCGTCCAGTCGCTGTGGGGACCCGCGAAGCTGAACGCAAACGCGTTCGATGCCGACGCGAGCAACAGTGACGTCGTCAACGCAATGATCGTCTTTATCATGTTGACCAACCTCCGTTCGAATCCGTCTGGCGCTGTCATTCGGCGCACGTGACTCGGGTCAGGCGGTGCAGCACACTACCACGACTCGCCGCCTGTCGCGAGTTGCGGTCGAAACACCGGACGCCGGCTCGGCACGCGCGCAGCAGTGCTGCTCAGAATGCGCCAGTCGCAGCGATGACCTCGGGGGTCTGCGGCGGCTCGAACACGCAGGCGCGCCAGTCGCGCGATGGACAATCGGCAGGCCAGTTTCCGCCAAGCGCCATGAACAATGCGGCGACGTCCGAAAGGCGGGTCGCTTCCGCCTGCACCCGCGCGATCGCGGCGTTGAAGTAGGTCTGCTGGGCGTTAAGGACAATCACCTGGTTGATCAGGCCGAGCGTGAGCTGCTTCTGGATCAGCTCGAGGCTGGCCTTGGCGGCGATCTCCGCCTTGATCGCGGCCTGCACCGCGGGCGCGTCGGTCTGCAGGCTGCGCAGCGCGTCGGTGACGTTCTGCATCGCGGTGATCACCGCCTGGCGGTACAGCGCTTCCGATTGCTCCAGCGCCGCCTCCGCCGCCTTCTGCTTGTGGTACAGCGTCATGCCGTCGAACACCGTGTGGCTGGCGCTCGCGGCCACGGTGTAGAACAGCGTCCCCGGCGTCATCAGCTCGGCGAACTTGAACGCGGCAGCGCCCGGGTTGGCCGACAGCGTGATGTTCGGCAGCCGCGCGGCGATCGCGACGCCGACAAGGGCGCTCGACGAATGCAGTGCCGCTTCAGCGGCGCGCACGTCGGGGCGCTGGCGCACCATGGTCGAGGGCAGGCTGACCGGCAGGTTGGCCGGCAGCGTCAGCCGCCGCAGGTCGAACTTCTGCAGCACTTCGTCGGCAGAGAACTGGCCGGCGAGGGCGGTCAGCAGGTCGCGCTGCACCGCGAGTTGCTTCTGCAGCGGCGGCAGGGTTTGCTCGACCTGGGCGAGCGCGGCCTCCTGGGTCAGCACATCAACAGCTGCGATATGGCCGAGCTCGAACTGGCTCTTGAGAATGCCGAGAATGTCGCGGGCGATCTTGATGATGCGCTCGGTGGCGGCGATCTGGCCGCGCAACGAGGCTTCCTGGATCGCCGCGGTGACGACGTTGGCGGTCAGCGTCAGGTACGCCGCCTCGAGCTGGTACTGGGCCTGCTCGGCCTGGGCGTCGAGGCTTTCGACGTTGCGCAGGTTCTGGCCCCAGATGTCCGGCGTGAAGCTGACGTTGAGCTGCGCGGTGTGCAGCGTGTAGCGGGTCTGCGGCGTCACTTCCGGGTCGACCGTGCCGTTGGCGGACTGCTGCAGGTCGGACGGGGTGTAGTTGGCGCCGATCTGCGGGAAGAACAGGCCACGCTGCGCCAGCGCATTGAACTGGGCGACGCGGATCGCGGCTTCCGACGCCTGCAGCGACGGATTGTGCTCGATCGACAGGCGGATCAGGTCGTTGAGCGGTTTTGAGCGGAACGCCGCCCACCAGCGGGTCGGGATGTCGGCGCCATTTGTGAAGCGCTGGCCGGCGACGCGCGGCGCGCCGGGGGCGGCGCGCGGCGAGGCCAGCGGCTCCGGGGTGTAGCCGGCGACGTCGGGCGTCGGCGGCGAGGAGAAGTTGGGCCCGACCGCGCAGCTCGACAGCAGAACGGCCGTGAAGGAGGCCAGCACAGCCGGACGACACTTCAGCATGGACATCGCGTTTCCCGAAAATAGCAAGGCACCAGGGATCGCGGCGCCGTCGGCAGAGGAAGGTAAGCGGGCCGCACCCTAGAAACTGTTCGCGGGGGCGGGAACTGCGATTTGTCCAGTTCGCAGCCGTGGTTTGTCACAGTGAATCGGCCGGCGGTTTGGGAGCATAAGAGGCGCGATTTGCCCAGGTGCTCGCGGGGGCGCGGGCCGAGCAAGCAGGTGCAGTGATGGCTAACCCAAAATCGAAGGCGATGCTGGCGGCGGGCGCCGTGCTGTGCTTCGCCGCAGGCGCATATTCGGTCAACCACCTGTCGGCATGGCTGGGAACGGGCGCAAAAGCCGTCAGCTCCGACGCCAACGCCAAGGCCGATACGGCGGATGTCAAGACCGGCTCGGTCGGTGGAGTTCCGAGCGTCCAGCTCAACGACAAGCAACTGTCGACCGTGAAGGTCGAGGTGGTCGGCGAAAGCGAGTTTCCGGTCGAGAGGTCAGCGGTCGGCAGTATCGATTTCAACGAGGACATGACCCTGCAGGTGTTCTCGCCTTATCAGGGGCGGATCCTGGAGCTGTTCGCAAAGGTCGGTGACGACGTCACCAAGGGACAGGTGCTGTTCACGATCGATAGCCCCGACCTGCTGACGGCGGGCTCGACCCTGATTTCGTCGGCCGGTGTGCACGAACTGACGACGCGGGCACTCACGCGCCTGAAGATGCTGTACGAGTCGCGGGCTATCGCCCAGAAGGACCTCGAGCAGGCGGTGTCGGACCAGCAGACCGCCGAAGGCGCGCTGAAGGCGGCGCGCGACGCGGTGCGCATCTTCGGCAAGACCGAAAGCGAGGTCGATGCGATCATCAGGGAGCGCAAGGCGGATTCGCGCCTTGTGGTGAAAAGTCCGATCAGCGGCCGCGTGACCGCCCGCGCCGCTGCGCCCGGTCTGTTTGTTCAGCCCGGGAATGCGCCGGCGCCGTTTTCGGTGGCCGACACGGCGACGATGTGGATGCTGGCGAATGTTGCCGAGAGCGATGTTCCGGCGGTGCGCCTCGGCCAGGAGGTCAAGGTTTCGGTGGCGGCCTACCCGAACAAGGTGTTCGAGGGGCGCATTTCCACAATCAACTCCACCGTGGATGCCAGCACCCGGCGCATGCTGATCCGTTCGGAAATCGACGATCCCGAACATGAGCTGCGCTCGGGCATGTTCGCGCGTTTCGTGATCCGGACCGGAGATCCGATCCGCTCGCCTGCGGTGCCGCTGGGCGGCGTGGTCCGTGAAGGCGATGGCACAATGACGGTGTGGGTCACGACCGATCGGCGTCGCTTCAGTCAGCGCACCGTCACCGTCGGCACGCAGAAGGATGGCATGCGGCAGATCCTCGGCGGGGTGAAGCCCGGTGAGCTGGTGGCGACTGACGGCGCGGTGTTCCTGAGCAACATGCTGGCGATCGGACAGGCCGGCGGCTGAACGGCTGCGATATCGCCGCGGCAAACCAATCACGAAAGAGGCAGGCTGTGCTGAAGGGAATTCTTGCGTTTGGCTTGACCCGGCGCCCGATCGTCATGTTGGGTCTGCTGGTGTTCATCGGTGCCGGCATCCTGGCGTTCACCAGGCTGAACATCGAGGCCTATCCCAATCCGGCACCGGTGATCCTGGAGATCACGGCGCAGGCGCCGGGGCTGTCGGCCGAGGAAATGGAGCGCTACTACACCGTTCCGATGGAGATCGGCCTCTATCCGACGCCCGGGGTGGACAATATCCGCTCGACGTCGTTCTACGGCCTGACCTTCGTGCGTGTGACTTTCAAGTATGGCGTCGATTATTATGCCGCCTATACCCAGGCGGCGCTCAGCCTGCAGCAGAACGTGACGCTGCCGCAGAACCAGATTCCGCAGATCCAGCAGTCGAGCCTCACCGGCGAGATCTTCCGCTACCAGCTCGTCGGTCCGCCGCATTTCGGGTTGACCAACCTGCGCACGGTGCAGGACTGGGTGGTGCTGCGGCGGCTGTTCTCGGTGCCGGGCGTGGCGCAGGTCAATTCGTGGGGCGGCACCACCAAGCAATACAATGTCGATGTCGATCTGCATCGGCTGGAGGCCTATGGCGTCACGGTTCCGCAGATCATTACCGCGCTCGGCAACGCCAATATCAATGTCGGCGGCCGCGAGATCACGGTCGGCCAGCAGTCGATCAACATCCGTGGCGTCGGCCTGATCGACAGCGGCGGCACCGACGATCTCACCAAGGGCTATCGCACAGAGGATGTCGAAAACATCGTCCTCAGCCAGTCGAACGGCGTGCCGATCACGATCAAGGACCTCGCCAAGGTCAATGTCGGTTTTGTTCCCCGCCTCGGCATCGCCGGGCGTGACCGCGAAGACGATGTCGCGCTGTCGATCGTGGTGATGAACCGCACGCTGCACACCAATGATGTGCTGCCGAAGGTGAAGGCCGAAGTCGAGAAGATGAACAGCGATGGCACCTTGCCACCGGGCGTCAAGCTCGTGCCCTATTACGATCGGGGGTCGCTGGTGTCGGTGACCACCCACACCGTGCTGCACAACCTGATCTTCGGCTGCGTGCTGGTGTTCCTGATCCAGTGGATTTTCCTCGGCGATCTGCGCAGCGCGATCATCGTTGGCGTCAACATTCCCTTTGCGCTGTTCTTCAGCGTGATCATCCTGGTGTTGATGAAGGAGGATGCCAACCTGCTGTCGGTCGGCGCGGTCGATTTCGGCATCATCGTCGATTCCGCGGTGATCCTGGTCGAGAACGTCTTCCGCAACTTCCAGTCGCGGCTCGACGAACGGCAGAAGGCGCTGGGCCATCTGAGCGATGGCGCCTGGGGCGACGATCCGACCCGGGAGCGGCCTGGCGCGCGTAACAGCTGGACCGATCGACTTCGCCTGATCCTGGTCAGCGGGCTGCAGGTCGACACCGCGATCCTGTTCTCCGCGGCGATCACGGTGGCGGCGTTCGTTCCGCTGTTCACCATGCAGGGCGTCGAGGGCCAGATCTTCAGCCCGATGGCGCGGACCTATGCCTATGCGCTGGCCGGCGCGCTGATCGCAACCTTCACGATCACGCCGGTGCTGGCGTCGTACCTGCTGCCCGACCGCGTGCATGAGACCGAGACCGTCGTGGTCCGTGCGCTGCGCGCGATCTATGCGCCGGTGCTGCGCTGGTCGCTCGCCCACCGCAAGACGATGGTGGCGGTCGGGCTCGGCTTTCTCGGGCTGATCAGTCTGCTGGGTACGCGGCTTGGCAGCGAATTCCTGCCGCATCTGGAGGAGGGCAATCTCTGGATCCGCGTCGCCTTGCCGCCGTCCCTCGGGCTGGACGCGGGCACACCGGCGACGGGGAAGCTGCGCGAGATTCTGCTGCGCCATCCGGAAGTCATTACGGCGGTGACCCAGCACGGCCGGCCGGACAATGGCAGCGATGCGTCGCCCTTCTCCAACATCGAGATTTTCGCGCCGCTGAAGCCGTACGATGAGTGGCCGACGGGCTACACCAAGGAGAAGCTGACGGAGGAGTTGAACAAGGAGTTCACCGACGCGGTGCCGGGAGCGACCTTCAATTTCTCGCAGTACATCCAGGACAACGTCGAGGAAGCCATCTCGGGGGTCAAGGGTGCCAACTCGGTCAAGATCCTCGGGCCGAACATGAAGGTGCTCGAGGAACTCGCGACCAAGGTCCAGGTCGAAATGGAAAAGGTGCGCGGTGTTGCCGATCTCGGCGTGTTCCACGTGCTCGGCCAGCCGAACCTCAACATCAAGGTGGATCGCGAGAAGACCGCCCGCTACGGGCTGAACACCGGCGACGTCAACACTGTGATCCAGGCCGCGCTCGGCGGCACCTCGGCCACCAATCTGCTCGAAGGCGACCGCCAGTTCAGTGTCGTGGTCAGGCTCGACAGGGCCTACCGCGACAATCTCGACCAGGTCGGCGACATCAAGGTGGGCTATGCCAACGCCAGCGGCGGCACCGCGTATATTCCGTTGCGTGAGCTCGCCACCATCACGCTGGATACCGGCGCATCCTACATCTACCACGAGACCAGTACGCGCTACATTCCGATCAAGTTCAGCGTCCGCGGCCGCGATCTCGGCGGCACCGTCGAGGACGCGCAAGAGCGGATCGCGAAGAATGTCAAGCTGCCGAGCGGCTACCGCATCGTCTGGTCCGGCGAATTCGAGGATCTCGAGCTCGCCAAGAAGCGGCTCGAGGTGGTGGTGCCGATCAGCCTGCTGCTGATCTTGGTGCTGCTCTATGGCCTTTTCAATTCGCTGCGCGACAGCCTGCTGGCGCTCGCGGGCATTCCGTTCGCGATCGCCGGCGGCATCGTCGCACTGTACGTGTCGGGCCTCGACTTCAGCATCTCGGCGGCCATCGGCTTCGTCTCCCTATTCGGCGTGTCGGTGATGGATGGCATCCTGATGATCACCTACTACAACCAGGTCAGGGCCGAAGGCATGCCGACGACGGAAGCCATGTTCCATGCCGCGACCCAGCGCATGCGGCCGATGCTGATGACCGCGATGTCCGCCTGCATCGGTCTGTTTCCGGCGGCGATCTCGACCGGCATCGGCAGCCAGGTGCAGCGGCCGCTCGCCACCGTGGTCGTCGGCGGCATGCTGATCGGGCCGGTCATGCTGCTGGTGGTGGTGCCGGCGCTGCGCATGATGTTCCTGCGCGGCGAGGACGAGGCCGAGGGCGCGGGCGGCTCGGGCCATCTGGCGCCGGCGGAGTGAGGCGTGTCGGATGTTTGACGGCAATCGGCGGGAGCAAAACATGAAGTCGGGTTGGCGTGTGGCGATCGCGGTGATGGTCGTGATGACCGGGACGATGACGATCGCGGCGGCCGGCACCGCGGACCGCAAGACGATCAAGTTTCGTGGTTCGACGGGGCCTGCCGTTGCGCCGCCGCCTCCGGCGCCCGTGCCGGTCGTGGCTGCACCGCCGCCTCCGCCCGCCCCGCCGCCCCCGCCTGTGCCGGTCGTCAAGCCGGCAACGCCGAAGGCGGCGAAGGCGATGTCACCCGCCACCAACGCACCGGTCGTCAATGGGACGACGATGACCAAGCCGGCCGCGACGACCGCGACCGTCGGCGGCTCCTCATCGGCGCCGACTGGAATCCTGAGCGGCAGCAGCGTGTCGATCCGGCGGCCCTGAGCGATCCGGCTGCACCGGGGGTGGGGATGTGACGAGCGAGCGACGTGCCCATGAGCAGATGGTTCGACTTCCTGATCGGAACGGAGCCGGCGGCCGCGGCAGTGCAGGCCACATCGTCCACCGTGGAGCGGTCGTGCCCCGATCGCGGCCTGAGCGAGCAGATCCGCGACATTCTTCGCCTCGAACTCGAAATCGCGGCGGAGTGCGCGCTGAAGCGGGGGAGCCTCGCTGCGGCGACCCGGCTCAAGGAGCTTGCGGACACCACGCGCGATGTCGATATGGCGGCCCTGCACGCCTATGCCCGTCTGCTCGACGATCTCGGGCGCGCGGAGAGAACTTCGCATGAACTGCGGCGGGTCGGCGTCGGCTGGTTTCCCGACAACGCCGCCGATTATGTCGCTGGGCTGGTGTCGCGGGCGAGCGCGCAGGTGGGAGCAAAGGCCGCGCCGGACGCGGCCCCGCAGTCTGCGGACAGTCCTAGGGTTCGATCAGCCGCCCGGTCACGGCCTTGATGGCGGCCTGGGTGCGGGTCGCAACGCCGAGCTTGATGCGGGCATTGTCGACATGAAAGTCGACGGTGCGCTTGGTCAGCCCGAGAATCTGGGCGATCTCCGCCGACGTCTTGCCGCGGGCGACCCAGGTCAGCGTCTCCACCTCGCGATCGTTGAGCTGCACGTCGCGGGCCCACACATCGGTGCGTGCGATGTGGGCAAGCCGGGCGGTGACGATCGCGGCCAGCACATCGAAATCGATCGGCTTGGTAACATAGTCGTCGGCGCCGAGCTGCCGTCCCTTGATCTCGCTTTTGCGGTCGGTCAGGGCGGTGAGAAAGACGAACGGCATGTTGTTGAAGCGCGGTCCGATCCGGGTCAGGTGCTCCAGCACCTCGAACCCGGACATCACCCGCATGTTGATGTCGCACAGGACGAGGTCCGGCATGGTCTTGAAAATCGCGGCGAAGCCTTCGCCACCGTCATAGGCGAGGGCGACTTCGAAGCCCCGTTCGGTCAGTTCCTCGGCGATCAGCGCCGCGGTTTCCCGATCGTCCTCGATACACAGGATCTTCTTCTTGGTCTGGGTCATCGGCAAGACACGGCTTCTCAAGACAACAGAATAAACATATCACGGCCCGCTCCTGCGATCAGGCCGGACGGGCAGCTTAGCCGATTGGCCCGGCAAAATACCGAGGTCTTCCGCGATCGGGCAAATGTGATAAATCACAGTAGCCGGGACCGGCAAAGCGTCATGATGAACGGCACAACCGGGCCCCTTGCATGGCGCCGCCGGTTTGAGCGCCTGGTTCGGGGCGCAGCCTCAGGTGACGACCATGTATCCGCGCTCGCTGAACTTCTCCCTGTCCCTGGTATTTGTGTTCTTTTTCCTGCTGGTGGCGGTGCTCGGATCGTTCAGCATCGAGCGTCTGAGCGAGTTCAACCGCTCGTCGGCGGATGTCCGCGACGTCTGGCTGCCGGCTACCCGCGTCATCGGCGATCTCAACAATTTCACTTCGGATTTTCGGGCGGCGGAGGGGCGCTACCTGCTGTCGTCGGCTTCCGAGTCGGCTGCCAGCAAGCGCGAACTTGAAAGCCTCGGCCATTCGGTGGAACAGGCGCAGGCGGCCTATGAGGGCCTGCGCCGTTCGCCGGCTGCTTCGGGCCTCTATGCCCGCTTCAAGGACGGTTGGATCGCGTACCGCCGCATGGTCGACCGGGTGCTGCAGCTGCACGAGGCCGGGCAGACGGCCGAGGCGGTCAACCTGTACCGCACGGCCTCGCAGGCGAGCTATGACGTGGTCAACGACGCCCTGGACACGGTGACCCGCCTCAACGTGACCAGCGCCAACGCGGCGAGCGACGAGGCCGATGCCGCCTATCGCAATGCGCGCGGCTGGATCAGTGCGGCGATGGTGATGGCGGCACTGCTGGGCATGGCGGCTCTGGTCTACGTCAAGCGCTTCATTTCGCGCCCGTTGCAGCAGCTGGCCGTCGGCATGCGCAGGCTCGCCGGCAACGACACCGACATCGAGATCCGCGGCGCCGAGCGCATCGACGAGATCGGCGAAATGGCGCGCGCCCTTGGCATCTTCCGCACCAACGCCATCGAGCTGATGCTGAGCCAGCGCTCGCTGTCGCAGCAGGCCTCGATGCTGGAGGAAAAGCTGGCGCAGGAGCAGCTGCTGACCCAATTGCAGCAGGATTTCCTGTCGATGGCTTCGCACGAGTTTCGCACGCCGCTCACTGTCATCGACGGGCAGGCACAGCGCCTGATCAAGCTCGGCGATCGCGGCGAGGTCGATGACACCGCGACGCGCGCCCGCAAGATCCGCACCGCCGTGCTCCAGATCACCACCGTGATCGACAAGCTGCTGAACAGCGCGCGCCTGATCGACAGCGGCGCCCAGCTCTATTTCCATCCGGCCGAGATCGATCTGCGCACGGTGCTGGCCGAGGTGTGCCAACTGCACCGGGAGATCGCGCCGCAGGCCAGGATCTCGCAGCAGCTGGGGACCGCAATCCTGCCGGTGTTCGGCGATGCGAAGCTGCTGTCCCAGCTGTTCGGAAATCTGATCTCGAACGCACTGAAATATTCGCCTGATGGCAGCCCGATCGAGGTGACAGCCATGGTCGAGCGCGGACAGGTCGCGATTACCGTACGCGACCAGGGGATGGGCATTCCGGACAAGGATCTGGCGGACATCTTCGGCCGCTACAAGCGCGGTAGCAATGTTTCGGGAATCGTCGGCACAGGGGTCGGGCTGTATCTGGTCAAGATTGTTGCCGATCTGCATGGCGGCGGTGTTTCGGTGGACAGTACCGAAGGCCGGGGCTCACGCTTCATCGTGGCTCTGCCGGTCTCGCGTTCGCCGGTGAAATCGCGGGTCCCCGAGCCTCTCGCGGCGAGTACGGGCGACTCCTGAGGCTCTCCTCGGTTACGCGTCAGTGGCGGGTTCGCTGCCGCAGGGCGACATGTCCTTGTAGAAGCGATCATAGGTCTCGCGGCTGACAATCAGTCCGACCTTGCGGGCGGCCTTGGCGAAGCGCAGGAAGGCCTGATGTTCGGCCTTGCGGCGGCTGCGCTGCGCTGGGGCATTGTCGTCACGATGGAGAGCTTTCCCGACCCTGCCAGCGGCAGCGGCGGGTGGCTCCTCCGGAATGTCATGTTCGGCTGAAGGTTTGCGGGGAGGCCGCGGTGGCATGGTCGTAGGCTCGGGAATCGCGCGACGAATTGCCACATTGTACCGCCAGGACAGGCGCGTGCGCCAGCTGAGAAAAATAACAGGACGCTTGCGGAGATGTGACAGTCGACGCAGCCCGCTCATCATGGTTGCATCATCGTGCCATGCCGAAGCCATCTGTCAGGTTCGTGTCAGGCGGGTTCGCTACCATTCATCGAGGGTATTGAGCCCATGGACAGGGTACCGTCCTGTGCCGCCAGTAGATCGATCTTGAAGCGTATGATCCTTGCACTGGCGGCGTTGCTCGGCCCGGCTGTCGTGACGCAGGCGGTTGCAGCGCCGGCGCCTGTTTGCACGGTAGCCGTGCTGCAGGCGGACGAACTGCCATACGCACCGTTCGGCACGTGGCTGGTCAAGGCGACGCTCCAGATCACGCCGCAGAGCGGCGTGCGCTATCAGACGACGCTGTTCGAGGCGCTGCCGTGGCACAAGACGCTGCGGCGGGGCGATCGCTTCGGCATCCGCTGCGATCGCTTCCAGCCCGAGACGTTGCGCCTCAGCGATCTTGTGCGCTGATTTCGTCGGCCATCACGCGCGGCCGATGGCTGGTCATGTCTGGCCGGCGTCTGGTGTCGGCGGGCGTCGGCGCAACAGCAGGCGCTGATACAGCCAGCCGATCGACACCAGCACGAGGCCGAGGCCCATGAACGACAGCGCCCGGAAGACCCCGGTCAGCACCGACATGTCGATCACGAACACCTTCAGCACCGTCAGGCCGATGATCACCGCGGACGCCAGCCGCGCCCGTTGTGAGGGCAGGACGAAGCCGACGGCGAGCAGCGCAACGCCGAACAGGAGCCAGACGACCGAGTAGGCGTACTGCTCGGAGTCGGTCGTCGAGCCCGTCAGCACCGGGCCCTGGTAGAAACGCCGGACCTCGAGGCTGACGAACGCCAGGGCCAGCACCAGCGCGACGCCGGCGATGGTGTGACCATAGGCAGCCGGCCGACGCGGCGGCGCGACAGTGCGGGCGAGCCCGAGCGCGAGTACGGCCGGCAGCGCGTAGCCGAGTGTCAGCAGGCCGATGATCGCACCGCCGACATCGGCGCCGGTGAACAATGGCCATTCGCTGGTCAGCAGCCCGAGCAGGATGCCGCCCGCGGCATAGGCGGCGAGCACGATCGCGCCGATGTTGTGAACGATGCTGCCGCTGCGCAGCCGCAGCCGCTCGAGGCCGATCGCCATGGCGATGGCGACGCAGACCTGCAGCGCGACCTCGGCAAGGCCGGCTTGCGGCGCATAGACGTCGCCGCGGTTGATCGCGTGGCGGATCTCCATGAAGGCGAGCAGCACCGTGAACAGGATCGCGGCCGCTTCCATCATGCGCAGCGGCACGTCGTCGCCGCGCCGCCGCAACAGGTGTGCGGCGGTCCAGAACGACAGCGCCGGCACGCCATATCCCCACAGCAGCCAGTTCAAGACCGGCGTCGTTCCGACTGCGGCGCCGGCGATGCGCGGCTCATAGCCGATGCGCAGCGTGACGATGGCGGTGAGGATCGCTGCGAGCCAGCGCAGGAACGGGATCGGCCGCTGGTTGGCGATCCAGGCCGTGCCGGCGGACATCAGCGCGAGCGCGATGGTGAGCCAGCCTTTTTCAAGCGCGAAGGTCAGTGCCAGCGCCAGCGCGCCGAGCGTCGCGGTGGCGAACAGCGCCGTCGCGATCGCGAGGCCCGGCCGATGCTCGCGCTTGTTGAGCGCTTCGGTCGCCGCGCCATACGCGGCCGCCAGCACGACGGCGACGATGGCGAACGGGATCGAGCGGTCGAAGGCGGCGATGCGCGCATAGAGCGCGATCAGCAGGGCGAGGGGGGTGAATGTCGCCGTGGCAGCCCAGATCACGGGAACGGCAGCGGCGATGGAGCGGCCCTGCGCCGCGAAGCCGGCGATGCCGAAACCGGCTGCGACCACGGCGGCGGCGATGAGATGGGCGGAGACGGACGCATCCTGCGGCTGTGGTGCGACGCCGGCCATGGCGCCGCCCGCGATGGTCAGTTCACCGATGTCGATGGTCACCACCCAGCTCAGGAACACGAGGGCGCTCATCACCGCGCCGGCGGCGACCGCGCCGATGGCCGCTTCGGCGCGCCACGCGATGGCGATGGTCGACGCGATCAGCAGCGTGAACACGACCAGTGTCGAGGCGGCATGATCGGCTGCGAGCACGATCAGTGTTGCACCGAGCAGGTAGGCGGCGAGCGCGCCGGAGGATACCGGCTCGACACGGCCGTGCTCCATCGTCGGTCCGAACAGGAAACCACAGACCACGAGGCCTGCGGCGAGCGCGAAGCCGGCGATGACATGTAAGGTGTGCGGGCCGATCATCGACGGGCCGCACTGCAGGCATGGCGCGAGCCACAGCAGCGCGAACACGACGGTGGTCACTGCGAGCCAGCGCCACAGCCGCAGCCGCGCCAGCGCGAAGGCCGCCGCCGTCACCACCGCGAGGTAGACGTAGAGCGCCCAGTAGTCCGGCTTGCCGGACGACACCAGGATCGGCGTGACGAACGCTGCGGCGAGGCCGAGGCCGCCGAGGGCAGGACCATGCAGCAGCGCCGCGGCGAGCGTTCCGAGCGCGACCGCGCCGAGCAGAAGGAAGGCGGCGGCGGGCGCCAGGAAATCATAGAGCGCGTAGGAGACATAGACGGTTGCGAATGCCACCACGGTGCCCGCGGCGGTGAGGATCGCGGGGATGTTGGCGATCGGAAGCACCGGTATCTGCGCGACGCTGTCCTTGCTCCGCGTGATCTCGCCGGCGGCGAGCAGTGCCAGCGCGAACAGGCCGCCGAGCAGCACGCGCACGCCGGGGCCGATGAGACCCTGCTCGATGGAATAGCGCACCAGGAACAGGCCGCCCAGCGCGAGCGTCACGCCGCCGAGCCACACCGCCCAGCGCGTGCCCAGTCGCTCCTCGAGCCCCGGCCGCGCCACGGGCGCGGTCGGCGGCGCGTCGGCGACCGGCGGAACGTCCGCGAGCACCTCGGGCTGAGGCTGCGGGGGCGGTGGTGGTGGCGATACTGCACCGGGGGCGAGTGCGGCGCTGTCGGCGATCGGCAACTGCGCCGCGATGTCTGGTGGTGGCGTGGGCGTCCCGATGGCCGGCGCAATCGGCGCGTCCGTCGTGGCGGCGGCGGGCGCGGCCTTGAGCGCGGCTTCGAGCGCGACGACACGTTCGGCCAGCTTGTCGCTGCGGGTCAACGCCTTGCGTGCGAAGATCGCGGCCACGATGGCGATGATCAAAGCCAGAAATTCCATGGATCCTCCAGATCGACCGGCATGCCATGCGGCGTGGCCGGCCGCCACAAGACGTCAGCGTCGCCCGCGCACGCGCAGGCCCGGCGCCGGCCGCTCCTGCAGCACGTCGCGACGGAAGCGAAACAGCGCGGCCGGGCGACCGCCGGTGCGCAGCGACATCTCGCCGGTTGGCTCGACGACAGCACCGGATTCGACCAGGCGACGGAAGTTCTGCTTGTGCAGATGCCGCCCCGAGATCGCCTCGACAGTGTGCTGCAATTCCGTAAGTGTGAATTCCGGCGACAACAGTTCAAACACCACTGGACGATATTTCAGCTTGGCGCGCAGCCGGGCGATCGCGGTGGCAAGAATGCGGCGATGATCGAAGCGCATCGCGACGCCGAGCGGCAGTCGAGTGGTACGCGCCAGCGCCGCAGGTCGGCCGTCACGGCGGGCCTCCTCGACGAGGCCGGCCTCATACAGCAGCTCGTAGCGGTCGAGCACGTGCTCCTCGTCCCACTGCACGCCTTCGCCGCCGAAATGCAGGCGGACGCGGTCGGCGCGCGGCAGCGCGCGGCTGGCGTTCGGTGCCTCGGGCTCGGCGGCCCAGGCATGCAGCGCCGGCAGGATGTGCCGTTCGATGATCTCCGGACGCGCCGTGCGCCAGTCCTCCCACGGGAAATAGCGGTACCATGGCTCGAAAGTCGCGCCGGCGACATGGGGCTGGGCGTTCGGTTCAGCCGTGCGCGTCAGCGCCAGATAACCGACGGAGACGATGTGGGCATCGGTATCGCCGGGGCGGGCATGGCGGCCCCGGTCGCCGAACGTGTAGAGCTGCTCGACATAGCCGAGATGCAGGCCGGACTGCTCCTGCACCCAGGCGCGCAGTCCGATTTCGAAGGTGCGGTGCGCCAGCGCATCGAACGGCCCGAACGGCAGGCCACGCAGCGTGTCGCCGTCGCTCCCCGGTGCGGTCAGCACCAGCGGCTCGTTGGCCTCGATCGCCACGATGGCGGCGGTGAGGCCGATTTCGATGGGCCTGAGGAACTTGTCGGACATCGCAGGTGTGCGGTCGTATCCGGGTTGGCGCGGGGGGAATCGCTGGACGGGCGATCGGCGGGTGCGCCTGAGCTTAGGTCAAACCGGGGGACGCGTCATCCAACGGGCGGGATAACTCCGGCCGTGGTGTTGATGAGCGCTGAGGATGGAAGCCAGCGCCTGCGGGCGTCTTGCGGCGATCAGTCGATCTCGACGCGGAACGGGCGCCCCTCGACGCTCATGTTGCCGGGGCCCATGGCGTCGAGCGCGCGCAGCATGCGGCCGTTCCGGCCGAGCGCCTGGTCGGCGAGGGTCACGATCAGGCGGTTGGGAAAGGCGCTCGGCGATGCCGCGCGGATCTGGCGGGCGATCGACAGCTCGTCGCGGTCGGGGCTCAGGAGACAGGCCGCGGCGAAGGCGCTCGCGGTCGAGCGGCTGATGCCCGCATAGCAGTGGATCACCATCGGTGCGTCGCGCCGCCAGGCGCGGATGAAGTCGAGCACCTGCCCGACATGGGCTGAGGAGGGCGCGACGAAGCCGTCGGCGGCTTCGGTGATGTCGTCCATCGAGACTTTGAGGTGGTTGGCCACCGGCACGGACGGCGGCCGTTCGGCCTTGTCGACATTGCCCATCACCGTGAGGACATAGCGCGCACCCGTCGCCGTTACGGTGGCGGGCAGATCGGCGAGCGAGCAGACGTGAAGCATGGCGATCCCTGAGGCTGTCGCGCCCTTATAGGCCCCGCTCGCGGCGGCGGGAAGGTGGAACCGGCGGTATGGTCGTGCCGATCGCGGCTGTCCCGCTGCGCGTCCGGCAAGAAAGCAGGCTTCGCTTCTAATCCAGCAGGCTTTTGAAGCGCGCCAGAAATTGCTTCTCCGCCTTGCCCGCCGGCCACGGCGTCATGTAGCTCGCCTCGGTCTCCGCCGGCAGGCCGGGATCACGGCCGAACAGGCGGCGGGATTCGGCCTGCGAGAATCCGGCGAGGTGGGTGGCCTCGAGATAGGCCGCGCCCATGTCGGCCTGCTTGATCTGCGCTTCGATTTCGGGCGCGAGTTCGGCCGGCAGCCCGAAGCGGATGTGAATCGCCGACAGCAGCCGCTTCTCGATCTGCTTGTAGGCGCCGCCGATGATCGCCTTGAACGGCGAGATCATGTCGCCGATCACATACTCCGGCGCGTCGTGCAGCATGGCGGCGAGGCGGATGCGGTGATCGATGCGCGGCGCGCGCGCGCGCAGCACGGCCTCGACCAGCAGCGTATGCTGCGCCACCGAGAAAATATAAGTGCCGGACGTCTGTCCGTTCCAGCGTGCGACCCGTGCGAGGCCATGGGCGATGTCCTCGATCTCGATGTCGAGCGGCGAGGGGTCGATGAGATTGAGCCGGCGGCCCGACAGCATGCGCTGCCAGGCCCGGGGTGTATCGGAGGTCGTGGTTGTCTTGGGCGGGGCCATCGTGTCGCGGGGCGTTCCGAATCGTCAGGTCTGCGACGGTTATAGGACGCCCGGCGGCCGTCTGGCGACCGCTCCTCGCTATTCCTTCGGGACGAGATGGAGATAGGGTTCCGCTTCCTTGAGCACGCGGGCGTAGGACGAGCGCTGCGACAGCCGCTGATGATAGCGCATGGTGTGCGGGTGGCTGTCGGCGAACGGCATGACGTCGTTGGCATAGAACAGCGCGGGTGCGGCTGCGCAGTCGGCCATGCTGAAGGCGTCACCCGCGGCCCATGTCCGTGTCGCCATCTCCGCCTCGATGACGTCGAGCGCAGTTCTAAGGCGCTTGCGGGCTGCCTCGACGTCCATGGTGTTCTTCTGCGCGACCGGACGCGCACGATCGGCGATGACGATTCCGATCTGGTCGTTGACATAGAAGTCGAAGAAGCGGTCGCGCATGCGCACCTGCCAGGCCGCGTCGGGATCCGCCGGCACGAGCGGCGTCGGTCCCGGCCGGTGCAGCGCGAGATATTCGATGATGATGCTGGCCTCGCCGACGGTGACGCCGCGGGTTTCGTCGCGCAGCACCGGGAATTTGCCGATCGGCCACAACGCCTTCACTTCTGCACTTTGAACGGGATCGCCGATGTTGAGCACGTTTGGCTCAAAGGAGATGTCGTTCTCGTAGAACGCGATCACCGCCTTCTGGCTGTAGGACGACAGCGGGTGAAAGTACAGCTCCAGCGCCATGGCGACATCTCCAGACCGATTGCGATTTGCAACTGGTTGCCTTGGTAGGAAAACCAGTGCGAAAATGCAAGTGGTTTATTTGAGAGTCGTCAGCCGATGCCTCCGGGAACGAGCCATGAATGATCCAAAACGGTCGGGCTGCCCGATCAACCTCACGCTGGAAGTGGTCGGCGACAAATGGAGCCTGCTGGTCATCCGCGACATCATCTTCGGCAACCGCAGGCATTTCCGCGAGCTGTTGACGCACTCCGAGGAACGCATCTCCTCCAACATTCTCGCCGACCGTCTGAAGACGCTGCTGGAAGCGGGCATCCTCACCCGCGCCGACGATCCCACGCACAAGCAGAAGGGCGTCTACAGCCTCACGGAGCAGGGCATCGAACTCTTGCCGGTGATCGCGCAGATGGCAGCGTGGGGCGTGAAGTATCTGCCCGTCACCGAGGAGCTCGGCATCCGCGCGCAGCTGCTGCGCGACGGCGGCCCGAAGATGTGGGCCGAGATGATGGACGAGCTGCGCGAGATTCATCTCGGCATCAAGCGCAGGAAAACGGGCCCCACAGTCGGCGAGCGGCTGCAGAGGGCCTATCAGGAGGTGGTGGCGCGTCGCGGCCGCGGCGACGCGCGCGCTAGAATTTCAGATTGAGCCCCGCACGGAACGACTGGTCGATCAGAGCGCCAGACACCTGGGTGCTATAGGATAGATTGACGCTCGCCTGTGCCGAAACCCGCGCATCGAGCCCGGCCTCGACCACGGCGGCGTCGCGGCTGAGCGGCGTGCCGGCGATGGTGAAGGGGCCGCCATTGGCGAAACTGACCATGGTGATCGGCGTGACCGCGCCGAACGCATGCCGCCAGCCGAGGGTCGTGCGAGCGGTGGTGGAGACGCCGGCGAGGTCGAAGCCGGTTGCGGCGTGCAGGCCGAGCGTCGTGAACGTCGCCTCCGTCGCTGGATTGTAGCCGGCGAGCGCTGCAGCGCCGCCCGCCTCGCGGAAGGTGTCGCTGCCGACATTGACATAGGCGGCGCCCGCGAAAGGCTCGAGGTCGAACCGGCCGACGCGCAGGCGATAACCGAGCTCGCCGAACACCTGCGTGGTCCAGGCACCGTACGAAGCGGTCAGCCGATCGGCGAAATTGGGAAGCAGGATGGTGCGGCTTGCAGCGAGGTCCTGCCAGCTGCCAGCGACGCCGACGCGCAGCGCCAGCGCATGCCATTCGGTGCCGGCATAGAGGCCGACATGGGCGTTGTCGCTGATGCCCGAGGCTCCGAGCTGCGACACGTCGAGCCGTGTCTGGCTGTAGCCGCCGACGAAGCCGACCCGCCAGCCGTCCCCGATGCGCGCGTCGGCACCGGCCAGCACACCGCTGGCGGTGCGGTTGATGCGTGAGGCGTTGCCGTCGCCAGCGAGATGACCCCATGCGCCGAGCGCCTGGCCCCACACCACGATGTCATGATCGGGCGTCCCTGCCGGTTGCCCGCCGTCGGCTGCCGCGTAGGCCATCATCGGCAGCGACGGCGCCCCGGCGGTGGCGAAGGCGTTGCGCAGGCGGTCCATCACCGCGTCGCGCACGATGTGGCTGTCCTGCAGCAGCACGGCGCGGCTGGAGGCATGGATCTCGCCGGAGAACTGGTCGAAGGCGCGGCGTGCGGTCGCTTCGTCCATCTGGAGCACGGCGCTCCAAACCGGGTTGCCGGTGCCGAGCCGGTCGATCGCGCTGCCGGTGGCGCGCTGGTTCGGTGTCACGCCGACGGCGGCGAAATCGGTGCTGTTGCGCGTCAGCGTCAGCGTCACGTTGTGCGCATCGTAGGCGAGGCTCGGCGTCAGGAAGGCGAGATTGGAGCTGAAGTCCGCGAAGGTGCCGGAAAGGCCGCCGGCCGCGGTGAGGAGGGTGTAGCTGGTCCGCAGTCCGTAGTTGCCGCTGCCGGCCAGCACGCTGACCCGGGCGCCGGACAACGTCGCCAGTCCGCTCGCGACGATGCGATCGCCCTGGCCGGCGGCATTGACCTCCGCTTCGTAGATTGCTCCGGGCGCGAACGTGACATTGCCGGCGACAGAGAGTGTGCCGATCGAGTTTCCCGGTGCGATGGTTGCGCCGGCGGCGAGCGTCACCGGCCCGACCGTGCCGTTGCCTTGCAGCCGTGCCCCGCCGTCCACCGTCATCGTGCCGCCGAGCACGCCGTTGACCGCCAGCGTGCCGGCCGTCACCGTGGTCGCGCCGGTGAACGCGCTGCCGTCGCCGCCGAGCGTCAGGCGGCCGTCGCCGCTCTTGGTGAACGCACCGCTGCCGCTGATCGCGCCGTCGAAGCCGAGCGCTGTGCCGCCGGCAGTCGCGATGGTGCCGGCGCCGGTGAAAGCGAGGCCGCGCGCGCTCGAGAAGCTGCTCTGCATGTTCAGCGTGCCGCCGTTGAAGGTAAGGCCGCTGCCGCTGGCGCCGAGATTATTGTCAGCGGAAACCTGCAGTACGCCGCCGTTGATCGTCGTGCCACCCTGATAGGTGTTGGCGCCTGTCAGCACCAGCGTGCCCGCGCCGGATTTGATGAGCCCGCCCGTTCCGCCGACGGTCTGGTTGAGCGTGAACGTGTTCGCCGTGTCGGCGATATCGAACCCGCCGCCGCCGGCCGCCAAGGTGACCGCGCGGGAGGTCGTCGTAAACGACGTGCCGGTGACCTGCAGCATGCCGCCGGTGAAGGTCAGCGCGCCGCTTGCAAGGCCGAGATTGGCGTCCGACGAGACCGACAGGGTACCGCCGGCGAGGATCGTGCCGCCGCTGTAGCTGTTGCTGCCGGTCAGCACCAGGGTGCCGCCTCCGGCCTTGCCGAGCGCGGTGCCGCTGCCGTCCGTGATCGTCGATGCGATCGTGGCCGAGATGTTGCTGTCGACATTGAACACGCCGGCATTGCCGCTGGCCGGGGCGATCGCCAGGGTGCCGCCGCTCAATGTGTAACCATTGGTCGAGAACTGCAGGGTGTCGAAACTTTGCGTGCCCGCCACCGTCACCGTGCCGCCGGCCGCGCCGGCGAACACGCCGACCGATCCGCCCCACGAGCCGTTGATCGCCGCCTGTCCGGGTTTGCCGGTCCAGTTGGTGCCGCCCGCGCTCCAGGTTCCTGCTCCGCCGTCGACGGTGCCATTGCCGGTGCTGTCGCTACCGTCCCAGAACTGCAGGTTCTGTCCGGTGCCGAGCACCGACAGGTTGACCTGGCCCGCAATGCTGGTCTCCAGCTGCGCATTGGCGATGGTGAAGCCGGAGGTGGTGGAGCTGAGGGTGGTGGCCGCGAAATTGCCGGACAGCGTGCCGCCATAGGTGAACAGGCGGTAGAAGCCCGCCGCGGCGATCCGCGCGTCCAGCGTGCCGCCGAGCGTCAGGTTGGTGTTGACGCGCACGAGGTCGTTGCCCGTCGCGGGATTACTGCCGCCGACCACCCCTGGGGTGTTGAGCTCGAAGATCGAGGTCGCGCCGGCGTTGAGCGTGAGGTTTCCCGCGACGGTCAGCGTGCCCGGCGAATTGCCGGCCGACAGCGTCCCGTTCACCACGGTGGAGGACACCGTGCCGGAGCCGCCAAGCAGAGCCCCCGCCGCGACGGTGACGCCGGAAGAGGCGGCGATCGAATTGTTCACGTAGAGCGAGCCGCCGCTCACCGTGGTGGCGCCGCTGTAGGTGTTGTTGCCTGAGAGTGTCAACGCGCCCGTGCCGACCTTGGTCAGTGCGCCGTCGCCATCGATATGGCCGGCGAACGTGGTGTTGCGGTTGTCGGTTCCTGTGGTCAGCAGGCTCGCCGCACTCAACTGGACGAAGGAGCCGCTGCCGCCGGCCAGGGATCCGAGGGTCTGATTACCCCCCTGCATCAGACCCGAACCGGTGTCATGCAGCGTAATGCCCACGGACGTCGACAGTCCATTGGCCGTGCCGAGGCTGAAAATGCCGCCGTTGTAGACGTCGATCGTCGGCGTATTCAGCAGGGTGCCGCCACTCGTCACACGCAGCACGCCGTTGTTGACGACAGTCGATCCGTAGTAGCTGTTGACGCCGTAGAGATCCTGGTAGCCGGTGCCGGTCTTCACCAGGCCGCCCGTGCCGGTGATGTTGCCGAAATACCCCGTGTTCTGGTTGGCGCCGCCGACCGTCAGTGTCGCCGAGCGCAGGGCGATCGTTGTCGCGGAATTGCCGTTGATGCCGCCGACGCTCTGGTCGAGGTTGTTCAGGTCGTAGGTGCCGCCCCATACGATCAGCGTGCGCGTCGCGGATATCGCGTTGGCCGCGCCCATCAGCAGCGTGCC
Source organism: Bradyrhizobium sp. U87765 SZCCT0048 (assembly GCF_018131225.1). Lineage (GTDB taxonomy): Bacteria > Pseudomonadota > Alphaproteobacteria > Rhizobiales > Xanthobacteraceae > Bradyrhizobium_A. Next base: position 2,141,001 of record NZ_JAFCMM010000001.1, on the reverse strand, counting down.
GGCGTTCACGATGGTATCGCCGCCGTAGTTATTGGCGCTGCCCAGCGTCAATGTGCCCGTGCCATTCTTGGTCAGGCCGCCGGCACCTGAGATCACGCCCGCGAAGGTGGTGCTGGTGTTGTCGCTGCCGGCGGCCAGCGTCTGCCCCGAGGCGATGACCACATTGCCGCTGCCGGCAAGCGAGCCGACGGTTTCGCTGGTATTGAGATTATATGTTCCATCGACCGTGAGCCGAGCGCTCGCCAGCATGGTGGTGCCGCCCGAGGTCGTCAGGGTCGCACCGCTATCCACCTGATAGGCCTGGATACTGCTCCCGGTACCCGTCCAGGTGGTGGTTCCCAGGAATTCGAGCAGGCTCGCGCCCACGATGCTGCCGGCATAGTTGCCGCCGTTCACGGTGATCTGGGCGTTGAGGCTTCCGACCGTGCCCGCCCCCTGCAGGTTGCGGAGTCTTCCGGCATAGACATTGAAGTCAAGTGTGGCATTCGCGGCCACGGTGGTGCTGGCGAAGGTGGAGGGCGCTTCGCCGAATTGCCAAGATCCCGCCCGCACATAGCCGCCGTCGATGGACAGCGTGGGCGGACTGCTGATCGAATTGCTGGTGAACGCATTGACGACGATGGTGCCCTGCTCGCTGGCGGAGCCGAGGTGCAGAATCGCATTCTGGCCGAGTCTGCCGATGTTGACGCCGACAGAGCCGCCATTCTGGGCCGAGAGCGTGCCGGACTGATTGTCGTCGACGTTGATGGTGCCTGAAATGCTTGCGAGCGAGGCCGCAGCGCTCAGCTGACCGCCCTGCAGGTAGATCGGCGACGCGAACTGGTTGGGGCTGGAAATCACCTGATAATTGGTGATGTAGGTCTGGGCATAGCCAGCGCGGGTATCGACGGCCAGCCAGGCGGCGGTCGCCAGCAGCGCAGCGCGCCACGCGCGTACGACTCCAGCCCTGGAGGCATGAAAATTGCGGGACGTTGATGGGCCCGTCGTCGGCATTCGCGCCATGTTGTCAACCACGTCTTCTGAAGATCCGCAGCTGCGGAATCCACGCCTCAGTTGCAACACTTGTTACTTGAGCTCCGTCCGGCAGACAACGGATCGGACGAAAGCATGCAGCAATTGGACGCTATCGTACCAAGGTACCGCGACGGGGCTTCCGCGCAGGCGGCCTGGTGCGGGTGCTGTCCCGGCGCGAGACATGCAGGCTGAGTTCTGCAGGAAGCCGCACGCCGACAGAGCGCGCGGTGTTCCTTCAAGTCGGTGCGTGCCTGCTATCGCAGCTCGGAGACCAGCTTGCCCACTCGGCTTCGCTTCAGGCGTGCGAGGTGCTGGTGCGCACGTTGCCCATCGACGGTGAGCGCGAACGTACTGATGTGATCGCCGAGCGGCGCTTCGGCGATGACGAGGACGTCATGCGCCCTGTCCTGAGATCGATCTCCTTGATTTCGACGTCGAGCCGCCGCACGAGTCTTCGCGCGACTTCGCTGCGTTTGGGCGCGTCTCCTCCTTCAGGCGTACGTGCGATCGCCTGCCGCGCAACGGGGCCTGTGTGCTCTGTGTCGAAGTTGCGACGGCGCCACAAAGGTCGGCGCCGGAATTGAGACTGCCATGCCTGCCGACGGCATGACCGCTGCCCGTTCGCCACGATGGCGGCGGTTCTCCCCGATCGAGGGCAGCTTGCGGAAGACGGCGCGATCTCGATCAGGCGAGAATGGCCACCGGCATGTTGCACGCGCACGCGACATCGACCGGAACTCGCATCATCCGGGATTCAAGCCGCTGAGGACCGCAGCTGAATCCGAACGATGGCGCTACCTCGAGGGGACGGCATACACCCATATGATATATGCCCGCCGCGGACGATCGGTGGGCTGGCTGACCTTCATTTGCCGGTCGCCGGCTGCGTGAAGCACTGGCATGGGGACGGAATGGGCCGTGTCGTTGACATCCCCTCCGCTTTCTGCCTAGTGTGCAGGCACAGAAGCAAGATTGAAGACTATCTGTAAGATAGTCTCTTGCTATGCCTTCCACGCAAAAGACCTTCTTACAGATGCATCTGGGGGAAGGTCGTCCATGCAAGGCAATAGTTCTACATCCACGTCATCCAAGCCCACGAAGCTCCGCGGTATCGATGACGTCATCGCGTACATCGACGCGCAGACCGGTATCAGCGGTCGCGCCGGCATTGTCTGGTGGCTCGCGCTCGGCGGGCTGTTTCTCGACGCGTTCTCGAATTCGGCGCTGAGCGCCGGCCTCGGGCCCATGACGCGCGACCTGCATCTCACCGCCGCGCAGGTGGCGCTGCTCACCTCGTTCGCCTCCTGGGTCTCGATCGCCTTCAACCCGATCGGCGGCTGGATGGCTGACCGTTGGGGCCGTGTGCGGCCGCTGGTCATCGCCAAGGTGCTGGCGATCGTCGGCGCTGCGTTGGTGATGTTCGCTTCACATTTCGAAGTGATCCTTGCCGGCCGCTTTTTCGTCGGCGCGGCCTATGGCATCGACTTCGCGATCGCCATGGCGGTGCTCGCCGAATTCACGCCGGTGCGCTTCAAGAGCCGCCTGAACACCTGGCAGGGCATGTGGTACACGGCGGTGTGCAGCAACCTGCTGCTGGCGCTGCTGTTCAATTCGTGGAATGTCGGTGACGCGATCTGGCGCTATTCGGTGGGCGCGACCGCGGTGTTCGCCGTGGTCATCCTGGTGCTGCAGTTCGCGCTGCTGGTGGAGAGCCCGGTGTGGCTTGCCCGCAAGGAACGGATCGTCGAGGCCGCGCAGGCGATGAGCCGCATCTACGGCCGGCCGTTCGAGGCCGCGCCGAAGGCGGAGTGGATTCCGGTGGCCAATCAGGCGCGTCGTGGCCTCGCCAACGTGCTCCTGATCTTCCGCGGGGTCTACCTGCCGCGCACCGTCCTCGCGGCCACCGTGCAGATCGGCCAGTCGATCCAGTACTTCGCCATCGGGTGGTACCTGCCGCTGATCTCGGCCGCGATGTTCGGCAAGGACTTCGTGTTCGCCACCCTGGGCGCGCTGATGTTCAACGTGTTCGGCATCTTCGGCGGCTTCATGTCGCCGACCATCGGCCGGGTGTTCGGCCTGCGTGTCGCCTCCGCCGTCGGCTTCGCCGCGGTGTTCGTGATGCTCGTGATCCTCGGCCTGTTCAGCGACAAGCTGCCGATCTGGCTTGCCGCGATCGTGCCGTCGCTGTTCATCCTGTTCCACTCCGGCGGCCCCGGGGCCAACGGCAAGAGCCTGTCGTCGCTGTCGTTCCGCGGCGAGCTGCGAGCCGGCGCCAACGGCGTGATCGGCGCCCTGGGATCGACCGGTGCGGCGCTCGGCCTCCTGGTCTTCCCGCTGTTCAAGGAATGGTATGGCCTGAACCACACCTTCCTGATCCTGTCAGTGGTGCCGCTGATCGCCAGCATCATCTGCTTCGCGATCAAGTGGGATCCGACGCGCACGACCATCAACCCTGATACCGAGGTTGGTGCGCCGCAGTTCGAAGGCGACAAGGTGGCGGCCTCCGCCACGCTGCAGCCCTCGGCCACCAGGACCTGATCATGACGATGTCGCGCGATGTGATCCTGGCCATCGACGAGGGAACGTCCGGCACCCGTGCCGCGACGGTCTCCGCCGACGGTGAGGTCACCTGCCTCGATTACATCGGCCTCTCGGTCGACACGCCGCGTCCCGGCGTCGTCGAGCAGGACGCCGATGCGATCCTGGAGAGGACGCTCAAAGTCTGCCGCGCGACCATCGCCCAGGCAGACAAGGAGGGCCAGCGCATCGTCGCGCTGGCGCTCGCCACCCAGCGCGCCACGGCGGTGCTTTGGGACAAGGCGACCGGGCGGGCGCTCGTGCCCGCCATGGTCTGGCAGGACACCCGCTACGCCGCGGATCTCGATCGTCTCGCCCCCGCGTGGGACGCGACGCTCGCCCGGGAGGTCGGTCGTGCCGGCGGTGTGCGCTCGCCCTATCTGTGGGCGGCACGGCATCTGCAGGAGACGCCGGCGGTGGCGCAGGCGTTCCGCGACAAGCGCCTCGGCTTCGGCACCGTCGACACCTGGCTGTTGTGGCACCTGTCGCGCGAGCGCGTCTATGTCACGACATCCACCAATGCGGCGTCGGCCGGCGCCTACGTGCTGGCCGAGCACCGCTACCAGCGCGGCTGGCTCGATGCGCTCGGCTTTCCGCAGGACCTGCTGCCGGAGCTGCGCGCCGATGCCGGCGATTTCGGCCGTACCGATCCGGCGCTGCTCGGCATCGACGTGCCGATCCTCGCCAGCATGGGTGATCAGCACGCCGGCGCCATCGGCCTTGGCTGTCTCGATCGCGGCCAGGCGATGTGTATTCATGGCACCGGCAGCTTCATCGATCTCGTCATCGGCGACGCGCTGCCGCCGAAGGCCGGACTCTATGCCGGCACCACCACCATGGTGGCGCGCCGCGTCGGTGATGCCTCGCAGTTCGCGGTGGAGACGTTTGTCGCCACCACCGGTTCGGCGCTCGACTGGATCTGCGACAAGCTGCGCTGGTTCGAGAACGCCGCCGAGATCAGCCGCTTCGCCGCCGAGGCCGATGGCGCCAACGGTGTCATCTTCCTGCCGGCGCTCACCGGCCTGCGGGTGCCGCAGATGCAGCCCCATGCCCGCGCCGCGCTCACCGGCATCTCGATGGCCTCGACCCGCGCCGAGGTCGCCTATGCCATCCTCGAAGGCATCGCTCATTCCGTGGCGAGCTGCGTCACGGCTGACGAGGAGGTCTCCGAAGTCGGCGTTTCAGAGCTGATCGTCGGCGGCGGCCTCGCCTCCAGCGAGCCTTTGCTGCAGATGCAGGCCGATCTGATCGGCGTGCCGATCCGCCGCAAGCCGAACACTGCCCGCGCCACCTTGCGCGGCATCGCCTTCCTGGCCGGATCGACGGGCCTGTTCGGCACGCAGCTGCCGCGGAGCACCGCGGCGCATGCCGACGAGCGCGTATTCGAGCCGACGATATCCGCCGACCAGCGCGCCGCGCGGCGCAGCTTGTGGCACGCCCGTGTCCGTTCGGAACTGGAGCATGCGGCTATGCCGCGCGCCGATTGAGTTGAGAGATCTGCGACGATGAGTTTCTTTCCTGCCCGAAAGCCCGCCCGTGACCGTGCTGCCATGACCACGACCGAGCCGTTACGGTTCGTGCGCAGCGAGCAGCTCGACCGCCTCGCGGCCGAGCGCTTCGACATCCTGATCATCGGCGGCGGTGTCACCGGCGCCTATGCGGCACTCGACGCCAGCCTGCGCGGCTTCCGCGTCGCGCTGGTAGAGAAGGATGACTTCGCTTCGGGGACGTCGTCGAAGTCGTCCAAGATGGTGCATGGCGGTCTGCGTTACATCGAGCAGGGCAACCTCGACCTCGTCCGCCACTCGCTGCTCGAGCGCCAGCGGCTGCGCCGCAATGCCGGTCATCTGGTGCAGCGCCTGCCGTTCCTGTTCCCGATCCTGAAAAAGGACGGCGTGTTCGACCAGCGCCTGGCGAAAGCGTTCGAGAGCCTGCTGTGGACTTACGACCTTGCCGGCGGCTGGCGCGAGGGCATCCTGCATCAGCGCCTCAGCAAGGCCGAGGTGCTGTCACACTGCCCGACCTTCCGGGAGGACAATCTTGTCGGGGGCCTGATGTACTTCGACGCCCGCGTCGACGACGCGCGGCTGACGCTGACGCTGGCGCGCACCGCCGCCTTCCATGGTGCGGCGATCGCCAATCATACCAAGGCAGTGGAGATCACTCGCGACGCCCATGGCAAGGTCGACGGCGCCATCGTCCATGCCGACGGCCGGGAGATCGCCGTGCGCGCCAGGGCCGTGGTGATGGCCACCGGCGTGTGGCTGCGCGACTGGACCGGCATCCGCAAGGGTGAGGCGAAGACACTCGAGATCCGCCCGGCCAAGGGCGTTCATGTCGCCATTCCCTGGCTCAAGATCCGCAACGACTGCACCGTCACCATTCCGGTGCCCGGCCGCAGCCGCCGCGCCACCATCACTCGCTGGGGCAACGTCTCGTATCTCGGCACCACCGACGAGGACTACACCGGCGACCTCGACGACGTGATGTGCACCCGCGAGGAACTCGACTTTCTGCTGGAGGGTGCGCGCTCGGCGCTGAAGACGGACCTCACGCCCGACGACGTCGTCGGCAGCATCGCCGGCTGTCGGCCACTGGTGGCGCCGCCCGGCGGAAAGACGCTGGAGATCAAGCGCAACCACAAGATCGATATCGCTGATGACGGGCTCATCACCATCGTCGGCGGCAAGCTCACGACCTCGCGCCACATGGCCGAGCAGACCATTGACGCCGCCCAGAAAGTGGTCGGCCGCTCGGCGCGCTGCCAGACCAAGAAGGCCTATCTGCTCGGCGCCGCCGGCTACGACGCCCAGGCGATCGTCGCCTCGGGCGGGCTACAGGCCCATCTCGGCGAACGCTACGGTACCGAAGCGCGCTTCGTCAGCGACATCCTGCAGGGCGATCCGACCCTGACAGCGCCGATCGTCGAGGGCCTCGCCTACAGCGAGGCCGAGGCGATCTATGCCGTCCGCCACGAGATGGCGGGCAGCGTCGACGACGTGCTGTCGCGCCGCACCCGCGCCCGCCTGATGGCACGCGATGCCTCCGCGCGCGCGGCCGTGCGCGTTGGCGCCATTCTCAAGTCCGAACTCGGACTGTCCGACCAGATCGTCGCGCAACAGGTGAGCGACTATGTCGCCAGCGTCGCGCGGGAAAAATCCGTTCTCATGGGAGCCAACTGATATGCTGAGCAAAGAGGCCATCCGCCGTGGCTACAACCGCGGCAAGTACGTGGTGGGCGCACACACCCCGCCGGGCTGGGTCGCGCGGGTGAAGGAGGCCGGCACTGAGGCCGGCCTTCAGCGCGCGCCGATCGCAGTCGGCGACGATATCGTCGCGGCTCTGCGCAAGGCGTCCGACGAGGTACTGACCGCGACCGCCGATGTCGTCGGCTGGACGCGCGACTGGTGGGCCGGCTCGATGATCACCGAGACCGCCGGCAAGCCGGCGACGCCGAACGCGGTGGTCGTCAAGGTGTCGACGGTGGCGCAGGTGCAGGAGGTGATGCGCATCGCCGACCGCGCGTCGCTGCCGGTCACGGTTTCGGCCGGCCGCAGCAACGTCACCGGCGCGGCGCTGCCGCTGCGCGGCGGCATCGTGCTCGACCTCTGCCAGCTCAACAAGCTCGTCGACTTCGACAAGGACAGCCAGATCGTCGAGGTCGAGGCCGGCCTGTTCGGCGATATCTTCGAGGAGACCATCCAGCGCGACTACGGCATGACCATGGGTCACTGGCCATCGTCGTTCGCCATCAGCACGGTCGGCGGCTGGATCGCCTGTCGCGGCGCTGGCCAGCTCTCGACCCGCTATGGCAAGATCGAGGACATGGTTGTCGGGCTCGACGTGGTGCTGGCGGATGGTCGCCTCATTACGGTCGGCGGCTATGCCCGTGCGGCGCTGGGCTCGGACCTGCAGCAGCTGTTCATCGGCTCGGAAGGCACCCTCGGCGTCATCGTGCGTGCACGCCTGCGCCTGCATCGCCTGCCGGACTACGGCCGGGCCATCGCCTATGGCTTCAAGACCTTCGCCGTTGGCCTGGAGGCCTGCCGGCAGATCATGCAGCGCGGCGCCAATCCGGCGGCGCTGCGGCTCTATGATGCGCTGGAAAGCGGCCTGCAGTTCGGCCTGCCCGACAGCAACGTGCTGCTGATCGCCGACGAAGGCCCGAAGGAGATGGTCGACGCAGTTCTGGCGATCAGCGAGAAGGCCTGCGCGGAGCTCGGCGACAAGCTCGACGATGCTGTCATCCTCGAGCGCTGGCTCGATACCCGCTACCTCACCGGCAAGAGTGCGGAAGGTTTTACGCCGAGCCCTGGCTTCGTCTCCGATACACTGGAGATGACCGGCCGCTGGCGTGACCTGCCGGCGATCTACGACGAGGTCGTGGCGGCGATCAATGCCGTGCCGGGCACGCTCGCCGGCTCCGCCCATCAGTCCCACGCCTATGTCGATGGCGCATGCCTTTACTTCTCGCTGCGCGGCGAGGTTGCCGTCGACAAGCGTGCCGAGTGGTATCGGGCAGCCTGGGATGCAGCCAACGCCGTGCTGATCAAGTACAACGCGGCGCTGAGCCATCACCACGGCGTCGGCCTTTTGCGGGCGCCCTACATGGCGGAGGCGCTGGGTTCCGCGTTCCCGCTGCTGGAGGCGGTGAAGCGGGCGCTCGACCCCCAGAACCTGCTCAACCCCGGCAAGCTCGGATTGAGTGACAAGACGGAGTCCTCACGCTAAGGAGCGGTATGGACAAAACCCTGGCTGCGCGCCTCGCGCGGCATCCCGTGATTGCGACGCTCTATGGCGCCGACCTGATCGATGACTTCATCGGCAGTGCGGCGGAGATTTCGATCGTCGCCAATTTCGAGCTGCGCAGGCTGCAGTCGGTGGTCCAGGCCCTCATTGGCGCGAAGAAGTATCCGATCGTCAATATCGACAGCTGCGACGGCCTCTCCCAGGACAAGGGAGGGGTCGATTACCTCGCCGAGATCGGCGCCAAGGGCCTGGTCTCGACGCGCGTTGCCACGGTGCAGCGCGCCAAGCGGGCCGGCCTCGTGGCGGTGCAGAAGGTGTTCGTCACCGACCGCTCGACCTTTCCCCGCAGCGTTGCGGCGCTGGAGCAGAGCGAACCGCATCTGGTACAGCTGATGCCGGCGCCGATGTTGCCGCACATTCCACCGCAGTCGCGCAAGGCAATGCCGCCGATCATCGCCTCCGGGTTCGTCTGCGATCGCGCTGGCGTCGTCGCCGCCGTCAAGGCCGGGGCCGTGGCCGTGTCGACCTCCGACAAGGGGCTGTGGAAGCTCAGCGCCCAGGCGCTGCGCGGCGGGTAGCGCGCCGACGCTCACTGGCCTTGCAAGCTGTGCTGGCGGATCCGGTCGGATCAGAAATCGCCGGCCTCATACGCGATCTCATAGGCGCCCGGGCTTGCCTGCTCGATCAGCGGCAGCAGCTGCTCGCGGTGCGCGGCGAACAGCTCGGAGGCGAGCAGGGCCTTCTGGTCGTCGAGAGAATCGAACGCGGTCATCAATACCGCTGTGCGGCCATCGAGTGCGCGGTGCATCCGGCTGCCGCGAAGGCCCGGCACCAGGCCTGCGAAGCGGGCGCGGGCGGAGTCCTGCAGGGCGATGAAAGCGTCGATCTGGCCAGGCTTGACGACGAAGGTGTTGATCACGATCACCGGCCGGCGGCGCGGTGCGTCTGTGGAGGTTGAAGCCGGCAGCGCCAGCGAACTACGGGGAGCAGTCTGGAGATTCATCGGGGTGTCCTTGCCTTGAAGTCGCGGCATAGCCGCCACCATCGCAGAGAACGCTACGACCTCAACCAGACTTGAGGTCAAGGGCCGTCCGGCGGGTTTGGGCAAGGAGGTCGGCGCCGGCCTGGTGACCGGCGCGGACCGGACTTCTGGCTACTCCGCCGGCTGCGGCTCGGTGATGGCGCTGCCGCGCAGCGTGACGATGCTCAGCACCAGGGCGGCGATGGCACACAGTGCGATGATGGCGACCATCGGGCGGGGCGTTCCGTCGAACACCTGGGAGACGATCACGATCATCACCCCGCCAGAAACCATCTGCAGCGTACCGCCGAGGGCGGATGCCATGCCGGCGATCGGGCCGTGTTCTTCCAGCGCCAGCACCATGGTGGCGGGGATGACAAGGCCCATGGCGGCGAAGCCCAGGAACAGCAGCACCATCATCACCGGCAGGCTGTCGACACCGCCGAGATTGAGGCCGAGCAGTGTCGTGGTGAACAGGGCATAGGCCGAAGCGGCGGCGATCACCACGCGGCCCATGCCGAAGCGCTGGCCGAGCTGGGCGGCGAACTGCGACGCGCCGATGAAGCCGATGGCGTTGACCGAGATCGTCAGACTGAAGCTGGTCGGCGTCAGGCCGTAGTGCTCGATATAGACGAACGAGGAGCCGGCGAGGAAAGTGAAGAAGCTCGCCATACCGAAGCCGCCGATGAAGGTCAGGCCGAGGAAGTTCCAGTGGCGCATCAGGTAGCCGAAACTGCCGAGCACGCTGCGGACGCTGACCTCGACGCGTTCGCTCGCAGGGCGGGTCTCCGGCAAGGCGAGCGCCGTCAGCACGAGCGCCACGATGGCGGCGACGGCTGCGGTTCCGAACACCGCGCGCCAGCCGAGCGTCACGATCAGCGCGCTGCCGCCGAGCGGCGCAAGGATCGGTGACACGCTGATCACGAGCATCACCAGCGCCATCAGCTTGGTGGCCTCGATGCCGGTGTGCAGGTCGCGGATGACGGCGCGCGGGATGACCATCACCGAGGCAGCGCCGATGCCCTGCACGAAGCGGAAGGCGATCAGCCAGCTGACGTCGGGCGCAAATGCGCAGCCGATCGAGCCGATCACGAACAGGATCAGGCCGACATAGAGCGGCGGCTTGCGCCCGGCCATGTCCGATACCGGACCATAGACCAGCTGGCAGAGGCCAAAGGCGATGAAGAACGACATCAGCGTCATCTGCGTCGCCGCCGTCGAGGCGTGCAGGTCGGCAGCGATCGTCGGCAGCGCCGGCAGATACATGTCGATGGCGAACGGCCCGACGCAGGACAGCAGGCCGAGGACGATGGCGTTCTTGGTATAGGACGATAACATGAGACGGACTTCCAAATGAGATGGTGCAGCTCCCGCCGCTCCGGTCAGGGAGCTGCCATCAGGAGTGCGAGACGATCGAGAGTTTGCGTCCAGCCTGGCTGCATGCCGTCGAGCATGCGACTGGCATGGGCGATGAGAGCGGTGGCGCGGCTATGGACGATGAGCTGGGTTCCGCCTTCATCGTCGGCGAACGTGACGATTGTGTGGCCGTCCAGCGCGATGCGGCCATCGGTGTCGAAGGCCTGGAGACGGTAGGCGAGGCGAGACAGCGGCATGACGTCGTCGTAGGTCCCGCGCATGGCATACTCGGCGCCGTCGGGACCGCGCATCACGATAAGCAAGGTACCGCCGGCTCGCGCGTCGATGGTGCAGATCGGCGTGGAGAAGCCGTTAGGTCCCCACCATGTCTTCAATTGCCCGGCTTCGGTCCAGGCCCGCCAGACCTGGGCGCGGGGGGCGGCGATCAAGCGGCTCAGGGTCACCTCGGCGACGTCGTCGCGATCGGGCGGCCGGGTCACTGGTTGCGCTCCTGCCGTGCCAGCTGTTCGGCGAGGCGCTCGAAGGCGTTGCTCCAGCCCTCGGTGTGGCCGTTGCGCGCGCCGACCGACAGGAACGGCGCGTGGTGGAAAACCATGCGGGTGCGGCCTTCTTCGTTGGCGAATGTGATGGTGACCACCGTCTCCTCGCCAACGAGGTCGCGTGGCGCGTCGAACATGCGCGTGATCAAAAGTTCGTCGTTGCGGATCGATTTGATGTCGGAAGCGATGGTCATGGGAGATGGTCCGCGCCGCAGAAGGGGACGACGAGAGGCCGGCGCCGGGACGGCGGCCACGGAGCCTCGTGGCGGTGTCAAGCCGGCTTTTCGCAGTTGACCATCCAGGGCGTGCCGAATTGATCGGTCACCATACCGAAGCGTTCGGCCCAGAATGTTTTCTCGATAGGCATTGTCACCGCGCCATTTTCGGACAATGCCTTGAATACCCGTTCGGCCTCGGCCGGGGTATCGACATCGAGCGTGACCGAGAAGCCCTGCATCTGGCGGTAATGGCCGGGAGGCGCGTCGGAGCCCATCAGCAGGCGGTCACCGAGTTTGAGGCGTGCATGCATCACTTTGTTGGCCCACTCGGGCGGCACGTGCGCTTCGGCGGGGCTGCCGGCATGCGGCATCATCATCTCGATCGAGGCGCCGAGGGCCTTCTCGTAGAACTTGAAGGCGGCCTCGCAACTGCCGGGGAAGAACAGGTAAGGGGTGACGTTCACGGGATCCTCCTTGGGAATGATCTTGAAGCCGGAGAACGAGAACACGACGGCGTAGCGCTGGGACAAGGCTCCGGGCGGCATCGGCGTCGGGAGCTTGCGTGGTGACGGCATTGTGTCTTTCCCTTATCGCTCGCAGGCGACTTTCAGCTTGGCAAGGCCTGCCTCGAAATCGTCGCCGACCATGCGATCCATGTTGATGAACAGGTGCATGATCTTGCCGATGTACGGCACCGGACCGTGCATCGCCCACGTCACCGTGGTGGATTCGCCGCGCGGCGCGAAGCTGAACTCGGCGACGTTGTGAGCCTCGAACGGCGAGATGAAATCAAGCTTGATGGCGACCTTCTCCGGCGAGGTGTCGAGGATCTCCATCCGCCCGCTTCCGACATTCTTGTCGCCCTCCCAGGCATACACTGCGCCGCGGCCGCTGGCTGCGCCGCTGTAGGTGCGCTTCATGTCGGGATCCTTGGTCTCGTAGGGAGACCATCGCGGCCACTGGCGAAAGTCGTCGATCATCGACTGGATGCGCGCCGCCGGCGCCGCGATGCTGGTGCTGCGGCTGATCGCGAAAGTGTTGGGACGGCTCGCCGCGTAGATCAGGAACAATGCAAGCAGAATGGCGATGGCAACGGCGATCGTGGCAAGGATGGTCATGTCGAATGCCTTGGTTGAGCGATGGTCAGCGCCGGAACGGAAAAATCTGGCGAAGCTGGGGATCGCGCAGGAATAGCCCGCCCCACATCATGATGCCGAGATAGACGCCGAACAGGGTGTGGGTGAGCAGCGGGCTGCCGTTGAGCACATGGACATAGATGGCTCCGCCGAGATAACCGGTCATCAGTACCGCGCCGAGCACCGACGTCAACGGAATGGCGTAGAGCAGCGTGCACAACAGCGTCAGGATGCCGAGGGTGCGGGCGAGGCTGGTCGGGATGCCGAGTTCGCGCGACGTTTCTATTACGACGTCGAGCGGGATCAGTTTGATGGCACCGTCGAACAGCAGGAACAGAATGACCAGGCCGGACAGCACGCGGCCGGTCCACACCAAGGCGTTGGATTCGGAGGTTGTCGTCACGGCAGTTGTCATGGTTTGCCCCGGGATCTGATGATGGTGAGAGAGGAAACCGGGGCGCGTGGCCCCGGCCGGTGATGGTCAGGCGTGTGCGAGGTAAGCGTCGAGCTGATCGAAGGTACGGCTGATCGAGAAGTCCTGAGCGCCCTGCGACTGGCGAGAGGGATTGTCAGACATGGCGATGATCCTGATTCTCTGACGCCGACGATCAGTGTGGCAGCGCCGGCAGCATGTGGGCGAAGCTCCAGGCGTGGCCGAACGGATCGACCACCTGGCCATAGCGCGCGCCCCAGAAGGCATCGAACGGCGCGGTGAGGACCGTGCCGCCGGCGTCGGCCGCGCGCTTGACGGCCTCGTCGCAATTGGCGACTTCGAGATGGATCACCACCGACGTGCCGTTCAGCTTTGCCGGGGAGACGATCTTGTCGCCGCCCGGGCAATTGGGCAGGTCACTGAAATCGTCGACCACGAAGATACGCATGCCGAGGATCGAAAGCTCGACATGCATCAGGCGCTTGCCGTCCTCGGCAGGCACGCGCATCGTTTCGGTGGCGCCAAGCGCCTTCTTGTAGAATTCGACGGCCTCGGCCGCGCCGCGGATGACGAGATGAGGCGTTACGGCCTGAACGGCAGCAGTCATGGTCAACTCCATCGATGGGCGATGATGCGAAAGAAGTGGAGCGTGGTCGTGGAGATTGGCATCCGCGACCACGAGAAGTCAGCTCGCAGCGAGCAGCATCTGCTCGATACGGTCGAGCGCCGATGCCACGCCGCCCTCGACACCGCTCGCCACATGGGCGTCGCGATCCTCGCGGGTAGCGTGGGCAATCAGGCAGGCATAGTGCGTGCGGCCGTTCGCCTCCGTGAAGGTGACGGTGACGATCGCCTCCTTGTCGTTGTGCGGCGGCACGTCGTAGATCTGGGTGTGGACAAGCCGCTCGGGGCGGACGATCTCGCGGTAGACGCCGGTGATCGGGTGCGGTGTACCGTCGGCACCACGCATCTCGAAACGGAAACGGCCGCCGACACGCAGGTCGATCTCGCAGACCATGGTTTCGAAGTCGTCGCAGCCCCACCAGCGCCGGACATGTGCAGCGTCGGTGACCGCCATCCACACCAGTTCGCGCGGGGCGGCGAAGCTGCGGGTGATCAGCAGCTCGCGGTCGGACGGCAGCGTGAGCGTGAAGTCGCTGGGCCTGTTTGGTCCTGATTCATCGTCGTGATGCGCGCCGGTGCCGACTGCACTCGACGATGTCTTGCTAGCTCTTGCGTCCACGTTCGTCCTCCATGGCCTGCAGTTCACGCAGGTAGTCGTCGAGACGATCGAGGCTCTGCTCCCAGAACCGCCGGTAGTGCGCCAGCCAGTCATTGACCTCGCGCAGCGGTCCGGCCTCGAGCCGGCAGGGGCGCCACTGTGCCTCGCGGCCGCGGGCGATGAGCCCGGCGCGTTCCAGCACCTTGAGATGTTTGGAGACGGCCGGCTGGCTCATCTTGAAGGGCTCGGCCAGTTCCGTGACCGTCGTCTCGCCGAGCGCCAGACGGGCCAGGATCGCCCGGCGGGTCGGATCGGCGAGGGCGGCAAGGGTCGTGGAGAGGCGATCGCTCATTTCTATAAAACCATATGGTTATATAACCTTTTGGTTCTATAGTCATGATGGCGAAGGCCGTCAAGCGGGTGACCGGAGCATCATTTGCGAGAAAAGTTCCGCTCTTGCGCGCTGTGATTGGCGGTGGCTGCGGGGGGCTTCGACTAGGGTACGTCGCCCAATCGATTAGGGCGGGCTATATTTTAAAAGGAGTTTTTGATGAGTATTGATGATGATCTGATCGGAACCATCGTTTTTTCCGCCGGCATCCACACACCACCGAACTGGCTGGCCTGCGACGGAAAGCCCTATCTGCGAAGTGATTTTCCCAAACTGTTTGCAGCTATCGGCACGCTCTATGGCGCCGGCGAGCCCGACGACAAAACCTTCCGTGTTCCCGATATGAGGGGGCGCGTCGCGGTCGCGGTCGGTGGCGCGGATGCGGAGCTGAACCACACGCTGGCATCGCCAGTCGGCAAGGCTACCGCGTCAGTAAACGGCACGACCGGCGGCGCGTCTGGCACACAGCATATGCACGGCAGCGCTCGCGGCGATCTCGAGGCGGGTGATCCGTTCGACTTTACGCCCGGCGGACACAACCACTCGTTCGCGACCGCTTCGTCGACTATTCAACCGGGGCTGATTCTGAACTGTCTCATCAAGGCGAAGTAGGCACCCGCGTCTTCAGATGCGCCGCCCGCTATGAGCGGGCGGCGGGTTTGCGGACCGCAGATTTGGCAGTAGCCTTCACCGACAGCATCTTCGGGCGCTTGGCCTTGCCGCAGGTGGCGTGGCAATGGCAGCTCACGAGATGGTCGTTGACCATGCCGGTTGCCTGCATGAACGCGTAGACGATGGTTGGGCCGACGAACTTGAAGCCGCGCGACGCCAGATCCTTGGAGATCGCGATCGAGACCGGCGTCGACGCCGGCACGCTCTTGGTGGTCTTGAAGGCGTTGACCTGCGGCTTGCCGCCGACAAAATCCCAGAGCAGCTTCGCGAAGCCCGGGCCTTCCTCCATGATCTTGATGTAGGCCTTCGCGCCCGCGATCGTGCCCTCGATCTTGGCCCGGTTGCGCACGATGCCGGCGTCGTTCATCAGCGCTTCGACCTTCTTCGCATCATAGCGCGCGATCTTGTAGGGATCGAAGCCGTCGAACGCTTTGCGGAAGTTGTCGCGCTTGCGCAGGATGGTGATCCACGACAGCCCGGCCTGGAAGCCGTCGAGGATCAGCTTCTCGAACAGCGCGCGGTCGTCGTATTCCGGCACACCCCATTCCTCGTCATGATAGGCGACGTAGAGCGGGTCCTCGCCTGGCCAGGTGCAGCGGATGATGCCGTCGACGTGCTGTTTGCCGGTCATACCGACACCGCCTTGGTCGGGGCGCGGATATCGTCGGGCACGGCGATCTGCACGGCAATGCCGTCAGCGGTGAGCGACAGCCCTGCGTCGAGCGCCTCGCTCGCACGGTCGGTGCGCAGCAGCGCCAGGGCCTTGCCGTCGGCCGAGGATCCCAGCGTGCCGATGGGCTTGTCGCCGGCGGTGATGCTGGTGCCCGGGGCAGGCGCAGTTGCGTCGAGCACGAGGCGAACGGTGCGGGTGCGCGCGGTGCCGCGGTGCTGCATGCGCGACACCACTTCCTGGCCGATGTAGCAGCCCTTGTCGAAATCGACGCCGTGCAGGCGGTCCATGTTGGTCTCGTGCGGGAAGGCATCGCCGTAGGCGAAGTCGGCGCCGCCGCGCGGCACGCCGCAGGCGATGCGATGCGCATCGTAGGCGGCAGGCGGCAACCACGTGGCGCCGATCAGCTGCGTCGCCTTCTCGGCGAGATCCTGCGGCACCAGGATGCGCCACCCCAGCGCTTCGAGACGCGGATCGGGGAAAGCGAGATCAGGCGGTGTGGCCGGCGCGCCGTCCCACACCGCGAGCACGCCGAGGCCTCCCGACAGGTTATCCACCGCGACCTTGGCGCGCAGCTTGTAGAAACCGAGCTTGGTGGCGAGCGCATCCGCCAGCGGCAGCGGGCAGTCGAGCAGAAAGCCGCCGCCGTGGCCGATAGGGGCCTCCGTGATCAGGAAGTCGGCCACGATCTTGCCCTGCGGCGTCAGCAGCGCTCCGAAGCGCGCGACGCCCGGGCGCACCTGATCGATGTCCGAGGTGACGAGATTGTTGAGGAAACTGCGTGCATCGTCGCCGCTGACCTTGATCACCCCGCGATCGGGGAGAAACGCTGATTTCATGAGGTTTCCGTGCGAAATTCGCTTGCCAGATGGTGGTGTGGAACGTAAGTCGCCGAACGGCGTGCGGCAAGGCCCACCCGGCGACGGGCCGGCCTGGAACAGCTCTTATCCGCGTGCCGGCACAGAGAACACCCGTTTTCCGTCGGGCCGCCTGAAGGGCTGCGCGTTCCGGCGCGCGAGGACCGATGACCAGGACTTACGACCTCATTCTCAAGAACGGCACCGTCGTCAATCAGGATGGTGCTGGCGTGCGCGACATTGCGGTGGCGAACGGGCGTATCGCGGCCATCGGCAGCTTCGATGCGGCGCAGGCCGGCGAAACCGTCGATTGCACCGGCCTGCATATCCTGCCGGGCGTGATGGACACCCAGGTGCACTTCCGCGAGCCGGGCCTCACACACAAGGAAGACCTCGAGACGGGCTCGCGTGCCGCAGTCCTTGGCGGTGTCACCGCCGTGTTCGAGATGCCGAACACCAATCCGCTGACCGTGACCGAGCAGGCGTTCACCGCCAAGGTCGCCGCCGGCCATCATCGCATGCACTGCGATTTCGCGTTCTTCATCGGCGGCACGCGTGACAATGTCGATGACTTGCCCGAGCTCGAGCGCGCGCCGGGCTGCGCTGGGGTCAAGGTGTTCATCGGTTCGTCGACCGGCAGCCTCCTCGTCGAGGACGACGAGAGCCTGCGCCGCATCTTCAAGGTCATTCGCCGCCGCGCCGCCTTTCATGCCGAGGACGAGTACCGCCTGAACGACCGCAAGGGTCTGCGCATCGAGGGTGACGCGCGTTCGCATCCGGTGTGGCGCGACGAGATCGCGGCGCTGCAGGCGACGCAGCGCCTCGTGGCGCTGGCCCGCGAAGCGGGCAAGCGCATCCATGTGCTGCACATCTCGACCAAGGAAGAGATCCTCTTCCTGCGTGACCACAAGGATGTTGCCTCGGCCGAGGCGACGCCGCATCACCTGACGCTGGCCGCGCCCGAGTGCTACGAGCGGCTCGGCACGCTGGCGCAGATGAACCCGCCGGTGCGCGACGCCAGCCACCGCGACGTCATCTGGTACGGCATCGAGCAGGGCATCATCGACGTGCTCGGCTCCGACCACGCGCCGCACACCCTCGAGGAAAAGAGCAAGACCTATCCGGCCTCGCCCTCGGGCATGACCGGCGTGCAGACGCTGGTGCCGATCATGCTGGACCATGTCAACGCCGGACGGCTGTCCCTCGCGCGCTTCGTCGATCTCACCAGCGCCGGTCCCGCGCGGCTCTACAATATTGCCTGCAAGGGCCGCATCGCAGCCGGCTACGATGCCGACTTCACGATCGTCGACCTCAAGCGCAGCGAGACCATCACCAACCGCTGGATCGCCTCGCGTGCCGGCTGGACGCCCTACGACGGCGTGCGCGTCACCGGCTGGCCGGTCGGCACCTTCGTGCGTGGTCGCCGCGTGATGTGGGAGGGCGAGGTGACGACGCCGTCGCAGGGCGAGACCGTGCGCTTCCTGGAGACGCTGAAGCCGTAAGGCGCAGCGCTGTCGGTTGCGTCATTGGCGTCACCTCTCCGATCGTCATTCGGGACGCCGCGCAGCGGCGATCCGGAGACGCGAAGGTGACGACGGCCGCCTGCGGCAATTGGCCGGTGACCGCTGCTCCATGCGATATGCTCTGCTCGAGGCGCGCCGGATGATGCGCGCCTGGAGGGCAGGGCCATGTCGACCGACGATGACGTGACGGCGATCGCGGCCGTGATTGCACGGCAGTTCGACAGCCTGAGCTGGCGCGACAGACGAGGCGGCGACTGGGATGCCTTCGCCGCTGATTTTCTGCCCGGTGCTGTACTGGTCGCCGCCGCGCGTCCGGCTGCTGTGCAGTCGGTCGAGGCCTTCGTCGCACGCATGCAGAGCCTCGCGGCCGGCGAGCTGCATACGCTGCAGGAGACGGTTCTCGGTCAGCACATCCGCGTATTCGGCAACATCGCCATTGCTGCCATCGGCTGTGGCATGGTGGAGAACGGCGCCGAGCAGTTGCCCAGTGTCGAGATGATGTTGCTGGTCAGGACCGACGGCGTCTGGCGGATCGTGGCGCAGGCCTGGGACAAGGTGGGCGACGGGCGGCCGTTGCCAGACGACCTTGCGGGACTTGGCTCCTCATCCTGACGAGCACGGGGAGCCGAGATCTCGCGTCAGGGGCCGAGGCATCGTGGCCTGGGGAAGCGAAGCGATACCCGGGGTCATGACGCGCCGGCCCGCATATCGCCGCGCTCATGCGCGCGGGCGGCCGAAATTTGTGACGAAGGTCTACCGGATGACGCGGCCTGGCTTCGCCTGCTCGGGGCGGGCGGGCAAGGACATGCCGGCTTACTGCCGGGAGCCGATGAGGGAGAACTCGCCGTTGCGGATGCGGCCGGGCAGGCCTTCGACGAACTTGGCGACCGCGTCCTCGCCGTAGGTGCTGACGAGTTCGGCGAACGCTGCGAACAGGCTGGCCTGGGCCAGGCAATCGCCGTCGATGCCGTCATGCCGTGCTTCCGCCCAGGCCTCGTTGAGGTAGCTGAGCGCAGCCTGCTTCTGCTCATGGTCCGGCAGCGGGTCGTGGGCAGTCGTGAAGGACGGCAAATGGCTCATGGAATGCAATGACCTGCGTGGCGCGCCCGCCGATGTGGCGGGTCGGCTGTGCGCAAAGCTTTAGCACGGGCCGGGCGGCGGCCTAGGTCAGTTCTTTAGGAAAGGTTAATGGCAGGAGGACGGGTTGTTGCTTTTGGAACCCGCTATTGCGCGGGCGCAGATCAGTTGGCGTAACGCGCCGTCAGATCGCGAGAAATCTTAGACCCTTCATCGAGATAGCGGCGAATCGCAAGTTGCGCCGCCGGGGTGCAGGTGCGGTAGGTCTGCTGGAAATTGTGGTAGCCGCGGTTGAAGCTGGCGATCATACGGGCGCGCCGGTCGCCGGATGGCGTCTCGGCATCCACAAGCGCTTGCATCTCGTTGCGCCACTTCATGCCCTCGTTGCTGCCGCAGATCGCCCGCAGATAGTGCAGCGAGCCGAGAATCTCGGCGAATCGCTGCAGGTCGGCGTCGAACGGGGCAGCCGCGTCCTGCGCCCGCGCGGCGGTCGGGCCGGCGGTGAGGGCGATCAGCAGAGCGATGGCTGAGAGCCTGAACATAGGGCGGGGATATGCCTGCTCGGAATGGCGGACGCAAGGCGAACGGGTTCCCGCCGGACGCGGGGCGGATGGCGCGGTCAGCTCCCGACCATGGCGCGGGCGGCGTGAATGATCTCGGCAAGGCCCTCGGTGGTCCGCAGCGGCCCGATCGCATCCGGGGCGAGCCATTTTGCGTCATCGAGTTCCTCGTTGAGCACAACCTCGCCGGCCAGCCAGCGGGTGGCGAACGACAGGATGACGAAGTGACCGTTGGCGCCGAGGTCCGGGTTCGGAAGCACCTCGCGCCAGCCGGACAGGCCAGCGATCTCGATCGTGAGGCTTGTCTCCTCGCGGACCTCGCGGGCAATGGCCTCGACCAGGGTTTCGCCGAATTCGACCCGCCCGCCAGGCAGGGTGTAGACGCCCTTGCCGGGCTGGCGGGCGCGGCGCACCAGCAGGATGCGGCCATCGCGGAAGATCGAGGCGCTGACCGCGAGTTGCGGCCGGATCGGCGCGGGTGAACCGGGACTCATCAGGCCGTCATGATACGGTCGACGTCGGCTTCGCCGTCGGCGCCGTTGATGATGCCGCCGGCGTGGGCGACCAGCGGCTTGACCCAGCCGGTCGCCTGGGTGGCGAGCTGCGCACGGCTGTGGTCGTGTTTGACCTGGCGCATCGCATCGCCTACCGCGGTGAGGATCGAGGTCATCGTGGTGGTGATGCTGTCGAACTCGCCGCGGATCGCCGGATCGGCTTCCTGATAGGCCTGGATGGCGAGATCGCGCGCCTTGAAGTTCGAGGCCTGGAAGTGTTCGGCGTAGGACAGCGGCTCCCAGCTGAGGAAGTCCTCGGCGCAGTCCGGCAGGTCCGGGATCATTTCCAGCAGCATGATGGCTTCATTGAAATGATTCAGGTAATCGGTGGCAAGGCCGGTGCGGGGATTGATATTGGCGGCGCGAAGCTTGGCGGCGCGCGCGGCATCCGCCGCTGTCACCTCACCGGGAGCGGCGGTATCGATCGAGGATATCTTCGGCGCCGGCAGGTTCATCTGCGAAAGTGTTAGGCGGCCAGGGTTAAGAGGCTCTGAAGATGATGGTATCGGGATGAGGAAATGTGCGGTCGCTACGTCCTTCTGACGGCGCCTGACGCCCTGCGCCAGCTGTTCGCCTATGGCGAGCAGCCCAACATGCCGGCGCGCTACAACATCGCGCCGACCCAGCCGGTGCCTGTGGTGCTGCACGACATGGGCGCGCGCCATTTCCTCCTGATGCGGTGGGCGTTCATGCCGGCTTGGGTCAAGGACCCGCGCGCCTTTGCGCTGGTCATCAACGCCCGTTCCGAGACGGTGCGGGAGAAGCCGGCGTTCAAGAACGCGATCAAGCGGCGGCGCTGCCTGCTGCCGGCCGATGGCTACTATGAGTGGCAGGACCGCGGCGGTCGCAAACAGCCATTCTATATCCGTCCGCGCGACGGTGCGCCCATGGCTTTTGCAGGAGTCGCGGAAACCTGGGTCGGGCCGAACGGCGAGGAAGTCGACACTGTTGCGATCGTCACGACCGCCGCTGCGCCGGACATGGCGGCGCTGCATCACCGCGTGCCGGTCACGATCGCGCCGGAGCACTTCGAGCGCTGGCTCGACTGTGCCGCCTTCAACGTCGATGCTGTGCTCGGCCTGATGGTGCCGCCGCGCGCCGGCGCGATGGTCTGGCACGAAGTCTCGACCGCGGTGAACCATGTCGCCAACGATGACCCGCAGCTCATCCTGCCGCTCACCGAGGAGCAGGCTGCTGCGGAGCGCGAGGCCGCTGAGGCCAGGAAGGCACCGCGTGCGCCCCGCGCGAAGGTCGTCGATGACAGCCAGGGATCGTTGTTCTAGAGGATCGCCCGTCTGAAAATCCGGGCTGTCATTCCGGACGGGGCACGTGAGCGGGCCGATCCGGAATCCCGCCACGCGGGCGGCGATCGGAGAGGTCGCGAATGCCGGATTCGCGCGCTTGTCGCGTGCGCCCTCGGAGTGATGGGGCCTATTCGCTGCGATTGAAAATCCGCAGCGCCGCGTGCTGCAGCAGCATGATGGTCTTGGCGTCGACGATGCGGCCGTCGACGATCATGGCCATCGCCTCGTCGAATGGCAGCTCCAGCACCTCGATGTCCTCGCCCTCGTCGGCGAGGCCGCCGCCGTCGCCGATCTTCATCGACGGATCGTACTCGGCGACGAAGAAGTGCAGCGTCTCGGTGACCGAGCCCGGGCTCATGAACGCCTCGAACACCTTGTGCACCTGTGCGATGCGGTAGCCGATTTCCTCCTCGGCCTCGGCGCGAATGCGCTCGTCCGGCGCGGCGCCGTCGAGCAGGCCGGCCGGCACCTCGATCATCAGGTCATCGTAGCCGCTGACGAAGGCGGGATAGCGCAACTGGCGCGTCAGGATGACGGTGCGGCGAGCGCGGTTGTACGGCAGCAGGGCTGCGCCGCTGCCGCGATCATAGGTCTCGCGGTGCTGGGTCTGCCAGGTGCCATCCGACCGCCGCCATGCGAAGGTGGTGGTCTTGAGGATGTACTTGTTGTCCGACAGCAGGCGGACATTCTCGACGCGGATGCGGTCGGCGATGCTCATGTCGGGGGAATCCTTCGGGGCGCGGGGGGCGGTGATCACACCACCTTGCCGGGATTGAGGATGCCGAGCGGGTCGAGTGTCGTCTTCAGCGTGCGCATCAGGTCGAGCGCGACCGGATCCTTGAAGTGGGGCAGCTCGTCGCGCTTCATGAAGCCGATGCCGTGCTCGGCCGAGATCGAGCCGCCGAGCCGCGCCACGATGGCGTGCACGGTCTCGTGCACTTCTTCCCAGCGCGCGAGGAAGGCGTCCTTGTCGGCGCCGGCCGGCTGGGTGATGTTGTAGTGGATGTTGCCGTCACCGAGATGACCGAATGGTACGGGACGCGCACCGGGGATGAGCTTGACTACGGCCTCGCTGGCTTCCGCGATCAACTGCGGCACCGCGGCAACGGGGACCGAGACGTCGTGCTTGATCGAGCCGCCCTCGGCCTTCTGCACAGGCGAGATCACCTCGCGCAGCGTCCAGAACGCCTGGCGCTGGTCGAGGTTGGCCGCGATCACCGCGTCGTCGACGAGGCCATCCTCCATGGCGCGCTCGAGGATCGCCTCGAGGGTGGCGCGGGCGTCGTCGCGCTGCGACGAGATCTCCATCAGCACATACCACGGATGACGGCTGGCCAACGGATCGCGGATGCCCGGTCCATGACGGACGCAGAAATCGATGCAGATCTCGGCGATCAGCTCGAAGCTCGTCAGTGTGCCCGCCGCTTCCGCCCGCGCCAGTGTCAGCAGCTTCAGCGCGGCCTCCGGCGAGGCGAGGCCGATGAAGGCGGTCTCGACCGCGCGCGGCTTGGGGAACAGCTTGAGCACCGCGGCGGTGATGATGCCGAGGGTGCCTTCCGCCCCGATGAACATGTCGCGCAGGTCGTAGCCGGTGTTGTCCTTCTTGAGCTTGGACAGCGCGTTGATGATGCGGCCGTCGGCCAGCACCACCTCGACGCCGAGGGCGAGGTCACGCGCCACGCCATAGGCCAGCGCCGCGGTGCCGCCGGCGTTGGTGGAGAGATTGCCGCCGATGGTGCAACTGCCCTCGGCGCCGAGGGACAGAGGAAACAGGCGGTCGGCGGCATCGGCGCGCTGCTGGGCGGTCGCCAGCACGACGCCGGCCTCGCAGGTCATGGTGTTGGATGCGAGGTCGATGTCGCGGATCTTGTCGAGCCGGCGCAGCGACAGCACGACCTCGCCATTGTGCGGCGTCTGGCCGCCGACGAGGCCGGTGTTGCCACCCTGCGGGACCAGCGCGGTGCGGGTCTCGCTGGCGAGCTTGCAGATCGCCGCGACCTCGGCGGTCGAGCCCGGGCGCAGCACCAGCTGGGAGCGGCCCTGGTAGAGGTTGCGCTCCTCCACGAGATAGGGGGCAAGGTCGTTGGGATCGGTGACGGCGTAACGCTCGCCGACGATGGCGGCAAAGCGCGCGATCAGGTCGGGCGACAGCGTGGGGGCGGGCCGGTCGGCGGTGCTCATGTCAGCTCCTTGAAAATGGTGCGGTTGCGTCAGTCCTGCGGCGCGGCGGCGCGGCGCAACCGGTCGTTGATGGCTTCCCCGAGATCGCTGTGGGGAATCGGCATCACGGCGATGCCGGCGGCGCCGGCACGGTCGAGCGTGCGCAGGTAGCCGAACAGGTGCGCCGCGGCCTCGACGAGGTCACCGGCGGGGGACAGGTTCAGGATCGCCGCGGCCTGCTCCGCGCCGGGGATCAGGGCAGGGCCGAAAGCCAGGAGGGCCTCGCCGGGGGCGAGGCTCGCCGCGTCGAGGCGCACGCGGGTGCGGGGTGCATAATGGGAGGTCAGCATGCCCGGCGCGAGCGGCCGGGGGCCATCCGCGCTGCCATGAGCCTCCGGGCCGGCGTCAGCGAGCCGCATGCCGAGCGCGGCCTCGATCGCCTCGCGCGGCACGCCGCCCGGGCGGAGCAGGGTCGGGGCTGCTAGACAGGCGACGATGGTCGATTCCACGCCGACCATGACCGGTCCGCCGTCGATGATCAGCTCGATTCGGCCGCTCAGGTCGCTTGCGACATGGGCGGCGGTGGTCGGCGAGACATGGCCGGAGAGGTTGGCCGAAGGCGCGGCGACCGGGCGGCCGAGCGCGGCCAGGATGCCGTGGGCCACCGGGTGGGCGGGGACGCGAATCGCCACGGTGTCGAGGCCCGCGGTGGCGAGGTCGGCCACCGGGCAGTCGTCGGTCTTCGGCAGCACCAGAGTTAGCGGCCCCGGCCAGAATTTTTCTGCGAGTTCCAGGCTACGGGCATCGAATCGGGCGAGCTTTCGGGCCGCCGCGAGATCCGCCACATGGGCGATGAGGGGGTTGAACGACGGGCGCCCCTTGGCCGCATACAGCCGGGCGATGGCCTCCGGATTGGTGGCATCGGCCCCGAGGCCGTAAACGGTCTCGGTCGGAAATGCCACCAGGCCGCCCCGGGCCAGGGTTTCGGCGGCTTTTTCCTGTGAATCGGGCCCCGCGGGCAGCGTCTCGGTGGTCGGTTTCGGCATTATGGAAGTGTTTTAGCTGAAGATTTTTCTTCAATAGCAGTTCTTGCGGTCTGCGAAACCCTTGGCTATAACGCCGCCTCCTAGTCGGAGTGTGGCTCAGCCCGGTAGAGCACTGCGTTCGGGACGCAGGGGTCGTAGGTTCAAATCCTACCACTCCGACCATGGTTTCTTTGGCTTTTTTGCCTGTCTTCCCGCTCACCATTCAGCCTGATCAGCGTTTCAACCACCGAAACGTGTTGGGGCTTTGATGTGATGACTGCCACTGCGCCCTGCATGAAGTCCGGGTGGTGGTGACCGTAAACCTTCTGCAAGGTTTCAACCGACATGCCGAGGTAGCCGGCGGCTTCCCAGGCCGGAGCAGCACGCTGCATCAGCAAGGTCGCCGCGGTATGCCGCAGGGTGTGCGGTGTCACCTTGTTGTCCAGGCCGGCGAGCCTTACCGCGCTCCGCCCCCCCTTTGGACCGAACTGACGGCATTGCCGTTGAATTCGATGAAATGTTGTCTGATCAGGCCGCGGTCGCGCCACCGCCGCATATGAGCGAGCAATCTTGGCGGCAAAGGCGCTGGTGGTTGCCGCTTCTTCGTCATTCGTCGGCCAATAGCCAGGCGGTAGAAGATGCCGCGATCAAGATCGACGTATGACTTGCCCTCGGTGGCGGTTGTGGGGCGGTACTGCCGTTCAATCGGCGGATATGAATACTGAATCGGTCGGCGTAAGTCGCAAGCTTATCGCTATCGGTGAGTGAGCTGGCCGCGCTAGTTATCATGTTCTTGCTGAGCTGGAGTCAGTTGGTGACCGATAAGGTTTTCGAAGAAATGGAGTCAGTCAGCGCACTGATAAGCAAATTCGTTTTTTCTTATCAGTTAAGGTCTGCTGCAGACGCGCTAGCCTTCCCATCGTGCTTCCAGGGAACAAACAGTCGATCGAGCGTGACATTGCATTGGCGCTCTGATGGCTCGGGTTAGTCGAATGTCGGTATCAGGCCGCAGTTCGGGAGGCACCAGGTCGCCCTTGCTAGGCTCCTCATTCCGAATGACGTACCTTCATCGGCGCGATATCTCTTAGTTCCGGTGTGCGTGCGGCGGCCTGGCTGCTCTAAACTGCTGTAATCAAGGCGGTACTCGATATCATTCTTGTCACGGCAGAGAGAGCAGCGGTCCGAGGTCCCGTTGACGGCCCATTTGTTGGACGATTGCATTCAGCAGAACGTCGCGGCTTGGACGGCCGACAAGGTCGAGTGTCCGCGCTCTATTGCTGGCTCGCTGGCCTCCCAAAATTGAGCGGCGAATTGCCGCGCTTAACTGCGAAGTGGATTAAGTTGGGCGATCTTGCGGTATGATTCGCCCGCCGATGGGCTTGCTCAGCCTCGTCATCCTCCATCTCACTTCCCTGCGGAGATTCCATGACGGGCGCCGAGAGGCTCTCTCGACACTCAACCCGTCACGGAAATCCCGGCTGCTCTTTCACTCTCAGGGCGCGTTGCAGGGCGGCTGTGCGAAAACGCTCGTCTGACTGCGATCGCAGGCCTAAGACCTTTTTGGGTCGCGCCACCTGAAGTTCGAGTCATTCTAGAGTTTAAACCGGACGATTCTGCTCAGCCGAACAGCGCGGACTACAGGGCAAGCGTCTCCACGGCTTCCGTCGCCCTCGACACGGCCCCGATCGCCAGGCTCGGGATGTTCGTTCCCTCGACCCGAACGGTCTGTACATCCGTGATGCCGATGAAGCCGAGGATCCGGCGCAGATAGGGCTCCACGTAGTCCCAAGGCCGCCACGGGCCTTCCGTGAAAACGCCGCCCGAAGCCAGAACCAGGATGGCATTCTTGTCCTTCGCCAGGCCGAGGGCGCTGCCATCGGCATATTGGAAGGTCCGGCCAGGTCGCACGACCAAGTCGATCCAGGCTTTGAGCGCCGAGGGAATCCCGAAATTCCACATCGGGGTCGCGATCACGAGAAGGTCGCTTGCCAGGAGCTCGTCAGTCAGCTCGTCGGATCGGCGAGCTAAGACCCTCAGGCGCTCCGTTTCGGCCGGATCCCTGGTGGTGATGGCGCGAAGCGTCGTCCCGTCCAGGTGGGGCAATGCCTCGGCCGCCAGATCGCGGCGGACGAGCCTGGCCGAGGGATAACGGGCGGCAAGTCGCGCAGCGAGCGTGTTGGCGACGGCGCGGCTCGCCGAGTCCGTCCCTCTCGGGCTTACTTCGATCATGAGGATCTGTTTCATGGCGTCAGCCCCGTGCCTGCGCCGTCAACGCGTTCCAGGCCGCGAGCGAGTCCATGTAGTCCCGCCAATGCGCGATTTTACGGTTCTCAATCCGGACGATTGAGCAAAAGCGGTTGTCGTACTGGACGCCGGTGGCGAGGATCGTCCCGTGGACCTCGTATTCGATGACGATGACACGGCCGTCGTCGGCCTTGTGGACCACTAGCTTGTCCGTGGCCTGCAGAGCGACGGCGCCGACATAGCCCTTGAACGCCGCCATCAGGTCGGTTCGACCAGTGATGATGCGCGGCCAGCCTGGTACCTCATAGAGCACCTCGTAGATCGTCTCGCTATTGAGGGTGTCGAAGAAGTGCTCGCCGTCGACGAGGTCGCTGAGCGCGACCCGGACCAGATCGAAGTAGGCGGCGGCTGGCGCATAGGCGGCATATTTCGAACTGACCATCTGGCTTTCCTTGAGCTGAAAAATTGCTTACCGAATGAGAGCTGCATATAAATCGGAAGCTTTCTTCGCAGAAGGAGGCACTTTGAGATCAGTCACTTACGTTGAGGTAAGTCATGGGCAAGCCGAACCCGATCCGACAGCTGGATCCCGCGGCGATCTGCAGGAGCTCTGACCCTCTGGCGGTCCGCGAGTTGCTGACCAAGATCGGCGACAAGTGGACGATCTTCGTCGTGCTCTCGCTCGACCTGCTCGGCGGGCGTGCACGGTTTTCAGAGCTCGAACGCGCCGTACCCGGGATTTCGCAGCGTATGCTGTCCAGCACCTTGAAGAATCTAGAACGCGACGGGCTGGCGATACGCGAGGTGTTTCCCAAGGTGCCGCCTCGCGTCGAATACGAGATTACCGACCTGGGAAAGAGCCTGCTGCGCCCGACACAAGGCTTGGTCGACTGGGCGAAGGACAATTGGGAGCAAGTCAGGCGAGCGCAGGGCAGATACGACCAGAGTTAACTACGAGAATCGCAGGAGATGACCCGGCTGGCGAAGCAAGCTCGCGTTCACTCTTTCCGATTTTTAGCCGCAGGTATCCGAAGACGATCCCTGTCGACCAGGGCGAGTTCGTCTCCCGCGACATGGACCTGTGGGCATACGCCCGGGGCGTCACGCTCGACTTCTCGCGGCCCGGCAAGCCGACCGACAATGCGTTCATCGAGGCGTTCAATGGGCGGTTCCGGGCGGAATACCTGAACGCCCACTAGTTCCTGACACTTGACGACGCGCGGATGAAAATGGAGGAATTGCGCAGATACTACAACGAAGATCGCCCACACGGAGCAATCGGCAACAAGTGCCCGATTGCGTTGAAACGTCCCGATGACGCACCCAGCCCGTCATCGTGACAAAGGCCCGAAACTGAATCTTCGGGCGGTCCAAAGAACGGGGGCGGACCAAAGCCAGAACTGAATCTCCTTATAAACGAGGGCAACTCGGGGAGCAGGTCAGCAGCATTGATCCAGATTTGAGCCGAGACAGCAGTTTTCCGGCAAGTCGAACGTCGTCCACCTCAACGGGGCTCAGCGCCAGCCGCACTGGGAGACCATTGCTATCGACGACCGCATGGATTTTCTCGTCAAGCCGCCTCGTGACCTTCCCATTGATGATTCGCACTGGTTCCTGGTGATGCAGGCTCCATGCTGGTGCACGCGGACAATCGAAGTATCGATCATCTGCACCGCGGCATCGTGGGCCGCGGCAAGCGCGTCTATGAGGACACGTCGATCGTTTACCCTGCGAATGCCACGCGGCTTGTTTGGCAGCATCGGCTTAATGGCAGTCCATTCAGACTCATTGAGTTCGTAGCGCATGATTGTCCCTCCAGTCGGAGTTTGAACTACGGGGTAGAGCGGACATCGACCTGCCGATAATCCCCGATCAAATTGTCAAAAATGACTCGTAGGTTACATTTTGCTCGGCCGAACGTTGGACCAAACTGTCCGAATTGTAAGGAAGCTGGCGCTGTTCTTCCGGGAAAGAAGCCCGCGTAAAACCAGATGGGGAAATACCGCCGCCGGTTCGACGGCAATTAGGAGCATAAAATGCCATTGCTGCGCTTCGATCTACTTGAAGGGCGTTCAGCCACAGAAGTGAAGGCGTTGCTCGATGCCGTGCATGAAGTCCTGGTGGAGGTTTTCGGTGTGCCGCTTCGAGACCGGTACCAGATCGTCCATCAACACAAAACTGAGCACTTCCTCGTTCAGGACACTGGCCTGGGTCTGGACCGTTCTAAAAACGTTGTCGTGCTGCAAGTCGTTACGCGGCCACGATCGAAAGACCAGAAGTTAGCTTTTTATCGGCAGCTTTGCCACCAGCTGAAGATGAAATGTGGCCTTAACCCGCAAGACCTGATCGTTTCGCTCGTTCAAAACACAGACGAAGATTGGTCGTTCGGACTTGGCGAAGCCCAGTTCGTTACCGGCGCCCTCGGAGGCGATCATAGCTCGCGCGGTACCAAAAGTTCTGTTTAGAGACAAAACAATGTTCGTCCTCGGACATTCCTGTCCGGAGTGACAAGAACTCCGCCGGTCTGGATGCTGCGGCATTCCACTGTACGCTCTTCCGGAACATTGCGCGGCGCGAGGCTGTCACGTCACGCGCTGGAAACGGAAGGATAAGGCATGGCTTATACCGTCAAAATCAACGGAAACACCCGCAGCGTCGATGTCGATGGCGACACGCCGCTGCTTTGGGTCTTGCGCGACGTGCTCGGAATGACGGGCACGAAATTTGGCTGCGGCATGGCGCTGTGCGGCGCATGCACAGTGCATGTTGACGGCTCCCCGGTTCGATCCTGCGTCACCACGATCGACAGCATCGGCACCTCGCAAGTGACGACGATCGAGGCGGTAGGCGCCACACCTTCGGGCGCCAAGATCCAAAAAGCGTGGCTCGACCGGGAGGTCGCACAATGCGGTTACTGCCAATCCGGTCAGATCATGTCGGCATCGGCGTTGCTGGCCGGCAACCCGCATCCAAGCGATGCTGACATCGACGATGCGATGAGCGGCAATATCTGCCGCTGCGGAACGTATGTGCGAATCCGCGAGGCCATTAAGCTTGCCGCGCAGACCAACGGAAAGGACGGCTAGTCATGATCCGCGATCGTGCAACTTCCCGCCCCCAGGGTACCGATTTTTCCCGGCGCAGCTTTCTCTTGACCAGCGCTGCCATCGGCAGCGGGATGGTGTTGAGTCTGAGTCTCCCGCTTGGCTCGAGCGAAGCGTCGACGGAAGCATTCGCGCCAAACGCCTTCATTCAGATCGGTAGCGACGGGCAGGTCGTGCTTATCATGCCCTATGTCGAGATGGGGCAGGGCACCTATACCTCGATTCCGATGTTGATCGCTGAGGAGCTCGAGGTGAGCCTGAGCCAGGTGCGGCTCGATCACGCGCCACCCAACGAAAAGCTCTATGCCAATCCGCTGCTCGGCGTGCAGGCCACCGGTAACTCAAACGCAATGCGCGGGGGATGGATGCCGATGCGCCAGGCCGGCGCGACGGCGCGAACCATGCTGGTCGCGGCTGCGGCCAAACGTTGGGGTGTCGATGCTAAGGTATGCCGCGCGCAGGACGGTCAAGTGGTGCATCAGCCGACCGGCCGGAAGCTGAAATACGGCGAGCTGGCGGCCGAAGCAGCAAAACTGCCGATTCCCGCGAACGTAACGCTCAAATCTCCCGACCAGTTCAAGTTGATCGGCACCCCGGTGAAGCGGCTTGACGGCCCATCAAAGGTCGACGGCACGGCGCAATACGGCATTGATGCGCGCCCTGCTGGCGTCAAGATCGCGACCTTGGCGCAATCTCCGGTGACGGGCGGACGCGTGAAGAGCCTCGATGACTCGGCAGCAAGGACCATCAAAGGTGTCCGCCAGGTGGTCCGCCTCGACGACGCCGTCGCCGTTGTAGCCGACCACATGGGGGCGGCGAAGAAGGGGCTCGCCGCCCTGAAGATCGAATGGGATGACGGCGAGAACAGTGCGCTTTCGACCGCAGACGTCGCGAAAGAACTGGCTGAGGCGACGCTCGGTAAAGGGTCGGTAGCGCAGACCGTCGGGAACGTCGACAAGGCAATGGCCTCCGCCGCCATCAAGGTGGAAGCCATCTATCAGCTTCCTTTCCTGGCACATGCCACGATGGAGCCTATGAATTGCACCGTGCATCTTCGCAAGGACGAATGCGAAATCTGGCTCGGTAACCAGGCGGTGACGCGTGTGCAGGCGATGGCCGCGAAAATCGCCGGGCTTCCGGTGGAGAAGGTCATCATCCATAACCACCTGATCGGGGGCGGCTTCGGCCGCCGGCTTGAGCCTGATGGGGCGATCTGCGCGGTGGAGATCGCCAAGCATGTGGATGGCCCGGTGAAGGTCGTGTGGACCCGGGAAGAAGATATCCAGCACGATCTGTATAGGCCGTATTGGTTCGACCGCATCTCTGCCGGGCTGGACGCGCAGGGCTTACCCATTGCCTGGAAAAACCACTTCGCCGGCTCCTCGGTGATCGCGCGCTGGGCGCCGCCGTTCTTCAAGAACGGCCTTGACGTGGACTCGACAGAGGGCGCGATCGATCTCGTCTACGACTTTCCGAATCTGCACGTCGAATTTTCGCGCGTCGAACCCAAGGTCGTCACGACCGGCTTCTGGCGGAGCGTCGGCCCCTCGCACAACGTGTTCGTGGTCGAGAGCTTTGTCGATGAGTTGGCCGCCGCCGCGAAGCAGGACCCCGTCGCCTATCGCCGCGCACTGCTCGGAAAATCGCCACGAGCGAAAGCCGTGCTTGATCTCGTTGCGGAGAAAGCGGGCTGGGGACAGCCGCTGCCGCCAAGGGTCGGTCGCGGCGTCTCGCTGCAATACGCCTTCGGCAGCTATCTCGCGCAGGTCGCGGAAGTGGAGGTCGCAAAAGACGGTTCTGTCCGCGTTCGCCGGGTGGTCTGTGCGATGGATTGCGGCACCATCGTCAATCCTGACACCGTGCAGGCTCAGCTTCAGAGTGGAATCATTTTCGGCACCACCGCCGCGCTTTACGGCGAGATCACGCTGAAGAACGGCCGTGTGGAGCAGGAAAACTTCGACACTTATCAGATGATCCGCCTCAATGAGGCGCCGGTGATCGAGGTTCACGTCGTCAAGAGCGTGGAGCCCCCTGGCGGAATGGGCGAAACCGGGACCTCCGGTATCACCCCTGCTATCGCCAATGCGATCTTTGCGGCCACGGGAAAACGCCTGCGCAAGATGCCGGTCGATTCTGCCGCCCTGAAGCAGCCCGCTTGAGCAAGACGGAGCTGCACATGCCAGGAAATCTGAATTCGGCTGCAGAGAAGAAAGCCTTCGTCATGGAGGCTTTCGACACCCTGTTCAACAAGCGTGACTACAAGGCCGCCGAGTCCTACTGGTCGCCTGATTATGTCCAGCATAGTGCGCACATTGCGCCCGGACGGGAAGGGCTGTTCGATCTGGTCAGGGCCTTACCCGCCGGGCATCGCCACGAAAGCGGCCTGGCTGCGGCCGAGGGAGATCTTGTCTTTCTCCAGAGCCGCTACAGCGGAACCGGTCAGCCGCGCGCGTTGATTACGATCGATATCGTCAGGATCTCTAATGGTCTTTTGGCGGAGCATTGGGATGTCTGGCAGATGGAAGCTTCCGCGACGGAGTCGAAGAGCGGGCTGCCGATGTTCGGCGCAAGATTTCCGGATTGATCGCCGCGATATGTACACCGACTATCCCGCTTACAGCGGCCGACGCAAACCTGAAAGGCTTTCGCCACATCTAATAGCCGGGGCAGCAAGGCCCATAGACGCAGCCGAAAGGGAGCCGCGAACATGTCGACCATCGCATACGAAAGTCTGCCTGAGACCCTGAAGACGGTTCGGACACGACCGTTGTTTGTGATGCGGCTCGACGTGCGCAGGCTCCAGGTCGTCGGGCAGGCGCCCAGTGTGCATCGGCGGGTCGGCGTCGTTTTCGGGGGCGCGTTCGAGGGCGAGCGCTTGTCTGGCGAGGTGCTGGATGGCGGCAACGATTGGCAATCGCTTCGCAGCGACGGATCGCTGGGATTGGATGTGCGGCTGATCCTCAAGACCAACGACAATGCCCTGATTGGCATGTCCTATCGCGGCATTCGGAACGGCCCGCCGGATGTCTTGAAGAGAATCGACCAGAGCGAGGTCGTTGATCCTTCAAGTTACTATTTCCGCATCAGTCCGATGTTCGAAGCCGCTGCCGAGAAATATCAATGGCTGAACCACATCGTCGGCATCGGGATTGGCCATCGGCAGGTGGATGGCCCGGTGTACAGTATCTTTGAAGTGTTGTGAGGCCGGCATGGGTGAGAGCCTATCGGCGGGAATGCAGTGGCTGCTCGGCACAGCGTGTGGGCTGTTAGTCGCCAGTCTCTATTACGCGCAGCCGCTCACGGGCCTCATCGGTCCTGCGCTGGGAATGCCGCCTGGGGCAGTTGGCCTGCTCGTAACGCTGCCCCTGGCCGGCTATGGAGTGGGCCTCCTGCTGGTAGTCCCACTGGGAGATTTGGTCGAAAACCGGCGGTTGGTGCTGGCTCTCGTGGCGCTGGAGGCCGGCGCCCTCGCATTGGTGTCTCAATTGTCCAATGCTCAAGCCTTCCTCTCGGCATCTTTCATGGTCGGATTGGCCGCTTCGGCCGTTCAGGTGCTGGTGCCTTACGTCACCTATCTCGCGCCGGAGGCTATTCGGGGCCGTGCCGTCGGCAGGGTCGTCAGCGGCGTGATGCTGGGCATCATGCTGGCTCGGCCGGTTTCGAGCATGGTCGCGCATCTCTGGTCGTGGCGAACCATATTCGGCATTTCTTCCGCCGCGATGCTGATCCTGTTCGCAATGCTGCGCATGTTCCTGCCCCCACGTGCGCCAGCGCCTGGATTGAGTTATCGCGCGCTGCTTCTGTCGCTGGGCGACATTTTCATTCACACCGAGGTCTTGCGGCGGCGGGCATTTTACCATGCCTGCATGTTCGGGGCATTCAGCGTGTTTTGGACCGCCGTGCCGCTTTGGCTCAGCGGACCGCGATTTGGCCTCTCGCAGAGCGGCATTGCCTGGGTGGCGTTCGCTGGTGTCGCTGGCGCGATCGCGCCTCCCTTCGCAGGCCACATGGCCGACCGAGGCTTCAGCCGGTTAGGTACGATTTGTGCGATGCTGCTGGCGTCGACCGCCTTTCTCCTTTCGGATCTGGCCCTTGCCACCCCCGCGCCGCTGGGACTTGGACTCATCGTTGCCGCCGCGATCGGACTGGATTTTGCGGTCTCGGCGAATCTCGTCTTCTGTCAGCGGGCGATCTACGCGCTCGACGTCGAGCGGCGTAGCCGGATCAACGGCCTGTTCATGGCCTCCTTCTTTGCGGGTGGGGCGGTCAGCTCCGCTGTGAGCGGTTGGTGCTATTCGAGGTGGGGCTGGCCCGGCGTTTCAGCCCTCGGTGTCGCAATGCCGATCCTCGCGCTATGTTATCTAGCCGGTGAGCGCGGCGCAGCTCCCACGCCTTCTGGTGAGGAACCACGTCAGGCCAACGCCGCTTGAGCGACCGGATAGTCGAGATATCCTTTTTCGTCCTGGGTGTACCAGGTGCTCATGTCGTCCGGCATCAGCGGCAGATGGTTTGCGAAGCGGCGCGGAAGGTCCGGATTGGCTAGAAAGAGCCTGCCAAAGCCGATTGCGTCGGCCTGTCCGCTGTCAAGTGCCGCTTACGCCTTGGCTTGATCGTAGTCGGTGTTGAGCACCAGCGGCCCCCCGAATGCCTTGCAGATCAGAGGTGCAATCGGCGGCCGATCTGCCCGTCCAAATGTTCCATCGTAGCCGGGCTCGCGAACGTCGAGGAACGCGATACCGAGTCCGGATAGGCTGCGAGCGACGGCTTCGAAAAGAGTCTCCGGATGACTGTCGTTGACGCCCCGCCGATCCCCGACGTGATCGCGGGTGTTACGAGCCCGGGTGAGGGGGGCCATCAGGATTCGGTTTGGAGCGCTGATCGTGCCTAGCTGGATGGGATCGAATAGGGAAGGCATCGGTGGTCTCCTTGCTCGCCAATTGTAGCAAGCAGCTAAGGTCTGATTCACTCGGGATAAGAGCCGCTTCGTTCCGGACATTTGGGACTTTTTAGACGATCACCAGCAAAGAGACGGCGTTGTCCGGAGTGTTCGGAAAAAAAGTCAGCTTTTCCTGATCGATTTTCACATCATCTGGCTGGAATGATCGTTCAGACCTCTGGAGTAGACCATGCAGTTTGACTTTACGACACTGAATGCGCAGCAGCGCTACAAACTTCTTGGCGCGACCATTGTGCCGCGGCCGATCGCCTGGGTGTCGTCGCTCGGGAGCGACGACCGCGTCAACGTCGCGCCGTTCTCATACTTTAATGTTTTCGGCGAGGATCCGCCCGTGGTAGCTTTCTCAATCTTGAACCGCTCCCTCGAAGATCAGAAGGATACGGGGCGCAATATTCGGGGTCAGCGCGAATTCGTGGTCAATCTTGTCAGCGAAGAAAATCTCGCGAAGATGAATGTCACCGCGATCGATTTTCCACCCAACGTCAGCGAACTGAGTGAGGCGAACCTCCATACGGTTCCGTCGCTGCATATCAAGACGCCGCGCATCGCAGAAAGCCACGTGTCGCTGGAATGCTCGGTGATGGACATCATCGCGCTTGGCAAGATGCGATCAATGGTGCTCGGCGAGGTGCTGGCGATGCACGTGCGAGACGATGCGGTGATCGACGCCGAACGGGGGTGGATTGACACGACGCGGTTGCAGTTAGTAGGCCGCACTGCGGCAAACTCCTACACGCGCACTACCGATGTCATTTCCTTGCACAGCATTCCGCTAGATAGTTGGAAGGTTTCTTCCTGAAAAGCGGCGGAAGCCTGATCGACAGAACGGGCGATACTTCCGCGGGCATTGCGGACCACGGCGTCCGTGCTGTTCGAACTGCTAAACGGTTTTTCCTGGGTCCGTAGCAGACTAATATAGCCCCAGGTTATCGGGCGGCGGCGATACGTCCGGAGAGCGACGACGATACAAAGACTAGTTTGGAGCGAAGCGGCATGGCCATCGCCGAAGGTGTGACTGAAGCCAATCGCGCGATCGTACGGTCCTTCTACGAAGGCGGCGGAAGGCATGACCTAGCAGGCTTCGCGAGCCAGCTGTCCGATCGTTTCGAGGTTTTCGTGCCGGACTACCTGCCTTGGGGCGGACGCTCCGACAAGACGCGCTACATCACCTGGGTGATCCCGCAAGTCGCGCGCAGCCTGGATTTTGGTCGCCTAAAATTCGACAGCCTAACTGCCGAGCAAAACCACGTCGTCGCGTTCATTGAAATAGGGGTGAAAGGAACGGACGATTCGATCCTTATTTCTGAGCATTGGGATCTGTTCGACAGCAAAGCCGTGAAACTTCGCGTCGCGTATTACGAACCCGGAATTCTCCTCAAGAAGCTGGGTCTGCCCGCGCTCTGACCGAAGGAAACAAGCAAATGACCGCTATGGATTACGCGAGCCGCGACAAGATGGTACGACAGCACACCTACGCCTCTGTACGCCGCCGCGATGGTCTGCCGCAGGACCTGTTCGCGAAATATTGGCGGGACGTCCACGGGCCGCTTTGTGCGCGTCTTCCCGGCCTCGGTTACTATGCTCAGCAACACTTCGATCGCGATCATCGTGCTAACCTCTGGCCGGTGGCGGATGGCGTACGCGAGATCGCCGCTACGCTGGACGGCGCTGCCGAGATCGGATTCGCGACGGAGGCCGACCAGGCATTGTTCGCCGAAGCGGGATCAATTCTGTACGAGGATGAGGCCAATTTCATCGGTGAAGCCGTAGCCTACAACATGCCTCACGGCGCCAAGACTTTGGTCGACCGTGACGAAGACGGCATCCGGAATGGCGCCGAACGTCTTCATCGAGTCCATGTCTATATGAACCGCGTTCCGGGAAATGACTCGGCCGACTGGCTCGTTGGTTTCGGTGCGGAGTTCGCGGCCAGTAGCGCGGTGCAGAAGCTGAAACTGCATTTGCCGGAGCCGTATAGTAACGCCCATCCGGCGCCGCCATCCCCGAACGTCGACCACATCGTCGGGGAGGATCGGCTCAATCTTGCGGTCATGGAAATTGCGTTCGAAAACGCGAGGGTTGCTCGCGAATTCTTCTCGGAGTCTGCTTTTCAAAAAGCGTTTGCTCGTCAATCGCGGCATGTCCAATCCATCGGCGCTTATCTTGTCACCGGCGTCTATACTTATGTTCGCGACGGCGTACCGACGCCGGCGGGGCTTCGCGGCAGCAGTCAGGCCGAACTCATCGACGCCGTCGGTGCGGCGAACCAACTCAGCGCCAAGGTGAACAAACTGTTCGTTCAGGGCGCTTCGTAATTTTCAATAACATTTGAAGGCATCCAGATGAGCGTCCTGTTCTCACCTTTGAAACTGCGCGAGATCACCCTGTCCAACCGCATCGTCGTATCGCCGATGTGCCAGTATTCGGCTGAAGACGGCGAACTCAACAGCTGGCATCTGGCTCATTTGTTGGGTCTGTCTATTTCCGGCGCAGGCATGCTTTGCACCGAAGGTACCGCTGTCACGCCTGAAGGCCGCATTACGCCAGGCGATCTCGGTCTTTGGGACGACAAAACCGAAGCATCTTTTGTGCCCGTCTTGGCCGCTATCAGGAAGTATTCAAAAGCCGCCGTTACGGTTCAGCTCGCGCATGCCGGCCGCAAGGCGTCGAGCCATGTGCCTTGGCGGGGTGGCGAGCAGATCTCTGTTTCCGACGGTGGTTGGGCGACGGAAGCGCCTTCAGCGCTGGAACACAAGCCCGGAGAGGCAAGGCCTCGCGAACTCGATTCCGCCGGAATGAAGAGGGTTCGCAGCGCCTTTGTCGAGGCGACAAAGCGGGCGGCCCGACTCGGATTCGATGGCGTCGAGATCCATGGCGCACATGGTTATCTGGTCCACGAGTTTCTCTCGCCAGTTTCCAATCAGCGAACCGACGAATACGGTGGCTCTTTGGCCAACCGCATGCGCTTTCCCCTCGAGATTTTCGAGGCAGTGCGTGAGGCCTTTCCTGCCGGTAAGCCGGTCGGCGTCAAGGTATCCGCCACCGACTGGATGGAAAACGGTTGGGACCTTGCACAAACAGTCGAGTACGCGAGGGAGTTGAAGAAGCGGGGCGCCGACTGGGTGACAGCGTCCTCCGGCGGGATATCTCCGCTACAAAAGATCAAGGCAGCTCCTGGCTATCAGCTTCCCTTTGCGGAGGGCGTCAAGAAAGGCGCGGAGGTCAACACCATCGCCGTTGGCCTGATCACGGAGCCGCGTCAGGCCGAGGAGATCGTCGCCAGCGGCACGGCCGATCTCGTCGCGCTCGCGCGGGCGATGCTTTACGATCCCCGCTGGGGCTGGCATGCGGCCGCTGAGCTCGGCGCAAAGGTGCAGGCGCCGCCCCCCTACTGGCGCGCAACACCGCACGGGCACCACGATCTATTCGGCGACGTGAACTCTGGGCTGCGCTGACGGGTAGAACCGTTCGCGAGCGCGCGTGCGAAGCGGACGGAAAATTGCGACGAAGAAAACCGTCACGCAACCTCGTCGAGGCGGTCGCCCCAGAATGCAACGGCTTCAGGCGGCTCGTCGTCGCGCGATACGCTCGTGCACTCCGCCAACCTGTTGCTCTCTTCGTCGCTGATCATCGAAGGCAAGTTCTCCGCGAGGAAATCGATGAATACGCGGAGTTTGGGCGGCATGAATCGGCTCGAAGGCCATGTGATACGAACGGTCTCTGAAGTGCGAATTTGATTGTCGAGAATACGAACCAGGCATCCTTCCTGGATCTCCCGCTGGACTGTGAAAAGCGGCAGGCAGGCGATGCCGTGCCCGAGCCTGACCAACCTGATCAAAGGCGTAATAGCGGTAACGGTCGCCTTTGTTGGCAAAGCCGCTTCGTGATCGCCCGACCGTAGTGGCCAACGCTTTGGTTTTCCTTTCCCAGCGGGTTTGTAGTGGAGGCAATCATGGGTCGCCAGATCGGCCGCCGTCCTCGGAACGCCCATGCGAGCCAAATAGTCGGGCGAACCCACGATTACGGAGCGAAGGGTTCCGAGACTGCGGGACATCAGCCGGGAATCTTCCGGCTCCTCGATCTGGATCGCCGCATCGTAGCTGCCTCCGATCAGGTCGCTTGGTTCGTCACAAAAATCCAGATCGAGCTCGATATCCGGATATTGTCGCATGAACAGACTGATGACGGGAGTCATGAAAGCACCGACCATCGGCAAGCTAATCCGCAGCTTCCCTTCCGGGGCAGACTTGCCGCGCACGAACTCCTGCTCGATCGATTTGATTTCCGAAATGATCCTCCGGCAACTCTGGAGGAATAGCTCACCTTCCTGAGTCAAAGTGATAGCGCGGGTATTTCGATTGAAGAGGCGCACTCCCAGCCGCTCCTCCAGCCTCGCAATCGCCTTGCCGATCGCGGACGATGATAAGCCCAGTTGCTGGCCGGCCAAGGTGAAATTCCCGGCTTCGGCTGTGCGGACAAAGGTAGCCAGAGCGCTGAGACTGTCCAAGTTTCGCCTCCGATCTCGAGCGGGACGAGCCACCGACTCCGAGAGAATCGGGATGTCGTCCCGGGCGGTTGAATTGAGCTGGACGACCCTCTCGATGCCTGCGAGGGCTGGCGCAGCCAGCGTTGCCGTAGAGATACGTGCCCGCCAGCCTAGAATATTTTAAAAAACGAGCCTACATTGAACAAAATGGCCCTGGCACCGGGCGAGCTAGGTTCTCAGCTCCGCGAGCGTGCCCCCCAATGGCTGGACTTTGGGCACTGGCCGGCAGGGCAGGGGAGCCGGATGCCACTATATTTTCTTGCTCGGCTCCGCCAGGAGGGGTGTGGATGCAGCAGCCTGAATCGATTGAAGAAATGCTCGCCAGGAGATTCCATGTCGAGCGTCCGACAACCCTGATTGCGAAGACGGTTTCGTCCGCTCCGATCATGTTTTCGCGGTTGCGGAGTACTCAAGCGATGCACGGCCGCTCGATGTCGGTGCCACCCGAAGATGCCTTTACGTTTCAAGTCCCCTTGAAGCTGCCCTTTTTCTCTGGATTGTGGACCGCCGGTAAGCGCCTCGCGCATAACCCTGCTTCCCCGGGGGACGCCTTTCTATTCGATCTCAACAACAATCCGACGGTCGGGTTGAACAATCCGTTCGACAGTCTTCGGTTCTTCATTCCACGAAAGTCGCTGGACGAGCTTGCTTTTGATCAGGGGCTTCGGGCGGTAGGCGGTCTTCGCTCAGCGGAATTCGGCAGTCGTGACATGGTGCTGTATGGCCTGGCTCAGGCGATCGTCGCAACCATGGAGCGGCCGGGCGAGGGCAATTCGCTATTCGCGGACTACGCCGCCTTGGCGTTTCACAGCCATATTGTCCGAGCCTATGGCAGCATATCGGCCCTTCAGCAGAGCCCGCGCGGATTGGCGGCGTGGCAGATGCGGCGTATCGCCGATTTCATCGATGCAAATTTAAGCGACGATATCTCGATCGACCAGCTTTCGAAGGAATGCGGCCTCTCGGCGCGCTACTTTGCGCGCGCTTTCAAGCAGTCGACCGGCATGCCGCCGCACCAATGGCTGATGAAACGGCGTGTCGACAAGGCAAAAGAACTACTCCAGATGGTAGACTGGGAGCTGACGGACATCGCGTCCACTTGCGGCTTCGTCGATCAGAGCCATTTTACCCGCGTCTTCTCGCGGGTTGAGGGCAATAGCCCCGGGCGGTGGCGCCGCGAGCGATGGCGATAGACGGCATATCGCCGACACTCCGGACTCGCAGACATATTTGTCCGGTGTCACATCAAGACTGACTCATAGAACCGGCGATAAGTCTGAGAATGACGCCATCGACCGCAAAGCCGAACGCCCATTCTTGGAATCGCGGGGTGTCCGAATGCTGCGATTCAATCAGGCAATCGAGAGTAAGAAAGAACATACGTCAAAGCGCAGCTTTCCGATGCCGAAGGGCAATTGTACTCAAGGTGAGCGCCGGGAAGACAAGTTGAACGAACCCGAGCAGATAGGCTTGAGTAGAAAGAAGCAGAGTCGCGGCGGCGACAACGGCAAAAATGCTGCAAAACACGATGAAAGCCAGACCGGCTTCGGTCTGGCCTCGGTCGAGCAGCAAGACCCCTGCCACGCCACCGGCCGCAGCCATTAGATTATAAAAGCCCTGGTTGATGAATAGCGCTTTCAAGACGACGGCTTGCGTTGCCGGCTCGACGGCCATGCCAGGATTGAGCTGCGGCAATAGAGTTCCATACACAATTGGGTAAGTCCAAAGAACCGCCTCGATAATAAAAAATCCAAAAAACGTAGCGATCGTGACGTATATGGATGCCCGAGTGAGGCTAGTCATGTGTTTGATCCTTGATTCGTAGGGCGTTGATACAGGCTGAGCCAGCATCCATGCGCAGTGGCCGATGTCGTCGGACAAATCGCCGAGGCCGATCAATACTGCGACAACGACGATGGAATAGATTGCAAAGATCGAAGTCGCGACGCACGTCGACAGCTTCCATTCGGATGCATAGATCGGATAGAGAGTGGCCGATGCCGCGCTTGCCCAGAGTGTATGGCCGACGATGCCCGCAGAGACCCAGAAACTTGCCTGCTTTCCAAGCGTGTATTTTCTTTGAACTATACCGAGACATGCTTATCGCGGCAGAGGGCGCCGGTTTGTGACAGTGGTTATTTGGCTCAGGTCGCGCGTCAGTTGCCCGACATAGGTGCGGTAGTCGACCTCCAGTGTGTATCGCTCGGCTTCCAGATACGTCCTGCGCTGGTAGTCACGATGCGCGTGAATTTCACGGACCTGTTCGGCTCGCTCCGGGAGACCGATTTCTCCGGACAGCAGTGCGGCCAGCCAGCGCCCTTGAACCTCGACCAATGGAATTGTCGGCCCGACTGGCTGCACGAGACCGGCAAAAATCAGGCCGCTATGCTTCACAGACATCATACGTCGGTACAGCGCGGATGCATCCGCATCGGGATCGAATAATTGCGGATCTAGAAACGGAAAGCTCGTGCGATAGCCAGTCGCATAAATGATCGAATCAAATGTCTTGGTGGTTCCGTCCTCGAATTGGACGTCGTGGCCATCGAGCTTGCGAATGTTTGGCTTTATGCCGATCCATCCGTGCCCCAGATATGGAAGCAGTTCTTGGCTCAGCGTTGCGTGCTCTCGCCACATTGGATGCGATGGTTTCGGAAGCCCAAAGCGGCTTTGGTCGCCGGTGACGGCGCGAACGAACCAAGCCATGATCCTTCTGACCCAGGGCGTGGGCAATCGGAGGCTCTTCGAGACCATCGCCGACCAATGATCGGTTGGACGGCCGAACATATATTTCGGCATGATCCACGCGCTGCGGCGCGTGGATATCGTGATCTCACGCGCGCGGCGACAAAGGTCGACAGCGATATCCACCGCCGAATTGCCCAGCCCGACCACCAGAACGGACTTTCCGTCGTAAGGCTCCGCGGTTCGATAGTGGTGTGAGTGGATCGCCCGACCGGAGAATGTGCCGGGAAAGT
The DNA here is from genome assembly GCF_018131225.1 of Bradyrhizobium sp. U87765 SZCCT0048. Taxonomy (GTDB): domain Bacteria; phylum Pseudomonadota; class Alphaproteobacteria; order Rhizobiales; family Xanthobacteraceae; genus Bradyrhizobium_A. The sequence continues at coordinate 2,098,093 of NZ_JAFCMM010000001.1, read as the reverse complement.
GTGGCAACCTGGGATCCCAGAGATGACCGCTCGCGACAATGACATACTGATACTGACGGACTTCGCCGGTCGAGAGGCGAACACTCCAGCGCTCATCGGCTTGCTTGGCAACGCTTTCGACCGACGTACGAAATGTAATCGCCCGGCGAACATCAAAAGCGTCGGCGTAGGCTTCGAGATATCCGAGAAACTGTCGATGTGAAAGAAAGTCGGGCAGCTCTGTTGAGATTGGAAAATCGGAATAGCCGAGGTTGTCGCGACTTGTGTCGATATGCAAGCTGGCATATGCCGAGGATAGGCCGTTGTCGTTCTCGTAGCGCCACATGCCGCCGATATCGGAGCCCTTTTCAAAGCAGTCGAACGCGATGCCACGCTGTCTCAAGGCTTTTCCAACAGCGACGCCTGACGAGCCCGCACCTATGATGCAAACCTCGGCCAGGTTGCTCGGCTTTGCGTCCGCCTGAACGGGCTCGATCGTCATGTGGTGTCCCAAGGCCAACTCCCTTTCCCCGGCGGAAGAGCTGCGACCTCACGAACTAGGGAAAGAAAGCGCAACATGGAAGAGAGGTCTGTAGAGGAACTCTCCGGACAGATATTTCCGCAATCCGACGAGGAACGCGCGGGACGCTGGTTTATTCATCGAGCGCTATCCCGACGTCCGGTTGGACTGGAGCTTCGAGAACGCCAGGCCGATCTGATCGGCGAGGGGCTCGATGCCGCGATCGGAGGCAGCATGGAATTGGAGCCCGGCGTGATCGCTCAGCGATTGGCGCCCCTGCATGTCATTGCGGTGGCATCGCCGGAGTATCTTGAAGGCCGCCTGAAAGGCCGCACCCTGCTAAAACGACCCCACGAGTTGGCCGCGTTCGATCGGATCTCCATGCGCTCACCTCAAACCGCTCGCGTACACTTCTGGAAAATGCGCCATCAGAGAGGGCGACGAAGTGACGCTGGAGCAAAAGGCGCGGATCGTGGCCAACGATCCCGAAGTGATCTGCCGCGCGGCCTTGACGCGTTTAGGTGTGGCGATGATGGCCGTGCCATTTGTAGAGCGGCATATCAAAAAGCGGCGTGTTGCAACGCCTGTTGCCCGATTGGCACTCCGATCTCGGGGCAATCTCGATCTACTATGCTAGCCGGCAATTGCTGCCCGCGAAGATCCGCGCTTTCATCGACCACATAACCGCAGCATCCCGCGAACAAAATCTGGCGCAGCCAGCGGAAGGATGACTGGCGTCGTGGAATGCGGCTAGGCGCAGCCTTAGCCCTCTCAGCAGAACCCAATTTCAAAAGTAAATTCGCAGCGCTATCCGCCTCGGCGAAGAGAGGCAGTGGCGCACTCGACACGATTCGAACGTGTGGCCTTCTCCTTCGGAGGGCGACGCTCCATCCAGCTGAGCTACGGTGCTTACTGCTTACGCAGTGCTTACGTGGGTTTTGTCGGGGTGTTAAGCCCCTGCACGCATCCCTCGCAAACCCTTGTATTCCAATCCTCTTTCTGACGCTCCTTTCACATCAACCGGCTTGACAGGTGCCTTCGGAGAGCATCGCTCGTCGCGCGCTTCCAAAACGCGCCTCCGCTGTCTCACCGACGACGAGGATCCCGCTTTCACGAGCATCTGTCCAAGATTCGACGCGGCCGCGGCGTGGTTAATCGCACGATCTCCTTCAGATCGCTTCGTCTGCAGCATTGCGAGGGCCGTAATCGGATTGATGAGCGCGGCTGCACCCGCCTCAAAGCTCACGCCGCCCGGCAGAACCATCACGTCTGCCCCACTGACAACCTGATATTGCGCGTGGGTAGACTAGTGCTAACCACCAGATAACCACCGATATCCCGTGAACAAACGGTGCAGGACGAGGTCGAGTGACGCAGAAAGTTGAGACATTTCAACGATATTTGGCGAGGCGCCAACGTTCGGGACGCAGGGGGCGTAGGTTCAAATCCTACCACTCCGACCATGGTTTCTTTGCCGATTTTCCCGCCACTGTTCAGCCGGATCGCCGTTTCAGCCATTTGAAACGGAAACAGTGCGTCGATGTGATCTGCGTGCCCATCATTCAAGCCCGGTGTTCCGCGTCGCGCAGCGCTGCGCATACCTGACCGGACAACCACGGAACTCCCGATCATCATACAAGACATGAGGCAGAGATCCCGGTGACGGGGGGCTCGGACGCCGCCGCGTCAGATCTGTCGAAATGTCCAGGCCGGCCCTGGTGTCGGTCGGGGTCATGATGCTGCGGCCATCATGCCGAGGTGTTGTCCTGGCGGCTTTGCTGTCATCTAGCCCGGATCGGCTGCGCGATCCCGGTCGCGACGGCTTGATTGTCGATGGCGTGGCATCGCCGGCGATCTGTTCTGTCAGCGCTGCAGCCGATTAAGGCGATGGGCTTTTGCCGAGCATCGCTGTGATTCGTCGCGCCTGAAGCCGAAGGCGCCTCACAGCTGTCGTGCAGATTTTGAAAGTCACTCGCTGCGCGCGACACGCGCCTGGAGCCCGTCTCCGCAGAAAGACGTGACGCTCGGCCAATAGTCCCTTTGGAGGATGCCAGTTCGCGATTGCTGAAAAGTAATGCGTGCGGCGCCGCATCATTGCGTCGGCTCAATCGAGCACAAACGAGACATCCGGGGAGTAAGAAGCCATGTCAGTCCAGGAGCTGCGCGCAAGGTTGTCTGGTTCTGGTCCGGCGCTGTTCTTTCCTGATCCGGAAGTCCCGGCGATCTTCAATTTCGATCAAGGGCTCGCAGCTCCCGAAACCTTTCCGACCGATGACCTGGTGCGGCTTGCGCGCAAGGCACTCGACGACCACGGCGCCAAGGTGCTGGACTACTTCGATCCGGCGACCGGCTATGAGGAGTTGGTCTTCGGCTTCAAGGGCCTGCGCAAGGAAATCGCTGACCGTATCGCGCGCACGCAAGGCAAGCAGCTCGGCACACGCGGTGTCATCCTGACGTCTGGCTCGGTGCAGGGCATCGCGCTCGCGGCCAACGCCTATGTGAACCAGGGCGACGTTGTCGTCGTCGAGGCCGCCTCCTTCCCTTACGCGCTGCGCTTCATGGAGATGGCGGGCGCGGATCTGCGCACCGTGCCGGTCGATGACCACGGCATGGATATCGATGCGCTCGCGGATCTGCTCGGCAAGGTCGAGGCGGAGGGCAAGACGGTCAAGCTGGTCTATACCATCCCGACCTTCCAGACGCCCACATGCACCGAGATGTCAGTGCCGCGCCGCCGTCAACTGCTCGATCTGGCGAACGAGCACAATTTTCTGATCATCGAAGACAATGTCTATGGCGACCTTCGCTTCGCCGGCGAGGAGCTGCCGACCCTGCTCAGCCTCGACGCGGACGAGCGTGTCATCCAGTGCGGGAGCTTCTCCAAGGTCGTCGCGCCGGCGCTGCGCCTCGGCTGGATCGCCGGTCCTGCTGCCGCTATCGAACCGCTCGCGGCAGTGCGCCAGGACCTCGGCGTCGGCCAGTGGCATGCGCGCGTCATGACCTCCTACATGGCCGACGGTCTGCTCGACAGGCATATCGCGGAGGTCAACAAGGTCTACAGGAGCAAGGCCGAGACGGCGGCGCGCGCCGTCCGCGATTATTGCGGCAACTATGTCACCTTCCGCATGCCGCAGGGGTCGTTCTACCTCTGGCTCGAAATCGACGAGCGCGTGGACTGGCAGCGCGCGGCCGAACTGTCGGCGAAGGAAGGCATCTTCTTCCGCCCCGGCGAGCGCTTCATGGGCGAAACCGACGGCCGCCAGTTCCTGCGTCTCGCCTACAGTCATGTCAGCGAGGACATCATCGAGCGCGGTATCAGGAAACTCGGCGAGATTCTGAGTGCCTGTGCCCGGGTCCCGGCATGACGGCCGCGGCGCGTACGTTTGCGGGAGGATTCATCTATCCTGAATGCCCCCGCTGGCGTGATCAGCAGCTCTGGTTTGCCGACCAGCATGATGGTCTCGTCCATGTGCTGGACGGCATCGGCGACCGGCTGCATCATTTCGCAGTTCCTGGTGGTCCGTCCGGAATGGGCTGGTTGCCTGGTGGTGATCTGCTCGTTGTGTCGATGCATGAGCGCAAGCTCCATCGTCGCGGCGCGGATGGCCGGCTCACCGTCCATGCAGATCTCAGGGATGTCCATCCCTTCCATTCCAACGACATGGTGGTCGACGCCAGCGGGCGTGCCTATGTCGGCAACATCGGCTTCGACTTCTACGCGGGCGACGCGCCTGCGCCAACGGTCATGGCTATAGTCACGCCCGAAGGGAAGGTCAGTGTTGCCGCCGACGACCTGATGTGCCCCAACGGGACCGTCATCACCCCTGACGGCCGGACGCTGATCGTTGCGGAATCGATGGCCGCGCGGCTGACCGCCTTCGACATCGGCGCGGACGGCGGGCTGTCTGGCCGCCGCCTCTTTGCCGCCATCGACGGTCACGTGCCCGACGGCATCTGTCTCGATGCGGAAGGTCATGTCTGGGCCGCGTCGCCTTACGAAAAGGTGGTGCTGAGGGTCAGTCCCGCAGGCGAGATCGTCGCACGTATCACGATCGCCGACGCCAATCCCTACGCCTGCGTGCTCGGCGGCACTGATGGCCGGGACCTCTTCATCTGCGTCGCGCCGCATCACGATCCCGACGTGACGGTAAAGCTCAGAGGAGGCCGTATCGATGTCGCCCGTGCCTCGGTACCGATGGCTGGGGGCCCGCGATGAACCAGGCTTCGAACATTGCGCGGTTCAATCCGCTGGACATGGTCTTCCCGGGCATGAGCCAGGCTGTGGGCTGTGGCGATTTCGTGCTGGTGTCAGGGCAGGTGGCGCTGAAGGACAGGCAGATCGTGGCGATCGGCGATCCCGCCGGCCAGGCCGAGCAGGCGTTTCGCAACATCGAGGGCGTCCTTGCCGAAGCCGGCCTGACGCTCGGCCATGTCGTCTCGCTGCGCTGCTATCTCACGCACCGCGACGCTTACCAGGCCTATGCCGCGGTCAAGAACCGCATTTTCGCCGACAACCCGCCAGCGGCGACCGCCGTTGTCGTCAGCGAGCTCGTCCTGCCCGAGCTTCTGGTTGAGGTGGAGGCGATCGCTTGGCGCCATGCGCTCGGCAGTCCGACGGTGGTGTAGCCGCGAGGGAAGGCCGCCGGGCCGGGCCGGCCTGGCCGCATGTTGAGCGCCGGGTTAGCGTCCGGATGGACGTCTCCACTTGCTGTCACTGTCGGCGGTACGCCGCCTTTATGATTCGGAGAACGAAGCGAGATGCACCGCTTGGAGCGCGAGCTCGTCTGCAGCTCCCACACGGTCAGCGGCGTGACGCCTGGCGGACCGGTGACCTCGCGCCATGGCTTTGATGCGCGTGTCGCGGCATGTGCGGCAGCCGGCTATAGTGGCATGTGTCTTCATTTCAGGGATTATGCCGAGCAGCGCGCGGCCGGGTATGGTGATGAACAATTGCGCGAGGTGCTTGCGCGCCATGGCATGGTGCACCTCTCGGTTGAGTTCCTGAGCGATTGGTTCCTGAGCGATCCGGATGCACGCCGGAACGAGGCAATGGCTTTCGACGCAGCGCGGGCGTATCGGGCCGGCCTCCTGCATGTCGGGCCAGACCTCGCCGGGCGCGGCGTCTCGCACGAGCAGATGCGGACCAGCTTTCTCGCGCTGTGCGAACGGGCGGCCCGGCGCGGCATCGCGATTGCGCTGGAGATCGTGGCCTGGGGGAACGTGCGCGATGTCGACACGGCGCTCGCGCTGATCGACGGTATCCCCAATGCAGGACTGGTGATCGACATCTGGCACTTTGCGCGTGGCGGAATCCCGTTTTCGGAGCTGGCGCGCATTCCCGCCGATCGCATCCTGTCGGTTCAGCTCAATGATGGCGCGCGCGAGCTTGTCGGCTTGGTGTCCGAGGACACCTTGCATCGCAAGCTCTGCGGCGAGGGGGTGTTCGACCTCATCGGCTTCGTCTCTGCCCTGGACGCCGCCGGCGTCAAGGTTCCCCTTAGTGTCGAGGTGATCGGGCCTGAACTGGCGTCGCGGGATCTTGCCGACGCGGCGTTCACATCGTTCGCGACGACATGGCAGGTCATTCGCGATGCGGTGATGACGGCCTGAGGCCGCGTCCGCGCGCCCCGCGGACCTATTAGTCCGTTCGAACGATGCCGCGGGTAGCGCGGCTCTGGATAACGGCAGACAAAATCGCGTCCGGGAGGAACCTTGTGCTCAGCGAGATACTGATCATCGTCATCCGCGGAATCGCCATCGGGTCGATTTTTGCGACGATCGCGATGAGCTTCAATATCGTCCATGGGGCGACGAACATCTTCAACTTCGCTCAGGGCAACATGTTCATCCTGGGCGGGTTTGCCGCCTATTTTCTCGCCAATCAGGTCGGCTTGGGCTCATGGGCGCTGATGCTGGTGGTCACCGGCGTCGGCGTCGCGATCATTGTTACGATCCAGGGCTACATCACGCTCCTGCCGCTGCGGTCCTCGGTCGAGCAGGATTCTTGGCTGATTTCCACGGTGGCGGTATCCGTGATCGTCGCAGCCCTGCTGATGATCACGCAGGGGCCGTTCGCCTATTCCGTCTCGGGCGTGGTGCCGAGCTTCCGCATCCTGGGGACGCGAACGCCGGGCGCCTATGCGCTCGCCATCGGCGCGATGGTCTTCTGGTACTTCGCGTTGCGCTTCTTCCTTCGCAAGACGTTCGTCGGCCTCGCCATCAGCGCGCTGTCGCAGGACTTCGACGCGGCACGTGCCGCGGGGCTGCCGGTGCGCCGCCTTCAATTGATCGCGTTTGCCATCAGCGGGCTGATGGTCGGGTCGGTCGGCTTTCTGGTCGCTCCCGTCATTTCCGTCAGCCCCGATGCTGGCCTGAAGTATGTGCTCAACGGGTTTGTCGCGGCGGTTGTCGGCGGCATCGGCAGCAATATCGGCACCCTCATCGGTGGTCCGCTGGTCGGAGTCGTGGCCATGCTGACCGCCTACAAGGTTGGAGGCGCCTATCAGGATCTCGCGTCGTTGCTGGTTCTTGTCGGAATCCTGATGTTCAGGCCGCAGGGATTGTTCGGCCGTGTGGCAGCGAGGCGGGTGTGATGATGCGGACCACGACCGCTCAGGCCCAGTCCGGCGCGTTCGCGAAGGCAGGCGAGAGCAAATCAAAGGGCGGATTCAATTCTGACCTGGCGCAGCTCTGGATCGGGGGAGTGCTGGTCGCGCTGACCGGCTTCGGACCGCTCATTGTCGGAAATTCCTACTGGATCCACACGTTCCAGCTCGTCAACATCTACATTTCGGCCGCCATCTTCCAGAATTTCCTGTTTGTCGACGCAGGCCAGAAGTCGTTCGGGCAGGGCGCGATCCTCGGCATCGCGGCCTATGGTGCGGCGATCCTGTTCGGCCTGCATGGCTGGTCCTTCGGGCTGGCCGCGCTAGGCGGTATCGTCGCGGCGGTGGCCGGCGGTCTGCTGTTCGCGCTGCCGGCGCTCCGCGTCCAGGGATTTCATCTCGGCTTTGTGACCATGAGTGCGGCGATCGTCTTCCCGCAACTCCTGGTCACGCTCGATAAGTGGACCAATGGCATCAACGGAATCAGCATTTCGGTTCCGTGGCTGACGGATACGCTGGCCTTCGGTCTCTCGCCGCTGGCGTTTGTCATTGCCGTCTTTCCGATGCTGGCGCTGGCGGTGCATTACAAGCTGCGACGGTCGCGGCTCGGACGCAGCATGTTCGTGGCGGCGCTGAGCCCGGAGGCGGCGCGCTCACTCGGCATCAAGCCCGGCCTGATGCGCTTTACCGCTTTCGTGATCGCTTCGATAGGAACCGGCATCTGCGGGGTCCTCTACCTGCCTGCGGTGGCCTTCGTCAGCCCGCAGGGCTTCAACATCGAATTGTCCTTCGTCTTCTTCTTCGCCGTGATTGTCGGCGGCCGAGGCCAGATGCTCGGGCCCATCATCGGTATCTGGATCGTCTTCATCCTGCCCAACATCATGTTGGCGCAATTCGTCGAATACCGCCTGCTGATGTACGGGTGCCTGACGCTCGCGGCGGTGCTGATTTTCCCTGACGGAGTTGTCGGCTCGGTCGAGCGTCTCCGCGCCAGGCGCCAGCAGACGGGGGGTGGCGAGAATGCGTTCCGGATCGACGGCTTTCTTGCTCTGCTCAGGTCGGGCAAGGATACGTCGGAACCCGCTGCAGATGTCGCCGTCGAGGTGCGGGGGGGCACCAAGACGTTCGGCGCCGTTGTGGCCGTCGATGCCGTCGATCTCAAGGTGCGCAAGGGCGAGGTGCACGGCCTGATCGGTGCCAACGGCTCCGGCAAGACCAGCCTGCTCAACGTGCTCACGGGTCTCAGCAAGCTCGATGCGGGATCGGTGATGATTCACGGAACGGACGTCACGCGGCGGACGGCCGACGGCATCGCCAACATGGGTATGGGACGCACGTTCCAGGCGCCCCGCATCTTCGCTCAGCTCTCGCTGTGGGACAATCTCAGGATCGGCATCGACGCGCGCGTAGGTCCCGGCAGTCCTGATATCGAGGCGCTGGCGCACGCCATGGAGATGGAGTTTGGCCAGGACAGCGCCAGCCTGCTCTCGCATGGCCAGCGCCGCCTGGTCGAGGTGATGCGAACGGTGCTCAAGGAAGCGACGATCGTGCTGTTCGACGAACCCGCCGCTGGCCTGTCGCAAACCGAACGCCAGAACTTCGCGACTCTGGTCCGCTTCCTCAGCCGCCAGATGGGCAAGACGATCATTCTTGTCGAGCACGATCTCGACCTCGTCTGGGGGATCGCAGACACGATCACGGTTCTGGAGCAGGGCCGGGTGGTGTCGTCGGGGAAGCCGACTATGGTCGCGAGGGATCCGGCTGTGCAGCACATGTTCGTCGGGGCACGCCATGCTTGAAGTCTCGAACCTGGTTGCCGGTTACGGAACCATTCCGGTCCTGCGGGATGTCTCGCTGACAGCGAAAGCCGGTGAGATCCTGCTCATCGGCGGCGAAAACGGTGCGGGCAAGTCGACGTTGATGCGCTCGATCGCGGGCTTCAACAAGCCTGACGACGGCGTCGTTATTCTCGATGGCAAGCCAATTGGCGGCCTCGCGCCGGAACTGATCGCGCGGTCCGGTTTGCGTCTGGTGCTCGATGGCCACCGGGTATTTCCCGAGCTCAGCGTCTTCGACAACCTGCGCATCGGCGCTGCGGCAAGACCCGGCGATCGCGCGGGCTTTGCGCGGGCGGTGGACGAGATCTACACCGTCTTTCCCATTCTCAAGGAAAAGAGCAAACGCTACGCGCGCGACCTGTCGGGCGGTCAGCAGCAGATGCTCGCGCTCGGCCAGGCCTTCATCGCCCAGCCCAAGGTGCTGCTCTGTGACGAGCCGTCGATGGGGCTGGCACAGTCGCTGCTGCCGCCGATCCTGGCCTTCCTGCGCCGTTGGGCACAGGCAGGAACAGCGGTTGTCATCGTCGAACAGCACCTTGCCGTGACCGCGCCGTATGCCGACCGCGCCGTGATCATCGAGCGTGGCCAGGTCAAGTTCTCCTGCCTTGCCTCGGACCTCGATGCCAAGCTGAACGCCGGAGTCGCCGCCGGAGACGCGTAGCACGGCAGGCGGACGACGCGACGAATGATCTCGTGTTGAGGGGGGCAGGGCGTGCCAGCGTCATCGGCCGACAGCGAATTCGACTATATCGTCGTGGGAGCGGGCGCGGCCGGTTGCGTGCTGGCGGCGCGGCTGTCGGAAGACCCCGGCGTGCGGGTCGCGGTGCTGGAGGCGGGAGGGCTCGACAACGCGCTGCTGGTCCGCATCCCCGGCGCCAACGTCGTCACCGGCACCCATCCGGCCTACAACTGGAGCTACCAGAGCGAGCCGGTGCCGGATCTGGCAGGCCGGCAGCTCTATTGGGCGCAGGGGCGCATCGTCGGCGGGTCCAGCTCCATCAACGGCATGATGTACATGCGTGGTCATCGCTCTGATTACGACAACTGGCGCGCGCTCGGCTGCGCCGGCTGGGGCTATGACGATGTCCTGCCGGCCTTCAAGAAGTCGGAGACCAACGAGCGCGGCGCCAATGACATTCACGGCGACGCGGGGCCGCTGCAGGTGAGCAAGGGGTACGGGACAGCCCCTGTCTGCGACATGTTCCTGGAGGCGGCCGCGGAATGCGGTTTCCCGCTGACCGACGACCCCAACAAGGATGCGCCACAGGCTTTCGGCCATGTCGACATGACTATCGGCCGGGGGCGCCGGTCGAGCACGTCGGCGGCTTTTCTCCGGCCCGCCCTGAGCCGCAACAACCTCGTGCTGTTCGCCAATGCCTCTGTGCTGCGTATCGTGTTCGCAGGCCATGTCGCTGTGGGCGTCGAATATCAGCAGGCGGGCGAGCGCAAGACGTTGCGCGCCGCGCGCGAGGTCATCCTGTCGGGCGGAGCGGTGAACAGCCCGCAACTGCTGATGCTGTCGGGGATCGGGGATGCTGCGCGGCTCAAGGAGCTGGGCATCCCGGTGAAAGCCGACCACGCGGAGGTCGGAAAAAACCTGCAGAACCATCCGATGTACAAGCTGATGTACACGACGTCCAAGACGGTGAGCGCCTATCGCTATGTGCAGCCATGGGGCGCGCTGAAGAGCGGCTTGCAGTATGTCCTGGGGCGTCGCGGGGTGCTGAGCAGAGGCGTTTTCCCGACCACCGGTTATTTCCATGCTGAGGAAGGAGATCCGTCCAGCGAAGTGCAAGTCTGCATGGCGCCGGCGCTTGTCATCCGCCGCGGACCGGGTGTGTTCGGCCTGCTGCCGACGGAGCACGGGTTCACCCTACTGCTCAACCATGGCGCGCCGTTCAGCCGAGGCGAGGTTCGTCTGAAGTCGGCCGACCCGTTGGCCCATGCGGCGATCATGCCCAACTATTTTTCCGACCCGCGTGACATTCGCGTTCTCGCCAGGGGCGCTGAAAAGCTCCGGGAGATCGTCCTGTCCACCAGGCTCGGGGCGTCGATCGGTCGGGAATTGCAGCCGGCGGCGCCGATCAGGTCGATCGACGATATCTGCGACGATATTCGGGCAACCGCGGCCACGCACTACCATCCCGCCGGGACTTGCAGAATGGGGGTGGACGCGGCGGCGGTGGTCGATCCGCAGCTGCGTGTGCGCGGTGTGGAGCGGTTGAGGGTGGCGGACGCCTCGATCATGCCGGTGATTGTCAACGGCAACACCTATGCGGCGACGGTCATGATCGGCGAGAAGGCGGCCGATCTCATCAAGGCCGCCTGAGATCCTCGCGCCCAAAGTTGCCGGTCGACATCGAGAAGGGGACAATATGGAAAAGCGGGTGTTGGGGCGATCGGGCCTTGAGGTCTCGGTGGTCGGGCTGGGATGCAACAATTTTGGCGGGATGATCAAAGCGCTCGATCTGGCAGGCGCGCGCCAGGTGGTGCATGCCGCGCTCGATGCGGGCATCACCCTGTTCGATACCTCTGATTCCTATGGCGTCGACGGCGGTTCGGAAACGTGCCTTGGTGACATTCTCGGCGACAGGCGCAAGGACGTCGTTCTGGCGACCAAGTTTGCCTCGCCGATGAACCGGCAGAAGAGCAGCCGCTACAACGGCTCGCGCGGCTATATCATGAGCGCGGTCGAGGACAGCCTGCGGCGGCTGAAGACCGACTACATCGACCTCTATCAATATCATTTCCCCGATCCGCTGACACCGATCGAGGAGACCTTGCGGGCGCTCGACGACCTCGTGAAGCAGGGCAAGGTGCGTTATCTCGGCTGCTCCAACCTGCCGGCCTGGCAGCTCGTCGACGCCAGCTGGACCTCGTGGCATCACGGGCTGAACAGCCTGCTGTCGACCCAGACCGAGTACAATCTGATCGCGCGGCAGGCCGAAGCCGATCTGTTCCCGGCGATGCGACGGACCGGCATGACGCTGCTGCCCTACTTTCCGCTCGCCAGCGGTCTGTTGACCGGCAAGTACCGCAAGGGCCAGCCCATCCCGGAGGACACGCGGATGAGCATGCCGTACTTCCGCGCCGGCCTCAGCGAAGCCAATCTGGATCGGGTGGAAGGGCTGATCGCCTTCTGCGAGGCGCGGGGCCGCTCGATCCTGGAACTCGCGTTCTCATGGCTGCTGGCCCAGCCGATCGTCTCCAGCGTGATCGCCGGCGCGACCAGGCCGGAGCAGGTGCAGGTCAATGCGCGCTCGACAGTCTGGAAGCTGACGGCGGACGAACTTGCCGAGGTCGATGCCTTTTGCAGGCTGCAATGATGTGGGAGGGTGCCGCAGGCTTCCTGTTCGGGGCGGTGCTTTAGTCTCTTTGGACGATTGCCGGCAGGGGCCGTCAACCTAGTGTCGGCCGTACCTGAAGCAACATTGCGGACTGACGCCGAACATGACCGACCTTGTGGAACCGCGCACCGCGGAAATCAGCTACGAGACCGACGCACCGGTGCGCTACGAGACCGAAGGTCCGATCGCGTGGGTGACTCTCGATCGTCCCAAGTTCAACAACGCGCAGAACTCGCAGATGACCTATGCGCTCGACGATGCCTTCAAGCGGGCGGTCGACGATGATGCGATCAAGGTCATCATCCTGCGCGGCGAGGGCAAGCACTTCTCCGCCGGCCATGACATCGGCACGCCGGGACGCGACGTCAACAAGAGCTTCGATCGCCGCTTGATGTGGGCCGATCACGTCAACAAGCCCGCGGCCGAAATGCTCTACACGCGCGAGCATGAGGTTTACCTCGGCATGTGCCGGCGCTGGCGCGAGATTCCCAAGCCGACGATCGCCCTGGTGCAGGGCGCCTGCGTGGCGGGCGGATTGATGCTGGCCTGGGTGTGCGACTTCATCATCGCCACCGACGACGCCTTCTTCCAGGACCCGGTGGTGCGTATGGGGATTCCGGGCGTCGAGTATTTCGCCCATGCCTTCGAACTGCCGCCGCGTGTCGCCAAGGAATTCCTGATGCTTGGCGAGCGACTGCCGGTGGCGCGGGCGGAGCAGTACGGCATGGTCAACAAGGTCGTCCCGCGCGACCAGCTGGAGGCGGCGGGCCGGACGATGGCGAGCAAGCTTGCGGAGTATCCGCGGCTCGGCCTGTGGCTGTCCAAGCAGGCGATCAATCATGTCGAGGAGCTGCGCGGCAAGCGCACCGCGATGGATGCGCACTATCATATGCACCACTTCGCCCATGCGCAGAACGATCTGACGACCGGCAATACGCTGGGCGGGCAGGATGCCAGGAGCATGGCGGCAGCCAACAAGAAGCAGGCCGGCCAGAGCTGAGCCCCCAGCCGAGACAGACATCTGAGCCAACAGGATTGTGTTCGCGTGGATCTGACCTACACCGACAAGCAGAAAGCCTTCCGGCAGGACGTGCGCACGTGGCTGGAAGCTCACGTGCCCCAGCAGCCGCTGCCGTCGTTCGACGCCAGCCGTGAAGGCTTCGAGGCGCATCGCGCCTGGGAGCGCGTGCTCAGCAAAGGCCGATGGGGCATGGTGACCTGGCCGGAGAGCTATGGCGGGCGTGGGCTCGACCTGGTGCAGTGGCTGATCTTCGAAGAAGAGTACTATCGCGCTGGCGCGCCGCTGCGGGTCAACCAGAACGGCATCTTCTTGCTCGGGCCGACGCTGATGGAATACGGCACCGCCGAGCAGAAGGCGCGCTTCCTGACGGCGATGGCCGCGGGTGACGAGATCTGGGCTCAGGCCTGGTCCGAGCCCCAGGCCGGCTCCGACCTTGCGGCCGTGCGCTCGTCGGCCGTGCGTGACGGCGACGACTATGTGCTCAGAGGCCACAAGATCTGGTCCTCGCGCGCGGTCTTTGCCGATTGGGCCTTCGGCCTGTTTCGCACCGATCCGGACTCGCAGCGTCACAAGGGCCTGTCGCTGATCTTCTTCCCGCTCAATGCGCCGGGCGTGCGCGTGCAGCCGATCTCGCAGATCGACGGTGAGACCGGCTTTGCCGAGATCTTCCTCGACGAGGTCCGCGTTCCCGCCTTCAACCGTCTCGGCAGTGAGGGCGAAGGCTGGACCATCTGCATGGCGACCGCGGGCTTCGAGCGTGGACTGATGCTGCGCAGCCCGGCCCGGTTTCAGGTCGCGGCGCGCAAGCTCGTCGAGCTCTACAAGGCGCATGAGGCGGAGGTCGACCCGAGCGTCAGGGCCGCCGTTCTGCAGTGCTGGATGGATGCGGAAGCCTACGCGCTGTCGATCTACAGCACGGCGTCGCGCCTGATCGCGGGTGGCCAGATTGGAGCTGAAGCGAGCACGAACAAGATTTTCTGGTCGGAGATGGACATCGCGCTGCACAAGACCGCGCTGTCGATTCTCGGGGCACGCGCCGAGCTGCTGCGAACAGCTCCTGCGGCAGGGGATATCGGTCGCTGGCTGGACGGCTACTTCTTCTCGCTGGCCGGTCCGATTTACGCCGGCTCGAACGAGATTCAGCGTAATATCATCGCCGAGCGTGTCCTCGGCCTGCCGCGGGCCTGAGGAGGGGCGAAACATGGATTTCCGTTTCTCCGAAGAGCAGACCATGATGGCGGGCACCGTCCGCGAGCTGCTGGCCGACGTCTGCCAGCCGGCCGACCTTCGGCGGCTGATGGCAACGGGCGCGGCGCGCGACGACGATCGCTGGTCGAAGATTGTCGAGATGGGCCTTGCCGGTGCGCTGGTCGCTGAAGAGCATGGCGGCCTCGGCCTTCGCGCCGATGACTTTGTCCTGCTGGCGGAAGCCTGCGGCTATGCGGGCTTGCCGGAGCCGCTGGTCGAGAATGCCGGCGTTGCCCTGCCTCTGCTGGCGGCCTTCGCGGGCGATCCGCGTGCCGCAGCGCATCTGCGGCGCGCGCTCGACGGGGAAGTGACGGTGACGGTCGCGCACCCGGCGAATCCGTTCGTTGCCGACGCCGACACGGCGGCAGCAGTGATCATGGTGCATGACGGCGGGGTGCATCTCGTTGAGCTTGCGTCGGCCAGGCTCACCGCCCAGCCAAGCATCGATCCGTTCCGGCGGCTGTCTTCCGTCGCGTTCGACGCGTCGTCGGGCACGCTGCTTGGCGACGCCAGGGCAGCCGCGCCGCATCTCGACTCCGCGCTCGATCGCGGCGCGCTGTTCGCCGCGGCGCAGATGCTCGGGATGGCCCAGCGCTGCGTCGATCTTTCGGTCGACTATGCCAGGGATCGGCAGCAGTTCGGCAAGCCCATCGGCTCCTATCAGGCGATCAAGCATCACCTCGCGACGGCCCAGGTCAAGATCGAGTTTGCGCGTCCGGTGCTGTATGCTGCGGCGGCGACGCTGGTCAACGCCGATCTTCAGTCGCGCGCGCGCATCTCGCAGGCCAAGCTCGCCAGCGCGGATGCTGCCGACGTTGCGGCACGCACCGCGATCCAGGTTCATGGCGCGATGGGCTATTCCTGGGAAGTCGACGTTCACTTCTTCCTCAAGCGCACGATCGCGCTGACCAATTGGTGGGGCGGAGCCGCCTTCCACCGCGAGCGTGTGGCCGCCCGTGTCTTCGGCGCGCCGCTCGGACCTGAACACACCTTCGCTGCGGAGGCCAAGCATGCCTGAAGCCTATATCATCGATGCCGTTCGAACCCCCGTCGGGCGCAAGAAGGGCGCGCTCGCGTCGATGCATTCGGCCGATCTCGGCGCCCATCCGATCAAGGCGCTGATGGATCGTACCGGGCTCGATCCGAATGCCGTCGATGACGTGATCTATGGCTGCACGGATACGATCGGTTCGCAGGCCGGCGATATCGCCCGCACCTGCTGGCTGGTCGCGGGGCTGCCGGACCATGTTCCGGGCGTCACCGTCGATCGCCAGTGCGGCTCGGGGCAGCAGGCCGTGCACTTCGCGGCGCAGGCCATCATGAGTGGCACGCAGGATCTGGTGGTTGCCGGCGGCGTGCAGAACATGAACATGGTGCCGATGGCGTCGGCGATGATCGTCGGGCAGCAGTACGGTTTCCCGGACCCGTTCAGCACCTCACCCGGCTGGCTCGCGCGCTATGGCGACCAGGAGGTGAGCCAGTTCCGGTCGGCGGAAATGATCGCCGAGAAATGGCAGTGTTCGCGCGAGGAAATGGAGCAGTTCGCGCTCGAAAGCCACCGGCGGGCCGTCGCGGCGGCAGATGCGGGGCATTTTGTCGACGAGATTGTCCCGGTCGGCAATTTTTCCGTCGATGAGACGCCGCGCCGCGACACCACGCTTGAGAAGATGGCCACCCTGAAGACGCTGATCGAGGGGGGCCGCGTTCATGCCGGCGTCGCCAGCCAGAACGCTGACGCCTCCGCTGCGTTGCTGCTCGCCTCGGAGCGCGCAGTGAAGGACCATGACCTCAAGCCGCGCGCCCGCATCCATTATATGACGGTGCGCGCGACCGATCCTGTCTGGATGCTGACGGCGCCGATCCCGGCCACCCGCCATGCGCTGGAGAAGACCGGGCTCAAGATCGATGATATCGACCTGTTCGAATGCAACGAGGCCTTTGCGTCCGTGGCGTTGGCATGGATCAAGGATCTGGGCCTTCCGCGCGACCGGGTTAACGTCAATGGCGGGGCCATCGCGCTCGGTCATCCGCTGGGCGCGACCGGCGCGCGGATCATGACCACGATGCTGAATGAACTGGAACGCCGCAAGGGCCGCTACGCTCTGCAGACCATGTGCGAGGGCGGCGGTCAGGCCAATGTGACTGTTCTGGAGAGGCTCTGATCGTGCCGGTCTATTCCTTCGAAGGCATCGTGCCGGTCGTCGATCCGACGACCTACCTGCATCCAACGGCTGTGGTGATTGGCGACGTCACGATCGGGCCGCGCTGCTTCATCGGTCCGGGAGCCTCGCTGCGTGGGGATTTCGGCCGGATCACGGTTGTCGGCGACGCGAGCGTGCAGGACAATTGTACGCTGCATACCGGGGCCGGCTCTGATTGTGTCGTCGGTCGTGGAGCGACCGTGGGGCACGGGGCCATCCTGCACGGTTGCGTCATCGGGGAGAATGCGCTGGTCGGCATGAACGCGGTCGTTCTCGATGGCGCCGTCATCGCAGAAGACAGTCTTGTCGCGGCGCTCAGCCTGGTCAAGAACGACACGGTGACGCCGCCACGCAGCCTGATTGCCGGGAACCCGGCCAAGGTCATCAAGGAAATGCCGGAAGAGATGATCCGTTGGCGCAACAACGGCGACGGCGAATACCAGCGCCTCGCGGATCGCTCGCTGGCGGACCTCGTCGAATGCGAGCCGCTTTCCACGCCGGAGCCGAACCGCCGCCGCAATGCCGGCAGCGCCCGCGCCGTGCGGCTTTCCTCAAACGTCAAGTGAGACAACCGGATATGTCGGGCATCTGCGAAAACAGGGTGGTCATCGTCACGGGCGCGGGCCGCGGCCTCGGCCGGGCTTATGCACTAGGCCTTGCCAGGGAGGGCGCCAAGGTCGTCGTGAACGATCTCGGCGTCGGGACCCATGGCGATGCCACCGGCGAAACGCCGGCGCAGCTGGTTGTCGAGGAAATCCGGGCCATGGGCGGCGAGGCCGTAGCCAATTACGACGACGTGTCGGACTACGAAGCCGGCCGTCGGATCGTCACGGCCGCTGTCGACAGCTTTGGTGACCTCCACGCCGTCGTCAACAACGCGGGCTTCGTGCGCGACCGCATGTTCGTGTCGTGCACGCCGGACGAATGGGATGCGGTGCTGAGGGTCCACTTGCGGGGCCACTTCTGCACCAGCCGCCATGCGGTCGATTACTGGCGGGCGCAGCAGAAGGCCGGGAAGGCGGTTGAGGCGCGCATTATCAACACATCGTCGGGCGCGGGGTTGCAGGGCAGCGTCGGCCAGAGCGCCTATGCCGCCGCCAAGGCCGGCATCGCGACACTCACGCTGGTTCAGGCCGCCGAGCTTCGCCGCTATGGCATCACGGCAAACGGGCTTGCGCCGAATGCGCGTACGCGGATGACCGAGACCGCCTTCGCGGAGGCCATGAAGGCCAAGGCGGATGAATTCGATGTTTTCGCACCTGAAAATACCGCGCCACTGGTGGCCTGGCTGTGCAGCGCGCGCTCGAGCGACGTCACCGGGCAGATCTTCGAGCTGATCGGTGGCAAGATCCGTGTCGCCCTTGGCTGGACCGATGGTCCCGAGTTCGACAAGGGCGAACGCTGGGAGGCCGCAGAGCTCGGCGACAAGATTCTGCAGCTCGTCGCGGATCGTCCGGCGGCCAAACGGGTCTATGGAGCCTAACCGGCGGCTGCGCTGAAGCCGTCTCAACCCGTCCGGCGAGTGGCGTGGACAAGTGCGGCCCTCACAAGCGTTCGCGTCGGTCGCGAGACTCAACTCACGGCATGTCTTCTGGCGGTCAGTGCGATACCCGTTGAGGTGTTCGGCCGGCGCCAGCCTGGATCGTGAGCGTCAGGGGCGTATCAACTGACGACAACAGGTCGCTCGGCTGGTGCCGGGCGCTTGAAGGGGCGGGCGCACTCCGCGTGTGATCAGGATGCCGCGGGAACGGGATTCCGCAGCATGTTCTTGAGAACCTTGCCTTGGGGGCTGGTGGGGAGGGACTCCCGGATCTCGACGCTGCGCGGGCATTTGTAATTGGCCATGTGCGCGCGCGACCAGTCCAGGAGTTCCTTCTCGGTCGCCGCAGTTCCCGGGCGGAGCACGACGAAGGCCTTGCCGACTTCTCCGAGGCGCTCGTCGCTCACGCCGATGACCGCGACGGTGCCGATCGCGGGGTGGGTGCTCAGGAGCCGTTCTATTTCGGCGGGATAGCAGTTGAAGCCGCCGGTGATGTACATGTCCTTGAGGCGATCCTCGATGCGCAGGTTGGCGTCTTCGTCGAAGTAGCCGATGTCGCCGGTATGCAGCCAGCCATCCTTGTCGATGGTCTTGGCCGTGGACTCCGGATCCTCGAAATAGCCCTTCATGACGATGTAGCCGCGGATCACGACTTCGCCGCGCTCGCCATCGGCGAGGAACTTTCCGTCGGGGCCCATGATGCGGACGTCAACGCCCGGCGAGGCCTTGCCGGCGGTGTTGGCGATGACATCGTCCGGATCATCGGCGCGGCACATCGTGCCGTATCCGCCACATTCGGTCAGGCCATAGCCGTTGACCACGCCCGCGAAGCCGAGCTCTTCACGCATGCGCCGGATGAGAATCGAGGGAACGACAGCTCCGCCTGTGATGCCGAGGCGCAAGCTGCTGGTGTCAAATTTGGCGAGTTCAGGGTGTTGCAGCATGCCATGGAAGATCGCAGGCGGGCCGGGAATCACGCTGATCTTCTCGTCGGAAATCCGCTTGAGAATCTCACCGGCATCGTAAGTGAGATGGGGCATGAGAACTGCGCCGCGCATCAGCGAGACGATGGCGCCCGAGCGATAGCCGAAGGCATGAAAGAACGGCGCGATGACCAGGACGCGGTCGTGCGCACGGATGCCGACGCGGGTCGCCCAGGCGTCGATGGCGCGCAGGCATTGCCGGTGGCCGTACATCACACCCTTCGGATACCCCGTGGTGCCGGAGGTGAACAGCATGTCGCAGAGATCGTCGGGACCGACGGCTGCGACGCGCTGTTCGAGATCGGAAGCGCTGATGCCGTCACCGGTCGCAAGGAAGGTATCCCAGTCGACGTCGCCCTCGCGGGCGCCGTCGAACACGACGACCTGGCGCAGCAGCCCTCGTGTTTCCGGGGCGAGCTGATCGGGATAGTACTGCCCGAGGAAATCTCCCACGCTGAACATCATGCTGGTGCCGCTGCGGCGGGCAAGCTCGGCGACTTCCGTTCCCTTGAAGCGGGTGCTGGTCGGGATCAGGATCGCGCCGACGCTGACCAGCCCGAGTGCGGCCACGAACCATTTCCAGCTGTTCGGGGCCCAGATCATGATCCGGTCCCCCTTCTGCACGCCGGCCGCGATCAGCGCCTTGGCGGCGCGCCGGCGCGCAGCATCCAGCTCGATGAAGTTGAGCTTGATGCCGTCTTCGATGGCGGTTTGCGTGCCATAAAGCTCGGCGGCGCGCGCGCACAGCGCGGGGATCGTGGTGAACTCCCAGTCGGCTTGTTCGATCGTCATCTCTTCACCTGTCTGGGGCGGCTGGCGAGGTGCATCCGCGAGCGTGCGTCAACTGTCGCGAAAATAAGAACTCTCGTCCAGCATGCATCGTCCGAAGGGACGAATGGAATGGGTCGTTATGCCGGCCTGCTTGTCACCAGCGTCAGCTATTTCAGCAATTTTTCCAGGTCGTCGACTTGCTGGCGCAGCGCACTGATGGTTCGGCTCACGTTCTCCATGTCGACGGAACTGCTTGCCGGGGCCACGAGGCTTTGCAATGCGAGATCGGCGATGATTTCACCGATCTCGGTCGGCGTCTTCGCGCCGCTCGGCGAATACCAGCGTGACGCCCAGTTGGCCATGCCGATGACGGCGAAAGCCGCCAGCTTGGCATCGACCTGGCGAAACTCGCCGCTGGCCATGCCGTCCGAAATGCACTGGACATAGAAGTCGTAGATGTGGCGGCGGCCCTGCATATACACAGGCCCGAGTTCGTCGGGGATCTGGGTCTCTAGCTGCGAGAGGAGGATGAAGCGCGAGCCCGCCGACAACCGTCGCACCATGCCGTCGACGATGGCGCGGCGCAGCCGCTCGGTCGGCGAGAGCCCGGGGATCTTGATCAAGGCCTGGAGCCGGTGTGAGGGCGTCAGCGCCTCGGCCTCGACGAGCGCGGCCAGGATCTCTTCCTTGTTGCGGAAGTAATGATAGATGGCGGAACGTCCGAGCCCCAGCGCCCGCGCAATGTCGTTGATGCCGGTCTGGGCATAGCCTTTGGAGCCGAACAGTTGTGCGGCGATGTCGATCAGCTGCTCGCGCACCAGCTCCTTGCGTGGGTTGGTCGCGACTTTTTGCGGTGTGCTCGAGCCATTTTTCTTCAACGGAACGCCGGAGCTTCTGTCGATGGTCGTAGCGCCTGGGGAGCGCGTCGTCTTGTTCAAGGCCGGCCCTTTCGTGCTCCGCAGGCGGCGGCGACGTGGCGATGCTGTCCGACCAACGCCCGCCATCATTGCCGCCTGTCTGAAGGTTCAATGAATGATGTCTGCTCTCAGCCGCCTGGCGGCCCGCGGCTGTCGCCGGCGAGCGCCTGGTAGACGGGTGCGCCGAACAGCGCACGACGCGACAGGGGGCGGTGGCCGTCGACGTCGAGCACGTCATAGCGTTCGGCGAGTTCGGCCGAATAGAAGGTGCCGCCAGACAGCGTCATCAGATCCGGCGACCGGTAAATCGCAGCCAGGATGCGGCCGATGAAATACGGCGTTTCCACATGATCGCGAGAGCCGCCGCTTTGGCCGACAGTGCCGTCCTGCAGCTTGGACAGCGTGCGCTCGGTGCCGACGAGGCCAGGCCAGATCGAGATCGCCGCGACGCCAAAGGGGCGCATCTCGTGCGCCATGTCGTGTGCGAATTTGTCCTGCCCGGCCTTGCCGATGCCGTAGGGCAGGCTGTGGCGATAGATCTTGCCGCCGGGACCGGAAGTGTTGGCGATCAGGCCGCTGCGCCGCCGGGTCATGATCGGCGCGGCGAAATAGCTTGCAACGTAGCTTGAGCGCAGTCCGACGTCGATCATGTCGCGCCACAGCGACAACGGACGCTCCCAGAACAGGCCGTCCGGCACGGCTGAGTCCGGCATGGCGAAGGCGTTGTTGACCAGCAGATCCAGACGACCCTGCTCGGTCTCGACGCGGCGGAACAGTGCTTCCGTCTGGCTGTCGTCGAGGTGATCGCAGATGGCCGGAATGCCCTTGCCGCCAGCTGCATCGATGGCTGCGGCGGTCTGCCGAACCGTTCCGCCCCAAGGACTGGTAGCGGCCTTGTCACTGCGGCCCGTGCAATAGACGACAAAGCCGGCTTCACCGAGCGCAATCGCGATGCCGCGGCCGAGGCCGCGGCTGGCGCCGGTAACGACGGCGACGGGTCTTCCATCCTCAGACCTCGCCATCGGGCTTCCTGACGTAGGCGAGTCCCAGGGGCTGCTGGTGGTTGTCGAGATGGCCCGCGAAGGCCT
The DNA here is from genome assembly GCF_018131225.1 of Bradyrhizobium sp. U87765 SZCCT0048. Lineage (GTDB taxonomy): Bacteria > Pseudomonadota > Alphaproteobacteria > Rhizobiales > Xanthobacteraceae > Bradyrhizobium_A. The sequence goes on along the minus strand of NZ_JAFCMM010000001.1, from coordinate 2,076,035 downwards.
CGGTCACCGTTTCGAAGGTCCATTCGCCGGTCAGGACGGGATCGGCGATCATGGGATGGGTCACAAAGGACAGCTGGCCGTTGGCGATGCGAACGATCTGGCCGTTGATGTTTGCCGCGGCGTCCGACAGCAGGAAGCTGACGACGGGAGCATTGACCTCCGGCGGCGGCAGCGAGGCGTAGTGGACCTCGCGATTGGCCGCCTGGACGGACATGAGGGCTGCATTCTGCGCGGCCATCGCCGTTTCGGCGAGCGGCGAAATGGCATTGACGCGAATGCCGCTGTTACGGAGTTCCATCGCCCAGCTGTAGGTGAGCGAGGCGATCGCTCCCTTGGAAGCACCATAGCCCCCGAGCGCGATGTCGCCGGCATGAGATCCCGACGCGACGTTGATGATGGAGCCGCCCTTGCCGAGCTCACGCATGCGCTTCACGGCATGGCTGCCGCACGCCGCGGTGCCGAGCACGTTGACCCGCAGCATCAACTCGAGGTCAGCTTCCGAAAGACCCTCGATTTGAGCCGGGCGAAACACGCCGGCATTGTTGACGACACCGCTGATCGTGCCGAAGGCGTCGATGCATGTGTCCACGAGTGAGCGGGCAAAGTTCCACGATGAAATATCCCCGGCGCTGGCGACTGCACTGTCGCCGGCTCCGCGGATTGCCGCCACCGTGCGATCGGCGGCTGCGGGATCGATATCATTGACCAGGATCGAGGCCCCGAGCGCGGCCGCGTGCCGGGCATAGGCAGCGCCCAGACCCGAGCCGGCTCCGGTAATGACGACGGCTTTGCCGAAAAGTGGTTTCATGATCGCATTCCAAACAATGTTTGTGCCTTCGCCGGTGAGTGCCGGCATCATGCATTCGGACGATGCCGGGCGTTCCGGCGGCGGTTCAGTTGGCGGATTGCCTGAAGAATCTCAGCGTTGCGGGGCGACGCCGCTGGACAGCAGGGCCCGTGCCTCGCCGGTTCCGTTGAGGAGACGGTTCTTGCGGCCGCTGACGCGCCACCCGTTCTCGGTCCGGACCATGTCCCAGCGGTTGGCGCTGGCGCGCTCGACGCGCCAATGGTCGCCCTGGTTGAGATAGACGCGCGAATAGCCGGTGGCGACGGCCTGGTCGCCGTCGACGGTGACATGGGGCATGCTGATGACATGGGCGCAGCCGTCGGCGACATAGCCGACATGCGGCTCACGATCGACAAGGGCGCCGATGTTGTCCGCACCCTTGAGGGGTGGATCGCCAAAGTCGTAGTGGCCATCCTTCGTCCAGAGAGAGGCCGTGGCCGCTTCGTTGCGGCTGTCGACCGAGGGGCCGTAGGCGGCGAGCACCTGGTAGATCGCGAGCTGGTCTTCCAGCACGCCAATGCGTTCTTCGAGCAGCGCAAGTCGAGCTTCTACATCGGCCACAGAGGACTCCATCGCTATGATCCCCGGCGCGCCGAAGCGCGCGGCCGCGCATTGCTGCAGGTAAATTGGCCCTCGCCATCGTTCAATTGGAGGATGAGGCGGCGGCCAATGTCGCGGAGCGACGGTGCATGGGAGACGGCCGAAAAGGAGGACGCTGGCGGGGCACGACCAGATGCGCGCGTATCTCGACGCCAAGCCAACGGGCGATCACACCGTGCACATGGCGCAGAATATCGTCATCGAGGTCGTTGACGAAACCCATGCCACGGGCACGGCGAGCTTTGCCTACTATGGCACGCGCCGCGACGATCCCACGGCAACCCTGCCGCGCGTGATCGGGCGCTACTTTGATCGCTATGTCTGCACGGCCAGTGGCTGGCGCTTCGCCCATCGCCGCACTGACATGATCTTCCGGGCGCCCGATCGTCCATAATCGCTGGTGCCGGGTGGTGGCGTCTCCCGGGCGTCGCGTCGAGAGCGCCGCATCTCAGCCGACGGTCTGTGCGCCGTCCACCACCAGGACGCTGCCCGAGACGTAGCAGGCGTCGTCCGAGGCGAGATAGGCGAAGGCGCCGGCAAGGTCTTCCGGCTCGCCCGTCTCGGTCTTGCCCAGCAGCTTGGAGGGGCGCACCGCAATCTGGGGATTCTGGTTTTCGACGGGCGCAAGGCCGATGCCGAGGTCCGTGCGCACCCGGCCGGGGCAGACGGCGTTGAAGCGAATGCCGGCCGGAGCGTATTCTGTGGCCAGCGATTTGGTCAGGGCGATGACGCCGGCCTTGGATGCGGCGTAGGCCGCGGCATAGGCGATGCCTTCCAGGCCCGCCGTCGAGGCGGTGCTGACGACGTTCCCCCTGGAAGCGGTCAGTGCAGGTAACGCCTGGTGGATGATGTGGTAGATGCTGGTCAGATTGACCGCGAGAACGAGCGACCAGTCCTCGCCGGTCGTCTCGGCGAAGTGGTTGCGGCGATAGATGCCGGCATTGTTGATCAGGCAATCGAGACGGTTGTGAAAGGCCAGGGCGTTGTCGATCATCCGGCGCGATGAGGTCACGTCGGCGGCGTCGTACGCGATCGCATCAGCCCTGCCGCCGAAGTCCCGTGCGATGGTGGCGGCAACCTGTTGCGCGCCAGCGAGATTGCGGTCGGCGAGAATGAGTGTGCCGCCTTCTGCTGCAATCCTCAGCGCTGTCGCGCGGCCGATGCCTGCCGCCGATCCCGTCAGCAGGACGACCTTGTTGTCGAAGCGTCTCAGGGCCATTGTGGAGACCTCCTCATGGGTCGTTGTGTTGTCCGCAGACGGCAAGCTATGCCCGCCCATCCAATCGCGCGATATCGACATCAGCGACAGCGATTGACGTCATCGGCGCGCGTGGGGACATCCCTCGTTCGGACGATGTTTGCGGCGCAAGGCGATGGCATTCCACTCCCGATGCGCTCGCTCTTTCAATCGAAGACGAGTCATTGAATAGTGACGCGATGACGGCCGGCTGGCTCAGCGCTGGTGAAGAAAAGAAATCGACAACGACAGCCCATGATTCTCGACCTCACGCCCGACCAGCAGATGATCCGAGAGGAGGCCCGGCGTTTCCTCCAGGCGCGCGCCGCGTCGGAGGCTCTACGTCAGGTTGTCGATTCTGGCGGCGGGACCGACGAGGAGTTGTGGGGGACGATCAGCCGCGAGCTCGGCTGGTGCGGCATGGCGATCCCCGAGCAATATGGCGGGCTGGGCCTCGGCGCCACGGAACTGACGCTGCTTTTGGAGCTTGCCGGCAGTCACCTCGTCTGCACGCCGCTGTGGGCGACGGTGGCTCTCGCCGCGCCGCTCCTGCTGGCGGCGGGTTGTGAGGCGGCCAGGATGCGGCTTCTTCCGGCCATCGCGAGCGGCGAGCTGGCTGCCACCGTCGCGTATCCGGCGCTCGGATCCGTGAACCCGTTGCATTCCGTCTCGATCGCTGCGGAGGCTGTCGCTGATGGTTATGTGTTGCGTGGCCAGGTCGACAAGGTGGTCGATCTCGCGGCGGCCGATCTTGTTCTCGTTCCCGCTCAACTTGCGGACGGGACGGTGGCGCTGTTCGCGCTGTCGCGGAGCGATGGCTTCGAAGTCGCTCCCTGTGTGACGCTCGATGTGACACGGCCGATAGCTGGCCTGAAGCTCGACGGTGTCAGCGTGCCCGCGACGTCCCGCATCGATGCGGGCGGCATTGCCGCGGACGCAGCTCGCAGGGCGCTGGCCGAAGCCAATCTCGGCCTTGCGGCCGAGCAAGTCGGTGCGGCTCAGGGGGCACTCGACATCACGCTCGCCTACATCGCCGAGCGCGTTCAGTTCGGTCGCACCATTGCGTCCTTCCAGGCGGTGAAACATCGCTGCGCGCGGTTGGTGGTGGATATTGCCGAGGCGCGGTCCCTGGTCTATGGCGCGGCAGCCCGGCTGGACGGCGCGTGGGATGCCGGCGAGGGCGCGCTTGAAATATTCGGCGCACGCGTGATCGCGACCGACGTGCAGTATCTCACCGCCGAAGAGGCGATCCAGCTGCATGGCGGGGTCGGCTTCACCTGGGAGTACGATCCGCACCTCTATCTCAAGCGTGCCCAGGCGAGTGCATCGCTGCTGGGCGCGCGTGACGCGCACCTCGAGGTGATCGCGGGCGTGGTTCTTGGTGCAGGAGTTGGGGCATGACCGCGCCCGGCAGCGATCTTGCCGCCTTTCGCCGTGAGGTGGCGGAGTGGATGGCCGCTCACCTCAGTGGCGAGTATGCGCAACTGAAATTTCGCGGTGGCTCGGGAGAGGGCGATGCTCTGCCCGAGCTTCGCAAGGCGTGGGAGCGTGAGCTCGCCGCAGGTCGCTGGACCTGCCCGGGATGGCCTGCCGCCTACGGTGGACGCGCCTTGTCTGTCGCCGAACAGGTGGTGTTCCAGGAAGAGTATGGCCGCGCCGGTGGACCGGGCCGCATGGGCCATATCGGTGAAGGTCTCATCGGACCGACCCTGATCGCCTTTGGCACTGAGGACCAGAAGAAGCGTTTCCTGCCCGGTATCCGCAACGGCACGGAATTCTGGTGCCAGGGCTATTCCGAGCCTGGCGCTGGCTCCGATCTCGGTGGCATCCGCACCCGTGCACGACTAGATCCGGACACCGGAGAATGGGTCGTCTCCGGTCAGAAGGTGTGGACCTCGCTTGCGCATCTCTCCGACTGGATTTTTGTCATCGCGCGTTGCGAGGAAGGTTCGGTCGGGCGCAACGGGCTGATCTTCCTGTTGATGCGGCTCGACCAGCCGGGCGTCGACATTCATCCGATCCGCCAGATCGGCGGCGGCAGTGAATTCAACTCCGTGTTCTTCGACGGCGCCCGTGCAGCGGCCGGCGACGTCGTCGGCCGGCCGGGCGACGGCTGGGCGATCGCCATGGCGCTGCTGGGCTTCGAACGTGGCATCTCCACGCTCGGCCAGCAGATGAGCTTCGCGCAGGAGCTCGAACTCATCGTCGAGATCGCCCGGGAAACCGGCGGCGTTCATTCGCCGGCGTTGCGCCAGCGCATTGCCCGCGCATGGGTCGGCTTGCGCGCGATGCGCTACCTCGCGATGCGTGTGCTGAGCGAGGATCAGACGGCGGACACGCGCCGCGAGGCGCTGGGCTACAAATATCACTGGTCGAACTGGCACCGCGACCTCGGACGGCTGGCCATGGACGTTCTCGCGCTCGACGGCAATGTCGTGAGCGACGATCCGCGCCGCGAGAGGCTTCAGCAGCTGTTCCTGTTCAGCCGTGCCGACACGATCTACGGCGGCACCAATGAGATCCAGCTCAACATCATTGCCGAACAGGGGCTCGGCATGCCGAAGGAGCCACGCGGCAAGCTTGGCTGATACGTCACCGGAGGGAGGAGAGCAGCATGGGCATTCGCGAGCCCGATATACGGGAGCTTGCGTCACGCGAGGCCTTGCGTCGGCTGGTCAGTCTCTATTCTCGTGCAGTCGACCGTCGCGACTTCGTCCTGCTGCGCAGTCTCTACCATGATGATGCGTTCGAGGATCACGGCGATATGTTCTCCGGCGCCCCGGATGCCTACGTCGCCTTCGTCGAGAAGGCGCTGTCAAATTATGAGGCGACCGCCCATTACGCCGTCACCATGAATTTCGAAACCGACGGCGATCGTGCCGAGGGCGAGGTCTACAAGATCAACTACCATCGGACGGCCGGCACCGGCGCTTATGAAGTGATCACCGGCAGCCGCAGCCTCGATCGTTATCGCCGCGACAATGGCGAGTGGCGCTTTCTCGGCCGCGCGATCACGCTCGACTGGTCGACCAAACGTCCGGTGGACCCCGAGGCCTATCGCGACTTCGCCGCCGGCAGCCAGCCCTGGCGGCCGGGGCCGGATGACCTGTCCTATCGCGTTCTGACATTGCTTGGCCGTTTCAATCGGTGATGTGTTTTCAAAAAAAAGGTAAGCGGTCCTGTTCCGCCTGGAGGAGACAAATGACAACATCCAATCGACAATTTGCCGGGAAAATTGCCGTCGTGACCGGTGCCGCAAACGGCATTGGGCGTGCGGCCGCACTCGCCTATGCGCGGGAGGGAGCGGATGTCGCCGTGCTCGACCGCGAGGCGGATGCGCTGGCTGAAACCGTGGAACTCGTCCGTGCGTCTGGCGTGCGTGCGTTTCCGCGCGTCGGCGACATGACCAAGCAGGACGAGGTGGTCGAGACGTTCGCCGCCATCAAGCGCGACTTCGGGCCGGTCGACATCCTGCTCAACAACATCGGGCAAACCGCGCGCGAAAATTACTCCGAGTTCTGGCAGGCCAAGCCCGAGACACTGCAGTTCGTCATCAACGTGTCGCTGATGACGACGTTGATGTGCACCCGCCAGGTGGTCGAGGATATGCGCGAGCGACGCGCCGGCAAGATCGTCAGCATCTCCTCCGACTCGGCCATGAACGGCGACATCGGGACCGTTGACTACGCTTCGGCCAAGTCCGGCGTCCTCGGTTTCACCCGCGCGCTCGCACGCGAGCTCGGACCGTTCAAGGTCAACGTCAATGCGATCTGTCCGGGGCCGACCAACACCCGGGCGATGCAGCGCATCCCCAGGGACGCTTACGAGCGGGCCAAGAACGCCATTCCGCTCGGCGAACTGTGCGAGCCGGAAGATATCGCCAATGCCGCCGTGTTCCTGTCGAGTGTCAATGCGCGGTTCATCACCGGACAGACGCTGATGGTCAATGGCGGCCGCGTCTTCTACTGAAGAAGCGGCACAAGAAAGATGTTAGTTCATTCAGACGATGTTCCGGCCTGCGCGGAAGATCATGTGAATTGAGACAGGCGCGATATCGGTGGTGCGCCCCAGGAAGATACGACGGAAGGTTCGACGATGCCCGGTTCCCTGCAAACGATCCTGTGCGATCGCCTCGGCAGTCGCTATCCCATCGTCCAGACGGCGATGGGCTGGGTGGCCGATGCGAACCTGACGGCGGCGACCTGCAACGCTGGTGGCTTCGGCTTCTTTGCCGGCGCCACCACCGAGTCGGGCGACGTGGAAAACCAGCTGCAGGCGATCAAGTCGAAGACCGATCGCCCCTTTGGCGTCAACTTCCACATGTTCCAGCCGAACGCCGAGGAAGTCATCGCCGCGGTGATCAGGCACAAGGTCAGGGCGGTCAGCTACGGCCGCGGGCCGGACGCCAAGACCATCAGACGGCTCAAGGATGCCGGTGTTGTCTGCATGCCGACCGTCGGCGCGCTCAAGCATGCCGTCAAGGCGGTTGAGCTCGGGGCCGATATCATCACCGTGCAAGGAGGGGAGGGCGGTGGACATACCGGCGCCGTGCCCACGACGATTCTGTTGCCTCAGGTGCTCGACGCAGTGAAGGTGCCGGTGGTTGCCGCTGGCGGCTTCTTTGATGGACGCGGGCTGGCCGCTGCGCTGTCGTATGGCGCGGCCGGGATCGCCATGGGCACGCGCTTTCTGATGACCAGGGATTCGCCGGTGCCGCTTTCGGCGCTGGAGCGCTATCTCAAGACGAACGATCCCACCGACATCCGTGTCACGACGGCCGTCGACGGCCTGCCGCAGCGTTTCATCGAGAACGCCGAGATCAGGAGGCTCGAAAACATGGGCCTGCCGGCTCGACTCGCCATGAGCATGAAATATGCCCGTCAGTGGGGCAGGGAGTCCGGCCTGGGACCGATCGCCATGGTCAAGCTCGGGCTGAAAGTCATGTCCAGCGGTGACAACAGTTTTGCCCAGACGGTCATGGCCCCGAACCTGCCGACGCTGGTCCAGCGTGGTGTGGTTGCGGGAGATGCGGATGCCGGTCTGCTGCCGAGCGGGCAGGCCGCGGCGATGATCAGCAAGCTGGAAAGCTGCGAGGATTTGATTTCACGTATCGTGCAGGAGGCCACAGTGCGGCTCAGGTCGGCCTCGGCCCTCGTTGCAGCGGCCTAAGGGAGTGTGAGATGAGCGATCAGTTCTGGACCAGGATCGAGGCCGGCGTCGCCGAGCTGGTGATCGAGAACCCTCCGGTCAATGCCCTCGACAGCATCGGCTGGCGCAAGCTGTCCCAGGCGATCGACGCGCTCAACGCTGATCCGGAGGTTCGCGTCATCGTCATTCGCGCCGAAGGCCGTGGATTCTGCGCGGGGGTCGACATCAAGGAGTTGCAACAGCACCCGGGACGCATCCCGGAGGTCAATGCCGGCAACTGGGAGACGTTCCGCGCGGTGCACCGCGGCCTGAAGCCGGTGATCGTCGCGGCTCACGGCTACATCCTGGGTGGCGGCATCGGCATTTGCGGGTCAGCCGACATCATCATCTGCTCGCCCGATGCGACATTCGGCGTTCCCGAGGTCGATCGCGGTGCGCTCGGCGCCGGCGCGCATCTGCAGCGGCTGTTTCCGGTGCAGAAGGTCCGCCAGATGTATTTCACCGGTGAGCCGATCGATGCCGCGGAAGCCTATCGGCTGGGGGCGGTCGAAAAGATCGTTCCGCGCGAGGAGTTGCGCGCGGCCGCGCTCGAACTCGCCGCGAAGATCGCCGCCAAGAGCGCGATCATGATCAGGCTTGCGAAGGAGGCGCTGAACGGCGTCGAGGACGGCGACCTCGAGAAGAAATATCGCTGGGAGCAGGGTTTTACGGCGCAGGCCTACCTGACCTCCGAATCGCAGGAAGCCCGTGATGCTTTCGTGTCCAAGCGCGATGCGGACTTCGCCGCAAAGAAGACAGAGCAGTAATCAGGACCACCAGTCATGAACGCCACGAAAACCATTCCCATTCCTCCCTATGTCGACGGTCATGGGCTGCTCAAGGGGCGCTCGGTGCTGATCACCGCCGCAGCCGGCGTCGGCATCGGATTTGCCGCCGCACGCAAGGCCGTCGAGGAGGGGTGTCGGGCGATCATGATCTCCGACATCCACGAGCGTCGGCTGGCAGAAGCCGCGGAAAAGTTGCGTGAGTATTCCGCAACGGTCGAAATCTACAGCCAGATTTGCAACGTCACCAGCGAGGAGCAGGTCCAGTCGCTGATCGAAGCGGCGGAGGACAAGCTCGGCGGCATCGACGTGCTGATCAACAATGCCGGTCTCGGTGGCCTCAAGCCGATCGTCGAGATGACCGACCAGGAGTGGAACCTGGTGCTCGATGTCACGCTGACCGGCACCATGCGAATGACGCGCGCAGCCCTGAAGAAGATGATGCCGCGCGGCCGTGGCGCGATTGTGAACAATGCGTCCGTGCTCGGCTGGCGTGCCCAGAAGGGGCAGGCTCACTATGCTGCCGCCAAGGCCGGTGTCATGGCACTGACGCGCTGCTCCGCAGTCGAGGCTGCCGAATATGGCATCCGCATCAATGCGGTCTCGCCCTCCATCGCCATGCACGATTTTCTCAAGCGTGCGTCGCCGCAGGAGCAGCTCGACGCACTGGCGAGCCAGGAGGCCTTCGGTCGCGCGGCGGAAGTGTGGGAGATCGCCAACGTCCTGATGTTCCTCGCCAGCGATTATGCCGGCTACATGGTCGGGGAAATCGTTTCAGTCTCGAGCCAGAGAGCCTGACGATGGGCCTCGTCTTCTCCTCGCCGCAGGAAGCCGTCGCCGCCATCGGGCAGAAGCTCGGAGCAAGCGACTGGCTGACCATCGACCAGGAACGCATCGATACCTTCGCCAAGGCGACAGGCGACTTCCAGTGGATCCATGTCGATCCCGAGCGCGCCAGGAGTGGCCCCTTTGGCGCCACCGTGGCGCATGGCTACCTGACCTTCTCGCTGATCAACATGTTCCTGCCCGATCTGTTCAGGGCCGAAGGCATGAAGATGGGGATCAACTACGGGACCGATCGGCTGCGCTTTCCGGCGCCGGTGCCGGTCGGCTCGCGGGTTCGCGCGGTGGGCGAACTCATCAACGCCGAGCCGATGGATGGCAACGCCGTCCAGACAACGGTGCGGGTGACGATCGAGATCGAAGGCAACGCCAAGCCCGGCTGTGTGGCCGATATTCTCGGGCGCTACTACTTCTGAGACGGCATCGCGCGCGGCGACTTCGCGGATGGGAGGATGACTTGGAGAGTGGTTTGGAAAGCAGCTTGAAGCAATCAGGCGACATGCAGGCTGATATTCTCGCGCGGCTGGACCGGATCGAGTCTCGCGATGAAATCCGTCAGCTGATTTCCAAATATTCGCTGGCGCTCGACATGCGGGACATGGACGCCATGGCGAACCTTTTTCCGGAAGACGTCAAGGTCGGCGATGGCAGGTCCGGCCGGCGGGAATTGCGCAATTGGCTCGACGACACGATGCGCAACCAGTTCGATGGCACGTCCCACCATGTCGGCTCGACCATCATCGAATTTGTCGATGCGAACAACGCGATCGGTATCGTCTACTCCAAGAACGAGCATGAGTGCGGCGCCGAGTGGGTCATCATGCAGATGATGTACTACGACCGCTATGAGCGGATCGATGGCCGGTGGTATTTCCGGCGGCGACAGCCGCTCTATTGGTATGCGACTGATCTGAACAAGCCGCCTGTGGGCGCGCGCAAGATGCGCTGGCCGGGCCGAGAGCCCTATCAAGGTTCCTTCCACGAACTGTTTCCGTCGTGGAAGGAGTTCTGGGCGCGATCGGGCCCGTCGGAGGAGGCGCTGCCGGCGCCCGCTCCGCTCGAAGGATTCATTGAAGCCATGCGCAAAGGAAATAATGTCCGTGGAAACCGCGTGCGCTGATCGCCGGGTGAACGAGCGGTTGTTCGAGCCGGTCAGGGTTGGCCCGCTCGCGCTGCAGAACCGCATCGCGATGGCGCCGATGTCGCGCTACTTTTGTCCGGACGGCATCCCGCACGACGATGTGGCGGCTTACTACGCGCGGCGGGCGGCCGGTGGCGTCGGGCTGATCATCAGCGAAGGCACCTATATCGGTCATCCGACGGCCGCCAGCTATGAGGGCGTGCCGTTCTTCGCCGGTCCCGCATTGGATGGCTGGACCAGGGTTTTGGCGGCGGTGCACGCGGCCGATGGCAAGATCTTTCCGCAGCTGTGGCACAGCGGCAGCTTTCGCCAGTCGTCGATGCCGCCGCAGCGCGGTATTCCGGGTGCTGGGCCGTCGGAAAATCTCAACGCCTTTACCGGCTATCCGGAGCCGACCAGGGCGATGACCGAGGCGGATATCGAGCAGGTGGTTAGCGCCTATGCGGATGCCGCTGACGCAGCCAGGAGACTGGGCTTCGACGGTGTCGAGATCCACGGTGCTCATGGCTATCTCATCGACGAATTCTTCTGGGCTGCAACCAACCGGCGTCATGATCGCTATGGCGGCGATCGCCGCCAGCGAACGCGGCTTGCCGTCGAGGTGGTCGAAGCCATGCGTGCGCGGGTCGGCAGCGACTTCCCCATTTCCTTCCGTTACTCGCAGTGGAAGCAGCAGGACTACAAGGCGCGGCTGGCTGACACGCCGACCGAACTTGCCGAGGTGCTGGAGCCGCTGGTCGATGCGGGGGTATCCATCCTGCATTGTTCGACGCGGCGTTTCTGGGAGCCCGGTTTCCCCGACGAGGGTGATTTGACGTTGGCCGGCTGGACCAGGAAGCTGACGGGATTGCCGGTGATCGCCGTCGGCGGCGCGGGCCTCGATCGGGCAGGCCTCAACGAGGCACAGGCGACCTCGCTCGAGGTGCTGGAAAAGCCGCTGATGCGCGGCGATTTCGACATCCTTGCCGTCGGCCGGGCGTTGCTTGCTGATCCGAATTGGCCGTGCCGGGTCAGGGACGGGCGTGTCCATGACGGCGTCGGCTACACCAAGGCGCACCTCGAGACACTGTTCTGAACTTGTGATTCAGTCGGCCGGACTGCACTGGCCGATCTCAGCCGGTGCAGCGGCGTACTGATATCAGGAACGCCACTGCCGAGCTGCTTTCACGTGCCCCTTCCACGTGATTCTTTCATTTGGCCGGTTGCGCGACCTGGCGCGCGGGCTCACCAAGAACCACGGCACTGTTGAGCACGAGGCGGACGAGTTCGGTCTGGCGTGTGATGCCGCTTTTCGAAAAGATCGAGCGCAAGTGAGCGCGAGCCGTGTTGCGGCTGATGGCGAGCGAGTTTGCCGCATCTTCAAGGGACAAGCCTGCCGTCAGGCGCCGGGCGACGCCCGCCTCGGCCGGGGTCAGATCGAACAGCTGGCGGACGAGTTCGCTCTCGACCTCGGGATTGGCTTCCGAGTCACGAATGTAGACGGCCACCGCGGAGTCGTTCAGGCCGTTGTCCTTGGCCACGATCGGTCGAACGATGATGCCGAGATTGCGTGATCCCGAGCGCTTCGTCAGCGAGATCGCGCGTGTCATCGTGGCTTCCTGGCTCGCGGCACCCTGCAGTGCTGCCTTGATCGCAGCCTGGAACAGTTTGTCTTCGTTGTTGCAGACGGCCCGCAGGCGATTGGTCAGGATTTGCAGCCCATCGCGGGCCGACAGCAACTGGTTGGCCGTTGGCGAAGTGCGGAGAACCTTGCCGGAGCGATCCAGAATGACGACGCCGACATAGAGGCGGTCCATCACGTCCGAGAAGACCATGCGTTCGACCTCGCTGGTGCCCATGCGGCAGGCAATTTCCAGCCCTCGAGCGAGCTGTGCGACGAGGATCTCGCAGACGGAGCTCTCTTCCTGGTCGAATTTCGTCTCGCTGCGTTCCCTGAACATCCAGAGTGTATAGCGCGTGCTTTCATTGGCGCCCCGATAGGTCGCCGACTTGCCGTGGCACTGGTTTGAGAAATGGGACAACTGGCGCGCTCCGTCGGCCTTGGCCGAGTCGGCCTGACCTCCCGCCGCGAAGTCGGTCGGGTCGCGTGTGGCGATGACATACGTCATCTCGCTCGCGTGGGTTCCCTTTTCGATGGCGAGCACGGCGGCACAGGCGCCGAATTGCTCGCGGATCATTTCGAGGGTGTGCTGCAGAGGGGTGCCGTTGAGGACGTTATCGGTGACCTTGCTCAGGAATTGCCCGAACGCGACGATGGATCCCGGATGAAAGTTCAATGTCGAATCCCCCTTTGGCGTTTTTCTTGTGCCGCGAGATTTGTTTGGCCGGCGCCCGATATCTGCGCTTCTCCCGACAGGCCCGGAGGCCTTTTGACAATATGTCTGAAATTCACCGTCGCGTCAAATTAACATTGGGGCGTTGAAAATTCACCGAAACGTCAAAGTGGCGGTATTATAGTAGTTGTTTCGACTCAAAAAGAAGCCGGGCTCGCGGCCCGGCTTTTCATGGTCCTTGGCTCGGTTTGATGGGGCTTAGCTGCCGCAGTCTGCCCGCTTGACGAGGCCGTCGCTGCGCGGCTGATAAATGTCGGTCACAACCTTGATGGCCTGGGGAGCCGGCAGGAAATGATCGGTCTTGCTGGCTTGCAGCGGCCCGATCATGGCTTCGATCTTGCCGGCATTCGCCTCGATCCAGGCCGCGATGGACCGGCCGTCGGTCTTGCCAGAGCCGTTGATCGCCGCCGCGAGGATGAGCGGCTGGATGTAATAGGGCGTGAGTGACGGTGCGCCGCCCATGCGCTCGAGATCAGGTACCGTATCCTTGGCGCGCTTGACGAACTTGGCGAAGGGCGACGTCCCCGGCGCGTCGCTCGGGCAATAGGTCATGCCGACGAACTGTGTGCTGTAGACGCCATCAAAGACCTCCTTGCCGAGGACCTTCGCGTTGCCGAGCGCGAAATTCGTCATCGTCTGGCTGGCGAGGACAGGCACAGCCCAGCCGATGTCCGACCGATTCTCCAGCAGCTTGCGCGAGTCATCGCCGATCGAATTGATCAGAAGCACCGCCTGGGCGCCGGAGCGGCGCATCGACAGCAGCTGCGGCGTCATGTCTTCCGTGTGAAAGGCGAACTCCTGCACGATCGTCGGTTCGACATTGCGTGATTTGAGGTATCCGACGATTTCGGAGGCCGCGGCCTTGGACATGCCGCCGTTGTCCGAAATGAGCGCCAGCTTGGTCAGCTTGAGCACATCGAGCGCGTAGTCGATGTTGGCGCGCATTTGGTTGAGGCCGGTGACCGAGTCGGAAAAGTGGTAGGGGCCGACGTCTGGCGTCAACTGCGTTGACGCCGCCGTCGAGATCTGGGCGATGCCCTTTTCCTTGGTCAACGCGACGATTGGAATCGCCTCTTGGCTGGTGATCGGGCCAACCAGCACCTGCACGCCTTCATTCTCGATCAGGCGGCGTGCTTCGCTGACGGCGTGCGTCGGGTCGGTGGTTGTATCGGCCAGAACCAGTTTGACCTTTTTGCCGAGTACGCCGCCCGAGGCATTGATATCCTCGATGGCTAGCCGCCAGGCGGTTTCGGCGACCTTGCCGACCGAGGCCCCGCCGCCTGTCATCGACGCGATACCGCCGAACTTGATGACGTCCTCAGCTCGTGCGCAGCCGACCGCCAGCGCGATCGCCATTGCCGAGACTGTGCCGACAGCGAGGTATCGCGTCATAGAGCCACTTCGTTGCAAAAGCATATTCTTCCTCCCCTGAGTCCAGCTGGCAGCAAGTCATTGAGAAGCGACGCCAGCATCGTCCGCTTGGACGATGGGTCGTCGCTTGAGGCAAATTCCCGAAAAAGGGGAGTGCGACATTCGGTACCGCTTCGGTGTCTTGCTTCGGATTGCTCGCCGCTGTCGCGACTTCAGTGATGTGGTAGGATTGACGGGATCAACCCTATCGTCCGAAAGGACGAATACCAGCGCAGTGCACCTGACTATGGTCGACAAAATGACAGGACACACAAACGGGCAGAGCCGCCGATGATCGCGGAACGAGGCGCAGATCGATTGTCCATGGCCGGAAAGGTCGCGCTGGTGACCGGTGGCACCAAGGGACTGGGGCGCGCCATCGCGACGACGCTGCTTGATGCTGGCGCCACCGTCGTGGTTTGCGGACGAAGTCAGCCTTCATCTTTGCCGCAGTGCGAGGGCAGGCAGGCTGAATTCCTCGCATGCGACGTTCGCAGTGCGACGGAGTGCAAGGCTCTGATCGAGGCCACGGTGGCGAGCCACGGCCGCCTCGATCTCCTGGTGAACAACGCGGGTGGATCTCCCGCGGCAAATGCCGCCACTGCGTCGCCGCGCTTTTCCGAGGCGATCGTCGCGCTGAATTTGCTGGCGCCCATTCATCTGTCCCAGGCGGCGTACCAGACCATGAGTCCGCAGCACGGTGGTGGCACCATCATCAACATCGCGAGTGTCGCAGGTCGCAGGCCCTCGCCTGGCACGGCTGTGTATGGTGCAAGCAAGGCGGGACTCCTGAGCCTGACCAGCAGCCTGGCTCAGGAGTGGGGTCCGACGGTGCGGGTGAACGCGATCATCGTCGGGCTGGTCGAGACGGACAATACGGAGCTGACCTATGGATCGCTCGAAGCCCAGCTGGCGATCGCTGAAGCCACGCCGATGAAGCGCATGGGGAGGGGCGAGGACGTGGCTGACGCGGTCCTGTTTTTCGCCAGCCCGCTCGCCGCATTCATTTCAGGGGCTGCGCTCGAGGTGCACGGTGGCGGCGAGCAGCCACATTTTCTTGACCTCGTGCGGCGCTACTCGCCGCAGTCGACATGAGCTTCGACAGCCGCACGGAGCCTGCGGCTGTCGAGTATCATGATGAGCGGGAGCTCGCTGCATCCTGTCGTTTGCTCGCTGCATCCTGTCGATTGGCGGGATTTCTCTCTTCCATAGCGTGATCATCCGACCGCCTTGATCTGCGGTCTCTCTCCTCAATAAATCGACGCGTCATCGTGTCGCCTGTCCGATTTGTGCTGCGGTGTGGCGCGATCCGGTTGCTCTTCTGGCGGATCGTGATATCGCCTGCGCGATGGACCGGAGCCTGCTGTACAATCGTCCATGAATGGAGATTGCGCGGCGACATTTCATCTCACTTGGGTTGTCGTGAGGCGTCATGGCGCGCCGAAGGCTGTCTTTCTGCTGAATGATCAGACGCGAAACGGCGCGAATCTTGTTCGTAGACACGGTCTCAAGGCGTTCTGCGCGTGATGCGATGAACGAGAGAGTGCGCGAGCAACGCGACAGGACTGGCCATCGGGTTGATTGACGGATGTTGGTTCTACCTGAGCGAGAGCCCTGTCCTCATCGAAACTTAGACAATCTTGTGCGGCGCGCCGTTGCTGCGTTCGATGTATCGAAAGATGGAGGTGAAGAATTCACTACGTTACTTCATTTGGACGATGTCTGAATCGTGACAATGAAAACAATGCAGGCATGAAGCCGCGTCCTCTGGCTGCGGATTGAGTTGGTAACGGTGCCGCTTCGCATGAGGATCGCAACTGAAGGGAGATTTTCAGTTGCAGCAATCACCACTGCGATATGGGGCTGGTTCAGGTCGTCACAACAGCAAAGCGTCTGGGCGAGGGCTTGGTAGCCGCGTCCAAACGTCACTGAGCTGGCCGCTGCTTCAGACATGCTGGTTAACTTCAAAATGGGTAATGTGGAGGGGAGAATGACGTCAGGGTTGAGGGTGGCAAAGCGCGTCTTGCTGGGTGCGGCTGCAGGCATCGTCACGGTGGCTGGTGCTCAAGCGGCTGATCTTCCGGTCAAGGCGAAGCCTGTCGAATATGTAAAGGTCTGCTCCGCGTACGGCGCGGGCTTCTATTACATTCCGGGGACGGACACCTGCATTCGCTTCGGCGGCAGCATTCGCATGAATATCGGACTGAACGGCAGCGCGACGGAATTCCCGCCGTGGCAGGGCGGCACCGCTGGCGCAAACTCCTACAACAGGAATTACTTCAACACGTATGAGCGGTTCAACCTGCTCCTGGATACACGGACCAACACCGACTACGGCACGCTGCGCACATTCTACAGCGCTCTGTTCCAGTGGTTCCAGGGTCGCGACAACATCGCCGGCGGTTTTGTCGAGAACGACTTCATGTTCATTCAGTTTGCCGGCTTTACCTTCGGCAAGGCTGTCTCGATGTTCGACCCGCAGTGGGCGCTGTCGAAGCCGCTGACGTCGTCGAGCTTCATTCCCGGCTCGAACTCGATGACGGGTCTTCCGATGCTGGCTTACACGGCGTCCTTCGGAAATGGCTGGTCCGCCACGATCGGGCTTGAGGACGCGCAGCCCTACCGCTCCTCCGGCGTCGTCAACACGTCGAACACCTTCCTCGGGCCGTTCGGCTCCAATCCTCTTGCTCCGACCTACGGGACTGCAACGAACAGCTTCGTCGGAAATGCGCAGATTGGCGACCACGTCCCCGACATCGTGGCGAACGTTCGCCTGGACCAGGCCTGGGGATCGCTGCACGTTGCCGCGGCGGCTCATGAAGTTCACGGCACTTACTACATTCCCGCGCTGAGCGACTCGGGGAAGCCCAATTCGACCTGGGGCTATGCGGTGACCGGTGCGTTCGAACTGAAGAACCTGCCGACCGGCGTGGGCGACAGCCTGAAGGTCGAGGCCAGCTTCGCCAACGGCGCTCCGCGCTACAATTTCGGCAACAACTATGACGGGACCGGTGCGGGCCGCTTTGCGCGGGTCAACGGCCAGACCCTCGCTTTCGGGTATGTGCTGGATGGCGTTTACGCCAACGGGACCAAGATCTTCAAAAGCGACTCATGGAATGTCGAGGCCTATTACGAGCACTACTGGAATCCGGCGTGGCGGACCTCGATCTACGGCGGCTACGCCCATGTCAGCTACGGCTCGGGCGGCAACGCCCTGTTGATGGCGGCGGCGGCGAATGGCCTGATGAACAGTGGTACGGTCTCCGCGACCGGCGACTTCTCGTTCGGAATCCTGCAGGTAGGCACGCGTACGGCCTGGACGCCGGTCAAGGATCTGCAGCTTGCGGCTCAATTCACATATGACCGCATCAATCAGAACCTGAACGGCACGGCAACTCTGACCGGTGTTCCGGGTTATGCGCCGGCATCGACGTTCACGCTGCGAAGCCAGAACGTCTATAGCGGTACACTGGATATCATCCGGTCGTTCTGAGGCGTCCCACAAAGGGAAAAGCATCGTCCATCTCATGAAGATCTCCGCGGCCTCCGGCAGTGCCCTGCCGGAGGCCTTTTCATTGCGGGTGGCTTGAGGTGTACGGGATGGCTCGAAGTCGCGCTTGCCCGGGGGCGGCACCTCGCGTTTTCCGTGAGAAAGCCGTCGCATTGCAGCTGGGACGAGAGGTGCCAGTCGAATGATTTCCCGGGTTTTTATCTCGTGCCGGGCGGCGTGAAGGTGTGCAGGGAGAGTGCCTTGTCAAGCCTCCGCCGTGGTCAACCACACCTTCATCTGCGATAGTCTCTTCAGACGATGTAACGAAGCCTGAGCGCTGCGAGCGTAGCCGTTGCCAGTGCGTGAGATTGCGAGCGAAACACTCGCCACGACCTGCTTCTGATCCGCATGGCGAACGAGCTGGCCTATAAAAATCGTTGGGGAAGGAAACATGAAATTCGCTGTTGCGACGCTTGTCGCATTGTCTTTGACGTCCGCCGCCTACGCCCAGGACGGCCGGGTCAGGATCGGGGTTCTCAACGACCAGAGCACGTCGTTCTCCGCCATCGGCGGCACCGAGGTCATTGCGGCGGTCAAGACCGCGGTCGCCGATTTCGGTGGCGAAGTTCTCGGCAAGCCGATCGAGGTTGTGTCCGCCGATCACCAGAACAAGCCGGAGGTCGCATTGGCGATCGCCAGGCAATGGCTCGATCAGGACAACGTCGACGTCATCGTCGACGTCGCCAACTCGGCTGTTGCGTTGAGCGTCAATACGCTGCTGGGCGAGAAAAAGCGGATCGGCCTGTTCGTTTCGCCGCTCACCGATCGGATGACCGAGGAGAACTGCAACGGCTACGGTATCGCATGGGCATACGACGCCTATTCCGTTGCCCGCTCATCCGTGCATGCGCAGATGGAGCAGGGCGGCGAAACCTGGTACGTGATTTCGCCGGACTACGAGGGCGGTAAGGTCCTCGAGAATACCGTCAAGACCACAATTCAGGAGGAGGGCGGCAAGATCGTCGGATCGGTGCGCGCGCCGCTCGGCACCACGGATTTTTCATCCTACATTCTGCAAGCACAGTCCTCGGGGGCGAAGGTCATCGCGATTACGCTGAACGGCCCCGAGTTGATCAATGCGTTGAAGCAGGTTCAGGAATTCGGTCTCATCCAGCGAGGGCAGCGCGTCGCGCTGACCGTCCTTCACCAGTCGGAAGCGCGATCGATCGGCCTTGCCACCCTGAAGGGCATCCAGTTCGCTTCTCCCTGGTATTGGAACGCCGACGAGGCGTCGCGGAAGTTCAAGGACGCCATGATGCAGAAGACCGGCAATGCGCCGGGCTGGATCGCGGCGGGCAGCTATTCGGCCGTGCTGAACTATCTGAAGGCTGTCAAGGCTGCCGGATCCGATGCGCCGGACGCTGTTCTGGCCCAGCTGCGCTCAACGAAGATCGACGACTTCTTTGCGCATAACGCAACGCTTCGGCCAAACGGCCGGCTTGTCCATGACATGTACATGCTTCAGGTCAAAAGCCCGGGAGAGGCAGCCGACAAGCAGGACGTGTTCAAGGTTCTCGCAACCGTTCCGGCTGAAAAGGCATTCCAGTCGCTTAATCAGTCGAAGTGTCCCCTTGTGAAGAACTAGCGGGTGACCGCTGCCGCTGGCGGCGATCCCGAAGCACGCAGGGAGCGGCAGAATGGGGCGCGTGGCGACCATTCGGCCCGGAATGATCGGCAGCATGGCGTGCGATCATGGTCGTTTGATGCGGCGGATGGTGGTTGGCGGCGTTGCTGCATGCTCTCGACGCCGATGGCATTCGTGTCGATCTACCGGTCGCGTTTGATGTGTGAGGAGCGAAAAGCGTGCAGGCTGCGGCCAGTGATTACATCATCGAAGTATCGGGGTTGACCAAGACGTTCTTTGGTTTCGCCGCCGTCAAGGATGTCGACCTGAAGATCAGACGGCACTCGATTCATGCGTTGATTGGCCCGAACGGGGCCGGAAAGACTACGACGTTCAACCTCATTACAAAGTTTCTGCAGCCAAGCGCGGGGCTGATCAAATTCAACGGAGCGGACATTACCTCGCTTCGTCCGGAGCAGGTGGCGCGCAGGGGAGTTGTTCGCTCGTTTCAGATCTCCGCGGTCTATCCGCGCATGACCGTGCGGGAGAATGTGCTCATCGCCCTGCAGCGCCCGCTGGGGATCTCCTACAAATTCTGGCGCGGCGATGGCGCACACAGGACGCTCGATGGACGCGTGGATGAGCTGCTGGATGACGTCGGCCTCCTGACCTATCGGAACGAGCCTGCCGCCAACCTGCCATATGGACGTAAGCGCGCGCTCGAAGTTGCGACGACCCTGGCGCTTGATCCTGAAATGTTGCTGCTCGATGAGCCAACCGCCGGTCTGGGACATGAAGACGTCGATCGGATCGCGGCATTGATCCGCCGCATTTCCGCTCAGCGATCGATCCTGATGGTCGAACACAATCTGTCCGTTGTGGCTGCACTGTCGGATACCATCACGGTTCTGGCTGGCGGTCGCATTCTCGCTGAAGGGAGCTATGAGACGGTGTCGCGCGATCCGCGTGTCGTCGAGGCCTATATCGGAGGCGTCGATGATTGATCTGCCGCATCGAAATGGCCCTCTTCTCGATGTGCGCGATCTCCATGCCTGGTACGACGAAAGCAAGGCGCTGCACGGCGTCGAGTTCGACGTCGCACCCGGCAAGGTGGTCACGCTGCTGGGACGTAACGGGGCGGGAAAGACCTCGACCTTGCGGGCGATCATGGGACTGTTGCGTCGCAAGAGCGGTGTCATCCGCTTCGACGGGTATGATATTGCGCGCCTTGCGCCCGAATCCGTGGCGCGCAGCGGCGTCGCCTATTGTCCCGAGGAGCGCGGCATCTTCGCCAGCCTGACGGTGGCGGAAAATCTCGGGCTGCCGCCGGTCATCGGCCCAGGCGGCATGAGTGATGCCGACGTGCTGGCCCTGTTTCCCAATCTCAGGGATCGCTGGTCGAGTCCGGGAACGAAGCTGTCCGGCGGCGAGCAGCAGATGCTGGCGATCGGCCGGATCTTGCGGTCTGGCGCGAGGCTTCTGCTGCTCGATGAGCCGACCGAAGGCCTGGCGCCGGTTATCGTCAAGAGGATTGGCGCGCTGATCTCCACGCTCAGGGAGCGCGGATACACCATCTTGCTCGTCGAGCAGAATTTTCGCTTCGCGGCGAGGCTGGCCGATCGCTTCTACATCGTTGAGCACGGAAAGGTCGTCGATGGCTTCGACCGTGACGACCTCGCGGCAAGCGAACAGACAATAAAGACCTATCTCGGGGTATAGACCGAAATGACTGATCTGATGGCGATCCCGCCCGCGCTGCTCTATGGCCAGTTGCTCGTCGGCCTCATCAACGGCTCGTTCTATGCCATGATGAGTCTCGGTGTCGCAGTCATTTTCGGGATGCTGCGCATTGGCAATTTCGTCCATGGCGCGCAGTACATGCTCGGCGCATTTGCGGCATGGTACCTGCTCAACCTGCCGGAGCTGTTTCCGTCGCTGGATCTTCCTGCGGTCGGCTACTGGTGGGCCCTGGTCATCGTTCCGCTGGTCGTCGCCGCGGTCGGGGCGTTGATGGAGCGCCTGTTCATCCGGCGGATCTACGATCTCGACCATGCCTACGGTCTCCTGCTGACGGTTGGACTGGCCATGATCATCGAGGGCTTGTTCAACGTGCGCTATGGCGCGGCGGGTCAGCAGTATGACGTACCGGATTCGTTGAAGGGCGCGGTTGATCTCGGCTTCATGATGCTGCCCTACTATCGCGCCTGGGTGGTCGCTGCGGCGCTCATTCTCTGCTTCGGCACCTGGTATTTGATCGAGCGAACCAAGCTCGGCTCCTATCTCAGGGCGGCGACCGAGAATCCCGAACTGGTGCGCGCCTTCGGAATCAACGTCCCCCGCATGCTGATGTTGACCTATGCATTCGGTGTGGGGCTGGCGGGTCTCACGGGGGTGATGGCGGCGCCGATCTATCAGGTCGGCCCGCAGATGGGACAGAGCATCATCATCACCACTTTTGCGGTGGTGGTGATCGGCGGCATGGGCTCCATCCTTGGCGCCATCGCGAGTGGCCTGATGATGGGCCTCGCCGAAGGGCTCACAAAGGTCTTCTATCCTCAGGCCTCGACGACGGTCATCTTCGTCATCATGGCCGTCATCCTGATCCTGCGTCCGGCGGGGCTCTTCGGCAAGGATACCGCGGTGCATTCAGTGGCCGACGTCTCGTCGGGGCGTGCCGGCAGCATCCTGGAAAATGGCCCGTTGTGGTTCGGCGTGCTGCTTGTCGTCGGCGTGGTCCTGCCGTACCTGATATTCCCGATCCTGGCCATGAAGATCCTGTGCTTCGCCCTGTTCGCGATGGCCTACAATCTGATCTTCGGCTATGTCGGTCTGCTCGCCTTCGGCCATGCCGCATTCTTCGGCGCCTCCTCCTATATCACCGCCCAATCCGCGGCCGTGTGGGGCTTGCGGCCCGAGCTCTGCGTCCTGCTCGGCGTTTCCGCCTCGACCGTGATCGGTGTCCTGTTCGGCTGGCTGGCGATCAGACGCCAGGGTCTCTATTTCGCGATGATCACCCTGGCCCTCGCGCAGATCGTCTACTTCTACGCGTTGCAAACTGGCTGGACGCATGGCGAAGACGGCATTCAATCAGTGCCGCGGGGGATGCTTTTCGGACTTGTCGACCTCGGCAACTCGACGAACATATATTTCGTGACGCTCGCGGTTTTCCTCGCCGCTTTCGCTTTCATCTACCGGATCGTGCATTCGCCCTTCGGGCTGACACTCAAATCGATCCGGGAAAATCCGGCGCGGTCGACGTCGCTGGGCTATTCGACAGACCACTTCAAGTTGATCGCCTTCACTCTTTCCGCCATGCTCTCCGGGCTGGCGGGCGGCCTGAAGGCCATCGTCTTCCAGATTGCATCGCTTGCCGATCTCCATTTCGGCGCGTCGGCAGATGTTCTTCTGATGACGTTGATCGGAGGCGTGGGAACGCTGCTCGGCCCGGTCGTCGGCGCCGCGGTTCTGGTCACCCTTCAGACCAAATTCGCAACATCGGGGGCCTGGGTCGTCGTGATCCAGGGGGCCATTTTCGTGTTGTGCGTGCTGTTCTTGCGAAAGGGCATCATCGGAACCCTTGAAGAGATTTTGGCCAATCGCGGCGTGCGTCGGGCGGGGGGCGGCCTGGAAAGCGTTTCGCCATCAAAAGAGTCTCCGGCGGAGGCCGCGCGTTGACGCGTCCCGTCGCCATCGTCATCGGTATGGGACCGGGGCTCGGACGCGCGCTCGTCCGCGCCTTCGCCGCTGACGGCTTCGCGGTCGCGTTCGTCGGCCGTCGTGCGGATGCCATTGCTGCTTATGAGCAAGGCCTCAGGAAGCAAGGGTATGAGGTCACCGGCTTCGCGGGCGATGCCGGTGACACCGCCGCCATGGACGGCGTTCACCAGCAGATCCGGGCGCGCTACGGCGAGGCGGAGGTCCTGATCTACAATGCCGCTCTCATCGAGCCGGCGAGGTTCGTGACGCCGTCTGCGATCGAAATGGCCAGGTATGGCGCTGCGGACGGGTGGGCCGCGCATGGTGAGCCCGCCAGCGTCGACTATGTGATCAACGCCTTCCGGACCAATGTTGCGGGCGCGCATCATGCCGCCAGGACCGTCGCGCCGGCGATGATCAGGCGCGGTCACGGCACCATTCTGTTGACGGGCGGCGTCCTCGCATTCGATCCATGGATCGAATGGGGCGTGACATCCATGGGCAAGGCTGCGCTGCGCAGTCTCGGCCATTCTCTCGCGAAGGAGTTGTCCGGGGCGGGCGTCCACGTCACCACCGTTGCCATCCACGGCACGATGGAGGCGGGTACGCCATATGATCCTGATCTCGTCGCACAGGCTTATCTCGCCCTGCAGGGGCAGTCGCGAGACAGCTGGAGCGCGGATTTTCATTTCAAGGCCGAAGAGCAAAGCGGAGTTGATCCCGATGCGCACTGAAAGCATTTCGCCGATCCGGTTGGACGGAAAGCGTACACTGGTGACGGGCGGTGCGAGTGGTATTGGAGCAGCGACCGCCCGTGTTCTGTCTGATCTGGGCGCCCGAGTCGCGATTGCCGATATCGATGGCGAGCGGGCCGAAGCCGCCCTCGGCGACACGAAGGCCGTGGCCTGGACGCAGGGCGACGTGTCGAATGCCGAAGACAGCGAGCGCATGGTGGCCGAAGCTGCTGGGGCGCTCGGCGGGCTGGATCTGGTGTTCAACTCTGCCGGGATCGGGGATGATCTCGTGCCGGTGCATGCGCAGGACCCCGAGCGCTGGCGCAGGGTTGTGGACGTCAACCTGTACGGCACCTATCTCGTCTGTCGCGCGGCTGGCCGCATCATGGCGGCGCAAAAGGCGGGCGCCATCGTCAACGTGTCGTCCATCGTCGGCCTCGACGCGTTTCCCGGCCGCTCGGCTTATGGTGTCGCCAAGGCGGGAATCATTCACCTGACAAAGACGCTGGCCTGTGAATGGGGTGGTGTCGGCGTCCGTGTCAACGGCATCGCGCCGGGCTACACGCGTACGCCGATGGTGCAGGCGCTGCTGGACCGGCAGGTCTTCGACCCCTCCGTGGTGGAGGGGCGCACGCCGTTGCGGCGGCTTGCCTCCTCCAACGAGATGGCCAGTGCGGTCGCTTTCCTGCTCTCGGACTGGGCGTCTTATATCACCGGCGTCGTTCTGCCCGTCGACGGTGGCTGGAGTGCCTACGGCGCCGCCGGAGACGTCGGCAAGCACATGCCGGTAGGGTGAGGCCGGGGATCAGAGCGCGTTTGCTTCCGATGGAATCGCAAACGCGCTCTCGTTTTTTGTTTTGACGCGTTTTCTTCACGCGAAGCGGTGCCCACCACCGGATCAAGTCCGGGGGCATGCTTCGCTCGAAAACGATCTAACCGCCACGGCGGAAGCGGTCGAGGTCCTGTTCGCGCAGGGCCCTTACAAGTTCGCGCTTCCGGATTTTCGCTGCCTCGACCGGCATCTCGTCCACGAAATGAACGACACGGGGGACCTTGTACGCGGCGAGGTTCTGGCGGCAATAGGCGATGATGTCCTCAGCGCTGACATCGCTGCCGGATGTCCGTACGATCACCGCGACTGGAATTTCGCCCTTGCTCTCGTCAGGCAGGCCGACGACCGCGCACATGGCGGTTGCCGGGTGCTTGTAGAGCAGGGTCTCCAGTTCCAGCGGATAGATGTTGTGGCCGCCGGCGATGATGACGTCCTTCTTGCGATCGACGATGAAAAGATAGCCGTCCTCGTCGAGATAGCCGAGATCACCCGAACGCCAGCCGTCGCCGGTGAAGGCTTCGCGGGTGGCCGTCTCGTCCTGCCAGTAGCCGGCGGCGACGCAGTCGCCCTCGATAATGACTTCGCCCACCTGGCCCGCCGGCAGGGGCTCGCCGTCATCATCGACGATCGCGATCCGCGAGCTGCCGACCGGGAGCCCGGCCGCGCCCGGCTTTCTCACGCCCACGGTCGGCTCCATGACATTCTGACCGCAGGTTTCGGTCGCGCCGTAGACCTGGGTCACGCGGGCGCCACTCAGCGCCTCGAATCGCTGAATCACCGGCTGAGGAACCGGCGAGCCGCCCGTGGTGCAGACGCGCAGCGATCGGAGATCGTGCTGTGCGGGATCGTACTCGTTGACGATATAGACGTACATGGTCGGCGTGCCGCCGAAATAGGTCGCCTTGTACTTTCCGATGTCGCCGAGCACGCGGTGCGTGTCCCAGCGCTCGTGAAGAACGATCGTCCCACCGGCGTAGAGACAGAGGTTCAGCGTCACGTTCAGCCCGAAGTTCGTGAACAGCGGAACGGCGCACAGATAGGTTTCCGCGCCGAAGCGTGACCGGTGCGAAACCATCATGTCGCGCAGCGTGGAGGAAATATTGAAGTGGGTCTGTGCCGTTCCCTTCGGCGAGCCGGTCGTGCCGGACGTGAAGAACAAGCAGGCGATATCGCGCGTGTCGCAGTCGGCATCCACAAAGTTTCCGGACGCGGCATCCATCATGGTCACAAGGTCGGAGCCGCTGCGGTCCCCAGACGCCACGAAGCAGTGCTTCAGGCCCGCAAATTCGTCGCGAATTTCCGCGAAATAGGGCCAGGTCGCCTGATCGGCGATCAGCGCGGTCATGCCGGTGTGGTCAATGATCTTGCGCAACTCTGGGTGGCGAAACATGGCGCTGATCGGCGCCGGGATGGCGCCAAGCCGCTGGCAGGCCCAAAAGCCGATTGCCATCAGCGGCGTACTCGGCAGATAGAGGCCGACACGGTCACCCTTCTTCACACCGTGATCGCGCAGGACCTCGGCCAACTGGGCGGTCCGGGCGCCGAACTGCGCGTATGAGATGGTTTCGTCATTGGCGATGATGAAAGCCCGGTCCGGCGTCAATCGAATTGCACGGACCAGTATCTGTGAAAGGCTTTCCATGACTATTTCCTGCTCGTCTGTCTGCCGACGTTTCACCCGGCTGACATGTCATTGTCTTGAAGCTACCTGATCGATGGCACCATGTCAGGGGCCGCGCCCGCCACAGCCAGGGAGCCACGGGCGTGGCGGCGACATCCGGCGGCTCTCCGTGACTGACTGGCATCAGCACTTGAACAGGTCAGCTTCACAGATCGTCTTGCACCCCGGGAATCAGGTGACATCGTCTGATTGAGTTAGGCCGGATCGTTGCCGGAGAAGAGCTGCCGAATACTCCAAGCGGACGATGTGCGTGGATGGTGATGTCCCCAGTTTGCGTCTTCGGCGTGAGAAGCGCGGCTGTGCGAGGGGAGCGTTGTGAAAATCCTGATTGTCGGCGGAACGGGCATGATCGGAGGTCACGCGGCCGTTCATCTGTCTGCGCAAGGCCATGAGGTGGTGCTGGCCTCTCGACGGCCGGCCGCTGGCGAGACGCCAATGGCTGGGTTCCCGACCCTTGTCGGGGACTATACCAAGGGAGACTTCACGACCGCCGACCTTGCTCCATTCGACGCGATTGTGTTCGCAGCCGGCAATGACATCCGCCATCTGCCCAAGGGGCTGGACGAGCGTGAGTTCTGGCGCGTCACCCAGATCGAGGGCGTTCCCGCTTTCGTGGCGCGCGCGCGGCAGGCCGGTGTCAAGCGGCTGGTCCATCTCGGCAGTTATTATCACCAGGTCTTGCCTCATCTCGCCGACACGAATGCCTATGTTCATGCCCGCATGCAGGCCGATCATGGGGCGCGTGCTCTGGCGACCGCCGACTTCAATGTGTCCACCCTCAATCCACCGTCGATCGTTGGCGTCATGACCGGTATTCCTGCGCGGCGCTATGAAGTGCTCGCCGCATGGGGGCGGGGCGAGCTGCCCGACATCCCGGATTTTGCACCGGCCGGCGGCACCAACTACATGTCGGTTCGCTCTCTGGTCGAGGCGATCGAAGGTGCCCTCCGAGGCGCTGAGTCGGGCAAGGCCTATCTCATCGGTGATCAGAATCTCACGTTCCGAGCCTTTTTTCAGATGATCGTCGAGGCCGTCGGGGGCACGCGCAGCATCGAAGAACGCAATGAAGAGCATCCGCTGCTGCCTGACGCATTTATCGTACCGGGCCGGGGCCATGTGCTCTCCTACGAGCCTGAGCCGGGCGAGGTCGCGATGCTCGGCTATCGCCGGAACGACGTGCGGCGGGCTGTCGATGAGATTGTGGGATCGCTTGAGCCCGCGCGGGCGGGGCACCAATGAGCCTTGATCGCCCTGCTTGTCATCCGCCGGTTCGGCTGCACGGCTCGGTGGCAGGGATCTCGTCGTCGATTGGGCAGGCCTCTCGCACGAACATTTGCTTCAAGGCCTATGGGGGAAGGGACGATGACTGAGGACGGCGAGCTGTCCCTCCTGGGTCTCTCCAGCAAGGTGGCGCTGATCACCGGCGGTGGTGCGGGCATCGGGCGCGCGACCGCCGAGTTGTTTGTGAAAGCGGGAATGCGTGTCGCCATCGCCGAGATCGATGAGGCGCGGGCTGAAGATACCCGTCGCGCTCTTGTCGCGGTCCGCGCGGACGCCGTTGTCGTTACAGCGGATGTCCGCAAGGCAGGCGATGTCGGGCGTGTCATTGGCGAGGTCGACAAGCATTTCGGCCGCCTCGATGTCCTGGTCAACAATGTCGGCGACTATCTGGGTCATAAAACGGAGTTCGCGGATTCGACCGAAGAGCAGTGGGATGCTCTCTATGCGATCAACCTGCGGCATGTGCTGCTCATGTCCAGGGCCGCGATCCCGCTGATACGGAGGAGCGGCAAGGACGGGAGCATCATCAACGTTTCCACGATCGAGGCATTTCGCGGCATTCCGCTCTCCGTGGTCTATTCGGCGTTCAAGGCGGCGATCACCGGCTTTACGCGAAGCCTCGCTGTTGAGCTCGGCCAGTATGGCATTCGCGTCAATGCGATCGCGCCGGAAACCACCAATACAGCCCAGATCACCGCAACCTCACGGGTTCCGCCCGAGAACCGGGATTATCTTGGCCGCTGGTTTCCAATCGGACGCTTCGGAGAGGGAAGCGATTCCGCGGGCGCAGCCTTGTTCCTGGCGTCGCCGCGGCTGTCCGGCTGGATCAGCGGATCTACCATTGTCGTCGATGGTGGTGCGCTGGCCGCCGGCGCGTGGATGCGGCTCCCTGACAACGGCTGGACTCATCTGCCCATCATCACGGCTGACGGCTACACGCCGCGCCCGCATCGTAGCGAAGGCATTTCAAGAGGATAGCGGACTATGGCTGGGCGACTGCGAGACAAGGTTGCGTTTATTACCGGCGGTACAGGCGGCATTGGCGCCGTGGCCTGCAAGGTGTTCGCTGAGGAGGGAGCAAGGGTTTCTGTGTCGGGGCGCCGCGTAGCAGAGGGCGAGCAGATTGCCGCCGATATTCGGGCCGCGGGCGGCGACGCGCGTTTCGTGCTGACCGATGTCACCAAGGCGGACAGCGTGAAGCGTGCGATCTCCGAAACCGTTGAGCACTTCGGCCGGCTCGATGTCGTCTATAACAATGCCGGCGGCTCATCGGCCAAGGACGGGCCGGTGACTCGGACACCGCCAGATGTCTTCTGGAAGACGGTCGAGCTCGATCTGTTCGGGACGTGGCTGTGCTGTCACTACGGCATACCGGAGCTGATCAAGGCCGGCGGAGGCGCCGTCATCAATACGGCATCGATCATGGGCGCGATGGGCGTGCCGAACCGCGATGCCTATTCAGCCGCCAAAGGCGGCGTGATCGCACTGACACGATCCATGGCGGTCGAATATGCCGCAAGTGGCGTGCGCGTCAACGCGCTCGTGCCTGGCGCCGTGGCGACGGAACGGGTGCTCGGATTCTTTGCCAGCGAGCCCCACCTGGAAGTGCAGCGCCGCGCCTACCTTCTGGGTCTTAGCGAGCCCATCGATGTCGCAAATGCCGCGGTATTCCTTGCCTCCGATGAGTCGAAACGCACGACCGGCCACATGCTGGGCGTCGATAGCGGCATCCTGATCTCCTAGCGATCGTTGCCGGGGTGTCGGGTCGCCGTCCCTGAAGGAAATGTCTCGCGGAGTGCGTATCTTGACGTGGCGATCGGGGCTCGTGCGCTGAGAACAAATGACGTCTGGCGATCGGCAACCAGATCGCCAGGAGATTGAATGTCGATCGCGGCCGATCGGTCCGGAAGGATGCGCAGGGAGGATGCTCATGGCGTTGCCTTCGAGGTCAGCCATCGCGTTTGGTCAATTTCTGAATACGGTGTCGAGGGGCGTGCTGGAAGGCGCGCCGCTTGCCGCTACGCTGGATGTCATCCGGGCTCAGTTTAATGCCTGCGCCGCTGCGCTTCATGTCGAGCGGCGCGGGCACCCGGACGAGCCGACCGTCCTGGTGATCAGGGAGCATGCTGGTGATGTGGCCGCCATGCGGGATGTCCTCGAACCATCCTGCGACCACGACATCGAGCATGAAGTCCTCGCCAGCCGATGCCATGGTATGGCCTCGTGCGGAACGGCGCTGGATGGCGCGGTGCGATATACGCTGTGGATCTATCGTGACCGCGCGGAGCCGGAGTTCGATGCAGAGGAGGAAGCGATCGCGCAAATCCTCGTGACGCAGGTGGCGCACGGGCTGGAGGTCGCCAGCCGCATCGACAGCAACACGTTCGAGCGAACACTCTATCTGGACGTGCTCGACAAGCTGAATGTCGGCTTCGTCATGATTGATCAGAGCTGCAGGGTGATCCGCACCTCGAGGCTGGCGGAACGCATCCTGAGCCGCCGTGATGGCCTGCTGATTCAGGCCGGCAAGTTGTGCGCGGTCAACAGCCTCGAGGACAGGGAGCTGCAGAAGGCGATCAAGGCCGCTACGCAAAGAACAGCTGTCGGAGACCTCGAATCGTCGCGCGGCCTGTCATTCACCAAGCGCTCGGGCTCACGCACCCTGGGCGTGATGATTCGCCCTGTGACGTCGGGCGTCGACAAAACGATTTCAGTCGTCATCTACATCCGTGATTGTGACATGGCGCCGGATGTCGAAAGTGAATTTGTTCGCCAGATGTTCGACCTGACGCCCGCGGAAGCGGCGGTGACCCGAGGGCTTGCTGCGGGTCTCTCATTGGAAGACGCCGCGATCTCACTCGACATCAGCCGTAACACCGCGCGCGCCCATCTCCGGTCGATCTTCTCCAAGAGTGGCATTACGCGTCAGACCGAACTGGTGCGGCTGGTGCTCAACAGCGCCGTGATACTGGGTGACCAGAAATCGTTGGAGACGGGGAAATCATCGAGCGGGCAGACAGCCTGTCCAGCTTCCCAGGTTTGAGTGTGGCCAGAACGAGGCCTTCGACTGTTGACAAGATTCAGCGGCGCAAGAGCGCAGTGCGCATGCCGTGGGCGCCCAAATGCCGGCGTGACGACGATCGGGATCAACGCCGCGCCATGCTCGGGGAGCGGTGGTCGTTGCCGTCAGGCGAGCTGCGTTCCAGATCCATCCCGCGGGCATGAGCCATTCACTTTCGGCTGGTTGGCCGTAACGATCGCTCCGGTCCGGAGTGAAGGTCCCCCTGTTGCCAACGGCCCGCGAAACCGGCGCGAAGTCCCGCTGCCATAGTCCCATCAGACGATGTTCGGGGCGTACCGCTGGCGCATTTCTTGATGGGATCTCAAGACGCCAATCGTGCGCATGACGGGTAGAGGGCCGCGCCGGAATGAAAGCAGTTGTTTGCAGGGCCTTTGCTCCCCGGGCGGGGCTCAGGATCGAGGATGTTGCGGAACCGGTGGCGCTGGCCGGGCAAGTCGTGATCCGCACGGAGGCCTGCGGTGTCAACTTCTTTGATGGCCTGATGGTTGAGGGGCAGTATCAGACCACACCCGAACTCCCGTTCACGCCGGGCAGCGAGGTCGCCGGAACTGTCGCCTCCGTGGGCGCCGGTGTCGTAGGGCTGAATGGCGGGATGCGCGTTCTGGCCTTCACCGGTATCGGCGGGTATGGCGAACAGGTCGCGGTCGATGCATCGCGGGTGTTCCCGATTCCCGCGGGCGTCGGCGCGGTCGGGGCGGCCGGCTTTCTCATCACCTATTCCACCTCGTATCACGCGCTGAAGGACCGTGCTCAGATCAAGCCGGGAGAAACGCTGCTGGTGCTCGGCGCCGCGGGCGGCGTTGGCCTCGGGGCCGTCGAGCTCGGCAAGCTGATGGGCGCTCGCGTGATCGCAGCAGCATCGACAGACGACAAGCTAGCGCTGTGCCGCACGTACGGCGCTGATGAGACCATCAACTACGGCACTGACGACTTGCGCAAACGTGTCAAGGATCTCACCCGCGGACGGGGCGTTGATGTCGTCTATGACCCGGTGGGCGGCAGCCTGACGGAAGCTGCCGTGCGCTCTCTGGCGCAGTTCGGCCGTCACCTCGTGATCGGGTTCGCGGCCGGTGATATTCCCAGGATTGCGCTCAACCTTCTGCTGCTCAAGCAATCGGCAATGATCGGGGTGTTCTGGGGCGCCTATGCGCGATCGGAGCCGGCGAAAAATGCGGCCAATGTCGCCGAGCTGATGAGCTGGTACGCCAAGGGCCAGCTCAAGCCGCATATCTCTGCCGCGTATCCGCTCGAGCGTTGGGATGATGCGCTCGATGTGGTGATGACCCGTGCCGTTCAGGGCAAGGTCGTTATCACCACCGGCACTGTCGATCACACCACGGAATGTATGTCAGCATGAAAAAACTCGATACACAGACTGTGTCGGTCGCAAAACGCGGCAGTCTTCTCGTCGTCACCATCGACAATCCACCGGTCAACGCGCTGTCCCATTCGGTGCGGGCCGGCCTGCTCGAGGCTGTCAACGCGCTCGAGAGCGACGCTGATGCCCGGGCCATGGTCATCATCTGCAAGGGGCGTACCTTCATTGCTGGCGCCGATATCCATGAATTCAAGCGGCCGATGCAGGCGCCGCTCCTGGGCGAGGTGATCGAGCGGCTTGATGCGGCGACGAAGCCGATCGTGGCGGCGATTCACGGAACGGCGCTGGGGGGCGGGCTCGAAGTGGCGCTCGCATGCAGCTATCGTATTGCGCTGGATCAAGCCCGCGTGGGCTTTCCCGAGGTCAAGCTCGGCATTCTGCCGGGATCGGGTGGGTCCGTGCGCCTGCCGCGTCTGATCGGTGTCGCGCCGGCGCTGACGATGATCAGTGAAGGCGGGCAGATCTCGGCGCGTGACGCCTGTGACAAGGGACTAATCGACGCAGTCGTCAGCGAGGATCTTGAGGCGGCTGCGATCTCCTTCACTGAGAAGCTGGTTGCCGAAGGCGCCAAGGTTTGCCGCGTCAGTGCGCTGCCCGTGCCAGGCTTCGACCCGGCGGTGTTCGACACGAGCCGCGCAATGCTGTCGAAGAAGTACAAGGGTTTCAGGGCGCCTCTGGTGGCTGTCGATCTCATGAAGATGGTCACCGAGACGCCGTTCGCCGAGGCGATCGCATCCGAATACAAGGTCTGCAAGGACCTGCTCGTCTCCCCGCAATCCCGGGCGCTGCGTCATATTTTCGCTGCCGAGCGCGAAGCTCTCAATGTCGCTGGCGTTGGCGCCGACTTGCGACCGCGCGATGTGCGTCGGGTCGCCATTGTGGGCCCGGGTACGATGGGCCGCGGCATTGCCTGCTGCTTCCAGAATGCCGGAATTCCGGTCATCCTCATCGGTCGCAGCGACGACAGCCTGGCGTCCGCTGTCAAGGCGATCCGGAAGATTCATGAGGCCAACGTCAAGCGGGGCGGCATCACGGCGGATGAGATGGAGCGCCGCATGGCGCTGCTGACCACGGCAACGTCGTATGAAGCCGTTGCTGACGTCGATCTGGTGATCGAGGCCGTGACCGAGGAACTGAACGTCAAGAAAGATATCTTTGCCAGGCTCGATGCAGTGCTGCGGAAGGATGCCATTATTGCGACCAATACCTCGTTCCTGGACATCGAGGAACTGGCGGCGTCGAGTGCCGATCCGAGCCGCGTTGCGGGCATGCATTTCTTCAATCCCGCGCATGTCATGAAGCTGCTCGAGAATGTGCGGGCGCTGAAGACGGCTCCCGATGTGCTGGCGACCACGACCGCGCTCGGCAAGCGTCTTGGCAAGGTGCCGGTCATGGCAGGCCGTTCGGAAGGCTTCATCGCCAACCGCATGCTGTCGAAGCGGACACGCGAGGCGCAATTTCTGCTCGAGGATGGCGCTACACCCCAACAGGTCGATCGCGTGTTGACCGCATTCGGCTTTCCGATCGGTCCGTTCGCGCTCGCCGATCTTGCGGGCATGGATATCATGGCCGCGGCGCGCGCGGCGCGTGTTGCCCGTATGTCCCCCCGCGAACAGCGCTGCAATATCGTTGACCGGCTGGTTGCCGCGGGCCGCCTCGGGCAGAAGTCGAGCGCAGGCTATTATGCCTATGACGAGAGCCGCAAGCCTTCACATGCGCCGGAGGTCGATATGCTGCTTGAGGCGTATCGCAGCGAGTACGGTCTCGCGGCCCGCGCCATCACCGACGAAGAGATCCTCGAACGCTGTCTTTACGCCATGGTCAATGAGGCGGCCAAGATCCTCGAGGAGGGCGGGGCGGCAAGGCCCGGTGACATTGATGTCATCTGGACCAATGGCTTCGGCTTCCCGACCTATCTCGGAGGGCCGATGTTCTATGCCGATGCGGTCGGTTTGCCCAGGGTCAAGGAGGCTCTCGATAAGTACAGCGAGCTTGTTGGTGAGCCATTTTTCAAGCCGGCACCTCTCATCGAGCGGCTGGTTGCAGAGGGACGGGGTTTCTACGGCTGATGCCGTCGTCCCCGGCCATACCGGAACAGAATGAAGAACGGAATGAGTTGGCTATGAACAAGGAAATGGACCTGAAGTCGGTCGTCGGCCAGTTGCGCGACGGTATGACGATTGGTGTGGCGGGCTGGGGTCCGCGGCGCAAGCCCATGGCGTTGATCCGGGAGATTCTCCGTTCTGATCTCCGGGACCTGACGATCGTTGCCTATGGCGGCCCGGAAGTCGGTATGCTCTGTGCGGCCGGCAAGGTGAAGAAGCTGGTTTACGGCTTCGTGTCGCTTGATGCGATGCCGATTGAGCCGTACTTCCGCAAGGCGCGCGAGGCCGGCGTAGTGCAGGTCAGCGAACTCGATGAGGGCCTGCTTCAGCTTGGTTTGCAGGCTGCCGGTCACAATCTCCCTTTCGCGGCGACCCGTGTCGGCCTCGGCTCGGACGTGATGAAGTATAATCCTGATTTCAAGACCGTCACGTCACCCTACCAGGATGGCACGGTGCTGCTGGCCATGCCGGCGATCAAGCTCGACGTGGCACTGATCCACACGAGCCGGGCCGATCGCCTGGGGAATACCCAGACCGATGGTCCCGATCCCTTCTTCGATGCGCTGTTCGCCCGTGCCGCCGGCAAGGTGTTCGTCACGACCGAGGTGCTGGTCGATCGCATCGACGCTGAATATTCGCACCTGGCCAAGCAAAACCTGTTTGAGCGCTGTCTGGTCACCGGCGTGGTCCAGGCGCCGCTCGGCGCCCATCCGACCGCGTCGCATGATGCGTATGGCTGGGACATGGATCACTTCAGGGCCTATGCCGCTTCGGCTGGCGAGGACGGCGGCTGGCAGCGCTATTTCGACCAATACGTCGAGGGGGGCGAGGCCGGCTACACCTCGCGTGTTGGAGGTGAAGCCAAGATCCGCGCCCTGCCGCTCCCCATTTTCTGATCGGATACGAGATGACCGCTGTAAACGACTTCACGCTGGCTGAACTGATCATCGCGGCATGCGCGCAAGCGTGGCATGGCGACGGCGAGGTGCTGGCCACGGGGATTGGCCCCTTGCCGCGTCTGGCGGCGGGGCTCGCCAAGCTCACCTTCGCGCCAGGCCTCATGATGACCGACGGAGAAGCCTATCTCGTCGAGGACCCGGTTCCGCTCGGACCTCGCGGCGACTACGCGCCAAAGTTCTCGGGCTGGATGCCATATGGCCGCGTGTTTGACAGCGTCTGGAGCGGCCGCCGCCACGCCATGGTGACGCCGGTCCAGCTGGATCGGTACGGGCAGGGTAACATTTCCGCGCTCGGCGGCAGTTTCGACAAGCCCAAGGTCGCGATGCTGGGCGTGCGCGGTTTCCCGGGCAACAGCATCTGCCACAAGAATTCGATGTTCATGCCGAACCACACCAAACGCGCCTTTGTCGAAGGCGAGGTCGATGTGGTCGCGAGCGTCGGCTACAATGAGAAGAACTGGCCCGCAGGCGCCAAGCCCGCCGATGTCAAACTCGGCATCGTGGTGACCGACCTCTGCGTGTTGGACTTCAACGGCCGCGACCACGCGGCGCAGGTCCTGTCCCTGCATCCGGGGGTGACCTTTGAGCAGGTTCAGGCGGCGACCGGCTTCCCGGTTCTGCGGGCTGCCGCCATGACGACCACGCCCGCACCGACCAGCGAACAGCTTACCATTATCGGCAGGCTTGACCCGCACAATATTCGCGCCACCGTCCTCAAGGGCAATCCTCCCGGCATCCGCGCCGCATGACGCGAATGAGGCCGGCGGCCAGTTTTCGCCAGCCTCTCCCTGAATTTCGGCGAAGGATGAATGATGGACTTCGAATATAGTACAAGGACAAGGGATCTGCTCGGACGTCTCAACGCGTTCATGGACGAACACGTCTATCCCAACGAGCGTCGCTATCATGACGAGGTCGCTGCCGATCGTTGGGGCCACCCGCCAATCCTCGCGGAGTTGAAAACCAGGGCGAAGTCGGCCGGGCTGTGGAATCTGTTCCTGTCGAAATCCACCCATGCCACTGGCCTGACCAACGCCGAATACGCGCCATTCTGCGAAGTGATGGGTCGCGTTCATTTCTCCTCCCAGGTGTTCAACTGCTCGGCGCCCGACACCGGCAACATCGAGACGATCGAACGTTACGGCTCCGAGGAGCAGAAGGCGCGATGGCTACCCGGTCTGCTCGATGGATCGAAGCGATCCGCCTTTGCCATGACGGAGCCGGATGTCGCGTCCAGTGATGCAACCAATATTCAGAGTTCCATCGTTCGCGATGGCGACGAGTACGTCATCAATGGCCGCAAATGGTGGATCTCGCGCGTCGGCGATTCGCATTGCGATGTCCTGATCTTCATGGGCAAGACCGATCCGACCGCCGCGAAGCATCTGCAGCAGTCGATGATCCTGGTGCCATTGAAGACCGCTGGCATCACTGTTGTGCGCCCAATGACTGTGTTCGGCTATGATGATGCACCGCACGGCCACATGGACATGACGTTCGAGAACGTTCGCGTCCCGGTATCCAATATTCTGCTGGGCGAGGGGCGCGGCTTCGAGATCGCACAAGGGCGCCTTGGCCCGGGACGCATACATCACTGCATGCGCCTGATCGGGCTTGCCGAACGATGCCTCGAACTGATGTGCCGGCGCGTCAAGAAGCGTGTCAGCTTCGGCCGCCCGATTGCGGAGCAGTCGGTGACGCTGGAGCGCATCGCGGAATCACGCATCCTGATCGACCAGGCGCGGCTGCTCACGCATCGGGCGGCGCATATGATGGACACGGTCGGGAGCAAGGCCGCTCGGGCCGAGATCGCGATGATCAAGGTCGCGGCCCCCAACATGGCCTGCAAGGTGATCGATTGGGCCATCCAGGCGCACGGCGCGGCCGGGGTGTCGCAGGACTTCGTCCTCGCCAACTACTATGCGCATGCCCGCAAGATCCGCTTCGCTGACGGTCCCGATGAAGTACATCGCAACCAGATCGGGCGTCTTGAACTTGCGAAATACGCCGAGATCGGCTGAGCAGGGAGCGCGTCATGGATGCCAGCCGGTTTGTCGGCACCGAGCCGCTGCCTGCGGGGAGCCCCATCGATAGCGCTCGGCTGCACCGCTATCTGAGGGCGAACATGGACGGCTGCGAAGGCGAGCTGTCGATCGAGCGCTTTCGCGGCGGGCAATCGAATCCCACGATGCTCCTGAGGTTTGACGGCAAGCCAGGATTGGTGCTGCGCAAGAAGCCGGATGGCAAGCTGTTGCCGTCAGCGCATGCCGTCGACAGGGAATTCCGCGTCATCACCGCCTTGCGGGACACGGATGTGCCGGTGGCGCGGGCTCGCTTGCTCTGCGAGGACGAGAGCGTCGTCGGCACGATGTTCTATGTGATGGATTATGTCGTGGGCCGATCGTTCTGGGCGCCGTCGCTGCCGGAGCAATCGGCTGCGGAGCGTCGCGCGATCTACATGGAAATGAATCGCGTGGCCGCGGTTCTCCACAATACCGACTACAAGGCGGTTGGCCTGGAAAGCTTCGGCAAGCCGGGCGATTACGTCAGGCGCCAGGTCGCGCGCTGGACGACGCAATATCGGGCATCGGAAACCGGGACGATCGACGCGATGGATCGCTTGATCGAATGGCTGCCGGGCAATATCCCTCCCGGGCGCCGGACGTCGCTGATGCATGGCGATTTTCGGATCGACAACATGTTGTTCCATCCGACTGAGCCGCGCGTTCTGGCACTCGTCGACTGGGAGTTGTCGACGCTTGGCGAGCCGATGGCCGATTTCGCCTATCACATGCTGACGTGGCGGTTGCCGAACAAGCCCTATCGCGGCCTTGGCGACCTCGATATCGCTGAACTCGGCATTCCCGATGAGCGTCACTATCGCGATGCTTACCTCAGGGCCTCCGGTCAGGAGGGCGTCTCCGACCGGGATTGGTACACATACCTCGCCTACAGCCTGTTTCGTGTCGCGGGCATTCGACAGGGCATCATGAAGCGCGTTGTCGAGGGCACAGCCTTGAGCCCGCATGCGCGCGAAGCCGGAGCGCTCGCGCGGCCGGTGGCCGAACTTGGTTGGCAATATGCCGAACTGGCGATGAAATCGTGAGGAGGGCGTTGTGAGCGGGACGCAAGGTCTGTTTCCATCTGACGGGACGGCCATTGTCATCGGCGGCAGCGGCGGTGTTGGGGCCGAGATATGCCGGGTTCTGGCGCGCGACGGCTGCAACGTGGTGCTGACCTACCACAGCAATGAAGCCAACGCCGAAGCGGCTGCTGCGGCCGTGCGCGGCGAGGGGCGCAAGGCGTCGATCCACAAGCTCAACATCGAGGATGCCGAGGCAACGCGTGTCTTCATCGATAGTGCTGCCGGGACCAATGGCGGTATCCATACCGTCGTCTATGCGGCAGGTCCCCTGGTGCCGCTCATTCATCTCAGCAAGATCGAACCCGAGCAGATGCGCAAGCATCTGATGCAGGACGCGTTCGGGTTCTTCAACGTCGTGCACTACGCGATTCCCCATCTGCGGAAGACGAGGGGGGCGATTGTCGCCTGCCAGAGTGCCGCGCAGTCTCGCTACGCCGCCGCGGATGGATTATCGGTCGTTCCCAAATCCGCGGTGTATGCGCTGATGAAGGGCGTCGCGAAGGAAGAGGGCCGCTACGGCATTCGCGCCAATGGTGTCGCACTTGGCATTATCGAGGCAGGACAGCATGCGGAACTGACCAGGCTCGGCTATATCGATGAGAAATATGGCCAGGCTGCCGCCTTGAACACGCCGCTGCGTCGCAACGGCAAGGCGATCGACGTGGCTGAGGCGGTCTCATTTCTGGCGTCGAGCCGCGCGGGGTTCGTCACCGGTGAAGTGATCAATGTCGACGGTGGCTATCACGTCTGACCCGATTGCGGCCCGCGCCGCAGCCGGGGGCGTTAGTCTTTTCAGACGATGTCTGCCCGTCGCTGGCCTGTAACACCTTCGTTGAAAGCCGTGGGTTCTGGAGAGTTCGAAGGGGCGAGAGTGCCCGTTTTTTCCGGACCCCTGCCGCAGCACAACAAGTCCGGAGCAATCCCTTGCGTGAAGCCGTTATCGTTTCTGTTGCCCGCACGCCGATTGGAAAGGCCTTTCGCGGCGCGTTCAACGACACCGAAGCGCCGGCGCTGTCCGGTCATGCGGTTCATGAGGCGGTCAAGCGGGCCGGCGTCGAGGCGGATGCCGTCGACGATGTGGTTCTCGGCTGCTCTGCCCAGCAGGGCACGCAAGGCTACAACATCGCGCGCCTGACCGCGGCCGCTGCGGGCCTGCCGGACAGTGTGGCAGGGATGACGATCGATCGGATGTGCTCCTCGGGACTGATGGCCGTGTCGATCGCCGCCAAGCAGATCATCGTTGACGGTATGGACACCGTAGTTGCCGGCGGCGTCGAGTCGATCAGCCTGACGCAGAACAAGCACAAGAACAGCTATCGCGCCCGTTCCGTGACGGTCACCGAGAAATGGCGTCATATGTACATGACGATGATCGAAACGGCGGAGATCGTCGCCCGAAAGTATGGCGTCAGCCGGGAGGCGCAGGACGAATTCGCGCTGGCGAGCCAATTGCGTACCGCCGCGGCGCATCAGGCCGGCCGGTTCGATGACGAGATCGTGCCGATGGCCTCTCGCAAGACGGTCGTCGACAAGGCGACCAATGAGACGAGCTATCAGGATGTCGTATTGACCCACGACGAGGGGTTTCGTGCCGACACGGACCTTGCGGGTCTGGCAAAGCTCAAGCCGGTCTTTGCCGACGGCGAAGTCATCAAGCTCGGCGAATCCATCACGGCCGGTAATTCCTCGCAGCTCTCCGACGGTGCGGCGGCCTTGGTTCTGATGGAGCGGAAGCGTGCTGAAAGCCTCGGACTCAAGCCGCTTGGCGCCTATCGTGGGATGGCCGTCGCGGGGTGTGCGCCGGAAGAGATGGGCATCGGCCCGGTCCTGGCTGTGCCGAAGCTTCTGCAAACCCACGGGCTGAAAACCGCCGACATCGGCCTCTGGGAACTCAACGAGGCCTTTGCGAGCCAAGCCATCTATTGCCGCGACAAGCTCGGCATCGATCCGGAGAAGCTCAATGTCAATGGCGGCGCCATCGCGGTCGGCCATCCATTCGGCATGACGGGGGCGCGCACCTGCGGGCATTTGCTGATCGAAGGGCGCCGTCGTGGCGTGAAATACGGCGTCGTCACCATGTGTGTCGGTGGCGGGATGGGCGCGGCCGGCCTTTTCGAAATCTTTAACTGACGCGGCCAGGCCAGGAGGCGAGCGATGGTGAACGCAGGCAACGACATCCAGGCGGGGCTCAAGCCCATCCTCGGGCCGGCAACCCAGTTGGGCTTCGTTGTTCGGGATATCGAAGCCGCCATGAAGCATTGGATCGATGTATTCGGTGTCGGCCCGTTCATCTTCATGGAACGTGGCGTCAGCCAGCCGGTCGGCGTCACCTATCATCGCGGCCAGGGCGTCTCGGTGGAGCTGAGGCTGGCGTTCGCCTATATGGGGGATGTCCAGATCGAATTGATCGAACAGACCAACAATGCATCCTCGCCCTACCTGGATTTTCTGGCCTCGGGTCGGGAGGGCCTCCAGCATCTCGGCTTCTGGGTGCATGACTACGACGAGGCAACACGGCGCATCGAGGCCGCTGGTTACGAACGTGACTATGAGATCAAGGTCGCCGGCCCGACACAATCCATCGTCTACTACCGGTCACCCGCACTCTATGGACCGATGCTCGAGATCGTGCCGCCGATGTGGCGTCGTTCACGTCAGGCGGTGCTCGACCATATCCGCGATTACACGGGAGCGGACCCCATCATCCGGTTCGATACCTATAGCGCGTTCATCGCCCATACGGGGGTGACGTTCGACTGAACTCGCAAGATCGCGCAGGTGGCAGAAGCCGCCTGCGGAAGTTTACTTCAGCAGCTTTTCCAGATCGCTGAGTTGTTGCCGCAAGGCAGCGATCGTCTGGCGGGCCGCGCCGAGGTCATGTGAACCGCCGCTGTCGTGCTTGCGCAGGCTCGCCAGTGCAAGATCCGCGATCATCTCGCCGATCTCCATCGGCGTTTTGGAGCCGGCGGGGGAGTACCAGCGCGACGTCCAGTTCGCCATGCCGATGACGGCAAACGCCGAGATCTTGGGATCGACGTTGCGGAATTCACCGCTGGCGATGCCGTCGGTTATGCAGCGGACATAGAATTCAAAGATATCGCGCCGGCCCTGATTGTAGAGGGGCCCCAGCGCTTCCGGGATCTGCATCTCCAGGCGTGAAATGAGAATGAAGCGCGAGCCGGAGGAGAGCCGCCGGACAATCCCGTCGACGACGGCGCGGCGCAGGCGTTCGGATGGCGAGAGGCCCGGCTCGGCCATCAGCTGCTGCAGCCGATGCGACGGCGTCAGCGCCTCGGACTCGACCAGTGCGGCGAGAATTTCTTCCTTGTTGCGAAAGTAGTGATAGACCGCCGATCGGCCCAGACCCAGAGCCTGTGCGATTTCATTGATGCCGGTCTGGGCATAGCCCCTGCTGTCGAAGAGCTCTGCGGCAATGTCGATCAGCTGCTCGCGAACCAGCTCCTTGCGTGGGTTCGTCGTATCACGGGGTCTCGGGCCGCTGTCTCGATCGAACTGCTCTGTTGCGCTGGTATCGCTCGCCTCTTTTCGTGCCATAACTGCCGTTGTCCTTCCGATCTACGTTGTCTGGCGCCGAAAATCACCTTGGCCTGCGTTTGCAACTATAAAATGCCTCTGATGCGAAGCGTGTCAATCTCCATCCATTAACTGCTGATATATCACGATCTTTTGCTAAGAGGGGTCGGCTCGATAGCGGTGTTCACTCATTGTCATTTACCCGCTGCCCCAACGGCGATGCCGCTCGCGGTTCGGCTCGACAACGAAACCGGTCTTGCTCCAGTGCGATATGGGATCAGCTTGATTGAGCATTCACCAAACCGGCGGCAGCTCGAGCAGATGCTACTGCGCGAGGACGCGATTTCGCCTTTGCTGGCTTCGCCCCGCTTCGTGCTCGATACCGATAGCGACCAGTGGCGCCTGCTCGGAGACGATGGGTGGAGAAAAGACGAACCCCTGCACGAGGTCGCACTTGAGACTACGAAGCACGTCGACTTCGGCCTGCAGCTCGGCCCCTTCCGCCACGACCGTCATGCCGAGCCCGTGCGACAAGGCGATGATGCCGCCGAGCAGTTTGCGCTTCTCCGGAGCGCTGGAGACGCCGTCCACAAAAGCCCGGTCCACCTTCAGCAGGTCGAAGGGCAGGCGCGTCAGATAGCCGAGCGAGGAATAGCCTGAGCCAAAGTCGTCCAGCGCCAGCCGCACGCCCAGGCCGGACAGGGACGTGAGGGTGCGGCTGATCCGCTGTTCGGTATGATCCACGAACAGGCTTTCGGTCAGCTCCAGACACAGCAAATGCGCGGGAAAGCCGGTCTCCGCCAGCACGGCAGAAACCGCCGTCTCGAAATCTCCGTTCCAGATCTGCGCCGGCGAGACGTTGACCGAGACCGAGCGGGCCGGCAAGCCGGCATCGAGCCAGGCGCGGCCTTGCCGGCAGGCCTCGCGCAGCACCCACAGGCCGAGATCGACGATGAGCCCCGAGCTTTCGGCGATGGGGATGAACTCCGCTGGCGAGATCGGCCCGCGCTCGGGATGGGTCCAGCGCAGCAGCGCCTCGAAGCCGGTGACACGGCCGCTCCTCAGGTCCACCTGCGGCTGGTAATGGGCCTTGAGGGCGCCCGTCTCCACGGCATGGCGCAGATGGCGGCCAAGATCGAGCCTTTGATCGGCCGCCTGGGCGTAGACCGGATCAAACAGTTGCGCCCGGCCGCGCCCGGCCTCCTTGGCCATGTAGAGCGCGAGGTCCGCATTGCGTACGGCGCTCTCTGTCGTCGCGCCATGCTCCGGCAGGCGGGCGATGCCGATGGTGGCGCCGACAAAGGCCTCGCCCTCGGCGAGATTGACCGGGCCGGACAGCCTTGCGATGAGCCGATCGGCAAGCCCGGCCAGCGCGACATGGGACATGCCGCGTTCCTCCGCCAGCACGGCGAATTCGTCGCCGCCGAGCCGGGCGATGAAGGGGCTCGGCCCCAACTCCTGCCGTAGCACAGCCGCAACATGGATCAGCAATTCGTCACCGGCGGCATGGCCGAGAGAATCGTTGACCTCCTTGAAGCGGTCGAGGTCGATGAGCAGCAGTGCGCCGCTCTGGCCGTCGCGAGCGCAGCTTTCGATCATGCTCGCCAGCTGACGCTTGAACAGCGCACGGTTGGCAAGGCCGGTCAGTGGATCGCTGTAGGCGAGCTGCTCGAGCTGGCGCTCGGCTTCCTTGCGTTCGGTGACGTCCTGCACGGTGCCGATGATGCCGATGACCTTGTCATGCGCGATCTCCGCCTTGCAGATCACCGCAAGATCGCGGACCGTGCCGTCCGCATGCCGCATCCGCAGGTCGGTGGCTTCGGTCCTGCATGTGCGCAGCACCCGGTTCTGCATGTCCCGGAAGCGATCGGCTTCACCATCCAGGAAATAGGGCCTGATGTTCTGATAGGTCGGCTCGAACCTGTCGGGCTCAAAGCCGAGAAGCTGGTAGAGCTCGGTCGCCCAGACTGCGCGGCCGCGGTCCAGCCGGTAGCTCCAGGTGCCGATCTTGCCGAGCCGATGCGCTTCTTCCAGGGCGCGCGTGCGCTGGTCGAGCAGCGCCCTGGCCGCCTCAAGCTGGGTGATGTCGCTGGATGTGCCGCGATAGCCGAGAAAGCAGCCATCTTCGGCGAAGATGGGCTTGCCGCTGGTGCAGATGCTGACGCGCGACCCGTCTTCGCCGATCAGCGTATAGGTGAAGTCGCGAAAAGGGCGATGGGCCTCCATATCGGCGCGGTGCCGCGCCATGGCTGCCTCGTCCTCCGGCGCGTAAGCCAGCTCCCAGCGTGCCTTTCTGCCGGCGGCCACGGTCTGGAAGGCCGCATTTCCAGCGAGCGACTTGGGGTAGGGCAGCAGCCGATGGTCGGCGTCGCTCTCCCAGCACCAGTCCGAGGCGGTGCTGACAAAATCGGCGAGCCGTTGCTCGCTGTCCGCGAGGCGCCGCAGCGCGGAGGTCTCCTGCGTGATGTCGCGCACAATGCCGGAGACGCGCCGGACCTCGCCATGCACGTCGAATTCCGGCTCGCCATGCACGACGCAGTCGAGCAGGGTGCCGTCGGGCTTGCGCAGCTTCGTCTGCACCGCATAGGGCTGGCCGGCCCAGCAGGCTGCGTAGTGCGCCTCCAGAATTTTGCGACTCTCGGACAGGTAACGCTCGCGCACCTTGGCGATGGCGATGAAGCCGTCGTCTGTCTCTAATTCGTAGAAGGCAGCGAGTTCGGGTGAGATCCAGAAATCGGTGGCGTCGGCGCTGTCCGCCTCCCAGTAGCCCATCCGGGCCAACCGGATGGCGCACCGCAGCGACCGTTCTTCATGCCAGCGACGCCGCGCTATCCGCGTGGAGGCTTGCCCTTGCGACAATCTGCGAGCAGCCATCGGTCACCGACGAGAACGCCAACGTGCAACTACAGAGTCCATTCGTTAGCACAGAGCGCGGTAACTTTGGAGTGATGGTGGAGCCGATCTCGGGTTCCTCCGAATGATGGTGTAATTTAAGTAAATCCTGCA
Source organism: Bradyrhizobium sp. U87765 SZCCT0048 (assembly GCF_018131225.1). Classification (GTDB taxonomy): domain Bacteria; phylum Pseudomonadota; class Alphaproteobacteria; order Rhizobiales; family Xanthobacteraceae; genus Bradyrhizobium_A. The sequence goes on along the minus strand of NZ_JAFCMM010000001.1, from coordinate 2,031,105 downwards.
AGCAGTCCCAGAATATACGCACGGAGATCATCCATGATGATCGCATTGAGTGCGGCCACGGGGCCATCGAGCGCTGGTCGGGCAGTGCAGTAGCTTCTCTTCCTTGAAGGCTAGCTTTTGTCGTTCGCTGCGAGCCTCGAAAACTGCCGTTTCATGCCGTTGACCCTGGCAAGATAGCCGCTGACCAGGTGATCGCCGCACCGCTCTCCGGCCGCGGGCTGAAAGCCGCGGCGCATGAAGGCGCGGGCGGGACCGGCGCCGCAAAGATGGATGAGCGCGGCGAGATCCTGCTTCTGCTGCTGGGTTGCCGTGCTGCCCGGCATGGAGGCGAGCACGCCTGCGACATTGCGATCGAGATACACCGCCGCAAGCTCGGTGGCGTGACTCGGCAACGCGCGGATGTAGAGACGGGAGAACCAGCAGTCCGCGGCGACGACGGTATGATGGCGGATGCAATAGCGGCTGGCCTCGGCGAAAGCCGGGTCGGTCATTTGATACAGGCCGACGGCGCTCGAAGCAGGTTTGTAGATCGCAAGCGGATTCCAGGTCGCTCGCCAGCGCCAATAGGTGCGCGCCACCGGGCTGCCGGTGCTCTCGGTTTGCGCCAGCGCCGCCAGCAGTTCCGCAGTGACGTTGTCTGTGGAATAGGTGCGGAAACGGGCTCCGTACAACCGCCAGGTTTCCGGCGGCTCCTTGTCGAGGGCCGATCCCACAAAGAAGAACAGTTCGGTCGGCTTGCGGACCACCTGATAGATGATGTTCACAAGGGGGGCCAGGACCAGCAGCATCGCGATGGCCGCGGCGATGCGCACCGCCATCGGCGTCAGGGACAGCTTGTGGCGGATCCAGCGCGCACGTGCCCCGCCGAGGACATGACCGGAGGTTGTGGCCCGGCCCGGCTGGCCGCGCTCTCTGCGATCAGTGGATTTGGCGGCGAGCGAAGGGGGCACGGGAATGGTCAGCCTGCTGTGTCATGACGCCGCCGCGGCGGGCGTGATGGGGAATACGCCGGAACTCGAGGCGCTCTCGCGGTTCCCCGGATTCGCGGGAACTCGTGGAGGGCGGGTGGACCCTAGGGCCGAAAGATTGCCAGGATCCTGACGAACGCGACCCTTATCGGCTGCGCGGATCTCGGCAGCGGACCCTGCTGGCGCGTGGGTCTCGGTCCGCCGAGGCGTGGACCGGTGTGGCGCGGTGGCCGTGGCTGTGGTCAGCTGCGCTATCGCGCTGCCCGGCCGCACGCAGGCATCGACCGGCGGGCGAAGTGAAAAGGAGTGCAGCATGCGCATCGAGACGTCGTTCCTGTTCGATCTCGACGGCACGCTGGTCGATAGCGTCTATCAGCATGTTCTCGCCTGGAAGGACGCCCTCGACCAGGAGGGCATCGAGCTCTCGGTGTGGCGGATCCACCGCAAGGTGGGCATGAGCGGCGGGCTGTTCACCAACCAGTTGCTGCGCGAGACCGGCGGCGAGATCAGCCCCGACAGGATCGCACGGCTGCGTGCTCGCCACGCCGAAGCCTATAACCGGCATGGCCACACCGTGCGGCCGCTCCCCGGCGCGCGTGAACTGCTGCAGTGGCTGACCGATCACGGCATCAAATGGGCCATTGCCACCAGCGGCCGGATGGAGACCGCGGCGCTCAATCTCGCCGCGCTCGGCGTCGATCCGCACCAGAGGGTGATCGTGACGCGGGACCAGGTTCAATATGCCAAGCCTGACCCCGACCTGTTTCTCGCCGCGGCGGACCGGCTGCAGGTTCCGATCGAAACCTGCGTCGTCGTCGGCGACAGCATCTGGGACATGCTCGCGGCGGTGCGCTGCCGTGCCCTCGGCGTCGGCCTGCTGAGTGGCGGCTATGGCGACGCCGAACTGCGACAGTCCGGCGCGGTGCGTGTCTACGACGATCCCGCCGACATGCTCAGCCATATCGACGAGGTCGGTGGTCGGCGCTGACGCTCGGGGCGTGACCGCTGCACGATCATCCATCGCGATCTGCGCCTTTTGTGCGCGCATGCCGTCTGATCCGGTGTTGCTGCTGGGGCAGCGGAACAGGAACGTCCGGCGGTGGTTTGTCCTGCATCCCTGATGGAGGATGCGCGATGGCCGATCGCAAGACAGAGGCTGATATCGATCATGGCGGATGGCGCGAGGCTGCGGTGCAGGACCGCCCGCAGGAGGAGCACGCAATGGCAGAAGGCCCGGGACAGACGCCGCCGCTGATCGAACGGGTGCTGGATGGCGTCACCGATGTTCAGTTCGCAACCGCACAGGCGACCGAGCAGCTCGCCGAGGCGGGGCAGCGACTGGTGCATGCCCTGCATGTGGTGCGGCGTCAGCCGGTCGCGAATTCGCTTGCCGCGATGATCCGCGCCAACCCGTTTGTGGCGACGGGCGCGGCTTTCCTGCTCGGTGTGTGGGCGGCGCGCCGGCGATAGCCGTGTCGCCGCGTTCGGTACCCGCGCGCGCGAGGGGCGCGGCGGGACGTCAACTTGATGCGAGGCGTGACATGATCCGCAAGCTCGGAAGTGGTGAATACAGGCTCTACTCCCGCAAGGTCGATCCGAAGACCGGCAAGCGCCGCAATCTCGGCACGTTCAAGTCGCGGGCTGCCGCCGTGAAGCACGAGCGCGATATTCAGTATTTCAAGCGCCACTGACCGGGGCGGGAGGCCGGGCGCGGCGCCCGGCCTCGTGTCGATCGGTCGGCTCAGTGGCCGAAGCGGTAGTTGACGCCGAGCGTCAGCAGATGCCGACTGGTCTTGACCGGCTCGGACGAGACGGCGCTCATGAGTTCCGGTGCGACGAAGTCGATGGAGCGGGTGCCAAAGTCGAGATACTTGTATTCGGCGTTCACCGACCAGTTCGACGTCAACGCATGTTCGATGCCGGCGCCGGCGATCCATCCAGGGGTGGTCGCGCTGCGTGTCGTCAACGTGCCTTCCGGCACGCCGCCGAAATTCAGCGCGTAGGTCTCGCGCGCCAGCACGCCGCCCGCCTTGACGTAGAACAGGTTCTGGCCCGTGGCGTAGCCGAGGCGTCCTGTCAGCATCGCCAGATTGCGCGTCGCGTTCTCGCAGTTGACTCCGGCGAATGGCAGCGGGTTGCCGCCGAAGCAGGTTTCCGTGCCCTCGAGCTGACTGAGCGATCCGGCGATCTCGACGCCGGCCACGATCTGGCCGACCTGATAATTGACGCCGACCTGAACGCCGCCCAGTGCGCCGCCGACGTTCACACGGTCGCCGGTCGGAGGCGGCGGAAACGGATCGGACCAGTTGCTGCGGCCGAAGCCGGCGCCGATGTGGCCGCCGATATAGGGACCGGTCCAGTTGGTCGCCGGAGCTTCCGTACCTGCAGCATCACGCCGAACCGCAGACCCGCCGAACCGGTAGGACGCCTGCAGGAAGCCGCCGTAGCGCTCGCTGGTGTATTTGAGCGGTGAAATCTCGGCGAAGCCAGGGAAGCGCGTGTCCGCTTCCGTGGTGGTGAACATCCAGTAGCGGCCGCCGATGCCGACGTTGAAGTGATCGGTGACGGCGTAGGAGAGGATGGCCTCGAGTTGCGTGCCCCAGCCGTGTCCCGGCGCCGGCGCCGGATTGATGTCGGGCCGGAACCAGTGGTTGTCGACCGTGGCGTGATCGACGTAGGGTAGATAGGCGGCGTCGATCTCGAGCTTCAGGCGATCGGACAGGCCGATCTGGGCGTTGAGGCCGACGGCGACGCCGCGCCATTGCTCGGTTTCGGAGAGGCCCACCACCTCGTTCGAGGCCGGGGTGCCGCAGGCGTCCGGAGACTGGCCGATCTGCGTGCAGCCGAAGCCTCGGGCGCGCTGATAGAGGTAGCGATAGCCGGCGTAGGCGCCGAGCCATCCTGAACTGCCGTTCACGACCGTCGTACCGATGTCGAGGCTGGCGTAGCGCAGACTGCTGTCGCGAACATCATGCACCGTGTTTGAATAGCGATCGTTCTCGGGCGTGAAGTCCTCGTCGTTGAGCTTGCCGTTGACGAGCGAGCCCAGTCCGAAATTGCCTTTCACGAACAGACCGCTGCGGTGATCGAGCCGCACGAAGCTCTCGGCCGCATGGCCGTCCATGCCGCTGTAGACGAGACGGGAATTCAGCCGTCCGACCCCCGTCGCATCCGAGAGATCCTTCTGCATCCGGCCGTTGCTGTACCAGTAGCGGGTACCGACCTCGATGGTCCAGTCGCCAGGCCGCCGCGCGGACTTGAAGGCGAGGTTGTCGTTGAACGCTGTCGACCGTGGCGAGGCGCCGAGGTGGTAGTTGAGGCCCATCCTGACGAGATGGGCACGCTGGGCAGCGCCGACGCTCGAGGCGTTGCCGAACTGGTCGGTCAGGTCGACGGTTTTCGTTCCGAAGTCGAGATAGTTGTATTCGAGCTTGCCGGACCAGGCAGGAGAGAACGCGTACTCGACGCCGGATCCCAACACGTAGCCCCAGCGCAGGGATGATCCCGTGAACGAATTGGGCAGATCGTTGCGTGCAGCCTGCAGCCGCTCGCTCGCCCAGGCCGCGCCGGCCTTGCCATAGATGAGGAAATTGTCGTGAGCCCAGCCGAGACGGCCGGCGAACGTGCCCAGCGCGTCGATATGACTGTGGCAGGCGAAGTTGCCGGTCACGCCGTTCACCTCGCCGGTGGCGCACTTGGCGAAGCCGTCAAGGTTCGACCAGCTCGCATCGATCTCGCCGCCGAACACCGCGGCGCCGATCTGGCGATTGAAGCCGATCTGTGCGCCCGCGATCATGCCGTCCATCGTGCCCGTTCCCGGGAATCCGAAGCTGGACGCCGCGGCAAGACTTCCGGTCGCGGATGTCCATTCGGTGGTTCCCCAGGTGCCTCCGGTGTGCACACCGACATAGGCCCCGTTCCAGATCTGCGCCGGAAGTCCAGCCGATGTCACGGAGCGGGTCAGTGGAGCGCCGGTGAGCTTGGTATTGAGGCCGAGCTTGATCAGGTGGACCGACTGGTCGAGCTCCACGTTCGCCCGGGCGCCACCCGCGTTGACGACATCGAGCCAGCCGTTGCCGAAGCCCAGGTAGTTGTATTCGATCTTGGCCGAGACCGCCGACGACAGCGCGTATTCGACGCCGGCGCCGAGCGCCACTCCGGTGCGGACGTGACGGCTCTGCCAGGGATCGGACCATAGCGTCCCGGGATTGGGCGTCATGGTCAGCTTTTCGTATGCAAGGCCGCCACCAGCCTTGCCATAGACGAGGAAATCGCCGAACGCGTAGCCGAGTCGGGCGGTCAGTGCGGCGAGCGCCTCGACCTTCGTGTTGCACGCGAAGTGCGCCCTGGCGCACTGTGCGCCGCCGTCGATATCGGCGAAGCTGCCTTCGCCCTCGATGCCGAGCACCAGATCTCCGATCTGGTGATTGTAGCCGGCCTGGGCGCCGCGGACGATGCCGCCGCCGGTGAAGGACCCCGAGAACGGCTCGAGCACCGGCGGAAGATCCGCGGCATCTTTCCACGTGCTTTCGGAGACGGCGTTACCGATATGAGCGCCGACATAGAAGCCGGTCCAGCTCGGCAATCCGCTGGCGTCGGCCTGCGCCGGCCCGATCAGTGCCTGACCAACGAGTAGAAAGCATGCGGAAGCGCCGCATGTCGAAGAGAGTTTGACCAAGGCGCCCCCGCCGGATGAATCAGTGTCGTGTCCGGGCAGGATAGGGCGAGTCGTTCAGGCGTCTCCAGACATCAAATGTAACGAATGCGACGCGATGTAACGCAATGTAATGGAAAGAGTGACCCTGCCGCATCAGCGGCGCGAGATCTTGCGGCGGAACGTTCCGTTACCGCGCGCAAGCGCTGTTTCCGCGGTCATGCCGGCGCTGTCTCCAGCGTGATTCGTACGCTGGTTCCCTCGTTCTCGATGCTGTCGATCGCAATGCGCCCGTTGTGTGCCCGGACGATCTTGTCGACGAGGAACAGCCCGAGGCCGGATCCCTCGACACTCTCCGCGTTCGAGCCGCGCGTCGTGTTGGCGAAGACCCCGGCGAGATCGTCGGCGGGGATGCCGATGCCGCGATCGGTGACGTCGATGATGAGGTCCGTCCCCTGGATCGCGAGGGAAAGGCCGACCGGGGTGTTGCCCTTCAGCGCGGTGTATTTGACCGCGTTCTCCAGCAGATTGACGATCGCCAGTTCCAGCATCCCGGCGTCCGCCATGATGGAGGCGGCCGCGGCGTCCGGCTGCATCGACAGGTGGATCTCCGGGCCGTTGAGAAGGTCGCGCGCCCGCTGAAAGGCGGAGGTGATGATCGGTCCCGCGCTGGCGCGCACGATCTGCGGCCGGAACGATGGTCCCTGCAGGCGGCTGCGGGCCTGATTGATTTCCAGCATCTCGACGAGACGTGCGATGGCACGCCGGATGCGGTCGATGCGGTTGCGGTTCGGCACGTCGTCGGGCGCGAGCGCGAGGCCGATGCTGTCGATGCTGGAGCGGATGGCGGCAAGGGGCGTGCGGTACTGGTGCGAGATCACCTCGAGAAAGCGGACCTGTAGAAGTTGCGACGCCTTCTCCGCGCGCAGGGCGTCTTCGGCGACTTGCCGCGCCGCGATGAGTTCGCGCGTCTGTTCGGCGACACGGCGGTGAGCGACCTGCTCGGCGGCCTGGGCCGTCTCCAGCGCATCTTCGCGCATGCGGCTGTTGAGGACCTCGGCGGTGCGCAGCCGGATGGCGAGCGCGCCGGTCAGCAGGATGGTGAGCACGAGGCCGGCGATGCCATAGCCGTGGACGGTCCAGTCGGGCATCAGGAAAATGCCGAGGCGCTGCGTCATCGACAGCGAGGCGCCGATGCACAGCGCCGTGAAGGCTGCTGCGCGCAGGCGGCTGGCCGCGCCTTCGTCGTTCATCTGCCGCAAGCCTTGCACCATGTTGATCAACGCCATCAGGATGCTGAAAATCGTCCCGACAGGACCGAAGAAGGTGTTCTCGCCGCGGAACGCGAACACGATGCCGATGAGGCCCATCACGGTCGCCAGCTGGTAGATACGGTGCAGCAGCGGGGCCTTGTGACGAAGATCGAGAATGCTGGAATAGGCCAGTGCACTCGCGACGAGCCCGGCCCACGCATTGAACCCGATGAAAATGTCGTTGGCTGCGCCGTTGCCCGGAAACAGGTAGACGTGGCTGTAGCCGAGGTTGCCCATGTAGATCAGGATGATGCCGAGCGTGCTGAATGCCAGCAGCGGATACTGTGCCTTGCGGTCGAAATAGAAGAAGACGAGCTGGGTGATGCAAAGCGCGCCCATGCCGCCGAACCAGATGCCGAAGATGCTGGCGATCGCTGCGGCATGGCGGCCGCGCTCCTCGACCGAGCCGAGCTGCAGGTTGAGGTGCGTCGACGAGTTGGTGTTGAAGATCCGGATGTAGACCTCGGTCGGCACGCCCGGCCTGAACTCGAGGCGCACGGCGTTGTCGAGCCCGGACAGTCCATCGCGCGGAAGCGGGCGATGATCCCCCATTTCGTGGCGGACGAAATTTCCCGCGTCCGGCATCGCGCCGGGGGCGGCGGTGTAGACGTCGATCTCGTCGAGGAAGTTCGGGGTCAGTGACAGGATCGCCTGCGGCGCCGCGCCTCCCTTGGGCGTCAGCCTGACCCAGACTGCCGAGCCGAGATAGCCGAAATTGATATCGGCGCCGCGAACCGGATGAAACTGGAGCTGCCGTGCGGGATCGAGGATCTCTTGCAATGTGAGGGTGGAGGTCGGATCGGCGAGAATCGAGACCTGGCCAGCCAGTTCCGGCAACCGGGTGGGCTGACGTTCTGCTGCGGCGACGAGCGAAACTTGGAAGGCGACGAGAATCAGCAGCGCCAGCGCCGCGACGATTCGGCGGCCGTGCGCCTGCGGCAAATCGGCCGAGGTCTCGCGGGCAGATGGCTCTTGCGTCCCCGTGCTGATCGGGTCACTCACTGAGATCGGGATTCGCACGCGGAACGAGACTTTGCGGATCCCGGATTGGCGCCGCTCATGACTGCTTCTCCTGTTTCCCAGCCTGCACCCGATGATGGCGCTGCCGGCGGTGTGAAGATCATCCTGGTCGAGGACGATCATGACTTGCGGCAGAGCATGGCGGAGTATCTGCGTCTGCGGAACTTCCACGTCACCGACGTCGCGTCCGGCATCGCGTTTTACAAGGCCCTGCCGCGGGAGCGCTACGACATCGCGGTGCTGGACGTCAATCTGCCCGACATCAGTGGTTTCGAGCTCGCGCGCGACATCGCGTCCCGGCGGGATGATGTGGGGCAGGGCATGGGCATCATCATGCTCACGGCTCGCACGGCGCGCGACGATCGTGTCCGTGGTTACAAGGACGGTGCCGATCTTTATCTGACCAAGCCGGTCGACGGCGAGGAACTGGCGCTGGCGATCCTCAATCTCGGTCGCCGTGTTCGGAGCGCCGCGGCGCCGGCCGATTCGGGGCCCTCTGGACCTGTCGCGACGACCGAGGACGTGCCGTGGCGGCTCGACCGTCAGGGCCAGATGCTCCATGCTGCGCCGGGCGTCTCGATCCGCCTGTCGGCGCGGGAGGTCGTGCTGCTGGAGTATCTCGCGGAACGGCCAGGCGTGACGGTGTCGCGCGACGGGATCTCCAGTCTGTTCAGCCAGGTCGAGCAGGATCCGGAGAGCCGGCGCCTCGATGCCGCGCTCGCACGCCTGCGCGCCAAGCTCAAGACGGCAGGGCTCGAACTGCCATTGCAGGTCGTGCACGGCGCGGGCCTGCGTCTGGTTCGGACGATCGACGTCGTCTGACACCACATTGGCGCGCCTCCTTTTGTGGGCGTGTGGTTACCGATTTCATTCCGGACGAAATGCCGCACGGCGATCGCACCCGATGCGTCGCAATGTAACGCGATGTAACGCAATCTACCGATCGGTGACGCGATGGCGCCTGATCGTGCTCTCTCGCGCGCATCCGGCGCGCATTCCGTCCGCTGGACTGGCGTGCGGCAGAGCCCGCGGCGCCTGCGCGTCCGCATCCGGCAACACGCTATTAAATAATTCTGCTTAGTCGGCCTGTAGTGCCGGATCGATCGCAGCATGCGCGATCCATGCGCCAGCGCGTCGTCGTTTGCATGTTCGCCCTGCTGATGACCGATGCGGCCGGAGGAAGTCTCAGGGATCGAAGTGAAGGGATTGTGGAAATGAAGCGGCGCGATTTTCTGATCGGTGCATCTGCTTTCGGTCTGGCGGGGCCTGCTCTTTTCAAGGCGGCCGTATCGCCGGTGGAAGCGCAGCAGCCGGCGCCGGCTGGCGCGCGCATCGTGCGCGCGGCGATCTTCCCGGCGATCGGCTTCTCGCGCGTCGGCAATGGTGATGAATGGTTTCTCGCGCCCGAGGTGCCGGGCCTGATGACCGAACCGAAGGGCGGTTTCAAGCAGGGGCCTGATCGGCTCAAGAAGCAGGTCCAGCGCTTCCGCATCTATGGCTATGACGATCAGGGCCGCGTGGTGCGTGAGCTCGGCGCGGCCGACGGCGTGCGCTGGACCGTGCATGTCGCCAATACCAAGGCCGCCTGGTATGGCTACTCCAACGCGATGGATGGTGGTGATCGCGCGCCCGGTATCCCCGGCGCGCAGCGCAACGCTTTCATCGAGCCGGCGCGCCGCGAGGCGATGCTGGCGATCGATGCCGGTGCGGTCCGCATCGAGGGCGCGTCGAAGAACGCCGATGGCCGCGATGCGGCGCATCAGATGGCCGGACGGTTCTGGGGCAGGATGCCGGTCAAGCTCGGCCATCTGCGCACCGACGAGGCCGCGCGGCTGCTGGTCTTCCCGGCGGACGGCGTCGCCAACAGCGCGCTGCCGCAGAACCCGGTGCGCGATTTCACCAACAACGATGGCTGGCACGACGACTGGTGCGACGGCTGGGTCAAGGCCACCGCGCGGGTCGGCGACGCCGATCTCGAATGCGAGCCGGCCTGGGTGGTGTGCTGCGGCCCGAAATTCGCACCGCAGATCGAACCGATCGTGACGCTGTACGATGCGGCGCGGGAAGCCATGATTGCGTCCGGCCACATCCAGGCGGTCGCCGGCAAGGTCTCGTTCCGCCGTGACGTACTCCCGATCCTCCGGCGCTCGGGCATGATGCAGTGGGTCGCGCAGGCCTCGTATCTCAGCAAGGCGTGGGGCGATCTCGACGATCTGTCGGATCCGGCGGTCATCAGGTCGCTCGCCGATCCCGCGCCGACGGCGCGTGCGGCGCGCGACAAGGTGCTGGCGGCGTTCCGCAAGCCCGGCGGCGAGGACGTCCGTTCGGCCGCGCTGCCGCCGATGCTCGGCGACGGCATCAACTTCCCGGGCAGCCCGACCGGCTGGCTGACGCTGACGGCCACGCAGTACGCAATCCTCGACAGCTGGGCGCGGGGCGACTTCGTCAACGACCTTGACGATGCGGCGGCGGATGCCGTCAGTCAGATCGACGATCTGCCGCTGTCGATGCGGCCGGAAGCCCTGACCCGCGCGGCGCTCGATGCCTGCTCGGGCGGTGCGTTCCATCCGGGCGTTGAAATCACCTGGCCGATCCGCCACGCCGAGCTCTACCGTTCGAGCAAGGACACGCCGCTGCCGTTCCGCATCGCGATCTCCCGGCGGCCGGGCCTGATCCAGGACGTCGGGCTGCAGCTCAATCCGCAGAACGTGTTCGCCGGCAATCCGCAGCGTCCGCAGGACGGAGCGCCGGTCGGCCCGCAGGCGCCGGGCGACCTCACGCGCTGGATGGGCGTTCCCTGGCAGGGCGACGCATTCAGCTGTCAATCGGTGCTGACCGGCGATGGCTTCCCGACGCCGGTGTGGTGGCCGGCGCTGCTGCCCGTCGACGTGCTGCCGGAAGGCTTCTACAAGCAGATGATGCGGACCGATCTTCCGCTCGAGGAGCGGCTGCGTTTCTACCACGCGCGTGTCGCGTGGTCGCGTGGTGCTGCCGGCATCGGCCTGCATGTCGAAGCCAGCTACACCGACGGTTTGCGTCGCATGATCGACCTGTGGTCGAAGATGGGCGTCGTCGTGCGTCGCAGCGGTCCGAAGGACATCGCCGGCGTCCCCGCTGAAGTCTTCGTCGAGGTGCAGCGCGGCACGACCGACTTCGCCGCAAACAAAGAACCAATCTAGTGGCGGCGCGGCAGGCCGTCATTCTCGGTGCGGGCATGGCCGGCATGGCCTCTGCACGCGCCTTGCAGCGCAAGGGATTTCGTCCGCTGCTGGTCGCCCCGCAGCCTGACGTCGCCAGTCGGGGCGAAACGCTGTCGGCGCGGGCATTCCCGTCGCTGGAGGCGCTGGGATGGCTGGACCTGCTGGGCGACGACACCGCGCTCGCAAGCCGCGGACGTTTCTCCGTCTGGGGCAGCACGGCGCTGCGCCGCGGCGCCGCGGCTTCGGAGGAGGTCGGGGGATGGCATGTCGACCGTGCGCGGCTCGAGGCGCGGATGGCGACGGCGCTCGCGGCTGATGGCGTCGACCGCATCGCGGCCGAGGCGCGGCAGCTGATGCGTTCGGCGGACGAGGTCACGATCGGGCTGTCGGACGGATCGTCGGTCACGGCGGAGTTCGTCGTTGACTGCACCGGCCGTGCGGCCATCAGCTGTGGTCCTGACACGTTGCACCGGCTGGACAGGCTCGTGGCCTGCTACAGCATTCATCCGCTCGATGACGATGTCGAGGCCGTTGCTGCGACCCTGGTCGAGGCCGTGCCGTTCGGTTGGTGGTACATGTCCATGATGCCGGGCAGCCGGGTCCTCGTGGGCCTGTTCACGGACTCCGATCTTCTGCCGTCCGGTTTGCGCAAGGATGCTCCGGTGTGGGCCGGGCTGGCATCGCAGACTAGCGTGATCGCCGCCCGGCTGGAAAGTCTGGGCATTGATCTGGCGACCTCGGCGGAGCTGCAGTTCGCATCGGCGGCGACGGTGACGGCGGCGACGCTGGTCGAAGGCCGCATCGTCCGCGCCGGTGATGCCGCCAGCGCGATGGATCCGCTGGGCGCCAATGGAATGGCGACCGCGCTGTGGAGCGGCCTGCGCGCGGCGGAGAGTATCGCCGGGCTGGTCGGCGGCGACGCGTCGATTGCGGTGCGCTACGAGCAGCAATTCCTGCAGGGCATCGCGTCCCATCTCGCCACCCAGGCCGGACTCTATGCGTCCGAGCACCGCTTTGCCGACGCGCCGTTCTGGCAGCGTCGTCGCGATCCGTGGAGCGCCCGCTGATCGATCGCGCGCGTCTCTCGCGCCGCTCGCCGCGCGAGCGGGCCGGAAAAAATCTTTCACCCCTGACAGAGTTTCTGTCCTGACCCGGAGGTTATCCATGATCGTCCATTCGAAACTGCTCGCGGGCCTCGTTGCCTGCGCGCTGCTGTCGAGCCACGCCTTTGCCGGCGACGTCAAGATCATTCCGCCAGTGGCGGGCGGCGTGCAGCCGAGCGGATCCTGGAGCGTCGGCGCGCGCGCCGGCGAGTTCATTTTTGTCGGCGGCATGCGCGGCGTCGACCCCGTGACCAACAAGCTGGTCGAGGGGGAGGAGGCGCGCGTGCGCCAGATGTTCCTCAACATGAAGCAGGTCGCCGCCGCCGAAGGCGCCACTTTGCAGGATGCCGTGCGGCTGACGATCTATGTCTCCGACGTGGTTCGCCTGCGTCCGGTGGTGAACAAGGTGCAGGAAGAGCTGTGGGGCAAGGGGCCGTATCCGCCGCGCACCGTGCTCGAGGTGCGCAAGCTCGATCAGGACGACATCGCGGAGGTCGATGGCACGTTCTACGCGCCGGTCAGAAAGTAACGCGTCTCATGTCGTTGCGAAGGCCCGGTCCACCGACCGGGCCTTCTTTTCTTGAGCGCAAGCTTTTTCGAAAGTGCGGGCGCTTAGCGTCAACATTGTGCACGATCAGCATCATCGCGAGTCCGCCGATAGATCTATCGTTACGGTGTCGTGCCAGGTCGCAGCGACCGATGCGGCATTTCAACGCGCTGCCGCGCACGCGCGATGCGCGCGCACGTCGCAAGAGCGCCAGTCATCCATGATAGCGTCTCGAATTGCGGGGGCCTGATGTGTCGCCTGCGTGTGTGTCGTGCGTCGCAGTGTGCGCGATGACGCGCTGCTGCTGGCGTCACGTAGCGCGAGCGAATGCTGGAGCATTCATCGGCATTGCCGCGGGTCGTCGTGACCGGTGGCTCATATGGAGAGCCGGAAATATATCGATATCCTCATTCAAGTGACTTGAATAAGGTTGTGGTTGGATTTAATCCTGTCGGCGGAGATTGACGGGCCGATCAAGAAGCCCGCTTTCCTCAAGGGGCGCATTTTTCATTATCCGCGGCTGCGTTCGATCGCTGGCTGGTGCCCCTTTGCATGACCTGTTCAGCAACGGAGGAAACCTACCCATGACGATAAGCAGGCGCGAACTCCTCAAGACGACCGCTTTGGGCGCTGCAGCATTGTCGCTGCCGGCTGTCGCTGGAAATGCCGCGGCGGCGAGCGGACCTCTGATCTTTGCCGCGGCGGGGACCGTGACAAGCAGCTGGGATCCGACCTCGCACACCGTGGCGCCGCAGATCACCGCGGAAGGCTTTCTCTTTGGCCATCTGACGAAGTGCCCGATGAGCGAAGCCAATCCGAGCGAGATCCTGCCTGATCTCGCGACCGAATGGTCGATCGTCGACGAGCACACGCTGGAGTACAAGCTGCGCCGCGGCGTGACGTTTCATGACGGCAAGCCGTTCACGGCCGAAGACGTCAAGGCGACCTACGAATATGCCTCCAACCCCGACAGGCCGGCGTCCGCCTGGTATCCGGGGCGTGTCGATGTCGAGATCGTCGACGACCATACGGTGCGGCTCAACACCAGCAAGTACGGCTATCCCGCGCTCAACTTCTGGTACGTATCCAGCTTCCTTCCCATCATGTCGGCGGCCGATATCCGCAATCCCCAGACACTGAAGCAACGGCCGAACGGAACCGGGCCGTTCAAGTATGTCGAGACCGTCGGCGACCAGATCAAGTTCGCGGCGTTCGACAAGTTTCACGAAGGCAAGCCGTCCATCGAGCAACTTGTCTGGGCGTATGTCCCCGATGCCAACACCCGCGTGCTGGGCCTGCTGAACGGGCAATATCACCTGACGGAACGTCTCGAGCCCGAGCAGTATCTCTCGCTCAAGAAGGAGGCGAAGCTCAAGACGGACCGCTCGCTGTCCAGCGAGAACAAGTATCTGCATTTCCGCTGCAACAAGCCGCCTTTCAACGATTCCAGGGTGCGGCTCGCCGTTTGTCATGCCATCGACCGGACGCAGGTGCTGGCCGTGGTCGGCGAAGCCGGGCAGGCATCCAATTGCCATGTCTCGCCGGTCAAGTTCGGCTTCACCGAGGTCAAGGGATATCCCGACTACAATCCGGAGAAGGCTCAGGCCCTGCTGGCCGAGGCGGGATTTCCGAAGGGGCGCGGATTGCCCGAAATCGAGTACATCACCTCGGTCGGCTTCTACCCGAAGACGCGCGAGTACGGTGAACTCATTACGGCGATGCTTCAGGAGCAGGGTTTTCCGGTCAAGCTCACGACGCTGGAGCCCGCGGCCTGGGAGGAACAGCTCTATCGCCGTGCCGACGGCCAGGGGCCGGGACACATCATCGACGTCGGCTGGATCACGGGCTCGCCGGAGCCGGACCTCGTGCTGCGCCCGAACTACCTCTCCAAGTTCGCCCTGATCAACGGCATCAGCGATCCCGCGATCGACGTCTCGCTGGAAAAGGAGCGCAACGCCACCTCCACCGAGGCGCGTCTCAAGATCCTTCGCGAGGAGACCCTGCCTCTCATCGCGGCGAAGGCGCCGAGCATTTCGCTGTTTTCCTCGGTGTTCCTGCGAGCGATGAGCGGAAAGCTCAGCGGCGTCAAGTTCTATCCGAACGGCCCGATCGACCTGTCGAAGGCGACGCTCTCCTGAGATTGCCCGGCGGGCGATGCGGCATGGGCCGCATCGCCCGTGTCCGCTCCTCACAGGTGAGATGACCGATGGCCTTTGCTCTGGAGTTTTTCCTGCGGCGCATCAGTCAGGGTGTGCTGATCATCCTGCTCGTTGCGTTTGTCATCTTCACGCTCCTGCGCGTCGCGCCGGGAGATCCGATCCGCATCATCCTCGGGCCGATGGCGACGCCGTCGGCAATGGAGGAAGCCGCACAGCGTCTCGGCTTGCGCGACCCCATCCCGCTGCAGTTCGCGCGCTATCTTGGCGATCTCGCCAGGGGCGATTTCGGCACCTCATTCATTCGCGGCAAGCAGGGCGGTGCGACCGGAGGATCGCAGGATGCCGGCGGCTCCGCGCCTGCGGAGCGCGCGTCGGTCATCGCACTGATCGGCCGGGCGCTGCCCTACACGCTGCTGCTTGCGGCGAGCGGATTCCTGCTGGCCTGCGCCCTGTCGATCCCGCTCGGCATTCTGGCCGGCGTCAGCAATGGCGGCTGGTCGCAGAAGCTCGCGCTCTATCTGTCATCGTTCCTGGTGTCGTTGCCGAACATCTGGGTCGGGATCGTGCTGATCTATCTTCTGTCGGCCAAGACCGGATGGCTGCCGGCCATCGGCTATCGCCATGTCGGCTACGTGCTCATTCCGGCCATGGTCTTGGCGATCGAACTGGCGCCGGTGATGATCCGCTCGATCTCCGTGGCGGTCGCCTCGAACATCCGCGAACCGTTCTACGACATCGGCCAGGTTCGCGGACTGACCGCAAGAACGATGCTGTTCCGCCACGTCCTGCGCAACGCCGCGGTGCCGCTGCTCAACAGCTTCGGCGCCCAGATGATTGGCATGCTGCTCGGCGGCCTGTTCGTGGTGGAGTACATCTTCAGCTTTCCCGGCGTTGGCCTGCTGACGATCAACGCGGTGTTTCAGCGCGATTTTCCCGTGATCCAGACGGTCGCGATCTTCGCGAGCGCCGTTCTTGTCGTCATCAATATCGCCGTCGATTTCGCCTCGACCACGATCGACAGGCGTTTGAAGTTCTGAGTTTGGCCATGACCGTTTCCCCATCCGCCATCACCGCGCCCGCCCGGAGCCTTAGCGTCAATGCGCGCATCCTGCGCACCGCATGGCGTTCGCCGGACATGAAGATCGCGAGCCTTCTGTTCGTTCTGTTGCTCGTCCTGACTGTCGCCGGACCGTTCCTCATCGATGCATCCGCCACGAAGATCACCGTGCAGGACAAGTTTCTTCCGCCCTTTTTCATGGACGGCGGACGCCTGCCGCATCTTCTGGGCACCGACCAGCTTGGTCGTGACCTGCTGCTGCGCTCTCTGATCGGCCTGCGCAACGCGTTCCTGATCGGAACCGCCAGTGTCGTCCTGATGTTCGTTCTGGGGTGCGCCATCGGAATCTTCTCGGGCTACCGCGGAGGATGGACGGATGTCGTCCTGATGCGGGTGACGGACGTCCAGATGTCCATTCCCGTGATCATCCTCGCGATCACCATCCTGGGCATGTCCAGGCCGAACGCCTTCACCATCATCGCCGTTCTCGTCCTCGCAGGCTGGCCGACCTATGCGCGTGTCGCGCGCAGTGTGACCCTTGCCGAACGGCAAAAGGAATATGTGCGCGCCGCCCGGATCATCGGTGCCTCGGATGTCCGCATCATGTTGCGGCACATCGCGCCGTCGATCCTGCCCTCGATCGCGTTTGTCGCGGTGCTCGACGTCGCCCGCATGATGATTTTCGAGGCGATCTTCGGCTTCATCGGCATCGGCATCCAGCCGCCGACCCCGACCTTCGGGACCATCATTTCGGGCGGCACGCAATACCTGCTTAACGCCTGGTGGATCACCATCGTGCCCGGCTGTCTTCTGGCGCTGTCGCTGGGCAGCCTCAACCTGATCGGCGGTGTGCTCGAGCGCAGCCGGAACCTCGTCCTGCAGGGAGCGGCCTGATGGCGGAGCCCCTTCTGAAGGTCGAGAACCTCAGTATCGCCATCGGGGCGAACGCCCCGCGTAAGCTGCTGTCGGACGTCAGTTTTACGGTGCAGCCGCGGGCCGTTCTCGGCGTGATCGGGGAGAGCGGATCGGGGAAGACCCTGCTGGCGCAGGTGCTGGTCAATTGGCTGCCGCCGCCGCTGCGGATCGCTTCCGGCAAGGTCATCTATCGCGGCTCCGATCTCCTCGGCATGTCCGGCGCTGCGATGGCGGCCTTGCGAGGCCGCGAAATCGCCTACATCGGCTCAAATCCCACCACGGCGCTTGATCCGACGATGCCGGTCGGCCACCAGATCGAGGAAAAGCTCAGGAAGATCGAACCCGGTCTGTCCGGCAGGGATGCGCGCCACCGTGTGATCGAACTCCTGGATGCGGTTCGCATCCCCTCGGCCGGGGCGCGCTTCGACGAGTATCCGTTTCAGTTCTCCGGTGGCATGATGCAGCGCGCGATGATTGTCGATGCGCTGATCTCGCGGCCGAAACTGCTTGTCGCAGACAACATCACGCAGCCGCTGGACGTCACGGTCGCGGCGCAAATTCTGCGGTTGCTGCGCGAGCTGCAGCGCGACTTCGAGACCTCCATCGTCTTCGTATCCTCGTCGCTGGGAACGATCACGGATATCGCCGACGAGGTCGTGGTCCTGCATCAGGGCAGGGTGGTCGCGACACAGGACAAGGCGGCGCTGCAGGCGCAGCCGTCTCACGCCTATACCCGCGAGCTGCTCGCGAAGGTGCCGCGCCTCTGGAGCGGCGTCGGTGAGGTCCCCCGGCCGAGCGCCGAGCCCGTCGTGCTGAAAGTGGTCGATGTCGCCAAGTTGTACGAGGTCAAGGATCGGGCGTCGCTGTTCGGCAAGAAGCAGGTGCAAGCCGTGCGCGGCGTGTCGTTCGAGGTGCGTCGCGGCGAGAGCCTGGGTCTGATCGGCGAATCCGGCTGTGGAAAGTCGACGCTGTCGCGCCTGCTGTCGTCGCTGGAAAAGCCGGATACCGGCGCGATCGAGGTGGACGGCGGCGATGTTGCGGTGCTGCGTGGCGAGGCGCTGCTGGCGATGCGCCGCAAGTTTCAGCTGCTGCTGCAGGATCCCTACAACGCCATCCCGTCGCATGCATCGATCGGGGCCACGATCGAGGAGCCGCTGCGCATCCATCGTCTTGCTTCGGGCCGCCGGTTGAGAGAGCGGGTCTGCGAGGTGATGACGGAGGTCGGCCTTTCGCTCGACCTCTATGACAGCTTGCCCGTAGGGCTGAGCGCCGGGCAGCGTCAGCGTGTCAACATCGCGCGCGCGATGGTGCTGGAGCCGAAGCTGCTGATCCTCGACGAGACGCTGTCCGCTCTCGATCAGGTCGAGCAGGCCAGGCTTCTCGACCTGTTCGATGGCCTCCAGCGCAGGCACGGCATCACCTATCTCTATATCTCCCATGATCTCGCGATGGTCCGTCGCGCCTGCGCGCGTATCGCGGTGATGTATCTCGGCCGGATCGTGGAGATCGGCGACAACGCGACGATCTTCGACAACCCGTCTCACCCCTACACACGGACCTTGCTGAGCTCCGTCAGCACCGTGGAGGCAAAGCCGTTCCTGCCCCAGACCTATCTGCTCGAGGGCGAGCCCCCGGACCCGATCCACATCCCGCGGGGCTGCTCGTTCCAGAGCCGTTGTCCGTTCGTCTTCGACGCCTGCCGAAGCCGGGAGCCCGCGCTTCTGGCCGGTGGCGCCGGGCATGCCACTGCCTGTCATCTGGAGCCGCGGCAGCTGCCGGCAGCATCGTTCGGGATGTCCGGACAATCCGCGCGACGTGCGGTCGATGAGCACGGCGTCAATGGATGATCTGCCGGGGCCGACCATCGGGCGATGGGCACGAAATCCGCTTTCGAGTGCCGAAGAGGCAGAGACCTCGTACCAGGAGAACGCATCATGAGACTTGCCGGAAAGAGAGCCTTGATGATCGGAGCGGCGACAGGCATCGGCCAGGCCGCGGCGCTGGCCTTTGCTGCCAATGGTGCAGGGATAGTCGTCGCCGACATCAACCTGCCCGCAGCGGATGGGACGGTCGCGGCAGCTGCGGGAGACGCGGGCCATGCCTCGGCCCTGGCTTGTGACGTTCGCGACGAACACAGTGTTCGGGATGCCGTCGCCACGGCCGAGGCGCGCATGGGTGGGCTCGATACGCTCGTCGTCTTTGCCGGCCTGCAGCGGCTGGGGCACGCCGAGGGCTTCGCCGCGGCGGACTGGGATGCCGTCTTCGATGTCAATGCGCGTGGCACGTTCTTCGCCGCGAAATATGCCGCGCCGGCGCTGCGCCGGGCCGGCGGCGGAAGCATCATCACAACATCGTCGCTGGCTGGACTTCGCGGCGCTCCGGGAATGACCGGCTATGCCGCGGCCAAGGGAGCGGTCATCGCTTTCACGGTGGCGCTGGCGCAGGAGCTCGCTCCCGACAACATCCGCGTCAACTCTGTGCTGCCGGGGTGGATCGACACGCCCTTCAACAATCCGGCGATCGCCCTGATGGGCGGTGTGGAGGCACATGGCGAGGTGGTCAGGCGGATCGTGCCTCTCGGGCGCCAGGGAACACCGGACGAGGTTGCCCCCATTTACGTATTTCTGGCATCCGAGGAATCCCGCTATATCACGGCCAAGCAGATGATGGTCGATGGCGGCATGGCGCACTAGGACCATCGATAACGACGACCGAGCCGGTCGCGTCCGACAAGGGTCTGGGATGACGAGGAAGAAAAGCCAAGAGCCGCAACGGGATGGCCTGACCAATACCAAGAAGAGCCTCGGTTTGCGGCTGCGCCTTGCGCGGCAGATGAAGGGTTTGACGCTGAAGGAGCTCGCTGTCCGCGGGGGATGCTCGGAAAGTTTGCTCTCCAAGGTTGAGAACGGAAAGGTTCTGCCCTCCCTTCCGATGATTCACCGCGTCGTCCAGGTGCTGGAAACCAACATCAGCTGGCTGTTCGACGAGCCGTCCGACGACGAAGCTGTGATCTTCCGCAAGGGCGCGCGGCCGTTCATCACCCTGGACAAGCGCAAGCGGGCGTCGCGCGGCGTGATGCTCGAGCGCATCATCCCCTACAAGGAAGGCCATCTTCTCCAGTGCAATATCCATCATCTGGAAGTCGGCGGATTGAGCGGGGAGACGATCACGCATGAAGGCGAGGAAGTCGGCTATGTTCTCGCCGGGGTCGTCGAACTGACCCTGAATGGTGACAGGCACCGGCTCGAGACCGGTGATGGCTTCTGCTTCCGTTCGAACATTCCGCATTCCTACCGAAACCTCGGCGACGCCGCGGCCAGCATTCTCTGGGTCTGCACACCGCCGACATTTTAAGATGGACAGCCCCGTTACGCTGGCTGACGATAAACAGTCATCGAATCGGATGCATCGTGAGGCCGTATGCGCACATGATGCCGGGCGGCCGGGATTGCGGCTGCCGCGAAGAGCGCGATGAACCGCTCGCTGAAGATCGCGATGGGAAGTCTGGCGGTTAGTGCCGCGGTGCTGGTGATCAAATACGCTGCCTACCTGGTCACGGGCAGCATCGCGCTCCATTCCGATGCTCTGGAAGGCATCATCAATGCCCGGCGCCAGCCGCGGGTGGACTTGGCCCCGAGTCGCGCATGAGTCAACAACGCCCCGTTAAATTTACCTGAAGCATCGCCTCCGCGACTCGGACTATAGCTCCACGTGCAGAAGCGAATGCAACGGGATCGAGCCGCATCATGCACAATGCTTTCGACGTGTTTGTGGATGGCAGTGCGTCCATCAAGCATGTGATTGCGCAGATGGCCGTCGGGGGCGTGATGCTTGCAGCGACGTTGTTGCTGCTGTCGCGTATCATGGCGTGCTTGTCGATCGGTGCTCCGCCGGCAATGCGCACCTCTGAGACGGTGGTGAAGGCCGTTGCCTCGGCGCGGGCTATCGTCGTGGAGTGTGAGGCAGGTCGAGCAACTGCGCGTCGACATGCGGCTGGGGCCTGCCGCAGCTGATCGAAGCGATGATCGCTGAAGGGGGCACCGGCGCTGCAGCTCCCGGTGAAGCGCATCCGTAGCAAGCCGCCCGCGCGAGCGCTGGTGGCTCTCCTGTCAACCGCCGCGCGGCTCGACCATCACTTCGCCAGCAGGTGCTTGCGCTCGATGCGGCTGAGCGAGGTTTCGAGCCGCTCGCTGTCGCGCCGGATCTCTTCCACCGTCTCGAAGACGAAGCGGACATGCTCGGTCGCACGCGCCTCGGCATCGGAGGCACGGCCGTCGACGACGGCATCGGCCAGTGCGATATGCTGCTCCAGCAGCCGCTCGCGCACGCCCTCG
Source organism: Bradyrhizobium sp. U87765 SZCCT0048 (assembly GCF_018131225.1). Taxonomy (GTDB): domain Bacteria; phylum Pseudomonadota; class Alphaproteobacteria; order Rhizobiales; family Xanthobacteraceae; genus Bradyrhizobium_A. The sequence continues at coordinate 2,009,835 of NZ_JAFCMM010000001.1, read as the reverse complement.
CGCAGGTAGAGCTGGCTGCGGCTGTAGAAGATGTTGCTGCGCAGCAGGTCAGCGAGGGCGCGCATGACATGGAGCAGCACCACGTTGTGGCTGGCCTCATAGATCAGCAGGTGAAGCTCGACGTCGGCTTCGCCCTCCTGGGTCGGATCCTCGAGGCCGTGGGCGCGCTTCATGCGGCCGATGCATTCGCGGATCGCCGCGCGGTCGATGTCAGTGGCACGCTCGGCGGCGAGCCGTGCGGCGTGGGCCTCCTGGATGCGGCGGAATTCGAAGTAGTCGGCGGTGACGCGCGGCTTGTCCTCGAGCAGGGTGGCGAGCGGCTGCAGCAGCGGCGACAGGAATTGTGCGACACGGGTGCCCGAGCGGTCGCTGACGAGCAGCCCGCGCTCGACGAGGAGGCCGAGGGCGTCGCGCAGGGAAGGCCGCGAGATCTGCAGCTTTTCGGCGAGATCGCGCTCGGGCGCGAGTCGTTCGTCCGGCCGCAACGTGCCCTCGAGGATGAGCTTCTCGATATGGTCGGCGATCGCTTGCGCGACCTTGGGTGTCCGTACGGTGTTGATCACGCTCGTCGTCGTCTCCTGAAGAAGCTGTCCCTGCCAGTGGCCGCCGGCATCTTCTCGTGGCCCCCGCTTGTGCAACCCGGATGATGGGTCGATCAAGAGGGATTGACGGCATGGTAAAATCTTTTTACCACGACCTTCAACGGGTACAGCATAGTTCCAAGGTGGCCGATCGTCGCCGCGGTCGATCGTCGCCCGGCAACCAGGGGGAGGTCACGCGTGCGTCTGGCGCAGTGCCACAATTTTCACGACTTCCGCCGCCTGGCGCAGCGCCGGCTGCCCGGACCGATCTTCAACTACATCGACGGCGCGGCCGAGGACGAGGTCACCTACCGTCGCAATACCGAGGCGTTCAAGGCGTGTGACCTCGTGCCCAGCATTCTGCGCGGCGTCGCCGATGTGGACCTGTCGACCACGGTCATGGGCCAGAAACTTGCGGTGCCGTTCTACTGCTCGCCGACCGCGCTGCAGCGCCTGTTTCATCACCAGGGCGAGCGCGCCGTCGCTGCCGCTGCGGCGAAGACCGGCACGATGTTCGGCGTGTCCTCGCTCGGCACCGTCAGCCTCGAGGAGGTGCGCCGCGCCCACGCCGGTCCGCAGGTCTACCAGTTCTATTTCCACAAGGACCGCGGCCTCAACCGCGCCATGATGCAGCGGGCGCGGGAGGCCGGCGTCGAGGTGATGATGCTGACCGTGGACAGCGTCACCGGCGGCAATCGCGAGCGCGACCTGCGCACCGGCTTCACCATTCCATTCCGCCTCAACCTCAACGGCATGGCGCAGTTCGCGATGAAGCCGATGTGGGGGATCAATTACCTCACGCATGAGAAATTCAGCCTGCCGCAGCTCGACGCCCATGTCGATTTCGGCGGTAGCGCGATGTCCATCGGTCGCTATTTCACCGAGATGCTCGATCCGTCGATCAGCTGGGACGATGTCGCCGAGATGGTGCAGATCTGGGGCGGCGCCTTCTGTCTGAAGGGCGTGATGGCCCCGGCGGATGCGGTCCGTGCTGCCGAGATCGGCTGTTCCGGCGTCATCGTCTCAAACCATGGCGGTCGCCAGCTCGACGGCTCCCGCGCCGCGTTCGACCAGCTCGCGGAGATCGTCGATGTGGCGGGGGATCGCATCGATGTGATCATGGACGGCGGCATCCAGCGTGGCACCGATGTGCTCAAGGCGTTGTCCGTCGGCGCCAAGGCCGTCGGGCTTGGGCGCTATTACCTTTATCCGCTCGCGGCGGCCGGCGAGGCCGGCGTCACCCGCGCACTGCATCTGCTGCGTGTCGAGATCGAGCGGGACATGCGGCTGATGGGCTGTCGCTCGATCGACCAGTTGTCGCGCAGCAACCTGCGCTTCAGGCAGGCCTAGCGCTTTCACGCCGAACCACCACAACACAAAAACAAGAGAAGGGAAGAAAATGCGAATCAAGGCTGCGATCGAGAAGGTGCCTGGCGGATTGATGCTCGTGCCGCTGGTGCTCGGCGCCATGTGCCGGACGTGGTCCCCCGGCGCCGGCGCGTATTTCGGCTCGTTCACCAACGGCCTCATCACCGGCACGGTGCCGATTCTCGCCGTATGGTTCTTCTGCATGGGCGCGACCATCGATCTGCGGGCCACAGGCACCGTGCTGCGCAAGTCGGGCACGCTGCTCGCCACCAAGACGCTCGTTGCCTGGCTGGTGACGCTGGTGGCCATCCGCGTTTTGCCTGAGGGCGGCATCGAGACCGGTCTCCTCGCCGGCATCTCGGTGCTCGCCATCACCTCCGCGATGGACATGACCAATGCCGGCCTCTACGCCGCGCTGATGCAGCAGTACGGCAAGAAGGAGGAAGCCAGCGCCTTCGTGCTGATGTCGGTCGAATCCGGCCCGCTGATCTCGATGCTGATTCTCGGTGCTGCCGGCGCGGCGGTGTTCGAGCCGCGGCTGTTCGTTGGCGCCGTGCTACCGTTCATCATCGGCTTTGCTCTCGGCAATCTCGATCACGAGTTGCGGGCGTTCTTCGGCCGCTGCGTCCACCCGCTGATTCCGTTCTTCGGCTTCGCGCTTGGCAACGGCATCGACATGAAGGTCATTCTCACCAGCGGCCTGCCGGGTATCCTGCTCGGGCTCGGGGTGATCGTCGTCACCGGCATTCCGCTGATGCTTGCCGACCGGTTCATCGGCCGTGGCAACGGCGCCGCGGGTCTTGCGGCGTCGTCGACGGCCGGCGCTGCGATCGCCAATCCCAAGATCATCGGCGACATGATCCCGGCCTTCCAGAAGGTCGCGCCGGCGGCCACCGCCCTCGTGGCGACGTCCTGCCTCGTCACGGCGATCGTCGTGCCGATTCTCACCGCGATGTGGGCCAAGCGCATGGGCTGGAAGCCGGAGGCGAGCGCCGACGATCTCGCAGCCGACGATGGGCGGCGCGATGATGTCGGAGCCGGCGCCGTCTCGGCGGTGCATCACTAGGCGGCCGATTGGTTTCGCAAGTCCGGACATCATTCTTCGACAAGGCGGCGCAGCAAAGCGCCGCCTTTGTCGTGATGTCAGCGCCAGCCGAGCGCGGGCGCGACGTGCTTGAGGATCGCCTCGATGACATGGGCGTTGTAGGCGACGCCGAGCTGGTTCGGCACGGTCAGCAGCAGGGTATCGGCTTCCGCGATCGCCTCGTCCGCCTTCAGTTGTTCGATCAACACGTCCGGTTCGGCCGCGTAGCTGCGGCCGAAGATCGCGCGGGTGCGCTCGTCGATGAAGCCGACCTGGTCGTCGTCCTGGCCGGAGCGGCCGAAATAGAGGCGGTCGCGGTCGTCGACCAGCGCGAAGATGCTGCGGCTCACCGATACCCGCGGCTCGCGGGTGTGGCCGGCCTCCTTCCAGGCGGCGCGATAGGCCCGGATCTGCGCGGCCTGCTGGACATGGAAAGGCTCGCCGGTCTCATCGTTCTTGAGCGTCGAGCTCTGCAGGTTGACGCCGAGCTTGGCGGCCCACACCGCGGTGGCGTTGGAGCCGGCGCCCCACCAGATGCGCTCGCGCAGGCCCGGTGAATGCGGCTCGAGGCGCAACGCGCCGGGCGGGTTGGGAAACATCGGCCGCGGGTTGGGCTGCGCGAAGCCTTCGCCGCGCAACAGATCGAGGAACACCTCGGTGTGGCGCCGGCCCATGTCGGCGTCGGTCTGCCCTTCCGCGGGGCTGAAGCCGAAATAGCGCCAGCCGTCGATCACCTGCTCGGGCGAGCCGCGGCTGAGCCCGAGCTGCAACCGCCCGCCGGCGATGAGATCGGCGGCGCCGGCATCCTCGGCCATGTAGAGCGGGTTTTCGTAGCGCATGTCGATGACCGCAGTGCCGATCTCGATGCGGCTGGTCCTGGCGCCGACCGCAGCCAGCAGCGGGAACGGCGACGCCAGCTGGCGTGCGAAATGATGCACGCGGAAATAGGCGCCGTCCGCGCCCAGTTGCTCGGCCGCGACCGCGAGATCGATGGACTGCAGCAGCGCATCGCCTGCGGTGCGGGTTTGCGATTGCGGCGAGGGTGCCCAGTGGCCGAAGGAGAGGAAGCCGATCTTTTTCATGCGTGGGGTCCGTCGATGTCAGGCTGTCAGTATCTGATAGATGCCGGGCGCGGGGCCTCGACGCCGGACCATATCAGATTGTCGGCGGTGCGGTGGGCTCCGCACAGACGTCGTCGACGCCATTCTCACCAACCGGCTGGTACGGTCGCGAATCGCCGGAGCGACGTGCAGCCAGAGCACATTGACGCGACTTTGTTCGCGGACGCCTGTTCCAGAATGGGAACGGCGCACGCTGGAGATTGCGTACTCGGGAACCGAACGCGGTTGCCGCGGTTGTCGATGGGCCGTTGGCTTCCATGTTCTACACATCCGAGCGGTGATGCAGCTTGGAGTGAGCCTGGTTCGGCCGGGATGTCTCCCCAACAGCTTTGCGGCGATTGGCCTGTCGGGTTTCTCCGGCAAGCCGGCGCCGCGTGTGACCGATAAGAAGCGAGGCCGGTTTTGACATTGTCACTGCAATCTTCCCTGTCTGCTGCGAACCCGCCCGAAGCCGCCGTGTCGATGCGCGCTTTGTTGCGCGAGGCGTCGGCCGTGCAGCATGCCGCGCTCGATGCAGGCATCGGCCCGCTGTTTGCTGCCGGCGAGGATGGATACCGCGTCTTCCTGCGGGCGTCTGCGAGAGCCTTGCTGCCGATCGAGGCGGCGCTGCAGCGTGCGGGCGTCGCGACACTGCTTGAAGACTGGCCGGAGCGGGCACGATCCCAGGCTCTGATCGAAGATATCGCCGCGTTCGGTGAAGCGCCGCGGGTTGATAGCGATTCGCCGGCGATGACAGGTGAGGCAAGCCTTCTGGGCGTGCTTTACGTGTTGGAGGGCTCCCGGCTCGGCGGCTTGTGGCTGCTCGGCCACGCCATGGCCAACGCGAGCCCGCGCATGCAGGCGGCGACGCGCTATCTTGGTCATGGCGCCGGCAAGGCGTACTGGCCGACATTCCTGTCCCGGCTCGAGGCGTCCGACGCGGCGAGGCGGGCTCCGGGGCAGGCCGTTGCGGCCGCGGTGGAGACGTTCGATCGGTTCGCGTCGGCTTTTCGGGCGGAGGCGGTGCAATGAGCGAGGGCGCAGCTACGGTCGATCTGACGAACTGCGATCGCGAGCCGATCCATCTGCTCGGCCGGGTGCAGAGTTACGGCTTCATTGTCGTCGTGTCGCTTGCGACATGGCGCGTCGAAAGGGTGTCTGCGAATGTCGTGGACTGGCTCGGCGTTGAGCCGGGCGCGATGATCGGCCAGCCGCTCGACGCGTTCTTTCTCGAGGAGGCATTGCACACCATTCGCGGCAATCTCCAGAGCGCCGTGATGGGCGATACCACAGCCCGCATCTTCGGCGTTCGGCTGACGGCGGGCGGCTTGGTCTGCGACGTCGCCGTTCACGCACTCGGCGATCGTGTCGTCGTCGAATGCGAGCGAAATGTCGATGATGCGGCGCTGAATGCGTCCGCCATCGTGCAGGGCATGGTGGCCCGTCTTCGCCAGGCGGATACCGAGCGTACGTTCTTTCGGAGCGCGGCGCGTGAAATGAGGGCGCTGACCGGCTTCGACCGGGTCATGATCTATCGTTTCGACGATGATGGATCGGGCGAGGTGATCGCGGAGTCGGCGCAAAACGATGTCGGCTCCTATCTCGGCCAGCACTACCCGGCCTCCGACATTCCTCAGCAGGCCCGCCGCCTCTACGAACGCAACTGGTTGCGGATCATTCCCGATATCGATGCCGAGACGTTCGCCGTCGAGCCCGGGCTGGACGAGCACGGTCGCCCGCTCGACATGTCGATGAGCACGCTGCGCAGCGTGTCGAGCATTCATCTCGAGTATCTGCGGAACATGGGCGTGCGGGCGTCGATGTCGGTCTCGGTGCTGCGCCAGAACAAGCTGTGGGGCCTGATCGCCTGTCATCACTACGCGCCGCACTATGTCGGGTTCGGGCGCCGCACCGCGGCCGAGCTGTTCGGCCAGATGTTCTCGTTGCTGATGGAGAACCGTGAGCGCGAGACGGAAGTCGCTGTCGAGGCCCGTGGCCAACTGCTGCACCAGCGCCTCGTTACCGTGATGGCCAGCGAAAATATGCGCTTCGACAGCATTATCGGCCATCTCGACGATATCGCGGACCTGCTGGTTTGCGACGGCATCGGAGTTTGGGTGAATGGTCGGGGCGTGCTGCGCGGGCTCGCGCCGACCGAGGCCCAGTTCGCGGGCCTGATCGAGCACTTGTGCCGCCACGAGGTCACTGAGATCCTGGCGCGGCAGGAGATCGCCGCGAGCTATCCGGCCGGCAGGGATTTTGCCGATCGCGCCGCCGGCATGCTGGTGATGCCGCTGTCACGACCGGCGCGGGATTTCATCCTGTTCTTCAGGCAGGAGGCCGCGCGCAATGTCAACTGGGCGGGTAATCCCGCCAAGTCCGTGACCATCGGTCCCCATGGGGAGCGCCTGACGCCGCGCAAGAGCTTCGAATTGTGGAAGGAGACCGTGCGCGGGCAGTCGGTGCCGTGGAAGCCCGTCGAGCGTCGCATCGCCGAAAATCTCCGCTTCAGCCTGCTGGAAGTCATTCTGCGGCTCACTGACCAGACGCTTGCCGAGCGGCGACGCGCCGAGCAGCGCCAGGAGCTTCTCGTCGCTGAGCTCAATCATCGCGTCCGTAACATCCTCGCTCTGATCCGGGGCGTAATTTCGCAGAGCCGCGATAGCAGTCAGACCGTGGAGGCTTTCACCGCGGTCGTTGGCGGGCGCATTCAGGCGCTCGCACGCGCCCATGATCAGATCACGGCCGAGCAGTGGGGGCCGGCGCTGTTCTCGGCGCTGGTCAACGCCGAGGCCGGCGCCTATCTCGGCGCCAAGGGCGAGCGCGTGCTGATTTCGGGACCGGATGCCCAGATCGCTCCCGAGGCGTTCACCACGGTGGCGCTGGTAATGCATGAAATGATCACGAATTCGGCTAAATACGGTGCGCTCAGCGATAGCCGCGGCGTCGTGGCGATCGATACAGGGTTCGATCCGGTCGGCCGCTTCACGATCAACTGGCGAGAACAGGGCGGCCCGCCTGTCAAGCCGCCGCTGCGGCGCGGTTTCGGCAGCACGGTGATCGAACGTTCGATCGCCCATGATCTCAAGGGTGAGGCGCGGATCGATTTCGCACTCGATGGGCTGCGGGCAGCGTTCGTGGTGCCTGCGAGCCATGTGCGCCAAGCGAGCGACATCGGGCCGCCGTCGCGCGCGGCCGAGCTGCGCTTGGCGCGGGCGTCGAGCCTTCTGCCGGACGACATCCTCGTTCTTGAAGACAACATGATCATCGCTCTTGACGTCGAGGAGATGGTGCGCAAGCTCGGCGTATCGTCGATCCGCGTCGCCAGCAGCGTCGATCGCGCGCTGCAACTGATTGGCGAGAAAACGCCGGATTTCGCCCTCCTCGATGTCAATCTTGGCAGTGAGACGAGTTTCGAGGTCGCCGAGCGGCTGGTCGATCTCGGTGTGCCGTTTGCGTTCGCCTCGGGCTACGGTGAGCAGATCGCGTTTCCACCACGACTGTCGAATGTTCCGCGGATGCGCAAGCCGTATTCGACGGATGCCTTGCGCGAAACCATTGAGGGCGCGTCCTCCACCGCGACGTAACCCTGCCCATGGAGCCTGTTGCGGGAGCGCAGTGACGACATCCGAAGACGGGCCACGCCGGGGGCGGCGTGGCCCGTCTTCAGGCCTTGGCTGATGCCCGGCTCCTGGTCTGGGCCGGGTCAGTTCATGATCAGCTCTTGGCCGGCACCCAGGTGGTGCTCGCCTTGTCGTAGGTATAGCCATGGGCGGACTTGAGACTGTCCTTGGTCTCGTCGAGCGTCAGCCACCACTTGTCGTTCTTGTGCGCGGTCTTGATCGCGCTGAACGGCACGATGACGTCCTTCTCGCCGACGCCGAGGAAGCCGCCGACGCCGATGACGAGGCCGGTGATCTTGCCCGACTTGTCGACGAGGACGTCGTCGATGTCGCCGATCTTGCTTTCCTTCGGATCGTAGACCGACTGCTTGTAGTAGTTGGTCACGGTCCAGCTTTCGGACGGTGCGCTGCTGAGCGTTGTCGCGGCATACGCGCTGGTCAGCGTCGCGGCGGCAAGCAGACATCCGGCGGCAAGCTTCTTCATGATCGTGGTCTCCTTCTGTGAACGTCGAGTTTTCAGAACCCGGCACGACACGTCGGGTTCCTGGTTCGGCGGTCGCTTTTTCCCGAAGTTTGCAGAGCGCGGCGACGTGCAGATCGTGATCGGCTGCGCTGGTGTCAGGTGAGGCGGCTGCGTCTCCGGCAGCGGCGATCGACTGCGGATTCGGCGGATGCCGGGCGGGATGCGAGCCTTGACGAGGCTCGGCGCGGCGTGCGAGACGGGCGCCCATGGTTCGAGGTCTGCTTCTGATCGGTCTTGCTGTTCTCGTCGCAGTGCCGGCGTCCGCGCAGGGGCTGCCCTGGCAGGATCGCGACCGCCCGCGGGAGCCGACGCGGTCGCTGTCGCGGCCGCCGGTGGACGCGACCATCAGCCGCGAGAAGACTGGAACCGGTTTCTTCGTCGACGACAGCGGCACCATGCTGACGGCGCGCCATGCGGTGGATGCCTGCGTGCGCGTCGTGGTGGCGAAGGAGGGGCGGGCGACGAGCGCACGCGTGCTGGCGCTGTCCGACCGCGCCGACATCGCCTTGATCAAGGTGCCGCGCACCTGGGGGCTGGCCGCGGTCTTCCCGAAGAGTGCCCCTCCGGGGCTCAACGACATGGTGTTCGTTGGAGCCTATGACCGCCTGCCGGGTCTGATCGCCCGCGGCGGCACGCTCGCCAACGCCACCGTGGCCGCGGCGACGGACCCTGCCGGGCAGATGGCGCTGGATTCCGATGCAACCTTCGGCGCCAGCGGCGCGCCGGTGCTCGACGCGCGTGGGCTGGTCGGCGGCGTCATCAGCCGCCGCACGACGCCGACCCGGGTCATCGCGGTGGGCGCGGATGAGGCCAAGGCATTCATGGCGGGACATGGTGTGCGGTTCGTCCAGGACGATCGGCCGCAGCTCGCAGGTGGCGCCTCGCGCGCCAACCGCGCGGCGTCGATTTCGGCCCGTGTCACGTGCTTGCAAAACTAGCCGGGCAGAGTCGCGGGATCGTCCCTTCCGCAGGTTCTCCATTCCCGTCATGCATCTGTCATCTTGTCTTCGCTTCGCCGGCCGCGTCGGCCTTCTTCTCGCCGTGCTGCTGCCGGGGATCGGCGGCGTGTCCGTCGTCGCTGCGCAGGCCCAGGGGCTGGACTTCCGCGATCCGTCCAAGGCGCCGCCGTCCTGGGGCCAGTTTGCCAAGCTGGTGCAGTATCGCTTCGAGAGCTGGATCGAGGCCGACGACGAGGTGGCGCGGCGTTTTCGTGCGTATGTGAAGGAGCGAGCCGGGCAGGACGATGGCCTGCCGCCGGCGCTGGTCGTGCGGGCTTGGCTCAATCCCGATGGCTCGGTGGAGAAGGTATCGTTTCCGGCGCTGAAAAACGCCGCGGCGGACGCCGACCTGCGCACCATCCTGACCCGCGGCAATGTCGGCGAAGCGCCGCCGCCCGAGATGCTGCAACCACTGAATTTGCGCTTCTCGATCAACCCCAAAAAATAGCCCCACAGCCGATCGCCGGCATGGGTGCGCGGTGTGCCACCCCGCTTGGCGTGCGCCCTCGCGCGCGCTAGCGTTCGTGGCTGTCAATGGACACCTCGGGAGCCGGGATGATCGGGATATCGCCGCGTCGGCTGCTGGCCGCCGCCGTTGTCATTGCGGCGACGATGGTCGGCGGCGCGCCACAGGCCGGGGAGGCCGTGCGCAAAAGCGGCTATGTGATCGGTCCGGAGACCTGCGGCGACGGCGCACTGGCGTTTCCGAAGCTGCGCATCGGCCTCGCGCAGGGTTTCTGCGCCGGCCTCGTCGCGAGCGAGGATGACGGCCTGAGGTTTCCGCGGAGCATCGTGCAGGTTCCGGACAGCGCGCTGTTCGTCATCGCCGACATGGGCGGCTGGGGCAGCGGCCAGGGCCGCCTGCTGCGGCTCGATCCCGCTGCGCCGGCGGGCGCGCGCATCCGCGAACTTCTGACCGGCCTCGACTATCCGTTCGGCCTTGCCATTGGTCCGGATCGCAAGGTCTACGCCTCGACTGCGGAGACCATTTTCCGGTTCGATCCGCGCGCTGACAATCCGGCGGCGACCGTCGAGACCATCGTGCACGGCCTGCCGGGGCGCCGCATCCGGCTCTCCGACGGCACGCGGGTCGAGGACAGCAGCCATCCGCTCAAGGCCTTCATGTTCGACAGGACCGGGCGCCTGTTCGTCAATGTCGGTTCGCACAGCGACGACTGCATCACGCCAGGGCCGATCCGCAAGCCCTGTCCTGCCGGCGAAGGCGCATCTCCGCTTGCCGCGATCTGGATGTTCGTGCCGCCCGCGGGCGGCGTGTTTGCGACGCTGAAGCCGAATGATCCCAATCCGCATCGCGAGATCTATGCGCAGGGCCTGCGCAATTCGATGGCGCTGGCGCTGCACCCGGATTTTCCCGATGCGGGCTTCGCCTTCCTGCAGGGCGAGAACGGCCGCGACCTGCCCGACATCTTCAAGCCCAACGAGGAGATCAACGCGATCGAGCCGGGCAAGCACTATGGCTGGCCGTATTGCTACGACAACACCACCGAGAGTCCGGAGTTCAAGGCGGTGCTGGCCGCGGCCGGGCCCTATCGCCATCTCTGCGCCAACACTGCGCGCTATCGCCAGCCGGCGACGCTGATGCCGCCGCACGGCGCGCCGCTCGCCATGCTGTACTATCAGGGCTCGAAGTTTCCGCAGCTTGCGGGCCGGCTGATCGTCGGGTTGCATGGCTACCGGCCGACCGGCAGCCGCGTGCTGGTGTACGAGGTCGATGCCAGGGGCTTTCCGGTCAAAAGCTCGCCGCCGGTGCGCTACCATGTCAGCTGCGGGACGGAGCCGACGCACACGTTCCAGGCCGATGGTGTCGACGTGGCGGCCGCGCCGTTCACCGAGCTGGTGTCCGAATGGCACAAGGTCAATGGCGTGCGTCCGCAGGGCGCCCCGGTCGGCCTCACGGTTGCCGCGGACGGTGCGATCTGGCTGGTCGAGGACAAGAACCGCACGGTGATCCGCATCGATGCCACTACGGCGGCGCCGGATGCGGCGGAGCCTTGCGACCGGCGCAGCGATGCCCAGATCGATGCTCTTGCCCGCTTTGTCGCCGCCAGTGCGCCGAACCGTGCGCGGCTGTCGGCGTTTCGCGCCGGCGTGGTCGAGAAGCATTGTGTCGGCTGCCATGCCGATTTCGGTCTCAAGGCTGGCCTGTCCGACGCGCAGAAGGACGACACCGTGCTGCGCTTCATGCTCGGCCAGGACGGCTGGATCTTTCCGGGTGATCCCGACGCCGGCAAGCTGCGCACGCGGCTGCGCGGCGTCGGCGCCGAACGCCTGATGCCGCCGGGCGGCGAGGGGCTTGCCGCGCATGAGGCGGGCTATGCGCAGTTGCTCGACCGGGTCGATCTGCTGGTCGGCACCATGGTGCCGGGCACGCGGATGCGGATCCGCGGCGGGGTGGTGCAGCGCCGGTTCTTTGCCCGTGACGGCCGCGAATGCGGCAACATTCCGGCAGGGAAGGTCGTCGTGGTGACGGAATCTCCCGCCACAGGAAAGACGGGCTTCAGCCGGATTTATCGGCCGGCCGATCTCTATCTCAACGGCGACTGCAGCGATGACCAGGGCTACTACATTCCGCAAGGTTCTCTCGCGCCTCTGTGAGGGCGCCCTGGTGCTGGCATGGTGCGGCGCTGCGCAGGCGGACGAGCCGCTGTTCGCGAGCCGGCGCATCACGCCGCCGGGCGAATACACCTTCGGCATCGAGGGGCCGGCGGTGGATGCCAGCGGCGCGCTGTTCGTGGTCAACTTCGGCAAGCCGGGAACCATCGGCCGCCTCGCGCCGGGCGCGCCGCAGTCGGAGCTGTTCGCGACGCTTCCCGAGGGCAGTGTCGGCAACGCCATCCGCTTCGACCGCGCCGGCACCATGCTGGTCGCCGACTACAAGCGCCACACCATTTTCGCGCTCGCGCCCGGCGCGTCGGCGCCCGAGGCGCTGTTTACGTCAGACCGCTTCAACCAGCCCAACGATCTCGCCATCGCCGCTGACGGCACGCTCTATGCGAGCGATCCCAACTGGAAGGGCCGCAGCGGCCAGATCTGGCGCATCGCCCGCGCGGCCGATGGCTCCGTCCGCGGCGAGGTAATGACCGCGCCGCGCGCCATGGGGACCACCAACGGCATCGATCTCAGCCCGGATGGCAGGACGCTGTATGTCGGGGAATCCGGCACGGGCCAGATCTGGGCCTATGATCTCGACGGCAATGCCTTGAGCAACGCGCGGCTGGTGACGACCTTCGCACCCGACACCATCGATGGCCTGCGCACCGACGCCGCCGGGAGGCTGCTGGTCGCGCGCATTCTCAAGGGGGCGATCGCGATCGTATCGCCGGATGGCAAAATGGTGCGCGAGATCGCGCTGCAGGGACCGGAGCCGACCAACCTCGCCTTCGGCGGCGACGATGGTCGTACCGTGTTCGTCACCCAGCGCAAGGGCGGCTATGTCGAAAGCTTCCGCACCGACCGGGAGGGCCGCGAGCACTGTCTGCTCGCGGGGCGCTGCCGCTGATCGCAGCAGCCGGCGGGGTTGCCTTATCCTGCGGGTTGCGTCAGCCGGGCTTTGCCGTCCTGATCTATGTCGTCGAGGCAGTGCAGTGGCGAGGGGCGCCGCGACAGCCACAGATAAAGCCCGCTGTCGAGCACCACGATGGTGACGAAGTCGATCAGCGCCCAGACGACCACCAGCGCCCACGCCGGCGTCACCAGGCCGAGCAGATTGTGCAGGTCGAGCCAGCGCAGCCGCGACGAGCGCTCGTTGCGCACCGTGCCGAATTTCAGCCGCCGCATGAACGGCCCGTACGCCACGACGCCCGACACGATGGCGACGACGAACAGCAGCGCCATCATCCCCATGAACAGCTCGCCGGGCAGGCCGATGAACAGGTCGCGGTGCAGGCTCAGCATCACGTCGAGGAACGAGCGCCGTCCTGGTCGGACGGCTTCGACTGCTTGAGCACTTTCGCGGCGTGGGAATCGAACCGGATCCAGTGCATCGACTTGCGGTCGGCGTTGAACGCCTCCCACGACGGCGCCATGAACACCATGATCCTGGGCTCGTCGTCGTCGACGAACGCCGAGACGATGGTTTCACCGGGATACATCTTGCGGCTGGTCGCGACGACCTCGTCGAGGTTTACGCTCCGGGCATCCAGTCCGACGCTGGCATAGGGCAGGCCGTCATCCTGCTGGTCGCCGATCTCGTCGCGGAACACCAGCGGCAGGCCGCTGATGCAGATCAGCAGCAGGAACAGCGTGCAGATCAGGCTGGTCCACTTGTGCACCCACAGCCAGCGGCGCAGGGTCGGTCCGGTCATCGTCTCACCGTCGGTCGCGCCCGCACCGGGTGAACCGCGGGGTGCGTCGGACCGGTGGAGGAGACGGTGTGTGTGGCATATCCGCTTGGCGGCTATAATCCCTTCTGGTGGCCTTGCCGCTGGAATCGTTCAAAGCGGGGGATATTCGTGGTGCTGCGCAGCACATACGCAATGCCAGGTGCCTGGAGGCGACATACGTTCACGCCGTCTGCGCGATGTTTTCAACCACGCCCCCGCGGGGGAGGCGACGAACGTCACCCGACAGAGCCCGGGCACAGTGACCTGGCTGCTATCCACGCCTCCGCGGGGGAGGCGACAGCAGTCGCCCCGAAATAGGAAACAACGATGGTTTGTTTCTATCCACGCCTCCGCGGGGGAGGCGACGAGGGGCTGCGCGATCTCATCGCGATCTGCGAGCCGTTTCTATCCACGCCTCCGCGGGGGAGGCGACCACACGCCCTGATCGGTCGCCGAACCCGAAATCTGGTTTCTATCCACGCCTCCGCGGGGGAGGCGACCTGGAGCCGACAGGCTGGCATCGACGAACCAGAAGTTTCTATCCACGCCTCCGCGGGGGAGGCGACAGTGGAGGCAAGGACGTTGAGGCGTTGATGGCGGAGTTTCTATCCACGCCTCCGCGGGGGGGGGCGACGCGACACTTTGCGGGGACCGGTGAGACCGGGTCTGTTTCTATCCACGCCTCCGCGGGGGAGGCGACGTCACCGTGAACGAGGACGTGGCGATCAAATAGCGGTTTCTATCCACGCCTCCGCGGGGGAGGCGACGGCTTGGCTTCAGGTCATATTGCACGTCTCCGTGGTTTCTATCCACGCCTCCGCGGGGGAGGCGACGTTCCTCGCTCGCGAATGGCTGCGAGCTTGGCAGAAGGTTTCTATCTACGCCTCCGCGGGGGAGGCGACATCCTCGTGCGCAAGAGCGCGTGGATCAATCGCGCCGTTTCTATCCACGCCTCCGCGGGGGAGGCGACCCGCGCCCTGTTGATTGAGATACGGCTGCAGATTCTGTTTCTATCCACGCCTCCGCGGGGGAGGCGACAATCGGATGGGGTCTTCACTCCGGCAGAATCTATCGTTTCTATCCACGCCTCCGCGGGGGAGGCGACCCCGCGCCGTCCACCCCCATCGCCAGCAGCTTCTGTTTCTATCCACGCCTCCGCGGGGGAGGCGACGCGATTGCTTTCAACTCGCCCAAGATCGCCATCGATGTTTCTATCCACGCCTCCGCGGGGGAGGCGACTCGATTTCCGCGGCGCAGTTCCCGCCACGTGTAGTTTCTATCCACGCCTCCGCGGGGGAGGCGACGCTCAGAAGGCCGTTGAGACCGGATGGCGCTGGAGGTTTCTATCCACGCCTCCGCGGGGGAGGCGACGGCCAGGACCGCGCCGCCGAAGAAGCCGCGCTGCGTTTCTATCCACGCCTCCGCGGGGGAGGCGACTCCTGGCGACGCGTTCACGGTAGCCAGCGTGGTGGCGTTTCTATCCACGCCTCCGCGGGGGAGGCGACCATCGGCGTCTTTATCGATGAAGGCTATATGCTTCCGGTTTCTATCCACGCCTCCGCGGGGGAGGCGACAATCTGATGCTTGCTGGTCTCAGCAATCTTCAGGTGTTTCTATCCACGCCTCCGCGGGGGAGGCGACCTCCCCCGTCTTCTAGTGTTCGACCAGATCGCAGTTTCTATCCACGCCTCCGCGGGGGAGGCGACCGCTCCTGCTCTAACCTATTCTGTTGTCATGGGAAATTATGTCCGTTGCGCGAAGTGGTCGCGCTGATCGTCTTTGCGTCTGTGCTGTGAGTGATATGTCGCCGGATTCTATTTTATCATCAGCGTCTTACGGAGAGCGCGAACATCCCGGAAGATTCGGGTGCGCTTGCGGTTCGCGCCGGGGTTGTTAGACGATCAAGGGGCCGCCGAGATTGGCTGCGGGCTTGGCGCCCACATGCTCCACGCGCCTTTGCCAGTTGGCACCCAGATAATAGTAACGCAGGCTGTCATGCTCGGGTTTGATCAAGCCCTCAAGGCGGGCCTTCAGCCTGGCCCATTGTGCCGGATCGACCTCGATCTCGAAAACTGAAAACTGGACCCGCTGGCCATAGTCACGGCAGGCTCTGGCGACGCGCCGCAGGCGCGCCTCTCCGCCCGGCTCGCTCGTACGCACGTCATAGGTCACAAGGACGAGCATGATGAGTTCGCTATTTCCAGAACCAGGGCGGGTAAGCGTCGAGATCCCCGCGCAAGTGCCGTGCGAGAAGCTGGGCCTGCAAGTGCGGGATCAGCCCGAGAGGTGCGGCTTCATCTAGAAATGGATGTTTGCGCTCCTCCTTCTTGCGATCCTGCCAGGCAGTGAGGGTCGTCCGCCGGCCCTCGTCGGTAAGCAGGACCGCGCCGCCATCTCTGGTTTCGAAATCCCGCGCTCGCAACTGACGGCGATTGATCAGGGATAGCGCCAATCTGTCCACCAGCACGGGCCGCAATTCCTCCATCAGATCAAGTGCGAGACTTGGCCGTCCTGGCCGTTCGCGATGCAGGAAGCCGACCGCAGGATCGAGTCCGACCCCTTCGGCTGCGCTGCGGCAATCGTGCGTAAGCAACGTGTAGAGAAAGGACAGCACCGCATTGACCGGATCGAGCGGTGGGCGGCGGCTGCGCCCGCGGAATTGAATCTCCCGGTCGGGCGAGCGAACAAGATGCCCAAGGACGGAGAAGTAGTTCTGAGCCGCCTCTCCTTCTGCGCCGCGCAGCGTATCGATGCCTTCGTTGGTGAACGCCACGCGATCAAGGATGCGTGCCAGGCGATCCACGACTGTTGCGACGTCCTTACGTCGCTCTTCGGTCATGTCTTCCCCATAGTCGCGCAAGGCGCGTTGCAGCACGACCCGTTGATTGGCGACCTTGGCCGAAATCAGGCCACGCACGAGATCGTCGGGGGCCTCGGCGGCGCGGTATTGCGCGCGCCGCAGCAGCACGTTGCCGCTGACCGGTCCCTCGATCCTGGCCTGAAAACGCCCGGCGCGATCAAGAAGGACGACGGTGATGCCGAGCGGTGCGAGCGCCTGAATCAATGGTGGCGAAATCAGGATGGCGCCGAAAGCGACCACCGAGCCCAGCATGTGGAAGGGAACGTGTGCACGCTCGGTACCATCCACTTCTGCGACCAGATTCTCGCCGTCCTTGCGGAGACTTGCCCCTTCGGTCGTCACGTAAAGCGTGTTGAGAAGTTTCTTCACGATGCAGGCTCATCGTGGGCGATGGCGTTCCGAACTGCTTTCAAGCGAAATTCGAGGGCGGATTGCTTGACCGCTTTCGGGCGGCAGAGCTCGATGAGAGAGCAGGCGCGGCAGCGGTCGCTGCGATAGAGCGGCGGCGGCGTATGCCCTGCGGCGATCACGCGACCGATCTGCCGGGCGGTGTCCTCCGTGAGTTGCCGCAGCGCCATATCGAACGGCACGACGGTGCGGCGCTTGGTCTCGGCATAAAATATCGCGCCCTCCGGCACTGCCTTGCCCGTCATCTCCTCCAGGCACAGCGCCTGTGCGCAGAGCTGAACTTCGTCGGCGCGATGCAGCTTGATCTTGCCGCGCTTGTATTCGACGGGATAGGGCGTCTCTCCGGCTTTGTCTGAACGGAATTCGACGATATCGGCGACGCCGGCGAGATTGAGGCGGCGGCAGGACAGCGGGAGCGCGGTCACACGCCTGACGCCTCGCCGACTGCGCTCGGCGGGATCATGCGCGACATCGTGCAACACGCGTCCTTCCGCGGTGAAGCGATTCTCTTCCCACAGACGCTCGACATGGATCAGTGCGGCCTGGCGCAGACAGTAGACCGCGTGTTGAAGCGCAGAGAGGGGGATGGGGTCGTCGTGATCCTCCATCCCAACCTCCTGCGATCAGAACAGCTCGACGATCTCGACCTGGTCGGGCAGGCCGTCGCGATCGACCGTAACGTGGTAGTCGGAGAAGCGGCGGGCCGGAAGGTAGTTGCCGAGGCGATCACTGCCAATCTCGAACAGGTCGTCGTCCACCTTGCGCTGGATCTTGACCCGGTCGAACAGCGCGTGGGCATGAGCGTTGCCGAGGCTCGAGGCGTGCTTGAAGGCGATGCCGCGTCGCGCCGCCATCTCGCCCCGGGCGGCGGAGCGGTCATGCTCGAACATCATCGACAGGCTCTTGAACAGGTGATCGAGATCGTCCTGTCCGAACCCGGTGCGCTCCGCAAGCTTGGCATTGACGAAGATGTGGGCGCGGTAGAGGCCATAAGGAACGATGTGCTTGCGCCCCATGGTGCGGTTCTCGGTGCGCTCATCGCCGTCGTTGCCCTTGTCGCGGTCGCTCTTCTCTTTCTCGCTGGTGGCGGCCATGCGGGTGATGGAGATTTCCAGCGGCAGGATCGGCTCGACCGAGCTGGCGAAGCTGACCTGCACCGGGCCGCGCACCTGGCCGGCATTGATGCCGGTGCTCATCACTGCGCCGAACGTGCGGACATCGAAGAAGTTGTCGCACATGAACTTCGTCAGGGCGCGGGCTTCCTCGTCGCCCTGCGGATTGAGCCTGGCGTCCCTCGCGACCTTGTCGGTGTCGCCGCGTACGGCCTTGTAGGCTTCGCGGTGCTTCTCGTTGAGGATCGCGCCTTCCTGCACATAGATGCGGTAGCCCGGCTGGTCGCCCTTGGCGAGCTCGGTGTAGTTACGGATCTTGCGCTTGAGCGAGACGTCGCTCACCAGTCCATGATTGGTCTCGGGGTCGAGGCGCGGCAGGTTGCCGGCGTCGGGATCGCCGTTCGGATTGCCCCGTGTCACGTCGAACAGGTAGACAATATCGTAGCGGTTGGTGAGGGCGGTCATTCCTGGGTCTCCCCGGCGTCGGAATTGGCAGGCTTGCGAAAGAACTCGTTGCGTTGGTGGTAGTAGCCGAGACCGAACAGGGCCTGGCTCTTGTCGGGGAGGCTCGCGGGAAATGGGTCTTTATCCGGCGACATCACTTCCATGATGGCCCCCACCGCTTTTTCCAGGTTGACCCGTAGGCCCGGCCGCTGTTTGCCGATCTTCGACAGATGGTTGGCTGATCCGGATTCCAGCAGGTGAAAGACCTTGCGCGGCTGCGCTGACGCAGCGCCGTAGAACTTGTCCTTGATGGTCGCGTTGACGTTGCTGCCGAGCGCCATCGACTGGATGTGTTCGTAGACGGCGAACAGCCGGCCCAGCAGGTAGCCGGGCTCTTTGCAGTTTGGATCGAGCGACACGGGGGCCCTCACTTCGAAGTTCCGGATCAGGATGGATTTCAGGATGGCGAGGCGCATGGCGTTGACGTCATGGTCTGCGCGCAGGCGCATGATCAGGGCGGACAGCAGCGTTGCGGGATAAGGCGTATCGGTCAGGATTGCCCGCAACCATTCGCCGGCGAGATTGGGCTGGATGTTCTCGCTCCTGCGCAGTACCGCCGTCTCGATCAGCATCTTCCAGAGCGACGGCGCTTCATCCCGCGGCGGCGGATCGATACGCATGCGGTCGAGGTGGCGCAGGTAGCGCTGCGCGATGACGCCAAAATCATCCTCGATGTAGAAGCGGATCGACAGCCGCGCCGCGTTCGGCGCAAGTCCGAGGATGAAAAAGCACACGTTGGGCGGCAGATCGACGCGAAAATCCTCGATCGGCCGTCCGGCGCGCAGCTTGGCGAGCAGGCTTTCGATCTTGCCGGCTTCGACCTTCTCGTCGACGGCGAGAAAGCTGCCGAAGATGTCTTCCGCGGCTTGTGCCGCAGCCGCGTCCGAGGCATCGGCCCAGAACACCGTGGAAGCGTCGCCGACCTGGATGCGATGGCCGCTGTCGCGCGCGAGAAAGCGGTTGAGCGCGGATGTGTAGGCGAATGCCGCGGCCTCCGAGACGGGAGCGTTGTCGCCCTGCTCGTTGCCGTACGATTTGAAGGCGTCGAGATTGAAGGAGACGATGGAGCCGCCCGCGGATTGGGCGCCCCAAACGCCTTTGATCGCGGGATGGAGGCGGGCAACGGCACCACGATGGCCGGTAACAAGGCAAACAGCTTCGCTCTTGCCTTTGGCGGTGGTCAGACGGCCCCAGAGATCTCGTGCAGCAGGCCGATCGTGGAGCCGGATACCAACCAGACGTTCGCTTTCAAGCGCGAACACAATGTTCTGATCCTTCATATCATCGGGCCAGCCGCGGGCCGCGAACTCGGCGGGTGTCCAGCTCTCAAGAAATCGCAAAAGGGCCTGCAACCCCTCGTCGTCGCTGTTGGCCAGCCAATTTCGATGGTTCGATATGAATGCCGCGTGCTCCTTCGCGGTGCGTTTGCCTTCGCCGGCGGTTACGCCGAGCACATAGGCGGTCTTGTCCCAGAGGAAGTTCGGGGCGATGCCTGACGCCCGTTTGGGAGGTTGTGGTACAGCTAGTAAAGTCGGTGACCTCTTCTTCCCCTCGCTCTGGCGCAGGTCAATCGGGTCGTGCGCGACACTGCCGTCCGGATGCAGCGCAATCAGGAAGCTGATCTTTTCCAGCGAGTAGCCGAACGACGGTACCTCGCCGCGGGCGGCCATGCGGTCATAGGCTCGCACGAGGGAGGCCAGCGCGCTCATCGCCGGATCTCCGGTGAATCCGGCGGCGGCACCTTCACCACCCCCTTGTCGAGCGCGGCACGGAAGAACAGCGACGCGCCGCCGCGGGCGTGATCGATGTCATAGAGCATGAAGCCGAGGTCGCGCGTGTCCTCGATCGCCGGCGGCAGTGGCGCATCGGGAGCGAGCAGCTCGAAATGGGCGGGAAATTCGCGGGTGCCGAGGCAGGGCTGATGGAAGCACTGCCCTTTGCGTGCCCGACGGTTGAAGGTGTCGAGGTGCTTGGCGACGTTGTCGTCGGGGCCGGCCTTGGCGGTCAATTCGAAATGCGCGGAGATCACGTAGGCGACGTCGCTCAGCACCATCGAGGCGCGCTGTTGGCGGTTGTCTTCGATGACGAGGGCGAGATTGCCGATGTCGCCGCTTTTCATGGCGGCGGCAATGGCGCGGGTCGAGGCCTTGGCGCCGACCTCGTTGCGCCGGATCGACTGGAAGCGGATTGGCTTGAGCACCCGAATCTCATCGACGGTCCAGCGGATCGCCGGCTTCCAGTGAATGGCTTCGAGGATGCCGCGCGCAGCTGACGGCGTCATCACATCATAGGAGACGCGCTCGACCTTCATCTCCGGGCGCGTGAACAATGCCCATCTCCCCGACACGAGGAGACGAATTCCGTACGACATGAGCGCCCCGCCTCGGTCTTTCTTCTTTTCTGTCGTGGTCATGAATTTGTGCAACTCATGCTTGCATGCAGTGTGCAGCAGGACAAGAGCATTTTGACAAGTGGTCGCAATGTACAGTCCTCAGATCAGCCATTCGTCAATGCCGAGTGTGTCCGCATCTTCCCACATCAAGCCGACCTCCGGCGTATAGAGCCGCATGGCGGTCAGCACCGGAAACTGGTCGCCGAGATCGTCGACATATTGGACCTGCTCGTTCCTGATCAGGCGGGCATGGTCCCTCGGCGGCACCTGAACGATGTAAGGTTGCAGACGCCGCGCGGCGGTTGCGGGCGGCAGTCCGTTGCGTAGCGCTGCAAGCGTGCGTTCGGTATCTTCGTCGCGTGGGACGATCACCGGCTGCATTCCGTTCTGAATGAGACGGAATCCATCGCCGACCCGGCGGTAGGCAAAGCTGCTGCGGCCGCTGCTCACGGCAAACTGCTGCAGCGTCTGTACCGGGGTTATGAGGCCGTCGGCGTTGGGCACCATGATGCGGTCGAGACCTGCATCGCCCTTGCGCCAGTAGACCTCGCGAAAATACGCTGCAATGGCCTCCGGCGTGAACAGATCTCCGTGATGCTCGGCGAGGATGCGTCGCGTGTCGCCGATCAGCCCGGCGATTTCACTCGGCGCCCTGGCTTGCGCGGGCTGGAAGATGGTGACGATGCTGTCGTCGGGCTGGCGGCCTCCCTCACGATTGCAGCGGCCGGCAGCCTGGGTGATCTGGTCGAGGCCCGCTTCGGCGCGCCAGACCCGGGGAAAATCGAGATCGACGCCGGCCTCGACCAGTGAGGTTGCGATCACGCGGCATGGCTGTTTGTCACGCAAGCGCGATCGGATGGCATCGAGCAACGGGCGCCGGTCGATCGCGGCCTGGCGGGTGCTGAGATGGAGCAGGGCAGCGATGCCATGCTCCTTGGCCGCGCGATAGAGGGTGAGCGCGTGCCGACGGCTATTGACGATGACGAGCGCCTGATCGGTGTCCGCGATCTCGGCGATCAGTTCGTCGTCGGTCATCGGCCCGCGCAGGCGCTGGGTGGTGCGGGCAAGCGCTCGGTGCAGCCGCGCTGGATCGGGAGCGAGTTCGCGCTCCGGACTGATCGTGAAGCCGCCGCCAAAACCGGGTGCGGCCAGTGCCGGCTGCGTCGCCGTGCACAGCACGATGGTGCAGCCATAGTTGCGGGCCAGTTCGTCCAGCGCAGCGACACTCGGCCGCAATACGTGGTGCGGAATCGTCTGCGCCTCGTCGAGCACGATCACCGCATTGGCGAGGTTGTGCAGCTTGCGGCAGCGCGACGGGCGATTGGCGAACAGGCTCTCGAGCAGTTGCACATTGGTGGTGACGACGACCGGCGCCTGCCAGTTTTCCATCGCCAGCCGCAGCTTGGCTTCCCGATCGCCGTTCCTGAATCTATCCTCAGCATCTGCCGTGGCCGGCTCGAGCGCGCAATGGTGCTCCAGGACGATATCGGAGCCCAATACGTTGCGGAAAATGGCGGCGGTCTGATCGATGACCGACGTGAAGGGGATCGCATAGATGATACGGTGCATTCTCCAGTGTCGGGCATGGTCGAGTGCGAAGGCGAGCGAAGTGAGCGTCTTGCCGCCGCCGGTCGGCACATTCAGTGTGAACAGGCCACGTTCGAGCGTGGCTTTGCCGCGCACATGGCTGAGAATCTCGGCGCGCAGCCGATTGACCGGTGTCGCCGGCGCCTTGTGCTGCTTGTCCGCCATGTGGGTGTCGAGCGCGGCGATCAGGTTGCTGATGCAATCGCGCAAGCGCGGCCAGTGGCGATCAACCTGTCGGCCCTCACGCTCGGCATAGAACGACTCGGTGTCGAGGAAGTCAGCATCCACCAGGCAGGAGAACAGCATGCGGCCGAGAAAGGCGAGCTGAAAGGGAACGCGGGCTGGATCGGGATGCGGTCTGAAGTGTGTGGGCGCGAGTTTGGTGGCATCGAGGATGAGTTCGTTGCGCCAGACCGGGTCCAGTGGAGAGAGCTTCTTCTCGAGGCGCTCGTCGAGCGATCCGGTCTCCGCGCTCCGGTCGGGCAGGCCCCCATGGTGGCCCGCGATGGCATAGGTCAGCAGATCGGCGATCGCCCTGTCGCGCCCTTCGATCGGCAGTTTCAGCACTTGCTGGGCACCGGCGGTGGCATGATCGACGCTCGGTCCGTGGCCTCCAATGTAGATCTGGAAGGCTTGCGCATACTTGCCGAGATCATGGAGAAGCCCCGCCAGCGCTGCAGCCCTGCCTGCGCCGAACTTGTTGCCCAGTTCCGCAGCGAGGCGTGCGACTGCGTTAAGATGATCGAGAAGCCGCTGCCAGTCGGAGCGATCAGCGCGTTTGGTCGAATGCGCGTAGTGCATGGCGCTGCCGGAGGGAGGACAATCGACGGATGAATGAAGCCGGAGCAGAAAATGGCGGAGCTTCGAAAGAACAAAAAATCGAATTCTCCAAGTGTGGAAACTGGAGGCTGCCTCGTCAAGTCTTCTGTCGTGGTAAGGGTGGTCAACTCCGATGATGGTATTCTGTGCGGGTCTGGTGGGCAGGGGTATGGGGCCCGACTGCGCGATCGACGTATGCCTATCCACGCCTCCGCGAAGGAGGCGACTTCCGCTGAGCTACTTTGGCACTGGCGTGAATACGTTTCTATCCACGCCTCCGCGAAGGAGGCGACCTTGATCGTCGCGCCGGGTACTTTCTGTTTTGGGGGTTTCTATCCACGCCTCCGCGAAGGAGGCGACACGGATCATGTTTGCGACAGGCGAGCACTTCAACATGTTTCTATCCACGCCTCCGCGAAGGAGGCGACGGCCTGCTGCGCGATGACCGGCGCTGCGCCTTGCGCGTTTCTATCCACGCCTCCGCGAAGGAGGCGACTGCTCAGCCTTTAACCTGTTCGGCTTGCTGGCGAAAAGGCGGCGTCTGCGCGAACCTGTCGTGAAAAATCGCTGCAGGTTGGCCGAGGTCGCGGGGCTGGTCGTGAATACTGTTATGTTTCAGGGTGTTAGATCGAGCGCGAAGGTGCCGGGAAATCCCGGCATGCTTCAGGTTCGCGCCACAACCGAGGGCGGACGGCTCGGAAAGATCCTAGCGCGCGCTCGGCACGGCCTTGCCGAACTCCGCGAACGCGGCTTTCAGCGCGGCCGGGCCTTCGGCGATCAGCGCGGCGCCGGGATGGAAGCCCGACGCCAGCATGCGGCGGCCGAGCATATGGTCGGCGGGGCGGTTGATGGAATCGATCGCCAGCAGTTCGTCATCGCGCAGGTGGTAGATCGAGAATGCGCCGTCCTCCGCCGCACCGCTGATCACCTGGCGTGTCGCGCCGTGGGCGAGGCCGACCATCTGCAGCTTCGCCGGTCCCTGGTCGGACCAGAACCACGGCACCTCGCGATAGCCCGCCGTTTCCGGCTTGTTCGTGAGCACGCGTGCGGCATGCCGCGCCTGGTCGGTGGCGTTCTGCACGGATTCGAGGCGCAGTCGGCTGCCGGTCTGCCAGTGCTCGTAGGACGCGCAGTCGCCGATCGCGAGGACTTCCGCGACCGAGCTGCGCAGCGTGCCGTCGACAGCGATGCCGTTGTCACAGGCGATGCCGGCCTGCTCGGCAAGGGCGATATCGGGATTGGCGCCGATGCCGACAATGACCATGTCGGCGGCGATTTGTGCGCCGTCGGTGGTCAGCACCGCGATGACGTGGCCGTTCGCGCCTTCAAGCCGGGCGACACCCGTGCCGGTCAGCAGCTTGACGCCAAGGCTCTTGTGCAGCTCGGCCATGTAGGCCGACATCGGCGGCGCCAGCACGCGGCCCAGAATGCGGTCCGCCGCCTCGATCACCGTCACCTGCTTGCCGAGGCCGGCGAGCGAGGCCGCGGCCTCCAGCCCGACGAAGCCGCCGCCGATGACGGCGACAGCCTGCGCGGTCGGGATCGCCGCGCGCAGCGCGCGTGCGTCGCCGACGGTGCGCAGGGTGAAGACGCCCGCGAGGTCGTGGCCGGGAACCGTGAGGCGGCGTGCCCGCGCGCCGGTGGCGAGCACGAGATGGTCGAACGGCAGCGGTGCGCCCTGGGCGAACTCGAGCCGCCGCGCACGCAGGTCCAGCGCGGTCGCGCGCGCGCCGAACCGCAGCGTGACGGCGTTGTCGACATAGGTGCTCTCGGCGCGCAGCAACTGCGGCGCCATGTCCGGCGTCTTGAGGAAAGCCTTGGACAGCGGTGGCTTGTGATAGGGAATGTCGGTCTCGTCCGACACCAGCGTGACCGGGCCGTCGAACCCCTCCTGTCGCAGGCTCGCCGCGAGCTGGCTGCCGCCATGGCCCGCGCCGAGAATGACGATGCCATGGCCGCTCATTGGCCCCTCTTTTGTTGCGTTGCAGCAAGGCAGGGGGCGGGCGGGCGCGGTCGACTGTGCATGCGGGACGGCTCGATCGTCAGAAAATTACAGCGGTCGGAGGCGTCTCTAGCGCAATCGCGTTCGCACGTCGATGCCCGGCCGTTCAGGCTGGTGAGGTCCATTCGCGGATCACGGCCGTCGCGGCGAAGTTCGACAGACGTGCCCAGTGCGGGGCGATGCGCCAGTAGGCAAGATTCGGCCTGCGCAGGCGATCGCGCCCGTCCGGCCACGTTGCATAATAGGCCTCGCGCAACGCGGCGCCATCGACGCCGCTGGCCGGCATCATGTGCGCGAGGCCCTCGAGTTGCAGCGTCGTCTCCTCGGCACCGTAGACCACGAGTGCGATGCGCGGATCGCGCGTCAGGTTGATGTGCTTGCGGCTGTCGGACGTGGTGTCGAAGATCACGTCGCATCCATCGGAGACGGCGATGCCGACGACGGCCGCCTGCGGCGCGCCGTCGGCTGCGCGGGTCGCGATCACGGCGAGCCGATGGTCGCGCAGGCAGGCGATGATGTCGGTCTTGCTCAACGCGGACATCGGCATCTCCAGGTCAACGCGCGGTCGCCGGCGTCACACCCGCCGTTTTGAGCAGACCGCCCCACCGGTCGATCTCGGCGAGGAAGCGCGTCTTGTGTGCCTCGGGTGACCATTCGGATGGCGGGAACGGCGTGGTGCCGACCGCCTTGAAGCGCTCGATCACCAGGGAATCGGCGAGCGCGATGGCCAGCGCCTTGTTCAACTTGGCAACGACTGCCGGTGGCGTGTCCTTCGGCGCGTAGAGGCCGTGCCAGATTGCCATGTCGAACTCCGGCAGTCCCGCCGCGGGGGCGGTCGCGACCTCCTTGATGGCGTCGATCGGCGTCGCCGACGTGACGATGTAGCCGCGCACCGTGCCGCTGACGATCTGCGGCACTGCAGTCGTCGACTGATCGCACAGCGCGTCGACCTGGCCGGTGACGATATCGTTCATCGCCGGACCGGTGCCGTTGTAAGGCACGTAGACCTGCTTGAGGCCGATGGCCTGGCTGAGCAGGATGGCGCAGAGATGGGCGTTGGAGCCGACGCCGGCGTGAGCCATGGTGATCTTGTCGCCCTCGCGCTTGAAATAGGCGACCAGCTCCTGCGCGGTCTGTGCGGCCAGCGTCTTGCGTCCGACCAGCACCATCGGTCCGGTGTTGATGAGGCCGAGCGGTGTGAATGCCGTCCTGGTGTCGTAGCTGAGATTGCTGTAGAGGCTCGGCGCAGCCGTCAGCGCGAGGTGATGGATCAGCAGCGTATAGCCGTCCGGCGCTGTGCGGGCGACCCGTGCGGCGCCGATGGTGCCGCCGGCGCCGGCGACATTTTCGACGATGACCTGCTGTCCCAGCGTCTGGCTCATGGAATGCGCGAGCAGACGGGCGATGACGTCGGATGGGCCGCCGGCCGCGAATGGCACCACCAGTGTGATGATGCGGGTCGGGTAGTCGTCGGCCGCGGCGTCGCCGGGCCGTGCGACGCCGGCAAGCACCAGCAGGGCGAGAGCAAGGCGTCGGCAACGGATCGCGAAACTCATTCTTGTCGTCCTCCCCGGGAGAAGCGTGACATTCAGAATGTAGCAGAGCGGTGCGAAGGAAGCGGAACTGTCGTCAGCTGCGAGAGCGGCCGGCAGGGTTGGTCGATGGCGGCGCGGGACAGGTCGCGTCCGGCGCCGCTGCGCGCGTCATCTCAGATCCGACAGGTAATGAGTGGCCTCGGTGAGGCAGACGCTGAGACGATGTTCGACCGCGCGGCCTTCGAGGTCGAAGGCGGTGCGGTCGATGAGAAGGGCGGGCGTGCGTGGCGGCGAGCCGAGCGCGCCGGCGTCCGTCGCCGAGAGCGCCACGGCCTTCAGCCGCTCCTCGGCCCGCGCGATGCGCGCGCCGAAACGGGTGGCGTAGAGCTGATAGAGGTTGTTGGGGATCGGGGAGCCGGTGAGGCGGGTGAACCGCGTCGCCGGGAGCAGAATGGTCTCGACGATCGCCGGCCGGCCCGCGAGCGAGCGCAGCCGGCGGATGCGGATTACCCGCGCCTCCGGCGGCAGCGCCAGCGCCGCGGCGGTGGCACGCGGCGCCTTGATTTCGCTGGTCCCAAGCACGCGGCTTTCAGGATAGACGCGCGCACCATGGTCCGGTGTCAGCTTGAAGAACTGGAACAGGATCCGCGGCTCGTCATGGGCGGCAACGAAGGTGCCGCGGCCCTGATAGCGCACCAGCAGGTTCTCGCCGGCCATCTCGTCGAGCGCCTTGCGGACCGTGCCCTGGCTGACGCCGAGATCGGCCGCGAGCTCGAATTCGTTGGGGATCGCCTTGTCCGGCGTCCAGCGCCCCTCGGCGATGCGGCGGATCAGCGTCTCTTTCACCTGGCGGTACAGTGGCCGGAAATCCGGCGTTGCCGCGCGGCGCGCCGCGCCGGACGCGGCGGTCCCGGCAACATGGTGGAGGGGCGCGCGCTTCATCGTTGACAGCCTATCAGGTCTTATATCTTATACAAGACTTGAAGCGATCTGCACGCGATGCGCTCGCTCGATCGTCAGTGTTGCCGTCATGGCCGGGCTTGTCCCGGCCATCCACGCCTTGCTTGTCATGAGGTCGTGAAGACATGGAGGCCCGCGACAAGCGCGGGCATGACGGAATGAGAAAATGCGATCATCCGTCCCCCGGATCTCTGGAAAGGCGCCATGACTCACCCCCACTGTCTGGTCCACTCGCCGAAGGATAATTGCGGCGTCGTGGTGGTCGAAGGTCTGAAGGCCGGCACCGACATGCTGTGCCTGATCACCGAGACCGACACCACGTTTCGCCTGATCGCGAAGATGGACATTCCG
Organism: Bradyrhizobium sp. U87765 SZCCT0048; assembly: GCF_018131225.1. GTDB lineage: Bacteria > Pseudomonadota > Alphaproteobacteria > Rhizobiales > Xanthobacteraceae > Bradyrhizobium_A. The sequence continues at coordinate 1,981,685 of NZ_JAFCMM010000001.1, read as the reverse complement.
ATCGGCCACAAGGTGGCGCTGAACGATATTCCGGCGCAGGCCACGGTGTGGAAGTACGGCGAGGATGTCGGCATCACCAAGGCGGCGATCGGGAAGGGCGAACACCTTCACGTTCACAATGCCAAGACCAAGCGCTGGTGAGGGCACCATGTCCAGTCCCGTATCGATCGTCACAGACTATGCCCATGCAAAAACGCAGCTCGCTGACGTCCGCGGGCGCTCGATCGAGATGCCGTCCTACAAGGCGCCTGCGATCAGCCGTGCGACGTCGTCCGCGATCACCGGCTGGCGCCGCGACAACGGCCGTGTCGGCGTGCGCAACCATGTGGTGATCCTGCCGCTCGACGATCTCTCCAATGCCGCCTGCGAAGCGGTCGCGAACAACGTCAAGGGCACGCTGGCGATCCCGCACGCCTATGGCCGGCTGCAGTTCGGAAAGGATCTCGACCTGCATTTCCGCACTCTGATCGGCACCGGCAGCAATCCCAATGTCGCCGCGGTCGTGGTGATCGGCATCGAGCCGGCCTGGACCAAGGTCGTCGTCGACGGCATTGCGAAGACCGGCAAGCCGGTCGCCGGATTCGGCATCGAGGAGCACGGCGACATCGCCACCATCGCGAAGGCGTCCTATGTGGCGAAGGATTACCTGCAGTGGGCATCCGAGCTGCAGCGCGAGCCGTGCGACCTCTCGGAACTGTGGATCTCGACCAAGTGCGGCGAGTCCGACACCACCACGGGGCTGTCGTCGTGCCCGACCGTCGGCAACATGTATGACAAGCTGCTGCCCAAGGGCATCTACGGCGTGTTCGGCGAGACCTCGGAGATCACAGGCGCCGAGCACCTGTGCAAGGCGCGTGCGGCGAGCTCCGAGGTCGGCGAGCGCTGGTACGCAATGTGGAAGGCCTATCAGGACGAGGTAATCGAGGCCCACAAGACCTCCGATCTCTCCGATAGCCAGCCGACCAAGGGCAACATCGCCGGCGGCCTCACCACCATCGAGGAGAAGGCGCTCGGCAATCTCGAAAAGATCGGCCGCACCTCCCGCTACATCGACATCCTCGAACCGGCGGAGACGCCGGACAAGGGACCGGGACTCTACTTCATGGACTCGTCGTCTGCGGCGGCGGAGTGTGTCACCCTGATGGCGGCGGGGGGCTATGTCGTGCATACCTTCCCGACCGGCCAGGGCAATGTCATCGGCAATCCGATCGTGCCGGTGATCAAGATCTCGGGCAATCCAAAGACGCTGCGCACCATGCCGGAGCATATCGACTGCGACGTCACCGGCATCCTTCGCCGCGACCTGACCATCTCGGACGCCGGCGATGCCCTCATCGACATGATCGCGCGCACCGCCAACGGCCGCCTCACCGCGGCCGAAGCGCTCGGCCACCGCGAGTTCTCGCTGACCAAGCTCTACCGCAGCGCCTAAGGCGCGGATGCATTCTCTCGTCGTCATGCCGGGCCGGCGCACAGCGCCGTGACCCGGCGATGCATCGCAGCGCCAGTGGTATTCGCGATGCCTTTCCGCGTCTGATGCATCATCAGTCGACTTCGGCTATTGTTGGCCTGCCGCAATGTGGTGGGCCGTCCTTTGGGGGCGTCGTTGCGGCAGGTGATCCGTCATGGGCAGCAACAAGCAGAAGCGCGAGGCGATCGACGCCAAACGGCAGGCGCAGAGGGACGATGTGCGCGAGCAGGCGCGCCGCGAGATCGAGCTAAGCCGCCGTCGTGATTTCGAGGCGAGGCTGGCGCGGGGCGAGGTGGCGGTCGAACCCTCGCGACTTGCGCCGTCGAACAGCTATTCCATTCCCCACTTCGTCGAGCGCGGGACCTATCAGCCCCAGCCTTTTGTCTGCAAGGACTGCGGCGTCGCGGAAGTGTGGACGCCGCTGCAGCAGAAATGGTGGTACGAGACGGCCAAGGGCGATGTGTTCACCACGGCGACACGGTGTCGCGCCTGTCGCGCCAGGGAACGCGCGCGCAAGGCCGCGGCTCGGCGTGCTCATCTGGAGGGGTTGGCCAGGCGAAAGCTCCCGGCCTCATGAGGGTCGAGCAGGACTGCAAACCGGGACGTTGCTCCTGACGAGTGGTCGGGTTCGTTCTGGTCGTTCCGGAGCACCGCTGCGCGGCGTCCATCACGACGGTCTTTCGATATCGCTCATGTCGATTCTTGCCGCTACACTCCGGCTTCAATCCCATCAGGAGCGGCCCATGAAGCTCAGCCTCGCCGACGCCACCACATGGACCGCCGACGTCTTCGCGCGTCACGGCTGCAGTGCCGATAACGCCGGTGCGGTGGCGCGCGCGCTGGTGACGGCCGAAGCGGATGGCCTGAAGGGCCATGGGCTGTCGCGCATCCCGACCTACCTGACGCTGCTGAGAAGCGGGAAGGTCGATGGCCAGGCCACGCCGGTGGCGACCCGGACGGCGCCTGCGGTGCTCGCGGTCGACGCCGCGAACGGCTTTGCCTACCCGGCGATCGATCTCGCGCTGCGCGAGCTGCCGCCGCTGGCCCGGGACCAGGGTGTTGCGACCGCCGCGATCCACCGCTCCAGCCACTGCGGCGCCGCCGGCTGGCATGTCGAGCGGCTGGCGAGTGCCGGCCTCGTGGCGCTGATGGTCGCCAACACGCCGGCGGCGATGGCGCCGTGGGGCGGTCGCGTGCCGGTGTTCGGGACCAATCCGATCGCTTTCGCCGCACCGCGCGATGATGCATCGCCATTGGTTGTCGATCTCTCGGTGTCCAAAGTGGCGCGCGGCAATCTCGTGGCTGCGAAGCAGCGCGGCGAAACCATTCCCGAGGGCTGGGCGCTCGACGCCAACGGTAACGCGACCACTGATCCCGCCGCAGGCCTCAAGGGCACCATGGTGCCGCTCGGCGACGCCAAGGGGGCGGCGCTGGCGGCGATCGTCGAGGTGCTGGCCGTCTGCCTCGCCGGCGCCGTGCCATCGGCGACCGCCAGTTCGTTCCTCGATGCCGAGGGCGGCCCGTCAGGTACGGGCCAACTCATGGTCGCGTTCGATCCCTGCGCCTTCGGCCACGACCGCTTCGCACCGTTGATGACGACGCTGGCGGCGTCGATCGTGATGCAGGATGGCGCACGCCTGCCAGGTGCGCGGCGCTTCACGCAGCGCGAGGCGGCGATGCGGGATGGCGTCGCCATTCCCGAGGAGGCGCTCGCCGCAGCAGATCAGCCGGGCTGAGCGGTCATTTCACACGTAGCTCTGGAGACGTTGACCCGGCAGCAGATCGTAGGGCGCCTGCCAGCTGGGCAGTGCGCGCACGCGGTCCAGCCAGGCGTGGATCGCGGGATGGCTCGCGGCGAAGTCGTAGCCGGATTCCTCTGGCGGGAACATCATATAGCCGACCATCGAGATGTCGGCGATGGTCGGCCGTTCGCCGGCGGCGAAGGCGGAACGTTCGAAGTGCCGTTCCGCGACGCGCAGGGTGTCCTTGAGCCGCTTCTGCAAAAAGGCGATGTCATGGGGATCGGGAGACGGCGTGAAGGCGCGCATGAAGCGCAGCGGCGCGAGATAGCCGCTGAGCTTGTGGTTGTCCCAGAACAGCCAGCGCAGCACTTCGAAGCGCTCGGTGTCGTCGTGGCCCTCGAAGCGGCCGTGGCGCGCGGCGAGGCGCAGCAGGATCGGCGCGGTCTGGCTCAGTCGCAGGCCGTCGTCCTCGAGCACAGGGATCTCACCCATCTCATTGACGCTGGCGCGCCATTCCGGACTGCGGGTGACGCCGGCGCCGAAATCGGTCCAGACCTTGTCGAACGATTGGCCGCAGAGGGCCAGCATCAGCGCCAGCTTGTAGCTGTTGCCGGATTCGGGGAAGTAATGCAGGCGATAGGCGGTCATGGCGATGCCTCGTCGATATCGGCGCGGGTGTGGTTGCGTTTGCCGAACCCTGTGTTAGGAAATACAGAACATTTGTTCTGGATCGTCAACCCGGCAACAGGGATGCGCTTTCGGCATGGCGGCGCTGGACACGGCAGGCGGACGCGGGCAGCGGCTGGCTGAAGCGGCGCTGCGCGTCATTGGCCGCGCCGGTATCGACAGCGTGACTCATCGCGCGGTCGCGGCGGAGGCCGGTGTCTCGCTCGGGGCTGTGACGCATCACTTTCCGACGCGTGACGCCATCGTCGACGCCGCGCTCCGCCTCGCGGTGGCGCGTGAGGTCGGCCGCCTGCAGGCGCTGGCGAACGCGCTGAAGCGCGAACGATTCGATGTCGAGGTGTGGATCGCTACGCTGGTCGGCGGGTATGCGCGCGAGCTCAGGACGAACGGCGACATCCACATCGCCTGCTACGAGGCGATGCTGGCTGCGGCACGGAACCCGCGCCATCGCGCCGCCGTGGCGGAGCTGTTCGACGCCTGGCGGGCGAGCGCCGAACTCGCCCTGCGGGCGGCGGGATCGGCTGCGCCGCGTGCCCATGCGGAACTGTTCGTGTCCGCGCTCGTCGGTCGGCTGCTGCAGCAACTTGCGATGCCAAGCCGGCACTTCCGTCGGAACGCCATTGCAGCGCTCGCAGTTCTGGTGCGTTCGTGCGTGGACGACAGCGCGGCGCGGGGATGAAAGCAAACGGCCCCGCTGCGGGAGGCTGCAGCGGGGCCGGCGGCGACGCGCCGGGGCATCAGTGGCTGTGGTCGGTGCGTCGCGGCGTGCGCGCCGTCAGCTCGGCAACAGCACGCTGTTGACGACGTGGATGACGCCGTTCGACTGGTTGACGTTGGGAATCGTCACGCGGGACACGCCGCCCTTGGAATCGACCAGCGAGATCATGCCGCCCGAATTCTTGACGGTCAGCGTTTCGCCTTCGACCGTGGTCAGCACCTTGCCGTCGGTGAGGTCGGCGGCTTCCAGCCGGCCCGGGACGACATGGTAGGTCAGGATCTTGGTCAGAGTGGCCTTGTTCTCCGGCTTCACGAGTGTCTCGACGGTGCCCTTCGGCAGCTTGCCGAACGCGGCGTTGGTCGGCGCGAACACGGTGAACGGGCCGGGGCTGGATAGCGTGTCGACGAGGCCGGCGGCCTTCACCGCGGCCACCAGCGTCGTGTGGTCGCGTGAATGCACCGCGTTGTCGACGATGTTCTTCGACGGATACATCGGCGCTCCGCCGACCATCACGGTCTTGTCCTTGGCCATGACTTGAACGGCCGGGGCGGCGATCATCAGCGAACCGATCGCGGCGGCTGCGAGAATGGCATTCATCTTCAGCATCAGTTTTCTCCCATGGGCCAGACGCGTCCGTGGATGTCCACGGGCGTCGCGAACGAAAACGACATCCGGCGTCGCGAGATGCGATGTCCGGCGTCCATGGGAGGTACGGCACGGCCCGAAATTGGTTTCGCGCCGACCAGCAGCAGTTAATCCTCGGCCTGCGCGTGCCGGATCAGGTTGTCGCGCAGGTTGGCGATGCCCTTCTGCATCCGGCTGAACTCATCGGGCTTCAGTCCGGAAGCCGCGACAAGGTTCATGCCGAGGCCCTTCTCGCGAAGCCGGCGGCCGGCGTCGGTCAGGCTGACGCGCACCTGGCGTTCGTCGGCGGGATCGCGCCGCCGCGTCAGGTAGCCCATCCCTTCGAGCTTTTTGAGGATCGGGGTCAGGGTGTTGGATTCCAGGAACAGCTTTTCGCCGAGGCCGCTTACGGTCTGGTCGTCCTCCTCCCACAGCGCCACGACGGTGATGTACTGCGGATAGGTGAGGCCGAGTTCCTTGAGGATCGGCTGATACGCCCGCCCATAGGCGAGATTCGCCGAATAGATGGCGAAGCACAGAAAATCGGCGAGGCGCGGCCCGTTGGGGCCGTCGGCGGCGGGCTTGTCGGAGCGTTTCATGAAGCGGGTCCTGTGGCGTTCGAGCGCGCTGGCTTGTCACACAAGGATGTGAAGTCTCGTACCCATATATATCGTATGCGATCTTATCGGAAGGGGTTGACTTCAGCCGCCGCGGCGATTTATTTATCGCACAGGAATTAATCGTAAGCGATTTAAATCAGGGTGGCGCCGCCAACCCGATCCAGGAGACCCTTCATGTCCGACCTCGTCGATCCGCGCCGCCGGCGTTTTCTCGGCACCGCAGCCGCCGCTCTGGCCGCGGCATCGTTCGGTGTGCCTGCAACGGCGCGTGCACAGGCCGCCGGCCCGGCGCCGTCGTCAGCTGCGGCGACAGGCAACGGCTTCGGCCCGCTGAAGCAGATCCGGGCTGGCGATCTCGACGTCGGCTATGTCGAGGTCGGTCCGGCGGGTGGTCCGGTGGTGCTGTGCCTGCATGGCTGGCCCTACGATATCCACAGCTATGCCGAGGTCGCACCGCTGCTTGCCGCCAGGGGCTACCGTGTCATCGTGCCGTACCTGCGCGGCTATGGCACGACGCGTTTCCTGTCGGACGCGACGCCGCGCAACGGCCAGCAGGCCGTGGTGGCGGCCGATGCGCTGGCGCTGCTGGACGCGCTGAAGATCGAGCGGGCGGTGCTCGCCGGCTACGACTGGGGTGCGCGCACTGCCGACATCGTCGCGGCGCTGGCGCCGCAGCGGGTCAAGGCGCTGGTGTCGGTGAGCGGCTATCTGATCGGCAGCCAGGCCGCCGGCGCCATGCCGCTGCCGCCGCAGGCCGAGCTGCAGTGGTGGTACCAGTTTTACTTCGCGACCGAGCGTGGCCGTCTCGGCTATGACAGGAACCGCGCGGCGTTCGCACGCCTGATCTGGCAGATCGCCTCGCCGCGCTGGGCGTTCGACGATGCCACCTTCGCGCGATCGGCCGCGGCCTTCGACAATCCCGACCATGTCGCCGTGGTCATTCACAACTACCGCTGGCGGCTCGGCCTTGCCGAGGGCGAGGCGCGCTTCGACGCCGACGAGCGCAGGCTCGCCGCCGCGCCGGTCATCACGGTGCCGACCATCACCATGGAGGGCGACGCCAACGGCGCGCCGCATCCCGAGCCCGCGGCCTATGCCGGCAAGTTCTCCGGCCGCTACGAGCACCGCCTGATCACCGGCGGCATCGGTCACAACCTGCCGCAGGAAGCGCCGCAGGCCTTTGCCCAAGCCGTCCTCGACGTCGACCGCTTCTGATCCCCTGCAACGTTCATTCAACCAAGGAGACTGACCATGACCTCGATCGACAAGGTTCTCTACACCGCGAAGACCCACACCACCGGCGGCCGCGACGGCGCAGCCCGCTCCTCCGACGGACGCCTCGATATCGCGCTGTCGCGGCCCGGCAGCTCCGGCGCCGGCACCAATCCCGAGCAGCTGTTCGCGGCCGGCTGGTCGGCCTGTTTCATCGGCGCCATGACCCGCGCCGCCCAGGGGCTCGGCGTGAGCCTGCCGAAGGATGTCGCTGTCGATGCCGAGGTCGATCTCGGCACGGCCGGCGAAGCGTTCCAGCTGCAGGCGCGTCTCGCGGTCAGCCTGCCGGGCCTCGATCCGGAAGTCGCCCGCAGCGTCGTCGACGCCGCCCACCAGCTCTGCCCGTATTCGCGGGCGACGCGCGGCAACATCGATGTCGCGCTGAGCGTGGCGTGAGGAGGTTGTCATGTGGAGCCTCAACATGCTCCGGGTGATGCTGGTGATGGCGCGGGCGCTCGCCATCGCCATCTCCCCGATGGTGGTGGCAATGGCCCATGTCGCCACCACCTGGCCGCAGGACCGCCGCGGCTGCATCCCCGCCCGTGTCAGCCTCGTACGGACCGAACGCCGCGGGCGTGCTGTGGAAAACGTCGGCGCGCGCTGAGACGCGCCGGCGATTTCCGCCGAATGCTTCCCAAACGCGCCGCTCCCCACTACAACGGTGGCCCACAATCGACCGCCGTTACATAGAAGGATTGGGGAATGGCCGAAGCCGATCTGGATGCCGTCATCCGGGACATCGCGAAGAAGCAGAACAAGGTGCTGCAGGATGCCGTCAAGAAGCGGCATGACGGGCTGATGGCGCTCTCCGCGAAGGCCAAGGACAAGGGCGCCAGGGATCGCTTCCGGCAGCTCGCCAAGGAGACCAGGGTTCATGCCGCCGCGGCCGTCCGCCGCCTGCAGATCTCGGCTCAGAATGCCGCCGAGAGCTATGCCCGCGCCATCAAGCGGGTCGAGGAAGAGACCGCCGCCGCGCTGAAGGCTGCCGCCGAGAAGCTCGCCCAGGAGGCGGCCGCCAAGAAGGAGACCGCCGCGAAGAAGGCTGCCGCCAAGGCTCCGGCAGCGAAGAAGGCTCCAGCAAAAAAGAAGCCGGCGGCCAAGGCGAAGACGGCTGCTGCCTGAGGCTGCGTGGGGCGCGCGTGAGCGCGCCCCGATCCCTCCCGGACGATTGTCCGGTCTCGCCCGACCGGCGATGGCGCCGCCTTGGCGCCTAGCGTCTGGCGTCTGAGCGGCACGGCGTTCCGCCGGCTCGATACGCGCGGCCCGTTTGATTCTCGCTCCGGTTGTGGCAGGCTTTCCGTTGGGGGCGAACGTCCGGCCGCGAGCATGCGCGGCCGGCCTGACGGTGCGCCCTCGCGGGGTGGAGCACGATGGGCGTCGCGTGGTTCTTGCAGGATGGTCGCGACCGGGTCGGTCCGCTCAGTGAAGCCGAATTGAGGCAACGTATCGCCGGCCATGCGCGTGCCGACCGCCTCTGGGTCTGGCGCGACGGTTTCGACAACTGGAAGACGGTGGCCGAGGCGCTCGAACCAGCGAGCATCGCGCCGCGGCGCCGCGCGAAGTTTCGCTGGGCGCTGTACGGCGCCATTCCCGGCACGCTACTGACGGCGTCCGATGTGCTGCTGGAATGGCGCGGGCCCGTGCTGCGGCCGTGGAACGACCTCGGGACGGCGGAGAACATCGGCTATCTCTTCGGCGCCATCGTGCCGCTCATGCTCATCGGCTTTCTGGCGGGGACAATCCGCGATGCGCGTGCGGGGCGTGCAAAAGCTGTTCGCGAGGCGCCCGAGCCGTTGCAAGCCGCTCCGGCCGCGGCCGCGGCATCCGATGCTGTCCCATCGCATCGTTTCAACAACTTCATCGCCCGCAACTGGCGCGGTGAGTACTCGCTGCCGGTGGCCTATTGGGTCTTCGGCATTCTCGGCAATATCGCGATCCTGCTGGTGCCCTATGGCATCAGTCTCGCGCCCGGTGTGAAATCCGGCTTCAGTCCGTTGCCGCTGTTCGTGGCATTCAGCGGGATGTGGTTCGCGATTGCCGTGATCCAGATGTGGCAATGGGTCAGTGTCTGGCGCTCCGCCGGCCGCTACATCGCGACGCGCCGCGCCAGCGGACGGATCGCGCCGTGGGGCTACGTCGCGCGCATCATGGTGTTCCTCGGGCTGTTGCAGGGGGTGGCAATCGGGATCAAACAGGCCGCGCCGCAGTTGCGCGAACTCGGCCGCATCGCTTTCTATGACGACCCGGATGTGCCCGACTACAGCATCCGCGTGATGCGTAACGGCACCGAGGCCGAGATCTCCGGTGGCATCAAGTATGGCCTGACGGACGATTTCGCCGTGGTCCTGCGCGCGTCGCGGCAGATCCGTGTCGTGCATCTGACCAGCGTCGGCGGCCGCATCGGCGAGGGCGAAAAACTCTATCAGCTGATCAAGGACAACGGCCTGATCGCCTACGTGTCCGGACGATGCATGTCGGCATGCACGGTCGCTTTCGCCGGCGGACGCGAGCGTGTTCTCCTGAAGGGCGCCACGCTCGGCTTCCATCGCGGCTCGTTCGCGGGCAAGGACGAGAAGGATACGCCTGAGCTGATCGGACAGCGGCGGGTCTTCTCGGAAGCCGGTTACAGCCCGCAGTTCATCACGCGGGCACTGGCGACGGAAAACGCCAGCATCTGGCAACCGTCTGCGGCTGAGCTTCTGCAGGCCCATGTCATCACCCGCGTGTCAGACGGTGGCGACTTTGCGAGCTCGGGATACGAGTTTGCGCTGACGCGCGCCAACCTCGCGGACTGGATCGTGCAGAGCAACAGCTGGATGGAGGCGGTGCGCAAGCGCGATCCCGACCGCTTCGACGGCATTGTCGGTGTGATTCATGACGGTGTCGTCGCGGGCAAGACCGAAAACGAACTCGCGGTCAGCATGGGCAACAAGGTTCACGATGCCGTGGTCGCGCTGCAGGTCCGCGCCGCCGACGACGTGCTCATCGACATCGCCAACCTGCACGCCGACAGCATCGATATGCTGGCGGCAAGGAGCGCCGCGAGCTGCTTTGCCTATGCGTCGACCGAGCCGGCGGTCGGGGCCGACACGACGCCGGAACTGCAGCAGCGCGCCGAGCGCATCAGGGAGCGGGTCACCCAGACCTGGGCGGAGCGGCCCGAAGCCACGCAGCAGGCCGACAAGGCGCTCTGGGCCAAGCTCATCAAGCGGCTGATGGCCAGGGGCATGACGCGGGACGACTTCGACCTCATGGAGCGCACCGATGTCGCCGACAAGGACAAGCCGCGGTACTGCCGCAGCCGGGCGCTACTCTATCGCGAGGCGGTCGCGTTGCCACGCAAGGAAGCGGCGATGCTGATTCGCGCGATCATTTCGGGCGGCTGAGGGCCGCAACAGATCGTGATGCCCTGACTCACGCCCGCGAATGCCGGCGGTGGTGACGGCGTGGCGCGTCGACGTCGTAGACCTGCTGCGGCGGCACCATCACGTTGCGGCGGCAGTCGCCATAGGTGCCGGACAGCGCGGCCATGCACTGCTGGAACGTCGAATACATGCAATCGTGGTTGCCGAGGCGGCACCACGGATAATAGACGTCGGCCCGGGCCGGGGCGGCACTTGCCAGCGTGGCGGCGACGGCCGCTGCCGCGGCGGCGAGGAGGGCGGTCTTCATGGCGGACTCCCTGGTTCTCAGAGCACAAACACCGTTGCGGAACCTGGTGTTCCCGCTACCGTTGTTCAAGTCGTCGTCATTGCCCGATGCGAGGCCGAATGACCGAGCCGATGTTGAACGTGCCCGTGGCTGCCGTGCCCCCCGCGACGCGGCCCGACGCTGCGATCGCGCAGCCGCCGCGCGGCGCCACGCTGGCCGCCACCATCGGCAACATGCTGGAATTTTACGACTTCCTCACCTACGGTTTCTTCGCCGTACAGATCGGCCGGACGTTCTTTCCGTCCCATAGCCCTTATGCCAGCCTGATGCTGTCGCTCGCGACCTTCGGCGCCGGCTTCATCACCCGGCCGATCGGCGGCGTGGTGATCGGCCTCTACTCGGATCGTGCGGGGCGACGCCCCGCCATGGTGCTGAGCTTTGCGATGATGGGCTGCGCCATCGTCGTGCTGGCGCTGCTGCCGTCCTATGCCAGTATCGGTATTGCCGCGCCGATCCTCGCCATCCTTGCGCGCATGGTGCAGGGCTTCTCGCTCGGTGGCGAGGTCGGCCCCACCACCGCCTACCTGATCGAGACCGCGCCGCCGGGGCGCCGCGCCAGCGCCGTCGCCTGGCAGCCGGCCAGCCAGCAGATTGCGGCGACCTTCGCCGCCTTCGTCGGCCTCGTGCTGTCATCGGTGATGTCCCATGACGCGCTTGACGCTTATGGCTGGCGCATTGCCTTCCTGATCGGCGCGCTGACGCTGCCGTTCGGCCTGTGGCTGCGCGCGCGCATGCCGGAATCGATCCATTTGCCGGAGGAGCATGTTCACGCCACCGCGCAGGGTGCGGACGGGCGCGGGCGATGGCAAGGCCATCGCCGGCTGATGCTGCTCGGGCTCTTTGTGCTCGCCAGCGGCACCATCACCACCTATGTCACCCAGTACATGACGACCTATGCGGAGACCACGCTGGGCGTCGGCGCGGGCCTTGCGTTCGCAACCTCGGTGGTCAGCAACGGCCTCGGCATCCTCGGCGCGCTGATGGGCGGCTGGCTCGCCGACCGGTATGGCCGCTGGCCGGTGATGGTGTGGCCGCAGCTTGCCGCGCTGCTGCTGACCTGGCCGGTGTTCCTCTGGATGGTGACGGCAAAGAGCCCGGCCGCGCTGCTCGGCGGCTTCGGACTGCTGGCCCTGATCGGCTCGCTGCCGTTCACCGCGTTCTACGCCGCGATGACCGAAAGCCTTCCGAAGCCGATCCGCGGCAGCCGCTTCGCCATCCTCTATGCGGTGGCGATCGCGCTGTTCGGCGGCACCGCGCAGCTCGTCGTCACCTGGCTGATCCATGTCACCGGCGATGCGCTGGCGCCGGCGTGGTACCTGCTGGTCACGGGCGTGATCGGTCTCATCGCTATGGCGCTGATGGAGGAGACGATGCCGCCACACGGCGAGGTGTGACGCGCCGACCGCGACAACGCCCATCTATCGTCTGGCGACACCCTGCACGATGGCGCCGAACAGTTCCAGCATCTGCTGCTGGGTCGCCTGGTTGGCGCGAGCCTGATTGGCCTTCTGAAGCTCGGCATCATAGCCGCGCTGAGCCCCGGCGTGGCCGAGCCCCGCCGCTCGCTGCAGCAGAGCGAGCCTGGCCTGCTCCGGATTGGGAACGGCAACGAGCCCGCGATCGATCAGATCGACCAGGCTGACCATGGAGTCGGGATCGCCAAGCTCGCTGCCACGGCGGAACAGGGCGATGGCGGTGGTGGTGTCATGGCGGTCATAGAGATACATGCCGCCGAGGTTGTCGAAGGCCGCAGGGTAGCTCGCCTGGGTGAGGCGCGACAGGATATCGAACGCGAGCTTCTTGTCCTTGAATTGGGCGGCCCGCGCCAGCTGGTACTGCAGACGCGGTTCGGACGGAAAGGCCTGTCCGGCTTTCGTACAGGCGTCAAAGGCCTGATCGGCCTGCCGCTTCAGCAGGTCGAAGGATACGCCGTCTCCCACATGCCGCGCGTCGGTGGGATTGCCGGCGAGGCGATCGCATTCCGCGGCCATCTGCTGCAGTTTCTGCTGCGCTTCGGCCGCAGCCTGCTGCTGGAGACGTTCGCGGTCGGCGGCTTCCCTGGCCTGCTGCGCGGCCAGAGCTGCCCGCTCGGCAGCGTCTCTGGCGAGGCGCTCGTCGTCGGCCCGCTTTTTGGCCGCCGCGGCTTCGACGCGCTGGCGCCAGTCGGCGATGATGTCGCGCGTCACCGGTTTGAACGCGTCGCCGGAACGCGCATGAAAGCCTGGTCCATCATAGAATTCATAGGTGCCGTCGTCGCCCCGCCAGTACCACAACTTGGCGCTTCCCGTGGTCGGATCGAAGAAGCCGAATGTGTCGGGGTCGTCGACCCGCGCAGCGGTGCGTTTGATCAGCTTCGCGTTCTGCGAGCGCCAGAGCTCGATGGCTTGCCGGGTGATTGGTGTCAGTTCGGCGCCGGTGCGCGGATGAAAGCCCATCAGGTCGAACAGTTCGATACTGCCCTGTTCGTTGTTGGCGAACCAGACGATCGGCTCGCCGGTGACGGCATCGAAGAATTTCGGATCGCTGGAGGTGATTTGTGTCGGGCGATGGCCGTTCCTGTATTGCTCGAGCTTCTCGACGATCTGCGGCGTCAGCGGGCGGCATTCCCGGCCGGTTTCGGGATCAGTCCCGACGCGGTTGAGTGTCTTGATGCTGTTGCGCGTCATCACGTAGCATTTCTCGGCGACGCCGTTGCGCTGGAAATTGGCATCGATCCGGGCGATCAGCAGCGAGTGTCCGATCGCGAACGCGCAGAGCCCCGCGATGCCCAGTCGGCGCTTGATCTTCGAGAACGACAGGGTCCAGCCGGCGAGGATGACAATGACGACGAAGCTGGCCCAGAGAACAGCGCGTGCGAACCCGCGGTTGAGGTCGTAGACGTCGGCGATTTCCTCGGCATAACTGCGGGCGATGAAGAAGTAGATCAGCTCGTTGCACAGCCAGAAGATGATGCCGCCGAGCAGCAGGCATCCCGCCAGGATGACGAGCACCCGCGCGGTCGTTCCGAGATGTCCGAGTGTCTGCGCGACGAGCGCGCGCAGCTGTCCGATGAATTGCACGGCTGCCCCCTGCAAAAATTCGAGAGCGAGATGAAAAAAATGAAATATGAGCCGGACAAGGATAGGGGTCCGGGCGTCCTTTTGTCAAAGCCTCTGCCGCGACGGCGGAATTCAGTCCGCTCCGGCGAGGAAGGCGAGGCGCCCGGGTCCCTTGTCGGGGCGTCAGGTCACGGCCTCGCAGCAGATCATCAGCCTCTTCCCGATCGGCTCTTCACGAGCGCCCGTCCGTGCCAATTCAGGCCGCCACCGTCCACCTCTCCGGCTCCGCGGTCTGGCCGATCAGGGCGAGCCCGAAAGCGATGGATTCGAACTGGTCAGCGGAAGTCAGCCGTTCGGCGCCGAAGCGCTCGCGGAACATGCGCTGCACTGCCGGCACGAACGAGGTGCCTCCGGTGAGAAACACCTTGTCGATGTCCTGCGCGGCGAGGCCCGCCTGGTCGAGCACGGTGTCGACGGTGGCGCCGAGGCGGGCGACGTCGTCCTCGATCCAGCTCTCGAAATCGGCCCGGGTGATGGTCGCGCCGATGTCGATGCCGCTGCTCTTGAAACGGAAGTCGACGCGCTCGTGCTGCGACAGGCCAACCTTGGCCTGCGAGATCGCGCGGTAGAGCGCAAAGCCGAGATCGTCCTCGACGATGGTGATGAAGTTGTGCAGCGCCTCCGGCTTGTCGGCTGTGCGTGCCAGCGTGTGCATCTCGCGCAGGTCGCTCGATCCCTTGAGCATCGCCAGCTGGTGCCAGCGCGCGAGGTTTGAGTAGTAGTGGCTGGGGATCGTCAGCACTTTACCGAGCGAGCGGTAGGTCGAGCCCTTGCCGAGCTTCGGCGACACCACATGGTCGACGATGCGAAAATCGAAGTTGTCGCCGGCGATGCCGATGCCCGCGTGTCCCAGCGGTTCGGCGCGCAGCGCGCCGCCCTTGCGGGTGAAACGCATCACCGAGAAGTCGCTGGTGCCGCCGCCGAAGTCGGCGACCAGCACGGTGGCGTCGTGGTCGAGATGGCGCGCGAACGAGAATGCCGCGCCGACCGGCTCGTAGACGTAGCGCGCGTGTTCGGCGCCGAGCCGCGCGAACGCGCTCTGGTAGCGCTGCATCGCCAGCGCTTCGTCCGGGTTGCCGCCCGCGAACTTCACCGGGCGGCCGACCATGATGGTCGGCGCGGTGAGGTCGAAGCCGGCGCCGGCGTGGCGCGTCAGCGTCCGCAGGAAAGCGGCAAGCAGGTCCTCGAACTTGTAGCGCTTGCGGAACACCTGGGTGGTGTTGAATGCGTTGCTGGCGGCGAAGGTCTTGAACGACTGGATGAAGCGATGGACGGCGCGGCCTTCGAGGAACTGCTCGATCGCCCACGGGCCGCCCTCGGCGCGCGGGTCGAGGCCGCTGCCCGGCCGGTCTTCCCAGAAGCACAGCGCCGAGACGTAGACGCTGTGGTTCTTGCCGCCATGGTCGAAGCGGATGGCATCGACCTGGCCGTCGGGGCTCGCCAGCGCGACCACGGTGTTGCTGGTGCCGAAATCGACGCCGATGGAGACAGCAGGAGAGGAACTCGGCATGAAGGATCCGACAACGTGGGCAGGGATGGGGAAGGGGGCGGACGTTTAGCGGCTTCGGGCGCGAATGCCAACCCCGGATTGGGCTGTTTCAAACGCCTGAATCCGCCCCGCCGAGCTGCCATGTCGTGGAACCATGGTTGCGCGCCCCCATATGATGCGCCATACGATGGGGAAGACCCGTTATTCCAGAGTGAGCGCCGATGCCGCATCCCATTTCCGACGTCCTGAAGGCCTTCGCGGCCGGTGAAATCGTGGTGGTGACCGATGATGACGACCGCGAGGGTGAGGGCGATCTCATCGTTGCCGCGTCGCTCTGCACGGCGGAGAAAATGGCGTTCATCGTCCGCCATACCTCCGGCATCGTCTGCGCGCCGATCACCGTCGAGGACGCCCGCCGCCTGCGGCTCGATCCGATGGTGGCGCACAACGATTCCAACCACTCCACCGCGTTCACGGTGTCGATCGACTACAAGCCGGGCATGACCACCGGCATCTCGGCGGAGGAGCGCACCGCGTGCTGCCGCGCGCTCGCCAATCCCAATGTCGGCGCCGGCGACTTTGCCCGCCCGGGGCATATCTTTCCCCTGATCGCCCGCGACGGAGGCGTTCTCCTGCGTTCGGGCCACACCGAAGCGGCGATCGATCTCTGCCGGCTCGCGGGCCTGCCGCTCGTTGGCGTCATCAGCGAATTGATGAACGACGACGGCACGGTGATGAAGGGCGCGCAGGTCGCGGCGTTCGCCGACAAGCACCAGCTCAAGCATGTCACCATCGCTGACATGATCGCCTACCGCCAGGCACGAGAGAAGCTGATCGAGCGGGTGTCGTCGTTCACGGTCGACAGCCCGATCGGGCCTCTGGAAGGCCACGCCTACCGCTCGCCGTTCGATCCGATCTATCATGTCGCGTTCGTCTACGGCGGCATCGGCGACGGCAGGAACGTGCTGACGCGTTTCCACAAGCCGAACATCGTCAAGGATCTGTTCAACGGCCCGCGCAGCGTGCTGGCGGCGCTCGAGCAGTTCAAGGCGCGCGGCTCCGGCGTGCTGGTCTACCTGCGCGACGGCGCGGCCGGCGTGCCGGTCGAGCCGCTCGCCGAGGCCGCCTCGGTGGAAGCCGATCGCAACCGGCAATGGCGTGAGGTCGGCGTCGGCGCGCAGATCCTGCGCGACCTCGGCGTCACCTCGATCCGCAACCTGACGTCGTCGACTCACGACTACAAGGGTCTGTCCGGCTTCGGCATCGAGATCGTCTGCAGCGAGCCGCTGGAAGGCTGACGATGCGCCACGTGCGCCCGCATTCTGCGGGCGCGATGCGGATGCCGGCTGGCGATGCGACAACTCCCTGGCGAGCCGGCGGGGAGCCTGTCACGCCGAGGCGTCGGCCGGCTGGCCGACCGGCCCCCGAGCGGGGCCATTGCGCCGATAAACGTTTTAAGCTTAAAATATATCCCGCATGGGCCTCTGCGTGGCGGGGCCTTGCATTGTGACCGCAAGACCGTAACCTGCCGCCAACGCCGCCGGGTCGTCATCCCGCGGCAAAATGTCAAATAATTCAAAAGGAAAGAGGACCACCCATGAGCGTGCGTGCGCAAACCAAGGACAAGCCGGCCGCGGCGTCGTTCCAGTGGGACGACCCTTTCCTGCTCGAGGATCAGCTCACCGAAGACGAGCGCATGATCCGCGACACTGCGCGCCAGTACGCCCAGGAAAAGCTGCTGCCGCGGGTGACGGACGCCTATCTCGAGGAGAAGACCGACCGCGAGATTTTCCGTGAGATGGGCGAACTCGGACTGATCGGCGTCACCTTTCCCGAGGAGTACGGCTGTGCGAACGCCGGCTACGTCGCCTATGGCCTCGTCGCGCGCGAGGTCGAGCGTGTCGACTCCGGCTATCGCTCGATGAACAGCGTGCAGTCGTCGCTGGTGATGTATCCGATCTACGCCTATGGCGACGAGACCCAGCGCAAGAAGTACCTGCCCAAGCTCGCTTCGGGTGAATGGGTCGGCTGTTTCGGCCTGACCGAGCCGGACGCCGGCTCCGATCCCGGCGGCATGAAGACCCGCGCCGAGAAGGTCGCCGACGGCTACCGCCTGACCGGCACCAAGATGTGGATCTCCAACGCCCCGATCGCCGACGTGTTCGTGGTGTGGGCGAAGTCCGCCGCGCACGACAACCAGATCCGCGGCTTCGTGCTGGAAAAGGGCATGAAGGGTCTCTCGGCGCCGAAGATCAAGGGCAAGCTCTCCCTGCGCGCCTCGATCACCGGCGAGATCGTGATGGACGGTGTGGTGGTGCCGGAAGAAAACCTGCTGCCCAACGTCTCCGGCCTCAAGGGCCCGTTCGGCTGTCTCAACCGCGCCCGCTACGGCATTTCGTGGGGCGCCATGGGCGCCGCCGAGGACTGCTTCCATCGCGCCCGCCAGTATGTGCTCGACCGCAAGCAGTTCGGCCGGCCGCTCGCCGCCACCCAGCTGGTGCAGAAGAAGCTCGCCGACATGATGACCGACATCTCGCTGGGCCTGCAGGGCTCGCTGCAGGTCGGCCGCCTGATGGATGCCGGAAAGATGGCGCCGGAGATGATCTCCATCGTCAAGCGCAACAACTGCGGCAAGGCCCTCGACATCGCCCGCGTCGCGCGCGACATGCATGGCGGCAACGGCATCTCCAGCGAATTCCAGGTGATGCGTCACGCCCAGAACCTCGAGACCGTGAATACCTACGAGGGCACTCACGACGTTCACGCCCTGATCCTCGGCCGCGCCATCACCGGCATCCAGGCGTTCTCGTAAGCGACGCTCGCTGGCCCTCATCCTGAGGAGCCCGCGTCAGCGGGCGTCTCGAAGGATGAGGCCCGAGCGTTACGGCCTCATGGTTCGAGACGGCGCTCGCGGGCCTCCTGACCATGAGGAGCGGGCGCGATGTGCGCCCGTATACTCATCCTGCTCAAATGCGAGCCGAGCCTGCGGGCGGCGCGGTTGTATCGGCAAAGTGCGCCATCATATTCTGCGTCATGGCCGGGCTTGTCCCGGCCATCCACGTCTTTTCCTCGCGGCGGAGGAAAAGACCTTGATCGTGCCGGAGCTGCGAGAGGCCCCCATGGCTGACGACAACGACGACATTCCCTTCAACCGCGACTTCCCGCTGAAGCATGGCGTGGTGGAAGAGGTCGTGCCCGGCGTGCGGCGAATCGTCTGCAACAATCCCTCGCCCTTCACCTTCACCGGCACGGTCAGCTACATCGTCGGCCGCGGCAAGGTCGCGATCATCGATCCCGGTCCCGACAACGAGGTCCATGCCAACGCACTGCTCGAGGCCGTGCGCGGCGAGACCGTCAGCCACATCCTCGTCACCCACACCCACAAGGACCATTCGCCGAACACGCCGCGGATCAAGGCGGCGACCGGTGCGACGGTCTATGCCGAAGGGCCGCACCGCGCATCGCGCCCGCGCTATGAGAGCGAGAAGGCGACCACCGAGTCCGGTGCCGACCGCGACTTCGTGCCGGACGAGGTGGTGCGCGACGGCGACGTCATCACCGGCGATGGCTTTGCGCTCGAGGCGGTGTTCACGCCCGGCCATACCGCCAACCATGTCGCTTTCGCCTGGCCGGAGCGCAAGCTGACCTTCGTCGGCGACCATGTGATGGGCTGGTCGACCTCGATCGTCGCGCCGCCGGACGGCTCGATGGTCGACTACATGGCGTCGCTCGAGAAGCTCGCCGGGCGTGACGAGACGCTGTACTTCTCCGGCCACGGTCCGGAGATCCCGGAAGCGCAACGCTTCGTGCGCTTCCTGATCCGTCACCGCAAGGCACGCGAGGCATCGATCCTGCATCGTCTAGCCAAGGGCGAAGCCGATATTCCGACGCTGGTGCGTGCGATTTATATCGGCATCGATCCGCGCCTCACGGGGGCTGCGGGTTATTCGGTGCTGGCCCACCTTGAGGACCTCGTCCACCGCGGCGTGGTCGCGACCGAGGGCGATCCCACCATCGTGGGCAGCTACCGCCTGGTTTAGGACTCGCGCCTACCGCTTCGCCGGTGCCTTGGGGGCGACCGGCTTCGGCGTCGGGGCCTTCTTGGCAGGCTTGGCATTGTCGGCGGCGTCGTTGATATCGTCGATCAGCTTGCTGACGCGAGCGGCGTTGGAGCCGAGATCGTGCGCGAAGTAGCGTGACGCCGAGCGAATATCGACGCGCGAGCCGTCGCCATCGGGCTGCACGCGGATCGAGATGTCCTCGCGAAAGCCCATGATCGGCGTGCGTGCCACTGCCTCGATGCGCCCAATCATGCGCGGAGGCTGCGGCGCGCGCTCGTCGATCACCAGCCACTTGCGGCGGTTGACGAGCTTGAGCGTCACGTCGTAGGCGCTCTGCGGCGCGACGTCCAGTGTCACCGGCTCGATGTCGGGATAGGCCTGCTGCTGCTGTTCGGCGGAATAGAGGCCGGCGTAGGCGGCGGGGTTGGCGCCGTCGCCGGTGCGCAGCCGCGCCAGTGCGTCGAAGCGCGGGGGATCGATCGGATCGGTGGTAATGTCGTGGATCGCCGGCAGCTTGCGGTACTGCAGGCCGAGATAGGCCGGATACGCCAGGATCACGATATCGAGCACGAGGGCGACGAGAATGCGTCCCATGCCGCGCGAGCCGTTCTGCCAGATCGCAGCGAAGGCGGCGAACGCCACCAGGATCGACAGCGCGGCGAGACCGAGCGCGCCAAAGAAGGTCATCAGCGCGGGCTTGAATTCGAGAAAGCCGAAGCGGATGACGATGATCGATACCGCCGTGGCAATCAGCGAGAACACCGCCAGCAAGCGCGCCCAGGTGGCGAGCGCCGAAACCGGCTCCAGTTGGTAAGGCGCGGAGAACCTGCGAGCCATCTCGTCGTCCCTGTTGGGTCCGCCTGGGCCGCGCCCCGTGGTGCGGATCGGCCGCCGGCCGCATCTCGAACCCAAAAGGCCGGGCCCGTGCCGGCCTCATCCGGCGGGACCGCCATGGGCGGGCATCGTGGGATGGAAACGAAGGCTGGCGACGAACAGGTCGGTTGAGACCACGCCCGGGCGGTAAATTCAAGCGGCGATTGATCCGGACCGGGGCGGGGCGCAGCCCTCCACGGCGAGGCCCGGCGGGACGGGTGACCCCTGCAGCGTCATGTCCGGATCGCTGCTCGACGGCCGCAATGACGGCCAGGCGGGGCCTGAAACGCCTCGTGCCCGGCGCGGGCCGGGCACGATCTCATCGGTGATGGCTGGCGTCCGCCGGACTTACGCCGCCGCGGTCGGCAGCGTGTAGTCCTTGAACTGGTCGCGCAGCGCGGTCTTCAGGATCTTGCCGGTCGCGGTGTGGGGAATCGCCGAAACGAAGGTGACGTCGTCGGGCATCCACCACTTGGCGATCTTGCCGTCCATGTAGCCAAGGATTTCTTCGCGCGTCGCGGTCTGGCCGTCCTTGAGTTGTACGATCAGCAGCGGGCGTTCATCCCATTTCGGATGGGCGATGCCGATCACCGCGGCTTCGGCCACCTTGGGATGGCCGACGGCGAGGTTTTCGAGATCGATCGACGAGATCCATTCGCCGCCGGACTTGATCACGTCCTTGGAGCGGTCGGTGATGCGCATGTAGGCGGCTTCGTCGATGGTCGCGACGTCGCCAGTGTCGAAGTAACCCTCCTTGTCGAGGATGTTGCTATCGACGCGGAAGTAGGCCTTCGCCACTGCCGGGCCGCTGACCTTGAGGCGCCCGAAGGTCTTTCCGTCCCACGGCAGCTCCTTGCCTTCGTCGTCGGTGATCTTCATCTCGACGCCGAACGGCGGGTACCCCTGCGTCTGCTGCACGTCGAGTTTCTTGTCGCCCTCGAGCTTGTCGAACGGCGGCTTGAGCGCAGCGAGCGTTCCGATCGGGCTCATCTCGGTCATGCCCCAGGCATGGCGCGACTCGATGCCCATGTCGGCGAATGCCTTGATCATCGAGCGTGGCATCGCCGAGCCGCCGCACACCACGAGCTTGAGGCTCGGCAGCGACAGCTTGTTGTTGGCCATATGATTGAGCAGCATCAGCCACACCGTCGGCACGCCGGCCGTAATCGTCACCTTCTCGGTGTCCATCAGCTCGTAGACCGAGGCGCCGTCGAGCTTGGCGCCGGGCATGACCAGCTTGGTTCCCATCGATGGAGCAGAAAACGCAATGCCCCAGCTGTTGGCATGGAACAGAGGCACCACCGGCAGCATTGTGTCGCTGGCGCTCGCGCCGAGCGAGTCCTTGTTGTTCGCCATCAGCGCATGGAGAACGTTCGAGCGATGGGAATACAGCACGCCCTTGGGATCGCCCGTCGTGCCGGATGTGTAGCACATCGCCGCCGCGGTGTTTTCGTCGAACTCCTTCCAGGCGAAATTGCCGTCGACCTCGGCAATCCAGTCCTCGTATGCGACGGCGTTCTTCAGCGTCGTCTGCGGCATGTGCGCCTTGTCGGTCAGCACGACGTAGCGCTCAACGCTCGGCAGGCTGCCTGCGATCTTCTCCAGGATCGGGACGAACGTGAGGTCGGTGATGACGATGCGATCTTCGGCGTGGTTGACGATCCACGCGATCTGATCCGGAAACAGCCGCGGGTTCACGGTGTGGCAGACGGCACCGATGCCCATGATGCCGTACCAGCACTCCAGATGCCGCCAGGTGTTCCATGCGATGGTCGCGACGCGATCGCCGAGCTTGATGCCGTCACGGTCGAGGCGCTGTGCGACCTTGAGCGCGCGGCTGCGGATCTCGGCGTAGGTGGTGCGGTGGATCGGCCCTTCCACCGACCGGCTCACGACCTCCTGGCTGCCATGGATTCGGGCGGCGTGGTCGATAATCCGATGGCACAGCAACGGCCAGTCCTGCATCAAGCCAAGCATCCGGTGTTTCCTCCTCACAAATCATTGTTGCTGCCCCCGGCCGCTTATTCCGCTTGGTCGGAAAATGCTCTAGGGGATTGTCATGAAGTCTAGCGCGGACCGCGACGGTCGCAAATGGTCAACTGGCGGAAAGCCCTGCGGCCAAAGGACAATACGCCCTTTTGGGGTCGCGTTCTGCCTGTTGCTGGGGGCCATGCCGGCGCTGGCGCGGGGCGACGTTCCGCTGCCACGGCCGCGCCCGGCTGCGGCCCCGGCCCGGCCTGTCGCGCCAGCCGGGCACACGCCGGACCAGGCCGAAACGCGCCAGCACACCACACCGGCAGCCGAAGGCGAGCAGGCGGCGGAGGGCGAAGGGACGGCGCCTGCCGACACGGCGGCTGAGCCGCCGGGAATGGCGCAAGCGGGCAAGGCTGGGGTCGCTGCCGCGCGACCCGTACCGGCGCCGCCGCCGCAATCACCCTGTCGTCTTGCGTTGACTGACGATATTGCGATTGCGCCGAGCATCGCGCCGATCCGTGGTCCGGGGGCGTGCGGGGGTGAGGATCTGGTGAGGCTCGAGGCAGTCGTCATCGGCGGCAGTCGCCGCGTGGCGCTCAAGCCGGCGGCGATCCTGCGCTGCCCGATGGCACGTGCTGTCGCCGACTGGGTGCGTACCGACATTGCGCCGCTTGCCGAGCGCCTCGGCTCGACGGTGAGCGAGGTCGAAAATTTTGACTCGTTCGAATGCCGCGGCCGCAATCGCATCGTCGGCGCCAAGCTGTCCGAGCACGGCCGTGCGAACGCACTGGACGTGCGCGGTGTGCGCCTGGCGAGTGGCCGCTTCATCTCGCTGACCGACCGTGCCGAGGCACGGCCGGTGCGCGAGGAGGTGCTGCACTCGGTCTGTGCGCGCTTCACCACCGTGCTCGGTCCCGGTTCGGACTGGTATCACGAGGATCACATCCATCTCGATCTCGCTGAGCGCCGCGGCGGCTACCGGATGTGCCAGTGGAATGTCTACGATCCGTTGCCGACGGTGGCGCCGCTGTTGCCGGCAGAGCGGCCGCCGGAGGCGCCGCCGCGCGAGGTCGCCGAACGTGCCGAGCCCGGCAAGGGCAGCGGCCGTGACGGCCATCCGGCGGGCGAGGCTGCTCAGCCCCAGGATGGCGCGGCGCCGGCCGTGGAGGCTGACGGGCAGGGCAGCGAGGCGGAGCCGCAGGCCGCAGAGCCGCCAGCCGTGGCGCCCGCCAGGAAGCCGGCGCGCAAGCCGGCTCGCAAGCGCGCGCCACCGCGCGCGTCCTGATCGACATCGCTAGCCGCGGATTGCAAGCCGTGAGCGAGGCTACCGGGTGGCGTAGCCGGCTCTTGCGTTCGCGAGGGCAACAAAAAAGCGCCGGTCGCCCGGCGCTTCTTCAATTCAGAGGTCCTCGTGGCGGGCGTCAGTTCGCTGAACTGGCCGGGCCCTGCAGCGCGAGCTTGGGGTTGGTCGGCGAGTCGCCATGCTTGGGTTCGAGCACCACGACGACGCTGTTCATCTTCACGCGGCTGTAGAGGTCGATGACGTCCTCGTTGGTCATGCGGATGCAGCCCGAGGAGATCGACTCGCCGATGTATTCCGGCTGGTTGGTGCCGTGGATGCGGAACAGGGTGTCCTTGTTGCCCTGATAGAGGTAAAGCGCGCGCGCGCCGAGCGGGTTGTCGATGCCGCCGGCGACCTGCTGCGGCAGGCCTTCGATGCGCTTGTGGATGTCCGCGGTCGGCGTCCACTTCGGCCATTCCTGCATGTTGCCGACGCGGGCAACGCCGGAGAAGGCGAGCGCTTCCTCGCCGACAGTCACGCCGTAGCGGATCGCCTTGCCGCCATCGAGCACGTAGTAGAGGTAGTGATTGTCGGAATCGACCAGGATCGAGCCCGGTGCTTCCTTGCGGTGATAGTCGACGATGGCGCGACGATACGGCTCCGGAACGCTGACCTTGGCATAGCGTGCCTTCGACAACTGGTCCTTGTCACGCGACGTGAGACTGGCTTCCGGAGCCTTCTCATAGACGGTGGCCTGCATGCAGCCCGCGAGCATCAGGCTCGCGCAGATCAGGCCCAGCTTCACTCCGAAAGACGCCATCGGTTCATTCCCAAGCAAATCGACTTTTCGCAAAGTCATTATAGATGTCTGTGTCTGCGCGTGCCCTACTTTTGGGTGCGACCGCTGCGCGCAGTCGGCGCCGCACCAAAATCGATATGTCGGGCGCCGCGGATGCGCCGCCCGTGCTGATCGCATGCAGCCCTGTCGCGTGGATTGCGCTCAAGCCGCAAAACGCGGGCGAAACCGCCCGCGTGTTCCCGCCGAACCGGTCGGCTCAGTAGGTTCCGCCGCCGCCTTGCAGCGCCATCTTCGGATTGTAGGGCGAGTCGCCCTGCTTCGGCTGGAGCACCACCACCACCGTGCCGAGCTTGACGCGGTTGTAGAGGTCGATCACGTCCTCGTTGGTCATGCGGATGCAGCCCGACGAGATCGAGGCGCCAATGTATTCCGGCTGGTTGGTGCCGTGGATGCGGAACAGCGTATCCTTGCCGCCCGAGTACAGGTACATCGCCCGTGAGCCCATCGGATTGTCAGGGCCGGGTGCGACAAAGGTCGGCACGCCGAGACGTTCGATCTCGCCCTTGGTCGGGTGCCATGCCGGCCATTCGGTCATGCTGCCGACCTTGGCGACGCCGGACCACGCCATGGCTTCCTCACCCACGGTGATACCGTAGCGGATCGCCTTGCCGCCATCGAGGACGTAGTAGAGATAGTGGTTGTCAGAGTCGACCAGGATCGAGCCCGGCGCTTCCTTGCGGTGGTATTCCACAATGGCGCGGCGGAATGGCTCCGGCACCTGGACTTTCTGGTAGCTGACCTTGGCGAGATACTCCTTGTCCCGCGGCTTGAAAGTCGCCTCGGAGGTTTTCTCGTAGGTGGTGGCCTGCATGCAGCCTGCCAGCATCAGGCTGGCGGCCACAACTCCCAGTTTGGATCCGAGCGACGGCATCGCAGTTCCCGTTGAATTCCCAGCGCAATTTTGCGGGATGGGCAGCCCCCAGCCGCCGATTCCGGATGACGATGATTATCGCATGTACCTGCGGCAATTCCACTCATTCCCACGCCCTTGCGCCATCCGGCGAACCACCTGTGGCATTTTTGTCGCGGGCTTTTCGGGCGCTGCCGTACGATTGGGCAAGTCCGCTGCGCGGCCGGACCAGTGTCACGTCGGCGTCGCAAAACAATGCTGTTCAACCGCGGACCCCGGGGAGTGGCGGCATGCGGTGGGGCCGCGCCGCTGTTGCACGAATCGCGTCGATTTGCGCTTTGACGGACGAAGAGCCGGCTGCGGCGGCGTAACCGTCCGGCAGGCAACCGGATCGGGGCGATCAGAGAAGGATTTTCGATGCTGACAGCTTTCGTCCCGGCCGCTGGCTCGCTCAAGAAGCTCGACGACCTCAGCCTGGACGCGCTGCCCCAGGAGGCGGTCTGGATCGACCTGAAGACTCCGTCGCCGGGCGAGGACAAGGCGGTGGAGAAGCTCGTCGGGATCGAGATCCCCACCCGCGAAGACATGCAGGAGATCGAGATCTCCAGCCGTCTCTATATCGAGAATGGTGCGCGCTACATGACCGCGACCCTGATGTGCGCGGCGGATTCGGGGGCGCCGCGCACCACACCGGTGTCGTTCATCCTGACCGATCACCGGCTCGTTACCGTACGCTATGACGAACCCAAGCCGTTTCCGCTGGTGGCAGCCAAGCTCGCCCGGGGCTGTCCCCAGCACATCACCGGCGACACCGTGCTGATTGACCTGCTGGACGCAGTGATCGATCGCAATGCCGATATCCTCGAGCGCGCCGGCGCCGATGTCGACAGCGTCAGCACCCAGATCTTCGAGCCATCCGCCGAACGCGGTCATGCCCGCACCTATTCGCAGATCCTGCTGTTCATCGGCAAGAAGGGCGACCTCGTCTCCAAGGTGCGGGAGAGTCTGGTGTCGATCGGACGCGTGCTGTCCTTCGTCGCTGTCGAAACCGACAACGGCCGCTGGAGCAAGGAACAGAAGGCGATGTTCAAGACCATGCAGCGCGACGTGCAGTCGCTGACCGATCACGCCTCCTACCTCTCCAACAAGATCCAGTTCGTGCTCGATGCCATGCTCGGCGTCGTCAATCTCGAACAGAACAACATCATCAAGCTGTTCTCGGTGATGGCGGTGGTGCTGATGCCGCCGACGCTGATCGCCTCGATCTACGGCATGAACTTCAAGCTGATGCCGGAGCTCGAGTGGACGCACGGCTATCCCATGGCGCTGGTCGCCATGGTGCTCGCCGCGGTGTTGCCTTATGTGTTCTTCAAGTGGAAGAAGTGGCTGTAGGGCGCTTGCCGCGGCCGGCCCGTCGCTTCCGGAAGGCCTGGTATTTCGTCCGTCCGCTGGACGGCGCGGCGTTTCTCGCCTATCGCCCGGTGGTTCGGGGCCGGCGGGGTTGCGCGTGCGCGCCGTTGGCCGGGCGTTTCTTCCGGATGAGCCATGGATACCATTTTCTTCGATCTCGACGGCACGCTGACAGATCCCAAGCCGGGGATCACGCGCTCGATCCAGTACGCGCTGCGCAAGCTCGATCGTCCCGTGCCGTCGGAGGACGATCTGACATGGTGCATCGGGCCGCCGTTGCGCGCGAGCTTCGTCACGCTGCTCGGTGGTGAGGAATTCGCCGACCGCGGCGTCGAGCTCTACCGCGAGCGTTTCGCGGATACGGGCCTTTATGAGAACGCCGTCTATCCTGGCATCGAGGCGACGCTCTCCGCGCTGCAGGCGACGGGGCTGACGCTGTTCGTCGCCACCAGCAAGCCGCGGGTGTTTGCCGAGCGCATCATCGATCACTTCGCCCTGCGCGGCTATTTCACGCGTGTGTTCGGCTCCGAGCTCGACGGCACCCGCGTCGACAAGGGCCATCTGCTGGCCTATGCGCTGGCGGAAACCGGGGTCGATCCTGCTCGCGCGGTGATGATCGGCGACCGCAGCCATGATGTCGTCGGCGCGGCGAAGAACGGCCTGCGCGCCATCGGCGTCACCTATGGTTACGGCAGCGCGTCGGAATTGACAGGCGCCGGTGCCGCGAGTCTGTGCGCGTCACCGGAAGACGTGCTCGACCGCGTGATGGGCTGGCGCTGAGAGGCAATCGTCGGTCGGCGAGATCCTGGGATCTCACGTCTCGAGATGGAAGCGTTCGCTTCTTTCGCATTTCGCGTCCTCCTCATGGTGAGGAGGCGCGTTAGCGCCGTCTCGAACCATGAGGCCGAGGCGTTGCGTCAGCGGCCTCATCGATCGAGACGCAGGCTTCGCCTGCTCCTCAGGATGAGGAGTGGTGATGCCTTTAACGCGCGACAAGTTTAGACGTGCTGGCCGCCGTTGATGTGGATCTCGGCGCCGTTCACGTAGGACGACGTTTCCGTGCACAGCACGTAGATGATCTTGGCGACCTCGTCGGGCGTGCCGAGGCGGTGCATCGGGATCTGGCTTTCGACGATCTTTTCGGTGCCTGGGGACAGGATCGAGGTGTCGATCTCGCCCGGCGCGATGGCGTTGACGCGGACGCCGACACGGCCGAAATCGGATGCCATCTCGCGTGTCAGCGATGCGAGCGCTGCCTTTGAGGTGGCGTACGCCGCGCCCGCGAACGGATGCACCCGTGAACCTGCGATCGAGGTGACGTTCACCACTGAACCCTTGGCGGCTTTCAGTTCGTTGACGAGGCCGCGCGCCAGCATGATCGGCGCCATGAAGTTGACGCGAAACACCTTCGCCCAGGTCTCCATGTCGGTGTCGAGTGTGCCGAGCCGCGCGCCGCCTGGTGCCTTCGGCGAGATCGCGGCGTTGTTGACCAGCGCATGCAATTCGCCGGTCTCGAGGCGGGAGCGGATCTCCTTGATCGCCGCGAGCGTGCTGTCCGGATCGGACAGGTCGACCTGGATATGATCTTCAGGGCCGGCGTCCCACGGGCATTCTTCGGGGAAGGCATGGCGCGAGCAGGTGATGACCCGCCAGCCGGCGCTGGAAAACCGGATCACGGTGGCATGGCCGATGCCGCGGCTCGCGCCGGTCAGGAGCAGCGTGCGGCGTGGCGTGTTGGAAGCGGAACTGGGCATCGGGGTCTCGTTCAGGCACGGTCAGCGGGCGAAGCGTCGGCAGGCCGTCCGGACGGGGCCGGACGACAGTCGGTCAGGGATAGAGCCGGATCTTGCTCCAGGCTTCGCTCGCGGAAGTGCGGCGGAACTCGATCCGGTCGTGCAGGCGGAACGGGCGGTCGTGCCAGAACTCGATGGCCAGTGGCGTGATGCGGTAGCCGCTCCAGCCCGGCGGCCGCGGGACCGATCCGATGAGATGCCTTGCACCTTCTCGCGCGATCGCCTGCTCGAAAGCAAAGCGGCTTTCGAGCGGCTGGGACTGCTTGCTGGCCCAGGCGCCGATCTGGGCCTGGCGCGGGCGGGTGGCGAAGTAGGCGTCGGCCTCGGCGTCGGTGACCGGGCTGACGAGGCCGCGCACGCGGACCTGGCGGCGCAGCGACTTCCAGTGAAACACCAGTGCGGCCTTGGGAGTGGCGGCGAGCTCCTGGCCCTTCTGGCTGGCAATATGGGTGTAGAACACGAAGCCGTCGGCATCGAAGCCCTTCAGCAGCACCATGCGCACGTCCGGCAGGCCGTCCTTGTCGACGGTCGCCAGTGCCATCGCGTTGGGATCGTTGGGTTCGGTCCCGCTCGCCTCCTTAAGCCATTCCGAAAACAGCGCAAATGGCTCCTGTGCAGCCGTAAAATCACCAGCTGTTAACTGATCCTGGTGTTCGATGGGAGGCGCGTCGGTCATGGTATGGAGTATCCGGGGTTGCGCTTGCCAGCGTTTGGGAACGCATGTCGGCCCCTATATAGGGGATGCAACGGCGATCGCCTAACGGCGACGCGGCGCGGA
The DNA here is from genome assembly GCF_018131225.1 of Bradyrhizobium sp. U87765 SZCCT0048. Taxonomy (GTDB): domain Bacteria; phylum Pseudomonadota; class Alphaproteobacteria; order Rhizobiales; family Xanthobacteraceae; genus Bradyrhizobium_A. The sequence continues at coordinate 1,952,373 of NZ_JAFCMM010000001.1, read as the reverse complement.
ATTGCGTTGATCGTCGCATTGCTGGTCGGGGCCGGTGCCGGTGGCTGCTCGTTCCGCATGAGCCAGACGCCGGAGGTCAAGGCCGACGGGGTTGACATCTCCGATGTCACCGGCTCGATCGCTCCGGCTGTCGAGGTCGACGAAGGGCCGAGCGACAGCGATCTCGCCTTCGCCCGCAATGCCGCCTCCGACGTGCTGACGCGCGGCGGCAAGGATTCGAGCCAGCCGTGGGAGAATCCGAAGACCGGTGCCCGCGGCTCGGTGACCCCGCTCGCGAGTTCCTACACCAGCGAAGGGCGCACCTGCCGGGATTTCCTGGCAAGCTACGTCAAGGGCAAGTCGGAGGCCTGGCTGCAGGGCGAGGCATGCCGCGCGGGCCAGGGGCGGTGGGAGATCCGGGCGATGCAACAGTGGAAACGGGGCTGAGGCGCCTTCCCACCCCGTTGCAAAAATGCCACGGACGTCCCACATGAGAGGAAACCGGGCTGTTCGGCCCGATCCAGGTATTTCCCGAAGGAGATGAGACGGATGCGCGACCCCTACGAGGTCTTGGGGGTGCAGCGAAGCGCCAGCGCTGCCGAGATCAAGAGCGCGTTTCGCAAACTCGCCAAGAAGCATCACCCCGATGCCAACAAGGACGACCCCAAGGCCGCCACCCGCTTTGCCGAGGTGAATACGGCCAACGAGATCCTGGGCGACGAGGACAAGCGCAAACAGTTCGACCGCGGCGAGATTGACGCCGAGGGCAAGCCACGTTTCCAGGGCTTTCCGGGGGGTGGGCGGGCCGGAGCCGGCCGTGCGGGCGGTTTCGAGTACAGCTTCCGCGGCGGGGACGCCGGCGGAGCCGGAGGTTCGTTCGAGGACATTCTCTCCAGCATGTTCGGCGGCGCGGCCGGTGCGGGCATGCGTGGCGCAGGCCGCGGCGGCGCCGGTGCGCGCACCTTCGAGTTCGACGGTAGCCCGTTCGGCGGCGGCCCGGATCTCGACCTGAGCGTCACCATGACGATTTCGCTCGAAGAGAGCGTCAATGGCGGCGAGAAGCGCGTGCGCCTGCCGACAGGCAAGGAACTCAACGTTCGCATTCCCAAGGGCGTGACGTCGGGTCAGCAGATTCGGCTCAAGGGGCAAGGCGAGAGCGCGCCGGGGCACCCGCCCGGCGACGTGCTGATCACGCTGTCGATCGCGCCGCATCCGGCGTTCAAGGTCGATGGTGAGGATCTGCGCGTCGATTTGCCGGTGACGCTTTATGAAGCGGTGCTCGGTGGCAAGGTGCGCGTCCCGACGCTCGACGGTGCCGTGGAATTGTCGGTGCCGAAGAACACTTCGAGCGGCCGCACCTTCCGCCTAAAGGGCAAGGGCCTGCCGAAGGGGCGCAGCGGCAACGGCGATCTGTTCGTCACATTGCGCATCGTGCTGCCGGACGGCGCCGATGCCGAGCTTGAGGCGCTGATGGAGAAGTGGCGCGCGCATCATCCCTACAATCCGCGCAGCGGCATGGCCTGAGTTCGGCGCGTTCCCGGCAATTTCGTGAAAATACGTGAGGCATTCGCGACATCTTCGTGTGCGCTGCGTTGAAGTAGCGCGCGCGAAACGCTGGTAATTCGTGCACGAACCGTTATATCGGAAGGCATGACCGACAATCCTTCCTCTCCCGATTCACCGTCCCGCGCCGACAAGCAGCAGGCTGCGTCCGCGGAAGCTGCAAAGGCACTTGCTGAATACGAACAGCGCAGCGTTGCCGTGCGCCAGAACATGGAGCGCCTGCGCGCGCTTCGCCTCGCCAAGGAAGCCGAAGAGGCCGCGCGTGCGCCGGCCACGCCCGTCCGCAAGCGTGCCGCATCGTCCGCGCGCGGTGGCGCGAAGGGCAAGGCCGAGAGCAGCAGCAAGTCAAAGTCAGTGCCGCTGACCCAGTGGCTGGCATCCCAGCGCGATAGCGGTCGTTCGAGCTGATACGCGTCCGCGTCGCGGCGCAGCGTACGCCGCTCTGCATTTTCGCCAATCATCAGTAGTCGAGGCGTCGAATCCCGGGCGCTGGATCTCGCTGCCTTGCGTGCGGTCGGTCACCGCACGCGGGCGTCGTGGCGCGTCAGCGTGTCTCGAGTTCCGCGTAGGCCGCCGCCGCCACCGTCTTCAATCTGTCGTTGTTCGCCGGACCGCTGATCACCCAGCCGAAATCGTCCTGTGTCCACTGCACCGAGGCGGTGTTGCCGCTCTCGCGATAGATCAGCGCGGTGGTCGGTGCCTTCAGCGGCGTGCAGTACAGCGTCACACGTTCGCCCGTGGGGCTCTCGTACATGAACAGCGCAGCCGGCGCGGTGATGCCCGGCAGCAGCCGGCCGCCGAGCAGCTTGAGGTTGAATTTGGTCAGATCGGGCGCGCGCAGTGTCGTGCCGACGCGGCGCGACAGCCAGGGCAACAGGTGATCCTCGCTGCCGCTCACCTCGATGGGGTGGCGCACCTCGCCCGTGTAGAGACGATGTGCAGTGATCGCTTCGTTACGCAGCGCGTCAATCGGCTTCATCTCGTTCGCCCAGGCATTGCGCGCCATCCAGCCGGCACCGCTGCCGACGACAAAGGCGAGCAGCACTGCGGCGATCGCCCCCCAGACCAGGCGCCGCGGTCGTGCCGCCAGTCGCTCGAGGTCAAGTCGCGGTGGAACGGGTTCGTCCGCCACGCTGCCATAGCGCTGCTGCAGGGCTTCGCCGAGCGCGCGCCAGGTGTCGACCCGGTCGGCGTCGTCAGGATGCGCCGCCAGCCACGCCTGCACCGCCTGGCTGCGCTCGGCGGGCAGCTCGTTGTCGACAAAAGCGTGCAGTTCGTCTTCAGTGACGGGAATGTCGCGGTCGGTCATCGTCGTCGTCTCTGTCCAGAACGTCGCGGCACGTTGAGCCGCTGTTACTTGATGCGGCGCAGCGCCGGGCGCTTGCCATCGAGATAGGATTTGACATGGGCACGGGCGCGCGCGAGGCGGGACATCACGGTGCCGATCGGCACACCCTGGATATCGGCGACCTCGCGATAGCTCAGGCCCTCCAGCACCACCAGCAGCAGCACGGCGCGCTGGTCTTCGACCAGTGTCGCCAGCGCATTCGCGATATCGCGGCCCTCGGCTTCCGTCCCGCTGGCATCGATCGCCGTGTCCATGAGGGGCGTCATCGGTGGTTTGCGCGCCAGCGAGCGGCGGCGGTTGCGATTGAGGTTGGTCAGAATGGTGTACAGCCAGCTGCGCAGGTCGCCGCCGATGAACAGCCGCTCGGAGCGCAGCGCCCGGACCAGCGTGTCCTGCACGAGATCATCGGCGATCTCGCTGTCGCGGGTCAGCGCGCGTGCATACCGGCGTAGCGCCGGAATGAGAGTCTCGATGCTCTGACGAAAGGCGCTCATGGTTGCGTGCTGGCCAGTGTCACGGTCAAATCCTACCCGACAGAACACCTGAAAGTTGCGTCTATTCCGCCGCTTAGGCGCAATCGGCGGTTGAAGGCCCCTGCCGCCTGTGTCATGGAGGGGCGCGGTCCGGAAGGGCCGCGAGGTTGAGGATTGGTGACATTATGACGATCACGTCGGGCCTGATGAAGGGCAAGCGCGGCATTATTCTGGGCGTGGCCAACAACCGCTCCATTGCGTTTGGTATTGCCAGGGCCTGCCATGCCGCCGGTGCGGAACTCGCGCTCACCTGGCAGGGCGACGCACTGAAGAAGCGCGTGGAACCGCTAGCCGCCGAACTGGGCGCGATCCTGCTTGGCCATTGCGATGTTACCGATCCGGCGACCATCGATGCGGTGTTTGATGCCGCGAAGGCGCAGTGGGGCAAGATCGATTTCGTGGTCCACGCCATCGCCTTCTCCGACAAGGATCAGCTCGACGGCCGGTACATCGAAACCACCGCCGACAACTTTTCCAGGACGATGCTGATCAGCTGCTACTCGCTCACCGCGGTGGCGCAGCGCGCCGAGAAGCTGATGAACGACGGCGGCTCGATCATCACGCTGACCTACTATGGCGCCGAGAAGTGGATGCCGCACTACAACGTCATGGGCGTTGCCAAGGCGGCGCTTGAGGCGTCGGTGCGCTATCTCGCCGCCGATCTCGGCGAGAAGAACATTCGCGTCAACGCCATCTCTGCCGGCCCGATCAAGACGCTGGCCGCGGCCGGCATCGGCGACTTCCGCTATATCCTGAAGTGGAACGAGTACAACGCGCCGATGCGGCGCACCGTGACCATCGAGGATGTCGGCGATAGTGCGCTGTATCTGTTGTCCGACATGTCGCGCGGCGTCACTGGCGAGGTGCACCATGTCGACGCCGGCTATCATGTCGTCGGCATGAAGCGGCCCGACGCGCCGGACATTTCGCTCGGCAAGGATTGAGCGGGAAGGTTTGACGTCGGAAATGCCCGCACCTGTTCTTTATTATATTCGCCACGGCCAGACCGACTGGAATGCAGCCGGCCGCTTTCAGGGCAGCCAGGATATTCCGCTCAACGATCTCGGACGCAGCCAGGCCGTACAGTCCGGCCGTATCCTCGGGCGTTTGCTCAGCAACGATGCGCGGGTGGCGGCGGAGCTGCCCTATGTGGCAAGCCCGCTCGGCCGGGCACGGCAAACCATGGAGTTGCTGCGCGGCGCCCTCGAACTGCCGCCGGAGCCCTACGCCATCGACGCGCGGCTGCGGGAGATTGCCTACGGCCGCTGGGAAGGCGCGACGCTTCCGGAGATGCAGGCCTCCGATCCGGATATCTTCGCCAGCCGCCAGATCGACAAATGGGGCGTGCCGCCGCCCGGCGGCGAGAGCTATGCCGCGGTGACCGAGCGGATGCGCGAGTGGTACGTTTCACTGACCGCCGATACCGTGGTGGTGGCGCATGGCGGCACCGCGCGCGCCCTGATGGTGGTGCTCGGGGTCGAGACGACGCAGAGCGCTCCGGAAATCCCGATCGGGCAGGGCGTGGTCTACGTGTTTGCCGACGGCGCCTGCACCAGGCACGGCTGAGGTTCGGCTCGCCCAGGGGCGATCGGGGCGATTTGACCCCCGAGGCCCTGCGCGCTACGAGACGGGACCGGCCCCGCCCATGGCGCGGACCGCCCCGATCCCGCAACCCGGACCGCCGCTTACGATGTCGTTCAACACCTTCGGCCAGCTATTTCGCGTCACCACCTTCGGCGAGAGCCATGGGCCGGCGATCGGCTGCGTGGTGGACGGCTGTCCGCCGCAGATCCCGCTGACCGTCGACGAGATCCAGCGCGACCTCGACCGCCGCCGTCCGGGACAATCGCGTTTCACCACCCAGCGCCAGGAAGCGGACGCGGTGAAAATCCTGTCGGGGGTGCTGGTGCGCGACGACAGCGGCGAGCAGGTCACGACGGGAACGCCGATCGCGCTGCTGATCGAAAACACCGATCAGCGCTCCAAAGACTATTCCGAGATCAAGGACAAGTTTCGTCCAGGGCATGCCGACTTCACCTACGAGGCGAAGTACGGCCTGCGCGACTATCGCGGCGGTGGCCGATCCTCGGCGCGGGAGACCGCGACCCGCGTCGCCGCCGGCGCCATCGCGCGGAAGGTCATCGCCGGCATGACCGTGCGCGGCGCGCTGGTGCAGATGGGGCCGCACAAGATCAATCGCGACAACTGGGACTGGGACCAGGTGGCCCAGAACCCGTTCTTTTGCCCTGACAAGGACAGCGCGGCGTTCTACGCCGACTATCTCGATGGCATCCGCAAGAGCGGCTCGTCGATCGGCGCCGTGATCGAGGTGGTCGCCGAGGGCGTGCCGGCGGGTCTCGGCGCGCCGATCTATGGCAAGCTCGACAGCGACATCGCTGCCGCGTTGATGAGCATCAATGCGGTCAAGGGTGTCGAGATCGGCGCCGGCTTCGACGCCGCGCTGCTCACCGGGGAGGAAAACGCCGACGAAATGCGCATGGGCAACAATGGCCCGGAGTTCACCGCGAACCACGCCGGCGGCATTCTCGGTGGTATTTCGACCGGCCAGGCGATCGTCGCGCGTTTCGCCGTCAAGCCGACGTCGTCGATCCTGACCCCGCGGCGGACGATCGACCGTGCGGGTGCCGAGACCGAAATCCTCACCAAGGGACGGCACGACCCCTGCGTCGGCATCCGCGCCGTCCCGGTGGGCGAGGCGATGATGGCCTGCGTGCTCGCCGACCACCTGCTGCGCCACCGCGGCCAGGTCGGGCGCTGACTGTTCGGTTGGCCCGATCGCGCCAGCGGGCGGCTGCGCTGACGTTCTCTCCTCGTCTTCCGTTCACGGCCGTGCCTGGTGGCGCGAACGACCGTCCGTGATCTCCACCCGCGCGAAATAATGCCGGCACAGCGGTGTTCACATCGTGCGGGGCGTTGGATCACGGAGGGTGATGTCATGATCAGAAAGATCACGATCGTTCTCGCGATGACTGCCGCAATCAGTCTTGCTGTCGTTCCCGCGGCCGCGCTGGCGCGCGGCATGGGCGGCGGCGGCTTCCACGGCGGAGGCGGCTTTCATGGTGGCGGGTTCGCGGGCTTCCACGGCGGGGGCTTCCACGGCGGCAGCTTCGCCATGATGGGCGGTGGGGTCGGCCATCCGATGGCCTGGCATGGTTTTGCCGGCCCCAGATCGACCGGCATGCATGGCTTCCACCATCATCACTTCCGGCGCTTCGCGCCGTTCGCGGTCGGCTTCGTCGGGCCGTACGGCTATTGGGACGATCTGTATGATGACGACAGCTGCTATCAGGCGCGGCGGGTGCCGACGCCGTTCGGCTGGCGCTGGCGTGAGGTCTATGTCTGCAACTGAACGTTGCCGTCCATAAAAAAAAAATCGGCGGCTCGATGAGCCGCCGATCTGTTCGTCCGGTGTGCGAGATGGCGCCGTCAGGCCGCGCGTACGTCGGTGAGGAAGCGTTCGACTTCCATCTTGAGACGTCCACTGTCGCTCGCCAGCATTTGCGCCGACGACAGCACCTGGCTCGATGCCGATCCGGTTTCGCCCGCGCCGCGGCTGACGTCGTTGATGTTGCCGGCGAGGCTGTTGCTGCGCTGCGCCGCGTGCTGGATGTTGCGCGAGATCTCCTGGGTTGCCGCGCCCTGTTCCTCGACGGCGGCGGCGATGGTGGAGGAGATTTCCGAGATCAGGTTGATGGTCGAGCTGATCTCGCGGATGCTCGCCACCGAGATCTCGGTGGCCGACTGGATGCCGCTGATCTGCTGGCTGATCTCCTCGGTGGCCTTGGAGGTCTGGGCAGCGAGCGCCTTGACCTCGGAGGCGACCACCGCGAAGCCGCGGCCGGCGTCACCGGCGCGGGCTGCCTCGATGGTGGCGTTGAGCGCCAGCAGGTTGGTCTGTTCGGCGACAGCGCTGATCAGCTTGATCACGTCGCCGATGCGGGCCGCAGCCTGCGTCAGTTCGGCGATGCTGCCATCGGTCTTCTGGGCCTGCCGGACGGCTTCGCCGGCGACGCGGCTCGCTTCCTGCACCTGGCGGCTGATTTCCTGCACCGACGAGGTGATTTCCTCGGTGGCGCTGGCGACCGACTGCACGTTGCTGGAAACGTCCTGCGAGGTCACGGCGGCCTCGTTCGAGATGCGTCCGGTGGCTTCCGCGGTGTTGGTCAGCGTGTCCGCGGCTGCTTCCAGTTCCGTCGATGACGACGACAGTGATCCGACCAGTTCGCCGATGACGGTCTCGAACTGGCGGGTGATGCCGTCGACGCGCTGGCCGCGTGCGATCTTGGCCTCGGCCTCGACGGCCGCGGCAGCATCGGCGTCGCGCTTGGCGATCAGCGCATTCTTGAAAATCTGCAGCGTGTCGGCCATCTGGCCGATCTCGGTCTTCTCGCCCTGATGCGGGACTTCGGCCGAGAGGTCGCCGCTCGACAGTCCGCGCATCGGCGAGATGATCGATGCGATGCCGCGCGACACGTCGCGGATCAGGTACACGCCAACGGCGATGCCGATGAGGATGGCCATCACCAGCGTGCCGATCAGCATCTTGAAGGCCAGCGAGAACGAATTGGCCGCGTCGACAGCGGCGGCGTCGGCGCCGCGGTTGTTGAGGTCGATGTCCTTCTGCAGCACCTCGTCGGCCTTCAGGCCGAGCGGGTTGACCTTGCTGGCGTTGAGGTCGCGCGTGGTGGCGAAGTCTTCCTTGCGCGAGATCGCGAACAGACTGGCGACCTCGGCGGTGTAGGCGCTCCAGGTCTTGCCGAACTCCTCGTACAGCGCCCGCTCCTCCGGCGAGGTGACCAGCGGCTCATAGGCCTTGCGGCTCTTTTCGATGCTCTCGGCCACCGTGGTCAGCAGCTTTTCCTGCGCCGCCTTGCCGGCTTCGTCGGTCGCCATGATGTGCGAGCGCACGACGATGCGGTAGGTGATGGTGTTGGCCCGCAGTTCACCAAGGACGCGGACGCTTGGCAGCCAGTTGGTCTGGATGTCGACGGTGCTGGCGTTGATGGCGTTCATCTGCCGGATCGCGAAGGCGCCCATGCCGCTCATGACGAGCAGCAGGATCGCGATGACCGCTGTGATCTTGGTGCGAATAGAGAGCTTGGAGAGCATCGAGAGCGTCCTTGGAGACAAGCCGGCGATACCCGGCCGGATGCATCCATCCGGCGGTAGCGCAGGCATGCTGGGGGTGGGCGGGGGCAGTACCAGTCGGAGCCAGAGGCCGTCGGCCAAGGTCGTCCGCGCTTTGGATTGTTAATCAATTAGCTAAAATCTTGGTAAACGGCACCTGCATACCGAGACCGAAAACAGCCGCGGATTCCCAGCTGATGGGAATTCACGGCTGTTTTGGAGCGCTGACGCTGTTGCGAGGCTGTCCAGGAGAAAAAATTATGCCGCGCGAACCGATTGGAGAAAGCGGTCGACCTCGCTCTTGAGGCGCGTGCTCTCCACCGACAGCGACTGGGCGGCGGTGAGAACCTGGCTTGAGGCGGAGCCCGTCTCGTTGGTGCCCTTGTTGACCTCGCTGACATCACCGGCGACCTGGGTGCTGAGCCGGGCCGAGTTCTGCACGTTCCGCGCGATTTCTTGCGTGGCTGCACCCTGTTCTTCGACAGCGGAGGCGACCGCGGCGGAAATCTCGGAGATCAGTGTGATCGTTTCGCCGATCTTCTTGATGTTGCCGACCGAGCGCTCCGTCGCCTCGCGCATGCCACCGATCTGGGTCGTGATTTCGTCGGTCGCCTTGGCGGTCTGGGACGCCAGCGCCTTCACCTCCGAGGCGACGACAGCGAAGCCGCGCCCGGCCTCGCCGGCACGCGCGGCCTCGATGGTGGCGTTGAGCGCGAGGAGGTTGGTCTGCTCGGCCACCGCGGTGATCAGCTTGATCACGTCGCCGATACGGCCTGCTGCCGCCGACAGCTCCATGATGCTGGCGTCGGTCTCTCCGGCCTGGCGCACTGCTTCGCCGGCGACGCGGCTTGCCTCCTGCACCTGCCGGCTGATCTCGCGCACCGAGGACGAGATCTCCTCGGTCGCGCCGGCGACCGACTGAACGTTCTCGGAGACCTCATAGGACGCCGACGCCGCCGAGCCCGAGAGCCGCTGAGTGAGATCGGATGTCTGTGCCAATGTGCTGGCGGAAGCTTCCAGTTCTGTGGAGGCCGATGCCAGAGCCTGCACCGTGTCGCCGATCATCGCCTCGAAGTCGCGGGTGATCCGGTCGATCTTCTGTGCGCGCGCAACCTTGTCCGCGGCGTCTGCCGCGGCGGCGGCATCGGCTGTCTGCTTGGCGATCAGCGCGTCCTTGAACACCTGAAGCTTGTCGGCGATCTGGCCGATCTCGGTAGGCTCGCCCTGGTGCGGGATCTCGGTGGAGAGATTGCCGTCGGCGAGTGCCTCCATCGGGGAGATCACCGAGCCGATGCCACGCGCGATATCGCGGACGAGATAAATCGCCGCCCACAGGCTCAGCGAGATCGCGAGCGCGAGCGTGCCGAGGAGGACGCGGATCGACATCGTGAAATCGCTGTCGGCGTTGTTGCCGGCGACTTCGGCGCCCTTGTCATTGAGGGCCACGAGTTTTGCCAGTATCGCGTCCATTGCGCGGCCAGGCGGGGTTGCCTTGTCGGTGTTGACGACCACGGCCTGGGCGATATCGCCCTTCTTCGCGAGTTCGGCGACCTCGGTGGCGGCGGCGCGATATTGCTGCCAGAGCTTTGCAAGTTCGTCGTAGAGCGCGCGCTCTTCGGGGGAGTTGATCAGTTTCTGATACTTCGCCGCAGCGCGATCGTACTCCTCGATGCGGCCGTCGAGCAACTTGTCGATACCGCCCTTGGCCTTGGCGTCGGTGATCAGCATGTGATCGCGCAAAATGGCGCGATAGCGCGCCGACTGCACCCGCAGTTCGCCCAGCCAGCGCACGCTTGGCAGCCAGTTGGTCTGAATATCCTGGGTGGCGCTGTTGATCGCCCGCATCTGGAAGAAAGCGAACACGCCCATGAACGTCATCGCGATGAAGAGGAACGAGACGACAGCGATGATCTTGGATCGGATCGAGAGCTTGGCGAACATTCTGGTAGCGTCCTTGAAACGTCTGGCACTTCTCTGCGGCCACGGGGGTGGTGCAGCGCTTGGGGGCAGTCGGGGACCGGCAAAACGGCGCGGTCTTCAGTTCCAGTCGAGCCGGGGTCTCGCGGCGCCGGTGCGTGGACCGGCCGGGACGCAGCCCACGGGGCAGGCTTGCGCGGCAGGGACCGGCGGGTGGTCGCCGGAGCCCGAGACGTCAGGATCGCGCATAAATCTTGAGCAGTTCGGATGAATTGTTTGTAAATATTTCTATAATTGAAGGTACCAAGGTATAGGCACGATTGAAATTTTATCCGTGTACTCGTTTTTGGATACGGTTTTTCCTGCACGTGATTGTTGTTTGGACGGAGCGCGGACGGCATGCGACGATCCCGTGTCAACGACGGGAGGGCCGCCATGCGCTGGATCTCGATCGGAGCCGCCCTGATCGCCAGCGCGATCACGGGTGCTGATGTCGCCGGGGTGGCCGCGCCGGCGTCGCCGTCCGTGTCTGTAGCGGACAAAGGCGACTTGCCGGCGGTCGACGTCGAGCTGATCCTTGCGGTCGACGTGTCCTATTCGATGGACATGGACGAACTCGCACTGCAGCGCGAAGGCTACGCTCTCGCCATCACCTCCAGGGAGTTCCTGCAGGCTCTCAAGACCGGGCCGAACGGCAAGGTGGTGGTGACCTATTTCGAATGGGCCGCCGCCAACGATCAGAAGGTCGTCATTCCCTGGCGTGTGATCGATGGTCCGGAATCGGCGGATGCAGTCGCCGCCGAAATCCTGAAAGCGCCACTGCGCCGCGCATCGCGGACCTCGATCTCGGGGGCGATCAATTTCGCCGTGCCGCTGTTCGACCAGAGCGGTTATCGCGGCCTGCGCCGCGTGATCGATATCTCCGGCGACGGGCCGAACAACAATGGCAGCCCGGTGACGGTGGCGCGTGATGCGGCGCTCGAGAAGGGCATCGTCATCAATGGCCTGCCCATTATGCTCAAGGAGCCGTCGTACTCGACGATGGATATCGAGAACCTCGACTTCTACTACGAGGATTGCGTGATCGGCGGCGCCGGTTCGTTCGTGGTGCCGATCAAGACGCGCGAGAAGTTCAAGGAAGCGATCCGCACCAAGCTGACGCTGGAAGTCGCGGGGCGCGAGCCCGAGGTGCGCGTCGTTCCTGTCGCTGCCGACAAGCCACGCATCACCTGCATGATCGGCGAGCAGCTCTGGCAGGATCGCTGGGGGCGATAGGTCTGCGTGATGTGAAGGGAGCCGGCGATGCCGTGCCGGCTCCGTTGCATCCGAATGTCGGGCTCAGCCCTGGACCATGCCGCGGCTGATGAGATTGATATCATCGGGGTTGATGAGATCGTTCGCCGTCCATCCCGACAGGTCGTAGTCGCCCATGCAACTGCGCACGAAGTCCTGCATCGCGCCGAGGTCGCCGGTCGCAGTCGCCGCCATCAGCGTCTCGACGCGCAGGTTTTCGTAGTTGCCGGCATAATTGCGCTCGTAGAGCTCGTGACGGCCGCCGAACTCGGTGCCGATGGCATCCCACAGCAGCTTGAGCAGCTTGACTCGGTCGATCGCGGCATAGCCGTTGGAGCCGCGGACGAAGCGATCGAGATAGGGGCGCACCGTATCGCTCTCGAAGTCGGCGGAGCTCGACGGCAGATAGATCAGTCCGCTGGCGACATGGCGCTCGATCAGCTCCTTGATCCGCCCATAGGCCATCGGCGCGAACACCCGATAGGCAAGGCCATAGTTGAGGTTGGGTAGGTTGAAGCCATCGGTGCCCTGCCAGGGAATGGGCGACTTGACCATGGCGTCGGCCATGCCGTGGAACAGGTTGCGCCAGGCGATCACTTCGCCGACAGCCGTCTGCACGCCGCGGAAATCCTTTGCGCCGGTCGCTTCCACCGCCATCGCGAACAGGCCGGCGATGAAGTCGAGCTTGACGGCAAAGCGCGTGACGCCATGCAGCGTGAAGCGTGGAATGAAGCCCGAGGCCGGGAAGAAGGCGTTGATCTTGTCGACGTCGCCGTAGATGAACACGTTCTCCCACGGCACAAGCACCTTGTCGAAGACGAGGATGGAGTCGTTTTCGTCGAAGCGGCTCGACAGCGGATAGTCGAACGGCGAGCCGGTGGCCGCTGCCATGTACTCATAGGACGAACGGGCGATCAGCTTGACGCCGCGCGAATCCATCGGTGCCGTGAAAATCAGTGCGAACGACTTGTCCTTGATCGGAATGCCATAGTGGGCGATGAAATTGTAGTGGGTGAGGGCGGAGCCGGTCGCCACCACCTTAGCGCCCGAGACGATCAGTCCGGCGTCGGTCTCTTTCTCGACATGCATGAATACATCGCGGACTTCTTCGATCGGCCGGTCGCGATCGACCGGCGGATTGACGATGGCGTGGTTCCAGAAATCGAGCCGCTCCTGGGTGCGGGCGTACCAGGCCTTGGCGTTGCCAGCGTATTCGCCATAGAAGCTGGAGTTGGCGCCGAGCGTGCCGAGGAACGATGCCTTATAGTCCGGCGATCGCCCCATCCAGCCGAATGCGACTTTCTGCAATTCGGCGATGGCGTCGCGGCTCCGGATCAGATCGTCGGCGGTGCGCGAGCCGAGGAAGAACGGATGGGTCAGCAAGCCTGACCCGGTGTCGGTCGGCACGCCGATGCGATCCCTTGTCTCGTGAAAGCGGTCGTACCAGCGCGCGACCATGCGCGCCGAATTGCGGAACGCGGGGTGCTGCGTCACGTTCTTGACGCGCTCGCCATAGACATAGATCTCGCGACCGTCCTGGATGCTTTCGAGAAACTCCGCCCCGGTATAGGCGCCGGTCGATCGCGGCTGCTGCGCGTCGATCGTCTTTGCTGCGGCTGCAACGCTCATGAATCATTCCTCCCTGATGACTGCGGCGGGGCAGCAACGTTGCCGTTCTGCCTGCGCGCCGCCGGTCGTGCGCTCTTCGGCGCCGCCGTTCGCAACGATTAGCGGTGGGAGCTGTCGGGCTGAAAGGTATGATGCAATACCGTGGCGATCATCGCTTTCTCGCGTTTGCCGGCGTATGCCTCCACCGGTCACCGCGCTGGACCGGTCGCGCGGATGCTGCAGATGCGAATATGTCTGCGGACAACGAAGAAGACCGGCACGGGATGGAAACCAGATGGCGTGTGAAACGCAGCAGGCGCGGGCGGCTGGTCCCGAAGCCATCGACCCGCGCAGGTTCCGCGACGCGTGTGCGCGCTTCGGCACCGGGGTGACCGTGGTCACCACGCACTGCGATGGCAACGATCACGGCATGACCGCGAACGCCTTCATGTCGATCTCGCTGTCGCCGCCCCTGATCGCAATTTCGATCGCCGCAACCGCCCGCATCCTGCCGAAGATCCGCAAGACCGGCTGCTTCGCCGTCAGCGTGCTGAGCGAAGGCATGGAGGACATCGCCTGGCATTTTGCCGGAAAGCCGCGCGCGCAGGCGCAGGATTGCCTGCGCTGCGATATCCGCCCGGCCGCGGTCGCCGGCTCCGCGGCGAGCTTTGTCGCCGACGTGACCAGCGAGATCATCGCCGGCGACCATGTCGTGTTCATCGGCGAGGTGCGGCAACTGGCGAGCGACCCCGGCGGTCGTCCGCTCCTGTTCTTCGGCGGCCGGTTTGGCGCGCTCGCCGAGACGCCTGCCATGCAGCTTTCGATCGACTACCAGGACCACGGCATGTTCTGGTGACGTTCATCTCGACCATCAAGGGCCTGCAAACGGGCCGTCTGTCATCATCAGCAAGGGAGGCCATCCATGAGGAACGTGACCATCGACAACATCACCGATGTGGTGATCAATGCCATGTCGCCGGACATTGCGCCGCGCAACAGGCAGATCATGACCAGCCTGATCAAGCATCTCCACGGCTTCGCCCGGGAGGTCGACCTGACATTCCCGGAATGGCTTGAGGCCTGCGAGTTCATGCGCCGCGCCGGCGACATCTCTGACGACAAGCGCAACGAGTTCATCCTGATCTGCGATATTCTCGGCCTCGAGGTGCTGGTCGATATGCAGGACCACCGCGTCACCGACGGCGAGAGCGAGTCGACGGTGCTCGGACCATTCTACCGCGAGAACCCGCCAGTGCTGCCCAAGGGCGCGTCGATCATCCAGAAGCATTTCGACAATTCGCAGACCGTGCGCGTCTCGGGGCGGGTGCTCGACACCGCGGGGCGGCCGATCGAGGGCGTCACCATCGATGTCTGGGAGGACGCGCCGAACGGGCTCTATGAGCAGCAGGACCCCGACCAGCCCGACTACAATCTGCGCGGCCGCTTCGTTACCGACGCCAACGGCGAGTATGCCTTCGTCGGCATCCGGCCGGAGCCGTATCCCATTCCCTATGATGGAGCTGCCGGCGAACTCCTGAACTACATGGGGCATCATCCGTGGCGTCCCGGGCATATCCACTTCATGCTGTTCAAGGACGGCTACCAGACCCTGATTTCGCAGATCTTCGACGCTGATACCAAATACCTCGACAAGGATTCGGTGTTTGCCGTGAAGGAAAGCCTGATCGGCCAGATGCGTCCGGCGCCCGCCGGCGCCGATACCGAGCTCGTGATGGACTTCGACTTCAGGCTGAAGAAGGCCGTCGCAAAGACGCTGATCGCGGCGGAATGATCGTGCGCACGGCCCGTCTCTCGCCATGCCCTGCGCAGGAGGGAGACGGGCCGGTCCTCACATGCGAGCGGGAAGTGCCGCGACATTCTCCGTTCGACCGAGCAGCGGCCATATGCGCAGCGGCAGGCTGGTCGCATCACTGCGACCGATCGCTGCGGCCGATCGACACCCGCAGGACGCCTGTTCATTTGTTGTGCGGCGAATATGATCCGGCCTGGGCGGCCGTGGGTGCTGTGCGCCGGCGGCAGCGATCGACGGCGTCATCGTGATGGTCATGAAGGAGCTGGGGCTTTTTCGATGAGTGAACATTTCGTGGTCTTCCGCTTCCGTTGGGCCAGCGCGCCGACGCGCATGTCGATCTAGATGAGCGGGGAGCGCGAAGACGCGATGGACCTGCGGCGGTTAGCCTATTTCGTGGCCGTCGCCGAGGAGCTGCATTTCGGCCGCGCAGCAGCGCGTCTGTCGATCGCGCAGCCGCCGCTGAGCCGGCAGATCGCCCAGCTCGAGGCTGATCTCGGCGTCATGCTGATCGACCGCAGCCGCAGCCAGATCCGCCTGACGCAGGCCGGAGAGGTCTTGCTGCTGCGGGCCCGCGATGTCCTCGGACGGCTCGACCAGGCCGAGCGCGAGGTCAAGCGGATCGGTGAGGGCATTTCCGGTTACCTGCGTATCGCGTTCGTCGGCTCCGCAACGCATGGCATCCTGCCCAACGTCATCAAGGCGTTCCGCACCAGTTTTCCCGAGGTCGAGCTGGCGCTGTCGGCGATGAACAACGCCGAACTCAAGCGTGCCGTTGTCCAGCGCGAGATCGATATCGCGATCGCGCGACCGTCGCTCAATGATGAGGAGTTGAAGTCCGAGCCGCTGCATCACGAGCCACTCATCCTCGCTATCCCGGATTCCTCGCCGCTGCTCGCCGCCGATCCGATCCGTCTTACGGCCTTGCGCGACGAGACGTTCGTGCTCTATCCCCGCAAGCCGCGCCCGAGTTTCGCCGACGACATTCTCGCAGTCTGCCGGGATGAAGGCTTCATTCCGAAATCGCCGGTAATGGCGCAGGACTATCAGACCGCCATCAGCCTCGTGTCGGTCGGTGTGGGGATCTCGCTGGTGCCGGCGTCAGTGTCGCAGTCGCCGCGGCTTGGCGTCGCCTACCGTCCCTACGCGGGCAACAATCCCGGCACGGCGCTGTCGCTCAACTACCGCCGCGACAACCGCACGCCCCATGTCTTCAATTTTCTGAAGATCGCGCAGCAGTTCGCGCGGCGTGGCCGCGGCTGATTTTCCTAACGGTTGAACCGCGCCACCAGCTCGACATGCGCGGTGTGACGGAACTGGTCGACCGGCACGACGCGCTCGCAACGGTAGCCGGCCTCGACTAGAATGCGGGCGTCGCGGGCGAAGGTCGCGGCGTTGCAGGACACCGCGACGATCACCGGCACCTTGCTCGCCGCGAGTTGCGTGACCTGCGCTTGCGCGCCCTGGCGCGGCGGGTCGAACACCACGGCATCGAACGTGCGCAGTTCCTGCGGCATCAGCGGGCGGCGGAACAGGTCGCGAACCGTCGCGGTTACCGGCTTCAGGCCGCGTGTCGCGGGCGCGGCCTTCTGCAGCGCGCCGACGGCGCCGGCATCGCTGTCCCAGGCCGACACGCGCACGCGCTCGGCGAGCCGCAGCGCGAACGGTCCGACGCCGCAGAACAGGTCGGCGACGGCCTTGGCGCCCTTGCAGTCTTCGAGCACCAGCGCGGCGAGCGTCTCCTCGCCGGTAGCGGTGGCCTGCAGGAACGAGCCGGGCGGCAGCGTGACCTCGGCGCGGCCCATGCGCACATTCGGCGGTGCGTGCATCACCACCAGTTCGCCGTGGCGCGTGACGCGCGTGATGTGATGCCGTGCGGTGAGTTGCGACAGCGCCATCATCGCCGGGCCGGCGAGGGGGCCGGAGCCGCGCACGTCGACGTCGAGGCCGGTATCGGTCGCGGTGATCTGGATGTCGAGCGGCTTGCCGACGTGGGCGAGCGTGCTGGCGAGGGCCTTGGCCGCGGCGAACGCGCCGTCGAGCGCGGGATCGAGGATCGGGCACTGGTCGAGCGGCACGATCTCATGGCTGCCTGCGGCGGAGAAGCCGACCTGCAGCGCCGTGCCGCTGCCGCGGCGGGCGTGGGCGACGAGGCGCCGACGGCCGGCGCCATGGGCGTCGACGAGGTCGGCGACCTCGGCCGTCAGGCCGGCTTGCGCGAGCGCCTCGACCACGAGGCCGCGCTTCCAGGCACGGTAGCCATCGCCCTGCCAATGCTGGATCGCGCAGCCGCCGCAACGGCCGAACTGAGGGCAAAACGGCGTGATGCGCTCGGCGCTTGCCGTGACCACGCGCGTCAGGCGGCGTCGGTCCGGATGACCGGGCACGTCCTCGACCTCGACGGTTTCGCCGGCGAGCGTGCCGGGCACGAAGACGGTTCGGCCATTCGCCGAGGCGATGCCGTCGCCGCGGTGGCCGACATGGTCGATGACGAGCTGTTCAGCCAAAGCGGGCTCCGATGAAGAATTCGACATTGCCGTCGCCGCCGGCGATCGACGAGGGAAACACCGCGATATCATGGCCGCCGTGGGTCCGTACGAACGCGGTGATGTCATCGCACACGGCGGCGTGCACGGCGCTATCGCGCACGATGCCTTTCTTGGAGTGGCGCCGCTCGGCCTCGAATTGCGGTTTGATCAGCGCGAGCAGGCTCGCTGGCCGTGCGGCGATCGCCAGTGCCGGCGGGAGCACGAGCCTGAGCGAGATGAAGCTGGCGTCGATCACCACGATGTCGGGCTGCTCGGCGAAATCGTTGGCTGTCAGGGTGCGAATGTCGGTGTGCTCGCGCCCGTCGACGCGTGGATCGTCGCGCAGGCGCGCGTGGAGTTGGCCATGGCCGACGTCCACCGCATGGACGCGGCGCGCGCCGCGCGCCAGCAGCACCTCGGTGAAGCCCCCGGTCGAGGCGCCGACATCGAGGCAGACATGCCCGTCGATCGCCATGGGATAGCGCTCCAGCGCGCCGGCAAGCTTGACGCCGCCGCGCGACACCCAGGGATGGGCGGGCGTCGCCGCGAGTTCGGCCTGCAGCGGAATCATCTCGGAGGGCTTGGCGACTGTGCGGCCGTCGACCGTGACCTGTCCGGCTGCGATGGCAGCCTGGGCGCGCGCGCGGCTCTCGAACAGGCCGCGCTCCACCAGCAGAAGGTCTGCGCGCTGACGCGGCTGCATGCGCGGTCTCGCCTCCGGGCGCCGCTCCGACGCCCGGAGCCGGACGGTTAAGCCAGCTTGCTGGTCTCGGCCTTGATGTCCTTGCCGAGCGCCTCGAAGGCCTTGGCGACGATCGCCTTGGCGTCGAGGCCGGCGCGGGCATACATCGCCGCCGGGGTGTCGTGATCGAGGAACTCGTCGGGTAGCACCATCGAGCGCACCCGCAGGCCGTTATCGAGCGCGCCGTGATCGGACAGCGCCTGCAGCACGTGCGAGCCGAAGCCGCCGATCGAGCCTTCCTCGATGGTCAACAGCACCTGATGCTCGCGCGCGAGCTTGAGCACGAGATCGATGTCGAGCGGCTTCATGAAGCGCGCGTCGGCGACGGTGGTCGACAGGCCATGGGCCTCGAGCTCGTCGGCGGCCTTGAGCGCCTCGCCGAGGCGGGTACCGAACGACAGCAGCGCCACCTTGTTGCCCTCGCGCAGCACGCGGCCCTTGCCGATCTCGAGCGGCACGCCGAATTCCGGCATCTCGACGCCCCGGCCTTCGCCGCGGGGATAGCGCAACGCGCTCGGAGCGTCGTTGATCGCGACTTGCGTCGCGATCATGTGGACGAGATCGGCTTCGTCCGCTGCCGCCATGATCACGAAGCCGGGCAGACAGCCGAGATAGGCATTGTCGAACGCGCCCGCATGGGTCGAGCCGTCGGCGCCCACGAGGCCGGCACGGTCGATGGCGAAGCGCACCGGCAGGCCCTGGATGGCGACGTCGTGCACCACCTGGTCGTAGCCGCGCTGCAGGAAGGTGGAGTAGATCGCGCAGAACGGCTTGTAGCCCTCGGTGGCAAGGCCGGCCGCAAACGTCACGGCATGCTGCTCTGCAATGCCGACGTCGAAGGTGCGTTCCGGAAACGCCTTGCCGAAGGTGTCGATGCCGGTGCCCGACGGCATCGCCGCGGTGATGGCGACGATCTTGTCGTCCTTCTGCGCTTCCTTGACGAGGCTCTGGCCGAACACGGCAGTGTACGCCGGCGCGTTGGACTTGGCCTTGACCTGGGTGCCGGTCAGCACGTCGAACTTGACGACGCCGTGATACTTGTCGGCGGAAGCTTCCGCCGGCGCGTAGCCCTTGCCCTTCTGCGTCACGACATGGACCAGGATCGGGCCGTTGGTGGCGTCGCGGACGTTGGTCAGCACCGGCAGCAGGTGGTCGAGGTTGTGGCCGTCGATCGGGCCGACATAGAAGAAGCCGAGCTCTTCGAACATCGTGCCGCCGGTCACCATGCCGCGGGCGTATTCCTCGGCGCGCATCGCACGCTCCTCGAAGAACTTCGGCAGCTTGTGGGCGATGTTCTTGGCGATCTCGCGGATCGACTGATAGGTGTGGCCCGAGATCAGGCGGGCGAGGTAGGCCGACATCGCGCCGACTGGCGGGGCGATCGACATGTCGTTGTCGTTGAGGATGACCACGAGGCGCGAGTTCATCGCGCCGGCATTGTTCATCGCCTCATAGGCCATGCCGGCGGACATCGAGCCGTCGCCGATCACCGCCACGACATTGTTCTTGCCGCCCGACAGGTCGCGCGCCACCGCCATGCCGAGGCCGGCGGAAATCGAGGTCGAGGAGTGCGCCGCGCCGAACGGGTCATACTCGCTCTCGGAGCGCTTGGTGAAGCCGGACAGGCCGCCGCCCTGGCGCAGGGTGCGGATGCGGTCGCGGCGCCCGGTCAGGATCTTGTGCGGGTAAGCCTGATGGCCGACGTCCCAGATCAGGCGGTCGTCCGGAGTGTTGAAGACATAGTGCAGGGCCACCGTGAGCTCGACGACGCCGAGGCCGGCGCCGAGATGGCCTCCGGTCACGGACACGGCACTGATGGTTTCCTGACGCAGTTCGTCAGCCAGCTGGCGCAGCTGCTCGGGCTTCAGCCGGCGCAGCTCGTCGGGGGTCTTCACGCGGTCGAGGAGGGGAGTGGGGCTCGGCGTGGACACGGGTGGCTTCCTTTGACTGATGATGGGGGCGGGCGAGGCGCTCGACCCGAGGCCGGCCCGGGGCCGACCAAGGCAAATGTCGAAAATTGGCAAGTTGATCCAGCGGCTTATACCAATTTTTTTTCACAAGCCAATCGTTAGAGGGAAGATGCTGCTGGCAGGACGCCGCGGCGGGGTGCCCCTTTAGGTCGTTTCTGCCCGGAAAGTGGTTCAAAATCGGGTGGATAGGCGGTTCCGGCAGGCCATGACGACGACCTGAACCGAATGGCCGGGCGATCCGGCATGGCTGGGCTGCGACCCCGGGCGCCGGCTCAGGCCACCCCGACGGGCGGTTCCTCCAGTTCCGACCATGCGCGCTGACGGGCTGGTCCGTCCCCGGTGGCGACGGCGAGGGCCGCAGCCGGGTGGGTGAAGCGGTCGCACAGGGTCAGGGGTCCGCAGACCATCATGAAGAAGTCGTAGGCGTTGGGCTGCTCGTTGGCCATCACGAACTGGAAGTGGATGCGAAAGAAGTGGCGGCGGAACGCGTGGTAGTTTTCCGGCGCGATAATATCGCGGAAGCGCACGGTGACGATGTGGGGATTGCGGCGGGCGGCGCCGACGTCGAGGCCATGGCCGGCGACCGGATCGAACGGATAGAAGTTCATCACGTCCTTGCGCGACTGGCAGTCGACCCAGTGCAGCGAGGGCTCCGTCGCGAGGCGTTTGAGGCGTGCGCGGAACTGATCGGAGACCGGCAGGAAGCCGACGATCGGCAGGTTGCCGCCGATGGTGAGCAGCATCAGGCGCGGACCGCGGCGGCCGATTTCGGGATCGATCTCGAGCGCGCGCATCAGGATCTCGAGACCGAGAAACGAGCCCGAAGAATGGCCGACCACGATGATCTCGTCGGCATCGCTGGTGCGCACGGTCGCGACGAGGTCCTGTGCGAACTGCTCGATGCGCCTGTCCCATTCAGGGCGCTGGCGGTGGGCGTACTGCCAGGTAAAGATGGTGTCGGACATCAGGTAGAGCGCGTAGGTGCGGCTCTCCAGGTATTTCAGCATGGTGCCGAGCAGGGCGACGAACACCGCTGTCGCGGCCGGCAGCGTGATCACCATTGGTATGCCGACACGATCGAGCCCGGCCGCGAACACCGCCGCGATGACGCCTGCAACCAGCGCCTCGATGACCAGCACGAACTGCGGATAGCTGATGAACGTGGCGAAGCGCCAGTTAGCCTTGCGAAAGCGCGTCAGCACGCCGTTGAAGATCAGGCGGATATAGATCGCCAGCGCCTGGGTCACCGTGCGCCAGATCGGCCACTCGAGGTCGGCCTTGATCAGGTCCTCCCAGCGCAGGAAGTCGTAGCGCGTCTGTGTCTGCCAGTCGGGGCCCTGGGTGTCGATCGTCCACGATGCGGCGCGCGCATCGGTCGACGCCGGTCGCCCCACCTTGCAGTTGAAGCCGTAGAGCGCCGCGAACTTGCGCAGCTCGCTGCGGAACATGCGGTAGTATTGCGCGAGCCCGCGGGGGTCGTAGCCTTGCACGTAGATGATGTGACGGCGGTTGACTCGCACGCAGGTCCCCGAATGGCGGCGGGCAGTGGGAGATGAGCGGCGCGGCGCCGCCATCGAGAGAGGCCGGAGGCGGCCGCGCGTCGCGAAGCGGCGTGGCCCTATTGAACGTCGAGCGGTTCGGTGCCGGCCACCTGGCCGGACGCGTCGGTGGTGATCTTGTCCACGCGCGCCTCGGCCTGACGCAGCAACTCGTCACAACGGCGCTTCAGGGCTTCTCCACGCTCATAGATCGCAACCGATTCTTCCAGCGGAACCTTGCCGTCCTCGAGACGCTTCACGATCGTTTCAAGCTCCTCGATCGCGCGTTCGAAGCTCAGTCTCTTCACGTCGGCATTGGTATTTTCGGCCATTCAGCTGTCCTCGAAGCGCCCCGCTTCGGTTTGAATCGTCATTGGGGGCGCATTGTGGCCGGGGGGCGTCCCTATTTCAAGCCGAGCGGTCCGGCCTGTGCAGGACACCGTGTTGTCACCGATCCATCATTCATCTTTGTGACGACGGAACCGTGGGGGTGGAACGATACCTGGCCTGGCGCTCGCCGTTGGGCTGAGGCCCGTGGCAGGGATCAGGCGGTCATCAGGCCCTTCACATGGGCGCTGACCGATTCCTTGAGGCCCTGCAGGTCGTAGCCACCCTCCAGCACGGAGACGATCCGCCCGCCGGCGGTGTCGTCGGCGAGCCGCATCAGCTGTTCGGTGATCCAGGCATAGTCGCCCTCCTGGAGCTGCAGGTTGGCGAGGGGGTCGCGCCAGTGGGCATCGAAGCCGGCGGAAATGATCAGCAACTCGGGCGCAAAGGTCCTGAGCCGCGGCAGGATCCGGTCGGTGAACGCCTCGCGGAAACGCGTGCCGCCATCGCCGGAGCGCAGCGGTGTATTGACGATGGTGTCGTGATCGCCGCGTTCGGACGTCGCGCCGGTGCCGGGAAACAGCGGCATCTCGTGGGTCGAGGCGTACATCACGGTGGGGTCGGCCCAGAAAATGTCCTGGGTGCCGTTGCCGTGGTGGACGTCGAAATCGACGACCGCGACACGGCCGACGCCATGCCGGCGCTGGGCGTAGCGGGCCGCGATGGCGGCGTGATCGAAAAAGCAGAAGCCCATCGGCTTGCCGACCTCGGCATGGTGGCCGGGCGGGCGCGTGGCGACGAACGCATTGCTGGCGCGGCCCGCGAGCACGGCGTCGACTGCGGCGGTGGCGCCGCCGACGCAGCGCATCGCCGCTTCCCATGTTCCCGGCGACATCGAGGTGTCGCCATCGATGTAGACGAGCCCCTCCGCTGGCGAGATGTGATGCAGCTCGTTGACGTAGTGTTCGTTGTGACAGAGCAGCACGTGATCGATCTCGCCGATCGGTGCCTCGGTGCGTATCAGCGCATTGAAAGCGTCCGGCGACAGCGCCTGCTCGATCGCACGCATGCGGTCGGGCCGCTCGGGATGGCCGGGCGGCACGACATGGTCGATGCATGCGGGATGGGTGATCAGGAGCGTGGACATCGGCGGGTCGATCCCTTCAGCAAGAAGACGGCGGGGGCGCCGTCGGGACGCGCCGGCGGGTCCGCTGGCGCGGACGGCCGCCGGTCCATCGTGCATCAGCCGGTGAGCACGGCGTCGGCGCCGTTCACGGTGTCGGCGCTGTCGATCACCATGCGCTCGAGGCCGGACGCCTGTACGGTGACGTTCTCGGCGAAGAAACGCGCCAGCGTGACGTAGCGCTGGCCTTCGCCATCGCCGCGCGCCGCGAGCGCTTCCTTGGCGAGCAGGCAGCCGCCGAGCGTCGAGCCGAACAGCCTCAGATAGGGCGTCGCGCCGGCGAGGGCGTCGTTCGGCGCGGCCGCAAGGCGCTCCAGCAGCCAGCGGCCGGCGCGGTCGAGCGAGGCGAGGCCATCGCGCAGCCGTGCGGCGGTGGTGCCGAACGCCGGATCGTTGGAGCGCTCGACCTCGGTTGCGATGTCGTTCAGTTCCTTCAGCAGTGCGTCGACGGAGGCGCCGCCCTGGGCGGTGAGCTTGCGGGTGACGAGGTCGATCGACTGGATGCCGTTGGTGCCCTCGTAGATCGCGGTGATGCGGGCATCGCGGTAATGCTGCGCCGCGCCGGTTTCCTCGATGAAGCCCATGCCGCCGTGGATCTGCACGCCGAGCGACGTCACCTCGTTGCCGATGTCGGTGGAGAAGGCTTTTGCGATCGGCGTCAGCAGCGCGGCGCGCGCGGCGGCGGCCTCGCGCACCTTGGCGTCGGCAGCGCGGTGGGAGACGTCGATCGCCACCGCGGTGGCGTAGCAGATGGTGCGGGCGGCGGCGGTCAGCGCGCGCATCTGCATCAGCATGCGCTTGACGTCGGGATGGGCGAAGATCGGGTCGGAGCCCGCGCCCTTGGCGCCGCCGGCCTTGCCCTGGCGACGCTCGTGGGAGAACGCCAGCGCCTGCTGGTAGGCGCGATCGGCGATGCCGACGCCCTCGAGGCCGACGCCGAGGCGGGCCTGATTCATCATCGTGAACATGCAGGCCATGCCACGGTTCTCTTCGCCGATCAGGTAGCCGATGGCACCGTCCTTGTCGCCGAGGGTCATGGTGCAGGTCGGCGAGGCGTGGATGCCCAGCTTGTGCTCGACGCCGCTGGCATGGATGTCGTTGCGCGCGCCGAGCGAGCCGTCGGCGTTGACCAGGAATTTCGGCACGAGGAACAGCGAAATGCCCTTGGTGCCGGCGGGCGCGTCCGGCAGGCGCGCGAGCACGAAATGCACGATGTTATCGGTCATGTCGTGTTCGCCGTAGGTGATGAAGATCTTGGTGCCCTTGAGGCGGTAGGTGCCGTCGCTCGCGCGCTCGGCGCGGCTGCGCAGCGCGCCGACGTCGGAGCCGGCCTGCGGCTCGGTGAGCTGCATGGTGCCGGTCCATTCGCCGGAAATCAGCTTGGCGAGGTAGATCTGCTTGAGCTCCTCGCTGCCATGGGCCTCCAGCGCCTCGATGGCGCTGGCGGTCAGCAGCGGGCACAGGCCGAACGCCATGTTCGAGGCGCTCCAGATCTCGGTGCAGGCGGCATTGATGGCGATCGGCAGGCCCTGGCCGCCCCAGGCCTCGGAGCCGGCGACTGCGTTCCAGCCGGCCTCGGACCAGCGGCGGTAGGCGTCGGGCCAGCCCGGCGCGGTGGTGACCTTGCCGTCGTTCAGCTTGATGCCGTTCTTGTCGCCCTCGCGGTTGAGCGGTGCCAGCACGTCGGACGCGAACTTGCCGGCCTCCTCCAGGATCGCCGCCGTCATCTCTGCGTCGAAATCGCCATAGTGCCCGGCCTTGACCGCTGCCGCGAGGCCTGCGCCCTGGTTGAGGGCCAGCAGCATGTCGTTGATCGGGGCACGGTAGGTCATGGGCATTCTCTCCTGGTGGAACGGCAGGCTGGTTTCTTGTCGTATCGGGGCGCGGCTGCCACTCTATATGTGGATGCGACCGGGGCCTGTCAGAGGGGCCGCCGGCCCGCCGGAAGATCCCGGACGATGCCGCAAACTGCCATGCCGGCGGGCCGGCTTCAAACAAAAGTGGGCGGTGTACCCCGACCTGGCGGAAACGGGCCACGGCCGCTGCTGGAGACGGCGCGGAGGCTGTCCCGACCGCGCCGATCCACCGCTTGAAATGGCCGATCTCTCCCTATACACCGGCGGGGCCTGAAGGGAATCCGTGCGGTCCAGCCCCGCGCCCCGGGGCCATTGGGGCGTCGCCAAGTGGTAAGGCAGTGGATTTTGATTCCACCATGCGGAGGTTCGAATCCTCCCGCCCCAGCCAGATTTCTGTCTTCGATATCAATCGGTTGGTGATTTCAGGAGGATCGATCCTGACATCGCTGGTCGTGGTTCTCGCCCAACTCCCAACGCCGGCTGCCGTGGCGCGTAACTTCGAATGTCACCCGCTCACGGGGCGTCATGGACCATGGTCTGCTGCCGGTCGGCCTCACAAGGTGGGCGTTCAGGTGGTTTTTAAGCTCGACGGGGCTGTTAGGGCATCGGCTGCGACGATGGGGCGCCCCGGGGCTGAATGCCTTCTCACGAGGGCAAACCGGAAGACAGGACAGACGGGGATACTTGAGGGCAAAAGAGGGCAAACGACCGAGCGGCGTATCCTGCCGTCCTATGGCAGAGTTACCAGCGCCGGAGTTGGATGACTGCTGGACGACAATGGCTCGTTTCAGCTGTGACCTTTGAGAGAAAGGCCGTTTATGCGCGAACTCTTCAAGGTACTTCCGCTAGGACTGCTATTGCCCGTCTTCCTCGCGGCAGCCTCTGTTAAGCCCGGGGATGCTCAAGCAAATATTTCAGCGTGGGCGGGTCGGGTTGGCATTCATGACCTGCCGACTTGGGCTACAAACCCGATGGCTGTTACAGTCGCATTTTACGCTGCAACTGGTGGCGCGGCGATCTACTCGGGCGCAGTGTGGATTGTACCTGCAATGCGCAGAAGAAGCGGCCCCGAGCTTACGAGAGTTTTAGTTATTTTTGCCCTGATCGCGACTTTACTTGGTGCGATAGGATACGCGGCAAGTTTGACATCGCGGAAACGGGATGTCCCAAAAGTCACCACCCCTAGCAATCAACTTGTTTCGACCTTTGGAAAAACAATCTTGAGGTGCGTCAAGCCCAAGACTGCCGATGCAAGAGACCCCAAAGACGTGATAGCCGAAACAGCAGAAAATATGCGCGCGATAGGTGAAAAGTTTGGCCTCTCGATGATGCTCACGACTATCCAGAATGGAATCCGCATCGAGATGTTGCCCGCGACTCGTGAAGGAAAGATACGAATGGGAGGCAGCGAAAAATGGCTGCTGGAAGCGAGCCGTTCTGACGCCGAATTGCTTGTATATTCTCATATGCAAATGCCGAGCGTATTGGGCATGCTTGCTGATCTAATGCCAATCGATCCGCAATCTAAGACGATAGTTCAGGAGAGAGAGACAATTGAGCATATCCTTGGAGTCGCGCTGGGCGGCTGTAGGATCATGTGAACCAGACACCATACCGGCAACGAAGGGCATCATGATATATCGGTTAGTGTTATTGGTGTTCGCGCAAGGAGCCGGGGGCTTGTCTATGGACCCGGGAAAAGGCGTCCCGGTATCAACCACATCTCTCCACGTAGGCAATTTTGCGACAGCCGAGAATTGCGCTGCTGCGGCAAAAGAGGCTGCAGCAAACGCAAGCTCTCTTTCCGGCCCGGGATAGCCGTCGGCAGTTTACAGATTCATGTGTATCCGGGCTACCGACGGCAAAGTTGCGCCGCCACAAGAATTTAACAGCAAGCTTAGCCGGGATGAGCGTAGCGACTCCGGATCATTGAATTGCGACTACCCCGGATCAAGCTGAGCTCATCGGGGGCTACGCTAGCCCTGGATGCGTGGAGGCGCTTCCTCCATCATCGCCCCGTAGAGGCTGCCTAAGATGGAAATAAGCTTGCTGTCGGTCGGCAACGCTTTATCGATGTTATCAATCCCTCGAACGATAATGTAGAGACCCGCGAGGATCGCGAGAGCCGACAGCAAGCGCTCCGCTGCAATCTGCTTCCCAAAGATTGATATTAGAGCACTGCCAGCCCCGACGTGCACCTCAGCCAGTCCGTAGATGAAGGGCTGCTTCGATCGAATTACGAAAAGAATCAATCCACTGGCGAGCACACAAATAATTATCAAAATGAAGTTGATCAGCTCATCCTGGTTTAGATGGATCCCGAACAAACCAAGGGCAAAGATAGCGGCTCCTGCGATCAGTATTGAGAGGAACCCCACAACGACGGAGCAAGGCAATATAACCAGGAAGAATGCTGCCACTCCGCGATCAACAATGTTTAGAGCTCTTTTACCCCACGTTGTTGCTCTAATGGCTTCTCTGATTCCAAGGCCGCTGATGATAACAACGGCGGAAAAAACGAACCAGAGCAGAAACAAATTGACTAGCTTAGCCACGATTATCAGCGCGTTTAGGATTGTGCTCGACGTTTCGGCGCGAACGAGCGCGATGAAAAGCCCGTCCAAGACGAGAAGTGCTACGGTTCCGAGCACAATTGCGGCTACCAAGAATACCTTGCGATAATTCATGAGATTCACCTTCCCGGACGGGCGGACTATCTGAGAAATCTGTCACATGGTGTTGTTGGTTGTCACCCGAATTGGCTAGGTTGCCTAGACCCCGCGCGATAGCCGTTGCCGTCGCGAGACGCTGCGCGAGCTCTTCTGAATCCATCGACCCTGACCGCAGCGGGAAACCTCATCAACAGCTCCTCGAAGGAGTTGCAGCTACGCGCCAGCCTGAGCAGCGGATCGGCGATCGGCGACAGCACTGGCTCCCAATCCCCCGCTGATCCGGAAGCCCTCCTGTCAACCTCGTCAGCCAGCCCTTCGTAACGGAGTGCAAGCCGGTGGCATCCACCGCAGCCTGAACTTGCGACCGCGCTGGGCGACTTTTCTTCTTGTGTTGACCGCAAAGATTGATGTTGGTCTGAAGGCTGCCGAGCCTCGGCCGGCCAAGATAATGAAAAACTGATCCGCGAGACGACTAGCGTTGGCGCGCCACTTTCCGAGGGGAAGCAGCCGGGATCGCACGTACCACCTGCGAGCTATGTCAGCCCCGCCAGCCGGAAGGGCACCGTTGGCGTCACAGTTCCGCGTCACAATTGGCACGACTTTGAAGCGCCCTGAGATTTGGCTCTTCATAAACTGTAACTGGTGCCCCAAGCTGTGGAGCTTGGCGTCACAGATCGGATTGAAGGTCCCGCAAAAACAACGACGACTCATCTCTCGCTTTCGATTGGGGGCATTTGAAGTGGCGCGACGAGACAGAGTCACCAATTCCAGCCTATCGCAGAGAAACCCAACAAAGACGGGCACTTCCCGTATATTCCCATTTGATCCCAGCCATTCCCGGCAGTGACACGAGTAATTGCGCGCGACAGCTGCCGTGGAGATACAGGTGAGCGGTCGTTCGGTCGACGCTCAGGCAGATTTTCTTTTGCTAGAGCTTCCGCGTTGACGATGTCCCGGAACCGTCTTCCCGGAAGAAGGCGCGCAAAAGGCGCGAGATGCCAGCACCAAGCACCATCGGCGTGGGACCAGGGTGACTGTTGATCTGGACAGTGACGGTTCGGCCGACGATTAGCCCGTCTGTGCGGTCTTTCATATCGAGGCGAATGCGAACCGGAATTCGCTGTGCGAGTCTGACCCATGAGAAGCTGGGGTTGATGTTCGCCAGCATGCTTGCGCCGGAACTGCGGTCCCGGTCTTCGATGCCGGCGGCGATGCTCTCGACCTTCCCTTGCAGGATCGCGCCGCCCATCACCCTGATATCCGCGGTATCGCCGACATGGATGCGCGGGAGTTTGGTTTCCTCGAAATAGCCTTCGACACGGATCGTGTCGGTCTCGATCAGCGCCATGATCCCGCGCCCTGCGGGAAGATAGGAGCCCGGACGCAGGTCGAAGTTGGTCACGCGACCGTTTGTCGGCGCGCGGACCTCGGATCGGATCAGGTTGAGACGGGCGACGTCCAGATCGGCAGAGGCTTGATCATAGGCGGCCCTGGCCTGCAGGTTCGCGGCGTGTACAGCTTCGTGCTGCTGCTGGGAGATGACGCCATCGCTCAGTTTCTCATAGCGGGCATGATCGCTCGCGGCTTTGTCCAGGGCCGCCTGCCGGCTGGCGACCACGGCCTCCGCCTGTCGAACCGCCAGGCGGAAGCGTTCGGGATCCAGGCGGAGCAGCACATCGCCCTTGCGAACCGCCTGATTGTCCCTGATCAGAATTTCGTCGACCAGGCCGGACACGTCCGGAGCGACGACGACGACGTCGGCCCGGATGCGGCCGTCACGTGTCCAGGGATCGGCTTCGTAATGATTCCACATGCCGATGGCGGCCGGCACAGCGGTGGCGAGTACCAGTGACGTGATCAGGAGGCGCGGAAGGATCGAGTGTCTTGCGGTCACGGCAGCAGTGTTCCCAGTAAAGCATAGGAGATATCGACGAGGATCACGAGGATGGCGAATTCGAACAGCAGGGGATGCCACGCGATGGCGTTGATCCGCGGCGAGACGATGCGCTTGATCGCCGCGGACAGGATGGCCCCGAGCCCGAGCGCGAAGATACAGGCTGCGACGAACGTCGGCAGGAACACGCCGGCAATGCTGATCTCTTCGGTCATTGCGTGGCTCCGTCGAGGGCCGGCGCCGATGCATGGGGAAACAGCGTGCGGCGCAGGCCGACCAGTGCGGTCAGCTGTTGTCGTTGCGCGGCGCTGGCCCATTCGCAGCGCTGGCGGAGTTGTCGATCGATTGCCGCGCGCAGCGCCTGGGCTTCCGTGGAGGCGATCTCGCTGTTCCCCGATGCGAACCCGCGGAAGACGTGCGACAGCCTTGTGCGAAGATCCTCGAGGGTCTCTCCTTGCGCCTGGGCCATGCCGTCTGAACCCGACTTCAAGTCCAGCAGATCGAGGCCGATTTGCAGGGCCGCGAGCGAGCGGCCAGCCTCCGCCGCGACATCCGCGCCGGACATCGCCAGTCGTGGCACGACGAGACCGAGACGGTCGAGCATCACGCCGAGCCAGCGCTCCCGGCTCATCGGGCGACGGACTCCGGCGAGGATCGCGAGATCGACCCAGCCGTGGCGGATCAGGCGGTTTGCGGCGCTCTTGGCGCTCACTGAGCGGAACAGGCGAACGGCGAGAAATGCGGCCGCGATCCCGAAAAGGGAGGCCGCGTTGACGTTCGCGAACGCAGCGAAGTCGGCCGAGAACCTGTTCTGGAGATCGAGCGCGCCGATCAGGCCGAGAATGAGAGTCAGCGCCTTGAGCGCATGGCGCGGATTAGCCTGCAGGTAGCCCACGATGAGGAACGGCGGAGCCAGCGCACCGGCCAGCATCGGGAAGCCGTCGATCGCCGGGAAGATCAGGAACAGGTAGATGGCTGCGATCGGCAGCGACACCACGATCCAGATCGCGGTGGACATCAGGGCCGGAGCGGGATCGTCGAGGTTGCTGTAGAGCGCCGCCGCGATCGTGGCGATCTGGGCCGCGACGCCGCCCTCCGGCCATGCGGTTGCGATCCAGATCGCACAACAGCCAAGGACGGCAGCAAACAGGGCTGCGACGGACCATGCGGCGAGACCCTGATCGAGATGGAGAAGTCGTCTGCCGCGGCGACCATGGTCGGATGTCGCGGTCACCCCGGAGACGGAGGCGGCCCGAGATCCGTGGACCATCGCCGACAGCGCACGGGTCGCCGCCAGCGCGTCGATCAGGGCCGCCGCCTTGGCGATCGTGCTCAAGGTCAGGAGCCTGTCCCAGTTGCACGGCGCCGCGGGCAATGCGGCCTCGACGTCTGCGCATCGTCGCAGCAGCTCGTTCACGGTTTGCCGGGATCCAGCTGGATCGCGCGCCCATTCGCCGAGATGCGTGAGAAGCTGGTCCAGCTCGCGCGAGCGCCGCCCGCCGAGCGCGGCGAGATGGTCTTCGATCGCAGTCAGCATCGGCAGCACGAGCGCGAGTTTGTCCTGCAAAGCTCCGATCGCCCATGTCTGCGACGCGCTGGCGGTTGCGTCGTAGCGAAGGTGGGTTGACAGGATTTCGAACTGGGTGAGGTCTGCGGCCAGCCGCCAGCGTGCAGAGGTCTCTTGAGCGGGAGCGCTGTTCAGCAGGACGTCCGCGGTCCAGCGCGAGGCATCGCAAACCGCAGCATCGATCGTAGTTATCAGAGCGCCCGTGACATGGCTCGGAAATAGCAGCGTATGGACGGCTGTCGCGCAGCAGATGCCGAGCACGATTTCCTCAACACGCGCCAGGGCGACGTCGAACACGAGATGCGGCGCGGTGACGCTCGAGAACGCGACAGTCGTTGCCGTGTAGCCCGCGAGCACGAAGGCGTAACCGCGGGGTGTGCGATCCTGGAGGGAGATGTACAGGCAGAGCGCCGCCCACCCGGTGATGGCGACGCTCATCAGCGTTGGCTGATCAGCGAGAATGGGAACCAGCGCCAGGGCCGCGCAGGCGCCGAGCAGCGTGCCGAGCAGGCGGTAGATGGCCCGCGAACGCACCGCCCCAGCCAGTGGCTGTGCCGTGAGATAGACGGTCAGCATCGCCCAGGAGGGCCTCTGCAGGCCGAGACGGAACGCCAGATACGTTGCGATCATCGCTGCGATGAACGAATTGGCCGAGAACAGCGCCCACCGCGGATCAAAGGTGCCGGGATATGCGATGAATCCGGAAATCCGGGACAGGATGATGCGTGTCATTGGTTCTACGCCGGGTCTGTGGAGCAGCCGGACGATAGAACTTGGCGTGCATCGCGAATTTCGTTACTTTACCAAAAAATTGCGAAATACTGACAGATGCGTGGCTCGCTGCTCGACTATTACCGTGAACTGGATCCGGACACGCTCGAGCGTCCGGTCGTCGCGCTCGCGGTCGATATTCAGGAAAAGAATGACGAAGTTCCGATCCACATGCACCGCAAAGGGCAACTGGTTCTGGCGGACCGCGGAGGTGTGACGTGCGAGGCGCCGAGCGGGCTCTGGATGGTGCCCCCGCGATGCGGCGTCTGGATTCCCGGCGGCATGCCGCACAGCAACCGGACGACAGCCAATGCGAGCATTCATTTCCTGTATGTGGACATGAATGCGGCCCGCGTCCCGAAGGATTGCTGCACGTTGGCGATCACGCCGCTGCTGAACGAACTGATCCATCGCCTGGCGATGCTGCCGCCTCTCTATGATCCGCAAGGGCCGACGTCGCACATCGTCACCGTTCTGCTCAACGAGCTGATCGAGATGCCGACCGAACAGTTGCATCTTCCGGTGACGCGCCATTCGAAACTGCGGGCGATCGCCGATGCCTTGATGGAAAATCCGGCGGATCGCCGCACGGTCGCGGAATGGGGAGAAGCCATCGCGCTCGGCGAGCGGACCTTGATGCGGCTCGTCGTTGCCGAGACCGGCATGACCTTCGGTCGCTGGCGTCAGCAGCTTCACATCATCATCGCGTTGCAGCGTCTGGCCGCCGGCGAGTCCGTGCAGTCGGTATCGGAGGTTCTCGGCTACGAATCCGTGAGCGCCTTCATCACGATGTTCAGGAAGGCGCTCGGCAAATCGCCGGCGCGGTATTTCTCGACCCGGCAGAGATTCGAATCCGGCCGCTAGAGGCCGGCTGCATTGTGATCGAGCGCGCGTGAGGTCTCGATGCTTCTGCCATCGTCCAGGTGGGCCTGAAGAGTCGCATCGTAATGCGGCTTCGCCGGTCTGTCGGCGCGTCTGGAACCGGGATTGCCTGGTCTGATCTGGACGGGCCGGTTCGAGTCGATGGGCAGCACCGTCTTGTGGGAAATCCGCTTCAAGGCGAGGTTGGAGCGTATGCTGGCGACACCGGGGATGCGCGACAGCTTGTTGACGATGAGGTCTTCGAGAGCATCGACATCGGACACCATCACGCGGAGCAGATAGTCGCTGTCTCCGGTCATCAGATAGCACTCCATCACCTGGCTCAGACGATCGATCGAGCGCGTGAAGTTCTCGAGCGAGAGCTGGACCTGCTTCTCGAGCCTGATCTGGATGAAGGCGATGACGCCGATGCCGAGAACGGCCGGATCCAGAACGGCGATGCGCCGGTCGATCACGCCGAGCTTTTCGAGCGTGCGAACGCGGGCCAGGCAGGGAGAGGGCGAAAGATTGACGCGCGAGGCCAGCTCGACATTGGTCAGACTGGCGTTCTGCTGCAGTTCATTCAGGATCTTGATATCGATCCTGTCGAGAGCGGTCGTTGTCATGCGAGTCCTCCCCGGATAACTGCGGCCTCATCGAGGTCCGATCCCACGCGTTGTTCGCGTGGTGACATCTCCATGACAGCCATGCTAACCGCAGATGCGGCCGTACGAATTTCGATAAAATGACGACATATAGTCAAAAACGGTCAATTTCCGCGGCCGTCCATGGAGACGAGTCAGCCACTCACGCGCTGGCCTGAAGCTTCTGATCCCCAGGTCTCATTCGCGAACGGCCCCACCGGAAAACGGCCTGGCGGATTGTCGAACGGCCCGGCTGGGGATCGCGAATGCGTCATGAGCGTCCCGTCGCTCTCACTTGTCTTGGCCGCGAGGGTTGTGACCGTTCGTCACCGGCGCGCCTCCAAAGCGGACGAGAGCCCAGCCGGGACAGAGCGCCCGGGCGAGCCAACACCCGATAGGCCACGATGCCAAAGCCGAGGTGATGCGGCAGAAAATGCTGCACCTGCCAGATGAGCCATGGACTCTTCGGGCATTCATGCCGGGGCAGCGGTGCGACGATCGCAGGACAATCGGGGCCTGCGGCGGTCGCAGGCCGGCAGCCCGTTCAAAAAGCGGGAAAGAGGACATGAAGCTCAAGCAGGTCTATCTGACGGCCGTCGATCCCGAGGGACTGGCCGCGTTCTACGAGGCCCTCGGACTGACGATACGCTTCGCGGACCGCGGCAAGTGGATTCAGTTCATCGGAGATCCGACGGCTTTTTGTGTCGCCAGCCCGGCTGAATCGGCCTCCGAACAATCGCCGAATGCGGTTCTCGTGTTTGAGGTCGGTGATCTGGAAACGACCATCGCGCGGGCGCAGACGCTGGGCGCCAGGGTGCTCGGTGAAATCCGGGACATGGGCGCGCATGGTCGGGTCGCCCATCTCAGCGACCCGCACAACAACACGCTTCAGCTGTTTCAGGCTGCACCCAGGCAGGGCTGACGGTCGCCGCGCCGGACATCGCCGGTTCCATATATCAGGGGCTATCACCATGAATCTTCGAGTGCGACCGATGCCAAATCAGGAACCCCTGGTTTTCAGCAGCGCGGATTTTCGCAGCGCGATGCGCAATGTGCCGGGTGCGGTCTCCATCGTCACCACGGGACAGCGGCCAGGCAGGCATGGCCTGACGCTGACGGCGGGCTGTTCGCTGTCGACCGAGCCCTCGCGTGTGCTCGTGTGTGTCAACAAGTCCGCCGGGGCTCACGATACCATCGAGCAGGGCGCAGCGTTCTGCTGGAACATCCTCGCCGCCGAGCATGCTTCGCTGGCGAAGTCGTTCGCAGGGCAGGACGGCAGCAAGGGCGACATGCGTTTTGCCGACGGGTTGTGGCGCGAGCTTGCGACGGGGTCCCCGGTTCTCGCCGATGCGATCTGCGCCTTCGATTGCCGCGTCTGCGACTCATACGACGCAGGCAGCCACACGATCTTCATCGGGGAGGTGGTTGCACAGGCGACCAGCGCGGATCGCGAACCTCTCGTCTATGTGCAGGGCGAGTTCACCGTACCCAGGCGCTGAGGGGCGCGGGACGGGGATCTTCCGCGTGCCCTGAAAGTCGTGCGGATCGTCGCCGGTCCGGTCTCCTGTGTGAAAGCATCGATCAAGTCGACAACTTTGGAGCCGGTTCTGATGTCCGAAGTCAGGATGAGCGTCGGTGGTGCCGGTCGGCGCATCCGCTGCAAGATCGCGGAGGCGCGCAAGGTGACATCGGCGCGGGCAGTCCCCGCTGCGGATATCGCGGTGACGCGATGTGCGTCCGCCCCGGCCGGGGGGCGCTGATGCTGTCGCTCTGGCTCAACGTTCTCGCGAGCGGCATTCTGCTGGGGCTGGTGTACGGCCTCGTGGCGCTCGGCCTGACGATCATTTTCGGCGTCATGCGGGTCGTCAACTTCGCGCATGGCGAGATGGTCGTTTTCGGCGTCTATGTCGGCTACTGGACCGTTCGTCTCTGGGACATTCCGATCATCGCTGCTGCAGCCATCTCGGCGGTCGCGATGTTCATTTTCGGATATCTTTTGGAAATCCTGATCGTCAAACGGTTCGTCAATCGGCCGCAACACGATCAGTTCATCGTCTTCATCGGCCTATCGCTGCTCTTCAGCGGTGCGCTGCTGGTGGCCTTCGGACCGGATCCACGCCCCACGGCGTCCCAGCTGTCGTTTCAGACCATATCGCTCGGTGTCGTCGCGCTGGATCTGGCGCGACTTCAGGCTGCGGCGACCGCCGCGCTGCTCATTGCCTTGCTGGGAGCGTACCTGAAGTTTTCGTCGTTTGGTCGCTCGTTGCGAGCCGCCGCCGACAATCGGCTGGGTGGCCTGATCGTCGGCCTGAACATCCCCCGCATCTATGCGGTGACCTTTGGCATCGGTGCGGCCTGCGCGGGCGTCGCCGGCGCATTGATCTCGCCGCTGTTCGACGCCCAGCCCTATCTGGCGGTCGACTTCACCCTGCTGGCCTTTGTGACGGTGATCGTCGGCGGCCTCGGCAGCTTCGGTGGAGCGCTTCTGGGGGGACTGGTCATCGGTGTGGCCGAAGCCATCGCCGCACTGATGTTCACGCCTTCGATG
Organism: Bradyrhizobium sp. U87765 SZCCT0048; assembly: GCF_018131225.1. Classification (GTDB taxonomy): domain Bacteria; phylum Pseudomonadota; class Alphaproteobacteria; order Rhizobiales; family Xanthobacteraceae; genus Bradyrhizobium_A. The sequence continues at coordinate 1,916,073 of NZ_JAFCMM010000001.1, read as the reverse complement.
AAGACTGCGCTTCCCTATGCACTGCTGATCATCATCCTGATTTTCCGTCCGAGAGGGTTCTTTGGTGCGAGAGAGATCTGAGGATACCGCGGACATGAAGCGATGGCTTGCCGGAGCAACGGTCTTTGCCGTGCTGGCTTTGATCGGCGCAGTGGCGAGTTCGTACCTCATCTCGTTAATGACGCTCGTGCTGCTGTTCACGTTCCTCGGCCAGTCCTGGAATTTGATGCTCGGGATCGGCGGGCAGCTCTCGATCGGCCACGCCCTCTTTGTCGGCCTCGGCGCCTATTCGGTCGGCGTCCTCGACGTGAAGTACGGTATTTCACCGTGGATCGGCCTCCTGCTCGGGACGTGCATCGCCGGATCGGTCGGTGCGGTGCTGGCGTGGCTGAGCTTCCGGTTCGAAGTGCGCGGCATCTATTTCGCGCTGCTGACGATCGCCGCGGCGGAGTTCGCCCGGATCGTGTTTGGTGGCTGGGAATTCGTCGGCGCGATGCAGGGGCTGTTCTTTCCCGCGCCGACGAGCACGATCGATATCGTGATGCTGCGGGGAGACGCGCGCTTCTACTACTTTGTCGCGCTTGGTCTGGCGGCGGTGGGGATCATCGGAACGGACCTGATCTCACGATCGTATCTCGGATATGTCTGGCGGGCGATGCGGGATGATGAGCAGGCGGCACGCGCGCTCGGCGTCCGCACATTCCGGCACAAGATTCTTGTGATCGCGATATCCGCCGCGGCGGCGGCCATCGGCGGCGGAATACTGGCCCTTGTGCAGGGGGCGATATTCCCGGATTCGATCATGGGCATGGGCCTCTCCGTCGACGTTCTGATCGGGCCCGTGGTCGGTGGCCTTGGCACGACATTCGGTCCGCTGGTCGGGGCGCTCACGGCCATTCCTCTCAACCACCTGATGAGTGCGCTTGGCGACAGTCTTCGGATCCCGGGGCTGAACAGCATCGCCTATGGGGTCGTTCTGGTTCTGGTCGTCTGGTTCCTGCCGAACGGCATCTGGCCGGCGATCGTCAGGCGCTGCCAGGCTGCCCGGACGCCGCGCTCGATGTGGTTGCCGCAACCGAGGAAGGTCGGGAAATGACGCCCCTGCTCGAGGTCCGACACCTCTCCCGATCCTTCGGGGGTCTGATGGCGGTGAACGACGTCAGTTTTTCCCTGACGGCCGGCCGTATTACCGCGCTGATCGGGCCGAACGGGGCGGGAAAGACGACATGCTTCAATCTCGTTGCGGGTGCGCTGCGGCCAACCGGTGGTCAGGTCGTCTTCGAGGGGCGCCCGATCGAGAATACGCCGCCTGAAATCGTCTGCCGGATGGGGATCGCGAGAACCTTCCAGATCGTGCGGCCGATGCGCGATATGTCGGTCATCGAAAACGCGATGGTCGGGGCCTTCAGCTGGACCACGCATGTCAACGAAGCGAGGGCGACGGCGTACGAGGCTCTGGACAGCGTCGGGCTCGCCGGCAAGGCCGACGCGCGGACGGATCAGTTGACGCTGCCGGATCGCAAGATGCTGGAAACGGCCAAGGCGTTGTCCACCCGCCCCAGGCTGCTGCTGCTGGACGAGGTGATGGCCGGCCTTCGGCCGACCGAGGCCGCAGGGGTGGTTCGTGTGCTCCAGAAGCTCGCCGCGGGCGGGCTGACGATCCTCCTCGTCGAACACGTGATGAGGATCGTCATGGAGATCGCCTCGACCGTGATCGTGCTTCACCATGGCGCGAAGATCGCGGAGGGAAGGCCGGGGGACGTCGTCGCGGACCCCAAGGTCGTGGAAAGCTATCTGGGAGCTGGCTTCCATGGGTGACCCCGTGCTTCTGTCGATCGACGGCCTTTGCGTTGCATATGATGGCTCTAACGCCCTGACCGGTGTCTCGCTGCAGGTCCACAGGGGCGAATTGATCTGTGTCGTGGGCGCGAATGGCGCCGGAAAGACGTCGCTGATCAGGTCGATCGCCGGCATCGTGCGCTCGTCGAGCGGCATCGTGAAAATGAACGGCGTCGACATCTCCGGACTGCCGCCATGGGACGTCTGCGAACGCGGCCTTGCGCAGGTCGCCGAAGGCCGGCAATTGTTCGGAAATCTGTCCGTCGAGGAGAATTTGCAGCTCGGCGGATCGCTCGAACGCGCAAGAGCCAGCCGGCACGAGACGCTGGAGTTCGTCTATCGACTGTTCGGGAGACTGCGGGAGCGCAGGCGGCAACTGGCCGGAACGCTCTCCGGCGGCGAGCAGCAGATGCTGGCCATCGGGCGCGCGATCATGTCGAAGCCCGAGATCGTCATGTTCGACGAGCCGTCGATCGGGCTGTCGCCTGCCTTGACGGATGTGATGTTCGGCGTGGTGAAAGCCCTGCATGAGCAGGGCATCACGGTGCTGCTGGTGGAGCAGAATGTGGCGAAATCCCTCGCGTTGAGCAATCGCGGCTACGTTCTGGAGAGCGGATCGATCGTGCTGCACGGACCGAGCCGCGAATTGCTGAATAACCCCGAGATTCAGCGCGCCTATCTCGGAATGTCGTGACTTCCACCGGCGCGATGGCGGCGCTGCCGTCGATCTGCGACGTGGACCGCCGAAGATCAGGCCACAGAGCATGAGATGCTGCGATTCCGAGCCCTGACGGCTGTTTGTGCCGAGGCCGGTCGGCGGAGCCGCGCTCTACGGTGATCAATGCCGATGTCGGTCGTCTAGGCTCCTGCCATGGAAAGCGATGACGTCCTTCTCATCGAGCGCGATCTCGATATTGTGACGATGATCATGAACAGGCCGCCGGCCAATGCCCTGAACAACGGGCTGGTCGGCCGCCTGCTGGATGCGGTTCGCGCCCTGTCTGCCGAGGCGTCGCCGCCGGGGCTCGTTCTGACCGGCGCGGGCGACCGCTTCTTCAGTGCGGGCGGCGACATCAAGGAAGTGGCAGGCATCGAGATATCCCGGCCGCGCCTGCGAAATTTCCATGCGCTGCTGTGCGAGATGGAGAGATATCCAGCGCCATTCGTATGCGCCGTCCGTGGCTATGCGGTTGGCGGCGCGTTGGAATTTCTTCTCCATGCCGATCATGTCGTCGCGGACGCTGCATGCAAGGTCGGATTTCCGGAAATCAATCATGGTTTGCTGCCCGCGGCCAAGGGAATGAGGCAGGCGGTCCGGAAACTGGGGCTGCGAGAAGCCCAGGCGTTGCTCTATGGGGGCGAACTGGTCGGCGCGGAGAAGGCGCGCGATATCGGAGCGATCAATGAGATCGTGGCCACAGCAAACGTGATGCCGCACGCCACCGAAGTCTGCAGGTATCTGCGCGGCAAGGACCAGAGGCTGTTCGCTGCCATCAAACGCTCGCTGAACCTGACGGGGCAGATGGACGACGCTGCGCTCGAGGCGATGACCATGGAGGATCTGGGAGCCTATCTGACCGGCGACGGCTCGGCGAATGCACGTGCCCGCTTTCTCTCGAAGAACGCCACGAAGGAATGAATGACGGTGCCCCTACCTGACCAGCTCCGCCTTGAGTTCATGAGCTTCGAGGAGGTATCGAATGCCCTGGCGGCGGGGATATCGACGGTTCTGATTCCGTGTGGCGCTGTCGAGCAACATGGGCCGCACCTTCCGCTGTGCATGGATGCCGATCACGCCGATGCGCTGGCGGAGCAGATCGCGCGGCGTCTTGCAGATGCCTTGATCGCGCCCACGATCAAGGTTGGCTGTTCGACCCACCATCTCGGCTTCTCCGGCACCATTTCCTTGCGGCCGGAGACCTTCGAGGCGATGTGCCTCGACTATTGCACCTCTCTCGCGCGGCACGGCTTCAAGCGTATCCTGATGTTCTCCGGGCATATCGGAAACTTTCCCATCCTGCGTGACAGCCTTCCCCGGCTGAAACGCGCTGTGCCGCAGGATGTCGAGATCGCTGCGTTCTGCGACTCGATCGCCTGGATCGACCGCTGGCGTCATGCCGTCGCTGAAGCCGGAGGCGACGCGGACTCTGTCGGAGGGCATGCAGATATCGCGGAGACAGCGTTGATGATGTATCTGCGTCCCGACAGCGTGCGCCGGGATCGATTCGAAGTCGGGCACCTCGGGGCGCTGAGCGAAGAACAGCTTCATGCCATGTGGAAGAATGGCATCAAGTCGGTCACACACAACGGCATTATCGGCGACCCGCATGGCGCGACCGCGGACATCGGCAGGCGATGTCTCGAAGCGATCGCAGATCTTCTCGTTACCTCGTTCGGTGAGTAAGACCGGCTGCCGGTTGTCTGTCCGGCACTTTGGAGAGACGCCGCCGCGCGATGCCGCGTTTCTCCGTCCCCCATACAAAACCGAAAACCTGTATCATCGCCTGACAGCATAAAATTCGGAAAGTCCTGCCACGGCGACAAGCTTTCGGGCAAAAATGTCGCCGCGCCCGTGACACCCTCTGCCATCTCGAATTTCCCAGAGGATGTTATCAGATGGCACTTTCGTTCGGGTTCTGGTCGGAGCAGGAAACCCAGGTCGGACACAGCTACGCGCGCCGGCTTCATGAACTGGTCGATGAGGTGCGCCTCGCGGAAAAGATGGGGTTCGACTGCGTCGCGCTGTCCGAGCAGCATGTCGCGCTCGGTGGCATCTCGAGTTCCGCCCCGGAAGTGGTCTACGGCTATCTCGCCGCGGTCACCTCGCGCGTAAAGCTGAGGTCGGCGGTGACCCTGATGCCGCAGAAGATCAATCATGCACTGCGTTCGGCGGAGCGGCTGGCGGTCACGGACATCCTGTCGCACGGCCGCATGGAGTTCTACGCCGGCCGCGCCAACACGACCATCGCCATGCGGGCCTTCAACGTCGACCCGAACGAGACGCTTGCCCAGATGGAGGAGGGTATCGCCCTTCTGAAGAAGTCGATGCGCGAGGACATCTTCACGTTCGAGGGCAAGTACTACCAGATCCCGCCGCGCATGCTGGTGCCGAAGCCCATTCAGAAGCCGCATCCGGTCATCGGCATCGCGGCCACGAGCGAGCGCAGTCACGGCTGGGCGGGAGCGGAAGGCCTCGCGGTCATGAGCGCCTCGATCTATCAGGGCTGGGAGGTTCAGGACCGGCTGCTCAACGCATACCGCCGTGCCTGGAAGCGCGACGAACAGGGGCCGCTGGAGCGCCCTCGTATCGGCCTGCCGCTCTTTTTCGGCATTGGCGCCACCGATCAGAAGGCGAAGGACGACTATGCCGAACCTCTGATGCACTACGCGCGGATTTCAACCGACGCGTATCCGCGCCTGGCGAGGCTTGCCGACGATTATGCCTACATGAGCGAGAGCGTGCCCGCCATGGAGCGTGCCGGGCGTGACTGGGACTATCTGCTCAACCACTCCGCGACAACGGTGTGCGGCAGCCCGGATACCGTCATCCGCCAGATCGAGAAGTTCCAGGCGCTGGGAATCGACGAGGTTCTTCTCCACCTCGATTCGGTCAGCCACGAGAAGATCATGGAGGCCATCGACATGTGCGGCCGCTACATCATTCCGCACTTCAACGACAAGAACAACGTCGTGCGCCCGACGGAAGACATCCTGGCGCAAATCCGCGCCATGCGCCCCCAGCAGTGAACTCATCGAGAACAGGACGGAAAGATCCCATGCCACCGCACGTTTACACGTATCTGCTCGTCGAGAAGCGCTCCAGCGGCGTCGCCGTCGTGACGATGAACCGGCCGGAGATTCTCAACGCCATCAACTGGGACATGCACGAAGAGCTCGAACAGGTCTTCGTCGAGCTCGACGACGACAAGGACGTCCGGGCAATCGTGCTGACCGGCGCGGGCCGCGGTTTCTGTTCGGGCGGTGACCAGAAGTCGCTCGACAAGGGGCCCTTGCCGTCGCCAACGAGAAGCGGACGTCACCTCGTTCGCAACATGCTCGAAGTCGAGGTGCCGATTGTCGCGGCCGTCAATGGCGCGGCCGTCGGGCTCGGCGCGACGCTTGCGCTGTTCTGTGACGTCATCTTCGCAAGCCCGACCGCGCGGTTCGCCGACACCCATGTGACGGCGGGCGTCGTCGCCGGCGATGGCGGCGCGGTGATCTGGCCGCTGCTGATGGGTCCGGTCCGGGCGAAACACTATCTCATGACGGGCGAGTTCATTTCCGCGGAGAAGGCCGCCGCGATGGGAATGATCAACGAGGTCGTGGCGGATCGAGAGGTCAGGGACGCCGCGATCGAATATGCCGAGATGCTGGCGAGCGGTCCGCGAGAGTCGATCGTCTGGACGAAGTATAGCGTCAACAAGATCATCAAGCAGTACGCCCATCTGGTGCTCGATACGTCCGGCGCATTGGAAATGCTGACCTTTGCATTGCCGGAGCGGCGGGAGGCGGTCGCTGCTTTCGCGGAGAAGCGGAAGCGCTTCGCGGAGAGGTGACATGGACGTCGAAAGCCTGACGTCGGGAGCCCAGCTCGCCGATGTGACCATCCCGCAGCTTTTGGGTGCGCGCAGGGCGGAGCGGCCGGAGGCGGTCGCATATCAGCAGAAGCGCCACGGCGAATGGTTCGCCGTGACCTGGCGGCAATACGCGGATCACGTCGCCAATCTCGGAGCTGCCCTGCAGAGCGCCGGGCTGCAGCGCGGCGATCGTGTAGCCATCATGGGGGATGTGTCCCAGGAATGGCTTCTCGCGGACATGGCGACGATTTGCGCCGGCGGCGTCATGGTCGGCGTGTATTTTACCTCGTCGCCGGAAGAGGTCGCCTACTACATCAGCGATTCCGGCGCATCCTTCGCCTTCGTCGGCAGCGAGCTCCAGCTCGGGATCGTCCTGGCATCCGGCGAGGCCGGGAAGTTGCGGAAGATCATCGTCCTCGACCCGCACTGGGACGGGGCAGCTGCGGCGGCGAATGTCGTCTCTCTCTCGGCGTTTTGCCGGACGGCTTCGGTCGATGCCGATGCTTTCCTTCGAGCGCAGGCGGCGGCGGCCCATGCGCAGGATCTGGCCAGCATCGGGTACACCTCCGGCACCACGGGCTTTCCCAAGGGCGCCATGCTGACCCACCTGTCGCTGCTTGCCGGTGCGCACAGCGTGACGACCTTCAATCCGAGACTGCGTGCGGATGCGCACCGCGTCGTCGTGCATCTGCCGCTCTCGCATACGGTCGCCCGTGCACAGGCAACGACCTTGCCTCTGCTGACCCGGATGGTGCCTTATTTCGGCGAGACCAGCGCGGAGTTCGCCCAGACGATCCGGGACGTCAAGCCGACATACTTCACGGCGCCACCTCGCTTCTACCAGCGGTTTGCAACACAGATCCTCAGCAAGGTTCATTCGGGATCGGCGAAGCAGAAGCTGGACTACCAGTTCGCGATGACGATCGCCCGCAAGGCGCTCGACGACCGCCAGTCCGGCGGCACGCCGGATCCGCTGATCTCCGCTCTGTTCGCGGTGTGCCAGCAACAGGTTTTCCGGCCGCTGCTGGCCGAGGTCGGTTTCGAGGATCTGACGATCACCTATACGTCGTCCGCGGCAATGCCTCCAGAGCTAATGTCGCTGTGGCAGCTGTGGGGCCTGCAGCTGAAGGAATGCTACGGTCAGACCGAACTGGTTGGTGCCAACCTCGTTCAGATGGAGGAATGGCCGGAGGCGGGAACGGTCGGCGTGCCCGTGCATGACGCCGCCTGGGAAACGGCGGTTCTCGAAGACGGGGAGATGATCGTCAGAGGACCGGGCCTCTTTGTCGGATACTGGAACAAGCCGGAAGAAACGCGGTCGACCTTGCGCGACGGCTGGCTCTACACCGGTGACATTGTGGAGATCGGACCGACGGGTCTGTTCAAGCTGGTCGATCGCAAGAAAGAAATCATCAATACGTCCAACGGCAAGTCCGTCAGCCCGACCCAGATCGAGAATGAAATCCGGCGCAGCCCGTTCATTTCCGAAGCCGCGGTGATCGGGGAAGGAAAGAAATATCTGACCGCGCTGATCGAAGTGAATGGCGCCGCGACCATGGAATGGGCGAGGTCGCGCGACCTTCAGATCGAGCAATACTCGGATCTGGCGAATTCCGAGCCGGTTGTCCAGCTGATCGAAGGCGAGGTCGGAAAGGCCAACAGCAGGCTTGCCAGAGCCGAGCAGATCAAGGCCTTCCGGATTCTACCGGAGGAGCTGTCTCCCGAAAACGGATTGATGACCCCGACCCGAAAAAAGCGCCGAAAGCAGATTCTGGAAAGGTATCGGTCGCTGATCGAGACGCTGTATGACGAGAGCGAAGACCATCTCGTCCGGGCCGAAGTGAGAACCTGATCCGCGTCGGCGCCAGCTGCAAACGCGTGCGGCTGTGCCTGCCGCAGCGGTATTCGCCTAGCGCTGCCGCGGCGATCGCCATTGATCGAGCCTCGATCAGGCATCTGAAAACAACAAAGCCTTTGAACGGAGGGGAGCGTCACATGAAGAAATCGAATGAAGGCGGTCTAACGCGTCGCGGTTTGCTCGGCAGCGGCGTCGGTGCTGCCGTGGGTCTCATGTCTTGGCCCGGCGGCGCAGCCATTCCCGGCAAGGTGCGTGTCGGCGCGATCAACCCGAGCAGCGGTGTTCTGGCGTTTCCGGGACAAGCCTGTGTGCGTGGTATCGATGTCGGCGCGAGGTTTGCCCGGGAGAAATTTGGCATCGACATGGAGATCATTCATGCCGATACGCAGAGCCGACCGGAAAATGGACGCATCGCAGCCGAGAATCTGATCAGGCAGGGCTGCACGGTGCTGATCGGTGCCTGGGACTCGGGTGCAACCATATCGGCGCTGCAAGCGGCGGAGGCCGCGCAAGTTCCGATGGTGGTGCATGTCGCGAGCGCGACCCAGGTGACCTCGCAGGGATTCACCCAGGTGTTTCGCTACTGTCCGACGTCGCTGACCATCGTCAGGAAATCTCTGACAGAATTGAAGTCGTTGCTGTCCTCGGTGAAGGACGCGCCGACCAGCGCCGTCGTCATGCATCTCAACAACACCATGGGGCAATCGACCGCGGCCAGCATCGACCAGGCCTGGAAGGAGGTCGACGTCCCCTTGAACATCGTCCAGTCCATTCCATACGATGAAAAGGCCAAGGATCTTTCCGTCGAGGTCGCCAAGGCGAAAGCGTCCGGCGCCGACGCGCTGGTCTCGGTGACACGCGTCAATGACGCCGTCATGATCATCCGCGAGTGCGTCAAGCAGGGATGGAATCCCAGGCTGGTCTTCTCTCCGAACTCGAACGGGGTTCAGGACAAAGCGTATTACGACGCCTTGGGCAAGTACGGCGACGGTGCGATCCTTTCGACGTTGTGGTACAATCCGAAAGCGCCGGACGCTGCGACGATCCTCAGGCGGTTCGCCACCGACTATCCAAATGACTGGGTTGATGGCAATTCGGGATGCGCGTTCGAGGCGGTGCAGATTGTGGCCGATGCCGTGAGCCGTGCCGGTTCGCCCGAGTCTCTTGCCGTCCATGCTGCGCTGAAGGCGACGGACATGATGCCGATCCTGATGTCCAGTGGCAGGATCCGGTTCGATGCGACCGGACAGAATACCGGAAGCGATGTGACCATCCTGCAGGGGCAGAACGGCAGGCCTCGGGTGGTCGCGCCGCAGGTCGTGGCGGAAGCATCTCTGCAGTATCCGCTGGTCCCGTTCAACGCAAGGTGAGGACTGCAAGCCACGGCACGGGCTCCCGCAAGCGGGGGCTTGGAGGGCTTACGCAAACGCCTCATGATTGACGAAGCTGGACCGCTCGGCGAGGAAGCGGCGCGGGCTCTTGCCCATTGTCTTCTTGAACATGGTGATGAACGCGCTCGGCGTCTCGTAGCCGAGATCGAGCGAGACGGCCTGGACCGAAGCGCCGGCGGATAGCCGCTGCAAGGCAACGAGGATGTGAAGGCGCTGCCGCCAGCGCCCGTATGTCATTCCGGTTTCCTTCAGGATCAGGCGGGCGAAGGTGCGCACGCTCATGGCGTAGCGCGCGGCCACTTCCTCGACGGTGCTGCGGTCGCCGGGATCGTGGAGCAGGGACGTCGCGAGTTGCTGAACACGGCTGTCCGGAGAGATCGGCAGGTAGATCTGTTCGGTCGGCATCAGCAACAGTTCGTCGAGCAAGACACGTCCGAGGCGGTCGATCGGGCTTTCGGGCTGATACAGCGGCGGGCAGACCGACAGCCGCTGGATCAGTTCGCGCACAAGCGAGGATATCGTGAACGTGCAGCATGTCCTGGGAAGCATGCATGCCTGCGGATCGATGAAGACGGTGTAGACCTTTCCGTTGTCGGATACGCAGTTGCTGTGCAGGACCCCCGCGGGGATCCATACCGCGCCCCGCGGCGGTACGATCCACAGCCCGCCCGGTGCGCGACACATGACCGATCCATGTGAAGCGACGACCAACTGCCCCTTGTTGTGCGAATGCAGCGGGAGTTCGTCGTTGTCTTTGCCCGTTTCGATATAGAAGGAGAGAACCGGGCGGTCGAACTGATCCGGATCGACCGGATCGTAGTTGATCCGAATGTCCGGCAGCGTCATGCGGGCGAAGTTGTGGTCCGCTTCAAAACCGGGTGACTTGTGCATCGAATCCACTCGTGTGGGCTGTGCTCCACGCTTGGGAAGCGCCAAGCGTGGACGTCGCTGTCTGACGGTAGACGTAAACAGGGTGTGTAACCAGCCGGATCTTTTGTTCGGACCCATCATGTCGCATGAGTGGCAGCGAAGCCTTCGATCTTCATCCAAGACGGTTTCTGTACGTCGCCGAAGGCTTCTGGCGCGAGATGAGTATGGCGCTTGAGCGCCCGACATCCGCGTGTCCGGCTACTGGGGGGCTCTCGAGGGAAGATCAGGCCTCGAACAACCGGCGCGTGCCCTCATGGTGTAGATTCCGCTGGTGGAGATCGTCGGAGCTTCGGCTCCGCGCCGCGCAGGTGTCATGGCAGCGCTGATCGATCGATGAGCGAACGGGACCGTCCGTCCGCGACCTTGCGCAGGAATTTCTCTGCCGCTGCGGGATCTGATGGGGTTACAGCCCGTGAGAGGGCCAGCACTTGCCGGGAATGGCCTTGCCTTTCCTCCCGGAGAGCCGAGACCGGTTGGGATGGTGTCCCGCTCTTCCGCACTCCGGCGCTTTGGCTTGCCACTGCCAGGTCGTTGGGACGGGCGTCGTTGGACGAAGCGCCCGTCAAAATTTCCGGAATGCTTCAGGGCAGCGCCATCAGACCCGGGGCTTTGATGAGCAAAGCGCCTTTCAGGCTTTGGTCAGGCACGGATGCGGCGAGCGCCAATGGTGCTTCGGGGTCCGTGCAGCCGCGCCGGTGCCGCTGCCAGCACCATGATTAATTCACGGCCGAGGCCTATGAGGATCGCGCAGAGTGTCGTGGCAACATAGAGGATCGACACGATCAGCATCAGTGGAACAAGCCAGGTGCTGCGGAGAACGAAGGACGTGCCGGTCATCGCCAAGCCTCGTGCCAAAGTCGTCGTGCGAACAGACAATTTTACACAATCTGGCCGAAAGCGTAGCGCCGCTCCTGGTCTCCCGATAGACGTACTTTCCCGTACTTCGGGCGAGGTGGGGCGATGGAGCGTCGCCGCGGTTTGAAGCAGCTGTTCGAGCGGTTACGATGTCACGATGATTCAGAAGGTCTCCCTCGTTCTCGCGTGGCTCGCGGTTGCCGTCATCGGTTTTGCCACCCTGTCGTCGATCGGCTTGCGGCCACACCTCGCAAGTCCGCATCGCGAGCATTTCGCGGCCTTTGCCCTCGTCGGGGTGCTGTTTTCGCTGGCCTATCCACGGCGTCCGGTCGTGATTCTTGGCCTTGTCGTGATCGGTGCGCTATCGCTGGAGTTGCTTCAGATGCTGACGCCGGATCGGCATGCGCGCATCGTCGATGCGGCGTTCAAGGTCGCAGGCGGATTTGCCGGTGTTGTCGCCGCGCAGGTGTTGTTGCTGGTTGCACGGCGCCGGTGAGGGCGGCGGCGGGGGCCGGAGCGTTGTACTCAGCGATCGAGCAGCGGAGATCGCCGCGGCAGCGCTTTGCGGAGGCCGCGGCCCTGCATCGATACGGTCAGCGCACGAGCGCCGAGGCCCGCCGCATATCCGAGCTGCAGCACGATGCCGACGAGGACTGCGTTACCGATCGCGGCGCCAAGGCCAGTGCCAGCCATTATGAGTTGCAGCAAAAGGATACCGACAAACGCCGCTCCGACGATCGGCAACAGGATCCAGACCCGGAAGCCTCTGAGGACATAGCCGGTCAAAAAAGCGATCAGGATGCCTGACGTCGTCATTTGCGATCTCCGCATCCATCATCTGCGCCGAAATCCTAAGAAAATGTGAACCTGATGCCTGTGTTGGTACGTAACTGATAAGCATGTGCCGGTGCGCCGGATCCGGGACAGCTAGCCAATGACAAATTTGTGACCGTGAAAATCAACCAGGGGTTGCGATTTTCATGTTGCGGCGCACAATTGCACGTGACGTTTGTTGCGATGCATCAATGTTTAATGTTTAGTTAATGTAATGACTTGCGGGGGGAGGCGGCGGGTTTTGGTTCCCTGACTCTGAGGATGTGGCGTTGAGACGCGTGATGAAAGTATCGAGCGTTGCCATACGGTCCTGGCAGCCGCCTGGCGGCGCCAGTGCACAGCCGGGTTTGCGGCTTTCGTTCGCCGCCCTGCAGTCCTGCACCGCGTCGGTGGACGCCGTGCTGATCGTTCTGGCCAGTGTTGTCGGCGGCATCGGCTATCAGCTGTGCGTCAATGCCGATTACGGCGACATCAACGCTTTCATTGGCACGGGCCTGATCGCGGCGCTGCTTTACGGCCTGATCGTGCATTCCATCGGCCTCTATCGCATGTCGTCGCTGGCATCGCCGCGCGGCGATCTCTGGCAGGTCGTGGCGCTGTGGTCGCTGGTCAGCCTGCTTCTCACCTTGCTGGCTTTCCTGCTGAAGATCGGCGCGGCGTTTTCCCGCGGCTCGATCGTCTGCTTTGCGATGCTCGCGCTCGTGCTCCTTGTGGCGTCGCGTGCGCTTGCCAAGCATCTGATCAGGTCCGCTGTCGCGGAAGGCAAGATCCGCGGCCGCCGCGCCATCCTGATTGCGGCGCGGGACGAACTGGTTGCGCTCGACGGCTTCGATCTGCTGCAGAATTTCGGTGTCACGGAGATCGGCCGCGTCAGCTTCCCGAGTGCCGGGCGTGACAGCCTCACGATTGGCCCGTCCGACCTTGAACAGCTCGATCAGGCGCTGAAAGTTGCCCGCGACAGCGATGCCGACGAAATCGTCCTGGCGTTGCCGTGGAGCGATCCGCGCAGGCTCGATCTCATCCGTGACCACCTGCGGTCGTCGCCGCTGCCGGTGCGCCTGTTGCCCGACCGGCATGTCCGCTCCCTGACGCACAATCCGCTCTATCGCTTCGACAAGACGCTGGCGGTCGAGGTGCAGCGTGCGCCGCTCCAGTCCTGGGAGCGGGCGTTCAAGCGCGCGTTCGACATCGTCGGCGCGTCATGCGCGCTGCTGATGCTGTTGCCGCTGATGCTGATCACGGCGCTCGCGATCAAGCTGGATTCGCCGGGGCCCGTTCTGTTCCGGCAGCGCCGCACCGGCTTCAACGCCCGGCAGTTCGCCATCTTCAAGTTCCGGACCATGACCGTCATGGAAGACGGGCCCGAGATCACGCAGGCTTGCCGTGGCGACGACCGGGTGACCCGGGTCGGCAGGATCCTCAGAACGTCAAGCATTGACGAACTGCCGCAGTTGATCAACGTGCTGATCGGCGACATGTCGCTCGTCGGTCCGCGGCCGCACGCGGTTGCCCATGACAACTTGTTCGGCGATCTGCTGTCGGCCTACGCGTTCCGGCATCACGTCAAACCCGGTATCACGGGCTGGGCGCAGGTGCATGGATACCGTGGCGAAATTCATCGCGTCGAGCAGATGAAGGCGAGGGTCGAGCACGACCTCTGGTACATCAACAACTGGAGCATGGCGCTCGATGTCAGGATCGCGGTCCTGACATTTGTCGAGCTCATGCGCCGTCGCAATGCATACTAACCTCAAGGAGACCCCGGCTCCGCGGCGATCGGCTATCGAATGGCGATAAGGGACTTTGTGAATACGACTTTCTCCCGTTCGATCGTGTAATCCGGGAACAGCGTCTTCATCGCATTGAAGTCCAGCAGCGTGGCATCCGACAGGATGGTCCGCGCCTCGTCCTCGTTCGTTGCCTTCGGGTAGAAGCCGCATGCGCGCGCCTTGACGATCAAGATGCGCCAGGGCTCGGGAAGCCAATGAATAAAGGGCATGCGGAAATGCGGTTCGATGGGAAACCAGTAGTTGGGGGTCTGGATGAAGCCGCGCGGCGCGACACGGCGAATTTCTGCGGCCATTCGCTTCTGGTTCGCCCAGCTGCCGACGTGCTCGATGACCGAGTTGGAGTAGACGAGATCGAATGCGTTGTCCGGAAACTGGAGCTGGCAGGCATCCCCGGCGACGCTTTCGAAGCGCGGATCGGTAATCGGTTCGGCTTCGAGATTGAGGAGCGTGACATGAACGGCGCGATTGCCCCAGAGATCGGACAATGCAGCCCAGTGCTCCATCCGTCCTCCGACATCGAGGACACGGCACTGCGCCTTGGTCGCGATGATCTCGTCGACGATGCCGAGAAAGCGCTTGAAGCGCGCGAGGCGGAAGCGGTTGCGATAGACGTCGTCGGGGGTGGTGCCAAGAAACATGAGGGCGTCCGAGTTCTGCGCGATCGGGATCGGACTGCCTTTTACCAAACAACGCCTCAAAAGAGGTGTCTTAATTATAACTTACTTAACAGCTCTGGTCGGTAATATGTCGACGATGTCTACGCGTGAAATACTTGGAATTCCGGTTGTTGCGGCGACCGCGGGCGACGCGGTGCGCAAGGTCGATGCTCACCTCGGCGGTAATTCCGCTGCGCTTGTCACGTTCCTGAATGCTCATGTCTCGAACGTCGCGGCCCGCAGTTCCGAATTGCGCGACGTGCTGCGCAACAGCCTCGTCCTGAATGACGGTATTGGCGTCAGCCTCGCATCCTTCGTGCTCCACGGCGAATTCTTCCCCGACAACCTGAATGGCACGGACTTCATCCCGCGCTTCCTCAAGGAAACCCGGCATCTCTTCCGTATTTATATCGTCGGCGCGGCCGCCGGCATCGGCGAGCGCGCCATCGAAGCGCTGAGCGCGACTGCGCCGCAGCACGACTATGTCGGCGCGCACCATGGTTTCTTCGACGATCACGAATCGGGAGCCGTTCTGGAGGACATCCGGCAGTCCGGCGCCGATCTGGTGCTCGTGGCGATGGGCACGCCGAAGCAGGAGCTGTGGGCGGAGAGCCACCTGATCCGCACCGATGGCCCCTCCGCGATCTGTGTCGGCGGATTGATCGATTTCGTGTCGCAGGAAAAGCCGCGCGCCCCCCGCTGGGTGAGGGCGCTGCGTGCCGAATGGATCTTCCGGCTGATCGTCGAGCCGCGCCGGCTGTGGCGGCGCTACCTGATCGGTAATGGCTGGTTCATCGCGCGCCTGGGGCTTGCCTACTTCCAGTCGCGACGAGCTTGAGAAGATCGAAGCGCCACACGACGAGCGCGAGGGCGGCCGACAGCAGCAGCACGTCGACGGCATGCCGGACGGCTTCCGTAGCTATCTCCGCTCCGATCAGACGGCACAGCAGCACCAGCACGGCCGCGATCACCGGAATGCCCACCAAAGCCGGCACGTCGATCGGCAGCACATGAAGACGGCGGCCGATGACAGCGCCGATCAGGCAGGCCGCCGCATGGGCAATCATCAGCGCGATGGCGCCGCCGACTGCGCCATGCGCCGGCACCAGCAGGATCGCCAGCACCGTCGACGACAGCACGAACGCGACTGCGATCAGCAATTCCAGGAACGTACCGTTGCTGAAGTAGATCACCTGTCCGAAGTAGAAGCTGCGCAGCATCATGAAACCGAAGCCGACCGCGAAATACGGGATGATGCCGGCGCCGGTGTCGGCGAACTCTGCGCCGAGCAGCAACCGAGCCAGCGTGTCGCCGAACAGGATGAAGAACGCTGCGCCGAATGCGCCAGCAGTGAGGCAGGCGCGAAATGCCGAACGCATCACCGCGTCGGAAGCGTCCCGGCGGCCTTCGTCGGCATGCTGCTTGGCGACGGTGATCAGCGCCAGCGCGATGGACTCGCCGGCGACCATGTAGCTCTGGCGCATCATGTCGGCGATGACGCCGTAGGGGCCGAGCACGGCATTGCCGGCGAAATGGGCGATCAGGAAGCGGTCGACGGTTTGCCCAAGGGCGAAAACGCCGAACGACAGGATCAGCGGCCAGCCATAGCGGACGAGTGCATGCATCGCGTCGGGTGTCGGACGGGCGGTGCGGAAGCTTCGCAGCATCGTCAGCGATGGGATCGTCGCCACCAGATGGCCTGCAGAGACGCCAAGCGCGAGCGTGAAGGCAGAGTGGTTGAAGGCAAGGAATATGCAGCCGATCACCAGCACGAACACGGCCCGGCAGATCATGCTCACCGCGACGGTCGTCGCCTGATGGAGCGTGCGGTTGATTTCGAGGGCGCCCTCGTAGACCGTCATGGTGGCGAACAGCGCGATCAGCGCCAGGGTGAAGTCGAGCCGCATCGGCAGCAGTGCGCAGAGCGCGAGCAGCACGGTGCTGGCGATGCCGATGGCGGTCGCCATGAGCCGTGCATAGGAAGCGATGATCGCGCGCTCGTCCGCGGCGCGATAGACGCCGAAATAGGAGAATTTCATCCACTGTGTCGCGAAGCCGTAGACGACGATGGCCCAGGCGAACATCAGGATGTAGGAGCCATAGTCCGCCGGGCCGATCAGGCGGGCGAAAACCGCCACCGACGCCAGGTTGCCGACCGCTGAAATGGCGCGGGAGCCGAAATAGACAACGAGTTTTGAACTGCCCATCATGAACTTGAATTGGTCGAAAAGCCGCGGCGGCGCCAGGTTCGTCGCGCCGTCCGTTAACCGATCGGAACGCCGCCCGCCTGTACTATCGCCTTTGGAAGGTAAGGGACAGTGAATATGGGCAAGGAGAGCAGGGGGGAGCCGCTGAGGGTCCTCCAGATCCTGCACACCGACGAACGGGGCGGCATCGAAACGCTGGCGAGCGCCATCGCAGCGGGGCTCGCCGCGCGCGGCGTCGAGGTCGATACCGTTTTTCTGTTCTCGCGTCCGGACGCCGGCTTTGTCGGCAAAATCGCCGGGGCGTTAACCATGGCCTGGCGTCTGCTGCGCGATGACCATGACGCGATTGTCGCGTATCAGGCGACGGCATCGCTGCTCGTCGGGCTGTGCGGTGCTCTCCGCGGCTGCCGCCGCCGCATCGTTCATCAGACCGCCGTGCCGGCCGCGACCGCGTGGCCGCTGCGCCTCGCGGACAAGATCGCCGGTTCGCTCGGCCTCTATACTGCCAATGTCGCCAACACCGCGGCGACGCGCAAGCAGTTCGACGGCTATCCCGCAAGTTATCGCCGGCGGCTGGTGCTGATCGAGCACGGCCTCGTTCATCGTGCCCCCTGGCGCACCCGCGAGGAGACGCGACGCCTGTTCGCGCTGCCCGAGGACGCCCCGCTGCTTCTCAATGTCGGGCGCATGGCGCCCCAGAAGAACCAGGCGGTGGTGATCGCCGCTCTCGCCGAGGTCGATGGCGCCGCATTCGTTGTCGCCGGACAAGGCTCCGAGCGCGATGCCTACGAGGCACAGGCCGAACGGCTTGGCGTCGCCGATCGGCTGCATCTGCTCGGCGCGGTTGCGCCGGCGGAAATCGCCAATCTCTATGCGGCATGCGATGCTTTCGTTTTCCCGACCGTCTGGGAGACGTTCGGGCTCGCTGCCGCGGAGGCTGCGATGAGCGGGATTCCGATGGCGGTCTCGGACATCGCGGTGTTGCGCGAGGTGCTGTCCGCGACGACGGCGCCGGTGATCTTCGTGCCGCCGGACGATCTCAAGGGTTGGGCTGCTGCCATTCGCCAGTTGCTCGCAACGCCGCCGCCTCGCCATGTGCTGAACGCGTTCGCACAGGAGGTCGCGACGCGCTATTCCGTCGAGCGTATGATCGACAGCTACATTGAATTGCTGAACGATCGTCGCGAACCATGATCTCCAGATTTGCACGACCGCTGCTTGTGTCTGCTGTCGCCGTCATGATCCTTGCGGCCAGCAGCGCCGGAGCGTCGCCGTTCCGGAAAGGCACCAGCCTGCAGGTCTTTACGTTTCCGGCCGTCGTCGGCGACGGCTATGCCGACGATCCGTTTCCGTCGCGGGCGGGCGCCGAAACGTTCTTCGCGACGGCGCGGCTGGCGGCGGCCGGTTTCGATCACGTCCGCCTGCCCGTCGATATCGGTCCCTTCCTCGACGATCCCGGCGAGCGCCGCTGGAAGGTGTTTCGAGGCTATTTCGCAGAGTTCGTGCGAGATCTCAGCCGCAATCGGCTCGGGATCATCGTCACGCTGGTTGCGCCGGGATCGCATGGACAGATTCCGGAAGACCAGCTCGATGGCCTGACGGGAGCGAGGTTCGGGCGCTATGCGGCGCTCGTGGAGCGGTTCGCACGCGAGCTCGAGAGCTGGAAGCTGCCGGCTCTGGCGCTCGAGCCGATGAACGAGCCGCAGCAGGCTTGCGCCAAGCCATCCGGACCGGACTGGACCGACTATCAGGACGTTCTGCTGCGACGGATGCGCGCAGCGGCGGGCTCGCTCTGGCTCGGTGTCACCGGGGGCTGCTGGTCACAGATCCAGGGCCTCGAGAAGCTGACCGGTGAACGGCTGCGGGATTCGCGCGCGTTCCTCAGCATTCATTTTTACGACCCGTTTCTGTTCACCCACCAGGGCGCGGACTGGACGCTGCCGATCATGCCGTTGATTTCCGGACTGCCATACCCGGCACGTGAGGGCGCGGCCGACAATGTGCTGGGGCGTATGCCCGGCCTGAAGCTGTCGCCGAAGGACGAAGCGCGCCGCCCGCAACTGACGCAGCAGGCAACGGACGCTGTGCGCAACTACTTCCACGAAGACTGGCGGGCCGACGTGCTCGCGGCGAAGCTGGACAGCTTGCAGGCATGGTGTGCGCGTAACAGCGTGCCGGCGGACCGCGTGGTCTTTACCGAGTTCGGAGCGATGAAGACGGCCGGCGGTGGCGTATCCCGGCGGCGCTGGCTGCACGATGTTTCGTCCTCCGTTGCATCCCGGGGCTGGGGGTGGACGCTATGGTTGTTGAAGCAGGGACCGTTCGGCCTCGACGATGCCGGCGGCCGCTATGATCCGTCCCTGCTGGAGGCGATCGGTGTTGGCCCCCTCTGAGGCCCGTGACGATTTTGGCAAAATGGCTTATTTTTTGCTAAAATTGCCGTCACGTTGACGGATCGCCGTGAGAGGCGCCGGGCTGTCCCGTTGTGCGCCATAGGCGCACCTCTTCGGGACGCGACTGACAATGTAAACCGGACGTCAAGTAGTACCGCGTAAAGGCTCTGGTATGGCACTTTCAGAGAATGACAGATCCAGTGTGTATATACCGCTGGCCCGTCTGGATATCCGTGAATTCGCCGGAATGTTCCGCCGCCGCGCCGCGATCATCATCGCCTCGGTCATTGTCTGCGCCTGCCTCGGGGCGACCTACGTC
This sequence comes from Bradyrhizobium sp. U87765 SZCCT0048, assembly GCF_018131225.1. GTDB lineage: Bacteria > Pseudomonadota > Alphaproteobacteria > Rhizobiales > Xanthobacteraceae > Bradyrhizobium_A. Next base: position 1,896,424 of record NZ_JAFCMM010000001.1, on the reverse strand, counting down.
GCTCTGGTTCCGCCGAAATACGCCGCCTTCGGCCGCATTCTGCTCGATCCGCAGGGGTTGCAGATCGTCGGCACAGGTGTCGAACAGCGTGGCGCGCGTGACACCAGCGCGATCGAGGCGGAGAGCCAGGTCTACGTTCTGACCTCGCGCAGCGTCTTCGATCGCGTCATTGCCCGCGAGAAGCTCGAAACCAGCCCGCTGTTCGGCGCCCGGCCGCGGGGCATCCTCACCGGCCTGCTGGTCGGCCTCGGCATGGCGCGTTCCGTCGATCCGCACGCCATGGCTCTTCGCCAACTGGAGCGCGCGGTGTCGATCACCCGCAGCACGGGATCGTTCGTCATCAACGTCAATGTCGTGACGGAGGATGCTCAGGTCTCGACTCGTGTCGCCGACGCCATCATGGAGTGCTACGTCGACGAGCAGAACCTCGCCCAGGCCGAAACGGCGCGGCGTGCCGGCACGGCGCTGGTGACGCGGCTGGAAACCCTGCAGTCTCACGTGCGCGAGGCCGAGCAGCGCTACGAGAAGTACCGCAGCGAGCATGGCATCGTCGTCGCCAACGGCCAGCCGGTGCTGGACAAGCAGATCAGCGATCTCTCGGGCCAGATCTCGACCGCGGAAGCGCGGGTCAACGAGCTGCGCTCGGCGCTCAACCAGATCGAGGGTGTCAAGAAGGGCACGCTCGACCTCGACGCCATTCCCGAGGCGTTTCGCGGTGGCGCCATCGAGGCTCTGAAGAACAAATATGCAGTCGCCAAACAGGCCGAGGTCAATATCGGCGCGACGCTGGGACCGCGGCACCCTGATCGCGTCACGGCTGCGCAGCAGACCGCGGAGGCGCGGCGGCAGCTCGACCAGGCGATCCTCGACATCATCCAGTCGACCACGGTCGACCTCAATCGTGCTGAGGCGGTGGTCAGCGGCCTCAAGGCGAATCTCGAGAAGGCCAAGACCGACCTGTCCGGCATGAACGAAGCGTCGGTTCGCCTGCGCGAGCTCGGTCGCGACGTCGAGGCCAACCGATCGATTTACGAGGCCTTTCTGGTGCGCTCGCGCGAGCTTGGTGAGCAGCAGCGTTTCGACAGCTCCAACACCCGCATCATCAGCCGGGCCACCGCGGCTTTCGATCCGAGCGGTCCGACGCCGGTGCTGGTGCTGGCCGCGAGCATCCTGTTCGGCCTCGGCCTCGGTGCGGCGCTTGCCTGGCTGGTCGAGCAGGCCTGGTTCGCCAGGAAGAAGGCCCCGCTGCGATGACCGACGCCGTCGCCGCTTCGCATCGCGCGGCCGGCATGGACTTCGACGGTGCGCGCGTGGCGCGGCTGATCGTCATCGCGGCGCTCGTCTTCAATCTGATACTGAGCTTCGTCAATGCCAGCGTCATGCGGATCGGCGCGAGCCATGTGATCGCGGTCGAGCTCGTTCTGCTCGGGATCGCGACGGCAATGGTTGCGAGCCGGAGCGTGGCGTTCTATGCCGTGTCGGTGCTGGTGCTGCCGATGCTGATCCTGCTGCTGGTGCTGCGTTATCAGCTCGATGCCAAGGCGATCCGCGACGCCTTCATTCCCATCGTGTTCTTCTTTCTCGGCCGGCACTTCGGATCGCCGGAGTCGGGAGATCGCGTCGTGCTCGCCGCGATCCTGGTCGTGGTTGCAGGCGCGCTGTTCGAGTGGCTGTTCCTCGATACCTACCTGAAGTATTTCGATGTGCTCGGCTACTATCAGGCGCGCGGCAGCGTTGATGCATCCGTCGGGGGCGATGGCCCGGGGCTGTTCATTAGCGGCTTGCGCTTCGAGGGACGTACGCTGCTGCCGTTTCTCGGCGAGCATCGGGTGTCGTCGGTGTTTCTCGAGCCAGTGTCGCTCGGCAACTTCGGCGCCATCGCCTTTGCCTGGGTTTTGCTGCGCGACCACGGCCACATCTGGCGCCTTGTTATCAAGGTGCTGCTGATCGCCATGGTCCTGGTCCTTGGCGACGCCCGTTTTGGGCTCTACCTCTGCGGTGTGGTGCTGCTGGTCTACATGGTGTCGCCGCTGGTGCGGCCGACCATGGTGTTCGTGCTGCCATTCCTGATCGTCATCGCGCTGGTGACCTATGCCGGCGCCATGGCCGGGGCACCGTGGGACAACACCATCATGGGCCGCTTCCTTCTCAGCGGTCAGCTGCTGTCGACGCTGGACATCAGCCAGGCGCTCGGCATCAAGGTGTCGGCTGTCGATTTCGACGATTCCGGCTACTCTTACGTGCTGTCGCGCTATGGCATCGTCGGCGCCGCTGTGCTGTGGGGACTTTATGTCTACGGTGCACCGGCGGAAACGGCATCGTCGTGGCGCTACAAGCTGTTCGTCTGTGTCTACCTCGTACTGCTGCTGTCCATCAGCACGTCGACGGTGACGATCAAGACGGCGGCGCTGCTCTGGTATCTGGCCGGCTGCGTCGCCACCGGCGTGGCGTCGGCGCCGCAGGTGTTGCGCTTCAGGGATTAGCGCTGCGCCGGACGAGCCGTCGCGCCCAGTGCTGGGCCGTTGGCGAGTGTGACATCGCCTTTGCGAGGATTCGCCCGGGAACGGTGAAACCACGCCACAGGGCCCACATGCCGGTGGCGCTGGTGCCGAAATCCCGTTTGTAGGACTGGTCGCCGATCGTGAAATCGAACCGTGCCATGCCGCGGGCGATGCAGTCTCGCAATGCATCCTCGATGACCAGCAGGCCAACCGAGTAGTTGCGGTAGCGGGCGAAGTCGAAGCCCGTGAGGACGAGATGGAAGGTGTCGCCGCTGACAAGTCCGAACGCGATGCTGGCCGGAGCGCCGTTGACGTTCAGGGTATAGGCGCGGCCGAGCGGGCCGTCCGCGGACACATCGCGATAGAAGCGCGCGAACGTGTCCTTGCTAAGGATGTCGATCATGGTGATTTCGCGGAAACGGTGTTCGCGAAAAGCCCGGATCCGGTCGAGCGCCTCGGCGAGGCCGTCGGGCGTTTCGGTGACCGCGATGTCGATGCGCCCCTTGCGTGACAGATCTCGTCGCTTGGTATCGAGGAACCGGCGCTGTGACGCCGACATGCTGGCATCGCGCCAGTGCTCGAACGTGCCGAACAGGCGGGTGTCGTGGGCACCGAAATCGAGCTTGGTGCGGTGTGCGCGGCCGATCAGGTCGAGCGCGGGCAGGGACGGCTCGGGAACTTTGCGGGCGACGATGATATCGTTCCTCGCCAGCAGCCTTTGGAGATCGGAGGCGAGGGCCTTGTCCGCGAGCAAGGTCGGCAGTTGCGCAGGATCGGCAATGACGGTGCAATAGTCACTGACACCGAAGTCCGCGAATTCTGCGACGCGAAACATCCAGTAGCGGCGCTGGACCAGCGGGAGCACCGCCACGAGCTGTGCGCTGGCCTGCTCCCTGATCGTGATGATGGAGGGGGAGACTCGGAAATCCGCAACAAGGCCACCGTAGACGTGGTCGAGCCACGCGGGGCTCTGAAAGACCGTCGCATTGGCGCGCGCGTACAGGTTCTTATACTCATCCGATTGGAAATCGTAGGAGCTGAGATCGGCGATGGTCCAGCGTGAGGAGGTCATAAGTCTTTCGACGTCGCGATGACATCATCGCGATCTACAATACGAAGCTGTACTGTGCATAGCAATTCTTCGTCCCGTTGTACTTGCAGTCGGGATTGCCCCGATATCGGGCGGCGTTGGTCGGAGGGGCGCGGATGACCGCGAGCGCATCGGGCGTTCGTCACGCGAGCAGGATATCGAGAATGACCCGTTGAGAATGAGGTCGCGACGACGAACTGACCTTCGTGGCGCCGGCCGCTCGGCGGGACGAGGCGGCGTCGGCGGACCTTGCCGGACTGATTTGGGGGCCGGGCGTTGCCATGGAAGCGTCTTTGAGGTGCTGCCGGTTACAGGATACGCCCAGATAAGCCATTGCATTTGAAGTGTTTCTGATTAGAACCATTTCGGTTGCGGAGCGGCGGCTGGATGTCGTTGCCCTGTCGTCGCGGGGCTTCTGCGACAGTTCATGACGCCTTGGGGGCAGGTGGAGATGGTGGAAAGCGCTAAGACGCTGCCTGATCGCGCGAAATGGACGTTTAGCCTCGGTTTTCGGCGGCTCTTGCTGGCCATTCTCTGTGCCGCAGTGGCGGCCAGCGTGTTCTGGTCAGCGGCGCACTGGAGCGAGCGCCGCGGCGTCTTCGACGACATCGGCTACCTGCGCCAAGCCCATCTGTTTCAGCGTTTTGGCCTCGGCGGTTTCGACACCGACATCCGTCGGGACGACGATCACTTTTTCAGGGATGCTGCGGCTGAGGTCAGCGCCCTCGTCTGGAACGATCCGAACCGGCCGATCACCCATACCTTCATTCCGAAAAGGGACACCTGGGTCCTTCAGTACCCGCCGGGTACCGGGGCATTGCTGGCGGTCTTTCCCGAAGGGCGGCAGGTCGCGGGCCTCTATATCTCTGCAACGCTGGTTGTGCTGCTGGCGGCCTGTGCGCTGATCTTCCGGGCCCGATCCACCCTTGTGTTGAGTGCCTGCGGTCTGTTCGGCGTGCTGTCGGTCTACATGATGGTGAACCCCGCCAAGGCCAGCTACTCAGCGGCGCCGTCCCTCGCCATTTGCGCCCTGCTCGGGCTGCTGACGCCACGCCTGTTCGCCTCCGCAGGCGCTACGCGGCTGGCGGCGGCGGCTCTCATCGGTCTCCTTGTCGGACTGAGCGCGAACCTGCGCATTGCCAATATCCTGCTGGCCGGCGGGTTTGGTTTCGGCTGCCTGCTCGAGCTGCTGCACGCACGGTTCGGCCGTTTCAAGAGCGAAACAGTGCTCGTCGGTCTCGGCATTCTGGCAGGTGTCGTGCCGACGCTGGCGGCCAACTGGATCAATGTCGGCAGTCCGCTGTCGACGACCTACAGTTCGGTCGATGCGTCGCCCCCCGACTGGACGTTCAGTTCGGCACTCTATTATCTCACCAACACGCAAGGGATCCTGCTCGTCGTCGGGCTGGCTGCAGCCATTGTGCTGCATGTGCGCGCGCCGGCACGCCGCACGCGCATTGCGGCACAGGTTGCGATCGTCAACAGTCTCATTAACGCGGCATTCTTTTTCACCCATCAACTTTACACGCCCTATTATCTGATGCCTGGCGTGATGCTGTCGCTCTGGATCGTCCTGGCGGCATCGGTCGATGCCGAACGTGAGCCGCTTGCGGTTCAGGGAGTGTGATGATGGCTGTCCAGGTTGCGCGGGTGGCCGTCCTGGTTCCGTGCTTCAACGAGGAGCAGGCGGTCGGCAAGGTTGTGGCGGATTTTCGCGCCGCACTGCCTGATGCGGACATCCACGTCTACGACAACAATTCCAGCGATCGCACCGTCGAGGTGGCGCGGGGCGCGGGCGCTCTGGTCGGCCGTGAGCGGCGGCAGGGCAAGGGCCATGTGGTGCGCCGGATGTTCGCCGATATCGACGCCGACATCTATGTGCTCGTCGACGGCGATGCGACCTACGATGCGCCCAGCGCGCCGCAGATGATCGAACTGCTGGTCGAGCAGTGCCTCGACATGGTCGTCGGACTGCGTGTCGATCAGGTCCAGGCCGCTTATCGTCCCGGCCACCGTCTCGGCAACCGCGCGCTCACCGGGTTCCTCGCCATGGTGTTCGGCCAGCAGTTCAAGGACATCCTGTCAGGCTACCGCGTGTTCTCTCGCCGTTTCGTCAAGTCCTTCCCCGTGCTGTCTGACGGATTCGAGATCGAGACCGAGCTGACGGTTCACGCGCTGGAGCTTGCGCTGCCGGTCGCCGAGGTCGCGACGCCATATTATGCGCGGCCGGCGGGATCGGAATCCAAACTCAACACCTGGCGGGACGGCTTCCGCATCCTCAATACCATCATCAAGCTGTACCGCTCGGAGAAGCCGCTGAGCTTCTTCGCCGGCATCGGCGTCCTCCTCGCGCTCGCCTCCGTCGTGCTCGCCGCTCCCTTGGCGGTAACCTATCTCGAAGAAGGGCTCGTTCCGCGACTGCCGACCGCGGTGCTGTCGACCGGCCTGATGATTGTCGCCGTGCTGGCGATCAGCTCCGGCCTGGTTCTCGATACCGTGACGCGGGGGCGCCGCGAGATGAAGCTGCTGGCCTACCTGTCGCAGCCGGCGGTGCGTCGCAAGCCCTGAGCATCGGCGGGCGGCTCCGGGCCTCCGTCCGCTCGGGTCAGGTCAAGGCATAGGATGCAGCCGGATGGCCGTCCTGCCAGAGCAGGGGAGAGATGGGATCGGCGACCCGAGCGGCCTCGATCCGGCCGACGATCACGACATGGCTGCCATAGGCCATGCTGCCGTCGAGGCGGCAGAGCAGGGTCGCCTGGCCGTCCATCAGGCAGGGAAGACCGTCGATGACATCCCAACTGCCGTACTGGAAGCGAGCGGAACCTTTCTCCGCTCCGCTGAATACCGGGATCAGCGATCCCTGGCGCGCCTGGAGCAGGTTGGCCGAGAAGCGCTGGCAGCGCATCAGGGGGGCAAAGAGGCTTGCCGACCGATTGATGCAGGCGACAATAGCAGGCGGATCGGCGCACAGTGAATTGACCGTCGTCGCGATCATGCCGATGTAATGTTCGTCTTCCACCGTGGCGATGATCGACACGGTGGACGTCAGGCGCCGCATGGCCTTGCGGAAGTCCGTCACGATCGTGTCCGGATCGCTCAGCCGGAGATGTCGTGCCGTGGCGGTGGCGGATATCGTTGCCGGGTTCACGAAATCCTCCCAGAGCAGAAATTGATGATCCTCAGTTTGGTGCAGAGCCGCCGGTCTCGAGCCGGGCGTCGGCGTGAGGCCTGGGGGTCCTGGGGACCTGCGCGTTCCGCGTGCCGGCGGCCGTCATCAGCGGCAGGTCGCGCGCCCCCGACGAGGTCGTCACAGGTGCGAAATTGGCGAGGGCGCGGGCGCGGTCGAGCGAGTCGCGCCGAATATCGATCTGGATCGCGAGCGTCGGGACGTTTTCCACGGGCTGCGGCAGGCCGAGAGGGTGCACGACAAATCCAGCCTCGTGAAAGCGCGGCAGCCACCACATCTCGATGACCGCCGTGATCGAGGCGATACCGACATTGAGGCAGAACTCCTGGACGGCGGCCAGCAGCTCGAAATAGACCTTGCTCGACCGGTACTCTTTCACCACGAAGAAGCGCGACCATTCGTAGATCGCCACATCGCGCGGAACCGGACCGCGCGTGACCAGGTGCGGAAACACCTCGCTGATCATGTGCGGCTGCAGCGTCGGAAACAGACGGTGTCCTCCGATGACCCGTTCGCCGTCCATGGCGAGCATATAGATCGTGTCCGCCGTGTCGAACGCGTCGATCTCGCGGCCGTCCGGACGAGCGAGCGCTCGCCATCCCCGCTCCTCGACGAAGATCCGGTGGCGAATGACGTGATGGTCTTCGATGGCCCTGGCATATGGTCGCCGGTTCAAGGCGGTCACCACATGGATCATGTTGCTCCCTCTCATCGCTTGGCGAATGCTGGAAGGAACAATGGATGCGGCAGTTTTCTCCTCAATGGCAAAGGGTTGGACTTGACGTAAAAATAGTCACCACGGGATTTCGTGAAGCCTGATCGCCTCGGCGACGGCCTGGGTCTTGTTGATCGCCCGCAGCTTGCGGGACGCGGAGCCCACATGCTTGTTCACGGTGTCGACGCCGATGCCGAGTATGCAGCTCGTTTCCCATGCGGATTTGCCGGCCGCGGTCCAGGCCATGACCTCGCGTTCGCGCGCCGTGAGCCGTCGTCGTTGCGCCACGATTTCGCTGCGGGTATGGCGCAGCTTGTTGAACGCATAGACGGACATCAGGTGCACGCTGGCCTTGGCGAACTGCGCCGTGTCGACCTTGTCGCCGCCCATGGATACACACCACTCCAGCCCGAACAGGCCGTGGATCGGGACACAGAACCCGGCACTCATGCCGAACGACTTCGCTGCGTTCATGATGTGACGCGAGCGTGGGTGTCGCTCGGAGTCGTAGCGCGCGTCGGCCCACTCGAATGGTTCGATCGTCGAGCGGCAGAGCCATGCGACGGGATCGTCGAGGATGTAGCGTTCGCGCGCGTAGATCGCGAACCATTCGTCGGGCCAGTGCTTGTGAAGAATCTTCTGCTCGAAACGTTCTGTGAGATTCGGAAGCCCGGTGACGATGACCGTCGTGTAGCCGAAGGAGGAAATGGCTATCCGCAATTCGTCGACGATCCGTTCCGGATCGGGCACCAGTGTAATGCGATCGATGAAGTCAAATGCCTCGCGACCATAGTCCAACATCACTGTGGTCTCCTCGCCATCGCAAAATGTTTTTGGAGTTGCTAGATCACGATCAATCCATTCGTTTTCATGTCGGGAATGCTCTCGGCGCCCTGCCGGGGCGCCGAGCCGTATTCGCCTCTGGATGGTTGCTCAGAGCCAATGCACGGTCAAGATGCAGATCGGGTTGTCGGCTTGGTGTGCCAGACGAAGGTGGCCGATGTGGGGGCGAAGCGTGGCGCCCCTCCGTCACGACTGTTGTCCTTTCAGTTCGCCCCGTGATCATCGCGCAATACCGGTGCGGGCGTATGCGGAGGTGTGCTGATCGCGAAGACGAATATGTGTCAACGTTTCGGGGAGGCGATACCGCGTCAGCAGTGTGATGTCGCATTCCAACTTAGATCGCAGCCGATGGCAAATGTTGGGGGGTTGGCTGTCGAAGGTCGATGATCTTAATTGCGCCCGCTCCTGCACCGCAGGCGCTCTGCCTTCTCGTCGCGATCCATATTGTCATCTTCTCTTAAAATTTGAAGAGAGTATGCGCGGAGGCCACAATGGACATTCAGCACGCCAAGTCGACGCCGCCCGGCGCTTCCAAGGGCGTCTGGGAGGACGCACAAGCCTACGAACTCTACATCGGGCGCTGGGGACGTGTGGCGTCTCGCGAATTCGTGTCCTGGCTCGCGCCACCTTCGCGGCTGAAGTGGCTCGACGTCGGATGCGGGACCGGCGCACTGAGCGAGGCCATTGTCGATACCGCACCGGAGTCGGTGACCGCGGTCGATCGCTCGGACGGCTATCTTGCGCTCGCCCGCAAGATGATTCCCGGAGCGGGAGTGACCTTCCTTACCGGTGACGCGCAGGATTTACAGTTCCCCGATACATCGTTCGACGCGACGGTGTCGGCATCGATGCTGAACTTCCTCGCGGATCCGCCGCGCGCCGCGCGCGAGATGTGCCGCGTGACGAGATCCGGGGGGCGCGTAGCCGCCTATATCTGGGACTATGCCGAAGGCATGCAGTTTCTGCGAGCGATCTGGGCGGTTGCGTTCAAGCTCGACCCCGAGGCCATCAAGCACGATGAAGGTCATCGTTCGTCGATCCGGACGATCGACGACATGGCGAATCTGTTCGCCGCCTGTGACCTCACGCAACTCGAAACGTGCAAGATCCAGATTCCTACACGTTTCGCAAATTTCGACGCTTACTGGAAACCGTTTCTCGGTGGCCAGGGAACCGTTTCCAGCTATGTCTGCAGGCTGTCGTCAGAGCTGCGCGAAGAACTCAAGGAAGGCGTGCGCCGCGCGCTGCCAACGGCCGCCGATGGCAGCATTCACTTGACAGCACAAGCGCTGGCCGTACGCGCGCGCCGGCCCCAGGCCAGGCTCGGTGTCCGCCCGCTTCGTTCGTGAGACGTTGGAGATCTCGCTCGCGAGAGCCAATCGGCTCCCGCTCGCTCCCGGATCGCTGGAGAAACACATGACAACGGCGCAAACGCGCGAGGCCTCCACGACGACGGTCGTGATCGGCGAGGATGGGCACGGAACACCGGCGGTGCCCCCTCGAGTGATTGACTTGGAGCCTCGGGCAAAGGTCATTGCCAACGACGCCTCCGCCATTGCCGCTGCCGAGCAGGTTGCGGCAGTGGTGGCTCCAGGGGCTGCCGATCGGGACCGCGACCGGCGACTGCCATATGAGGAGCTCCGCGAATTGGCCGCAAGTGGACTGCTCGGCATCACCGTCCCGAAGGCTGCGGGGGGCGCGGGGGTTTCGACGACGACGCTTGGACGAGTGATGCAGATTCTCGCCGCGGCCGATTCCAACATCGCCCAGATTCCGAAGAACCATTTCCTGGCTCTCGATATCCTGTCACTGAACGGCTCCGCCGACCAGAAGCGCTTCATGTTTGACGAAGTCCTGAACGGCAGGCTGATCGGACATGCGGCCTCCGAGCGCGGAACGAAGAATGTGCTCGAGATCAAGACCCGCCTCGCTGGCAATGGCACAGGCCCGAAGCTGACCGGCAAGAAATTCTATACCACCGGATCGCTCTACGCCGACTGGATCGCCGCCAGCGCGATCGATGACAGCGGGCGCTACGTCACCTGCTTTGTCCCGCGCCATGCCGAGGGAGTGACCGTGATCGACGACTGGTCCGGCTTTGGGCAGCGCACGACCGCGAGCGGAACAACGATTTTCGATGGTGTCGTGGTCGATCCGACGCTGGTGTTGTCTCTGGAGGATGCCTACGTCAAGCCGACCCTGGCGGGGCCCGTGTCACAGTATCTGCATGCCTGCATCGACCTCGGGATTGCCGGCGCGGCGATCGACGAAACCATGTCGTTCGTCAATACCAGGGCGCGTCCCTGGGCTGACAGCGGCGTCGATCGAGCCTGTGAGGATCCCTACATTATCAGCGCGATCGGAGATCTGCGGATCCGCCTGTTCGCGGCGGACGCGGTGGTCGAGAAGGTCGGATTGAAGCTCGACCACGCCGCAGCATTGCCCACGACCGAGGACGCAGTCGCTGCGGCGTCGATCGATGTCGCGATCGCCAAGGTTCTGACGACCGAGCTTGCGATTCTCGCCACCAACAAGCTGTTCGAACTGTCGGGTGCTGGTGCCACGCTGGCGAGCGATAACCTCGATCGGTACTGGCGAAACGCGCGGACCCACACACTGCATGATCCCGTCCGTTGGAAATACAACGCCGTCGGCGATTTCTTTCTCAATTGCGTGAACCCACGGCGTCACAATTACATTTGACCGCGCTGCGATCGGTCAATGCCTTGCGAGCCGGTTGAACGGTGAGAGACATCATGCGCTATCGATGCGTGGGTATAGGCGTCGGACCGTCCAACCTCAGTGTGGCATCGCTGCTTCACGATCGGGAAGGCATCAGCAACGTTTTTTTCGACAGGAAGCCAAAATTCTCCTGGCACGATGGCATGCAGTTCCCCGAAGCCAATCTTCAGGTCGCCATCTTCAAGGATCTGGTGACGCTGGCCGATCCGACCAACAGCTTTTCGTTCATTTCCTATCTGCACTCCCAGGGGCGGATCTATCATTTCCTCAATGCGCGCTTCGAAAGCGTTCCACGCCGCGAGTTCTCAAACTATATGAGATGGGCCTGCGAGCGGAATGGCAATATTCGTTTCGCGGAGGATGTGAAAAGCATCACGTTCGACGGCACCTTTATCGTTGAGACCTCGCGCCAGCGTGTGATCGCCGACAACATCTGCGTCGGTGTCGGGATTTGCCCGAGAGTCCCGCCGTTCGTTCGCCTTCATCCGGATTCGACCAGTTTCCATGTCGCCGATTTCCTGCCGAACGCCTATCGGTTCCGCGGCAAGCGCGTCGTCGTGGTCGGCGGAGGTCAGTCTGGAGCGGAGGCGGTGCTGGCGCTGCTCACCGGCGGCCCGGGAGGGCTGCCGCATCAGGTCTCCTGGATTTCATCGCGAGACAATTTTCTTCCGCTCGACGATTCACCGTTCACCAATGACTATTTCACGCCGAGCCATTCGTCGTATTTTTTCGAGCAGACCGAACGCAGCAAGACAGCTTTTGTCGAGCGCAACCTTCTTGCCAGTGACGGTATTTCCGATCGGACCCTGCGCCAGATCTATCAGCGCATCTACACGCTGCGGTTCATCGATGTGGGCCCCCCTTCGGTTGGGTTGCTGCCAGGGCGGCGCGTGGTGCAGTGCGCCTATGACAGTGTCGGCTGGAATCTGCTGCTTGAGCATGCGGCGAGCGGGGCTACGGAGGTTTTGCGGGCCGATGTGGTGGTATGGGCCACGGGATTTCGACCGGCAGCGATGGAGTTTCTGGCGCCGCTCCTGCCACGGATCGAACGCCAACAGGATGAAATCCTGATCGACGACGATTTTGCGGCGATCTGGGACGGGCCCGCCGATCGCAACATCTTCGTGCTCAATGCCGCCCGCCGCCAGCGGGGGCTGCCGGATCCCAATCTGAGCCTGACGGCATGGCGCAGCCAGCGCGTGGTCGACCGGATCTGTGGCGGCGGACATGTTGGTGAAATCCAGCAGCCTTCGTTCATCAGTTGGGCTCAGTCGATCGAGCAATGTGAACGGCAGCCGCTCGAGAGGTTTGCATGACCGGGCCGATCGCGATCGTGGGAGGTGGAATTGTCGGCTGCTTGCTGGCGCGTGAGCTGTTGGCCGCGCGTGCCGACCTCCGCATTGTGCTTCTGGAACGTGACCTTGTCGGACTCGGGGCGTCGCAACGTTCCGCCGGTGTCCACTTTCCGTTCGGGCGAACCGAACGGCTGCGCGCGATGACGCGCTTCAGCGAGCAATACTATGCCGATCTGGGCCGACGGAATCCGCATCTGCCGCTGTTTCCTGTCGACTTCGTCGCGGCTGCGCCGGGTGCCGCGGCCGTCACCGCGCAGGAATGGTTCACCACGGCCGCTGCCGGCGACGTACCACCGTCGCGGCGTGTCGGGCTGTCGGCGTGGCCGCCGGACGCCGCGTTGTGGATGATGCCGGGATGCCACCATGCGGATGTCGGCGCACTGGCTCGCTCTCTGGCGACGGATTTGCGGCAGCACATTACGCTGCTGGAAGGGGTCGACGTCACCGCCGTGAATGAACGCGGTGACGGCGTCGCACTCGAGCTGTCGACCGGCGAAACCCTGCGCGCCGAAAAGGTCGTGCTGGCGCCGGGACCGTGGGTGAATGCGGCCGCCTGGCGACACCTGACCGCGCCGCTCGGCGTGCGCGTCAAGAAAATCGTCGCGCTGCATCTTGATCGCGCGGTGCGGCCGGACGCCGCCGCGGTGTTCTTTCCGCAGGACGACGCCTTCATCGTGCCGCTGAAGGATCGCGGCCATTGGCTCTACAGCTATACCTGCACGGAATGGGATCTGCAACCCGACGACATCCACGGGGGACTGACCGAGCGAAACCTCGCGGATGGCCGGGCGATTCTCGCCCGTTACGACGAGACATTGGCGTCCTCATTGCGATCGGGGCGCGTCTTTTGCGACGCCTACAGCCCAATGCGCGAGCCGCTCGTCACCACGGTCGGTGAACTGGGCCACATTGTCTTCGCCGGTGCGGCAAATGGGTCCGGCTATCGCCTGGCGCCCGCGATCGCTCGGGAAGTTGTCCAGCTTCTGAATCTCGAACATGGTCGGGGAGTTCTGCAATGCGCATCGTAGACGTGGCATTCGAGTCGTTCTCGCCGGCCTTCGGCATCGACATGGCGTCGATCTCAACCTTCGTCGGCGGCGACACGATGGCGAGTTTTGGCCGTGTGGCCGCTGGAGGAGAGAGCACGCCGCACCAGCATGACGAGGTCGAAGCCTTCGTGATCCTGCACGGTATCGGCGAAGTCATTGTCGACAACGTCGTACACAAGGTCGAGCCTGGCGTGGTGGCGATCTTCGATCCGTTCGAGACTCACGTGCTGCGCAACACCGGAGATGGCGATCTCACCTTCCTGGATGTGTATCGGCGTGATCCCGCGGCTGCGGTTTCCGCGGCAATGAACAGTGGCCACGAGCGCCTGTCCGGACGGCCTGTCTTCGTGTTTTCGACGCCGCCGACGCCGAATGGCGACCTGCATCTCGGACACCTGTCCGGGCCCTATCTCGGTGCTGACGTCTTTGTGCGCTTTCAGCGCCTGAACGGTGTCGAAGCCTACCATCTGACGGGGAGTGACGATTTTCAGAGCTACGTGGTCGGTCGGGCGCGCCAGGAGGGAAAGGTCCCGGCGGAGGTGGCAGCGCACTACGCCGCCGAGATCCAGACGACACTGGATATGATGGATATTCATCTCGACCAGTTCACCATCACCGGGACGGACGGCCGCTATCAGGATGGGCTCCGGCTGTTCTTCTCGCGGATCGTTGGTTCGGGGCGCGTAACGCGGCAGCGCGGGCCGGCTCTGTTCGACGGCGAGAGCGGTGCTTACCTCTACGAAGTCGATGTCGCTGGCAAATGCCCGAGCTGTGGCGTCGCGACCAGCGGCAATATCTGCGAGGAGTGCGGCGAACCGAACACCTGTGTCGAGCTGCTCGATCCGAAGTCGCGACTGTCAGACGCGCCACCACGTCGCGGATCGATCGAACGCTATGTTTTGCCTCTTCATGAATTCCAGGACGCTGTTGCGGATCATCATCGGCGTGGGAAGGTCTCCGCGCGTCTTCAGGATCTGGCCAGGCGCCTGTTCAGACGGCAGACGTTCGACCTGCCGGTGACCCATCCGGCGCAATGGGGAGTTCGCCCCAGCGAGGACACCGAGGGCGCGCAGGTCATCTGGGTCTGGCCGGAGATGGCTTTCGGTTTTCTGCACGGCATCGAAGAGCTGGGGCGCAGGCTTGGTCGCGGCTGGACTGCTGACGAGCCACGGAGCGACTGGAAGATCGTCCATTTTTTCGGCTACGACAACAGCTTCTATCACACCATTCTCTATCCGGTGCTGTATCGGCTTGCCTATCCCGACTGGCAGAACGATATCGAATACAACGTCAACGAGTTCTATCTGCTCGACGGGCAAAAGTTTTCCACCAGCCGGCGGCACGCGATCTGGGGCAAGGACATCCTCTCTCCCGCCACGGTCGACGCCATACGCTTCTACCTTTCGATGACACGCGGGGAGATCGAGCGTACCAACTTCGAGCTCGCCGCATTTCAGCGGGCGGTCTCAGACATTCTGATTGCTGGCTGGCAGAGCTGGCTGTCCGATCTCGGCTGCCGTGTGAAGACGGATTTCGCCGGACGTGCGCCGGATGCAGGAATCTGGGCTCCCGAGCACAGCGCGTTCCTTGGGCGGCTGCAGCTTCGTCTGGAGGCGATCACTCTCGGCTACGGCGCTGATGGCTTCTCGCTGAACGGGGTTGCAGCGGAGCTTCGGTCTCTGGTCGAGGATACGACGCGTTTCGCCAGGGCGAATCGCGCGCTTGCGGACGATCCTGCCACGCGGGACCTGTGGCGCACGGCGATTGCCCTGGAGCTCGCCGCGGCGCGACTGCTTGCACAGGCGACCGCGCCCATGATGCCGCAGTTCAGCGCACGCCTTGCACAGGCGCTCGGCGAGGGCGCGATCACGCGATGGCCGGATCGCGTCGCGCTGGTTGCGCCCGGGACGCCTATCGGGCTCGCTGACGCCATCTTCTTTGGGCCCGCCGAACTCATGCGGTCGGCACGGGCCGCTTGACGCCGGCAGGTCGGGGTCAGGCGGGCGGGTCCATTGTCGAAAGGAAATTCAGATGGCCGATCATGGTTCGAGCGTTGCGGGTCGTTCGCCTGCGGAGGCAGGGACGGATATCGACTACATGCTGGTACAGCAGAGGATCGAGAGCATTCTCAGACGTATCCTCCGGCTCGATCGGCGCGAGGCCATTGGTGGTACGCCATTGTGCGAGCTCGGGCTGAGTTCGATGGGAGCGATTACGATGCAGTATCAACTCGGTGTCGAGTTCGGCACCGATCTGCAGGTCAGCGAGATCCTCGGCGCCCGTAGCGTCGAGCGCCTGGCGAAGACCGTGCTGTCCCGTTCGGCCAGCGAGGCAGCGGTTGCGGCGGGAGCGGGTGGCAAGAGCGGGGTGCTGATATGAGTATCGAGCAGGTGCTCCGGACCGTGGCGGAGCGTGGCCTGACGCTGCGTCTGGATGGAACGGATCTACGTCTTGAGGGGGCACAATCACGGATCGATTCTTCGCTGATTGCGTCAATTCGGGCCGTCAAGGCCGAGATTGTCGCGCATTTCGAGGGACTGCGTGCCGATCCGGATGCTGCTCATGATGCCTTTGCGTCGACGCCGATGCAGCAGAGCTATTTCTATGGCCGGCAAGAGCATTTCGCGCTCGGCGAGGTTGCATCGCATGTCTACCACGAGATCGAGGGCGTCTTCGATGCGGCCGGTCTCGAGCGCGCGCTCGCCGCGGTTGTTCGACGCCATGGCGCACTGCGCACCGTGTTTCGCGACGATGCCCTGCAGGTCGAGCTCGAGTTCGAGGTGCTGACGCCGCCTTATGTGAAGGTGACGGATCTGCGCAATGCCGATGGCGATGTGACGACGGGCCGCGCGGCACGGCTGGCGACCCGGGAGGCGATGTCGCATCAGCGTCTGCCGGCAGACCGCGCGCCGTTGATCGACGTGCGGCTCACCATCCTGTCGGACCGCGAGATGGTGCTCCATGTCAGCCATGATGGCCTTGTGATGGACGGCATCAGCTCGTTCCTGTTCTTCCGTGACTGGTGGCGGTTCTACCGGTCGCCGGAGGATGTTCCCGCTGCGCTCGATATCTCGTTTCGTCACTATGTCGAGGCGCTCGCCGCCGGCCGCAGCGGTCCAGCGGCGGAACGAGCACGCAGCTACTGGCTGGGCCGCCTCGGCGAGATCGCGCCCGCACCGCAACTGCCAAGGCGGGGCGATCCGGCGACGTTACGCCGTCCGTCCTTCGTGCGTCACACCATTGAGGTCGATGCGGCGCGATGGGCATGCCTGAAGACAGGATGTGTTCGCGCCGGGTTGACGCCGACAGCCATGCTGGCGTCGGCTTACGCCGACGTTCTGTCCCGCTGGGGCGGCGGTGATCGCTTCACGCTCAACATGACGGTCGCCAATCGGCTCCAGTTGCACCCGGATATTGACCAGGTCATCGGCAATTTCACCGATTGCCTGCTGCTGTCCGTGGACCACGACAGCGCTGCGAGTTTCTCCGCGCGGGCGCTGAAGCTTCAGGACGGACTTCGGCAAGCGCTCGATCATCGCCAGTTCTCGGGCATCGAAGTCATGCGCGCGCTCGGGCGCCATCAAGGTCTGGCACAGGCCGTGCCGATGACCTTTACCTTCAACAGTACGATTGGTGCGACATGTGATGGCTCGTCCATCGCGTGTTTCGGGCGGGAGGTCTATGCCGTCAGCCAGACCCCGCAGGTGTTGCTGAACCTGTTCGTGCTGGAGCGCAATGGCGCGCTTGTGGTGGAGGTCGATGCGGTCGATGAGGCATTTCCGGAGGGGCTGGTTTCGGACGTCGTTGCCGCTTACGGACGCCTTCTGCATGCGCTCGCGGAAACCCCGTCGGAATGGCAGAAGCGCGAGCATACGCTACTGCCACCCCGGCAAGCGGAGCGCCGGCGGGAGGTGAACCGAACGGACGCGCCGATCCCACCTGGTCTCGCATATGCCGCGTTCCTGACGCAGGTGGAGCGAGATCCGGAGGCGGTGGCGATCATCGCGGGGGTGCACACGATCACCTATCGCATGCTGCGCGATGCCGCGATTGCGATCGCGGCGCGGCTGAAGCGCCATGACGTGGGACGCCATGATGTCGTGGCGCTGGTGATGCGCAAGGGCTGGGAAGAGGTGGCCGGCATTCTCGGCATTTTGCTGGCGGGGGCGGCTTACCTCCCGCTTGGCGCGGGTCTCCCCGAGGCGCGGCTTCGCGCGCTCCTGCGCGAGAGCGCCGTGCGATGTGTCCTGAGCCAGCAGGATACCGGCGACATCGCCGGAACGGAGCTGGATCGCATCGTGGTCGACGCGTCGCTGTTCGACGCCGCTGAGGCGAACAGTCCGATGGCTTTCGACGGGGACCAGCGGGATCTCGCCTATGTCCTCTATACGTCGGGATCGACGGGGCGTCCCAAGGGGGTGATGGTCAGTCATCGCGGTATCGTCAATCTCGTGACAGATATCACGGGGCGGCTTGCGATCGGCCCGCGCGACCGCTTTTTCGCGGTCACGCAGACGGCGTTCGACCTGTCGGTCTTCGACATCTTCGGCGCACTGTCAGTCGGGGCCGCGCTGGTCATTCCCTGCGGCGACGCCGAGGCGGACCCGGCACGATGGTTGACGCTGGCCGGCGACGCCGGCGTCACCGTCTGGAATTCAGTGCCGTCGACCATCGCAGCGCTGCTCGACGAGGCAGGCCCGACTGGCAGCGGCCTGCCGCCGACGTTGCGTCTGGCGCTGCTGAGCGGAGATCGTATTCCGGTCGCACTGCCCGCCCGCCTGATGGCCACCAATCCCGCGCTGCGTGTCGTCGCGCTTGGCGGTCCGACCGAAACGACGGTCTGGAACATCATCTACCCGATCGAGCGTCTCGAGCCGGCGTGGAGCAGCATCCCTTACGGCCGGCCGACCGCGAACAATCGCTACTATGTGCTTGACGGCGACCTGCGCGAATGCCCCGATTGGGTGCCCGGAGAGCTTTATGCGGCCGGCGTCGGACTGGCCGAAGGATACTGGTCCGATCCCGATCTTACGGCGGCACGGTTCGTTCATCATCCCCAACTCGCCGAGCGGCTGTATCGGACCGGCGATATCGGGCGCTACACGCCGGACGGCGACATCGAGATTCTCGGGCGCGCCGACTTCCAGATCAAGCTGAATGGCTACAGAATCGAGCCGGCGGAGATCGAGGCCGCATTGGAGCGCCACCTCGGCATCGCCCGGGCGGTCGTGATCCTCCGCACGGTGGCGGGGGAAGCGCCCCATCTCGTGGCGTTCGTGGTCGCGGCGGAGGGAGTGGGCCGGCCAACGCCGGATAGCGAACTGGCGGATGAACTTTCGGCTGCCCTGCCGTCCTATATGGTGCCGCGGCGTTTCGTGTGGCTGGCTGAGCTGCCGTTGACGCCCAACGGCAAGGTCGATCGCGGTGGCCTGAAGACCATCGCCTTGCCGGATGAAGCGGCTGCTGCAGCCGCGCTCCCGCCGACGCCGGTTGATACGGCACTGGCGCGCCAGCTGGTGACGATCTGGTCGGAGATTCTGCGGGACGATGCGGTGGACATCGACAGTCCGTTCTTTGCGCTGGGAGGGACGTCGCTTCAGGCGGTTCGTCTGCTGGCGCGCGTGCGCAAGGAGTTCAAGATGTCCGTTCCGCTGCAGGAACTGCCGAGGTTCGAGACGCCGAGAGCGATGGCGCGGCATATCGAGAGCCGTGACATGCGTGCAGCATCCTGAGCGAACGGTGCTTTGTGCCGAAGGAGACAATACGATGGCGCCGATTGTCGATCGCCTGGCGAATGGCCACCCGGTGGCCGGGGGCACCATCACGATCTATCAGCCCGGCCGGCGCGACCGGTTTGAGCTTGGTGAGCTCGACGCACTGGCGCGAAAGACGGCGGCGTATCTCACCGGGCTCGGTATTCGGGCCGGCGACCGGATTGGTATCGCCGCTCCGAACTGTCTGGAGTGGGTTCTGCTCGATCTCGCCGCGATCAAGCTCAAGGTGGTGACGGCGGGCTTTGAAGTCGGCAAATTTGCGGTGAGTTCCGATCTGCTGGATCGGTACGGCCTGCGTCTGCTGTTCGCGCACCGCGGCGCGGGCGACGACCGCATCCGCTCCATTGCCGAGCTGTTGCCGGCGCTCTCCGCCATGGCGGATCCGCCGCAATCGGATCCCGTGGTCTATGCGCCAGCCGATGTCACCACGATCAAGTTCACCTCAGGAAGCACGGGCCAGCCGAAAGGGCTGGCCGCCACTGTCGGCAGCATCGACAGCTCCATCACCGCTGTGCAACGGCTGTTCGGCCATGCCCCGCCAGACTGCCTGTTTGTCTTTCTGCCGTTGTCGCTGCTACAGCAGCGCTACTGGATCTATTCGGCGCTTGTTCACGGGCATGACGTCGTCGTCGCGACCTATGAACTGGCCTTCCATGCGCTCCGGCGGGAGCAGCCGACCGTGGTGATGGGGGTGCCGGCGTTCTACGAAACCCTGCGCCGGCAAATCACTGCGCTCGCCCAGGCCGATGTCGGGAGCGAGAACGCGGGGCGGGAAGCATTGCGGGCGCGGGCCTGCGAGGTGCTGGGGAGCCGGATCCGCTACCTGTGGACCGGGTCGGCACCCGCCAGTCCGGACGTCCTCGCATTCCTCGATGGCTGCGGAATGCCGATCTTCGAGGGCTATGGCATGAACGAGACCTGCATCGTCACCAAGAATGCGCCGGGCGCGCATCGCCGCGGCAGCGTCGGGCGGCCGCTCGATGGCAAGACCGTCTTCCTCGACGACCGCAACGTGGTCAACGTCCGCAGCGACTATCCGGTAAACACCCGCTACCTCTATTGCGCCGCGGGTGAATCCGAACGGATCTTCGGGCCGGACGGTACGGTCCATACCGGCGACATCGGGCGGATCGATGCTGACGGCTATCTCTACATTCTCGGCCGGGCCGACGATATCATCGTGCTGGCAAACGGCCGCAATGTCATGGTGCGCAAGGTCGAGGAGCGCCTCAAGGCCTGCGACGTGATCGACGACTGCATCCTCGCCGGGTTCGGCCGCGACCATCTGCTCGCCGTGGTTTGCGCCACAGATGGCGGCGCGGTTCGGGAACGCATCGCAGCGCATATTGCCGAGGTGAACCGTGAGCATGGCACCGATGAGCGGATCGGCGGCTTTGTCGTGATCGACGAGCCTTTCAGCATCGAGAACGGCCTCCTCACGTCACAGTACAAGCCGCGTCGCAAGGCGATCCTCGAACGCTACCAGGACGAAATCCAGCGTGGATATGGAGGGCTGCAATGAACAGTTTCCAGCAGGTCGTCACCCAGGATCTCGCCAGGCTGGTGTCGCCGCCGATCGAAGCGAGCGCCGTCGATCTCGACGCCGAACTCTATGGCCACTATGGCCTGAGCTCGCTCAACATGGTCCTGCTGATGACGTCCGTATGCGACCGTACCGGTACCGCGATGATGCATCTGACGGAAGAGGACATCGCAGATCTGCGCACACCGCGCGACATCATCGCGCTGCTGGCGAAAATCAATCATGTGGAGGCCTGACCCATGTCCTGGAGCGACAAGGCCGGCGCCGTCCTGGAAAACGATCAGCTTCATTTGCGACCGTTCGTCAGCAGCGATCGCGGCGAGCTTGCCACGATCGCATTCGACGCGGATATCTGGCGCTATTTTGTGACCAGAATTGACAGCGACGAGGATCTCGATCGCTTTCTCGCTGTCGCCATCGGCGATACGCGGGCCGGCCGCCGCATCGTTCATGGTATCGTCGACAAAGCGAGCGGGCGGCTCGCCGGCAGCATGGCGTTCGGCAACCTTGCCGAGGCCGACCGCCGTCTTGAGATTGGCTGGTCATGGCTTGGCCGGGACTACCGCGGCAACGGCATCAACCGTTGGGCGAAGTATCTGATGTTGCGCCATGCGTTCGAGGTGCTGGACGTCGAGCGGGTCGAATTCAAGACGGATGTGCTTAACATCCAGGCGCGCAAGGGTCTTGCCAATATCGGGGCGACGGAAGAAGGCGTCTTCCGCAGCTACAACGTGATGCCGGGCGGGCGGCGCCGGGACGCGATCTATTACAGCATCCTGCGACGTGAGTGGCCGGTGGTGAAGGCAGGACTGGAGGCTGGCCGGAAATTACTGCGACCGGCGAGCGAACTGGCCGCGTGAACGTTCGGGGCGTGCAATGGTGCCCGTGCGCATGTCTGGCGACGCATACCGGATTGGCGGAATGCACGGAGAGGCGTTCCGCAGCGAGATCCATGCCTTCCTGAGCGACGACCTCTGTCGCCTCAACCGGCTGCTGTCTCGCCCGACGTCGCTCGTGGCGCTTCGTCCGGCTATCGATCGCTACCGCCGCGCCATCGTCGACGATGCTCCGGATCTCGCGGACGAGGTTCGTGGTCTCGCCGCAGGAGCTCGCATCGGGCTCGATGAGGCGGTTCTGCTCCAGATCAGGCGCGAGGTGCTGGGATATCATCGAATTCCGACCATGGGGGACTGCACGACCCTGTTCAGCCGCCGTAACGGCGGCCAACCGGTACTGGCGCAGACCATTGATCTCAACGGCAATCTCGACGAGATCATGACTGTTTTGCATGTGACGCATCAGGGCGGCCGCCGCGTGCTGCTGCTGTCGTTTGTCGGTCTGCTCGGCTACCTCGGCATCAACAGCGATGGACTGGCCATCGGATTGAATCTCGTACTTGGCGGTGAATGGACGGCGGGACTGCCGCCCTATCTCGCGATCCGGCACCTGCTCGACACTTGCGCCAGCGTCGAGGCTTGTCTCGACCGTCTGGCGGGCCTGCATCTGGCGAGTTCGCGGGCACTGACGATCTGCGATCATGACGACGCGGTCACTCTGGAGGTGATGGAAGGAAAGATCGCCGTGCGGCGCGGCGCGGAAATGGTGCATACCAACCACTTCCTTGCTGAGCCGTTCATCGCGGCGGACGCGATCAATCCTTTTGCCCGCAACTCGTCGTTACGACGGCTTGCGGCGTGTGAAGAACGCCTGGCGCAGTTGCCGAAACATCCGTCCTGCGCGGACTATATGGACATTCTGGTGCGCGAGCCGATCCGCGTTCGCGATACTGGCGACATTCGCCGCGAGCGAACCGTCGGCGCGGTGGTGCTGTCCCCCCGGGACCGCGCCATGCATGTGCGTCGTGGCGATCCGGCACAGGCAAGGACGCAGACGTTCCATGTCGATGGCTAGGACCAGCGCACCCTGTGTGCGGCGGGCGCGGCGCGCACGCAAAGCCGGATACATGTCACATCATGCGCACGAGGCCGGCGAAGCGTGCTCCGGAGACGCTGGAGCCCAGCGCGACGAGATCGCCGCTCGACAGGGCGCCGCGTGCGGCGAGGTCGACAAGATTGATGATCGGATCGCAGGCGGAGACGTGGCCGATCCGGGTCACATTGTCCAGGAACAACTGCCGCGCGGCGAAGCCGGCCTGCTGCTCCTTGATGGCTACGATCGGCCGAAACAGATTGTTGTGGGCCACATGTTTGACATCGCCAACCGCAACGCCGCAACGGCTGGCGATGTCGGCGTGGGCCTGCCGTGTCAGCGCGGCGGAAATCTCGGCACCGGGGCGCATCGCGGCGGCATCGATCGCGACGGCGGTGTCGATCAGTTCGAAATCCCCGGGAAGATCGCGGGTCACGATGAAAGAGGCGGCGCCATCGCTGAAGATCGCGAAATGGCGCAGTCGCGTGTCCTCGTCGGCCAGGGCGTCGAAGGCTGCGACCAGCACTGCCTCGTGCAGGCCGGCGAGCAGCAGGGCCTGAGCAATCCGCAGGCCGGCCATCAAGGTCGCGCAGCGATTGAGGCTGGTGCCATAGGGCGCCGCGGCCGGAAGATCGAGCGCTTCCAGGAAGCGGCCGACGATATCGGCATGACCGTCGACATCGCCGGGAAATCGTGTTCCGCACAGGACAACAGCGTCGATCGGCCGCCGCCCTGCAAACGCGGCCACGCTTTGCTGCGCGGCCGCAAGGCCGATGTCGACGGCGCTGCTGCGCGTTCGGCAATACGATCCCCAGCCCCACAACGCGGCATCGTGGATCATTTGGTGGCGGTCGAGAAAACCCTGCAGATCGGGCAGATCGGCGACGGCGCATACGTCCTCGCCCAATGCATATCGGCAGCCGTGAAGATGGAGCTTCGATGCGCTCATGGTTCACTCCGGGGTGGAGAGCCGGCGGCGTCGGATGGATCGGATCATGCCATGGCGGATGTCGGCGGCGCAACCATCGGTCGCGTTGTGCCTGCGCCGTTGTCTCATCAGGAGAGCGCGAGATGACCGAGCAAATGAAATGGATTTCACCACCCGATACGTTCTGTGGTGGCACCATCGATACGTTTCGCTTTAGCCCCGGCGCGCGCGCGGCGGCTGATGAAGTCCTGGCTTCCACGCCGGTCGGGATTTTTGCGTCATTGATGCGTGATCAGGAAAGCGAGGGCGGTCTTCTGGCAGCCAAGCAGGTCCTGGACGCGACGCTTGCAGCGCCGATCGATGACATGCCCGGCGCCGGGCAGTGGTTTGATCCCACGGGCCGCCTCGATCTCGCGCGGCTCGAAACCTGGGTGCGTGAATGCCGTGCGACTGTTGCCGGCCGCCTCGCGCAGGCCTGTGCGCTTGGCGGTGAAGCGCGCGAAGTCATGCTGCGCGAGCGTGCGGCCATTGCGCTGCTCGCCGGATGCTGGCTCGATACGATCTCGCAGCCGGCGACGCAGCCCGCCGGCATTGTCAATGATCTGTTTGCGCACTACTGGCGGCTGCAGGGAGAGGGTCGCCCGGGACGCTCGGTCGAGGCTGGCCGGCGGCGGCTTCTTGAACAGTTCGGCGTCTATCTCCCGCCGGTCGGTGATCCGGATTTTCCGCGCGAGGCTGGCATGGGAGCCCGGACTGCCTTGCATGCCGCGTTCCTGCTGTCGCTGTCACGTTATCCGGTGAATTACCTGCCGGAGGTTGTTGGCATCCACTACGCCTCCCATGTGATGGCCTGCGATAGCATTCTGCTCGGCGAGCCGCCGTTGCTGGCGGAAAATGAGATACGATCGATCCTCGGAGCGTATGTCGATCTGCTCGGGGCGAGCGGTCGATCTGCGCTGGAACGACGTGTCGCCCGAGCCGTATCGCTCGGCGTGGCATTGGAGGTCCGGCACGCCGGACTTCTGGTCGCGATGGCGGAACGTAGCGCAAATCAGACGCTCGATGGCAAGGTCGCCGATATCATCCGGCGTCATGCGCCGTTTGCGGGCAAGCAGCATCGCCAGGTCAAGGTGGGCGGCAAGCTGTTGAGCCAGTGGTTCGCTGATCCGACCTTCGATATCGCGGCGTTTCTGGCAGACTTCAGGCAATCGTGGCACGTCCGGACGACGACATCCGGCAATTCGCGCTTCATTGATGCACTCAAACTCGGTGGCCCGATGTTCGGCGTCTTCAGCGAACGCGAGGCGCGTGTTCTCCGCGACTGGATCGCGCGGATTTCAACGACGAAAGACGCGCCGATCGTGGTCACGGTGGCGCGGCCGGACGAGGCAGACGCTGCGGCGTGGCTCGATTCCATTCGCGGCGAACAGCCCGCTGGCGTGGTGTTCGAGACGGCGGGTGAGCTCGACGATCGCGCGCTCTTCTATCGCCTGGTCAATATCGAGAATTTTCCACATGTATTGCCGCCTGCGAGGCAGCGCGCAGCGGCGGCACTCAAGGCGGCGCAGGTCATGTTCTCCGCGGGAGCCGATGGCCGCTATACCGATGCGACATTCTTCCCATATTCCCCCGATGCCCTGATGGCGCGTGTCGATGCGATCTACTGGCGCAAGCTGGTCGATCCCTATGCGCCTCTGCAGCAGATTCCGTCGCGAGACGATGTGATCTTCGGTCAGAAGATGTTCGCTCTCGGCAGCCTGATCGACGGATCGTGGGTATTCAGGATCGGCAATGCGGGACGCCACACGCGGGCCAGCGACAGCATGCTGTTCGCGATCTATGCGGACGAGATGGGGATGGGCGACGTCCGCAAGAATCATATCACGCTGATCCATCGGGTCCTCGCCAGCATGGGCATCGTCATGCCGCATATCCGCGAGGCGAGCTTCATCGACCAGGACGAGATTCCGGACGAGTTCTACGCCTTTCCCATCAACCAGCTGTGCCTGGGATTGTTCGCCGACAGTTTCTATCCGGAGATCGTCGGCTACAATCTCGGCATCGAGATGTTCGGACTAGGTGAACTGCGGCTCCATGAAATCCAGAAGCTGCGGCACTGGAATCTCGATCCGATCTACGAGGAAGCGCATCTGTCCATCGACAACGTGTCCGCCGGGCACGCGCATCAGGCCGCGACCATCATCCAGTCCTATCTTGGCCAGATCGAACGGCAACTGGGACAGGATGCCGTCGCGGCCGAGTGGCGGCGTATCTGGAACGGCTATGCGGTGTTTGCCTATTTCACGGAAGGATACCATCTGCGGCATGAGGCGCCCGCCGTGCCGCCTCTGGCCGACGAGCGAACAGACGTGCTGATGATCTGAGGCGGATTACCGGCCGCCGTGCCGGGAGACCCCGCGAGCAGGCTCGGCGTGGGCGCCGGCACGCTGGTCCGGCGGCGCAGGAGCGGTCGTCGCAGGCGGCGCGTCAATGGTTGATCCGACGTGGCGGATCACATCGGCCTTGGCATCGAGGATGAAGAAGTGTCCACCCTCGAAGTGCTGGCGTGTGATGGCATGGCGCGTCTCCTTCTGCCAGGCCGTCAGCGAACTATCCGGGACATGTCGGTCCCGGCTGCCGGTCAGCAGGGTGATCGGTACGTCGAGCGGAGCGCCGGGGCGGTAGCGGTAGCCGGCGATCAATGTGAAATCGGCCTTGAGGATCGGCAGGAAGATCGCTCGCAGGCCGGGTTGGCGCAGGATGTCGTCAGGCAGGCCGCCGAAGGCGCGAACCTGCTGAACGAATGCGTCGCCGTCGAGGGCGGCAATGGCGCGGGTCTGGTCCGAGGGCATCTGCGATGGCGCGCGACAGCCGGATGCGAACAGTCGTACAATGGGAAAGGACGTCAGGCGGCGAAGCGTTTCGAAAGCGAGCACCGCGCCAAGGCTGTGGCCGACGAAGTAGGCAGGCCGGTCGAGCAAAGGGCGAGTCGCGCCGGCGATGTCGCCGATCAGGCGTTCGATGTCGGTGGCGAGTTCGCCACCGATCTGCTGGCCGTGACCGGGAAGCTCGAGCGCGTGCACGCGGGTCCGGCTGCCGAGCGCCGATTGCCAGCCGGCATAGGTCGATGCGCCGCTGCCCGCATGGGGGAAGCAGAACAGGTGGACATCCGGCTCGGTCTGGCGCGGCGCGAAGATCCAGCGTGGCGGGCCGTGGGACATGGCAAAGCTCATGCGACGGGGCGCAGATGGCCGGCGATGATATTGCGCTGGATCTCGGACGTGCCTTCATAGATGCGCAGCGAGCGAATCTGGCGGTAGAGCTGCTCGGGAAGGGAGCCTTGGACCAGCCCGGCTGCGCCGAACAACTGGACGACATCGTCGATAACGTCCTGCGCCGCGTCCGTGGCGAAGAGCTTCGCGATGCTGGACTGCCTGGCGTAGCGCTGGCCGTGATCCCGCAGCCAGGCGGCCTGCGCCACCAGCAGCGCCGCCGCATTGGTGGCGATGTCCGCGTTCACCAGTTTTTCGCGTGCGGGCGCAGTGTCATACAGCGTCCCGCTGCCGAGCTTGCGGCTGCGTGATCGCTCGTTGGCTGCGCGCTGTGCGCGCCGCATGAAGCCGACCGCGGCGGCGCCGACCGTCAGGCGATAGCTCTCCAGCACGTCCATGGCGATCGCGAAACCGCCGCCCGCGGGGCCGACCAGGTGGTCGGCTGGGATGGCGCAGTCGCGGAACGAGAGCGTGGCGAATGCGCGCGGAGCGATGAAATCGATCGGTGCTGCTGTGAGGCCGGCGGTCCCGGCCGGCACGCGCAGCATGCTGAGCCCGAGGGCACCGGGGCCTTCGCCGGTCCGCGCGAGGACGCTATGGAAATCTGCGATGGAGCCGTTCGAGATCCAGGTTTTTTCGCCGTTGAGAACGAAGGTATCACCGCGCCTCTCGGCGCGGAGGCTGATGCCGGCGACGTTGGAGCCGGCATCCGGCTCGGAGATCGCAAGCGATCCGATGCTGCGACCGGTGAGGGCGTCGGGCAGCCAGCGCGCGCGTTGGGCGGGGCTGCCGTGGCATCGCAGCGGCGTTGCGGCCAGTGACTGGATGGAGAAGGCGAAATCGCAGAGGTCGTGAATGAACGCGAAACCTTCGCGAACGATGGCGATCGACCGGAAGTCCGGTGTTTCGCTGTCGCCGAAGGAGATCTCGAACCAGCGTTCGTCGCCGAGGAGGCGCGTCAACTGGCAGCCAAGTTCTGAAGGTGCGAGGTCGCGCCAGGCGTCGAGACGCTCCGCCATGCCGTCCGCCCAGCGCTCGATGCGCACGGCGAGCTCTCGGTGCTGCGGCGCAAAAATCGGCAGCGCAAGAATATCGGGATCGTAGATTTTCATGTCGACGAACCGCGCGGATGCATCCCCTTGAAGGACTATAGGCCGGGCTGGCGGTCTGCGAACCGGCAACTTCTTGGGGGGGGGGGAGGCACTTCGCTGTTGTCACCGCCGCGCCTGGGAGGCGCCCATCGCGTCAAGTACAAGGGTTTGCCATATGCAATAACTTTCCCTTGTCCGGCTCGTCACGTTATCCCTGCTCTGACAAAACGTGTCGCGCGGCACCCATGCTGCCCGCGGCTTCGGCTGGCCGCTGGAGTGACCATGGCACTGACGGGTGACGTCGCGCGGGACAGCTGGCAGCGCCACCTTCTGACCGCCGCAGGGTTGTCCATAGCGGCGGCCGTGGCGCTCGGCTTCTCGCGTTTTGCCTATTCGCTGCTGCTGCCGCCGATGCGCGAGACGTTGGGGTTGAGCTATGTGCAGGCCGGCGCATTGAACACAGCCAACGCCGCCGGCTATATTTTCGGTTCGATGGCCGCGGTGCTGTCGGCGCGGCGCTGGGGTGTGGAGCGGCCGTTCCAGGCTGGCCTTGTGGTCAGTGCGCTGATCCTGGCTTTCACCGCGGCGACGTCCGACTTCACGCTTCTGTTCGCGCTTCGCACGATTGGGGGCGTCTCGACGGCTTTTGCCTTCATTCTCGGCGCGGCCCTCGCGGGCGCCATTTCGCCGACCAGCAGTTCGGAGCGCAAGGGCTTGCTGGTCGGGCTCTATGTCGCCGGCAGCAGCGCGGGCATCGTGCTGTCGGGGATCGCGGTTCCGATCGCGCTGCAGGACGGCCCGCAGGGCTGGCGTGCGGGGTGGGTCATTCTCGGGGTGCTGGCCCTTGTCGGTATCGTGCCCGCGCTGCTGGCCGCGCGCGCTGTGCCGGTTCTCGACCGCGGCCCGGCCGCCATGCTGCGGCTGGACGAATTCGTGCGCATCCTGCCGGCGTTCTTCGGCTACGGTCTGTTCGGAGCCGGTTATGTCGGCTGGATGACCTTCATCATCGCGCTGCTGCGCGATCAGGGCGGCAGCGGCAGCCAGACCGCGGCGTTCTGGATCGTGCTCGGCGTGACGTCGACGATCTCGACCTCGCTGTGGGGGAGTGTGCTGGCGCGCCTGCCGGGGGGCCGCGGCCCCGCGGTGATCTTCTTCGTCACCATGCTGGGAACGCTGCCGGTCCTGATCCATCCCGGACTGGTCTCGGCGTTTCTGTCCGCCCTGATCTTCGGCAGCAGCTTCATGGCAGGCCCAGCCGCGGTCACCATCCTGGCGCAGCGGCAGCTTCCGGCCCGATCGCTCACCGCGGCTGTCGCCGTGCTCACGGTGGCTTTCGCACTGGGGCAGTCGATCGGGCCGATCCTCGCCGGCAAGGTCACCGATATGACCGGCGAAGTCGCCGCCGGCCTGTGGGCCTCGCCGGCGCTGCTGGGTCTCGCGGCACTGGTCTCGCTGCTTCAGCGCAGGGCCGCGTAAATCGGCGTGGGCGTCCTCACCGATCCCGAAACGTGGGTGTTCGCTTGGCCAGGAATGCGTCGCATCCTTCGTGCGCATCGCTGCTGTCGAAGGCGAGGCTGACCATGGCCTGCTCATAGGCTAAAGCCGCGGGCAATGGCATGTCGGCGCCGTGGTTCAGGGTGCGCTTGAGCAGCTTGAGCGCCAGCAGGGATTTTCCGGCGATCCGCAGCGCCAGCTCCATGGCTTCCGGCAAGACGCGCTCGCGCGAGACGACGCGATTCACGAGGCCGAGTTCGAGCGCGCTGGCTGCGGAAATGCTGTCGCCGGTGAACATCATTTCGCGCGCCCGGCAGGGAGAAATCTGTCGCATCAGGCGCTGACTGCCGCCGCCGCCGGGAAACAGCCCAAGGGCGATCTCCGGCAGGCCGAGCTTGGCCTGCTCCGCGGCGATGCGGATATCGGTCGCCAGCACGAGTTCGAGCCCGCCGCCCACGGCGAGGCCGTTGATCGCGCTGATGGTCGGCTTCTCGCAGGCTTCAAAGCGACGAAATGCGCGGTGCACGACATCGGCGAATTCCAGGTAGTGGGCGAGCGACCGCCGCGCGTTGAGATCGGCAATATCAGCGCCTGCGGCGAATGCGCGTTCTCCTGCGCCCGTCACGACGATCACACGGGCGTCCGGATCCTGCTCGAAGTTGGCGAGACCGCGCTGCAGGGCATCGATCAGCGGCAGATCGAACATGTTGAGCGCTTCGGGCCGGTTGATGGTGATGAGCCCGACAGGCCCTTCGATCTTGGTTGTGACCAGTGACACGATGCCCCCTCGATCTGCCTGCGGCGCCATGGAACGGTTGCGCCGCAGCTGGCGAGCGTGCCGCAGCTTCCGTCGCCTCAGACGCCTGTTTGAACCATCCTAATCCCGCGTTTCCTGCGGGAGCCCCCCAAACTCTGGCCATAGACAGCGCCGGGCGTATGGCCCCATGCAATGAGGGTTGAGCGCGAGTGCGCCTTGATTTGCGTTTGGCGACCCTCGCCTGCGTGGGATCACTTGCGATCCCGCATCTCCCATGAGTGGGAGGCGCGCATGACACGATTTTATTGGACGGTTCGTCTGCGCCGGATGGTCCGGATATGGCGTCGCAGAATGCGCGAGCGGCGGCAGCTCGCGCGGATGTCGATGTTGGAATTGCGTGATCTCGGATTGACGCCGCTGGATGCGCTTGCCGAATTCAGCAAACCGTTCTGGCAGGCGTAGCCGTATCCTGCGATGCCGAGGTCCGAGGCGCGAGCTGCTCCGGCGGCTGCTGTGTCAGCCAAGCCAGCGCGCGAGCGCGGAGTTGACGACGGAGGGGCGTTCGAGCGTCGACAGATGACCGCAATCGGGGATTGTGACGAGGGTTGCGCCGTCGATGCCGGAAGCAATTTCCTCGGACAGCGGCGGCGGCGTGAGCTGGTCGTTGTCGCCGACCATGACGAGGGTCGGGCAGCGGATGGAAGCGAGTGTCGCCCGTGAGTCCGGCCGCGTGACAATGGCGGTGTGCTGGCGAATGTAAGCACTGACGCCGACTTCTTCCGACATGGTGTCGCACGCGAGACGAAGTGCCATGTCGTCGATCCTGCTTTCATGAACAATGAAGGGAAAGACGCCCTCGTTGACGTCGGCAAGGCGACCACTTTCAGCCAGAGCGATACAGTCGAGCCGCGATCGGGTCTGAGCCTCGGTGTCCTGTCGCGCCGAGGTATCGAGCAGAACGAGGCGATCGACGCGTTCGGGAGCCTGCCGCATGATCTCGAAGGCGACATAACCTCCCATGGAGTGTCCGAGCAGCGTGAAGCGCGGCGGCGCGTCGTTCAGGATACGGGCCGCGATCGCCGCTATCGTGTCATCCCGGGTATGATCCGCGATGACGACCGAGCCAAGCGTCCACAAAAAAGGCACCTGCGCGTCGAACAGCCGGGCGGACGCATTCAGCCCGGGGATCAGAAGGAAGGCATGAGACATGCTCGATCCTCACCGTGGCGTTGCCATGTCTTTGCGTGGCGGTCCATTCGTTTCGAGTGGCCGTCAATGCTGGGACAGGGTTGCGATCAAATCGTGGCGGCGGCGCCGATTGTGATCATGGTTCGCACCGAGTTGGCAAGGAAGCATTGCGCGTGGGCCTCCTGGTGCAGTTGGGCTTCGGTCTCGCGATCGGGAGGAGGCCCCCCATAGGTGACGACGGGCGTGAGCGTCACCCGGGTGACGCTGAAATGGCCGCGATCGTCCGTCTGCATCGTGCCGCGCGCCTCGTCGCGATATGAATCGACGACAAATCCGTGTGAGGCCGCGATGTACAGGAAAGTCAGCATATGGCAGCTCGAGAGCGCGGCCACATAAGCCTCTTCGGGGTCAACGTCGGCGGGGGCAGACAGTGGAGGCGGTACGATGTGCGGGGAGGCCGAGGCTGGAACGTGCGCGCCCCCGTCGAACTGCCAGACATGACGTCGGCTGAACTTGCCATCGGCGAAAGCATCACCGATCGCGCGCTGCCAGACGATCGTTGCACCGAAATTGGGCATCGAGAGGCTCCTGTGCTCGGCCTTGCGTGTCATGAACGTCGCATAAGCGACTGACGACTATACGTCCGCCGGTCCTCGTGCGCGAATGCTTCCGCCCATCGACGATCACCAGAGGATGAATTCGCGGCATCGCAAGACGGCAGGCGCAGTGAATCGGCGATCGTGCCCGGTGCCATCCATTGAATAGCCGATTTTCCGCGACACCATCACCGCGCGATCGAAGCGCGCTGGTGGTGTGGTTGTCGCCGTCGGCACGACAGGTCGGAGGCTGGATGCGATGCGGATTCAGTCTTCGCCACGACGATGAGACAAAACTGAAACAAAACATACGATGTTCTAACTTGTGGTTGAACGTGGAATTCAACGCACGTATGCTGCAGAGCGGCATTGAGGAACGAAGCCACGATCGGCGCTGTTTCCACGGGCGATTTCCCACGGGCCATTGGCCGAGAACGACAGTGCGGCGGGATGAACCTGTCGTTTTGCGAGGGGCGGGGCGCTCAGAGTTGGCGAGACATCATGCGATGAGCCAACGGTGGTTGTTGTGCGATGACGCTTGCCGTAAAGCCGAGAATCCTGCTCGCGGGTGACAAGAGCTTCATCAGCTTGCTGAAATACATCGTCGAGAACGAGGGATTCAGCGGAATTCTGACTGACGATCTCGGCGAGGCGATTGTCCTCGCCGAAGCCGAGCAGCCTGACCTGATCGCTCTTGATGATGTCTGGCCCTATGGATCGGCCGCTGCGGCGCGTGACCGGATCGGCAGCAATGTGCGGACGCGACATATTCCGGTCCTGATCCTTGCCGCGGGAGCAGCAGGTGCCGTCAGGGCGGCTCCGCACATCGACGAAGTCGACTACATCCTCAAGCCATTTGCCCCCGACGAATTCACAAATCGATTGCGCGGCCTGTTGCGATCCGCGTCGTCGGTGGCCGACACCAACGTGTTGTGCTTCGCCGACATCGTGATGGAGCTTGATGCGCATCGCGTCTACCGCAACCAGCGCAGTGTCCATCTCGGCCCGGTCGAGTATCGGGTTCTTCAGCAACTGTTGCGCCATCCGCGGAAGGTGCTGTCACGCGACGAGATCCTGCTGCTGGTCAGGGGCGCGCGCAGCGACGCGGTGACCCGCGCGGTCGACGTGCATGTCAGCCGTATTCGCAAGGCATTGTGCGAGAACGGAGAGGTGGACCTGATCCGGACCGTGCGGGGTGTTGGCTACTCGCTCGATGCGGACGGCGGCGGTCCGCCGCTGTCTGCGGGCGGGCGTTTGGCGCGCCGGCTGGCTTGATCCGCTTTCCAATCGTTCGTGACCGGCGCGCGAAGTATTTGTAAGGAGAACGTTTCGTATTCTTAAGTATAGTTTTTCAAGTACTTGAACAAATTATTATATTTGACTTGGATTTTTTCTTGAATGATCCTGCGGTGACTGACGCTCGAAGTAGCGAGAGGGTCGCATGACAGGTCTCATTGGCAAGATCGCGTTGGTGACGGGCGGGACCCGAGGACTCGGGGCCGCGACGGCACGCCGCCTCGTCGAGGATGGTGCTCACGTCGTCATCGTCGGCCGCGACGAAGCCGCGGCGCGCAAATTGATATCCAGCGTCGATGCCGGACGGCGGCTGATGTTCATCAAGGCGGATGTCGGTGATGTCGACGCGGCCGCCGACACCACGCGGCGGGTCGTGGAACAGTTCGGCGGCATCGACATTCTCGTCAACAGCGCCGGCGGCAGCAAGCTCATGCCGTTTCTCGATACCGACGCCGCGACGCTGGAAACCATGCTCTCCGTCAATCTCAAGGGCACGTTCTTTTTCGCTCAGGCTGTGGCCAGGACGATGGTGAACCGCGGACGTGGTGGCATCATCATCAACATCTCCTCGATCTCGGGACAGCGCGGCAGCACGCTTCGTGCGGCGTATGGCATGGCAAAGAGCGCGATCATCCAGCTCACGCGGGTGATGGCCGTCGAGCTCGCGCCCCACGGTATCCGTGTCAATGCCATCGCTCCGGGGCCGATCGAGACGCGCGCGGCGACCGAACGACATTTGCCGACCACGCGTAGCGCCTACCTTCGCACCATTCCGATGCGGCGCTACGGTACGCCGGAAGAGGTGGCTGCCACCGCGATGTTTCTGGTCTCGGATGCCGCATCCTATGTCACCGGACACATTCTGAATGTCGACGGCGGCTTCTGCGCTGCCGGCATCATGGAGCAGGAGATCGCAGCACAGGTGTCTGCGGCGTAGCTCCTTTGCTTTCAAAATCAAGAAATCGATCTGGAAACGCCCGCGATGTCGTCGTTCAACGAAGAGGTATCGCCGTGGTTACAGCACAGCTGACGCAGGTTCGAACGAAAGATCCGCATGTTGATGGCATCCGCTCCGATGCCCAGCGCTTTCTTGAACACTACCGCATGATGTGGCGAATTCGTGCCTTCGAGGTCGCGGCCGAGGAGAGTGCTGCCGCCGGGCACATCCGGGGCATGATCCACTCCGCTGTCGGCCAGGAGGCCGTTGCCGTCGGCATCTGCGCCAACCTGCGCCGCGACGATCTGGTCACGAGCACCCATCGTAATCATCATCATGCGCTCGCCAAGGGTGTCGATCCCATTGCGATGATGGCGGAGCTGTTCGGGCGCGGGATCGGCGTTTGCAAGGGCAAGGGCGGCTCGATGCATATCGCCGACTTCAATGTCGGCATGATCGGCGCCAACGGCGTTGTCGCAGCCAGTGTCGCGATCGCCGCCGGCGCGGCGCAGGCGTTGCGGATGAAGGGATCGGATGCTCTGACGGTCGCCTTCTTCGGCGATGGCGGCATGAACCGGGGGCAGTGCCTCGAAGCGTTCAACTACGCCGCGGTCTACCGCCTTCCGATCCTGCTGGTATGTGAGGACAACGGCTGGGCGGCGACCACACGGACGGCGACCGTGAGTGCCGGACCGGGCACGGCGGCGCGAGCCGAAGCGCTCGGGGTGGAGGCTCATGCGGTCGACGGCAACGATATCGAGGCCGTCGATCGTCTGACACGGCATCTCGTCGCTGAAATCCGGGCCGGCAGCGGGCCGCGTATCCTGCATTGCCAGACCTACCGGCTGCGCGGCCATACCTGTGCGGATCAGGCCTCCTATCGCGATCAGGCCGAGGTGCAGGGCCGCTGGGGCGATGATCCGATCGCCCGCTGCCGCCAGTTGCTGCGCGAACTTGCAGTCCCTGCGGCTGCCGTCGACGCCATCGAGGCGGAGGAGGACCGGCTGATCGCGCAGGCGGTGGCGACCTCGCTAGCCGCGCCGTGGCCCGACATCGGCGAAGCCTATCTCGACATCCAGACTGCAGGGAGCGGATCATGACCGTAACAAGCATGACGGTGGTCGAAGCCGCACGCATGACGCTGCGCCAGGAGATGCAGCGCGATCCGGACATCTGGGTGCTAGGTGAGGACATCCGGCACGGCGGCGTGTTCGGACAGTACAAGGGGCTGG
Organism: Bradyrhizobium sp. U87765 SZCCT0048; assembly: GCF_018131225.1. Lineage (GTDB taxonomy): Bacteria > Pseudomonadota > Alphaproteobacteria > Rhizobiales > Xanthobacteraceae > Bradyrhizobium_A. Next base: position 1,860,905 of record NZ_JAFCMM010000001.1, on the reverse strand, counting down.
TCGACGAGTTCGGCCCCGAGCGGATCGTCGATACGCCGATCGCGGAGGCGACAATGGTCGGCGCCGCCGTCGGCGCCGCGCTGGCGGGCACGCGTCCGATCGTCGAGACGCGCTTCTCCGACTTTGCGCTGTCCGCCATCGACGAGATCGTCAACCAGGCCGCAAAGGTGCGCTACATGTTCGGTGGCCAGGGCCGGGTGCCGATCGTGGTGCGCATGCCGTCGGGCCTGCGAAAGAACTCGGCGGCCCAGCATTCGCAGAGTCTCGAAGCGTGGTTCGCACATATACCGGGTCTGGTGGTGACCGCGCCGGCAACGCCGGCCGATGCCCGTGGGCTGCTGCTCACCGCCCTGCGGGGTGAAGATCCGGTGATGCATCTGGAAGCCAAGGAGCTGTGGCAGGTGACGGGTGATGTCCCGGACGCGGGAGAGCCGATCCCGTTCGGGGTCGGCCGTGTCGTGCGGGCCGGCTCCGATCTGACGGTCGTGACCTGGGGCACGGCGCTGCATGAATCGCTCCGCGCCGGCGAGGTGCTGCAGGACCATGGCGCGTCGATCGAGATCATCGATCTGCGCACACTGTGGCCATGGGACAAGGCGCTTGTCCTGCGATCGGTGGCGCAGACCCGGCGGCTCGTCGTCGTCCATGAGAGCGTCCGCGATGTCGGTATCGGCGCAGAGATCGCCGCGACGGTCGCCGAAGAGCTGCATGAGACGCTGGTTGCGCCGGTCCGCCGGGTGGCTTCACCGCGCATCCCCGTCGGCTATTCGCCGCCGCTGGAGGATGTCTATCGCGTCCGTGCATCGAAGATCGTCGCGACGGTGGCGCCGCTGCTGGGAATCGATCCATCCAGGATCGGGCCATCGAACGCGGCCACCACGGTCAGCGACCAGTATTGAGGTCATGTCATGCGCATCCTGGCCTGGCTGGGTCGCCATGCGACCGCAGCGCTCGCGCTCGGCGTGTTCGTCGGGCTGTTGATCCCGCCGCTCGCGGAGTTGTTGCGCGGCGGGCTCACGGTGCTGGTGTTCCTGTTCACCGCGGTCTCGCTGCTCAAGATCGACGGTGCGACGTTCGCGCCGGTCCGGTCCCGGCCAGGATTGCCTTGTGCGATCATCGTGTGGTGCCTCGTCGTCGTCCCGCTGCTGGCGGGCGGCGCCTTGCGGTTGCTGGCGCTGCCCGAAGGCCTCTCTCAGGCGATCGTCATCTGGGCGTCATCGCCGCCGATGACGGCGGCCATCGTGTTTGCGGTTCTGCTCGGGCTCGATGTGCCACTCGCGACCGGCGTCGCGCTGATCAGCATCTTTGTGGTGCCGCTGATCGGTCCGGCGCTCTGTCTCATGCTGGCGGGGCTGCCGATCGGGATCGATGCGCCGGTCCTGATTGCGCGTGTCGGGGTGTTCATCGGACTGGCCGCCGGAGCGGCCTATGTGGTCCGCCGGCTTGCCGGCGGTGAACGCCTCCAGCGTCATGCCGATGCGCTCAACGGGCTCATCATCGTGACGTTGATCGCCTATGCCGCAGCGCTCACGGCGGGACTGGGAGATGCCTTTGCGGCACGGCCGGGACGCATCCTGGCATTCGTCGCCGCCGGCTTCGTCAGCAATGTTGCCGTCCAGATCGTCACGGCGTTCGCCTTCCTGAAGTTCGGCGCGACGCGCAGCGCGACCGCGGCGATGCTCGCCGGCAACCGCAACATGTCGATCCTGTGCGCCGGGCTCGGCGCTGCGATCACGCCGGATATCATGCTGTTCTTCGCGGTCAGCCATGTGGCGGTCTATACGCTGCCGTGGCTGCTGCGGGGCCTCTATGACAGGATTGGCGAGCGCGCAAAGTCGGCGATCGCCGGTGAGAAGATGCTGCCACGATCGGCCTGACTGGCCAGCGGCGCGTACAGATGAGGGAAGCCATGTCCATGCCACGCTGGAAGAAGCGCCCTGCCGGCGCCAACTGGGGCGATTTCGGAGCCGACGACCAGATCGGGCGGCTCAATCTGCTGACGCCGGAGCGCGTGAAGCGGGCGGCGGCGGAGGTGCGCGAGGGGCGTACGTTCTGCCTCAGCCTGCCGCTCGATTATCCCGGCGGGCAGGCGTTGGCGCCACATCGGTTCCCGCCGAAGCTGCAGCCGACCGTCCGCCACGGACGGACCTATTTCAACTACGCTTTCACCAACGAGGGCGCGCAGTATTCCGACTGTGGCTGCGATGACGCCGTGCTGCTGTGCACGCAGTACTCCACCCAGTGGGACAGTCTTGCGCACATCGGTCAGGCGTTCGACGCCGATGACGACGGCGTGGCCGAGTTCGTCTACTACAACGGTTACCGCGCCGGGATCGACGTGCGCCAGCCAGAGGCGCGCGTGGAAGGCGATGGCGGTGCCGCGCTCGGCATCGAGAACATGGCCTCAACCTGTGTCCAGGGGCGCGGCGTGATGGTGGATCTCGAGCGCCGGTTCGGTCGCGCGCGTTACCTCGTCGGTTATGACGATCTGATGCGGATCATCGAGGCCGACAGCGTCGAAGTCGAGGAGGGCGATATCCTCTGCCTGCACACGGGTTTTGCAGCGGCTGTCCTGCAGATGAACCGGACGCCCGATCCCGCGGTGCTGCATGATCTCTGTTGCGCGCTGGACGGCGCCGATCAGCGGTTGCTGCAGTGGATCACCGACAGTGGCGTCGCCGCGATCGCCGCCGACAACTATGCAGTGGAGGCGATCCCGGCGCGGGGCGGCGAGGGGCCGCGGCCATTCGTCCCGCTGCATGCCCACTGCCTGTTCAAGCTCGGCGTTCACCTCGGTGAGCTCTGGCATCTGTCGGAGCTGAACGCCTGGCTGCGGACCCATGGCCGCAGCCGCTTCCTGCTCACCGCGCCACCGCTGCGGCTGTCCGGCGCCGTCGGCTCGCCGGTGACGCCGGTGGCGACGGTCTAGCGGTTCTCGCCAGCATCGTTGGGGAGCGCGATGTTTGCTCCGACCGCCGGCGCTGCTGTCAGGGACGCAGCACGACCTTGCCGGCTTCGCCGGACGCGGCGAGCGCGAATGCGGCGTCGTAGTCGGCGAGCGGCAGGGTGTGGGTCAGCACCTGCGACAGCATTACGCCATGCGAGCGCAGCAGCGCTTCTGTCTGCAGCCAGGTCTGGTCGAGGCGTCGGCCATAGACGCCGCGCAGGGTGATCTCGCTGAGGATGACATGGCGGGTCATGTCGATGCTGAACGGGCGGTCGGGAAGGCTCGCGAAGACGATATCGCCGCCCCTGCGGGTCTGGGTCAGTGCATCCTGGAATGCCTGTTCGCTGCCCGAGGTCTCGATCACGACATCGAACTTGTCACGGACGAGACGCGCCGGCATCGCGTCGGCGAGCGACTGGCGTGCTGGATCGACGACGTCGTCGGCGCCGAGACGCTGCGCCAGTGTGCGGCGATAGGCGGCAAGATCGGTTGCGATGATCGCACCGGCACCATAGGCACGTGCCGCGGCGACGGCGAACAGGCCGATCGGGCCGCAGCCAACGATCAGCACATTGGCGCCCGTCACAGGGATTTCGGTGACGGCACGGACGGAAACGCCGAGCGGCTCCATCATGGTTGCGAATTCGACGGGAATGCCGTCCGGGACGACACGGAGCAGCGCGTCGGGGACGACAGTGTGGTCGGCGAAGCAGCCGAGCCCCATCCGGCTGAACAGCCTGAGGTTGTCGCAGGTGTGGCCGCGTCCCAGCCGGCATTGGTGGCAGTGGCCGCAGGGCAGGTGGGTCTCGGCGCTGACGATGTCGCCCTCGCGCACCCGCGTCACGCCGTCGCCGACGGCGACGACGGTGCCGCCGAACTCGTGCCCGAGGGCGGTCGGCGGCCGGTAGCTGCGCGCAGCCCAGTCGTTCCACTTGTAAATGTGCAGATCGGTGCCGCAGATCGAGGCGCTGTGAATCCTGACCAGCACGTCGTGCGGGCCGATGGCCGCGACCGGGTGATGGCGCAGGCCAAGACTGCGCGGCGCTGCAGCTTCCTTGAAGACCGAACGTGTCGAGAGGTTCATCGGGAACCTCCGCGGGTCGAGCGTTTCGCTTTGTGATCCTCGGGCGACGACACCTGGATGGCGTTGTCGGCAAAATCCGATTGCATCAGCGCGGCAAGCTCCGCCGCCTCGCGCTGCAGCAGTTGCACCACCTCCGGAATGCGCTCGCCGCGCAACCGCTCGGCGATTGCCGCGACACTCAGCGAGGCCAGCGGGCGCCCTTCGCCGTCGAGCACCGGTACTGCGATCGCGTTCATTCCGGGAATCACCCGCCCGTCGTTGAATGCGAAACCGTAGCGCCGCGTCTCGGTGACAAGCGTGCGCAGCAGGTCGGCGTCGAAGCGCGGGTAGTCCTCGAGCCAGTGGCGGTTGCCGGCGATCGCCGCGTCGATCTCGGCGTCGGACAGGAACGACAGCAGCGCGAGGCTGCCCGATCCGATGCCCAGTGGACGGCGGTGGCCGACCTCGAGAGAGAGTGTCCGGATCGGAAACGATCCGACCTCGCGGCCGATGCACACCGCGGACAGACCCTCGCGCACCGACACATATGCGGTGTCGGCCGTGATCCGCGCGATACGTTCGAGAAAGGGATAGGCCAGCGCGCCGACATGACGGTGGCGTGCGGTGGTCGCGAGCAGGCCCAGGCCGACGCCGAGGCGATAGCGACGCGTGCCCGCGTCCTGGGCGACGAAGCCGACATCGGTCAGTGCCCCGAGCAGGCGATGGACGGTTGCCTTGCCAAGTCCGGTGCGGCGGGCGACGTCGCTGAGCATGGCGCCGCGTTCGTCCTCGCCCACCAGCGCCGCCAGCAACTTCGCCGCGCGATCGATGGTCTTGACCGCCGCTGCGGTCTCGCCGCCGCGCTCGAGCGCTTCGTCTGCGATGAGTTCCATTATTCCTCCCTGTGACAGGTACATTTTTGAAACAGATGTCACGCCGGTCGGCGCGGCGAAAGCCTGTTTCCGCTGCATATGAACGGGATTTTCAAATCGACGATTTGACATCCCGTTTCAGCAGTGTAAGTGTTCCATATATTAAATATAACTGTTCCACAATACGGAACGATTTCGGGGAGTGAAACGATGTCGTCGGGGTGGCCCTCTGGCGCGACCGCTTCGCGCGAACACAGCGAGCCGGCCGGCATGGGTGGTGGCCAAACGCGGCCCCATGCGCATGCCCATGGCCGGTTTCGCGGCAAGGTCGCTGTCGTCTTCGGCGCTGGATCGTCGGGGGCCGGATGGGGCAACGGAAAGGCGGCGGCCACGCTCTATGCCCGGGAGGGCGCGATGGTCGTCGCGGTCGACGTGCAGGGAGCTGCGGCTGAAGAGACCCGCGACATCATCCGCGAAGAGGGCGGGCAATGCCTTGCGCTGCAGGCAGACGTGACGTCGAGCAGCGCTGTGGCCGACGTCGTTCGCGAGGCGGTCGATGCCCTCGGCACCATCGACATCCTGCACAACAATGTCGGCATCACCGACATGGCCGATGTGATCGAGGCCGGCGAGGACAGCTGGCGCCGGGTGATCGACACCAATCTCACCAGCGCGTTCCTGACCTGCAAGCATGTTCTGCCGATCATGCTGGAAAGAGGGCAGGGCGCCATCGTCAACGTCTCTTCGCTCGCCTCGATCCAGATCAACAGCTATCCCTATATTTCATATTATGCGGCAAAGGCGGGCCTCAATCATTTCACGCGCGCCATCGCGGTTCAGTATGCCGCCCGCGGCATTCGTGCCAATGCGGTGCTGCCTGGTGTGATCGATACCCCTCTCATTCGAACCCAGATCGCCGGCCGCTATGAAAGCACCGAAGCGATGCTCAGTGCGCGGCATGCGGCAAGTCCGATGGGGCGTATGGGGGACGCGTGGGACGTCGCTCGCGCCGCGCTTTTCCTGGCCTCGGACGAGGCTGCATACATCACCGGAGTCTGTTTGCCCGTCGACGGCGGCAAGAGCTGCGTCGGGCGCTGAATTTCATACGACGACAACGATCGGCGTAACGCCGACGCATTTCATGGAGGAAGCCATGCTCAAGTTGAGCCGTCGAACACTGCTCACGGCGGTCGGGGCGGGGATGATTGCGAGCCCCGCTATCCGGCTCAGGCGGGCGCACGCCGCCGAGTTCACCTACAAGTATGCCGGCAACGTCAACGCCGAGCATCCGCTGACGCGCAACATCACGATCGCCGCCGACAAGATCCGCGACCAGACCGCCGGACGGGTCGAAATCCAGATCTTCCCCAACAGTCAGCTCGGTTCGGAAATGGACATGCTGACCCAGGTCCGAACCGGGGCAATCGAATTCTACACCATCTCCGGGCTGGTGCTGGCGTCGCTGGTGCCGATCGCCTCGATCAACGGCATTGGCTTCGCTTTTCCCGACTATCCCGACGTCTGGCGCGCGATGGACGGCAAGCTCGGGGCGCATGTCCGCGCGGCGATCGACAAGTTTGGCGTCGTGACCTTCGGTCGGATCTGGAGCGGAGGCTATCGCCAGGTGACGTCGAGCGTGAAGCCGGTGCGCACGCCGGCCGATCTGCAGGGGCTCAAGATCCGCGTGCCGGTCAGCCCGCTTTGGACATCGATGTTCAAGGCGTTCGGCGCCGCGCCGGTCAGCATCAACTGGGGCGAAGTGTATTCGTCGCTGCAGACGCGGGTGGTCGATGGGCAGGAGACGCCGCTGGTCAGCATCGAGAGCGCCAAGCTCTATGAGGTCCAGAAATATTGCTCGCTCACCAACCACATGTGGGACGGCTTCTGGTTCCTCGCCAACCGGCGTGCGCTCGATCGTCTGCCGCCGAACCTGCGCGAGACCGTCGTCGGCGTGATCGATGACCAGGCGGTCGCGCAGCGTGCCGAAGTGGAGCGGTTGAACAGGAATCTGCAGGAGACGCTGACCCGCCTCGGGCTCGTCTTCAACAGTACGGAGCCGGAGCCGTTCCAGGAAGCGCTGCGCAAGGGTGGCTTCTATGAGGAGTGGAAGGGCCGTTATGGCGAGGCGGCATGGTCGCTGCTCGAGGAAAGCGCCGGAAGGAAGCTGTCATGACCGTCGCCGAGCAGGTGCCGCATGCCCATGCGCAGATGATCTCCGGTGGAGTTGCGCCGCGGCTGCGGGACATCGAGAACGTCCTCTCCCGGATCGTTGCCGCTCTCGCTGGCGGACTGGTTCTGGTCGAAGGCGTGATTCTGCTCGCCGGCATCGTGGCGCGGTATGTCTTTCACGCGCCCCTCCTGTGGTCGGATGAACTGGCCTCGATCCTGTTCACCTGGCTTGCGCTGCTGGGTGCGGCCATGGCGTTTCGCCGCGGCGAGCACATGCGGATGACGGCGGTGATCGCCCGAGTGCCGCCGGCGGCGCGTCAGTTTCTCGACCTGCTGGCGACGGCGCTCGCGACCGCCTTCCTGTTTCTCATCCTTCCCGCGGCGGTCGAGCTCGCGCAGGAGGAAGCGCTGATGCTGACGCCGGCCATGGAAATGTCCGGGGCCTGGCGCGCTGCCGCGCTGCCGGTCGGCGTCGCCGTCATGGCGATATTCGGCGTGCTGCGTCTCGCACAGGCTGTGGACCGGCGCCGCGCCATCACGGCAGCGCTGATGACCATTGCCGCTGTCGCGCTGGTCGGCGCCTGTGCGCCGCTGTTCGCCGGCTTTGGCTATTTCAATCTGCTGATCTTCTTCGTCGGCTTCGTGTTTGCCATGGTGTTCGGCGGGGTGCCGATCGCCTTCGCCTTTGGCCTCGCCACCTTCGGCTATGTCTCGGTCGCCACCCATGCGCCGATGCTGGTGGTCGTCAGCCGCATCAACGAGGGCATGGGGCACCTGATCCTGCTGTCGGTGCCGCTGTTCGTGCTGCTCGGCATGATGATCGAAATGACGGGCATGGCGCGTGCCATGGTCCAGTTCCTGGCGAGCCTGCTGGGGCATGTGCGCGGCGGCCTGTCCTATGTGCTGGTTGGCGCGATGTACCTGGTGTCCGGCATCTCGGGTGCCAAGGCCGCCGACATGGCGGCGGTGGCGCCGGTGCTGTTTCCGGAAATGAAGGCGCGCGGTGCCAGGCCCGGCGATCTGGTGGCGTTGTTGGCGGCGACCGGCGCGCAGACCGAAACCGTGCCGCCCAGCCTTGTTCTGATCACGCTCGGCTCGGTGACCGGCATTTCGATCGCCGCGCTGTTCACCGGCGGTCTGCTGCCCGCGCTGGTGCTGGCGGTGACGCTGTGCCTGACCGTTGCCTGGCGCTATCGCCGCGAGGATCTGTCGGGCGTGGTGCGTCCGTCGCGGCGGGAAATCGGGCGCGCCTTCGTGGTCGCGCTGCCGGCGCTGGCACTGCCGTTCGTGATCCGAGCCGCGGTCATGGAAGGCATCGCCACCGCGACCGAGGTCTCGACCATCGGCATTGTCTATGCAGCGCTGGTCGGGATGCTGATCTATCGGCAGTTCTCCTGGCGGCAGCTGCTGCCCAGGCTGGTGGAGACGGCAGTGCTGTCCGGCGCCATTCTCTTCATTATCGGCACCGCCACGGCGATGGGCTGGGCGCTGACCCAGTCGGGTTTCTCGCAGACGCTGACGAAGGCGATGGCCGGCCTGTCCGGCGGCGCCGCGGTCTTCATGGCGGTGTCGGTGCTGGTGTTCATCGTGCTCGGCAGCGTGCTGGAGGGCATTCCCGCAATCGTGCTGTTCGGACCCCTGCTGTTTCCGGTGGCGCGGCAGCTCGGCATTCATGAGGTGCACTATGCCATGGTCGCCATCCTCGCGATGGGGCTCGGCCTGTTCGCCCCGCCGTTCGGCGTTGGCTACTACGCCGCCTGCGCCATCGGGCGCGTCGCGCCTGACGAAGGCATGCGGGCGATCTGGGGATACCTGCTGGCGCTGTTCGCGGGTATCGTGCTGGTCGCGTGCGTGCCCTGGATCTCCATTGGCTTCCTGTGAGACGGGACGTGCACATGATCGACGATAGGCAGCGCGTGACGGCGCGGCGCTGGGTCCATCGGCCGGCGGGCTCGAACTGGGGCGAGTTCGGGGACGACGACCAGCTCGGCCGTCTCAACCTCATCACGACCCACAAGGTGCGGGAAGGGCTCGCGGAAGCGCGGGAAGGGCTCACATTCTGCCTCAGCCTGCCGCTCGACTATCCCGGCGGGCGCGCGCTCGCGCCGCATCGTTTTCCGCCGCAGCGGATGTCGACCGAGCGACATGGCGAGCGCTACTTCAACTATCGCTTCACGCACGAAGGGGCGCAGTTTTGCGACTGTGGGTGTGACGACGCCGTCCTGCTGTGCACCCAGTATTCGACGCAGTGGGACAGCCTCGCCCATATCGGTGCGTTGTTCGATGCCGATGGCGATGGTGTCGCCGAGCCGGTCTACTACAACGGCTTCCGCGCGGAAGCCGATGTCGTGGCGCCGGAAACCGCAGCTGTGGCGAGTGCGCTCGGTGTCGAGCACATGGCGGAGCGTTGCGTCCAGGGCCGGGGCGTGCTGGTGGACCTCGCGCATCACCTCGGTCACGGCCGCACGCTGGTCGGTTATGACACGCTGATGCGGGTGATGGACGCCGATCGCATCGAGGTCGCCCCCGGCGACGTGCTCTGCCTGCACACCGGTTTTGCCGAAGTCGTGCTGGAGATGAACCGCGATCCCGACCCGGCTGTTCTGCACAATGCCTGCGCGGCGCTGGACGGCGCGGATGAGCGGCTGCTGCAGTGGATCACCGATTGCGGCGTTGCCGCGATCGCGGCCGACAACTATGCGGTCGAAGCCATTCCGGCGCGCGGTCCGGAGCGTGGCGCGCGGCCGTTCGTGCCGCTGCACCATCACTGCCTGTTCAAGCTGGGCATCCCTCTCGGCGAGCTCTGGTACTTGAGCGCACTCGCCCGCTGGCTCCGTGAGCATCAGCGTTCGCGCTTTCTGTTGACCGCACCGCCGCTGCGCCTGCCTGGCGCGGTAGGATCTCCGGTCACACCCGTGGCGACGGTGTAGGCCATGGCGGGAATCGTGCTCGACAGCATCACCGAGCTGCCGCCCGATGTCGCGGGGCGCCCGGTTGTCGCGGCCTCCCATGGCGGGATCTATTCGGCGCGTTGTGCGCTTGGCGCAGCCGCGGGCGGGGTGATCTTCTGTGACGCCGGTATCGGCCGCGAGCAGGCGGGTGTCGCCGGCCTCGCCCTGCTCGATGCCCATGGCATCCCGGCGGCGGCGGTCAGTCACGCTTCGGCGCGGATCGGCGACGGGGCGGACTGTCTCGCGCGCGGTGTGCTGTCGGTGGTGAATGAGGCGGCCCGTCGGTGTGGCCTTCGCGAGGGCATGCGCGCTGCCACGGCATTCGCCCTTCTGCAGGATATGCCGGCGTGGTCTCGAGATGGAGGCGATCGCCGGGCCGATGGTCGGTCGGCATCCATCAATGGTGCCGGCAATGGCTGTGGGAGCGAAGTACGGTTCGCGATGGCCGAGTTCCTTCCGGTGCCGGTGGTGACGATCGATTCCAATTCGCTGGTCACCCCCGCAGATGCCGAGGCCATCGTGCTGACCGGCTCCCATGGCGCGCTGCTGGGCGGTCGCAGCGCCTCCGCCATCAAGCACCGCGTGTTTGCGGTGGTCTACAACGATGCCGACGTCGGCGCCGATGGCGCCGGCATTTCCCGCCTCGGCGCGCTCGACGCGCTCGGCATTCCCGCCGCCACGGTCAGCGCGTGGAGCGCCCGCATCGGCGACGGCCGCTCGACCCTGGCGGATGGTTTCATCACCCATGTCAACCGCAGCGCCGCGGCGATTGGCGGTGAGCGTGGCATTTCGAGCGCGGCTTTCGTCAGCCGCCTCGCGGAAGTCTGGATCGACACGAAAAGGAGTGAACCGTGAACGTGATGCAGATCGATACGTCCCTGACCATGACCGGCGGCCGTGCGCTTGGCGAAATGCTCAAGCTGCATGAGGTCGAAGTGTTGTTCGGGATGGGTGGGTTTCAGCTGCTCCCCTACTATGAATCCTGTCGTGTGCTGGGATTGCGGCATGCACTGATCAATGACGAGCGTGCCGGGGTGTTTGCAGCCGACGCTTATGCCCGTGTCACCAACCGGCCGGCGGTCGTCGATGCGACGCTCGGCCCGGGGGCGACCAATCTGGTCACGGGTCTTGCCGAGGCGCTCAACGCCGGCATCCCGATGATCGCGATCACCGGCGACACCAATCGGGAGCATTCCTGGAAGAACATGACCCAGGAGGCGCACCAGGTCGAGGTGTTGCGGCCCGTGGTCAAGGAGGTGATCCGCATCGAGATGCCGCGGCGCATTCCGGAGCTCGTCCGCCGCGCCTTCGCGATCGCGACGTCGGGGCGCCCGGGGCCGGTGCTGATCGACATCCCCGAGGACGTCGCCCACGCCGAGGTGGCGTTCGATGCCACCGATTTCTGGGTCGATACGGGCACCTTGACGGCGCAGGCGCGACGGTCGCGTCCCGACGGAGCGGAACTTGCGCGTGCGGTGGAGAAGCTCGCGCGGGCCGAGCGGCCACTGATCCTTGCTGGCGGCGGGGTGCACATTTCCGGCGCATATGCGGCGCTGCAGGCTCTGGCGGAAGGGCAGGGTATTCCCGTCGCGCACACCATGTCGGGCAAGGGCGCGATCGCCTGCAACCATCCGCTGTCGGCGAGCCTGTTCGGGCGTTACTCGCGTATCGCCAACGAACTGGTCGAGACCTCCGACTGCCTTCTGGTCGTCGGCTGCAAGCTCGGTGAGGTCGCGACGAAGCGATTCCAGTTGATCGGCCCGGCCAAGACGGTGATCCATGTCGATATCCTTGCCGAGGAAATCGGCCGCACCACACGCACGGCGATCGCGCTCGCCGGCGATGCGCGGCTGACGCTCGAGGATCTGTCCGCCGCACTCGGCGACGGCGGCCAGCGGCGCGCCCGTCGTGCGGATTATCTGGCCGAGATCCCGCGGCGGATGGCGGAGTGGCGTGTGGGGGCGGCCGATCGGCTGGAGTCGCGGGAGACGCCGATCAACATCGGCCGTCTGATGGGCGAGTTGAACGCGGTGATGCCCGAAGATGCCATTCTGGTTGCCGATGGCGGTTTCGCTGCCCACTGGGGTGGCCTGCTGTTCGATACCAAACGCGCCGGGCGTGGCTTTGTCGCCGACCGCGGCTTCGCCTCGATCGGCTATGGCGTTCCCGGCGGGCTTGGCGCCCAGCTCGGGGCGGGCGCGTCGCGCCGGGTGATCGCGATGACCGGCGACGGCGGCTTCAACATGTCGATGGGCGAGCTCGAAACCGCCCGCCGTCTTGGCGCCAACTTCATCACCTGCGTCTTCAACAACGCCGCATCCGGCTATGTGAAGGCGCTGCAGCATGCGGTCTATGGACCCGGCAGCTATCAGTCGTCCGATCTCGTCGAGATGGACTACGCCGCGATCGCGCGCGCCATGGGCTGTCATGGCATTCGCGTGACCGATCCGGAGCAGTTGCGGCCCGCATTGCTCGATGCGCTGGCGACGACCAGCCGGCCGACGGTGCTCGACATTGTCGTCACCCGGGATCCGGCGCGCATGCTCCCCGGCGTCGACAACCGCACGCTCAGGGTCAACAAGGGCGACCGGCCGGTCTGAGCCTCGCGGGCGGGCTGCGGCTAGCGGTTGCCGCCGCCCGCGGCTGCAAGATCGATTCGTTGCTCGATGCCGATGGCGTCGAGGAACAGCTCGTCGTGGCTGACGACCACCAGCGCGCCGTCGTAGGCGGTGAGGGCGGCTTCGACGGCTTCGATGGACGCGATATCGAGGTGGTTGGTTGGCTCGTCGAGGACCAGAAGCGGCGGCGGATGCTGGCGGCCGAGCACGCAGGCAAGCGCTGCGCGCAGGCGTTGCCCGCCGCTTAACGTGCCGACGATCTGCAGCGCGGCATCGGCGCGGAACAGGAAATTCGCGAGCATCGCACGGCACGCATTGTGGCCGGCTAGCGGATTGAGACGCATGAAATTGTCGGCGATCGAGGCCTGCGCGTCCAGCACGTCGACGTGCTGGTCGAGCATGGCCATGTCGACGGCAACGCACACGCGGCCATGCGAGGGCTGCAGCTGGCCTGTGATCAGCCGCAGCAGGCTGCTCTTGCCCGCGCCGTTCGGACCGGTCACGGCGATGCGGCGCGGTCCGGTGATGGTGAACGACAGGTCGTGGATGACGGGCGGCGCGCCATCATAGCTGGCCGTGACGCGATCGAGCGTGAGGACCGTGCGGCTGGCCGCAAGCCCGGTGGATGCGAGCGTGATGGCGAGTGGCCGCAGGATCTCGATACGGGCGCGCGCGGTGGTGGCGGCCTCCAGCGCGTCGGTGCGCTGGCGGTTGGCGAGCCGCACGCCGTCGCCCGTGCTGGCCTCGGCCCGGCTCTTGCGCGCGCCGAGCAGGATTTTGGGCAGATCGCCGCGCGCCCCCTTGCGCGCTCCGGCGCTGCTGCGCCGGTCGCGCCGTTCGGCCGCGATGCGGGCGTGGCGATCGGCTTCAGCCATTGTCTTTTCAGCGTGGGCAAGGTCGTGTTCGGCGGCCCGCAGCTCGACGGCCTTGCGTTCGCGATACTGCGTCCAGTTGCCGCCATAACGCGCCGCGCCAAGCGACGTCAGCTCGACGATGACGTCCATTTCATCCAGCAGCCCGCGATCATGGCTGACGACGACGGCGCCGCCGCGCCAACTGGCGATGAGGTCGATCACCGCCTGCCGCCCGGGGCGGTCGAGGTTGTTGGTCGGCTCGTCGAGCAGCAGCATGTCCGGCGCGGCGAGCACCAGCGCGGCAAGGCTCGCCCGCGTGGTTTGGCCGCCGGAGAGCGCCGCCAGCGCGGTGTCGAGCGGGATGGTGAGGCCGACGTCCGCGAGCGCGGTCGCGATGCGTTCGTCCAGCGACCAGTCGACGTCGGCGAGCTCTTCGGCCGTGGCATGGCCATGCGCGGCGCGGGCGAGCACCGTCAACGCCTGCCGTGCACCGAACAGGTCCGCGACCGACGCGCCGGAAGGCGGCTGAACGGTCTGCCGGAGCAGACCGACGGTTCCGGCGATCGACACGGTGCCGGCGCGCGGCGGCAGGTCACCGGCCATCGTCGCGAGCAGCAGCGATTTGCCGATGCCGTTGCGGCCGACGATGCCGGTCCGCTCGGGTCCGAAGCTCAGATTGATGTCGCTGAGAAGGGCTCTGCCGTCAGGCGTGGACAGGCCGACGTGCGATAGAACGATGGAGGCTGGCATGCGCTTGGAAATCCCCGTGGGCAAGGCTGGTCGGCATTGCTGTCGGGTTGAAATCCATGGCTGCGAAAGTCCTCTGAGGTTGTCTTCGTCGCCTGATTAGTCACGATCGGCGCGGAGATCAAGCATTGCGGCGGCGGATGCCGGCCGCGATGAAGGTGATCATGCCGCGGTATTGCGGCGGTACAGTGTCGGCAGGAGCGCGCCAATGTGCGGCGGCACAGGATCGAGTGCGCCGAGCCCGAAGCGCGAGCGCATCGCCGCAGCCTGAATAGCGTCGGACCGCCGCCAAAATACTCGTGCGCGATATGCGTGCCGCCGACATAGCGGCCGGTGCCGCGCTCGCCGATCCATCCCACTACTTTTATTGCTCGGTGGTGTGGACATAGCCGAGCCACCATTCGGCCATCGCTGCCGTGCCGCCGATCATGTGGGCGCGCGCCGCGACATGCGCGCGGCCGTCGTCGTGACGGATCCAGTCGCTCTCGAACCGCGAGATCGCTGCGTCGAGCAGTTGGTTGGCATCGGCAAATCGCATGCAGGGCCCTTCGGTGGTGAGGAAGGCGTTGGGCGTCATCGGGTGCCAACGTGATCGTGAACCGCAATGTGATACAATTGAATTGCAATGTGATTATTGGGCAACAGCCGCGGGGAATCCGGCGGCGCCGGCCGCTGCGGTATTGTTGTGTGTATCGATATTCAGTACGAGTGTACCGCTATACAATAATCACTCGGGGGAAATCAATGACTGCTTTACGGCGGACGGCCGCGGCATGCGCGGCGTCAGGGATGGTTGCTGCGCTGAGCAATGGTGTGGCGCATGCGTATGAGTTCGGTTCTTCCGGCTGGGCGCAGAAGCCCGGTCTCACGCTCGGCGCCGCCACGGCCGGTGCACCGCCGCCCGGTGTCTACATGTTCCAGCAGTTCGGCACTTATCAGGCGTCGCTGGTCGGGCCCGGTGCGCCCAACGTCGGCGGTGCGCAGACCAGGGTCCAGATCGCGGCGGAAGCGACCGGCTTCGTGTTCGTGCCCGGCTGGTCGTTCCTGGGCGCGACCTACAACGCGGTGCTGGTGCAGCCCGCGCTCATGGCTGGCATCGGATCGCCCATCAGCATCAGTTCCGCCGGATTGCACAACACCTATATCGTTCCGGTCGAGCTGAGCTGGAAGCTCGGCGACAGCGGCTTCTTCGTCAAGGCGGGGCTTGGCATGTACGCGCCGGATGGCTCGACCAGCGGGGCGAACGGGCTCGGCAATGTCGGCAATCCGTGGTGGACGTTCCAGCCGGAGTTCATCGTCTCCTACCTGAAGGATGGCTGGAATCTGACGGCAAACCTGTTCTACGAGACCAATACCCGCAGCACCGTCACCAACTACAAGAGCGGTGACGTCCTGCACGCCGAGTTCACCGCCACCCGGACCATCGACCGCTGGAGGGTCGGGCCGGTCGGATACTACGTCGGACAGGTGACCAACGATCAGTCGAGCGCGTTCTACAACGGCGCGATCAACGTCAACCGCTACAATTTGTGGGCTGCCGGTCTGCTGGTCGGTTATGATTTCGGTCCGGCGACCCTCAATGTCTGGGCCTTGAACGAGTTCTCCGCACATGCCTCTGGCGGCACGGCCGCGCCGGGCCAGGATGCGGCGAGCATCACCAGAGGCTATTCGGTCTTCGCCCAGGTGAGCTTTCGCCTGTGGGCGCCCGACGAGCCGGCGCCGCTCGCGCGGCCGCTGATCCGCAAATAACACCCACAGCACGTCCTTGAGCATTCGCCGCGTTTTCCCTCCAGGTTTCGCGGCGGATGTTTCTTTTCGTGGTCAAGACATCATCATGGCCACCGTGATACGGCCGCGCGATGCGACGATCACGCCGCGACGACGGACTTGCTTCTCCGAATAATGCTGATGCCAGTGATGGCGCGGCTGCGCGCCGGCAACCGAGCCGCGCCGATGTCAGCCGGCCGCGTGCTGGTCCGCGTGCTCGGCTGCGCCGATATAGATGTGCCGGAGCCTGGGATCGGCGGCGATCTCGCGCGGCGTTCCCGTCAACGCGAAACGGCCTTGTTCGAGCACGTGGGCGCGGTCGGCGAGCGCCAGTGCCCGCTCGATGTCCTGCTCGATCACGATCAGCGTCATGCGGGCCTGCTTCAGCAGCGCCAGCGCCTCGTACAGCCTGTCCATGACGATCGGTGCAAGGCCGAGGCTGATCTCGTCGAAGATCACAAGGCGCGGCTGCGCCATCAGCGCCCGCCCGATCGCCAGCATCTGCTGCTGGCCGCCGGACATCGCCGTGCCGCCTTGCGTCCTGCGCTCGGCGAGGACGGGAAAGAGATCGTAGACGGCGGCGAGCCGCGCGCGGGCGGTGGTGCGGTCGACATGGCGGGCGGCGATCAGCAGATTGTCCTGCACGGACAGCGTCGGAAAGATGCGGCGCCCCTCCATGCAGTGGGCGATGCCATGGCTGGCGATGCGATGCGGCGGCTGCCCGGTGATATCCGCGCCGTCGATCCGCAGCGTTCCGGCCGATGGCGCGATGGCGCCGCTGATGACGCGCGCGAGCGTCGTCTTGCCGGCGCCGTTGGCGCCGAGGATCGCGATGGTCTCGCCGGGCATGGCGGTCAGGTCGATGCCCTGCAGCACCTGCGCCTGGCCGTAGCCGGCGCGGATGCCGGCGAGCGCGAGCAGCGGCGTACCGGCAGATGAAGCTGTCGTCGGGGCGGTCAGCGGCGCCAGCACCCGTGCCTCCGCGTCCGGTGCGGCGAGGTGGACGTCGTCGCCGGCGGCGGTCACCGCGGTCTCGTTGGTCGTGCCCTGGCGGGCGCCGCTGCTGCCGAGATAGACCGCGGCAACCTTGTCATTGCCGAGCACCTCGTCGGTCGGCCCCTCGATCAGCATCTTGCCGAAATCGAGCACCAGCGATCGCCCGCAACAGGCGCGGACGACCCGCAGCACATGCTCGACGATCAGGATCGCGGTGTGGTCGTCGCGGATGGACTGGATCAACGCGATCAGCTCGCTGATCTCACTGTCGACGAGGCCGGCGCCGACTTCGTCGAGCAGCACGATGCGCGGCTTCAGCGCCAGCGCGCGCGCGACTTCGAGGCGCTTGCGTCGCAGCAGCGGCAGGCTGTTCGCCGGACGCGTCGCGACGTCGAGAAGCCCGGTGCGCGCGAGCAGGGCTTCGCGCTCCTCGCGCGCGGTCTCGGCGCGGATGAACGGGGCGACGGAATACTGCGCGACTGCCAGATTGTCGGCGACCGTCATGTCGAGGAATGGGCGCGGGATCTGGTAGGTGCGGCCGATGCCCGCGCGCGCCCGCTCCGCGGCGGGCAGCCGCGTGACGTCGCGGCCGTCGAGATGAATGGTGCCTGCGCTCGGGGCGAGCGCGCCGCCGATCAGGCCGATCAGCGTCGACTTGCCGGCGCCGTTGGGACCGATGACGCCGGTGATGGTGCCCGGACGCAGGACGAGATCGACCTGGTCGATGGCGACGAGGCCGCCATAGCGCTTGACGAGGCCACGGGCGACGAGAAGGGGCGCAGCTTCCAGCGTTGTCATGGTGTGGCTCGCGAAGGGAGGGCCCGTTCGGCAAGGCCGACAAGGCCATGGGGCGCGAAGCGGATCAGGACAATCAGGATGGCGCCGGTGATGGCGACATGCAGTTCGGGATAGTCAGCGAGGGCTTCGCCGACGGCGACCACGAGCACCGCGCCGACCAGCGGGCCGAGCCGGCGGCCGACGCCGCCGATGACCACCATCGACAGCACGTCGATCGACCATTGCAGCCCGAACATGCCGTAGGGCTCGATCGCGCCGAGCTTGACCGCCTGCAGGCCGCCGGCCATGGCGGTCAGCGCGCTCGCCAGCATGAAGGCCGCGAGCTTGACGCGGAAGGTGCGCACGCCCAGCTGCGCCGCCGCATCGGCGTCGTCGCGCACGGCATGCATGATCACGGCGGCGCGGCTGCGCCCGCACAGCGTGGCGGCGAGCGAGGCGATCACCGCGAGCGTCAGCGCGTAGCGGAACAGGACGGGCAGGGCCGGCGGATCGTCGCGCAGGATCAGCCCGGTGGCGCCGCCGAACGCCGGGACGTTGATCATGGTCAGCCGCAGCAGTTCGGCCAGCGCCAGCGTTCCGACGGTGAAGTACAGGCCGCGCAGGCGGAACAGCGCCGGCGACACCAGCGCGGCAAGCGCGCTGCCAGCCACGGCGCAAGCCGCAAAGGCGAGCGGCAGCGGCAGGTCGAGATGGTTGAGCAGGCCGAACGCGACATAGCCGCCGAGCCCGACGAAGCAGGAGGTGCCGAGCGAGACGAGGCCGACCGAACCGGCCATCAGGTTCCAGCCCTGCGCCAGCACCAGGAAGATGCCGATACGAAAGCCGAGCTGCAGCCAGTGGTCACCGGCGATCGCGGGCGCGAACCACAGCGCGATCCCGGCGACGGCGAGCACGGCGATTTCGAGGGAGCCGTGCGAGGCCGAGGTCGACCACGCAAGAGCGGGACGGGCGGAGGCAGTTGAGGAGATCATGGGGGATGCCTGGGTCATGTGCGGCCCCTTGCCATGAAGCCGTCGGGGCGGAACGCCAGCACCAGAAGGAACAGCGCCATGCCGACGAGGTCGCGGTAGCCGTCGCCAAGCGTCAGGCCACCGACGCTCTGCAGTGCGCCGAGCGCGACGCCGCCGAGCAGCGTGCCGAGCACGTTGCCGAGACCGCCCAGCACGACGATCGCGAGGCTGTTGAGGAGATAGGCGCCGCCGCTCGACGGTGCGAACTGGAACGCGGCGCCGATCAGCGTGCCGCCGACGCCTGCGCAGGCTGCCCCCAGTGCAAACGTCAGCATCTGCACCCGCGCGACGTCGACGCCGAGCGTCGCGGCGGCGCCGGCGTCCGCCGCGCTCGCCCGCAGGTCGCGGCCGAACGCGGTTGCGGTCACCAGCCAGTGTACCGCGAGGATCAGCGCCACCGAGATGGCACAGCCGATCAGGTAGATCAGCGGTACGGTGACCGGGCCGATGGTGAGCGGCACGGTGGCATAGTCGCGGGCGATCGAGCGCGTGTCGGCGCTGAACGCCAGCACGAACAGGTTTTCCATGATGATGGCGACGGCGAACATTGTCATCATCTGGGCTTCCGCGCCGCGGCTTGCGAGCGGCGCCAGCAGCAGGCGGTACAGCGGCACGGCGAGACCCCCGACCACGATCGCCACCACGGGAAGGCCGAGCAGCGGATCGAGACCGGTGGTCTGCAGCAGGTAGAGGCCGCCATAGGCGCCGACCAGCAGGAAGTCGCCGTGAGCGAGATTGACGAGCCGCATCACGCCGAGGACGATCGACAGACCGAGCGCGGTGAGGGCCAGCATGCCGCCGAGCAGGAGGCCGGCGGCGATGGTGCTGGAGACGATGCCAATGTCGGGCATGGTGCGAGCCTCGCGGGATCAGCGCAGCGGGAACAGGAAGTCGCCGGTCCTGGCGTCTTTCGGCCAGACCACGATGGTCTTGCCGCCCTGCCATTGCAGCGACACCACGGGCAGTTTCGCCGTGTGGTCGCGGTCGAACTGCACGGGGCCGACGACATAGGTCTTGTTGGTCTCGCCGATGGCCGCGTTGATCTTTTCGGGGTCCGTCGAGCCGGCCGCCGCGATCGCGTCGAGCAGGATCTGGGCGGCGGCGTAGGAGTCGGCGATGTGCTGGCTCGACGTCAGCCGCGTCTCGCTTTCGAACGCCTTGGCGAGTTCAGCCGCGCCGGGATAAGGAAACGACGGATCCCAGTAGCCGCCGACCAGCACGCCGTCGGCGAGCTTGCCGAGCGCCTCGGCGAACTGCACCGGCTCGGCGCCCTTCTCGATATTGAGCACCTTGGGCGTGAAGCCGGCGGCCGCCATCTGCTTGCGGATCGCGATCGCCTGCGGGGTGATGGCGTCGACCATCACGATCTCTGCGCCCTTGCTCTTGGCCTCGGCGATGATCGAGGTGAACTGAGTATTGTCGACCGGGAAGTCGGCGTTCTGCACCACCTCGTAGCCGAACTCCTTGGCGAGCGCCGGCCAGATCTGGCCGCCGACCATCTGGCCGTCCGGGCCGTTGTCGTGCCAGATCGCGATCTTGCGGTTGGTCTGCGCGCCGAGGTCGGCGAGCGCCTTGAACTGCACCGCCGCGAGCTGCGGCTCATGGAAGAACAGGTCCCAGACATACTGCCACTTGCGCACCGCCTTGAACGCCTCGAGCGGATTGCAGCCGGTCACCATCGGCTTCCTGGCGCGTTCCGCCACCAGCGCGCCGGCATTGACCAGCGCCGGCGTGCAGGACCCGAGCATCGCCACCACGCGCTCGCGCGAGATCAGCGTTTCGGTGTTGGCCGCCGTGGCGTTGGGATCGGTCTTGTCGTCGCGGATCACGAGGCGAACCGGACGCCTGGCGCCGTCGATGGTGATGCCGCCGGCCTTGTTGACCTCGTCGACCGCGCGCTTGTAGCCCCATTGCTGGAAGCTGCCGAAGCCGGCGAGCGGGCCGGACAGCGGCAGCGATGCGCCGATGACGATGTCGTCGGCGGCGGCTGCCGGATGCGCGCCGATGACAGCTGCGGTGAAGCCGAGCGCGATCGTAGCCGCGCGAATGCGTGAACGCTGAAGCGTCATGTGTTTCCTCCTGTGATGATGAAAGCCGCCGGCTTGGGCCGGTCTTGGTGGAGCGATACGGGCCGTACGCGACGGCCCGTCGCAGGCGTTGCGGTCGGCTCAGAAACTGTCGTCGAGCGTGACGCGGCGGTACAGCGTCGGCAGCACCTCGGCGAGGTAGCCCATCTCCTCGACGCAGTGCTGATGCAGTCGTCGCGCGAAGGCGACGTCGACATGATCGGCGCGCATCTGCCGGATCTGGGCCTCGGGCAGCGTCACCGTCGGATCGCGGTGGCTGATCAATCCCAGCCAGAAGCGCGAACGCATCTCGCAGCCATAGTCGGTGTCACGTATCAGATGGGTCATGCGGCCGATCTGGATCGGCGCCTCGAGCAGTCCCGGCCGCGCACACACCGCGAACATGCCGGACGCCTTGTAGCGCTCGGCATCGAAGGTCTCCGTAGGCTCGTGGATGTCGATGCGCAGCTTGTAGAGCGGGCCGTCGGTGCCGGCGAGATACTCGTGCACGATGTGCGAGGCGCCGATGTAGCGTCCGTTCACGCGGTTTTCCCAGGCGCTGTAGACATGGTCGCGCGGATGCCACAGGCGGTACCACTCGATGTCGCCGAGCCAGGAGAACCACCAGTCGATCATCTTGGCGCGGCATCCGGGCATGCGGGTCAGGGCGGCGACCACCCACTTGCCGTCGTCGAGCTCCTGGTAGCCGGATTCGAACGGCAGGTAGCCTGGCTTGAGCATCTCATTGGCGTCTTCGAATCTCATCTGCTTTCTCCCTTTGTGGTCGGTGTGGTCGTTTCGAATGTGGCAAGTCGGGTTGAGTTCTATGTCGTCTTCGCCGCGGCTGACGCCTGCTGGACGAGCCTTTGCGCCTGACCCGCCTGCGTCGGCCTGGGGGATCTGGCGAGCAGCACTGTGAACAGCGCGGCGAACAGAAAGCCGACGGCGCAGAGGGCGACGCTGACGCCGAGGCCGTATCGCGCGGCGATGATGCCGAGCACGAACGGAGCGAGGGCGGAAATGCCCCGGCCGACATTGAAGCAGAAGCCCGCGCCGAGGCTGCGAATGCGCGCTGGATAGAGCTCGCTGAAGTAGGATCCGAAGATGCCGGCGTAACAGAAGAACAGCGCGACGACGGGGCCCAGCCAGAACAGCAGTGTGGTGTTGGCGCTGAGGCCATAGATCGGCAGCATCACGACTGCGCCGCCAAAGGACCAGAGCAGGGCCGCGGGCCGTCCGATCTTGTCGGCGAGCCAGCCGAACGCCTGGTAGCCGACGAACATGCCGATGTTAAGCATGACCACGAACCACGACATGTCAGCGGCATCGAGGCCACGGTCTTTCACGAGATAGGTCGGAATCCAGGTATTGGCGCCCCAGTAGCCGACAAGGGCCGAGGCTGAGGCAAGGGTGCCGAACACAGTGGTGCGCAGATATTCGGGCGCAAACAGTTCGCCGACCGAGACCCGCTGCCGCCCGGCCGCGGAGTGGCGTCGCTGCTCGCGCTGCTCTGCCCATGCCGCCGACTCCGGGACGAACAGCGCCGTATAGAGCGCGGCGACCACCGCGCCGAGACCACACAGGAACAGCGCCCGCCATCCGTAGCTCGGCAGAATGATCGAGGCGATGAATGCAGCGCAGCCAAACCCGATCGGCCAGGATCCCAGAACGAAAGCGGTTGCCCGCCCCCGCTGTTCGGCGGGCCAGGTTTCGCTGATGAACGCCGCCGCCACACCCCAGACACCGCCCAGTCCGAGGCCTGCGAGAAAGCGCAGCACCATGAGGTCGGTCCAGCCCCGGGCAAGGGCGATGGCGCCCGTCAGCACGCCGAAGACGACGAGGCTGGCGATCAGCGCCGGCCGCCGTCCATAATTGTCCGCGTACCACCCGATGACGACGCTGCTCAAACCGACGCCGGCAAGCGTCGCCGCCCCCAGCAGTCCCGCGTCGGACAGCGACAGATTCCATTCGGCGATGATGGCTGGCATCGCGAGCGCGAGCAGCATGAAATCCATCGCATCGAAGGCGTAGGCGAGAAAGCATGCAACCAGCACGTGCCATTTCACTGCCGGTCGCGCGCCCGATCTGTTGTCGCCGCTCATCTCGTTTCCTTCCCAATTGTCAGATGGCCGCAGCGTTTTCCGCTTCTCGGCCCTTCAGCAGTGTCAGAAGCCGACCTGGTCGCCGCCTTTCAGCGCCAGCATCGCGCGCGCCTCCGCCGGCGTCGCGATGGCATGGCCCAGTTCTTCCATGATGCGCCGGATCTTGGCGACCTGCTCGGCATTCGAGGTCGCGAGCTTTCCTGGTCCGATGTACAGCGAATCCTCCAGGCCGACGCGGACATTGCCGCCGAGCATTGCGGCCTGGGTCGCGAACGGGATCTGGGAGCGCCCGGCGGCCAGCACCGACCAGTGATAGTCGGCGCCGAACAGACGGTCGGCGGTTTCCTTCATGAACATCAGGTTGCGCATGTCGGCGCCGATGCCGCCGAGGATACCGAAGATGGTCTGGACGAAGAACGGCGGCTTGACCAGCTTGCGGTCGACGAAGTGAGCGAGGTTGTAGAGATGGCCGACGTCGTAGCATTCGTGCTCGAACCGCGTGCCGTGCTCCTCGCCGAGCATTTTCAGGATGCGCTCGATGTCGCGGAACGTGTTGCGGAAGATGAAATCGTCGGTGCCGCGCAAATAGGGCTCTTCCCAGCCGTACTTCCAGCTCTTGTAACGGTCGGCAAGCGGGAAGATGCCGAAGTTCATCGAGCCCATGTTGAGCGAGCACATCTCGGGTTTGGCGACCAGCGGCGCGGCGAGCCGCTGCTCCACCGTCATGCTGAGGCTGCCGCCGGTGGTGATGTTGAGGACGGCGTCGGTCGCCTGCTTGATGCGCGGCAGGAACTGCATGAACACCGCCGGGTCCGGCGAGGGGCGGCCGTCGGCGGGATCGCGGGCATGCAGGTGCAGGATCGCGGCGCCGGCTTCGGCTGCTTCGATCGCCTGGGTGGCGATGGCATCCGGCGTGAACGGCAGCGCGTCCGACATGGTCGGGGTGTGGATGCCGCCGGTGACGGCGCAGGTGATGATGACCTTGTTCGATCGCTTTTGTGTCATGGCTTGGGTTCCGTTGCGGAGGCGGGCGCGCCGAAGCTCGCCTTGAGATGTCGGGTCAGCCGCGCGCGCAGCGCGGCCTGCTGCTCGGGGCTCCAGCGTGCAAAGCCTTCGCCGCTCTTGAAGCCGAGGCGTCCCTGCGCGATCAGCTCGTCAAGGTAGGGCGAGGGCGTCGTGGCGCGGTCGAGCGCGGGAAAGACGTAGCCGTGGATGGCGCGGGTGAGGTCGAGGCCGACGAGGTCGGCGTTTTCCAGCGGACCGAGCACCGCGAGGCGGGCGCCGAAGCCGGACTTCACCACCTCGTCGACGGTCTCGGCGTCGCAGACGCCCTCGGCGACCAGTGCGATCGCCTCGCGCCACAGCGCATGCTGCAGGCGGTTGCCGACGAATCCCGCGACATCCTTGCGGACCTCGACGGGCGTCTTGCCGACCTCGCGCAGCAGCGCCATCGTCGCCGCCACCGCATCGTCGGCGGTCTGCGGTGTCCGCACCACCTCGACCAGCGGCACGAGATAGGGCGGATTCCACCAATGGGTGCCGAGCGCGCGGCCGCGCGGGGTGACCTCGGCCATGATCTGCCCGATCGGGATCACCGAGGTGTTCGAGGCGAGGATGGCGTCGCGCGGCGCGGCGCGGGCGACGTCGGCAAAGATCTTCTGCTTCAGGGCGAGATCTTCCGGCGCCGCCTCGATCACCCAGTCCGCACCCGCGACGCAGGCTTCGAGTGTGTCGACCACGGTGACGTGCGTGAGTGCGTCGCCGCTGGCGCCGAGATCGTCCAGCGTGCCGCTGATGCGTGCGAGGATCGCGGAGCGGACGTTCGGCAGGGGGTCGGTGATGGTGACGGTGTGGCCGGCGCGGGCGAACACCAGCGCGATGCCGTGTCCCATCAGGCCGCCGCCGAGAATGGCGATGCGTCGTGCGGTCATCGCTGTCATCCCGCCGTGTAGCCGCCGTCGGCGTAAAGAATGTGTCCGGTGTAGAAGTCCGAGGCCTTCGATGCGAGGAACAGCAGCGGGCCGGCGAGGTCGGCCGGTTCGCCGAGCCGACCCTTGGGGACGCGCGCGAGGAAGCCTTCGCGCGTGGTGCGTGCGCGGTCGTCATCGCCGAACATCCAGGCGGTCAGCGGCGAGCGGAATACGGTGGGCGCGATGGCGTTCACGGTGATGCCGGTCGGGCCCCACTCGCAGCCGAGCGCGCGGGTGATGCCGTCGACCGCCGATTTGGAGGCGCAGTAAGCGGTGTAGCCGGCGGGATGGCCGAGCAGGCCGCGCGCCGATGACATCAGGATGATCTTGCCGCCGTCGCCCTGGGTGAGCATCTGCGCGCCGGCGGCGCGGGCGAGCAGCCAGCTCTGGGTGACATTGGCGTCCATCACGTCGAGGAAACGCTGCGGCGCCATCTCGGTGATCTTGGCGACGTCGTTCTTGCCCGATGCAACGACGAGGATATCGAGCCGGCCGAAGCGTGCGACCGCGGCTGCGACGATCCCTGCGCAGGCGGCCTCGTCCGACGGACGCTGTGCAATCGTCTCGACCTCGGCGCCGCGGGCGCGGCAGTCGTCGGCAATCTGAGTGAGGGCATCGGCCTGGCCGGCGGCCAGCACGAGGCGTGCGCCGGCGGATGCGAGTGTGCGGGCGGCGACGGCACCGAATGCGCCGGAGGCGCCGGTGACGATGGCGACCTTGCCGGCAACCGAGAACAGCGACGGGGGATCGGTGGGCACGCTCATGGCGCCGGGCTCCGTGATGGATAGGGGATGATCACCAGCATGGTGCAGACATGGTTGGATCGGTTGGCGATCTCGCGCACCTCGTTCGGAGGAATGGTGCAGGAATCGAGCGGCCCGAGCACGATCTCCTGCTCGCCGGCGCGCACCGTCATCTCGCCGCTGAGCACGACATAGACCTTTTCGAACGGCGTGGCGTCCGGGCCGGCGCCGCCGCCGGGCAGAAACTGGGAATAGCCCACCCACTGGTTGGTCGGGCCGCCGGGCTCGAAACCCTGCAGGCGCAGGCCGACCACGCCGTGATGATGGGGCGCTTCATACGGCGCGGCGTCCGCGAACCGTTTGACGTGCATGGGCGTGTCCTCCTTCGCCGCTCCCGGCGGGAGCGGCGTTGGTGTTGGCGTTGGCTAGGGCGTTCGGCGTTATGTCGCGAACGCCGTGCCCTTCTCGATGCGATAGCCCTGCGCTCGGTCGATCATCGCGACGAGGCGGATGATGCAGCCGTCGCCGCGGTCCCAGTTCCACGGGAAGAACGCGAAGGTGACGCGCTTGTTGGTGACCGCGTCGAGATCGCCGCCGACATTCTCGATGCCGAGAATGCCGTTGGTGAACAGCTTGCGGTGCACCGGCTCCCACTCCGGGTGGTCGTCCTTCCAGTCGCGGCCGCCCGACCACTGCCGGTACTCCTCGGCGAGATGCGGGTGCAGCGGGCCGTTGCGATGCGGGCCGATCGCGGTCGCCAGCGGATGGTCGTTGGCCTGGGTGTCATGGCCGACGACCTTGACCTTCTTCTCGACGAACCAGTCGGCGGCGGAGGCGACGAAGCCCGGGCACTTGCAGAAATATTCCTCGCTGTCGCGGTACTTGTGATGCCAGCCGGTGTTGACGATCACGACGTCGTTGGGCTGCACCGCATGTCCTGCGGCCTTCTCGAGGTCGTCATAGGTGATCGGCTCCCACATTGCTTTGGGGATCGACACCACGATGCCCGAGCCAAAGAAGTGCGGCAGCGGCACCTCGTCGATGAACGGTGTGTCTTCCACCACATGGGCGGGCGCGTCGATGTGGGTGGTGTTGTGCATGCTGGTCGTGATGCGCTGCGACAGCACGCCCGACTTCGCCATGTAGTGGATGCGTTCGATCTTGACGTCTTCGAAATACGGCCAGTTCGGCGACTGGAAGCCGAAGCGATGGGAGAGATTGTAGAACTCCAGGCCCATCGGGTTGTCGAGATTGCTCTGGAATTCGATGCCGCGAATCTTCATCGCTGCGCGCTCCTTGTCGTGTCCTTGCGTGTCCATCCCGCCGGCCGCCAAAACGCCGCCGGGCTTCTTGTACCAAGATACAATGCATGTGTACCATATAGCAGTCAAGCGGCTGCGGCCGATTTGTTCACCGGCTGCGGGCGCGCTAATGCTTGCGCGACAGGACGAGGAGATTCTCTGTGAGTGTGCGGACGGACGACGACGACAAGGGGGCAGCGCTCGGCGTGCAGGTCATCGCCCGCGCGGCCAGTGTGCTGCGTGCGCTCGAAGGCAAGCCGGATGGTCTCAGCCTCGGCGAGATCGCCCGCGCGGTCGGCCTTGCGCGCTCGACGGTTCAGCGCATCGTCGCGGCACTGGCGAACGAGGACTTCGTCACTGAGGCGCAGCCCGGCCGCGGCGTGCGCATCGGCCCGGGCCTCGCCCGTATCGCCGCCTCGCTCAGCTCGAACTTCACCGACATCCTGCATCCTCATCTCGTCGCGCTGCGCGACGAGGTCGGCGAGACCGTCGACCTCTCGATCCTGTCGGGCGGCTCGGCGGTGTTCATCGATCAGATCCCGGGCCAGCAGCGCCTCGTCGCGGTGTCCGGCATCGGCGAGCGCTTCCCGCTGCATTGCACGGCGAACGGCAAGGCGATCCTGTCGTGCTTTGCCAAGGAAGATGCGGCGGCGCTGATCGACAAGAGCGTCACCGAGCACGCCGACTATCCGATCGCTGATCGCAGCCGCCTGCTGAAGGAGCTCGACGCCACGCGCCGCAAGCATCTCGCGTTCGATCTCGCCGAGCACGGCATCGGCATCAGCGCGGTCGGGACGGCGATGGTCGATCCCTTCGGCCGCCCGGTTGCGGTATCGATCCCGGCGCCGACCCACCGCTTCAATGCGGAGCGTGAGATGCTGTCCGCCGCGTTGCTGCGCTTTCGCGAGAAGTTGCAGTCGATCGTCGGCCGCTGATGCGGCCGGCGGGCCGGCCTTACTCCTCGCCGCCGGCCATGGCAGCGAGCTTGTCCGCCGCGTAGTTCTCGCCGATCGACAGCGCGCAGATCCGCGACAGCTGGATGTAGGGCAGGCCGGTTTCCTTGGCCCAGGCGTTGAACTGGTCCTGCACCCGTGTGAGGTCGCGCTTGGAGGTGACGCTTTCGGCGATGTCGAGGCCGGCGTCGCGCAGGCATGTCACCACGTCCTTCGATGTCACGAAGCCGTCCCAGCCGAGAAAGCGCAGCAGCATCTGGCCGGTGTTGCCGCCGAGCCGGCTGCCGCGCTTGGTGAGCAGCTCCAGCAGCCCGATTTCGTTCGATGCCGGCCACGCCGCCAGCATGCGGCCGAAGCTGCCGTGCTCCCTGGCGATATCGCGCACGAACACCGCATTGCTGCGCACCGACATGATCTTGGCGCCATTGCGCACGATGCGCGTGTCCTTCATCAGGCCATCCCAGTAGTCATCAGGCTGTAACGACAGCCGTCCGGGATCGAAGCCGAGAAACGCCTCCTCGAAACCCTCCCACTTCGCCTCGATGACGCTCCAGGCAAAGCCCGCGGAAAACACCCGCTTGGTCATCATCGCCAGTGCGCGATCGTTGCGCAGCTTCGCCAGCGCCTTCACGTCCGGCGCGGGCGGCAGCAGCTTGGCGAGCGCCTTGGGGCCGCCTTTGCGCTTCTCGGCGCGGGCGCGAATGGTCTTGAACGATGGCACGATGAAGTCTCCGGTCATGCGGTCATGGTGGCGGGCGACGCGAGCCTAGGAGGCGCGGTCGTAGCCGTAAAGCGGAGCGGGATCAGGCGCGCGAAGCGGACGAGGCGTGGTGCGGGTGGACTCCATGCGCCGTGTATTGTCATATAGTGATAATCTTATAATATATTTGACATCTTGGTCTCCGAACGGCTCTCTGTGCGCACAACGTTTTGTGCAGGGAGGCCGTTTCAAGGTGAGTCAGTTGTCCAATTCCGATCGCGCGTTTCTGCTGACTGCCTACGAGGAGATGCTGCGCATCCGCCGCTTCGAAACCGCCTGCATCGAGCTCAGCACCGAGAAGGAGCCGCGCATCGCCGGCTCGGTTCACACGTGCGCCGGCCAGGAGGCGGTGCCGGTCGGCGCGCTCGCGGCGCTGCGTGCGGACGACCAGGTGGTCGCTACCTATCGCGGCCATGGCTGGGCGCTGCAGAGCGGCATCGGGGCGGAGGAACTGCTGGCCGAGCTGTGCCACCGCGCCGCGGGCGTCAACGGCGGCCGTGCCGGCTCGGCGCTGGTGATGGCGCCGGAGCGGCGCTTCCTCGGCGAGAACTCCATCGTTGGCGCCGGCGTGCCGATCGCCTGCGGCGCGGCAATGGCGGCGGTGAGCGAAGGCTCCGACCGCGTCGTCATCGTCACCTTCGGCGACGGCGCCACCAGCCAGGGCGCGTTGCATGAGGGCCTGGTGTTTGCGGCCAGCCGCAACCTGCCGGTGATCTTCGTCTGCGAGAACAATGGCTGGTCGGAGATGACCCCGATCTCGGGCATCGTGAAGGTCGACCGTCTCGCCAAGCGCGCCGGCGGTTACGGCATCCGCGGCGTGTCGATCGACGGCACCAATCCGCTGGCGGTGCGCGACACCGTGGCCATGGCAGCCGCGGAGGCGCGCAAGGGCGGCGGCCCGGCTTTCATCGAGTGCCATGTGCCGCGGCTGTGGGGCCACTACAACCGCGATATCGAGCACTATCGTCCCAAGGACGACCGCCAGGCCGCTGGCCGCAAGGATCCGATCGCGCTGCTGGAGACTTCGCTGGTCAGCGATGGGGTTGCGAGCGCCGACGAGCTCGCGGCGATCGCCGCGCGCGTCACCGGCGAGATCACGACCGTGATCGACAAGGTGACCGCGCTGGAGGCGCCGCAGGTGGCTGAAGCGGGGCGCCATGTGGTCGCGCTGCCGGTCGCAACGCGAGCCGCGGCCGATGCCGCCGCCGAGACGCGCGAGATCACCTATGTGCAGGCCGTCAACGAGGCGCTGCGCACCGAGCTGACGGCGCGACCGGAGATGCTGCTCTATGGCGAGGATGTCGGCCATGCCGGCGGCATTTTCGGTGCCACGCGCTACCTGCAGCGCGACTTCGGCGCGGCCCGGGTGTTCGATACGCCGATCGCCGAGAGCGCCATCCTTGGTTCGGCGGTGGGGGCTGCGATGTGCGGTCGCCGGCCGGTGGTCGAGATCATGTGGGCCGACTTCATGCTGGTCGCGCTCGACCAGCTCATCAACCAGGCCGCCAACGTGCGCTATGTCACGCAGGGCCGCACCACGGCGCCGCTGGTGGTGCGGGTGCAGCAGGGCGCGACGCCGGGCTCGTGCGCGCAGCACTCGCAATGCCTCGAGGCACTGCTCGCCCACATTCCCGGGCTGCGGGTCGGCCTGCCGGCCACCGCCCAGGATGCCTATGCGATGCTGCGCGCGGCGATCGCCGACGCCGATCCCTGCATCATCATCGAGGCAAGATCGCTCTATCAGGTCAAGGCGCAGGTCGCGCTGGGTGGGCCGGTCGAGCCCGTCGGCAAGGCGCGGCTGGTGCGCGAAGGCCATGATGTCGCGCTGGTCGGCTGGGGCACCATCATGCCGCACCTGATCGCGGCGGCCGAGACGCTGCAGCAACAGGGCGTCAATGCCGCGGTGCTCGACCTGCGCTGGCTGTCGCCGCTCGACGAGGAGGCGCTGGCCGCGACGGTGCGCGGCTGCGGCGGTCGCGTGGTGGTCGCGCATGAAGCCAACCTCACCGGCGGCTTCGGCGGCGAGGTGGTGGCGCGGCTGCAGGAGCTGTGCGGGGCGATCCAGTTCCGCCGCGTCGGCGCCCCCGACGTGCGCATGCCGGCATCGCCGGTGCTGCAGCGGGCGCTGCTGCCCAATGCCGACACGGTGGTGCAGGCGGCGCACGAGGTGCTCGCGACGACGGGAGCGAGGGCGAAGGAGGAGGCTTGATGAAGAAGCGCGGCGGAAGTGCGGTGGCGCCACCGGATGCGCCGGTAGACGACAGCATGCCCCGGCAACGCATCAATTCGGTGGCCCGCGCGGTCAACATCCTGCTGGCGATCTCGCGCAGCGAGCAGGGGTTGACCGTGAAGGAGATCAGCGACGCGCTCGGCATCGAGCGCCAGACCACCTATCACCTCGTGCACACCCTGGCGGCGATGAACATGATCGCGCGCGACGAGCAGCGCCGCTATCAGCTCGGCTTGCGCGTCGGCAGCCTGACGGACGCGTTCCAGCGCCAGTTCTCGGCGCCGGATTATCTGCGGCCGCTGGTGCGCGACCTCGCCACCGCGAGCGGCGAGACCTGCTATGCCGTCGGCTGGTGGCAGGGCGAGATCGTCACGCTGGCGGTGGTGCGCGGCACCTCGGCGATTCAGGCAGCCGAAGTGCCGCACGGCCAGTATGGCGACGCCCATGCCCGTGCCGCCGGCAAGCTGCTGCTGGCGTTCGCGCCGTTCTCGCGCCGCAACGACTACCTGCAGCGCCATCCGCTGCGCACGCGCACCGCCAACACCATCACCGAAGTCAAGCGCCTGGATGCGGAGTTCGTGCGCATTCGCGACCAGGAATACGCCGTCGACGACGAGGAGTTCGCGCTCGGCGTCTGCTGCATGGCGGTGCCGCTCGACGGCGGCGGCGCCCCCTTCGCGCTGGCGCTGTCGGCGCCGGCCGACCGCTTCCGCGAGCGCTTCGACAGCTATCTGCAGAGCGCGCGGCGCATCGCCAATAACAATCTCGAACCAACCAACATCTAGTCGGGACGAAACATGCTCAGCTACAGGACCAGTGACGACATCGCCGCGCCGTTCGGCAACTACAATCATGCGGTCGAAGTGCCGCCGGGGGCGCGGGTGCTGCATCTCGCCGGCCAGGTCGGCGCGCGGCGTGACGGCACCATTCCGGACAGACTGGAAGAAGAGGTCCGGCTGATCTTCGCCAACCTCGAAAGCGTGCTGAAGGCGAGCGGCATGGCGCTGTCCGACCTCGTCAAGCTGAACTACTTCGTGGCCTCGACCGATCATCTCGCGACGCTGCGCACGGTGCGCGACACCATCCTCAAGGCGCCCTATCCGGCCGCCTCGCTGGTGATCGTCAAGGCGCTGGGACGGCCGGAGTGGCGCATCGAGGTCGACGGCATCGCCGCCAAGGTCGGAGCGTGACGCCGATGCGCAACGATCTGCACGTTCAGGACATCAGCCTGCATCTTCATCCGCAGACCAACCCGCGCGCCCACGAGACCCGTGGCCCGCTGATCATGGCGCAGGGCAACGGCGCGCGCGTCGTCGACAGCGACGGCCGCGAGTACATCGAGGGCATGGCGAGCCTGTGGTGCGCCTCGCTCGGCTTCAACGACGCGCGGCTGGCAGCGGCCGCCGCCACCCAGTTCGCGACGCTGTCGACCTATCACACCTTCAACCACCGCTCGAACCAGCCCTGCATCGAGCTGTCGGAAGCGCTGCTGGCGATCGCGCCGATCGCGCCGGCGCGGGTGACCTATACCAACTCCGGCTCGGAAGCGAACGACTCCATGATCAAGCTGGCCTGGCTCTACCAGGCAGGGCGTGGCAAACCGCACAAGCGCAAGATCATCTGCCGCCGCGGCGCCTATCACGGCAGCACCATCTTCGGCTCGGCGCTCAGCGGCCTCGACCATGTGCGCGGTCCGCTGGTGCCGCCCGCCAGCGAGATCCTGTTCACGGATACGCCGCATTACTATCGTCGGGCACAGTCTGAGCAGTCGCAGGCGGCGTTCGTCGACCAGCTGATCAACAATCTCGAAGCGCTGATCGTCGCGGAGGGCGCCGACACCATCGCCGCGATGATCGTCGAGCCGGTGATGGGGGCGGGCGGCGTCATCATGCCGCCGGACGGCTATTTTCCGCGGCTCGCCGAGCTGCTGCGTCGCCATGACATCCTGGTGCTCAGCGATGAGGTGATCTGCGGCTTCGGCCGCACCGGCCACTGGTTCGGATCGCAGGCGTTCGGCTTCGCGCCGGACATGATGTCGGTGGCCAAGGGCCTGTCGTCGGGTTACCAGCCGATCGGCGCGGTGGTGCTGTCGGAGGCGATCTTCGCCGCCGTCGCGGACGAGGCTGATCGCATCGGCACCTTCGGTCATGGCTTCACCTATGCCGGCCATCCGGTGACCAGCGCGGTCGCGCGCGAGACGCTGAAGATCTACCAGGAGATGGACCTGATCGGTCACGTCCGTCGCCGCGCAGTGCCGTTCCAGCAGCAGCTGCAGGCGTTCGCCGATCATCCGCTGGTCGGCGACGTCCGCGGCATCGGCCTGCTCGGCGCGCTCGAACTCGTCGCCGACCGCCGCGCGCGCACGCCATTCGCGTCCGGTCTTCGGGTCGGCCCGCGGGTGGTGGAGAGTGCGCTCGCCCACGGGCTCATCGTGCGCAGCCTTGGCGACATCATCGCAGTCTGTCCGCCGCTGATTATCGCTGAAGCCGACATCACCGAGCTGTTCGCGCGGCTGACTCGCGCGCTCGACGACGTCGCAGCGTCGCTCGCCGCGGACGAGCAGTCTTCCAAAGAGGTTCACTGAAGATGTCCAATGATCCCCTCGACCTCGACGCCGTCGGCCAGGCCGCGCTTGTCGTCGCCAAGAAGATCTCGCCGCGCGAGCTGGTGGATGCCGCCATCGCCCGGATCGAAGCCGGCGACGGGGCGATCAACGCCGTCACCCAGCGGCTGTTCGACGATGCCCGCGCTGCGGCGGAGTCCGACCGGCATCACGGCCCGTTCCGCGGCGTGCCGTTCCTGCTGAAGGACTTCTACTGCCATATGGCAGGCACGGCGACGACCGGCAGCGCGCGTCTGCTGAAGGACAATGTCATCGACCATGACAGCGAGCTGATGCGGCGCTACCGCGCGGCCGGCCTGATCACGGTCGGCAAGACCAACACGCCCGAGCTGGTGTCGATGGGCACTACCGAGCCGAGCTGGCGCGGCGCCACCCATAATCCCTGGAATCTCGACCACACCCCGGGCGGCTCGAGCGGCGGCGCCGCGGCGGCGGTCGCGGCCGGCTTCGTCGCCATGGCCCATGCCAATGACGGTGCCGGCTCGACGCGCATTCCCGCGGCGTGCTGCGGGCTGTTCGGGCTGAAGCCGTCGCGCGGACGGATCACGCTCGGTCCGGACGTCGGCGAATCCATTGGCGGCATCACCGCCGAGCATGTGGTGACGCGCTCGGTGCGCGACAGCGCCGCGCTGCTGGACGCCACCAGCGGCGGCCTGCCGGGTGATCCTTACGTGGCGGAGCCGCCGCGGCAGGGCTTTCTGGCCGCGACACGGCAGCCGCCGAAGCGGCTGCGCATCGCGGTGTCCGAGACGCCGCTTTACGCCGCGAAGATGGATGCCGAATGCGTCGCGGCGGTGCGCCGGACGGCAAAGCTGTGCGCCGATCTCGGCCACGACGTCGTGGAGGCGCGTCCGAAAGTCGATGGCGATGCCTTTCGTGCCGCGGTCGAGACGTTCTGGCCGATGACGGTGACGCGGGCGCTGTCGGTGCTGGCGGTGCAGCGCAACTGCACGGCGGCGTCGCTCGCCGCGGAGCTGGAGCCGTTCAACCAGTACCTGTTCGAGCAGGGCAGCCGGCGCAGCGCCATCCAATACCTGGCGGACCTGTCCTTCTTCCAGGCCGTGACGCGCACCTTCGGGCAGTTCTTCACGGACCATGACGTCTGGCTGACGCCGACGCTGGCGTTCGTGCCGCCGCGGCTCGGTTATTTCGACGCCGCGCGGCTCGGCGGCGCGGAGGCCTACCGCCGGGTGATCGATTCCTTCGCCTTCACCGTGCCGGCCAATGTCGCCGGTCTGCCGTCGACGAGCCTGCCGCTCGCCACCTCGGCCAGCGGGCTGCCGATCGGCATCCAGATCACCGGCCGCCTCAATGACGAGGAGACGCTGTTCGCGCTGTCGGCGCAGCTCGAGCAGGCCGCGCCGTGGACTGGCCTCGCGCCGCGGGCCGCAGCCTGATCATCAAACAAGTAAAAAGGGGGAAACATGACACATCAACTCTCGCGCCGCGCCATGCTCGGCACCGCGCTTGCCGGCCTCACCGCGCTGGCGCTGCCGGCGCGCGCCGCCACCGACAAGGTGCGCGTCGCGTTCATCGATCCGCTGTCCGGGGGCGGGGCGATCGCCGGCGAGCACGGCGCGCGCCATTTCCGCTTCCTGATCGACAAGATCAATGCCGCCGGCGGCGTGCTTGGCGGCACGCCGCTCGAGCTCGTCGTCTATGACAACAAGAGCGCGGTGCAGGACACGCTGATCCAGGCGCAGAAGGCAATCGACGCCGGCACCCGCATCATCGTGTCCGGGTTCGGCTCGAACGTTGCGCTGGGGTTGTCGGACTTCCTGCAGAAGCACAACAGCCGCAACCCCGAAGCCCAGGCGATGTTCCTGAACTACGGCACCATCGATCCGGCGCTGACCAACGAGAAGTGCAGCTACTGGCATTTCCGCTTCGATGCCGATGCCGAGATCAAGATGCACGCGCTGACGAGCTTCATCCGCGACCGCAACGAGATCAGTAAGGTCTACGTGATCGGCCAGGACTATTCCTTCGGCCAGGCGGTGCGCGCCTCGGCGCGCCGGCTGCTGGCCGAAAAGCGTCCGGATATCGCCATTGTCGCCGATGAGCTGCACCCGCTGCTCAAGGTCAACGACTTCGCGCCCTACATCGCCAAGATCAAGGCGTCGGGCGCGGATTCCGTGATCACCGGCAACTGGGGCCAGGACTTGGCACTGCTGCTCAAGGCGGCGGCGGATGCCGGCCTCAAGGTCGACTGGTACACCTTCTATGCGGGGCTTGCGGGCAGCCCGACCGCGGTGCGCCAGACGGGCCTCGATCATCGGATCTATCAGGTCGTCGAATGGCATTCCAACGTGCCGGGCAAGGAGATGCAGGATCTCAATGCCGAATTCCGCTGGCGCTATGACGGCAAGGGCTGGTGGTACCTGCGCGCCAAGACCGCGATGGACATGCTGGTGAAGGCGATCGACACCGCCAAGGCGATCGACGCGGCGAAGATCTCCGCGGCCATGGAAGGAATGCGGATCAAGAATGCGCTCGGCGCCGAGGTGTGGATGCGCAAGGACGATCACCAGGCGTTCCAGGACCTCTATGTCGCCTCGTTCGGCTCCGGCGTGCCGGTGGACGAGGAGGGCACGGGATGGGGCTGGAAGACGGTCGCGACCATCGCGGCGGCGGATACCCTGACCAGGACCGTGTGCCAGATGGACCGGCCGAGCTGATCGTCGTCTGATCCCACCACCTTTTCTGTCATTCAGCCGATCGCGCGGCGAGGTCGCCGCGCGCGAGGGAGCGCGCATGCTCGAATTCCTGACCTTCTCGGTGCTCAATGGCGTGCAGTACGGCCTGCTGCTGTTCCTGCTCGCCAGCGGGTTGACGCTGATCTTCTCGATGATGGGCGTGCTCAACTTCGCCCATGCCAGCTTCTACATGCTCGGCGCCTATTTCGGCTTCCAGGCGAGCCTCAGCCTCGGCTTCTGGCCGGCGCTCGTGGTGGCGCCGCTGGCGGTGGGCGTGCTCGGGGCGCTGGTTGAGCGCTTCGGGCTGCGGCGGGTGCATCGGCTCGGCCATGTCGCCGAGCTGCTGTTCACCTTCGGCCTCGCGTTCGTCATCGACGAGGTGGTGGTGATGCTGTGGGGCCGCACCCCGGTCGACTACCGCGTGCCGGCACTGCTCGACGGCCCGGCGTTCATGCTGTGGCAGACCAGCTATCCCGCCT
This sequence comes from Bradyrhizobium sp. U87765 SZCCT0048, assembly GCF_018131225.1. Classification (GTDB taxonomy): domain Bacteria; phylum Pseudomonadota; class Alphaproteobacteria; order Rhizobiales; family Xanthobacteraceae; genus Bradyrhizobium_A. The sequence goes on along the minus strand of NZ_JAFCMM010000001.1, from coordinate 1,824,190 downwards.
ACAAGCTGTTCCTGCTGCTGGCCTCGGTCGCGATCTTCGCCGGCCTGCTGATGTTCCTCACCCGCAGCCGGGTCGGGTTGATCATCCAGGCATCGCTGACCCATCCGCAGATGGTGTCGATGCTCGGGCACAACGTGCCACGCATCTTCATGGTGATGTTCGGCGCCGGCACCGGCCTTGCCGGGCTCGCGGGCGCCATCGCCGGGCCCGCGCTGGTCACCCAGCCATCGATGGCGGCGCTGCTCGGGCCGATCCTGTTCGTGATCATCGTGCTCGGCGGGCTCGGCTCTCTGACCGGCGCGCTGATCGCTTCGCTCGCGGTCGGCCTGATCCAGACCTTCGCGGTCGCGGGTGAGGTGTCGATCGCCGACCTGCTGGCGCGCGTCGGCGTCACGCTCGGCCACTCCGAATGGTTCGGCAACTTGTGGCACGCGACGTTGGCGCAACTCGCGCCGGTCATTCCCTACCTTCTCCTGGTGCTGATGCTGCTGCTTCGGCCCGCCGGCCTGATGGGAGCCCGAGAGACATGAGCCAGTCCACCTCCATGCCGATTCCGGCTGCCGGCAACGGCACGCTGCGCGGCGCCGTCCGTATTCTTGGCCCCTGGGTCTGGACGGCGCTGCTATTGCTCGCGCTGCCCCGCCTGTTTCCCTCGACCGGCGCCCTGGCGACGCTGTCGCTGATGGGCGTCGCGGTGACCTTCGCGCTCGCCTACAACATGCTGCTCGGCCAGACCGGCTTGTTGTCGTTCGGCCACGCCATCTACTACGGCCTCGGCGGCTTTCTCGCCGCCCACGCCATCCTCGGCGCGGCCGCGGCAGGGGTGCGCATTCCGTTGCCGTTGATGCCGTTGGCGGGGGCGTTCACGGGGCTGGCGTTCGGCGCGCTGTTCGGCATCGCCTGCACCAAGCGTGCCGGCACGGTGTTTGCGATGATCTCGCTGGGGTTGGTGGAACTGGTCACGGCGCTGGCGCTGGTGATGACCGGCTTCTTCGGTGGCGAGCAGGGCATCGCCTTCGATCGCACACGGATCGCGCCGTTTCTGGGCCACCGCTTCGGCTCGCAACTCGAGGTCTACTACCTGATCGCGGCCTGGACCTTCCTCGCGGCGGCCGCGATGTATTTCCTCACCCGCACGCCCTTCGGGCAGCTGTGCAATGCGGTGCGCGAGAACCCGATGCGGGTCGAGTTCCTGGGGTATTCGACGCGCACCATCCGCTTTCTGGCGCTGTGCCTGTCCGGCCTGTTCGCCGGGCTCGCGGGCGCGCTCGCCGCCATCAATCTGGAAGTGGCGTCCGGCGCGATGCTGGGCGGCCAGCAGTCGGGTCTCGTGCTGCTGATGACCTATATCGGCGGCGTCGGCCAGTTCGCGGGGCCTGTGGTCGGCGCGATCCTGATCACGCTGCTGCAGGTGTCGCTGTCCGACATCACCGGGGCGTGGCAGCTCTATTTCGGCCTGCTGTTCATGCTGGTGGTGACGTTCGTGCCCGGCGGCCTCAGCGGGCTGATTGTGCTGCACGGGCCGCTGCTGCGTGCCGGGCTGCTGCCGCGCCTTGCCGCGCCCTACGCCAAGGGCGTGATCCCGCTGCTGCTGACCGGCGTCGGCGCGAGCCTTGCCATCGAGCTCGCCTATCGCCTCACCATTGGCAGGGCGACCGGAACGGCGCTGCAGATCGGTTCATGGCAGATCGACGCCACCGCGCCGGTGCCCTGGATCGTGGCTCTCGCCGCGTTCGCGCTCGGCGTCGTGCTGCTGCGCCGCTTCGGGCCGGCGATCACAGCCCGCGTGGCCGACCTGCAGGCCGATGCGCTCGCGAGGCTGCCGTCATGACCGACACCATTCTCGCCCTTGCCAATGTGCAGAAGAGCTTTGGCCGCACCGCGATCATCCGCGGGCTCGATCTCGCGGTCAGGCGCGGCGAGCGCCATGCCATCATCGGCCCGAACGGCGCCGGCAAGTCGACCACCTTCCACCTGATCTCGGGCCGGCTGCGGCCGACCGGCGGCGACATCCATCTCAACGGCGAGCGCATCGATGGCCTCAGCCCGAGTCTGATCAGCCGCCGCGGGCTGTCGCGCAGCTTCCAGATCACCAGCCTGTTTCCGCAGCTCTCGGTGTTCGAGAACCTGCGCTGCGCGGTGCTGTGGTCGCAGGGCACGGGATACTCGTTCTGGCGGCCGATCGCCTCGCTCGCCTGCGTGCGCGAGCGCACCATCGAGGTGCTGGAGCTGATCGGGCTGGCGCATCGCCGCCATGTCCCCGCCAGCACCCTCAGCTATGCCGAGCAGCGCGCGCTGGAGATCGGGATGGCGGTCGCCGGCGGCGCCGAGGTCATCCTGCTGGACGAGCCGACCGCCGGCATGAGCGCCTCGGAAACCGTGCAGGCGGTGGCGCTGATCCGCAAGGCGACCGCCGGGCGGACCTTGCTGGTGGTGGAGCACGACATGGGCGTGGTGTTCGACCTTGCCGACCGCATCTCGGTGCTGGTCTACGGCCAGGTGATCGCCACCGACACGCCAGACAACGTCCGCGGCAACGCCGCGGTGCGCGAGGCCTATCTCGGAGACCTGCACTGATGCTCGACGTCGTCGATCTGCATGCCCACTACGGCAAGAGCCACATCCTGCAGGGCGTGACGTTCCATGTCGGCCCGGGAGAGATCGTGGCGCTGCTCGGCCGCAACGGAGTCGGCCGCTCCACCACGGTGAAGTGCATCATGGGCGACGTGCCGCCGGAGGGCACGATCCGCTTCAAGGGCGAGGCGATCGCCGGCCGCCGGCCGCACGAGATCGCGCGCCTCGGCCTCGGCTACGTGCCGGAAAACCGTGATGTGTTTCCGGCGCTCACCGTGCGCCAGAATCTCTTGCTCGGCGAGAAGCCGGGGCGGCGGGAGGCGCGCTGGTCGATCGACGAGATGTTCACGCTGTTTCCCAATCTGGAAGCGCGCGCCGATACGCCGGCCGGCGTGCTGTCCGGCGGCGAGCAGCAGATGCTGACCATGTGCCGCACGCTGATGGGCGATCCCGACCTGATCATGATCGACGAGCCGACCGAAGGGCTGGCGCCCAAGGTGGTGGAGCAGGTCGGCTTGTTGCTGCGCGAGATCGCGGCGAAGGGCATCGCCATTCTGCTGGTCGAACAGAAGCTCGCCATCGCGCTGACCATCAGTCACCGCGTCTACGTGATGGGCCATGGCCGCATCGTGTTCGAGGGCACGCCGGCGCAGATCAGGGACAACGAGGCGATGCGGCGCGAGTGGCTGGAGGTCTGAAGCCGCCCGCGCCTTGAAATGAAAGCTTGAGCTGAAACCCTGGACTGAAAGCCGCCTCAGGCGTCCATGCCGCGCAGCCGCTGGCGGTTGCGCAGCACGATCTGGCGGGCGCCGGAGAAGCCGAGCACGCCCTCATCATGGAGTTGGGACAGCGCGCGCGACACGGTCTCCAGGGTGAGGCCGAGATAGTCCCCGATATCGCGGCGGCACATCGGCAGCGCCATCATGCCGGCGACCGCAAGACGGCGATCCATCTCCAGCAGGAAGGTCGCGACCCGCTCCATGGCGGTCTTGCGGCCGAGCAACAGCATGTGGTCTTCGGCATGCTTGAGGCTGTCCGCGGTCATGTCGAGCAGGCCGCGCACCACGGCGACATCGGTCATCGCCGCCTGCTCGAGGCTCTTGCGCTTCACGAGGCGCACGCTGGTGTCGATGATGGCTTCCGCGGTCAGGCGATGGGTTGCCCCGCTCTCGAGCCCGAACACATCGCCGGGCAGGTGGAAGGCGCCGATCTGGCGACGCCCGTCGGACAGCAGCTTGTAGGTGCGCACCGCACCGCGGATCACCTGGTAGACATAGTCCGCTGGCTCGTCCTCGCCGTAGATCTCGGCATCCTTCTTGTAGGAAAACTCGGTCGCGACGAGGCCCGCGTGGCCGGCGATGGCGCCGAACTGATCGCCGGGGCGCGCGGTGCCGAGGGCAATATGGCCAACAGCGGGACTGAGCGACGGGGTGAGCATGGCGATCTCCAGGAAATGCAGTGGATGGCCATGGTTTTACGCGTGCTTGGCGGCGCCGAAAATTTCGCCTCTTACCTTAGGGGCCACCCCCTAGGGGATCGTACGGAGGTGACAGGCCGGTCAGGACGCGGGGGGAAGAGGATTTCGATCGATCGCGGCACGCAGCGTCGCGGCGAGGCTGTCTTCGAGATGCGGCTTGAGCAGCACCGTATGGACGCCTGCGGCGTTCGCCTTGGCGGCGATGGCTTCGTCGGGAAAGCCGGTGATGAGGATGACCGGAGCGGCGATTGCCGTGGCGCGCAGCCGGATGGTGAGGGCGAGGCCGTCCATCGTGTCCATCTTGTAGTCGATCACGAAACCGTCGGCGTCATGCGTCGCCTCGGAATTGAGCAAGGCCGCGCCGCTGCGAAAGGTGCGGACCGTAAAGCCTTCTGTTTCCAGCAAAAATCGTAACGAATTGAGCACCGCCGGGTCGTCATCGACGACGTGGACGCTGAGCGGGGCCGGGCAGACGGCCGCGGTCTCCTCGAAAGGATGCTGTGAGCTGGCTGGTTCCATGGCCGGCAAGGTAAGGGGCGGACGGCCGAGCGCCTTGACCTGGCTCAAGCCGCCGCAAGATCATTGCCCGAGGGAGGGGGTGTCGACGATCTCGCGCAGCGCTCAATGACAGGTTCTGGGTGGCTTGATCCGCGGCGGGGCAAAATCCTCGCCGTCGATCGAAAGGGCCGCGTCCTCCGACGCCGCGTCGGCGAGCCGGCGTGCGATGTCGGCCAGTTGCACCGACATCCGCGGGCAAGTGGCGGCTTCGGCGAGTTCGAGACATTCCGCGGCGCATTCCAGGGCGACATCCGACAGATGCATGGTGGCCTCCTCGCCAGTTGGCCGAACCTATGCCTCTTTTGCTCGCGGGAGTTGCGCTGGATCAAAGCCGATGCCGATCATCGGCAAGCTCGCTCGATCGCAGGCGGCTGCCGGCCTGCGGGACCGGTACTGGCGTCCCACACAAACCCTACGCCTTCAGCAGGCCGCCACGAATGGCGAAGCGGACGAGTTCCGAGACGCTGTTCGCCTGCATCTTGGTCATGACGTTGGCGCGGTAGACCTCGATGGTCCGGGGGCTGATGTCGTAGTCGCGTGCGATCTGCTTGTTCGAGGCTCCCGTGATCAGGCCTTCGAGCACCTGCCGTTCGCGCGGGCTGAGGCTGTCGATGCGGGCGATGATCTCGGCGGTCGCAGCGTCGTTCTGGGCCTGGCCTTCGCCTTGTGCCAGGGCGGTCTCGATCATGCCCACCAGCCGTTCGTCCTCGAATGGCTTTTCGAGAAAGTCGAGCGCGCCGAGTTTCATCGCCTCCACCGCCAGCGGAATGTCGCCGTGCCCGGTCATGACGATGATCGGCAGCACCCTGGTGCCGGCCTTCAGCCGCTTGAGCAGCTCGATGCCGTCGATGCCTGGCATCCGCACGTCCGAGACCACGCAGCCGAAGGCGATTGCAGGGAGGGCTTCGAGAAAGCTGACGGCGGTCTCGAACAGAGTCACCGTGAACCCGGCGGAGCCGAGCAGGAAATCCAGCGAGTCCCGCATCGCCGGATCATCGTCGATGACGTAGACGTTGCCACTACTCATCGCGTCCTCCGTCGCCTGATGCGGCCGGCAGCGTGAAGCAGAAGGTCGCGCCTCCGGTCGCATTGGTTCTGGCATGCATGCGCCCTCCGTGCGCCTCGATGATCGAGCGGCTGATGGACAGGCCGACGCCCATGCCGGTTTCCTTGGTGGTGAAGAACGTCTGGAACAGATTCTGCTCGACCCCCTCGCCGAAACCGTGGCCGGTGTCGGAGATTGTGACCTCGATCATGTCGTCCGCGGCCGGGGCGTTGGAAGCGACGAGTTCGCGGCGTGGCGACTTCGCCATCGCCTCGAGCGCGTTGCGGAACAAATTGACGAGCACCTGCTGTACCTGGACACGATCGACCAGCACGAGGTCGTGGGCGGGATCGAGATCGAAACGCAGTTGCACGCCTTGTTCACGGGCGCCGGTGAGGCCGAGCGCGCCGGCTTCCTCGATCAGCTTGGCGACGCTTTCCTCCCGCCGTTCGGATTCGCCGCGTGACACGAAGTTGCGCAGGCGGCGAATGATCTGGCCGGCGCGAATCGCCTGTTCGGCAGCGCGGTCGAGCGCGCTCTCGATCTTCGCCGTGTTGGGATCCTGGCTGCCGGCCAGCAGGCGGCGGGAGCCCTTCATGTAGTTGCTGATCGCCGACAGCGGCTGGTTGAGCTCGTGCGCCAGCGCGGACGCCATCTCGCCCATGGCGCTGAGGCGCGAGACATGGACCAGCTCCGATTGCAGTTCCTGCAGTCGCGCCTGGGTCTGCTGGTGTTCGGTCAGGTCGCGCACGAAACCGGTGAAATAGCGTTCGCCCTGCGACGTCGTTTCGGCGATCGACAGGTGCATCGGGAAGGTGGTGCCGTCCTTGCGCCGTCCGCTCACGATACGGCCGATGCCGATGATATGGCGCTCTCCGGTACTTTGGTAACGCTCGAGATAGCGGTCGTGGCGGCTGCGATCGGGTTCGGGCATCAGGATGCTGACATTCTGCCCGATCGCTTCCGCGCCGGTGTAGCCGAAAAGCCGTTCCGCCGCGGTGCTGAACGACTGCATCAGACCGCGCTGGTCGATGACGACCATGGCGTCCGGAATGGTGTCGAGAATCGAGCGCAGATGGCTTTCCCGCGTTCGCAGGGCATCCTCGATGCGCTTCTGGTCGTCGATGTCCAGTACCACGCCGCTCAGCCGGCGCTGTCCGGCGGCGTCCCGCGTCAGCGCGCCCTGGACCCGTACCCAGTGGCCACCAGGGGCGTTGTTGATGCGGTATTGCAGGTCGAAATTGCCGTCCGAAGCGCGCAGCCGCTCGACGGCCTGCTCGGTGCGCTGCCGGTCGTCCGGCGCGAGCAGCGACAGGAAGAGGGCGTAGGTCAGGGGAGCGTCACCGGCGATTCCGAACAGGCGTCGCGTGGTATCGGACCAGGACAGGCGCTGGGTCGCGAAATCGAACTCCCAGAGGCCGACGCCGGACTGATCGATCCCCCGGCGCAGCTGGTCGTCGTGAAACCCGTCGCCCAAGGATGAGTCCGTCGGCAAGTGCTTGAAATCCCCAGCAATCTGCGCGGTCCGGCCGCAATGATCCGCTGCTGTATTATCCTCCAGATCGCCGGCCGGGCTCAAGAAAAAAAGGCGCCGCGCGCGGGCTTGAGACGCGAGGCGCCCGAAGTCGATGATGGCGGGGCTTAGCCGGCGCGGGCCAGCGCTTCGTCTTCGGCGGAATTCACATACATTCCCGACATCGGGTCGACCCAGCACAGGTGATCGTGGACTTCCTTCACGCCGGCGACATTCTCCGCGGCCACGAGGCAGGCGCGGCGCGTGCGGTCGTCCGTGATGACCCCGTGCAGATGGACGACGCCGCGGCGCGCCGACACGCTGAAGCCGAGCGGACGCCAGTCGTTGGCCTCGATCGTCGCGGCGACGCGCTGCTCGATGTGGGCGTCGTCGGCGGTCGGGTCAGGGACCTCCCGCGCAAGACTCGCCACCGCCCGCACGAGGTTCGCACGCGTGACGATGCCGACGACCCGGCCATCGCCCAGAACCGGCAGCCGTTTGACATGCCGCGTTTCCATCAGCTCGACGATCTCAGCAAGCGGAGTGCTCTCGACGATCGAATATGGGCTCATGGTCATGATCTCGCCGACCTTGCGTCCGCGCTCGTGAACGAAGGCATCGGCCTCCTTGCCCGGGCCGATGAGGAACTTGAGCCAGCGGTTGCGCTTGCGTTGCGTGCCGACTTCTGCCCGGCGCAGGAAGTCGCCTTCGGAGACGATGCCGACAAGCTGCCCTTCCGGCGAGACGACTGGCAGACCGCTGATGTGGTGCTTGAGCATGAGATGAGCCGCCTCGACGATCGGTGTATCGGGTCCGATGGTCACCACGCCGCGTGTCATGATCTGATGCGCGCGCATCTGTCTGGCTCCTGGTTGAGATCGACTGAAGCTAACCCAGCCGCACGGTTGCAAGCTTGATCCAGGTCAAGCGGCCCGTCGCAGCGTGATGGCGCGATTTTGACCCAGGTCAATGAAGCGGCGCCGCCCCGTTTCGCATCATGGCGCAGCGACAGGAGATGGCGCCATGAGCGACGGCATGCCCAGGATCGAGACGGAGCGTCCGCTGGCGACGGCGGCCATGCACGAGATGACGCAGCCGGGACGACACATGATGGAGTTTGCGTTCGACCTGCAGAAGGCCTGTCTCGACGAAATGACCGTCGCCGGCGATGAGGCGATGGAGCGGCTGCGCCGGGATATGGAGATCGGGGCCGAGTTCGTGGCGCGCATGGCCTGCGCCCATTCGGTGCAGGAGATCGCCACTGCGTTCAGGGATTGCGGCGGCCATCGTGCTGAAGCGTTGCGCCGCGACAGCGAGCAGATGCTGCGCCATGGCCAGCGCATTTGCGAGCGGGCATCGAAATTGTGGCCGGATCCCGTCCGGTCCTGAAGGTACCCTCCCTGCGGCCCGGCCGTCCGTCGGTCGGGTCGCCTTTTTTTTGACCTCGATCAATCCGCCGCGGTTGCGGCCGGTGCAGCCTGTCTGGGCCGCCGGGCGCGCCCCGGCCTGCCGTGACCGGGAGATGCCGTTGTACCGTTTTCTCGACGAGACCGCAGCCGACCACATGACCCGTGCGGTGAAGACGACGACGCGCGCCGAAACCATGGCGGAGCTGCAGCGGCGGTTCGATGCCGACGATTTCAATACATATCCCGTCGTCGAGAATGGCGAGGTCGTCGGGATCGTCACCAAGTTCGATTTCCTCAAGATGTTTTCGCTGACGCCGGCCCGCCTCGTGCCGCGCTATGACGACTTGATGAAAGTCGCGGTCGGCGAGGCGATGACCAGCGATTTCATCTACGTCACCCCGGTCACCCGTCTCACGCGCGTGCTCCAGCTCATGGTCGAGCATCGCATCCGCAGTGTGCCGGTGATCGACAACGCGCAGGGATTGGTCGGCATCATCTCCCGGGAGGACGTGATGCGGGCGCTGCAGCGCTGCCAGGGCCGGGACAGTTAGCCGATCTGCCCGGCCTCCCGGGCGAGATCGCGATCGGGCCGGCGACATCCCGGCGATTGCAGACGGATCGGGAGACGCGACCATGCCTGTCCAGGATATCTACCTTCCTCTGACCAGCCAGGCGCAGCCTTCGGCGGAGGCAATCGCGGCCTGTGTCGCGATCACGCACGCGCTCGAAGCGCGGCTGACGGCGGTTGCGATCGACGCCGCTGCCGATCCGGCTGCGCGTTCGTTCGAGGCCTTCAGCCGCTTCGGCCAGCCTGTCTCAGCGTCGTCGAACCCGCGCGGCGCGCTGGACGCCGTGGTGGCCGAAGCTGTCCGTCGCGGCGTGGCCTGTCACCGCGTGGTGCTTGCGGGAACCGTCGAGAGCGAACCGGCATTGCTGGCGGAAGCGGCGCGTCTCCATGATCTCGCGCTGCTGCCATTGCGGTCGCATGACAGCGCGATCGAGAAGACGCTTCTGGCGCTCGTGTTCACGTCGGGACGACCGCTCCTGATCTTCCCGCAGGAGCGCGCGGCCAAGCTGCCGATCGCCTTCGATCGGGTGGCGATCGCCTGGAATCGCAGCGCGCAGGCCGCGCGCGCCGTCGCCGATGCGCTGCCGTTCCTGCGCGCCGCCGCCAGCGTTCAGATTTTCACGGTCTCCGACAAGCCCTCGGATGTCGAGGCGGCCTCGGGTGGTGCCTTGATCCGCCATCTTGCCGCGCACGGGATCGATGCGACATTCGAGGCCGTTCCTCTGGCTGGCAGCTCGGTCGGCAAGGTCTTTGAGAACTATGTGAAGGCGAACGCCATCGACCTCCTGGTCATGGGAGGGTATGGCCGGTCCTGGCTGAAGGAGTTTACATGGGGCGGGGCGACGAATACGATTTTGGAAAGCCCGCCCTGTTGGGTCCTGATGTCGCACTAGGGACGTTGGATCAGGATATGGTGCGGCTCCCGGTTCGGTCCGCGCCTGTAAAGTCGTGATGCAATGTCGGTCTATCGGCTGAGCAACCTGCTGTCGCCGCGCTCCGTTGCGCTTGTCGGAGCGTCGCCGCGTCCCAACTCGCTGGGGCGGGCTATCCTCGGCAACATTCGCTCGACGGGCTTCGAGGGGCCGGTCGGCGTCGTCAATCCGGCGCATCGCGAGATCGCCGGGCTTGCAACCGTCGCGCGTATAGCCGACCTTTCCTTCGTTCCCGAGCTTGTGGTGATCACCGCGCCCGCCGAGGCGATCCCCGGTCTTGTCGCCGAAGCCGGCGAAAAGGGTGCGGCCGGCGCATTGATTGTCAGTGCCGGCCTCGGGCGTGGCCCCGGTTCACTCAGCGATACGGCGGAACGTGCCGCGCGCCGTCATGGCATGCGTCTGATCGGTCCGAATTGCCTCGGCATCATGATGCCGTCGGTGCGTCTGAATGCGTCGTTCGCGGCCCACATGCCGCAGCCCGGCGGCTTGGCGCTCATTTCGCAGTCCGGCGCGATCGTCGCCGGCATGGTCGACTGGGCGGCCCAGCGTGGCGTCGGCTTCTCCGGCATGGTCTCGATCGGCGATCAACTCGATGTCGACATCGCCGACCTGCTCGACTACTTCGCGCTCGATCCGGCGACCCAGGCCGTGCTGCTCTATGTCGAGGCGGTCAAGGATGCCCGCAAGTTCATGTCGGCCGCGCGTGCCGCAGCCCGCATGAAGCCGATCGTTGTCGTGAAATCGGGGCGTCTGGCGCAGGGAGCGAAGGCCGCGGCGACCCACACCGGCGCACTGGCCGGATCGGACGCGGTCTACGACGCGGCCTTCCGTCGCGCCGGCATGTTGCGGGTGTTCGACCTGCGCGAGCTGTTCGATTGCGCCGAGACGCTGAGCCGCGCCAATCCACCACGGGGCAAGCGGCTGGCGATTCTCACCAATGGCGGCGGCATCGGCGTGCTGGCGGTCGATCGTCTGGTGGAGCTCGGTGGTATCCCGGCGACGGTGACACCGGAATTGCGTGCCGAGCTCGATGGCGTGCTGCCGCCGACCTGGTCGAAGGCCAATCCGATCGATATCGTCGGCGACGCTAATGCCGAGCGTTATGTCGCGGCCCTCGGGCCACTGCTGGCGGATCCCGGCAGCGACGCCATTCTGGTGATGAACGTGCAGACCGCGGTTGCGCCGGCGGACAAGATTGCGGCGGGGGTTGCCGATCTCGTGCGCGCCGAGCGCGTTCGGCGCTTGGCCGGCAAGCCGGTGCTGGCCGTTTGGGTCGGCGCCAGCGAAGCGGTGTCGGATACGTTCAGCGCGGCCTCGATCCCGAGCTATCCGACGGAAGACGATGCCGTGCGCGGCTTCATGCATCTCGCTCATCATCGCGACGTGGTCGAGGCGCTGTCCGAGGTGCCGCCGAGCCTTCCTGCGGACTTCGCACCCGACGCCGCCGCGGCGCGCGCGATCGTCGACGCGGCCATCGCCGACGGCCGCGAATGGCTCGACCCCGTCGAGGTGGCGCAAGTGCTCGCGGCGTATCAGATCGCGATGGTCCCGACCGTCTCGGCGGCCGATCCCGACGAGGCAGCGGCGCATGCCGCGGCGTTTTTCGCCCGCGGCGAAACGGTCGTTCTCAAGGTTCAGTCGCGCGACATCGTGCACAAGTCGGATGTCGGCGGAGTGATGCTGAACCTGACCAATGCCGAGCAGGTCCGGGCCGCTGCGGTCGAAATTCTGGCACGCGCCCGCGCCAAGCGGCCGGATGCCCGCCTTGCCGGCGTCATCGTGCAGCCGATGGTGGTGCGCTCCAAGGCGCGCGAACTGATCCTCGGCATCGCCGATGATCCGACCTTCGGCACGGTCATCGTGTTCGGCCGGGGTGGTACCGCCGTGGAGGTGATCAACGACAAGGCGCTGGCGCTGCCGCCGCTCGATCTGCCGCTGGCGCGCGATCTCGTCGGCCGCACCCGGGTGTCGCGGCTGCTCAAGGGGTATCGCGACGTGCCGGCGGCCAAGACCGACGAGGTGCCGCTGACGCTGGTCAAGCTGTCGCAACTGGCATCGGATCTGCCGCAGATTCGCGAGCTCGACATCAATCCGCTGCTCGCCGACCACCGCGGCGTGCTGGCCGTCGACGCACGCATCGCGGTCGGGCCGCCCGTCCGAAAGTTCGCCGGCTCAGGCAACATGAATTTTGCGCTGCGGCCTTATCCGTCGGAATGGGAGCGCGGCCTCGTCGCCAAGGACGGCTGGCGCCTGATCGTCCGCCCGATCCGGCCCGACGATGCGCCGCAGATCCGCGAGCTGCTGAGCCATGTCACCATGGAGGATCTGCGGCTGCGCTTCTTCGCGCCGATCAAGGAGTTCTCGCATCAGTTCATCGCCCGCCTCACTCAGCTCGACTACGCCCGGGCGATGGCGTTCGTCGCGATCGATGCGGCGACCGGAGAGATGGTCGGTGTCGTTCGCATCCATTCGGATTCGATCTATGAGAACGGTGAATACGCGATCCTGCTGCGCTCCGACATGAAGGGGCGCGGGCTCGGCTGGGCGCTGATGCAGCTTTTGATCGAATATGCCCGCTCCGAGGGGCTTTCGCGGATCTCGGGCCAGGTGCTGCAAGAGAACATGGTGATGCTCGACATGTGCCGCGACCTCGGCTTCAAGGTCGCGACCGATCCGGCCGATCCGGAGGTTTGCGACGTCACGCTGGCGCTCAAGCCCTGAAGTGTGCGGGCCGTCCCGCGCTGGCTACAAGCGCGCGACAGAGACCACGCGAAAAGTGTGCAGGACGCCGCCGTCGCGAATTGCGACATACTCCCCGGGAGCGAACCGCTCGTCGGCAAAGTGATGCCCGGCTTCGTCCGGCAGCGCGCTTTCTGCGCCGTAGTGGAAAGCCCAGGTTCCGCCGGGACGATGAATGAGGTGGCCGGTCGTCTGCTCGCCGGGACGCAATCGGACCACGCGGCAGGCCTCGCGGTGCACCTGCCATTGCGCCGGATCGATCCGGCCGTCGGCGGCAAGCGGCGCGACCAGCACATACGCGATGGCATGCGCTCCCTCGGGATGTCCGGGCTCCCGTGCGAGGTCGAGGCGAATCTGCCGGAAAGAGGGCGGCAATGACGTGTTGAGGATCGGGGGCAGTTCGGGATTGGCGTGAGCGCGGGGCATGGTGCGGTCTCCTCGGCAGTTTCAGCCGGCCTCGGGTTTCGACGCCTTGGGCTTTGTCAACTGACGGACGATGACGGTGAGCAGCGGCAGCAACAGCGGGAGCAGGGCGCCTTCGAGCGGATGGCGGAGAAAGCCGCTGACCTGCGCCTGCAGTCCCTGAGCCTCCACCTGGAGCGCATTGATCGCGCTATCATGGATATCGTTGGCGAGTGCGATCTCGCGGGCGGGAGGCCCGCGAGATGCGATCACGAAGATTGTCGCGGCGATCGCGAAGTTGATGGCGCCAAGTGCCGCGGCGGACAGGATCGCGCTCCAGACCTGGACCAGCGCGAAGTAGGCGGCGAGTTCGAGCATCAGCAGTCCGAACGCCGCAATCAGCGCGGCGAAGGCCTTCATGCCGAGGCTGACCAGCAGATGCCGCAGACGGATGTCCGCGATGATACGGTCTGCGCGCCACAGCGCGCGCACGTGACGCGTGACGTTCTCGGCATTCATGTCAGGCCCTCCTCAACATGAAGCCGACGACGACCCCCAGGGCAAATGCCGACGCCAGCGTGGTGATGGGACGTTCTGCCACGACATGCCCCACATGGCTCTGCTCGTCGACGAGTGTCTGTCCGAGTTCCTCGATGGCGGCTTTCAATTGCTGCGAGAGATCCTCGATCTTGATTTTCGATGCACTGGCGATCGCCCCGCTGCGGTCGCCGATGACGCGGCTGATGTCATCCTTGAGCGACTGCAGTTCGCTCTTCAAATCGTGTGTCTGCAGCATAGCGGCGCCTCCCGCGTGATGGTGAATGCCGGCACCTTAGCCGGGGGCGGGTCAGCCCCATTGACGTGCGTCAAACCGTGCCCGGTTGCCGTCGCTTCACTCCAGGCTCTTGATGAACGCCAGGAGATCATTGATCTGGTCGGGATCGAGCTGGAAAGCGGGCATGGTCGGATGCCCCGTGTAGATTCCCTCCGCGAACGCCTCCGCCAGGGTCTCGATCGGGTAGCGCTGATGAAGGGTGCGAAACGGCGGCGCGATGGCCAGCGGGCTGTCCGTCACCCGATCGACCGAGTGGCAGCGGGCGCAGTTGGTGCGGGCGAACGTCTGGCCGCGCCGCATGGCGGGAGACGACGTCTCGCTGGCGGGGGCATCGCTCAGGGCGATCACCACCAGGCAGGCGGCGAGGGCGGCTGTGGAGTGCAATTTCGGCACGGCATGACCTCTTGATTCGTCCGGAGCTTCCTGGTGACCGAGCGATATTCCATCCGGCGCCGGAGACCGGTTTGACCTGGGTCAATCGTGGCGGGCGGGCCTGTCGGGCGGCGATGTCGGCGGCCCGGTTTGATCCGCATCAAGGCCACATCCTGGGGGCGGCCCATAGTGCGGACGGAAGCGGGAGAGACGCCATGCTGTTGATCGATATCCTGATCGTAGCGAGCGCGGTGCTGTTCGCGGTCGCGGTGTGTGCCTGTGCGCTGACCGGGCGGCCGTCGTCCGTCGCCACGCAGGCCGTGGAATGGCCCCGGCGCAAGCGGCGCGCGTTCTGAACGCCGCGCCGTGATCGCAGGAGAATACGCATCGTGCCAATGAGTGCTGTCGTTCGCCGCCATGCCGAGCGGCAGGTGCCCCGTTACACCTCCTATCCGACCGCCGCGGAGTTCGCGACAGATGTCGGCGTCGCCGATCACGCCCGTTGGCTCGGGGAGATCGGTGCGGCAGAACGCACCTCCCTCTACCTTCATGTGCCATATTGTCGCGATATCTGCTTCTATTGCGGCTGCCATGCCAAGATGGCCCGCCGGGACGACGTGGTGATCGATTATCGCGACGCGCTGGTGCGGGAGATCGCCACGGTTGGCAGCTTGCTCACGGCGGCGCCGCGCGTCACGCGACTGCATTGGGGCGGCGGGACGCCGGGTATTCTCGGCGGCGCCGGTCTTGGCGCAGTGGTCGACGCTCTCGACCGGCGATTTTCGCTGGGATCGGCTCTCGAACATGCCATCGAGCTCGATCCGCGCTATGTGACGAGGGTTTTCGCTCGCGATCTCGCCGCGCTGGGAGTCAATCGCGTCAGCCTCGGCGTGCAGGACGTCAATCCGCTGGTCCAGGCTGCGATCGGGCGGCTGCAACCGACCGACGTGGTTGCTGCGGCCGTGACGCGCTTGCGCGAGGCCGGCATCGACGCCTTCAACTTCGATCTCATCTACGGCTTGCCGCTGCAGACCGTCGAGACATTGCGCCGGACCGCCCGCACTGTCGCGGCGTTCGCGCCGGATCGCATCGCCTGCTATGGCTATGCTCATATGCCCCAGCGCAAGGCCGGCCAGCGTCGGATCGATGCCGCTCAATTGCCCGGGAGCACCGAGCGTTTCGCCCAGGCGGAGGCGATCGCGGAGGAGTTTCTGGCGCAAGGCTATGTGCGTGTCGGCTTCGATCACTATGCCCGGCCGGACGATGTGCTGGCGCGGGCCGCGGTCACGGGCACGCTTCGCCGCAACTTCCAGGGCTATACCGACGACGATTGCGGCACGCTCATCGGTTTCGGCGCCTCGGCGATTTCGTCGCTGCCGGGAGGTTATGTCCAGAATATCCCGGATGTGCCGGCCTATCTGCGTGCGGTCGATGCCGGCGGCCTCGCCACTGCGCGCGGCTGTTCGCTCACCACCGAGGATCGCGAGCGCGGCCAGATCATCGAGAGCCTGCTGTGCCGCTTTTCCGTCGATCTCGACGCGATCGCGCCGCATCGCGCCTTCGTCGACGAACTGCTGCAGCTTCAGGTGCTGGCACGTGAGGGGCTGGTCGAGGTCGATGGTCGCATTGTCACCGTCAGCGACGAGGGGCGAACTGTCGCCCGGGTCGTTGCCACGGTGTTCGACACTTACAGCCGCGATCGCCTCGGCCGCTTCAGTGTCGCCGTCTGAGTGATCCGCCCGGCGGATGCCTGCCGGCGTGGCCGGCTTGCTGATTTCCACGATTGTCCGGATTGCCTTTTGACCTCGATCAAGTCGGGGCGCGTCGGATTGCTGCTAGTGAGATTCATCCTTCACACGCGAAGTGCATCACCATGAAACAGACCAAGACAGCCAATTGGATGACGGTCGGCGAGCTGGGGCTCGTGCTGATTTTGGCCCCCGCCGTCCTGCTGTGCATCTTCGCCGCGTCGCGCGCGCAAGACGTCGCCTTCACCTTCCATGCTTCCGTCGCGGCCCTTGCCAGCCTGCTGGCGGTGGTGGCGATCTTCTATCGCTACGCCGAGCGCCCGGCAGGGCCGCCGCCGCAGGAAATCAACGGACGACCGAACTACAATCTCGGCCCGATCAAGTTCGCCAGTGTGATGGCGATGTTCTGGGGCGTTGCGGGTTTCACCGTCGGCCTCGTGATCGCGCTGCAACTGGCCTATCCGGTGCTCAACCTCGACCTGCCATGGACGACGTTCGGCCGCTTGCGGCCGTTGCACACTTCGGCGGTGATCTTCGCCTTCGGTGGCAACGTGCTGATCGCGACCTCGTTCTACGTGGTGCAGAAGACGTCCCGCGTGCGTCTGGCAGGTGATCTTGCGCCGTGGTTCGTGGTGGTCGGCTACAACTTCTTCATCCTGATCGCGGGCACGGGCTATCTGCTCGGCGCGACCCAGGGCAAGGAGTACGCCGAGCCCGAATGGTATTCGGACCTGTGGCTGACCATCGTCTGGGTCACCTATCTGCTGGTGTTCCTGGCGACCGTGATGAAGCGCAAGGAGCCGCACATCTTCGTCGCCAACTGGTTCTATCTCGCCTTCATCGTCACCATCGCAGTGCTGCATCTCGGCAACAATCCCGGCTTGCCGGTGTCGGTGTTCGGTTCCAAGTCCTACATCGCCTGGGCCGGCGTGCAGGACGCCATGTTCCAGTGGTGGTACGGCCACAACGCGGTCGGCTTTTTCCTCACCGCCGGCTTCCTCGCCATCATGTACTACTTCATCCCCAAGCGGGCGGAGCGGCCGATCTATTCCTACCGGCTGTCGATCATCCACTTCTGGGCGCTGATCTTCCTGTACATCTGGGCGGGTCCGCATCACCTGCATTATACGGCGCTGCCCGACTGGGCGCAGACGCTGGGGATGACCTTCTCGATCATGCTGTGGATGCCGTCCTGGGGCGGCATGATCAACGGCCTGATGACGCTGTCGGGCGCCTGGGACAAGCTTCGTACCGATCCCGTGCTGCGCATGATGGTGGTGTCGGTGGCGTTCTACGGCATGTCGACCTTCGAAGGGCCGATGATGTCGATCAAGGCGGTCAACTCGCTCAGCCACTACACCGACTGGACCATCGGCCATGTGCACTCCGGCGCTCTCGGCTGGGTCGGCTTCGTGTCGTTCGGCGCGCTGTACTGCCTCGTGCCGTGGCTGTGGAACAAGAAGAGCCTGTACAGCCTCAAGCTGGTCAACTGGCACTTCTGGATCTCGACCATCGGCATCGTACTCTACATCTCGGCGATGTGGGTGTCCGGCATTCTCCAGGGCCTGATGTGGCGCGCCTACACCGCGCTCGGCTTTCTCGAGTACTCCTTCATCGAGACCGTCGAGGCGATGCATCCCTTCTATGTCATCCGTGCCGCAGGCGGGGCGTTGTTCGTGATCGGCTCGCTGATCATGGCCTACAACCTGTGGATGACGGTTCGTGCCGGCGAGGCCGCGGAGGTCGAAACCCCGCCGCTCGTCGCGCTGCATGCTGCTGAATAGAGGCCGAGCCATGTCGTTCTGGAAGCGTCATCAGATCTTCGAGAAGAACTCGATCATTCTCATCGTCGGTATTCTTGCCGTGATCGCCATCGGCGGTCTCGTCGAGATCGCCCCGTTGTTCTACCTCAAGAGCACGATCGAGAAGGTCGACGGCATGCGGCCGTACACGCCGCTGGAACTGGCCGGCCGCAACGTCTACGTCCGCGAGGGCTGCTATCTCTGCCACTCGCAGATGATCCGGCCGCTGCGCGACGAGGTCGAGCGCTATGGCCACTACTCGCTTGCGGCCGAGAGCATGTACGACCACCCGTTCCAGTGGGGCTCGAAGCGCACGGGGCCGGACCTCGCGCGCGTCGGTGCCAAGTACTCGGACGAGTGGCACGTGACGCACCTGAAGAACCCGCGGGCGATCGTGCCGCAGTCGGTGATGCCGGGCTACGCCTTCCTCGCGGAGACGCCGCTCGAGGGGGCGACCATCGCCGATCACCTGCGCACCAACCGCGCCGTCGGCGTGCCCTACACCGAGGAGCAGATCGCGAACGCCGAGGCTGATCTCAAGGCTCAGGTCGATCCCGACAGCGCCGATTCCGATGCCTTCGCCAAACGCTATCCCAAGGCGGCGATCCGCAACTTCGACGGCAAGCCGGGGCAGCCGACCGAGATGGACGCGCTGGTGGCGTACCTGCAGATGCTCGGCACGCTCGTCGACTTCAAGCTGTACAACGAAAAAGCCAACCTGCGCTGAGGAGGCCGCATCATGAAAGCCATCCTGACCGTCCAGAACCTCGCGTCGGACTTCGTCGTGACCTGGTGGACGCCGGTGTTCGTCGGCGTCTTCCTTGCCATCGTCGCATATGCGCTGCGGCCGCGGAACAAGGCGGCGTTCGACGCCGCCGCGCGGATGCCGTTGCGGGAGGATTGAAGCATCATGAGCGAGCATCACGAGGAATTCGACTCTGTTTCCGGCAAGACCACGACGGGGCATGCGTGGGACGGCATCAAGGAACTGAACACGCCGCTGCCGCGCTGGTGGGTGATCACCTTCATCGCCAGCATCGTCTGGTCGGTCGGCTACTGGGTGGTCTACCCGGCCTGGCCGACGATCCAGGGTTACACCACCGGCGTCATTAGCTATTCGTCCCGGGCGGACGTCGCGGTCGAACTCGCCAACCTCGGCAAGCTGCGCGGCGAGAAGATGGCCGTGCTCGGCGCGACGCCAGTCACCGAGATCGAGAAGGACCCGGCGCTGTTGGCGCTCGCCCGTGCCCAGGGCAAGGCGGCATTCGGCGACAATTGTGCGCCGTGCCATGGCACCGGCGCGGCCGGCGCCAAGGGCTATCCCAACCTGAACGACGATGACTGGCTGTGGGGCGGCACGATCCAACAGGTCATGCAGACCATCCAGTTCGGCGTGCGCTCGGGGCATGCCAAGGGGCACGAAGGCGCGATGCTGGCGTTCGGACGCGACGGCATCCTCAAGAAGGATGAGATCGTCACGGTCGCCAACTACGTCCGCTCGCTGTCGGGCTTGCCGACCGAGAACGGCTTCAATGCCGCCGCCGGGCGCAAGCTGTTCGCCGACAATTGTGCGTCCTGTCACGGTGCTGACGGAAAGGGCAACCAGGAGCTCGGTGCGCCGAACCTGACTGACCGGATCTGGCTGTACGGCTCCGATGAGGCGACTCTGATCGAGACCATCACCAATGGTCGTGGCGGGGTGATGCCGGCGTGGACCGGCCGGCTCGACGAGCCGACGATCAAGGCGCTCGCCGTCTACGTTCATTCGCTGGGTGGCGGCAAGTAGTGGCGGCGCGGCTTCTGCCGCGCCCCTTGAGCTGGATCAAGCCATGGCCGGCGAAGGCCGGCCATCCTGATCCTGCCATGCGAATGGATTTTCGATGAGTACGATCACAAGTTCAGACGACGCGGACCCCGACGATATCGGGCCGCTCTACGCCGCCCGCAAGAAGGTCTATCCGCAGCGCGTCTCCGGCACCTTCCGCAGCATCAAGTGGAAGCTGATGGCGCTGTGCCTCGGCGTCTACTACCTGCTGCCGTTCGTGCGCTGGCACCGCGGGCTTGGCGCCCCGGACCAGGCGGTGCTGGTCGATCTGCCCAACAGCCGCTTCTACTTTTTCTTCATCGAGCTGTGGCCACAGGAGGTTTACTACTTCACGGGCCTGCTGATCATCGCGGCGATGGCGCTGTTCCTGATGAACGCGCTCGGCGGTCGCATCTGGTGCGGCTATCTCTGCCCGCAGACGGTGTGGACCGATCTGTTCTACGCCGTCGAACGCCTCGTCGAGGGTGACCGGCGCGAGCGCATGAAAAAGGACGCCGCCGACTTCACCTTGCGGCGCTTCTTCGAGGTCACGGCCAAGCACTCGATCTGGCTGCTGATCGCGTGGTGGACCGGCGGCGCATGGGTGTTGTACTTCGCCGATGCGCCGACCCTGGTGAAGGAGCTTCTGACGTTCCAGGCACCGATGGTCGCCTATGTCTGGATCGGTATTCTCACATTCACCACCTATGTTCTCGCAGGTCACATGCGCGAGCAGGTCTGTGTCTACATGTGCCCGTGGCCGCGGATCCAGGCGGCACTGACCGATGAGTGGGCGCTCAATGTCACCTACAAGTACGACCGCGGCGAGCCCCGCACGTCGGTGAAGAAGGCCGCCGAGGCGCGGTCTCACGGTCAGAGCGTCGGCGACTGCGTCGATTGCCGGCAATGCGTCGCCGTCTGCCCGACAGGCATCGATATTCGCGATGGCGCTCAGCTCGACTGCATCCAGTGCGGCCTGTGCATCGACGCCTGCGACACGGTGATGACCAAAATCGGACGGCCGACGCGGTTGATCGGCTACGACAACGACATCAACATCCAGCGCCGCATGGCCGGCAAGGCCGAGGTATTCCGGCCGCTGCGCGCGCGGACGGTGGTGTATGCCGGACTGATCGTCGGCGTCGGCGCCATCATGCTGTATGCGCTGGCGACCCGCGTGCTGCTCGACGTCAGCGTCCTGCACGACCGTAACCCGCTGTCGGTGCGTCTCAGCGACGGCTCGGTCCGCAACGCCTATACGATTCGCTTGCTCAACAAGCGCGCCTTCGACCAGGTCGTCGCGATCGACGTCGATGGCGTTCCCGGTGCGACCCTGCAGGTGGTCGGCCAGGATGCCATCACCCAGGAGCGTCCCGCCATCGTGGTCGGCCGCGACCGCACCACCGAGGTGCGCGTGCTGGTGACAGCGCCGGAGGGCTCGCTGCCGAAGTCGTCGCCGGTCACATTCCATGTCACCGACATCGGCCTCGGTGAGGTCGCATCCGCCACCGATCATTTTCTCACCCCCTGATCGACGGAGCCTTACGCATGTCCCGCTCGTCGCTGCCATCCACAGTTGCCCCGTCCGGTGCCGGCTGGACGCTGAAGGGCGGACACGTTCTGGCGATCATCCTGACGTTCTTCGGCATCGTGATCGGCGTCAACGTGATCATGATGACCCTTGCCGTGCGCACCCTGCCGGGCACCGACGAGGATAGCCCCTATCGCGCGAGCCTCGCCTATGAGGGCGAGATCCATGCCGCCGCGGCGCAGGATCGCCGCGCCTGGCGGGTCGAGGCCCATGTGACGCGCGACACCGATGGCCATGCCGTGTTGCGGGTCGAGGCGCGGGACCGTGATGGCACGCCGCTCGAGGGTGTCGCCTTCTCCGGCCGTCTGGAACGGCCGGCCGACAAGCGTGGCGACCGCGTGGTCGCGCTGACCGGAGGCGGGGCAGGGATTTACCGCGGCGCGGTTGCCGATATCGCCGCCGGCCAGTGGGATCTCGTGCTCGAGGGCGAGCGCGGCAGCGAGCGGGTCTTCCTGTCGCGTAACCGGATCGTTCTGAAGTAGCGGAGCGAGACGCATGGAGCTGGTGCGGGATTTCTCCCACTACGTCAAGGACGCCGCGCCCGGCGTCGCGCATCTCGATCTCGCGGTCGAGGGCGTGACCTGTGCCGGCTGCATGGCACGGATCGAGCGCGGCATCGGCGACATTCCGGACGTGACCCTGGCGCGGCTCAATCTCACCGACCGGCGTCTCGCGGTGGAATGGCGCAAGGGGGCGTTCGATCCCGCCGAGGTCATTGATCGTCTGGCGGAGCTTGGCTATCGCGCCTATCCGTTTGAGCCGGTGCGCGCCGAGGTGGAGGAAGCCGAGCAGTCGCGCTTCCTGCTCCGCTGCCTCGGAGTCGCCGCCTTCGCATCCATGAATGTCATGATGCTGTCGGTCCCGGTGTGGTCGGGCAACGTCAGCGACATGCTGCCGGAGCAGCGCGATTTCTTCCACTGGCTGTCGGCGCTGGTGGTGCTGCCGGCGGCGGCCTATGCCGGCCAGCCGTTCTTCTTGTCGGCGTTCCGGGCGCTGCGCGCCGGCACCGTCAACATGGATGTCCCGATCGCCATCGGCGTGGTCCTGGCGCTCGGCATGTCGCTGGTCGAGACCGCGACCCATGCCCACCACGCCTATTTCGACGCCGCGATCATGCTGCTGACCTTCCTGCTGGTCGGCCGCTACCTCGACCAGAACATGCGGCGGCGAACGCGGGCGGTGGCCGGCAACCTCGCGGCACTGAAGGCCGAGCGTGCCACCAAGTTCATCACCGACACCGAGATTCGCGAGGTGCCGGTGGCGGCGATCCGCAGCGGCGATCTCGTGCTGCTGCGTCCGGGAGAGCGCTGCGCCGTCGATGGCACGGTGATCGAAGGGCGTTCGGAGATCGACCAGAGCCTGATCACCGGCGAAACGCTGTATGCGCCGGCGGGGCCGGGGGCGCTCGTCTATGCCGGCACGCTCAATGTCTCCGGCACGCTGCGTGTGCGCGTTGCCGCGGCGGCGGAGGGCACGCTGCTCGACGAAATCGCGCGCCTGCTCGATCATGCACTGCAGGCACGCTCGCGCTATATCCGCCTCGCCGATCGCGCCTCGCGGCTCTACGCGCCGGTGGTGCATGTCACCGCACTGCTCACCATGATCGGCTGGGTGCTGCTGGGGGCGTCATGGCATGACGCCATCGTGACCGCGATCGCGGTGCTGATCATCACCTGTCCCTGCGCGCTCGGCCTCGCCATTCCGACGGTGCAGACCATCGCCGCGGGCGCCATGTTCCGCGCCGGCGTGCTGCTCAACGCCGGAGATGCCATCGAGCGCGTTGCCGGCGTCGACACCGTTGTGTTCGACAAGACGGGAACGCTGACATTGCCGGAACTCGACGTCGTCAATGCCACCCATGTGTCGCCCGACGTGCTGGCGCTGGCTGGCCGGCTCGCGCTGGCCAGCCGTCATCCCGTTGCCGCGGCGGTGGCGCGGGCCGCGGAGGCCCGCACGCCGCTGCCGGGGGCGGTCGAGGAGCCGGGCCAGGGCGTACGCGGCATGATCGATGGCGTCGAGATGCTGCTCGGCAGTCCGGCGTTCTGTGGCGCAGAGGCGCAGGCCGCCGCGATGCTCGCGGGCGATCCGGAGGTGTCGGTGGTCGCGTTTCGCCACGGCGCGATCCGCGAGGTCTTCGCCGTGCGTCAGCGGCTGCGCCCCGACGCCGTCGCGGTGATCACGGCGTTGCGCGAGCGTGGCATCGCCATCGAGATCCTCTCCGGCGACCGCGAGGCCGCCGTGGCGCATGCCGCCCGGACGCTGGGCGTGGCCGCGTGGCAAGCGGGACTGACGCCGGCGGACAAGATCGCGCGCATCAAGGCGCTGCGCGAGGAGGGGCGGACGGTGATGATGGTCGGCGATGGCCTCAACGACGCACCGGCGCTTGCGGCGGCGGCGGTCTCGATATCGCCGGTCAGCGCCACCCATGTCAGCCAGGCGGCCGCCGACCTGATATTCCTTGGCAAGCCGCTGGCGCCTGTGATCGCCGCGATCGATCTGTCCCGCAAGGCCTTGTGTCTGATGCGGCAGAACCTGTGGCTGGCCATCGGCTACAACGTGCTGGCGGTGCCGGTCGCCATCGCCGGCTTGACCACGCCGCTGATCGCAGCGGCGGCGATGAGCGGCTCCTCGCTGCTGGTCATGCTCAATTCCCTGCGCGCCCGTCGTGCTGGACCGGAGGTGACGTGATGGAAGTCCTGATCTACCTCGTGCCGCTGGCGCTGCTGCTTGGTCTGCTCGGGCTCTGCGGTTTCCTGTGGTCGTTGCGCAGCGGTCAGTATGACGATCTCGACGGCGCCGCGTGGCGGGCGATCGCCGACGACGAGCCCGCGGGTGATGGCGGTCAGTACAGCGGGCGCCCTCGCAGCAAGTAGAGGACGATGATCGCGCATCCGATCATCACAGAGGCGGCCAGCACCATGGTGCGCCGCGTCGACGGTTGCATGCGGCGTTGCAGCGATCTGCCGGTCAGCAAACCCTTCAGAGCTGCCTTTCCCTTCATGGCTCGGCCTCATGGCGAACGGGATGGGCCAGCCTAGCGCCGCTCTGCCGGCCAGCCTTGAGGCAAGTCAAGCGGGCAAGTCGATCGGGCAGGCAAGTCGGGCAGACAGGTTCAGCAGTGCGTGACGCATGACGAAGGCGTGACGGCGTCGCTCGCAAAACCTCGCGCCGCCCTTGACGGGGATCAATGTGGGCGCCGCGCTGCCGGACGATGCTGACGGGCATCATCGTTCGATCGCGGGAGTCCTGTCATGACGGAACGTCTGCTGCGGCTGCTCATTATGGGTGTTGTGACGTATGGCGCGATGGCGCTGATCCACTACCTCTGGTTCGCCGATGTGAAGCCGATCGCCTTCGCGCCGGAGGAACAGGCCGGTTGGCGGGTCGATGTCGCGTCGTCCCTTCTCGCGCTGGAGATCGTCGGGGGCATTGTCGCCGCCCTGTCGGCGTTCTTTCTCGTGGTGGTGATGTGGAGGCAGCGACATGGCCAGGCGTCGTGACGGCGCCGGGCGGCGATTGATCCATTCGTAGACAGGTCGGGAGACAGGCATGATCAAGGACATTATCGTCAAGCTGGAGCGGGAGCCCGCACGCAACGCCGCGGTATGCGGTTACGCCGCCTCGATTGCGGAAGCATTCGAGGCCCACATCGCCGGAATCGCGTTTGCCCATGCCGGGATACCGCCTTTCGTGCTCGCCGATGTGCCGGCTGATGTGATCCAGAAGCTGATCGACGACAGCGCCGCGCTGGCGCGGAAATCGGCCGATCAGTTCCAGCAGGTCGCCGAGCGCAGCCGCCTGTCGGCGGAGCGACAGGTGCTCTCGGATACTGACGTCCTGCCGTCGGAGGCGTTCGCCGAGATGGCGCGCCGTTTCGACCTTGCGGTGGTGATGCAGTCGGATGGCGACAAGGGCGTCCACAACGATCTGCTGATCGAGACGGCGCTGTTCGATGCCGGCCGGCCGCTGATGCTTGTGCCCTACATCCAGCAGAGCGGCATGAAGCTTGATCGCGTTGTATGTTGCTGGGATGGTGGCCGTCCTGCGGCGCGCGCGATACACGACGCGATGCCGCTGCTGAAGCGGGCGCGTGTCGTCGAGCTGCTCATCGTTGCCAATGATCGCAAGCCGGCGGAACGGGACGCGCGAGGCCTTGAGATCGGCCGACATCTTGCTCGCCACGGTCTCAAGGTCGAGGTCGAGGTGATGCCGGCGGCCGGCATCGGCGTCGCCGATGTCATCGTCTCCCATATCGCCGACAGCGGTGCCGATCTGTTGGTCATGGGCGGTTATGGTCATTCGCGCCTGCGTGAGATCGTGCTCGGCGGTGCGACGCGTGACATTCTCAAGGAAATGACGGTGCCGGTCCTGATGTCGCACTGACAGTGCATGCGCGCGATCGGGCGGAGTGGCAATTGCCACTCCGCCTTTTCGTTGGCTTGGCGATCAGGATTTGCGTGGGCGCGGCCACAGCGCGGCCACCACCAGGACCAGCACCACCAGCGTGACCGCGACCAGTGTCTGCATGATGCCGAAGTTGAGTTCGTCACGGGCGATGAACAGCGCCGTGATCGGCGCGGCGATCAGCAGCAGAAGGCGGATGAGCAGCGACATCGGAAAATACTCCGGCAAGGTCAGGCCGAAACGGGCCCGTAGCCTTACGATGGCGGAGAACTGCGTTTGCCGACTTGAGCTGGGTCAAGTCAGTCGCGGGCGAGCCCGCCGAGTCGTTCCCGCACTGCTGGCCACTCGGCCGCGATGATCGAGAAGCGGGCGGAGTCCCGTGGGGTCTGGTCGGGCGCCAGGCGATGGGAACGAAGGGTACCCTCGAAGGTTGCGCCAAGCCGTCCGATCGCGGCACGCGAGCGCTCGTTGCGGGCGTCGGTGTGCAGGCAGACCCGCAGCACGTCCCATGTCTCGAACGCGAAGGTCAGCAGCAGCGTCTTGGCCTCGCCGTTGATTCCGGTCCGGATCGCCGAGCGGGCAAGCCAGGTGTGGCCGATCTCGCCGGCGTCGGGCGCGTTGCGGCCGTGGCGTGGATGTCCGGCCGGCCAGGCCCAGCGTTCGAGATTCCAGAACCGCGTCGAGCCGATGACCCTATCGTCATCGCGGCGCACAATGGCGAACGGCAGCGCGCTGCCCTCGCTCTGCCATGCGCGGGCGGTCGCCACATAGCGCGCGGCCTCGTCGGTGGTGGCGGGGACGAAGGTCCACTGGTAGGCCGAGCGGTCCGCCGCGGCCGCGACGAGACCCTCGATATGGCGCTCGCCGAGCGGCTCGAGACGAACCAGGCGGCCTTCGAGCACGATGTCGTCCATGATCGCTTTCCGGGGGGATCGGGAAGGCCGACCTTACGCGATGCGTCGGGATTCGGCGCACCCGTTCGCGCATCGGCGCCATGCGGCGCGCCGCTGGCCCCGAAATACATCTCATGTTAAGCGCATTTTCGACTATCCATGTCTGAATTGCGAAGGGCTTTATGCAGGAGAAGGGCGTCTACGACTTCATCGTCACGGGGGCGGGATCGGCGGGTTGCGTGCTGGCCGCGCGGCTCAGCGAGAACGGCCGCTATTCCGTGCTGCTGCTGGAGGCAGGGCCCGAGGACAATGGCTTCTGGGTCCATGCGCCGCTCGGCTACCCGATGCTGTTTGCCAACCCGAAGTACAACTGGATGTTCGACAGCGAGCCGCTGCCCGAGCTGAACGGCCGGTCGACCTATCAGCCGCGCGGCAAGGTGCTCGGCGGCACCAGCTCGATCAATGGCATGATCTACATTCGCGGCAACGCCCGCGACTATGACGAGTGGCGTCAGCGCGGCTGCGACGGCTGGAGCTACGACGAGGTGCTGCCCTACTTCCACAAGGCGGAGGACCAGCAGCGCGGCGGCGACGAATTCCACGGCACCGGCGGCCCGCTCAAGGTCTCCGACCATCCCGAGACCTACGAGCTTGCGGATGCCATCATCGCCGCCGGCGTCGAGGCCGGCATTCCCGCCAACCGCGACTTCAATGGCGCGCGGCAGGAAGGCGTCGGCTACTACCAGACCACGACCTACAAGGGCCGGCGCTGGAGCACGGCGAAGGGCTACCTCAAGCCGGCGCGCGGCCGCGCCAACCTGACGGTCGAGACCGGCGCCCATGCGTCGCGTCTGCGCCTCGAGGGACGCCGCGCCGTCGGCGTCGAGTTTCGCACCGCCTCTGGCGCCATGGCCAGCGCCACTGCGCGCAAGGAGGTGATCGTCGCCGGTGGCGTGTTCGGCTCGCCGCAACTGCTGATGCTGTCGGGCATCGGCCCGGCGCAGCATCTCGCCGAGATGAACATCCCGGTGGTGCACGACCTGCCGACGGTCGGGGGCAACCTGCACGATCATTTCTACATCCAGCTCATGTTCCGCTGCCCCAAGCCGATCACGCTCAACGACCTGTCGCGCAGCTGGCCGATGAAGCTCAAGGCCGGCATGCAGTATCTGCTGCAGGGCAAGGGCATGCTGGCCGGCAACGGCATCTACGCCGGCGCCTTCGTCCGCAGTGATTCTCGCCTCGAACGCCCGGACCTGCAGATCAACATGAACGCCTGGAGCGTCGCCGAGCGGACCCGCGCCGGCATGATCCCGCATGCGTTCCCGGGCTTCACCATGAGCCCGGTGCACCTCAAGCCGGAAGGCCGCGGCACCGTGCGGCTCAAGAGCCCTGATCCGTTCGCGGCGCCATCGATCCGCTTCAGCTTCCTGCAGACCGACTACGACATGCAGGCGATGATCAGCGGCATTCGTCTGGTGCGCAAGATCTCGCAACAGCCGGCGCTCAAGCCCTACGTCACCGAGGAGCTGCAGCCGACGCTGGCGGTGGAGAGCGATGCCGATATGGCGGCGTTCGTCCGCAATCTCGGCTATTCCAATCTCCATCCGGTCGGCACCTGCCGCATGGGCTCGGACGCCGCGGCGGTCGTGTCGCCGCAGCTCAAGGTCAACGGCATTGACGGATTGCGGGTGGTCGATGCCTCCGTGATGCCGATGGTCGTTGCCGGCAACACCAACG
Source organism: Bradyrhizobium sp. U87765 SZCCT0048 (assembly GCF_018131225.1). Classification (GTDB taxonomy): domain Bacteria; phylum Pseudomonadota; class Alphaproteobacteria; order Rhizobiales; family Xanthobacteraceae; genus Bradyrhizobium_A. Next base: position 1,795,784 of record NZ_JAFCMM010000001.1, on the reverse strand, counting down.
CGCCGACGATCATGATCGCGGAGAAAGCCTCCGACATGATCCTGGCGGACGCGCGCTAGGGTTGCCGTGGCGCGGGGCGGGGACGATCGGATCGCCGCTCGGCCGGATGCACAGGCTCCGCGTGAGCCCGGGCATGCCGGCAGCGGTGGCATGCGGCAGTTCTCGCGATCGCTGCCAATGCTGCTGTTGCGCGCCCGCGAGGCGGTGATGCGCCAGTTTCGTCCGATGCTGCGCGAGCATGGCGTCACCGAGCAGCAGTGGCGGGTGCTGCGCGCGCTCCATGCGGCGCCGGCCACCGAGATCACGGAGCTCGCCCGCGCGACGTTTCTGCGGGCGCCGAGCCTGTCGCGCATCCTCAGGGATCTCGAACCGCGTGGCCTTGTGGTGCGGCGCGCCGATGTCCACGACCATCGCCGTGTCCGTGTTACCCTGGGCGCTGCCGGCGTCACCCTGATCGATCAGATCTCGCCGCGCTCGGAAGCCATCTATCGCGACATCGCCCGCCGTCTCGGCGGGGAGAAGTTCGACCGTCTGCAGGATCTGCTGCGCGAGCTCGAGGCCGAGATGCTGCGCGATGCGCCGCCCGAGATTGATGACGAGACGTCGTGACGCATGCACCAGCACGGCGTTGACCGCCATGTTCCCTGCGTTTATTAACATGTGAACCAATTCAGGGAGGTCCCCATGATCAAGCGCATCACCATCGTCGCTCGCAAGGAGGGCCTGTCCGATGCCGAGTTCGATCGGCGCTGGCGTGTGCAGCATGCGCCGATGGTGCTGTCGCTGCCCGGCGTGTGTGGCTATATCCAGAACCAGGTGACGGAAGCGACCACGGCCGACGCCAGGGGCCGACGGGTCGACGGTTTTGCCGAGATCTGGTTCGAAAGCCGCGCGGCGATGCAAGCGGCGCTCGCCACCGACACCTGGGCCGCGATCGTCGCGGACGCGCAGGAATTCATGGGTGAGATCGCCGGCTACTCGATCGAGGAGCGCGTGTTCCGGCCGGTCGCGCAGACCGCGCACTGACGATGGCCGGCGCCATCATGCCAAAGCTTTCGCTCGCTCACATCAGCCTGTTGCCGGCATCGCCGGTCGAGATGATCGACGCGGCTGCCGCTGCCGGCTTCGACTGTGTCGGCATTCGTCTCGAACCCGCGCTCGCGGACGAAGCGCGGTTCCCTGTCACCCCGGGCTCGCCGATGATGCGCGAGATAGCCGCGCGCCTCGACGCCGCCGGCCTGCGCATCCTCGATGTCGAAGTCTTCCGTCTGATTTCCGGCCAGCGCTTTGCGCGCTATCGCGGGGTGCTGGAGGCCTGTGCCCTGCTCGATGCGCGCGAGCTTCTGGTCACCTGCAATATCGCCGACGAAAGCGATGCGGCGGATCTTCTGGCGGATGCCGCCGACGTCGCTGCGGAATACGGCCTGTTCGTCAATCTCGAGTTCATGCCGTTCTTCGCGGTGCGCGATCTCGACACTGCTCTGCGGATCGTCGCGCGCGCCGACCGCGCCAATGCGGCGGTGCTGGTCGATGTTCTGCATGTCCATCGCGCCGGTGTGCCGGTCGCCGATCTTGCCGCGTTCGACAAGCGCCGTATGCGCTATATCCAGCTCTGCGACGGCGCGCAGCCGCCGGCGGATCCCGAGACCATGCTGTTCCAGGCGCGCTACGAGCGGTTGATGCCGGGCGAGGGTGTCATTCCGCTGCGCGACTATCTGCGTCAGTTGCCACGCGACTGTCCGTTGTCGCTGGAGGTTCCGATGCGCAGCCGTCTCGCGGAAGTCGGGGCGCTGGAACTGGCCATGCAGGCGATGCGGACGACGCGCGCGCTGCTGTTGAGCCTGGACGATGCCGCGTCCTGATGGGCGCGGCAGGCGTGTCGCGGCGTTGGTCGCTCTGCATGCTTGCCGTCCGTCACGCTCCCGACCGCACGGGCCGGTGCCGCGCAGATTGCGCGTCCGTCCAATTCGTTTCCGTCACGGGGATGCCGCATCCGGCGTGTCATGTGGCCCTCGACCAAGAAAGGATATCCCATGACTGTCGGCGTGGCCGGTGACCCGATGCCCCTGCTGTTTCAGCCCTTGAAGATCCGCGACCTGATCCTGAAGAACCGCGTCGTGATCTCGCCGATGTGCCAGCATGCCGCCGACTTCGGCAAGGCGACCGACTGGCATCTCGTCCATCTCGGCCGCTTCGCCATCGGCGGCGCCGGGCTGGTATTCGTCGAGAGCACCGCGGTCGATCCGCGCGCGCGGGTCGGCTCCAACGATGTCGGCCTGTGGGCGGATGACCAGATCGCGCCGCTGCAGCGGATCGTGCGCTTTGTGCAGGACAACGGCGCGCGCATCGGTGTGCAGCTTGCCCACACCGGCCGCAAGGCCGGGTCTGAAGCGCTGTGGGACGGCGGCCGGGCGCTGACCGAGGCGCAGATGACGGCATCGGGAGAGCCGTGGCGCCGCGCCGGTCCCAGCGCGATCGCCGCCGGCCCCGAATGGAGCGTGCCGCATGAGATGACCCATGCGGACATCCAGGAAGTCAACGCGCTGTTCGTCGACGCCACCCGCCGCGCCGAGCGCGCGGGCTTCGATGTCGTCGAGCTGCATTTCGGCCATGGCTATCTCGCGGCGAGCTTCCTGTCGCCGAAGTCGAACCAGCGCACTGACGATTATGGCGGCTCGCTCGAGAACCGCATGCGCATGCCACTGGAGGCGGCTGCCGCGGTGCGCGCGGCGTGGCCGCAGCACAAGCCGCTTTTCGTGCGCATCTCCGCCGTCGACGGCGCGGAAGGCGGCTGGAGCCTCGACGATTCGATCGTGCTGGCCCAGCGCTTCAAGGCGATCGGCGTCGACGTCATCGACTGTTCGTCCGGTGGCCTCGGCGAGGAGACGCGCTCGACCAACGTGCCGCGCGGGCTCGGCTTCCAGGTGCCGTTCGCCGATCGGATCCGCCGCGACAGCGGCATGCTGACCCAGGCGGTCGGCGTCATTCTCGATGGCCCGCAGGCGGAGCGCATCCTGCAGCAGGGGGAGGCCGATCTGATCGCGGTCGGCCGCGAAGCGCTGTTCGATCCGAACTGGGCGGTGCACGCCGCCTATTCGCTGGGCTGCGATCCCGAATTCGCCACCTGGCATTTCCGCCACGGTGGCTGGCTGGCCAAGCGCGAGCCGCTGATCCGCAAGTTGCAGGACGAGGTGCGGCGCGCCAAAGCGGCGCAGGCCGAGCGTCGCTGATCCCATTCAGACCGGAAAGGACGACACCATGCGCTACCGTCGGCTCGGCAATTCGGGGCTGAAAGTCTCGGCCATCGGCCTTGGCTGCAACAACCTGTCACTGCGGATCGATCTCGACGCCTCGAAGGCCGTGGTCGATGCCGCGCTCGATGCCGGCATCACCCTGTTCGACACCGCCGATGTCTATGGCGACGGTGGCTCGGAAGAGTTTCTCGGCAAGCTGCTTGGCGCGCGTCGCCGCGACGTCGTGCTGGCGACCAAGTTCGGCATGCCGTTCAAGGGCGATCAGGCGAAGAGCGGCGCCAGCCGCCGCTACATCATGCAGGCGGTCGAGGACAGCCTGAAGCGCCTGTCGACGGACTGGATCGACCTTTACCAGATGCACAAGCCCGATGCCGACACACCGGTGGAGGAGACGCTGCGGGCGCTGGAGGATCTGCGCCGGCAGGGCAAGGTGCGCTATTTCGGCTGCTCGCAGATGGCGCCGACCGACATCGTCGAAGCGGCATGGGCGGCGCGGCTGCTCCAGCTCGAGGGGTTCGTCAGCAGCCAGCACGAATACTCGCTGCTGGCGCGCGGCATCGAAGGGACCGTGCTGCCGCAGATGCGCAAGTACCAGCTCGGCCTGCTGCCGTTCTTCCCGCTCGCCAACGGCCTGCTCAGCGGCAAGTACCGCAGCCTGTCGGAGCTGCCGCCGGGCTCCCGTCTCGCCACGCCGAACACGCCGTGGCTGCAGCGCGAGGCGGCGAAGCTGCTCAACAACGACAAGATCGCGCAGGTGCAGAAGCTCGATGCGTTCGCGCGCGAGCGCGGCCGCAGCTGCCTCGAGCTTGCCTTCGCCTGGCTGCTCGCCAACCCGGCGGTCGGCAGCGTCATCGCCGGTGCGTCGCGTCCCGACCAGGTGGTCCAGAACGCCGCTGCCCATGCCTGGGAGCTTGATGCCGCGGAGTTGCAGGCGGTCGAGGCGCTGCTTGCCGGCTGACGGTTCGTCGCCCGGATGAGCGAAGCGATATCCGGGATGTTCACACGGCGCGAGACCCGGATGTCGCGGCGCTTATCCGGGCTACGCGGGCCGCATCTAGCGCCTCACACCAGTGAGGCGCCGCCGTCGAGCATCAGCACGGTGCCAGTGGCGTAAGGATTGGTCGCCAGCATCAGCAGCGCGTCGGCGATGTGCTCGGGCTTGCCGACGGTGCCGGCTGGATAGTGCGCCGCCATCTTCGCGATCATCGCTGCCCTGGCGTCCGGCGCCATGCCACTCCACAGCTCGGTGTCGACGAGGGCCGGCGACACGGCATTGACGCGCAGCGGTCGCAGGTCGAGTGCGAGGCCGCGCGTCAAACCCTCGATCGCGGCGTTGATGGCGCTCATCAGGGCAAGGCCCGGACCCGGGCGTTGCGAGCGGAATCCGGCGATGAAGCCGAGCGAGCCGCCCGGCGCGACCTTGGCCGCGCGCGCCACGCGGTAGATACCCCAGAACTTGCTGTTCATCGCCGCCTGCGCCTCGCTGACGGTGATGTCGCGGATCGATGCGATGCGCACATCGGCCGCCGTGACCACCACATGGTCATAGGTCGTGCCCGCGGCGAAGAAGCGTTCGACCGAGGCATCGTCGGTGACGTCGATGACGCCATGCGTCGCGCCGTCGCCGAGCGCGTCGGCTGCGGCCTTGAGCTTGTCCGCTGACCGCGATGCGATGGTGACCCTGGCGCCGGCCGCCAGCGCGGCCTTCGCGGTGGCGAAGCCGATGCCGGAGCTGCCGCCGACGACGAGAAGATGACGGGAACGAAGATCCATTGCAGTGTCCTCAGGCGGGGGCGCGTCGCGCGCCCATGAACTCGGCGAGCAGCGGCAGCTGCGACAGCAGCATGGCGTCACCGTAGTGGATCGGCGCGCCACGTGCAGCCGCGGCCTTCAGCAGCGGCGTGTCGCGGGGCGTCATGATGACTTCCGCCACCACCATCTGCGGCGTGACGCCGGCGATATCGAACGGCAGGGGATCGTCGGCCTTCAGGCCGGCGCTGGTGCCGTTGATCGCGATGTCATGGCCGGTCGGGCTGGCGTTGCCGGTGCCGATGTCGCAGGTCGGAAACGTCGCGCGCACGCGTGCCGCGAGTTCCTCCGCGCGGGCTGCTGTGCGGTTGTAGATGGTGATGCGCGCCGCGCCGGCTTCGGCGAGGCCGAACACGATGCCGGCAGCGGCGCCGCCGGCGCCGGCGATGAAGATGCGCTTGCCGCGCGGATCGTGACCCTGGGCGCGCAGGCCCTCGACGAAGCCGAGGCCGTCGAGCTGATCGCCAATCAGGCGCCCATCAGGCTCCCGGCGCACGACATTGACCGCGCCAACACGCGTCGCACGCGGCGTCACCTCGTCGAGCAGCGGCACGACCGCCATCTTGTGCGGAACGGTGACGCAGAAGCCCTTGAGGTTTTCCAGCACGCGCGCGCCCGTCAGGAACGTGCCGAGGTTGTCGGGACGCACGTGAAACGCGAGCATCACGGCATTCACGCTCCACTCGCGAAACAGCGCGTCAAATCGCCACGGCGATGTCACATGCGCGACGGGATCGGCGACGGTGCCGAAGATCAGGGTGTTGCCGTTGAGAGAAGACATCGTCATGCGCCGGCTGAGTTTGAACTGCGGGAAGGAGATGATGCGAGAAGGGGGATGTCGTGTGCGGCAACTGCCCGTGCAGGAACGAGAGGCGCGTTTGACTTGAGATAGTTAACATGATTAGTAATTTTCGCAAGCGCGGAGCAAACCGCGCGGCAGGGGAGGACATATGACGATCACGCGACTTTCTGCGGCGCTTGCGCTCGCATTGCTGGCCCATGTGGCGCCGTCGATAGCGGCCGAGCCGATCCGGATCGGCTTCAACAGCGATCTGTCCGCGTCGCCGTCGGCGCAGAGCAGCCAGCATGCGCTGCTCGGTTTCAATGCTGCGATCGAGGACATCAACAGGCAGGGCGGCGTGCTCGGTCGACCGCTGGAGCTCGTGGTGCGCGACGACGTCGCCCAGCCGCCGAAGGCGATCCAGAACATGAGCGACCTCATCGACGGCGAGAAGGTCGTCGCGGTGATGGGGCCGACCAACTCCGGCAATGCGCTCGCTTGGAAGCACATTCCCAACACCCGCAAGATTCCGGTCATCACCGTTCTCGGCACCGCGACGGGCATCACCCAGCCGATGTTGGCCGGCGCCGACAATTACATGTTCCGCCTGTCCGCCGTCGATCGCGAACAGGTCGTGGCGATCCTGACCTATGCGTCGAAGAATCCGGCGACCAAGAAGATCGCGGTGTTCGTCGAGACCACCGGCTATGGCCAGGGTGGACTGAAGGACATCGAGGAACTGAAGGGCCTCTATGGCATCGCGCCGGTGATCGTCGACAAGTTCAACGTCAGCGACACCGACATGACCTCGCAGCTCAACAAGATGAAGAGCGCAGGGGTCGATACCATCATCATGTGGGGGCAGGGCACGCCGATGGGGCATGTGCTGCGCAGCATGGAGAAGATCGACTATTTCCCGATCGTGCTGACGAGCTGGGCGTCCGACAACAAGAGCTTCATCGATGCCGCCGGCCCCAGGCTTGGCAATATTCCGATCTTCCTGCGCACCATCGCGCCGGATTACACACCGCGTCAGCAGCAGCTCTACGACCGCGTCAAGGACAAGATCACGGCGCCGTCCGTGTTCTGGGCGACCTGCCAGGGTTACGACGCCATGAAGCTGCTGGCGCTCGGCCGGCACCACCGACGGCGATGCGGTGCGCAAGGCGATGGAGGACCTCAAGGGAACCTATGAGGGCTACTCCAAGACGTATGACAAGCCGTTCTCGACCACCAACCATGAGGGCATCGGCGGTCCCGATTTCGTCTGGACGCGCTGGGTCGATGGCAAGCTGACGCGCTACAGCGATGCCGTCATCGCCGGACTCAAGCCGGCGGATTTCAAGCGGCCGTAGGCGGGGGATGGCTGCTCGCCCGCAATAGGGGACGTCAAGGCGGAGCGAGTCGTCTATACGCTCTGGCGGTTCCGCCGCTCCGGAGCACTCTCCGGAGTAGCGGCCGTTTTTCTTGTTGGCCGTGCGGTCGAAGGAGTCGTCACGATGGAAGTCAGTCGGATCGGAATTCTGACACGCAAGGCCGGGATGAGTCCGCAGGACTTCCGCCGTCACTGGTCGGACGTTCATGGATCGATGGTCAAGCGTCTGCCCGGGCTCGTCCGGTACTACCAGCACCATGTCATCGACAATAGCCAGCTTGGCATCGACCACGCCCGTGGCGGCTGGCAGGTCGACGGCTTTTCCGAGATCGTGTTCGAGAGCCGTGCGGCGCTCGACGCGGCGCTGGGCTCAGCGGCATTCACGCCGACCACGAGCGACGTCAGCAACTATGTTGACAGCATCCGTCTCGTGGTCTGCGAGAAGAACGTGGTGCTGTCTTCGCCGCAGGACAGTGGCAAGCCGTTCGTCAAGCGGATGTCGATCCTTACTCGCCGCTCGGACATCGACACCGCTCGCTTCGTGCATGAATGGACCGGCAAGCACGCCCGCGACGTGCCCGGGCTCCCAGGCATCATGGGCTACACCCAGAATGTCGTTGTTGACCGCTATCGCACCATGACGGAAAAGACGACGTGGGAAGACCTGCCGGTCGACGGCATCGTCGAACTCTGGTTTCCGGATGCCGAAGCTATCGTCAAGGCGTTCGCCTCGCCGCAGGCTGATATCACCCAGACCCACGCGAGGGATTTCATCGCCACTATCACCACCTTCCTCGTGGAATCGCGCCGCCTGCTGTGATGAGCGGGTATCCGAGATGCGCTACGTTCCCGTATTTTCAGCGTCATCACCGGGCCGACGCGCAGCGTCGAGACCCGGTGATCCAGCTTCATAATCACTCGTGATGCTGTGAGAAGGCTGGATTGCCGGGGCGAGCCCGGCAAATGACGAAGCGGGTGTGGTCCGCGCCCAGGATCAACCACACCGCCGCAGGCTTGCCTCAGCCATCCATGTCTTTCTTTGCAGCAAAGCCGCGCAAACGCGGATGCGTAGCAACCGGGCACTCCCGATTCATTGCGCCCGACGCGAATTTCGTATTCGCGTCGGGCGAACTTTCACTCACCCCGCGATATCCACCACCACGCGATTGGCGAGCTTCACCGGATCGGTCGATGGCTTGATGATCGACGCCCGCTTGAGGTCGCCGGTGATCTTGATGACCTCGCGGCGGAGCACGTCGCCGGCCGGGTGATGATCGTGGGTATGGCTGCGCAGCATGGCCGCGAGATCGGCGACCGCGACCTTCGGCGTGTACTTTGAGAAGATCTGCGCGGCGTCATCGGGATTGGCCGAGACATGGATGGCGGCGTCGCGGATGGCGTGGGTGAGAGCCGCGACGGCGGCCGGATCGCTGGTCCACAACGACGTACGCACGCCGAGGGTGCAGCACGACAGGTTGGCATAGTCGCCCGACAGGTTGGAGGCGATTTCCACCAGATCGCCGTTGGCGCGCTGCTGGGTCAGCCATGCGGTCGGATCGGAATCGGCGATGGCCTGGATCTCGCCCCGCTGCAGCGCTGTGGCCAGCAGGTCGGCCGGGAATTCGCGCCATTGCACGTCGGTCTGCGGATCGAGGCCGGCGTCGGCGAGCAGGATGGCGAAGAAATTTCGCGGCGGGCCGGAAATGCTGGACACGCCGATCGTTCGGCCTTTCAACTGGGTGATGTCGGTGAAACCTGACGTCTTGGTGACGAAAAGGCGGGTGCAGCCGCCGTGCATGCCGGTGGTGAGCTTGACATCGATGCCTTGCTCCAGAGGCTTGAGCCAGTTGAGCAGCATGCTGGCGCCGACGTCGGCCTTGTCGGTCGCCAGGGCCTGCAGCATCTGGTCGGTGGTGCCGGCGTACTGAATGAACTCGACGTCGAGATTGTGCTTGGCGAAATAGCCGCGTTCCAGCGCCACGGGAATAGCGGTGGTGCAGATGGCCGTGCCGCTATAGGCGAGGCGGATGTGGCGCGGCGGCCCCTTCGGGTCCGCGGCCGGGCTGTCGGAGGTGCGGCAGATCGGAGCGCCCGCGAGTGGATCCGCGGCAGTCGCACCAAAGATCGGAAACGCGCGCGCACTGCTGAGGACGCCGAGCGGAGCGGCGGCGCCGAGCGCCGCCGCGAATCCGAGCAGGCCGCGTCGTGAGGTCAAGCGACGCCGGCTCGCGCCAGCGATGGATTCTGTCGGTGTATGATCGTCGGGATCAGGCATGGTTCACTCCTCAGCAAGAAAATGAATGGCGATGACAGCGTCAGGTGGGTGCGGTGGCGCGCCAGCGCGTCGCCCGGCGCTCCAGCGCTTCGAGCACGGCATTGAAGGTGAGCCCCATCGCCGTGATGGCGAGAATGCCGAAATACATCTGCGGGATCAGGAAGCTGTACTGGCCATAGATGATCAGGAAGCCGAGGCCGGCCTTGGCGCCGACCATTTCGGAAGCGACCAGCACCAGCATGGCGGAGGCGCTGGCGAGGCGGATGCCGACAAAGATGGTCGGCGCCGCGGCTGGCAGGATCACCTTGGTGAACAGTTGCAGCGGCGTCGCCCCCATGGTTCGCGCGGACTTCACCAGCAGCGGATCGACCTGCCTGACCGCGGCGATGGTGTTGAGCAGCAGCGGCCAGGCGCAGCTGTAGATCACCATGGTGACCTTGGAGACCTCGCCGATCCCGAGCAGCAGGATGAACACCGGCAGCAGAGCCAGCGGCGCGGTGTTGCGCAGCACCTCGATGAGCTGGTTGAGGATCCGGTCGAGGCGTGCCGAGCGACCGATGGCGAGACCGAGCGGGATGATGGTGGCAACGGCGATCAGGAAGCCGCTGAGCGCGCGGAACAGGCTGGCGCCGACATGGTCGTAGAGCTGGCCATTAAGCGCCAGCTGCCAGCCGGCGTCGAGTACGTCGGAGAATGGCGGCAGGAAAGCGGGGTCGGCGAGTCCGAGCCGGGGGGCGGCTTCCCACAGGGCGAGCAGCGCCAGCACCAGCGCCGAGCGCTGCCCGAAGGCGATGGTCCGCCGCAGCGCAGCGGCAACGACCGGCAGGATGATCGCCGGCTTTGTGTGTGGTGTTTCTGTGGAGGCCGCGCCGTCGAGGGCGAGGCCGGAATCGAACCCGGTATCGAAGCTAGACATGAGCTGCCTCCTGTCGCGATGCACCGCTGGCGGCGACGCCATGCACGGGCCCGCTCTGGGCCGCCTGGGTCTTGAGAACCTCCTCGCGCAGCAGCGTCCAGACCTCGTGGCGCACCTCGCCGAACAGCGGCAGGGCACGCACGTCCTCGCTGTCGCTGCGCAAGGCTTCGGGGATTGTGATGACCTGCTTGATCCGCCCGGGACGCGCCGTCATGACGGCAACGCGCTGCCCGAGCACGACCGCCTCGTCGATGCCATGGGTGATGAAGACGATGGTCTTGCCGGTGGTGCGCCAGATCCGCAGCAGTTCAGTCTGAAGCTGTTCGCGGGTCTGGGCGTCGAGCGCGGCGAACGGCTCGTCCATCAGCAGCACGTCCGGATCGTAGGCGAGGCTGCGGGCGATCGCGACGCGCTGCTTCATGCCGCCCGATAGTTCGTGCGGGTAGCGATTGGCGAATGCTGCGAGGTTGACGAGGTCGAGGTAATGCCGGGCGCGATCGTGGCGTTCGGCCGTGCCGACGCCGGCGACCTCGAGGCCGAACGCGACGTTCTGGAGCGCCGTTCGCCACGGAAACAGGGCATACTGTTGAAACACCACGCCGCGGTCGCGCGCCGGCCCGGTAATGGGCCGGCCGTCGAGCAGGATGCGGCCGCTGCTCGGCGTCGCGAGGCCGCCGAGCAGGTCGAGCAGGGTGGATTTGCCGCAGCCGCTCGGACCGACGAGGGCGAGAAACTCGCCGGGCTGCACGTCGAGGGAAACGTCGTCGAGCGCGGTGAAGCGGCGCGCCGCGCCGCCGTTGTCGCCGCGGACCTCGAATTCCTTGCGGACATGCTCGAGGCGGATCTTGGCTACGCTCATCGCGCGACCCCCGCCGTCTTCCCTGCGTAGGGATTGAATTCGTTGGTGTACGTGTCGGACGCCTTCACCTGAGAGGGTTTCAGCGTGCCGTCCTTGACCAGCCAGTCGATCCAGATCTGGAGCTGCTGGTCGGTGATCACGCCGCCAGTGGTGGGAATACCCGAGCTGCGCCAGTACTTGATTGCGGAGGCATCCTCGTTGCGCTTGCGAGCGGCGATGATCTTTTCGAAGCGCGCACGCACCTCTTCGGCCGGCGTGGTGCGTTCCCACTCGATCGCTTTCGCGATGCCCTCGACCAGCTTGCGGGAGGCGGCCGGATTGTCGCGGATGAACCTGGTGTTCAGCACGTATGGCCCGCCCGTGAATCGGCCGAACAGATCGACATCAGAGAACAGTTTGCGGATGCCGCCGCGCTCCAGAGCCTTGTCACGCAGCACGCCGGCAAGGGTCGTGACCTCGACCTGGCCCTGGCGCAGCGCCTGCTCTCCCGTGACCGGGGGCACCACCACCAGCGTCACCTGACGGATTTCCTCCGGGGTGAGGCCACCGCGGGTGAGGTACTCGCGCAGCACGAATTCGAGATGGGCGCCGAGCGTGTTGACGGAGACTCTCTTGCCGATGAGATCGCGCGGCCCGTGGATCGGGCTGTCCTCCTTGACGAAGAAGCCCTGCCAGGTGTCGTCATCGGAGCCGTAGTTGGCGACCACGGCCTTGATCGGCGCCTTGGCGGCGACCAGCTTGATGACGGCGCCGTAGAAGGCGCCGCCAATGTCGATGTCGCCGGTGGCGACGCTCTGGATGTCCTGCGGCCCGCTGATGGTGTTGCCGACATATTTCAGCTTGAGCGGCGCCAGGTAGCCGAGGTCTTCGGCGATCTCGGGCAGGGTGACCTGGCCGGCCCAGCCTTGGTAGCGGATCTCGGTCTTGTCCAGCGCCGGCTCGGCGAAGGCCTGGCCGAGGGCGACGCCAAGCAGTGCGGCGCCGATGGCGAGACGGCGCAGCGTCGCGGCAAGAAACATGTGACGCGGTGCAGCGGTGGCGCGGGCCAAGAGGGATATGCGGGTCATCGGGACAGTCCTCCGCTACGGCTCAGGCGGCCTTGACCGTGGGCTTCTGCGCCTTGATCCGCGTCGTGCTGCGGCGGCCGTCGACCCCGACGGGAATGTCGCCGTCGACGGTGGCGCGGCGCACGATGCGGTGCTGGTCGCCATAGTCGTTGACGGCGTAGTGCTGGGTGGCACGGTTGTCCCAGATCGCGACGTCACCCGCCTGCCAGCGCCATCGCACGGTGTTTTCCGGCGCGGTGATGTGAGACTGGAACAGGTCGTAGAGCTTCTGGCCGTCGCTCTTCGGCAGGCCGATAAAGCGCTGCACGAAATTGCCGAGCAGCAGCGTACGCTCGCCGGTCTCGGGATGCACCCGCACGACGGGATGCTCGGTCTCGTAGATCGTGCCGGTAAACACCTCCTCGAAGTGCTTGCGGTCGGCTTCGCTCGCCCGTGTCTTCACAGCGGCGTAGTCGTAGGCATTGCTGTGGAGCGCCCACAGCTCGTCGGCGAGACGCTGCAGCGGCTTGGGCAGGTTGTCGTAGGCCGCCGCGGTGTTCGACCAGACGGTGTCGCCGCCGAAGGGGGGAATCACGACGCCACGCAGCACCGAGAATTTCGGATAGGCATCGACGAAGGTGACGTCGGTGTGCCACTGGTCGGCGCGCCCGCCGCCGCGGCTGGAATCGAGTTCGAGTATCGACGAGGTGCCCTTGATTGCGCCGACGGTCGGATGCGGCACCAGCGCGCCGAGGCGCTGGGCGAAGCGTTCCTGCTCGGCATCGTCAAGATGATCCTGCCCGCGGAAGAAAACCACCTTGTGCTTGAGTAGCGAGTGGTTGATGGCGCGGATCACCGGATCGGGCAGATCCCCCGCGAGGCGCACGTTCCTGATTTCGGCGCCGAGGCGGCCGGCGAGTTGCACCGTATCGATATGTGCGGCGAGGTCGGTCACGGAAGACTGTGTCATCATCAACTCCATCGCAGTGCGACGACCGGGCGAGCCATGCGTCACCGATCACCGGTCGCCATGCGTCCGGCGGCGCATTTTGGGATCGTTGGACGACGGGCCGGCGATTGCGCGCCGGCCCGAAAAGCAATCATTCAGCAGCGGCGCGTGCCACAGCCGTACGCACCGCGCCGGCATAGAGTTCCGGCGCGAAATCCTCCGCGATCGGGCCGTTGATTCGCGCTGCATGCGCGTCGAGATCGGCGAGGAACAGGTCCTGGCTGATGCGGCGAACGATGGCGGGGATGTCGCGCTTGAAGCTTGGCACATCGCCGACCGGCAGGCCGTAGCTGACGAACGCCGCCGGGTTGAAGATGTGAATATCCTTGAGGAATGGTGCCTGGCCCGGGGTCTTCTCCAGATACTCGTGGCCGGCGCCGAGATAGGGATGGCCGGCGAGCCCGTCATGTTCTTCGCCCGCGGCTGGCGTGAAGCGGTCGCGCCACAGCAGGATCTCGCCGGCGAACTCCTGCAGTTCCGGGCGCGCCGACGGATCGATGAAGTAGCCGGTGCCAGCAATAGCGAAGTCGAAGGCGAATTCGTCGGCCGCGGTGCGTGCGACGATTCGGCCGTCGCGGAATTGGGCCGAGGCCCATTCCGACGCGAGGTGCAAATGGAAGTTCGGAAACCGGGTGACACGGGTAATGGCGTCGGTCGGCGGCGTCGAGCCATCGCGCTGGTAACGCAGCGCCTGCTGCCAGCGCAGCGCGTCGGGCAGCGCATAGTAGTTGTCATAGGCGCCGGGATAGCTGCGCAAGCGAATGACCGGCAGTGCGGCGATGGTCGCGCGGCGCGCGAACAGGTGAACGTCGGCGGCGCCGTTCTCCAGCGCCACGGCTGCCGCGTCGAAGGCGGAAGCTGCGCCGCCGATCACCGCCACGGTCTTGCCGCGCAGCGCCTCGAAGTCGATGGGCTGAGAGGTGTGAGCGTAGGCATGGGCGGGCAGGTTGCGGCTCAGCACCGCCGGGATCGTTGGGCCGCCATTGCCGGCGACGCCATTGGCAAGAATGACCTTGCGTGCGGTCTCGATGCGCAGCTCGCCGTCGACATCGAGATGCAGCCGGAAATGGCCGTTATGGGGTTCGATCCGCACCAGTTTGGTGCGGTAGCGCACCGGGATGTTCAGGGTCTCGCGATACCAGGCGAGATAGGCCGCCCAGTCGGTGCGTGGAATGCGATCGAGCGTTGCATAGGCATCGGCACCGTGACGCGCCTCGTACCAGGCCTGGAAGCTCAGGCCCGGCAATCCCAGTTCCGGTCCTGGCAGGACCTTGGGCGTGCGCAGCTTGTTCATGCGTGCCCGTGTCAGCCAGACGCCGGCGCTCCCCGGACCGTCGGCGCCGTCGATCACGGTGACACCGCCAATGCCAGCGCGGCGCAGCGCGAATGCGAATGTAGTGCCGGACTGGCCGCCGCCGATCACCGCGACGTTGTGATCGATGCCGGCGCGCGGCGGCACCCAGTTGTCGGGATCCGGCCCGATCAGGCGAAGGGTTTCGTGGGCGGCGGTATCAAGAACTTGGGACATGGGATTCTCGGGGTAAAAGATAAGGAGAAGTGTGGTCTGTGAGTAAGGCGCTTGACCCGTCATCTTAAGCGGCAAGCCCATCATTTTCAGCCGCCGAGTACGCCGAGATAGGTGCGGCCGATCAGGTCGTGAGCGGCGTCGGAATTCGGCGGATGGAAGGGACCGGAGCGGACGTCGCGGTACAACCGCTCGAGTTCGTTGCGGCGGTAGAGCGAGGATGCGCCGGCGATCTTGGTGGCAAGATCGACGACGCGCCGCGCGCCGTCGACCGCATGCTGCTTGGCGGCGACGATCTTCGCCGGCCAGTGCGGGCCGTGGTCGACGCCATCGGCCCATTCGCTGGCGACACGGTCGAGCAGCGCCCAGATGCTGTCGAGTTCGATCGCAGCCTGCGCGACGTCGCGTTGGGTGTAGGGATGATGGGCGTAGGTCTTGCCGCCGAGGGCGGCGGAGACGCGTGTTTTCGCGCCATCCACCGCAATGTCGAACGCGCGACGGGCGATGCCGTAGTACACGGCGCCGATTGCCGGGATCGCTGCGCCGAAGATGCCGTCGACGAACGGGTCCGCGGGCGGGCCGGCGGGAATGACCCGCGACACATAGGGCGCCTCGGCCACGGCGCCGTCGAGTACGGTGTCGTCGCTGCGGGTGGCACGCACGCCGATGGTGTCCCAGGTGTCCTCGGTGCGGTGGCCGCTGTCCTGGCGGCGGATGAAGGCGTGAACGATCTTCGGCTGGGCCGGATCGCTGCTGTCGAGCGCGTGGACGCCGAGCCAGTCCCATACCGGCGACAGCGAGGTGAAGATCTTGCGGCCAGTGAAACGATAGGCCCCGTCGGGCAACGGCTCGGCGACCACCGCCGAGTTGGCGAGGCCGAGATCGTTGCCGATCTCGCCGTGGCCGGCGGCGAAGATCTTGCCGGCTGCGGCCTCGCGCAGGATCCAGTCGGTCGAGTGATCGCCCTTGCGCCAGAGATAAGCGGCTGTGCCAGTCCAGTACAGGTGCATGTTGATGGCGAGCGCCGTCGCCGGCGCGTGATAGGCGAGGCGGGCCTGCTCGCGCACCACCTCGGGAGTGGTGAAGCCGAGGCCGCCAAGTTCGGTCGGCACGGCGAGTTTGAGATAGCCGGTCTCGCGCAGCGCCTCGAGGTCCTCGTAGAAGAAGCGATTGTCGCGGTCATAGCCGGCGGCGCGGGCCTTGATGTCGGCAAGCAGCGCGTCGCTCAGCACGGTGCGTCCGCCATGACGGTCGGCGGCGGCGTGCGGTGTCGTGTCGGTGCGTCGCAGGATCTGGTTCATGCCGTACCTTCCGTCGCGGGCGGGAACTGAGGCCGAAATCCTAAAATCGGCGGCTCAATAGTCAATAAAATGAATAGACTAATATTTGCGCCGATCCGCGTGCGCTGTTTCGGCTTTGGCGTGTCGCACGGCAGTCTTTGGTCGTGTGCGGTCCCGGCGGTGATTGCCGGCCGTCGCGGTGTCGACCGGATGATGATGCCGCGAGTCGGATTTGCGATGCCACGTCACGACAAAGCGGCAGCACGGTGCTGTTGCGGTCGTGCTCGGCCAAGCCGGTTTTGTGCTGGCACGGCCGCGAACAACGCAAATCCATTTCATCGACTTCACATATCGAGCGGCTACAATGCTTTCCCGATCGGAATATTGCTGCCGAGGACGTCGGACCCATGTCGAGCGCGAATGCTGCCGTCAGTTTCCAATACGATACGCCTGAGCTTGCGGATGCCTATGAGCGCGCCGGCGTTGTCCAGTTCAACCATGGCCAGGTGCTGATCGAGCGGCTGCGCATCGCGCCCGGCGAACGCGTGCTCGACGTCGGCGCCGGCACCGGACGGCTTGCTGCCTATGTCGCCGAGCTTGTCGGCCCTGCGGGCGAGGTCGTGGGCATCGATCCGCTCGGCCATCGCATTGCCATCGCCCAGTCGCGCAGCGGCGCCAACGTGCGGTTCGCGACCGGGCAGGCGGAGGACCTCTCGGCCTTTGCCGACGGGTCCTTCGATGTCGTCTATCTCAACAGCGTGCTGCACTGGATTGCGGACAAGCCGCGGGCGCTGGCCGAGGCGCACCGCGTCCTGCGGCCCGGCGGTCGCATCGGCCTCAACACCAAGGATCCCTCGAAGCCGCACGAGATCCGCGGCTTCATCCAGACGGCGCTCGCCGATGCCGGTCTTGCTGGCCGGCGGAGGGACCCGCAGGGGGGCAGTGATGGTGCGGCGCTGCAGGTCCTGCTGGAGGAGGCCGGCTTTCGGCCCGGCGACAGCGTCCTGCATACGATCGTCGATTTCCACGACAACGTCGATGACCTGCTGACCTGGTCGGAAAGCAGCGCGTTCGGCAATTTTCTGTCAGGCTTCTCGCCGGACGAGCGCAGCCATATTCGCGCCGCCCTGGCGGCGCGGCTCGAAAGTCGCCGAACACCCGACGGCTTGCGGCTCGAGCGCTACCTGCGCTTTGCCACTGCGGTCAAGCCGGCTGCGAGCTGAGCACCGGTCGGCCGCCCGAACGCCCCTCCATCACAACACGATACGCCATCCGGAGCCTGCGCCATGTCTCGCCGTCGTCTTGCGCTCAACCTGTTCATCTATCCGGGCGGTCATCATGAGGCAGCCTGGCGGCACAAGGATGCGGCGCCCGAACGGGTGCTCGACATCAGCTACTACCAGGAACTGGCGCAGCGTGCCGAGGCGGCCAAGTTCGACGCAGTATTCTTTGCGGATGGGCCGGCGCTGGCGGACAACATTCGCTATGCGGCGCGCTTCCGCGTCGAGCCGATCACCTGGCTGACGGCGATTGCCGCCGTCACCAGCCGCATCGGCCTGATCGCCACGGCCTCGACCACCTACAACGAGCCCTATAATCTCGCACGGCTGTTCGCCTCGCTCGACCATATCAGCGGCGGCCGCGCCGGCTGGAATATCGTTACCACCAGCGCGCCCCAGGCCGCGCAGAACTTCGGCTTGCCCGAACACCCACCGCACGACGAGCGTTATGACAAGGCGCGCGAGTTCCTCGACGTCATCACCAAGCTGTGGGACAGCTGGGAGGACGACGCGGTGATCAACGATCCCGTGTCCGGCATCTTCGCCGACGCCGACAAGATCCATGCCATCAATCACATCGGCCGTCATTTTCGCGTGCGAGGGCCGTTCAACACCGCGCGTTCGCCGCAGGGACGCCCCGTCTACGTCCAGGCGGGATCGTCGGACGATGGCCGCGGCTTTGCGGCCTATCACGCGGAAGCGATCTTCACCGCGCACCAGACGCTTGCAAGCGCCAGGGAGTTTTACGCTGACATCAAGGCGCGGGCGCGCGCCTTCGACCGCAATCCGGAGCATATCCGGGTCCTGCCCGGCCTCAGCCCGTTCATCGGCAGCACGACGGCTGAAGCAAAGCGGCTAGAGGAGGAGTTCAACGACCTGATCCAGCCGGAGTACTCGCTGACGCAACTGCGCCAGATGGTCGGCATCGACCTGTCAGGCTTCGATCTCGATGGCCCGTTCCCACGGCACCTGATCGATACCAGCGGGCCGCGCGGCGTCGCCAGCCGTTTCCAGCTGGTCATCGATATCGTCGATCGCGAGCGGCCGACCATTCGTCAACTGGTGCAGCGTCTGGCCGGCGGCCGTGGGCACTTCGTGCTGGCGGGTACGCCTGAAGAGATTGCCGACCACATCCAGACCTGGTTCGAGGGCGGTGCGGCCGACGGCTTCAATGTGATGCCGCCCTGGTTGACCGGTGGCTTCGACGCGTTCGCCGAGCATGTCGTGCCGATCCTGCGCCGCCGCGGCCTGTTCCGCGAGGAATATGAGGGCAAGACGCTGCGCGACCACTATGGCCTGCCGCGCCCGGACAGTCAGTACAGCCATCCCGCCCGTGCGATCGCGTAGGACGCGTCTCTCCGTCCTTTGGGCGGCACGGCGACAGGCGCAGCATCGCCTTCATTCTCTGCGTCATCACCGGGCTGGCGCGTTAGCGCTGCGCCCCCGGTGATCCAGCTCTATAAACCGCAACAGATCCTTCCTCATGGTGAGGAGGCGCGTCAGCGCGGTCTCGAATCATGAGGCCGTGGCGCATCCGCCGCGCCTCTCGGGTCCCATCCTTCGAGACGCGGCTGCCGCTGCTCCTCAGGATGAGGGGAGCGGCCCCGCCGGAGCGTCATCGCGTCCTAAAAGAATCCCCGCGACGGCAGTGGCGTGCCGTTGATGGCCTGGTCGCCGATGGCGCGGGCCTTGTAGCTCGCCGGGTTGTGGGAGGCGAGCGTGCGGGCGTTGCGCCAGTGGCGATCGAGGTTGGTGCTCTTCTTGGTGGCCGAGGCGCCGCCGACATCGAGCAGCTGGCTACCGGCCCGGATCGCGAGTTCGTCGACGACGATCTTGGCCTGGGCGGAATGCAGTGCGGCGGTCGCCGCCAGTTCCGCGGCGGCGCTTGATCCCGCTTCGAAGGCGTCGCTCGAGGCGTCGAGCGCGTCGGCGGCCGCGAGGATCGCGGCCTCGGCGGCGAAGGCGGCGGCCGAGATCTCACCGACGGTCTGCTGCAACAGCGGATCGTCGACGGCGCGCTCGGTCGGCGCGTAGTAGAACGTGCGCTGGCGGCGGCGCACCAGCGCGACGGCATCGCGCAGCGTGGCACGCAGGATGCCGCCATTGATCGCGGTCAGGAACAGCTGGGCATAGGTGTTGGAATAGGCGACGCCGTACGCGACATCCGGCGCGTCGAACACCACCTCGCTGCGCGCCACCGGCACGTTGCGGAAGTGGGTCGTGCCGGTGCCGGTGAGGCGCTGGCCGAAACCGTCCCAGTCGTCGACAAGCTCGATGCCCTCGCGCTTGACCGGAATCAGCGTGGCGGCCAGCGCGCCCGACGCTTCGGCAACGCGAACCAGCACGTAGTCGGCATAGAGCGTGCCGGTGCTGTAATATTTGGTGCCGTTGAGGCGATAGCCGTCGCCATCCGGCGTCAGCACGGTGTCCGGCGTGACGTCGCCGACCTTGCGGCTGTCGAGTTCGGTGGTCGCGAGGCCGATGATCGCGCCGTCAGCCACGGCCTTCTGCCAGGCGCGGCTCTGGTCGTCGCGCGGCGTGCGGGCGAGCCGCTCGACGACGCTGAAATGATTGCGCAGGATGTGGGCGACGTTGGCGTCGGCATCGGCGAGACGGATGACGACGGCGAATTGCTCGCGAATGGTGCTGCCGCCGCCACCGTCGGCGGCGCGCAGGCGCAGCGCGCCGAGGCGCGAACGCCGGATCAGATCGACGATGTCGAACGGCAGGATGCGGTCGCGGTCGCGCTCGGCGGCGCCTTCGGCGATGTGATCGAACAGGATCTGCAGCTCGGGCGCGCGGGCGGTGAGCGGACGAGGCAGCGCGAGGTCGTTAATGGAAAGCGGCTTGTTCATGGCGATAACCAGCGATTGAGGGGGAGCGTCAGAGAGTGGCGAGGTAATCGGTGACGGTAACGGTCTCGGGCAGCACCTTGCGCGCGACCAGCCAGTCCGCAGCCTTCTGCAGGTCGGCGACGAAGGCCTTGTCGCTGACGGGATGGAAGCGGTATTGCCGCTTCAATGCGATGAACTGGTCGCGAATCTGGTCGCTGTAGCCGGCCTTGGCCTGGGTGATGCGTTCGGCCTCCACGGTGTTCTCGGACACCCACTTGGCCTCGTCGAGGAACGCCTTGTTGACCGCGCGTACGATATCAGGGTTGTCGGTCGCGAACTTGCGGGTCGTCAGATAGGACGTGTAGTCGATCTGGAAGTCGAGGTCGCGGCCTTCCAGGAACAAGTCATGAGCCTTGTATTCAAGACGCGCGATGTCGACGCCCGGGCTCCACATCGACCAGGCGTCGACCTTGCCGGAGGCGAGCGCAGGCGCGGCGTCCGGTGGGTTCAGATAGACGAATTTGACGGCGTTGCGATCGACCTTGTGTTTCTCAAGCGCCGCCACCAGCAGGAATTCGCCAAGGCCCGAGCGGTTGACGGCGACCGATTTGCCGACCAGATCCTCGATCCGCTTGATGCCGGAATCGTCCTTGGCGATGATCGCGGTGGTGCGCGGCTCGTAGACGACGAACTGGGTGAAGACGAGAGGCGAGCCGGCGATGATCGCGGCAAGCGCCGGGGTGGTGCTGCCGCCGAAGCTGAAATCGGCGCTGCCGCCGGTCACCGCCTGCAGCGTCGGCGCATGATTGGGGAACGGTCCCAGCCATTCGACCTTGATGCCGTCGTTCGCAAGGCGTCTCTCGAAGTCGCCGCGCTCCTTGGCAATAACGTTGAGGCCGTTGAAGCCCCAGGTCAACCGAACCTTGTCGGTGGTGCGGCCGCCGGCAGCGTGGCCGGAGCCGGCAAGCCCGGCGAACGCAACGGCGCCGGCGAGCGACGTCTGCAGGAAGCGGCGGCGGGACGGACGAGAGAACGAGGTCGGCATGTCGGAAGGATCCACAGGTTGGGGGATTCAAACGGCGAGTTGACGCACGCCGACGCCGAGCTCGGCGAGCAGGCGTGCGCGGGTGGCGTCGGCCTGACCGGGAGCGGGCCGGTGTTCGGCGGCGAGGCGGCCGTCGCGCATGACCAGGATGCGGTCGGCCAGCGCGATCGCCTCGTCGACGTCATGGGTGACCAGCAGCACGCCGGGGCGGTGGCGGGCAACAAGCTCGCGCACGAGGTCGTGCATGCGAATGCGGGTCAATGCATCGAGCGCGGCGAATGGTTCGTCGAGTAGCAGCAGCTGCGGCTCCTGGACCAGCGCGCGCGCCAGCGCGACGCGCTGCGCCTGGCCGCCGGAGAGGTTGCGCGGCCAGTCGTCCAGCCGGTCGCCGAGGCCGACCTCGGCGAGCGCTGCCGCGGCGCGGGTGCGTACATCATGGCCCGGCAGGCCGAGCGCGACGTTTTTCCAGAGCGTGTCCCATGGCAGCAGGCGATGCTCCTGGAAGACGACCGCGGGCCGGCGCGGCCCCTCGATCACGCCACCGTCGACCGCGTCGAGGCCGGCGACGGCGCGCAGCAGCGTGGTCTTGCCGCAGCCGCTCTCGCCGAGCAGCGCAATGAATTCGCCGCGTGCGATGCGCAGGTTCAGTCCGTCGATGACCGTGCGTGCGCCATAGGCGCGTCGCAGCCCGGTGATGACCAGCGCGGGGGTGAGCGATTGCTGGGCGGTCGCCGCGGTCATCCCGGTTGCCGTGCAAAGTTGGGGTGCCAGGCGAGCAGCCGCCGTTCAAGCAGGCGGGCAATGGAATCGGCGGCGACGCCGATCAGCGCATAGATCACGATGGTCAGGACGATGACGTCGGTGCGCAGGAATTCGCGCGCGTCCATGGCGAGAAAGCCGATGCCGGATTGGGCGCCGATGGTTTCGGCGACCACCAGCGCGAGCCAGGCAGTGGCCAGCGCATAGCGCACACCGGTGAGGATGGACGGCAGTGCGCCGGGCAGGATGATCCGGCGGATCAGTTCGACCGTGGAAAGACCCTGGACGCGGCCGAGCTCGACCAGCTTGGGGTCGACCTGCCGGATGCCGAGCGTGGTGTTGATGTAGATCGGGAACGCGACGCCGAGCGACACCAGAAAGATCTTTTCGGCCTCGCCGACGCCGAACCAGACGATGACCAGCGGCAGCAGGGCAAGAAACGGGATGGCGCGTACCATCTGCACGCTGCGGTCGATCAACGCTTCGGCGAGGCGGGAGAAGCCGACGAGAATGCCGAGCAGGAAGCCGATGCTGCCGCCGATGGCGAAGCCCGCAGCGGCGCGCAGCAGGCTGACGCCAAGATCGGTGCCGAGGCTGCCGCTGCCAGCGAGCTTTATCGCCGTCCGCAGCACCTTGCTTGGCGCCGGCAGGACCTGCGGCGACAGCCACCCGCTCTGTGCGAGGATCTCCCACGCCACGACCAGCAGCACCGGCGCGGCCCAGGACAGGGCCAGCAGGCCGTGTCGGCCGGGCAGCGTGGCCGGGCGTCGCGATATCGTGGGGCTGCGGGCATGAGCGGACGTCGCTGATGGCGCGTGCTGGATATGGTCGGCGACGATTTCGCTCAAATGATCGTGATCCCGTGGGTGACGCTGGCCGCGCGCACGGCGAGCCTCTGACGGCATCGCTGCGGCGCACCGGCGCTGCACCACGAAATCTTCCATGATTGATGGTCTAGAGAAATAGTGGTGTATTCCAAATTGCCCGCGGTTCGGGGGTGACCGCTATCGCTGAATGGGCCGGCGCGACACATTCGTTTTTTTCCTTCCGGGCCGTTTGAACCGGAGGGAGATTTCGGGCAGCAAGCGATATCCGGTGCGGCGCGACGGAGGTCGCGGCGAGCAGAAAGGCGTTGATCATGTCGTCGGCTATTCGTTTTGGCATCTGGGCTCTGGTGCACGGCTCGCGTGGGGCGCTGCAGGATCCGGACGAGCCTTATGATGCGTCGTGGGAACGCAACCGCGCACTCGTGCTGGAGGCGGAGGCCCTGGGCTATGATTCCGCGCTGGTCGCCCAACACACCATCAACCCGCACCAGGAGGATCTCGATCAGCTCGAAGCCTGGACCGCATCGGCGGCGCTTGCGGCGCTCACCAGCCGGATCGAGATCATCACCGCGATCAAACCCTACCTGTTCCATCCGGTGGTGCTCGCCAAGATGGCGCTGCAGATCGAGAACATCAGCCGGGGGCGTTTCGGCATCAACCTCGTCAATGCCTGGAACAAGCCGGAGCTGGAGAAGGCCGGCATCGGCTTTGCCGAGCACGATGCGCGCTATGCTTATGGCCGGGAATGGATCACCGTGGTCGAGCGGCTGATGCGCGGCGAGCGCGTCACCTACAAGGGCGACCATTTCGACGTCAGGGATTATGTGCTGCGGCCGGGCGACCTGTACCGGGCACGGCCCGCGATCTATGTCGGCGGCGAATCCGCGCCGGCGCGCGACCTCGTCGCGGGGCATGGCGACGTCTGGTTCATCAATGGCCAGCCGCTTGCCGACACTGCGGCGCTGATCGCCGACGTCGCCGCCCGCCCGCGCTCCGGGCCGCCGCTGCGCTTCGGCCTCTCGGCATTTGTCGTCGCGCGCGAAACCGATGCGGAAGCAGAAGCCGCGCACCAGCACCTGCTGGCACTAGCGGCGAAAGATGCGCCGATCCGGGCCGTGCAAAAGGCCAACACCGATCCCAAGGTGGTGATGATGCAGACCATGCAGAAGTCGCCGCGGGTCGGCAGTAACGGTGGCACGGCCGCCGGGCTCGTCGGCAGCTACGACACGGTCGCCGCGCGCATCTACGCGTTCCACAGCGCGGGCATCGAGTTGTTCATGCTCCAGTTCCAGCCGTTCGAGGCGGAGATGCGGCGGTTCGCCGAGCATGTCATTCCGCGCGTGCGTCGATCGGACCGGTTGCGGATCGCCCGACCGGCGTGACGGCCGTGCAATCGCCTTCATCTCATCGATGTCACGGAGGTGGCATCGCTGCTTGCCGTCGCGCCCGAAGAAGCGCCGAAGCTTGTCGCACTGACGGCATGCCGTGCTAGACAGGCAGATGGCGGCGAGATACGGCCGCGAGTCCGACGCGTTCTCTTGTGACGCCTTCTCTTGTGATATGGCTCCATGACCAAGCTCCGCGAACTGCGCTTCAACGCCTTCAACATGACCGCCCCGGGCCACAACTGGGCCGGTCTGTGGTCGCATCCCCGCGATCGTTCGATCGATTACAATACGCTGGACTACTGGGTCGAGTTCGCACGTATCGCGGAACGCGGGCTGTTCGACGGCATCTTTCTCGCCGATGTGTTCGGCGTCTATGACGTGTTCGGCGCCAGCCCGGAGACCGCCATCCGTCATGGGGTGCAGCTCCCCAATGCCGATCCGACGCTGCTGGTCTCGGCGATGGCGCTGGTGACGCAGAACCTCGGATTCGGCATCACTGCCAATCTATCGCTCGAACATCCCTACCAGTTCGCACGCCGGTTCTCGACGCTCGATCATCTCACCCGCGGCCGGATCGGCTGGAATATCGTCACCGGCTATCTCGACAGCGGCGCGCGCGGCATGGGCTTTAACGCCGGCCGGCAGCACGACGACCGCTATGACGTCGCGGAGGATTTTCTGACGGCAACCTACAAGCTGTGGGAAGGCAGCTGGCAGCAGGACGCGGTGCGCCGTGACCGCGCCAGCGGCATCTTCACCGATCCGGCCAAAGTCCATGCCGTCCGGCACGAGGGGCCGCACTACCGTGTCGACGGTATCCATCTGTCGGAGCCGTCGCCACAGCGCACGCCCCTGCTGTACCAGGCGGGCGCCTCGAAGCGCGGCCGCGCCTTCGCCGCGCAGCATGCCGAGGCGATCTTTCTCAACGGCCAGACCCGGCCGATGCTGGCGGAGACGGTGCGCGCGATTCGCATGGCGGCGCAGCAGCTCGGTCGCGATCCCTACGATATCCGCCTGTTCGCGGGCCTCAACGTCATCGTCGCGCCGACGCGCGGCGAGGCGCACGATCTCCATGAGGAGTATAGCCGGCACGTCAGCCAGCAGGGCCAGATGGCGCTGCTGTCAGGATGGACCGGCATCGACTTTTCACGTTTCGCTCCGGAGCAGGCGCTGGAATATGTCGAGAGCAACGCCATCCAGTCGATGGTTGAGAACCTGACGCGGCGCAGCGAGCGTCCCGTCAAGGTCGGCGATCTCGCCTCGCTGAGCCCGGCCGGGGCGCGGGCGCCGTTCGTCGTCGGCTCGCCGCAGGATGTCGCGGACGAACTCGCCGGCTGGGCGCGTGACACTGACATCGATGGCTTCAATCTCGTGCGCCTGGTGGCGCCGGAATCGCTCACCGCGTTCGTCGATCTCGTCGTGCCCGAGCTGCAGTCGCGCGGTCTCTACAAGACGGCGTACCACGGCGGAACCCTGCGCGAGAAATTGTTCCCGCAGGGCGGCGCATTGCTGCCCGTGACGCATCCCGCCGCGCGCTTCCGTCGCGCGGTGGCGTGACGGAGCAGTTCGCCTAGACGTCGACCTCGACCTGCAGCACGTCGTTGAAGCGGTTGAAGGCGCCGCACAGCGCGGTGCGCCAGGTCAGCTCGACGATCTGTGCGTCGCTGAAATGGGCGCGCAGGCGCTCGAACATCGCATCACGGATGCGGTGCCAATTGCTGGTGACGGCGATGGCGTACTCCACCACCAGGCGGTCCACGGCGTCGAGCTCGGGATGCTTCTCCCAGTCCAGCAGTTGCGCCGCGCCTTCTGGCGTAATGCCTTCCACCGCCAGTTTGGGGGCATGCTGGGCAACGCAGAACGTGCACTGGTTGACCAGCGAAACGGCGACGATCGCGAGCTCCAGGTAGCGCTTGGGTAGCACGTTCTCCTCGGCGAGTTCGGTCAGCAGCCGCCACGTATGTTCGAAGATCGGCAGGCGATTGGCCATGGCGCCGGCCTGTCCCTCGAATGCGCCGCCGTAGACCGTCATGCGGTCCCATAGCGGCCGGAGGTGGTCGGGCAAGTCGTCGCGGCGGCGAAGGGGAACACGGGCCATGGCACAAAACTCCGATTGTCAGACGCGGGGGGATGTCTGGTCCGCGAGCACCGAGCGTGGTTCGCGGCCGAAGCCATCCGGCTTGAAGATCAGCAGCGCGACCAGCCCGACACCGACGAGACACAGGCGGATGGCGGCGAGATCGGACGCACCAAGGCCGGGAATATAGTCGATCAGGAAGCGGCTGCCTTCCAGCAGGAACACCAGCGTGAACGCGCTGACGAGCACGCCGCGGTTGCTGCCGCGGCCGCCGATCACCACCACCATGAAGGCGTAGGCGGTGATGATGGGGCCGAACTGGGTGGGATCGATATAAGTGTAGTAGAAGGCGTGCAAGCTGCCGGCAAGGCCGAGAATGGCGCCGCCGACAGCGAAGACGCGCACGCGGACGCCGAGGACCGATTTGCCGAGGGCCTCGACGACACCAGGATCGTCGCGCGTCGCGCGCACGAGGCGGCCGAACGGCGAGCGTGCCAGCACCTCGAGGATCACGTAAACCGCGACAACGGCGAGGAGGGCGATGGCGAGGAAGCCGGTGTCGGCGAGGTCGCGCGGCCACAGCTCCTGGAATGGACGCGCGATGCCGGTGACGCCGAGCATGCCGCGCGTCAGCCAGCCCTCATAGCTGATGACAAGACGCAGGCACTCGGCGAAGCCAAGCGTGACGATCGCCAGATAATCCTCCGACAGCCGTACCGAGATCAGCGAGCTGGCGGCGCTGACCGCGGCAACGCCGGCCATGGCGGCGGCGAGTGCGAGCAGCGGCGGCACGCCCTGGACGGTGAGCAGGGCGGCGATGTAGGCGCCGAGCATATAGAAACCGAACAGGCCGAAATTGACGAGGCCACCCAGGCCCCATTGCAGGTTGAGCGCGAGTCCGGCGAGGGTCGCGATCGCGACGACGGTCAGCGTGGCGACGAGATAGGCGGTCATTTGGTGATCCACCGCGTTCCGAACAGGCCCCAGGGCCGCAGCAGCAGCAGGCCGGCCATGACCAGGAAGGTCACGATCATGCGATAGTGGACCGGCATCACCAGCGTCGCCAGCTCCTCGGCGATGCCGAGGGTCAGCGCGCCGGCGACCGCGGCCATGGGATTGGCGATGCCGCCGAGAATGGCCGCGGTGAATACCGGCAGCAGGTAGGTCCAGCCCATCTGCGGCTCGATGTTGGCATCGAGGCCGACCAGCACGCCGGCGATCGCCACCAGGATGCCGGACAGCACCCAGACGGCGGCGACGACCCGTGCGCGGGTGATGCCGCGAACGGCCGCGAGGTCGGGATTGTCCGCCACCGCGCGCATCATGCGGCCGAGGCGGGTGAAACGGAAGATCACCCACACCGCGGCGAGCGCGACGACGACAGTGGCGAGGATGGTGAGCTGTTCGTGGTTGAGGCGAATGCCGCCGAGGCGCAGCGGCCGCGCCACCGCGACGTCATAAGCGCGCGGCGAACTGCCGGCGAGGAAGCGGATGGCGTTTTCGAGCGCGATGGCGACCCCCATGGAGGCGACCAGCAAGGTCACGCCCGAACGGCTGCGCAGCGGGCGGTAGGCAAGCCAGTCGATCGCAACGGCGAGGACGGAGAACAGCACGGCGCCGCCGCCTGCGGCGAGCCACAGCGGCAGACCAAGGACGACATTGCCGACATAGACGAGATAGGCGCCGCAGGTCAGATAGGAGCCGATGGCGTAGTTGGCGAAGCGCAGCACGCTGAAGGTCAGGGACAGCGCAAGTGCCGGCAGCGCCAGCAGAAGGCCCGTGACGATGCCGTTGACGAGAAGCTGGCCCACGTCACGCGCCCCCAAGGTAGAGATGGCGGATATCTGGGTTCGCGAGCAGGTCTGCGGCCGGCGCGTCCAGGCGGATGCGGCCGCTGACGAGGACGATGCCGCGGTCGGCGGCGCCGAGGCCGAGGCGGGTGTTCTGCTCGATGATCAGCAGCGTGACGCCGGAGGCGGCGATGCGGCCGATGATCGCGAACAGGCTCTCGGCGTTGCGTGGCGACAGGCCGGCAGACGGTTCGTCCAGCGCCAGCACGGACGGTTGCGGCATCAGCGCGGCGGCCATCGCCACCATCTGGCGCTGGCCGCCGCTGAGATGCCCGGCCATATGGCGCAACCGCGCGCGGATTTCGGGAAAGAGGTCGAGCACGGCGTCGAGGCGGTCGGCGAACGCCGCGCGGGCGCGGTCGGCGGTGAACTCGTAGCCGACCGTCAGGTTCTCCAGCACCGTCATGTTGCGAAAGACGTTGGCTTCCTGCGGCACGTAGGCGAGTCCCCGGGCGGCGCGGCCGGGCGCGCCGAGGCCGGTCACGTCGGCGTCGCCGAGCAGGATGTGCCCGCTGAACGGCGAGAGGAGACCGACGGCGGTCTTCATCAGGGTCGACTTGCCCGAACCGTTGGGGCCGACGACGACCAGCGTCTCGCCGGTGCCCACCGCAAGACTCACGCCGTGCAGGATCGGCTGGCCGCCGTAACCGGCAACCACGTCGCGCAATTCAAATCCGGTCGGCTGAGAGGTTATGGCAGAGTCCCCAGATAGGCCGACGCCACCTGGGTGTCGGCGATCACGTTGTCGAAGCGGCCCTCGGTCAGCACCTGACCCTCGGTCAGCACATAGACGTGGTCGCTGAGCGCACGGACCATGGCCATGTTGTGCTCGACGAGGCCGAAGGTCACGCCCTCCTGGCGAAGCGCCTGCACGAACGCGACGACCTCACTGATGCGCGTCGGGTTTACGCCTGCGCTGGGCTCGTCCATCAGCACGATGCGCGGGTCGAGCATCAGCGCGCGACACAGCTCGAGCAGCTTTTTCTGGCCGCCCGACAGTGTGCCGGCCGGTGCGTCCGCGAGCCGCCACAGGTCGACGCGCTGCAGCAGTGCGCGCGCCTTGTCGATCCCGGCGGCTTCCTCGTCGCGCATGGCGCCGCGGGCGAACACCAGCGAGGCGAGACGTTCGCCACGCGCGTGCGGCCGCGCCACGAGAAGGTTCTCCAGGACTGTGAGGCTGGACAGCTCGCTTGACAGCTGGAAGGTGCGGGCAAGGCCGCGCCGCGCGCGCCATGCCGGGCCGTGCCGCGTGACCGTTTGTCCGCCGAGCCGGACGTCGCCGGCGACAGGGCGCACGGCGCCGGCCAGCACGCCGAACAACGTCGATTTGCCTGCGCCATTGGGGCCGATCAGCGCGGTGACAGCGCCGGCCGCCAGGCGCACGGACACCCCGTTCAGCGCCTTGAAACCGCCCTCGTAGACGACGCTGACGTTGTCGGCCTCGAGCATCGTCTCAGCGGATCTCGCCGATCAACTTGCTGTCGCCTGACTTGATGACGAAGTGGCCGTAGGTCAGGTTGGTCTGGTCGCCGTTCGCGGTGAAGCGGAAATCGGAGGCCGCGCCGGCGTAGCGGAACGGTTTGCCGGCGCGCAGCAGCTTGAGCGCCTCGGCGGGATCGCCGACGGACGGCGCGTCGGCGTTGGCGAGCGCTGCGAATTCGGGGCCGAAGCGCGTCGCGTCGGTGCTCTTGGCTTTCTCGATGGCGAGCGCGGTGAGCACGATCTGGTCGAACACCTGGGCGCCGAAGGTCATGATGGTGCCGTCCGGCTTGCCGATCTCCTTGAGATAGCGGCTGTAGGCTTCGGACTTGCCGACCGGCACGTGCTGGGTGTGATGCACGCCCTCGGCGACGTTGGCGCCGACATTCTTGACGAACTGACCGTTGCTGCCAGCAGCGTTGCCGAACGCATAGATCGTGCTGTCATAACCCGAGCGGAACGCTTCCTTGGCAATCGCGCTGAGCTCGTTGATGTAGGCGGCGACGAAGACGGCGTCGGGCTTCTTGGCGAACACCTGCTCGACCTCGGTGCGATAGGACGGCTGGCCGGCATTGAAGCTGACCTCGTCGAGCACCTTGCCGCCGGCCTTGGTGAAGGCGTCGCGGAACGGCTGGATCGTGCTCTTGGTGAACGGCGTCTGCAGCACGAGGATCGAGGCCGTCTTGACGCCGCTGGTGACCATCGCCTTGCTGAAGGCTTCGCCCCAGGCGCGGCCATTGGTCTGGAAGCGCCACACGAGATTGCGGTTGTCGCCCTCGGTGATCTCGTCAGCCGAGCCATTGACGCTGAGCAGAACGCCCCTTTCCAGCGTAATCGGCTTGACAGCGAGTGCGACCGCGCTGCTCCACACGCCGCCGACCGAGACGACCTTGTCGACGTCGATCAGTTTGCGGACGGCGGCGACGCCGGCGGTCGGCTGCGACTCGTCGTCCGCCACCACCAGCTCGAGCTTGCGGCCGAGCACACCCCCTGCGTCATTGATGATTTTCACGGCGGCGCGCGCCGCCTGCTCCTCTTCCGGACCATAGGGGCCGCCGGTACCGGTCAGCGGGGCCAGCAGGCCGATCCGGAGAGGGCCGTCATCGGCAAGGGACAGCGCAGGTGCGGACAGGGTGGCGGTCAGCGCCAGCGAGGCGGCCAGGACGGAACGGCGCGACAGGTACGAGGATAGCACGGTCATCTCCAAACGTTCGGTCGCGCGCAGTCACGCAGCATTGCTGCCTGCAAATCCGCCCACGGCCGATTCCGGTGTAAGTGCCGGCCGGCGGTCAGCGACCGTCCTCAGCGGGCACGTTCACCATCGACGTCCCGCGGCTCGCCATTCATGTCAACACGTTCACGAAAAGAAGAATGTTTCGATGACGTATCGCTGCCATGGGGCAACAACACACTCCATCATGGACAAAAAATGAAACGTTTCTCGCCGCGCGAGCTGGGCCAGGGGCTCGGCTGACCGCTCGGCGGGCCGGGTTCCTGGAATCGGGGGATGGAAGCTGTGCCCAGGACAGTGGACGTCGCTAGCCGGATGTCGCTGCCGGGCGGTGGCGCGTCGCCGGATGCGGCGCGCTCAGGCGCGCGCGGCCGTTGCCGAACAGCTTTTCGCGTAGCGTGCCGGTCTGGTAATCGGCTTTGTAGCGCCCGCGCCGGGTCAGCTCCGGGACCAGCAGGTCGGCGACGTCGGCAAAACTGCCGGGCGAGACAGCAAAGGCGAGGTTCAGGCCATCGACGCCGGTGGCCTCGATCCAGGCCTCGATGCCGTCGGCGACCTTGTCCGGGGTCCCCACCAGCACCGGGCCGATGCCGCCGATACCGACATGCTCGGCAACCTCGCGCACGGTCCATACCCGGTCGGGATCGGCGCGGCTGATGTTGTCCATGGCGGTGCGACCGGCCTCGTTCTCGACGTGGCGGATCTCCTGGTCGAGGGCGTAGGTCGAGAAGTCGACGCCGGTCCACCCGGACATCAGCGTCAGCGCGCCCTCATGGCTGATGTGGCGGCGATAGTCGGCGTGTTTCGCCGCGGCCTCGGCTTCGGTTTCGCCGAGGATGACCGTCATGATGCTGAAAATCAGCAGCTCCGCCGGATCGCGGCCGGCTTCCGCGGCGAGCGTGCGCAGCGCATCGACTCGCGCGGCGACGATCTTCGCCGACGGGCCGGACACGAAGACGCATTCTGCATGGCGCGCCGCGAAGATGCGGCCGCGCGGCGAGGTGCCGGCCTGGTACAGCACCGGCGTGCGCTGCGGCGACGGCTCGCTGAGATGGATGGCGTCGAGGCGATAATGCGGTCCGTCGTGGCGCACGCGATGCACCTTGGCGGGATCGGCGAAGATGCCGCGCGTCCGGTTGCGCAGCACCGCGTCGTCCTGCCAGCTGCCCTCCCAGAGCTTGTAGACGACCTCCATGTAGTCGTCGGCGACGTCGTAGCGGTCATCGTGGGCGGTCTGCTGTGCGCGACCCATGCCGCGCGCGGCGCTGTCGAGATAGCCGGTGACGACGTTCCAGCCGATGCGCCCTTCGGTCAGGTGGTCGAGCGTCGACATCCTTCGCGCGAACGGATATGGCGGCTCATAGGACAGCGTGCAGGTGACGCCGAAGCCGAGATGTTGCGTCACCGCAGCCATCGCCGACACCAGCATCAAGGGATCGTTGACCGGCACCTGTGCAGCATTGCGCAGTGCTGCATCGGGATTGCCGCCGAACACATCGTAGACGCCGAGGACGTCGGCGAGGAACAGGCCATCGAAGCGGCCGCGCTCCAGCGTGCGGGCGAGTTCCAGCCAGTAGGGCAGGCGGTTGTAGTCGGTGGAACGGTCCTGCGGATGGGTCCACAGCCCTGGCGACTGATGCGCCACGCAGTTCATGGCGAAGGCGTTCAGGCGGATGTCTCGGGGCATGGCGGATCTCGCGGTGCGGCGGCCGAAGCGAACGGGGTGATGCCGTCCGCGATAATCGGTTCCGCAGGTGCTGACAAGCGATGCGCCGTCTTCCGGGCCGCGCGCGCTGCGTCGGTGCGCCGCCGCCGGCGGCGGTTTAGCCTCATCGGACGATCCTGCAGGAAACAAACCTGCTGCATGCGTACGCGCGCGAAACGCGTTCATTGTTTTCTTCGCGCACGCATTGCCAATCCGCCGATGCGGCAGGAGCATCACGACAACGCGGCGTGATGCGTCGCAGGGAACAGGAGCGTTGCGATGGCAGAATCCGGGGTGATCGATCTGCAGGCATGGCGCAAGCGTCTCGTGCAGCGCGATGAGGCATCGCAGCCGTCATCGCCGCAGGAGCCGTCGCTGCCCGCACAGGGCACGTCCGGCGAACTGTCGGCCGCGTCGTTCGCATTGCCGATGGCGTTCTTCGCGTTCTGGCCGGCGTTCGTTCCGGCCGAGGCGACGCAATGGCCGCGGCGGCCGGGCGCGGGTGATTGACCGCGCCTGTGGTTCGTGGCGGCAGATCAGCTCTGGCGGCCGAACAGCTGCATCCGCAGCTCGCGTGCCGAGACGCCGTAGGCGCGGCGGAAACGGCGGCTGAAATGCGAGAAGTTCGAAAAGCCGAATTCGAGCGCCAGCGCGCCGATGGTCTGCTGCTTGAAGTCGGGTGAGCTGATCTTGGCGCGGCAGGCTTCAAGTCGTTGGCTCCATAGCCAACTCGAGAAGGTTTCGCCTTCCTGCCGGAAGAGCGCATGCAGGTAGCGGATCGAGATGCCGATATCCGCGGCGGCC
Organism: Bradyrhizobium sp. U87765 SZCCT0048; assembly: GCF_018131225.1. Classification (GTDB taxonomy): domain Bacteria; phylum Pseudomonadota; class Alphaproteobacteria; order Rhizobiales; family Xanthobacteraceae; genus Bradyrhizobium_A. The sequence goes on along the minus strand of NZ_JAFCMM010000001.1, from coordinate 1,762,376 downwards.
CTGGCGGGCGACAGGCCCGGCGTCTGCAGGCGCGCGAGCGAGTACGACTTGATGCGCTTCAACGTCGCCGACCGAGTCCAGCTGTTCTGCCGGCGAGGCTTGATGATCTCGGCTGCGCTGATGGCCAGCAGGGATACCGCGGTTCCCGACAGCCGTGCAAACGTTCGTTCATCGAGGTCGCGCAGGTAGTCGGCGAGGCGATGCAGATAGCTTGCTGCCAGCGCCGACAGGCCGGAATTGCTGCCGAATGGCTGGGTGGCGATGATCTCCGGACAGCCGACGGCGCGGATGATCGCGTTCTCGGAAAAACCGACCAGCAGCGCCTCGAATGGGTCCTGGAAATCGACCTGGAACGGTCGTGTCAGGTCATGAAAGACATAATGACCGGCATCGATGCGAACGTCCTGGCCGTCCTGTCGGACCGTGCAGGAGCCGCTGATCACGAACGAGGCCAGCATCGTGGCGGATGGATCGCCGCCGGGGGCGGGGCCGTACCGCAGACGATCGCCGCTGATCCGGCACACCCGGACGTCGCCGGCCGCGTGAGCCTGAAGATCGGTCAGAGGCGAGGGCAGGGCGTGGTGAACGCCGATACCCGGCATGGCGTCACCAAGCGCGGGACGCGTGTCAAAGGAAAGGCGCTGCAAATCATGTCGCGTGCTTGCGAGGCAGTCGGTGATATCCATTGCTGCAATCGGTCCCCACATCCGTTCGTGGCGGGCCCGCCGCCGTCATTCGCGTCCCGTTCTGGCGGGCATGCCTGCGAATGTCGGAATCAAGGGGCCAACGGCACGTCCGAGTCTCAGTGGAGTTACGGATCTGGCGTTCGCGTCGCGCTTGCGGCGATGTGAGACGTGGACGTCAAATCAACTCCACCTGATGCGACGATAAGTCCGAACGTTCTACAATCGAAGCCCAATATGCGGGAAACCATGCTATCTGCCTGCAAGGGCAACTCTTTGGTCTCTCCAAATCAACGTGCTCATAACGCCCTGCAATATTGCTGCGGCGCAGGGGGAAGCCGTCGCGGCGCGTCGCGCGTGCAGGGATATCCGGCGGCAAGAGGCGTGCGAATCGGCGTCCCGGCCGTTCCTTACGGCCGATAGGCGCGCGGCGACAGCCCGAACGCGCTCTTGAACGAGCGGCTGAAGTGGGAGAAGTCGCGGAAACCGCAGTCGAACGCGATCTGTTTGATGGACCGGCTCGCCAGCAGCGGATCATCGAGCTTGCGGCGCGTCCTCTCCAGCCGGCGCTGGGCCATCCATTCGCGCGGGGTGGTGTCGAACTGGTAGAAGCGTTTCTGCAGCGAGCGCAGCGTCATGCCAAGCTCGGTGGCGAGTGCGTTGACGTCGAACGCGGGGCTGTCGAGCTGGTCCTCGGCCCGCACCAGGTTGGAGAGGAAGTTCTGATCGGATGCGGTGTCGGCAGCCTCGTCGATCGCGACCTCGATGAGATCGGCGAGCACCTCGCCCATCTTCTGGACGATCATGCCGTCGGCGCCGGGAACGAAATCCTTCATCCGCCGGATGCAGTCGGTCAGGAGGAGGCCGATCGAGTCGTCCTCGCCGAGGCGGATGGCGTGCCGGCGGTGGGGACGAAAGCGCAGCGAGAACACCGGACCGCCGGAAGCGATCACGCATTCCGCCTGCGCATCCGCGGCGCTCCAGTGGATCTGCGCGAACGGCGTGATCAGCAGCGCTTCTCCCGCATGGAGCGGATGGCTGTCGCCATTGCTATGCAGCATGCCACGACCACGGGTCTGGATGCAGATGGCGAAGCTGAAATGGCAGTCCGGATCGTTGGGAGAAATCCTGAGGTCAGTTCCGTGGCCGTCCCAGAACTGCAGTCCGGTGAACTGCCCGCGCTGGGATCTGCGGTCGGGAGCACGGGATGGCGTCGATAGGAGGTGCGATCCGGTTTTCATTTCGATCATGGCGGACCATCTGTGTGTGAGTTCTGAAGACGGCCCGGCCGGCGATGGCGCACGCGCACCTCGCCGGCCAGCCGTTGGTCGATGAAGCGATCCGAAGCAGCCGCTTGGGGCTGCTTCGGACAGACCGGCGCTTACTTGAAGATCGCCGGGCGCTTGGTGATCGGGGCGGCCGGCTCGTCCGGCGCCCAGAGGCGGTAGCTGAGGCTCGCGAACGCGGTCCAGCCCTTGGTGATGCTGGCGGTGTCGCCGCCGGCGAGGTTCGGCGTGCCGCCGGACGCCTTGGACGAGACTTCGTCGAGCGCCCACACCGTGAGGGTGGCCGGTCCGAAGTTATAAGCGACAAGGCCGCCAACCGCCCAGATGTTGTAGCGGTTCACGTTGATTGCGCCGTTGTAGAACGCGCTGGACTTGTCGTTGCTGACCTGGCCGACATAGTAGGCGACCGGACCGAAGGTCCACTTGTCGATCGTCTTGGTGACGGTGAAGTCGGCGTGGAAGACGTCACCGCTCTGGTAGCCCGTATAGGTGTTCTTGGTGTTGAACTCCTCATACAGGAAGGCGGTGATGTTCCAGCCGTCCTTCAGATAGGACACGATCAGTTCGGGCTGGAAGGTCCACCACGGGTTGCCGACGTTGTTGAGGCCGGCCGGGCCGCTGATCGAGCCGTTCGGCGTGTAGATGCCGAGGCCGGTCTTGATGAAGAAGCCGCTGTCGCCGAGCTTCCAGCTCAATTCAACCGGCACGATGTAGGTGTTGTGCATGCCGGCCTGCTGCGCGTTCACCGGATTGCCGACGTCGGCCATGATGAACGGCTGCACGATGACGGCGTTGTAGGTGGCGCCAAGGAACGTCCAGCCCGGTACGAAGACGAGACCGGAGGCCTCGACCGCGGCATGCACCTGGGTCCGCGCACCGCCAACGTTCGGCGCGCCCGGACCGACGATGTTGGCCTGATAGGTGAAGACCTGGTCGAACATGTAGATGCCCGGGGGCGGCGCGCCGGCGCTCGCTCCGATGGTGATGCCGGGCTTGGTCGCCCAGCCGGGCGAGCCGAATTCATAGGCGCTGGCCGAGCCAAAGCTTGCCGCGGTCAATGCGGCAGCGCCGACCAGGACGCTTGCAGTCTGCTTGAAGTTCATCGTTCCCCCTAGCCCCGTGAAGCCAACGCTTCGCGAGTCAACGTCGTTGCAATGGGGAAATGCTATGGTGACGCTTTTCCAAGAGCTTCGCTGGCTGCGAAGTAAAAGTTGGCTCAGGACGAATGCGCGCGAGTGTGTCGATCGGGGCACAGATTGTCGGCGGATCGCTTTCTGAACGCTTCAGAATCGCCGTTCTAGACCGGTCGAGAAGTGTTGCTTGATCGTGCGTGCAGATCCGCCGATGGATCTCCCGGCGATGCGTTGTTTCTGTATATCGTCACCCGGAAATGGTGCACGAGCACGGACGATGCACCGCCATTTTGCGCCTCAATGTGTCCGCTTCCAGCCGGGCAGCAATCTATTCCTCCCGATGTTCGGCTGTTTACTGGGCCCGGCCTGCGGGCCGGGCCACTTTTATCGCTGTGGCGGCTTTGTCCTGCTTTCATTGTTGCGCTGCATCGCCTGTTGCTGGCATTGCGCATTCGCAATGCAGCAGCGCTGCCGGCACAATCGCAATCGTCAAGCGCCGGTGCACGATGCGATCTCGTGGCGGCTTGACCAGGCGCGAACAAAATCGGGTCTGATGCCGATAGCCCGCGGCCGTGGCCGGCTTTGAACTGGCGTGCGCTTCCACGGCCGTGCGAGGGTGCGCTGCGCCGGTCCGCGCCGCTGCGAGGCCGGCGATCCGCGAATGCAGGGACCGCCGCATGTCCACCCAGGACCGACCACAAGACTGGAAGAATTACGACGACTTCGCCGCCGGCATCGACACCAACCGGCTGCCGCAGTCACGTGCGCTCGATGGACGCTCGTTCGATCTTCGCTTCGATGACGCGCGCACGCTGCATCTCGCGTTCGCAGAGGGGCAGGTGGCATGGTCGGATGCCGACGGCGCCGGCAGCGATCCCTGCGATGTCGTCGAGGTCGCGCCATCCACCTACTTCGTCGATGTCGCCTTCGCGACCCGGGCGACGCAGGCGTCGACGCTGATGCTCAATACGGCGACGCGGCGGGTGCTGTGTGTCACCTCGATCGTCCGTGAAGCCGGTGAGGTGCGCGGCGAGCCACGCGTTGCCCAGGTGTTCCGGCCCGGCATCATCGGCAACCTCGATGGTGCGCTCGGTGCGGTGGTGCCGGCGCCGAGCCGCGACCTGATCGGTCTGCGTGCCCATTTCACCTACAGCCCGCAGCACACTTACGAGCACACCTACCTGTCGTCCGAACGCTATTGCTGGCAGTGTCTGGTGGGCGTGCAGCGCGGTCACGGTGATGTCGACCTGACCACGACCTACAAGTTCGACGACAACCAGTATGTGTTCACGTTCCGGGAATTCCTCATCCCCGTCGCCTCGGTGTTTTTCTACAACTTCGATGCGATGCGTTCGACCGGCAAGTTCCTGGGTATCACGGGCGCTGGCCAGATCGAAAACAGCCGCGCGGGTGCGCTCATCCGCAAGGCGTCGATGACGTTCTATCTGCCCGGCCAGGAGCCGGTCTGAAACGGCTGCTGAAGACAATTGGTCATCAACAGGAGTGATGGCGCCCTGGCGATGCCGTCACGATGGAATCGCACTCTGATCGAAAGGTGAAACTTGGAAGCGAAGATGCGGACGGCTTATGAAATCGTGAAAGCCCACTATGACGCCAGCAGCCGCGGCGACCTCGACGGCATGCTTGCCGATCTCGCGCCCGATGGGGAGTGGATCGAGATGGACGGCTCGCTGTGCGCGGGCACCCATGTCGGTCCCGCCGCCGTGGTCGAGAATGTGTTCAAGGTGATCGGCAGCACCTTCGAGGGCTTCGAGTTCCGGCTCGACCGGCTGCTCGACGCCGGCGACGAGGTGGTGGCGATCGGCGGCTATCGTGGCAAGCATCGCCAGAGCGGCAGGCCGTTCAGCGTGCGCACCGCCCATCTGTGGACGGTCAGGGACGGCAAGGTGCGCCGTTTCGAGCAGTTCACCAACACCAAGCTTCTGGAAGACGGCGCGGCCTGAGGCCGTGCATTCCGGCCGCGGTGCCCGTGAGGGCTCCGCGGCGCGGCCGGTCAATAGCCGCTGTGCCGGCGCGCGTCGCTCGGCGACATGCCGTAGCGCTTGCGGAAGGCCCGCGAGAAATGCGCGGTCGATGAGAAGCCGCAGGAGAACGCGATCTCCGAGATCGATCCGTTGCGGAAGCTGTTCGCGGTCAGGCGCTCCCTGGTGCGCTCGAGCCGCAGATCCCAGATGTACTGCGAAGGCGTCGTATCCGCGGCCTGGAACGCGCGGAAGATGTAGCGCCGCGAGCAGCCCATGCGCTGGGCAATTTCCTCGATGTCGAGGTCGCTGCGCGACAGGTTGTTCTCGATGTACGCCTTCACGCGGGCGCGCAGGATGCGCAGCGTGCAGGAATCGTCTCCCTCCTGATCCGAAGAGATCATCATCGTCGCCAGTCGTGCCAGCGAGTCGCCGACACGCGAAGCCTCCAGCTCTTCGAACTGTGCAATCTCGTCCATGGTCGAGCGCACGAACGCGGCGACGACGCGCGGCACGCCGGCAGGATCATCACAGAACACATGCGGCAGCGACAGCCGCTCCAGCGCCGCCGCCGAGAAGTTGTTGCGCGGCACCTGCAGCAGCAACTGGCTGATGCGCGACTGGTTGTTGAGCTGGTACGGGCGGGTCGGATCGTAAACGATCCAGGACTTCGGTCCGAGCGCGAATGCCTTGCTGTCCTGTTCGAAGATCGACTGGCCTTCGAGCTGCAGGATCAGCTTGATCGAGTCGACATCGTGGCTGCGTTGCACGACGCGTGTCGCCCTGACGCCGTGCGGGCTCGCGGTGATGCGTGACAGCCGGCATGCGCCGAGCGGGGCGGACGTCAACTCCGCGTCGGCGTCGTCATCGGCATGAAACCCGAGCTTGATATTGCCGAAGAACTTGCGTGCAGACTCGGCAAAAGACTGCCCCGAGCTGACCGTAACATGGTGGTCCTCGACCATGGTCATCGTTTTCCTCCATCGTTGCGGCCGGCGATCCGGTCCTGTTTTTTTGCCATCGTAGCGACGGCAGGATATTCGTCAATCTTTCTAAAACGTTGCACCGTTTTATCTGTGTCCGTCGGGTTCCGTTCCGGGGGTATCGAGACGGCTCCCCGGCGGCAGTTTATCCCGTGCGAAGTTTCGCTTGATCGCTGGCGCAGGCGGCCTCCGTGGCCGTCGCGGGATCGGTCCCGGCCCCCTAGTAATGCGGTTCCCACGACGCGCCCGCGTCGAATCGGAACCCGCCATGCCTGCGCTGTCGCCATCCCCACCAGCCTGTGTCGCCGCCGATGCTCCGTGCCAGCGGGCACGTCGCGCTACCGCGGCGCGCCCGGCCGATCCAGCCTGTGCGGCGAGCGTCTGGCAACGGGGCTGCGGATCGAGGCGGAAAGTGTCGGCATGGAACGTGATCGGCAAGATGAAGGGGCGGCGTGATCGCGCTGATGGCACAGCGGAAATCGGATGCTTGCGCTTCGATACATCGTTTGGCGCGGCCGCGAAAAGTAGTCACTTTGCAGTAACCTTTGAGGTCACCGCCGGGAAACTGACCGGTCTGGCCTGCGCCGATCGCGTGGATCGCTGGCGGCCTCGGCCCTTGTCCATACGAGTGCCGGGATTGCGCACGCGCCGGATCAATTCGACAACCCCAATCGCAAGGTATGCATGAATGGCTGAGGAATTCGACTACGTGGTGGCCGGTGCAGGCTCGTCCGGCTGTGTGATCGCCAACCGCCTGGTGGAGGCCGGCAAACGCGTTCTGCTGCTCGAATCGGGGCCGGCCGACAACGACATGTTCATCCACATCCCGGCGACGTTCGTCCGTGTCATCGGCACCGAGCGCAGCTGGGTCTACGAATCGGAGCCGCAGGCCAAGGCCGCCAACCGCGCCATGTACGTTCCGCAGGGCCGCACGCTCGGCGGTGGATCGTCGCTCAATGCCATGGTCTACATCCGCGGTCAGGCCCGCGATTACGACGAGTGGGCCGAGATGGGATGCGACGGCTGGGCGTGGCGCGATGTGCTGCCGGTGTTCCGCCGCTCCGAAGCCAACACCCGCCTCGTCGATGGCTACCATGGCAACGACGGCCCGTTGTCGGTCACCGACATCGCCTATAAGCATCCGTTCAGCCGCGGCTTCGTCGCGGCAGCGCAGCAGGTTGGCCTGCCGCTCAATCCGGATTTCAACGGCGAGCAGCAACTCGGCGCGGGCTTCTACCAGACCACGACGCGGCGGGGGCGGCGCGGCTCGACCGCGGTCATGTACCTGCGCCCGGTGATGCGCCGGCCCAATCTCAAGCTGATCACTGAGGCCCACGTCTCGCGAGTGGTGCTGGAAAACGGTGCGGCATCGGGCATCGCCTATCGCACGGCGGATGGCGCCGAGCACGTCGCGCGTGCCCGCCACGAGGTCATCCTTACGGCCGGGGCGCTGGCGACGCCCAAGATCCTGCTGCTGTCCGGCATCGGTCCTCAGCAGGAGCTCGCCGCGCTCGGCATCCCGGTGATCCGGGACCTGCAGGGGGTGGGGCGCAACTATCAGGACCATCTCGAGGTCTCTGTCTACGGCCGGGCCCGCAAGCCGATCAGCCTTCTCGGCAACGATAGCGGCCTCAAGGCGCTGCGTCATGGCGCGCAGTACTACCTGTTTAAATCGGGGCTCCTGACCTCCAACGTCGTCGAGAGCGGCGGTTTTGCCGACACCCTCGGCACCGGCCGGCCGGACATCCAGTTTCACGTTCTGCCGGTGCTCGCCGGCGACGTCGGCCGCGAGCCGCTGGAAGGCCACGGCATGTCGATCAACCCGTGTTTCCTGCGGCCGAAGTCGCGCGGCACCGTGCGGTTGCGCGCCGCCGATCCCTCGGCGCCGATCCTGTTCGATCCGAATTATCTCGCCGAGCAGGAGGACGTCGACGCCCTCGTGCGCGGCGTCAAGCTGGCACGCAAGATCCTGCGGGCCCCGGCGCTCAAGGCGCTGATCGAGAAGGAGTTGCTGCCGGGCGAAGCCGATGACCTCGACGACAAGGCGATCGAGGCGCATGTGCGCAGCTATGCCAAGACGGTGTACCATCCGGCAGGCACCTGCCGCATGGGCAAGGATGATGGCGCGGTGGTCGACCCCACGCTCAAGGTACGCGGCGTCAGCCGGCTGCGCGTCGCCGACGTCTCGGTGATGCCGAAGATCGTCAGCGGCAACACCAACGCCCCGGCTGTGATGATCGGCGAGCGCTGCGCTGATTTCGTGCTGGCGGAGAACCGGTGAGGGGGGATAGGGGATCGCGCCGCTCGCCCGGGCTGCGGCCATGTCGGGTGCACGCCGCTTCTGCATGCGGCCATTAAGGAGCTCAACCGCCTGGCGAGAAGACACGGTGTCGAACTGCGGCAATCCTATGTCGCGCTGCCAGGGTCCGGTCGCGCGAGCGCGTTCGACCGCCGGAAATGTTGAACTTCTGCTGCCTCCCCGGCAAAGCCGGGGGGCCTTCTTTGTTAGGCGAGCTAGGCAAGGCCTCCTGCGCGCGCGGCGACCAGTGCGCCGGCGGCGGCCATCGCCACGATCAGCGTCAAGCCAAAACCTTCGTTGCGCGAAGTGAAGGCGTAGCTCGTTAGCCGCTGATACCTGCGCTGTGCCTCATCGATCACCACCTAACAGACCCCCAGCCCGACGTCCGGCCATTTCTCGTTGTGAGTGGCCTCTCAGAACCTCCAGGTGAAATCGGCCTTCGCGCCGTTGTCGTGAGCGCCCTTGGCGATCTGTCCGGAATAAGCGATTCCGATCGTGGCGTTGCGCGTCACCGCGATCGACAGGCCTGCGTCGATCGCCGCGGCGTCACGTGCGATCGGCACGCCGGCAATCGTGAAGGGCGAGCCGCCGGCAAACGCGACGGCTATGGTCGGAGTCACGTCGCCGAAGGCGTGGCGCCAGCCAAGCGCGCCCTTCAGCGTCACGATGGCCCCGCCGACCTGGACCTCCGACGATCCGCGCAGGCCAAGTGTCGAGAAGGTCACGCCGGTGTCAGCAGCAACGCCCGTCAGCGCCGCAACGCTGCCGGCTTCGATAAAGCCGGTGCTGCGCACCCCGACCCAGGCAGCGGCGGCGAATGGCTCGAGCATGCTGTGCGGCGCAACGTCGAAACGATAGGCGAATTCGCCGAAGGCCTGTGCGGTCTCGGCCCGGCTGCCCGACGACAGGCGACCGACGAAGCCGGGGAAAGCGATCGTGCGTGTGGTGTCGAGGTTGTGCCAGCTATAGGCGGCCCCGGTACGCAGACCGAGTGCGCCAAGCTGCCAGCCGGCATAGGCGCCGACATGATAGTCGTCGCTGCCGACGCTGGCATTATCGGCATCGCTGCGCAGGCTGGTACGGCTGTAGCCTGCGAGTACGCCGAGCCGCATGCCCTCCGCCACCAGGGCATCCGTGCCAGTGACGATCCCCCTGGTGTCGCGCGACAGCGCCGCGGCATTGCCGTCGCTCGCGGTCGCTCCCCATGATCCGATCATGCGCCCCCAGATCGCAACAGCAGCGTCGCGGCGCACGGGCGTCTGGTCCAGCGAGGCATAGGCCATCGCGGGGTTGCCCGGCAGGCCGAGGTCACTGAAGGCATCCCTGATGCGATCCATCGCGGCGTCGCGCAACAGCCGGCTGTCCTCGATCAACGCCGACCGCGTCGAGGCGTGAATGTCGCCCGACAGTTGGTCGAAGGCGTTGCGCGCCTGCGCCGCATTGAGCATCACCACGGCATTCCACATCGCATTGCCGTAGCCGTACGCATCGGCCGCGGTGCCGGATGCGATCTGGTTGCGCGTTGTGCCGATACTGCCGAAGGCCGCGGCGTTGCGCGTCAGCATCAGATAGACGTCCTTGGCATCATAGCTGAGCGACGGCGTGAGGAACGCAGCGTCGGAGGTGACGCCGGCGAACGTGCCGGTCACCCCGCCAGCCGAGGTCAGGATCGTGTAGCGATTGGTCGCGGAATAGACGCCCGCGCCGACCTGCGCCTGTACGCTGCCGCCGCCGATCAAGGTCGTGCCAGTGACGGCGAGCTTGTCCGACGCTGTCGGTGAGACCTGGGCCTGGAAGGTCGAGCCGGCGGCGATCACCGCGTTGCCTGCGACGTTCAACGTACCAATCGAATTTCCCGGCGCGAGGATGCCCTGCAGTTGCAGGCCGCCAATCGTACCGTTGCCGCCGATCGTGCCGTCGCTGTTGACGATGACGGGCGCCCCCGACAGCGTGCCGTTGACGGACAGCGTTCCGCCGGTGACCGAAGCGATGCCGGTAAAACCGCTGGAATCGCCGGTCATAATGGTGTGGCCCGCTTGCTGATAGATCGTGCCAGATCCGGACAAGGCGGCATCGAACATGTAGGCGGAACTGGTGTGGTTGAAGATGAGCTGGCCGTTGCCGGCGCCAAACACAATGCCGGCCGCATTCACCGTTCCCGCGCCGACCGCCGTCCCGCCGGTAGAGGCGCCGATGATCAGCCTGCCGCTCGATCCCGCCTGGCTTGCGATCTGGATCGAATTCTGCACGACGACGCTGCCGCCATTGGCGACGATCAGCGCCCCGTCGCCGGAGAAGCCGACGCTCAAATCGCGGGCGCTGAGGGAAGAGCCGGCACCATCGACATTCAGCGTGCCCCGCCCCGTCGCCGCCACGCCCACACTGACGTCGCGGCCGGTGACGTTGCCGCCATGGGTGATATTGGCGGTGCCCGAGCCGCCCGAACCGACGTAAAAGAGATTCTCTACCGAAGCAGATGAATTCTGACCATCGACGTTCAGCGTGCCCGTGCTGCCCGTATTGTAACCGACGTAAAGATGGTTATGCGCAACGAGGCTTCCCCCCGCGGTGACATTGACCGTGCCGGTGCCGCTGCGACCGACGTCGAGCGCATAGGTCGTGAATGCCGAGCCTGCGCCGTCGATTTTGATCGCGCCCACGCTGCCGGACTGTGCGCCGACATAGCCGCCGGCGGCGCTCGCGGTCGCACCTCCCGTGATCACGAGGCTGCCATGACCGTATTCACCGACATGGAACAGGGAGCCACCACTGCTCTGGACGACCGTCAGCATCGAACCTTTGCCATCGATGGTCACGGTGCCTTGACCGCTCGGCTGCATGCCGACCAGCAGTCCGTCGACCGTCGCCGTGGCGCCGGTGTTCACCGTGAGACTTCCCTGGCCTTGATTGGCGATGGTCGCAGTACCGCCAAAGCCGGCGACCGGCGATACGGTCAGCGACGAACCTGTTCCCGACACCGTCACGCTCCCCCCAGCGGAGGCCTGATCCGCGACGAACAATGACCCGGTGACCCCGGCAGTGGCGCCCGCGGCAAGGCTGACGCTCGCTGTGCCGATAATGCCGACCTCAAGCACGGTGTTGGCCGTCGAGCCGACCTGAAGTGACGTGCTGGCTCCCGAGGCCGTGAGGGTGCCCTGTCCGCCAATACCGGTCGACATCTGGATGGAATTGGTGGTCTGAAAGCTTCCGCCGTTGGTCAAGGCGACTGTGCCCGTGCCGGCCCCCCCGATCGTGACCAGGCCATTGGTGGTGAGCTTCGAACCGTTGCCGTCGATGGTGACGGCCCCGCTTGCCCCCGCATATTGGCCAAGCGTGACGTTGACGTTTGCCGTGTTGGAGGCATGCACCTGCCCGGCGTTGGAGACCTTGAGCATACCGGTGCCATATAGTCCGACCGTCAGCGAACCGGCGGCGGTAAAAACAGATCCCGCGCCGTCGACGTTGACGGTTCCAGAACTGCCGGCGAAATTGCCGATCGCGACCAGCGTGGCGCCTGCCGTGCCGCCTGCGGTAAGGTTCAGCGTGCCGTTCCCGTAATTGCCGACATAGAGCGCCTGCCCGTTGACCACACTCCAGTTCGAGCCGGCGCCCGTCACGCTCACGGCGCCGGTCGCGTGCGAGCCGTCGCCGATGATGCCGGTCGACGAGAACAGCTGCGCGCCGGAGCTGACGGTCAGAGCACCGCTGTTGGCCTGAGCGACGTCGATCCCGTTCGCGTAGCCGGTGCCGCTGGACAGCACCGCTGGCGGCACGGATGCCGAGTCGAAGAAGACCGCGTCCGATCCCGTCGGCACCGCGTTGCCACCGCCGGGGATGATGGTCCAGTTGTTGGCAACCGACCAGTTCGACGACTGGCTGCCGTTCCAGACCAATTGGTCCGCAAATGACGGCGACAAACCGGCAACGAGCGCGATAGCGGTCGTGCCGAGCAGCATGGAAAGGCGACGAGACGAACGGCGATAATATCGAAGCATGACCGATCCCAGCGACGGAAGGCAAATCCCTCCGGAAGCGGATCAGCTAAAGCAGCTTCGAAGAATCGTCTTGCTCAGCGCTGGACTGTACTTGTCCGATTGATGAACCCGATGAGGTTTCTCCGCATTGCTGCGGTTTCGCAACACTTTTCCCCTGCGCGCCTTGAACCGGACATGACCCCACTTGACCTATACTGGACAAGGCAGCCGCGGCGTTGTTGAGCGTTCGACCACGTTGCCGTAACATCGGCCCATCCTGAACCGACACGCCCCCGAAGCGACCAACTTAAATTGATCTCTCGGAATTGAAGTGAAACCGCTCAGGACGTTCAGACATGCTCCTGCCATCCCGCCCCTCCCGTGCATCGATCGCATGCACGGCTGAACCCCCGATGCAGGATTGACCTGATGCAGAAGATGATCGTGTCTACGACCGACCTGCCGGCCGGGATCGACGACGAAGCGCGCTTCAATGCGTGGCACGATGCCTTCCGCAGCCGGTTCGGTGCGGCGGAGATGTCGCAGGTCGGCGATGGTCCTTTTCACGGCGAATGGGTCGTTGCCCCCTTCAAGGAAACGCTGCTGGGCTATTTCAAGGGCACGCCGATCTCGGTGGCGCGCTCGAAGCAACAGGCGGGCGCGCTCGATGGCTATACGCTGAGCTTCAATTTCGCATCCCACGCCTCGTCGCTGCTGTTCTCGTTTCCGCAATCCGACCGCGAAGCGCTCCTCACCCAGGGCCAGGCGGTGCTGTTCCGCCCTGGCGAAGCCTGGCGCTGCGAGCCCGCCGAGAACTGCCTGTCATTCCGGATCCCGAGCCGCGCGTTGCAGGGCCTGGTACCGAACCCCGGCGACCTCTCCCACAGTCCGATCGACGGTTCGCTGCCGGCGATGATCCACCTCCGGCGCTATCTCGGTATGCTGATCGCCAATGACGGCATCCCGGACGATCCGGCCTTGCGGGAGCATATCGAGGTGACGCTCATCGACCTGGTCGCGCTGGCCGTCGGCGCGGAGCGCGATGCGGCGATGCTCGCGCGCACCCGCGGCCTGCGCGCGGCGCGATGCACCGAAATCCTGGCCGAGATCCGCGACGGCTTTGCCGATCCGGTCTTCTCGATCCAGCGCGTGGCAGTCAGGCTCGGCGTGTCCGCGAACTACGTGCAGAAGCTGCTGGCGGAGACCGGCACCGGCTTCAGCGAACGCGTGCTGGAACTCCGCCTGCAGAAGGCGCGTACGATGCTCGCCGATCGCCGCAATGATTTGCTGAAGATCAGCGACATCGCGCTCGCCTGCGGCTTTAACGAAGTGTCCTATTTCAACCGCTGCTTCCGCCGCCGCTTCGGCGAGACGCCGACGGCGGCGCGGTAGGTCATCGCACGGGGCCAGCACGCGGTCGGAAGCCCTGACCCAGTGTGGCGGCGCTCACCCGGGCTATGGCTCCGCGATCGGAGTTGCGCTTGCCGCGCCCAACCTAAGACGTTTCCGCCTCGGCCAGGCGCTTGCCGCCGGCGAGGTAGGCGCTGTGCAGGATGTCCGGATTGTCCTGGAGCGTTGCGGCGCTGCCGCTGAAAACGATCCTTCCGCGCTCCAGGACATAGGCTTGGCGCGACAGCGATAGCGCCAGCGTCGTAAACTGCTCGATCAGCAGGATGCCGGTGCCGCCGGCGGTGATGCGGGGCAGCGTCTCGGCGAGGCGCTTGACGATCGCGGGGGCAAGGCCGAGCGACAGCTCGTCGATCAGCAGGAAGCGCGGCCGGGCGATCAGCGCCTGGCTCATGCTGACCATCTGCTTCTGCCCCCCCGACAGCGCTCCGCCGGCGATGTCGAGCCGCGCCTTCAGCTCCGGGAATAGCGCCAGAGCCCGCTCGATCTCGTCGGCGAGAATAGCTGTGGTGTGCATGCTGCCGGCGGCACGCAGGTTGTCGCGCACCGTCAGCGACGCCAGAATGCGATGCCCTTCCGGTACCACGGCGATGCCGGCGCGGCGTACCGTGTCGGGCGGGCGGCCGTCGATGCGCTGGCCATCGAAGATGATGTGGCCGGTGGTGACGGGAAGGGCGCCGGCGATGGCGCCGACCAGCGACGACTTGCCGGCGCCGTTCGCGCCGACCAGCGCGGTGACCTCGCCGGGGGCGATGTCGAGCGAGACGCCGTGCAGCACCGCCTTGCCGGCACGGTGAACCACGAGGTCGCGGATCTCGACGCGGGCGGTATTCGTCATGTCATGCGTTTCCAAGATAGGCTTCGCGCACCACCGGCTCGTCGAGCACGGCGCGGGTCGGTCCGAGGGCGAGGCGCTTGCCAAAATCGAGCACCAGCGTCTCGGTGCAGGTGACGGCGATGAGGTCGACGTCGTGGTCGATCAGCAGGATCTGCGCCCCGAACGTCGAGGGGATGCCGACGATGCGCTGCTTCAGCAGCATCGATTCCGCCTCGTTGAGGCCGGCCGCCGGCTCGTCCATCAGGATCAGGCGCGGCTTGCCGACGAGCGCCTTGGCGATTTCCAAAAGACGCCGCTCGAACAGGTTGAGCGCCGCTCCCAGGGTCTGCGCCACAGAGCCGAGCCCGACATAGTGCAGTGCGCGCTCGACCTGCTCCTCCGGCGCCGAGCCGCCGCGCGGCATGTGGTCGGCGATCGCCAGCACGTTGTCCCAGGCGGTGAGGTCGTCGGCGATCTGCTCGGTCTGGAAGGTGCGGCGCAGGCCGAAGGCGACGCGCCGCGTCGGCGTCAGCGCCAGCAAGTTGGTGCCGTCGATGTCGATCGCGCCCTGGCGCGGCCGCACGAAGCCGGAGAGGACGTTGAGCAGGGTGGTCTTGCCGGCGCCGTTCGGGCCGATCAGCCCGACGATCGGCGCGGCGAGGTCGGCGGACAGCGCCTCCAGCGGGCGGACCGCGCCGAACTGGACGGTGACATCGCGGATGCGGATCATCGCGCTGTCCTCCCGGTGAGGCGGCCGATGCGCGCGATCAGGTCCGTGAGCTGGCCGGCGACGCCGGTCGGCGCGGTGATCAAGGCATGCAACAGCGCGGCGCCGAAGAAAATCATCGCGACATTGCCGTCGACACCGTAGTCGGTCAGCAACGACGGCACTGCGCGCAGCAACAGGCCGGTAATCACCGCGCCAACCCAGTTGTAGACGCCGCCGACCACAGTGAGCGCGAATAGGCTGAGGGATTCCGAGGCTGGGAAGGCGCGGCCGTCGAGCTGGCCGACGCCGCCCGCGAGCAGCGCGCCGGCCACCCCGGCGAGAAAGCCCGCGAGGGCGAATGCCCAGGTCTTGTACAGCAAAAGGTTGACCCCGGAGGCGAGTGCCGTGGTCTCGCCGGCGCGGATCAGCGCCCAGGCGCGGCCCGGCCTGGTGCGGCGGTGCAGCTCGACCAGCATCAGGCCGAGCGCCAGCACGCCCACGCAGTAGACGAAATAGGCGCTGTTCGAGCCCGCGATTGCCGGCCGCGCCATCATCAGCCGCTGGGTGGCGTCGGCGCGGCCAAGAAAGCCGGGGCCGCCGTCGGGATAGCCCCAGGCGTTGATCAGAACCTGGAAGCCGCCGGCCAGCATCAGCGTGACCAGCGCGAGATACAGTCCTCGCAGCCGCAGCGCCGGCAGGCCGCACAATACGCCGATCGCCGACGACGCAATGCCGGCGGCGACAAGTCCAAATTCGAAGGGCAGATGCAAGGCGAAGCCGAGCCGCAGCGCCACCCAGCCGCCGACGCCGAGCAGGCTGTACTGGCACAGCGAGACGAGGCCGAGCTGGCCGTACAGCAGTCCGACGCCCGACGCCGCCAGCGCGATCGCGGTCGCCGACGTCAGGGTCGAGATCCAGTAGCCGTTGGCGAGCGCGGCGACGACCAGCGCGGCGGTGATCAACGCCAGCGGGATGACGACGATGTTGCGGTAGCGGTCAAGACCCGGACGGCGGACCGCCACGACATCGCCGACCGCACCGGCGTCCAGGGCACTCATCGCTGCTCCATCTTCAGCTTGGCGGTGGTGCTGAGCACGGCGACCGCGATCAGGGCGACCACGAAGGGCGTGGCGGTGCGATAGGCGGCGATCGCCGGAAAGATGCTGAGGCAGGCCTCGATCACGCCGATGACAATGCCCGCGATAGCCGTAACCGTGAGCGACGACAGCCGGCCGAGGATCGCCGCCGCGATGGCCGGGATCACCAGGAAGGTCAGCTGCAGGCCCTGCAGCCGCACCATGTTGGCGAGCAGCACGCCGCAGATGCCGGCGGACACGCCGCTGATCACCCAGGCGATGGTCTCCACCTTCACCACGCGAATGCCGAGCAGGCCGGAGAGATCGCGGTTGTCCGCCAGCGAGCGCATCTGCAGCCCAAGGCGCGTGCGCGCCAGCAGGGCGCTGATCGCTGCGACGATGACGATCGCAAGGCCGATTGCCAGCACCCGCGTCATGGTCAGGCGGGTGTCGAACAGGTCGAGATAGGTGCGGTCGGTCGGCAGCGTCAGGCGGCGCGGGATTTCACCCCACATCCAGCCGATGAAGCCGAGCAGCACCAGCGCGAAGCCGAGCGTACCGGCCGCGCGCACCACCGGATCGCGGAAGGCGAGGCGCGGCGCGACGAAGCGGCCATAGGCATACGAGCCGGCGGTTGCGACCGCAATGGCGGCGAGCCAGCCGAGCGGCGCAGCGTAGCCGGCATTGATCACCGACCAGGCGCAGAACGCGCCGAGCGCGCCGACCGCGCCATAGGCGAAGTTGAGAACGCTCGTGGCGCGGTACAGCACCACGAGCCCGACCCCGGACAGGGCATAGACGGCCCCGATCCCGAGGCCGGACACGATGAAGGGCAGCAGCATGCGATCAGGTCAATCCAGAGGTGGCGAGGGGGGATAGCAACGCCCGGAAGGCAGGCGAACCCGCCTTCCGGGACGCGCTCCCCATTCAGCGGACGATCCCCGCCTTGCTTTCGTACGCACGGATGTCGGCGAGCTCGGGATCGACAATCTTGGCGCAGCCGGCGACCGCCTTCCAGGTGTTGCCGCTGGTGACCGAGGTCCGCAGCGTGTTGTTGGCGTTGTGTCGTGGCGCGTCAGCGCCGTAGTACCAGGTGCTGCAGAGGATATCGCTCTCGAACCTGGTCACGCCGCGCAGCGCAGTGGTGACGCTGTCGCGGTCGATCTTGGCGGGATCGAGCTTGAGCAGCGTTTCCGTCGCGAGGCGTGCGGCGAGGTAGCCGGCCTGGGCGAAGGTGTCGCGCGGCACGTCCTTCGAGGCGTACGTGTCCATCACGCCGAGCCAGTTGGTGTTGTCGGCCTCCTTGGAGTCGAGCGGCTGGAATTCCATGTTGACCACGAACTTGCCGTCCCAGGCAGCGCCGAGCGCGCCCGGCACGTCGTTGCTGTAGCCCGACGCCGCGGAGCCGAACTTGATCTTGTCGATCAGGCCCTGCTGTTCGGCGGCGACCATCAGCGGCAGCATGACGCCCTTGGGCATGCCGAGGATGATCGAATCCGGCTTAGAACTCGCCGCCTGCAGGATGGTCGAGTTGGCGTCGGACGAGCCGGGATCGACCAGGATGGTGGTTGACTTCAGGCCGTTGGCCTTGGCCCAGGTCTCAATGCCGTCGCACGACCACGCGCCGACATTGGGAATGTTCGGCGCCACGCAGACGAAAGTCTTGGCACCATAGGCTTCGTGGATGTATTGCGCGGCCGCGATCGAAGACAGCCGCGGCCCGGCGTTGAGCGGCGCGTAGTTCTTGGCCGTGAAGCATTCGCGGGGAACGCCCACGCCGGCGATCACCAGCGTGTTGCTGGCCTCATAGCCCTTGGCGTTGGCGGCGCATTCCACGAAGCTGGAATTGCCGACCATCGCCACCACCTTCTGGTCGTCGACCAGCTTGGCACGCAGTTGCGCGGCGGTTTCGGGATTCCACTGATCGTCGCCGATGATGTAGTTGACCGGGCGGCCGTTGATGCCGCCGTTGTCGTTGACGCACTTGAAATAGGCTTCGGCGGAGCGGGCCGAGGCGCTGAAGTCGTCGGGACCTGTCTTGCTGACGATGGCGCCGATGTTGATCGGCGCACCGGTTGCCTTATGGCCGTTGCTCAGTCCGCACTTGACCGTGGCGGCCTGGCAGTCGGTCATGGCGGCGAAGCCGATCAGGCCGGCCACTCCAGCGGCCGTTGTCATGAGTGAACGCGATAGACGCGACATCAAAGTCTCCCCCTCAAATTCTGCCCGCGACGGGCAGCGTTATGAAAATCATTGAAAGCATGCGGTGTCGGCGTTCGACTGCGACGATCACCTGGTTCCGTCGGACGCTCTCGGGCCTGCGACGGAATGTCCCGTCAGCCTAGATTCAACGGGGAGGCGAGGGGAACGAGGCGTCTTGATCGGGCGGGAATGATCATTTGACCAGAAGGGATTTGGACCACGCCTGAGGCTACCGGGCGCCGGTTCGGCCATCTAGAACAACGCCACTGCCGATTTGGACAACTCAGGAGACAGTTAGAATGCCGGAGGCTGCGACGAGCGAATTTTGGCGTGATCTGAAGCCGATCACGAAGGTCTTTCAGCCCGATGCGCTGCCCGAGGTGTATCTTGCCAATGCGCCGACCGACGACGAACGCTACTACGTGCCGTTCACCGACACGGTGTTCTCGCGGCCGCTGTGGATCTCGCCGAGCCAGAACAAGTGGTGCGATATCCTGATGGCGAAGAAGGCGGGCCTGGTGAACCGCCACTATCATCCGCATGAGGTGTTCGCCTACACCATCTCCGGCAAGTGGGGGTATCTCGAGCACGACTGGACTGCGACCAAGGGCGATTTCGTTTACGAGACGCCGGGAGAGGGCCACACGCTCGTCGCCTATGATCACGAGGAGCCGATGCGGGTGTTCTTCCAGGTCAAGGGGCCGTTGATCTGGCTCGACGAGCACGGCGAACCAAACGGCTATTTTGACGTGCACCAGTATATCCAGATGTGCCGCGACCACTACGACAAGGTCGGCATCGGCGCCGATTACGTCAACAAGCTGTTTCGCTGATGGCGGCGACGGGGCTTTGGCCTCGCCGATGCCTGCAAGCGATTGATCGGAGAGCGGCGCGCCGCGCCGCCGGGGGAGAGTTGTGATGGGTTTGCTCAACGGCAAGACGTGTATCGTGACGGGCGGCGCCGGGAGCCTTGGTATTGCGGCCGCGCGCCTCTTTCTGAAGGAAGGTGCGAGGGTGATGCTGCTCGATCGCCGCGAGGCCGAGCTGCGAACGGCGGAGGCGAGCCTTGCCTCGACCGATGTCGTTGGTATGGCGGTGGACGTCACCGACCGCGCGAGCGTGGAAGCCGCGCTCGACGCAGCGGTCGCGCGCTTCGGCAAGATCGACGTGCTGTTCTCGAACGCCGGAAATTTCGGCACGGTGCGGCCGATCGCCGAGTACCCAGAGGATGTGTTCGACGCGGTCTATGCGGTGCACGTCAAGGGGGCATTCCTGATGTGCAAGCTTGCCGCTCCTCGCATGAACGACGGCGGCAGCATTGTCATCACATCGAGCGTCGCCGGCACGCGCGGCGATCCCGGCGTCTACGCCTACATCACCGCCAAGCATGCCCAGGTCGGGCTGATGCGCTGCCTCGCCAAGGAGCTCGCTGGCCGCCGCATCCGTGTCAACACCATCCATCCCGGGCCGATCGCCAACGATTTCCAGCAACGGGTCGAGGACGATCTCAGCGAGATCATCGGCCGCAACGCCACTGAATTCTTCGACAGTCAGATCCCGCTCGGCCGCCACGCCTCGCCCGACGAGGTCGCAAAATCCGTCGTCTATCTCGCGTCCGATCAGAGCAGCTTCACCACCGGCGCCATGCTGATGGTCGATGGCGGCATGAGCGCGTGAGCGCTGACGTCGTCGTTCGAGCGACGTCAAGGGCATCCTCGTTACGTCAAGGCCATGACTCATCGCGGCAAGATCAGTGGTCGAGATTCCGGGGGCGTCGCGTAGCCTGTCATCGGACAGCGCTGCGAGCGGACCCGTCGTCGACGCCCCGGAATGACCAGGAGACGGGACAACGTTCGCCGCTTCTCTTTGCGTCATCACCGGGCCGGCGCGCAGCGCCGTGACCCGGTGATCCAGCTTCGGATGCTTCTGCCGCTTGGAGAACAAGCTGGATGCGCGGGTCAAGCCCGCGCATGACGCATTGAATGTGGTGGGCGGCGGCAACGGAATCGAAATGCCGGCGATAATAGTCGGAGCGCACGGTGGATCGGTACTTCACGGCTCGTCAACGCTGCAAGGCTGATCGCGCCACCCTCGTTTTGTCCTTCCCCGCCCACCTCTCCACAAAAAGATGCCCGGCACGGAGGCCGGGCATGGAGGGAGGAGCACGCTTGGAAAGCCTCGGGAAACGGCGCGGCGGAGCGTGTGGCCGCCGGGCCGGAGCTGGTCCAATATCCTTAGTCGGCAAAGCCGATGGTCGGCAGGTCCACCACCGAGGAGCCGCCATCGACCGGAAGCATCGCGCCGCACACCATCGCCGCTTCGTCGGAGGCGAGGAAGCAGATGACGTTGGCGACCTCGTCCGGCTCGGCCGGACGCCGCATCGGCACGTTGCGGGTGACGAGCTGGTAAGCTGCCTCGATCGAGGGCAGGCCATGCTTCTGGATGATCACATCCATCTCGCCGTCGGCCATGTCGGTCTTGACCCAGCCCGGGCACACCGCATTGGTGCGCACGCCGCGCGGGCCGAAGTCGCGCGCCAGCGACTTGGTCAGGCCGACCAGGGCGTGCTTCATGGTGACATAGCCTGCCACCTCGGGTCCGGCGAACAGCCCGGCGAGCGAGGATACCACCACGATATTGCCGCGCCGCTTCTGCAGCGACGGCAGCGCGGCGCGCGCTGAAACGAAGGCGGTGTCGAGGTTGGAGTGAGTGGCCTGACGCCAGGTGGCGTCGTCCATCTCCTCGACGGTGCCGAAGCCGTGGCCGCCGGCATTGGCCACCAGGACGTCGAGGCCGCCGAACGTGTCCAGGGCGAGTTCGACTGCGCGGCGCATGTCGTTGCCATCGGCGGCGTCACCGACCGCGACCAGTGCGCCGGTCTCGGCGGCCACGCGCTCCAGCGGCTCCCTGCGCCGGCCCGTGACGATGGCCTTGCCGCCGTCGGCATGGAAGCGGCGGGCGACGGCCGCGCCGATGCCTGTGCCGCCTCCGGTGATCAGCGCCGTCTTGTTGGCGAAGCGCATGGAGAATCCTCTCCGCTCTAGAGTGTGTGGACGGTGGTGTTGACGAGCTTGCTGACGGCGCCGACCTGGAAGTTGCTGACGGTCGAGAGGCTGTCGTCGGCATAGCCGAAGATCTTGCCGGTGGTCTTCATCTGCTCGAGATCGACCAGCACC
This sequence comes from Bradyrhizobium sp. U87765 SZCCT0048, assembly GCF_018131225.1. Classification (GTDB taxonomy): domain Bacteria; phylum Pseudomonadota; class Alphaproteobacteria; order Rhizobiales; family Xanthobacteraceae; genus Bradyrhizobium_A. The sequence continues at coordinate 1,740,649 of NZ_JAFCMM010000001.1, read as the reverse complement.
GCGCCGAGCGTCGGCACCACCTTCTCGCGCCAGATGAACAGGTAGAGCTTGTCGGCGATCTTGATGTAGTGCGCGCGGTCGACATCGGCGAGGCCTTTTTCGGCGCCGGACAGGCAATGCCAGGCATACCGATGTTCGTTGAGATAGATGTGCTCGTAGACTTCGTGTGGATTGTAGCGATGCTGCAGGCGGACGCCGGTCAGCTCGGTTGTCGCGGCATGATGCGCGGCGGCGGCGTCGAATGGCCGGTCGATCGAGGCGAACTGGATGTCGGCGCCGACCGATGTCAGTTCTTGCTGCTGCTGGGCCTGGCGGAAGATGCTGCGGTGGGCGACCTCGCCGGCCGGCAGTTGCGCCACGACCGAGGTCGCGACCTTGCGGTCGAGGTCGAGCACCAGCGACACCGAGGCCGGCGGCCGGGCGTCGGGCAACACGAAATCAACGAAATAGATGCCGGGCCGCAGGCAGGTGGCGAGGCAGTGGCTGTCGCCGCGGCCGGCCGGGCCGCTGAAGCTGATGGCGCCGTCCTTGCCGAATGCGCAAGTCGCGGTGCGACCGTCGGCGAAATGCAAGGTGAGCGTCTTGCCGTCGAGATCCGCGGAGCGCACGAGATTGTTGTTGTCGGGCGCGAAGCTCTGCGCCAGGGCGCCTACGGAAATCCAGTTGGTGGCGTCGGCAGAAGCGTTGGTCATGGTCACTCGTCAGTCGATGGGGAGGAGGTGAAGTCGGTGAGCATCTCGCCGAATACGCGGTCATAGGTCGCGATGTCGTCGAGGGTGGTGAACGGTGAGATCAGCGCCATGTTGTGGAATGGCGTCAGCAGCACGTTGCGGTTGGCGAAATAGAGATGACTGAGCAGCTCGATGTCGTCGGACCGGGCGCGCGCGGCCTCGCCGCCGCTGCGCGGGCGATGTGGCAGGTAGAGATACTCCACCCGCGCGCCCATGCGCGTCACATGCCACGGCAGGTTGAACTGCGCGATCCGCCGCGCGATGACCTTTTTCAGCGCTTCGGCCACCATCGCCATGTGGCGGTAGCTCGCCTCCGTGATGACCTCGTCGAGCGAGGTGCGGATGGCGCGCAGCGTCAGCGCGTTGGCGGCCAGCGTGCCGCCGAATCCGTAGTGGTTGATGCCGGGGCCGGCGGTGATGTGCTCCAGCGCCTTGCCGAGGTGCTCGCTCATGCCGTAGACGGCGCTGGGAATGCCGCCGGCCAGCACCTTGCCGAGCACCACCATGTCCGGGTCGAGGCCGAGCGCGCCGGTGCCGCCGGACGGACCCATGCAGATGGTGTGGGTCTCGTCGATGATCAGCAGCGTCCCCGTTTCGCGGGTCAGGCGGCGCAGGCCGTCGTGGAAGCCGTCGGCCGCCGGTACCATGCCGATATTGGTCATGTGCGGTTCGGCGAGCACGGCGGCGACGTCGCGGTCGGCGAGCGCCGCCTCGAGCGCGGCGAGATCGTTGAACTCCACCACCTTGGTGGTGCGGGCGAAGTCGACGCCGTTGGGATTGACGCCGTGCTGCGGCCGCATCGCGCCGTCGCGCAATTCGACCTGCGTCTCGTCGACCGAGCCATGATACTTGCCGTTGAACACCAGCACCTTGTCGCGCCCGGTAATCATGCGTGCGATGCGCAGCGCAAAGCGATTGGCCTCGGTCGCCGAGGTGGCGAGCTGCCAGTACGGCACGCGAAAGCGGCGGCCGAGCTCGCGGCTGACCGCGATGGCGTCGCGGGTCGGCAGCATGTAGGACGCGCCCTGGGTGATCGCCTCGCCGATGGTCTTGGCCAGGGCGGGATGGGCGTGGCCGAACATGCAGGCGGAATCGCCGAGGCAGAAGTCGACGTAGGTGTGGCCGTCGACGTCGGTCAGCCGCGCGCCTTGGGCGCGTTCGGCGAAGATCGGGAACGGCGTGCCCCACTGGCTCATCCAGTGCAGCGGCACGCCATGGGGCATGTGCTGCAGCGCTTCGGCGTGCAGCTGCTGCGCCCGCGGCCGTTGTTCCCGAAATTTCCGCTCTTCCCGGGCGCGCAGTGCCGCCAGAGTGTGCGGAGCGACACCGTGTGTGGCGTCGCCGTCTGCCGATAGCGCCATGCCGTCCCCTCAAGCTATGGTTGCCATGATCGGGAGAAACGGCCGGGATCACCATCAGCCGAATGGTTGATCGGGCCGCGGTGCTCGACAAAGGGCACTGTCAGTCAAGCGTGGCCCGCAAATTGCTTGACTGGACCATCCGACTACCGCAGCGTTCGTCCCAACGGGTGCATCAAGAATCCCCGGCGGGAGAGAGTTGGAGGGCACGATGGATATGATGACGGACGTCGTGGATCCGGCGGCGGAACGAACCATGCAATTCGCCAACGACGTGCTCGAGGCGAGCGGCGCGGCGTTCTACCGGGTCAATCACGACATGTCGCTCGGGAACTTTCTGCTGCGCGGCGTCCCCATGGACTTTCACCGCCAGTACGTCGAGCGGATGAACCGCTTCGATCCGCTGCATGTGCGCAACATGCAGGCGACGCGGCGGGGGGTGGCGCGGCTAACCGACGAGATCGCCACCGTCCACACGCCGGATGTCGAGACCTACCGCTCGTTCTCGTCCCATTTCGGGATCGGCGACATGATCGAGTTCTTCTTCCGCCAGGAGAGCCGGATCGTGGCTGGCATGAGCGTGATGTGGCGCGACGGCATGGCAATTCCCGACAGCGCCATGACCATGGCTGCCAAGATGCACGAATACATGGAGTTCACGCTGCTGCGTGAATCGACCATGGAGACCATCGATCGCAAGATCACGCGCTACGGCCTGACGGCGCGGGAGCGCGAGGTGATCGACCTGTTGTGCTGCGGCCGCACCAACCGCGAGATCAGCGCCTGCCTGACCATCAGCCTCGCGACGGTGAAGACCCATCTGCTGCACATCTTCGAGAAGCTCGGGGTGGAGAACCGCTCGGCGGTGGTTGCCCTGATGTCCCGGTTCCACTGAAACGGCCGTCGGCCGGAGCCCTTGCCGGCCGTTGCGGAATGCGCCGTCCCGTTGCCGCGGCCTGCGGCTGTCTCAGCGGCTGTCCCTGCCATGCTGCAGTGCGGTCGTCCACCGAACGGTTGATTTTCAACCGGGCCGGCCGCGCTGACACTCGCGCAGGTTCATCAAGGGTAAAAATGCCATGTCGCAAACGGACACCTGCGCCTGCGCCCCCGCGGCGGAAAAGGCCCTGGGGGTCGGTCATCCGCTCGATCCGCTGTCGCTCCAGGAAATCGAGCTGGCCACCAGCCTGCTGACGGCTAGCCAGAAACTCGGCCCGGAGACGCGCTTTGCCATGGTCCATCTGGCCGAGCCGACCAAGGCGGAGCTCGCCGCCCATGCCGGCGGCGCGGCGCTCGCCCGCCGGGCTTTCCTGCTGGTGCTGGATGCCCGTACGGGTGCCGCGCACGAGGCCGTGGTCGACCTGACCGCCGGGGCGGTCAGCCAGTGGGCGCGGCTGCCCAACGATGCCGCGCCTTATGGCCAGCCGCCGGTGATGCTCGAAGAATTTGCGCGCTGCGAGCAGATCGTCAAGGCCGATGAGGGCTGGCGGCGGGCGATGCGCCGCCGCGGCCTCACCGATGCCGACATGGAGCTGGCGCAGATCGATCCGTTCTCGTCAGGCTTCTTCGGTCGCGATGTCGAGAAGGGCCGCCGCATCGTTCGTGCTGTCAGCTACTATCGCTCTCACCTCAAGGACAACGGCTACGCCCATCCGATCGAGGGCGTGGTCGCGGTCGTCGATCTCGTCGCCAACCGTGTCACCGACCTTGTCGACGACGAGGTGGTGGTGCCGATCCCGCGCAAGAACCGCGACTACAATCGCGAATCGATCAGCGAGACCCGCACCGACATCAAGCCGTTGCACATCGTGCAGCCGGAGGGCGCCAGCTTTACGGTGGATGGCTGGGAGGTGTCCTGGCAGCGCTGGAATTTCCGTGTCGGCTTCACGCCGCGCGAGGGCCTCGTGCTGCATCAGCTGTCCTACGACGACAAGGGCAGGAAGCGCTCGATCGTCCATCGCGCCAGCGTCACCGAGATGGTGGTGCCCTACGCCGATCCCACCGCCAACCATTACTGGAAGAGCGCGTTCGATGCCGGCGAGTATGGCCTTGGCAAGCTCGCCAATGCGCTGGAACTGGGATGCGACTGCCTCGGCCATATCCGCTATTTCGACATTCCGGCGGCCGATGATCTCGGCCGTCCGTTCGTGATGAAGAACGCGGTGTGCATGCATGAGGAGGACTATGGCATCCTCTGGAAGCACTACGAGTTCCGCAACGACACCTATGAAGTGCGCCGCTCCCGCCGCCTGGTGATCAGCTTCTTCGCCACCGTCGGCAATTATGATTACGGCTTCTACTGGTATCTCTACCAGGACGGCACCATCCAGCTCGAGGCCAAGCTCACCGGCATCATCCAGACCGCGGCGGTGGCGCCGGGGGCGACCTATCCGTGGGGCGGTATGGTCGATGACGGTCTCGGCGGCCCGACCCACCAGCACTTCTTCAATGTGCGCCTGCACATGGATGTCGACGGCGGCGGCAACAGCGTCACCGAGCACGAGTTCGTGCCGCGGCCCTGGGGCAAGGACAATCCCTATGGCAATGTGTTCGACACCACCAGCCGCACGCTGCAGCGCGAGCGCGACGCGGCGCGAATCGCCGACGGCGCCACGGGCCGTTACTGGAAAGTGGTCAATCCGAACCAGAAGAACAGCGTCGGCAAGCCGACCGGCTACAAGCTGATCGTGCAGCCGAGCCCGCTGATGCTGGCGCAGGAGGGCAGCACCGTGCGCCATCGCGGCGGCTTCGCGACTCGTCATGTCTGGGTGACGCGCCATGACCCGGCGGAGAAGTATGCCAGCGGCGACTATCCCAACGTCCATGCCGGCGGCGACGGCCTGCCGCGCTACATCCAGCAGAACCGCGACATCGACAACCAGGACATCGTGCTGTGGCACTCGTTCGGCCACACCCATGTCTGCAAGCCGGAGGATTTTCCGGTGATGCCGGTGGAGTATGCGGGCTTCATGCTGAAGCCGAACGGCTTCTTCGACGCCAACCCGGCCATGGACCTGCCGGCCGAGCGCAACGCGCGCAGCGTCGACGGCCGCGACGCGAACGGCCATTGCTGCAGCTGACGGGGCACAATCCGGCGCCCGTGCGGCGCCGGACTTCGGCCGTGCGGCGGGCGGGACGGACGACACATCAGCCATATGGTTGATTGTTCGCGACGCGCCGACGGCAATGATCTGATGACAGTTGAACAGGACGTTTTCCCCATGGTGCAGGAGTCTCAGGCCGCCGATCTCGTGATCCGGAATGGCCGCATCTATACGGTCGATCCGTCACGGTCGTGGGCGAGCGCGGTCGCGATCAAGGGCGGTCGCATCGTCGCGGTCGGGTCCGAAGCCGATGTCACCTCGATGATCGGCAAGGCGACCCGGATTCTCGATCTGCAGGGCCGCATGGCGATGCCCGGCATCGTCGACGTTCACAACCACATCATGATGGGCGGGCAGGCCGATCTCTACGAGACGCGCTTTCCCTCGACACTGAGCATTCGCGACATCGCCGACCGCATCGCGGCGGCCGCCGCCAAGGCAAAGCCCGGCAGCTGGATCGTCGGCGGCCAGTGGGGCACCGATCAGCTGGGCCGCATCAACACCACCGAGGCGCTGGCGCTGCTCGATGCCGCCAGTGGCGACAACCCGGTGCTGCTGCGCGACGATACCTATCACAACCGCTGGGTCAATTCGGCGACGCTGAAGCTCGCCGGCATCACCCGCGATACGCCGAACCCCGAGCAGGGCGAGATCGGCCGCGATCCCAACACCGGCGCGCTGACCGGCGTGATGATCGAAGCCGCGTCGGGCCTCGTCGAGCGTGCGCTCGCCGAGTCCGGCCACTACACCGCCGAGATGGACCGCGCGGCAGTGGCCCGCTCGATCGCGCTGCTCAACTCCTACGGCGTCACCGGCTTTCTTGATGCGGCCAGCATGCAGCCGATCCTTGCGGCGCTGAAGGGCCTCGACGACCGTGGCGAGCTGACGGCGTGGTCGGTCGCGGCGATGCCGGCGATCGAGCCGTCATTCATGTTCGGCCTCGCCGGCGATGCGCTGTTTGCGCTGCGCGAGAGCTATCGCGGTGTCCATGCCAGGCCGGACTACGCAAAAATCTTCCTCGACGGCGTGCCGGGCGCCAAGACCGCCGCGTTCCACGAGCCTTATGTCGCCGATCCCATCCATGGCTGCTGTTTCCGCGGCACCACCATGCTGACGGTGCCGGACCTCGTGCGCTGGGTCGGCAAGTGCGAGAAGCAGAACATCGCGGTCAAGATCCACTGCGCCGGCGATGCCGCGGTGAGCCAGGCGCTCGACGCCATCGATGTCGTGCGCAGCTTCAACGGCCCGACCACGCTCGTCCACCACATCGCCCACGCCAGCTATATCGCGCCGCAGGACATCGCGCGTTTTGCCGCGCTCGGCGTCGCCGCGGACCTGTCGCCGATCATCTGGTATCCGACCGTGTTCCTCGAGGGCCACAAGGCGGCGATGGGCGAGGAGCGGGCAACGCGGTTCTGGCCCAACAAGAGCCTGCACGAGGCGGGCGCACTGATCGCCGGCGGTTCGGACTGGCCGGTGGTGCCCAACCCCGATCCGTGGACCGGCATCGAGGGCATGGTCACCCGCCAGAATCCGTCCGGCGAGTTCCCGGGCCAGTCGCTGTGGCCGGAGCAGGCGCTCGACCTCGCCACTGTGCTCGAGACCTACACCATCAGCGCGGCGCGGGCGATCGGCCTTGGCCGCACCACGGGGTCGATCGAAGTCGGCAAGTCCGCCGACATCATCGTGCTCGATCGCAACGTCTTCGAGACGCCGAATGACGAACTCGCCGACACCCGCGTGCTGACGACGTTGTTCGAAGGCCGCATTGTCTACGAGCGGGGCTGACCGTATGGCCGCAGCCGACCTCGTTCCCGTCACGGTGCTGACCGGCTTCCTCGGCAGCGGCAAGACCACGGCGCTGAACCATCTGCTACGGAAGCCGGAGCTCGACGGCACCGTGGCGATCATCAACGAGTTCGGCGAGGTTGGCCTCGATCATCTCCTGATCGAGACCAGCGAGGAACGCTTCGCGCTGCTCGACAACGGCTGCATCTGCTGCACGGTGCGCGGCGACCTCGTCGAAACGCTCAAGGACCTGCTGCGCCGGCGCGAGGCCGGCGACCTGCCACGCTTCTCCCGCATCCTGCTGGAAACCACCGGCCTCGCCGATCCGGCGCCCGTGCTCCACACCCTGATGGTCGATCCCGACATCGCGGCGCGCTACCGCATCGATGGTATCGTGGTGACCGTCGACGCGGTCAACGGCGAGGCAACGCTGCGCAGCTATGCCGAGGCGGTCAAGCAGGTCGCCGTCGCAGACCGTCTGCTGATCACCAAGACCGATCTTGCCGCGCACGCGACCGTGGAAAGCCTCACCACCCGGCTGTCCGGTCTCAATCCCACGGCCGACATTCTTCTGGTGCGCGATGGGGCGGTCGATCCGGCGGACGTGCTCGATATCGGCCTGTTCGATCCGGCGGCGCGCAGCGCCGAGGTTGTCGCCTGGTTCGCGCGCAGCGCTCCGTCGCTCGCCGCCGGGACGCCGCACCATCATTGTCATGATGCCGGCTGCACCGATCCGTCGCACGATCATCATGACCATGGCGGTCACAGTCATGGTGACCATGGGCACCATGGCCACGGCAGCCATCACCATGGCGTGCAATCGTTCAGCCTGCTGATCGACGGCCCGGTGGCATGGGAGCCGTTCGCGACCTGGCTCGACTACGTCGCCTCGCTCAAGAGCGAGGAGTTGCTGCGCTTCAAGGGCCTCGTCAATGTCGCGGAGAAGCCCGACCGCCCGGTGGTGGTCCATGGCGTGCAGCACGTGTTCCATCCGCCCAGAGATCTCGATGCCTGGCCGACAGATGACCGCACCACGCGGCTCGTCTTCATCGTGCGGGATATTCCGCGCGCGCTGATCGAGCGAACCCTGTGCAGGTTCGCCGCGATCGAGCCCGCGCGACTGCGCCAGCCGGCGGGCGCACACCACGACGAGCGCCGGCAGTTCGAAACGATCTGAACGACGACAAGCACCTAGGGGGAACGACAATGAAGCATTTGAGAACGATAGCAATGGCGGGGGCGGCCAGCCTCGGATTTCTGGCTCTCTCCGGACAGGCTTTTGCGGCCGGTCCGACCTGCGCGGGCGGCGCGATCAAGGTCGGCGCGGTATCGACCGTGACCGGCCCGGCGGACTTCAGCGAAGTGCCAAAGGCGACCGCGGCGGCGTTCGATCAGCTCAATGCCGCCGGCGGCATCAACGGCTGCAAGATCGATTACACCATCTCCGACGACAAGGCCGACCCGCAGGTTGCCGCCCAGGCCGCGCGCGACCTGATCGACAACAAGGAAGTGGTGGCTATGGTCGGCTCGGCCAGCCTGCTGGAGTGCCAGGTCAACGGCGCCACCTACAAGCGCAAGAACGTGATGTCGGTGCAGGGCCTCGGCGTCGATGCCGCCTGCTTCAACTCGCCGAGCATCGCGCCGGTCAATGTCGGCCCGTTCGCGCTGTCGACCGCGGTCAGCTATTATGCGACCCGCTCGCTCAACACCAAGAAGCTGTGTGCCTTCTTCATCATCATCGGCGGCACCCAGGAAGCCTACAAAGCGGCGCTCGCCAACTGGGAGAAGATCACCAGCCAGAAGATCCATCTGCTGGATCTGACGCTGCCCTACCAGGGCGATCTCACGCCGTACGTCATCAAGGCGCGTGATGCTGGCTGCGACGCCGTCATCAACAACTCGGTCGAACCCGGCGTCGTGCAGTGGGTCAAGACCGCGGAAGCGCAGAAGATCACCGGCATCAACTGGCTGTTCCTGGCGCCGGGCTACACCGAGCAGGTGGCGAAGGCGCTCGCCGACACCAACCAGCCGGTCTATGTCGGAACCGAATGGGAGCCCTACACCGAGACTGGCTCTGCGGCGAACAAGGACTGGATCGTGGCGATGAACGCTTCCAAGCGTCCGCTCACCGCGTTCTCGCAGGGCGGCTACCTCGCGGCTCAGGTGTTCACCGACGTCATCAAGAGCATCGACGGCCCGGTGACCCGCGACAGCGTCACCAGCGCGCTGCTCAAGATGAAGCCGGCAAAGTATCCGCTGGCGGGTTCGCCCTACATCTTCGGCGAGGACAAAACCCACTCGCCGATGCAGTCGACCAAGATCATGAAGCTCGATCATGGTGCCTGGAAGGTGCTGACGCCGGATTGGGTCGTGCTGCCGACGATGTAAGCATGGACGTCCGTTCGCGGACGAAGCAAGCTCAGGGATGAGGACGACAGGGCGGCGGCATGTCCGCCGCCCGAATTCTACGGAGTGACGATGAATGCTCTGCTGACATCCGCGGTTGCGGGACTGACCGCGGGCGGCGCCTATGCGCTGCTCGGGGTCTGTTCGGTCTTCACCTACCGCCTGGTCGCGGTGATCAATTTCACGGCCGCGGCGATCGGCGCTGCCGGCACCTTCGTGCTGATCGCGCTCAGCGAGGCCGGCATGCCGCTGTGGCCGGCGGTGTTTCTCGGCCTTCTTGCCGGTGTCCTGATCGGCGTTACCATCGGCTTCGTGATGACGCGCTGGTTCGCCGAGGCGACGGCCTCCAGCAAGGCCGCGGTCACCGTGGCGCTGCTGGTTGGCATGGTTGCGTTCGGCCTGCGCGTCACCGGCGGCCAGCATCCGCATCATTTCCCAGACCTGTTTCCGGGCTCGGCGTTCCGTCTCGCCGGCGTCGAGGTGACGAAGGCGTCGGCGCTGACCATCGCGCTGGCGATCCTGTTCACCGTGGCCTCGGACCTGTTCCTCAACCGCACCCGCACCGGCCTGCATCTGCGCGCGCTGTCGGAGCGGCCGATGGCGGCCGAGCTGATCGGCGTGCCGGTGCAGCGCCTCGCGCTGCTGGTATGGGGCATCACCGGCGCGGTCACGACCTTCTCGCTGATGCTGATTGCGCCGCAGCGCTCGCCCGATTTCATGTCGCTCAGCCTCCTGGTGGTGCCCGCGCTGGCAGCGGCGCTGATCGGCCTGTTCCGCAGCTTCTGGATGACGCTGATTGGCGGCATCACGATCGGCATGATCGAGGGCATGACCAGCGTGTTCGGAAGTCTCAATCAATACCGCGGCGCGGTACCGTTCCTGATCATTCTGGCGGTGCTGTTGTGGCTGCAACGGGGAGCCCGCTGGGATGAAGCACGCTAGTTTTCGTTCGAGCCTGGTGATCGTCCTTGCGGCGATCGTCGCGGGCGCGCTCATTGTCGGTGTGCTTCCGGGCTACTGGACTTATCTCGCGACCTCGGTGCTGATCTCCGGCGTCGCGCTGCAGAGCATCGGTCTCGTGTCGGGACGCACCGGCATGATCGCGCTGTGCCAGATGTCGTTCGCCGGCGTCGGCGCCTGGACGGTCGGCTGGCTCAACGTGGCCGAGGCGCCGGGCGGCCTGCCGCTGTGGATCCTGATCGGTGGCCTCACAGCCGTGCCGTTCGGCGTCGCCATCGGCCTGCCGGCGCTGCGCCTGCGCGGCATCAACCTGGCGATCGTCACGCTCGGCTTCGCCACCGCGTTCGATGCGGTGCTGGCCACCATCACCTTTCCGGGGCAGACCTCGTTCACCTCCGTGGTGCGGCCGGCCCTGTTCGACAGCGACGGCGGCTATTTCATCTTCGCGCTGATCTTCTACGTAATCATCGCAGTCGCACTCGAGTTCATCAGCCGTGCCCGCATCGGCGCGACCTGGCTCGCGGTGCGCCACTCCGAGCGGGCTGCGGCGGCCCATGGCATCAGCATTCCCTATGCCAAGCTCACCGCGTTCGCGCTCAGCGCCTTCATCGCCGGCATTTCCGGCGGCCTGCTCGCCGGCTATCTCGGCACGCTGGTGGCTGATAACTTCAACATGATGAGCTCGCTGGCGCTGTTCGCGGTGGCGACCATGGTCGGCGCCCAGTTCGCCGAGGGCGCGCTGATCGGCGGCATCATGATCACGGCGTTTCCGGAGATCCTGCGCCGGCTCGATCTCGGCCAGGATATCGGCAACGTGCTGTTTGCGTTCGGCGCCACCCATGCGCTGAGCGCCGGCGAGACGTTGAGCGAGGTCTGGCGGCGGGCGGTGCGCAAGCGGCGTCTGCGCAAGGCGGCAGAGGTCGGGGGCACGGCGACGCCGCAGTTCTCGGTCAGCCCGCGCGAGCGCGGTGGCATGCTGGAGACGCACGGCCTCACCGTGCGCTACGGCACGGTGGTGGCGCTCGACACGGTCGATCTGGTGGTGTCGCCGCAGTCGGTCACCGGTCTGATCGGCCCGAATGGCGCCGGCAAATCCACGCTGATCGACGCGGTGGCCGGATTCCTCGACGCCTATCAAGGCAGCATCCAGCTCGACGGCAAACCGCAGGAAGGGCAGCCGGCACATCTGCGGGCGCGCGGCGGCATCCGTCGCACCTGGCAGACCACCCGTATCGCGCCGGAACTGACCGTCGGTGAATACATCCGCCTGGCCGCGGGCGCGTTGTCGGACGCCGATCTCGAAGCGGTGCTCGCCTGGATGGGCTGTCCGCATCGCGACATGCTGGTCGCCGAAGTCGACGTCGGCACCCGCCGCCTGCTCGATGTCGCCGGCGTCGTCGCGTCACGGCCGGCACTGGTGCTGCTCGACGAGCCGGCGGCCGGCCAGTCCTACGACGAGACTCTCAAGCTCGGCCGCCACATCGCCGAGATACCGAAACTGTTCGGATCGTCGGTGCTGCTGGTGGAGCATGACATGGACCTGGTGCGGACGGCATGTTCGACCATCAACGTCCTGGATTTCGGCCGCCTGATCGCATCGGGCCCCACCGCGGTCGTGCTCGATGACCCGCGGGTGCGCAAGGCGTATCTTGGCATCGAGGAAGGCAGGACGGTGGCGGCATGAGCAAGCTCGAAGTCTCGGCGGTCTGTGTCGACCGCTCTCATCTGCCGGTGGTGCGGGACGTCAACCTGACCGTGGAGAGCGGCAAGATCAGCGTGCTGCTCGGCGCCAACGGCGCCGGCAAGACCACGCTGCTGGAGGGGCTGTCCGGCGTCATCCCGATTGCCAGCGGCCGCATTGCCGTCGATGGTCATGACGTGCAGCGGGCGCGGCCCGGTGAGCGGGTCCGTGCCGGGCTTGCCCATGTCGAGCAGGGCCGCACGGTGTTCCGCCAGCTCACCACCGACGAGAACCTGCGCGCGGGGGCGCGTTCGGCGGATGCGCTGGAGGAGGCCTATGAGCTGTTCCCGGAGCTGCGGCCGCGCCGCCAGATCAAGGCGGGGCTGCTGTCCGGCGGCGAGCAGCAAATGCTGGTGATTGCCCGCGCGCTGGTCGGCCGGCCCAAGATCCTGCTGGTCGACGAGATGTCGGCGGGGCTGGCGCCGGTGATCGTGCGGCGTCTGATGACCACGGTCCGTCAGCTCGCCGATCAGGGCCTCGCGGTGGTGCTGGTCGAACAGTTCGCCGAGCTTGCGCTCGCGATCGGCGACCGCGCCTATGTGTTGCGGCGCGGACAGATGGTCTATGACGGCTCGTGCAACGAACTGCGCGAGGCGCCGGACCGGTTGCACCAGCTCTACCTTGGTGCAGCGACCAGCCACGCCGCCTGAGCGGCGCTTGGCCGGCCGTCTGCGGAGCGGTCCGCTCCACAGTGCCCCGAGCGCAATTTTGTGCACGTTCGGCATGCGCGGTGCGTTCTGGCGAAGAACTTGATCGCCGTGCTATGTCCGCAAGCCCGCCGGGGCCCATCGCCGGGTCGGCGCGCACGAGGACATCGCCGATGCCGAAGACTGTCGTCGCCATTCGCCACGTTCATTTTGAGGATTTGGGCATCTTCGCACCGGCCCTTGCGGATTCCGGCTACGCCATCAGCTATCGCGATGCTGGCGTCGACGACCTCCGCGCCCCGGCGGTGGAGGACGCCGATCTGCTCGCCGTGCTGGGCGGCCCGATCGGAGCCTATGAGGACGACAAGTATCCGTTTCTCACCGAGGAGATCGCGCTGATCGAACAGCGGCTCGCCGCAGGCCGGCCGACGCTCGGCATTTGTCTCGGTGCGCAACTGATGGCCCGCGCCCTCGGCCAGCGCGTTTATCCTGGGCCCGCGAAGGAGATCGGCTGGGCGCCGGTCAACCTGACGGAGGCAGGGCGCGCCGGGCCGCTGCGACATCTCGACAACGTTGCGGTGTTGCACTGGCATGGCGACACCTTCGACCTGCCGGATGGTGCGGATCGTCTGGCCTCGACGGCGGTCTGTCTCAATCAGGCGTTCGCCATCGGCGCCAATGCACTGGCGTTGCAATTCCATCCGGAGGTCGAGGCGCGCACATTTGAGCGTTGGCTGATCGGTCATGCCGCGGAGCTTGCGCAGGCCAGCCTCACGCTGCCGGCGCTGCGGGCAGACACCCGCGCCTTCGCCGCTGCTGCCGATCGTCACGGCCGCGCCTGCCTCGACCAGTGGCTGCAGGAGCTGCGCGTCTGAGCGGGTGTCGGCGGCTTCAGGGTGATCGGAAGGAGGGGGCCGGACTTGCGAGCGGCGTGCTGTCGTAGGTCTGGCGCAGCAGTGCCACAAGGCGCTGCGACAACTCGGTCGGCTCGGCAATCCGGATGCATCCGATCGGCTGGCGCTCCTCGATCTGCACATACGCGATCTTGGCGAGGGTGCCGGCGCGCACCTCGTTGAAGACGTGGTGGGTCTGAAACGCCGAGACGAACTGCGACTGCGTCACGATCGAACGGCGCAGGTTGACGTCCTCGGTTTCCAGCGGCACGTCGAGGATGACGCCGGCCTGGGCGAAGTGTGCGTCGATGCGGGCGCGCGGCGTGGTGTCGCGGCCGCCGAGAATCCAGCGCGCGGCGCCGAGCTCCGCCGCCGTCGGCGCAGCGCTGTGGGCGAGCGGATGGTCGGGCCGGCAGTAGAAGCCGAACTCCTCGTAGTTGATCAGTTCCTGCACGAGGCCGGTGCTGTCCTTGTGGGTGAGAAGGGGGCCCAGCACCATCTCGACCTTGGCGGCCTTGAGCAGCTCGATCATTTCGGCCTGTGAGCCGACGACGACGCTGACGGCGACATTCTCGGCGGCGTAGAGATCGACGATCGCCTTGGCGACCAGTGCCACCGGATGCACCGGCACCGCGCCGATCGCGAGGTGACGGCGCTTGCCCGAGACATGGGCGCGGGCGTTGCGCTCGATCAGCTCGAGCTCGGCGCGCAGCCGGCGGGCGTGACCGAGGATGCCGAAGCCGAAATCGGTCAGCGTCACGCCCTTGGCGTTGCGCTCGAACAGCCGCGCGCCGAGCTGTTCCTCGAGCTCGCGAATCGTGCGGGTCAGCGCCGGCTGCGACACATGGAGCTGTTCGGCGGCGGCATTGATGCTGCCGTGCTCGGCGACGGCCAGAAACGCCAGCAGGCCATGGGTGTTCAGGAGGCGCGCCATCGCCCCCGCCGCACGGTGTCACGTTCATTCATTCCGTCCGGCTCCGCCCCGATCACTTTGCGCATAACCCTATCAGGTCTTTGTATTACCACGCGCGATTTGCGGGTGTTACCCCTCGACGGCTGCGACATGGTGCACATGCCGCGCTGCAAAAAGAAACGCCGGGGACCCGCATGCGACTGCTCACCTTCACCGATGATGGCGGCACGCGGATCGGCGTTCTCAAGGACGAGGCAATCGTCGATCTCGGCGTCGCGGCGCCGGAGCTGCCGCGCGAGATGGTCGCGTTCCTGGAAGCGGGCCCTGCGGCGATGACGCGGGCGCGCGAAGCGTCGGCGGCGGCGCCTGCAACGCTGGCGTGCTCCACCGTCATCATTGAGAGCCCGATCCTGCGTCCCCCGAAAATTCTTGCCACCGGTCTCAACTACCGCGATCACGCCATCGAGGTCGGTGGCCCCGACGCCAGATTTCCCGAACGCCCGGTGTTCTTCAACAAACAGTCGACCGCGGCGCGCGCGCCCTACGCGCCGGTCTATCTGCCGCCGGAATCCGACCAGCTCGACTACGAGGCCGAGCTTGCCGTGGTGATCGGCCGGCGCTGCCGGCGCGTCGCGGCCGAAGATGCCGCGAAGGTCATCGCCGGCTATACCATCCTCAACGACCTGTCGCTGCGCGACTGGCAGTTTCGTGCGCCGACAGTGCTGATGGGCAAGTCGTGGGACACCCATTGCCCGATGGGGCCGGTCATCGTCACGCCGGACGAGCTGCCGCAGCCGCTGGCGCTGGGCATCCGAACGCTGGTCAACGGCGAGATGCGCCAGTCGTCCAACACCGAGAACCTGATCTTTGATTGTGGCGCGCTGGTCGCGGCGCTGTCGACCGTCTTCACGCTCGAGCCCGGCGACGTCATCGCCACCGGCACGCCGGGCGGCGTCGCCGCGTTCCGGCCCGGCAAGCCATGGCTCAGGGTTGGCGACGTCGTGCGCGTCGAGATCGACGGGATCGGCCATATCGAGGCGCGGGTCGAGGCCGACCCGATCGGGTCGTTCATTCAATAAGGCAACAGGGGAGAGCGCAGATGAGCGGGACCATCGCGGGCAATGGGGAGCGCAGGATCGTTCCCGACCGGCTGGCGCATGTGGTGCTCAAGACCACAGACAAGGCGCGGCTGATGGACTGGTACGGCCGCGTGCTCAATGCCCGTGTCGTGTTCCAGAACGATTTCATCGGCTTCCTGACCTATGACGAGGAGCATCACCGCATCGCCTTCATCCAGATCCCGGGGCTGGAGGCGGCCAGCGCGAAGTCCACAGGGCTGCACCACATCGCCTTCACCTATGCCACCATGGACGAGCTTGTCGCCAACTACGAGCGGCTGGCGCGGGAGGGCGTCGCGCCGTCGCACTGCGTCAACCATGGTCCGACGATCTCGATGTACTACAAGGACCCGGACGGCAACGCGGTCGAGCTGCAGATCGACAACTTCGCCACCAATGAAGAGGTCGACGCCTGGTTCGCATCCGGCGAGTTCGCCGAGAACCCGATCGGCGTCGATTTCGATCCGGCCGAGTTCGCGGCCAAATTTCATGGCGGCGTGCCGGAGGCCGAGCTCAAGAAGCGTCCCAATATCGGGCCGCGCGGCCTGCCCAACCGGTCATGAGCGGCCATCCGGGCGATCGGGTCGACGGTGCGACGCGCACCGCGATCGAGGCCGTGCTTATCGAGTGGGCATGGCTGATCGATCATGGCCGCGCCACCGAGGCAGCCGTGTTGTTCACCGCCGACGCCGAGCAGTCCATCGCCGGGGTCGTGGCGAGCGGCAATGCCGCGATCTCGGCCGGGCTGCAGCGCCGCGCGGCGCTGACCCAACGCACCTCGCGCCATGTCGTCTCGAACATCCGCCTCGATCTGGCGGCGAACGGTGATATCGCGGTGTCGTCGATCCTGACGCTCTACCGCTCCGACGATGCCGCGTGGCCGGCGCGACCGATCATGGTCGCCGATGTCGCCGATACGTTTCGCCGCACCGACGACGGCTGGCGCATCCACACGCGTACGGTCAGTCCTGTGTTCGCCGACTGATCCCATTCGATTTTTGCCGAGAGAGGAAGATATCCGATGAGCCTGAGAAGCGTTGTTGCCATTGCCCTGGCGGGCGGCATGCTGGCGGGGGCAGCGGTGGCGGAGCCGCAATACGGGCCGGGCACCAGCGCGACCGAGATCGTCATCGGCAACACCGTGCCTTACAGCGGGCCCATCGCGATCGTCTCGACCATCGGCAAGACCCAGGCCGCCTATTTCAGGATGATCAACGACCGCGGTGGCATCAACGGACGCAAGATCCGTTACGTCTCCTATGACGATGCCTATTCGCCGCCCAAGACGGTGGAGCAGACGCGGCGTCTGGTCGAGGGCGACGAGGTCGCGATCGTGTTCGCCGGCGCCGGCACCGCGACCAACGCCGCCGTGATGCCCTATCTCAACAGCAAGCGCGTGCCGCAGCTGTTCCTGTCATCGGGCAATGCCAAGTTCAACGACCCCAAACGCTTCCCGTGGACCATGGCGTGGTTTCCGCAGGCCGAAATGGAAGGGCGGCTCTACGCCAAGTACGTGCTGGAGACCAATCCTTCGGCGCGCATCGCCGTACTTTACCAGAAGGACGACTTCGGCAAGGACATGGTCAAGGGGCTCAAGGATGGTCTCGGCAAGCACGCAAGCATGATCGTCGCCGAGGCGGGCTATGATCCGACGGATCCGACGGTGGATTCCCAGATCGCGACCCTCAAGGCCTCGGGCGCGGACGCGTTCATGAACTTCGCGACCCCGCGCACGGCGGCGCTGGCGATCCGGCGCATCGCCGAGATGGGCTGGAAGCCGTCGATCAACGCGCTGGCGTTCGCTTCGATCTCGGTCGGCGGCGTGCTCAAGCCCGCCGGCCTCGAAAACTCGGTCGGTGTCGTCTCGGCGAACTTCATGAAGGACCCGACCGACCCGGCCTGGGATGACGACGCCGGCGTCAAGACCTGGCGCGCCTTCATGGCGCAGTACTATCCGGATGCCGACATGACCAACGCGTTCTTCACCAGTTATGCCTACAGCGTCGCGCAGAGTCTCGTGCAAGTACTCAAGCAGTGCGGCGACAACCTGACGCGCGACAACATCATGGAGCAGGCGCGCAACCTCAAGCCGATCGACTACGACCTGATCCTGCCGGGCATCTCGATCAGCAGCAGCCCGACCGATTATACTCCGGTCAAGCAGATGCGGATGATGCGCTTTGACGGCACTCGCTGGACCTATTTCGGCGCGGTGATGAATGCGGATTGAGCGGCCGGACGGCACGGGAGCGGGCGTGATGGATACGCCGGTGCTGATCGCTGGCGGCGGGCCGGTGGGGCTGACGCTGGCCTTGCTTCTGGCGCAGCAGGGCGTGCGCTCGATCATCGTCGAGCGGCGGCCGCCGCGGGTCGAGAGCGCGCCAAAGGCGCATGTGATCAATCCGCGCTCGCTCGAAATCTACCGTGCGCTTGGGCTCGATCTCGACGCATTGCGGCGCCAGGGCGCGTCGCGCGGCGATGCCGAGGCATCGCGCTTCATGACGACGCTGGCCGGCATCGAGCTTGGCCACATCCCGCTCGACGTCGCCGACGATGACGCGCTGGCGCTGACGCCGACGCCGCTGCTCAATATTGCCCAGCCGAAGCTCGAGGCGATGCTGGCCGCGGAAGTCGAACGCAATCCGGCGATCGAGCTGCGGCTCGGCCACACCTGGACCGGCTGCCGCGCGACCGACGGCGGCGTGGTCTCCACGGTCGAGCACGACGGGCGGACCTACGAGATCGCCAGCGCCTGGCTCGCGGGGGCCGATGGCGCCGGCAGCCGCGTTCGCGAGCATCTCGCGATCCCGATGCAGGGCATTCCCGCCGTGCGCCCGCGCATCACCATCCATTTCGAGGCCAACCTGCGCAGCCTCGTGCGCGAGCGGCCGGCGATCCTGTACTGGATCCTCGATCCCGCCGTCGCCGGCACCTTCATCGCCTATGACATCGACCGCACCTGGGTGTACACGCCGCGTGTCACCCCGGAGGCATTCGATCCGGAGCGCTATACCGAGGCCCACTGCGCCGAGCTGATCCGCCGCGCCATCGGCCGCGACGATGTCGCTGTCGATGTCCGCCATGTCGTGCCCTGGATGATGTCCGCCGAGGTCGCGACCGCCTATCGCAGTGGCCGCTGCCTGCTGATCGGCGATGCGGCCCACCGTTTTCCGCCGACGGGGGGCTTCGGCCTCAACACCGGCATCCAGGACGCGCACAACCTTGCCTGGAAGCTTGCCGCGGTGCTGCGCGGTGCGGACGACACGCTGCTCGACAGCTACGACGCCGAGCGGCGACCGATCGCCGAGATCAACACCCGGCAGAGCCTGCACAACTCCAATCGCCTGCCGGACCTGTTCCGCCTCGCCGAGGAGACGATCGCCGACGGCGATGTCTCCGCCGCAGACCACTTGCGTCTTGCCGCGGAGATCGCCACGCACCGCGCTCATTTCCTTAGCCCAGGCCTGCAGCTCGGGTTCTCCTACGGGCCGCCGGTGCGCGGTCCGGCCGACGCGACGCGTTACGATCCGTCGGCGGGGGTGGGTGACCGCATGCCCCATGCGTGGCTGGTGCGCGGCGGCCGCCGGCTGTCGACGCTCGATCTGCTCAGCCCGGTCACGTTCACCCTGATCGCGGGCCGCGATGCCGCCATCTGGCGCCATGGCATCGCCGATGCGCTGTGTACGGTGGAGCTCGACGAGACCGTCATCTTCGAGACGGCCTGGCGAGAGCTGTGCGGTCTTGATGGCCGCGGTGCCATGCTGGTGCGGCCCGACGGCCATATCGCCGCCGTGGTCTCCGACGATGATGCTGCATCACGCGCGGCGATCACCGCGGCGCTGGCGCGGTTCGGCGTCGCTGCGCGCTGTCACGCGAAGGCCTAAGCATTGTCGCGCGCGCTGGTCGTCTCCGGTTCGCGCGGCAGGCTGACGGTGGCGATCAGCCCGCGCCCGTCCGGCCCGTCTGCGAGCTGGATCGTTGCGCCGGACTGCTGCAGCAGCGATCGCACGATCGCCAGGCCAAGGCCCGAGCCCGACGGGACGTGGGGGCCGGGCACGCGGTAGAAGCGGTCGAACACCCGTTCGCGGAATTCGGGCGCGATTCCCGGACCGTCGTCGATCACCTGCACAATGGGGCGCTCGCCATTGCCGTTCACCCGCACCGTGACGGTGCCGCCGCGGCGGTTGTAGCGAATGGCATTGTCGATGAGGTTGACCAGGGCTTCGTGCAGCACGGTGGGTGCGATCCGCGCCACGGCGTCGCTGTCCGCCTCCAGCGCCAGCTCGATATCGCAGGCCGCGGCGATCGGCGCCAACTGGCTGATGGCGTCCGCCGCGGCGGCGCGCAAATCGGTGCGCTCGGCCGCCGTGGCTGACGCCATCGCGCTTTGCTCTGCGCGCGCCAGGGTGACGAGCTGCGCCACCAGGCGATCGAGATGCTGCGCCGAGCGCTCGATCTCGGCAATGGTGTCGCGTTCGGCTGCCTGGATCGTGCCGCGCTTGAGCAGCGCGAGGTGGACGCGCAACGAGGCGAGCGGGGTCTTCATCTGGTGGGACGCGTCGGCGATGAAATCGCGGATGACCTTGATCGCGATATCGAGGCGGCCGAACAGCTGGTTGATCGCCCGCACCGGCGGGTGGACCTCGCGCGGCACTGCGGCGAGATCGAGCGGTTGCAATTCCGCGCCGGTCCGGACCTGGCGGGCATCGATCTCCCGGCCAAGCGCGGCGAGCGGCGCAAGGCCGCGGCCGACCGCGAACCAGCCGAGCGCGGCCGCCGCGAGAATGATGCCTGCCCCGAGGCCGCCGAGCGCCAGCAACAGCTCGCGCTGGGTCGCGTTGCGGCCGTTGCGGGTCTCCGCGACCTCGATCAGCACCGGGTGCGGCTTGCCGTAGACAGGCTGGGCGAGGGCGGCGAGGCGGATCGGCGCGCCCTTGTAGACCATGTCGAAATGCCGGATCGTGCCGAAGGGCTGGGCGCGCAGCGCCGCGAGCGGCAGGTCCTGATAGCCGGTCACGGCGGTGCCGTCATAGGATACGCTGTAGTAGATGCTGTCGTTGGCGCGCGTCTCCAGCATGCCGAGCGCGACCTGTGGCAGGTCCACCGTAACCTCGTCGTCCTCGACGCTGACCCGTTCGGCGATGGCGCGGACCGAGCCGTCGAGCACGCGGTCGTAGGCGGTCTCGACCGTGCGATCGATTAGCAGTGCGCCTGCGGCGCCGAGCGCGATCGCCAGCACGCTGGTCGGCACCAGCAGGTTGAGCAGCAGAATGCGGCGCAGCGAGGGGGCGCGCGGGCGCGTCACCGCTCCTCCATCAGGTAGCCGAGGCCGCGGATGGTGCGGATCGGCGGCCCATCATTGCCGAGTTTCTGGCGCAGGCGGGCGACGTACAGCTCGATGGCATTCGGCGCCACCGGCTCGTCGAAGCCGAAAACCTCGGAAATGAGCCGCTCCTTGCGGACCAGTTTGCCCGAATGGGACATCAGCACCGCGAGCACCGCTGCCTCGCGCCGGCGCAGCGCCAGCGGCGCATCGCGCAGCCGTGCGGTCGCGGTCGACGTCTCGAACACCAGGGCGCCGCAACTGAGCACCGGGGCGGCGCGCCCCTTGCCGCGTCGCGCCAGCGCCTTGACGCGGGCCTCGAACTCCGAAAGGTCGAAGGGTTTGGTCAGATAGTCGTCGGCGCCGAGATTGAGGCACCTGACCTTCTCGGCGACGGCATCGTGTGCGGTCAGGATCAGGATCGGCACCTCCGAACCCGCGCGACGCAGCCGGCTGAGCACGTCCTCGCCGGACATGTCGGGCAGGCCCAAGTCGATAACGATCAGCGAATAGGCCTCGGATGGCGCGATCTCGATGCCGCCATGGCCGCTGATCTCATGGTCGACGGCGATGCCGGCCGGCGCCAGTGCCTTTTTGAGGCCCGTCGCCAGGGAAATGTCATCCTCGATAATCAGAATTCGCAAGACGATCGCCGCGCTGCACCATTGCCAATGCATCAATGTACGTTCAGATTGCTTGTCAGGTCAAAGTCGCGTCTCGTTCATCTCCACCGGGAACTCCTGTCCTGTTGCTGCTTCGTGCGATCGCCTGGGCTCTGGTTGCGCTCTGCGTGAGCCTGCCCGGACGCGCGGTCGCCGAAGGGGGAGGGTCTGCCGCCGACGGCCGGCGCGAACTCCTGATCCGCAGCACGACCGATCGGGCCGAGGCCGCCGAGCTGCTGGCCGGCTTCCGTGCGCTGTATCCGGACATCGCTGTCCGCTATACCAAGATCGTCTCGGGCGAGCTTTTCGACGAGATCGCGAAGCCGTCAGGCGCGCCCGACACCGTCGCCGACGTGGTGTGGAGCTCGGCGATGGATCTGCAGATCAAGCTCGCCAATGATGGACTGGCGGCAGCGTATCGCTCGCCGGAGGCCGATGGGCTGCCAGCCTGGGCGCAGTGGAAGGACCTTGCCTATGGCGTCACGGCCGAGCCGGTGGTGATCGTCTACAACAAGCGGCTGCTGCGCGGCGATCTGGTGCCACGCGATCACGCCGATCTGGTGCGCATCCTGACGGAGCACCGTGATGTGTTCCAGGGGCGGATCGCGACCTACGATCCGGAGACCAGCGGCACGGGGCTGCTGTTCATCACCCAGGACGCGCGCATCATACCGCAGATCTGGAAGCTGGTCGCGGCGCTCGGCCGCACCAGCGCGAAGCTCTACACCTCATCGACGCCGATGATCGACCGCGTGCTGAGCGGCGAGTTCGTGCTCGCCTATAATGTCCTCGGCGCTTATGCGCTGGAGCGCGCCAGGCAGGACCACGACCTCGGCATCGTGTTTCCGGCGGATTATACGCTGGTGATGACACGGATCGCGCTGATCCCGCGCGCGGCGCCCCACCCCGAGGATGCGCGCCGATTCATCGACTACATGCTTTCCAGGGATGGCCAGGCGAGGCTTGCCGCCCATTCCCTTGGCGCGGTGCGCACCGATATGTCACCGGCAGCGCCCGGCGCCTCGGCTTCGGCCTTGCGGCCGATCGCGTTGAACATCGATCTGCTGACCTACCTCGACCGCGCCAAGCGGGCACGTTTCCTTGCGCAGTGGGCGAAGGCTCTGCAAGGGCAGTGAGGATTGCTGTCGCGCGCCGGTCGCGCCGCGACAGCTTGGTGACAGCAAAAGCCATCTATCGTTTCCTGCAATCAAGAGCATGACGAAAGGGTCAGCAGAGCTGCCGTTCAGGCGGCTGCTGGGCGAACCTTCCGCACAGCAACAAAAAAGAGGGAGGATCATCATGTCGGCACAGGACCTGGGCGCCGTCCAGACAACGTCGGGCGCGCTGTCATCCGCGATACAGCCGGGGGAGCGTCGCGATGGCGATACGCCGCGCTTCTGGCCGGAGGGGTGGTGGCGCCTCATCGATTGGCGCATTGGCATTATTCCGTTCCCGATCTACCTCCTGCTGTTCGTGCTGATCGCCACTCTGGTGGTGACCGGTGAGATCAAGTCCGACGGTCCGACCATGATCGCGGCGCTGGTGCTCGGTGGCTTCACCTGCGCCGAGATCGGCAAACGGCTGCCCGTGCTGCGGGCGATCGGGGCCGGAGCGATCTTCGCGACCTTCATTCCATCGGCTCTGGCCTATTACAATCTGTTGCCTGTCAAGATGGTCAGTTCGATCACCGAATTCACCAAGGCGACCAACTTCCTCTATATCTTCATCGCCTCAATCATCGTCGGCAGCATTTTCGCGATGGACCGCGACGTGCTGATCAAGGGCTTTCTCAAGATCTTTGTCCCGCTGGCGATCGGTTCGGTGGTTGCGGGTCTGGTCGGCACCGTGGTGGGCACGCTGCTCGGGCTCGGCGCCCATCACACATTTTTTTATGTCGTGGTGCCGATCATGGCGGGCGGCGTTGGCGAGGGGGCCATTCCGCTGTCGATCGGCTACGCCGCACTCACTGGCGTGCCGCAGGGGGAGGTGTTCGCGCAGGTGCTGCCGCCGGTGATGCTGGGCTCGCTGACCGCGATCCTGCTGTCTGGCGCGCTCAATTTCGTCGGCAAGAAGTATCCCCATCTCACCGGTGAAGGCCGGTTGCAGCCCCTCAAGGAGGGCGAGGCCGACCTGCAGGCCGGCGGGCACGGCGAGGACAGTTCCGCCGCCGGCGTCGTCAGCGTCAATGTCATCGCCGCCGCCGCGCTGACCGCGATCACGCTGTACCTGCTCGGCGTCATCTGCCATCATCTTGTCGGCCTGCCGGCGCCGGTCGCCATGCTGTTCCTGGCGGTTCTGGCCAAGCTCACCCGCGCGGTGTCGCCCCAGCTTCAGCAGGGGGGCCTTGTCGTGTTCGATTTCGTGCGCAGCACAATGACCTATCCGCTGCTGTTCGCCATCGGCGTCGCCCTGACGCCATGGGACAAGCTGATGGCGGCCTTCCACATCGCCAACATCATCACCATTGTCGCGACGGTCGCGACGTTGATGGCCACCGGCTTCGTGGTCGGCCGCTTCATGAACATGTATCCGATCGAGACCGCGATCGTGAACGCCTGCCACAGCGGTCAGGGCGGCACCGGCGACGTCGCGATCCTCACCGCGGCGAACCGCATGCAGTTGATGCCGTTCGCACAGATCGCCACCCGTATCGGCGGCGCCATTACCATCACGACCGTGCTGATCGTGCTCGGCTACCTGAAATGACGTGGCGCCGCCGCAATGCGGCGCTATGCTGTCCCTGTTTCCCCGTCGCAGTCCGGAGGATTCCGTCCCCATGATGCCGCAAGCCGACACCGTCGCCGAGCCCGTATCGCCGCTGGAGGCCGAAACCATGCGCCGCGTCGGCTGGCGCATCGTGCCGTTCCTGATGCTGTGCTACTTCATTGCCTTCGTCGATCGCGTCAACGCCGGTTTCGCGGCGCTGCAGATGAACAAGGACATCGGCCTCACGGCGGCGGCATTCGGGCTGGGCGGCGGACTGTTCTACATCACCTATGTGATCTTCGAGATTCCGAGCAACCTGGCCATGGAGAAGGTCGGCGCGCGGCTGTGGATCGCGCGGATCATGATCTCTTGGGGCATCGTTGCGGCGTGCATGGCGCTGGTGGTCGGTCCTTACTCGTTCTATGCGGTGCGGCTGCTGCTCGGCGCGGCCGAGGCCGGTTTCTTTCCCGGTGTCATCCTGTATCTCACATACTGGTTCCCGACGGCCTATCGCGGGCGGATCGTCGCGATCTTCATGGTCGCGATCCCGATCTCGAGTTTCCTGGGATCACCGATCTCGGCATCGCTGCTGCAGATGGACGGCGCCCTCGGTTATCGGGGCTGGCAGTGGATGTTCGTGCTGGAAGCGCTGCCGGCCATCGTGCTCGGCATCCTGTCGTTCGCCGTCCTGCCGGACTCACCCGCGAAAGCGGCATGGCTAACCGCGCCGCAGCGCGACTGGCTGGTCGGGCGTCTCGCAAGCGAACGTGCGGCGCCGCGCAAGACCGAAGGCCATCTGTCGCTGTGGCAGGTGATGACCAACAGGTACGTGCTTGCGGCGTCGCTGATCTATGCCGGCGCATCGGGCGCCAGCCAGTGCCTGTCGTTGTGGCAGCCACAGATCATCAAGTCGTTCGGTCTGACCAATATGGAAACCGGCCTGTTGAACTCCCTTCCGTTCGGCATCGCGTCGGTACTGATGGTGCTGTGGGGCCGCAATTCTGACGCGAAGCGCGAGCGCCGCTGGCACACGGCGATCCCGCTGTTTCTGCTCGCCGCCAGCCTGGCGGTCGCACCGCTGACCGGTTCGCTTGCGCCGACCATCGCCATCCTGTGTGTTGCCGTTACCGCGACCTACATCGTCAAGGGGCCCTTCTGGGCGCTGGCGACCGAGTGGATGTCGGCCGGTGTCGCCGCGGCTGCAATCGCCCAGGTCAATGCCATCGGCAATCTCGGCGGCTTCTTCGGCAGCTATCTGCTCGGGGTCATCAAGGATGCTACCGGCAGTTATGCGCTCGGGTTGCTGCCGCTGGCGGGGTTGTCCGCGGTCGGCTGCCTGCTGGCGTTGCTACTTGGCCGCGGCACGCAGCGTGAGCCCGAAGCCGCCCTGAAGGCCGTGCACTGATCGTTCCCCGTAGGTTGCCCCTCGAATCCAGCGAGCTTCACATGAGCGCGACACAGAGCCGGATCCCCGCCACCTTGATTCCCGGCGATGGCATCGGCCCCGAAATCATGGATGCGGTCACCCGCATTCTCGAGGTGCTGGGGGCGCCGTTCGACTGGGATGTCCAGCAGGGCGGCATGGCCGGCATCGCCAGCGCCGGCGATCCGCTGCCGCAGGCACTGCTGGACAGCATTCGCCGCACCCGCCTCGCGTTGAAGGGGCCGCTGACCACCCCGGTCGGCGGCGGCTTCCGCTCCGTCAATGTCCGGCTGCGCGAGGAGTTTCATCTCTATGCCAATCTGCGCCCCGTGCGCACCATGGTGCCGGGCGGCCGCTATGAGGATATCGACATCGTCCTGATCCGGGAGAACATCGAAGGCCTGTACGTGGCGTTCGAGCATTACATCGCCATCGGCGACGATCCGCATGCGGTAGCGATCTCGTCCGGCGTCAACACCCGCGCGGGCGCCGAGCGCATCATCCGCTATGCCTTCGAGTATGCGCTCGCCCACGGCCGCAAGAAGGTCACGGTGGTGCACAAGGCCAACGTGCTGAAGGCGCTCACCGGTATCTTCCTCGAGGTCGGCCGTGACATGGCGCGGGAGTACGAGGGGCGCGTCGCGATGGACGATCGTATCGTCGATGCCTGTGCCATGCAGCTGGTGATGAACCCCTGGCAGTACGATGTCATCGTCACCACCAATCTGTTCGGCGATATTCTCTCGGACCTGCTGTCCGGGCTGGTCGGCGGGCTCGGCATGGCGCCGGGCGCGAACATCGGCGAGAAGGCTGCGATCTTCGAGGCGGTGCACGGCTCGGCGCCTGACATCGCCGGCAAGGGTATTGCGAACCCGCTGGCGCTGCTGCTGGCGGCCGGCCTGATGCTCAAGCATGTCGGCCGTGACGATCTTGCGCAGCGTCTCCAGGTTGCGATCGACCAGGTGCTGCGGGTCGACGGCGTACGCACCGCCGACCTCGGCGGCCACGCCAAGACAACGGATTTCGCCGCCGCGATCATCAGGCGGATCGCCAACGCCTGAATGGATGGGCACACGCTGCCCTGTCTGCTGACCTGCGAGAAGAAGGACTGTCGACATGACCAAGGGATCGGACCTGCTGGTAAGGGCGCTGGAGCATGAAGGTGTCGATCGCATCTTCGGTGTGCCCGGTGAGGAAAACCTCGATGTCGTCGAATCGCTGCGCGGTTCGAAGATCGAGCTGGTGCTGACCCGGCACGAGCAGGCCGCCGCCTTCATGGCCGCGACCCACGGCCGCCTCACCGGCAGGCCGGGCGTGTGCATCTCGACCCTCGGTCCGGGGGCGCTGAACTTTGCCACCGGCGCGGCCTACGCCCATCTCGGCGCCATGCCGATGGTGATGATTACCGGCCAGAAGGCCATCATGAGCAGCCGGCAGGCTCGCTTCCAGATCGTCGATGTGATCGCGTCGATGAAGCCCTTGACCAAGTTGTCACGGCAGATCGTCAGTGCGGTTAGTATCCCGACGCTGGTGCGCGATGCCTTCCGGGTTGCGATGGAGGAGCGGCCGGGCCCCGTGCATCTGGAACTGCCGGAAGATATTGCCGGCGAGGAGGTGGCGGACGTGCCGATGGTGCCGATCCATCCGATCGAGATCCCGGTCGCGCATCGCGCCGCGCTCGACCGTGCCGCCGAGATGATCCTGCGTGCCGAGCGCCCGCTGATCATGCTGGGCGCGGCGGCCAGCCGGCCGCGTTCGACCTTCGGCCTCGCCGGGTTCGTGCGCCGGACCGGCATTCCCTTCTTCACCACGCAGATGGGCAAGGGGACCGTGCCCGGCGGCACCAACCTCTATATGGGCACCGCCGCGCTGTCCGAGCGCGACTACGTGCACGAGGCCGTCGACAAGGCCGACCTGATCATCGCCATCGGCCACGACACCATCGAGAAGCCGCCGTTCATCATGGGTCCGAAGGGGCCGCAGGTGATCCATATCAGCTACACGCCGGCCAACGTCGAACAGGTCTATTTCCCCAATGCCGAGGTGGTCGGCGACGTCGGCCCGAGCCTCGAACTGCTGGCCGACCGCCTCGAAGGCAAGCTGCCGCGTGCGGGGGCGCTGCTGTCGCTGCGCGATGGCATCCTCAGTCGCATCGCCGATCGCGCCACCGAGAGCCGCTGGCCGCCGACGCCGCAGCGGCTGGTGCACGACGTCCGCCAGGTGATTCCGAGCGATGGCATCGTCGCGCTCGACAATGGCATGTACAAGATCTGGTTCGCGCGCAATTACCGTACCTTCGTCGCCAACACCCTGCTGCTCGACAATGCACTCGCGACCATGGGCGCCGGCCTGCCGTCGGCGATGATGGCGGCGATGCTCTATCCGGACCGCCGGGTGATGGCGGTGTGCGGTGACGGCGGTTTCATGATGAACAGCCAGGAACTGGAGACCGCGGTACGGCTGAAGCTCAATCTGGTGGTGCTGATCCTCGATGACGGCGCCTATGGCATGATTCGCTGGAAGCAGGCGGTCGACGATTTTCCGGATTTCGGCCTGACCTTCGGCAATCCGGATTTCGTGCGTTACGCGGAATCGTATGGCGCCCGTGGGGCCCGCGTCGAGAAGCTCGACGACTTCATTCCGACGCTGGAAGCGGCGTTCAAGAGTGGTGGCGTGCATCTGATCGCGGCGCCGATCGACTATTCCGAGAACATGCGCGTGCTGGTCGAGGAACTGCGCGCTCGCATTCCGGCGGATCCCGCCTAGCCGCGGGCTCTCCGCTGGCGCGTCCTTGTCTGCCGGGCTGGCGCAACGTGCCGGAACGGCTCCGATTGGTTCTCAGGATTTCGACCCAGGATACGTACGATGAATCCATTCACCTTCCAGGCCCCTGCCAATATCCTGTTCGAGGCCCGCGCGGCACGAAAGATCTCCGACCTTGTCGGCCACTACCGCGCACGCCATGTCATGCTGGTCACCGACAAGGGGGTGCGCGCGGCCGGCTTGACGCGCGATGTCGAAGCGGCGCTGGTCGGCGATGGCGTGACGCTGACCGTGTTCGATGACGTGGTCGCCGATCCGCCATCGGAGGTCGTCGAAGCAGCGGTCGCGCTGTGCCGCGAGCGCGGGATCGACCTTGTGCTGTCGATCGGCGGCGGCAGTGCGCTCGATACCGCCAAGCTCGTCGCCTATCTCGCGCGGACGCCGGACCGACTCGAGGACATCTATGGCGTCGGTCTGGCGAAAGGCGAGCGGTTGCCGCTTATCCTGGCGCCGACCACGGCCGGCACCGGCTCGGAGGTGACGCCGATCGCCATCGTCACCACGCCGACCACCGAGAAGAAGGGCGTGGTGTCGCCGAAGCTCATTCCCGACTGGGCGGTGCTCGATCCCGAGCTGACGCTCGGCCTGCCGGCCCATGTCACCGCCGCCACCGGCATCGACGCCATGGTCCATGCCATCGAGGCCTATACCAGCAAGGTTCGCAAGAATCCGATGTCGGACCAGCTTGCGCGCCAAGCGCTGGCGCTGCTGTCAGCCAATGTCCGCACCGTCTGCCGTGATGGCCAAGATCTCGAGGCGCGGTCGCAGATGCTGCTGGGCTCGATGCTCGCCGGCATGGCCTTCGCCAATGCGCCGGTCGCGGCAGTCCATGCGCTGGCCTATCCGATCGGCGCCATCTTCCATGTTCCGCACGGGCTGTCGAACGCGCTGGTGCTGCCGCATGTGCTGGAATTCAACCTGCCGGCGGCGGAGGCGCTGTATGCCGAGCTTGCCGGCATTGTCCGGCCTGGCCTCCCTGCCGAGGCGCCGGCCGCACGGGCACGGGCTTTCATTGACGAAGTGGCCGCGATCTGCCGCGACTGCGAGGTTCCGGCGTCGCTGACCGCCGTCGGCATCGGCCGTGACGACCTGAAGAAGCTTGCCGAGGATGCCATGAAGCAGACCCGCCTGCTGGTCAACAATCCGAGACCGCTTGCCTATGACGACGCCTATGCGATCTACAGTGCGGCTTTCGAGGGCAGCAACCGTGCGCTGCGCGCGACCCATGGCTGACGATACAGCCCGCGGAGATCCCTTCAGCCAGAGCGTTCAGCAATGGAGCGCGCTCTGGCGTTCGATGGCCGATGTGTCGACGAAGGCCGGCGAGGCGTGGTCGAACTCGATGCTGCCGTTCATCATGGCACGCGCTGCCGAGCATCGTGGCGGGGCCGGCGGCAATGAACTCGGCGATGCCATCGAGCGCCTCGCGCAGGGACCGCGGCTGGCCGACATGCTCGATTTCGATCGCAAGCTGTGGCTGCTGTTCTCGGCCTGGAGCGAGCTGCAGCACAAGCTCGCCGCCTACAACCTGATCGCGGCACGCCCCTGGCAGCGCGCGGCGGAGCAGTACGCCGCCACCGCGAAGCCGGATGCCGGCGACGACGGCTGGCGCGGCCGGCTCGGCGCCTGGACCGCACTCGCCAACGACGAGATGATCCGCAACCAGCGCTCCGACGAATTCCTGTCGGTGCAGAAGGACCTGCTGCAGGCGGCGACCGAGTTCCGCAGCCGCCAGACCGAAATCAACAAGACCGTCGCCAAGCTGTTCGGCCTGCCGACGCAGAGTGATTTCGACGACGTCACCCGCCAGCTCACCGAGCTGCGGCGCGAGGTTCGTGCCCTGGCGCGGCAGCGCGACGACGCCGGTGCAACGGAGAAGCAGCGATGAGCGGGCAGGGACCGGGCGAGCGGGCCGCACGCGACGCGGCGGCATTCGCCGAGAAGATGTTCAAGGCGACGCAACTGCTGTCCGACATCAAGGATGCGGATGTCGATGTCGGCGCCACGCCGAAGCAACTGGTGATGCGGCGCGACAAGACCGAGCTCTATCGCTATGCGCCGCTCGTGCCGCGCCAGGTCGAAACTCCGGTGCTGCTCGCCTACGGCCTGATCGGCCGCTACACCATGGCCGACCTGCAGCCCGATCGCTCGCTGGTGCGCAGCCTGCTGGGGCAGGGGCTCGATCTCTGGCTGGTCGACTGGGGCCAGCCGAACCGCACCGAGCGCTGGCTGACCATCGACGATTATGTCGACGACTATATTCACGCCGCCGTCGAACGGGTGTGCCGCGAGACCGGCCATGACAAGGTCACGCTGCTCGGCATCTGCGAGGGAGGCGTATTCACCGCCTGCTATGCGGCGCTGTATCCCGATCGGGTCAAGAACCTCGTTCTCACCATCACGCCGATCGATTTCCATGCCGACCGTGATGATCCGGACGCCCATCACGGCTTTCTCAACGTCTGGACCCGCAGCCTCGACCGGGCCGACATCGATCGTCTCGTCGATACCTATGGCGGCTTGCCCGGCGAATTCATGAGTTCGGTGTTTTCGCTGATGACGCCGATGCGCTCGCTGACCAAGTACAACGTCGATCTGCTCGACGTGGTCGACGACGAAGCCAAGCTGATGAACTTCCTGCGCATGGAGAAGTGGCTTGCCGACCGGCCGGCGCATCCCGGCGAGGCCGCCAAGCAGTGGCTGAAGGACCTCTACCAGGACAACAAGCTGGTGAAGGGCGAGTTCGAATTGTCCGGCCGGCGTGTCGACCTCTCCGCCATCGCGGCGCCGGTCCTCAATGTCTATGCGCTCAACGACCATATCATTCCGCCGACCTGCTCGCAGGCGCTGCGCGGGCATGTCGGCAATGCCGACTATTCCGAAATTCCGCTGCCGGGCGGCCATGTCGGCCTGTTCGTGTCGAGCAAGTCGCAGGGCGTCCTGAGCCGGGATATCTCGCAATGGCTGGCTGCACGGGATTGAGGCAGTGATGCTGAAGAACAAGATCGTTTCCGCCGACGAGGCCGTCGCCATCATTCGCGACCGCGACACCATCTGCACATCAGGCTTTGTCGGCGTCGGCACGCCGGACGAACTTCTGATCGCGCTGGCCAAGCGTTACCGCGAGACGCGCCATCCATCGGACCTGACGCTGATGTTCGCCGCTGCGCCCGGCGATTCCCGCGAGCGCGGCCTCAACCGTCTCGACCAGGACGGCCTGCTGAAGCGGGTGATCGGCGGCCACTGGGCGCTGGTGCCACGGCTCGGCGAACTCGCGCTCAAGAACCGCATCGAGGCCTACAACCTGCCGCTCGGCTGCATCTCCCACCTCTATCGCAACATTGCCGCGCGTGGTCCGGGCACCATCTCCAAGGTCGGCCTGCGTACCTTCGTCGATCCGCGCCTCGAGGGCGGCCGTCTCAATGCCGCGACCACCGAGGATCTCGTCGAGCTCATCGACATCGGCGGCGAGGAGTGGCTGCGCTACAGGTCGTTCCCGATCCATGTCGCGCTGCTGCGCGGCACCACGGCGGATCCTTCCGGTAATATCACCATGGAGCGCGAGGCGCTGACCCTCGACAATCTCGCGATGGCGATGGCGGCGAAGAACTCTCGCGGCTTTGTTGTGGTGCAGGTCGAGCGCATCGCCGCCGCGCACTCGCTCAATCCGCGCGAGGTGCAGATCCCCGGCATCCTCGTCGATTGCGTCGTCGTCGCCGAGCCGGAAAACCATGTGCAGACCTACGGTACGGGCTATAGCCATGCCTTTTCCGGCCGTCAGCGGGTGCCGATGGACCGTGTCGAGCCGCTCGCCCTCGACGAGCGCAAGGTCATCGCGCGGCGCTGCGCCTTCGAGCTGCCGCCCGGCGGTGTGATCAATCTCGGCATCGGCATGCCCGAGAGTGTTGCCGCGGTCGCGACCGAGGAGCATATGCTGCAGTACCTGACGCTGACCGCCGAGCCCGGCATCATCGGCGGCATGCCGCAGGGCGGACTCAATTTCGGCACCGCGCTCAATCCCGACGCCGTCATTCACCAGAACCAGCAGTTCGATTTCTACGATGGCGGCGGCCTCGATCTCGCCTGCCTCGGCATGGCGCAGGCGGATGCGGCCGGCAATGTCAACGTCAGCCGTTTCGGCAACCGTCTCGCAGGCGCCGGCGGTTTCATCAACATCTCGCAGAGCGCCAAGAAGCTGGTGTTCGCCGGCACCTTTACCTGCGGCGGGCTCAAGCTCGCGATCGAGGATGGCGCGCTGCACATCCTGCGCGAAGGCACGTCGAAGAAATTCATCAGGCAGGTCGAGCAGGTCACCTTCAGCGGCGACTATGCCGCGGAGACCGGTCAGCCCGTCTACTATGTCACCGAGCGTTGCGTGCTGCAGCGAACGCCGGCCGGCGTCGAGCTGATCGAGGTGGCGCCGGGCATCGATATCGAGCGGGATATTCTCGCCCACATGGAATTCGCGCCGCTGATCCGCGACGTGCGGGCGATGGACGGGCGCATTTTCCGCGACGGCCCGATGGGGCTGCTCCATGCGCTGCTCGGCCGCAGCCTCGCCGATCGTCTCAGCTACGATGCGGCGCGCAATACGCTGTTTGTCAACTTCGAGGGGTTCGAGGTGCGGACGGTCGAGGATGTCGACCTCGTGCGGCGCGAAGTCGAGCGCGTCTGCCAGGCCGCCGGCAAACCGGTGGCTCTGGTCGCCAACTACGATGGCTTTCATCTCGATCCGATGGTCGGCGACGCCTATTTCTCGATGATCGCCTACCTCGAGAAGCGCTACTACGCCTCGGCCTCGCGCTACACCACCAGTGCGTTCATGCGTCTCAAGCTCGGCGAGGCGCTCGCCGACCGGCATGTCGCGCCCCATATCTTCGAGACCCAGGTCGAGGCGCAGCGCTTCGCCGACATGGCGTGGCGTCCCGGCGAGACGGCGGCCGCGGCTGTCGGTCTGGTACATTGAGATGACGAACGCGGATGAAGCCGCAGAGGGCGCAGATGCCGCGCCGGCGCCGGACCGCGCCGGCATGGTGCTGGGACTGTCGCCGGCTGGCTTTCACGAGATCGCCTGTACCGATTGGGGGCCGCTCGACGATCCCCGGCCCATCGTCTGTGTTCATGGTCTGACGCGGCAGGGGCGCGATTTCGATCCTCTCGCTGCGGCCCTTGCCGCCCGCGGCCGGCGCGTGATCTGCCCGGATCTGCCGGGACGCGGACGCAGCGGCCGACTGCGCAACCCCGATGACTACGCATTGCCGCAATACTGCGCCGACATGAACGCAGTGATCGCGCGGCTCGGCGTGCGCGAGGTCGATTGGGTCGGCACCTCGCTCGGCGGTCTGATCGGGATGATCATGGCGGGGTTTGCCGGCAGCATCGTGCGCAATCTCGTGATCAACGACATCGGCCCGTTCGTGTCCGCCAGCGGACTGAAGCGCATCGGGCAGTACATCGGCAGCATGCCGGCGTCGTTTCCGACGCTCGACGCAGCTGACGCCTATATCCGCACCGTGCTCGCGCCCTATGGCGATCTCAGCGATGCGCAATGGCGTCATCTCGCTCGCCACAGCGTGCGCTGGAATGCGGAGCATCAGCGTTACGACATGCTGTGCGACCCGGCGATCGCCAAGGGGTTTCGCTCGCCGTGGTTCTATCCGCTGAATCTGTGGGCCTATTGGGAGGCGATCACCGTGCCGGTGCTGGTGTTGCATGGCGCACGCTCGGACCTGCTGTCGTTCGCCCTCACCCAGGAGATGAAGAAGCGCAATCGCGGCGCCAGCGTGTTCAGCTTCGACGATTGCGGTCACGTTCCGCCGCTGATGGCGGAGGAGCAGATTGCGGTGGTGACGCGCTTCATCCTCCAGGAAGCACCTGCCTGGCGGCAGCCGTCCGCCGGCGCGGCAGGGGCGCGCTGATACCGGCTACATTCGTGCGGCGATCGCCTGGCCGAGCGCGGCTGCCGCGGTCGGCAATTGGCGGCGGAACAGGGCATGACGTTCGTCGGTGAAGCGCACCGTCGGCACCGCGAGATTGAGCGCGCCGAAGAAACGGCCCTCATGAGTGACGGCGGTCGCCATGCCGGTGATTCCTGTGGTGAACTCTTCGCGCGAGTAGGCAAAGCCGCTCTGCTGCACGGCCGGCAGCTCGTTGCGCAGGGCGTCGGTGGTGGTGATGGTCACCGGCGTGATGGTCTCGAAGGTCAGGCCGCGCAGGTAATCGTCGAACTCGGCCGCTGGCATGCGCGACAGCACGATCTTGCCGCTCGACACCGCGTAGAGCGGCGCCCGCTCGCCAACCTTCATGGTGTAGGTCAGCGCCTGGCTCGAAGCGGCGGAGGCCAGTGCCTCCATGACATTGCCGATGCGCACGTAGAAGCCGGAGGTTTCGTTGAGCTCGGCGGTGAGGCGCTTGAGGAATGGCATCGCGATGGTCGCGAGCGGTGGCGGTGACACCTTGTGCACGAGCAGGCGAACCTGATCGCCAACGCGGTAGCGATCGGTGATTTCGTCCTGCTGCAGATAGCCGCGCGCCAGCAGGTTGTTCAGCAGGTGAAACAGGCTGCTGCGTGGAATGCGCAGGTCCGTCAGCATCCGCGAGAACGACGGCGGCTCGTTGGCGTCGGCGACGTACTCCAGAATGTCGAAGGCTCGGTCCGCGGATTTCACCGACGCGGCAGGATTCAGTTTCATCACGGCAACCGGTTCTCACACGGGGATGGAGGGTAGCTTGACGGCTGCTTATCATAGTTCCATAATTAGTACTAGTTTACAAATGTAAACTAACCCCGTGACTTTTCGACACTGTGGCCGGCACATCCGGCCGCGCGGCGACAAGAGGCCTGCATGAGCGACGAAACTGCCGACCGGACCGCAATTCAGGAATTGATCGAGAACTGGGCGCTGTGGCGTGACGCCGGCCTGTGGGATCGCTTTGCCACGGTGTGGCATGAGGACGGCTGGATGTCGGCGACCTGGTTTCAGGGCCCGGCCTCCGAGTTCATCCGTGTCAGCAAGGAGGGCTGGGACAAGGGCGTCAGCATCCTGCACTTCCTCGGCGGCATGACTGTCGACCTGTCCGCCTACCGCGCCGTCGCGCAGACCAAGATGACCATCTCGCAGCGCGGCCCGGTCCATGGCGTCGAGTGCGACGTCGTCTGCACGGGGCGGTTCTACGACTTCCTCGAAAAGCGCCATGGCAAGTGGGGCGTGGTGCGCCGCCAGCCGATCTACGAAAAGGATCGCCTCGATCCGGTCGATCCCGCCGCGGTGCTCAAGCTCGACCAGGACAAGCTCAGGCAATTCCCGGTCGGCTACCGCCATCTCGCCTATATCCAGGAGGAGATCGGCTATCGCGTGAAGCGTGACATGCCCGGCCTCAAGGGGCCGGAGGTCGAGAAGCTGTACGCCGAGGGCCTCGCCTGGCTGGGGTGAGTTCTCTCACCCGCGGCATGCTTCGTGTCACCATATGATGCCACGTTGCTGTTGCGCATGCTCCATCCCCTCATCCTGAGAAGCCTGCGCAGCAGGCGTCTCGAAGGATGAGGCCCCGGGCCTTCGTTGTGGCGTCCCGCATGTTGCCGTGCTCAGGGGAGCTCCAGCAGGCCTGCGCATGCGCTGGCCGCATGCACATGGTGCCTGCCGCGTGCCGGCGTTCCTCAGCGCATCAACCGCCGCCATCCCACGACGACGCCGCTGAGCGAGACGATGAGGCCGATCAGCGACAGCAGCCACACCACGATGTCCCAGGCCGGCCGGGAGGCCAGCAGCGGCAGCAGGTCGATGCTGTGCAGCGCGTTGAACCACCAGCGATAGGCGCGGCGGCTGTCATCACTGCGGCCCAGGATCTCGCCGGTGGTCGGCGAGATGTGAAACCAGCTGTGCGCGGCATCGTCGAAGCCGATGCGCAGGATCGGCAGCAGCCGTTCCTGGTGGTGCGAGTACCAGTACCAGTCCGGCTGTGTCAGTTGTTGCCGCAGCGTGACCGTGGCGTCGGGCAGCAGGCGGCGCGCGGCCGCGGCGATGTCATCCTGGGTCAGCGTCAGCGGTGCGCCGCTCGCGGGATCGGCGGTGGTGATGTGCCCCGCGTGATCGGCGAGCAGCATCAGCGCCCGTCCGCCGAGCCAGACGTAACGCGCCTCGACCGCCGGGACCTGCGGCCGCGCCACCGCGTCGGCGATCCGGGGCGCACTTTCGCCGGCGTAGCGCACGGCCATGTCGCGGCCGACGGCACGGCCGGCGAACAGGTCCAGCGGATTGAGCGACAGCCAGCCGCTGACCATCCAGGTGAACACGAAGACGCCGCCGATCAGGCCGGCGACGTGATGCCACGCCATCCAGCCGCGATAGGGCGTCACATGCCCGCGGGCGGAGCGTTTGCGCAGGCGCAGCCGCAGCACGCCGATCCAGAAGCCGGTGACCGCGACGACGATGCAGAAACCGGAGATCCACAGCACCACCTGCCGCCAGGTCGCGCCGTCCTTGCGCAGCACGGTGGGATAGATCCAGTGCGGGATCGAACCCAGCCAGTTCCAGACGCGCTCGTGCCGCGTGGTGTCGAGCGCGATCTCGCCGGTGCGTTCGGAGATGTAGAGCTCGGTGCCGTCGGCGTCGCCGAGCATCACCAGGAACAGCGGCCGCAATGGATCGTAGCGCGCGGTCACGCTCCACTGGTCGCGCGTGACGGTCCCGATCACCTGTGGTCGCGTCGCGGCCGGATGATGGGCCGCGATCGCTTCGGCGTGATCGGCGGTGATACTGCCGATCGATCGACCGTCGGTCGCCGCGATTGTCGCGCGATGGCCGTCCCAGCCGGTGATGCGGTACACCGGCATCCTGTCCATCATCGCGAGCCGCAGCTCGCGCGGATAGGCCGTGACGCCGGCGAGTGTCATGGCGCGGTCCGGCGTCACCAGCACCTTGTCCCAGGCGATGGGCGGCAGTGCCGTCCAGCGCTCCGTGTCGGTGAGCTGTGGAAACGCGACATACATCATCACCACGCCGGACACGAACCACATGGCGAACAGCAGGCATGTGGCGATGCCGATCCAGCGATGGATGATGTAGAGCCAGCGCCTGGCGTGTCGTGTGATCCGCAGGCTCATCTCAGGGCAGGCTCATCAAGGGCAGGCTCATCGTCAGAACTTGACGTTGACCGACAGCTCGGCGGTGCGCGGCATGCCGAGCAACCACTGGCCGTTGTAGGGCGCCGATACCGCGTAGACCTTGTCGAAGATGTTGTAGATGCGCAGCGCCACCGTGGTGCGCGCATCCGGCGTCCAGCGCAGGCCGGCATTGACCAGCGCGTAAGACGGCCGCTGCAGTGTGTTGGCAGCGTCGGTGTACATCGCGCCGACCACCTGCACGCCGGCGTTCGCCGACCAGTTCGGCGCCAAGTTCCAGGTCACCCAGGCATTGCCGACCTGCTGCGGCACGTTGATCGGCACGTTGCCGGCATAGCTGACCAGCTTGCCGCCGGCGACGGCGGAAAAGCTGTCATACTTGGCGCGCAGCAGCGCGATATTGGCGTCGACCCGCCAGGCGTCGTTCAGGGCGAGCCCGAGGCTTGCCTCGATGCCGCGCGACGATTGCTGGCCGACCTGCAGCGAGGGGCCTGCGATGTTGTTGGGATCGGGCGTCAGCAGATTGTTCTTGACGATGTCGTAGGCGGCAAGCGTCCACTCGCCGCGGCCGCCCCAGAACGACTGCTTGACCCCGACCTCGACCTGGCGGCCGGTGGCCAGCTGGAAGTTCTTCTGGCTGGTGTTGAGTGTGATCAGGTTGCCGACCGGATCGACCGCAGTGGCGTACTGGCCGTAGAACGCCAGATTGTCGATCGGAGTATAGACGGCGCCCGCGCGCCAGCTGGTACCGGACAGCGAGGTCTCGAAGCTGTTGGCGGCGACGCGGTCGTCAGTCCGGCTGATTGTCGGCCGGTCGAGCCGCACGCCGCCGACCAGCGCGAGCTGGTCGGTGAGGATCAGGCGATCCTCGGCGAACAGCGCATACTGATTGGTGACCGAGTGGAAGCCCGGCGTGGTCGGGCTGGTGGTCGCCGAAAACAGACCGGGATCGTAGTTGAACGGCGGCACGTAGGTCTGGCCGGCGTAGGGCGAATTGTTGATGTGGGCGAAGTTGATCTGGTTGACGTCGAAGCCGGCGACGAACTCGTTCCTGATGCCGAAGATATGGCCGCGCAGCGTCACATCGGTGCGGGTGCCGAGCTGCTTCTGGTCGTGGAAGATCTCGATGTAGTTGTTGCGGCCGACGAGGCCGGTCGCCGGATTGAACGTATAGGCCTCGATGTCGCGCCAGTGCCGATTGCTGACCAGATAATAGGTGGTGTTGCGCACCGACACGCCGTCGGCGACATCCCACTCGGTCTTGAACTGCGTCCAGTTGTCCTTGTAGCGGATCTGGCTGTCCCAGGTGTTGTAGTTCTGGAAGCGCAGCGCCGGGTCGATGGCGCCGTTGATCAGCGGTGTGCCGAAATAGCGTGACGGGCTGCGGTCGCCGTAGTCGTTCGACAGTGTGAAGGCGAGGTTGTCGGCGGCCTGCACCTTCACTGCGGCGGAGAAGGCGACATTGGAGGTCTTGTCACGCTCGACCCAGCCGTCGGACATGTTGCCGGCAGCGGTGACGCGGTAGGAGACGTTGGGATTGATCGGCCCGCCGCTGTCGACCGCGAGCCGGCGCGTCATGTTGGTGTCGAGCGAGATTTCAGCCTCGTTGTGTGCGGTGGTGATCGGCTTCTTCGGCACAACGTTGACGATGCCGCCGATCGCGCCTTCGCCGTACATCACCGACGCCGGCCCGCGCATCACCTCGATCTGCTGGGCCGACCATGTGTCGAACGGGAACGTCACGGTACCGGAGCCGACATAGAAGCGCGTGCCGTCATACAGCGTCATCACCGAGTTGCTGCCGGAGAAGCCGCGGGTCGAGAACGACAGGCCGCCATTGCCCGGCGCCGGATTGGCGGTGAAGCCCGCCGCGTTCTGGGTCACGGCGTCGAGCACGGTGTGCTGGCCACGGGCGGCGATGGTGTCGGCGCTGATCACTTCGACGCTGGCGGGCGTCTGCAACGGCGTGAGGCCGAGGCGGCTGCCGGTGGTCGATGGCGCGGTGAGATGCAGCGCGGTCGGCGCCGCGACTGCCGGCGTGGCGCCGGCCGGTGCGTTCGTCGCGGCAGCGGTTGCCGCGGACCTGGGGCGTGCGCGCCCGGCGCGCTCCGCGCGCTTGCCGGTGGCGCGCTTCGGCTTGGGCTGAGCGGTCGGCGACACCTCGATGGCGTCGAGCCGTCCTGCCGGCTGTGCAGTCTGGCTGAAGGCGTCGGCGGGCAGCAGCAGTGCCGTGGCGACGGAGCAGAGCAGGGTGGCGCGCCGGCGCGATGCGGCGTGGGAGGGAAGTCGCATGATGATCAATGGGCTCGGAATAGGGAGAGGATGATGGGGCGGTGGCTGATGCCGGGCGCTTCAGCGATGGTTGGCGGCCGGCCGGGCCTCGCGGCTGCACCCGTGGGGCTGTGCATGCGCGCGACGGCGGCCGGTCGTGACCGGTTTGCGCGACGCCGTCGGGGGCGTTCACAGGGCATCATCGCAACTCCGCTATTTTGAATATGTAATGTTATAACATTACATATAGGTAGAGCGGAACGCAAGGCGCTGCTGGCGGAATGAAGTCGTTGCCTCGCCGCAGAACGGGTCCGGCAGACGGCTGACGCCCTGGCAATGAGCGAGACGTACGTGGGGAAAATCATGAGTCGGCGACTCGCGGTAACGTGGCACGTCACCGCGAACGCAAGACGGCCCGAACGCGTGAGCGCGACGGATCGACCTCCACCAGGACGCCCCGCCCGATGTGCTCGCGTGTGACCACGACTGACGGCAGGTCTCCTGGCTCACGGGTCATCGCCTGTCGTCGCCTTCCCGAGCGAAGCTGCTCAGTGGCTGGGTGGCGCGCGGTTCAGGCCGCGCGCTGACGAAAGGCTCGCCGTTTACAGTTGCGGGGACAGCCGCGGCTTAGGGCGAGCCCGCACCGCATTCCCTTTTGATCCCCCGAGGGGAACCGTCGATGGGAACGATAGGCAGTGCCGACCGGAGGGTCAATCGAGGCAGCGCGCCATGCACAGGCGGGGGTGGTCCTGTGGCAATAGGTCTCACCGGTGTCGCTTGTCCCGACCGGCTGGCATGAACTGGCGCCTGCGGTGGCGCTGGTTGACTGGCCAAGGCGCCCGCCTATGGTTCGCAGGTAGGTTCAGGGCTGCATCCATGCCTTCGCTTGCGCCATCCGCGCCGACTGTGCACCCGTCGGTTCGCAAAAAGAATCTCACAAGAATTGAAGACCACACGCCCATGAATCTCCATCGTCTGTTGCACACGCGTCTCGCCGCCGGCCGTCCGGTCCGTGTTGCGCTGATCGGCGCCGGCAAGTTCGGCTCCATGTTCCTCGCCCAGGTGCCGCACACGCCGGGCCTCGAGGTGACGGTCATCGTCGATCTCGATCCGGAGCGCGCGCGCGATGCCTGCCGCACCGTCGGCTGGGAAGCGGAGCGCATCGCCGCGACGTCGTTCACGAAGGATGGTCTTGCGGCGATCGGTGATGCCGCCGTCGAGGTGGTGATCGAGGCGACCGGCAATCCCGCCGTCGGCATCCGCCATGCACGCGCGGCGATTGCCGCCGGCAAGCACATCGTCATGGTCAATGTCGAGGCTGACGTGCTGGCTGGTCCCTTGCTGGCCGAGGAGGCGCGCCGGGCCGGCGTCGTCTACTCGCTGGCCTATGGCGATCAGCCGGCGCTGACCGCCGAGCTCGTCGACTGGGCGCGCGCCACCGGCTTTCGCGTCGTCGCCGCCGGCAAGGGCACCAAGTACCTGCCGATCTATCATGATGTCACGCCGGCGGATGTGTGGACGCATTACGGCCTCAGCGCTGCCGAAGCACAGTCCGCGGGCATGAATCCGCAGATGTTCAACTCCTTCCTCGACGGCACCAAGTCCGCCATCGAAATGGCGGCGATCGCCAACGCCACCGGCCTCGACGTGCCGTCGGCCGGCCTTGCATTTCCGCCCTGCGGCGTCGACGACCTGCCGCATGTGTTGCGGCCGCGCGAGGCCGGCGGCGTGCTCGAACGCGCCGGCACGGTCGAGGTGGTGTCGTCGCTCGAGCGCGATGGCCGTCCCGTGTTCCGCGATCTGCGCTGGGGCGTCTATGTCGTGCTCGAGGCGCCGAACGACTATGCCGCCGACTGCTTCCGCCAGTATGGCCTGAAGACCGACGCCAGCGGGTGCTATGCGGCGATGTACAAGCCGTATCATCTGATCGGGCTCGAGCTGAACATCTCCGTGCTGTCGGCGGTGCTGCGCGGCGAGCCGACAGGCCAGGCGCAGGATTTCCGCGGCGATGTCGTCGCGGTGGCGAAGCGGCCGCTGCGCGCCGGCGAGACACTGGACGGCGAGGGTGGCTACACCGTGTGGGGCAAGCTGATGCCAGCGGTCGACAGTCTCAAGGTCGGCGCGCTGCCGATCGGCCTCGCTCATGGCGTCAGGCTCGTGAGCGACATCGCCCATGGCGGGGTCGTGCGCTGGGAAGACGTGGCGTTCGACGCCAGCAACGAGACGGTCGCGTTCCGCCGCGCCATGGAGGCGCGCTTCGCGGGGCGGACGACGGGTTGACGTTCGATCCGCATGCAACCCGCTGACGTTCACCGCTGCTGAACCTGAGGAGCGGCGCAGCCGCGTCTCGAAGCATGAGGCCCGGGGCCGGGTGTTGCCAGATGTGCCCTGGCCTCATGGTTTGCGACGCGCGGCTATGCCGCGCTCCTCACCATGAGGAGAGACTCATTTCTTGTCCGCTTCGGCCGCCCCGCGAAAATCCGGCTTGCGCCTGCCGAGGAAGGCGTCGACGCCCTCGCCAAATTCCGCGCTGCCGAACGCCACCGCCTGCATCATGGTCTCGCGTGCGAGAAATTCCTCGATCGGCTCATAGGCGCTGTTGACCAGCGTCTTGGTCAGGCCGAGCGAGGTCGCGGGGCCGGCGGCGATTTCGTTCGCGAGCGTCAGGGCGGCCGCGCGCAGTTCGGCTGCGGGCACGACGGCCCTTGCGAAGCCCAGTGCGACGGCGTCGGCGGCCTCGATGCGGCGGTTGGTCAGCAGGATGTCCTTGGCGCGCGATGTGCCGATGGCGCGTGGCAGCGTCAGCGCGAGGCCGAGGTCCGGTGCCGCGCCGAGGCCGGAAAAGGCCGGGCGGAAGAACGCGCCGTCGGCAACCAGGACGAGATCGCACATCAGCGCCAGCGAGAAGCCGGCGCCGGCGGCGGCCCCGTTCACCGCGGCGATGACCGGCTTTTCGCCAGTGAGGATGTATTTGACCCACGCATGGCTGCGCTGCATCCGCGCCCGCACCGCCGGAGCGTCGCGCTCGCTCATGTTGGTAATATCGCCGCCGGCGCAAAATGCGTCGTCCGTGCCGGTGATCACTACACAGCGCACGGCATGATCTGTCATCAGCGCCGGGATCATCCGCTCCAGCCCGGCCTTGATCTCGACACTCAGGGCATTGCGGCTGCGCGGCCGGTTGAGGCGCACTAGCGCGACGTCGGCATGGTGTTCGATGACGACGGCGTCGTCCACGGCGGGGGAGGGGTGAGTCATGGGATCGGGTCCGGATGGGTGGGGGCAGTCGGAAGGCTAGTCCGCTCCCCACAAAAATGAAATAGAATTTCGCAATTGTGCGACGCGCCGGGATTGGCTTAACTGCCGGCCAACGACACAACAACAATGGTCGAGGAAGCGATGAACCTGACGGCGGGCCTGCGCAAGGCAGCGGCATTCGATGGCGATGGCATGGCGCTCAGTTGCGGCGACATCCGTATCGACCGGCGCACCTTCGTCGATCGCGTCGCCCGTCTCGCCGCCGTGCTGCGCGACCTCGGCATGGCGGCGGGCGATCGCGTCGCGATGCTCGCCCTCAATGGCCAGCCCTACATCGAGTTCTATTTCGCGGTGCTGTGGGGCGGCGGCGTGATCGTGCCGATCAACGCGCGCTTCGCCCTGCCGGAAATGGTCGAGCAATTGCGCGATGCCGGACCGGTGGTGCTGATGGTCGATGCGCATTTCGCAGGTCTCGGCGCCGAGCTCGCCGCCGCCGCGCCGTCGGTGCGGACGGTGTTGCATGTCGGACCGGGCGAGGCACAGGGCGGCGCTGTCGCCGGGGAAGCGGCGATGGCCGCGGTGCGGCCGATGGACGATGCCTTGCGCGGCGGCGAGGATCTCGCCTGCCTCTTCTACACCGGCGGCACCACGGGCCGCTCGAAAGGCGTGATGCTGAGCCACCGTAACCTGTGGGCCAACGCGGTGGTCACCGCCGGGCGCTTCGGCTTCGACGAACGCACCGTGACGCTCCATGCCGGGCCGCTGTTCCATCTCGGCGCCGGCGCGCGCGTCTTCACCACCGCGGTGGTTGGCGGCGCCCATGTCGTGATCCCGCGCTTCACGCCGCAGGAGGTGGTGGAAGCAGTCGCGCGCCACCGCGTCACCACGGTCACCTTCGTGCCGACCATGCTCGGCATGCTGCTGGAACTGCCGGACCTCGATCGCTACGATCTCTCCAGCCTCAACCTGATCAGCTATGGCGCCTCGCCGATGCCGGAAGCGGTTCTGACGGCCTGCCTGCAGCGTTTTCCGTCGGTGCGGTTCGCGCAGTCCTACGGCATGACCGAGCTGTCGCCGGTCGCGACCATTCTCGGCCCCGAGGATCATGTCGCGGATGCGCCGCGACGGCGGCTGCGCTCGGCCGGCCGGCCGGTGTGGTCGGCGGAAGTGAAGGTGGTCGATGCCGATGATCGCGAACTGCCTTGCGGCGACATCGGCGAGATCGTGGTGCGCGGACCGATGGTGATGCAGGGGTATTGGAACAAGCCGGAGCTGACGGCACAGACGCTGCGCGGCGGCTGGATGCATACCGGCGACAGCGGCTACTTCGAGCCCGACGGCTATCTCTATGTCGCC
Source organism: Bradyrhizobium sp. U87765 SZCCT0048 (assembly GCF_018131225.1). GTDB lineage: Bacteria > Pseudomonadota > Alphaproteobacteria > Rhizobiales > Xanthobacteraceae > Bradyrhizobium_A. The sequence continues at coordinate 1,696,050 of NZ_JAFCMM010000001.1, read as the reverse complement.
GACCGCATCAAGGACATGATCATCTCCGGCGGCGAGAACATCTATTCCATCGAGGTCGAGAATGCCGTCGGCAGCCATCCCGACGTCCTGCAATGTGCCGTCATCGGCGTCCCCGACGAGCGCTGGGGCGAGCGGGTGCATGCGGTGGTGGTGCGCCGGCCCGGCACTGCGCCGACCGCGGAGGCGATTCTCGCCCACTGCCGCGATCTCATCGCCGGCTACAAATGCCCGCGCAGCGTCGACATCCGCGACGACGCGCTGCCGCTGTCCAGCGTCAACAAGGTCAACAAGGCCGAACTGCGCGCGCCGTTCTGGGACGGACGGACAAGGCAGGTGAATTGAGGCGGAGCGGCAGCAGGGGGCCTTGCTCGTGTTCTGCCGCGAGCTTTCCCCTCATCCTGAGGAGCGGCGCAGCCGCGTCTCGAAGGATGAGGCCGAGACCGGGCAGTCGCCGGACAGACTCGGGCCTCACGGCGCGCGGCGCACCGCCTTTCTCGCCTTGAGGGGCAAGCTGGATGGCCGCGAGTCCGTCGCTCAGTCGCCGCCCATGGCGGCGCTGATCTCGCGGGCGATGGCGGCGATCGCCGGGCCGTAGTCGTTCTCGAGTTCGTCCGGCGACACCAGATAGGCCGGGCCGCCGATGCACAGCGCATACACCGTGCTGCTGCCGGGCACCGTCACCGGCGCGCCGACGGCGTTGATGTCCTTGCGCCACTCGCCGGCCGAGACGCAGTAGCCGCGCTCGGCGACCTCGCGCACCGAGCGCTCGACCGAGCGCTGGATCATCGGCCAGTCGTCGCCGTGCTGGCGGCGGATGCTGTCGAGCAGCGGCTTGCGCTCGCTGTCCGGGATCGCGGCGAGATAGGCCTTGCCGAGGGCGGTGACGGCGACCGGCATGCGCGACCCCGGCGGCAGCCGCAGCCCGACCAGGCCCTGGCCCTCGCAGGTTTCGATATTGAGCATCATCAGCTTGTCGCGCATGGCGAGGGCGATATGCAGGTTATGGGCGTCCGCGAGGCGCTCCATGATCGGGCGCGCGACGCGGCGGATGTCGAGGTTGGCGAGCGCCGCATAGCTCAGCGACAGCGTGCGGCCGCCGAGCTGGTAGGTCGCCGCGCGCGGATCGTAGGCGAGGTAGCCGAGCTGGGTCAGCGTGTGGGTGATGCGTGAGATCGTCGGCTTCGGCAGGCTGGTGCGGCGCGCCAGTTCGAGGTTGCCGAGCGCGCGGTCGCGGGAGCCGAACGCGCTGAGCACCTCGAGGCCGCGCGCCAGCGCGGTGACGAACAGCCGGCCGCCGGCGCCGTCGGTCTCCTCGTCGTTGTCCGCCGCGCGCGGCCGCCGGGTGGCGCGCTGCAGTTTCATCCGCGCGGTGCGCTTGCGGGCGCGCTCATCGGCGACGGCGGTCGTCGTGGCTTTCTTCCCGGCGCGTACCGCAGGCGCCGTCGATCCCGCCAATGCCGTGCCCGAGGCCCTGGCGGCGACCTTGGTGGTCGTCGCCTTCGCCGCGGGACGTTTCGCAGATGCAGGTCGCGCGCCGGTCGTCTTCGTGGCCTGAGGCCGTGTGGCGGCGGAACGGCGCGGGGGCTTGTCGGCGTCCATGCGGGATCCTTCGTGGTGGAGCGCGATGTCTCGTCATTTTCCGCCGCGCGGTCATCGCGCGGCGTCGCCGTGTAGCAGCTTCGTGCCGGTCTGTCTCGCCGCAGTGGCAAGCATATGCGAAATCAATTTTCGCATGTTGCCACGCTCCTGCCGCCGTGGCAATTTTCGCCGCAACGAACCTGAAGAAGACGATAGCCGAGGAGACGCCGCCGATGCCGATCGACCCGCAGGCCCTGCGCAACTGGCCGTTCGAGGATATCGAGCACACCTACGCCACCCGTGACACCATCCTCTATGCGCTCGGCGTCGGCTGCGGCGCCGATCCGCTCGACGAAAGCGACCTGCGCTTCGTCTACGAGGCACAGCTGCAAGCGCTGCCGTCGATGGCGGTGGTGCTCGGCTATCCCGGCTTCTGGCTCGGCGATGCCCGCACCGGCGCCGACTGGAAGAAGGTGCTGCATGGCGAGCAGGGTTTTACCATCTTCAAGCCGTTGCCCGCATCCGGCACCGTGATCGGCCGCACCCGCGTCACAGGCCTGTTCGACAAGGGCGCCGGCAAGGGTGCGGTGCTCTTGTCCGAGCGCGACGTCATCGATAAGGCGAGCGGCGAAGTGCTGTGCCGTCTGACCTCGACCACCATGCTGCGCGGCGATGGCGGCTTCGGCGGCCCGTCGGGGCCGCTGCCGACGCCGCATCCGATTCCCGAGCGCGCACCGGACGCGACGCTCAGCCTCGCCACGCTGCCGCAGGCGGCGCTGATCTACCGCCTGTCCGGCGACTACAATCCTCTGCATGCGGATCCCGCGGTCGCCCGCGCCGGCGGATTCGAGCGGCCGATCCTGCATGGCCTGTGCACCTATGGCGTGGTCACCCGCGCCCTGCTGCGCCTCGCCTGCGGCAACGATCCGGCGAAGCTGCGCGCCATGCAGGTACGCTTCTCCTCGCCGGTCTATCCCGGCGAGACCATCGTCACCGAGCTGTGGCGCGAAGCCGGCGGCGTCGTGTCCTTCCGCGCCCGCGTCGCCGAGCGCGACCTCGTGGTGATCAACAACGGCCGGGCGGAGGTCGTTTGAGGAGCAAGAGTTCGAGCCGCAAGGGCGTTTCCCCCTCATCCTGAGGAGCTCGCGCAGCGGCGTCTCGAAGGATGAGGCCCGGGAGCCCTCGCGCATCGAACGCCATGGCCTCATGGTTCGAGACGCGCGGCGTTGCCGCGCTCCTCACCATGAGGAGAGAGGGCATGACCCCGAGCTGGAGGAGCCCTCAAATCTGCCGCTTCGCCGCCGCCCAATAGGGATCGCGCAGCCGGCGCTTGAAGATCTTGCCGGAATCCTCGCGCGGCAGGTCGTGCTGCACTTCGATGCGCCGTGGCACCTTGTAGCTCGCGAGCGCGGCCGCGAGACTTTGGCGGATCGCCTCGACGTCGAGCGTGACGCCGGCCTGCGGCTCGACGACGGCCATCAGCGCCTCGCCGAATTCCTCGTCGGGAATGCCGAACACCGCGCAATCGTGCACGCCGGCACAGCCGTGCAGCACCGCCTCGATTTCGGCGGGGTAGATGTTGACGCCGCCGGAAATCACCATGTCGCGCTTGCGGTCGGAGATGAAGACGTAGCCGTCATCGTCGATGTAGCCGACATCGCCGCTGGTGATCAGGCCGTCGCGTTCGATCTCGGCACGCTTCTCCGGCTTGTTGTGATAGCTGAAGTCGGGATTGGCCTTGATGCGGGTGTAGATCTCGCCGACATGGCCTTGCGGCACCGCGCGGCCGGTGTCGTCGAGGAAGCGGATCTCGGCGCCGGGAAAGATGCGGCCGACCGTGCCGGGCTTCTTCAGGGCGTCCTCCGATGTCGCGAAGGTCACCGCGCCGGATTCGGTCGAGCCATAGAACTCGTAGATCACCGGGCCCCACCAGTCGATCATCGCGCGCTTGACGTCGGCCGGGCAGGGCGCGGCGGCGTGGATGACATGGCGCAGCGACGACACGTCGTAGCGGTTGCGCACGGCGTCCGGTAACTTGAGAAGCCGCACGAACATGGTCGGCACCATGAAGATGTTGTCGATCCGCTCGTCCTGGACGATGCGCAGGAATTCTTCCGGATCGAACCGCGGCATCATGATCAGCGCGCCGCCGAGGCGCCCGGCGCGCACCGCGAAGGCGTTTGGTGCCGAGTGATAGAGCGGCCCGGGCAGCAGCGCCCGCACGCCGGGCTTGAGGCCGTAGATCGTCGCCCGCATCGCCTCGGACGCGGCGGCCTGTTCCGGCGTCGGTGCGTCGCGGCGCACGCCCTTGGGATGGCCGGTGGTGCCGGAGGTGTAGATCATGCTCTGCGGCGGCGGCCGTCGCTCGCCGTCATAGGGTGTCTGCGCCGCGAGCCAGCGTTCATAGTCCTGCGAGCCCCGTGGTGGTGCCAGCTGGGCCGGATCGATCGCGTAGGACTGCAGGATCTCCGGCGGGGTCGGCACGCTGATCTGAGTGACGCCAGCCGGAATCGCCTCACGCGACGCGTTGAGCAGGTCGGCGTGGCCGATCAGTACCTTGGTCGCAGTGTCCCTGAGGATGTAGGCGACTTCGTCGGCCTTGAAATGCCAGTTCACCGGTACGGCATAGGCGCCGAGCATCATCGCCGCATAGCTCGCCTCGAGGAAGGCGATGTCGTTGCGCATCAGGATGCAGACGCAATCGCCCGCTCCGATGCCGAGCCGCGACAGGCCGCCGGCGATCGCCTGCGCGCGTGCCTCGGTGGTTGTGAAACTCTGATGGCGCGCGCCGCTGGTGATGCCGTTCGCTTCGCTCGTCGCCGTCATCGATCATTCTCCCGTGCCGCCCTTGGCGGGCTGTTGTCGTGATGTGGCCGCGCGAAATATTGCGGCGTGCGGAATGCGTGCCGCGCAGGTCACGCGCGCGAGGGGTGGTATGGCTGGACGTGTCGTGCGACGAAAAATTCGGGCAAAATCACCGGCGTCCTCGCATGTTCTGATTTTGCGAAATGCTATTTCGCATGTTTGACTTTTGCAAGGTGCCGTGGCACATCGAACGCGATCACGACAAGAACAACGCGGGGCGATGTTCACGCTCCGCACGGGAGAGAGAAATGGCAGCCCCCGCACGCGCCCGTCCGGTGCCGACACCGGAAACCAAGCATTACTGGGAGGGCGCCGCGCAAGGCGAGCTCCGCCTGCAGCGTTGCGACGATTGCGCCAAGGCCTACTTTCCGCCACGTCCGTTTTGCCCGTCGTGCGGCTCGCGCCATGTCAGCGTGTTCAAGGCCAGCGGCAAGGGCACGCTCTACAGCTACGTCATTCATCATCGCCCCGTTCCCGGCTTCACGCCGCCTTACGCCATCGCGGTGGTCGAGCTCGCCGAGGGACCGCGCATGATGAGCAACATCGTCGACTGTCCGCAGACGCCCGAGGCGCTGGTGCTCGACATGCCGCTCGAGGTCGCGTTCGAGAAACTCGACGACGCGATCACGCTCCCTCAGTTCCGCCCGGCGAAGGGGTGAGCCATGCGTCGTAACCAGGTCGCCGTTGTCGGCGCTGCCGAAACCACCGAGCTCGGCGTCGTGCCCGGCATGTCGCAGCTCCAGCTCCATGCGGATGCCGCGCTCAACGCCATGGCGGACGCGGGCCTCAAGCCCTCGGATATCGACGGCATCGCCACTGCGGTCGAGGCGCCGCAGCAGATCGCGCATTATCTCGGCATCACGCCGACCTGGGCGGACGGCACCTCGGTCGGCGGCTGTTCGTTCATGCTGCATGTCCGCCATGCGGCGGCGGCGATCGAGGCGGGTCTGTGCAAGACCGTGCTGATCACCCATGGCGAGAGCGGCCGTTCCAATATCGGCAAGCCGCCGCGCGTGGTGGCGGCCGACAGCCTCAATGGCCAGTTCGAAATGCCCTATGGGCCGTTCGGGCCGCCGAGCCTGTTCCCGATCCCGGTGCTGCGCTTCATGAAGACCCATGGCATCACCCAAGAGCAGATCGCCATGGTGTCGGTGGTGCAGCGCGAGTGGGCGGCGAAGAACCCGCGCGCCACATATAAGGATCCGATCACCGTCGACGACGTGCTCAACTCGCGCATGATCGCCTATCCGTTCCGCATCCTGCAGTGCTGCGTCGTCACCGACGGCGGCGGCGCGCTGATCCTGACCAGTGCCGACCGCGCCAGGGATTTCCCCCAAAAGCCGGTCTACGTCATGGGCACCGGCGAGAGCGTCGAGACGCCGATGGTCAGCCAGATGGAGACGTTCAATTCCTCGCGCGCGTTCCGTGTTGCGGGACCGACCGCGTTCCGCGAGGCGGGCATCAGCCATGCCGACGTCGATCATCTCATGATCTACGACGCCTTCGCCCACCTGCCGCTGTTCGGTCTCGGCGATCTCGGCTTCATGCCCCATGCGGAGGCCGGCGCGTTCATTGCCGGGCGCAACACCGCACCGGGCGGCAAGCTGCCGGTCAACACCAATGGCGGCGGCCTCAGCTACATGCATTCCGGTCACTACGGCATGTACGCGCTGCAGGAGAGTGTGCGCCAGATGCGCGGCATCGCGCCGGCGCAGATCCCGAATGCGAAGATTTCCGTGTGTCACGGCGTCGGCGGCATGTTCGCCGCCAGCGGCACCATCGTGTTCACGAACGAGAGGTGATGTCGTTGAATTGTTATCCGTCACCCCGAGGTGGGCCTGCGCAGCGGGGCCCTCGAAGTGCGACGGCCACGACGACCGAGAGGCACTGGCCGTTCATCCTTCGAGGCTCGCTTCACTCGCACCTCAGGATGACGGAATACAGGTTGGCAGCACCACAGGGAACCACACCATGACACAGAAAAAGGCACTCGACGGCAAGGTCATCATCGTCACCGGCGCCGGGCGCGGCATCGGGCGCGAGATCGCGCTGCTGGCGGCGGCGGAAGGCGCCAAGGTCGTGGTCAACGATCCCGGCGGTGCGGCGGACGGTTCCGGCACCAGCGCTGCGCCGGCGGAAGAGGTGGTCGAGGAGATCCGCAAGCGCGGCGGGACCGCGGTTGCGAATTTCGAGACCGTGGCCGAGGCCATTCCCGCCAGCAAGATCGTTCAGACCGCGATCGATGCCTTCGGCAAGCTCGACGGCGTCGTCAACAATGCCGGCATCCTGCGCGACGCCATCTTCCACCGCATGAGCGTCGACGCCTTCGAATCCGTCATCAAGGTGCACCTGATGGGCTCGTTCTATGTGTCCCATGCCGCGGCACGCCTGTTCCGTGAGCAGGAGAGCGGCGCCTTCGTGCACTTCACGTCGACTTCCGGCCTGATCGGCAATTTCGGCCAGGCCAATTATGCCGCCGCCAAGCTTGGTATCGTCGGCCTGTCGAAGTCGATTGCGCTGGACATGAACCGCTTCAACGTGCGTTCGAACTGCGTGTCGCCGTTCGCCTGGAGCCGCCTGATCGGCACCATTCCGACGGAGACGGAGGCCGAGAAGGCCCGGGTCGCCCGCATGCAGCAGATGGGCCCGGAGAAGATCGCGCCGCTGTCGGTGTTCCTGCTCGGCGACGACGCCAGGGATGTAACAGGCCAGATCTTCGCGGTGCGGATGAACGAGATCTTCCTGATGGGCCAATCGCGCCCGCTGCGGTCGATTCACCGTGACGAAGGCTGGACCTGCGAAACGCTGGCCAACCACGGCATCCCGGCGCTGAAGTCGTCGTTCTACAAGCTCGACCGCTCGGCCGACATCTTCTCGTGGGACGCGATCTGAGCCGGGCTGCCAACTTCGCTTGTTGCGGAAGGTTCTGGCCGTCTTCTTTGTCGTGGCCGGGCTTGTCCCGGCCACCCCGCTTAGGGACGCATTGCTTTCCTTGCTGGGGTCGCCGGGAGACCTTAGTCCTGGCGATCCGTTAGAGACGGATCGCGCTGCCCGGCGACGACACTAAGGTCACGGCCCCAACGCCCATGGCCTCATAGTTCAAGACGCGCGGCTTTGCCGCGCTCCTCACCATGAGGCGCGGTGTTGTCAGCATTTGACGCCGCCGTCCAAAATCGGCTTAGCTCACAGCAAGCGCCGCACACGATGGCGCAGACAGATTCGGGAGGCTGACGATGACCATCACCCGCCGGACCTTTGGCCTCGGCGCTGCAGGCGCCCTGATCGCGCCGGTAGCCGCGCCCTTGGTGCGCCGCGCATCGGCCGCCGGGCCGACCATCCGCGTTGGCGTGGTCAATTCGATGAGCGGCAGCCTCGCCGCCTATGCCCAGGAAGGCCAGCCGGCCTTCGAATACATGATCAGGAAGATCAACGCCGAAGGCGGCATCCACAGCAAGGGCGGCGCGCAGATCGAGCTGGTGATGGCCGACGACACCAGCCAGCCGGCGCGCACCGCGGCCGAGGCGCGGCGGCTGATCACCGAGGAGAAGGTGCAGCTGCTCACCGGCACCATCCTCAGCGCCCAGATGCTGGCGCTGACCCCGGTGCTCGACGAGCTCAAGGTGCCGACGCTGTCGGTATGGGCCGGCGGCGCGCACTCCAGCTACATGTTCACGCTGGGCTACCCTTACGACCGCGGCTATGCCCAGACCATGCATGACTTCGTCGTATCGCTGCGCGATGACGGCAAGTTCCCGATCAAGACCGCGGTGATGGGCTACTCGAACTACGAGGCCGGCCAGCAGGTCAACAAGTTCCTCACCGAGAAGCTCAAGGCCAGCAACATCGAGATCATCGGCGAAGCAGCGCTCGACATCCGCGCCCAGGACCAGACCGCGGCGATGGTGCGCATCCGCTCGCTCAAGCCCGATGTCGTGGTGGGCCTCGTGACGCCGCGCGACGGCATCCTGCTGCATCAGGCGCGCTACAACCTCAACTACCACGGCAGCATCTTCTGCGGCGGCACCGGTGGCTACACCGACCTGTCGCTGTGGAAAGATCTTGGCCCCGAGATCGGCAAGGCGGTGCTGACGCGCAACCTGTTCGGCATGACCGGCTTCAGCACCGGCGCCAGGATCGAGTCGATGCAAAAGATCATCGCCGAACTGCGCGATGTGGCGAAGCTCGACCGGATCGGGCAGGGCGCCATCCAGTACGCCCAGGCCGCGCGGGTGCTGCAGCAGGTGCTGGAGAACGCGACGTCGCTGGAGAGCGAAGCGCTGCTCAGCGCCTTCAAGAAGCTCGACATCCCCTACGGCGATCCCAACCTTTATGTCGCCAAGCCCCAAGGGCTGCAGTTCGCCGAGGATCGCCTGCTCAAGGACGGCTCGGCGATGTTCATCCAGTGGACGGCGGACCAGGAGCAGCAGGTCGTATTCCCCAAGATCTTCGCCCAGGCCGCGCCGCGAGCGAAGTCGTGAGGACAGGGGAGTGATAGTTCCTCATGGTGAGGAGGCGCGCAGCGCCGTCTCGAACCATGAGGCCCGCGCGTTGCGGCTTCATCCTTCGAGACGCAGGCTTCGCCTGCTCCTCAGGATGAGGAGGGAGGTCCGCCAACGCTGGACCTCCGGAGACGGTGAGTGAGGGGAAGGGGCTGACGTGGCATTTCTGGAGGTCGCCGGCATCACCAGGCGTTTCGGTGGTCTCGTCGCGCTTAACGCCGTCAGCTTCGCCGTCGATAAGGGCGAGATCGTCGGTATCATCGGCCCGAACGGCGCAGGGAAGACGACGCTGTTCGGGGTCATCTCCGGCTTTATCCCGCCGAGCGAGGGCACGGTGCGGTTCGACGGCGAGCCGATCGGCTCCCTGCGGCCGGACCAGCTGGTGCGCCGCGGCCTGATGCGCAGCTTCCAGATCGTGCAGACATTTGCCGACATGACCGCGCTCGACGTCGTCACCACGGCGGCACTGACACGGCGGCCGATGCGTGAGGCGATCGACTATGCCGCGCATGCGCTCACGCGTGTCGGCCTCGGCGCGAAGTGCGACGCCACGCCGGCGACGCTGTCGCTGCAGGACAAGAAGCTGCTGGAAATCGCCAAATGCATCGCCACCGATCCCACGTGCATCCTGCTCGACGAGGTGATGGCGGGCCTTACCATGGCCGAGACGGCCGCGCCCATGGCGGTGATCCGGGAGCTCAATGCCCAGGGCGTCACCATTGTCATGGTCGAGCATGTCATGCCGGTGATCATGCGGCTCGCCACCCGCATCGTGGTAATTAACTTCGGCGAGAAGATCGCCGAGGGCACCCCGGACGACATCATTCGGGACCAGCGCGTCGTCGATGCCTATTTCGGAGACCATGTCGATGCTTGAGGTCGATCGGCTGGTCGCGGGTTATGGCGGCGTCTCGGTGCTGCACGAGGTGTCGATGTGCATCCGGCCCGGCGAGATCGTCGGCCTGCTCGGCGCCAACAATGCCGGCAAGACCACGCTGATCAACGTTTTGTCCGGCACGGTGGCGGCAAGCGCCGGCCGGATCGTGTTCGCCGGCGAGGATATCACCCGCCTCACCGCCAGGCAGCGGGTCGAGGCCGGCATCGTCCAGGTGCCGGAGGGACGTCTGGTGTTTCCGGAGATGAGCGTGCGGGAGAATTTGCTGCTCGGCGGCATCAACCCGCGCGCCCGCGCGCAACGGCCGCAGCAGATGGACCGCGTGCTCGACCTGTTTCCGCGTCTGCAGGAGCGCCTCGGCCAGGCCGCCGGCACGCTGTCCGGCGGCGAACAGCAGATGCTGGCGATCGGCCGCGGCCTGATGGCGGATGCGAAACTGCTGATGCTCGACGAGCCGTCGCTCGGTCTGTCGCCACGCTTCGTGCAGTACATCTTCGCCATCGTCGACCGTTTGCATGCCGAGGGACTGACCATCCTGCTGGTGGAGCAGAACCTCAACCTGACGCTGCGCCACGCCGGGCGCTGCTATGTGCTGGAGCGCGGTCATGTCGCGGTCGAGGGCACGGCCGACGTGGTGAAGAACGATCCGCGCACCCGCAGCGCGTATCTCGGGCTTTGACGGGGAGAGCGACGTGACCGAACTTTATCAGGCGTTGGCGCAGGGCTTTCTGATCGGCTCGACCTACGGGCTGCTCGCCCTCGGCATGGGCCTCGTCTATGGCGTCAGCGGTGTCGTCAACTTCTCCCATGGCGACTTCATCTCGCTGGGCATGTTCATGTGCCTTGCGCTGTATTCGGCGTTCTCGCTTGATCCCTATGTTTCGGCGGTGATCACTGTGCCGGTGATGACAGCGCTCGGTGCGCTGGTCTACCGTTTCCTGATCCGGCCGATGGTCGGCCATCAGTTTTTGATGATCGTGCAGCTCACGCTGGGCTTAAGCCTTGTGCTGCAGAACGGCATCCTGATGGTGTTTGGCGGTCAGCCGGCGCGCACGCCGTCGGTGGTCGAGACCAAGCTGATCCTGCTCGGAGATGTCGTGCTGCGGCTGCCTCATGTCATCGCCTGCGTGATCTCGTTCGCCCTCGCCATTGCGCTCTACGTCATGCTGCGCTCGACCGACTTCGGCCGCTCGATCCGCGCTGTGCATCAGAATTCCCATGCCGCGGCACTGATGGGCATCAATGTCGGCCGTGTCCAGGTGCTGACCTTCGCGATGGGCATCGGTCTCCTGGCGCTCGCCGCGGTGCTGCTGCTGCCGGGCACGCCGATCCAGCCGACCCAGGGCCTGCGCTACACGGTCATCACGCTGCTGGTGGTGGTGCTCGGCGGCATGACCAACTTTGTCGGCATCATGCTCGGCGGTCTCGTCATCGGCGTCGCCGAGGCTTTTGGCACGATCTACCTCGAGGGGCCCCTCGGGCTCCTGATGCCGTACCTGATCTTCGTCGCCATCATGTTGTTCCGGCCGCAGGGCCTGACCTGGAGGGCGGCACGATGAAGGACGAGTTCTATCGCACCCTGCGCTCCCCGATCTGGTGGGGCGTTCTGCTGCTCGCCGCGCTGCTGCCGCTGGTGTTGTCGAGCTACTATCTGCACATCGTGACGCTGGCGCTGGTCTATGTCGCGCTGGCATCGTCCTGGAACATCGTCGGCGGCATGGCGGGGCAGATCTCGCTCGCTCACAGCCTGTTCATCGGCATCGGCGCGATGTTGTCCAGTGCGTTGCTGCTCAAGCTCGGCATCAACATGTGGCTCGGCCTCGTGATCTCGGCGGCGATCTCCGCCGTTGTCGGCGCCGCCATCGCCTGGATCGACTATCGTTTCCGTCTCGGGCACCTGTCCTTCGTGCTCATCACGCTGGCATTTGCCGAAATGGGGGCGATCGTTGTCGAGGGCTGGGATTTCCTCGGCGGCGCGTCAGGCCTGCTGCTGCCGCGCGATGGCGGCAACTTCTGGCGCTTCGAGTTCGGCGGCGGACAGGGCGCGTTCTGGGTGATGCTGGTGCTTGCCGCGATCTGCGTCCTGGTCAACGTCGCCATCCTCAACGCGCCGCTCGGCTATTACCTGCGCACCATCCGCGACAACGAGAAGGCAGCGCAGGCCATTGGCGTCAACGTGCTGCGCTACAAGACCATGGCCATGGTGATTTCGGCCGTGCTGGCGTCGGTGGTCGGCACCGCCTATGTCCGCTATCTCACCTTCGCCGATCCGTACCTGCTGATCTCGCCGGTGATCACCATTGAGATCGTGCTGTTCGCCACCGTCGGTGGACTCGGGCGCGCCTATGGCCCTGCGCTCGGCGCGCTGTTGCTCGTGCCGCTCGGCGAAGTGCTGCGCGGCAAGCTCGGCGCGACGCTGCCGGGGCTGCACTACTTTATCTATGGTGTGGTTGTGGTTGCCGTGATCCTGGCGTCGCCGCGCGGCTTGCTGCCGCTGGCGGAACGGCTGTGGACGCGCTGGCGCCGGCCGGCGTCTCGCGCGGGGTGAGCGCCTGTTCAGCGGGAACCGCCTCCATCTTTCGACGGATATCGTAATATTTTCGACTTATATGGCCCTGGTTGCAGCCGCGCCGGAAATCTTGATTTGAGCGAGTGGCGATTCATGGTCAGCATCCCCACCGGGCGATATGCGCCTGTTTCAGGGGACCAGCGACGATGCCAATCCTCAAGATCAATGGCAAAGACCATGATATCGACGCAGAGCCGGATATGCCGCTGCTCTGGGCCATCCGTGACTACGCCGGGCTGACCGGAACCAAATACGGTTGCGGCATCGCACAATGCGGCGCCTGCACCGTGCATCTCGACGGCGAACCGACCCGCTCCTGCAGCGTCCAGCTCGGCGACGCCGTCGGCAAGTCCATCGTCACCATCGAAGGCCTCGCCGCCGGGAACGGGGCGCTGCACAAGGTGCAGCAGGCCTGGGTCGCGCTCGACGTGCCGCAATGCGGCTATTGCCAGAGCGGCATGATCATGGCGGTGGCTGCGCTGCTCAAGGACAAGCCCAAGCCCACCGACAAGGACATCGACGACGCGATCACCAACATCTGCCGCTGCGGCACCTTCGTGCAGGTGCGCGCGGCCATCCATGCCGCCGCGGACGCGTGAGGTGACACCATGACACAGCATGTCACGATCTCGCCGGCCGTCAGCCGCCGCGCCTTTGTCATCGGCGCTGCCGCCCTCGGCGGCGGCCTCGCCCTCGGTCTTGATCTGTCCGCCGCCCGTGCCGCCGATGGCGCGCCGGCGGCCGCGGCACCCGAAGTCAACGCCTGGGTGGTGGTGCGGCCCGACGACACTGTCGTCATCCGCATCGCCCGCTCCGAGATGGGGCAGGGCACGCTCACTGGTCTCGCCCAGCTTGTCGCCGAGGAACTGCAGTGCGACTGGTCGAAGGTGACGACCGAATATCCGACCCCGGGCGAGAACCGCGCCCGCCAGCGGGTGTGGGGCGACTTCTCCACCGGCGGGAGCCATGGCATCCGCGGCTCGCACGACTACGTCCGCCAGGGTGGCGCCGCCGCGCGGATCATCCTGATTCAGGCCGCTGCCAACGCCTGGGGCGTGCCGGCGTCCGAATGCAGTGCCGCCAACAGCGTCATCACCCACGCAGCGACCGGGCGCACCACGACCTACGGCAAGGTCGCGGACGCCGCGGCGAAGCTGACGCCGCCGACCAATATCCAGTTGAAAGATCCAAAGGACTGGACCATCGCCGGCAAGGGCCTCAAGCGGCTCGACACCGTCGACAAGACGACCGGGCGCATGACGTACAGTATCGACGTCAAGCTGCCGGGCATGGTCAGCGCGGCGATCAGGGATTGTCCGGTCTTCGGCGGCAAGCTCCGGAGCTTCGACGCCGCCAAGGTCACCGGCATGAAGGGCGTCAAGCAGGTGGTCAAGGTCGGCGACAGCGCCGTCGCCGTAGTCGCCGACAGCTGGTGGCACGCCAAGGCTGCGCTCGATGCGCTGCCGGTGACATGGGATGAGGGCGAGCACGCCAGGCTCTCCAGCGCGTCGATCGCATCCTGGCTCGCCGAGGGACTCGATCCGGCGCAGCCGGCGTTCGTCGGCAACAGCAATGGGGATGCCAAGGGCGCGCTCGCCAATGCTGCGCGGCGTATTGAGGCCACCTACGCCTATCCCTACCAGAACCACGCCGCGATGGAGCCGCTCAACGCCACCGCGCTCTATACGCCCGAGCGCTGCGAGGTGTGGACCGGCACGCAGAACGGCGAGGGTGCGCTCGCCGCGGCGATCGCGGCCTCCGGCCTGCCGCCGGAGAAGTGCGACGTGCACAAGGTGATGCTCGGCGGCGGCTTCGGCCGGCGCGGCATGTCCGACTACGTCACCCAGGCGGTGCTGATCGCCAAGCAGATGCCGGGCACGCCGGTGAAGCTGCTGTGGTCGCGCGAGGAGGACATGCTCCACGGCCGCTACCATCCGGTGACCCAGTGCAGGCTGGTCGGCGGCCTCGACGCCGACGGCAACCTCACCGCGCTGCATCTGCGCCTTTCGGGTCAGTCGATCCTGGCGAGCGCTCGGCCCGGCGCGCTGCAGAACGGCATGGACCCGGCCGCATTCCAGGGGCTCGCGCCACGGGGCGAAGCCGTGTTCGGCTACGACGTGCCGAACCTGCTGGTCGAGCACAGCATGCGCAACCCGCCGGTGCCGCCCGGCTTCTGGCGTGGCGTCAACATCAACCACAACGCGATCTATCTGGAGTCCTTCATCGACGAGCTGGCGGCAGCGGCGAAGCAGGATCCGCTCACCTTTCGCCGCAAGCTGATGGCCGGGCATCCCAAACACCGTGCGGTGCTCGATGCGGTCGCCGAGCGTATCGGCTGGGATACGCCGCCGCCCCAGGGCGTGTTCCGCGGCATCGCCCAGCACATGGGCTATGGCAGCTATGTCGCGGCGGCAACCGAGATCTCGATCACCGACGGCAGCAAGATCAGGATCCACCGTATCGTCGCCGCGACCGATCCCGGCTATGTCGTCAACCCGGCGCAGGTCGAGCGCCAGATCGCCGGCTCGTTTGTCTACGGCCTGTCGGCGCTGTTCTATGGCGAGATCACGCTCAAGAACGGCCGCGTCGAGCAGGAGAACTTCGACAGCTACAACTCGATGCGCATCGCCGAGATGCCGAAGGTCGAGACCATCCTGATGCCGAGCGGCGGCTTCTGGGGCGGTGTCGGCGAGCCGACCATCTGCGTTGCTGCGCCCGCCGTGCTCAACGCGTTCTTTGCCGCGACCGGCAAGCGCATCCGCTCGGTGCCGCTCAAGAACCACGATATCGTGTTCGCCTGATCACGACGTCGAATTGATCGCATGCCGCTGCCGGGGATCAACTCCGGCGGCGGTTCCTTTTTTGGGGCGGGGTTCCGTCGCGCCCCTTTGCATTCTACGGGGAGGCGATGGCGCAGCAAAATCCTTTCGCGGCCTGTGAGGCCGGCGCCAAGTCCTTGCTTTTATCGCGCTGCCTCTTGCCTGATGTTCCGCCGCCGCCAAAATCACCAAGATAACGGTGGGCGTGTCGCGTCCGCCAGTGCCTTGTGCCGAAACCCTGCGGTCTTGTAGGGGCGGCAAACGGGAGATCAACAAGATGGGACTTCAACCCGCCACCCTCGAATCCGTACCGTTCGTGACCGCCGAGCTCAATTACATCGCGCCGATGGCCACCAAGCCGCGGACCTATGCTTACGATCCGCCGCCGGGCGAGCCGAAGAGCAATATCGTCAGCGAGCCGCACAGCCTGCCGATCTTCGACGTCCGCAAGGCGGGGCACGACTTCTCGCTCGACCGCGAAGGCTTCGCGCTGCTGCCGCAGCCGACCGCGGTCAGAAATTTCGATGACGAGGACGAGATCCGCCGCGTCTACTATCCCGAGGTCGAGCGCTTCCTGCGGGCGACGCTGAAGGCTGACCGTGTCGTGATCTTCGACCACACCGTGCGCAAGCGTGTTGCCGGGGCCGCCGACGTGCGCGGCGCCGGGCCGCGCCAGCCGGCGACGCGGGTGCATGTCGATCAGACCGCGGCCTCCGGGCCGAACCGGGTGCGCGAGCATCTGCCGGATCAGGCCGACGCACTGCTGCGCGGACGGGTGCAGATCATCAATCTGTGGCGGCCGCTCCGCGGCCCGCTGCGCGACACGCCGCTGGCGATGTGTGATGCGACCACGGTCGCACCGCAGGATCTCGTTGCCTCAGACCTGATCTACCCCAACCGTAATGGCGAGAACTATTCGGTGACCTTCAATCCCGATCACCGCTGGTTCTACGTGCCGGAGATGCGGGTCGACGAGGCGCTGCTGCTGAAGTGTTACGATTCGGCGACCGACGGCCGCACCCGCTTCGGCCCGCACACCGCCTTCGTCGACCCGACCACGCCGGCCGACGCGCCGCCGCGCGAGAGCATCGAGGTCCGCACGCTGGTGTTTCATACGCATTGATGCCGTGGCGTAGGGCCCCGGGGAATGGTTGCGGCCGTTGTTTGGTGCGCGTTGCGCTTGCAGATTTTTCAGCGTCATCACCGGGCCGACGTGAAGCGTCGCAACCCGGTGATCCAGCTTCAGCGCCGCGATCGCGCGTGGCAGGTGGCGGGGCCTAGCCGGCGGGACGCCGGCTGAAGCGCTCGACGAGCAGGAATTTCTGCACCTTGCCGGTCGGCGTCCGCGGTAGCGCAGCCGCCTCTACCAGGAATTCCTTTGGCGTCTTGAAGCCGGCGAGATGTTGCCGGCAGAAATCTGTGAGCTGCTGCGCCGTGATGGTCGCATCGTCGCGGGGAATAACCAGCGCCGTTACGCGCTCGCCCCACAGGTCGTCGGGCAGGCCGAATACCGCACAGTCGGCGACGCCAGGACAGCGCAGAATGATGTCTTCGACCTCCGCGGCATGAACGTTCTGGCCGCCGGACACGATCATGTCCTTCTTCCGGCCTCGAATTGTCAGGAAGCCGTCTTCATCGACGCTGCCGAGATCGCCGGTGTGAACCCAGCCGTTGCGAAAGGTCTCGGCGGACTTCTCGGGATTTTCATGGTAGGCGGTCGTGGTGTTCGGCGAACGTCCGAGGATTTCGCCGAGCTGTCCGGGGCCGACGGCATTGCCGTTGTCGTCGGCGATGCGGATGTCCGTGAACGCGATCGGTCTGCCGACCGACTGCGGTTGGCGACGGCGATCGTCCGGGGTGCTCACCACCAGCGCGCCGGTCTCCTGCATGCCGTAGTATTCATAAAGGTCCGGACAGAGATGGGCGGTGACCTGCTCGCCGATGCTTGCCGGCAGGCTGGCGCCCGCGAACACGATCCCGCGCAGGGAACTGAGGTCACGCGCGGCTGCGGCCTGCGCCGGCAGCAGCATCGCCGCCATGGTCGGGACGAGATTGACGATGCTGACGCGCTCGCGTTCGATCAGGCGCAGCACCTCGTTCGGCTCGAAGTTGACCAGCACGTTGGGGATGCCGTAGAGGATCGCGCCCAAAATCCAGGCAAAGCCGACGCGTCCGAAAGCCGGAAACACGGTCATGGCCACGTCACGACGGTCGAGGTCGAACGCCTGGAACATCGGGCCGAGCGTGCTGTTGTTGTACTGCGTCAGCACATAGGATTTCGGCAGTCCGGTGGTGCCGGAGGTGAGGTTGAAATAGAAGGGATCGGCCTCATCGATCTCGACATCGGGTGGCTGCGCAGAGGCCGATGCCAGTAGCGTTTGGTAGTCGAGAGCCCCGTCGCTGCGGTTTCCGTCGATCTCTATCACATGGCGAACGCTCTCACCGATCGCTGGCGCGGCCGATGCGAACCGTCCTTCGTAGATGAGGGCTTTCGCGCCCATGGATCGGACCAGTTCGCGCATTTCCGGCAACGCCAGCCGATAGTTCAGCGGCAGGCCGATGATGCCGGTGCGGGCCAGCGCGAAGTAGATTTCGGCGATCTCGGCCCGGTTGGAGGTCAGGAAGGCGACGACGTCGCCTTTTTTGTAGCCGAGCCCGAGCAGCGCATGCGACAGACGGTTGCAGCGATCGTTGACGGTGCGGAAGTCGAAGCGCCGGTCGGTCGTGGCACAGTAAATGGCCGGCGAGTCCGGAAAGCGTAGCGCAGCCGTGGCCAGGATATTGCCTACCAGCATTTTGCCGAGAGAGCGGTCCATGAAGGTGTTTCCTTGTTTTGATGCGGGGCGCTGTTGTGTTGCCCTCGTTGTCGGGCGCGGTCTTTCTCAGCTCACCCGCCGCTCCTGCGTCTCCCAGAACGGCCGGCGCAGCTCGCGCTTCAGGATCTTGCCGGCGCCTGATAGCGGCAACGGCTTGTCGCTGATATCTGCGCTGCGCGGGCACTTGTAGCCAGCGATGAGGGTCTTGCAGAACGCCAGCAGTTCTGCCTCGGTGACGCTGGCGCCGCTCTTGGTGACGACCACGGCGTGGACCTGCTCGCCCCATTGCTCGCTGGGGATGCCGATGACGGCGCACTGCGCCACGGCCGGGTGCTGCGCGACCGCATTTTCGACTTCCACCGAATAGACGTTCTCGCCGCCGCTGATGATCATGTCCTTGACGCGGTCGACCACATAGATGAAGCCGTCGTCGTCCATGGTGCCGCCGTCGCCGGTATGCATCCAGCCGTCGACGATGGCGCGCGCGGTTTCCTCTGGCCGCTCCCAGTAGCCCATCATGACGTTGTCGCCGCGGGCGACGATCTCGCCGACGGTGCCGCGCGGCACCTCGTTGTCATCGATATCGACGATGCGCACCTCGCAGCCGAGCGTGGCGCGGCCGGCGCCGCGATGGCGGCCCTTGGCGCGGCTGTCGCCGATGTGGTCGTTCCAGTGCAAGAGTGTCGCGATCGGCGATAGCTCGGTCATGCCGTAGGCCTGGGTGAAGTGCACATGGGGCAGGGCGCGCGAGGCGCGGTCGAGCACCGCCTCGCTGATCGGCGACGCGCCATAGATGATGTTCTGGAGCGACGACAGGTCGTAGTTCCCGAGCGCGGGGTGATCGACCAGCATCTGGATCATCGTCGGCACCAGCAGGACGTCGGTGATCCGCTCGTTCTGGAACGCCGCCATCACCCCCTCGGGTGTGAAACCCTGAATCATGACATTGGTGCCGCCGCCGAGCAGCAGCGAATACATCGCCGCGCCGTTGGCGAGGTGGAACATCGGCGCCGCGTGCAGATAGGTGCAGCCTGCGGGAAACAGCCCCTCGCCGAGCGCGTTCAGCGCATTGGCCATCAGGTTGGTGTGGCTGAGCATCACGCCCTTGGAGCGGCCGGTGGTGCCGCCGGTGTAAAAGATGCCGGCGAGGTCGGCGCCGCTGCGCATCGCATCGGGGACCGGCGCGCTGGCGTCGAGCAGGGCTTCGTAGTTCGCCATGCCGGCGGGTGTGTCGCCGTCGTCGGCATAGATCAGCTGGAGGCCCGCAATGGCCTGCGCCAGCGCGGCGCCGGTCGCTGCGAAGGCCTTGTCGACCACGAGCAGGCCGGCGCGGCAGTCGCGCAGCGCATCCTCGTTCTCGACCGCGCTCCAGCGGATGTTGAGGGGAACGATGACGCCGCCGGCCCAGCCGGTGGCGAGATAGAGCTCGAGATAGCGGTCTGAGTTGAGCGACAGCACGGCGACGCGATCGCCGGCCTTGACGCCGAGCGCCTGCAGCGCGCCGGCGAGGCGCGTGATGCGCGCGCCGACCTCGCCCCAGGTGCGGCGGCGGCCGTTGCAGATGGTGGCGAGGCCGCCGGGATTGGTCTGGCGCGCGCGTCGCAGTCCTTGGGTAATGTTCATGGCTTCTCTCCCGATGTGATTGTGGGTGAACGCTTTCAGCGTTTCGTGTGTTGTTTGGTTGTGCGTGGTTTGCGTGGAGGCCTCACGGCGAGGCCGTCGGTGAGTTGCATGGCGAACGTCTCGCCGATGGCTTCGGGCGTCATCGTGCCGTCGCGCTTGTACCAGTGCCCGATCCAGTTCAGCGAGCCGGCGATCATGAATGCCGTCATCTTGGGATCGCACGGCGTGATCGAACCATCGGCGATGCCCTCGGTGATATAGCCGCGAAAAGTGCGGTCGATGCTCTTCTTGCCGGCGAGCACGATGTCGCGGTGCTTGGCGCCGAGATCACGAACGTCAAAGCGTACCAGGCTGGCGCCGAAATCGGTCGCCATCAGCCCGCCATAGGCGCGCGCCATCTTGCGCAGCTTGTCGAGGCCGCTGCCGCCGGCAGCGTTGATCGCGGCCGTCGAAGTCTCGACGAGCTCCAGTCCCATCGCCCAGCACTCGAACAGGATCTCGTCCTTGCCGCGGAAGTAGTTGTAGAGCGCGGGCTTGGTGATGTTCAGCCGCTCCGCCACCTCGTTGAGCGTGGCGCGGTGATAGCCCTGCTCAAGAAACAGCTGCACCGCGGTGCGCAGCACCGCCTCGCGCTTCTCGTCGCGGGCGCGGCGGCGGCTTTCGAACGGCAGCCATGGGGATTCGGCAGCAGGGGCGCGGGTGTCCATATCGATCATCTCATGTCGATCATCTTTGGTGTGCGGCTTCGGGCGCATTGACAGGCCCATCGGACCCGTATATTACCCACGGGTAATAAAAAGTCCAGCGGGTCAATTTCGGGAGGTTCGCATGTCGTCGCATGTCCATGTTGCCGGGGTCGGCATGATCCCGTTCGCCAAGCCCGGCGCCAGCGCGCCGTATCATGAGATGGGGGCAGAGGCGGCGCGGCGTGCGCTCAGCGACGCCGGCCTCGACTACGGCATGGTCGAGCAGGCCTATGTCGGCTACGTCTACGGCGATTCCACCTGCGGCCAGCGCGCGCTCTATCCCGTCGGGATGAGCGGCATCCCCATTGTCAACGTCAACAACAACTGCTCCACCGGCTCGACTGCGCTCTATCTCGCGCGGCAGGCGATCGCGTCGGGCGCCGCTGACTGCGTGCTCGCGCTCGGCTTCGAGCAGATGAAGCCCGGCGCGCTCGGCTCGGTGTACACCGACCGCCCCAGCGCGTTCGGCGAGTTCGATGCGGCGGCGGACAAGCTGGTCGACGCCGCCGGCATTCCGCTGGCGCTGCGCTACTTTGGCGGCGCCGGCCTCAGCCACATGCAAAAGCATGGCACGCCGCTATCGTCGTTTGCCAAG
The DNA here is from genome assembly GCF_018131225.1 of Bradyrhizobium sp. U87765 SZCCT0048. GTDB lineage: Bacteria > Pseudomonadota > Alphaproteobacteria > Rhizobiales > Xanthobacteraceae > Bradyrhizobium_A. The sequence goes on along the minus strand of NZ_JAFCMM010000001.1, from coordinate 1,675,045 downwards.
GTGCGCGCCAAGGCCAGCCGCCATGCCGTCAACAATCCGCTGGCGCTGTTCCGCAAGGAAGTTACGGCCGATGACGTCATGAACGACCAGGTGATCTGGCCGGGCGTGATGACCCGCCTGATGGCCTGCCCGCCGACTTGCGGCGGCGCCGCTGCGATCCTGGTGTCGGAAAAGTTCGCTGCCAGGCACGGCCTGCGCCAGGACGTGCGCATCGCCGCCCAGGCGATGACCACGGATACGCCGTCGACCTTCGGCGCTGCCGACATGATGCAGCTCGTCGGCTATGACATGAGCCGCGTCGCGGCCGACAAGGTCTATGAGGTGGCCGGCGTCGGCCCCGAGGACATCGACGTGGTCGAGCTGCACGATTGTTTCGCCCACAACGAGCTGATCACCTATGAGGCGCTCGGGCTGTGCCCCGAGGGCGGTGCGGCGCGGTTCATCGATGACGGCGACAACACCTATGGCGGCCGCATCGTCACCAACCCGTCGGGCGGTCTCCTGTCCAAGGGGCATCCGCTCGGCGCCACTGGCCTGGCGCAGTGCTACGAGCTGACGCGGCAGCTGCGTGGCGCGGCGGAGCGCACCCAGGTCGACGGCGCCCGGCTCGCGCTGCAGCACAATCTCGGGCTCGGCGGCGCTTGCGTCGTCACCCTCTATGAGCGCGTCTGAGGTTCGCCATGGTTGATCAATCTGCGGTCGGGCACCGCTTCTCGGAAGTCGTCGCCCATGTCGAGCCGGGGCGGCTGCGCTATTTCTTCAACACGCTCGGCGAGACCAACCCGGTCTACCGCGACGCCGCGGTGGCGCAGGCCTGCGGCTATGCGGCGGTGCCGGTGCCGCCGACCTATCTGTTCTGCCTGGAGATGATGGACGCGGAGAAACCGTTCGAGTTTCTCACCGCGCTCGATATCGACCTGTCGCGTGTGCTGCACGGCGAGCAGAGCTTTGCCTACCATGCGCCGGTGATGGTCGGCGACACGCTGACCTTCAGCCCACAGGTGAAGAGCGTCACCGACAAGAAGGGCGGCGCCATGACATTGATCGTGGTCGAGACGGCGGTGACCAACCAGCACGGCGTCCATGTCGCCGACACCAGCCGCACCATCGTGGTGCGCAACGGAGGCAACGCATGAACGCGCTCGCCAATCCCGCGGTCGGCGACCGCGTCGTGCACAAGAGCTTTCTGCCGATCAGCCGCCACACGCTGGCGCTGTATTGCGGCGCGTCCGGCGACCACAACCCCATCCATGTCGACATCGACTTCGCCCGCAGGGCCGGCTTTGGCGATGTGTTCACCCACGGCATGCTGGTGATGGGCTATCTCGGCCAGGCGCTGACGGATGCGGTGCATCCTTCCAAGGTGCGCAGCTTCTCCACCCGCTTCGCCGCCATCACCCAGCTCGGCGCGAAGCTGACGTGCGAGGGACATGTTGCCGAGCTGACCGAGCATGAGGGCGAGCGCCGCGCGAGGCTGACGCTGACTGCCAAGGATGAGACCGGCGAGGTGAAGCTCGCGGGCGAGGCGGTGGTGGCGATCTAGCGGATACGGGCCTCATCCTTCGAGACGGCTGCTGCGCAGCCTCTTCAGAGTTTGACTGGAATGCAACCACCGACCTGAGTGTTTGTCGTCGCCGGGCTCGTCCCGGCGACCCCGATGAGGAAGGCACTGCGTCCCCAAGCGAGGTGGCCGGGACAAGCCCGGCCACGACACGGAAAGACGGTTGCGCTTGGATTTCATCATGGCCTGACGCTTTTCCACTCGGACACTCAGGATGAGATTTGGCTCCTCAGGGTGAGGCTTGGGTTCCTCATGGTGAGGAGCCGCCCGACGCGCGGCGTCTCGAACCATGAGGCCATCTGCAGCGCTTCGACGCAAGACGGCTCGCGCACCCACGGACAACAATGCTGAACAAGGAAACACCATGACCAAACTCACCGGAAAAGTCGCCGTCGTCACCGGCTCGGGGCGGGGCATCGGCCGCGCCATCGCGCTCAAGCTTGCGAGCGAGGGCGCAAGGCTCGTCATCAACGATCTCGACGCTGCACCGGGGGATGCGGTGGCTGCGGAGATTGTCGCCGCCGGCGGCCAGGCGGTCGCGGTCAACGGAAGTGTGTCGGAGACCGGCTTCGCCGACCGCTTCATCGGCGCCGCGATGGAAAAGTTCGGCGGTCTCGATATCATCGTCAACAATGCCGGCTACACCTGGGACGCCACCATCCAGAAGATGACCGACGAGCAGTTCCAGGCGATGCTCGACGTCCATCTGGTGGCGCCGTTCCGCATCCTGCGCGCCGCCGCCGAGCCGATCCGAATCCTGTCGAAGAAGGAGGCGGAGGAAGGCCGCGAGGTGTTCCGCAAGGTCGTCAACATCTCGTCCATCGCCGGGCTCTACGGCAATGCCGGGCAGGCGAGCTATTCCTCGGCCAAGGCCTCCCTCGTCGGCCTGACCCGCACGCTGTGCAAGGAGTGGGGCCGCTACAAGGTCAACGTCAACTGCGTCGCCTTCGGCCTGATCAACACCCGCCTGACCCAGCCGATCGAACAGCAGCAGAAGACCATCGACGTCGCCGGCCGCGACATCAAGGTCGGCGTCCAGCCGCAGATGCTCGACGCCATGAGCCGCATGATCCCGCTGGGCCGCGGCGGCACGCCGGAAGAGGCGGCGGACGCGGTCTACTTGTTCTGCAGCCCGGAATCCAACTACATCAGCGGCCAGGTCGTCGTCGCCGGCGGCGGGCTGATCATTTAAGATGGCAAGTGCTGGTCAACAGCACGGGGCCTCATCCTGAGGAGGCGCGAAGCGCCGTCTCGAAGGATGACTGATGCAACGTGAGTGGCCTCATGGTTCGAGACGCGCGGCAGGCCTGGGCGGTGGCGGTGGTCATGCTCGAATGCCGTGCTCTTCACCGTGAGGGTTGTGGATCATCGTGCCGATGGGTGAACTGATCGGCTTTGGCTATCTGTTGTGATCGAGGAGTTCTCCCATGCCCTACCGCTCTCCGTGGATGACCGAGGAACTGGACGTCTTCCGCGACCAGTTCCGCAAATTCCTCGCCAAGGATCTCGCGCCGCAGGCCGAGACGTGGCGCAGGCAGAAGGTGGTCGATCGCTCCGCCTGGCGGGCGCTGGGCGAGATGGGGGCGCTGCTGCCGAGCGTGCCGGAGGCCTATGGCGGTCTCGGCGCGAGCTTCGCCTATGACGCGGCAGTGTTCGAGGACATCGAGCGCACCGTGCCGGAGCTCAACAACGGCGTCACCGTCAGCAGCGGCATCGTCGCCCATTACATCGCCAACTACGGCTCCGAGGAGCAGAAGAAGCGCTGGCTGCCGGGCATGGCGCGCGGCGAGCTGATCGGCGCCATCGCCATGACCGAGCCCGGCACCGGCTCGGACCTGCAGAGCGTGCGGACCACCGCGCGGCGCGAGGGCAACGCCTATGTCGTCAACGGCCAGAAGACCTTCATCACCAATGGCCAGACCGCGGATCTCGTGATCGTCGTGGCGCGCACTGGCGGCACCGGCGCCAAGGGCCTGTCGCTGCTGGTGCTGGAGACCGCCGGCAACGACGGCTTCCGCCGCGGCCGCAACCTCGACAAGATCGGCTTGCAGGCCGGCGACACCTCGGAGCTGTTCTTCGAGAACGCGATCGTGCCGCCGGAGAACCTGCTCGGCTCCGAGGAGGGCCAGGGCTTCGTCCAGCTCATGCAGCAGCTGCCGCAGGAGCGGCTGATCATCGCCATCGGCGCGGTGGCGGCGATGGAGCGCGCGGTGGAGCTGACCGCCGCCTATACGAAAGAACGCCAGGCGTTCGGCAAGCCGATCCTCGAATTCCAGAACACGGCCTTCAAGCTCGCTGAACGCAAGACCGAGGCGACCATCGCGCGGGTGTTCGTCGATTACTGCATCGGCCGCCTGATCGAGGGCGATCTCGACGCGGTGACGGCCTCGATGGCCAAATGGTGGTCGACGCAGAAGCAGTGCGAGACCGTCGACGAATGCCTGCAGCTCCACGGCGGCTACGGCTACATGCAGGAATATCCGATCGGCAACATGTATGTCGACGCCCGCATCCAGAAGATCTATGGCGGCACCAACGAGATCATGAAAATGCTGATCGCGCGGTCGCTGTGAGGGAGAGTGCTCACATGGCAATGGTTCTCACCGAGCGGCGCGGCGCGGTCGCCGTCATCACCCTCAACAATCCGGCGCAGTACAATGCGCTCGGCGGCACGTTGATCGCAGAGCTCAACGCGGCATTCGATGCAGGGCTGGCCGACAAGGCCGTGCGCGCCATCGTGCTGACCGGCGCGGGCAAGGGGTTTTGCGCCGGCGCCCAGCTCGGCGGTTCGACCTTCGACGCGGGCGATCGGGTTGCTTCGCTGCTGCGTGACGAAGTCAATCCGCTGATCGCCAAGATGCGCGCGGCCGCCGTGCCGGTCGTGGTCGCGGTCAACGGCCCGGCGGCCGGCGCTGGCGTCGGCATCGCGCTCGCCGGCGACATCGTGCTGGCGGCGCGCTCGGCGCGCTTCGTGCTGTCCTTTGTCAAGCTTGGCGCCGCGCTCGATGCCGGCACCTCGCAGCTGCTGCAGCGCTCGGTCGGCGTCGCCCGCGCCCGCGCGCTGGCACTGCTCGGCGAGCCGCTCGATGCGGCGCGGGCGGAGCAGTGGGGCCTGATCTGGAAGACGGTCGACGACGAACAGCTGATGTCCGAAGCGTTTGCGCTGGCGCAGAAGTTGGCCGAGGGCCCGCCGATCAGCATCGGCCTCATCAAGGGCCAGGTCGAGGCCGCCTTCGCCGCGCCGCTGGCGACCGCCCTCGACGGCGAGGCGATCGCGCAGGCGAAGGCCTTCGTCACCGAAGACCTGCGCGAAGGCGCCGCCGCCTTCGTCGAGAAGCGGCCGGCGAAATTTTCGGGGCGCTAGCGTTTTGCTGTGGTGGCATGAGGTCTGTGCCGTTCCCCTCATCCTGAGGAGCCTGCGTAGCAGGCGTCTCGAAGGATGAGGCCCGGGCCTTCGTTGCAGATGCGCATCGGCCTCATGGTTCGAGACGCGGCCGAGAGGCCGCTCCTCACCATGAGGAGAGAGGCGCGGACGTGCGGTGTAGGCGTTTTCGCAACAAGCGTTGACGTATAGCCCAGGTGAACGAAGCGACACCCGGGATTCTCCGAGCATGCATTTTGGACGGCGTCCCCGCTACGCGGCGAGAGACCGCCTTCAGCTCCTCATGCTCGACACCACGATGCTGGCGACGTCGGAGTAGATCTCGACCAGCGGGTTGACCACCGGGTGCAGTGCGTTCTTCGACACCAGGCGGTCGTGCAGCACGAGGTGGTCGATGCCGGTGGTGAGGAAGCAGGCGACGGCGTCGCGCGGCGTCTCGACGATTGGCTCGCCCTTGACGTTGAACGAGGTGTTGAGCAGCACCGGCACGCCGGTCAGCGCCTCGAACGCCTTGAGCAGCCGATAGAGCTCCGGATTGGTCTGTTCGCGCACGGTCTGCACCCGCGCGGTGCCGTCGACATGGACGATCGCCGGGATGCGGTCGCGCCATTCGTCGCGCACGCGCTTGGCGATCAGCATGAAGGGAGAATCCTCCTCGCCCTCGAACACTTCCCTGGCGCGTTCGTGCAGCACGATCGGCGCGAATGGCCGGAACGCCTGGCGATGTTTCACCCGCTTGTTGAGGATGTCCTTCATCTCCGCGCGGCGCGGATCGGCGATGAGGCTGCGGTTGCCGAGGGCGCGCGGGCCGAATTCCGAGCGGCCCTGGAACCAGCCGATCACCTTCTGGTCGGCGAGCAGTTTTGCGGTGTCGGCGGCGATGTCGGCGCTGCGGGTGACGGTGGTCTGCACGCTGATCAGCGAGCGCTTGATGGCAGCGTCGATCTCGTCGTCACCGTAGCGGCGGCCGGTGTAGGCGTGCTCCATCACATAGCCGCGTGGCTGCTGCAGCAGCACGAGATGACCATAGAGCGCGCAGCCGATGGCGATGCCGTCGTCGCCGGCCGCCGGCTGGATCCAGACATTGTCGAAGCCGGCCTCGCGGGCGATACGGCCGTTGGCGACACAGTTGAGCGCGACACCGCCGGCGATGCACAGGTTCTTTGCGCCGGTAGTTTCGCGCAGCCATTTTGCCCGCGCCAGCAGCACGTTCTCGGTGTCGTCCTGCACCCGCCAGGCGAGATCCTGCCAGTGCGTCACGTTCGGGCTGTTTTCCCACGACTGGTCGGTGTCGAGGATGAAGGGATGGTCGAGGTCGCGTGTCCACGGCGGCACGTCGAGTTCGCCATCGCGCAACTGCATCAGCGATCGGGCGTGGCCGGGGCGGCCGTAGGGTGCGAGGCCCATCAGTTCGCCGCACTTGTTCCAGTCGCCGAACACATAGGTCGAGGCGCGGCTGTACAGCGCGCCGAGGCCGCGCATGTTGTAGAATTCATCGCTGAGGAAGCCGCGCTCCGGCTCCATCCAGACCTTCTTCAGGCAGGTGAGCTCGCGCCCCTTGAAAGTGTAGTAGCTCTCCGACTCGCGGGCGAGCGGGCCGGCAGCATCGGCGGGGTAGGGCTCCGACACGTCCGACTTGTAGCTGCCGACGCCGTCGACGATCATGACCGCGCCTTCGTCGAACGGCGAGGCGGCGAACGCGCTGAAGGCGTGGGCGAGATGGTGCGAGATCGACACCACCTTGGCCGAGGTCGACTGGAACAGCGGATGGGCCGTCGCGGTGGCGCGCTCCGGTTCCGGCAGGAAACCCGGCATGTCCTGATAGACCAGCCGCTCCTCCATCTCCGGCACCGGCAGGATGTAGCAGTTGCGCACCACCAGATCGACGTCGTCCAGCGTGATGCCCTCGGCCTTGAGGCAGTAGTCGATCACTTCCTGATAGAAGCCGCTGGCGTGCTTCTCGCGGGTGATGCGCTCCTTGGCGATCGCGACCGCGATGGCGCCATCGCGCAGCAGGCAGGCGCTGACGTCATGATCATAGGTGTTGAGGCCGAGGACATAGGTGTGGGACTTGGGCATGCGGCTTTCGCGACGGGGATGGAAGAACGCGGGGAAGGAACCGGATAGGACGATACGACAGCCCGTCCGGTTCAATCCATGCAATGACATTGCGGCTTTATACTTGGTCCGGAGCGGAACGCGCGGGGTTTCATCGGCGTTGGCTGTGCGCTGCAACAATGGCGGCGCGTGCACACGCGGCACAATGTGGCGCTGAAGCCGTTCATGTGTGGCGTGGCGTCGAACCGTCGCAGGCCATGCCATGACAAAGCCTCGGTGGCATGACGCGATGGAGGGGGAGATCGTTTGCTTGACCCATTCGGGGCCCGTCCCTATCCTGCCGCCGTTACGGGGACATGCCTTGAGTCATGCGTGCTTGATGTTGGGTCGCTGACGAACACTTTGGCTGGCTGATGCGGTTTTGCACCGGTCCGGCGCCTGAAACGACCGGGAGATGACGAGATGACGACTGTGAAGTCCCGTAAACCTTTTCTGACACGCGCCTTGGCCGCGCTGACGCTGGTCGCGATCTATGGCGTCAGTCTCGTCGGCACCACGGCGGTGATGACGGCTGCAGGCACGACGTCGGCGGAAGCCCGTGGTGGCGGTCGCGGCGGTGGCCGTGGTGGTGGCGGTCGCGGCGGTGGCTGGGGCCGTGGTCGCGGCGGTGGCTGGGGTCGCGGACGTGGCTGGGGCCGTGGTCGCGGCTGGGGCATCGGCCCGGGCTGCTTCTACAATCGCTGGGGCCGGCTGGTCTGCCCGTACTGGTGATGTGACCGGCGCGGTCATGGTCCGCGCCGTCGATCATCCGGTGATGTGAGATCGGACGACGTGGGTTTATGCGAGGTGCGCCGGTTCGCCGGGGCACCTCGTCTCGTTTGGGCGTTCATTCGCGCCGGGAGACAATCGTACTCCTGGCGTGGGTTTCCGCAGCATGGCTGTGTCGCGTTGAGCGGGTTCGGCCCACGGTCGTGGACATAAATTCTAAATTATTGCCATTATTTAGTATAAATGACGCGTCGATCATCCCTGCGGGATGATAACAATCCTTATTTCCCCGCGGCAATGGACCGCATCCGGCCCGTCCATTATTTACGAGTGCCTGCAAGGGTTTAACGCACATCAGGCGAGGCCGGGCCGTGTCACCAACGCTCACCGTCATTGCTCCGGGATTTCTGATCGGCCTGCTGTTCGGCTCGGTCGGCCTGCTGTCGGGCTTCTGCCTCAACAGCAGCATCAAGGACTGGCTGCAGGCCGATGACGGCCGCAGGATCCGCAGCTTCGCGCTCGCCGCCGCCGTCGCCGTGCTGGCGACCCAGCTCGCGGCCGCCGCCGACCTCGTCGATCTCTCGAGGTCGATCTACCTGCAGCCGCAGTTTTCCGCGCCGCTGATGTTCGCCGGCGGCCTGCTGTTCGGCTACGGCATGATTCTCGCCAATGGCTGTGCGTCGCGCGCCCTGGTGCTGCTCGGGCGCGGCAACCTGCGCTCGCTGGTCGTGGTGCTGGTGATCGCGGTGGTGGCGCAGATGACGCTCAAGGGCCTCGTCGCGCCGGCGCGCATCGCGCTGCTGCAGTGGTCGCAGGCGACGCCTGCGTTCAACGCGCTGCCGGCAATCGCCAGTCACCTTGGCCTCGGCGAGGGTGCCGCCCACATCGTCGCCGGTCTCGTGGTCGCGCTGCCGCTCGCCGTCTTCGCGCTCGCCGACGCCCGTTTCCGCCGCGCGCCGCTGCAGGTCGCCGCCGGCCTCGCCGTCGGTGCGCTCGTGGTCGCCGGCTGGCTGATCACCGGCTATTTCGGCGCTGACGATTTCAATCCGGTGCCGGTGACGTCGCTGACCTTCGTCGCGCCGCTGTCCGATACCCTGCAATACGCCATGCTGTCGACCGGCCTGTCGATGAGCTTTGGCACCGCGCTGGTGCCCGGCGTCATCGCCGGCAGCTTCATCACCGCGGCGCTGACCCGCGGCTTCAGGGTCGAGAGCTACAGTTCGCCCAACCACATGCTGCGCTCGATTGCCGGCGCGGCGCTGATGGGCTGCGGCGGCGCGCTCGCCTATGGCTGCTCGGTCGGTCAGGGCCTCACCGGCCTGTCGACGCTGTCGATCGGCTCGTTCGTCGCGGTCGCCGGCATCTTCGTCGGCGCCATCGTCGGCCTGCGCGGCCGCCTGCGCGTGCCGGCGCTGCAGCCGACCTGACGCGCGCGCCGTCTTCTGCTTCTGTCAAACGGGCGTTCCCGACGCATTCACTCAGGTGCGCCGCGTCAGGCCCTTCTGCGTCATGCGCCAGATCAGCAGGTCGATGCGGTCCTGGCCGAAGAACGGTTCGCCTTCGAACACGAAGGTCGGCACGCCCCAGTGGCCGGACGCCGCGTGGTCGCGCTCGTTGTCGGCGATGACGGCCTCATGGCGATCGGGCTCGGCCGTGATCGCCGCGTCGAGTGCGCCGAGATCGAAGCCCGCGGCATGCGCGGCGCGCGCCAGATGGTCGCCCTCGTTCCAGCCGCTGACACGGCCGTCCCACAGCACCGGCGCGATCGCCGCGGTGAAGGCAAGCGAACGGTTTTCGAGCTGCGCCGCGGCGGCGAGGCGCGTCAGGCGATGGATGTGGGGTTGCTCGGCCGCGACCTCGAGCGTTGTCATGTTCTGCACGATCGGATCGGGCCGGGGAAAGCGGAACGGGATGCCTTCGTGCTCGGCGACACGCATGGCGTCGCGCACCACATAGCGTGCGAAGCGCGGATCGGCACGCTTGAAGAAGCCGGGCACCCGCACCGCCAGCGGATACACCGCGCGCAGCCGCACCTCGATGTCATAGTCCTCGACCATGCGCATGGTCTTGTGCAGGGCGAGGTAGCTGTAGGGACTGCGGAACGAGAAGAACAGGTCGACCGCGGGCGGCATCGCCGCCTCAGCCCCGCGCCGCCAGCGTCACCTTCAGGCCGTCCCTGGGCTTGGGGATCGGCCACATCTGCCACGCCGGTTTGTAGCCAGGCGCGATCGAGACATCGAGATTGCGCAGCACGTGCACCGCGAAACATTTCGCCTGCATATAGGCGAAGTGCAGGCCCAGGCACATGTGCGCGCCGCCGCCGAACGGCACATAGGCGAAGCGGTGCCGCGCACGCTGTGCTTCATCGGTGAACCGCAGGGGATCGAAGATCTCCGGCTCGGGCCACAGCTCCGGCATGTGGTGGGTGTAGAGCGTGTTGACCCCGGTGAGCGTGCCGGCGGGGATGGTGAAGCCGCGAAACGTGAAATCGCGCGTGGCGCGGCGCGGCATCGACGGCACCGGCGGGTTGAGGCGCATCGCCTCCTTGAAGGCCATCTCGGTGAGCGGCAGCGCCTCGAGCTTGTCGAATGGCAGCGGCTCGCCCGCGGCGAGGCCGAGCGCGGCGACTTCGGCGCGCAGCCGTTCCTGCCACTGCGGATCGGCGGCGAGAAAGTACACCAGCGAGGTCAGCGACGACGTCAGCGTGTCGTGCGCGGCCATGGTCAGGAAGCTCATGTGGTCGACGATGTCCTGCGTCGACAGCAGCGCGCCGTCCTCGTGGGTCGCCTGGCAAAGCTGCGAGAACAGGTCGTCGCCGCCACGGGCGCGGCGGATCGGGATCTGTTCGGAGAAGTAGGCGACGATGCGCTTGCGGCCGGCGACGCCGCGCGCCATCTGCGTGCCGGGCAGCGGCTTGCGGACCACGGCGACGGAGGCCGCCACCATGTCGACGAATGCCTGGGTCACCTCGGTGGTCTCGGCCCCGATGTCGGTGCCGAGGAACGAGGTGGCGGCGAGGTCGAGCGTGAGCTGCTTCATCGCCGGATAGAACAGCATCTCGCCCGGCGAGTGCCGCCATTGCGCGACCCGCGCGGCGATGCCGGCATCGAGCTGGGCGAGGTACGATTTCATCGGGCCGGCCTTGAAGGCGACCGACAGCGCGCGGCGATGGAGGCGGTGCTCGTCGAAGTCGAGCAGCATCAGGCCGCGCGGAAACAGCAGGCCGAGAATCGAATCCCAGCCATGGGTCGAGGAGAACAGCTTGGTCTGGTCGAGGTAGACGAACTCGTTGGCCTCGGGACCGAGCAGGGCGATGCTGGTCTCGCCGAGCAGCCGCGACCGGTAGACCGGGCCGAAGCGTTTCGCCATGCGGCGGGCTTCGCCGAGCGGGTCGGCGAGGACATTGAAGGTGCGGCCAACCACCGGCCAGCCCTCATCGCCGGGAATATGCCGCAGCGCGGCACGGTCTGCGCGGGCGACATGGCCGGCGGGAAGGGCCTGGGAGGCGAGGCTCGGCATCGACATCGGCGCTCTCCGGATCTGCGGCGTGGTCGGCTCGTCGGCCGGGAGGATGTCGCGCCCGCCGGTGATTGGCAAGCGCGCGCTTCATCAAAAATCACATCGCGGGGGTTCACGATATCCATGGCCGCGATCACGTCCGCGCGGGTGGCGGCGCCGCGCGTCAGTTGGTTCACGGCCGGTTCACGTCGGTGGCCTCACGTTCCGGCCGCGGGGTCTTCCAAGCGAGGAGAGATGATGATCGCGAAATCCTGTCTGGCCGTAGCCGGCGTCGCAGCGGTGATGCTCGGTGCGGCGAACCTTCCGGCGCGGGCGCAGAGCAATGCGGAGGCCGAGATCATCGGCTTCCATCAGCTCTGCGACAAGGGTGACCGGCGTGCCTGTGTGCGTTTCGGCATTCTGCTCGGACGCAACGAGCAGCGGCATGCCGACTGGCGGCGTGCTCATGCCGAATGGTTCTGGTGGGAGCGCTGACGCCATCCGTTCGAACGGCATCACCGGGCCGGTGTCGGCCGCGTCCCGGTGATGCCGGCGCCGTGCACGGCCTGATCAGCGCTTCGTCTTCGATGCGTTCAGGGTAGCTGCGGCACGGATGAGGGCCTTCAGCGCCTTTGCGTTGATCTTCTCGCCCTCGCGGACGTCGATGGCGCGGCGCGTGTTGCCCTCGAGGCTGGAGTTGAACAGACCCGACGGGTCCGCCAGGGCCGCGCCTTTCGCAAACGTCATTTTCACGACGCTCTTGTAGGTCTCGCCGGTGCAGATGATGCCGTCGTGAGACCACACGGGGACGCCACGCCACTTCCACTCCTCGACGATGTCGGGGACGGCCTCCTTGATGAGCGCGCGGAGTTCGCCGAGCATCTTGCCGCGCCAGTCGCCGAGCTCCTCGATGCGCGCGTCGATCAGGGACGACGCATCTGCCGCCGGCACGGCCTTCGCGCCGTGCTTCGTTGTCTTCACAGGCGTTGCCGCTTTGGTCATGGGCGTTGTCCCGCGTGCGTCGCTTCGCCGGCCGTGGTGCGCGACGGCGCGATATATGGTCGTGCGAACAGGTAGAGGCCGCTGAGCAGCATCAGCACGAGCGGGAACAGGGCGAGGAGCCCGACCCAGACCGCTTGTTTCTCCTGCACCATGGCGATGATGTTGGCGATGGCGGCGACTGTGAAGGTGATGGACAGCCAGCGGTGTGCCTGTCGAATCCGGGCGTTCCAGTTCAAGGGAATCTCCTCCGAAAGATGGGGGGTGATGGATTTGCCTGTGGACGTCAGTCCGTCCGCGCCACGACCTGCTCGAGGTCGGTCAGGAATTTCTGCCAGCCGAACCGGGCGCCGCCGTGCGCCTGCTTCTGATCGGGCCGGAAGCCGGCTTGCTCGACGCGCAGAAGAGTCCCGCTGCCTGTCGGAGTGAGGGTGAAGGTCACCACGCTCTTCAGATCGAAGGCGGCATCGTCGTGCGCGTGATCCCAGGTGTAGGACAGCGTGCGGTGCGGTTCGATGGCGAGGACTTCGCAATCCAGCACGCCGCCCCATTCGCCGCGCAGGTTGAAGCGATGGCCGACCACCGGCTTGAAGTCGTTCTTCATCAGCCATTCCTGGATGAGATGGGGCTGGGTCAGCGCACGCCACAGCTTTTCCGGCGGATGCGGCATCTCGCGCTCGACGACGACGGTGCGCGTTTCGGTCGACGTATTGCTCATTGGTCCATCCGTTTCAGCAGGTCTTCGAGATCGTCGAGCCGGTTTTCCCAGAAACCGGCCATCTGGTTCGTCCAGTCGATCAGCGGCGTCAGCGCACGGAGTTGCGCGCTGTAGTGCGTCTGTCGGCCGTCCTGGCGATCACGCACGAGGCCGGCCTGTTTCAGCACGCCGAGATGCTTGGACACGGCCGGTTGCGAGACCCCGGCGCGGGCCGTGAGGGCGCCGACCGTCTGCTCGCCTTCGCGGCACAACCGCTCGAAGATCGCCCGCCGCGTCGGGTCGGCGAGCGTTCGAAAGAGCACATCGTGGGTAGCTGACATATCCCGATCAATAACTCAGTGGTTATTAATCAATCTATAACCGGTGAGTTATGATTGAGTCAAGCGGGTCGGCGAGGCGTGACGGCCGTCGAGGGGAAGGTCCCGGCATTTCGGCACCGGTAACGTTTTGCTTCGGTGCTCCATAACGGCGGATATGCTCACACAAGAGCGGCTAAACGATTCGGCGCTCAGATCCGAATGGGTGAGCTTTGGTCCTCTATCGGCCGCCGGAGCATAGCATCATGGTGGTATCCAGCGCCCCTGTAGCAAAAGGCTATTTCGACGATAGCCAAACCAATGGTGAGGTTTGGGCGATTGGAGGCTACGTCGGCAGTTTCTATCAATGGAAAGCATTTCAGCAGCTCTGGCCGGAGGTTTTAGCCAAACACGGTGTGCCCTACTTCCACATGCGGGAAATGCAAAAGCCAAACGGCGTCTATGCCAAATGGTATCCGGAGAAAGAGCATCGCCAAGAGGTTGCGAGCTTTATGGGCGATTTGGCTGAAGCCATTAAGGAGAGCAATCTAGCGGGCTTCGGTTGCTTGGTTCGCCTCAAGGACCTTGAGCGCTTCAATGTCGAAAAGAGTTTGAAGCTCGAACCTTACGCGCTGGCGGCGTATGGCTGTATGGTGCTGGTTGGCAAGGATTATTGTGGGCACACAACCGAATTGATCTTCGATCACGTCGAAAAGGTTCAAAAGAAGCTGGACACGGCGCAGAAGTACGCGGAGTCCGATAGTTTTAATGGCGCTCAGGGCATCTTCGATCAGCTTGCAGCCAACGGACTGCCGGAACAGCTGACGTTTAAGGATGTTCCAGCTCTTCAAGCCGCTGACTTCTGGGTTTGGGAGCTCCGTAAGAATCATCTCCGGATGAATGAATGGTGGTCCTTAGAAGATCGCCCGCAGGAGTGGGGTGATGAGCAATGGAAGCATATGGAGCGCTGGGTTGCAGACAAATACGGGAGTTTTGAAGCAGCTACGCGCAAGTCAGCTCAGGCGCTTCTTTCGCATCCGAATTTTACATGCATGATTTGGCACTATCAGGAGCTCTGCGACGCGCATCAATCCAGGGGAGGTGTTTGGCCCTAACGCCCTAGGTGCATCGCTCACTTCTTGAACTGGGCGCCTTCCAGCTCGATGTAGATGCGATAGGCGTTGCCGCGGTTGTTGGCATCGAACGCCGGAAATTCCTTGTACTTCGACCAGTCGGTGTCGCGGTAGGCGGTGTCGAAGTCGGTCCAGTTCTCGACCGCCTTGCCCATCGCCGCGCGCACATAGGTGATGTAGTCGCGGGTGAAGGTGATCGCCTCCTTCGCCGCGGCCGACGGCTTGCCGTGGCCGGGGATGACATAGCTCGGCTCCAGTTTGAGCACGGTGTCGAGCGCCCTGAGCCATTGCGCGGTGTCGACGTCGTCGCCGTTCATGAACGGGATGCGGCTGTTCTGCACGATGTCGCCGGCGAACAGCACGCCGTCGGGTTCGACCATCATCATGATGTCGCTGCCGGAGTGCGCGGGGCCGGCATAGATCAGCGAGAAGCGCTTGCCGCCGACCATCAGCGTCGCGCGGTCGTCGAAGGTGATGTCCGGCGGCACCACGCGGGTGTCCTTGTTCACCCACGGGTAAAGCGCGCCGCGGCGCTGGTCGAGGCGCTGTGCCGCGCGCTCGTCCTGGGTTTCGTCGTTGTCGCGGTATTCGGTGGCGCGATCCTGCGCGACGATCACCGCCGGCGAATGATCCTTGAACGCCTGCAGGCCGTAGATGTGGTCGGCGTGGTAGTGGCTGGCAACGACGAAGCGCACCGGCTTGTCGCTGTGTGCGCGGATGTCGGTCAGCAGTGCGAAGCCGAGGCTCGGCGTGCCCAGCGCGTCGAACACCACGACGCCGTCGTCGGTGACGACATAGCCGGCGTTCGAGGTGTTGCCCTCGTTGGCCGATCCCGGCACGCCGGGATTGCCGATGCTGTAATACACCGGCTTGCCGGGCACCTGCTGGATGTCGAGCGGCCGCGTCAGCGGCGCGTAGGCCGCCGGGGTCTCGGCGCGCGTCGGTGCCTGCGTCAGCGCGATGGCGGCGAGCGCGGCGAGCAGCGGAGCAGGACGCAATTTCATGCCATATCGTCGCAATAGAGTTTCTTCAGCGTCTTGATCAGCTTGGCGACGCGCGGGTCGGCGATGCGGTAGTAGATGTGCTGGGAGTCGCGGCGCGTGGCGACGAGGCCGTCGGCGCGCAGCTTTGTCAGATGCTGCGACAGCGCCGACTGGCTGAGGTCGACGGCGGCGACCAGTTCGCCGACGTTCATCTCCTTGCGCGTCATCAGGTAGCACAGGATCAGCAGGCGGTTGGCGTTGCCAAGCAGGCTCATCAGCCGCGCGGCGTCGGCCGCCTGCCGCGCCAGCTCCCGTCGCTCGCTGTCCTGCGCCGCGCGCGCCCTGGCTGCGCGGGAGGTCTGCATGTCCATGATGGTCTGCCCCGGTCGCGGCCGTCGTGCGGTTCCGTTTTGCTGCGATGCACGATGCCGCTGTGAAGTCTATCAGCGTCCACTACTTTAGCATTGACTAATTTAGCAGTCATCGATACGCGAGAGAGAAAGATTTCAAAAGCGCCGCCGATCGGAAAAGATTGCTGGCGAGGGAGGGAGCGTGTGGAGCAAATTCTTGCGCGGGCTCACCGCGGGCGGTGTCTCCGCGATGCGCGACGACAATGGCGCCGTTCGCCTGGTCGGGCGGCGTTCGCTGCTGAAAACCTCCGGCGCGCTCGCCGCCGGCCTGCTGTTGCAAGGCGGTGCGGCCGAGGCCGGCGAGGATCCGCCGGCGCCGCCGGCGGATGCGCCCTGGTCGCAGTCGCTTGGCGCCGGCGTCGTCGACCGGCCCTATGGCCGGCCGGCGGATCAGGAGGCCGGCGTCATCCGCCGCAACGTGCCCTGGCTCACCGCCGGCATGGAATCCTCCGTCAGCTTCTCGCCGCTGCAGGATCTCCACGGCATCATCACGCCGAACGGCCTGTTCTTCGAGCGTCATCATGCCGGTCGTCCGGATGTCGATCCTGCGGCGCATCGTCTGATGATCCATGGCCTGGTCGAGCGGCCGCTGCTGCTCACCATGAAGGACATCCTGCGCTATCCCTCGACCTCGCGCGTCCACTTCATCGAATGTCCGGCGAATGGCGGCATGGAGTGGCGTGCTGCCCAGCTCAACTCGCTGCAGTTCACCCATGGCATGGTCAGTTGCGCCGAATGGACGGGCGTCAAGCTGTCGACCCTGCTCGCCGAAGTCGGCCTCAAGAAGGAGGCGAAGTGGCTGCTGGTCGAGGGCGCCGACGGCGCTCACATGACGCGCAGCCTGCCGCTCGACAAGTGCCTCGACGACTGTCTCGTGGTCTATGCCCAGAACGGCGAGGCGCTGCGTCCGGAGCAGGGGTATCCGCTGCGTCTCGTCGTCCCCGGCTGGGAAGGCAACGTCAACATCAAGTGGCTGCGCCGCATCAAGGTCGGCGATCGCCCTTGGTACTCGCGCGAGGAGACCTCCAAGTACACGGACCTGATGCCGGATGGAAAATCGCGCGGCTTCACCTGGGCGATCGACGCCAAGTCGGTCATCACCTTCCCGTGCCCCGAAAAGCCGCTGAGTGGCCCAGGGCTCTATGAGATCCGTGGTCTCGCGTGGACCGGCGCCGGCAAGGTGCGCGAGGTGCATGTCTCCGTCGACGGCGGCGTCAACTGGCAGAAGGCGGAGCTCAAGGAGCCGGTGCTGTCCAAGGCGCTGACGCGCTTCACGTTGCCGTGGCGCTGGGATGGCCGGCCGGCGCTGCTCGAGTCCCGCGTCATCGATGAGACCGGCTATGTGCAGCCGACCATCGCGGAGCTGCGCAAGGTGCGCGGCGTCAATTCGGTCTACCACAACAATGCGATCCAGACCTGGCAGGTCAAGGCGGACGGGAGCGTGTTCGATGTCCAGACCGCGTGAGCTGTCCTTGCGCCTGTTCGCCGGTGCGGCCATCGCCGGTGTGCTGCTGGCCGGCGGCGCGGCGAGGGCGGGTGAGCCGCAGCCGTTCGGCTACGGCCGCGCGCCGACCGCTGCCGAGATCGCCGGCTGGGACATCGACGCCCGTGGCGACGACGGCAAGGGGCTGCCGCCCGGCAAGGGCAGCGCGACACGTGGTGCCGATGTCTTCGCCGAGCAGTGCGCGGTGTGCCATGGCACGTTCGGCGAGGGCGAGGGGCGTTTCCCCAAGCTTGTCGGCGGCAATGGAACATTGACCGGCGAGAGGCCGGAGCCCACGGTCGGTAGCTACTGGCCGTTCGCGGTCACGTTGTGGGACTACATCAACCGCGCCATGCCGATGCCGACGCCGCACACCTTGTCCGCCGACGATGTCTATGCGCTCACGGCGTACATCCTCAGCCTCAACAACATCGTTCCCGACGACTTCGTGGCGGACAAGGACAGCCTGCCGCGGGTGAAGATGCCGAACCACGACAGCTTCACCTGGACCGATCCGCGTCCGGATACGCAGACCGCGCCGTGCATGACGAAGTGCGTCGATCCGAAGACCGTCACCGTCGTCTCGACCGCCGAGGGGCGCAACCTGACACCGCGCACCACCGGGCCGCTTGACGACATGCAGCCAAAGTGATCCGAACAGGGCCGACGATCGTGAAAGGCGGGTGGACATGAAGGGGATGCGGATATTGGTCATCGCAGCGGCGTTCGTGGCGACGACAGTCGCGCACGGCCAGTCGTCGGCCCAGCCGCAGGCGGCGAGCAAGATGCCGGCCTGGGTCGAGCCGTCGGCCGCCGAGGGGCGCGCGCTGGCGTTCGACCGCGGCAAGGGCAATTGCCTGTCCTGCCACGAGATCAAGGGCGGCGAGCTGCCCGGCACCATCGCACCGCCGCTCAGCGACATGAAGGCGCGCTTTCCGGATCGCAACGAACTCGTTGGCATCGTCACCGACGAGACACGGCGCAACCCGCAGACAGTGATGCCGCCGTTCGGACGCAACCTCATCCTCACCGACAAAGAGATATCGGCGGTGGTCGATTTTCTCTACACACTCTAGGCCAGACAAACCGCAACCAGGGATCGCATACCGGCCGTAAGCCGGGATCGAACAACTCACCGGGAGAGAACCGATGTCCACCCTGAGATCCAGCCTGACAAGGACGCTGTCCGGGGGCGGCGCGCGCGCCTCCCGCCGCACGGTGCTGCGTGGCGCGGCACTCGCCGCGTTGTTCGGTATCGGACTGAACGCGATGAGGGCCGTCGCCGCTTTTGCGGCCAACGCGGCCGGCTGGCCGGCTGATGCGTTCAAGCAGAAGTCCGACGCCGACGCGCTGAAGTCGCTGTACGGCAAGGCCGCCGAAGTGTCCGACAAGGTCAAGCTGGAAGCGCCGGAGATCGCCGAGAACGGCGCGGTGGTGCCGATCAGCGTGTCGACCTCGCTGCCGAATGTCACGTCGATCGCGATCCTCGTCGCCGAGAATCCGAATGCGCTGGCGGCCTCCTACAGGATTCCCGAGGGAACAACGCCCGCAGTGTCCAACCGCCTGAAGATGGCCAAGACCAGCAACGTGATCGCGGTGGTCGAGTCCGGTGGCAAGCTGTTCAGCGCCACCAAGGAAGTCAAGGTCACCGTCGGCGGCTGCGGCGGCTGAGCAGGGGAGAGACATCATGGCATCGACCATCCGCGTACGCGCCACCGCCGGCACCGAGACCACCGAAGTCCAGGCGCTGATCCAGCATCCGATGGATTCCGGATTCGTCAAGGACGCCAAGGGCGACTTGATCCCGCCGCACCACATCGAGACGGTGACCTTCGAGACCGGCGGCAAGGTGGTGTTCACCGCCCTGTGGGGCCCGGCGGTGTCGAAAGATCCGTTCGTCAAGTTCGCCTTCAAGGGCGGTGCCAAGGGCGACGATCTCAAGATCACCTGGGTCGACAACAAGGGCGCGACCGACACGCTGACGGCCAAGATCGGCTGACGAGCCGGCGTGCCCGCGGCCGCTGCATGCCAGCGGCCGCGGGCGAGCCTTCCTCCTCAGGGTGAGAGGGCGCGTCGGCGCCGTTTCGAACCAGGAGGCCTCATCCTTCGTGGCGCGGGCTTTTCCCGCCGTTGCGGGACGGGGATCATGATCAGCGAAGGGAGAAACAATGGTGCGCAACGTCGCGATGCTCGCAACGATCGCCGCCGTGGTGGCCGGGTTGGCGGCAGGTCTCGTTCTGCGCCCGGCGATGGCGGTCGACAAAACGACGCCGGAGCAGGAGTCCAGGGCGTTCCGCGAGTTTTTCGTCAAGAAGTTTCCGAAGGTGCCGCTCGACGATTTCGTCAACGGCCCCTATTCGATGAACGAGGACATGCGCAAGCAGTGGATCGAGAAGGAGGACTTTCCGCCTTACGATTTCGCTGTCGACCGCGGCAAGGAGCTGCTGGCGCAGCCGTTCAGGAACGGCAAGTCGCTCGCCGACTGCTTTCCCAATAAGGGGCTCGGCATTCGCCAGGACTATCCTTATTTCGACAAGGACAAGGGCGAGGTGGTGACGCTCGAGCTTGCGGTCAACCGCTGCCTCGAGGCCAATGGCGAAGCGCCGTACTCCTATGTCAAGGACGACATGGCCGCCGTCACCGCCTACATGGCGATGACCTCGCGCGGCAAGCCGTTCGCAATCAAGATTCCGGACGATCCGCGCGCGCTCGAAGCCTACGAGGCCGGCAAGCAGTACTTCTACCAGCGCCGCGGCCAGCTCAACTTCTCCTGCGCGAGCTGTCACATCCAGAGCCCGGGCGAGCGCATTCGCGCCGAGGTGCTGGCGCCGGCGCTCGGCATTCTCAACGCCATGCCGATCTATCGCTCCGAATGGGGCGGCATGGGCACCATCAGTCGCCGCTTCACCACCTGCAACAGCCAGGTGCGGGGAACGCCGCTGGAGCCCCAGGCGCCGGAATACCGCAACCTCGAATACTACCTGTCCTATCTCGCCAACGGCCTGCCGATCTCCGGCCCCGGAGCGCGGCCATGAGGTGTGCGGCCAAGAGCTATGTGCCTCATCCTGAGGAGCGGCCGTTTGGCCGCGTCTCGAAGGATGAGGCCCGGGCCTCATGGTTCGAGACGGCGCTGGCGCGCCTCCTCACCATGAGGAGGGGAGCACGTGCAGGAGGGGGCGGGCGCATCGATGCCTTCACCGGGAGAAACACCGCCATGCTGCGATCCGCTGTCGTGATCCTCACCGTCGCGCTCGGCCTCGGGCTGTCGCCGCTGCATGCGCAGGCGCCCGACGCCGCGTACAAGGCGGCGCTTGCGGATGCCGTCGCCACCAACAAGCGTGCCGGCGAGCTGCGCAACCAGTGGACGCCGACCGACGCCGCGCTCAACGCCGCCCGCAAGGCCGGCGAGGCCGGGGACTTCGACAAGGCGACTGCGCTTGCGAAGGAAGCCAAGGCCCTCGCCGAGGCCTCCATCGCCCAGGCGCTGCGCGAGAAGGATGCCTGGCGTGACGCGGTGGTGCGTTGAGTTTTGATGGCGCCGTTCGTCGCTTGAAGCGTCGGGCGATGCAGCAGCCTGATCACGGCCATGCGTCTCCCTACATGGAGCGTCATCACCGGGCTTGACCCGGTGATCCATCTGATTGGCCGTGCGTCGAGGACGACGCTGGAGGGCCGGGTCGAGCCCGGCCATGAGGAAGAGCGGACTTAGCTTCTGGTGAGGCTCTTGATCCGTCACCCTGTGGTGGTCCCGCGGAGCGGGACCCTCGAAGGGCGACGGCCCGGGTTTCCTGGACATTGGCCGTTCATCCTTCGAGGCTCGCGGAGCCTGTCATCGGGCCGCGCTTTGCGCGGACCCGTTGGCTCGCACCTCAGGATGACGGGGAGGGCGTGGTGGTCGAGGACGACGAATGACTGACAACCCAAAGGCTATCGGATCAACGAGGACCCCCATGCCGCTTCACCGACGTGATCTTCTGAAGGCCGCGCTGGCTACGCCGGCGGTGATCGGGTTGCCGCGCTTCGCCGCTGCCGCGGACGGCAGCGACATCTACGATCTCGCGCCGTTCGGCTCGGCGCGCATCCTGCACATGACCGACACCCATGCGCAGCTCGTGCCGGTGTATTTCCGCGAACCGTCGATCAACATCGGCGTCGGCGCCATGCGCGGCCGCCCGCCGCATCTCGTCGGCGAGGCCTTTCTCAAGCAGTTCGGCGTGGCGTCCGGCAGTGCGGACGCCTACGCCTTCACCTTCCTCGACTTTGCGGGCAGTGCGAAGCGCTTCGGCCGCATGGGCGGCTTCGCCCATCTCAAGACGCTCGTCGATCGCCTGCGCGCGGCGGTGCCGGCGGGACGCTCGCTGCTGCTGGACGGCGGCGATCTCTGGCAGGGCAGCGGCCTCGCCAACGCCATGCAGGGCGCCGATATGGTGCAGGCCGCCAACCTCCTCGGCATCGACGCGATGACCGGCCACTGGGAGTTCACCTACGGCGAGAAGGTGCTGCGCGACAATCTCAAGGCCTTCAAGGGCGAGTTTCTGGCGCAGAACGTGTTCCTCACGGAGGAAGCGGCGTTCAACGACGCCGAGGCTTTCGACAAGGATACCGGCCGCGTCTTCAAGCCGTATATCATCCGCGAGATGGGCGATCACCGCGTCGCCATCATCGGCCAGGCCTTTCCCTATGTGCCGATCGCCCATCCCAGGCGCTTCACGCCGGACTGGACGTTCGGCGTGCGCGACGACGAGCTGCAGAAGCTGGTCAATCGCCTGCGCGACTCCGAGAAGGTCGATGCCGTGGTGCTGCTGTCCCACAACGGCATGGATGTCGATCTCAAGCTCGCCAGCCGCATCACCGGCATCGACGTCATTCTTGGCGGCCACACCCACGACGCCGTGCCGCAGCCGGTCGCGATCAGCAATGCTGCGGGCCGGACGCTGGTCACCAATGCCGGCTCCAACGGCAAGTTTGTCGGTGTGCTCGATCTCGACCTGCGCAAGGGCGGCGTCAAGGACGTGCGCTATCGCCTGCTGCCGGTGTTCAGCGAGCGGCTGAAGGCCGATGCCGATATGGCGGCGCTGATCGCGAAACTGCGCGCCCCCCATGCGGCGGCATTCGACACGCAGCTCGCCACCGCTGACCGCCTGCTGTTCCGCCGCGGCAACTTCAACGGTTCGATGGACGAACTCATCTGCGACGCGCTGCGGACGGGCCTCGATGCCGAGATCGCGCTGTCGCCGGGCTTCCGCTGGGGGCCGACGGTGCTCGCGGGGGCGCCGCTCACCATGGGCGATCTGCTCGGTCAGACGGCGATGACCTATCCCGAAGTCTACGTGCAGCCGATGACCGGCGAGCAGCTCAGGGCGGTGATGGAGGATGTCTGCGACAACCTCTTCAATCTCGATCCGTATTACCAGCAGGGCGGCGACATGGTGCGTCTCGGCGGCCTTGCCTACAGCTGCGCGCCGGCGGAGACCGTCGGTCGGCGCATTTCCGACCTCAGGCTTGCGAGCGGCGCGGCGGTCGAAGCCGGCAAGACTTACAAGGTCGCCGGCTGGGCATCGGTCAACGAGCAGAAGGGCGCTGCGGTGTGGGACACCGTCGCGGCCTATCTGTGCGCCGGCAAGCCGTCGGCGCCGGCCGGCAAGCCCTCCGTGACCATCAGCGGTGTGGCCGACAATCCCGGCTATGCGGCGCAAGGGTGAGAGGGACGGGGCGGGTTCACAGGCGGTCGATTACGCTTGAAGCGACAAATTCGTGTGGGGGCAAGATGCGTGCGATCTCCCTCTGCGTCATCACCGGGCCGGCGCGGAGCGCCGAGACCCGGTGATCCAGCTCTCGTGTGTTCGGCGCAAGCTGGATTGCCGGGTCAAGCCCGGCAATGACGAGGAGAGTGTGAAACGCTCTGCCATGGCACTGCAGGCCGAAACACCGTAACCTGTTTCGAGCAGGTGCGCGGACGGTGACGATAAAATGCAGGTGACGTTCATGTTCGATGTGACAACCAGTGCCCACCTTCTGCTCCGGCAGACGCTTGTCGATCTGCGATCCGGCCTCGCACCGGCGGCGGTCGTCTTCGCGCTGGGCCTCGCGACAGTGATGCCCGCTGCCGCCCAGAACGTGCCGCCCCTCGACAAGCCGTTCGCCGAGCACAAGCTCGCGCTGCAGCTCTCCGACAGCGATCCGAAGAAGGAAGGCCTCGTCATCAGCGTCGCCTACAACCTTCTGAAGTTCTACGGGCCGGACAAGGTGGCGATCGAGGTCGTGACCTTCGGTCCGGGCATCGATCTCCTGAAGGTCGACAACGCCAACCGCACGCTGGTCGACAGCCTGGTGGCGCAGGGCGTACGCTTCGATGTCTGCGGCAACACGCTGGACACCATTGCGCGCGACAGCGGCAAGCGCCCGGACATCAATCCGCATGCGGTGGAGGTCGAGGCCGGCGTCGCCCAGCTTCTCACATTGGCCGAAACCGGCTACACGGTGGTGCGCCCCTGACGAACGAAGCACGGGCCACGGGGAGGAGAGAGCGATGGGAAGACTGATCAGGGCTGCGGCCGGCCTGCTCGCGCTGTGCGGCCTTGCGCTGGCGGCCTCCGGCGCGCTGGCAGCCGGCGAGGCGAAGAGCGAAGGCAAGACCCACCGTGTCGCGATCCAGGTTGATCAGAGCGATCCGGCGGTGATGAACCTGGCGCTCAACAACGCTGCCAACATCATGGAATACTACAAGGGTAAGGGTGAGGACGTGCAGATCGAGGTCGTCGCCTACGGTCCCGGCCTCAACATGTTCCGCGACGACACCTCGCCGGTAAAGGACCGCCTTCGCGAAATGTCGGAGTTCGCCTTTCCCTCCCAGGTGAAATTCTCCGCCTGCAACAACACCAAGGAAGGCATGGAGAAGCGCGAGGGTCATCCCATCGCCATCGTGCCGCAGGCGAGCCTCGTTCCGTCGGGCGCGGTACGCCTGATGGAGCTGCAGGAACAAGGCTGGACGTATCTCAAGCCGTGAGAGCGCTGCTTCCGTCATCCTGAGGTGCGAGCAGACTCGAGCCTCGAAGGATGAACGGCCGAGGAGTCGCCTGGGAATACGGACTTGTGGCGAGTGGAGTGCTCGATGATCGCCAGTGCGGGCCGTCGCCATTCGAGGGCCGCGCCATGCGCGGCCACCTCAGGGGACGGATCGCGAGATTCTGTTCCGCTCTTCGAGCCTGATATCAAGGACGCTCTGATGAAAGCTCCGCTGTTCGCCGCCGCTCTGGTCTTCACCGCTTCGCTTGCCCCTGCGCGCGCCGAAGACGCCACCGTTACTTACAAGTCGCTGTCACCGGACGTGGCGCTCGAAGCCGCGCAGGCGGCGCTGAAGCGCTGCCGCACCGATGGCTATCAGGTGGCGGTGGTGGTGCTCGATCGTTTCGGCGAACCGCAGGTGTTGCTGCGCGATCGCTTTGCCGGCCTGCCCGCATCGCGCACGGCGACCGACAAGGCCTGGACCGCGCTCGGCTTCCGCGCCGACACCGCCGTGCTGTCGAAATCGGTCCGGGATGGCCAGCTCGATGCGCGGCTCGGCAGCCTGCCGCGTGTCACCTTCCTTGGCGGCGGCCTGATCGTCGAGGCCGGCGGTACGCTGCTCGGCGCGATCGGCGTGTCCGGCGCGCCAGGGGGCGACAAGGACGAGGCCTGTGCCCGCGCCGGCCTCGACGCGATCCGCGACAGGCTCGACTTCTAGCCCGCTCGCTTTCCGTCCCGTCGCTGCGGCCGGCCTTGCGCAAGGCTGGCGTATGCACGGCCGCGTGCCCGGATTGCGCCGCATCCATTAGCCGGGATTTAACGACTGATCCTTACAAATTTACCAGAAGTTTAACGACCCTGTCGGCCTCAACTGGAACTTGTGATGCGCATCAGGACTCTCTTCACGCTCTGCATGTCGGCACTTGCGGTGACCACCGCGGCGCTCGGTCTCTACCTGCTGGCCGAGGCCGTGACCCAGTACCGGACGGCTGGACGCATTGCCGAGGTGGTCGAGGTTCGCAGCCGCCTGCTGTCGCTGATGGAGAAGATCGCCGCCGAGCGCGTCGCCATGCTCGACAGCCTGGTCGCACCGGAGCCGGTCAACGATCAGGGCAAGGCACGTATCCGCACCGCCGCGGAGGCGACCGACGGGGTGCTTGCCGCGGTCGAGCAGAACATCGCTGCCGCGGCGTCACCGACCACCGCACGGCAGCTCGACATCCTGCGTAAGCTGCGTGCATCGCTTGTCAATTGGCGCGGCAAGGTCGCCGATACCAACATCAAGCCGCCGGCGGAGCGCGATAGCCAGTTGTTCCCGACCGTGCTTACCGCGCTCGGCGCCAAGGCCTCCGCCGACCTCGACGAGGCGATGGATCTCGGCGACACCACCGCGCTGCTGCAGGATGCGGCGGTGCTCGACCTCACCGAGCTGGCGCGCCGCGCCTGGCAGATGCGGGTGTTCACTGCCGGCCGCACCGGCCCGCTGCTGGTGGTGATGAACGCCAGGAAGCCGTTCAGCCCGGCGCTGCTCGAAAGCATCAACGGTGTCGATACCTCGATCAATCTCAACTGGAATGCGGTCGACTCCATCGTTCGCCGCCTCGCCGGCACGGCCGACCTGTCGGCGATCGCCGCCCAGGCGCGCAAGGCGATGGACGACACCATGCCGATGTACCGCGAGGTCGTCGATGCCGGCCGCAAGGGCGGCAGCTACACCATGGAGCCGGTCGTGTTCGGCAATCGCCTGGTCGATGGCGCGTTGGCATCGCTCAAGCTGCGCGATGCCGCGCTGCAGTTCGCCCGCGACCATGCCGCGGCGAACGCGCGCTCGGCGGCGATCAGCATCGCGGTGATGTCGGCGCTGGTGGTCCTGCTGCTGCTCGGCACGGTGTTCGCGCTGAGCCTGCTGACCCGCCGCATCGTCTCGCCGGTGGTTGCGATGACCGGCGCGATCGAGCGCATCGCCCGCCACGACTACGCCGTCGAGGTGCCGGCGCGCGACCGCAGCGACGAGATCGGCCGTATGGCGGTGGCGATGGAAGCGCTCAAGCAGGGGGCGATCGAGGCCGAGGCGATGGCTCGCGCCCAGGAGAGCGAGCGCGGCGCCAAGGAACGTCGCACCGCGAAGCTCGACGCGCTGCTGACCGATTTCGAAAGCCGCGTCGGCAGTCTTGTCGAGCGTCTTGCGGCGTCATCGACATCGCTGGAGACGACCGCGCGGGGCATGAGCTCCAACGCCGCCGAGAACGGCCGCCAGGCCGAGGCCGTCGCCGGCGCCGCGGCGCAGGCCAGCGCCAACGTCGAATCGCTTGCCGCCGGCGCCGAGGAACTCAGCGCGTCGATCGGCAACATCTCCAGCCAGGTGGCGCAGACTGCGCAGATGGCCGGTACTGCGGCGAGCGAAGCCAGCCGTACCGACCACACCGTGCGGGCGCTCGCCGATGGCGCGCAGCGCATCGGCGACGTGGTTGGTCTGATCACCAGCATCGCGGCGCAGACCAACCTGCTGGCGCTCAACGCCACCATCGAGGCCGCGCGCGCCGGCGACGCCGGACGCGGCTTCGCGGTGGTCGCCGCCGAAGTCAAAACGCTGGCGCAGCAGACCAGCAAGGCCACCGATGACATCACGGCACAGGTCGCGCAGATCCAGGATGCGACGCGCGATGCAGTCGCCGCGATCCAGAGCATCACCTCGGCGATCGGCGAGGTCAGCTCGACAGCCAGCAACATCGCCCATTCCGTCGAGCAACAGGGCGAGGCGACGGCAGAGATCGCGCGCAACACCCAGCAGACTTTTGACGCCGTGCACAAGGTGACCAGCACGATCGGCGGCGTCAGCCAGATCGCCGGCAGCACCGGCGCGGCGGCCCAACATGTTCTCGATGCCGCCGGCGACCTGTCACGTCAGGCCGAGGATCTCGCCGAGCGCTTCAAGGGCTTTGTCGTCGAAGTCCGCGCCGCCTGACGACAGCGAGCCGCGTGCGCCCCGTCGTCGAGGACCGCTCCATCGGAGGCGTCATGGTCGGGCTTGTTCCGGCCATTTTCGTTTCGCGCGTCTGCGGCGACAGGCCGTGGTGGCGCTATTTGACCGCGGACGCCTGAACTTCGAGATGCGGATCGCTGGCAGGCTCGCGGGCGGCGGTCATCGCTGCGTCGCCGTCGAACCGCACGCGGTAGACCTGCAGGTTTTCCATCACCCGCTGGACGTAGTTGCGGGTCTCGGCGAAGGGAATGCGCTCCACCCAGTCGACCGCATCGACATTCGGGTCGCGCGGGTCGCCGTACTGCTTGATCCACTGCTGTACCCGTCCGCGCCCGGCGTTGTAGCCGGCGAACGTCATGATATGGCAGCCGCGATATTCGCGCAGCAAGGCGGCGAGTTCAGCCGCTCCCATCTGGGTGTTGTAGACGGGATCCGTCACCAGCTTGTTCCAGTCATAAGCGACGCCGAACCGCTTGGCGGTATCGCGACCGGCGTCCGGCGTGACCTGCATCAAGCCGACCGCCTTGGCCGGCGACTTGTCGCGCTGGTCGAAGGCGCTTTCGGTGCGCGCGACCGAAAAGATCACGCTGCGTCCGATATCCGGTCCGATCGGACGATGCGCCGGGATGCCGATGTCGGGAAACGCGTAGTGGTCGAGCGCAAGCCCGCGGGCGAGTGCGGCCTTGCCGATCTCGAGCATCGCCCGGGCGTCGTTGCGCCGGGCGGTGAGGTCGCCGAGTGCTGCCAGGGTCGTGATGTTGCCGTTCTGCTCCGCAAGATCGCTGACGAATCCGAGCACCAGGTCGCGCTCGCCAATGGCATAGAGCATGTCGGCAGCGCGGACGCGGTCGTCCGCGGGCGCCGGGCTCAGATCCGGTTCGATCGGCGGCAGCTGCCGCAGCGCGAGGCGGTCGATGCCGAGCTTCACGCGCGCGAGCTGGCCGTAATAGGCGGTCGGGTGGCTGGCGGCAGTCTCGAAGTAGGCGTGCGACGAATCGGTGTCGCCGAGCGCCTCGGCGGCGCGGCCGCGCCAGTAGTTGGCCCGCGCCAGCACGATCGGGTTGCGCGAGCCGTCGTCGATGTGCGCGAATTGTTCGCGCGCCGTCGCCGGATCGTTGCGATAGCGCAGCGCGATCCAGCCGGCCATGAAGCGGGCCTCGGCGCGATAGTTGTCGTTGGCCGGCGGCGCGGCGTCGCGCACCACGCCATAGGCGGCCTCGGCGTCGCCGAGATCGAGCAGCTTGCGGGCGAGCACGCGCCGCTCGCGCCACCACTGGTCGGTGTCCTGCAGCGCCATCTCCTGCTGTGGTGCGGCGATCATCACCTTGCCGGCGTCGGCAAAACGCTCCCTGCGCATCAGCCACTGCGCGCGGCACAGCACGTAGCCGAGATCCTGGCGCAGATCGGTGGCTACAGCGTCGAGCAGGGCGGCTGCATTGTTCGCGCCGCCGCTGACGGCCGCGCAGGCCTTGACCAGCGCCTGGGCGTCGCCGCCGAGCCGCCTGGCGGCGCGCATCGCGCCGGCGAAATCCTTGGCGCCGATGCGCCGGTCCATGCGCAGGCGATGGTCGTCGCGGGAGAGCAGGGGCTCGAACGCCGCGTATGCGTCGCTCTCGAGCCGCTCCGACAGCTCCTGTGCACGCCACACTGCACGAACCTGCTGCAGTGCATTGTCACGCTCGCCTTCCGCGAGAAGAACGCGGGCGAGGGCCAGTCGCCCCTTGCTGCTGACGGGCTGGTCACCGGTGAAGCGATGCACCGCCGCGGCGTTGCCGCGCTCCTGCCACAGCAGGCCTTCGGCGCGGCCGCGCAACTGGCGCAGGCCCGGCCACTCCGGATTGTCGCCGACGAATGCAGCGATGCGGGCGACGCTCGCCTCGCCGTCGACATTGCGCAGGATCAGCCATTCGACCAGGGTCTGCGCGACGGGATCGCCGAGCGATGCCTTCAATGCCGTCGCGTCGCGCGTTCTGCCCTTGCGGATGAGGTCGAGCGCCTGCTTCACCACGGCAAGGTCGCCGGACAGCGCCGTCGCCGCGGCCACCGGTGGTGCAGCCGGCGCTGGCGCGGTGTCGTCGAGTGATGGCCGTGATCGCGGCAGCGGGATGGACGAGGTGGCGACGTGCGCTGCGTGGCGTGTCCGGCCCGCTTTCGTGGCCGCGTGCGCGACCTTCGCGCGCGTGGTGTGGATGGAGGCGTGAGATTGTCGGGCGCGGGCGCTCGCGTCGTGTGGCGTCGCCGTGATCGCGAGCACAGTGAGCGTGACGGCGCTGGTCACCGTTCGCATGCGTTGGTTCATTGCGTGTTCCCCCACGGGAGACCCCGGCACCAACCATCAGACGGCACGACTCCATGCCGCACGAACTGACATCGAGCGTATCACGCAGCCGTTTAAGAACTGTCACGCATCCGCAACACGACCCGGAAAACGCCGCCCTCATGGATATACCGTGCCGGGTAATGCTGCCGGGGAACCCGAGGGAACCGCGACACCCGTCATCTGAGAGCCGTCCGCTCGCTCAGGCGAGATGCCTGCGAAATAGGTCGACCACGCCATGCGGTGCGGTCTCGTCGAAGAACCGCGCGAGGTTCCGCGCAGTTTCATCCGCCACCGCGGTGCTGCGCGAGAAGAGATCGTTTTCATAGGCGGCGAGCGCGGCCTCGATGTCGTCGGGATGGGCGATGAGCGCCCGTGCGAGTTCGGCGCCGTCGTAGAGAGCGAGGTTTGCTCCTTCCCCGGCGAAGGGCGACATCAGGTGCGCCGCGTCGCCGAGCAATGTGACGCCTGGCGTGCGCTTCCACTGGTGTCCGACGGGCAGCGCGTGGATCGGACGCAGCACGGGCGTGGTGTCGCTGTTCGTGATGAGGCTGGTGAGGTGCGGCGCCCATCCGCTGAACTGTTCGGCGATGCCGGCGAGAGAAGCTCTCGGGTCGCTGAGGTCGAGGGATTTGATCCAGTCCTCCGGCCTGTTGAGGGCTGCATAGGTATGCAGCGTTCCGTCTGCGCAGCGGTGCGCCAGGATGCCTTTGCCCGGAGCGACAGCCATCAGCGTGCCGCTGCCGATCGCGTCGGCGCTGGCCTTGTGGCGGGTGTCGCCGTCGAACAGGAACGTTTCGATGAACGAGGTGCCGGTGTAGATCGGCCTGGCATCTGAAAGAAGCGGCCGGACCCTGGACCACGCGCCATCGGCGCCCACGAGGACACTGCAAGTGATCCTCGATCCATCGGCGAAGATGATGTCGTGCCGTCCATCCCCGTGCGCTACTGCCGAGGCGACCTTGTGACCCCACCTGATCGTGTCGGGTGGAAGCGCGTGAATGAGCATGCGCCTGAGGTCGCCCCGGTCGATTTCCGGGCGCTGGCCCGTGTCGCTGCCGGGGTGATCGAACAGAACGGTGCCGTGGCGATCGACAATGCGTTTGGCATCCTCGCCGGGGCGAACCAGACCCAGGAATGTGTCGAACAGCCCTGCAGCCTTGAGGGCGATCTGGCCGTTATACGGGTGAATGTCGAGCAGGCCTCCCTGAGCCCGCTCGCTCGCCGAGGCTTCGGCTTCGTAGATCGTTGCCGGGATGCCATGAAGATGGAGGACACGCGCGAGCGTGAGGCCACCGAGGCCGGCGCCATTAATCGTGATCGGATGTTGCATGGTTGCGCTCCAGTAACCGCGATCATGCCGCGCCTGTCGACGCTGATGACTGCGATGGCCTGATGGTCGTCAGGCGGTTGCTTTCGGAGACGCTGGCCGAACCGCGCAGGGCGCGCGGCTGACGTGTACGCGACGGCCAGGAAGCTGGCGGTCGTTTTTCGCGACGGCCGGGACACTATAGCCGCCTGCCGGGCAAAGCAAGATCGATGCTCGCTTCATCGGGGCAGCGGGGTCAGCGGCCCGGGATACGACGCCGTCCGGAGCAGGCCCGGTGTTCCGATGCTTCAGTTCGAGCGTCTGCGGCCCGAAGCCTTATCGCCTGCGCTTTTCCCTGGCGCGATGGTGCGCGACGGATCCCGCGCCACCGCGTGCGGCGTCTGTCCGAACGCGGCCTTGAAGGCGCGGCTGAAATGCGAGGGATCGCTGAAGCCGAAGCTGAGCGCGGCGTCGATCACCTGGGTGATGTGCCCCTCCGCCAGCGCCTTGTAGCTCGCGGCCAGTCGCTGTTGCCACAGCCAGCGGATCGGCGTGGTGCCTTCGGCCGCGAACAGGCGGTTGAGCGTTCGCGGCGCCATGCTCTGGCTGCTGGCGATGCGCGCGATATCGAGATCGGCGTCGTCGAGATGGGCCATCAGGTAGCGCTTGACCTGCTCGAGTTGCCGGGCCCTGTGTGGTATCGGCGTCGATGTGTCCTTCAACTCGGCTTCGATGGTGGTGGCCAGAATGTCGAGCGCCGACGCGCCGATCCGCAGCGCGACGTCCGGATCGGTCGTCGCGGCCATCCGGCTGATCTGTCCGATCATCGAGGCGGCGAGCGCGCCGACCGGCGTTCCCGCCGCGATGCGACGCGCCACGCATCGCCGCGCCGTCGGCATGCGCGAGATCAGCAGCGGCCGCGGGATGGTCACCATGATCGCGCAGTGGTTCTCGCGGAATTCGAGTTCGAAGGGCTGGGTCTGGTCGTGCAGGACGAGATCGCCCGGGCGCATCTGCGCGGCGCGCCCGTCCTGCGCAATGGTCGCGGAGCCTTCCAGCGTCAGCCACAGCATGATGTCGTCGCGCGCATCCTTGCGGATGTGCGCGCCATGCCGGCTGACATGGAGCGGCTCGTCGGGCACGGTGGAGCACACCATGTCGCTGACCAGCAGCGGGCCGAACGACTTGACTTCGATACGCGCGCCGAAATGCGCGTCGCTGGTCAGCTTGCAATCGGTGGTCGAGTAATTCCGGCAGGTCGCTTCGTGCCAGAGCTCGAAGCTGTCGCTCGGCTTCACCGCGGCAAGGTCCGCGCCATGCATCCGACATCACTCCAGTGCTGTACCGTGAAACGGGCGCTCTGCGCGTTCTCGCGAGGCACGCAAAGGCTACCCGCGGTACTCAGTTCTGGCAAGCCGAGTCCATGGTCTGGCACGCCGAGGCAGGCCGGTCCGCGGCATCTGCCGCTACAGTCGAGCGATATCGTCGGTGCAGTCCGCACGGGCGCGTCAGTGCGCAGCCGGCAGGATCGGCTGCGCTGCCACACGCACGGCCAGGCTACCTGCAATCAGAAACGGTGAGCATGCGCCGCGTGGCGGCTGGCAACACCTGGGTGAGGAAACGTATGACCATGTCCGAGCGGGGCCAGCACGATGCCGTCGCCATCGCTGAATTGACGGCAACAGAAGCGGTTGCGCACTTTCGCGATGGCAGCCTGACGGCTGAGGCCTACGCATCCGCGCTGCTGACGGTCTGCCGCGCCAATCAGGATCTCAATGCCTTCACTTATCGCGACGATGCGCGGGTGCTGGAAGCCGCGCGCGACGCCGATCGCGCCCGCAGCCGTGGCGATGTCCCGCGAGACCTCGCCGGCATTCCCGTGGTGGTCAAGGACAACATCGATACGGAGGGTTTTCCCACCTCGGCCTCGACGGCTGCGCTGAAAGGTCACAATCCCGGATGCGACGCGCCGGTGGTCGCTGCGCTGCAGCGTCGGGGGGCCTATGTGTTCGCCAAGGCGAACATGCATGAGCTCGCTGGCGGCGGCACCTCGTCCAATCCGACGTTCGGCGCCGTCGGCAATCCCTATGACCGCGCCCGCGTTGCCGGTGGATCGAGCGGCGGCACGGCGGCGGCGATCGCTGCCCGCATGGCGCCGCTGGGACTGGGCACCGATACCGCGGGATCGGTGCGCATTCCCTCGGCCTTCTGCGGCACGGTGGCGCTGCGGCCGACCTCGGTGGGCGGCACGCGCTATGCGCTCGACGGCGTGGTGCCGCTGGCCGCCGATCTCGATACCGTCGGCCCGATGGCGCGCAGCGTCGCGGATCTCGCGCTGATGCACTCCGCGATCGCCGGCGCGCCATCGCCGACGCCGGCCCGTCTTGCGGATGTGCGCATCGGCATCCCGCGGCAGCACTATTGGGAGGGCCTCGATACGGAGGTCGAACGGGTGACGCGGGCGGCACTCACCCGCCTGCAGGAGGCCGGTGCGACATTGGTCGATGTCGATGTCAGCTCGTATCTGCCGGACACGGACGCGACATTCTGGACGCTGATCAATGCCGGCATGCGCGAGGACCTCGCCGCCTATTTCCGGCGCCATGCCATCGATCTCGACGCCACCGTGGTGATCGATGCCATCGCCAGCAAGGACACCCGCCGCCTGTTCCACCTCGCGCGTGAGGCCTCGTTGACCGGCGCGGAGGTGGCTACCGCCCGCGGTGCCGGGCGCGCCCGGATCGGCGCGGCCTACAGCGCGATGTTTCGCGCGCACGGTCTCTCGGCGATCGCGTTTCCGACCGAGCCGCTGGTCGCGCCGCTGATCAGCGCCGCCGGCGATACCTTCGAGGACGAGGTCGAGGTCGGCGGCAAGCCCGTCAGCAAGCTCGAGAGCCTGATCCGTCAGACGCGCTTCACATGTGCGCTTGGCGTGCCCGGACTGAGCCTCGCGGCGGGGGTGACCGCCGCAGGGTTGCCCGTCGGCCTTGAGTTCGACGGCCTTGCCGGTGGCGATGTCGATCTGCTGGGACTGGGTCTCGCCGCCGAGGCCGAACTCGGGCGGCTGCCGCCGCCGGATCTGCGGCTCGGATCGTAGAGACAACGGACGGGGCGAACCGTCGCCGTTCCGAAGCAACAGCAAGCGCCTTTCGCGCGCAGGGGGAGGGATCATGATCAGCAGACGCGACGTATTGAAGACGGTGACGACCGGGGCCGCTGCCGCCGGCTTTGCGCAGGTCCTGCCGATGCGCACAGGGTATGCTGCCGACAGCATCAAGGTCGGCTGCCTGATGGACCTGTCGGGGCCGTTCCAGGTGTTCGGCCAGCCCAAGCTTCATGCGCTGCAGCTCGCGGTCGACGAGATCAACGGACGCGGCGGTCTGCTCGGCCGGTCCGTCGAGCTCGTGCATTACGACACCCAGTCGGACAACAAGCTGTATGCGCAGTTCGGCCAGCAGCTCGCGCTCAAGGACCGCGTCGTCGCCGTGCACGGCGCTATCACCAGCGCGGCCCGGGAGGTGGTCCGGCCGATCTTCGGCCGTGCCAAAATTCCGTACTTCTACGACATGATCTACGAGGGCGGTGTCTGCGATCGCAACACCATCGTCACCGGGCCGACGCCGCCGCAGTTGCTCGCCAAGATGATCCCCTATGTGATCCAGAAGGCCGGGCGCCGGATCTATACGGTCGCCGCCGATTACAACTTCGGTCATTACTCGGCCAAGTGGGCGGAGCAGATCGCCGCCGCCAATGGTGGGCAGGTCGTCGGCGCCGATTTCGTTCCGCTCGACGTCAACAATTTCGGCGCCATCATCAGCAAGATCCAGCAGGCCAGGGCCGACGTGGTCTACGGAGTGTTCGTGGGCCCGGCACATGAGGCGTTCTATGGCCAGTGGGCCGCGGCGGGACTGAACAAGACCATCCGTCTCGCCGGCCACACCTTCGGCGACGCCGGCGAGAATCTGCGCCTTCCCAGGGACGTGACCGAAGGCATCATCGCCTGCAAGAACCTGTTCGACGAGGTCGATACACCAGCGAATCGTGCGTTCCAGGCGCGCTGGAAAGCGAAGTTTCCGTCGGATGCGTTCATCGGCACGCTGGCGCCGGCCGACTATCAGGGCATGCTGCTGTGGGCCGAAGCGGTCAGGACGGCGCAGTCGACCGATCGCGACGCCATCCTCAAGGCGCTCGCCGGCGGTGCTGCGATCGATGGTCCGAGCGGCAAGGTGCGGCTCGATGCGAAGACCAACCACTGCCTGCTCGACATGTATCTCGCCGAGGTCAAGGACGGCGCCTTCGTCGTGCAGCAGAGCTGGCAGCAGGTCGCCCCTGTCATCGACGACGAGCGCTGCGATCTCGTGAAGACGCCCGGCACCAACCAGCAGTTCGGTCCGAAGAGCTGAGCGCGCGGCGATGGAGCTGACCCTCATCACGGCGATCCACGTGCTGTACGCGGTCGCCAGCCTGTTCCTCATGACCGCAGGGCTTGCCGTCATCTTCGGCATGATGGGCGTCATCAATTTCGCCCATGGCGAATTCCTGATGGTCGGCGGCTTCGCCTTCATTCTGGCGGTGCGCACCGGGGTCAATATCTGGCTCGCGATGTTCGTGGTCGCGCCGCTGGTATGCGTGATCCTCGGGGCGGTAGTGGAGCGGCTGATCATCCGCCGCCTGTACGGGCGCACCGTGGATACCATTCTCGCCACCTGGGGCCTCAGCCTGCTGCTGATCGGGATCGCGTCGGTGACGCTGGGCTACGATCAGCGCGGCGTCAGCCAGCCGTTCGGCTCGATTGCGATCGGATCCTATCGCGAGGGCGGCTACACCTTCTTCGTCATTGCCGTTGCAGCGGTGGTGATGGTGGGGCTCTACGCACTGTTGCGCTGGACCAGCTTCGGTCTGGTGGCGCGCGGCACCATGGAGAATGCGGCGATGGCCGGGGCGCTCGGCACCCATGTGCCACGGGTCTATGCGCTGACCTTTGCCCTCGGCGCCGCCCTGTCCGGAATCGCCGGCGCGGTGTTCGCCCCGGTCGCCGGCGTAATGCCGGTGTCCGGCACGATCTATATCGGCAAGGCGTTCATTACGGTGATTTCCGGCGGCCCGCTGCCGCTCGCCGGCTCGGCGCTGGCGGCGAGCTTGCTTGGCACGGTCAGCGAGTTGACCACGATCGTCTCGACGCCGGTGGTCGGACAGGTGGCGCTGCTCGCCACGGCTGTCGTCCTGCTGCGCATCCTGCCGTCCGGGATCACCGGGCGCTTCTTTCGGGGCGGCGTGTGATGGTGCGTAAGCTCGCTGCCGGGGCGCTCATCGGCCTCGTCCTGCTGTGCGGGATTCCGCTGCTCGTCGAAACCTACACGCTGTTCAACCTGACCGTGTTCGCGATCATGGCGATCTTCGCGCTCAGCCTCGCGCTGGTGTGGGGCTTCGCCGGCATCCTCAGCCTTGGCCAGTCGGTGTTCTTCGGTCTCGGCGCCTACGCCTATGCGATCACCGCGATCAATTTCGCCGACAGCACGCCGGCGCTCGTGGCCGCGATCATCGTGCCGGTTCTGCTCGCCGCGCTGATCGGTTACTTCGCGTTCTTCGGCCGGGTGACGGATGTCTACTTCGGGGTGATTTCGCTGACCGTGTCGCTGATCTTCTACAGCCTGGTCAACAGCACCTCGGGACAGTCCTTCACCATCGGCAACGCGCCGCTCGGCGGCTACAACGGCATTCCGTCGGTGCCGCCGGTGAACTGGCCGTTCGCGCCCGACGCAGCATTCGGCTTCCATGGCATGTACTATCTCTCCGGAGCGGTCCTGCTGGCAGTCTATCTCGGGCTGCGTCTGCTGCTGGCGTCGCCGTTCGGGCGGATCTGCATCGGCGTGCGCGAGAGCGAGGCGCGGGCCGAACTGCTCGGCTACGACGTGCGCATGTACAAGCTCGGCATGTTCTGCATCGGCGCTGGCGTCGCGGGCCTCGCGGGGGCGCTGTTCGCGGCGTGGGGATCGTTCGTCGGGCCGGATTCGTTTTCGGTCGGCTTCGCGGCGCAGGCCATCATCTGGGTGATGTTCGGCGGGCTCGGTACGCTGATCGGGCCGGTGGTCGGGTGCATCATTCTGCAGGCGGTCACGACCTGGCTCGGCCAGGCCAAGCTGACGGATCCCAACATCGTGCTCGGCATCATCTTCATCGCCGCGGTGCTGTTGTTGCCGCAGGGCGTCGTTCCGGCGCTCGATGCCGCCTGCCGACGGCTGCTGCGGCGTGAGCCGAAGCGGGGGACGCGATGATTCTGGAAGCGCGTCAGCTCTGGCGCCGGTTCGGTGGCGTCGCCGCCGTCGCGGGCGTGGATTTTCAGCTCGCGGAGGGCGAGGTCCGCTGCCTGATCGGCGCCAATGGCGCCGGCAAGAGCACCTTCTTCAAGATGCTGACCGGGCAACTGCGGCCGACCAGCGGCTCGATCTCGCTGATGGGGCGGGACAGCACGCGGATTGCGCCGTTCGAGATCGCGCGCCTCGGGGTCGGCATCAAGATGCAGGTACCCTCGCTGTTCAATGGCCTCACCGTGCGCGAAAGCCTCACGCTCGCCGCGCACCGCTCGCTGGGGCGGCGACGGGCCGCCGCCGCGGCGGAGGCGATGCTGGCGGAGATCGATCTGGAAGCGGAGGCGGGGACGGAGGTCGAACTGCTGTCTCACGGCCAGCGCCAGTGGGTGGAGCTCGGCATGGTCCTGACGTCCGATCCGAAACTCGTTCTGCTCGACGAGCCGGCGGCGGGAATGACCCATGGCGAGGTTGAAAAGACCATCGCGCTGATCGGCCGGCTGCGCGGCCGTCGCACCGTGGTGGTCGTCGAGCACGACATGCACTTTGTCGGCCGCATCGCCGAGAAGGTCACGGTGTTTCATCGCGGCCAGGTGCTCGCGGAAGGCTCCATGGAGATGATGCTGCGCGACCCGCGCGTGCGCGAGGTCTATCTCGGACGAAAGGCCGGCGGACACCATGACTGATCCGGTGCTCGACGTGGCCGATCTGCGGGCGGGCTATGGCCGCGTGCCGGTGCTGCTCGGCGTGACCTTTGCGGTCGAGGCGGGCGAGATCGTCGGCATCCTCGGCCACAACGGCATGGGCAAGACGACGCTACTGAAAACGGTTGTCGGCCTTGTACCGGTGACCGGCGGGCGCATCACCGTCGCCGGCGATGATGTCACCATGCAGCCGGTGCACCGGCGCGTGCGTCAGCGCATCGGCTACGTGCCGCAGGGGCGCGAGATCTTTGGCAAGCTCACGGTACGCGAAAACCTGTTGTTGGCAGCGCGCGTTGCCGGGCTGCCTCCGCAACCGGCCGTTGCGGTCGCGGTGCGGGACTTTCCGATGCTCGAGGAATTGCTCGAGCGCAAGGGAGGGGCGCTGAGCGGCGGCCAGCAGCAGGTCCTGGCGCTGGCCCGCGCGCTGTGCGGCAAGCCCGATCTGCTGCTGCTCGACGAGCCGACCGAAGGCATCCAGCCGTCCATCGTCGAGGAGATGGAAGGCCATCTGCTGCGTCTCGCCGCCGGCGGCCTTGGCATTGTCGTGGTCGAGCAGGATCTCGACTTCATCGCCTCGGTCGCAGGCCGGGTGCTGATGCTGCAGAAGGGCGCGATCGTGCGCGAGGTGGCGCCGTCGGCGCTGCGCGATCCGGCAATGATCGACGCGTTCATGGGAATCCGGCCGTAGCGATCACGCGACCGCCGGCTAGCCGGCGGCGCGGAGGTCTGTGACCTAGCCTTCGCAGGGCTGCATCAGGTTGAGCGATTGCAGCAGTCCGGTGAATGGATTGCCGGACGGCTGGCACGAGCGGTTGCTGGCGACGGTCCGCTGCGGGGCCGGTTTGGCGGCGACACGGTGCGGCGACGGCGGCGCATGACGGACATCGGCCGGCGGCCGCAGTTCCTGACGGGCCGCGACAATGGTCGGCTTCGGCGGGGCCGGCGGGTGTGCGGCGAGCGGCGCGGGCTTCGGATGTGTCGGGGTGTGTGTGGCGGCCGTGACCGGCTTGTGGACCGCAGGCGCGGCGGCGGGCTTGCCCTCGACCGCGCGGGCATTGGCATTGTCCCAGCGCGCCGCGACGGCGGCTTGGCCTGGTCGCGCCGGGGGCGGGACAGGCGCGTTCGCGGCGGCGACGCCGCCTGTGGTGGCCGGTGCGGCAGCGGGGGCCGGCGCCGGCTGCGCGTCAGTGGCGCGCTCGGCGATGTCGAGGCGATCCGTCTTGCTCAGCGCGTTGCTGTCCGGAGCCGGGACAGGGACCGGAGGAGTGGCGGTGCGCGCCACCATGGCGAGCTGGTCGGGCTTGGCCGGCGGGCGCGGTGTTCCCTGGCTCGGGTCGGTCGTCATACCGACCATGACGCCGAGACCGGTGAGGAACGCGATCGCAAACCACGCGGCCGTGAACTTGCCGGTCGTGAAGAAAGCAGGCGTGAAGATGTCAGATCGGATCATCATCGCTCGTCCCCATCGTCGGTCTCGCGCCGGAGGCACGTGTCCCGGCCGACCGTGAGGTCGTCCATCCCGGATGAAAAGCGTTGCGATCAATTCGGGCGGACTTTCGGCATCGTGCCGAAACCTGGCGCCTCGCGGGGAAATTCAATGAATCGAAGTTAATGAAAATTACCAGGGTCCCGCTTTGCGGAACCCCGGATGCCGGAGCCCGTCATGTCCCACAGAAGGTCTGCAGCACACGCTCGTCCGGCTGCGGCGGCTCGGCGTAGCCGGCGAAGGCCGGCTGGTCGTCATAGGGGCGTGCCAGCACGGTGGCGAGAGTCTCGAACGGGCCGTAGTCGCCGCGCGTTGCCGCAGCGATCACCGCCTCGATGCGGTGGTTGCGCGGGATGAAGGCCGGATTGATGGCGCGCAACGCCGCAGCGTCCGGCGCCTGCGGGCCGCGCTGCGCCCGCCAGCGCGCCAGCCAGTCGTCGAGCGCGGCGGGCTCGGCGACCATGGCGCGCAACTCCGATGCGTCGCCATCGGCGGCAGTGCTGAGCCGGCGGAACGTCAGTGTGAAGTCCATCTCGTGCTGCGCCATCAGTTGCAGGAAGTCGCCGATCAGTTCGTCGTCGCCGTCATAGCCGGCGAGGCCGAACTTGGCGCGCATGCCCTGCGTGTAGGCGGTGTCGAACGCCGGCGAGAAGCCGGCGAGGATGTCCTTGGCGATTTCGATGGCGGTGTCCTGATTGTCATCGAACAGCGACAGCAGGCATTCGGCGAGGCGGGTCAGGTTCCACAGCGCGATGCGGGGCTGGTTGGCGTAGGCGTAGCGGCCGTTCTGGTCGATCGACGAGAACACCGTGGCGGGGTCGTAGGCGTCCATGAATGCGCACGGGCCGTAGTCGATGGTCTCGCCGGCGATCGACATGTTGTCGGTGTTCATCACGCCATGGATGAAGCCGATCAGCATCCAGCGTGCGACGAGATCGGCCTGACGGGCGATCACCTGCGCCAGCAGCGCGCGGGCCGGATGCGCATCGCCGGCGATGGCCGGATAATGCCGCGCGATGACATGGTCGACGAGCCGGCGGATGGCGTCACGGTCGTCGCGCGCGGCGAAGAACTGGAAGGTGCCGATGCGGATGTGGCTCGCCGCGACGCGGGTCAGCACGGCGCCGGGCAAGAGGGTCTCGCGCTGCACGCGGTCGCCGCTCAGCACTGCCGCGAGCGCCCGCGTGGTCGGGACGCCAAGCGCAGCCATTGCCTCGCTGACCAGATACTCCCGCAGCACCGGGCCGAGCGCGGCGCGGCCGTCGCCGCGGCGCGAGAACGGGGTGGGGCCGGCGCCCTTGAGCTGGAGGTCGCGACGGCGGCCGTGACGGTCGATCACCTCGCCGAGCAGAATGGCGCGGCCATCGCCGAGCTGCGGCACGAACTGCCCGAACTGGTGGCCGGCATAGGCGGTGGCGATCGGGTCGGCGCCGCCCGGCAGGCTGGTGCCGGCGAGCATGGCGATCCCCGCGGACGAGGCCAGCCATGCGGCATCGAGGTTGAGTTCATCGGCGAGGGCGACATTGAGCTTGATCAGCCGCGGCTCCGCCACCGGCGTCGGCGCGACGCGGGCATAGAAGCGGTCGGGCAGGGCGGCATAGCTGTTGTCGAAGCGGATCTGCATCGTCCGGATATAGGGCCGGTCGGATGCGCGGGCAATCGGACCGGGGGCGCGGTGGGCGGGTTTTCGGCCGCATGGCACCGCGGCAGGTGCGTGCGAGTGCGATCGGGAACGGTATCCCGTGGCGCATGGCGTGGGGAACTGTCATGATAATGGCCGGCCGGTATCGCGGCCAGCTGCGAACGGCGGCGGCAGGGCCGCGGGGCGCGCGCGTTGATCCATTGCAGGCCGGCCGACGCCGGAGCCATGTAATTTGAGACCAACCGATTTTCAGACCATCGAAGGCCGACCATGCCATTGCGTCATGCGGGCCACCCCCGTTCCAGCCGTATCCTGGCCGCTGTCGCGGCGCTGACATGTGCCGCCGCGCTTGTCGGCCTCATCGTTCCCGCTCGCCCGCAGGCGCCGACCGCGCCGGCCCAGGCCTCCGCCGCCGGCTTCTCCACCCTGGCGTTCAGCGACGAGTTCACGGCCGACACCTACACCGGCGCGGCGACCACGCGGCTGTGGTGGGGCAACTTCTGGTTCTTTCCGCCGCCGGTCGGCAGCGCCGCGATGCTGTCAAGCACCGATATCGTGCGTATTACCACGCCCGGCACGACGCCGGGGACTCATCTGGTCAATCACCCCATCAACAGCGATCCTTATGGCCCGAACTATGTGTTCGGCTATTTCGAGGCGCGCATGCGCTTCTCGGCCGGGCCGGGTGGCGACGTGAAGAATTCCTGGGGCGCGTTCTGGCTGCTGTCGAAGCCGGCGATCGAGAACCAGGTCACCGACGCCAGCGGCAACAAGGCGTGGTGCGAGATCGACGTCGCCGAAATGTTCGGCCACGGCCTGCTCAACACCACCATTCATTCCTGGGTGCAGATCGGCAGCGGCACCCCGACGGACACCATCAATCCAGCGCACCTCAATACGGTGACCGCTGATCCCATCGACGGCAACTGGCACACCTTCGGGGTGCTGTGGCAGGAGGGGGTGGTGACCTGGTTCCTCGACGATGTTCAGGTCGCGACCTATTCGCACTCGTTTTCGGTCTGCAACACCCAGGCCATGACGCCGATACTGTCGTCGCAGAGTCTTGCCGGCGATTCCCAAATCGCCGACGTCGACTGGGTCCGCGTGTGGCAGTAGAGCCCCGGCGAACCGGTATTTCGAAAAGCGTTAATCTTGCCAATGGCTTAAACACGCCAAGTTTGTTGCGTAAATGTCACACGCGGGTTCCAATTCGCCGGGATAACGATCGCAATGATTGCCAGCGGGAACCGGACGTGGTGATAGACCGCCATTGACGTTTCTTTTTCCGGGAATACACGCAAATGAAGAAGTTTCTGCTTGCCAGCGCCGCCATTGTCGCGCTCGCGTCGTCCGCCTCGGCCGCTGACCTGCCGGCTCGCGCCTACACCAAGGCTCCGGTCGCTCCGATTGCTCCGATCACCAACTGGTCCGGCTTCTACGTCGGCGGCTTCGGCGGCTACGGCTGGAGCGGCAGCAGCAACAACAACCTCGACCTGAAGGGCGGCTTCGGCGGCGGTACCGTCGGCTACAACTTCCAGACCCCGGGCAGCCCGTTCGTGTGGGGCATCGAAGTCGACGCCGCTGGCGCCAGCATCCGTCAGTCGGCCGGCGTGATCGGCCTCGTGACCGCTGAGGACAAGATCCGCGCGTTCGGCACCGTGACCGGCCGCGTCGGCTACGCGTTCGACTCGGCGCTGCTGTACGTCAAGGGCGGTTACGCCTGGGCCGACAACCGCTTCTCGGTGAACGTCGCCGGCGTGAACTTCTCGGACAGCAAGCTGCACTCCGGTTGGACCATCGGCGGCGGCCTCGAGTACATGTTCCTGCCGAGCTGGTCGGCCAAGGTCGAGTACCAGTACATGGACTTCGGCAGCCAGACCTACTTCGCCAACCTCGGTGGCATCAGCTCGGGCAACCAGCAGATCCACACCATCAAGGGCGGCATCAACTACCACTTCAACTGGGGTGGTCCGATCGTCGCGAAGTACTGATCGCGCCGTATTCTCCATCTGACATCCGACTTGAGCCCGGCACGCATGTGCCGGGCTTTTTTCGTGTCGCGCGAAGAGACTTCTACTGGCCCGTCTGCCGCCGCCACGCGGCTGGCGTGATGCCGGTCACGCGCTTGAAGATCCGGGTGAAGTGGGCGTGGTCGGCGAAGCCGACTGCTTGTGCGATAGCCGCGATCGACAGCCGTGCATCGTGCAGCAATGCACGTGCCCGGCGCAGGCGCGCGCGCACCAGCCACTGATGGGGCGTCGTGCCCGTGGAGTCGCGGAACGCGCGGATAAAATAGGGCCGCGACAGGCGGTTGAGCTGAGCCAGCTCGATCACCGAGACACTCTCGGTCATGTGCGTCATCAGATAATCGACGGTCTGCGCCAGTTGCCGCGGGCTCAGGCCGCCGCGGCGTGGCGCCCTGTCGGGCGTGCCGGCGAAGCGCTGCAGCAGTGCCAGCGCCAGGGTATCGCCCTGCAGCGTGTCGGTGGTTGCGTCCGACAGGCATTCCAGCTCGAACAGCCGCGCGAGTTGCAGGATCACCGGATCGAAGAACATCAGCCGCGGCGCGAGGAAGCGGTCGACGCAGATGTCGTCGTCGATCAGCGAGGCGATCGTCTCATGGTCGAAGGTGAACGAGATGACGCGAAAATACTCGGTGTCGTTGGACGCTGCCCAGACCGCCGAGCGCGCCGGCGCGTAGTTCATCTGGTGGATGGTGTCGAAGGCGATTGGCGTCGGCCGCGCGATGCTGTCCCGCGCGTCGGGTTGGCCGCCGGAGAGGTCGAGCACGATGCTCAGCCGTGCGCAATCATGGGTGATGTCGGTGCAGAACGGCGCGAAGAAGCGCACGCCCTTGACATAGACGCCGACGCCGCTCCACGACCGCGCCGCCAGCGCGACCGGCGCGGCGCCGGCGTAGTCCGGCATGAACGGGCGCGTCCAGGCGGGCGGGATTGCGGGCAGTGGCAGTGTCTGCCCCATGGTCAGCGTCGGGGTCGGTCGGTGGGGCGGGGTCGGAGGCAGGAGGCGAGGACAGTGGGCGCGGGCATGGTCGTCGTCACGTGGCTGCAGCGCTCCTCTGGCGCGGGACTGTTTCGGGCCGCCGCATATGACAGCCTAGCAAAACCGGAACCCGGGTAAAGCACAGCGCCCATTCCCCAATGGTCGTAGATCGCAGAGCTTGCGGCGGCCTGCAACGCAGCGGCGATTCGACTGTCGCTCTCGCGTCGGTCCACGGTGCGCGAAACAGGCCGAAATCGCTTTCCCTGCCGCTCCGTATCCCCTAAACACGCGGCAAATTTCCTCATTTTGCGCGTGCCATGATCCGTCTCGACACCATCAGCAAGCAGAACGGCCACCAGATCCTGTTCATCGAAGCCGCCGCGGCGCTTCAGCGCGGCGAGAAGGTCGGCCTCGTCGGCCCCAACGGCTCCGGCAAGACCACGCTGTTCCGCATGATCACCGGACAGGAGCTGCCCGACGAGGGCCAGGTGTCGGTCGATCGCGGCGTCACCATCGGTTATTTCAGCCAGGATGTCGGCGAGATGGCCGGCCGCAGCGCGGTCGCCGAGGTGATGGACGGCGCCGGTCCCGTCAGTGAAGTTGCGGCCGAGCTCAAAGAGCTCGAGGTCGCGATGGCCGATCCCGAGAGCGCCGACGAGATGGACGACATCATCGCGCGCTACGGCGAGGTGCAGGCGCGCTTCGAGGAGCTCGACGGCTACGCCCTCGAAGGCCGCGCGCGCGAAGTGCTCGACGGCCTCGGCTTCAGCGCCGAGATGATGGACGGCGACGTCGGCTCTCTCTCCGGCGGCTGGAAGATGCGTGTCGCGCTCGCCCGCATCCTGTTGATGCGACCCGACGCCATGCTGCTCGACGAGCCGAGCAACCATCTCGAC
Organism: Bradyrhizobium sp. U87765 SZCCT0048; assembly: GCF_018131225.1. GTDB lineage: Bacteria > Pseudomonadota > Alphaproteobacteria > Rhizobiales > Xanthobacteraceae > Bradyrhizobium_A. Next base: position 1,630,103 of record NZ_JAFCMM010000001.1, on the reverse strand, counting down.
CTCGAGAGCCTGATCTGGCTGGAGCAGTTCCTCAAGGGTTATGAGGGCACGCTGCTGATGACCTCGCACGACCGCGAGTTCATGAACCGCATCGTCGGCAAGATTCTGGAGATCGACGCCGGCTCGCTCACCACCTATTCCGGCAACTACGAGTTCTACGAGCAGCAGCGCGCCGTCAACGAGAAGCAGCAGCAGGCGCAGTTCGAGCGCCAGCAGGCGATGCTGGCCAAGGAAATCAAGTTCATCGAGCGCTTCAAGGCGCGTGCCTCCCATGCCGCGCAGGTGCAGAGCCGCGTCAAGAAGCTGGAGAAGATCGAGCGCGTCGAGCCGCCGCGCCGCCGCCAGGCGATTGCGTTCGACTTCCCGACCGCGCCGCGCTCGGGCGAGGACGTCGTCAGCCTCAAGGGCGTGCACAAGGGCTATGGCAGCCGTCGCATCTATGATGATCTCGACTTCATGATCCGTCGCCGCGAGCGCTGGTGCGTGATGGGCGTCAACGGCGCCGGCAAGTCGACCCTGCTCAAGCTCGTCGCCGGCGCATCCGAGCCGGACCAGGGCTCGGTCACCGTCGGCGGCAGTGTCAAGATGGGCTATTTCGCCCAGCACGCGATGGAGCTGCTCGACGGCGAGCGCACGGTGTTCGAGGCGCTGGAAGACGCGTTCCCGCAGGCCGGCCAGGGTTCGCTGCGCACGCTCGCCGGCTGCTTCGGCTTTTCCGGCGACGATGTCGAAAAGCGCTGCCGCGTGCTGTCCGGTGGCGAGAAGGCGCGGCTCGTGATGGCCAAGATGCTGTACGATCCGCCGAACTTCCTGGTGCTCGACGAGCCGACCAACCACTTGGACATGGCGACCAAGGAAATGCTGATCGCAGCGCTCGCCGACTATGAGGGCACCATGCTGTTCGTGTCCCACGACCGGCACTTCCTCGCGGCGCTGTCGAACCGCGTGCTCGAGCTGACGCCCGAAGGCATTCACCAGTACGGCGGCGGCTACACCGAATACGTCGCCAGCATCGGCCACGAGGCGCCGGGCCTGCGCAGTTGAGGACGGAGCGCGCAGTCAAGGCAGGGCTGCGCAGTTGAAGCAGGCCGCGCAGTTGAAGCGGACTGCTCGGCAGAAGCAGGGTTTCGCCTCTCGTTAGAATATGCCCGGCCTCGTGCCGGGCATTTTTACGTCTCGGGTCGGTCGCCCGATTGGGGGGCGGCGAATCTGGCGCGCGCCGCACCCACCGCGTCATTGCCGGGCTCGACCCGGCAATCCAGCTGTCTCGCGCCGCCGCGGGTGTCTTCAAGCTGGATCACCGGGTCTCGACGCTTGGCGTCGGCCCGGTGATGACGCAGAGAATGAGGCGGTGCTTTGGTTCGTCATGGCGAGGAGCGCGGCATGACGTGGTGAGCGTGCGTTGACGGCACACCGAGCCTCGTTCGCGCCGCCCCGCCCGCTCACCCCTTCTTTCCCGCCTGCTCCTTCTTCAGCGTCGTCTCGAAATCCGCTTTCGCCTTGCTGACGAGGCGGCCGAGCAGGGCGGGGTCGACGAAGGCGTCCTTGTCGCCCGCCTTGAGTTTTGCCGCGCGGCCGAACACGTCGACCACCTCGGGATGGCCGGTCAGCACCACGTCGGCTTTCATCGCACCGAGCCGCGCGAAACTCTTGTCGAAATCGGCGACGATGCCAGGATAGCTCTTGTTGCCGACGAGTACGTTGCCCGCCACCGAAATACTGCAGGGAAACACGACCTGCAGCGTGCGGCCGCCGTCGGTCACCGGCATCGCGAACGACGTGCAGCCCCTGGTGTGGCCCGGCGTCAGCGTCGCGGTGAGGCGGATGTCGCCGAGGCTGATGGTCTCGCCGTCGGTGATGACGCGGTCGACCGCGACCGGCGGGAAGGTCAGGTGCTCGTATTCGCTGTCGCCTTCATGGTGGCCGTGCTCCAGCGCCGAACGGTCCTCGGCGCTGGCGTAGACGGCTGCGCCGCTGTCGCGCTTGAGCTGGGCGATCGCGCCGGCATGATCGAGATGGGCATGGTTGTTGAGGATGATCTTGATCTCGTCCATCCGGTAGCCGAGGGCCTTGATGCTGGCCTCGATCCGCTGCGCGTTTTCCGGCATCGTGCCGTCGAGCAGGATCGCCTGGCGCCCGGACGTGATGAGGTAGGCGCCGAGGCCCTGCGTGCCGACATAGTAGACGCCCCCGATAATGCGGAACGGCGCCACTGGCGCAAACCATGCCTGCGGCGCGGCAAACGGCTCGGCCTGCGCGCAGGGTGAGGCGGCGATCAGCAGCGCGGCGACGGCGGCGCGCGCGGGCAGGGAACTCATCGTCATCTCCTGAGACAATCGGAATGCTGCGAGCGTTAGCGGCGCGTCGCCGCGGCCACAAACGATCAATGTTGGGCCGAGCCATGAGAAAAATTTGCAGCAGCGCACCCTGGCGCCGCCATCATCGCTTCTCGCGGCGTGACGGCGTCGCGTCGGCCAAACCACAGGTTTCGCGGGTGTGACGTTGCGGCGTGACGGAAAATCGGCGACAATGCGCATGCTCCCGCGCATCATGAACATGCCCGGCGTCGCCGCTGTGCGCGGCGTGCGCGATGCATGCCGTTGGCTGGCAACGCGCTGACCGCGCGGATATTTTTCGGCGAGCATGCGGCGGCTCGAGCAACGTTTCGGCCGCCGTTGCGGCAACACCCCCAGCGTCAAAACAGATTCGGAACAGAGGCAGAGCAGGCGTCGGAAACGGCTGGGGTCGCGCCATGCGCCGGAGAGCAAGCCATGAAAGATCCATCCCGCTACCGCCGGACCGTTCTCGACCGCATCAGCTTAGGCATCAGCCGCGGCCGCACGCTGGAGAGCCTGTGTGGCGCCGACGGCGTGCCGTCGCTTGCGACGCTGCTGCGCTGGGCCCGGCTCGACCCCGGGGGCTTCGGCGCGGCGTTCCGGCGCGGCCGCGCCTTCGACCTGCAGGCGCGGCTCGATGATCTCGTGGAGATCGCCGACGACAGCCGCGACGACTGGCGGCCACGCGCCGCGCCTGCCGGCGCTGAAGCCGTGTTCGATCCGGATAGCGTCACGCGGGCGCGCCTGCGCATCCGCGCCCATGGCGCCGATCTCGCGCGGGCGCTCGCCAAGACGGACGACCTGGCGGTCGACGATCTCGCCGAGCTGCTGCGCACGATTGCGGCACGCTCCGCGCCGCGGGATGATGCCTAGCGGCGCGGAGCGATGTCCGCGGTGCGCCGGCCGTGTCGTCCGTCGTCTGGTGAGGGCCGGCCTTTCGCGGCGAAATAGCCGCAGAACATATCGCCGAGGATGGCCGCCTTGCGGGCCACGTCGGCATCCGAATGATCGGTGGTCACGCTGTCGCCGACCGCGCCCATGACGGTGGTGATCATCTCGGCCATCACCGCGCGCTCGCGCCGCGGCGCGTCCGGCATCAGCTCGCCGAGGAAGGTGGTGAACATCCGCGTGCCGTGTGTCTCCATCGCCACCGCCTCCGGCGCGTCGCGGTACAGCGGTGCGGCGTCGTCGAGCGCGGCGCGCAGCGAGGCCTCCTCGCGCTCGGTGCGCAGGAAGGTGTCGACCAGTGTCCGCAGCCGCTGCTCCGGTGGATGGCTGCGGTCGGTGAGGATGGCGCGCAGCACGGCGCTGGTGCGCGTCCACTCGTCGACCTGCAGGCGGAACAGGATCGCCTCCTTGTTGGGAAAGTACTGATAGACCGAGCCGACGCTGACGCCGGCCCGCTCGGCGACGCGGGCGGTGGTGAAACGCCGTGCGCCATCGCGCGTCAGAACGTGAATCGCGGCCTCCAGGATGTCGGCGACGAGTTGTGCGGAGCGCGCCTGTTGTGGTGCTTTTCGCAGGGAAATGCGGGGTTTCGTGCGTGCGGGCATGGCGGCTTCCGAATGCGAATGGCGAATGCGACGAATTATTCGTATTTTATCCCGGCGCGTCGATGACGTCACGCCTTTCATGACCACGGAGTTTCTCATGACCACACTGACCACGGCGCCGCTGGCGCCGATCCTCGCCCGCCTGCTCGATGATGCCGACGTCTCCAGCGCCGCGCTGAACGTCGAGTTCGCGAGCATGACGGAGCAGGAGCGCGCCCAGCTGCATGATCCGGGGCAATACCGCGCGCTCTATCACCGCGCCCGTGACCATCACCTCGCGGTGTCGCGCGACACCGGCAGGCTGCTGTACATGCAGGCCCGTGCGGTGCGGGCGCGCAACATCGTCGAGTTCGGCACCTCGTTCGGCGTCTCGACGCTGCATCTTGCCGCGGCGCTGCGCGACAATGGCGGCGGCCGGCTGATCGGCAGCGAGTTCGAGCCCGCCAAGGTCGCCCGCGCCAGCGACACCGTCGCGGCGGCCGGCCTCGCCGATCTCGTCGAGATCCGCGAGGGCGATGCGCTGGAGACGCTGGCGCACCACATGCCGGAGCCGATCGATCTCGTGCTGCTCGATGGCGCCAAGCCGCTCTATCCGGCGGTGCTGGCGCTGCTCGCGCCGCGGCTGCGCCCGGGCGCCGTGATCATTGCCGACAACGCGGACTGGAGCGAGGAGTATCTCGCGATCGTGCGCGACCCGGTCGGCCGCTACACGTCGCTGGCGTTCGGCGAGGACGTCGAGCTGTCGGTGTTCACCGGCTGATGCGGCTTCCTCAGGCCTCCTCGCCGTCGAGCGGCGGGTTCATCCATTTGCGGTGCTCGGCGAAGCGCTCGGCGAGGAGGTCGATGAAGGCGCGGACCTTGCTGGAGAGGTGATGACGATGCTGATAGATCGCGTTGATGATGAACTCGACCGGGCGGTGGTTCGCGAGCAGCCGCACCAGCCGGCCGTTCTTCAGGTCATCGGCGATCATGAAGCTAGGCGCCAGGAAGATGCCATGGCCGCCGAGCGCCAGCATGCGCAGCATTTCGCCGGAATGAGTGACGACGTTGCCGCCGACCTTGACCATCAGCGGCTGGCCGTCGCCGTCCTCGAACCGCCACTCATTACCATAGGGGTAATGGGCGTAACGCAGGCAGTTGTGCGCGGCGAGGTCGGCCAGTTCCTGCGGGGCGCCATGACGCTCCAGATAGGCCGGCGCGCAGCAGACGAGATGACGCCATGGTGTCAGCTTGCGCGTCACCAGGGAGGAATCCTCGGAAGGAATCATGGTCATGATCGCCAGATCGATGCCCGTCTCGACCAGATCGATCATGCGCTCGCCCCCGGACGACTCCACCGAGACCGACGGGTAGAGCGCGAGGTACTCGGCAATCACCGGCGTCAGGAACCGCACCAGCGACGGGTTGGCGTAGATCCGCAGCGTGCCGCGCGGCGTCGCGTTCATGGCGTCGGCGATGCGGTCCGCCTCGTCGAGATCGCCAAGGATCTGCCGCGTGCGCTCGTAATAGGCCTGGCCGATCTCCGTCAGGCTGACCTTGCGGGTGGTGCGGTTGAGCAGCCGCACGCCGAGATGATCCTCCAGCGACTGGACGTGGTTGCTCACCATGGTGACGGACATGTTGAGCCGGCGTCCCGCGGCAGAAAAGCCGCCGCTTTCGACCACCTGGCCGAACACGGTCAAACTGGTGAGGCGATCCATAAGTGGCTCGATTGCTTGGTGAATTCCAAAAGTCCGGGGAAGGATTATCCAGCCTGAGCGGATAATCCTTCCCATCCTTCCGAGATTATCAGATCGAGCGGGAAATCGCATGTTCCCCCACGACGAATTGATGGGCCGGCCCGGCCGGCCACAGGAGACGACAATGGTTGAAATGCCCCGCCCCGAGAGTTTTGCCACGGCCACCGAAGGCTCGGCCGCTGCATCCGCCGCCCCGGTGTCCCGTCGCCAGATGCTCCGCCGTGGCGTGCTCGCGGTCGTGCTGATGGCCGGCACGGCGCTCGCCGGCGTCTATGGCTACGACTACTGGACCAGCGGACGCTTCCTGCAGTCCACCGACGACGCCTATGTGAAGGCCGACTCGACGATCATCGCGCCCAGGATCGCCGGCTACATCGCCGACGTGCTGGTGCAGGACAATGCCGAGGTCGCCGCCGGCCAGGTGCTGGCGCGCATCGACGATCGCGACTATCGCACGGCGCTCGCCCAGGCCAGGGCCGATGTTGCCGCCACCGGCGCGACCATCCGCAATCTCGATGCCCAGATCGTGCTGCAGCAGTCGCTGGTCGATCAGGCCAGGGCGTCGATCGAGGCGACTCAGGCCTCGCTCGATTTCGCGGTGTCGGACGCCGCGCGCTATCGCGACCTGATGCAGACGGGCTCGGGCACCATCCAGCGGGCGCAGCAGACCGAGGCCGTTCGCGCCCAGACCGCGGCGCAGCTGCAGCGTGACAACGCCGGTCTCGTCGCCGCGCAGAAGAAGGTGGCGGTGCTGACCACCGAGCGCGAGCAGGCGCAGGCCCAGCTTGCCAAGAGCGAGGCTGCCGCGCGCCAGGCCGAACTCAATCTGTCCTACACCACCATCACCGCGCCGGTGGCCGGCCAGGTCGGTGCGCGCACGCTGCGTGTCGGCCAGTTCGTCACCGCGGGCACCCAGCTCATGGCCGTGGTGCCGCTGCACGCCGCCTATGTGGTGGCGAATTTCAAGGAGACGCAACTGACCTATGTGCGCGACGGCCAGCCGGTCGAGGTGCGCATCGACAGCTTCCCGGATCTGCGCCTCAAGGGCCATGTCGACAGCCTGTCGCCGGCCAGCGGCCTCGAGTTCGCGCTGCTGCCGCCGGACAACGCCACCGGCAACTTCACCAAGATCGTGCAGCGCATTCCCGTCAAGATCGTGCTCGACGATCCCGCCGACGCGGGCCTTCTGCGCGCCGGCATGTCGGTCGAGCCGACGGTGGACACCAAGGCCACGGTGCTGGCCGCGCGCAACGCCCCGACGGGCACCGCCACCGCTGGGCGCCGTGTGCTCCGTCCCACCCGCAATGCCGCCAACGACGCCGGCGGCATGATGTAGCGGCGACGGCGGTGGCTCGCCCGACCTCCGCGAGCCATCGTCTTGCCGCGACGACAGGCGGCGACGCTTTGACCCCCACTGCGTCCCCGTCGCGGCCCGGCGATCCGGCACAAGAGCTCGGCGTTGTGTTGCCACGAGCCGGCCGGATCGCCGGGTTGAATTCATTTGCCGAGCGGCGTCGAACGTCTCGAACTCATGGTTCGCGAAGCGGCCCGCTGGGCCGCTCCTCACCATGAGGAGGCTGATCGCGGAAGTGGATGCCGAAAATGTAAAGGCGCCTTTGCCTCTTCTCTGCGTCATCACCGGGCCGGCGCGCCGGCGCCGTGACAGCCCGAGCCCGATGTTTCGGTTTTGGGTCATCAAAGAACGCAACTCGGTATCGCCGAGTTGCTATGGATCCAGATTCAAGCGTTGCGACACGCGGCGCGCAAGCTGGATGCGCGGGTCTGGCCCGCGCATGACGCCGAATGTGATGGCCCGCTTTTGGTTCGCAATCGAAGCCTCGCCTGCTTCACACCTTCCACTCCCGCGGGATGATCCTTTCCACCTTTCCGCGATTATCGCTGCGCAGATCCTGCGGCATGGTCATCGCAACACACCGATGGAGTCCGGTCATGTCGACCCTCACGCTTACCCCCCCGCCCAACGCGCCGTCCGCGCCTGCGGCCGCGCCGGCGGCGCCGGGCACGCTGAAGATGTGGACGGCGGTTGCCGGCTCGACGCTCGGCGCCTTCATGGCGGTGCTCAACATCCAGATCGTCAACGCTTCGCTCGCCGACATCCAGGGTGCGATCGGCGCGGGCATCGACGACGGCGGCTGGATTTCGACGTCCTACCTGATCGCCGAGATCGTGGTCATTCCATTGTCGGCCTGGCTTGCGAGAGCGTTCTCGATCCGCGTCTACCTGCTCACCAACGCGATCCTGTTCCTGGTGTTCTCGGCGGCGTGCGCACTGGCGCAGAACCTGCCGCAAATGATTGCGCTGCGGGCCGTGCAGGGCTTCTGCGGCGGCGTCCTGATCCCGATGGCGTTCACCATCATCATCACCATGCTGCCCAAGGCCAAGCAGCCGATCGGCCTCGCGCTGTTCGCCATCTCCGCGACCTTTGCACCGGCGATCGGCCCGACCATCGGCGGCTATCTCACCGAGAACTGGGGCTGGCAGTACATCTTCTACGTCAACCTCGTGCCGGGCGCGATCATGGTCGCGATGCTGTGGGCCTCGCTCGACGCCAGGCCGATGCAGCTCCATGTGCTGCGCCAGGGCGACTGGCCGGGCATCGCCACCATGGCGATCGGCCTGGCCGCGCTGCAGACGGTGCTGGAAGAAGGCAACAAGGACGACTGGTTCGGCTCGACCTTCATCGTACGGCTGTCGATCATTGCCGCGGTGGCGCTGACGCTGTTCGTCATCGTCGAGCTGCGGAGCGATCGGCCGCTGCTCAACCTCCGGCTGCTCCTGCGGCGCAACTTCGGCTTCGGCGTGCTCGCCAATTTCCTGCTGGGCGTTGCGCTCTACGGCTCGGTGTTCGTGCTGCCGCTCTATCTCTCCCGCATCCAGGGCTACAATTCCGAGCAGATCGGCTTCGTTCTGGCCTGGACCGGCCTGCCGCAACTGGTGCTGATCCCGCTGGTGCCGCGGCTGATGAAGCTGATCGACGTGCGGCTCCTGATCGCGTTTGGTCTCGCTCTGTTCGCTGTCAGCAACTTCATGAACATCTACATGACGGTGGACTATGCCGCCGACCAGCTGCTGTGGCCGAATATCGTGCGGGCGGTCGGGCAGGCGCTGTGCTTCGCGCCGCTGTCGGCGGTGGCGACCGCAGGCATCGAGCCGGAGAACGCCGGCTCCGCCTCGGCGCTGTTCAACATGATGCGCAACCTCGGCGGCGCCATCGGCATCGCCATGCTGCAGACGTTCCAGACCAAGCGCGAACAGTTTCACTCCAGCATCCTGAGCCAGCCGGTGTCGCTGCTCGGCGAGGCGACGCGGGCGCGGCTCAGCCAGCTGACCAACTATTTCCTCAGCCATGGCGTGTCCGATGTCGCCGCCGCCCAGCACAAGGCGATCGTCGCGATGGCGCTGCGGGTGCGCCAGCAGGCCAACATCATGGCGTTCAGCGACACCTTCTATCTGCTCGGTGCAGCGCTGATCGTCGCCATGGTGGCGGCGCTGCTGCTCAAGCCACCGGCCCAGCTGTCCGGCGGTGGGGGGCACTGACGGTCGTGTACGTTCCACTGGGAGAGACGGCAATGACCATGATCCTGAGCCATCCGCATGTCGCAGCCCGCACGCCCCTGGCGGCGGCGCTGCTCGGCTGCGTCGAATGGATGTCCGGGGACGAGTGCCATGATCTCGACGACGCCGGCCTTGTCGCCGGGCTCGGGCGGCGGCTGCGCGCAGCCGGGCTGCCGGTCGATCGTCTTGCGCTTCACCTGCGTACGCTGCATCCGGAAATTCTCGGCCGCACGCTGGCATGGTCGCCAAACAGCTCCGTCGAGATCTACGACCGCTCCCATGGCATCGAGACGTCAACGGATTTCGTGCACAGTCCGGCGCGTTTTGTCATGGACCATGGCGAGCCGCTCGACGTGCGGCTCGATCGCCGCGAGGCCCGCAACTGGACCCTGATCGACGTCTACCGCGATCGCGGCCTTGTCGATATGATGGTTCGTCCGCTCAACACGACTGACGGGCCGGTCAGTGCGGTGACGTTCTGTACCGCGCGCCCCGGCGGCTTTACCGCCAGCGAGCGCGTGGCGATCGAGCGTATCGTGCCGGCGCTGCGCAACCTGTGCGAGCTGCGCACCCTGCGCAAGGTCGAATTGACCCTGCTCGACACCTATGTCGGCCCGATCACCGCGCAGCGTATTCTCGGCGGCCGCATCCGGCGCGGGCAGGTCGAGACGCTGGAGGCGGCGTTGCTGCTGTGCGACCTGCGCGGCTTCACGGCATGGTCCGGTGCGCAACCCTGCGCCCAGGTGATTGCGATGCTCAACGGCTATTTCGACCGTGTCGTGCCGGCGATCACCGACGCCGGCGGCGAGGTGGTCAAGTTCATGGGCGACGCCGTGCTGGCGTTCTTCCATCACGAGGATGCAGCTGCGGCCTGCGCCGCTGCACATGACGCGGCGCAGGCGGCGCTCGGCAACCTTGCTGGCGGCATCGGCGGCGTCGCCGTCGAGGCCGGAATCGCGCTGCATTACGGCGAGGTTAGCTACGGCAACATCGGCTCCGGCCGGCGCATGGATTTCACGGTGATCGGCCGCGACGTCAATCTCATCAGCCGCATCCAGTCGGTATGCGCCGACGGCGGCCATCCGCTGCTCGCCTCGCCCCGCTTCGCCGGGCTGCTGCCGGACGCGCGCGCCGCCAGCATCGGCCCGTCGCAACTCAAGGGGTTTGCCGATCCCGTCGAGCTGTTCCGCCTGCCGGTGGGGTGACGGCGACAGGTTCGTCGAGGACCTGCGCCTTGGGCATGGCCGGGCTGGCTCGATCTCCACGACGACATTGCGGCGCGCTTCCATACGAGACGGCGCGTCGATCGGGGAGGCGCACAAGAAGCCGGATCACCGGGTCTCGGCGCTGCGCGCCGGCCCGGTGATGACGCGGGAGAGGGACGGACGGGGCATCTATCTCTATATTTATATATCTCTACCTCTACCTCTCTATCTCTCCAACTCTATCCAGCGATCTCTTTCTCTCAATCAAACCATCTTCTTTCCCGATGCGCTCCCACACCCGCTGCGTCATGGCCGGGCTTGACCCGGCCATCCAGCTTCGCGCGATCGTGTGTGCAAGGCTTTCATTGTGCGCGGCAAGAATCTGTAACTGCCGGTCTGCCGCCGGTCGCCAGCCACACCCACTGCGTCATGGCCGGGCCTGACCCGGCCATCCAGCTTTGCGCGATGGGCGTGCGCAGCTTCATTACTCACTGCGAGAATTGGTGCTTGCGCCGCGCACGAGATGGTTCAAGATATCCGCATGAGCTATTGGGTCTACATGCTCGCGAGCGCGCCTGGTGGCACGTTGTATGTCGGCGTGACGAACGATCTCGTTCGTCGCGTCTACGAGCATCGCGAGGATGCCATCGATGGCTTCACCAGGCGCTATGATGTCAAATCTCTCGTCTACTTCGAGGCCCACGACACTGCGGTTGCGGCGATCCAGCGCGAGAAGAACATCAAGCACTGGCCGCGTCGCTGGAAGGTCGATCTGATCGCTAGGGACAATCCGGGCTGGATCGATCTCTACGACGATATTGCGGCATGATCCCCTGCGAGGCGACATGTCGATCCCGCAGAGTTGCAGAAGAAAGCTGGATCACCGGGTCTCGGCGCTGCGCGCCGGCCCGGTGATGACGCGGGAGAGGGACGGACGGGGCATCTATCTCTATATTTATATATCTCTACCTCTACCTCTCTATCTCTCCAACTCTATCCAGCGATCTCTTTCTCTCAATCAAACCATCTTCTTTCCCGATGCGCTCTCAGACCCGCTGCGTCATGGCCGGGCTTGACCCGGCCATCCAGCTTGACGACGCTTTCGCGTCGACGGCACTGAGCTTGAACCCGTGGGCGCGCTGCGTTGACACACGATCGTCACTGGCGAAGATGCGCTTTCACGGGACCTCGATCATGATGGAACGCAGGACTATGTTGCTCACCCTGTTGGCGGCGACGGCAACGGCAACGGCGGCCGTGATCGCCGGCATCGGTGGCGCCTGCGCCGACGACCTGCCCGAAACAGTCCGCTTCGCCGGGCCCGATGGCGTCACGCTCACGGGCTATCTGTTTCATCCGCGTGGAAGCGCCCGCCGCACGCCCGGGATGGTGATGATGCATGGCCGTGCCGGGCCGTACTCCAGTCTGGCCGATGGTCGCTTCGATGCCACGACGCTGTCGCAGCGTCACCGCGCCTGGGGCTGGCACTGGGCCGATCTCGGTATCGCCGCACTGCTGGTCGACGGCTTCGGGCCGCGCGGCTTTCCAGCCGGATTCCCGGTGCATTCCTACGACGATCGTCCCGACGCGGTGAACGAGGTGACGGTGCGGCCGCGCGACGCCTATGCCGCGCTCGCCTGGCTGCGTGGCCGTGCCGAGATCGACGGTCGCCACATCGGGCTGCAGGGCTGGTCGAACGGCGGCAGCGCCACGCTCGCGACCATGGCCGACGTCACGCTGCGCCAGCAAGGCCTCGCGCCGCAGGACGGCTTCGTCGGCGCGGTCGCGTTCTACCCGGCCTGCGGGCTGCACGGCGTGTTCGAGGCAGGTTATCGGCCCTACGCGCCGGTGCGGGTGTTCAGCGGCGATGCCGACGAGGAGGTGTCCGCGAAACGTTGCGCTGCGCTGGTCAACAGGAGCCGCGCCGACGGTGGCGATATCGCCATCACCGTCTATCCCGACGCCACCCATGATTTCGACGATCCCGGCCGTCGCCGTCAGGGCGTCCCCGCCAACGTCGCCGCCCGCACCGATGCGGTGCCCCGCGCGACCGACTTCATCATGGGGCTGTTCGCGGCCAAGCGATGAGGGACGTTCGCTTTTGCGGCTGACGATCGCGCGTCGTTCGCTGTCTTGCGCCCCATCCTTGCCCTCGTCGTTCGGGGCAAGCTGGATTCAAAGCAACCGGGCTGCGCCGATGGGCGTTCTTTCGGGCTCCGACCCGGAAACATCCGGCCTGGTCTGTCTCGGCGCCTGCGCGTCAGCCTGTTGCTGACGTTGAAGAACGGCGTCTCCCTTCATTCCACGTCATGGCCGGGCTCGACCCGGCCATCCAGCTTGCGCGACGACGTGCATCTCGGGATGTGAAAGCCACCCGCGATAGCGCCCGCCAGTCGCAGGCGAAACCTCTACGTCTTCGCTTGCGCGCGCAGCAGCGCCTCGGTCTCCGCGCGGTGCGGCATCGCCGTGGCGGCGCCGGGGCGGGTGACAGAGATGCCGGCAGCGGCGGCGCCGAAGCGTGCGGCGTCGAGCGGATCCTCACCGCGTGCCAGCGCCGCGGCGAAACTGCCGACGAAGGCGTCACCGGCGCCCACGGTGGCGACGACCGCGCCGGCGCTGACCGGCGGAATGTGCACCGAACGCGTTTGGGTGTGGAACAGCGACCCGCGCTCGCCCAGCGTGATCAACGCGGTGCCGGCGCCCTTGGCCAGCAGCGCGTCGCCCGCACGGCGGGCGCCGTCGAGATCGGTGACGGCGATGCCGGTCAGGGCCTGCGCCTCGCTCTCGTTCGGAACGACATAGTCGCTGAGGGCGTAGAGCGCGTCGTCGAACGGGCCCGCGGGCGCCGGATTGAACACCGTGATCGCGCCAGCCTCGCGGGCGATCGCAAGGCCGCGCGCCGCCGCCGCCGCCGGCTGCTCGAGCTGGGTGACGAACACGCCGGCGCCACGGATGGCATCGGCCGCGGCATCGACGTCGGCGGCGCTGAGCTCGCCGGCCGCGCCGGGCACCACCAGCACGGCGTTGTCGCCGCGGCTCTCGTGAATATAGATGAAGGCTGCGCCGGTCGGCGTCTTGGTCTCGATCACCCGCGGGTTGATGCCTTCGGCCTTCCACATCGTCAGCGCGAGTTCGCCGAACGGATCGTGCGCCAGACGCGAGATGAAGCTGACCCCGGCGCCGGCGCGGGCCGCCGCCACCGCCTGGTTCGAGCCCTTGCCGCCGGGGCCGATGGCGAAGCCCGAGCCGATCAGCGTCTCCCCGACTGCCGGCATCCTGCTGGCGAGGAAATTGAGGTCGGCGACGAAGATGCCGAGGATGGCAACGCGACCCGTGGTCATCGGCGGATCTCGCAGGCGAGGGGGGCACACGGGCGATGTTGCGGCCGGATCTCGATCGTCATGGTCATCGTGGACTAGGCTTCCTCTGCGTAGCGGCGAAGGCGGGTGGCCAATATACCCAACATTTCGTCGCGGGTGGCATCCCGCGTGCCGCGGACCCACGCCGCGGCAAGGGGGAGAATATCGCGGCCGCCCCCGCCCGGGGTCCGCAGGGGGATATAGCGCACGCCGGGCACAGCCATCCGCGAGGTCCAGCGTGGCACCAGCGCGATCCCGAGCCCGGCGGCGACCAGGCTGACGATGGTCTGCTTCTCGGCGGCAATCTGGGCGATCTGCGGCGGCAGGCCAGCGCGCGCGAACAGCTTGATGGTGAGGTCATGGCTGTGCGGCCGTGAGCGGCGATCGGGCACGATCAGGGCTTCGTCGGCCAGTGCGGCGATCGTGAGGGTCTTGCGCCGGGCCAGGGCATGGCGCGCCGGCAGCGCCACCACCACGCTTTCGTGGAACAGCGGCCGCATCTGTAGCTGGCGTGCGGGATGCTCCGGCGGGCGCACGATGGCGAGGTCGAGGCGGCCGGAGATCAGCCGCGGCAGCAGGCGGATGGTCTTGTCCTCGACCAGTTCGACCGTGACCCCGGGAAGGCGGTCGCGGAAGTCGTGCAGCAGCATCGGCACGAGGCCCGCGGCGGCGGTATCGATGGCGCCGAGCCGCAGCGTTCGCCGGTTCTGGCGGCCGCGCTGGCGGAACCGGGTCGCCAGCGCGTCGGCGGTTGCGATCAGGTCGCGGGCTTGCGTCAGCAGGGCGGCGCCATCCTCGGTCAGGGCGACGTTGCGCGTCGTCCGTGTCAGTAACTGCAGGCCGAGGTCGTCCTCGAGCTGGCGCACGTAACGCCCGAGCGCGGCTGGCAGGATCTCGAGCCGGCGCGCGGCGCGGCCGAAATGCAGGTCTTCCGCGACCGCGACGAAGCAGCGGAGATGATTGAGATCCATCGGTTGGTCGGCGCCTTCTTGCTCGCGGCGAGATTATATCAATATTTTATATAATCCAGTGTCGATTGAGCGCTGGCCCATACCACCCCTAGGTTGCCCAACGCACGGCGCTGCGCTGCGCCGGCCAAACGAGCTCGTCCGAACGGGCTCCATCAATCAGGCTCAAGGCCGATGCAGGGGAGACGTCGATGGACAACAGGCTCGAACGGCGGGTGATGCGCAAGGTGTCGTGGCGCATCGTGCCCTTTGTCATGCTGCTGTACTTCGTCGCCTACATCGACCGCGTCAACATCGGTTTCGCGGCGCTGACCATGAACAAGGATCTCGGCTTCACGTCCGCGGTGTTCGGTTTTGGCGCGGGCATCTTCTTCTGGGGCTACTTTCTGTTCGAGGTGCCGTCCAATATCTTGCTCGACAAGGTCGGCGCACGCATCTGGATCGCGCGTGTCATGATCACCTGGGGCCTCGTGTCGGGTGCGATGGCCTTCGTCTGGAGCCCGGCCAGCTTCTATGCGCTGCGCTTCTTGCTCGGTGCGGCCGAGGCCGGCTTCTTTCCCGGCATCATCCTGTACCTCAGCTACTGGTTTCCGGCGCGCCGCCGGGCCGCCGTCACCTCGCTGTTCATGGCGGCCGCGCCGCTGTCGGTGGTGCTGGGCTCGCCGGTATCGAGTGCGCTGCTCGAGATGCATGGCCTCGGCGGCCTCAGGGGCTGGCAGTGGCTGTTCATCATCGAGGCGCTGCCGGCCGTGCTGCTCGGCTTTGTCGTTCTCGCCTTCATGACCGATCGGCCGGAGAAGGCGCACTGGCTCGGTGATGACGAGCGCGCCTGGCTGGTCCACGCCATGGCTGCGGAGCGCGCCGGCGCGGTGGGCGCATCCCACGGCAGCATCTGGCGCGGCCTCGCCGACATTCGCGTGCTGGCCCTCGCACTGGTTTATTTTGGCACGTCCGCCGGCCTCTACACGCTCGGGATCTGGGCGCCGCAGATCATCAAGAGCTTTGGCCTGTCCAATCTCGAGGTCGGCCTGCTCAACGCCGTGCCGCCGACCGTGGCGGTCGTCGCCATGTATCTTTGGTCGTGGCATTCCGACCGCACCGCCGAGCGCACCTGGCACGTGGTGCTGCCGTGCCTCGTCGCCGCGTTCGGCCTGCTGCTCGCGGGTGTTTCCGGCACGGTGCTCGCCGTGGTCGCGGCGTTGACGCTGGTCAACGTCGGCATCAGCGCGGCCAAGCCGCCGCTGTGGAGCATGCCGACACTGTTTCTCGCCGGACCTGCCGCTGCGACCGGCATCGCAACCATCAACTCGATCGGCAATCTCGGTGGTTTCGCCGGGCCGGCGATGATCGGCTGGATCAAGGACCAGACCGGCAGCTACGCCGGCGGTCTTTATTTCGTCGGCGGGCTGCTGATGCTGTCCGCGGTGCTCACGCTCGTTCTGTCCCGATCATTGCTGCGGCCGGCGGCCACGAATGTCGTGAAGGCCTGAAAATTCGTTCCCTATACGGAGAGATTGTGATGAAGACCTACAGGATCGCGGCTATTCCCGGTGACGGCATCGGTGGCGAGGTGATTTCCGCGGGCGTCGAGGTGCTGCAAGCGCTGGCGCAACGCGAGGGCCGTTTCGGCGTCACGGTCGATACCTTCGACTGGGGCGGCGAGTATTACAAGGCCCACGGCCGGATGATGCCGGAGAACGGCCGCGATCTCATCCGCCACCACAATGCCATCCTGTTCGGCTCGGCTGGCCATCCCGAGATCCCGGATCATGTGACGCTGTGGGGCCTGCGGCTCGCGATCTGCCAGCCGTTCGACCAGTACGCCAATGTGCGGCCGACCCGCGTGCTGCCCGGCATCACCTCGCCGCTGCGCAATGTCGCGGGCGGTGAGCTTGACTGGGTCATCGTCCGCGAGAATTCCGAAGGCGAGTATGCCGGCGTCGGCGGACGCGTGCACCAGGGGCTGCCGATCGAGGCGGCGACGGACGTCTCGATGTTCACCCGCGCCGGCGTCGAGCGCATCATGCGCTTTGCCTTCCGTCTCGCGCAGTCGCGCCCGCGCAAGCTGCTCACCGTCGTCACCAAGTCCAACGCCCAGCGTCACGCCATGGTGATGTGGGACGAGATCGCGACCGCGGTTGCCGCCGAGTTTCCGGATGTCGCCTGGGACAAGATGCTGGTCGACGCCATGACGGTGCGGATGGTGATGAAGCCGCAGACGCTCGACACCATCGTCGCCACCAACCTGCACGCCGACATCCTGTCGGACCTCGCCGCGGCGCTCGCCGGCTCGCTCGGCATCGCGCCGACCGCCAACATCAATCCCGAGGGCGCGTTTCCCTCGATGTTCGAGCCCATTCACGGCTCGGCCTTCGATATCACGGGCAAGGGCATCGCCAATCCCATCGGCACGTTCTGGTCGTCGGTGATGCTGCTCGACCATCTCGGCGAAGCCGCCGCCGCGCGCCGCCTGATGGCTGCGATCGAGCGCGTCACCGGCGATACCCGCTTCCACACCCCCGATCTCGGCGGCCGCGCCCGCACCGCCGACGTCACCGCTGCCGTGATCGACGCGATCCAGGGCGCGAACGACTGAGGGGCGGGGGGCACGGGCGTCCCGATCTGTCCTCCTCATCCAGGTCTTTCCCCGCATCCGGGTCTGTCCCTCATCCGGGTCGCCCCCCTCGTCCTGAGCAGCCCGCGCAGCGCTCATCCCCTCATCCTTGTAACTGTCGATTTGTCTCCGTCATGCCCGGCCTTGTGCCGGGCATCCACGTCTTTACAGCCTGTCAGCAGGGAAGACGTGGATGGCTGGGACAGGCCCGGCCATGACGAGTGCAACGAAGGCCGAATTTCATTGGCTTCTTTTGGAGTTAGGCTCCGAGGAGCCCGCGCAGCGGGCGTTTCGAAGGATGAGGCCCGGAACGGTCTTGCAAGGAAGCGAGCGTCTCGGCCTCATGGTTCGAGACGCGGCCCGCTGGGCCGCTCCTCACCATGAGGCGTAGAGGCGGGCGTTGCCGTAACCATGAGGAAAAACCGCCGGTCTGCAGTGCCCGCCGGGCCGCCCACGACGTTTGTCATCGCTCCGCCGCGGTCGCTGTGGCAATGTCGGCGCCGCCGCGTCGGGTCGGCGGCCATACAGATACAGGTGGGGCAATGAACGGCGAAAATTGTCTGTTTTGTCGGATTGCGCGCGGTGAGCTGGCGTGCCATGCGGTGCATGAGGACGACGACATCGTCGCCTTTCTCGACATCCATCCGGTCCGCCCCGGTCACACCCTGATCATCCCGCGGGCGCACTATCCCTGGTTCGAGGACCTGCCCGCCGATCTCGCGACGCGGATCACCACCGTGGCGCAGCGCCTCGCACGCGAGATGAAGGCGCTCTATGGCGTCGAGCGCGTGGCGATGGCCTATACCGGCATTCATGTCGCGCACGCCCATGCCCATGTCCTGCCGATGCACCAGCCCCATGACGTGACGTCGGCGGTCTATCTGCGCAACGGCCTCGACAGCTTCGCCATGCCGCCGCAGGCGAGCGCGCAGGAACTCGGCGAGACGGCGAGCGTTTTGCGGCAGCGGCTGGTGCAATAGCGGCGGAGGAGGGCGGCTCTGTTCCGCGTCATTGCCGGGCGGACGTGCTTGCCGCGATGGGCGACGCTGCTTGCGGCGACCTTCGGCTCATCTCCTCATCCTGAGGAGCCCGCGCAGCGGGCGTCTCGAAGGATGAGGCCCGGAGCGGCCGTGCAACGGAGGCGAGTGCCTCGGCCTCATGGTTCGAGACGGCGCTGGCGCGCCTCCTCACCATGAGGAAAGCCGCGCTACCCTTTTCCGCGTCGCCAGCCTCACCGCCGCTCGCCGCGTATTGACGCGCGGCCGGCCGGCGCCGCGTTGCCATGACGAAACGTTTCGGCCTGCGTCTGCAGCCAGCCGCGAAATGACGTCAGCAGCGCGTCGCCGGTCTTCTCCTCGGGATAGGCGAAGTAGTATGCGCCCTCGCTCAGCACCGACAGGTTCGACAGCACCTTGAGCTGGCCGGCACGCAACTGGTTGGCGACCAGGAAGCGCGGCAGCAGCGCGACGCCGAGGCCGGAGCAGGCGGCGCTGATCAACATCGACTGGATGTCGAAGCGCGGTCCGCGCAGCACGTTGACGTCACCGATTTCGGCGTCGTTGCACCAGCGTCGCCATGCTTCCGGACGCGTCACCAGATGCAGCAGGCGCTGGCGTCCGATCATGTCCGGCGTCATGCGGCTGAGACGGCCGAGCAGTGACGGACTGCCCATCGGAAACAGCACCTCGTCGAACAGATAGTCCGCGCGTGCGCCGGGCCAATCCGGCTGGCCGAAATACAGTGCGCCGTCGAGCGCGCTTTCGCTGAAGAAGAAACGCCGGTTGCGCGCGCTGACATGTACGGTGACGCCGGCCTGGCGCCCATAGAAGTCGGGCAGTCGCGGGATCAGCCATTCCGCGCCGACGGTCGGCAGTGCGGCGACCTCCAGCATCGAGCCGTCGGCCTCATAACCCATCACCTCTTGGGTGTCGCGTTCGATGCGCTCGATCATCTGCACCACGCGGGTGCGATAGGCCGCGCCGGCGCGCGTCAGAGTGATACGCTTCTTGATGCGGTGGAACAGCCGCACGCCGAGCTGGTCCTCGAGCTGCGAGATCTGGCGCGACACGGCGCTTTCCGTCAACGCCAGCTCGTCGGCCGCGCGGGTGATGCTGAGATGGCGGGCTGCCGCGTTGAACGCCGTCAGTGCCGAAATGCTGGGCAGTTTGCGTCGCACGGGTTCATCCCGGAAACGAGTTCATTCCAAAAACTCAAGATGTCTCCAGAATATATCGTTTGCGGGCATGGTCACAAGCCGCCATTGATCGGACCCGGCCGATCGAGGCGGCAGGTGGCAGTGGCGGATAGTTCGCCGGAGCCGTCCAAACGCACTGTCCTCGTGGCTGCGAAGAGGCGTCCGACTGCGCGGCGCCGTCTGTCGGCAATGTCATGAAAGACTGCGGCGGCGTCGCTTGGTGACGGGCCGCTTCCCGGATTTTGCGAGAGGATTGTCGTGGCCATCAACAAATTGCACGATGAGTTTCACACGCTGGACATGTCCGGCGGCTGGCAGCTTCCCGAAGGGTACGATCCAAAGTCCGGCGCGCTGGAAAAAATCCTGTCCGGCTCGCTCGACCTGGTGAACAAGCGCGGCAGCCGCACGCGTCTCCTCAAGTTCCCGCCGGGACTTTTCACCACACAGGCCATCGTCCACGACTTCTGGGAAGAGGTTTTCCTGGTGTCCGGCGATCTGACCGTCGGCAACGACGCCAATGGCGAGGGCGGTACGGCCTTCTCAGGCCATACCTACGCGGTGCGCCCGCCCGGCGCCTGGCATGGTCCGTTCAAGTCGACCGGCGGCTGCCTGCTGCTCGAGATCCACTACTACGATCCTGCCTGATCGGATCATCAGTCCGTCTCCGGCGCGGCTGCCCGCACCGCGCGATCGCCGTCCTGCCGGCGGCGCGGTCGTTCGCCTTCCACACGTCTGAAGCTTGAGGTTTGATATGAGCAGTGCAAAGCATCCGGTGATCGTCGCGGGCGCGGGACCCGTCGGGATGGTTGCGGCGGCGAGCCTGGTGCGCCAGGGCATTCCGGTCCTGGTGCTGGAGAAGAGTGGCGATCTCAGCCGCGAATCGCGAGCGTCGACTTTCCATCCGCCGACGCTCGACATGCTCGACGATCTCGGCTTCGCGCAGGCGCTGATCGCCCAGGGCCTCAAGGCGCCGACGGTGCAGTACTCTTCGACCGCCGACGGCCTGCTCGGCACCTTCGACTTCTCCGCGATTTCCGATCTGACCCGCCATCCGTTCCGTCTCCAGGCCGAGCAGTTCAAGCTGACGCGCATCGTCCTCGAGGCGCTGCGCGACAATCCGTTGTTCGCGATCGAATTCGAATGCGAGGTGACCGGCATCGCCCAGACCGCCGATGGCGTGAAGATGACGGCGACCCAGGCCGGCCTCGAAGTGGTGTTCGAATGCGATTGGCTGATCGGCGCCGACGGCGCCAACAGCATCGTGCGCCGTGCGCAGGACATTCCCTTCGAGGGCTTCACCTGGCCGGAGCGTTTCCTGGTCATGACCACGCCGGTCGATTTCACCGCGCTGCGGCCCGGCGTGTCGTCGGTCAGTTATGTCGCCGATCCCGAGCGCTGGCACTTCCTGCTGCGCATCATCGGCGCCTGGCGCGTCATGATGCCGGTGCCGAACGACATGAGCGACGAGACCGCGTTGTCGCCGGCCTACGTCGAGGAATCGATCCGCCGCGTGGTGCCGCCGCAGATCGATGCCGCGATCCAGCACACCACGCTCTATCGTGTCCATCAGCGTGTTGCGACTTCATTCCAGAAGGGGCGCACATTCCTGGTCGGCGATGCCGCCCACATCAACAATCCGCTCGGCGGCATGGGCATGAATGGCGGCATCCACGATGCGCTCAATCTGACCGGGAAGCTCGGTCCGGTGATCAACGGCAGCGCCGACGCGAGCCTGCTTGCGGACTATGATCTGCAGCGCCGCACCGTGACGATGCAGGCGATCCAGGGCGACACCATCCGCAACAAGCGCAATCTTGAGGCGAAAGATGAGGCAGATCGCGCCCGCTTTCGCGATGAGATCCGCGCCGCCGCGGCGGATGGCGAGAAGGGGCGTCAGTTGCTGCGCCGGATTGCAATGCTGGATTCGCTGGCGCGCGCAGCGTCATTGCACGCGGCCTGAGCCCTGCGAATTGCTGGCATGCGCGGTGCGCGTAGCGGACACTGGAGCGATCAATTCGGCGGCAAGAGGTGACCACGACTTCGTCTTGACCTCATTTCCGGCCGCGGACTATCTGAAAATTCAGAGATACGAGGAGAACGTCGATGACCGCCAGCCATGTGTCCCGCAGGGCATTCACCGGAGCGCTTGGTCTGGGCGCTGCGTTCGCGACTGGGCTCTTGCGGCCGCAGTCTGCGTTTGCGCAGGTCAATCGTTCGGGCGCCGGCGGTCTCGCACCGCCATCCAACGGCTCGTTCCTGGTGCCGATCATTCGCAAGCTTGAGCTCGACAAGAAGGACGGCCTCGACTTCGACATCAACCTCTATAGCGATCCCTCGACGCTGTATTCGGATCTCGCCGCGGCGCGCACCAGCCACATCTTCGGCGCGATCTACAACTGCGCCAACTTCTATGTCCGCGGCGTGCCGCTGAAACTGCTGTTCACGATCTCGACCGCCAACCACGCCTTCATCGCCAGGGATCCGAAGATCATCCGGGCGGCTGATCTCGAAGGCAAGACCGTGGCGGCGACGACGAGCTCCGGATTTTATGGCATGGCGGTGCTGTTCCTGAAGCAGAACGGCCTCGACCCGCGCAAGAACCTCAATGTCATCAACTCGCCGCCGTCCGCGGTGCAGACCCAGCTGATGGCCGAGAAGGCCGATGCCGGCCTGCTGTTCGATCCCGCGCTGTCGAGCATGCTGACGCAGGGTTATCACCTCGTCGGCAACATGAACGACGGCATCCGCGATCATCTCAGGATGAAGCATGGCGCACCAGTCTGGTATCTTGGCGCCTACGCGCGCAAGGACTGGGTCGATGCCGATCCCAGGCGTGCGGCGGCGACCATGAGGATGTGGCAGGAGGCGGCGCAGTTTTACAACCAGAGCCCCGATGAAGCCGACAAGATGATCTCCGAGTTCACCCACGTGTCGCGTGAGGCGCTGGGACTGAGCCGCACCCTCGGTATCACTCAGTTCGAGGTCCAGCCGGCGATCGAGCAGAAGGCCAACCTCGACGCGCTGTTCGGCGGCTTCAAGGAGGTCGGCTTCCTCAACGACCTTCCTGATGACGGCATCTACCACCAGTGGGCGAGCTGACCATGGCGAGCGCGACCAGCCCCGCGCCGGGCAGCAACGGCGCTCTCTCGGCCGGATCCGTGAAACCCGCGGTGGTGGCGAAGCGTGGCCGCGGCCTCGTTGGCCGCGTACTGCGCGCGGTGCTGCCGTTCGTGGTCATCGCCATCATCTGGCAGATCGCCTCGCTCTATACCAAGCCCTACCTTTTTCCGGGCCTCGGCAGCGTTGCGAAGAGCTTCTGGACCATCCTGACCACCTGGGACCTGCTGTCCCAGGGCCTGGTCACCTGGGCGCGCCTCGTGGTGGCGGTCGCCGCGTCGCTGGTGATCGGCATTCCCATCGGCCTTGCTATCGGCCTGTCGCGGCGGGCAGACGAGTTTCTCCGGCCGATCGTCAAGTTCATCATGGGCGTGCCGGCGCTCAACTGGGTGATCATCGTCATCATCTGGTTCTCCAGCACCGAACTGCGCATCGGCTTCGTGCTGGTGGTGCTGTGCACCCCGGTGACGGTGTACTGCGTCTATGACGGCGTCCGCAGCATCGACCGCAAGCTCACCGACATGGTGCTGGCGTTCGGCGCCAACCCGATCCAGCACGTCCGGCTGCTGCTGTGGCCCTACGTCAAGGCGTCGGCGTTCACGGCGGCCAAGCTCAATGTCGGCAACGCAGTGCGCACCGTCATCGTCGCCGAGCTCGTCGGCGCGCCGCTCGGCATCGGCAAGGAGCTCGATCTCGCCAAGAACGTGTTCGACATGGCGACGGTGCTGGCCTGGACCATTGTCCTGGTGCTGATGGCGCTGATCATGACCCAGGGCATCGAGGTCGCCGAGCGCGTCACGCTGCGCTGGCGCGGCGAGAGCCAGGGCCGGGACTAAAGGGGAGAACAGGGATGACCATCGCAACGTCCACCGGCGCGATCGCCGCTGCCGCTCCCAAGCTCACGGTCGAGCACGCCCGCAAGAGCTTCCGCCAGGCCAATGGCGGCGATGTCGCCGCCATTGCCGATCTCAGCTTCACCGTGCGCGCGGGCGAATATGTCGCCATCGTCGGGCCGACCGGTGCCGGCAAGTCGGTGCTGCTCGATTGCCTGCTCGGTCTGAAGACCCTCGATGCCGGCCAGATCCTGATCGACGGTCGGCCCGTTCAGAATTTTGTTCGCGAGAAGAAGGGCCACATCACCCGCATCTTCCAGGAAGATCGCCTGCTGCCGTGGCTGTCGGCCACCGACAATGCCGCGTTCGGCCTGCAGATCCAGGGTGTGGCCGAGAAGGACCGCCGCGCCAGCGCGGCGAAGTGGCTGGAGGCTGTGGGGCTATCCGGCTTCAAGGAGGCGCTGCCGCGCGAACTCTCCGGCGGCATGCGCCAGCGCGTCAATATCGCCCGGGCGTTCGCGCCCAATCCCGAGCTGGTGCTGCTGGACGAGGCGTTCAGCGCCCTCGATGACGTCACCGCGACGCGGTTGCGGCAGGATTTCAAGACGCTGGCGCAGGCCCAGTCGACGACGTTCCTCATCGTCACCCACAGCATCGACGAGGCGATCTTCCTCGCCAATCGCATCCTGGTGTTCGGCGCGCCGGCCCGCCTGATGGCCGAAATCGCGGTCCCGCCCCACGCCCACGAGGACCGCGTTCTGTCGGACCGGATCAAGGACGAGGTGCGCACACTGATCGCGGCGGGCGCCCGGGTGCATTGACGCATCGATGGTGCGGGGGCCAGTGGACGGCGGTATCAGGGCAAGGGCGGTGGCATCCGGGTACGGTCGCCCGGCCGCCTCAGCGCGCCGCCGAGCGCGTTCCCGCAGATTTTCCCCCAATGTGGCACGCCTTTTTAATCGGCAGCGGGTATTTTCGATTCCGGCGCAGCCATGGCGCGTGCGCGCGGTCTGGTTGTTTTGGATTGTGGTGATTGTCGCGGTGTTGGTCGCGGACGTCATCCTTGTCGCGTGTCTCATCGCGGTGAGGTGAGGGAGGAGCGGCGGCCTCAAAGGCGGGATGGCGCTCGTTATCATGGGCAAGTTCTATACCGATGGGCAGCTTATGGAAGCGATCACTGCCTTAGAGAACCACTCTCCCGGTATTTGGGAGAGAATGAAGAAGATAGCCTCGGCTCCAGATGCTGTTAGCGAAGAGCAAAAGGACGAGGAGGAAATGGCATGGACGGCAATTACGCGCGTGTTTGATATCGTTTTTCCTAGGTTGTCTTTTATCGCGCACGCCGAAGACAAGTTATTTGCGAGACACGTGCTGAACCTGGAAATTGGGGAAGCCCCCGTGCTGCTGCCGCAACGCCAATATCTGAGCAAAAATAATTTCAGGGGGCATCACAATGTCGAAGCCGATTGTATTCATCGATACAAGTTGGCTGTTGCATGAGCTCTAGTACAAATCGACTTTGATCTGCGACCAGAGGCTTGCGGGCGACCTTTGCAGATCGATCGCTGCGTTGTGCGGTCGGGATACTTGTCCTGCTCGGTGCTCAGTGGGCTCACGCTACAGAGGTGGGGACAGGCGGAGCGGTTCGCGATGTCGCCACCCCCGCAACCGGGCCCTTACCAATGTATGTCGGTCAATCAACCTCAGTTGAAGCGAGGAAGGCAACTGCGAGCTATTCAGCCTATTTTTTGGATGAATTGCCGCGCGATCTTGCTTCGTCGGCAGGGCCCCCGGGAGCTACGCATGTTGTGATTGCTACGGTACTGCTCAAGGAGGCGCCGAGTTGGAATGGAGGTCGCGATGTCTCGGGAGCGCTCCCAAAAGACATCCCGCTCGATTTTCTTCACCCGAAGTCAATTACTAAAGGTTTGGAGCGGGAATGCCGCTGTAGGTAGCGTATTCAACATACAGTTTGGCTCTCGTGCCGATAGTAGCGCTTTATCTATCCTTTTGCCCCTGAGCAGCTTGCGCGTGAGTACTACGTAATCACGTTTGTCGATCAGAAGGATGGAATTCAGCGGCTGTTTCAACGCCCCATCTCCGAGACGCAATATCAAAATTGGCAGGCTGAAGCCTCAGCTTACAGTATCATGCGAAGCAAGCCCGGTTTTCATGATAAGAGGCTCTAGGAGGAAGTCTTTCTATGAGGCTGTGCGGTATGACGGGAAGCAGGTCATTCACGCCCGTGGTGTTGTGGTGGCGCATCGGATTTATCGTGGCGACACTCACGCTTTGGGTTGTTCCGCAGCGCGGAGGAAAGGAGGTCGGGGGCATTTCCTCTATGATTGCTCTGTCGTCTACAGCTGCCGAGCTGCAACAATTGGCGGAGATTGCTGGATACTTCACCTATTTTCTCGATGAAGTGCCAAGCGATGGTGATCTGTCGCCTCTCTATACAGAAGCTGGCGACGTTGTCATCGCCAAGGTGAAGCTCCAACGCCCTTTGGCTTATCTGATCGGGCGTGACGAGTCCGGTGCGGAGAATAGTCGCATGCCGCGCGACCGCTTTTTGGCGCATATCAAACTGTTGCAAGTTCTGCGTGGAGACGCGGTGACCGATCGTGTCGCCGAAGTGCGCTTCGCTGTCACAGGCGAGCTACGACGATTTATCTACCCCTATACGCCGGATCAGATTGAACGCGAGTATTTCGTAGTCCTCTGCCTGGATCGAGCGGATGGCGTTCAACGCTTAAAGCCGTTCGCGATATCGGAGGCCCGGTATTCGCAGTGGTGGTCGGAAAGCAATGCTTACAGAATCTTTGTCGAAACGAGAAAACCAAATCATTAGGTGGCGCATGACGTGGTTGGATGTCTCCGCAAAGATCCGATTCTATGGCGTTGGTGACGATGGCGCGCCTCTAACCGTAAGACGGCGTCCCTCAAAATGGGGAGCTCATATGTCAGAATTTCGCGGAAAAACCCGCGCCGTCTATCGGGTAGCTTGTTGATGGACGCGGGATTCTTTGCTGGAGTGTTGAATTGACACGCGCTTCACGAATTTTCTTTCTGTGCGCTACGATTTTGTGAAGCGCTGTTCAATCGGCGCGAGCGGAAACAGCTGAAGCGGACACTTTCGAGCTGCACTTCGGGTGTCGCCTCCATCCGTGCACTTCAATGCGCAAATCACCGGCGACCTTCGGATGGTTCTCGGGAGCAGCGCGAATTTCTTCGTTCCCGCCAGCGAAGCCTTCGCTATCCGCATGCTGAAGTTCATTCGTGATCGTATCGAGTTCAGCAAATAGTGGATCACTATTAGTGACGCAGCTCGGCCTGTAGGGCAGGGCGTTCAGGAAAAGGACCGCCGCGCCACGGCGGCGAAGTGGCTCGACGCCGTTGGCCTGTCCGGCTTCAAGGAGGCGCTGCCGCGCGAGCTGTTCGGCGGCATGCGCCAGCGCGTCAACATAGCGCGGGCGTTCGCGCCGAGCCCCGAGCTGGTGCTGCTCGATGAGGCCTTCAGCGCCCTCGACGACGTCACCGCGACGCGGCTACGGCAGGACTTCAAGACCCTGGCGCAGGCGCAGTCGACCACCTTCCTGATCGTCACCCACAGCATCGACGAGGCGATCTTCCTGTTGTTCGGCGCGCCGGCCCACCTGACGGCCGAGATCACCGTGCCGCCCCACGCCTTCGAGGACCGCGCGCTGTCCGACCAGATCAAGGACGAGGTGCGCACGCTGATCGCGGCGGGTGCCCGGGTGCATTGACGGTCTGGCGGTGCGGGGGCCAGAGGACGGCGGTGTCCCGGTGCGGGGAGTGGCATCCGGGAATCGTCACCCGGCCGCTTCGGCGCGCCGCCGCCTGCGGTCCCGCAGGTTTCCCTGCGAATGGTGCGCCTTTTCAATCGCCGGCGGGCGATGGCGATGCCGGCGCGGCCATCGCGTCAGCGCGCCGTGTGGCTGTTCTGGGGAGTGATCATCGCGGCGGTGCTGGTCCTCGATGTCATCCTCGTCGCGTTGCTCGTCGCCTCCGGCTGAGAGCCGTCCGGCCCGTGCGCGGATGCGCAGGTCCGTACCATCGCGCGCGATCGCCTTGTCGGCGGCATCTCGACGGCGCCCATGCCGATGTCGATCCCGATGATTGAGCGCCGTTGATCGCAGGGCTGCGCGAGGCTGCGCCCCGCGGGAAGGCGTGCGCCATCGCGCCGGCTGTCGCTTCAGTCCCCCAACATATGATACCGTTCCGGAATGTTGGCGGCAGGAGACTTTCCGTGAAGCTGAACGAAATCCGCACGTTTGTGGCAGTCGCGCAGACGGGATCGGTGCAGGCCGCTGCCCGGCAGCTCCATATGACTCAATCCGCGGTGTCGAGGCTGGTTCAGCGGCTGGAGCTCGAGCTCGGCGTGACATTGTTCGATCGGCAGACCAAGCCGTTGATCCTGACCCAAGACGGCCAGGCCGCTCTCCATCACGGTCGGCGGGTTCTCGATGCGGCGGAAGCATTTTTGGATGCTGTGTCGCCGGCCGCGCCGCCGACGGGGGTCCTGCGCATCGGCACTGCCCACGCGCTCGCTGAAATCGTGGCGGAGCGGCCTCTCGACCAACTGCGGTCCGGCTTCCCGGATGTCACGCTCCAGATCTCCATCGACTGGACCGCGCCGCTGCTGGAGCGGCTGCATGCCGGCAGTCTCGATGCCGCACTCATCACGCTGCTGACGGACGGCCCGCCCAGGACCGAGCTGCCGGCGCGCTGCCTCGGTCGCGAGAATGTACGGGTTATCGGCGGCGGCGCCCATGCATCGACACGCTGGCGTTCGCTGCGCGCGCTGAACGAGGTGGGGTGGGTGATCCAGCCGGAGAGTTGCGGCTACCGCGTGGCGCTGACGCAGGCGCTCGAACGCGCAGGCGCTGGGCCGCCGCGGGTGATCGTCGAGGCGTTCGGCAAGAACCTGCAGCTGTCCGTGGTGGCGCGCGGCGCGGGCTTTGGCCTGCTGCCGGCAAGCCAGGTGAAGAAGATCCCGGCCCGGCAGAAGATCAAGGCCTTCAACGTTCCTGATCTCCAGCTCACGGTCTCGACCTGGTTCATTCGCCGGCGCCAGCTCGGGCGCCTGGCGCGGCCGCTGGACGTGATGGAGCAGACGCTTTCGAACGCGCTGTACGAGTGACCATTTCGGAATATTGATGATGTCTATTATGAATTTGTAGACGAACCGTTTCCCGGCGTATGGAGGGAGCACCCGCAGCGCTGCGATCCCCACCGCATCAGGGGGGCGCGAGCCGCCATTTCGCTGCCGGGATCGACCAGGGAGTTTTCGATGACCGCCATTACCCGCGAACCGACGCCACTGTCCCGGCAGGGCAACGAGGCCGCCGCCACGGCAGCGCATCCCTGTGCTGCGGCCCTGACCCAGGCGGTGCAGACGTACTTCGACCTCATGTACGACTGCGATACCTCGCGCTTCGATCAGGTCTTCCGGTCCACGGCTCAGTTGCACGGCTTTCGGGACGGGCAGATGGTGGTGTGGCCCGCCGCGATCTACCGGGACATTCTCGACAAGCGCCAGTCCGCGAAGTCAGTGAATGCGCCGCGCGCGGACGACATTCTGCTGATGGACTTTGCGTCGGCCACCCTGGCGTTCGTGAAGGTACGCCTCAGGATGAACACGATGACCTACGTGGACTATCTGACCTGGCACTGCATCGACGGCCAGTGGCTGATCACGTCGAAGGGATATCATCTCGAATCCGATGGCGCTGCCGCTGTGGCATAGAGTGCGAGTGCGAATGGCGGCCGGAATGGCCCCTTGGGCCATCCCGGCGTCGCCGATATCTCTGCGATGCGGTTGCGGCTGGCCGTCACGACTGGCGCCGAGTTCCGGCACTTTCGATATTGTCAGCCCACGCGCCTGGCGCGCGAGATCGCCCTGTACCTGACGGCGACCGGCGCCGCGACCGGCAACGAACTGATGGAGTCGCAGATTTCAGCGGTGGCGTTGCTGCTGGATGTGATGTCGCCCGACGAAACCAAACAACCGGGAATGCGGATCCACGAACTGCTCGCAAGGCAGGACACGTCCGAGATGGATCGTTTCACCATCTGCCGGATGTGCGACGACAAGGCGTGCAGAAACTGTTCGCTGCCGATGACCAAGAGCACAGCCGTCGCTCGCCCCTGATGCGGCGCGTGAAGTGATTGCGACAGGCAGGGCGATCATCCGTGTCCGTCTCGTGGCGCGGGCCGCTCGCTCTGCGGCATCGGTCTCATTGCGGTCCGCGCGCGGCGTCGGTGATCCAGCGCCGCAACGCATTGATGCGGCGGTCGCGGGCTTGTTCGGGGCGGGACACCAGGTAGAAGCGGCCGCTCTCGGGCGTGGCGATGTCGAAGGGGGCCATGAGCCGGCTGCCGAAGCCGTCGCGGCGGCGGATCAGCGGCGCCATCGCCAGAGCGACGCCGAGGCCGCGTTCGGCGGCGTCGAGGATCGCGGGCATGCTGTCGAGCCAGAGATGGCCACGCGGCGACAGATCGCCGAGGCCGACGTCCGCGAGCCAGGTCTGCCATTCCTGCGGTCGGGTGATCAGATGCAGCAGCACTTCGCCTGTGAGATCGGCGGGGGTGCGCAAGCCGGCGGCGACGGCCGGCGCGCACACCGGCAGGCCGCTGACGCCGATCAGGGGCTCGAGCCGCAAGCCGCTGGCGTAGGCGCGGCCATAGCGCACGGCGACATCGACATGGGAGCCGTCGAAGTCGGCATACTGGTGGGTCGCCTCGATGCGCAGCGTCAACTCGGGATGGCGGCGCGCGAACGCCGGCAGGGCCGGCATCAGCACGGTGCTGGTAAAGAACGGCAGCGAGCTCACCCAGAGTTCGTTGCCGCCGGCGGGCTTGCTCTGCGCCAGTTCGCGGCCGGCATCGGCCAGCGTCGCGAGCGCCGCCGAGACCTGCGCGAGGTAGCGTTCGCCGGCCGGCGTCAGACGGATCGCGCGCGGCTCGCGCACGAACAGCTTTGTGCCGAAGCGCTCCTCGAGACCGCGGATCTGGTGGCTGATCGCCGACGGACTGAGGGCAAGATCGCGGGCGGCGAGACGAAAGCTCAGCCGTGCCGCGGCGCGTTCGAACGCCTGCAGCGCCGGCAGCGGCGGAATGTCCCGCAGCGGCGGCTCCGGCACGAGGGGCGGCTTCCTGGTCATTGCGGGCGGCGTCCGGCTCACGGAGGATCGATCGATGCCCATTTTACCGGCGTGGTGCAGCGACGCAATCGTGCGCGGCTGACGCAGTGCTGCCCATTGCGCTATAGAGAAACGACCAGCCGAAGGAGTCCACGCGTGAAAGCCGTCTATTCCGAGCAGCATCGCCGCCACGATCCGCAGTTCTTTCTGGTGCGCGGCGTCGTCACCCGCACCACCGAGCAGCCGGAGCGCGCCGATCGCCTGCTGGCCGGGTTGAAGGCTGGCCGTCATACGCTGGTGCCGCCGACGACATTCGGTGAGGGCCCGCGGGCGCAAATCCATAGCGCGGAATATCTTCGCTTTCTGGCCGAAGCCTGGGACGCCTGGGTGGCGCTCGGCGATGCCGGCCCGGAGATGATCGCCAACATTCACCCCGTCCGCCATGGCGCGACGTATCCGACGCATATCGTCGGCCGCCTCGGCTGGCACACCGCCGATACCGCGTGCCCGATCGGACCCGGAACCTGGGCCGGTGCCTGTGCGTCGAGCGATGTCGCGACCACGGCGGCGCAAATGGTGCTCGACGGCGAGGACGCCACGTACGCGCTGTGCCGCCCGCCGGGCCATCACGCGTTTCGCGACGTCGCCGGCGGCTTCTGTTTCCTCAACAACAGCGCCATCGCCGCGGCCCATCTGCGGCAGCGCCATGCGCGGGTCGCGATCCTCGACGTCGACGTCCATCACGGCAACGGCACGCAGGGGATCTTCTACGAACGCCCCGACGTGCTCACCGTATCGATCCACGCCGATCCCGCCTTCTTCTATCCGTTCGTGTGGGGGCATGCGCACGAGCGCGGCGCGGGCGCCGGCCTCGGCGCCAACCACAACATCCCGTTGCCGCGCGGCACCGGCGACGACGACTACCTCGTGGCGTTCGCCGAAGCGGAGAAGACCATCCGCGCCTTCGCGCCGGGCGCGCTGGTGGTCGCGCTCGGCCTCGACGCCTCGGTGCAAGATCCGCTTGCGGGCCTTGCGGTCACCACAGACGGCTTCCACCGCATCGGCGCCGCCATCGCCCGTCTCGGCCTGCCGACCGTGCTGGTGCAGGAGGGCGGCTATCTCTCCGATGCTCTCGGCCCGAACCTCACCGCGACGCTCGCGGGCTTCGAAGCCGCGCGGTAAAGGCGTCGCTGGCATTGCCATTCCGGGGCGTCGCGCAGCGACGAACCCGGAATCTCGATCGCTCCTCCTGCCGAATCATCGCGATTCCGGATCGCCGCTGTGCGGCGTCCGGAATGACCACGCGGATGAGGCCGGGGTCGGCGACGACCTTGCGTGTGCCAGAGTATTTCCGCTCACGCAGCGTCATCACCGGGCCGACGCGAAGCGTCGTGATCTGGTGATCCAGCTTCACTGGATATGCGTCGCATCGTGAGGAGCTGGATTGCCGGGTCAAGCCCGGCAATGACGGAGCGGGTGTGGTGGGCGCGTCATGACGTGGAAGGTATTGCGACGTTGCCGTTCTTCTCCGCGTCATCACCGGGCCGACGCGAAGCGTCGTGACGCGGTGATCCAGCTTCACTGGATATGCGTCGCATCGTGAGGAGCTGGATTGCCGGGTCAAGCCCGGCAATAACAGAGTGCGAGTGGTTGGTGCCTCATCCTGCGAGGGCAACGCATCGTTGCCAGCCATCGTGGCTGCATCGATCCTTGCGCTGCTCTTCATCGATGAAATCCATTCACCCGGGGTGACGAGATCTCTTTTGTCGGCGGCGAACGGATCGGCCAGTGTCGGCGCGATCCCGCAACGTTTCCGGAACACCGACCCATGCCGATCTTCACGCCGCTCGATGAACCCAACCACTGGCTGCCGGGGCCGCTCGCGGCAGGTCCCTTCACCGGGCTGCAAGGTGGTGCGGTGGCCGGGCTGCTGACGGCCGAGGTCGAGGCGCTCGCGGTGGAACGGCAATGGGGCACGGCGGTCGGCATGACGGCGCATTTCCTGCGGCCGACGCCGCTCGCGCCGCTGCGCACGCAGGCCCATGTCGTGACCGCTGGCGGCCGTGTCAGTGTGATCGACAACACGCTGTGGGCGATCGGCCGCGACGATCCCTGCGCCGTGGTGCGGGTGACGCTGGCGCGCGAGCGCGCCGTCGCGGTGCCCGGCTTCGCGCCGCCGCCGGTGACCGCGATCGATCCCGCGCGCTACCCCGAGCGCTATGTTTCCGCGGCCCATGACGGCCCGTGGTTCTGGCAGGCGATGGAAGCGCGCCACGGCAACGACGTCTTCTGGTTCCGCCTCAAGGACGACGTGATCGCCGGTGCAGGCGTGCTCGCGCGGGTGCTCGGCCCGGCGGACTGGTGTCATGGTATCGGCCGGCCGCTGCACAACGTCGCGCTCGATCCGAATCCGAACCTCAGTGTCCACCTGCTCCGTCCGCCAGTCGGCGAATGGATCGGCGTGCGCCCGCAGGCGTGGTGGCAGCCACAGGCCGGCATCGGTGCCGGGCAGGGGACGATCCACGACACCGACGGGGTGATCGGAGCCGTGGCGATGTCGGTGGTGCTGTTGCCTTGGCCGGCGCCTGTGGCGGCGCCGGTGTCGTGATGCCGGCCTGCCGCGCTCAGCGCAGCGTGGTCGCACCGGCGGCGAACGCCTGCTTGAACGCCAGCAGATCCTCGTGCGGCAGGTCCGAGACCGCGACATAGGTGAAGGTCGGATCGCTCCAGCTCAGCACATTGTAGCCGGCGACGCTGTCGCCGGGAACGCTGCGGCCCGCCGGCAGCGCGGTCAGGCTGAC
This sequence comes from Bradyrhizobium sp. U87765 SZCCT0048, assembly GCF_018131225.1. Lineage (GTDB taxonomy): Bacteria > Pseudomonadota > Alphaproteobacteria > Rhizobiales > Xanthobacteraceae > Bradyrhizobium_A. The sequence goes on along the minus strand of NZ_JAFCMM010000001.1, from coordinate 1,596,645 downwards.
GACATGGGCGGCATGGCGATAGACGATGGTGGCGACCGGCGTGCGGCCGAGCACGTCGACCCGCCCGCCCGCGAGCACGAAGCCCTGCGCGCTGAGGTCGACCACCAGCGGCGATTCCGGGATGCGGGTGGTGAACCACGGCTTCACGGTGTGGCGGTCGGAAGACGCGACATCGAACGGCTGCGGCGCCAGCAGGGCGCGAATATGACCGGAGACGAGCTGGCGGGCGACGTCGTCGCGTGCGGCGTATTGATTGAGAGACATGGTCGCAGCGCCGGTGAGGACGGCGCCGGCGACGGCGGACGCGGCGAGCGCACGCCATGACCAGCTGCGCGCCGCCGGCTTTCTGTCCGCGGACGCAAGCCTGCTCTCGATGCCGGCGAGCAGGCTGGGCGGAGGCGTGTCCTGCGGCAGCGAACGCAGCACGCCGCGCAGCGCCATGATGCGGTCGCGCCGCGCACGCAGCGACGCATCTGTGGCGAGGCGCCGCTCGACGTCGGCCGCCGACGCCGGATCGAGCTCGCCGTCGCAGTAGGCCTGCAACTGCAGCTCCTCGTGATCGCGGTCGTCGTCGGTCATGGTGCGTTGTCTCTCAGTTCGTCCATCAGTTGCTTGCGGGCCCGTGACAGGCGCGACATCACTGTGCCGATCGGAATGCCCGTCACCTCGGCGATGTCGCGGTAGTTCAACTGGTGCAGCTCGCGCAGCACGATGATCTCGCGATACGGCGCCGGCAGCCTGTCGAGCGCACGCTGCACTTCGCCGGCCTCGGCCTTGTGCAGCACGACATCCTCCGGAGTGTCGTTGTGCGCAGTGTAAGGGCCTTCCTGTTCGAGCTGCTGCCGTTCCGGCTCGCTCAGGTCCTCGGTGAACACGACATGGCGCGACTTGTTCTTCAGCAGCCAGCTGTAGGCGGTGTTGCGCACGATGGTCAGCGACCACGCCCGCGCGTTCACCGCGCCAAAGCCGCGAATGCCGCGGAACGCGCGCAGCGCCGCATCCTGCACCACGTCTTCCGCGTCGGCGGCACTGCTGGTCAGCCAGCGCGCCAGCCGGTAGGCTTCCGCCAGATGGGGCAGAAAAACCTCATCGAAAAGCTCACGGTCACTCTTGTCCGTCAAGACGGTATCCGCAGGCGTTGGGGAACGATCCGAAGCGCGCGCGGACCTTAACACGATTTCTGACCGTCGGCACGGCGGCTGGAGGCCCACCGTGCCGACGGCTTCGGGACGTTGCCGGGGGGCCGTCCCGACGTTCACGGCTTGACCACGACCTTTCCGACCATGTGCGGATGCAGTCCGCAGAAATAATCGAAAGTGCCAGGGGTCGTGAACGTGAACGCGAAGGATTCGTCGGTGTCGAGCGCCTTCGAGCGGAAAGCCTTGCCGCCCGCCACCACCGAATGCGGGATGTCGTCGTGGTTCAGCCAGGTAACCGTGGTGCCGACGGCAACATCAATTTCCTGAGGTCCGAACGTGAAGTTGTCGATGGTGACGTTGGCCGGCGCCGCGCTGTGGGCGCGCGGCACCGCGACCAGCGAGAGGGCCAGCGCCATGCCGACGACCGGGCCCGACAGCGTGGCGAGGAGGAGGCGGTGGCCGGCAAGCCGGGCAAGGAGGGTACGCATCGTCATCTCCATCAGCCCGCCAGCGTCCTGTCGACGAAGGCAAGCGGCTTGTCGCCCTGCGCGACGGTGACGCTCGACAGCCCCAGCATCGAGCGCAGCCGTTCTGCGGGCACCACCATCGGGCCGGGCGACGGCGCCGTGCCCGGCGCGGGCTGCGGGAACGCGGTCGACATTGCGGTGTGGAAGGTCATGCTGCCTTCCACCTTCTGCGCCAGCTGGTGAATGTGACCGTTGAGGATGGTCACCGAGCCGAAGCGCTTGAGCATGGTCAGCGCGCGGGTGCCGTCCGAGGTGCCCCAGCCCCACTGCTCGTAGATCACCTGCAGCGGAATGTGGGCGAACACCACGATCGGGGTGCTGTTCGAGCGGTCCTTGAGGTCGGCCTCGAGCCACGCAAGCTGCTCTTCGCCGAGATTGCCGAGGCCGCCGCCCTTGAGGTCGACGACGTTGACGAGGCCGATGAAGTGCACGCCATGGTCGTCGAAGGAGTACCAGCCGGCGCCCTTGCTGCCCTTGCCGTAGCGGTCGAGGTAGGCCTTGCCGCGATCCTCGTCGATGATGTCGTGTTCGCCCGGCACATAGTGGATCTGCACGCCGGTCTCGCCGAACACCTTGTCGGCATTGTCGAACTCGGCCGGCTTCGACAGGTGGGTGATGTCGCCGGTGTGGATGATGAAGGACGGCTTGGTCTGCATCGCCTTCACCTTCGCCACTGCCTCGCGCAACGTGGCCAGCGCGTCGGGATTGGCGGCCTTGTCGAAGCCGATGTGGCTGTCGCTCATCTGCAGGAAGGTGAAGCCCTTCACTGGTTCGGCCGCGCGGGCCTCGCCGATCAGGCCGATCGAGCGCGGCACGCCGCCGCTCAGGGTCCACAGCACGCCGGTGCCGGCCCAGACCATGCATTCGAGGGCATGGCGGCGGTCGATGGGGTGTTCAGGGTCGATAAGCGGTGTCTTGGCCATGACGGTCTCCTTGCGGGCAGGCATCGGGCGCTGCTCGGAAAGGGAGACTCGGGGGCAGAGCGGGTTATTCCCGGATTTGTCTCGCGGGGGCGAAAAAGTCGTCGGGTGCCCCCCGGGGCGGGGGATTTCACAACTTCGTGTCCGGGGGGCGTTCGTGCTGGACCCTCATGGTGAGGAGGCGCGCAGGCGCCGTCGTACCATGAGACCACGGCGTATCCGTTTTCTCTGCGTCATCACCGGGCCGGCGCGTAGCGCCGAGACCCGGTGATCCAGCTTCAGGGGTTACGTTGTGGGCGAAACAAGCTGAATGGCCGGATCAAGTCCGGCCATGACGCAGCGCCGCCTCACTCACCGCAGCGCCGGCACCACCAGGAACGGCAGCATGCCGAGGATCACGGCGACGAGGGCGAAGGCGAGCAGCGCGTCGTAGCTGCCGGTGAAGTCATGAATCAGGCCGCCGCACCACGAGCCCATGGCGGAGCCGAGGCCACTGCCGATCGAGATGGTGCCGTAGATGGTGCCGACGCGCCGGCCACGAAAAATCTTCATCGCGGTTGCGGTGATCAGCGGGCCGCGCGAGCCGATCATGCTGCCGAAACAGATGACGAAGCCGGTGAGCAGGGCGTAGCTCGGATAGCTCTTGAGCAGCCACAGCATGGCGATGCCGACGATCGACAGGGCGTAGCTGAACAGCACCGAGCGGCGGCGGCCGATGACACCGTCGAGCCAGGTGATCGACAGCATGCCGAATAGCAGCACTACGCCGGAAAAGCCCCAGGCGGTGGCCGCGGTCAGCGGCGGAAAGCCGGCGTCGATGAGATAGGCGACGACCTGCGCCGAAATCGCGAACATGCCGATAGCGGTAAAGAAGAATGTGGCGAACAGCGCCCAGAATGCGTGGTGGCGCATCGCGTTCGGCAGCGTCCAGTGATCGTCGTCATGGGCTGTGTTTGCGGCCGGCCGCACCACTTCGGGAGAGCCGACGGCCAGCCGTCGCCACGGCAGCAGCAGCAGCGGCACCAGCAGGACCAGCATGGCGATGCCATAGGCGCGGTAGGCGCCGCGCCAGCCGATGTGATCGATCAGCAGTTGCGACAGCGGCAGCATCACCAGCACGCCCGCACCGGTGGCGGAATAGACCACCGACATCGCCGTCGGCAGGCCCTTGCCGAACCAGCGGCCGAGCAGGATCGAGTTCGGCACGTTGCCGATGCTGGCGATGCCGAGACCGACGCACAGGCCGAGGCTGAGCTGGAACTGCCAGAGACGCTCGGCATAGGCGGCAACGAGGAACGCGCCACCGAGCGCGACGAGGCCGAGCGCGTAGGTCGCGCGCGGGCCGGAGCGGTCGAACAGCCGGCCGACGAACGGGGCGACGAGGCCGCCGGTCAACGCGGCCAGCGAGTAGATCGAGATCACCTGGCCGCGGTCCCAGCCGAAGCTGTCGGAGATCGGCAGCAGGAAGACGGTGAAGCTTTCGCCGAGCCCGCGCCCGACCACCGAGAGCACGAAGCACAGCGCCAGCACCGCGAGCGCGATCATGACGGTGCGGCTGAGCCCGCTGACGGGCGGCATGGTGGTGGCGTGATGGTCCATGACGCTCATGGAGCCTGATCCGCTTGCGAAACACACGCGCGCTTTGCGAATGCCCCCATGCGGGCGCAACGGTGCGGTGCGGGAGAGACACGAGCGGGCGCAGCCCGGTCCATGCGGGAGTCTTGGGCGCTGCCGTCTCTCTCTGCTTCATCACCGGGCCGACGCGCCAGCGCCGAGACCTGGTGCTCCAGCTTGCAGAACGTGTTGTCCGGGCGAAGGAAGCTGGATGCGCGGGTCAAGCCCGCGCATGACGCTGGGGTGGAATGGCGGCGCACCTATGACGATCGCTTCACAGGTGAGGCTCCATCTTCTCGGTCATCACCGGGCCGGCGCGTCAGCGCCGAGCCCCGGTGATCCAGCTTGCAGAACGTGTTGTCCGGCCAAGGAAGCTGGATGCGCGGGTCAAGCCCGCGCATGACGCTGGGGTGGAATGGCGGCGCGCCTATGACGCCGCTTCACAGGTGGGGCTCCATCTTCAGCGTCATCACCGGGCCAATGCGTCGGCGCCGAGACCTGGTGATCCAGCTTGCAGAACGTGTTGCCCGGGCCAAGGAAGCTGGATGCGCGGGTCAAGCCCACGCATGACGCTGGGGTGGAATGGCGGCGCACCTATGACGACCGCTTCACAGGTGAGGCTCCATCTTCTGCGTCATCACCGGGCCGGCGCGTCAGCGCCGAGACCCGGTGATCCAGCTTGCGGCGGCCTATGCGACTGGAAGGACGATGGATACACGGATCACCTTGGCCGTGGCGATCCTTCGTGGGCACATCGTGTTCGCGCACGCATGATGCGGAAGGGGAGCATGTGCGCGGTCGCTGCGCCGTAGCCCCCCCGATGAGCGCAGCGATATCCGGAAGGCCAGACGCCCAAGCTGCTCCGCGCTCAGAACAGCAGCGGCTGGGCTGCGGCCGCGGCGCTCTTCAGCGGCGGCAGGAAGCGGTCGATCATCTCGCCGGTCGAGATGCGGTCGACATGGGCACCGACATTGATCGCGGCCACGATCAGGCCGTCGTAGCGGTGCACCGGCACGGCGATGGAGCGGAAGCCATCCTCGGCCTCCTGGTCGACCAGCGAATAGCCCTTGCTGCGGTCGGTGATGATGGTGGCGAGCAGCACGTCCTTGTCGACGACGGTGAACGGCGTCTGCGCCTTCAGCGGCATGCGCGCGATGGCGGCGGCGAGTTCCTCGTTGCTGAACCGTCCCAGCAGGGCCCGGCCGACCGACGTGCAGAACGACGGCAACCGATAGCCGATGTCGATGCCGGCGGAGAACACGCGCGCCGGGCTGGCGCGTGCAATGAAGATCGCCTCGTCGCCGTCGAGGATCGCGAGCGAGCACACTTCCTTGGTTTCGGACGCGACGCGGTCGATCATCGGCTGCATCACCGCGACCGTCTGGCTCGAGGACAGGTAGGCCGACGCCAGCGCGAGCACCTTCGGGGTCAGCGAGAACAGCTTGCCGTCGCCGGCGACGAAGCCGCCGCGTTCGAGGGTGATCAGCACACGGCGGGCCGTGGCGCGCGGGAGATTGGCGGCCTTGGCGATGTCGCTCAGGGTCATCGGCCGATGGTCGGCGCCGAACAGCTGCAGCACGCGCAGGCCACGGTCGAGGCTCTCGATGAACTCGGGGCCTTCGCGCCGTGCGTCCTCTTCCGCGGCTGTCCGCTTCACTCTGGGCATTGCTCGCCTGTCCGTGCCGGGGCGGAGATTCGCCTCCCCGTTGGACGGGAGCATATTTTTCATGGCCGTGCACGCTCTGCGGCCGGTCCCGCCAGCAGCGCCTTGAGGTCGAAGGCGGGATCGGCGACCTGGGTTGGCGTCGGAGAGACCGCGGCCGCGAGCAGGCGGCGGGCGAGCAGTTGCTCGCCGGGACGGTTGATGCTGTCGACCGCGACGAGACGGGGGCCGCGATAGGCGAACACCGAGAACGCGCCATCGGCAGGCCGGCCGCGAATCACTTGGAGATCCGCGCCTTCGGACAGGCCGACGATCTGCAGCTTGGCGTCGTACTGGTCGGACCAGAACCGGGGCACGCTCATATAGGGCGCGGGCCGGCCGGCGATCGCTGCGCCCACCGTCTTGCCCTGGTCCTGGGCGTGCTGCACCGATTCGAGCCGGATGCGCCGGCCGATGAAGGCGTTGTGGTGGTCGCTGCAGTCGCCGGCGGCGAAGATATCGGGATCGGCGGTGCGGCCGTGGTCGTCGACGATGATGCCGTTGCCGCAGGGCAGGCCTGCCATGGCCGCGAGTTCGGCGTTCGGCACCCCGCCGACGCCGACCAGCACGCGGTCGCCTTCGAGGCGGGCGCCGCTGGTGCAGATCACCGTGAGCGAGCCGCTCGCCGAACGCTCGATGGCTGTCACGCTGTCGTCGAGACGGATGTCGACACCATGGCTGCGATGGAGATCGAGCAGCGCCTGCGACACCGCCGGCGACACCGCACGGCCAAGCAACCGCGGCGCCGTCTCGATGACGGCGACCGTCTTGCCGAGTTTGCTTGCGGAGGCTGCGACCTCGAGGCCGATAAAGCCGCCGCCGATGACGACGAGGCGCGACAGGGCGCCGAGCTCGGCCTTGAGATGATGCGCGTCCGCGAGCGTCCGCAGGGTGAGCACGCCGGGCAGGTTGGCGCCGGGCACGTCGAGCCGCCGCGCCCGCGAGCCTGTGGCGATGACGAGCTTGTCGAAGGGCATACGGTCGCTATTGGCGAGCCCGACCGTGCGGGCCTCGCGGTCGATCGCGGCGACGGCGACCCCGAGCACGAGATCGATGCCGCGGTCGCGGAAGAACTTGTCGTCGCGCAGCACCAGGCTGTCCTCGGATGCGGTGCCGAGCAGGAACGCCTTCGACAGCGGCGGCCGCTGATAGGGCAGCGCGGTCTCGTCGGCGACGATGCGGATCGGCGCGCTGTAGCCTTCGTCGCGCGCGGTGAGGGCGGCCTGCACGCCGGCATAGGACGCGCCGATGATGACAAGGCCGCTCACAGCTGGCGCTCCGGCACATGCACCGTGAGTGTCACGTCGCCCGCCGGCGCGATCACCTGGCAGCCGAGCCGGCTGGTTGGCCGCCGTTCGGCGGCGACGGCCGCGAGCAGGGCTTCTTCCTGGTCGCTCGGCGGCGGCAGCGCCGCCATGGTCGGTTCATCGAGATAGACATGGCACGTCGCGCAGTCGAGACAGCCGCCGCATTCAGCCTCGATGCCGCGCACGCCATTGCGGATCGCCGCCAGCATCACGCTGGTCCCGGCAGGGACGTCGATGATTTCGGCCGCGCCAGACGGCTGCACGTAGCGGATCTGCGGCATCTGCCTCTCCGGTCAAGTTCGATGATCGAACGTATGTTCATTCTAAGAACAGATCAAGCTGGCGTATTAGGGTGAGTCTTCGCCGCGAAAACGACCGCGTCGCACAATGTTTGTGCGGATAGCGCTGATCTTTTGAGCGGTTCTAAGGGGCTTGCGTTCTCAAGCCGAGTAGCTATTATCGGACAAAAGTTCGTTAGACGAACATCGTGTTTTCTCAGAGCGCGGTCGATCGAGGCCGTACGGGAGGCGCCAGCCATGATGAGCCAGGAACAGAACGATCTGATCACCCGCGTGGGTCCGAAGGACCCTGCCGGCAAGCTGATGCGGATGTACTGGCAGCCCGCGGCGCTGGTCGACGAATTGCAGGGCGAGCGTCCGATCAAGGCCGTGCGGCTTCTCGGCGAGAACTTCGTGCTCTTTCGCGACGAGGCCGGCCGCTACGGCATGATGGATCGCGACTGTCCGCACCGCGGTGCGGACCTTGCGTTTGGTCGTCTCGAGGGTGGTGGACTGCGCTGCGCCTTCCATGGCTGGCTGTTCGACGTCGATGGCAACTGCCTGGAGACCCCGGCCGAGCCGGCCGACTCACCGCTGTGCAAGAACATCAAGCAGCGCGCCTATCCGGTGGTCGAGAAGAGCGGCATCCTCTGGGCCTATCTCGGTGAGGGCGAGCCGCCGGCGTTCGCGGAGCTCGACTGCTTTGTCGCCCCCGACGCCTACACCTTCGCGTTCAAGGGCCTGATGGAATGCAACTGGCTGCAGGCGCTCGAGGTCGGCATCGACCCGGCGCATGCCTCGTTCCTGCATCGCTTCTTCGAGGATGAGGACACCGCTGCGTCCTATGGCAAGCAATTTCGCGGTGCGTCCGCCGACAGCGACCTGCCGATGACGCGTATCCTGCGCGAGTACGATCGCCCGATCATCAACGTCGAGCGCACCGAATACGGCCTGCGTCTCGTCGCGCTGCGTGAAATCGACGCGGAGCGCACCCATGTGCGCGTCACCAACCAGCTGTTCCCGCACGGCTTTGTCATTCCGATGAGCACGGAGATGACGATCACCCAGTGGCACGTGCCGGTCGACGACACCCACTGTTATTGGTATGCGATCTTCACCAGCTACACCAAGCCGGTGGACAAGCAGAAGATGCGCGATCAAAGGCTGGAGCTGTACGAGCTGCCGGACTACATCTCGCGGCGGAACAAGACCAACGACTACGGTTTCGATCCGCACGAGCAGGAGACGTCGACCTACACTGGCATGGGGCTGGATATCAACGTGCACGACCAGTGGGCCGTCGAATCGATGGGGCCGATCCAGGATCGCACCCGCGAGCACCTCGGCCAGTCGGACAAGGCGATCATCCAGTATCGCCGCCTGCTGCGGCAGGAGATCGAGAAGGCGGTGGCCGGCGGCAAGCCGCTGCTGCATCTCGATGCGCCGCATGCCCGCAGCATCCAGGGCCCGGCGACCATGGACGGTATCGGCCCGACCCGCGGCTGGGAGACCTACTGGATGGAAGTCGACGTCAAGCGGCGGCGCGGTGCGCCATGGACCGCGCCGGTGCCGACCGACATCGCGGACAAGGTGCCGCATCTGATCACGGCCGCAGAATAGTCCGGGTCAGGCGATGTCAGGGAGGAAACCGTTGAGCTTCGTCGCACGGCACGACCTGTGGTCCGATGAGCAGAAGGAAGCCGCGATCCGCATGCGCCGGATCGCCGAGGAGCACAAGCTCGACAGTATCCGTCTGTCGTTTCCCGACCAGCACGGCCTGCTGCGCGGCAAAACGCTGATCGCGAGCGAGGCGCTGTCCTCGCTCGAAGGCGGCTGCTCGATCACCACCACGATGCTGGCGAAGGATACCTCGCACCGCACGGTGTTCCCGGTGTTCACCGCCGGTGGCGGTTTCGGCATGCAGGAGATGCAGGGCGCGGCCGACGTGCTGATGGTCGCCGATCCCTCGACATTCCGTGTACTGCCATGGGCGCCGACCACCGGCTGGGTGCTGTGCGATCTGTATTTCGCCGACGGCCGGCCCGTGCCGTTCGCGACGCGCGGGCTCTATCGCAAGGTGCTCGATCGCCTGACGCAGCGCGGCTACGATTTCATGGCCGGCCTCGAGGTCGAATTCCATGTCTTCAAGATTGAGGATCCGCGCCTGTCGCCGCGCGATGCCGGTTCGCCGGGCTTTCCGGGTGAGCCGCCGGCGGTCAGCCTGCTGTCGCAGGGCTACCAGTATCTCACCGAGCAGCGCTACGACCAGATCGAGCCGGTGCTTGAGCTGATCCGTCGCGATATCATCGCGCTCGGTCTGCCGCTGCGCTCGATGGAGGTCGAGTACGGCCCGAGCCAGTGCGAGTTCGTGTTCCAGCCGACCGTCGGCCTCGCGCCCGCGGACATCATGGTGCTGTTCCGCAGTGCCGTGAAACAGATCTGCCGCCGTCACGGCTATCACGCCACCTTCATGTGTCGGCCGCGCATCCCCAACGTGATGTCGTCGGGCTGGCATCTGCATCAGTCGCTGGTGTCGCGTGCGAGCGGCGATAATGCCTTCATGCCGACGGAGAACGGTCCGCTGTCGCCGCTCGGCAACGCCTACATGGCCGGCCTGCTCGAGCACGCGCGGGCATCCGCCGTGTTCTCGACGCCGACCATCAACGGCTACAAGCGCTATCGCTCCTATTCGCTGGCCCCTGACCGGGCCATCTGGGGCCGTGACAATCGTGGCGTCATGATCCGCGTGCTCGGCGGCCCGAACGATCCGGCGACGCGGCTCGAGAACCGTATCGGCGAGCCGGCGGCCAACCCCTACCTGTATATGGCGTCGCAGATTCTCGCCGGCCTCGACGGCGTCGATCGCTCGCTCGATCCCGGCCCGTCGGCTGATACGCCCTACGAGACCAAGGCAAGCCTGCTACCCAAGTCGTTGCGCGAGGCGGTGTTCGCCTTGCAGGAAGATCCGTTCTTCCGCGAGGCGATGGGGGCGGACTTCGTCGATTACTACGTCTATATCAAGAACGCGGAAATCGAGCGCTTCCAGGCCGAAGTCACCGAATGGGAGCAGCGCGAATATTTCGAGATGTTCTGAGGCTAACGTCGTCTAGAGGGGACTGAACGCAATGAAGAAGACCGCAAGACTGGGCTCCATCCTGGCCATCCTCGGCCTCACCACGACGGCCGCATCGGCTGATGTCATCAAGGTCGGCGTGATCGGTACGATGTCCGGTCCCTATGCGCTGTTCGGCCAGAACTTCAAGATGGGCATCGACGCCTGGGTCGCCCAGAACGGCAACAAGGTCGGCGAGCACCAAATCGAGTTCGTCTACCGCGATGAGGAATCGCCCAATCCGGCGAAGTCCAAGGCGCTGGCCCAGGAACTGCTGGTCAAAGAGAAGGTGCAGTATCTCGCCGGCCTCTACTTCACGCCGGACGCGCTCGCAGTGGCGCCGCTGCTGGAGGAGGCCAAGGTGCCGCTGGTGGTGATGAACGCCGCCACCTCGATGATCGTCGAAAAGAGCCCTTACATCGTTCGCACCTCGTTCACCATGTGGCAGAACACGGTGCCGGCGGCCAAGGTCGCCAAGAAGAACGGCTCCAAGAAGGTGGCCATCGCGGTCAGCGACTATGGCCCGGGCATCGATGCGGAGACCGCGTTCCGCAAGACCTTCGAAGGTGAGGGCGGCGCGGTGGCCGAAGCGATCCGCATGCCGCTGAACACCACGGACTTCGGTCCGATCATGCAGCGGATCAAGGATTCCGGCGCCGACACCATCTTCACCTTCCTGCCGGCGGGGCCGCCGACCCTCGGCTTCGTCAAGGCGTACATCGATAACGGCCTCAAGGCATCGGGCGTCAAGCTGATGTCGACCGGCGATGTCGTCACCGAGCCGGATCTGCCGAACATCGGTGATAACGGCATCGGCATCCTGTCGAGCTATCACTATGCGGTGTCGCATCCGTCGGCGGAGAACAAGGCGTTTCTCGACCAGCTCGTCAAAGGTGGCGGCAAGCTCGATGAAGTGACCATGACCTCAGTCGCCGCATATGACGGCGCCCGCCTGATCTACAAGATGATCGAGGCCACCGGTGGCCAGCGTGATCCGGAGAAGGCGATCGCAGCCGTCAAGGGCATGAGCTGGGTCAGCCCCCGCGGCCCGGTGTCGATCGATCCGGCCACCCGCCACATCCGCCAGAACGTCTATCTGCGCGAAGTGACCAAGGAAGGCGGCAAGCTGATCAACAAGGAAATCGAGACCTTCAAGGACCAGCCCGACTGGGCGATGAGCTCGAACTAAGACGATGGCACGGGAGCTGCATGGCGCCGGGCCGTGCAGCTTCCGCTCCTCGCCCTCGACATCTGTCCCAACCTTGCGAGACCTTCGACGATGACCTCCAGCCCGGCGCCTGTTCATCCGGCGATCGGCCCGCGTGGCCGTTTCGCCGAAGGCTGCTGTCGGGCGGTGGCCTTTGTCGTCTATAACGGCGGGGACGCGGAGCCCGCCGGCACGACAGGATGACCCCTTGCGCACGATACTGAGCATCGGCCTCGACGCCGTTTCCTACGGCATGGTGCTGTTCACGATCTCGATCGGTCTGTCGATCATGATGGGCCTGATGCGGGTGGTGAACCTTGCCCATGGCGCGTTTGCGATGATCGGGGGCTATCTGGCATCCTATGCATTGCGCACCCTCGGCGTGAACTATGCCGTCGCGATCGTGATCGCGGTCGTCGGCACCATCCTGATCTCGATCCCGTTCGAGGTGCTGCTCTATCGCCGCATCTATCGCAAGTCCGACGCGCTAAGCCAGTTGCTGCTGACCATCGGCATCACCTTCATCATCATCGGCGTCGCCAATTTCGTGCTGGGCCCGACGTCCAAGGCCATTCCGCTGCCGTCGCTGCTGAGCGGCCCGATGGATATCGGCTTCCGGATGATTCCGACGCATCGTGTCTTCGTCATCGCTTGTGGCGGTCTGACGGCGCTGGCGTTGTGGCTGCTGCTGGAGCGCACAGACTTCGGCGTGCGGTTGCGGGCGGCGGTCGACAATGGCGACATGGCCGAGGCGCTCGGCATCCGCACCGAAGTAATCTACGCGGCGACCTTCGCGCTGGCCGTCGGTCTCGGCGCGTTCGGCGGCGTCGTGGGGGCGGAGCTGCTGCCGATCGAGCCGTTTTATGCGCTGCGCTACATGGTGACGTTCCTGGTGGTGGTCTCCGTCGGCGGTGCCGGCTCGATCGTCGGGGCGCTATCGGCGTCGCTGCTGCTCGGGCTCGCCGACACCACCGGCAAGTATCTCGCGCCCGAATTCGGCGAATTCTTCTTCTATCTGGCGGTGATCGTGATCGTGTTCCTGTTCCCGCATGGCCTGTTCGGACGGGCGCACTGAGATGCGGACGCCCTCCGACCAGATGTCGCTCGCGACGCGCTCTTTCCCGGTCGAACTCGCCGGCCTTGGCGTCGTGGCCGTGCTCGGTTTGATCGGCTATCTGCTGTTCCCCGATGATCTGGCCTTCCTGACCCGGCTGATCAGCCTCACCTTGCTGGTGCTGTCGCTGGATCTCGTCACCGGCTATTGCGGTGTCGCGACCCTCGGTCAGGCAGCGCTGTTCGGGGTCAGTGCCTACGTCGTCGGCAACGCCTGCCTCGCCGGCATCACCAATCCGATCGTGCTGCTCGTCATCGGCCTCGTGTCCGGCACCTTTACCGGTCTGGTGTCGGGCGCGCTGATCACGCGCTTTCGCGGCCTGCCGCAGCTCGTACTGTCGATCGCCTTCGGCCAGCTCATTGCCGCGCTGTGCAACAAGCTTTCCGCATGGACTGGCGGCAGTGATGGCCTGTCGGGAATCTCGCCCGCGCCAGTGCTCGGCTTGTTCTCGTTCGATATGTATAGCCGCACCGCCTATGTGTTCTCTGTCGTCGTGCTCGCGGTGGTGCTGACGGTGCTGCTGCGGTTCGTGCGTTCACCATTCGGCCTGCTGTGCCGCGGTATCCGTGACGACGATTTGCGGGCCCGGGCGCTCGGGGTCTCGGTCTATCCGCGTCTCGTCGCGATGTACGGCGTGTCCGGAGCCGTCGCCGGCATCGGCGGCGCGCTGATGGCCATCACCACCGGCGTGGTCGGCCTGGACAGCGTCGGTTTTGAGCGTTCGGCCGAGACGTTGGTGATGCTGGTGCTCGGCGGCGCCGGACATCTGTGGGGCGCGCTGGTCGGTGCGGTGATCTTCCAGATCTTCGAGCACATCGTCTCTGCGACCAATCCGTTCCACTGGATGACGCTGGTCGGGCTGCTGCTGGTGCTGATCGTGGTGTTCGCGCCGAAGGGGCTGGTGCACGGCGTCGCCGTCGCCTGGTCGAGGCTGCGCAGCCGGGGAGAGCAGGCGTGAGCGATCTTCTCGAACTCCATCAGGTGGCGCGCTCGTTCGGCGGGCTGCATGTCAATCGCGACGTGTCGTTCACGCTCCGCAGCGGCGACCGCGTCGCGCTGATCGGTCCCAACGGGGCCGGCAAGACCACGCTGGTCAACGTGATGTCCGGCGAGCTGGCGCCATCTGGCGGTCGTGTCGTGTTCTGTGGTGAGGACGTCAGCAAGCTGCCGATGGCGCAGCGCGTGCGGCGCGGGTTGGTCAGGACGTTCCAGATCACGCGGCTGTTCGTCACGCTGACAGCGGCGGACAACGTCATGCTGGCGATCATGCAGCGCCGCGGCATGACACGCCGCGTGTTCTCCGTGGCGGCGCATGCCCGTGACGTGCGGGACGAATGCCAGGGCCTGCTCGATATGCTCGGCATCGGCGCGCTCGCTGATCTGCCGGTGGCACAGCTCGCCTACGGGCAGCAGCGTCTGCTGGAACTGGCGATCGGTCTCGCCCTCAATCCCAGGGTCCTGTTGCTGGACGAGCCGGCGGCCGGCGTGCCGCATGACGAGGCGCCGCGCATCCTCGAGGCGATCGATCGCATGCCCGCCGACATTGCCGTGCTGATGATCGAGCACGACATGGACCTCGTGTTCCGTTTCGCCAAGCGCGTGCTGGTGCTCGCCGGCGGGCGACTGATTTTCGAAGGCACGCCGGAAGCGGTCGCAAGCGATGACGGCGTGCGCCGTGCCTATCTCGGGAGCTATGCCCATGACCGCCGCACGGCTTGAGGTCGCGCATCTCAGCGCGGGCTACGGCCCGACGCAGATCGTCTCCGATCTTTCGTTCTCGATCGATGCGGGCCATCGCCTCGCCATCCTCGGGCGCAACGGCGTCGGCAAGACCACGCTGCTGGCAACCCTGATGGGGCTGACCACCCGTCACCACGGCCAGATCCGCGTTGATGGTCAAGATCTCGCCGATCGTCGTGCGTCGGCGCGGGCGCGCTCCGGCATCGGTTACGTGCCACAGACCCGCGATATCTTCCGCTCGCTCTCGGTCGAGGAAAATCTCGTCGCCGGCCTCAAGGGCCGACCACGCACGGCACTTGCCGAAGCCTATGAGATGTTTCCCCGGCTCGGCGAACGGCGCCGTCATCTTGGTCAGCAACTTTCGGGCGGCGAGCAGCAAATGCTGTCGATGGCCCGCACGCTGCTCGGCCAACCGTCGATCCTGCTGCTGGACGAACCCCTGGAGGGCCTTGCGCCGGTGATCTGCGACGAGCTGATGGCGATGATCGCGCGACTGGCGGCCTCCGGCGACATGACAGTGGTGCTGGTCGAGCAGCAGATCGAGCGGGCGCTCGATTTCGCCGACACGGTCATCGTCATCGAACGCGGCCGCGCGGCGTGGACGGGTGCGGCGAAGGAACTGCAGGACGACCGCGTCCTGGTCGAGCGTCTGCTCGGTGTCGGCATCCACTGACGCCGGCGGCGTGTTGCGCCGGCCCGGTCATCCCGTCGTGATGGCGTAGAGATCCGCCGCGGCCTTGGCACCACGCATCTTCGTCAGAACATCGGCAGCCTTGAGCCTGCGCGCGACCAGCGCAAGCGGGACAAGCTGCTCTTTCTCGGCCGAAGCCGGCAGCAGCAGCAGAAAGACGAGGTCGACCGCCTGGCGGTCGATGGCGTCGAACTCGATCGGCTGCTTGAGGCGGGCCAGGACACCGAACGGGTGCGTCACCGCACCGAGCCGGGTGTGGGGAATGGCGACGCCGCCGCCAACCCCCGTCGAGCCCAGTTCCTCGCGCTTGAGCAGCTCACTGAGAATGGTGTCCGCGGACAGCTGAACGCCGTCTGCGGCCTTCCTCGACAGGTCCTGCAGCAGCTGGCGCTTGTTGGTCGCGCGCACGCCGACCAGCGTGTCGTCCGGCGCGAGAAAATCGGAAATCTTCATGATACAGCGATCCGCTCGAGGCTGCTGAGCTAGTCCGGTGCCCGCAGCCGGTAGCCGATACCGGCTTCGGTCAGGATGTACTGCGGTTGTTCCGCGTCGCCCTCGATCTTCTGACGCAACTGCCGGATGTAGACACGCAGGTATTGCGCATCGGTGAGGTCGTCCCACAGCTCGCCGAGCAGGAAGCGGTGAGTCAGGACCTTGCCGGCATGCTGCACCAGGATGCGCAGCAGGTCGTATTCCTTCGGCGACAGCTTCACCTCGCGGTCGCCGACCTTGACGATGCGCCGGACGAGATCGACCGACAGGTCGCCGGCGCGAAAGATCGGCCGCTCGCCCTGGACCTGGAGCTGGTGGCGCAGCGCGGCGCGGATGCGCGCCAGCAGTTCGTCCATGCCGAACGGCTTGGTGACATAATCGTCGGCGCCGAGATCGAGCGCTTGCACCTTGCCGGCCTCGTCGCCGCGGCTCGAAAGCACGACGACGGGAATGCTGTCGTTGCGCGCACGGATCATGCGCAGCAGCTCATGGCCTTGGATGTCGGGCAGGCCGAGGTCGAGGATGACGAGGTCCGGCGATTTGCCCAGCAGCTCCAGTGCGGTCTTGCCGTTGGGCGCATCCAGAATCTCGTAGCCCTGTGTGCTCAGACCCATGCGCAGCAGTTTGCGGATCGGCGGCTCGTCGTCGACGACGAGGATCTTGATCGGAGCGGCACTCATGCGGCGGTATCCAATGCTCGGCTAGTCTTGGGGATCGGCAGGCGAATGGTCAGCACCGCGCCGTGTCGGTCGGTGCGGTTCGCCGCGGTGATCGTCCCATGCATCGCTTCGACGAAGCCGCGCGAAATGGCAAGGCCAAGACCGGTGCCGGCACGGACGTGGTCGCCCTTCTGGGCGCGGTAGAACTTGTCGAAGATTCTGGGCAGATCGTCGGCGGGAATGCCGTCGCCCTGGTCGAGAATCTGCAGGCAGACGCTGTCCATCTCGCGCCAGCTCCGCAGCTCGATGGTGCTGTCGGAGGGGGCATATTTGGCCGCGTTGTCGAGCAGGTTGAAGAGTACCTGCTCGAACAGAACGGCGTCGAGTTCGAGCATCGGCAGGTCGTGTTGCAACGACAGCTCGACGCGATGCTGGGTCAGAATCTTGCTCGCCCGGCGCAGCGCGCTGCCGACGATGTCGCCGAGATCGTGCAGGGCGAAGTTCGGCGTCACGGCTCCCGACTCCAGCTTGGTCATGTCGAGGAGGTTGGCGATGAAGCGGTTGAGACGCTCGGATTCGTCGATGATGGTGGCGAGCAGATCCGCCTTCTCGGCGTCACCGAGCTTTGCGGAGAAGTCACGCAGCGCGCTCGCCGATCCCAGCACGGACGCGAGCGGCGTCTTGAGGTCGTGCGAAATCGACGTCAACAGCGCCGAGCGCAGACGGTCGGTTTCAACCGTGCGCTTGACGCGGTCGATGTCCTCGACGAGATGCACGCGCTCGATCGCGAGCGCGGCCTGATCCATCAGTGCATCGAGCAGGCGGCGCTGGTCGGGCGTGAGGATCGGGCCGGTGCGGTCGTCGTCGATGCCGACGACACCGATCGGGCCGCGACCGGTCCGGATCGGCAGGAACAGCCGTTTGGCGCCCGGCAGTGTGTCGGAACCGCGTCCGGCAGGGCGGTCATGGTTCCAGGTCCAGTTGGCGGCGGCGAGATCGGCCTGGTCAAGTTCGTCTTCGGGCGGATAGCCGGTGCGGACGGTGAGCAGGCCGTTCTCCGGCAGCAGCAGCACGACGCGAACCTTCAGCATCAGCGCGGTCTGGTATGCGGTCGCCCACAGCACGTCGTCGAGCGCGGCGGTTCCGGCGAGCTTGCGGCTGAACGAATAGAGGTATTCGGTCGTGCGCGCACGATCGGTCGCGGCATCGGCCTGACTGCGTACGCGGGCGGCGACGTTCGAGACCAGCACCGCGATCAGCATGAAGAAGAAGAATGCGACGACGTTGGTCGGATCGGTGATCGTGAAGGTGTAAACCGGTGGCAGAAAGAAGAAATTGTAGCACAGCGAGGCGACGAGGCTGGCTGCGAGCGACGGCAGCAGGCCATAGCGCACGGCGGTTGCGACCACGGCGGTGAGGAACACGAGGTCGATGTTCTCGATGCCCATCAGCGGCTGGATCAGCAGGCCGATGCCGAGTGCGATCGTGACCATGACAAGGGCCATGGCGTACGGCCACGGCTTGAACGGCTCCGAACGGTCGGCGGTGCGGACACCGGGGGCAGGAGTGGCATCGGCGTCGAGCTTGTCGCCGGCGATGACATGCACGCTGATGTTGCCGGCGCTGCGCACCAGTTCGTGCACCACCGAGCCGCGCATCAGCTCGAACCACCACGACCGGCTGGCCTTGCCGACGACGATCTGTGTGACGTTATTGGCACGGGCGAAGCTCAGCACGTCGTCGGCGATGCGCCGGCTGACGGACGGGATGGTGAGGGCTTCGCCGCCGAGCGTTTCGGCAAGGCGCATCAGGTCGGCGAGGCGGTCGCGCTCGGCTTGGGAAAGCTGCAGCGTTCGGCGCGTCTCGATGCAGATCGCGGTCCATGGCGCGTGCAGGCGATCAGCGAGGCGCTTGGTGTAGCGGATCAGTCCCGCGGAGCGTGGATCCTCGCTCAGGCAGACCAGGATACGTTCGCCCGCGGCCCACGGGCCGGGGATGGCGTTGGCCTGCATATGGGTGAGGAGCTGCTCGTCGACACGTTCGGCGGTGCGGCGCAGCGCCAGCTCGCGCAAGGCGGTGAGGTTGCCCGGAGAGAAATAGTGTTCGAGGGCGCGCTCGGCTTGCCGGGGAACGTAGACCTTGCCTTCCTTCAGGCGCTGGATCAGGTCGTCGGGCGTGAGGTCGATCAGCTCGACCGCGTCGGCGAGATCGAACACCGAGTCGGGGACCGTCTCGCGCACCCGCACGCGGGTGATCTGGGCGATGACGTCGTTGAGACTCTCGATGTGCTGGATGTTGACGGCGGAATAGACGTCGATGCCGTTGGCGAGCAGTTCCTCGACATCGAGATAGCGCTTCGGGTGCCGGCTGCCCGGCGCGTTGGTATGGGCGAGTTCGTCGACAATGGCGAGCTGCGGGTGACGGGCGAGCAGGCCATCGAGATCAAACTCCTCCAGCACCTGTCCGCGGTACTCGATCTGGCGGCGGGGCAGTACCTCCAGGCCGTCCAGCAGCGCCTGGGTCTCCAGACGGCCATGGGTCTCGACGATGCCGACGACGACGTCGGTGCCGGCGCGGATGCGGGCATGAGCGCTCTGCAGCATCTCGTAGGTCTTGCCCACCCCTGGGGCCGCGCCGAGGAAGATCTTCAGGCGGCCACGGTGCTGGTCTTCTCGCCGGGCGGCCTCGAGAAGGGCGTCCGGCGATGGTCGTTGATCAGAATCGCGGGTGCTGATGGCCATCAGGCACTCTGGTCCTCAAGCGCCCTGAGCAGGGCGGTCTTCACGCGGAGCGGCTCAGTGCGACTCGCCCGCCGCGGCACGGTCGAGCGCCAGGTTCAGCGCCAGCACGTTCACCCGCGGCTCGCCGAGCAGGCCGGCGAGACGGCCCTCGATTCGGTCGGTGACAAGTTTGCGCACCGCATCCTCCGGCATTTTGCGGGCTTTCGCAACACGAGGCACCTGGAAGTAGGCCGCGTCCGGAGAGATGTTCGGATCGAGGCCGCTGGCCGACGTGGTGACGAGGTCCGCAGGCACCGGCGAGGACGCATTCTCCGCCTTGAGCTTGTCGACGTCTTCCTTGACGCGATCGATCAGCGCCTTGCTGGTCGGACCGAGGTTGGAGCCGCCGGAGTTGGCGGCATTATAGGGCGCGGACACGGTCTTGCTCGCATCGGCCGGGTCGGGCGCGGTGGTGGCCGACGGACGGCCATGGAAGTACCGCTCGCCCTTGAACTCCTGGCCGATCAGGGCCGAGCCGACGACCTTGCCGTCGCGCTCGATCAGGCTGCCCTGCGCCTGGGAGGGGAAGATGGTCCCGGCGATTCCGGTGACGACCAGGGGATAGGCGAGGCCGGTGATCGCCGTCAGCAGGACGACGATCACGATAGC
Organism: Bradyrhizobium sp. U87765 SZCCT0048; assembly: GCF_018131225.1. GTDB lineage: Bacteria > Pseudomonadota > Alphaproteobacteria > Rhizobiales > Xanthobacteraceae > Bradyrhizobium_A. The sequence goes on along the minus strand of NZ_JAFCMM010000001.1, from coordinate 1,576,754 downwards.
CGGACGGATCTCTTTCAACATGATGGTTCTCCTCAGGCGAGGTGCAGCGCGGCGACGATGAGGTCGATCGCCTTGATGCCGATAAACGGAACGATGATGCCGCCGAGGCCGTAGATCAGCAGGTTGCGCTTGAGCAGCGCACCGGCGCCGATCGGGCGATAGGCGACGCCTTTCAGGGCAAGCGGGATCAGCGCGATGATGATCAGCGCGTTGAAGATGATCGCCGACAGGATGGCGCTCTGCGGGCTGGCGAGCTGCATCACATTGAGCACGCCGAGCTGGGGATAGAACGCCAGGAACATCGCCGGGATGATGGCGAAGTACTTGGCGACGTCGTTGGCGATCGAGAACGTCGTCAGCGCGCCGCGGGTCATCAGCAACTGCTTGCCGATCTCCACCACCTCGATCAGCTTGGTCGGGTTGGAGTCGAGGTCGACCATGTTGCCGGCCTCGCGGGCAGCTTGGGTACCAGTGTTCATGGCGACACCGACGTCGGCCTGCGCGAGCGCTGGCGCGTCATTGGTGCCGTCGCCGCACATGGCCACCAGCTTGCCCTTGGCCTGCTCGTCGCGGATCAGCTTGAGCTTGTCCTCGGGCGTCGCCTGGGCCAGGAAGTCGTCGACGCCGGCCTCGGCAGCAATGGCCGCCGCGGTCATCGGATTGTCGCCGGTGATCATGACGGTGCGGATGCCCATGCGCCGCAGTTCGGCGAAACGCTCGCGGATGCCGCCCTTGACGATGTCCTTGAGCTGGATGACGCCGAGCAGGCGGCCGTCGAGCGCCACTGCCAGCGGCGTGCCGCCGGATTTGGCGATATCGTCGGAGATCGCCTGGACCTCGCGTGCGAGTTCGGGATTGACCGCGGTCTGGAACGTGCGCACGGCACCGGAGCCGGCCGCGACCGCACGTGGCGCACCGCCGCCGTCGAGGTATTTCAGGATGGCGTCGACCGCGCCCTTACGGACAGAGGAACTGCCGGTGTCGACACCGCTCATGCGCGTCTGGGCCGTGAACGGCACGAACGTCGCGCCGAGCTCGGACATGTCACGGCTGCGGATGCCGTACTTCTCCTTGGCCAGCACGACGATGGAGCGGCCTTCCGGCGTCTCGTCGGCGAGTGAGGCGAGCTGGGCGGCGTCGGCCAGTTCCTGCTCGGTCACGCCACGCACCGGGCGGAACGACGTGGCCTGGCGGTTGCCGAGCGTGATGGTGCCGGTCTTGTCGAGCAGCAGCGTATCGACGTCGCCGGCAGCCTCGACCGCGCGGCCGGACATCGCAAGCACGTTGAACCGCACCAGGCGGTCCATGCCGGCGATGCCGATGGCGGACAGCAGCGCGCCGATCGTGGTCGGGATCAGCGTCACGAACAGTGCCACCAGCACGATGACCGAGATCTGGCCGCCGGCATAGGCGGCATAGCTCGGGATGGTCACGGTAGCGAACACGAACACGATGGTCAGGCCGGCGAGCAGGATATTCAGCGCGATCTCGTTCGGCGTCTTCTGGCGCTCGGCACCCTCGACCAGCTTGATCATGCGGTCGATGAAGGTCGAACCCTGGGCTGCGGTGATCCGCACCTTGATCCAGTCGGACAGCACCTGGGTGCCGCCGGTGACCGCCGAGCGGTCGCCGCCGGATTCCCGGATCACCGGCGCGGATTCACCGGTGATCGCGGCTTCGTTGACCGAGGCGACGCCTTCGATCACTTCGCCGTCGGACGGAATGTTGTCACCGGCTTCCACCAGCACGATGTCGCCGACCTTGAGGCTGGTGCCCGACACCATGTTGAAGGTGCGGTCGCTGCCCGATCCGGTGAGCAGCTTGGCCTTGCTTTCGGTGCGGGTCTTGCGCAGCGATTCCGCCTGGGCCTTGCCGCGGCCTTCGGCGACGGCCTCGGCGAAGTTCGCGAACAGTACCGTGAACCACAGCCACAGGATGATCTGGAAGGCGAAGCCGTGGTCGGAGCTGCCAGCGATGAGCGAGCGGATGAAGATGACCGTGGTGAGTGCGGCGACCACCTCGACCACGAACATCACGGGATTCTTCACCATCATACGCGGATCGAGTTTGGCGAAGGCGGAGCCGATGGCCGGCATCATGATCTTCGGATCGAAGATCGTCGACGCGGCGGCCTTTTTGGGCTGTTTCAACGTTTCCATGAACGTCACTCCAGAGAATTCGATCAGAACAGGGTGTTGTTGATCATGGCGAGGTGCTCGACGATCGGCCCCAGCGCCAGCGCCGGGAAGAACGTCAGGCCACCGATGATCAGGATCACGCCGACGACGAGGCCGACGAACAGTCCGCCGGTGGTCGGGAACGTGCCCGCCGATGCCGGATGGGACTTCTTCTCGGCCAGCGAGCCGGCGAGCGCCATGGCGGGAATGATCATGAAGAAGCGGCCGATGAACATCGAGCTCGCCAGCGTCAGGTTGTAGAACAGCGTGTTGCCGCTCAGGCCTGCGAAGGCGGAGCCGTTGTTGCCGGTCGCCGAAGTGTAGGCATAGAGCACTTCAGTGAAGCCGTGCGGGCCGGCGTTAGCCATCGACGCCACCGCCGAGGGCAGCACCACGGCGACAGCGGTCCAGCCGAGATAGCTCAGCGGCAGGATCAGGATGGCGAGCATGGCCATCTTGACTTCACGCGCCTCGATCTTCTTGCCGACATACTCCGGTGTCCGGCCGACCATCAGGCCGGCGACGAAGATCGCCAGCACGACGAACAGCAGCATGCCGTAGAGACCTGCGCCGACGCCGCCGATGATGATCTCGCCAAGCTGCATATTGATCAGCGGGATCATGCCGCCCAGTGCCGTCAGCGAGTCGTGCATGGCGTTGACCGCGCCGCAGGACGCCGCGGTGGTCACCACGGCGAACAGTGCCGATCCGATGATGCCGAAGCGAACCTCCTTGCCTTCCATGTTGCCGCCGGTGAGGCCGAGGGCGTTCAGGCCGGTGGTGCCATAGGCTTCGGCCCAGTAGGTGACGGCGACGCCGACGATGAACAGCACGCCCATCACCGCGAAGATCGCCCAGCCCTGGCGCTCGTTGCCGACCATGCGGCCGAACACGTTGGTCAGCGCCGCGCCGAGCAGGAAGATCGACAGCATCTGCACGAAGTTCGACAGCGCGGTCGGATTTTCGAACGGGTGGGCAGCGTTGGCATTGAAGAAGCCGCCGCCGTTGGTGCCGAGCATCTTGATGGCGACCTGCGAGGCGACCGGCCCGACCGCGATGGTCTGTTTGGCACCTTCCAGCGTCGTGGCGTCGACATAGGCGCCGAGGGTCTGCGGCATGCCCTGCCACACCAGGAACAGCGCGTAGACGAGGCAGATCGGCAGCAGCACGTAGAGGGTCGTACGGGTGACGTCGACCCAGAAGTTGCCGATGGTGCGGGCCGATGAGCGGACGAAGCCGCGGATCAGGGCCACCGCAAGGGCGATGCCGGTGGCGCCAGACAGGAAGTTCTGGTGCGTCAGGCCAAGCATCTGGGTGAGATACGACATCGTGCTCTCACCGCCGTAGTTCTGCCAGTTGGTATTGGTGATGAAGCTGATGGCGGTATTGAAGGCGAGGTCGGGCGCCACCGCCGACTGCTCGGCGGGATTGAACGGCAGCACGGCCTGCAGGCGCATCACGGCATACAGGATGACGAAGCCGCCGACGTGGAAGAACAGCATGGCGACGGTGTAGGTCAGCCAGTGCTGCTCACGCTTCTCGTCGACGCCGCCGAGCCAGTAGATGGCGGCCTCGACGGGGCGCAGAACCGGCGAGAGGAATGTACGCTCGCCGTTGAACACACGGGTCATGTAGCCGCCGAGCGGCCGCACCAGCGCGACGAGGATCGCGCAAAAGAGGATGATCTGGATCCAGCCAATCATGGTCATGGGAATGCGCCCTTCAGAAACGCTCTGGCCGCAGCAAGGCGTAGGTCAGGTAGAAGAGCAGGCCGGCGGAGACGAGGCCTGCGAGTGCGTAGTCGAAAACCATGGTCGTTCTCCTCAGAGCCGATCGCAGGCGTAGGCGTAGCCGATCGACAAGGCGAAGAAGCCGAAGCCGAGGGCCAGCACGATGATGTCCAACATGGAAAACTCCTTGCAGCATGACGTGGAGGCGGCGGCCGGCGGCCAACCGTTGGCCGCGGCGCGGAGCGCGCGGATTCCCCGTGCATGTGCATGATGGGATGGCAGCCGCGGCATAGGTTTTCGAGATGAGCGGCGGCGGAACGTTATAGGAATTTCATAAAGACCAGCGTTAGGGATGCCCACTCGGGGCAGCGCCGCTGCAGCGCTATCGATCTGTTTGCGTTGATGTTTTTGCGGAGCTCTGGCGTCGTCGCACGACCGGCCGCTCGGTGGTTTCCGCATAAAGCCGCAGCTATTCCTATGAGCGGGCGGGCGGCTGCCGGCAACCGTCATCTTTATGGAATCCCTATATATTTCGCGTTGCGTTCGTCTCGCTTTCGCGCGCGCGCCGGATCACCTTCGCAGACGGAGGGCGGTGTCCTGATCGTCCCGATGACGAAAGGAGGCGGCCATGACCCACATCAGCAACGACATGGCGCTGCGCGATCCGTCGCAACTCGCGATGTTGAAGGAGCGGCTGATCAGTCAGTCGGTGATGTCAGCGGAGATCCTGCGCCTGCTGGGCGCGACAGCGGACGCCCGGCAGGGAATGGCGCCGACGATGCGTCGGCGTTTCGATGCGCTGGTGGAGGCGGGAGCCGCGACCGATGCGGCGCTGGCGCTGATCGATGGCGCGTTGCCCGGCTGGAAGCTGCGGCGGCTGGTTTATGACGATGGCGAGTGGCACTGTGCGCTGTCGCAGCGGCGTGAATTGCCGGACTGGCTCGACGAGGCCGCCGAGGGGTGCCATGCGAGCCGCTCCATCGCGCTTATGCTGGCGGTCGTCGAGGCGCTCGGGCAGGCGTCAGCGCTGCGGCGCGGGGCCGGCGGCGCGGTGCCGCGTGTCATGCCGGTTCATGACGGCCTGATCTGCTGCGAGAACTACACCTGACGATCGCGATTGGACGAAGAAAAAGGCCCGGATCGAGATCCGGGCCCGGATCTTTCGCTGTCCTCTGCGGCTACTTGCCGGGCAGCTTGTCGTCGATGCCTTTGACGTAGAAGTTCATGCCGAGCAACTGGCCATCGGCGAGATGGTCGCCGCCCTTGCACTCGACCTCCTTGCCGTCCTGGGCGAACACCGGGCACTTGAAGGGATGCAGCGTACCCTTGGTAAGGGCGGCTTCGGTGTCCTCGGCGAGCTTCTTCACGTCATCAGGCATGTTGGTGTAGGGCGCCATCACGAACATCTTGGTCTCGAGGCCGCCCCAGGTATCTTCCGACTTCCAGGTGCCGTCGAGTTCGGCCTTGACGCGGGTGATATAGTAGGGGGCCCAGTTGTCGATGATCGCGGTGAGCTGCGTCTTGGGCCCGAACTTGATCATGTCGGAGTCCTGGCCAAACGCGAGCGCACCGCGCTCCGAGGCGATCTGGACCGCGGCCGGGCTGTCGGTGTGCTGCATGATGATGTCGACGCCCTGGTCGAGCAGCGCCTTGGCGGCGTCGGCCTCCTTGGCAGGATCGAACCACGAGTTCGCCCAGATGATCTTGACCTTGATATTGGGATTGATGCTCTGGGCGCCGAGGATGGTGGCGTTGATGCCGGACACGACCTCGGGGACGGGGAACGAGGCGATATAGCCGAGCACCCCCTTCTTCGACATCTTGGCGGCGATCTGGCCCTGGATATAGCGACCCTGATACCAGCGTCCCGAATAGGTCGCCATGTTCTTGTCGCGCTTGTAGCCGGTGGCATGCTCGAAGTGCACGTTCGGATACTTCTTGGCGACCTTCAGCGTCGGGTCCATATAGCCGAACGATGTGGTGAAGATCAGCTTGTTGCCGGCGCGGACGAGCTGTTCGATAGCGCGCTCGGAATCCGGGCCTTCGCTGACATTCTCCAGATACGTCGTCTCGATCTTGTCGCCGAGCGCCTTGACGAGCTCTTGGCGGCCGACCTCGTGTTGATAGGTCCAGCCGAAGTCTCCGACCGGGCCGATGTAGATGAAGCCGACCTTGAGCTTGTCGGCAGCGCTGGCGCTCTGGAAGGTCACGGCGGCGGCGACCAGTGCCGCCGCAGCCAGAAGGGTTTTTCGCATCGGTTTTCTCCACACAAACAGGCGACGGGCAGGCAGATTGCTCCGGAGCGCGGCCCCCGCCGCGCGCCCCGAAACGGTATCAGCGATCCGGCACGAACACGGTGCCGAGCGCAGCCGGCGCTGTCGAGCCGCCGCTGCGCGCGCGCGAAATCAGCACCAGCACGATCACGGTCGCCAGATAAGGCAGCGCCGACATCAATTGAGGCGGAATGCCGATACCCGCGCCCTGGGCGTGCAACTGCAGGATGCTGACCGCGCCGAACAGGTAGGCGCCGATCACCAGCCGGCCTGGCCGCCATGACGAGAATACAACGAGGGCGAGGGCAATCCAGCCCCGGCCCGCCGTCATCCCTGAAATGAAGAACGGCGTGTAGGCAAGCGGCAGATAAGCGCCGCCGAGGCCGGCACACGCACCGCCGAACAGCACGGCGAGGGTGCGGATCCGCAGCACCGGATAGCCGAGTGCATGGGCCGAGACATGGTTGTCGCCGATGGCGCGCAGCGCAAGGCCGGCGCGGCTGCGGTAGAGGAAAAACCATACCGCGACGATCAGCGCGACCGAGAGATAGACGAAGGCATCCTCGCCGAACAGGATGCGGCCGATCACTGGCAGGTCGGTAAGACCGGCAATGTTGAGCCGCGGCGCGGTGACGATGCGCTCGCCGACGAAGCCGGCGCCGATCAGGCCGGACAGGCCGACGCCGAGAATGGTGAGCGCAAGGCCGGTGGCGACCTGGTTGACGGCGAGGCCGAGCGCCATCGCGGCGAACACCAGCGACAGCGCCATGCCCGCAGCGATGCCGCAGAGCGCGCCGATGAACGTCGAGCCGGTCAGGTAGGCGCCGGCGAAACCGCAGGCTGCGCCCATGATCATCATGCCCTCGACACCGAGGTTGAGGACGCCGGAACGTTCGACCAGCATCTCGCCGGTCGCCGCCAGCAGCAGCGGCGTCGATGCGGCGATCACCGCGAGGATGATGGCTTCAACGAGCGCCATCGGCCACCGTCCGTTGCGGAGCGATCCACCGGATCCGGTACAGGATCAGCGAGTCGCAGGCGAGCACGTAGAACAGCAGAATGCCCTGAAAGACCTTGGTCATGTCGAGCGGAATTTTCATCGCGATCTGGGCCTGTTCGCCGCCGATGAAGGTCAGGGCGAGAAAAAGCCCTGCAATAAGTATTCCAATCGGATTGAGACGTCCGAGGAAGGCGACGATGATTGCGGTAAAGCCGTAGCCCGGCGAAATGCCGGGCTGGAGATGTCCGACAGGGCCGGCGACCTCGATGATGCCGGCAAGGCCGGCGAGGGCTCCCGACACCGCGAACGTGAAGATGATCAACCGATCGGCATTGAAGCCGCCAAAGCGGGCAGCGCGTGGCGCCGCGCCGACCACGCGAATCTCGAAGCCCTTCAGGGTACGGCCGAGCAGCACGAACGCGACGGCAACCACCACGAGGGTGAGCAGCACTCCGACATGCAGGCGGGTGCCCTCGATCAGCAGCGGCACGGTCGCCACCGCGTCGAACTCGGCGGTGGTCGGAAAGTTGAAGCCATTGGGATCGCGCCAGGGGCCGCGCACAAGGTAGTCGAGCAGCAGGTCGGCGATATAGACCAGCATGAGGCTGGTGAGAATCTCGCTGGCGCCGAAGCGGACACGGCAGATCGCCGGGATCAGGGCGTAGAGTGCACCCGCCACGGCCGCACAGACGAGCATCGCCGGCAGCACCCAGGCGCCGGCGTCGGTGCCCTGGGTCGTCACCGCAATCCAGCTGCCGGCGACCGCGCCGACCAGGAACTGGCCTTCCGCGCCGATGTTCCAGGCGTTGGCGAGGTAGCACAGCGCCAGTCCGATCGCGATCAGCACCAGCGGCGAAGCCTTGACTGCAATTTCCTGCAGCGAATAGGCGTCGGTCAGCGGCGCGATGAAATAGGCTGAGAGGGCCGCCAGCGGGTTCTTGCCGATAAGGGCGAACAGCACGCCCATGGTGCCGAGCGTCAGGGCAATCGCGATCAGTGGCGAGGTCAGCGCGATCGCGGTCGAGCGCTCGGCGCGCTTCTCAAGCACCAGCGGCATGGCGCGCCTCCTCCGTCTTTCGGTAAGGCGTCGCGCCGCCCATCAGCAGGCCGATGGTCTCGCGATCGGTCGCAGCGGTGGCGAGCGCCTCCGACAGGCCGCCATGGAACATCACCGCGATACGGTCGGAGATCTCCAGCAGTTCGTCGAGGTCCTGGCTGATCACCATGACAGCGGCGCCGCGCGCGGCGAGATCGAGCAGCGCCTGGCGGATCACGGCGGCGGCGCCGGCGTCGACGCCCCAGGTCGGCTGGCTGACGACAAGCACACCGGGATCGCGCAGGATTTCGCGGCCAACGATGAATTTCTGAAGGTTGCCGCCGGACAGGCTGGCGGCCTCGGGGTCGCGCCTCGCCTTGCGCACATCGAAGGTATCGGTGGCGCGGTCGACGGTCGACAGCGTTGCGGCGGTGTTGATGAAGCCGCGCCGCACCATCGTGCCGATGGCATGGCCGGTGAGCAGGGCGTTCTCCGACAGCCGCATCCGTGGCGCCGCACCGTGGCCCAGCCGCTCCTCGGGTACGAAGGCGGCGCCGAGCTTGCGGCGCCGGGTGATCGAAAGATGTCCGGCGGCCTGGCCATCGATCACGATCGTTGCGGGATCGGGCAGCCGCCGCTCACCGGAGAGGAGGGCGAACAGCTCGTCCTGGCCATTGCCGGCGACGCCGGCGATGCCAAGAAGCTCGCCGCCTCGGAGCTCGATAGAAATCCCGTTCAGGCGGACGCCATGCGCATCGTCCGGGATGGCGCTGAGGTCGTTGACGACAAGGCGGGGCACGCCGACCGGGCGCGATGCAGGCGGCTTCACCTCGCGGATGTCGCTGCCGACCATCATGCGGGCGAGGGACGCGGCGGTCTCGACACGCGGATTACAGGCGGCAACCTTTCTGCCGGCGCGGAGGATGGTGGCCGTGTCGCACAGCCGCTTCACCTCGTCGAGCTTGTGGCTGATATAGAGCACCGCGCGGCCTTCGCTTCTGAGGCGCTCGAGCACGACGAACAGCTGATCGGCTTCCTGGGGCGTCAGCACTGCCGTGGGTTCGTCGAGGATGAGGAAGCGCGGATTTTGCATCAACAGCCGCACGATCTCGATGCGCTGGCGTTCGCCGACCGAGAGCTGCCAGACCTCGCGATCGGGATCGAGCGGCAGGCCGTAGGTTCGCGACACCTCGGCGAGCCGCGCAGACATCTGCCGAAACGTTTCATCCCCCGAGAGGCCCAGCGCGACGTTCTCGGCAACCGTCAGGTTGTCGAACAGTGAGAAATGCTGAAACACCATGCCGATGCCAAGCGCACGGGCGGCGGCCGGACCGACCAGCTCGATCCGCCGGCCGCACCAGCGCAGTTCGCCCGCCGTCGGCTGGATGAGCCCGTAGATCACCTTCACGAGGGTCGACTTGCCGGCGCCGTTCTCGCCGAGCAGGGCGTGAATCTGGCCGGCATGAATATCGAGATCAATGGAATCGTTGGCGGCAAAACTGCCGTAGAGCTTGGTGATGCCGATGGCCTGCAGCAGCGGCGCATCGCCGTCGGAGGGCGGGAGGGGAGGGGCGTCGGACATCGATCGGAAACGGCTCTCGCGGCAAGGGCTGGCAATGCAGGGTCTGACAATACTGTGACAAATCGGCAGGCAACGTAAGTGGTGAAAAGGCGTCATCACCTGCTTAGTCCGACGGCATGTCAATTGCGGCGCAGGGGATGGAGCGCCGGTGCTCCGGGGGCGGAGAGTGTTGCAGAATTGTGACGTTCGCCATGAATTGCGCTGCGATGAAATCGTGTGCGCTTTGTTTTTGAGCAGAGCCCTCGTGGTCGGATGGCGAGAGGCTGTGGTCGTCGGCTGCATGGTTGGCCAGGCGATGCCTGCGCCAGTTTGCCGCAAGAAAACCGGCCTTGGCGTTGGGCGCCAGCGAAGCCGGGCGGCAGGCTCGCCAGCGTCACGGCGACCACGTGGCGTCAAGCTGTCTGCTGATGTATTTGGCTCGTCATACAAGAAAGAGGCATGTGCTGCAGAACATTCGGGCTTTGTGGTTGGCCGCTCCTGCGCAAACTGGCGGCGACAGATTTCACGCACGTCGCGCCTCTGTCGTTTATTTGGGGGTCATTCAATGTCCTGGAAATCATTCGCGCTCGCGGCGGGTCTCGCCGCGGCAACGCTGAGCTCTGCCTTCGCCGCCGATATGGATATGCCGACCAAGGCGCCGAAGTCGGTGCTCGACCTGACATGGTTCATCGTCAACGACAACCGCCTGACTTACGCCTATCAGTTCACCGCGACGTCACCGGGCGCGGCTGATCGCACCGCCAAGCAGGTGTTTGCCTTCACTCACTTCGACGTCTGGGCCTACGGCACCAACTTCATCAACCTCGAGCTGCTGAAGTCCGACAGCCGCGATCCGGCGTCACCCTGCCTGCCGACCGTCGGCGTCGCCAACAACTGCGCCGGCGCCATGGAGTTCTACGGCCTGTTCCGCAGCACCTTCGGCTGGAATCAGATCTTCAACACCAAGGCGTTCTCGGTCGGCCCGCTCAGCAACATCTCGTTCATCGTCGGCGCCGACGGCGAGACCGAGAACCAGTTCCTGGCGCCGAACAAGAAGGACGTCGTCGCCGGCCTGCAGTTCGCCTTCGACCTGCCGTACAAGGGCTTCTTCAACGTCTCGCCGCTGTATTACCAGGAGTGGAATCACAACGCCTTCCTGACGCCGGGCTTCGTGCCGGCGGGCTTCACCGGCCTGCCCGACGGCAACACCCACTTCCATCCGACCTGGGCGGTGGAGATCAACTACTACATGGATCTCGGCTTCCTGCCGGAGAGCCTGCGGTACTTCGCGGTCAGCGGTCGCGCCGGCTTCTACGGGCCCAAGGGCACCGGCGCCTACGGCAACTACACCATCCCCGCGACCAACGCGACCAAGATGGAGATCAACAGCGAGCCGATCCGCCTGACCTTCGATGCCAGCAAGGCGTTCTGGGGACCGAAATACACCCACTTCGTCGATGTCTGGGTCGCCTACCGCTACTGGGAGAACAAGTTCGGTCTCGACGACGGCAATCCCGCCAACGGCGTCTGCTTCTTTGCCAATGGCGTCAACAACAAGAGCTGTACCGAGAAGTCGCTGTACTCCGGCGTGTCCGTCAAGTTCTGAACAGCGAATGACGGCGCGGCGGCAGACGGCGGCGCATCTCCAGTGGTGCCGTCGCCTGCCGTCTACCACACGCCATGGTGCTGGGCCGCGGCCTCGTCCTCGAGCTGCGGTCCGACCACTTCGGTCGGGCGCTGCCCCGCGCGGAAGACATCGCGGCACGGCAGGTCGAGCGTCGGATTCTCCGGATGGTTGCCGGTGAGCGCGCGCAGCCGATGCTCGCTGAGGCCGTAGACGACGCGGCCGATACCGGCCCAGTAGATCGCGCCGGCGCACATTGCGCAGGGTTCGGCCGAGGAATACAGCGTGGCGCGCGCCAGCACCTGTGGCGGCAACGTCGTGCAGGCACGGGTCGCAAGCAGTCGTTCGGCATGCGCGGTACCATCGCGCGCAGGCAAATAGCCGTTCTCCTGTTCGAGCAGAACGGTGCCGGAGGCATCGACCAGAATGGCGCCGAAGGGATGATTGCCATGGGCACGGGCGCGTGCCGCGACCTCAAAGGTCCGCCGCAGGAACGCGTCGTCAGTCGGCGTGTCGTCAGCAGGGATATTGTCGCCAGGCATGATTGCAGGTCCTTTCGCTCCGCAGTCGCGGTGGCCGTGCCGTTGCCGGCAAGGAGGGAGGCTGCGATACTCCGCCTGCGACGTTTGTCGAAAGCACGGGCTATTGCAAGCCCGTCGTCGTGGTGGTGCGGCCGGAGCCACCTTGCAGCAGGTCCCAACGACCACAGGAGACTTTCATGAAGCGATCCGATCTCACCGAGAAGCTGCTCGATATCAAGCGTGACAACGGCTGGAGCTGGAAATTCATCTGCGAGAAGATCGGGGGCTATTCCGAAGTGCTGATCGTCGGTGCCATTCTCGGCCAGATGAAGCTGACCAAGCCGCAGGCAGCGAATGCCGGCGAGCTGTTCGGGCTGTCGACGTCGGAGATTGCGATGCTCAACGAGACGCCGATGCGCGGCTCGCCGATGCCGCCGACCGACCCCCTGATCTACCGCTTCTACGAGCTGGTGATGATCAACGGTCCGGCATGGAAGGCGCTGATCGAGGAAGAGTATGGCGACGGCATCATGTCGGCGATCGACTTCGACATGGTGATGGAGCGCCTGCCCAACCCGAAGGGCGACCGCGTCAAGATCACCATGTCCGGCAAATTCCTGCCGTACAAATATTATGGCGCGAGCGGCAACGTGCCGGAATACGGCTTCAAGGAATCCTGAACGCGTTCAGCGGGTGACGCTGGCGGGAGTCTGCGTCATCTGCTGCGGCAGCACGAATGGCAGGCCTTCGGGCGTCGTGCCGACCTGTGCCTCGACCTCGAAGACCCGGCCGAGCAGGTCGTCGGTGATCGTCGCAGCGGGGGCGCCGTCGGCGACGAGCTTTCCCTGGCGTACCACGAGGACGCGATCGGCGAAGCGCGCAGCGAGATTGAGATCGTGCAGCACCGCGACGACCGCCGTGCCCTGGCGCGCCCGTCGCCGCGCCGATTCCAGCAGGTTGATCTGGTGGCGCATGTCGAGGCTCGACGTCGGCTCGTCGAGCAGCAGCACGCCGGGTCCGTGGCTGGCTTCGCCGCAGGCCAGCTGCACCAGCACGCGGGCGAAGTGCGCGCGCTGCTGTTCACCGCCGGACAGGGTCGGCAGTTCGCGCGAGGTAAAGCCGTCGAGCTCGGCCTCCGCCAGCGCCGCGACGGCCAGCGGCTCGACGACGGCGCGCGGCTGACGCCCGCCGCCCATGCGCACGACTTCGGCGACGGTGAAAGGAAAGTTGACCTGCACGTGCTGCGACAGCACGGCACGATTGGCGGCGAGCTCTTCGGCGCGATAGCAGGTAATAGGCTGTCCCTTCAGCATCACCATGCCGCTGGTGGCGGCGAGATCGGCGGAAAGGATGCGCATCAGCGTCGACTTGCCGGCGCCGTTGGGGCCGACGATGGCGACCGTCTCGCCCGCGGTGATCCGGAGCGAGACCGCGTCGAGCAGTATTGCGCTGCGAATGCGCACCCCGACGCCGGACAGATCGTAGACGGCGGTCATGCCAGCACCGTGGCGCGTTGGCGCAGCAGGATGGCGAGGAAAAACGGCGCGCCGATCGCCGCGGTGAGCACGCCGATCGGAACCTCGGCGGGGGCAGCGAGGATGCGGGCGAGGGTGTCGGCGCCGGTCACCAGTGCCGCGCCGAACAGCGCGGAAGCCGGCAGCAGCAGGCGGTGCCCGGGGCCGACGACAAGGCGCAGCAGGTGCGGCACGACGATGCCGACGAAACCGATGACGCCGGCAACGGCAACCGCAGCGCCGGTCATGGCCGAGATCAGCACGATACAGATTGCTTTGAGGCGCTGAACATTGACACCGCTGTGAAACGCCTCGGCCTCGCCGAGTACCAGCACGTCGAGCTGGCGGCCGACCAGCACGCTGGCCAGCAGCACGGCTGCCATCACCGGTGTGATCAACGCCGCTTTCGACCAGGTCGAGCCGGCGAACGAGCCGAGCATCCAGAAGGTGATGTCGCGCAGCTGGCGGTCGTCGGCGACGAACACGAGAAGGCCGATCCCGGCATTGGCAAGCGCTGCGATGGCGATGCCCGACAGCAGGAAGATCGCCACCGATGTCCGACCGTTGCGGCTGGCGATGCGGTACAGAATCGAGGTGGTGGCGAGCGAGCCGACAAATGCGGCGATCGGCAGCAGATCGAAGTGCGGCAGGCCCGACCGGATGTACCAGGCGCTATCGGTGATCACGATCGCGGTGGCGGCGGCGAACGCACCGCCGCTGGACACGCCGACCAGCGCAGGATCAGCGAGCGGATTGCGGAACAGGCCCTGCATGATGGCGCCTGCAACGGCGAGCATCGCGCCGACCATGGCCGTGACGACAATGCGCGGGATGCGGATCGACCACAGCACCAGGGCATCGCGGGCGTGGGCGGTGTTGTCGGCGGCGGGGGCGACGAGGCCCAGCGCCGCGGGCAGGCGGGAGAGTGGAATGCCGGCCGCGCCAATGCTGGCTGCGGCGATGCCGACCAGGACGAGGCCGAGCGTGAGCAGCAGCAGCACGGGCACGGCGCGCGGTCGAATGCGCCCGGTGCCCACCGCAGGGGTGATCCGGACCGGGCTGGTCTCCACGGCGGTCATCAGTGGCGGCAGTCGGCGCTGAGGACCCGCGACGTCCAGGGCGACTGGGCGGACAGCGACGGATAGAGCTTGCCCGCGAGATCGTGGGCGGCGGCGGCGGTGCGCGGCCCGAAGCCGAGCAGATAGAGGCCGTCCATGGCGATGAACGACTTCGCCTGCGCCGCGGGCGTCACGGCGAAGGCCGGGTTGCCGAACACGGCCTCTGGCGTGACGGCGTCGGCACCGCGCTGCATGGTGAGGATGACATCGGGCTTCGCGGCGACGATCGCTTCTTCGCTGATCGGCTTGTAGCCATCAAACTCGCTGATGGCGTTGACGCCGCCGGCGAGATCGATGATCGCATCCGCGGCGGTATGCCGTCCCGCGACCATGGCGCGGCCGTTAACCAGCGACATCACGAACATCACGCGGCGCTTGTCCGTGATCTTGTCGCGCAGCGCGTGCATCGCGGTGAGGTCGGCGGATACCGCCTCGCCAAGGCAGGCTCCCCGTGGTCCGATGTTCATGCGCTCGGCGATGAAGCTGATTTTTTCGAGAATACCCTGCTCGGAAAAGACCTCGGGCACGCTGAGGACAGGAACCCTGGCCTCGTTCACGACCGCCAGTGTTTCCTTCGGACCGGAGCCCGCGATTGCGATGATGAGTTGCGGATTGAGACCGAGGATACCTTCCGCCGACAACTGGCGCATGTAGCCGACGTTGGGTTTGGTCCGCAGCGCGTCGACCGGATAGAGGCTCGTGGAATCGACGCCGACGATGCGATCGTCGAGGCCAAGCGCATAGAGAATTTCGGTGACCGCGCCGCCGACGGACACGATCCGTGCCGGCGCCGCCGCGGCGGCATTGGCGGCGTCGACGGCATGGGAGGCGCGGGGCACGCAGAGTGCTGCAGCGGCGAGACCTGCGGCAAACAGCGCGGCGAACGGACGCAGGAACGTGCGGCGATGCATGAAGGGGACTGTCATTTGGTCAGGATCAGCTTGTTCTGGGACGTCAGGCGCAGGCGATAGGTCTCGTCGCCATGGGCGATGGTGATCTCGCGCGTCGCAACGAAAAGATCGCGTGCATCCAGGCGGTTGCCTGTCAGCGCGATCTGACGGCTGTGGGGCGCCGCATCGGTGTCCTGTGTGTGTCGATCCATCGTCTCGTGCCGATCCTCAATCGGCATCGATATACGGTTTGAAGAAGACGTCCTCCAAGCGCGGCATTTTACAATCGATATAAACTGCCGGGCGCGCTGCTTGACCGGTCTTCGTGCGCGCCTTACGGAACATTCATCTTTGGTTCAGCGCTCGCGACTCGAGCGCGTCAGCCAGCCAGCTGCCGCAGCAATTTCCGGCCGCCCGCCAGCCACGACCAGGTCGACAATCTGTTTTGGTTTTGGGGGCAAGATGCGAAATCGGGCCGGGGGCACGCGTGTGCTCGTCTGGGGCGTCTCGGTGCTGGCGCTGAGTTTGGGTGGTGCGTCGTTTGGTCGCGCGCAGGATGCGGCGTCGGCGCAGGGCGTCGCGCAGGATCACGCGAAGCAGCTCGACAAGCGCAAGAGCGCCAGGCGCCGCGCCGTGCAGCAACAGACAGCTCCGCAGCCGTTGAACGCGAATGCACAGGCGCCGGCCGCGCAAGGCGTTCAGACGCTCGATACGATCACCGTTGCGGCGAGCAAGACCGAGGAGCGTGCGATCGATGCGCTGGCGCCGGTCAGCGTGGTCACCGGCGAGCAGATCCAGGGCATGCAGCCGACGCGCGTCGGCGATGTGCTGCGCACCGTTCCCGGCGTGACGATGCAGGACCGCGGCGACGAACCTTCGACCGCGGTCAACGTTCGTGGTCTGCAGGATTTCGGCCGTGTTGCGGTGCTTGTCGACGGTGCTCGGCAAAACTACCAGCGTACCGGCCACAACGCCAACGGCTCGTTCTTTCTCGATCCGGAGCTGATCGGCGGCATCGATGTCGTGCGTGGTCCAATCGCGAACATCTACGGCTCGGGGGCGATCGGCGGTCTGGTCGCGTTCCGCACCAAGGACATCGAGGACGTCGTGCGGCCCGGCGAGCGCTGGGGTGTCGATCTCAGCGGCACGGTGCAGTCGAACGGCTTCGGCGGCGTCGGCTCGGTGTTCGGCGGCATGCGCGTCGATCCGACACTCGACGTGTTCGGCGGCGCCGTTTACCGTAACCAGGGTAACTACAAGGACGGCAGCGGCACCGAGATCGGCAACACCGGCAACGATCTTGCCGCCGGCATGCTGAAGGTAACGACGCGTCCGGCCGACGGTCACACGGTCAAGATTGGCGGCACATTCCAGGACTTCAACTACAGCATCGGCCAGTTCAACCGCGGGCCAACGACCACCGCAGCGCCGCTCGCGGCGATTGCCGGCACGTCGGTCTACGATTCCAACGTCAAGAACTACACGGGTACGGTCAACTGGCGCTACTACAAGCCGGACGACGACCTGTTCGACTGGAACGCGACGCTCTACGCCAATCGCACCGAGAACAATCAGGTCAAGACCTACAATAACCGCATTACCAGCGGTGGCGGCTTCTGCTCGCTGGCCAATCCCGGCAACAACATCTCCGGCTGCGTCGGCGACGCGCGTGGCTATGCGCTGAATACGGTCGGTATCGACGTCAACAACACCTCGAAGTTCGCGTTCGGCGACTGGCGCAATGCGCTGACCTACGGTGTCGATGCATTCCAGGACAACGTCACGACCTTCGACAAGAGCGGCAATTCCAACGTCACGACGCCAAGCGGCCGTCGCACGGTGTCCGGCGGGTTCGTGCAGCTCAAGACCAATTACTCGACCTGGCTCGAGGTGGTGAGCGCTGCGCGCTACGACCATTATGAGCTCAGCGGCGGCGGGACGAGTTCAAGCGGCGACCGCGTGTCGCCAAAGATCACGGTCGGCATCACGCCGTTCGCCGGCTTCACGCCTTATGTGAGCTATGCGGAGGGCTATCGCGCGCCGTCGATCACCGAAACGCTGATCGCTGGCTCGCATGCCACCGGCGGCGGCCCCGTGCTGTTCAACTGCCCGGACGGCAGCGGCGGGCTGTTCTGCTTCCAGCAGAACCCGAACCTGCGGCCGGAGATCGGCAAGAACAAGGAGATCGGCGTCAATCTGAAGTATGACGGCATCTTCTCGGCGAGCGATACCTTCCGTGCCAAGTTCAACGTCTTCCGCAACGATATCGAGGACTACATCGATCTCGTCGCCTCGACGCCGCAACCCTCGATCCTCGGGGCGCGGTTCGGCAACTACAGCAAGTTCTACCAGTACCAGAATATCGCCAGCGCGCGCATCCAGGGCTTCGAGGGCGAGGTCGCCTACGATGCCGGCAACTGGTTCGCGAGCGTCGCGGGCAACGTGATGGAGGGCAAGAACAACACGACCAACGTCGGCCTTGCCACGATGATCATGCCCAAGAAGGTCGTGACCACCGCGGGCTTGCGCTTCCTCGACCGGCGGCTCACGGTATCGGCGCAGTGGGTGTCGTTCGCAGCGAACACCGACGTGCCGGCCGGCTATCTGCCGGCGACCTCGGGCGATCTCGTCAATCTCTACCTGGCGTATCAGCCGACCAAGGACATCACGCTCAATTTCTCGGTCGACAACATCGCCAACCGTTACTACCGGCCCTATGCCATTCCCGGCTCCTCCACGGACGGCACCACGCAGAACGACGTGCTGTTCTCGAGCCCGGGTCCCGGCATCACCTACAAGGGAGGCCTGAAGATCCATTTCGGTGGCGCCTGACCTCCAACGCCCATCGAGCATCCTGGCGAACCGTGCATGTTGCGCGGTTCGCCTTGCTGCGTTCGAAGCGACCTTCGAACGCAGTGCCGTTTCACCCCGGACGACACTACCGTTCTCACGACGGACGGGATGTCGCCATTTTGATATGTTGACGTGAGCCAAAGGAGAGCCAGCCATGTTTATCGCCATGAACCGTTTCCAGGTCCGCAAGGGCGCCGAGGAGGCATTCGAGAAGATCTGGGCAACGCGTGAGACCTACCTCGACCGCATGGAGGGGTTCATCGAGTTCAACCTGCTGCGTGGTCCCGAGGCCGAGGATCATCGCCTGTACTCGACCCACACTCTGTGGGCCAGCAAGGCGGCGTTCGAGGCGTGGACACGCTCGGAAGAGTTCCGCGTTGCCCATGCACGCGCCGGCAACCCGACCGGCGAGAGCCTCTATCTCGGCCATCCCAAGTTCGAGGGATTCGAGATCATCCAGAGCGAACGCAAGTCCAGCGTGGCGGCGTGAGCGTCATGAGCGACGGACAGGCGACGGCCGCGGGTGATCTCAAGGCCCACATGGCCGCCAACGCCGGCGCGGTGATCGAGGACGTCGCGCGCGAGCGCGGCGTCACCGCCCGCGCGGTGCTGGAGGCGCTGCCGGACGGCATGGCACGCTTCGGAGCGGGCGAGGCGTTCGCGCAAGTGATGCAGGACATCGCCCAATGGGGCGAGGTGACGCTGATCGTGCACACGGACGACGGCATCTTCGAGTTCACCGGGCCGCTGCCCAACGGCGAGGTCGGCCGCGGCTACTTCAACCTGATGCAGCCCAAGGGTCTGCATGGCCATCTGCGTCATACCCGCTGTGGCGGCGTGGCGTTCGTGGAGCGGCCGTTCATGAACAAGAGCTCGGCGTTCGTCGCGTTCCTGAACGTCGACGGCGGCATCATGTTCAAGGTGTTCGTCGGCCGCGACGAAGAGCGCCAGCTCAAGGCCGATCAGCTCGAGCGCTTCCGCGCGCTCGCGACCTCACTGTCGGTCTGACGGATCAGGGCTGCGGGCGTGGCTTGCGTGCGGGCACCTTGTCCGTCACGGCTATCGCCTGCAGCTTCTCCCGCATGAAGTCCTCGAAGCGCGGGTCCTGCAGGTAGGCGATGTTCAGCCGCATCGCGGGGCGCGCCTTGCTGCTGCCGGGATGAAAGGCCGAGCCGGGCGCGAGCAGGATGCCGCGCTCCGCCGCCTGCCGCGAAAGCTCCTCGTCGTCGATGTGCGACGGCAGTTCGCACCACATGTAGAAGCCGCCGGACGGCTCGCCGAGGCATGGCAGGCCGACCCGCGCCAGCGCCTCGTGGGCGCGATGGGTGGCTTCGCGGATGCGGCCGCTGAGGCGCTTGACGTGGCCGCGGTAGCGGCCGCTCACGATCAGGTCGTGGACGATCTGCTCGACATAGCCCGACGAGTTGGTTCGCGTGATCATCTTGAGGTCGGCGAGCGCGGCGGCAATGTCGGCGCGCGCGGCGATGTAGCCCGAGCGCAGGCTCGCCGACAGCGTCTTGGCGAAGGTGCCGACCAGGATGACACGGTCGAGGCCATCGAGGGCGGCGAGCCGTGGCTGGCTCGCCGGCATGACGTCGGCGAATGGATCGCTGTCGACGACGACGAGATTGTGTTCGGTGGCGACCCGCATCACGCGGTAGGCCACCGGCAGGCTGATCGAGCAGCCGGTCGGATTATGCGCCAGCGACTGGGTGAAAAACAGCCGCGCTCCGCTGGCGGCGGCCTGTGCCGCGAGGTCGTCGGGATCTGGTCCGTCGGCGAGGCGCCGGACGCCGACGAGGCGGGCCTTCGCCAGCCGCAGCTTGCCGAACAGCGGATAATAGCCGGGATCATCGACCAGCACGGCGTCGCCGGGTTCGACGAAGTGGCGCACGATCATGTCGAGCGCGTCGTTGGCGCCGTGGGTCATCAGCACCTGCGCCGGCGTGGCGGTGATGGCGCGTTCCGCGAGCAGCCCGGCAAGGCGAGCGCGCAGCGGCAGCAGGCCGTAAGGGCTGCCATAGCTCTCGGGAATGGTGCGCTGGCCGGGCTTGTTGACCGGGCGCAGGTAGCGCCCGACCTCCGAGCCTTCCGTCCAGGCCGGCGGCGGCCGGCCGTCGCCGACGCGCACGGCATAGCGTTTCTCGAGCTGCTCGCGCAGCAGCCAGACGCTGTCGACGGCGTCCACGGCCTCCGCCGTCGGGACAGCGGCCGCCTTGGTGCGGCGCTGGCTGACATAGAAGCCGGAGCCGGGGCGGCTCTCGATCAGCCCGGTCGCGACGAGGCGCTCATAGGCATCCACCATGGTGTTCTTGGAGACACCGAATGCCTGGGCGGCGCTGCGGATCGACGGCAGCCGCTCGCCGCCGCGCATTTGCCCGCGCTCGATGCGTTCGGAAAACGTATCGATCACCGTCTCGACACGGGATTTGGCCTGTCCGGAACGGCCTGTGGCGCTAACTGTACCCATCATCGGGATGGTACGGGGCTTCGGATAAATGTGCAAAGCGTTCCTTGAACTGTACCCATCGGCGCTTCAAGTTGCGGGCATCACAAACGTTCGCCGCGACCATGCGGGACGACCGGGGGAGGACGCGCCGCACGCCACAGCGAGCGCGGCATGCACGCGATGGCCGCCAGCCGGCGCGGGCCTCGATCCCGTGCGATCCCGCTGGCGCGGCCGGCACCGCCAGGGATCGCGCGATGAATTCCACAGTTTCCGGTCGCAACCGCAGCTCGCGGATCGGCGGCTTCCACCGCAAGTCGCCGCTGGAGCGCCTCGACCTCGTCGCGGCATTCGCTGAACTCGACGACGCGGCGAAGAGCCATCTCGCCGACATGGGCAACCTGCCGGTGCCGCTCGCCGACAAGCTGATCGAGAACGCCATCGCGACCATGAATGTGCCGATTGGCATCGCCACCAACATGAAGGTGGACGGCGAGGATGTGCTGGTGCCGATGGCGACGGAGGAGTCCTCCGTGGTTGCCGCGGTGTGCAATGCCGCGCGACAGAACCACGACAGCGGCTTCACGACCTCGCTGTCGGGCACGCTGATGATCGCGCAGGTGCAGGCGGTCGACGTGCCTGATCCACACGCGGCGCGGCTGCGACTGCTGGAGCGGCGCGACGACATCAAGGCGATCTGCGACGCCTGCGATCCGGTGCTGGTCAAGCTTGGCGGTGGCTTCCGCGACCTCGAGGTGCGCCTGCTGGAGACCCGCGGCGGCGTGATGCTGATCACCCATCTCATCGTCGATACCCGTGACGCCATGGGGGCGAACGCGGTCAACACCATGGCCGAGAAGGTGGCGCCGCAGATCGCGGCGTGGAGCGGCGGGCGGGTGTATCTGCGCATCCTGTCGAATCTCGCCGACCGGCGTCTGGCACGGGCACACGCGGTGTGGAAGCTCACCGAGATCGGTGGCGCCGACGTGCGCGACGGCATGATTTCGGCCTATCAGTTTGCCGCGGCCGATCCCTATCGCGCCGCGACCCACAACAAGGGCATCATGAACGGCATCAGCGCCGTGGTGCTGGCGACCGGCAACGACACCCGCGCGGTCGAGGCCGGTGCGCACGCCTATGCGGCGCGCGGCGGCCACTACAGCAGCCTGACCCACTACGAAGTGACGCGTGAAGGGGATCTCAGCGCCTCGATCGAACTGCCGATGGCCGTCGGTCTGATCGGTGGCGCCACCCGGCTGCACCCGACCGCGCAGGCGTGCCTGAAGATTCTCGGCGTGCGCACGGCCGAGCGGCTGGCGCGGATCATTGCCGCGGTCGGTCTCGCCCAGAACTTCTCCGCCCTGAAGGCGCTGGCGACGGTGGGCATCCAAAAGGGCCACATGGACTTGCACGCGCAGAACATCGCGATGATGGCCGGCGCGGTCGGCGAGGAGATCGACAAGGTGGCGCGGGCGCTGGTGGCGAAGGGCACCGTGCGCGTCGACGTCGCCGAGCAGGTGCTGCAGGAATTGCGGCGCGCCTGAGCACGCCGCGATCACGACAATTCCAACGACACAAAACCGAAGGAGGAGACATGTCCCGTCACATCAAGCGTGCGCTCGCGGGCGCCGCCGTCATGCTGCTCGCCGCGTCCGCGGCGCAAGCCGAAATCTCCAACAACATCCTCAAGGTCGGCGTGCTGACCGACCTCAGCGGCTTTGCGGCTGACTCCACCGGGCCCGGTTCGGTGGTGGCGGCGAAGCTCGCGGTGGAGGATTTCAAGGCCGAGAAGCCGGGTCTCACTGTCGAGGTCATCCAGGCCGATCACCAGAACAAGCCTGACATCGGCGCCGCGCTGGCCCGCCGCTGGCTCGACGTCGACAAGGTCGACGCCATTCTCGACGTGCCGTTCTCGTCGGTGGCGCTCGCGGTGCAGGAGACCGTGCGCGGCAGCAAGGCGGCGTTCGTCGCATCGGGGCCGGGCACGGCGGTGCTGACCGGCGAGAAGTGCTCGGCCAACACTGTGCACTGGACCTATGACACCTGGGCGCTCGCCCATGGCACGGCGCTGGCGCTGCTGCGCGCCAAGAAGGACAGCTGGTTCTTCGTCACCGCCGACTACGCCTTCGGCCATGCGCTGGAGAGCGACGCCGCGGCGGTGGTGAAGGCGGAGGGCGGCAAGGTGCTGGGCACGGTGCGGCATCCGACCGGCACCTCGGACTTTTCCTCGTTCCTGCTGCAGGCGCAGGCGAGCAAGGCCAAGGTCGTGGCGCTGGCGAACGCGGTCGGCGATACCATCAACTCGGTCAAGCAGGCGAACGAGTTCGGACTCACCGCGGGCGGCCAGTATCTCGCGGCGCTGCTGATGCAGCTCACCGACGTCAATGCCATTGGCCTCAACAGCGCCAAGGGGCTCTATCTCACCGAGGGCTTCTACTGGGACATGAACGACGGCACCCGCAAGTTCGCTGATCGCTTCGCCGCACAGATGAACGGCAAGCGGCCGACCGCGAACCAGGCCGGTGTCTATGCCGGCACGCTGCACTACCTGCGTGCGGCTGCCGCGGCCAATAGCAACGATGGCCAGGTCGTGGTCGCGAAGATGAAGGAGATGCCGTCGAAGGATCCTCTGTTCGGCGAGGGCGAAGTGCGCGCCGACGGGCGGCACATCCACAACATGTACCTGTTCCAGGTGAAGACACCGGCGGAATCGAAGGGGCCGTGGGACTACTACAAGCTGATCCAGACCATTCCCGCCGCCGAAGCGTTCCGGCCGCTCGCCGAAGGCGGCTGCCCGCTGGTGGCGAAGAAGTAAGGGGCTGCGTCATTCCCGGCCGTCGCGCAGCGACGGGCCCGGAATCTCGGTTGATCTTGTTGAGGCGTCGAGATTCCGGATCGCCGCTGTGTGGCGTCCGGAAGGACGTTATGGAGGGCGCCGCGCGGTCCGCCCGGCGGTTGCGCGATCAGGTCGCCGCGGACTTCCCGCCGAGGATTTCCGCCAGCGCCGCCAGCAGGCGTTCGATCTGCTCGTCGGTGCCGACCGTGATCCGCAGATAGTCGGAAATGCGCGGCGCGGCGAAATGGCGGACGATTACCGCGCGCTGGCGCAGCGCAGCGGCAAGCGCCGCACCATCATGGCCAGGGTGACGCGCGAACACGAAGTTGGCGGCGGACGGCAGGATGTCGAAGCCGAGCCGCGCCAGCCCCTCGTTCATTCGCGTGCGGCCATCGATCACGCGCGCCACGCTGTGGCAGAAATAGGAGTCGTCATCCAGCGAGGCGATGGCACCGGCCTGGGCGGGGCGGCCGAGCGGATAGGAGTTGAAGCTGTCCTTCACCCGCGTCAGCGCCTCGATCAGGTCGGCATTGCCGATGGCGTAGCCGATCCGCAGGCCGGCCAGCGCCCGCGACTTGGACATGGTCTGGACGACCAGCAGGTTCGGATGCGAGGCGACCAGCGGGATCGCGCTCTCGGCGCCGAAATCGACATACGCTTCGTCGATCACCACGGGCGCGTCGGGATGATCGGCCAGCAGCGTCGCGATCTCCGCCCGCGACAGTGCGACGCCCGTCGGAGCATTGGGGTTGGGAATGATGATCGCGCCGGCCGGCCGGCGATAATCGGCGAGGCTGATCCGCATGGCATCGTCGAGCGGCACGGCATCATAGGCGATGCCGAACAGGCGGCAGTACACCGTGTAGAAGCTGTAGGTGATGTCCGGGAACAGCAGCGGGGCATCATGCTTCAGCAGCGCGGCGAAGGTGTGCGCCAGCACCTCGTCGGAGCCATTGCCGACGAACACCTGCTCGGGCGCGACACCATGATACGCGGCGAGCTTCGTGCGCAGCGCGAGGGCCTGCGGGTCCGGATAGAGGCGCAAGGCATCGCTCGCCTCATTGCGGACGGCGTCGAGCGCGCGCGGCGAGGGGCCGAACGGACTTTCATTGGTGTTGAGCTTGACGAGGCCCGCCATGCGGGGCTGCTCGCCCGGCACATAGGGTTTGAGGTCGTGCGTCAGGGGGCTCCAGAAACGGCTCATCGTGAAGGTCCAGGTCTCATCGAAACGGCGCGGCGGAGCGAACGGCCGCAGCGCGAGGGAAAAGGGAGAACGGCGGAGTAGCGGTGAGAGGCGTCCTTGTCAGGACGCCGCTGCCACCAGCTTCTTCAGCCACACCTTGTTGTCGTGGAAGGCGGCGCCGCCGAACGGCGCCACCGCGTCGGCGCTGGTCAGTGTATTGATGCCGCGGCCGCCCGCATGGGTGCGGTTGGGGTGGATCGATTCCGCGACCAGCACACCCGGGCGCAGGCCGTCAAAGATCTTCGCCTTGAGCGTCGTCTCGCCGCGCGGGCTGCCGAGCGTCACCATCTCGCCGTCGGCGATGGCGAGCTTGTCGGCGTCGACCGGATGAATCATCACGGTCGGCTCACCCTCGCGCGCCTGCGACGACGGCGTCTCGGTGAAGCTAGTGTTGAGATAGCTGCGCGCCGGGCTGGTGGCGAGGCGGAAGGGATAGGCCTCGTCGGCGTTCTCGATGATCGCCCAGTGGTCGGGCAGGGACGGCATGTCGCTGAGCGGGCCCATCGGCCGGTTGCGCGGCACCTTCACGCTGGCCCAGTCGGCCTTGAAATGGAATTTGCCGTCGGCATGGCCGAAGCCGTCGAGGAAGTGCGCGGCGCGGAAATCCGGCTGCACGTCGCGCCAGGTCTCGGCCTCGAGCGCGGCGAGTTCACCATGGCCGCTGGTCTTCAGCGTCTCGTCGATGATCGCGCGCGAGGTCATGCCGAAGGCGCGGTGTTCGGCGCCGACGCGCTGCGCGATACCCTGGATCACCTCGTGGTTGGAGCGGCACTCGCCGGGCGGATCGATCAGCTTCATGCCCAGCGAGATATACTGATGGCCGCTGCCGTAATAGATGTCGTCATGCTCCATGAACATGGTCGCCGGCAGGACGATGTCGGCCATCTGCGCCGTCTCGGTCATGAACTGCTCGTGCACGGCGACGAACAGATCCTCGCGCGCAAATCCCTGCCGCACCAAGGTCTGCTCCGGCGCCACCGTCACCGGGTTGGTGCTCTGGATCAGCATCGCCTTGACCGGTGGCCCGTGCGCCAGCGCCTCGGCATCGCCGGTGAGCACGCGGCCGATCTTGGACTGGTCGAGCTGGCGGGTGGTGAGGCCGATGGTTGCGTCCTTGCCCTCGATCAGCGTGGTGTTGAAGCCCCAGATCGCGCCATTGTTGAAGAACGCGCCGCCGCCTTCGTGCTGCCAGGCGCCGGTCACCGCCGGCACGCACAGCGCGGCATGCATCTGCGCCGCGCCGTTGCGGCTGCGGGTGAAGCCGTAGCCGAGGCGGAAGAAGGTGCGCGGGGTCGTGCCGATGAGCCGCGCGAACGCCTCGATCTCGGCGACCGGCACGCCACAGATTGCGGAGGCCCATTCCGGCGTTCGGCTGGCGAGATGAGCTTCCAGTTCGTCCGGGCAGTCGGTGTAGGCGGCGAGATAGGCGCGATCCGCGAGGTTGTCGCGAAACAGCACATGCATCACGCCACAGGCGAAGGCGCCGTCGGTGCCTGGCCGCACGATGATCTTGATATCGGCCTGCTTCATCGTCTCGTTGTCGTAGACGTCGATGACGGCGACCTGCGCGCCGCGTTCCTTGCGGGCGCGGGAGGCGTGGGTCATGACGTTGACCTGGGTCGACACCGGGTTGGTGCCCCAGATCACGATCAGATCCGACTTCACCATCTCGCGGGGATCGACGCCGGAGACGCGACCGGTGCCGGCGGCATAGCCGGCCCAGGCGATGGTCGAGCAGATCGTCGAGTAGAAGCGCGAATACTTCTTCACATGGGCGAGGCGGTTGATGCCGTCGCGCATCACCAGGCCCATGGTGCCGGCATAGTAATAGGGCCACACCGACTCGGCGCCGAACGCGCGCTCGGCGGCATCGAAGCGCTGTGCGATTTCGTCGAGCGCCTCGTCCCAGGAGATGCGGGCGAACTGGCCGGAGCCCTTCGGGCCGGTGCGGCGCAGCGGGTGCATCAGCCGCTCGGGATGATGGATGCGCTCGGCATAGCGCGCGACCTTGGCGCAGACCACGCCGGATGTGTAGGTCTGGCGTTTCGAGCCGCGGACGCGGCCGATGGTCGAGCCATCGATCACCTCGACGTCGAGCCCACAGGCGGACGGGCAGTCATGCGGGCAGGTGGAGTGCCGGATGGCGATCTTGGCGGTTGCGTTCATGACGGAGGGATAGCACGGGTCAGGCGGGCTGTTGAGGCTCAGTTCTGCAGGGCGGCTATCGGTCACGGCGCGGCCCGGCTGTTCCGGCGGTCAGCCCCGGCCTGTCACCGGGATAAGGGCGCCGTTGACCGCGGCGGCCTCGTCCGAGCCAAGGAAACGGATCACGGCGGCGAGGTCCGCCGGCTTGACCCACCCCGATGGATCGGCCTTCGGCATCGCCTTGCGGTTCTCAGGCGTGTCGATCACGCTCGGCAGCACGCCATTGACGTTGATCCCTTTTGGGCCGAGTTCGGCGGCCATCGCCTCGGTCAGTCGCATCACGGTGCTCTTGGCGGCGGTATAGGCGCCCATGGCGGCGACACCCTGACGCGCCGACGCCGCGCCGACAGTGACGATGCGCCCGCGCCCCTGAGCGAGCATGGCCGGCACCGCCGCCTGCACGGTGTTCAGCAGGGTCTGGACGTTGACCTCCATCATCTGGTTCCAGGTTTCGGCGGACATCTCGTGGACGGCCTCGCCCATGTGGAAGCCGCCGGCAATCGCACACAGCGCATCGAGACGGCCGGCGTTGGCGATGGTCTCGCCGAGGCGCTGCCGTGTGGCGTCCCGGTCGGTCAGGTCGACGTCGACGAGCTGCCAGTCGCCGGGGGCATCGGGAAAGGCGTGCGCGAGGCTCGACCGGTGGCCTCCGACCAGGATCAGGCGCGCGCCTTGCGCGGCGAAGGCCTCCGCGACCGCGCGGCCGAGATTTCCTGCCGCGCCGGTGATCATCACCACGGATCCACTGCCGCTCATGCCGCTGTCCTCCCGCCGTCGCGCCCTTTACGTCCGGCAAGTCTAGGGACCGGCACGGTGGCTGTCTCCAAGTATTTCGCGTATCGCGCGAGGGTGAAATTATCTATTCACGATCAATCGATTTGGGACTAGATTTATTCAATGGACTTGTCCGAGCCGGATCGCCGTCTGCTTCGTGAAATCCAGCGCGATGCCACATTGTCGCTGAAGGATCTCGCCGAGCGCCTGGCGATGTCGCAGTCGACGGTCTGGCGCCGCATCCAGGAGTTCGAGGCGCAGGGGCTGATCACTTCTCGCGTCACCTTGCTCAATCCGGAGCGCCTTGGTCTCGGTGTCTGCGTGTTCGTGCACGCCAACCTGCGCGATCATTCGACGGAGTCGCGCGAGGCGTTCGAGCGCTTCATCGCCGACCAGCCCAATGTGCTCGAGTGCTTCTCGGTCACCGGCCCGCACGACTACGTGCTGCTGATCCGCGCCGAGGACGTCGCCGCATATGAAGACTTCCTGATGCACAAGCTGCTGGCGCATCCGCGTGTGGCATCCGCGCAGTCGGACTTCGCGCTGCGCCAGCTCAAGTACAGCACCATGCTGCCGATCTAGAGTGTCTCGAGCAGAGCGGTTAGCGGTTCGCGTGAAGAAAGCGCGTCAGAACACAAAGCCAGTGCCGCTGCTCTGAGACGTACATCGCCGGTGAATTCCGCGTCGCGGCACGGGGGGGCTGCATCATGGCAGCAATGATTTGCTGCGCCCATGGACAAGCGTTCGGTGAGGCTCGAATATCCGTGCGAGGAAACCGCGCGACGATGTCGCGCTGCCTATGAGGATGCACATGCAATTCAAACACGTAACGCTGGAGATCGACGGGGCCGTGGCCATCCTTCGCCTCGATCATCAGGAGGTGATGAACGCCGTCTCCGTCCACATGCTGCAGGGGCTCGGCGAAGCCCTCGACGTCATCGACGAGAAGCGCAACGATGTACGCTGCATCGTGCTGACCGGCGCAGGCCGCGCGTTCTGCACCGGCGCCAACCTGCAGGGCCGCAACATGCAGGCGGGTTCGCGGCGCAACGCCGGCGTTACGCTGGAGACCGCGTTCCATCCGTTCCTGCGTCGCCTGCGCGAGTTGCATTGTCCGCTGGTGACGGCGGTGAACGGTCCGGCCGCCGGTGCCGGCATGAGCTTCGCGCTGATGGGCGACATCATTCTCGCCGCGCGCTCGTCGTATTTCCTCCAGGCGTTCCGCCGCATCGGTCTCGTGCCCGATTGCGGCTCGACCTGGCTGCTGCCCCGCCTGATCGGCAAGGCGCGCGCCATCGAGCTGTCGCTGCTCGGTGAGCGGCTGCCGGCGGAGACGGCGCTGGCCTGGGGACTGATCAATCGCGTGCATGACGATGGCGTGCTGATGAGCGAGGCGCTCAAGCTTGCGCACGAGCTCGCCAACGGTCCGACCGTGGCACTGTCACTGATCCGCCGGCTGTACTGGGAAAGCCCGGAAAACTCGTTCGAAGAGCAGATCGATCTGGAGCGCCAGTGCCAGCAGAAGGCCGGCGCCGCCGAGGACTTCAAGGAAGGCGTCACTGCGTTCCTGGAGAAGCGCCCGGCGAAGTTCACCGGGCGGTAGTCTCGCGGCGGTGGTCTTGCGTGGCTCCTCACGTCCCATGGTCAGGAGCTGCGCGAAGCCGTCTGCGGTTCAGTGAGACGTTGGCCGCTCCGAATGCGTCATCGCCGAACTTGATCCAGCTTCAACTGGCTCACAACATCACGAGGGATCCTGAAGCTGGATTGCCGGGGCGCGGCGTGGAGCCTGTCATCGGGCCGCGCTGCGCGCGGGCCCGTTGGCGCCGGCCCGGTGATGACGCAGAGAACGTGGGAGTGCGCTGTCTCACTTCCCCTGCCAGCGCGGCGGACGCTTTTCGGCGAACGCCTTCGGGCCTTCGATGTAGTCCTGCGACGCGACCATTGCCTTGACCGCCGGATACTCGATCTGCTCGGCGATGGCCTGCTCCAGCGACACCTTCATGCCGCGGGTGATGGTCTGCTTGGACGCGCGGATCGACATCGGACTGTTCTGGCAGATCAGTTCGGCCCAGCGTTCGGCGGCCTGCAGCGCTTCACCCTTGGGCACGACCTCGTTGACGAAGCCGAGTTCGAGGCCTTCGCGGGCTCCGACATGACGGCCGGTCAGGATCATGCCCATGGCCTGCTTGAGGCCGATCTGGCGCGGCAGCCGGTGCAGGCCGCCGGCGAGCGCGGCAAGGCCGACGCGCGGCTCGGGCAGGGCGAAGGTGGCATTCTCGGCGGCAATGATCAGGTCGCAGGCGAGCGCGGTCTCGAAGCCGCCGCCCATGGCGACGCCGTTGACCGCCGCGATGATCGGCTTGTCGCAGTCGAAGCGCGAGGTCAGGCCGGCAAAGCCGCTGGTGTTCCAGCCACGCTTGCCGCCGGCGGCCTGCCACTTCAGGTCGTTGCCGGCGGAGAACGCGCGATCGCCGGCGCCGGTGATGATCGCCACCCATTGCTCGGGATCGGCGGCAAAGGCGTTGAAGACGTCGTGCAGCTCGTTGTGTGCGTCGGTGTGCAGGGCGTTCATCACCTCGGGACGGTTCATGGTCACGATGGTGATGCGGCCCTTGCGCGCCACGGTCACGTATTGATGGCTGGTTTCTCCCGACACGGAATTTCCTCCTTGAGCGGCTTCTTGTCGTCGCGGCCATTGTGGCAGCGTGGCGCGCGGACGCAACCGCGCGCGCGGCACAAAACCGGATGGCTGTGTTGTCGGTCGATGGTCGCCGTCGTCGATCAGGCCGGGACGTTGTCGCCGAGCCAGGCGGTTGCGGCCTGTACGCCGCCACGGCCGTGGGGGATGCGCAACGCATTGAGGCCGACCTCGACGACGCCGAGCGTGCCGAGGATCATCGGCGCGTTGATGTGGCCCATATGGGCGATGCGGAAAGCCTGGCCGGTCAGCGCGCCGATGCCGTTGCCGAGCACGACGCCACACTTGTCGCGGCAGTAGTCCTTGAGCCGTTCGGCGAGGCCCTCACCGTTGACGCGGATCGTGGTGACGGTGTCCGCTCGCTCGGAGGGATCGAGAATGTTGAAGCCGAGCACGCCGCCCTCGGCCCACACCTCGACCGCGCTGCGCACGGCCTGGGCCAGCAGGCGATGGCGCGTGAAGGTGTTCTCGGCGCCTTCCGCGAGCAGCATGTCCAGCGCCTGGCGCTGCGCATAGAGCAGGTGCACCGGAGGCGTGCCGGCATACTTCTGGTAATGCTCCTGGCCCTCGCGCGCCGTCCAGTCCCAATAGGGACTGCGCAGGGTCGCGGTGCGATGGGCGGCGCGGGCGCGTGCGCCGACGGCGACGAAGCCGAGGCCGGGCGGCGTCATCAGGCCCTTCTGCGAGGCGGACATGGCGACGTCGACATGCCAGGCGTCCATCTCGAACGGAATGCAGCCGAGCGAGGCGACGGCATCGACCATGTAGAGCGCATCGTGGCCTGCGGCTTTGATGGCGCGCCCGATCGCCGCGATGTCGTTGACGACGCCCGAGGCGGTGTCGACCTGCACGGTAAGGACGGCCTTGATGCGGCCGTCCTTGTCCCGGCGCAGCCGCTCCTCGACCTCGTGCGGGCGCACAGCACGGTCCCATGTCCCCTTGAGGACCTCGACCTCGACACCGAGCTTCTCGGCGGCATCGCCCCAACCGATCGCAAAGCGGCCGCTCTCCAGCACCAGGATCTTGTCGCCGCGCGACAGCACGTTGGTGAGCGCGGCTTCCCAGGCGCCGTGGCCGTTGGCGATGTAGATGTAGGTGCGGCCGGCCGTGCGGAACAGGCGGCTCAGGTCGGCCAGCAGGCTGTCGGTGATGCCGATGAGCTCGCCGCCATAAATGTCGGCGGCCGGGCGGTGCATGGCGCGCAGCACTTCGTCCGGCATCGTCGTCGGACCGGGGATGGCAAGGAATTCGCGGCCAGCGCGCACAACCATGATGACAATCTCCTGCAAGGCGATCCTTACCTCGCACACCGCCGCGGTTCGTCAAAGTCCGATCGGGCAGGGCAGACCCGGCAAATGCGCGCGTGTGGCGGTCAGGCGGTCATTCCGGCGCGGGCGTCAGATCTTCCGTTCATGCTTGAAGCGGTCGATGGTGGCGGCGACGTCCGGCGACAGTGCGCCGAGGCCGCGCTGGGCCGCACGGGACAGCATCGGCCGCAACTGCGAGTCGCTGAGCACGCTCGGCTGGCGGTCTGCCGGTACGATGCGGACGAACACCGCCACGACGGCGATGGCGACGAGACCGACCCGGACGACGCCGAGGGCGGAGCCGGCGATGCGGTCCGGTACCGTGATGCTGCGGCCGAGCAGGTCGTCGACCGCGGTCTGGAGCAGCGTACCGATCCCGAAACCGATCACGAGGAAGAGGCCAAAAAAGATGAAGGCGCCCTGGGAGGGAGGCATCGCCGATCCTGATCCGGGGAAGGACGGCGTCACTCAAGCCGATTTCTGTGAGGGGATCCTTACAGGTTGCCGGACTCCTGCCGCTCTGGGCCTGGTTGAAAACTGATCGTTTTTCGGGCATTTCGGCCTTCGCACCTGCGAAATAGGCTTGACTTTCCCGCTAAGTGAGCGCTTACTCAACAAATGCCCCCGATCCGATTGTCGAGTGAAGCCCGCAGGGAAACGATTCTGGCTGCCGCGAAGGCGTGCTTCGCGCGCCATGGCTTTGCCGGCACGACCACCAAGAGTGTGGCGGCGGCGGCGGGCATCTCCGAGGCGTTGTTGTTCAAGCACTTCTCGAGCAAGTCGGCGCTCTACGCCGAGATTCTCGACGAAGCCTGTGAGGCCGACCCCGAGCTGCAACGTCTGCAGGCATTGCCGCCGTCGAGCGAGACGCTCGTTTTCCTGGTGCGCGAAATGGTCCGGCACTTCCTTGCTGCGGTGGAGCATCCGGACGAAGAAGACACACAGCGGATGAAGCTGTTGATTTCCAGCCATCTTGAGGATGGCGAGTTCGCCCGGCTGTTGTATCAGAAGATCTCGGACATCATCGCTCCGATCTTCACGGCGTCACTCGATCGCGCAGTGCAGTCCGGCGATGCGGTGTCCATCGGCGCCCCGCCGATGAACCTGTTCTGGTTCGCTCACCAGATGATTCACATGGTGGCGCTGACCCGGATGCCGACCATCCCCTCCCTGACGTACGGCGATCCCGATAGCCTGCGGCGTCAGCTTTGCGAATTCATCCTGCGCGGCCTGGGCCTTAAAGAGCGCGCAATCCAGACCTATCTCGACCGCGCCCTGCCGGTCGATCAAGCCACGAACCAATTGGTTTCAGAGAGTGCATGACATGACGATCTCCACCGAGGCTAATATTTCGGCCAAGTCGATCGAAGAGAAGCCGCGTGTGCGTCCGGTGCGCATGAAGCGCTGGTTCGCGATCGTCGGCGTGCTGCTGGTGCTGCTGGTGGGGGCCCTGTGGGGCTTCAACACCTTCCGCAACCACATGATCGCGCAGTTCTTCGCGTCGATGAAGCCGCCGCCGGCGAACGTCTCGGTGGTCGAAGCGAAGTCGGAAGTGATTCCGCACCTGCTGTTCGGCATCGGCGATCTCGCGGCGGTGCATCAGGTCGACGTCACCACCGACGTCGCCGGCCGCATCACCAAGATCATGTTCGAGGCGGGCGCCCCGGTGAAGGCCGGCGATCCGCTGGTGCAATTGTTCGACGAGCCCGAGCAGGCGGACCTTGCGAGCTACAAGGCGCAGGCGACCGCCGCCGCACTCGCGCTCGACCGCTCCAAGTCGCTGGCCGCCCGCCAGTTCGGCCCGCAGGCGACCGTCGACCAGAACCAGGCCTCTTTCGATCAGGCCAATGCCGCGATCGCCAAGACCGAGGCGATCATCTCGCAGAAGCTCGTCAAGGCGCCGTTCAGCGGCGACCTCGGCGTGCGCCGCGTCGAGGTCGGCCAGTTCCTCAGTGCCGGCAACCAGATCGTCTCGCTCACCGACCTGTCGAAGGTCTACCTGAACTTCACTGCGGCGGAAAAGGATCGCGCGATTCTCGCCGTCGGCCAGACAGTTCGGGTCAAGGTCGACGCCTATCCGAACCGCGTGTTCGAGGGCAAGATCACCACCATCGACCCGCAGATCAGCCCCGACTCCCGCAACGTCAAGATCCAGGCGACCCTCGACAACACCGATCACAGCCTGAAGCCGGGCATGTTCGCGTCCACCACGGTTCTGCTGCCGCCTGATCCGGCTGTCGTCACCGTGCCGGAGACCGCGGTCGACTATACTCTGTACGGCGACTCCGTCTTCGTCGTGAAGGAGACCAAGGACGACAAGGGCGAAGCGCGTCTCACGGCCGAGCGCACCTTCGTGCGCAGCGGCACGCGGGTCGATGGCCGCACTGTCATCCTCTCTGGTTTGAAGGCCGGCGACCGCGTGGTCGCCGTCGGCCAGCTCAAGCTACAGTCGGGCGCTCCCGTCGTGATCTCCAAGGATCCGCTGCCGGCGAATCCGAACCCGACGCCGCGCTACTGATCGAAAGCCCGGACCAATGGTATTCACTGATATCTTCATCAAACGGCCGGTGCTCTCGGTCGTCGTCAGCCTCCTGATCCTGCTGATCGGTCTGAACGCCGCGCTGAACCTGCCGATCCGTCAGTATCCGAAGCTGTCGAACACCGTCATCACGGTGACGACGGCCTATCCGGGTGCGTCGCCGGATCTGATGCAGGGCTTCATCACCACGCCGATCGAGCAGGCGGTGGCCTCGGCCGAGGGCGTCGATTACATCACCTCGTCCTCGGTGCAGGGCACCAGCACGATCTCGGTGTATGTAAAGCTCAACTTCGATCCGAACCAGGCGCTGACCGAGGTGCTGGCCAAGGTCAATTCGGTCAAGTACCTGATCCCCAAGGAGTCGAACGACCCGGTCGTCCTGAAGTCGACCGGCCAGACCACGTCGGTCATGTATATCGGCTTCTCCAGCGACGAGCTGTCGGGATCGGCGATCTCCGACTACATGACGCGCGTCGTGCAGCCGATCCTGTCCACGGTGGACGGCGTCGCCGAAGCGCAGATCCTCGGCAACCAGCAGTTCTCGATGCGCATCTGGCTCGACCCGGCGCGCATGGCTGGCCGCGGCGTGTCGGCGAGCGACGTTGCAACGGCGATCCAGGCCAACAACTTCCAGGCCGCCGCCGGACAGTCGAAGGGCTACTTCACGGTCGCCAACGTCTCGACCAACACCGACCTGACCAGCCTCGACCAGTTCCGTCGGATGACCGTCAAGGTCAAGGACGGGGCATTGATCCGGATCGAGGATATCGCCACCGTCGAACTCGCGGCCCAGACCACCGACGCCAGCGTTGCGATGGACGGTGAGCATGCCATCTTCATCGGCATCAACGCGACGCCGCAGGGCAACCCGCTCAACATCGTCAAGGGCGTGCGGGCCCTGTTCCCGGAAATCGAGCGCAACCTGCCGCCTTCGCTGAAGATGAAGGTCGCCTACGACTCGACCAAATTCATCCAGTCGTCGATCGACGAGGTGCAGAAGACCCTGATCGAGGCGGTGGGAATCGTCATCGTCGTGATCTTCCTGTTCCTGGCCTCGTTCCGCTCCGTGATCATCCCGGTGGTCACCATTCCGCTGTCGCTGGTCGGCGTCTGCATCTTCATGCTGGCGCTCGGCTTCAGCTTCAACCTGCTGACGCTGCTGGCCATGGTGCTGGCGATCGGCCTTGTGGTCGACGACGCCATCGTGGTGGTGGAGAACATCCACCGACATCTCGAGGAAGGCAAATCACCAGTCCAGGCATCGTTGATCGGCGCGCGCGAAATTGTCGGGCCGGTGATCTCGATGACCATCACGCTGGCGGCGGTGTACGCGCCGATCGGCTTCCTCGGCGGCGTCACCGGCGCGCTCTTCAAGGAGTTCGCCTTCACGCTCGCGGGTTCAGTCATCGTATCCGGCGTGATCGCGCTGACCCTGTCGCCGATGATGTGCTCCGTGCTGTTGACCCATGTCGAGCAGGGGCGTTTTGCCAAGGCGGTGGACCGCGTGTTCCGTGCGGTGACGCGGTGGTACGGCCGTCAGCTCGACCGCTCGCTCGACTACCGTCCGATCACGGCGCTGTTCGCCGTGACCGTCCTCGGCCTTGTCGGCTTCATGTACATGAATACGTCCAAGGAGCTCGCGCCCGAGGAGGACCAGGGCATTCTGTTCTCGGTGACCAAGGCGCCGAAATACGCCAACATCGATTATGTCGACTACTACGGTGACAAGCTCGACAAGGCGTTCGCCAAGTTCCCGGAGACCGATCTGCGCTTCGTGCTCAACGGCCTGCCGTCGCCGGGCCAGGGCATCGCGGGCATGATCCTCAAGCCGTGGGACGAGCGCAAGCGTTCGTCGACGGCGATGAAACAGGACGTCCAGAACGAGCTCAGCAAGATCGAGGGCGTGCAGGCGTTCGCCTTCAATCTGCCGCCGCTGCCTGGCGGCCCGGGCGGTCTGCCGGTGCAGATGGTGATCAGCTCGACCCGCGACTTCAAGGCGGTTTATGAGGAGATGCAGAAGCTGAAGGATGCGGCCCGCAAGAGCGGCATGTTCATCGTCAGCGACAGCGACCTTGACTTCAACCAGCCGGTCGTCCGGGTGAAGATCGACCGTTCCAAGGCCAACGAGCTCGGCGTCACGATGCAGCAGATCGGCAATACGCTCGCCGTGCTGCTGGGCGGCAACTACATCAACCGCTTCAACCTCGAGGGACGGTCCTATCAGGTCATTCCCCAGGTGCCGCGCGGCCTGCGGTTGTCGCCGGAGATGCTCGGGGGCTACTACGTGGCGGCGCCCAACGGGCAGCAGATTCCGCTGTCGACCCTGGTGTCGATCGAGACCGGTACCGACCCGAACGCGTTGACCCACTTCAACCAGCTCAACTCGGCGACCTTCCAGGCCGTGCCGATGCCGGGCGTCACCATCGGCTCGGCGGTGGACTTCCTGGAAAAGCAAGCCAAGAACCTGCCGGCGGGCTACAATCACGACTATCTCGCGGACTCGCGTCAGTACGTGAAGGAAGGCAACCAGCTTGCCGTGACCTTCGGCTTCGCGCTGATCATCATCTTCCTGGTGCTGGCGGCGCAGTTCGAAAGCCTGCGCGACCCGCTGGTGATCCTGGTCAGCGTGCCGATGGCCGTGTCGGGTGCGTTGCTGCCGCTGTTCTTCGGCGTCGCCACCATCAACATCTACACCCAGGTGGGATTGTTGACGCTGGTGGGGCTGATCAGCAAGCACGGCATCCTGATGGTCGAGTTCGCCAACGAGCTTCAGCTCAAGGAGGGCCTCGACCGCCGCTCCGCCATCGAGATGGCGGCGCGCGTGCGGCTGCGGCCCATCCTGATGACCACCGCCGCCATGGTCGCCGGCCTGTTCCCGCTGCTGTCGGCGAACGGCGCCGGCGCCGCGAGCCGCTTCTCGATCGGTCTCGTGGTGGTCGCCGGCATGTTGATCGGCACGCTGTTCACGCTGTTCGTGCTGCCGGCCGTCTATGTGGCGATCGCGACCGATCACCGCGCGGCAGCCAAGTCGGCGCGTGCCGCGGACATCAAGGATTTCGAGCTCAAGCCGACCTGATACGGCAAGCCCGAACCAACGATAGCGAGAGGGAGCATTTGCCGCGCGGCGGCATTTGCTCCCTTTCTTTTTGGGTGAAATGCTCAGGCTTTCACCAGCCAAAATCGGTTTCCTCCTTGCCCGGTCCTGCCTTACTCTCCCGCCACGACATCAAGAACGATCATCAGGGAGAAGACGAATGACCGGTGGACAGGCGGGGCCGGAAATCCTGCGCCGTAACTCCATTGCCGATGCGACGCGGCGGGCGGCGGCGAAGTTTCGCGACCGCGTGGCGCTGACTTTTGCGGACCGGCAGTGGACGTTCCACGCGCTCGAGCAGGCGGCCGGGCGTGTGGCGCATCGCCTGATGGCGCTGGGTCTCCACAAGGGCGACCGCGTCGCGGCCTACGCCCGCAATTCCGACGCTTATCTGCTGCTGTGGCTGGCGTGCAACCGGTCCGGCCTCGTCCATGTGCCGATCAACTATGCGCTGACCGCGGGCGAGCTCAAATACATCCTCAGGCAGTCCGGCGCGCGGGTGCTGGTCTATGATGGTGGCCTCGTGGACACCGTCGCTGCGGTCCGGCCGGAGGTCGATGTCGCCTGCTATGGCCGCTTTGCGTCCGCCGGTGACGGCGAGTTCGATGTGCTGGCGATCGCAGGCGACGCGACCGCACCGCGGCTCGACGAAACCGATGTCGACGACAACGA
The DNA here is from genome assembly GCF_018131225.1 of Bradyrhizobium sp. U87765 SZCCT0048. GTDB lineage: Bacteria > Pseudomonadota > Alphaproteobacteria > Rhizobiales > Xanthobacteraceae > Bradyrhizobium_A. The sequence continues at coordinate 1,538,643 of NZ_JAFCMM010000001.1, read as the reverse complement.
TCTTGCCCAACTGCTCTACACCTCGGGCACCACCGCCGCGCCCAAGGGCGCGATGATGACCCACCGTGCGCTACTTGCCGAATATGCCAGTTGCATCGTCGATCTCGAATTCCGCGGCACCGACATCGCGCTGGCCGCGCTGCCGCTCTATCATTCCGCGCAGATGCACTGCTTCTCGATGCCGCAGCTGCTGATGGGTGCGACCACGCATCTCATCGAAGCGCCGGCGCCGGACCTCGTGCTGAAGCTGATCGAACAGCACCGCATCACCTCGTTCTTCGCGCCGCCGACCGTTTGGATCAGTCTGCTGCGCCATGCCGACTTCGACAAGCGCGATCTGTCGTCGCTGCGCAACGTCTACTACGGCGCCTCGATCATGCCGGTGCCGGTGCTGCAGGAGTTGCGCCAGCGGCTGCCGGGAATCGGCGTCTACAACTGCTATGGCCAGAGCGAGATCGGTCCGCTCGCCACGGTGTTGCGGCCCGAGGAGCACGACGCGCGGCCCGCGTCCGCAGGGCGACCGATTCTCAATGTCGAGACGCGCATCGTCGATCCGGAGATGCGCGATGTGCCGCCGGGCACGCAGGGCGAGATCGTGCACCGCTCGCCGCAATTGCTGATGGGCTATTGGGACAAGCCGGAGGAGACGCGCGAGGCGTTCGAAGGGGGCTGGTTCCACTCCGGAGACGTCGGCTACATGGACGAAGGCGGATTCATCTTCGTGGTTGACCGCGTCAAGGACATCATCAAGACCGGTGGTGTCGTCGTCGCTGGCCGCGAGGTCGAGGAGGCACTGTTCAAGCATCCGTCGGTGTCTGAGGTCGCGGTGATCGGGTTGCCCGATCCGAAGTGGATCGAGGCGGTCACCGCGGTCGTGGTGCTGCGGCCGGGTCATGCACCGGACGAGGCGGGCCTGCTCGCCCATGCCCGCGAGCATCTCGCGCCATTCAAGGTGCCCAAGCAGGTGTTCTTCACCGAGACCCTTCCGCGCAACACCGCCGGCAAGCTGCTCAAGCGCGAACTGCGAGTGAGCTACGCCGACAAGGGGTGAGGGCGTTGGTTTCGTACGGACCCCTCCACCTCATCCTGAGGAGCGGCCCGAACGGCCGCCTACGGCGCTTCGCGCCTCCTCACCATGCGAATCAAAGCCTCACGCGCCGGCGAGCGGCATCCGCGTTTCGATGATGCGCGAGAACAGGCTGGCGCCGACGGGCAGGATGGCGTCGTCGAGCACGAATCCCGGATTGTGCACGGGAACCGAACCCTCGTGGCCCAGCCAGAAATAGGCGCCGGGCACCGCATGGAGCATGTCGGCGAAGTCCTCGCTGCCCATCTTCGGCGCCGGCGTCGTCGAGACATTGTCGGCACCGACGATCTCGCGGGCGACGTCGGCGACCGCATGGGCATGCAGCTCGTTGTTGACCAGCACCGAGAAAATGTCGCGGATCTGAACGTCGATCTCGACCTGGAAGGCGCTGGCGATGCCGGCTGCGAGGGTGCGCATGCGATCGCGCACCTGCTCGCGGACTTCGTTGGAGAAGGTGCGAACCGTGCCCGCGAGTTTCGCTTCGTTCGGGATGACGTTGTAGGCCGAGCCGGCGTGGAACTGGGTGATCGACACCACGGCGGACTTCAGCGGATCGACGTTGCGGCTGACGATGGTCTGCAGCGCCTGTCCCAGCGTCATCGCAATCACCACGGGATCGCGCGAGCGGTCCGGCATGGCGCCGTGGCTGCCATAGCCGGTGACCGTGATGTCGAAGAAATCGGCAGCTGCCATCGCCGGTCCCGGAAACACCGTGACCTGACGCGGCCCGAGATCCGGCGCGTTGTGCAGGCCATAGACCTCGTCGCACGGAAAGCGCTGGAACAGTTTGTCGGCGATCATCGCACGCGCGCCGCCGAGGCCTTCCTCCGCCGGCTGGAAGATGAACACGGCGGTGCCGTCGAAGTTGCGCGTTTCGGCGAGATAGCGCGCGGTGCCCAGCAGGATGGTGGTGTGGCCGTCATGGCCGCAGCCATGGAAGCGGTTCGGAATGGTGGACCGCCAGGGCAGATTAGTCTTTTCCTCCATCGGCAGCGCGTCCATGTCGGCGCGCAGGCCGACGCGCTTGCTGCTGCCACCCTTGCCCTTGAGCAGGCCGACGACACCGGTGCCGCCGATGCCGCGATGCACCTCGATGCCCCACTGCGTGAGCTTGTCGGCAACGATGCCCGAGGTGCGCTCCTCCTCGAAGCCGATCTCGGGATGGGCGTGAATGTCGCGGCGAATGGCAGTGAGTTCGTCGGCGAAGCTGTCGATCAGGGGGATGTTGGTCATGGCTGAAATCCGATTGAGGTTCGAACGGGTTGTTATTGCGGCCGGCCGGCGAAGGCCGGGCCGTTGGGCTTGATGCGCACGCCGGGACGCAGGCGCGTCCAGGGCAGTGCGGCGGTGTCGGCGGGCATCGCGCCCGGCGCGGCACAAATCAGGATGGTCTCGGCAATTGGCTCGAAGTCGGCACGGAAATGCACCGAGCTCTTGTTGACCAGGATCGCCTGCTCGGTCGGCTCGATGCCGACGAAGCGGAACATGGCCTGGTCGGCAAGTTGGGCCTTGCGTGAGCCGACGACGATACGGACGCCGCCGATGCGCAGGCATGCCGACGGACCGAGATTCATCTGGCTGCCGCCGAAATAAGGACCGGGGGCGAGGAAGCGGCCGTCGGACAGTTGCTCGACCACGAAGGTTTCGATCAGCGGTGCGTCCCCGGGAATGCCGGACTTGCCGCCGAGGGCGAGGGTCACGCTCTGCCCGACGCCAGCCGCGTGGGCCGCCTGCGCGGCCTCGGGGTCGACGATGACACCGATCGCGGCCTTGTCCGCGCCATTGCGCAGCAGCGCGCGCAGCATGCCGGTTGTGTCGGAATCGCCGCCGGCGCCGGGGTTGTCCTGGGTATCGGCGATGACGATCGGCTTGCGCGCGCTAGCGGCGAGCGCCATGGCGTGCGTCACGCCCTCGTCAGGCGAGTAGATGCGCCCGTCGAAGGCATCCTCCTGCCCCTCGATCATGCCGACGACCGCATCCGCCGCGCGGTCGGCATCGGCCTGGGTCACGCCATAGGCGACGACCGCGGCGCCGCAATCCGGAAAATCCGCGGCGGGAAAGCCCGGTGCGAACGACAGCGTCGGCACAGCCTTGCTTTCGAGTTTGGCGAGATCGGCGTAGATCGTTTTGCACGGCTCGTCGTTGGTGCACTGCCAGCTGATCGGGATCAGGAATGGCAACTGCCGGAAGGCCTTGGCAAAGCGGCGCGGCGTGTCCAGCAGCAGCGCGAGATGGCGGGCGGCGGCGCGGCCGGTGTCGGCCATGTCGACATGGGGATAGGTGCGGTAGGCGACGAGCGCGTCGGCGTGCGCGACCATCGCCGGCGTGATGTTGGCGTGCAGGTCGAGGCTGACCACCAGCGGCACGTCCGGACCGATGACCTTGCGCACACGCGCCAGCAGTTCACCTTCGCCATCGTCGAGATGCTCGGTGACCATGGCGCCGTGCAGGTCGAGGTAGACGCCATCGAGGGGTCCGGCGTTGGCGATGCCGTCGATGATCACGGCGGCGATGCGCTCGTAGGCGTCTTCACGGACGTGGGCCGATGGGCTTGCCGCGCACCAGATGGTGGGTACGAGATCCCAGCCGCTCTGTTCGGCGCTGTCGATGAAGCCGGCAAGGCCGACATTGATACCGCGAATGCGGGTGATCACATCGGCGCCGGTTTCCATCGGCGGCCAGCCGCCGCCATGCACAAAGCCGTCATAGGCGGCCTTGGTCGGAGCGAAGGTGTTGGTCTCGTGGAGAAAGCCGGCGATGGCGATACGATGGGAGGACATTCAGGAACCTGGCGCGTTGGCTGCGTCTTCTGACGTTGGGGGAGGAAGCTACTGGACGGACACCGGACGGAAGTTGGCGAAATCCCAGTTGCGGCCCGGTGCGGCCTCCAGCAACTGGCGGGTGTAGGTCTGCTGCGGATGGGTGAGGATTTCACCAGCTGCGCCCTGTTCGACGATGAGGCCATGCTGCATCACGATGACGTCGTCGCAGATCTGCGCAGCGACGCGCAGGTCGTGGGTGATGAACAACAGCGCGATGCCGAGCCGCGCCTGGATCTCGTCGAGCAGCTTGAGCACCTGGTCCTGGACGGAGACGTCGAGGGCGGAGACCGCTTCGTCCGCCACCAGCACGTCGGGGTCCATCGCGAGCGCGCGGGCGATCGCGATACGCTGACGCTGACCGCCGGAGAACTGGTGGGGATAGCGCGCGATGGCGTCGGTCGGCAGGTCGACCAGTCGCAACAGTTCACGCGCCCGTGCGAGCGCTTCCTTGTGCGTTGTGCCGTAGTTGACCGGTCCCTCGGCGATGGTTTCGCCGACCGTAAGCCGCGGGTTGAGCGAGCGGTAGGGATCCTGGAAGATCATCTGGATGCGCTTGCGATGCGGCTGGAGCAATCGCCGCGACAGGAACGAGATTTCGCGGCCGACAAGGCGAATGCCGCCGGAGGTCGGGTCGATCAGGCGCACGATGCAACGCGCAACCGTCGACTTGCCGGAGCCGCTCTCGCCGACGATGCCGAGCGTGCGGCCCTTCTGCAGCGTCAGCGACACGTCCCTGGCCGCCGCGACCTCGCGCGTGCCACCGAACAGCGAACGCTCGCGGTAGACCTTGCCGAGCTCGGTGGTCTCCAGCACGATCGGGGCATCGGTCGACGCGCGTGGCGGCCGCGGAACGAGGCTCGGGACGGTGGCGAGCAGGTTGCGGGTATAGTCCTGGGCCGGATTGCTGAGCACCTGGCGCAGTGGGCCCTGCTCGACGAGGCGGCCGCGCCGCATCACCACGACCTCGTCGGCGATCTCGGCGACGACGCCCATGTCATGGGTAATGAACAGCACGGCGGTGCCGTGGTCCTTCTGGAGGTCGCGGATCAGGGTGAGGATCTGCTTCTGCGTGGTGACGTCGAGCGCCGTGGTCGGCTCGTCGGCGATCAGCAGCTTGGGTTCGAGGATCAGCGCCATCGCGATCATGATGCGTTGGCGCTGGCCGCCTGACAGGCGATGAGGGTAGGAGTTGAAGATGCGCTCGACGTCCGGCAGGCGCACCTGTTCCATCATCGCGAGGATGCGCTGGCGGCGGGCGCGGGCATCGAGAGGCGTATGGGTGCGCAGCACCTCGTCGATCTGGCGGCCGACGGGGACGACCGGGTTGAGCGCCGTCATCGGCTCCTGGAAGATCATCGCCATGGTGGTGGCACGCAACTGGCGCAGGCGGCGGTCCGAGGCGCTGCGGATGTCCTCGCCGGCAAGGCTGATGCTGCCGCCGGTGATGGCGAGGGATTTTTTCGGCAGCAATCCCATGACCGCGAGCGACGTCACCGACTTGCCGGATCCGCTTTCGCCGACCACGCTCAGGGTCTTGCCGGCACGCGCCTGCAGCGAGATGTCGTCGATGATGCCTTCGCTGCCGTGCCGTGCGCGCAGCCCGACGACAAGATTGCGGATGTCGAGAACGACGTTGTCAGCCTGCGCGGTCATCGTCCGCCCTCCCGCTGTTTCATGCGCGGATCGAGCGCGTCGCGCGTCGCATCGCCGATCAGGTTGATCGACAGGATGGTGATCGAAAGCAGCAGGCCAGGCCAGAAGATCAGCGACGGCTTGATCTGGAATACGGCGCGGCCTTCGGCCATGATGTTGCCCCAGGTCGGTGTTTCCGGGCTGATGCCGGCGCCGAGGAACGACAGGATCGCTTCGGTGAGGATCGCCGAGGCGCAGATGTAGGTGCCCTGGACGATCAGCGGCGCGATGGTATTGGGCATCAGATGCCGCCACAGGATCTTCGGCAGACTGGAGCCGATAGCGATCGCCGCTTCCACGTAGGGCTCTTCGCGCGCGGTCAGCACCACCGAGCGCACCAGCCGGACGACACGAGGGACCTCGGGAATGACGATCGCGATCAGCACCGTTTTGAGGCTGGCGCCCGACAGCGAGATCACCGCGATGGCAAGCAGGATGCCGGGGATCGCCATCAGGCCATCCATGACACGCATCACCACCGCATCGATCCAGCGAAAGAAGCCGGAGACGAGGCCGATGGCGAGGCCGATCACCACGCTGACGGCGGCCGCGCCGATGCCGATGAGCAGCGAGATGCGGCCGCCGTAGAGGATGCGGGACAACAGGTCGCGGCCGTAGGCGTCGGTGCCGAGCGGAAATTCGGCGCTCGGCGGCTTGAGCCGCAGGGCTGGCGCGAGCTGCAGCGGATCATGTGGCGCGAGCCAAGGCGCGAACAGCGCGGAAGCCACCACCAGCGCGAGGCAGATCGTGGCGAGGGTGACGATCGGGCCCGAGGCGAGGAATTTGAGCCGCGAGCCGGCCGGAGCCCTGAGGGCGGAGTCCATGAAGGGTTCGACGCTCATCAGTAGCGGATCCGCGGATCGAGGAAGGTATAGGCGACGTCGATGAGGAGATTGATCCCCACATACAGCGCACTGGTGAGGAGGATCACGCCCTGGATCACCGGATAGTCGCGGGCGAGCACCGCATCGACCGTCAACCGTCCGATGCCCGGCAGGTTGAAGACGCTTTCGGTGACGACCACGCCGGAAATCAGCAGGCCGAAGCCGGTGCCGATCACGGTGATGACCGGGACGGCGGCATTGCGCAGCGCGTGCCTGATCAGCACATGGCGTTCGGCGATGCCCTTGGCGCGGGCGGTGCGGACAAAGTCCTCGCCGAGCACGTCGAGCATCGAGGCGCGGGTCATGCGGGCGATCAGCGCGACATAGATGAAGGAGAGAGCGAGTGTCGGCAGCAGCGCACGCTCGAAGAACGGCACCACCCCTTTTGTAATGCTGCGAAAGCCCTGCACTGGCAGCCAGCGCAGGTCGATCGCGAAGACCTGCACAAGCACGTAACCGATGACAAACACCGGCACCGAGAAGCCGAGCACCGACAGCCCCATGACGCAGCGGTCGATCCAGGTGCCTTGCTTCCACGCGGCGATAACGCCGAGGGGAACGGCCACCACGACCGCGACCACCATGGTGGTGAGCGCGATGCTGATGGTCGGCTCAAGGCGCTGGCCGATCATGGTCAGCACCGGTACGTTGGAGATCAGCGACACGCCGAGGTCGCCGTGCAGGATCTTGCCGAGCCAGGTGACGAACTGCGTCACCAGTGGCTCGTTGAGCCCGAGAGACGTGCGGATGCGCTCGAGCTGTTCAGGGGTGGCCGTGTCGCCGGCGATGATCGCGGCCGGATCGCCTGGCGTCAGCCGCAGCAGCAGGAACACGAAAAGTGCAACGACCCCCATCACCGGGATGGAGGCGAGTACGCGCCGGATCAGGTACCCCGCCATGTGCTATCTCCCGTGATCCCAAGATTTGGGTTTTTCCTCGGGGTGGTGACGCGTGGTGTTCATGCTCGGCGCTCGCTTCGCTCTTCGGCGGTCGTGACTGGCGTGGACAGAGGCTTGTCCGCGCCGGCGGGTAAATTGTGTGCCAAGCCCGGCAGGGGGGCAAGGGCTGGAGCCCACGGCTCGGAGGCCGTGGACAACTTCGCCCCGGACCGCGCGGCGAACGGCGTCTGGCGGCGGCCTGCCGGCCGCCACGCATCGATCGCAAGGGCCGTCGCCTCGGCGGTGGCTGCGGACAATGTCCACCCGAGATGGCCGTGGCCGGTGTTGTAGAACACGCCGGCGCGGGTTCCGCCGCGCACCACCGGCATCATGTCCGGCATCATCGGGCGCAGGCCGGCCCAGGGCGTCACCCGCGCGGTTTCTACGGCCGGGAAATTGCGCTCGACCCAGTCGGTGAGAGGGCGGATGCGATCGGCGCGGATATCGCGGTTGAAGCCGTTGAACTCCGCGGTGCCGGCGACACGGAAGCGGTCGGCGCCGAGCCGGCTGGTGACGATCTTGGCAGTTTCGTCGAGCAGGCTGACATACGGCGCGGCACTGCGGCTCGGGGCGTCGTCGAGATGCACCGTGATCGAGTAGCCCTTGACCGGATAGACGTTGATGCGATCGCCGAGCTGGGCGGCGATGTGTCGGCTGCCGACGCCGGCACAGACCACGATGCCGTCGACGCGCAACTGCTGCGGCATGGTGGCGCCATCCGCCATGGACCCGCGCCAGTTGATGTCGAAGGCGCTGCCATCGGTCGAGATCGCCTCGACCTCTGCCTGGTGGATGAAGCGGGCGCCATGGCGGATGCATGCCTTCGCAAGGCCGCGGGTGAATTTGTGGATGTCGCCGGTAGAATCCGACGGCGTGTAGAAGCCGCCATGGTAGCTGCGCTGCAGGGCCGGCTCGATGCTGCGGATTTCGTCCGGTGTCACTGCACGGCGGTCGAGGCCGCCCTCGGTGAGCAGCGCGTTGACGCGCAGGCCGGCCTCGAAGTTGGCCTTGTCGTGATAGATGTGCAGGATGCCGCGTTTCTCGAGGTCGAAGGCGATATTCTCCTGCTCGGCCATCGCGAACAGATGCTGTCGCGCCGCGATGGCGAGGCGCGCGGTGGTGATGGTGTTGTCGCGGTAGTTCGTGGTGGCGCGGGCGAATTCCGCCAGCCACGAATACTTGTGCCAGCTCGGTGATGGATTCATCAGCAACGGCGCGTCGTTCCGAAACATCCAGCGCAGGCCCTTGAGCATGGTCGCGGCGCTGTTCCAGACCTCGGCGTTGCTGGCCGACAGCTGGCCGCCATTGGCAAACGAAGTGTCCATGGCGGCATAGCGATGACGGTCGATCACCGTCACGTCGTGCCCACGCTTCAAGAGGGCATAGGCCGTCGTCACGCCGGTGATGCCGGCGCCGATTACTGCAAGATGTGGCATGATAAGTCTTCAGGCTCCTGTGACTTGAGTCGCGTTGTCACCGGCCAAAACCGGTGCATGCGCCCCATCTGTCACGGTACCTGAGAGCTTCATCCATCCGCGCCGAGGCGCAAGACGGATATCCCCTTCGGTGGATGCCATCGGTCGTGATGGCATCTCTCTCCAGATTGTCCTGACGTCACGGTCCTTCGGCCTGAGAGTTTCCGGGGCGGTTGCTCCGTCGGCGCCGAAACGAATGCTTGCGCACTCGCGTCGATCTCTCCCGCAACATCATATGGACGCCCAAACCCTAGGATGGGCCTTCAGATTGGGCAAGGCTAAATTTCGATCCACACTGCCGTTGCGTTGTGCAATGCGGTGCCTGCAGTGAAGATGCTGTTACGCCGACGAAAAAGCGGGATGAGATTGCTCTCATCCCGCCATGGCGGCGTGTGGTCGGTGATGACTGCGTCTTCAGTCGGCAATCTTGTCGATATTCCAGAATACCGGCGTTGCCGGACCATCGAGCACGCCGGTCAGGTCGTTGCGCCACACGCTGGGCACCGAGAACTGTCCCAGCGGAATGTAGGTGACCTGGTCGAAGTTGCGCTGCTGAATCGCTGTGGCGATGGCCTTCTGTTCGTCGAGAGTCGTGGCGCGAACGAACGCGTCGCGCAGTTCTTCCATCTTCGGGTCATCAGGCCAGCCGAACCAGCCACCGCTTCTGCCTTTGCCGTTCAGCGTGACATGGGCAATGGGATTGAGGATGTCGGCGCCCACCCAGTTGGTGAAGAACAGATTCCAGCCGCCGTCTTTCGGCGGCTTCTGGCTCGCGCGCAACGTCACCACGGTCTGCCAGTCAGTGGCGACGACGTTGACCTTGAAGCCTGCCGCGCGGAGCAACTGCGCGGCGACGATCGGCTGAGCTTTCAGGGCATAGACGTCGCCAGGCGCCAGCAACACCACCGGCGTGCCGTCGTAGCCGGATTCGGCAAGCAGCTTCCTGGCCGCCTCCATGCCGTTGCCCCTGACCAGTGTCTCCGATCCGACCTGTGTCGCCAGCGGCGTATCGCAACCGAAGATCGCGCCGCAGATTTTGTAGTACTTCGGGTTGCCGATCAGTGCGTCGAGCACATCCTTCTGGTTGAGCGCCAGCAGTGCGGCGCGGCGCACCTTGATGTTGTCGAACGGCGGATAGAGGAAATTCATCCGGCCGAGTGTCTGGTATCCGAGACTGTTGAGAATGCGCAGCTTCAGGTCCTTGTCTGCTTCGAGCACGGGCAGAATGTCGGCCTGCGGCGCCTCGATGAAGTCGATGTCGCCGGATTGCAGCGCGTTGGTCGCGGTCTGTGGATCGGGCATGGTGATCCATTCGACGCGGTCGACCTTGACCACCTTGCCGCCAGCGAGCCAACTCGGCGGTTCGGAGCGTGGCACGTAGTCCTTGTTCTTCTCGTAAACCGCGCGCACCCCTGGCTGGAAGTCGGCCTGCACGAATTTGAACGGGCCGGAGCCGATCTGCTCGGGAATCGCTTTGTCCGGTGGTGTTTCGGCGAGCCGTTTCGGCATCATGAAGGGGACGGCGGAGGAGGGCTTGGCGATGGCGTCGAGGACGAGGCCGTACGGTTCCCGCAATTTCAGCGTGATGGTTCTGGCATCGGTCGCCTCGATGCTGGCGGTGAACTCCATCAGCTTCTGGCCCATGCCGTCGCGGGCGCCCCAGCGTTTGAGCGAGGCGACGCAGTCTTCTGCCGTCACCGGCGTGCCGTCGTGCCATTTCAGACCGTCGCGCAGGGTGAAGGTATAGATCAGCTTGTCGTCGGACACCTTCCAGTCGGCCATTTGCGGGCGGATCCTGAAGTCGGCGTCGATCGCCAGCAACGTGTCGTAGACCATGTAGCCATGGTCACGGGTGATGTAGGCCGTGGTGATGATGGGATCGATGACGCGCAGGTCGGAGTGCATCACCGCCCGAATGGTCTTGGCCTGTGCCACGATCGGCGAGGCCAGTATCGGCAGGGCCAACGCGGTCGTCAGCAGCAGCTTTCGTCCGACGCCGATGGCAGCGGACGACAGTCCCTTTCGCAACAAGAACGACATCACATCTCCTCTGATGGTTTGACGCGGTGCAGGCGTGATCCGGGTCATGACGGAGGATGTGGCGAACGCGCGCGGGCAGGCGATGCGCCGGCAGGGCCGGCGCCGTGAGCGCGTGACAGTGCATGGTGATGTCAGAGCTCCCCGTGCGTTGGAGTCGCCAATCCACCGGCGGACCCGGTGCAAGCGCCCCATCTGTCACGGTACCTGAGAGCTTGATCCGCCCGCATTCTGCGACGGATATCCCCTTCGGTGGACGCCGTCGGTGCGGCGCCTCTCTCCAGATCGTCCTGACGACACGGTCCTGGTGCCTGAGAGTTTCCGGGGCGGTTGCTCCGTCGGCGCCGAAGCGAATGCAGGCATTCGCGTCGGTCTCTCCCGCATCGTCATATCGGACGATCAAAGGTTAGGGATGGCCCTGCTGGTGAACAAGGCCAAATTTCGATCAGCGAATGCCCGCGCGTTGTGCGTTCGTGTCAGTCGAGTGTCGCGAGCAGCCCCGCCATCAAACGGCCGCGCGTGACCAGGCTGTCGATCTCGATGTGCTCTTCCAGCGTGTGGGCGCCGTCGCCACACACGCCGAGGCCATCGAGCGTCGCGATGCCCATCGCGCCGGTGAAGTTGCCGTCGGAGCCACCGCCGACACTGCCATGGGTGAGATCGAGACCGAGCGTGCGGCCGATCCCGCGTGCGGTCTCGAACAGCGCCAGGGTCTTTTCGTTCGGCTCCCACACCGGCCGCGTGACGCCGCGCGTCACCGTGAAGGTGACGTCGCTCGCCGTGCCGGACAGCGCCAGCATGCGCTCGACGCCGCGGTCGAGATCGGCCTGACGCTTGGCCATGCTCAGCGCTTCGCCGGTGCATAGCGACGGCACGCAGTTCACCCACTGTCCGCCATGGACGATGCCGACGCTGAACGTGCAGTCGTCGGATGTCATGCCGTCGATCTCGATGACCTTGCGCGCCATCTCGCGGATCGCCGAGCGGCCCGCGGCGAGGGTGGCGCCGGCATGGCTGGGGCGGCCCTTCGCTTCGAGATTGAAGCGCGCGATGGCGTAGCGGCCGGACACGACGCCGTTCTTTCCGCGCCCCGGCTCGGGGACCAGGACATATTTGCTGCGCGCCGCCTCGGCCTCGATCAGGTCGCGGGTCGATGGCGTGCCGACCTCCTCGTCGGGCGTGAACAGGAAGGTGACGGGAAGGGGCGTTGCGATCGCGGCCCGCTGCAACTGGCGGATCGCTTCCAGCGACAGGTAGTTGCCGCCCTTCATGTCGAAGATGCCCGGGCCGTAGCACTTGTTGCCGTCACGGCGCCACGGCAATTTGGCGAGGGTGCCGACGGGGTGCACGGTATCGAGGTGGCCGGCGATCAGAATGCCGGGAGTGTCGCGCCGCGGATGCGGGAAGCGGGCACGCACGCAGCCGCCGAAGCCGTTGCGGCCCGCGATGCGTTCGATCTCGGCGCCAGCCACCGCAAGGTCGCGGGCCGCAAGGTCGAGCATGCGGTTGACGGCTGCCGCGTCCCAGGTCGGACTCTCGCATTCCACCCAGGGGCGCAGGCCCTGCAACATGGTGTCGGCGTCGAACGGAAGCTGGGCCGGATTGATCACGTGCGTGTCTCTCTCTGTCCTGGTCTTGTTGCTGGTGGCTCGCGCACGGCCGTCGCATCGCGCGCCGGCGCGGCGGGCGGGATGATGCAGGCCCGGGATGGAGGCCGCAAGCCGGCATTCCGATTTTCTTGCGTGCTGCGCCGCATGGTCCCGAACGGGCGCATGTTGTCGCACGGCCTCGGTGTCACGGTCACGAAATCGCGATTGACGCCTTCCGTGGTTGGTGCAAGTCTTCAAGCTTAAAATATCATGTCGTCATGACGCTCAGCATCATGACCGGGCGCGCCCAGCGTCCTGCCGTCGTGTCCGCAGCGTCACCCAGGAAATCCATCGGGGACGAGAACAATTCTGGAGGGATGGTATGTCTGTCGTCTTGCGTGAACGAACCTCGCTGGCCAAAATCGCGATGCGAGGCCTGCTCGCCTCTGCCGTCATGTTCGGACTTTCGACGGCTGCGCAAGCCGCGGGCAAGACCATCACTGCGGTGATGCACTCCGACCTGCGGGTGATCGATCCGATCATCACCACCGCCTATATCTCGCGCGATCACGGCTACATGGTCTACGACACGCTGCTGGCGGTCGATTCCAATTTCAAGGTCCAGCCGCAGATGGCGGACTGGAAGGTGTCCGACGACAAGCTGACCTATACCTTCACGCTGCGCGACGGTCTGAAGTGGCACGACGGCAAGCCGGTGACGGCGGAAGATTGCGTCGCCTCGCTCAGGCGCTGGGGTGCGCGCGACAGCATGGGGCAGAAGCTGCTCGATTTCACCGCCAGCCTCGAAGCCACCGATGCCAGGACCATCACGCTGAAGCTGAAGGAGCCCTACGGCCTCGTGCTGGACTCGATCGCCAAGCCGTCGTCGGTCGTCCCCTTCATGATGCCGAAGCGGATCGCGGATACGCCGCCGGACAAGCCGATCCCGGAACAGATCGGTTCGGGCCCGTTCAAGTTCGTGCAGGCCGAGTTCCAGCCGGGCGTCAAGGCGGTCTACGAGAAGAACAAGGACTATGTTCCCCGCTCGGAGCCGCCGAGCTGGACGTCGGGCGGCAAGGTGGTGAAGGTCGACCGCGTCGAATGGGTGACGATGCCGGACGCGCAGACCGCGGTGAACGCGCTGCAGTCGGGTGACATCGACTTCATCGAGTTTCCGCCGAGCGACCTGCTGCCGGTCCTCGAAGCCAACAAGGACCTCAAGGTCGAGAACCTCAACAAGTTCGGTTTCCAGACGCTCGGCCGGATGAATTTCCTCTATCCGCCGTTCGACAATCCCAAGGTGCGCCGCGCCGCCTTCCTGGCGGTCAAGCAGAAGGACGTGCTGGATGCGCTGGTCGGCAGCTCGAAGTATTATCAGATCTGCGGCTCATTCTTCGGCTGCGGCACGCCGTTGAGCACCGATGTCGGCTCGGAGACGCTGACCAAGGGCAACGGCCTTGCCGAGGCCAAGAAGCTGCTGGCTGAGTCCGGCTATGACGGCACGCCGGTGGTGATCATGGCGCCGGGCGACGTGGTTACCCTTAAGCCGCAGCCGATCGTCGTTGCCCAGCAGTTGCGTGACGCCGGCTTCAAGGTCGATGTCGTCGCGACCGACTGGCAGACGGTGGTGACGCGTCGCGCCAGCCAGAAGTCGCCGAAGGAGGGCGGCTGGAACATGTTCTTCACCAACTGGGTGGTGGCGGACATTCTCGATCCGGTCGTGAACTCGAGCCTCAACAGCCGCGGCAAGAACGGTGGCTGGTTCGGTTGGGCCGACGATCCGAAGATGGAGCAGTTGCGCGATGCGTTCGCCCGGGCAACCACTGCCGAGGAGCGCAAGAAGATCGCGACCGAGGTGCAGGAGCGTGGTTTTGACCAGGTCACCTACATTCCGCTCGGCCAGTTCCTGGCACCGGCGGTGTGGCGCAAGGAGCTGACCGGCGTGCTCGACGGCCCGGCCACTCCGGTGTTCTGGAATATCGACAAGTCGGAGTAGCCACGGCGCGCCGATCCCTGCCCTGAAACGAACGCGGGACGAGAGTGATCTCGTCCCGCGTTGTCGTTTGGGATAGGGCCGCAGTGGTTTCGTCAGGCGGCGCGGGCGACCGCCCGCGGGTCGATCGGCGTGATGCTGCGCAGGCCGAGCAGGTCCTCGATCACCTTGGCGCCGGCGAGCAGCTGCGCTTCGCCGCGCGGCGCGCCGATCACCTGCAAGCCGACCGGCAGGCCGCTCGCCGTGAAGCCGCAGGGCATCGACAGCGCCGGACAGCACGACAGCGTGATGGCATAGACGATGGCGAGCCACTCGACATAGTTGTCGAATATTTTTCCGGCACATTCGGTGAGATAGCGCTGCTCGACGGGGAAGGCCGGCACGATGGTGGCTGGCGCCAGCAGCAGGTCGTAGGTCTGAAAGAAGGCGTGTGCGCGTGCCGCGAGCTGGACGCGCTGGCCCTCGGCCTTCTCGATCTGCTCGACCGTGAGCTGCAGGCCCTTCTCGATGTTCCAGATCACCTCCGGCTTGAGCAGGTTGCGGTGTTCGCGCAACAGCTTGGCCTTGCTGACGGCAAAATCGAACGCCCGCAGTGTCTGAAAGCAGTCGTGCGCCTCGCGCAGATCCGGATGGGCTTCTTCGACGATGACGCCGATATCGGCGAGCTTCTGGGCGGCTTTTCGGGTGAGGGCGGCCACTTCCGGGTCCACCGGTGTAATGCCGAGGTCGGGCGAATAGGCGATCTTGCGCGGCCGGCGGCCGGAGCGTGCGGCGTCGAGAAACGGTGTCGGCAGCCGCGGCAGCGACAGAGGGTCGGTGGGCTCCTCGCCGCTCATCGCGTCGAGCAGCAGTGCGACGTCCTCGATATTGCGGGCCATCGGCCCCTGCACGCCGAGGGTTTCGTCGATCTTCGGTCCCGGCGTGTGGGCGACGCGGCCGAAGCTCGGGCGCAGGCCGACCACGCCGCAGAAGCTCGCGGGGTTGCGCAGCGAGCCGCCCATGTCGGAGCCATGCGCCACCCAGGCGGTGCCGGAGGCGAGTGCGGCTGCGGCACCGCCGGACGAGCCGGCCGCCGAGCGCGTGAGATCCCAGGGGTTGCGTGTCGCGCCGAACACCTCGTTGAAGGTGTTGGCGCCTGCGCCGAATTCGGGAGTGTTGGACTTGGCGTAGACCACGCCGCCGGCGGCCTCGAGATGGGCGACCAGTACGTTCGACCAGGCCGGAACGTTGTCACGGAAGATCGGCGAGCCGTAGGTCGTGAGCACGCCTTCGACCTCGGTCAGATCTTTGATGGGAACGGGTAGTCCGGCGAGCAGGCCGCGGGCTTCGGCAGGCTTGCCGGAGAGTGCACTTGCTTTTGCACGAGCGCGATCAAAGCACAGTGTCGGCAGCGCGTTGACGTTATCGTCGACCTCGGCGATGCGGGCCTCCAGGGCGTCTAGCAGATCGAGACTGGTGATGTCGTTGCGACGCAGGCGATCGACGATGTCGCAGGCCGTCGCCTGCAAAAGCTCATGATGTGTCCCCACCGGGCATCCTTCTTGTCGAGATTGATCTCGGCCGGATGCTAGCAACGTTTTCAGGCTTGAGAACCGTCAAAATTGCATGTGGCGCCGGGTTGCGCCGGCGGTTCATTCAACCTGAGGCGGTCGCGGGAGCGGGCCCGGTGTCGACAGTGATTGCAGCGGCCGGCTTTTCGCGGACGAGGTCGTGGATGAATGCAAGCTTGCCGATCACCTCCGGCGAGAGAACGAAGGGATAGAGGTCGGGCTGGCCCATGCAGCGGTTGATGTTGTTCATGGCGAAAGACACCGGCAGCCAGCCGTCGACGATGGTCTGGAAGGACGCGATCTTGTAAGGATTGAAGTCGATCGTTGCTTCAAGTTGGCCGCTGTCGTCGATGCGCGGCTCGACACGCAGGTTGAACGCGCGCGCCATCTCCATGGTGTCGATGATGTGCAGATAGTGCGCCCAGGTTTCGGCGAAGTCCTCCCAGGGATGGGCGCTGGCGTAGGCGCTGACGAAATGGGCCTGCCAATCTGCCGGTGGCCCCCCGTTGTAGTAGATCTGCAAAGCCTCAGGGTAGCTCTGCGTCTCGTCGCCAAACAGCGAGCGAAAGGCATTCTGGTCGTCACGATCGCGCACCAGACGATCCCAGAAATAGTGGCCGGTCTCGTGGCGGAAATGGCCGAGCAGGGTGCGGTACGGCTCGCCCATCAGCGAGCGGCGGCGCTCGCGCTCGACGTCGTCGGCCTCGGCGATCGCGAGGGTAATCAACCCGCTGTCGTGGCCGGTCATGACGCGGGCGTTGGGATCGAGCGGAGAGTCGGCGAGGAAATTGAACAGCAGGCCTTCGGGGTTTTCGGCTCGCGTCTGCAACGGCAATTGCAGGCGCAGCAACGTGTAGAACAACCGGTGCTTGGCGGATTCGATGCGTTGCCAGTTGATGGCGTTTTGCGGCTGTGACAAATCGGGAATGATGCCGTTGTGCCGGCAGGCGAGGCAGAACGTATCTGCGGCGGCCGCATCGATCAGCCAGTTGCAGACGCCGTAGGTGGCGTTGCTGCAGAACCGGTAGCGTGTCTCCGAGGGTGGAGCAGTCCGCCAGATTCCCGCAGCATCGTCGCCTTCCGCTTCGAGGGCCAGCATACGGTTCTGTGACGGCTCATAGCCGAGCAGGTGACCGCAGCTTTCGCAGCGCGTCGCTTCGAAATAGAGGAGCTGCGCGCAGACCGCACACTTGAACAGTCTCATGATTCCGGCGGTCCTCTCTTGCGCAGGCGGCCCGACCGCCGCAGCCCGTAACAATGAGGGAAGGGCGCGTCCGGTTCCACCCCTTCCGTGCGGTTGCTGCGAATGGCGGCGTCGGCTGACGGCTTTCTGGGCAACGTGCTGCAAAGGCCGGCAAATTCAATGAACTGGCCGGTATTGTCATGCTGGTGGCATTGACAGTGGCGAAGCGGCGCTCAACTCTGGCGGGTGACGCTCATAACGCGGGACCCTTCGATCGTGTCCATCCTCGTCTCGCTGCATCACCTGACGCGCTATCGCTACGATCGCCCGATTTCGCTTGGTCCGCAGGTGGTGCGGTTGCGTCCGGCGCCTCACAGTCGCACCCGGATCAAAAGCTACTCGCTCAAGATCACGCCCTCCGAGCATTTCATCAACTGGCAGCAGGACCCGCACGGCAACTGGTTTGCCCGTCTGGTCTTCCCCGAGAAGGCCGAGGAATTCGCGGTTCAGGTCGACCTCACCGCGGATATGTCGGTGATCAATCCGTTCGACTTTTTCGTCGAGCCGTTCGCCGAGCGCTTTCCGTTCGACTATCCGGAGGAACTGGTCGGCGAACTGGCGGCTTACCGCACGCCGGAGCCCGCAGGGCCGCGCCTCGCGGCGCTGCTCGCAAGCCAGCCGAAGGCTGACGTCGCTACGGTCGATATGCTGGTCGAGCTCAATGCACGGCTGCAGCGCGATATCCGCTATGTCATCCGCATGGAACCCGGTGTTCAGGAGCCCGAGGAGACGTTGACGCAAGGCTCGGGCTCGTGCCGGGATTCGGCGTGGCTGCTGGTGCAGATCGCGCGTCATCTCGGCCTCGCGGCGCGCTTCGTGTCCGGCTATCTGATTCAGCTTCGCGCCGACGTCGATCCGCTCGATGGCCCAAAGGGCACGGATCACGACTTCTGCGACCTGCATGCCTGGGCGGAGATTTACATTCCCGGCGCGGGCTGGATCGGCTTCGATGCCACCTCCGGCCTGTTGTGCGGCGAGGGGCATATCCCGCTGTTCGCGGCGCCGCATTACCGCGCGGCAGCGCCGATCTCCGGCATGACCGAGCCCGCGGAAACCGCGTTCGGCTTCGAGATGAATGTCACGCGCGTGCACGAGGCGCCGCGTGTGACATGGCCCTTTTCCGACGAGGCCTGGGCGAAGCTCGATACGCTGGGCGAGGCGGTCGACCACGATCTGCAGCAGCAGGACGTTCGCCTCACCATGGGCGGCGAGCCGACATTCGTTGCAGTCGACGACTTTCAGGCCGCCGAGTGGAATACGGCTGCCGTCGGTCCGACCAAGCGACAGTTCGCCGACGATCTGGCGCGGCGGCTGCGGGCGCGTTTCGCGCCGAACGGCCTCCTGCACTACGGGCAGGGCAAATGGTATCCCGGCGAGAGCCTGCCGCGCTGGGCGTTCGCGCTGTACTGGCGCAAGGACGGCGTGCCGATCTGGAGCGATCCGGCGCTCGTCGCCGACGAGCGCGGACCGCGCGCGGCGACGGCTGAACAGGCCGCCGAGGTCGCGGCGTCGATCGCCAGTCATCTCGGCATCACGCCCGATCATCTGCTGCCGGCCTATGAGGATCCGGCGCACTGGCTGCTGAAGGAGGGCGACCTGCCGGTCAATGTCGATGCGCTCGATCCGCGCATCGAGGATGCGGAAGCGCGGGCGCGCATGGTGCGGGCCTTCGAACGCGGCCTGACAAAGCCGGCCGGCTATGTGTTGCCGGTGCAGGCTTGGAATGCTGAAGCGCGCGACTGGCGCTGGCGCAGCGAGCGCTGGCAGTTGCGCCGCGGCCGGCTGTTTCTGGTGCCAGGGGATTCTCCGCTCGGACTTCGCTTGCCGCTCGACAGTCTGCCGTGGGTCGCCGCCGCGGACTTCCCCTACATCCATCCGCAGGACCCGACACAACAATTGCCGCCGCTGCCGACTCCTGCGGAACTGGCGAAGCTGCAGACCCAGATGCCACCGCGTTCGCACAGCGACTTCCGTGCGCCGCCACCGACGGGGAATGCCGACATCGGCGCTGTGGTCCGCACCGCGCTGTCGGTCGAGCCGCGCAACGGGATCCTGTGCGTGTTCATGCCGCCCGTGGAGCGACTGGAGGACTATCTGGCGCTGGTCGCGGTGGTCGAGCGCACCGCGCGGGAGGCCGGCTGTCCCGTGCACATCGAAGGCTATCCGCCGCCCGTCGATCCGCGCCTCAACGTCATCAAGGTCACGCCGGATCCGGGCGTGATCGAGGTCAACGTCCATCCCGCGGAGAGCTGGCGCGAGGCCGTCATCACCACGACGGGCATCTATGAGGATGCGCGGCAGGGCCGGCTTGGCACCGACAAGTACATGATCGACGGCCGCCATGTCGGCACCGGTGGCGGCAACCATGTGGTGCTCGGCGGCGCGACGCCGCAGGATTCGCCGTTCCTGCGCCGCCCCGATCTGCTGCGCAGCCTCCTGATCTACTGGCAGCGCCATCCCTCGCTGTCCTATCTCTTCGCTGGCCTGTTTGTCGGCCCGACCAGCCAGGCGCCGCGCATCGACGAGGCCCGTCAGGACACCCTGTATGAACTCGAGATCGCGCTGGCGCAGGTACCCGATCCCGGCACGGGGCAGATTCCGCTGTGGCTGGTCGATCGCCTGTTTCGCAACCTGTTGACCGATGTTACCGGCAATACCCATCGCGCCGAGATCTGCATCGACAAGCTCTACTCGCCGGATGGTCCGACGGGGCGGCTCGGCCTGATTGAATTCCGTTCGTTCGAGATGCCCCCGGACGCGCGCATGAGCCTTGCGCAGCAGCTGTTGCTGCGCGCGCTGGTCGCCTGGTTCTGGCGAACGCCGCAGCAGGGCGGCCTCGTGCGCTGGGGCACGGCGCTGCACGACCGTTTCATGCTGCCGCATTTCGTGTGGGCCGATTTCCAGGATGTGCTCGCCGATCTGCGTGGCGCCGGCTACGCCTTCGATCCGGCATGGTTCGAGGCGCTGAGTGAATTCCGCTTTCCGTTCTATGGTGCCGTCAGCTATGGCGGCGTGACGCTCGAACTGCGCCAGGCGCTCGAGCCGTGGCATGTGCTGGGCGAGGAGGGCGTCAGCGGCGGCACGGCGCGCTTCGTCGATTCTTCGGTCGAGCGGCTGCAGGTCAAGGCGAGCGGTTTCGTGCCCGGCCGTCACATCGTGAGCTGCAATGGCCGCCGCCTGCCCATGACCTCGACAGGGGTGTCCGGCGAGGCGGTAGCCGGCGTGCGGTTCAAGGCCTGGCAACCGCCTGCGGGGCTGCACCCGACCATCCCGGTGCATGCGCCGCTGACTTTCGATTTGATCGACGGCTGGAACAGGCGCTCGCTCGGCGGTTGTGTCTACCACGTGGCGCACCCGGGTGGCCGCAACTATGAGACATTTCCCGTCAATTCCTACGAGGCCCAGGCGCGGCGGCTGGCGCGGTTCCAGGATCACGGCCATACTGGCGGCCCCGTCGAATCTCCGCCGCAGGAGCCGAGCGGGGAGTTTCCGCTGACGCTGGACCTCCGGCGGCGCGTCGATTAAGTGAGCGTGGACCAGAACGATGAATCCCGCTGCGGGGAGCAAGACGACCGCCGCCTCCTTCGAGGAGGACTGGGCCGCGTCGTACGCGGACTATGCGCCGCTGCCCGGCATCCCCGACGAGTTCATCGGCGCGGACGGCCGGCCGAAGCCGCATTGGCGCGAACTGCTCGATCATCTTTCCGCCAATGACCGTGAGCGCTCGCTGGCGGTCGCGCGGCGGCATATCCGCGATCTCGGCATTTCCTATCGTGTCGGTGGCGAGACTCAGGAGCGAATCTGGCCGGTGAGCAGCCTGCCGCTGCTGATCGAGGAGAGCGACTGGCAGGCCATCTCGGCGGGCATCGTGCAGCGCGCGGAAATGTTCGAGGCGCTGCTCGCCGATGTCTACGGGCCGGCACGGATGGTGGCCGATGGCGTGCTGCCGGCTGCGGTGGTGGCGGGCAGCAAGGAATATCTGCGGCCGCTCTCCGGCGTCAAACCGCCGGGGGGGCGCTGGCTGCATCTCTACGCCGCCGACATCGGCCGCGGCCCCGATGGCCGCTGGTGGGTGCTGAACGATCGTGCGCAGGCGCCGTCGGGGGCCGGCTATGCGCTGGAGAATCGTCTCGCCATCTCGCGGGCCTACCACACCACCTATGCGGGCATGAACGTGCAGCGGCTCGCGCCGTTCTTCCGCGCCTTTCGCGGCGGCCTTGCCGCCAAGACCGACCGCGCCGATCCGCGCATCTGTCTGATGACGCCGGGGCCGTACAGCCAGACCTATTCGGAACAGTCATATCTTGCGCGCTATCTCGGCTTTCTCCTGGTCGAGGGCGACGATCTGGTGGTGCATGACGGCAAGGTGCATGTTCGCACCATCGCCGGGCTGAAGCGTGCCGACGTGCTGTGGCGGCGGGTGGATGCCGATTACATCGATCCGCTCGAACTCAATGGCGCATCGCGGCTCGGCGTGCCGCAACTGATCTCGGCGATCCGCAGCGGCAGTGTCGTCGTCGCCAACATGCCGGGCGCGGGCTTTATCGAGTCGCGGGCGCTGCTGAGCTTCATGCCGCGGATCGCGCAGCATCTCACCGGCGCCGACCTCGCGCTGCCGAACATCGCCACCTGGTGGTGCGGCCAGCCGCAGGCGCGCGAGCGCGTGCTCGACAGTCTCGACACGCTGTCGATCGCCGGAGCGTTCGACGATCGCGTGCCCGGCTTCGCCGAACGCAACCTGCTCGGGCCCGAGCTGGCGCCGGATGTGGCTGCCCGCGTCAAGGCGGCGATCACGGCACGCGGGCTCGACTATGTCGGCCAGGAACTGGTGCGGCTGTCGACCGCGCCGGTGTTCCAGGACGGCCGGCTGGTGCCGCGGCCATTCGTGCTGCGGGTGTTCGCCGCAGCGACGCCGGACGGCTGGCAGGTCATGCCCGGCGGCTTCTGCCTGATCTCGGACAATGCCGATGCCCGTGCCGTCAGCATGGGCGATGGCGTGCAGTCCGCCGACGTCTGGGTGCTGTCGCAGAAACCCGTGCCGGTCGAAACGCTGCTGCCGTCGACGGAGAACGTCAATATCCGCCGGATTCTCGGCAACCTGCCGAGCCGCGCCGCCGACAACCTGTTCTGGTTCGGCCGTTACCTCGAGCGTGCCGAAGCGACGTTGCGCATCGTCCGCAGCCTTTGTGCCAAAAGCGTCGACATCGATCTGGCGTCAGGCGTTGCCGCGGATTCGCTGCAGCGTCTCGCCGGACTTCTGCTCGCATGGGGGGCGGTGCCAGCCGAGCAGGGCGCGCAGCGTACACTGACGACCATCGCCACGGCGCTCGGCTCGGAAACGCAGTATGGTTCGGTGCTGTCCAGCGTTCGGATGGCGTACGGCGCAGCATCTGTGATCCGCGAGCGGCTGTCGGTCGACAGCTGGAAGCTGCTTGGCGTGCTGGAGACGCAACTGCAACTCAAGGCGACTGATATCGCGACCGAGGCGGAGGCCTACGAGGCGGCCGACCGTGCGCTGGTGACGCTGGCGGCGATTTCCGGTCTCGCGCAGGAGAACATCAACCGCGTGGCCGGCTGGCGTTTCCTCGACATCGGCCGCCGCGTCGAGCGTGCCATCAACACCTGTCGCATGGTGCGCGCGTTTGCCGGCGACAGTGCCAGCGCGGACGACCTCGATATCCTTCTCGATCTGATCGATTCCCAGATTACCTATCGCTCGCGCTATCTGATCGGCGTGGCGCTGGCACCCGTGCGCGACATGGCGTTGCTCGATCCCTACAATCCGCGCTCGGTCAGCTTCCAGATCGGTCAGCTTCGCGATCATATCGATACCTTGCCGACGCTGAACGACGACGGGATTCCGGAAGAGCCCAAGCGTTTCATCGATCTGTTCGCCGGCGAGATCGCCAGCGCCGCGGCCGACGACATCGAGCCGTCGTCGGTGCTGGCGTTCGAGCAGACCCTGATGCGGTTCGCCGACGCCATCGCGTCGCGCTACTTCCTGCAGCGGCCGGAGGGCCTCAAAGTGAAAAGCACGAGCGGTCTGGCGTGATCTACGATATCCGGCATGTCACGAAGTATTCCTACGAGGTGCAGGTCTCCTCAGCCAAGCTCGCGTTGCGGCTGACGCCGGCCGATGGCGGCGGCCAGCGCCTGATCCGGCACGAGCTGAAAGTCCGTCCCCAGCCGCGTCAGCTGATCAGGGAGCGCGACTTCTTCGGCAATGACGTCACGGTGGCGCTGATCGACACCAGCCTGAGCGATCTCGAAGTCGAGGCGATCGCCCGTGTCGAGGTCGCGCGGCCGGTCGGGTTGCTCGCCGGCGCGAGCCCGGACTGGCGCAGCGTCGCGGCGGCGGCGATCGCCGACACGACGCTCACCGCGACGTCTCCGGTGCACTATCTGTTTCCGAGCCCCCGGATCACGTTGCCGCGCGAGATCGCCGACTATGCCGCCCTCAGCTTTCCGTCCGGCATGCCGGTGGTGGATGGCGCGCGTGATCTCGCTCGCCGTATCCGCAAGGAATTCGCCTACCGGCCGAACTCCACGCAGGTGTCGACGCCGCTCGACCAGGCGTTCGCGCAGCGTCGTGGCGTATGCCAGGACTTCGCCCATATCATGATCTCAGGGTTGCGCGGCCTCGGTCTGCCGGCGGCCTATGTCAGCGGCTACATCCGCACCATTCCGCCGCCGGGCGCCAAGCGCCTCGAGGGGGCCGATGCCTCCCACGCCTGGGTCACGGTGTGGTGCGGTCATGACGTCGGCTGGTTCGGCATCGATCCGACCAATGCCATCGATGTCGGCAACGATCACGTGGTGCTGGCGACGGGGCGGGACTTCTCCGATGTGTCGCCGATCTATGGTGTGTTTCTGGGGTCCGGCGCGCAGGAGCTGGACGTCGGCGTCGACGTCATTCCGGTGGAGAGCGCAGCGGCGTGAGGCCGCTTGCGCCGGGCTAGTGGCCGGCCATGTGCCGGCCGATCTCGGTCAGGTCCGCATCGCTGGCCCGCGCCTCGTAGACGAGGCGGCCGTGAAACATGACGACGATGCGGTCGGACAATTCCAGCAGTTCGTCGAGATCCTCGCTGACGAGGAGCACCGCCGCCCCGCGGTTGCGCGCAACCATGATCTCGGCATGGATCTGCGCGACCGCCGCGAAGTCGAGGCCGAAACAGGGATTGGCGGCCACCAGAACCTCGACGTCGCCGGCGAGTTCTCGCGCCAGCACGGCGCGCTGGACATTGCCGCCGGACAGCGCCGCGATCGGCGTGTCGGGCGTGCGGGTCTTGATCTTGTAGCGCGCGATCTTGTTCTCGGCGTTGGCCTGGAACGCGGCACCGTTGCGCCAGAAGCCGCCGCGGGCGAACGGCGCGCGGTCGAACTCGCGGAAGGCGAGATTGTCGGCGACGCTCATGGTGCCGACGCAGGCGTTCTTGAGCGGCTCCTCGGGCAGCAGCGACATCTTGTGCCGGCGCATGTCGGCGCGGGTGGCGCGATAGCGGTCGCCGCCGATCCGGACCTCGCCGCCTTCGGCGTCGCGCTGGCCGGCGAGCACCTCGACGAGCTGGCGCTGGCCGTTGCCTGACACGCCGGCGACGCCGACGATCTCGCCGGCGCGCACGTCGAGGGAGACGTTGTCGACCGCGATGGCGCCGGCATCGTCACGGGCGCTGAGCGCAGCGATCGCAAGGCGCGCGTCGCCAAACGTGCCGGTGCGCGGCGGCTGCACCGTCAGTTCTTCGGCGCCGATCATGGTGCGGGCCATGGCGTCCGGTGTCAGGTCGGCGACGCGGCCCTGGCCTGCGAGCTTGCCGCGGCGCAGGATGGTGACGTCGTCGGCGAATGCCATGACCTCGCGGAACTTGTGGGTGATCATCAGGATGGTGAGTTCGCCACGCTCGACCATCTGGCGCAGCAGGCCGAGCACCTCGTCGGCCTCGGCGGGGGTCAGCACCGAGGTCGGCTCGTCGAGGATCAGGAAGCGGCGCTGCAGGTAGAGCTGCTTGAGGATTTCGCACTTCTGCCGCTCGCCGGCCGAGATCGCCGAGACGCGGGCGTGCAGCGGCACCTTGAACGGCATGCGCTGCAGGAACGCTTCCAGTTCGCGCGTCTCCCTGGCCCAGTCGATCACCGCGGGGAGCGTGTCGCGGGCGAGCACGAGGTTCTCGGCGACCGTCATCGCTGGCACCAGCGTGAAGTGCTGATAGACCATGCCGAGGCCGAGCGCGTGTGCCGCGCGGGGATTGCCGATGCGCTGCTCGCGTCCGCTGACGACGATATCGCCCTCATCGGGCTGGTAATAGCCCATGATGCACTTGACGAGCGTGCTCTTGCCGGCACCGTTCTCGCCGAGCAGGGCGTGAAAGGAGCCGGGCCGCACCTTCAGCGAAATGGCGTCGAGCGCAACGAAGTCGCCGAACCGTTTGGTCATCGCGACAGCCTCGACCCCGATCGGGTCGGGCGCGGGCGGGTGCAGGTCGACAGGCATCAGCCGATGGCCTCGATGAACGCGGTGGAGGTCGAGACGGCGCCGAACACGCCGCCCTGCATCCTGATCATCTTGAGGGCATGCTCGTGATTACCAGGATCGGTGGCGCCGCAGCAGTCTTCGAGCAGCACGCATTCGAAGCCGCGGTCGTTGGCCTCGCGCATGGTGGTGTGGACGCAGACATCGGTGGTGATGCCGGTCAGCACGATGTTGTCGATGCCGCGCACCCGCAGGATCAGTTCGAGATCGGTGGCGCAGAACGAGCCCTTGCCGGGCTTGTCGATGATCGGCTCGCCTGCGATCGGCGCGAGCTCGGGAATGATCTCCCAGCCCGGTTCGCCGCGCACCAGGATGCGGCCGCAGGGACCGGGATCGCCGATGCCGGCGCCGATCTGGCGCGAGCGCCAGCGCTTGTTGGCGGGCAGGTCGCTGAAGTCGGGGCGGTGGCCCTCGCGAGTGTGGATGATGTGAAAGCCGCGGCGGCGCATGACGGCGAGCAGGCGGCTGATCGGCGCGATCGGTGCGCGGGTCAGCGACAGGTCGTAGCCCATCTTGTCGACATAGCCGCCGACGCCGCAGAAGTCGGTCTGCATGTCGATGACGATCAACGCCGTATTCTGCGGGCGCAGGTCGCCATTGTATGGCCAGGCGTAGGGCGTGGACGCGATATGGGTCTCGGTCATCGGCGGCGGCCTCGTTGCATGCGGGACAGCGTCATTTGGTGATCGACAGCTCGGCCGGCGCGCCGGTCAGCGTGCGCCTGGGCGAGCAGGTGAGGATCATGATCAGCAGCGTCAGGATGTAGGGCGCGGCGTTGAACAGGTGATAGCCCGAGGTGATGCCGACGGACTGCAGCGCCGGGCCTAGCGCTGCGGCGCCGCCGAACAGCAGCGATGCCCACAGGCACAGCATCGGATCCCAGCGTGCGAAGATCACCAGCGCCACGGCGGTGATGCCCTGGCCGCTGGACAGGCCCTCGTTCCAGCTGCCGGGATAGAACAGCGACAGGAACGAGCCGCCGATGCCGGCGAGAAATCCGCCGGCCATGGTGGCGCGCATGCGGATGGCGTTGACCGAGTAGCCCATGGCGCGCGCCGCGTCGGCGCTTTCGCCGGCGGTGCGGATCAGCAGGCCCCAGCGCGTCGTCTTCAGCGCCCACACCAGAACAGGCGCGAGGACAAGGCCGATCAGGAACAGGATGTTGATCTTCAGCGCCGCACGCAGCTGCGGGATGTCGCTCCACCACGCGAGATCGAGCGCCGGCAGGTGGGCCGCGGTCGGCTCGATCAGCGGCTTGCCGAGGAAGAACGCAAGTCCGGTGCCGAGCAGCATCAGGGCGATGCCGAGTGCGATATCGTTGACCCGGGGCAGGCCGCAGATCGCCGCATGCAGCGCGCCGAGCAGGGCACCGGCGCCGCCGGCGGCGAACACGCCGAGCCAGGGTGATCCCGTGAGGTACGACACGCCGTAGCCGCTCATGGCGCCCATCACCAGCGTGCCCTCGAGGCCGAGATTGATGCGGCCGCTGCGCTCGGTGATGCATTCGCCGAGGCTGACGAACAGGAAGGGCGTGCTGACGCGGATGGCACCGCCAAGCACGGCGAGTGGAATGGTCCATAGCCCGATCGCGGAGGCGTCCGCCATGGTCAGCTCCTCCCCTTGAACAGCCGCCCGAGCCGGCCATATAGCGTGTCGCTCGCCAGAACGCAGACGAAGATGATGCCCTGCAGCACCAGCACGGAGGCGTCAGGCAGGCCGAGGCGGCGCTGCAGCAGGCCGCCGCTGGCGCTGATGCCGCCGAGCAGGATCGCCACGGGAATGATGGCGAGCGGATTGTGGCGGGCGAGGAACGACACCAGGATGCCGGTGAAGCCGTAGCCGATCGCGAGGTTGGCGTTGGCGCGGCCCTGCACGGCGGCGACCTCGACCATGCCGGCGAGCCCGGCCGCACCGCCGGCGAGGAAGCAGGTGATCAGGATCAGCCTGCCGACGCCGAGGCCAGCGATTTTCGCGGCGCGGATGTTGCCCCCGGCAACGCGGGCGGCGAAGCCGAACGTCGTTTGGAAAATCAGGACATAGGCGAGGATGGCGACGACGAGGCCGAAGACGAGGCCCCAATGGATGTCGGTGCCGGGAATGGCGCCCATCATGTTGGCGGCGCCGATCTCTCGCGTCGACGGCTTGTTGAGGCTGGTCGGATCGCGCATCGGCCCTTCGACCAGATGGTTGAGGACGGCGAGCGCGATGTAGACGAGCAGCAGGCTGGAGATGGTTTCGTTGACGCCGCGATAGTGGCGCAGTCCTCCGGAGAGCATGATCCACAGCCCGCCGCCGGTCATGCCGGCCGTGGCCATCGCGCATTGCACGACGAGCGGCGGGGCGGCCGGCATCATCAGCGCCGCGCCGCTCGCGGTCAACGCGCCGATCAGCAATGCGCCTTCGCCACCGATGATCACCATGCCGAGTTGCGCAGGCAGCGCCGTGCACAGCGCCGTGAGGATCAGCGGCGCGGCGCGGGTCAGGGTGTTCTGCCAGGAGAACCACGTGCCGAACGCGCCCTGGTACATGTAGAAATAGAGGTCGAGCGGGCTCTTGCCGTACAGCGCCACGAAGATGCCGAACAACCCCAGTGCGACGACCAGCGCCAGTACCGGGATCACGACATAGTCGGCATTTTCGGTGATGCGCCGGCGCCAGCCGGCCGCGACGCCGGCGGGCATGCCGGACGTCGCGAGCGGCTTGTCGACCTCGATGGTCACGACGTCGCCCCGATCACGCCCTCGACCAGGTAGTCCATCTTTTCGAGTTCGGGATCGGTCTGGCCGCGCTCGGTGCCGGCGGTGATCACCGCCTTGCCCTTGTTGTCGCTGATCGGGCCCTTGAAGATGGTGTAGGTGCCGGCGGTCAGCTGTGCCTTGACGTCGTCGGCATGCTTGCGCGCGGCCTCCGACACCATCGGGCCGTAGGGCGAGACCTTGACGAGGCCTTCCTTGAGTCCGCCGCGATAGAAGTTCGGAATGGTCTCGCCGGCGGCGAGCATCTTGACGAAGCGCGGGTACAGCACTTCCCAGTTCCACTCGGCGCCGGTGAGATAGGCCTGCGGCGCGAGCGTCGACTGGTTGACATGATAGCCGCCGACCATCGCTCCGCGGCGCGCGGCGTTCTCGACGATGGTCTTGGGGCCGTCGACATGGCAGGTGATGACATCGACGCCCTGGTCGATCAGGCTGTTGGTAGCCTCCGCCTCCTTGACCGGCATTGACCAGTCGCCGGTGAAGATCACCTGCACGGTCGCCTTGGGATTGGCGAGGCGCGCGCCGAGCGTGAACGCGTTGATATTGCGCAGCACCTGTGGGATCGGCTTGGCAGCGACGAAGCCCAGCTTGCCGGACTTGGTGCTGTAGCCGGCGACGATGCCGCTGACGTACTGAGCCTCGTCGATGTAGCCGAAATAGCTGCCGGCGTTCTTGGGATCCTTGTCGGACCACAGGCCGCCGCAATGCTCGAAGCGCAGCTTCGGGAATTTCGCGGCCATCTTGATCATGTGGGGGTTGTAGTAACCGAACGAGGTCGGGAAGAGCAGCGTCGCGCCGTCCAGGTTGATCATCGACTCCATGGTCTTCTCGACCGCGTCGGTCTCCGGCACCTTTTCTTCTTCGACGACCTTGATGTCGCCGAGCTTTTTCAGCGCGGCCGCGCCGAGCGCGTGCGCCTGGTTGTAGCCGTAGTCGTCGCGGGAGCCGACATAGATGAAGCCGATGGTGGTGTCCTTGGCGAGCGCGGGCTTGAGTCCGGCCGCCGCGCCGAAGGTGAGGGCTGCTCCGCCCTGCAGGAGATGGCGTCGAGAAAGCTGAAAAGGCATGGTGTCATCCCTCCGAAGGGCGATTGCCGCCACATGCTGCGCCCCGCGCCCAGCGGCGGGGCCGTTAACGGGATCGCAAGCTTCGTGCCAATGGCGAGGGAATGGGCGAGCCGAGCCAATCAACTGTTTTATTTATTGTTTTTTCAATTGTCTTGAAGCTCAAAAATCTGCCACGCGTGTTTGTGTCTAAAAAATAGCCAATATCTAATCGTTGTATGCAATGGGAACGTGCAGGGTTCCACGGGGCCGGCTGATACTGGGATCCCCCGCGGGGGTGGCGCTGCATGGCAGGTGTGTCGGTCTGTCCCGGGGCGAGGCGCTTGCTGCATTGCATGATCTTTGTCATTCAAAGCGTGGCGTCCACCCCGGTGGGTGGGCGATGAGCGGAGTGGCCATGATCGATCTTGCGACCCTGTTGAGCGGACTGACGGCGGAAGGCGATGGCCATGCCATAACCGTGACCGAGGATTGGCTGCAGGGGCGCACGATCTATGGCGGTCTTGGTGCTGCGATCTGTGTCGAGAGCACGCTGCGGCTATGGCCCGACCTGCCGCCGCTGCGCTCGGCGCAGTTCGCCTTCATTGGGCCGGCTACCGGCCGGCTGACGGTGCGGCCAACCATTCTGCGGCGCGGGAAATCGACGACGTTCGTCGCGGCGGATCTGGTGGGCGAGAGCGGTCTCGCCACGCGCGCGATTCTTTGTTTCGGCGCCGCGCGCGCATCCGTGCTGTCCTATGCCCAGGTGGCGATGCCCGACGTGGCGCGCTGGGATGCGTGTCCGCGGTTCTTTCCCGAAAATCCGCCGATCGCATTCGCGCGGCATTTCGACAGTGGGCGCGCGGGTCCCGGCGAACTGATCCAGGGAGGCGACGATCCGACTCTGCTGGTGTGGCTGCGTCATCGCGGCGAAGCGCCGGCATCGATCACGTCGCTGGTGGCGCTGGCGGACGCGCTGCCGCCCGCCGCCATGGTGATGTTCCGCAACCATGCGCCGATCAGCACCATGACCTGGGACATCGATATTCTCACCGAGCGGCTCGACACCACCGACGGCTGGTGGCTGGTGCGCTCGCAGGCAGAGCATGTCGCCGACGGTTATTCCGGCCAGGCCATCACACTGTGGAATGCGGCCGGCGAGCCGGTTGCCGTCTCCCGCCAGAACATCGCGATCTTTATCTAGCGACGACGAGCGCCGGGCTTGTCGGCCCGGCGCAGGATTGCACCGAGACGCGCCGTCGCTATCTCGATCGCCCTGGGCTCGTAGCCGCTAAAGCCCAGGATCAGGCCGCTGCGTTTTGGCGCGCCGGCATAGAGCGGGCTGATCGCACGGACGATGATGCCGTCGGCGCGGGCTAGGCGCTCGACCGCGGTGTCGGAGTGGCCGTCGCGGAAGTCGGCGACGAGATGCATGCCCTGCTCGGGAATGTCCACGGCCAGTTCGTTCGCGCAGTGTCGGGCGAGTGCATGCACCAGCGCGTCGCGCTGTGACCGGAAGCGGACCCGTGTGCGATGGATATGCGCCGCGA
Source organism: Bradyrhizobium sp. U87765 SZCCT0048 (assembly GCF_018131225.1). GTDB lineage: Bacteria > Pseudomonadota > Alphaproteobacteria > Rhizobiales > Xanthobacteraceae > Bradyrhizobium_A. The sequence continues at coordinate 1,507,457 of NZ_JAFCMM010000001.1, read as the reverse complement.
AATGCCCATCGCGCATGAATGCCGAGGCGATCGACTGTTGCAGGCTGGGCGGCTGGCGGTCGATCAGCGTCCGCATTGTGACGAACCTGTCGACCAGTGCTCGCGGCAGCACCGCATAGCCGAGGCGCAATCCCGGAAACAGTGCCTTGTTCAGCGTGCCGACGTAGATCACGCGCCCGTCGCGATCGAGCCCTTGCAGCGACGATAGCGGGCGGCCAGCATAGCGGAATTCGCTGGCATAGTCGTCCTCGATGATCCAGCTCTGCTGGCTGCGCGCCCACGACAACAGTTCGATCCGGCGCGGCATCGCCATCACCCGGCCGGTGGGATACTGGTGTGACGGCGTCACGAATGCTGCGCGGGCGCGCGGCGCCAGCGTGGTGCCGTCGGTAACGCGCAGGCCGTGCTGATCGACCGGGACCGGCTGGGCGCGGATGCCGGCTATCGCAAGCGCTTGTCGCGTCAACGGGTAGCCGGGGTCCTCGACCCACACCTTGTCGTCCGGGTGCAGCAGCACGCGAATGATGATGTCGATCGCATGCTGCGTGCCCGCGGTGATCAGGATCTGGTCGGCGGTGCAGTCCACCGCGCGCGCTGCACGCAGATAGTCCGATACGGCCTCCCTGAATTCGGGCAGTCCCCGCGGATCCGAATAGCCGAGGTCGTCGGCGCCGAGCGTGCGGACCGCGTGATGGGACAGCCTGCGCCACATCTCGCGGGTGCGGGGATCGAGCGTGGTGCGTCCCGTGTTGAAGGGGCGGGTTTCGCAGGGCGTCGGATTGTCGAGAATGGCATCGACGCGGCGGGTTTTATCGATCACGGGTGCGGCTTGCCGCGCATCGGCGCGTCGCGGGCGCTCGATGGCGGCCGGCAGATCGGACGACACGAACGTGCCGGAGCCGATGCGGCTCATGAGATAGCCTTCGGCCTGCAGCTGTTCACAAGCCTCGATGACCGAACTGCGCGCGACCTGCAGACGGGTCGCCAGCGCGCGGGACGATGGCAGCCGGGTTCCGGGCTGTAGCCGTCGCATCAGAATCGCCGAGCGGATCTGCAAATAGATCTGATGGACGACCGGCGTGTCGGTCGTGCGGTCGATCGTTTGCCAGTCGTACAGGCTCGACCAATCCGCTCGGGAGCGGGAGGCGGGTTTGGCGGCGGGACGTGCGGAGAGGCGGCCCATGGCAAAGTGGTCTGCCCGAAATTCGGAACTGGACGTTCAGACCATACCACTATCACGCTAGCCTCGCTCCCGCCATCGCCGGCCGAACGAGGCCGATGTTCTGGCCGACGCGGCGGGGAGGGCTTGCATGAAGCTGCGGTACATGGCGATGGCGGCGCTGACATCAGTTGTATGGGGGCTGGCCTTTGTCGCAACCAAGCTGGCTTTGCAGAGCTTCTCGGCGTCCCAGCTCACCGCGCTGCGGTTTCTGATCGCGAGCCTGCCTGTTCTGATCGTGCCGCGCCCGCCGATCGGCTGGCCGATGCTGGTGACCGTCGGCCTGACATTGTTTACCGGACAGTTCCTCCTGTTGTTCTTTGCATTCGAGCAGGGGCTGTCGCCGGGCCTCGCATCGGTCACGCAGCAGATGCAGGTGTTCTTCACCGTGGCGCTGGCGGCCGTCTGGCTGGGCGATCTGCCCGGCGTGCGGCAGTGCATTGGAATGGTCGTGGCGTTTGGCGGCCTGCTCCTCATCGGCCTGACGGTCGGCGATGATCTGCGGCCCGTCGCCCTGGCGCTTGCTCTCGGCGGCGCCTTCAGCTGGGCGGTGGGGAACGTGCTCGTCAAACGTCTTCCCGGCGTGCCGGTGTTTCCGCTGATCGTCTGGGCGAGCCTTGTTCCGCCGTTGCCGGCGCTGGCGTTGTCCGCGGTCAAGGGCGAACCTCCGCTGTGGGATGCGGTCGCGGTGGCGTCGTGGCCCGCTCTGTGCGGTGCGATCTACCTCGGTGCGGCAGCGACAATGGCCTATGCGATCTGGGGACGATTGCTCCAGCGCTTTCCGGCGGGCGCCATCGCTCCCTTTGCGCTGCTGTCGCCTTGCGTCGGCGTGCTGACCTCGGCGGTGGTGTTCGGGGAGCTGTTCGCTCCCGCGCGCTTTTGCGGGATGGCGCTGATTTTCGCGGGGGTGGTGATCGTGATGCTGCCGGTCCGCGGGATGGCGGCGCGGCCGGCGGCCGCCGGGCGGCAAGAAATATCTTGATATTTCGCATGCGAAATATATTGTCCCGCCATGACCGCTCCCGACCGCCGCCTTGTCTTTCTGTTGTCCGTCGGACAGCGCCGCCTGCAGCGCTGGGTGGAGCAGCAGATGGCGGCCGAGAACGGGCTGACGTCGGCGCAGTCCGGCGTGCTGTTCTATCTCGGCCGCAATGACGGCGCGCTGATCGGCGATGTCGCGGCGGCGCTCGATCTCGTGCCGTCGGCGATGTCGGGGCTCGCCGACCGCATGGAGCGTGCCGGCCTCCTCGAACGCCGGCCGGACAGCGCCGACGGTCGTGCATGGCGCGTCTACCTGACGGAGGCCGGGCTGTCGGCGCGCAAGCGCGCGGTGGCGCGAACGCAGGCGCTCAATGCGCGGCTGATGGAAGGCTTTTCCGACAAGGAAATCGATGTGGTTGCGCGCTGGCTCACCAGCCTGCAGGACAAGTTTCCCAAAGATATCTCCAAGGACCAGGAAGGAAAGATCCGATGACGGAGCATGTGAAGACCGAGCTCGATGGTGGCGTGTTGACCGTGACGCTGGCCCGCGCCGACAAGAAGAACGCACTGACGGACGCGATGTACGGTGCGCTCGCAGACGCCCTCGACCGGGCAGAGAGCGATGCCGCCGTTCGCGTCGTGCTGCTGCAGGGTGATGGCGACAGCTTCACCGCGGGCAATGATCTCGCCGACTTCGCCGCGCAGTCGACCGGCTCGTTCAGGGGCGAGAAGCAGGTGTTCCGCTTTCTGCGCGCGCTCGCCAAGGCGAGCCGGCCGATCGTTGCTGCCGTGCAGGGTAATGCCGTCGGCGTCGGCACCACCATGCTGCTGCATTGCGATCTCGTGTACCTCGCCGATACCGCCCGGCTGATGACGCCGTTCGTCAATCTCGCTCTGGTGCCCGAGGCCGCCTCGAGCCTGCTGCTGCCGGCGCGTGTCGGTCATGCCCGCGCCTATGCGATGTTCGCGCTCGGCGAGCCCGTCGACGGGGCGACGGCGGTCAATATCGGTCTCGCCAACGCAGTGGTGCCGGCGGCGGATCTGCGCGCTCGGGCGCGCGCCGCGGCCGATGCGCTGGCCAAGCGTCCCGTCGGAGCACTGGCGCACACCAAGGCGCTGATGCGCGACCGCGAGACGATCGCCGAGCAGATGAACCGCGAAGGGGTGATTTTCCAGGAGCGGCTGAAGACGGCGGAGGCGCGCGAAGCGTTCACGGCCTTCGCCGAGCGCCGTCAGCCGGACTTCTCCAAGGTGACGGGATAATCCCGTCCCGGCTGGTCGCCGCGCCTCGCGGCAGCGACCAGCCACGAGCGGAACGCACTAAGTTTCGGATTGTCGGCGGCCGCGTGCGGGGCCACCAGGTAGAAGCCCGCGTCGGCCGGCAGCGCAATGTCGAAGGGGACGATGAGTCGCCCCCGGTCGATGTCGTCCTGGACGTAGGAGGTCCGGCCGATGGCGACGCCGAGGCCATCGATCGCGGCCTGCACGGTCATCAGGTTGAGATCGAAGGTCGGGCCATGACGGGCCATATCGATGGGCAGGCCGGCGGCGGTCAGCCACAGGCGCCAGTCGTCGCCGGAGCTGCTGGTGTGCAGCAGCACATGATGGGCAAGATCATCCGGGCGGCGCAGCGGCCGGGCGCCATCGCGCAGCGCCGGGCTGCACACCGGAAACAGTTCGTCCGCAGTCAGCCATGTCGCATGCAGTCCGGGCCACTGGCCGCGGCCATAACGGATTGCCGCATCGACATCGCCCTTGCGAAAATCGACGGGATCAGTCGACGTCGTGATGCGTACGTCGATGCCGGGATGGGCCTCCTGGAATGAGGCGAGGCGGGGCAGCAGCCATTTTGCCGCAAACGAGGCCAGCGTGCTGATGGTCAATACGGGGCTGGCGTCGCGTCGCAACAGCCGGTCGGTCGCCAGCCGTAGATCCTGGAAGGCGGCGCGGACCCCGGGCAGGTAGTCGCGCGCTGCCGCCGTCAGGGTGAGGGCGCGGTTCTTGCGGACGAACAGCTGCAGTCCGAGTTCTTCCTCCAGCCGGCGGATCTGGTGGCTGATCGCGGTCTGGGTCACGTTCAGCTCGGCGGCGGCCAGGGTGAAGGACAGGTGGCGAGCTGCGGCTTCGAACGCCCGCAGGCCGTTGAGCGATGGCAGGCGCGCCGTCATGGCCGTCGTTTCCCTCGCATGAAATTATCTCATACGTTTGCGGACAAAGTGTCGTTTGTCAACGGGCCTGCGCAGGCGGATAAAGCTCCGTATTGAGCGAACAGGAGGCCAAAATGTCTGTCTGCAGCCATCATGAGATGACAAATCATCATGATTTCGGTGCCGTCGAGCGGCTCGGGGAGCTGCTTCACATCTGGCGCCGGCGGTTCGTGGAGCGCGGTGAACTCGCAGCGTGGACCGAGCGAGACCTGAACGATGTCGGGCTGTCGCGGGACGACGTCGCCCTTGAGATCGACAAGCCGTTCTGGCGGGCGTGAGCCCGCCGTCGCCGGCCCCGCGCCAGGAAAAGAGGGACAAGAGGATCGCATCATGGCCAGCGCCGCGATGATGGAATGGCTTCACAGCCATCACGACGACCTCAGCCGCTTCGCCGACGTGCTGCGGTTGCGCGACGGCCGCTCGCTGACGGTGCGGTTCGTCGAGCCGCGGGATCGTGCGGGGTTGCAGGCCTATTTTGCCGCCATGGCGCCGGCGGCGCGCTACAACCGTTTCACCGGTGCGAGCAGCGGGCTGTCGGGCGGCGAGTTCGATCGCCTGCTACAGCTCGGCGAAGGCGACCGCTACGCGGTGGTGGCCGAGATGACGATCGATGGCGCGACGGTGATCGTCGGCGAGGCGCGCTATATGTACGACGAGGCTGCCGATCGCGTCGAGTTCGGGCTGTCGGTGGGAGATGCATTCCGCGGCCTTGGCATCGGCTTTGCGCTGCTGTCGAACCTCGAGTGTCGCGCGGCGGCTCTCGGCGCGCATCATCTGATGGGGGATACGCTCGGTACCAACATCGAGATGCAGTCGCTGGGGCGCAAGGCCGGTTTCCACTTCACGCGCACGCCGGGCGACTGGCGCGAGGTCCGCCTCCTGAAGGAGGTGCATCCGGTGGCCGATATCCCCTGCGCCTCGTGGCGCGACTTCGCCACGGAAAGCCAGACAGGGCGCATCGACGCCTGACACGCGTATTGTCATGCCTGCAAAAAGAAAGAGCCCGGCAGCGCCGGGCTCTTTGGCTTGGTTCTCCGACATGCGCCAGCGAGCGGATTCCGGCTAGCCGCCGGCCGCCGAGCGCAGTTTTTCGGGAGGATAGGTCTCTTCCTCCGCCGGCGCGTCCGGCGTGGTGCCGTGGTTCTTCGGGCTCATCCAGTTCGACAACTGGTCGAGGTAGAGATAGATCACCGGCGTCGTGAACAACGTCAGCGCCTGGCTGACGATCAGGCCGCCGACCATCGACCATCCCAGCGGCTGGCGCAGTTCCGAGCCGGTGCCATGGCCAAGCATCAGCGGCACGGCGCCCAGCAGGGCAGCCATCGTGGTCATCATGATCGGGCGGAAGCGCAGGATGGCCGCCTGACGGATGCTTTCCTCGCTCGATAGCCTCTGATCGCGTTCGCCGACGATGGCGAAGTCGACCATCATGATGCCGTTCTTCTTGACGATGCCGATCAAGAGGATGATGCCGATCAGCGCGATCAGGCTGAAGTCGTAGCCGCCGAGCATCAGCGTGGCGAGCGCGCCCAGCGCTGCCGACGGCAGCGTCGACAGAATCGTCAGCGGGTGAATGTAGCTCTCGTAGAGCATGCCGAGGATCAGGTAGACCACGATCAGCGCGGCGACGATCAGCAGCGGCACGGTGCTGAGCGACTGCTGGAACGCCTGCGCGGTGCCCTGGAAGCGCATCGACAGCGCGCCCGGCAGTTGCAGCTCGCGCTGCGCCTGCTCGATCGCTGTGGTCGCTTCGCCGAGGGCAACGCCCTGGGCGAGGTTGAACGACACGGTGACCGCCGGGAACTGGCCCTGGTGGCTGACCGTGAGCGGTTGCACCGGCCGTGTCGTCCAGTGGACGAACGACGACAGCGGTACGTTCTGGCCGGTGGTCGGCGACTTGACGTAGATGTTGTTGAGCGTCTGCAGGTCGCCCTGCAGTTCAGGCAGCACCTCGACGATCACCTTGTAGGTGTTGGTCTGGGTGAAGTACTGCGTGACCTGGCGCTGGCCAAAGGCATCGTACAGCGTGTCGTCGATCACCTGCGGCTGGATGCCGAGGCGGGACGCCTGGTCGCGGTCGATGATCAGCGTCAGCGTCGTGCCCTGGGTCTGCTGGTCGGTGGCGACGTCACGCAGCTCCTTCAGCGTGCGCAGCTTGTCCAGGATCTTCGGCGCCCAGGTGTTGAGTTCGTCGAGGTCGGCGTCCTGCACCGTGATCTGGTACTGGGTGCGGGAGATGCGGCCACCGATGCGGACGTCCTGCGCCGACTGCAGGAACAGGCGGGCGCCCTCGACCTGGTCGAGCTTGGGCCGCAGCCGGGCGATAATCTGGTCGGCATTGACGTTGCGCTCGTCGCGCGGCTTCAGCGTGATGAAGACGCGACCGCTGTTGAGGGCGTTGCCGCCGCTGCCGCCGATCGCCATCGCGACGCTGGCGACGGCCGGGTCCTGCTGGATGATGGCGCCGACCTGCTGCTGCTTGCGCATCATGTCCTGGAACGAGATGTCCTGCGCCGCCTCGGACTGGCCGACGATCAGACCGGTGTCCTGTTGCGGGAAGAAGCCCTTGGGAATGATGATGAACAGTGCGACGGTGGCGGCGAGCGACACCAGGAACACGGCGAGCGTGAGCTTGCGGAAGCGCAGCGCCAGGTCGAGGCCGCGCTTGTAGCCGTTGAGCATGGCGTCGAAGACGCGCTCGCTGGCGTTGTAGAAGCGGCCGTGCTTTTCGTCGCTGTGGGGCTTGAGGAAGCGCGACGCCATCATCGGCGTCAGCGTCAGGGACACGAATGCCGACACGGCGATGGTCATCGCCAGCACCACGGAGAACTCGCGGAACAGCCGGCCGATGATGCCGCCCATCAGCAGCAGCGGGATCAGCACGGCGACCAGCGACAGCGAGATCGAGAAGATGGTGAAGCCGATCTCGCCGGCGCCCTTGAGCGCCGCCTGCATCGGGCTTTCGCCCTCCTCGATATAGCGTGTGATGTTTTCCAGCATCACGATGGCGTCGTCGACCACGAAGCCGACCGAGATGGTGAGCGCCATCAGAGACAGGTTGTCGAGCGTGTAGCCTGCCAGCCACATCAGCGCGCAGGCGCCGAGCAGGGCGAGCGGCACGGTGATGCTGGGAATGATGGTCGCCCAGACGTTGCGCAGGAACAGGAAGATCACCATGACCACGAGGGCAATCGTGATCATCAGTGTGAACTGCACGTCGGAGACCGAGGCGCGGATGGTCTGGGTGCGGTCGCTGAGAATGTCGATCTTGATCGCCGGTGGCAGCGCCAGCTCCAGGCGCGGCAGCGCCGCCTTGATGCGGTCGACCGTCTCGATGACGTTGGCGCCGGGCTGCTTGAAGATCACCAGGAAGACGCCGCGCTGGCCGTTGGCCCAGGCCGCCTGCTTGGTGTCTTCGGGGCCGGCGATCGCCTTGCCGATGTCGCGCACGCGGAGCGGCGCGCCGTTGCGGTAGGCGACGATGATGTCGTTCCAGTCCTTGGCGATGGTCAGCTGGTCGTTGGCGTAGATGGTGTAACTGCGCGTCGTGCCGTCGAGCGCGCCTTTGGGGCTGTTGACGGTGGTGACGGCGAGCTGGGCGCGGACGTCTTCGAGCGACAGGCCCTTGGTCGCGAGCTTCGCCGGGTCGAGCTGGATGCGGATCGCCGGCTTCTGCTGGCCGCCGATGGAGACGAGCCCGACGCCGGGCAGCTGGCTGATCTGTTGCGAGATCTTGATCTCGACGTTGTCGTCGAGTTCCGTCAGTGGCATCGTATCCGAGGTCGCCGACAGCAGCAGGATCGGCGAATCCGCCGGGTTGACCTTGCGGTAGGTCGGCGGGCTCGGCAGGTTCTTGGGCAGCTGGCCGCTGGCCGCGTTGATGGCGGCCATGACGTCGTTGGCGGCGCCGTCGATGTTACGGTTGAGGTCGAACTGGATGGTGATCGAGGTCGAGCCGAGTGAACTCGTCGAGGTCAGTTCCGACACGCCGGCGATCTGGGCGAACTGGTTCTCGAGCGGCTGGGCGACCGACGATGCCATGGTGTCGGGGCTGGCGCCCGGCAGGCTGGCCGACACCGAGATGGTCGGGAAGTCGATCTGCGGCAACGGCGCGACCGGCAACTGCGGATAGGCGATGAGGCCAACGAACAGCACGCCCGCCATCATCAGCGAGGTGGCGATCGGCCGTTTGATGAAGGGTCCGGAAAGGCCGCCGCTGCTCATGGCCGGGCACTCCGTCCGACGGTTTCGTTGGACGCTTCGTTCACTGCGACGGTCGAGCCGTTCTGCAGGCGATACTGGCCGGCGACCACGACGCGGTCACCCGGCGCGATCCCCTTGGTGATGACGACGTCGTCGGTGTTGCCTTCGCCGATCTCGACCGGGCGGATCTGGGCCTTCTGGTTGCCGTCGACGACATAGGCGGTGAGGCCCTGCTGGGCATGCTGGACTGCCGATTGCGGCACCACCACGACGTTGTCGAGGGTCTGGATCGGAAGGCGCACCACGACGGCGAGACCGGGCCACAGCGCGTTGTCGGCATTGGGGAAGGTGGCCTTGAGCTGGATGGTGGCGGTGCTCGCGTCGACCTGGTTGTTGATCACCGTCAGCGTGCCGTCGGCGAGCTTGCGCTTGCCGTCGGCACTGTAAGCGGTGGCGACGACCGCGCCCTTCTGCATCGCCGCATTGATGTCGCTGATCTGGCCCTCCGGCAGCGTGAACACGGCCGAGATCGGCTGCACCTGGGTGATGGTGACGATGCCGGTCTGGCTCGAGGCGTTGACGATGTTGCCCTGGTCGACGAGTCGGAAGCCGACGCGGCCGGTGATCGGCGAGCGGATGTTGGTGTAGTCGAGTTGGGTCTTGGCGTTGTCGAGCGCGGCGTTGTCCGCCTGCACCAGCGCCGTGTTCTGTGCCACCGCCGCCGTCTGGGTGTCGAGCTGCTGGCGTGAGGCGAAGTCCTGCTTGGCGAGGGTGGAGTAGCGCTGCAGGTCGAGCTCGGAGTTGTGCAGCGTTGCCTGGTCCTGGGCGAGCTTGGCGGTCGCCTGGTCGACGGCGGCCTGGTAGGGACGGGGATCGATCCGGGCGAGCTGGTCGCCCTGCTGCACGGTCTGGCCTTCCTTGAACAGGATCTTGATGACCTCGCCGTCGACGCGGGTGCGGGCGGTGACGGTGTTGAAGGCCTGCACGGTGCCGAGGCCGCTCAGGACCACCGGGAAGGTTGTCGCTCGGGCCGTCATGACGGTGACGGGAACGGCATTGGGGCGGCCCTTCGCGTTGGCGGCCTGCTCGGGCTTGCCGTAGAAGCGGCCGTACCCGAAGTAGAGGCCCCCGCAGACCACGAGCGTGAGGGCGAGGAAAACCCAGCGTCGAACCGTCATTGACCGTCTTTCTTGTTCAAAGCATCTGCATTTAACCAGGCGGCGCATTAAGCCTGAACACGCTGCAACGCGAAATGGCCTAACGTCGATTCTTGCGAATTTGTAATACTCGGCCCGGCCGACCGAGAATGTCGCACACGTTATGCGAACAAACCCTGCCTGGGCTTGCGATCCTCCTGCAGCGCGGGATCAATTCTCCTTGATGCCTAAACCGATGGTTGCAGGCTGGCGCATGCGAAGCCGGGCGACGCAAGGCGCAAGGCCGCAGGCCGCGCCTGCGATTCGCGTCCGCCTTGCTGCCGCATCGGGCCTGCGGTAGGGCAGGAGCGAGCCCATCCGGATGGTCCATCTCATGACAAGCAAGCCACGCAAGACCGCCGAGCAACTGCGCTGCCATCGCTGGTACGGCGTGCAGGACCTGCGTTCGTTCGGCCACCGCTCGCGCACCGCTCAGATGGGCTATCACCGCTCTGAGTATGCCGGGAAGCCGGTGGTCGCGATCATCAATACCTGGAGCGACATCAACCCCTGCCACAGCCACTTCAAGCAGCGGGTCGAGGAGGTCAAGCGCGGGGTGTGGCAGGCCGGCGGCTTCCCGGTCGAGATGCCGGCGATCAGCCTGTCCGAGCCATTCCAGAAGCCGACCACGATGCTCTATCGCAACCTGCTGGCGATGGAGACCGAGGAATTGCTGCGCTCCTATCCAGCCGACGGCGCGGTGCTGATGGGCGGCTGCGACAAGACCACGCCGGCGCTGATCATGGGAGCGATCTCCATGAATCTGCCCGCCATTTTCGTCCCCGCGGGCCCGATGCTGCGCGGCAACTGGAACGGCGCGACGCTCGGCAGCGGCTCCGATACCTGGAAGTACTGGGCCGATCTGCGCGCCGGCAAGATCACGCAAGCCGACTGGCAGGGCGTGGAGGAGGGCATCGCGCGTTCCGCCGGCCACTGCATGACCATGGGAACCGCCTCGACCATGACCAGCGCCGCCGAGGCGCTGGGGCTGACGCTGCCGGGCGCGGCGTCGATTCCGGCGTCCGATTCCCGCCACGGCCAGATGGCGGCGCTGTCGGGCCGGCGTATTGTCGACATGATCTGGGAGGACCTCACGCCACGTGACATCCTCACGCCGGCGGCATTCGACAATGCCATCACCACGGTGCTGGCGCTCTCCGGCTCGACCAACGCCATCGTGCATCTGATCGCGCTGGCGCGGCGCGCCGGCATCGATCTCACTGTCGACCGCTTCGACGAACTCGCGCGGCGCGTGCCGGTGCTCGCCAATCTGCGTCCGTCGGGCAAGTACCTGATGGAAGACTTCTACTACGCCGGAGGGCTGCGCGCGCTGCTGGTTCAACTCGGCGATCTCATCGTGGGCGGCGAGCGCACGGTCAATGGCCGCACGCTGGCGGAGAACATCGCCGGCGCCGAGGTGTTCAACGACGACGTGATCCGCGACCGCGACCGGCCGCTTGTGCCCTGCGATGGTCTTGCGGTGTTGCGCGGCAACCTCGCGCCGGACGGCGCGGTCATCAAGCCGGCGGCGGCGGAGGCGCGGCTGCATCGCCATGTCGGGCGTGCGGTGGTGTTCGCCAACTACAACGACATGGCGAAGCGCATCGACGACCCCGCGCTCGACATCGATGCCGACAGCGTGATCGTGCTGCAGAACGCCGGGCCTCATGGTGCGCCCGGCATGCCCGAATGGGGGCAACTGCCGATCCCGAAGAAGCTGCTGGAACAGGGCGTGCGCGACATGGTGCGCATCTCCGACGCCCGCATGAGCGGCACGAGCTACGGCGCGTGCGTGCTGCATGTCACGCCCGAGGCCGCGGTCGGCGGGCCGCTGGCGCTGGTGCGCGACGGCGATCGCATCGAGCTCGACGTCGCCGCGCGCAGGCTCAACGTCCTGATCTCCGACGACGAACTCGCGGCCCGCCGCGCCGCCTGGGTTCCGCCGCCGCCGAAGTTCGAGCGCGGCTACGGTCTGCTCTACCTCAAGCATGTCAGCCAGGCCGACAAGGGCTGCGACTTCGACTTCCTGGAGATTCCCTCGGAGCAGGCGCCGACGCCGGAGCCCGAGATTCACTAGCGGCAGTCGTATCGCTGCGCCGGGCCGCCCGCGAGCGCCGGCAGTCGTTCTCAAGCCGCGCGCCTCATGCTACAGGATCATGTCAGGCTGGCGTGGCGGATCCGACATCCGCCTTGCCGGGCTACGATGACGCAACCGCCTGCAAACGAGGACGCCCCATCTTGGCCAAGACCAGTCGACCCGCGAAATGGCAGCGTGATCCGGAAGGCATGCGGCTGCGGATTCTGGCGGCAGCCAAGCGCGAGTTCTCGGACTATGGCCTCGCCGGCGCGCGTGTCGACCGTATTGCCGCGGAGGCTGGCGCCAACAAGCGCATGCTGTACTACCATGTCGGCAACAAGGAGGACCTCTATCTCACGGTCCTGGAGGGCGCCTATGAGCACATCCGCGCCGAGGAGCGCGAGCTGAACCTCGAGCACCTCGATCCGCCGGAGGCGATCGAAGTGCTGATCAGTTTCACCTGGAACTATTTCATCCGCAATCCCGAGTTCCTGGCGCTGCTAAACACCGAAAATCTCGAGCGCGCCGCCCATCTCAAGCGCTCGACCAAGGTGAAGTCGATGCACTCGCCGTTCGTCGAGATGATCCGCACCGTAGTCGATCGCGGCGTCGCGCGCGGCGACTTCCAGGTCGCGATGGACCCGGTGCAGCTCTATATTTCCATCGCCGCCCTGTGCTTTTTCTATCTGTCGAACAGCGCGACGCTCAGTGTCATCTTCGGCCGCAACCTGCTGTCGACCGAGGCCAAGGATGAACGGCTTGCCCATGTCGTCGGCCTCGTGCTGGCGGCGCTGACGGGGACGCCTGCTGGCGCACAGTCCGGCAAGAAGAAGACGGCGAAGGCGGCGAAGGCTCGCGCGCTGGCGACCACGACCGTCTGATTTTTCTCGATTTTCGAAGCCGTTGCGGCGACGCCGGGCCCTGCGGCCTTTCGGCGCGAACGCGCCGATTTGACATTCGGTGAAGGCTGCGTAGTATTTATCCAACGAGTTAAATTGTTGCCGGCGGAACGGCGGGGCGCCTGGGAGGACGATCGATGGATGAACGCAAGGGCCGGGGCGGCGTCGCTGCGCTGCTGCGCAATGCGTGGGTGCGGCCGTTCCTCTTCCTGGCCCTGCTGGTGGTCGCCTGGGACCTCTCGATCCGCCTCTTCCACATTCCAGCCTATCAGGTGCCGTCGCCGCGCGATGTCGTCATCGTGCTCTGGGAGTCGTGGCCCGAACTGCTGGCGCAGGCGTGGCCGACGACCTACGCAACGCTGTGGGGCTTTGCGTTGTCGGCGCTGTTCGGCATTCCCATTGCGATGCTGATCGCCGGCTCCAAGACGATCGAGAGCTACGTCTATCCGCTCCTGGTGTTCTCGCAGTCGATCCCCAAGGTGGCGATCGCGCCGCTGTTCGTGGTGTGGTTCGGCTTCGGCATCTTCCCGAAGATCATCTCCGCGTTTCTGCTCGGTTTTTTCCCCGTCGTGGTGTCGGCGGTGCAGGGCTTCAAGTCGGTCGATCCGGACATGGTGGACCTCGCGCGCGCCATGCAGGGCAGCCGCTTTCATGTCTTCCGTGCCGTGAACCTGCCGCACGCCATGCCGGCGATCTTCTCCGGCCTCAAGGTATCGGTGACGCTGGCCGTGGTCGGAGCGGTGGTCGGCGAGTTCGTCGGCTCGAACTCCGGCATCGGCTACGTGCTGCAGCGCTCGATCGGCACCTTCGACCTGCCGACGATGTTCGCCGCGCTGGTCATCCTGGCGCTGATGGGCGTGGTGCTGTTCTGGCTCGTCGACCGCATCGAACGCTTCGTCATTCCCTGGCATGTCAGCCAGCGCAACGACCTCGTCATCGCCGTGTAGGCGAGGCGGCTTAAGACCGATCAAGCAACAAGCAGCATCAAGGCTGCGTGGACCTGGAGGAGTAGCAATGAAGAAGATGATCGCGACGATCGCTGCATTCGCGTGGGCCGGGCTCTCGGTCACGACCCCGGCGTCGGCCGCCGACAAGGTGGTGCTGATGCTCAACTGGTACGTCTATGGCGAGCATGCGCCGTTCTATTACGGCAAGGAAAAGGGTATCTACGCTGCCGAGGGCATCGATCTCGACATCCAGGAAGGGCGCGGCTCGGCGGCGACCACCCAGGCGGTGGCGGCGAAGACCGCGAACTTCGGCTACGTCGACGTGCCGACCATGATGCGCGCCACCATCAAGGGCGCCCCGGTCATCGCCACCGGCGTGCTGCTGCAGACCAGCCCGATGTCGGTGATGGGTTTCGCCGACAAGAACATCCGCAAGCCGGAAGACATCAAGGGCAAGACGGTGGCGATCACACCGGCTGACTCCATGACCCAGATCTGGCCGCTGTTCCTCAAGCGCACGGGCCTGAAGGAAGCCGACTTCAAGACGGTCGCCGGTGACGGCCAGACCAAGCTCAATGCGGTGATCAATGGCCAGGCCGACCTGCTGCTGGGCTACGTCATGGACCAGTCGATGAAGATCAAGGATGCCACCGGCAAGGACGTCTACCCCATCAAGTTCGCCGACTACGGCATCAACATGGTGTCGTCGGGCATCATCGCCAACACCGACTATGTCAAGCAGAACGGCGATATCGTGAAGCGCTTCATGGCCGCCACCACCAAGGCGGTGGAAGCCGCCGAGAAGGACCCGAAGGCCGCTGCGCAATCGATCCTCAACGCCAACCCGAAGGGCGGCAAGATCGAGACGCTGACACAGGGCTTCGAACTCACGATCCCGCTCTATCGCACGCCCGAGACCAAGGGTGAGCGTCCCTTCCGCGTCACCGACGGCAACATGGTCGATTCGGTCAGCCTGATGGTCGAGTACGGCGGCCTCGACAGCAAGGCGCTGGAAAATCCGAAGGCGTTCTACACCAACGACTACCTGCCGTCGAAGACCCCTTGATCCGGACACGTGCGACACCAATGACAGCAAGCACTTCCAAGGTTCAGTCCCGGCCCTATCTCGTGCAGCCCGAAATGCGTGGCACATCGGGAATCCGGATTTCCGGCGTGTCCAAGACCTATCGCAGCCGCGACGGCGACGTTCCGTCGCTGCGGCCCCTCGACTTCAACATCAACGACGGCGAGTTCTTCGTCGTCGTCGGCCCGTCCGGCTGCGGCAAGTCCACGCTGCTGAAGCTGATCTCGGGCCTGCTGCCGCCGACCACCGGCGAGGTGCTGGTGGACGGCGAGAAGGTGGTGCAGCCGCACGGCAATGTCGGCATCGTGTTCCAGAACGCGCTGCTGCTGCCGTGGCGCACTATTCTCGGCAACGTCATGCTGCCGATCGACATGAAACGGCTGCCGCGCGACAAGTACCTGCCGCGCGCCAAGGCGCTCCTCAAGATGGTCGGCCTGGAGGGCTTCGAGAAGAAGCTGCCCTGGCAGCTCTCGGGCGGCATGCAGCAGCGTGCATCGATCTGCCGCGCGCTGGTGCACGATCCCAAGATCATGCTGATGGACGAGCCGTTCGGCGCGCTCGACGCCATGACGCGCGAGCGCATGAACGTCGAGCTGCAGCGCATCCAGAGCGAGACGCGCAAGACCGTGCTGCTGATCACCCACTCGATCCCCGAGGCTGTGTTCCTGGCCGACCGCGTGCTGGTGATGACCGAGCGGCCCGGTGCGATCGCGGCGATCTACGACGTGCCGCTGCCACGGCCGCGCACGCTCGATATCATGGCGGACCCGCGGTTCATCGCGCTGACCCAGAAGATCCGGGGACATTTCCTCGCCCAGGGCGCGCTCGACTGACAGTTCGCACCACTGAAACGTCCGTTCGTCCGGTCCACGCATGGACCGTGACGCACGGCAGATGAGCAACTTACGATGACACCACGATTGGCCGTCCGCGACATTGCCCTGTTCGAGCGACAGGTGCGGTTCGCCAAGCCGTTCCGCTTTGGCGCGGTGACCGTCGACACCGCGCCGCAGGCCTATGTGCGGGTGGAAATCGAGGTCGAGGGCCGCGGCACGTCGATCGGCGCCAGCGCCGAGATGATGATGCCGAAGTGGTTCGACAAGCGGCCGGAGCTGTCGCCGGCAGCGACCGTCGACGAACTGCGCCGTTCGCTCGCCGGCGCCCGGGATCTCTATCTCTCCGGGGACGGTTTCGACACGGCGTTTGGCCTGCATGCCAGTCGTGTCGGCGTTCAGCTTGCGCGCTGCGCGAAAGAGAGCATCCCGCCGCTCGCCGCCGCGTTCGGGCCGGCGGAGATCGACAAGGCCGTTCTCGATGCGTTGCTGCGTGCGCTCGGCGTGGATTTTTTCACGGCGATGGCTGGCAATGCCGCCGGGATCGACGCTCGCCTGACGCCGGATCTGGTGCCGTCCGGGATCGATGGTTTTCTCGCGTCCCGGGCACCTGGCGCGTCGGTCGCCATCCGCCACACTGTCGGGCTCGACGACGAGTTGCACGGTGCAGGGGGCGTGGCTGCGATCGCAGCCGGCCGCTGCACGCGGTTCTTCAAGCTCAAACTCGGTGGCCGGCCACAGGCCGACGCCGAGCGTCTCGCGGCCATCGGCCGAGAGATCGATACGGTCGGCGGCGATATCCAGGTGACGCTCGATGCCAACGAGCAGTACGCCGATCTTGCCGCGCTTGCCGACCTGATGGGGCATCTCGACAGCGACAAGGCGCTGGCGCCGATCGCGCGGCGCCTGCTCTATCTCGAGCAGCCGATGCCGCGCGACATCACCGCGCAGACGCCGCTGGGCGCACTGGCGCGGCGCAATGTCATCATCGACGAAGCCGACGATTCCTACGGCGCATTCGCAGCGGCAAAGGTGCTGGGTTATCGCGGCGTGTCGTCGAAATCCTGCAAGGGCCTCTACAAGTCCATCCTCAACGCCGTGCGGGCGGCACGCTGGAGCGCGGAAGGGCCGGCATACTTTGTCTCCGGCGAGGATCTGACCTGCCAGGCCGGTCTCGGCGTGCAGCAGGACCTTGCGCTCGGTGCGCTGCTCGGCCTGACCCACGCCGAGCGCAACGGCCATCACTACGTTGCTGGCTTTGGCGATGCCCCGGCAGCCGAAGCGAAGGCCTTCATGGCGGCGCATCCGGATCTCTACGTCGATCGCGGCGAAGGCGTTCGCCTGGCGGCTGCGGCCGGCGCGCTGTCGACGGCGTCGCTGCGCAAGCCGGGCTTCGCCGGCGGCGCGCATCCCGATTGGGCGTCCCTTTCACCTCTTCACGAACCCTCACACGACAAAAATCTTCAGGAGCACTGAGTATGGCGACACAGCGTCTTGGCGTGATCATGAACGGCGTCACCGGCCGCATGGGTCTCAACCAGCATCTGGTCCGTTCGATCCTCGCGATCCGCGAGCAGGGCGGCGTGGTTCTGGCGAACGGCGATCGCGTGGTGCCCGATCCGATCCTGGTCGGCCGCAACGCCGACAAGATCGAGCGGCTGGCGAAGTCGCTCAAGGTCGAGCGCTGGACCACGGACCTCGACCGTGCGCTCGCCGACCCCAACGACACCATCTTCTTCGACGCCGCGACGACACAGGCGCGCCCGACGCTGCTCACCAAGGCGATCGAGGCCGGCAAGCACATCTACTGCGAGAAGCCGATCGCGACCAATTTCGAGGAAGCGCTCAAGGTCGTGAAGCTCGCTAATGCCAGGGGCATCAAGCACGGCACCGTCCAGGATAAGCTGTTTCTGCCGGGCCTGAAGAAGCTGCGCATGCTCCGCGATTCCGGCTTCTTCGGCCGCATGCTGTCGGTGCGCGGCGAGTTCGGCTACTGGGTGTTCGAGGGCGACTGGCAGGACGCCCAGCGGCCGTCGTGGAACTACCGCGCCGAGGACGGCGGCGGCATGATCCTCGACATGGTCTGCCACTGGCGTTACGTGCTCGACAACCTGTTCGGGGAAGTCGAGAGCCTGACCTGCTTCGGCACCACCGACATTCCCGAACGCTGGGACGAGCAGGGCAAGAAGTACAAGGCGACCGCGGACGATTCCGCCTATGCCACCTTCCGCCTCAAGGGCGGCGTCATCGCCCACATCAACATGTCCTGGGTGACCCGCGTCTACCGTGACGACCTCGTCACCTTCCAGGTCGACGGCACCAACGGCTCGGCTGTCGCCGGCCTCACCGAGTGCATGATCCAGGCGCGCCAGGCGACGCCGCGGCCGGTGTGGAATCCGGACGAGAAGCGCACCCACGATTTCTATGCCGACTGGCAGCGCGTGCCCGACAACGCGGTCTACGACAACGGCTTCAAGGAGCAGTGGGAGATGTTCATCCGCCACGTCTGCGAGGATGCGCCCTATAAGTACACGTTGCTCGAAGGCGCCAAGGGCGTGCAACTCGTCGAATGCGCGCTGCAGAGCTGGCGCGAGCGTCGCTGGGTGGACGTGCCCGCAATCAAGGCCTGAGGGAGGATGTCATGAACAAGCATGCGGCCTCGGTGACGGGGCTCTCGCTGCAATTGCCGCGGGCCGACGGCACGCTGGAGACCTACCACCCGTCGTCGCCGCGGGCGTTTCCCGCGCGCCTCGAAGGCACGCTCAACCGCGTGGTGTACTCGGCGGCCCATGTGGTCGCCGATCCGCGCGCCGACAACGATCCGTGGCTGACGGCGGCGATCGACTGGGACCGCACCATCGCATTCCGCGAACATGTCTGGGATCTCGGTCTCGGCGTCGCCGAGGCGATGGACACCGCCCAGCGCGGCATGGGGCTGGACTGGCCCACGTCGCTGGAACTGATCCGGCGTTCGGTCGCAGCCGCCAGGCCGCGCGGCGCGCTGGTCGCCTCGGGCGCCGGCACCGACCATCTCGCGCCGGAGGACGCGAAGTCGATCGACGACGTCATCAGGGCTTATGAGGAGCAGGTCGGCGCGGTGGAAGCCGCCGGCGGCCGTATCATCCTGATGGCATCGCGGGCGCTCGCCCGTATCGGTCGCAACGCGGACGACTACCGCAAAGTGTACGACCGCATCCTGTCGCAGGTGCGCGAGCCCGTCATCATCCACTGGCTCGGCGACATGTTCGATCCCGCGCTGACGGGTTATTGGGGCACCAACGACCTCGATGCGGCGATGGACACCGCGGTCGGCATCATCAATGCCAATGCGGCCAAGGTCGATGGTGTGAAGATCTCGCTGCTCGACAAGCAGCGCGAGATCGACATGCGCCGTCGCCTCGACACGCGCGTCAAGATGTACACCGGCGACGATTTCAACTACGCCGAGCTGATCGCCGGCGACGAGCAGGGCTTCTCGCATGCGCTGCTCGGCATCTTCGATGCCATCGCGCCCGCGGCCTCCTATGCCGTGTCGCGCCTCGCCGCAGGCGACCTCGCCACCTTCCATGACGTGCTGGGACCGACGGTGCCGCTGTCGCGCCACATCTTCAAGGCGCCGACGCGGTTCTACAAGACCGGCGTCGTGTTCATGGCCTATCTCAACGGCCATCAGGACCATTTCACCATGATCGGCGGGCAGGAGAGCACACGCTCGACCGTGCATCTCGCCGAGATTTTCCGGCTCGCCGACAAGGCCGGTTTGTTCGCCGATCCGGCGCGCGCGACCGCCCGCATGAAGGCGGTGCTGGCAACACGGGGCATCGATAGCTGACATGCGTGACTTTTCGAGGGATCACCGGTGGTTGTCGCTGAATACGGCGACGGTCCGCCAGCAGGGCAATCTCGTCGAGATCGTCGACGCCTGCGCCCGCATGGGCATCCGCGCCATCGATCCCTGGCGCGACCAGGTCGCGGCGGTCGGGCTCGAGCGCGCGGTGAAGGCGGTGCGTGACGCCGGCCTCGAATTGTCCGGCTACTGCCGCGGCGGCATGTTTCCGGCGGACGCCGCCCATCGCCAGGCGATGCGCGACGACAACCGCCGTGCCGTCGACGAGGCCAAGGCGCTGGGGGCGCCCTGCATCGTGCTGGTGGTCGGCGGCCTGCCGCAGTATTCGCGGCCTGGCAGCGCGCCGTCAAAGGACATCGCCGGCGCCCGGCAACAGGTCGAGGACGCCATCGCCGAGATGCTGGAATATGCCCGCTCCGTCGGCATGCCGCTGTCGATCGAGCCGCTGCATCCGGCCTATGCGGCCGACCGCGCCTGCGTCAACACCACGAAGCATGCGCTCGACATCTGCGACCGGCTCGATCCGGAGACGTCGGGCATGCTCGGCGTCGCGCTCGATGTCTATCACATCTGGTGGGATCCGGAGGTGATGGCGCAGATCAAGCGTGCCGGCAAGAAGCGCCTGCATGCGTTTCATGTCTGCGACTGGATGGTGCCGACCAGGGATATCCTCAACGATCGCGGCATGATGGGCGATGGCGCCATCGACATTTCCTCGCTGCGCGCTGCGGTCGAGGCTGAAGGGTTCGCGGGCTATTCGGAGATCGAGATCTTCTCCCACGACTGGTGGGCGAAGCCGATGGACGAAGTGCTCACGACCTGCATTGAGCGGCACCGCACCGTGGTGTAGGACGCAACGTCCCGAGTGAGCTCGTTTTCGGTCATCCTGAGGTCGAGCGAAGCGAGCCTCGAAGGATGAACGGCCGAGGCTTTATCGCTCGGGCCGTCGCCCTTCGAGGGCCATGCTTCGCACGGCCACCTCAGGGTAACGGATCACGTGGGGGAATCTATCGCGTTCGGTGGGCGGCCAACGCTTTGTTGCCCCAATACCGCCGCCAGCCGCCCAGCCGGCATGCCTGCCAGTTCCCCCGCCGATATTGATGTCCGCCGGGGACAATGGTTAAGTCGGCCGACTGCGGTGCACAATGCCGCGCGGGCCGGCCGATCCGGCCCGACAACAACGAATGTCGGGAGAACCATCATGACAGCAGCATCGATCGTCGGCTGGGCGCACACGCCGTTCGGCAAGCTCGAGGCCGAAACCGTCGAGAGCCTCATCGTGCGCGTGGCGACGGACGCGCTGGCGGATGCCGGCGTCGCGCCCGGCGATGTCGACGAGATCGTGCTCGGCCACTTCAATGCCGGCTTCTCTCCCCAGGACTTCACCGCGTCGCTGGTGCTGCAGGCCGATCCGGCGCTGCGCTTCAAGCCGGCGGTGCGGGTCGAGAACGCCTGCGCCACCGGCTCGGCCGCTGTGCATCAGGCGATCAAGACCATCCGCTCCGGCGCGGCCAAGGTGGTGCTGGTGGTTGGCGTCGAGCAGATGACCAAGACCCCGGGGCCGGAGATCGGCCGGAACCTGCTGCGCGCGTCCTACCTGCCGGAGGACGGCGAGACCAAGGGCGGCTTCGCCGGCGTGTTCGGCAAGATCGCCGAGCAGTATTTCCAGCGCTATGGCGACCAGTCCGACGCGCTGGCGCTGATCGCGGCGAAGAATCACAAGAACGGCGTGGCCAATCCCTACGCCCAGATGCGCAAGGATCTCGGCTT
Source organism: Bradyrhizobium sp. U87765 SZCCT0048 (assembly GCF_018131225.1). Taxonomy (GTDB): domain Bacteria; phylum Pseudomonadota; class Alphaproteobacteria; order Rhizobiales; family Xanthobacteraceae; genus Bradyrhizobium_A. The sequence continues at coordinate 1,486,194 of NZ_JAFCMM010000001.1, read as the reverse complement.
CGAATATTGCCGCTCGGAGGGCGAGAAGAACCCGTTCGTCGCCGGCCCCCTGAAGCGCACCGACTGTTCGCTGGTGTCCGACGGCGCCGCGGCGCTGGTGCTGACCGACGCCGAGACCGCGAAGGGCATGCGCCGCTCGGTCGCGATCCGCGCCGTCGCCCATGCCCAGGACTTCCTGCCGCTGTCCAAGCGCAACATCGTCGATTTCGAGGGCTGCTCGGTGGCGTGGGGACGGGCGCTGGAAGCGGCCGGCATCACGCTGTCGGACCTGTCCTTCGTCGAGACCCACGACTGCTTCACCATCGCCGAGCTGATCGAGTACGAGGCGATGGGCCTCGTGCCAAAGGGGCAGGGCGCGCGCGCCATCAAGGAAGGCTGGACCTACATCGGCGGCAAGCTGCCGGTGAACGCCTCCGGCGGCCTCAAGGCCAAGGGCCATCCCATCGGCGCCACCGGCGTGTCGATGCATGTGATGAGCGCGATGCAGCTCACTGGCGAGGCGCCGGAGGGCATGCAGCTCAAGAGCCCCAAGCTCGGCGGCATCTTCAACATGGGCGGAGCGGCGGTCGCCAACTACGTCTCGATCCTCGAGCCATCGCGCTGACAGGGCGCTGACATGAACATCGCGGAGTGGCTGGCGGCGAGCGCCCGGCTGGTGCCGGCCGCTCCCGCTTTGCTCGGCGGGACCAAGGTCGAGGCCGACTATGCTACCTTCGCGCGGCGCGCGGCGGCGATCGCCGCCAACCTCGCCGCGCAGGGGCTTGCGCCCGGCGACCGTGTAGCGCTGTTCCTGTTCAATTCGACCGACTATCTCGAATGCCTCTATGGCATCTGGTGGGCAGGCGCGGTAGCCATCCCGATCAACGCCAAGCTGCACGCGCGCGAGGCGGCATGGATCTGCAGCAACGCGCAGGCGAAGCTCGCTTTTGTCGATGCTGAGACCGCGCCGCTGCTGGAGGCCGCGCGGGCCGATCTGCCCGCGGGCCTGCCGCTGATCACGGTCGGCAGCGCGGCCTACACGGCGTTGCGCCAATCCCTGTCATCCGCGCCGCCGGTGGCACGTGAGATCGACGATCTCGCCTGGCTGTTCTACACCTCGGGCACCACCGGGCGTCCGAAGGGCGTGATGCTGAGCAACGGCAACCTGCTGTCGGCGTCGCTGTGCTACCTCGCCGATGTTGACGAGGTTCATCCCGCGGATGCAGCGCTCTACGCCGCGCCGATGTCCCATGGTGCCGGGCTCTACAACTTCATCCATGTGCGGATGGGCTGCCGCCATGTCGTGCCGCCGTCCGGCGGCTTCGACGCCGACGAGGTGCTGACACTTGCGCGCGAGCTCACCTCGGTGTCGATGTTCGCAGCGCCCACCATGGTCAAGCGGCTGGTCGCGGCGGCGCGCAGCCGCGGCGAGACCGGGGAGGGCATCAAGACCGTCGTCTATGGCGGCGGCCCGATGTACCTCGAGGATATCAAGGAGGCGATGGCGGTGATGGGCCAGCGCTTCGTGCAGATCTATGGCCAGGGCGAGTCGCCGATGACCATCACCGCGCTGTCGCGGGCGCACCACGCCGACGTCGATCATCCGCGCCATCTCGACCGGCTGCGTTCGGTCGGCACGGCGCACAGCGCGGTGTGCGTGCGCATCACCGGCACTGACGGCGCGGTGCTGCCGCCGGATGCGGTCGGGGAGATCGAGGTCAAGGGCCCGCCGGTGATGCTGGGATATTGGAACAACCCAAAGGCCACGGCTGAGACGCTCGTTAACGGCTGGCTGCGCACCGGCGATGTCGGCCGGCTCGACGCCGACGGCTTCCTCACCCTCTCGGACCGCTCCAAGGACGTCATCATCTCCGGCGGCACCAACATCTATCCGCGCGAGGTCGAGGAGGTGCTGCTGGCGCATCCGTCGGTGGCAGAGGTCTCGGTGATCGGCGTGCCCGATCCGGAGTGGGGCGAGAATGTCGTCGCCTATCTCGTGCTCGCGCCGGGCGCGACGTTGGACATCGCGGCGCTCGATGCCCACTGCCTCGCCAACATCGCCCGCTTCAAGCGGCCGAAGAGCTATGTCGCGCTCGCCGAGTTGCCGAAGAACAACTACGGCAAGGTGCTGAAGACGACGCTGCGGGAATTGGCAGCGCGGCCGGGGTAAAGCGGTAGTGGCTAGCCATAGGAGCATGCCGCAATGTTGACCAGGGTCGTCAAACTTGCCGAAGAAGATGGCTGGATCCAGGTTGCTATTATTGCCGATGGGATGCAGCTTCAGTCGCTGTCGAAGCGGATCGAACGTGTCGGGTTTGGAGATGAAGCCGATGCGAAAGTGCTTGCGTGCTCGTTCGGCCCGCGAGATACCAAAAATATGTGGCGCTGATCAATGCGCTGGTTTCTACAGGTCGCGGCCATCAATACCTTGATCCGGTAAACGTTGAGGCAACAATAGAATTGTTGGTCTCGCTGAATGAGCTTTCTGCCTGAGTGGAAATTTAGGATTTCTGGCGGGCAGCGCAATCGGAGTGGTCGACGCCCTCTGCCCTTCCGGAGTGGACTCTTCCGATCGAGCCTTTCGCAGGATAGGGAGGGTGATCTAATGAAATACTCTTCGGGCGAGCAGATTCGATTGGGAGATCTGGTCAGATTGGGCGACGACTCCGAAGGAGTTGTTGTGTGCTCTATTGATGCTGATGAATATTCGCTTGAATATCCTAGAGCGCAATGGAGCTATCTCGGGCGGGGCGTTGTTGTCGTGTTCCCAAAGTTTGGTCCCATCCACTACCAGCAGCCAGAAGATGATTTGACGCTGGTCAGTCGCTGCATGTGAGCGCCAGCAAGACCACCGTCGAGGTCGGCTATGCCAGCTTCATTTCTCCCGGGAATCTAATCCCCATTCCATGATCTTTGACAGGGGCGCTGGCTTTTCAAGAGAGATATACATTATGACAAATGCTCAAACTCTCATCGGAACTCGAGAGCTCTCGCTTTCTGATGGAGGCAAAGTTGTTGTGTCGCTGTATCAACCCGTGATGTTCGCACCCCACGAATTTGGTTGCGCCTTTGAGGTCTCCGGTTTGAAGCGTGCCGAAGCAGGACGAGCTATTGGTGGTGACGCGCTCCAGGCTCTCCAACTCGCCCTCGTTCGGATCGGCATAGAGCTGTCGAAATCCGATGAGGGGCAACAAAAGCGACTGATGTGGAACGGAGATCCCGATCTGGGGTTCCCGTCGCCAGATTCTCTACGGTAGCATCCAGTCGGTATGAGGTCTCAGGAGGTTGAGCATGTCGGTGCGTGCCACGTTGACCTTGTCGCCAATTCTCGTCCATCGTTGAGTTCGCTCTGACGGTTGGGGGAGTGTTCCCCGAAGCCTGGCCAGCGAGCGGTGGAATTTTCCAGCGTCATGGCGCATGTTGGCAGGTGGGCCGATGAGCTACGCTCCAAAGATCGTTTTGCAACTGCCCCTGTCGAGCTTGGATGCGCTGGATGCGTTCGTCGAAGATTGTATTCGTGATGGCGTGTCACTCATTGCTATCGTCGGGAAAGACGCAAGTAAAGTCGACGACATCATCGACGAGCTTGTCGTCGGTGATGGTTCAGATCCAAGTCGCTTCATCACGACCTCGTTCCACCCAGATGAGACGGTGGAAGAGGTCTTGGAATTCGCGCGCGCTTGGGAGCGTGAAAAGGATCAAGCGGTTCAGCTTGTCAAGTTGTAAGGCTTGCAGCACGCCGCGTGCGAGCCATACTCACGGCGTCATGCGCAGGCTTGACCCGCGCATCCAGCTTGTTCGCGGTTTTTCATGAGCTCTTAAGCTGGATCACCGGGGCACGGCGCGGGGTCTGTCATCGGGCCACGCTTCGCGCGGATCCATTGGCGCCGGCCCAGGTGATGACGCAAAAATGGGCGCGCCACGTATCTCAGACGACGGCTATGGGCAACAAGTTCCGTCCCGTTCACAAGGCCATTATTCGCACGAGGCACACTGAACCGGATCGTCGTGCCCCGAAGCCGGGCATGACAAGGGAAACCGGTACTTCCGCATGTTTAAAACGTACGTTTGAAAGTTCAATTTTTGTTTCAGCCGGGTTAGCCACATGGCTTCTCGCTGATCATCTCTAAGTCTCAACGATTGCAATCGTTTGTCCCTCGGCGACCATGTCGTCGACGCCGACGAGCACCGACTTGATCGTGCCGGCCGCCGTCGCTGCGATCGGGATCTCCATTTTCATGGCTTCCACAAGCGCGATGTCGTCGCCTTCCGCGACGCTTTCGCCGGCTTTCATCAGCAAATCGCAGATGCGGCCTGCGACTTCTGTCGTGATCTTGATGTCTCCCACGTCACCTCCCTGAACGGTCATAGCTGTCTTGCGCACACACGCTACGCAAGTTTGCGTCCCGGCGCCTTTGCCGGTTGTCGCCCGAGATTGCCTGAGGTAGCGTATCGCACAAGTGGAATTATATTCCGCAGAGCGAAATTGAGGGAGTGAGCATGCGACATCCAGCAAGTCCCGGAAATGCCCATCTGGTCACGCGTGTGGGGGAGGCTGCCTGATGGGACGTCGATCCGAACGCCTGGGCCGGCACGGCCAAGTCGCTGTCGATGGCACCGTGGAGAACGATGTCATCCAGGTGGTGTCGCGCGCCTTCGATGTGATGCGCTGCTTCGAGGGCTATGAGTCCAGGCTCGGCAATCTCGAGATCGCCAATCGCTGCCGTCTGCCGCGTTCCACCGTCTCGCGCCTCACCCACACGCTGACCCGCATGGGGCAGCTCGTTTACCTCCCGCAAGATCAGAAGTATCGCCTCGGTCCCGGCGCCGTCGCGATGGGTTCGCAGATGATGCGCGGGCTGCGCTTCCGCGCGCTGGTGCGGATGCGGATGCAGGAAATGGCTGAACGCATTCCCGGCACTATCGGCCTTGTCGCGCCCGACCGCTTCCACATGGTCTATCTCGAATACGCGCGCGCCTATGATGCGGTCGGCCTGCAGTCGACCACCGGCAGCCGCATCGAGATCGCGCGCACCGCGGCCGGCCATGGCTACACCGCGGCGCTGCATCCCGATGCCTATGCGGCGCTGATGGCGGACATGGAGCGCGAGATCCCGCAGGACGCGAAGCTGCTGCAGCCGCGGATCGAGGCCAACCGCCGCTCGCTACGCGACAACGGCTATGTCATCTCCTGCGGTTTGTGGAACCCGCATATCAACGGCATCTCCGTGCCGATCTGGTCGCCGCAGTATCGCGACTATCTGGTGATCACCGTCGGCCTGCTGGCCGGCATGTATGACGAGGCGCGCATGCGGGTGGAGGTCGCGCCGGAGCTGCTGAAACTGTCGCGAGCGGTGATCGGCATGTCCGACAGCGTCGAGGACAATCCTTTCGTGGAAGCGCCGTCGGCGCGTCCGATCCGGAAGGGGCCATCGATTGTCGCCGGCGTCAGGGAGATGCGGAATGAACTGGAAGCCGGAGCTGGACGAGCTGACGCGGCGGCAAGCCTTCGCGCAGCAGATGGGCGGCGCCGGGAAAGTCAGGCGGCAACATGATGCGGGACGCCTGACGGTCCGTGAACGGATCGACAGGCTGCTCGACGCCGGCAGCTTCCACGAGATCGGCGCCATCGCCGGCAGCGGCGAATATGACGACAACGGTGATCTCGTCGACCTCACCCCGGCGAACTGCGTGTTCGGCCGGGGGCGGGTCGATGGCCGCACCGTCGTCGTGGTCGGCGACGATTTCACCGTGCGGGGCGGCTCGGCCGATGCGTCGCTGCCGCAGAAGCCGCTGATGGCGGAAACGATGGCGGCGGATTTCCGCCTGCCCATCATTCGTGTGATCGAGGGCTCCGGCGGCGGCGGTTCGGTGAAGACCATCGAGACGCGCGGCGCGGCGAACCTGCCGGGCGGCATTGGCGGCACGATGGGGTTCTACTTCACGACCACCAATCTTGCGCAGGTGCCGGTGGTCGGTCTCGGGCTCGGCTCGGTCGCGGGCCTTGGTGCGGCGCGGCTTGCCGCCAGCCACTATTCGGTGATGACCGGGACGTCGGCGATGTTCGTGGCGGGGCCTCCGGTGGTGGCGCGGCTCGGCGAAAAACTCGACAAGCAGGAACTCGGTGGCTGGGAGATCCAGACGCGCAGCGGTGCGGTCGATCATGCGGTCGACACCGAGGAGGAGGCATTCGCCTGCGCGCGGCGTTTTCTGTCCTATCTGCCGTCGTCGGTCTACGAACTGCCGCCAACGCTGGCCTGCGACGACGATCCCGAACGCGCCGACGAAAGTCTGCTGAAGGCCGTGCCGCGCAACCGCCGGCAGGTCTACAAGATGCGGCCGATCATCGACAGCGTCGTCGATCGCGGCACGTTCTTCGAGATGGGACAGAACTTCGGCCGCTCGATCATCACCGGTCTCGCACGGCTTCACGGCCGGGCGGTCGCGCTGATGGCGAGCGATCCCTATCACTACGGCGGAGCGTGGACGGCCGAGGCCTGCCAGAAGATCGTTCGGTTCGTCGATCTCGCCGAGACCTTTCATCTGCCCGTGGTCTATCTCGTCGATTGTCCCGGGTTCCTGATCGGGCTGGAGGCGGAACGCGCGGCCACGATCCGTCATGGCGTTCGCGCCATGGCGGCGATCAACCAGACGCGGACGCCGTGGTGCACGGTGATCATCCGCAATGCGTTCGGCGTCGCCGGCGCCGTCAATCAGCCGGCCGGCCGGCTGTCGCTGCGTTATGCCTGGCCGTCGGGCTATTGGGGGTCGCTGCCGCTCGAAGGCGGCATCGAGGCGGCTTATCGCGCCGAGATCGACGCCGCCCATGATCCGCAGGCCAAGCTGGCGGAGATCGAGGCGCGCCTCAACAAGCTGCGTTCGCCATTTCGCACTGCCGAAAAGTTCTGGGTCGAGGAGATCATCGATCCCCGAAAGACACGATCACTGTTATGTGATTTCGCCCGCCTGGCTGAACCTGTGCGCACGCCCGGCCCTGTCACAATGGCGATGCGGCCCTGATTTCACGGCGTTGCGCGTGAGCGCGACGCATGGCTGACCATCGGCGAGACGCCTCACGTTCGACGACGCGGCGCTTTACGGCATGGCGCGGTCTGGCTATCCAAGTGACGTCACTTTCGCGCCGTCATCGATGCGAGGCCGGATCGTCATGAAAACGCGCACGCAAAACCGGTGGCTTTGGCTGCTGGCTCTTCCCTACATCGGACTGCTCTGGGTCCCGTTCTACAATCAGCACGACCCGGTCCTGTTCGGCTTTCCCTTCTTCTACTGGTACCAGCTGGCCTGGGTGCCCATCACCTCGCTCCTGATCTGGATCGCCTATCGGGGAGTGAAAGATGAAGACTGAAGTCGATACCGTCGCCCTCGGCGTTTTCATTTTCTTCTTCATCCTGGTCACCATCATGGGCTTCGTCGCCGCCAAGTGGCGGCGTCCGGAAACCCTGGCACGCATCGACGAATGGGGCCTCGGCGGCCGCAACTTCGGCACCTGGATCACCTGGTTCCTGATCGGCGGCGACTTCTATACCGCCTACACCGTCATCGCCGTGCCGGCGCTGGTCTATGCGACCGGCGCCTACGGCTTCTTCGCGCTGCCCTACACGATCGTGGTCTATCCCTTCGTGTTTGCGGTGATGCCGAAGTTGTGGGAAGTCGCCAAGACGCACAATTACATTACCGCGGGCGACGTGGTGCGCGGGCAGTATGGTTCGAAGACGCTGGAGCTCGCGGTCGCCATCACCGGCGTCATCGCCACCATGCCCTATATCGCCCTGCAGTTGATCGGCATGGCGGCGGTCATCAAGGCGCTGGGACTGACCGGCGAGACGCCGCTGATCATCGCCTTCCTCGTGCTGGCGTTCTACACCTACTCGTCGGGCCTGCGCGCGCCGGCGCTGATCGCCTTCGTCAAGGACATCATGATCTATATCGCCGTGATCGCCGCGGTGGCGTTGATCCCGTCGAAACTCGGCGGTTACGGTGCGGTGTTCGCGGCGGCGGATGCCGCATTCAAGGCCAAGGGCTCCGGTGGCATCCTGCTCGGGGGCAACCAGTATGTCGCCTATGCGACGCTGGCGCTGGGGTCTGCGCTCGCCGCCTTCATGTATCCGCACACCCTGACCGGCATCTTCGCCAGCAACGGTGCCAACACCATCCGCAAGAACGCCATCCTGCTGCCGGCCTACACGCTGTTGCTCGGCTTGCTGGCGCTGCTCGGTTACATGGGCATCGCCGCGCATCTGCAGGTCGCCAGCAACAATGACGTAGTGCCGGCGCTGTTCCAGACGCTGTTCCCGAGTTGGTTCGCCGGCTTTGCGTTCGCGGCGATTGCGATCGGCGCACTGGTGCCGGCGGCGGTGATGAGCATCGGCGCGGCCAACCTGTTCACCCGCAACTTCTGGCGCGCCTATGTCAATCCCGACATCTCCGATGCCGGCGAGGCGCAGGTTGCCAAGATCACCTCGATGGTGGTGAAGGTGGGGGCGCTGGCCGCGATCGTCTTCCTGCCGCTGCAGTTCGCTCTTGATCTGCAACTGCTCGGCGGCATGTGGATCATCCAGACGCTGCCGGCACTGGTGTTCGGTCTGTTCGTCGGCTGGTTCCGTGCGCCGGCGCTGCTCGCCGGCTGGGCGGTCGGCTTCTTCGGCGGCACCTACTTCGCCTTCTCCGATGGATTGAAGCCGCTGCACACCTTGCATCTCGGCGACACCGCCATCACGCTCTACACCGGGCTGCTGGCGCTCGCGCTCAACATCGCCGTGGCGGTGATCGTGAACCTGGTGGTGCCCGCGAACAAGCCGGTGGTCGCCGCCGGCTGATCGTCAGGCGTTGCCGGCGCGGCCTGCGCCGCATCGACCGACACAAAATGGCCGGGCATGTGTCCGGCCATTTTTCTTTTTTAATGTGATCGGCGCATCGCGAAAGCCTCAGCGCGCATCCTCGACCATCATCGCCGATCCCTTTTCGGCGATCATCGCGGTCGGCGTGTTGGTGTTGCCCGAGGTGATGGTCGGCATCACCGAGGCATCGATCACCCGCAGGCCGCCGAGGCCATGCACGCGCAGCCGTTCGTCCACCACCGCCGTGGCGTCGTCGGCGCGGCCCATCTTTGCGGTGCCGACCGGATGGAAGATGGTGGTGCCGATATCGCCGGCGGCCTTGGCCAGCGAGCCGTCGTCGTCGCCGACCCTGGGGCCGGGCAGGTACTCGTCGGGCCGGTAAGGGGCGAGCGCGGCCTGTTTCATCAGCCGGCGTGTCACGCGGATCGCATCCGCGGCGACCTGGCGATCGTCGGCGGTGGCGAGATAGTTCGGCGCGATGATCGGCGGCGTATCGGGCTTGCTGTCGCGCAGGCGAATGGCGCCGCGCGAGGACGGGCGCAAGTTGCAGGCGGCGACGGTTATGGCAGGGAAGCGGTGCAGCGGCTCGCCGAACTTGTCGAGCGACAGCGGCTGCACGTGGAACTGGATGTTGGCGCGCTCCTGGTGCGGATCGGAGCGGGTGAAGATGCCGAGTTGCGACGGCGCCATGGTCAGCGGTCCGCGCCGGCGCAGCAGATAGTCGAGCCCCATCAGGCCGCGGCGCGGCAGCGAGTAGTAGGTCTCGTTGAGGGTGCGGATGCCATTGACCTTATAGATCGCGCGCTGCTGCAGGTGGTCCTGCAGGTTGCGGCCGACGCCGTCGCGTTCGAGCACGGTGTCGATGCCGAGCGGCGCCAGCCATTCGCGCGGGCCGATGCCGGAGCGGTGCAGCACCTGCACCGAGCCGATCGACCCCGAGCACAGCACGACCTCGCCGCGCGTGCGGGCTTCGACGATCTCGCCGCCTTGGATGAAGCGGACGCCGACGGCGCGGCCGTTCTCGACGATCAGGCGGTCGACCAGTACGCCGGTTTCGAGCCGCAGGTTCGGCCGGTTCAGCGCCGGCTTGAGGAAGCCGCGCGCCGACGACCAGCGCCGGCCGCGCTTCTGGTTGACATGGAAGTAGCCGATGCCTTCATTGTTGCCGGTGTTGAAGTCCGCGGTGCGCGGGATGCCCATCTCCGCAGCCGCATTCGCGACCGCATCCAGCACGTCCCATGACAGCCGTGGCGCCTCGATGCGCCAGCCTCCACCGACGCCGTGCATGTCGCTGGCGCCGAGGAAGTGATCCTCCAGGCGCTTGAACGCCGGCAACACGTCGTCCCAGCCCCAGCCGGCGAGGCCGAGCTGGCGCCAGTAGTCGTAGTCGGCCGCCTGTCCGCGCATCGAGATCATGGCGTTGATGGCGGAGGAGCCGCCGATCACCTTGCCGCGCGGGTAGGCGAGCGCCCGGCCGTTGAGGCCGGCTTCGGGCTCGGTGCGGAACATCCAGTCGGAGCGCGGATTGCCGATGGCGAAGAGGTAGCCGACCGGGATGTGAAACCAGATCCAGTTGTCGCGGCCGCCGGCCTCCAGAATCAGCACCCGCCGGCGTGGATCCGCCGACAGGCGGTTGGCCACGATGCAGCCGGCCGTGCCGGCGCCCACCACGATGTAGTCGAAATCCCCCTCGAGCCGCCTGGTCATTCCACCCCGTCACGTCACATGTCGTCATTCTGTCACGGGTTTTAGAGCATTTTTTCCCTGTCCGGGGAACGTGCGGAAAAGCCATATCCGTTGTGCGAAATGCCTGTGTTCGGGGCGATTCGGCCCTCGTGGTGACCGTTTTTGCCGCATCGCCGATCTTGGGCGAGAGCCCCGGCCCATGGTAGCCTCAAGGGGATCGCAAATGGTCGCCGTCTCCGCGGCGGCTGTATTTTTGGTTTTTGGTAGGACGTCATGCCCATCGTCAATCGGATCGCCGAACTTCACCCCGACATTACGGCCTGGCGGCGGGATCTGCATGCCCATCCCGAACTGATGTACGACGTGCACCGCACGGCGGCGTTCGTGGCCGAGCGGCTCAAGGAGTTCGGCTGCGACGAGGTGGTCACGGGCCTTGGCCAGACCGGCGTCGTCGGCGTCATCAGGGGGCGCAAGGCGGCGGAGGGCCGCAACGTCCGCGCCATCGGCCTGCGTGCCGACATGGATGCGCTTCCGATCGAGGAGGAGACCGGCGTTCCCTACAAGTCGACCACGCCGGGCAAGATGCATGCCTGCGGTCATGACGGCCACACCGCGATGCTGCTCGGTGCCGCGCGCTATCTCGCCGAGACGCGCAACTTCGCTGGCGACGCCGTGGTGATCTTCCAGCCGGCCGAGGAGGGCGGCGCAGGCGCGGCCGCCATGATCAAGGACGGCCTGATGGATCGTTTCGCGATCGATCAGGTCTACGGCATGCACAACATTCCGGGCATGCCGATCGGCAGCTTCGCCATCCGTCAGGGGCCGCTGATGGCCTCGATGGACAAGCTCGCCATCCGCATCGAGGGCAAGGGCAGCCACGCGGCCATGCCGCACAAGGGCATCGACCCGATCCTCGCCGGCTCGCAGCTGGTCACCGCGCTGCAGAGCATCGTCTCGCGCAGCGTCGATCCCCTTGAGTCCGCCGTGGTGTCGATCTGCAGCTTCCACGCCGGCCACACCACCAACGTCATTCCGCAATCGGCGGAACTGCTCGGCACCGTGCGCGTGCTGAAGCCGAAGATGCGCGACCTCGTGCAGCAGCGCGTGCAGGAGGTGGTGGCGGGCGTGGCGCAGGCCACCGGTGCGGCCATCGAGCTCGACTACAACCGCGGCTATCCGGTGCTGGTCAATCATCCCGACCAGACCGATATCGCCCTGAAGACCGCGGCCGAGATCGCCGGCGAGGCCAACGTCAACGCCAACGCCATCCCGATCATGGGCGCGGAGGATTTCGCCTACATGCTGGAAGCGCGTCCCGGCGCCTTCATCTTCATGGGCAACGGCGACAGCGCCGGCCTGCATCACCCCGCCTACAACTTCAACGATGAGGCGATCGTCCATGGCTCGTCGTACTGGGTGAAGCTGGTCGAGGGCACGCTGCCGGCCTGATCAGGCCGCGTCCGCCTGGCGCAGCGCCTTCGCGACCAGTTCGAGATCTGCGACGAAGGCCGCGTACTGCGCGGCCTTTTCGTTTTCGTCGGGCAGCCGCAGCAGATAGGACGGATGCACGGTGACGATCGCCTGCGCGCCGTCGTCGAGATCGATCAGCCGGCCGCGGCTCTTGCCGATCGGCGTTGCCTTGCCGAACACGCAATGCGCGGCGGTTGCTCCCAGCGCGACCACCAGGGTTGGCTTCACCAGCGCGCGCTCGCGCGCATACCACGGGCGGCACGCCTTGATCTCGCCGGCGTTCGGCTTCTGGTGCAGGCGGATCTTGCCGCGTGGCACGAACTTGAAATGTTTTACAGCATTGGTGACATAGACCTTGTCGCGGTCGATGCCGGCCTCGGCGAGCGCGCGGTCGAGCATCTGTCCAGCGGGGCCGACGAACGGCCGGCCGGCGAGGTCTTCCTTGTCGCCGGGCTGCTCGCCGACCATCATCACCGGCGCGTGGGGTGGCCCTTCGCCGAACACGGTCTGGGTCGCATCCTGCCACAGGTGGCAGGCGCGGCAGGCCATCGCCTCCTGGCGCAGATGCGCCAGCGCGTCACTGGTCGCGGGAGACTTGTCCATCACGGCGTCCTTTCGCTGCGGTGATCCATGCGGCGCGGTCGGCGGCTGGGCAACCATGTCCTGCGTCCGCTGGCCGGCTTTTCGGATCAGCGGGTCAATCAGCGAGGCCTCCGGCAGGTTCCGCCAGTACTTCACCGGCATCTCCGCCTTCATCGCCCGGACCTTGAGACGGGCCGGATTGAAGATGCTGGCGTAATAGGTGCGCCAGACGGTTTCCAGCGGATCGCCGGCCGGCGCGTCGGCCTTCGTCGCGCCTTCGGTGAACACGGTGTGGGAGCCGTCCCAGTGGGCGCAGCGGTCGGGGGTGAGGATGGACCAGGCCATGTCGGCGAAACGCTGCGCGAAGAATGGCGCGGTCGCCTCGACGATGTAATGAGCCGGTTCGAACCAGGCGACGTAGCGCGACTCGCGCTCGCGGCCGATCTCGCGGAAGCGGACGAAGGCCTGCATCTTGTGTTCATCGCGATGGACGTCGCGGGCAAGGCTGCCGATCCGCATGACATCCTCGTCGGTGGCGAGGCGCATCAACTCGGGTTCGGCGCGCAGGCGCCACAGCAGACGGTAGAGCAGGGCAAAACGCTGCGGCTCGCGGTTGAGAATGGCGCTGCGCGCCAGATTCATGAAGGCCGCGGGAACGTGCACGGCGGCGGCGTTGCCGTCCGGCTGTGGCAGCGGCGTCGGCGCGAACAGTACGGCCGCGCGGCCCTCGACATCCCAGGCGATGTCTGCCGGCGCGACATCGGCGCGCAGCAATGTACGCGCCGCCGTGCGCCAGCCTTCGAAATCGGTGTCGCTGGCAAGCAGGATATGATGCATGGTCGGGCCTCCTCACTCGAACACGAAACCAAGTTGTGCGGCGGGCGGCCGCAGGCGCTCGCGCAGGCGGTTGTCGTCGAGCTGGGACGGCGCGGGCGTGTGATCGGCGAGCGTGATGAACGGCAGCGTCTTGCGCCGCGGCACGTGCAGCCGCGCGAGATCGGCGACGCGCAGCCGTGTCAGGCGGCGGGCGTCGAGGATGCTGGCGACGGTGCGCGTACCGAAACCGGGCACGCGCAGCAGCTCCTCGCGGCTGGCGCGGTTGACGTCGACCGGAAAGCGCTCGCGGTGGCGCAGCGCGTAGGCGAGCTTCGGATCGATGTCGAGCGGCAGCATGTCGTCTTCGAGCGGGCTCGTCAGCTCGCCGAGGTCAAAACCGTAGAAGCGCAGCAGCCAGTCGGCCTGGTAGAGCCTGTGCTCGCGCACCAGCGGCGGTGCCTGCAGCGGCAGCGCGCGGCTGGCGTCGGGGATCGGGCTGAAGGCCGAATAGTAGACGCGCTTGAGATTGTACGAGCCATAGAGGTTGACGCTGGTCTGCAGGATGGTCCTGTCGCTGGCGGTGTCGGCGCCGACGATCATCTGGGTGCTCTGGCCCGCCGGGGCGAAGCGCGGCGCCGTCTTGCCGCGGTGGCTCCTGCCTTCGCGGGCTTCGTCCAGCTTGAGGCGCAGCCGGCCCATGGTGCGGCGGATGGCGCGCACGTCCTTTTCGGGAGCGAGCGTCGCGAGACTGCTTTCGGTCGGGACCTCGATGTTGATGCTGAGACGGTCGGCATATTTGCCGGCCTCGGTGATCAGCCGCTCGTCGGCGTCGGGGATGGTCTTGAGATGGATGTAGCCGCGGAAGTGATGGTCCTCGCGCAGGCTGCGCGCGACCCGCACCACCTGCTCCATGGTGTAGTCGGGGCTGCGGATGATGCCCGACGACAGGAACAGGCCCTCGATATAGTTGCGGCGATAGAAGGCGATGGTCAGTTTCACCACCTCGTCCACGGTGAAGCGGGCGCGCGGCACGTTGCTGGAGGCGCGGTTGACGCAGTAGAGGCAGTCGAAGCTGCAGGCGTTGGTCAGCAGCACTTTCAGCAGCGAGATGCAGCGCCCGTCCGGCGCATAGGAGTGGCAGATGCCCATGCCGGGGGCGGTCGAGCCGAGGCCCTTGCCGTCGGAGGAGTCCCGCGCCTCGGTGCCGCTGGAGGCACAGGAGGCATCGTACTTGGCGGCATCGGCCAGGATTTCGAGCTTGCGTCGCACGTCCATTCGATCAGGTCTCTGTTTTTATTCAGGAAAATAGCATCGGGAAAAGTCGCATTGACTCCGGCAGCCGGCTTTGCTTCACTGGAACATACCATGAACAAATGGCGCGGTCATTCGTTCAATCCGGGCGAATGATGTCAGGCCAGAGTTTTCAGGAGCGGCGCATGAGCGGCGCGCGCACGAGCACGCTTGCGACCTTGCGTGGAGCGATCGAACGCCTCGAGGCGGGCGAGACGCGCCATGCGGTGGCGCGCGTCGAACTCGGCCATCGCGGGGCGGATGCGACGCTGCAAGGCGGGGTCGTGCGCAGTGCGTTGCACGAGGTCTTTGCGCCGGAGACCCGTCAGACCGCATCCGCCACCGCGTTCGCCGCCGGCCTCGCCTGGCGCTGCGCGATGTCGCGTCCGCTGTTGTGGGTGCGGCAGGATTTTGGCCCGGGAGAAACCGGTGCGCTGTCGATGGGCGGGCTCGCCGAGCTCGGGCTCGATCCGCGCCGTATTGTGATGGTGCAGGCCACCGATATCGACATGGGGCTGCGCGTCACCGCCGATGCGCTCGCCTGTTCCGCGCTCGGGGCCGTGGTGCTCGATGTGTGGGGCGGCGCGCGCCAGTTCGACAGTGTCGCCAGCCGCAAGCTCACACTGGCGTCGCAGGCCTCGGGCGTCACCTGCCTGGTGTTGCGCACGGCCGCGGCACCGGTGGTGAGTACCGCCGAGACGCGCTGGGTCGTGCGTTCGGCACGCTCGCGCAGGACAACGGCATGGAGCGCATGGGGGGCGCCACAGCTAGACGTCGCGTTGGTTCGTCATCGTCATGGCCAGACCGGCCAGTGGATCATGGAATGGATGTGTGATGAGTGCCTTTTCCGTGAACCGTCGGCGCATTCTCAGCCTGCGGCTGCCACGCCTTCCTATCGACCGCCTGCGCCGCCGGCTGTCGCGCACCGCCGCGCCGGCTGACGTCGCGTCGTCGCCGTCCGTCCCGTGGGTGGTCGTCGGCAAGGTGGTCAACGCTCTGGTGATCACCGCGCTCGACGAGGTCGCGACGGCCTGCGGGCTCGAGGTCGGACAGCCGCTGGCCAATGCCCGCGCCATCTGTCCCGACCTGCAGGTGTTCGACGCCGACGAGGCCGCCGATGCGCAGGCGCTCGGCGCCATTGCCGACTGGTGTGATCGCTTCACACCCCTCGTGGCGTTCGATCCGCCGCACGGCCTGCTGCTCGACGTCTCCGGTTGCGCCCACCTGTTCGGTGGGGAGGCGGCGCTGATCGACACGCTGTGTGCCGCGCTCGCCCGGCAGGGGTTTGCCGTGAGCGCGGCGATCGCCGGCACGCCGGCCTGTGCCCGGGCGGTGGCATTTGCCGGGCGCGGGCGCGTGGTGGCACCGGGCGAGGAGGCCGCCGCAGTCCATCCCCTGCCGGTCTATGCGCTCGGCGCGGATGATGCAGTGACGCGCGGCCTGCGCCGCGCCGGCCTCAAGACCATCGGCGATGTCGCCTCGCGCGCGCCGCATGAGATCACGGCCCGCTTCGGCGCCGCTTTCACCGCGACGCTGCAGCAGGCGCTGGGGCGCGGCGACGCGCCGATCTCGCCGCGCCACCCGTTGCCCGACTACATGGCGGAGAAACGCTTTCCCGAACCGGTGGCGTCCGACGGGGCGATCATGGGTACGCTCGATGCGCTGGCGCGCATGCTGGTGACGACCATGGAGCGTCATGGCAAGGGCGCGCGCCGGCTGACAGCGGCGTTCTTCCGTACCGATGGGGCCGTGCGCACGCTTGCGGTCGAGGCTGGACGTCCCATCACCCGGACGGCGGTGGTGGAGCGGCTGTTTCGTGAACGCGTGGCCGCGCTTGCCGACCCGCTCGATCCCGGTTTCGGCTTCGACCTGATCCGGCTGTCGGCGAGCCATGTCGAGACGGTGGTGCAGGAGCAGCGCGACCTCGACGCCCACGCCCACGATGCGGACGAACTGTCGGCGCTGGTCGACCGCATCGCAGCGCGCATCGGCGGCCATCGTGTCGTCGTGCATCTGCCGCAGGATACCCACGTCCCCGAGCGTGCGGAGATTGCCGTGCCGGCCCAGCATCGCCTCGACGCCGCAGGGGTAGCGACGTGGCCGGCACGCATCGCGGCCGAGCCGCCGCTGCGGCCGCTGCGGCTGTTCGAAACACCCGAGCCGGTGGAGGCCATCGCCGAGGTGCCTGACGGCCCGCCGGCGCGCTTCAAGTGGCGGCGTGCCACCCATGCGGTGGTGCATGTCGAGGGTCCGGAACGCATCGCCATGGAGTGGTGGCGGCAGGACGAGGCGCTGCCCACGCGGGATTATTTTCGTGTCGAAGACGAAGCCGGCCTGCGCTTCTGGCTCTACCGTGACGGTCTCTACGGCGAGATGCACGATGCCGACGGCAAGGCCGTATCGCCGCGATGGTTCATGCACGGGCTGTTCGCATGAGTACGCCCGGCTATGCCGAGATCGGCATCACCACCAATTTCTCGTTCCTGCACGGCGGCTCGCATCCGCAGGAATATGTCCATGAGGCGAGCCGTCTGCGCCTGCCGGCGATCGGCCTTGCCGATCGCAACACGCTCGCGGGTGTGGTGCGGGCCTACAGCGAGCTCGGCAATGACGAGGTCACGCACAAGCCGAAACTCTTGGTCGGCGCGCGGCTGGTCTTCATGGATGGCACGCCCGATATCCTGGTCTATCCGCGCGACCGCGCCGCCTATGGCCGGCTCTGCCGGCTGCTCAGCCGCGGCAAGCTCGCCGCCGGCAAGGGCGAATGTCATCTCGCGCTGCCGGATCTGCTGGATTTTTCCGAGGGCCAGCTGCTGGTGCTGGCGTTGCCGCATCGTTTCGACGCTGCGGCGGCCCGGGCCTTGCTGGCGACATTGCGCGCCAGCGGCGCCGATGGCGTCTGGCTTGCCGCGAGCCTGCTGTACCGCGGCGACGACCGGCGGCGGCTGGCGCAGTTGCAGCACATTGCCGCGACCGCCCATGTGCCGCTGCTCGCCACCAACGAGGTGCTTTACCACGATCCCGGTCGCCGCCCGCTGCAGGACGTGCTGACCTGCGTGCGGGAGAAGACCACCATCGAGGCGGTTGGCCGGCGGCTCGCGGCGAATGCCGAGCGCCATCTCAAGCCGGCGGCGGAAATGGCGCGGCTGTTTCGTGATCTGCCGGACGCGGTCGCGGAGACCCTGCGCTTCGCCGACCGCATCACCTTTTCGCTCAGCGAGCTCAGGTACCAGTATCCCGACGAGCCGATCCCGCCGGGCAAGACGGCGCAACAGCATCTGCAGGATCTGGTGCGGGACGGCATTGCGCAGCGCTATCCCGGCGGCATCGAGCCGAAGGTGCAAAAAACCATCGACAAGGAACTGGCGCTGATCGCGACCCTTGACTACGCGCACTACTTCCTGACCGTCCACGACATCGTGCGCTATGCGCGTTCGAAAGACATCCTGTGCCAGGGGCGGGGGTCTGCGGCCAATTCGGCGGTGTGCTACGTACTCGGCATCACCTCGGTCGATCCGACCAAGGTCGACCTGCTGTTCGAGCGCTTCCTGTCGCAGGAGCGCAGCGAGCCGCCGGACATCGATGTCGATTTCGAGCACTCGCGGCGCGAAGAGGTGATGCAGTATGTCTTCAACCGCTATGGCCGTCACCGCGCCGCCATTGTCGCCACCGTGATCCACTACCGGCCGCGCAGTGCCATCCGCGATGTCGGCAAGGCGCTGGGGTTGACCGAAGACGTCACCGCGGCCCTCGCCGACACGGTGTGGGGCAGCTGGGGCGATGGCCTCAGCGACATGCAGATCAGGCAGGCCGGTCTTGATCCCGCCAATCCGATGATCCGGCGCGCGGTCGAACTCGCCGGCGAATTGATCAAGTTTCCCCGGCACCTGTCGCAGCATGTCGGTGGTTTCGTGCTGACCCAGGACCGGCTCGACACCTATGTGCCGATCGGCAATGCCGCGATGGACGACCGCACCTTCATCGAGTGGGACAAGGACGACATCGATGCGCTGAACATGATGAAGGTCGACGTGCTGGCGCTGGGCATGCTGACCTGCATCCGCAAGTGCTTCGATTTGATCGATGACCACAAGGGCAAGCGCTGGGAACTGGCGACGATCCCACCCGAAGAGAAACCTGTCTACGACATGCTGTCGCGCGGCGAGTCCCTCGGCGTGTTCCAGGTCGAGAGCCGCGCCCAGATGAACATGCTGCCGCGGCTTAGGCCGCGCACTTTCTACGATCTCGTGATCGAGGTCGCCATCGTGCGGCCGGGGCCGATCCAGGGCAACATGGTTCACCCCTATCTCAAACGCCGCAATGGTATTGAGAAGGTGGTATATCCGTCACCGGCGCCGGAGCACGGTCCGGCGGATGAATTGGAAAACGTGCTAGGGCGCACCCTTGGCGTGCCGCTGTTCCAGGAACAGGCGATGCGGATCGCCATCGAGGCGGCCAGGTTCACACCGGACGAGGCCAACCAGCTGCGTCGCGCCATGGCCACGTTCCGTCACATGGGCACGATCCATACCTTCGAACAGAAGATGATCGGCAATCTGACCGCGCGCGGCTATCCCAAGGAATTCGCCGAAAACTGCTTCAACCAGATCAAGGGATTTGGCGAATATGGTTTTCCGGAAAGCCATGCCGCGAGCTTCGCGCAACTGGTCTACGTGTCGTCCTGGCTGAAGCATTTCCATCCCGACGCGTTCGCCTGCGGCCTGCTCAACTCCCAGCCGATGGGATTCTATGCGCCGGCGCAGATCGTCAGCGACGCCCGCAAGAACGGTGTCGTGATCCGTGACATCGACGTGTCGTTCAGCGAGGGCCAGAACACGCTGGAGGATCGCTGCGGCCGCTATCATGCGCTCCGGCTCGGTTTCCGCCAGATCGATGGATTCCATGTGTTGGATCCCGATGTCAGGGACGAGGACGCGGCGGCGATGCGGGCGCGGCAGGCGGACGCCTGGGACATGCGGATCGCGCGGGCCCGCGCACGCCGGCCGTTCACGTCACTGGAGGAGTTTGCCCGCGACACCGGCCTGCCCAAGCGGGCGCTGATTCTGCTCGCCGACGCCGATGCGTTCCGCTCGCTCGGCCTCGACCGCCGTTCGGCTCTGTGGGCGGTGCGCCGCCTGCCGGACGACGTGCCGCTGCCGCTGTTCGCCGCCGCCACCGCGCGTGAGCAGCCGGACGAGGCGGCGCAGCCGCTGCCGGACATGGCGCTGTCGGAACATGTGGTCGCTGATTACCAGACTATCCGGTTGTCGCTGAAGGGGCATCCGATGCAGTTCCTGCGGGAGCGTTTCACCCGCGAGCGCGTGCTGTCCTGCCGGGACGCAGTCGCACGGCCGAATGGCGCCAGGACGGCAGTCGCCGGCGTCATCCTGGTGCGGCAGCGGCCGGGCAGCGCCAAGGGCGTCGTGTTCCTGACCATCGAGGACGAGACCGGCATCGCCAATATCGTGGTATGGCCGAAGGTGATGGAGCGCTTCCGCAAGGAAGTGATGGGCGCGCGCCTTGTGCTGATTGAGGGGCGCATCCAGAGCGCGGAGGGTGTGACCCATCTCGTGGCCGAGCGGCTGATCGATCGCTCGCAGGATCTGGTGGGGCTCGCCAACGATGCGCTGGTGCGGCCGTTGCTGCCGGCCGCGGCGACACCGGGGTCACCGCTCGCCGTGGAGCGCGAAGACGCCAGCCTGCCGGCGCCGAAACACCGCCATCCCCGCAATGTCCGCATTCTGCCGGCGTCGCGCGATTTCCACTGACCGGGATAACAGCACGGCCCGGCGGCCGCCGCGCTGTCCGTTGTGGTGCGCCGCCGGCACGCGGCCATGCGCGTGAAGGCGCGCAATTCGCTTGACCACCCCATGCCCGATGGCGACATTGGCCGCATCTGAGCGGATTTGACATTCGCTGTCGGGAGAACAAGCGATGGCGCGGGAACGAGTTCTGGTGACCGGTGGTGCGTCGGGTATCGGCCGTGCGGCGGTCGAGCGATGTCGTGCCGACGGCTATGATGTCGTCAGCATCGACCGTGTCGGGGATGGCCTGATCGCCGACCTGTCCGATCCGCAGGCGACCGCCAGCGCATTGGCCAAAGCGCTCGAGGGCGGCCCGATCACCCGTCTCGTCAACAATGTCGGCACCGTGCGCCCGGCGTCGCTGGAAGAGCAGACGCTGGCGGATTTCGACGCGGTGATGCAGCTCAACGTCCGCTGCGCGATGCAGTGCCTGCAGGCGCTGCTGCCTAGCATGAAAGCGGCGGGTTTTGGCCGCGTTGTCAACGTGTCCTCGCGCGCCGCGCTCGGCAAGGAACTGCGCACCGTCTATGCCGGCTCCAAGGCTGCGCTGCAGGGCATGGCCAAGGTCTGGGCGCTCGAGCTCGGCGAGCACGGCATTACCGCCAACGCCATCGGCCCCGGGCCGATCAAGACCGAGCTGTTCGACCGCGCCAACCCGCCGGACAGCCCGCGCACGCAGGCCATCATCGACGCCGTGCCGGTGCGCCGGCTCGGGACGCCACAGGACATCGCCAGCGCGATTGCGTTCTTTCTGCACAAGGACAGTGGCTTCATCACCGGCCAGGTGCTCTATGTCTGCGGCGGCATGACCGTCGGCGCCGCCGGCGCCTGACGTCGATCTCATCCGCCTGCCGAATGCGAGCCTTGTGATGCCGAAGATCTTTTCCGATCCCCAAACGCTGGCGGAAGAGATCGTCAGGGACGTCGGCCGGCGGCTCGTCGTCGGCCTGCCGCTCGGCCTCGGCAAGGCGAACCATGTCGTCAATGCGCTGTTCGACCGTGCCGCCGCCGATCGCAGCATTCATCTGACGATCTTCACGGCGCTGACGCTGGAAAAGCCGCGACCGTCCGCCGAGATCGAGCGCCGCTTCATCATTCCGGTGATCGACCGCCTGTTCGGCGGCTATCCCGATCTTGCCTATGCCCGTGCGCTGCACGACGGCACGCTGCCGCCCAACGTCGAGGTGCTGGAGTTCTTTTTCCTTGCGGGGCGCTGGCTGCGCAATCCGCCGGCGCAGCAGAACTATATCGCCGCGAATTACACCCATGCGGCATCCTACCTGCAGGCGCGCGGTCTTAATGTCATCGCTCAGCTCGTCGCCAGGAAAGTGGTCGACGGCGTACCGCGCTATAGCCTGAGCTGCAACACCGACACGACGCTCGACGTGCTGCGTGCGGTTCGCGCGCGCGGTGGTGCGATGCCGAAGATGATCGCGCAGGTCAATTCCGAACTGCCGTTCATGCCGGGCGAGGGTGATCTTGCGGCGGATCAGTTCGACGCCGTACTGGAAGGGCCGGCCTGCGATTTCCCGCTGTTCGCCCCGCCATCCGAGCCGGTGAGCGATACCAAGTATGCGATCGGCTTGCATGCCGCCGGTCTTGTGCGCGACGGCGGCAGCCTGCAGATTGGCATCGGGCAGGTCGGCGATGCGCTGGCGCAGAGCCTGATCATCCGGCATCGCACGCCGGAGCGTTATCGCGACCTCGTCGCACGGCTGGCGCCGGGTGGGCCGCCGCCGGAGACCGGCCGCTTCGACAAGGGCCTCTACGGCGTCAGCGAAATGTTCTTCGAGGCGTTCCTGGCGCTGATCGAGGCCGGCATCCTGACGCGCGAGGCGGATGGTGCGCGCCTGCATGCGGCCTTCTTCCTCGGACCGAAATCGTTCTACCGCGCGCTGCGCGAGATGGCGCCGGCGGATCTCGACCGCATCCGCATGACGCCGGTGTCGTTCACCAACGAACTCTACGGTGACGAGGAAGGCAAGCGCCGCGCCCGGGTCGATGCCCGCTTCGTCAACAACGCCATGATGGCGACGCTGATGGGCGCGGTGATCTCCGACGGTCTTGACAACGGCCAGGTCGTCAGCGGCGTCGGCGGCCAGTACAATTTCGTCGCCCAGGCGTTCGCACTGGAGGGGGCACGTTCGATTCTGACGCTCGAGGCGACGCGCGGCACCGGCCGCAAGGCGACGTCGAACATTCTGTGGTCATACGGCCACCAGACCATTCCGCGTCATCTGCGCGATGTCATCGTCACCGAGTACGGCGTCGCCGACCTGCGCGGCAAGTCGGACGCCGACGTCATCGCCGCGATGCTGGCGGTGACGGATTCGCGTTTCCAGGGCGAACTGATGGCGCGGGCGAAGGAGGCGGGCAAGCTGCCGCAGTCCTATGTGATTCCGCCAGCACATCGTGACAACCTGCCGGAGCGGATCGCGGCGGCGCTGAAGCCCGCGCGTGACGCCGGACTGTTGCCGATGTTTCCGTTCGGGACAGACTTCACGGATGTCGAGCAGCGGTTGATTCCGGCGCTGCAGCTGTTGCGGGAGGCGTCCGCGTCGCCATGGGCGCTGCTCGATCTCGGGCGCGAGGGGCTGCTGGGCGCAGGCCCGACGGCTGATGACGTGGCGTGCCTTGCCCGCCTTGGTCTCGATCGTCCGAAAAGCGTCGCCGATCGGGTGTTCAGGCTGCTGGTCGGCGCGGCGCTGCGGCGCGCGCGCATGGCATGAGGAGAACGCGCGGCGCCGATGCGCCGCGCGCGGTATCGGTCAGCGGTTCCTGAATTTGGCTGGGCGCTTCTCGATGAAGGCGGCCATGCCTTCGGAGCGGTCTTCCAGCGCGAAGGTCGCGTGGAACAGGTCGCGTTCGACGTTCATGCCTTCGGCGAGGGGCGTCTCGAACGCGCGGTTGACCGCGCTCTTGGCCATCGCAGCTGCGGGCTGCGACATCGCGCCGATCTTCTCCGCCATCGCCATCGCTTCGTCGAACAGCTTGTCGGCCGGCAAGATGCGGCTGACGAGGCCGGAGCGCTCGGCCTCGGCGGCGTCCATCATTCGACCGGTCAGGCACAGATCCATCGCCTTCGACTTGCCGATGGCGCGGGTCAGGCGCTGCGTGCCGCCGATGCCGGGAATGGTGCCGAGCGTGATTTCGGGCTGGCCGAACTTGGCCGTGTCCGAGGCGACGATGATATCGCACATCATCGCGAGTTCGCAGCCGCCACCGAGGGCGTAGCCGCTGACGGCGGCGATGGTCGGCTTGCGGCATTCCGCCACGCGGCTGCCGCGCACGGAGTGGAAGTCGGTGTTGAACATGTCGACGAAGCCTTTCGGCTGCATCTCCTTGATGTCGGCGCCGGCGGCGAACGCCTTTTCGCTGCCGGTGATGAGGATGCAGCCGATCGCCGTATCCGCCTCGAGCTGGTCGATCGCGATGGCGATCTCGCCGAACACGCCGAACGACAGTGCATTCAGCATCTTCGGCCGGTTCAGCCGGATGACGCCGACCGCGCCCTTGTGTTCAACAATGATGTGCTCGAACGTGCTCATGATCCATCCCGTGACAGGTTTGAGGTTGGGCTGCTCATGTCGGACGCAGCCGTGGATGAGCCGCAATCTGCCTGCTGAGCGCTGCGGCTGCAAGACCGCGGCGACCATCGGATGGACGAGGGGAACGCCGGTCCGCGACCGGGCCGGGCGCGATCTCAGGCGATGAACATGCGCGCCGCGGATGCCAGTGTCAGCAGGCCGCCGACCGCGATGAAGATCTTGCCGATCATCGACGCCTGATTCCAGGTGTCGTTCGAGCTGGCGCTCGCGAGCTGGTTGTTCGACGATGTCGGACGCAGCACGCTCGACGCGGGCTTGTTGCTGGCGGCGCGATCGAGATCGTTGAGTTCGTCGGAGGCAACGACCTGACTGCCGGTCTCACCGCCACTGTTCGTTGCGGCCTTTGCGCTCTGGTCACTGGTGCTCAGCGTGTCGCCGGACGACAGCGGTTGGGCGCTCTTGTCGGCGGCGGGCAGCGCTTCGGTCGTGGGCGCGCCGATCATCTGGGCGTTGGCATCGGCGACAGAAGGCCACACGTTGTCCCTGGCGTTGCCCGGCCCGCCGGCCTTGCCGGACTCGGCGCCTGCTGCCGCATTCCTTGCGGTGGCCTTGCCCGCGGTTGCGTCCACCGACTTGTCGGTGTCGTCAACCTTGTTGCCGGCATCCTTTTGGGCCGCGCTGGCCTTGGCGTGCTTGTCGGCCTTGCGTGATGCATGGCGGGCATGGCGGCCCTTCTTCTGTGCCGTCGGCGCGGGCTCGGCGGACTGTGGCGCGTCGGTGGCCGCGGCGGCGTCCTGGGCTTCGCTAGCCTGTGCCAGCACGATGCGTTGGCAGTCGGAGGTTTCGCAGGCCAGCACCGGCGATGCCCAGATGGCAGCCAGTGTCGTGGCAGCGATGATGGCCGAACGCCCGTTGGCCCTGATCTTCATGGCAAATATCCCCGTTTGCCGTCCCCGGCCGAGGCACAGGAGCCCCCGGTCGTGACCGCCGTTGGGCAAAAAAAGGGAATCTTCAGCCTTGTGCAGGGCAAAAGCGCGGCACCCGGAGGAGGGCCTCCAAGTCTCTGGCCGGGGCCGGCAAATCCGCTTCGTTCACGATCGCGTGATTGCAAGATTGGTCCGTAACAACGTACGAGGAGGGGCGAATTTGAAGGGAGCGCCTGTGCGCGGACGTGACAGTGAATGGACCGGCCTGATGCGGGCGGCCAATGGGGGCGACAATGTCGCCTACCAGACATTGCTCCGGGCTGTGACGCCGGTCCTGCGCGCCGCCGCGCGTCGCGGACTGGCACGTGCGGGCCAGCCGGTCGATCACGCCGAGGATATCGTGCAGGACATTCTTCTCGCCGTGCATCTGAAGCGGCACACCTGGGACGAGAACGCGCCGTTCGCGCCATGGCTGTTCGCGATCGCCCGCAACAAGCTGATCGATGCGCTGCGCCGGCGGGGCCGGCGTGTCTTTGTCAATATCGATGACTTCGCCGAGGTGATTCCAGGCGAACCTGCCGAGGAGCCGTTGCCTTCGGTCGATGTCGCCGGCCAGTTGAAGACTTTGCCTGCCCGCCAGCGCGATGTGCTGCAGTCCATCGCGGTGGACAGCGCTTCGATCAGGGAGACGGCGGCGAAGCTGGCGATGAGCGAGGGCGCGGTCCGCGTCGCGCTGCATCGCGGACTCGCCAGTCTCGCCGCTCGTTTCCGGAAGGACTGAGATGGATACCGATCGCCTGATCCGCACCCTTGCCGCCGACAACGACTGGCGAACGCCGCCGGTTCGCATGTGGCTGACTGTCGGCCTGATCCTGGCGGCTGCAGTGTCATCGATGATCTTCATGATGACGCTGCACATGCGCCCGGACATCCACACCGCGATGCGCAATCCGTTCTTCGATCTCAAGTTCGCGGTGACGCTGGCGCTGGCCATTCCTGCCATCGCGCTGGCCATGCGGCTGGCGCGGCCGGATGCGCGGGTCGGCGGGCGAGCCTGGTGGCTGGCCCTGCCCGTCGGTCTCCTGGTGTGCGGCATCCTCGCCGAAGCGATGGTGCCCCAACGCCTGAGCTGGAGCACCCGGCTGGTCGGCAACAATGCCCGGGCCTGCATGATGGCGATCCCGGCGATGTCTGTGCCGCTGCTGGCCGCGTCGCTGGCGGCGCTGCGCCATGGCGCGCCGACCCGTCCGGCGATCGCTGGCGCGGTTGCGGGCTTCGTCTCGGCGGGCCTCGCGGCGACCCTCTATGCCTCGCACTGCACCGACGATTCCCCGCTGTTCGTCGCGACCTGGTACACGCTGGCGACGGCCATCGTGGCCGGGCTGGGAGCGCTGATCGGGCGGCGTGTGCTGCGGTTCTGATCGGGTAAAAGCCAGGAATTCAAATAGCTTAATCGATTATTGGTATTTTAATACCGATTGCGTGTCTGGACCGATGCCTTGCCCTGAGCCCTGATTCAGGGGCAATTTGCGCGGGCGCTTCCACCCGCTTCGATTTTCCAGGCATTTAGCGAAGATTTTCACGTGGCATTCGAACCTCCCTTCAAATCGCCCCGACCAACCCAGCGAGTTGGCCGTTGAGTGCCGTCCAGGCGGCTTCGGATGAGGCCCTGATCTCCCGGATTGCGTCCGGCGACCGGCTCGCCATGCAGGTGCTCTATGCAAGGCACCATGTGCGGGTGTTTCGCTTTGCGTTGCGGCTGGTGCGGAACGAACAGGTCGCGGAAGACCTCATCAGCGAGGTGTTCCTCGATGTGTGGCGTCAGGCCGGCAAGTTCGAGGGCCGCTCGGCGGTCTCGACCTGGCTGTTGGCCATCACCCGTTTCAAGGCATTGTCGGCCCTGCGCAAGCGTAAGGACGCAGAACTGGACGACGAGACCGCAGCGTCGATCGAGGATACCTCGGACGACCCCGAGGTCGCAGTCCAGAAGAAGGACAAGGGCGAGACGCTGAAACGATGTTTGACCGCACTTTCGCCCGAGCACCGGGAGATCGTCGATCTCGTCTACTACCACGAAAAGTCCGTGGAAGAGGTAGCCGAGATCGTCGGCATTCCGGAAAACACGGTCAAGACGCGGCTGTTTTACGCGCGCAAGAAACTTGCCGAGCTGCTGAAAGCAGCCGGCGTCGAACGAGGTTGGCCATGACCGCGACGAGCAAGAAAATTCCCGAGGGCGAGCCAGGCGAGCTCGAGGCGCTGCTGCCGTGGCACGCCAACGGCACGCTCAGCGCACGCGATGCGCGGCGGGTCGACGACGCGCTGCGGCGCGATCCCGCACTGGCGCGGCAGTACGCGGTGATCCAGGACGAGCAGGCCGGCGCCATCTATCTCAACGAGACTCTCGGTGCGCCGTCGGCGCGGGCGATGCAGAAGCTGTTCGCCGCGATCGATGCCGAGCCGGCGCCCACGCCGTCGGCGGCGGCCGGCCTGTCGGCGCGCGTCAATGCATTTTTCGCCAGCCTGTCTCCCCGCGTGCTGGCGTTGTCCGCCACCGCGGCTGCACTGCTGGTGCTGCTGCAGGCGGGCGTCATCGGCACCGTGCTGGTCAAGGATCGCGGCGGCTACCAGACCGCTTCGTACCAGGGAGCGCCGCAGGCCGCTGGCGCCGTGATGCTGATCCGCTTCGCGCCGGACGCGCGGGTCGCCGATATCAATGCGTTCCTCGGGACCTACAAGGGCTCGATTGTCGATGGTCCGAAGGCGGGCATGTTCCGTGTGCGGTTCGGTGACAGCGCGCTGTCGAAGGACGACCTGGCGAAGCTGACGTCGCAGATCCAGTCGGAAAAGATCGTCGGTTTCGTCGCCACGGCGGAGTGAGCGGCGTTGGCTTGTCGATGACGCGGCGCCCGGCTCGGGCGCACGCCACCGACGCGGCGGGATGCGAAGGTATCTGACGCTCAGGGCACGGAGGGGTGCATGACCAAGCCTCGGAGCGGTTCCACGGCCGGGCATCGCCGGATCGTGTTCGGCGCGATGATCGCGGCCGCCACGCTTGCGATGTCGTTCGCCGTCGCCCGCGCGCAATCGATCATGAACCGCGGCCCGCAGGTCAACTCCATCAATGTCGGGCCGCGCGTCGCCCCCACGGTGGCGCCGACCGTGAGCGCGACCGTCGGTCCGCGCATGCCGAACGTCAATCTCGGCAACGGCCTGACGCCGAATGTCCGCTATTCGCCCAACCTCAATTATCAGGACCCGACGACCAGGGGGCAGACCAAGTCCGCCTCCGGCAACTCAGCCGGACAGTCCGGCGGGGGATCGTCGCCGCGCGGCAAGAAGAACAGCGCGCCTGACAGTGACCGCCGCTTCGTGCCGCGCGAGCTCGTCATCGAGGTCGACGGCAATCCCACCGACGCAGAAGCCGACGCGATCGCGCGCCGCCACCGTCTGACGCGGCTGCAGTCGCAGAGTTTCCCGCTGATCGGCAGCACCATGTTCCGCTGGCGGATTCCTGACAATCGGTCGGTGAGCACCGTGGTGCGGGAACTGGTCGCCGACAATGTCATCAAGTCGGCGCAGCCGAACTATCGTTTCACGCTGCAGCAGGCGGCCGTGGCGGTGGCTGAGGGCGATCCGGCGCAGTATGCGCTGGCACGATTGCGGCTGCCCGAGGCGCACGGGCTCGCGCGTGGTGACAACATCACCATCGCGGTGATCGATTCCGGTATCGATGTCAGTCATCCCGAACTCGCCGGCGTGATCGGCGGCACCTTCGATGCGCTTGGCAGCAAGGAAGGGCCGCACGCGCATGGCACCGGCATTGCCGGCGTGATCGCCGCCCATGCCCGCCTGATGGGCACGTCGCCGTCGGCCAATCTTCTGGCGATCCGCGCCTTCGGCGTCGCCGGCAGCAGCGCCGAGAGCACCTCGTTCGTGCTGCTGCGCAGCCTCGACTACGCTGTGTCGAAGGGGGCTCGTGTCATCAACATGAGCTTCGCCGGCCCGGAAGATCCGCTGCTGGGCAAGAGTCTTGCCGCCGCGGCCGGCAAGGGCGTGATCCTGGTGGCGGCGAGCGGCAACGCCGGGCCGAAATCGCCACCGCTGTATCCCGCTGCTGATCGCAACGTCATCGCGGTCAGTGCGACCGATGCATCGGACAGGTTGTTTCCGGCCTCGAACCGCGGCAGCCACATCGCGATCGCCGCGCCCGGCGTCGATATTCTGACTTCCGCACCCGACGCCAAATATCAGGTGACGTCTGGCACGTCGTTCGCCGCAGCCTACATCAGTGGACTCGTGGCGCTGATGCTGGAGCGCAATCCGGCACTGACTGCGAGCGATGTGCGCGGCATTCTTGCCAAGACCGCGCAGGATCTCGGCGCGCCGGGGCGCGATGATCTGTTCGGTGCGGGACGCGCCGATGCGCTCGCGGCCGTGCAGGCCGCCGGCGCGCCAGTAGCGACGGCGAGCGGTTCGGGCGCTGCGGCCGGAGAAGCGCCGCAGCCGACTGAGCATTGAACGGCGGCGACGCGCTCAACCACGACGATCGGTTCCGAATGCCGTCGCGCGGAGCATCGCACGGCGTGCATGCGCAGCGACAATGGAATGACGGGTGTCCTGTCTAAGGCTGTCTCCCGATCGTTCGATACTCTCAAAAAAAATCGCCACCGCTTTGAACGTCTCGTGCGCTGCCGCGACTATCTGTTGTGGGAGGGGCAACCTTCCCGGGCTGTTCGGCGCGAGCGCCCATCCACCCACGTGCCGAAACGGCTGGACCCGCCCGGTTGTCCCCCCGGGCGGGTCCTTTTTCAATCGGATCGGCGATGAGGCGCGAGGCAGTCATTCGGTGGTGTCCCGAGGTTCCGCGCAGCGTTTTCCGTCGCGCGGGACTGGCCGTGCTGATCGCCGTATCGGCGCTGTCAATGTCTGCGCAGGCGCAATCCCTCGAAGACGAGATTCGCGCTGCGTTGCAGCCACCGCCGTCCCCGAGCCGCAGCGTCGGCATGGCCGCGCCGGCTGGTTCCAGAACGGATTTGAAAGTCGATCCGAAACCGGATGGCGAAGACAAGGCGAGGGCCGCCGCCGACAGGCGCCTCGTCGATACGCTGCGCAGCCGCTCGATCACCATCGAACCTGCGGCGCCGCCGACGGCGACGGAGCGGGCGCAGGTCTATGCGATCGCCAGCGTGAAGCCGGCGATCGATCTCGAGATTCTGTTCGACTCCGGCTCCGCCGTGATCGGCGCGCGGGCCACGCCAGCGCTTGCTGCGCTCGGGCAGGTGCTGTCGCGGCCCGAGTTCAGGGGACAGGTGTTTTTCATCAACGGGTACACCGACGCCAAGGGACCGGCGCTGGTGAACCAGCGCCTGTCGCAGCGCCGCGCCGACGCGGTGCGACGCACTCTGATCACCCGCTTTCATCTCGCACCCGATACGCTGATCGCGATCGGTTTCGGCAGCGAGCGGTTGAAGGCGCCGTCCAGTCCGTTCGCGCCCGAGAACCGCCGCGTCCAGGTCGTCAACACCACGGTGACGGCCGCGCGCTAGCGGAAGCCATATGTGCGGCGGCAAGACGCGGTCTCGCACCCGATGGTTTTCCAGCCCCATCAAATCGGATAGACGAGGGCTTTTGAAGGACATGCGCATGCTCGGCCGTTTCTCTCCGTTTCGCCGTGGCGTGGCGCGTATCGCCATCGTCGCGGCGTTCGGGATGCTGCTTGGCGGCACGGCGATGCGGGCCCAGGATGCGGCTGTTCCGGTCGCCCCCGCCGATGCGGTGGCGAAGGCGGCCTTCGATATGCTCGATCGCAACTGCGCGCGCTGTCACCAGCAGGGGCGTCTCGTCGATCGCGACCGGCCCGCCAAGAACTTCGGCAACATCCTGCGGCTCGACCAGATCGCGGCCAACCCGAGCTACGTGCTGCCCGGCAATCCGCTGGGCTCGAAGCTGTTCCGCCAGATCGCCGACAAGGAGATGCCCTACGACGTCAACTACGAGGGCGCAACACGCTTCGGCAGCGTGTCGGAGAGTGATCTCAAGGCGCTGGAAGCCTGGATCACGGCGCTCGGCAGCCGCACCGCCGCGTCCTGCGAAGGCCGCAAGCGCATCACGACGGCGATGATGACCGAGGCGATGGCCGCCGATCTCGCGCGCCAGCCGGCGGCGCGGCGTGCCACCACGCGCTATCTGACGCTGACACATCTGGCGAACATCTGTACCGATGCGGCGGCGATGAAGGTCTATCGCCAGGGCGCCGTGAAGCTGCTGAACTCGCTGAGCCGTGCCTCGTCGGTGGTGGCGCTGGAGACTATCGATTCCGATGCAACCATCCTGCGCGTCAATCTCGCCGATCTCGGCTGGGATGCTGCGGACTGGGACAGCCTGCTCGCGGTCTATCCCTACAACATGCAGCCGGATCTGCCGGGACAGACGGCGCTGACGGACGCCACGCGCTCGCCGCTGCCTTATGTGCGTGCCGACTGGTTCGCGTTCGCCGCGTCCCAGCCGTCGCTCTATCACCAGCTGCTGCGCCTGCCGGCGACGTTCGTGGAGCTGACGCGCGATCAGGGCGTCAATGTCGAGAACGATATCCGCACCTTCGCCGCCCAGCGCGCCGGCTTCCAGAAGTCCGGCGTCAGCCAGAACAATCGCCTGATCGAGCGCCATCCCTCGCGCAGCGGCTACTTCTGGACGTCCTACGACTTCGCCGGCAACCGTGACCGCCAGAACCTGTTCGACTATCCGCTCGGACCGGGCGGCGAGGGCTTCTACCACGATGGCGGCGAGACCATCTTCAGCCTGCCGAACGGCTTTCAGGGCTACTATCTCAACAAGGCGAACGGCGAGCGTCTCGACAAGGGCCCGACCTCGATCGTTCGCGACGCATCGCGCAAGGATTTTACCGTCACCAACGGCGTATCCTGTATGGGCTGCCACGACCAGGGCATGCGCAAGGCGCGCGACGAGATCCGCGACAGCGTGCAGGGCTCGCGCGCGTTCCCGCAGGAGATGCGCAGCGTGGTCGAGGCGCTGTATCCGCCACGCGAGACCATGGATGCGACGA
Organism: Bradyrhizobium sp. U87765 SZCCT0048; assembly: GCF_018131225.1. Classification (GTDB taxonomy): domain Bacteria; phylum Pseudomonadota; class Alphaproteobacteria; order Rhizobiales; family Xanthobacteraceae; genus Bradyrhizobium_A. The sequence continues at coordinate 1,454,172 of NZ_JAFCMM010000001.1, read as the reverse complement.
TCGCCGCGGACGGCAAGCGCTTCACCGAGGCCATGATGCGGGCTGGACTCGAGCCCGTGCTCAAGCTCAACGGCGTGGAGATGACCAATGCGCTGTTCAAACGCTACGAGGACGATCTCGACCTGACGTCGGCGGCGGCCGAACTGGGACTGTCGGTGAAGGACTTCAACGCTGCCGCACAGGACGCCAATCTGCGGATCAGGCCACTGATCCGGCGGTTGTCCCAGGGAACGGTCCCGCGCGACCAGTTCGAGGTCATGTTCCGCGATCTCGCCGCCGAACTCACCAGCCTCAAACCGGTCCGGGTGGCGAATGCACGGCAGCCGGAAGTTTTCAGCCAGTCTCTTGCACAGCCGATCTCGCTGACCGACCTGACGCTGACTTCGGATGCGGACGGCTATCGCCAGGGCGACAGCCCGGTATTCACCATTGTCGCGCCGCGCGACTGTTTTCTGACCCTGACCGATGTCGATGAAAAGGGGGAGGGGACCGTACTGCTGCCCAACCGTTTCCAGCAGGACAACCGTGTCCGGGCCGGCATGCCTGTCCAGTTTCCCGGCATCGGCGCACCATTCAAATACCGCATGAAGGACAAGGGCACCGAGACGGTGGTTGCGGTTTGCGCCATCCGCCCCGATGGCGGCGATGCCATCCGCCACGATTTCACCCGTGATGCATTCACGGCGGTACCCGACTACACGGCGGCGCTGTCGCGCGCGATCGCCGTCGTCCCGGTGCCATCGGCCGCAGCGCCGGCCCTGTCGGGCGCGCCCAAGGCACCGCCGGCCGCGTCCGGCCCGTTGTTGCCGGACGCCTCGCGGGGCTCGTTTCGGGCGGCCATCAAGCTGCAGGTGAGATAAGTCCGGCGTATCATCCGGTTTTCAAAAATCAGTCATCAACCGATGCGATATGAGCGGCGGAAGCGGAGCTGATCGTGCCCCGACGATCGGCTTCTGCGCCATTCCTTCCCGCCAAGTGTGTCCAAATGCGGAATGTCAATTCTCGCATCTGGACAACTCACAATCTTTCCACAAAATAGTCGCATCGGCTGTTTGATTCGTCGTTGCGTCTGCGTCCGGCCTTTACTCCTTGCGGACTTTTTATGACTCAGCGACTTGAGACCCGGCCGCGCGCCGACATGACCCCGGGCGTCACCTACTTCGCCGAACCCGCTGTGCGGGGGCGCGCGCTGGCGGAGCAGCGGCTGGCCTATCTGACCGAGCTTTACGATAGCGGCCGTTGGCGCCGTTTCCACACCGAAGTCGACTTCCTGGTGAATGTGCGCGAGGCCAAGGCGGCCGTCGACGCCTGGTGCAGGATTCAGCAGTTCGATCCGGCGGGTGTCCGTTTGCGCCCAGGACCGTGTGCCGAGGTTGCGCCGTCGGCCGCGCCGCAACCGAGCGCCTCCATCGTGGCGTTGCTGGAGCGTGCGGCGCTGACTGCCGAGAAGAAGGCAGACCGGATCGAGGTCGCGCCTCGTCCGGCTGTGGTGCTGGAATCGTTGGTGCCGGAGCCTTTGGCATTAGAGCCCATCGCACCGGAGCCCTTGGTGCCAGCGTGCCAGGTGCCTCAGTCCGCGGCACCGCAGCCCGTGGCGGCGAGCGCGTTCGACGACGTATGGCCGGGCGAGGTCGCCGAAGTCGGCGAACAAAACGCCAATGCCGGTCTGCCGCAGGCGGCGCCGGAGCCGATCGAGACCAGCGCGCCGATCATTGCGCTGCTGGAGCGGCGCAAGGCCGTGGACAGCCAGCGTGAGGTGGAGGCCCGGCGGCCGTCGCTGCTGCCGCCGGTGATGTTTTCAACGTACGGTATTGGTGCCGAGCGCAATCTGCTGAAAGCGTGATGCGCCTTCGCGGGTGAGGTCGCCGCTGACCGGCTTGGCATGGTCGAGGCCGACGATGGCGCCACCGGCCGCGCCCGAGATCATGTTGCCACTGACCACCGCTGTGCCGGCGCCCGGGACGACCGAGACGCCGATGCCGACGAGCGCGTTGCGAACGACGTTACCCGTGATGGCGACATCCCGCAGATAGTTTCCCCAGCCGGCGATAATGCCGAACGCCGGGGCATTCTCGATCACATTGCCGCTGACTGCGGTGTCGGCCTCGACATAGATGCCGATGCCGGCGTCGTCGTCCGGCGCGGTGCCGGCGGGGCGCTTGGGCAGCAGGTTGCGGATGACGTTGCCCTGAACCGTGGCGAGGCGACCGCCCTCGTTGAAGTTGCAGACGGAGACGCCGACGGCGGCGCCGTCCACCGTGTTGCTGGCGATCACCGCGCCCTCGAAGCTGAATTCGGAGTAGAGCGCGACCTCGCGGACACTGCTGACGCTGTTGCCGACGATCTGGATATTGGCCGCCGAATTGCCGCGCACCGCCGAATAGTCGCAGTCGCTGATGCGGTTGCCGCGCACGATGACATTGCCCGCGCGAAACGCGTTGATGGCATTGCCGTATTGTCCGGAGCCGCCGGGGCCGGCCTTGATGCCCTCGATCCGGTTGTCGGTGACCAGCGTGCCGTCGTCGCCGGGCGCGCTCCGCAGGATCTCGACGCCGTTGACGTTGCAGGCCCGGATCGTGTTCTGGCCGACCGCGAGGCCACGGGCGTCGAACGAAATCACCGCGGTGGTGGCGATGTCGTGGATGCGATTGCCGCGTACCTCGCCACCGACATTCTCGAACCAGATGCCGGCGCCGCCGCTGGCCATGATCTCGCAGTCGGCGATGCGCAGGTCTTCGCCTTGCAGGCAATGGACAAGGCCGCGGCGCGTGGCCAGCGGCAGGCCGGCACCATCGAGGACGAGGCGGGTGAGACGGATACCGTTGCCGCCCTGGCTTTCGAACAGCGAGGGACCGTTCGTCAGTTGCAGCCGGCTGGCGCCGGCGACGCCGATAATCTGTGCGCCATGCGGCAGCCGCAGCAGGCCCGTGCGATAGGTGCCTGGCGGCAACGCCAGCGGCACCTGTGCCCGCGCGCAGTCGTCGATGGCGCGCTGCAGGGCGCGGGTCTGGTCGTCGGCGCCGTTGGGGCGCACGCCGTATTGGGAGGCATCGCGGCCAAGCGCCGAGGGCAGCGATGCGGCGGCCATGGCGAGCGACGGCGCGAGCGTAACGCTCGCAAGGGCAGCGGTCGAAGTGCGGAGCAGGCGGCGGCGATCGATATCCATGACGGGCTCCGGAACTGGCGCTGTCGGCGCGAAGGCAACTCGGCACAAGAATAACTTTGTCCGGCGGCACGTCGCTGCCGCATGGCGACGATTGTTGCGGGCGTGGTTAACCGCTGGCCGTCGTGCGCAACTGCTGGCGGGTCAACGCCACCAGGGTGACGAGCATCGCTTCGCCGGCATCGACCAGTTCCTCGAAGCCGACCCTTTGCCCTTGTCCCAATCGTCGGCCGGTTGCATCGCGGGGGATTGGCGGCACATGGACGAAAGCCGTGAGCAGCGGGCCGCCCGGCGCGCGGCTGGCCTCGATCGCCCGCCAGCTCAGGTAATTGCAGAGATAACGTCCGGCGTCGCGCGATGGCCGCGCCCAAACGCCGCTCTGCTGCGCGGCCCGCAGCAGGCGAGCGGTGTGCGGACCGAAGTGAAGGTCTGCCGCCGCCTCGTGAGCGATCTGCGCCGCCAGTCCGCGATTCTGGTCGGCGTCGGGCCACAATGTCGTGACGGCGTTGCGTGCCCGCGTTTCGATGCGCACGAACGGCGTGCGCTGGGCGAGGCCGAACATCAGCATGGCATGCGGCTGATGGAGAGCCAGCAGCGTGGGCAGGTCGCGGTCGACGGCGCCATAGCTGACATGGAAGGTGTGGCCTCGCAGCGCAACGTCGGCCAGCGCCGGACGGCGCAGCCTCATGAGGCGCGCGACCAGCCGTTCGGTCGGATTGTCGGGCGCGCCCGGGAAAGGGCCGAAGCCGGTGATCAGGATTCTGAGCCTGTCCATTCCCGGCGGGCCTCCGTGTCAGCTGTTTCGGGCGCCGGCGTCGAGCAGCCGCGCGATGGTGTCGGCGGCGATGGCGGGAGTGATGCGCCCCTCGGCGACCGACGTTTCGGTTTCCTTCACTCTGGCGCGGATGACGGGATCGGCACGCAGGCGTGCCCGCATGCGCTCTTCCAGCATCGACCACATCCACTTCACCTGCTGGGCGCGCCGCCGCGTGGCGAAATCACCGCAGGCGATCATTGCGGTGCGGTGATCGAGCACCTTCTGCCACAGCGCGGCGATGCCGCTGCCGGTCAGCGCAGAGTAGGTGACGACCGGCGGAAACCAGTGCTCCGAGCGTGGTGTCAGAATATGCAGCGCGGCGTTGTACTCGGCGGCGGCCGCTTTGGCGCGGGCGAGGTTGTCGCCGTCGGCCTTGTTGACCGCGATCATGTCGGCGAGTTCGACGAGGCCCTTCTTGATGCCCTGCAGTTCGTCGCCGGCGCCGGGCAGCATCAGGGCGAGGAAGAAATCGGTCATGTCGCAGACCGCGGTTTCGGACTGGCCGATGCCGACTGTCTCGACCAGCACGATATCGAAGCCGGCCGCTTCGCACAGCAGCATGGCCTCGCGGGTCTTGGCGGCGACGCCGCCCAGCGTGCCGGCCGACGGCGAGGGGCGGATATAGGCGTTCGCTTCCGCGGACAGCCGCGCCATCCGCGTCTTGTCGCCGAGGATCGAGCCGCCGGTGCGGGCGGACGAGGGATCGACGGCGAGCACCGCGACCTTGTGACCGCGGCCGATCAGCTCCATTCCGAGCGCATCGATGGTGGTGGATTTGCCGACACCGGGCGAGCCGGTGATCCCGACCCGGATGGCGTTGCCGGTCGCCGGCAGCAGCGCCTGCAACAGGTCGCGCGCGAGCGTCTGGTGGTCGGTGCGCCGGCTCTCGATCAGGGTGATGGCGCGCGCGAGGGCTGCGCGATGACCGCCACGGACGTCATCGGCGAAGCCCGTCAGGTCATTGGCAGGATCGCGTGCGGTCATGGCTGTTCAATAGTCGACCACGCGGACCGCGTCACTCCCGCGGCCATCCCGATTGGGCCGATTTTGCAGCCAAGCGATGCCGCAGTGACGACCATGGAGACGGCGGGCGTGGTGTAAACCTGATATTTTTCATGGGTTTATGCCTATCGTGGCGTGACACCGCATGGCGTGGTCGTTCGTGAACTTTCCGGCTGTCCACCGCCACTAACGGTCAGGTCGTTGTGCGGGAGGGGCTGATGGTGTGGATCACGGCCACGCGGACGGTGTGTTCGGCGGCTTTCATGATGCTGGGTGTCGGCCCGGCGCTGTGCGCAGACCTTGTCTGGCAGGTCGAAGGCCCATTCCGTTTCTTCCGCAACACCAGTTCCTTCGCGATGTATGAACGCGGTTATCCCGTTGCGCGCGATGGCGCGACGCGGCCGCCGGCCGACGCGATCTGGCGCACCGAGCGTCGTCTCAACGATCCCGATTGCCGCGACGCGACCACGCCGGACGCCTGCGCGGCGTCGGCGCGGGCGCGCTACGCCGCCTCGCGGCTCGGCTGGGCGGCACAGACCATCGATGCGGTCTGCTACGACAGCACGGCGGCGCGCTATCCCGTCACCTGCGAACGACGTTATTCCTGGGGCGTCGCGAAGGAGGACTACGTTCTTCCAGAGGCACACACCGTCGTCCTGCGCCTTGCGCCCGAGCGCCTCGCGGAGGTGCCGCAGGGCGATTGCACCTGGAGCTGGACCCCGCGCAAGGCCGGCGGCCGTGCCGAGAGCCGCAAGCTCGCCTGTGCCGCCGCACTGGTCATTCCACGCGTGCCGTTCGCGCTCGATCGTGCGGTGTCCGGCGTCAGGGTCGAGGTCACGCTGCCCGATGGCCGCACGCTGACCGACGGCAATGTCAGCGTCGACGATGTTCTGGTCGTGGCGATGGGGGATTCCTTTGCCTCCGGCGAGAGCAATCCGGACCGCCCGGTCACCTTCAGCGCCTCGCGCCAGATGATCTATGATCCGGCGCAGGCACGCGACGATCAGGTTGCGGCCCGCAAGGTCGAACCGCAGAATCGCGCCGCGGTGTTCGGCCTTGCGTCGTCGTCCGGCTTCGATCCCAAGCTGCTGCCGCGCCGGCTGCTGGAGGACGAGACCAGGGGGCTGAGCTACCGCCTGAGTTCGCCGGAATTCGCCGCTGCGTTCGCGAAGGCCGGGCCGCGCTGGCTCAGCCCGGATTGCCATCGTTCGCAGTACGGTTATCCATTCCGCGTCGGCCTGCAGCTCGCGTTGGAAAATCCGCACCGCTCGGTGACGCTGATCAGCCTCGCCTGCACCGGGTCGGAAGTGACCGAAGGGCTGTTCCTCGACAAGAAGGCGCGCGAGGGCGCCGCCAACGCGGTCGCGCGCGCCCAGCTCGACCAGCTCGCCGAGTTGATGTGCCGTGGCGCGCGGACGCAGGCAGCATCCTATACGCTGCCGGTCTATGCCAGCGGCAGCACGCAGATCTCCACCCGTATCGTCGCCAAGACCTGGTGCGCACCGCAGAGCCGCAAGCGGCCAATCGATACCGTGCTGCTGTCGATCGGCGGTAACGACGTCGGCTTCTCGGCACTGTTGCTTTACGCCATGACGGAAGGCGCGAGTGATCTGGCGCCGATCGCCGGCGCCATCGGCCAGCAGATCCGCTTCTCGCCGCAGGTGTCGCGTCTCTACATGGAACAGCTCGACAAGCGCATGAAGGCGTTGCGCGATGCACTGCAGGATGGCTTCGGCGTGCCGCCGCAGCGGGTGCTGCAGACGGCGTACGAGCCGATCCAGTTCGACGAGAACGGCGGCCTGTGCGGGAATGAGCCGGCGCTCGGGCTCGATGTCCATCCCAGGCTGCGGCTCGATCGCGTGCGCCTTGGCGAGACCGTCGACTTCCTGAAGGATTTCTTCACGCGCATGCGCTGCATCGACGATGCCCGTGCCGGCGGCTGTCCTGCGCTTGTGACCGGTAGCGGTACCGGCTTCCAGCTTTTGACCGATCATCAGGTCGAGTTCGCTAGGCGCGGCCTGTGCGCGCGCGATCCCCGGCGTGCGGTCGCCGATGGCGACCTCATGGCGATGCCGCGTCGCTGGCCCGACGCCGACGGCTATTCGCCGTACTCGCCCGCGGCGTTCCTGCCCTACGAGCACCGCTGGCGGCTGTTCCGCACACCCAATGACGCCTTTCTGACCGCGAATGTGCATTCGACGGCGTTCTCGCTGTTCGACATCCTGCAGCCGGTCTATGCCGGGATGTACAGCGGTGCGGTGCATCCGACCGCCGAAGGGCATGCCATCGTCGCCGATCATGTCGTGCGTCATGTCCGCGCCATCCTCGACAAGGCACCCGGGCGGGAAGCGGAGGCACGTTGAGCGCGGGCAGAACGAGCGGCTGACGCAGCGACGCTGCGAGCGACGCGCTGCTGAACGTGCTGGTTGTGGCGAGCAAGATGAACGCCGGAAACGGGAAAGCCGGCGAAGTTGCCCGATCAGGATCAGACTCTCTTTACCAACCGCCCAGTTCCATCGCACCGCAACAGAGGGGTTTAATCCCGCTCTAAGCGATGTTCAGCTTTGTTGGGGCCGAACGGATGGGATTCGGTCAAAGTTCATGACGTCGCTTCGCCTTCGAAAGCTCTATCGGCTGGCCGGTTGGATGACCGCGATCGGTTGTCTGCTCCTCGGCGGCGTCCTGTTCATGGCCAACCTCGAGGCGTATCAGCGCGATCGTACGGCGGCGCGGGAGCTGGAGCGCTTTCACCTCGCCCTGGTCGTGGCGAACCTGGTTTCGGCCGAGCGCGGCCCGGCCAACAGCCGGATCGGGGCCGCGCCGGATGCGCAGGTGCGTCTCGACGCCGACCTCGGCGCTGCGCGACGTCATTCCGACAACGCCATCAGCGCGTTCGAATCTTTCGCCCGCCGGACCTCGTCGGATGCAGACAGCGAGCTTGCGTTGATGGCCAGGGTCCGCATGGCGCTTGCGAGCGGGCGGGCCGCCGTCGATGCCATTTCCGCCGAGCTGCTTGCGCAACGCGACAGCGCGCGTGTCCGTGACGCCATCGAGAAGATGTTCGCCGCAGCGGACGTCGCGGCCGCGCTGCGAGACGATCTCGGCGGCGACATCATTCGCGACTATCCCCAGGCTGGCAACGAGGTGCTGCTCAGCACCATCTGCAGCAATCTGCGCGAGTATGCCGGCCGGCTCGGATCCTATGTGGTGATGATGCTGGCGTCGTCGGGAGCGCCCGATCGCGAGCTTCATGACCGCATCACCGCGACCGAAGGCCGACTGACGGAGCTTCGTGCGCTGGTGTCCAGCTACGCCGGCACACTGATCGACGATGCAGCAGTGCGCGCGGCGCTCGACGATGTCGACCGAAAATATTTCGGTGAGGCGCTGCCGTTTGCCCGTCAGGTGGCCGACAACATCGCATTGATGAGCGGTCGCCTCAGCCTCGCCGAATTCACCGCCGACTATGTGCCGGGCATGAAGCCGGTGGAGACGCTGCGCGAGCTGATCGGCCAGGCCTCGCATCAGCGGGTCGCCCAGGCGCGGGATCATGCCCAGAAGATGCTGGCGCTGACCGCGGCGCTGATGCTGTCGGTCTGGTCGGTGCTGATCCTGATCGGCGCGGCGCTGCACTATCTGCTGTTCGTGCCGCTGATGGCCGCACGGGAGCAGATCGTGGCGATCGCCCAGGGCGTGCTGACCGAGCCCGAGGGCGAACGCCGTCAGGGCAGCGAGGAAATGCAGGAGCTGTTCGACAGTCTCGACGTGCTGCGCCAGCAGCAGCGTCTGCAAAAGGATCTCGAACTCGATCAGGAGCGCATGGCGGCGAAGCTGAAGCGGCTGTCGGAGACCGACCCGCTCACCGGCCTGCTCAATCGCCGGGCGCTGGAGGCGGTGGGGCGGCGTGCCGTCGCCGAGGCCGACCGCAGCGGACGATCGCTGGCACTCATCATGTTTGACATCGATTACTTCAAGTCGATCAACGATACCTATGGCCACGGCGTCGGCGACGTGGTGCTGAAGTGTGTCGCGACGACGGTGCAGGCGCGCCTGCGGCCGGGAACGTCGTTCGCACGCCATGGCGGCGAGGAGTTCGTGGTGCTGGTCCAGGCCAGCCGCGACGACGAGGGACGGCTGATTGCCGAACGGCTTCGGACCGCTCTGCGGCTGATGGCGGTGCCCGACGTTCCCTCGACCTTGTCGGTGACCGCGAGTTTCGGCGTGTCTCTCTATCGCCCAGGCCAGATGAGCTGGGATGCGCTGGTCGCCGAAGCGGACCAGCGGCTCTATCTCGCCAAGCGCCTCGGGCGTAACCGGGTGTGCACCGAGAGCGATGACGAGACGGCGACGTCCCCGAAGGGGGATCGGCTCGCCAGTTGATCCCGGGCGGCCGCGGCACCGGCGTGGACCGATGCCGCGGCGATCCTGCCCGTCTCAGGTCCGCGTGATCGAGACGCCACCATCGACCAGCATCGCCGTCCCCGTGACGAAGCTCGCCGCGTCGGAGGCGAGATAGAGCGCGGCCTGCGCGATCTCTTCGGGCCGGGCGAGGCGCTTCAACGCATGCAGGCCCTCGATGAACGCGCGGCTCTCCGGTGTGTCGGCGACGCTGCGGCCCATCGGCGTATCGGTGCCGCCCGGCAGCAGCGCATTGGCGCGAATGCCGCGCCCGCCGAATTCCGCCGCGATCACCTGGGTCAATCCGACGAGGCCGGCCTTGCTCGCGGCATAGGCGCCCATGCCGGGAAAGCCGACGGTATGGCCGACGAAGGTCGAGGTGAAGATCAGCGAGCCGCCGCCGCGCGCCAGCATCGCCGGGATCTGGTGGCGGGCGGCGAGGAATGCGCTGGTCAGGTTGGTGTCGAGGGTCTCGCGCCACGCGGCGACCGGCAGGTCGGGCAGGGGGGCGGCAGTGCCGGTCATGCCGGCATTGTTGAAGGCGATGTCGAGGCCGCCGAAGCGCGCGGTTGCAGCGTCCACCAGCCCTTGTGCGTGAGAGTCGTCGCGGACGTCGCCGGCGAGCGCATGGGCGCGGCCGCCCGCCGCCTCGATCTCCGCGACCAGGGCATCGAGTTCGCCCTGGCGACGGCCTGATGCGATCACGGCCGCGCCCTCGCGTGCGAATAGCAATGCGGCTGCGCGACCGATGCCGGAGCTTGCGCCGGTGACGATCGCGACTTTGTCGTGAAGTGTGCTCATCGAGCCTCCTGAGTTGGCAGGCGGCTCTTTTGTCAGCGGGGCGAGGGGACGGCCACCCGTTTTCCGGACGGCTATTTGGCCTTGTCGACGGGCGGGCGCTGGCCGTCGAAAATCGCGCGGCCGTCCGCCGTCAGGAACGTCTTGAAGCGTTCCCATGGTACGAACGCCTCATAGCTGCCCTCGGCGTAGGAGCCGACCGCATAGGGCGAATAGATGAAAACGAGGCCGCTGCTCTTGCCCGCGACCGTCGAGGGCGCGAGGCTGACGGGCCCGATCTTCAACAGCTTCGGCTCGATGCCCTTGAACCAGTCCATTTCCGGACTGTCCTCGACGCCGCGCGCTTTCTTCTCCGCCTTGAGGGCGTCGATGATCGCGGTTCGCAGCGCCGACAGCGTCGGGCCGCCGTCGGCGAGCTCGGTGAAGAACGGCCGGATGCTGATGCGCTTGCCGACGGTGCGGTCCCACAGGATGGTGTCGAGAACCGTGTTGGGGTGGGCGCCGCCGGTGTAGCTGTATTCCTGCCGGGTGATGCTGACGTAGCGGTCGGCGACCACCGCATCGGTGGCGTACTGGCGCTCGAACGACCAGGGATTGCCGTCGCGGAAGAGCTCGGGCGAGGCCTTGGCTTCGGTCTCCGCCTCACGGCGGGACTTCTCCGCCCAACGCTTGCCCTCCGCCAGCAGGTTGGCGGCGAGCGGCGGGTCGGCCTTGATCGTGGCGTCGAGGCCGACGACGGTTTCGACGATCTTGCTCTTGAACGTCACACCGGCGTTGTCTCCGGTCGCGATGGCGCGAGGCGGAGAGAAGAGCATGAGCCAGGTCGCGACCGCACAGGCGGTCAGGCGCAGGGCGTTCGCCGGCGCACCGCGCCGCGCGGTCGGGAAGATTGGTCGCATGGGGTCTACTCTGCTGCCGCGCTGGAGTGGCCGAGCCGCGCGTTGAGCTTGTGGATCAGCTCCTCGGCGGCATCCGCGATCACCGTGCCCGGCGGGAAGATGGCTTCGGCGCCCGCCTTGTACAGCGCGTCGTAATCCTGCGGCGGGATCACGCCGCCGATGATGATCATGATGTCCTCACGGCCCTGCTTTTTCAGCGCGGCCTTGAGCTCCGGCACGGCCGTGAGGTGCGCTGCCGCCAGCGACGACACGCCGAGCATGTGGACGTCGTTCTCGACAGCCTGGCGGGCGGCCTCGTCCGCGGTCGCGAACAGCGGTCCGATGTCGACGTCGAAGCCGACGTCAGCGAACGCGGAGGCGATCACCTTCTGGCCGCGGTCATGGCCGTCCTGGCCGATCTTGGCGACCAGGATGCGCGGCCGCCGGCCCTCGGCCTCCTCGAACTGCTCGATCAGGGCCTGCAGTCGCTCCACCTTGTCGGACATCGCCGAAGCCTCGCGCTTGTAGACGCCGGTAATGGACCTGATTTCGGCGCGGTGGCGGCCGAATACCTTCTCCATGGCGTCGGAAATCTCGCCGACGGTCGCTTTCGCCCGTGCGGCGTCGATGGCGAGCGCCATCAGGTTGCCGGTGCCATCCTCGGCGGCGCGGCTGAGGGCGTGCAGCGCCGAGGCGACGTCGGCCTCCTTGCGCTCGCCGCGCAGGCGCTTGAGCTTGTCGATCTGCAGCCGCCTCACGGTCGAGTTGTCGACCTTGAGGACGTCGATCGCGGCCTCGCTTTCGGGGCGGTACTTGTTGACGCCGATCACCGACTGGCGACCGGAGTCGATCCGCGCCTGGGTCTTGGCCGAGGCTTCCTCGATGCGCAGCTTGGGAATGCCGGCCTCGATCGCCTTGGCCATGCCGCCGAGCGCCTCGACCTCCTGAATGTGATCCCAGGCCTTCTTCGCAAGATCGTGGGTCAGCCGCTCGACATAGCTGGAGCCGCCCCAAGGATCGATGATCCGCGTCGTGCCGCTCTCCTGCTGCAGGAACAGCTGGGTGTTGCGGGCGATCCGTGCCGAGAAGTCGGTCGGCAGCGCCAGCGCCTCGTCGAGCGCATTGGTGTGCAGTGACTGGGTGTGGCCTTGCGTCGCCGCCATCGCCTCGATGGTGGTGCGCGCGACGTTGTTGAAGACGTCCTGGGCCGTCAGCGACCAGCCCGATGTCTGGCAGTGGGTGCGCAGCGACAGCGATCGCGCATCCCTGGGGTTGAACGGCTTGAGTAGTTTCGCCCACAGCAGCCGGGCGGCGCGCATCTTGGCGACTTCCATGAAGAAGTTCATGCCAATCGCCCAGAAGAACGACAGCCGCGGCGCGAAGCGGTCGATGTCGAGGCCGGCGTTGATGCCGGCGCGGACATATTCGACGCCGTCGGCGAGCGTGTAGGCAAGCTCGAGGTCCTGCGTCGCGCCGGCTTCCTGCATGTGGTAGCCGGAGATCGAGATCGAGTTGAACTTCGGCATCCTCGTGGAGGTGAAAGCGAAGATGTCGGATATGATCCGCATCGAGCTCGCCGGCGGATAGATGTAGGTGTTGCGCACCATGAACTCTTTCAGAATGTCGTTCTGAATGGTGCCCGACAGCTTCTCCGGCGGTACGCCCTGTTCCTCGGCCGCGACCACGAACAGGGCGAGGATCGGCAGCACCGCCCCGTTCATGGTCATCGACACGCTCATTTGGTCGAGCGGGATGCCGGCGAACAGGGTGCGCATGTCGTAGATGGAATCGATCGCCACCCCGGCCATGCCGACATCGCCGGAGACGCGCGGATGATCGCTGTCGTAGCCGCGGTGGGTGGCGAGGTCGAACGCCACCGAGAGGCCTTTCTGGCCGGCCGCGAGGTTGCGGCGGTAGAATGCGTTGGAATCTTCGGCCGTGGAGAAGCCGGCGTACTGCCGCACGGTCCAGGGCTGGTTGACATACATGGTCGGGTAAGGGCCGCGCAGGTACGGTGCGATCCCCGGCCAGGTGTCGAGGAAGTCGATGCCGGCGAGATCGTTCTCCCCATAGGCGGGTTTGACGGCGATGCCTTCCGGCGTCTGCCAGGGCGCGGCGCTGCCATGGACACTCGCGGCGGCTCCAGCCGCAAACGCGATGCCGGTGAAGTCGGGAACGCGGGTCATGGAACCCCCATCTGAGCATAGGCTGCGTCGAGCGTCGCCAGGGCGTCGCCTCCCGCAAAAATGAAATCGCTGATGCCGGCCGCGCGCAGCGCGGCCTCCTGCTCGCCGGGGCGTCCTGCCAGGTAGAGATGGCGGGCGCCGGTGCTGCGCAGCGCCCGAGCCACGGGTTCCGCGAGGCTCGCGTAAATCTTGTCCGACGAGCACAGGCAGACGAGTATCGCGCCCGAGGCCTTGAAGGCCGCTGCGATGGCCGCGACGTCGGTGCCGCCCTCGCCATCCACCGCGGCGATACCGCCGGCCTCGAAGAAGCTTTTGGCGAAGGTCGCGCGCGCGGTGAAGTCCGCAGCGGTGCCGAGATTGGCGAGATAGACGGCCGGGCGCGATCCGGTCTGCGCCAACTGCCGGTCGGAGCGGTCACGCAGGCGCTCGAACGGTTCGGCGAGACGGGTCGGCGCGAGTGCGGCGAATTGGAATGCCGGCGCGCCGTAAGGCGGCAGTGTGACTGGATTGGCCGCGAGCACGGCGACCGGCGCCTCCTGCAGGTTCGGAAATTCGCTGGCGCCGGTGAGCACGTCCTTGCGGCGGGCAATGTTCCTGTCGCGTGCCGCGCGCACTGCGGCGACACGATCCTGGATCAGATTCTGCTTCAGCGCCGGGAATACGCCGCCGGCCTTCTCAATGTCCTGGAACAGCGTCCAGGCAGTGCCGGCCAGCTCGGCGGTCAATGCCTCGATGCCGCCGGAGCCGGCGGCGGGATCGGTGACCTTGTCGAGGTTGGATTCCTCCAGGAGGATGAGCTGGGTATTGCGGGCGATGCGGCGGGCGAGCGCATCCGGCAGCCCGAGGGCGAGCGTATGCGGCATCACGGTGATGCTGTTGGCGCCGCCGAGCCCGGCGGCGAACGTGGCGATGGTCGCGCGCAGCACGTTCACATAGGGATCGCGCTGGGTCAGCATGCGCCAGGCGGTGTCGGCAGCGACGACCAGCGGCTGTGGTTCGAGGCCGCAGTGGCGCTCGACATGGGCCCACAGCAGGCGCAGCGCACGAAATTTCGCCAGCGTCAGGAACTGGTCGGCATCGGCACTGAGGCGTGCGTAGATCATCCGCCGGGCAACGTCGAGCTCGACGCCGGCGGCTTCCAGGGCGCGCAGATAGGTGACCGCCGTCGCCACCACGAAAGCGAGTTCCTGGGCCTCCGAGCCGCCCGCGTCATGGACGACGCGGCCATCAGCGACAGCGAACGGGCCGGCAAAGCCGAGCCGTGCAAACTGGGCGACGGCGGGGCCGAAGAACGCGGCGATCTCCTGCCAGTCGTAGGGGCTGGCGCCGCCGGCCGCCGCGGCGCCGATGGGATCGAAGCCGAAACGGGCGTCGACGCTTGCCGGGGCGACATTCCGCCGGGCGAGCAACTCGGCGAAGTGGTGCGGCATGTCGCGGGTCTGTGGGCCGATCTGGAACTCGATGGCGATGCCGGCGTCAACATAGATGCCGTCGAGGATGCGCTCGAGCGCAGCGGCCGATGGCTCGAGGCCGAAGCCGTGGGCGCCGTGCGCGCCGGCGAACACCAGCGCCAGCCCATTGGCGCCGTTCTCGAGGTCCGTCAGCGCCTGTGCGTTTGCCGCCGTCGCGTCAGGATGATCGACGCGCTGCATGATGCGCCAGGGCGTTGCGGGGGCGCGGCCGGCGATGAGACCGGCATTGGCCGCACGGGAATAGATCGGCGCGATCGGCAGGCCGTCATAGGTCTTGCCGACGAGACGGTCGAACGGCGCGCCCTTGAGAACGCCATCGACCAGCTTCCTCCAGTCGTCTCGGCTCGCCGGCGGAAATTCCCGCGCCAGCGGCAGATCGTCGGTTTCTGCGGACATGAAAAGGGGTCGTCTCCCGCACAGGCCTTGTCGTTGCCGTGCAAAATGCCACGGCCGGCCGGCCCTGCCAATCACCGGTTACGGGGGACCCGGCAGGGCACGAATGCCGTCGGCGCTGAGCCCCTGGAGGGCGTCGCGCGGGGTCCGGCTGCCGATCAGGCGATCCGGCACGATCTCCGAGAGGGGAACGAGCACGAAGGCCCGCTCAAACAGGTGGGGGTGGGGCAGGACCAGATCCGGCTCGGCGAGCGCGATGTCGTCATAGGCGAGGAGATCGAGGTCGAGGGTGCGCGGCCCCCAGCGGGTCTCGCGCGCGCGGTCGCGGCCATGAACCGCCTCAACCGTCTGTAGTACGCGCAGCAGCGCGAGTGGCGAGAGGGCGGTTTCGATGCGGATGCAGGCGTTGATGAAAGGGGGCTGGTCGGCCTTGCCCCAGGGCGGGGTGATGTAGTCCGCCGAGCGTGCCAGCAGCGTGGCGCCGGCGTGGTCGCAGATCGCGGGAATGGCATCGGCGAAGGTCGCACGGACGTCGCCGACATTGCCCCCCAGCGCGATCAGCGCGTCGGCCACGGTTCAGTCCCCGACGCGGCTGCGCGTGATGGTGACGCCGACGTCATGGAAGATCGCCGGGATCGGCGCATGCGGCTTGTGCACCGTGACCTTGACCGCGCCGATGCGCGGGAAGGCGCCGAGGATGGCGTCCGCGACCGCGCCGGCCGCGCGCTCCAGCAGACGGTAGTTCTTGTCGGCGAACGCAGCGGTCGCGGCCTTTACCACGTCGGCATAGGACACGGTGTCGGCGAGCTTGTCGGTGCGCGAGGATTCCGACAGGTCGGTCGAAAGCTCGAGATCGATGACGAAGCGCTGGCCGACTTCGGCCTCATGCTCCATCACGCCGTGGCGGGCATGGATCAGCAGGCCCTGAATGAATATCGTGTCGGTCATTTTAGATCCTCGATCCGGGCTGCGACCCGCAGCGCCTGCACGGTCTCCGCGACATCGTGAGCGCGGATGATGCGGGCGCCGTTCTGTGCGGCGATCAGGTGGGCGGCAATCGAGCCGCCGAGCCGCTGTTGCGGTTCGGACGGGACCACCGTGGCGATAAAGCGCTTGCGGGAGGCGCCGACCAGCAGCGCGCAGCCGAATGTCTTCAACTCTGCGAGGCGCGCCAGCGCCGTCATGCTCTGCTCCGGCGTCTTGCCGAAGCCGATGCCCGGATCGAGCACGATGCGCTCTGTCGCGATGCCGGCCTTCGCCGCGATATCGAGCGTGCGCGCGAAGAACGCCTTGAGGTCGGCCATGATATCGAGGGCGGGCTCGACCGCGTCACGGTTGTGCATCACGACCACCGGCGCGCCGTGGGCCGCGACCACGGCGGCCATGTCGGGATCGCGTTGCAGCCCCCAGACGTCGTTGGCGATGGCGACGCCCTGGCCGAGCGCCCAGTCCGCCACGCGGGCCTTCATGGTGTCGATCGATACCGGCGTGCCGAGCGCGGTGATTTCGGCCAGGACGGGGCGAAGTCGCGCCAGTTCGTCGTCGGCGGTGACCGCCTGCATGCCGCCATAGGGACGGGTGGATTCCGCGCCGACGTCGATGATGTCGGCGCCCTCCGCGATCAGGCGGCGCGCCTGTTCCAGCGCGCGCTCCGGGCTGTCGAAACGGCCGCCGTCGGAGAACGAATCCGGTGTGATGTTCAGCACGCCCATCACCGCGGGCGTGCGACCGCGCAGCAGCGGCGCCAGATCGAACGGCGTCCGGGACGGCGGCGGCGAGGGCAGCGGTGCTGGCGTCATGCGGTCGCTTTGCGCGGTCCGCCGGGCGGAGTCAAGGCGCGAAACGACAACGTTGTGCTGCGGAGAAGGGGGCTAATAGGAAATTTTCAGGGGCAGCTTGCGGGCATGCTCGATCAGGCGCTTGACCGAGGCTTCGGAGGGCAGGACGTCGACCAGCTTGCGGCGGGCGTTGGCTTCCTTCATCGCCTGGGCGAGCCTCTCCGGATTGCGATGGACGAACTCCCGGACGGTGGTCACGCCGGCCGCGCGCAGCAGCTCGGCCTTGGCCTTGCCCATACCCTTGATGCGCATGCAGTCGGCGATGTTGGCCCACTCCAGCAGCTGTTGCTCGGCGAGGCCGGTCGTCGCCGCGAGCGCCTTGCGCCCCTTGACGGTGCGCGCCGCTTCGAGCAGCCCTTCAGTCGTGCGGATACCAATGGCTTTCAGTTTCGCTGCGGCCTGCCCGTTGAGGCCATCGATCTTGCTGATGGGGTATGTCATGACGCTGGACTGGACTGAACTGTATCAGGCGAACTGGCGCAGACCCGGGGTGCCGGCAATGATGTCGTCGATCGTGTCCATTCCAACTCTGTCGCGGCCGAACCTGAAAAGTTCACGCGCGACGTCCTGAATTTCACCCATGCCCAGCCCAAGCCCCATCAGCTTGCCGCCGAGGGCCATCAGGCCGCCGCCGAAGAAGCCACTGAGCTTGCTGGTGCCGCCGCTTGCAGCGATCACGGCGTCAGCACCTGGAATTTTGTCGATGAGAGCCTGAACCTTGTCGGCGGGGCCTTCGGTGCGAAGAAAACTCAAGATGATACCGATCGTCTTTTCCGCAACCGCTCTATCAATACCGACCTTCGCAGACAACTGCTCGATCAACTCGTCCATAACACCCCGCCTCAACCGGTTGCTTGCCGGCCCCTTCATTATAAAATTCATCTTGAGCTTTCGAGTGGAAAAATTCAAGCGAAGCGCGCGCGAGAAATTTTTGATTCAGTCCGAAGTCGCCCCGACTGTTGCCGCGATGCAAGGTGATCTGGCGCTTTATGTCGCATCTGCGGTGCCAGCAAGCCAACGCGAGCAACCGACTTCAACTTCGGGTTTTGTCGGTAAGGATTTCCTCACTCCGGTTCCGGTTTGAGAGTTTCATTACCGTTGTGGAATGAAGTAGAATTGATCATCCGATGTTCTCCGGAGCGATGCGATCCACGCGCCGGAATGTGACGAGGCGAGGCAAGACAAATGGCCACAGCGACGGCGGCGGACACCAGCGACTCCATCTTCATCGGCAAGGGAGAACAGCCCGCCTATCTGACCTTGTCGCTCGCAAACCGTCATGGGCTTGTGACCGGCGCGACGGGCACCGGCAAGACGGTGTCGCTGCAGGTCATGGCGGAGGGATTTGCCCGGGCGGGTGTTCCGGTTTTCGCCGCGGATATCAAGGGCGACCTGTCCGGCATCGCCGAGGTCGGCGAGGCCAAGGACTTCATCCTCAAGCGCGCCCAGGAGATGGGCCTCAAGTTCCAGCCGGACCAGTTCTCGACCATTTTCTGGGACGTGTTTGGTGAGCAGGGCCATCCGGTGCGGGCGACCGTCTCGGAGATGGGACCCTTGCTGCTGGCGCGGATGATGGATCTTAACGATGTGCAGGAGGGCGTGCTCAATATTGCCTTCCGCGTCGCCGACGAGCAGGGATTGCTGCTGCTCGACATGAAGGACTTGCGGGCGATCCTGAGCTTCGTGGCCGAGCACGCCGACGAATTGACAACACAATACGGAAACGTGGCGAAACAGACCGTCGGCACCATCCAGCGCCAGCTCCTGGTGCTGGAGAACCAGGGCGGCGCCAAGTTCTTCGGCGAGCCGGCGCTCGACCTCGCCGACTTCATGCGCACCGATCGCGACGGCCGTGGCATGGTCAACATCCTGGTCGCTGACAAGCTGATGCAGAGCCCGCGGCTCTATGCCACCTTCCTGCTCTGGATGCTGTCGGAGCTGTACGAGCACCTGCCAGAGGTCGGCGATCCGCCCAAGCCCAAGCTCGTGTTCTTCTTCGACGAAGCCCATCTGCTGTTCAACGATCCGCCCAAGGCGCTGATGGAGAAGATCGAGCAGGTGGTGCGCCTCGTGCGCTCCAAGGGCGTCGGCGTCTATTTCGTGACCCAGAACCCGATCGATGTTCCGGACAAGGTGCTGGCACAGCTCGGCAACCGTGTGCAGCATGCGCTCCGTGCGTTCACCCCGCGTGATCAGAAGGCCGTGGCTGCCGCGGCGGAGACCTTCCGTCCCAACCCCCAGCTCAACACCGCCAAGGTGATTACAGAGCTCGGGAAGGGCGAGGCGCTGGTCTCGTTCCTCGAAGGAAACGGCACGCCGGCGATGGTGGAGCGGATCATGGTGCGCCCGCCGTCGGCGCGCATCGGGCCGCTGACCCCCGAGGAGCGCAAGGCGATCATCGCGGCGAGCCCCGTCAAGGGCAAGTATGACACCGAGATCGACCGTGAGTCCGCCTACGAGGTGCTGCAGAAGCGTGTCGGCGGTGCGGCGGCCGGTGGCGGCGAGGGCGGCGGCGTGCTCGGCCAGCTCGGCTCGATCGTCGGCTCCATTTTCGGCACCAACACGCCGCGCGGCAAGCTCTCCACGGGACAGAAGATCGCGCGCGACGTCACCCGCACCGTGACCGACAAGGTGGTCGGCGGCGTCGTCGCCGACCTCGGCAAGTCGGTCGGCGGCTCGATGGGTGGCTCGATCGGTCGCGCGATCGTGCGTGGCGCGCTCGGCAGCCTGCTGAAAAGATAGCCATGATGTCGTCCGTTTGCCTCCGGACCTCCATGCAAGGAAAAGATTGAATGTCCGATACCGCCCGCCTGTCCGCGGTTCTCGACCGCATCGACGCCGACTTCGACAACAGCTTGCAGCGGCTGTTCGCGCTGCTGCGGATCAAGTCGATCTCCGCCGATCCGGCCTACAATGAGGACTGCCGCAAGACGGCGGCGCATCTTGCCGCGGACATCGCCTCGCTCGGTTTCGACGCCGAGGTCCGCCCGACCGCGGGACATCCGGCCATCGTCGCGAAGAGCAAGGAGGCACATGCGCCGGGCACGCCGCATGTGCTGTTCTACGGCCACTACGACGTCCAGCCGGTCGATCCGCTCGAGCTGTGGCACCGCCCGCCGTTCGAGCCGGTGGTCACCGATCACGCCGACGGTCGCAAGATCATCGTTGCCCGTGGCGCCGAGGACGACAAGGGTCAGCTCATGACCTTCGTGGAGGCCTGCCGTGCCTGGAAGGCTGTGACCGGCAAGCTGCCGCTCAACGTCACCTTCCTGATCGAAGGCGAGGAGGAAATCGGCTCGAAGAATTTCGGTCCGTTCCTCGCGAGCAACAAGGCCGACCTCGCTGCCGACTTCGCGCTGGTCTGCGATACCGGCATGTGGGACCGCAACACGCCGGCGATCACGACCGCGCTGCGCGGCCTCGTCTATGACGAAGTCCGCATCAAGGCTGCCAACCGCGATCTGCACTCCGGCGTTTATGGCGGCACCGCGCGCAACCCGATCCGGGTGCTGACCCGCATCCTCGGCGGTCTGCACGACGACAATGGCCGCATCACCATCCCCGGATTCTATGACGGGGTGAAGGATCTGCCTGCCGATATCCGGGCCCAGTGGGCGGCGCTCGACTTCACGCCGGATACCTTCCTCAAGCCGATCGGCCTGTCGGTGCCGGCGGGCGAGACCGATCGGCTGATGATCGAGCAGGCGATCTCACGGCCGACCTGCGACATCAACGGCATTGTCGGCGGTTATACCGGTGAGGGCTCGAAGACGGTGATCCCCGCGGAAGCGTCGGCGAAGGTCTCCTTCCGCCTCGTCGAAGGACAGGATCCCGAGAAGATCCGCGCCGCGTTCCGCGCTTATGTGACCGAACGGCTGCCGGCCGATTGCAGGGCCGAGTTCATCGATCATGCCGGCGCCCCGGCGATCGCGCTCGACTGGACCATGAAGCCGCTCGCCGCGGCCAGGCGCGCGCTGACCGACGAGTGGGGCAAGGAAGCGCTGCTGATCGGTTCCGGCGCCTCGATCCCGATCGTGGCTGACTTCAAGAGCACGCTCGGCCTCGATACCGTGCTGATCGGATTCGGGCTCGACGACGACAACATCCATTCGCCGAACGAGAAGTACGATCTGCAGAGCTTCCACAAGGGCATCCGCTCGTGGGCGCGGATCCTGGCAGCCTTCGCCGACGCGCCGCGCGGCTGACGCGCGCAAGGCCTTTGCGAGGGGCCTCCAGACGTGAAAAACGCCGCCCGGAATTGGGCGGCGTTTTGTTTCTCGGGAGCCGAAAAGGTGTAGAGGTATGTGGCGTCAGACCTAGCACATTTCGCCGCCCTGTGCACCCGCCGCGTGGTGGCGGGCGCCACAGGGGCGCGGGGCGGTTTGCTCAGGTCTTGTAGCTGGGATCGAGGCGGTCGAGCTTGCGCAGCAGCGGCGGCCACACCAGCCGGGTCGCGCGGCGCTCGGCGCGGTCGAGATCCGACACCAGGCGTTCGTTCTTTTCGATCACCAGCTTCTCGACCGGGTAGGCGGTCGGCCCGAGCATGCGGGTGCGCACCTGCATCGTGCAGGCGCGCTCGAGGTGATACATGCGCTCGAAGGCCGAGGCGACCGAGCGGCCCACGGTGAGAGTGCCGTGGTTGCGCAGCAGCAGGTGGTTTTTGTCGCCGAGGTCCTTCTGGATGCGTGGGCGCTCGTCGTGGTCGAGGGCGATGCCTTCGTAGTCGTGATAGGCGAGGTCCCCGGTCACGAGCTGGGCGGTCTGGTTGAGCGGCAGCAGCCCCTCCATGCAACTGGCCACCGCAGTGCCATCCGGCGTGTGGAGATGCAGCACGCAGCCGGCATCCTCGCGGACTTCGTGGATCGCCGAGTGGATGGTGAAGCCGGCCGGATTGATGTTGTACTCGCTCTCGGTGAGCAGGTTGCCGTCGAGGTCGACCTTGACGAGGCTCGATGCGGTGATCTCGTCGAACATCAGGCCGTAGGGATTGATCAGGAAGTGATGCTCGGGGCCGGGAACGCGGGCCGAGATATGCGTGTCGACGAGGTCGTCCCAGCCATACAGGGCGACGAGGCGGTAAGCCGCGGCGAGGTTGACGCGCTGCGTCCACTCCGCCTCGGTCATGGCGGATGGAATGTCCTTCAGGCGCGCTTCGGCGGGCGACATGGCGTCTCTCCATTGTCCGTGTTGTTGCATCCGGCTGATCGATACGAGCCTAGTGCCGGGGGCGGCCAGCGGCAACACCACGAGGGCCCCGAATCCCGCTTTCGCGCGTGCAGGCTGTCATGCCTGACGCGCGTCGCGGGTATGGGAGAGACGGTTATTTCAGGGGGCGGGAATCGCCAGCAGGTCGGAGATGTTGCGGCCGCGAATGTCGTAGACCCGGGCGAACACCACGTCGTCGCGCTTGATCTCCACCAGTACCGGAGCGGTGAGGCCCTTGCAGTAGAACTCGCCGAGCGTCATGGCGAAATCGGCGCCCTTGCTGTCCCAGCCGATGGTGAAGTCCTGCCCGAGCGCGACTTGTGCGGGCCGCTGCGGGCCGCACACCGCGACCTTCCACTTGCGGTCCTTCGGCGCTTCCTCGTCGCGTTCGTCGAGCAACTCCTGCAACTCGTCGGACGCCTGCTTGAAGGCGAGGCCCCAGTAATCGAGCATGTAGCGGGCATCGGCGGCGCGTACGGTGCCGGCGATGTGGTTGAAGTGGGTGTACTGGTAGGGATGCAGACGCACCATCTCGGTCAGCGGCAGCGCCAGGCCGAACACGAACACCGCAGCGGCGACGCTCTGGGCGCCGCGCCCGTGTTCCTTCAGCCAGTCAACCAGCCAGCCGAACGCGACACCGCCGAGCACAGTCATCGGCGGGATGACGAAGATGAAATGGCGAATACCGTTGTAGAGCGCGGGGCGCTTCACCATGGCGATGGCGAGCGGCAGCGTTGCGGCGAGCGTCAGCACGAGCAGCACGGTGCGGCGCTTGGCCGGCACCTCGGGGCGCAGCAGCGACATCAGCGTTCCGGCAATGCCTGCGGCGAGCAGTCCGAGCAGAATTTCCGGCAGTTGCAGCGCGAACAGCGTCGGCAGGTAAGACCACGGCATGTCGGGAACCGACACCAGTGCGCCGTCGAACATTTCTTTCCAGGGCTTCTCGAAGAAGTGCGAGAAGTAGGTCACGGCCTGGAACGGATTGGATGGTTCGATGATCGACCACGGCCAGATCAGTCCCATCACCAGATAGCCGAGCACGAGGCCGGGCAGCAGCACGTAGCAGACATGGGCGAAGCGGTGGGTCGCTTCGCGCACGCCTTGGGTGCGCACGTCGGCGATCCACAGCGGCAGGAAGCCGATCAGGGCATAGATCGCCGCGAGGCCGCCGAGGATGCGCGAGCCGATCGACAGTCCGGCGCCGAGACCGAGGATCAGCACGGTGTGGGCCGACGGCTTGGGATATTCCTGGGCGAGGCGCACGAGACCGAGCACGAGGATGATCATCGCCACGGCGAATGGTGCATCCTTCGGGTTCATGAACATGTGGCCGTAGAAAGTCGGGCACAGCGCGAGCAGCAGAAGGGTCGCGAGCCCGGCGATCGGGCCGCCGATGCGCCGTCCGACGCGCCAGGTGACGGCAAGGCCGATCACGCCGACGATGGCGCCGAGCAGGCGTCGCGTCTCGAACAGTTCCAGCGGCAGCACCTTGTGCATCAGCGCCGCGACCATGTCGAAGCCGCCGCCATACATGTAGAGGTTGGCGAACGACAGGGCGCCGGTGTCCTTGAAACCTGTGCCGTACATCTTCAGCAACAGGTCGGCATATTCGGCGTGGGTATAATCGTCCCATCCCAGGCCATAGTCCTGGAAGGTCAGTCCGGCAACAATGGCGACGATGCCAAGCGCAAGCCAGGCAAGGTCGTCGCAAATCTGTTCCATCGAGCGTCGTTGCGACGACTCAATGACCGAAGTCGTTATCGATGACATGATGAGAGTTGAACCCAGCGACCCCCGGAGGCCTCGCGTTCTGCTATTTTAGGCCTTCATCTTCCCCAGTAGCCCATATATAGCGCGGCATTCGCGTCAAGTAATTGCTAATTGTGGCGCAATTGGCCTGATGCGGCGCAACATTTGGGGCATGGTGAAATAATGCCGGCTCGTCGGGCACACTCGCGCCAAGGATGTACCGTCGTCGTCCTTCAATGATGGGGCGGGACAACCGTCGGTGTTGAGAAGGCGGCATTGTCCGCAATTGTCGGTTGTTCCGCCGAACGCTATGACGCTATCGTGGCGCAGGACGAAGCCGCGATAGGCGTGGAGTTGCAGATGCTTGGGCTCTTTGTGGCCGGACTGGTGTTTCTTGTGGTGGGGCTTCTGGGGATCGGCTTCGGCTTCCCGGTAAAGGAGTTCAGCTTCGGCAACACCCTGATCGTGACCGGCGCCCTCGCGGCCTGCACCGGCGCGCTGCTGATCGCAATCGGCCTGGTGGTGCGGGAACTGCGGGCCGTGGCCGAGGTGCTGGCGTCGGCGCCGCATCTGGATGGGCGCCAGGCGGATCCGCTGGCTGCACCGGCTCTGCCCCCGGTTCCGACCCGTCCGGCCGTCGAGGCCCGGGTTCCGGAACCCGCGGCGCGCGCCTCCGATGCGCCGCCCTGGCACAACGAGCGACCGGGACGCGAGCGCCTGCCGTCCGCTGTCGAATCGGAACCCGAGCCTGCAGCCGAGCCGGCTCCGCCTCCAGCTCAGGAGCCGGTGCGCAAGCGTCGCAATTTGCTGTTCACGTCGACCCGTCGCGAGCGGGAGGCATCTGAGGCCGCCGCCGCGGAGGCCGGGTCCGCGTCCCCGGCAGCGCCCGCCGGCGACGAGCCGCACCCCTCATTCGACGACGCCTGGCCCGCTTCCGAGCGCGGCCGCCCGCCGCGCCAGAACCCGCGCGAGACGGCGGATGTGAGACCGCCACCGCCACCGATTCGGCGGCCGTCGGAAGCGCCTTCGGTCTCGATCCTGAAGTCCGGCGTCGTCGACGGCATGGCGTACTCGCTCTATTCGGACGGCTCGATCGAGGCGCAGATGCCCGAGGGCATGGTGCGGTTCTCGTCGATCGACGAACTGCGCAAGCATCTCGAGCAGCGCGGCGGCTGAGCCGCCGCTGCGGATCTCGGGAATGACTGTCATGGGCAAATAGACGTGGTCCATGACAGCGTTGTTCTTGTCATGGCCGCAGTCGATCGCCCATAATCCCATGTATTCGGCAACGCGTATGCGCTCTCAAATCTTGAGATGCGGCGCGTTCGCGTTTTCTGTGAGATGCCCGCCATGAGCGATGCTCCGGCCAAGACCTTCATCGATCTGACGGCCGGTATCGTGTCGGCCTATGTCAGCAACAACACGACGCCAGCCTCGGAACTGCCGGCCCTGATCAATCAGGTCCATGCCGCGCTGGTGCGCGTCGCCGGCGGCCATGTCGAGGCGGCGCCGGAGCCTGCCAAGCCGGCGGTTCCCGTCAAGAAATCGATGACGTCGGATTATCTGGTCTGTCTCGAGGACGGCAAGAAGTTCAAGTCGCTCAAGCGGCATCTGCGCACGCAGTACAACATGTCGCCGGAGCAGTATCGCGAGAAGTGGGGCCTGCCACCGGACTATCCGATGGTCGCACCGAACTACGCGGTCGCCCGTTCCCAGCTCGCCAAGAAGATGGGGCTTGGCCAGCAGCGGCGGCGACGGCGGTAATCGCCGCAGTCGAACGCGCGGGCTGGCTGCCATCAGGCTGCCGCCAGGACCTCGCGGGCATCGCGGCGGATGCGTTCGACCATGGCACGGAAGCCATTCGAGCGCTGCGGCGTCAGATGTTCGCCAAGACCCAGTTCCTCGAACAGCGCAACGGCGTCCGTATCCAGAATGGTTCGCGCCGGCTTGTCCGAATAGAGCGCGAGGAGGATCGCGATGAGACCGCGCACGATGTGCGCGTCGCTGTCGCCGACATAGTGCAGCACGGTGCGGTCGGCCGAATCCTTGTTCGTGGTGCGGGCCAGCCAGACCTGGCTCGCGCACCCCTGCACCTTGTTCGCGGCGGAATGGTCCTGCTCGCTCATCGGCGCCAGCGCCCGCCCCAGTTCGATCACATAGCGGTAGCGGTCGTCCCAGTCGTCCAGCAGGGCGAAATTGTCCTTGATCTCGTCGATCGTCATCGTGTCCCGGATCCGTTTGTCCGAGACTTATATGAGTTCGCGGGCGCTCGAAAGCGATATCCGCCCGGACAAAAGGCGGCGGCCGGCCCGCTGGGCGGCCCGGCCTGACGGGCGACGGTCAATATAGGGAGGCGGGTTCCGCCTAGCCCGACGGCGTCGAGCCGGGTTCGGGGGCGCGCCATTCGATCCGCAGGTCTTCATTGGTCAGCGTGTCGCTGCCGATGCGTGCGGTCTCCACCCGGCCGACCGATCCGGTGTGATCGCCGCGCTTTTCGGTGATGATGTTGTAGAGCTTCTTGGCGCCGTTCTGCGCACGCTGCCCGATCACCGCCGCAGCCTGGCCGCCGACCGCGCAGGCGCTCGGCTGGCGCGTGCAGAACTGGCTCATGTCCGACACTGCCGCCGTTGCGGCGGAAATCGCATCCGCGGCGCCGACCTGCGCCTGCGGCGCCTTGGCGTCAGCAGCCGTCTCTTGAGATTTATCCGTTGGCAGCAGCACGAGCACCAGCCCGAGCCAGAATGCCATGCGAAGCAGGAAAAACATTTCGCCACCCGTCCTGTACTGTCGTCACCCCGTTGCGATTGGTCTCGCAATCTGCCGCCATCAGTAACAGGCATGGATAAATCCACGGTTTGAGCGCTGCGCGCAATTTGCAGAAAATTTGAACGATTTGGTTTGCCGTAAATTTTTGCTTGAGGCCGCACATCGGCTTTGTCGCGAATACGATTCGATTTTCGGAGGGGCGCGATGGCCGAAAGATGTGGCGTGTAGCCGCGGGCGGCGGCCGTGCACGATTTCGAAACCATACCCGGACATGCGCCGGAAACTTTACGTTCACCATGCGCGGCGAATAGCGGTGGTTTCCGCCGCAAACGCTGTGTTGCCGCGGGACAGTATCGCTGCCGCGAGGCTGCTTTAGCGTTCGCTTAAGCTGCCTCTGACACGATCGCGCAACGATAACGGGGGCGGTCCGGCGCGTCTTGGGGACGACCACGCCGAAGCGCGAGAACAACGTGACGGTTCTGAACAAAATTCGCGATCATCTCGACGCGCTGCTGCATCCGTCGGCACGTTATGATGCGATGACCAGTGCGCGACATCGCGCATTCATCGCTCCACGTCTGCTTGGCAGTCTCGCGGCGCTGGCATCGCTGCCGGTCTATCTCGCGGTGCGCGGCGCACCGGCCGAGATCGAGGTCGCCGTCTATGCCTGGCTGATCGCGCCGATCCTCGTCGCCTATTTCCTGTCGCGCACCGGCCGCTACGAAAGCGCCCATGTGCTGTCGTCCGTTGCGCTCGCCACCATGATAATGGCGGTGTCGATCGCGACCGGCGGCATCTCGTCGTTCGCGGCCGTGTGGTTCGTCGTGGTGCCGCTCGAGGCGGCGTTGTCGGCGTCGCGCCGTGTCGTCGGCTTCTCAGTCGGTCTTGCGCTCGCCTGCGTCGCCGGGCTGGTGCTGATCGAGGTGTCCGGAGTGCTGCCGCTGTCGCGCATGCCGTCGCACGCCGGCATGGCGCTCGAGGCAGCCGGCATCGCGTCGGCGACGCTGTTCGCCGCGGTGCTCGCTTTTGGCGCCGAGTCGCTTGCGCGCACGAGCAGCAAGCTGCTGATGGTCGAGGAGGAACGCTTCCGCCTGCTCGCGCTCAACATGAGCGACGTGATTTCCCGGCACCGGCGCAATGGCGCCGTGCAGTTCATCTCGCCGGCCGCGGAGACGATGCTAGGCGGCTCGCTGGCGAGCCTCTATGGTCATGGCCTGTTCGATCGCGTCCATGTCGCGGACCGTCCGGCCTATCTCAAGGCGCTGTCGGATGCGGCGCGGGGCGGCGAGGCGCGCAGCGTCGAATTCCGCCTGCGCCGCGAAGCGCCGCGCGCAGATGCGGCGGCCGGCGCCAACTGGATCTGGGTCGAGATGCGCTGCCGTCCGATGGAGCGCTCTCAGCTTTCGTCCGACGAGGGTGAGGGCGAGGTCGTCGCGGTGCTGCGCGATGTCACCGAGCGCAAGGTGCAGGAAGAGGCTCTTCAGGCCGCGCGGGTCGAGGCGGAACGGGCGGACGCCGCCAAGAGCCGCTTCCTCGCCACCATGAGCCACGAGCTGCGCACGCCGCTCAACGCCATCATCGGCTTTTCCGAGATGATTGTCCGCGAGGACGAGTTGATGATCACCGCCGAGCGCCGCAAGGAATACGCCGGCCTGATCAACGAATCCGGTCAGCATCTGCTGTCGGTCGTCAATGGCATCCTCGACATCTCGAAGATGGAAGCTGGCAATTTCGAGATCGCGCTGCATCCGTTCATGCCGCGCGAGGCGATTGTCGGCTGCTGCAATCTCATGGCGCTCAAGGCGCGGGAGAACGGCCTCGACCTGCGCACGCGCGTGCCGGACGATCTTCCCGAGGTCGTTGGCGACGTTCGTGCGTTCAAGCAGATCATGCTCAACCTCGTGTCCAACGCCATCAAGTTCACCGAGCGCAGCGGTTCGGTGACGGTGTCGTCCTGGGTCGAGGGCGCACGCCTCGTGCTGTCGGTTGCCGATACCGGTGTCGGCATCGGTGGCGAGGATCTCAAGCGCATCGGTGCGCCGTTCTTCCAGGCGGGCACGACCTATCAGCGACGGCACGAAGGCACCGGCCTCGGACTTTCGATCGTCAAGAGCCTCGCCGAACTGCACGGCGGCAACATGACGGTCGCGAGCCGGCTCGGCGAGGGGACCACGGTTACCATCATGCTGCCGCTCGTGGCGACGGCCAACAAACCGAAATCCAACGTGACCCCGCTCGCGCCCGCACAGCGTTCCGACCGCCAAGACATCCAGGTGAAGAAAAGTGCCTAAAGCCCTCGTAATCGACGACGACGATATCCAGCCGCGCCGCCGCGGCAGGGCCAAGCGGGCCGTGGTGGAGGACGTCGAGGTCGAGCGCAACCTGCTGATGCGGGTGCTGCTGTACAGTCCGAAGGATACGGTGGCCGGCGGCATCGCCCTGGTCGCGATCGGTGCGATCGTGGTCAATGCCATGTTCATGCAGCCTGGGCGCCATCCGGCGCCGATGTTTCATACCGCTTTCCCGCTTCCGGACAGTGCGCCGGCGGCCGCGTCCGCTCCGGTTGCGCAGTCTGCCGCGGCGTCGACAACCCAGTCCCAGGCCGTTCCGGCCGCAAGCCCGCTGCCGCGTCCGCGGCCGGTCGAAGCCGAGGTGCGGCCTGCCGATCCCGTGGCGCAGAAGCTGGCGGCTCATGGGCCGGCGAGCACCGTCGCCCGGCCTCCGGCCCCGATTCCGGCCACGCGCAGCGACCCGGTCGGCGATCTCATCGTGTCCACACGGCGCGTCGCCGCCGTGCAGCGCGCGCTAACCGATTTCGGCTATGGCCAGCTCAAGCCCACCGGGGTGATCGGCACCGACACCCAGACCGCGATTCAGAAGTTCGAGCGCGAGCGCAAGCTGCCGGTGACCGGGCAGATCTCCGATCGCCTGGTGCGTGAACTCGGCGCGATGACCGGCCGCGCCATCGACTGAGCGGATTTGCCTGGCTCAGTCGCCTGCCGTCGTGGCGGCGGTCGTCACAGAAACGGCTTTGTCCGGTCGCGCCGCTCCGTTATCGTCCTGCCATGCGTTTGAAATCGAATATCTGGGTGGCCGCCTATCTGCGCCGCTGCCAGGTCAACGGCGTGTTCGGTGCGGTGCGCCGGCGCGGCGCCGAGGAAGCGGGGGCGGTGTTCGTCAAGGTGGCGCTGCTCGACGGCTCCGCCCTGCTGTTCACGCCTGCGCCGCAGACCGCCTACGACAACAGCCGGCCGGTCGAGCGCGTGTTTACGCCGCTGTCGTCAGCGCCTGTGCCGGAGGCGGAGGTGGAAGAGCGGCTGACCAAGGAAATCCGGTTCGACCCCGACGTCTGGATTGTCGAGATCGAGGACCGCGAGGGGCGGCACTTCCTGGAACTGGCGCCGAAGTAGGCCTCAGCCGCGGTTTGGCTGCCGTGCGGGAAGCGGGGTGAACGCCGGCTGCACGGTCGGGCGAGGCTGGCTGGCCGCCGGGCGGGCGCGCTGCCGTTCGTCGTCGTACAGCACAGGGCGATGCCGCGCGCGGCCGGCGAGTGTGGTGCCCCGCCAGGCGGCCAGCATCACCAGGCCCATGCGCTCGCTGAGCGAATCGTACAGCCGCGCCAGCGTATAGACGCGCGACACCGATGCGCCGAGTTCTGGGTCGAGGAACAGCAGCACGCGCTGGAACGTCTCGCCGGGCATGTCGATCGCCTTCATGGCGCAGGCCAGCGGCTCGCCGCCCTGGTCCTCGACGATGCGTTGCGCGATCCGCACCGGCAGGATCAGCACTTCAGCGAGTTCAGCGGTGAAGCCGAGCAGGTCCGCGTCCAGCGCCATCTGCTCCAGCGCGGCGATTGCCCGCGCCGTCCGGCGCGCGTCGATCCGGGGGGCGGCCTTGAGCGGCGTTCTCTCGAGGTTGCGCAGGATCTCGAGGCGCTCGTGCGCGTCGGCCCTGAAGAACATGTCGTTGAGTTCAGACGCCTCGTGCGGCTGCATCGTCAGCGGCGGCGCGTCGGTCGCTTCGCCTTGTGGCTGTGGCGCGGCGGGACGGACAGGAGCCGGGGCGCGGCTCGTCAGCTTGGCGAGAATCTCTGGCGGCGTTCCCGCATAGATCGACAGCCGGGCGCGCACGGCCGCGCGGGTGGCGTCGTCGACTTCGTCGATCAGACGAGAGGTCAGCGCAACGAATTGCTGCTCCTCGTCGAGGGTGTGCGACGGGGTCTGGACATACAAATCGGTCAGCACGCGCAGCAGCGTCGGACGAATGTCGACGCCTTCGCGACGCGAAAGGGTGATCAGGCCATCAAGGCCAGGAACAGGAGGAAATGTTGTCATCGCTCATGTGCGGCCGCCTCCCGAATCCCAGATTCGCCCGAGAAGGCCTCCCGGCCGCGACATTAGCGAGGTGATTTTAACAGCCCCTTAACCCTAAGGGTTCCTGAGCAAATTCGTTCAAATGCAGGGGATCCGGCGTCGCTGCCGGCGGCCTCAGTCGACGATGCCGAACCCCGCCAGAGCGGCGCTCAGTCCGCCACCCGGCGTCGTCGCGGTGAATTGGCCCCAGCAGCGGAAGCCCGCGAACGGCCAGGCGCCGAAATAGAAGATGCTGACGCCGCCGCCGTTCGGGCCAGGCTTGGGCGGCGGCATGTCGAAGATCTTCGCCAGGATCTCACCGGATTCGCCGAACGTCGCGCCGGCGGACAGGATGTAACCACGGCACGGAAAGCACATCGCGTCGAAATAGCGGTTGCTGCACACCGGGCCGACGCCGCCGCTGGGATCAGTGAAGTGCGACTTGGAGAGGCCGATGGGGAGGCCTTTGCTGAGCGAACCGGCCAGCGCCTTGTAGCCGATACGCATCTCTTCGCCGGTGGCGCCGTTGCTCAGCACAACCGTGCCCTTCGAGTAGGTGCCGATCAGTCCGATCGACATGTCTTCGGACGTCTCGTAGCTCCAGTCCGTGGTGTACTGGAATTGAGACAAGCCGAGAATCGCCATGACGCTCTCCCCTCGATCATATGTCGCCGTTCGCCCGATCGAACGCGTCAGGCAACTGGTGAGACAACCGGGGGCGGCCCGAGGTTCAAGCGTCTGATCGCTCCGTGCGCGGCAGCGCTTGTGGCGTGTGCGCGCGGCAGTCCCGGATCAGATCGGGCAGGCTGCGCCCGCCGCGCCACACACCGCTGCATCCTGTTGACATCGTTGGTATTGTTAACAGCTCGTTAACCATAAGGCGGTCTTAATGATTGCACGCTGCAGGGGCTCTCGGGTGAGGACGGCGGCGGGGAGACGGCACTATGGGCACCATCATCGATTTCCCGACCGACGCGGTGACGCGCCGACTGGGGTCATGGCTGGATGAGGCGCCGCGCCCGGGCATGGGGACGGTCGTCATCCTTCCCGTCGTTCGGATCGAGCGTCACACCGACGAGACCACTGGCGGCAGTGGGCCCGCCGAGGGCGCGACCGCCGGCCGCCGCCGCCGCAGGCGCGCGCGGTCCTGATCTGTCATTCATGCGAGCCCGTCGAACCCTGAGCTTCGCGGGGCTTCAGTCCCGCTCCCTGTTTCCGACAGGCGCCGCGCTCGTGCTCGCGGCGTCTCTTGGCGGCTGCGCCAGTGGTGATTTCGGACGGACCCGGGACTCCGCGCTTAACGACGACATGCATCGCTGGGTCGGGGCCGAGGCGACCAGCAGCATCGGGCGACGGCCGTCGGACTTCCAGCTCACCGATTACGAGCGCACGCTGCGCGACCAGGCCTACGCCTTTATCGAGCCGCCGCACTCGCGGCCGTACTGGAAGGGCGTATTCGGCGACTACGATCCGATTCCGGCGCCGTGGCACCGCAAGGCGCGGTTCGATCCCACGATCTACGGCCGCCAGCTCATCGACGAGCCGCATCGCTCGCACGCCTCGCGCTACGCCCAGCTCATCGAGGACGTTCGCAACGACCTGACCCGGCTCGATCCATTCTTCACCACCTCGGCGCGCGTCGCCGATTTCGACCAGAAGCGCGGCGCCAGTCTGCGCTATATCGGCAATCTCGAACCGCGCGAGCGTGCCGATGCGCTGGCGCGAATGAAGGAGAACGCGCTGATCGTGCAGTGGGTGGGCATCTGCCTGCAGCAGCGCATCGCGTCCTATCGCTGGGCGCTGGAGCGCCTGGTGATCCATGCGCCCGACGGTCTCGCGGCGGAGGCCGATCGCCTGATCACCGAACTCGCGGCCCGCGCGGGAGCCGGCATCGGTGCAACGCCGGTCGTCGGGCAGGTCCTGACCGTCAAGGGATAAGCCGGCTGAACCTCCCGAGTGGCTGGTGCAACTAACGCTCGCACTTTCGTCCCGCCGGCTCCATTGTCGCAGGATCCGGATCCCCGATCATGAACGAGAGCCTGTCGATGCGAACCGAGTGGATCGTGCTGATCGTGCTGGTGGCGGTCGCCATCGCCGCCGTCGTCATTTTCAACCGCCTGATCCGTCAACGTAACCTCGTGCGCGAGGCCTGGAGCGGCATCGACGTCCAGCTGCGCCGGCGCAGTGACCTCATCCCCGGTCTCGTCGAGGTGGTGAAGGCCTATGCCGCGCACGAACGCGGCCTGTTCGACGATATCGCCGCGAGGCGGGCCTCCGCCGTGGCGGCCGACGGCACGGCGCAGAAGGCTGTCGCCGAGCAGGCGCTGCAGGGCTCGCTTGGCCGGCTGTTCGCCGTCGCCGAGGGTTATCCGCAGCTCAAGGCCGATCAGAATTTTCTCGCGCTGCAGCAGCAGATCGCCGACATCGAGGATCAGCTGCAGATGTCGCGCCGCTACTTCAATGGCACGGTGCGCGATTTCAACATCGCGGTGCAGTCGTTTCCCGACCTCGTGATGGCGCGGCTGCTCGGCTGGCATGAAGAGCACTTCTTCGAGATCGACCCGTCGTCAGCGGCGACGCCGCAGATCAACCTGTCGGGGGCCTGAGCAATGGCCATGTTCGGGAGGACGGCGGCCATTGTGATGGCGCTCGTGCTCATGGCGGCCGTCGTGCCGGCCGATGCGAACGAGCGCATCACCCGCTTTGTCAGTGACGTCACCGTTCAACCCGGCGGCCAGCTCGACGTCACCGAGACGATCACGGTGGCGGCCGAGGGGCAGTCGATCAAGCGCGGAATCCTGCGTGATTTTCCGACCAGCTACGCCAATCGCGACGGCACGCGGGTCGAGGTCGGCTTCGATGTGCGCAGTGTGACGCGGGACGGCATGACCGAAGCCTACGCCACCGAGCGGCTCGGCAATGGCGTGCGCGTCCGGATCGGTCGCGCCGACACGCTGCTCGCGAACGGCAGCCACACCTATGTCATCACCTATCGCACCACCCGGCAGGTCGGCTTCTTTGCGGAGTACGACGAGCTGTACTGGAACGCGACCGGAAACGGCTGGACCTTTCCCATCGATGTGGCGGAAGCGCACATTCACCTCCCCGAGGCGGTGCCGTTCCGGCAGTCGGCTTTCTACACCGGGCCGCAGGGTGCGCAGGGCAAGGATGCGCTCGTGGCCGAGCAGCGGCCGGGACTGATCGTCTTCCGCACCACGCAACAACTGCCGCCGCGCAACGGGCTCACGGTCGCGGCCGGCTGGCAGAAGGGCGTCGTGACGCCGCCCAGCACGGCGACCCAGGCGTCCGACTGGTTGCTCGACAACCTGCCGCTCGGCGTGGCTGCGTTCGGCCTCGTTCTGGTCGCCGGATATTATCTGATCGGATGGCGCCGCGCTGGCCACGATCCGCGGCGCGGCACCATCGTGCCGTTGTTCGGACCGCCCAAGGATATGTCGCCGGCAGCCGTGCGCTACATCGCTCGGATGGGCCTGGACGACCGGACGTTCACCGCTGCCATCGTCGGGCTCGGCGTGCAGGGCCATATCAGGCTTACGGAGCGCAAGAGCGGTCTGCGGATCGAACCGCGCGCCGACGGCAAGCCGCTTGTTGCGGACGAACAGGCGCTGGCGACCGCGCTGTTCGTAAGCCGTTCGTCGCCGATCGAGCTCGATCCCTCGAACAGCGACATCCTGCAGCGCGCGCGCAGGGCGCTGGGCGAGGCGCTACGCACGCAGTATGTCGGACGCATGTTCCACAACAACCGGTCGTGGTCGATCATCGGCCTGCTGGCGTCGCTTGCGGCGATCGTTGCGGCGGTGGCGTCGGTATTCGCGGGATGGGGCGTCGACCAGGGCGTCGCCACGGTGATCGGCATGCTGTCGCTGGTGCCGGCGATCATCGTGGTGACGTTGCTGTTCGTCGCCGGACCGCCGCGCAGCGTCGGCCCGATCGCGCTGCTGGTGTTCGGCTGCGTGTTCGCGTTCCTTGTCGCCAGCGGCGGCTATCATCTCGTGACGGCCAATGTGCACGGCTGGACCGAGGCGCTGCCGGCGGCGCTGCCGCTCGTGCTTCTGCCGCTGTCGCTGTCGGCGTTCGGCTGGATGAAGGCGCACACCGTGGAGGGGCGGGCCGTCACCGATCAGATCGAGGGCTTTCGCCAGTATCTCGGTGTCGCCGAGGAAGATCGGCTGAACGTGCTCAATCCGCCGGACAAGACCCCTGAACTGTTCGAGCGCTTCCTGCCCTACGCGATCGCGCTCGATGTCGAGAATGCGTGGGCGACGCGCTTTGCGGGCGTGCTCGCGGCGGCGTCGGTGGCTGCGGCCACTCAGGGCTGGTACCAGGGCGGCAGCGACCACGCCCACGACCCGGTGAGCCTCGCCAATTCGCTCGGCCATGGCCTGTCGCAGACCATTGCCTCGGCATCGACGCCGCCGGGCTCGAGCGGCAGCGATTCCTCGAGCAGCGGTGGCTCTGACGGTGGTGGATCGTCGGGCGGCGGTGGGGGCGGAGGCGGCGGCGACGGCTGGTGAGGTCAAGCCGCCTGGCTCCGCCGCGGCGGCTTGCGAGCCGGGCTGACGAGGCTGATCAGCGTCTGCAGCGCCGTGGACGGCGCCCGCGTCGCGCCATAGGCGAGGCCGACCTGGCGCGAGACGTCGACGTCGGCGATGTCGCGGACTGCGATATCGGGCCGCGCGCGGGCGACGCCTTCCGGCACGATGGCGATACCGATGCCGGCAGCGACCAGCGCCATGGCCCAGTCCTCGGATTCGGCGATCGCGACGGCCGGCGCGCGGCGACGACGGCCGAAGAAAGCGCTCTGTTCGCAGTGGCAGCGATCGACCAGCGGCACGTCGGCGAGATCGCCGGCGCGCAGCCGCTCCTTCAGCGTCAGCGGATGGGCCGGGGGCAGCGCGGCGACATAGCGGTCCGTCCACAGCGCGATGAACTGTTCGCGCGGCTTGACCATGCTGCGGGCGACGATGCGGGCGTCGGCCTTGTCGGTGGCGCCGACAAGGCGGAGCTGCAGCCGTCCATCCGCCGTCACCGGCTTGAGCAACGCGATGGTGCGGGGAATGTCGAGCGTGCGCATCAGGCCGAGCGTCAGCGTCGGCCGTTCCACCGGCGCGCGGAATAGCTGGCGTGCGGCATCGGCCTCGTCAAGGATGCGGCGAGCGATCGCGTCGAGCTTTTCGGCCGCCGCCGTCGGCGATACGCCCTTCTTGTGCCGGATGAACAGGCTGGCGCCGAGTTCGGCCTCGAGGCTCGCGATCGCAGCTGAGATCGACGGCTGCGACACAAAGCAGCGCCGCGCCGCTGCGGTCAGGCTGCGCGCCTCGAATACGGCCGAGAAGTAGCGCAGCTCGCGGATATCCATAATCAGTTCCTATGGATGATATCAGATAACAATAATTTACCTATGGGTATGCCGATGGCAAGCCATGCCGGTGACGTTTATGAACGAGGTCGGCATGCGCATCCATCATCTCAACACCGGGACCATGTGCCCGATCGGCCGCCGGCTGGTGAACGGCACCGGCAGCATCTTCCAGCGCGCCCGCATGGTGTGCCACTGCCTGTTGATCGAGACCGACGACGGTCTTGCCCTCGTCGACACCGGCATCGGGCTCGGCGACATCGCCGACGCCGCACGGCTCGGGCCACGATGGGTGCGCCAAACCCGGCCGCGGCTCGATCCGGCGGAAACGGCGCTGCATCAGGTCAGGGCACTGGGCTACGCGCCGGACGACGTGCGGCATGTGCTGCTCACCCATCTCGACCGGGACCACGCCGGCGGTCTGCCGGATTTCCCGAAAGCGAGGGTTCATGTCCATCGCCGTGAGTACGACATGGCGGTGGCGCAGCGCGTCGCCGCGCCTGCAGGACGCTATATCGCCGCGCAGTGGCGTCACGGGCCGGACTGGATGTTCTACGGCGACGGCGGCGAGGACTGGTTCGGCTTCAAGGGCGTGCGTGCGCTCGGCGATCGCGAGCCGGATCTTCTGATGATCCCGCTGCCCGGGCATACGCCGGGCCATTGCGGCATCGCGGTGCGCGGCAAGGACAGGTGGCTGCTGCATGCGGGCGACAGCTACTTCTTCCATGGCCAGATTCAGGATCCGCCGGTGCGGGCGCCGCTGATGCTCGGCTTCTTCCAGCGCAAGGCCGACATCGACCGGGCGGCGCGGCTCGCCAACCAGGAGCGGTTGCGCCAGCTCAACGCCTCGCATCGCGCCGAGGTGACGATCATCAACAGCCACGATCCGGAGGACTACGAGCGCTGCCGCTGCGGCCGGCACTGAGGCCGCCCGGTGTCTCAGCGGGTGGCGACGGGCGTCGTCTGCAGCTTGCAGCTCGCGGCGGCGAGCGAGGCCTGGGCCTGCGCCATCAGGCCCGGCTCGGGCGCCAACGCCTTCAGCACGATCAGCCCTGTGGTGCTCGGAGAATCGATGATCAGCCGATCGGCGGCGGTGACTTCCTCGTCCTCAGGCACCTCGGCATGCTGCGCTTCGGTCATAAGGTCGAGTTCAATGACCTTGCGGCCGGCGGAGCGGTCGTTGATGGCGTAGTAGGCGACATCGCTGCGGGTGTAGAATGACACTGAAGTGTAGGCCTGGCTGACCGGCACGGCGAGCTTGATCGATCCCTTCGACAGGTCATAGCGGCACACCGCGACGGCAAAGGCCGGATCCATGTAGGGCATCAGGGTATTGCCGGGCTCGGCGGCCGGCAACGCGGTCACGCCGTTGACCGTGGTGATCGGCGCGAGACGCGAATAGGCGTCGAGGCTGGCGATGCGCGGCAGCGCCAGCACGCTGACGAGATGGACGAGGCCGCCCAGCAGCAGACCGACGACCAGCGTGAACAGCAACCGGATCATGGGCACCCCACGGTGGCGATCGTGGGCATCGGTGCATCGCGCTGGGTGCGGGTCGCGACGCCGACAGGCGTATCGTACAGCCGCAGCATCAACTGGTAGCGATCGATGCCGCCGGTCGGCAGCCAGTTGCCGGCGCGGGCACGCGAGGTGATGCGCACCTCGAAGGCGCCGTCGGAGCCGCGCACGATTTCCTGACTGGTGAAGCCATAGCGGTTCATGCTGTTGGCGACGAGCTGTCCCTTGGCGTCGTACAGCGTCAGTGTCCAGAATCGCGCCGCCGGGGTCACACCGCTGACGACGACGTCGCAGCGGCCGTCGAGCAGCCGCTTGCTGTCGTCGGCCCGGGCGACGAAGGCAATGCCGTCGCCGGTGCCGATCGGCAGCTCGCCGCTGCGCGCGATGCTGGCGCGGGCGTAGGGATCGATGTCGCTGGAGCCGGTTCGCGGCCGCGCGGTCCAGGCGCCGATGGTCAGCGTGCCGAGATTGACGCCGCGAGTCGCGGTCATCCAGGTCGCGCCGAGGCCGACGGCGGTGGCCACGATCAGGGCCAGCAGGGAGGACAGGATCAGCCGCACGTCACACCGTCATCATCGGCGGTCAGTTCCGACGCATCGCGGGCGGAGCGCCGGCACCGTCGAGCTGCGAGGCGGGCGCCGCCGAGGCGAAGCTGTCCGGGAACGGCAGCGCGCTCGAGGTCGACGGCCTGGCCGGCGCGGCCGGCTTCGCCTGGTCGTTCTGCGAGGTTCGCGCCGCGGTCTTGGCCGCGTCGTCCATCATCTTTTCGACCCGCACCAGAATGTCGGCGCCGCGACGGGTGAGGACCGGCGGTGGTCCCGGCATGACCTCGGGCGCCTTGGCAGAAGCGCTGATCGCGTCAGCCGGCAGCTTCTTGCCCGCGCCGACGCCGGCGAGGTCGCGGATCTCGATGCCCTGGTGAGCGACCACCATGATGTCGTGCCAGGTCTGCGCCGGCAGCGAGCCGCCGGTCATGCGGTTGGTCGGCGAGTAGTCGTCGTTGCCGTACCACACTGCGCAGGTGAAGTTGCCGGTGTAGCCGACGAACCAGGCGTCGCGGAAATTGTTGGTGGTGCCGGTCTTGCCGGCGGCGGGGATGCCGTCGAGCTGGGCGCGCCGCGCGGTGCCTTCCTCGACGACGTGGCTCATCATGCCGGCCATGTCGGCGGCGACGGACGCCGGAATCGCCTGGTTCGGCTTCTTGCCGTCGCGGTCCCAGCGCCACACCAGATCGCCGGCGCCAGTGCGCACCTCGAGCACGGCATGGGGCGCCACGGCCTTGCCCTTGTTGGGGAACGTCGCGTACGCCACCGCGTGCTCGACCACGCTGACTTCGTCGGAGCCGATCGGCAGCGACGGCGTATCAGGCAGCGGCGCCTTGATGCCGAACTTGCGGGCGGTCTCGATGATCTTGGCGCGGCCGGCCTTGGGGCCGTCCTTGCCGCCGAGTGCGATCGACAGTTTCACCGGCACGACGTTGATCGAGCGGGTGATTGCCTGGGTCAGCGTCACTGCGCCGGAGTAGGATCGGCCGTAGTTTTGCGGGCACCAGTTGCCGATGCACACCGGGCCGTCGACCACGATCGAGGTCGGCTTGAAGCCGTTCAGCAGCGCCGTGGTGTAGACATAGGGCTTGAACGAGGAGCCGGGCTGGCGCATCGCATCGACGGCGCGGTTGAACTGGCTGGCGCCGTAGTCGCGGCCGCCGACCATGGCGCGCACGCCGCCGTCGAGGTCGCCGACCACGGTCGCGGCCTGGGTCGCATGATAGTCGCGGCCGAACTGGCGCAACTGGTTCTCGATGGCGTTCTCCGCCGCGCGCTGCACGTTCATGTCGATCGCGGTGCGAACCACGAACACGCGCTCGGTGTAGGACTTCGGGAACGTCGCGACGAGCTTGCGCATCTCGTCGAACGCCCAGTCGAGGTAGTAGTTCGGCGAGTTCTCGTCGCGGCGGTCGACCGCGGTGGCGGGATTGCGCCGGGCGCCGAACACCTGACCCTCGCTCATGAAACCGGCCTCGACGAGGTTGTCGAGCACGACGTTGGCGCGGGCGCGGGCGGCCGGCAGGTTGATGTGCGGCGCGTACTTGGTCGGCGCCTTGAACAGGCCGGCGAGCATCGCTGCTTCCGCGAGGTTCACGTCGCGGGCCGACTTGTTGAAATAGAAGTGTGCGGCGCCGTCGACGCCGAAGGTGCCGCCGCCCATGTAGGCGCGGTCGAGATAGAGCTTGAGGATCTCGTTCTTGGTCAGGCGCGTCTCGAGCCAGATCGCGAGGAACGCCTCGTTGACCTTGCGTTCGATGGTGCGCTCGTTCGACAGGAACAGGTTCTTGGCGAGCTGCTGGGTGATCGACGAACCGCCCTGGCGCACGCCGCCGGCCTGGGCGTTGGTGACGAGTGCACGGGCGGTGCCGGCGATATCGATGCCGAAATGGTCGTAGAAGCGACGGTCCTCGGTCGCGAGCGTCGCCTTGATCAGGTGGTCGGGAAACTCTTCCAGCGGAATCGAGTCGTTGTGCTTGATGCCGCGGCTGCCGATGACGTTGCCATAGCGGTCGAGGAAGGTGACCGCGAGATCGGACTTCTTCAGCCAGTCCTCGTCGGCGGTCTCGCGGAACGCCGGCACGGCGAGGGCCAGCATCAGGATCAGGCCGCCGAGGCCGATGGTGGCCATCTCCGACAGCGGTTCGACGATGACCCAGCGCTTCCAGCGGCCGACATAGAAGCGGTCCATGAAGGTGGAGAACCGCTCGAACAGCTCGCGGATGCCGGCGCCGGACGAGAACAGGGTGGAATCGATGCGCGCGTCGAGGTCCAGCAGGAAATGCCGGATCCAGGTCTTCCAGTTCTTCCGTTGACGATCGCGCACCGGAACCTTCGATCAGCTTCGCGCCGCTCACGGGGCCGACGGCGCGCCAGTGAGACGATGCGGATGCGATGAGGCAACCCTAAGGCGGCACCACCCGCCGCCGGGAAGCCGTCACCTTCTAGCCGAGGGCCGGTCATAAACCAATGGTCGACCTGACAATTTTGCAAACAGGGTTCACGCCGTCCCCGGTTTTCGGCATCACATGGCGGTTGCCGCTTCCCCTTCGCGGCGTGGCTGCCTAGAACAGGCGGACGGCCCAGCAGCAGGGATCTTCAGCGACCATGGCGGACGACGCCGGCCCGATTTCGGGCCAGGAAAATTTCTTCTGGAAAACCAAGACGTTGGAAGAAATGTCCGACGCCGAATGGGAATCGCTGTGCGACGGCTGCGCGCGCTGCTGCCTCGAGAAGCTGGAAGACGAGGACACCGGCAAGATCTACTTCACCCATGTCGGCTGCACCCTGCTGGATGCGGCGACCTGTGCCTGCAAGGATTACGCGAATCGGTCGGCCAAGGTCCCGGACTGCGTCCGCCTGAGCCCGGAAAACGTCCGCACCCTGAACTGGCTGCCGCCAAGCTGCGCCTATCGCCTCGTGGCCGAGGGGCGCGATCTGTACTGGTGGCATCCGCTGGTCTCCGGTGATCCGAACACCGTGCACGAGGCTGGCGTCTCGGTGCAGGGGCGCGTGCCCGTCAGCGAGGACGAGGTCGACGACGCCGATCTCGAGGGCCACATCGTTCGCTGGCCGGCCCTGCTGCCGCGGGACGCCCGTGGCTCGAAACGGCCTCGCAGGCTGTCGCGACCGAAATAACCGGGGTCACCATCGGGTGTCCCGCGATGCGGCTGGCGGATAGGGCCATGCTGCAACGCGTCTTATTGTCCGTGCGCGGCTTTGCTAGAAGATTGCGCTATTCCCCTTGCGATTTGCGGCGCAAACGCCGCGGAGTTCCATGAACAGTCTCGCCCGGAACCACGCCGCCTCCGCGGATGATGAAGGCATTGCGCTCGCAGCAGCCGAGGCGCCAGCCGCGCCCGCCGGCGTCGCCCCCTCGCTGCATGCGCTCTCCCATTCCGAGGTTCGCACCATCGTCATCAGCCTGATGGTGGCGATGTTTCTCACTGCGCTGGACCAGACCATCGTTGCCACGGCGCTGCCGACCATCGGACGCCAGTTTCTCGACGTCACCAACCTGTCCTGGGTGATCACGGCGTATCTTTTGTCGTCGACCTCCGTTGCGCCGGTGTTCGGCTCGCTCAGCGACATCTACGGACGTCGCGCCATGATGACGACGGCGCTCGGCCTGTTCCTGCTCGGCTCGGTGCTCTGCGCCGTCGCGCCGAACCTGCTCGTTCTGATCCTCGCCCGCTTCCTGCAGGGCCTTGGCGGCGGCGGCATCCTGCCGCTGGTGCAGACCGTGCTCGCCGACATCATCACCCCGCGCCAGCGCGCGCAGTATCAGGCGTTCTTCAGCATGGTGTGGGTGTCCGCCGGCATCGGTGGTCCAGTGCTCGGCGGCGTCATCGCCGAGCACCTGCACTGGTCGGTGATCTTCTGGATCAACGTGCCGCTCGTGCTGCTCGCGGCCGGCATCCTGCTGCCGAAGATGAAGAAACTGCCCATCCATCACCGACCGCGCAAGCTCGATCTCGTCGGCGGTGTGCTGCTCATGGCCGCCGCGATCACCTTCCTTCTGGTGCTGACCTGGGGCGGCAACAAGTACGCATGGCTGTCACCGACACTGGTGGCGCTGATGGGGGCGGTGCTCAGCTTGGCCGGCGTGTTCGTCTGGCATGCGCGTCGTGCCGACGAGCCGTTCCTGCCGCTGCCGCTGCTGACCGGACCGATCGTGCCCTATGCGATCACCGCCGCGGCGTGTGCCATCGGCGTCCTGGTCGGGCTCACCGTGCACATGCCGATGTACTACGAGTCGGTCTATCACCTGACCGCGAGCGAGGCGGGCCTTGCGTTGATTCCGATCGTCGCCCTGTCGGTGCCTGGCGCCACGGTCGCCGGCCGGGTGATGATGCACATGAAGCACTACAAGTGGATCTCGCTGCTGGGCCTCTCGGTCGGCGCGGTGATGGCCGTCGTGCTCGCCATCGTCACGCCGCTGCCGCTGTGGGGCCTGCTGACGCTGCTGGCGCTGCTGGCGCTTGGCCTCGGCACCACTTTCCCGGTGGCGGTGGTGTCGGTGCAGGCCGCGGTCGCCCGTCATCTGGTGGGAACGGTGACCGGCGCGATGAACTTCTTCCGGTCGCTGATGGCTGCGGTGACCGTGGCGCTGTTCACGGCAATCCTGCTGGCTGCCCTCGGCGCGTCCTCCTCGGGGATGCTGGAGCATCCCGACCTCGGCGCGACTTCGAGCGCCGACATGATCGCCGCGTTCCGCTACGTCTTCATTGCCGCGGCAGTGATGCTCGGCACCGGTGCGCTGGCCATCGCCCTGATGGTCGAGCGCCCGCTCGGCGATGCGCCGAAGCCGTCTGTGGACATGGCCGAATAAGCCTGCGCCGGGTGTTCGCCCCCGGTGCGGCGGCGCCTTGCCCCTTCGAAGGGGCTTGGCGCGGCCGTCATTCTTGTCTAATCCCCCGCCATCATCCACCAGACAAGCGGGAGCGACACGTGCAGGACAATCCGAAGGACAGGCTGGCCCTGCCGTTGAAGGGCTATCAGCTGGTGGACAACACCATGGACCCGACCGTGGTCGGCATCGCCTTCGAGACCGAGCAGGGGCCCTATATGTTCGTGGCCAACCGCGAGATCCTGGAGACGCTGGCGAAGGCGTTCCGCGCCAAGGCGGCGAGCATGCCGTCGCAGAAGCCGGCGACCTGATGCGCGGCTAGCCTCAGGGCGCCGGCGGCAGGCTCACGCGCCAGCCGCCTGCGGTCTGGGCGATCCAGTCGCGGTAGAGCGTCAGCGGGGTCACGCCGGTCAGGCCGCCACAGCCTGCGGTGTTGCCCGCGCCTGTGGACCAGCTGACCACGCCGACGATCGTGGCCCGGCCGGCCTGCGCCTCGAACACCGGAGCGCCCGAATCTCCGGTACAGGCGCCGAGGCCAGGGCGGGCGTTGTTGGTCGCGGGATCGACAAGGCGGATCTGCAATGTCCCGGGCTGGCCGGTGGCGACCAGGCTGGCGCTGCGCACCACGCCGCCGCTGCGGCCGTCGCCCTGGACCGTGACCCCGATACCCGACACCGTGAAGCTGTTGCCGGCCGCGAGCGCGCGGGGCGCTCCCAGCGGCGCCATGGACCGCCCGGTCATCGGCGCGGCCAGCTGCAGCAGCGCGACATCGGCGCTGGCGCGGTGGGCCATGATGCCCTGAACATTGAAGTCCGGATGCGCCGCGACACGGCG
Organism: Bradyrhizobium sp. U87765 SZCCT0048; assembly: GCF_018131225.1. Lineage (GTDB taxonomy): Bacteria > Pseudomonadota > Alphaproteobacteria > Rhizobiales > Xanthobacteraceae > Bradyrhizobium_A. The sequence continues at coordinate 1,410,029 of NZ_JAFCMM010000001.1, read as the reverse complement.
GACGTCGCGCAGCCGCGGCTGCCGGCCGGCGTCGTAGTCGACGATCTTGTAGGTCGCTCCCGGCAAGGTGCAGTGCGCCGCCGACAGCACGAGGTCGGGCGCGATCAGCGCGCCGGTGCAGAAATTACCGCGGGAACCGACGATCGTGACCACCGCGGTCGCGGCCGCATCGGCAGGCGCGCCGCCGACCATTGCGGCGGCTGGCGAGACGGCGGCGGAGGCGGTGGCGAACAGCAGCGGCAGGTGGCGAAGCATCGCGCGACAGAGCATCGTTGCCGGTGGCATGTCAACGTCGTTGCCCTGCGTCGTTGGCGCTGCCCGAGCGCCCGTGACATAGTCGGGCGAGGGGATTCGACCGCGGCGTCGGGCCGGGTCAGGCCGTGGCGATCAGCGACGGGGCGGCGCTGCAACGAAGACGGCCGCGTGACAAAATTGTAAGGTTGCGTGCAATTCGCTGTTCATCGGGCATTCACCCCGAAAGGGGTCTTGTTGAACAACGGCAATCTCGCCGGTTGAACGTTGCGGAGACGATCTTGCGCCTTCTAGTCGTTGAGGATGATCCTGATCTCAATCGCCAGCTCACCACCGCGCTGACTGATGCAGGCTATGTGGTCGACCGCGCCTTCGATGGCGAGGAAGGGCACTTCCTCGGCGATACCGAGCCTTACGACGCCGTCGTGCTCGACATCGGTCTGCCCAAGATGGACGGCATCTCGGTGCTGGAGGCCTGGCGCCGCAACGGCCGCAGCATGCCGGTGCTGATCCTGACCGCCCGCGACCGCTGGAGCGACAAGGTGCAGGGCTTCGATGCCGGCGCCGATGATTACGTCCCCAAACCCTTCCATCTCGAAGAGGTGCTGGCACGCATCCGCGCGCTGCTGCGGCGCTCGACCGGCCATGCGCAGAGCGAACTGACCTGTGGTCCTGTCCGTCTCGACACCCGCACCGGCCGCGTCAGCGTCGATGGCAATCCCATCAAGATGACATCGCACGAATATCGCCTGCTGGCTTACCTGATGCATCATGCCGGCCGTGTGGTGTCGCGCACCGAGCTCGTCGAGCATCTCTACGACCAGGACTTCGACCGCGATTCCAATACCATCGAGGTGTTCGTCGGTCGCATCCGCAAAAAGCTCGACGTCGATATCATCCAGACCGTCCGCGGGCTGGGCTACATGCTGACGCCTCCGGTCGATGCGCGGTAATTCACTCGCCACCCGCCTGTTCCTGTCGGCGACCGCGTGGGTGGTGGTGATCCTGGTGATCACCGGGTTCGTACTGTCGTCGGTCTATCGGCAGGCGGTCGAGCGTTCGTTCGACCGCCGCCTCAATCTCTATCTGCGCACCCTGATCGCGGAAGCGGCGACGCCCGAGGACAGCGCCGGCGAACGTCAGTTCCAGTCGCTCGGCGAGCCGCTGTTCGAGATTCCGCTGTCGGGCTGGTACTGGCAGATCGCGCGCATCGACGCCGACAAGCCGGACGTGCGCTCGTCGCGCTCGCTGTGGGACAAGCAACTGCCGAAGCTCGACGACGCCACCGGCGCGATGACGGCGGCCGGCGTGCGCATCGGTTACGTCAACGGCCCGGAAGATCAGCGTCTGCGCATCGTCGAGCGTCAGGTCGATTTCGGCAGCGACGGTAAATTCCTGGTCACGGTCGCCGGTGACGCCACCGAGATCTTCGATGAGATCCGTACCTTCGACTACTATCTCGGTGGCACGTTCCTGGCGCTGACGCTGGTGCTGGTGTTCACCACCATCTTTCAGGTGCGCTTCGGTCTTGCACCGCTCAAGCGCATTTCCGAATCGCTGGCGGCGATCCGCTCCGGCCGCGCCGAGCGGCTCGAGGGCCGCTTTCCCGTCGAGATCGCGCCGCTGGCGCGCGAGACCAATGCGCTGATCGACGCCAACCGCGAGATCGTCGAGCGCGCTCGCACCCATGTCGGCAATCTCGCCCATGCCATCAAGACGCCGCTGTCGGTGATCGTCAACGAGGCCAATGCCCACGGCGCCGATCCGTTTGCGGCCAAGGTGCTGGAGCAGGCCGAGGTGATGCGCAGCCAGGTCGCCCATCACCTGGAGCGGGCGCGCATCGCCGCCCGTGTCACGGTGGTCGGCACGGTCACGGAAGTCGCGCCGGTGATCGAGGGCCTGCGTCGCACCATGGAGAAGATCCACCGTGGCCGCGACCTCGCCATCGATGTCGAGAACGACGTGCAGCCGAAGTTTCGCGGCGAGCGGCAGGATCTCGAGGAGATGGTCGGCAACCTCGTCGACAATGCCTGCAAGTGGGCGCGCTCGCGGGTGCAGGTCGAGATCCTGATGGAAACCGCGACGCCGGAGCGGCCGCCAATGTTCCGTATCGTGGTCGACGACGATGGCCCCGGACTCTCCCCGGCCGAGCGGGCGCAGGTGGCGCGGCGGGGCCAGCGCCTCGACGAATCGAAGCCGGGGTCGGGGCTCGGCCTGTCGATCGTCATTGACCTCGCGGCGCTCTATCATGGCCGCCTGTCGCTCGACACCGCCCCGATCGGCGGGCTGCGGGCGGAACTGGTGCTGCCGGCTGCGTGATTTTGCCGTCGCTTTTCGTCTGACTTCCGCCGGATTCGTTCTGTTCCTGCGGTTTCCAGGCCGTCAGGGGCCATTGATTCAAGGGGGACATATGTCGAAGTCAACGATCGTTCTGGCCTCGCTCGCGGCGCTCGCGCTTGCCGGCTGCGCCTCGAACAGCGGGCCGAAGGAGAATGCCGGTACGGTCGGCGGAGCGCTCGCCGGCGCGCTGATCGGATCGACCATTGGCGGCGGCACGGGCGAACGGGTTGGTGCTGCGCTTGCCGGCGCCGCGATCGGTGGTCTGATCGGCAACCGCATTGGCGCCTCGCTCGACGATCAGGACAAGCGCTTCGCCTACGAGGCCGAAATGAACGCGCTCGAGCGTGGTCGTTCGGGAGCCGCGGTTGCCTGGCGCAACCCCGATAGCGGCCGCTATGGCAATATCGTGCCGGGCCCGGCATACGATCAGCGTGGCACCAAGTGCCGGCCTTACACCCACACCATTTACATCAACGGCAATCCGGAGATTGCGCGGGGCACCGCCTGCCGCAATCCCGACGGGACCTGGACGCAGCTGTCCTGACGCGGCGCGTTGCTCCGCAGTTTGCGGTCCACCGGCGGCCGGCACCGTGACCATGGTGCCGGCCGTTGTCGTCTGAAGTCAGCGTGCGGTCGCGGAGGCGAGCAGGTCGTCGACCGCGGCGGCGATCTCCTCGACATGGGTTTCCAGCGCGAAGTGTCCGGTATCGAGCAACTGGACGCGCGCGTTGGGGTTGTCGCGCCGGTAGGCTTCCGCGCCGGCCGGGATGAAGAACGGGTCATGCCGTCCCCAGATTGCCAGCAGCGGCGGCCTGGCCGTGCGGAAATAGGCCTGGAACGCGGGGTAAAGCTTCACGTTCGACGCATAGTCCAGCATCAGGTCGAGCTGGATGTCGACATTGCCGGGCCCCTCGAGCAGGGCGGCGTCGAGGATGGCTGCCTCCGGGGCGACCGCCCTGGGATCGGCGACACCGGTCAGATACTGGAATCGCGTCCCTTCGAGGGTGAGAAAGTCGCGTAGCGCATCGCGGTTTGCCGGGGTCGGATCGCTCCAGTAGGCGCGCAGCGGCGTCCAGGCTTCGCTCAGGCCTTCCTCGTAGGCGTTGCCGTTCTGAGAGACGATCGCCGTGATCTGTGCCGGCCGCGCCAGCGCCAGCCGCAGGCCCACCGGCGCGCCGTAGTCGAACACGTAGATGGCGAACCGATCGAGGCCGACGGCATCGACGAATGCCCCAACCGTGCGGGCAAGCGCATCGAATGAATAGGCATAGCCGCGCGCGGCCGGGACGGTGGTGAAGCCGAAGCCCGGCAGGTCCGGCGCGATCACGCGGTAGTGGACCGCGAGGCGCGGAATGAGATCCCTGAACATGTGCGAGGAGGTCGGGAAGCCGTGCAGCAGCAGAATGGCTGGCGCATCGCGCGGTCCGGCTTCGCGATAGAAGATTTCCACACCGTCCGCGGTGATCGAACGGAACGTGGTGCGGGGGATGACGGGCAGGCGGGATGTGGACATGACGACTCCGTCGAAACCGTTAAATTGGCGGTTTATTGGTTACATTGGGAGTGTAACTTGTCAATTGACATTTTAATGGTTACGAGTGGCTGCGATGACCGATCAGACGCCTCCCGATTTCGAGCAGCTCCGCCAGCAGGCACTTCGCCAGCCTGTCTCGGCGGACCATCCTGTGCTCGAGCTGCTCAATACCGTTCCCCACGTCAACGGCCGCGCGCTCGATCTGTGGGTATCCGACCGGGATGTCGCCGACTGGCTGCTGCGCCATGGCTGGCACGATGCGGCGATGGTCGCGGCGGCCGGCGACCGTGGGCTTTTGGCGGCCGCGCGGGCCTTGCGGGAGACAGTCCGCCGCCTGGTGACACAGCGGAAGCAGGGCGAGGCTCTCGATCTGGCGGAACTCAACGCGCTACTGGCGCATGGCGAGAGCCATCTCGAGCTGATCTCGGACGACAGTGGTACCCGGGTGCTGCGGCGACGCCGGGTACGTGCGCCGCTCGATCTGCTGGTGCCGGTCGCGGAGGCTGCCGCCGAGCTGCTGGCCGAGGGCGACTTCGATCTCATCCGCAAATGCGAGGATCCGACCTGCACGCTGTGGTTCTATGACCGCACCAAATCCCACCGGCGACGCTGGTGCAGCATGGCGGCCTGCGGCAATCGCAACAAGGTCGCCGCCTTTCGCCAGCGGCGCCAGCGGTAGCCAGGCGCAACTGTTGGAAACCGGTGCTCAAACCGTTGTTCCTAAACACGTTCTTAAGAACGGCGCTGGTATGACTTGGCAAAGGGTGAAAACCGCCTGAAAAGCGGTTGGTCACCCGTTGGAATGACGATTTTCGACCGGACCATCGGCTTATGGGCCTCTCGACACAGTCCACTGACCGCCTCAAGGAGTATCTGGCTCAGCTGCCTCTGAAATCGCAGGCGCTGCTGATGCGGGAGTTCGAGCGTGCGCTGGAGCGCGGGGAGAACACTGCGGTGGCCTCCCTCGTGCTCGAGCAATTGCGCATGATCGTACGCCGGTCCGACGACAACGAGCGGACCCGGACCGACGAGCCTTCGCGGCTGGTGTTCCGGCCGCTGGAACCCTTCCTGGTCGAGGGCAGTTCGCCGCTGCGGCCGGCCCAGGTTCGTCGGGCATCGCTCGGCCCGGTATGGGCCTGGCTGATGCGCGAGGGGGCGACCGCCGAAGTGCAGGCGCTGGAAGCGGCGCTGGATGCCGGTGGTGGGCCCGCGGTTGATCAGGCTGTTCGCAAGCTGCAGCTCGCGGCAGTCGCCGCGATGGAGCAGATCGTGTCGCCGGCGGGCCGGGGCGGGGATCAGCGCGCCGTGAGCCGGATCGGCGGCCCGAGCGTCGTGGAAGACCTCGTGTCGATCGTCGCCGTGCTCAAGAACCGCGAGCCGCTCGAGACGTTCGCGGCGCGGACGTCGAGCAGCATTCGCAATCTCGCCGATTCCCAGCTCGCGGCCGTTCAGACGGCGATCAATGTGCCGTCGCTGCAGACGCCGCAGACCCTGCCGTTCACGCTGTCGCTGCTGATGCAGCGTATGGCTTCACCGTGGCAGGTGATCCGCCTCGCGGTGGCGGTCGCCGGTTCCGACGACGAGATTCGCGTCGCGGCGACCACCTACGGGGTCGCTGTGACCATGGTGATCCACGACCTGTCCGAAATGGTCGCCGACCTGCGCCAGGACATGAAACAGGGTCGGATGGACAGTCTGTCGCATCATCTCAAGACCATTCATGACGGGTTGCGAGGCCTGCGCACCGAGCTCGATATCCGCACCGAGTCCGCCTGGGGAAAGCGGCTGTCGGCGATCCGCATCGACATTTCCAACACCCTGAAGTCGGAGATCGAAGGGGTGCCGGGACGGGTGAGGCGGCTGCTGCGCCAGCGTCCGGGCAAGGACATCCATGCTGGCTCCAAGCTCGATCCGACGGAGATCGACGAGACTGCGGCGCTGATCGATTTCGTTGCCATCTGCCGCACCTACGCCAGCGAGCTCGCGATCAACGAGGTGACGCTGCGGACGTTCTCCGACTTGCAGCACTATACCGAGGTCGCCACCGAGGCGCTGGTGGAGTCGCTGCGCGCCAGCGACAGCAAGACGCGCCCGTTCCGCAAGATGCAGATGGACACCGCGATCCGCTTCTGCGACCTGCTGTTCGGCCACGACTACGCTTCGCTGATGCGCAAGGCCGCGGACGTGGCGCTGGCCGGCGAGCGTAAGGGTTCCCGGGCCGCCGGCGAGCGCTGATTCCGCCCGTCGCGGCTGCGCTGGCGGCGCGGCTTTTTCTACCGGAAATGTCAATTGCACGTGGGTTCCAGTCATGATGTAACCCGCCCGGATGCTCGACGGCGCGTGTTCTGGAACCTGTTTCGATGTCGCTCTGGTTTGTTCTCGCCCTGATGACGGCGACGGCGGTGCTCGCCGTGCTGTGGCCGCTCGCGCGCCGCGGCGACACTGCGACCGGCGGCCGCGAGAGCATCGTCTACAAGGATCAGATCGCCGAGATCGCGCGGGACCGCGCCGCGGGGCTGATCGGCGTCATCGAAGCGGAGGCCGCGCGGGTCGAGATCGGGCGGCGGCTGCTGGCGGCCTCCGACGCCGATGCCGAGGCGGCGATTGTTCCACGCCCGGCGCTGCGCCGAGCTACGGCCATTCTGGCGTTGATCGGCCTGCCTCTGCTTGCGGTCGTGGTCTATCTGCGGCTGGGATCGCCGATGCTGCCGGATTTTCCGCTCGCCGAGCGTGCGCGTCAGCCGGTGGCGACCGCGTCCCTCGACAACCTGGTTTCCCAGGTCGAGGCACATCTGGAAAAAAATCCGACGGACGGCCGCGGCTGGGAGGTTCTGGCGCCGGTGCTCATGAAGCTCGGCCGCTTCGATGACGCCGTGCAGGCGTTCCGCAAGTCTCTGGCCACCAACGGCGAAAGCGCTGGACGCCATGCCGATCTCGGCGAGGCGCTGGCCGCCGCCGCCAACGGTGTCGTGACCGCGGAAGCCAAGGCCGAGTTCGAGCGCGCGGTGGCGCTGCACACCGACGAGGTCAAGGCCCGGTATTTCCTGGGTCTTGCTGCGGAGCAGGATGGGCGCACGGCGGAAGCCGCCACGATCTGGCGCGCGATGCTGGCGAACGCGCCGGCCGAAGCGCCATGGCGGCCGCTGGTGCAGGCGGCGCTGGTGCGCGTTGGAGGCGGCGTCACCGCGCCGGTGCTGTCGAACGACGAGATGGCGGCGGCCAAGGACATGACGGAGGCCGATCGCACCACGATGATTCGCGGCATGGTCGATCGCCTCGCCACGCGGCTGAAGCAGAACGGCAATGATGTCGACGGATGGCTGCGGTTGCTGCGCGCCTATAAGGTGCTCGGCGATGGTGACAAGGTGCGCGCGACGCTGGCCGAAGCCCGCGCCGCGCTCGGCGAGGATGCCGAGCGCCTCCGGCAATTCAACGACGGACTGAAGGGTCTTGGACTCGATGGCTGACCGTATCGCTTTCCAGTTTCTGTCGCAGAGCCGGCCATGACGCGCAAGCAGCGGCGATTGACGATGATCGGTGTGGCGGCGGTCGTGCTGTTGGCGGCCACCGGGCTGGTGCTCAACGCGCTGCGCGATTCCATCGTGTTCTTCTCGACGCCGTCGATGGCCGCGGAAAAGCATATTCCGGCGGGCAAGCGGTTCCGGCTCGGCGGCATGGTACGTCCCGGGTCGGTCGAGCGCGGCGATCATCTCACCGCACGCTTCGATGTTACCGATGGCAATGCGACGTTGCCGGTCGCCTATCAGGGCATCCTGCCGGATCTGTTCCGTGAGGGGCAGGGCGTCGTCGCCGAAGGCGCGATCGATGCCTCCGGCGTGTTCCGCGCCGACACCGTGCTCGCCAAGCACGACGAGACCTACATGCCCAAGGATGTCGCCGACGCCCTGAAGAAGCAGGGCCACTGGAAGGACGACTACGGCAAGGCCGCGCAGGGAGCCGCGAAATGATCGCTGAAGCCGGGCACTATGCGCTGGTGCTGGCCCTCGGGCTGGCGCTGATCCAGGCCACGGTCCCGGTGCTTGGCGCGCGCCTGCGTGACCCCGTGCTGATGGGCGTCGCGCCCTCGACCGCGATCGTTCAGATGGTTTTCGTGGTCGCGTCGTTCGCCGCGCTGGTGATGCTGCACGTCACCTCCGACTTCTCGGTGGTGAACGTCTACGAGAATTCGCATTCGCTCAAGCCAATGCTCTACAAGATCACCGGCGTGTGGGGCAGCCACGAAGGTTCGATGCTGCTGTGGGTGCTGATCCTCGCGCTGTTCGGAGGTCTGGTTGCGGCATTCGGCCGTAACCTGCCGCTGTCGCTGCGCGCGCTCGTGCTCGCCGTGCAGTCCTGGGTCGCGAGCGCGTTCTATCTCTTCATCCTGATCACTTCCAATCCATTCGCGCGGATCGCCAACCCGCCGATCGAGGGGCGAGACCTCAATCCGGTGCTGCAGGACATCGGCCTCGCGGTGCATCCGCCGATGCTCTATCTCGGCTATGTCGGCTTCTCGATCTCGTTTTCGTTCGCCGTTGCGGCGCTGATCGAGGGCCGTATCGATGCCGCGTGGGCGCGCTGGGTGCGGCCGTGGACGCTGATGGCCTGGATCTTCCTGACCCTCGGCATCGCCATGGGCTCTTACTGGGCTTATTACGAACTCGGCTGGGGCGGCTGGTGGTTCTGGGATCCGGTCGAGAACGCCTCGCTGATGCCCTGGCTCGCGGGAACGGCGCTGCTGCATTCCGCGCTGGTGATGGAGAAGCGCGATGCGCTCAAGGTCTGGACCGTGCTGCTCGCGATCCTCACCTTCTCGCTGTCGCTGCTCGGCACCTTCCTGGTGCGCTCCGGTGTGCTCACCTCGGTGCACGCCTTCGCCACTGACCCGACCCGTGGCATCTTCATCCTGCTGATCCTGTGTGCCTTCATCGGCGGCAGCCTGTCGCTCTATGCCTGGCGAGCGCCGACGCTCCGTCAGGGCGGGCTGTTCGCGCCGATCTCGCGCGAGGGCGCGCTGGTGCTCAACAACCTGCTGCTGACCACTGCCTGTGCCACCGTGTTTGTCGGCACGCTGTATCCGCTGGTGCTGGAGGTGTTGACCGGCGACAAGATCTCGGTCGGCGCGCCGTTCTACAACCTGACCTTTGCGCCGCTGATCCTGCCGCTGCTTGTCGCGGTGCCGTTCGGGCCGCTGCTGGCATGGAAGCGCGGCGACCTGCTCGGCGCGGCGCAACGGTTGATCGCTGCGGGCGGCATTGGGCTCGTCGCGGCTGCAGCCGTTGTCGCCTGGACGCAAGGCGGCGCGGTGCTGGCGCCGCTGGCGATCGGTCTTGCGGTGTTCGTCATTCTCGGCGCACTGACCGATATTGCCGAGCGCACGGCGTTGTTGTCCGCACCACCGTCGATCGCATGGCGGCGGGCACGCGGCCTGCCGCGCGCGGCATGGGGCACGGCGGTGGCCCACGCCGGTCTCGGGCTTACGCTGATCGGCATCGTCTGCGAGACGACCTGGAGCACTGAGCGGATCGTCGCCATGAAGCCGGGCGATACGGTCGCGATCAGCGGCTATCACGCCACGCTTGCCGATCTCGGGCAACGTCAGGGACCGAATTTCCGTGAGATGCTCGGCCGCTTCGTGATCGAGACCGACGGCCGCAGCATCGGCGTGATGACGCCATCCAAGCGCAGCTTCACCACGCGCGGCATGTCCACCACCGAGGCGGCGCTGCTGACCCGTGGCGTCAGCCAGCTCTACATCTCGCTGGGCGATTCCAATTCCGACGGTTCGCTGGCGGTGCGCATCTATCACAAGCCGCTGGTGCTGCTGATCTGGCTCGGCGCGGCGGTGATGGCGGCGGGCGGCGTGCTGTCGCTGTCGGATCGGCGGCTGCGGGTCGGGGCGCCGCGCGTCGCGCGCAAGGGCGCGCGGGCGCTGCAGCCGGCGGAGTAGGCGTCATGCGGATCGGGGTATTCGCGGCAGCAATGTTGACGGCGGCGCTGCTCGTCTGCAGCAGTCTTGCGCATGCCGTGCAGCCCGACGAGATCATGGCCGATCCAGCGCAGGAGGCGCGGGCGCGCGTGCTGTCGCGCGAGCTGCGCTGCATGGTCTGCCAAAACCAGTCGATCGATGATTCCGATGCGTCGCTGGCGCGCGATCTCCGCCTGCTGGTGCGCGAGCGCATCGCTGCGGGCGACAGTGACACCCAGGTGCTCGATTTCCTGGTCGCGCGTTACGGCGCGTTCGTGCTGCTCAAGCCGCAGTTCAACAACGAGACACTCGCGCTATGGCTGTTGCCGCCGCTGGTGCTGGTCGGCGGCGGGCTTGGACTGTGGTGGCATGTGCGCCGCAAGGCTGCGGCCGCCGCAGCTCCCGCGACAGCGGCGGTCGAGGGGTTGTCGCCTGCGGAAGAGACGCGCCTCAGGCAGCTGATGGCCACCGACGGTTCTTCGGATACTTCGTCATCCTGACGGGGTGGAGCGATGAGCGCCCAGCCTTGTGGGCGGGAACCCGCGCCGGCGTGATATTCGCCGCCCTGATGCGATCGTTTGGTCGCCGCGACAAGGCGTCGCTGTTTATTACCAAAGATTAATTCCGCCGACAGAGCGCCGTAAGGGCGCGACGCCCATCTTCAGGTCATCCAAGGTGCAGCCCGCACCGCCGCATAGCCGAAGGCCTGGAGATTCTTATGACTGAACGTCCCGTCGATTTTTCATCGCTGCCGTCCTATACGCCGCGCCGTTCGCGTCTGTCGCTGCGTCGTGCCGCGCTGATGGCGTCGGTTGTTGCCGGCCTCGGTGTCGCCGCCTACGGCTTCGGACCGGCGCTGAGCAACATGGACGTGCTGACGACGACTGCGCATGCGCAGGTCAGCACCACCATGCGCAACGCGCAGCAGCCGGTCGGCTTTGCCGATATCGTCGAGCATGTGAAGCCGTCGGTGATCTCGGTGAGCGTCAAGATCAATGAAAAGGTGACCTCGAACGACAGCGACGACTCGCCGTTCCCGCCGGGCTCGCCGATGGAGCGTTTCTTCCGCCGCTTCGGCGGACCCGATGGTTTTCCGGGGCGTGGCCCGCGCGGCCGTGGTGGGGTCGTGACCGGCCAGGGCTCGGGCTTCTTCATCTCCGCTGATGGCTACGCGGTGACCAACAACCATGTCGTCTCTGGTGCCGACAAGGTCGAGGTGACGACCGATGACGGCAAGACCTATGCGGCGAAAGTGATCGGGACCGACCCGCGCACCGACATCGCCCTGATCAAGGTCGACGGCCGCACTGATTTCCCGTTCGCCAAGCTGTCCGAGGCGCAGCCGCGCATCGGCGACTGGGTGCTGGCGGTCGGCAACCCGTTCGGTCTCGGCGGCACCGTGACGGCCGGCATCGTGTCGGCGCGCGGCCGCGACATCGGCAACGGCCCCTATGACGATTTCATCCAGATCGATGCGCCCGTGAACAAGGGTAATTCCGGCGGTCCGGCCTTCAACGTCGACGGCGAGGTGGTGGGCGTCAACACTGCGATCTATTCGCCGTCGGGCGGCAGCGTCGGCATCGCCTTCTCGATCCCGGCCGCGACCGTGAAGACGGTCGTCAAGCAGTTGCAGGACAAGGGCACGGTCAGCCGCGGCTGGATCGGCGTGCAGATCCAGCCCGTCACCGCCGAAATTGCCGACAGCCTCGGCCTGAAGAAGGCGGAAGGCGCGCTGGTCGCCGAGCCCCAGGCCAACGGTCCGGCGGCGAAGGCCGGCGTCGAATCCGGCGACGTCATCACCGCGGTCAACGACAAGCCGGTGCATGATGCCCGCGAGCTCGCGCGGACCATCGGCGGCCTCGCTCCGGGCAGCTCGGTGAAGCTCAGCGTGCTGCACAAGGGCCAGGACAAGACCATCAATATGACCCTCGGTGAATTGCCGAACACCAAGGAAGCCCGTGTCGGCGGCGACCAGGATTCCGAGCGCGGCAGCGCCACGCGCGGCATCGAGGTGCCCAAGCTCGGCCTCAACGTCGCACCGGCGAACGCTGTGGCCGGCGCCGGCAAGGAAGGCGTCGTCGTCACGGGTGTCGAGCCAGGCGGCATCGCCGCTGAGCGTGGCTTCAAGGAAGGCGATGTCATCCTCGAGGTTGCGGGCAAGGCGGTGGCGAGCCCGAACGAGGTGCGTGACGCGCTCGCCGCGGCCCGCAAGGACAACAAGAGCAGCGTGCTGATCCGCGTTCGCTCCGGCGACGGTTCGCGCTTCGTGGCGCTGCCGATCGGCCGCGGCTGATCCCAGCCAGACGAGTTGGGAAGAATCGCCGGCAAAGTCGCCCCCGCCGACGGTCCTTTCCGGGGGGCGGGCCGCAGGTCCGTCCCCCACCCATTCCCTTCCGGTGGATCCAGCCCCCTCCGTCGGAAGGTTTCAGGACGGGCGGTGAAGTGCCCCCAAGCTTCGCCGCCCGTTGCCTGTTGCATGGCGTAGCGTCCCGGCTGCCGGCGGCATGGCCTTGCATGAGGTTCATCCCCGCGCCATGGTGAAGAAGGCGAACCGTTCTTGACCGCGACCGAAACCCAGATGCGTCTGCTGATCATTGAAGATGACCGCGAATCCGCGGACTATCTCGCGAAGGCCTTTCGCGAGGTCGGACATGTTGCCGAACTCGCTGGTGATGGCGAGGAGGGCTTGTCGCTCGCCGAGAGCGGCGACTATGACGTCCTGATCGTCGACCGCATGCTGCCCAAGCGTGATGGCCTGTCGGTGATCGGCACGTTGCGCGGCAAGGGTAACCGTACCCCAGCGCTGATCTTGTCGGCCCTCGGTCAGGTCGACGACCGCGTCAAGGGCCTGCGCGCCGGTGGTGACGACTATCTCCCCAAGCCGTATTCGTTCGCCGAGCTGCTGGCCCGCGTCGAGGTCTTGTCCCGACGCAACAGCGGCCCCTCGGAAGAGACCGTCTACCGCGTCGGCGACCTCGAGCTCGACCGCCTGTCCCACCGCGTCATGCGCGGGCAGGACGAGCTGACGCTGCAGCCGCGTGAATTCCGGCTGCTCGAATACCTGATGAAGCATGCCGGGCAGGTCGTGACCCGCACCATGCTGCTGGAGAATGTCTGGGACTATCACTTCGATCCCCAGACCAACGTGATCGACGTGCACATCTCGCGGCTGCGCTCCAAGATCGACAAGGGCTTCAGCCGGCCGCTGCTGCACACCATCCGTGGCGCGGGCTACATGATCCGCGACGGGCTGCGGTGACAGCTTTCGGCAAACTGGTCCGGACCACCGCATTCCGGCTGACGCTGGTCTATCTGCTGCTGTTCGCGCTGTTCGCGGTGTCGCTGCTCGGCTATTTCGCCTGGAACACGCGCCGCCTGGTGACCGAGCAGATCACCAGCACCGTCAATTCCGATTTCATCGAGATGAACGACGAGTACGCGCGGGGCGGCCTGCGCGGGCTGGTCTATGCGATCGAGAGCCGCGCGCTGCGCCCCGGCGCCAGCCTCTATCTGATCACCACGTCGACCGGGCAGGCGCTCGCCGGCAATGTCGGCTCGCTCGCGCCGGGGGTGATGAACCATATCGGCTGGTCCGAGACCATGTACCGCCGGCTCGACGAGCAGGACAACTTCGACCACCGCGCGCTGGTGCGGGTGTCCGAGATGTCCGGCGGATTCCGCCTGCTGATCGGGCGGGATCTCGAGGAGCGGCGACGGATCTTCGGCATCGTCGCGTCGGCGGCGCAGTGGTCGGTGCTGATCGTCGTGGTGCTCGGCCTCGCCGGTGGCATTTTTGTCGCGCGGCGCGTGCTGCGGCGTATCGACGCAATGACCGGCACGACCCAGCGCATCATGGCCGGCGATCTCAGCGAGCGCCTGCCGGTCGGGCGCAGTGGCGACGAGATCGATCGCCTGGCGGAAAACCTCAATGCCATGCTCGAGCGCATCGAGATGCTGATGGTGGGTCTCAAGGAGGTCTCCGACAACATCGCCCATGACCTCAAGACGCCGCTGACGCGGCTGCGCAACCGTGCCGAGGAGGCGCTTGCCCGCTCCAGCAACGAGGCGGAGTATCGCGCGGCGCTGGAGCGCACGATCGACGAGTCCGATGGCCTGATCCGCACCTTCAACGCGCTGCTGATGATCGCCCGGGCGGAATCCGGCCAGGCGCGGGGCGATATGGTGGATTTCGACGCCGCCGAGGTCGCGCACGGCATTCACGAGCTCTACGAGCCGCTGGCCGAGGACAAGGGCCTGTCGCTATCCGTGGATGCGGAAGCGGCACCACTGCATGGCAATCGCGAGCTGATCAGCCAGGCACTGGCCAATCTCGTCGAGAACGCCATCAAGTACGGCATGCCGGCGGTGGCCGGCGAGGGCACCGCGACGGCAGCGCCAGCGCCTCCGGATATCGTGATCGCGGCGCGGCGTCAGGGCGACAGCGTACTGCTGAGCGTCACCGATCACGGGCCCGGAATTCCGCAGGCGGATCGGGCGCGGGCGGTGGAGCGTTTTGTCCGCCTCGAGGCCAGCCGGACCCAGCCCGGCTCGGGCCTCGGCCTCAGTCTGGCATCCGCGGTCGCGACCTTGCACGGTGGCGAGCTCAGGCTCGGCGATGGCGATCCCGGATTGCAGGCCACGCTCGCGTTCCCGGCGCCGTCGGTCGCCAAGCTTGCAATTCCGGCGCCGCTGGAACAAAAGACGGCATGATTTCAGCCGCGAAGGCCGACGCGGAGATGATCAGTCTCGCCGCGCGTTTTATCAGCGTGCCCTGCCTCTCCGATGCGGAGGCGGCGCGGCAGCGGCTCGACGAGTGGCTTTCGGAGGTCGCCCCCGAGACGGCGGCTGAGATCGGCCGGGTGTTCGCCAGCCATCCGCGGGCGCGGACGATTTTCGAAAGCATCGCGGAGGCATCGCCCTATCTGTTCGATCTCGCCCGCATCGATGCGGCCCGTGTGCTGCGCCTGCTGGAATGCGAGCCGGCCGCACACCTTGCCGACCTGATCACCCGTACCGCGGCGGCTGCGCCGGCGGCGGAGGATGAGGCCGGCGTGATGCGCCTGCTGCGGCGGACGAAGGCCGAGGCGGCGCTGTTGATTGCGCTGTGTGACATCGGCGAGGTTTGGCCTGTCATGACCGTGACACAGGCGCTCACCGACATCGCCGTGACCTCCGTGCAGTCGGCGCTGCGCTTCGTGCTCACGCAGGAAGCGGCGCGCGGTCGCCTGCAGCCGCCGTTGGCGGATCATGCCGAGGAAGGCAGCGGCCTGGTCGTGCTGTCCATGGGCAAGATGGGTGCCGGCGAACTCAACTATTCCAGCGATATCGACCTGATCGTGTTCTTCGATCTCGAGGCGCCGACGCTCGCCCCGGACATCGAGCCCCAGCCGTTCTTCGTCCGCGCCACCCAGGCGATGGCGCGCATCCTGCAGCAGCGCACCGCCGACGGATACGTCTTCCGTGTCGATCTGCGGCTGCGCCCCGATCCGGCGTCGACGCCGGTGGCGATCTCGACCGCGGCCGCGCTGCATTACTATGAGCGCGAGGGCCGCACCTGGGAGCGGGCGGCGATGATCAAGGCGCGGCCCTGCGCCGGCGATCTCGTCGCGGGCGAGGCGCTGGTGGCCGAGATCGCGCCGTTCGTGTGGCGCAAGCATCTCGATTTTGCCGCGCTGGCCGATGTTCACGACATGAAGCGGCAGATGCAGGCGTTCAAGGGGCATGCCGACATCGCCGTCGAGGGCCACAACGTCAAGATCGGCCGTGGCGGCATCCGTGAGATCGAGTTCTTCGCCCAGACCCAGCAATTGATCGCGGGCGGGCGTCATCCGGAACTGCGGGTTCGGCCGACGCTGGAAGCCCTTGGCATTCTCGCCGCGACCGGCTGGATCACCACGGACGCGCGCGATGAGTTGACCACAGCCTACGAATTCCTGCGCCGCGTCGAGCATCGCCTGCAGATGATCGCCGACGAGCAGACCCATACGCTGCCCGAGGAGCCGGAGGCCATCGCACGCTTCGCCCGCTTCTTCGGCTATGAGAGCCGCGATCATTTTTCGCGTGACCTGCTGGCCCAGCTCAACATCGTGCAGGGGCACTACAGCAAGCTGTTCGAGGGCGATCCTGCCGCATCGGTGACCGCGCCAGCGGTCAACTATGGCGCGGGCCCCGAGGATGCGCGGCTGCTGGAGCGGCTGCTGTCGCTCGGGTTCAAGTCGCCGCGGATGGTCGCCGGCACGCTGGAGCAGTGGTTCAAGGGGGACTACCGCGCGTTGCGTGTCGAGGCGACGCGGCAGGCGTTCGAGGCGTTCGTGCCGTCGCTGGTCGCTGGCCTCGCCAAGGCGGAGGATGCGGACGCCGCGGTGACGGTGTTCGATCGCTTCCTGCAGGCGCTGCAGCGTGGCGGCAGGCTGATCACGCTGCTCAGCCAGAACAGTGATCTCGTCGAGCTGGTCGCGCTGATCCTCGGGGCCGCACCGCGGCTCGGCGACATGCTGGCGCGTCAGCCGCAGATCATGGACGGCCTGATCGATCCGCGCTTCTTCGGCGCCATGCCGGATCAGCGCGAGATTTCCGAGCGGCTCGCCGCAACGCTGGCGGATGCCGGCCCCTATGAGGAATTCCTCGATCGCCTGCGGCTGTTCGGCCAGGAAAGCCTGTTCCTGATCGGCGCGCGTATCCTGTCGGGCACGGTGTCGGCGCAGCACGCCAGCGTCGCCTTCGCCGACGTCGCCGAAGGCATCGTGCGCACGGTGCACCGTCTGGTGGAAGACCAGTTCGCCAGCCAGTACGGCCGCATCAAGGGGCAGGAGACCGCCATCCTGGCGATGGGAAAGCTCGGCAGCCGCGAGATGACCGCGTCGTCCGATCTCGATCTCATTCTGGTCTACGATTTCGACGAGGACAGCCCGGATTCCGACGGCGAACGCTCGTTGCACGGGCCGCAATACTTCGCCCGTCTGACCCAGCGTCTGATCAGCGCCTTCACCACCCGCACCAACTACGGCGTGCTCTACGACATCGACATGCGGCTGCGGCCCTCGGGCCGCGCGGGTCCGGTCGCATCACGTGTGGATGCGTTCGCCGACTACCAGGAGCACGAGGCCTGGACGTGGGAGCACATGGCGCTGACGCGCGCCCGCGTGATCTCGTCGTCGCCGGCGTTGAAGGCACGCGTCGAGACGGTGATCCGGGCGGTGCTGACGCGGCCGCGCGATCATGCGATCACCGCCAACGACGTCCTGGAGATGCGCCGGGCGATCGGCGAGGAGAAGGGTGAGGACGATATCTGGGACCTGAAATACGCGTCCGGCGGCCTCGTCGACATCGAGTTCATTGCCCAGTATCTCCAGCTCATTCACGCTGCGACCCAGCCCGATATCCTCAGCGTCAGCACCGTGCAGGTGCTCGACCAGGCCGCAAGGCTCGGCATCCTGCCGCCGGCGACAGCCGACGTCCTGCGTTCAGCGGCCCGGCTGTATCACGACCTGACGCAGATCCTGCGGCTGTGTGTCAGCGCCAAGTTCCAGCCGGCGACGGCCGGCGAGGATCTGCTGCGTATTCTGGCGCGGGCGGGGGATGTTCCGAATTTCTCGGTGCTGGAAGCGCGGGTGAGGGAAACCCAGGTCGATGTCCGGCAGATCCTGCTGGAGCTGCTCGACGCGAAGGCCTAAGCCGCCGCAGCTGTCGTCAGGAGGGGCGGCAGCTCGGCGCCGCCGCGCGGCACGCTGACATACACCACCGTGCCGCAGCCGATCCGGGAGCGCAGGCGCATGGTGCCGCCGTGCAGCTTGGTCAGGGATTTCGCGATCGCGAGGCCGAGGCCCGAGCCGTGATAGGTCTTGGCGAGCTGGCTCTCGACTTGTTCGAACGGGCGTCCGAGGCGGGCCAGCGACTGGCTGGTGATGCCGATGCCGGTGTCCGCGATCATCAGCACGACGCGGTCTGACAGCGCGCGGCTGCGCACCGTGACACTGCCGCCATCGGGCGTGAACTTGACCGCGTTCGACAGCAGGTTGATCGCGATCTGCTTCATCGCGCGGCGGTCGGCGGTGACCGTGACGCCACCGGCGATCTCTGCCTTCAGCACGAGGCCCTTGTCCTCGGCGCGGCCGGACACCACGCGCAGCGATTCCGCCAGCGTCTGGCCGAGGTCGAGCGGCTCGAAATCGAGCTTCATGCGGCCGGCTTCGATCTTGGACATGTCGAGGATGTCGTTGATCACCTCCAGCAGGTAGCGGCCGCTGGTCAGGATGTCCTGGCAGTATTCCTGATATTTCTCTGAGCCGAGCCGGCCAAACATGCCGCTGCCCATGATCTCGGAGAAGCCGATGATGGCGTTGAGCGGCGTGCGCAGCTCATGGCTCATGTTGGCGAGGAATTTGGACTTGGTCTGGTTGGCTTCCTCGGCCCGGGTCTTCTCTTCGGCGTATTTCCGGGCGAGGTCGGCGAGCTCCTGGGCCTGCCGTTCCAGCGTCAGCTGGGTGAGCTTGAGGTCGGCGACCGTGGCGCGCAGGCGCAGGTCGTTCTCGACCAGCTTCTGCTCGTGGCGCTTGATCTGGGAGATGTCGGTCCCGACCGAGACGTAGCCGCCATCCTTGGTGCGGCGCTCGCTGATGTTGAGCCAGCTGCCGTCCTCGAGCTGGGCCTCGAAGGTGCGGGCGCCCGGGGCGAGGGCGTTCGCCTCGCGCAGGCGGGTGCGCACTTCGGGCATCCGGCCGACTTCGCTGACGGTCTCATAGGGCGTGCCGGGGATGACGGCCGAGTCCGGCAACTGATGCAGGCGCTGGAAGTAGGAATTGCAGAGCACCAGACGGTTGTCGGCGTCCCACAGCACGAACGATTCCGGAATCGTCTCGATGGCGTCGCGCAGCCGCAGGTCGGCCTCGATGGTCTTCTCGGCGAGGCTCTTCTGCTCGGTGATGTCGACGGCGATGCCGATCAGGTGAGTCTCGCCTTCGCTGCCGGCGGCGAGTTCGCAGCGCACCCGCAGCCAGATCCAGTGTCCGCCGGCATGGCGCATGCGGAAGGTATGGTCGATGCAATTGATGTCGCCGGAGATGAGCTGGTTGGCGGTCTCGAACAGGTCGATGTCGTCGGAGTTCACCAGCGCGTTGACCTCGCCGAAGGTCATCAGGTCGCTGCGGCTCTCGAGCCCGAGCAGGGTGAACATCGATTGCGACCAGAAGATCTTGCCGCGCGACAGGTCCCAGTCCCACAGACCGCAGCGGCCGCGGTTGAGCGCGGTGTCGATGCGGCTGCGGACGGCGTCGTTGATGATGTCGCCCTCGCGGGCGCGCGTCGACTGCCAGTGGAAGGCGAAGCCGAGAATCAGCACGACGAAGCCGGTGGTGGCCGACAGCGTGATCGACAGCGCGGCGTCCGAGCGCCACAGCGAGTCGGTCTGCTCCTGCACGACGATGGCCTGGCCGCCGAGCGAGCGGATCGGGCGCTGGGTCACCAGCGCATGGGCGCCGTTGGCGAGGGTGACGTCGAGGATTGGCGATGGCGTCTCGGTGCTGGTGGCCGACTGCAGCACATTGAGGGCGTCGAGCAGGCTGCCCGTCTCTTCCGACGACGAACCCATCGGCACGTGGGCGAGCAGCCGCTGCTCGGCGCCGGCGACGATGACATGGCGGCCGTTGACAATGCCCCAGCCGGGGATCAGGCCCGGCAGCAGGTTCTGCAGGCGTTCGGTTGAGACGGCGTGGTCGAGCGAAGTCCGGTCGGTGTGCGCGACGGCAGAGCGATCGAGGCGTTCGGCGAGGAGGTCGGCAAGTGCGACCAGGTCGCGCTTCATCGCCGTATGCTTCTGCCGCGTCTGATCGACGACCTGAACGATGGCGCCGATGCAGATGGTGAGAAGGAAGGCGATGATCAGGGTGGGGACTGCGCGCCGGAGCGCGGGTTCGGCAATCAGCAGGCGATGGTACGCCGGCTTCGCGATCGACTGCGCCAATCCTTTGATCGAATCGGATTGGACGCACGCGCTCGTCGCGTGTGCGCGCACCATGCCGTGACCCCCTTCCGGAATATACCCCGCCCAACGACCGGAAGGATGAACTCTGCATCACTCCGAATCATGGCTATTTGAGTCCAGATTTTTCGGCCTGTCGAGAGTCAACGATTCATTAACGCGGAAAAAAGTTGTCCCAAAGAGATTTCCCGCGCGTGATTGATGTTGACGTGAGTCCGAAACAGGAACGTCGCGTGACGCATGCGCTTCGTTGATGCTGCATCGGAAGGCGCAGTGTTCAGCGTTCCGGTTCGGCGTGGCTGATGACGCGCTTGACGCAGGGGAAGGCGCGCCGCAACGACCGCTCGATCGCGTCGGCGTGGCGATGGACCTCGATCACGCTCATGGTGGCGCTGGCCCGGCAGTGGAAGTTGACGATCTGGCCGGCGTCGGTGTCGCGAACCCTGACGTTGTGGATGTCGTGGATGGCGCCGCCCTCGGCGGCGATCCCGGTGAGCGCTTCGTGGATGCGGGCGGTGTCTTCGGCCGCGGCGTCGACGCCCTGCGGCAGTTCCGGCTCGAGCGGCTCGATGTGGGTGTCGACCTCGACGTCGGCGCCGAACTCGTCGCGGATCGCCTGTTCGAGGTGGAGCGTGATGCCGTGGGCGTCGACCAGGGCCATGTCGGCATCGACCTCGAGGTCGATGCCGATGGTTAGCCTGCCGCCGAGATCGTGCACCGTGACATGATGGATCGCGAGGCCGCGGTTGCGGGCGATCACCATGATGCGGTCGCGCACGGTCTCGCTGTCGCGGGCCACCGGCTCCGCCGTGAAGCTGAGATCGACGTCGTGCAGGGCCGCGGCCACCGCCTCCTGGGCCTTCAGCTTGATGACGGCGATCCGATCGAGCGGGTAGGTGCGTGGCACCTTCACGGTGGCGTCGATGAAATGCGTGGCGCCGACCATGCGCACCCGCAGCCGCTCGATGTCGATGATGCCGGGGACGGCCCGGATCGCCGCTTCCGCAGTCTCGGCGGCGCCCTTGGGCGCCTGGTCGAGCAGGGTCTCGACGGTCGAGCGGGCAAGGCGCAGGCCGAGCAGGGAGATCATCACCGCGACGCCGAGGGCTGCGGCGGCATCGCCCCAGTGGAAGCCGAGGGCGAACAGCGACAGGCCGATGATGACGGCGACCGAGCCGAACACGTCCGAGGCGAAGTGCAGCGCGTCGGCTTCGAGCGCCTGGCTCTTGGTATCGCGGGCGGTCTGGTGCAGGGCCCGGGCGCGCCAGAGGTTGACCGCGATGTCGACCACGAGAACGACAAAGGGAAGCGCCGAGATCGTTGTCGGCGTCGTTCCCTCGCGCAGCCGGCTGAACGCTTCGACGACAATGCCGCCTGCGAGAATGTAGAGCATCGCGATGACGCCGAGCGCTGACAGACTTTCCAGCTTGCCGTGACCGTAGTGGTGCTCGGCGTCTGCGGGCTTGTCGGAGACGCGGACCACGGCCCAGGTGATGACGGTGGCGACGAGATCGATGCCGCTGTGCAAAGCCTCCGAGATCAGCGCGATGCTGCCGATCGCAAGGCCGACGACGAGCTTGATCGCCGCCATGCTGGCGCTGGCGAGGATCGAGATGGCGGCGACGCGGGTTTTGACGGAGGAGGTGGCGGTGCTCATGGCGGCGGGTTTAGCAGTCCGTCCGCCGCCATCAAAGCCGCGAATCCGCGCACGGGTGCGGACTCAACATCTATGTTTGCTCTTGCAACTTATTCGCGGTTGAAGCTGCTACAGCGCGACGACGATCTTGCCGAGATGACGGTTGGCGGCCATGTGCGCGAACGCTGCGCCGATCTCCGCGAACGGGAACACGCGATCGATTGGCAGTTTCAAGTGGCCGCTTTCGACCGCGGGCCAGATGTCGTCGCGAACCGCGCGGAAGATCGCGCGGATCTCCTCCATTGTGCGGCTGCGGAAGGTGACGCCGACATAGGTGATGCGCCGCGCCGCGTGGGTGTCGAAATCGAAATCGGCATGGCTGCCGCCGAGCCGTCCGACATTGACGATGCGGCCGAGGACGCGGGTCGCGCGCAGGTTCTGGTTCGCCACGCTGCCGGAGATCTGGTCGATGATCAGGTCGACGCCACGGCCCTCGGTCGCGGCCAGCACCCGGTCGACCCAGCCACCGTCACGGGAATCGATCGCGAGATCGGCGCCGAAGCGCGCGAGCTGGCTGCGGCGCTCAGGGGTGGTCGACGAGCCGATCACGGGCCTCGCGCCCTTCAGCCGTGCGATCTGCAGCGCCATCAGCCCGACGCCGGAGCTCGCCCCCTGGACCAGCACGGACTGCCCGTCCTGCAGCATGCCGTTGGTGACAACGGCGTTGTGCATGGTGGTCAGCGCGAGCGGCAGTGTCGCTGCTTCTTCGTAGCTCATGCCATCGGGGATCGGGAACAGGCGGCCATGGTCCGCAAGGGTGTGGGCGGCGAATGCTGCTGCCCCCGATCCCATGACGCGGTCGCCGACCGCGACGCCTCGCGCCTCCGGACCGACGGCAGTAACCTCGCCGGCCCATTCCATGCCGAGCACGGTGCCGGGGCCGCCGGCCGCGCCATGGGCATGGCCCCTGGTCATGCCGATGTCGGCGCGGTTGAGACCGCAGGCATGGACGCGGATCAGCACCTGAGGCCCCTGCGGAGCGGCGGGCTCGGGAACGTCGGCGATCGCTGCGCCGCCGGTCGCGTAAACGTAGGCCTTCATGGGCGAGGGCTCCGTTGTGTCGTTGGCGTCTGTGTCGTTGACGTCAGCGGCGACCGCCGGCGGTGATGCCGCCGTCGATGGTCACAATGACGCCGCTGGTGTAACCGGAGCGATCGGAGGCCAGGAACGCCATCATGTCGGCGATCTCGCGCGGCTTGGCGGCGCGACCGAGCGGAAAGCCGGCCATGATCTCGGCATGGCGATTCTCGTCGCCGAAACGGTCGGCGGCCTGGCGCTTCGACAGGGCGATGATGCGATCGGTTGCGACCGGTCCGGGATTGATGCCGACGACGCGGATGTTATCCTTGAGGCTCTGGCCGCCAAGGGCACGCGTAAAGGCCATCAGCGCGGCGTTGCCCGCGCTGCCGGTGATGTAGTTGGCATCGAACCATTCGCCGGCGGCGCCGATATCGTTGATGATCACGCCATGGCCGCGACGCTTCATGGCAGCATAGACCAGCCGCGTCAGGTTGATATAGCCGAACACCTTGAGGTCCCAGGCATGCCGCCAGGTGGCTTCGTCGACCTTGTCGAGCGAGCCTCCGGGGATGTCGCCGGCATTGTTGACGAGCACGTCGACGTCGGCTGCGGCGTCCGCCAGAGCGGCGAGCTGGTCCGACTGGCGCAGGTCGACCGCGTGGACCGAGACCTCGATGCCATGGGCCTTGCGCAGGCGTTCCGCCAGCGTTTCGAGGGCATCGATGTTGCGGGCGGCGAGGCGCAGGTGGCAGCCTTCCTCGGCGAAGGCTTCGGCCGCGGCGGCGCCGATGCCCTTGGAAGCGCCGGTGATGAGGACGCGTCGTCCGCGCAGATGCAGGTCCATGTGCTAAACCTCGGGTTGTCCGGCTTCGTGAGACCGGCTGTGGCGGCGGCGTTGCGCCGATGGGCCGCTCCGGCCATTGTCGAGGCCATGAAAGACAGGATGGGAACCGAACTTTGCCGCCGGTGCGACGCGATGTCCACTGCGCAATGTTGCCGTAATGTGAATGTGAGACATCGAACCTCAGACAACGCTGGCGTATCACTTTGCGAATCTTGCTGGTCGAAGACGAGCCAGAAATGGCCGAAGCGCTGCGGACCGCGCTCAAGCGCTATGACATCGTGACCGATCATGTGCGCACGCTCGCCGACGCCGTCGAGGCGGTGGCGGTCGACGTTCATGGCGCGATCCTGCTCGACCGCCAGCTGCCCGACGGCGACGGCCTCAGCCTGATTCCACGCCTGCGGGCCAAGGGGCTCGGCGTTCCGGTCATCGTGCTCACCGCGCGCGGCGACCTCGCCGACCGGGTGACGGGACTGAACACCGGTGCCGACGACTATCTCGCCAAGCCGTTCGCCATCGAGGAACTGATGGCGCGGCTGCGGGCGATTCTGCGCCGCCCGGCGGATGTGGCCGCCGACATCATGCAGGCGGGCCGGCTGTCGTTCGACTTCGACAACCGAGTCGCGTCGGTCGGGGGTGAGGCACTCAACCTGCCGCGGCGCGAGCTGCTGGTGCTGGAGACGCTGTTGCGGCGGATGGGGCGCACGGTGCAGCGCGCCTCGCTCGAGCAGGCGGTGTACAGCTTCGACGACGAGATCCAGTCGAATGCGCTGGACACGCACGTGTCGCGGCTGCGCCGCAAGCTGACCGATGCGGAAGCGGGCCTCGAGATTCATGCCATCCGGGGCATCGGCTATCTGCTGAAGCCCGCACGATGAGCGAGCGGCCGCTCCGCTCCCTGCGGTCGCGTCTGATCTGGCGCCTCGTTCCCCTGCAGGCGGCGCTGCTCACCGCGCTGGTCGTGCTGGTGATCGGGGCGATGTGGGCCACCGGCTATCTCATCGACAACCGTGACGAGGACCGCGTCATCGATGTGGTGCAGGCCGCGATCGTACGCAATGCGTCCGGTGGACTGACGCTGCGCGCGACCGCGGATCTCGCGGCGCTGCGCGCCGACGATCCCGGCCTGTGGTTCGTCGTGCGTGATGGACAGGATCACGTCCTGACCGAGGGCGTGGTGCCGCCGGATTTCGCCGGTATCGGCGGCGCGCTCGACCAGATCAGCCAGGGGCGTCTTGGCTGGCAGATCGGCGACGATCCCGATCGGTATGCCGCGCGGTTCAAGCGGGTGACCACCGAGGCGGGGCCAGTGCAGATCCTCACCGCGTCGCAGGGCCCGATGCCGCTGCGCAAGGCGGTGCTGGTCGGGCTGTTGCTGTTCGCCGCGATCGGCCTGCCGTCGCTGCTGCTGATGACGCTGGCGACATTGATCGCGACCCCCGTGGTGGTGCGCCGTGCGCTCGCCGGGCTCGGCGATGCCGCCACGCAGGCCGGCCGGGTCGACTTCGATCGCCGCGGCGCGCGCCTGTCGCCGGCCGATATGCCGGCCGAGGTTGCTCCGCTGATCGATGCATTCAACGGCGCGTTGCGGCGTCTCGACCACGGCTACGAGCGGCACAAGCGCTTCCTGACCGACGCGGCGCATGAGTTGCGCACGCCGATCGCGATCCTGCAGACGCGTCTCGAAGGCCTGATCGACAGCGGCGACAAGGAGCGCCTGCTGGAAGACGTGTCGCGCCTGGCGACGCTCGCGGAACAACTGCTCGACTTGCAGCGCCTCGATCTGCACCCCGAGCTCATGGCACCTGTCGACCTCGTCGGCATCGGCGCCCGTGTGGCGTCCGATCTCGCGCCGCTGGCAATCATGGCCGGCTACGAGATGTCGTTCGTCTGCGAGGCCGAGACCGTCATGGTGACGGGCGACCAGGCTGCGCTCGAGCGCGCGGTGATCAATCTCGTGCAGAACGCCATTGCGCATGGCGGGCGCAAGGGCAGCATCACCATCAGCGTCGAGCAGCCCGGCACCATTGCGGTGTGCGATCAGGGACCGGGGATTGCGCCGGAACACCACGAACGGATTTTCGAGCCGTTCCATCGCCTGCAATCGCACAACCGCGGCGTCGGCCTCGGGCTCAACATCGTCCGCGAGATCGTGCAGCGCCACAACGGGCGGATCGCCGTGGCAAGCGGGCCGGGCAAGGGCGCCTGCTTCCGGATGTCGTTTCCCGTGCTGTAGTTATTTTCGCGCGTGCGCCGCGAATCGCAATGTCCCCATCATCTGGCTGCGTCACAAGGCAGAAGCCTTTTCGATCGCAGTGGATTGCCGGAATGATGACAACAAACGACGTGTTTTCCTTCTTTCGCGCCTGGGTGACGCAGCCGGCCCGTGTCGGCGCCATCGCGCCGTCGGGCGCGGCGCTGGCCCGTCTGATCACCAGCGAGATCGGTCCGAACACCGGACCGGTGATCGAACTGGGGCCGGGCACCGGTGTCTTTACCGAGGCGCTGCTCGCGCGCGGCGTGCAGCAGGAGAATCTTGCCTTGATCGAGTACGGCTCGGATTTCGTGCGGCTGCTGCAGCTGCGCTTTCCCGACGCACGGGTATTGTGGATGGATGCCGGGCAGATCAGTCAGCACAACCTGTTCGACAGCCAGTCGGTCGGCGCGGTGGTGAGCGGCCTGCCGCTGCTCAACATGACGCCGCGCAAGATGATGGCGATTCTCGGAGGCGCATTCAACTATCTGCGCCCGGGAGGCGCGTTCTACCAGTTCACCTATGGTCCGCGCTGCCCGGTACCGCGGCCGCTGCTGGACCGTCTCGGCCTGAAGGCGACCTGCATCGGCAGCGCGCTGCTCAATGTTCCACCGGCGTCCGTCTATCGTATCAGTCGCCGCAAGCCGCTCCGGATCGGCTGAGCATTCGACGCCGGCCGCATTTCCTGTCATAGGGAGGCCCGTGAATGCGAGGAGCAGTACGGGTATGCGGATCTTCATTTTCGGGCTTGGCTATTCGGCGGAGATCATCGCGCAGCGTCTGCTGATTGCTGGCGCCGGCGTGGCGGGAACCGTGCGCACCGCCGCCAAGGCGGAACGCCTGTCCGATGCTGGCCTGACCGTGCGGTTGTTCAGCGGCGAGGAGCACGATGCCGCGATCGCCGAGGATCTTGCCGCGAGCGATGCCGTGCTGATCTCGGTGCCGCCGCAGGGCGGGCAGGATCTGGTGCTGCGCATCCATGGAGCGGACCTCGCGGCAGCATCGCACCTGCGCTGGATCGGCTATCTCTCGACCGTTGGCGTCTATGGCGACCACGGCGGCGGCTGGGTTGACGAGGGCACGGCGGAGACGCCGTCCGACGGCCGCTCTCGGGAGCGTCTCGCGGTCGAGCGGCAGTGGCTGGCCTTTGGTGCCGAGCGCGACATCCCGACCCATATCTTCCGCCTCTCGGGGATCTATGGGCCGGGGCGCAACCAACTCGTGCAACTGGCCGAGGGCAAGGCACGGCGGATCGTCAAGCCGGGGCAGGTCTTCAACCGCATTCATGTCGCCGATGTTGCGCAGCTCGTCGAGGCGTCGCTGGCGCGGCCGCGCGCCGGCGCGATCTACAACGGCGCCGATGACGAGCCGGCGCCGCCACAGGACGTCGTGACGTTCGCCGCAGCGCTGTGCGGCGTCCAGCCGCCGCCGGAAATTGCCTTCGACGAGGCCGATATGACGCCGATGTCGCGCAGCTTCTTCATGGAGTGCAAACGGGTGCACAGCCAGCGCACCCGCGCGGAGCTTGGCGTCACGCTGCAGTATCCGACCTACCGTGAGGGGCTCACGGCGTTGCGTGCGGCCGGCGACGGCCCGGCCTGAGGCGAACGTTGTCAGCAGCGGCGCTGCGCGGTAAGCAGGGCTGAACGACCGCTACCCTGAGGATTCCCGTCATGACCGACCAGCTTCCGGACCGCCTGTCCGTCGACCCGAAGAGCCCGTACTACAACGCCGACGTGCTGGCGCGGGACATCGGCATCCGCTTCAAGGGAGTCGAGAAGGACAACGTCGAGGAGTACTGCGTCAGTGAGGGCTGGGTACGCGTGCCGGTCGGCACGGCAAAGGATCGTTTCGGCAATCCGATGACCATCAAGCTCAGCGGTCCCGTCGAGCCGTATTTCCGCGACAAGACCTGAATATTTCGGAGGCGCCGATGTCCGTCATCGTCACTGCGCTCGACCATCTCGTCCTCAATGTTCGCGACGTGGAAATTTCAGCGAGGTGGTACCAAAAAGTGCTGGGCATGGAGCGCCGGGATTTCGATCCGGGGCAGGGCAAGCCGCCGCGTGTATCGATGGTGTTCGGCCATCAGAAGATCAATCTCCGCCCGCTGACGGCCGACAAGGTCGAGTGGTTCACGGCCGACCACGAGACTGCGGGCAGCGACGATCTCTGCTTCCTGACGACCGCCTCGCCCGACGAGGTGGTGCGGCATCTGCAGGCCTGTGGTGTCGCGATTGCGGAGGGGCCGGTCGCCAAGCAGGGCGCGCGCGGCGTTCTCGCATCGGTGTATTGCCGTGATCCGGATGGCAGCCTGATCGAAATCTCTTCATACTCCGCCTGAAGGCGTCGCGCGATCCGTGCCGCCCAAGGAAGGTGCCGCGGGCCGTGCTCGCGGCTGTGAAGAACGGGGAGGAAAACCATGCGCGCCTATGCCGTCAAAATGTTCTGCGAGCCGATCGCCGAGATCGATGTGCCCGATCCGCAGCCCAAGGGCGCCGAGGTGGTGATCGAAGTGACGCGCTGCGGCGTCTGCCACAGCGATCTGCATCTGCAGGAGGGATACTATGATCTCGGCGGCGGCAAGAAGCTCAGCCTTGCCGATCGCGGTGTGACGCCGCCGGTGGTGCTCGGCCACGAGGTGCTCGGGCGGCTGGTGGCCAAGGGGCCGGATGCGCCGATCGGCGACGACATGATCGGCCGGACGTTCCTGGTCCATCCCTGGCTCGGCTGCGGCGCGTGCGAGATCTGCCGTCGCGGCGAGGAGAACCTCTGCCCCAAGCCGAATTCGATCGGCGTCCATCGCGCCGGTGGCTACGCCGAAAAGTGCCTCGTGCCGCATCCGCGCTATCTCGTCGACGTCACTGGTATCGATCCGACGCTGGCGGCGACCTATGCCTGCTCCGGTCTCACCGCCTACAGTGCGCTGCGCAAGGTCGATATCGCCGGTGATCGCGACTGGCTGTTGATTCTCGGCATCGGCGGCGTCGGTCTCAGCGGCCTTGAGATCGCCAAGGGGCTCGGTTTCAGGAACATCGCGGTCGCCGACATCGATCCGGCCAAGCGCGAGCTGGCGCTGGCGAGCGGGGCTGGCGTGGTGGTCGATCCCCGCGACAAGGACGCACTGGCGACGCTGCAGGCGAAGACCGGCGGTGTCGGTGCGGCGATCGATTTCGTCGGCGCGCAGGCGACGGCGGAGTTCGGCATCGCGGCGATCCGCAAGGCCGGCACCTACGTCGTGGTCGGCCTGTTCGGCGGCGATATCACGCTGTCGCTGCCGCTCTTGGTGCTGCGCGCCATCAACCTGCGCGGCTCCTATGTCGGCAATCTTGGCGAGCTCAAGGAGCTCATCGACCTCGTCAAGCAGGGAAAGGTGCGGGCGATGCCGGTCGAGGCCGTGCCTATGGCGCAGGCCAATGCCGCGCTGGACCGGCTGCGTGCCGGCAAGGTTCGCGGCCGCCTGGTGCTTGAGCGCGCCTGAGCGCAGAACTTTCGATGTCGTGAAATCAGGCGCGGCCTGCGGGCCGCGCCTTTTGCGTTGGATGCTTCAGGCGCCGACGCCGGCGAGCGACAGCACGGTGTGCAGCAGCACGTTGGCGCCGGCGGTGCAGTCGGCCTGGGTCGCGTCCTCAATTTCGTTGTGGCTGATGCCATCCTTGCACGGCACGAAGATCATCGCGGTTGGCATCACGCCGGCCATGTTGCAGGCGTCATGGCCGGCGCCGGAGGTGATGCGGCGGCTGGAATAGCCGAGCGCGTCGCTCGCGGTCTGCACGGCCTCGATCATGCGGGTGTCGAAGTGGGTCGGCTCCTTGCGCCAGATCATGTCGAGGTCGACGGCGACCTTGCGGCGGGCGGCGATCTCGGCGATTGCCGGACGCAGCGCACGGTCGAGCGCTTCGAGCGTGTTGCCGTCGGGGCTGCGGAATTCCATGGTGAAGGCGATGTCGCCGGGAATGACGTTGCGCGAGGGGTTGTCGATCACCGCTTCGCCGACCGTGCCGACCGCGTTCGGGCCGTGCTCGCGCGCGATCTTCTCGACCGCGAGGACCACTTCAGAGAGCGTTGCCAGCGCGTCGCGGCGCAGCGGCATCGGGGTCGCGCCGGCGTGGCTGGCGAAGCCGGCGATCCTGCCGTCGTACCAGATGATGCCCTGGCCATGATCGACGACGCCGATGGTCTTGTTCTCCGCTTCCAGGATCGGCCCTTGCTCGATATGCAGCTCGACGAAGCTGCCGAGCCTGATCGCGCCGACGGGCTCGGTGCCGCGATAACCGATGCTGTCGAGCGCCTGGCCGACGCTGATGCCCTCCGCATCGGTCCGGCCGAGGATGTCGTCGGTGGTGTAATCGCCGGCGTAGGCGGCCGACGCCATCATGGCTGGTGCAAAGCGCGAGCCCTCTTCATTGGTCCAGTTGATGATGCACAGCGGCGCGTCGGTTTCGATGCCGGCGTCGTTGAGGGTCCGCACGACCTCGAGCGCCGCGAGGGTGCCGAGAATGCCGTCGTACTTGCCGCCGGTCGGCTGGGTGTCGAGATGCGAGCCGAGGCCGATCGGCAGCTTGGTCATGTCGCGGCCGCGACGAATGGCATACATGGTGCCGAGTGCGTCGACATGCACGGTGCAGCCGGCTGCCTCGCATGCGGCGCGAAACCAGTCGCGCACCTTCTTGTCCTCGGGGCCGAGCGTCAGGCGACGGACGCCGCCCTTTGGCGTCGCGCCGAACTGCGCCGTCTCGTGGATGGCGCCCCACAGCCGGGCGGAATCGATCTGGAGGTTGGAGAGATGCTTTGCCATGTGCGGGGACTTTCCTGACAGTCGGAGGCCGGTTGCGGCATAGCATCATTCGGCGGGTCGCGGAACGGGCCGTGCCGTATGGCGGCTGCTGCAATTGTCGCCGCCGGCTGGTCGTTTCGCGGGCAAATCACGGCAACGCCGCTGCAGACGACAGCAGGCGTGAAGACTTCAGCCCAGCATGCGGGTGTCGCCGCAGATCGAGATCGCCTGGCCCGAGATGGTGCGACCGCGCGGGCTGCACATGAACACGATCTGGTCGGCGATCTGCTCCGGCGTCACGTACTCCTTGATCGAGGTGAAGGAGAAGGCGATGTCCTCCATCTCCTTGTAGGAGACACCGCGCTGCTGCGCCTTGGCCTCGAGCACACGGCGCTGGCGGTCGCCGGCGACGAGGCCGGGCAGGATGGCGTTGACGCGGATATTGTCGGGGCCAAGCTCGATGGACAGCGATTTGGTAAAGCCGATCACGCCCCACTTGGCGGCGGCGTAGGGCGAACGCAGCGCAAATCCGAGCCGGCCGGCCGCCGACGACAGGTTGACGATCGAGGCATTGGTGCTCTGCCGCAACAGCGGCACCGCGAGCCGCGCGCAATTGAACTGGCCGGTGAGGCAGACCTGCAGGCAGCGGTCCCAGTCTTCCGGATGCATCTCTTCGACGCGCGCCGTGGGACCGGCGATGCCGGCGTTGTTGACGAGGACGTCGAGGCCGCCGAGTGCTTTGGTGACGTTCTCGAACAGGGGGGCGACGGCGGCGCGGTTCGCCACATCGCAGGTGAAGCGGGAGAACTGCGGATCGCTCGCAGCGCGCGCGGTGAGCGCGGCTTCGTCGACGTCGCAGATGGCGACGCGCGCGCCTTCGCGAACGAAGGCCTGGGCGATGGCGAGACCGATGCCGCTGGCGCCGGCGGTGACGAGAACGCGCAGGCCCTTGATATCGAGATCCATGTCAGCTCCGGAATTTAAGTCAGTCGGGCAGGCCGCCGCGCGAGAGGATGAAGCTCGAAGCGCCCTGGATGTCGGCGGCGATGCCGGCGCGGGCGCCTTCGCTGTTGCGCGCCGTGATCGCCCGCAGCACGGCATCATGCTTGGCGACGATGCCGCTGGCGGCAAGGCGCTGCGGATTGGCGCGCAGGTCGAGGTTGATCACCGGGCCGGCCTTGAGCCACAGCGCGCGGATGATCTCCAGCAGCGTGGGCGAATGGGCGGCGGCATACACCGCGAAATGAAAGCCCTTGTTGAGTTCCACGGCACGGGCGAGATCGGGCTCAGCGGCTTCGCTCTCCTCGCGCATGGCCGCTTCCGCAGTGATGAGACCTCCAAGATCCTCGGGGGTGTGCAGGGCGGCGGCCTGGGCTGCGGCATACCCCTCGATCTCGATCCGGATGCGCGTCAGGTCGCGAAACTGTTCGGCGGACATCACCGGCACGCGCACGGCGCGGTTAGGCGCGACTTCCAGCGCGCGGTCGGCGATCAGGCGCGACACCGCTTCGCGCACCGGCATGATCGAGACGCCGAGGACTTCTGCGGCGCCGCGCAGTGACAGCTTTTCGCCCGGCGCGAGGCGGCCGGAAATCAGGAGATCGGCGAGCTTGGCATAGGCGCGCTCGCCAAGCGTCTGCCGGTCGAGCGGCTCAACGATGCTCAGTGCGGTGGTGGACGACCCCACGGCTGATCTCCTGCAGACAGTTTCCCCAAGACGCCAAGCCGGTGCGAGCCGGAGACAGGCGTCATGTGATGTTTGCCGGGTTTTGTCCCTCCGGACCAGCGGTCGCACCGCCGGCCAACGAAAAGGGGCTGGACAACCCGATGACGTTTTGTCAGTCTAACTGTGATCACAGATCACGGCAAGGTAGATCAAACGCGCGGCTACAGCGCGAAGTCTCGCCGGACAACGACAATCGCCATTCGCGGCGAAGCCGCACAGGGAGGCACGTCCATGTCGCAAGAAGGCCGTCTCACGCGCCGAACATTGTTGAAGGGAACCGCCGGCGCCGCACTGGTGTCCGGCCTGTCTGCGCCGTCGCTGCTGCTGGCGCAGACACCGGACGTGGTCCGGATCGGGCATCTGACGCCGCGCACCGGCTTTCTCGGTCCGCTCGGTGAATATGCGGTGATGGCGATCGACCTTGCCGTCGAAGAGATCAATGCCGGTGGCGGTGTGATGGGCCGCAAGGTCGAACTGCTGAAGGAAGATTCGGTCAATCCGCAGACCGCCTCGACCAAGGCCGAGCGCATGATCGAGCGCGACAAGGTCGCCTGTATCATCGGCGAAATCTCGTCGGCCTCGGCGCTGACCATTGCCCAGGTCGCCCAGCGCAACAAGACGCTGTTCATCAACACCGGCGCCAACTCCGACGCGCTGCGCGGTGCCGATTGCAAGCGCTACATGTTCCATGTCGAGTCGCAGAACTCGATGTATGTCAAATCGGTCGGTCGCTCGTTCCTGCGCGATGGCCTGGTCAAAGGCAAGAAGTGGTACTCGCTGACGGCCGACTATGCCTTCGGTCATGATCTGCTGCGCGTCGCCAAGCGCTTCATGGGGAACAATGGCGGTGACTTCGCGGGCGACGAACTGGTGCCGACCGATGCGACCGATTTCTCGGCGTACCTGCTCAAGATTCGCGCCAGCCAGCCCGATCTCGTCGTGCTCAACCTCTCGGGCACCCAGATCACCAACTTCCTCAAGCAGTATGCCGAGTTCGGCCTGACCTATCCGGTTGGCGGCTTCGGCTTCGACACTGCGCTCGCCTGGGCGGCCGGCAAGGGCAGCTTTGTCGGCACCTGGCCCTGCGTCTGGCACCATCTCGTCGACACGCCGAACAGCAAGGCGTTCGTTGCGGCCTTCACCAAAAAGTACGGCAAACCACCAGAGAACCAGGCGTGGGGCGACTACGTCGCCGCCAGGATCGTCGCAGAGAGCATCAACGAGCTGAAGTCGCCGGACTCCACGAAAATGGTGGAGCACTTCGAAAAGGGCGCCAAGTTCGACGTGATGAAAACCCGTGCCGGCTATTTCAGGGCTTCCGACCACCAGCTGATGCACGAGATGTATGCCATCACCGCATTGCCGGCGGACAAGATCAAGAACCAGTGGGACATCTTCACGTCGAGCGACCCAGTCCCCGGACCGAACGAAGATCTCGAGGTCATTGCCTCAACCAAGGAAGAAAATACCTGCACGTTCGCCCCCTGAGCGTGCAACCTGCCGCAGCCCTCCATGGGTTCAGCCCTGGAGGGCTGCGTCTTCCTTCCTTTTCCGGATGCGCAGGACGAAGCCGCCCGTTCCATGCGGCTGCGTCCGATAGCGATCGTCCATCAACAGGATCGAGACCGTGTCGGTGATGCTTTTCGTCCAGCAGCTGCTCAACGGCCTGCTCGATGGTGTCTACTATCTCCTGATCGCGCTGGGTCTGTCGCTGATCTTTTCGCTCGGCGGCATCGTCAACCTCGCGCATGGCGCATTCTTCGCCATCGGCGCCTATCTGACATTGGTACTGTCGCCCTATCTCGGCTTCGGCGGATCCTTTGTCGCCGCTCCCGTAGCAGTGGCGCTGCTCGGTCTCGTCATCGAACGCCTGCTGTTTCGCCGCTTCTACCGCGCCGATCCTATCCTGTCGCTGCTGTTGACCTTTGGTCTTGCGATGGTTGCCGAGCAGGCGCTGCGCATGATCTTCGGTGCGCCGCCGCTGTCCTATGCCATCCCGCCGGCACTGCGCGGACAGGTGGTGGTCGGCTCCTTCATCTATTCGTACTACCGCACGGTGCTGCTCGGTGTCGCGACGGTCTGCGTGCTCTTGCTGTGGCTGCTGCTGCAGAAGACCGCGTTCGGCCGCGTGGTGCGGGCAGGCGTGCAGAACCCCGACATGGTCGGGGCGCTGGGCATCTCGCTGCAGCCGTACATGTCCACGGTCGCCGCACTCGGCATCGGGCTCGCCGGGCTCGCCGGCGTGCTGCTGGCGCCGATCTATTCGGTGCATCCGGCGATGGGAAACGAGATCATCACCCCGGCCTTCGTGGTCGTGGTCATCGGCGGCCTCGGCTCGTTCTGGGGTGTGGTGGTCGCGGCGCTGCTGGTCGGCCTCGTCAAGGGGACGATGATCGCGATCGGCTATTCCGCAGCCTCGACCGCGGCGATCTACCTGTTGATGTTGCTGGTGCTGCTGTTCCGCCCGCGCGGCCTGTTCGGCGAGCGCATCATGCGGTTCGAGTAAGCGGCAGGTGACTCCGATGACGCACAAGCTGCCGCTCCCCCTGATCATCGTCGCCGCGGGCCTGCTGCTGCTGCCAGCGGCGATGCTGGCGATCGGGTTGACCATGACGTCGGCGACCGAGGTCGTGGTGTTCGCCATGGCCTGCATGGCGCTCAACATCCTGGTCGGCCACACCGGCCTCGTGTCGTTCGGCCACGGGGCCTGGTTCGGGCTCGCCGCCTATGCCGCCGCTATCGTCCAGCGCTCCTGGATGCCAGGCTCGTTCTTCGGTCCGGCGCTCGCCGGTCTCGCGCTCGTCGCGGTCGTCGCCGCCGCCTTCGGCTTCCTGATCCTGCGGCGGCGCGGCGTCTACTTCTCGCTGCTGACGCTGGCGCTCGCAGCCATGCTCTATGTCATTGCGTTCCGCTGGACGGATGTGACGGGCGGGGAGAACGGCATCGGTGGTATTACTCGCCCGACGTTGCTCGGCGTCGATCTCGAATCCTCGTCCAGCTATTACTGGTTTGTCGCGGCGATCGCCTTCGTCGTGGTGGCGCTGCTGTGGCGCTTCCACAATTCGACGGTCGGCTCCGTGCTGGTGGCGATCCGCGAGAACGAGCAACGGGCGCGCTTCCTCGGCTACGCCACCACCCGTTACAAGCTCGCCGCCTTCACGCTGTCGGCCACCATCACTGGCCTTGCCGGCATTCTGCTGCTCTACAAGAACCGCATGACCTCGGCCGATCCGATCTCGGTCGGGTTCTCCGGCGAGCTGCTGGCGATGGTGGTGATCGGCGGCATGCGCAGCTTCCTCGGCCCGGCGCTGGGCGCGCTGTTCTATGTCATGTTTCGCGAGTTCCTGAGTATCTATTCGGAGAACTGGCTGTTCTGGCTGGGGCTGGTGTTCGTCGGCTTCATCGTGTTCTCGCCCTCGGGATTGACCGGCGTTGCCGGACGGCTGCTGGCGCCGTTCCGCAAAGTGCCCGTGGAGGATGCCGCGATGGCGGCCCGGCGCATCGAGGCGCTGCCGCTGCCGGACATGCTGCGGCCGCAGGCCGCGTTCGATGGCGCGATCCTCGCCGCCCGCCAGATGACCAAGAGTTTCGGCGGCATCCGCGCGGTGCAGGGCATCGACATCGCCATCGCCGACCGCTCGCTGCACGCGCTGATCGGGCCGAACGGCGCGGGGAAGACCACGGCGTTCAACCTGCTGTCCGGCCTGCATGTGCCGGACGACGGCGCGGTCACGCTGATGGGACAGGCGATCGCCGGCCGCGCGCCGGAAGACATCGCAGCCGCCGGTATCGGGCGCTCGTTCCAGATCACCAACCTGTTTCCGGGATTGTCGGTCGCGGAGAATATTCGCCTGGCAGTACAGGCGCGCCATCCGCGCCGCGCCGATCCCTTCACGCCGGCGCTGTCGATCGCCGATATTAACACCCAGGCCGACGAGATCATCCGCTATCTCGGCCTTGCCGGCATCGAGCGCGCCGAGGCCGGCTCGCTGTCCTATGGCGGCCAGCGGCTGCTCGATATGGGGCTTGCGCTTGCCACCGCGCCGCGGGTGCTGCTGCTCGACGAACCGCTCGCGGGCCTTGCCGCCGCCGAGCGCGAGCGCATCGGCGCCATCATCAAGCGCATCTCCGCGGACATCCCGGTGCTGCTGGTCGAGCACGACATCGATCGCGTGTTTCAGCTTGCCGACCACGTCACGGTCATGAACGAGGGACGGGTGCTGCTCGACGGCTCGGTCGAGGACGCACGCTCCAGTCCGAAGGTGCAGGAGGTCTATATCGGCTCCGGCACGGCGGCGATCGCCGCGCAGGTACGCGAGACCGCGGCGACGCCGGGCTTGCTGATGGCGGTCAAGGATGTCGACACCTTCTATGGCAAGAGCCATATCCTCAAGGGCGTCGATTTTCCGCTGCACCACAATGAAATCATCGCATTGCTCGGCCGCAACGGCGCCGGCAAGTCGACCTTGCTGAAGACGCTGATCGGTATTGCGCCGGCGTCCACGGGCTCGATCGTACTCGCCGACAACGAACTGGTCGGGCGCAGTCCCGCAGAGATCGCGCGGCTCGGCATCGGCTATGTGCCGCAGGGCCGCGGCCTGTTCGCCGGCATGACGGTGGAGCAGAACCTCGAGCTCGGCGGCCTCAAGCGGCAGACCGGCCATGGCGTGCACTGGACGCGCGAGCGCATCTACGAGTACTTCCCGCGCATCCGGGAGCGGCTGCACAGCCCGGCGGACTATCTCTCCGGCGGCGAGCAGCAGATGGTCGCGGTCGCCCGCGCGCTGTCCGGCGATGTGCGGGTGCTGCTGCTCGACGAGCCGTTCGAGGGACTGGCGCCGGCGGTGGTCGAGCAGCTGTTCCACACATTCGATCGACTGCGCAACGAAGTCGCCATTGTCATTGTCGACCATAATCTCGACCTCGCACTGGCGTTGTCGGACACGACGGTGGCGCTGGAGCGCGGGCAGGTGATCCATCGTGGCCCGTCGCGCGCGTTGCGCGAGGATCTGGACCTGCGCCGCAAGGTCTTGTGGCTCTAGGGAGAGGAAGACAGCACATGGCGGAAAAGGCAGGACAGGTCGCGATCGTCGGCGTTGGATTGATCGGCCGGGCATGGGCGGCGGTGTTCGCGCGCGCCGGCTGGACCGTGCGGCTGACCGATCCGCATGCACCGACATTGGCCGCCGCGCCGGAACTGATCACGGGCGAACTCGCTGGTCTTGCCCGGCATGGTCTCGTGACGGATCCTGCTGCTGCGGCGGCACGGATTTCCGTGGCGCCGAACCTCGCCGCCGCGGTCGACGGCGTCGATTTCGTCCAGGAGAACGGTCCGGAGACGGTGGAAGCCAAGCGACAGATCTTCAGCGAACTCGATCGCCTTGCGCCGCCGCAGGCGCTGCTGGTGTCGTCGACTTCAGCGATTGTCGCCTCGCGCTTCACCGAACGGCTCGCCGGCCGCGCACGCTGCCTGATCGGTCACCCGGTCAACCCGCCGCATCTCGTGCCGCTGGTCGAATTGTGCGGAGCGCCGTGGACATCGCCGGACGCGATCGTGCAGGCGCGGCAGATCTATCAGGCCGTCGGCCAGGTGCCGATCACGGTCAGGCGCGAGATCGATGGCTTCATTCTCAACCGCCTGCAGGGCGCGCTGCTGGCGGAAGCGTTCCGTCTCGTTGGCGAGGGCTTTGTGTCCGCGGAGGATCTCGACCACACCGTCAAGGATGGTCTTGGCTTGCGCTGGTCGTTCCTCGGGCCGTTCGAGACCATCGAGCTTAACGCGCCCGGCGGCATTCCCGACTACTGCGCACGCTACACCGGCTTCTACAAGCAACTGGCCGCAACGCCGGCCCGGGCCGACGTCTACGAAAGCCCCAATGTCGATGCGGTGATCGCCGCGTGGCCGCACACGCCGGCACCGGAGCGGATTGCCAGGCTGACCCGGCGACGCAACGAGCGCCTCGCGGCGCTCGCCGCGCACAAGGCCGCCCAACACGATTGAACGTCACGTCAAGGAGAAGCGAACCATGGCCCGTAAAGTCATCATCACCTGCGCCGTCACCGGCGCCATTCACACCCCGTCGATGTCCAGGGCGCTGCCGGTGACACCGGAGGAGATCGCCGACGCGGCGATCGAAGCGGCCGAGGCGGGCGCTGCGATCGTGCATCTGCATGCGCGCAACCCGAAGACCGGACAGCCTGACCAGAGCCCGGAGGCGTTCGCGCCGTTCCTGAAGGTGATCAAGCAGCGTTCGGACTGCGTCATCAACCTGACCACTGGCGGCGCGCCGACCATGACCGTCGACGAGCGCGTGCGGCCCGCCGCTGTTTACAAGCCGGAGGTGGCGTCGCTGAACATGGGGTCGATGAACTTCGGCTTCTTCGGCATGCTCAACCGCTTCAAGACCTTCCAGCATGAATGGGAACGCAAGCATGTCGAAAACAAGGACATCGTGTTCCGCAATACCTTCGCCGACATCGAGTACGTGCTGACGACATTGTCGGGCTCTGGCACTCGCTTCGAGTTCGAATGCTACGACACCGCCCATCTCTACAACCTGAAGTACTTCCTCGATCAGGGATTGGTGAAGGCGCCGCTGTTCGTACAGACCGTGTTCGGCCTGCAGGGCGGCATCGGCGCCCATCCGGACGATGTCATG
Organism: Bradyrhizobium sp. U87765 SZCCT0048; assembly: GCF_018131225.1. Taxonomy (GTDB): domain Bacteria; phylum Pseudomonadota; class Alphaproteobacteria; order Rhizobiales; family Xanthobacteraceae; genus Bradyrhizobium_A. The sequence continues at coordinate 1,370,983 of NZ_JAFCMM010000001.1, read as the reverse complement.
CATATGAAGCGGACGGCGGACCGTCTGTTCGGTGACCAGTACCAATGGTCGGTGCTGGGCGCCGGGCGCAACCAATTGCCGATCGCGGCGATGGCGGCGGCCATGGGCGGCAATGTCCGCGTCGGCCTCGAGGATTCGCTGTGGGGCGGCCCCGGGAAGCTCGCGCAATCCAACGCCGAGCAGGTGCGTCTCGTGCGCCAGATCATCGAGGGCCTCGGTCTCGAGATCGCGAGCCCCGACGAGGCGCGCGAGATCCTCGACCTCAAGGGCGGCGACAAGCTGGAAGTGTAGGGTCTCGTGACCCGGCGCCCTGAGTGCACAGCCCCGGCTTTGGCCGGGGCGTTCTTTAAAAGCCGCAAGTCGGGCAGGCCCGACTTGCGATGCGCAGTACGGCCCTCGACGGGCGACGGCCCGATCATCGGCCACGGTGCGGTTCATTCTTCGAGGCTTGCTATCGCGAGCACATCAGGATGACGGATGAAGCGCTCGGCCGCAGAGCTCTCTACACCCGCACGGCGCTGGTGATGCGGTCGGCGTCGCCGAATACGCGCAAGTAGCGCGCGATTTCTTCCGGCGCGCCGGTCGCCTTTTCGGTGTTGTCCGAAAGCTTCACCGCGGGGCGGCCGTTGACCTCGGTGACCTTGCACACCAGCGAGATCGGATCGAGGTCGGCGGTGCCATCCGGCGTGCAGCCGATGAAGTCGTTGGTGAGGTTGGTGCCCCAGCCGAAGCTGGTACGCACGCGGCCGGCAAAATGGCGGTGCGTCTCCTCGATGGTGTCGACGTCCATGGCGTCGGAGAAGATCAGGATCTTCCTGCGGGGATCGCGTCCCTTGTCCTGCCACCAGCGGATGATCTGTTCGCCGGCAGAAATCGGCGGCGCGCTGTCGGGACGGAAGCCTGTCCAGTCCGCGACCCAGTCGGGCGCGTCGCGCAGGAACGCAGTGGTGCCGAACGCATCGGGCAGGGCGATCAGCAGGTTGCCGGCGTAGCTCTTGCGCCATTCGTCGAGCACACGGAACGGCGCCTGGCGCAGCTCGTCGTCGTTGCGGGCAAGGGCGGCTGCGACCATCGGCAGCTCGTGCGCATTGGTGCCGATCGCCTCGAGATCGTTGTCCATTGCCAGCAGCACGTTCGACGTGCCGGTGAACGAGCGGCCGAGCCCTTCCTTCACCGCCTCGACGCACCAGCGCTGCCACAGGAAGCCATGGCGGCGGCGGGTGCCGAAGTCCGACAGCAGCAGGCCGTCGAGCTTCTTCAGGCGCTCCACCTTGGTCCACAGCTTGGCCTTGGCGCGGGCATAGAGCACGTCCAGCGCAAAGCGGCCGTGGCCCTTCATCGCCTGGCGCGAGCGCAGCTCGTTGACAATGGCGAGCGCTGGAATCTCCCACATCGTGGTGTGGGTCCAGGGGCCTTCGAAATGCAGCTCGTACTGGCCGTCGACCTTGCGCAGGTCGTAGTCAGGCAGGCGGAAGTCGGCGAGCCAGGCCAGGAAGTCCGACGAGAACATCTGGGTCTTGCCGTAGAACGTGTTACCGGCGAGCCAGATGTGCTCCTTTTTCGATAGCTGCACCGTGCGGGCGTGATCGAGCTGGGCGCGCAGCTCCTTCTCGTCGATGACCTCGGCAAGGCGGATGTTGCGGCTGCGGTTGATCAGCGAGAATGTCACCTCCACGTCGGGGTGCAGCTCACGGATCATCTGCAGCATCAGCAGCTTGTAGAAGTCCGTATCCAGAATGCTGCGGATGATCGGGTCGAGCCGCCAGCCGTGGTTATAGGTTCGCGTGGCAATATCGGTGACAGTCATCGATCTGGCTTACATCCGGCGGGTCGTGGTCGCGGCGTCGGCCATCATGCTAACCGACGCCGAGGGTTCTTCCTATAGCAGTGCAACCATCTGTTTCGTCAATGGATTTCCGCAGCGCGGGCGAGCGCGGCCCGGAGCTTGTCGAGGCTGAAGGCGTCGCTGCGGGCGATTTCCAGGATTGGCTCCTCACGCCGGGCGCAGAGGTCGGCGGCCTCGGGCAGGCGGGCAGCGACGTCGGCGGGGATCACCACGGCGCCGTGCCGGTCGGCATGGACGAGGTCGCCGGAGCGCACGGTCATGCCGGCCACGTTGACGGCATCGCCGAAGCCGGCGAGATGGACATGGGCGTGGGACGGACCGATCGAGCCGGCGAGCGCCTGGAAGCCCGGCGCCCATTGCGGAATGTCGCGGATCGAACCGTCGGTGACGACGCCGAGGCAGCCGAGCGCCTTGTGCAGGGCGCTGTTGACCTCGCCCCAGAACGCGCCGAAGCCGATGTTGGCGCCGTCGAGATCCTGGATCACGCTGATGCGCGGGCCGTGGCCGGCGCCGACATACTCATAATACGCCAGCCGCTGCTCGCGCTGGGCCGCCGCCGGCAGGGCCGAGGCCGTGGTCGCACGGATGGTTGCGGTGCGGGCATAGCCGACAACCGGCGGCAGGTCGGGGAAGGGACAAACCAGCGGCTTGACCGTGTAGCCGATGAGCCGGCGCTCAGGCGCCACCAACTCCATCGCATTGCAGATGGTCGGGGTATCGTAGCGCGCGAGTGCGGTCAGCACCGACGGGGGAAGAGGGGCGGTCTCGGTCACAGGGCTCTCCGGCTTAAGATGTGGGTCGCTTCCTCGGGCGTGCCGCCAAGACTGCCTTGCGACGATCGCCGCCGCAAGGCCGCACCGCTTCGATGCAACACCGTATGACGCGATTGCATATTGCCCATCGCCGTTCGTTTGGGGATGCTGCGAGACGGCCCGCATGAGGCGCGACAATGGCGCACCTTCGATCGCCGGACGATCATCTCAAAGGATGGATATGACCACGAACAGGAAGAAGCTGCTGATCGTCGAGACCATGCCGCAGGATGGCTGGGCGGTATTCGAGGCGCGGGGCGATATCGACGCGGTGCGCTTCTCCAACGCGATCTCGGCGGCCGACTTCAATGCCCTGCTGCGCGAGCACGCGCCGGTGCATGGCGTCGCGCTCGGCGCGACGGCTTTCGGCAGGGCAGAGCTGGAGTCCGCTGGCGGCATCGAGGTTGTGGCACGGATGGGAGTCGGCTTCGATGCGGTCGATGTGCCGGTCATGACCGGGCATCGGGTACCGGTGATGACGACGGGCATCGCCAATTCGCCGTCGGTGGCCGAGGCCGCGCTGTTCATGATGCTGGCGCTGGCCAAGCGCGCAGCCGAACTCGATGCGCTGGTCAAGTCGGGGGGATGGAGCAGGCGTCTGGGCGCGATCCCATACGACCTCTACGGCAAGACCGTGCTGGTGGTCGGCTTCGGCCGTATCGGCAGCCGTACCGCGAAGCGCTGCCTGGCGATGGACATGACCGTGCTGGTGCACGATCCCTTCAAGCCGGACGCGGACATAGAGGCCGCCGGTTACACGCCGGCGCCTGACCTCGACGCTGCGTTGCCCGTCGCTGACTTTGTGACGCTGCACTGCCCGAAGACGCCGCAGACGCTGCGCATGATCGACGCGGCGCGGTTGAAGCGGATGAAGCCGACGGCCTATCTCATCAACACCGCGCGCGGCGGCATTGTCGACGAGGCAGCGCTCCATGCCGCGCTGACCAGCGGCGCACTGGCCGGCGCAGGTCTCGACGTGTTCGAGAAGGAGCCGGCCCCGGCCGACAATCCGCTGTTCCGTCTCGACAACGTCATCACCGCGCCGCACGTCGCCGGTGTGACGAGCGAGGCGCTCGATCGCATGGGGCTGCAGACTGCCCGCAACATCGTCAGCGCCCTCGACGGGGCGCCGATCGCGGACAACGTGGTCAACCGTGAGGTCCTCGGATAAGGTGCGCGCTGCGTCGCCGCGTTGAAGAGGATCCGCATGACCACCGTGCTCGCCACGAAGATCGCCCGGGAGTACGGCACCCCGGCCGTCGTCATCGATATGGACCGTGTCGAGCGCAACATCGCCCGCATCCAGGCGGCCTGCGATGCCGCAGGGGTCGCCAACCGTCCGCACATCAAGACCCACAAGAGTCCGTATTTGGCCGGTCTGCAGCGCGCTGCCGGAGCAAAGGGCATCACCTGCCAGAAGCTCGGCGAAGCCGAGGTGATGGTGGATGGCGGTCTCGACGACATCCTGATCAGCTACAACCTGCTCGGCGAGCAGAAGATGCAGCGTCTCGGCGCGCTGATGCGGCGCGCCGCCGTTACCGTCACCACCGACAACCCGGTGGTACTGGCGGATCTGCCAACGGCCGCCACGGCTGCCGGTCGGCCGGTGCCTGTGGTGATCGAGTGCGATACCGGCCGCAAGCGCGCCGGCGTCGAGACCCCGGGCGAGGCGATCGCCCTGGCCCGGCAGATGACGGCGATGACGGACCACGTCACGTTCGCCGGCTTCATGCTGTATCCGACCGAGAGCGGCTGGCCCGAAGCGCAGCGCTTCCTGGACGAGGCGCTCGCCGGCGTACGTGCGCTCGGCCTCGAACCGTCGATCGTCTCCACGGGCGGTTCGCCCAATCTGAAGAATCTCGGTCAGTTGCGCGGCGCCACCGAGCATCGTCCGGGCACCTACATCTACAACGACCGCATGCAGGTCGCGGCCGGCGTCGCCGGCTGGGAAGACTGCGCGCTGACGGTCTATTCCGCGGTCGTCAGCCGTGCGGCGCCCGAGCGCGGCATCCTCGATGCCGGCTCGAAGACGCTGACCGCCGACACCGGCGGTCTCGACGGCTATGGCCTGATCCTTGAGCATCCCGAGGCCAGGATTGCACGCTTCGCCGAGGAGCACGGTTTCCTCGATCTCTCCCGCGGCAATACCCGTCCGCAGGTCGGTGACGTCGTGCGCATCGTGCCGAACCATGTCTGCGTCGTCGTCAATATGGTCGACGAGGTGGTGATGGTCCGCGGCGACGACATCGTTGGAACGCTGCCGGTGGCGGCGCGCGGCCGGCTGCGCTGAGCGCAGTGGCCTCCTGTTCCGGCTCGAACCTGTCGCTCAGGCATGGGCCTGGCGGCGCGCCGGTTGCCGCGCCTCGCGGTCGTTGTCGGCGTCCGCGCGGTTGCCGACCTGCACCACGATGGTCTGGTTCGGCTGGGCGATGGTAATCCCGGCTTCCTGGAAGCGGCGCTTCATCCGGCGATTGAATTCGCGCTGCACCGGCCAGCGGCCACCATCGGTGCAGGGGATCTGACCGACCAGCGTCGCCATGGCGCCGTCGACCTTGTCAACGCCCCACAGATCGAGATCGCTTCGGATCAGGTTCTGGTATTTCGGCTCGCGGCGCATCTCGGCGGCGATCTCCTTGAGGATCTCGCCGGCGCGATCGGTGTCCTCGCCATAGGCGACGCTGACGTTGACCGCCGCGTTGCCGACACCGCGGCTGTTGTTGGTGACACTCGTCACGGCGCTGAACGGCACGATATGCACCGCGCCGTCGCCGGCGCGCAGGCGGATGGTGCGGATCGACAGGTTCTCGACCACGCCGGTGAGGCCCGAGACAGTGACGGTGTCGCCGACCTGGACGACGTTCTCGAGCAGCAGGAACAGGCCGGTGATGACGTCCTGCACCAGCTTCTGCGAGCCGAAGCCGATGGCAATGCCGATGATGCCGGCGCCGGCCAGCAGCGGCGCGACGTTGACGCCGACCTCGCTGAGCGCGGTCAGTGCCACGATGGTGACAATGACGCACAGCAGTGCAGTGCGCAGCATCGGCATGAAGGTGCGCAGCCGCGCGGCGCGCACGAAATGGCCCTCGCGCGTCAGGCGCGCGAGCTGGCGATCGAGCACCGCATTGACCGCTTCCCATACGGCCACGGCTGCGGCGACGGCGATGCCGATGGTGATCACCGCCGAGATCAGCCGGCTGCCGATCTGGCCGCCATAGAACCAGACGATGGCGTCGACGCCCCAGACCTCGAGCAGCGCGACGAACCCGATCGCGGCGATGACGCCGGCGACGATCCGGCGCAGCACCGGCAGATAGAGGTTGGCGCGGGCCTCGAGACCCGGGTAGCGCTGCATCATATCGGGATGGATGCGGAAGACGCGGTCGATCGCGCCGAGCACGAGGATCGAGACGATCCGCGTTACCAGCACCACGGCAACGGTACCGACGAAATACTGCAGCAGCAGCGCATAGCCGTTGCGAACGTTGAGCGCCCAGATCGTCCACAGCGCCAGCACCAGCGCGATCGCCAGAAGGTGCCACAGCCCGGCGGCGCGTTCGCGCAATGCCGCAAGGAATCCGGTGGCGTTGCGTTCCGGACGGATCGCCTGGGCGATCTGGCGGCGACATTGCAGGATGATGACGACGACGAACAGATGGACGGCGAGCATGACCAGCCGCATCAGTGCGAAATAGCCGGCGCGATAGAGGCCGAGCAGCAGCGCGACGTTGGCGAGGGCTGCGCCGAACGCGCCCACGGTGGTGATGCGCCAGACCCAGATGTCGATATAGGCGGCGGTCTCGTCGCGAACGGTCATCAGGCTGAGCGGTCCAGCGGAGACCACCGTGCGGCTGATCGCAATGAGGCCGCGGCTCAGCACATAGGCGTTGACGATGGCGAGGATCGCAAGGCGGGTGGTGGCAATCTGATCGACGACGCTGCCGAGCAGGGCCGAGGCCGCAGCGGCGAAGGCGACCAGCGGTAGCAGGCTGAGCACCAGCTTGCCGAGGATGAAGGGCAGGCGGATCATCGATTGCCAGGCGCGTGTCAGCACGACACGCCGGCGGCGAGGCGGGGGAATCAGCGCGGCTTCGACGGGGCCGCCGGCGGGCGCGTCGCCAGCCATGATGGGGCTGGCCACGGTGTGAGCCACCGGCACACGGCTCTCCAGCCATTGCAGCGGTCGCCGCACGGCGCGGCCGATCAGCCACTCGGCCACCAGGGCGCATCCCAGCACCAGCGCGAGCTTCCAGCCGATGTCCATCAGCAACTGATAGGACGCGGGGTCCGTCGCGGTGCGCTCGAGCCAGTACCACAGCAGCGGAAAGCGGGTGATCGAGCGGGCGGCGTCGGCGACATCGCGCGACAGGTCGCCGAGCTGCTCGGAGACCGACAAGAGCAACTGGGCGCCGAGGCCGTCCGCGGACAGCTGCGGCGTCGCCGCAGGCGTCTCTGCCGGCGGGGGTGCCGGTGTGGCAGGCGTGGCCTGCGTCGGTGACGCATTTGCGACAGCGCGCAGCGTGTCGATGAGCTGGGCACGCTTGGCGTCGTCCTGCAGGGTTTCGAGCGCGCGTCGGGCCTGGTCTGCGGTCACCGGCGGCACGGTCGCCGTCGGTGGCTTTGTGGCGGGCTGAGCGGAAGCGGCGAGGGGGACTGCCAGCAACAGGACAGCGAGCACAAGATGGATTGCGCGCGGCATGCGAACTCTCTCTGAATATGAAGTGCCTGTTTCGCCTTCTTCGGATGGCGGAAATGCGCCGCTCCTGCGACGATCTCTTGGCATTTGCGCGTGGGCTTTTGAATCCGCGTCACGCGGCGCGGATGGCGAGGCGGCGGGCTTCCTGTTCGATCAGGCGGCGGTAGTGCCCGTCGCGGGCGATCAGCGAATCGGGCGAACCATCTTCCACGGCGCGGCCGGAATTGAGGACGATGATGCGGTCGAAGCTGCGCAGCGTCGACAGGCGGTGGGCGACGGCAATCACCGTGCGTCCGCGCATCAGGCGTTCAAGCGCGACGCGAATGGCTTCCTCGGATTCGGAATCGAGCGCTGACGTCGCTTCGTCCAGCAGCAGGATCGGGGCGTTCTTGAGAAAGGCGCGAGCGATCGAAATGCGCTGGCGCTGCCCGCCAGACAGCTTCAGGCCGCGGTCGCCGACGATAGTATCGAGACCGCGCGGCAGCGCCTCGATGAACAGGTGGCAGCGTGAATCGACGGCCGCCTGCCAGACCTCCTCGTCGGTGGCGTCCGGCCGGCCGTAGCGGATGTTCTCGCGCAGCGTGCGGTTGAACAGCGCGGTGTCCTGCGGAACGGTGGCAATCGCCTGACGCAGACTGCTCTGGGTGATGCGTGCGATATCCTGACCGTCGATCAGGATTCGGCCGTCGTCGAGGTCGTGAAAGCGCTGAAGCAGCGCCAGCAGCGTGGATTTGCCGCCGCCCGAGCGACCGACGAGACCGACGCGCTGGCCGGCCTGGATCTCGAGCGCGAGGTCGTTGAACACCTCCCGGCCGTCTGGATAGCGAAAGGCAATGTTCTCGAAGTTGATCCGTGCTCCCTGCGGCACCAGCGCGACGGCTTGCGGGTGATCCTGCAACTGATGGGGCACGAGCAGGGTCGTCAGGGCCTCTGACAGGCGAGCCATGTGTTGGGTGACGTCGACAAGGGCGACCGCGAGGTCGCGTGTCGCGCTGAGGACGGAGATGCCGAGCGTACACACCAGCACGACGTCGCCGGCGCTTGCCGTGCCCTGTTGCCAAAGATGGATCGCCCAGGCGAGCAGGCCAAGCGTCAGCAGCACGGTCGCGAGCGCATGGCCGAGACGCAGCTTTTCGAGATAAAGCAAGCTGCGCCGCCGCGCGCTGAGCTCACGCGCGACCGTCTGGTCGAAGCGGACGTGCTCGCGTACGAGGCCGCCGAACGCGCGGACAAGCGCCATGTTGCCGACCACGTCCACCATTTCGCCGTCGACGTCCGCGGCCTTGTCGGCGAACGCATGGTGCAATGGCCGTCCGGCAGCCGCGAATCGGAACATGACGACGACCACGACGCCGGCGATCACCACCAGCGTGGCGGCCATCGGGCCGTTGACCGTGGCGAGGAACGCGATGGCGCCGATGGTCGCGAGACAGGGTGGCAGCACATTCCACATGAACATGTTTTCAATCGCGAACGCGGCGTTCGAGGTCGCGGTGATGCGGCTCGTCAGCACGCCGGGCAGGCGGTCGGCGAAGAAGCTGTGGGCGTGGGCCGTGAGATGGCGGAACAGGTCACGCCGCAAGTCGCCGGTCACCTGCACGAATGTGTAGCTCGCGACCCAGCTTGCCACCCGCCAGCAGAGATTGTCGGCCGCGATCAGTGACACCAGCAACACGAAGGGCGCCCACGGGCTGCGATCGGGGCGAACTGTCGACGACAGCGTGTCGACGAGCACTTTCACGCCATACTGCGTGCTCACGGAACAGGCGACGGCGAGGACGACCGCGCCCAGGATCAAGGCATGGGACAACTTTCGCCGAAGCACGTAGTGCAGCAGAAACGCCACCGGTCGTTTCGCCCAGCGACAAGGGTCATTCATATGGCCACCTGGGTGCGGGAACATCGATGGGGATGCCAGTTGTCCCGACAAACGCGGCTCATTTGCGACAGCAGGGCTGCGTTTGCGCGAGGCGAGCCATGAGCGGAACAACTGTCAGCAATGCTGATTATCGAGGTCGACCGGCGTTCTGATGGCGACCTCTGCGAGAGGCGCGTGCAGGGCGGGCTGGGCGGTCATCCTCGCTTCTTCCTTCCGGTTCATCTTCTGTGGAGACCTCCGACATGCGTATCGCGCAAATTTCTCCGTTGACCGAGGCGGTTCCTCCCAAGCTTTATGGCGGAACCGAACGGGTGATTTCCTGGCTCACCGATGAACTTGTGTCACTCGGCCACGACGTTTCGCTGTTTGCGAGCGGAGATTCGACGACGCGGGCGCGGCTGGAGCCGATGTGGCCGCGGGCGCTGCGCCTCGACGGCTCGGTGCGCGATCCGAACGCACTCCACATGATGATGATCGAGCATGTCTGCCGGCGTGCCCACGAATTCGACATCCTGCATTTTCATCTGGACTATTATCCGTTCTCGGTCATGTCGCGGCAGCCGACGCCATTTGTGACCACGCTGCACGGCCGCCTCGATTTGCCCGAGCACCAGCCAATGTTTGAAACATTTTCGTCAATTCCCGTCATCTCGATCTCGAATGCGCAACGCCGGCCTGTCCACCATGCGCGCTGGGTCGGCACCGTTCACCATGGATTGCCGCACGACCTGCTGACCCCGCAGCCGAAAACGCCGGCGTATCTCGGCTTTCTCGGGCGCATCTCACCGGAAAAGCGTGTCGACCGGGCGGTGCGCATTGCGGAGCGTTGCGGACTGCCGCTGAAAGTGGCGGCCAAGGTCGATCGCGTCGATGCCGATTACTTCAACGACGAGATCCGCGGTCTGTTGGCCCAGCCTCATGTCGAATTCATCGGCGAGATTTCCGATGACCAGAAGTCCGAGTTCCTCAGCGGTGCGCTGGCGTTGATCGTGCCGATCGACTGGCCCGAGCCGTTCGGCCTTGTCATGATCGAGGCGATGGCCTGTGGAACTCCGGTGATTGCCTATAATCGCGGCTCGGTTCCCGAAGTCGTCGAGGACGGGGTCACCGGTTTCATTGTCGAGGATGAGACCAGCGCGGTCGCCGCGCTGCGTAACATCACAAGCCTGTCACGAACCGTGATCCGGCAACGTTTCGAGGAGCGCTTCACGGCGTCGCGCATGGCGAAGGACTATCTGGATATCTACGGAAACGTCGGCCGCCTGCGTTCGGCGAGCATCGAACCGTTCAAGCCGCGCCGGGTGGCCGGCTAGGCCGGCGGCCGATCGTCCCGGTCGCCATCGTCGGGCGGCCGGGTTTCAGGCATCCGCCACAGCAACAGCAGCAATCCTGTCGCGGCGATGATCGCAAGACACAGGAACGTAGTGTGGCTGTTGAAGCGATCGGTCAGATAGCCGGCCAGCGTCGTGCTGATCGAGGCGCCGATGCCCATGGCACAGCCGATCGTGCCTTGTGTGAGGTTGAATCGCCCGGAATCCCTGGTCAGATCGGCGATGGTCAGGGGCACGAGCACGCCAAGAACCGCAGCTGACAGGCCGTCTAGCAACTGGATGGCGACCAGGAACGGCGGACTGCTGACCAGCGAGAACAGCAGTGCGCGGCAGGTCAGTGCGGCAAAGCCGGCGATCAGCAACGGGCGGCGGCCCCAGGTTTGCGCCTTGCGTCCGACGGCGGGCGACAGCACGGCGACCAGAAACTGGGGAACGACCATCGTGACGGCGATCAGCGCGGTGGCCGATTGGCTGGAGCGGATCGTGAGTATGCTCGCGACCAGCGGCAGGATCGCCGCGTTGGCGAGGTGAAACAGCATGACGCCAAGCGCGAACACCAGCAGCGCGCGGTTGCGAAGCAGGCTGCCGAAGCCGCTCAGCAAATTCATTGGATGCGCCTGCCGCCCGCCATGGGCACGGACGGAGTCGATTTCCGCGGCGCGTATATGCCACAGCGCCGCCAGCGCCGGCAGCACGAACGCCGCAGTGACATAGAATACGGCCTGGTTGGACAGGTAGTAGCCGCAGGCGCCCATGCCGGCGGCGGCCAGCCCGGTGCCGACGGAAGCGAACGCGGCATTGCGCCCGAGCCGTTCGCCGATCTCGCGCCGCTCGACCAGGCCAAGGCTGAGCGAGGCAATGGCCGGACCCAGCACGCAGCTCGCCGCGGCCTGCAGCACGCGCGAGGCCAGCACCACCGGAAACACCGGCCAGAGCGCCAGCATCAAGGCGCTGGCGCCGATCAGCACGACGGCAATCGCAGCCGCGAGACGGGGCGAGCGCAACGCATCGAGCAGCGCACCACCCGGCACCTGGCCGAACAGCGAGATCAGGCCACCGACCGTGAGGATCAGCCCGATGTCGACCTGGGTCCAGCGATGGGTGGTGAGGTAGACCGCGACGAACGGGCCGAAGCCGGTCTGCACGTCGGCGACGAAGAACACGAACCAGTCGAGACCGCGCCGGCTGCGGGGCGAGGCGCCACCCGGCCGCGTCGCCGCGGCTGGATGCCGTTGCCTGATCTTGCCCCCGTGGCTGTCACCATCCATCCTCCGGCCCGCACATCACTGCGGCTGTTGTTGCGGCGGAGAGGTTTGCGGCGGCTGAGGGTAGGGGATCTGCGCCGCGTCGCGCGATGGTGTCGGTGCTGCGGTAACTGCTGGTTCTGTGCGAGGGCGGCCAAGCACGACGATCTGCTCACCGGCCTTGTAGGCTGGTGCGACGCGGAGCTGATCGCGGGTCAGGTCGACGGTGAGGGCCTCCGATTTCTGGTCGGATGGAAAGCGCAGGGCGCGCCAGTCGACGGCAATCTGGCGGGTGCCGACGCCGAGAAAGCCGCCGAAATCAATGATCGCGGCACGGATCAGGCCGGTCTTGTCGACGATGACATCGACGATGCGGCCCATGTCCTCACCGCTGCTGCTGCGGACCCGCTTGCCAAGAATGCTCTCGACCTTCTGGCCATCGATCACCACGGCGGGAATGCCGGCATCGGGGCCGGAGTCGGCCGCGGCTTGCGGCGTCGCTATTGCGGAGGCTGACGGCGTCGCGGGTGGAGAAGCTGGCGGTGGGGGCGGCAAGGCGGAAGACGGCGACGCCGGCTGGGCGGGGGCATCGGATTGAGCAGGTGCCTGGGCGTTTGTACTGCCGATGCCAAGCGCAGTGCAAAGCAGGACCGTCCGCCCGGCGATACGGACCTGGCGCCATCGATGCACAGGCTCTCCGGTTGCGCCTCTCGACATGCATCGATCTCCCTTCTGCTCCGTGACGGCGCGACCGACAATGATCGCACATGAGGCCGGGCGTGCGATCGCATCCGCGCGCCGCGTCCCGCAGCCTCATTGGAGGCCGACCTCATGCTCTCATCACGGCGGGGATGTGGCAGTTCCAGCTGGAACCCGCCCATTGGAGATTGCAGTGCATGTATCGCGATGCGCCGGAACAAAATCGCGCGTCCGGCGTTTCCTGCGACCTCTATCGCTCACAACATCCGGCGGTCCGTTGTCGATTTCATCGCCTGCATCCCTTGTCGAAGTGGTGTCCACCCCGGACGAAACGCCGTTCTACATCGCGGCGAAGGGGCCGACCGCGCGTCCGCGCCGCACGCTGAAGCATAATGACACGTTCGCGCTGGTCGATGATCATGGTGACGTCGGCGCGTCTCCGGGCGAGCCCGATGGCATCTTCAATCACGACACACGTTATCTGTCGCGGCTGGAACTGACGATCAACGGCGTGCAGCCGTTGCTGCTCGGTTCGAACATCCGCGATGACAACACGCGCCTCGCCGTTGATCTCACCAACCCGGATATCTACGTGCGCGACCGCCTGGTCCTGCCGAAGGACACGCTGCACATCGTCCGGACGTCGTTCATCTGGAATGACATGTTCTACACCCGGTTTGGCATCACCAATCACGGCGACCGGCGGGTCGACCTGACGCTGGCGCTGGCCTTTGGCTGCGACTTCGCCGACATCTTCGAGGCGCGCGGGATGCGGCGCGCCCATCGCGGCACCTTGCGGCCGGCGGTCGTCGAGGCGCAGGACGTCCAACTCGCCTATACCGGTCTCGACGATGTGACGCGTGCGACCTCGCTGCATTTCGCGCCGGCGCCCGATCGACTGACCGGGGATGCGGCATCCTATCGTTTGACGCTGGCGCCTCATGAGCGGCAATCGATCTTCCTGACCGTAGGTTGCAACGACGGCGAGCAGCGCCAGTCGCCGGACTTCTTCCGGGGCATGGCGCAGGCGTCGCGCACACTGCGGCGGTCGCGGCGCGCGGCCATCGGGATTGGCACGTCAAGCGACGTGTTCAACCAGGTCGTGTCACGTTCCCTCGTCGACCTGCGCATGCTGACCACCGAAACCCGGGAGGGCGCCTACCCTTATGCCGGCATCCCCTGGTATTCGACGACATTCGGGCGCGACGGCATCATCACAGCGCTCGAGATGCTGTGGTGCATGCCCGCGCTGGCGAAGGGCGTGCTGTCGCGTCTTGCGGCGTTCCAGGCGATCGAGGCCGATCCGCTGAACGATGCCGAACCCGGCAAGATCCTGCATGAGATGCGCGGCGGCGAGATGGCAAAGCTGCGCGAGGTGCCGTTCGGGCTGTACTATGGCAGCGTCGACGCCACGCCGCTGTTCGTGTTGCTCGCCGGCGAATACGCCGCGCGCACCGGCGACGACGATACCATCCGGATGCTGTGGCCGAACATCGAGGCGGCGCTGGAGTGGATGCGCGTTCATTCAGCGCAGGACCCGCGAGGGTTCCTGCGCCACTCGCGCAACACCACGGACGGCCTCGCCAATCAAGGCTGGAAGGATTCGTTCGATTCCGTGTTCCACGCCGATGGCCGGCTCGCCGAAGGCTCTATCGCTCTCGCTGAGGTCCAGGCCTACGTGTTCGCGGCGAAGCGCTCGATCGCCCGGGTCGCACGGCGGCTCGGCCATCTCGACCTCGCGGCCCGGCTCGAAATCGATGCGGCCATTCTCGCCATGCGTTTCGATCAGGCGTTCTGGTGCGAGGATATCGGCACCTACGCGATCGCCCTCGACGGCAGCGGCGAGCCGTGCCGGGTGCGCACTTCGAATGCCGGCCATGTGCTGTTCGGCGGGCTGGCGTCCGCCGAACGCGCGCAGCGTGTGGTCGCCGGATTGATGGAGCCGCGCTTCTTTTCCGGGTGGGGGATTCGGACTGTGGCGTATGGCGAGAGCCGCTACAACCCGATGTCGTATCACAACGGCTCGATCTGGCCGCACGACAATGCGCTGATCGCGGCCGGCTTCGCCCGCTACGGCTTCAAGGCCGCCGCTGCCGAGCTGTTCGAGGCGGTGAGCGGCGCGGCGTCCTACATGGAACTGCGCCGGCTACCGGAGCTGTTCTGCGGCTTCCGCCGCATCCGGGGGCAGGCGCCGACGCTCTATCCCGTGGCCTGTTCGCCGCAAGCCTGGGCCAGCGGCACGCCGATCGCAATGCTGCAGGCCTGCCTCGGGATCGAGTTCGAGCCGGAGCAGAACCGCATCCGGCTGGTCGATCCGATGCTGCCGCCATTTCTCGACATGGTGGTGCTGCGCAACCTCGAACTCGGCAATGCCAGGATCGACATGGCGCTGTCACGCTATGGCGAGAACGTATCGTTGCAGATCCTGCGCAACGACGACGGCATCGAGGTGTCGGTCAGCCATCGGCGGCCGCAGGCAACGGAACCGCCTGCGGCGTGAGATCCCGGCCTAGAAGCGAGCGCGGGAATCGTGACGTGACAGGCGCGACAGCAGGTAGTCGACCTCCGCACGCGCCGTTGCGGTGAGGCTGCTGCCGGGCTTGCGCTGGGCGTCCGAGGCGATCGCGCCGCGCTTCTGCAGCACGTATTTACGCACGGCGAGGCCGACGCCCTGCTGCTGCTCGTAGCGAACCAGCGGCAGATGGGCATCGAAGATGTCGTGGGCCTTGTCGCGCTCGCCGGCCTTCGACAGCCGCACCACGTCGACCAGCATCTCCGGGAAGGCATAGCCGGTCATGGCACCGTCGACGCCACGCTCCATCTCGAAGTCGAGGAACAGGCCGCCATTGCCCGTCAGGATCGAGATGTGCTTCATCGATCCGTCCTTCTCGAATCCGCGCATCGCCGTGATCTTTTCCAGGCCCGGCCAGTCCTCGTGCTTGAGCATGACGCAGGACGGATGGTTCTGCACGATCTGGCGGAGCACCTTCGGCGTCATGACCACCGTCAGCGTCAGCGGATAGTCCTGGATCACGAACGGGATGTCGCTGCCGATCGCCTCGATCGCCTGGGCGTAATAAGTGACGATCTGGTCGTCGGTGCGCAGGTGCGACGGCGGGGCGATCATCACGCCGGCGGCGCCGCGCTCCATCGCGCCATGGGCGAGCGAGCGCATTGCCGCAAAGCCGGGTGCGGACACGCCGACGATCACCGGCACACCGGCGCGGCTGACCACCGCCCTGGTGACGGCCAGTGATTCCTCCTCGCTGAGCTTGGGCGCCTCGCCGAGAATGCCGAGGATGGTCAGCCCGGTGGCGCCGCAGCCGACATAGAAATCGGTCATGCGGTCGACCGAGGCGAGGTCGAGACGCCCGTCCGGATGGAACGGGGTTACCGCGATGGAATAGACGCCGTGGGCGGACTCGTCGAGCTTCATGGTCGGATTCCCGGTGAGACTGGAGCGCCGGCAGGCCGGTGCGGCTCCCTGATGCGCTTTTAGGCCATCGCGGCAGGCATTGCATCATCCATCGCGTCGCAGCAGCCGGCGCCCGGGCCGGCATGTTCGACCCGCATGGTGGGCATCGCAAGGTCGTGATGACGTTGGCGGCCGGACGGGGTGTCGTTATGGTATCGAAGGAAGCAGACAGCGACACAGGGACGGCACGCCACATGACCAAGGGATTGCGCAAGGGCCTCACGAGCTACGGTGACGCCGGCTTCTCGCTGTTTCTTCGCAAGGCCTTCATCAAGGCCATGGGCTATTCGGACGATGCTCTCGAGCGCCCGATCGTCGGGATCACCAACACCTACAGCGACTACAATCCCTGTCACGGCAACGTGCCGGTACTGATCGAGGCGGTGAAGCGCGGCGTGATGCTGGCCGGCGCCATGCCGATGGTCTTCCCGACCATTTCGATCCATGAAAGCTTTGCCCATCCGACATCGATGTACCTGCGTAACCTGATGGCGATGGACACCGAGGAGATGATCCGTGCCCAGCCGATGGACGCGGTGGTGGTGATCGGCGGTTGCGACAAGACGCTGCCGGCCCAGATCATGGCGGCGGTGAGTGCCGACCTGCCGACCGTGGTGCTGCCGGTCGGCCCGATGGTGGTCGGCCATCACAAGGGCGAGGTGCTCGGCGCCTGCACCGATTGCCGGCGGCTGTGGAGCGCCCATCGTGCCGGGGAGATCGATGCCGACGAGATCGCCGCGGTCAACGGCCGCCTAGCGCCGTCGGTCGGCACCTGCATGGTGATGGGCACCGCCAGCACCATGGCGTGCATCACCGAAACGCTGGGCCTGTCGCTGCCGATGAGCGCGACCATTCCCGCGCCCCATGCGGAACGGGTGCGTTGCGCCGAGGCGAGCGGCCGCCGTGCCGCCGAGATGGCGGTGAGCGGCGCGCCGCGGCCGAGCGAACTGCTGACGCCGGCGGCGTTCCGCAATGCCCAGGTGGTGCTGCAGGCGATTGGCGGCTCGACCAACGGCCTGATCCATCTCACCGCGATTGCCAACCGCACGCCACAGCGCGTCGATCTCGATGCTTTCGACACGCTCGGCCGCGAGGTGCCGGTGCTGGTCGACCTCAAGCCGTCCGGCGAGCACTACATGGAGCATTTCCACCATGCCGGCGGCGTGCCCAAGCTGCTGGCGCAACTCGGCGACCTCATCGATCTCGACGCGCGAACCGTCGCCGGCGGCACGCTGCGCGACGTCGTCGCGCAGGCCGAGGAGGTGCCGGGGCAGGATGCGATCCGGCCGCGCAGCCGCCCGATCAAGCCGGAAGGCGCGATGGCGGTGCTGCGTGGCAACCTCGCGCCGCGTGGCGCCGTGATCAAGCATGCGGCGGCGAGCGAAAAGCTGCTGCAGCATACCGGGCGTGCGGTGGTGTTCGATTCGGTCGAGGACATGACGCTGCGGATCGACGATCCCGAACTGGAGGTCGAGGCCGACGATGTGCTGGTGTTGCGCAATGCCGGCCCCAAGGGCGCGCCGGGCATGCCGGAGGCTGGCTACCTGCCGATCCCCAGGAAGCTCGGCAGCCGCGGCGTCAAGGACATGGTGCGCATCTCCGATGCCCGCATGAGCGGCACGGCGTTCGGCACCATCGTGCTGCACATCACCCCGGAGGCGGCCGTTGGCGGTCCGCTGGCATTGGTGCAGACCGGCGACCGCATTCGGCTCGACGTGCCGGCGCGCCGCATCGAGTTGCTGGTCGACGACGCCGAGCTCGCGCGCCGCCAGACGGCGCTGGCCGCGGCGCCGGCCAGAAGCGGTCCGGTGCGCGGTTATGCCAAGCTGTTCGACGCCTCCATCCTGCAGGCGGATGACGGCTGCGACTTCGACTTCATGACCCGAACGGGCGTCGCCGAGAACTGATCTCGCATGCGCCCGTCCGCGTTCAAGACGCGCGGGCGATGCGGTTCAGCGCCAGAGCTGCCACGCAGGCGAGCAGAGCGGGCACGGCGGCCGCGGCGAACAGCGTGTCGGCGCCGACATGGCGGGCAAGCATGATGCCTCCGACGAGCGGCCCGACGATCGAACCGATGCGTCCGACACCGAGCGCCCAGCCGACACCGGTCGAGCGCATGGCCGTGGGATAATAGGTCGCGACCAGCGCATTCGCCGCGGTCTGTCCGCCGACGATGCAGAAGCCGGCACAGAAGATCGCCACGGTCACGAGCGCGATCGAGTGTCCGGAATAGCCGATGGCGACGACGGCGACGGAAGCCGCGAGATAGGTCAGGGCCAGCGCACGGAAGGAGAAGCGGTCGACGAGGCGCCCCAGCGCGAACACCCCGACGACGCCGCCGACCTGCAGCATGGCGCCGACCGCGGCCGCGACGGCGATCGAGGCGCCGAGGTCGTTGAGAACGGTCGGCAGCCAGTTCGACAGCAGGTAGAGGTCGAGCAGGCTCATGAAGAACACCACCCAGAACAGCAGCGTCGCAGGAGTGCGCCGTTCGCTGAACAGATGGGCGACAGGCAGGCCGGCGAGCCTGGGTTCATGCACCCCGAAGCGCGCGCCCGGCGCGAAGGCGAGCGTTGGCGCAATCCGCTGCAGCAACGTCGCGACACGGCTGTGGTCGCGCCCCGTCAGCGCGAGGAAGCGGATCGATTCCGGCAGCTGGCGCGCCAGGAAGGGAGCGTAGAGCAGAGGGGCCGCGCCGCCGACGATAAAGACCGAGCGCCAGCCGAACGCCGGGATCAGCGCCGCCGCCAGCAGGCCACCGACCGCCGCGCCGATCGAGAAGCCGACGAACATGAACATCACCATGGTGCCGCGGCGGCGATGCGGGCTGTACTCCGAGGTGAGGGCGATGGCATTGGGCATCGCGCCGCCGAGGCCGAGCCCGGTGATGAAGCGCAGCGCCATCAGTGCGTCGAGATCGTTGGCAAGCACGGTCAGCAGCGTGCCGAGCCCGAACGCGATGGTGCTGAACACGATGATGCGTTTGCGACCGATGCGGTCGGCGATGGGGCCCAGCACCAGCGCTCCGATCATCAGGCCGAACAGTCCGCTGCTGAACACCGGGCCGAGCGCTCCTCGGGCGAGGTGCCAGTCGCGGGCAATGTCGGGGGCAACATAGCCGATCGCCTGGGTGTCGAAGCCGTCGATGAACAGCACCGCGGCACACAGCAACAGCAGTTCGATCTGAAAGCGCGACACCGGCTCGCGGTCGATGACCTCAGCGACATCGATGGTCTGCGCCGCCGAAGCAGCGTCGATGGTGTCGGCCAGAGCTGCCGTCATGTGTGCACCCTCCCAGTTGGCCCCGCCGTCCGAGGCGGGTTTCGGTCCGGCGATGGCTGTCGCAGTCCGAAATATTGTAAAATCTCTTATTGCGAGATTATGATGAGATATTGCCGTGGGTCCGGGGCGAATTTCAAGCGCTTTTGCCAATCTCCCGACGCCATGGCAGAGGACAGGCCAGCGGCCGGCGGCGCGGGCCGTGCGTCGGGTTGATGCGGCGATGAGAGCGTCGGGGCGTCGAAGGGCATGAAGGCGAGCAACAGTCTGGAGCGGGTGCTGGCCGTGCTCGAGGTGTTTTCCGAGCAGCGGCTGGAGTGGACGCCTGAGGAACTGATGCAGGAGCTCGGCTACAGCCGGCCGACGCTCTACCGCTATCTCAAGACGTTGCGCGACGCCGGCCTGCTGATGTCGACGGGCAATGCCGCGTTCACGCTCGGCCCGCGGGTGGTCGAGATGGACTATCTGGTGCGCAAGTCCGACCCGCTCGTGGTTCATGGTGCGCCGCATCTGAAAACCTTGATCGCCGAGCGGCCGTGCACGGCGCTGCTCGTGCGCTGGTACGGCAACAAGATCCTCTGCGTCGCCTCGGATGCGTCCGCGGCCCATCCGGCGAGCAGTTATCCGCGCGGGCGCCCAATGCCGCTCGGCCGCGGCGCAATCGCGCGATCGATCATCGCGTTCCTGCCGCGCGCGCGGTTGATGGCGCTGATCGAGCGCAATCTCGCCGACTTCCGCGCGGTGGGACTGGGGACGAGCGCAGAAGAGATCCATGCCAGCCTGCGCAAGGTGCGCAAGGCAGGCTTCGCCGTTGCGTTCGGCGAGGTCACGCCCGGTGCGGTCGGCATCGCCGCGCCGATCTTCGATGCTGCCGGCCATCCGGTCGCCAGCCTGTGCATGACCATCGCCGGGCATCTCGTCAGCGGTGCCGACATCGATCGCATCGGGCCGCATCTCCACGATGTGGCGCTGCAGATCGGGCAGGAAAGCTTTCCGGTCTGACCTCTGCCGCGTGGAGCGCCGCGGCCGGCGAGGGGCGGGCCCTCGGGATTCGCGCCGCGGGATGAGGGTGCGCGCTGTCAAGCCAACCCAGGATCGCGATATATCAAAATCTCGCATTATGAGATTTTACTTGATCGATCTTCAGGGAGCGTGTGTTAATGGCCACCCGGCCGCAGTGCGGTCGGGTGGCCGGCGAGCGCTCGCCGGCGTCGAATTCCGGGACAGTTACCGATGTCGAACGCAGGGGACGCTGAGGTTGTCATTGTCGGCGGTGGGCCGGTCGGCACGGGGCTTGCGATCGAGCTCGGCCAGCGCGGCGTGCGCTGTCTCCTGGTCGAGCGCTACACCGAGCCGCAGCCGATCCCCAAGGGACAGAACCTGACCCAGCGCACCATGGAGCATTTTCACTTCTGGGGCGCGGAGAAGGAACTGCGGGCGGCGCGGACGATTCCGAGAGATTATGGCATAGGCGGCATGACCGCGTATGGCACTCTGCTCGGCGAGTACCATCACGACTGGATGCAGCGCGAACTGGTCCGGCCGTTCTATTTCACCGACAACGAGCGCCTGCCGCAGTATGCGACAGAGGCGGTGTTGCGCCGGCGTGTCGCCGAAATCCCGACGGTCGAGACGCTGTACGGCTGGAATGTCGAGACCGTCCGGCAGGATGACGGCGGCGTCAACGTCGGGATCGCGGAACGCAACGGCGAGGGGCGGCGCACGCTGCGCGCCGCCTATGTGGTCGGCTGCGACGGCAGCCGCTCGACCGTCCGCGACCAGGCCGGGATCACCCAGACCCGCTTCGATCACGACCGTTTGATGGTGCTGCTGGTGTTCCGCTCGACCGGCCTGCACGAGCTGCTGTCGCGTTATCCCGGCAAGTCGTTCTACTGCGTGCTGCATCCGGAGTTGAAAGGCTACTGGCGCTTTTTCGGCCGGGTCGATCTCGGCACGACGTTTTTCTTTCATGCCCCCGTGCCGCTGGACACGACGAAGGACAACTTCGATTTCCGGCGTCTTCTCCACACAGCCGCGGGCGCCGAGTTCGATGTCGCGTTCGATCACATCGGCTTCTGGGATCTGCGGATCGCCATCGCCGACAGCTACCGTCACGGCCGTGTCTTCGTCGCCGGCGATGCGGCCCACAGCCATCCGCCCTATGGCGGCTATGGCATCAATACAGGTCTGGAGGATGCCGCCAATCTCGGCTGGAAGCTCGCGGCGACATTGCGCGGCTATGCCGGATCGAGCCTGCTCGACAGCTACGATGAGGAACGCCGGCCGGTGTTCGCCTCGACGGCGCGTGACTTCATCGAGAAGGCGATCCATACCGATCGCGATTTCCTGCAGCAGTTCGATCCACAGCGCGACCATGCCGCGTTCGCGGCCGCGTGGGCCGAGCGGACGTCCGGGGCACGCGACGAGGTCCACTCCTTCGAGCCGAACTACGAGGGGGCGTCGATCGTGCAGGGCGGTGCCGGCGCGCCGAGTGCGATCGGCCGGCATGCTTTTGCAGCGCGCGCTGGTCATCATCTGACGCCGCAGCCGTTGTCGTCGGGGCGCAACGTGTTCGACGAACTGGGCGAGGGCTTCACCCTGATCGACCTCGGTGCGCCACCGGCATTCGTGCAGGAATTCCGCCGTGCCGCAACAGCGCTGGGCGTGCCGCTGACGATCGTCACCGACAGCAGGGCGGACGGGCGCGAGCGTTACGAGGCCGCACTCATTCTCGTGCGGCCGGACCAGTTCGTCGCCTGGGCGTCGGGGGAAGCCGTCGGATGTCCCGCCGATATTCTCCGGCGGGCGATTGGTGCTGCGCCATAACCTGCACGGCCATGCGCCATCCGGTGAATTCCGTGACACGAGAACCGACTCGCGACCATTCCGGTGAACACAGGTCGAGCGAAGGCGCCAGCCCGACCTCCTGACAGCATGCAGCGGCTTGTCTCCGGCCGAGCGCGCGGGCTAGACTGCCGGCAACGCACGTCGACAATCCATCAATGAAAACAATCAATCAATGAAATCAGAGGAAACGTCATGTTGAAACGGGCCAGCGCAGCCGTCGTCGCCGCATGGGCGATGGCAGGCACCGCCATCGCCGCGGATGCCCCGAGCGAGATCAAGATCGGAACCCTGTATGCGTCGGCCGGTCGTTACGCGTCCATTTCCATGCCGGTGCACAGCGGCCTCAAGTTGTGGGTCGAGCAGAAGAACGCGGAAGGCGGCATGTATGTGAAGGCTTTCGACAAGAAACTGCCGATCAAGCTCGTGGCCTATGACGACCAGAGCAACACCGCGACAGCCTCGACGCTCTATAACCAGCTCATCACCCAGGACAAGGTCGACCTGCTGGTCGCCGATTCCGGCTCGGTGCTGACGGCGCCGGCGGTAGCGATTGCCCGCGACCGCAAGATGTTCCTGTTCAACCAGACCGGTACCGGCGCCAGCTTCTTCTCCAAGGAAAATCCCTATATCGCGCTGATGGCCGATCCGGTCTCCACCGTGTGGCCCAAGCCCATCGCGGATTTCCTGATCAACGATGGCCCCGCGCTTGGCATCAAGAAGGTCGCGATTCTCTACGCCACCAACGAGTTCACGGGTACCCAGGCCACCGCGGTGCGCAACTTCCTCAAGAGCGCCGGCTCTCAGATCGAGATCGTCTACGATCAGGGCGTTCCGACCGAGACCACCAACTACACGGTGATCATCAACAACATCAAGGCGGCGCAACCCGACGCGGTGATCCATCTCGGCTACGCGCCGAACGACATCGCCTTCCTGCGCAACGTTCAGGACGTCGGCGTCAAGTTCAAGATGCTGTTCTGCATCTATCCCGGCCTCGAGACCGAACTGCTGGAGAAGAACGTTGGCAACAAGGGCCTCGAACACGTCTTCACCTACGTGCCGTCGTCGGAGCTCGCCTACGAAACCAATTTCGGCATGAAACTCCCCGAATTCCGCGCGGCCTGGGACAAGAAGTATTCCGACGGCAAGGTCGAGTTCGGCTTCAATTCGGTCGCCGGCTACACCACCGGCCTCGTGATCGAGAAGGCGATGTCGGAGGCGACGAGCCTCGACCAGCTCGAGATCCGCCGCGCGGTGTTCAGCCTGTCGGGCAAGCTCAAGACGCTCGATGGCACCTTCGCGCTCGACGAGACCGGTGGCCAGATCGGCGAATTGACGCCGCTCGGCCAGCTCGAACTCGGCGACCACGGCCACCTCAAGTTCGTCACCGTCTATCCGCATGACGTGGCGACCGGCAAGCCGGTCTATCCGCGCCCATGATCGCAGTCAGGCGAGCGGCTTCGATCTGCGGGGGACGTCGGCGATGCTGTATCCACTGATCGCGGGCGTCCTGTTCGGGCTGTACTTCAGCCTGGTCGGGATCGGCCTCAATCTCGTGTTCGGCGTCATGCGCATCGTCAACCTTGCGCATGGCGACTTCCTGATGCTGGGCGCGTTCATCGCCTTCGGCGTGGTAACGCTCGGTGGTTTCGATCCTCTGTACGCGGTGCCGCTCGCCTTCGTCACCTTCCTGATCGGCGGCCTGCTGCTGTACCATGTGCTAGTGCCGCGGCTGCAGCGCGCCAAGGATCCGGAGATGCTGTCGATCATCCTGTTCTTCGGGCTGTCTCAGGTGATCGAAGCGGTGATGACCATCGGCTTCGGTACCAGCGAGCGCTCGATTCAGAGCCGCGAGCTTGGCCGCAGCGTCGCGGCGCTGCGCGCCCGGGTGCTCGGCGGCGACGTCGACACCGGTCCGCTCGAGCTGTTCGGCCAGTCGTTTCCCGCATCCTGGATGGCTGCGGCCGTGACCAGCCTCGTCTGCATCCTGCTGGTCTACCTCTATCTCTACCGCAGCCGGCTCGGCACCCTGACGCGGGCCGTGATGTCGCGCCGCGACGAGGCGCTGGCGTCGGGCATCGACGTCGATCGCGTCTCGGCGGCGGCCTTCGGCATCGGCCTCGGGCTCGCCGCCATCGCCGGCGTGTTCGCGCCGTTCATGTTCGGCTCGTTCACCCCGGCGTTCGGCGTCGACGCCACCGTCACCTCGTTCGTCGTCGTGGTGCTGGGCTCGCTCGGCAACCCGCTGGGCACCGCGCTCGGCGGCATCATCTATGGCGTATCCTACATGTTCGTGCAGACCTACCTCAGTTCGTGGGCGGACCTGCTGCCCTATGTGCTGCTGATCGCGATCCTTCTGCTGCGGCCGAGCGGTCTGCTCGGAAGGCGGGTGCGTGTTGCCTAACGCCGTTCGCCACCTGCTCTTGATCGTCGCGCCGCTGATCGCGGTGTTCGCCGTGCTTCCGTCGGTCTACGACAACCATCTGCTGCTGTTTAATTTTGTCATCTTCCTGGTTCTCGCCCAGGGGGTGAACATCATCTATGGCTTCACCGGCTATCTGCCGTTCGGCTATGTCGGCTTCTTCGGCGCCGGGGCCTACGGCTTTGCCATCATGGTGATGCACCTGCAGGCGCCTGCCGTGATCGCGGTGCTGGCTGCGGGTGTCGTGGCGCTGCTGCTGGCGCTGCTGTTGACGCCGCTGCTGCGGCTGTCCGGGGCCTACTTCTCGATTGCCAACCTCGCCGCGGCGCTCGCGGTGCTGCATTTCGTCGCCAACCCGGCGCTGGAGACGATCACCCGC
Source organism: Bradyrhizobium sp. U87765 SZCCT0048 (assembly GCF_018131225.1). Classification (GTDB taxonomy): domain Bacteria; phylum Pseudomonadota; class Alphaproteobacteria; order Rhizobiales; family Xanthobacteraceae; genus Bradyrhizobium_A. The sequence goes on along the minus strand of NZ_JAFCMM010000001.1, from coordinate 1,346,077 downwards.
GGCCCCTATGGCGTGTCGCTGACCGGGACCTTCAATCCATCCATGGCCTATGTCATTGCTCTGGTTCTGCTGGCAGCGACCCTTGGCGTCGTGGTGTTTCTGAAGAACTCCAGTTTCGGCCTCGCGTTGCAGGCGGTGCGCGAGGATCCGGTCAGTGCGGCGATGGCTGGCGTTCCGGTGGTGCGGATGCGGGTGATCGCCTGGCTGCTCGCCGCCGTGGTCGCGGGTTTCGCCGGCGGAGCGTTCGCCTGGTACGTGTCGGTGTTCTATCCCGACAATGTGTTCAGCTCCGAGTTCAGCATCTTCGCCATTGTGTTCGCGCTGTTTGGCGGCGTCGCCACCATCGTCGGGCCGATCGTCGGCGTGATCATTCTCTATGGCGTCTACAATGTCATCGGTTTCACGACGCCGCAGTATTTCCAGCTGATCTACGGCCTTCTGATCATGGGGCTGGTGCTGTTCCTGCCCGCGGGGCTCGCCTCGCTCGCAACCCGCCGAGGCTGGCATGTCCCCTGACGGTGCGCGCATTCTCGATGTCTCCGGTCTGATCAAGCGCTTCGGCGGCTTCCATGCGCTCGACGGCCTGAGCTTTCATGTCGCCGCCGGCGAGATTCTCGGCCTTGTCGGCCCGAACGGCTCCGGCAAGACCACGGCCATCAATGTCATCTCCGGTCTCTATCGGCCAGACGGCGGGGAGGCGATGTTCGACGGCGCCTCGATCGGCGGGATCGCTTCGCACCGCCTCGTGCGCCGTGGCATCAACCGCACCTTTCAGGTTCCCAAGCCATTCCTGTCGCTGACGGTGCGCCAGAATGTCGAGGTCGCGCTCGCCTATGGCCAGCGGTCGGGTGGGGCGGCACACAACATCAACGACCTGCTCGAGGACTATCATCTGGCGGCCTTTACCGCCCGACCGGCGAGCGAACTCAACAGTGTGCAGCAGAAGATGCTGGATCTCGTCCGGGCGCTGGCGACGCGGCCGAAGCTGCTGCTGCTCGACGAATTGGCGGCGGGCCTCAATCCCACCGAACTCGACTGGATCTCGGACAAGATCAAGGCGCTGGCCAGGAACGGTGTGGCGATCATCGTGGTCGAACACCTGATGGGGTTTATCGAGCATGTCACCGACCGTGTCATAGTCATGAACGCCGGCCGTGAGATCTTCGAGGGCAAGCTGGCGGTCGCGGTCCAGGTGCCGCAGGTGATCGAGGTGTTTCTGGGAGGCCAGCATGCTGCCTGAGACGCCGCTGATGCAGGCGCACGGCATCGATGCCGGCTACGGCACCATGCAGGTGCTGTGGGGCGTCGATCTCGACGTCCGGCCCGGCGAGACCGTGCTGCTGCTCGGCGCCAACGGTGCGGGCAAGACCACGTTCCTGAAGTCTCTCGTCGGGCTGGTGCCGGTACGCCACGGTCGCATCGATCTCGCGTCCACCGAGGTGACGCGGATGCGCTCCAGCGACCGCATGCGGCTCGGCATGACCTATATGTCCGAGCTCGGCGTGTTTCCCGATCTCTCGATCGAGGAAAACATCCGCGTCGGAGCCCAGGCGCTGGGCCATCCCGATCCCGGCGCGCGGGTCGACGAGCTCTACGGGCTGTTTCCGGTGCTGCGTGACAAGCGCCGCGCACCGGCGTCCAGCCTGTCGGGCGGTCAACGCAAGATGCTGGGGATCGCCAAGGCGCTTGCCGCCGAGCCGAAGCTGCTGGTGATGGACGAGCCGTCGGCGGGGTTGTCGCCGTTGTTCGTCAAGGAGGTGATCCGCATTCTCGGCGACCTGCGCCAGCATGGCATCGCATTGCTCATCGCCGAGCAGAACATCTCGTTCCTGGACATCGCGACGCGGGTGTTCGTGCTCGAAGGCGGTCGCATCCGCTTCTCCGGCACCGTTGCCGAGATGACGGACAACGATGCCTTGCGCCGGGCGTATTTCGGGCTCAAGTAGAGACATGACCAACTCGCTCGCCACCATGGTCGCGCCCAACGGCGCCCGTAAATTGCCGGCCGACCATCCCCACCTGCCGATCACCATCGCGGCGATCGCGGCCGAAGCTGCGGCCTGCCGCGCCGCCGGCGCACAGGCGCTGCACCTGCATGTGCGCGACGACGCGGGACGGCATACGCTCGATGCCGCGCGCTATCTCGCGGCGACCGAGGCCGTGCGGCGGACGGCCGGGCCGGACATGGTTGTCCAGATCACCACTGAAGCCGTTGGTATCTTCAAGCCACACGAGCAGATGGCGACCGTGCGCGCGGTGATGCCGCAGGCCGTGAGCATCGCGCCGAAGGAATTGATCCCCGACAGTGCGGCGGAGGCGGCGGCCGCCGAGTTCTACGGCTGGGCCCACCGCAGCGGCATCGCCGTCCAGCACATCGTCTATGCTGTCGCCGAGCTCGACTGGCTGCTCGACCTGATCGGCCGGGGGATCGTGCCCGGCGCGCGGCACTCGCTGATCTTTCCGCTCGGCCGCTATGTCGCGGGCCAGGAGAGCGATCCCTCGGAGCTTGCGCCGTTCGTCACGCGGCTGGGCGAACACGGCGGCACAGGCCGGTTCGACTGGTGGGTGTGTGCGTTCGGGCGTGCCGAGACCGCATCGCTGGTCGCGGCCGCCGCGCTCGGCGGCCACTGCCGTGTCGGTTTTGAAAACAGTTTTTTCAATGCCGACGGCAGCCAGGCGGGCAGTAATAGCGAGCGGGTGACGAACGTGCAGGCCGCGGTCGCCGGCCTGCGGCGTCCTCCGGCGTCGCGCGAGGAGACGCTGAGGTTGCTCGGTCGTCCGGCGTGAGGGCGCAGCATTCGCCGCGCCCTCGCATCGTCACTTGATCATCGGGCAGCCGCCTTCGGCGATCGGCCGGAACGCCTTGTCAGCGGGAATGGTCGAGATCAGCTTGTAGTAGTCGTAGGGGTACTTCGACTCCTCCGGCTTCTTGACCTCGAACAGATGGACTGGATGGATCACTCGTCCGTCCTGGCGGATCGCCAGTTCGCCGAACAGCTTGTCGGTGCCCTTGAAGGTCTTCATCTGCGGCACGACGATCTTGGCGTCGTCGCTGCCAGTCGCCGCCACAGCGTTGAGATAGGCGAGGGTGGAGGCATAGACGCCAGCCTGGTTGCCGCTTGGCATCTTGCCGTTCATCCCCGGCCGCTGGGCGAAGCGTCTGGCGAACGCACGGGTATCGTCATTCATGTCCCAGTAGAACGCCTCGGTGAGCAACAGGCCCTGGGCCGCCTTCAGTCCCATACCATGGACGTCGTTGATGAACAGCAGGAACGCGACCAGCGACTGGCCGCCGTCCTTGAGACCGAACTCGCCGGCTTGCTTGACGGCATTGATGGTGTCGGCGCCGGCATTGGCGAGGCCGATCACCTTGGCCCTGGATCCCTGCGCCTGCAGCAGCAGCGAGGCGAAGTCCGAGGTGCCGAGTGGGTGGCGGCTCGCGCCCAGCACCTTGCCGCCATGCTTCTGGATATAGCTGGTGGCTTCGGCCTCGATGCCCTGTCCAAGGGCGTAGTTCACCGTGAGGAAGTACCAGTCGTTGCCGCCGCGCTGCATCATCGCCGCCGCGGTGGTGTTGCCGGTCGACCAGGCGTCGTTGACCCACTGGACGGTGTTGGGTGAACAATCCTTGCCGGTGAGGTCGGAGCTTGCGGTCGACGACGCCAGCAGGGTCATGGGTGTGCCGCGCAGCAGCGCGTTGACGCCCAGGCCGACGGCGGAGTTCGGCACGTCGACCACGGCGTCGACCTTGTCGACATCAAGCCACTTGCGCACGATCGCGGTGCCGACATCAGCCTTGTTCTGATGATCGGCGTAGACAATCTCGACCTTGATGGCCTTGCCGCCGCCGTTGAAATCCTCGGCGGCCATGCGCGCGGCCTCGACCGAGCCCATGCCGTTGGTGTCCTGGAACACGCCGGAGATGTCGTTGAGGACACCGATGCGGACGACATTGTCCGAGATTTCGGCATAAGCCGGCGTCAGCGCCGCACAGGACAGCGCGAGCGCCAGCGATCGTGTCAACACGTTCATGAAAGATCTCCCTCGGGATGGTGATGTGATCCCCCGGTCGTGACGCCGGAGGTTGGAAACGACGGCCCTGCTGCGAGGGCGCGTCAGACCTGCCGATCGGGCAGGCGGAGCACGAGCCCGGCGAGATCCGGGACGATCTTGAGCTGGCAGGAGAGGCGACTACTCGGCAGCCGTTCCGCAGCCGCGCCATCGAGCAGCGCATCCTCGTCGTCGCCGATCGGCGGGACGCGATCGGTGAAGGCGTCGTCGACATAGACGTGGCAGGTCGCGCACATCGCGTTGCCGCCGCACTCCGCGACGATCTCGGCGATGCCGGCGCGGGTCGCGGCCTGCATCGCGCTCTCGCCGTCGGTGGCGTCCACCGCCTGGGCGTGGCCGTCGGGATGAATGAAGGTGATGGTGGTCATGTCGGTCGGGCTCATGCCGGCTTGAAGGTGACGGGAAGGTGCTCGAGACCGCGCAGCGTGTTGTTGTAGCGGCGCGTCACGGGCCCGGTGATCTCGATGGTGGCGACGCGGCGCGCGAGCGCCGACAGCATCACTTCGCCCTCCAGACGGGCGACGAGCTGGCCGACACACATGTGGATGCCGCCGCCGAATCCGACATGGCCGCTGGTGCGGCGGGTGATGTCGTAGCTGTCGGGGGCATCCCAGCGGCGCGGGTCGCGGTTGGCGGCGCCGAGGAACATCAGCACCTTCTCGCCCTCGCCGATGGTCAGGCCGCCGAGTTCGACGTCACGGGTCGTGGTGCGAAAGAAGGTCTGCACCGGACTTTCCAGCCGCACCGCTTCCTCGAAGGCATTGCGCGCCAGCGATGGATCGGCACGCAGCCGCGCCCACTGGTCGGGGAAGCGTGCGAGGCAGTAGATCGCGGCGCCAAGGCCGTTGACGGTGGTGTCGAGGCCTGCGCTGAGCAGCGAGCGCACCAGCAGGGGCGCTTCGGCCGCGGTGATGTCGCCGACATCGACGCGGGCATGGATGCAGGCGCCGAAGCCGCCGGGGGCGAGGTTCTCGCGCTGGCATTGTTCCTGGACGTAAGCCTGGTGTGGCGCGGAGCGCTCGATCGCGGTCTGGCGTAGCTCGTTCGGCGGGCCGAAGGCGTTGAACACGAGGCCCGCATAGGGCAGCAGGTGCTCGCGCCCGTCCTGCTTGAGGCCGAGCGCATCGGGAAACACCGAGAGCGGATAGGCTTCGGCGAAATCGGCGATGGCGTCGAAACTGCCTCTGGCGACAAGCTCATCCGCCTTGGCCTCGGCGGCGGCGGCGAAGCTGTCGCGGATCTGCTTCATCACCGCTGGCGACAATACGCGGTTGAGCACCGCGCGCGTGCGGGTGTGGGCCGGCGGGTCGGCCTCCAGGATCAGGCTCGGCGGCCGCCACGGCTTCTCCCTGGCGAAGTCGCTGAGGCCGACGCCGCGGCTGGAACAGAAGGTCTGCGGGTCGTTGAGCACCGCATGGACCTCGTTGTAGCGGGCGACCGCGTGCACGTTCCACGTGTCGAGATAGACCACGGGTCCTGCGTCCCGCAGCGCCTCCTGTGCCGGGAACGGATCGTCGAAATAGGCGATCGAGAACGGGTCGATGTCGAGGCGGGGAATCGCCGCCGACGGTGGACGGGCGCCGGTCGACGGCGTCGGGGACGAGGTGGTCGCGGCCATGGAAGCCTCCAAGATTGGTCTTGTAAAACGCCGGTCGGTGTCTCTATCTCTTGCGGTCAGTGAAACGATCGATGTGCGGCGCCGCGCGCGGCCTGGATGCAGGGACAGTCAAGAGCATGGCCAAGGACAAGGCGGCGAGCGGAGTGCGGTCCGCCGCGGTTCAGAAGGCGGTCCGGAACGGCGAGATGCTCGATCTCGAGCGCTACGTCCCGGCCCTGATCACCTTCATCGCCAACAAGCTGTCGCGTAGCGCCACAACCTACTATCAGAAGCATTTCGGCGTGAACGTCACGGAATGGCGGATCCTGTCGCTGCTGGCGCTGGAGCCGGGCATCCCGGCGTCGCGCATCTGCCATGTCATCGGCTTCGACAAGGGGCCGGTGAGCCGGACGCTGGCGCTGCTGCAGAAGCGCGATCTCGTGATTATCCGTACCGATCCGCAGGATGGCCGCAGCCACTCGATCTCGCTGACGCCCAAGGGGCGCACCACCCATGACGGTGTCATCGCCGTGGCGCTCGACCGCGAGCGGCGGCTGTTGGCCTGCCTGCGCAAGGACGAGCAGGAGACGCTGATCAAGCTGCTGCTGCGCATTCACGGCAATCTCGGCGCCGTCGTCGACCTCGCCGAGCCGGATGCCGCGGACTGACGACGTGCTCATGCCGCGGCCGCCCTGGCGCTGGCCAGCGCCTTGAGATCGAAGGTCGGATCCGCCGCCTGCGCGGGCGTCAGAGCGGTGCCGAGCAGCCGCCGGCCGACCATGTGATCGCCGGGCCTGTTGACGGACTCGACGCCCGCGAGCCGTCCGTCGCGGAAGCAGAACACCGAAAAGGCACGGCTATCGGGGTCGCCGCGCACGACATGATGGTCGTGCGGCGCGGGCAGTCCCGCGATCTGCAGCTTCAGCGGGCCCTGGTCGCTCCAGAACCACGGTACGGCGCCGTAGGGCTGCGCCGCCCCGGTAAGACGCGCGGCGACGCAGCGGGCGTGATCGACGGCGTTCTGCACCGACTCGATGCGGCCACGCAGGCCATCCGCGAACGGTTGTGGAAATGCCGCGCAGTCGCCGATCGCCGAGATCGCCGGATCGTCCGTCGCGAGATGGGCGTCGACGACGATGCCGTTGTCGGTGGCAAGGCCGGCGTCGGCGGCGAGTTCGATGTTGGGGACGACGCCGATGCCAACCAGCACGAGGTCGGCGGCATGGCGAACGCCGTCGGCCGTCTCGACCGCGGTGACATATCCCTTCGGACCGATCAGACGTGTGACGGCGGCGTCGAACACGAACCGCACGCCGGCGGTCTCGTGGGCGCGCTGGAAGAACGACGACATGGTGGTGGACAGCGCCCGCGCCATCGGCCGTGCGGCGGCTTCCAGCACCGTTACCGCGCAGCCGCGTGCGGCGGCAAACGCAGTGAGTTCGAGGCCGATGAAGCCGGCGCCGACGATGACCACGCGTTCGACGCCGGCAAGGCGGCCGCGCAGCCAGTCGCCCTCGGTCGCAGTGCGGAGATAGGCAACGCCGTCGAGGTCGCTGCCCGGCACGGCGAGCCGGCGGTTGCGTGTGCCGGTGGCGAGCACGAGATGGTCGTAGGGTAGCGCGATGCCATCATCGAGGCTGACCTGCCGGCTGGTGCGGTCGATCGCGATGGCGCGTCGGCCCGCGGTGATGTCGATGTTCGCCTGAGTGAAGAACGCCGCCTGCCGCAGCGCCAGCGTGCTGCGGTCGGTGGTGCCCGCGAGGTAGGCCTTCGACAATGGCGGTCGCTGATAGGGCAGGCCGTCCTCGTCGCCGACAAGGCGGATAGTGCCGGCAAAGCCATTGTCGCGCAGCGAGGCTGCGGCCTGGAAGCCGGCCTGGCCTGTGCCAATGATCACGACATGACGACAGTCGTCGCCGGCGCGCGCGTCCATGCGTTGTCCCTCCCAGCCGCGATCCCGGCGGGTGGCCCGCTCTGACGTCCGATCGCTGACGTGACGGGAGCCTCTCATGTGTTTGTTGCCTTGGCAACCAAAATCTTATGGGTAATCCTGCCACGGGGACGCCGGTTTCCGGGACTTTTCCCATCGGGATTCACCCCGCTGAAACCCGCGGCAGGCATGCTGCGGCAACGTTTCGGGAACGGATTCGCGGCGACATGATCGACGGGCAGCAGGGATCGGCGCTGGCGGTGCGCGGATTGACCAAGCATTTCGACCGCCCGGCGGTCGATGCGCTCGACCTCACGGTGCACGCGGGCGAGTTCTATGCGTTGCTCGGCCCCAACGGCGCCGGCAAGACCACGACGCTGCGGATGGTGGCCGGCCTGTTGCCGCCCGATGCCGGCGCGATAGCGGTGTGGGGTATCGATGCGCGGCGTGATCCGGTCGCCGCCAAGCAGGTGACGGCGTGGGTCTCGGACGAGCCGATGATCTACGACAAGCTCACGCCCCTCGAATACCTCGAGTTCATCGCGGGGCTGTGGGGGTGTGACGCGAGGCAGGCCGATCACGCGGCGCACGAGCTGCTGGCATCGCTCGGGCTCGCGGCGCACCAGCACGAGCGCTGCGAAGGTTTCTCCAAGGGCATGCGTCAGAAGGTGGCGCTCGCCGGCGCGCTGATCCACGAGCCGCGCCTGATCATCCTCGACGAGCCGTTGACCGGCCTCGACGCGGTATCGGCGCGCCATGTCAAAGGCCTGCTGCAGGCGCGGGTGCGCGCCGGCTGCACCGTGATCATGACCACCCACATCCTCGAGGTCGCCGAGCGCATGGCCGACCGGATCGGCGTCATCGCCGCCGGTCGGCTGATCGCCGAAGGCACGCTCGCGGAATTGCGCCAGCGTAGCGGCGAGGCCGAGACGACGCTGGAGGAAATGTTCGTCGCGCTGGTCGGCGGCGAGGCCGCGGCGGCATGAGCGCAAGCCTCGCTTTCGTCGCGCGGCACGAGATCCGCCTCGCATGGCGCGATTTCATCGGCATGCTGACGGCGGGACGTCCGCGGCGCGCCCGCGGCGCGATCGTCGGGCTCGTGGCGCTCGCGCTGTTCCTGCACTTGCCGGCCTACGCCATCGTCGGCCGTTTCGCTGATATCGCCGACCGGCCGGACAAGGCCTCGCTGATCGTGATCGCTGCGAGCCTTGCACTGGCTTGGGCGCTGATCCTGTCGCAGGCGATGGAGTCGGTGACGCGGATGTTTTACGCGCGCGCGGACCTCGACCTGATCATGTCGTCGCCGGTGACGCTGTCGCGGCTGTTTTCGGTGCGCATGGCGGCGATCGCTCTCGCCGTCACGGTCATGGCGCTGTTGCTGTCGGTGCCGTTCGTCGACGTGCTGGTGATTGGCGGCGGGGTGCGCTGGCTGGCGAGCTTCGGCGTCATTGTCGCGGTCGGCGTCTCGGCGGCGGCGGTGGCGATCGCGCTGACCATCGTTCTGTTCCGCAGCATCGGCGCCAGGCGGACGCGGCTCGTCGCCCAGATCACCGCGGCGGTGATCGGCGCGGGCTTCGTGATCGCGCTGCAGATTGCCGCGATCCTGTCCTACGGAACGCTGTCGCGCTTCGCGGTGCTGACGTCGTCGGCGGCCGCCGTCTATGTTCCGGACGAGGCCAGCGTGGTGTGGTGGCCGGTGCGGGCGCTGCTTGGCGAGTGGCAGCCGCTGATCGCGTTGCTTGCCATCAGCCTGCTGCTGCTCGGCAGTATCATGCTGGTGGTGGTGCCCGGGCTTGCCGCGGATATCGCGCGCGCGTCGGCGTCGACGGTTGCAATCGGGCGGTCCGCCGGTTCGACCCGGCGGTTCGCGGTGGCTTCGCGGGCCCAGGCGCTGCGACGCAAGGAGTTGATGCTGTTGCGTCGCGATCCCTGGCTGGTATCGCAGACGCTGATGCAGCTGCTCTACCTGGTGCCGCCGGCGGTAATGCTGTGGCGCAGCTTTTCCGACAGCGGCGTGGCGCTGATGCTGATCACGCCGGTGATCGTGATGGCTGCGGGCCAACTTGCCGGTGGCCTCGCGTGGCTGACCATTTCCGGCGAGGATGCTGCTGATCTCGTGGCGACGGCGCCGCTGCCGCCGGCGCGGGTGATCCGCGCCAAGGTCGAGGTCGTTCTCCTGGTCATTGCGCTGGTGGCCGCGCCGCTGGTGCTGCCGCTGCTGTGGATTTCGCCGTTCCAGGCTGCGGTCACCGCGGCCGGCGTGATCGTCGCGACACTGTCGGCGGCCGCCGTCCAGCTCTGGTTCCGCGTACAGGCGCGGCGCAGCCAGTTCCGCCGCCGCCAGACGTCGTCGCGCGTCGCGACCTTCGCGGAGGCGTTCTCGTCGATCGGCTGGGCGGCGACGTCGGCGCTGGCGCTCGCCTTGCCGGTGCTCGCCGCCATCACCGCCGGCCTGACGCTGGCGATGCTGGCGCTGACCTGGAAGATCAGTCCGCGGCCGCGGTGAAGCGGCCGGCCGATACTGCGCGCGCGGCGACGTCGCCGATCGCACCGACGACGGCGTCGGTGATGCCCGGATCCTGCAGCGAGTGGCCGGCTCCCTCGACCACGCGCACCTCCGCGTCCGGCCATTGTGCGACCAGCGCATGCGCCGTCGCCGGCGGACACAGCAGGTCGTAGCGTCCCTGCACGATGACGCCGGGCACGCCGCGCAGCCGGTGCGCACCGTTCAGCAATGCATCGGGGGGCAGAAAGCACGCGTTGCTGAAATAGTGCGCCTCCATGAACGGCGTCGTCGGCAAGGGCCGGACGCGGTCATGCAGGGCGTCGCGATCGACCCGTGTGCGGCCGGGACGTAGCTCCGACAGCGCGCGCTCGGTGTCGTACCATGCCCGCACCGCGGGGGTGTGCACGGCGGGATCGGGGTCGAGGATGCGTCGCCAGTAGGCATCGAGAGGGGCCGAGCGCTCCTGCGGCGGCAGCACCGCGAGGAAGTCGTCGAACAGCGCGGGATGAACGCGGGGCAGGCCGCCAAGAAAGGCCCAGTCGAGCTCGGCGCGGGTACCGAGGAAGGTGGCGCGCAGCACCAGACCGGCAACGCGGTCGGGGTGCTGCTCGGCGTAGGCCAGCGCGAGCGTCGCGCCCCACGAGCCGCCGACTACCAGCCAGCGCTCGAAGCCGAGCAGGTTGCGGATCGCCTCCATGTCGGCGACGAGATGCGCCGTGGTGTTGGCGGTTCGTGCGCCACGCGGGCGGCTGAGGCCGGCGCCGCGCTGATCGAACAGCACCACATGGAAGCGTGTCGGATCGAACAGCCGGCGATGGTCGGGCTGGCAGCCGCTGCCGGGGCCGCCATGGAGGTAGACCGCCGGCATGCCACGCGCATGGCCGACCGTTTCGACATAAATTTCGTGCCCGTCACCGACGGGCAGCATCTGGCGCGTCAACCGCCCGTCGGGTTGAGCGTCGCGACCGTCAGGCGCCATGGCGCGTCATGCCCTGTGTCATTCGATCCCTCGTCTGCCGGGTGGCCGATGAGGCCGCCGGTCGGGCAGATATAGGGAGGCTGCAGCCGGATGCGAAGCACCCCGCCACCGGAGATTGCATGGGATCGCCGGGGCGGGGCACCTTCGTAATCACATCCCGCTATACGGGATGTCACGACTGGAGGCGAGGTCGTGCGGCTCAGGCCGCACTCGCCTGGGTCTTGCCGCCGCGCTCGGCGAGATGCTTGGCGGCGATGTAACCGAAGGTCAGCGCCGGGCCGAGGGTGATGCCGCCGCCCGGATAGTTGCCGCCCATGATGCTGGCCATGTCGTTGCCCGAGGCATAGAGACCGGGAATCGGCTGGCCGGCGTCGTCGAGGACGCGGCTGTGCTGATCGGACCGCAGCCCGGCGAAGGTGCCGAGGTCGCCGACGACCACTTCGACAGCATAGAACGGGCCGGTCGCGATCGGCGCGAGGCAGGGGTTGGGCTCGAACTCCGGATCGCCGTTGAAGCGGTTGTAGGCGGTCGAGCCCTTGCCGAAGGCGCGATCCTCGCCCTGGGCGATGTCCGCGTTCCAGGTCGCGATGGTCTGTTCAAGGCCGGCGGGATCGATACCAGCGGCCTGGGCGAGCGCGGCGACGGTGGCGCCGGTCTTGAGATAGCCCGAGCGGATGTTGGGGCCCACCGGCACCGGGAACGGCTTGACGAAGCCGAGGCCGAAACGGCTGAGGAACGGCTTGTCGACGATCAGATACGCCTTCGCCGGCTTGTCGGTGCCGCTCGCGGCAAACAGCGCCTGGCAGAAGTCGTGGTACGAGTTGGCCTCGTTGACGAAGCGCTTGCCGTTCGGCAGCACCGCGATCAGGCCGGGCTTCGCGCGGTCGATGAAGTGCGGGAAGATGCCGAAGCTGCCGTCGCGCCGCGGCACGCGCGACACCGGCACCCACGCCGCGGCGTTCGGGTAGCCCTTTTCGACCGCAGCGCCGATGTCCTCGCCGAGACGCAGGCCGTCGCCAGTGTTGGTGACGGGGGCGGGCGAGTGGTGGCCGGTGTTCTCGCGGTCGTGCGGGAACATGGTGCGGCGGCGGGCCATATCCTGCGGGAAGCCGCCGGCGGCGAGCACGACGCCGCAGCGGGTGCGGACCTCGACCTCGCCATTGGCGGTCTTGACGATCGCGCCGGTCACCTCGTTGTTGTCACGGATCAGTCGCTGCACCGGCGCATCGGTCCAGACATCGACGCCGACGTCGAGCGCGCTGCGGAACAGCCGCGCCGCCAGCGCATTGCCGTTGGTGAGCAGCATGCCGCGACGATAGAGCGCGAGATCGCGCATGTGCGAGGTGAGACGTCCGGCGACATAGGCGGCCGACCTGACCGAGCGGGTGACGTTGAAAAAGTGCTTCAGCTCCGGGCCCGAGCCGATCATCAGACCGACGAAGGTCAGCTCGGGCAGCGGCGGACGCAGGCGCTTCAGCTCCTTGCCGAGGCCTTGCGCGCGATAGGGCAGCGCCTTGATCGAGCGGCCGCCCGAGCGACCACCCGGTGCGTCCGGATGGTAGTCGGAGAACGCCGACGCCGGCTCGAACTGCAACTGTGTCTTGTTATGGAAGAACGCGATGGCCTCCGGACCCTCCTCCAGGAAGGCGTCGACATTGGCGGCGTTGAAGTGGTTGCCGGCTTCGTGGCGCAGGTAGGTGCGCGCAGCCTCGACCGAATCCTTGATGCCGTCGGCCTGCGAGATCGGGTTGTTCGGCACCCACATGAAGCCGCCGGACAGCGCGGTGGTACCGCCGACAAAGGGAGCCTTTTCGGCGAGGATGACCTTCAGGCCGCGGGCGCCCGCGGCCACGGCCGCGGCGAGGCCGCCGGCGCCGGAGCCGACGACGAGCACATCACAATTGACGGTCTTTGCCATCTCAGTTCTTTCCTTGTGTGAGGCCGACATCGCCGGCGTGTTGGCTGCGCTGTCTGACGACGTCGCGTCGTTGGCGCAAGGTTTGTCCCATCGTTTCCTCGCGCTTGGCGAGCCAGACGCCATGGCGGACCGGCCAAGCGTCGTAATCCGGATCGAGCCCCAGCGTCTCGCGTGCGCGGCGTGGCCAGTAGGGATCGTTGAGCGCTTCGCGGGCGATCGCGATCAGGTCGGCGGCGCCGGTCTGCAGAACCTCTTCGGCCTGCTCGCCGTCGACGATCAGGCCGACCGCCTGGGTGACCACGCCGGTCTCTTCGCGGATCTGGCGGGCGAAGCCGACCTGAAAACCGAGGCCGCGGGGCACCGTGAGGCGGCGCGTCTCTTCGGTGAGGCCGCCGGACGAGACGTCGATGACGTCGACGCCGCAGCGTGCAAGTTCGCGGGCGAGAACGACCGAGTCCGCGACGCTCCAGCCGTCCGCAGCGCCGTCGACCGCCGAGATGCGGCAGAACAGCGGCTTGCCGGCCGGCCATTCGGCGCGCACGCGCTGCGCGATCTCAAGCGCAAGACGCATGCGTCCAGTGCGGTCGCCACCATAGCCGTCGGTGCGGTGGTTGGAGATCGGCGACAGGAAGCTCGCAACAAGGTAGCCGTGGCCGAAATGCAGGTCGATGGCATCGAAGCCGGCGGCGTCCGCGCGCCGCGTCGCCGCGGCGAACTCCTCGATGATCGCAGCGATGCCGGTGTCGTCGAGCGCCTCGGGCACGCTCCATTCGGGCCCCGCAGCGCGCGCGCTCGGGCCGAGGCGGCACCATGGCGTACCGTCGGCGAGACGAAGCTCCTCCGTCGTCAGGGCGCGGCCCCCCTCCCACAGCGCCTGCGAGCCGGCCTTGCGGCCGGCATGGGCGAGCTGCACGCCGATTGGTGCGCCCTGCGCATGGACGAAGTCGACGACGCGCTTGAGAGGTGCGACCTGGTCGTCGCGCCACAGTCCGAGATCGCACACGCCGATGCGGCCGTGCGGCGACACCGCGGTGCTCTCGGTGAAGATCAGGCCGGCGCCGCCAAGCGCGAATTTACCGAGATGCACGAGATGCCAGTCGGTGGCGCGGCCCTCGTCGGCGGCGTGCTGGCACATCGGCGAGATCACGATGCGGTTTCGCAGCACGAGTTCGCGCAGGGCGAGCTGCGAGAACAGCAGGGGCGCGCGTTCAGACGATTTCATGGACGTCCACCAGGAATGTGGTGATGCTCTGAAGGAAGCCCAGCGCATGGCGCTGCGATACCTCGGCAGCCGGCGACTGGAACGCGGCGACGAGATCCTGCTGGGTGTGAAACCACATTTCGACGATGCCGTCGGGCGCGCCTCCGTCCGCGTCGGCGTCGATGCCGGGGGCAGGGCCACATGCCGTGACGACGTTTTGCCGATAACCGGCGATCGCGGGGAAGCGTGCGACCATCGGGGCGTGCACCTCCAGCCACTCGCGGCGGAAGTCCTCGGGCGACAGGCCATCGCGGCGCTGCAGGATCGACATCCGCTTGATCGCGGGTCTGCCCTGCGGCGCGACCACGGTGATCTGGTCGGCGACGATGACGCGCGTCGCCGCCATGCAGTGCGGCGAATCCGCGACAACAGCCTGATAGGGCTCGGACGCGATGGCGCGCTCCATTGCCGCAGCGTCGTCGAACCACAGTTCGGAAAAGCCGTCGAGATCCCAGCCGCCGCGCGCATGGTCGATCGCAAGCTGGGTTTTGTCGATGATGTGATTCTGATGATAGGCGCGCAGCCCCGGCATCCTGGCGGCGAGCGGGCCGTGCACCTCGCGCCAGTGGCGGCGGAAGTCGGTGGTGGAGAGGCGTGGCAGCTTGCGCAGCAGTCCCATACGCACGATCATGCCGCCATCCTCGCGATGGCTGGTGCGATGCGGATCGCTGCCGCGTTGCGGTGCGAGCTCCGTGCCGCGTCGTCTCCCGTCCGTGTCATTGCTGGCCTTGTGGTTGGCGAGTTCGGTGGTTGCCGATCCTGCGACCGTGCGCCGCATAATTAGAATATAGCGAGTGGATTCGGTTATGACAAATTATCTGGGAGTGCCTACGGATTTGGCTATTGCGTATCAGTTAGCCACTTGCTAATCGAAAGTCTGCCGATTTCCAGGTGAAAAGAGCCGGTCAAACGCGGTGGAAAGCTTCAGGCTGCCGCAGCGGGGCCTGCGCTGCATCCAGTGGGTAGGGCGGGGCCCGAAAGCGGCGACGTCCGGCCATCCAAGGGGAGGAACCATGACTGACATCAAGAAACTGAGCCGCCGTGCCTTCAACCAGACCGCGCTGACCGGCCTCGTGGCCGCGTCTGTTGGTTCGTGGATGGCGGGCAGCGCCCGCGCCGAAGGCGACATCAAGGTCGGCTTTAATGGCGACCTCTCGGCTTCGCCGTCCGCTCAATCGGGGCGTGCAGCGGTGGTCGGCATTCAAGCTGCGATCGAAGATCTCAAGGCCAAGGGCCAGAGCTTCTCGCTCGTCGTGCGCGACGATCTCTCGCAGCCGCCGAAGTCGATCCAGAACATGTCCGACCTGATCGACAGCGAGAAGGTGGTCTCGGTGTTCGGTCCGACGAACTCCGGCAACGCGCTGGCGTGGAAGCAGATCCCGAACCAGAAGCGCATCCCGGTGATGGGCTGCATCGGTTCGGCCACCGACATCACCAAGCCGGTCAGCCCGAACGCCGACAACTACATGTTCCGCGTCGGCAGCGTCGATCGCACCCAGGTCGTGGCGCTGATGGCCTATGCCAAGAAGAGCCCGAACGCCAAGAAGATCGGCTTCCTGACCGAGACCACCGGCTATGGCCAGGGCGGGCTCAAGGACCTGCAGGAGATTGCTGCGCTGCAGGGCCTGAATGTCGTCGCCAACGAAAAGTTCAACGTCAACGACACCGACATGACCTCGCAGCTCGGCAAGCTCAAGGCTGCCGGCGTCGACACCGCGCTGGTGTGGGCGCAGGGCACGCCGATCGGCCAGTTGATGCGCAGCATGGAGAAGATCGACTACTTCCCGGTGGTGCTGACCAGCTGGGCCGCCGACAATCTCACCTTCATCAACGCCTCCGGCCCGGCGCTTGCCGAGAAGCCGATCTTCCTGCGTACCGTGTCGGAATCGCGCACCGCATCCCAGCAGGCGTTCTTCGACCGTATCCGCCCCAAGATCGACGCCGATTCCGCGTTTTCCTTCGCGGTGCACGGTTATGACGCCATGATGCTGCTGGCGCTGGCCATCAAGCAGGCCGGCTCGACCGACGGCGCCAAGGTCCGCGAGGCGCTCGAGGATCTCAAGACGCCGTTCGAAGGTTACGCCAAGTCGTACAACAAGCCGTTCAGCAAATCGGAGCACGACGCGCTGACCGCGGCCGACCAGCGCTGGACCTGTTGGCGCGGTGGCAAGCTCGCCGCGTTCAAGGACGCGGTGGTCGAGGGGCTCAAGCCCGAAGACTTCAAGGGCTGACGTTCAGAAAAACGCCGCCCGCCCCTGGGGATAACCCCGGAGGGCGGGCGTGCGCTCGTTTTTTGCGGTAGTTTCTCCGTGGTTTTCTAGTCAGGGGTGTTCGCGGTGCTGGCGACCTATCTGCAGGTGTTGGTGAGCGGTCTCGCCGTCGGCGGCGTCTACGCGCTCTTGGCCTTGAGCTTCAGCATCACCTTCACGACGACCAAGACGCTGAACTTCTCGCAGGGCGAGTTCATCAGCTTTGGCGCCTTCGTCGGCGTCACCGCGCTCTATGTCCTGTCCGCCCGTAACGGCAGCACCGGTTTCGCCGGGCTGACCGACCAGGCCTCCGCCGGCTTCAACTATCCGATCGCCGCCCTCGTCGTCGGCTGCGTCACTGGCGTGCTCGGCATCGCGATCTTCGTCGCCGCGGTGCGGCCGTTCGCTGGCAAGCCGGGCATGTCGTGGGTGATGAGCACGATCGGCTTCGGCATCATCCTCCAGAGCATCGGCCTTGCGATCTGGGGCCCGGCCCCGGTCAAGCTGCCATCGCCGTTCGGCGACGACGTGCTGCGTTTCGGCGGCGTCGGCGTGCGCCCTCAGGAACTGCTGGTGCTGGCGTTCGCCGTCATCGCGATGCTGGCGCTCGACGTCGTGATGCGCCGCACCCGCATCGGCAAGGCGATGCGCGCGGTCGCGCAGAACCCGGCCGTCGCCTCGCTGATGGGCATCAATGTCGCCGCCGTCATGATCGGCGCGTTCGTGCTGTCGTCGGCGCTCGCCGGCCTTGGCGGCATCCTGGTGGCGCCGATCGCCTCCGCGTCGCTGTTCATGGGCCTCGGCATTGCGCTCAAGGCGTTCTCGGGCGCCATCATGGGCGGTCTCGACAACCCGCGCGGCTGCATCTTCGGCGGCTTCGTCCTCGGCCTGCTCGAGCAGACGGTGGCGCTGTGGCAGGCGCAGTGGCGCGAGATCGTGATCTTCGCCCTCATCATCCTGGTTCTCGCCGTGTGGCCCAACGGGCTGTTCGGCTCCCGCTCGCTCGACAAGGTCTGATCTGATGCGTGGGACATTGGCTGCGGCGGCCCTGGCGCTCGTCGGTGTGGTGCTGGTGTACGTCACCGGCAACGACTTCTATCTCCGGATCATGTTCTCGATCTGCATCTACTTCCTGTGCGCCACTGGCATGAACGTGCTGGTCGGTTTCGCCGGGCAGAAGTCGCTGGGGCAGGCCGGGCTGTTCGCCGCCGGCGCCTACGCCGTGGCGCTGCTGACGACGTCATGGGACATGAACCCATGGCTGGCGCTGGCGATCGCGGTCGTGGTGTCGGCGCTGTTCGGTGTGCTGATCGCCGCGCCGTCGCTGCGCGTGAAGGGACCGAGCCTCGCCATGGTCACGCTGGCGTTCGGCATCGTCGTCGAGAAGCTGGTGACCGAGGCGTCCGACCTGTTCGGCGGTGCGATGGGCATCTACGCTATTAAGCCGCTGACCATCGCCGGCGCGCCGTTCGACATGAAGCAGTGGGTGTGGTTCGCCATCGCGCTGTCGCTGGTCGTGCACCTGCTGCTGCGCAATGTGCTGACCGGCCGGCTCGGCCGCGCGCTGCTGTCGATCCAGGCTGACGAGGTTGCGGCGGCGTCGATGGGCGTGCCTGTGCTGCGGTACAAGGTGCTGGCGTTCGTGATCGCGGCAGCGACCTGCGGTCTCGCCGGTGCGCTGGTCGCACAGCAGAACCAGTATATCAATTCCGACTTCATCAACTTCAACCTCTCGGTCTTCATCCTGCTGCTGGTGATGTTCGGCGGCAGCGGCTCGATGGCGGGTCCGTTGCTCGGTGCGGTGTCGCTGACGCTGATCGGCAGCTTCCTGGCGCGCTGGAGCTGGGCGGAGCACTTTGCCAACGGCGCGCTGCTGCTGTTCGCGCTCTATGTGATGCCGCGCGGCCTTGCCGGCGTTCTGTCAGACCTGCTTGACCGCGTCCGTGGTGCATCGGCGGTCCCGGCGGTTGCTGGCCAAGGCGAGAGCGCCCCGGCGCTGTTCCCGCGCGACGGCGCGGCGGTCAACGAGACGCTGCTGCAGACCACGGATGTCTGCAAGGCCTATGGCGGCGTGCGTCCGGCGCGGGATCTCAGCGCGAGGCTGACGTCTGGCCACATTCACGCACTGATCGGCCCCAACGGCGCCGGCAAGAGCACCTTCATCAACATTCTGTCCGGTATCGTGAAGCCGGACAGCGGCGAGATCGTCTTCCGGGGCGAGCGTTTGACCGACAAGCCGGTGCACGCCATCTGCAGCCGTGGCATCGCGCGCACCTTCCAGAATTTGCGCCTGTTCAAGGATCTCAGCGTCCGCACCAACATTCTGGTCGGCCAGCATCGGCGGATGACCAACGGCTTCTTCGTCTCGATGTTCGGCGGCGGCCGCCAGCAGGAGGCACAGGCGTCGCGCCGGGTCGAGACCATCATGCAATTCGTCGGCCTTGCCGCCGATGCCGACAAGCCGGCAGGCGCGCTGGCGTACGGTCTGCAGCGCCGGGTGGAGCTCGCGCGGGCGCTTGCGACCGAGCCTGAATTGCTGTTGCTCGATGAGCCGGCGGCGGGTCTCAATCCGCAGGAGACGGAGGAACTGGGCGGCCTGATCGAGCGCATTCGCGACCAGGGCATCACCATCCTGCTGGTCGAGCACCACATGGATATGGTGATGAAGATCGCCGACCACGTCATCGTGCTCGACTATGGCGAGAAGATCGCCGAGGGGCCGCCGTCGATCGTGCAGACCGACAAGCGGGTGATGGAGGCCTATCTCGGCGTCGACGAGGCCGACGAGCCTCCGGTTGTGGCGACGGCGTCGTAGGGATTACGTGACATGACGATGCTGCAGCTCAAGAATATCAGTGTGTCCTACGGCCCGATCGAGGCGGTTTCCGATGCATCGATCGAGGTCGAGCAGGGCCAGGTGGTGGCGATCGTCGGCGCCAACGGCGCCGGCAAGACCACGTTGCTCAAGGCCATCGCCGGCCTGATGCAGCCGCGCACCGGCGAGATCGTCTTCGAAGGCCAGACGATCACCGCCTCGCCACCGCATCGCCGCGTGCAGTACGGCATCGCGCTGTCGCCGGAAGGCCGTCAGGTCTTTCCCGACCAGAGCATCCGCGACAATCTCGAGCTCGGCGCCTATGCGCGGCGGCTGACGACCGCGGAGCTGAACGAGGCACTGGAGGAGCAGTATCGCCTGTTCCCGCGGTTGCGCGAGCGTCAAAACCAGATGTCGGTGACGCTGTCGGGTGGCGAGCAGCAGATGCTGGCGATCGCCCGCGCGCTGATGGGCGCGCCGCGCCTGTTGTTGCTGGACGAGCCGTCGCTCGGCCTTGCGCCGCTGATCATCAAGGAAATCTTCGCGATCATCCGCGACCTGCGGTCCCGCGGCATCACCATCCTGCTGGTCGAGCAGATGGCGAACCTGGCGCTGCGCCTCGCTGACCGGGCCTATGTGCTCGACAGCGGCCGCATCACCATGAGCGGCACAGGCGCCGAATTGCTGGCGCATCCGGAAATCCGCAAGGCCTATCTCGGCAACGCGCACTGAGGATGTGACGGCAAGCGCCGTGCCGATGCACGGCGGCTTGGCCGACGCGTCTTCGTATCATGTCTTGTATTCAAGACTTGCGCGTGCGCGCCTTGGGCTTGGCTGCAGCTGTTCGGGCGGCAAGATCGGGACGATAGCCGAGTTGCTCCGACAGGCGGTTGATGATCTCGATGACTGGCTGCATGTTGGCGCTGCCTGGACGCACGTCGAGCTCCGAATTCGGGCCGATTGCGGTCATCGCAAACTGCATCTTCTGGCTTTGGTCGAACACCGGAACGCTGACCGCATTGATGCCGGGCACCGGTACACCCTCGGTGGTGGCGTAACCCTGGCGGCGGATGTCCTCGAAGTCCTCGGCGAACGCCTGGCGTGACTTGCCGCTCGGCAGGTGCTGGCCTTTCTGCTCCGCACGCATTTCCCTGGCGAGCAGTGTCCGTACGCTTTCCAGCGGATAGAGCGCGGCGAACAGGCGCCCGGTCGCCGTTCCGGTCAGGGTGTAGAGTGCGCCGGCGCGCAGATTGACGTGCACCGGATAGATCGCCTCGTGAACCTGGATGATGGTGGGGCCATGTGGTCCCCACACCGACACCGTGACCATGTAGCCGGTTTTTTCGGAAATTTCGGTGGCGACGGTGCTGGCCATGCGGAGGGGGTCTGTTCCACGCATGCGCACGAGGCCGAGTTGCAGCGCCAGCGGGCCGAGGAAATAGCGCCCGGTGGCGGAATCCTGTTCGACCAGCCCGAGCTTGCGGTAGCTGACGAGATAGGCATGGGCCTGCGCCGACGTCATCCCGGCGCGGGCCGCGAGATCGCGCAGCATGGTCGGCTGGCCGAACTCGATCAGCGCCACGAGAATACGGCCTCCGACCTCGATCGACTGGACTCCTCGGCCTTCCACTTTCATCCGCCCGACGTCTCCTCTTGGATGTCGACCGGTATAGCGATTCCGGATCGGCAAGGGGAGGCCCTTGGCGGGTTTTACCGCGCCTGTCACCGATGCGCGTGTTGCGTCAATCGTGCAGCGCCATGTCCTGCAGGATCCGGCGGACATCCTCCTCGGTGGCGGAGCGCCGGGCGGCCGGCTGTGGCGCCGCCGCCGGAGCGGCGTGCGCCGCCGGTGCCGCATGGAGCGGGGCCGGTGCGGCAGCATCGGCGTCGCCGGCGCCATACGCACGAATGAGCACGGTTGCCGCCAGCACACAGGCGAGGCCGAGCGCTGCGACTTCGAGCAGGCGGTCCTTCAGTGCCGGCGCAGCCGTGCGTGTCGATATGGAGCGGTTCTCGAACATGCCGCCATGGTGGCGGGTCAGAGTAAGGGTGGCAATTCGCAGTTTTCGTGAGGTGCCTTCGGCATCGCCGAAGGCTAATGGTCCAAGAGGCGCCCAGGGGGTATCCCGACGTTGGGGCGGCCGATCGGGGCCGCGCCAGTTGATTTCATGGGGACGGCGCCGGGCCGGCAGCTTTCTTGCATGATCCTCGCAAGGTAGACTTGCACAATTTTGTCACATTGGCTGGGAGAGGTCGTCGTGAGTCAGATCGAGGGTACAGCGGGGATGGTGCTCGCCACGGAGACGGTTCGCGACTCGAAGTCCAGCGCACAAAAGGCTCTGTGGGGATCGGCGCTCGGCTACGCCATGGACGGCTTCGACCTGCTGATCCTTGGCTTCATGCTCGGCGCGATCTCCGCGGACCTGCACCTGAGTTCGACCCAGAGCGCGTGGCTCGTGACCGTGACCTTGATCGGCGCCGTCGTCGGCGGGATCGTCTTCGGCATGCTGTCGGACCGGCTCGGCCGCGTGCGGGTGCTGACCTGGACCATTGTGCTGTTCGCCGTCTTCACCGGCATGTGCGCACTGGCGCAGGGCTACTGGGACCTGCTGATCTACCGCGCGATCGCCGGCCTCGGGCTCGGCGGCGAATTCGGCATCGGCATGGCGCTGGTGGCGGAGGCCTGGCCCGCGGCCAAGCGTGCGCGGGCCTCGTCGTATGTCGGCCTCGGCTGGCAGTCGGGCGTGCTGGCCGCGGCGCTGATCACGCCGCTGCTGTTGCCGGTGATCGGCTGGCGCGGCATGTTCATCGTCGGCATCTTCCCGGCGCTGATCGCCTACTTCATCCGCCGCCATCTTCACGAACCGGACGTCTTCGTCGCCAACAAGGCGCAGCACCAGGGCGCGGTGTTCTCACTCAAGCTGCTGATGACCGACCGCGAGACCATAAAGACCAGCCTCGGTATGATCATTCTCTGCTCGGTGCAGAACTTCGGCTACTACGGCATCATGATCTGGCTGCCGAGCTATCTGTCCACCCAGTTCGGCTATGGTTTGACCAAGACGGCGCTGTGGACCGCAGTGACCATCGCGGGCATGGCTCTTGGCATCCTGATGTTCGGCCACATCGCCGACCGTCTCGGCCGACGTCCGGCATTCCTCGGCTACATGATCGGTGCAGCCATCATGGTCGTGGTCTACTCACAGCTCGTCAGCCCCATGGCGCTGCTGATCGGCGGCGCGGTGATGGGATTCTTCGTCAACGGCATGCTCGGTGGCTACGGCGCGCTGATGAGCGAGCTGTATCCCACGGCCGCGCGTGCGACGGCGCAGAACGTGTTCTTCAACATCGGCCGCGCGGTCGCCGGCTTCGGGCCGCTGCTGGTTGGCATCGTCAGCAAGGACTACGGCTTCCAGACCGCGATCGCCGCGCTGGCGTTGCTCTACATCGTCGACATCGTTGCGCTGCTGCTGCTCGTGCCGGAACGTCGCGGCGCCGAGCTGGCGTAGCGGTGGCTCACGGCGCCATCGTGCTGGTCGTTCAGACCAGCTCGGTGGCCGCGAGGCGATTGAGCGCCTTGACCTGCTCCGATGGCGGCAGGCGGATCGAACGTTCAGCGTCGCCGACGGTGGTCAGCAGCCGCTGATAGGCCTGCTGCGCGACGTCTGCGGGCAGCGGCTCCTCGTCGTAGGATTCGATATGGCGGCCGGCGAGACCGGCGAGCAGATGGTACAGGGCGCCGTGCTCGGCGTCGGTTGACGCGAGTTCGAGGGCTTTGCGCTGCAAGGAAGCGTAGGTCCGCAGACCCGGGTGCTGGCCAACGAGCCAGTCATATAAGTCAGTCACGTGTCGTTCCCTCCCTCCATTCGAGAAGAAACAACCATTTATATCATGGATTTTGCCGTTTCCAATGCCCAGGCGTAGCGGCAGGCATTTCGATTGCTGCAGGGCAGGCCGGCCAATTTGCAGAAAACGGCGTCATTGTAAGGTATTCGAAATTGCCTATATACTTTATGGGGAGTCCTGCGGGGCTCCCTCGTTGATCTCGTTTGACCGTCAGGCCCGTCGTTCCGGCGGGCCGTCGCCGTTTTAGGGGTTGCCGACTTTTAGGGGTTCTGGACTGATGACCCGTTCCAATCGCACCGATCACATTCGGCTCACCTCACACCCGGTGCCGGGCGCGAAGCATGAGTTTCCCATCACATGGGGCGCGTCGACCGCGCGCGAGCGCGGGCCGGTGATCGGCACGGTATCGCGGCCGCAGGATCGCAACGTCATCGGCAGCCATGGCGGCTCCTATGCCGTCTATCGGGCGCTCGCGGTGTCGTCGGGAGCGCTCGATCCGATCCGCCGCCCCGATCTCACCAATACCTATCCGGCGGCGACCATCGGCCCGTTTCCGCAGTGGAGCGATCCGTCGCGCATTGTCGCGCTCGATCCGTGGGGACATCTCGTCGCCGAAACCTTCCGCAAGGAGATCGCCGAAGGCATCGACATTCGCCCCAGCATCGCGGTGACCCGTGCGCGGCTCGACCTGCCGGAGCTGCAGGCCGCGCTCGCCGCCAAGCGCCTCGAGGCCGATGGCGACGTGGTGCATGCCAACGGCAGCGTTTCCGTCGTCAAGATCGCGATCGACCCGGTGTGGTACCTGCCGGCCATCGCGACGCGCTTCGGCACCAGCGAGACCAACCTGCGCCGCGCGCTGTTCGAGCAGACCGCCGGCATGTTTCCCGAATTGGTCACCCGTCCCGACCTGCAGATCTTTCTGCCGCCGATCGGCGGCACCACGGTCTACCTGTTCGGCGATGTCACCCGGCTGCCCGACCATCGCACGCGCATCACCTGCCGTGTCCACGACGAGTGCAACGGCTCGGATGTTTTCGGCTCGGATATCTGCACCTGTCGGCCCTATCTCATCCATGGCATCGAGGAGTGCGCCCGTGCCGGCCAGACCGGCGGCCTCGGCGTCATCGTGTACAATCGCAAGGAGGGCCGCGCCCTCGGCGAGGTCACCAAGTTCCTGGTCTACAACGCGCGCAAGCGCCAGGAGGATGGCGATGCCGCGGCTGCCTATTTCGAGCGCACCGAATGCGTCGCCGGCGTACAGGATGCGCGCTTCCAGCAGTTGATGCCGGACGTCATTCATTGGCTTGGCCTGCCGCGCATCGACCGCTTCGTGTCCATGAGCGATATGAAGTACGACGCACTGACGTCCCAGGGCATCGAGATCGTCGAGCGCGTTCCGATTCCCGACGACCTGATTCCGGCCGACGCCCATGTCGAAATCGCCGCCAAGAAGGCGGCGGGCTATTTCTCCGTCGAGAAGCCGGCTTCAAGCGAGCTCGACGATACCGTCGGCCGGTCGCTCGACAAGTACTGACCGCTGGATGCACGGGGTGTGACGCGCGATATGGTCGATGCACAGTCACTGTTGTCGGCTGAGGCGGTGCGCGAACGGGCGCATCGGCTCCTGCAAGTCGGGCTCGAGGATCGTCTGCCGCATTTCCGGGTCGATCTCGCCAGGCTCGATACCGCGGTCGATCTGGTGCTCGCCACCATGCGCCGCAACTATCCGCTCGGTGAGATTCCCTTTCATTCACGCTGGCGTCACTTCATAATCGACGGCGAGGACCGCTGGGCAGCGATCGCTGCCAGCGCTGGCTGGTCCGATCCGATTGCCAGGGCGCGCGCCGAGTTCGATCTCGCCATCGTCAGCGTGTTGCTCGATGCCGGCGCGGGCGCGCTCTGGCGCTATCACGACAATGTCAGCGATGTCGCGATCGGCCGTTCCGAGGGGCTCGCGCTCGCCAGCCTCGACATGTTCGATTCCGGCGCATTCTCGGCGACGGAGGATGACCCGCTGCGGGTCGATGCCGAGGCGCTGCTACGCCTCACCGCCGACGATGTGCGGCGCGGCTTTCAGGTCACCGAGGACAATCCGCTCGTCGGCATCGAGGGGCGCGTCGAGTTGCTGCGACGGCTCGGTGCGCAGCTCGCGGCGCAGCCGGCGGTGTTCGGCGGCGCGGGCGGGCCGCGCCCCGGCGGTCTTGTCGATCATCTGCTGTCCCGCGCCGGCGGCGGCGCCATCGCCGCGCCGGATATCCTGTCGGTGGTGCTGCAGCAGCTCGGACCGATCTGGCCGTCGCGGCTCGATCTCGGCGGCGTTCCGCTCGGCGACTGCTGGCGGCATCCGGCGCTGGTCACCGACGATGCGTCGAGCGGCCTCGTGCCGCTGCACAAGCTGTCGCAATGGTTGACCTATTCGCTGATCGAGCCGCTGCAGCGCGCCGGCGTGACGGTCGCCGATATCGACGGCCTGACCGGGCTTGCCGAATACCGCAATGGCGGTCTGTTCATCGACACCGGCGTGCTCGCCTTCCGTGACCCGGCGGCGGCGGAGCTGGACTACGACGTCTCCTCACCTCTGATCGTCGAGTGGCGTGCGCTGACGGTGGCGCTGCTCGATGGGCTGGCGCAGATCGTGCGCGAGCGTCTCGGTGTTGACGCGGCGGCGTTTCCGCTCGCCAAGATCCTGGAAGGCGGCACCTGGGCGGCTGGACGCACCATTGCCTTCGAGCGCCGGCCCGACGGTTCGCCGCCGATCCGTGTCGTCAGCGACGGCACGGTATTTTGAAGCAATCAAGAAACGCAGCGCACGGAGACAGCCATGGACGGCGTCACGATTGTCGATCACCCGCTGGTGCAGCACAAGGTCACGCTGATCCGCGACAAGTCGATCTCGACCAAGTCGTTCCGGGAGTTGCTCAAGGAAATCGGCATGCTGCTGTGCTACGAGGTCACGCGCGACCTGCCGTTGACCGAGGTCGAGGTCGAGACGCCGCTGGCGCGGATGCAGTCGGCCAGGATCGCAGGCAAGAAGCTGGTGTTCGTGCCGGTGTTGCGTGCCGGCGTGACCTTCGTCGACGGCATGCTCG
This sequence comes from Bradyrhizobium sp. U87765 SZCCT0048, assembly GCF_018131225.1. Classification (GTDB taxonomy): domain Bacteria; phylum Pseudomonadota; class Alphaproteobacteria; order Rhizobiales; family Xanthobacteraceae; genus Bradyrhizobium_A. Next base: position 1,319,816 of record NZ_JAFCMM010000001.1, on the reverse strand, counting down.
ATCTCGTGCCGACAGCGCGTGTTGCCCATATTGGCCTCTATCGCGATCCCGAGACCTTCACTGCCGTCGAATACTTCTTCAAGGCCCCCTCCGATCTGCATGAGCGTCTCGCGATCGTCGTGTCGCCGGTCCTGGCGACGGCGAACACTGCGGTGGCCGCTGTCGACCGCCTCAAGGAGCGGGGCGCCAGGGAGATCCGCGTGGTGTGCCTCCTGGCCGCCCCCGAAGGGATCGAGCGGCTGCGTGGCCTTCATCCGGATGTGCCGGTATGGACAGCGGCGATCGACGAGGGGCTCGACGACAAGGCGTTCATCATCCCGGGCCTCGGCGATGCGGGGGACCGTGCCTACGGTACGCGGTGACCGCCGTCCGGTGGCTCAGGCTGGAATGCCGTTGGTCAGCAGCTCGCGGGCGATGATCGAGCGCTGGATCTGGTTGGTGCCCTCATAGATCTGGGTAATCTTGGCGTCGCGGTAGAGCCGCTCGACCTCGAAGCCGCGGATGTAGCCGCTGCCGCCGAAGATCTGCACCGCGTTGGCCGTCTGGGCGACGGCGACGTCGGCGGCAAAGCACTTGGCCATCGAGCAGTAGATCGTCGCCGGTTCGCCGGCATCGAGGGTGCGTGCCGCCTGATGGACCAGGAGACGGGCCGCGGTGATGTCCTTGGCCATGTCGGCGAGCATCCACTGCAGGCCCTGAAAATCGACGACGCGCTGGCCGAACTGCTTGCGGGTGCCGGCGTACTCCAGCGCGGCCTCGAGGCCGGCCTGGGCGATACCGACCGCAAGCGCTGCGATGCCGATCCGGCCCTTGTCGAGGGCGCTCATCATGATGTGGAAGCCGCGGCCCTCGGCGCCGAGCAGGGCATCGGCAGGAAGCTCGACATTCTCGAAGTGCAGCGCGCCGACCTGGGACGCGCGCTGCCCCATCTTGTGTTCCTTGGCGCCGCGCGACACGCCGGGCCGGTCGAACTCGACGATGAAGATGCTCATGCCGCGCTTGCCGGCGGCCTTGTCGGTGCGGGCGAGCACGAAGCCGACGTCGGCGACGGGCGCATTGTGGATCCAGAGCTTGGAGCCGTTGAGACGCCAGCCGGTGGACGTGCGCTCGGCGGAGGTCTTGATACCGGAGACGTCCGTGCCTGCATCGGCCTCGGTGATGCAGTAGGCCGGGCGCAGTTCGGCGCGCAGCAGGCGCGGCAGCCATTTGTTCTGCTGCTCGACGCTGCCGTGCACCGCGAGAAGGGTCGCGATCAGCTCGTAGAGGCCGCACTGGTCGGCGACCGACGAATAGCCGCGTGACAGCTCCTCCATCACCAGTGCGTAGGACAGGGCGTCGAGGCCGGCGCCGCCAATCTCGGCGGGCGCGGTGATGCCGAACAGGCCGAGCTCTCCCATGGCCTTGTAGATGTCGTGGGGGAAAGCCTCGTCGCGATCCAGGGCTTCCGCCTGCGGGCGGACGACCTGCTCGGCAAAGCGGCGAGCGGTCTGGCGGATTTCGCGGTGGGTCTCGGTCAATTGCATGGCTTGGGCTTTCAGGGTGGGTCCGGCGGTGGTCAGTGAGTTGCAGCCACCCATTTCATGATGTGCGTGCCGACCAGACACGGCTCGCCGTCCTGGTTGACCACCTCGACACGCGAGCGCGACCGCCCCGCGGCGACGTCGATCTCCTCGATGGTGTAGCTTGCCGTCAGCGTGTCGTTGATGAACACCGGGCGGGTGAAGCGGATCCGGTCGTAGCCAAGGGACACGGAGGTCGCCGTCGAACCGCGCTCGACGGAGCGGCGCGACATCATCGAGGCCGTGGTCGACAGCAACCCCATGACAAGAGCGCCGTGGGCGATCCGGCGTCCGAACGGCGTCGAGCGGGCGTACTGCTCGTTGACATGAAGCGGATCGAAATCGCCGGTCAGCCCGGCGAACAGCACGAGATCGGCCTCCGTGATCGTCTTGGCGAAGGTCGCGGTCTCTCCCACCTTGAGAAAGGTGTCCATGTCAGTTCACTCCAGGTCGGTTTGCTTCAAGTCGGCTCACTTCAAGTCAGTTCATTCCGGCGCCAAAGAAGGCGGCGAGCTCGTCCGCCTGGCCTTCGAGCATGATGCGGCCATTGAAGGTGCGGCAGCCGCGCGCTCGGGAGGCGGCGAGCAGGGGCGTGACCTCCGGCTTGATGATGACGTCGACCACCATCGTGTCGGCTGAAAGTCCGTCGATCGGCGCCGGCAGGCCGTCGCCCGGAGCCATGCCGATCGGTGTGGCGTTGATCAGCGTGTCGTGACCGGCGAGATCGACGGCGCCGGCGCGCACGGCACATGCCGGATAGGCACTGCGGGCACGGTCCGCGAGCGCCGTCGCCTTGTCCGCATCGACGTCGAAGATCGTCAGCGCGGCGATGCCGGCGTCGGCGAGCGCGACCGCGACGGCGCTGCCGGCGCCGCCTGCGCCGATCAGCATGACGCGCCGACCGGCGAGCCTGACGTCCGCTTTGCCGAGGCCGCGCACCAGGCCGCGGCCGTCGAACATGTCGCCGCACCAGCGGCCATCCGGCTCGCGCCGGAGCGCGTTGGCGGCGCCGACTTGCTGCGCCATCGGCAGCACGTCGTCGATCAGCGGCAGGATGCGGCTCTTGTAGGGCACGGTGACGACGATGCCGTCGAGGTTGCCGATCGCCATCAGCCCGCGCACGGTCGCCTCGAAATGATCGGGCCTGACGTTGACCGGTATCATCACCGCATCCATGCCGGTGGCGACAAAGCGTGGATTGAGCACGCGTGGTGACTTCACCTGGGCGATCGGGTCACCGATGATGGCGAACAGGCGCGTGGTGCCGTCGATGATGATCTGCTCGGCCGGGTTGCGTTCGGTCATGGCCGTATTTGTCATCGGCCCGCTCCGGCGACGGCGCGCGCCCGCTCGCGGGCAGGCGTGTCGCTGCGTGGCCGTGCGGCAAGGTCTGCTGCGAGCTGCAACGGCTCAGGTCGGAACAGGCGCGGGTCCATGGTTTTCAGCGCGGCGGAGATGATCGGACGGAAACCCATCCGGCCGATGACGTCCCGTTCGACGTCGGCGCCCGGCGCAATCTCGATCAACTCCACGCCGCGCTCGGTGAGCTGAAAGACCGCCCGTTCGGTGACATAGAGCACGTGCTGGCGTCGCCGGCTGCCATAGGGCCCGCTGTAGGTGATCTGCTCGACATTGGCGACGAACTTGGGATGATCGCCGTCGCGCACGAGCTGCATGCGGCCGCCCGGCCAGCCGATCTCCGACTTGCCGGCGGTGAAGGTGCCGCTGAAGACCACGGTCTTGGCATTCTGGCTGATGTTGATGAAGCCGCCGGGACCGACGATGCGTTTGCCGAACCGGCTGACGTTGACGTTGCCCGCGGCATCGACCTCGGCAAACGACAGGAACGCGAGATCGAGGCCGCCGCCGTCGTAGAAGTCGAACTGGTAGGGCTGGTCGATTACCGCGGCGTAGTTGCGCGCAGCGCCGGCATCGCCTCCGGAGGCCGGCGCGCCGCCGACGAGACCTTGCTCGTTGGTGAAGCAGACCTCGTCGAGGATGCCTTCCTCGGCGCCGACATTGGCGATCCCGGTCGAGATGCCGGATCCGAGATTGCAGATTGCGCCGGGAAACAGCTCGAGCGCGGCGCGGCGGGCGATGACCTTGCGGGCGTCGAGCGGCAGCAGCGGGATGTCGGACAGCGGCATGCGCAGCTCGCCGGCGTAGGACGGGCTGTACTCGACCTCATAGGTCTGCCACTGGGTTGGTTCGACGACGACGAAGTCGACGAGAATGCCGGGGATCTTCACTGCCTTCGGCGGCAGCGTGCCGCGTTTCGCCATGCGCTTGACCTGGACGATCACGATGCCGCCGCAGCGCCTGGTGGCCTGGGCCTCCGACAGCATCTCCAGGAACACCGCCTCCTGCTCCATCGTGATGTTGCCGTCCTCGTCGGCGGTGGTGCCGCGCAGGAAGCACACGTCGATGTGGAACGGCTTGTAGAACAGGTATTCGTCGCCGCGGAAGTCGATGAGCTCGACGAGGCCTTCGGGCGCGCACTTGCTCTGGCGGCCGCCGCCGTGGCGGGGATCAACAAAGGTGTGCAGGCCGGTCTTGGTGATGAGGCCCGGGCGGCCGGCGGCGATTTCGCGCATCAGCTGCGACAGCGCGCCTTGCGGCAGGGTATAGCCCTCGATCTTGTCGGCGATCGCCAGATCCGAGATCCTCGGCGAATTGACGAAGGTGCCGCAGACGATCCGCTTGAGCAGGCCTTCATGGGCGAAGTGGTTGGCGCCGCGCGTGGCGCCGTCGCCGAGGCCGACGGGATGCACGGCGGTGATATTGCGTGGCTGGCCCTCACTCAGGAAGCGGCGCTCGACGGCGGCCATCAGCGCTTCCGGCACGGCATGGCCGCCGCCGGAACCGCCGATGACAACGGTGTCGTTGGAGCGGATGAGCTGGACGGCTTCGTCGGCAGTGACGCGTTGCACGGTGCCTCCTAGTTGAGCTGGTCAGGGAAATGGCAGGCGGCGAAATGGCCGGCGGCATGTTCGGTCAGAGGCGGCGGCGTGCTGGCGCAGACGGGCTTTGCGATCGGGCAGCGCGTACGGAAGCGGCAGCCCGACGGCGGCGCGATGGCGCTCGGCGGCTCGCCGCCGAGCTGGACGTGCCGTCGCGCCCGCTCGACTGCGGCGTCGGGAATAGGCACAGCCGAGATCAGATAGCGGGTGTAGGGGTGCAGGGGGCGGGTGAAAATCGCGTCGGACGGGGCGATCTCCATCACCTTGCCGAGGTAGAGCACCACGATGCGGTTGGAGATGTGGCGCACCACGGCGAGATCATGGGCGATGAACAGGTAAGTCAGCGCGAAGCGTTCCTGCAGATCGAGCATCAGGTTGATGATCTGCGCCTGGATGTTGACGTCGAGGGCGGAGATCGGCTCGTCGGCGACAATGAATTCGGGGTCGACGGCGAGGGCGCGCGCGATCGAGATGCGTTGGCGCTGCCCACCCGAGAACTCATGGGGATAGCGCTGCGCCGACTTCGGATTCAATCCGACGGTGCGCAATAGCTCGTCGATGCGGCTGCGGACCTCCGCAGACGTGCTGACGAGGCCATGGAAGCGTAGCGGCTCGCCCAGAATCTCGGCGACACTCATGCGCGGATTGAGCGAAGCGTAGGGGTCCTGGAACACCATCTGCATCCGCTTGCGAAGAGGCCGGATCTCCTTCTGCGAGCTGCGCGCGATGTTCTGGCCGTCGAACAGGATGTCGCCGGCATCGGGCGTGTGGATGCGGATGACATTGCGAGCGAGCGTGGACTTGCCGCAGCCGGATTCGCCGACCAGGCCGACAGTCTCGCCGCGCCGAACGTCGAGGTCGACATGGTCGACGGCGTGGACGAAGCGCGGCGCTTCGAAGAAGCCGCGCCGCGGCAGCGCAAAGCGCTTGACCAGCCCGCGCACCTGAAGGATTGGCGCGGCCTCGGCGCGCGCGACGGGCTCTGGCCGTTCGGCGGACACGACGGCGGCCGGCTCGGCGCGGGTCCGTGGCGTCAAGGCCGCGCCGCGCTGGGTGACCCAGCAGCGCGCCTTGCGCTCGGGCAGCACCTCGGCGAGCTCGGGATGGACGTCGCACTGGGCGACCCGGAACGGGCAGCGCTCGGCGAAGCGGCAGCCCGGCGGATGGTTGAGCGGGTCCGGCGGCTGGCCGTCGATAGTGGTGAGACGCCGGCTCGTTGACGCGGCATCGTCCATGCGCGGCACGGCGTTGATCAGCGCCCAGGTGTAGGGATGGCGGGGATCGGCCAGCAGGTCCTCAGTCGGGCCGTCCTCGACGACCTCGCCGCCATACATCACGATGGTGCGGCTGCAGACACGGGCGATGACGCCGAGATCGTGGCTGATCAGCACGATGGCCGTGCCAAAGTCCTGGTTGAGCTCCCGCAGCAGCTCGAGGATCTGGGCCTGAATGGTGACGTCGAGCGCGGTCGTCGGCTCGTCGGCGATCAGCAGCGACGGCTCGTTGCTCATGCCGAGCGCGAGCATCACGCGCTGGCGCATGCCACCCGAAAACTGGTGAGGGTAGCTGTCCACCGCGCGTTCCGGGGCGCTCACTCCCATGCGGCCGAGCAGGCTGACGGCCCGCTGTCCCGCCTGCTCGGGGCTGTAGCGGCCGTGCACCACCATCGTTTCGACCAGCTGGCGGGCGATCTTCAGCACCGGGTTGAGCGAGGTCATCGGGTTCTGGAACACCATGGCCAGGCGATCGCCGCGCAGGCTGCGCAGTTCGTCAGGGCTCGCCTTGAGCAGGTCGCGGCCCTGGAAGCGGACCTCGCCGCCGACCACGCGGCTCGGCTCCTCGAGCAGGCGCATCAGGCTCAGCGCCGTAATGCTCTTGCCCGAACCGGACTCGCCGACGATGCCCAGCGTCTCGCCGGCGCCGACCGTGAAGCTGACGCCGTCGACCGCGCGGACGATGCCCTCGTCGGTGAAGACCTGCGTCCTGAGATCGCGCACGTCCAGCGCCGGGACGGCTGGGGCAGGACTGCCGCTGCTGATCGTCATGCCATCTCTCATCGCATGCGCGCCTTCGGGTCGAGCCAGTCGCGAACGCCGTCGCCGAGGAAGTTGAAGCCGAGCACCACCGTCAGGATCGCAAGGCCCGGAAAGGTGGCGACCCACCATTGCTGCACGAGTTCGCGCCCTTCGGCGACCATCGAGCCCCATTCCGGGGTCGGCGGAACGACGCCGAGGCCGAGGAACGACAGGCCGGCGAATGTCATGATGGCGTTGCCGAGATCCAGCGTCACCAGCACCACGAGCGGACCGACGGCATTGGGGATGATGTGGCGCAGCAGGATGCGCGACGGCGCGAAGCCCATCACGACGGCGGCCTCGACATACTCTTGCGACCGCTGCACCAGCACCAGGCTGTGGGCGAGACGCGCGAACTTCGGCCACCACACGATCAGCATGGCGATCATGGTGTTGAACGCGCCGATGCCGAGCGCCGCTGCGATTGCCAGCGCGAGGATGATCGGCGGAAAGCACAGCACGAGGTCGGTCATCCGCATGATGAGGTTCTCGGTCCAGCCGCGGGCGTAGGCGGCCATGCCGCCGACCAGCGTGCCGAACAGCGCCCCCAGCAACACGACCAGCAACGCCGTGCTGAGCGACACGCGCGCGCCGTAGAGCAGGCGGGTGAGCACGTCGCGTCCGAGCACATCAGTGCCGAGCCAGTGTGCGGCGGACGGCGGCTGCAGGCGGTTGGCGACGTCGACGAAGTCGGGCGCGTAGGGCGTCAACAGCGGTGCCGCCAGCGCGATCAGCAGCCACAGCACCACGATGGCTCCGCCGAAGGCGGGGAGGCCGTAGCGCCGGCGCCAACGCTGGGCGGCGGTAGGCACAGCCTGGACTGCAGGCGCCGCCGGCGATTGATCGACGGTGATGCTCATCGGTTCACCCGGGGATCGAGCAGCGCATAGCTGATGTCGGTCAGGAGGTTGACCAGCAGGTAGACCAGCGCGACGATCAGTGTGATGCCCATGATGGCCGGCATGTCGAGTGTGGCGGCGCTGCGGAACGTGTAGCGGCCGAGGCCCGGCCAGGAGAACACGGTCTCGGTCATCACCGCGCCGGTGAGCAGGTTGGCGTAGGCGAGGCCGCCGAGCGTCACCACCGGGATCAGCGCGTTGGGAAGCACATGACCCATGATGATCGTCCGCGGCTTGAGGCCCTTGGCGCGGGCGACGCGGACGTAATCCTGCTGGATGCTCTCGAGCATGCTCGCGCGGGTGGTTCGCGTGATCAGCCCGAGTGTCGCGGCGGCGAGCACGATCGACGGCAGTACGAGATGGGCGGCGGCGTCGCGGAATGTGTCCCAGTCGCCGGCGAAGAGGGTGTCGATCAGCATCAGTCCGGTGACGGTGGGAGGCGGGAAGGCGATGGGATCGAGGCGCCCGGGCCCCGGTGCGATCTCCAGGCCGCCATAGAAGATCGCCAGCACGATGAAGGCGAGCCAGAAGGTGGGGGAGGAGACGCCGATCAGCGACACCATGCGCGCCAGATGGTCGATCCAGCTGTCGCGGCGCACGGCGGCGACGATGCCGAGCGGAATGCCGATGACGAGGGCAAGCAGGAAGCTGATGGTGGCGAGCTCCAGCGTCGCCGGAGCGAATTGCGCGATGTCCTGCAACACCGGGCGCTGGGACGAGATCGAAATGCCGAGATCGCCGTGGAGCAGTCCTTTGAGGAAGATGAAATAACGCTCCCACAGCGGCAGATCGAGCCCCCACTTGGCGCGCCACTCGGCGACAAATTCCTTGTTGGATGCGGCGACGTCGCCGAGCTGGGCGAGGATCGGATCACCGGGGACCATGTTGGCGATCAGGAAGATGATCAACGTGGCAAGGAGCGCCATCACGATCGTCAATCCGAGCCGCGAAACGATGAAGCGCAGCATGGCCTGCTCCGCTAGCGAGAGCGCAGGGCGTGACGGCGCACATCTGTCGAGACCGGCGGCGGGCGCAAGCTGCGAGCAGCCATGGAACCTCCCTTCGCATTATATGGGATATTTCCCTTATTAGATCGTTCTAAATTTTCAGTGACGGCGTGTCAATCGTGATTTAACGTCGAAGCCAATCAAGATCGTCGCAGGTGCGATCGCGCGTGCAGGACGATGCACGCAGCGGCTGCGGCACGGGAGGCGGACGGTGGCGATTTTCCGCGGGAGATCAGGTGCGGCGAGGCGGGCAGCTCGACTCGCGCAGAACCAGCTTTGGTTGCATCACGACGCGGCGCGGCGGTGCATCCGGGTGTTCGATCCGTTGCAGCAGCAACTGCGCGGCAGCAACGCCGATGCCGATGGAGTCGATCGCCACTGTCGACAGCGCCGGCGTCCACAGCTCGGCCTCGGCGAGGTCGTCATAGCCCATGACCGCAAAGTCGCGGCCGGGCTCGAGGCCGACCTGCCGCAAGCCGAGCATGACGCCGAACGCGATGACATCGTTGAAACACACTGCGGCGGTCGGCGGATTGGGATTGGTGAGGAGGGCCTTCACGGTCGCCGCGCCGAAGCTGCGGGTCGGCGGGCCGGGAATGATCAGCTCCTCGTCGATGGCGATGCGATGTCTCGCAAGCGCTTCGCGATAGCCCTTGCGGCGCTCGGCGCCGGTGGAGATCAGGTCAGTGCCGCCGATCATTGCGATGCGCCGGTGGCCGAGCTCGATGAGATGCTCGGTCGCCATGCGCATGCCCTCGAGGTTGGCGTGGCCGGCGTAGTCGAGACCGCAGCCGGCGACGTTGCGCGAGATCAGCACGCAGGGAATGCCCTGGTCCTTCAGCCGCTTCAACGTCTGGCGGGTGGTGCCCTGGGACGGGCAGATGGCGAGGCCGTCGGCGTTGTACTCGCGCATGGTGGCGATGAACTGGTCCTGGCGCGCCGGATCCTCCTCCGAATTGGCGATGAAGACCGTGCGGCCGAGATCCCAGAAGGCGCGCTGGATCGCCGCCGTCAGCTCGGCGAAATAGGGGTTGGTGATCTCGTTGATGGCGACGCCGATGGTGTGGGAGCGCTGGGTGCGCAGGTTGGCCGCGCCGCGGTTGTAGACATAGCCCAGCGCGCTGACCGCCTCGAGCACGCTCTCGCGCGTCCTGTCCGCCACCAGCGGGCTCTTGCGCAGCACCAGCGACACGGTCGCCCGCGACACGCCGGCATGCCGCGCCAGGTCGTGCAGGGTGACGCGCTGCGGCTTCGGCAGGCTCTTGCTGGGGCGCTTCATGATCGCTTCGTGCACCTGTTTGCAGCGGTTCGTCAAACCTGAATACGTGAGAGGAAGCCCAGATGGAAGACGAAGTATTGCTTGAGCGCGATGGCGCGGTCGCGGAAATCGTGCTGAACCGGCCGGCCAAGATGAATGCGATCACGCCCGCCATGGCGGCGAGCATCGAGCGGATCTGCCGCGATCTCGACCGTGCCGCGGATGTCCGGGTGATCCTGCTGCGCGGCGCCGGCGAGCGCGCGTTCTGCGCGGGCAGCGATCTCAACGCGCTGGCGGCCTATCCCACGGCCTGGGATTTCCGCAACCGCCGCGAATACGCGACATTCGTGCGCAACATGCGCAAGCCGGTGATTGCGGCGCTGCATGGCTGGGTGCTCGGCGGCGGCGCGGAAATGGCGCTTTCGGCCGATCTGCGGGTGATGGGACGCGGCGCGCGGCTCGGCTTTCCGGAGGTGCAACGAGGGTGGGTCGGCGGCGGCGGCGCCTCGCAGATGCTGCCGCGCCTGATCGGCTACGGCCAGGCGATGCGGCTGTTGATGTGCGGCGATCCGATCGATGCCGCCGAGGCCCATCGGCTCGGGATCGTGGAATACATCGTCGACGATGGCGAGGTACTGGCGACGGCGCGCCAACTTTGCCGCAAGCTCGCAGGCTTCAGTCCGGTGGCCGTCGAGTCGGTCAAGGCGGCGGTGCGCATGGCGCTGTCGTCGACACTGCCGGCGGGCTTGGCGTATGAGAACGAGATGAATACCCTGTGCTTCTCGGCGGGAGACCACATGGAGGGAATTCGCGCCTTCCAGCAGAAGCGGGAGGCGGAGTTCAAGCAATGACCATCGGCGTCGCCATCGTGGGCCTCGGAATGGCCCACAAGCCGCATATCCAGAGCCTGCGTGAACTGGCCGACCGCGTTCGCATCGTGGCGTGCCAGGCGCCCAGCGCGAGCCGGCGCGAGACGTTCGCCCGGCTCCATCCGGACCTGCCGGTGACCGGGGATCTCGACGCCGTGCTCGGCGATCGATCGGTCGAGGCGGTGATTCTGCTGACGCCACCGCTGACCCATCACGACCTCGTGGCGCGATGCGCGGCGGCCGGCAAGCACGTGCTGCTGGAGAAGCCGCTGGACGTCACGGCCGAGCGGGCGCGGCAGTCGGTCGACGCGATGCAGCGGGCGGGGCGCACGTTCGGTGTCGTGCTGCAGCATCGCTTCCGCACGGCGGCGCGCAGGCTAGCGTCCACTCTGCACAGCGGCGAGCTCGGCCGGCTGGTGTCAGGCTCGGCATCGATCCGGTGGTGGCGCTCGCCGGAGTATTTTGCCGAGCCCGGGCGAGGCATGATGGCCCGCGACGGCGGCGGCGTTCTCATCACCCAGGCGATCCATACCCTCGACCTGTTCCAGAGCCTCGCCGGGCCGATCGCGCGGGTGACGGCAATGGCAACGACGTCGCCGTTGCGGCGCATCGACACCGAGGATATCGTGGCAGCGGCGGTCGCGTTCGAGAACGGTGCAATCGGTACCATCGACGCGACCACCGTCTCGTTCCCCGGCTTCTCGGAGCGCATCGAGCTCGCCTGCGAGAATGGCACCGCGGTGCTGGAGGCGGAATCGCTGGCGGTGTTTTACCGCGACGGGCGGGTCGAGCGCTTCGACGGCGGCGAGTCGAAGAGCGGCGGCGCCGATCCGATGGCGTTCTCGAACCAGGCTCACAAGGCGCTGATCGAGGACTTTCTCGATGCCATCGCCGCCGGCCGCGAGCCCGTGGTCAGCGGCCGCGAAGCGCTGAAGGTGCATCAGCTCATCGAGGCGCTGTTGCAGTCCTCGGCATCCGGCCGCCCGGTCGCGCTCGGCTGACGCCTGGCGCGCCTCCCCCGCGAACACGTCGTTCGCGGACGGCCGGCATGGCCCGGCCGCCCGCCGATCGCCTCACGCCTTCGGCTTGGTATCGTACATGTCGATCTGCCAACCGGCCGCGGTGAGAGGCAGTTTATCAAGGGTGTTGCGCACCGCGATCTGATAGATCGGCTGGAACAGGATGATCAGGTTGGCCTGGTCGACGACGCGCTTCTGGTACGCGACCCACAGATCCGCCTGCTTCTGGGGATCCTGCTCGCCCGCGGCGGCATGGACGAGCTTGGTGACGTCCTCCGGCACGGCCCAGTGCACGCGCCGGGCGACCCGCTCGACAGTTGCCGCCGCCCACAGCAGGTTCTCCACTGCCGGCGGATTCCAGAACGTCAGCACGCCGCCCTGGGCCTTGTTGCCGGTGTAGGTGGTGCGCAGGTTGACCTGGTCCATCGGCGTCAGCTTGACACGGATGTTGATGCGGGCGAGGTCGGCCTGAATCTTCTGGGCGAGCGTCTGGTAGGTCACGCCGGCGATCGCCGCAGTGCCATAGGCGAGCTCGAATTCGAAGCCGTCGGCGAGACCCGCGCCTTGCAGCAGCGCCTTGGCCTTGGCGAGATCCTGCGGGAATCCGATGTCGCGCGCGATCTTTTCCGTCGATCCGGACACCCCGATCGGCAGGAAGTTGGCGGGCCGCACCGCCGCGCCGCCGAGCAGATTGGTGATGATGCCGTCATAGTCGATGGCATAGCCGATCGCCTGGCGCGCTTCCTTGACGGCGAGCGCCTTGTTGTACTCGGCCTCCTGAGTCAGCGCCATGTAGACGAAATCGAGGCTGGTGAGGGCTTCGAGGCGCAAATTGGCGTCGGCTTTGACGGTTGCGATCTGCTCGGGGATGAGGTTGAAAGCGATGTCGACGTCGCCGCGACGGATCGAGAGCAGTTGCGCAGCGCTGTCGCCGATGTGGCGGATGATCACCCGTTCGAACGGCGGCTTGCCGCGCCAGTAGTTGTCGTTGCGTACGAACTGGATCTGGGCATTGCGCTCCCAGCCGACGAGACGGTAGGCGCCGGCGCCGGCGGAGTTGCTGTTGAGCCAGGTGGTCGCCTTGTCCTTGGTCTTGGCTTCGATGCTGGCGTCGCCGCCGTGCTGCTCGAGTAGCTTGCGGTCGTAGATGACGAATCCGGGCGCGGCGAGGATGGTCAGCAGCGGCTGTGACGGATCCTTGAGGACGACGTCGACGGTCGTGGCATCGACGATCTCGGTACGATCGACATGGGCGATGTACTGGGCTGTCTGGTCACCGAGGTACAGCACGCGATCGAGCGACCATTTGACATCCTCGGCGGTCATCGGATTGCCGCTGGCGAACTTGACGCCTTCGCGCAGCGTGAAGCGCCATCCCTTGCCGTCGGGCGTGCGCGCCCACTTGGTGGCGAGGGCGGGGCGGATGGTGATGTAGTCGCCCGGCGCCATGGTGACCAGCATGTCGTAAGCCGCCAGCAGGGTCATCGGCGGCGTGTACTGGGCCTGGCGCGCCGGGTCGAGCGTGATGGTGTCGCTGATGTCGAGCCCGATCACCAGCGTGTTCTTGCGCGACTGCGCGAACACGCGGTCGGGCAGCCCGGCGGCAAGGGCGGTGCCGCCGATGCCGAGAAGCTGGATCATGTCGCGCCGGCTCAGCCAGCCATAGGTTTTCGTCATTGCTGCTCCTCCCCAGGAATGCGCCGGCTGTGCCGGTCGCGGTTGTCAGATCGCTCTCGGAAATCCGTGACTCCGCTTGTGGTTGTTCTCGATCTGCGGCTCTTGCCGTGGCCGCTTCAACTGGTCGGCCGACTCCGCGCGACCAGGATGACCTCGCCGTCCTGGACCGTGTCGCCGTGTTGATTTCTGACGTCGAAACCCAGCGTCAGGATGTTGCGGTCTCCCTTGCTGTTGAGGCGCTTTGCCTTGATCGTGACATGCACGCCGATGCGGTCACCGGCGAAGATCGGGCCCTTGAAGCTCCAGTTCCAGCCGAGCGCGGCCACCACCAGGATGCGCACCGGTGAGCGGTTCTTGAGGCCGTCGGCCATGGCGAGGCCGAGCAGGCCATGGGCGACGCGGCCTGGAAAGCCTTGCTCGCGGGCGAAGGCGTCGTCGACGTGGAGGTCGAAAAAGTCGCCGGAGACGCCGGCAAAATTGACGATATGCGCCTCGGTCACGACGATATGGCCGGTGTCGTAGTGGTCGCCGACGATGAGATCCTCGAACCAGTATTCGCCAGGCGGCAATCGTCTCGCGGTCTCACCGGTCATCAGCGGTCTCCTTAGAGCTTCGGCAATGCCAACCCGCCGTCGACATGGACCACCTCACCGGTGGTGTAGGGGAAAACGCCGCTGGCGAGCGCTGCGACGGTGCGGCCGACATCCTCCGGCTCACCCCAGCGCGACAGCGGCGCGCCATTGCTGGCGAACAGCTGGTCGTACTTGTCGCGCGCCACGGCGGTCATGGCGGTGCGGATGACGCCGGGGCGGACCTCGTAGGTATGGATGCCTGCGCCGGCGAGGCGCAGTGCGAACAGACGGCTCATCATGCTGAGGCCGGTCTTGGAAATGCAGTACTCGGCGCGGTCGGGGGAGGCGGCTTCGGCGTTCATCGACGAGATGGTGATGACACTGCGAAAGCCGACCGGGGCGGCCGACAGCATCCGCCTGGTGCAGGCCTGCGTCAGGAAGAACGGTCCACGCAGGTTGATGGCCATCAGCCTGTCGAAGCTCTCGGGCGTGACGTCGAAGAGATCGCCGCGCGTCGCCACCGAGACGCCGGCGTTGTTGACCAGGCAGTCGATGCGATCGAAGGCCGACCACGCGGCGTCGAGGAGGTCGCCATGGCGATCGATCGCCGCGATGTCGCCGACCGCGCTGCGGGCTTCCGTGCCGCGATCAGCCAGCAGGCGCAGCGTTTCGGCGAGGTCCGCGGTCATGGCAAGGTCGTTGATCACCAGGCGGAACCCCTGTTCCGCGAGGGCGAGCGCGATGCCGCGTCCGATGCCGCGGCCGCCGCCGGTCACGAGCGCAACCCTGCCTGTTCCCGCCGCCATGTGTCTTCCCCGTCTCTCGTCGATTTTTAGATCGATCTAATATGGATCGATCTCATACGGCATGAGGGCGTGCGATGGCAAGCCGCAAAATCAAGCTCCGGGCGAGACGGCGCCGGGCGTGCTGCGCACGCACATGATCAGACAGGAGGAATCCTGCATTGGCGCGAGGCGGCGCTGGTGCGCAGTGACAAGCGGTCGCGGCGAGCGATCGCTGGTGATGCACGCAGATGGCGAGCGGGGCGCACGACGTCGACGGTCGCGATCTCGCAGAGAGCGAGGGCGGTTCTGCGGTCAGGCCGGGGTGGCCTGACGGGCGCTGCTCAAGCTGAAACCCGCATAGTCGTTCGCAGCGATCTCCGCGCAGATCTGCCGATAGGCCGGTACGCCACCGATATAAGGCATGAAGATCCGCGGTTTGCCGGGGATGTTCGCCCCCATGTACCAGGAATTGGCTTGAGGATAGAGCGTACGGTGCGCGACCTCGTTGACGTGTGCGACCCAGTCGTCCTCTGCCGCGACGGTCGGCTCGATCCGATCGAGGCCGCGGGCGCGCATGTGTGCGATGCAATCGGTGATCCAGTCGACATGCTGTTCGATCGACACGATCATGTTGCTGAGTACCGACGGGCTGCCCGGTCCCGTGATGATGAACAGGTTCGGGAAGCCGGCGCTCATCAGTCCGAGATGGCAGCGCGGTCCCTCGACCCATTTCTGGTTGAGGGTGCGGCCGTCGCGGCCATGGATATCGATTTTGGCGACCGAGCCGGTCATGGCGTCGAAGCCGGTCGCGAACACGATGGCATCGAGCGCATACTCCTTTGCACCGGCGCGCAGCCCGTTCGGCAGAATGCGTTCGATCGGCTCCGCGCGCACGTTCACCAGGGTGACATTGGGGCGATTGAAAGTCGCGTAGTAGTCGGTGTCGACGCAGATCCGCTTGGAGCCGATCGGATGGTCGTTCGGCTGCAGCAGCCTGGCGACGGCCGGATCACGCACGATCTCGGCGATCTTGCCACGCACGAAATCGCAGGCGGTATCGTTCGCCTCCTTGTTGAGCAGCAGGTCGTTGTAAGACGACATGAAGCTGATGCCGCCACGCGCCCAGCCGGCCTCATAGGCGGCGCGGCGGCCCTCGGCGGTATCCTCCATGGCGCTCTTGTCGGGGACCACCGTGAGGATGCCGTTGCGGGTTTCTTCGCGAGCGCGTCGTCGCCGAGCGGCGTAATCGGATTTCCACGATGCGGCGTAGTCCGTTGAAATGGCCGCATTGTGCGCCGGCACGCTGAAGTTGGCAGTGCGCTGGAACACGAACAGGTGTGCCGCCTGCTCCGCGATGATCGGGATCGACTGGATGGCAGAAGAGCCGGTGCCGATCACGCCGACGCGCTGGCCGGTGAAGTCGATCGTCCGATGCGGCCAGTGGCCGGTGTGGTAGGTCTTGCCGGCGAAGTCGTCGAGCCCCGGAAAGTCGGGAATGCGCGCGTTGGACAGGCAGCCGGTGGCAAGAATCAGATAGCGCGCGGCGGTCTCGGCGCCGTCCGAGGTGCTCACCGACCACGTCCCCGAGGCGTCGTCGAAACGCGCGGCGGTGACGCCGGTATCGAACTGGATGTCGCGGCGCAGGTCGAAGCGGTCGGCAACGTGATTGGCGTAGCGCAGGATTTCCGGCTGCGGTGCGTACCGCTCGCTCCATTGCCAGTCCTGCTGGAGATCTTCGGAGAAGCCGTAGGAGTATTGCATGCTCTCGACGTCGCAGCGGGCCCCGGGATAGCGATTCCAGTACCAGGTGCCACCGACACCGCTGCCCTGTTCGAACACGCGAGCGGAGAGCCCAAGGCCACGCAGGCGATGGAGCATGTAGAGCCCGCCGAAGCCGGCGCCGACGATTACGGCGTCATGGCTGCGCAACGCCGGTGCAGCTGAGTTCGGTTGCAGGGCGTCCATGGCGTCACCTCCCGATTTTCTTGTCGTTGTGCAGCCAGCATTCTATGGGCCGCCGTGGATCGCAAGCTGCAAATCTGCGGTGACGCTCGGCTTGGCAGACAAGGCGTCCGTGGCGCGGAATTATCGTGCCTTGAGCCATGCACCGATTTCGTGCAGCGCGCTTTGCGCCGCTGGCAACAGCTTGCTCATGGTGATGAAGCCGTGGAATTGGCCGGGATGGGTCTGATAGGTCACGGCGACGCCGGCGTCCGTGAGGCACTTCGCGTATTCATCGCCTTCGTCGCGCAGCGGATCGGCGCCTGCTGTCAGTACGAAAGCTGGCGGCAGGTCAGCGAAGCTGCGCGCACGCAGCGGTGACGCCCGCCAGTCGTCGCGCTCGGCCGGGGTGTTGAGGTAGTGGTCACGAAACCACGCCATCACGGCGTGAGTCAGCAGGCAGTCGGTCTCCGGTTCGCTGTGCGAGGGATGACGGAAGGAGAAGTCGGTCGCGGGATAGATCAGCACCTGGCCGGCGAGCGCGGGTCCGCCATCGCGCGCAGCCAGCGCCACGACCGCGCTGAGGTTGCCGCCTGCGCTGTCGCCGCCGACGAAGAGATGGCCTGCATCGATTCCGAGCTCCTGCGCCTGGGCGGCGACCCACCGCGTTGCGGCGATGGCGTCGTCGGCGGCAGCCGGAAACTTGTGCTCCGGAGCGAGGCGGTAGTCGACCGCGATCACCAGCAGTTTGCCCTCGTCGGCGATCGTGCGGCACACCACGTCGTGGGATTCGAGATCGCCGATCACCCAGCCGCCGCCATGGAAGAACACGAGGCAGGGTGACAGTCCGCCGGATTGCCGCAGCCCGAGGGGTGTGTAGAGCCGTGCCGGGATCGCTCCTGCCGGGCCGGGGAGGGTGAAGTCGCGGATCTCCGCGAGCGCCGGTGGCTCCGGATTGGTCAGGGTCCGCGCCGCAAGATAGTAGTCGCGCGCTTCCGGCGCGGTGAGCGTCTCATAGGGCGGCCGCCCGGCGTCGCGAAAAGCCTGCAGTACTGCGGCGGCGTCGGGGTCGAGGATCACGGGCATCTGGAGGCCTTCTTGCTTGCTTGGGATGATCGGCGTCTGGGTCAGCCGGCGGTGCGCCCGCCGTCGACGGTGTAGGATGATCCGGACACGAAGCTCGCGTCATCGGACGCGAGGAAGGCGACGACGGCCGCAACCTCGTCGCTGAGACCGAAACGGCGAGCCGGCGTGCGGTCCAGAACCTTGCGGTCTGGAAGCGGAGTACCGTCGGGGGCGAGGCCCTCGAGGATCGATGTCATCATCCGGCTCTCGATCTGGCCGGGGCAGACGCAGTTGATACGAACCTTCGTGCCGGTACATTCCAGCGCCGCGCTTTTGGTCAGGCCGATGACCGCATGCTTGCTGGCGCTGTAGGCGGCGATCCGTGGGGTGCCGATCAGGCCGGCGATCGACGCGGTATTGATGATGCTGCCCGCGTTCTGCCGGTACATCACCGGCAGCACGTGTTTCATGCCCAGAAAGACGCCGACGACATTGACGTCGAGCACGCGGCGAAAGGTGTCGAGCGAATAGTCGGGAATCGGCCCGACATCGCCCTCGATGCCGGCATTGTTGAAGAACACGTCGATCCTGCCGAGCATTTTGGCCGTGTGGGCGACGAAAGCCGCGACCTCGTTCTCCTGGGTGACGTCGGCGGTCAGCGACAGGGCTGCACCGCCGGGAAGCATGGCCACCGCGCCGGCGAGGCGGGCTGCGTCGCGATCGATCGCCACGACGCGGGCACCGCGCGCGGCGAGGAGGCGGGCTGTCGCCGAGCCGATTTCGCCCGCCGCGCCTGTGACCAGCGCGACCTTGCCGTCCAGAGTGCGGTCGATCATCGGCCAGGTTCTCCCCGAGTATTTTTTTGATGACCCGAGCGCGTGGTGCCGCGCCGGTCTTGTCACAAGTATTTCATTGGATCGTCGGCATGGCCAGTACAGACCATGTCATGGTCTGCATTATTGCGGTTAGGCTTGCGGAGCGGCGCCGGGATCGTCAGCCTGTCAGTCAGCCGATGGACGACGAAGTTGTCGTGTGATGAGGAAGCGCTCGCTTGTGATTCTTCCGCACGGTGTGGTTAAATGCCGCGCAGCGGTCTTTTGTCGGGTGAGGTCAAAGCGGGATGCAACGGTCACTGAATTCTACAGGGACGTTCACGCACGGCCTTGATCGGCTGCCACGCATGGCACTCTTGGGAGTGCTGTTCGCGCTGGCAGGCTGCAACGAAGGCACGAACCAGCAGGCTGCGGCGCCGCCACCGCCACCTGTGACCGTGGCGCCGCCGGTGCAGCGCAGCGTGACCGACTGGGACGAGTTCACCGGGCGCTTCGAGGCGGTCGAGCAAGTCCAGATCCGTGCCCGTGTCACCGGTTTCGTGACAAGCGTGGAATTCAAGGATGGGGCCATCGTCAAGGCCGGCGACCTTCTCTATGTCATCGATCCCCGGCAGTACGAAGCCGTGGCCGAGCAGGCGCAGGGGCAGCTTTCTGACGCCAAGGCCAAGGTCGATCTCGCCGAGCGCGAGCTGACGCGCGCGACCGAGCTCAACAAGTCGCAGTTCGCGGCCGAAAGCGTGGTCGACCAGCGTCGGCAGGCGCTGCAGGCGGCCCAGGCCGCAGTGCTGCAGGCCGAAGGCGCGCTGCAGCGCGCCAACCTGGATGTCGAGTTCACCAAGGTCAAGGCGCCGATCGACGGCCGCGTCAGCCGCCATCTTGTCAGCGTCGGCAACCTCGTGCAGGGCAGCGAGAGCGGCGCCACGCTGCTGACGTCGATCGTCTCGCTCAACCCCATCCATCTCTATTTCGACATGGATGAATCCATTTACATGCGTAACAGCCGCCTGTGGTTCGAGGGCCGCCGGCCGAGCTCCCGCGATACGGCAAACCCGGTACAGGTGATCCTCTCCGGTGAGACGAAGCCGTCGCATCAGGGGGCGGTGGACTTTCTCGACAACCGCCTCGACGTCTCGACCGGCACGCTGCGCGGACGTGCCCTGATCCCCAATCAGGACCTGTCGATCCTGCCGGGCCAGTTTGCCCGCGTCCGGGTGATCGCCAGCGCGCCCTATCAAGGCCTCCTCGTGCCGGACACCGCGATCGCGACCGACCAGTCGCGCAAGATCGTGCTGGTGGTCAGGGATGACAACACCGTGGAGGCGCGCCAGGTAACGCTGGGGCCGCTCGATGACGGTCTGCGGGTGGTGCGCGACGGCCTCAAGCCTGACGACAAGGTGATCGTCGACGGCCTGCAACGCGCGAGGATCGGGGCCAAGGTGGCGCCGCATGCGCCGGCGACGGGTGCGGCCAAGCCATGAATCTCGGTCGTCTCTCCATCAATCAGCCGATTCTCGCGATGGTGCTGTCCATCGTGCTGTTGATCGTCGGCGTCATCGCCTACAACACATTGCCGGTCGCCGAGTATCCGCAGGTGGCGCCGCCGACCATCGTGGTCACCACCCTGTATCCCGGCGCCTCGGCCCAGACGGTGTCCGAGACGGTCGCGACCCCGATCGAGCAGGAGATCAACGGCGTCGAGGACATGCTGTACCTCTACAGCCAGGCGACCTCGAACGGCCAGCTCACCATCACCGTCACCTTCAAGCTGGGGACCGACCTCGACAAGGCCCAGGTGCTGGTGCAGAATCGCGTCGCCATCGCCCAGCCGCGCCTGCCGCAAGAGGTGCAGCGCAACGGCGTCACCACCCGCAAGAACAGTCCCGACCTGCTGATGGTGGTGTTCATGCTGTCGCCCGACGACAGCTACGACCAGCTCTATATCAGCAACTATGCGCTGCGGCAGGTCCGTGATCCGCTGTTGCGTCTTGATGGCGTCGGTGACATTCAGGTGGCGGGTGCGCGCGACTATTCGATGCGACTGTGGCTCGATCCGGACAAGATCGCCAATCTCGGCATGACCGCCGGTGACGTGCTGACCGCAGTCCGCGCCCAGAATCTGCAGATCGCCGGCGGCCTCATCGCCGAGCCGCCAATCAGCGATCGTGCGCTGCAGCCGAACCTGACCTTCACCGGACGACTGAAGGACCCGTCGCAGTTCGAGGACATCGTGCTCAAGCCCGGAGCGGATGGCCGCACCGTTCGGTTGCGCGATGTCGCCCGCGTCGAACTCGGCGCGCTGTCCTACACCACCAACAGCTTCCTGCTGCAGAAACCGGCGGTGGCGATGCTGGTGTCCCAGCGTCCGGGATCGAATGCGCTTGCCACCGCCAAGAACATCTCCGACACGATGGCGCAGCTCAAGGCCGATTTCCCGCCGGGGTTGACCTACAACATCGGCTACAATCCCACGGAGTTCATCGCCCAGTCCGTCAGCGAACTGATCAAGACCATCTATGAGGCGATGATCCTTGTCGTCGTCGTGGTGTTGCTGTTCCTGCAGGGCTGGCGACCGGCGATCATCCCGATTCTCGCGATCCCGGTGTCGCTGGTCGGCACCTTCGCGGTGATGGCCGCTCTGGGCTATTCGATCAACAACCTGACACTGTTCGGTCTGGTGCTGGCGGTCGGCATCGTGGTCGACGACGCCATTGTTGTCGTGGAGAATGTCGAGCGTCACCTCGCCATGGGCAAGAACCGCCGGGATGCGGCGTTGCGCACGATGGAAGAGGTCGGCGGCGCGCTGGTGTCGATCGCGCTGGTGCTGTGCGCGGTGTTCGTGCCGACCGCATTCCTCGGCGGCATTTCCGGCCAGTTCTTCCAGCAATTCGCTGTGACCATCGCGGTCGCAACCGCGATCTCCTGCTTCTGCTCGCTGACATTGTCGCCGGCTCTGGCGTCGCTGATCCTGCAGCCGCATGCACACAAGACGCCGCCGGCGTCCTGGAACGTTGTCGCTCGCGGCTGGAACGCGTTCACCGGTGCTTTCAACAGGACGTTCGATCGCCTGGCGCATGTCTATGGCGATCTCGCCGGCTTCGTGATCCGTCACTCGCTGGTGATGCTGGTCGTCTATGCCGTGCTGATAGGCTCCGCCGGCTGGCTGCTCGTGACGACGCCGCAGGGCTTCATCCCGGCGCAGGACCGAGGCTATGTCATCGTCTCGGTGCAGTTGCCGGGCGCGGCTTCGCTCGCCCGCACCACCGAAATCGTCCGCCAGATCGAGACCATCGCGCTCGGTGTGCCCGGCGTCGTTCGTGTGCCGGCATTCGCGGGTTTCTCCGGCGCTACCCGTACCCAGACCAGCAATGCTGCCGCGCTGTTTCCGGTGTTCGACGATCCGGAAGTGCGGGTGAAGAAGGGCCAGACCGTCGCTTCGATCACGGCCGAGTTGCGTAAGCGGCTTGGTGCCATCGAGGGGGCGTTCATCGTGGTGATCCCGCCGCCGGCAGTACCCGGCATCGGCACCGGCGGTGGCTTCGCGATGCGTATCCAGGACCGCCAGGGGCGGGGGCCCGAGCTGCTCGCCGCCGCCACCGACGAGCTTGTTGCCGCGGCGCGTCGCACGCCGGGACTGACCGCGGTGTTCTCGCCGTTCTCGGCCAGCACGCCGCAGGTGTTCGTGGATATCGATCGCGCCCGGGCGCAGATGCTCGGCGTGCCGCTCCAGAATGTCACCGAGGCGATCGAGACCTATTTCGGTTCGTCTTATGTCAACGACTTCAACATTCTTGGTCGCACCTATCACGTCACTGCACAGGCCGATTACAAGTTCCGCAAGGAGACTGCGGACCTCGCGCGCCTGCAGACCCGCAACAATGCCGGCAACATGGTGTTGCTTGGCAGCGTGGTCGACTTCCGTGACGTCGCCGGGCCCGACCGTGTCGCGCGCTACAACCTTTATCCGGCGTCCGAGCTCCAGGGCGACACCTTGCCCGGCACCAGTTCGGCGACCGCGATCGCCAAGATAAAAAAGCTTGCCGAGGACATGCTGCCGACCGGCTTTTCGTTCGAATGGACGGATCTGTCATACCAGCAGGTCAACGGCGCCAATGCCGGTCTCTACGTCTTCCCGATCTGTGTGTTGTTCGTCTATCTGGTGCTGGCTGCGCAGTACGGCAGCTGGACGCTGCCGTTCGCGGTCATCCTGATCGTGCCGATGTGCCTCCTGGCGGCGACGCTCGGCGTGCGGCTGATGGGGCAGGACGTCAACATCCTGACCCAGATTGGCTTCGTGGTGCTGGTGGGACTCGCCGCAAAGAATGCGATCCTGATCGTCGAGTTCGCGCGCGACATCGAGCTCGAGGGGCGCGATCGCCTCGATGCGGTGATCGAGGCCTGCCGGCTGCGCCTGCGGCCGATCCTGATGACGTCGTTCGCCTTCATCCTCGGCGTGCTGCCGCTGGTGCTGTCGTCGGGCTCCGGTGCGGAGATGCGCCAGGCGGTCGGTGTCGCGGTGTTCTTCGGCATGCTCGGCGTGACGCTGTTCGGTCTCGTGTTCACGCCGATCTTCTATATCCTGGTGCGACGGCTCGCCCCGGGTTCGGTCGCGGTGCCCAAACCCGAGGCCACCGAGGCGGCGCATTAGGGCTGCGGGATCTTCGCCGCGGTGATGACGCCCTTCCAGCGCGCGATCTCGGTCGCGACCATGTCGCGCATCTCGTCCGGCGAACTGCTCCGTGGCTCGTTGCCCATCGCTTTCAGCCTCTGCTGGATTTCCGGGCTGTCGAGCACGGCGCGGACCTCGCGGTTGAGCCGCGCGACGACCGGCGCCGGCACGCCCCTGGTCGTGGCGAGCCCGAGCCAGGACCTGACCTCGTAGCCGGGCACCGTCGCCGCGACCGGCGGCAGGTCCGGCAGCGAAAACCAGGGTTGCGCGCTGGTGACGGCAAGGCCCCGGATGCTGCCGGACGCGAGTTGCGGCGCGGTCACCGTGAGAGTGTCGATCACGACGTCGATCTGGCCGCCGAGCAGGTCGTTGATCGGCCCGCCACCACCGCGGTAGGGCACGTGGACCATGCGGATGCCAGCCATCGACGACAGCAGCTCGCCGGCGAGATGCTGGGTGGTGCCGATTCCGACCGAACTGTAGGTGATGGCTTCCGGCTTCTGCTTCGCTTCGGCGATGAGATCGGCAAGCGTGCGGAAACGATGGTCGCTCTTCACCGCGATCACCAACGGGAAGAAGATCACCGTCGAGACCATCTGGAAATCGTCGACCGGCTTGAATGGCAAGGTGCGGTACAGCGCCCCCGCGGTCGAGTGACCGCCGGTGAGCATGATCAGCGTATAGCCGTCGGGCGTCGCCTTGGCGACATGGTCGGATGCGATGGTGCCGCCGGCGCCGGCGCGGCTCTCCACGATCACCGGCTTGCCGAGGCGCTGTGACAGGCCGTCGGCGACGATACGGGCGATGACGTCGGCATTGCCCCCCGCGGCAAAGCCATGGACCAGGGTGATCGGCCGGCTCGGGTAGTTGTCCTCGGCGACCGCAGTCGCGGTGAGCATGAGCCCGACAATGAGCCCTGCGATGGCAGAACGAAGCTGCACGTCTTTCCTCCCCAGCATGCGCCGCGGCTTGGTCGCCCGGTCGCGATCGGTCACCCAGCTTCCCCTGCAATTCCGTGGCGGCGCAAGGGGTTGGCGGCTGGCATGAGAGGCGGGAACGAGGCGCGTCCTATTCAAACTCCGTATATTCGTTGACGGATAATATGGTCCGGGCTATGCGTGGTGCATGACCGCACGCCCCTCCACCCCGCTCGCCCTTGCCGTGCTGGCGCTCACCTTCGAGCGTCCGATGCACCCCTATGAGATGGCGGCGCTGCTCAAGCAGCGACACAAGCACGAGAGCATCAAGCTGCGTTACGGCTCGCTCTACACGGTGATTGACGCGCTCGCCGCGCGGGGACTGATCTCGCCACTGGAGACGTCGCGCGGCGGGCGGCGGCCGGAGCGGACGGTCTACATGCTGACGCCGGACGGCCGCGCGCAGCTCGGCACGTGGATGCGTGAACTGATCGGCACGCCGGCGAAGGAGTTTTCACAATTCGAGGCCGGCCTCAGCCTGCTGCCGGTGCTGCCGCCCGACGAAGCGGTCGTGATGCTGCGCGCGCGCGCCGAGCGGCTGCGCGATACCGTCGCGCAGATGTCGGCGCAGATTGAACAAGTCGGAGCACAGGAACTGAGTGCACTCACCGGGCCTGACGAGCAGTTGCCAACGCCCTTGTTAGGCCAGAAATTTCCGCCAATCTTCATGGTCGAGAGCGAATTTCGCCGCGCGCTGCTCTCTGCCGAACTTGCCTTCGTCGATGATCTCGTGCGCCGCATCACCGAAGAGGGCTGGGGCCCCGTCGGTCTCTGGCGTGACGTCCAGGGCATGTGCGAAACCAACTACCGCGCGCGAATCGATCGGGGTAGCGAGCTGGCAAAAACGGCTGGCCGACGTGCGCGGGGCGCGGGGACGACAAGGCGATGACCGAGGACAAGGCCAAGCTGCTGCGATCGCTGACGATCGACCGGACGTCCACGCCAGCGCCGGCCGCGCGCGGGCGTGCGCGGTTGCCGTGGCTGGTCGGTGCGGGCGTGCTGCTGGTTGCGCTCGTCGGTGCGGCCATGGCGTTTGACGTCGGCCGGTTCTTTCGTCCCGAACCAGCCGTCGTCCAGACGGCGGCTCCGGCCGCCCCTGCAGCCTCGCGCGTGTCGGCGCCGCCGCAGGCCCAGCCTGCGCCGCAGCCGGTCACCGCCGGCGAGCCCGGCAGCCTCGCCGCGTCGGGATATGTGGTGGCGCGTCGCCGCGCGACGATCGCGGCCGAAATCACCGGCAAGGTCGTGGAGGTGCTGGTCGAGGAAGGCATGGTCGTCACGGCCGGACAGGTCACCGCGCGGCTCGACAGCGTGCTCGCCGAGAAGGATCTCGCGCTCTCGAAGTCGCGTGTCGAGGCGTCCAGCGCCGCGGTCGCCGCGATCTCCGCCGATCTCGACGACGCCAACCGCATCATGGCGCGCACGCGCAGCCTGCAGCAGAACCGCTTCGCGAGCGAGGCCGATCTCACCAAGGCCGAGGCGCGCGTCGGCGTGCTCGCCGCGCAGATGCGCCAGGCGCAGGCCCAGTACGAGAGCGCCAAGGTCGATGCCGAACGTGCCGCCGCGGTGCTCGACAAGCATCAGATCCGCGCGCCGTTCAGCGGCGTCGTGGTCGACCGCAGCGCCCAGCCCGGCGAGATGATTTCGCCGATGTCGGTCGGCGGCTTCACCCGCACCGGCATCTGCACCATCGTCGACATGGACTCGATCGAGATCGAAGTCGACGTCAACGAAGCGTTCATCGGCCGTGTCACGCCGGGCGGCGCCGTGACGGCGGTGCTCGATGCCTATCCGGACTGGCAGATTCCGGCCTCGGTGATTGCGATCGTGCCGACCGCCAACCGCGACAAGGCGACCGTCAAGGTGCGCATCCGTCTGGAGAAGAAGGATCCGCGCATCCTGCCTGACATGGCTGTGAAGGTGACATTCCTGCGCCCGGCGAAGGCCGGGACCGCTTCCGGCGCATCGCCGATCGAGAACTAGAGTGACAAGGGAGCTTGCCGTGACGAGCGAACATCCGATGGTCCGCCTTGCGGGCGTCAGCAAGGGCTTCACCAAGGGCCGCGAAACCATCACCATCTTCGACCAGCTCGACATGGTGATCCCGCGCGGTGACTTCATCGCCGTGATGGGGCCGTCCGGCTCCGGCAAGACCACGCTGCTCAACCTGCTCGGTGGCATCGACCGCAGCGATCGCGGCGAGGTGACGATCGCCGACAGCCGCATCGACGGCTTGTCGGAGAGCGAACTGGCGCGTTGGCGTGCCGCCAATATCGGATTCATCTTCCAGTTCTACAATCTCATGCCGATGCTGACCGCGGCGCAGAACGTCGAGTTGCCGCTGCTGCTGACAAAGCTGCATCGCAAGGAGCGGGCGGAGCGGGTACAGACCGCGCTGTCGGTGGTCGGTCTCGCCGACCGCGTCAAGCACTACCCGCGCGAGATGTCGGGTGGCCAGCAGCAGCGCGTCGCGATCGCCCGCGCGATCGTGTCAGATCCCAATCTGCTGCTGTGCGACGAGCCGACCGGCGACCTCGACCGGACGTCGGCCGACGAGATCCTGTCGATCCTGCAACTGCTCAACAAGGATCTCGGCAAGACCATCGTCATGGTCACGCACGATCCGGCGGCGGCGCGCTATGCGCAACGTACGCTGCATCTCGACAAGGGGCGGTTCGTGGCCAAGGAGCTGGCGGCGTGAACGACTTCGACCTCGTCCGCAAGAACCTGTTCCGCCGCAAGCTGCGCGCGATCCTGATGATCGTGTCGATCCTGGTCGCGTTCATGATCTTCGGCGTGCTGGCCGGGTTCTACCGCGCGTTCACCTCGGGCGAGGACCGCGCGGCCGCCGACCGCATGATCACGGTCAACAAGATCAACTTCACCCAGCCGATGCCGATCGCCTATGTCAACCGCGTGCGTGCCGTCGAGGGCGTACGGCAGGTCACCTATGCCAACTGGTTCGGCGGTTATTATCAGGATCCCAAGAACTTCCTGATCGCCATGGCGGTCGATCCCTTGACCTACTTCGACGTCTACAGCCGCGATCTCGACATCGCGCCGGACGCGTTGCAGGCGTTCGCCCGAGAGCGGACTGCCGCGGTGGTCGGCGAGAAACTGGCGCAGAAGTGGGGCTGGAAAGTCGGCGACCGCATTCCGATCGGCAGCAATATCTTCTCGCAGAAGAGCGGCGGCACCAGTTGGGACGTCACCATCGCAGGCATCGTCAAGGGCAAGTCCGAGGCGATCGACACCAACTTCCTGCTGCTGCAGTTCGCCTATTTCGACGAGACGCGCAGCTTCGGCAAGGACACTGTGGGCTGGATCGTGCTGCAGACCCGCTCGCCGGCGGACAATGACCGCGTCGCGAAGGCTATCGACGCAATGTTCGCCAACTCCAGCGCGGAGACCTCCACCGACACCGAGAAGGCGTTTGGCAAGGCGTTCGCGGCGCAGTTCGGCAACATCGCGCTGATCGTGGTGCTGGTGGTGGGCGCCGCCTTCGTCACCATCCTGATGATCGTCGGCAATACCATGGCGCTGACCATCCGGGAACGGACCCGGGAAATCGGCGTGTTCAAGACCCTGGGCTTCTCCGGCGCCCGGATCCTGCGCATGGTGCTCGGGGAATCGATCCTGCTGGCGCTGCTCGGTGGCATCCCCGGCCTCGTGATCGCGGCGCTGGTCACCATGGCGCTGCGCACCAGCCTTGCCAACGTCGCACCGTCATTTGCGGTGTCACCTGACATCGCGCTGATGGGCATCGGGCTGATGATCGCGCTCGGGGTGATCACGGGGATCATCCCGGCGCTCAACGCCATGCGGCTGAAAATCGCCGCTGCGCTCGGACGGGGATAGCTCCATGCGCTCGCTCTTGCTTCAGATGCTGGCCGTTACGTCGATCAACCTGCGGAGCCTGCCGCAGCGCCGCTGGCTGTCGCTGTCCACCGTGGTGGCGATCGCGCTCGTGGTCGTGGTGCTGCTCGCTTTCCTGGCGATGGCCAACGGCTTTCAACGCACCATCGCCGGCTCGGGTGCCGATGACATTGCGATTGTGATGCGCGCCGGGTCGCAGGCCGAAATCAACAGCACGGTGACGCGCGACCAGGGGCGCCTGATCGAGGATGGCCCCGGCATCGCCCGTGGCGGCGACGGCAAGCCACTGATCTCGCCTGAGCTCTATCTGGTTGTCGACGGCCTCAAGCGCACCACCCATACCAAGGCCAACCTGCCGCTGCGCGGTATCAGCGAGCAGGGCGCGGCGCTGCGCAGGCGCATCACCATCACTGCCGGGCGAATGTTCAACCGCGGCGCCAACGAGATCGTCGTCGGCAAGGGGCTGGTGCGCGAGTTCGAGGGCTTCGACGTCGGCAGCACGGTGGCATTCGGCACCACACGCTGGACCGTGGTCGGGATCTTCGAGGCCGCCGGCAGCGTGTTCGAATCGGAGATCTGGGCGGACCTGCCCGTTCTGCAGAGCCTGTTCAACCGCAACAACGTGTTTCAGACCGTCCGTGTCAGGCTGACATCACCTGCGGCGCTGACCGAACTGAAGGCCTATAGCGACAACGATCCGCGGCTCAAGCTCGACGTCAAGTCCGAGACGGCCTATTTCGCTGAACAGGCCTCGCGCACGTCCGACCTCATCCAGAAGCTCGGCTGGCCGCTCGCGATCGCCATGGCGTTCGGGGCGCTCGCCGGTGCACTCAACACCATGTATTCGTCGGTAGCGGCGCGGGCGACCGAAATCGCCACCCTGCGCGCCATCGGCTTCGGCGGCTTCGCCGCTTTTGTCGGCACGCTGGTGGAGTCGCTGTCGCTCGCCGCGATCGGTGGTCTCATTGGCGCCGCGGCAACCTACCTGATCTTCGACGGGGTTTCGGCATCGACGCTGGGCAGCAACTTCACGCAGGTGGTGTTCGACTTCAAGCTCACGCCGGCGCTGATGGTGCAGGGCGTGATCCTTGCGCTGGTCGTTGGCCTGATCGGCGGCCTGTTCCCGGCAGTGCGCGCCGCGCGCATGCCGATCGTCGCTGGACTTTATGGCTGAGCCGGTCCGGGCTTGGAGGTCTTCTAGCTCTAAGGTTGCTCTCTGCCCGTTGAGCCAGCGGCGGCGCAGGCCTAGACCATGTCGATGCGGCGCACGATTGCCGCGTCTGGCAAGGGAGAGTGCGCATGCGCGAGCCACGTCGTATCGAGGTTGATGGCGATCCGGACGTGCAGGGTGAGCTCCAGCAGACGCTCCTGACGATATTCTGTCGCACGCTCGATAGTTCGCGCCTGCCGCCGATGACGGTGCTGGGGATGATGGCCGAGGCGCTCGGTGGCGTCTACAGGCAGGCGGCCACGGCGCACCTGACCCAGCCGTGTCCGTGCGGCTGGCGGCCGATGACGGAGGCCGATATCGCAGCGCTGCGCGCGGCAGTGGAGACGGCGGCGAAGCTGCGTACCAGTGCTGATCTGGCCTGGATGGAAGTGGTCGGTCGGGCCTGAGGTCGCTCGGCTACTTCGGCGCGGCGTCTGGCGCGATGGATGTCGTCAGGCCGAAGCGTCCGTGAAGGCCGGCGAGCAGCAGGCGCCCGATGCCCTGCAGCCAGCTCTGGCGTTGCAGCCATGTCATGACGATCGGTCCTCGCCGGTGGTGATCCCGCCGGCCATGGTGACGCGCCGCGTACAAAAGCAAAGCTTGAATAACGTGCGTATGCTGCTCAGTTCTTGAGCAGGCGCGCCGTCGTGTCGCGCCCCATGCGTGCAGAAAATGACGGCAATTCAATCTCGCGGCGACTGGCACGCCTCGTGCATCAGAGGCTTTGAGTTGGTTGCTAGGGTTCCGGCTTTGCGTCTGCAGAGCGCTGGTCCGAGAGCGGCCGCTTGCGGGGGAGACATCCCCGCAGGTGCACGGCGGGACAAAAGCCCGGGAGACCTCGTTGAGCCAAGGGATTGGCAACGCGATGGTCTGTCGCCGATCCCTTTTTGTGAATTCGCAAGAGGGATCTGCCAAATGATCAGACTGACATCTCAACTGCGCTCGACCGTTGTCCGCACGTTCATTGCGGCGTCTGCGGTCGCTATCGCGTTCGTCGCACCGGCGGAGGCCGCGCCGAAGAAGGACTTCAAGGTCGCCTGGTCGATCTATGTCGGCTGGATGCCGTGGGGCTATGCCGCCGACACCGGCATCGTCAAGAAGTGGGCGGACAAGTACGGCATCACCATCGAGGTGAAGCAGTTCAACGATTATGTCGAGTCCGTCAATCAGTACACGGCGGGCGCCTTCGATGCGGTGACCATCACCAACATGGACGCGCTGTCGATCCCCGCGGCCGGCGGTGTCGATACCACGGCTGTGGTGATGGGGGACTTCTCCAACGGCAATGATGCGGTGATCCTCAAGGGTAAGCCGGATCTTGCTGCCATCAAGGGGCAGAAGGTCAATCTCGTCGAATTCTCGGTGTCGCACTATCTGCTCGCCCGGGCGCTTGAAACCCGGCATCTCGCCGAAAAAGACATCAAGGTCGTCAACACCTCCGACGCCGATCTCGCCGCAGCCTACAAGACGCCCGACGTGACCGCGGTGGTGACCTGGAATCCGATCGTCTCGGAGATCATGGCGTCGCCGGACGCTAAGAAGGTGTTCGATTCCTCGCAGATTCCCGGCGAGATCATGGATCTGATGGTCGTCAACACCGCTGTGCTCAAGGACAATCCGAACTTCGCGCGGGCGCTGGTTGGCATCTGGTACGAGACGCTGGCCCGCATGGCCGGCGAGGGCGCCGACGGCAAGGCGGCGCGCGAGGCGATGGCCAAGGCCTCGGGCACCGATCTCGCCGGCTTCGACAGCCAACTGGCTTCGACCCGTCTGTTCGACAAGCCGTCCGACGCCGACGCCTTCACCCGCAGCGTCGCCGTCGGCACCACCATGGACCGTGTCCGCAAGTTCCTGTTCGACAAGGCCTTGCTCGGCAAGGACGCCAAGTCGGCTGACGCGGTCGGCATCGAGCTCGGTGACAAGACGGTGCTTGGTGACAAGGCCAACGTCAAGCTGCGCTTCGAGCCCGCCTACATGGACGAGGCCGCCAAGGGCAAGCTGTAAACGGCTGACCCGAGTCACGGGCGAGACACCGACGAGCGGGGAGCGAGCATGCGTCTGATGAATTTGAGACCGGGCCGGCAGGGGGCGTTCTATCTTGCTGCCCTGCCGTTCGTGCTGGTGCTCGCCGCCTACCTTGCGGGTTCGGGTCTGCGGCTCGCGGACAATCCCAACGACAAGTTGCTGCCTGCGCTATCCAGCATGGCGCAGGCGGTCAAGCACATGGCGTTCGAGACCGATGCCCGCACCGGCACGATCCTGATGCTGACCGACACGCTAGCGAGCCTCGGCCGGCTCGCTTCGGCGCTCGCGATTTCGACCGCTGCGGCGCTGGTGCTCAGTGTCGTCGTCGGCCTGTTGCCGGCGGCGACCGCGTTGCTGGCGCCGTTCATCAATGTCGTCTCGATCGTGCCGCCGCTTGCACTTCTGCCGATCCTGTTCATCGTCATGGGTCTTGGCGAGAACGCCAAGATCGCGCTGATCGTGATCGGCACGCTGCCGTGCATCGTCCGCGATCTGATCATGAAAGTGCAGGAGTTGCCGCGAGAGCAACTGATCAAGGCGCAGACGCTCGGCGCGTCGACGTGGCAGGTAGCGTTGCGCGTCGTGCTGCCGCAGCTGTTGCCGCGCCTGCTGGATTCACTGCGGCTGCAACTGGGACCGGCCTGGCTGTTCCTCATCGCGGCGGAAGCGATCGCGTCCGACAGCGGGCTCGGCTACCGTATCTTCCTGGTGCGGCGTTATCTCGCGATGGACGTGATCATTCCCTACGTCGCCTGGATCACACTGCTCGCCTTCTTCATGGATGCCGGTCTGCGCCTGCTGCAGCGCAAGGCGTTTCCTTGGTTCGCCGCGGTGAGGGCGGCATGAGCGCGATCCGGTTCGACGACGTCTGGAAGGACTATGACGGCCATATCGTGCTGGAGCGGATCACGCTCGATGTCGCGCCGCGCGCCTTCATTGCACTGGTCGGCCCCTCCGGCTGCGGCAAGACCACCTTTCTGCGGATGCTGCTCGGCGAGGAGAGCCCGACGCGCGGCGCCATTTATGTCGATGGCCGGGCGCTGCGGCCGGAGCCGGATGCTGATCGCGGCGTCGTCTTCCAGCGCTATTCGGTGTTTCCGCACCTGACGGTGTTGCAGAACGTGCTGCTCGGCCGCGAGCTGCAGCGGGCGCCGCTGACCGGCCGGTTGTTCGGTGCGGCAAGGCGTGCCGCCAGCGAGGAGGCGCGGGCGCTGCTCGCCGAAGTCGGCCTCGCCGGCCACGAGGCAAAATATCCGGCGGCGCTGTCCGGCGGCATGCAGCAGCGCCTCGCGCTGGCGCAGGCGGTGATGCGCCGGCCGAAGGTGCTGCTGCTCGACGAGCCGTTCGGTGCGCTCGATCCCGGCATCCGTGCCGACATCCACGTGCTGATGAAACGGCTGTGGAACGAGACCGAGCTCACGGTGGTGATGGTGACCCATGACCTCAGCGAAGCCTTTCGCCTCGCCACCCGCGTCATTGCGTTCGAGCGCCATCGCGACCGCCCGGAGGAGCGCGAGCGCTACGGCGCGACTATCTCGCGCGACCTCGAGATCTATCCGCGGCGCGTCGCCGACGCGCAGCGCCCATCGCTTGTCCGCTCCGGCCGGGACGACCCGGCCGCCCAGGGAGCATGATCCGGGACGACCCGGCACCTGTCCGAGAGAGGGCAACCATGATCCTGACGCAAGAGCAGCAGGCCGAGATCGCCGCAAACCGACGTCGCTATGAAGAGTTGAAGGCGGCCGGCCAGGGGCAGGCGCCGCGCGCGCTGCCGCCGCTGACGGCCCGCGACGGCGCTCCGATCGCCGAAGCCGCCATCGATCATCGTGAGACCATCGCCGACGGCTGGTACTGGACGACGCGGCTGAAGCGTGGCGAGGCGCTGCGGCTTGTCAACACCGGCGGGCAGTCCTGCGTCAGCCTGCTTGCCTGGAGTGCCGCCGAGCCCAGCGAGAGGCTCAACCATGCCGACACCATCAAGGTGCAGTGGGCGGCGAGTCTGCGCAGGGGACGGGTGATCTTATCCGACATGGGGCGGGTATTGCTGAGCATGGTGGAGGATACCAGCGGTGCCCATGACACCCTCGCGGGAGCGTCGTCCGCTGTGACCAATGCCGAGAAGTACGGAGCCGGTTCGTATCGCAACAGCCGCGACAATTTCATTCTCGCCGCCGGCAAGCTCGGCCTTGATCGCCGCGACGTCATGCCGTGCATCGCGTTCTTTGCCCCGGTGGCCGTGGATGGGACGGGGCGTTTGGTGTGGCAGGAAGAGCGGCGGCGTGCAGGTGACTTTGTCGACCTGCGGGCGGAGATGGATCTGCTGGTTGCGTTGTCCAACTGTCCGCACCCGCTCGATCCCCTGCCGACGCCGCGGCGGGGGGCGGTCGAGGCCATCCGCTATCGGGCGGGACCAGCCGCCCCGGACGATCCCTGCCGCACCGCAAGTGCGGAAGCTTTGCGCGCCTTCGAGAACAACGCGCTGTCCGACAGCGCCATCGCCGGGTGACCGCCATGACCATGCATACCATTCCCGCCGACGCCCGGGTCGTGATCGACACCGAGATCGCTGCCTGCGCTCCATGGTCCGCGATCATCCGCAAGGGCCAGCGGCTGCGCATCATCGACAGCCACGGTCAGCAGGCCGTCGACACGCTGTTCTACAACGCCGCCGATCCGCAGGAGCGCTACAGCGGCCAGGATACCCTGCGTGCGCAGGGGGCGGCCTATGTCAGCACCGGCACCCGCATCGTCTCGAACGAGGGGCGGACCATGCTGCGCATGGTGGCGGACAGCTGCGGCCTGCACGACACCTCCGCCGGCGCCTGCTCGTGCGAAAGCAACACCGTGCGCTTTGGCCGTCATACCCGCTATCTCCATGCCTGCCGCGAGAACTTCCTGATCGAGGCGGCGAAGCACGGCCTGTCGAAGCGCGACATCGTGCCGAATCTCAACTTCTTCATGAACGTGCCGATCGATCCGGAGGGGAATTTCACCGTCGTCGACGGGGTGTCGAAGCCCGGTGACCATGTCGAGCTGCTGGCCGAGATGGACGTGCTCTGCCTGATCTCCAACTGCCCGCAGATCAACAATCCCTGCAACGGCTTCTTTCCGACGCCGGTGCAGGTGGTGGTCTTCGAGGCGAAGGGGGACTGAGCATGTTCAGGAAGGTTCTGATTGCCAACCGCGGCGAGATCGCCGGGCGGATCGGCCGGACGTTGCGCCGGATGGGCATCGCGTCGGTCGCGGTCTACTCCGACGCGGATCGCTTCACCCGTCCGGTGCTGGATGCCGACGAGGCCGTCCGCATCGGGCCGGCTCCGGCCGCCGACAGCTATCTGAATGTCGATGCGATCGTCGCGGCGTGTCTGCAGACGGGCGCCGACGCGGTCCACCCCGGATACGGCTTCCTGTCCGAGAGCCGGCATCTCGCCGAGGCGCTCGCGCGCCACGGCATTCGCTTCATCGGGCCGCGGCCCGAGCATCTCGAGGCTTTCGGTCTCAAACACCGGGCGCGGGAGATCGCGGTCGATGCCAGCGTGCCGCTGTTGCCGGGTTCGGGGTTGATCGAAACGGAGACCGAGGCGGTCGCAGCCGCTGCCGGGATCGGTTACCCAGTGATGCTGAAGAGCACGGCCGGCGGCGGCGGCATCGGCATGCAGTTGTGTCACGACGTGGCCGCGCTGCGAGACAAGTTCGCCACGGTCCAGCGCACGGCACGGGCGAGCTTCGGCGACGCGCGTGTCTATCTCGAACGCTTCGTCGCCGAGGCGCGCCACATCGAAGTGCAGATCTTTGGCAACGGCAACGGCGGTGTGATCGCGCTTGGCGAGCGCGACTGCTCGCTGCAGCGGCGTAACCAGAAGGTCGTGGAAGAGACGCCTGCGCCGGGGCTGAGCGAGGCGGTGCGGCGGCGGCTGCATTCCGCCGCGGTCACGCTGGGCCAGCGTGTTGCTTACGAATCCGCCGGCACCGTCGAGTTCATCTACGACGTTGCGCGCGAGGATTTCTATTTTCTCGAGGTCAACACCCGCCTGCAGGTCGAGCACCCGGTGACCGAGGCTGCATTCGGCATCGACCTCGTCGAATGGATGGTGCGCCAGGCCGCGGGCGAGGATGTGCTCGCCGGTCTGCCGCCGCTCGCGCCCTGCGGGGCGGCGATCGAGGTCAGGCTCTATGCCGAGAACCCCGCCGCGGGTTTCCGGCCGAGCGCCGGCCGCCTGACGGAGGTGCGCTTTCCGGCGGGGGCGCGGATCGACGGCTGGATCGAGACCGGCGTCGAGGTGACGCCGTTCTACGATCCGATGCTGGCCAAGATCATCGTCGCGGCCGATAGCCGCGCAGACGCCATCGAGCGCCTGCAGCAGGCGCTGCAGGCGACCACGGTTGCCGGCATCGAGACCAATCTCGACTATCTGCGCACGGTCGTCGCGGCCGAGCCGTTCCTAACCGGGCGTGTGGCGACCAGCGTGCTCGGCTGCCTGCCGTTTACGCCGCGCACCGTCGATGTGCTGGCGCCGGGCGCGCAGTCCGGATTGCAGGAACTGCCCGGGCGGCTGCATCTGTGGCACGTCGGCGTGCCGCCGAGCGGTCCGATGGACGAACGCTCGTTCCGCCTTGCCAACGCCATCGTCGGCAACGCGGAGACGACGGCGTCGCTGGAGCTGACGGTCAATGGTCCGACACTGCGTTTCAACGCCGACGCGGTCATCGCGCTGGCTGGTGCGCGCATGCGAGCGACCCTCGATGGTGTTGCCATCGATCATCAACGACCGATCGTCGTGCGCGGCGGCCAGGTGCTGGCCATCGGCGCAATCGAGGGTGCCGGCCAGCGCTGCTATCTCGCGCTGCGCGGCGGCTTCGAGGCGCCGCAGATCCTCGGCTCGCGAGCAGTGTTCGCGCTGGGAGCATTCGGCGGGCATGCCACCGGCGTGCTGAAGGGCGGAGACGTGCTGCACATGGCCGATGCCGAGGCGGCCGGACCGCCGCGTTTGCCGAGCGACAAGGAGGTGCCGGAGCTGACGCGGGCCTGGACTATCGGTGTGGTCTACGGTCCACACGGCGCCCCGGATTTCTTCCTCGATGGCGATATCGAAACCCTGTTCGCGGCGACCTACGAGGTGCATTTCAACAGTGCCCGCACCGGGGTTCGGCTGATCGGGCCGAAGCCGGCCTGGGCGCGGCCGGATGGGGGCGAGGCGGGCCTGCATCCGTCGAACATCCACGACAACGCCTATGCGATCGGCGCCATCGATTTCACTGGCGATATGCCGATCATTCTCGGCCCGGACGGCCCGAGTCTCGGCGGCTTCGTCTGTCCGGCGGTGGTGGCGCGTGACGAACTGTGGAAGGTCGGTCAGTTGCGTCCCGGCGATACCGTGCGGTTCGTGGCGCAGCGGCGCGACGATCCCGTCGCCGGCCCACTGGTCGCACGCGCAGCGCCCGACCTTGGCGCGGCCGTCGTGGGCCGTGACGACCGCGGCGCAGTGCCGGTGGTCTATCGCCGTGCCGGCGATGACAATCTGCTCGTCGAATACGGACCGATGGAGCTCGATATCGGTCTGCGGCTGCGGGTGCATGCGCTGGCTCAGGCCGTCGAGCGCGCGAAACTGCCGGGCCTGATCGACCTGACGCCGGGCATCCGCTCGTTGCAGGTGCACTACGACAGTGCGGTGCTGTCGCGGCGGCGCCTGCTCGATGCGCTGCGGGCGCTCGAGCGCGACCTGCCGGCAGTGGATGCGATGACCGTACCGAGCCGGATCCTCCACCTGCCGCTGTCGTGGAACGATCCGGCCGCGGTGCTGGCGATGCAAAAGTATCAGGAACTGGTGCGGCCCGATGCGCCGTGGTGCCCTTCGAACATCGAGTTCATCCGCCGCATCAACGGGCTTGGCAGCGAGGACGATGTGCGTCGCATCGTGTTCGACGCGAGCTACCTGGTGCTCGGCCTCGGCGACGTCTATCTCGGCGCCCCGGTCGCGACCCCGCTCGATCCGCGCCACCGCCTGGTGACGACCAAGTACAACCCCGCAAGGACCTGGACGCCGGAGAACGCGGTCGGTATCGGCGGCGCCTACATGTGCATCTATGGCATGGAAGGCCCGGGTGGCTATCAGCTGTTCGGCCGTACCATCCAGGTCTGGAACACATGGCGGACGACGCCGGTTTTCGCGCCGGGGCATCCCTGGCTGCTGCGCTTCTTCGACCAGATCCGGTTCTTTCCGGTCGATGCCGCTGAACTGATGGAAGCACGCGA
Source organism: Bradyrhizobium sp. U87765 SZCCT0048 (assembly GCF_018131225.1). Taxonomy (GTDB): domain Bacteria; phylum Pseudomonadota; class Alphaproteobacteria; order Rhizobiales; family Xanthobacteraceae; genus Bradyrhizobium_A. Next base: position 1,282,293 of record NZ_JAFCMM010000001.1, on the reverse strand, counting down.
GGCGTTTCCGCACGGCGCCTATCCGCTGAAGATCGAGGAGACGGAATTCTCCTATGCCGAACATGTGCAGCGACAAGCCGCCGCGCACGACAGCATCGCGACGTTCAAGGCTGGCCAGCAGGCCGCATTCGAGGCCGAGCGCAGCCGCTGGAAAGCGCTCGCGCTCGACGAGGTGCGCGACGATCCCGGTGGGCCCGTGGGGGACGACGGCATTCCGGACGGTACGACCGGAGCTTTCTCGGAGGTGCCGGGCAATGTCTGGAAGATCCTGGTCGAGGAGGGGGCGAGGGTTGCGGCCGGCGAGACCCTGGCGATCATCGAATCGATGAAGATGGAGATCGGCGTGCCCGCGCCCGTGGGGGGCAGGGTGGCGCAGGTCCGCATCCGGCCGGGCCAGACCCTGCGGGCCGGCGACGTCGTCGTTCTGATCGAGGCCGCCTCAATGCCGCAGGAATAGAAAGTGTGGCGAGGACAGCGAGGCAATTTGCCCGAATTTCGTCCTCGCCACCGGGCTGAAATCCGATTATGTCGTGGTCGTGTGTGCGCTGCACAAAAGGTGGTGCAACCCCTGCGCGTACCGAGGCGACTGGAGATCGAGTGTTTTGACGACCACCTGGAATACGAAGTACGGTTCGCGGCGGCTCAAGGTCGACCTGCCGACCCTGGAGGAGGCGATCTACGCCGCCGCCGGGATCACGGACGATCGCGAGCAGCAGGCCGATATTGCAGCAGCGCTGATGGGCATGCCGCTCGATCAGGTTCGCACCGAAGTCATGAAGACCCGGGTGCGGAGCGCGGCTGAACCGGTCCGGCAGATCATCGAGGGCGTCGGTGCGCGCCGTGGTCCACGGGTGGTGGTGGTCGAGCAGAAGTCGGCCAGGCGCCGGCGGATCATTCCAGGCTGACGGGGAAGGACGGGGTTTGCGATGGCGTTTCAGTGTACGACCCCGGCCATTCCAACCATTCAGAGCGACGACGATACGGTCCGGATTACCCGCTGGGACTTCGTTCCCGGGGCCGTGACCGGCTGGCATCGCCACGGCTGGCCCTATTTCGTGATCATGCTCACCGATGGCGTGCTGCGCATCCATGACGGCGCGGTCGTCAGCGATGTGCCGTTGTCCGCAGGGCAGTCCTATCGCCGGTTGGCCGGCGTGGAACACGATGTCATGAACGGTTCCGAACACCCGATTGCGTTCGTCGAGATCGAGGTCAAGCGTCCCGAAGCGCTCGCCGGCTGAGCGTTACCGGTTACCGACGGCGTCCATCTGCCGTGCAGTTGCCCGTTTTCACACCAACGAATAATGGCGGTTGTTCGCCAATTCGGGCTATCATCGTTCCGCCGGTGCTGCTTTCTTCATCGGCTAACAACGGCGTCGGCCCGATGGGCAGGCGCGCAATAACATCCGGCCCAGCAGACGACATCGGCGACAAGCCGGGCGCGGGACGGGAGGGGGCCATGAATGGGACTGCGCAGGCGTCAGGACCTCCTGACGATCGCACACGGACAATCGAGCCATATTGCGCAACAGCGCGAGCCGTGCCGTGATCGCTGGTCTTCGCCGGTGTCCGGGAGGCCGGACCGCGACCGATGCCTGTTGCCCATGACCGTTGCCCATGACCGGGGGAACGCGCGGTGTCCGCCGAACTTGTCCTGGTCCGAATTATGCAAGCATTTCGCCGCTCCCGGCGGGACGGAGTGGACGCGGCCAGGCCCGCGGTCACCCCGTTCGCCGGACAGGCGGTGCAACCACCACGGCCTGAGCTTGAGAGGAGGAGAAAGACGAATGAAAAACTATGTGATCATCGGCGCCGCGATCGGGGCGCTCGCACTGGGCGGTGGCCCGGTGGCGGCGCAGCAACTGACCGGCACGCTGAAGAACATCAAGGACACCGGCACGATCACGATCGGCTTTCGCGATTCGTCGATTCCGTTTTCCTATCTTGACGACAATCAGAAGCCGGTCGGCTTCGCGATGGACATCTGCTATCGCATCGTCGATGCGGTGAAGAAGGAGCTCAAGCTCGACAAGCTCGAGGTCAAGCTCAACCCGGTGACCTCGGCGACCCGCATTCCGCTGATGGCCAATGGCACCATCGATCTCGAATGCGGCTCGACGACCAACAACGTCGAGCGTCAGAAGCAGGTGTCGTTCACCAATACCCACTTTTTGACCGCCAGCCGCTTCGTCTCCAAGAAGTCGAGCCACCTCAACACCATCGACGACCTCAAGGGCAAGACGGTGGTGTCGACCTCGGGCACGACCAACATCAAGCAGCTCAACGAGGTCAACGCGGCGCGCAGTCTCGGCATCAATATCGTGCCGGCCAAGGATCATGCCGAAGCATTCCTGATGGTCGAGACCGACCGCGCCGTGGCGTTCGTGATGGACGACATCCTGCTGGCGAGCCTCGCCGCCGGATCGAAGGATCCCGACGCCTACGTCATCTCGAAAGACGCGTTCTCCAAGCCCGAGCCTTACGGCATCATGGTGCGCAAGGACGATCCGGCCTTCAAGAAAGTGGCCGATGATGCGACCGCGGCGCTCTACAAGAGCCCGGAAGGCGCCAAGATCTATGACAAGTGGTTCACACAGAAGATCCCGCCGAAGGGGCTGAACCTCAACGTGCCGATGGGGCCGGAGCAGAAGAGGGCGTTCGCCGAACCGTCGGACTCGCCCGATCCCGACGCCTATATTCCCAAGTAACGGGACTGGCAGCCCGCGCCGCGGCGACTTGCCCGCGGCGCGGGTGCCCGCTGTGATCCGGAGGTCGGGGGACCGAACGTGAATTATCACTGGAATTGGCGGATTTTCTGGGAGCCGTCGCCGAGCGGCACCGGCACCTATCTGGACATGCTGCTGTCCGGCCTGTGGTTGACCATCGCAACGGCGCTGTGCGCCTGGGTCATCGCGCTGGTGGCTGGCGCGATCATCGGCGTAATGCGCACGCTGCCCTCGAAGACCGCGCAGCGCATCAGCTTCGCCTATATCGAGCTGTTCCGGAACATGCCCCTGCTGGTGCAGCTGTTCCTGTGGTTCTTTGTGCTGCCCGAAGTGCTGCCCCGCAGCTGGGGGCTGTGGCTGAAACAGCTGCCCAATGCGCCGTTCCTGACGGCGGTGATCGGTCTTGGCCTGTTCATGTCGGCGCGCGTCGCCGTGCAGCTCTCGGCCGGCATCAACGCGCTGCCGCGCGGCCAGAAGATGGCCGGCACCGCGCTCGGCCTCACGACCGGGCAGACCTACCGCTACATCCTGTTGCCGATGGCATTTCGCATCATCCTGCCGCCGCTGACATCGGAATTCCTCAACACCATCAAGAATTCCTCCGTGGCGATCACCATCGGCCTGATCGAGCTGACCGGGCAGGCGCGCGCCATGCAGGAGTTCTCGTTCCAGGTGTTCGAGGCCTTCACGGCCGCGACCATCCTCTATCTGATGGTCAATATCGTGGTCGTCGTCGCCATGCGTTTCGTCGAGCGCGGGGTTGCGATCCCCGGCTACATCACCGGCAAATAGCGAGGCGTCATGTTCGCGAATTTCGACTTCGACGTCATCCGCCGTTCGCTCGGCTATCTGTTCTTCGACGGCATGACCTTCACGCTGACGCTGACGGCGCTCTCGGCGTTCGGCGGACTGGTGTTTGGCACCTTGATCGCTCTGATGCGGCTGTCGAACCTCAAGCTGCTGGGACGCATCGCCGGGCTCTACGTCGACCTGATGCGGTCGCTGCCGCTGGTGCTGGTGATCTTCTGGTTTTATTTCCTCGTGCCTTACATCGGCCAGTGGCTGACGGGCGCGTCGCGGCCGATCCATGTCGGCGCGTTCACGTCCTCGCTCGTGACCTTCATCCTGTTCGAGGCGGCGTATTTCTCCGAGATCATGCGCGCCGGCATCCAGTCGATCTCTCGCGGCCAGCCGGCGGCGGCGCAGGCCCTCGGTCTGACCTATGCCCAGACCATGCGCTACGTCGTATTGCCGCAGGCGTTCCGCAAGATGCTGCCGGTGCTGCTGACCCAGACCATCGTGCTGTTCCAGGACACTTCGCTGGTTTATGTGCTCTCGATCCCCGATTTCCTCGGGGCCGCCAGCAAGGTGGCGCAGCGCGACGGGCGTCTGGTCGAGATGTACCTGTTCGCGGCCGTCGTCTACTTCGTCATTTCGTTCATCGCGTCGGCCGGCGTCAGGCGGCTGCAGGCGCGCATCAGCTTTGCCCAGTAACGGATTCCTCATGATCGAGATCAGTCACATCAGCAAGTGGTACGGCACCAGCTTTCAGGTGCTGAAGGACTGCACCACCAGTGTCGCCAAGGGTGAGGTCGTGGTGGTGTGCGGACCGTCAGGATCGGGCAAGTCGACCCTGATCAAGTGCGTCAACGCGCTCGAGCCGTTCCAGGAAGGCGACATCACGATCGACGGCATCAAGGTCAATGACCCGAAGACCGATCTGCCCAAGCTGCGGTCGAAGGTCGGCATGGTGTTCCAGCACTTCGAGCTGTTTCCGCATCTCAAGATCGTCGACAATCTCTGCCTTGCCCAGGAAAAAGTCCTCGGCCGCAAGCACGACGAGGCGCTTGCCAAAGGCATGGCGCTGCTCGACCGCGTCGGCCTGAAGGCCCATGCCGAGAAATTTCCCGCCCAGTTGTCGGGCGGTCAGCAGCAGCGTGTCGCCATTGCGCGGGCGCTGGCGATGGATCCCATCGCCATGCTGTTCGATGAACCAACCTCGGCGCTCGATCCGGAAATGATCAGCGAGGTGCTGGACGTCATGGTGCAACTCGCCCGCGACGGGATGACCATGATGGTGGTGACCCACGAAATGGGGTTCGCCCGCAAGGTCGCGCAGCGCGTGGTCTTCATGGACCGCGGCGAGATCGTCGAGGATGCCCGTACCGAAGATTTCTTCGGCAAGCCGCGCAGCGACCGCGCCCAGAACTTCCTCTCCAAGATCTTGTCGCATTGAGGGTTCATAACGGCCAGCGGACGCCTATCGCGCGCCGGTCTATCGTCGAGGAGATATCGCTTTGAGTCGCATCGCTTACGTCAACGGTTCGTTCGTACCCCTGGAGGAGGCCAAGGTTTCGGTCCTCGACCGTGGGTTCCTGTTCGCCGATGGCATCTATGAAGTCTCGGCGGTGCTCGATGGCAAACTGGTCGACAACGATTCCCATCTGACGCGGTTGCAGCGTTCGGTCGGCGAGATCGCCCTGGCGCTGCCGGAGACCCTCGAGCGGATCAAGGAGATCCAGAAGGAGCTGATCGCGCGCAACAGCCTTGTCGACGGCCTCGTCTATCTGCAGGTGACGCGCGGCGCCGCCGAGCGCGACTTTCCGTTCCCCAAGGACGCCAAGCCGACGCTGGTGATGTTCACGAGTGTCAAGGACATCGTCAACGCGCCCGCTGCCAAGACCGGCATCGCGGTCAAGACCGTGCCGGACATCCGCTGGGCGCGGCGCGACATCAAGAGCGTGGCGCTGCTGGCGCAGGTGCTGGCCAAGCAGGCGGCGGCCGAGGCCGGCTGCCAGGAGGCCTGGATGGTAGAGGATGGTGCCATCACCGAGGGCGGCTCGTCGTCGGCATTCATCCTGACCCAGGACGACACCCTGGTGACGCGACAGAACTCTAACGCGATCCTGCCGGGATGCACCCGCAAGGCGGTGGTCGCGCTCGCCGCCGAACGGCAGCTGCGCATCGAGGAGCGGGCATTCACGGTTGCTGAGGCGCTCGCCGCCAAGGAAGCCTTTATCACCAGCGCGTCCAGCTTCGTGCAGCCGGTGGTCAAGATCGACGGTGAGGTCGTCGGTGGTGGCAAGCCCGGACCGGTCGCGACGCGGTTGCGCGAGATCTATATCGATTTCGCCCGCGCCACCGGCGACTGACGGGGCAGGCGCGTCTTCATTGACGAACGGCGGTGTGAAGCGCTCGGCAGCTTCACACCGCGGAAGGCGCGAGCGACCGCATTTCCTGTCCGCGGAAATCTCGCGACCGCAACATTCCGATCCGGCCTGCGACCGGTGATCCCGGACGGCACGTCTGGGGTTGGTCGCGTGCCGATCCGCCATCTTCGCTTCTCTTCGGTATCAGACACAACGCGTCGGGCTGGACCATGGCCCACGCTCTGGGCTGGTCATGCCGCACTGCGCCATTGCCATGGCGCGTTTCAAAATGGCGCGTTCCAAAAGCAACATCGACGAACGGCGCATAGGTCGCGCTCTGGTGCACGACATTTCACGATCGTGAAGCGCGTGGCTGCGCGCTTCGTCTTGCCGTGATCGCAGCGGTGGTTACACTGGTATGCCAAGAGGCTGATCAACAGGCCTCGCCAAGCGAGAGAGGAACCGATCATGCATGACCAGAATTTCCGGCGTGCGCCGGGATCGATGCGATCCATTTTCCTGACCTCCGCCCTGGGCCTGTCCCTCGGCGTCTCCGCACTTCTCGGCGCCGGTCCGGCGCGCGCCGCAGACCCCATCAGGATCGGCATCATTGCCGAGGCGCAGGCGATCGCCGGCGCCTCGATTCCGCAGGCGGCACAACTGGCGGCCGATGAAATCAACGCCAAGGGCGGCGTCGACGGCCGCAAGATCGAGATCATCACCTACGACAACCACAGTTCGTCGGCGGACTCGGTCCGCGCGTTTCAGCGCGCGGTCAACGAGGACAAGGTCAATGTCGTCATCGCCAGCTTCATCAGCGAGGTGGTGCTGGCGCTCGAGCCATGGGCCTCGCGGCTGAAGACGCCGTTCATTACCCCGGGCGCGGCGTCGAACGAAATCAGTCTCAGCGTCCACAAGGACTACGACAAGAACAAATACACCTTCCACGGCTATCTGACGTCGGCGGCGCTGGCGCTGTCGGTCTGCGATGCCGCGAAGGATCTCCTTGTCGACGACAAGAAGATGAAAACCGCGGTGATCATGAGCGAGGATGCGGCGTGGACCAAGCCGCTCGACATCGGCTACGAGGAGTGCCTGCCGAAGATCGGGCTCAAGGTGCTCGACCACATCCGCTTCTCGCCGGATACCACCGACTTCACGCCGATCTTCAACAAGATCGAGGCGGCGAAGCCCGACGTGATCATCACTGGCATCTCTCACGTCGGCGTGCAGCCAACGGTGCAGTGGAAGAACCAGCAGGTTCCGATCCCGATGCTCGGCATCAGCTCCCAGGCGACCAACAGCACCTTCGGCAAGGACACCAACGATGCGGCGAACGGCGTGCTCTACCAGGGCGTGTCGGGGCCCGATGTCGCGGTGACACCGAAGTCGATTCCATTCGCCGAAGGCTTCAAGGCCAGGTTCGGCAACTATCCGTCCTATGCGGGCTACACCGCCTATGACGAGGTTTACTTCATCGCCGACGCGGTCAAGCGGGCAGGGACGACCGATGCCGATCCGCTGGTCGCTGCACTGGAAAAGACCGACTGGGAGGGCACGATCGGGCGGGTGCAGTTCTACGGCAAGGACGATCAATTCACCCACGCGATCAAGTACGGCAAGGGGCTGATCACTGGCCTGATGCTGCAATGGCAGGACGGCAGGCAGATCAGCGTCTGGCCCAAGGAGGTCGCGAAGGGACAGCTTAAATTCCCGAGCTTCATCAAGGTCACGAGCAACTGACGGTGCCGACAGCGGCGCTCCCGGAGATGTTCGGGAGCGCCGTGCCGTTTTCCTCCAGTGACGGCCGGCTCGGCCGCGGCGTGACCTGATGCTTGTCCTGCAGATCTTGATCGACGGCTTTGCCGTCAGCGCCCTCTATGCGCTTGGCGCGATGGGCTTCACGCTCATCTTCGGCGTTTCCGGTGTGCTCAACCTGTCCCATGGCGCCATCATGGTGCTGGCCGCGGTCGCGGCCTGGGCCGCGGCGAGCGTGCTCCATCTCGACACCTACAGCGGCGCACTGATGGGCGTCGGTGTCGCGCTGGTCGCCGCGCTGATCACCTACTTCGCGGTGGTGCAACCGATCCAGCGCTCCCGCAAGATTCCGAACGAGGAGAAGGAGATTTTCGTGCTCACAGGCACGCTGCTCTGGGGCATCATGATCCAGGAGCTGATCGCCTACTTCTTCACCAACAACGCCAAGACGGTTCTGCCGATTGTCGAGGGCGTGGTCAGCATCGCCGGCGTCCGCACCCCGCGCAACGAGATCTTCACTGCGCTGGTTTGTTGCCTCGTGATCGCGCTGCTGTGGCTGCTGGTCAATCGCACCCGCACCGGCAAGGTGGTGCTCGCGGCATCGATGAACCCGCGTGGTGTCACGCTACTCGGCTTCGAGCTGACCAACGTCTACATCGTGGTGTGGAGCATCTATGGCGTTCTCGCTGGGATCGCCGGGGTACTGCTCGGCATGTTTCTCGGCGTCAGCTCCTACAGCGTCGGGCCGCTGACGGCGAGCGCGTTCTCCATCGTCGTGCTTGGCGGCCTAGGCAGCGTGTCGGGTTCGCTGATCGCCGCGCTGGTTGTCGGCTATCTCGAAACCATCACGGCGTACGTGATCTCACCGGCCTATCGCACCATTCCCGCGCTGCTGCTGCTGGTCGCGGTCATGTACATTCGGCCGCAAGGCCTGCTCGGGAGGCGCTGAGCATGGGAGACATTCTTCGTTCGCGACCGCTGTGGATCGGCCTTGTCGTGGTGATCCTCGCCGCGACGCTGCCGCTCTACGTGTCCGGCTACATTCTCGGCCTGCTCACGGTGGCCTACTACTTTGGCGTGTTCGCGATGGCGTGGGACCTGCTGTTCGGCTTCGCCGGCGAGGTCAATTTCGGGCCGACCTTCCTCATCGGGGTCGGCGCCTATACGGCCGGCATCGTCAACAACCAGTATGGCCTGTCGGTCTATCTCTGCATCGTCCTCGGTGCGCTGGCGTCGGTGGTGGCGGGGCTGGTCCTTGCGCTGCCGGCGCTGCGGGTCCGCGGCCCGTATTTCGGCCTCACCACGCTCGTGGCGGTGCTGATGCTGCAGAACTTCATCGTCGTGTTCGCCGACCTCACCGGCGGCGAGATCGGCCTCACCATTCCCGATGTGATCACCATCAGCGCCGACATCAACTACTGGATCGCGCTCGGCTTCATGGCGATCAGCGCGGCCATTCTCTACGGTCTGTCGCGCTCGCCGGTCGGACTGATCCTGCAGGCGAGCGGCCAGGATCCGGTGCAGGCCGGGGCGCTTGGCTTCAACATCGTCAAGCACAAGCTGGCCGCCTTCATCGTCAGCGCGTTCTTCTCCGGCCTGTCGGGTGCGCTGCTGGTGTTCTACTTCGGCACCGCCTCGGTCGGCACCGTGGTCGATGTCGCTGTTGGCGTGCAGGTCATCGTTGCGGCCGTGCTCGGCGGGCGGCGCACGGTGCTGGGGGCCGCGCTCGGCGCCATCTTCCTGATCGTCGCGGGCGAGTTCCTGCGGCCGACTGGCGAGCTCGCCACCTTCATCGTCTCGACGGTCGCATTGCTCGCGATCCTGTTCATCCCGAACGGCTTCCTCGGCTATGCTTTGTCACGGGGAGCGCGCTCGTGAGTGCAGCGGTGCAATCGGCGCCGGTCCTCGAGGTACGGGGACTGGTCAAGCGTTTTGGCGGCCTCACGGCAGTCAAGAACCTCAGTCTCGATCTTCATGGCGGCGAGATCCTCGGCCTGATCGGCCCCAACGGTTCGGGCAAGTCGACCGCGATGAAGTCGATCATGGGCATCGAGCGGCCGACCGCCGGCACGGTGCGGTTCGAGGGCGACAACATCGCCGGGCAACCTGCCCATCAGATTGCCCGGCGTGGTTTCGGCATGGTGTTCCAGCACTCGCGGCCGCTCAACCGCCAGACCGTGCTCGAAAACATCATGGTCGCGCTGCTGCCGGACAGCCTGTTCAAACTGTTCGCCGACCATGCGCTGATCGCGCGGGCGACATGGATCGCCGAGCGGGTCGGGCTCGGCGCGGTGATCGACCGCCGGCCGCCGACCCTGCCGTTTGCCGATTTGCGCCGGCTCGAGCTTGCCAAGGCGATCGCGCGCGACCCCAAGGTGGTGCTGGTCGACGAGCCCTTCGCCGGTCTGACGCTGGCGGAAGTCGCGACCTTCTCCGACCTGATCCGAAGCTTTCGTGACGAGGGGCGAGCGGTGCTGCTGGTCGACCACAACGTCAAGAGCGTGGCCGCGCTGGTCGACCGGGTGCTGGCGATGTATCTCGGCGAGGAGATTGTCACCGGCCGCGCCGACGAAGTGATGCGCAACGACACGGTGCGGCGCGTCTATCTCGGCGGCGCGATCGAGACGTCGGCCCGCCCCGAGACCAGCTTTGCCGACGAGGTGCCGCTGCTGCAGGTGCAAAACCTCAGCGTCTCCTATGGCAAGGCGCAGGCGCTGCAGGACGTGTCCATCCACGTCCATCAGGGCGAGTTCGTCTCCGTGGTCGGTTTGAACGGTGCCGGCAAGACGACGCTGTTCAACGCCATTTCCGGTCTGCTGCCCTTCAAGGGCGAGATTGTTCGCGACGGCGCGTCATTGCGCGGCCAGACACCGGCGAAGATTGCCCGCAGCGGCATCGTCCATTGCCCGGAGACGCGCGAGCTGTTCGGCGAGATGACGGTACGCGAGAACCTCGATCTCGGCGGCCAGCACCTCGACGACGCGGCTCGTAGCCGCCAGCTCGCCTGGCTGTTCGAGTTGTTCCCGATCCTGAAAGAGCGCCAGGGGCAGATGGCGCAGACGCTGTCCGGCGGCGAACAGCAGATGCTGGCGATCGGCCGCGCGCTGATGATGCAGCCCAAGATCCTGATCCTCGACGAACCGACCCTCGGCCTTGCACCCGTGATACTGGAACAGCTGTCCAAGGCGCTGACCCGGCTGCGCCAGACCACCGCGATCACCGTGCTGCTCGGTGAGCAGAATGTGACCTTCGCGCTGCCCCATGCCGACCGGGTTTATGTGCTGGAACACGCACGGATCGTGTGGGAGGGAGATCCCGGCCGCTTCGCCGAGGAGGCGGGTGAGGGGTATCTATGAGCGGCGGGGTGGTATCCGCGTAGAGAAAATCGGGGCGAACCCGGATTTACAGCTTGCGTGAGCTGGCCGATGATACCCGTCCTGCAACGATCCGCATTTCGGCAGCGGTCAAGGGGGCGATCATGTTCCAACTGTTTTCGCGTGCGCGCTCCGGCGGGACCTTTCGCGCTCGATCGGCAGGGCGAGACGCGGAGACCGACGGTGGCCGCATCGCCTCGATCGTCCAGGCGATCGATGGTGCGGTCGGAGCCGCGGAAACCGAGTGGTCGGGGCTCAACACCCGCATCGACGATGTGCTGGCGCGCGCCGCGGTGACGCTTGGCAACGACAGTGACGAGTACCTGCACCGCGAGCCGCTGGATACCCACCATCAGAACCTGTTCGATCAGGAGATCGCCAACGGCCAGCGCCGCCTCGACGAACTCTCCCACAGCATCAAGCACTTCAAGTTCGTGAAGGCTGCGCTGCTGTCGCGGTTCCCCAACTTCCGCATGCCGGCCACGCCCGCCAACTAGCACGCCTGTATTCAGAACGTCGGCGGGGTGCAGGCGCTGATCACCTCGCACGGCGCCGGACCGACGCAGCGAAAGCGGTGTGGCCGCCGGCTCTCGAAATAGTAGGCGTCGCCCGGGCCGAGGATCTTGCGCTCGTCGTCGACCGTGACTTCGAGCCGTCCACTGAGAATGACGCCGCCTTCCTCGCCCTCGTGCACCAGCGGCACCTTGCCGGTCTCGGCTCCCGGCTCGTAGCGCTCCTTGAGGATCTGCAGCGCGCGTCCCAGCATGCTCTCGCCGACCTGGCGGAACGAGATCGGGCCCTTGCCGATCTCGACGAGTTCGTCCGCCCGGTAGAACACCTGCTTGGGGCGATCGGGCTCGAACGAGAAGAACTCCGCGAGGCCGATCGGGATGCCGTCGAGAATGCGCTTGAGTGCGCCGACCGACGGGTTGGTCTGGTTCGACTCGATCAGCGAGATCGTGGAGTTGGTCACGCCTGTGCGCTTGGCGAGCTCGCGCTGGGAGAGATTGTGCCGAATTCGCAGGTATCGCAGCCGGTTGCCGATGTCGTCGCTCATTGCGGTGTCCGTGGGGACCGTCGGACCGAGCCGGCGGGTGTTGGGGTTGTTCAGAATACAACAAATACGCAATTTTGATGCAAGCAATTTCAATGGGTTATTAGAAATGAGAAAAGGACTATTCAACGCCCGCGCACACGTGGTTCCCTTCCTTCAACGAAAGGAAACGTCCCCCATGACCATTCAAGCCACGGCCAACGCGCTCGACCTGTCCAACTACTGGATGCCGTTCACGCCGAACCGTCGTTTCAAGCGCGAGCCGCGGCTGCTAACGAGTGCGCAGGGGATGTACTACACGACCGCCGACGATCGCCGCATCCTCGATGGCTCGGCCGGACTGTGGTGCGTCAACGCCGGTCACGGGCGGCGCGAGATCGCCGAGGCGGTGGAGCGGCAGTTGTCGACGCTCGACTATGCGCCGTCGTTCAACATGGGCCATCCGCTGGCCTTCGAGTTCGCCGAGAAGCTTGCGGCGATGGCCCCGGGTGGCGGCACCCTCGACCGGGTCTTCTTCACCAACTCAGGCTCTGAATCGGTCGACACCGCGCTCAAGATCGCGCTCGCCTATCAGCGCGCGATCGGCCAGGCCGGCCGCACCCGTCTGATCGGCCGCGAGCGCGGCTATCACGGCGTCGGGTTCGGCGGCGTCTCGGTTGGTGGCATCGTCAACAACCGGCGAGTCTTCCCGTCGCTGCCGGGCACGGACCATCTGCGCCACACCCATGACCTGTCGCGCAACGCCTTCTCCCGTGGCCTGCCGGAGCATGGCGCGGAACTCGCCGACGATCTCGAGCGGCTGGTGGCGCTGCATGGCGCAGAGACGATTGCCGCCGTCATCGTCGAGCCGATTGCCGGCTCCACCGGCGCGCTGCTGCCACCGAAGGGCTATCTGCAACGGCTGCGTGAGATCGCGACCAAACACGGCATCCTGCTGATTTTCGACGAGGTGATCACCGGTTTCGGCCGCCTCGGCACGCCGTTCGCCACCGACTACTTCGACGTGACGCCGGATATCGTCACCACGGCGAAGGGTTTGACCAATGGCGCGATCCCGATGGGCGCGGTGTTCACAAGCTCGGCGATCTATGATGCGCTGATGCACGGCGACGAAAGCCAGATCGAATTCTTCCACGGCTACACCTATTCGGGGCATCCCGCGGCCTGCGCGGCAGGCCTTGCGACGCTTGGGATCTACGAACGCGAGAAGTTGCTGACCCGTGGTTCCTCGCTTGCCGCCGGCTGGTCGGACGCGATGCACACGCTGCGCGACTGTCCGCATGTCATCGACATCCGCGCCATCGGGTTGATCGCCGGCATCGAGCTGGCCTCGCGCGACGGCGCTGTTGGTGCGCGCGCCGGCGAGGTGTTCGCCGAATGCTACCGCCAGGGCGTCATGGTGCGTGTGACTGGCGATGTCATCGCGCTGTCGCCGCCGCTGATCATCGAGGAAGCGCAGATCGGACAAATCGTCGCAACGCTGCGTGCAGCGATCGCGCAGGTGAAGTGACGACAGGGCGACGCCGGCGGAAAACGTAAGGCCAGGGAGGGCGCCGCCGAACGATCATCAAGGCTGACCCGAGCACTGCGACAGCGGCTGCCGGGCGGCCTTTTTCGGGAATTCATTTGCAATCGATTGCATGCCGGCTATTCTTCGACTTTCGGGAGGAGAAGATCGGATCATGAAAAAGATCGGACAACGGATCACACGACGCCAGTTCACCATCGGAGCGGCAACTGCCGCGAGCGCTGCGCTTCATGCGCCTTACGTGTTCGCGCAATCCGGCTTTCTGGAGCCGGCGCGCATTCGCATGGGATACGCGCCTTACATTTCCGGCGGGCCGTACTTCATCGCGCAGGCGAAGGGCTATTTCAAAAAGCTCAACATCGAGATCGAGCCGACGAGCCATGTCGATGGCTCGCTGTCGATGCCGGCGCTCGCCGCCGGCGAGCTCGACATCACCGGCGCGACGCTGAGTGCGGGCCTGTTCAACCTGATGGCGAAAGGCACCGGACTACGCCTGTTCTTCGAGCGCGGACGTGAAGCGCCGGGCTGGGGCTCCAATGCGATCATGGTCTCGAACGAAATGTGGGAGAAAGGTTTTCGCGGTCCGGACGGTTATCGTCTCGCCAAGGGTCGCAAGATCGGCATCTCGTCGCGTGGCAGCGTTGCGCAATATCTTCACACGGTCGGGCTCGACAAGGCCGGCCTGAAGGAAGGCGACCTCGATTGGCAGTGGGGCCTGACGCCGCAGGCGAGCCTGCCGCTGATGCAGCAGAACCGCATCGACATCCTCAACATGCCGCTGCCGGGCGCCTACGCCGCGCAGAACAAGGGCATCGGCAAGGTCGCGACCTGGAGCGACGAACTGGCTCCGGATTTCGTGCTGGCGTGCTCGGTCGCCAGCGAGAAATTCCTGCGAGAGAAGCACTCCGCGGCGGTACGCTTCTCGATGGCAATCATGCAGGGCAACATCGAGTTCATGGCGGCGGCGAAGTCCGGCAATCCGGAAATCCTCAAGATCATCGCCGACGCCACGGGCCTCACCGTGCCGATCATCGATGAGACGCGGCCGCGCTGGACGTTCATGGCGATCGACGGTCTGCCGAACATGCCCTCGATCGTGGCGCAGCAGAAGTTCTGGCGCGAGCGCACCGACCTGCTGGCGAAGTCGGTGCCGGAAGATCAGATCTTTGACGACCGTGCGATCCGCGAGGCCAAGCAGCGGCTCGACGACAAGAACCCGTTCATCTGATCCCGTTCACGTCCACATCCTCCCGAAGGAGCGCGTGTCGTCCGATGTCGTTCGAATACATTTCCATCGAAGGTGTGTCCCACCGCTTTCTCAGCCGCAACCGGCAGCCGACGACGGCGCTGACCGACGTCTCCGGCCTGTTTCCCGCCGGAAAGGTGACGTCGATCGTCGGTCCGTCGGGATGCGGCAAGTCGACCTTGCTGCTGATCATGCGTGGGCTGGTTGCGCCGGCACAGGGACAGGTGCGCTTCCTCTACCGCGACGCCGCCGGCGCGCTCGCGCCCGGTGAGGCGCCGCGGATGGCGACAGTGTGGCAGTCGTTCAACCTGCTGCCATGGCGCACTGTCGCCGACAACGTCGCCTTCGGGCTCGAACTTCAGGGCGTGCCGCTCGCCGAGCGACGCGAACGCGCGGCGGAGGCGATCCGTTCGGTCGAGCTCGCGGGGTTCGAGAACCACTATCCCGGCCAGCTTTCCGGCGGCATGAAGCAGCGTGTCGGCCTTGCTCGCGGCATGGTGATGTCGCCGGATATTCTGTTTCTCGACGAGCCGTTCGGCGCGCTCGATGCACAGACCCGCCTCTATCTGCAGGAGCAGCTGTCCGCGCTGGTCGAACGCCATGCCAAGACCGTGGTGCTGATCACCCATTCGATCGAGGAGGCGATCTTCCTCGGCGATCATGTGGTGGTGATGACGGCGCGGCCGGGGCGCATCGCCGCCAGCCTGCCGGTCGACCTGCCGCGGCCGCGTGACCTCGACGTGCAGAAAGACAAACGCTTTGGCGAGCTGTTCGCCGAGATCTATGGCCTGCTGCGCGACGAAGTGCGCAAGGCGATGATGAACTGAGGACGCGCCATGACCGACGTCAATCATCTCGCCACCGACATCGCTGCCCCCAAGCCCGTCGCCGACGAGCGGCTGCGCGACGACACATGGTGGTACGGGCCCGTCGCCATCGCCTGCTTCCTGGCGTTCTGGGAACTGGCCGTTCGGTTGGGCAATATCCCGGAAATCTTCCTGCCGCGGCCGTCGCTGGTGGTCGTCGCGCTGTACGACCTGTTTGCGCACAAGCAACTGCTCTACGATCTCTTCATCACCCTGGTGCGGATCTTCGGCGGCTTCTTCCTCGCCGCGATCGTCGGCATCACGCTCGGCCTGTTGATGGGCATGTCGCGGCGGATTTATGCGATCGCGGACATTTTCGTCGCCGCGCTGTATCCGGTACCGAAGATCGCGCTGCTGCCGCTGCTGGTGATCTGGCTCGGCACCGGCAACGCCTTCCAGATCGCGCTGTCGGCGCTCGGCTGCATTTTTCCGATCCTGATCAACACCATCATCGGCGTGAAGCAGTGCGACGAGGGGCTGATCCTCGCGGCGCGCGACCTCGGCGCCAGCAAGGTGCAGATCCAGCGCAAGGTGGTGTTGCCGGCGGCCGTGCCGGCGATCTTCGGCGGGCTGCGGCTCGCGCTCGGCATCTCGATCATCCTGGTGGTGGCGGCGGAGATGCAGACTGCACGCTACGGCCTCGGCGCCAAGCTGCAGCTCGCCGGCCAGGTGCTGGAGACCGGGCAGGTGTTCGCGATCCTGCTGCTGCTCGCGATCATCGGTATCGCGCTGACCAAGGTACAGGATCGCATCGGTGCGGTGGTCGATCGCTGGCGCGCAAAATAATCAACGATAAACAAGCATGGAAACGGCTCCATCGCGAGCCAGGGGAGGATGACGGATGAAACGAACCCTGATCGAATGCGGCTGGCTGGTCACCATGGACGACGCCATCGGCGATCACCGCCGTGCGCGGGTGCTGGTCGAGGGCAATCGCATCGTGGCAGCCGGGCAGGGGATCACCGCGGATGCCGACGAGGTCATCGACGCCAGCGACATGATCGTGATGCCGGGACTGATCAACGCCCATCTGCACACCTGGCAGACCGGCTTGCGCGCCATCGGCTCGGAGTGGCTTGGGCCGGATTATCACAAGAACATCCACGCCAATCTCGCCACTCACTATGGCCCCGAGGACAACTATCTCGGCAACCTCGTCGGTGCGCTGGCGCAGATCGACGGTGGCGTTACCACGGTGCTGGACTGGTGCCACAACCTGACCTCGCTGGAGCACGCCGAGCGGTCGGTCGACGGCCTGGAGGCATCGGGCATCCGCGCCGTGTTCGCCCATGGCACGGCCAAGCCGCCGACGCGGCCGGGCGAGGTGCCCTATACCCATGTGCCTCATCCCCGCGACCGCATCGAAGCATTGCGCAAGTCGCGCTTTGCGTCCGACGATCGGCTGGTGACGCTGGCGATGGCGATCCTCGGCCCGCACTGGGGCACTTACGAGGTCGCCGAACAGGACCTGCGGCTGGCGCGCGAGCTCGGCTTGCTGTCGACCTCCCATGCCACCCGCAAGATCGCCGACCAGGTAGCCCCGGGCGGCTACAAGCGGCTGGTGGAGGCCGGACTGATCGGCCCGGACCACAACCTCGTCCACGGCAACTACATCGAGGATGAGGAGCTCAAGCCGCTGGTCGAGGCCGGCGCCTCGGTCACGGCGACGGTGCTGGTCGAGCTCCATGGCCATGCCGCCGATCCGGTCACGCTGCGGGTGCGGGCGTTCGGCGGCCTGCCGTCGATCGGCATCGATGTCGAGCCGATCGTCACCGGCGAGATGTTCCGCGAGATGCAGGCCGCGCTGCTGCATGCCCGTTGGGCGGCGCTCCGGGAAAATGCTGCCGCCGGCCGGCCGCCGTTGCAGGTCATGCCGGTGAGGTCGCGTGAAGCTCTGCTGTGGGCGACCATCGGCAACGCGCGGGCGATCGGCCTCGAAGACCAGATCGGCTCGATCACGCCCGGCAAGAAGGCCGATCTGGTGATGTTGCGGGCCAGCGACCTCAACCTGTTCCCGGTGCACGATCCCTTGCTGTCGATCACCGATCAGGCCCATGCCGGCAATGTCGATACCGTGATGATCGACGGCGTCGTCCGCAAGCAGGGCGGCCGACGCGTGTTCCCGGATGACGTGCTGGCGCGCCGCCGCGCCGAGCTCGTCACCTCGGTCGAGCGTGTCATGCGCGCCGGCGGTTTCGTGCTGAAGGCGGCCTGACCGCAAGCCGGGTGGGGGTGCAGCCGCGCCCGGCTTGCTCGACGTTGCGACGCAGGCCCTTGGGGCCGGGGAGAGAGCCACATGACAAGAACACGGGTGCGCTGTGGATGGCTGGTGTCGATGGACGATGCCATTGGCGACCAACAGAACATCGACCTCGTCATCGCCGATGACCGTATCGAGGCTATCGGCCGCGATCTGACGATGGCGGTCGACGAGGAGATCGACGCCTCCAGCATGATCGTGATGCCGGGCCTCATCAACATGCATCTGCACACCTTCCAGGCTGGCTTTCGCGGCGTCGGCTCAGAGTGGCTGTCGGCGGACTACTTTCGGATCCTCTATGGCGACATCGCCACGCGCTTCACGCCAGAGGACAACTATCTGGGCACGCTGTTCGGGGCCCTTGGTCAGCTCGATGCCGGCGTCACCACGCTGCTGGACTATTCCCACAACCTGCGCTCGCTGGAGCAGGCCGAGCGCTCGGTCGATGCGCTGGTCGATGCCGGGCTGCGCGCGATGTACATCCACGGCGACGGCTTGCGCGAACCGGCGAAGCCGGGCGCCTTGCCGGCGCGGCGGCTGCATCCCGCCGATCGGGTCAAGGCGTTGCAGGCGAGCCGCTTCGCCCATGCGGGCCGGGTGACGCTCGGCCTCGGCATCGCCGGACCGCACTGGGCGGACTGGGAGGCGTCGCTGCACAATGTCCGTCTCGCCAGGGATCTCGGCCTGCTGGCATCGTCCCATGTCACCAAGTCGCGGGCCAACGCCATCGTGCCGGACGGCTACGATCGGCTGCTGGCGATGGGGTTGCTTGGCCCGGACCACAATCTTGTTCATTGCCATCATCTGTCGGCGGACGAGATCGGCCGGCTGCTCGACGCCGGCTGCTCGATCACCTGCACCAACATGAACGAGCTGCACGACTATCCCAACATGACCGCGATGCTGCGCGTGATCGCCCATGGCGCGACGCCATCGATCGGCGTCGATGTCGAGGCGATGGTGACGGGCAGCCTGTGGCGCGAGATGCAGATGGCGCTGCTGTTCGCGCGCAACGGCGGCCTGCTGCAGAAGAGTGCGACCCCGATGATCCGGTCGCGGGAGGCGCTGCGCTGGGCGACCACGGCCGGCGCGAAGGCGCTGATGATGGAACGCGACATCGGCGCGCTGCGGCCGGGCATGAAGGCCGACCTGATCATGCTCGATGCCGGCGAGCTCAACCTGTTCCCGGTGCACGACCCGGTGTTCGCCGCGGTCGAGCAGTCGCATCCCGGTAATGTCGACACGGTCATCGTCGACGGCATCGTGCGCAAGCGCCACGGCCGCCTGCTGTTCGACGCGGGCAAGCGCAAGGCGCTGGGCGAGAAGCTGATCGACTCGGTGACGCGATTGTCGGCTGAGTCCGGCTACGCCCTGCCGGGGGTGTGAGAGGTCAGGGCGCCGGCAGGAACTTGGCGCTCGACCACCCGCCATCCACTGGCAACGTGACGCCGGTGATGAAGCTCGCGGCCGGCGACGCCAGGAACACGCAGGCCGCGGCGATCTCGTCGGCACGGCCGGGGCGGCCGAGCGGGCAGTTGTCGATCATCATGGTGCGGAACCAGGGATTGGTGCCGAGCCGTGTTTCCGTGAGCGGCGTGGCGATCAGGCCGGGGGCGACGGCGTTGACGCGGATCCCGTCGCGGCCGAACTCGGTGGCGAGCTGCTGGGTCATACCGATGACAGCCGCCTTGGTCGGCGCATAGGCCGAGCTGTTCGCGGCGCCCACCATGCCGAACACCGAGGCGATGTTGATGATGGCGCCGCCGCGGCCCTTCATGGCGGCGATGACCTCGCGGCACAGCCGGAACGGCGCGGCGACGTTGACGGCGAGATAGCGCGCGAGATCCGCGTCGCTCGTGAGTGCAATCGACTTGGCGTCGCCGATGCCGGCATTGTTGATGAGCACGTCGACCTCGCCGAAGCGGGCGCGGCAGGCGGCGAGCACCGCATGGCCGGCGTCCTCGGCGGTCAGATCCTGCGTCAGTCCGCCGAATTGCGGATGCGCGGTCAGCACGGCCGGCGCCTCGGTGCGGTCGGTGCCGAGCACGCGGGCGCCGGCCTGCAGGAAGGCCTGCGCGGTGGCGAGGCCGATACCGGACGAGGTACCGGTGATGATGACGATGCGGCCGGTGATGTCGAACAGTGCGGTCGAGGCGCTCATCCCGAAGTCTCCTGTTGTTCTTGTTGTCGTTCTCGTCTTGTTTTTTTTGGTCGATGTGAGCGGACGGCGAGGCGCCGCTAGGAGGCCAGCACGTCGCGCCAGGCTTCCGGCTGGATGACGTCGTCATGGCCGCAATACTGGCGCAGGTGACGCTGCAGGTTGAGGCCGGCGTAATAGACGTGCTCGCGCATCAGCGATTCCGCACGCCATTCCTTGCGATGCAGGATGGCGTCGAGCACGCGATGGTGGTCGTCGTGCGAGCGCCGCAGGATCGGCAGGTCCTGCCAGAGAATGATGCGGTCGGACAGCAGCGGCATGTTCTGCGCCGAGCGGATCGCTTGTTCGAGCCGGGCGCTGTGGGCGGCGCGGATAACGGTGCCGTGGACCGCCATGTTCATTGCGCGGTAGGGCAGCAGGTCGTCCGGCTCGAAATGATCCTTGGTCAGGATGCGATCGCCGTCGGCCAGCGCCGCGCGGATCGCGGCTTCGTCCTCCTCGCTCAGCCCGCGCTCGGCGGCGCGCCGGGCGGCGAGGCCTTCCAGCGTGGCGCGGACGTCATAGGCGTCCATCAGTTCCGACAGGTCGAAGCGCCGGACGAAGTAGCCTCGGTTGGGGTGGTAGACGAGAAAGCCCTCGCTCGCGAGCGTGCTCAGTGCTGTTCGCACGGGGGTGCGCGACACGCCGAGACGCTCGGCGATCGGTTGCTCGTTGGCGTGCTCGCCCGGCTGCAATTCTCCCTGAACGATCAGTTCGCGGATGTCGTCGGTCACGGTCTGGGACCGCGTGCGGTTGGCAGCCATGTGGATCCTATTGGATACAATCTAAGCGTTAGGAGGTTTTTTATTCCTTGAAATTGGTCTTTACAAGGGTAATTGTATCCAATTATAAGCCGCCCCCGATCGGAAGGTGCTCATGGACGGAATTGCTGGACGGCTGTTTCTCATCACCGGCGGGGCGCGCGGCATCGGCCGGGCGACCGCTGAGGCGATCGCCGCGGCCGGTGGCGATGTCGCGCTCGCGGACATGGACGGCGCGGCCGCGTCGCAGACCGCGCGGGAGATCACCGATCGTTTCGGCACCCGCGCTGTGGGGCATGCGCTCGACGTGCGCGACCTCGACGCCACCAAGGCGGTGGTCGCGGCGATCGAGCGCGGCACCGGCCCGATCGCAGGCCTCGTACCGGCGGCGGGCATCACCCGAACCCAGCCGGCGGAGACCATGGACGGCGCGGCCTGGCGCGACGTCATCGACATCAACCTGTCCGGTACGTTCTACAGCTGCCAGGCCGCAGCCGAGGTGATGTTGCCGCGCCAGCGTGGCGCCATCGTCACGCTGGCCTCGATCACGTCGTTCGGCGGTCAGGCGGGGCGGGCGAACTACGCCGCATCGAAATGGGCGGTGGTCGGGCTGACCAAGACGCTGGCCATCGAGTGGGGCAACCGCGGCATCCGCGTCAACGGCGTCGGGCCCAACGCGGTCGATACGCCGATGCTGCGCGGCGGCGTGCCCGAGCGCTTCGTCGACGGGGTGATGTGCGACCGCACGCCGCTCGGCCGTGTCGCACAGGCGAGTGAGATCGCCGCCGTCATCCTGTTTCTGCTGTCCGACCACGCGTCCTACGTCAACGGCGCGGTGATCCCGGTCGACGGCGGTTTGACTGCCGGCTTCCTGACCCACGCCAGGGGCCGCGACTACGCCAGCAAGATCCTGGACGCCCAGCAGTAGCTGGCGTCCGGGCAAGCAAGAACCAAAACGAGAGGGAGGGCCGTCATGGCTGTTGTGAAATCATTGTTGAAGATGCTGGCTGCGGGCGTGTCACTCGCTGCGCTGATGGGAGCGGCGTCAGCCGAACCGCTGAAGATCGCGATGATCGAGGCGTTGTCGGGTCCGGCGGCGCAGACCGGCATCGCCTTCACCGAAGGCATGCGCTACGGCGTCGCCAGGATCAACGAGGCCGGCGGCTTCAACGGCGACAAGGTCCAGCTGATCGAGTACGACAACCAGGGCGGCCCGACCGGCGCCGCCGACAAGCTCAAGACCGCCATCGCCGACGGCGCGCGGGTCATCTCCTCGGCGTCATCGTCCGCCGTCGCCGCCCAGCTCACCGAGGACATTCGCAAGTACAACCTGCGCAATCCCGGCAAGGAGATCATCTACTACAACGTCGGCTCGGAAGCTTATGAGCTGACCGCGGAACGCTGCCACTTCTGGTTCTTCCGGATGGGATCGAACCCCTATGTGCGCATGCAGGCGCTGGTCAAGGTGATGAAGGAGACCGGCGTGCTCGGCACCAAGGTGTACTCCATCAACCAGAACTATTCCTACGGCCACGACATGCAGGCTGCCCAGGCCCGCGCGGTCAAGGAAGCCGGCGCCACCGTGGTCGAGGCAGTACTGCACGACGTCAACAAGATCCAGGATTTCTCGCCCTACATGGCGAAGATCAAGGCGTCCGGCGCCGAGACGGTGCTGACCGGCAATTGGGCCAACGACATCATCCTGTTGCTCAAGGCCGCGGGCGACGCCGGCTCCAAGGTGCGCTTCGGCAACACTTCGCTGGATACGCCTGGCACCCTCGGCAACGCCGGCCCGGCCGCGCTCGGCTCCTACCTCGTCAAGATCTACAACCTCGAGGCTGGCGGCGAGAAGGGCAAGGCCTTCATCGAGGACTTCAAGACCCGTATCGGTCATTATCCCTATTCCGAGGAGCCGACCGCGGTGTTCGCGCTGATGCTGCTCGGCGAGGCGCTCAAGACCGTCGACTTCAAGGGCGGGGCGATCGACGCCAAGGCGCTGGCGCTGGCCATCGAGACCGCGAGCTGGGAGTCGCCGATCGGGCCGTGGTCGGTGCGCAAGGACGACCACCAGGCGATTCTGCCGATCACCGTCAGCGAGGTGTCGAAAGCTGCGACCCACAAGGTCGACGGCACCGACATGGGCTTCAAGCTGCTGAAGGTGGTCGACGCGAAGACCGCCGCCATCGAGGTCGCGCCGTCCTGCAAGATGCAGCGGCCGAACTGATCGCCAATCGCTAACGGGAGGCGCGCGCCGCGGGGGCGGCGCGCGGACACGCGATGGAATTCATCGTCGTTTCCACCATCAACGGCCTGATCTATGGCCTGCTGCTATTCATGGTGTCGGCCGGCCTGACGCTGGTGTTCGGCATGATGGGCATCATCAATTTCGCCCATGCCTCGTTCTACATGATCGGGGCGTACCTGGCGTACTCGCTGGTCAAGCTGATCGGTTTCGCGGGCGCCCTCATCGTCGCGCCGATCCTGGTCGGGATCATCGGCATTGTGGTCGAGCGCTTCCTGTTGCGGCCTGTCCACAAGTTCGGCCATGCCCACGAGCTGCTGATGACCTTCGGCCTCGCATTCGTGGCCGAGGAACTGATGAAGCTGGTGTTCGGCAATTATGCGGTCCCCTATGGGGTCCCCGCAGCGCTGCGTTTTCCGGCGTTCTCGCTGTTCGGCACTGATTACCCGTTCTACCGCATCTTTGTGGGCCTGACCGCGCTCGTGCTGTTCAGCATTCTGTTCTATCTGCTGCGCCGTACCCGCATCGGCATCGTCGTGCGCGCGGCCGTGCAGCGGCCGGCCATGACCGGCGCGCTCGGGCACAACGTCGATACGTTGTTCATGGGCACCTTCGGCCTCGGCGCCTGGATGGCGGGCGTTGCTGGCGTCGTCGGTGGCGCGCTGCTCACCACCAGCCCCAACATGGCGCTGGAGATGGGCGTGCTGGTGTTCGTCGTCGTCGTGGTCGGTGGCCTCGGCTCGCTGGAGGGCGCGTTCGCCGCGTCGCTGATCATTGGTCTGTTGACCTCGCTGTCGATCGGCATCGACGTTTCGGTGGCGGACCTGTTCGGCTATGTCGGCCTCGGTAGTGTCGTCACCGCGCTCGGCGGCCCGCTCGTCGTCAAGCTCTCGACCTTCGCCGGCGCCATGCCGGTGCTGGTGATGCTGATCGTGTTGATGGTCCGGCCCGCCGGCCTGTTCGGAGATCGTCTGTAGGATGACCGCCATGCCTCTCACCGCTTCGTTGCATCCACTGGGCGGCGCGGCGCTGTCCCGGTCGCGGATCGGCGCCGCCGCCCTCGTGCTCGTGGTGGTGGTGCTCGCCGCGGCGCCGTTCCTGCTCGCCGACGCCACGCTCGGCGTGCTCGGCAAGGCGCTGATCGCCGCGCTGTTCGCGCTCGCTTTCAATCTGCTGGCCGGGCAGGCGGGCATGTTGTCGTTCGGCCATGCCGCCTATTTTGCCATCGGCGCCTTCGCCGCCGTTCATGCGATGGTCGCGGTCGACCGCGGCGTGCTGTGGCTGCCGACGCCGTTCATTCCGCTGGCCGGTGCGCTGGCGGGCGGGCTTGCGGGGGCGGTGTTCGGCTTCTTCGCCACCATGCGCAGCGGCGTTTATTTCTCCATGGTGACGCTGGCCGTCGCCGAATTGCTGTACACGCTGGCGCCCAATCTGCAGGGCGTCTTCGGCGGCGAGACCGGCATCTCCTCGTTCCGCCAACCCTTCGCATTGTGGAATTTCGGCTCCGAGCAGCATGTCTACACCCTGGTGCTGGTCTGGACGCTGCTGTCCGCGGGGCTGCTGTGGGCCTATACCCGCAGCCTGTTCGGCCGCCTGACCATCGCGCTGCGGGAGAACGAAAAGCGGCTGCCGGCGCTGGGCTACAACGTCCACGCCACCAAGATCCTGGTGTTCGCGGTGTCCGGGCTGTTCTCGGGCGTTGCCGGCGCGCTGCTCGCCGTGTCGAACGAGAGCGCCAACTATGTCCTGTTCCAGCTCAGCATGTCGTCGAGCGTGGTGCTGACCACCTTCATCGGTGGTTCGACGCTGTTCCTCGGTCCGGCAATCGGCGGCTTCCTGATGAGCCTGTTCGGTCATGTGGTGTCCGACCTCACCCGCTCGTGGCTGCTCTATCAGGGCATCATCTTCATCGTTGTGATGCTGAAAGCGCCGAACGGCATCGCGCAGTGGAGCCTCGACTGGGTCGATGCGATCGGTCGTGATGGCTGGCGGGCTGCCGGCCGGCTCGTCCTGCAACTGCTGACCCTCGCGCTCGCCGCGCTTGGTCTCGTGCTGCTGTGCGAGCTCTGTGCCACGCTGTTCGCCCGTGACTACGCCGCCGAGGTCGAGCGCACCGGCATATGGCCGGCGATCTCGGTGTTCAACCGCGCCTGGCTGCCGACGTCGCCGAGCACGTGGCTGATGCCGGTGATGCTGGTCGGAGCAGCCGCCCTGGTACACTGGTCCACCCGTCGCCTCAAGGTGCGCCCATGACGCCGGCCCTTCAGATCAACGGCCTCAAGAAGTCGTTCGGCGACGCCGAGATCATCCGCGGCCTCGACCTTACGGTCGGGGAGGGCGAGCGCCATGCCATCATCGGCCCCAACGGCGCGGGCAAGTCGACGCTGTTCAACCTCGTCACCGGCTACTACCAGCCGACCGCCGGTGACATCCGTCTGCGCGGGGCCAGCATCGGCGGCATGGCGCCGCACAAGGTCAATCGCGCCGGACTGTCGCGCTCGTTCCAGACCACGACCGTGTTTGCGCGCCTCAGTGTCTTCGAGAATCTGCGCATCGCGGTGATGGCCCGCCACGGCCGCCGTTTCAGCCTGTTCCGCCGTGCTGCCGCGGCGCGCACCATCAACCGCGAGACGGAGGAGTTGCTGGAACTGGTCCGTCTCGAAGGGCTCGCCGCCAAGATGGCGGGCGATCTGACCTATTCGGAGCAGCGGGCGCTCGAGATCGGCATGACGCTGGGGCCGGGCGGGCAGGTGATCATGCTGGACGAGCCGACCGCCGGCATGTCGCGCGAAGAATCCAGCTACACGGTGGACCTGATGAGCCGTGTTACCACCGGCAAGACCCTGATC
The DNA here is from genome assembly GCF_018131225.1 of Bradyrhizobium sp. U87765 SZCCT0048. Lineage (GTDB taxonomy): Bacteria > Pseudomonadota > Alphaproteobacteria > Rhizobiales > Xanthobacteraceae > Bradyrhizobium_A. Next base: position 1,256,283 of record NZ_JAFCMM010000001.1, on the reverse strand, counting down.
GTGATCGAGCACGACATGGACGTCGTATTCTCGCTGAGTGATCGCATCTCGGTCCTGGTCTACGGCCAGATCATCGCCTCCGACACGCCCGCGGCCATTCGCGACAATGCCCGCGTCCAGGAAGCCTATCTCGGCGAGGGCCACGCATGAGCGCGCTATCGATCCGCAACCTGCATGCCCACTACGGCAAGAGCCATGTGCTGACCGGCGTCGACATGGCCATGGAGCAGGGCGAAATCGTTGCCGTGCTCGGCCGGAACGGCTCGGGGCGCTCGACCATGCTCAAGACCATCGTCGGTCTGGTGACGCCGAGTGCGGGTTCGGTCCGCCTCGGCGACCGGGAGCTGGCGGGCGCGCCGGCGCATCGCATTGTGCGCCACGGCATCTCCTTCGTGCCCGAGGAGCGGCTGGTGTTCGATTTTCTCACGGTGGAGGAGAACCTGCAGGTGGGCCAGCAGCCGCCGGTCGCAGGCGCCCCGGCGTGGACCATCGAGCAGATGTACACTTATTTCCCGCGCCTGAAGGAACGACAGCGCACAAAGGCGGGCAATCTGTCCGGTGGCGAGCAGCAGATGCTGACCCTGTGCCGCTCGCTGCTCTGCCATCCCCGCATCATCCTGATCGACGAGCCGACCGAAGGGCTGGCGCCGAAGATTGTCGAGGGGCTGGTCGACGTCATGCAGGACATCGCCCGCCGTGGTGTCGGCATCGTGCTGGTCGAGCAGAAGATGACCATCGCGCTGCGTATCGCCGGACGATGCCTGGTGATGGGACGCGGGCAGATCGTTTTCGAGGGGACGCCGGAAGCGCTGCGTGGCGACGCGCAGACCCGGCGCAATTGGCTGGAAGTCGCGTAGGGCTCGGTTTCAAGGCGTTCAATCAACTGCACCGCGCCGCAAGGGACGGGCGGAATCGGCTCCAAGGTTCAAGAAAAGACAGGAAACAAGAGTGATGGTCGGTTCGCAGTGGGATCACGAGATCGATGTGCTGGTGATGGGCTCCGGCGCCGGCGGCATGGCCGCCGCGCTGACGGCGGCCCATGCCGGCCTCGCCGTGATGGTGGTCGAGAAGACGGAGTATTTCGGCGGCAGCACCGCGGTGTCCGGCGGAGCCGTGTGGATTCCCGAAAATCCCCTGATGGCCTCAGTCGGCCACAGCGACAGCCGCGCCAGCGTCTGGCGCTACCTCGAGCAGACGCTCGGCAACCGGCTGCGTCGCGACATGGTGGAGGCCTACCTCGACGCCGGTCCGCGCATGGTGTCGTTCATGGCCGCAAACACCGCCGTCAAGCTGGTGCCGCGGGCCTACTCGCCGGACTATGAACCGGAACTCGAAGGCGCCTCCCTCGGCGGCCGCACGCTCGATCCGGCGCCGTTTGACGGCCGCGAACTCGGGCGGCGCTTTGCCAGCGTGCGGGCGCCGCTGCATACCTTTGTCGCCCTCGGCGGCATGATGGTGGACCGCAAGGACATCGCCAACCTGTTGTCGGCGCACAGGTCGGCGAAGTCGTTCACGGCGGCGGCGAAGCTGATCGGGCGCTACCTGTCGGACCGCCTGCGCTATCCGCGCGGCACCCGGCTGATCCTCGGCAACGCGCTGGCCGCTCGACTGCTGAAGTCGGCGCTGGATCGCGGCATCGACCTGCGGCTGCGCACCAGCATCAGCGAGCTGATCGTCGAGAACGAACGGGTCGTGGGGGCAGTGATCGAGGCGAGCGGGCAGAAGCAGCGGGTCCGCGCCCGCAAGGCTGTGGTCCTCGCCGGCGGCGGGGCGCCGCAGAACCCGCAATGGCGGGCCGAGCATGTAGCGTTCGCCGGCCAGCACACCAGCATGTCGCCCCCCGGCAATGTTGGCGACGGCATCAGGCTTGGCATTTCGGCCGGAGGCATCATGGAGAGCGAGGCGGCGGAGCCGGCTTTCCTGACCCCGGTGTCAATCCTGAAGAAGAAGGACGGCTCGACCACCGTCTTTCCCCACCTGGTGCTCGACCGCCAGAAGCCCGGCGTCATCGCCGTCAACAGCAGCGGCCGGCGCTTCGTCAACGAGGCGACCTCCTACCACAGCTTTGTCGAGGGCATGTACCAGGCGCACCAGAGTGTGCCGTCGATCCCGTGCTATCTCGTGTGCGACGCAGCGTTCGTGCGGACCTATGGGCTCGGCCTCGCGCGGCCGGGTCCTTATCTGCATGGCCCGCTGATCCGCGCCGGCTACCTGATCGAGGCGCAGAGCCCTGCGGAATTGGCAAAGGCCATCGGCGTTGATGCCGCCGCGCTGGCGGAAACGGTCACGAACCACAACCGCTATGCGCAGACGGGCGTCGATCCGGAGTTCGGCAAGGGCAGCTCGGAATACAACCGCTATCTCGGCGATCCCGACCACAAGCCCAATCCGTGCCTCGGCCCGATCGTCAAGCCGCCGTTCTACGCGGTACGGATCTGGCCGGGCGATATCGGCTCTGCGCTCGGTCTGAAGACCGATACCCATGCCCGGGTTGTCCGCGAGGATGGCGAGCCGATCGCCGGCCTCTATGCCTGCGGCAACGACATGCGCTCGATCATGGCCGGCAACTACCCGGCCGCAGGCATCACCCTCGGTCCGGCGCTGACCTTCGGATACATTGCCGGCTGCGACATTGCCGGGCGGGCGCCGTAACGCCGCGATCGCCACCCGTTCCACCGATCCGTTCCTGTCTGATGGAGGTTTCCGATGCTGAAAGTGTTCTACTCCCCCGCGTCGCCGTTCGTTCGCAAGGTGCTGGTGACGGCCCACGAGACCGGTCAGTTCGACAAGGTTGAGAAGCTGCCGAGCGCGGCGCACCCGATCAACCGCGACATGACCATCGTGGCGCGCAATCCGCTCGGCAAGGTGCCGACGGCGCTGGCCGCGGACGGCACCGCGCTGTTCGACAGCCGCGTCATCTGCGAATACCTCGATGCCCAGTCGACCGGCACCAAGGTGTTCCCGGCGGCCGGACCGCAGCGCTGGGCCGCGCTGGTCCAGCAGTCGCTCGGCGACGGCCTGATCGATGCCGCACTGCTCGCGCGCTATGAAACCGTGGTGCGTCCGCCCGAAATGCAGTGGAAGCCATGGCGCGACGGCCAGATTGCCAAGATCGACTCGGTCCTCGACCAGATCGAGGCGCTGGCGCCGCAGCTCGGCGATGCCGTCACCATCGGCACCATCACCCTGGGATGCGCGCTCGCCTATCTCGACTTCCGCTTCCCCGACCATGGCTGGCGCGATGGACGTTCCAACGCGGCGCAGTGGTTCAAGCTGTTCGGCGAACGGCCGTCGATGGCCGCGACCTACGCCCATGACGCGCCGGCGCGCTGACGGGGAGGCGGATCATGGCTGAACAACGGCTCTCCGGCCGCGTCGCGGTGGTCACCGGCGCTGCCCGCGGCATTGGTTTCGCGACCGCGAAGCGGCTCGCTGCCGACGGCGCTCATGTGGTGCTGACCGATGTCGATCGTCATGTCGAGGAAGCGGCGGCAGGTCTGGCGCGCGACCATGGCGGCCGGGCCGAGGCGCGATTGCTGGATGTGCGCGATGAGGCGGCCTGCGAGGCGCTGATCGCCGGCCTGCGGCAGGTCGACGTCATGGTCAACAACGCCGGCATCTTCGACGTCAAGAAGACCGAGGACCTCACCACCGAGGACTTCCGCCGGATGTACGACATCAATCTCGTCGGCATGTTTGTGCTGGCGCGGGCGGCGGCGCGGCGCATGTCGGCGAGCGGGCGCATCGTCAACATCGCTTCGCGGGCCTATCTCGGCGCCATCGACTACGCCCACTACGTCGCGTCGAAGGCGGCGGTGGTCGGCCTCACGCGGGCCCTGGCGCTGGAACTCGCGCCGCGCGGCATCCTTGTCAACGCGGTGGCGCCGGGTGTTATCGACACCCCGATTCTGGCTGCCTGGAGTGATGAGGCCCGGGCCAAGCTGGCGTCGGTGCAGCCAGTGGGGCGACTCGGCCGCCCCGAGGACATCGCCAACATGGTGGCGTTCCTGGCCTCGCCTGCGACCGACTTCATTACGGGCCAGGTTATCCTGGTCGATGGTGGCCGGTCGCTCGGCGGTCTCACCGGCTGATCGGCACGGCGGAGCTGCGACGGCTCCGCTCCGTACGTCAGGGGAGCGGGCGTGGTGACGGCTGGAGATTGTTGCTTGAATGTCGTGGCCTGAAGACGCGGCCTTGCAGAGGAGGGGCGGCGCCGCGACGCGGCGCTGGCCTGATCAGTAACGCTCTGACTTACGGAAAAATTCGGCCCATAGGCAGCAACCGACTGCCCATGGGTCGAAATTTCATCATTCGTTGCCGCGTAACAGATAGGGCCGGAGAGACGTTGGCGTCTGCCGGGCGATGATCCCGCGGAAAGCGAGTCTCGGCTTGGAAGCGCGGCGCGTGTCGCGACGTGCGAAGATTACTTCTTCTTCTTCGCGGTCTTCTTCTTGGCGGTCTTCTTGGCCGCCTTCTTCACCGTCTTCTTCGCCTTCTTCGCTTTCTTCGCCATGATGTCCTCCATCAGACCAAAAGGGCTCAAACGAATCTGCGCGGATCGGGAATCGATCTGCACAACAACAAGATTACACCACAATTCAATAATTGATACGCCGCCCCCTCAATCTGTTGTTGACGACGCGATGAAGTTGGCGGGGGAGGTGGGCCGCGCGTGCGAGGCGAGCGCCGCGACGATCCACTGATCCATGGTGTCGGCTTGAAGCCGCGCAACCATCGATACATCCGCATTCCGGCGGCTGCGACATGATGAGCCGAAGCGCTCAGACGATGCATCGGCATCGGCATCGGCATTGGCATCGTCCGCGTTCGGGCGCGGTGCGCATCGTCGGCTTTTGCGATCGCGTGTTCCGAGGATATTCAGTGGGCCGTCCAGGACGCCGTCGTCGTCGGTACCACGCCGTCTGTTCTCTTTCTCGCGCTGGTCTCCTGCCATGCGGCGATGGTCGCCAATGGCGCCGCGCTGACGCAGTTGCCGTGACTGGATGCGTCGGCACTGCGCGTCGGTCGACGCTGCGGCCGTTCGACACGGTCGCCAACTTCAATGGCGGTTCGCGGACGTGAACGTGCCGCCCTGGATGATGCCGCGCCGCGCCGTCCGGTCGCGGAAATTCCCAAGGCTTGCTCGCGGGTTGGCGGCGACGCCAGGTCATTGTTGCAGTGCGAAGGGCATGTCACGGCGGCGTCGCTTTCCCCTGCAAAATTCGGGGTTGCCGGAGATACTTTGACATCAAACTAGATACTTTGATATCCAAGTATCTTGTCGGGCTCCGGCAGGTTTGCTAGTCGTCCGCCAACAAACGCCGGATCAAGCATCGCAACCGATGCGGATGAGTGAGGGAGAGCGCCATGAATGTTCAGCTTTTGATCGACAATTCTGATCTCGACGCCGCGAGCGGGCGCAAGTTCGAGCGCACGAACCCTGTCACCGGCGCGGTCGCGACCACGGCTGCCGCCGGCGGCGTCGAAGACGCCAAGCGCGCCGCCGATAGCGCCGCGCAGGCGTTCCCGGCCTGGGCGGCGCTGTCGCCGACCGAGCGGCGCATGCTGCTGCTCAAGGCCGCCGACGTAATGCAGGGCAAGGGCGCCGATTTCGCCGCGCTGATGACGGAAGAGACCGGCGCTACCGCGCCGTGGGCCCACTTCAACGTCATGCTGGCCTCCAACATGCTGCGTGAAGCCGCGGCGATGACCACCCAGATTTCCGGCGAGGTTATTCCGTCCGACAAGCCGGGCACGCTCGCCATGGCGGTGCGCAAGCCGGTCGGCGTCTGCGTCGGCATCGCGCCGTGGAATGCCCCGGTCATCCTTGGCACCCGCGCCGTGGCCATGCCGCTGGCGTGCGGTAATACGGTGGTGTTGAAGGCCTCCGAGCTGTGTCCTGCGACCCAGCGCCTGATCGGTCAGGTGTTCCGCGAGGCCGGTTTCCCGGCCGGCGTCGTCAATGTCATCTCCAACGCGCCGGCCGATGCCGCCGCCGTCGTCGAGGCGCTGATCGCCCATCCCGCGGTCAAGCGCATCAATTTCACCGGTTCGACCCGCGTCGGCCGCATCATCGCCGAGACCGCCGGGCGCCATCTCAAGCCGGTCCTGTTGGAACTCGGCGGCAAGGCGCCGCTGGTGGTGCTCGACGACGCCAACATCGATGACGCCGTCGATGCCGCGATCTTCGGCTCGTTCGCCAACCAGGGCCAGATCTGCATGTCGACGGAGCGGATCATCGTCGACGAGAAGATCGCCGATACCTTCGTCGCCAGGTTCGCTGCCCGCGCCAAGAAGCTCCCCGCCGGCAATCCGCGTGAGCACGTCGTGCTGGGCTCCCTCGTCAGCGTCGAGGCGGCCGAGAAGGTCGAGGAGCTGATCGCCGACGCAAGGGCCAAGGGCGCCGAGGTGGTCGCGGGCGGTGGTCGTACCGGCTCGATCATGGAAGCGACCGTGATCGATCGCGTCACTCCGGCGATGCGCATCTACAGCGAGGAGTCGTTCGGCCCGGCCAAGAGCGTCATCCGGGTCAAGGGCGACGACGAGGCGGTGCGGGTCGCCAACGACACCGAGTACGGGTTGTCGTCGGCGGTGTTCAGCCGCGACATCAACCGCGCGCTCAGCGTCGCCGGCCGGATCGAAAGCGGCATCTGCCACATCAACGGTCCGACCGTGCACGACGAGGCGCAGATGCCGTTCGGTGGCGTCAAGGGGTCGGGTTATGGCCGGTTCGGTGGCCGCGCGGCGGTGGCGGAGTTCACCGATCTGCGCTGGGTGACCATCGAAAGCCATCAGCACTACCCGTTCTGAACGGTTGAGCATCGTGGCCGATCACAAGACCAAAGCGTCCGCGAAGACCTCGTCGCCATCCGGCGGCGAGGAGGCCTATGTGCCGCCGGCGCTCGCGAACCTGATCGGCTACTACCTGCGCATTGCCCAGGAGGCTTCCTTCCAGGCGATCCGCCAGGGGACCGGCAAGAGCGATCTCAAGCCCGGCTGGTACACGCTTCTGACCATCCTGTCCGAAAATCCGGGCGTCACGCCGACCGAACTCAGCAAGCTGTGCGGCCGCGACCGTTCGACGCTGACCTCGACGCTCAACGGCCTCGACGCCCGCGGCCTGATCGCCCGCCGCCGCAAGGCCGGCGACCAGCGCAGCTACGGCGTCAAGCTGACCGCGGCGGGAGAGGCCATGTTGCGGAAACTGCAGGTGATTGCACGCGCGCACGACGAGCGGCTCGATGCCATCGTCGGCAAGGACAAGCCGCTGCTCATGACGCTGCTTCGCCGCATCGTCGACGAGCTCGGCAACGGATATCCGCCCCCGCCTGCGCGAGGGCTTGGCAAGACCAGCCGAACTAGATAACATGTTAAATAACTAGCATGACGGAACAGCCGGGCTTCCCGGTCAAGTTCGGCTTTCACCACCGAGGGAGGAGAGACCTTTGAAGAAGACGACACTGCTGGCGCTCGCGATGGCGGGGACGATGTCCGCGCTGACCCCGGCGATGGCGCAGGACAAGACCATCACCCTGAAGATCTCGCTGTGGGTGCCGCCGGCGCATCCGCTGGTTCCGGCGACCCAGGCCTGGGCCGCCGATCTCGAAAAGGCCTCGGGCGGCACGATCAAGGGTATCGTGTTCCCCTCCGAGCAGCTCGGCAAGGCGTTCGACCACTACGACATGGCGCGCGACGGCATCGCCGACGTGACCTACGTCAATCCCGGCTACCAGCCGGGCCGCTTCCCGATCGTGGCCGCCGGCCAGATCCCGTTCACCTTCGGTGACGGCAAGAAGGGAACGATGGCGCTCGATGAGTGGTACCGCAAATACGCGCCGACCGAGATGAAGGACACCAAGCTGTGCTTCGCCTTCATCCACGATCCCGGTTCGCTGCATGGCAAGAAGAAGATCGTCGTGCCGAGCGATCTGAGCGGCCTGAAGGTGCGTCCCGCCCAGAGCACGTTCGCCGAAATGGTCAAGCTGCTCGGCGGCACCAACGTGCAGGCGTCGGCGCCTGAATCGCGTGACGCGCTGGAGCGCGGCGTCGCCGACGAGATCGCGTTCCCGTGGGGTTCGGTTTTCCTGTTCGGCATCGACAAGGTCGTGAAGTACCACATCGACACGCCGCTCTACACCACGGTGTTCACCTACAACGTCAATCTCAAGACCTACAATGCGATGTCGGACGCCCAGAAGAAGGTGTTCGACGACCACTGCTCGCCGGAATGGGCGGCCAAGGTCTCCGACCCGTGGACCGAGTTCGAGGCTAACGGTCGCGTCAAGATGCGCGCCCTGCCGGGGCATGAGGTCTACAAGCTGACGGACGAGCAGATCGCACAGTGGAAGACCGCGACGCAGGTGCTGCGGTCGAGCTGGGCGGACTCGGTCAAGGCCGCTGGCGCCGACCCGGTCAAGGTTCAGGCGGACCTCGACGCCGCCATCAAGAAGCACGACGCCGGTATCTGAGCCGCGTCTCCCGACAGCGTGCGGCGGTCGATGTCGGCCGCCGCACGGATCTTCTGTTGCTCTGGACTGCCTGTTTCACCCGTTCCACCCCCAGGGACCCGATGACCGCACAACCGGAAGTCAGTCAGGACGGCGCGCTAGCGCCGTCACCGTCAGGCAGCAAAAGCCTGATGGACCGCTTCATTGACACGATCGAGCTGATCGCCGCCGCTTTCGTCGGCATCGTGGCGCTGAACACCTTCATCGCCATCGTCATGCGCAAGTTCTTTGCCGTGACCATCCCGGACTACTACGACTTCGGCCGGCTGCTGCTCGGCATCCTGATCTTCTGGGGCATTGCGGCGACCAGCTACCGCGGGTCTCACATCACCGTCGATCTTGTGTGGGCGAATGCGACGCCGCGCTACCAGCGGCTGATCGATATCTTCGCGACGCTGGTGCTGCTGTTCGTGGTGACCGTGCAGACCATCACGCTGTTCGACAAGGTGCACACCACCTACCAGGACAACGTGCTGACCTACGACCTGCGGCTGCCGAACTGGCCGTTCTTCGCGGTCGCCTGGATCGGCGACGTCTCGGCGGTGCTGCTGATCGCGATCCGGACCTATCGCCTGATCTTCCATCCGGAAGATGTCCATGATGCCAAAGTCAAGACAGCGGAGTGAACGGCCGTGACCCCTGAAACCGTCGCCGTCCTCGGCTTCGTCTCCCTTTTCGTCCTGATGCTGCTGCGCGTGCCCGTCGGCATGGCCATGGGCCTCGTCGGCGTCACCGGCTTCGGCTACCTGACCGGCTTCGGCCCTGCGCTCAAGCTGGTCGGCCAGACCACCATGCGCACGGTCACCGACTACACCTTCGGCGTCATCCCGATGTTCCTGCTGATGGGCGCCTTCGTGTCGGTGTCCGGCATCAGCCGCGAGCTGTTCCGCGCCGCCAACACCTTTGTTGGCCACTGGCGCGGCGGCCTCGGCATCGCGACCATCGCTGCCTGCGGCGGCTTCGCCGCGATCTCCGGCTCGTCGGTGGCGACCGCCGCGACCTTCTCGGCGGTGGCTTACCCCGAGATGCGGCGCTTCAACTATCCGCAGTCGTTCGCGACCGGCGTCATCGCGGTCGGCGGCACGCTCGGCGCGATGCTGCCGCCGTCGACGGTTCTGGCGGTGTACGGCATCATCACCCAGCAGGACATCGGCAAGCTGTTCGTCGCCGGCATCATCCCGGGCCTGCTGGCGATCGCTATGCACATGATCACCATCGCCATCATCGGCCGGGTGCGGCCGGGCTTCCTGCCGGCGGGCCCCAGGAGCAGCTGGGCCGAGCGCACCACGGCGCTGCGCGACGTGTGGTCGCCGCTGCTGCTGTTCGTATTCGTGATCGGCGGGCTCTATGGCGGCCTGTTCATCCCGACGGAAGCGGGCGCGGTCGGCGCGGTCGGCGCCTTTGTCATCGGCGTTGCGCGCGGCAAGCTCAACGGCCAGGGTATCCTGCAGTCGCTGCTGCAGGCGACGCGCACGGCGGCGGCGGTATTCACCGTGCTGATCGGCGCGCTGTGCTTCGGCTACTTTCTCACCATCACCCAGACGCCGCAGCACGTCACCACGTTCCTGACGGGTCTTGGCATCGGCGCCTACGGCGTGCTGGCGCTGATCCTGCTGATGTATCTCGTGCTCGGCTGCCTGATGGACGCCATGGCGATGATCATCCTCACCGTGCCGATCGTATTCCCGGTGGTCACGGCATTGGGCTTCGATCCGATCTGGTTCGGCGTGATCATCGTGATGACGGTCGAACTCGGCCTGATCCATCCGCCGGTCGGCATGAACGTGTTCGTGATCAAGAGCGTGATCAAGGACGTCAACATGTCGACGATTTTCGCCGGCGTGCTGCCGTTCGTGGTCACCGACCTGATCCGCCTCGTCATCCTTATTCTCTTCCCGCTGCTCGCCACCTGGCTGCCGCAGCAAATGATGGGACAGTAAATGACCAAAGCAACCGACAACGCCGCCGGTGCGGCGTCGACCGACACCCCGAAGATCACCGCGGGCGGCGCGGTGCTGGCCCGCCTCAAGGCGGTCGGCGTCGACTACATCTTCGCCAACTCCGGCACCGACTTCCCGCCGATCATCGAGGGATTGGCGGAAGCCACGGCGAAGGACATCGATTTACCCCGGGCGATCGTGATCCCGCACGAGCATGCCGCCATGGGCATGGCCCACGGCTACTATCTCGGCACCGGCCGCGCCCAGGCGGTGATGGCGCATACCAATGTTGGCCTCGCCAATTGTGCCATCGGCGCGATCAACGCGGCGACCGAGCACATTCCGGTGCTGCTATTCTCGGGCCGCACGCCGGTGACCGAAAGCGGCCGCCTCGGCACCCGTACGGTGCCGATCGGCTGGGGCCAGGAGATGCGCGACCAGACGGCGCTCGTCCGCGAAGCGTCGAAGTGGGACTACGAGCTGCGTTTCCCCGAGCAGGCGCTCGAGATCATCGACCGCGCCTATGCGATCGCGAACTCGACCCCGAAGGGGCCGGTGTATCTCAGCCTGCCGCGCGAAGTGCTGTGCGAGCTATGCCCGGCGGATCAGCTCGACGCACTGCCGCGCATGATGCCCGCCATCGCCGCGCCGCAGCCGTCGGCACTGGATGTTGCGGCGCAGTTGATCGCCAACGCCAAGAAGCCGGTGATCATCGCCCAGCGTGGTACGGGATCGGCCGAGGGTTTTGCGACGCTCGCCGAGCTGGCGCAGACTTGGGGCATTCCGGTGTCGCAGTATTGGGCGGTCAAGCTCGCCATCGCCACCGACCATCCGATGTCGGTCGGCAGCGACCCGAAGCCGTGGCTCAAGGACGCCGATGTGATCATTGTCATCGACTCGCTGGCGCCGTGGTCGCCGGCGGCGCACGAGGTGCCGCCGACTTGCAAGGTGATCCAGATCGGGCAGGATCCGCTGTATGCGCGCTTCCCCGTCCGCAACTTCCAGGCCGACGTGTCGCTGGTCGGCGAGGCCACGGACATCCTGGCCGAACTCGCAACGCGGCTGCAGCCTCATCTTGACGCTACGGCCGCGGTTCGCGACAGCCGTCGCGCCGAGGTGACTGCGGCGCACACCGCGCGCCGCGCGGAGGTTCGCAAGCAGGCCGAACTCGGCAATGGCGACCTCATGACCAAGGCGTGGGTCAGCCACTGCCTGTCGGAGGCCATCGCCGGGCTCGATGCCACCGTGCTGTCCGAACTCGGCGCACCGCTGGAGCCGATGACCCTCGGTGCCCACCAATCCTGGTACCAGGAGCCGCATTCCGGTGGTCTCGGCTGGTCGTTCCCGTGCGCGCTCGGCCTGCAGCTCGCAGGTCCCGACCGCCTCGTGGTCGCCACCATGGGCGATGGCTCGTACATGTTCAGCAATCCGGTGGCCTGCCATCAGATCGCCGAGGCCATGAACCTGCCGGTGCTGGTGCTGATCCTCAACAACTCGGAATGGGGCGCTGTGCGCCACTCGGTGCTTGACGTCTATCCGAAGGGGTTTGCGGCGAAGACCAACAAGATGCCGTTGATCTCGCTGGAGCCGTCGCCGGATTTCACCAAGGTCGCGGAAGCGAGCCGTGCCTTCACCATCAAGGTGGAAAAGGGCGATGAGCTTGCGGCGGCGCTGAAGCGGGCGATCACCCACGTGCGCACCGAGAAGACCCAGGCGCTGGTCGAAATCCGTATCGCGCCGTGACCATGACCGCACCCGGCACGTACTCGATCGACAGCCTTCGTGAGAAGGCGCGCAGGCGCATTCCGCGTTTTGCGTTCGATTTTCTCGACGGTGGCGCGGGCACGGAGGCGGGGCTCAACCGCAACCGCGCCGCGCTCGAGAGCCTGCGGCTGTTGCCGCGGGCGATGGTCAATGTCGAAGGGCGGTCGCTCGCGACGAGCTTTCTCGGCCGGCAGTGGTCGGCGCCGTTCGGCGTCGCGCCGATCGGCATGGGCAACCTGATCTGGCCGGGCGCGGACGAACTGGTCGCGGCGGCGGCGCGGGACGCGGATATCCCCTACATCCTGTCCACGGCGGGCACCACCGCACTGGAGCGGATCGCGGCGATTGCGCCGGAGCACGCCTGGTTCCAGCTCTATGTCGGCAAGTCACAGGCGATCGTCGACGATCTGCTGGAGCGTGTCGCGCGGGCGGGCTTTCAGGTGCTGGTGGTCACGGTCGACGTGCCGGCGCCGGGCCGCCGGCTGCGCGACCAGCACAATGGCCTCAGCCTGCCGCTCAAGCCGTCGGCGATGTGGGGCATCGAGCTGGCGAGGCATCCGGCATGGAGCTTCGCTGCCCTGCGCAAGGGTGCGCCGCGCTTCGCCAACCTCGAGCCCTACGCCGAGCGCAACGCCAGCGCATCGTCGCTGGCGACCCTGATGGCCGAACAGAGCTCGGGCCGGCTCGACCTCGACCTCGTCCGTGCGATCCGGGCGCGCTGGAAGGGAAAGATGATCCTCAAGGGCATTCTGTCGCCCGAAGACGCGGCGCGGGGGCGCGACATCGGCGCCGATGCGGTGGTGGTGTCGAACCATGGCGGCCGCCAGCTCAGCGGCGCGGCGGCGACCATCGAGGCCCTGCCGGCGATCCGTGCCAAGGTCGGCCCGGACTTTCCGCTGATCTTCGATGGCGGCATCCGTGCCGGCGAGGACGTCGCCAAGGCGCTCGCCGCCGGCGCGGACTTCACGCTGATCGGGCGGGCGGTGATGTATGGCGTCGCCGGCATGCCGGGCGGCGCCGGTCATGCGATCAATCTGCTGAAGGCCGAGCTCGGCCAGACCTGCGCGCAGCTCGGTGTGACATCGCCGGCCGAGATCAACGAGCGCTTCCTGTTCGCGGGCGGCCGCTGAGGCCGCTCAATTTACGCCGCGCAGTTCGACGAACTGGCATAGCAGGCTGGCGCCGATCGGCAGGATGTCGTCGTTGAAGTCATAGGCCGGGTGGTGGACCATCGGCGATTCCGGACCCGTCCCCTGACCCACCAGCAGGTAGGCGCCGGGTCGCTGCTGCAGCATGAACGCAAAGTCTTCGGCGGCCATCAACGGTGGAAACGCGGCCGCAAAGCCGTCGCGGCCGAGTGTGGCCTCGATCGCCGCGCCGGCCTGCCGGCTGGCAGCGGCATCGTTGATCAGCACGGGGTATTCCCGGATGTAGGCGATATCTGCCTGTGCGCCGTAGGCCTGCGCGACATGCTGCACGGTGCGGCTGAACCCGGCCTCGATGATTGCGCGCGCCGCTTCGTCAAGCGCACGGACCGTGCCGGCGAAACGCGCCTCGCTCGCGATGACGTTGTGGGTGGTGCCAACATTCATCTGGGTGACGCTCAGCACCGCCGCCTGCAGCGGGTCGGTGTTGCGTGCGACCAGCGCCTGCAGCGCCACCACCACATGCGCCATGGTCAGGCCGGGATCGATCGTCTTGTGCGGCATCGCCGCATGGCCGCCGACGCCGCGGATCGTCACCTCGAAACGATCGAATGAGGCGAGGGCCGGCCCCGGACGAACCGAGGCCTGGCCGAACGGCAGCAGCGGCATGTTGTGCAGCGCATAGATCTCGTCGCAGGGGAAGCGCTCGAACAGGCCGGCCTCGACCATCACACGGCCGCCGCCGAGACCTTCCTCAGCCGGTTGGAACACGACGACGACGCGGCCGTCGAAATCACGCGTCGCGGCGAGATGGAGCGCGGCGGCGAGCAGCATCACGGTGTGGCCATCGTGGCCACAGCCATGAAAGCGACCGGGAATGGTCGATCGCCACGGCCTGTCGCCGGCCTCGTCCATCGGCAGCGCATCCATGTCGGCGCGGAGGCCGATGCTGCGCGAGCCCGGGCGCCCCTCGATCACGCCAACGACGCCGGTACCGGCGAGCCCGGTGTGAACGGCGATCCCGGCAGCCCGCAACCGGTCGGCGACGAATGCGGCAGTTTCGACCTCCTCGAAGCCGATCTCGGGGCGGGCATGCAACTGCCGGCGCCAGGCGGTCATTTCGGCGTGCCGGGCGACAATCGACGGGATCAGGTCCATGGCGGCATATTCCCTGCAGGATGGCGGTTGGCGTCAGGTCGCGGCGCTCTCGGCGCCGGCATTGATCGCCTTGAAGGAAGCAGCGGTGGAGAACGTCCCACGGCCGATAGCGTAGACTTCACCTTGATCGTCGCTGATTTCGATGTCGGCGACCGACAGCGTCTTGCCCGCCCGCACCAGCCGTCCGGTGGCGATCAGGTCGATCTTCGCCGGCGATTTGAGAAAGTCGACACGGAAGTTCGCGGTCAGAGTCGGGCGGCCGGTCTTCAGGCCGCAGGCGACCGCACCGGCGACATCGATCAGCGCGGCAATGACGCCGCCATGGTAGACGCCGGCATCGGGGAAGATGCTGAGCTTAGGATCATAGGGCAGGCGCAGCACCACGACACCGGCGGCTTCGTCGGCCCGGTCGAGCCTGAGCCCGATGAACTGGTGAAAGGCGGCCGTTTCCACGATGCGGCGGAAGGCGTCGATGTCGAGCATGATCAGGAGACCTCATTGAAGGGGGCGACTTCGAAGGCAAAGGCAAACGCGCCGAGCGCGTCCTTGATGGGCTGCACGCAGGCGGGCGCGGCACGCACCTTGACGAGCAGGCCGTGGCGCGGATGGGGCGCAATGGTGATGGCCGCTGGCTGGTCGAGCCCGGTGATGGCGTGGACGAGGCGTTCGACGGCGCGTTGCGTGATGTCCAGCTTCAGCGGCTGCTTGTGCACCTTGCCCACTGCCGTGACCGGCAGCTGCGGCAGGATGATGATCTCCTTGGGGATCGCGGCGCGCTCCCGGATGCGCCGGGATGCGAAGGCGAGCAGCTCCGCCTCATCGACCGCTGCGCCCGGGCGCAGCTGGACATAGGCAACAGGAACTTCGCCGGCGTAGGCGTCGGGACGGCCGACCGCCGCCGCCAGCGTCACGCTGTCGTGGGCCGCGAGGGCATCCTCGATCGTGCCGGGATCGATGCCATGCCCACCGCGCTTGATCAGCTCCTTGGCGCGGCCGGTCACCCACACGAAGCCGTCGCGATCGACGCGGCCGAGATCACCGGTGTCGAGCCAGCCATCGGCAAAGAAGGGTTGCTCGTCGGCGCTGCGGTTGAGATAGCCGGAGAACACCATGGGGCCGCGGATCGCCAGCACGCCGATGTCCTCACCGGCATCGCCGATGACGTGGCCGTTCGTGTCCGTCCGCATCGCACGGACTTCGCAATAGGGCAGCGGTAGCCCGACCGAGCCCTGCCGGTTGGCGCCTTGAAACGGGCCGCTGGTGACGGCGAGGGTCGCCTCCGTGAGGCCCCATGGCTCGACGACCGGGACGCCGAGCCCGCTGCTCAGGCGCTCGCCGACCGCTCGCGGCAAGGCCGCCGCGCCATTGATCAGGAGGCGGAGGTTGGGCAGGTCGGCGCGATCGGGCAGGTTGCCGGCGAGCTGGGCCATGACCGTCGGAGGTCCGACGACGACGCTGGCCCTTGAGGCGGCGATGGTCGCAGGCAACGCGGCGACGACTCCCTCGCCACGATAGCCGAGCGGCCCGAGGATCGCGAGACTGCCGCCGGCGCTGAGTGGAAACAGCGAGCAGGCGAACAGGCCACCGACATGGAACATCGGCATCGCGCAGAGCACGCGATCCCGCGCGCTGTAGCCATAGCCGAAGCAGGAGATCAGCGCGGCCGCGGCCAGATTGTGTGCTGTCAGCGGCACGAACTTCGGCAGGCCGGTGGTGCCGCCGGTGTGGAATAGCGCGACCTTGTCCTGCGGCGCTCGCGACGGCAGCGCCGGGGCATTGGCGGTCGCGATGGGCAGACGCGCGGTGTCGATCTCGATCAGCGGCAATGCCCGCGCTTCACAATTCGCGCGCAGGATCGCCAGCATCTTTGCCAGCGCCGGCGGCGGGTCGGCAGGCACGAGAACCACTTTGGCGCCGCTCTCCGCGATCAGCGTCATGACCTGCGCCGGTTCGAGGTAGAAGTTTATGGGTGCGAGCGTCGCCATGGCGAGGGCGGCAATCGTTGCCGCGACGGTCGCCGGGCCGTTCGGCAGCAGCGTGGCCACGACATCACCGGTGCGGATGCCGGCCTGCAGCAGCCGGACGGCGATGGCGCGCGCGCCATCGTGCAGTTGTTGCCGCGACGCGGTGGCCATGACGTCGCCGGCGCGCCCGGAAGAAAAGTAGTGAATGGCGTCCGCCTCGCCATCACGGTTGGCGTGCGCCGTGATCATGGCGACGATGTCACGGCCATCGAGACGCCGGTCGAGCGGGACGGCGGCGAAGGCGGCGACGTCGGCGGCTGTCGCGAAACGGTGAGGCGTGCTGGTCATCGGGCCACCATCTTCGCTCAGGGTTTCACGATGACCTTGCCGACTACGGCGCGCTCCTCGATGGCACGCACCGCGGCGATGCCGTCCGACAGCGCGCAGACCCGGTCGATTGGCGGATCGAGCCGTCCCCGGGCGACGAGGTCGAGGCAAGCCTCCTGATCCGCGCGGTCCCAGCCGGTCGAGCCGATGATGCTCATCTCCGACATGAACAGGTAGGGGATGTCGGTGACGGCGGCATAGCCGCCGGTGCCGCCGCAGCACAGCAGCCGGCCGAACCGCTTGACGCAGCGCATCGACGGCGCCCAGGTGTCGCCGGCGGTGAAGTTGACGACGACGTCGACGCCGCCGCCGCGCAGCAGGCTGCCGGTGGTCTCGCGCACATACTTGTCGATCTTGACGGTGCTGTAGTTGATGGCCTCGTCCGCGCCCAGATCCCGCAGCCGCGCGCACTTGTCGTCGCTTCCCGCGGCGGCGATGACCTTGCAACCGGCGAGTTTCGCCAGCAGCACGCAGGCCGTTCCGACGCCACCCGACGCGCCGAGCACCAGCACGGTCTCGCCGGCCTTGATCTGCCCGCGGGTGTGCAGCATGCGGTGCGCGGTGCCGTAAGCGCAGGGCAGTGCGGCTGCCTTGTCGTCCGGCACATTGTCGGGGATGCGCATCAACTGGCTCGCGCGCACGGTGCAGTATTCGGCCATCGCGCCATTGCGCGTTTCGCCGAGCATTTCGAAATTGCCGGTGCTCCAGTCGACGTGATGCGACACAGGCAGAACGCGCTCGCCAATGCTCCAGCCTTCGACGCCGTCGCCGAGCTTGTCGATCACGCCGGCGCAGTCACCGCCGGTGATTCCCGGCAGCTCGACCTTGATGCCGGGCATGCCGCGCCGGGAGAAGATGTCGAGGTAATTCAGGCCGCACGCGCGCACGCGCAGGCGCACCCAGCCGGGCTTGGGTTCGGGAAGCGGCAGGTCGCCATACTGCAGAACCGACAGGTCGCCGTGGGTCTCGAAAAAAACAGCCTTCATCTGCGCCTCAATTCGCTCAATAAATCTTCTTGCATATTCTGCATATGATTGCACAATGTGCAATAAGAGAAAACTACGGAGGGATGACGTCATGTGGAAGCGTGTTGTGTGGGCGCTGGCGATTGCCTGCGCCGTGACATCAAGTGCGTCGGCGCAGAGCAAGCGCGTCGCGATCGCCGGATGGGGCCCGCATCCGACGCTCAACGAGACGATCGCCGGCTTCAAGAAGGGGCTGGCCGAAGGCGGTTTCGTCGAGGGGCGCGATGTGACGTTCGACGAGACCAACGTCAATTTTGACGCGGCACTGATTCCGCAGATGCTGACGCGGCTCGCCGGCGCGCAGCCGGACCTGATGGTGACGGTCGCGACGCCGGTGTCGATCGCCGCACGCAATCAGTTGCGCTCGCGCAGCTTTCCCATCGTGTTCATGCCGATCGCCGATCCCGTGCATGCCAGACTGGTGCCGTCATGGGACACGGGCGATCGCCTGATGACGGGATCATCGGTAGCGCTCGACTATGTGGCAGGGCTGACGTTCTTCAGAGGTTTGCTGCCGGACATGAAGCGGCTCGGCGTTCTCTATGATACCGGTGACGACAGCTCGAAAGCTGCGGTCGACGGCCTGGAGGCTGCGGCCGCGGGCAGCGGTGTCGTCATAACCAAGATCGGCGTCGACAATCCCAACGAGTTGTCGCAGCGCGTGCAATCGGCGGTCGGACAGGTCGATGCCCTGTTCACGGTGGCATCGGGGCGCATCCAGCAGGGCATGGCCGCGATCTCGGCCACTGCCGACCGGGCGAAACTGCCGGTCATCACCTCGATCCCCGATGCGGTGCGTCAGAATTACGCGCTCGCCGCGTTCGCGGTGTCGTTCGCCCAATCGGGCGAGGCTGCCGGCCGCATCGCCGCGCGGGTGCTCAAGGGCGCCGATCCCGCGACCATTCCGCCCTATCGCGCCACGGCCGCAGAGCATGTGCCGCTGATCAGCAGCCGCAAGCTGGCGATGCTGGGGCTCAAGGTTCCGTCCGGCCTTGCCGCCTGCAACTGCCTGGTGGATTGAAATCGATGATCGTCGTTTCCGGTCTACGAAAGGTCTTCAACGCGGGCTCCGCGTCGGAGAAGATCGCTATCGCCGGCCTCGATCTCGAGGTGGCAGCTGCGGACGTCGTCGCGGTGATCGGCGGCAATGGTGCCGGGAAGAGCACACTGCTCAATCTTCTGGGGGGCGGGCTGATCACCGACGCGGGTCGGATCACCATCGACGGCGCTGATGTCACTGGGATGTCCGAGCACGTCCGTTCCAGCATCATCGCACGGGTGTTCCAGGACCCGATGATCGGCACCGCGCCGTCGCTCACGGTCGGCGAGAACATGACGCTGGCCCTGATGCGGGCGGACGGTCGTGGCCTGCGCCGCGCAGTCACTCGGGCGCGGCTCGACGAATTCCGCGACGCGCTCGCCGGCCTGCGGCTCGGGCTCGAGAACAGGCTCGACGCGCTGGCTGGCAGCCTGTCGGGCGGGCAGCGGCAGGCGCTGGCGCTGGCGATGGCGACGCTTCGGCCGCCAAAACTGCTGTTGCTCGACGAGCATACGGCCGCGCTCGATCCACGAACATCTGAACTGGTGATGGAAGCGACCGCGGCACTGGTGCGTCGGGGCAAGCTGACCACGCTGATGGTGACCCACAACATGCAGCATGCGCTGTCCTATGCGTCACGCATCGTGATGATGGATGCCGGACGCATCGTCGCGGATATCGGACAGGAGAAGAATGCGATGACGGTGGCCGATCTTGTCGCGCGCTTCCATCTCACCGACGATCGCATCGTTCTGGCGCGGGCGGGTGCGCGATGATCGGCGTCTTCCTCAATCTCGTTCCCGTGACGCTTGTGCAGAGCCTGGTCTACAGCCTCGTTGCCATCGCGATCATGATCCCGTTCCGCACCCTGTCGCTGCCTGACCTCACGGTCGAAGGCAGCTTCCCGCTCGGCGGCTGCGTCGCCGCGGCGCTGGTGACGGCAGGGCTCAATCCCTGGGCGGGTACCTTCCTCGCCGTCGCGGCAGGCGTGCTGGCCGGTGCGGCGACGGCGATGATCCATCTGCGCCTGCGTATTCCGTCGCTGCTGGCCGGCATTCTGGTCGCGACCATGATCTGGAGCGTCGACCTCAGGGCAATGGGCATGCCGAACCGGTCCGTCGCACCCGAGCTCTCGCTCTATGATACGATCACGCCCGAGATCCTCCTCAGCAACTGGCTTCAGGTTGCCGTGTTCGCGGCGCTCGTCGCGGCCATCGTGCTGGCGCTGATCGGCTTCTATCGCGCCGAGATGGGGTTGTCGCTGCGCTGCGTCGGGGCCAACGCCCGGCTGTCGCCGGCGCTCGGCATTTCGGCGAAGGGCTATATCGTGCTCGGGTTCGGCCTCGCCAACGGTCTCGCTGCCCTTGGCGGCGCGCTGGTGGTGCAGCAGCAGGGATATGCCGACGTCACCATGGGCTTCGGCATCCTGGTCAATGCGCTGGCGGCGCTGATCATTGGCGAAGCGATCGTCGGCCAGGCGTCGATCGAGCGGCAGATCATCGCGCCGGTCATCGGCTCGATCGTCTACTACCAGCTTGTCTCGCTGGGGCTTGCGACAGGACTGCATCCGTCCGATCTCAAGTTCCTGACCGGGGCTTTCGTTCTGATCACGCTCGGACTGCCGCTGCTCACCGGGCGTGCGAAGTTGGCGGGCGGGATATGACCGTGGCGCGGGCGACGGACGAGGGGCGGCGGCAACGCCGCGGCCTCGGTCTGATCGGCGGCATGAGCTGGCGATCGACTGCGCTTTATCATGAGCGGCTGAACCGCGCCGCCGAACGGACGTTCGGCCCTCATGGCACGATCGTGGGGCAGATCGACAGCCTCGATTATGCGGAGCTGTTGTCGCTCGCGTCTCGCGGCGACATGGCGGCAATCGAGGCGCGCCTGGTCGATGCCGCGCGCCGCCTGCGTCGTGTCGGTTGCGAGGTGATCGCGTTGACCGCGGTCACCGCCCATCACTGGCATGGCGCCGTCGCGGCCGCGGTCGACGTGCCCGTGCCGCATGTGCTGTCGGCGGTGGCGGAGAGGCTGCAGGCGGGCGGGCTCGTCGAGGTCGGTGTGCTCGGCACCGCTCTGACGTGTGGTTCGCTGGCCATTCGCAGCCGTATCGAGGACGGCCGACGGCTGCTGTTTCCGGACGATGGCGCGCAGGGACGCGTCGATGACCTGATCCAGCGGATCCTGACGGTCCAGGGCGCCGATGACGCGGGGCGCGACACGCTGGCCGAGGTCGCCCTGACCCTGCAGGATCGCGGCGCCCGTGCCATCGTCCTGGCCTGCACGGAGCTCCCCCTGCTGCTGCCGGTTTCGACGATCGCCCTTCCGGTCGTCGATGCCGTCGCGCTGCACATCGATGACATCTTCGACCACATCTGTGAGTGAAACCATGGCTGACTATCCCATCGCCGAAATCGATCACCTCCTGACTTACGTGCGCGACCTCGACGCCGCCGCCTCGCTGTTCCGCTGCATGGGTTTCACGCTGTCGCCGATCAGCCGCATCGAGCCGATGGGCATTTCCAACCATCTCGTGCTGATGCAACCCCGCACCGCCGGGTTCGCCAACTATATCGAGCTGATGGCGTCGCACGACCGCACGCGGCTGCCGCCGGCGATGGCGCGGACGCTGTCGGGCGGGGAGGGCGTCAAGTCGATGGTGCTCGGCGCCCGTGATGCTCAGGCGGCTCACGCTGCAATGACCGCTGCCGGGTTCGATGCCGGCTCGCCCGTTCATGTGCGCCGTGAATGGGTGGTGGCGCCCGGCGAGTCCGTGTTTCCGGAGTTCGATGTCATTCTGCCCGTCGACACGCCGCTCGCTTTCAACGCCTGTCGCTATTACGATGTCAGCCTCTACCTGCGCCCGGCATGGCTGTCCCATGCCAACACCGCGCGGGGGCTGAGCGGGGTGTTCGCCGTCGCCGACGATCCCGATCGCTGGCGCGCGGATTTCACCGGCTTGTTCGGCGGTGCACGGGATGGCCGGCCGAGCCCCGGGCAGGTCTGGCTGGACGTGTTGTCGCCGGCCGAGGCCAAGCAACGCCTGGGCGTGAGCGCTACCCTTGATGGCGCGGGTGCCCGCTACGTCGGCTACCAGATCGAGGTCGCGTCCATTGCCGCGCTGCGCGCTTGCCTCGAACAGGGTGACGTTAGCCATCGTGTGAACAGCGACGCCGTTTACATCGATCCGGAAATCGGCTTTGGAAACCTGATCGTTTTCCAACAGCACGGACGCTAGCATGGCAAAAAAGACCAAGCCGGCCGGTCGTGGGTCCTCATCGGGCTCACGGCGGTCGGCCGCCTCCGATCGCATCCAGGGAATTCAGTCGGTCGAAATCGGCTTCTCGGTGCTGGACGTTCTCGCCGACAGTCCCGGGCCGTTGACGCTGGGAGAGGCGGCGCGTCGGGCGGGGCTGTCATTGAGCCAGACCCGCCGCTATCTCGTCAGCCTCGTGCGCTGTGGCCTTGCCACCCAGGACGACGCGACCGGTCTCTACGACCTGGGATCGCGGGCCCTGCGTGTCGGCCTTGCAGCGCTCGCCCGCGTCGAGGCCATCGACCTCGCGACGGCTGCGCTCAAGGAGCTGGTGGCGCGCACGCTGGAAGGTGGTACGCTCGCGGTCTGGGGCGACGGCGGCCCGACCGTGGTACGCTGGTTCAGGGGCGGCGGCATTGGCGTGACGTCGCTGGGGCTCGGCACCGTCTTTCCGCTGTTCGCCTCGGCCACGGGACATGTCTTTCTCACCTACCTGACCGAGGACAACACCCGCGGGCGCCTCGAGCGCGAACTCGGCGCCAGGTTTCTCGCGTCGCCCGAGGGGCGTCGGGCGGTCGATGGCGTCAAGGCAAAGGTGCGCAAATCGGGCTTCGGCTGGCTCAAGGGCCATTTCGTCGAGAATATCCGCGGCGCCGCGGCGCCGGTGTTCGACTCCCAGGGTGAACTCGTGGCCGTGCTCGCCATCGCCGGCCCTGATGGTCAGGCAACCGACGGCGATCCGTCGGTGCAGGCGCTGGTCGAGGCCGCCGCGCAAGTCTCTCGTCAGTTGTGCTTTTCAGGAATTCCACGCGTGAACCAGAAATGAGCGATGATCCGACGGTCTTTACTCTCACAGTGCCGATCACGGGTCCCGCGGCGGCCGATCGCGACTGGGCAACCCAGGCGCTGGGCCTGATCGAGACCGACCAGCGGCGGTCCGCCGACACCCACCTGCTGCACTTCGATGCGCCGGCGCTGAAGGGCTTGTCGATCTATCTCAAGGATGAATCGACCCATCCCACGGGCAGCCTCAAACACCGTCTGGCGCGGTCGCTGTTTCTTTATGGCATCTGCAACGGCCGTATTCGCGGCGATACGCCGATCGTCGAGGCCTCGTCCGGCTCGACCGCGGTGTCGGAAGCCTACTTTGCGCGGCTGCTCGGCCTGCCGTTCTATGCGGTGATGCCGGGGAGCACGTCGCGCGAGAAGATCGAGGCGATCGAGCGCCAGGGTGGGCACTGCCACCTCGCGCAGCGTCCGTCCGAGATCTATGCCGAGGCGACGAGCCTCGCCGAGCGCCTGAAGGGCGTTTATCTCGACCAGTTCACGTTCGCCGAGAGAGCCACCGACTGGCGCGGCAACAACAACATCGCTGAGTCGATCTTCCAGCAGATGAGCGGCGAGCCGCATGCGGTGCCTGCCGTCATCGTGATGAGCGCTGGCACCGGGGGCACGACCGCCACCATCGGGCGTTACATTCGCTACAGGCGTTTCAGCACCCGGCTGTGTGTCGTCGACGTCGAGAACTCGGTGTTCTTCGATGCCTATCGGCAAGCCGACCGCGGCGTCACCAGCGACCTGCCGTCGCGCATCGAAGGGATCGGCCGGCCACGCGTCGAGCCGTCGTTCCTCAGCGAGGTGATCGACGAGATGATCCGCATTCCGGACGCGGCGTCGCTGGCGGCGATGCGGGTGCTGTCACGCCGGCTCGGCCGCAAGGTCGGCGGATCGACCGGCACCAATTTCTTCGGCCTGTGTCTGGTCGCCGCGCGAATGCAGCAGGCTGGCCAGGAGGGGTCCCTGGTGACATTGATCTGCGACGGTGGCGACCGCTATCTCGGCAGCTATTACAACGATGGCTGGATCGCCGCGCAGAATCTCGGTCTGGGCCCCTATGAGCGGGCGATCGACCGGTTCCTCGACGGGGAACCACTGGTTGTTGAAACCGTTTAGCTTGGTCGCGGCGCGGGAACGAACGCCGGCGTTGCTGGTTGGGGTGATCGCCATACGCTGCCTGACCCAGAGTGGGTTCCACGCGGATGGTGTTGCAGCCGCGGCAAGCGGCGCCGAATCGCGAGGAGATGCCCGTGTCCTGGTCCGACCGTTTCCCCGAGCCAATCGTCCTGTCCTCCGGCACCTGCCTGCGCACCTTGCATGATGCCAAGGTGTATCTGATGAACCTGCCGCGCCCCGCCGACGCCGAGCAGGACCGCGTGCTGCATGATGCGATCGAGGCGTTGATGCGGGCCGGGGAGAATGAAGCCTGCCTCATGCACGGCCATCTCGGGGTGATGCGGGTCGTGGGCGGCCTCGCTGTCGTGCCACAAGGTCATGCGACCATCGCGCCATTGTCCTGATCCGTCCCTTGACCGACGGTCCCCGAAGGGCCGCTGTCAGGTCGATCGGCGAATTCGACGAATGAGGACCGCAGCGGGGCTCATTTCACCGGCACGCTGACACCGGTCTTCACCCGGTTCATCGCGACACTAGGTGTGTAAGTCCTTGGGTGTGGTAGTGCTTGACGTTCCTGTTCTCGAGGAACAGGAGGCGGCCCCGGCCCTCGTATTCCTCCATGGTCGAGACCATCAGCACCAGCAGGAAGTCGTTTGCGCCGGTGACGTCGTAGCACTGCTGCACTTCCGGCACCGACGCGAACCATGGCCAGCCGCTTCTGGGGATCGATCAGGAGATGTTGGGGCCGGCCGCAGCGGCCCGGGTCGGCAGCATGCTGGCTCTCCTGCCAAGCCATCGGGCGATGGCCTTGCACAGCGGTCGCGGCCTCCTCGCCCGCATGGCGCGAGATGATCGGGTTGGACGCGCAGGCGCGCGTCTTGCTGTTCAACACCGAGGGCGCAACCGCGCCTGACGTCTATCAGAGCCTGACCGGCCTCGATCCGACCGAACTGCGGCCGGCGAGGCCGCCGTCGCCATGATGTCGCCGATGAGATGGGCAGGGATAGAGCAGGTGTCAGGGCCGCGTCGCATCGACGACGCCGCCGATCAGGTTATGGCGGGCAAGCGCGTCGACATTGATGCCGTCGGCGTCGCCGGCGGGCCGCAACGCGGCCAGCGTTGCCTGGATAGCGGCGTGCTCGCTCCGGCGCGCGGCCTCGGCCTCGACCCGGGTGACGGCCTTGAAGGTCACCGTCTGGCCGGCCTTGCGGCGGCCGAGCAACGGCAGGTCGGCGGAGATCACGGTCGCGACCTTCGGATAGCCGCCGGTGGTTTGCGCGTCCGCCATCAGCACGATCGGCAGGCCGGAGCCGGGGACCTGCATCGAGCCGGCAACGATACCGTCGGACACGATGTTGTAGCCGCGGCTGTGATGCAGGGCGGGGCCGGCCATGCGGAAGCCCATGCGGTCCGATGCGGGGGCGATCGTGTAGGTCGACGACAACAGCAGTGTGATCGACGCTGCGTCGAAGTAGTCGTCCTGCGGTCCGAGCACGATCCGGATCGGCTGCGCGAACTGCAGGTCCTGGGCGGCGGGAAGCGCGAGTTCCGTGCGTGCGGGGACGTCGTCGCGATGGCCGTGCAGGATGTCGCCGGCCAGCAGCGCGCGTCCGGACAGGCCGCCGAAGGCCGCGCGGGTGTAGGTCGACAGACTGCCGAGGCACAGCGGCGCGTCGAATCCGCCCTCGAATGCCAGATAGCTGCACAGCGCTTCGCCGCCAAGGCGGATGCGGACGACGTCGCCTTTCACCGCGCGCAGGCTCTGGCCCGCGGGGGCCTGTTCGTCACGGCCGAGAATGTCGATCTGCGCGCTGCCGCCGACCAGCGCGAGCCGCACCGACGGCGCAAGGATCTCGCATTCGGGCCCCGAACCGATGAGCTCGAGGCAGGCGGCGTCCAGTGCATTGCCGACGAGGCCATTGGCGAGCACGAAGCTCAAGCGGTCGAGCGGGCCGGAGACGGGCACGCCGATGTCCTGATGGCCGCGCCGGCCGGCATCTTGCAGTGTCGAATGGAAACCGGGCTTGATGACCTTGACGAGTGGACTCATGGGCCGATCTCTTGGCTGGCCGGGACAAACTCGTTGCGCTCGACCGCGGCCTTGATGCGCGCGAATTCGGTTGCGTCGATCGACTCGAACGTCACTGCGTCGCCCGCGGCGAGCAGCGCTCCGCGCGGGCTCGCCGCATCGAAGAACCGAACCGGTGTGGTGCCGATCAGATGCCAGCCGCCAGGACTTTCGTACGGATAGACCGCGGTCATGTTGGTGGCGATCGCCACCGATCCCGGCGGCACACGCGTGCGCGGGTCCACGCGCCGCGGCAGCTGCAGCGCCGGAATGACGTCGCCCATATAGGGATATCCCGGCACGAAGCCGATCATGTAGATGTGATAGCGCGTTGCCGCGTGAAGCCCGGCGACCTCGCCGGGGGTGAGAGACAGCGTGCGCGCGATCTCCTCGATGTCCGGCGCGTGAGATGGCTCATAGCAGACCGGGATGTGCCACAGCTGTCGTGTGCCGTGGGTGATCGTCTGGCTCTGGCGGGCAATCTGCGTCACCGCGGCTTCGATGTCGTCGCCGGCGGTGATCAGCGAGTCGTAATGGATCATCAGCGAGCGGAAGGTCGGCACCAGTTCGATGACGCCGACGATCGCCGCACGGTCGACGGCGTCCGCGAGCGCCAGCACCTGGTCGTTGATGGCGCGGTCCACGGTTTCGCCAAACTCGACGACGACGGCGCTGTCCGATGCCTGCAGGAAACGGAATCCGGTCATGTGCGTCGGCTCCCTGTATCCCATTGTCCTACTATCAATGGTGCCGTGCGATCAATCCAAGTTTCAACGAGACGGTTCACCGGCTGAAAGGCTGGCGCCGCCAGAACCCGCGTCGAGGGAGGTGTGAAGTCGATTTCCGCGAATTTGAACGCCGATACGGCGGAGGGGTTTGGCGCCTGCAATATCGGCGACGACGACGCGATTCCGAAGATCATCAAGTCGGCGAACGTCGCCTGCGGCTTTCATGCCGGCGATCCGCTGATGATGCACTCCGTGGTGCAGCGGGCTATGGCCGAAGGCGTCAGCATCGGCGCGCATCCAGGCTTCAACAACCTGTGGGGGTTCGGCCGGCGCCAGATCGACATGAATTTGGCCGAGCTCGAATACCTGATCGCGCGCCAGATCGGCGCGCTGCAGGCGCTGGCGTCCTGTTCCAACGTCAAGGTCACCCATGTGAAGCCTCACGGCGCCCTCAACAACATGGCGGCAGTGCGGGAGGACGATGCCATGGCCATCGGCCGTGCGCTCAAGACCGTTGATCGGGACCTGATCTATGTCGCGCTGGCTGGCTCCGAAATGGAGAAAGCGGGTCGGCGCCTCGGCTTGCCGGTGGCGCGGGAGCGGTTCTGCGACCGGCAGTACGATGACGATGGCAACCTGACCTCGCGCAAGATTCCGGGAGCCATGCTGAGGGATCCTCAGGCCGCGGCCTGAGCCGGGGCGGCGGCCAGCCGGCCCATCACAGGCAGCCGCCCTTTTCCCGGGGGGCGGGAACGTCAACGCACGTTCTGGATCATGCGGCGTCGTGAAAACGTGCCCGCAAGCGATTGGCGACGTGGCCAGCCGCAATTCCTGCCGCCAGCCCGACCACCTTGACCACCGCATCGTGCAGGCGGGCGTGACGTCCCGAGAACAGAACCTGCGCCAGTTCGAAAATACCTATCGCAAGCCCCAGGGCGATGAAAATCACCACCAGGCGATTGGGATAGGCGAGTGCGAACAGGCCGCCGACGAAGGCCAGGGCCGCGGCACGTTCGATGTTCGGAGACAGATGGGTCACCGGCCGCAGACCGATCGGTCCGTCGGTCACCACGACGATGGCAAGGATCGAGGCCCACGCGAGCACGCGTAGAATTGTCTGCAATGTCATGGAGCTCGGATCCGCCGCGGTCAACTCCGATTGTTGTCGGCAAATTTGCGAAAAATTGTTTAACGTCGCTTTGCAAACTCCTAACCGTCGCTCTTAGGGTTAATGCCTGCTTAACGCGATCTCTCGGATTGCGGTGGGGTAAGCCTAACGCGCGATCAGAGTTTTGAAATGCTTTCTCTTTGGCGGTCCGGTGATTAACTACCGATGACCCTAGGGGAGATTGCAAAGTGAAAGCGTGGCTCAGCGACTCTGATCTCATCGAACTGGCTCCCGGCACGATGCTGGAGCAGGGCGCTCGCCTACCCAAGATCAAGGCGCAAATTCCCGTCAACACGGCGCCGCGCCGCATCAGCATCTTCGGCCTCGGCTATGTCGGCGCCGTTTCGGCTGCCTGCTTCGCCAAGGTTGGCCACACGGTGATCGGCCTCGACGTCAATGATATCAAGCGGCAGTGCTTCCGCGAGGGCAAGCCGCCGGTGGTCGAGCCTGGCCTTGGCGAAATGATGCAGGAGTTGGTGCAGATCGGGCGCCTGACGGCGGTCGATGACGTGCAGCAGGCGATCGACGACACCGATGTCTCGTTGATCTGCGTCGGTACGCCGAGCCGCGACAATGGCAGCATCAATATCGATATCGTCTGCGGCGTGGTCGCCGAGATCGGTCGCGCGATCCGCAACAAGAAGGGCAGCCATCTCGTCGTCGTGCGTTCGACGATGATTCCCGGCACGATGCGCAACACCATTATTCCGATCCTCGAGCGCGAGTCCGGCCGTCGCTGCGGCGAGGGTCTATCGGTCGCCTATAACCCCGAGTTCCTGCGTGAGAGCACCGCAGTTTCCGATTTTTTCTCGCCGCCAAAGACCGTGATCGGTACCGACGAACCGGCAGCCGGCGACCAGGTTGCCGGTCTCTATGAGGGCATCGTCGCACCGGTGTTCACCGTTGCGTTCGAGACCAGCGAGATGATCAAGTATGCCGACAACACCTGGCATGCTCTGAAAGTGTGTTTCGGCAACGAAATCGGCAACATCTGCCAGGCGCTGAACATCGATAGCCACGAACTGATGGATGTGTTCTGTTCGGACACCAAGCTCAACATCTCCCCGACCTATCTCAAGCCTGGCTTTGCCTTCGGCGGTTCGTGTCTGCCGAAGGATTCGCGGGCGCTGACCTATCTCGCCCGTCAGCTCGACGTCGAGGCGCCGATCCTGTCCAACATCCTGCCGAGCAACCGCATCCAGATCGAGCGCGCGATCAGCAAGGTGATCGGCTTCGGCCACCGCAACATCGCGGTGCTGGGCTTCAGCTTCAAGCCGGGCACCGATGACCTGCGCGAGAGCCCGCAGGTCGAACTAATCGAGCGGCTGATCGGCAAGGGCTACAACCTCAAGCTCTACGATGCCAGCGTCAACCTGTCGGCACTGACCGGCGTCAATCGCCGTCACATCGAGCAGGCGATCCCGCACATCGGCTCGATCATGATGTCGTCGATGCGCGAGACCGTGGAAAGTGCCGAAGTCATCATCATCGGCAATGCATCGCCTGAGTTCCGCAATATCGAAGCTCTGATCCGCGAAGACCAGATCGTCCTCGACCTTGCCCGCCTCTGGGACACCCCGAAGCTGGGAGCACGCTATGTCGGAATCAACTGGTGACAGCAGACTGGTCAGGAACGGCCGGCCGCTCCGCGTCCTGATCATCGTCGAAAATCTCGCGGTTCCGTTCGACCGGCGGGTGTGGTCGGAAGCCAAGACGCTGGCGCGCGCCGGCTGCACGGTCTCGGTGATCTGTCCGAAGGGTTTTGGGGCCGACCGGTCCTACGAGTTCATCGACGGCGTTCATATCTATCGCCACAATATGCCGTTCGAGGCGAAGCGGGCGTCGGGTTATCCGCTGGAGTACGGCTGGGCGCTGTTGTGCGAGTTCTTCCTTGCCTGGCGGGTGTTGTTCGCGCAGGGCTTCGACGTCATTCATGCCTGCAATCCGCCGGATACGATCTTCCTGATCGCGGGCTTCTTCAAGTTCCTGTTCGGCAAGAAGTTCATCTTCGATCATCATGACATCAACCCCGAACTCTACATGTCGAAATTCGGGCGCAAGGACGCATTCTATCGCCTGCTCGTGCTGCTGGAATGGTTGACCTTCAAGACCGCGGATATTTCGCTGGCGACCAACGAATCCTATCGCGAGATCGCGTTGACGCGCGGCCAGATGGATCCCGATGACGTCTTCGTTGTGCGGTCGGGACCCGATCTGACCCGCATCCAGCTGCTGCCGCCGAACGATTCGCTGCGCCAGGGGCGGCGCTTCCTGGTTGGCTATGTCGGTGTCATCGGCGCGCAGGAAGGCATCGATCTGTTGCTTGCCGCGGTCAAGACGATCGTCGAGGATCACGGCCGGAACGATATTCATTTCGGCATCGTCGGTGGTGGTCCCGCGCTCGACGAGATGAAGCGTCTTGCCGTCACGCTTGGCGTGCAGGATTATGTGACTTTCACCGGCCGCGCCAGCGACCACGACCTGTTCGAGATGCTGAACACGGCGGATGTCTGCGTCAATCCGGACAAGGCCGACGACATGAACGACAAGTCGACCATGAACAAGATCATGGAGTACATGGCGCTCAGCAAGCCGATCGTCCAGTTCGACCTGACGGAAGGCAAGGTGTCGGCGCGCGATGCCTCGCTTTATGCATTGCGCAACGATCCCCGTGACATGGCGGCCAAGATCCTGCAGCTGCTCGACGATCCGGCGCGGCGCGCCGTCATGGGTACGTTCGGCCGGCGCCGGGTCGAGAACGAATTGTCGTGGGCGCACGAGGCGCCAAAACTGCTCAGCGCCTACGCCGCGCTGGCACGGCGCAGCTGGGCAGTTCGCAAGGGAGCCGGCGAGCCGCGCGTGACGCCGTCCCAGGCCCGTCCGAGGTGATGCATTATCATGGCTGTGGCGCACAAGCTCGGCTGGTACGTCAATCGCCTGCGAGCGATGGATGCGCGCGAGATCTGGCATCGGGTCGGTGAAGCCGCCAAGCGTCGCGTGGCGGCGCGGCGGAACTATTGCTGGGATGACTTCGCGCCGCACACCGGTCGCCTGCCGGCGATCGTGATCGACCGCGCGGCGCTGTCACTGGTGAGCGACGATGTTCGCCAGGCCTGGCGTACGGTCGCTCCGTCGTCCGATGGCCCCGGCATCTACCGCGCGCTGGGGCATGCTTTCACGATCTCGAAAGGGATCGACTGGCATCGTGATCCGGTCTCCGGCTTGCGCTGGCCGGACGATGTCTACTGCTTCGCCATCCCCTATCGTCACGATCGCGAGCGTGGTGACGTCAAGCTGGTGTGGGAGCTCAACCGCCTGCAGTTCGTGCCGGTGATCGCGGCGCTTGCGGTTACCGACGGCGAGGAGCAGCTCGCGCAGTCTGCGCTCGATCTGATCGACAGCTGGATCGACGCCAATCCACCGTTCAGGGGCGTCAACTGGGTCTCGGGCATCGAGCTGGCGTTGCGCGTCGTCGCGATCACGCTGACCGTGGGCCTGCTCGGCGAGAGGCGGGTCGGAGCACGTCTCAGCCGCAAGATCGCGTCCTGTCTCGCGGCGCATGCCTACTGGCTGCAGCGCTATCCCTCAAAGCATTCGTCGGCCAACAATCATCTGATTGCGGAAGCCGCGGCGCTGTTCGTCCTCGGCACGCTGTGGCCGGACGCCGGTCTCGGCGAGGCGGCAGCCGAAGGGCGCCGGATCCTGATCGAGGAGGCGTTCCGGCAGATCCACGACGATGGCGTCGGCGCCGAGCAGTCTCCGACCTACACGGCATTCACCTGCGAATGGTACCTGCTCGCCTTCATGATCGCCGCGCAAGCCGGACAACCCTTTCCGGCCGACGTCATCGGTCGGATCGGGGCCGCGGGGGATTGCCTGCGCTGGATCACCGACAGCAACGGCCATCAGCCGCGGATCGGCGACGACGACGAGGGGCGGGTGATCTCCTCGGGTGAGGGGCACGAGGCCTTCTATGTCGCGTCAGTCGTCAACGCCATTGCGGTCGCCACCGGGCGTGACGATCTGGCGATGGCGTTCGGCGGTCCGCAACTGCGCAATGTCGTGATTGGTTGGCGCGCGGCAGCGCTGCCGAAGCTCGAGGGGGTCCGTACGTTCGCTGAAGGCGGCTACACGGTTTACCGCGGCACGCTTGGCCGCCGCGCCGCGCTGGTGGCGATGGATCACGGGCCGCTCGGCTATCTGTCGATCGCCGCCCATGGCCATGCCGATGCATTGTCGCTGATGCTGCATCTCGACGGCCAGCCGGTGTTGGTGGATGCCGGCACCTATCTGTATCACGCCGGCGGAGAGATCCGCGATCGTCTGCGTGGCACCGCCGCGCACAATACCTTGTGCATCGATGGGGTGGACCAGAGCAAGATCGCAGGCGCCTTCAACTGGCGTCATGCGGCAACGACAGAACTGGTGGCAAGCGGGGATGGCGCCGGCGGCGGGGTCGTCGCCCGTCATGATGGCTATGTCCGCGACTATGGCCTGATCTGCCAGCGGAGCGTCGCGATCGACGCTGATGGCCTGATGATTGTCGATGAGCTGCTGTCTGCAGGCCGTGGCGGCTCGGCTGCCCTGAGCAGTATCCGCATCGGCTTCCTGCTGCATCCCGATCTGTCCGCGACCCTGGATGGCTCGATGGTGGTCGTCAGCCGGGCGAGGGCGCCGCTGCTGGCTTTCACCATCCCCGGCAACATGTCCTGCCGGTTCGAGGCCGCGGAGTATTCCCCGGCCTTCGGCGTGATGCGCGCCGGCACGCGTATCGTCTTTGCGGCGGCCGATCCTGAGGAGCGGCGTTTCGAGACACGGATTGCGGTGCAGCCATGGGAGGGCGCCGCGCGGATCGCGATGGCGGCCGTGCGGCTGCAGCCGGACCAGGCGCCATCGATTGCCGCGACCGACGGCGCTGCGGAGCCGGGGCGATGATCGCGGGCGCCAACGTCCTGTTGTATTTCGGCGCCAACCTGGCGCCACGGCTGTCGACCTTCGTGCTGCTGCTCGTTCTGACGCGGCTTCTGCCGGTCGAGGAGTACGGCTTGTTCGCGCTGGTGGTCACCACCGGTGAGATTCTCGACATGGCGGTCGGCGGCTGGGTTCGCCTGTTTATCCTCAGCAGCGACAGCGGTCGCGGGGAGCCGTCGCCGGCCCAGTTCGGCCGCACGCTGGTGCTGACGGTCGGCTCGTGTCTCGTGTCGCTGGTCGGGGCGGTCGTGCTGGCACTCGTACAGCCGAGCCTTGCAGGGCCGTTTACGGTCGCAGTGCTGGTCTATGTCGCATCGTTCGCCATCCTGCGGCTTGGGCTGACGCTGTTGCAGACGCGCCAGAACCACAAGCTCTATGCGGCGATCGAGGTCGGTCGCGCCGTACTGTCGCTCGCCTGCGCAATCGGCGCCGAGGCGATGTTCGGCTCCTCTTTCCTCACGGCATCGCTGGGCGTGTCGCTGGCGACCCTGGTCATGGGCCTGATCGGGTGCGCGGCCGCGTTCCGCGACATGCCTCGCCCGACCATTCCGCTCGCGGGATATCGCGCCGCGCTCGCCTTCGGTCTGCCGATCGTGCTGGTGACGGTGCTCGGGCAGGTCGTGGGCTGGCTCGATCGCTTCATCCTCAATCATGCGATGGGGCCGGCCAGCGTTGGTCTTTATGCGGCTGCGTTTGCGCTGGCACGCCAGCCGATCGAACTGTTCAGCGGCTCGCTCAATCCCTATACTTATCCGACCCTGGTCCGCAGCTATCTGAGCGATGGCCGCGAGGTCGCCGGGCGGGTGCAGGCTGGCACGCTACTGGCGCTGCTGCTGTTGTGTGGCGCGGTGACAATTGGCGTCGCCGTGCTGGCGCAGCCGTTCGGCGCCCTCGTGCTGCCCGAGGCCTATCGGATCGAGGCAACGCGGGTGATGCCGTGGATCGCGCTGGCGACGCTGTGCACCAGCCTGAAGAACTTTTGCTTCGACAACGTGTTCTTTGTGGTGCGCAAGAACTGGCTGCAACTCGTCAGCATGGTGCCCCCGGCAATCGTGTCTGCGGTGCTCGGCCTGCTGGTCATTCCAATCGGCGGACCGCAGGCCGCCGCCATGGTCGCCGCACTGTCGGCCCTGGTCGCCTTGATCGGCAGCGCCGCGCTGTCGCTGCGCCAGCTGCCATTCACGATCGCGCCTCGCGCCCTCCTCGGGCTTGTGGTGTCCAGCGGCCTCGGCGCGCTTGCCATGATCGCCGTGCGGTCACTTGTCGCCGGTGCGCCATCGATCGTCGTTCTGCTCGTCTGCACACCGGCTTTTGCGGTGGTCTATGCGGCTGGCTTGGCGCTGTTCGGCTTCTCCCTCAGGCGGATGTTCGATCGGCCGTGGGAGGTGTGGCATGGCGATGCCGCGCTGCGACCACCGGTCAGCGCGTCAGCATCCTGTTGAACAGGGCGAGATAGTTCGTGACAGCGGTTGCCACGTCGAACGTCCTGGCATGAGCGACACGAGGCAAGGGATCACCCGGATCGTCCAGTGCGTGATTGATCGCACCTGCGAGAGCGGGGATGTCGCTGTTGTCGACGAGCGTACCGAAACCACCATGCGCCAGAATTTCGTCCGGGCCGCCGCTGCGGGTCGCGACCACCGGCAGGCCGGAAGCCAGCGCTTCGACCACCACGTTGCCGAACGCCTCCTTGGGCGAGGCCAGGGCAAAACAGCGCGCGGTGGCGTAACAGGGCCATGGATCGTCACGATAGCCGGCGAGTTCGAGCCGCTCCGCGACGCCGAGGCGCTCTGCCTGGGCCTGGAGGGCGGCGCGTTCTGGCCCCTCGCCATAGATGACCAGCCGTGCATCGGGTCGCAGGTGCGGCAGCGCCTCGATGAGGTCGGAAAAGCCCTTTTCGGGACTGAGACGGCCGACGCTCATCACGATCGGCGGGCGCTGCGCCAGCGCTTCGCGGCTCACCGGCAGCGCGCGCTCGACGGAAACCGGATTGTAGATCCGTGTGATACGTTCGCGCGGCACGTGCCAGTCGTTGCAGAGGTGATCGGCGAGGCCGTCGGACACGCAGACCATGCCGGCATGACGCGACAGCCTGCGGGCAAAAGTGTAGGAGGCATGGCCGAGACGGCCGCGGCCGACGTCGGAGCGGCCGTGATACGACAGGACGATTGGAACGCCGGAGCGGGCCAGCACGCGCGCCGCGGCGAGCTTGACATTGGCGCCGCCGCCGATGGCGAGCACGATATCGGGCCGCTCCGTGCGCAGGAAGCGGGCCAGCTTCAGCGTCGCGGAGGCGTGGGATTGCCCGAGAACGGTTACCGGGATTCGCTGAGCGACCAGCGCGCGATTGTCGCTCGCCTCGAAGTCGACCACCAGGCTGATGCGCCAGCCAGCTTCGAACAAGCCGGTCGCCAGCAGTGCGGCGACGCGTTCGGCGCCGCCACGGTTGAGGGCGGCAACATAGATTGCGAGATGTCCTGGCTGTATCAACATCGATTGTAATCTGAACGATTAAGGTAAACGCAGAATTTAGACATTGAAGTAAGGCCGGCGAAGCAGAGAGCGAGTAAATCGGGTAGTCTGCTGCCGCAACGGGACAGGAGAAGGACGAATGACTCTTCTTGATGTCGCAAGAGGTGCCTACGTCAGGTTGCCATTGTCAACCCGTGCCTACGTCGGGCGGGTGCTTAAGCATGTTCCGACGTCGATGAAATTCGGCGGCACGTACCGCCATTGGCGCGAGCAGATCGCGAAATCGCGCGAGGATGTCGCCTTCGTCGAGTCCTATCGTCGGACGCAGCTGTCCGAGGTAGTCGATCGCGCATTGAAGAATGCGCCCTATTACGCTCGCACCATCGGACCGCTGATCGGTGAGCGGCGGGGCGGCGCCCTGATGGATCCGGATGTCTGGTCGCGTCTGCCGGCGCTGTCGCGCCAGACCGTGCTCGACCACCGTCTCGAGATGTGCACGGTTCCACCGGAGACGCTCGACCGTGCGTCGACGGACGGCTCGTCGGGCCAGCCGCTGTCATTCCTGCTCGATCGCAATCGCAGCCCGATCGAATACGCCTTCATTCATGACGCCTGGTCGCGGGCGGGTTTCACTGCCGGCGACTGGCGCTGTGTGTTCCGCGGCTTCGATCTGATCGATGGCGAGCATCGGCATCTGGAGCGGGAGCCGGCGCTGCGCGAACTGCGTGTTTCGGTCTTCCATCTCAATGATGAGACCATGGCGAGCTATCTGCAGGAGATTCGCGACGGCAAGATCGCGTTCATCCATGGCTATCCTTCGGCCATCGCAATCTTCGCCGAGTACCTGATCCGCAAGGGCCTTGCGCCGCTGTCGCAGATCCGCGGCATGTTTCCGATCTCTGAAAAGTTCTACCCGCATCAGCGCGAGCTGATCGCCCGCGCCTTCGACCAGGCCAGGATCGTGCCGTTCTACGGCCTCAGCGAGAAGGTCGCTTTTGCTGTCGAGCGTGACGGCGAGCCGGACACTTACGAGTTCAATCCGCTTTACGGCTATACCGAGCTCGTGGACGACGACGGTCGTCCGGTCACGACGCCAGGGACAGTCGGCCGTATCGTCTCGACTGGCCTCCTTTACAAGGGGATGCCGCTGATCCGCTACGACACACGCGATGTGGCCGAGCTGGTCGAGGTGCCGCATGTCGCCAATGGCTTCAAACTGGTGGTTCGGCGCATGACGCCGCGACGCAACAGCGAGTATGTGGTCGGCAAGTCGGGGACGCTGATTCCGTTCGCGGGCCTGTGTGTGCCCATCGACGATCGCGACATGACGCGCGAAATTCAATTCATCCAGACGACGCCTGGTGAGATCGACCTGATGATCGTGACGGAGAACGGCGAACAGCCGGATCTGTCGAATTATCTCCAGCGCATGGCGCTGCGTGCGGCGGGCGACCTGTCGATCCATCTGAAGATCGTCGATCAGCTGCCGATGTCCGGGCGCGGCAAGCGCAAGTTCATCGATCAGCGATTGCAGGTTCCGCACGATTGAGATGCGTTGCCCGAAGGAGCGCAGGCTTCGTTCAGCGGGCAGCCGCCTTGAGATAGACAGCCCGCAGGGCGTCGGCAAGCGCGGATACCGTGAAGCGCTTGCGATAGATGCCGCGTGAAGCCGCCTGCATCTCCTTCAGACGGGCGCGGTTGGTGGCGAGCATGGCGAGGGCCGCGGCGATTGCGTCCGGCTCGCGCCGCACCAGGGCGCCATTGACGCCATCCTCGACGATGCTGCGGACGTTGCCGACGTCGGTCGCGACAAGAGCGGCGCCGGCACAGGCGCCCTCGATCAGGCTGAGGGGCAGCGCCTCGGTCCGCGACGGCAGCACCACGATGTCGGCTTCGCGCATGTAGCGATGCATGTCGTCCGCTTCGATCCATCCGGTGAACGTCATCTGGCCGCGCAGGCCGGCCTGATCGGCCATCGCGGAGAAGGTCGCGACCTCGCCGTTGCCGGCGGCCACGCAGTGCCAGTCCGTCACGGTTTGTCCAAGCCGGGCGAGGGCGGGGATCAAGACCTGCATGCCCTTGTTTTCGGTCAGGAGGCCGGAGAACAGAATATGCAGCGGCTGGCCGCTTTTTTGCTCGAGTACGCCTTCGCCAGCGAAATCGGGAATGCCGTTGGGGACGATGACGATGCGGTCGGCGTCGACGCCGATGCGGCGAAAGCCATCAGCGTGGGCCTGGCCGAGCGCGATGACGATGTCGGCGCCCGTCGCGATTGCCTTGAACAGTCGGCCTGCCGGCGTGCGCGCCGCGACCTTGTCTTCGATGAACTGACCGTGGAAGTGGACGACGATCCGGGCCCCGAATGCCCGGGCGAGCTTCAGGATGCTGTACTTGCGCGGCAGGCTGCCACCGGTGGCGAAGTTGATGTGTACGATATCGGGGCGAAAGCGAGCAAGCTGGCCGGCGAAGCGGGCGAGAATCAATGGAAAGGTTGCAATCCAGCCGTTGCCGCTGGCGCCACCGCGCGATTGCGCAAAACGCAGATCGATACCCGCCATGCCGTGCGTTTCGACATGGCCGCGCAGGTAGAAATAGAGTCGGTCGATGCCGCCGCGGCCCGATGGGCCAAATGGTGTGACGCAGAGAACGCGAAGAGCTGACATCGGCGGGCTTTCGTGACCGGTGCGGGATGTTGGTAAACGGCGGCAAGGCAACACAGGGGCAGGGACACCGTATGCTTAGACAAGCATTAAGACTGCGGGGTTAAAGTTTATTGCCGGTCATTGCCATCCGCCCCGTTTCATGGCCAGCCAGAAGGTGGCGCAATGCCATCGGACGGTAGCCCTGTGATCGTGAGCCAGCTCTACATGGTCTTTGTTGCTTTTGTCCTGCCGGGGATCGGTCCTGCTCGCCGCGCTTGTCGCGCGTGGCGCATGGCCGCCGGAGCGATCCTGCTGGCTATGGCGGCGATCGGCACGGCATCGGCCGATACCAGCGCGTCGTTCCGCCACGGTGTCGGCGTGCACCGGCCGCTCAATTGGGCGTCGGTCTCGCCGGCGGATCCGACGCTCTACGTGTGGCCGCCCTTCGCCACCGCCGAGCACGCCGTTGCGGACGGATTGATCGCGCGGCTTCGTCCCGACGGCTTCGACTTCGTGCGCCTGACCGTGGATCCCGGGCCGTTCCTGCAGACGACGGGCAAGCGGCGGCAGGAGCTCGACGTCGTTCTCGCCACGACGATCCGCCGGTTCCGTAGCCAGGGCCTCGGTGTCCTCATTAACTTCCACGGCAATTCGCAGGTCGCGACGGTCCGGCCCGAGGTGGTGTTCGGCGATCATGGCGGGCCGTTGTTTGCCGCGTATGTCGCTCTGGTCGGGCACACGGCGCGGCTCTTGGCCGATTTGAAGGACCCGGGCGTGGCACTCGAGCCGGTGAATGAGCCTCCGGCGGGCTACGACGAGGGCAGCGCGGCGAACTGGCAGAGGATGATGGAGGCGCTTTACCGCGCCGCTCGGCAGCAGGCGCCGGATCTTCTGATCGTGGTGACAGGAGCTCAGGGCGGCAGTCGACGTGGCCTGATGCGGCTCGATCCCGCGCCGTTCCGCGACGGCAATGTGCTCTACTCCTTCCATTATTACGAGCCCCACATTCTGACGCACCAGGGCGTCGAGTCGCGCAGCCCCGAAGACAGCGAGATCTGGCGCTATCTGCAGGCGTTGCCGTATCCGGCGACGGCAGCCGATCGGCCGGCGGTCATCGCGGCCGTGCAGGGCAGGATCGACAAGGATCCGGAACTTTCGGATGTGGATCGCGTGCGTCTGTCGCGTGCCGCCGCGCGCGGCATCGATGGCTACTTCAAGCAGGAGTGGAAGGCCGCGACCATTGCAGCGGCGTTCGACGAGGTCGTGGCCTGGAGCGCGCGCCATGGCATCGACCCCGGCCGGATCCTGCTCGGTGAGTTCGGCGCGACGCGGATCGCGCCCCCCAATCCGCCCCATGACGCCGCGAGGGCCGCATGGCTGCGCGATGTTCGCTGCGCCGCCGAACAGCGGCACTTTCGCTGGTCGATCTGGGAGCTGAACGGCAGCGGCGGGATGGCGATCGTCGAGCCGCACGCGCCCGAACGGCTCGATCGCACCACGCTCGACGCGCTCGGGCTCGACACGGCGGCTGCCTCCATGCGGGAATGTCACTCATGACCGGCGGTTTGCAGCGACGCTCGCTTCATCTCAGGCTCAACAGCGCGCGGTTGTGGCGCTGGCAGCGCGAGCTCGTCGCACGTCTCGCAGCGCATCCCGACGTCGATCTCACCGTGTCGTTCGTGGACGGCAAGCCACTGCCGTCGGCGTTCGTGCTGCTGACCACCATTGAGCGGTTCGCGTTTCGGCTGCGTGGCGGCCATGCCTGCGATCATCTCGACCGCACCGCTTTCGGCGGCCCTTGGCTCGGCGAAGCGCCCGCCGGGGCGTTGACCCTCGACCTTGGCGGCGATGCAGCCGGCCACGCGGCGGCGCAAACGATCCGGCTGCGCTACGACGGCGCGACGGATGACGATGCGCTGCTTGTCGCCGTGCTCGATGGCCGTTGCTGCGAAATGACGGCCGTCGAGGACGGCACCGGCCGGGTGCTCGACACGGCCCGGCCAGCGATCGAGGATCCGGCGGTGCTGACGCGTGCGCTCGACTGCGCGTTCACGGGGCTGCTGCGCTTTTGTGTCCGTATCCTGGCCGGGCCTGATGCCGGTACCGGCGCAATGGCCGTGCGCGCTGGGCGTGCGTCGCCGACCGTACGGGTCGGGACGGTGGCGAGATTCATTGGGCGCATGCTGGCTGAAAAGATCGACCATCGTCTCAAGCGTCTGTGTGGCCAGGCGCCGCGCTGGTTCGTTGCCTGGCGGCCGCTTCAGGCCGAAGACGGCGGTGTCACACTGCCTGGAATGGAGGCGTATCGTCGTCTCGCCGACGACGGTTCGCGCTACTATGCCGATCCGTTCGTGTTCAGGCGCGGCAACGAGACCTTTCTGTTCGTCGAAGAGTATGTCGGCGCGACCGGCAAGGGCATCATCTCGGCAGCGTCGTTCGATCCTGCCGCCGGCTTCACCACGCCGAGGCCTGTGCTGGAGACGGCCGTGCACCTGTCCTATCCGCACGTCTTCGAGCACGACGGGCAGGTGTGGATGATCCCCGAAACCCTGCAGGCCCAGTCGATCGAGCTCTACCGTGCCGAGCGGCTGCCGGACGTTTGGGTGCATGAGACGACGTTGCTCAACGGCGTCGATGGCTCCGACGCCACGGTATTTCAGCACAATGGCACCTGGTGGATGTTCGCAGCGACGCGGGATTGGCTGGGGTCGAACTGGGATACCCTGAGCGTGTTCCAGGCCGAGCGTCTGCAGGGGCCATGGCGTCCCCACCCGGCCAATCCGGTCCTGATCGACAGCCGCAGCGCGCGCCCGGCCGGGCAGGTGTTCCTTCACGGCGGTGCGCTGTTGCGGCCGGCGCAGGATTGCTCGGACGGATATGGCGCAGGACTCGCGATCTGCCGGATCGACCGGCTCGATGACGAGGTGGTCCGCCAGAGCGTGGAGGCTGTCGTCCGCATGCGGGGAGAGGGCGTCTCCCGCGGGCCGCACACGCTGAACCGCGGGGCCGGGATTGAGGTCATTGACCTCTATGGCGTCCGGCGCTGATGCGGGTTGCGGCAGGCGGTCGCGCCGGATTGTGCGCCCGTTTTGAGCGAAATGTTAACCATATTCGCGGCAGACTGGCAGCGCGTGCCCGAGCCTTCGGCCCGGGCACGCGCATGTGCGTGTCGCCGAGGTTGTTGCAAGGTCGTTCCATGAGTACGCGCCGATCAAACCTGCCGTTGCCGGGGCGACCGATGGAGCGGTGCGACCGGATCCGGCGCAGCGCGCTTGCGAATACGGCTGGGGCGGCCTGATGGTCGCGTTCGTCGACACGCAGCAGGCGCCGGCAGCGGTCATCGATCTGCGCGGTCTCGTCCGCGTGCTCGGCCGGCGCAAGGCCTGGATCGCCGCGGCGAGCGTGTTGTGCACGGTGATCGCGCTCATCGTCGCCCTGTCGATGACGCCGCGCTACATTTCCCAGATCAAGCTGCTGATCGATCCGCGTGGCTTGCAGATCCTGCCTAACGATATCAACGGTGGCGCAGCAGCCTCGACGGAAGCCACCTTCGCGGTGCTCGAGAGCCAGGTCCAGGTCATCACGTCGACCGAAGTTCTGCAGAAGGTCATCGCCAGGCTCAAGCTTCAGGACGATCCGGAGTTCGTCGCGCCCGGCACGCTGCAGACGTCCGATGGAGCCGAAGCTCCGCCAAGCATGGACGGGCAGACATGGGCTGCGCTGCGGACGCTGCGCAAGCGGCTGG
The DNA here is from genome assembly GCF_018131225.1 of Bradyrhizobium sp. U87765 SZCCT0048. Lineage (GTDB taxonomy): Bacteria > Pseudomonadota > Alphaproteobacteria > Rhizobiales > Xanthobacteraceae > Bradyrhizobium_A. The sequence goes on along the minus strand of NZ_JAFCMM010000001.1, from coordinate 1,214,351 downwards.
ATGTGCGCCGGCCGGATCGGACCTTTATCCTGGACCTCTCGGTCTGGACATCGTCCGGCGAGAAGTCGCGCCAGATCGTCAGTGCCGTCGCGCAGGCTTATCTCGATGTCCAGGCCCAGATGCAGGCCGAGACGGCAAGCCGCACCGCGGCCGCGCTCGAGGCCCGTCTTGGCACGCTGCGCCAGAGCGTCGCTGCCGCGGAGCAACAGGCCGAGGCCTATCGCACGGCCAACAACCTGGTGGGGGCCGAAGGCCGTCTGCTCAGCGACCAGGAACTGGCCGATCTCACCAATCAACTCTCGGCCCAGCGCATCCGGACCGCCGAACTCCAGGCCCGCCTCGACGTGCTGCGCAAGCGCAGCGAGGGGGCGCCCCTCGACACATTCGCCGAAGCGCTGCAGTCCTCGACCATCACCGACCTGCGGGCACGCTACGCCGAGGCCAAGAAGGCCGAGGCCGACAGCGTCGTCTCGCTCGGTCCGCTCCATCCGGCGGTGATCGCCGCGCAAGCGCAGGTCAAGCAGGTCCGCGAGCTGATCGACACGGAGCTCGGCCGTGTGCAGCGCAGCCTCGAGACCGAATATCAGCGCGCCAAGGCGGTCGAGACCGAGCTGACCCGGCAGATCGCTCTGGCCCGCAAGGTTTCGGCGTCGGATCGGCCGCCGGTGCTCAAGCTCAAGGAACTGGAGAACGAGGTCGCGGCCCGGCGCGCGGTCTACGAGACGGTGCAGCGCCGCGCCAAGGAGATCCGCGAAGAGGGCATGCTCGATCGTACCAACGCGCGGATCATTTCACCGGCGACGCTGCCGCTGCCTGAATATGTGGTATCGCGGATGATTGTGCTGGCCGGCGGCGCGGCGTTCGGCCTGCTGCTCGGTGTCTTCCTCGCCGCGTTCCGCAATCAGTTCGATAGCTCGGCCTGGGATGCCGATCAGCTGTTCGAGCGCACCGGGCTCTTCAATCTCGGCAGCGCGGCGCGCAAGGACGTCATCGCGGTGAGCCAGTTGAACGATCGCGAGGCACTCAAGCGTCTCGAAGGGCTGCGGCCGCTGCCCGACATGCTGGTGACGGCGCTGGGCAAGTCACCCGGCGCGGTGCTGGTGGTCGGTGCCGGCAGCGCAGCCTCGAGCGCGGCCATGACCGTGGTTCTGGCGAAGCTCGCCGGAGAAGCGGGACTGCGCGCCCTCGCTGTCGACGGCACCGCCCGGGCCCGGACGATCACGCGGCAGTTTGGTCTCGGCGACAAGGCGGGCTTCGCCGAGGCGAAGCAGGATCTGCTGCCGCTGAGCCTGTTCGAGGTGACGATGCCGACGGGCGTCCGCGTACTTCCTGCCGGTGGGGCCGCCAAGGTGGCGCATCCGGCTGGCATGGCCGCCACGTGGCAGGACGCGCCCGTGCCCTACGACATGACTCTGATCGATGGCGGTTCGCTCGACGAGCGCGACTATCTGATGTCGCTCGGGCTCGCCGGCATAGTCGTCATCGTGGTCGACGCCGGAAAGAGCCATTGCGATCGCATCGCCCGCAGTCTTCAGGTGCTCAATCCGCATCACGCCCGCCTCGTCGCCACGGTGTTGCAGAGCTGACGCGGCCGGCTGGGCGCGCCGTCAGGCATTCTCCACGAGGAAATCGAGGAATGTGCGGACCTTCGGCGGCACGTGCCGGGTGCCCTGATAGACCGCGGACACCGGTAGCGGCGGCGGGCGGAAGTCGCCGAGCACTTCGACCAGGCGGCCGCTGACGAGATCGTCATGGACGGTGAAGTCGAGCAGCCGTGCAAAACCCGCATCGTTCAGGGCCGTCGTCAGCACGCCGAGAGGATGATCGAAGGTCATGCCCGGTTGCACCGCGACGGTGCGAATGCCGCCCTCGCCATCGGAGAAGGCCCACGGCATCAGACGGCCGGTATCGGGCATCAGCAGCCCGAGGCAGGCATGGTCGCGCAGATCGTCGGGAACGCGTGGTGTCCCATGCTGGCGGAGATAGGCTGGTGACGCGACGACGCAGGTCTGTGCGTCGTGCAGCTTGCGCACCACGAGGCCTGAGCCGCCGACGGCGCCGAGCCGGATCGACATGTCGACATTCTCGGCGACGAAGTCGATCACCGCATTGCTCAGCGAGGCCTCGACCCTGATCTGGCCGAGATAGCGTTCGACGTAGCGCGGCAGCAGCGGCAGCACGCGCTTTACGCCATACGTGTAGGGGAGGCTCAGCCGCAGGATGCCGCGCGGCATGCCGCGATGGCGCGTCAGCGTCTTCTCGACCTCATGTATGGTGTCGATCGCGTTGCGGCAGGTCGTGTAGTAGGTGCGGCCTTCCTCGGTCAGTCGGACGGCGCGGGTGGTGCGCTGGAACAGCTTGATGCCGAGCCGGTTCTCCAGCCGCTGCACCGCCTTGCTGATCGCGGAGGGCGTGGTGCCGAGTTCGGTCGCCGCCGCGGTAAAACTGCGGGCGCGCGCTGCGGCGCAGAACAATTCCACAGTGCTGAGCCGATTGGTGCTGCTGACGGTCATGCGCTCGATATCTTCCCGGCCGCGGCGGCGGCCTGGCGCCACGGTTCATTTGTGCCCGTTTGGCACAAATGAAGTGCCCGGTCATGCCTTCTGTCAAGGCGGGTTCGTTCCTAGAGTGCGGCGCACACCAAGATGGTGGCGACGGCGGCACGGGGCATTCGGTTCGCCGGCGGAATCCAGGGAGGACGAGGCAGGTGAAGACCTTCAGGAGGATGGTGTCCGCGCTCGCGCTGGCGGGCGGGATGGTCTCGGCGGCGCATGCGCAGGTGTCCGATGACGTGGTCAAGATCGGTGTGCTCACCGACATGTCGGGGCCGGCGTCGACGGCCACGGGACCGGGGTCGCTGGCGGCCGCGCAGATGGCGGTCGACGATTTCGGCGGTCAGGTGCTGGGCAAGCCCATCAAAGTCATTTCCGGCGATCATCAGCTCAAGCCCGACATTGGCGCGGCCCTGGCCCGGCGCTGGTATGACGTCGAGCAGGTCGATCTGATCGTCGACGTTCCGGTATCGGCGGTCGGTCTTGCCGTGCAGGGGGTGGCGAACGATCGCAAGAAGCTGTTCATCACCCAATCGACCGGTGCGGCCGACTTCCATGGCAAGTTCTGCAATCCCTATTCGATGCAGTGGGTGTTCGATACGAGAGCGCTGGCGGTCGGGACGGCGCAGGAGGTGGTGAAGCGCGGCGGCGACAGCTGGTTCTTCATCACCGACGATTATGCCTTTGGCCATTCGCTGGAGCGTGATGCATCCACGGTGATCAACAAGATGGGCGGCAAGATCCTCGGCTCGGTCCATCCGCCGTTCGCGACGCCGGATCTCTCGTCGTTCATCCTGCAGGCCCAGGCCTCCAAGTCCAAGATCATCGGCATCGCCGGCGGTCCGCCCAACAACACCACGGCGATCAAGACCGGCGGCGAGTTCGGCGTGTTCAAGGGCGGCCAGCAGATGGCGGCGCTGCTCGCGCTGATCACCGACATCGACTCGATCGGGCTGCAGTCGGCTGAAGGTCTGCTGCTGACGACGTCGTTCTACTGGGATCTCGACGATACCACGCGGGCGTGGTCGAAGCGCTACTTTGCCAGGATCAACCGCATGCCGACGATGTGGCAGGCCGGGGTCTATTCGGCGGTGTCGTCCTATCTCAACGCCATCAAGGCGGCGGGCACGGACGATCCGCTCAAGGTCGCAGCGAAGATGCGCGAGACACCGGTTTCCGACATGTTCACCCGCAACGGCAGGCTGCGCGAGGACGGCTTGATGGTGCATGACCTGATGCTGGTGCAGGTCAAATCGCCGGCAGAATCGAAGTATCCGTGGGACTACTACAAGATTCTCGCGACCATTCCGGGGGATGAGGCCTTCGGCCCGCCGGACCCCGCCTGTCCGCTGGTGAAAAAATAGCGGACGGAGAGCCTGCACGTCGAGTGGCCTGATCCGCCGTCCGGCCTGATCCACGGGACCCAACCGTGCATCGGGCCGGCGGCGGAGAGAACTTCCGTCGGACTACTTCTTGAGCACGCCTGCAATCGCGTCCAGTGTGAGGGACGGGACGAACGTCTTGTCGATATAGCGGGCGCGGACGTCGTCGGGCTCGAGCTCCTTCAGCTTTCTTGGCGCAATGGCGTCGCCATGTCCCTGCGTCCAGGCGGACTCCCAGAGCATGGCGAGATAGCATGCACCAAGCGCCATCACCTCGACGGTCTGCTCTCCAAGATCATCCCACATGGCGTCGAGCGTTGCCTTGCCGGTCCCGGCGCCGGCGTTCTCATAGCTGTCGAGAATGGTCATCGGCGGCAGGATTTTGGCGACGCGATCCATCAATGTCACGGTCGCCTTCGCGACGTCATGGCCGGTGCTGCAGAGTGTGAGCCCGTGACCATCGCCGGCGTCGAGTTTGGCCTTGATCGCGGGCAACAGATCCGCGGCCTTGTACGCCAGCATCTTGGTCTCGTAGATGCTGTGCACGCCCTTGCCGTAGGGTACGTCTTCATCCTCACCGGATCGGGGATGGTGGCGGGTGACGATGCGTGACGGATCACCGTCGGACAGCACCGAGCCGTGGAGCGGCTGAGATCCGTCGCCCATGTAATGCGCGGCGGTGCCAGCTGCCGTGAGGAAGCCGACGACGTCGCCCTGCTCGGCGAACGCGGTCATGGCATCGAAAAACTGCCAGAGCCGGAATGGCAGCAGACCTTGCTTGAACTTGGAGCGATACCGCTTCGCTTCGTCGGCATTTCCTTCGGTGTCGGCCTTGGCGGCGAGATCGGCGTAGAATGCCTGCCAGGCTGCGACCGTGAGGTTGTTGTCATCGGCCAGGCACATCTCGCGGAAGGTCTTGCCGCCGGCACCGACGACGGCATCGATATCGGCATAGTGGTTGGGATGCTCGGGGCCATCGCTGCCGTGCGGGCCAGCCGAAACGTCGCGACCACCTTCACGGCCGTTCTTGCCATGGTCGAGTTTCTTCCAGATCTCGTCGGGCGCGTCAGCCAGCGGAACGAACGCGTCGCCGAGCTGCCCCACCGATGCGTCGAAATCCTTGTCCTCGATCTTGTCCAGATCGAAGCTCAGCAGGCTGCTGTTGGCATTCAGAAAGCTCTTGAGGCGGCTGTTCCTGACCAGGGAAATGGCAAAGGTTGCGATGCTGTAGTGACCGGTGCGGCCCCAATAGCCCGAGACGCCGCGAGACTGGTCGGTGACCAGCTCGACGTCGAGCAGCCGGCAGACGTTGCTGAGGCTGGTTGCGATCGCGAATGTCGAGCGATGGCCGTCCTCGTCGAAAGTCTGTCCGCCCCATTCGACGGCGAGCGGCCTGAGATCGCGATCCAGCAGCGGCGTCGCCGGGCCTTTGGCCGGATCGGTGACGTCGAGATGCCAGATCATGCCGGAGTCGCCGTGGTGGGTGGCGGTACCGTCGCGCGGACTGATGAGAAAGTCTCCGACATAGTCGTATCCGCCGACCGAGCGGTAGCGGTAGAACAGCGCCTTGATCGTTCCGCTGAGAATGCCGGACGCCGCGCCGCGGCCGATAACCGGTTGATCGATCAGCCTGAGCGACAGGTTGCGCTCATGAACGTCGGCGAGCGGGCCCGATGGCGGGAAGCCGAAGGTGTTGGACGTCCAGTCGTCGATCGCGTCGAGCTTGACCAGGCCGGCGTCGAGGGCGACGTAAGAGCGGCGCCCCGGGAAGTCCGAATAGACGTCGGAGAACGATTTCCGGGTCAACTGGTGAGCCGAGCTGACGCCGATGGTGGTCTTGCCGCCGCGGAGCTGACTCCTGATCACCGTGCCTGGTTCGCCGCAGGCGTGACGTGCAGTGAGCGCATAAGTCGTCTGGCCATCGGAGACAAGGCATCCGGCGGTTGCAAACCGCTCGATGCCTTGGGAGGTGATGATGATTGGAGCGCCGCCGCCGAGCTGGTAGGCGGGAAGGTTGCCCGGCGCATCATAGGCGGCGTCATCCCGGCTCGCAGCCTCGTCGACCTGCACGACGCAAACGGGGACGGCCCTGCCGTCAGCAAGGTACAGCGTCTTCGGAACGATCTGGGCCGGATTGTAGCGCCCACCGGGGCCGAATGCTTCCTCGGCAGCCCATGATCGCACGAAGGCCAGGATGCAAGGCCACGAATAGTCGCGCACTTCGGAGTTTCGCAACGTGCGTGGATAGGTCTTCTTGTTGGGCGGCGACTTCGCTTCGCCCTTGCGTCTGGGCCACTCCTCGTCCTTCCGGATGAGATAAAGCCCGATCGCGGTGCCCACAACGTTGGCCTTGCTCAGCAGGTGGTAATGATAGGTGTCGCGTGCTTCGAGCAGGTCGTGAACCGACAGGCTGGCGAAATTGTAATCGAGATCGAGAACTGTCATGGCGCTATCCAGCAAATGGACCGTCGTGCGATCATGCCGACGGATCATGAAAATGAATTGGTCGCAAACACGATATGAAAACAAAGCTGGATGCTATCAGGCAGACGGCGCGGTCGCCAGTTGACGCGCGAACGGGGTGCTGCGTCGAAACGTCCGATCAGGAGGCTTGCCAAGCGGCTTCATGTTCGTGTCATGATATTGAAGTGTACTGAGCTTGGTCTCGCGGCCGGTTGGTCTGCATTCGGTCATCGGGCGTGCCGGTCCCGCCGCGTCGCTGCCCCGTGAGCCGGTCGGCGTCATTTCAAGGAAATTTCCAAAACTGCTTCGCGCCAAACCGCTGGCCGCAGGCCTTGCACCGTCTCCGCAATCCAAAGAAGCTTTCCCGAAGCTGGACAGTCGATCCGGCGGGGACCCATGAGCGTTGCTGCCGGTTTTGCCCGGCGGCGCGGGTCTGGGAAGGAAACAGGGTCGGACCAGCCGGAAGCTGTGTATTGCAGCCGGGCTGCCCCGACGCATGGGGGAGGAAACCCAGTGCTGGACGCATATTTCAAGCTCAAGGAGCAGGGCACTTCGGTGCGCACGGAGGTCATTGCCGGGATCACCACGTTCCTGACGATGTCCTACATCATCTTCGTCAACCCTGAGATCCTGTCGACCACCGGCATGGATCGTAATGCGGTGTTTGTCGCCACGTGCCTCGCGGCAGCGCTGGGCTCGCTGGTGATGGGGCTGTACGCGCGCTGGCCGATCGGCATGGCGCCAGGCATGGGCCTGAACGCCTTCTTCGCCTTCACCGTGGTCGGCGCCATGGGGTTTTCCTGGCAGCAGGCCCTTGGCGCCGTCTTCATCTCGGGCATCATCTTTCTCGTCCTGACGGTCAGTGGTGTGCGCAGCTGGCTGATTTCCGGTATTCCGCACTCGATGCGCAGCGCCATCGGCGCCGGTGTCGGATTGTTCCTGGCTATCATCGCGCTCAAGAGCTCCGGCATCGTCGTCGCCAACCCGGCGACTTATGTGACGCTCGGTGACGTGACCAAGGTTGGCCCGCTGCTGGCGATCCTCGGCTTTTTCATCATTGCCGGCCTCGACGGACTCAAGGTGCGGGGCGCGATCCTGATCGGCATTCTGGCGATCACGGTGCTGTCGATGGCGCTCGGCGTCAGCAAATTCAATGGTGTGGTGTCGGCGCCGCCGAGCATTCTGCCGACCTTCCTGCAGCTCGACCTTCTCGGGGCGCTGCATGGCGGATTGCTGCATGTCATCCTGGTGTTCGTGCTGGTCGAGGTGTTCGACGCGACGGGAACGTTGATCGGCGTCGCCAAGCGCGCCGGGCTGATCGAGGAGGGCAAGCCCAGCCAGCTCGGCCGTGCGCTGCTCGCCGACTCGACCGCGATCGTTGCCGGCTCGCTGCTCGGGACCAGCAGCACCACCGCTTATGTCGAGAGCGCTTCGGGTGTACAGGCTGGCGGCCGTACCGGATTGACGGCTCTGGTGGTGGCGCTGCTGTTCGTTGCGGCGCTGCTGTTCTCTCCTTTGGCGGGCTCGGTCCCGGTCTATGCCACAGCGCCCGCGCTGCTGTATGTCGCAGGACTGATGTTGCGCGAACTTGTTGAAATCGATTGGAACGATGTCACGGAGGCCGCGCCCGCGGCTCTGACCGCGCTGATGATGCCGTTCACCTACTCGATCGCCAATGGTCTGGCGTTCGGCTTCATCAGCTACGCGGTGCTGAAGACGGTGACGGGCCGGTTCCGTGAAGTCCATGCGGCGACCTGGCTGGTGGCAGCGCTGTTCGTGATCCGCTTCGCGCTCGTCGCCGGCTGACACGGTCGAGCCCCAAAAAAGACGGCCCGGGCCTTCGTGGGCCTGGGCCGTTCTGTTTTGTCTCGGGTTTGAGTGAAACCGCTCGTCCGGAGCGCGGCGCGACCGCTGGTGGGGCGCGCCGCGTTGTATGGACCGCCGCTCTCAGAACTTGACGGACACGCCGGAATGCAGCGACTTCTCGGTGCAGCTCTTGTTGTTGACGCCATTGGCGAAGAAGCAGACGCCGTTGGCGGGATTGCCGTCGTCGAGGCCGAACTTGTTCTCCCAGTAGCGGTAGGCGACCCAGACATCGACGAAGTGAGTGTATTTCGGCCCCCAGAACGCTTTGCTGGCGTCGAAGGTCAGGCGGATCGGCTCGCTGTTGATCTCCATCTTGGTCGCGTTGGTCGCCGGGATGGTGTAGTTGCCGTAGGCTCCGGTGCCCTTGGGCCCGTAGAAGCCGGCGCGGCCGCTGACCGCGAAGTACCGCAGGCTCTCCGGCAGGAAGCCGAGATCCATGTAGTAGTTGACCTCCACCGCCCAGGTCGGATGGAAGTGGGTGTTGCCGTCGGGAATGCCGGTGAAGCCGGCCGGCATGAAGCCGGGCGTCAGGAAGGCGTTGTGATTCCACTCCTGGTAATACAGCGGCGAGACGTTGAAGAAGCCCTTGTAGGGCAGGTCGAAGGCGAACTGCAGGCCGGCGACGACGTCCTTCTTGTTCGGCGCCAGGAACTGGTTCTCGGTCTCGCCGTCGGCGCCGACGATGAACGAGATGTTGCTGAGCGGGCCGATCGAGAACGCCTTGGTGTTGAAGATCTGATTCCAGCCGAAGGTGCTGCGGAACAGGCCGTAGAACTCCATGGCGCCGGCGCAGTTGTTGGCAACGCCGACGGTCGGCAGGCAGGGCGACGCCGGATCGCGGCTGTCGGACTTCAGCAGCTCGAGGTTGATGAAATTGGTGCCGTAGGCCCAGACGTCGAAGTGGGTGAAGGCGAACACCTGCTTGGCGGTGCGATCGGCCGCGCCCGGCGACGTCGCGGTGAACTGATAGGCGTAAGTCAGGCGGTTGTCGTTGACGATGAAGAACGGCAGGTCGAGCACCGACTTCGGCGCTTTCGTCGGCATGTCGACGTCGGCGGCAAGGGCAGAGCTCGCCATGAATGTGAGGCTGGCCGCAATGGCAATCGATTTGCAAGACATGGATATTTCCCCCTGAATGTTTGATTTGCTCTGTGCTTTGGACATGACGAGGCGATCGGCGAGCGCCTTGCGGCACTCGTCGTTCATTGGCTTCAGCGCCGTACGTTCCCCCAACGTACCTGCGGGCCTGATGTGAAAAGTGGTCAGTTGCGCCGACGCCCGTCACGGTGACGAGGCGTCGGAAGTCCGGAAAATGGCAGCGCGTCTGCTGGCGCGATCACGCAACCCGGCGACTGGCGTCGGTTTGTGCGGTCACGTCGGCGGCAAAAATCGTGATCAATTCGGCGGCGGCGAGTGCGGCAATCACGGCGGGGCGCTTGTCGCGAACGGATGGACTGCCGATCGGGCAGGTGATGCGTGCAATGTCGCGCGCGTCGATGCCCTGCTGGCGGAAAGCGGCTTCGAAGCGCTTGCGCTTGGTGCGCGAGCCGATGATGCCGAGATAGCGAAAGTCGCCGCGCTCCAGCACCGCGCCTGCAATCAGGGCGTCGAGCGCGTGGCTGTGGGTCATCACGAGATAGGCGGCATCGGTCGGCGCAGCCTCGACCTCGGTCAGGGTGCGGTCAGTGACGACCTGCACGATGCCACGCGCGTCGAAGCCGGCGAATTCGGCGGCCCGGTTGTCGATCAGGCGGACATGGAAGGGCAGGGGCGCCAATGCACTGGCGAGCGCGCGGCCGACGAACCCGGCGCCGAAGATCAGAATCTGCGGCCGGCTGGCGCGCTCGGCAGCTTCGCTCGTGATCATCGCCGCGAGGGTCTGCGCATCGGCGCGCGCGATGGTCAGGGTGACATGGCCGCCGCAGCACTGGCCGATCGCGGGACCGAGCGGAATCTCCAGGGTGCGATGGCTGCCGCCGGAGGCAAGCAGCTCGCGCGCCACGGCGATCGCGTCCCATTCGAACCTGCCGCCGCCGATGGTCCCTTCCGTTTGGTCGACGGTGACCAGCATGGCCGCGCCGGCTTCCCGCGGCGTCGACCCCCGCGCGTCGGCGACGACCACGCGCGCGACGTCAATGCCGGCTGCAAGGAAGGTCGCGAGCGTCTCGGCGAGGCCCCGGGTCATGGCATCCTCACGCTTTCGCTGCGGCGCGCATCCGCTCGACGGCGTCGAGCACCCGTTCGGGCGTCGCCGGGGCATCGAGGCGCGGACAATGGCGATGGCCGGCCACGCTGGCCACCGCATCGGAAATGGCATGCAACGCCGAGACGCCGAGCGGCAATGGCGGCTCGCCAACCGCCTTGGAGCGGAAGATGCTCTCCTCGCGGTTTTGCCCGTCGTACAGCGCGACGTTGAAGATGCGCGGTCGATCGCTGCAGGCCGGGATCTTGTAGGTCGATGGCGCATGGGTGCGCAGCCGGCCCTTGCCGTCCCACCACAGCTCTTCCGTGGTCAGCCAGCCGGCGCCCTGGACGTACGCACCTTCGATCTGGCCGATGTCGAGGATCGGATTGAGCGAGCGGCCGCAGTCGTGGAGGATGTCGACGCGTTCGATACGATATTCGCCGGTCAGCGTGTCGATGGCCACCTCGCTGCAGGCTGCGCCATAGGCGAAGTAGTAGAATGGACGGCCGCGGCCGGCCTGGCGATCCCAGTGGATTTTGGGCGTCTTGTAGAATCCCGTCGCCGACAGCTGGACACGGGCGAGATAGGCCTGCTTGACCACGTCGGCGAAAGGAACCTCCTGGCTGCCGATGCGCAGGCGGTTCGGCAGGAAGGCGACCTCGTCCCTCGGCACGCCCCACTTCTCCGAGGCAAAGGCGATCAGCCGCTCCTTGATGGTCAGTGCGGCGGCTTCTGCTGCCTTGCCATTGAGGTCGGCGCCGGACGATGCGGCGGTCGGCGACGTGTTCGGGACCTTGGCGGTGGTGGTGGCGGTGATCTTGATGCGGGAAATGTCGATCTGCAGCACCTCTGCCACGACCTGGGCGACCTTGATGTAGAGGCCCTGGCCCATTTCGGTGCCGCCGTGATTGATCTGCACGCTACCGTCCGTATAGACGAGCAGCAGGGCACCCGCCTGGTTCGACGACGTCAGCGTGAACGAAATGCCGAATTTCACCGGCGTCAGCGCGATTCCGCGCTTGATCACCGGGCTGCCCGCATTGGCGCTGTGGATCGCCGTACGGCGCGCCCGGTAGTCACAGTCGCGCTCCAGCTTCTCGACCAGTTCGAGGGCAATATTGTCTTCCACCGTCTGGTGGTAGGGCGTGAGGTCGCGGCCGGCGTCGCCGTAGAAATTGCGCTTGCGCACATCCAGCGGATCGAGGCCGGTGGCGTAGGCGATCTCCTCGATCAGGCGCTCGGCGCCGACGATGCCTTGCGGACCGCCGAAGCCGCGGAAGGCCGTGTTGGACACGGTGTTGGTCTTCAGCGGTTCGGACACCGCGCGCACGGCGGGATAGAAGTAGCAGTTGTCGGCATGGAACAGGGCGCGGTCGGTCACGGGACCGGACAGGTCGGCCGACCAGCCGCACTTGGCGGCAAAGGTCATGTCGACGCCGTGGATACGGCCGTCGTCGTCGAAGCCGATGTCATAGTCGACGGTGAAGTCGTGACGCTTGCCGGTCATTACCATGTCGTCGTCGCGGTCGGGACGAACCTTGGCGGCGCGATTGAGGTGCTTGGCGACGATCGCGGCGTAGCAGGCGAAAGCGCTGCACTGGGTTTCCTTGCCGCCGAAGCCGCCGCCCATGCGCCGGACTTCCACGGTCACGGCATGAGCCGCGACGCCGAGCGTCGCCGCCACCATGTGCTGCACTTCGGTGGGGTTCTGGGTCGAGGAATAGACGGTGACGTCGTCCTCCTCGCCGGGCACGGCGAAAGCGATCTGGCTTTCGAGGTAGAAGTGCTCCTGACCGCCGATCTGCAGCCGGGCCTGGATACGGCGCGGGGATGCGGCGAGCGCGGCGGCGGCATCGCCACGCACCAGCGTCATGGGAGTGGTCACCATCTTGCCGGCGACCTTGGCGGAGTCGATGTCGAGCACCGCCGGCAGGTCGTCATAGGTGACGGCGGCGAGGCGCACCGCGGCGCGGGCTTCGAGGCGGGTGCGCGCGGCGACCATGAAGAGCGGCTGGCCGACGAATTCGACGCGGTCGCGGGCCAGCAGCGGCTCGTCATGAAGGTGCTGCGGACTGACGTCGTTGGCGCCGGGAATATCCGCGGCGGTGAACACCGCCAGCACGCCAGGGGCGGCGCGCACCTTCGACAGGTCGATATCCACGATGCGGGCGTGCGCCCGCTCGCTGAGCCCGACATAGACATGAACCATGCCTTCCGGCTCGGGCATGTCGTCGATGTAGATGGCCTCTCCGGTGACATGGCGTCGGGCGCTGTCATGTGGCAGCGATGCCGACACGCCGCTCTTCAACGCCGCCTGTTGTGGGAATGTGCGTTCAACCCTGGACATGTGCGATCGCCTTGTCGCCGACGAGCCTGGTCTCGATCCCGGGATGCATCAGTTCGAGATGAAGCCGTTCGATGAGGTTCCGTGCGGCCCGCAGCCGGTAGTCGGCGCTGGCGCGCATGTCGGTCAGCGGGCTGAAGTCCTGCGCCAGAGCGGCCTTGGCCGCGGCCACCGCAGCCGTGTCGAACACCTGGCCGCGCAGCGCTTGTTCGGCCGCAGCCGCGCGCTTCGGCGTGGCGGCCATGCCGCCAAAGGCGAGACGGATGTCGGCGATGCGATCGCCGTCGAGCCGGACCCAGAACGCGCCGAGCACGGCGGAGATGTCCTGGTCGAAGCGCTTGGAGATCTTGTAGGCGCGGAAGCGTTCGCCTGATGCGGGTTTGGGGACGGTGATCCGCTCCACGAATTCGCCGGGCCGGCGGTCCTGCTTGCCATAGGCGATGAAGAAGTCGGCGAGCGGCAGCGCGCGGCGCTCGGCGCCACGGCGCAGATGCAGCGTGGCGCCCAGCGCGATCAGCGCCGGCGAGGCATCGCCGATCGGCGAGCCGTTGGCGATGTTGCCGCCGATGGTGCCGGCATTGCGGATCGGCGTCGAGGCGAGGCGGCGGATCAGTTCGCCGAGGTCGGGATAGTGGCGGGCCAGGAGGTCGCTGGCGTCGCTGTAGGTGACGCCGGCGCCGATGTCGATCGCGCCGCCGTGGTCGTCGAGAACCCGCAACTCGCGCACCCGTCCGATCCAGACCAGCGTCGGCAGTGAGCGCATGTGCTTGGTGATCCACAGCCCGACGTCGGTCGAGCCGGCGACGATGGTGGCATCAGGGTTGGCGATGAGGAGGTCTGCCAGCGCGTCGGCGGTGGCTGGCGCATAGAAGTTGCCGGAGGGATCGCCGACATGGACGGTGGCATCGTCCTGCAACGCCTCGAGGCGCGACAATGTCTCGGCGGCTTGGCGGTCGAACCGATCGGCTTCGTTCCCGGCGCAGGCCTGCCGCGCGGCACGCGCGATCGGCGCATAGCCGGTACAGCGGCAGAGGTTGCCGGACAGGGCGTCGTCGATCGCCTGGTCGGTGGGAGCAGGGCCGCTCACCTTGCTGAAGGCGAACAGCGACATCACGAAACCCGGGGTACAGAAGCCGCACTGCGAGCCGTGCTGCTCGACCATCGCCGCCTGCACGGCATGCAGTGTGCCGTCGTTGTTCTTGAGATGCTCGACGGTGAGAAGCTGGCAGCCGTCGAGGCTGCCTACCGGCTGGATGCAGGCATTGACCGCACGATAGGTCAGCCGGCCGTTGTCCGGCCGCACCACTACCACGGTGCAGGCGCCGCAATCGCCTTCGTTGCAGCCTTCCTTGGTTCCGAGCTGACGCTTGGTGAGACGCAGCCAGTCGAGGACCGTCATCGTCGGGGCGATGCGATCGATCTCCTGCAGATCCCAGCCGAAGAAGAAACGAATGTGAGGTCGCAAGCGAGGTCCTCCGTCCGGGCAGTCAGCTGCCGCGGTAGGTACTATAGCCATAAGGTGAGATCAGCAGTGGCACATGGTAGTGGGCATTGGCGTCGGCGATGCCGAACCGGATCGGGATCTCGTCCAGAAACGGCGGCTCGGGAAGGTTGCCGTACTCGCGCCGCAGATAGGCGCCGGCGTGGAACACGAGCTCGTAGCGGCCGGGAACCATGGTGTCGCCGGAGAGCAGGGGGCCGTCGCAGCGTCCGTCGAGGTTGGTCTGGGTCTCGAGCAGGACCGTCGGTCCCCGGGCCTCGAGGCGGGACAACACGATGCCCAGGCGCACCGCCGGTCGGCCGTTCGTGGTGTCGAGGACGTGCGTCGTGAGACGCCCGCTACCGTGCTGGCTGGTCATAAGCGTTTCCTGTTGGGCCGCTATCCACGCGGCTTCCTTCAGCAGGAATAGTGCCACGTTCGCCGTCAACCGGCTTGCCGGGAGCTTCGGAAACATCTTTTGAAATTCCCGAAAGGCCAGCCGGCCGCAGCGCGCATAGTGTTGCGCGCTGTTTGCGCAAGGATATCACGCTCCATGACCGATACCACCGACTATCCCCGGGACCTCGCCGGCTATGGCCGGACCGTGCCGCAGGCCGCCTGGCCCGGCGGCGCCCGGATCGCCGTGCAGATCGTGATCAACTACGAGGAGGGCGGCGAAAACTGTATCCTCCATGGCGATGCCGCCTCGGAGGCGTTCCTGTCGGAGATCGTCGGTGCCCAGCCCTGGCCTGGGCAGCGCCACATGAACATGGAGTCGATCTACGAATATGGCAGCCGGGCCGGCTTCTGGCGGCTGTGGCGGCTGTTCACGCAACGAAACATTCCCGTGACCGTCTATGGCGTCGCCACGGCGCTGGCGCGCAA
Source organism: Bradyrhizobium sp. U87765 SZCCT0048 (assembly GCF_018131225.1). Classification (GTDB taxonomy): domain Bacteria; phylum Pseudomonadota; class Alphaproteobacteria; order Rhizobiales; family Xanthobacteraceae; genus Bradyrhizobium_A. Next base: position 1,199,194 of record NZ_JAFCMM010000001.1, on the reverse strand, counting down.
TCCGGCGGCAGTCGTGGCTATGAAAGAGGCAGGCTGGGAGATCGCCAGCCATGGTTACAAGTGGATCGAGTACAAGGATATGCCGGCTGCGGCCGAGCGCGATGATCTCCTGCGCGCCATCGCACTGCACCGCGAGGTGACCGGGATGCGGCCGACGGGATGGTACCTGGGGCGCTGTTCCGAACACACCACGCGCCTGGTGATGGAGGAGGGCGGCTTCCTCTACTCGTCCGATTCCTATGCCGACGACCTGCCGTACTGGATTGAGGGCCCGCGCGGCCCGCACCTGATCGTTCCCTATACGCTGGACGCCAACGACATGCGCTTCGCCACCGCCCAGGGCTTCAACACCGGCGACCAGTTCTTTACCTACCTGAAGGACTCGTTCGACGTGCTCTATGCGGAGGGCGAAACGGCGCCGAAGGTGCTGTCGATCGGCCTGCATTGCCGGCTGATCGGACGCCCGGGCCGCATCGCCGCCCTGATGCGCTTCCTCGACTATGTGGCATCCCACCAGCAGGTGTGGTTCACCCGCCGTATCGATATCGCCCGGCACTGGCTGCGGCATCATCCGCCCGTCGGCGGCTTGCCGCCGAGCCGGATGTCGCTGATACAGTTCGTCGAGACCTTCGGCGACATTTTCGAGCATTCCCCCGAAATCGCCGAGGCTGCCTATCGCGGCGGCCTGCGCGCGGCCGACGATGTGGCGGAGGGACTGCATGCCAGCATGGTGGCCGCGATGCGGGCGCAGCCTGCGGCGCGGCAGCGGGCCCTGATCGATGCCCATCCGGATCTTGCCGGACGGCTGGCGCTCGCCAAGCAACTGACCGAGGACTCCACCCGCGAGCAGGGCGGCGCCGGCCTCGACCGGCTGACGCCGGCCGAGCTTGCCGAATTCACCGCGTTGAACGACCGTTACCGTGCCCGCTTCGGCTTTCCCTATATCCTCGCGGTGAAGGGGCGGGACAAGGCGGACATTCTCGCCAACTTCAAGAGCCGGATCGACAACAGTGTCGAGGCGGAGTTCGATGAGGCGTTGCGCCAGATCGAGCGGATCGCCTTGCTGCGGCTCAGGGATCGCCTGCCATGACCGATACCTTTCCGTTCGCCGTGGAGCGCGCGCTCCGCGGCCGCGTGCTGAGCTTCCAGGCCGATCCCCGGCTGGTCGGCGGCGCCGCCAGCCATCGCTATTGGGAAGACGGTCTGGTGCTGGTCGCGGGCGGCCGGATCGTCGCCGTTAGCGAGGCGGCGGCGCTGCTGCGCCGGTTGCCGCCGGATGTTGCCATCGACGACCATCGCGGCCGGCTGATCCTGCCCGGCTTCATCGATACGCACATCCACTACCCGCAGACCCGGGTCATCGCGTCCTATGGCGCGCAGCTGCTCGAGTGGCTGCAGAAATACACCTTCGTCGAGGAGCAGAAGCTGCGCCAGCAGGGCCATGCCGAATATGTCGCGCGCTTCTTCTTCGACGAGCTGCTGCGGCAGGGCACGACAACAGCAGTGGTCTATTGTTCGGTGCATCCGCAATCGGTCGAGGCGTTCTTTGCCGAGAGCGAGCGGCGCGGCACGCGGATGATCGCCGGCAAGGTGATGATGGACCGCAACGCGCCGGAGGCGCTGACCGACACGGCGGCGAGCGGCTATGAGGAAAGCCGTGGGCTGTTGCAGAAGTGGCATGGTCGCGGGCGGCAGCTCTACGCCATCACACCGCGCTTTGCGATCACCTCGACGCCGGAGCAGCTCGAGGCGAGCGGCGCGCTGGTACACGAGTTTCCCGACGCCTATGTGCAGACCCATCTCGGCGAGAATCTCGCGGAGATCGCACTGGTCAAGGAGCTGTTTCCAGCGGCGAAGACCTATACCGGGGTCTATGAGCGCTACGGATTGCTCGGGCCGCGGTCGATCTTCGGCCACTGCATCTATCTCGAGGACAGCGAGGTCGCAGCGCTGGCGGACAGTGGCTCGATCGCGGCGTTCTGTCCGACCTCGAACCTGTTCCTGGGCTCGGGCCTGTTCGACATGCGCCGTCTGCACCAGCACGGCGTGCGCGTCGGCGTTGCGACAGATGTCGGTGGCGGCACCAGCTATTCCATGCTGCAGACCGCCAATGAGGCCTACAAGGTGCTGCAGATGCAGGGCCAGAGCTGGCCGGCGCTGCAGGCGTTCTACATGATGACTCGCGGCAACGCCGCGGTGCTCGGCCTCGACGATCGCATCGGCCGTCTGGAGGAAGGTTTTGAAGCCGACATCATCGTGCTCGATGCTCGCGCGACCCCGGCCATGGCCCATCGCATGGAGTGCATCGACGGCGATCTCGCCGAGGAGCTGTTCCTGCTGATGACCCTCGGCGATGACCGCTGCGTGGCGGAGACCTATGTCGCGGGAAGGCCGGTGAAGCCGAAGGCCGTGTGAGCGCCCGTCTTCGGCTGGAAGCGATCGCACTTCCTGTATTTCTGCGTCATCACCGGGCCGGCGCGCCAGCGCCGTGACCCGGTGATCCAGCTTCAAGAAGCGCGTGTCGTGTGGCGATCAAGCTGGATGCGCGGATCAAGCCCGCGCATGACGCCGAGGATGGAGCGGCCTACATCTTCTTCCCGACCGTCGCGAGCTGCTTCGTCACATGGCGGCGGATGCCGTCGACCGACATGTCCACGAACGCCTTGACCCGCAGCGGCAGCATCTTCCGGGTGGGGTAGAGCACGCCCAGCGTCACCGGCTGTGGCGACGCCTCCGGCAGGATCTCCACCAGGCGGCCGCTGGCGATGTGCTCGGCGACCTCGAACAGCGGCATCATGATGATCCCTTGGCCAGCGAGTGCCCATTCGATCAGCACATCGCAATCGTCGGCGTCGAGCTGGCCGGACACCGGCAGGGTGGTCGGCTCGTGGTCGACCATCAGCGTCCAGCGAAACTGCTGTGAGCCGGGAAAGCGCAGCAGCAGGCAGCTGTGGCGGAGCAGCTCCGACGGCACTGCCGGCGTGCCGTGCTTTTCGAGATAGGCCGGGGAGGCGCACAGCACCCGCTCGATGTCGGCGATCTTGCGCAGCGTGAAGGTGGAATCCCGCAACTGGGCGAGGCGGATGGCAACATCGACGGATTCCTGCACCAGGTCGAGCAAGTGGTCCGACAGCCGCAGGTGAATGTCGGTCTCGATGTGCTCCTCGCGGTAGCGCGCGGCGAGGCCGCAGATCACCCGCCGCCCGAGGCCGAGGGGGGCGGTCACCTTCAGCGTGCCGCGCGGCGCGGCGCCGGCCTCGGTGACGCTGACCTCGGCGCGCTCGACGGATTCGATGATGTCGAGGCAGCGCTCGTAGAACACCCGCCCGGCCTCGGTCAGGTTCATGCGGCGGGTGGTGCGGCTGACAAGGCGGCAGTTGAGATGGGTTTCCAGCGCCTGGATGCGGTAGCTGATGACCGACGGAGACATCCGCAGGCTGCGCCCGGCCGCCGAAAAGCTTCCGGATTCGGCCGCCCGCATGAAAATCCTGACGTTTTCCAGCGAGATCATGGGACCTCCGATTTGTCGAATGTTTCGAAAGATATTCCCGAAATCCGTGGATGCGCAATGGAATTGGCCCGATTAGTGTATCGGGACCGGGAGTGGACGATCGGGAGAGGGCGATGATTCCGTATATTCTGGAGTGGGGGAGCCTGCTGCTGCGCTGGCTGCATGTGATTGCGGCCATGGCGTGGATCGGATCGTCGTTCTTCTTCATGCATCTCGACGCCAGCCTGCGGGCGGCGGCGGACATCCCGGCCGGCAAAGGCGGCGTCGGCTGGCAGGTGCATGGCGGCGGCTTCTACGAGATGCGCAAGTATCTGGTCGCCCCGGATTTCATGCCGGAGGAGCTGACCTGGCATAAGTGGCAGGCCTACACGACCTGGATCTCCGGCTTCTTCCTGCTGGTCTGGATCTACTACGCCCAGGCGAGCCTCTATCTCGTCAACCCGGATGTGCTTCCGCTCACCGGCCTGCAGGCCTCTGCCGTCGGCATCGGTGCGCTCGCGGGCGGCTGGGTGATCTATGACCAGCTCTGCAAGTCATCGCTCGGCAAGAACGAGACCGTGCTCGGTCTGATCGGCCTCGTGATCATCGTCGCGGCGAGTTACGGATTCACCCTGGTGTTCAGTGGCCGCGGCACGCTGATCCATGTCGGCGCGCTGATGGCCACCTGGATGGCCGGCAACGTGTTCATGATCATCATCCCCAACCAGCGCAAGGTTGTGGCGTCGCTGATGGCTGGCGAGGCCCCCGATCCCGCGCTCGGCAAGCAGGCGAAGCAGCGCTCGACCCACAACAACTACCTGACGCTGCCGGCTGTGCTGCTGATGCTGTCGAACCACTATCCGGTGCTCTACGCCAATCCGGCCGTGATCCCGCCGATCGTGTTCCTGATCACCATCTCCGGCGCGTTGCTCCGCCATTTCTACAACGTTCGGCACTCCGACCACGACAAGTCGCCGTGGTGGGTGTGGGCCGTGGTCGCCGTGGCGCTGTGGCTCACGTTCTGGATCGCGATGGCGTCGTCGCCCACCGGTCGGGCGCAGCTCGGCCTGTCGGAAGCGCCAGCTGCCGTGTCCACGGCGGCGGCGCAGCCGCACCAGCAGCCGCCGCCGGCCAAGGTGGTTGAGATTGTCACCTCGCGTTGCGCGATGTGCCATGCCGCCGAGCCGGTGTGGGACGGCATCCAGATCGCGCCGAAGGCGGTGCTGCTGGATACGCCGGCGCACATCGCCCGGCAGGCCGAGGCAATCAAGCTGCAGGCGGTGGTCAGCCGCGCGATGCCGCCGAACAACATCACCGACATGACCGTGGACGAGCGGCTCGCGCTCGCCGACTGGCTGCGTCGCGCGACCAACTGAGCGGAGGACCAATGTCTGATCCAGCCAAGGCGATTGTGGCGGCCGATGGTCTCGGTGATCGGGTGATGGCGCGCCTCGAGGCGCTTGCGGCGCTGACCGACGAGCCCGGTGCGTTGACACGGCTTTATCTCTCTCCGGCTCATCGCCGTGCGGTCGACGCCCTGACGGGTTGGTTCCGCGAGATCGGCGTCACGGCGACGGTCGATGCCATCGGCAATGTCGTGGCGCGCTATGAAGGCGAAAAGCCCGGGGCGCCGGCGCTGATCATCGGCTCGCACATCGATACCGTGCGCAACGCCGGCAAGTATGACGGCAATCTCGGCGTCATCGCGGGTCTCGTTGCGATCGAGGAACTGGCACGCCGCGGCGAGCGGCTGCCGTTCGCCGTCGAGGTCGTGGCCTTCGGCGACGAGGAAGGCGTTCGTTTTCCGGTGACGCTGTCGGGCTCGCGGGCGCTGGTCGGAACGTTCGATCCGGCGGGCCTCGATGCGCGCGATCAGGACGAGGTGTCGCTGCGCGAGGCGCTGGTGTCGTTCGGTTGCGATCCGGCCGGGATCGGCGCTGTCGCCCGCAACGCAAAGGACGTGCTCGGCTTCCTCGAGATGCATATCGAACAGGGGCCGGTGCTGGAGGCAGAGCACCTGCCGGTCGGCATCGTCACCGCCATCAACGGCGCGACACGCCTTGCCGTGACGATGCGCGGCGTTGCCGGCCATGCCGGCACCGTGCCGATGGCGCTGCGCCGCGATGCGCTGGCATGTGCCGCGGCGGGCCTTGTCGCGATCGAGGATCTGGCGCGGGGGCAGGCCGATCTCGTGGCCACGGTTGGCCGGATCGAGGCGAAGCCCGGCGCTGTCAATGTCATTCCCGGCGAGGTGCGCTTCACCATCGATGTGCGCTCGCCCGACGACGCGCAACGCAAGGCTGCTGTTGTGCAGATCCGCGAGCGCCTGAGCGCCATCGCATCGGAGCGCGGCATCACGCTGGACATCGCCACCACCCACGAGGCGGGTGCCTGCGCCTGCGATCCGGCGATCATCGCCCAGGTCGAGGACGCAGTGGTGCGTCAGGGCGTACGGCCGCTGCGACTGCCGTCCGGTGCCGGCCACGACACCATGGCGGTCGCCGCGCTCTGTCCGGTCGGCATGCTGTTCGTGCGCTGCGCTGGTGGCATCAGCCACAACCCGCTCGAGCAGATCACCGCAGGAGACGCCGACATGGCGATGCGGGTGCTGCTCGACGCCATTCGTCATTTCCGGCCCGTGCGGGCCGTCTGAACCGATTGCTGGAGACCCTGACATGACTGTTTCGATCGATGGCCTGACGCTGACCGGCGATCAGGTGCTGCGCGTCGCCCGTCCGACCGAGGGCCGCTTTGCCTCCGCCGCGCTCGATGCCGCGGCGCGCGCCAAGGTGGTCGCGGCGCGTGCCTACATCGACGCCAACTTCATGCGCGACGACGCGCCGCTGATGTACTCGTTCAACACCGGCGTCGGCCTGTTCAAGGACCAGCGCGTGATGATGGCCGAGATGGCCGAGTACCAGCGCAAAACCGTGTATGCCCATGCCACCGGCATCGGCGAACCGTTCGCCGAAGACGTGACGCGGGCCACCATGCTGTTGCGTGCCAACGCCTTTGCGTCGAACTATTCGGGTCCGCGCATCGAGGTGGTGGACCGTCTGCTCGCCTGCCTTAACGCCGGCCTGCATCCGGTGATCCCGCAGAAGGGCTCGGTCGGCGCCTCCGGCGACCTCGCGCCGCTCGCGCACATGTCGGGTGCGATCTGCGGCTTCGACGAGGCCGAGATGATCTACAAGGGCCGCCGCATGCCGGCGCGCGAGGCGCTGCGCGAAGCTGGGCTCGATGTCGACTTCCCGCTGTCCGCCAAGGATGCCTCGGCGCTGATCAACGGCTCGACCGTGTCGCTGGCGCTCGCGGTCCTGGCGATCGAGGATGCCAAACGCATTCTCAAGCATGCCGACATCGCCATGACGCTATCGCTGGAGTGCATGCGCGGCGAGCTCGCGGCGTTCGATCCGCGCGTCCATGCCGCGCGCCCGCACGAAGGGCAGGCGGCGAGCGCACGTAACATTCGCCGTATCGTCGAAGGCTCGCAGCGCTGCTCGGAAGAAGCGCGCGTAACCATCTATCCCGACGAGAACCGTGCGCCGGGCAAGCCGCCCGCGCCGCGGGTGCAGGACGTCTATTCGCTGCGCTGCACGCCGCAGGTGCATGGCCCGATGCGGGACGCGCTCGGCTATGTCGGCAAGGTCATCGGCACCGAGATCAACTCGGCGACCGACAACCCCCTGATCTTCGACGATGGCGAGGGCGGCTACACTTGCATCTCCGGCGGCCATTTCCATGGCCAGTACGTCGCCCAGGTGATGGACCTCTTGGCGATCGCCACCACCGATCTCGGTTCGATCAGCGAGCGCCGCCTCGCGCGGCTGATCGATCCGACCATGAGCTACGGCCTGCCGCGCAACCTGCTGGCCGGCAAGCGCGGTCTCAACACCGGCTACGCCACCGTACAGTGCTCGATGTCGGCGCTGGTGATGGAAAACCGCACGCTGTCGACGCCGGGCTCGGTGGACTCGATCCCCGGCAAGTCCAACGCCGAGGACCATGTCTCGAACTCGACCTGGTGCGGCCGCAAGGCGCGCACGGTGGTCGAGAATGTCGAGCAGATCGTCGCCTGCGAGATCCTGATGGCCGGGCAGGCGCTGTCTCTGGTCGAGGAACATGCCAAGGACCATCCGATCGGCAAGGGCAGCCGCGCGGCGCTCGAAGCGCTGCGCAGCGTGGTCAAGCCGGCGCTGTCGGGCGATCGCTGGTACCATCACGAGATGATCGATGCCCTGGCGCTGGTGCGCTCGGGCGCCATCGTGGAGGCCGTCGAAGCCGCCGTCGGTCCGCTCGAATAGCCGGCGTGCCTGCGGCGGAGCGCATCTCCGCCGCAGCTTTGCTCATGTCAAACGCCCGTCGCTCGACAGGATCGCGCCATGCCCCGGACTTTGCTCCTCAAGAACGCCGACCTGCTGGTGACCATGGACGACGCCCGTCGCGAGATTGCCGACGGCGGGGTCTATGTCGCTGACAACGCCATCGTCGCGGTGGGGGCCTCTGCCGAACTGCCGCAGGTGGCCGACGAGGTGATCGACCTCGCGGGCCATGTGCTGTTGCCGGGGCTCGTCAACACCCACCATCACATGTACCAGAGCCTGACGCGGGCGGTGCCGGCGGCACAGGACGCTGAGCTGTTCGGCTGGCTGAAGGCGCTCTATCCGATCTGGGCCGGCCTGACGCCGGAGATGGTGCATGTCTCGACGCAGACGGCGATGGCCGAGCTGATCCTGTCGGGCTGCACGACGTCGAGCGATCATCTCTACATCTATCCGAACGGTTGCCGGCTCGATGATTCCATTGCGGCGGCGGAGGCTATCGGCATGCGCTTCCATGCCGCGCGCGGCTCCATGAGCGTCGGCGAGAGCAAGGGCGGCCTGCCGCCGGACCGGGTGGTGGAAGAGGAGGCGGCGATCCTCAGGGATAGCCAGCGTCTGATCGAGACCTTCCATGATAGCGGCCGCTATGCGATGCGGCGCGTCGTGGTAGCGCCGTGCTCGCCGTTCTCGGTCAGCCGCGACCTGATGCGCGAGGCCGCACAGCTCGCCCGCAGTTATAAAGTGTCGCTGCATACGCATCTGGCGGAGAATGACAACGACGTCGCCTACAGCCGTGAAGTGTTCGGCATGACGCCGGCCGACTATGCCGAGGATCTCGGCTGGGTCGGCCGCGATGTCTGGCATGCCCATTGCGTCAAGCTCGACGAGGCCGGCATCAGGCTGTTCGGGCGCACCGGCACCGGGGTCGCCCATTGCCCGTGCTCCAACATGCGGCTTGCCTCCGGCATCGCGCCGATCGGGCGCATGCGGTGCGAGGGCGTGCCGGTGGGGCTCGGTGTCGACGGCTGTGCGTCCAACGATGCCGGCCATCTGCTCGGCGAGGCGCGCCAGGCGATGCTGCTGGCCCGGGTCGGTCACGGCCCGGCGGCGATGTCGGCGCGGCAGGCGCTGGAGATCGCGACACGCGGCGGCGCTGAAGTGCTCAACCGCGACGATATTGGTGCGCTGGCGCCGGGGATGGCCGCCGACATGGTGGCCTTCGACCTGCGCACCCTCGGCTTCGCCGGTGCGCGCCATGATCCGCTGGCCGCGCTGGTGTTCTGCGCGCCGGCGCAGGTCGCCGTCAGCGTCATCAATGGCCGCGTCATCGTGCGCGACGGGCACATCCTGACCATCGATTTGCCGGTGCTTGTCGAGCGCCACAACGCTCTGGCTCGTCGGTTGATCAACGGCGAAACGGCCTGACCGCCGACAGCGGCCGCAGGCTGAGTTCCATCTCCAGTTGTTTTTGTGCGGAACAACGCGACGGCGCAGATGCCGGCGCGCATGTCATTTTGCGAGCAGGTCGCCGCTCATTTTCGCAATTTTTACGGAAGTCCTTTCTGGCATGGCGGACTACCCGATGGCGGCGGTCTCGCCGATCATCCAGCCTATAAAATCATAAATGGAGGAATCGTCGTGCTATCGATCACCGATGGCGCTCGCAAGGAGCGTCCCGAAGACGTGCGGCTGGGGGCGGGAGCCAATCTGGCTTTCGGCTTTCAGCATGTCCTCACCATGTATGGCGGCATCGTCGCCGTTCCGCTGATCGTCGGCCAGGCTGCGGGATTGCCGCCGGCAGAGATTGGCCTTTTGATCACCGCTTCGCTGTTCGCAGGTGGTCTTGCGACCATTCTCCAGACCATGGGCATGCCGTTCTTCGGTTGCCGTCTGCCGCTGGTGCAGGGCGTGTCGTTCGCCGGTGTCGCCACCATGGTCGCTATCGTCACGAGCCGCGACGGCGGCGGTCTGCCGGCCGTGCTCGGCGCGGTGATGGCTGCGTCGTTCGCCGGCCTTCTGGTCACGCCGGTGTTCTCGCGGATCATCCGCTTCTTTCCGCCGCTGGTCACCGGCATCGTCATCACCACCATCGGTCTCACCCTGATGCCGGTCGCCGCCCGCTGGGCGATGGGCGGCAACAGCAACGCGCCGGACTTCGGCAGCATGGCCAATGTCGGCCTCGCTGCCATCACGCTGGTCCTCGTGCTGTTGCTGAGCAAGCTCGGCAGTGCCGCGATCTCGCGACTGTCGATCCTGCTTGCCATGGTGTTCGGCACGATGATCGCGCTCGCGCTCGGCATGGCCGACTTCTCGAAGGTCGGTACCGGTCCATCCATCGCGCTGCCGAGCCTGTTTCACTTTGGCTGGCCGACCTTCAACATCGCCGCCATCGTCTCGATGGCGATTGTCATCATCGTGACGCTGGTCGAGACGTCGGCGGACATTCTGGCTGTCGGCGAGATCATCGGCACCAAGGTCGATTCGCGGCGTCTCGGCGACGGCCTGCGCGCCGACATGCTGTCCAGCACCATCGCGCCGGTGTTCGGGTCGTTCACCCAGAGCGCGTTCGCGCAGAACGTCGGCCTGATCGCGGTCACCGGCGTGACCAGCCGCTTCGTGGTTGCAACCGGCGGACTGATTCTGGTGACGCTCGGCGTGCTGCCGGTGATGGGACGGGTCGTCGCCGCGGTGCCGCCGTCGGTGCTCGGCGGCGCCGGCATCGTGCTGTTCGGCACGGTGGCGGCGAGCGGCATTCGCTCGCTGTCCAAGGTGGACTACACCAACAACATGAACCTGATCATTGTCGCGACCTCGATCGGCTTCGGCATGATCCCGATCGCCGCGCCGCAGTTCTACGAACATTTCCCGGCGTGGTTCGCCACCATCTTCCACTCGGGCATCAGCTCTGCGGCGATCATGGCGATCGTGCTGAACCTGCTGTTCAATCATCTCCGGGTGGGCAATTCGGATCAGCAGTCGGTGTTCGTTGCCGGCACGGAGCGCATCATCCGCTATCAGGATATCGCCGTGCTTCATGACGGCGACTATTTTCTTAACGGCAAGCTCTACGACCAGAAGGGCAACGAGGTGCCGGTGATGGCGCACGCCCACTGACGGCGGCGCCGGAACGGACAGCGGGAAGGGCGCTGGCCCTTCTCCCAAACAATTCAGGCGGGGCTGATCGGCCCCGCCTGTGAATGATACGTGATCGGGGCGCCTCAGGCGCCCTTTTCGCACTTCTTCATGAAGCTGTTCTTGGCCGCGCCGGACAGCGGCTTGCCGTCCGAACTGACCGCCTTGGTGGCGCAGGTGTCGGCCATGCACTTCTTCATGAACGACGTCTTGGCCGCGCCCGCGAGCGCCTTGCCGTCCTTGCCGACCGCCTTCGTTTCGCAGGAGGTATCCTGGGCGAACGCAGCGCCCATCGTCAGCATCGACACCACAGCAGCAACAACGATCCGTTTCATGCTCGCCTCCTTTGCAACAGATCGCGCGAGTTTGACCTTGAAACGTTCGATGGATCAACGGCCTGCGCGGCATTTTCGTGCCGGTTTCGTGCTTTGGCTCCTGTGAAGCTGAAATGAATTTCCCCTATAGTATTGAAAATTAAAGGGTATTTTCCATGTTGAGTGGCATGATGAAAATATTGTTCTCGCGATTTTGCGATTGATTGGCGGTGTGTGCGTGCCATATGTGCGCCGGAAAACCGCGATCATGCGGGCGAATCCCGACCCGATGTCCGGCCGGGGCGCCGGACTGGTCGTTCATCACCGCCGAAGGATGCCGCGCTCGTGCCCATCTCCCAGTCTCCGTCTCCGCAACTGTCGCTCGCCAAGGACAAGATCCGCGTCCTGCTGCTCGAGGGGGTCAATGACAGCGCTGTCGAGCTGGTTACCGGCGCGGGCTACACCAATGTGACGCGCCTGCCCAAGGCGCTCGACGGCGCCGCGCTCAAGGAAGCGTTGCATGGGGTGCACCTCCTCGGCATCCGCTCGCGCACCCAGATCACGCCGGAGGTGCTCGAGGCGGCGGACCGCCTGATCGCGATCGGCTGCTTCAGCGTCGGCACCAACCAGGTCGATCTCAATGCCGCGCGCCAGCACGGCATCCCCGTGTTCAACGCGCCGTTCTCCAACACCCGCAGCGTCGCCGAACTGGTGATCGGCGAGATCGTCATGCTGCTGCGCCGGGTGATCGGACGCTCCAACGGCGCTCATGCCGGGCTCTGGGACAAGTCTGCGAACAACAGCCACGAAGTGCGCGGCAAGACGCTGGGCATCGTCGGCTACGGCAACATCGGCTCGCAGCTCTCCAACCTCGCCGAGGCGATGGGCATGCGGGTGGTCTATTACGACCACACCGACAAGCTGCGCCACGGCAATACCGAGCCGAGCACGAGTCTGCAGGACCTGCTGGGGCAGAGCGACATCGTCACGCTGCACGTGCCGGAGACCCCGGCGACCCAGGGGATGATCGGCCGCGACGAGATCCGGGCGATGAAGAAGGGCGCCTACTTCATCAACAACAGCCGCGGCACGGTGGTCGACCTCGATGCGCTGGCCGAAGCCCTGCGCGACGGTCATTTGCGCGGCGCGGCGGTCGACGTCTTTCCGGTCGAGCCGGGCGCCAATGGCGAGCGGTTCGTCACACCGCTGCAGGGCCTCGACAACGTCATCCTCACCCCGCACATCGGTGGCTCCACGGAGGAAGCGCAGGAGCGGATCGGCGCCGAGGTGGCGCGCAAGCTGATCGACTACAGCGACACCGGCTCGACGGTGGGCGCGGTCAACTTCCCGCAGGTGCAACTGCCGGCGCGCCCGCAGGGCACGCGCTTCATCCAGGTGCAGCGCAACCTGCCGGGCATGCTCGGCCGGCTGAACGATGTGCTGGCGCGGCGCTCGGTCAATATCGCGGCGCAGTACTACGAGACCTACAGCGACGTTGGTTATGTAGTGCTCGACGCGGATGCGTCCGCAGCCGACACCCAGCAGGTGCTCGCCGACATCCGGGCGCTCGACGGCACGATCCGCGCGCGGTTGCTGTACGAATACAAGAACTGATCACACGGTTGAGAAAAGAAGCGCCGGGGCGAGGTCCCCGGCGCTTTGCGTTTGGGAAATGCTGCAGCCGTGTTCAGTGCGGCGTCAGCAGGTGGTCGAGCCGGATCGGGAAGTGACGCGGCCGGACCCCGGTCGCGTGCCACACTGCATTGGCCACGGCGCCGGCGCTGCCGGTGACCCCGATCTCGCCGACGCCCTTGATGCCGAGTGCGTTGACGTGCGGATCGTGCTCGTCCACCGTCACGACGTCGAGGGAAGGAACGTCCGCGTTCACCGGCACATGGTACTCGGCGAGGTTGGCGTTCAGCGTGCGACCGCTGCGCCGATCCATGACCGCCTCCTCGTGCAGCGTGAACGACACGCCCCAGATCATGCCGCCGAGCAACTGGCTGCGCACCATGCGCGGGTTGATGATCCGTCCCGCGGCGAAGGCGCCGACGAGCCGGCTGACCCTGATCTGGCCGAGGTCGGGATCGACCTTGACCTCGGCGTACACCGCACCATGGGCATGCATGGCGTAGGTTGACTGAGCGGCGGGATCGGCGGCGCCGTTGCCGCGCGCCTCGACTTCGGCAAGGCCCGCACGTGCGAGTATGTCGCCGTAGCTCTCGCTGCGGCCGTCGTCGTCGCGGCGAAACAGGCGGCCGTTGCGCGCCGTTACGCCGGCGTTGTCGGCGCCGAACAGCGGCGAGCGACGGTCGGTGGTGGCGAGCGCCGCCAGCTTGGCGATCACCGCCGCGCCGGCATTGTGGATCGCCATGCCGGCGGTGGCGGTGTGTGCGGAGCCGCCGGCGATGCCCGCGTCCGGCAGGTCCGAGGTGCCGGCCTGGAAGGTGACGGCATCGACATCGAGGCCGAGCGCATCGCCCGCGATCTGGGCGAGGGCGGTCCACGCGCCCTGGCCCATGTCATGGGCGCCGGTTTCCATCACGCCCGAGCCGTCGCGCCGCAGCACCGCACGGGCTTCCGCCGCGAACATCAGCGCCGGGAAGGTCGCCGTGCCCATGCCCCAGCCGACCAGGAAGCCGGCCTCGTCGCGCATCTGCCGCGGCGCCAGCGGTCGCCGTGCCCAGCCGAAGCGCTCTGCTCCCTGCGTATAGCACTCGCGCAGGGCCTTGGAGGAGAACGGCTTGCCGGTCATCGGCTCGATGTCGGCATAGTTGCGCAAGCGGAAGGCGAGGGGGTCCATGCCGCAAGCGTGCGCAGCCTCGTCGATGGCGCTCTCGAGGGCCAGCGAGCCGGTGGCTTCGCCGGGCGCGCGCATGAACAGCGGCGTGCCGGTATCGACGCGCACGGCATCATGGGAGGTCGCGATCGCCGCGCTGGCGTAGAGCGAATGCGAGGCGTTGGCCGCTGGCTCGTAGAAGTCGTCGAAGCTGCTGGATGCGATGCGCGCGTGATGATCGATGGCGGTCAAGGTGCCGTCGGCGGCGACGCCGAGCCGCAGCCGCTGGCGGCTCGCCGAGCGGTGGCCGACCGGGCCGTACATCTGGTCGCGGCGCAGCACCAGCTTGACCGGACGTCCGACAAGCCTTGCGGCCAGCACGCCGAGGATCTGCGGGCCGGAGATCAGGCCTTTCGAGCCGAAGCCGCCGCCGAGGAACGGGCTGCGGATGTGGATGCGATCCGGCGGCATGCCGAGGAGGCCGGCGAGGCGCCCCTGGGCCATGGCGAGGCCCTGGGTCGGGGTGTCGATGGACAGGATGTCGCCGTCCCACGCGGCGACGATGGCGTGAGGTTCCATCGCGTTGTGGTACTGCAATGGCGTCTCATAAGTTGCCTCGACGCGGTGCGCGGCATGGCCGAGCGCGGCCTCGACATCGCCATGCCGCTCACTCGCGGGATTGCCGACGCCCACGGCCGGTGGCACGAACGGCTCGCCGGCATCGAGACCGATGCGCGGCGGCAGCACGTCGTAACGCGGCGCGAGCAGTGCTGCGCCTTCGGTGGCGGCCTCGAGCGTCTGCGCGATCACCACGGCGATCGTCTGCTGCGCATAGCGCACTCCGTCATTCTGCAGCAGATCGAGGCGGAACATGAACGGGTGGGCCTTGGCGTCGGGATCGTCCGCCAGCGGTGGACGGTTCGCCGGCGTCATCACCTCGACGACGCCAGGATGGGCCTTGGCCGCGGCGACATTGAGAAACGCGACGCGCCCGCGGGCGATGCTGCTGGTCGCGAGCACGGCATAGAGCATGCCGGGCGGATGGTTGTCGGCGGCATAGCGCGCGCGACCGGTCACCTTGAGCACGCCGTCGCGGCGCGTCAGCGGCTGGCCGATGTTCGACCCCTGTCGCAGGTGGGCGGGGTCGCGGGTGAGACTGATCTCAGAGGACATGAACGGCTCCGGGAACCGAGGAGAACGGCGAGGCAGGCAGCGCAGGCACACGATCCGGCGTGCCGGCGGCGGCCAGGCTCAGGGCGCGGACGAGGGTGCGCCGCGCCAGCTCGATCTTGAAGGCATTGTCGCCGGACGGTGTCGCCCCGGCGAGAGCGGCCTCGGCGGCATTCTGGTATGCGGCCCGGGATGGCGCTGTGCCGGCAAGCGCGCTCTCCGCTTCGCGTGCCCGCCACGGTTTGGCTGCGACGCCACCGAGCGCCAGCCGCGCCGCCGTGATCTTGCCATCGGCGACGGTCAGCGCCGCGGCCGCCGACACCACGGCAAAGGCGTAGGAGGTGCGCTCGCGCACCTTGAGGTAGCGCTCGTGTGCGGTGAAGGCACGGGCCGTGGCAGGCAGCCGCAGCGCGACGACGAGATCGCCGGGCGCGAGGGCGGCCTCTCGTTCGGGTGTCACGCCGGGCAGACAGTGCAACGCTTCGAGCGCGATTTCACGTCGTCCGTCACGGCCCTCGATTTCGACGACGGCGTCGAGCGCGACCAGCGGCACGCAGAAGTCGGATGGGTGAGTGGCGATGCAGTGCTCGCTCCAACCGAGCACGGCATGCAGGCGGTTGTCGCCGCCGCGGGCGTCGCAGCCCGCGCCCGGCGTGCGCCGGTTGCAGGCGCTGTCGGCGTCGTAGAAGTAGGCGCAGCGTGTCCGCTGCAGCAGGTTGCCGCCGACGGTGGCGGCGTTGCGCAGCTGGGCGGAGGCGCCGGACAGCAGCGCTTCGGCGACAGCAGGATAATCTTTGGCGAAATCGCGATCGTGCGCGAGATCCGCATTGCGCACCAGGGCGCCGATCCGCACGCTGCCGTCGGCGTGATGCTCGATACGATTCAATTCGGGCAGGCGCGAAATGTCGACGAGGCGTGTCGGCTGCGTGATGCGGCCCTTCATCAGGTCGAGCAGGTTGGTGCCCCCGGCAAGGTAGGCGGCGCCGGGTTCCCCGGCCGCCGCGACAGCTTCGGCGATCGATGCCGGACGAACATATTCGAATTCGTTCATGCCGCGCGCTCCTCGCTGGTCGTCGTTTCGGTGCGGGCGAGGGCGCGCTGCGCTTCGATCACGGCTTCAGTGATGCCGGCATAGGCGCCGCAGCGACAGAGATTGCCGCTCATGGCTTCGCGAATGCGCTCGGGATCGTCGCCGGTCTGCGCTTCGCGGATCAAGCCGATGGCGCTCATAATCTGGCCGGGGGTGCAGAAGCCGCACTGGAAGCCGTCATGGGCGATGAAGGCGGCTTGCACCGGATGCAGCGTGTCGCCATGGGCGACACCTTCGATGGTGAGGATGTCGGCACCGTCGAGGCTGGCGGCGAGGGTGAGGCAGGAGTTGATACGGCGGCCGTCGACCAGCACGGTGCAGGCGCCGCACTGGCCGCGGTCGCATCCTTTCTTGGTGCCGGTGAGGTCGAGACGTTCGCGCAGGAGGTCGAGCAGCGTCACGCGCGGGTCGTCCAGCGCGACATCACGCCGCTCACCGTTGACGGTGAGGCGGATCAACATGTTCATACGGTGTTCCGATCGATGCTATGGTCAGCAGAATCGTCAGGAGTCGTCGCTGCCCGGCAACGCGTCGGGCTGCAGATCGTTCATCGTGCGCGGACCGCGTTCTCGATCGAGCGGTGGGCGTAGCCGATGATGTGGTGTAGTATACGGAGGCTTCCTCCGTTTTTCAAGTGAGGTCGGAAAGAAGGCCAGTGATGAAATGACAGGCCGGTCCGCAGAGGGCTCTCGCAAGCCGCGCGCCGATGCGCTCCGCAATCGCGAGCGTGTGCTCGAAGCTGCCAAGGCTGTGTTCAGCGCGGGCGGCGCGGACGCCAGCCTCGAGGCGGTGGCGCGTCGGGCCGGCGTCGGGATCGGGACGCTCTATCGCCACTTTCCAACCCGCGAGGCGCTCTACGAGGCAGTGTACCGGCGCGAGGTCGACCAGCTCGGCGAACTCGCAGACGCGCTGAAGAATGCGGACTCGCCGGTCGAGGCGCTGCGACAGTGGCTGCACTCCAATGTCGCGTTCGTCGCCACCAAGAAGGGCATGGCGGCGGCGCTGGCACTCGCGGCGCATGGGTCGTCGTCGGATCTTGTCGCCTTTTCGTTCGAGCGGCTGACCAGGGCGGTCGGCGCGCTGCTCACCCGTGCGGTCGAGGCCGGAGAAATCCGCGCCGACGTCGGTCCTGAGGATCTGCTGCGCGCGCTGATCGGCATGTGCTACCTGCACGATCAGCCCGGCTGGCAGGCGAGCGTGCTGCGTCTGCTCGATGTCTTCATCGATGGCCTGCGGGTGCGGCCGGGCACGTCGGGCGAAAGCAGTCCGGCCGGCGGCAAGGCGCCGGGGAAGCGCGCACGTTAATGCCGCGGTTGTGACATTCGTATCACCCTGCTGTAGTCCGATTGACGAATGCCGCATCCACCGCTGCGTCGCCACTTAGCGACATGCACGGTCGATTGCTCAAGGGCGCTGTCCTGGAGATGGCAAGCCGCAGCACATTCGCCCTGCGATGCTGCGCAGCAGGGCACGGATTTGCCGGGCATGTGGCGGATGGCATACCGGATATCGTTTTTTGTTGCGGCTGGTTGATCTCACCATGGGCGCCGCCGCACGATCACGCACGGTATGCCCACCGGGCTGACGGGGAGACAACGATGAGCTTCAGGTTCAAGGACGTGTTTACGGGAACGCAGACGGCGCTCGGTGCGGATCCCGCGCAGGCGCAGGCCACGTTCGAGGCGCAGAGCCGCCAGGGGCACGGCCTCGATAGCGCCGTGACGGTCCGTCAGTTCACGGTGGGCGTCGACGAGCCCGCGGGCCTCGGCGGTCAGGACACTGCGCCCAATCCGGTCGAGTATGTTCTCGCGGCCCTCGGCGCGTGTCAGGAGATCACCTATCGGCTCTATGCCGATGCCCTCGGCATTCCGCTGAACGGCGTCTCGGTCAAGCTGGCCGGCGCGATCGATCTGCGCGGGTTTTTCAATGTCGATGACAGCGTGCGTCCAGGCTTTCAGGCGATCCGTGCTGACGTGGTTCTCGACAGCCCGGCGTCGGACGCCGATCTCGCCCGCCTGAAGGAGGTCGTCGATCGTCATTGTCCGGTGCTGGACATCCTGCGCAACCCGACGCCGGTGGAACTCGCGCTTCACAAGGGAGCGGTGAGCGCTGCCGCGTGAGCGGCTGGCGGCGCAGGACGGTGTTCAGCCGGCGTCGTTGCTCTTGCTGCGCGCGCTGGCCTGGCTGACGAAGCTGCCCGGCGGCACGTTGTCGGTCAGCCAGACGTTGCCGCCGATCGTCGAGCCGCGCCCGACCACGACACGGCCGAGGATGGTGGCGCCGGCATAGATCACGACATCGTCCTCGACGATGGGGTGGCGCGCGCCACCCTTGACCAGGCTGCCAGTGCCATCCTTCGGGAAGTGCCGTGCGCCGAGGGTGACGGCCTGGTAGATGCGGACGCGTTCGCCGATGATCGTGGTCTCGCCGATCACCACCCCGGTACCATGATCGATGAAGAAGCTCGGCCCGATGGTTGCGCCAGGATGGATGTCGATGCCGGTGCGGGCATGGGCGATCTCGGCGACCAGGCGGGCGACAAGACGCGCGCCGAGCTGATGCAGCACATGGGCGAGACGGTGATGGATGATCGCGGTCATGCCGGGATATCCGATCAGGATCTCCGGAAAATTGGTCGCCGCCGGATCGCCGCTGAACGCCGCGCGCAGGTCGCTGACGAGCAGGCCGCGGATTTCCGGCAGGCGCGAGGCGAAGGCGCGAACCAGCGCTGTCGCATCCTCGCGATGTTGCTCTGATGCGTCTTCGCGCGACACGAAGATCGCGCCGCGATGAACCTGCTCGAGCAGGCCGTTGAGAGCGACGTTCAGCGTATTGCCGACGAAATAGTCGATGGTCTCGCGATCGACATCGGACTGGCCGTAATGGCGTGGAAACAGCGCCTCGATCAGGCCGTCGAGCACCTTGCCGAGCGCCTCCCGGGAGGGGGCACGGCGAGCCGGGTCGTCGTTTCGGATGTTGTGCAGTTCGTCCCGCGACCGGCGCAGTTCGGCGACGATGGTGTCGAGGCGCCAGCGCGGTCCAGGGCGCGTGCGCTCGTCGATGTCGTCACTGTCGCTTATCCGCAACGCGTCGCTTGCCATGTGATCCCCCTTCAGATCATCAATCCAGCCATTCGTGACAACGGGCTGTCAAGGAACAGGCGTGCTCAATGCCCGCGTGCCACCGAGCGATAGAGCAGCCTTGCTCCGCCATCGAGCAGGAAGCCCAGAAACCCGATGATCAGCACCATCGCCATCAGTTCCGGATAGGCGAGGCGATCGCGGGTATCGAGAATGAAGTAGCCGAGCCCGGCGGAAACCCCGAGCATCTCGCAGGGCACCAGCACGATCCAGACGATCCCGATGGACAGCCGCAGTCCCGTCAGGATGTAGCCGAGGATGCCGGGAACGATCACGTGCCGCAGCGTCTCCCATCGTGTCGCTGACAGGCTGGCCGCGAGGCGCAGCCAGCTCGGCTCCAGACGTCGCACGCCCTCGGCCGTATTCAGCAGAATCGGCCAGACGGCGGCAAAGGTGAGCAGGAAGTAGATCGGCCGGTCGCCGACGCCGAAGACCATCACCGCAAGGGGCATCCACGACAGCGGCGAAATCATGCGCAGGAACTGGAAGGCAGGCGAGGTCGCTGCGTTCAACCATCCGGAGCGCCCGACGGCGAGGCCGAGCGGCACGCCGATCACGAGCGCCAGAGCAAGGCCGACGGCGATGCGGCGAAGGCTGACCAGCAAATGAACCGGCAGGTCCGACTGGGTCGCCAGCAGCCCGAGACTATGGAAGGTACTGGACGGCGAGAAACGCTGGATGAAGCCGGCGGGAGCGAGGACATCGGTGCCCAGCCACCACGCCAGGAGGAGCAGGCCGAGGCCCGTCAGGCCCAGCGCGCCTCTGCCGAGAGATGCGCGCAGGTGTGCGACGATCGCGCCGGTGTCCGATCCATCGGACCGGCGGTTCGTGACGATCGGAGCTCCGTCGGCAGACCAGCTCGCTGTCACGCGACGACGAGCTCCGAGCGGGTGAACGATTCCGGCAAGCCGAATGCGGCCATGCCCCCCGATGCGGTGACGGCCGCCTTGACGAACCGGTCATCGACGAGTTCGCGAGCGGCTGCGGCCGGGTCAAGGTTGGCGAGAAAGCCATGTTCGCCCTCGATCAGCGTGTCCTTGAGGCGCCGCACGAGTTCCTCCGTATAGCTCGGGTACGGGTAGGGCTGGAAATCGATGCGCCGCTCCCGCCAGTCCGGATTGCGGATCGCTCCGGATTTCAGGTAGGCGACATTGTCGCTGTCGGGCGGCGCCAGCACCTTTTCCAGCACGGCGGTCGCATGCGGCGTGTATTTGTTGACGCCGTCCTTGGACAGCAGCGCGGCGGTCTCGGCGCGGTTCTCGCGGGTCCAGAGCTGCGCCTTGACCATGGCGTTGACGACCTTCTGCGACCAGACGGGACGCTCCTGCAGGTCGCGCTCATGCATGAACACGACGCAGCAGGCGTGATCCTTCCAGACATCGCCGGTGAAGCGCAGGATCTTGCCGACGCCCAGGGTCTCTGCGGTCGCGTTGAAGGGCTCCGCGACGATAAATCCGGCGATCTGTCCGGACGCCAGGGCGGGCACCATATCGGCCGGCGCCATCACGATCAGATTGACTTCGTTCGCCGCAGGCGATCCGGTCCGCTTGGACACTGGAACGAGGCCGTTCTCTCGCAGCAGGGTCTGCAGCACGACATTGTGGATCGAATACCAGAACGGGATGGCGACGCTCCGGCCGCCGAGATCCTTCACAGTCTCGATCTGTGGCGCGACACTGAGACCGGAGCCACCGGTATGATTCCATGCGACGACCTTGGCCGGCGCCTTGCTGCCGAAGCGCGCCCATACGGTCATCGGCGACAGCAGATGGACGACGTTGACCTGACCGGAGATGAACGCTTCCAGCACCTGGGCCCAGCTGCGCAGCAGCACGGGCTTGTCCGCCTTGAGGCCTTCCGCGTCGAAGAAGCCCTTGCCGTGCGCGACCAGCAACGGTGTGGCGTCGGTGATCGGAAGATAACCGATCCGGACCGGTGCGTCGCCCTCCTGAGCACGGCTCTCATAGGCGCGCAGCAATGGCAGTGCGCCCGACGCGGTGAACAGGGCGGACAGCTTCATCATGTCGCGGCGTGAAACGTCGTCGAAAGGCACGGGCGGGTTCTCCGGTCAGTGGCGGCGCATGGCGGCGCGCAGGGTACTGAGAATGTCGATGCGGATGGCGCCGAGCGCGGCCACATCGTCGTCACGCGGTTTGGGCAGGGTGATCGTCCACTCTCCGATCCGGGAGGCCGGCGTTCCGCCGAGCAGGACGATGCGGTCCGATACCAGCAGCGCTTCATCGATGTCGTGGGTGATCAGGATCGCCGCCGTACGGAAGTCGCGCACCACCTTGAGCAGAAGCTGCTGCATTTCGGTACGCGTGATCTCATCGAGAGCGCCGAACGGTTCGTCGAGCAGAAGAATGTCCGGCTTGCGCGCAAGACAGCGCGCCAACGCCGTGCGCTGCGCCATGCCGCCCGACAATTGATCCGGGAAATGTTGACGCGCGGCGGCAAGGCCGACTTCTTCGATCGCCGCGTCGATGCGGGCGCGACGGGCCTGCGGCGACAGCCGTGGCTGGTGCTTGAAGTCGAGGCCGAACGCGACGTTACGCTCCAGTGTCAGCCAGGGCAGCAGACTGGGATCCTGGAAGGCGACGGCCATCCGCGGGTGAACGCCGCGGAGTGGCGTTCCAGCCAGTGCGACAGAACCGCTGGACGGCGACTGCAACCCGGCGAGCACGCGCAGAAGGCTCGACTTTCCGACACCGCTGGGGCCGAGAATGCTCACGGTCTCGCCTGCAGACAGGGCGAAGTCGAAGCTCTGCAGCACCGCCTGTTCGCGCCCGGGGTATCGCAGTTCGAGGGCGCTGGCCGTGAGGAGGGGAGCGGTCATGCGGTTGATCCGGCCGCGACTGGTCGCCGCTCATGGGTGTTGAGCGCGGTTTTGAGCTGGACCAGGCTCGGTGTGATGATCGGGATGAATGCAACTTCGCGCAGGCGACGCTGGAAGCCTGCGCCGGGGGCGCAGAGGTAGGCCTTCCCACCTGTCGCGGAAAGTTCGAGCTGCACCGCGTCGTTGGCGATTTCGGCAAGGCGGATCCGGATCCGGAACAACTCGGCGGGGCGCTCGACGAACAGGTCGCCCGGAAGGCCGGCAAGCAGCTCGGCGGTGGCACGTTCGAGGTCGTTCGCCAGCGCGTCCGCCGGTGCGGCCAGGATGTCCCGGCCGCCGGCGAGGCGTGCGCGGACCTCCAGGAGCGCGCGCTCGGCAAGGCCGATCGCCATGGCGCATTGCAGGCCCAGGAACGCCGGCCGGACCTTCGGCAGCCACACGCTCGCGTTGGGATGCAGGATGCGGTCCGTCCCGATCCGCACGTCATCGATGTCTATGGCCGCCGTGCTGGTTGCACGCATGGCCATGAGATCGAGGTCAGGCGAGCGTGCGAGACCTTCGTCTTCGGAAGCGAGGCTGGCGACGAAGGCGGGCTGGTGGCCGTCGCCATCGATGGCCGCGGCGACATCGAATCCTGCCGGTTGCAGATTGGTGACCCAAGGCAGCTTGCCGTCGATGCGCAAGCCATGCTCGGCTCGGCGCGACCGCACCTGCAACGGCTCGAGGCCCGACAGGAATTTCATGGCATTGGACAGCCCGGTCGCGCCAGCTCTCCGGCCTGCGAGCAGATCCGGAAGCAGCCTGTCGCGCAGCGCGGCGTTCGGACTCTGCAGCAGGTATTCGATGAAGGTTCGATGTCCCCAGAACACGAAGCCGGCAGCCAGCGACAGCCGCGACACCGCCGCGATGGCTTCGACAGCGCCTCTGACATCACCGTTCGAGCCGCCGAGGGCGGCGGGAACGCCGATCCTGAACAGCCCGGCCTGTGCCAGCCGTGGCAGCACGCCCGCGTCAGCGTCGGTGGTGTCGAGCCGCGACGCCTCGGCCTCGAGCCAGCCTGACAGGTCGGAGGGGAGCGTGACTGACATGACGTGCGCCGCGCGCCTATTCGGCCGCCGCGACGGCGGATGGCCAGCGGTAGGCTTCCAGCTCGGGATTCAGGGCCGGCTGGCCGAGGTTGTTGGCGAAATTGCACAACGTCGCGAGACTGACACCGAGCACGACTTCGAGCGCATTGGCGTCGCTGAAGCCCGCGGCCTGGAATGCCTGCAGCTCATCGTCGCCGACGGCCCCGCGGCCCCGGATCACGGCATGGGTGAAGTCGGCGACCGCATTCAGTCGCGCGTCCGGTCCGGCTGCCTGGGTGCGCAGGGCGTCGATCGCATCGCTGGAAAGACCGACCTTCTTGGTGGCGATGGCGGTATGTCCAGCGACACAGAAGCCGCAGCCATGGGTCGCCGCGGCCGTGATCTGCACAGCTTCGCGTTCAGCGAGACTGAGGCCGGCACGCGCGTTGATTGCGGATACGGTCTGGTAGGCTTCGAGGGCGGCTGGCGCATTGGCCAGCAAACGAACGAGGTTGGGCAGGTAGCCATTGTTGGCGAGCGCGGTCCGCAGCCCGGCGCGGGCAGCCTCCGGGGCGTCATCGATGGTGCGAAGCGGCAAGCGGGACATCGGAATCTCCGGCGAAAGCAAATCGGCTGGCCGCTGTCATCGAGCGGTACGCCGAAGGTTGGCATGTGACGGGATTTAGCCAAACTGCGTGCGAGGTGGGTAGCTGCGCTGGAAAAAGATGAAATTATTCCGCCGTGCGGTGAGAGCGCGGAGGCGGCATGCTCCGCCGTTCGCGATCGGCAGGGTTTTCTTCCGAACCCGACAGCGCAAATGAGAACCGGATCGCCCTCGGCGATCCGGCAGTCTCGGGAGACGTACTGCTGGCGAAAGCGTTCGCTCTACCAGGTGGTCAGAATGGTGCCGTTGAACTGCTTCTCGGTGTAGGCCTTCACCTCGGGCGAGCGGTAGATCTCCACAAAGCGCTTGAGCAGCGGATTGTCCTTGTTCTTGGCACGCACCGCAAATACCAGGTTCCAGTTGCTGTCGGCGCTTTCGAGCAGCAATGCCTTCTTCGGATCGAGGCCGGCATTGAGGGCATAGTTGAGATTGACCGCCGAGAAATCGAGATCCGCGAGCGAGCGCGGCAGTTGTGCCGCATCGAGTTCGACAATCTTCAAATGCCTGGGATTTTCGGCGATGTCGGCGACAGTCGCCTTGATGCCCGTGCCCGGCTTGAGCTTGATCAGCCCCGCCTTCTCGAACAGCTGCAGGGCGCGTGCGCCATTCGACGGATCGTTGGGGATCGCGGCGCTGGCGCCGTCGCGAATCTGGTCGAGGCGCGTCACCTTGCTTGAATAGAGGCCGATCGGCACGATGATGCTCTTGGCGATCGAGACGATGTCGTAGCCGCGCTGAGCGACCTGGTTGTCGAGATAGGGTTGGTGCTGGAAGTTGTTGATGTCGAGGTCGTCCTGCGCAAGCGCGGCGTTCGGCTGGGTGTAGTCGGTGAATTCCGTGATCCGCAGCTCGATGCCTTCCTTGGCGGCGAGCGTGCCGGCATAGCGAAGGATGTCCGCGTAGGGGCCGGCGGTCACCCCGATGCGGATGAGCTTGCCGGTGTCGGCCTGGGCCTGCGCGACGGCGAAGCCAAGGATCACGGTCGCAGCGGACAGAAGCTTTCGTATCATCGGTGGAATTTTCCTCGAACAGTGGAACGATCTTTTGATGAAGCTAGGAGTGCACCGCACGTCCGGTCAATTTTGTATTTGGCGGTGATCGTGGAATGGGATGATCGCCGTGGTCGTCATTCTGGAATGGACATGTCGTCGGTTCTCCGCGTGGTTTTGTCTGGACGTGCGAGCCAGTGGTCCACGGAGCCGGTTATGTCCGGTCGTCCTTGTCGTGATCGAAAGCAATCCGTCGTCCGGCGCTGTCGGATCGACAGGACGTGCTGCGATCCCGTTGAAATTCAAAAACGGCTTCTCCGAAAATCATGGCATCGATGGTGCTCCATACGTCGTGGAATGCGTTCCAGCGTTTCAAGCCGACGTGCAGCCGATCTTTTGCGCAACCTTCGGGATTCGTCATGCCGCTGACCTCGTCTTCGCCAGTCGCTTCCATCACGTCGCCGGCCGCGGCGAGCTGGCGTGCCGCCGCCGATGAGGTTGCAGCGCATCTGCGATCGACCGCGGTCGAGCGGGAGCGGCGCGCGCAGGCGCCGCACGACGAAGTGGCGTGGTTGCGCAAGGCCGGCCTCCTCACGCTGCTCAATCCGGAGGAATGGGGCGGCGGCGGCGCGTCATTCGGCGATGCCTTCGCAGTTGTGAGGATCATCGCGCGGGCGGACGCCTCGATCGCCCAGATCCTCAGCTATCATTATCTGCTGTCGCACAGCGCCTTCTGGCGTGCCACGCCGGACCAGGCCGAGCGCCTGATCCGCGCCTCGGTCGCCGGTCAGTGGTTCTGGGGCGGGGCATCCAATCCGCGTGATCCACTGCCGCCACTGACACCGGACGGCGATGGCTTCCGCCTCAGTGGCCGCAAGACGTTCGCCTCCAACGCCTCGCTGGCCGACCGCATCACGCTGCGGGCTGGCCTCGGCGATGACGTGGTCCTGCTCGCGGTGCCCGGCGACAGTGTCGGCATCAGCCATGGCAACGACTGGGACGCGTTCGGGCAGCGCCTGACGGAAAGCGGCAGCGTTTCGTTCGACCGCGTTCGGATCGAGCGCGATCATATACTGGGGCCGCTGCCGGCGCCGGCGGTGACGGCGCTACCGGCATTGACCACGCTGGTGGTGCCGATCCATCAGCTGCTGTTCGTCAATTTCTATCTCGGAACGGCTGAAGGGGCCCTCCAGGAGGCAGCCGCCTACATTCATGGGACGGCCAAGCCCTGGCAGACATCGGGCGTCGCGGCCGCCAGCGAGGATCCTTACATCCTTGCGCAATATGGCGAGCTCCACGCAGAGTTGCGGGCAGCCCTCGCGCTGGCGGATGTGGCGGCGGCGGATATCGAAGCCGCGATTCACCGCGGCGACGGTCTCACGTCGCAGGAACGAACCGCCGCCGCGGCGACGGTCTATGCCGCGAAAGTAAACAGCACGCGTGTGGCGCTCGAAATCACGTCGCGAATCTTCGAACTGATGGGCGCGCGGGCGACGTCGGCGCGCTATGGCTTCGATCGCTTCTGGCGCAACATCCGGACTCACTCGCTGCACGATCCGGTGGTCTACAAGGCACGCGAGGTTGGCAACTTCGTGCTCAACGGCCGTATCACGCCGGATGCCCTCTACACGTGAGCATGATCGGCAGGCGCAGCGCGTCGGAGCATGTCCTTCCCGCCGCTGGTCCTATTGGAACAGCCAGACGAATGTCGTGAGGAAGGCCGCATGTCCTGCGACAAGGCAGATCATCGCGGGGAGATGCAACTGGTGGTCACGAAGCCAGACACTGAAGCGCTGCATGGCCGTCAACCTTTCGCCTGCCGGGCTTGTCTTGCATGAGATCCTTCGGGAGACGCAGCCGGTTGCTCGAAGGGGACCATTGCGGCAGCGCACGGTCAAGATCGCCACAAAAATGAAACGATCGCTGTGGTCGGAAGCCTTGTTCCTGTAACGCCTGAGATGTGAAGCCGGGCTGCGGCAGCGCGATTCTTCTCCGGTCGACCCGGTGTCCCCGCGAGGCGTGGCGCGTCAGGCGGTCTCGCTGAAGATGCCATTGAGCACGAACTTGTAGCGTTCGGGGCGGACGAAGAATGTCGAGTGCTCGGCGCAGCCGCCGTCACGAAAATAGGATGTGCGCTCCATCGTCAGCAGCGCGGCGCCGGGGATGGTCTGCAGGGTGCTCGCAAGGTCCTTGCCGGCGACCTGTGCGCCGAGCTCCATTCTGGCCTGAACGACCGGCGTGCCGGCGAGGTCGGCGATCACGGCATAGGTCGGCCGGCGCTCGATATCGGTGCGGCTGAGGCCGGCGAGATCCACCGGCAGATGGCTGCGGCCGAGCGCGATCGGTTCGTCGTCGATCAGGTGCAGCCGCTGCAGCAGCAGGCATTGCGTTCGCCGTGCGCCGAACAGCGGCTTCAGCGACGCAGGCGTTGCGACCATGCGGAGCGCCGTGATGCGCATGGTCGCTGCAAAGCCCTGGCGACGCAGCGTCTCATGAAAGCTGCGCAGCACATTGAGTTCATGGCGCACCTCCTTGCCGGCGACGAAGGTCCCTTTGCCCTTGCGGCGATCGATCAGGCCGTCCCTGTCGAGGGCGTCGAGCGCGAGGCGTACGGTGACGCGGCTGACGTCGAAGCGCGCGCCGATCTCGGCCTCCGACGGCAGTCGTCCCGAGGGCTCGAAGTGGCCGCTGGCGATCTCGTGGCGGAGCCGGTCGGCGATCTGCTGGTAGAGAGCAGTCGCATTTTCTCTCACGAGAGGCATTTTGTCCTCGTTGTACCGCCGGGGAGGGGCGGATCTTTCGTTTTGCTGTGCGCGTCGGCGTGCAGGTTGCGGCCACGTCAACCTGTATCATAATGTATTATATGCTTGCTTCTCGCACCAGGATTTCCGACGCCGTGCCGACCCGCTCCGCGCGCGGCGCTGCGTTCGCCGCCAGCCGCGTCGACTTTGCCTATCAGCCAGGACGCGACATCTTCCGCGGTCTGTCGCTCCAAGCGCGTCCCGGCGAATTCGTGGCGCTGCTCGGGCCGTCGGGCTGCGGCAAGTCGACCCTGCTCAATCTGTTGTCCGGTTTTCTCGCGCCGGACGCCGGAGCGGTTACCATCGGCGGCCGAGCGGTGACCCCGGAAATGCCGGAACTCGGCTATGTGTTCCAGGCGCCGAGCCTGTTTCCGTGGCTGAGCGTGTTGGAGAACGTCCGGTTCGGCTTGCGCATGGCGGGGGAATTGACACCGGATGCGCAGCGGGACCGGGCCCGTCGCGCGCTCGCGCTGGTCGGACTTGCGGATGCCGAAAACGAACTGCCGAACAGGCTGTCGGGCGGCATGCAGCAGCGCGTGGCGTTGGCACGTGCGCTCGTGCTCGAGCCTGGCGTCCTGCTGATGGACGAGCCGTTCGCGGCGCTCGACGCAATCACCCGGGGCACCATGAACGAAGAGTTGCTGCGGCTGTGGGCACAGCTCGGACAGACCATTCTGTTCATCACCCATGATGTCGAGGAAGCGATCTTCCTGGCCGACCGTGTCGTGGTGCTCGGCCTGCCGCCCCACGGGATCGATTGTGAGGTCGTCATCGATCTGCCGCGGCCACGTGACCGGCTGCGCACGCGTGCAATGCCGCGGTTTGCAGAACTCAATGAATTGCTGTTGCGGCGGATCGCCGCCGTCATGACGGCGCGATCGAAACCGTCGCTCGTCTCGGACAATGGACCTGTGCAATGATCGGACGTTTGGTATCGGGGCTCGCCGTACTCGCGGCGCTGGGATGGTCGGGCGCCGACGCGGCCGAGCCGCTGCGGATCGGCTGGGTCGCGGCAATGGCCAACGCGCCGGCGCTGATCGCCGAGCGCAAGGGTTTCTTTGCTGCGGAGGGACTGGCCGTCGAGCTCAAGCCTTTCGGCGATGGCCCGGTCATCCAGCAGGCGATGGCCAGCGGGGAGCTTGATGTCGGCTACATCGGCGCGCCGCCGGTCTACCAGTGGTTCTCGCGTGGGCTCGACAGCCGCATCCTCGCCAAGGTGAACTATGGCCAGGCGGCGCTCGTCGCGCAGGCCGCCAATGGGCCGATCAGGAGCCTGCAGGATCTGCGCGGCCGGCGGCTCGCCGGTGTTGCGCGGGGCAGCGGCATGGATGTGCTGCTGCGTGGCTATGTCCTCAAAGACGCCGCGAAGCTCGATCCCGATGCCGATCTGTCGCTGTCGCAACTGCCGGTCGGCAACATGAACGCGGCGCTCGACACCGGAACGGTGGACGCGGTGTTTTCGTGGGAGCCGTTCGTCAGCCAGTCGGTGCTGCGCGGCGCCGGTCGTGTCGTGTTCGACGTCAATGCCGCCATTCCCGGCTATCCCTGGTACGTGGTGATGGCGCCGGCGAAGACGCTGAAGGATCGTCCCGAGGATCTCGTCAAGTTGCTGCGCGCGCATCGCCGCGCCATCGCCTTCCTGCGCGATCATGCGGCCGAGGCCGATGCGATCATCGCCCGCGAATTCAAGCTCGAAGCCGTGACGGCGCCGGACGGCCGCACGCTGGCCCCCGAAGCGGTGGTCGCGGAGGCGCGCAAGCGGTTGGGCTGGTCGGATGAATTGACCCTCTCGGATCGCGCCTTCATCCAGCGTTTGATGGACTACTCCCGTGACCTCGGCTTTCTCGCTCGTCTGCTCAAGGTCGAGGAGATCGTCGACGATGGTCCGTGGAAGCGCGCCGTCGAGCAGAACTGACCGCGCGATGGCGTTGCCGAAACCATCCTGGAGCTGGGCGTCTTTGCCGGCGCTGCTGCTGGTCTGGGTCATTGCTGCGAGCCGGGTGCCGCCTTACGTGCTTCCCCAGCCGTGGGAAGTCGCGCGCGAAGCGTTGCACTGGATCGGGCGCGGCGATCTCGGTCGTCAGGTGTGGGCGAGCCTGTTGCGCGAGGCCGGCGGCTTCAGTGCGGCGGTGATTGTGGCGCTTGCCATCGGCACGGCCGCGGGGCTGTCGCCGCGCTTCCGTAGTTTCGTGACGCCGCTGGTCGGCCTGTTCATGGCGATTCCGCCTATCGCCTGGGCTCCCCTTTGCCTGATCTTCTTCGGCCTCGGCTATCTTGCGATTGCGGTGGTGATCTTCATTGCCGCGGTGTTCCCGATGGCCCTGACCATCCAGGAGGGGGTGGTCGGCATTGTCGGCGGCCAGGTACGCGCAGCGCGCACTCTCGGCGCCAATCGTCTGCAGCTGTTGCGGCATATCTATCTTCCTGCGTCCTTGCCGTTCGTCACTGCGGCGTTGCGCATCGGCTTCAGCCAGGCGTGGCGGGCGCTGGTCGCGGCGGAAATGATCGGCGCTTCGCAGGGCATCGGCTGGATGGTGGCCATGGGCGGCCAGGTCGGCAATGCCAGTCAGGTGCTGCTGGGCATCGCGCTGATCGGTCTGATCGCATGGCTGGCCGAGAGCCTCGTCTTCCGCCGGATCGAACATCATTACCAGGCTTGGCGGGCCACCTGATCTTCATCTTGCATCGAGCGAGCATCTCATGACCACACCGACTGATCCGCGCGCCCGGGCTGGCGCCTTCGTCGCGCCAAAAGGCCTCTATGAGCAGAACAAGGCGCTGCCGTTTCTGGGGCGCGTCAGTTGCAACCGCTCGCGGCTTGTCGCCGGGGAGTGGGCCGAGCTCGAGCTGGTCTACGAGGTCGGCGCGGTCGGCCTTGCCGATGGTGCCTGGCTGAAGCTGGCCTTCAAGTTCTACTCGGACTGGGCCCTGTTCCAGACCACCGATCCCGCGGGCGCCAACTACGTCTCCGCCGAATATCACGCCGGCCCCGTGCTGCCGGGGCAGAGTCCGTCCACCGTGCAGGCGCTGAAGGTGCGTTTCGACCAGAAGGGACATGAACGGCCCTTCCAGAAGGCGGTGATCATCGACATCGTCGATGGCTATCTCAACCCCGGCGATCGCATCGTGATCCGGCTCGGCGACCGCCGGCAGGGCGGTGGCGGCACGCGAGTGCAGAGCTTCGTCGAGACGGATTTCCGCTTCCGTCTGTTCATCGATCCGCTCGGCAGCTCGAAATTCGCCGAGGTTCCCGGTGACTGCGTCATCGACATCGCGCCGGGTACGCCGGTCGCGCCCTCGCTGCTGGCGCCGCGTCTGGTCGCGCCGGCGGCGCCATTCGACGTCGTGGTGCGCCTCGACGATCTCTGGGGCAATACCTGCCGCGAACTGGCGCCCGCCGGTGAACTGCGTCTGACGGGGCCGGAGGGCGCGGCGCGGACCGTGCCGCTGGTGTTTGCATCAACCGGCTGGAGTGTCGCCCGTGCCGCACAGATCGAACTTGCACAAGCCGGCGAGTGGCGGCTGGAGGCGAAGGTCGATGGCGTTGCGGATGTCGCACTTGGCTTCGTCCAGGTCGAGCCGCTCGCGGAGGGACAGCGCCCGCTCTATGCAGATCTTCATGTCCATTCTCACGACACGGTGGGCACCAACGATACGCTGTACAATCTCGCCTACGGCCGCGACGTTGCCGCGCTCGACGTCGTCGGCTACACCGTCAACGACTTCAACATTCGTCAGGCGCACTGGGAGCAGGCGGTGGAGATCATCGCCGGGCTGAACCAGCCCGGCCGCTTCGTCTGCTTTCCTGGCACGGAATGGTGCGGTAACTCAGCGGCCGGCGGCGACCGCAACGTCGTGTTCATCGGCGAGGGCAAGCCGCGCTTTCCATTCGATTCCGAAGGCCGCTCCGTACGGTCGTTCGAGTGGAACGAGACCACGAACGGCACGATCCGGCCCGGGGTATGGCCGGTCGACGAGCTCTACGCGGCCTATGCCGACGATCCGGAAAGCCATCTTCTGATTCCGCATGTCGGCGGGCGGCGCTGCATTCTCGACTGGCATCATCCGGAGCTGGAGCGTCTGGTCGAGATCGGCTCGTCCTGGGGCCAGTTCCACTGGTTCTACACTGATGCGCTCGCGCGCGGTTATCGCGTTGGTGCCTCCGCGGCGGGCGACGAACACCAGGGGCGCTGTGGCGGCGGCGCGCCTGCGACGGCGGTGTTCGGCTCGCGTGGCGGCTTGACAGGCGTGCTCGCCGAACGGCTCGATCGCGCCAGCGTCGGCCGCGCCCTCCGCGCACGACGCACCTTCGCAACTACCGGCGAGCGCAGCTTCGCAAGCCTTCGGCTCGGCCATGCCTGGATGGGTGAGGTCGCGACATCGGATCTGCGCACGCCGCTGACCTATCGTCTGCTCGGCGATCAGGGGTGGGAGGCGGTGCGGTTGTTCGATGGCGACAGGGAGATCTGGCGGCGCGACCTTGCCGTGGAGGCCGGCCTGTCGCCACGCAACGTACGTGTGCGCCTGTCGGGCGCGCGCATCAAGGATCGCTATCGCGCGGCCTGCTGGACCGGCGAAATCTCGGTGATCGGCGCGGCGATCCTCGACGTGCGCGGGGTCGGCTTCGATCATCCCGAGCAGCGCGCTTGGCGCCAGGACGCCACGACGGTCGGCTTCAGCACAGCGACCCATGGCGATAGCGATGCGATCGAGCTGACCTTGTCGTCACTCGATGGGGTCGAGATCGCGGTGAGCGGCACCATCGCGGGCTATGTGAAGGTCGGCGATCCGTTGCGGCCGCCGCCACATGTGCACGCCCCACGTTTCGAACTGGCGGTGTCGGGAAGCCAGCTGGTCGCAGGCAGCCGCTCGCTCGCGTTGAGCGGGGTCGAACTCGAGGTGGTGGTAGAGCGTATCGCGGACGGTCCGCTGCCGCGCGACGTCGCTGGCGAGATCGATCTCGGGGCGCTCGATCTCGCGTCCGGGCGCGAGCATCCGCTGTTTGTCACCGCGCGCCAGCGCGATCAGTCGCGGGTCTGGACGTCGCCGATTTTCCTGACGCCGGCCGTTTGACGGCTCGCATCGGGCTGACGCGTTCGCGTCAGCACGATGCCGGTCAGGGCATGGGCCGTGGCGGCGTCACGCCGCTGGCGGGCGGAGGCGGCATGGATGGCGTCGACCGGATCGGTGCCGGCGGTGCGAGCGGACGCGGTGGTGCGCCGGCGGCCGGCGGCGGCGGAAGAGGTGCCGTTCTGTGGACAGGTGCTGGTGCTGGCGCCGTCATGGCGGGCCGTGGGGCTGCGGCCGGGGGCTTGCGCTGGATCGCGAGCTTGGCAACGTCGCGGATCATCTGCTCCTGGTTCGCCTTCAACTGCTCCTGGCTGGCCTTGAGCTGCTCGACATCGCGCGCCAGTGCCGAGAGGCTCTGGTTGATGGATTGCAGAGCCTGGGCCGTGTCGGCTGCGGGGACCGATACAGCAGCCGGACTCGGAGCACCCGGGGATGTTGGCGCAGCCGGAGACGTGACGCTGGCTGGAGCGGCCTCTGGGGCCACTGCCGCGGGTTGCGCGGGCGCATGCGCCAGCAGCGGCGCGAGCTGGGGAGCCCAGTGCGCCAGCATGCGCTTGCCGCTGTCACCATAGGATTGCCAGGCGAGGGTGGCGATGCCGCCCAGCATCACCGCGATCAGGAAGCGGCCGGCGGTGCGCAGCGGGCGCGGGCCATCCGACAGCGGGACCCCGATCGGCAGCGGATCGACGATGACGTCGTCGATCTTTCCGTCGACCGCGGTCGCACGAAACGTCGTGTCCACCGAAGGGATGGAACGGCTCGCCGCCGGCTCCGGGGCGGGTTCACCGAGGGATGGCGCGGCGGTATCGACGACGATGCGCGGCGCCTCGGGCGCCAGCGGCGGTGGTCCGCCATCGGCTGCAACCTTATCGGCGCTTGCAATCAGGATGATGTCGTGAGGATCGGTCCGCGTCGGCGGCTCGGCCTCTTTGGGTTTCAGGATGGAGAGCATCGGCGTGCTTTGGTCCCCGCAGGCATGGCGATGGGGCGCCAGTGCAACCGGCACAGCGCCCATGATCAGACCCTGTTATTCCACACGCCGGTTTGACCAAACCAAGGCCCTTCCGTGGAGAGTGTTGGGCCTGTTCCATGCCAGCGGCTCACGGAGGCCGGGGATTGTTTTCCTCGGACGAGGCCGATGTCATCACCGATGGCGGTCGATCCATGCGGCGATCATGTCGACCACGGCAGTCTCGATGCCGAAATAGCCATGCGGGGTCAGCGAGCCGCAAGTGCGCGTCGATCGTGCCGTGCCACCGCTGATTTCAGCGACATGGACGTCGGGCGATGCGGTCATCGCCGCCGCGATGCGGGGCGCGTCCTCGGGCGGCGCGACATCGCAGCGGTCGTCGCGGTTGGCGACGACGAGCGCCGGCACGCGAACGGTCTCAGGCCCCGCACTGAAGACGGTTTCGCCGCTGCCGCCGAGCCGCGAGACCGACTCGGTCAGGATGACACCGGATATGGCTCCTGGCGCGGCATGGGCCGCGCCGTTCAGCGCCGCGATGGCGCCCTGACTGGTGCCGAGCAGGAAGACGGGCGCGGGAGCCTGCCGATGCGCGAATGCCACGAGATCCCGCGCGAGCGCGGCATATTGCGGCGAGCTGCGCGAGCCGCGCAGGTTGGCGCCGTCGATGGTGTCGGGAATGACGACGGCGTAGCCGTGCTTCACCCACAGCGCGCGGGTGCGGACGACGAAATTGTCGCCATGTCGGATGGTACCGCTCTCGTCGAGGCCGATATCGCCGGCGCCGCCGGGAAACATGATGAGGATCGCCCGGGGCTGTGGCGCTGCGGCGTAGAGCACACGTTGCCGCCGGCCGTCGGTGAGGGGCACCTCGGCCGTTCGTTCGATGATGTCGTGGCCGGAGGCAGGCATCGACGGGCGGTCAGGAACGCGATCGTCCGCACG
Source organism: Bradyrhizobium sp. U87765 SZCCT0048 (assembly GCF_018131225.1). Lineage (GTDB taxonomy): Bacteria > Pseudomonadota > Alphaproteobacteria > Rhizobiales > Xanthobacteraceae > Bradyrhizobium_A. Next base: position 1,164,418 of record NZ_JAFCMM010000001.1, on the reverse strand, counting down.
GGCGATCCGGCCAGGGGACACGATCGCAATCGCGATGGCGGCCGCTGATACGAGCCACCACGAAGAGCATTGTCGACGGAGGTGTGGCAGGGCGGGCATCGATCCAGGCAGGACGCGGGTGAACGGCTGCGTCCAACCTAGCCCGAAACTCGAGTTCGCGCGATCCCCGACGGGCCGGACGCAACATCCGGCCCGTCGCAGGAATGGCTCATTTGGTGGCGGTTGCCTCGCCGGCCGCCAGCTCCCCCGCGCGCAGCCGGCCAAACACCAGCGTGAGGAGTGCGGCAACCAGCGGCATCACCGCCACCACGAGCAGGCCAGCCGAGAACGTGCCGGTGGTTTCCTTCATCCAGCCGATCAGGTAGGGCCCGCCGAAGCCGGCGAGATTGCCGAGCGAGTTGATCAGCGCGATGCCGCCGGCAGCGGCGCTGCCGGTGAGGATCGCCGAGGGCAGCGTCCAGAACAGCGCGAACGCGCAGTAGATGCCGATCGAGGCCACCGTCAGCGCGATCATCGTGGTCATTGGTGAGCCCGCATAGGCCGAGGCGGCGAGGCCGATCGCTGCCAGCGCCAGTGGCAGGGCGTTGTGCCAGACACGCTCGCGGCGCCGATCGGAACTGAGGCCCCAGAACACCATGGTCAGTGCACCGAACAGATAGGGGATCGCTGTCACGAAGCCGGTCTGGATGTTGGTGAGTCCGAACGCCTTGACGATCTGCGGCAGCCAGAAGCTGGTGCCATAGATCGCCGCGACCAGCCCGAAATAGATCACGCTGAGCCCCCACACATCGGGATTGGCCATTGCCTGCCCAAAAGTGAGATGGCGGACCTGCTCCTTGGCAGCCCGTTCCCGCGCCAGCTGGTCGATCAGCCAGCGCTTCTCGTCGGCATTCAGCCAGGTTGCCTGTTCGGGACGGTCGGCGAGATAGAACAGCGTTAGAATGCCGAACAGGACCGAGGGAATGCCCTCGATGATGAACAGCCATTGCCAGCCGCGCAGGCCGGCGATGCCGTCCATGTCCAGCAGCATGCTGGAGATCGGCGCGCCGATGGTCGAGGACACCGGCACCGCGATCAGGAAGCCGGCAATGATCCGCGCGCGATATTCCGCCGGAAACCAGTAGGTCAGGTACAGGAGAATGCCTGGAAGAAGCCGGCCTCTGCGATGCCGAGCAGGAAGCGCATGATATAGAAGCTCGATGTGCCGGAGATCAGTACCATCAGCATCGACACGATGCCCCAGCTGATCATGATGCGCGCGATCCAGCGCCGTGCGCCGACCTTCTCCAGCGCCATGTTGCTGGGGACTTCGAACAGGAAGTAACCGAAGAAGAAGATGCCCGCGCCGGTGCTGAACACGATCGGCGAGAAGCCAAACTCCTTGTTCATCCCGAGTGCGGCGAAACCGATATTGATACGATCGATGTAGGCGAAAAAATAGCACAACACGAGAAATGGGATGAGGCGCATCATGGCCTTGCGGACGGTGCGCTTTTCGAGGCTGTCGTCCCCAGCCCCGACGATGGTGTCTCCAATGCATATGACATGGCCGTTTCCTGGTCCCTGTTTGGTTGTTGTTTCTCAGTTGCGTGAGATCACCGGGGCGATCGTCATCATCATCATGCCGTCATGGCTGCCTCCCTGTTGCGGACCCGTATCGCGCGGCGCCGGCATCGCTGGTCAATGAGCTGTCATGAAGCGCCGGTCCCGGAGGCCCCGCTTTCGCGCCGGGGCGACTGGAGCAGGCTGACGATCATGCCGGCGGTGACGATGGCGATGCCGACAAGCGCCAGTGGCGGCGGCTGTTCGCCCAGCAGCAGCGCCGCCTCGATGGTCGCGAGCACCGGCACGAGGGCGGCGAAGGTCGCTCCGATGGCCGGTCCGAGGATCGCGACGCTGCGGCTGAAGACGTAGAGCCCGAGGATTGAGACCAGGACGCCCTGATAGACCGCCTGGATCGCGATGGCGCCGATCGGGGCGTGCAGCAGCGCGGTGCCGCGGAACGCGAGGTAGAGCGGGGTATAGATGATCGCCGAGCCGACGGAGACGATCGCGGTCGCGAGCAAGGCATCGACGGCCCAGACCTTGGTGGTGATGTTGTAGATCGCCCACAGCAGGCCACCGAGCACAAACAGCGCGATGGCGGTCCAGCCGCCGCCTGCCGTCAGGACGTTGCTGCCGGCGAGCGCCATGCCGAGCAGCACGATCGTGATGCCGGCGAGCTGCATCGCCGACAGCCGCTGCCGCGTGAGAAAGCGGCTGAAGATCGCGGTCAAGGCGATCATGCTGCCTGGCGTCAGGGCGAAGAAGCCGGCCGCGGCGTGGCTCAGCCCCGCGGCGACGGCGAGAATGTAGGGCGCGCCGACGCCGGCGATCATCAGCGCAATGGGCGCCGGGGCGAGGCCGCCGAGGCCTCGCCGCAGCATCACCGGCAGCAGCAGCGTGCCGGCAACGACGAAGCGGATGAATGCGATATCGTAGGAATCGAGCGGCGAATGGGCAACCCCGAGACGGGTGACGACGGGAAAGCCGCCCCACACGAGCGCCGCGAGAAGCCCATAGCCGACACCTTTCAATCGCGTATTCATTGCCTGCATCATTCCCGTCTTCCAGGCCGAGCGTCTCCGCAAGGCCGCTACATGCAGCGTCGCCGGCGCAACGCCTCGTCCGGCGCGGGGCGTCGGTCGGGGAAGCGGAAGCATGACTGTCCGGAACCTGGGCGTCGCGTGACGCGGGGCGGGGGAGAGGCCAGCGACCGTGGCCTCGCGCCAGCGGCGATGCCTCTTGCCGGCGTCCATAGCCCGGCATGGCGGCGGCGACGACAGCCGATTAGTCATGCCAGCTCTTCGGACGCGGCAGTCCGATGTTCTCCCGCAGCGTCTTGCCTTCGGCCGTCAGGCACGGTGTAGAACACGATGATGAAGCCGTCGCAGGCCTCGCCTTACAGCCACTCCTCCATCTGGTCGGCAATCTCCCGGGGTGAGCCGACCATCTCGCCGGTGCCGGATTCGGCCGCGCGCTTGGCGAGTTCGCGCATGGTGAGGCCCTCGCGGCGGGCGAGCGCCAGCCATTCGCGCTGGTTGCCCTGACCCTGCTCGGTCTTGGGCAGGTCCGGCAGCGGCTTGTCGGGATCGTATCGGGAGACGTCGACGCCGAGGCGGATCGACAGGTTGGGGATGTTGCTGTCGACATGGACGAGATCGTCCATGTAGCGCTTCTTGCGCAACGCGTCCTTGCGGGTCTCTCCGACATAGACCTGGTTGGCGGGTAGAATCTTGACATGGTCGGGATTGCGGCCGGCGGCGATGGCGCGGTTTTTGACGTCCTTGTAGAACGCGCGGCCGGTCTCGAGGCTCCGGGCGTTGCCGAACACGAGGTCGGCGGTTTCGGCGGCCATCTGTCGTGCCGATTCCGAGGCGCCGGCGAGGGCGACCACCGGCCAGCCCTGCACGGGCCGGGCGACGTTGAGCGGGCCCTTGACCGAGAAATATTTTCCCTTGTGCTCCAGTGCCCGCACCTTGTCGGGATTGAAGAAGACGCCGCTCTCCTTGTCCATCACCAGCGCATCGTCGGCCCAGCCGTCCCACAGTCCGGTGACGATCTTGAAGAACTCCTGCGCCTGCTCGTAGCGATCGTCGTGGCTCAGCGCCATGTCGAGGCCGAAGTTCAGCGCAGCCTCGGGATTGACGGTGGTGACGATGTTCCAGCCGGCGCGGCCGCCGCTGAGGTGATCGAGCGAGGCGAACCGCCGCGCCACCAGATATGGCTGCTCGTAGCTCGTCGTCGCGGTGGCGATCAGGCCGATATTAGTGGTGCAGGACGCGATCGCCGGCAGCATGATCATCGGATCGAACGATGTCACGGTGCCGCTGCGCATGATCGCGTTGCGCGGCATCGGCGGCAGGCTTTGCTGGACGATGCGCCGCGTTTCGGACTGAAGACTCGCATCCGCAATCGCGAACTGCACGATGTCGCGCGCGAATGCATCGAGCTTGCCCACTCGGGGCTGCGGCGGCGCGGTCGGCTCGATCATCTCGGCCGCGACGAGAGCTGTTATCTCGCGCTCGACCGGATCGTCGACAGTGGCCGGACCGCAGCCGAGGAGATGGTCGCGCTGTTCAACGGGCCATGGCGCGGATCGGTCGCGCCCACCTGCGAGGCGTACGGGCTTTAGACCTCGTCACGCGCGAAGGGGACAGTTCACGCTCGCTCGATTTTCGACTGGTCGAGCTTGCTGCTGTAGATCGCGGTCTCCATCAGCAGCGTCAGCGCGATGCCCGGTGGCAGCACGCCCTTGACGTTCTGGATGGGGCGGTTCGCGGCCTGAGCCGCGATGGCCGACCACCATGCGACCGGCGCCGCGCCGTAGGCGTGGCTGGCGCCCGGAAGCGCTCCGGAAAAGCAGGTGGTCGCCACCGGCCAGACAGCCTTCAGCAGGTCCCGCACCGGAAGTTGAGCCTGATGCTGAGCGGGCACGGACGACTTGCCTTCGTTCGGCCCGCCGATGGTCGAGGCGACATGCTTGAACATCGCGTCGAGCCTGGGCAGGCGCTGGGCGTCGATGCCCGCGCTCACGGCGCCGCCGGCTGCAAGCGACCAGACGCAGCGGTTGCCTTCGGCCGCGGTCGCCGGCACCAGCATGTGATTGAGGCTGTCACCGAACCAGTACTGCTCCCCCGAGGCTGCGGCGACACGTTTGATGTCGGCCGTCGCCCCCGCGCCAGCGGCGAAGAGCGTGCGTTGTGCGGCGTAGCCGGCGATGGCGCCGACGGCTGCAATATAGGTTTCGGCGTGGATCCTGCCGCCGACGGTCACGCGCCCCGGCAGGTTGTTGACCAGGTGCCCAAGAGCGAAGTTGCAGGCCACGGCGTCCGGTGCGTCTTTCCACGGCAGCTCGTTTGCGACGTTCTTCATCATTTTGTCCTCGGACAATGCGCGAGAGGGGGAGAGGCCGATGGCGCAGCAGGCGAGAAAGGTTCTTCGGCTCGGTCCAGGCATCGTGGCAGCTATGGGGAGTGGGATTGTCCCCCGTCAGTATCGCTCCAGGCGGAGACACTGCCATGTCAAAGCATAGCCGAAGATACGGGTGTCGTGATAGGCCGCTCGGTCGCCGGTCGCCGCGGCCGAGGCGTTGCCTTCGTTGCGTGTGGCGGGCGTGCCCGGTCGCTGGAGGGAGAGTGATCAGCCATACGGCTGATTGCGCGGTCTTGTCGGGGACAGGAGGGTGCCGGTTCCACCCTGTCCGGAGCCCCTGCATATGGTGTCTGCAGTTTCGCCCGCCGATCTCGTTCTGACCAATGGCCGGATCTACACCATGGATCGGGCCCGCAACTGGGCCAGCGCGGTTGCCATCAGAGGAGGCAGGATCGTCGCGGTCGGCGGTGACGCCGAAATCAAGCCGTTGATCGGGCCACGCACGGAGGTCCGTGACCTTGCGGGACGGATGGTGATGCCGGGCATTGTCGATGTCCACAACCACATCATCAGCGGCGGCCGGGCGGATCTCTACGAAACGCGGCTGCCACCGGGCATCGGCGTTGCCGAGATCGCTGGGCGTGTCGCAGCGTCGGCCCGCAATGCACCTCCCCGCGGCTGGATTGTCGGCGGGCGCTGGGAGACGGGCCAACTCGGCCTGCTCAACACCGCCGAGGCGCTTGCCGCGCTCGATGCGGCGAGCGGTGATCATCCGGTGCTGCTGCGCGACGATTCCGGCCACAATCGCTGGCTGAACTCGGCCGGCTTGCGCCTTGCCGGCATCACGGCGGAGACCGTGCCACCGGACAATGGCGAGATCGGCCGCGATGCGATGACCGGCGCGCTGACCGGCGTACTGATCGAAACGGCCTCGGCGCTGGGTGAAGCCGCGCTTGTCGAGGCCGGTCACTACACGGCGCAGATGGATCGTGACGCGGTGCGGCGGGCTGTTGCCATTCTCAACGGCTTCGGCGTCACTTCATTTCTGGACGCCGCCACCATGCAACCGACGCTGGCGGCGCTGAAGGGGCTGGATGATCGTGGCGAGCTGTCGGCCTGGGCGGTCGCCTCGCTGCCGGTCAGCTATCCGGCGGCGATGATCGGGCCGGTGGGCGATGCGCTGTTCGCCATGCGCGAGGATTATCGCAGCACACATGTCCGGCCGGACTGCGCCAAGATCTTCCTCGATGGCGTGCCCGGAGCGAAGACCGCGGCCTTCCACGAAGCGTATGTGACGGACGCGCTGCATGGCTGCTGCTTTCGCGGCATGACCATGTTCACGGTGCCGGATCTCGTACGCTGGATCGGCAAGTGCGAGAAGCAGAATATCGCGGTCAAGATTCACTGCGCCGGCGATGCGGCCGTGACACAGGCGCTCGACGCCATCGAGGTCGTGCGCAGCTTCAACGGGCCGACGTCGCTGATGCACCATGTCGCCCATGCCAGTTACATCCTGCCCGCAGACATTCCCCGCTTCGCAGCGCTTGGCGTCGCGGCCGACCTGTCGCCGATCATCTGGTATCCAACCCTGTTTCTGGAAGGCCACAAGGCAGCGATGGGCGAGGAGCGTGCCACGCGGTTCTGGCCGAACCGCAGCCTGCACGAAACCGGCGCGCTGATGGCCGGCGGTTCCGACTGGCCGGTGGTGTCCAACCCCGATCCATGGACGGGCATCGAGGGCATGGTGACGCGGCGCAATCCGTCCGGCGCGTTTCCCGGCGTCGCGCTATGGCCCGAGCAGGCGCTCGATCTCGCGACTGTGCTGGAGATCTACACCATCAACGGCGCACGGGTGCTGGGGCTGGAGCAGGTCACCGGTTCGATCGAGATCGGGAAATCAGCCGACATGATCATCCTCGACCGCAACGTGTTCGAGATGCCGGCCGACGAGATCGCCGACGTCAAGGTGCTGGCGACGTTGTTCGAGGGACGGGCCGTCCACACCCACGCTGGCGCGTGAACGAGAATCTGGCCGTTACGCCCGCACCGAGAAGCGGTCGAACGCGGTCAGGCTCCGGGTCATCAGGTCGACCTCGCGCTGGTAGATCGTGGTCTGCAGGAAGGCGAGCTCAGCCTCGCGGGCGTTTTCGTCGACGTCGATGTACCAGGATTTTGGCCGGCCATCCGAGCCGTCGCTCCAGCGATAGCCACGCCGTTTGAGCTCGTCCTTGAGGTCGAACGGCGCGTGCTGCGCCCAGATCCGCACGGTCCTGCGCCGGGCCTTATCGAGCAGGGTGGCGAGGACGGTCCTGTTGATCTCCGCAAGCTGGACGGCAAGGATCTCCAGCAGCGCCTGGCAGTCGTCCACCGCGCGGTGCGCTTCATGGAAGAAGCCCGCCTTCATCAACAGATAGGACAGCCGCGAGCCTTCGAAGCCGTGGTCGCGCCACTCGACCTCGCTGACCGAGCAGGCCCAGGCCTTCTGGGCGAATGGCGGGCAGTAGCGCTCCATGAACTTGCGGTCGAACGCGGCGTTGTGGGCGATCACGATGACGGCATCGGCGGCGAAGGCCGCGATCGCATCGACATCGAGCTTGTGGCCGCGGACCATGGCGTCGGTGATCCCGGTCAGTGCCGTCACCTCGTCGGGGATCGTGCCCGACGGCTGATTGAAGCACGAGAAGGTATCGATGACGCGGACGATCTGGCCATCGGGGCGATAGGTGAACTTGACCATCCCAAGCTCGATGATTTCGTCGCGGGAGACATCGAGGCCCGTCGTCTCGACATCGAGGATGAGGCCGGTCCGCGTGGACTGGCTGTCGCCCGAGGTGAACTCGCTCCGCGGCACGAGGCGGCGGAGGATGCGGTAGTCGGGCGATCGCTCCAGCGTGGCCGCCAGTTCGGCCAGGTTCAGGTGCTCGGTCATGATCCGGCTTATAAATGAGTCGCGGAATGCTGGCGCGGGCCCCTGGCCGGGGTTATCCACCTCCGGGAACCCGGTGCTGATTGACAGTGGGGGCGGCGGCGGGCCCGCGACAACGGGCGCAGAGGTGGCCTGCGGAACCGCGCTTGCCGGCCCCAGCCCGATCGGCAATGGTGGAGCGCGACAGGAGTTGAGCTGCGACATGAGCTTCCACGCGATCTATCGACACGGTTTTGCCCGGGCGGCGGCCTGCGTCACGGTCACCAGCGTTGCCGATCCGGCGGCCAATGCCGCGGCGGTCTGTGGGGCGGCGCGGACATGTCACGACCGGGCCGTCGCGGTCGCGGTGTTTCCGGAGTTGTGCCTGTCGGGCTATGCGATCGAGGACCTGCTGCTGCAGGCGCCGCTGCTCGACGCCGTCGAGCGGGCGGTGGCGGACGTGGTGCAGGCCTCGACCGAGCTGATGACCGTCCTGATTGTCGGCGCGCCGCTGCGGTTTGGCGCGCGGGTTTACAACTGCGCCGTCGTCGTTCATCGCGGGCGCATTCTCGGCGTCGTGCCCAAGAGCTACCTGCCGACCTATCGCGAATTCTACGAGGGGCGCCATTTCGCCTCGGGTGCCGGCATCACCGGGCAGGAGATCGTGATCGCCGGGGCTGCGGCGCCGTTCGGCGTCGACTTGCTGTTCTCGGCCGACGACGTTCCCGGCCTCACGGTCGGCGTCGAAATCTGCGAGGACATGTGGATTCCGGTGACCCCGGGAGCGGAGCTTGCGCTCGCCGGCGCCACCGTGCTGGTCAACCTCTCGGGCAGCCCGATCACCATCGGCCGGGCGCGGTCCCGCGCGCTGCTGTGCCAGTCGACCTCCGCGCGCTGCCTCGCGGCCTATGTCTACGCCGCAGCCGGGCCCGGAGAATCCACCACCGATCTCGCCTGGGACGGCCAGACGTCGATCTTCGAGAACGGCGTGTTGCTGGCGGAGGGCGAGCGCTTCTCGCAGCAGGGCCAGATCACGTTCGCCGACCTCGATCTCGACCTGCTGCGGCAGGAGCGCCTGGTGATGGGAACGTTCGACGACAACGCCCGCCAGTCCGCGAGCGGCGGTCGGGCGTGGCGGCGGATCCTGTTCTCCCTGCAGCCGCCGCTGGCCGACGTCGGCTTCGCGCGTCCGGTCGAACGCTTTCCGTTCGTGCCGAGCGATGAGGCGCGACTCGCGCAGGATTGTTATGAGGCCTACAACATCCAGGTCGCTGGCCTCGTGCAGCGCATGCGCGCGACCGGCACCAAGCGGCTGGTCATCGGTGTCTCGGGCGGCCTCGATTCCACCCATGCGCTGATCGTGTGTGCCCGCGCCGTCGATCAGCTCGGCCTGCCGCGCACCAACATCCTCGCCTACACCATGCCGGGCTTTGCCACCGGCGATCAAAGCAAGGGCTTTGCCTGGGCGCTGATGCGTGCGCTCGGCGTCAGCGCCGCCGAGCTCGACATCCGCGCCACGGCGACGCAGATGTTGAAAGACATCGACCATCCATTCGGGCGGGGCGATGCCGTCTACGACATCACCTTCGAGAACGTCCAGGCGGGCCTGCGCACCGACTACCTATTCCGCCTTGCCAATCATCACCATGGCATCGTCATTGGCACCGGCGACCTGTCCGAGCTGGCGCTCGGCTGGTGCACCTACGGCGTCGGCGACCAGATGGCGCACTATAATGTCAACTCGGGGATTCCGAAGACGCTGATCCAGCATCTCATCCGCTGGGTTGTTGCCTCCCGCCAGTTCCCCGACGAGGTTGGTGTGACACTGACCTCGATCCTGGCCGCGGAAATCTCACCGGAGCTCGTGCCGGTGGCGGCGGGCGAAAAGCCGCAGAGCACCGAAGCGTCGATCGGCCCGTACGAGCTGCAGGACTTCAACCTGTTCTACACGCTGCGCTATGGCTTCCGCCCGTCGAAGATCGCGTTCCTGGCGCTGCAGGCCTGGCGCGACGTCGAGGCCGGCGCCTGGCCGCCTGGTTTTCCCGAGGCGACGCGGCGCGCCTATGAGCTGGCGACCATCCGGCGCTGGCTCGAAGTGTTCCTGCGGCGCTTCTTCGCCTTCAGCCAGTTCAAGCGCTCGGCCATGCCGAACGGCCCCAAGGTGTCGGCCGGCGGCGCACTGTCGCCGCGCGGCGACTGGCGGGCGCCATCGGACGGCAATGCCAAAGCATGGCTCGACGATCTCGAGCGCAACGTGCCGTCGGCCTGATGCGGAGAGGGACCTGCGGTCCGCTCACCGCACTGCTGCGACCGGCGCGGTCTGATCTGCGGCCGGGCGATGGCGCTGGATCAATTTGGCGAGGATCGCGGCCATCTCCTCCATGCGTGGGCGCATGCGATATTCAGGCCCGGCGATGACCGCGGAGAGACGGCGGTCGCCGATCGGCAGCGGCAGGGCGACGCCGGCGAGATCGCGGCTGTAGTCGGCGAAGCTCAGGCAATAACCGCGTTCGGTCGATTTTCGCAGCTCCGCCTCGACCGCGTCGATGCTGATCGGCGTGGTCGGCCCATATTGCTTGAATTCGATCTTGCGATAGAGCGCATCGCGCTCCTGCGGACTGTACTGCAGCAGCAGCGCGCGACCGCTGGAAGCGGCGTGGATCGGCACGCGATGGCCGATCTGGGCGAAGTAGCGGATCGCGGCGCTGGATTCCACGACATCGATGAAGATGGCGAGGGTGCCGGACGGCGCCGCGATCGCCGCGGTCTCGCCGCTCTCGGCCGAGATGTCGGTGATCAGGGCGTGGGTCCATTCCGGCAGCGGCTCGACCTCGGCGACGGCGCGGGCCTGCGCCAGCCAGCGCAGGGTGGGATAGTAGCCGCCGCGCGGCCGTGGCTCGTAGAGATAACCCTTTTCCGACAGGGTGGTCAGGAGATTGAACGTGCTCGACCGCGGCCAGCCGAAATGGTCGGCGATATCAGCGAGCGACGCCGGCTGCCTGGTCCGCGCGAAGTATTCCAGGATGTCCAGTACGTACGCGGCCTGTCGAACGATCATTATCGATCCCAGCTAGAGCCCGGCACCAGGGGCGGGAAGCTCTGTCAATCCAAGGGTCTTCATAGCCGCCCTCAGATGCGGCTTGTCAATCATCTTGCCGTCGATCCGGATCACCCCGAGGTCGGGATTGGCGGCGAACGCGGCGACGATTTTTTCAGCGAAGGCCCGTTCCGCCGCAGTCGGTTCGAACGCCGCGTTGACGATGTCGACATGCTTGGGATGGATGATCGCCTTGACCGAGAAGCCGTCGCGACGGGCGGCGCGGGTTTCCTGTTCAAGGCCGACAAGATTCTCGATGTCGGTGTAGACCGTATCGATGGCGGCGACGCCGGCGGCGGCGGCGCCCATCAGGCAGAGATCACGCGCGAGGCGGTAGGGACTGTGGAACTGGCCGCCGCTGCCGTTCTCGGTGGCGCCGAGCGAAGCAGCGAGATCCTCCGCGCCCCACATCAGGCCGACGAGCCGTGGCGAGCAGTCCGTATAGGTCCCAAGGCCGAACACCGATCCGGCGGTCTCGGTCGCTACCACCACGATGCGTGTCGCGCCAACGGCCGATCCGGTCGCCGCTTCGAAAGCGTCGAGCCAGAAGCCGAGCTGGCGGACGTCGTCACCGCCGCGGCATTTCGGCAGCACGATGCCGTCGGGCGCGGCTGGCATTACCGCAGCCAGATCCTGCAGTGTCATGCCAGTGTCGAGTGCATTAACCCGCACATAGAGCTGCTGGCCATCGCGACGGTTGCCGAGCATTGTGCGCGTCAGGTCGCGCGCTTCGTTCTTCTTGTCCGGCGCGACGGAATCCTCGAGATCGAGGATCAGCGCGCTGGCTTGCCCCTGCGATGCCCGCTTGAATTTGCGCGGGCTGTCGCCGGGGACGAACAGCATCGAGCGCATCACGCCGGCCTCCGGTGCATCAACGCGCTGCGGCGGCAACTACCGACCACCTCATTGTCCTGATTCAGAGCATGATGCCGGAATTCGACGATGCCGGCGTTCGGCCGCGACTTCGAGGCGCGCACCGACAGTACCTTGGTGGTCGCCCGCAGCGTGTCGCCATGAAACACCGGTTTGGGGAAGACCACGTCGGTCATGCCGAGATTGGCGACGGTGGTGCCGAGCGTGGTGTCGTACACCGTCATGCCGATCATGATGCCGAGTGTATAGAGGCTGTTGAAGATGCGCTGGCCGAATTCGGTCTTGGCGGAGAAGTGCGCGTCGATGTGCAGCGGCTGCGGATTGAGCGTCAGCAGGCTGAACATGGTGTTGTCCATCTCGGTGACGGTGCGGGTGAGGGCGTGGGTGAATTCCTGCCCCACGGTGAAATCCTCGAAATACAGGCCTGCCATGGTCGTCCTCTGCTGAAACGTTGGTCTTGTTTGCTTGTCTTCGTGTTGTCCGGTGCGCTGTAGTTCTTGCTGGCAGACGAAGCGGTTGTTCCGTCATCCTGAGGTGCGAGCGAAGCGAGCCTCGAAGGATGCTCGGCCTGGGCGCGGGATCAGCACCCGGGCCGTCGCCCTTCGAGGGCCTCGCTTTGCGAGGCCACCTCAGGGTGACGGATATTCCGCCTGTCTGGAATATCGGTCATTGGTTGCCTTCTGAGCCAGATCTTGCCGACTGGGCGCCAAGAAACACCGCATTCTGCGATGCGAGTCGCTCGATCTCCTCAGGCGTAAACCCGGCGTTGCGCAGGATCTCGCGGCCGTGCTCGCCCAGCGTCGGCGCCGGGCCGCCGGGCTGCGGTTGGCTGACGCTCCAGGTCGAGGGCACCTGCATCTGCCGGACACGGCCCTCGGTCGGATGGTCGACGGTCTTGAAGAAGCCGACGGCGTTGAGATGCGGGTCGTCGAGAATGCTTTCCAGCGTGTGCATCGGCATCACCGGGATGTCCGCGGTCTCGAGCAGGGCGCGCCATTCCGCGGTGGTGCGTGTCAGGAAGATCTGGCCGATCTCCTCATAGATCTCGTCGATGTGCTTGTGCCGCGCCGCGTGGTTGGCGAAGCGCGGCTGTTCCAGGAAATCGAGCCGGCCGATCGCCTCGAAGAAGCTGCGCCACTGCTTGTCGTTGTAGATGAGAACACAGAGATGGCCGTCGCTGGTCCTGTACGGCTTGCGGTAGCGCGACAGCAGGCGCGCGTAGCCGCCATGATCGAGCGGCGGATCGTAGGTCAGGCCGCCGAGATGGTCGATCAGCACGAAGTCGGTCATGCATTCGAACATCGGCACGTCGATACGCTGGCCGACGCCGGCGCGCTGCTGATGCATCAGGCCGCCGAGAATGGCGTTGACCGCCATCAGTCCGACGACGCGGTCCGCCATGGTGATCGGGACATAGCGCGGGGTGCCGTCACCGGCCGCCGCCAGCAGGGTCGGGATGGTCGAGGCGCCCTGGATCAGGTCGTCATAGGCGGGTTTGGCCGCGTAGGGGCCGCTCTGGCCATAGCCGAACACGCCGACATAGACGAGGCGCGGGTTGATGGCGGACAGCGTCTCGTAGTCGAGACCGAGGCGGGCCATGGCTTGCGGCCGCACATTATAGACGAGCGCGTCGGCGGTCTCGACGAGGCGCAGCAGGGCGTCGCGGCCGTCCTTGTTCTTGAGGTCGATGGCAATGCTGCGCTTGCCGCGATTGGCATTGAGGAACATGCCGCCCATTCCCGGCGTCCGCCCCGGCCCGATCTGCCGGACGATGTCGCCTTCGGGGCTTTCGACCTTGATCACATTGGCGCCCATGTCGGCCAGGATCTGCGTCGCATAGGGGCCCATCAGCACCGTGGTGAGATCGAGAATGGTCAGGCCGTCCAGGGGACCCATGGTGCGATTTCCTTCCCGCAGAATATTATGTGATTGTTTTGTCCATTTACGTGGACATTAAATTTGGAGAGCGCGCTGTCAACGTGCGGGGCGCGCATTTCTGTTCGGATAATTCAGCATATTGACGGTTTAATCCACGTATATGTACAAATTATCCAAACAAGACGAGCCCAGCCAAGAGACATCGGGAGAAAACGCATGAAGACATCGTTGGGATGGGCCGGTTCGCTGGTCGCCCTGTCGCTTGCCGCAGGTGTGGCCGCTCCGGCGCAGGCCCTTGAGCTGAAGGTCGCGGATTCGTTTCCAGCCGGCCACTACCTCGTCCGGCTGATGCTCAAGCCGTGGATGGACGAGGTGACCGCGCGCACCAGGGGCGCGGTGACCTTCAGTTACTATCCCAACCAGCAGATCGGCAAAGCCGCTGATCTGTTGCGGCTGACCCAGTCGGGCGTCGTCGACATCGGTTACATCGCGCCGTCCTACGCCTCCGACAAGATGCCGCTGTCGGAGGTCGCGCAATTGCCCGAGGCGTTCCACACCAGCTGTGAGGGCACGGCGGCGTACTGGAAGAGCGCGCGGCAGGGCGTGCTCGCCAAGCAGGAATATGCGCCGAACAAGATCCGCCTGCTGATGGAAGTGGTACTGCCGCCCTATCAGATCTACAGCACCAGGCAGAAGGTCGAGACGCTCAAGGATGTCCAGGGACTGAAGCTGCGCACCACCGGTGGCGCGCAGGATCTGACATTACGGGCGATCGGGTCGGTGCCGGTGCGGATGTCGGCGCCCGACGCCTATGAATCGCTGTCGCGCGGCACGCTCGACGGCCTGCTGTTTCCGATGGAGAGCGTCACCTCTTATGGCCTGGAGAAGCTGGTGAAGCACGCCACCGATGGCGTCAGCTTTGGCAGTTTCATCGTCGCCTATTCGATCAGCCAGGCGGCCTGGGACCGGCTGCCGGCCGATGCAAAGGCCGCGATGGATGAAGCCTCCGAGGCCATGCAGGCCAAGGCCTGTGCCGACGTCGACAAGGAACAGGACGGCTCGCGTCAGCGCCTCGAGCAGGCGGGCGTCACCTTCGAGGCGATCCCGCCGGCGACGCGCGCGGAGATGAAAGAGAAGTTCAAGGGAGTCGGCAAGGATTGGGCGGCCGCGCTCGATGCCCGCGGCAAACCGGCATCCGCCGCGCTCAAGGAGTTCGAGGCGCTGCTCGCCGAGGGAGTGAAGAAGTGATCCGGCGGATCGGCGACGTTCTTGCCGCGATCGAGCGCATCCTGACGTTCATCGCGGTCGCATTCCTGTTCATCATCATGGTGCTGGTGGTCGCCGACGTTTTCATGCGCTACGTCGTCAACCGCCCCTTCAGCTTCACCTATGACCTGATCGGGCTCTACCTGCTCGCCGGGGTGTTCTTCCTCACGCTGTCGGATGGCTTGCGCGAGCACGCTCATGTCGGCGTCGACATCCTGCTGCATCGCTTTTCGCCGGCGGGACGCCGCCTGTCCGAGATCGTCACGGCGCTGGTCGGGCTGTTCGTGTTCGGACTGATCTCGCAGGTCGGCTTCGAGCGCGCGCTCGACAACTACCAGCAGGGCGACGTGCTGGGGGGGGCCATTCCGTGGCCGACCTGGATCTCCGCGGCGCTGGTGCCGTTCGGCTGCGGCGTGCTGGTGCTGCGGCTGCTGCTGCAGCTTGTCGGCCATCTCCTCAGCCTCGCCACCGGGCGCGACCTTTATCCGCTGCCGCCCATCACCGGGGCCGGCGAAGCCAATTCCTTCGAATAGCGGGCAACATCGGACATGACTCCTCTTCTCGTTCTCGGCCTGCTGTTTGGCCTGCTCGCGATCGGCACGCCGGTTGGCTTTGCCATGGCGTTCGCCGGCTCCGTCGGCCTGATCATCGTCGGCGGCGTGCCGACCCTGTACGGCATCCTGCAGACGGCACCGCTCTCCACTGTGTCGTCCTACGAGCTGATCACCATTCCGATGTTCCTGCTGATGGCGGATCTTGTGCTGCTGTCGGGCGTCGCGGACGATCTGTTCAAGACCGCGTCGGCCTGGGTCGGCCGCATTCCCGGCGGTCTCGGCATGGCGACCGCGCTCGCCGGCGCCGGCTTCGGCGCGATCTGCGGCACCAGCACCGCGTCGGCGGCGACGCTGTCCTCGACCAGCCTGCCGGCGATGATCCGCCAGGGCTATGAGCCGAAGATGGCGGCGGGCGTCGTGGCGATCTCCGGCACGCTGTCGATGCTGCTGCCGACCAGCGTCGCGCTGGTGATCTTCGGCCTGCTCGCCGAGGTCAATATCGGCAAGCTGCTGATCAGCGGCATCATTCCGGCGATACTCGTCACCATCACCATCATGGCCACCATCTATCTGCTGGTCTGGCA
Source organism: Bradyrhizobium sp. U87765 SZCCT0048 (assembly GCF_018131225.1). Taxonomy (GTDB): domain Bacteria; phylum Pseudomonadota; class Alphaproteobacteria; order Rhizobiales; family Xanthobacteraceae; genus Bradyrhizobium_A. The sequence goes on along the minus strand of NZ_JAFCMM010000001.1, from coordinate 1,148,347 downwards.
GGATCCGTCGCGCGCACCGCGCACCAAGTCAGTGCCGTGGCGCGAGCGCTTTGCGCTGCTTTGGCAGGTTAGCCCGATGGTGATCCTGTTCTCGATCGTGACCGGCACCATCTATCTCGGCGTTGCGACACCGACGGAGGCCTCGGCGTTCGGAGCCTTCGGCGCCTTCGTGCTGGCGCTGTGGAAGCGCAGGATCACGCCGGCCTCGCTCTACAAGACGCTGCTGCGCGCCGCCCACGGCACCTGCATGATCGTGATGATCCTGATCGGCGCCTCGATCTTCGGCTACTTCTTCACCCTGACCCATGTGACCCAGGATCTCGTTGCATGGATCGGCAGCCTGCCGACGTCGCGCTGGGTGATCATCACGCTGATCCTGTGCGGCTATATCGTGCTGGGCTCGTTCATGGACCAGATCGCGATCCTGGTGCTGACGGTGCCGATCGTGATCCCGCTGATCAAGACGCTGGGCTTCGATCCGATCTGGTTCGGCGTCATCAAGATCGTCACTGCGGAGGTCGGCATGATCACGCCGCCGGTGGGGCTCAATTGTTTCATCGTCGCGCGCTACGCCAACCGGCCTGTGGCGGAGGTGTTCCACGGCACATTCCCGCACTTCATTGCCCACCTGATCGCCATCGCGATCCTGGTCGCATTCCCCAGCATCATCCTGTGGCTGCCGTCGCAGATGGGCAATTGAGGCGCTGTTTTCGAGGAGCATTCCATGAAGTCGATCCTTGCTGGTTGCCTTGTCGGAGGTGTTGCCGCCGCGCTGCTGGCGCCGGCCGTCCGCGCGGAAGACGCCGCTATCACGCTGCGGCTCGCCGACAGCCTGCCGATCGGCCATGTCATCCATGAAGCGGTCACCAAGCCGTTCATGGCGGCGGTCGAGCAGCGCACCGGCGGCAAGCTCAAGCTCACGCACTATCCGGCGGAGCAACTCGGCAAGGCCAAGGACTTGTTGCGGCTGACGCAGTCGGGTGTGGTCGATATCGGCTACATCGTGCCGTCCTATGCCTCCGACAAGATGCCGCTGTCGGCGGTCGCGGAGCTGCCCGGCGGCTTTCGTGATGCCTGCCAGGCGACACAGGCCTACTGGAATCTGGCGGAGGACGGTCAGTTCCTCGGCGTGAAGGAATATGCGCCTAACGCCATCCGGCCGCTGGTCACTTTCGTGCTGCCGACCTACCAGATCGTTCTGTCGACGCGGAAAACGGTGAACAGCCTGGCCGACATCGAGGGGCTCAAGATCAGGACTGCCGGCGGCGCGCTCGACCTGATGGTGCGCAGCATCAAGGCGGTGCCGATCCGGATGTCACCGCCGGAAATCTACGAGGCGATGTCGCGCGGCACGCTCGACGGCGCGATGATCGGCTACCAGAGCGCGGCGTCCTATGATCTGATCGGCCTACTCAAGACCGGCACGGTCAATGAGCCACTGTCGTCGGTGGTGATCACCTACTCGACCAGCGCCGCGAAATGGAAGGCTCTGCCGGAGGCGTACCGCCAGGTGCTGGCGGAGGAGGGCGAGCGCATCACCCGCGAGAGCTGCGCCAAGTTCGCGCGCGCGGAAGATGAGGCGTTGGCGAAAGCCAAGGACAAGGGCATCCGGCTGATCCATTTTGCACCGGAGGATGACAAGACCATGACTTCGGTGTTCGATCTGGTCGCGCACGACTGGGCGTCCGGCCTCGACGGTCGCGGCAAACCCGGCAGCGAGGCGCTGGCGGTATGGGCCGCTGCGCTCAAGGCCGTGCCCGGACAGCACTGATCGATGTAGCCTTCCCGACGATCGCACGACGGTTATCAAGCAGGACGAACGACATGGATTTCGCGCTCACCGACAATCAGGAAGCCATTCGCGACGCCATCGCGAAGATCTGCAGCGGCTTCGACGACGCCTACTGGTTGAAGAAGGATCACGACGGCGGCTTCCCGCACGACTTCCACAAGGCGCTGGCGGATGCCGGCTGGCTTGGCATCTGCGTGCCGGAAGCCTATGGCGGCTCCGGTCTCGGCATCACCGAGGCGGCGATCATGATGCGCACGATCTCGGAGTCGGGCGCCGGCATGTCCGGCGCGTCGGCCGTGCACATCAATGTGTTCGGCCTCAATCCGGTGGTGGTGTTCGGCACCGAGGAGCAGCGCAAGCGCATGCTGCCGCCGATGGTCGAGGGGCGCGAGAAGGCCTGCTTCGCTGTCACCGAGCCCAACACCGGCCTCAACACCACGCAATTGAAGACGCGCGCGGTCGCCAAGAACGACCGCTACATCGTCAACGGCCAGAAAGTGTGGATCTCGACCGCGCAGGTGGCGCACAAGATCCTGCTGCTGGCGCGCACCACGCCGCTGGAGGAGGTGAAAAGCCCCACCCACGGCCTCAGCCTGTTCTACACCGATTTCGACCGCAAGCGGATCAAGGTCCACGAGATCGAGAAGATGGGCCGCAAGATCGTCGATTCCAACGAGCTGTTCTTCGAGGATTTCGAGATCCCGATGGAAGATCGCATCGGCGAGGAGGGCCGCGGCTTCCAGTGCATCCTCGAGGGCATGAACCCGGAGCGGATCCTGATCGCCGCGGAAGCGGTCGGGCTCGGCAAGCTGGCGCTGGCGCGCGCCACCGACTACGCGAGGACGCGCAACGTGTTCAACCGCCCGATCGGCCAGAATCAGGGAATCCAGCATCCGCTGGCGGTGAACTGGACCGAGCTCGAGGCCGCCTGGCTTATGGTGATGTCAGCGGCGTGGCAGTACGACAACGGCATGCCGTGCGGCGCCGCTGCCAATGCCGCAAAATATCTCGCGGGCGAAGCGGGCTTCAAGGCGTGCGAGCAGGCGGTGATGACCCATGGCGGCTTCGGCTATGCCAAGGAATTCCATGTCGAGCGCTACCTGCGCGAGGTGCTGATCCCGCGCATCGCGCCGATCAGTCCGCAGCTGGCGCTGAGCTTCATCGCCGAGAAGGTGCTGGGCCTGCCGAAGTCGTACTGACGATCACAACCGGCGAGGCGAGCGTATCCAGATGGATGACATCAAGACCGTCGATACGCTCGATTTCGCCGGCCTGATCCGGGCAGGCGATGTCGTGGTGTGCGGGCAGGCGACGGCCGAGCCGCGGACGTTGACGCAGGCGCTGGTCACGCAAAAGGACCGCCTGCCGCCGTTCACTGTCGTGGTCGGGCCGCTGTTCTCGCGCACCTTCATCCCTGAGGGCACCGGAACCATTCGCTTTCGCAGCTATGGCGCGATCGGCGAGGCGCGGCGGTTGGCGCAGGCGGGGCGTCTCGATGTCATTCCCAGTCACTACAGCGCGTTCTGCGCCGACTTTGCTTCCGGCCGCCACCACGCAGATGTCGTTCTGGTGCAGCTCGCGATCGACGATGCCGGACGTCTCAACGCCAGCCTGTCCAACGACTATGTCGTTGATGCGGCAAGGCGTGCGCGGCTTGTCATCGCCGAGATCAACCCGCATGCGCCCTGGACATTCGGTGCGGAGTGGCCCGCTGATATTCCACTGCACGTTCGTGTGGCCGCGAGCGAGCCGCCGCTGGAGCTGCCCTCAGTGGAGCTCGACGACATTTCGCGGCGCATTGCCGCCCATGCGGCCGGACTGATCGCCGACGACAGCACGTTGCAATTCGGCGTTGGCCGGATTCCTGACGCGATCCTGTCGTCGCTGTCCCATGTCCGCGACCTCGGCATCCACTCCGGCCTGATCAACGATGCGGTGGTGGACCTCATCGCCTGCGGTGCTCTGACCAATGCCCGTAAAGGCATCGATATTGGCCTCACTGTCACCAACCAGCTGATCGGCACACGGCGGCTCTATGACTTCGCCCACCGCAATCCGGCGATCGCGGTGCGGCCGACGTCCTATACCCATGCCGCTGTGGTGCTCGGTCGTGTCAATCGCCTGGTCGCGATCAACTCGGCGCTGCAGGTTACCCTTGATGGTAGCGTCAACGCCGAGACCATCGATGGCGTTGCCATCGGCGCGATCGGCGGCCAGGTCGATTTCGTTCGCGGAGCGAATGCCTCGCCGGGCGGCCGGGCGATCATCGCGCTGCCGGCGACGACGCCCAGGGGCGCGAGCCGGATCGTGACTGAAGTGGAGACGGTGACGACGTCGCGCGCGGACATCGACGCCATTGTCACCGAATGGGGGGTCGCCGAGTTGCGCGGCTGCGACCTTACTGAACGGGCGCGGCGGATGATCGCCATCGCCGCGCCGGAGCATCGCGAGCGGCTGACGCAGGATGCGTGGGAGAGGGGGCGCAAGGCATGACACCGTCCACTACAAAGAATGTCTCGGGCGATCAGCACAAGGGGCCGCTGCACGGCCTGCGCATTGTCGAGTTCGCCGGCATCGGCCCCGCGCCGATGACCGCGATGCTGCTCGCCGATCTCGGCGCCGACGTCATCCGCATCGACCGCCTGCAGCCGAGCGGCCTTGGCATCGCCAAGCCCAAACAGTTCGATTTCCTGGCGCGGGGCCGGCAGGCGGTGGCGATCGATCTCAAGCACCCCGATGGTGTCGCATGCGCGCTTGATCTCGTCTCGGCCGCTGATGGTCTGATCGAGGGCTTCCGCCCCGGCGTGATGGAGCGCCTGGGGCTCGGTCCTGACGTGTGCCTTGCGGCCAATCCGCGGCTGGTGTACGGCCGCGTCACCGGCTGGGGGCAGGGTGGCCCGCTGGCGTCGGCTGCGGGCCATGATCTCAACTACATCGCGTTGTCCGGCGCGCTCCATGCCATCGGCCGTGCCGGGGCGCCGCCGACCCCGCCGCTCAACCTCGTCGGTGACTTCGGTGGCGGCGGGCTGTACCTCGCGTTTGGCATGGTCTGTGCGTTGCTCGCCAGCCAGCGCTCGGGCGTCGGGCAAGTGGTCGACGCCGCGATGATCGATGGCGCGGCGACGCTGATGACCTCGATCTACGGCATGATCGGCGCCGGCCTGCATGGCGGCGAGCGCGGGACCAACATCCTGGATTCCGGGGCGCCGTACTACGATGTCTATCGCTGTGCCGATGGCGGATATGTCAGCGTCGCGCCAATCGAGGACAAGTTCATCGCCGAGCTGCTGCGGCGGCTGGATCTGGATGCCGCGACGTTCCCCGACATGGCGGATCCCGCCAACTGGCCGGCGGCGCGAGCCATTCTGACCGAAACGTTCGCACGCAAGTCGCGCGCCGAGTGGTGCGCCCTGCTGGAAGGCACCGACGTTTGCTTCGCGCCGGTGCTGTCCGCAGCGGAGGCGCCGCATCATCCGCATGTCGCGGCGCGTGGGACCTTCGTGACGATCGATGGCGCGATCCAGCCTGCGCCCGGACCGCGCTTCAGCCGGACGCCGCCGCCGCTGCCGCGTAGCGCCCGGCAAAGCCAGGGCGATACCGCCGAGTTGCTGCAGCGCTGGGCGGTCGCGCCGGAGCGGATCGCGACGCTGCGTGCCAGCGGCGTGGTGCGCTGATGGAGCGCGCCTCGCGCCATGATCCGGCGGTGCGCGCGCGGGCCGAATCGAAGTTTTTCGCGGCCAGCTCGTGTCACCGATGTCCGGCCGCCAGCACGGCGTCCACCGCCTCGACGAAGCCGTTGCCGCCGGGGCCGTCCGTGATCCATGCCGGCGGAACGGCAATCTCCGCGAGATAGTTCCGCACGGTGCTGACGCCGACGCTGTGGCGGAAGAAGCCGAACATCGGCGCATCGTTGGTCGAATCGCCGCAGAACAGCACCGCGTCGCGGTCGGCATCGATATCGATGCCGTAGCTCTCGGCCAGCACACGCCTGGTCATGGCGAGCTTGTCGTAGCCGCCGAGCCAGCCGAGCACCCAGAGATTGTTGATGGTCGCGCTGGCGCCGGCCTCGCGCAGCGCCGACAGCAGGGTAGCGTCTTCGGCCGGGGTGCCCGCTCTGGCGAAGGCAAGGCTGGTGAGACGAAACGCCTGGTCGTCCGCGAGCCGTGCCGATGGCCGCGACGACCGGATGTAATCGCCCATTGCCGCAAGGCGGCTGAGTACGGTCTGGCGGTCGCCGCCGTGCCAGTATTGTCGCGCGACGCCATGGTCACCGTCACGACGATAGAACAGGCCGCCATTCTCGCCGATCACGCCGTCGACGGGCCACATCTGGGCCATCTGGTCGCACCAGCCGGCAGGCGCTGCGGTGACGGGAATGACCTTTATCCCCGCCTGTTGCAGGCGTTCCAGCGCATCGTAGGTGCGCGCTGCCAGCCGTCCCTTGAAGGTCAGGGTCTCGTCCATGTCGGTCAGCACGACGCGGATGCCCGCAAAGCTGGAGCTGATAGCCGCAGATAAAGATTTCACCGGCTAGGCCTCGTGAACAATTCGCCCGCCGACGATCGTCATTCGGCATGCGAGGTCCTTGAGCGCATCGACGGAAATGCCGGTGGGATCATCCGACAGTACGGCGATATCAGCGGCGAACCCCGGTTTCAGCGGACCTTTCCAGTCCTCGTCGAAGGTGAGGGCGGCGCCGGCGACCGTGAACAGCCGCAGGGCCGTGGCGGCGTCGAGCCGCTGGTCGGCGCCGATCACCGTTCCGGTTTCGCGTTCCTGCCGGGCACAGGCGACCCACAGCGTGAAGAACGGATCATACGGAATGTTGTCCGTCGCGAGCGCCAGCGGAATGCCGGCGTCGAGCAGCCGGCGGTGCGGCACGATATGGCTGCCACCGTCGGCCTCGTCGAGATAACGCCGGCCGCCCTTCCACAGGTAGTAGGTCGGAATGGTGGTGACGAGCACGCCGAGCCGCGCCAGCGCGGTGATATCGGCGTCGCGGGCCCGGCCGATATGCTCGATGACCCAGCGCCGGGGCCGCAACGGATAACGCTCGTTGACGGCCTCGAGCACCGGCACGATCTCGTGGAGCTGGTCGCCGACGATGGTGTGCAGCCGCAGGTCGAATTCGGCGGCGAGGAAGCAGGTTTCTCGGAAATCGGCTGGCGTCACCGCCTGTTCGACGAAGCCTGACCATCCAGTGTCCGGCAGATGGGCGCGGGCGCAGCAGGCGACGGTGGCGTCGCCACCGTAGGCGATGTGCAGGCCCGACACGCGCAGCCAGCGATCGCCGAGACCTGTGCCGCGCGCGGTCGCCAGCCAGTCGCGCATGATGCGGCGGGCTTCGGTCAGGTCACTCCAGCTCGGGCTGACCACGAGGCCGGCGCGCACGGTCAGCTCGTTGCGTTCCCACAGGCGGCGATAGACCGAGATCGTCTCGGCGGCCGAGCCGTGGCCTTCGTAGATGCTGGTGGTGCCCTTGGCGTTGTAGAGCTGCTGCGACAGCCGCACGCCGTCCAGCCGCTCGGCGAAACCGAACCGCGGCACCGCGGGGAGAATATCGAACTCGACCGTCGGGCGGTTGTTGCGCTCGACGATGATCCCGCTGGGGTGGCCGTCGGTCTCACGCTCGATCTCGACACCGGCGCAGCGCGGCGTCGACGTCCCGTTGAGTCCGTTCAGCGCCAGCGCACGCGAGTTCAGCGCCGAATGGCCCGGTGGCTTGCCCCAGTTGCCGAACACGCCCTGGATGTAGACGGGATGATCGGGCGCGGCGGCGTCGAGTTCGTGGCGGTTCGGAAGGCGGCCTTCGGCAAGGGTTTGGGGCCCGTCGAAGAAGAATGGCGGTGTGCCGACCGGCATGGTGACGATCCATGCGCCCGGCGGCGTACGGGCCGCGGCCGTGCGGATGCGGTCGAGGATATCGGCGATGCTGCGCACGCCGGCGAGCGAGGGGCGCTGCCGCTTCAGCCCCTCGCGCTCCATATGCGCATGGGTGTCGTTGAAGCCGGGGATGACGCAGGCGCCATCGAGGTCGATCACGCGCGCGCCCGGCGCAGCCGCCAGAACGGTATCGTCGTCGCCGACCGCAGCAATGACGCCCTTGCGGATGGCGAGCGACCTCGCCCGTGGGCGCGCGTCGTCACAGGTGATGATGCGCGCGTTGCGCAGCACCAGATCTTCGGCAGGAAGCATGGCGTTTACGAGCCGCCCTCGTACCAGGGGAACAGGCGCCGCGCGAGCGCGACGAAGATGCGGTCGGCGAGGAAGCCGAAGATCCCCAGCAGCACCAGCCCGATGAACATGATGTCGACGCGGAACAACTGGTGTCCCTGGGACATCATGTAGGCGACCCCGGCGGACGCGCCGGATAGTTCGGCGGCGACGAGGACGATCAGCGACACGGCGATTGCCTGGCGAATGCCGGACAGGATGAACGGCAGCGCCGCCGGGAGCACGATCAGCAACAGCGTGGCGATGCGGCCGGCGCCGAGGCAGGCGGCCGAGCGCAGATAGACCACATGGACGTCGCGAACGCCGATGAAGGTGGTGATCCAGATCGGAAAGAACGCGCCCCACGCCACCAGTGCGACCTTCGATGGCTCGCCGATCCCGAACCACAGGATGCACAGCGGCACGAGGGCGATGGTCGGAATGGCGCGGAAGCCATGCAGCAGCGGCTCGGCGAGGTATTGCAGCGTGCGAACGCGCGCGGTGACAAGGCCGGCGGCGAGGCCGAGGATCAGGGCGACGGAAAAGCCCGAGGCCGCCCGGCCGAGGCTGATGACGATGTTGCGGGCGATTTCGCCCGACCACAGCATCGGGATGAAGGTCTGGATCACCTGCGACGGTGGTGGAAACAATACCTCGTTGATCCACGTGGAATAGCGCGGGATCGCTTCCCATACCGCGATGAAGATCAGGACGCCGAGGATGTTGAGGCCGGTGCGGCGCCACAGCGCGAGGCGCTGGGCGCGCAGGAAATCCGCCTTGAAGGCGTCCTCGAAGGAAACCGCAGGCTCGCGCACGGTCTGGGAGGTGTGGCCATCGGACGACACCAGTGTCATGCCGCTCTCCGTTCGGTCTCCGCCAGCCGGCCGGAGATCGTGGCATACAGAGTGCTGAAATCCGCCGCGGCGCGGTTGCGCGGGTAGGGAGCGTCGATCGTGAGGTCGGCCTTGATCGTTCCGGGGTGGGCGCCCATGACGACCACGCGCTGGGCGAGGAAGGCCGCTTCGTCGATGTTGTGGGTGACGAAGACCACGGACACGCCGGTCTCGCGCCATAACCGCAGCAAGTCCTCCTGCAGTGTCTGGCGAGTCATGGCGTCGACGGCGGCAAACGGCTCGTCCATCAGCAGGACTTCGGGTTCGACGACGAGCGCGCGGGCGACGGCCACGCGCTGGCGCATGCCGCCGGACAATTCGTGAGGATACTTGTCGGCCGCATGCGCGAGGCCGACGCGCGCCAGCGCGTCGCGCGCGAGGTCGCGGCGGCGACTGCGAGCGTCGCCGCGCATGCGCAGGCCGAACTCGACGTTCTGCATGGCGGTCATCCATGCGAACAGCGCGTAGTCCTGGAATACGACGCCGCGTTCCGGTCCGGGGGCGGTGATCGGCCGGCCATGGAAGGTCACGCTGCCGCGGGTCGGTCCCAGAAAGCCGGCGATGAGCTGCAGCAGGGTGGTCTTGCCGCAGCCGGACGGTCCGATCAGGCAGACGAACTCGCCCTTGCCGATCTGCAGCGATACGTCACGCAGCGCCCAGGTCGGCGTGCCGTCCCGGCCGGCATAGATCTGCGAGACGGCCGCGATGTCGATCAGCGAGGACGATGCCGTGGTCATGCCAGCGTCACGCGGTCGGGCCGGGCGGCCTTTGTCGGCCCTTCGGCGACGAGGCCACGGAGCAGCGTGCGGAGATCGCCCTTGGGCGCCTTGCCGAGGCCAGCGGTGATGGCCCATTCCGCCTGCGCCACGAGATCGTCGATAAAACGGTCGTCGAAGCCGATCTTGAAGGTAAAGGTCGATGTCGATTCCGCGATGTCGGCGGCAGGCGTCTTGATCCGGTCCGCAATCAGCTGCGGCCACGCCTTGTCGGAGGCGATGCGCTGTTCCGCGGCGAACAGTGCCTGGATCGCGGCCTTCACGAGGTCCGGCTTGTCCTTGAGCACCTTCTCGGTGGTGAGCAGCAATTGGTGGCTCTGGAAGTACTTCTCGATGCCGTCGAAGCTCATCTCGGCAACCTTGCCGCCGGACTGGCGCTGCGCCACCGCCACGGTCTGGCTGCTCCAGGCGAAGCCATCGATGTCGCCGCGCACCAGCGCCGTGGTCATGTTGGCCGGCGGCAGGTCGACGACGGTGATGTCGCCGCTCTTGAGGCCGGCGAGCTCGAGATATTTGGCGAGCAGATACTGTCCGGATGTGCCGACGCGGGTCGCGATCCGACGCCCCCTGAGGCTTGCCGGCACCTTCGGATCGATGCCGCTGTCACTGCGCACGGCGATCTTCATGTCGCGCGAGTAGCGGCTGTAGTTGGCGACGGCCACCGGCCGCAGGCCGGTGAGCGCCGCGAACACCAGCGGGGTGTCGGTCGAGGCGGAGAAGTCGGCCGAACCGGACAGCAGCGCCTGCATCGCGTCGCGGCCGGATTCGAACGAGGACGTCGACAGCTCGACATTCGCCTGTTTCCAGTAACCGGCCTCTTCGGCGACGTACGGCAGGGCCCAGGTGTAGCCGACGCTGCCATAGGCGAGGGAGCCCTTCAGCGCCTGCTGGGCGATAGCCGGAGACTTGATGAGGCCCGTGGCCGTGATGGCGCCGGCGGCGGCGATGAACTGGCGGCGCGACAGCGCCGGCGAGCGGCCCTCGCGTGCGGGGGAACGGAATGTCATGAACGTCGGAATCGCATGCTGGAGGTGAAGAGGGGTGAATGCCGGGCTTCTGCGAAGGACACCGGCGTTCCCTCTATTTGCTTGCATCCACGTGCACGTGGCAATTGCGGAGAATCCGCGTTTTCGAGCCGTGCATGCCAACGGGCGCGCGATCACGGAAAAATTCTTTCCCGCCCTGTATGCCAGATGGCGCGATGCGCGACCGATGGCCGCGACGGCCGCCATCAGGCCGTGGAGCAGCCATGCGAAAAGTGACTTGCATGATAATAGCTACCAAAGCATGATCGCCATCATTCATTCTCCACCATCGGACCTGTCCATGCGGCGAACGAGTTTCCGGTCGATGACCTGTCCGATTGCCCGCGGGCTCGATCGCGTCGGGGAATGGTGGAGCATCCTGATCCTGCGCGATGCCTTCAACGGGTTGACGCGGTTCGATCAGTTCGAGGACAGCCTTGGCATCGCCCCCAACATGCTGGCGCGTCGCCTCAAGGCGCTGGTCGCAGCCGGCTTGCTGGAGAAGCGCCGCTACAGCATTCATCCGCCCCGGTTCGAGTATGCGCTGACCGAACGCGGGCGCGACTTTCGCCCCGTGCTGGTGATGCTGCAGACATGGGGCAACACCCATTTCGCACCGGAGGGCAGAAGCGTGATTACCATCGACAGCCGTACAGGCCGCGAGGCCCGCCCGGTGGTGATCGATGCCGAGAGCGGCCTGCCGATCACCGATCCTGCCTTTCGTTCGGCCCCCGGGCCGGCCGCGAGCGAACGCACCCGGCGTCGCTATGCTCCGAGGGCTGTCAAGGAAACTGCAATATGACCGATCTGGCGGCCGAGGCCGACGACATTACTACTGCGGCTTTGCGGTCATCGCCGGCTCCCGTCATCGATGCGCGGACACGTCGCCTGCTCGAGGCGCCGGTCGTGCCGTTGCTGCTGCGCATGGCCTGGCCGAATGTGCTGATCATGGTCGCGCAGGCCGCGACCGGTCTGATCGAGACGTGGTGGGTCGCCAAGCTCGGCACCGATGCGCTTGCCGGCATGGCCCTGGTGTTTCCGACCGTGATGCTGATGACCATGATCTCCGCCGGCGCCATGGGCGGCGGCATTTCCTCGGCGGTGGCGCGCGCGCTCGGCGCCGGGCGTCGGCCGGATGCCGACGCTCTGGTTCTGCATGCCGCCTTGATCAGCATCGCGCTCGGCCTGATCTTTTCGCTGGTGTTTCTGGTGTTCGGCGCGCCGATCTACCGCGCCCTCGGCGGCGATGGCGGGGAACTCGAAGCCGCACTGATCTATTCCGACACGGTGTTCGCCGGCAGCGTCTTTATCTGGCTGATGAACGGCTTCGCCAGCGTCATTCGCGGCACCGGCAACATGATATTTCCGGCGCTGGTGACATCCGTCGGTGTCGTGTTTCTGATTCCGGTTTCGCCGCTGCTGATCTTCGGCGCGGGCCCGATTCCGCCGCTCGGTGTCGCGGGGGGCGGCATCGCGATGGTGCTGTTCTATGCCGCCGGCACGATCGCGATGGCCTGGCATATCCTCGCGGGTCGCAACGCGGCGCGCTTCGTCTGGGTGAGGCCGCGCGCGGCTTTGTTCACAGGCATCCTGAAGGTCGGCGCGGTGTCGGCGATCGCCTCGATTCAGACCAATCTGACAGTTGCTGGCGCAACCGCACTGGTGGCGTCGGCCGCCGGGGTCAGCGCCATTGCCGGTTTTGGCACCGGCGCGAGGCTGGAATATCTTTTGGTGCCGCTGATCTTCGGTATTGGCGCGCCGCTGGTCGCGGTGGTCGGCACCAACATCGGCGCCGGCCAGCGCGAGCGAGCGCTCCGGATCGCCCTTGCCGGCGGTGCGCTTGCGTTCATCGCCACGGAAACCCTCGGGCTCGCTGCGGCCACCTGGCCCGAGCGCTGGCTGCTGCTGTTCAGCAGCGATCCCGAGATGCTGGCGGCAGGTAGTGCCTATCTGCGTATCGTTGGGCCGACCTATGGCTTCTTCGGGCTTGGTCTCGCCCTCTATTTCGCATCCCAGGGCGCAGGCCGGCTGATCTGGCCACTCGCCAGCGGCTTCCTGCGCCTTGCCATCGCTCTTGGGGGAGGCTGGCTGGCGTTGCGCTGGTTTGGCGCGATCTCGGCGGTGTTCGCCGCACTCGCCGTCGCGTTGGTGGTCTATGGCACGACCATCCTGCTTGCGGTCCGGTCCGGCGTCTGGTTCCGGTAACGAGGCACGGACCTCTCGATGGCGGACCGGCCTCGACCGTTCTGCGCCGGTGGCGAGCGTTACCAGGTGCCGGCGAACGTCTGCTGCACGGCCTTCGGATCGGATATGCCGTTGGCGAGCAGAAGCTGCAGCAGCAGGCGGGCTTTCTGCGGGTTCAGGTCGAGCGAGACGACGAGGCCGAGCTGGTCGTCGTTGACCTCGACATTGCGGTTGACGAATCCCGAGCCGACCCGGGTCGAGCGCACGACCACAACGCCTTGCTTCGCCGCGGCGGCAAGCGCATCGATGGCTGCCTTCGAGCTGTTGCCGTCGCCGACGCCCGCGAGAACGATGCCCTTGGCGCCGCGCTTGACGGCGTCCTCGATGGGCGCGGCATCCATGTTGGCATGGGAATAGACGATGTCGACCCGCGGCAGTGGCGGCGCTGCCGGCAGTTTCAGCCTGGATCCCCTGGCGGCCGTGCCGGGCTGGAGAAAGCGCACCGATCCGGTGTCGACATAGCCGACGGGGCCGGCATCCGGTGACCTGAACGTGTCGACGCTGGTGGTATTGGTCTTCTGCGCCCAGCGCGCGCCGTGGATGGTGTCATTGAGCACCACGAGGACGCCGCGGCTGCGGGCCTCGGGCGTCGCGGCGACTCTCACGGCCTCATAGAGATTGGCCGGGCCATCGGCCCCGATGGCGGTTGACGGACGCATCGAGCCGACCAGCACGACGGGAATGTCGGTATCGAGCACCGTCTGGAGGAAGAAGGCGGTCTCCTCCATGGTGTCGGTGCCGTGGGTGATGACGATACCGTCGGCTTCCCTGGTCTCGATGGCCGACTTGATGCGGCCGGCAAGGTCGAACCAGACCTTGTCGTTCATGTCCTGGGAGCCGATCGCGGAAATCTGCTCGGCGGAAATCCGCGCGAGCTTGTCCATGCCGGGGACCGCAGCGATGAGATCGGCCGCGCTGACCTTGCCGGAGTCATAAGCGTTGCCGGCGCGCGCGCTGGCCTGTCCGGCGATGGTGCCGCCAGTGCCGAGCACCAGCACGCGCGGCAGCGGCGTATCCGTTGCTGTCTGCGCGGCGGCTGGCGGCAGCGATAACCCCGCCACCAGCACGGCGGTTGGGGCCATGGTACCGAGCGCCGCGCGGCAAAGCCGAGCAAGGGGGAGCAGCATCATCTCGTATCCTTCACCGACGATGGAACGTATCGAGGATGTGATGCGTCAGGCGACGCCCGGCGCGCTCCCCGGGAGGAGCGCGCCGGATCGCGGATCACTTCTTGGCCTTCTCGTACTCGGCATGATATTCGGCGGCAAGCTTGCGCAGCGCCGCGCCGATCGCCGCATACTGATACTCGTTGAGATTTGCGAGCGAAGCCCGGCCGGACGGGTGCTGCACGCCGAAGCCGCTGCCCGGGAGCAGCACGATGCCGGTCTCGTCGGCGATGCGGAACAGAATGTCGGTCGGATTTTGTGTCTTGAGCACCCATTCGGCGAAGGCGTCGCCATAGAGCTGTCGGGACACGTCTTCGAGGCTGACCAGCGTATAATAGTCGACGCTGTTGGCGTCGCTGCGGATCGGCAAGCCGAGCTTGCCGTAGAGCGTCGCGTCGCGCCGGCGGATCAGCGCCTTGACCGCTTGCTTGTAGGCCTGTGGGGCGTCCATCAGGTTGAACAGCGAGAACAGCACCATCTGCACCTGCTGCGGCGTCGACAGGCCGGCGGTGTGGTTGAGCGCCACCGCGCGGCTGTCGGCGACCAGGCGGTCGATGAACTTGACCTTGCGCGGTTCGGTCGTCAGCGAGGCATAGCGGGCGTCGAGCTCCTTCTTCGCCGCTTCCGGCAGCCTGGCGATGGCCTTGTCGATGATGTTGTCGCGGGCAGTAGCGATGACGCCGAGCCGCCAGCCGGTGGCGCCGAAATATTTCGAGAACGAGTACACCAGGATGGTGTTCTGCGGGCAGATCGCGAACAGCGACTGGAAGTCGTCGGCGAACGTGCCGTAGACGTCGTCGGTGAGAATGATCAGGTCGGGGCGCTTCCTGACCACCTCGGCGATCGCCGCAAGGCCGGCGTCGTCGATCTTGACTGAGGGCGGATTGCTGGGGTTGACCAGGAAGAACGCCTTGACCGCCGGATCCTCGAGCTTCTTGATCTCGGCGGCCGGATACTGCCACGCGGCCTTCGGATCGGCCTGGATCAGCACTTCCTCGAGCTGATAGTCGTTGAGGAGGGGGATTTCGAGGTAGGGCGTGAACACCGGCGAGCCGATTGCGATCTTGTCGCCGGGTGCGATCAGCTTGTTCTCGCGCATCGAGTTGAAGATGTAGGCCATCGCCGCGGTACCGCCCTCGACGGCGAACAGGTCGATGTCTTCGGTCAGCGCGCCGTGCGCACCCATCTCGCGAATGATGTACTCGCGCACGATCTTTTCGCTGATGCGCAGCATGCGGTCCGGCTCGGGATAGTTGGCACCGAGAATGCCGGCGACCATCTCCAGAAGAAATTCATCGGCATTGAGGCCGAGCTGGTCGCGGACATAGGACAGCGCCTTGCCGAGGAATACGACGCCGGGTTTGTCGCGGTTGGTCGCGACGAACGCATCGAAGCGGGCGGCAAGACCGTCGCTGCGCGCGAGGCCGCCGACGCCCTCGGACATGTAGGAGAACGACAGTTCGGCCTCGGCGACCGCGAACAGGCCAAGCTGGAAGAAGGCCCGCCGCGGTATGGTGGCGAGGAAGTTGGGATTGCCGCGCCCGGCGTTGAGCATCAGGCGGTCGGAGTGGCTCGACGCCAGCTGAATCAGGTTGTCCTTGAGCTCGAACGGGCTCAGCTTGGAAAACTTGGAGTAGTCCGTCTTGGCCATTTCAGGTCTCCTCTTCGGTACTGTCGTGTGGCCATCGGCGTTACGCGAACGCAACGATCAACGGGCCGAGCAGGGTCAGGAACACGTTCGCGAGCGCGTATGTGATCGCGAAGGGAACGGTCGGGATCGAGTTGGCGGCCTTGTCGAGGACGCCGCCGAATGCCGGGTTGGCGCTGCGCGAGCCGGACAGAGCACCGGCGAAGACGGCGGCGTTGTCGTAGTGCAGCACGTAGCGCCCGAACAGCATGGTCAGCAGCAGCGGCACCAGCGTCACCACCACGCCGATCATGAACAGCGTGAGGCCGCTGCTCGCGATGGTGTGGAAGGCCTGCGAGCCGGATTGAAGGCCGACCGCCGCGACGAAGCCGGCAAGGCCGAGGTCCTTGAGCAGTTGGGACGCTGGCGCAGGCAGGTTCCCCATGGTCTGATGCCGGCTGCGCAACCAGCCAAACAGCAGGCCCGATAGCAGCGCGCCGCCGCCGGCGCCGAGCGTCAGCGGGATCGAGCCGATGCGCAGAACGAGCAGGCCGACGAGTAGGCCGACCACCAGGCCGGCGCCATGAAACACGAAGTCGGTCTTGATGTCGGCGGAGACCGGTGGACCGGCTTCGGCGACGACACGCTTGATGTCCTGCTCGGTGCCGTAAAGGGTGATGACGTCCCCGGACCTGACGATCGCATCGTCGTTGAGCGGCACAGGCTCGTCGGCGCGGCTGATGCCGAGGACATAGACGCCATGGCGCAGCGTCGGACTTGTCGAGCGCTTGATCTCGCCCAGCGACTTGCCGGCATAGGCGGCGTTGCGCAGGATGATGTCCTGCGTTTCCATGATCAGATCCATCCCGGGCTCGGTCTGAAGTTCGCTGCCCAGGCCATCGGCCGCCGCGACGACGCCGGCGCGGCGTCCGACGACAAGCGCGATATCGCCCTCACGCAACGCGATCTCCGGACCAATCGGGATCAGCTTGCCGTTGCGCTTGATGCGCTCGACGGTGATGGTCGAGGCGCCGGCAGCATTCTCGATCGCCGCGACGGTCTTGCCGGCACCGGCACTGATGGCATAGAGCCGGCCGACGATCTCCGGGATCGCAGGCTCCTGGCCCGGGGCGAACACCAGCGCGCCCTTGAGGCGCTCGGCCTCCGCCTTGATCGCGTCGTCGCGGATTTCCCGGCCCATCAGTCGCGGCAGCACGTTGACGCAGACGATGATCGCACCGAGCGAGCCGAAGATGTAGGTGACCGCGTAGCCGATGGCGACATTGGCCTGCAGCTTCTGCACCTCCGCGGCCGGCAGGCCGAGGCGGGCGATGGCGTCGCTGGCGGTGCCGATGATGGCGGACTGGGTCATGCCGCCCGCGGCGAGGCCGGCCGCCATGCCCTTGTCGAGCGCAAAGAGTTTCGCCATCACGATGACGGTGACAAGGCCGACCACCGCCATGAAGACGGCGAGGAAGATCTCCTTCAGCGACTGTGGTCCCAGCGACTTGAAGAACTGGGGACCGCTCTCGAAGCCGACCGCGTAGATGAACAGGGCGAACAGCAGCGACTTGACGCCATTGTCGACGGAGACGCCGACAAGGCTGAGCACGACGGCGACCAGCAGGGAGCCGGCGACGCCGCCAAGCTGGAACTTGCCATAGTGGATCTGTCCGATCCAGAAGCCGAGCGCCAGCGACAGGAACAGCATGATCTCGGGCGACTGCTTCAGGGTCTGCTGTATCCATTCCATTGGCATCTCCTTTTGATCGGTCAGGTTTCGGTACAGCTCACGGTAACGACGTCGCGAGCCCGACGACGACCGGCCCCATCAGCGGCAGCAGCACGTTGGAGATCGCATAGGTGACGGTGTAGCCGACCACCGGCATGGTGCTGCCGGATTGCGCGACCAGTGCGGTGATGGTCGGCGTGCTGCAATGCTGGCCGGCGATGGCGCCGAGCAGGATCGGCGCCTCGATCCGCAGCAGCCGCGTGCCGACCAGTAGAGAGACGGCGGCCGGAACGACCGACACGAGCAAGCCGAGAATCGGCAGGACGGCGCCGTAACGCATGATGAGCGCGATCGCCTCCGGGCCGGCCGACAGTCCGACGGCGGCGATGAAGGTGGCCAGACCGAAATCCTTCATGAACTCCGCTGCGGCCGTCGGCAGGGCGCCATGGCGAGGGGCATGCATGTGCAGCCAGCCGAACAGCAGGCCGGCGATCAGTGCACCTCCGCCGGTGCCGAGCGAGAGGTTGAGGGCACCGATCCGGAGACCGAGCGCGCCCAGGAAGATACCGGCGACGATGCCGGCGCCGAGGAAGATGAAGTCTGTCTTGTCGGTCGGGGGCAGCGGATGTCCGAGTTCCTTGATGGCGCGGTCGATCGCGTCGTCGGTGCCGTAGAGGGTCAGCACGTCGCCTTGTTCCAGCCGTGTGCCAGGCAGCACCGGCACTGTCCGGTCGAGCCGACGGATTTCGGAGATGAAGACGCCGCGGCTGAGTTCATAGCCGGCGGTCCTGTGCAACTCGCGAATGCTCAGTCCGAACGTCTCACGGCGAACGAGAACGAGGTTGCGTGACTTGATCGGCACATTGGTGCCGACCGGGACGGGAACCTCGTCGCCGAGCGTCTCCTGGATCGCGATCACGCTGCTGCGGCGGCCGATCAGGAACAGGATGTCGTCGGGCTCGATCCGCATGCCGACATTGACGTCGAGAATATCCTTGCCGCGTTTGATGCGCTCGACGGTGACGGCATTGTGCCGGCTGTTCTCGAAGTCCCGGATCGTCATGCCGGCGACCGGGCCGGCACGGAAGGCGCGGCCGACGATGGTGGGAAGGGCCTGTTCGGAATCATCGCTGTCGTCAGCGCCCAGTTCGTGGGCGAGCCTGCGGGCGTCGTCCTTGAGATCGACGCGCAGCAGCAGTGGCGCGATCTGGGTGGTAAAGACGACAATGCCGACGAGACCGAACAGGTAGGTCACCCCATAGGCGGTGGCGAGGTTTGCCTGCAGGCGGGCGATCTCGTCGGCAGGCAGGGCCAGGTGCGACAGTGCTTCCGCTGCGGTGCCGAGCACGGCGGATTCCGTTGCGGAGCCCGCGAACAGCCCCGCAGTGGTGCCGGGATCGAAGCGCAACACCACGACAGCGACCGCCAGCATCGCCAGCACGGTCACGACCTCGATCACGGAGAAGATGCCGTAGCGCCAGCCCGAGCGGATGTTGGCGAAGAATTGCGGCCCTGCGGTGAAGCCGAGAGCGAAGATGAAAAGTGCGAAAGCCGTATCCTTGAGATCGCTGCCGATGGTGACGCCGAGCTGCCCGAGCGCCAATGCGACAAAGAGCGTGCCGCAGACGCCGCCAAGCTGGATCGGTCCGACACGCAGGAGGCCGAGGCCGTGGCCGAGACAGACGCAGACGAACAGTGCGACTACCGGCTGTGTCAGAAACGAAGCGACGCTGCTCGATACCACGCCATCAGTCCTTTACACGTCGTCGACACGATCGAACTTGATCAGACGGCGGATCGGACGCGTGCCGATCCGGGCGGCATTGCGATGTGAGCGCCAGGACGTGCGTTCACTGAAAAGCATCGTGGACCGACGGACGTCGATCGGAATGGACCAGTAGAGATCAGATCAGGATTGACAGGTGTATGAAGCGCGGTCCGTCAAAGACTGTAGGGCGCAAAGGCATCTAATTACTCCCCGGAAGTATTGCTTCGAAAGCAAGTCAAATTCTACGGGTCGGCTCATGCGTGCGTATGATCCTGCACAGCGGGACGCCGCATGTCCAGTGATCCCGACAGTCGAGCAGCGGCGTGTAAGCGAGGTCGTCAGAGTGGTCGGCGTCGAGGGGCTGCGATGACGCAAGACGCCGTCACAACGGCGTGATGCTGTCAGCCGTACCGGAACCCGGCGTCGTGGCCGGTCGCTTTCTGAGGGCGGGCAGCTTGAAACATCGAGCGCCCCGAAGGTAGCTTACGGGCAGGGCATCCGATGCGCCTGCCAGATTCGCAGTCAGGATGCGGGTAAGGGGAGCGAGCGCCATGACGATCCACGCGGTCCTGCCGCCAAGGGAGCGCGACTACAGGCTTGACCTGCTCCGTGGGTTCGCCAACTGGGCCATTTACCTCGACCACATCCCGAACAACGCGGTGAACTGGATTACCCAGCGCAATTTCGGCTTCAGCGATGCGGCCGACCTGTTTGTGTTCATCTCGGGGTATACCGCGTCGTTCGTCTACGCGCGCATCATGCTCGAACGTGGCTTCGTGATCGGCGGCACGCGTCTCGTCAAGCGCGCATGGCAGATCTATGTCGCGCACATCGTTCTGTTCGTGATCTACATCGCCGAGATCGGCTATCTCGCAGCGCGTTATCACGATCCCAATCTCGAGAATGAGTTCAATGTCGCGGGCTTCATGCGCGATCCGGCCGAGACGCTCTACCAGGGCCTGATCCTTGCCTTCAAGCCTGTCAACATGGATGTGCTGCCACTCTATATTCTGCTGATGCTGTGCTACCCGGCGGTGCTGTGGTTGATGTTGCGCCGGCCCAACCTGACGCTCGCGGCCTCGTTCCTGCTCTATCTCGCTGCGCGGCATTTCGGCTGGAACCTGGCGGCGTACCCGGTCGGCTCCTGGTACTTCAACCCGTTCTGCTGGCAGTTCCTGTTCGTGTTCGGTGGCTGGTTCGCGCTCGGCGGCGCTGCGGAGTCGATGGCCCTGATCCGGTCGCGGGCCCTGCTGATCGTCGGCGGCGCCTATCTGGTGTTCGCGCTGGTGATGACGATGGCCGGACGCTTTCCCGAGTTCGGGGCGACGATGCCGAGCTGGCTCGTCGATGCCTTCAACCCCAACGACAAGACCAACCTCGCGCCCTATCGGCTGGTCCACTTCATCATTCTCGCGTTTTTCATTACGCGCTTCATGCCGAGGGACTGGCCCGGCCTGCGGTGGCCGGTGTTCGCGCCGATGATCAAGTGCGGCCAGCAATCGCTCGAAGTGTTCTGCGTCGGGGTATTCCTGGCGGTCGTCGCCCACATCATCCTGGTCGAGGTCTCCGATACGGTCTGGATGCAGATCGTGGTGAGTATCGGCGGCATCGTTCTGCTGACACTCCTTGCTTACTATCGCTCGTGGTCCAAACGAGTCGACAAGCGGCCGCCGAAGCCGGTTGCAGGCACAGCCCCGCTGCCGTAGGCGTAGACGCGCGGGAGGCCGGCATAGAATCGTCCCGCAGGCCGCAGGCGTGGAAGGAGCAAGTGGATTGAAGGTGCTGAAAGGCGTGCTGCCGCTGAACCGGGCGGGAGCGCTGCGCGACGCGATGGCGGGCATCATGCTCGCGGCGATGAACATCCCGCAGGTTCTGGGATACGCGCGGATCGCCGGCATGCCGGCGGTTGCCGGGCTCTATACCGTGCTGTGGCCGACCATTGCGTTCGCGCTCTTCGGTGCGTCGCGCCACCTCGTGGTCGCGGCGGATTCGGCGACTGCGACCATCCTGGCGAGCAGCCTGCCGGCCATGGCGTCGCCCGGCAGTGCTGAGTATGTCACGCTGGCCTGCACGGTCGCGCTGCTGACCGCCGCCATGTTGCTGCTGGCACGCATTTTCAAGCTTGGCTTTCTCGCCGATTTTCTGTCACGCACCGTTCTGGTCGGCTTTCTTGCCGGCGTCGGCGTGCAGGTGTGTATCGCGATGCTCGGCGACATGTTGGGTCTCGATATCCATGCATCGCGGACCCAGTGGCAGCTCATCGCGATTGTCAGCGAGCTTTCGCGGATTCATCAGTTGACGCTGTTGATCTCGGCGGTCGTCGTGGTCGTCATTCTCGGCTGCAGGGTGTCTTGGCCCCGCCTGCCAGTGCCATTTCTGGTGGTGGTCGGGGCGATCCTCGCCAGCGACCTGTTCGATCTGGCCGGTCGGGGCGTTTCGGTGATCGGGCCGGTGGCCGGCGGTTTGCCGACCCTGCGATGGCCGATCGCCGGCTGGCAGGCGGTGCTGGATCTCCTGCCGATCGCGGCGGCCTGCTTTGCGATGATCGTGGCGCAGAGCGCGGCAGCGAGCCGGGCATTCGCCGAGCGCTTCCACGAGCGGGTCGATACCGACACCGATATTCTGGGCCTCGCCGCGGCCAATGCCGCAGCTGCGGTGACCGGCGCCTTTGTCGTCAACGGCAGCCCGACGCAGACGGCAACCGCAGCGCTCGCCGGTGCGCGCAGCCAGTTCGCGCAACTGGTGTTCGCCGGCATCGTGATCGTCGTGCTGCTCTTCCTGACCCGCTGGTTTGCCTATCTTCCGCACTGCGTGCTGGCATCGGTCGTCTTCACCATCGCGGTCGGGCTGATCGATGTCCGTACGCTGCGCGGCATGTTGCGCGAGAGCCCGGGCGAGTTTGCGCTCGCGTCGGCGACCGCCGCAGCCGTTGTGCTGATCGGTGTCGAGCCGGGTATCCTGCTGGCGGTCGCGCTGTCGCTGTTGCGGCATGTCCGCCACAGCTACCGCCCGCACACCATGCTGCTGCGGCCCGGACCTGACGGACGTTGGCGCCCGGAGCCGGTCGAACTCGGGGCTGAAACCTCGCCGGGAGTGATCGTCTATCGGTTCGGGGCCGACCTGTTCTACGCCAACGACCACTTCTTTGTCGGACAGGTTCGCAAGCTGATCCGCAATGCACCACATCCGGTCCGACGGTTCGTGATCGATGCGGCCGCCATCACCGCGGTCGACTATTCGGCGGCGCGTTCGGTCTCCGATCTCTGCCGCACGCTCATCAGTGGAGGCGTCGATATCGTCTTTGCCCGCGTCAGCCCGTATCTGCGGGCGGACATGGAACGTCACGGCATTACCGAAGTTCTCGGCGAGAGGCGCATTTTCGCCACCCTGCATGAGGCCCTCGAGGTCGATGGCGATGGCGATGGCAGCCATGTGCTGGCCAATCACGCCGTATAGCGATCAGTCGTTCAAGCGGCAGGCCGTTCATGGGCTGTCGTCAAACCGTAATATTGCCTGACTAGTTTCCGCGCCGCCGTCGGGGCGGCTGACGCGCAGATCCCCCGGCGACTGATTCATCGTGGGGCGCGGGGGCCGGCATCGCTGTCCTGATCTGCACGGACGGGCAGTGGGAATGTTGCGATCGGTTCGGACCGTCGTTCAGGCAAAGGCCGATCACGTCAGGCGGTCGGGCATGGCGCTGGCTTGCGCGAGCGTCGTGACGCTGGCTGGCGCGGCGGCCCAGACGTCGAACGCCCCGCGCGCCTTCGATATTCCGTCCCAGTCGCTCGATGCAGCGCTCAGCCGCTATGGCGACCTCACCGGGCGCGAGGCGCTCTATGATGCCAGCATCGCGGCGGGGCGGGTGTCTGCCGACGTCCATGGTGTCCTGACGCCGAACGAAGCGCTTGATCGCCTGCTGTCGGGAACCGGGCTGTCGCCGCGTTTCGTTGCGGACAACTCGTTCGTCCTGCTGTCGGCGCCGCAGTCCGCCGCGGCCGGACCTGCACGGGCAATGCCGGCAGCCCACCAGCGTTACTATGCGACGATTCAGCACAGCCTGCTCGATGCGTTGTGCCGGACGCGCGATGCGCAGCCAGGACTCTATCGCCTTGTCGCCGTGTTCTGGATCGGCGCGGCCGGGCGGGTCGAGCGTGCGCAGCGGATCGGCTCGGCGGGGTCGGCCGAGGCCGACCGGCAGATCGACGTCACGCTCAGCGGCATGATGTTCGATCCGCCACAGGCGGATTTTGGCCAGCCGGTGCTCGTTCTGCTGGTGCCGCAGGCGCCGAACATGCGTGCAGTCTGTGATGGCGTCGGAGCGGCGGTGCGCCGGACCGCGCCATGACCGAGACCGCACTTTCCGTCATTCGGCGTCTTTTCGTCGATCGGTATGACGACCTCAAGAAGAAGCTGACCAAGCGGCTGGGATCGGCGGATCTCGCCGGCGATGCCATGCAGGATGCCTGGCTGCGGCTGGCGCGCGTGGACTCGATCGGCGTCGTGCAAAGTCCCGGCAGCTATCTGTTTCGGATCGCCCTCAATGCCGCGGCGGATCAGCGCCGCCTGGAGCGCCGGCATATGTCGGCGGTCGAGATCGACAGTGTGCTGGAGCTGCCCGACGACGCGCCGACGGCGGAAGAGGTCGCGATCGCGCGGTCGGACTTCGAAGCCTTCAGGACGATCATGGCCGAGCTGCCGGCGCGGCGGCGCGTGATTTTTCTGGCCGCGCGGCTCGGTAACGTTCCGCGCCAGGAGATCGCCGATCGGCTCGGCGTCTCGCGTCGTCTTGTTGCCAAGGAGCTTCTGCTGGCGCATGAGCACTGCATCGTACGCTATCGCGCGTTGATGCAAGGGCCGACGAAGGGCTCGGAATCGGAATGAGCGGAGCGAACCATCACGGCAGTCTATTGACGCCCATCGAACGCGATGCGGTCGCCTGGGTGCAATTGCTGGCGGCCGGCGAGGCGACGTCGGCCGATGCCGCGGCATTCGCGACATGGCGGGCGCAAAGCCCGGCGCATGCAGCGGCGTTCGCCGAGGCGGAGCGGGTATGGGGCCGCACGGCGACGGTCGGTCGCGCCCTGCAGGACCCCGGCGTGGACTATCGTGCGGAGCTCGACACGCTGGCGCGACGGGGCCGGACGATCCATCGCCGCGCGATGCTGGGAGGCGGACTTGCCGTTGTTGCCGCGGCCGCGGCCTATGGCGTCACCGATCCGCCGTGGCGAATGTGGCCATCGCTGTCGGAGCTTCGCGCGGATTACCGCACGGGGACTGGGGAGCAGCGCGCCGTCACTGTCGCCGGCGATGTCGCTGTTGATCTCAACACCCAGAGCAGTGTTGCGGTGCGAGCAGCCGGCGACGCCGAGGACAGGATCGAGCTGATCACCGGTGAGGCGTCGTTCGCGACGAAGAGCGCGCGGCGATCTCTGGTGGTGATCGCGGCTGACGGCATGACCGTCACCGATGGTGGACGCTTCGATGTTCGCCATATGCAGGCAGGCAGCGGCGCGCCGGTCAGCGTGACCTGTCTCGAGGGGCTCGTGCGCATCGAACATCGCGCCGGTGTCGCGGCGCTGCGTCCCGGACAACGTGTGCGATATGACACGGCCGATCTGGGACAGATTGTCGCGGTCGATCTCGGCGCGGCGTCCGATTGGCATCGTGGCATCGTCGAGTTCCGGGCGACGCCGCTCACCGAAGCGGTCGAGGAAATCAATCGGTATCGGCCGGGCCGGATCGTCCTGATGAATGCGGCGCTGGGACAGCGTCAGCTCAGCGGCCGCTTCCGCATCGATCAAATGGACAAGGTTCTGCTGCAGCTCGAGCATGCCTTCAATGCGCGACTGCAACGGCTGCCGGGCGGCATCGTGCTGCTGAGCTGAGGGCCTCTTTGTCGCACCCCTGAAAATTTGTCCGGCGGCCGTGCTCAATCGGCAGCGGAACGCTGTCTTACCGGTGAGACCCCTGGGTGATCTCCACGCTATGGCGCGGGGATATACCGTCGTTTGAAGGATCTGGCCGATGTACGTCCGCGCTGTCACGTCTCCCGTGACCTCAGGCTATGGTTCGCGCAGGCGTACCGCGCTGATGGCGGGGGCGAGCCTGCTGACCCTGCTCGTCGCCGGCATCAGTGACGCTTCGGCGGCACAGCTCGGCGGCGGCGTCGGCGTGCCGGCGGCGAATTATACAGTCGATGCGGCGGCGATGGCGGCGCAGCAGGCGGCCGCCGCGGCCCAGCAGGGCCAGAGCGCGATGCGTCGTTCGATCGAGGCGATCCAGGCGATGCAGGGCGCCCAGGCTGCGGCGCGCGCCGCGGCGGCGGCTGCGCAGCGCTCGGCGACCATGCCTCAGGTCGTCGTTCCCAATGGTCTGGGGGCGGGGGGCTTGCAGGTCGCGCCCGGGGGGACGTGGAGTGGCGCCAGCACGCCGGTGCAGAGTGCGGGCGGCAACGGCACGACCGTCACGATCAACCAGACGGCGCCACAGGCGATCCTGAACTGGCAGACATTCAACGTCGGCGCCCAGACCACGGTCAACTTCAACCAGCTGGCATCGACCTGGACCGCGCTGAACCGTGTCACCGGCAATGCCGGCCCGAGCCAGATCCTCGGCCAGATCAACGCGCCGGGCCAGGTGCTGGTGATCAATCAGAACGGCATCATCTTCGGCGGCGCTAGCCAGATCAATGTCGGCTCGCTGATCGCCTCGGCCGCCAACACTGCCGACCAGCAGTTCCTCACCAAGGGCATCTATTCGCCCCAGAGCGGAACGACCTATCTGCCGAGCTTCACGGGCGCCGGCGGCAAGATCATCGTCGAGAGCGGCGCGCTGCTCACGACCAGCGCACCGTCGTCGGTGACATCCGCCGGCGGTTTCGTCGCGCTGCTCGGCGCCGAGGTGCGCAATGCCGGCACGATCTCGACGCCCAAGGGGCAGGCGCTGCTCGCCGCCGGCGACGACTTCGTGTTGCGTCCGGGCTACGGCACGGCAGCGAATGTGTACTCCACCACGCGTGGCAACGAGGTCGCGCCGCTGCTCCAGGCGGGCAGCAGCAGCGGTCTGGTTCGCAACAATGGACTGATCCTGTCGCAGCAGGGCGACATCACGCTCGCGGGGCGCGGTGTGCTGCAGGATGGCGTGCTGGTCTCGACCACGTCGGTCAACCAGCGCGGCACCATCCACCTGCTCAACAGCGCAAGCGATGTCGCTGGCGGCGTCACGCTGACCGGCAACAGCCTCAGCCTCATTTTGCCGGAACTGGAATCGCCGGCGACGGCATTGAACTCGCAACGCGACGCCATGATCGCGGCGGCGGGGCTCAATCTGTTCGCCACGGGCGTGTTCGACAACCTGAGCAAGCTTGCCGATCGGCCGGATTTGTCGCGGATCGAGATCGTCGCCGGCGGACTGGTCAATTTCCAGAGCGGCTCGCTGACCATGGCTCAGGGCGGTCAGGTCGCCGTCAGTGCCGGCAAACGGGTGTTCACGGAGAACGGCGCCACGGTCGACGTCTCCGGCGTCCGCAATGTGATGCTGCCGATGAGCAGCAACGCTATCAAGCTCAATATCCAGGGCACCGAGCTGCGCGACTCGCCGCAGAACCGCGATAGCGGTGCCCTGTTCAACAAGAACGTCTGGATCGACGCGCGTTCGCTGACATTGGTGCCCGCGGGCACGGGCGGTTACGCCAGCGACCGCTACTACACCAAGGGCGGTCTGCTCGAAGTCGGCGGCTATCTCGGCAACACCGCCCACACCATCGGGGAGTGGACCGCGGTCGGCGGCACCATCACGCTCGCGGCGCCCGAAGTGGTGACCCAGCGTGGTTCGGTGTTCAATATCTCCGGCGGCTCGTTGAGCTACCAGGGCGGCTTCATGCCGCAGACCTTCGTGCTCGGCAGCGACGGGCGCGTCTATGACATCAACAATGCGCCGGCCGATCTCGCCTACAGCGCCGTGGTCACCGGATTCATGGTGCAGCACAAGCAGGGGGGCCGGGTCGATCCAAAGCTCACCGAGATCTACGCCAGCCCTCTCGGCCGCGGGCCGGTGCGCTGGGAGGACGGCTACACCGTCGGGCGCGATGCCGGCCGGCTGATCCTGTCGACGCCGACCTCGGTGTTCGAGGGCCAGATCGTCGCCGATGTCATCACCGGTCAGCGCCAGTCCGAGCGGCGGCCTGCCAATGTGTCCGATGGCTACAAGCTGCCCCAGGGAGTCGTCGCGCGCGCCGGAGCGCTGGCGCTCGGCCAGTATACGGCCGACGGTCTGGTCGATGGCTATGGTTCCGACGTGAAGTTTGGAGCGCCAGCCCCGGTCACCGCGGGGCTCGGCGCCATCGATGCATTGCCGACGGTGCGAACCAACACGGTCTGGTTCGACGCGGCACAGCTCAGCGGCTTCCAGCTCGGCGGCATCAGTGTGGCGAGCCGGAAATCGATCGTCATCGATGCACCGCTCGTCCTCGGCAAGGGAGGCCAGGCGAACTTCATCGCGCCGGTCGTCGAGATCGGCGGCAATATCATGGCGCAGTCCGGCAGCGTCAGCGTCAGCAACATCCTGCGCAGCGATCTCAGCACCATTCCTCCGGTCGCGCTGGTCAGCGCGGGGCGATCGCAACTGACGCTGCGCGAAGGCGTGACGATCGACGTCCGCGGGCGCTGGAGCAATCGGGGGCTGGATCCGGCGAGCGGGGGCGAAGTGGCTTACGCCGACGGCGGCAGCGTCACTTTCGAGAGCACCCAGGGCGTGCTGATCGGGGACGGCAGCGTGATCGATGTGTCGTCCGGTGGCGGCTTGCTGCCATCCGGTAAAACCGTCAGCGGCAAGGGCGGCAACGTGACGCTGATTGCCGGCACGCCGCTGGGGACCGCCACGAACAGCGGCCGCCTCGTGCTCGACGGCGAACTGCGCGGCTATGGCCTCGGTGGTGGCGGGACGCTGAAGGTGGAGACGGGATCGGTGCTGGTGGCCGCGGCGGGGACACCCGTCGCTGCGACCCAGACGCTGCTGAGGCCGGATCTGTTCCGTCGCGGCTTTGCGACCTATGACATCAACGGCTATGATCGCCTGGCGGTCGCGAACGGCACGACCATCGATGTGACCGTGCCGGTCCTTCGGGTTGTGGAGGGGGCCTTCGCGGTGCCGACCGGCGCGGATCCGGCGCGGGCGCTGGCGCTCTGGACCCCACCGCTTTACCTGGAAAATCCGGTGAGCGGGGTCATGACTCCGCGCACAGGCGCGAGCCTCAAGCTGCGCTCGGAGCGGATGGGGCGGGGCGGGGCCCTCGACATCGGTACCGGGTCGACGATCTCCGTCGATCCCGGCCAGACGATCGCGCTGAGGGGCGGCAGCCAGATCACGGTCGATGGCCATCTCAATGCCTTCGGCGGCGTTATCTCCATCACCGAGGCGCGCGCTTCGCTCGATACCTTCGAGAACCAGCCACACAGCCGCTCGATCTGGATCGGCGACAACGCGGTCTTCGACGTTGCCGGCCGGAACTGGACCGCGACCGATGTCCACGGCCGGCGCTATGGCGTCGTGCAGGCCGGCGGTCGTATCGAGATCGGCGGCGCGCTGAACTGGGAGGTCGACAAGACGATCGACCAGCGTGCTCCCGACCTGCACCTGATCATCCGTCCGGGCGCGGTGCTCGATGCATCAGGCACCAGCGCGGTCCTCGACCTGCCGGGGCTCACCCGGAATTCTCCGTATCGTCCGGTCACCGTCGCCACTGACGGCGGCACGATCGTGCTCAAGTCGGCGATCAGTCTCCATCTCGACGGCACCATGCGCGCGGCGAGCGGCGGCCAGGGCGCCGCCGGCGGTACGCTCGCCGTGGCGCTCGGCGGCGCGTACTATTGGGCCAAGGGCGCGCTCGCTTCGGTGATGGTGCCGCGCGTGTTGACGCTGAGCCAGACGCAGGGAGCCAGCGACCTTGCCGCCGGTCTCGTCGCGGGCGCCGCCGATCCGGCATTGACCTTCGGCAGTGGGCGCCTTGGCGTCGACCGCATCATGGCGGGTGGGTTCGACAATCTCTCGCTTTTCGCAAACGCCCGTGCTGATGGCGATCTGACCCTGACGATGGGGCAGAGTCTGCGGCTGTGGCGCGGTATCAGCTTGACTCCGGGCGCCGCAGCCGGCCGCACGATCTCTCTCGCCGCACCGCGTCTCGTGCTGGGCGGCGCGGCCTATACCAAGCTCCCGGGCAGCGACTACTATACGGAAACCTACGATCCGATCCGCGTCGATGGGCGCAGCGATCGCCTGGTCGCAACGGCCGATCTGATCGAAGTTCGCGACGCCGTCGAGTTCGTCGGATTCGATGACGTCAGGCTCACGAGCCGGGGCGACCTGCGCTTCCTGCAACAGACCTATACATCGACGGGCCGGGACCAGAGTTATCTCGTTGCTCCCAAGGTTCTGACGGTGACGGCGGCGCAGATCTATCCAGCCACCGGCGCCGCCGGGTTCCTGGGCGTGGGCTCTCTCAAAAGCAACTCATTCGCGGTGAGCCCCGCAGGCCAGCTGATCATTGCGTCCCATGGCGGCGCGGCGCCCGCCCAACCCTATTCGGTGGGCGGCGGGCTTCAGTTGTGGGCGGCGAACATCGAGCAGGGCGGCGTGGTGCGTGCTCCGCTCGGTTCGATCCAGTTCGGCTCGGATATCGATACAACCCCGAAGATCCGCTTCCGTGACGGCAGCCTGACCTCCGTCAGCGGGGCTGGCCTCGTCATGCCGTATGGCGGCACGGTCGACGGCATCACCTATCTCTACAACGGTCAGCCGATCAAGATTCCAGCGGCCGGCGGCACCTCCATTGCGACTGCAAAGCAGATCGAGATCAACGCGCAGTCGGTCACCGTCGACAGCGGCGCAGTGCTCGACCTGTCGGGCGGCGGCAACCTGACCGGCGCCGGTTTTGTTTCGGGGCGCGGCGGTTCGGTCGACGTCCTGCGGACGGCCCTCGTCAATGCCAATCCGTCCTTCACCTTCAGCCAGGCCGGCAGCGAGGTCTACGCCATCGTGCCGGGACAGCGCGGCAGCTATGCGCCGGTCGATCCGGATTCCGGCGCGGGCGCGCCGGCCGTCGGCCGCCAGGTCACCATTGCTGATGGCGTGCCGGGCCTGCCGGCCGGCACTTACACGCTGATGCCGTCGACCTACGCGCTGCTGCCCGGCGCCTTCCGTGTCGAGATCGGCAAGGGCAGTGCCCCGTACCTGTCGGGCACGGGACAGACGGGTAGCGGCTCCTTTGTCACGCCGGGCTATCTTGGCGTGGCGAACACCGCCATCATGGCTACACAGGCGAAGGCTCTGCTCATCACGCCGGCCGACGTGACCCGCCGGCACAGCGGTTACAACGAGACCGGCTACAACGACTTCCTGCTGGCGGATGCGGCGCTGCGCGCCGTTGCACGGCCGATGCTGACGATCGATGCGAGGTCGCTCAAGTTCCGGTTCGGCGCTGGCGCCGGCATGGGGACGACGCCGGCACTGACGTTCAACGGCTCGACATTGTTTGCGCCCGAAGCAGGCAGCGGCGGCGCCGCCGGCACGCTGGTCGTCGTCACGGACAGTCAGGCCACGGGCATCGAGATCCTCGGCAACAAGGGACAGGCGCCCGTCAGCGGCGCCAAGGGCGTCGTCCTGTTCGCCGATCAGCTCAACGCGCTGGCGCCCGGTCGCATGCTTGTGGGCGGGACGCTTGAAGTCAATGGAGATACCGCGGCTATATGGGCATCCACGCGCGCCGTCATCGTTCGCGGTGGGGCGACCCTGTCGGCGGCCGAGGTCATTCTGGCTGCCGGAGCCGGCGGTCGCGGCATCGTGGTGGAGAGCGGCGCGACGATCTCGACAATCGGCAAGGGCAAGCCCGGCTTCGATTCCAGCGACGGTTATCTCTTCAGCCCCGTCGGAGCAGCGTTCGTGGTCTCGAACGGATGGAGCAATTTGCTGGCGCCGTCCAGTGTTGAGAGCGGGCAGGTGACCATCGACATCGGGGGGTGCGTCAGCCTGTGTTCGGGCGCGACCCGTATCGTCTCGGAAGGGACGATCGCTGCTGCGACCACAAGCGGCTTCACCCTGCGCGACACTGTCAGCTACGGCACGAAGAACCTCGTGCTGGGCGTGTCGGCGGTCAATCTGGGGTCGACGGCGGCGCTGGCCGAAGCCGGGGCGTCGGGCCACCTGCCGCCGGGCATGGCGCTGAACCAGGATGTGCTGGGCGGCCTGCTCAAGGGCAATACCGCGATCGGCGCCCCTGCGCTTGAAACGCTGATGCTGAACGCCAAGGAGTCGGTCAACGTCTACGGCTCGGTGGTTCTCGATACATTCGACGCGTCCGGCCGCTCCAGGCTGCAGCGGCTCGTGTTCGGCGCGCCCGCGATCTACGGCTACGGCACGGCCGCCGACGCCGTGACCATCCGCACCAACGAGTTCGTGTGGGCGGGGACCGTCGCGCGCAGTTCTCAGTCGAACCGCCCTGCCGATCTCGATCCGCTGGCCCCGGGCGCGGCGATGCTGGATCGTCTCGGCGACAGCACCCTGAATATCATCGCCGATACCATCCGCCTTGACTACGCGCCCTACACGCGCCCGGTGACGCAGGTGCCTGCGAACCGTCTCGCGCTCGGCTTCGCCGCGGTCAATCTCACGGCCGGCACCGCGATCACGGCGGGCGGCAAGGGATCGCTCAACGTCTATCGCGACCAGAACGGCTATGTGACCGGCCAGGGCTGGCAGTACAGCGGTGGTGATCTCACCATCAATACGCCCCTGCTGAACGGGCGGGGCGGAGCGGTGCTCGCCGTCAATGCGGGGGGCGCCATCGACATCCGCGGCGCGGGCGGCACGCCGGCGGCCAGCAATGTTCTGGGTGCGGAGTTGCGCTTCAACGGCGATACGATCCGTCTCGATACGGCGGTCGTGCTGCCGTCGGGCAAGCTCACGCTGGAGGCCACGCGCGACGTCGTTCTGGGCGACGCGGCCCGCATCGATCTCGCGGGGCGCGAGATCACGCTGTTCGATGTTCGCCGATACAGCTGGGGCGGTGACCTGGTCCTGACCAGCCGCACCGGCGATATCCGTGCGGCGGCAGGCTCGGTCATCGATCTTTCGGCGCGCAACAACCACGGCGGTACGCTCGCCGCGACGGCGCTGGGCGAGCAGGCCGGCCGCGTCGCCCTGCTGGGTACGGTGCGGGGCAAGGCCACCGGCAACTACGATGCCGGCGGCACCATCGTGCCGTATCTCGGCGCAGAACTGACGCTGCGTGCGCAGCGTCTCGATGATTTCGCCGCGCTGAACGCGCGGTTGAACGATGGCGAGGTGTTCGGCGCCCGGCGCTTCCAGCTCAAGCAGGGCAGCCTCGCCGTCGGCGACGAGGTGAGGGCGCGCGAGATCCAGATCGTGGTCGACGGCGGCGATCTGACCGTCAACGGCCGTCTCGACGCCAGCGGCTATCAGGTCGGCGCGATCCGCCTTGCGGCGAAGGGCAACCTGACAATCAACGGCATGCTGGACGCCCATGGCCGCGGCCTGCGCGTCGACAGCTACGGCCGCATCATCGAGAGCCCGAACCGCGCGATGATCGAGCTCACGAGTAGCGAGGGGCGCCTCGTGCTCGGCGCACAGGCATCGTTCGATCTGCGGGCCGGCACGGAATCGCGTCTCGCCGATGGCAAGGCGCGCGGCACGCTCGACCTGATCGCATCTCGCGTCGGCGCCAACGACGTCGCGGTCGATGTGCTGGGAGCGGTCGATATCAAGGGCGCGCGGACCGTCGCCGTCTATGGCCTGCGGGCCTATGAGCCGCCGCTGGCGACGGTGCCCGACGTCACGGGCACGCGGCCCCAGGAGATTACCCAGGGCTATCTCGATGCCATCGACCTCGACAGCCAGGCTTTCATGAATGCCGCGCTCGGCAACGCTGCATTGTCGTCGCGTCTCGCCGGTCTCGGCGCCTATCATCTGCGACCCGGTGTCGAGATCGTCGGCAAGGTCAGCGCCGACAATCCGAAGGGCAGTCTCACGGTCGTCGGCGACATCGATCTCTCGGGTTATCGCTACGGCCCCGGGGCGGATCGCATCAATCCCGCGAGGCGCGGGTTTGGCGAGCCGGGCATGCTGATCCTTCGCGCCGCCGGTGATCTCAGCATTCATGGCAGCATCAACGACGGCTTCGCGCCACCGCCCGATACGCCCGACGACAAGGGCTGGTATCTCAACGAGAGCCGCGACAATCTCGGCGATGGTCTCACGCCTTTCGCCGGCGATATCGTCATGCCGATCGGCGGCGTGAACCTGGAGCCGGGAACGGTGTTCGCGGCCGGTGTGAAACTGAATTACGACGTGCCGGTCCAGGCGCTCACCCTGCCGGCCGGCACCACGCTGCCGGTGCAGGTGACGTTGACCGCAGCGCTGTCGCTGCCGGCGGGCCTCGTGCTCGGCGCCGACGTGGTGACGGCCGATGGCGTGCTCTACAAGGCTGGCACGGTTCTGCCCCAGGCGCTGACGCTCGCCGCCAACAGCAAGCTGGGCGCGGGCTTCCAGCTGCGCGACGCCGCCGCGGTCGCGGCGCTCGTCTGGCCCAAGGGCGAGAAGCTTCCGGCCTACATGACTACCAGCCAGCGTGTGACCCTGGCGCGGGGATCGCTGATCCCCTCGATGACCAAGGTCGTGCTGGAGAACCACCAGCCCGTCAATCTGCGGCCGGTCGGTCCGGACGGCAGGCAGGGGCGCAACTGGGCGCTGGCGCCGATGCTCGGCGAGGGTGCGACCTCGTGGGACCTGACCGCGGTCGCGGGCGCCGACCTCGGTTCATCCGACAAGCGGGCGCGCAATGCGCTTGGCACGGGTGACATCGTGCTGGCCGATACCCACTATGGCTCGATCGGCAAGGTCACGACGCGTTATGAAGGCGGCGGTGGCGGAACAGGCCCGTTCGTCTTTACGAAGGAAGCCGCGCTGGTCTGGTTCGAGGATGAAAAGTACGCCGGCCTGACCGAGGCGGAGATGGACGTGTTGTTTCTCACGGACCCCAATTTCGGGATGACGTTCGTCGAGATGTTCGGTAGGTCGCTGGAGAAGTTCTGCGCTGGAAGTACCTATTGTGTGAGGAAACCCGATGTGATCCTCAACATGGACGGCGCGATGGGCTTTTTCGGCGACGCAAAATACGCGAACCTCAACGAAGCGCAGCTCAACGCGCTCGTGTTGGCCGACTACCAGACGGATCTCACGACTTTTCTCGGTCAAAAATTCGCGGATTTCTGTAGATCGAATGCCTCCTTCTGTGGCGTCCGTGGCGCGGAGCCGCCCAAGGAGATCAAGGAGTACGCCTTCGGCGAGGGCGCGAGCAACTTCAGCGTGCTGCGCACCGGGACGGGCAATCTCAACC
This sequence comes from Bradyrhizobium sp. U87765 SZCCT0048, assembly GCF_018131225.1. GTDB lineage: Bacteria > Pseudomonadota > Alphaproteobacteria > Rhizobiales > Xanthobacteraceae > Bradyrhizobium_A. The sequence continues at coordinate 1,113,705 of NZ_JAFCMM010000001.1, read as the reverse complement.
TCGGCGCGGGACGCGACGTCCGCATGATGTCGATGTTCGGTGTCTACACCGCGGGTACGCAGACGTCGCTCGCGGGGCGCGATAATACGCCGTTCAACCTGCCGCGCGGCCAGTTCGGTCAGTATGTGCTCGGCGATATCCAGGGCAGCGGCGGCTACGACGCGGCGCTCGCCAACTGGCGGCCCTGGTATCCGGATCTCGGCGGCAACCTCACCGTGTCCGCCGGCCGCGACATCATCGGCGACAGCCTGGGCGAGGATGCCCAGAATTCGGTTCGCTATCCGGACCAGAGCCAGGCCAAGGTGTCGTCGTCATGGGTTGGCTCCTGGCTGTGGCGCCAGGGCAGTGGCGACACGCCGGGCATGGACCCGGTCGCGACCAGCTGGTGGATCAATTTCGGCGCCTATGCGGTCAACGACTATACGCAGTCGAAGCAGCCGCGTATCGTCGGCTTCACCGGCTTCGGCACGCTGGGCGGCGGCGATGTCACCATCAACGCCGGGCGCCATGCCGGCCTCGTTGACGAGCGCGGCGGCGCGCTGCGGGGCGGCACGTTTGCTGCCAGGTCCGAGGGCCTCGTGGTCGCGGTCGGCTCGACCGGCCGGGTGGCCGGTGGCGACCTGATCCTGACCGGCGGCGGCGACCTGACGCTGCGCACCGGCGACGCGTTCAATCCCAACGCCCTCGCGTCACAGCAGAATGGCGGCTCGGGAGGAATTGGCCGATCGACATCAGACAATCTCGATCTCAATGGCGTGCTGGTGAATCTCCGCGGCACGCTGCACCTGTCGACCTCTGCGCTGGGCATCATGATGCGCCGCTATGTCGTCGATGATGGTGGCCTGCGGCCGGACAGCCTTCTCGCTGATCTGGCCACCCCGGCGATGGGCGGGCCGGTGCTGATGCTGGGCGACGCGACGGCCTGGCTCGACACCCGCGGCGATCTGGTGCTCGGCGGCGTCGGCGATCCCGGTCGCGTCTTTCAGCTGAACTCCTCGCCCTATACCCGCAGCGGCCAGGCGCCGACCACGGGCGGCGGCGACGGCTGGTTCTCGCTGTGGACGCCCAGCACGGCCGTCAACCTGTTCTCGGCCGGCGGCGACCTCACGCCGATGACGGTCGGCGGCGCCATGTGGACGGGGCGGAATCTGTCCGCCGAGTATCTCGGCCAGATGGCGCGATCGGTCTATGTCTATCCATCGATCCTGCGGGCCGTGGCCGCGAGCGGCGACATTCGCATTGGCCAGAATATTGCCACCGGAGACTCGTTGCAGTGGACCAGCCTGACGCTGGCTCCCTCGGCCACCGGTCAGCTCGAGGTGCTGGCGCGCGGATCGATCCTGGGCGGAGCCGGCAGGCACGATTTCATCCAGTCGGGAGCGGATACGGCGTTGCCGTCGCCGTTGCGGCCGGCGTTCGCCGCGTGGGACAAAAGCGACAACTTCCTGTTCGGCAATGTCTCCGTCACGGGTGTTGAAGCTACCCGGGCATCGGACACCCTGTTCGCCTTCGGTCCCAACACGATCCTCAGCACAGCGCTCCATGGGGCTGACCCGACGCCGGCGCGCTTCTACGCCGTCGACGGCAGCATCGTCGGCCTGTCGTTCGGCAGCGTGACTACGATGACGGACGCACCGTACAAAGTGACGCGGACACTCAAGACCTGGTACGAGGGAGCCACCGCCGCGCGGGTCCTCGCCGGACAGGACATTCTGGAGACAAAACTCTTCGCGGTGAACAACAGTCCGCTCGATGTTTCGTTGGTCCAGGCCGGGCGTGACATCATCCATGCCGATGTGACCGTGGCAGGCCCCGGCCTGCTGGAGATCGCCGCCGGACGCCATCTGCGCCAGGAGGACGTCGCTAACGTGCGTACGCTTGGTTCGATCATCGCCGGTGATAATCGTTCGGGCGCGAGCGTCGTCCTGTCGGCAGGCGCGGGCGGTGCGCAATGGCAGGCCGTGCGCAACCGCTATCTGGATATCGTCAATCTGGCCGATCCGGATCGCCCGCTGGCGAGCCAGCCCGGCAAGGCGGTCAAGCTCTACACCGCCGAGCTTGCGGCCTGGCTGAAGGAGCGTTTCGGCGTCGAAGGCAGCGCGGCCGAAAACCTCGCCACTTTCGACGCTCTTCCGGCGGACCAGCAGCGCATCTTCCTGCGGCAGGTCTACTACACGGAGTTGCGGGACGGCGGGCGCGAGTACAACGATCCGGCGTCGCCGCGCTTCAACTCCTATCTCCGCGGCCGCGAGGCGATCGCCACGCTGTTCCCGGAGACGACGGCCGGTGACATCGTGATGTTCGGCAAGGCCGGCGTGCACACCGACTTCGGCGGCGACGTCCAGATGATGGCGCCGGGCGGCCGCATCGTGATCGGTGTGGAAGGTGTGGTGCCGCCGGCCACGGCCGGCGTGGTGACCCAGGGGCGGGGCGGCATCGGGCTCTACGCCAGGGGATCGATCCTGCTGGGACTGTCGCGCATCATGACGACCTTCGGAGGCGACATCCTCGCCTGGTCGGCGGAGGGTGACATCAACGCAGGCCGCGGTTCGAAGACCACCCAGGTCTTCACGCCGTCCAAGCGGATCACCGATCTCTATGGCCGTATCACGCTGTCGCCGCAGGCGCCGGCGACCGGCGCCGGCATCGCGACGCTGCCGTTCCCCGAGGTGCCTCCGGGCGACGTCGACCTGATCGCGCCGCTCGGCACCATCGATGCGGGCGAAGCCGGCATCCGTTATTCCGGTAACATCAATGTCGCGGCGCTACAGATCGTCAACGCAGCCAACATCACCGGGCAGGGGACCGCAACCGGCATTCCGACCGTGCAGGGACCCCCGAGCCTGGCGCTGACGGCGGCCGCGAACACCACCGCGGCGACCCAGCAGGCCGTGCCGCCGCCGGCCCGCAATGACAGCCAGTCGTCGATCATCATGGTCGAGGTGCTCGGCTATGGTGGTGGCGCAGACGACAAGGAGCGCGAGGCGCCGCGCGCGACGCGGGAGCGCAGCAGCAGCTACGATCCGAATGGTGTGCTGCGTGTGCTCGGCAATGGCACGTTCTCGCCGGAGCAGACGCAGCAGCTGACCGCCGAAGAACGCAGCAAGCTGGCTGGCACGGTCAACTCCGGCGTGGCGCCGTGAGAAGGGCGCGGACGGGCGGCGTCCGGTCCGCGATTTGCTGCGTCATTGCCGCTGTGGCGGTCCGAGAGCCAGGCCCGGGTCGTCGTCGGATTGCCAGGTCGCTGATCATGCGACCGGCTTAAGATAAAAGCCTGATTGTGGATGTCCGTTGCGCCGTGGTTCAGGCGCAGTCGTTTGCGGCCATGCCCCGGTTCCTCGCCTGGCGGCTGAGGCGCCCCTGTTCCATTGCGGGGGGAGCAGGTATGCTGGCGGCCATGGCGAGCCGTTCGCTGTGGAGCGGCCGTAGCAGTGCTGGTGGAGGTCGTGAATGATCCGAAACAACGTTCGCTGGATGGCCATCGTTGCGGCCGTGACTGCGCTCGCGTGTTCGGCCGGCGTGGCGCAGGCGGCGCAGTGCGGCAGCTCGCCGGCGGGCTTCGAGGCCTGGAAGGAATCGTTCGCAGGCGAGGCGAAAGGCCAGGGCATCGGCGCGACTGCGATCGCAGCGCTGATGCAGACCAACTACGCCAGCGCCACCATCGCAGCGGACCGCAGCCAGCACAGTTTCAGCCTGTCGCTCGACCAGTTCCTCGCCAAGCGCGGCGCCACCACTATCGTCGCGCGCGGCCGTTCGCTGAAACAGTCCCATGCGGCGATGTTCGCCTCGATCGAGCAGCGCTATGGCGTGCCGCCGGGACCCCTGATCGCGATCTGGGGGATGGAGACCGGCTTCGGCAGCCAGCGCGGCAACCAGAACATGCTGTCGTCGATTGCCACGCTGGCTTATGACTGCCGGCGCCCTGAATTCTTCACCGAGCAGCTCTATGCCGCGCTGAAGCTGATCGACCGCGGCGCGCTGTCTGGCAGCACGCGCGGATCGATGCATGGCGAGGTCGGGCAGACGCAGTTCATGCCCAAGAACATTCTCGCCTATGGCACCGGCAATCTCGATGTCGCGGCAAACGCGCTGAGCTCGACCGCCAACTTCCTGCGCGCCCATGGCTGGCGCGCTGGCGCAGGCTATCAGCCGGGGGAAGCGAACTTCGCGGCGATCCAGGCCTGGAATGCGGCGCAGGTCTACCAGAAGGCGATCGCGCTGATGGGACGGCAGATCGACGGCGAGGGAACTGCGGCGACCCGCTGATCCCGTACCGGATGTCTTGCTTCGGCGCATCGTTCCTCGGACAGGGATCGTCTGTCGCCGCGTCGACTGGCGGCCTGTGCGGATCGACCAAACCGGACCGGCGAGGCGCCATCCCGTCTTGATCGCGCTGCGATCTCCTGTAGGTTGCCCGCGACGAGGTCCGGTACCTCTTCCTGTTCTCCGTCGATGGCGCGCCGTTGATTGATCGTTGCAGAGTTCGCAGGGCATGGCTCATCGCCGTTGCCACGCTCGCTGTTGCCCTCGCCGGGACCGGCGGTGCGCATGCCGACGGCACGACCGGCGCTGGTGCGACGCGTCATTATCGCATTTCCATTCAGGCTCTCGACCGCGCGATCCAGGCCTATGTGCGCGCGAGCGGGGTCCAGGTGCTGTTCGAAAGCGAACTGACGGCCGGACGGTGGTCGGGCGAGGTCAATGGCGATTTCACGCCAGAGCGGGCGCTGACCTCCTTGCTGTCTGGCACGGGCCTCGTGGCGCGGCGGACCGATGTCGATGCCTTCGTGATCATGCCGCCGGCGCAGGGCGCTCCGGCGCCATCGGTCTCGACGGCACGGCCTGATGACCGCTTCCTGACAGCGCTGCAGGCCGGCATCCTCCGCGCGCTCTGCCGCGATGAACAGACACGACCCGGTCGTTACAAGGTGGCGATCGAGCTCTGGATCGGTTCGTCCGGCGAGGTTCAGCGCAGCGCACTCGTCGGATCGACCGGCAGCGACGAGCAGGACGCGGCCATGGTCGCGGCGTTGCGGCGCATCTCGATCGGGCTGCCGCCGCCTGCGGGCAGTGCCCAGCCTTTCATCCTGTCGATCGGGCCTCGTCCACCACGCGAGACCGGCGATTGCGCGGGGTGAAACGGCCATGCCGGTAGACCCGCACCGGCATCAAGTTGCTGATCTGTCATAAACCCGTGTTATTCGCCCAAGTGGTTTCGCTGAGCGTAAGCCACCGGCAGGTCCTGGATGGATCGCGGCCGGTGGGAGGGGTCTGTTGCACCTATGACAGGGACGACATGGGCTGCACTGCGGGCCCTGCTGGTCGACAGATATGGTGACTTCAGGGCCCGTCTGACGCGCCAGTTCGGATCGGAGGAGCTCGCGAGCGAGACGCTGCACGAGACATGGCTGCATCTGCACCGTCACGACGAGGCCGGCGCGGTCCAGCGGCCGGCCGCCTTCCTGATGCGGATCGCGGCCAATATCGCCCGCGACCGCCAGCGTGCGGAACGGCGGCGGTTGCGGCGCTCCGAGGTGAATGCGGCGCTCGAGATCGCCGATCCGGCCCCGGGGCCGGCGCGGGAGGCCGAGGCGCGGCGCGATCTTTCGCTCGCGGAGCGGGCGATCGCCGAGCTGCCGGAGCGGACACGCGCCATCCTCGTCGCGTCGCGCTTGGAGGGCCAAACTCATCAGGCCATCGCGTCCCGGCTCGGCATATCCCGGCGTACCGTCCTGTATGAGCTGCGGCGTGCCATCGCCCATCTCGACGCACGGCTGGAAGAAGGTGGATTTTCCGGTTGCGCACCTGAGCCCCCGGAATCGTCTTAGAGACGACATGTCGCTATCATGAGGACGAAACACTTGGTGATTTGCGCCGGACCGCGGACAGGACGCTTTTGAACGATGACAGACGCCGATGTCCGGCATGGCGAGGGCGAGGCTGTCCGGCGTGAAGCCTGGGACTGGGTCCTGCGACTGACGTCGGGAGACGCAACGCCTGTCGATGTCGCCGAGCTCGAACGCTGGTGTGCCCGCAGTCCGCTGCATGCGGAAGCGTTCGCGCGCGCCAGCGGGCGCTGGCGCACGTTCGGGCCGGCCATCGCCAATGTGGCGCAGCGTGGACAGCTCGCGTTGTCCGCTCCGCCGCAGCGAGCGCCCTTGCGGGTCGGACGACGCGCCTTTCTCGGTGGCCTGCTGGCGGCGTCCGCCGCAGGGGCCGCGATCGCGGTCGTCCAGCCCCCGCTTGGTCTGTGGCCGTCCGCCGGCGAATTCGCCGCGGACTATCGCACTGCGCCGGGGGAGCAGCGGCAACTCGTGGTCGCCGAGAACCTGTCGGTCGAGATGAACACGCGCACCAGCCTCAACGTGCGTGCAGCGGGGCCTGAACGCGACCGCATCGAGTTGATCTCCGGCGAAGCGGCCATCGCCACGCGGGCGAGGCCCGTCGAGGTGATCGCGCGCAGCGGCGTCCTGACGGCCGACCGGGCAAGCTTCAACGTGCGTGCCGACGGCGTGAATGTATGCGTGACATGCCTCGAGGGCATCGTCGTCCTGACGCAGGGCGGACCATCGGTCTCGCTCGGCAAGGACCAGCAGATCACCTACGCGGCGCATGGTTTTGGCGCGCCTGCGACAGTCGATGTGGGCATCGTGACCGGATGGCGCGACGGCGACCTGTATTTTCAGAATGAGCCGCTGGCGCATGTGATCGACGAGATCAATCGCTACCGTTCCGGCAAGATTTTGCTGGTCAACCGGGAACTCGGCCATCGGCGTTTCACCGCGCACTTCAAGTTGGCGCGGATCGATGCCGTGGTCGGCCAGCTGCAGGCGGCATTCGGCGCGCGCGTGACCTCGCTTCTCGGAGGGATCGTCCTCGTCAGCTGACCGAGGTCGCGCGCAGGTTGCGTTGAGGTTGGCATTCGCTCCGGCGCGCACTTTTCCAAAAATAATCCGCACCTGCCTTTGCGCACCTTGGCGTGCAGAAACGTCAAGAGCCCGGTCGGACGTCATCGGCGCCTTGCGGGGCTGTGGTGACGTTTCGTCCGCGCACGCTCCCATCACGCCTCGCGTGACAGCCTCCACAAGGTGCTCCTTCGATGCCGGCTCGCTCCAACGTCATTCGCCATCGCCGCCCGCGTACCGTCCATGCATCGGGCGTGACTGGCACGCCGAGGTTGCAACGCGCCGCTTCGCGCGGGGCACTGCTTGCGGGGGCGAGTTTGCTGACGATCCTGGTGGTCGGAGGATCCGGCGCGTTCGCCGCGCAACTCGGCGGCGGCGTCGGCGTGCCGGCCACGGCCTATACGATGGATGCCGCGGCCATCGCCGCCCAGCAGGCGGCGGCCGCTGCCCAGCAGGGCCAGAGTGCGATGCGGCGCTCGATCGATGCGATCCAGGCGATGCAGGGGGCACAGGCGGCGGCGCGTGCCGCGGCTGCGGCTGCGCAGCGCTCGGCGACACTGCCGCAGATCGCAGTACCCAACGGTCTGGGGGCAGGCGGCCTGCAGGTCGCGCCGAATGCGCCGTGGAGCGGGGCCAATGCGCCGGTACAGAGCGCGAACGGCAGCGGTACGACGGTCACGATCAATCAGACTGCGCCGCAGGCGATTCTGAACTGGCAGACCTTCAATGTCGGCGCGCAGACCGCCGTCAACTTCAATCAGCAGGCATCGAACTGGACGGCGCTCAACCGTGTCATCGGCAATGTCGGCCCGAGCCAGATCCTCGGCCAGATCAATGCGCCGGGGCAGGTGCTGGTCATCAACCAGAACGGCATCATCTTCGGCGGCGCCAGCCAGATCAATGTCGGGTCGCTGATCGCCTCGACGGCGAACAGCACGGGCATCTATTCACAGTCGGGCGGCAGCAGTCTGGTGCCGAGCTTTACGGGAGCTGGGGCTAAGATCATCGTCGAGAGCGGCGCCCTGATTACGACGAACGCTCCGGCGTCCGTCACCTCCGGCGGCGGCTTCGTGGCGTTGCTCGGCACCGAGGTGCATAACGCGGGCACCATCGCCACGCCCAAGGGGCAGGCCATTCTCGCGGCTGGCGACGACTTCATTCTGCGACCGGGCTACAGCAGCGACGGCAACAAGTTCTCGACCACCAACGGCAATGAGATCGCGCCCGTCATTCATGCAGGGAGCGCCAGCGGTACCGTCGGCAATACCGGCCTGATCTTCTCCCAGCAGGGCGACATCACCCTGGCCGGCCGCACGCTGACCCAGGATGGCATGCTCGTGTCGACCACCTCGGTCAATCAGCGCGGCACCATCCATCTGCTCAATTCGGCGAGCGATGCAGCGGGCAGCGTGACGCTGACCGGCAACAGCCTGAGCGTGATCCTGCCGGAGCTGTCGTCGCCCGATACGGCGCTGAACTCCCAGCGCGATGCGCTGATCGCGGCATCCGGGCCGAATACGCTGGCCCCGGGTCAGTTCAACAATCTGTCCCCATTGGGCGACCGCAAGGACCAATCCCGCATCGAGATCGTCACCGGCGGCCTCGTCAACTTCCAGAACGGCTCGTTGACCCAGGCGAAGGGCGGCCAGATCGCCGTGTCGGCCGGCAAGCGCGTGTTTACCGAGAGTGGCGCGACGCTCGACGTCTCCGGCGTGCAGGGCGTGCCGCTGCCGATGAGCGCCAATGCCATTAGCGTCAACATCCAGGGCAACGAGCTGCGCGACTCGCCGCAGAACCGCGACAGCGGGCTGTTGTTCAACCAGAACGTCTGGATCGACGCGCGCAGCCTGACGCTGGTGCCGGCAGGCACCGGCGGCTACGCCACCGATCGTTACTATACCGCAGGCGGCCTGCTGGAAGTCTCGGGCTATCTCGCCAACACGCCGCACACCATCGGCGAGTGGACCGCGATCGGCGGCAGCATCACGCTGGCGGCGCCTGAAGTGGTGGCGCAGCAGGGCTCGACGTTCAACATCTCCGGCGGCTCGGTCGTCTATCAGGGCGGCTTCCTGCGCCAGACCTATGTGCTCGGCAGCGACGGCCGAGTCTATAACGTCAACTCCGCGCCGGCCAATCTGACCTACTCCGCCGTGGTGACCGGCTTCGTGGTGCTGCACAACCAGGGCGGTAAGAACGATCCGAAGCTGACCGAGATCTACGCGAGCCCCCTGGGCTTCGGCGGCAGCGTCTGGCAGGACGGCTACACGGTCGGCCGTGACGCCGGCCAGCTCATCCTGTCGACGCCGACTTCGGTATTCGAAGGCCAGATCGTCGCCGACGTGGTCAAAGGTCTTCGGCAGGTCAATGCGCGGCCTGCGAGCGTGACCGATGCCTACAAGCTGACGCAGGCCACCGCGCCGGTCGCCGGCACGCTGGCGCTCGGCCAGTACAGCGGCCCGGGACTGACGGGAGCCTACAAGACCGATGTGAAATTCGGTGCCGTCGCCTCGATCACCGGCGATCTCACGGCGTCCGGTGCACTACCGGCCGATCGCGCCCATACCGGCTGGTTCGACGCGTCGTCTGTCAGCGGCTTCAACCTTGGCGGTCTCAACATTGCCTCCGCGGATACGATCACTGTCGCCGCGCCGCTGCAATTCGCTCCGGGCGCACAGGTCCGGCTCGTCGCTCCGAATGTCAATGTCAACGCAGGCATCACCGCCCATTCCGGCAGTGTCACCGTCAGCAATATCCTGAGCGGCGCGACCGGCACGATTTCGCTGACGAATGCGGATGGCGGCGCACAGCTGACCCTGGCGCAGGGTGTCGCCATCGACGCCAGCGGCGTGTGGATGAATGGCGCAACTGATCCGGCCGGCCTGTCGAATCTCGCTTTCCTCAACGGCGGCAACGTCACTTTCGACTCGACCGGGAACGTGACGCTGGCAGCCGGCAGCCTGATCGACGTGTCGTCCGGCGGCGCCATTCTCGCGAGCGGCAAGACGCAGGGCGGCAAGGGCGGCAATGTCACCATCAAGGTCGGCGATATTCAGCAGGATGCTTCATCGGGCGACGGCACGCTGGTGCTTGGCGGCAATATCCGGGCCTACGGCGTCAGCGGTGGCGGTGCGCTGACGATCTCCTCGCCCGGCAATCTCATCATCGGTGAGGATGCCGATTTCGCAGCCGGCATCCTGCCGGCGGGCAAACCGGCGCCCACCAGTGTGAAGCTCAAGCAGGCGCTGACCATTCCGGCCGGCCAGCCATTGCCCGCGGCGTTGACCTTGACCTTCACCAGCATTCCCCTGGATACGCCGACGACGATTCCCTACCAACTCGGCGCAGCCGTGCCGACCGTGCCGACCGGTGCCGACTGGACTATCCCTCGTGGTGTCAGCATCCACGACACCGATGGAAATCTGTACAATGTGGATAACGGCGCGACCGTCATGCCTGCGGGAACCGTCATCCGGGATTGGAATGGCGCAATTCCGGTCAACACGACGACGATCACGTCGGCGATCTTTCCCAACGGTTTTCCGGTTCAACCTTATCAGACCACCTTTGCGGCGGGATCGATTCAACCGACCGCGATGACTTATCAGGTCGGCGCCATTATTGCGGCGGGCGCCGTTCTGCCGCAGACGGTGTCCATTGCAGCCGCGCCTGTGCTCAGCCCGTCGTTCTTCTCCGCCGGATTCTCGAACTACACTGTCAATGGCGCGCAGGGCGTCGCCGTCACCACCAACACCATCCTGAACCCGGTCATGCCGGTGTACCGGTTTACGGCTGACAGCTTTGCCGTGCCGTCCGGCAGCCGTCCGTCGTCGGCGTTGTCGCTGTGGACGCCGCCTGTCTTCATCGAGAATCCTGTTGCTGCCACGCTGACCCAGCGCGGGGGCGTCAGCCTGATGTTGCAGTCCAATATCCAGGGCGGCACGGGCGGCGGCGCCATTGTCATCGGCGCGGGGGCATCCATCACTGTCGATCCCGGGCAGAGCATCGCACTTAGCAGCTTCGGGCAGACCACAGTATATGGCAATCTTACCGCGCATGGCGGCAGCATCACCCTCGCCAACATCGCGGATGGCACCCAGTTCGACGCCGCTCGCAATTTCGATGCGTACGGCAATGGCCGCGGCATTTCGATCTGGGTGGATTCCGCGGCGCACCTCGACGTCTCCGGCCTGCCTTACCAGACCGCGGACGCTGCCGGTCGTGCCTACGGCAAGGCCACCGGTGGTGGCTCGATCGCGATCAATGGCGGTGGCGCATTCGTGCTGATCCGCCCCGGCGCCGAGCTTAACGCCGATGGCTCGCGCATCGCGATCGATCTGGCTGCGGGGAGCAACCGCGCCAGCCAGCCGCTGGGCTGGGCGACCAATGGCGGCGCGATCACGCTGTCCTCGAGCAGCGGGCTTTATCTCGACGGCAACATGCATGCCTTCGCCGGCGGGGCGAATGCGTCCGGCGGCAGCCTCTCGATTGCCCTCAACACGCCGATCTTCCGGGGCGATTCCTTTCTGTACGGCCTGCCGTCCAACATCTTCGGTCCCAGCAAACTGACGGTGACACAGACCTATCAGCCGTCGCCGCTTCCAGCGGATATTGCACCCGGCTTGGATGCGTCGTCCCTGACGTTCGGGCAAGGCGCGGTGAGCGTGGCCAGGATCAAGGCCGGCGGTTTCGACAGCCTGGTTCTGAACTCGGGCGACTACATGCAGTTCATGGGCGACATCGCGCTGTCGTTGGGCCGCAGCCTCACTTTGACGGCAAGCGCCTTCACATCGGGCGCCATGTCGGCCACGCCGGCGGTTTCGAGTAGCAAGGTTTTGGTTTCCGCACCCTACATACTGCTGAATGGCACCATCGTCGACGTCAAGGATCCCAATGTCCGTGCTTTCGGCAACCCGAACGCAGGCGGGGCAATCACCAACGCCAAGTTCGAAGCCGATGCGCAGCAGATCGATATTCAGGGTCCGGTGCAGTTCGCGACCAGTCTGGGTGTCTACGATTCCACGACCAATCTGACCACCTATAGCTATGCGCCGGGGTTCCTGACGACGATCTTGAGGAGCCAGGGCGATATCCGCTTCCTGTCGTCGAGCACCCCGCAGGGGACACAGCTCACGACCGACTGGAATCTCGATCTCGAGGCGGCACAGATCTATCCCGCCACCAAGGCCCTTGCGACCGTGATCGCCGGCCTGCGCGGCAACGATCCGACCGTGGCGCTCGGTCCCAATTCGAACGTGACGCTGACGATCGGCCGTACCACCAGTTCGATTCCCGATGCGCCCCTGTCTGTGTTTGGCAATCTCACCTTGACCGCGCCCCGCGTCGAGCAGGGCGGCATCGTGCGGGCGCCTTTCGGCGGCATCGTTCTGGGCACGGGCAATGCGCCCCTGACCAGTCGGGTCGACCTGCTGCCTGGCAGCTTGACGTCGGTGTCGATGGCCGGCGTGACCATTCCCTATGGCGGGACGGCTGACGGCGTCACCTACAGCTACAATGGCGTCGCGGTGAAGGCCATGGACCTCACCAATTTCAGCAACGTCGGATATCAATCCAGTGTCACGCTCGACGCGCAGTCGGTCAACGTGGCCGCCGGCGCGACGATCGACCTGTCCGGAGGCGGCAAGCTCAGCGGCGCGGGCTTCATCTCCGGACGGGGTGGTTCGCTCAACATCCTCAATACCCCGCTCGTCAATGCCAATCCGACGACGCCCGTCAGCCAGGCTACGGACAAGGTGTATGCTATCGTTCCCGGTTACGCCTCCGGCTATGCGCCGGTCGCTCCCGAGAACGGCGCAGGCGATCCCGTGGTCGGGCAGCAGATCACCGTCCCGGCCGGCGTGCCGGGGCTTGCAGCAGGCACCTACACCTTGCTGCCATCGAACTACGCGCTTCTCCCGGGCGCCTACCGGATCGAACTCGCAAGCAGCAGCGCAAATCCAGCGATCGGTCCGACGGCCATCGGCAACGGCACCTACGTGGCGTCGGTCTCCACCGGCATCGCCAATACGGCGATCCGGAGCAGCCTGCCGGTGACGGCGCTGATTACTGCAGGGACGTCGGTTCGCCACTACTCGCAGTACAATGAGCAGAGCTACAGCGACTTCTTTATCGCGAACGCAGCGCAGTTCGGCGCGCAACGTCCGCTGCAGCCAGCCGACGGCAAGACGCTGAACTTGAAATTCGAGCCGCCTGCGCCGGGCACGACAGCGTCAGCGCTGTCATTCGGCGGCACAGTCCTGTTCCAGGGCGCGCAGGGCGGGGCGGCCGGCCAGGTCGGGCTGATGAATGTCGACGAAATCTATACCGATCCCGCGACCGCGGCATTCGCGGGGGTTGCGCTCCGTGCGGCTGATATCAACGCCATCAAGGCGTCGCGGCTGTTCGTCAACGGCACGGTTGGGATCGTCAATGGCGTGATGGTCTTCAATCAGCCTTATCGCTATGGTGGATACAATCTTTCCATTCGCGACGGCGTCAGCCTGTCCGCCGGCGAAATCTTCATCATCGGCAACAATATCACGATCGGCAACGACGTGACGCTGAGCACGGTTGGGCAGGGCGCGGCGCTCGTTGATTCCACATTGACCGGGGTAAGCTACTCGCCCAACGGTCTCACGGTCCTCGCGCTGTCCAACGGCAACCTCAATTTCCTCGGGGCGACCCCCGGCTCGTTCGGCAGCGCTGCGGGCACGATCACGGTGGGCGCTGGGTCGTCGCTGTTCTCGGAAGGCACGCTGGCGTTTGCCAGCACCGGCGCATCGAGCCTCGATCCGTCGGCTCACTTCGGATCGCGTAACATCGCGCTCGCGGTCGGCACTCTCAACATCGGCGATGCTGCGACGGTCGCGGCGGCAGGGGCCCCGGCCGGCGTCCTGTTCAACCAGGCGCTGTTCAACACGCTGGTCAATGGCGACCCCGCCCATGGCGCGCCCGCACTGCAGACCATCACGCTCAGCGCTGCAAACGCCATCAACCTGTTCGGCTCGGCCGGTCTCGATGCGACCGCTTCGGGGGTCAACCTGACCTTCAACGCGCCGGCGGTCTACGGCTACGGTTCGGCGGGCGACAGCGCAACCATCGCCGCCGGCAAGATTACCTGGAACGGCATCGCCGGCGCCACGCCGCCTCAGATTGCGCCCGGAGGGCCGGGCACCGGAGCGGGCACGCTCAATCTCGTCGCCGGCGAGATCGACTTCGGCCAGTTTTCGCCGTTGAATTCCGCCTCGGTGAGCCGCGTTGTCTACGGCTTCGGCAATGTCAATCTGATCGCCAGTTCGAAGATCGTTTCGGCGGGCAACAGCTCGCTCTACGTCTACCAGGCGCCGAGCTCCGATTCTGCCGCCGTGTTCGGCCAGAGCGGCACCGGCGGCAACCTGACGCTATCGACGCCGCTGCTCACCGGCGCGCAGAAGTCGGTCATGGCGTATGCCACCGGCGGCGCGCTCAATGTCGTCACGCCCGCCGGCATCGCGCCGAGCGCGGTGCGCACCACGGTGGCTGGCGCCGAGATTGATCTCACCGGTGACCACGTCGCCATTGCCAGCACCATCCTGCTACCGAGCGGCAAGCTGGTGGTCAACGCCACCACCGACATCGCCCTGAATGCCGGAGCACGCCTCGATCTCAGCGGCCAGCCGTCGATGATCCAGAAGGCAACCGTCTACGGCTTCGGCGGCACGCTCATCCTCAACAGCGCCCAGGGCGGCGTCACCCAGGCGGCCGGGTCGGTAATCGACGTGTCGGCCATCAATGCCGGCGCGGGCTCGGTCACGATCGCGGCAGCCAACGGACAGGTCGCGCTCGGTGGCGTGCTGAACGGCAGTGCCACGGGGGGCGCCGCCAGCGGCGCATTCACTGTCACAGCCGGGACGCTCGCCGACTTCGCAGGGCTCAACGCCACCCTCAACCAGGGCGGCTTCTTCGAGAGCCGCAGCTTCGACATCAAGACTGGCGATCTCTCCATCGGCGACGGCGTCAGGGCGCACAATGTCACCGTCTCGGTCGACGGCGGCAGCCTGACCGTCGCCGGCACCATCGATGCCTCCGGCGCGGCGCCCGGCACCATTCGCCTGTCAGGAATGAACGGGCTGACATTGGCCTCGAATGCTGTGCTCGATGTCCACGGCACGGTGCTGCAGGTCGACAGCTACGGCCAGCCGATCGAAGCCAAGAATCGCGGTCATATCGAACTCACCGCGGCCGGGGGCACGCTTACCTTGTCGTCCGGGGCGACGATGGATCTCAGCACCCCGGACGGTGTGGCCTACGGCGATGTGGTCCTGAACGCACAGCGCACCGCGGAAACCTCGGGCGATATCGCCATCGCCGCTGCTGGACCGCTCACGATCAGGGGCGCGCGCGACATCGCGCTCAACGCCTTCTGGACCTATGATCTGCCTGGCGGCAGCACCATAAGCCAGGGCACGCTCGACGGCTACGATATCGCGAGCACGGCGTTCATGAATGCCGCGCTTGCCAGCGGCACGCTGCCCGGCAAGATCAGTGGCCTGTCCGCCTACGGCAGTGCGTTCCATCTGCGGCCGGGTGTCCAGATCACGTCGAGTGGCGATCTCTCGACCTCGGGCGATATCGATCTTGCGAAATATCGCTACGGCGCGAACGCTAATCGCGACAAGACGTCTAGCAGCTACGGCGCGGGCGAGCCATTGGCTCTGGTCATCCGAGCGAGCGGTAATCTCGCGATCAACGGCAGCATCTCAGACGGCTTCATGGATGGTGTTGGACAGCCATCTACCAATCGCGCCATTTTAGCTTCTGAAGTATCCGGTAGTTCTCTTTTCACCAGCTCTGCGGTGTACTGGCGACTCGCTGCGGGCCAGACGGCCATTGTAACCGCGCCGGAAGGTTGGACTGTTCCGAAGACGTTGACTGGAGGTCCGCTGGCGCTTCCTTTCCGGCCGCAAGCTGCCGATGGCACCATCTATGCGTCGGGATCGGTCATTCCGTATAACACCAAGTTGACGCGCCTTTTGATCCCCAAAGGCATCGAGAACTCCGTCGTCGGCTTGTCTCTTGTGATCGCGGGCAGTCCGCCTCCTGCCGCGACGACCCCGCGCGCGGCCTTGTTGCCCGCAGGCTCGCTCTCCGCGTCGATCCGCCTGGTGGCCGGCGCCGACCTCGCGGCAGCAGACCAGCGCGTGCTTCAGACCACGCGGGCGCTCAACGGCGGCGGCAATCTCACGCTCAGCGATCAGAATTATAGTTCGTCGAACAACGGCACGTACTTCAGCGTGCTTCGCACCGGGACCGGAAGTCTCGAATTGCTTGCCGGCGGAAGCTTCAGCGAGGCGACGCCTTATGGCGTCTACACCGCAGGTACTCAATCGGCGCCGGTCCTGACCGCGGATGGCAGCAATCCCTACGATCTGATCGGAACCGCGAGCGGCGGCCTTCTGCAGGCGTGGTATCCGGAGCACGGCGGCGACCTGCTGCTGTCGGCACAGCAGGATGTTACCGGCTTCATTCAGATCGCCGACAGGCAGAACCGTTGGGTGGATTCCGATCAGTCCGGCAACTGGCTGGGGCGCCAGGGCGGCACCGTGGTGTCGTCGGATCCCGCGGCATGGTGGATCAACTTCGGCAGGATGGCGAAGGCGGATCCGAATGCTCCCTCGTCGTCGCTGATCGGCTTCCAGGGCATCGGCACGCTCGGCGGCGGCAACCTGACTGTGGTTGCCGGACGCAACGCGGGGGCCAACAATCTCAGCGGAGACCAGCACGTATCCCTGGGCCTCGATCTTGTGGTGGCGTCGACAGGCCGGATCCTGGCAGATGGCTCGTTGCTCCAGACGGGTGGCGGTGATCTCAGGCTCAGCGTCGGCGGCACCCTCAATGGCATCGATCCGAACGTCACGCGTATCCAGAATCTGATCCCCGATTATTTCGGTGCAGTAACCGACTTGCGTGGCAATATTTTTGTCAACGCGGGTTCGGTCGGCGCCATCGCGCAGCAGCCGGGAGCCGTTGCTGGTTCGGTCGATCCGAGGCCGGTCGGTCCCACGGTCTTCAGGTCCGCGTTGTTCACGCCGGGACCAATCCTTGCTCCGGGCGATGGCAGCGTCAGCATGACGGCGAGGGGTGATCTCGTCGTCGGTGGCGCGAGCGATGCGGGCATGGTCGACATTCCCGACGTCAACGGCACGCCCTATCATCAGGTCGATACGACCTTCGTCCTGCAGGGCGGTTCGAGCCGTTTCACGCTGTGGACCCAGCCGAGTGCGATCAACGTCTATAGCGCGGGCGGCGATGCAGCCGCCCTGGGAGGAAACGGCAACAAACTTGCCATCTATCCCGGTACGCTCACGATGACGGCGGCCAATGGCGATCTCCGCTTTGGCGGAGCCGGTCTGCCGATTGAATTGATGTTATCGCCGATGGGCCAGCTGGAGCTGCTGGCGTCAGGCTCGATCTACGGGCAAGGGCAGGTGATCGGCTTGTCCGGCGCAGACATGAGCCTGCTGGCGACGCCGCTCCATCCCGTGTTCTCGTACAAGCTGACGACGAACGCGAGCCCGACGGCGCCCTACCAGAACTGGAACAGCAACCCGATCGCATTCGGTCCGGATACGCCGCTGACCAATCTTCATGCCGGCGACGACCAGCCCGCATTGGTCTATGCCGGCGTCGATATCGACGACCTGACACTTGGGCAGGTCGGTCAGGTGTACAGGCAAGGGTCGTTCGTGCCGACATTGGCGACCTGGTACATGGCGGCCAAGCCGTTCGAGGTGATCGCGGGACGTGACATCGTCGGCACCGGCAAGGTCGCCAGCGCGTTCCTCAATATGAACGCCAACGACATCACGCTCATCCAGGCCGGGCGCGACATCATCTACGATTCGGTAACCGTCGCGGGCCCGGGGCTGCTTCAGGTGCAGGCCGGACGCAATCTGTATCAGGGCTACTATGGCGCGCTGGTCAGCGCGGGCGATCTGGTCAACCCGGCCAACAGTGCGGGGGGCGCAGGCGTCGTCACCCTGGCCGGCGTTGGCGCGGGCGGTCCTGATTATGCCGCTTTCGCGAGGCTGTATTTCAACGCCGCCAACCAGTTGCCCGTGGATGGTGCGCCGCTCGCCGGCAGCGGCAAGGTGGCTCACGCCTACGATCAGGAACTGCTGACGTGGCTGCAGCAGCGCTTCGGCTACAAGGGAACGGCGGCCGATGCGCTCGGCTATTTCCTGACGCTGCCGGCGGAGCAGCAGGGCGTGTTCGTCCGGCAAGTCTACTATGCAGAGCTTACCGCCAGCGGCCGCGAATACAACGACGCGAACGGTCCGCGACCGGGAAGCTACCTGCGCGGACGCGAGGCGATTGCAAGCCTGTTCCCGAACCAGGATGCGCAGGGTAAGCCGATCACCTATTCGGGTAACGTCACCATATTTAGTGGCTACATACCGGATGTGTTGGACACCACGAAAACCGTGCTCACCGACGGCGGCATCAGGACCCAGTTCGGCGGAGGCATCGAGGTCCTGGCGCCCGGCGGGAAGGTCCTCGTCGGTGTCGAGGGCATCACGCCCGGCGCCGCAGCGGGTCTCATCACGCAAGGCGCAGGCGATATCGACGTCTATTCACTCGGCAGCGTGCTGCTCGGCCAGAGCCGCGTGATGACGACGTTCGGCGGCAACATCATGGTGTGGTCGGCGCAGGGCGACATCAACGCCGGCCGTGGTTCGAAGACGACGACCATCTTCACGCCGCCGAGGCGCGTCTACGATGCGTATGGCAATGTGACATTGGCGCCGGTGGCGCCGGCATCAGGCGCGGGCTTTGCGACCCTCCAGCCGATCCCGCAGGTGCCGCGCGGCAATATCGACCTCGTGGCGCCGCTTGGCACCATCGATCTCGGCGAAGCGGGCGTTCGCTTCTCCGGCAATCTCAACCTGGCCGCGCTTCAGGTGCTGAATGCGGCCAACCTCAGCGGGCAGGGCTCGGTGACCGGCGTTCCCACGGTGCAGGGGCCGCCGACGGCGGCGCTGACCGCGGCATCGAACACCACCGCGGCCACCCAACAAGCTGTGCCGCCACCTGCGCGCAACGATGGCCAGGCGTCGATCATCATGGTCGAGGTGCTCGGCTATGGCGGGGGCAATGGTGGTGGCGACAACAGCCCATCGGACGAGGAACGCGCGCGTCGCTCGCAGGAGCGGCAGAGCTACAACACCAACAGCGCGGTTCAATACGTTGGCGCCGGCGTGATGACCGAGGATCAGAAGCAGCGGCTCGTCCGCGACGGAGCGCTGTAAGCGATGAGCAATGTGATCTGCGCGGTGGATCGGCTCGGCGATCGTGTCGTCGCAGCCGGCAGCCGCCGGGTCATGCCGGCGGACTGGCAAAATCCTCGGCCGCCGGCTCGTCGGCATTGGGATCGCCGGGCGCCGTCGCCCAGGCGAGCTCGACCAGCGTCACGATGCGTCGGCCGGCGCCGTCGAGCTGGCAGACGATGAGGCCCTGTTCCTCGATGTAGCTGATCAGGCGTCGTGCGCGGCGTAGGGAGTGGGTGCCGTAGGCGCGCGCGATCGCCGCGTCACCGGGACAAGGCTGGCCTTCCTTCGCCGCACGAGCGATCATCATGAACACGCCCTGCATGTCGTCGGGCAGGATCGAGGCGCGGAGCGAGACGTCCTGCCAGGCGCCGTCGTCGGCCATGTCGGCGCCGAGACCGGCACGGGCATGGGTCAGCATGCGGCGGAATTCGTTGAGATCGGGCACGGCCGAGCCCAGCCCCTCGATCCGGCAGCGGACGACGAACTCCTGGTAGAGGATACCGATGGCGCGGAAGCCGGCATCGGGCTCTGCCAGAATGGCGCGAAGGATACGGTCGAGCCGTTCGCGCCGTTCCGCAAGTTCCTCTGCGCTGGGCGGCTGCTCTGCCGGCTCGGGACGGACCTCGATCGCGGCCGACTTCGCCGCCATCAACTGGTTGAGGAGATCAGGCGACGGCGGCGGCCGGCGCTGCGGTCGCGCGGTGGTGTCCGGCGGCGGCGCGGCGAGAATGATGGCGCGCGCGTCTTCCAGCGTCGCCTCGGGCAGCGGCATCAGCCGGGGCGTGGCGTTGCGCGGATGGGTTTCCGTCGGTCCGATGCGCAGGCCGAGCGGGCGGCGGGACAGCGCCGGCCCCAGCGCCATGAACTGGCCGCGCTGCAGGTCGCGGAAGGCTTCCGCCTGGCGTCGCTCCATGCCGAGGAGGTCGGCGGCGCGCGCCATGTCGATGTCCAGGAAGGTGCGGCCCATGAGGAAGTTGGACGCCTCGGCCGCGACGTTCTTGGCGAGCTTCGCCAGGCGCTGGGTCGCGATCACCCCGGCGAGCCCGCGCTTGCGGCCGCGGCACATCAGGTTGGTCATGGCGCCGAGCGACAGCTTGCGCGCCTCGTCCGAGACCTCGCCGGCCACGGCAGGCGCGAACAGCTGCGCCTCGTCCACGACCACGAGCATCGGGTACCAGTGGTCGCGGCCGATGTCGAACAGGCCGCCGAGGAAGGCGGCGGCGCGGCGCATCTGGTTCTCGGCGTCAAGCCCTTCGAGGTTGAGCACCGTGGAAACGCGGTGGATGCGCGCACGCTCGCCGGCGACCTGCAAGCCGCGCTCGGTGTGATCTTCCGCGTCGATTACGAGATGGCCGAATCGCTCGGCGAGGGTGACGAAGTCGCCTTCCGGGTCGATGATGGCCTGCTGCACCCACGGGGCGCTCTGTTCCAGCAGCCGTCGCAGCAGATGGGACTTGCCGGAGCCCGAATTACCCTGCACCAGCAGGCGGGTGGCCAGCAGTTCCTCGAGGTCCATGGCCGCTGCGGTCCCCGCCGCGGTCTGTCCCATCTCGATCGCAACCGTCATCATTCGACTCGAAATTTCCCAAGAGGGCTTATCAACCCCATGGCGGTCCGTCGAGCGTCGTGCCGCCCGATCGCCGAATGGTCCACATCGATGGCGTCCAGGGATGGGCGAGCGCGGAATTCCTGGCCGTCAGACCTGGTGATTCGCTGGGATGGCCCGCGGAATGCGGTCGCGGGGCCGGGTTCCGGCATCGCCGATCCCGCCTTGACGATCACGACGGGGCCGGCGAAAGCTGGAGCGGGCCGGAGCGGCCCGACCCCTGCGCCGCGGCCCGCGCGGCACGGCGACAGGGGAGTATCGCCGGACCGAGAACAGCATTGCACACACGGATCGACGTCGGGGCCGCCATCGACGACAGCACCACCAGCGCCTTCCAGATTCGCGTCTTCGTGCTGTGCTTTCTGGTCGCGCTGTGCGACGGCTTCGACACGCAGGCGCTGGCCTATATCGCTCCTGTCATCGCATCGGACTGGCAATTGCCGGCGCGTGTCTTCGGTCCAGTGTTCGCCGCCGTGCTGCTGGGCGCGATGATCGGCGCGTTCGCGTTCGGCCATCTCGCGGACCGCATCGGGCGACGGCGTGTGCTGCTGCTGTGCGTCGTCCTGTTCGGCGTGCTCAGCGTCGCGTCGGCATTCGCCTGGTCGATCGAGGCGCTGGCCGTGATCCGCTTCCTCTGCGGCCTGGGACTCGGCGGCGCCGTTCCCAACATCATGGCGCTGGTGTCCGAATATGCGCCCGCGCGGCGGCGCCGGACATGGGTGGCGATCACGCTGGCCGGAATCGCGGTCGGGGCTGTTCTTGCCGGCATGGTCTGCCTGCCGCTGATCACGCTGTTCGGCTGGCGTTTCATCTTTGTCGTTGGTGGTGTCCTGCCATTGGGCCTTGCGCTCGTTCTGGTGCGCGCACTGCCGGAATCGATCGGGTTTCTGGTGGCGGAGCCCGACGGCCAGACGACGATCGCGTCGATCCTGCGGCAGATCGATCCGCGCGGTGGGTTCAAGGACAGCGATACGTTCGCGCTTCCGGCGGCGCCGGCCCATCGAGGATCGTTCGCTTCGCTGTTTCGCGACGGTCTCGCGGTCGGCAGCGTGTGTCTTGCGCTGGCGTTCTTTTCGAGCCTGCTGCTGGTCTATCTGTTCACGAGCTGGATCCCCATGCTGCTGCATCAGGCGGGCCTGCCGCTGCATGATGCGGTGCTCGGCGCGATCGTCTTCAACCTCGCGGGGATGGCCGGCGGCATCGTCTGCACCCAGCTCGTCGATCGCGGGCTCGCTCATCCGGTCGTCGTCCTCGTCGTCGCCTATCTTCTTGGCGCCGTCGCGGTGCTGTCCATCGGTGTCTCGGGCATGGCGTTCGGGCCGATCATGGCGGCGATCTCGTTCAGCGGCTTCTGTGTCATCGGCGGCCAGCTGGCGTTGAACGCCCACATCGCCGGCTACTATCCGGTCGCTGTGCGCGGGACGGGCATCGGCTGGTCGCAGGTGGTCGGCCGCATGGGATCGTTGCTCGGGCCGCTGGTAGGAGGTGCGCTGGTTGCGCTGGAGATCCCGCCGGCACAACTGTTCCAGGTCAGCTGCGTTGCGCCGCTGTTGTCGTGCGCTGCGCTGTTGGCCTTTGCACTGCTGTCACGGCACGTCCGTGACGCGGGTCCGCGCCGGTCTCTCCCGTGACGACGAGGGCGCCGCCGGCTGAAGGTCGCCCACCGTGCCATTTTATCTCATCGATGTGATCGTCGGCAGATGCGGCGGCCATCGGCGCCGATTGCAGCGCATGCGACAGCGATGTGAAGTCGCGTGCAGGGCTGTGATGCGCCCGGCGGATTGCTTCGGCTGTGACTTGTCCGGGAATGTCATCTTTTGGCCTCAACCGAAAAGTCTGGCTTCCCCTGTGGTCATGTTGCTTGCCAAGGGAATCTCATGTCAAGAGTCGGAATCTGGATGGTCATTGCGATGTCATGTATCGGCCTTGCCGGAATTCCTGCCCTGGCACAGGCCGATAATCCATCGTTGCAACTGGCGTTCTGGCCCTGGGATTCCAGCAAGTCCGAGACGCCGCCGCAGCCCGAGCCGCGCAAGACCGCAGATGCAGCGGCTTCGCCGGCCCGTGATGTCAGGGCGGCATCTGACTTTCTGCAGGTGGTGCGGACGGTGCGCAGCGCCTGCGCCGACGCTGCGTGGACGTTATGGGCATCCAATCGCTATCAGGACTGGCGTCGCGGGCGCACACCCATCCTGGCGATGAACTATTCGGTGCGAACGTTCGACAAACTGCCGCCTGTGCCGGAGCTGTTCGGGGCCGGGCTTGGGCAGAGGATGAGCGACGCCATGGTCAAGGCCAACGATCTCGTCAAGTCCAGTAGCCCCGTCTTCAAGGATCTCGCCAACTACATCAACGCCAAGGACTACGAGGCCGACAAGTTCAGGAAAGGCGACGGCCTCAACGACCAGCTCGTCGCCATCGGCAAGTCCTGCCATGCGGTGGCAGGCGAGCTGGAGCAGCTCCATGTCGAGGCCATGGCCGCCGTCATCCCGCGTGTTGCGGCGAACGCGCCGCGTGCGGACGTAGTCGCCACGATGCTCTCGGACTGGCAGCAGGCGCGCGCGCTCGCCGATGAGCTCGGAAAGCATGAGGCGCTCGATCTTGCGAAGGTCGAAAGCCAGGTGACGGCGCTCTCGGAGCTCGCCGACAAACGGCGGGCGGAGTTCGCTGCGGACATGTCCAGGCCGGGCAGTGCGCTCGCCGACTTTTATGACCGTGATCTGAACGAGATGATCGCCGTGCGCATGCGCAAGGCCGTCCGCGAGGTCAAGGGCAAGCCGGCTGCGCTGAAGGAGGCTGCCGAAGATCGGCCGCGGAGCACGTTCCCGAACATTCGTGAGCAGATCGAGCTTGCCATGCCGGCGGACATTCTGCGAT
Source organism: Bradyrhizobium sp. U87765 SZCCT0048 (assembly GCF_018131225.1). Lineage (GTDB taxonomy): Bacteria > Pseudomonadota > Alphaproteobacteria > Rhizobiales > Xanthobacteraceae > Bradyrhizobium_A. Next base: position 1,090,012 of record NZ_JAFCMM010000001.1, on the reverse strand, counting down.
TCATTGGACAGTAACGGACCGGGCATCCTGGCGCGCGGGGAGAGGATCTCGCGGCGACAGGATATCTTCAAGGGTAATGGAATAAGGGTATTACGGAATGTCTTCATCGATTGATGCTGCGGCGAAGAAACCGCGCCGCGGGCTGCGGACCATCGCCTGGGGAGCCGCGGCTCTTGTGGTGCTCGCCGTTGTCGCTGGCGTCATCTGCAAGCTGCGTGTCGACGAACTCGTGGCGCGTGCCCGGGCAGGCGGGGTCAAGCTCGGTGCGGTCGAACTTGCCTGGCCGGGGCATGTTCATCTGCGCGACGTGTCGCTGCCGCTGGAGGGAGGCCGGTCGATCGACGTCGGCACGGTTGTTTTGCGCCCGCGGGTGTTCTCATATGGCGGCGGCGTCCATGGCGAGAACGTCCGGATCGACGGTCGCAGGATGACCTGGACGATTCCGCAGATCGACATCGAAGGTGCCAATCTCGATGCGACCACCCTGCGCAGCATGCTGACGGGCGATGCGAGGACGCCGGCCGATCGCGTTGCGCAATTCGAGGCCGACCGTATCGTGATGCCGTCGGTCCTGTTCGCTCAGACCGTGAAGCTCGGAAAGCAGAACGTCGTCTATCGTGACGTGACCGTCGAGAAGTTGGCGCAGGGACGGGCGGCGATCGTCCGCGCCGGCGGCGCACAATATGACATGGTGGCCGATATGCCCGGCAAAACGAAGTCGCCGGGGAACATATCGGCGTCGATGGGCGCGATGACAGCGCAAGATGTCGGGATCGCCGATACCGTCCGACTCTATACGGAAGTGGCCAAACCGGGCGAGGACAGCGTTCTGCGTCTGCACGGCGCATTCAGCGTCAAGGATATCCGCGAACAGATCGAGGACGGGGTCGTAACCATGACCGAGGCGCGCGGCGATGGCTTTCGCGTGCGTCTGCAGTCGCGCCCGTTGCTCGACATCATCAACGAGCTGAGCGCGACTGACGCGCCCGAGAGCCTGCCGGCCGCGGAGCGGCAGGCGTATGTCCACCGGGCACTTTCGGTTCTCGACATGATCGTCGACGGCAACATGGAGTTCCGGGATGTGCATGTCGCCGTGGTGGCCCGGCAGCCCGGTCGCGACATGACCGTCTACGGGGATATCGACAGCGTCGGCGTCGCCTTCGGCGATCGCAAGGCCGATCTGCGTGTCGGCCGGATGGCATTCTCGGGCGGGCCGTCGGACAAGTTCTCGGTCGGCGAGTTCGAGGTGAAAGGCTTCTCCTGGGCGCCGACCGTTGCAGCGCTTGAAAAGGGGCAGGCGGCCGGGCGGGAGACGTCATCGCCATCGTCGCCCTCGGCGTTGATGCCCGAACTCGGCCACTGGCGGGTCGCAGATGTCGTGGTCGATCTGCCGAAGGGCGGCGCCGGCGCAGGGGCGAACCGGAATGGTGGCGGAAACACAACGGGGCCGCGGCTCAAGTTCGCGCTCAAGAGCGGCGAGCTGCGCATGTTACGGCCGGTCAACGGCATCCCGTCGTCGTTCCGCAGCGCGGTCACCGATCTGATGATCGATCCGGCGGGCGCGCAGTCGCCCGCGTTCGATGTCCTGCGTGAGCTTGGCTACGGTCAGGTCGCGGCCTCGTTCGCGCTGGATGTCGATTGGCATGAAGCGGAGCAGACGCTGGCGATCGACGAGGTCTCGCTGAGCGCCAGGGACGTTGGCGGCATCCGGATGACGGGCTCGTTGGGGGGCGTCAAGCGCGAGCTGTTCACCGACGATCCGGTACAGGCAGAGCGGGCGACGCGTACCCTGACCGGTCGCGCGGTGTCGCTGCGCGTCGAGGACAGTGGCCTGTTCGATCGTCTGCTGAAGCTGCGCAGCGAGAAGGCTGGGGTCACGGTCGAGGAAACGCGCGCATCGCTGATCAGGATGGCGCAGGATGTCCTGCGTGACCTCGTTCACGATGCGGACAAGGCCCGCGATCTCGACGCCGCGATCAGCGGATTCATCACCAGGCCCGGCGCATTGCTGGTCTCGGTGAAGGCCAAGCAGGAGGCGGGACTGAGCCTTGCCGACATCGAGGCGGCGGAGCAGGATCCTGATGGCTTTCTGGCCAAGATCGACATGTCGGTGACGCGGCAGTAGCGAAGACGTCGGCCGCGCTGCCGGAAAACGGTCGATCATTCGAACGGAGGAGGATGGCCCGGACCTGTGTGGCTGACCCAGTGCACCCAGACGCGCACGCCCCGCGACTTCAGCGTGTCGAACACCCGTCGCGTGGAGTGTCCGGCGGCGCTGACTTCCGCGTAGAGGCTGTTGCTCATCATCCTGATCTCCTTCAGGGACGGGAGATCCAGCAACGCCTCGAGGTGGGTCACGCCGGTGTCGCAGCTCAACCGCGCGAGCCTGCGCAGCGGGACTAGCTGGCGAGCGTCGATGCCGTCGATCATCGAAATGATCCGCAACTCCGTCAGGTTCGGGCATTTCTCAATGCCCGCGATATCGCCAATGGTGAAGGTATCGTCCTCGCCGTCCCAGAAATACTGGACGTAGGGATAGATCGTTGCGCCGCCGTCGAACTCCAGGCGCTCGACGGCCGCGAGGAGATCTTCGGTCAGGGGATAGCGCGCCAGATAGTCCCGTGCTTGCGGGATGAGGGCATAGCCCTCGTCATCGAGGTCGACCGGACGGCCGAGCGCATGGGCGGCAAGTTGTTGAGGCGTGCCGAGGTCGATGGCCTTGGCGTCGAGAAGAGACGACAGCACGGCCAGCTTGAAGTTGACGTCGATGAACGGGGCCGCGGCTGCACCGCTCGCCGCCGGATAGGGCGGTGCGGTCGGCGCGGGATAGGCCGCGCCGGGGATCGCAAGGCTCATGCGGTTGATGGTTTCGAGGGTGAACGTGACCTGCAGTTGCGATCCGTCGGGAAAGGATCTGTTGCCGATGCGCACGCCGGGCATCGATGCGAGATCGGCGCCGACCTTGAGGTCGGGCATGGCGGCTTGCGCGCTCTTCAGTGACATCCCCATCCATAGGCCGTCGATCGTCCCGGAAAAGCGGTGATCGTAGCTGATGGCGCCGACTCGGCCTTCGCGATCGATCCGGACGATGATGCCATGGCTGTTTTCCAGCACATCGACCGTGCCGCCCTTGTGCGGCGCCAGTTCGCGCCACGCGGCTCCGACTGCGTCTGCGACGCGCGAGACCGGCATGCCCGGGCGAAGGGCGTCGAGCGCTTGCGGATCCGGTGGCCGGTTCGATTGAGCCATCGCTGTCGTTACTCCCGATCTCAGCCCCGCGAGCGCGAGGAGACCGCTCGCCACAAACTGTCGCCTCAACATGCAACGGCTCCATCATGGCAAGCGAATGACCGCACGGATTTCGAGGCGGTATTTGCCGCCGGCATCGTCGATCACATCGTCCTGTTTGTCGGGGCCGCACTGGAACCAGCGAGCAAGGGCGAATCGGCCGAACGGCTTGGCATTCCGTTTCAGTCGCACGTTTTGCGCAGCTGGTTCAACGCGCTGCCGTCGCGTCGGTCGTCTGCAGGCCGGAACGCCGGAGGTGAGCGACAATGTCGTGCAGCACGGCTTCCTTGCGCCGTGACATGGCCTTCTTGCTCTTGTAGGAGCTGATGGTGAGGCTTCTCGCCGGCACCAGAGGTGTCGCTACCAGCTCGCCGAGCTTGACCTCGTTGTCGGCGCTGCCGGCAGGAACCAGCGCGACGCCGGCGCCGGTCATGACGGCGACCTTCATCGTCTCGATATTGTCGACCACCGCGCGGATCCGCGGGCGAAGTCCGAGATCGTCGAACATCTCGCTGACGATCTGGCCGTAGCCGAGCGCCAGCTCGCTCATGACAAAAGGCTCGTCGGCCAGCAGCCGCAGGTCGATCACCGGCTTGTTGTCCGCAAGACGATGCCCCGAGTGAAGGATGGCGATCATCTCGATCTCGGCGAGACGCTCTGGCGTGAGGCCGGCCGGGATGCGATCCGGCGCGACTTCCACCGCGACACCGAGATCCAGTCGGTCATGGTAGAGTTCCTCGAACAGCAGGCGCGGCGGCGCCGTGCGGATCTCGAGCTGAAAGCTCTCGGGAATGACATCCGCACTGAGGAAGCGCGGCAGCAGGCTGGCGGCCAGACCCGAAGCGATGCCGATGCTGATGGTCTCGCCGCCGACGCCGCTAAGGCGGCGCGCGACGTCGTCGAGGCTCATGACATCGTTGGCGACACGCTCCGCCTCGTGAAGGAACATTCGGCCACGCTCGGTCAGTTCGACGCCGCGGCCGACACGCTTGAACAAGGGAAAGCCGATGCGCTCCTCGAGCTGCTTGACCTGTTCGGAGACGGCGGACTGGGACACGTTGAGACGGCTGGCCGCCTTCGTGAAGCTGCGTTCGCGAGCGACTGACAGCGAGTACCGGATCTGGCGGAATTCCATGCAGGCGGTCCTTGCGGTGTTGAAGCGGTGGCCCCCCGGCGGCGATGGGGGCTTGCTCCTATTTGAAATAGCGATAGCAGCGCTTTCTCACCTTACCATGCCACCAAAAGAAGCATGATATGAGCGATTTTTGAGCGGGGTAGACACTCGTTTGGCAAAGCTATCGGTTTGGCCGATGAATCCTTCAGGAAGAGCTATTGGACCTCGCGGCCGCGGCCGTCCATGGTTGTCCCACGACAGCAAGAGCCGGCTGCAGACCGGCCATCCAGAGGCCGTCCCGGCCGGGGGCATCGCCACCCGGACCGACGACACAAGGAGGAAACGATGGACACCAATCGAAGGGGGACGTGGCTGCCAACCTGGTCGCTCAAGGAGGATGGCGTGATCGCGCCGGACGAGCGGCTGCCGTGGGGCCAGACGATCGTGGTCGGGGTGCAGCATGTCGGGGCGATGTTCGGCGCCACGGCGCTGGCGCCGATCATCATGGGATTCGATCCCAACGTGGCGATCTTCTTCTCCGGCATTGGCACGCTGATCTTCTTCCTGATGGTCGGCGGGCGCGTGCCCAGCTACCTCGGGTCGAGCTTTTCCTTCATCGCGGTGGTCATCGCCGCGACGGCCTACACGGGCTCAGGTCCCAATCCCAACATTGCCGACGCGCTCGGCGGCATCATCGCCGCGGGACTGCTCTACGCCGTGATCGGTGTCGTCGTGATCCTGGCGGGGACCCGCTGGATCGGATTGCTGATGCCGCCTGTCATCACTGGCGCGGTTGTCGCGGTGATCGGCCTCAACCTGGCTGGCCTTGCGGTGAAGAGCATCAGCGCGACCGGCTTTGATACGGTGGTGGGTCTGGTCACGATCGTGACGGTGGGCCTGATTGCGGTTTATGCCGAGGGGCTGGTGCGCCGTCTGCCCATTCTGCTCGGGGGTGTCGCGGGCTATGTCGCCTATTTCGTCGGAGCCAACATGTTCGGTCTCGCCAAGCCGATTTCGTTCGCGGCGATCGAGAGCGCTGCATGGTTCGGTCTGCCGAACTTCGTCAGCCCGACATTCACCACCCACGCCATCGGTCTCATTGCGCCTGTCGCGCTGATCCTGGCGGCCGAAAATCTTGGCCACATCAAGGCGATCGGGATCATGACGGGTCGCAATCTCGATGCCGACATCGGGCGTGCGTTTCTCGGCGATGCCATTGCAACGGTGGTGTCGGCGAGCGGTGGCGGCACGGGTGTCACGACCTACGCCGAGAACATGGGGGTGATGGCGGTCAACCGTATCTACTCGACCCTGGTGTTTGTCGTTGCCGGTGTGTTTGCCATCCTGCTCGGCATGTCGCCGAAGTTCGGAGCCGTGATCCTCACCATCCCGGGGCCGGTGATCGGTGGTCTTTCGGTGGTGGTCTACGGCATGATCGCGGCGACGGCCGGACGAATCTGGGTCGAGAATAATGTCGATTTCTCGGATGCCCGCAACCTGATCACGGTCGCGGTGGTGCTCACGGCCGGCGCGGGCGACCTGACGCTGCACCTTGCCGGCTTCACGCTGGGCGGCATCGGCAGTGCGACATTCGGAGCGATCATTCTCTACTATCTGCTGGGACGCAAGGAGCGATCGGGCGATCTCGGCGGCATGAAGGCGAAGGCGCAATCCATCGGCGTCGGCGATTTTTGAGGAAGGAACAAGGTGGTGGTGCTTGATATGGTCGATCTCTGCATTCGCAATGCCCGGCTGCGGCACAAGGGTGATGAACTCTTCGACATCGCGATCACGGACGGTCGGATCTCCGCGATCGGTGGCGGGCTGAGCGTTCTGGCGCAGGACGAGATCGATGCCGAAGGCAGTCTGGTGACGGTTTCGTTCGCCAACCCGCATCTGCATCTGTGCAAGGTCTGGACGTTGCCGATGATGAACGAGGCGGCGCTCTCGGCCTATCACGGCGCCGATATGGGCAAGGCGCTGGCGGCGATCGATCTCGCCCGCGTGGTCAAGGACAACTACGATGCGTCCTGGATCACGCGGAACGCCCGCCGCGCAGTGGCGCTCGCGGCGCTGCACGGCAACCTGCATATCCGTGCGTTTGCCGATGTCGACAGCAAGGCGCGTCTCGAAGGGGTCAAGGCCCTGATCGCGGTGCGTGACGAATTCCGCGGCATCGTCGACGTGCAGGTCGTCGCATTCGCCCAGGACGGCATCATCAAGGATCCCGGCACGGATCGGTTGATGCACGAAGCCATGGCGCTGGGCGCGGATGTGGTCGGCGGCATTCCCTGGATCGAATTCAGCGATCAGGAGGCGCAGCAGCATATCGACTTCTGCTTCGACCTGGCGCGAACCCATGATGCCGATATCTCGATGCTGCTCGACGATGCCGGAGACGCCAGCCTCCGGACCCTCGAAATGATGGCGACCGAGACCATCAGGCGGGGCTGGCAGGGACGGGCGCTTGCCCACCACTGCCGTGCCATGGCGCTGTATGGCGAGCCCTACCTGCAGCGGCTTTCTGGTACCTTGCGCAAGGCCGCGGTCTCGGTGGTCAGCGATCCGCATACCGGTCCGCTGCATGCCCGCGTCAGGGATCTGCTCGGCGAAGGCATCAATGTCTGCCTCGGTCAGGACGACATCTCCGACGCCTACTATCCGTTCGGCCGCAACAACATGCTGGAAGTGGCCTTTCTCGCCTCGCACATGCTGTGGATGACCGGGCGCGAGGAGATCGAGAAGCTGTACGACATGGTCACGGTCGCACCGGCGAAGGCGATGAATGTATCGGGGCACGACATCGCCGTCGGCGCGAACGCCAATCTCGTCGTGCTTGGCCAGCCCGATGTCATCGAGGCGCTGAGATATCACGCCCCGCCGCGCCATGTCGTGAGCCATGGCCGCCGTGTCGATCTCGATCGCATGCAACATCTTGCGCGCGGAGGCGCACCGGCGAGCGCGACCGGCGGCTAGCTTCGCCGGCCCGAACGTCCAAACGATCAACCCGCCGATTGCGCGCTTGACGCGCCACGGCATCGCACACCCTCAACCGATCCAGTCAAAAAGGAGCTCAGCACATGGCCATCGACGTTGTGAAAGTGGAAATCAAGAGCGTATCGGATGCGTCCGGTCTCGCTGAATACATCGCGAGCGGCCGTTTCAAGGCCGACGAGGTCGTCGCCGTGATCGGCAAGACCGAAGGCAATGGCGGCGTCAACGACTTCACCCGCATTCTGTCGGACCAGGCGTTTCGTGGCGTGCTGATGAAGCACGGCACGCGTTCTGAGGCGGAAGTCCGGGAAATTCCCATGGTCTGGTCCGGGGGCTGCGACGGCGTCATCACCCCGCACGCCACGGTGTTCGTGCGCACGGGCGAGACCGGCAAGGCCGGCGAGATGCGCCTGACCCTTGGCACCGCGCTCAGCCCGCAGATCCTGCCCGAGGACATCGGCCGGCAGGCGATGGTCGAGAAGGTCGCGGAAGGGGTGCGCGCGGCGATGCGCAATGCCGGCATCACCGATCCGAAGGACGTCCACTATGTGCAGACCAAGACGCCGCTGCTGACCATCGAGAGCATCCGCGATGCGCGCTCCCGCGGCCACGATGTCGCTTGCGAGCTCCACGAGTCGATGGGGGTCTCGAACGGAACAACGGGGCTTGGCATCGCTGTCGCGCTCGGCGAGATCGATATGCCAAAGGCCAGCGCGATCTGCCATGACCTCGATCTGTACTCCTCGGTCGCATCGTGCTCTTCGGGCGTGGAACTCGATCGCGCCCAGATCGTCCTGCTCGGCAACCGCGCCGGCGCCGGCGGGCATTTCCGTATCGGCCACAGCGTCATGAAGGATGCGCTCGACATCGACGGCATCTACCAGGCCATCCGCAATGCCGGGCTCGATCTGCCGGAGCGGGCACGTGCGAGCGATCTCAAGGGGAAGGTGGTCAACTGCTTCATGAAGTGCGAGGCCGACCACTCGGGCACGCTGCGCGGCCGCCGGCAGATTATGCTCGATGATTCCGACGTGCATCATCATCGCCATGCCAAGGCCGCGGTCGGCGGCGTTGCGGCGGCGGCGATCGGTGATCCAGCGGTGTTCGTCTCTGTCGATGCGATGCACCAGGGGCCGCATGGTGGCGGCCCGGTCATCGCCATCGTGGATGTGGGGTGACGCCATGGCCGCGGACGATCTGACCCGGTTGTCGGCCTGCGAACTCGCCGCGAACATCCGTTCGCGGCGGGTGAGCCCCGTCGAGGTTCTGGATGCCCACCTTGCGGTGATCGATCGCCTCAATCCCGGTCTCAACGCGATCGTGACCCTTGCCGCCGACGAGGCGCGTGCCGCGGCACGGCGCGCGGAGGCCGCGGCCATGGCGGGCGAGGAGGTCGGCGTGCTGCATGGCCTGCCGGTGGTGATCAAGGACGTGACGCCGACCAAGGGCCTTCGCACCACGTTCGGCTCGCCGCTGTACCGGGATCATGTCCCGGCGGAGGATGCCACGGTGGTGGCGCGGCTGCGCCAGGCCGGTGCAATCATCCTCGGCAAGACCAACACGCCGGAATTCGCGGCGGGCGCCAACACCGTCAACGCGGTGTTCGGCGCCACGCGCAATCCCTGGAATCCGGCACTGAGCCCGGCCGGCTCGTCCGGTGGCTCGGCCGTTGCCGTGGCGACCGGCATGTCGGCGCTGGCGCAGGGCACGGACTTCGGCTGCTCGATCCGGATTCCGGCATCATTTTGCGGGATCGCCGGCATCCGGACCACACCGGGCCTGGTCCCCAATCAGCCGATGCATCTGCCGGGCGATGCCGGACAGGTGCACGGGCCGCTGGCGCGCAGCGCCGACGATGCCGCGCTGATGCTCGACGCCATGGTCGGCCTCGATCCCTGCTGGCCGATGTCGGCAGCGCCGCCCTGGTCGAGTGTGCGGGCGGCGATGTCCGAGCGCAAGGATCCACGCGGCTTGCGGGTTGCCTACGTCTCCGACATCGCGGGCATTGGCGTCGATGCCGAGGTCGAGGCGATCTGCCGCAAGGCTGCCTTTGGCCTCGTGGATGCCGGTGTGCGGGTCGAGGAGATCGCCTTCGACGTGTCCGAGGGGATCGACGCCTACAAGTCGCTGCGCGGCGCCTGGATGGTGGGACAGCAGCTTGAGCGGATCGACCGGCTGGATGAGCTCGGCGCCAATCTCGCCGGCAACGTGCGCGACGGGCTGAAACTCAGCGTGCTCGATATCGCCAGGGCCGAGCACGTTCGCGAGCGCATCCTCGCGCGTTTCACCGAGCAGTTCGGCCGTTTCGATTTTCTGATCACACCGGCGGCTCCGGTCTCGCCATTTCCGGTCGAGCAGAATTTCCCCGACACGATCGGTGGCCGGCGGCTCTCGAATTACATCGACTGGATCGCGCCTGCGTTCCTGGTCACCCTTGTCGGATTTCCGGCGGGCTCGATACCGGCCGGAAAGACCGCGGCTGGTCTGCCGGTAGGGCTGCAGATCGTCGGCCGGCGGTTCGCCGAACCGGCGATCCTCGCCCTGATGAAAATCGTGGAGCAGGCCCATCCGATCGGTCGGCCGCCTGTGGTGGGTCGTGCGCCGACGGGGACCTGAGCGGTCATTCTCCTGGGAGTGGATTATGTCTCTGAAGCAGGTCCAGTCGCTGCTGCCGCCGTTGCCGGCCGTCTTTCGCGGCAGACCGGCAGGGCGCGGGCCAAGGCCCGCGCCGGGCGGCGGGGCGACGACGGCGATCGAACATCTCATCGGCCTCGCCGAGCGTCTGGTCGGCGAGCGCAGCGAGGCCACGAGCGTCGCGCTGTCGGGGGAGATCCTGCGGAGCTATCGCACGTTCGATCCGGCCGAACGCGCGGTCTTTCTGGCAGGTATCGCCGCCCGGTTCGGCTCCGATCTCGTCGCCCTGCAGGAGGCGGCGCGCGCTTTCCTGGCCAATCCCGACCAGAAAGGCACGGCCCGTCTGCTGACAGCTGCCGAGCCGCGGCGTCAGGAACTGCTCCGCGCCCTGAATCACGCTCCGGGGGGGACCCATGCGCTCGTCCGCATGCGGGAAGATCTCATGCAGGCTGCGGCGGGCGCTCCAGCGCTCGCAGCGTTCGACGACGATTTCGTCCATCTGTTCGCGTCCTGGTTCAACCGTGGTTTTCTCACGCTGCGCCGCATCGACTGGCGGACTCCGGCGACCATCCTTGAACGCATCATTCGCTACGAGGCCGTCCATGCCATCGGCGACTGGGCCGAGCTGCGGCGCCGTCTCGATCCGCCGGACCGTCGTCTCTATGCGTTCTTTCATCCGGCATTGGACGATGAGCCGCTGATCTTCGTCGAGGTGGCGCTGACGACGACGGTGCCGTCCGCGATCGGTCCGTTGCTCGCGAAGGATCGCCCGGTTCTGCCGGCCAACGAGGCGACGACCGCGGTGTTCTATTCGATCTCGAATGCCCAGCGCGGCCTGCGTGGCGTGCCGTTCGGCAATTTTCTGATCAAGCAGGTCGTCGAGGACCTGCGGCGCGAGCTGCCGCGGCTCGGGACCTTTGTGACGCTATCGCCTGTCCCGGGCCTCGCGGCTTGGCTGCAACGGCTTCGCGATGATCTGGACGCGGCCGTTGTGTCGCCGCGGACGAGGCGGCATCTGCGCCTGCTCGATCGGCCGGGCTGGACGCAGAAAACGGCGGCCCGCGACCTGATCGCGCGAGCGTTGCGGCCGCTCGTCGCACACTATGTCCTGAACGCGCGGACGGCGGACGGGCAGGTCATCGATCCCGTCGCCCGCTTTCATCTCGGGAACGGGGCACATCTCGAACGCATCAATATGCTGGGCGACCAGTCCGTCCGAGGCCTGCGGCAGTCGCACGGCGTCATGGTCAACTATGTCTACGATCTCGCCGGGATCGCCCGCAACCAGGCGGCGTTCGCGCGCCGTGGTGAAGTGGCGGCATCGTCCGACATCCGCAAAGCCGCGCGCAGCCTTGCGCCGAGCCGCACCCCATCCATCCTCAGGAGTATTCGACCGTGACGTCAGCCAATCTCTTCGCGCGCATGTCCAGCGGCATTGCCGATCCTGCCCGGCTGGCGATCGAAACGCCGGACGGATTGTCTTTGAGCTATGGCGATTTGTTCGACCGGGCCGCACAGGCCGCGAATGCGTTGACGGCGCTCGGGGTCATGCCCGGAGATCGTGTCGCGGTGCAGGTCGACAAGTCGCCGGACATGGTCGTCGTGTATCTCGCCTGCCTGCGAGCCGGTGCCGTCCTGCTGCCGCTGAACACGGCCTATACGCTCGCCGAGCTCGGCTATTTCCTGTCCGACGCGGCGCCGCGCCTCATGATCTGCCGGCCGTCGTCGCTGGAGGTCGTCCGAAACCTGGCGCGCACGGTCGGGGTTGCGCATGTCGAAAGCCTGGGCATTCGCCGCGACGGCAGCTTTGCCGCGAAAATAGCCGGAGCTTCCGACACGTTTGCGACCGTGCCGCGCGAGGGCGACGATCTGGCGGCCATTCTCTACACGTCGGGCACGACCGGACGCTCCAAGGGCGCGATGCTAACCCACGGCAACCTCCAGTCGAACGCGGCCGCGCTCGCCGATCTCTGGCGCTTCGATGCCAATGATGTCCTGATTCATGCGCTGCCGGTGTTTCACACCCACGGGCTGTTTGTCGCGATCAACGTCACGCTGCTGGCTGGCGCGCGGCTGATCTTCTTTCCGGCCTTCGATGCCGATGCCATCGTCGCGGCGCTGCCGCGCGCCACCGTGCTGATGGGCGTGCCGACCTTCTATGTCCGCTTGCTCGGCCATGCGGGTCTCACGCGCGAGACGACGGCGGGCATCCGCCTGTTTGTGTCCGGGTCGGCGCCGCTGCTGCAGGAGACCCATCTGGCGTGGCGGGACAGGACCGGACACGCGATTCTCGAACGCTACGGCATGACCGAGACCAATATGATCACCTCGAACCCGTACGCGGGCGAACGGCGGGCAGGGACGGTCGGCTTTCCGCTGCCGGGAGTCGATCTGCGGATCGCCGATCCCGAGACAGGTGTCGAACTGGCGCGGGGCAGCACCGGGATGATCGAGGTGCGGGGGCCGGGCGTGTTCAGAGGGTACTGGAACATGCCGGAGAAGACGCAGCAGGAATTTCGCCCGAACGGCTTTTTCATCACCGGCGATCTCGGGAAGATCGACGACGACGGCTACGTCCAGATCGTCGGCCGTGCCAAGGATCTCATTATCTCCGGAGGATTCAATGTCTATCCGGTCGAGGTCGAGGCGGAGGTCGATGCGCTCGATGACGTGCTGGAAAGCGCGGTGATCGGTCTGCCGCATCCCGATTTCGGCGAGGGCGTTGCGGCCATTGTCGTCGCCGCGCCCGGTGCCGACCTGTCGGAGCATACCATCCTCGACGCCCTGAAGGACAGGCTCGCGCGCTACAAGCAGCCCAAACGGGTGATCGTTGTCGAAGCCTTGCCGCGCAACGCCATGGGCAAGGTGCAGAAGGCGGCGCTGCGCGAGGCGTACAGCGATCTGTTCTCGGCGCAGGCTTGAGCACGGTGTCACGCGGCGGGAGATCGACGAAGGGGTAACGCCATGCTGGTCATGACGCGTCAGATCAAGGCGGCGCGCTCGCTGCTCGGTTGGGCTCAGCCCCAACTTGCGCGTCAGTCCGGTGTGGCGATCTCGACAATCCGGCGCCTCGAGGGATCGAAGGAGCAGTCGATTCCGGCGCATGTCGCAACAGTCGACCGGCTGCGCCATGCGTTCGAGCAGGCGGGCATCGAGTTCATCGGATTCCCCTGTCCGGGCGTTCGACTGAAATTCAACGACGATATGTCGGCATAGTTCTGGGAATCCCGTCTGCAATTGTGCAGGGGGATCTTCCTGCCGCGCAAAATCATCATGCTGTCTTCAAATGATATCTTTTGCAGTATTACTTGTATCCATGTCATTCATTGGCAACGCTTAAAGTAATTCATTATTCTCATTATGTATTCGCGTTGTCTTTTACTCGCGAAGACGTCGTAATCCTCTCGCTGCGACGACATGGCGCAGCGATGATCGGGCGCAGCCCGACATCCATTCAATGGAGGGGGAAATGCATTTGCGAAACGGCAAGCCGGCCTGGCTGACGAAACTGATCGGAGCCGCGCTGACCATCACAGGGCTATCGGTCGGGATGGCGTTTGCCGCCGACATCGACGCGCCGACAAAGGCGCCGAAGTCGGTGCTCGACGTGCCGTGGTTCATCGTCAACGACAACCGCTTGACTTACGCATACGCGTTTACGGCGACCGAACCTGGAGCTGCTTCTCGGACGGCCAAGCAGGTTTTCGCTTTCACCCATTTCGACGTCTGGGCCTACGGCACCAATTTCGTCGAGCTGGAGATGCTGAAATCAGACAGCCGTGATCCGGCGTCGCCCTGCCTGGGCACCGTGGGCGTGCCGAATGCCTGCGCCGGGACCGCGGAGTTCTATGGCCTGTTTCGGAGCACGTTCGGCTGGAATCAGATCTTCGACACCAAGGCCTTCACGATCGGTCCGCTCAGCAACATTTCGTTCGTAATTGGAGCGGATACGGAGGTCGAGAACCAGTTTCTGGCGCCGAACAAGAAGGACATTGTTGCGGGTCTGCAGTTCGCGTTCGACCTGCCGTACAAAGGCTACTTCAACGTCTCGCCGGTGTACTATCAGGAATGGAATCACAATGCATTCCTGATGCCGGGCTTCATGCCAGCCGGCTTTACCGGTCTTCCTGACGGCAATACGCGCTTTCATCCGACCTGGTCGGTCGAGCTCAATTACTACATGGATCTCGGCTTCCTGCCGGAGAGCATGCAGTATTTCGCAGTGAGCGGCCGCGCCAGTTTCCGCGGATCGAAAGGCGACGGTTCGTACGGCGGGCTGACCGTTCCCAGCTCCAACAACACCAGGATGGAAATCAACAGCGAGCCAGTTCGTCTGACCTTCGACGCCAGCAAGCTGCTGTGGGGGAAGAAGTACAGCCACTTCGTGGACGTCTGGGTGGCCTACCTCTACTGGCACAACAAGTTCGGCCTCGATGACAGCAATCCTGCGGTTGGAGCGTGCTTCTTCGCGAATGGTGTCAACAACAAGAGCTGCACCGAGAAGTCCCTGTACTCCGGGATCTCGGTGAAGTTCTGAGCCGATCCGGGCGTGCGCCGGCACCCCGACCTGTCCCGATGGGCGTCAATCTCGCCGGTAACGGGCTCTCGGGCGCCGGCTTACGTTCGCAGCATCACGCATTGATCGGGCCTGTCGGGCGCCCGTCGGCGTCTCGCCTTGCTCTCATCACATCGAAAGGAACTGCGCTGTGACAACGCATCGAAATGTCGTCCCTCTGCTTCTGGCGACCGTGCTCTGCCTGATGACGGCCGATCGCACAACGTACGCCTCCGATTTCCAGACCGAACTCGCGGAGGCGAAAAAACTTCGCAACATCATCGAGCGGAAGGAAAAGGCCGACCTGCTGATCAGGAACATCAACATCGTTGATGTCTATCGCGAGGCGGTCCATCCGGGATCATTGCTGATTACCGATGGCAGGATCGCCGCGATTGACCCCGAAGCCGGCACGGCGCGGGAGGAATTCGACGGGCAGGGACTGTACGCGGTGCCTGGCCTCATCGACGGGCATTTCCATGTCGAATCGCAACTGGTGACGCCAACGGCCCTGGCGGAAGCCATGGTTCCGCACGGCATCACCACCGTTTTCGCCGAGTGTCTGGACCTCGTCAGTGCCGCGGGTGACGACGGCCTGAAGGCTGCGAAGGTGCTTTTCAACCGGCACGAGGAGCTGCCTTACCGGATCTATCCCTTCGCTCCGGGCAAGAAGGTCAAATTCGATATCGTCAGCGGGATGCTGGATTGGGATTTCATCCTCGGACTCGGCGAGATGAATCCGTCGAAGGTCTTCAACGATGGTTACGAGGACCTGAAGAAGGTCGCCTATGCGCGTTCGAAGAACAAGCTGATCTCGGGCCACGTCAGCGACATCGCGCCCTATCAGGAGAACTTGTTTCCAGCGCTGGGGCAGATGGACGATCACGACAACTGGAATGTCGGCGACATCGATAACAATCTCAGGATCGGCCTGCCGTCCTTCCTGATGTACGGCCTGCATGGCATCGACAATATCGTGCCCGGCCTCGTCAATGCGCGCATCCCGACAGAGAACGTCATGATGTCGACCGACAATCTGGCGGTCGAGCATATGATGCGGGTCGGCCATCTCGACGTAGCGATTAAGGATGCCGTCGCGCGCGGGCTGGATCCGATCACTGCGATCAAGATGACCAGCTACAATACGGCCAAGCACTTCAAGATGGAGGACAAGCTCGGATCGCTCACGCCGGGCCGCTTCGCCGACATCGTCCTGGTCGACGATCTCCGGAGCTTCACGCCTCGGTATGTCTTCAAGGGCGGTCAGCTCGTGGCCCAGGACGGAAAGCTGCTCAGGAACGCGACCATCGACTACACGAGCCTCGTGACGAGGCCGACCAGGGGGCTCGACGACTTCAAGCTCGGGGATCTGAAGGTCAAGCCGATCGAGGTCTCCGCGGATCGCAGCAGGGCCAAGGTAACTGTCTTCAATTTCTTTGGTTTTGGTCCGCAGGGGTTCTCGCACGACGTCTGGCTGCCGATGGCTAATGGCGAGATCGTTCCCGAGTTGAACGGGGAGAAGCTGCTCCACTTCGCCATCATCCAGCGCTATGCGAAAGACAACCAGCGGACGATCGTGACCGGCTTCATTCGCCAGTTCCCGATGAAGAGCGGTGCTGTCGCGGTCGGGTTCTCAGCGCCCCGTCCCAATGTCATCACCATGGGGACAAACCTCAACGACATGTATGTCGCGCTCAAGGAAGCCGACAAGTCCATGGGCGGGTTTGTTGCCGCGGACGCTGGCAGCGTAAAACAGGCCGTGCCCATGGCGATCTACGGCATGATGACGGACTATTCGGTCTCCGAGCTCATCAAACGGTCCGATAAGCTGGACGAGGCGCTTGACGCGATGGGGCACAAGAAGTCTGGCACGGCCGTCAACACGCTTCTGGAGGTGTTCTACTTGGCGGATCGCCATGGATTTCTGGAGTAGATGGGATTGCTGAAGTAACTGCCTCCGAATAGCCATCACGCGCGCCGTGCAACACGATGGCGGCATCGTGTTGCGCGGTCCTTCCCTTGACGTGTCCCGCTGCCTGGTCCGAAGCGGCCCCCCGGTCTTGGCCATGCTCTCAATCATGGCCATGGGCGCCAGCGGCGGGAGCCACTGGCGATGGGAGGAACGTCGGTTCGGCCCAGCTGGAAGAAGTTGCGTTAAATCAGCTGGTTAGATGGTGGCCACAGCCCGCCGGATGCGCCGGTAGGCCTCAAGCGACAGGCTCCGAGTCGTAAACGAGTCGCTAATGCGGCGAGAAATAAGCCTGAGGCGGCCATTGTGCGACTCGGACTATAGCTCGGCTCCGAAAGACGACTGGAGCGGGACGGAGCCGCATCATGAACAACGCTTTCGAGGTGTTCGTTGACTGCCGAGCCGCCATCAAGCGCCTTCATGCGCAACTGGTGGTCGGAGGCGTGATGCTCGCGGCGACGCTGCTCGTGCTGGCGCGGGTGGTGACGTGTCTGGCGGCGCAGGCCGATCTGGCTCTCGAAACCCGGGTGATGGTGCTCGACATGACCGTGACGACGACGGCGCCTTCATCCGCTGGATGCGATGGCGGTCGCGTGTCTGGCCAGCCGGAGGCGCGCGCAGCCCGTTTGCTGCTGGTCTGTCGTGGTTGATGGCGGCGGCGGCTCGAGATCGGTGCGCGAAGCCGGGTTGTTCGGCAACGGCAAAACCGGACCCATGTGCACCGCCTTGAGGCTGTTGCAGCCATTGCTGCACATGGGTCTGGTCTCAGTCCTGTAATCGCCATTCAGCTCCGGCTGGTATTCAATTGACGGCCGGCACGGCAGATGGCGACTGCGTATCACGCGTCGGGCGTGATTACTTCTTGGCCTTCTTCTTCTTGGCGACCTTCTTTGCGACCTTCTTGGTCGCCTTCGCCGTCTTCGCTTTCTTCGCCTTCTTCGCTTTCTTGGCCATATGGTCCTCTTCGCTTGATGATGCGCGATCGAGTGAAACGATCATCGCTCTCGACGCGCAGTGATGAGCATACACCAGACTCCTAAAAATAATACCATCAAGTGTATCGTCGCAGGCAGGATGGTCGTCGCTCGTCGCCGTGCGCCTCGCGTGCGTGATGGAGGCCGTCACGACGGCCTCGCGAGGTGAACCTGCCGCGTTGTCGCCGCATCGGCGAGCGTCGGCGATGTCGACATGGAGGGCCGTGTTGCCGGTCGCGGCACGCGGTGGGCAGGCGAGGGTGTTCGCGGCCGGACACGAACCGCCAAGATGGTGACAAGACGCGTTGTTGCGGAACCGCGGCGCGGAACGGCCGTGCGTTCGAGGTGCGTGAGCTGTCTGGAGGCCGCCCGAGAGACCCTTTATACCGGGGGACGGTGAACGACGAGACGATGCTTCTCCGGCGCACGGCGATGTCGTCCGGGGTTTTGGAGAGAACGGGAGCGCGATCGATGAGCGAGGGTGGGCTGTCCGGCGTGCCGATGGACGAGTTGATGCAACGGCTGTTCGACGCCTGCAGGAATGGCCGCGAGGCCGACATTCCGGGTCTGCTGCACGCCGGCGTCGATGTCGATGCACGGGATGGGCGCGGCTTCAGCCCGCTGATCATCGCAAGCTACAACGGCCACGAGGCGGTGACCGCACTCCTGCTGGCCGAGGGCGCCGATCCCAATGGCATTCATGCACGAACCGGCAATACAGCGCTGATGGGCGTCGCCTTCAAGGGATATGAGGCGATCGCCCGCCGGCTGATCGCCGCCGGGACGAACGTCAACGCCCGGACGGGGACCGGCCAGACGGCCCTGATGATGGCGATCTCCTATGGCCAGAATGGCATCGCCGAGTTGTTGCTGGCCGCCGGCGCCGACGCCGGCATCAAGGACAGCACCGGCAACACCGCGCTGTCGGTCGCCCGGGCGCGTGGCAATGCTGTCATGGCCGACCGGTTGTCGGGGGAGGGATCGTTGCCATGATCGTGCGGGGCCGCCCGAGTTTTCGGGACGTCATCTTTGCGGTTCGCGGCTCGATCCTGCGGCGCATCGTGCGCCCGCTGCTGTTCATGCTGGTCGTGTCCGGCGTGGCGGTGCTCCTCGCCCAGGCCCACCCGTTGTACTTTGCGGGGCTCGCGGCGATGCCGTTCACCCTCATCGGCCTGTCGCTGTCGATCTTCATGAGCTTCCGCAACACCGCCTGCTACGATCGGTGGTGGGAAGGCCGCAAGCTGTGGGGCCAGCTCATCATCGCCAGCCGTTCGTTCTCCCGCCAGGTCGCCACGGTCGAACCGTCACGGCGCGATCCGCTGCTGCGGGGGCTGTGCGGTTTCGCGGCAGGCCTCGCGGCGCGCTTGCGCGGCAGCGACGAGTATGCGGCGATCGCCCGCCATGTCGGTGACGGCCCGTGGGCCGGCGCACCGAACCCCACGGATGCCGTGCTTGCCGCCGTCGGACGCGGCTGCCGGGAGCTCGCCGGTGCCGGTCCGACCGACGCCATCCACTATTCACTGCTGGAGACGCAACTGAACGAGATGGCGCATGTTCAGGGCGGCTGCGAGCGCATCAAGTCCACCCCGCTGCCGTTCTCCTATTCCCTGCTGCTCCACCGCACGGCTTATGCCTTCTGCCTGCTGTTGCCGTTCGCGCTGGCGCCCTCGCTTGGCTGGTGGACGCCGCTGCCGACCGTCCTCGTCTGCTATGCCTTCTTCGGGCTGGATGCCCTTGGCGACGAATTGAGTGATCCGTTCGGAACGGAGCCGAACGACCTGCCGCTCGATGCCATGGTCAGAACCATCGAGCGCGATCTGCTCCATGCCATGGGCCGGGATCTGCCACCTCCGCTCGAGGCGCGCGACTACGTGCTGCTGTAGCATCGCCGCGGCGTCATGCCGCGCCGATGCCGGCTGGCTCAATACTGGTCGAGGTCGCGCCGGACCTGCTGCAGCACCTGCTCCGGTGCGCGCACGAGCTCGGAGCGCGACAGCGGCTCGCCATCGCCGGGGCGTGTGGTCGCCACCATGCCGATCTTGGCGACGGTGAGGTCCTCGTGGACGGGATCGCAGCGGTCGGCCTTGACGCCGGGGATGACGACGAGATCCTCGTGACCGCGGAAGCGGGCCGCCAGCGCCCATTCGACCTCGCGCGGATTCTCGATGTCGATGTCGTCGTCGACCACTGTCACCAGCTTGAGCAGGTTGACCTGGCCCATGGCGAGCAGGACGGCGCGTTTGCCCTCGCCGAGGCGGGGGCGGTGCATCGAGATCACGGCGTGGAGGCGGCCCATGCCGCCTTCGGTGATCAGGACACGGCGCACCGCCGGGATCATGCGCTGCAGCGCCTGGCACAGCGTTGCCGCGATCGCGATGCCGCCGAGCAGGCAGTGTTCGCTGGCGTAGCCGGGCAGGATCGCCTGGTAGATAGCGTCGCTGCGGCGGGTGATGCAGCGGATGGTTCCGCCGATGCCAGGGCCGTAATTGACATAGAAGCCGTGGAATTCCGACACCGGCCCTTCGTCGATCAGCTCGTCCGGGTCGAGCTCGCCCTCGAGCACGATTTCGGCATGGGCGGGGACTTCGAGATCCACCGTCCGGCATTTGACCAGTTCCAGCGGCTCGCCAAGCAGGCCGCCGATGTTGTCGTATTCGTCGTCGCCGAGGCCGAGATAGAGCTGCGATCCCAGCAGCACGGCGGTGTGGTTGCCGATCGCCACCGCGATCTCGAGCTTGCGGCCCATCGCCTTGGCCTTGTCGGCGATCAGGTAGAGGTGATGGTTCTTGGCGATGCCCGCCATGATTCGGCCGCCGCCTTCGAGGCGCAGGCGGGCGATCGAGACGTTGCGCCGTCCGGTCTCCGGATCCCTGGCGATGATCACGCCGGCGGTGATGTAGGGGGCGACCTCGCGCTCGAACCAGCTCGGCACGGGCAAGCGGGCGAGGTCGATGGCGTCGGTCTGCACCACGGCCTGGACCGGTGCGCTGTCGACCATTTTGGGAGCGATCGGACGGTGCAGCGCTGTGGCCAGGCGCTGGTCGAGGTCCGAGACCGGAATGCCGAGGCCGAGCGCATAGCGCTCGCGGCTCGACAGCAGGTTGCCGACCACCGGTATGGGCGATCCCCCGACGTTCTCGAACAACTGGGCTGGCCCGCGATCACGCAGCGCCAGCACGGCGCCGAGCTCGAACTTCGGATCGACGTTGCGGGTGACGCGGTGAAGGTCGCCGCGGGCGTCCAGCGCGGCGATCAGGCCGCGCATGCTCTGGTCAGTCATGGTGTCGTCGCCGGTCCGGTGGTTGGCGTTTCAGAGGCGGAAGTGGTTGATGCCGGTCTTCCGGATTTCGTCATACGAATCCTCGTAGCCGGCGTCAGCATAGCGCATCACGCCGGTGGAGGTGTCGTTGGTCAGGGTCAGCGCTAGCCGCTCGTCGGCGGCAGCGGTGCCGTCGGCGATCAGCGTCACCCCGGCGCTGGTCATGTAGCCGGAATAACCACCGCCGCCGGAATGGATCGCAACGAGGTCGGCCTGGGAGGCGCAGTTGACCATGGCGTTGAGCAGCGGCCAGTCGGCGATGGCGTCGGAGCCATCCCGCATGTTCTCGGTCATGATGTTGGGGTGGGCCATCGCGCCCGCATCCAGGTGGTCACGCGTGAACGCGATCGGGCCGGACAGGCGATGCTCGCGCACCATGCGGTTGACGGCGAGGCCGAGTTCAGTGCGCTCGCCATGGCCGAGCCAGGCGATGCGCGCCGGCAGCCCCTCGAACGGCACATGCTTGCGCGCGAGGTGCACCCAGTTGGACACGATCTGGTTGTCCGGGAACTTTTCCAGCAGGAGGTCGTCGATCTTGCGGATGTCGTCGGGATCGTTCGACAGCGCGATCCAGCGGAACGGGCCGATGGCGCGGGCGAACAGCGGGCGCAGGAAGGCTTCGGTGAAGATCGGAATGTCGAAGGCGTTGGCAACGCCGCCGTTCTTTGCATGGGTGCGGATCAGGTTGCCGTTGTCGAACACCACGGCGCCCCTGGCCTGGAACTCGAGCATGGCCGAGACATGGCGCACGATCGACCGCATCGACTCGTCCATCAGCAACTGCGGATTCTCGGTGCGCAGCGCGCGAACTTCCGCGAGCGGCCGGCCTGCGGGGACATAGCCGTAGACGAGGTCGTGGGCGGCGGTCTGGTCGGTGACGACGTCGGGGACGATGCCGCGCCGGGCGATTTCGGGATAGATATCGGCGGCATTGGCGCACAGGCCGACAGACAGCGGTCGTTTCTCGGCCTGCGCGGTGCGGATCATCGCCAGCGCCTCGTCGAGCGAGGCGGCCTTGGCATCGAGGAAGCCGATCGCCATGCGCTTGTCGATCCGCGTCTCGTCGACCTCGATGCACAGGATCGCGGCTTCCGCCATGGTGCCGGCGAGGGGCTGGGCTCCGCCCATGCCGCCGAGACCTGCGGTCAGCACGAACCGTCCGGCGAGGCTGCCGCCGAAGTGGCGGGCGGCGATCCGCATGAAGATCTCATAGGTGCCCTGGATGACGCCCTGCGAGCCGATGTACTGCCAGTCGCCAGCCGTGAGACCGCCCCAGCAGATCAGGTTCTTGTTGGCGAGGTCGTAGAACTTCTCGGCCTTGGCCCACTGGCCGACCATGTTGCAGTTGGCCATGATGACCACGGGCGCGCGGGCGTGGGTGCGCAGCACGCCGATCGGCTTGCCGGACTGCACCAGCAGCGTCTCGCCGGTGTCGATGGTCTTGAGCGCCTCGACGATGCGGTCATGGGACGGCCAGTCGCGCGCGGCGCGGCCGAGCGCGGCATAGACGATGAGGTTGTCAGGGTCCTCGCCGACGGCGAGGACATTCTCCAGCAGGCGCAGCAGCCCTTCCTGCCGCCAGCCGCGGCAGCGGATCTGGCCGCCCGAGGTCACATTGAAGCTGCGTGCCATGTCGGTCGTCCTCAGCGGAGCGCGTAGTCGGTCAGGTTGATGCCGAGCGCCTTCTCGACCACCGGATAGACCGAGGGGTCGGTGACGCTGGACGACAGCGGAATGACGGATTTGGGAATGCGCAGCACCAGCAGCTCGTCGCCCTCGCGCAGCTCGCCGACGCTGACCGGCTCACCCTGCGGATTCAGCGTGGTGATGACGTCCGGGAAGCCGGAGAGACGCTCGCCGTCGGCGCTGTCGACCGCCATGTATTCGTTCATGACATGCAGCGTCACCGCCTTGGCGCCGTCGCCGATGGTGATAGTGCCGACGTCGAACGCCTCATTGGTGTAGACGACCGCCTTCCTGCGCACCTTGCCCTGGCCGATGATGGCGCCCCTGGTCTGCTTGACGATGGCGTCGATCACGGCCGAGCCGCCTTTCGGCTCGGCATCGATGATGGCTTCGCCGAGCCCCAGCGCGATCGAAATGCCGCCGAGCGCGGCATTCTTCTTCACATACGAGGCGGGCAGGGGATTGCGGCAGGACGCGATGAAGCCGCCGGACATGTCGGACGCCGTGCGCAGGACCGGCGAGATCTTCGCGGTGGCGCCGCGGATCACCAGCTCGATGTAGGAGTTCTTGCTGCGGTTGCCGCCGACGGCCGACTGGATCATCTGCTGTGGCGATTTGGCGAGGCCGATCGAGCCCATGTCCCCGGTGGGATGGGCGCGGATATCGCCGACGGCATCGACCACCTTGGTGCCGAGGATGGCGGACGGCAGCCAGCCGTTGAGCGTGCTGGACTTGCCGTTCTGGCCGATCATCAAGCCGTAGATCGGAGCGCCGAGCGCCTCCTGGACGAGCTGCACCGCCTTGACGTAGTCGACGCCACGCATTTCCCACTCGGTGGTGCCGGCGGGCGCGCCGATCGCGGCAGCGGTGGCGATCCAGGCGTCGTCGGGGACTTCGTCCATCGACACCAGCTCGGGCTTGCCGGCGTTCACCGCGGCAGTGCCGAGCATCCGGCCATGGTCGGCCCAGCCGCCGCCGCCGGCGGCGAACACCGAGCCGCCCTTGACGGCCGCTTCGACATCTTTCGGTCCCAGAATACGTCCCATGTGGCTCTCCTTCGGCCGGTTACGGCGTCAAGTGTTCTGCCCGTCGAGCAGGCGGATGGCTTCGAACAGGGTGGCGGCGCCGGTGGCCAGCGCCTCGGGCTCGGCCCATTCCTCGGGGCAGTGACTCTTGCCTTCGCGGCAGGGAATGAACAGCATCGCGCTCGGCCCGATGCGCGACACGAACGCGGCGTCGTGGCCGGCGCCCGACGCCAGCGACATGGTGGAATGACCCAGCTTGTCGGCGGCGCGCTGCAGCACGTCGCGCAGGTGAGCGTCGCACGGCGAGGGCAGGTTGCGCGACAGCACGGAGAAGCTGGCGCGCGCGACGCCGGTCCGGATCGCGATAGCCTGGCTCTCCTGGTCGAGCCACGTGGCGAAGTCGTCCATCACGGCGGCGTCTTCGGCGCGAATGTCGACGATCATGCGCGCTCCACCGGGAACGACATTGGCGGCATTGGGGCTGATCTCGAGCACACCGGTGGTGGCCACGAAGTGGCCCTCGCCACGGTCGGCGATGTCCCTGGCGCGCGCGGCGATCGCGGTCACCAGACCGGCCGCGGGCACGGCGGCGTCGTGCCGATAGGCCATCGGGGTCGTTCCGGCATGGTCGGCCGCGCCGTGGAATACGATCTCGACACGGACGATGCCGACGATCGCGGTCACCAGCCCGAGCGGGATGGCGTTGCTCTCGAGCACAGTGCCCTGCTCGATGTGGAGTTCGAGATAGCCGGCGATGGCGGATGGCCTGGCCTCATCGAAGCGCGCCGGGTCGCCGCCGACACGGGTGATAGCTGCGGCCAGCGTCTCGCCCTTTGCGTTGGTGTAACCAAGCATCTTCGCATCGAGCGCACCAACCATGGCGCGGCTGCCGACGCAGGAGACGCCGTACTCGCTCGGCTCCTCGGCGAGAAAATCGACGATCTCGATGGGATGGCGCGGCGTGTAGCCGGCCTCTTTCAGTGCGCGCACGGCTTCGAGCGCCGTGAGGATGCCGGCAATGCCGTCGAAGCGGCCACCCGACGGCACCGTGTCGGAATGCGAGCCCAGCATGATCGGCGGCGCGTCCGGCACGCTGCCTTCGAGGCGGGCGATCACGTTGGCGCCGGTGTCGAGCCGCACCGACAGGCCGGCGGCCTCGAACCGCTCACGCAGCCATTGCCGCCCCTCGAGGAAGCGCGCCGAAAACGACCGGCGCGTGTAGGGGCGATCTGGATCCGTGATGGCTCCCAGAGCCATCACGTCGTTCCACAGACGGTCGCTGTCGATCGGCGGACGGGAGGCGCTCATCAGTGCGCGGCCCCGAGGCGGGTCGCGGCAGGCAATGGCCGGACGAAGGCGCCGCTGCCGGGCTCGGCGAGCACGTCCTTGCCGTCATAGATCATCCTGCCGCGCAGGAAGGTCACAACCGGGCGATAGGGCAGCTCGATGCCGGCGTAGGGGCTCCAGGTCACGAAGTTATGGCCACTGGCGGCGGGATCGTAGCGGTGCGGCGCATGCGCCATCACCACGATGTCGGCGTCATGACCGGGCGCGATCGCCCCCTTGCGGTCGCCGATGCGGAACAGCCGCGCCGGATTGGCCGCGAGCAGGCGGGCCGCCCAGGTCACGTCGATGTTGCGTTCGGTCAGGCCCTTGAGCAGCAGGGAATAGAGCACTTCGAGACCGGGTACGCCCGACGAGTTCTTGAGCATGTCCGGATTGGTCTTGCGGTCCTCCGACCAACTGACATGGTCGGTCGAGACCACGGTGACATTGCCGGCGGCGAGATGCCGCCACAGTGCCTCGACCTCGCGGCGCGGCCGGATCGGGGGATTGATCTTGGCCTTGCCACCGAGACGGGCGACGTCGTTCTCCTCGTCGAGGACGAGATAGTGGATGCAGGCCTCGATGGTGCTGTCAAAACCCTGCCGGCGGTAGCTCTCGCAGAGGTCGTAGCCGCGGCCGACCGAGCAGTGGACGATATGGGAGGAGCAGCCGGCCTGGGCGCCGATCTCGTAGACCTCGGCCATCGCCAGTGTTTCGGTCACCGGCGGGCGGGACAGGCCGTGGGCGCGATGGTCGCGAATGCCGGAGTCTTCCACGGCCTTCATGGCCGCGCGCACCATCTCGTCGTTCTCGTTGTGGACGCCGGCGGCGAGGCCATGCTTGCCGATCTCGACGAAGCACTCATAGAGCGTCTGCGGCGCGATGCGGGGGAAGCGCTTGGGGTCGGTGCAGAAGGTGGAGAACTTGAACGCCGCCGCGCCGGCCTCGACCATGCCGGCGATGTGCCTGGCGCCGTCCTCGGGGTTGATCGTGCCGTAGAGGGCGAAGTCGACGCGCGTCTGGGCGCCGGCCTCGGCGATCTTCTGCCGCACGCGGTCGCCGGTGCAGACCAGGAATCCGGCGTCGTAGGGCATGTCGACCACGGTGGTGACGCCGCCGGCCGCGGCGGCGCGGGTCGACCAGATGAAGTCTTCCTGGCCGAGCTGCGACTTGGAGTGGACCTGGGAGTCGATCGCGCCGGGCAAGACATAGGCGGCGCCGAAATCCTGCCGCTCGCGGGACTGGGGCGCGCGGCCGCTGCCGACGCGCTCGACCACGCCGTTGCGCACGGCGACATAGCCATCCTCGATCACGCGATCGGTGAGGACGACACGGCCGGTGACGACCAGATCAAAATCACTCATGTGACACCTGTTTTGCCCTCTTCAGTGGGGCGAGTTGACGAAGACGTCGAACAGCTCGTCGTTGCCCTGCGCGTCGGCCGACGCGCCGGTGAACGCCAGGGAGCCTGACGTCATGATGCAGACATGGTCGGTGAAGCCGAGCGCCCGCGACGTGTTCTGTTCGACCAGCAGGATGGTGACGCCGTCGGCCTTCAGTGCGGTGAGGGCGTCGAAGCACAGGTCGACCATCTTCGGCATCAGGCCGAGCGACAGCTCGTCGATCAGCAGCAGCTTTGGCTCGGCCATCAGCGCGCGTCCCATGGCCAGCATCTGCTGCTCGCCGCCGGACAGCGAGCCCGAGACCTGCTTGCGCCGTTCGGACAGGCGCGGGAACAGACTGTAGACGCGCTCGCGGTTGCGGCGGTCGTCGGCCATGGAGCGGCGATAGCCGCCCACGGTGAGGTTCTCCTCCACCGACAGGTCCGAGAACAGCCGCCGTCCTTCCGGCACCAGCGCGATGCCGAGATCGACCCGGCCGATCGGCGGCAGATGGGTGATGTCCTGGCCCTCGAACAGGATGCGGCCGCCATGGATGGTGGTGTGGCCCATGATCGCCATGATGGTCGAGGTCTTGCCGGCGCCGTTGGGGCCGAGCAGGGCCAGCGACGACCGCGCCGCGAGCTCGAACGACACGTCCTGCACGGCCCGCACCGAGCCGTAGCCGCAACTCAGGGATTCAAGCCGCAGCATGGTCCGCCGCCTTTCCGACATAAGCCTCGCGCACCGCCTTGTCCGCGATGACGCTGTGCGGATCGCCGTCCGCGATGATACGGCCGCCGTCGAGCACCAGCATGCGGCGGCACACCCGCAGCACCTCGCGCAGGTTGTGTTCGATCAGAATGGTGGTGACGCCGGCGGCATTGAGCCTGGCGATGGTGTCGACCTGCTCTTCGGCCTCGCGGTGGTTGAGGCCGGCGAGGGGCTCGTCGAGCATGATCAGCTTCGGCTCCACGGCAAGCGCGCGGGCGACCTCCAGGCGCTTGAGATGGCCGAGCGGCAGCGCGGTCACCGCCTTGAGCTCCTGACCGGCGAGGCCGACCCGCGCCAGGATCGCGGCAGCGCGTTCCTCCTCGGCCTTGCGGGCGCGGTGGAACAGCACCGTCAGCGGATTGGATGTGAAGCGATGGCCGGCGGCCAGCACGACATTGTCCAGCACCGTCATGGAGCGGAACGGGCGGACGATCTGGTGGGTGATCGCAAGACCCTTCTGGACCCGCCGCGCCGTCGGCAGCGCGGTGACGTCCTCGCCGTCGATGACGATCTGCCCGCTGTCGGGGCGGGCCACGCCGGCGATGATCTTGAGCAGGGTGGTCTTGCCGGCACCGTTGGGGCCGATCAGTCCGACGATCTCGCCGCTCGCCACGGCGAAGTTGACGTCGGTGAGGGCCTGGACGCCGCCGAAGCGGATGGCGACGGATTGAACGCGGAGCGTATCGGTCATGCGTTTCGTCCCTTGGCGGCAAATCCCTTGGCGGTCAGCGAGGCGACGATCCCGGCGAGGCCGCCCGGTGCGAACCGCATCACCAGCACCAGCAAGCCACCGAAGATCAGCAGGCGATACTCGTTGATGAAGCGGAAGGCCTCGGGCAGCAGCGTCAGGATGATGGTCGCGACGACCACGCCCCAGGTCGAGCCGTTGCCACCGATGACGACCATTGCCATCAGCGTCACCGAGAGGATGAACCCGAACGAGTCCGGCACGATGAACTGGGTGAAATACGTATAGAGGCCGCCGGCGAGACCCGCGATCGCCGTGCCGATGGCGAAGGCGACGAGCTTGTAGGTCGCGGCGGGGATGGCGATGGTGCGCGCCGCCTGCTCGTCATCGGCGACCGCGCGGAACGCAAAGCCCATCCAGCTGCGGCTGAGGTAGAGGCTGAAGGCGATGGTGGCGAGGGCGGCGATCACGATCAGCACGGCGTTGCCGGCTGGGCCAAGCCCGCTTGGCGGGATCTTGCTGATGCCCATTTCGGCGCCTAGCCAGGCCTGCTTGCGGACGAAGCCGACCAGCAGGAATCCGACGCCGATGGTGGTGACGGCGAGAAAGTCCTCGCGCAGCCGCACCGAGGCGAAGCCGACGACCACGCCGAGGACACCGGCCACCAGCAGGCCGGCGAGCAGGGCGACGGGAACCGGATAGCCGGCCACCGCACACAGCGCCGCGGCATAGGCGCCGGCGCCGAAGAAGGCGCCATGGCCGAGGCTGACCTGGCCGCAGAAGCCGCTGATCAGGTTGAGGCTGACCGCCAGCATGATGTTGATGCCGACGATCGACAGGAGGCTGTAAGTATAGAGTGTCATGCGGTGCGCGCTCCGGTGAGGCCCTGCGGGCGCAGCATCAGGATGACGATCAGGAACAGGAAGGCGAGCGCGTCGCGGTCGAGATAAGCGCGTAGCGCGATGGTGCCGTAGGATTCAATCAGGCCGAGAGCGAAGGCGGCGATCAGGGTGCCGCGGATGCTGCCGAGGCCGCCGAGCACGATGATGGCGAGCGCCTTGTAGCTGACGACGAAGCCCATCGACGGCTCGACGAAGTTGTTGAGAAGGGCGATCAGCGCTCCGGCGAGGCCGGCGAGCGCCGAGCCGATGAAGAAGTTGAGATAGCGGACCTTGATCGCGTCGACGCCGAAGCTGGTCGCGATCGTCGGGTTGGAGACGGTGGCGCGCCAGGCGACGCCGATTCGCGTCCGGGTGGTGAACAGGCCGAGCGCGACGAGGCACAAGGTGGAGACCACCAGCATGGCGATCTGAACGGCATTGATGGTCAGGCCGAACACGTCGAAGACCTGCATCGGCCATGGATTGGATCGGAACGTCAGGCCCTGTTCGCCGAACAGGATGCGGAAAGCGTCCTCCATGAACACGAGGAGGCCCATCGAGGCGACCATCGCGACATAGGGTGGGTGCGCGAGCAGCGGCTGATACAGCAGGCGATAGATCGCGCCGCCCATCAAAGCCGACACCAGCATCGCGGCGAAGATGCCGAGCGCGATGCTGCCGGTGGCGTTCGCCACGATCACGGTGACGAACGCGCCGAGCGCATAGACCGACGCATGGGCGATGTGCAGGATGCGAAGCAGCCCGTAAACCAACGTCAGCCCGACCGCCATCAGGGCGTACATGCTGCCGAAGATCAGGCCGTTGAGGGTCAGGTCGAGATAATACACGGCAAAGGTTCCGGATCCGGGGAAGGGGCGCCGTGCGTCGGCGCCCCGT
This sequence comes from Bradyrhizobium sp. U87765 SZCCT0048, assembly GCF_018131225.1. Lineage (GTDB taxonomy): Bacteria > Pseudomonadota > Alphaproteobacteria > Rhizobiales > Xanthobacteraceae > Bradyrhizobium_A. The sequence continues at coordinate 1,060,509 of NZ_JAFCMM010000001.1, read as the reverse complement.
CAGGTCAGGCGATCATGCGAGGCGCGATCACTCGGTCGGCGGCGCCAGCAGCTTGAGGTCGTCGATCCAGGCGAAGTGCTTGAACTGACCGTCCTTCACCACGTTGACGTTCATCGGCATGTTGATCTCGCGCAACTGGTTGAAGCTCACGAGTTCGCCGGCGAGATGCGAGAAGTTCTTGGTCGCTGCCAGTGCGTCGCGCACCTTGGCGGGGTCGGTGCTGCCGGCGCGCTTGATGGCGTCGGCCATCAGGACGATGGCGGAGTAGACGGTCGCGCCGACGTTCTCGCCGGGATAGCCCGCGCGCTTCTGGAATTCGGCGAGGTAGGTCTTCAGTTCGGCGTTGTCGCGGTCGCGGTTGAGGCCGCCGACGATGTAGACGCCCTCCACCGCGGGACCGGCGATCTCGATCAGCTTCTGCGCGTCGAACGCCTGCGAGCCGATGATCGGCACGGTGATGCCGGCGGCGCGGATCTGGCTGACCAGCGGGCCTGCGGTGAAGAAGTAGCCGGTGATGTAGATCGCCTTGGGATTGTCGCGCTTGACGCTGGCGACGATCGAGCCGAACTGGCGGTCGCGCAGCGGATAGGTGTACTCGCCGATCACCTTGATGCCGAACTGGCCGGCCGCGCTCTTGAAGCCTTCGAGCGTCGCCTGGCCATAGTCGTTGTCCATCGAGATGACGGAGATGTCCTTGATACCGAGGTTGTCGCCGATGAACTTGGCGGCGGCGCGGCCTTGCGGCTGGCCAAGGTGGACGGTGCGGAACGCGTAGTCGCCGGAGCGGGTGATGTCCGGATGCACGCCATAGGCGGAGATGAACGGCACCTTGCCGGCCTGGAAGATCGGCGCCGCGGCGCGGCCGGAGGCCGAGTAGCTGCCTGACACCGCGAACTTTACGCCGTTCTGGCCGACCAGCTTGTTGGCGGTGAACACCGCCTCGTCGGTCTTGGCCTGGTCGTCGTAGGTGACGAGCTCGACCTTCTGGCCGAGCACGCCGCCAGCGGCGTTGATGTGCTCGACCGCCAGCTCGGACGCCACCTTGGCCGAGACGCCATCGGTCGCCGCAGGGCCGGTCAGCGGCGCCTGGAAACCGATCTTGATCTGCGCGGCGGCCGGCGAGGCGGTGAGGGTTGCGAACGCCAGCACGGCGACGCCTGCGGCCGTGGAGACGGAAGAGAACAACCAAGCTGCTGAAGATTTCATCGCGTCTTGTCCTGTCTGCGGCACGGGGCGGAGAGAACGTTCTCCCCACTCCCGCGGTCCGGTGGTGAAAGGGCCTTGCGGCACGGGTGATCTCAGCGCCTCCCGGAGCAACGCTTGGCCGAAATTGTGGAACCCGGCCGTGGTGGTGGCTAATACATATTCCCAATGATGGATATCAGAAGTTCTGATACCATGCGGCCAAAAGGGGCACGATCGACCATGGATTTCAGGCAGGCGCGCTACTTCGTCGCCGCGATCGAGCAGCGCAACATGAGCGCGGCCGCACGGGTCTGCCGTGCCTCGCAGCCAACGCTGAGCGCGCAGGTTCGACGGCTCGAACTCGAGCTCGGCGAAACGCTGTTCAACCGCACGGTGCTGGGACTGCGGCCGACGCCGGCGGCGATTTCGCTCTATCGCCGCCTGTCGCCGCTGCTCGCCGAGGCCGCCCATGCGCTCGACTATCTGCGGGGCGGCGAGGAGCGCGAGGTGCGTGCGCTGACGGTGACGGTCGAGACCGCGGCGGCGAGCCAGCTCAGCCTGCTGGCGCGGGCCTGCGCCCGGCAGTTGCAGCTCGAAATGCCGCATCTGCGCATCGTCCATCGCTCGTTCGAGATGGCGTCGCGGGCGGAGCCGGCCGGCGGCGTCAGGTTGTCGCATGGTCTGGCGCGCGGTCGCGCGCGCAGCACGGCAGCGGGCGACCGCTGGGTGCTGGTGGAGCTGGGCGTGCCGCTGCGGGGCGGCGGCCGGGCGGTGCAGCGCGAGGAACTTGCCGGGGTCGACGGCTATATCGACGTTCCCTTGGTGTCATCTGACATCCAGTCGGCGCTGGTGCGCTGGAGCCGGTCCGGCGCCGAGATTGCGATGAACATGAGCGAGGAGGACGCCACCGGCGTCGTGACCGCGATTCTGCTGCGCAACCGCGGCTGGGCGCTGGTGCCGCGCATGGCGGTCAAGCCGGACCTGCTGCGGCATCCCCGGCTGCGGATCCGCAATGTCGATGCGGGATTGCCGGGCCTCGAGATCTCCGTGCAGCTCGGCGAGGCGTCCGATCCGGTTCAGCGCGCCTTTGCTGCGCGTTTCAAAGGCGCGCTGGCGCGACGGGCTGGTGCCGTGGATGTGGCGCAGCCGCTGACGCTGCCGGACCTCAGGCAGGTGCGCTATTTTCTGCGGGTGATGGACGAGGGCAGCATCTCGCGGGCAGCTGCGGGGCTCAATATCGTGCAGCCGGCCATCAGCATGCAATTGCGCGTGCTCGAACGTCGCCTCAAGGGGCGGCTGTTCGACCGCAGTCCGCAGGGCATCGTGCCGACGCCATTCGGCCGCAAGGCACGCAGGATGCTGGCGCCGATCGTCGATACGCTGCAGGCGACGGCGCGGGGGACGACATCGGGACGCGGGCCGACGCGGCAGGTGCTGCGGGTGGGGCTGCTGCCTGGCCTCGACGAGGAGAGCCTGCTGGTGCGGGCGACGACCTCGACGATCGTCGACTGGCGAAAGGGCTTTCCGCAGATCGATCTGCGTGTGGTCGAGGCCCACAGCGGCGTGCTGCTGCAGTGGCTCGAGGACAATATCGTCGACGTCGTGGTGGTCGAGGACATGCACGGCCTCACATCATTCAAGGAGACGGTGCTGTCGTCGGAACCGCTGGCGGTGCTGACCAGTGCGCAGCATCCGGCGCACGCGCCGGGGCCGATCGGAATGAGCGAGATCGCACGGCTCAATCTCGTTCTGCCCTCGCAACGTCATGGCCTGCGCGCGTTGCTCGATCGCAAATTTACCGAGGAAGGGCTGGTGCTGGCGCCCAAGCTCCAGCTCGACTCGATGGCCGCAGCCGTACGGCTGGTCAAGGAGGGCGGCTGGGCGACGGTGCTGCCGCCGTCCGCGGTGCGCCAGAGCATCGACCGCGGCGTCCTGAGCGCTCATCCGATCATTCGTCCGTCGATCCTGCGGCAGCTCCGTTCCGTCCAGTTGCCAAGGCATCCCAAGCGGACATCGCAGAACGAGTTCATCCGGTTCCTGCGCATGCGGCTGTCCACGCTGTTGACTCGCGATGTGCGCTGACGCATAGGCAGGCCCGTTCGAACGGGAGCATGATGTGACGGACCGGCCGCGCCTGGTGGTGGGAATTTCGGGAGCCTCGGGCGTCGCCTACGGCGTGCGCCTGCTCAGCTTGTTGCGTCAGACCCCGGTCGAGACGCATCTCGTGGTCTCCAGGGCGGCGGAGATCGCCATGGCTCATGAAGGGCCGCTGAAGGTCGCCGATGTGCGCGCGCTCGCCGACAAGTGGTACAAGGCTGACGACATCGGCGCGTCGATCGCCAGCGGCTCGTTCAGGACGCGGGGCATGATCATCGCGCCGTGCTCGGTGCGCTCAATGTCGGAGATTGCCACCGGCGTGACGTCGTCATTGTTGACGCGCGCGGCCGACGTCGTGCTGAAGGAGCGTCGCCGGCTGGTTCTGATGGTGCGGGAAACGCCGCTGCACACCGGGCACCTGCGCACCATGACTGCGCTGTCCGAGATGGGCGCGGTCATCTTTCCGCCGGTTCCGGCATTCTACGCCGATCCGCAGAGTATTGCCGACATGGTCGATCATACGGTCGGGCGGGTGCTCGACCTCTATGACATTGATGTCGGTGCGGTGAAGCGTTGGGAAGGCAAGAACGGCTAGGAAAGGCAGCCAGAATTTCGCCCCGCAGCAGCGATCAGCTGCGACGGGCCTTCGTGGGCGGCCTCCCGGTTTGCCGCTCCTCGCGCAATTCCTGTTGTTCTTCGTCGTGCGCTTCCCTGGCGAGACGCAGGGCGCGCAACCGCGCCATGTTCTCTCGCACGAAGGCATCGCGCGCGCGGCGTTCAGCCATCGCGACGACACCTTCTGCTGCGGCCTTTGCGCGACGTTCCCTGAGAGCTTGCGGATCATAGGTCATGGAGGGTCAACGACCCGGCGGCATCTTTGTTCCGTTCCGCCTCGCTGCGGGTTCCCGACGTTGCGGTGTCCTGCGGGCGCTTCAGGACGGTGCGAGATCCGCGTCGCGATGGATCGTGCTGCGGAGCCGCGCCACGGACGCCCGTTCGATCAGTTCCGGTTTCAGCACCACGCGTGACGTCTTGATCGGCGTTTCGTTGATCAGCGCGATCAGAAGGCTCGCAGCCTGCGCGCCAAGTTCCGTTGTCGGTGTCAGAATTGTGGTCAGCGCGGGGGCGATGGCGTCCATGAACTGCATGTTGTTCATGCCGATGATCGAGATGTCGTCGGGGCAGCGGATGCCGCGCGCCTGCAGATGGCGCAGCGCGCCGATCGCCAGCATGTCGTTGGCCGCTGCGATCGCGGTGATGTCCGGATGGCTGCGCAGCAGTTCGGCACAGGCGATCTCGCCGTCCTCCACCGTGAACTCGGCGCCGAACACGATCGCCGGCACCACGCCGTCGCGGGCGAGGGCGCGGCAGGCATTGCTGAAACCGCGGTGACGGCCGTAGCCGGTCGAGACGTTCTGCGGGCCGGCGATGTGCGCGATGCGGCGGTGACCCCGCGCGGCGAGATGCCGGACGGCGATCTCCATCGCCCTGGCGTCGTCGACCCGTACGCTGGGGATCAGGTCGGACTCGGGATCGCGGAAGACGGCGACGGTCGGGACGTTGGCCTCGATGCACGCATCTACTGCCGGATCGCAGCGCGCGAAGGTCGCAACCGCGAGGCCCTCGACGCCCTGGCGGATGAAGCGTTCGATCACCGCCGCCTGCCGTCCCGGGACGTTGTCGGTGTTACCGACCAGGGTGACGTAGCCAATCTCCGCAAAGCGATCCTCGATGGCCCGCACGATCGGAGGGTGGACCGGGTCGCCGAGGTTGGAGACGATCACGCCAATGGTGCGCGAACGCTGGGTGCGCAAGCCCGATGCAAGCGCGTTGGCGCGATAGCCCAGCTCCTTCACGCACGCCTCGACCCGTTCGACCATCTCCGGTGAGATCAGATGGCGCTTCTCGGGGTTGAGCGCGCGCGACACCGTCGACCAGTGCACGCCCGCGAGCTTCGCCACATCGATGATGGTGGCGCGGCTCGGACGGTCGCTCGACGCGGTCTTCGACGTTGGCTTGCGCGGCATTCAAGATCCCGTGAGTCTGTCGGACATCCTTTTAGCTCAACTCCGGGACGATGGCACGCGAGGTTCGCGCCTTCGAACCAGGGCCGTGCTGCGATCCGCCGCAGGGCAATCGAGATGCCAGCAAAATCCACGACTTGTGCACTTGCGAAGAGCGGGTTCGCAAAAACAGGCTAAAATCCCCGTTGACAAACGTGTGCATGAACCGTACCCCTGCAGCCGGGAAAACGTGGGCGCGCCTTGTCGAGGCGCGAACACGCGCAAGAAAAACCGTGCGCTGCGCCTGGCGGCGCGCATAACGTGGCGCGTGCGAAGGATTTGGGCGATGGACCGTTTCGTCTATCAGTCGGCACCCATGCGTGTGCTGTTCGGCTCGGGAACGCTGGCGGAATTGCCGGCGGAGCTCGAGCGGCTGTCGATCGCGCGCGCGCTGGTGCTGACCACGCCGCCTCAGGAGCCGCAGGGCCACGAGATTGTCGCGTTGCTTGGCGATCGCGCCGCCGGGCTGTTCGCCGGCGCGACCATGCACACGCCCGTTGACGTCACCGAGCGGGCGATGGCGCAGGTCCGCGCGCTGAATGCCGATGGTGTCGTGGCGGTCGGCGGCGGCTCGACCACCGGTCTCGGCAAGGCGATCGCACTGCGCACCGACCTGCCGCAGGTGGTCGTGCCGACGAGCTATGCCGGCTCGGAGATGACGCCGATTCTCGGCGAGACCCGTGACGGCCTCAAGACCACACAGTCCAGCCCCAAAATCCTGCCGGAGACGGTGGTCTACGATGTCGATCTGACGCTGTCGCTGCCTGCAAGCATGACAGCAACCTCGGGCATGAATGCGATCGCGCATGCGGTCGAGGCGCTCTATGCGCGCGACCGCAATCCGATCATCTCGTTGATGGCGGAGGAAAGCATCCGCGTACTCGCCCGTGGCTTGCCGCGGATCGTGGCCTCGCCCGGCGATCGCGAGGCGCGTTCCGATGCGCTCTATGGGGCGTGGCTCGCGGGTACGTGCCTCGGCGCCGTCGGCATGGCGCTGCATCACAAGCTCTGCCACACCCTTGGCGGCACCTTCGACCTGCCGCATGCCGAGACCCACACCATCGTGCTGCCGCATGCCATGGCCTACAATGCTCCGGCCGTGCCCGATGTCGCGGCGCGGATCGCCCGGGCGCTTGGCGCAGCGGATGCGGCGCAGGGGCTTTATGATCTCGCGCGCAGCCTGCAGGCCAAACTCGCGCTGCGCGACATCGGCATGCCGGAGGCGGGCATCGACAAGGCCGCGGAGTTGGCGGTGACCAATGCCTACTGGAATCCGCGTCCCCTTGAACGCGGCGCCATTCGCGACCTGATCGCGCGAGCCTGGGCCGGCGAGGCGCCGGTCACGGTTGCGCTGGTGTGAGGCCGGGATGACGCGCACCCTGATCAAGGCCGCAACCGTCATCACCATGGACGAGCGCCTCGGCGACATGGCCGGCGCCGACATTCTCGTCGCGGGCGGGCGGATCGTGGAGATCCGGCCGGGCATCGATGCCGACGACGCCGATGTGGTCGAGGGGCGGGGACGCATCGTCATCCCAGGGCTGATCAACGCCCACATGCACACCTGGCAGACGGCGCTGCGCGGCTATGCCGCCAACTGGACGCTGCTGGCCTATTTCCGCCGCATGCATGCGGGGCTTGCAACGCTGTTCACGCCGCAGGACATCCATATCGCAACGCTGGTCGGGGCGATCAACCAGATCAACATGGGCACAACGACCCTGGTCGACTGGTGCCACAACAACCCGACGCCGGCGCACACCGACGCCGCCGTGCGCGGGCTGCTCGAGAGCGGCATCCGTGCTGCGTTCTTCCATGGCTCGCCCAAGCCGGAGCCGAAGCCCGGCCAGCCCCATTTTTCGGAGGTGCCGCATCCGCGCGCCGAGGTCGAACGGCTGCTGTCGGGTCCCCTTGGCTCAGGTGACGGTCTGGTCAGGCTCGGCCTGGCGATCCTCGGTCCTCACTATGCGACGCTGGACGTGTCACGGCATGACTTCCGCATGGCGCGCGAACTCGGCCTCATCGCCTCGATGCATCAGGGTGGCGGACCGGCGAAGACTCCAGGTGGCTGGGAGGCGCTGATCGCCGAGAATCTCGTCGGGCCCGGCGTCAACATCGTCCACGGCAACGACCTGTCGGACGAGCTGCTGCGCCGCTTCGTCGATCTCGGCGTGTCGTTTTCGGTGACCCCCGAGAACGAGATGATCCAGGGCCATGGCTTTCCCATCACCGGCCGGCTGCTGAAGCTCGGCGCGCGGCCGTCGATCGGTATCGATCTGGAGTCGGTGCTGGCCGGCGATCTGTTCGGCGCGACGCGGGTAGCGCTGTCGACCCAGCGGGCGCTCGACAATGCCGCGGCGCGGCAAGCGAACGGTGCGATCCCCGACCAGACGACCATTCCGGCACGCGAGGCGCTCCGCTGGATCACGGTGGAAGGCGCGCGCATGCTCGGCCGCGAGAGCGAGATCGGTTCGCTGTCCCCGGGCAAACGCGCCGACCTCGTGGTGATCGACGCCGATGCGCTCAACCTGTTTCCGGTGCACGATCCCGTGGCGACCGTGGTGATGCAGACCAGCCTCGCCAACATCGAAGCCGTCATGATCGATGGCGTCTGGAAGAAGCGCGGGGGACGGCTGCTCGCGAGCGGCCTTGATGGCCTCAAGCAGCAATTGGCGCAATCGGGCGAACGGCTCGTGCGCGGAATCGAAACTCAACAGCAGGCGAGCTGACCGATGACCATCACGACCAATACCTCCATCGCCTGGATTGGCGTCGGCAAGATGGGGTTGCCGATGGCGGCGCGCGTGGTGGCGGCCGGCCATCCGGTAACCGGCTATGACCCGAGCCGCGAGCGTCTCACGGCAGGGCAAGCACAAGGCATTCAGCCGGCCGCGTCCGCGACCGAGGCGGCCACTGGGAAGCAGGTGGTATTCACCTCGCTGCCGGACGACGCGGCGCTGCGCGCGACGGTGCTCGCGGACGGCGGGTTGTTGCAGGTCATGGCGGCTGGCGCTGCGCTGATCGAAACCAGCACGGTCAGCGCCGAAATCTCCGCCGAAGTCGCTGCGGTTGCTGCGGCGCGCGGGATTGCGTACCTGCGCGCGCCGGTGTCCGGCAACGCCAGCATCGCCCACACCGGCGCGCTGACCTGTTTCGTGTCCGGACCCAAGGCCGCGTTCGAGGCAGTTCGCCCGCTGCTTGCGGCCATCACCCGGGCGCAGACATATCTTGGCGAAGCCGAGGAAGCCCGCTTCGCCAAGCTCGCGGTCAATCTGATGATCGCGGTGTCCGCCGGCATGATGGCTGAAAGCCTCGCGCTGGCGCGCAAGGGTGGCATCGTCTGGCAGGATATCCTGCAGGTGCTGGACGACAGCGCGATCGCCTCGCCCATGGTCAAGTACAAGACCGCGCCACTGCGCACGCGCGATTTCCTTTCGACCTTCTCCTGCCGGCAGATGGCCAAGGATCTCGACCTCATCCTGTCCGCCGGCCACAGCGTCGGCGTGCCGCTGCAGCTCGCCGCCCAGGTGCGCGAGACCTACGGATCGCTGGTCGCCCAGGGCGACGGCGAAACCGACTTCATTGCCACCGTCCGCCATGTCGAGCGCCTGTCGGGGCTCGACGAACCCAAGCTGTGATCATCAGCCCTTGCGAGAGCTGCCATGCGCAATTTCAACGAGCACACCATCACCGACGCCGTGATCGCCCGGAACAGCGAGACGTGCGAGCCGCGCATCAAGGAGATCAGCGAAGCGCTGGTGCGTCATCTCCATGCCTTCGTGCGTGAGGTGCGCCCCACCCAGAAGGAGTGGGAGCAGGGCATCGATTTCCTCACCCGCACCGGTCACATGTGCGACGACAAACGTCAGGAATTCATCCTGCTGTCGGACGCGCTGGGGGTGTCGATGCTGGTCGATGCCATCAACCATCCGCAGCCGGAGGGCGCGACCGAGACCACGGTGCTCGGCCCGTTCTATGTCCAGGCTGCGCCCGACAAGGCGCTCGGCGAGGATATCTCCGGCGGACTGGAAGGCGATCCGCTGCTGGTCACCGGCTCGGTGTCGTCGCCTGATGGCAGGCCGCTCGCCGGCGCGACCATCGACGTCTGGCACTCGGACGACGACGGCTACTACGACGTGCAGCAGCTCGAGAAGATCGGCGATCTGGCGATGCGCGCGCGCTTCCATGCCGACGACAACGGGCGCTTCCATTTCTGGTCGATCAAGCCGGCCGCCTATCCGATCCCGCATGACGGCCCGGTCGGGCAGATGCTGGAGGCGCAGGGCCGCCATCCCTGGCGGCCGGCGCATGTCCACTTCATGATCTCGGCGCCGGGCCATGAGCAACTCGTCACCCATGTGTTCGTCGCTGGCGACAAGTATCTCGACTCCGACGTGGTGTTCGGCGTCAAGGACAGCCTGATCCGCGAGTTCGTGCGCCGCGAAGCGGGGACGGCCCCCGATGGCCGGCGCATGGACGCACCGTTCTATCATCTCAACTACGATTTCGGATTGAAGCCGGGCGCATCGCGCTGACGGCACGACCGGCCAACGGACCGCGCAAGAGTCCGCCGCCGCACTTGCTTACGGGGAGGGTGACATGGGACTGCCGCTCGATACCACGAGCCTGCTCGAGAGCCTGACACAGATGGTCGGGGAGCGAGCCACTACCGCGCGCGGCGTGCTGGAGCAGCACGGCCGCAGTGAGGCCTATCACGCCAGCCGGCCGCCGGATGTGGTGGTGTTTCCGGAGACCACGCAGGAGGTCGCCGAGATCGTGCGGCTGTGCGCGCGCGTCGGCATGCCCATCGTACCGTTCGGCGCCGGCACGTCGCTGGAGGGCAATGCGGCGGCGCTGTCCGGCGGGGTGTGCTTCGACTTCGCGCGCATGAATCGCGTTCTCAAGGTTCACGACAAGGATATGGACGTGGTGGTGCAGCCCGGCATCACCCGCAAGCAGCTCAATGCGCAACTGCGCGATACCGGCCTGTTCTTCCCGATCGATCCCGGCGCGGACGCTTCGATCGGCGGCATGTCCTCGACGCGCGCATCCGGCACGATGGCCGTGCGCTACGGCACCATGAAGGACAATGTCATGGCGCTCGAGGTCGTGCTGGCCGACGGGCGGATCATCCGCACCGGCGGCCGCGCCCGCAAGTCCTCCGCCGGCTACGATCTGACACGGCTGTTCGTCGGCGCCGAGGGCACGCTCGGCGTCATCACCGAGATCACGCTCAAGCTGCATCCCTGGCCGCAGGCGATCTCGTCGGCGGTGTGCAGCTTTCCCACCCTGCACGACGCGGTCGAGACGGCCATCAGCATCATCCAGTGCGGCATCCCGGTGGCGCGCGTCGAACTGCTCGACGACGTCATGATGCGGGGCATCAACGGCTACGCCAAACTCGGCTACCGCGAGGCGCCGACGCTGTTCTTCGAATTCCACGGCACCGATGCCGGTGTCGGCGAGCAGGCCGAGTTCGCGGAGGCGATTGCCGCCGACCATGGCGGAGAGGGCTTCCAGTGGGCCCGCGCCGCCGAGGACCGCACCCGCCTGTGGCACGCCCGCGACAATACGCTGTATGCCGGCATGAGCCTGAAGCCGGGCGCGCGGGCGATGATCACTGACGTCTGCGTGCCGATCTCGCGGCTCGCCGAATGCCTGGTCGAGACGCGCCGGGATGTCGAGGCGAGCGGGCTGATCGGCCCGATCGTCGGCCATGTCGGCGACGGCAACTTTCACATGCTGATGCTGATCGATCCCGGCAACGCCGACGAAGTCGCCCGCGCCAAGGGGGTGCACAGCCGCATGGTCGCCCGCGCCATCGCCATGGAAGGCACCTGCACCGGCGAACACGGCATCGGCGCCGGCAAGATCGGCTTTCTGCAGGACGAGCACGGCGATGCCGTCGATGTCATGCGCAGCCTCAAGGCAGCGCTCGACCCGGCGGGCCTGATGAACCCCGGCAAGATTTTCACGCTGGCCAAGGAGGGGCGGTCATGACGGAGGTCATTTCAGCGGCTGCGCCGCGGGCTGCGGGCCAGGCGGCGCCGCTGTTCGAGCTGCGCGGCATCAGCAAGGAGTTTCCCGGCGTCAAGGCGCTGGACGACGTGTCGTTTGCGGTATGGCCGGGCGAGGTTCACATGCTGCTCGGCGAGAACGGCGCCGGCAAGTCGAGCCTGATGAAGGTGCTATGCGGGGCCTATCGCGCCGACCGCGGCGAATTCTATGCCAACGGCGACAAGGTCGAGATCAATTCCGCCGCGGACGCCCAGCGTCTCGGCATTGCGGTGATCTTCCAGGAATTCTCGCTCGTTCCCTATCTCAACATCGCCCAGAACATCTTTCTGGGTCGCGAGCCGGCCGGGCCGCTGCCGGGCACCATCGATCGCCGCCGCATTCTGTCCGATGCCAAGCGCATCCTCGACATGGTCGGATTCGACATCGATCCCTCGACCAAGGTCGAGAAGCTCGGCGTCGCGCAGCAGCAGATGGTTGAGATCGCCAAGGCAATCAGCCAGAACGCCCGCATCCTGGTGATGGACGAGCCGACGGCGGCGCTGTCCGACCGCGAGTCGGAGCTGCTGTTCGCGCTGATCGCACGCCTCAAGGCCGACGGCGTCGCCATCATCTACATTTCCCACCGCATGGCCGAAGTGTTCGCCATGGGCGATCGCATCACCGTGCTGCGCGACGGCCGCCGCATCGACGAGGTGCTGCCGGGCGAGGCTTCGCCGGACCAATTGGTGCGGATGATGGTCGGCCGCAATGTCGACATGAGCTACCCCCGCAATTTCGCGACCGAGCCCGGCCGCGTCGTGCTGGAGGTCAAGAACCTGTCGGCATCGACCGGCATCTCCGACATCAATCTCACGGTGCGGGCCGGCGAGATCGTTGGCCTGTGCGGCCTTGTCGGGGCCGGCCGCACCGAGGTGGTGCGGGCGATCTTCGGCGCCGACAAGGCGTCGGCCGGAGAGATCATCTTCGAGGGCAAGGCGAAGAGCGGCGGTCCGGACGAGGCGTCACGGCTCGGCCTCGCCCTGATCCCGGAAAGCCGCAAGACCGAAGGTCTCGCGCTGCTGCGTTCGGTCGGCGACAACCTCGTGGTCGCGGCGATGCGCAAGCTGTTCCCGAGCGGACTGTTCGACCGTGGCGCGGCCAGCCGCACCGCGGATGGTCTCGTGCAGCAGTTGCGCATCGCGACTCCCGGCGCCAAGCAGGCGGTCGGCCTCTTGTCCGGCGGCAACCAGCAGAAGGTGGTGATCGGCAAGTGGCTCGCCGCCGGCGCCAAGCTGTTCATTTTCGACGAACCGACCCGCGGCATCGACGTCGGCGCCAAGTCCGAGATCTTCGCGCTGATCGATCGCCTGGTGGCGGAAGGGGCGGCGGCCCTGATGATCTCGTCGGAGCAGGCCGAGATCTGCCATGTCTGCGACCGCGCCTATGTGATGCGCGACGGCCGCATCGCCGGCGAACTGTCGCGCGCCGAACTGACTGAGGAAAACATCGTGAGGCTGGGGATGCACCATGCGTGAGACCGTGATCGCCCTGCCGGCCAATCCGCTGCAGCGGATTCCCGGCGTCGCCGTGATGCTCGTGCTGCTGGTCGTGCTGTTCGGCCTGATCGCGCCGGGCTTCCTGTCCGTGCCCAACATCTCCAACGTGCTGGTGCAGTCCACCATCCTGCTGATGCTGGCGCTGCCGATGACCCTGATCATCATGACCGAAGGCCTCGACCTGTCGATGGGCGCGGTACTGACGCTCACCTCGCTGGTGGTCGCCATTGTCGCGGTCGCCACCAAATCGGTGGTGCTGGCGCTCGGCGCCGCCGTGCTGGTTGGCGTCGGCTTCGGCATTGCCAATGGCTGGCTGGTCGCCTTCGTCGGCATTCCGCCTTTCGTCGCGACGCTCGGCACGCTGGGCATGGCGCAGGGCTTGTCGCTGATCGTCAGCGACGGCCAGAGCGTGGTCGGCATCCCGGCTGGCCTGCGCGGCGTCTATTCCGGCGAGGTCGCGGGCATTCCCGCGCCGATCCTGCTGGCGCTCGGCACCTATCTCGCGTTCCACGGGCTGCTGTATCACACCCGCTTCGGCACCTACATCTTTGCGCTCGGCGGCAACCGCGAGGCGCTGCGCTATGCGGGACGTTCGCCCGGCCTGCTGCTGGTCGGCGTCTATGCCATCGGCGGCGCCATGGCGGGGCTCGCCGGCCTGCTGATGACCGCGCGGATGAACTCCGGCCATCCGACCGCAGGTCTTGGCCTCGAGTTCGACGCCATCGCGGCTGTCGCAGTGGGCGGGACCTCGTTCGAGCGCGGCAATGGCTGGCTGCTCGGCACCGTGCTCGGCGTCATCGCCGTTGGCGTGCTGCGCAACGGTCTCAACCTGCTGGCGCTGCCGTCCTCCGTCCAGGTGGCGAGCGTCGGAATCCTGGTGATCGTTGCACTGTTCGTCGATGGATTGCGGAGCCAGTCATGACCGATGTGAGCAAACCGATGGCTGCGCCGCCGCGCGCGTTCATGTCCGACGACGTCGTCCAGGTGTTCTACCGCCTGCTGGCGGCGCTGCTGATCTGCGTCGCGCTGAGCCTGCTCAGCGACTCCTTCCTCAATCTCAACAACATCCTCAACGTGCTGCGGCAGGCGAGCCTGATGTTCTTCATCGCCGCCGGCCTGACGCTGGTGGTGCTGACGGCTGGCCTCGACCTGTCGGTGGGCGCCAACGTGGCACTGTCGGCCTGCCTTGCGGGCACCGTGATCAAGCTGACGGGCTCGCCGGCGCTCGGCGTTCTGACGGGCCTTGCCGTCGGCGGGGCGGTCGGCCTGCTCAACGGCCTGATGGTGACGGCGCTGCGCATTCCCTCGTTCATCGCGACCTACGGCATGCTGTGGGTGCTGCACGGCCTGACCTACTGGTACATGGCCGGCGATACCATCCACGGTTTTCCGCCCGGCTTCCGTCAGATCGGCAGCGGCTATCTGCTTGGCCTGCCGATCCCGGTCTACCTGCTGCTGATCTTCCTCGCCATCGGCACCATCTTCGCCCAGCGCACCACCTGGGGGCAGGAGATCTATGCCATCGGCGCCAATCCGGTCGCGGCCCGGCTGTCGGGGATCCCGGTGTCGCGGCGTCTGGTGCTGGTCTACGTCATGTCCGGCCTGATGGCCGGCCTGGCGTCGATCATCTTCCTGGCGCGGCTGAACTCAGCCGAGGCGGATATCGGCGAAAGCCTGACGCTGCCGGCGATCGCCGCGGTGTTGATCGGGGGGACGTCGCTGTTCGGCGGCATCGGTACCGTGTTCGGCACCTTCGTCGGGGCACTGATCCTGACGCTGGTGCTCAACGGCATGAACCTGCTGCAGGTCAGCGCCAGCTGGCAACCGCTCGTCACCGGCGTGATCGTCATCCTCGCAGTCTGGCTCGACATGAAGACGCGCCGCCGCGGCCAATAACGACAATCGGTTTCAACAAGCCTGGAGAGGGAACGAACCATATGAAGACAACGAAACTTGCCATTCTGTCCGTGCTGGCGTCGACCGTCACTGCGGGCAGCGCGTTCGCCGACAACGAGACCATTGCGGTCTTCACCAAGAACCAGACCAATCCGTATTTCCAGACGGTTCGCGTCGGCTCCGACGCCGCCGCCAAGGCCCTCGGCGCCAAGACGCTGCACTACATTCCGACCAAGCCGGACAGCATTCCCGAGCAGCTCAGCCAGATCGAGGACGTCATCGTCAAGAAGCCGAGCGCGATCGTCTTCATCCCGGTCGACTACAAGGCGATGGTGCCGGGCGTCGAGGAGATCAACAAGGCCAAGATCCCGGTGGTCAACGTCACCGACCGCTCGGAAGGCGGCCGCTTCGTCGCCTTCGTCGGCGCCGACGATTACAGCCTCGGCCTCGAAACGGCGCGTTATCTGCTCAAGGCGATCGGCGGCAAGGGCAACGTCGTGATCCTGGAGGGCGTCAAGGGCTCGCTGACCAACGTCGATCGCGTCCGCGGCTTCTATGATGCGCTCAAGGAAAATCCCAATGCCAAGGTGGTCGCCGCCCAGCCGGCCAACTACCAGCGCCTGCAGGCGCTGCAGGTGATGGAAAACCTGATGCAGTCCAACTCGCAGATCGATGGCGTGCTCGCAGCCAACGACGCGATGGCGATCGGGGCGATCGAGGCGCTCGACGGCGCCAACCGCAAGGCTCAGGTCATCGGCGTCAACGGCACCAAGGAGGCGGTCGACGCCATCAAGGCCGGCAAGCTGCTCGCCAGCGGCGACTACAACGGCTTCGTGCAGGGCTGCGTCGGCACCATGATCGCGATCCGCTCGCTGCGCGGCGAACCGGTGATCAACGAGATCGTTCTCAAGCCGACGGTGATCTCGAAGGAGAACTACCAGCCGTACGACGTGCCGCTCGAGACGCGCAAGTGCCCGAGCTGGGACGAGGCGGTCAAGCTCGGTAACAAGTGATTCAGCAGGTGGGCATGGCCGGCCTCGGCCGGGCCGTGTCTGCTACGACCACACAAGACATCCCGCGCGTCCATCGTCGGCGCGCGGGATCGACCTTTTCAACGACGATCTTTCGGAGACTTGCCGATGCTGTTCGCCATTCATGCTCTCGACCGCGCGGGCGCGCTGCCGGTCCGGCAGGCCAATTATGACGCTCACAAGGCGTTCCTGTCTGACACCTCGGCGTTCGGCCTCAGCATCGTGATGTCCGGTCCGCTGGTCGCCGACGATGGCCAGACCATGATTGGCAGTCTGTTCCTGGTCGAGGCCCCCGACCGGGCCGCCGTGGAAAAATTCCATCACGCCGACCCGTTCTTCGCGGCCGGAATCTGGGAGCGGGTGGCGATCACCGCGTTCCTGCGCCGGCAGGGCTGAACGAGTCCCGAGAACCGCGACATCGGCCGCATCGCGCGGCCGGTCCCGCGGTTGCCGGATCAGTGTCCTCCGCCACCGGCGGCGGGGTTCTTCGGCTTGCCCGTCAGCATCAGGGCGATGGCTGCGAGCACCAGCACGAACGCGATCACCGCGAAGGTGTCGCTGAACCCGAGCACCAGCGCCTGGCGCTTCACTGTATTGCCGAGCGCGACGATCGCCTGGTGATGCGCCGCGTCCGGATCGGTGACACCGTGGGCCTGAAAGTAGGCGGTCAGCTGCGCGATCCGGGTGCGAACTTCCTCGCGATTGAGGTTGACGGCCTGGCCGATGATGTTGGAGTGGAACTGCTCGCGCTTGGTGACGATGGTGGCGAGCACGGCCGTGCCGATCGCGCCGCCGAGATTGCGCATCATGTTCGAGATGCCTGAAGCGGCGGCGGCATCCTGCGGCGCCACGCTGCCGAGTGTCACGGCGCTGAGCGGGGCTAGCAGCAGCGCCTGTCCGACTGCGCGGATGATGTTGGGCAGCCACAGCTGGTCTCCGGCATAGTCGACGGACATCGCGGTGTTGGCATATGAGCTATAGGCGAACAGCAGCGTTCCGACGAAGGCGATATAGCGAGCGTCGAAGCGCTGCATCAGCTTGGGGACGAACGGGATCAGGATCAACTGCGGCAGGCCGGTCCAGGCCAGGACCGCGCCGATCTGCTCGGCGTTGTAGCGCTGGACCTGGCCCAGATAGGCCGGCAGCAGGTAGACCGAGCCGAACAGCGCGAAGCCGACGAACACCGCGGCGAGGGTGCCGAGCCCGAAGCTGCGACGGGTGAGGAGGCGCATCTGCAGCAGCGGCTTCTCGACACGCAGCTCGATGATGATGAACAGCGTCAGGCTGACGGCGGCAATGATCGCGAGCCTGACGATGAACGGCGAGCCGAACCAGTCGTCCTTGTTGCCTTCCTCGAGCACGGCCTGCAGCGCCGACAGGCCGATCGCCATGGTCGCGATGCCGGCCCAGTCGCCTTCGCGCAGCAGGCCGAAGCGCATCGGTTCACGTTCGAGTGTGACATACAGCGTCGACACCATGATGATGGTGGGGATGACATTGACGAAGAAAATGGTCTGCCAGCCATAGTTCTCGGTGAGATAGCCGCCGATGGTCGGGCCGATCGCCGGCGCGAAGGTCACGGCGAGGGAGAACATCGCAAGGCCGATCGGCTGCTGTGCCTTGGGCAGCTTGGTGAACACGAGGGTAAAGGCCATCGGGATCAGCACGCCGCCGAAGAACCCCTGCAGGCCGCGCATCGCGATCATCGTCGGTAGGTCGGTCGCGAACGCGCAGGCCACAGAGAACGCTGCGAACAGCGTCGCATGCACAAGGATGATGTTGCGGAACGAGAACACCCGGCTGAGGTAGTCGGTGAGCGGAATGACGACGATTTCGCCGATCAGGTAGGACGTCGAGATCCACGAGCCGTTGTCGCTGCCGGTACCGATGCCGCCCTCGATGTCGAGGAGCGAGGCGTTGGTGATCTGGATGTTGAGGATCGCCATGAACGCGCCGATCATGGCGGCCATCACGGCGATCCACACGGTGAGAGGGGCGCGAGCGGTGGCGGGGGTGGCCGGGCGCGTCAGCGTTCCATTGGAAAGGGCCATGTCGGACATGACATCACCTCGTGCTCTCGAATGATGCGTCGCTTGTGCGAACGGCCGCTTCTGCCGGCTTGCCGGTGCTTCCACGGGTGTCGATGGTCGAGATCACCGACATGCCCGGGCGCAGTTCGATGGCGGCGCCCTGGTCGAGCGCGATCTTGACGGGAATGCGCTGCACCACCTTGGTGAAGTTGCCGGTGGCGTTGTCGGGCGGCAGAAGCGCAAACTCCTGGCCGCTGGCCGGCGCCAGGCTGTCGACATGACCGTGCACGCGCTGGCCCGGGAACATGTCGACGGCGATGTCCACCCGTTGTCCGGCGCGGACGTCGGTGAGCTGCGTCTCCTTGAAGTTCGCGACGACGTAGGCTGAGGCGACCGGCACCAGCGACATCAGCTGCGTGCCGGCCTGGACGAACTGTCCAGGACGAAGGGTGCGGTTGCCGACGATCCCTTCGATCGGTGCGGCGATCACGGTGTAGCCGAGGTTGAGCTCGGCCTGGCGGGCGATGGCGGCGGCGCGAACGGCCGCGGCCTCAGCCTGCGCGATCTCCGCCTTCGACAGTTCGAGTTGACGCTGCGCGGAGGCGAGGTTGGCGGTGTCACGGGCGATCACCGCCGCGGCGCTGGCCGCGCGCGATTGCGCCTGCTGGGCGTTCTGGACGCTGCCGAAGCCGGTCTTGGCGAGATCGCTGTAGCGCTTATTTTCCTGGCTGGCGAAGGTCTCGTTGGCGGTGTCGACGTCGAGCGTTGCCTGCGCCGCGGTGATGACCGAACGCTGCACGTCGAGCTGGGCGCGCTTGCTCGCGAGCGCCGCCTCGGCTGCGCTGACGTCGGCGCGGGCCTGGTCGAGGGCGACGCGGAAGTCGCGGTCGTCGATGCGTGCCAGCACCTGTCCGGCCTTGACCGGCTGGTTGTCGGCGACCAGCACTTCGCCGATGTAGCCGGAGATCTTGGGCGCGACGGTGGTGTTGTCGGCCTTGACGTAAGCGTCATCGGTCGAGACCAGGAATCGTCCGGTCGTCCAGTAGTCCCAGCCGTACCAGCCGCCGCCGGCAAGCAGGGCAACCGCCGCGCCCGCCAGCAGCAGCGAGCGCAACTGCGGCCGGCGTCCGGCAGGGACCTTTGCGTGGGGCTTTGGTTCGGCCGTGGCCGCACGGTCAAGGGCGGGCCGCAGTTCCTGAACATTCCCGGTGGCAGACATGTCGGCGTCGAGGGCTTCCAATGGCTGGGTCATGGCTCGGCTCCGGTGAGCTAACTCTCTGGCGTTTCGATCGAATTGTGCGAGGGCGTTGATCCAGCGCGGTCGCATTTAGGAAACTCGATATTTTCCAAAATAGGTGCGGCGGCACGGACGTCAATAGAATGATAGGCATCATTTAATTGCATGGCTCGTGACGGCGGCCGCGCCGGGGCGGGCACGGCGCGTCATCCACGGTTCAGCGAAGCTGCGAACGCGCGGCAAAAATGACGAAGGGACGGGCGTCAGGCGGCGCGGCGGGTGCGCACCGCCGGCGCGGTCAGGCCGGCGATCTCATGTCAGGTCGCGGTCCGGGCGTTGCGCCGGATCGCCTGGGGCGGCTGTCCGAAGGCGCGGACGAAAGCCCGCCGCATGCGTTCGCGATCGGCGAAGCCGGTTTCGGTGGCAACCACGTCGATCGGATGGCGACTCTGCTCCATCATCAGGCGTGCCGCCTCGAGACGCAGGTTCTCCACGGCCTTTGCCGGGGTCTGGCCGGTCTCCGCCCGGAAGGCGCGGCTGAACTGGCGCGGGCTGAGATGCGCGGCTTCCGCGAGCTCGTCCACCGACAGCGCCGATCGCAGATTGCTGCGGGCATAGAGCAGGGCGTTCTGGATGCGGTCGGATTTCGGGGAGAGCGCCAGCAGCGCCGAGTGCTGCGACTGGCCGCCGCCGCGCCGCTGATAGAGCACGAGCCGCTGAGCGACCGCGCGGGCGAGATCTGCTCCAAAATCCTTCTCGATCATGCCGAGCGCCAGGTCGACGCCCGCGCTCATCCCCGCGGAAGTCCACACCGGCCCATCGATGATGAAGATGCGGTCCTCCTCCACGCGCACCGCGGGATAGCGGGCCTTGAGTTCGCGCGCCGCCAGCCAGTGCGTAGTGGCACGCCGGCCGTCGAGAACGCCGGCTTCGGCGAGCACGAAGGCGCCGACACAGATCGAGGCCACACGACGGACCGATGAGAGGGCGTCGCGGGCGAAGGCGACCACGGCCGGCGGCGGCTCGGCGAGATCGAGACCGGTGCCGAAGATCAGGGTGTCCTGATCGGGAGTGCCAAGCGGCCGCGTCACGATCGGAATGCCCAGCGAGTTGGCCAGGAGGCCGCCGGATTCCGACAGGATCTCAATGGCGTAGAGGTTCTCCCCGGAAGCCAGGTTGGCGAACTCGAACGCCGACGCGGCGGCAAGGCTCATCAGCTGGAAGCCCGGCGTCAGCACAAACCCAATCCGCAGCATGGCGGGTCCCTCCAGGTTGGACATGGCTGAAAAGGTGGCATCTATGACATTTCAGTCAAGAGGCCAGCGACCTAGGTTCTGGGAGCGCCCCGCGATTGCGCCGGGCACGACGGAGTTCGAACCATGACACAGGCACACAAGGGAACGGCGCTGGTGACCGGCGCCTCGTCTGGCATCGGCGCGCTGTACGCCGACCGGCTGGCGAAGCAGGGCTATGACCTCATTCTGGTGGCGCGCAGCGCCGACAAGCTGCGCGACCTGGCGCGGACCATCAGCGACACCACCGGCCGCTCGGTCGAGGTGGTTCAGGCCGATCTTGCCGATCCGGCCCAGCTGCGGCGGATCGAGCAGGTGCTGAGCACCGATGCCAGCATCACCATGCTCGTCAACAACGCCGGTGTTGGTGCCACTGCGCCGCTGCTCGGCAGCGATATCGACGCCATGCAGGCGATGATCGCACTCAACGTGGTTGCGCCGACCCGGCTTGCCTACGCAGTTGCGCCGGCTTTCGTGACGCGCGGCCGCGGCACCATCGTCAACATCGCCTCGATCGTGGCCATCGCGCCGGAGCTGTTGAACGGCGTCTACGGCGGCAGCAAGGCATTCGTTCTGGCGTTCACGCGATCGCTGCAGTATGAACTCGCAGACAAGGGTGTCCGCGTGCAGGCGGTGCTGCCTGGCGCGACCGCGACGGACTTCTGGGGCATTGCCGGCACGCCTGTCGAGCATCTGCCGGGCGAGATCGTGATGCCGGCGACCGCCATGGTCGACGCCGCGCTTGCGGGACTTGAGCTCGGCGAGGTCGTCACCATTCCGTCGCTGCCGGACGCCGCCGACTGGCAGCGCTTCGAGGCGGCACGCGATATCCTGCGGCCCAACCTGTCGCGCGCGGTGCCTGCGGAACGCTACTTCTCTGCAGCATGAAAAGTCCGGTGACGGGCATGCAGGCCGTTGTTCACGCGGCCAGTGCCGTGGCCGTTGCGCTGGGCCATATCGAATAGAAGGAGGCAGCGCCGGCCGTCCGGCCGACGCTGCAGATGATGGCTGCTAGATGCCGGCGCCGTGCCGGGCGATGGCCGCCTGAAGCTCCGCGGCGATCTCGTCGGGGTTGCCGCCGGCTTTCTTCACCGCGTCGGCCCAGCTCGCGCGCAACGGTTCGAGCGTCGTCTTCCATTGCGACAGCTGTTCGGCGGTGAGGGAATAGACCTCGTGTCCCGGCAGAGCCTTCGCCTTGGCGCGGCCCGCGGCCTCGAAGTCGTTCCACGGTCCGGATAGCTTCGCGGCCCATTCCGAGGTGCAGTGATCGTCCATCACCTTCTTCTGGGCCGGCGACATCGCGTTGTAGGTGTTCAGGTTCATGCTGTAGGTGAACACCGTGGAGTAGAGCGGGGCGTCGAGGTGATACTTGACCACTTTGTCAATGCCGTAGAGGAAGATCGATCCCCACGGAAAGGCGATCTCGTCGGCGACGCCGCGTTCGAGGGCGTCACGCGATTCCGGAGCGGAGGCCTGCACGTTGGTGCCGCCCAGCAGCTTCACCATCTCGGCGATGGTGCTCTGCGCCGGACGCACCTTCACGCCTTTCAAATCCTCCGGCACGACGATCTTCTTCTTGCCGTGCAGCGTGCCGGGATCATGGATGAAGGCGAAGCAGAACTTGGTGTCCTTCATCTCCGTGGGCGCATGCTTGCGATACCATTCGTCGAGCGCCAGCGTGCCCTTCTTGGCATCGCCGAACTGGAACGGCAGCTGGCCTGCGGCGATGATCGGAAATCGTCCCGGCTGATAGCCCGGATTCACATAGGTCACGTCGGCGATGCCGTCGCGCGCCATGTCGTAGTGATCGAACGCCTTGCCGAGCTGTTCGGACGGAAACACCGTGGTCTTGATGGTGCCGCCGGAGGCCTTCTCGATATCGGCAGCCCAGGCCTGGGTCGCCGGCGTCAGCGGATGCGCCGGCGGCGCCCACAGCGAGATCTTGAGGTTGATCGTCTTGTCCTGGGCCATGGCGGGCACTACCGCCAGGGCGGCGAGGCCGGCGATGACGCCGGCGGCAAGGATGCGTTTGCGCGGCGGCATTTTCGCACGTGCGGGCCGGCGATGTGGTGTCGTCATGATGGTCTCCCCCTGTTATCGTTGTGATGCTTGAGCGTCAGCCGGGCCCGGGCCGATCAGGCAGCGAGCGGAGCCAACTGGTCATGGCCTGATGCTCGGCCTCGGCCGCGGCGCTGAAGGTGCGCGCGCGCAGGAAGCCGTGAATAAGGCCGCGTCCCGGTCGAAACAGCACCGGGACTCCTGCGGCGCGCAGCCGCTCGGCATAGGCTTGTCCTTCGTCGCGCAGCGGATCGTGCTCGGCGACCACGATGAAGGCATCCGGCAGTCCGGCGAGGTTCGGCTCGGTCATCGGCACCGCCAGCGGCGATGCGCGCTGGCCTTCGTCCGGACAATACTGGCGCCAGAACCAGATCATCTCGGCGGCCTTGAGGTAGGGCGCGTGCGCCTCGCTGGCATAAGACGCGCGGGAGAAGTCGACGTCGACGCAGGGATACAGCAGAAGCTGGCCGCGGATGCGCCGGCTGCTGCCGCGAAACGCCAGCGTCATCGCTGCGGCGAGATTGCCGCCGGCGGAATCGCCGCCGACGGCGATCGCATCCGCGGCGATGCCGAGCTCGGCCGCATGGTCGAACGTCCAGGCAACCACGGCCCGGCAATCGTCGACGGCGGCGGGGAAGGGATGTTCGGGGGCGCGGGTGTAGTCGATGCTGATGACGACGCATGGCGTATCCATCGCTAGCGCCGCGGTGATGGCGTCGTGGCTGTCGATGCTGCCCACCACCCAGCCGCCGCCATGCATGTAGATCAGCGCCGGCAACGGCGAGCTGGCGCGGGGCCGGTAGATGCGAATGCGAACAGGGCGCGGTCCGTCGATGGTCCGCGTCTCGACAGCGAGGTTGTCCGGGTAGGGAACGCGAGCAGCCGCCGACAGGCGCTCGATCCGTTCGCGCCAGACATCGACCGGCAAAGACAGCGGCGGTTCGGGCCAGGCCTCCTCGAGGCGGGCGATGAACGGGGCGAGTTGCGGGTCGATCGCCATGGTCGTTATTCCGGTGTCGTGGTGGCGGAAGGCGTACGATCACCGAAGATCGCTTTCGGCATGCGCGCGTGGATGCCGTTGGTGCCGTTCACGACCTGTGTCACCAGCAGATCGGCCTGCAGCGAGCACAGCGCGTAGGCGTCCGACGGCTTCATGCCCTTGGTGTCGGAGAGCAGCTCCACCATGTCGAGTACCGCCTGACGCGCGGCTTCGCGCAGGTCCTCGTCGAGGCCCATGGTGATGAAGTGGTCGGGCGTCTCGGCCCATGGACGCCTGATCGTGCGGCCCTTGATCACGGTGAGGCGCAGCTCGGCCGCGGTCATCGCCGTCTCGAGCGCTGTCTGGACGACCTCGCCGCTGCCCTGAACGGCATGGGCGTCGCCGGCATAGAAGCCCGCGCCGGGCACGAACACCGGCAGGTACAGCACCGTGCCGGCAACAAGGTCTGAGCAGTCGATGTTGCCGCCGAACACGCCGGGAATCGCCGAGTGACGCGGCGTGTCGCCGGGCGGCAGCACGCCCATGATGCCGAGGAACGGCCGCAGCGGAATGGTGATGCTGTCGCCGAAGCGCGTGGTCATGGTGGCGCGGTCGAGCGGAAAGTGGCGCAGCTCGGCGTCCGGAAATATGTCGGCGAGCAGGGCGCGGCTCTGGCTGCCGGGAAAGATGATGTTGAGGCCATGGTCGGCGACGTCGAGCCGCAGGATCTCGACCTTCAGCATGTCGCCGGGCTCGGCGGTCTCGACCGCGATCGGGCCGGTGAGGGTGTGGGGTCCACGGCCTTCGCCGCGGAAGCGGTCGCGCAGCGCGAGCGCCCCGGCGAGGTCGAGCGAGGCTCCGCCGGCGTTGTCCCACATTGTCCAGGTGTCGAGCACGACGGTGTCGCCGGACATGATGGTCCGGATCGGCCGCGCGCGCGGGTCGATGATCCCGCCCTGAACCGTGTCGGGGCCGGCCTTGATGAGATGAGTTGTCATGACGCGTTCCGTAACCCGCCGTTCGGTATCCGCGCGCAGCGTCGCTTGACGCTGGCTGCGCGTTGCCGAGGCCGTCAGCCGACGGGGCCCTTGCCCTGCAGCGATTCCACGAGCTTGTTGACGGCGACGGCCGCGCCCTTGCCCGCTTCGTTGCCGAAGATCAGCCGGGCGAACTGGCCGCCGAGATAGGGATGCAGGCCCATGTCGTAGAGCGCGAGGAAGTTGCGGGTTTCGATCGCCGCGCGCTCGTCGGGATGCAGGGGATAGCGATCGAGGACCGCGGCCTCGCTGGCAGCGAACTCCTCGCGCAGCGCTGGCGACCACTTGAGGTCCTGGATGAGATCGTGAGTGGCGAGCGATGCTCTGAACTTCTCAAGGCCCATGATGTCTCTCCTCGTTCACGCTGTCGCGTGCTGTTTCGGCTGGTTGGCGTCCATGTCCCAGAGCACCGCGCCGACGCCGCACTTGAAGTCCTTGTGGACGGTGTAGCCGAAGCTCTTGCCGGGTTTCGAGCCGATCGCGCCGAGAACGACGACCCAGGCGAGAAGCTCAGCGGTGCCGCCGGAGCCGGCGGCTTCCATCCGCTCCAGTGTCAGTTCGCGAAGCAGCTTGTCGTGATCACCGGACGCGACGAGGTCGAGGAACCAGCGGTCGAACTCCTCGTCGATGAAGTAGTAGCGCGCGCCGCCCGGTTCGTGGCTGAGGCCGCCCGAGCCGAGCAGGGCCACGCGCATGTCGGCGGGAAGGTCGTTGCGGATGAAATCGCCGAGTGCCTTGCCTACTTCGTAGCAGCGGTGCTGGTTCGGGATCGGCGGCACGGTGCAGTTCTGCAGCACCGGGACGACGGGAATGCCGGCGCCCTGGATATTGGTGAGCAGCACGGGCACCGAGATGTTGTCGTCAAACTTGAGATTGTTGGTCTCGGCGAACATGCGGATGCCGCGTTTGGTCATGCCGTCGAACAGCGCGCCGGCGATGTCCGGGGCGCCCTTCACCGCATAGTCCTCGCAGCCGATCCACGGCTTGAACCACTCGTAGGGGCCCCGGTGTTCGGGGGCCATGCCGATCAGGAAATCCGGATAGGTGCGGATGCGGCTGTTGGCGAGATGATCGTTGGCGAACACGATCAGGACGTCCGCCTTCGCCTGCGCGATGGCATCGGCGAGGTTGCGATAGGTGTTGACCACGACGTCCTTGACGTCGGCGGGGGCTGCTTCGAGCAGCCCGATCAGGCCCGGCGCATGCGGTGCGCCGGCTGCGAATACGATTTCCGCCATCAGTTCCTCCCTGGCTGCCCAAACGTCGCCTACGAATCCAATATTGTCAAGATTTTCGGAAATCCATTTTGTGTTGGATTTTGGGTTGCCGTCACGGATACTGTCCAGCGGATTCGCCAGCGATCTGGGACGACCATGACCAGCTATCTGAAACGACCGGCGCACCGATGGGGGCCGGGCCCGACGCGGGGCGAGGTTCCCAAGACCCTCGCGGGGCGGGTCGCGCAGCAATTGCGTCAGGACATCATCCGGCATCGGCTGGAGCCCGGTGAGCGGTTGCAGTTCGAAAAGCTCAGCAAGCTGTATGACGTCGGCACGAGCCCGTTGCGCGAGGCGCTCTTCCAGGTTGCCGCGCAGGGCCTTGTCATGGCGGAGGACCACAAGGGCTTCTTCGTGGCGCCGATCCATTTCGACGAGATGTTCGACGTCTCAAAGCTGCGCGCCAACCTCGAGTGTTTCGCCATTCGCGGCGCGATCCGCGAGGGCAAGGAGGACTGGGAAGTCGATCTGCTTGCGGCCTTCCATCGTCTCAAGCGCGCGGGCCTCGCGGTCACGCCGGGCGAAGAGGATGAAGACAAGCGCACGGAGTGGGAGGATCGCCACCGCGACTTTCACTACGCGCTGTGCAAGGGCTGCGGCTCGCCCTGGCTGCTGCACTTCTTCGACGAGCTCTACGATCACATGGAGCGCTATCGTCGCTATTTCTGGAAGTACGCCGAGCGGGCGGTTGCCGCCGACAGCGAGCACGAAGCGATCATGAAGGCCGCGCTCGATCGCGACGAGGATCTTGCGGCGAGCCTGCTGCAGGCTCATTTCGAGCGACAGGCCAAGCTCACCATGGTGTTGCGCCAGCGGGTGGAGCGGGCCACCGCACCGGCCGATTGAAACCGCGTTTGACGTGAGGTCCGGCGGACCGCGAACGCGAGGTCCGCCGCAGTCGTGTGCAGCCGTGAGCCCCCGAGGGCGGCTCGGCATCGCGACGTCAGGGCGTCGAAAGCGGCAGCGTTTCCTCCGGCGCCTGTTCGCGCACGCTCCGAAGCTCGTACCACAGGGCGTTGAGGATCCCGACGGTCGTGGCCAGCCCGAGGCCGAGGATCCAGGAAAAGTACCACATGTGATGTGTTTCCTTCGCTTGGTTCAGTACGCGTGTCCGCTCTTGACGTTCTTCTCGCCAACCTTGCCCCACAGCACGCGGTAGACCCAGGCGGTGTAGCCCAGGATCAGTGGCATGAAGATCGCCGTGGCGAACAGCATGTTGCGCAGCGTCGCGCGGCTCGAGGAGGCATCGAACACCGCCAGCGAGTGGGCAGGATTGGTGCTCGACGGCAGCAGGATCGGGAACATGGCGACGCCGACGGTGGTGACGATCATCGCGACGCCGAGCTTCGACGCGAGGAAGGTCAGCCCTTCCTTGCCGGACCGAAAGCCGAGCCAGGCGACGAGCGGGGCGACGATGCCGAGGAGGGGCACCAGCCAGAGCACCGGATGGGCGTGGAAGTTGGCGAGCCATGCGCCGCCGTCTGCGACGACCGTCTTGGTCAATGGATTGGACGGGCCATCCCACACGATCGGCGAGGTGACGCGGTAGCCGCCCAGCAGGCCGAGGGATGTCAGCACGCCGCCACCGGCGAACAGCAGCGCCGTGGCGAGCGCGGCGCCGCTGCCGATCGTGCGTGCGCGCTGCGCGACCATGCCTTCGGCCTTGAACGTCAGCCAGGCGGCGCCGTGCATCACGATCATTGCGAGTGAGACCAGGCCGCAATACAGCGCCAGCGGGTTCAGCAGCCCGAACAGGTTGCCTTCATAGACCGGCCTGAGATCGGGGGTGAAATGGAACGGCACGCCCTGCAGCGTATTGCCGATGGCGACGCCGAAAATCAGCGCAGGAACCGCACCGCCGACAAAGAGGGCCCAGTCCCAGCGCGTGCGCCAGGCTGGATCAGGACGCTTGGAGCGGTACTTGAAGCCCACCGGACGCAGGATCAGCGCCAGCAGGATGATGAACATCGCGAGGTAGAAGCCGGAGAAGCTGACGGCATACAGCGCTGGCCACGCGGCGAAGATCGCGCCGCCGCCCAGAATGAACCACACCTGGTTGCCTTCCCACACCGGTCCGATGGTGTTGATGGCGACGCGGCGTTCGAGGTCCGTCTTTGCCACGAACGGCAGCAGCGCACCGACGCCGAGATCGAAGCCGTCGGTGACCGCAAAGCCGACCAGCAGGACGCCGAGCAACCCCCACCAGATGATTCTCAGGGTCGTGTAGTCGAACAGGAAGTCGATCATGGTCATGATCCTTTCCGGGCGGGGGTCATTCGGCGGGCTGAAGGCGCGACGGGGCCGGCGACAGGGCGTCGACGACGTCGGCGACCTCCGGTCCCTTGCGGATCGCGGCCAGCATCAGCCTGACCTCGATGATGGCGAGCACGCCGTAAACCACCGTGAAGCCGGTGATCGTGATCAGCAGATTGGTCACGCCGAGTTGCGAGGTGGCGAGGAACGTCGGCAACACGCCTTCGATGATCCATGGCTGGCGGCCGAACTCGGCGACGAGCCAGCCGAGTTCGATCGCGATCCAGGGGATAGGGAGCGCCAGCACGGCGAGCCTGAACAGCCAGCGCGGAGCTTCGGCTTCCCGCGCCGTGTGCCAGAGCGATACCGCGAATACGGCAAGCAGGATGAAGGCACCCAGCACCATGAAGCGGAAGGCGAAGAACAGCGTCGGCACCTGCGGGACCGTCGACCATGCGGCGTCGTCGATCTGCTGCGGACTAGCCTTGCGCGGATCCTCCACGAACTGCTTGAGGAGCAGGGCATAGCCGAGGTCGGCGGAAGCCGTGTCGAAAGTCTTCCGCGCGGCGCTATCGGAGCGATTGACCTTCAGTCGCTCCAGCGCATCGTAGGCGGTGATGCCGTTGCGGATGCGCTCCTTGGCGTGGTCGACGAGTTGATCGATGCCGGCGATCGGCTTGTCGATCGAACGCGTTCCGATCAGGCCCATCACCCAGGGAATGTGAATGGCGAAGTACGTCTTGCGTTCGGATTTGCTGGGAATGCCGATGGCCGTGAAGGGCGCGGGCGGCGGCTCGGTCTCCCACATCGCCTCGATCGCCGCGAGCTTCATCTTCTGGTTGTCGGTGAGCGCGTAGCCGCTTTCGTCGCCGAGCACGATGACCGACAGTGCCGACGCAAGGCCGAAGGCCGATGCGATGACGAAGGACCGCTTGGCGAGCGCGACATGGCGGCCGCGCAGCAGATACCAGCCGGACACGCCGAGCACGAATGTCGCGCCGCACACATAGCCGGCCGAGACGGTGTGGACGAATTTCGCCTGCGCCACGGGATTGAACAGGACGGCGATGAAGTCGGTGACCTCCATGCGCATCGTGTCGGGATTGAACGCGGCGCCGACCGGGTTCTGCATCCAGCCATTGGCGATGAGAATCCACAGCGCCGAGAAGTTGGTGCCGAGCGCCATCAGCCAGGTGACGGCGAGATGCGCGCGCGCCGACAGTCGCTCCCAGCCGAAGAAGAACAGGCCGACGAAGGTCGCCTCGAGAAAGAACGCCATCAGGCCCTCGATGGCGAGCGGCGCGCCGAAGACGTCGCCGACATAGTGCGAGTAGTAGGCCCAGTTCATGCCGAACTGGAATTCCATGGTGATGCCGGTGGCGACGCCCAGGGCGAAGTTGATGCCGAACAGGACGCCCCAGAACCTCGTCATGTCGCGCCAGACGGCGCGGCCGGTCATGACATAGACCGTCTCCATCATCGCGATGAGGATGGACAGGCCGAGTGTCAGGGGAACGAACAGGAAATGATACATCGCGGTCAGGGCGAACTGCAGCCGCGACAGGTCGACGAGCAGATGGTCTATCATCAAGGCATCCTTCCAGGCTGACCGTCGATAAGTTATTCTGTTTTCGTGAAAGTTGATATGGGTCAAACTACCATCGGTGATGCCTGCCACAAGCGTGCGGTGCAAACGCGCCGACCGATGATTGTGCGATGGTGCCTGCTGTGATCGGCGATTCCTTCAATGCCATGGAAGGCGCGCGAAAGGCCGGAAATCACAGGCTTCTCGCGTTGCTCGCCGTCCGCTCCCTGCTGCGGCTGGGCTTCCTTGCGTCCGCCGCGATGATCGTCGGCGAACTGGTTCTTGGACAAAATGTCCACATCTGGCTGGCCGGCGCGGGGCTCGGTCTGCTCGTTCTCGCCATTGTCTGCGGACTGTGGGGGGAGAGGATGCAGGCGGTACTGGAAGCGGCGGTCGCGACCGCGCTCCGCACCGACATGGCGCGCCGTCTCGAAGAACTGGCGACGCGTCAGGTCCAGGCCATTCCGGTCGGGCAGCTTGTCGTCGCGCTGCAACGCCATCCCGACGCGGTGGCCGGCCTGGTCATCGGGCATCGCGCGGCCGCGGCGATGATGGCTGTCGGGCCATTGCTTGCGGCGGCGGCGCTGATGATGGTGTCATGGCAGGCGGCACTGATGGTGCTCGCGCTGACCCCGGTCATGATCCTTTTCTTCGTTCTGGTCGGTGACGTGATTCGCAGGCGCGCGCATGCGCAGGAGCAGGCTTTCGGGCATCTGGCAGGTCAGTTCGCCGATCGCATCCGTACACTCCCGACAATTCTCGCCAACGAGGCGCTGGCGAACGAGGAGGCCAAGCTGGCCGCGCGCCTGCGCGATCTCGCCGGCCGGACCATGGGCGTGCTGCGGGTCGCGTTTCTCAATGCCGGCATCATCGATTTTTTCGCCTCGCTGTCGATCGCCATGCTGGCCGTCTTTCTCGGGCTTGGGCACCTTGGTCTGGCGCACGTTCCCGGTTTCAGCGGGCTGGCATTGTGGCAGAGCCTCTTCATTCTGATGATCGCCCCGGAATACTTCGCGCCGTTCCGGCGCTTCGCGGAGCAGTATCATACCAAGGCGGAAGGAGAGGCTGCGGCGGTGGCGCTCGATGAGCTGCTGTCGCCGCCGCCCGGTTACGCGGGATCCGATGCCGTCGACGGCGTGTCGCTCGCGCTCGGCGCACTTCCGTCGCGTGGTCTTGTCGCCGTGACCGGTCCGAGCGGGGCGGGCAAGACCACGCTGCTGCGCCAGCTCGCGGGAGAAGGGGCGCGCGCGGTGGCGCCTGCCGTGTCATGGGTGTCGACCGAGTGCTTCATGCCGCAGGGCACGCTGGCGGATGCCATCGCATGGAACGGCGGCGTACGCGAACGCAGCCGGCTTGCCGAGGCCGCCGCGCAGGCCGGGCTGCTCGACGAGGCCTATCTGCCCGGTGGTCTCGATGCGCCCGTTACGGCTGGTGGCGCGAACCTGTCCGGCGGGCAGCGGGTGCGGATTGCGGTTGCCCGCGCTTGGGTGTCGGGGCGAACGGTATTCGCCGACGAGCCGACGGCAAAGCTCGACGCCGGCAATGCCCGGCGGGTTCGTGCGATGCTGCTGAACATGGCCGCCGATCGTCTGGTCGTGGTCGCGACCCATGACCGGGAGCTGGCGCGTCTCGCCGACCGCGAGATCGTGCTGGGCGCTTCTGTGGCCGAGGCAGCTGACGCATGACCGGGGAATCTGCTGCGCAATTCGACAGGGAGGCCTTGCGTAGGACAAGCCGCAGGTCGTGGCGCCGCGCGATGGTGCTTGCCATTGTCGGCCTCGCCTGTGCCGTGCTTCTTGGCGGGCTCTCCGCCTGGTTTCTCGGAGCGGTCGCGGTCGCCGGGCTCTCGGCCGCGGCGCTGACGTTCAACTTTCACGCGCCCGGCGCGCTGGTGCGGCTGTTTGCCATCGGCCGGACGCTTGCCCGATACGGCGAGCGGCTCACCGGTCACCACGCTGCATTGACCGATCTGGTCGTGCGCCGCGCCCAGCTGTTCGGTGCCATGGCCCGTGCGGACAGCGCGCGGCAGGCGAGTTGGCAGCTCGGCGATCAGGCGCGGCTGACCGAATATCTCGATGATGTCGATGATCTCGACTATGGCCGGCTGCGCGCCGATCTGCCGGCGATCACCATGGCGGTGGGCTTGTGCGCCGGGCTCGCGGCGACGTTGATGGTCGCGCCGCTGGCGCTCGTTGCGATTGTCTCGCTGCTTGTGGCGTGCGTGATCGTCGGCTCGCGTGCGGTCGGCGTCGCGGCCGCAATCCTCGAAGCCGGGCGTGCGTGCGGCCGGAAGAGCGCGGAGATCGCGGGCGCCGCCGCTGCCGCAGTGGTCTCTTTGCGCGCCGAGGGCGCCTGGCAGGCGAGTTTCGCACCGGCGCTGCATGCTCTGGCGCAAGCGCACGGGCTCAGACTTCGCCTGCGCCGGTTGCAGGCGAACGTCGACGCGTTGTGTTCGGCCATCGGGCCGATCGCCGGAGCGAGCGTCATCGCCGCGGCGTGGTTCTCCGGTGCGCGCGGCGAGGCTCTGCTGGTGCCCGTCTTCGTCGCGTTCGCCTGGCTTGCGCTCGCCGAAGCCCTGCAGGGAACGTCGAGAATGATCGTCGCCAACCAGCGGCGCGTGATCGCCGGGCGCGAGATCGCCCGGTGGACGGCGCAGCCGTTGCCAGAGAGTGCGCCGGAGCGTCGTGTGCCATTGTCGCTCGCCCGCGCGGGCCTGCCGCGCTGCGCGCCCGATGGACGCTCGCTCGGAAGCTTCGTCGATCTCGACCTGCGACGCGGCCGGCCGACGATCCTCATCGGCGCCAGCGGCTCCGGCAAGACCAGCCTGCTGAAGCAGATCGCGGGCTGGATCGGCGACGACAACCTGGCCGCGGACGACGGTGCGATGTTCGGTGCGCGCGATCGCCGTGCGATCGCAATGGTCTGTCTGCACGACGCCGCGATTCTAGCCGATACGGTGCGCGCCAACCTGTTCGCCCCCGATGCGACAGACGTGGACCTGTGGGCTGCGCTCGCCGCCGTCGAGATGGACGAGCGGATCCGCCGTGGCGGCGGCCTCGATGCCTGGATCACCCAGGAGACCCTGTCGTTCGGCGAGGCCCAGCGCCTGAACCTTGCAAGGGCCTATCTGACCGATCAGCCGCTGGTGCTGCTCGACGAGCCGGCCGAACATGTCGACGAGGTGCAGGCGAAGCGCATTCTCGGGCGGCTGTTCAGCCGTCTCGCCGATCGCGTCGTGGTGGTGTCCAGTCATCACCCCGTGGTCGTGCCGGATGCGCGGACGCTGGCGTTGTGACGCGCGGAGGGAGCGGGCTCCCGTCGCTTGGTCGTTGTCCCCACGAAAAGCCCTTCAGCGCGCTGGAGCAATCTCTCGGGGCCAATTTCACCGTGACGTTCTGAGCGCGGCCGGATGGCCGCGCGTCGTTATGATTGTTCGACGATCGCTTGCCTGGATCAGGTGTCAGGTACGATCGTCTGATTTGCCAAGGAAGCGATCGAGCACGTTGCGCGTCACCTGCTGGGTGTAGAATTCGTCACGCGCCAGCCCCATCACCCACTCGCAGCTGCCGGCGGTGAACACCTCACCCTTGCCGCGTGGCATCGATACGATCATGCCGGAGCCGTAGCGATGCTTCTGGAGCGCTTCGGGCGATGTCGAACCTGACAATCGCCTGGCCTTGTTGGCAAGGCCGCTGTCGCGCAGATAATAGCGGAAGCCTTCGCCGGCATACTCGTCCTCGACATAGACCGCAGGGCCCATCGCCAGGATCTCGACGCTGTCCGGTGCACCGTCCTCGTGCGTCGGATAGGGCAGGCCATGGCGGAAGGTGTAGTCGAGGCCGTCGACCTCGTAGGCGAAGATGCTGGCGTCCTCGCCGAGAATATCGCCGTAGTGGGTGTCGGTGTGGTCGAACGCCCAGTGCTTGGGGCGATACACAGTGAAGCCGCGGCTGCCGCGCGGGGCAAAGCCGCCCCATGAGGCATAGACACCGCGCATGCCATTGACGCCGAATGTGGTCGCCCCGGGATGCGCCACGGCCGGATCCTCCCAGCCGCAAGTCAGCAGATGCTTATCGGCGGTGTCGCGCACCGGATCCTCGTCGTGGGCGCGGGCCTTGTAGCAGATCTGCCGGGCGCCGTCGTTCTCGAAGCGCACTTGCCAGAGGAAGTTGCCGGCAAAGCGCGCCATCTTGCCGCCGGCCTCGACGAAGGCGTCGACGGTGTCACGCATCTCGCGGGTCCAGTATTCGTCATGGCCGACGATGACGCCGGTACTGTAACGCTTGAGGATCTCCGGCTGGTGGTGCAGGTCGGTCTGGGTGATGATGTCGAAGGCATAACCTTCGCGCTCGGCCCAGACCACGAAGTGGCGGTCGAACTGCGCCCAGCCGGCGGACGCGTAGTATTGCGCGAAGCCGTTGGTGAACGCCCATTCCTTGGTCGGGTAGCGCGGCGCTTCCAGCGGCCGGCGCTTCGGGGTGTCGCACAGGCGCGGCGCGCCGGGCGGCAGCCAGACGAGGCCGCGTGTCCAGGGGCGCTGGACGCTGAGGATCGGGGAGAACTGCTTGCCGTTCGCGCCGTCGATGCCGTCATAGTAGTTGGCGCCGCCCCAGTCGTTGTAGGCGATCCACGTCGAGGTCGGCAGGATCAGCAGGAAACGGTCCTTGGCAGGTTGGTGGTCGGCCGGCGTCACCACGAAGAAGTGGTGCTGCACGAACTGCGAGCCATTGCCGAGATCGCAGATCGAGGCCACGCGGTAAAAGCCGGAGGCAAGGTTGGCGGGCAATGTCCAGCGATGGCTGACCGGCCAGCTGCAGCCGTCGCGGTAGGCGGCTTTCGGCGTCGGATGGAATTCGCCAGCAAGGTCTTTCGCCTCATGGACGAGCGCCGGCTTGTGGCCGTCGCGCCAGACCTGCAGCGTCCAGCGCGGTGCCGTGCTGCTGCTGTGGAAGCTCACTTCACTGCCGGGCGCGTAGGAGATCGCGTCGGTGTAGGTGTAGATCTCGGGGATTGCAGGATCTTCGCGCGGCGTCTCGTACCAGTGCGACAGATGCCAGGCGTTGTCCGGATGGATCACGCTGGTGCGCCGATCGTGGATGTTCATCGGCTGAAATTCGGGACGCGCGGCGTCGTTGTCCTTGGGCACGGCGGGGTTCCTCTAGCTTCTCTTGTTGTCGTTGATCAGGCGGGGCGTTCGGCGGCCTCGAGCAAGTCGGGCGCGGTGACGCGGCCTTCCTCGATCGCCTTGAGCAGGTCCATCAGCGCCGCACCGCCTTCTTCGAGGTCGGCGCGGATGGCGTTTCCGGCCGCGGCGGCATCGCGCTCTCTCAGGCTGCGGATCAGGCGCACATGCTGGTGCTCGCCGGCATAGTGCGGAAGCGCATGTGGGTAGAGCAGGTTTAGCGTCGGGCCGCTTTGCAGCCACAGGCTTTCCAGGATCGTGGTCAGGCTTGGCATTTCGGCGGCATGGCAGACGCCGAGATGGAAGACGTAGTTCTGGTACACCGCGTCGCGCCAGTCGCCGCGCGCTTCCGCCGCTACCAGCGCGGAATGGGCCTGCTCCAGCACGGCGACGGCGTCGGGCGCGATCAGCGCCGCGGCCTTCTCGGCCGCCAGCGGCTCCAGCCGCAGGCGGATTTCGCGGATCTCTGCATAGCGGCGGAATGACGCTTTCGGCACCTGGAAGCTCTGCGAACTCGTGAACTCCAGCGCCTGCTCACGCAGCAGCTGCATCACCGCTTCGCGGATCGGGGTGTCGCTGACGCCGAGCATCACCGCGAGCTCGTTGATCTTCAGGCGCTGGCCCGGCTTGAGCTGGCCCTGCATCAGCGCCTCGCGCAGCTGGCCGTAGGCGCGGGTCGCGAGGTTTTCGCGGGCGACTTTCTTCAAAGGCAGCATGACGGGTGTCCATGACGGGAAGGAAGGAACGGCTGGTGTGTCGTGGCGGGCAGAGGATTCGGCATGGCGGAAGGAGCGCGTTCTCGGCCGTCGTCGGCGTGCTGGCAACCGTTCGTCCGCTGCGCCGGGGCCCACGATGTCGCAGGGCGGCGCGTCGGATTTGACAAGCTTAGGGGACCCTGTTTAGCTTGTCTATAGGATATATCCTATCGGCTATCGCGAAATAGCGAAGCCAGAGAGCACAGCGCCGACGATGGGGAGGGGAAGAATGATCAAGTATTTGCAGGGAGTTGCCGCTGCCGCACTCATCCTGGGCGTGGCGCTGGCGGGATCTCCGGCTCTGGCACAGAACAAGGCGACGACGCTGGTCTACGGCAACACAGCCGGGCCGGAGACCCTCGACCCTTATGTCGGCAGCAGCACCGTCGACCTCGAGGTCGTGCACCACATCTTCGAGGGGCTGGTGGGGATGGATGGCAGCTACGCCGCCAAGCCGATGCTGGCGTCGAAGGTCGATGTCGCAGATGACGGCAAGCTCTTCACCTTCGCGCTGCGCCACGGCGTCAAATTCCACAACGGCCAGGAAATGACCTCCGCCGACGTCAAGGCGTCGTTCGAACGCTACCGCCGGATCAGTCCCAATGCGGCGGTGCTCGCCGATGTCGAGAGCTTCGATGCGCCCGATGCCACCACCTTTGTCATCCGTCTGAAGAAGACCAATGCCGTCTTCCTCGATGTGCTGAAATCGCCGGTCTATCCCTTCGTCATTCTGCCCGCCGAGCAGAAGGACAAGGCAGCGCGGGAGGTCGAGATCATCGGCACTGGTCCGTTCAAGCTCGCCGAGTGGCGCAAGGACAGCCACCTGACGCTCGAGAAGTTCGACGGCTATGTGCCGGACGATAGCGGCAAGCCCGCTGATGGCCTGGTCGGCAAGAAGACCGTCAACGTCGCCGCCGTGCGCTATCGTTTCATGCCGGAAGCCAACGCCCGGATCGCGGCGCTGCAGACCGGCGAAGCGGACATCATCTCCAACGTGCCGCGCGATCTCGTCGGCCGCATCGAGGGGCGGGGAGACCTGCAGGTCAACCGCATCCTGGCTTGCCAGCAGTATTTCATCGTCAACACCCAGCAGCCGCCGACCGACAAGGTGCAGATGCGCCAGGCGGTTCGCGCCGCCGTCGGCGTCGACGACATGATCGGGGCGATCAGCCGGCCGGCCAAACGCAGCCATGCGATGACCATTCCCGGCGGCGAATATTATGGCGGCGACATCAACAGCGAATTCTACGACCAGAAGAACCCAAAGCTCGCAGCCGAACTTGCAAAACAGGCCGGGTATCAGCCGGGTCAGAAGCTGAACTTGATGACCACGGCCACCTATCCGGAATTCCGCGATGCCATCCTGGTGCTGTCGGAGCAGCTCAAGGAAGCCGGCATCGCCTCCGAGGTGCAGATGGTGGATTGGGCGACCAACGCTGCCAACATGCAGAGCGGCAACGGCAACTGGAACATCTCTTCCACGTCATTCTGCTCGAACCCCAACCTCGGCCCGCAGCAATGGAAGTTCATGGTCTACAACTTCCCACATGTGAAGGGCGATGCCGAACTCGATGCCGCCTACGACAAGTTCTACACCTCGCTCGCGCTGGACGATCGCAAGGCGGCCTGGCGGGCGATCGAGAAACGGGTGCTGGAGCAGGCCTACATGATCAAGATCGCCGACATCGGCGTCATCCAGGCGCTCAATCGCAAGCGGCTCCCTGACTTCAGGGATTACTACATCAACCGGTTCTGGAATGTCTCGTTGAAGTAACGACGCCGTCGACTGCGGCAACGCCGCAGTCGACCAGTCCCGCGTGATCCGACCGTTTCGAGAAACATCGCACCCATGCTTCGTCTCGTCGCCATCCGCCTGACCCACGCGATCCCGATCCTCCTGATCATCGCGGTGCTGGCGTTCCTCCTGATGCAGTTGCTGCCGGGCGATCCCGCGGTGCTGATGGCCGGCGACGGCGCCAGCGCCGAAGCCATCCAGCAGATCCGCGAGCGCCTGCAGCTCGATCGCCCGCTATGGCAGCAGCTCCTGTCGTGGATGGGACATCTGCTGTCGGGCGACCTCGGCTCGTCGCTGACACTGAATCAGACAGTGGTATCGGCGGTGGCCGAGCGGTTGCCGGTCAGCCTGTCGCTGGCGGTGGTGTCGATGATCATCACGGTTCCGGTCGGCATCCTGCTCGGCGTCGTCGCGGCCGCGACCCGCGACAGCTGGATCGACGCCGCGGTGATGGCGCTGGCGTTGCTCGGCGTCTCGGTGCCGAGCTTCTGGATCGCGATCCTGTCCGTCATCCTGTTTTCGGTCACGCTGGGATGGCTGCCGTCCGCCGGCTATGTGCCGCTCAGCGACGGCGTCGTGCCCTGGCTGCTCGCGCTGCTGCAGCCGGCGATCGTGCTGGCGCTATTCCAGGTCGGCTTCCTCGCGCGCATGACGCGCTCGGCGATGCTGGACGTGCTCGACCAGGACTTCGTCCGCACCGCCCGCGCCAAGGGCGTGCCGCCGCTGCGCGTGCTGTGGAAGCACGGCTTCCGCAACACGCTGATCGCCGTGCTGACGGTGATCGGCTACATCTTCAGCCTTTTGATCGGCGGTTCGGTGATCGTCGAGCAGGTGTTCGCGTTGCCGGGCGTCGGCCGCCTGGTGGTGCAGGCGGTGCTGGCCCGCGACTATCCGCTCGTTCAGGGCACGCTGCTGCTGTTCGGCTTCATCTTCGTGCTGATCAACATCGCCACCGATATTCTCTACATCGTGGTCGATCCGCGGGTGCGCTATGACTGATGCGGTCACCCTCGATCTCGCCGCGGATGTTCCGTCGCCGCTTCAGCGCGGGGCTGCGCTGGCGCGGCGTCTGTTCCGGCACCTGTCGTTCCGCATCGGATTCGTCGTCGTGCTCCTGCTGGTGCTGGTGGCACTGGCAGGACCTCTGTTCCACACCGCCGATCCCACTGCCATGCAGATGCGCTTCCGCTTCCGTCCGCCCTCGGAGCGGTTCTGGATGGGGACGGATGCATTCGGCCGCGACATCTTCGCCCGCTTCATCCACGGGGCACGGCTGTCGCTGCTGATCGGGCTGTGGGTCGCGATCCTGTCCGGCATCGTGGGCACGATCTTCGGCGTGCTGGCGGGCTATGTCCGGGCCATCGATTCCCTGGTGATGCGCATCATGGATGCACTGCTGGCGTTTCCGCCGATCCTGCTCGCTATCGGCATCAATGCGGCGCTTGGGCCGCAAGTGCACAGCGTCATCATCGCCCTGTCGGTGTCCTACATTCCGCGCACCGCGCGCATCGTGCGGGCCTCGGCCCTGGTGGTGCGCGAGCTCGACTACGTGCAGGCGGCGCGGATCAGCGGCGCCAGCGGCCTGCGCATTGTGCTGCGGCATATCCTGCCGAACAGCGTCGGGCCGCTGCTGGTGCAACTGACCTTCGTGTTCGCCTACGCCATTCTCGCCGAGGCCGCGCTCAGCTTCCTCGGTATCGGTCCGCCGCCGCCGACGCCAAGCTGGGGCAACATCATCGCCGAAGGGCGCGATTATGCGGTGGAGGCCTGGTGGATCATGCTGTTCCCGGGGCTTGGCATCAGCCTCGCGGCGCTCGGCATGAACCTGCTGGGTGACGGCCTGCGCGACGTGCTCGATCCGCGCCTGAAGATCGAGGGCTGAGATGACGATGTGCGGCAAGCTCCTCTCGATCGAGAATCTCACGGTCCAGTTCCGCAGCGGCGGGCGCTGGATCACGGCGATCGAGGACGTCAATCTCGGCCTCGCCGAGCGTGAGTGCCTCGGGATCGTCGGCGAATCCGGCAGCGGCAAGAGCGTGACCGCGCTCACTGTGCTCGGCCTGCACGCGCCGAAGTCGACCCGGATCGCATCGGGCCGCATCGTTTATCAGGATCGCGATCTGCTGGCGGTGCCGGCGCGCGCCCTTGAGCGCATCCGCGGCGCGGAGATCGCCATGATCTTCCAGGATCCGATGTCCTCGCTCAATCCGGTGCTGACAATCGGCGACCAGATCGGCGAGACGCTTCGCATCCACCAGGGCCTCAGCGCGGCGGACGCCCTTAGGCGGTCCGTCGAGCTGCTCGATATGGTGCGCATTCCCGACGCGCGCCGCCGTGTCACCGAGTATCCGCACCGGCTGTCCGGCGGCATGCGCCAGCGCGTCATGATCGCGATGGCGATCGCTTGTCGGCCCAAGATCCTGATCGCGGACGAGCCGACCACGGCGCTCGATGTCACCGTGCAGGCGCAGATCCTCAACCTGCTGCGCGATCTGCGGGCCGAACTCGGCATGTCGGTGATCCTGATCTCCCACGACATGGGCGTGATCTCGGAATTCACCGATCGCATCGCGGTGATGTATGCGGGCCAGGTGGTGGAGCAGGCGGCGGGAAGCGGCCTGTTCGAACGGCCGATGCATCCCTACACCGACGGCCTGCTGCGGGCGATCCCGGACATCGATGCCGATGTGGCGCGGCTCGCCACCATCTCCGGCTCGATCCCAGATCCCGCCTATCCACCCGCCGGCTGCCGCTTCCATCCCCGCTGTCCGGAGGCGATCGCGGCTTGCACTCAACAGATGCCCGCCATGATCGATCTGTCGGCGCAGCATCAGACGCGCTGTCCGCCACGTGCCGCAGGGAGGATGGCATGAGTACGCCGATCGTCGAGCTGACTGATGTCTGCAAGACCTTTCCGTTGTCGCGGGGCCGGAGGGCGCAGCAGCTGCACGCCGTCAACAAGGTCAGTTTCTCCATCGCGGCGGAAGAGACGCTTGGCCTTGTCGGCGAATCCGGCTCGGGCAAGTCCACGGTGGGGCGGATGCTGGTCGGCGTCTATCCGGCCTCGAGCGGGCGCATTCGCCTGTTCGGGCGCGATATCAGCGGCGACGACGCCAAGGCCAATCTCAAGGCCGTGCGTCGCAGGCTGCAGTTCGTGTTCCAGGATCCCCAGGCTGCCCTCAATCCGCGCATGCAGGTCGGCGACGCCATCGCCGAGCCCCTGGACATCGCCGGCGGCTTTGATCGTCACCGCAGGCAGGCGCGCATCGGCGAGCTGCTCGACATGGTGGGCCTGCCGCGCAGCGCCGCCCGCCGCTACCCGCACGAATTCTCCGGTGGCCAGCGCCAGCGGATCGTGATCGCGCGGGCGCTGGCACTGCAGCCGGAGTTCATCGTCTGTGACGAGGCCGTGTCCGCTCTCGACGTCTCCATGCAGGCGCAGGTCGTCAACCTGCTGATGGATCTGCAGGCCCAGTTCGGGCTGAGCTATCTGTTCATCGCCCACGATCTCGCGGTGGTCCGGAGCGTCTCGACGCGGGTGGCGGTCATGTACGCCGGGAGCATCGTCGAGGTCGCGCCCAAGCGCGCGCTCTATGAGACGCCGCGCCATCCCTACACGCGCGCGCTGCTCGATGCGGTTCCGCGTGTCCATGGCGCCGCGAAGTCCCGGCAGATGCTGCAGGGCGAGCCACCGAGCCTGATCGATCCGCCGGCCGGTTGCCGCTTCGCCAGCCGTTGCCCGGTGGCCGAGACGCGTTGCCGTGTCGAAGCCCCGCCGGTCCGCACCGTCGGCTCGGGCCACCAGGCCAGTTGCCATCTGATCTGAATTTTTTCTCCCGACGTCTTCGTAACCAAGGACCCCGTCACGCCCATGACCCCGAGTGCAGCCGAATCCCGTGCATCTGCTTCTGCGGATCGCTCGCGCCCTTACCGTGATGCCGAAGCCGCCCATCTGTGGTCGCTCGCGCCCGGCCATGATTCCATCGTCTGGGAGAGCGCCAGCGGCGTTCGCATCCGTGATGTCGAGGGGCGCGAGTTCATCGATTTCACCTCCGGCGTGCTGGTGGCGAACACCGGCCACTGCCATCCGAAAGTGGTCAAGGCCATCCAGGAGCAGGCAGCAAAGCTGTTGAATTGTTACGACGCACCGCATCCGCTGCGCGCTGAGGTCGGCAAGCGACTGCTGGGTTATGCCGGGGGCCGTTTCGACGCGGTGGCGCTGTTCTCCACCGGCGCGGAGGCGATCGACAGCGCGGTGAAGATCGCCAAGGCCGCGACCGGGCGTTTCGAAGTCGTGTCCTTTGCCGAGGCTTTCCACGGCAAGTCGATCAGCACCTCGGCGCTATCCGGCATGCCGGGCACACGCCGCATTGTCGGCCCCACTGTGCCCGGCTCGATCGTGGTGCCGTTCCCCAACAGCTACCGCCGTCCCCCGCAGTTCGATCCGTCTGGATGGGCGGAGCTGTGCATGGACATGGCCGAGGAGGTGGTGCGCATCAACTCCATCGGCCAGGTCGCCGCGATCATCGTCGAGCCCTTTCTCGGCGCTGGCGGCGCCCATGTCGCGCCGCCGGCGTTCTGGCGGCGGCTGCGCGGCTTTGCCGACAAGCTCGGCGCGCTGCTGATCATGGACGAGGTCCAGTCGGCGTTCGGCCGGACCGGCAATTGGTTCGCCTTCCAGGAGCACGGCGTCGAGCCTGATCTGCTCGCGGTGGCCAAGGGCATCGCCAGCGGCCTGCCGATGAGTGCCGTGATCGGTCGCCACGACCTGTTCGATGCGCTGCCTGCGGGCGTGCTGAGTTCGACCTATGGCGGCAATCCGCTGGCCTGCGCGTCGTGCCTTGCGACCCTCGATGTCATCGAGAGCGAAGGGCTGGTCGCGCGCGCCCGGCATCTTTCCGGTATCTTCCATCAGCGCTTTGCCCGCTGGGTGAAGGACATTCCCGGCGTTGGCGATGGCCGTGGCATGGGCCTGTCCATGGGCATCGAGCTGGTCGACAACGCCATCGACAAGACGCCGGACCCCGATCGCGCGCTGAAGGTGGTGGCTGCCGCCGCGGCGCGTGGCGTCATCGTGCTGCCACCGTCGGGTTCGCAGTCCAACGTGGTGCGGCTGGCGCCGCCGCTGGTCATGACCGACGACGAGGCGGAGGAAGGCCTGCAGCGGCTGGAAGCCGCGTTGCGCGAGACAGTCTCCAACAATGTGCAGCAGTAGGGAGGGGCGTATGACCAACTGGACACCACCGCGCGGCCTCGCGTTGCCTGCCGCCGAGATCGAGGCCAAAGCCAGGCGCCTGCGCAGCCATGTGGTGCGGATGGTCGCGCCGCTGGGCGAAGGATATGCCGGGCAGGGGCTCGGCTCAGCCGATATTCTCGCGGCTCTGTATTTTCACGAAATGGCTTACCGGCCCGACGATCTCGCCTGGCCGGACCGCGACCAGTTCCTGCTGTCGCCGGCGCATTACGGTGTCGGGCTGTTCGCCGCACTTGCAGAGAGCGGCTGCATGGCGATGGAGCTGATGGACGACTATGGCCGTGACGGCAGCCCGATGGAGATCATCGCGTCCGAGCGACTGCCCGGCGTGGAGGCGACCTGCGGTTCGCTCGGCATGGGCCTGTCGGTCGCGCTCGGCAAGGCGCTGACACTGCGCCGGCGTGGCCAGCCGTCCCGCGTCTATGTCGTGATCGGCGATGGCGAGTTGCAGGAAGGGCAGACCTGGGAAGCGGCGATGGCTGCCGCGAGCTTCGGCCTGTCCAACGTCTGCGCGATCGTCGATGTCAACAACATGCAGGTGGATGGTCGCACCGACCGCGTCATTGACATGGGCGACATCGCGGCGAAGTGGGCGGCGTTCGGGTGGCATGTGGTCAGCATCGACGGCAACGCGGTGCCACAGGTGCTGGACGCGCTCGATACTGCCAGGCAGGTGAAGGATCGGCCGACGGCGATCATCGCAACCACCGTGCCGGGCCATGGCGTGTCCTTCCTCGCCGGCACCTACAGTCATTTCCTTAAATTGCCGCCGGAGGTCGCCGCGCGCGCCCTGGCCGAGCTGGAGGCCTGATCGATGTCCACTGCCGCTCTGCGATCCGCGCCGGGAATCACCATTGCCAAGTCGGCGCCGATCTGGCGCAAGGATACGCCGCTGAAAATGAAGGCCTATGGCCAGGCGCTGGTGGCGCTGGCGCAGCGGGATCCGAATGTGGTGTGCCTCGGCGCCGACCTCACCGGGCCGACCGAGACCGATCTGTTTCGAGACCAGATTCCGGATCGTTTCTTCAATTTCGGCGTCGCGGAGGCCAATTTGATGTGCGTCGCCTCCGGCATGGCGCGTGAAGGGGATGTGCCGTTCGTCAACACCTTCTCGGTGTTCGCCACCCGCCGTGCGCTCGATCAGGTGGTGCTGCAGATCGCCTATCCAAATGCGAACGTAAAGCTCGTTGGCTTCATGCCGGGGCTCACCTCGCCGGGTGGCCCCACCCATCAGGCCATTGACGACGTCGCCATCATGCGGGCGGTACCGAACATGATGGTGGTGGAGCCTGCCGACGGCGATCAGGTAGCCGACATGGTCGAGGCGATCGCCGCCCATCGCGGTCCGGTGTATATGCGCATCAAGCGCGGAGAGATGCCCCTGATAATCCCGGCCGACGCCCCCAAGCTCGCGCTCGGGAAGCTGCAGCCTGTCCGCTCCGGCCGTGACGGCACGATCCTGGCGTCCGGCGTCATGGTCGCGCTCGCGCTGGAAGCGGCGGACGATCTTCTCGCGCGTGGCATCGAT
This sequence comes from Bradyrhizobium sp. U87765 SZCCT0048, assembly GCF_018131225.1. GTDB lineage: Bacteria > Pseudomonadota > Alphaproteobacteria > Rhizobiales > Xanthobacteraceae > Bradyrhizobium_A. The sequence goes on along the minus strand of NZ_JAFCMM010000001.1, from coordinate 1,016,422 downwards.
GTCGCGGTGGTCAACGCCCATACGCTCAAGCCGTTCGATCGCGAGGGGGTCCTCGACCTGGCGCGAACCGGAAAGCCGCTGCTCACGGCCGAAAACCACAGCGTTGTCGGTGGGCTTGGTTCGGCTGTCGCGGAAATCCTCAGTGAGGCAGGCATGGCTGTGCCATTTGCCCGTGTCGGCATTCCCGATGTCTTTGCCGATGGCGGCACGGCGAGCTTCCTGTTTGAACGCTATGGTCTCTCCGCGGCCGCGATCGCACGCGCTTTCATCGCGATCGTCGACCGATAGGGGGATCTTGCGGGGGCGACGTGGCGGCCTTTCGCCGAGGCCGCAGCGGCCGGTCTGTGCCGGTGCTGCGCGCCTCGCGCCGGATTGGACGCCATGGCCGCCCGTTCCAGATGTCCGGCACGTGGTCCGCCGCTCAGCAGAGTTGAGCGGTGACGAAGTGGATCGCCGTACTGCTCGTGTTCTGGATGCGGAGTGAATAGCTCGACGCATCGGCGGCGATCCCGGTCCAGCTCAGTTGCAGCGTACCGGAGCCGAACGCGATATAGCCGGCGCTGCCGATTGTTCCGAAAGCGGCTGACGGCATGACGGTGGGCGTGCCGCTCTCGTGCTGGATCAGGTAGTTGAATTCGGTGACATACATCACGCCGGTGCTCTGATTGCGCGCGGTCACGCGCAACTTGTGCGAGACGCCGCTGTAGGCCGGCACGGGATCGTGGACGAATACCATTGTGCCGCTAGTATTTGCCGACAGGTTCAGGCTTTGAAGATCCTGGCACGGAAATCCGCTGCGCACGATCGGTCGGCCGATCGATCGCTCGTCCATCAGCAGGCCGACATTGCTCGAGAGCGTATAGTCCGTCGGCAGATTTCCAGCCCAGAAGCCGGCCAGGGTCATCGGCGCGGGCGCGGTGGTCCCCGACAGATCATTGCCGACGAAGCTGATATTGTCGCTGGTGCCGCTCTCGCGAACCCAGATCGCGGGAGAGTCGTTGCCGGTGCCGTCGTCGTCCTTGCCATGGCGGGAGGTGCAGCCGGTGACCGTGATGGCCCCCGCGGAATTGAGATGAATATGGCAGGAATTGCCGTCGAGGTTGCGGCCGTTCCGCTTGAAATAGCAGCCTGTGATCGATGCCATATAGGTGCCGTTGAGGTACAGACCTGACACGAAGTTGCGGTCGAACGTCGTACTCGAAACGATGATGTCGGAGGCGTTGTCGATCTCGATGCCATTGGCGGTGTTCCACTCGACCCGGCAGCCGACCATGGTGATCGAGCCGGACTGCCCGGTAAAGACTGCGCCGCTCGTGCAGTAGCTCATGTAGCAGTTGGTCAACCAGGCGTCGACGAGGTCGCCGACACCGGTGACGCATCCGAAAAATTGACAGTTGCTGAGATAGCAGCCGCTCCCGGTCGACCTGTTCGTGCCGCTGGAGACGGCGCCGCCAAGGCCGTAGCGCCCCATCCGCACGGTGACGTCCCGCATGTTCAGCACGCTGGAGCCGGCGGAGATGCCGTCGCAGGTTGCGTTCTGCACATTGTTGAGGGCGTAGTCGCAATCGATCTGGAAGCCGGCCAGAACGACGTTCGATGCGCCGTCGACGTTGAGTACGCGCGTGGTCGTGCTGTTGAGCGCCACCAGGGTCGTCGGGGTGCTGACGCCGAACGAGTTGCCGTACCCGAATGCGGAGTAGCCGATCAGGGAGGCTCCGCTCGGGACGACCAGATTGCCGATCTTGTACGTGCCCGGCGGAACGATGGCGACGGAGGGGCCGGCGAGTGCGGCCGCGAAGGCGGCAGTGCTGTCCGTGGTGTTGGTCGGGTCGGCCCAGAACGCGGGATCGGTCACGATGTTGATACGCATTTTTCGTGTCCCACTCCATTGGCGTCGCGTCCGTCGGGGACACGCTGCATGTCGATGCGACGAAATCTAGGCCTGCTGGCGATTGACGCCCCAGTGCCGAGAGCGTGGTTTATGGGGGAAGACCTTCAGAGAGATGGATCGATAACGGAAACGTTGCGATCGATGGGCCCTTGAGTAACCATCGCCTCCGGACGCGGCAGCCGGCGAATGGCGATGGCCTGCAATGTCGGCTGGTCGGACGAACGTGAGTAGGGGGCATGAGCGGATCGGGGCGAGGGCGGCGCAGTGTGACAAAACGCGGTCGCCGGCCGGAGCGGGAGGCGAGCCAGTCGGGGACGAATCTGGCCGCCTGGATCGACGCGCTGACCGCCGTTCCGATGGGCGAGGTCACGGAGGACCAAATCCTGCAATGGGTCGAGGGACCGTTGCGGCGTTTCCTGCCTTTCGAGCGCTTTCTCGGCGGTTACGGTCGCTTGTCCGGTGGCCGTATCCGCATGCGCAGCCTGGTGACCTCGGGTCATCATCCCGATTTTGTCGCAGGTCTCGAAGATGCGTTCGATCTGGCGTTGCGGGGCTGCTTTGCCTGGTGGGTGCAGAACCGCGCGGCTTTCATTCTCGATCCTGCCGACCCGCCGGATTTCGCCACCGCTCGCGAACTCGAGGAGATCAAGCGGTTTTCGCTCGGCGCCGTCGCCGCCCACGGCGTCGTCGATCCCTTTGCCAGCGCCGGAACCTATATCAGTTTTTCCGGCGTCGCAGTCGGGGATCCGATCCAAACGCGGGCGTCGCTCAATCTTGTCGCGCCGGTTCTCCATACGCTATTTCTGGCGACGGAGCAGGTCGCGCGGTCTCCCATCGATCTTGCGCGACTGACCAATCGTCAGAGACAACTGGTCGATCTGGCGCTGATGGGCCTTCCGGACAAGACCATTGCGTCGCGTCTTGGGATCTCCGAGCACACCGTCGGAAATCACTTCCGTGGCATTTATGAGCGGCTCGGCATCACCAGACGCAGCCAACTGATCGCGGCCCTGAAATAGCCGGGAGGTGGTCGATCGGGCTGAATGGAAGCTCCAGGCGTCCGGCGCGGTCTCTTTGGATGGAATCGCAAACGCGCTCGGGATTCTTGTCTCGACGCGTTTTGTTCACGCGGACCGGTACCCACTTCGCTCGAAAAGGCTCTAGCACGTGCGTGTCATCGACGGAGGGAGGCTGAACTGTTGTCCTCATGACGGTCCCAAGAGACCCGGCATCGCCGGGATCTTCACACAAGGTGATCCGTCATGACGACCCTCGTCCTCACCTCATTGCTCATCGTGCTGTCTGCCGTCGCTTTCATGATCCTGGAGCGGGTTCGGCCTGGCCGGGAATTGCCCAACGCGCCGGGTTGGTATGGCCGTGCCCTGCTGATCACGCTGTTTCAGGTCGGGCTTACGCTGGCGACGAGCAGGCTCTGGATGCACCTGTTCGGAGGCGCATCGCTGTTCGACTTCAGGGCATTGCGGCCCCCTCTGGTCGAGGGATTTGCCGCCTGGCTGATCGGAACGTTCTTTTGCTACTGGTGGCACCGGATTCGCCACATGAACGGATGGTGGGTGTTGTTCCATCAGGTGCATCATTCCCCGGTCCGGATCGAGACGATCACGTCGTTCTACAAGCATCCTGTCGAGATTTTGGCTGATGGTGCGCTCGCCGCGGTCATCCTCTTTCCCCTGCTGGGGTGCTCGATCGAGGGCGCGATGTGGTTCAACGTGTTCGCGGCGACGGGCGAGTTCTTCTACCACTCCAACTACAAGTCTCCTCGCTGGCTGAAGTACTTCATTCAGACGCCCGAGCTGCACTCGTTGCATCACGAGCTTGACGTCCATGCCGGCAACTACGGCGACCTGCCGATCTGGGACAGGCTGTTCGGTACTTACCGGGACGCGGATGCGTTCGCTGCGCAATGCGGCTTCCCGCACAACAACGAGCGTCATCTGGCGCGGATGCTGCTGTTCCGGGACGTCTATGATCGGCGATCGTGATTGCGGCGACATCACAAACGTCGCCTCGGCGCCGGGACGAAAAGCGGCGGCGCCGGGGCGCAACTTCGGTGGGCGCGCTCAATCCCTGAGCAGGGGCAGCAGCGATGCGCCCTGGCGCTTGATCTCCTGCAAATAAGGCGTGTCCGACAGCACGAAGTGGGTGATGCCGAGCGCCTGGTACTTGCGGAGCGAGCGGGCGACCTCGTCGGCCGAGCCGACCAGCCAGGTCGTTCCGGCGCCGCCGCCGCCGAATTTCCCGGGCGCGGTGTAGAGATTGTCGTCGATGACGTCGCCCCGGGTGTGGAGATCCAGCAGCCGTCGTTGTCCCACGGCCACGGCCTCCCTGTGGTCCTGCCAGCCCGCGCCATTCGTTTTCGCCATCTCGGCCACCCTGGCTTCGGCGTCGGCCCAGGCTTGCTGCGAGGTTTCGCGAACGACGGTGGTGATGCGCAGGCCGAATGCGAGGGGAGGGAGGTCGCGATCGAGCTGGGCGCTCAACGCTCTCAGGCGATCGATCCGCTCCCTGACCCCGTCGAGCGGCTCGCCCCAGAACAATTGGACGTCGGCCTCCGCTGCCGCGACGCGCTCGGCCGCCTCCGAGGCTCCGCCGAAATACAGCGGCGGATGGCGACGGTCATGCCGGGGCGTGATGCGCGGCGCGGCCGTCGAGCCGGTCACCTGGAAATGATCGCCTGTGAAGTTGACGTTCTCCTCGGTCCACAGCCGGCGGACCAGTCGCATGAATTCCCTGGTGCGGGCGTAGCGATGCTCCTGGCCACCGTCGCTGTCGCCGTAGGCGGCAAGGTTGTCCTTGCCGGACACGATATTGATCCGCACACGTCCGCCCGATAATTGGTCGAGCGTCGCGGCTGCGGACGCGAAATGGGCTGGCTGCCAGTAGCCCGGGCGGATCGCGATGAGCGGTTCGAAGGTGGTCGTGCGCGCGCTGAGTGCAGTCGCCACCGTGAACGTGTCCGGTCGTCCCCAACCGGTGCCGATCAAGGCGCCCTTCCAGCCATTGTCTTCGAGGGCGCGGGCCTGGCCGGTCAAAGTCTCGAGGCTGTTGTGGTCAGCGGCAACGGCATCGCCGCGGTGGCCGGCCTTGACGTCGTTGGGGATGTACCAGAGAAATTCGGAAGGATTGCTCATGACGGGCGCTACGGATCCGGAGGCGTGTCGGCGCCGGTCTGGATATCGCCCCAGCCGGATCTGCGACACTGGTCAGTCACATGGACCCGCGTGGATACGCCCTGAATCGACCCTTGAAAAGCCGATCGTTGGAGACGCGATATTGGCCGGTTCCCGCTCGGCCGATCACGAGGCGTTCGAGCAGCCCTCAATCCGTGCGGGCAAGCCGGTCCCGGAGATCAGCAAGCCGTATCGCGGGCACGGAGTGAACAATTTCTACTTCGGTGACCGCGAAAAATAGGATGACTTGCCTGTTGTCCAGATTTCACCCCAGAGCCGCCCGCCGCCGTCGACGGTGAGCGTTTTGCCGGTGACGAACCCGCCGGAAGGGGCAGCAAGATAGGCGCAGGCTCCGGCGATGGCCCGGGACGAGCCGGCGCGCATCACTGGTATTCCGGCTGGAAGCGCCTAGATATCGGGCGCATGGGAAACTCTTCACTTACGGCCTTCATCGAAGGGCACCAGCGGCTGTTTGTCCTGACCGGGGCGGGCTGCAGCACCAGTTCGGGCATCCCGGACTATCGCGACGGCAACGGGGAGTGGAAGCGCGCGCCGCCGGTCCGTTTTCAGGCGTTCGTGGCCGAGGACCTGACACGCCGCCGCTATTGGGCGCGCAGCATGATTGGCTGGCCGCGGTTCGGGCAGGCGACGCCCAACGATGCGCACCGCGCCCTGGCGCGCCTCGAGGCCGCCGGCCGTTGCCAGCTTCTGTTGACGCAAAACGTCGACCGGCTGCATCAGGCCGCCGGCAGCACGGCAGTGATCGATCTGCACGGGCGTCTCGATCTCGTCCGATGTCTGGCGTGTTCGGCCACGATCAGCCGCGCGAAGGTCCAGGACGAACTGGTGCGTCTCAACGCCGATTGGGTCGACCTCGATGCGGCCACCTTGCCGGATGGCGATGCCGATCTCGATCTCGTCGACTTCTCCGGCTTTGCCGTGCCGCCCTGCGCAGCGTGTGGCGGCATGCTCAAGCCGGATGTCGTTTTCTTTGGCGAGAACGTCCCGGCAGAGCAGGTCACTGCCGCCCGGCAGGCCATGGAGCAGGCCGATGCCATGCTCATCGTCGGTTCTTCGCTGATGGTCTATTCCGGGTTTCGGTTCGCGCAGATGGCGGCGCGCCGCGGTATTCCGATTGCCGCGATCAATCTGGGCCGGACACGCGCCGATGACCTTCTGGCATTGAAGGTCGAGGAACGGTGTGAGACCGCGCTGTCGTTTCTGCTGTAGACCGGCGAGATCCCGCCTCGGACGCTCAGCTCGAAATGAAAGCGTGTTGTCGCCTTCGGGGTGTGGCGACGGCAGGCGACCTGCCAGCAGGGCTGGCGCGACAGGCGGGATGCCTCGTTGGCGAGCGCGGAACGGCGACGCGGTTCAGGAGATCGCGAGGATCTCGATTTCCTGGCCGGCCATTTCGGCGATGTCGCCGACGGCCTTTCCGGCCAGCAGCCGCGCCATCGGCGAGACGAAGGAGATCGTCCCCTGCTTTGGATCGGCCTCGTCCTCTCCCACGATGCGATAGGTCTGCATGCGTCCGGCCCGGCTGAACGTGACCGTGCTGCCGAACGCGACGGCATCGGTCGAAGCCGCGGCGGGAACGAGTTGCGCTGTCCGAAGACGGGCTGCGAAATACCGCGCGTCGCGCAGCGGGATTGCGGCCTGGCGTCGCCGTTCGTTGATGTCGTCGATCTTCTGAGCGGCATCGTAAGCCGCCTGCGCATCCTTGAGTTGAGCTTCGAGCGCCTGCAACCCCGTCGCGGTGACGAGATTGGGGTGAGGGGAAACCGGCCGATCCGGAAGAACGGTTTCCGACGCCGTTTCAGCACTCTCCTCCTTGGTGAAGGCAACGCTCAAGTCGATCACTCCTCATGTCACCGGGCGATCATGGGGGCCCGCCCCGTGTTCATGGGTGAAACAGATAGCGCGAAGGTTGCAGTCTGGTCCAGCAATCGCGTCTCGGGGATGGACGTGCGGCAGATCGCCGTATCGGCGGGCTCTGCGACGCGGCAACGGCGTCAACGGCAGTGCGGTACGATGCGGGTTCCAGTGGTGCGGTCGAGTTCCTCGGTCGACAATCACGGCTGGCTCGTCCTCGGTCATGACAGGCCAACATAGAGGGATCATTAACGCAGCAGCAGGCAATATCCCCGGATACCGCTGGATCGCCGATGAGAGACGAAGCAGACCATCCCGCCGCGCCGCCGCTGCCCGAGGTTCGCTTGCGTCTTGATCGTGCCCTGAGCCTTGCCGGGATCGGTGCATGGGAATGCGAGCTCGCGGCGGAGCGGCTGACCTGGACGTCAGGTGTCTACGACATCTTTGGTTATCCCGCCGGCAATCCGCTGCGGCGGGCGGATATTGTCGCGCTCTATGTCGACGAATCCCGGCGCAACATGGAACTCGCCCGTGCCGAAGTCATTCGAACGGGCCGTGCGATCGCGCTCGATGCCGAGATCAGGACCTGGCGTGGCGAAACGCGCTGGATGCGTCTCACGATCAACAGTGATGGCGGGGTCGGACAGCCGGCGCGGATCTTTGGCTCCAAGCAGGACGTCACGTCCGACCGTCAAGCCATGGATAGCCTGCGCCGGCAGGCCGAGACCGATCCGCTGACCGGCCTTGCCAATCGTGCGGTTTTCCAGACGCGTTATCGCGAAATCACCGGCGACAACCTCAATCATGGCTTTGCGACGGCGCTGGCCCTGGTCGATCTCGATCGCTTCAAGGAGCTCAATGACACGTTCGGCCACCCGGCCGGAGACGCCTGCCTGTGTGAGATCGCGCAGCGCCTGCGGCAGGCGTTCTGCGGTGTGGGTCTGGTCTCTCGGCTCGGTGGCGACGAATTCGCGCTGATCCTGCGCGCGCCGGTCAATCCGGCCCGGATCGCGCGCGTGCTGCAGGAAGCCGTCGTCATGCTGAGCCGGCCGTTTTTCTGGAATGGCATGCGCCTCGAAGTCGGCGCGTCGATCGGCGTCGCGCTGGTCGGCCGTCCTCACCGTCGGCGGATCACCGAACTGTTCGCAGAAGCCGACATGGCGCTCTACGACGCCAAGGCCGCTGGATGCAACAAGGTCTATCTGTTCGGAGATGAGGGGCAGAGCCGCGCGGCCTAGCAGGACCATGCGGGCGTCCGCGAACTCACCGACCACGGCAAAAGTCTGGTGTGGCAGGCCGAGCGGATTCTCAGCGATCTCGACCAGGCAGAAGCGGACTTCATGGCGCTGTCGCGTGGCGTCACCCCAGACGCTGCACGTCGGCCTGTTGTGCAGATTTTCGCCGCAGGTGCTGGGAAGCGCTGTTGCATCGTTTCATGTTGCGATGGCGATTTCGCGCGGCATCGCGATCATGCCAGGCGGCCATGGCCGGCTGGATGAAGGCCGTCAACAAGTCGTATGTCCGGTTGAAACTGACAACGCCGCTGCCGAAATGGCCGGTCCGTGTCGCTCAGCGGCGGGGGCGGCGCAGAACCATAGCCAAGGACGAGTTCCAGCGTTGTCGCCAGGCAGCCATCGGGGCCCCGCCCATAGTCGTCGGAGGCGCCGTCCGTACCCGGTCGGTTGTCTGGTCGCAATTTGCGTAGTATACGACGTTTTACCATCGGTCCATCGAAGCGGCCGGCTATTTGCGAAGGCGTTGAGGATGCTGCCAATCTACGGGATGCCGGGCCATCTTGTTCGCCGGCTCCATCAGATTTCGACCGGGGTGTTCTCGGAGACCATGGCGCGGCATGGCGAGGATATCACGCCCGTTCAATACGGTGCGCTCTGTGCAATCCGGGAGTATCCCGAGCTCGATCAGGTGACGCTCGCGGGCCTGATTGCTTACGACAGGGTCACGATCGGCGGTGTCGTCGATCGGCTCGAGAGCAAGGGCCTCGTCAAGCGCAATGTCAATCGGCAGGACCGGCGATCGCGGTCGCTGGCCTTGACGGTGGCGGGGGCGAAGCTCCTCAAACGGCTCGATCCGATCGTCGCGGACTTGCAGGGAGATATCCTTGTCGGTCTGTCGGAAGCAGAGCGGGTGCAATTGATCCGCCTGATGACCAAAACGGTCGCAGGCGGCAACGATCTTAGCCGGGCTCCGCTCGCGGCCGGCGAAGGCGGGTAGGCAGATCGAGACATGCGACCAGCCGGCTATTGCGGCGCTCGACCCGATGCCGGCAGGCGATCTTGACGTGACGCGGACGATCGGGGGGCTCCGATTTGAATGCGGCATTCACGCAGGCGGCGGAGGAGCGGCGAAGAAACAAGACCGCGCCAGCCTGCAAGCAAGAACAGGGGGAGGATGGTTTGTTAACGCAATTCGATTCGGCGCATCTTGCGCTTCGTCATCGCATGGATTCGTGGCGTGCGGCGGTGTCCGAGCGTCTTGTCGATGTCGCATGTCGGCTGCCGGTCGCTGCGGAGTTTGACGGCTCCTTTTCTGTATTCGCGTCCGGTGGCAGCGGCCTCGCCGTTTTACGTGCCTCCCGCCATAGCGCGAGCCGGTCGCGCGCCTGCATCGACCAGACCGGAGACGATTTCGTCATGTTGTTCCTGCAGCGCGAGGGCCTGATGAGGGTCGAGGTCGAGCAGCAGCAGTTCGAGGTCCGGCCCGGCGAATTTTTCTTCTACGACGCCCGGATGCCGCATCGCCTGGATTTCGACGGGCCTTTCGATCATATCGCCCTGCGCATGCCGAGCCGGGCGGTCGAACAGCGATGGCGTTCGCTGCGCTCGCGCGGCTGCTTTCAGGTGTGCCCGCAGGAGCCGCTCAGCCGGATCGCAGCCGCGACGCTCCGCGCCGCTGCGGCCAACATCGAGGTGATGGGCCCAGACGACCTCGCCGTCGTGGTCGACAATGTCCTTGATCTGTTTTCCGCGGGCGCCTCGAAAGCCCGGCCCGACGAGGCCGTCATCGAGGGCGACCTCGTGCCGTTCGCCAGGGCGCGGGCAGTTATCCAGGCCGGCTTGACGGACGAGACGCTGTCACCCGACAAGATCGCGCGCGCGCTGCGCATCTCCAAGCGCTCCCTCGGCAAACTGTTCGAGCGCCAGGGGATCAGTGTGATGGAGTATGTCGTGCTCGAGCGGCTGGAGCAGGCGGCGCGCGATCTGTCGAGCCCGGTGCGGCGGTCCGCCAGCGTGTCCGAGATTGCCTATCGCTGGGGTTTCAAGAACAACTCGCATTTCTGCAGGCGCTTCCGCCAGCGTTTCGGAAAAGCGCCGAGCGAGATGCGCGAAGGCTGAGACCCTGGCCCCGACGAGAACATCAATTGGGCTTCTCCGGCAAAGCGTGCCGAACCGCGCCAGCTATTCTCTCCGCAACGATCACGCGGGGGGAATGCAATGGACCGGTTGGCACGGACGGGGATATCGCGTCGCACATTGATGGCATCCGGCGCATCTGCCGGTCTCGTGGCGCTGTCGGGGAGAATATCATCGCCGGCGGTCGCTCAGGCCCGCACCATTCGCATCGGCCATGTCAGTCCGCAATCCGGCGCGCTGGCGCTGTTCGGCGAATCCGATCAGTTCGTGCTCGCCGGCATTCGCGACGCGTTCAAGAACGGCATCACGGTCGCAGGGCGAACTTATCCGCTCGAGATCATCAGCAAGGATACCCAGTCCAGCCCCAATCGCGCCGCCGAGGTCGCCAACGAGCTGATCTCCGGCGATAAGGTCGACATCGTGGTCGTGGCCTCTGGTCCGGAAACGGTCAATCCAGTGTCCGATCAGTGCGAGCTCAACGGCGTGCCCTGCATTTCCTCGATCTGTCCGTGGCAGCCCTGGATGTTCGCGCGCGGGGGGGCGCCGGAGAAGGGGTTCGATTCGACCTTTCATTTCTTCTGGGGCTTCGAGGACATCATGGCGGTGTTCTCGGACATGTGGGACCTGATCCCCACCAACAGGAAGGTCGGGGGGATCTTTCCCAACGACGAGGACGGACGGGCCTGGGGCGATCCGGTGACGGGGGCTCCGGCGAGACTCAAGGCGCGTGAGTACGCGGTCACGTCGTCGGGCTTCTACAAGGGGCTCAGCGACGATTTCACCGCGATCATTTCGAATTTCAAGCGGGCCGATTGCCAGATCATTACCGGCGCGCCGATCCCGCCGGATTTCACCACCTTCTGGACCCAGGCGCGCCAGCAGGGTTTTCGACCCAAAGTCGCTTCGGTCGCGAAAGCCATTCTGTTTCCGGCCGCCGTCGAGGCGCTCGGCGACGCGGCGCATAACCTCTCCAGCGAAGTGTGGTGGTCGCCGCACCACCCGTTCCGCTCGTCCGTGAGTGGCTTCTCGGCCGACAAGCTCGCCGCCGCCTACACGTCTGCGACCGGCAAGCAGTGGACGCAGCCGATCGGGTTCATTCACGCGATGTTCGAGACCGCAACCGATGTCATCAAGCGCACCGCCGACATCGGTGATCGCAAGGCCGTGATCGCAGCCATTCGCGAGACATCGCTGGATACGGTCGTCGGCAAGGTCGACTGGAAGAATACCTCGATCAGGAATGTCGCCAAGACCCCGCTTGTCGGTGGCCAGTGGCGCCTCACCAAGGGTGGCAAATACAAGTATGATCTGGTCATTACCTCGAACGCGACGGCCCTCAACATCAAGGCCAATGGCGAGATGCAGCCGCTCGCCTGAGCGCTGCGATAGTACTGCGGCTGCGACGGTGCTGTCGCTGCGCTCGGTCTCGCGCGCTTTTGGTGCGGTGGCCGTCGCCGAGGACATTTCGTTCGATGTCGCGGTGGGGGATGCCGTCGGCATCATCGGTCCCAATGGCGCCGGCAAGACGTCGCTGTTCAATCTGATCAGCGGCGATCTCGCTCCGGGGAGTGGCTTGATTTTGATGTCAGGGTGCGATGTCACGGCGCTCGGTGCCCGCCGGCGCAGCCGTCTCGGAGTTGCGCGGACCTATCAAGTCCCGCTGCCCTTCGTCGGCCTGTCGGTGTTCGAGAACGTTCTGGTCGGCGCGGTCTTCGCAGCGCGGGATCAACAGGCGGCTCCTCCCGAGGCGCGGGCGCTCGATGTGCTCAAGCGCACGGGGTTGCTGCGGCTGGCGGATATGCAGGCGGGGGCGTTGACGCTGCTTGACCGCAAGCGGCTCGAACTCGCTCGCGCGCTGGCGACCCAGCCAGAGCTCCTGCTGCTCGATGAGATCGCGGGTGGTCTCACCGAGGCAGAATGCCTTGAGCTTGTCGAGCTGATCAAGGCCATTCATCTCGGCGGAACGACGGTGATCTGGATCGAACACATCGTGCACGCACTGCTCAGTGTGGTGCAGCGCCTCATTGTGCTCGATCGTGGCCGGATCGTCGCGCAGGGCGAACCGCATGGCGTGATGCGCTCGTCGCAGGTGCGGGAGATCTATCTCGGCATGGAACCTGATACGGACGTCCTGCAATGACCGATCCTGCAATGCGGACTGCCTTGCTCTCGGTTGCCGCGCTCGATGCCTTCTATGGCGAATTTCAGGCGCTGTTCGGCATGAGCCTGCATGTCGATGCCGGCGAATGCGTCGCGCTGGTCGGCTCGAACGGCGCCGGCAAGTCGACCCTGCTCAAGTCGATCGCGGGCCTGCTGCCGGCGCGGGCGGACACCATTCGCCTCGCGGGCGCACCGATCGGGCACTGGCTGGCGGAGGCGATTGTCAGGAATGGCATCGCCCTGGTGCCGGAGGGGCGCAGGTTATTCTCCTCCCTCAGCGTCGAGGAGAATCTGTTGATGGGGGCGCACGCGGGCCGCGCCGGCGCCTGGACGCTCGATCGCGTCTACGCCCTGTTCCCGAACATCGCCGAGCGCAGAAGCAGTGCCGGCACCGCCTTGTCCGGCGGCCAGCAGCAGATGGTGGCGATCGGCCGTGCGCTGATGGCCAATCCCCGGTTGCTGCTGTGTGACGAGGCCTCGCTCGGCCTCGCGCCGGTGGTGGTGCGCGAACTCTACGCACGGCTGGCGTCGATCCGGGCTGAAGGCATGGCGATGATCATCGTCGAGCAGGACATTTCGCAGGCGATGGTCGCTGCCGACCGTCTCTATTGCCTGCGCTCCGGCCGAGTCGCGCTGGAGGGCTCGCCGCGGGCCTTGTCGCGCCAGGCGATCACGGAAGCCTACTTCGGTCTGGAGGGCGTGGCGCATGCTGGTTCTTGAGATTTTGGTGCAGGCGCTGATGCTCGGCGGCCTCTACGCGCTGTTCGCGGCAGGGCTGGCGCTGGTCTTCGGCGTCATGCGCACCGTCAACCTGGCGCATGGCGACTTTATCGTGCTCGCCGGCTTCGCATCGCTGGTGGTGACCTGGACAGTCCCGGTCCATCCTTTTCTGTCGCTGCTGGTGGTCGTTCCCGCGATGTCGTCGTTCGGCTATCTGCTGCAGCGCGGCTTGCTCAATCGTGTGGTCGGCAGGGATCCGATGGCGGCGCTGCTCGTGACCTTCGGGATGTCGATCATTCTTCAGAACGCGCTATTGCAGGTCTTCTCCGGCGATACCCGCAAGCTGCAGGCTGGCGCAATCGAGACCGCGAGCCTTTCGGTCGGCGGCACGGCGATCGGGATCTATCCGATCATCGTGGCCGTGACGGCCCTCGCGGTGATCGGCCTGTTGCAGCTCGTCTTCTATCGCCTCGCGATTGGCCGCGTGCTGCGCGCGACCTCGGACGATCCGGAAACCGTGCGGTTGATGGGGGTCAATCACAACAATGTCTATGCGCTGGCGTCGGCGATCGCGTTCGCGGTCATCGCCATCGCCGGGGTGCTGATGGCGGTGCGGACCAACTTCGATCCGACGCTCGGCCCCGCGCGGCTGTTGACCGCCTTCGAGGTTGTCATCATCGGCGGCCTCGGAAGCTTCTGGGGGGCGCTGGCTGGCGGGCTGGTGCTGGGGCTCGCGCAGGCGCTGGGCGCCCGGATCGATCCTGGCGTGCAGATGCTCGCCGGCCATGTGGTTTTCCTGGCGGTCTTGCTGCTGCGGCCCAACGGGTTGTTTCCGAAGGTGCTGCAGGCATGACGGACGGATTGCTTCACGGCATGGTCAGGGGCGGGAGGGGGCAGGCGGCCGCCATCGTGCCGATGCTCGGTATCGCGGTCGCCGCTGCCGGCTGCCTTGTGATGTCGCAGGTCCTGGGTCCTGCTTCACTACGCCTTCTCAGCGAGATCCTGATCTATCTTACGCTGGCGCAGCTGTGGAATCTGCTGGCCGGTTACGCTGGTCTCGTTTCGGTCGGGCAGCAGGCCTATGTCGGGCTCGGCGGCTATGCCTTCTTCTCTGCGGCGACCGGCCTCGGGCTTCCGCCGCTACCGGCCTTGCTGGTCGGCGGCGTCGCCGGGCTCGTTGCCGCCGCGGTCGCGTCGGTCTTCATCTTTCGGCTGAAGGGCGCGCACTTTGCCATCGGCACCTGGGTTGTCGCCGAGATCTGCCTGCTGACGGTAGCGATCACGCCGGGCCTCGGCAGCGGATCGGGGCTGAGCCTGCCCGCCGCGGTCGTGCGCACGCTGGGGGCGAGCCCGGAGGCGCGGGCGACGGTGTTCCTGGCGTTGGCGCTGGCGCTCGCCACCGTGACGATTGTCGCGATCTATCTGTTGATGCGCTCGCGCATCGGTCTTGCGCTGGTCGCGATCCGGGATTCAGAACGCGCTGCGGAGGCACTCGGCGTCGATGCCATGCGCATCAAGCGGATGGTCTATATCGCCGTGGGGTTCGCAACCGGCGTGGCCGGAGGTCTCATCTTTCTGATGAAGCTGCGGATGACGCCGGATTCCGCCTTCAGCCTGCTCGACTGGACCGCCTATGTCCTGTTCATCGTGATCATCGGCGGCACCGGACGCATCGAAGGGCCGTTCATCGGCACCCTCATTTTCTTTGTGCTTCGGACGCTGTTTGCCGGCTACGGCCCGATTTACCTCGTCGTGCTGGGCGCGGTCGCCGTCGCGGCCATGCTGTTCGCGCCGGGCGGCGCCTGGGGACTGATCGCGCGCTGGACCAATGTCGAGCTGTTTCCGATCCGGCGCCGGCCGTCATGACACGCGCAGCGACACTCCACGACTCCAGCCATCAACAGTGAGGATACCAATGACCCATGAGCCCAGCATGATGGGAACTGTCGTCTCTCCGGCAATGTCAGGCACGATCTATCTCGGCAGGTTTGGCGAGGCGGCCGGGGCCAGCGTGCCCGTCACCGACAAGGCGTCCGGCGAGACCCTGTTTCACGGTGTCGCGGGCACCGCGGCTGATGTCGCGGCGGCCGCGCAGGCGGCCAGGGCCGCGCAGCCGGCATGGGCCGCGCGCCTTCCGACCGAGCGCGGCGATGTCCTGCGCAGGTTTGCGGCGCTGTGCGAAGCCCATGCTGAGGAGATCGGGCGCTGGATCGTGCGCGAGACAGGCTCCATCCCGCCCAAGGCGCCGTTCGAGATCATGACCTCCGCGCGCGAGGCGATCGAGATCGCGGCGCTCACCGGTCAGCCGGTGGGGCACATCCTGTCGAGCTCGCTGGCGCGCGCCAGCTATGCGCGGCGTGTGCCGCTCGGGGTTGTCGGCGTCATCACGCCCTGGAATTCGCCGTTTATCCTTGCGGCACGCGTCGTGTTGCCCGCGCTGGCCATGGGCAATGCGGTGGTGCTGAAGCCCGACATCCAGACCCCCGTCTGCGGCGGTTATGCCCTGGCCAGGCTGTTCGAGATGGCCGGGCTGCCTGCAGGTGTTTTCTGTGTCGTGCCCGGAGGCCCGGAGGCCGGAGAAGCCCTGACGCACGATCCCGATGTCGACATGATCTCCTTCACCGGATCCACTGCCGCTGGCCGCAAGGTCGCCGAGAATGCCGGCAAGACGCTGAAGAAGGTTGCGCTCGAGCTTGGCGGCAATAACGCCGCCATCGTGTTCGAGGATTCCGATCTCGACGCGGTCACCTCGGCGACGGCATTCGGCTCCTTCTTTCACCAGGGGCAGATCTGCTTCACCATCGGCCGCCATCTGGTGCAGGAATCCGTGGCCGCGGCCTATGTTGAAAAGCTCGCCGCGCGGGCGCGCAATCTTCATGCCGGCGATCCCAACACGACGCAGGTTCATCTCGGGCCGATGATCAACATGCGGCAGGCGGCGCGTGCCGTGGATCTGCTCAATGCCAGCGTCGCGGCCGGGGCACAGGTTGTCGCGGGCGGGCGATGTGATGGTCTCTATTTTCAGCCGACGGTTGTCGCCGGTGTCGTGGCGGAGATGCCCGTCTACAAGGACGAGATCTTCGCACCGATCGCTCCGATCGTAACTTTCCGGACCGAACAGGAGGCCATCGCGCTGGCCAACGGCAGCGCCTACGGCCTCGTCGCCTCGGTGTTCACGGCCGATCAGGCGCGCGCGATGCGGGTGGCAGCCCAGTTGAAAACCGGCATCGTTCACATCAACGATCAGACCGTCAATCATGAGGTCTTCGGTCCGATCGGCGGCATGGGAGCGTCGGGCAACGGCGCACGGTCGGGTGGCCCATCGGTCATGGACGAGTACAGCCAATGGCAATGGGTCACGGTGAGCGACACCGTGCCGGCCTATCCGTTCTGACCAAGTCATGGCGAGCCAGCGTGTCAGTTGGCTCGCCGCTCATCTGTGACGAGAACAACATCCCATGCAAATCAATGCTGCGGTCGTCCGCGACAAGGGCGGTCCCTTCCTGATCGAAGCGCTGGAGCTCGACGATCCGGTCAACGACGAGATCCGGGTCAGAATGGTCGCTTCCGGCATCTGCCACACCGACCTAATGATCAGCAACCAGGCTTATCCCATGCCGCTGCCGGCAGTGCTGGGCCACGAAGGGGCGGGGGTCGTCGAAGCGGTCGGCCCTGCTGTGACGACGATCCGACCCGGTGACCACGTCCTGCTGTCGTTCGCCGCATGCGGCGCCTGTCCGAGTTGTGCCGCCGGCCAGGCGTCCTATTGCTGGCATCACATGGAGATGAATTTTTCCGGGCGGCGCTACTCCGGCAGCAACTGGGACGTGCCGTCGCCCATTCGTCAGCCGTCGTCGCTCCCGGCGGGCGGGTTCGCCTGCGAGCCGATCAGCGGCGCGTTCTTTCACCAGTCCTCGTTCGCGAGCCAAGCCATCGCGACCGAGGCCAATGCGGTGGTGGTCGACCGCGATCTGCCGCTGGATATCTTGGCGCCGCTGGGCTGCGGGCTTCAGACCGGCGCAGGCGCGGTGCTGAACACCTTGCGGCCGGAGCCGGGCTCGTCGATCGCGGTGACCGGGGCCGGTGCGGTCGGCCTGGCGGCGATCATGGCGGCGGCCGTCGCCGGATGCGCGGTGATCGTCGCTGTTGATATCAATCGCGAGCGTCTGGCTCTGGCGCGGGAGGTCGGCGCCACCCACACGCTCGATCCTCGCGACGGCGATCTGGTCGCGCGGGTGCGCGGCCTTGTTGACGGCGGCGTGCGCTATACGCTGGAGACGACCGCCAATCCAGCCATCTTCCGGGCCGCGGTCGACATGCTGCAGGTCCGCGGCGTGTGCGGCCTGATCGGCGGTGCGAAGCTCGGCATCGAGGTCGCCTTCGACATGACCCACATTCTGTTCGGCCGAACCATTCGCGGCATCCTGCAGGGCGACAGCGTGCCGAAGCAGTTCATTCCCGAGCTGATCGCCCTGTATCGCGGAGGCCGTTTTCCCATCGACCGCCTGATCCGTCACTATCCTCTGAGCCGGATCAACGAGGCAGTGGCCGATATGAAGAGCGGTATGACGATCAAGCCCGTTCTGCTGATGGAGCCATAGACGGATCGAGAATGGTGCGATCCTCCAGGACGGTCCTGTCTGTGTGATCGCGCCGACGAGATCGAGATCGTCGGCTGCGTCGTCTGGCGCGGCTCGCTTCTTTGAGGCCATCGGATCTTGCGATCCAGGCCGAGGTTTGTCAGGCAAGCCGCCGACGGCCGTGACCGCTGCTTGCGAGGACAGGGCGGTCGCGGCTGCCAGCCCCTTTTCGGGGTCAGGCCGGAAACGACACCAGGGAGCCGTACAGCTCACGCAACCTGGCCTTCACGGCATCGGAGTTCCTGTAGATCGCAATGAAACGGAGCAGGCGCGGATCGGTCACGCTATCGGGGCGTGTCACGAAGCGGAAGGCGTAAATCGAATCGTTCTCGAAGATCAGTCCAGCGGCTGGATCGAGACCGGCGAGCTTGGCGAAAGTCGGGTAGGTCGCGGCGGCGTCGACATCGTCGAGCGAGCGCGCGATCTGCGGACCGTCGAGCTGCACGATGCGCACGGGCTTGCGATAAGCTGCGACGTCTTCGATCCTGGCGCGATGGTCGGCGCCGGCCTTCAACTCGATCAACCTGGCGCGCTGCAGCAGAAGCAGGCCGCGGCCGGTGTTGACGGGATCGCTCGATAGCGCGATCCGTGCGTTGTCTGGAAGGGCATCCAGAGCGGCAACCTTTTTCGAGTACAATGCAAATGGCGTGCTGAAGGCGATGGCGACCGGGACGAGGCCGAAGCCGGTCTGGGCGTTGGTGAATTCGAGAAACGGCACGTGCTGGAACAGGTTGGCGTCCGCCTCGCGATCGGCCACGGCCCGGTTCGGGGTATTCCAGTCGTTGAACTCGATCAGGTCGACCGCCAGTCCTTGCGCCTTGGCTTCCTTGGCGGCGATTTCGGCGGCCTGGTTCGAAATGCTGGTCGCCAGCGCGATGCGCAGCGGCCTGTCCTGGGCAGATGCGCGGCCTGCCGCGGCGCCGGCAATGGCGAAGCCAGCGCCGATCTTGAGAACGGCGCGCCGGGTCGATGGTGTCGTCATTGCTGTCATTCTCGTGTTCGATGGAAGGAAGGGCACTTTCCCTGGATGGCTGCGAGGCGAGCCGGACAGAATGCCATGGCAGATGTCTGTCCGGCGCGGGCTTGCGCCGACGTTGCGCGTCAGAAATCGACGCCGGGCGCTGGAGGCGCTGCTGCGGTCTTGTCCTTCGGCAACTCAGCGACGAGAGCCTCCGTCGTCACGATCAGCGACGCGACCGAAGCCGCATCCTGCAGCGCGGTGCGAACGACCTTGGCCGGGTCGACGATGCCAGCCTCGATCAGGTCGACATAGGCTTCGGCCTGGGCGTCGAAGCCGAAGGTCTGCGAGCGGTTCTCGAGGATCTTGCCGACGATGATCGAGCCCTCCACACCGGCGTTGGTCGCGATCTGGCGGATCGGGGCTTCCAGCGCCTTCAGCACGATGTGAATGCCGGCCTGCACATCCGGATTGTCATGGGTGAGCTTGCCGACCGCAGTCTTGGCGCGCAGCAGCGCGACCCCGCCGCCCGGCACGATACCTTCGGCGATCGCGGCGCGGGTGGCGTTGAGGGCGTCGTCGACCCGGTCCTTGCGCTCCTTGACCTCGATTTCCGTCGCGCCGCCGACACGGATCACGGCGACGCCGCCCGCGATCTTGGCGAGGCGCTCCTGCAGCTTTTCGCGATCGTAGTCAGAGGTCGTTTCTTCGATCTGAGCCTTGATCTGGGCCGCGCGCGACTCGATGTCCTTCTTCTTGCCGGCGCCTGCGACGATGGTGGTGTTCTCCTTGTCGATGCGGATGCGCTTCGCGCGCCCAAGCTGGTTGAGTGTCACGTTCTCGAGCTTGATGCCGAGATCCTCAGAGATCGTCTGCCCTCCGGTTAGAATGGCGATGTCCTCGAGCAGGGCCTTGCGGCGATCGCCGAAGCCCGGCGCCTTGACGGCGGCGATCTTGAGGCCGCCACGCAGCTTGTTGACCACCAGCGTCGCCAGCGCCTCACCCTCGACGTCTTCGGCGATGATCAGCAGGGGCTTGCCGGATTGCACCGCGGCTTCGAGGATCGGCAGCAGGGGCTGCAGCGTCGTCAGCTTTTTCTCGTGGATCAGGATGTAGGGATCCTCAAGTTCGACCGTGAGTTTTTCGGCATTGGTGACGAAATAGGGGGAGAGATAGCCGCGATCGAACTGGAGCCCCTCGACGACATCGAGTTCGGTATCCAGGCTCTTGGCTTCCTCGACCGTGATGACGCCATCGTTGCCGACGCGCCGGACGGCCGATGAAATGATCTTGCCGACGGACGCGTCGCCATTGGCCGAGATCGTGCCGACCTGAGCGATCTCTTCGGGCGACTGGACCTTTCTGGCGCGCTTCTCGATGTCCTTGATGGCCTCGGCGACGGCGAGGTCGATGCCGCGCTTGAGATCAAGCGGATTGAGGCTGGCTGCGACGGCCTTGGCGCCTTCGCGGACGATCGCTTGCGCCAGCACGGTCGCGGTTGTGGTGCCGTCGCCGGCGAGGTCGTTGGTCTTTGATGCAACCTCGCGAAGAAGCTGCGCGCCGAGGTTTTCGTACTTGTCCTCGAGTTCGATCTCCTTGGCGACGGTGACGCCGTCCTTGGTGATGCGCGGAGCGCCGAACGATTTTTCAATGACGACATTGCGGCCTTTCGGCCCAAGCGTAACCTTCACGGCGTTGGCGAGAGTGTCGACACCGCGCAGCAGGCGCTCGCGTGCATCGGCGGAAAACTTGACGTCCTTGGCTGGCATGAATGTCTCCTGAAGGGGCGGCGGAGGCGCCGCGATGAAGTTAGGCAGGTGAAATGGAGAGAGAACTTGTGGTCGGGCGGCGTGGAGCGCGCGTCAGCCGATGATGCCGAGGATATCGGCCTCCTTCGCGATCAGCAGATCCTCGCCGTTGATCTTCACTTCCGCGCCGGACCACTTGCCGAACAGAACGCGATCGCCCTTCTTGACGTCGAGCGGCACGAGCTTGCCGTTTTCGTCGCGCGCACCGGAGCCGACCGCGACGATTTCGCCTTCCTGGGGTTTTTCCTTCGCGGTATCGGGAATGATGATCCCGCCCTTGGTTTTTGAGCTTTCTTCAATGCGACGGATCACGACGCGGTCGTGCAGGGGACGGAAACTCATGAGCCTCTCTTCGGTCTGGTGATGCTTGGAGGCGATGTCGGCGGGACGTCGATGCTGAAGTCGACCGGACGATCCCGCGCATCGCGGTGGACCTTCAAAGTTAGGCGCGGGAGATCTTCTGTCCATTTTAAAGTTCACAGCCGATATGGACGATTGTGATCGATGGCTGAGAGTCGCGTGAGATTTTGTACTTCCATCTGTTGTCCAATGTGGCGGCGCTGGTGCGCCGTCGACGACGGAAATCCGCCGCGGATGCTGCGTGCAAAACGACGAGGTTGTGCGTGGCTTTCGACTGTTGCGGGGACGATTTCGGAAATAACATCCTGAAAAACGGCGCGAGAATGTCGCTCGCGTCGTTTTGTTGTCCGGCACATTGATCGGCGGGCGCTGTTGCGCCAGCATCTCAGGGGCGCATTCCGGTGAAATGCGCTGTCAGGTAAGAGGGCGGCTGTGACCGGTCGAACGGCGGAAGTATTCGATTTGCAGTTGTATCGGGCCCGACGGGCGGGCGAGCGTGCGCCGCAAGGCGTCACGGCCGCCGCGCCAATGTCCTTTGGATTTGTCGTCAGCTACTTCTGGGTCTGGCCCGCGTACGTGTTCGTACCGCAACTGCCGACGATCCCGTGAGTGAGACAGACGTTGGGCAAGACGTCGCGCGTGCGGCGCCGCGCGCGGTGGACGATGACCGCTCGCAGCCTTTCGATCCCGTGATCGATCTGCCGTTGATCGTCGGGCGCAACCTGCGCCGGCTGCGCGTCCGGCAGGGATATTCGCTGGAGCGTCTTGCCAAGCACTCGGGCGTGAGCCGCGCCATGCTCGGACAGATCGAGGCGGGCAAGAGCGTTCCGACCATCGGGCTTCTGTGGAAGGTGGCGACCGCGTTGGGGGTGCCGTTCGCCAGCCTGATCGCGGTGGAGGATGATCGCGGAACGCAGGTGTTTCGGCGGGCGGACGCCAAGCTGCTGTCGTCGAACCAGGGCCGGTTCACCTCCCGTGCACTGTTTCCATTCGACAGCGAGCGCAAGGTTGAATTCTACGAGCTTCGGCTGGCGCCGTTGCATCGCGAGGAAGCCGACGCCCATGCGGTGGGAACCCGCGAGAATGTCGTTGTTGCCAGGGGGGCTGTTGAAATCTCGTCGGCGGCCGGACGTCCCCAGGTCCTGAACGAAGGGGATGCTATTCTTTTCGACGCGGACGTTCCGCACACTTACCGCAATCTCGGGGCGGAAGAGGCGATCCTCTATCTGGTCATGACCTATGTCGAGACCGTCGGTTGATGCGGAAACACCGAAAGCCGGAGGTTCGCCGGCCTTCGGTCAGTTCACGCCGGGAAGGCGCTCATTTCATCGGCATCATGCACATCATCATCATGCCGCCGCAGTTCATCATCATCGGCATGCCGGTGCCCATCATGCTCATCATGTTCTGGCAGCACTGCATGAACATGTCCTTCATGGCCGGATCCATCGGCGCCATGTCGCAGGTCATGCCGTTGGCGGTCATCGTGCAGGTGACTTTGCACATCATCATCGGCATTGCCATGGCGGTCATGCCCGGCATGCCTCCCATCATCGGCATCATGCCATTCATCATCGGGGACATGCCGCCCATCATCGGCATCATGGTCTGCATTGCGGGATTCATCGGGATCTCCATGCGCGGGGACGAAATCACTCCGTCCGTCGTCGTCAGGGGTATGGTCTTCTGAATCTGATCTCAATTCGAGAATGAATGTGTTGGAGATTTTCCTCCAACAAGTCGCCAGAGCCGCCAATACAGCGGAGGTCCCGATATTATTGCGGAGGCTCCGCGAATATATTGGCGATCGGAGTGCGCTCAGACTGCGACGGACGCATGCAATGCGGTGCCGCTGCCGGATAGAGAGACAGCAATGAGGGTCCTGAACGACACGCTGGAATCGGATACGAGCAGCAGGTCTGCGGCGGACGTGGCGCTGCAGCGGCGATATGGTCCTCACGTGCCCGATACGCGGGGGCTCTGGAATGATGTCCTTGCCGGCCTCATCGGCCACAGGTCCGTGCGAAGTTATCTGCCCAAGGCGCTGCCACCGGGGACGATAGAGATCGCGATTGCGGCCGCGCAATCAGCAGCCTCGTCGTCGAACCTGCAGGCCTGGAGTGTCGTCGTGGTCGAGGATGACGAGCGCAAGTCGCGACTGGCCGATCTCGCCGGCGCTCAGGCTCACATTCGGCAGGCGCCGCTGTTTCTGGTCTGGCTCGCGGATCTGTCGCGCGCCGAACGGCTGTTTCAGCACAGCGGTCGCGCCGGCGAGGCTTTGCCGTACCTCGAGACGTTTCTGGTCGCGGTCATCGATGCCGCGCTGGCGGCACAGAACGCTGTCGTCGCGCTCGAATCGCTGGGGCTTGGAGCGGTCTATATCGGGGCGATCCGCAACAGGCCGCAGGCGGTTGCCGCCGAGCTCGGCCTGCCGGCGCATGTCGCGCCTGTGTTCGGCCTGTGCGTCGGCTATCCGGATCCCGCAACGCCTGCGCAGGTCAAGCCGCGGCTGGGGCAGGGCGTGGTGGTCCATCGCGAACGCTACAGCGCGGACGGCGAAAAAGAGGGGATTGCTGTTTACGATGCGACCTTGCGCCGATTCCAGGAGGACCAGAGCCTTCCGGCGACGGGCTGGATCCAGGCGGTCGTCAATCGTCTCGGCTCGATTGCCGCGCTCAAGGGGCGGGATAAACTGGTCGAGGTGCTGCGCGCCCTCGGCCACGAACTGCGATAGCTGTCGGCGAGTCCCTCGTATCGATATCGATGCCGCGGCACGATGTCATCGTCCGGCGCGGGGCGCCGGTTGGAAATCGCGCAGCATGTTTAGGATCTGCCGTGCCGCGCGGTGCGCCGCATCGGTTCTACTCCAGATCAATGACAGCGTGAGTTCGACGGCCGGCTCCAGGCGGCGGGTGGCGAGGGCGGTGTCGAGCGCGGACAGCGCGCTTTCCGGCAGGATCGACAGGAAGCCAAAGTCGATCATGAGATTGGCAATGACCGGAATGGAATCCATTTCGACCAGTGTCAGGGCGTCGATATCATCCGGCCCGAGCAGTTGCGCCAGCAGGCGATGAGCTGCCTGGCCGAGGCCGGTGCGACGGCTCGGCAGGGCGAGCGGGTGGTCGCGAACGAGGTCGATCGTCGCCGTCGGGCGGGCCAGCAGATCGCGGGCGCCGACCAGCGCGAGGCGGGATGTGAACAGCGGCCTCGCAGCAAAGTCTTCCGGGATCGTCTCGCTGTCGACGAGGGCGAGGTCGAAGCGCTTGTCCTTGAGGCCGGCGAACAGCTCCTCGGCGGTGCCGCTCGTCAGGAACAGCGGCTGTTTGCGGCGCTGGCTCTGCCAGTTGGCGGCGAGGAAGGCCATCAGGCGTGCGATGTTGCTGTCATGGCCGAGCGGGATTGCGGTTGCGAGCCGGACGGTGGTGCTGCTCGAGCGAAAGCGCTCGTCGGCCTTTCTGGACACACGGCGCAGCCTGTCCTCGATCTCCGGCAGCAGGGCGACAATGGTACGTCCGGCGGCGGTGAGCGTGACACCGCTCGGCGACCTGCGTAACAATGTCGCGCCGATGGCGCTCTCCATCCGCGCGATCTGCTGCGTGAGCTGAGGTTGACCGAGCTCGATCGCGCGCGCCGCACGCCGGACGCTCCCGACCTCGGCCACCGTCAGGAAACGCCGCAACGCGGTCATGCTGATCATCGCCTGCGCGCAGAAGCGTTCCGCCGCGGGGGCGGCCAACTTGGGCGAAATCATTCTCATGGCGAGGCCTGCGGCAGTTGCAACTTCCTTCTCGACACGGCGGGCTTCGAGGGTGAGGAGGCTGGAGGACCCGGCGCGCTGCAGCAGCGGCACGGCCACGATGCGTTCGAAACGCTTGACCGCGGCCGAAATCGTCGCCGGCGGCCGCTGCAGGCGCCGCGCCGCCTCGCGAATACTCGAGCAGTCCAGAACCACATGCGTCATCACCAGCGTGGCGATATCCATGGCAGTGCGCCCAATTTTTGATCCGTGCTGACGCGACCATATCGCGTGTCCAATAAATGGGATATCCTGCCTCTCGGCTTTTCCGTCTAGCCTGTCACAGGAATTCGACAGGTCCGGCAGCTGCGCCGGACAGCCATCGGGAAGGCTTGCCCATGAGACTGACACTTGCTGCGATCTGGTTCGCCGTGGCCTGCGCCGTGACGGCGCCTGCGTCGGCCCAGCAGCCCGCGCCGCTGCGTTCGGCGATCGACGCGACCTTCGCGCCCCATGCGATGCCGAAACTGTCCGGCGGGCTGGAGGGCTTCAATATCGATGTCGTGGACGAGATCTCGCGGCGGATCGGCCGCCCCATCCAGGTCGACGGAGCGCAGTTCTCGGGCCTCATTCCGGCGCTGCAGGCTGGCACCTATGATTTTCTCGCGGCGGTGGTGACCGTGACGCCGGAGCGTGCCCAGCAGTTGCTGTTTATGGAAGGCTTCGTCGACGCCGACTATCGCTTCATGACGCTCAAGACGGCCCCCGAGATCACCCGACTCGAGGACCTGTCCGGCAAGACCATCGCCGTGCAGAAGGGCTCGGTCTACGAGAAGTTCGTGGCGGACAATGCCGCCAGGTACGGTTGGAAGTTCGAATCGTTCGCGACCAGCACCGACGCCGCCCAGGCGGTGATCGCGGGCCGTGCCGATGCCAACGTGTCGGCGGTGACGGTGGTCGCCTGGGTCGTGAAGAACAACCCGCGGCTGAAGAATTCGCTGCTGTACAAGACCGGCCTGGTCTGGAGCATGCCGCTGCGCAATGACAACACCGCGTTGCGCAAGACCCTCGAGGATGCGCTGGTGTGCATGAAGAAGGACGGCACGCTGCGCAAGCTCTACGTCAAGTGGTTCGAAATCGAGCCGGAGCCGGGGTCGGCGACGACGACGGTTTATCCCGGATACGGCCAGCCGGGCTTCCCGGGGTATGATCCGACGCCGCAGTCCCCCGATTGCAAATGAGCGGTGCGGATCCGACGCCGGCGGACGGGCGCCAGTTCCTGCTTGAGGCCCGGGGCCTGCGCAAGCGTTTCGGCGCTGTCGAGGTCCTGCGGGGCGTCGATCTCCTGGTCGAGCGCGGCCGCCTGGTGTTTCTGATCGGGCCGTCGGGATCGGGCAAGAGCACGCTGTTGCGTTGCTGCAACCGGCTGGAGGAGCCGGACGCAGGCGCGATCATCTTCGATGGCGTCGACCTGCTGTCGCGGCGCACGGATATCAATGCGGCGCGCCGCCAGATCGGCATGGTGTTCCAGCATTTCAATCTCTATCCGCATCTGACGGTGCTCGGAAACGTCACGCTGGCCTTGCGCAAGGTGGTGGGCTTGCGCCGACAGGAGGCAGAGGTGCGGGCCATGGCCGCGCTCGAACTGGTCGGTCTGGCCGAGAAAGCGCCCGTTTACCCGGCGCAGCTGTCGGGCGGGCAGCAGCAGCGCATCGCCATCGCCCGCACCCTTGCGCTCGATCCCAAGATCATCCTGATGGATGAGCCGACATCGGCGCTCGATCCGGAACTCGTCGGCAGCGTTCTGGCGGTGATCAAGGATCTGCGGGCGCGAGGGATCACCATGGTGATCGCCAGCCACGAGATGAGCTTCGCGCGCAGCGCCGCCGATCGGGTGCTGTTCGTCGACGGCGGGGTCGTGGTCGAGGAGGGCGATGCCGAGGAGATCTTCGCGCGGCCGCGCCATGAGCGCACCCGTCGCTTTCTGACCCAGATCAGGCACTAGCGGATGTCGACGGCGGCGATGTCGCAATGGGACCGGTTTCTGTTCACGTTCTTCAATGCGGACGTCATCGCCCGGTATGGATGGGACATCGTCGGCGGCGTCTGGCTGACCGTTGCGGCAGGGCTCGCCGTGGTGGTCACGGGCGTCGGCTGTGGTCTCGCCCTGGCGTTCCTGCGTGCGCTGCGCATCAAGCCGCTCAACGTCCTGATCATCCTGTTCGCCGACCTGTTCCGCTCGCTGCCGCCGCTGGCCATCATCCTGGTGCTGTTTTTCGGCGCGCCGGCGGTCGGCGTGGTCATGCCGAGTTTCGTCGTGCTGTGGCTGTCGCTCGCCGCGGTGCTCGCGGCGTTCGCGGAGGAGATCTTCTGGGCCGGCATCACGTCGGTGCAGCAGGGGCAATGGCTCGCGGCGCGGTCGACCGGATTGACCGCGGCACAGACGCTGAGATGGGTGATCCTGCCGCAGGCGGTCCGCATCGCGATCCCGCCGCTCACCAGTCGGGTGATCTCGATCACCAAGAATCTCGCGCTCGGCAGCGCCATCGGCATGAACGAAATCCTCGGGCGCGCCGGTTCGGCGCTGTCGATGTCCTCCAACGCCACCCCGCTGACATTGGCGGCGCTGCTCTATGTGATCATGTTCGCACCGCTGGTGATCGCGTCGCGGCGCCTCGAACGGCGCTTTCGCTGGGGTGGCCGCTGATGAACGAATTCATCCACGAGTTCGTCAATGTCGAGGTCATGGCGAAGGTCACGCCTTTCCTGCTGCGCGGTTTGCTGCAGACCCTGCTGCTGTGTGCTGTGCTGATACCGATCGGCCTTTGCAGCGGTCTTCTGACCATGCTGTTGACGACGTCGTCCCGCCGTACCGTGCGCTGGCCGGCGCTTGCGGTCGTCGATGTCCTGCGCTCGTTCCCGCCGCTGGTGCTGCTGATCTTCGTCTATTCCGGGCTGCCGTTCATCGGCCTTCGCGTGCCGCCGCTGGTCGCGGTCGCAGTGGCCTTCCTGCTGAACTCGGCGAGCTACTACAGCGAGATCTATCGCGCGGGCGTGGCGAGCGTGCCGCAAAGCCAGTGGGAAGCCGCGCGGTCGACCGGGCTGTCGGCGCGGCAATGTTTCGTCTACGTCGTGCTGCCGCAGGCCGTTCGCAACGTGCTGCCGGACCTGCTGTCGAACACGATCGAGCTGATCAAGCTGACGACGCTGGCCAGCGTCATTTCCGTGCCGGAGTTGCTGCAGTCGGCCAATCTCGCGCGTTCGCTGACTTACAACTCGTCGCCGCTGATCCTGGCGTCGGCGATGTATCTCGTGCTGCTGCTGCCGCTCGTGCGCCTCGCGGCGCGGCTGGAACACCGCCTCTAGCGCAGCCCATCGGACACCACGTCGATGCGCTGGGCCTGCTCGATGCGGGCGTATTCCCGCTGGACCAGGGCCGAGATACGGACCCCCGGCGACAGGTCGGATACATGACCGCGGGCGAGGTGAGGAAGCAGATGGAGTGTCGCCGGATCGGGATCGGCGGTCCGCTCCGGCGTCGCCGGCAGCAGCTTGGCGATCTCGGTGCCGGGGGCAACACGCACCATGATGCTGGCGCCGTCCGGTGCGCGGATCGTGACCGTGTTGCCACGAAGCCGTTCGATGACGCCTGTGACTCGCTGGGGAGCGCTCGACCTCGCCGAGATGAGTGGTGAGGCGGCCGTCGCGATTGCGAGCAGGCCAACAACGATCAGCGGGGTGTGGGGGCTGGGAGACATCGCGCTTACCAGGGGAACAACACGCGCGATCGACATCGGATGTGAGGCGATGCCCGTTCGCGCTCATGTTGTCTAGCCCGGGCGGAGATTTGCTGGGAATTCCAAATTTCACCGGTTTTGGGGCGGATCCGTTCTCCGGCCCCCGGGCCGTGCCGGGGCGCTACCGTGGTGCGCCTCTGTCTGAACGTGATCGGCTGCTCAGCCCCTTCGGGCTGGTATCGCTGACGCGCGGAGAAGGCGCCGCCGGGCGCGACGTCTTCGCAATTCGGCTATGAGAAAATGGCGCTTTCGGGGGCCGGGGAGAGGGCCCATAAGGCCCCGGATGCCGCTTGAATCTCCGATCCCGCCCGCTCCGGATGAGACGGCGGCCCGTTCGCTGGGCCGGTCGCGCACGATCGCCCTGATCATCGCCAGCGCGATGTTCATGGAGCAACTCGACGGCACGGTGCTCGCGACGGCCCTGCCGGCGATGTCGAGTTCGTTTCAAGTCGAACCGACGTACATGAGCATCGCCCTGACGGCGTATCTGCTCAGCCTGACCATCCTGATTCCCGCCAGCGGCCGGGTCGCGGACCGGTTTGGATCGCGCACCGTGTTTCGGGCGGCGATCGCCATTTTCACGGTCGGCTCCCTGCTATGCGGCCTCGCGACATCGCTTTCGTTCCTCGTCGCCGCGCGCATCATCCAGGGCATCGGCGGCGCCCTGATGATGCCTGTCGGACGTCTTGTGCTGCTGCGCGCGGTTCCCAAAAAGGATCTGGTCGCGGCCATGGCATGGGTGCTCGTGCCGGCGACGCTCGGCCCGATTCTGGGACCGCCGATCGGCGGTCTGATCATCACGCTGTCGAGCTGGCGCTGGATCTTCTACATCAACATTCCGATCGGTCTGCTCGGGATCGTTCTCGCCAGCAAGTACATCGAGGAGTTTCGCGAGCCGGCGCGCCTTCCCTTCGATATCAAGGGCATCGTTCTGTCGGCGGTCGCGCTGGTCTGCCTCATGAGCGGCTTCGAGATGATCGGGCGCGGCATGGGATCGCTGGTCGCGGTGGGGGGCGTGATCGCCGTCGGCGTCGCCGCGGGCGTGGCCTACTGGTTTCACGCCAGGGGTTTCGATGCGCCGATTCTCGATTTCGGGTTGATGCGGATCGCGACGTTCCGGACCTCGGTGGTCAGTGGGGCGTTGTCGCGTATCTCGGTCGGGGCCATGCCCTTCCTGCTGCCAATGATGCTGCAACTCGGCTTCGGGCTGTCGGCGGCCCAGAGCGGCTTGATCACCTTCGTGAGCGCGGCCGGCTCGCTGTTCATGCGCGCCATGGCGCCGCGCTTCCTGCGAAGGATCGGTTTCAAGAACGTGCTGGTGTGGGTCGGTCTCGGCGCCACGGTGCTGCTGGGGACGTGCGCCGCGTTCCGCCCGGCGTGGCCGCTCGCCGCCATCTATGCGGTGCTGTTCGTCCAGGGCTTTTTCCAGTCGTTGCAGTTCATCTCCTACAACACCATCGCCTATGCGGACGTGGAGAGTGAGGCGATGAGTGCAGCGACCAGCTTCTACACCACCTTCCAGCAGCTCTCCCTGGCTCTTGGTGTCGCGTTCTCCGCGACCGTCCTCGCCGTGTCGAGCCGGTTCTGGGGCCACGAACAGCTGCAGCTGGCGGATTTCTCGGTCGCGTTCGTCGCGGTCGCGCTGGTGTCGTTGATGGCGCCGGTGCTCAGCGGTGCGATGGATCCAGCGGCGGGCGCCGAGGTCAGCGGTCATCGCAGGCGACCGGTCTCGCCGGTCAATGTCGCGCCTGCCGAGTAGCCACCCACGCGGCAGGACAATGCTGCAGCCGCTGCGCTCCATGGCCGCTGCCGGCACGCGCCGGCGATGTCGCCGGCGCGGTCTGCTCCGTTGCGCCGTAGTCAGCGATCGGCGTCGAAGAACGCGAGCATGCGGTTGGCGATGATCGCGGGCTGCTCCTCGGGCATGTAGTGTCCGCAGTCGGAGATCACGCCGCCCTCGAGATGCTCGGCGAGCGGTTTCATTGCCTCGAAGATATTTGGAGACATCCCGACATCGCCGCCTAGGGCCAGGATCGGTGTCTTGAGCCTGACATTGGCGAGCTGCCGGTTCTGTTCGATGTCCTCGAACACGGCACGGTAATATCCGAGGGCGCCTCGCAGATTGCCGGCCATGCGGTAGACGCGCTCATACTCGTCGAGATCCTGCGGCGAGAACGTGGCCGCCGGATTGGCCGATTTACGCTGGAAAAACCACTCGATGTAGATGCGTTCGCGCCCGGTCAGCAGAGCCTCGGGCAGATCGGGCACGGGATGGAAGAAGAAGTGCCAGCTCTTCCAGTTGTCGGGGCCGACATCCACGGTTGGGCGCAGCGTCACGCCGGGGATATTGGCATCGAGCAGAACGAGACGGCGCACTTCGTCGGGGTGGGCTGCGGCGTAGGGATAGGCGACCCAGGCGCCGATGTCGTGGGCGCCGATAAAGTAACGGCGATGGCCGAGCGCCTGCATCAGGGCGTGAATTCGCGCGCCGGTGGTGCGCGTGTCATAGCCGTCGACCGGCTTGTCGGAATCGCCCTGGCCGGGCAGGTCGATGGCGATGACCGTGTAGCGTTCGGCGAGGCGCGGCATCACGCGTCGCCACGCGTACCAGCTTTGCGGGAAACCCGCGAGCAACAGCAGTGGATCGCCGCTGCCGCCCTCGACGGTATGGAAGCGCAGGCCTGCGGCGCTCACCATGCGGTGGCGAAACGGCCGGCCGCCGAGTTCGATGTGGGTGAGGGAGAGTTCGCTCATGTCGATGTCCCGTGGAGGAAGCAAGGTAGTCTAGCGCGATGCGCCGAGCTGCGGGCGGTATTCCCAGCTGCCGTCGCGCAGGCGCACCAATGCGCGATCATAGAGATATGCCGCGGTGCAGCCATGGCGGGGAATGAGGGCGACCTGCTGGCCGACCGTGACGCGATCCGTTGCCACCACGACGTGCTCCTCCTTCATGAGGCGGATCGGACCGGGCCCGCGGAAACGGTCGGCGAGCGGAATATCCGGTGAGATCGCCTTGGAGCCGGCATCGAGGGTTGCGGTGCCTTCCCTTACGGAGAGGACGGTTGCGAGCACATATCCACCGATGCGCCAGCCGATGTCTGCGAGTTCGACGTCGTGCTGGGCGCTCGAATAGGTCCAGCTGCCGGGAGATACCCAGCGTGCGATGTCGGCCGGCCACAGGTCGAACGAATAGCTGCCGGCCGCGATCAGGTCGCCATCGAGGCCCTGGTCGCGGCCGCCAGCCACGAAGTCGCGCAGGCGCTCGGCGAGCTCGGTCACCCGCGCGCTCCGCAGCGCCCGGTCCGGATTCTGGATGTGGCCGTCATAGGCGTGCCAGCCGTCGAACAGCCTGGCATCGTTGATCCTCTTCGCCAGCTCCCATGCGCGCGGGCCGATCGCAACGCCCGTTCGGCCGAGGCCCGGATCGAGATCGAGGCGCAGGCGCAGGTTCGGTGCGGCATCCCCGGCAAGCTCGTCCTGCCAGGCGCGCAATCCCTGCTGCGAGTCCACCATGGCGGCGATCCGCACATGCGGATGGCTGCGCGCGGCGCGCGCGACGCGAGCGATCGCCAGCGAATTGACCGTCGGGTAGGCCCACACCACGTAAGGGGCACCGGCCGCTGCGGCGATCTCGACCTCAGCTGCCGTCGCCGCCTTGAAGGCGCGCACGCCTTCCGCAAGCATCGTTTCGATCAGCCATGATGCGCGGTGGGTCTTGATGTGCGGCATCAACCGCGCGATGCCGCCCGCGCCATGCGCCGTCTGCCGCAGATTGTGCAGGACGGCATCTTCCAGAATGACGAAGCAGGGCGTCTCGACCGCAAACGGCGGCAGCGTGAGCGTGCCGGGATCGGTGCCCGTGCTGGTGGAGGTTTCGGCAGGAACGGGATCGGCCAAGGTCTGGGTCTCCTCTATAAATATATCTTACGTATATTTTAAATTCGGGCGACGCAAGGCTGCTGCGTGGCGCGTGCCCGCAGT
This sequence comes from Bradyrhizobium sp. U87765 SZCCT0048, assembly GCF_018131225.1. Classification (GTDB taxonomy): domain Bacteria; phylum Pseudomonadota; class Alphaproteobacteria; order Rhizobiales; family Xanthobacteraceae; genus Bradyrhizobium_A. Next base: position 983,934 of record NZ_JAFCMM010000001.1, on the reverse strand, counting down.
TCAGGCCGATCGTGGCAGGCCGAGCGAGCGCAGGTCGAGCGACAGCGGTTCGATGGTCTTGCCGCTGAGCAGGCGCAGCAGGCGTTGCTGGGCCTGTCGGGCGTGCGCGGGCAGCAGTTCCTTGAGGCGTTCGCGGTCGTGCGCGCGGATCGCCGTGATGATCTGATGGTGCTCGTCGAGATTCATCTCGAACTGGCTGTCGAGTACGTTCTGCTCCGCTTCCTCCATCTTGTAGATCAGCACCAGCAGCCGGCGCACATGGCGGTGCGTCGACTGCGCGAACTCGAAAAAGAACGAGTTGCCGATCGAGCGATGCATGCGGAGGTGAAACTCCTCGTTGATCGAGGTGATGCCGAGGTAGTTGCGCTGCTCGACCTCAGCGACATAGCGCTGCTGGATGGCGTCGAGGTCGTTCGCGAGTGTGGGATCCTCGAAGCGGCAAAGCTGCGACAGGATCGATTCCGCCAGTTGCTGGGCCGCCACGACGTCGCCGATCTCGCGAAAATCGAGGCTACGCACATAGGTGCCGCCGCGGTTCGGCATGATGTTGACCAGCCCCTCGGCGACCAGGCGATTGATCGCCTCGCGCGCAGGCGTGCGTCCGAGCTTGAAGCGTTTGATCAGCAGCGGTTCGTCGATGCGGCTGCCCGGTTCGAGTGTCAGGTCGATGATCCGGGAGCGGATCAGGTCGAGGGCGCCGTCGGTCTGCGACGGTTTGATGCGCCGCGGTTCGCGTGGCGCCTTCGCCGTCTTGTCGCGGGCGGCCTCGGATGCTGTGACTTTGGTCGATTTGCCCATGATGTTCTCGTCGGATGCGTACGGCGGCGGCACGGCGCCATTTTTGATGTCAAAGGGAACGGTCGCGTACTTGCTATAGCGCAAATGTTGGGCACGCGGAAGATTCTGCTTGTTATAAATATACGTGACGTATATTTAATTCTCATGAAGCGAGCCGGCGGAAAATGCTGGCCGTGAGACACGGAGGGGGACCGGAGCCATGCGCATCGATCGACGCGAGTTGTTGTGGGGTGGCGCTGCCGCGATGGCGGCGTCATGGGGGGCGAGGCCGGCCGTTGCCGGGGATGACGTGCGGATCGGGGTGATCTTTCCGCTGTCCGGCGCCAGCGCCCAGGTCGGGGTGGATGCGCGCCACGCGCTGGAGACCGCGGCGGAGGTCGTCAACAGCAGTTTCCCCCTCGATCTGCCGGCGGCGCGCACCGCCGGGATCGCGGCGCTTGGCGGCGCGCCGGTGCGCCTGATCTTCGCCGACCACCAGGGCGATCCGCAGAAGGGGCGATCCGAAGCGGAGCGGCTGATTACCCAGGACAAGGTTTGCGCCATCATCGGCGCATTCCAGTCGTCGGTTTCGGCAACGGCGAGCGTCACCGCCGAGCGCTACGGCATTCCCTATCTTGCCGCCGACTCGTCGTCGCCGAGCCTCAGCCGTCGCAACCTCAAGTACTTCTTTCGAGCGACCGCCCATGACGAGATGTTCTCGGCGGCGATGTTCGATTTCCTCGATGCGCAGCGCAAGCGCGGCCAAGCGGTGAAGTCCGTCGGGCTGTTCTACGAGGACACGATCTTCGGCACCGACTCGTCGAACACCCAGCGCAGGCTCGCGGCCGAGCGCGGCTATGTGGTCGCGGCCGACATCAAGTACCGCGCCAATTCGCCGTCGCTGACCGCCGAGGTGCAGCAGCTCAAGAGCGCCGCGCCGGATGTGTTGTTGCCGACCAGCTACACCACTGATGCCATCCTCCTGGTCAAGACCATGGATGAACTCGGCTACAGGCCCGCGAACATCGTGGCGCAAGCGGCCGGGTTCTCCGAGAAGCCGCTGTTCGATGCGGTCGGCGGGCGTCTCAACGGCCTGATCTCCCGTGCGAGTTTTTCGCTCGACATGGCAACCAAGCGACCGGCGATCGCCGTCGTCAACGACATGTATCGCAAGCGTGCCGGTCGCGACCTCAACGACAACACGTCTCGCCAGTTCATGGCGTTGCTGATCCTGGCGGACGCCATCGAGCGCGCCGGCTCCGTCGAGGGGGCGCGCATTCGCGATGCGCTCGCGGCCACCGACATTCCCGGCGAGCGCACCATCATGCCCTGGAAGCGCGTCCGCTTCGATGCCAGCGGGCAGAACAACGACGCTGACCCGGTGCTGATCCAGTATGTCGGCGGCTGGTGGAGCACCATCTTTCCGGCTTCGGTCGCGGTGGCAGAGCCGCGCTGGCCGATGAATTCCTGAGGAGCGCGCCATGACCATGCAGGCATTGGTGCAGGTGCTCGTGAGCGGCCTTCTGATGGGGTTGCTCTACGCCCTCATCGCGGTCGGGCTCTCCCTGATTTTCGGCTTGATGGACGTCGTCAACTTCGCTCACGGCGATTTCCTCATGGTGGCGATGTATGTCGTCTTCGGCGCCTGGGTGCTGACGGGGCTCGACCCGGTGTTGCTCGCGCCCGTGGCGGTTGCGATCCTTTTCGTGGTCGGAGCGGTCACTTATCTCGGCGCCGTGCGACGGGCCATCAGCGTGTCCAGCAACGCCGGGATGGTGCAGATCTTCGTCACCTTCGGTCTGGCGACGCTGCTCCAGGGGCTCGCACAGTTCCTGTTTTCGCCCGACTATCGCAGCATTACGCCGTCATGGCTTGCGAGCCGGACCATTGAGGTCGGCCATGTTTTCCTGCCGCTGCCGCAGCTGTTTGGCGGGCTGGTGTCGCTCGCGGCGTTCGGCGGGCTATTCCTGCTGATGAGCTTCACCGATTTCGGCCGGGCGCTGGAGGCGACGCGGGAGGACAAGGGAGCCGTCGCGCTCGTCGGTATCGACAGCAACCGTGTGTTCGCGCTCGGTTGGGGCCTCGGTGCGGGACTGGTCGGCCTCGCCGGCGCAATTCTCGCCATCTTCTACTACATCCATCCGCAGGTCGGCGCCTCGTTCGGGTTGATCGCCTATGTGGTCGTCGCCCTCGGCGGTTTTGGCAGCGTGTTCGGCGCGCTGGCCGCCGGCCTGATCGTTGGTCTTGCCGAGGCGGTGGCCGCCTTGCTGATGCCGCCGGCACTCAAATCCATCGGCATCTTTTCGTTGTATCTCGCGGTCGTGTTCATCCGGCCGAGCGGCTTGTTCGGGAGGTTGTGATGACGCAAGTGTCTGTTGTCGGCTCCGTGGTGCCAAAAGGGATTACGAAGATTGCCGGCGGTCGATGGCCGGACCTCGTGCGCGCCGCGATCGTCTTCGCCGTCATTGCGGTGCTGCCATTGCTGGTGCGGGACGTCTATCTGCAGAACGTGCTGATCCTGACGCTGCTGTACGCCGCGGTGTCGCAAAGCTGGAACATTCTTGGCGGCTATTGTGGCCAGATCTCGCTCGGGCATGGTCTGTACTTCGGCATCGGCGCCTATGCCACCACGGCGCTGTATGTGCTGTTCGGCATCTCGCCATGGCTGGGCCTCGTTGCCGGCGGAGGCCTTGCTGCGTTGCTGGCGGTCGGGCTCGGCTATCCCTGTTTCCGCCTCAAGGGGCACTATTATTCCATCGCGACCATCGTGATCGCGGAGATCGGCCTCGTCCTGGTGCACAACTGGGATTTCGTCGGCGGCGCCATGGGACTGCAGTGGCCGGTCGATCGCGATGGCTGGGCGACGTTGCAGTTCGGGCGGGACAAGGTGCCGTCGATCTACCTGGCGCTTGCGCTGTTCGTCATGGTCTGGGTCGTCACCTTCGCCATCGAGCGCTCGCGCTGGGGCTACTGGTGGCGCGCCGTCAAGGACAACGCGGAGGCTGCGCGCAGCCTGGGCGTAGACGTGTTCCGCTCGAAGATTGCGGCAGCGGCGGTGTCGGCGGGGTTCACGGCGGTGGGAGGCGGCTTCTATGCGGCTTTCGTCGGCTACATCGATCCCGACAGCGTCATGAGTTTCCGCTTTTCACTGCTGTTCGCTCTGCCGGCGGTGCTTGGCGGCATCGGCACGCTGTGGGGGCCGGCGCTCGGCGCGGCCATCCTCATCCCGCTGACGGAGATCCTGCGCAGCTACGCTGGCGGTTCTGGCAGCGGGCTCGACCTGATTGTCTACGGCGGCCTCGTCACGGTGGTGGCACTGGCACGGCCGGATGGACTGTTGAGCCTGATCGAGCGGGCTCCGGCGGGGAGGAGGGCGGCATGACATCCCGCATGGCTGCTGATGTGATCCTGGAAACCCGACACCTGACGCGCCGGTTCGGCGGCCTCGCGGCCAACAACGACGTATCGATTCACGTCCGCCGCGGCGAAATTCTCGGCCTGATCGGGCCGAATGGCGCCGGCAAGTCGACCTTGTTCAACCTGATCGCCGGGGCCTTTCCGCCGACATCCGGAGAGATCCTGTTCGATGGTACGGATATTACCGCGCTCGCCGACACCCATCGTTGTGCGCGCGGGATCGCCCGCACCTTCCAGGTGCCGCGCAGCTTCGAGTCGATGAGTGTGCTGGACAATGTCGTCGTCGGTGCGCTCGTGCGGCACGCCGGTCCGTCGCGAGCCCGCCTGGCGGCGCTGGAAACGCTGGACGTTGTCGGCCTCGCGGCGCGGGCGGCGGTCTCCGCGTCGGAGCTGACGCCGCCGGAGAAGCGCCGTCTCGAACTCGCTCGGGCGCTCGCTACCGAGCCGAAGTTGCTGTTGCTCGACGAGGTAATGACCGGGCTGACGCCAGCCGAGGCGCTGCAGGGTGTCGAGCTGATCCAGCAGATCCGTGCGCGCGGCGTCACCGTGGTGATGGTCGAGCATGTCATGGAGATCGTCATGCCGCTGGTCGACCGCGCGATCGTGCTGAACCTCGGCGAAGTGCTGGCCGAAGGGCCTCCGCGCGATGTGGTTCGTGATCCGCGCGTCGTCGAGGCCTATCTGGGGAGGCGCCATCATGCAGCTTGATCACGTGACGGGGGACAGCGCCGTGATCGCCGCCAGCGCCGCGCCAGCGCCGCTCCTGGCGGTCGATGCGGTGACCACCGCGTATCGCGGGCTGATCGCGTTGTCGGACGCCTCGATCGAGGTCGCCGAAGGCGAGATCGTCGCCGTGGTCGGCTCCAACGGTGCGGGCAAGTCGACCCTGCTGAAGACCATCGCGGGTCTTGAGCGTGCGCGCTCCGGCTATATCGTGCTCGATGGCGATCGCATCGACCGTGTCAGCGCGCACCACATCACGGCGCGCGGCCTGGCCTATGTGCCGGAGAATCGCCGGCTGTTTCCGCGCCTGTCGGTCGCGGACAATCTGCGGCTCGGGTCGTATCTGTACCGTGATCAGGCGGATCGCGAGAGGCCGCTGGAGCAGGTGTTCGCGCTGTTCCCACGGCTGAAGGAGCGCCTTGCCCAGCGGGCCGAGACCCTGTCGGGCGGCGAGCAGCAGATGCTCGCGATCGGCCGGGCGCTGATGACCCGGCCGCGGCTCCTGATGCTCGACGAACCGTCCCAGGGCATCATGCCCAAGCTGGTCGACGAGATCTTTCAGGCGGTGCTGGCGATCCGCGCCACCGGTGTGACCGTGCTGCTCGTCGAGCAGCGGCTGGCTGAAACGCTGGAGATCGCCGAGCGCGCCTATGTGCTGCAGACCGGTCGCGTGGTGCTGTCCGGCAGTGCGGCCGACATCCGCAGCAATCCGGATGTCCGCAAGGCCTATCTCGGCATGTAACCGTCCGATCCGTCATACCCCAGGGAAATCCACCATGACTGACCACGGCGCTTCCGGCGCATCCCGTTCCGCAGCCCGCGATATTCGCCGTCGCATCCGCACCGGCGAACACCTCGGTCCGACCGGCACGTCGGCGCGCGGCTTCGTGCAGGCCAATATCGTGATCATGCCCGAACGTTACGCGGCAGATTTCGTGACGTTCTGCCAGCGCAATCCAAAACCTTGCCCGTTGCTGGCGGTCGGCCGGCCCGGCGATCCGTCGTTGCCGAGCCTTGGCGAGGACATCGACATTCGCACCGACGTGCCGGCGTATCGGGTCGTCGAGCAGGGGCGCGACGCGGTCGTAGTGCACGATATCCGCGAGCTGTGGCGCGATGATCTCGTGACCTTCGCGCTTGGCTGTTCGTTTTCGTTCGAGGAGGCGATCGAGGAGGCCGGGCTCGGCATTCGCCACAACGAACTCGGCCTGGTCAACCCGATGTACACCACCAACATCGCCACGGTGCCGTCCGGTCCGTTCCGGGGCCCCTATGTGGTGACCATGCGCCCGTTCAAGCCGGCGCAGGCGATCCGCGCCATCCAGATCACCAGCCGCTTTCCGCAAGTGCACGGCGCACCGATCCATTTCGGTGATCCCGCGGCGATCGGCATCGCCGATCTCCAGACGGCCGAATATGGCGGCGATGCCGTGCCGATCCATCCCGGTGAGGTGCCGTTGTTCTGGGCCTGTGGCGTCACCTCGCAGTTGGCCGTCGAGCAGGCGGGGCTGCCGCTGTGCATTTTCCACAAGCCGGCCTGCATGCTGGTGACCGACCGGCGCAATGCCGAGATGTCGGTGTTTTGAGAGAGCAATGATGACATCGTCGGAATCCGTCTTCGCGCGGTTGCGCGCGCTGAACATCCCGCTGCCGCCCACGATTCGCTCTCAGGGAGCCTATGATCTCGTGGTGGTGCATGGCGGCCTCGCCAGCGTGAGCGGCCAGCTCCCGCGCCTCGACGATGACGGCCGCCTGATATCCGGGCGACTGGCCGCCGATGCGGATCTGGCGCTGGCGCGTGACGCCGCGCGGCTGTGCTTTGCCCGTGCGCTGCTCGCGCTGCATGTCACGCTCGGCGATCTGGCGCGGGTCGAGCGTCTCGTCAGCATCCGCGGCTTCATCAATGCGGTGCCGGAATTCCAGCGCCATGGCGGGGTCATGGACGCCGCCTCCGAACTGGCGCTCGACCTGTTTGGTGACGCTGGCCGTCACGTGCGGTCGGCGCTCGGGGCGGGCGGCCTGCCGGCCGGCGCGCTGGTCGAGGTCGAGGTGGTCGCGGCGCTGGCGGTGACTGAACCTCGCCCGCAGCAAGCCTAGCGAATGTCCATCTCGTTCAGCCTTTCCACGGAGTACCAACTGACATGACAACGGACCACCGCATTGAACGCATCGAAACCACGATCGGCCGCCATGTCCGCCGTGACATCTCGCGTCTGGTGAGTTTCGCGAGGGGGCAGCTCGGCCGGGCCGCGGCAGCGGTCGCGACCACCGATGCGCCCCACATCGGCATCGTGGTCGGCTTCTTCATTCGCCATGCCAATCCGCCGTCCCCGGAAACCGATGGCTTGAATGGCATGGCGCACCTTGCCGTGGGCTTTTCCGCCGCGGGCTTCCGCGTCACGGTGATCACCGACACGCCCTGCGCCAAGGCGGTGTGGGCGGTCGTCGATGCCTTGCCGTTCCGCGTGGATCTGGAGGTGGTGGACGTCTCGGAGACGGCGGTGCGCCGGCTGCGCGGCTATCTCGAGCGGGCGGAGAAGCCGCTGACCCATCTGATCGCGATCGAACGGGTGGCGCCCGGCTCGGACGGCAAGCCTCATCGCGAGCACGGCTGGGACATGTCGCGGGAGACCGCGCCGCTGCACCTGCTGTTCGACGAGCCGGGCTGGCGGCGTCCCTGGGCGACGATCGGCATTGGCGATGGCGGCAACGAGATCGGCATGGGCGTATTGCCGGTCGAGATCGTTCGCGAGGACATCCCGAACGGCCCGCTGATCGCGGCGCAGACCGCGACCGACCATCTGATCGTCGCCGGCGTATCCAATTGGGGGGCGTATGGCCTGCTGGCCTCGGTGGCGGTGCTGCGGCCGGACCTCGCGCCGAAGCTGCTGACGCATTTCGATCGCGAATCCGAGCGGGCCTATCTCGCGGCGGCGGTCGACGTCGGACAGGCGATCGACGACAGCCGCGTCGACCAGCCCGGCCGGTTGCAGATGAGCGTCGATCGTATCCCGGTCGAGGAGCATGGCGATCTCATCGAAACCATTCGCGAACTGACATCCACGACACCCGCGGCAGGTTCGGCCGCTCTCCATCCGGAAAGGATCTGATGACCATGCTCACCGCCCACACCAATGGCGTCTACCCGATCGCGCCGACCCCGTTTCGCGAGGACGGCCGGATCGACGAAGGCTCGATCGATCGCCTTGCCGAGGCCTATCACGCGGCCGGTGCCACCGGAGCGACCGTGCTCGGCGTGCTTGGCGAGGCGCCCAAGCTCGAGCCGGAGGAATCGCTGGCCGTCGCCACGCGTTTCATCAAGAGCCTTGGCAAACTGCCAGTGATCGTTGGCGTGTCGGCGCCGGGCTTTGCCGCCATGCGTGCGCTTGCCTCGGCGGTGCGCGAACGTGGCGCGGCCGGAGTGATGATCGCGCCGCCGCCGTCGCTGCGCACCGACGAACAGATCGTCGGCTACTATCGCCAGGCGATCGAGGCCATCGGTCCGGAGATCCCGTTCGTCATTCAGGACTATCCGCTGACCTTCACCGTGCAGATGACGCCGAAGGTGATCCGCCAGATCGTGCAGGAAAACCCGTCCTGCGTGATGCTCAAGCACGAGGACTGGCCGGGCCTCGAGAAGATCTCGGCGCTGCGCGGGTTCGAGGCGGATGGCTCGATGCGCCGGGTGTCGATCCTGACCGGAAATGGCGGGTTGTTCCTCGACTTCGAGATGGAGCGGGGGGCCGATGGGGCCATGACCGGTTACGCCTTCCCGGAGATGCTGGTCGACGTCGTGCGATTGCAGCAGGCGGGGCGTCGCGACGACGCCCATGCGCTGTTCGATGCCCATCTGCCGCTGCTGCGCTACGAACAGCAGCCGGGGGTGGGTCTCGCCGTCCGCAAATATGTCCTCATGAAGCGTGGGCTGCTGGCATCGGACACGCAGCGCAAGCCTGGCACGGTGCTGTCGGGCAAGGCGCGTGAAGAGGTCGACTACCTGCTGGCCCGGCTCGGGCGCACGGACCGCCGTGCGTTGCCCCACGCGGCGTGAGCCGACGCTTCAACTCGGGAGAACGGGAATGGATCTGGGAATCACGGGCCGCACGGCGCTGGTGCTTGGCGCCGGCGGCGGCCTCGGCCGTGCCATCGCGCTGGCTCTGGCCCGCGAGGGTGTACGGGTCGCCCTCGGCGACATCAACGATGCCGCGCTGGCGGAAACTGCCGCCGCCATCGCGGCGGAAGGCGGTCAGGCGAAGGCGCTGACATGGAATTTGGCCGATCTCGACGCGATCGATGGCCATGTCCGGGCCATCGAGGCCGACCTCGGGCCGGTCGATATCCTGATCAACAACACCGGTGGACCGCCGCCGACGCCGGCAGCCGGTCAGGATGCCGCACTGTGGCGCAAGCACTTCGACGCCATGGTGCTGTCGGTGATCGCGATCACCGACCGCGTGCTGCCTGGCATGCGACAGCGCGGCTTCGGACGCATTATTACCAGCACCTCGTCGGGGGTCGTGGCGCCGATCGCCAATCTCGGCCTATCCAATGCGTTGCGGCTGACGCTGGTCGGCTGGTCCAAGACGCTGGCCCGCGAGGTGGGGCGAGACGGCGTGACCACGAACATCGTTCTTCCGGGCCGGGTCGCGACCGACCGGATTCAATTTCTCGATCGTGCACGGGCGGAACGGGAAGGGCGCAGTCTCGAGGCCGTCGCGGCCGAGAGCACGGGGTCCATCCCGCTCGGCCGGTATGGACGCCCGGAAGAGTATGCCGATGTGGTCACGTTCCTGGCGAGCGTGCGGGCATCCTACATCACGGGCAGCGTCGTGCGCGTCGATGGCGGTCTCATCGCCAGCATTTGAGAACGCCGCGCCAGGTCCGCGCCGCTGTCGAAAGCCCGCCGCGCACCGGACCTGACATTGGTCACCAGGATGGCTCCCAGCCGAGGTTGGGAGCCACCCTTTCGACGAAGTCGGTCAACAGGCGGATGTTCTCGGACAGGCTGAAGGCGGGAGGCAGGAACAGAACGATCTCGTCCGCGGCGGCGAGGCCGGGATCGCCGAGGATGGCCTGGGTCACCTGGTCGGGCGTACCCTGGAAGACCGGAGAAATGCGACTGCCAGGCGGCTGGTTGGTCGGTGCGACCGGTTCAAGGGCCCCTTTGGGGCGTGACGCGGCGACGCCCTGGGTCCGGCGCTCGAGGTCGTACGCGGCGTATTTTTCCCGAAGCTCGGTCGTCGTGCCGGTCAGGATCGAGGCGGCGACAGCGACCGGTGGCAGCGCCAGACCTTGTCTCTCGTGCCAGGTGGCGCGGAAGGCATCGATGCTGCGGGCCTGATACGCCCCGAAGGTCTCGTCCTCGGCGTGATCGTGCTGCACGGTGCCGGCGATCAGCCCGATCCCGAGCTCGGCGGCCTGGACCGCGGATCCCAGACTGGATGATCCCTGCCGGATTCGCGCACGCAGGGTCGGGCTGTGCGGCGTCACGCGCAACTCGGTGCCCACCGGGGCGCCTTGCCCCGGTCCGGTGACGGTGTGCAGCACCTCGCCGCGGATTGCGGCGAGGAAGCGTGCCTGGCGGCGTCGTGCTTCCGTGCGTGCATCGGTCCCGACGGTGCCGAACACCGCGTCGAACATGGCGTTCGCCCCCGTCGCGATCGCCAGCTCCAGCCGTCCGTCGATCAGCAGGTCAGTGGTGCCGGCCGCCTCGGCGAGCAGGATCGGGTCCTGGTAGCGCATCGGGATGACGGCCGATCCCAGCGTGATGCGGGTGGTGTGCTGGCCGGCGGCGGCGAAGAACGGCAGCGGCGACGACAGATAGTGATCGAAGTGGCGCTGGTAGGCCCAGCCCGACTGGTAGCCCAGCCGCTCGGCGGCCTTGAACAGCGCGATGCCGTCGCGAAGTCCCCGCGCCGGTCCGACGTCGTCATGGAACGACACGCGGGTGTTGAAGCCGATCCGCCGCTTGACGCGGAACGGAGCCGCTGAGGTACCAGCTGGTGCGAGGATGGTCACGCGTGTTCCGCCTGTTTGACGATGGATCGGGGACGCAGGCGCGGCACGTCGCGGTTCGCGACAGCCGCGGACGGGATCGCGGCCAGCAGCGATGCGGTGTAAGGATGCTGCGGGTTGCTGAAAATTTCGGCGACTGTCCCATGCTCGACGATGCGCCCGCGGTGCATCACCGAGACGGTGTGGGCGAGCTGGCGCACGAGGGCGAGGTCGTGGGACACGAAAACATATGTCAGGCCGAGATCGACCTGCAGCGACAGCAGCACCCGGACGATATCGGCCTGGACACTGACGTCGAGCGCCGATGTCGGTTCGTCGAGCACGATGACATCCGGCTTGAGAACGAGTGACCGGGCGATGGCCACGCGCTGGCGTTGTCCGCCCGAGAGGGCTTGCGGCTTGCGCGCGAGCAGATGTTCGTCGAGCCCGACATTGGCAAGAGCCTCGCGCACGCGTGCGGTCCGCTCCGCGCGGGTCCCGATCCTGAACCGGTCGAGTGGCTCGCGCACCAGTTGCTCGACCTTCCAGGTCGGGTCGAGGGAGGTGAACGGATTCTGGTAGACGAATTGAAGATGACGTCGCGCTGCGCGCAGTGCGTCCTGCGAGCGACCGCTGATGGGCTCGCCGGCGACCGAGATGTCGCCAGAATCGGGGTCTTCGAGCCCGAGCAGCATGCGGATGGTCGTCGTCTTGCCCGAACCCGACTCGCCGACCAGCGCGTGGGTGGTGCCGGCTGGGACGGCGAACGACACATCGTCGACGGCCGTCAGTGGCTCGCCGTCGACCGTGAAGGTCTTGGTGACGGCACTGACCTCGATCTTCGGCGCTGTGCCGGGATTGCTGCGGCGAAAGCCGGCGTCGCGCAGTTCGGCGTAACGATCCGGATTGAGTGCGGGAACGTCGGCGTGCAGCTTTCTGGCGTAGGCAGAGGCCGGTGACGAGAAGACAGAAGCCGTGCGGCCGGCCTCCTGGATGACGCCATTCCTCAGCACCACGAGTTCGTCCGCGCGCTCGGCCGCAATCGCCAGATCGTGTGTGACGAGCAGCAAGCTGATGTCGAGCTCTTGCTGCAGCCGTGACAGCAGGTCGAGTATCCGCTTCTGGATCGTGACGTCGAGCGCGGAGGTCGGCTCGTCGGCGACCAGCAGCGCCGGCCGGGGCAGGACGGCGAGGCCGATCAACACCCGCTGCAACATGCCGCCGGACAACTGGTGAGGATAGGAGTCATAGACACGGCGTGGGTTGTCGAGCCCGACCTGCGCGAACATGTCGAGGACGAGTTCGGTGCGGATGGCCTTGTCGGGTTCACCGAGGAGGGCGGCCGCCTCCTCCGCCTGGACACCGATCGTCCGCACCGGGTTGAGCGCGTTGCCGGGATCCTGTGGGACGAAGCCGATGGCGCGTCCCCGCAGCGGCCGGAATTGTCGCTCGGACAGTCCCAGCACGTCCCGGCCATCGAAGGCGATGCGGCCGGTGGCGCGTCCTTCGCTGGGCAACAGTCGCAGCACCGCCCGGGCGATGGTGGATTTGCCCGAGCCGGACTCGCCGATGAGGGCGAGGCTGTCGCCGCGGCCGAGCGAGAAGCCGACGTCGGTGACGACGGTGTTCGGCCCGTAGGCCACCGACAGGCGCTCGACCTGCAGCAGGGCGGTTGCCTTCTGTGCCGTCGGCCGTGGAGCGCTGCCCGTGCGGATGAGAGAGGCGGTCAATCTGTCTTGCGGAGCCATCGGCTGATCCTGTTCACGGAAAGCACAGTCGCGATTGTCACGAAGGCGGGCGCATACACCAGCCATGGCCATTTGAGGTAATCCTTGCCGATCGAGATCAGCAGGCCCCAATCCGAGGCGGGCGGCGGGTCGCCATAGCCGAGGAAGGCAAGGCTGGCGATGACCAGGATCGACAGGCCGAATTGCAGCACCGCGAGCGAGAGCACGGAGCGCGATGCATTCGGCAGCACGTGGTGCAGCAGGATGTACCAGCGCGAGCCGCCCTGCAGGAAGGAGGCCTCGACGAAAGTGGCCTTCCGGATCTTGATGACTTCCGAACGCATCACACGGGCGAAGACGGCGATTGCGGATACGCCGGTCGCGATGGCGGTGTTGGTGGTGTCGAAACCCAGCGCCGTGACAATGATGACGGCGAGCAGGAAACTCGGAATCGCCAGCAGGATGTCGACGAGGCGCGCGAGCACGATGTCGACCCAGCCGCCAAGGAAGCCTGCCAGCAGCCCGATGAAGCCGCCGGCGACAACGCCGATGACCACGGCGATGAGCGCGCTCGTCACCGAAGAAGCCGTGCCATGCACGACGCGGGCGTAGAGATCGCGGCCGAGGTGGTCGGTGCCGAACCAGTGGGCGGTATTGGGGGCCAGCAGCTTTTCAGCGGGAATGCCGTTGATCGGATCATGGCTGGTGAACAGGCCGGGGGTGAGCGACCAGGCGATTACCAGTGCGATCATCAAAAACGATAATACGACGGTTGGCGGCATCCGCAGGGCGGCGAGCCGGCTGGTCACCGTGGCGCGCGGCGTGGAGGAGAGGGAGGTCATGGTCATGGCGTCACCGCTCCGGGCGTGCCGGCGGTGGGTGTTGTGTCGGCTGCCGCTGGCAGGCGCCGGGCATCCCCCAACAGCTTCACGCGTGGGTCGAGCAGCGGGTAGGCGAGATCGGCGAGCAGGTTGACGAGCACGAAGACCACGGCAGCGAGCGATACGACCGCCTGCAGCACGGGCAGGTCCTGCGTGGCAGCCGAGCGCTGCACCAGGCTGCCGATGCCGGTGCGTCCGAAGACGGTCTCGGTGATCAGCGAACCACCGAGCAGTTCGCCGATGGTCAGCGCAATGACGCTGACGACCGGGAGCGACGACGGCTTGAGAAGGTGTCTGATGAAGAGACGTGTCTGTCCGAGGCCGCGGCTGCGGGCGACGGCGATATATTCCTGTCGCGACTCGTGGTCGAGATTGGCGATCAGGACCTCGGCGATCTGGGCGGAGATGGGAATGCCGAGCGCGATCGCCGCGAAGAACGTCGCCCAGGCGCTGTCGGGCTCGATCACGCGGAACAGGCCGAGCTGGAATCCGAAGGCGTGGATCAGCACCAGTCCGATCACGAAATTTGGCACTGACAGGAACAGCGACGGGAAGGCCCGCAGTATGCCCTGTCCCAGCCGCCGGGGCAGGAATTGCGTGCCGTAGGCGATCGCAACAGCGAGCAGCAGCGCCACGGCGAGGCCCGCAGACGCCAGGATCAAGGTCGAGGGCAGCACCTCGGCGATCAGCGTCGATACCGGCCGGGTCGATCGCATCGACAAGCCGAGGTCGCCGGTCACGAAGTGGGAGATGGAAGTCCCCAACTGGACCAGAAGTGGCTTGTCCAGGCCCTGGGCGGCAATGATGGCCCTGATCTGGTCTTCGGTGAAGCCGTTCTGCGGATCGCGCAGGATATTGGTGATCGGGTCGCCCGGCAGAATGCTGACGACGACGAACGTAAAGACGTACGTCAGAACAATGACGGCGATGGCCTGGGCGAAACGTTTGGCGGCATCCGCCAGATAGGCATTCTTCATGCGCGGGGCCTCCTCACGCCGCCTTGGCAGGCCACGGGCTATCAGGTCTTCGTGGCCGTGTAGTAGCTGGCATAGGCGATGCCGTTGTAGGTCTCGCCCTTGAGCTTCGGCGACTGCACGTAAATGCGCTGGACGATCTGCGTTCGCGGGACGAAGTAGCCCTGCGCGAGGACGTAGGTCTGCAATTCGTCGAGAAGCGGGGTGCGGATCTCGATCGAGCCGGCACCGGCGATCCGGTCGCGCAGATCGTTGAGCGTCTTGTCGCTTTCACCGAGGGCGAACCAGTTCTCGCCATTGTTGGCGTCGGTCAGGATGCTGGCCACGGTTCCGGCGTCGATGAAGCTGCGGGTCACCTCGTAGGCCGGCACGGCCGGACCACCCACGAGAACCTTCTGGCCGAACGTGACGACGTCATAAGCACGGATGTCGACTTTCCAGCCGATCCGGCCGAGCTGCTGGGCGATGAGTTCGTCGACCGCCTTGGCGGTCGCGAGATAGGGGTTGGAGTAGAGCGTCAGCGACAGCGGCTTTCCGTCCCTGGTGCGGATGCCGCGGGGACCTTTGGTCCAGCCGGCCTCATCGAGAAGCTTTTCGGCCTTGCCGGGGTTATAGGCGAGCAGGTCGCTGTGGTCGGTTGCGCCGGGCACGTTGCTCTGAATGAAGGAGGTCGCGAGCTTCCAGTCCGGCGTATAGACGGTATCGATGATCTCCTGACGATTGATCGCGGCCTGGAGCGCCTGGCGCACCCGGACGTCGTCGTATGGCGCGAGCTTGGTGTTGATCGCCCAGCCGTTGACGAAGCCGAGGTAGCGCGGCGTCGCGACGGTGAAGCCGAGCTCCTTGAGAGACTTCAACTCCTGCGGCGACGGGCTGTAGGCGACGTCCGCCTGGCCGGATTGTACGGCCGAGACCCGCAGCGAAGGCTCGGACACCACCTTGTAGGTGATGGAATCGAGATGGGCCGGGCCGGTGTGGCCGACTGCGGCCGGACCCCAGTTGTAATCCCTGCGCTTCACCAGCTTGACGAAGTCGCCTTCCTTCCACGACGCGACGAGGTAGGGGCCGCTGCCCGAGACCTTGGCGAGGTCCGCCTGCTGCGGGGCAGGCAGGGCGATGGTTTTCGGCGAGATCAGGATCGAGCCGTGGTAGCCGAGCGTCGGGATGAAGCCCAGCGTCGGCGCCTTGAAGAACACCTTCACCGTGGCCGCGTCGGTCGCTTCGGCGCGGGCGTAGGTCTTGGGAAAGAGGCCGATCGGATTGATGCCTTCTTTCACGCGGCCGGCGTACCAGATGTCGAGGTTGGCGACGACCGCGGCCGCATCGAGCGGAGTGCCGTCGGAGAACGTCACGCCGCTCTTGAGATGCAGGGTGAACTCGGTCGCATCGGCGTTCTGCTCCCATTTTTCAGCGAGCCAGGGGCTGACCTTGCCGTCGGCGTCGACATAGACGAGCTTGTCGGTGACATGGCCCCAGATATGGCCCTGGAAACTTGAAATTGCGCTGTTGTTGGGAATCCAGGTCGGCCCGAGCGAGTCGATGAGGAAGACAACGTCACCGCCAGTCGGCCCGGAGAGCGGCTCGTTCGCCGTCAGGCCCGGTCGTGGCAGCGCGCTCGCCGCGGCCAGCGTGGCGGTCGCGGCCAGCAGGCGGCGGCGCGACAGCGATAGCGAAGAAAAGCGGTCGGTCATGAAGAGATCCTGAGGGTTCGGGGCGCGCCCTGCCGTTGCAGGGCGGATTGAGGGGGAGGGGCGAGGTCGCTTCCGTTCGGAACGGTCGCGAGGTGTGGGCTGTCGCGCCGACCGGTCGCTGCGGCAGCGTCGCCAGGGCGCGCAAGCGCCGCCCGGCCGAGAATGGCAATCACGATGTCCTCCTGCGGCGCATGCACGAGCACCGACTGGATGTCGCGGAAGTGGCGTTCGAGGCTGCCGCCGCCGCTCAGGCCGGGATTGCCGAGCGCGCCGACGGCGATCTGGACCGCCTGCCGCAACTGCCGACCGGCGAGCACCCGGGCGCGCAGCAGCTTCTCGGGCTCGCCCTCGGCATGATCGACGGCGTCGAAGATCAGCTGACGTGCGCCGCCGACCAGGAGATCGATTTCGCCGGCGAGTGTGATGAAGCGTTCGGTGCGCGCGACGGGATAGCCGAGATTGGCGGGGACGCGATCCTCCGCGAAAGCGCGGAAGGCGTCCTGCGCCGCCTCGGCGACGCCGAGATAGATCGCCGTGAGGACCAGCGTGGCGGCTGCGTGGGCGCGATTGTCCTGCTGTGCTACGTCCGCAGCCGTCAGGCCGATCACATCATCGCGGCCGACCTCCACCTCGTTGAATTCGACGTCGTGGGAGCCGGTGGCCCGCATGCCGAGGCTTTTCCAGTTCCTGACGATGCGGATGCCGGCGGCGGCGGCCGGCACCACGAAGGTGCCGACACGCGGCGGGCTCTCGTCAGTGCTGGCCCAGACAAGAAAGTACGACAGACCCTCGCATCCGGTAACGAAACGCTTGGTGCCGCTGATCGACCAGCCGCGGGTGGTGCGTCGGGCGACAGTCTGCGGCAGACCGCCACGCGCCGGCGAGCCGAGTTCCGGTTCTCCCCGCGCCGCATTGAGGAGCACGGGTCCTTGCCTTCCTTCCGCGAGCACCCGGCGATAGAGCGCCTCGGGCCATTCGCCGCGCTGCGTCTGGTGGCGATGGCTGAAAAGCGTCATCAGGCTGATGAGTGCGACGGAGGGATCGCCGCGCCCGAGTGCGGCGGTGAGCCGGGCGAGATCTCCGAGCGGGATGTTCCGTCCGCCGTATCGTTCAGCGACCGTCAACTCGAGCAGTCCGGCCTGGTGGACGGCTTCGATGCCCTCACGCGGGAAGGCCGCGGTGGCATCCGCGGCCGGCGCCGCGGCGCCAAGCCTGGCCACGACGCTGGCCAGTTCGATCCCCGCGACGACGGGTCCGTCCTGACGATGGTGGTCAGGCATGGACGGGCTCTTGGACGTTGCGGCGTTCGAGTTCGGCACGGACGAGGGGCAGGACGTAGCGTCCGTAATCGATGGCGTCGTTGAGATTGTCGTAGCCGCGAATGGAAATCAGGTCCGCGCCGAGGTCGATATAGTCGAGGATGGAATCGGCGATGGTCTGCGGTGAGCCGACCAGAGCGGTCGACGCGCCGCGCGCGTTGGTCGCCGTGACTGTCGGGTACCACAATGCCCGGTCATGCACCTCGCCGCGTGCTGCGATCTGCAGAAGTCGCTGGGATCCGACATTTTGTGGCGGGCCATTGGAGAGAGGGCGTGTCGGAGGCCCTTTTGCGGCATTCGCCTTGAGCGTCTCGAGCACCCGGTGCGCTTTCGCCCAGGCGAGCTCGTCGGTCTCGGCGACGATGGGGCGAAACGTCACCCAGATGCGCGGACGATCCTTGCGGCCGGCCTTCGCGGCCTCGTCATAGATGCGATCGATCTGCTCCCGGGTTTCCTTGAGAGGTTCGCCCCACAAGCCGAAGATATCGGCGAGCGAGCCACCCACCCGGTAAGCGTCGTCGGATGAGCCGCCTACTGACACGGGGATGGTTCCGTTCACCGGCAGGACAGCGTTACTAAAACCCTTGAACTGATAATATTTGCCGTCGAAGTCGAACGGTTTGGACGATTGCCAGGCCCGCCGCAGGATGCGGATGTATTCCTCCGTTCGCTCGTAGCGCTGCTCCTTGGTCAGAAAGTCGCCCTCGCGCGCCTGCTCGACGGCATCGCCGCCGGCGATGAAGTGGACGACGACGCGACCGCCGCTCAATTGATCCAGTGTCGCCAGCGCTCTTGCGGCGACAGTCGGATACACCGTGTTGGGGCGGAGGGCGATGATCGGCCGTACATGCCTGGTGTGGGCGATCACCGTCGCGCCGAGCACGAAGGGATCGAAGGACGATGAGTGATACGGCAGCAGCGTGTAGTTGAAGCCCGCCTCGTCCAGTGTCCGGGCGTAGCGCGCGAAATAGATGGGGTCGAGCGGGGCGCCGGGGCGAGGATCGAGATCGCTCGAGCTGTTCGCGTAGCTTGCGCTGATGAATTCCACGGTCATGGGGACGATGCTGCTTCGATGAAAGCGAAATCATATCGCCAACCGTCACCGGCCGCACCGTTGCACTGTGCTGCGTTTTTAACATTTTTTATCTATTATATAGATTATTATTCCACTGTTGCGTCCAGAGATTGCGGCTGTCAGGTCTGTGCCGGCGGAAGGTCACTGCGACGCTGCGTCGGGTTTCGGCGAGACGATTCTGAATTTTCTCTCGCTCGTCTTCGGCCGGCGGTTGTGATCGTCGAGGCATTCCGCGAGCATATCGATGGACCGCGCCAGCTGGATCTCGCTCACGAAGTTTGCGTAGCCCAGAAGCAGGCCCTGCTTGGGCTGCGCGCTGATATATCTCGAAGACAGATCGGAGACCGCGAGGCCTTTGCGGCTCGCGGCGTTGCGGATCGCGCTGTCGCTCCCTGCAGTATGCGTTGTTGCGAACAGATGCAGGCCGCAACTTTTGGGGCACACCGACAGCTGCAAGCCGAGGCGCGCGGTCAGGGCGTCGATCACCATCTTTCGCCGGGCGGTGCAAATGATGCGCGATTTCTTTAGATGAAGTGCGAAATGTCCTTCGGACATGAAGCTCGCGAGCACTTTCTGCTGCAAGATGGAAATTCCGTCGAGCATGGTGTCGGTGGCTTCCCGAAGGGGGGCGACCGCCGTATCCGGAGAGACGATGTAGGCGATCCGCAGGTTCGGATGCAGGGTCTTGCTGAAAGTACCGAGGTAGAAGGTGCGACCGTAGGCGTCGAGGTTGTGTAGTGTCGGCAGATGCTTGCCCTCGAAACAGAATTCGTTGTCGTAATCGTCTTCCACGATCCATGCGCCGGCCTCGGCAGCCCACTCGATCAGCGCGGTTCTGCGCCGCAATGACATACTGACGCCAAGCGGGCTCTGTTTGGTCGGCGTGGTAATCGCTATGCCGCCCTGCGCGCCGTATCGCCTGCCATGGTCGACGTCGATGCCCTCGGAGTCCACGGGGACAGGCAGGGCATGCACCCCCAGTCGCTTGAGAACAGCTGAAGTCGGTGGATACCCCGGATCCTCGATCCAGGCCGATCGCTCCCGTGGCAGCAGCGCGTGCAGGAGCAGGCCCAGCGACTGGCGATAGCCTCCGGTCACGAACACCTGCTCAGGGCTGCACCGAATCCCCCGGGCCACACCGAGATATCCGCATATTGCTTTCCGCAGCCCGTAATACCCCTGAACGTCATCAACCAGTTCGCTCATTTCCACACGGTCTCGCAGAATGCGCTGATTGATCTTGAGCCAGGCTGCCCGCGGAAAGATGTCGATCGCAGGAACGGACGTCTGGAACGGGCGCATCCCACCGTGTTGTGCCGACGGCCCGAGATCATGGTCGGTGGTTTGATCCGGCGATGCATCCCGGAGAGATCCGGCTGTTGCGAGCGTAGGGGCGGCAGGAAGGAGATTCTGTACGAGCGGCTTGCGGGGGGCGACATAGGACACCGTCGTGCCAGACTGCCCATGGCTGACAAGAAGCCCTTCTCCGACAAGGAGGTCGTAAGCCCGCTCGATTGTCGCGCGCGCGAGGCCGAGCTCGGAAGCGAGGGTCCTGATCGACGGAACACGGGCGCCGTAGGGATAAACGCCCTGCAGGATCGCGTCCTTCAGGCGCTGATAGACCTCGCGATAGCGGGCCTGATGAGTTGTGACCTGAAATGGAGCTTCGAGGGCCGGCCGGGACATTCTTTGCACGGGAGCTCCTTCCAACTGGTAGTGGCTGGTAATCAAAGGCATCGTGCGTGTCGGGGATGACGACGATGCCGCCGGCGTCAGTCGTGCGCAGCGCGACCGGCCCGCACGGCGTGAGGCTCAGGTCAAAGGAATGGTGGTCCGCCATGCCCCCAACCAGGCGGTGATGTCCTGCGCCTCGCTCTTCCCCGGCGTCGGACTAGATTTTCCGTCGCATCAGCAGCACACCGACAATTCCGGAAAGAGAGATGCATGCCAGAATTCCCATCAGCAAGTTGTAGCCGGCGTGGGAATAGACATGGACGCCACCGCGCGTGAGGCCGCCCCAGGTCTGGCTGAGTGCAAATCCGAGAATGGGCTGGAGCCCGGCGGTCAGCAGTCCTGCCGACGTCGTATTGATCGCCGCGCCGGTACCGAGGCGCGCGACCGAATAGATGTGCCTGACGGCCTTGAGGATCATCGGCGTCATGCCACCGGCGATGAGGCCGAGCGCGGTGAAACTGGCGACGACGGTGCCGAGGCCCATCCATCCGGTCACCGCGGGGGCCAGCAGGACGAGGCTCGCCGTGCGGACGAGGCACATCGTGACGTGCACGCGTCTCAGGGAACGAGTGCGGTCCGCAATGAAGCCAAAGCCGATGGAGCCGATCATGCAACTCGTCATGAACAGCAACAGAATCGATGTTGCGCTGTGGCGCGGAAGGTCCAGCGTGTCCATCAGCAGCGGGATGCCCCAGACGCCCGAGATCGTGGTCACAGTGATAAAGTGCGACGAAAACGTCAGCAGACATCCCCAGCTCTCCCGACGTTTCAGTTCGGCAATGGCAGACGTTAAGACGGCCGCAAGAGTTGCCGGTCGAATGACGCCGTCCTGACGCGGCAGGACGCGGGCGACGAGGGCAAGGTTGATACAAGACAACAGGCCGATGACAGCGAAACTCGTTCGCCAGCCTGCGGAGGCGACGGCGACGGCGAGCGGCGTGGCGGCGAGAGCGCCCCCCGCATATCCCGACAGCTGCGAGAGGCCCGACATAAGTCCGAACTGGCGTTCCCGGAACTGCTGCGCGACCAGCTTGATCAGGGCCGTGAAGATCAGCGCGTCGCCACAGGCGATAACAAATCGTGAGACAAACGCGAATGGCATGCTGGTCGACGCGGCGAACAGCAATGTGCCGACCGATGATGCGGCCAGGCTCCATACAACGAGCTTCTTGACGCCGAATGTGTCGACGAGAACACCCGCGGGAAACTGCATCAGCATGTAGCCGATGAAGTAGGACGATGCGATGACGCCGAGTCCGTCTGCTCCGATGCCGAAGTCGCGTGCCAGTTCGTCGCTGATCGTCTGCGGGCACACCCGCTGCAGGAAAGCGACGGCGTATGCGCAGGAGACGCAGCCCCAGCCGATGAGATTTCGTCGCGCGGGGGATGCCGCAAGCCGGGCGGAATTGATCAGCATGATGCCGGTCTGAACTTAAGTCGACGGCCGTGCGATGGTTCCAATCGTGAAGATCGCATCTCGCGTGTCCGGAATCACGCGCCTGAATGTCGCCGTGAGCTCGCCGTCGGATTCATAGGCTGGCTGGCTATGGTAGGTGATGTTCGGGTAGGAGTTGCGGATGATCATGTCCGGGAATTCGAGCTCCCGATCCGGATAAAGCGTGCGAGCGATCTGGATGGCCGCATCTTTCAATGTGTCGTCGCCGATGCCCTCCGACAATGACGGCAACAGCCGTTTGCAGACCCGTGCATGGGCGCTCCAGGCGACCGGATTGCGAGTTCTCCAGGTGTAGTAGATCTCCGATCCCGCAGGCACGGCGGACAGCTCGGCATCGAGGATGCCTTTCAGCAGCAGCCCGAACAGCCCCTTGCGCTGATGTTCCGGCCTGAGTTCGATTCCCGAACGACAGATTGCTGGCTGATTGTTGATCGTGAGCCGGCGCCATATGGAAAATCCGGCGATGTCATTGTCAAGTCGGACGAGGCCGATGCCGTACCCATCCTTGAACGGCGTCTCCGATGCGGACCACCAGGGGCTATCGAGACGCCAGTTCGTCGAAATGATCTCGTTGAGCAAGTCGATGATCCCCGACCTGCAAGGCTCGGGAATGTCGACGGCAGAACGAAAGACATCGAGTTGATAGGAGCCGAGGCGGTGAGAGTGGGGTGCCGCGCCATTGTGTTTGCTGAACTGCTGCATCAGTGGCTTCCCTCGATCGTCGCAGTCCGCGTTGAGTACAGGACCGCAATCATGATGGCGAGTGAAAATCTGGCGACAACCTGAAGAAGAAAAGTTTGTGGTGCGGGGCGCGCGGATGGGAGCTGAGGCGTTCTCTGCGAGCGCGTTGCAGCCATCGTTTCTTTCAGCTCTCGCCTGTACTCGCGCGACACGACGGGCGGAGGCGATGTGTGGCGAAGGAATTGGCGGGCCCGTTTTCGACGGACCGTCGCTGCCATGGCCCTATGCAATCGGCGAACCATGTCCCTTTGGCATCATGGTCGGGCTTCTATGGTGCCGGTGGAACGGCAGGTGGTGTCGTGCAGGAGTCGGTGTCGATGGCGGCTGTATCCGGACGTGAGGTCCGGTGTCGCGGTGGTGCCGTCGTCAGTCTCGCCGCGCAGCGATGATCGAGGGCGCCTGCGCAATGCAGGCGACCGGAGCGGCGCGGGCGAAAGGCAACAATCTTCGGAGGCGGGTGGTCTGGTGGAGCACGATTCCTGCCCGCTCGGGATGGGCAGATATCGATCCCGCCGGCGCTGTTTTATCAAATGAAAATTCGTGAAATCTGGCTCTATCCGGTGAAGGGGCTCCGTGGGCGGTCGGTCCCGGACGCACGTGTCGAGCCATGGGGATTGGCTGCCGACAGGCGATGGATGGTCGTCGATGCGAGCGGACGCTTCGTGACCCAGCGAAAGCTCGCCATCCTGTCGACCATCGGCGCATGCCTATCGCCCGATGGGCTTCTGCTGTCGGGGCCTGACGGCTCCTCGGTCAAGCTGCGCGTGCCCGAGCCTGCCGTACGCTGCGAGGTATCGGTGTGGGACGATCACTCGGCAGCGGTGCTCGCCAACCACGACGCCAATACATGGATCAGCAGGCTTCTCGATGGTGACTACCGTCTCGTCTACATGGAAAGTCCCGGCACCGCACGTCCGGTCGACCCGAGGTTTGGAATAGCCACGGACCGGGTATCATTTGCAGACGAGTTTCCGCTGCTGCTGGTCAACAAGGCATCGCTCGATGACCTGAATGCGCGCCTGGAGCATCCGGTCGACATCAGGCGCTTCAGGGCGAACGTCGTCGTGGAGGACGCTGCTGCCTGGGCCGAGGATGGCTGGCGGGCGCTTGAGTTCGGGGGCGTGAGATTTCGCGTCGCCAAACCCTGCTCGCGGTGTGCGGTCATTACGATCGACCAGGAGCAGGGCCGCAGGTCGCGCGACAACGAGCCGCTGCGAACCCTTGCAACGTTCAGGCGAAATGCGCGCGGCGAGGTGATCTTTGGTCAATACCTGATCCCCGACGGTTCTGGCCGTATCAGGACCGGCGATGCCGTCAGGTGCGTGCGCTAGCGCGCGGGCCCCAGGGGATCGGTCGACGTGCATGTCATGGCTGGCCGTCGGAAGTGTCGCGAGCGGAGCGTCGGAATCATGGCGCCGCTCTCATCGCCGCCGCGACGATGTGTGATGGAGATGACCCGATCTTTTTTCGACGTTATGGCCTGCCATGACCTGCCGTGATCGGCGACGCATGGCCCTTCAGGACCGCACGGCCTCTGCCGTATGGCTGATCTCTCCCGAAGACGGATCGATGCAAACGTGAGAGGCAGAGCACATGAGCCTAGTCGAGCAGACACAGGTCCTGAAGAGGTTTGAACGGACAAGCTGGCAGGGTAGGTGCTTCACACAACTGGCCGAGCGTTTGACACCGCCATCCGAGTTTCCCTGCATTTTCTCCCAAAATGCCTTTGGCCGCGGCCTCCTGCTGTTCTCCTTCGTGGATGACGGCTCGCCGCATGGTCTTGCCCGGGCGGCAGAAGATCTCTCGTCCTATGTCGAGCTGTCGCGGGATTGGGACGGCAAGGTCAGCACCGCGCGTCCCCTGGTGGTGGCGTTCTCGCGTGATGTTGCATCGGCGCAGGATGTTGCCGGTTACCACGACATCGGTTGGCGGATATTGCAGGGCTGGCACGAGATCGACCGAACGCCATGGCCGGACGGCGTCGCAACCGATCCGCATTCGCCATTCTGGACCATGTGCTTCAATGGCATGCAGCTGTTCGTCAACATGAGCAATCCTGCTCATGTCCGCCGGCGCAGCCGAAATCTCGGCGACAGCCTGCTGTTCATCGTCAATCCGCGCGAGCGGTTCGACATCGTGGCCGGCGATACGCCAGAGGGGCGCCGGGTCCGCCAGCGAATCCGCGACCGCATCGAGCGTTATGACGGCATCGGCCATAGTCCGCAGCTGGGCAGCTACGCCGCCGGTGAGATCGAGTGGTGGCAATACGGGGTCATCGAGGAAAACCGCGAGCGTACGGATCGATGTCCGTTCCTCCACAAGAAGGCGGTCGCTTGATGAATTCAGGCATTGGTCCAGATCATGCGCGATGATGCGGCATGGGCTCCCCTAGCATCGGGGTGGCGGCGTCATTCGCGGTTTTCGACGCCGTCGAGATACCGTTGGATGCGGCGCCTGCGGCAGGACGACGCGTGATGAAATTGTCGGGATCGCCTTCGAGGGAAAACAGAGATCGCGTCGGCGGCGCCGGCGTGGTGGGTTTATCGCTTTTTCGCGACGGCGCTCGACACCGGGCGCGGATGGAAACATCATCGCGCATCTTGTGATCGGCATATCAATCGGGGTGGGGCACTGGAATGGCGCCTGAGGCATTGTTTTGGCCGGACGCCGTCGCGAAGGCGAGCGGGTCGTGACGCCGCCACCGTTCTTGACCATCGATGGTGTCAGCAAGCGCTTCGGTGAGGTCCGCGTCCTGGAGCGTGTTTCGCTGGACATCGCCCGCGGCGAGTTCTTGACGTTGCTGGGGCCGTCCGGCTCGGGCAAGTCGACGTTGCTGGGCGTTCTCGCCGGCTTCTCTGCGCCGGATCAGGGGTGTGTCTGCCTCGATGGCGCGGACATCACCCACCTGCCGCCGGAGGCACGTCGCTTCGGCGTCGTTCCACAAGGCTACGGCCTGTTTCCTCATCTCACGGTCTACGAGAACGTGGCGTTTCCGTTGCGGGTTCGTGGCGTCTCCAACGCCGGCATCGTCCGCCGGGTCGGGGATGTGCTGGAGCTTCTGCAGATCGGCGGTCTCGGTGGCCGGCGGCCCAAGCAGCTGTCCGGCGGACAACAGCAGCGCGCCGCGCTGGCGCGGGCCCTGGCATTCGAGCCGAAGCTGTTGTTGCTCGACGAGCCCATGAGCGCGCTCGACGCGTCGCTGCGGCGTGATCTGCAGGGCGAACTGGTTCGGCTGCATCGGGAGGTCGGAACGACGTTCGTCTACGTCACCCACGACCAGGAGGAGGCGCTCGCTCTGTCCGATCGCATTGCCGTGCTGAATCGGGGGCGAGTGGAGCAGCTCGGCCCGCCTCGGGCGATCTACGATCATCCGGCGAGCCGCTTCGTCGCGAGCTTTCTCGGCAAGAACAATCTGCTGAAAGCGGTGGCTGCCGGCGCGATCGACGGCCGGCCCCAATTCCACTGGAACGGCTATCGGATTGCGGCGGGGGCGGGGGCCTCGGTGTCAGCAGAGGTCGCTGGGGCGGCGTTCGTCGGGCCTTGCGTGCTCACGATCCGGCCGGAAAACATTGCCGTCGTCCCGGCGGGGCAGGCGCGGCCGGGCCTCGAAGAGCAGATCCAGGGTACGGTCGTCAGTCAGACCTATCACGGCGCTTCGGTGGATATCGTGGTCGCCGTCGGGCAGGAAACGCTGACGGTCACGCGGCCGGCGGCGGACTGGTCGGGCGCGCCGGGGGAGGACATCTCACTCGCTTTCGACGCCGAGCGGCTGTGGCGCCTGCCGGGGGATGGCATGGTCGCAGTCGGCGCCCCGGCCGTGGTACGGGAGCTTGTGGCATGACGTCGACGCTGGCGCTGCAGGGCGAAGCGGCGCGGGGCGATATCCAGGATGTGCTGGTGCGGAGGCGATCGGCCCAGGACGTTCTGTTGACTGCTGCCGTCCTGGCACTGGTGCTGTGCTATCTCCTGCCGCTGTCCGGGGTCGTTGCGTTGAGCTTCCTGAAGCCGGTCCCTGGTATCGGCAACTATGGAGCGCTTCTCCAGAACCAGACGGTTCGTTCGGTCGTCGGCAATACGCTGTGGATCAGTGCACTGACAGTCAGCATCACCTTGATCCTGGCGTATGTGACGGCCTATGGCCTGGTGCAGGCCGGTCCGTTCGCCCGCAAGCTGATGCTGGCCTGTGTGCTGCTGCCTTTGTGGATTTCCGTCCTGGTTCGCAACTACGCCTGGATTGCATTGCTGTCGCCGGGCGGCATCGCCAACAGCATCTTGCTGGGGTGGGGATGGCTTGATCATCCGCTGTCGCTGGTGCGCAATACGTTCGGGGTCGTATTGGGCATGGTCCACTACATGCTGCCGTACGCGATCCTGCCGATCTATGCGCAGATGACCCGTATCGATGCGACGCTGCCACGGATGGCGCGTTCGCTTGGCGCAAGCCGGCTGCAGGCATTCGTGCGCGTGTTCTTGCCGCTGTCGCGCCCGGGCGTGGCCGCCGCGGCATTTCTGGTGTCGATCATGTCGCTCGGCTTCTATGTCACCCCGGCGATCCTGGGGGGCGGAAAAACCGTCATGGTCGCCGAGTTCATCTCCGTCCAGGTGACGGAGACGTTGCGGTGGGACATCGCCACGACCTTGAGCACGCTGTTGCTTGTGGTCACGGGCGGGCTCGTGTGGCGGTTCAGCCACCTGCTCGACATGGCGACGGCGAAGCCTGTCACATGAGTGCGCATGCGCTGCGTGGCTCACTGGCGCCGGGGCCGATTGCGGCCGCCGCCGTCGCTGTCTCGGCCTTTCTCGTTCTGCCGCTGGTCGCCATCGTGCCGATGTCGTTCAGCGATACCCGGTTTCTTTCGCTGCCGCGCGATGGCTGGTCCATTCTGCATTATCGGCGGCTGTTCGGCGATCCGGCCTGGCACGACAGCCTGCTGCACAGCGTCGGCGTCGCGGTGCCTGCCGCGTGTCTCGCGCTGGTATTTGGGCTCGCGTTCTGTCTGGGGGCCTGGCAGCGTCAGGGCGCCGCGGTTCGTGTGCTGCGGGTTCTGATGCTGGGACCGCTGATCGTGCCCGCGATCATTCATGCGGTCGCCTACCATCGCATGCTGTCGCTGCTGGGATTGTTCGACAGCTTTGCCGGCACGGTGCTCGTTCATGCGGTCAAGGGCCTGCCTTTCGTCGTGCTGTCGATCTCGGCTGCCCTCTCGGCAGTGAATCCGATGACTCTGCAACTGGCGCGCAGCCTCGGCGCGTCACAGGCCCGGGCGATCTGGTCGACGCTGGTGCCGCAGATCCACCAGGGGATGGCGGTCGGCTTCATCCTGGCGTTTGTCACCTCGTGGGACGAGGTCGTCGTGACGCTGTTCATTACCAGCCGGCATGTGAACACGCTGCCCAAGCAGATCTGGCAGAGCCTGTTCCTCAATCTCGATCCCGCAGTCGCCGCGCTCGGCACTCTCACGCTGCTGGCGACGCTGCTCGTGGTCTTGGCGATGTCGTTGCGCGGCCAACGCGATCGTGCGCGGGCCGGCTCTCCGGAAGACGGTTTGAACTGAAAGGAAATGATGACCATGTCCGAGATTTTCCAGGATCCTGACTATCTGCGTCACCTCGAGCAATCGGTGCGGCGCGAGACGCACGGCAAGACCGTTCATCGCCGCCACTTTCTCCAGCTGCTGTCGGCGCTCGGCATCGGCACGGGGACGCTCGGCTTCGTCGCATCCGCGAGCGCGCAGCAGAAGGAGCTTGTCGTCGCCAATTGGGGAGGCGATGCGCTGGCGGTGCACCGTGACGTCCTTGCCGCGGAATTCGCCAAGCGCTACCCGGGCAGCCGCGTGGCCTTCGATACCACCGGCCCGACGCCGGGAAAAATCAAGGCCATGGTCGAATCCGGCAACATCGCTTGGGACGTGGCTGACCGAAACTTGCTCTCGGCACTGGAACTTGGTCGTCAGGGGCTGCTCGAGAAAGTCGATGAAAGCATCGTCGACATCAATGCGGTGCCCAGCCAGTTCCGCACCGAATGGGGTGTCGGCTCGTACCTGTTCTCCTATGTCATTGCCTACGATACCGCTCGCTTTGGCGCGGCGCCGCCACGGACCTGGAAGGATTTCTGGGACACGCAGAATTTCAAGGGCAAACGTGCACTCCGCAACAATGTCGAGGGGATTCTCGAATCGGCGCTGCTGGCTGATGGGGTCGCGCGCGACAAGCTCTATCCGCTGGATGTCGCGCGCGGGCTGGAAAAGGTGCGGGCCATCAAGAAGGACACGATCTTCTACAACAACGCTTCGGACGCCCAGCAGTTGTTGCGGTCGGGGGAGGTGTCGGCGGGCAGTCTCTGGAGTACGCGTGCGCAGGGCGTGAAGGAAGACACCAAAGGGCGGGTCGACTATCATTTCAATGAAGGCATTCTGCTGATCGCTGCCTGGAACGTCTTGAAGGGCGCGAAGAACAGCAAGGATGCCTGGCGCTGGGTTGCGCTGTCGCAGGATCCTGCATTGCAGGTGGTTCTGCTGGCCCGGCTCGGGTGGGGGCCGGTCAATCCGGCCGCCAACAAGCTGGTTCCGGCCGAGCTGCAGGGGCAAAATCCCGGATCGCCCGAAAACGTCGCGCGTCAGATCGCGGTCGATGCCGAATGGTATGCGCGCAACTATTTCGAGGTCCAGAACAAGTACCTCGACGTGCTCGCGACATGAGCGCGGTTTTGAACGGCGCTCTCGATGCCGTCGCGCCGCTGACCTTCATGGGCGCGCCCTATGCGCCCGTGCTGCCGGCGGGATCTCGGGTTGTCGTCGCCGGCGTCCCGTTCGACGGCGGCCAGCATGCGACGCGGCTTGGTTCTCGCCTGGGTCCGCGCAGCGTGCGTGAGCAATCGCTGCAGTTGCGTGCCGTCGACCCGGAAGCCGACCTCGATGTCCTGGCCGCTCTGGGGCTCGTTGACGTCGGTGATGTCCGCGTGACGCATGGCGATCTCGATGCGTCCCAGCGCAGCGTCGTCGATTTCGCGGGAGCATTGGTCAACGCCGGGGCGTTGCCGGTGATGATCGGTGGTGACGGCAGCATCACCTTGCCGTTGCTCGAGGCGGTGTGGCGGCGCCATCCCGGGCTTGCGGTGGTCCATCTCGATGCGCACACCGACGCCTATCCATTGGCCGGAAATGTCGGGCCGGCGGCGTTTCACCGGGCCGCGGAAGCCGGCCTTCTGGAGCCGGCGGCGTCGTTCCACATCGGTTTGCGCGGCCCTGTCGCGGCGACAGGGCTCTATGCCCATGCTCGCCAGCTCGGCTATCAACTGGTGACGGTGGCGGAACTGCTGGAGCGTGGCATCGCGTCGGTGCTCGACGATGTCCATCGCCGCATCGGCGATCGTCCAACGTATATCTGCTGGGACATGGACGTCTTCGATCCCACCGTTGCGCCAGGGGTCATCACGCCCAGCTGGGATGGCATTACGGCCCGCGAAGGCTTGCAGATCGCACGGTTGCTGCGCCGGCTGAACATCGTTGCGATCGACGTCAACTGTGTCAGCCCTGTCCACGATGCCGCCGGTCTTGCGGCCTTTCTCTGCGCCCGCATCATCTTTGAATTTCTCGCCGGCCTTGCGATCTCGCGCCGGCCGCCCGGGAGGCTGTGATCGTCATGAATGTCGTGTCCCACCCCACGCAGGTCGATGGAACATCTTCGCACAACGGTGCGCACCTGATCCGCACCGCGGAGGAAGCGCTGGCGATCGCGCGCCGGCTCGCTCCCGTGCTTGCGGCCGGCGCGTCCGAGCGCGACAGCCAGCGCCGCCTGCCGCACGACGAGGTCAGGCAGTTCGTCGGCAGCGGCTTGTGGGGCATCGGCATCCGTTCCGAATTCGGTGGGGCCGGTGTTTCATTCGAGACAATCATCGAAGTCGTCGCGACCATTTCGGAAGCCGATCCATCGATCGGACAGCTCCCGCAGAACAATTACCTTCTGCTTGAGAACCTTCATCGGATCGGAACGGAAGCGCAAAAGCGCTTTCTGTTTGCGGAGGTGTTGGGCGGCAAGGTCATCGGAAACGCGTTTGCCGAGGCCGGCGGGAAGGACGTGCAGGATATCCGGGGCCGGATCCGCCGCACCCCGGCGGGCCTGCGATTGAACGCGCACAAGGTCTATTGCACCAACGCATTGTTCGCGGACTGGATCCCCATCTCCGGTGTCGATGATGATGGCAATATCGTCTACGCCTACGTGCCGCGAGGCGCCGCCGGCCTCACGGTCCTCGACGACTGGAATGGATTTGGGCAGCGGACTTCGGCAAGCGGTACCATCATTGCCGAGGACGTCGAGGTCGATCCGGCCTATGTCATTGAACGCCACAAATCAGCGGCGAAGCCGGGGCTGAGCGGGCCGTTCGCCCAGCTCTTGCATGCGGCCGTCGATTTGGGGATTGGGCGGGCCTCGTTTGCCGAGGCCGTGCGGCTGGCCCGGTCGGCATCACGTCCGTGGATCGACAGCGGACTGGAGCGGGCGCAGGACGATCCCCACACCATTGCGCTGCTTGGCGATCTGCAAATTCGCGTGCATGCCGCCAATGCGATGGTGGAACGAGCCGCCCGCATCCTCGATGCGGTGCGAGACCATCATGACGAAGCCGATGTCGCGCGTGCCTCTGTCGCGGTCGCCGAAGCCAAGGTGCTGGCCAACGATATCGCGCTGTTTGCGTCGTCCAGGCTGTTCGAGTTCGGTGGCGCAAGCAGCGCGCGGACGAGCCTCAACCTCGATCGCCACTGGCGCAACGCCCGCACGCACACGCTGCATGATCCCGTGCGCTGGAAATATCATCTGATCGGCAACTATGTTCTCAACGACAGGAATCCGCCACTCCACAACTGGGCGTGAGGAGCGGGCTGTTGCGGCGGGAGTTCCCGCCGCAAGGATGCCGGGCGATAGGGGGGGCGTCGAGACGCGGCCAGGCTGAGCCGCAACAGACATGGGGCGGCCACGCGCGCCTCGAGCCTGCATCGCGATGCGTGCCGTGCGCGCAGCAGGCAAGCGGTGCCCTCAAGGCGGGACGCAAGAATCGAGAAGCGCGGAGGTTCAGCCTATCCGCCTGCCGGATCGTAGCGAGGCGCGTCCTGGAGGAAAGCAGCACGCGATGGAAGGTCGAAGGCACGTCATCGAGCATCGTGCTGCGAGGTATCGATCTCAAGTCGTCGAGACCCGTGCTTTGACTTCCGGCAACGGCGGCTTGCGCTCGAAAAGCTTCTTTTTCGGCGGCGCGGGCAGCAGTCCTTCTCTGATCGCCTGCTTGCGGGCGAGCTTGCGGGCTCGTCGGATAGCTTGAGCTTTCTCGCGGGTTTTTCTCTCCGACGGCTTTTCGTAGGAGCGCCGCTGCTTCATTTCCCGGAAGACGCCCTCGCGTTGCATCTTCTTCTTGAGAACACGGAGGGCTTGTTCAACATTGTTGTCTCTGACGACGACCTGCAATTGATTTCCCTCGCTTGTGGCCGCAGATGCGACATATCCTGCAGGCCGCCAGATGCGCAGGGCTTCATTGCGGCTGTAAGGAAATGCGTGTCTGGGGATGGTGGCGGCGACACCGGTCGCCAGAGTCGATGTGCTGATCTGCTTGTAGCGGCGATGCAGCTTGACGATATCGACGTGACCACTCTCGTTGGCGACTGTCAATCAAGAAAGCCCTTCGTGCCGATTTGCAGGCAGACTCAGCGCTCCTTGGTCGGAGTGCCGGAATTGGCTCTGGAACAGGCCGGGGCGAACAAAACGGCTTTCTCCTTGTAAAATTTGAAAAATGATGTATATTGAGCTTGTTCGATTAGCCGCTGTGCCTTGTTGAATGCGCCCGCGGGCTCCTTTTCCAAAGACATCGACGAAGTTGAAGATTGCTGCGTGATTGTCACGCAGCGCGCGCTTGCGCGCCTTGGAGAAGAAAATGACGACAGGCACTGTTAAGTGGTTCAATGGCCAAAAGGGTTTCGGTTTCATCCAGCCGAGCGACGGTGGCGCCGATGTGTTCGTTCACATCAGCGCTGTTGAGCGCGCTGGCCTCGCCGGACTCGGAGAGGGCCAGAAGGTCACTTTCGAGACGAAGACCGACAAGATGCGAGGCAAGGTCAGCGCTGAGAACCTCTCGCTGGCTTGATGTCGTAGCGCCGTTTCACGGATGTACTGAAGCGGCAGTGCGGCCCGCTCGATCGAAGGGTTGGGCGGGCCTTTTGCGTTGTCATTCTGGATGAGACGCGATTGTCGAGAGGATGGTGCGAGCCTTCCTCTGACGTTTTTACGCGCGCCAACCGGTCGCATGCGGCCCGGGAGGGGGCTGCGCACGCTTTCGGCGGATGCGATCGCATGGCCGCGATTCCTGTCTAGGCATGCAGCGGCTCCGTGTCGCGGGAACCGAGGCTGGGGTGGGGGATAAGGCCCGTGGCGGATGGTTTTGTCGCTCGCAGAGAAATTCCGAGCAAAGCGAAAATCCTGGCAAAGGGAAGGCTGGATAGCGTTGTCGAACTCAGCCGCTATTGGCATCCCGGCACGGCTTGGTCAAAAGGAAGAGAGCCTATGCTGAACGATGTTCGGATCGCTCCCGAGGTTGACTCGCGTAACGGACAATCCGTCACCTTTGTGCTGGCGGTCGGCACGGTCCGGCAGATGTGTCTGGTTCAGACCACCTTCGCGACGAAAAATCAGGCATCCAGCTATCTGCACAAGTATCGCAAGCAGTTCGAGTGTCTCGCCCGCGAGCGCTTCGCGCTTGGGCAGATCGAGGACGGCTTGATCAAGTTGTCGATGCTGTAGGCGAACCAGCAGTCAGGTCACCTTGACGTATTGGGGGCGCATGCCCCTCCGCAGCATCGATGCTGGCGCCGCATGTTGTCCCGAGGCGGAAAGTGACGCCGATTGTTTCATGCCCGCGGCAAGCCTGCGGTGGAGATGAACGCGTAGTCGACAGCCGTAACCATCGCGGGGCGCAGTGGGCTTTTGGGCCGACGTCCCCGCTACGGGGGGCGATCGTCAATGAGTGCGCGCCAGAGCGAGATGCTCACCTTGTCACCGACGGTGTGAGGCTCGCAAAAGCGTCCTTCAGGCGGGAGAAGCGGGCTTATCCGGGGACGCATGGCAGGCGATAGGCGAATGTGATTGGTGCCCCATGCGCCAGACCCCCATTTGGGAATTTTGAGAGATGATGAGAGCAAGAGAGACAGCCCATAGTCGGGCCGTTCGCGAGGCCAACAAAGCGTTTAAGACCCGCGAGCCGCAGATCCTGATGACGGACTACGCAAAAGCGCAGCAGTCCTTCCAGGAGAATCGTGAGCGCTTGAAAGCGCTGCGATTGGCACGCGAATCCAATGTCGGACGAAGCTGACCCTGGCGAGCGCTTCGTGATCGTTTGAGCCGCGAGGGGCGATCCGTCGCGCGGCGGCGGCGGCGTGAGATTTCGTGCACGTTGTATTATTGAGGCTCGGTGGACGACGTCGGATGCAATCCGCTCGGAGCCTCGGGCGGGTAGACGCCGCGCAAGACTTCATCGAAGTGATCCCGGACAGCGTCGTTGCACAAGCATGATCGCATGCGTAGACCGGCTGCGTCGCGAACAGCCATCTTGCCGCGATAGGTCTGCAGGATTCCCTCGGCCTTGAATGTCTGGATTACGCGGCTGGTATAGCTGCGGCCGACCCCCAACAGGGTCGCGAGTTGTTCGTGGGTGAGCGGCACCATGCCGTCTCCGTCCGTGCGTTCCATCGCGGCGATGATCCATTTTGCAGCGCGCTGCTCGATGGTGTGGATTGCGTTGCATGCCGTGGACTGAAAGACCTGCGCCAGCATGCAGTCGGCATAGCGCGCGAAGATGTTGCGTATGGACAGCGATGTGACCTTGGCGGCTTCGAGCTTGCTGACAGGAAGGCGAACGAACGGGCCCGCGAATTTGACGGTGATGCGGGTAAAGGCCGGCAGGAAGCCCTGGCTTACGATGCCGCCGACGGCTCCTTCGCGGCCGACGAGAATTGCTTCCACGTCCCGTCCGTCTGCGTTGGGCACCAGAAAGGAAACGAGGCTCGGTCCACAGGGGAAGTGAACGGTTTCGACGTCGTCGCCGGGATTGTAGAGCAGATCGCCAGCGGTTCGCGTCATCTGAGTAAGGTGGGACGCGAGCATGTCAAAGTCGGGGGCATTGAGCCTGCGCAACAGATTGTTGGCCGGACGGTCGTCTGCAGCGGGTGAAAGAGCGGATTTCGAATACATGGAACAGGTCACCGGGATTGTTCCCCAATCTTAACTCAAAGTTCCTGATTTTGTGTTCACTTGTGAACAGACGGGGTGCCGTTTGCATGGGATCGGTTTCATTCTGGGAACAAATGATGCGCGCGAATTGATCGTTCCCTTCACAGATCTCCGATCGAAGGAACTCGGCCATGCACCCTGTCTTGGACAGTGGAATACCCACGGACGTGCTGGTGGTCGAAGACGATCCGATCATCGCGGTCGATCTCGAGGATGCCATTCTTGGATTTGGGTCGACGCGTGTGCGGACTGCGAGGACTCTTCAGCAGGCGCTTCAACTCATCACCGACCACGCGCCGCAGTTTGCAGTGCTTGATATCGGTCTGCATGGTGGAGAAAAGACGTTCGCTGTCGCCGAGCGCCTCGACGTGCTCGGCATTCCATATTGCTTCCTTACCGGGTATGGCGCTGAGACGAACCTGCCAGGTCGTTTTGCCCGAAGACCACGCCTGATCAAGCCCTACATGCGTGATCAGCTCCTCGCGATCCTGCAGGAACAGCGCCAGCGGGCGCCGTCCTGACTGCACGCCATGGCTAATTATCGTTCTCTCTGCACATGCGGTCGCTGCGAGACCGGCGCGGGGCGCCCCGGCAGCAGGGAGAGAGGTACTCAGCCTTGGGGACGCCGTCGCGTGATGCGCGGCCGCACGCTGTCGCATACCCACGGGGCGGCTGCGCCAACGCTGCTGCTCGTCTCGGTCGCCAATCATCAGTCGCATCGCCCTGACATCGGGCCATAGCCTCGGTTCCCGCACATGTTGGCCGGCGTGGCAACAATCATGTCGACCATCGGCGACCATTTGTCTGGCACTGGTTCATGCTGGCTGTCGAAGGGCCGACGCGGAGAGGACAGGTTCGGGCGGTAGGTCAACCGCTCAACCCGCTTGATCGGGCTGGCCGATGTCGAGGGAAGACAGATCATACATCGACGTTGCGCTTCGCGTTCGCGGCCTGCCAAGCCTCGAATTGTCAGCGCGCCTGCGCCGAATGTCGCCCCGATTTTTTTTGGATGAGATTGACGCTGTCAATCGGAACTTCCAATGGCCTCTGCGATTGAAGGAGCCTCAAACAAGGAGAATTCCATGCAGAAGGTTTTGTTGAGTTGTGCCGCTGTCGCGCTGTCTGTTGCGACGGCTCATGCCGCAGAAACGTTGTCGGCCGCGCCAGCCGAGAGCTGGACGGTGACCAACTATTACAAGCAGGCTGTCTATGATCCCCAGGAAAACAAGATCGGGGATATCGACGACGTGCTCGTGGACAAATCCGGCAAGATCAACGGCCTCGTGATCGGGGTCGGCGGCTTCCTTGGGGCGGGTGAGAAGGACGTCATCGTGCCATTCTCGGCGGTAAAGCTTGCCAAGAAGAACGACAAGTGGTGGCTGACGCTTGCTGAGTCCAAGGACGATCTCAAGTCGGCGCCTGGCTTCAAGTATGACAAGGCCAGTACGACCTGGGTGCCGAACAACAAGTAGCATTCGTCGAATGAGGCCGGGGCAACCCGGCCTCATGTCTATCTTCAGCCGCGAATGTCTGGAACGTCCATCCCGAAACGAACTGAGCGCGCTTCCGCGTCGGAGATGCGGTCCGGGCAACCGGGATATGACGCCGGACCACTGTTGACGGGGCATGAGCCTGCGCGGTGCCGCGTCGAGAGGCCTGGCCGTGTTCAGATCGCGAGCGATTGCTGTTAGGGTGGCTTGTCGCCGAGTTACTGATGGCCCGGTTCGGCTTGTTGTTCAAATTGTCGGCGAGGGGACGGACGTCTCTCAGCCTGTCCGCTTGATGGCCAGCTGCGAACACGTCCCTCTGTCTTGTACCATCCGCCTGGCATGGCAGCGTCGCATGTCAATGTCCGTAACTCATCACCATCCCTGCCGCGGAGATACGCTTTCGGTCATGCAGAGCGCTGCCTGGGCACGAGCGAGCTGCGGCAATTGTGCGCTGCAAAAAAGCTCCGCCTGATCGTCCCGATCGCGTAACGGATGGTCCCGCCGCAGACGTGCATTCCAGCGAGGCGCCTGGTTCCCGTAACCGGATCCAATGCAATTTTTTTGGTGTAGGCCTCTTGAAATCGATCGCGGTTTTTCTAATTCGGTTTGTGCCGCCGGATTGCGGCGCCCGGCGCCAGCTTTGGGCCCGGCAAACACAACTGGGTGCAGGACAGATGTCTTGCGCTCCTTCGTACCCATTTTGCTCTTAGGAGGACTTGGCTATGAGGACCTACGACTTCGCCCCCCTTTGGCGTTCGACAATTGGCTTCGACCGCCTGTTCGATCTCCTCGACGAAACTCAGCGCAGGGCCGAAGATAACTATCCGCCCTACAACATCGAGCGGCTCGGTGACGATCACTACCAGATTTCTCTGGCACTTGCCGGTTTCAGCCCGGACGATATCGTCGTGACTGCGGAGCAGAACGTGCTGACAGTGGAGGGAAGCAGGAGTGACAAGGACCAGCGCGAATATCTCTATCAGGGGATTTCGGCGCGGCCCTTCAAGCGACAGTTCAGCCTGGCCGACTACGTCCAAGTGAAGGCCGCTTCGTTCGATAATGGCCTGCTCCGTATCGAGCTCGTTCGCGAAATTCCCGAGGCCATGAAGCCCCGCCGCATCACGATCGATGGTGGTGTCCCCCTCGGCAAGATCACGCAAAAGGCAGCGTAGCTCTATTTCATTGATCAGTCACGCGCGGGCAGCATGGCCTGCGCGTGATTGGCTGTACTTTAAAGAGGAGAGGGGATGCTCTTCCAGCCAAGGGGGCTGAATGAGCGCCCCACCTTGAAATGATGGCCTTATCAATCGTCTCTCGACGAAAGGAGCCGTAAGGAGACACAGCATGAATCGTAACGACCGTATCGTCAACAAGGCCGAAGCATTCAATCATCCAGCGCTTCAGTATGCGTCGCCAAACGACGTGTTGAACGATGCCACCCTGTCGATTGACGAGAAGCGAGCGCTTCTATCGTCGTGGGCGTCCGATGCGTATGCCGTCGAGTCTCAACCAGGGCTTCGCGAAGTCCCGGGTGTCGCGCATCGACTGCGCCTGGCGGATATCCTCGCCGCGCTGAAACAGTTGGGCGAAGATACCGATCCGCCGCCGCGTGGTGGTTTGGCGATGCGGTTGCCCCGCCTTCATTCCATCGAGGGCGGCATTATCGGTGCCGTGCAGCGCGCCAGCGACAGGCATGCAATCAACCGGCGTACCGGTCCAAGGCCGGTCGTGGGAGCGGACAAGCAGTTGCGCTGGACCCGCGACGCCAACATCCGGCGATATCGCCAGCTTCTCACCACGCAACTGACCGAGATCGAACGCGACTTCGTACAGCGGCGGCTTCATGAGGAGTTGCTTGGGGCCGGACGCAAGGGAGCATTGCAAAATTCGGCGGATCGCGGATATCCGCCGCCGCTCTGCGGTTGAAGAAAACGCGCTGAAACGGCCATTCAGGTTGTGGCGGTCGATCGTGTCGATGCCCGTGAGGTTGTGTCTATCCAGCACTGGAACGGGACGGAAGGCGGCCGGAGGAGGCCGGGTACTGGAGACAGAGGAATGAACGCAGTATCGTCGGCTCAGGTCAAAATGGGGACGGAAGCTCTTGCGCTTTGTATCGCCGGAGTCTTGTGCGAGCATAATCCTGCGTTCCTGACTGCTCTTCGAGAGAGAGTGCAGATCCTCTATCGCATTCTTGACGAGCGAGGAGACCGTGAAGCGGCCGCTATGATCAATGCTTTTGGAAGAGCGTTAGAAGATCCGGCATTCATGTGTCTTCCACACTGAAGAAGCTGTGCGCAGGCGTGCTCCTGAGAGTGGCCCTTCTTATCGATCGCCCAGGTCACGGCATACTGGCTGTGCCAACCGCATGTTTCGTTATACGTCCAGAATCTGCTGCTGGCTGAGGTCTGGACGAGGCGTGTCAGCGTCGACCTCGGTCGCGTAGAGGCTGAAAACACCGTGGTGGAGCGGTCGCGCAGGCGGGTCGATGTGGGCGAGGCGGTTCACTTGATCAAGGTCTCCTACTTCCCGCCCGTTCTGTCGCGAAAGCCTGCATGCAGGTCATTCGATCGGCTGTTTCGTCACTGCAAGAATCTGCTGAGTTCATTTGCTTGCGAAAACCGTGAGTTTCAAGCCGACTTTCGCCGCCACAGGATGGTTCGGTGGAGCCGCATGAAAGGTGTGGCGCCGTGAGCGAGAGCCACGTCTACGGCGAGCCGCATGATCCGCCCCGGGGGAATGAACTGCCGAGGCGGGAGCGACGTTTGCGATCGATGGACCTGCTTCGAACAGGTGGTTTGCGCGTTCGCGACGCAGCTGGAGACGGGGGGCGTCAATCCTGAGTATTGCGCAAGGCGTGAGTAGAAGCCCCGCCAATTGACCAATGCTTTATGATGTCGTCTGTCGGATCGCTCAAGACGACGCAGTTGCGAAATGGGGAATGCTTGCCACCACCACGACCAGCTGAATTGCGTTGACGAGCATGCCGCCCAGGTGCAAATGCCGCAGCCGGCGCGCGGCGTCGGCATTCTCTGTCTCCCGGCCGTTGATCCGCTCATCCACCTGCCGCAAGAACCAGCCCCGTGACAGGGCCGAAACGGCGGCAATCACGCCAATGCCAAGCGCCAGGCTGAGGTGACCGGTGACGGCGACGGCAACGGTCCCGATGACACCTGCACCGGTCAGAGCCACGAAATATCCGTTGAACATGGCGCGCAGCAGCCGCGCCACGGGAAGTATGTCCAGCCTTACCAGCAGAAAGGCTGGCGCAGCCAGAAACAGATACAGCATCGGAAGTAGCAGGATGATACTCGCGAACACGACCGGGGTATCTGGCATCATCCGAATCCTTTCTTTCTTCCCTTGGCGGGAGCGGGGGTCATCCGGCGATATCAGCCATAATATCCGTTGTGTCCGGTCGTCGCTGCAATTGGGCGTTGGTCGGATATATGGGCATCTGCCTCGCCTGGTCGGCGCCGTCGCTGCAGTGCAGCGTAGTTGACGCCTGATCGTTGCCTCCCATCATTGGCGCGCAACGTCGGCGCTTCGCTGTCGAGCGGACGGCGAAAATCACGGCTGCCGCGTCGAGGAGATCGTCGCGCCTTCCGACGCGACGAGGGGAAAATGACAGGCAACGAAATGGTCGGCTTCGGCCTCCTGCCATTGCGGTTCGCGCGCCGCACATAGGGGCGCCGCGCGCGGGCATCGTGTCCGAAAGCGGCAGCCGCTCGGTGGATTCATGGGAGAGGGCAGCTCTCCCGCGAGCAGTTGGGAAGGTGAGGGGCGCCTGTCCGGGTCCATGACGGGAATGCCGGCCATCAACGCCGCGGTATAGGGGTGCAATGGCGCCTCGTAGAGCCGCGCCGACGGCGCGAGCTCGCACAGGCGACCGAGGTACATCACCGCGACGCGATCGCTGATGTTCTTGACCACGGCAAGGTCATGACTGATGAACAGCAGCGTCAATCCGTAGCGAGCCTTCATGTCCTCGAGAAGGTTGAGAATCTGCGCGCGCACCGAGACGTCGAGAGCCGAAACCGGTTCATCGCAAATCACGAGATGCGGCTCTGTGACGAGGGCCCTTGCGATGGCGATGCGCTGGCACTGGCCTCCCGAGAATTCGTGCGGGCGGCGGTCCATGACCTGATCGGGATCGAGGCCTACGGCTTCGAGCGCGGCGCGGACGCGACGTCTGCGTTCCTCGGCGCTGCCCATGCCGGCAATCGCCATCGGCTCCGCGACGATATCGCGGACCTTGCGACGCGGATTGAGCGAGGAGATCGGATCCTGGAAAATCATATGCAGTCGCGTTCGTGTCCGACGCAGTGTTTCGGCATCGAGGCTGGCAAGATCGCGCCCCTCGAAGATCACCGAGCCACCTGTCGGCGGCGGAAGCTGCATGATGGCGCGCGAAATCGTCGATTTGCCGCAGCCGGATTCGCCGACCAGTCCGAGCGTTTCGCCCCTGTAGACGGTGAAGCTGACGTTCGCGACGGCCGTCAGTCGCCGCCCGCGCGGTAGCTTGTACGTGGCGGACAGGTCGTCGACGACGAGGAGCTCTGCAGGACTCACGGGCGGGCTCCATGGGATCCGACCGGGTGCCAGCAGGCGTAGCGGTGCGTACCGGCAGCCTCGGATGCCGACAGCGCCGGTTGGCTGTTTCGGCAGACCTCGGTTGTGTAGTCGCAGCGCGGACCGTAGCGACATCCTCTCAGTGGCTGCAGCATGTCCGGCGGACGCCCTGCGATCGCCCGCAGCCGCGTATGCGGTGGATCGGACAAGTCGGGCGCGGAGCGCATCAAGGCCTCGGTGTAGGGCATGCGGCAGTCCTGAAACAGTGATCGCGTCGAGGCATGTTCGACTATCTGGCCGGCATACATGACTGCGACAGTATCGGTGTACCCCGCGACCACGCCAAGATCGTGCGAGATCAGGATCATCGCCATGTTGTGGGCCTGCTGCCGGCGCTGCAGCAGATCGAGAATCTGCGCCTGGATCGTGACATCGAGGGCCGTGGTCGGCTCATCGGCGATCAGCAGCTTCGGTTCGCAGGCAAGCGCGATCGCGATGGCGACCCGCTGGCGCATGCCGCCGGACAGCTGGTGCGGATACTGGTGCAGGCGCTCCTCGGGGAGGGGAATGCCCACGGAGGCGAGAAGCTCGGTCGCGCGGGACCGGGCAGCACGGCCGCGCAAGCCGAGATGCCGGGCGAGGACCTCCTCAATCTGCACGCCGATCCGCTTGACCGGATTGAGCGACGACGTCGGGTCCTGGAAGACCATCGCGATGTCCTTGCCACGGATGTCGCGCATGTCCGGTTCGGGCAGCGTCAGCAGGTCGCGTCCCTCGAACGTGATGCGGCCCGTGGTGGTGGTGCGCCGCTTCGACAGAATGCCGATGATGGTTCGGGCGAGAGCGCTCTTGCCGGAACCCGACTCGCCGACGATCCCCAGGGTCTGCCCCCGCCGGACCGAGAACGACACCCCGTCGACCGCGCGCAAGGAGCCCCGGGGGGTGTGGAATTGCGTTGCGAGGTCGTCCACTTCGAGGAGAGCGGTGGCTGCGTCCGTCATAGCACGCTGCCTCGGAAATCTGTCCGTGCGCGCAGGTGCTCGCCGATCAGATTGATCGACAGTACCGTGAGAAACATCAGCGCGGCAGGAATAAAGGGGATGTAGGGCAATGTCGCCAGGTCAACCTGACCGTCCGCGATCATGTTGCCCCAGGTTGGCTGCGGCGCCGGCAGGCTCAGGCCGAGAAAGGACAGCACACCCTCGACCACGATGATGCGGGAGACGACGAGGAGCGCGTAGATCAGCATCGGGATGGCGACGTTCGGCAGGATTTCAAGCCAGAGAACGCGCCAGTGGGACGCGCCCATCGCGCGAGCCGCCAGCACGAAGTCGTGAGCGGCGAACACGAGCGTGTTAGCGCGCGCGACCCGCATGAATGCGGGGACCGTCAGCACGCCGAGCAGAATGACCAGAAGGCTGATGCTGGCCCCGACATACGCCGTGACGGCGAGGACGACGAGGATACCGGGAAACGCCATGACGGCATCCATGGCCGCGACGATGACGGCTTCGACGCGCCCGCGAAAGTAGCCGGCGGCCATGCCCAGAAGCATTCCGATGCCAAGTCCGAGAGCGGGCGCCAACAGGCCGACGGTCAGGGATATGCGTGCGCCGAAGATCGCGCGCGAAAGGATATCCCGGCCGAGCTGGTCGGTGCCGAACCAGTAGGTTCTGTCTGGCCAGCTGGAGATCGCCGTGAAGTCCGTCTCGATCGGGCTCCGCAGCGGCAGAAGGTTGGCCGTCATGGCGAGTACGACCACCACGACGATCCAGGTTGTCGGGATCCAGAAGCGAGGCCCCAGCCGATCGCGTACGAGGAACGGGCCTGGCGCTCCTGTCGTCGATGCGGTCTCATGTCCGCGATCGTCGGCCACAGCAGTCATTGCCGCACTCTCGGGTCGAGCAGCGCGTAGATGAGATCGACGCCGAAGTTGATCAGGACATATCCGACGGATATTGCCGCGACACACCCCTGAACCAGCATCATGTCGCGGTTGTAGACCGCGCCTGTCAGCATGCGGCCGATTCCCGGCAGTCCGAAGATCGTCTCCACCACCAGCGCTCCGGCGATTGTTGCCGCGATCTGCAGGCCGGAAATCGTCACCAGCGTGAACGACGATGGCCGCAAGGCGTGGCGGAGCAGGATGAAGGTCGGACCGAGGCCCTTGGCCTTGGCGAGGGCG
Source organism: Bradyrhizobium sp. U87765 SZCCT0048 (assembly GCF_018131225.1). Taxonomy (GTDB): domain Bacteria; phylum Pseudomonadota; class Alphaproteobacteria; order Rhizobiales; family Xanthobacteraceae; genus Bradyrhizobium_A. The sequence goes on along the minus strand of NZ_JAFCMM010000001.1, from coordinate 940,911 downwards.
ATATAGTCCTGCTGCAGCGTCTTGATCATGTCGGCGCGCAGCACCGCGAAGAGCGGCGGCCATTCCGCCAGCGCGATCGCGAGCGCAGGCAACGCAAGATGTGCGAGGTTTCTGACGGGATCGGTCATGAATGGCACGTAGCCGGTCGACGGCAGCCAGCGCAGCTTGAGGGCGAACAGGAACATCAGAAGGATCGCGATGATGAACACGGGCGCCGCGAGCAGGAGCAGCGCGACCGCGTTCGTGAACTGGTCGATCCTGCTGCCGGCGCGGTAGGCGCACAGCACACCGCTCGGGATCGCGATGAGCAATGCAAGTCCCTGGCTCAGCAGCATCAGCTCGATCGTTACGGGAAGGCGATCGAGGATCGATTCCATCACCGGCACTTGCGTGATGTAGGAGCGGCCGAGGTCGCCGTGCATGAAGCCGGCCAGCCAGTGCAGGTAGCGCAGCAGGAGCGGTTGGTCGAGGCCGAGGTCGGCGTGGACCTGCGCGACCGCTTCCGGGGTCGCCTCGTTGCCGAGCAGGGCAAGGGCAACGTCACCCGGGAGCAGGTTCAGGAGCAGGAAGCTTGCTGCCGCGACCACCAGCAGGACGATGGCCAGACGCAGCAGCTTGAGCAGGAAATAGGACGTCATGGCCTGCACCCAGCGGTGTGGTCTGGCGCGAATGCTATTTGGGATCGACCCACGCTTCGTTGAGCCGCACGAGACCACGCCGCATCAGCGGGATGTTGTGGACCCGCGGCAGTGTGATGGCGAAATAGTTCGACTGCAGCCGCAGCAGGATCGGCATCTGCCTGGCCATCTCCTTGCTGAAATCGCAGTACGCCTTCTTGCGGACGTCGACGTCGAGGCTGCGACGGCCGGTCTCGATGGCCTGGTCGAGAACCGGATCCTTGATCTTGGTGATGTTGCCCCCGCTCTTCGAAAAGAAGGCCTGGTAGACCTGAAAGTCGGGATCCGGCACATCGGCCACTTCCCACATCGCGAGCTGATAATCGCCGCGCAGCACCGGGTTGATGTAGGAGGGGCCGCCCTGAATGCTCTTGATCTCGGTCTCGATGCCGACCTTCTGCCAGAAGCTCTGGTAGAGTTGTGCAGGGATGGTCATGACCGCCGTCGGCTGCACCTGGAGCACGATCTTCACTGGCTTGCCGTACTCCTGGAGAAGCGCCTTGGCCTTCTCCGGATTGTATTCGGGATAGCCGACGTCCGTACAGTTCCACTCGGAGTTCGCGCCCCAGAAGCTGGTGGCCAGACTGCCGACGCCGTCGAAGCCGACCTTGAGCTCGATGTTGCGATCCAGGGCATGCGCCAACGCCTGGCGCACCCTGACATCGTCGAGTGGCGGCACCGACGTGTTGATATTGACGGTCGATGCGCCGGTGCCGACATATTCCACGACTCGCAGATTCTTGTCGCCGCGCGCCGCCACGACCTGCTTGCCGAGAGGCTCATAGAAGATGTCGATGTCGCCGGTCTTGAGGGCCGTGAAACGCGCGGTGGGATCGGGCAGGAAGCGAATGATGATCTTGTCGAGATGCTGTGCCTTCGGATTCCAGTAGTTGGGATTCTTCTCGAAGGTGATGCTGTCGTCCTGCTTCCACTCCGTCATCATGTAGGGGCCCGCACCGATCGGCCGTCGATTGAGGTCGGGGCCCGCCGTCTTCTCGTGCTCGGTCGGCATCACCCAGATCAGGAAGTTGTCGATCAGAAAGATGCTCGGGAATGCGGCCCACGGATAGGCCAGATGGAATTCAACGGTGGTGTCGTCGATGGCGACTGCGTCCTTCAGCGAACCGGTCGCAGCCGCAAACATCTGGTTTCTCGACGGATCGAGGATGCGCTGAAAATGGTTCGCCACATCCTGCGCGGTATAGGGCGCCCCATTGGAGAATTTGAGGCCTGGCCTCAGCTTCAGCCGCCAGGTCAGACCGTCCGGCGAGCTGTCGAGCGAGGTCCCGAGGTCCGGAATTCGCTCGCCCTTGTCGTTTCGCGTGAAGAAGTTGGAGAACACCAGCCCGCCGGCCATCGTGGTCTCGCGATTGGCCGAGCGCGTCGTCAGGGCATCGAAGCCCTGGACCTGAGCGGTCGTCGCCATGATGATCGTGCCACCGTCTCTCGGCGCCGGCTCAGACGCGCCGCATGGCTGCAATCCGATGAGTGCAAATGCGAATGCTCCGACGATCGGACCGGCGAGGCTCTTCATGTGGCGCATACCCCCTCTATCTCATTTTTGAGCAATCGTTGGTGGTTCGCGATGGTGTGACGGCGTCCGATCCAGCCTCGCGCGACCCTAACGGCCTGGGGCCACTGACATGGCCCTATTCTTCACTCCCTGGCACTCGCACTTTGCAGAGTGCTCCGCGCGACATGACGCGATGCCGCCGCGATCTTTCTTGTCATTGCAACCTACTGTAGTGACAGCTCCTATGTTTGACAACTCGCTGCCCCCAGGATCGGGCGCCAGAACAGCGCGATGGTCGTCAGCACTTAGTAGGGTGGGTTGTCGTTGTTCGTCGGACGGAAACGTTCCCTCCCTCTCGATCATGTCCGCCGCAATTTCGATTACGAATACAGATGCTCATGGAGATGAGGCAACAGCTCCATTGCCGTCGTTTCCTGCAGGTTGTTCTCGTCCAGATACGTGACGGCGACGTCATAGACGGCGCCCCCTTTTTTCATCATTTCACGCTTGGTCTTTCCGCCCGAGGACAGCCGCCGCCGGTTGATGACCGAGCGGGAGCTGACCTTTCGGAAGGAAACTGCGACCCGGTTGGAGGTCGAATCCTGCGTCCTGTGGATGATGTCGCCGCGGAGCAGAAGCAGATCTCCGGCATTGAGCTGCGGAACGACGGCGATGCGATCGAGATTCACCGGCATCGCGTATGTTGTGTCGTACTCGTCATCAAAGATCGTGGTTCCGCCATTTTCAGCGCGAAATCGCTTTGCGCCACCGCCGACGATTCGTCCGACATGATCCGGCGCGGCCGCTGTCAGGCTGTCGAATGGAATGAGGCACATGTTGGATGCGTCGACCTTCTCCTTGATGAAGGGGATGTAGAAATTGAGATAGTGGTAATGTTCCTGAAACAGAAAGTAGCTTTCGTGGTCCTGATGCCACGGAAAATTGACGCCTTTTTTCGTGGAGAAGAACAGCGAGCCGGCCGTGACATCGGCATGAATCCCGGCATCGGCGTGGACGCGCTCGCTGATGGCGTTGAGGCGGGGCTCGAAGTATCGGTTCAGCCGAGGCGATCCCGTCGGGACATTGTAATTTCCGTTGGCCTGCTCGGCCCGCGTATTTCAGGAATGTTGCCAGCGTGCCGGAGGGGCCACAGTCGATGAAGATCTCGTCCGTCACGTGCTGCATCATGGCATCCAGAGCGTCGCTGAAGCGGACCATACCGCGCATGGCATGCCAAAAATGAGATGTCGTGATGGTCGAGACTTGCTCCGCGGTCACGCTGGAGAGCATGGGTATGGACGGCTGCCGCAGCATGAGCTGGGTCGCGCAGTAGGCCTGGAATGGCGCTGCGGCTGCGTCGATCGCCGGCGAATGGAAGCCGAAGCGGACCGGCAGTCTCTGGTAAACGACATGCCTGTTCTTGAGCGCTGTTTCCATCCTGCGCATGCCGTCCTCTTCGCCGGCAACAACGAAATGATTGGCATAGTTTACGGCTGCGAGACGGTTCTGGTGAGCCATACGACGCCGTTTGATAGCGCCTACCGACAGATGCTGGAGCAGCTCACCGGTATTTTCCAGCGGCACGGTGATGCTCTCGCCGTTGCAAACCAAAATGCCCACGGAGTGATCTACGAACTGATCGGAAAGCAGGCGGCGATGCAAGGGTACATCGACAACTATCGTATGCTGGCTACAATCTGCCTGCTGCTTGTGCCCGTGCCCCGTCGCCAGAGAGTGAAGCGCCTCGCCAGTCGTCGGATTAGGGCCGTGTCGTCGTCGGCCGTTGCCTGGATCTGGCTTAGACGACCGCTGTCTGTTCGCGCCAGCTCACGTTGGCCCATCATGGATGAGAGTGAAAATTATATTTTCTCGAAGTTGGAGGGTGGAGTGTGCATGACGCACGGACCGGGATCGACTGCCGGCAACATTTCCGGTGCATCTCCGCCGCGTGTCATTTTGGTCGCCCCAATCGTTATCGACCGCAGCTCGCTTTCGGTAGTCGCATGGCGACATCCCAACAACCTTCTTGAAAGCGCTGTCAGAAAGATAACCCAGCGATGCGCCTATGGCAGATGAAGTTTCAGGAGTGCTTCGCATCCGCTTCATAGCCAGACGCATGCGCCAACAGATCGCATAGTCGCCCGGCGCAAATCCGGTCGTATCCTTGAAATGCCCGGTAAACGCGGAACGCGACATGGCCGCCGCGCTTGCCAGTTCCGATAGCGGCCAGGACCGGGCAGGATCCTCGTGGATGCAGCGCAGCGCAGCCCGAGTCGACGATCCGCCATGCCGGGCAACGACCGGGGCCCCGATGGCGTGCGTTTCTTGATAACCGATCCGCTTGCTGCGGAAAAGCTCTGGTCTGTCAGTGAAGAATTGCTACGGCGGGCAGGCGAGACCGCCTCGAATAGCCAGCCAGGTCTCTCCAGGGCGTCTCGCGGCTGCAACGCGACCGCTCCGATGTGGATTGAGGACGCGGGCGTGCGGGCGTTCCGGTGCTGTCTCGCGCATTCAATGATCGTCTGCCAGCCGTCACGCAAGGCCCCCGTCCAGCAGAGCAGCCGCGGGCTTGATTGCGGAAGCGGACAGTTCGCGCGGCGCAACGATGCGGCGAGAAAGATCAACGACAGGTCAGAATGTGACTGACGCATACTTGAACGATCGTTCAGTAATTGCTATGTCGGGTCATGGCAAGGATCCGAACCTTCGATGTCGATGCCGCGCTCAATGACGCGACAGATGTCTTCAGCGAGGTTTGACGACAACTGATGGAAAGGATTGCGAATGGCCCGAATGCAAACACAACTCCCCTCGGATTTTGGTCCCATGACGACGGCCGACGAGATCATCGCGGGCCGCGATCTTTCGGGCAAGGTCGCGATCGTGACCGGCGGATATTCGGGGATCGGGCTCGAGACATCGCGTGTACTGGCGGCTGCAGGCGCGACCGTTGTCGTCCCCGCCCGCACGCCCGACAAAGCGAAGACAGCGCTTGCGCCCTTCGCTGGTATCGAACAGGCGGCGATGGACCTGGCAGATCCTGTTTCGATCGATCGGTTCGCCGCCGAGTTTCTCGCAAGCAAGCGGCCACTTCACATGCTCATTAACAGCGCTGCGATCATGGCGCCTCCCGAGCTTGAAAGGGACGCGCGCGGCTACGAGAGCCAGTTCGCGATCAATCACCTCGGCCATTTTCAACTCGCAGCACGGCTGTGGCCGGCGCTCGCCGATGCGGGCGGCGCGCGCGTGGTCTCGGTTTCCTCGCGCGGCCACCGCCGCGGAAAGGTTGATTTCGAAGATCCCCATTATGAGCGCCGTCCCTATGACAAATGGGATTCCTATGGCCAGTCGAAGACGGCGAACGCGCTTTTCGCGCTAGGGCTCGACGAACGCGGCGGGTCGTACGGCATCCGCGCCTTTTCGTTGCACCCCGGCAGCGTCCTGACCGATATCGCTCGCTACCTGTCCCACGAAGAACTGATGGCGATGGGCATCGTCGACGCCGAGGGCAGGGTTCGTCGCGAGGGTGTGGCAGGCAGCAAGACGGTTACGCAGGGGGCCGCGACCAGCGTCTGGTGCGCAACCAGTCCCGAGATCGAAGGCCTCGGTGGCCTGTATTGTGAAGATTGCAACATCGCCGAAGCGGTATCGGACGACGTCACATACCTAGGACCCGGCGTTCGCCCATGGGCGATGGATCAGGATCTGGCCGATCGCCTCTGGGAGCTTAGCGAGCGGATGACAGGAGCCGCATGTTTCGCGTGAACGTAGTCGGCACATACTTGAATGATCGTTCTGAAATCTCTATATTCGGGTTATGGCAAGGAACCGAAGCTTCGATGTTGATACCGCGCTCGATGGCGCGGCACGTGTCTTCCGCGAGCACGGATATGAAGGCACGTCTGCGCAGATGCTCGTTGATGCGATGGGGATCGGTCGCCAGAGCCTCTACGACGCCTTTGGCGATAAATGGCAGCTCTACCTGAGCGTGGTGCGGCGCTATGTGATTGCGGAGGGCAGCGAGCATCGCGCCGCATTGCTTACAGGGGAGCGCGCGATCGACGGCATTCGGGCAATGCTCGACCGCGTCGTGCGCGGGGCCAAGACGCCTTGCCTGGGGGTCAGCTCAATTGCCGAGTTCGGCTGCGCGCGTCCCGAGCTCACGGAAATCAATGCCGCGGCGGATCGGGGGCTTCGCGCTGCGATGCTTAGAAGCATCCGCAAGGCGCAGGCCGAGGGCGACATATCCGTTGCACTCGATCCCGATCAACTGGCGACGTTCCTGATGACAAGCTTCGCAGGCATTCGGATCGCGGCTCGCGGTGGAGCTCGGCCGAAGGATCTCGCCAGTCTCGGAGAAATGGCGCTTCGGGCAATGCGCTAGTTTGTTTGCCCAATAATGGAACGATTGTTCAAGTAAGGGGATGTGATGAAAGCAATTGTAATGAATGGTGTCGGCGAAGCTGGCCAGCTTGAGCGTGTCGAGCGCCCAGATCCCGTCCCCGGCGCCGGAGAGGTTCTGATCGACGTCGCTGCAGCCGGTGTCAATTTTATGGATATCGGCGTGCGCCGCGGGACCGTGTGGGCGGAAATGTCAAACCCGAAGGTTCTCGGTGTCGAGGGCTCCGGGCGTATCTCGGCCTTGGGAGAGGGCGTCACGGACTTTGCTGTCGGGGACCGTGTGGCGTGGATCTATGTGCCGGGAAGCTATGCCGGAAAGCTGGTTGCATCGACTGCCGCACTCGTTCGTGTCCCTGACGCCATCGATGATCGCACTGCCGCCGCCACAATGATGCAGGGCTTGACCGCCAGCCACTTCGCCACCGACTTCTACCCCGTGCAGGCGGGCGACGTCGCGCTCGTCCACGCAGCGGCTGGTGGCCTCGGCCAGTTGCTGACCCAGATCGTGAAACTGCGCGGAGGCACGGTGATCGGTCGTGTCTCCAGCGGAGCGAAGGTCGAAGCGGCGCGCAAGGCCGGGGCGGATCACGTCATCGTCGACAGCGAGGGGGCGTTCGCCGAACAGGTTCTCGATCTAACAAACGGTGGGGGCGTTCATGTCGTCTATGACGGTTCCGGTCCCACGACGTTCTCAGGATCGCTGGCGGCGCTGCGCCGTTCGGGAACGTTCTGCTGGTACGGGCCGGTTCTCGGTGGTCCGGGTCCGATCGATATCATGAGCCTGCCCAAGAGCATCAAGCTTGGCTATGCCACCGTCTTCGACCACATTCCCACGACCGAGCTGTTGCGTGCTCATACCACGCGCCTCTTCAACTGGATCGCCGAGCGCAAGGTGAAGATCGAGATCGGCGGCGCCTATCCGTTGGCGCATGCAGCGAAGGCCCACAGCGACATGGAAAGTCGCCGAACCACAGGCAAGCTCCTCCTGCTTCCCTGACATGAACCGGCACATCGACGTTCAGCTGACGTTGTTTGGCGAGTGGTCAGTCGTCAGGGAATGGGGCCGCATCGGCCAGCCGGGTTCGGGGGCGCGTGCCTAGGTGGATGTTGCGCTCCATCTCACGCGGGTATTGTTGATGGGCCTGTCGTTAGTCAGCGCAATCAGGAGCATCTCCGCCCCTGCGCCCGACTGCGGTGGGAGCGTGGATGGTGGTCAGGACCGGTGCAATGGCGTCCATGAACTGCATGTTGTTCATACCGACGATCGAGATGTCTTCCGGGCAGCGGATGCAGCGCATCTCCAGTATGCCGATTGATAAGAAAATTCGCTTTCTTATCGATCGAAGAGCTCAAGGGACTAAGTCGAGCGCCGATTCGACGACGCATGAAACGATACGGCAATATCCGCGCTAACCTACGGAGACGGTCGGTTCGAGGCTTGGGTAGTCAAGATATCCAGAATTCGAGCCGCCATAGACGCCGATGCGTTGCGGCGCGTTGTAGGGGCCGCCGGTCCGAATCCGGGCCGGGAGATCGGGGTTTGCGAGGAAGAGGCGCCCGAAGGCGACCGCGTCCGCCTCGCCGGAGCCGACGATGTCCGCGGCGCGTTCCGGAGTGATGCCCGCATTGACGATGAGCGGCCCGCGATAGCGGCCGCGGATGATCGACAGCATGCGTTCGTAGTCGGGCGCCCCTGTCCAGGCATTGGTGTCGGCAAGGTGCAGATAGGCGAGGCCGGCTGTTTGCAGCCAGTGCGCCAGCGGCCCGTAGGTGTCTTCGGGGTTCGGGTCTCGCGTGCTGTTGTAGTCCGCGAACGGTGACAGCCGCAGTCCGATCCGCGAGCGCGGCATGACCTCGGAAATCGCCGCGACGATGTCCTGGAGCAGCCTCGCGCGGCGGTCGGAGTCACCGCCATAGCCGTCGGTGCGCAGGTTGATGGTCGGCGACAGAAACTGATGGATCAGATAGCCGTTGGCGCCGTGGATCTCGACGCCATCGAACCCGGCGCGAACGGCATTGGCCGCCGCAATCCTGAATTCGTTCACGACCTCCCGGATCTCGTCTGGGGTCATGGCACGCGACGACGTCGCAGCGATCCGTACGTACGCGCCGTTGGCGAGGAGCGCCCACACCTGCAGCGCGTCCAGATCGTCGTTGACCCCCGAGGGGGACAGCGGCTGCTCCTCGGATAGCAGGCCGCGTGCGCTCGCGCGCCCGGCATGCCAGAGCTGTGCGACGATGCGTCCGCCATTTTGGTGGATCCGATCGACGATCGCTGTCCATCCCTCGGTCTGTTCGTCCGTCCACAGGCCAGGCGTCCGGTCGAAGGCCCGCGACCGCGGTCCTACATTGATGCCTTCGCTCACAATGAGACCGGCGCTCGCGCGCGTCGCGTAGTATTCAGACGCGGTCGGGTTGATGATGCCGCTCTCGTCGGCGCGCGACCGCGTCATCGGCGCCATGACGATCCTGTTCGGGAGGCCAAGGGCGCCGAGGTTCGTCGGCTGGAAAAGATCAGTCATGTGTTCTGCTCCTGCGGGATTCTGGCGTCGAGGTCCATCAAGCTAGTCGGTGCTTTTCTCGCGCGACCAGCGTTGTCCCAGCGCGAGGCCGTACTGATAGAGTGCGCTGCCGTACTCGAGCTGCAGCCGTTCCGTCGATTGGAGCGCAACGTCGACGTTCGATCGTGCGGACTTCAAGGTGCGTGCGAGGACAGAAGCCTCATAGGCCGCCTTGGCGGTCCCTCCCGCGGTGTGGGGCCGCACGACGAACGCCGCGTCGCCGGTCAGCAGGATCCGGCCGAACAGGGTTTTCGGCACGGTCACGTCGCGTATGGTCTGAAGGAACGGGTCGGGGGTTTCCGCGACCAGCGCGGCCATTTTGGGATGGATCTCGCGTGAGGCACGTGCTCTCAGCGCGGCGACTGTTGCCTCCTCTGTTACGCCTCGCGGAAGCGAGGAGCGATGCTGGACGCCGTTCTTGTCGGTGAGCACGTGGGCGAGATCAGCCGCACCGACGTGCACATACCGGACCCAGTTCAGGCGGCGTAACCCTGTCGAGACGGCGCCGTCGCGTCCGGGAATGAAATACGCCAGCATATGTCCGCCGCTGCGGGCCTCGGAGAAGGTGAAGCGATCGTCGAAAAACGGCAGGAGATCGCGCGGCACGTCGCGCTCGTCGAGCGTTCCCCGCCAGGCGACATAGCCGGCATATCGCGCCTCGACATCGGGGAGCAGTCGTTGCCGCGTGACCGACCCCGACCCGTCCGCGGCCACGAACAGATCGCTGTCGATTTCGGTGCCGTCGCTGAGCGCCGCCAGCACCCTGGAGCCATTCTGGGTGACCGTCGTTACTTCGGAGCCCGCGCGATAGCATTCGTCCGGAACGGCTGCCCGCAGCGCCGCGTGGACGGCTTCCCAGGACGTGAACTCCTGCGGCATGTCCTGGAGGGTGCCGTCTCCACCGTCGTGGTCGAGATACCGCCGCCCGCGGCAGGAGGTGAAGGGAAGGGGCCCCGCGCCGTTGTCTTCGAGCAGTCGCAGCAGTTCGGTCTGAACAACGATGCCCGCCCCTCGGGCCATCATCGGGCCGGGTTTGCGTTCGTGCACGCTGACGGTTGCGCCAAGCTTTCGCAGGACGATCGCATTGCAAAGTCCGGCGATCGACCCGCCGCTGATCGTCACCGTGAAGCCGTGCTCGGTATGCCAACTCATTCGTTTCTCCCAGTCGCGCTGTCGAAGACCCTGCCCGGAGCTCACATCAGATCGTTGCCAAGCTCGCGGCCGGACGCAGCGATCGCCTTGCCCGCTTGCGTTCGTTCGTGGCCGTAGGCGCGGAGCGCATCCTCGACCGGTGCCGACGCCAGATGCCGTTGCAGCGCCATGGCGTCCGCCGCAGCCTTTGCAATTCCCATCCCGGTATGCGGCCGCACGACAAACGCGGCGTCTCCCACCAGCGCGATCCGGCGCGACACCATCCGTTCGGATTCGTAGTCGAAGATGCCCTGCACGAACGGGTGGGCCGTCGCTGCGATCGCGGCCGCGAAAGCGCGCGGGAGCAGCCGCCTGGCATCGTCGACAAGGTTTTCGCGGGCGTGGTCGGACAGGGCGCCGGGCGGCAGCGAGTAGGGGTGAACGAGGCCCGCGCGGTCCGTGAGAACTTCGTCCCGTGCGCCTGGTCCGGCCGCGTGCCGGTACCAGACCCAGTTGTATCTCCTGTGTCCAGCCTCGGTTTCGCCGTTGGGCCCGGGCACCAGAAAGCCGATGACATGGGAATGGGGCAGTCGAAAATATGCGAAGCGGTCGAGCAGTTCGCCTGCCGCATGGCCCGGCAACGCAAGTTCCGAAAGCAGGCCGCGCCAGCCGACATAGCCTGCATAGGCATTCGTGGTGGAAGGGCCGTCCACCGCGCGCCGTGTGATGGACGCAATGCCGTCCGCGCCGACGACCAGGTCCGCGGTCGCTTCGCTTCCGTTAGCGAAACGAATGACGACCCGATCGGCCTCTTCGTGCAGATGTTCGACCTTCCTGTCGAGCAGATATGCGCCGTCCGCCATGTGCTCCCGGAAGACGTGGTGGATGGAATCCCACGAGAGCTGCATCTGGAGCGGCATGGGCGTGACGACCGAAGAGTCCGCGCCCTCGAACACGACGCGCTCGCGGGCGACGACGCCGACCCGCGCTACGTGCTCGCATCCGGAGGCCCGCAGGATCGCGAAGGTCTCGCGCTTGCCCAGGAGGCCCGCGCCGCGTCCGCCGAGGCCATGGACCGAGCGTTCATAGACCATGACGTCGTGTCCGTGCTGTCGAAGCAGCGTTGCGGTGAACAGTCCTGCGAGAGACCCTCCGACGACCGCGATGCGCATGACCGTAATCTCCGAAATCACCGCTACTGTCAGTGATGCGCCGCGGTGCCGGCCCGGGCAGACAGCGTCGGCAGCTGCAGGAGCAGGCCCGCTGCCGCAAGCACGGCTCCATAGCCGCAGACGCCAAGCCAGGACAGATGCGCATAGGCCCAGCTCGCGCCAAGGGATCCGAGCGAACCGCCAAGGAACATCGCCGTCATGAACACGGTGTTCAGCCTGCTGCGCGCCTCCGGGCGGAGTGCGAAGATCAGATGCTGGTTGGCCACCAGCGCGGCATTCACGCCGACGTCCAGCAACACCACGCCGACGACCAGGCCGGCGACGGCGTTCCATCCGGCGAACACCACCCATGAGACAAGCGCGATGGCGGCGGCGATCACGACCACGAGGTGAGGGCCTCGCCTGTCGGCAACGCGACCGGCGAGTGGCGCAGCGAGAATGCCCGATGCTCCGATGACGCCGAACAGGCCGGCGATGTCCGGTCCAAACCCGTATGCGGGTTCCTGAAGGTGCAGGGACAGCACGGTCCAGAACGCGATGAACGAGGCGAACAGCATGGCTTGTGTCGCGGCGGCAAGGCGCAGGGCAGGCTCCTCGACAAGGAGATGCACGAGCGACCGCAACGCGGCGAAGTACTTGATCCGTTGCGTCGCAGGATGGCGCGGCAGGATCGAACGGACCAATGCGGCGGCCCCGAGCGCCAGCGGTGCACCGAGCCAGAACATCTCGCGCCATCCTAAGTGCGATCCGACGAAGCCGGCGATGGTGCGGCTGAGCAGAATGCCGCCAAGGATTCCACTGACGACCGTTCCAACGGCGGCCCCCCTGGTGCGATCGTCCGCGAGCGTCGCGGCGAATGGGACGATCTGCTGGGCCACCGTGGCCGCCACGCCCAACACCAGCGAAGCCGCGATCAATGTGGCGGCAGAAGGAGCGGCCGCCGCGAGCGCGAGCGCCGCGGCGAGAACGACAAATTGCGCCGCAATGAGGCGTCGTCTCTCCACGAGGTCGCCCAGGGGCACCAGCAAGAGCAGGCCGACGGCGTAGCCGAACTGCGTGGCCGTCGGGATCAGGCCGATCGCCGACGAGGTCGGGTAGTCCGCCTCGATCAGGCCCAGCAAAGGCTGGTTGTAATAGATGTTTGCGACCGCGATCCCCGCGCACACCGCCATCGCGAATGTCCGCGCCCGGGTGAGCTGGGCCGCCCCCTGGTCTGTCGCAATCGTTGACGTCTGCATCGCTGCAATCCTCGTTGGTCGGTGCGCCGCTCAGGTTAGGGGCGCTGGCCCTTGACCTCTGGCTGGCTCCAAGTTAATTATCGTTCGATAAATTGCAAGGTGTCGTCGAAACCTGACTGCTCCCTGCGTCTGTCTGTGCCCGGGCGCCGCGCGCCCGCCCTTCGCACGCCAAGCCGTTGCCTGCTGGCGCATCAAGCCTGCGGGTGCCGTGGCTTCCGGCGCGCCTTGGATGGGCTCGCCACGCTGTGATCGGGAGATCGTGCAGGCCATGCGTCGCATTGCAAAGAAGCAGATCGGGCCTTCCTGACATGGCGGTCGCATCCGGGAGGGCAGGGCGATGAAGTTCAGGCTCGTTGCGCTCGTGCTGCTTGCTGTCGGCGTGGTCGGCGGTGCCGCCGCGCTTCTTTACGCCTGGAAAGCGCCCATTCCTCCCATCGATCCGCGGTCGCGCGGCGTGCCGGATCGTGCGCTGGTGCGTCGCGGGGCCAGCCTCGCTCTCCTCGGGGATTGCGCCACATGCCATACCGCACCCGGCGGAATGCCCTATGCGGGAGGGCTCGCGATGCCGACGCCCTTCGGCACGATCTACTCCACCAACATCACCCCGGACGTGGAAACGGGCATCGGGCGCTGGTCGGAGGAGGCGTTCGTTCGCGCCTTGCGGGCCGGCGTGGATCGGGAAGGCCGCCATCTGTACCCGGCTTTCCCGTACGATCATTTCACGCGCGTGTCGGACGATGACGCGAAGGCGCTCTACGCGTTCCTGATGTCGATCGATCCGGTCAGCGCGTCCGCGCCGCCCAACGCGCTACCGTTTCCGCTCAACGTCCGTCTGACATTGGCCGGCTGGAAGCTGCTCTTCCTGCGCGAGGCGCGTTTCGTCGCCGACCCGTCGCAGGACGAGCGGTGGAACAGGGGCAAGTATCTGGTCGACGGGCTGGGCCACTGCGGGGCCTGCCATTCTCCGCGAAATCTGCTAGGCGCCGAAAAAACATCGGCCGGGTTTGAAGGCGGCGAGGCCGAAGGCTGGCGCGCCTATGCGCTCGGGCGACATTCGCGATCGCCGGTCGCGTGGGACGAAGCCGCTCTCGCCGACTATCTCGCGCACGGCTCGCATCCCCTGCATGGCACCGCGCAGGGGCCGATGGCGAACGTGGCCGACAATCTGGCCAGGGTCGATCCTGCCGATGTCGGCGCGATGGCCTACTATCTCGCCTCACTCGGCAGCGGCGAGGCGCGGACCGGATCGCAGAGTACTCCGCCCGGTCCGGGACGCTTGCCGCAGGCCGCCGGCGCGCAGGCCGCGACGCCGCCTGTTCCGTCCGAACCGGGCGGCGCGATCTACGCCACCGTCTGCGCGTCCTGCCACGAAGGCGATCGGCCGCTGCCGCTCGGCGGCGCAAGACTGGGTCTGTCCAGCGCGGTCACGGACGACGTGCCCGCCAACCTGATCAACCTGGTGATGAGGGGCATACCGGCGACGGGGGCATCCGCGCGTCCGATCATGCCGGGTTTTGGCGATGTCCTCGGCGATCGGCAGATGTCGGATCTCGTCAACTACCTGCGTGCCCGGTTTGCCGGAAGGCCCCCCTGGGACGGGGTGGCCAAGGCGGTGGCTGAAATACGGAGTGGCCGATGACGTCGCGTCCCGCAAGCACTCTGGAGGCTCGGCAAACATCATGACGACCTTGATCATCAATGGCGAGAGCCGAACCGTCGAGGCGAGCCCGGACACGCCGCTGCTCTACGTTCTCAGGGACACGCTCGGCTTGAACGCTGCGAAATACGGCTGCGGGCTCGGCCAGTGCGGCGCTTGTACCGTCATCGTCGACGGCAAGGCCGTCTTCTCCTGCGTTACGCCGGTGATGGTGCTGGAGGGACGTGCCGTCACCACGCTGGAAGGGCTTGGAAGCCAGGATGCGCCTGGGCCGATGCAGCGCGCGTTCATCGCGGAGCAGGCCGCGCAATGCGGCTATTGCATTCCCGGCATGATGATGCGGGCGCAAGCTTTGCTGTCTCGCGATCCGCACGCCTCCGACGAGATGATCAGGGCAGAGCTGCAGCCTCACCTGTGCCGGTGCGGCACGCATATGCGGATCCTGCGCGCGATCCGGCGCGCGGCGAACGAGATGCGGCCGAAGGCCGTAGAGGCGGGGACAGGCCGATGACGCAAGCCCTTTCCCGGCGCAGCGTCCTGGCCGGCGCTGGCGCGCTCATCGTCGCCTTCCGCCTGTCGGGCGCGCGCGCACAAACCGAAACCGGCACCGGCGGTGGTCCGTCGAAACACGGCCTGCCGGGCAGCCTCGACGGCACGCCGCGGATCGACGCCTGGATTCGCATCGATGCGTCAGGCGCAGCCTCGATCCTCACGGGAAAGGCCGAGCTTGGGCAGGGCCTCAAGACAGCGCTGCTTCAGGTCGCCGCGGAGGAGCTCAAATTGCCGCTCGGCCGGGTGTCGTTGATCACGGCCGACACGGCGCGGACGCCCAATGAGGGCTATACGGCCGCCAGCCACTCGATGCAGGATTCCGGCACCGCGATCAGGCATGCCGCAGCGCAGGCGCGCGAGCTGCTCCGCGACGAAGCGGCGCGCAGGCTCGGCGTGCCCGTCACCACGCTGCACGTGCGCGACGGCGAGGTGTTCGGCGCCGGCGGCACGCGCCTGTCTTACGGTGACCTCGTCCGCGATCAGCTGCTGTCGGTCGACGCCACGCAGGACTCGCATCTGACCTCGCCTGCGGACTTCACCGTGATGAGCCGGCCCGTGCCGCGGGTCGACATTCCGGCCAAGGTGACGGGCGGGGTAGCTTACGTCCAGGATATGCGCCCTGACGGGATGCTGCACGGCCGCGTCGTTCGCGCGCCGAGTTACGGTGCCACCTTGCTGGACTGCGACATGTCGCGTGTCGAGCAGATGAGCGGGGTCGTCAAGGTTGTCCGGGACGGCAGTTTCCTTGGCGTCATTGCAGAGCGCGAGTGGACCGCGGTGCAGGCCATGCGAATGCTTGCGGCCTCGACGACGTGGATCGAACGGCAGGACCTGCCGGACCAGGCGGACTTGCCGGCCGTGCTGATGAAACTGCCATCGCGCGATACGACCATTCACGACAGCGGACATTCCGGCGGCCCTGGGCTGGTGGTCGAGGGTACTTTCAGCAGGCCTTATCTCTCGCACGGGTCGATCGGGCCGGCATGCGCGCTCGCGCAACTGGAGGATGGACAGCTCACGGTCTGGACCCACACGCAAGGTGTGTTCTTCCTGCGCGATGCGATCGCCGGCATGCTGCGGATGCCCGCCGGGAACGTACGCTGCATCCACGCCGAGGGGGCCGGCTGCTATGGCCACAACGGCGCCGATGATGCCGCTGCCGACGCGGCGATGCTCGCCCTCGCAGTGCCCGGGCGGCCGGTCAGGGTCCAGCTGATGCGCGAGCAGGAGCATGCATGGGATCCGTTCGGCCCCGGCATGGTGGTCAAGCTGAAAGCGACGGTCGGAAGCGATGGGGCCATCGCCGATTGGCACCATGAGGTCTGGAGCCCGTCGCACATGATGCGGGCCGGTCCGCCGGGGACCCTGATCGCCGCCAGGCTGAAGTCGGATGCCTCTCCGCCCGCGCCGCCTGTCGCCCTTGCACAGCCTGAGGGAGGGGGCGATCGGAACGCGATCCCGCTCTACGCGATCGCGAACTGCAAGGTGATCAGTCACTTTTTGCCGGACATGCCCTTGCGCGGCTCGTCCATGCGCTCCCTGGGCGGCTATCTCAACGTCCTCTCGATCGAGAGCGTCCTCGACGAACTGGCGGTCCGTTCGGGACAGGATCCGGTGGCGTTCCGGCTGCGGCACATCGAAGATCCGCGCGCCCGCGACGTCATCGAGACGGCGGCGTCGCGGTTCGGCTGGGGCGCACGGGTCAAGTCCTCGGAGAGCACCGGTTTCGGGTTCGGCTTCGCGCGCTACAAGAATCTCGAAGCCTGGTGCGCGGTGGCGGTCGAGATCGAAGTCCCCCGGTTGAGCGGCGTGGTTCGCATCCGTCGCGTCGTGGCGGCGGTGGACACAGGGCAGGTCGTGAACCCGGACGGGGTCCGCAACCAGATCGAAGGCGGCGTCCTGCAGGCCGCGAGCTGGACGCTGTTCGAGCGGGTGACGTTCGATCGCACGCGCGTGACGTCGGTGGACTGGTCGGCCTATCCGATCATGCGCTTCGACAGCGTTCCCGGGGCGGTCGAGGTTCACCTGGTCGATCGGCCGGGCGACGCCTTCTATGGCGTCGCCGAAGCGGCGCAAGGACCAACCGGAGCCGCACTTGCCAACGCCATCAGGGATGCGACGGGCATTCGCCTGCACCAGCTTCCGTTGACGCCGGAGCGCATCAGGACGGCGATGGCGCGGTGATCGGCCCGCGACGGGCGGCAGGCACGCTGTCGTGTGAAGGCTGCGCGCTTACACCGTTTCCTTGGCCGGCAGAACCGTGTGGATGCCGCTGAGGAACGTCGCGACCTTCGCGTCGATGATCGAGTTGACGTCCGTTTCGAGCGGCATCGAATAGATGAACTTGCGCACCCCGAGATAGAATATCGCGGCATGGAGGCCCCAGACCATCTCGATTTCGAGAACGGTGATCGGGAGGTCGCGGATCGACGGGCGCCCGTACTCCAGCCTGATCTCCTCGACCAGCTTCTCGAACGCGCGTTCGCGCAGCATCTTGAGATAGCGCGCGTTCAATCCGAGGTTCTTCAGGCCCGCGAACATGAAAAGCCGGATCCATTCGTAGGTGAGAATGACCTCGGCATACTCGCGGTAGAACTGGATCAGCCGCGCCTCGAGGGGAACCGAGCGATCGGTGATGATCTTCTCCCATGACGGGCGCCACCGCCCGACGAAGACCTCCTGGTAGACCCGCTCGATGAGCGCGTCCTTGCTCGGGAAGTAGCGATAGAGCAGGGGTTGGGTGATCTGCAGCCGTTTGGCGAGCTCGCGGGTTTGTCCCTCGAAGCCGTGCTCGGCGAAGAATGAAACCGCCTCGCGCGCGATGATGCCTTCCCGTTCGACCGGGTCCAGCCTCTGCTGCTCTCGGATCGGCATTTTGGGACGCGGGCTGTTGGGCTTCTTCACACTGGATACGTGAGTTCGAGGGCTGGTCTACCGCTTCATACACTGATTTGCCGCCTTGGCCGACCCCGCGGCGGCTCGTCACTCTTTGTTGATCAATCGATAAATAATAATTGACGACGGTTGGCGCTGCATGCATAAATAATCAATCGATAAATAATAGACAACCGATCCAACCGCGCCGAAGGGAGGCTGCTCGATGACCAAGGATCGCTGGATGCAGGGAACACAGCCGAAAGCCGTCGTGATCGGCGGGTCCATGGCCGGACTGTTCGCGGCATTGCTGCTGCGCCGCGAGGGCTGGAGGGTCGATGTCTACGAGCGCATCGGCGCCGAACTGGCGGGCCGGGGTGCGGGCATCGTCACGCATCGCGAACTGTTCGAGGTTTTGGCGCGGGCCGGCATCGACACCGAGGCCGCCGCTGTCGGGGTCGCCGTGCCGGGGCGGCGGGTGATCGATCGCGCCGGCCGCATCGCGGGCGAGCGCACGTTGCATCAGGTCCTCACGTCCTGGGGGCATCTCTACGGTCTGCTGAAAGCAGCCTTTCCGACGGAAAACTACCACCACGGCAAGACCCTCGTGGAAGTCACGGAGGCCGCCGACCGCGTGACGGCGCGCTTCTCCGACGGCTCCGCAGCCTCGGGAGATCTTCTGATCGGCGCGGACGGTCTTTTCTCGTCTGTCCGGTCCCAACTCGCGGCGAACGTCCGGCCTGGATATGCCGGCTACGTCGCGTGGCGCGGCCTCGTCGACGAACGGGACCTGTCGCCACGGACACGCGCGGAATTGTGCGACTGGTTCGCCTTCAGCCTTCCCCCCGGGGAGCAGATGCTCGGCTATCCCGTCGCGGGGGCCAACGAGGAGATGCGCGTCGGAGCGCGGCGCTTCAATTTCGTCTGGTACCGTCCGGCGGATGCCGATCATGGGCTGGCCGATCTGCTGACGGACATCGATGGCGTCCGGCAAGAACTGTCCATTCCGCCGACCCGGATTCGTCCGGACGTCATCGCCGCGATGCGGCGAGACGCCGAGCGATTGCTGGCGCCGCAGTTCGCCGAAGTGGTCCGCGTGACTGCGCAGCCTTTCATCCAGTCCATCCTGGACCTTGAGACGCCGCGCATGGTCCTGGGGCGGCGAACGGTGATCCTGGGCGATGCCGCCTTCGTGGCAAGGCCCCATGTCGGCATGGGCGTGACGAAAGCAGCCGGCGACGCGGCCGCGCTGATCGATGCGCTGCGGGCTCGTCCTGCCGATCTCTCCGCTGCGCTCGGAAAATTCGAAGCGACCAGACTTGCGTTCGGCGCGGCGGTCGTACGACGGGCGCGCGATCTCGGCGCCTACATGCAGGCGCAGATCGCGACCGCCGAGCAACGCGCGATGGCGGAGCTTCACCGCAGCCCCGAAGCCGTGATGGCGGAAACCGCCGTTGCAACCGGGATCGCTGCGTGAGCGGAGTTCAAGGACATTCAAGAAGGGAGGACGACCAGCCAATGGACCTGCAAGCCATTCAAGACAACTCTGCATTCAGGCAGCTTGCGAGCGAACGCGCCCGTCTCGGTGTCGGCATGTCGATCGTCATGGCGACGGCATACTTCGCCTACATCCTGACCATCGCATTCTCGCCTCACGTGCTCGGGTATCCGCTGTGGAGCGGCACCGTGATCACCTGGGGCATCGTGGTCGGCGTCGGCCTCATCGCGCTCGGGTTCCTGCTGACGGCGCTCTATGTCCGCCGGTCCAATTCTCGGTTTGATCGGCTCAATCAACTCTTGCTGGAGGACTATCGATGATTCCGCGTTCGGCCTGTATTGTCGCCCTCGCAACCGCGCTGATCTCCGTTGCCTGGCCGGCGGCCGCCGATGCGCTCACCGGCGCGATCGGCACGCGGCAATCGCTCAATGCGACGGCGATCGCCATGTTCCTCGGGTTCGTCGCCGTCAGCCTCGCCATCACCTGGTGGGCGGCGGGACGCGGCACCAAGACGGCGAAGGATTTCTATGCCGCCGGCGGCGGCCTCAAGGGCGTCCAGAATGGACTTGCGATCGCGGGCGACTACACCTCGGCTGCGACGTTCCTGGGCGTCACGGCGCTTGTCTATACGTCCGGCTATGACGGCATGATCTATGCGATCGGATTTCTCGTCGGCTTCCCGATGATCCTGTTCCTGATCGCGGAGCCGCTCCGTAACCTCGGCCGTTACACGTTCGCCGATGTCGCGGCGTATCGCCTTTCCGAACTGCCGGTGAGGGCGGTTGCTGGCGTCAACACTCTCGTCATCGTGGTGTTCTACCTGATCGCGCAATTGGTCGGTGCCGGAAAGCTCATCCAGCTTCTGTTCGGGCTTCCCTATCTCTATGCGGTCGGCATCGTCGGTGGCCTGATGATGGTCTATGTCACGGTCGGAGGCATGCTCGCGACCACCTGGGTGCAGATCATCAAGGCGGTCCTGCTGATGTCGGGCTCGGTGCTGATGTCGCTTCTGATTCTCGGCCACTTCGGCTTCAGTCTCGAGGCGCTCTTTCGCGAAGCCATTGCCCTGCATCCCAAGGGCGATGCGATCATGGCGCCCGGTGGTCTCGTCAAGGATCCGGTATCGGCGATCTCCCTCGGGCTCGCCCTGATCTTCGGCACGGCGGGCCTGCCGCACATCCTGATGCGCTTCTTCACCGTGAGCGACGCGCGCGAGGCGCGCACGTCCGTGCTGGTCGCGACCGGGTTCATCTCGGTGTTCTACAGCCTGCTGTTCGTCCTCGGCTTCGGCGCCATCGCGATCGTGTCGGCCAATCCGCAGTTTCGTGATGCGTCGGGCGGACTGCTCGGGGGCGTGAACATGGTTGCCCTGCACCTGGCGGACGCGGTCGGCGGCTCGCTGCTGCTCGGCTTCATCTCCGCGGTTGCGTTCGCGACCATCCTTGCCGTGGTGTCCGGGCTGACGCTCGCGGGCGCTTCGGCGGCGAGCCACGATCTCTACGCGCGCGTCATCCGCAAGGGCCGGGCAGGTGAACGGGAAGAGGTGCTGGTCTCCAAGGCGGCCGCCGTCGCGATCAGCCTGCTGTCGATGGGGCTGGCTGTGCTGTTCGAGAACCAGAACATCGCATTCATGGTCGGGCTGGTGTTCGCGATCGCCGCGAGCGCGAATTTCCCGGTCATCCTTCTCTCGATCACGTGGCCCGATCTCACGACGCGAGGGGCGGTGAGTGGATCGCTGGTCGGCCTGCTGGCTTCGGTCGGACTGGTGGCCCTCAGCCCAGGCGTGTGGACCGCGGTGTTCAAGTTCGGCCCAGCGCCGTTCCCCTACGACAATCCTGCGCTGGTCTCGGTGCCGCTGGCCTTCGCCGTGTCATGGGCGGTGTCGGTGCTGGACCGCAGCGCGGCGGCGGCTTCGGTCCGGGCATCCTTTGGCGCGCAGCACGTTCGCGCCCAGACCGGCCTGGCCGCTGAATGACGGCTTTCGGAAGAACCCGATCGATCGACAGGGAGAAGCGACGATGAACGCCGACACGATGAACAACGGCAGGGCTGTCTGGCCCGACGCCATTCGCGAGGACTTCGATGCCAATCAGTGCAGCGGCCGGGTTGGCACCCGGCTGTTGTCCGAAACGGATCGCGTCCGGGTCTGGGAGATCCGGCTGGCTCCCGGCGAGCGCATCGGATTCCATCGCCATGTGCTGGACTATTTTTGGACCGCAATCACACCAGGGCGGGCGCAGTCGCATGCGGAGGACGGGACGATCGTCGAGGCCATCTATTCGGCTGGCGAGACCCGGCACTTCGTCTACGGCAAGGGCGCGTACAAGATTCACGATCTCAAGAACGTCGGCGATGCCGATTTGTGGTTCACTACGGTGGAGTTTATCGAGAGCGCCAATGCTCCTCTGGAGCTCAGCCATGAGGACGCTCAAGCGGTCTGAGGCGACTAAAGAAAAGCAGCGCGAGGGCAATGACCACGGTTCAGTATATGCGACTGGGGAGGGCGGATTGATCGTCGTCATGCCAGTCCGCAAGCTGCGATCATTGCCCCGCAGGCCTGCTTTCAGCATCGAAGGCTTGCGGGATATCGTCGGTTTTAGCGAGCTGGACCCGCCGCGCCAGCGCATGGCCTGCGGCCTTGGCGAACCCATCGCAGGGGGGGAGGACGGGTATCAACTAGGCTCACTCACTCGACTGGTCGCGAGTCTCGACGATTATCAATCGCTTGCAAAAGATCGCTGTTTTGGCTCGCCCATTCGCATAGCCATGCTATTGGTTCACGTAGGCGGCGACCATCGCTCGTCAGCCGATACTCGGTCTTCGGGGGGACCTGATGATAGACTGTGCGTTCGAGCAGCCCATCACGTTCCATGCCGCGAAGCGTTTGTATCAGCATCTTCTTCGAAATGTCCGGTATCTGTCGTTGGAGCTCGTTGAACCGACGAACTTCACTCGTGGATAGATAATAAAGTACGATGGTGAACCATTTGTCGCCTACAAGTGACAAAATTCGTCGCGCTGGGAATTGAGTGTCCAGGGCCTCGGGCAGTGCGCCGTTGGCTATGGTGCTGTCTTCCAAGCCTTGGGGAGACTTGATTTCGGGCGAAGGCGTTTTCCGGCTCACGCCGTCTCCTCCAGATACCGATGCACAAAGGCGACGGCCATTGCCCCCTCACCAGCGGCTGTCGCGACACGCTTAATCGAACGATGTCGGACGTCTCCTGCGGCGAAAGAGCCTGGAACCGATGTTTCCAGGTAGTATGGCGCGCGCTTAAGCGGCCAACACTGAGGCGCGCGACCGTCTTTCAGCAGATCTGGCCCGGTGATTAAGTATCCTCCAGGGTCTCTAATGATGGCGGTATCAATGGCCCAATCCGTATTGGGAGCTCCACCAATCGCCACAAAAAGGCGCGGCGTGGCGGACCATTCGGAAACCTTGGCGCTACGAGAGGTCACCTCAATTCGCTCGAGAGCATCTTTCCCTTCAAGACCAGTAACCTCGACATCGTAGCGCACTTGAACATTGGGTTGCGCCAGAATTCGCTCCGACAAATATTGAGACATCGACGCAGAAAGCGCCTTGTCGCGCACAAGCATTGTAACACTTCGGGCATGAGCGGCCAGATGCATCACAGCTTGTCCCGCTGAGTTGCCGCCACCAATAACAAATACGTCTTCGCCGGCGCAGAACGGCGCCTCACTTGCTCCCGCTCCGTAGTAGATGCCGCGGCCGAGAAGGCGGTCTTCATTTGGGAGGTTCAACAGGCGCCATTCGACGCCAGTGGCACAGATGTTTGCGCGCGCAACCATCTTCCCGCCATCTGCCAGGTCGGTCCAGATACGGTTGTCATGAAACTCCGACTTTACCCCCTCCTGCATCATCAGTAGTTCAACGCCGAACTTGACGGCTTGCTGACGTGCCCGTTCAGCTAGGCTCGCGCCATTGATGCCTTGCGGAAATCCCAAGTAGTTCTCGATCATCGACGTGGTGCCAGCCTGTCCGCCAACGGCACTGCGCTCGATCAGGACGGTGCGCAGACCCTCCGACGCGGCGTACACCGCGGCAGACAGGCCGGCTGGTCCTGCCCCGTAAATCGACAGGTCGTACTCCCGCAGCTTTGGCTTCGTGACGAAACCAAGCCGCGCCGCGATCTCGCGTAAAGAGGGACCGAACAATCGCTCGCCGCGTGGCAGTTCGACCACAGGCAAGCGCACGTTCGCGAGGGTCGGGAGTCCGAGTGCGGCTTGGCAGTCTTCGTCGCTGGCAAGTTCGATCCACTGAAACTCGACGACACTCCGTTTGAGAAAATCGCGAATCTTCCACGCTTCGGCAGAGTCTCGATGCCCCAAGAGCCGTACGATCTGCACTTGAGGACCGTTGGATTCGCCTGTCATGTCGTCCCCCTTCAGGGTTAGCGTTCTATGCCGCCCATCGATTGCCGAGAGCTATACCGTATTCAACCATTTCACGACCGTATTCGAGCTGCATCTCCTCGAAGCTGCCGAGTCCGGCATCGACGTTCTGGCGAGCACGCTTCAAGGCCATTGCGAGTACTGACGCATCCCGAGCTGCTTTTGCTGCCGCCCCAGCCGTATGAGGGCGTGCGACGAACGCCGCATCACCAAGGAGACAAGTGCGCCCTAAGACCATGCGCGGGACTGCCATGTCAACGATCGTTTGTAAGAACGGCTCAGGTGTGGCGGCCACCAGCTTTGCCAGCATTGGGTGCACTTCTCGATGTGCGAGCTCCACGAGCAAACGGATCGCGGACGGCGACGCTTCCCCTGGGCCGAGGGACGAATGATGCGATCGGCCCTCCCGATCAATCAAAAGCCTGTCCCGTTCCGTTGT
The DNA here is from genome assembly GCF_018131225.1 of Bradyrhizobium sp. U87765 SZCCT0048. Lineage (GTDB taxonomy): Bacteria > Pseudomonadota > Alphaproteobacteria > Rhizobiales > Xanthobacteraceae > Bradyrhizobium_A. The sequence continues at coordinate 916,785 of NZ_JAFCMM010000001.1, read as the reverse complement.
GGCAGCCTTCACGTACCAGACCCAGTTCAGCCGACGTTTGCCGGGGAGGGAACCGCGCCTTCGCCGGGAATGAGGTAGACAAGGATATGTCCGCCGGAGCGTGCCTCGGAATAGGTGAAGGCATCATCGAAATAAGCGACGAGGTCAGCCGGAGCGTCAACCTCGTCCAGGGTGCCGCGCCAGGCGACGTCGCCTGCATAATTGGACGCTACGTCGGGGAGCAATCGACGACGATTCTCCGATTGTGCACCGTCCGCGCACACCAGCACGTCAGCCGCCACACGCCCTTGACCCTCGATGGTGGCCGAAATCGACGCGCCGTCCGGGGATTGCTCAAACCCGGAGAGGACCGAGCCCATATGATAGCGGTCCACGGGCAAGGCCGCGCGAAGTGTCGTATAGATCGCCTCCCACGACGTGAATGCCCGCGGAGCACGTTGAACCCGTCCGTCTCCGCCTGCCGGATCGAGGTAGCGTCGAACGCGGCAACTCGTCGTGGGGAGCGGCGGCGCGCCGGCATTACGAAGGAGCTGCAGCAACTCACCTTGAACGACGATTCCCGCGCCGCGTGTTTCCATCGGGCCGGGATTTCGCTCGTGAACATGCACGTCGAACCCCGCCCGATGGAGCGCGACACCCGCGCTCAGGCCACCGATCGATCCACCGGCAACACGGATACGCAACGTCGCGTCACTGTCCGACATATCCCGCTGCCTCCCGAAGACGGACTTCCATCAACTCGCATCGTATGGCGCCGGAGAAAAGGGGGCGGTCATTCACCAGCACAGTCGGAACCCCCGAAACCTGGAGACGGTTCGCGCGATCCAATTCTGCCGCGACCTCGTTAAGGCCCTCATCCGAATTCAGCATCGCCGATACACCGGCCCGGTCAAGCCCGTTGGCCGCTCCAACATCGGCGAGCACATCAGCAATTCCTATGTCTCTCCCTTCGTGAAAATAGGCTGAGAACACACCCTCAACCACGGCGTTTTGATCGCCTTCCTGCCCGGCGAGCCAGATCAGGCGATGTGCGTCGAGCGTGTTGGGCGTTCGCTGGATGAGCTGGTGGCGGAATTCCAGTCCATCCTCCTTCGCCACGGACGCGACTTGGGCATCCAGCGCCTGCGAGTGCTCCCACGAACCGAACTTGCGCGAGCGATAGGCCCGCCTGTCGAGGCCCGCCTTGGGCATCTCTGGATTGAGCTCGAATGGCCGCCAGGCAATCGTGGCCGTTACGGCCGGCTTTAGCGCTGCTAGTGCCCGCTCTATCCGGCGCTTGGCCACCCAACACCACGGGCAGATCGCGTCTGATATAATTTGGATCTTCAACTCGGTGATCGCTGCACTCGTGCTGACAGGCTTTATGCGGCTTTCGGCAATTTCGCATCCTTCCGCACCGCACGCCGTACCTTCGACGAATTTGGACACCGCACGTTCCTTTCCTAAGCCTCGCGTTAGAACACAAGATCGGGTGCGGTCTCCCGAGAACAAGTAGGCACCTTCTGGTGACCATGAAATTGGCTCGTGAGCCTCGTGATTACTGAGGCGTTCTTCATATGCGAGCGGCTATGTTCTGGCTGATTTCCGTGACCTACTGCGGGCTGCTTGACAGCGAGCGTTTGAATCTTGGTCGTCAGTGCGGTGGTCTCGGCCCAGAACTGATTGATCGTACTGGCGGCGAAGGCCGAGGTCTCCGGCCTATGGTCCATCAGCGCCGCCGTGCAACGGCCCTGAAGCTTGCTGTCTAGTGATAGACTCCGGGATCAATCTCGCTGCTCAGAACACCAACAATGTCGTGTTGCCTCTCTATGCTGGGCGGTCCTTGTTGAGCGTAGAGCAGTCGGGAAGGAACGTTGCGTTCGATTCCGGCGAGTCTGTCTTAGTCGAGCAGAGCGTCTCCTCGATCATCCGGGTGGACGTTGGGCGATGCAGCCTCATAAAGGGCGGAAGTTTGGTGGCGTAGCCCGCCGGGTCATCATGGGAATGGAGAATCGCCGCTAGAGAAGCCTGCGCGCGGCCGCAACCAGCGCTCCGCGCGGCGGCTCGGGGCCGAAACGGTTGGTCCGAGGGACGCCACTTAGGACAAGCATTTCGATGCCGCCCTAGACGTAAAACAGGTTGGCGGCGAGGAGAAACAGACCGCGGATCTCGTATACGCCGAGCCGGTTGGAGACGAGGCTGACCACCGCCGGGAGCAGCAAGAACAGCGCCATCCACCAGCCACTCCTCTCGCGGTCATGCAACCGTTTGATGGAGGCGACAAAGTAGATCCACACAAGTATCGGCGTTCCCATGAGATAAACGATGATTGCTGCCAGCTCGCCGACCGGCGCCGAGCGATAGGTTGCGAGATCGCACAAGTAACCCATGACCCGGACCCAATCGGCGGGCGATGCGGCGTGATCAAGCGCGGCGTCGAGCAGCATGAAAATCTCCTCGACGCCGAAGTGGAATGTATCGGGTAATTCCGGGAAAAGGCCCGCGGCTGACAGCCGCCTAACCGCCAGAACCAATATCCAGGCGGTGAAAGCCAACCAGCCGAGGCACGCCAGCATCACGGTCGCATACTCGGCGCGATTGATGCGGCCGCGAAAGCTGAATAGACGCCTGGTGCAGCCCATGTGGGAGCTCTATGAGCCTACGACGATAGAGGCTGAGCTCGCCGGTATCGGGGATCCCGTTCCGATAAGTCTTAGCCGGACGCCTGGCAATCTACGTTTCGCGGTTGCGTCAGCCGAGCAGCGCAGGCTCTTCTCTCTTCTCAGCACCGTTTCCTTCATCGCTTGTGGCCGCGATACTCGATCGTGATCGAGGCGCGCCGCGGTGAATTCCGCCGCGCCGACATTTCGAGCTTTTCATCGTCCCCCGGAGCGCCCATGCGCCAGTTCGCCATCCGCCGATCGTTGTCAGGCGCCTTCTCAATTCGATCGCGAGCATTCAGTGACTTCTCGATGAGACTTGGCAGCGAATCTGCCGACACGCCGGTTGCCGTCACCGAGCAAGTCACGGTCAGGCCACCGGCGGGACCATCAAAGTAGGCGGTCAGGCTGGCGATTTTCTCGCCCCGCTTCTTCAGTTCGGCCATATAGAGGATATCAATCCGGGAGGCGGTCTCCATATCAGCGGAAATCGGGCTGCCATCGCTTACGAAACCCAATCCGGACGCGATCCGTTCCATTTCGCTCGGCAACAGCGGCCGCAGCGCGCAGGTTTTGACGAAGAGATCGACCAGCGCGGGGCCGTTGTCCTCTTCTGCAGGGGCCACCCGCGTGAGCACAAGCAGTGCAAGTACCGCGAACACCAAACGAACCACGTCAAGCTCCACCTGACTGGGGCATCGCGCCGTGCGCATCTTGCCCGCTTCGAAGTAATTACGGCCGTTTCTGTACCGACGTAGGTGACGGCACACTACCCAACCGCCAATACGGCCTGGCCGAGAAGAATTTCGACGCTTAAAAACGAACGACAACACTATCTTCGGGAGCATTTTTCGGCCGACCATTCTTATCATATGAGCAACGTGAACGCACCTTAGGGAATTCGTCGGGCTATCAGCCTGTTCGCGGCACTGGCCAGGAGAGAGCGCGGTCGGCCACCCACGCATCATTGCTGGAAAGTCGGATCAGGAACAGACCCATTCCAGCAGTGAGCGCGATGCCGAATATGGTGTTTGCCGAAGCACGCCTTCTATCGCTCGAGATATGCTGCCCTTCGCCAGTCAGATTATTGAGCGCGAGGCCTCGGAGTTCGATGCCAGCACCTTCAGAGACGAATACGAGGTAGCGCGTCGAGCCGTCGTGAGACGTAAGGCTGCCGGCAGAATCGTGGAACATGTCGCCGGGGCCTCTAAACAGAATGGTGCGGACTTGATGGAGGCTTTGAGCCGAAGCTCCATTTTCCACTTTCCTCAGCGAGGTGCGGAACCATCAGCCCGCGATCGCCTTGTTGTCCGCCCATCGCGCTCAGGAGGCCTAAATGGACCGGAATATCTGGAAGGCGGCTTCGCTCACAGCGGCCGTGACGATTGCTGTTCCAATGTCGGGCTATGCTCAAGGCATCGTCGGCGGAGTTGACGAGGGCGCGCGAGAGGGCGCCCGCTCGGCTGGGCCAGTCGGAGCTGTTGTGGGAGGCGCGATCGGCGGCGTGGTGGGTGGCGTGAATGGGGTGCTGGGAATCGACCAGAGGCCGCGCTTCCGCAGCTACGTTGTCGAGCGTCGTCTGCCGTCTTATGAGTACCATGGCGATTTGAAAGTAGGTGCCGACCTTTCTGGAGATGGCATTGTCTACTACGATGTGCCCGCGGAATATGGCGCTTCCAGCTATCGCTACACCGTTGTCAATGGACGAACTGTTCTGGTGGACCCGCGCTCCCATCGGATCGTCGAGATCATCGAGTGAAAACGGCGGCAAGCCGCCATCCGCGGCAGATGCCGGCAGCGCGTTGAGCCGCTCCCTATCTCCTTGCGGCGCCCAATAGACTTTTCTCGCGGATGGCGTTGCTCGTTGCGATTGATATGCGCGAACGCCAGCCATCGCATTGAGCATTGATACGATTCGAGGAGAATCCCGCCATGGCAAAGTCACCGAAAGCTCCAAAGCGCAAAACCGCCAGTGACGATCTGAAATTGAAGCGCGGCGAGGGCGGCGAACTTCATCAAGTTGCCAGCGGGAATGTGCCGGTGCTGACAACGGCGCAGGGTGGCCCAGTTTCGGACGATCAAAACTCGCTCAAGATCGGGCCGCGCGGGCCGACGCTTCTTGAGGACTTTCATTTCCGGGAAAAGATTTTTCATTTCGATCACGAGAGGATTCCCGAACGAGTGGTACATGCTCGCGGTTACGGCGCGCATGGATTTTTCGAGAACTATAAATCATTGTCGAAATACACACGGGCCGACTTGTTCCAGCGAGCAGGGGAGAGAACGCCGGCTTTCGTGCGGTTTTCGACCGTTGCCGGGAGCAAAGGCTCGCCTGATCTCGCGCGCGACGTACGCGGGTTTGCCGTCAAGCTGTACACGCGGGAGGGCAATTGGGACATCGTTGGCAACAATATTCCCGTCTTTTTCATTCAGGACGCGATCAAGTTTCCCGACCTCATTCACGCGGCCAAGGAAGAACCGGATAGCGCTTTTCCGCAGGCGCAGACCGCGCACGACAATTTCTGGGATTTCATCAGCCTGACTCCCGAAAGCATGCACATGGTCATGTGGATCATGTCCGATCGGGCAATCCCGAGGTCGTTAAGGTTCATGGAAGGGTTCGGCGTGCACACGTTTCGTCTCGTCAACGCCAAGAATGAATCCACTTTCGTCAAATTTCACTGGAAGCCGAAGCTTGGTTTGCAGTCGGTTTTGTGGAACGAGGCTGTGAAGATCAACGGTGCCGATCCGGATTTCCATCGCCGGGATCTCTGGACTGCGATCCAGGAAGGCCACTTCCCGGAATGGGAATTGCAACTGCAGCTGTTCGATCAGAAGTTCGCCGATCGCTTCGAGTTCGACATCCTCGACCCCACAAAGCTCATCCCGGAGGAGTTACTCCCGCCTGTCCCGGTCGGTCGCCTTGTTCTGGACCGGATGCCTGACAACTTCTTTGCCGAGACGGAACAGGTTGCGTTCATGACCCAAAATGTTCCGCCCGGCATCGACTTTTCCAACGATCCCTTGCTGCAGGGGCGTAACTTCTCCTATTTGGACACCCAGTTGAAGCGGCTCGGAAGTGCGAACTTTACGCATTTGCCAATCAACGCGCCGAAATGCCCGTTCCATCATTTCCAGCAGGACGGCCATATGGCGATGCGTAATCCGGTCGGCCGGGCCAACTATCAGCCGAATTCGTTCGGCGAAGGCCCCAGAGAATCGCCTCAGCGCGGTTTCACCTCGTTCGCCGCGGTTGAAGACGGTGCCAAGAAGCGAATCCGCAGCGAGAGTTTTGCCGATCACTATAGCCAGGCAAGGCAATTCTACATTAGCCAGACACCCGGCGAGCAGCACCACATCGCGGCTGCGCTAACGTTCGAGCTCAGCAAGGTGAAAACGCCTGCAATTCGGGAACGCATGGTGTCGCACTTGCGGAACGTGGATGAGGATTTGGCGAAGTCGGTAAGCGACGCCCTCGGTCTCGCGGCATTGCCGAAATCTGCTGAGGCCGCGGTCGTCACGCGTGAAGACCTCGATCCGTCGCCGTCGCTAAGCATCGTTCGGAAGGGCCCCAACAGCTTCGAGGGGCGGAAGGTTGGCATTCTCGTCACGGATGGAGTGAATGCTGCGATCCTCAACGCGCTGAAGAGGGCGCTGACGAAAGAGGGAGCCACATTTGAGGTCATCGCTCCTAAAGTCGGTGGCGTGAAAGCCAGCGACGGAAATGTTGTCCCGGCAGATCAGATGATCGACGGTGGCCCGTCGGTCTTGTACGATGCGGTCGCTTTGCTCCCCGCGGAGGAAGCGGTGGAAGATCTTCTGATGGAGGCGACTGCAAGGGACTTCGTTGCTGACGCGTTCGCGCACTGCAAGTTCATCGGATACGCAGATCCTGTCGTGCCGTTGTTCGCAAAGGCGGGAATTCCCGAGAGCCTCGACGAAGGCTGCATCGCGCTCTCTTCAGCAAAAGACGTTGCCGGTTTCGTGGGTGTTCTCGGCCAACTCCGGTTTTGGGCGCGCGAACCCAGCGTCAAAATGAAATAAGGAATTTCCATTTACCTCGTCATTTCGGTCATGCCTTGGTCGACCAGGAAAGCGTCCTCGCCGAGCGGCGCGAGGACCGTGATCCATTGGTGCAAGCAACAGTCGGAATCGGACTAAGTCTGCGCACTCTGGCGGGTCCGATCGTTAGAGAACGGTTGCGCTTCGTTCCATCTTATTGAGACTATTCGACGAATTTGGATTTGAAGTCAGCGCTGCCCGTGAATGAAATCCCAGATGGAACTCTTGGCTCGTTGGTGGGTTCCATTAAGGGAACGATCCGGGCGAGCGAAGGGGCGTTGAGTGAGCATCCAGGGTAATTCACGGCGACATTCGATTTTGAAATCCAAGCAAGCGCTTAAAATGGCCCGATCGGCCCACGCTTATGTCCGCGGAAGCACGGTAAAGTTCTATGAGTGGCTTCAAGAGCAAAAGCGTGGTGCTTTGCCCGAAGGGCCGGCAGTGTGGATCTGTGGCGATTGCCATGCCGGCAATCTGGGGCCGCTGGCGGATGCTGATGGGAAAGTTCGTGTTCAGATACGCGATCTCGATCAGGCGGTGATAGGCAATCCCTCGCACGACCTCATCCGTCTCGCACTGTCGCTGACGATGGCGTCGCGGGGATCAAATCTGCCGGGTATAACCGCGGCCAAAATGATGGAGTCCATGATCGAGGGCTACACAGAGGCGTTGCGCTGGGAAGAAGATTTGCGCGATATGCCGAATACGATCGGCCTGGTGATGCGTCAATCGACACGCCGGACCTGGAAGCAGCTGGCAAAAGAGCGCATCCGGGACACCAAACCAAAAATCCCGATTGGAAAAAAGTTTTTCGCCATATCGCAGGATGAAAGGAAGGCAATCGAAAGATTGTTCGGTCACGATGCGCTGCGCGGTCTGGCCTCTAAACTCAAGTCGCGCGATAACAACGGCGACATCGAGATAGCCGATGCTGCTTACTGGCTGAAGGGGTGCAGCTCGCTTGGCCTGTTGAGGTACGCGGTGTTGGTTAAGGTCGGTTCGGGCGGTTCGGCAACTTACGCTCTTATGGACATTAAAGAAGCCACAGCTGCATCGGCACCGCGGTACAAAAATGTTCGCATGCCACGATCGAACGGCGAGCGGGTCGTAGAAGGGGCGCAGCATCTTTCGCCAAATCTTGGCGAACGAATGGTCGCCGCTGAACTCGGCGGCAGGTCAATCTTCGTCAGAGAGTTGTTACCCCAGGATTTGAAATTCGACTTCGATTCGATGGCGAGGAATGAAGCCGGAGATGTTGCCAAGTATTTGGCGACGGTTGTCGGGATCGCTCACGGACGTCAAATGGACAAGGCCGAGCGAGCGGCCTGGTTGCGGACACTTGCCTCATCCAGAGCAAAGTCGCTGGACGCCCCAAGCTGGCTTTGGAACAGCGTTGTTTCGCTAGTCGCTTCTCATGAGGCCGCCTATCTTGAACACTGTCGTCGCTACGCGATGGCCGCGTAGCTGGCGCCCGATTCTTGATGACCGTCGCACTGGCATTCGTCGGCGGAACGATCGCCCTGCTATTCCAATCCTCGTTGATGCCACGCATAGTATCGCGCGTGCCCGCGATCGCGGGCCGGGCTCTCGTGAACCGGGCCGCTTCGCGTCTCGGCCTGGCGGCTTCGATCCCTCGCGCGCCTCAGGCTGTCGAAGCACACGTCGACGATGCGCGTGACCTGATTGTCTACTTTGAATCCTAGATACTCAAATGCAGCTGTGGTTCATCGTCCGGTTCGGTCTGCAGGGAGGACAGCGAAACACCCAGGAGGCGCACCGCCTTTGGGAAGGGCATGGCACTATCCAGGAGGCCGATCGTCAGTCGTGAAAGATCGTGGTCGTTCGTGACAGCCGACATCACAGATCGGCTTCGCGTGATCGTCTCAAAGTCGGAGAACTTTACTTTCAGCGTCACGGTGCGGCCCCGCGCGCCGGTGCTCTTGCAATGGCGCCAGACCTTCTCGATGAGTGGCGCCAGTTCCGCGATCATGGCTTCGCGTTCGCTCAGGTCAGACGAAAACGTGTTCTCGGCGCCGATCGATTTGCGGATGCGATTGGCGCGGACGGGGCGTTCGTCGACGCCGCGCGAGATCCAGTAATAGTAGGGGCCAGCCTTGCCAAAATTGGCGCTGAGAAACGCAAGGCTCTGGCCGCGCAGGTGGAGGCCGGTGAAGATGCCCAGCGCATTCATCTTTGCGGTCGTGGCCGGCCCGATGCCATGGAATTTGCCGATCGGCAGCGTTTCCACAAAGGCCGGACCCATCTCCGGCGAAATCACGTACTGTCCATTGGGCTTGCGGTGGTCCGAGGCCAGCTTTGCCAGGAACTTGTTGTAGCTGATCCCTGCCGAGGCATTGAGGCCGGTCTCGGCCTTGATCTTCTCGCGGATGCGGAGCGCGATGTCTCGTCCCAGCGGAATGCCCTGCAGGTTCTCGGTGACGTCGAGGTAGGCTTCGTCCAGCGACAGCGGCTCGATGACGGGCGTGTGCTCGGCGAAGATCTCGCGGATCTGGCGGCTGATCGCCTTGTAGATCTCGAAGCGCGGCCTCACGAAGATCAGGTCGGGACACAGCCGCTTCGCGGTGATCGATGGCATGGCCGATCGAACGCCGAATGCGCGGGCCTCATAGCTTGCGGCAGCGACGACGCCACGCTCAGCCGAGCCGCCGACCGCGACCGGCTTGCCGCGGAGCTCCGGATAATCGCGCTGCTCCACGGAGGCGTAGAATGCATCCATGTCGATATGGATGATCTTGCGATGGGGCGGCGGGACGGGGCTCGGTGGTTCGGATGGGAGCATGCGCGGATTATACAGGGCCTCGCGACAGGCGTCGCGGTGGGGGCGCCGCGCGCAGGGGATGTTTCACGCCGTTGTCATCCCGGCGGCTCCAGCCGTGGCCGAGCCGGCGGGCAGCTTTGCGGCGCCTCTGTCAGACCGGCGGTCTCGGGCGCACCATCGGCTACACCGCGGCGAACCTGCCGGCCAGCGTCACCCTCGGCGCGCGGACGGTCGCATTCAGCTACGATCCGGACGGCGATCGCTTCATGCAGACCGCGCCGGAGGGAACGACGCTGTATGTCGGCGCCTTCGGTGTGCAGGTCGAGCTCGTCGGTGCAAGTCAGTGGAATGAATACCTCGTCGTCGGCGGCACAATGGTCGGCGCGCGGTTCGTGACGCCGGCGAACGGAACGGTCTGGACACGCTATTTCCTGAAGGATCACCTCGGTTCGGTTTCGATCCTGACGGATGAGACAGGTGCGGTCGTCGAACGCGGGTCCTATGACGCCTGGGGCAAGCGGCGCGCGCCCGGCGGGTCCGACGATCCGTCCGGCAGCCTTGTGAGCCAGACCACGCGCGGATTCACGAGCCAGGAGCATCTCGCCGAAGTGGGCCTGATCCACTTCAACGCGCGGCTCTATGATCCGACGGTGGCGCGGTTCACCAGCGCCGACAGCCTGGTGCCGCATCCCGGGGACGCGCAGAGCTTCAATCGCTATTCCTATGTCCGCAACCTGCCGCTGTCGGCGGTGGATCCGAGCGGGCACTCGGATCTGCCGGCAATTGTCGTCCCTGAGCCCTCACGGCTTCCGCCTATCGTTGTTCCGGGATCTGGCTGGGGAAGTGGCGGGGTCTTCATTCCCGGAAGTGGCGGTTCCGGTGTCGACTTCGGCTCGATTACATTCCCTGGTATCAATCTTCCGAACATTCCGGGAATGCCTAGCTTCCCGGCGGGCACGTCTATTCAATATGTTCAGTTCGTCTATGCGATCCGGGGTAACCGTCCGGTTGAGCGGTGGGGGAGCTTTGCTCGCGGCAACGGAATGACTTGGTTTGCTCCGTCGGTTACTGCGCCAGCTCCAGCGAGCCAGCAGCCTGCTTCTCCCCCCGTAGCTGCAGGGTTTGCCCTAGGCTCACCGGCTTATGAATATTCGATGGGAGCGTTGCAAACTCTCGGAAGGTGGGCAGGTGAATGCCTTGAGATGTGTGGTGGCATCTCCTACTTCACCGGTTCAAACGGACTCCGTGCCGGCGTTGCCACGCTTTTGGATCTGTGCGGCAATTTTTGTCAAGCTGATGTCCACGTGGCGGTTGGGGATCCGGCAGGCGCGCTACCTCTCGGGGTAGTTGGTCTCTATGCCCGTTTTGGGCGGAGCGCGGCATTCGCTGGTAACGGGGCAAAACTTGAAAATCTGACGGCTGGCGAGATCATGCGAATACAGAATGCAGCTAATCGAACCCAGACAGAGATTACCGTAGTAGGAAGCCGTGCTAAAGGAACTGCACAGTCTCATTCCGATTGGGATTATGTGCTTCCACCCGGTACGAAGGGCAGAACACAACACAGTCTAAGCAGTTCTCTTCCAGAGGGACCGCGTGCTATAGGTGAGCCGCGTAATCAAGATTTTTTCCGAGGAGAGATCCGTCCAAATGAGTCCTTCATTACCTTTAGACCTGAACCGAGGTAGCTTCAAATGAGCCACGACGTGGAGTTGTTGAGTCGTCCCGTCAATTTTGCGGTCGTTAAGCTTGCGGCTCGCAGCTATCCGGGAGTTGTTTTTCAGGGAGATACTCTTAATGGGCTCGTTCAGCAGTTGATGCTCATGTCCGAGCTGTTGGTGAGGAGAGAACTCGAAGAGCTGTCGGATGAGATAAAGTATATGCATGAACAGTTATCCGAAGCGTTGGTGTACTATGAGGTGGTCTGCGCGCAACACAGTATCGGTCTTCCGTATGCAAAGTCGGGAGAATAAGCCGGTGCGACCGGCCTAGCGCTTCTACTGGCGGCAGCTACGACTGAGTTCGTATTCATGGAAGCGGTGGCAAGAGAGATGCTTGACGAGCCAGACTGAGGTCAAGAACGAGATCGCCACGCAGAACTTCGACGAGCTGGAACTTGTGGAATCGGCAAGCTCACGTCCTCGGAGATTACGGCTGGGCAGGGCGCCGGCTATGAACGTACCCTGACTTATGACGCCCAGACGCGGCCCGTGCGGGTTGCGGAAACCATTGCCGGAGCGGTACACTTTCTCGGAGGGCCACGACGCGACAGGCGGATGAACGCGGTGACGTATCCGTCGCGTGCACCGCGTTCGGCGACGTTAGCGAACTGACCAGAGCGAAGCAGTCTTACTAGGAGGTGACCGCGGCTGACGCCGAAATGCGGATCACCCAGCAGGTAGCCGGAAATCTACGCGGCAACGAGTTGGAAACCGGGCTGTTAGCGTCGGGAATCTTGTGGACTAGAGCTTTTATGGCTGCGCACAGGAGGCCCGGTCGCCCAGCAGCATTTTGAAGATTTTCGGAAGTCACCCGATCTAAGTGCTTTGCTGTTGCGATTACTTGCATTGGCATCAGATCGTCAATCGAAGTACTGCACCGTTGCGATAGACGAGAGTATCAATTTTATCGTCAGGTCGCCGCGTGACCTTTCCATCGATCGTCTCTTATTTTCGATAGTGATGTGCTCGATCCTCGAGCAAGCTGAGGGCATTCACGCCGTCCCTGGCGCTGCAGCTGAGGTTGCGACTCTAGAGGCGCCTCGTGATCGAGGCGAGGTCTCGCTGGTACGGCCTTCTCGGTACCGACGTCGGTGATGGCACACTGCTCAACTGCCAATGCCCAGAAGAATTTCGACACCTAAAACGAACGATAAAATTATCTTCGGGAGCATTTTCCGGCCGGCAGTTTTTATCATATGAGCAACGTGAACGCACCTTAGGGAATTCGTCGGGCTATCAGCCTGTTCGCGGCACTGGCCAGGAGAGCGCGCGGCCGGCCGCCCACGCACATTGCTGGAAAGTCGGATCAGGAACAGACCCATTTCAGCAGTGAGTGTGATGCCGCGGATATCGTCGCGAATGAACGGGGCGTCCATCCGTGCGCCAACGAAGCCGATCAGCAGCAGTGTATCGAGGATCCTATCGAAAACTCGCTCGGACGGTCTCGGATATTCGTGCGCGGGTATGGATGGCAGCAAGGCGCATGAAGGCGCCGAGGTGCAACATTCGTCTGGCGCTCATGGTCGCGCTTCCTTCATCAGGGAAAGGCGGCCGATGGCCGCCTGTTGCAGACGATATGTCGCCCCGCAGGAATACGGACTAGCTAAGCGATATAGTTATATTCTATGCTGGATCGGGATTGATGAAGCGGCACGTGCGCGAGTGACTGGCCCTCGCGGATCGATTGTCGGTAAGCTGTCGGAGCTTTCGGTTGGACGTCGCGCAACTCAAGATATTCTCCCGCGTGGCCCGACTGAGCAGCTTCTCGGGCGCCGCGCGCGAGCTTTCGATTTCGCAGTCCCAAGCGTCACGAGCCGTAGCTGAGCTCGAAGCAGAGCTTGGCGTCGCGCTGCTGGCGCGCACGACCCGGGCCGTGGTCGCCACCGAAGCGGGTGCGGAGTATCTCGCAAGGATCGAGCCCGTCCTGGACCAGCTCGACGAAGCCGAGCAGAGCGTGAGGCAGGGGGAATTGCGAGGGACATTGAGGGTTGGGATGCCGACCAGTGCGGGAGCGCGTGAGATCATCCCGCGCATTCCTGGCTTCGCGGAGCTGCACCCCAGGCTCGAGCTTCAGATCATCATGGGCGACCAACATCAGGACCTGGTGCGCGAAGCGGTAGACGTGGCCATCCGTATCGGGAGCTTGCCGGATTCAAGCGCGACGGCGCGACTGCTTACGGCATATCCCCGCGTCATCGTGGCTGCGCCATCCTATCTCGATCGGTTCGGCCGCCCCACCAGCCCCGCCGAGCTTCGCGACCATCGGATCGTCGCAGGTCCTTCAGGAGGCGTCAGCACGGCCTGGACCTTCCTGCGCGCAGGCCAATCCGAAGTGGCGGAAGTCGCGAAGGCGAGCGCGCTTTTCAGCGACAATGAGGGCACGGTCTCCGCCGCAACGGCGGGCATGGGCATCGCCTCGATCGGATACTGGTCCTGTCGCAGCGAACTGAGCGACGGACGTCTGGTCCGCCTGCTACCCGACTGGGACACCGTTCCGACCAAGGTTTATGCCTATTTCCCGCTCGGCAAAGCCACGCGCTTCGCTGCCCGGGCGTTCATAGACTTTCTGGCCGCCCAACTTGATGCGGAGCGTCATAGTTCCGCTTCGGCATAAGACGGATCCAGTTTACCGCCATACGGCTGCCGAGGGGCGCGATAACCTGCCGATTGGGTGGGCGGCGCTGAGCTCAGCTTGCGGTCCTCCCGCCATTGACGCGGATAATCTGGCCCGTGATGTAGCTCGCTTTGTCGGAGGCTACGAACAGAATGACTTCGGCGATCTCCTCAGGTCGGCCTCCACGCCGCATCGGAATGGTGGAATAGAACGGCGTCTTTCCCTCCGGGGTATCCGTCAGCCGGTCGAGCATGGCCGTTTCCGTCGGCCCCGGCGCGATCGCGTTGACGCGAACGCCGTAGGCCGCGGCCTCGATCGCCGCCGACTTCGTAATCCCCTCCACGGCATGCTTGCTGCCAACATAGAGCGCCATGTTTCCGGCTCCCCGCTCTCCCATCGTCGAGGATATGTTGATGATGCTCCCGGACTTCTGCTGCTGCATGACGCGCAGCTCGTGCTTCATGCTGATGAGAGTCCCGCGGACGTTGGTGTCGAAGACCGACGCGTAGCTTTCGAGCGTCTGTTCGGTCACCGGACCGGGCGTGCCCTCGGTGCCGGCATTGTTCACCGCGACGTCGAGGCGACCGAAGCGTTCGACGGTGCGTTCGACCGCCTGCCGGATCTCGTCTTCGTTCTGCACGTCGGCCTTCGCGAAATCCGCCTCTGCACCAAGTTGATAGAGTTCGTGCACCAAAGCTTCGCCGACAGCGGGCATTCGGCCAGAGACGACGAGATGCGCGCCTTCACGCGCGAACGCCAGGGCCGTGGCACGGCCGATGCCCGCCAGGGCGCCGGTGATCAGGACGACGGGTCTGTCCATTGTCATTCTCCTCATGACGTGGTCGCGGAACGGGCGGCGAAGAGCCGGTGCCCTGCCTGCCGCGCCCTCAACCCGCCGCTCGGAATGCTGAAGTAGTACGCTTCTCCCTTGAAGGGGCAATAGCTGCTGTGGTCGGTCCGCTTGAGCGCTTCGTCGGCCGCGGACCCATAGTGGACGAGAACCTGCGCGCCGGCCTCGGCGAGCGCGATGGCGGTCGCGCGACCAATGCCACGTGATCCGCCGGTGACGAGTGCGGTTTTGCCGTTGCTGGCGAACATGATCGATCTCCCTGGGAATAGCGCTCCCCGTCGCCGTGGCGACGGGGAGGCTGGCTGACGGACTTAGGCGTCGAGGAAGAGCGTCGCGTGGATCACGAACAGCTCGGGATACTGGTTATGCGGCCCGTGGCTGGAGTCCGGATAGACGATGAGCTGGGCGTTCGGCAGGTGCTGCTGGAGCGTGAAGCCGTTGATCGTGGGGATGATCAGGTCGTTGCTGCCATCAACCACGAGCGTCGGCTGCTGGATACCTGCAAGATAGTCCCAGACTCCGTCACTTTTCTCGTTCGAGCTGACGATCGCGGCATACTGCGCCGTCGCCGCGGCCTCGCTGACTTCCGGGACGCGATCCTGACGGCGGTGCTTGCGTTCGAGATACTTCAGGCCAGCTGCATGGCCCGTCGCGTTGGGCAGGAAATGAGCGGCGATCCACAGGTGCTCGGGCGGATCGTAGCTGGCCGAAAAGATCTCCCCGGACTTGCTGGCTGCGGTGTCGGCGCCGCGCGGCCCGGTGCCTACGAGGATCAGTTTGCGCACCAGATCCGGCGCCTGCACGGCGATCTCCTGCGCGACCTTACCGCCGATCGAGTATCCGAGCACGTCGGTCTTGCTAAACCCGAGCGCCTTGATGAAGGCGATAGCGTCCGTTGCCATGCCGGCGATCGTGTTCGGGGTCGTGCCCGAGCTGGCACCGATACCGGCATTGTCGAACAGGATCACTTCGCGGGTTTGGGCCAGACCGTCGGTCATGGCGGGATCCCAATGGTCCATGGTGCCGCGGAAATGGATGGTCATAACGATGGGGACGCCGCCCGTCTTGCCGAAGCGGCGGTAGGCGAAACGGATACCGTTGGCCTCGACATACTGGGTCGGGGCGGTGTCATGCGAGTAAGTCATGATATTCTCCTTCTGTTCGAGTGGTTTGCGATGTTGTCGTTCGGGTTCAGCGCAGCCCGCCGCCTGCGATGATCCGTTCGCCGGTGAGCCAGCGCGCGTCGTCCGATGCGACGAAGGCGACGACATCGGCGATGTCCTGCGGCTGGCCGAGCCGACCGAGCGGCGTCTGGGCGACGATGCCGGCCTCGAAGTCGGTCGCGAGCATGCCCGCGCTGTGCGTGCCGTCCGTCTCGGTAAGGCTCGGGTTCACCGAATTGACGCGGATTTTGCGGGGGCCAAGCTCTTTGGCCAACACGCCGGTAATGACGTCGACCGCGCCCTTGCTGGCCGTGTAGACCGAAGTCGCAGGCGGCGTGATCGCGGTCACACCAGAACCGATGTTGATGATGCTCGCGCCTTCACCCATGTGCTTGGCGGCAGCCTGGGTGACCAGCAGCAAGCCAAGGACGTTGATGTCGAACATCCGGTGGAAGTCAGCCTCGCTGACCGCTTCCAGCGGTGCGAACGAGTAGACGCCCGAATTGTTGACGAGAATGTCGAGCTTGCCATAGGCGTTGATGGCTGCATTGACGATGCCCTGCGCCTCTACCGCTTTCGAGACGTCCCCCTGAACGGCGACGGCCTTGCCGCCGGCTGCAATGATGGCTGCAACCACGGTGTCCGCGTCGGACTTACTCGACGCATAGTTGACGACGACTGACGCGCCCTGGGCCGCCAGTGCCTTGGCCGTGGCGGCGCCGATGCCCTTGGAGGCGCCGGTGACGATCGCGATCTTGCCTGCAAGCTTGGTCATGAGAGATGCTCCTTTGATTTCGATGGCCGTTCGAGGATGGCGCTCATCGCCGCTCCGGCTGCCTCGTTGACGGGGATATGCGCTGGTTCCGGCTCCGGAATTAGTCAGCCAAAACGGCTATCATCTATCCAGATCCGGGATGAATGAGCTGTCGGCGGGGCCGATGGGGACAGCCTTTACGAGGCGCCTCGCAAACCGAGATGTTCAGCCAGGAAGGCAATCGTACGGCCGTTCGCCAGCGCCGCCGCCTGAGCATCGTAGTGGAGCCCGGTGTGGCGGGCGAAGGCGTGGTTCTGACCGGGATAGCTGTAGATGGTCGCGCCGGGCACGTCGGCCAAGGCA
Organism: Bradyrhizobium sp. U87765 SZCCT0048; assembly: GCF_018131225.1. Lineage (GTDB taxonomy): Bacteria > Pseudomonadota > Alphaproteobacteria > Rhizobiales > Xanthobacteraceae > Bradyrhizobium_A. The sequence continues at coordinate 899,840 of NZ_JAFCMM010000001.1, read as the reverse complement.
CCCTTGATCTGCCTCTGCGCCTCCTTGCCGATGAACTCGTCTTCCTCCGCCAAGTGCATCAGGATCGGTGTCGAGATGCCGATCGCCTTGTCGAGGTACTTCTCCGTGTCACCACCGTGATAGGCGACGGTAGCATCCGGGTCGTGATGGGCGGCGGAAAGAAAGGCCATCAGGCCGCCCAGGCAGAAGCCCATCACCCCGACCTTGCCGCTTCCGCCCTCCAGACGCCTCGCGGCGCGGATCGTAGCGACAATGTCCCGGATGCCGGCATCGCGGTCATAGGCCATATAGAGGGCAAGGCCCTTCTTCCATTCGGCTGCCGACCAGCTGTTGAGGTCGACGCCGCGCTCCTGCCGCCAGAACAGGTCGGGGGCGATCGCGACGAAGCCCACCTCCGCTAATTCCCGGCATGTCGTCCTGATGTCCTCGTTGACGCCGAACACCTCGTGCAGGATGATGACGACGGGCGCCGGGATCGCGGCGGGTCTCGCAACATAGGCAGAGAATTCGCCGCCTTCAGTTGCTATGGTGATTGTCTGCTCCATGCTGCGCTCCGTTGCTTCGTTGAGCGCAATTTGAAGCTTTTCTGCCATTCCCACGATGGAGGGATGTGACAAAGATGGGCGTCAAAACTGTCAAAGCAGCACTGCCGCGACTCGAGGTGGCGCTTGCGCACGACGCCGGCACCGCCAAGGGAGGCTTGTTCGGGCTCACCGACCTGTTCACGTACGCCAACGACTTCGCAGCCAAGCGTCAAGGAGCCGGAGAGGTGCCGCCGGTGCGGATCACGCATTGGCTGGGCAATGACCACGACGGGACCGTTTCTTGCAGCTTTGATAGCTGCCCGGGCTCGCCTCATGCTCCTGGCGTCGTCATCGTCGCGAACAATCACCGCAGCATTTTCGAGCCGGAACATGAAAGCCCGCTCCCGGACTGGCTTCGCGCCAGGCACGCCGACGGCGCTGTCCTCGCCGCGGTTTGCGGCGGGGTCTTTATGCTCGCGAGGACCGGCCTTCTGTCGGGACGCCAGGCCACCACCCATTGGTCATTCGCGGATGACTTCAAGGCCAGATTTCCTGATGTTCTGATGGAATCGGAACATATGGTCATCGACTATGGCGATGTCGTCACGGCCGGCGGCGCAATGGCGTGGGCGGATCTCGGGCTGCGCCTCACCGAGCGTTTCTTCGGCGCCGGCGTAATGCACGACACAGCGCATTTCATGAACGTCGATCCGCCCGGTCGGGAACAGCGCTTCTACAGCGGCTTCGAGCCTCGGACGAAGCATGGCGATGCGGCCATACTCAAGGCGCAGCAATGGCTCGCCGCCCATAGGGATCGGGCGGCGAGCGTCGCCGATCTCGCAGGGCATGCGGGACTCGAGCAGCGCACCTTTCTGCGGCGGTTTGTGAAGGCAACGAGCATGAAGCCGACCGAATATCAGCAGCGCCTGCGTATCAGCCGTGCGCGTGAGTTGCTCGAGTTCACGCGATCCCCGGTTGACGCTGTCGCCGAAAGCGTCGGCTATATGGACGTCAGAGGTTTTCGCCGCGTATTTCAGTCAATCATAGGCCTTACGCCCTCCGCATACCGCCAGCGTTTTTCGCCACCCGAACACCGAGCGCTGTAAGGAGCTGTCTCCGGCATCCTCCGGGGTCGACGACTGCTTTCGCCAGAACGGAACATTCCCAGGGATCATGTGAACGACCGGCTCTGGTCGAACCGTCCGAGCCGGTGACTGAAGATCGCCGGCAATGATTTTAGCACAGCCTTGGGGGCTCTCCGCAGAAGGGGCGACCGAGACGTAAAGCTCGGTCGCAGGGGACGGTTTTGCCGCCCACAGGTCTCCGTCGGCGCATGAAGACGAAAGATTCAAAGCGCGTGAGCTGCCTGCCATGGCATTTCCAGTGTCGCGCGACGCGAAACGCCCCTTTGGGGAGCGGCTGCAGGGGATCTGGTTCTGGCCGCTTCAAGTCCAGCCAGGCCATTCGCTCCTCCCGGCGCCAAGCCACTATGTTGATGAATGTGCAATGACTATCGCCTGGCGTGTTGCCGGCGATCTTGACGCTGCGGTCTGGATATCCGGTCCACCTGCGTAACAGCCGCTCGGCGACAATCCCGTTAGCAAAGCTGACAACCACGTCGCTTGCCCAGTGCGCAAACACGAACACGCGCATCATGGAGAGGCCGGCAGCGAGCTGCGGACAGCGCTCCGCGTGACCGGTGGCAGGGCTTGCGGCCGAGGTCAGCGCAGCCATGTGCATGGCATGGCCGGAAGAAAGGCGTCCTTGCGGCGGCCGGCCGGCGAAATCCCATGGAGGTGGCGACGACGGTGAGGCTTGTCTGGCCGAGTCTGGTCGAGGGTGCGCTTGAGGAGATAAGGCGCGAGGGGCGCTGCGGCGGCGCGCCGCGAGAACGTCATCAGCAGGATCCGGCGCGGATCGGCGCCTTTGACAATGAGATGGGCGACGCGGTGGGCGAGGGTGTTGGTCTTGCCCGATCCGGCGCCGGCGATGACCAGAAGAGGTGCTCCCACATGGCCGTCGGATGTGATGCCGTGCTCGACGGCGCGGCGCTGCTCCGGATTGAGCGCCTCGAGATACGATGCGGTCGTTGTCGCTAGCACGGTTGGCCCTCTGTTCAGTACCTTGCTCGACGATTCCCCAGGGAACAGCAATGAGATCTGGCCATGCGGGTGTCGGCTTCGCCGCCTCGGGGCAGCCGGGCCGGGGAGCGCTCTGGAATGCGCGAAATCTCGGCGAGCGCTTTCACACGTGTTATAGCCCCCGCGTTTCGAAAGACATGGCGCGAGCGCTCGGCCGATCAAGGAGTTCAGGTCCTACGCGCTGGCCCAGTCGGATCACCGGGGCTTCCCAGTCCGGGAAGACGGCCGGCATCGGCGGCAGGTTGCCGGCGCTGTCCTTCGTTACGCCGAACAGCCGGCGGATGGCTTCCTGGTTGGTGGTGATGCTGTAGAGGGTGCACATGTTCTGATCTGCCAGACTGATGATCCGATTAAATTCCCATCGATGCCGGCGAGTAGTTTCGCACGGTTACAACCGGTAAAATTCTTGAGCGATTTCAGTTCGCTATTCCTGCCGTTGACTCCAGCTTCGATTTGAATGTTCTATTTTTGTTCTTGTCGAATGACAGGTCATTGAGCCACGCCATGAGCGCCTTTCCATCCGCTTCCCGGACCGAGGCCAGCGCTCCAGGTCTCGCCGCTGCGAAGGACACCACCATCGAGGCCGAGGCCGCGCAGCTGCTGCCAGTCTGGCGCTATCACCCCGAGACCGGCAAGCCGGTCGAGACGCAGATGCGCTGGGGCCTCATCCCGTTTGATGCTGATCGTCGTCCGGACTTTCGGCCGATCCATGCCCGTGCGGAGAGCATCGCCGAGAAGCGCATCTTCGCCGGCGCGTACCGCCGGCGGCGCTGTGTCGTGCCGATGACCAGCTTTTACCTCAAGGACGCACGCGGCAAACGTCACACGATTTCGCTGCTGACCCGCGAGCCATTCGGCGTCGCCGGCATCTGGGACAACTGGAAAGATCCGGAGACTAGCCGGTGGGAGCGGACCTTTGCGATCGTCACGGTGCCGGCCAATGCGTTGCTGGCGACGATCCACGACCGGATGCCGGCGATCCTGAACCCGACCGAATTCCCGCGCTGGATGGGCGGCGAGCCTGATCCGCGTGATCTCCTCAAGCCGTTCACGTCCGAGGAGCTCGACGTGTCGCCGGGCCTCGGCAAGCCGCGGCGACGCTGAGGGGAGGCGTGCGATGGCTACGGCTGCATCCATCCCAACCGCGCTCGAGGCGCTGCGCGAGGACATCGCGCGCCTTGCCGCGCCCGCACGGCGGCGCAGGATCCTGCCGTTCGGGGTTGAGCCGCTCGATGCGGCGTTGCCTGGTGGGGGACTTGCACTCGGGGCTGTCCACGAGATCTGCGAAGGCGGCATTGACGCCTGGCGGGCGCCGCTCGCGGCGCTGTTTGCCGCCGGCATCCTGGCGCGCCTCAAGGGGCCGGTGCTGTGGTGCCTGCACAGCCGCGACCTGTTCGCGCCGGCGCTGGCGAGGGTGGGGCTGCACCCCGACCGGGTGATCTATTGCGAGACTTTTAAGGACGCCGAAGTCCTGCCGGCGATGGAAGAGGGGCTGCGCCACCGCGGCCTTGCCGGGGTTGTCGGCGAGCTCGGCCGGCTGCCGCTGACGCCCTCGCGGCGCCTGCAGCTCGCGGCTGAATCCTCCGGCGTCGTTGCCCTGGTGCTGCGCCGCTCCGGCGCCGAGCGCGACGAGAACAACGCAGCGTTCTCGCGCTGGCGGATCGCGCCGGTCGCCTCTGCCGATGAAGCTGATCCTGGTCTGGGGCGTGCGCGCTGGCAGGTCGAGCTGCTGCGCTGCCGCGGTGCGGAAGCCCGTTCTTTTGTTCTGGAGGCGTGTGATGCGAAGGGTTGTCTCGCTGTATCTGCCAGCGTGGGCGACCGATCGCGTCCGGCGGCAGGATCGCTCCGCGCCAGCGCGTGACGTGCCCCTGGTCACGGTGGCGCAGGAAGGCAATCGCCGCCTGATCGCCGCGGCCGATGAGGCCGCCCGCCGGCAGCGGCTCCATCCCGGCATGACGGTCGCCCATGCCCAATCGTTGGTCCCGGAGCTCGTCGTGATCGATGCGGCGCCGGAGGCGGACGCGGCGGCGCTGACGCGCCTTGCGCTGTGGTGCTCGCGGTACTCGCCGCTGGTGACGCCGGACCCGCCGGACGGGGTCTTCATCGATATCGCGGGCTCAGCCCACCTGTTCAAAGGAGAAGCCGCATTGATAGAGGATCTCGGACGGCGCCTCGATGCCGAGGCCATCGGCAACGGTATTGCGGTCGCCGACACGCCGGCCGGCGCCTGGGCCACGGCCCGCTACGGCCGCGAGCGCATCGTGGCGCCGGGGCGAATGTCCGAGGTGCTGGGCCTGCTGCCGGTGGCCGCGCTGCGGTTGCCGCCGGCGACCATCGAGAGCCTCGCAGATGTCGGGATCGAGCGGATCGCCCAGCTCGCCGGCAAACCGCGCTCCGCCCTACAGGCGCGGTTCGGGGGCGAGCTGCTGCTGCGCTTCGACCAGGCGCTCGGGCGTGCCCCTGAGCCGCTGAGCTCGCTGCAGCCGCCGGAGGTGCCATCCGCGACGCTGGTGTTCGCCGAGCCGATTGGGACACCGGAGGATCTGGAGCGGGTCATCGAGCGGCTCTGCGGGACTTTGATGCACGACCTCGAACGCAAGGGCATTGGCGCCCGCCGCCTCGACCTTGTGTTCCTGCGGGTCGACAACATCGCCCAGGCCATCCGCATTGGCACCGCGCGTCCGAACCGCGACCAGCGGCATCTTGCGCGTCTCCTCAAGGAACGCCTGGTGCTGGTCGACCCTGGCTTTGGCGTCGAGCGGGCCACGTTGACGGCCTCCTGGGTCGAGGCACTGAGCGAGCGCCAGACGGTCGGGCAGCATGTCGCGGATGATGAAGGCAGCGTCGATCTCGGACCGCTGGTCGACACCTTGCGCACACGGCTCGGCGCGAACCGGGTGTTCCGCGTGTCGCCGGTCGAGAGCGATCTGCCGGAGCGGGCGGTGCGCCGGATCTCGCCGGTGGCGCCGGTGGTGGGGTGCTCCTGGCCCGCGGACCTGCCGCGGCCGGCGCGGCTTCTCACCCCGCCGGAGCCGATCAGCGCCATTGCGCAGGTCCCGGATGCGCCGCCGCGGCTGTTCGTCTGGCACAGGCGGCGCTACCGCGTGGCGCGGGCCGATGGCCCTGAACGCATTCTCGGCGAGTGGTGGGTGTCGGACGAGGAGATCGGGCAGAGGCGCGACTACTACCGCGTCGAATGCACGGACGGACAGCGCTTCTGGCTGTTCCGTGATGCGCCGGCCGATGAAGGCGGGCGGTGGTGGCTGCATGGGCTGGGAGAGGCATGAGCTACGCCGAACTCGAAGTCACATCGCATTTCTCGTTCCTGCGTGGCGCCTCCAGCGCCGAGGAGCTGTTCGCGACCGCGGCGCTGCTCGGCATCCCGGCGCTTGGCATCACCGACCGCAACACGCTCGCCGGCATCGTGCGGGCGCATGAGGCGGCCAGGACCACGGGCGTGCGCCTCGTCGTCGGCTGCCGGCTTGATTTGGAGGATTTCCCGTCGCTGCTGGTCTATCCGGTCGACCGGGCCGGTTATGGCCGGCTGAGCAGGCTGCTGACGCTCGGCAAGGCTCGCGCGGGTAAGGGCAAGTGCTCGCTTTCGATCGCGGACGTCGAGGCGTGGTCCGAGGGATCGATCGCGGTGCTGGTCTCGGACCTGCCGGGGGAGGCGCTCGATAGCGAGCTGCGGCGCTTGCGGTCGACCTTCGGCGACCGGGCCTACTGCAGCCTGACGCGGCGCTTCCGGCCCAATGACGCGGCGCGGCTGCGGGGCATTGCCGAGGCTGCTGCACGGGCCGGGGTGCCGACGGTCGTGACCGGCGACGTGCTCTATCACGAGGCCGGCCGGCGCATGCTGCACGACGTGATGACTTGCATTCGCCTCAAGACCACCATCGACAGGGCGGGCTTCCTGAAGGAGCGGCATGCGGATCGTTTTCTGAAATTGCCCCAGGAGGTGGCGCGGCTGTTCCAGCCCTATCCCGAGGCGGTGGCGCGCAGCCTCGAGATCGCGGCGCGCTGCCGCTTCTCGCTCGATGAGCTCGCCTACACCTATCCCCGGGAAGGCCAGGACGGTCTGTCGGCGCAGGAGCTGCTGGAAAAGCTGACCTTCGAGGGCGCCGCCCAGCGCTATCCGGAAAGTGCTCCCGATGCGGTGGTGATGCAGCTGCGCCATGAGCTCAGCCTGATCGAGAAGATGGGCTATGCGCCGTATTTCCTGACGGTGGACTCGATCGTTCGCTTCGCTCGCTCCAGAGGCATCTTGTGCCAGGGGCGGGGATCGGCGGCGAACTCCGCTGTGTGCTTTGTGCTCGGCGTCACGTCGATCGACCCGGTGCGGCAAGGGCTGTTGTTCGAACGTTTTGTGTCCGAGGAGCGCCGCGAGCCGCCCGACATCGATGTCGATTTCGAACACGAGCGGCGCGAAGAGGTCATCCAGTGGATCTATCAGACCTACGGCCGGACGCGCTCGGCGCTGGCGGCGACGGTCGCACGCTACCGCTCGCGCGGCGCGGTGCGCGAGGTCGGCAAGGCGCTCGGCGTGCCCGAGGATATCACCGGCGCGCTGGCGCGCCTGGTGTGGGGCTGGAGCGAGGAGGGCGTCACGGAGGCGGAGCTCCGTGAACTCAATCTCAATCCGAGCGACCGGCGGTTGCGCCTGACCCTCGAGCTCGCTCGCCAGCTGATCGGAACGCCGCGGCACCTGTCGCAGCATCCCGGTGGGTTTGTGCTCACCCACGACAGATTGGATGAAATGGTGCCGATCGAGCCGGCGGCGATGGAGCTGCGCCAGGTCATCGAGTGGGACAAGGATGATCTTGAGGCCGTTGGCCTCATGAAAGTCGACGTGCTGGGACTTGGCATGCTCGGCTGCATGCGGCGGGCCTTTGATCTTCTGAAGGCCCACAAGGGCATCGAGCTCGATCTGGCGACCATTCCGGCCGAGGATCCCGACACCTACGCCATGATCCAGCGCGCCGACACGGTTGGCGTCTTCCAGATCGAGAGCCGGGCGCAGATGTCGATGCTGCCGCGGATGAAGCCCTCGCGGTTTTACGATCTCGTCATCGAGGTTGCGATCGTCCGTCCTGGACCGATCCAGGGCGATATGGTGCATCCCTATCTGCGGCGTCGCGAGGGCAAGGAGGCGGTGGTGTACCCAACGCCCGAGCTTGAAAAGGTCCTGGGCAAGACGCTCGGCGTGCCGCTGTTCCAGGAGCAGGCGATGCAGGTCGCGATGGTCGCGGCCGGGTTCTCGGCGAGCGAGGCCGACCAGCTGCGCCGCGCCATGGCGACCTTCAAGTTCACCGGCGGGGTCAACAAGTTCCGCCATAAGCTCGTGCAGGGGATGATCGACAATGGCTATACCCGCGACTTCGCGGACCGCACCTTCCGTCAGCTCGAAGGTTTCGGCTCCTATGGCTTCCCGGAAAGTCACGCGGCGAGCTTTGCGTTGATCGCGTATGCGTCGAGCTGGATGAAATGCCATCACCCGGACGTGTTCTGCGCCGCGCTGTTGAACGCCCAGCCGATGGGCTTCTACCATCCAGCACAGCTCGTCCGCGACGCCCGGCAGGATGCGGTCAATCATGGCGTGGCGGTGCGACCGATCGATATCAACGCCTCCGAGTGGGACTGCACGCTGGAGCCGCTCGACGGTGGCCGCCATGCCGTGCGGCTGGGCTTGCGCATGGCGCGGGGGCTTGCCGAGAAGGACGGCCGGCGGATGGTCGAGATGAGGGGCGGGGCATACCGCTCTATTCTCGATCTCGCTCGCCGCAGCAGTATCCCGGTCGCTGCCATGGTGCAGCTGGCGCGCGCCGACGCTTACAGCTCGCTTGGCCTCAGCCGGCGCGAGGCGTACTGGGCCATCAAGGCGCTGCGCAACGACAGCTTGCCGTTGTTCGCTGCGGCTGACCGGCGCGAGGGGCATTTTACGCCCGACCATGCGGAGCCAGAGGTTGCTCTCGATCCGATGTCAGGCGGAAGGGAGGTGGTCGAGGACTACCGCTCGGTAGGGCTGTCGCTGCGCGCCCACCCCGTGAGTTTCCTGCGGGAGGAACTCGGCCGGCGCGGAATCTTGCCCTGCAGTGCGCTACGCACTGCGAAGGATGGCTGCCGGATCACTGTCGCAGGGCTGGTGCTTGTCCGGCAGATGCCGGGTTCTGCGAAGGGTGTGATGTTCATCACCCTGGAGGATGAGACCGATATCGCCAACCTCATTGTGTGGCCGTCACTGTTCGACAAGCAGCGCCGGATCATTCTCGGCGCCCAGATGATGGCCTGCCGCGGCAAGGTGCAGAGCGTCAGCGGCGTGATCCATGTGGTCGGTGATTATCTCATCGATCAGTCGGAGTTGCTCAACAGCGTCGGTGGGCGGGATGGTAAGTTCACGCTGCCGGCGGGGCGCGGAGACGAGGCCCGGCACGGGGGAAGTGGAGTGGATAGCCGGGAGCCGAAGACGCCGCCGACGGTGCGGCCGCGAGACATTTATATTCCCGATCTGCACATCGATACGCTGAAAGTGAAGGCGCGGAATTTTCGGTGAGGGGAGCGAAGCGACCGCGGAGCGGTCGGGCCTGTACGACGGTCGCTGAGTTTTTGGAAGGAGCACTTTTTGTGCGCCCGCATTTGCGGGGCGGGCTCTCGTGAACCGGGTCGCTTCGCGTCCCGGCCTTGCGGCTTCGATCCCTCGCATGCCCGACGTCGTCGAAGCATACTCACCGTGACCACTGTGCCCCGGGGAAGCGCCAGCTGGGGCATGACCATGTTCCCTCGAGTTGGCTCGAGCCGATTGCAGGACCATTTCACAAACTGTTCCCAGCATTAGAGAGAGGTGTTTGGCTCGAGAAGTCTCTATTCATCCCTTCGCGAAGTGGTCTCCTCGACCCTTCCTCCGTGACTTGGTGCCCGGCTTCGTCTGGAAGCCGGGCATCTTTTTCGGGCGATGCGACGAAGCCCGGCATTGTCATCCAGCTTTCTCGCTGTGCTGACCGACTAGCAGGGTTGTATCCAAAGCCGGTATTCCTTTTTCAAATTTTCCCTGAAAGTCCTTCCACAAATTTCGGATGAGCCTGCGGCCCGCTGACATGCAACCTTCTTACAAACGCATAATCAGAATGAGGGGGAAATCCATGACAGCCATCACAACGCGTGTCGGCCGGACTAAATCTGGCCTCTCTTCAATTGCGCTAGCGATGTTTAGCCTGATGCTGGCGACGTATGCGATCAATGCCATGGACCGACTGGTCTTTCCGTTGCTCGCATCCGACATCCGCAAGGAATTCGGCTTTACCGTTGCTGACACCGGGCTAATCGGGACGATCTTCACAATCGGACTGGCAATAGCTGGCTGGCCGACCGCCTACTTGCTCTCGCGTCTTCCACGCAAGGCAGTGTTCCAGGTCGGCGCGGGCATATTTTCCGCAGCAACTATTCTTATTGCATTGGCTGCGGGGTTTTTCGACATGCTGACTTACCGCGCACTGACAGGCGTTGGTGAAGTCATGCAGCAGATAGCGTTGACAACGATCGCTACGTCTTACTTTGTTCGTTCGCGGGCATTCGCCATAGCTACCACTCAGATTGCGTTCTCGATAGGCAACTTCGCCGGTCCGCTATTGGCGAGTACCGCAGTCGCAATTTACGGAGAATGGCGTGGCGCATTCTGGGCCTTCGGGCTAGCAGGATTTGCGATGATGGCCTTTGTTGCCGTCTTTGTTCGTCGAGATTTCACAGAAATACAATCGGAGAGCTCGACCGTTAAGCTAGTCGGCGGGGCAGATAAGCTTCTAAATCGCAACACCGTAATTCTTGCGGTCATGACCTTGCTTACTGGTCCAGTTTTGTACGGGTATCTGGGTCTTTATTCAACGTTTCTGCGCGAGCAAATGCACTTTGCGCCACAGGACGTAGCGAAGGTCATGAGTTTTTTTGGTCTCGGAGGATTGTTCGCGCCGGTTGGTGGTTGGATTGGTGACCGCGCGTCGCAGCGAAGTTTGTTGATGGCGGGCTACGCTGCTTTAGCGCTTTTCGGCTACCTGCTTTTCTCCTACGCGCAGAGCGTATCCGCGCATTGCGTGCTCTCATTGTGCTGGGGGTTTGCGCACGCCGCAATAATTTACGTCAACCTTTGGAGTGCGCAAATAAAAACGGTCGACGCAAAACTTAACGCTAAGGCGTCTGGCGTCTTTTTTACGTGTCTTTATACGACATCAGCTTTCAGTGGATACTTGATGGGGTCCTTGGTGACCGCAGGCGGCTGGGCTAATGCGGCTATGATTCAAATTAGTTTGCTTTCCATCATCTGCGTCGTCCTGAGTGGCTTTATAAGCCCGGCCCTTTTTTCAAAGCCATCCACGTTACTCAGTGAGTCGACGTAAAAGACCTGCCGCTCAAAAACATGCGAAGTAAGGATGTTGGTTCGTGAGTGAACAACATGAAGTCAAGGGCTTCTGCTCAATTTGTGTATCGCGTTGCGGCACCATCAATACGGTGTCCAATGACGTTTTTCTGAGCGTGCGCGCAGATCCATCGCATCCCAACGGCAAGGCGGTGTGCATGAAGGGGAGAGCTGCCCCAGAACTCGCACACAATCCGAACCGCCTCGCATACCCGATGCGTCGTACGGCCGAAAAAGGTTCGCAAGATCCGCTTTGGGTGCGGATCAGTTGGGATGATGCTCTGGCAGAGATCGCCGAAAAACTGAATCTGTTCAAAAAGGAGAGTGGAGCAGAATCAATAGTCGTAGGCTCAACTACGCCAAGTGGTTCGTTGTGCGATAGCTTCGAGTGGTTAAAGCGATTTGCTCAGCTATTCGGAACCCCAAACTTTCTAGGCACAACCGAAATCTGCAATTGGCACAAAGACGACGCGAACGTCTTTACGTTTGGCTGCCCTACGCCACCAGGTGATCACCGCAATGCTGACGTCATCCTGCTTTGGGGGAACAACCCAGCCAACACGTGGCTTGCGCAAGCTGACGCGATTGGCCAGGGACGCGCAAAAGGCGCCAAGCTCGTCGTCGTAGACCCGCGCCCAACCGGCTTGGCCCGGCAAGCCGATCTTTGGCTTCGCGTGCGCCCTGGGACCGACGGCGCCTTGGCGCTTGGAATCGCCAACGCAATGGTCACTCACGGCGGAATCGATCATGAATTCGTTCGCAGATGGACGAACGCGCCGCTTCTGGTGCGGGTTGATACGGGGCAATTTCTCCGAGAGCAGCATATCGATCCGAACGCTAAGCAGAACCGTTTTTGTACTTGGAGCATCTCGCAAGGGCGCGTCGATTTTCCAAGCTCTCAAGCTGGTGCCGACCAGACCGATGTCGCTCTGGCCGGGATATACTCTGTTGAAATTCTGGGAAGCGACGGGATCGTCAAAACGGTCGAGTGCAAGCCAGCTTTCGTTTCCTATTGCGAGGCGATCGCTCCGTTCACTCCTGATAAAGTCGAGGAGATTTGCGATGTGCCCGCGGCTCAAGTTCTGCAAGCCGCGGAGTTTCTCAAACCTCGACAGCGCATATCGCATTATGCGTGGTCTGGCGTTGGCCAGCATACAAATGCCACTCAAACAGCGCGAGCAATAGCCACGCTCTATGCGTTAACGGGCTCATTCGACCAAAAAGGTTCGAACTGGGTGTTCGCTACTCACCCCGCAAACAAGATCGAAGACTACTACGCGTTTGTGTCGCCGGAACAGAGGGCAAAGGCTTTGGGATTGTCCGAGCGCCCGCTCGGTCCCGCTGCCAAGGGTACAATAAATATTCCAGATCTCTGCACGGCAATCCTCGAAGAAAAGCCTTACAAGGTACGAGGTTTGCTTACATTTGGATTGGCTCCGCACACTTCAAATGTGGATGCTGGCCGAATGGAAAAAGCCTTTCGAGCCCTGGAATTCCACGTTCATTGCGATCTATTCGAAACGCCGGCGGCGCGACATGCCGATATTCTTCTCCCTTCTTGCAGTTTTCCCGAGCGTGAAGCGCTTCGTACCGGATTCGAGATTAGCGAACAGGCCGTCGAGCATATTCAATTTCGTCCACGGCTGGTTACGCCTCGTGGGGAGAGTCGACCAGATTATCAGATTGCTTTCGACCTAGCGGTGCGTCTCGGCATGGAGGAGGCGTTCTTCGGCGGCAGCGTAGAATCGGGGTGGAATTACGTCCTCGCTCCTCTAGGCCTAGATGTTTCGACATTGCGCAATCACCCGGGTGGACTGAACAAGCCACTTAAACAGCTTGAACGCAAATTTGCGCTTCCGAATCGGGAGGGCGGGCTGCGTGGATTCAATACACCTACGGCTCGAGTTGAACTTTATTCAGAGGCGCTTTTGCGGGCTGGTTATTCCGCCGTGCCTACTTACGTTGCTCCGATAAATGATTTGTCTTTGAAGTCACTGGGAGCAGAGCGATTTCCATTTGTACTGTCATCAGCAAAAAATGGATACTACTGTCACAGTCAGCACCGCAATCTCGCTTCACTACGTAAGCGGGCTCCTTATCCGATCGCCGAGCTAAGTTCAAACGTGGGTAGCCGTAAGGGGATTTCTGAAGGCGATTGGGTGCGCATCACCACCGAAAATGGTTCGGCACGATTTCGTGCGAAATTCATCAATGAAATGGCCGATGATGTCGTCGTCGCAGAGTTCGGCTGGTGGCAGGCCTGCACGGATATTGGTTTGGATGCTTTACCGGTCGAGGGTGAGAGCAATTCCAATTTCAGTAATCTAGTGATCGGCGGCAACCGCGATCCGATCAGTGGATCATCGCCATTGCGTTCATCTCAATGCAATATTGAGCGGGACACTTCAGTAAAAAGCCAGCCTTGGCATGGTTTTCGTGATTTCAGGGTAACGCGAACTCACGAAGAGGCGGAGGGTGTCCGCACTGTGAGGATGGAAGCCGTCGATGGTGGGCCCGTGCCTGACTACCTGCCTGGTCAGCATATCACCGTGCGCATTCCTGAGCTGGGTGACGTGATGCGCTGTTACTCTCTCGTCGGATCCGCTCAAGAGATCGAGCGTCGCGGCTATACCATTTCAGTTCGGCATGTCCGAGCGCAGAAGCCAACCGGCGAAACCGTAGATGGATTAGTGTCGAGCTACATTCATTGCGCTCTTAAGGTTGGACAAGTCGTATCTCTAAAAGCACCCAGCGGTCAGTTTGTTATGCCACTTGCGTCGAAACAGCCGATCGTGCTTTTTGCGGGTGGGATTGGCATCACACCGTTCGTCGCTTATCTGGAGACATTGGCCGACCAAGTAAACGTTCCTGATGTGCTGCTGTTATATGCGAACAGGAGCAGCAGGTCGCACGCGTATGCCAAGCGGATTTTCGAGCTGCGGGAGGATATTCCCTCGCTGACAGTTGTGAATTGCTACGACGTTTCGGACGGAAGTCCAGATGAAGCGCATGTCGCTGTAATAGGGCGTATGAATGGCGACATGGTTGACGCGGATCTAATTCGCCGGCGCGCGAGGTTCTATTTCTGTGGGCCAGAGCCAATGATGAACAGCATTACTGAGCAGTTGGTTGCGCGTGGGGTGCCGCCGTTCGACATATTTCGAGAAGCTTTCAAATCTCCATCCATGCCAAACCTTAATCCGACGCAGAAATTTTCGGTTACATTTGCTCGTTCTGGAAAAATCATGGAATGGTCGCCGGACAAGGGTAGCCTTCTTGCGTTTGGTGAGAGCATGGGAATATCGATGGCCAGTGGATGCCGCGTCGGTCAATGCGAGAGCTGTGCGGTGCGTGTCGTCGCCGGTGTTGTCGAGCACATGAATGGCGGCGGTCCGGATGATCCAAAAATGTGTCTGGCGTGCCAAGCAATTCCCGCGAGTAACGTTACGATTGACGCTTAGGGGCAGCTCCGCTTGGGTTTGGAAGCGATCTGAACCTATCGCTTCGGCAAAATGAAGCGAATCCGCAGAATTTTGCTCAGGCGGTAGTCTTCGAACAGATCGACGATGGTCCCTGGTCAGTGTTACTGCAGTCTTGATGCTGCGGCCCCTCGTAGTCGCGTCAGCCAAGTGGCGGTCGAAAATGGCCCCCGGTTGTGGGAGTGACGTCGTCGAGTTCGTCCTGCGTCGGCCGCCGGTCCCGCCCCGCTCCTTGCTTTTCCCGACGAGCTTCAGGTGGGTGAGGGCGATACGCGCCAGCCGCGCTTCCTCAGGTGATGCCTCGACACCATGCACGGCAGCCGCATGGGACAGGACCGTGCGGATGAACGACAGGTCAATGGCGAGTGTTGCAGGTCCGGCGCCTTCCTTGGCGCGCTTGCGGCCAAACTCGATGAGACGACCGCGGTCGAGCGCCGGCAGTTTGACGCTGCCGAGTTCTATCTTGAGGGCGGCAAGAACGGCGGCCTTGGACCGGCGTGGGGGCCTGCCGATCTCCTTCATGTCCTCCTCATGCAGATCGATGAGGTCCCCGAATGTCCGCAGGTGCAGCCGAGCGCTCGAACGGGGGCCTCTGCCCCGGTCGATGTTGCGCTCGACCTCAAGTGCCCATTCCTCGCCGTCCTTGCGGCGACGGAAGGTCTCGGCCACGTAGCGTCCCTTGCGGCGGATCTGGACGCGCCAGTTTCCTGATGCCATCTGAGTGAACGTTGCCACGCGTGTGCACTCCGGATTTCGTGTGCGCTATGTGTGCACTGAGAGGTCAAAACAGGTACAAACGTGTGCAATTTCGCCCAGTTTGGTGTGCACACGTTCGTGTTTCATCCCGTTGAGAGCATAGGGTAAATCATTGGAATCGCAAGATTATCGCTTCTCTGTGGCACCCATGATGGACTGGACGGACCGGCACTGCCGGGCGTTCCACCGCCGGCTGTCGCGCCGGGCGCGGCTGTATACGGAGATGCTGACGACGGGGGCGATCATCCATGGCGATCGCCAGCGGCTGCTCGGCTTCGATCCGAGCGAGCATGCGGTGGCGCTGCAACTCGGCGGGTCGGATCCCGCAGCGCTCGCCGAGAGCGCGCGGATCGGCGCCGATTTCGGCTATGACGAGATCAATCTCAATGTCGGCTGCCCGTCCGACCGCGTGAAGGACGGCCGCTTCGGCGCTTGTCTGATGGCCGAGCCGGCGCTGGTGGCATCCTGTGTCGCGGCGATGAAGCGCGCGGTCGCGGTGCCGGTCACCGTGAAGTGTCGCATCGGCATCGACGACCAGGATCCTGAGGTCGCCCTCGACACGCTCGCACGCGCGGTGGTCGACGCCGGCGCCGATCTCCTGATCGTGCATGCCCGCAAGGCCTGGCTCAACGGCCTGTCGCCGAAGGAGAACCGCGACATCCCGCCGCTCGATTACGATCGCGTCTATCGCCTCAAGGCAGCGATGCCGCAGGTGCCGATCGTCATCAATGGCGGCGTCGGCAGCATTGCCGAGGCGCGCCGCCATCTCGCCCATGTCGATGGCGTGATGCTGGGCCGCGCCGCCTATCACGATCCCTGGCGGTTGCTCGCGGTGGATTCGGAGTTGTTCGGCGAAGCCGCGCCCCATGCCGACATGAAGGCCGCGCTCGCCGCCTTCGAGCCCTATATCGAGGCGCAGCTCGCGCGCGGGGTGCGGCTGCATGCCATCACCCGCCACATGGTCGGCGCGTTCCAGGCGGTGCCGGGGGCGCGTGCGTTCCGTCGTCATCTCGCTGAGCATGGCGTGCGGCCGGGTGCGGGAATTGATGTGCTGCGGGACGCGGCCGCGCTGGTGCGCGAGGCGCCGCTGGTCGCGGATGCGGCATAGCGACGGCGCGGGCGTCGCTCAGGGATAGCCGCGCAGCATCAGCTTGTCGGCGCGCACTTCCCAGCTTTCGAGGCGGTCGAGAAAGCTCATGCCGAGCAGGTTGCTCTTGAGCTGGCCGCGCGGCACCACCAGCGCCGGCACCGACCGCTCGACCAGCTTGCCGATCGACAGGCGATCCAGCGTCAGCCGCGCGGCGCGGGTGTGGCCGTTGGCGGTCTCGATCTCGACATTGTACTCCAGCAGCTCGAGCGGCAGGCCCGCCGCCTTGGCCGTCTCATAGGTCAGCACCACCGAGCTCGCGCCGGTGTCGACCACCATCGGCGTGACCACGCCATTGATCTTGGCGTGCAGCGAGAACTCGCCGCTGGTGCCGCGCGGCACTTCGGCGACGCGGCTGCTGGCGACCATCGGACGTGCGGCCTGCGCGCTGAACACATGGCTGACGACATGCCGCGCCTTGATCAATTCCGCGGGGTCGCCATAGGCGAGTACGGCGCCGAAGGTCGCGACCAGCAGCACGAGGAGGGCGAGCAGCCGGTTCATGCCGCGGCCCTCAGGACGAGGCGAAGTCTCCGTGCGGCGCGGGCAGCCCGGCGGCGGCGAGGCGGGCGGGCAGGGCGGCCATTACCGTTCGCCGCGCGTCCGGCGACAGGGCGCTCCAGGCGCCGATCTCCGCGAGCGTGCGTCCGCAACCGCGGCACAGTCCGCTGAGCGGATCGATGACGCAAACCTTGATGCAGGGCGTGTCCACACTCATGCGGCTGTTGAGCCACATCCGGCGCCGTGTCGCAATCGCTTTTGTCGGCGCGGATCACGGCAGACCCGTCCCCGCGTTCATGATCGAATGGGCCCGGCGCTGCGCCGCGTCGCCGGACAGGTAGCTGCGCTCGGCGGGCTGCAGCGGCGGCGCGGGCTCGCGCATCGGCGCCAGCGCCGACATCACCCGCTCCGGCGGGAAGGTGACGACCACTTCGGTGCCAATGCGCAGCTTCGACTTCAGCGTGAACGTGCCGCCGTGCATGTCGACGAGGCTCTTGGCGATCGGCAGGCCGAGACCCGCGCCCTGTTCAGCCGACTTGATCGAATTCGAGCCCTGGCCGAACGAGGCCAGCACGATCGGGATCTCGTCCTCGGGAATGCCCGAGCCGGTGTCCTTGACGCTGAGATACTGCCCGCCCGACGCCGTCCAGCCGACCTTGAGCCAGATCTCGCCGCCCTGGGGCGTGAACTTGATGGCGTTGGAGAGGAGGTTCAGCACGATCTGCCGCGCGGCCCGCTCGTCCGCCCACAGCCGCGGCATGTTTTGTTCGAACACCTCGTGGATGGTGATGCCGCGGTTGGAGGCGCGCAGCTTGAGCAGGTGATGGCAGTCCGCCACCACATGGGTCAGCGAGATCGCCTCCTCGTTGAGCTCGTAGCGCCCAGCCTCGATCCGCGACAGGTCGAGGATCTCGTTGATGAGGTTGAGCAGGTGCACGCCGGAATTGTGAATGTCGGCGGAGTAGTCCTTGTACACCGCGACGGCGTGCGGGCCAAAGATCTCGCTCTTCATCACCTCGGAGAAGCCGAGGATGGCATTCAGCGGCGTGCGCAGCTCGTGGCTCATCTGGGCGAGGAAGCGCGACTTGGCGACATTCGCAGCTTCTGCCCGGTAGCGCGCCTCGTCGGAGATCGACTTGGCCTGCTCGAGCTCGCCGATCAGCGCATCCTTTTCGGCGCGCGCCTCCAGCGTCGCCAGCGTGGTCGAGTGCAGGCGATGGGCGAGCAGCGCGAAGTAACCTTCCGCGGTCACCGCGAGAATGGCGAGGATGTAGTCGTCGAGCGTGCCGCGCATCACGAAGTTGAGCGCGATCGCCGAGGTCACCGGCACGGTGGCCGCGAGCGCCGCGATCGGCAGGCTGGCGGCGAGCATGCTGGACACCGCGACGACCAGCAGCATCACGAACAGCATCAGCATGTTCGAGACGACGTCGAGGCCCGACGGGTGCACCAGGATCACGGTCCAGGCAAGGCCATAGATCAGGTCGAGTGCGATGAACCGCAGACGCCATTTGCGCGTCGTGCCCGGCGAAGCGGTCTCGGCGAGGAACTTGCGGCAGTTGTGGATGATGACGCCGTGGATGGCGAGGATGCCGGAGGTCCAGGCGGCGGCGCCGAGCGGGCGCACCCAGAAGCCGGACAACAGTCCGGTGGCGACCACCAGCAGCATCACCACGAACGACGCCGACAGCCGGGTCTGGGCATACTGGCGCAGCAGTTCGTGGTCGAAGGCCGGGCGGGTGCCGCTGGTCGAGGTCAGGCGGTCGCGCGCTTCGCGCACGCGCTGTGCCGCCGCGCGGCGGTTGCGCGCCGGCGAGGCGGCCGGTTCGGCCGGCCCCGGACCGACTGAAGGAAACTCGCCGGACTCACTCATCGACAACCACAATTCCCGCGTGCACGCACGTCTGCATTCCTGCCAACCATCCATGACAAGAAATCGTTAAGACTGACCTTAGAGGGCACGACAATCAGGTTAATGGTGACTTAACGCAGCGCGTCCGAGGCCAGGGCGCCCGGACCTTCTGCCGCGGGAGCGGTGGTTGCGCCGCCATCTCAGCAGGTCACGGTAAAGGGCTTGAAAGAACTTCACAAAAGCAACGAGGCGGCGCTTGTGCGCCGCCTCGGGGTATCACGGGACCGGGCGTCGTCCGGCGACGTGTCAGCGCTGCAGGCGCGCCATCAGGCTGGAGGTGTCCCAGCGGCCGCCGCCCATCTTCTGCACCTCGGCATAGAAGTTGTCGACGAGGGCGGTCACCGGCAGGCTGGCGCCGTTGCGGCGGGCTTCGGCGAGGCAGATCGACAGGTCCTTGCGCATCCAGTCGACGGCAAAGCCGAACTCGTATTTGCCCTCGTCCATGGTCTTGTAGCGATTCTCCATCTGCCAGGACTGCGCCGCGCCCTTGGAGATGGTCTCGACAACGGCGTTGACGTCGAGGCCGGCCTTCTTGGCGAAGTGCAGTCCCTCGGACAGGCCCTGGACGAGGCCTGCGATGCAGATCTGGTTGACCATCTTGGTGAGCTGGCCGGCGCCGGCCGGCCCCAGCAGCTTGCACGCCCGCGCGTAGGCCGCGATCACCGGCTCGGCGCGCTTGTAGGCGGCCTCGTCGCCGCCGCACATCACCGTCAGCACGCCATTTTCGGCGCCGGCCTGGCCGCCGGACACCGGCGCGTCGATGAAGGTGAAGCCGCCGGCCCTGGCGGCGGCATCGAGCTCCCGCGCCACTTCGGCAGAGGCGGTGGTGTGGTCGACGAACACGCTGCCCGCCGTCATGCCGGCGAACGCGCCGTTGGCGCCGGTCGTCACTTCGCGCAGGTCGTTGTCATTGCCGACGCAGGCCATCACGAAATCCTGGCCGACTGCAGCTTCCTTCGGGGTCGCGGCGGTCTTGCCGCCGAACTTGTCGGCCCACGCCTTCGCCTTGGCGGCGGAGCGGTTGTAGACCGTGACCTCGTGCTGGCCCTTGGTGACGAGATGCCCGGCCATGGGGAACCCCATCACGCCGAGCCCGAGAAAAGCGACTTTCGCCATGTGATGAACCTTTGTTCCGGTTTTTTGAGCTCCGCAGGCATCGAGCCGGCGCGGCCGTCGCCGGGGAAGCGACGCGTGCCTGTCCCTGAGGAGCTGTGCGGGCCGGCATCACCTGGAGGTCTGTGCCGCCGCTGCCGGCAACCTGCCAACCACGGCCATCGATTGCAAGAACCCTCTGGAAGCCCCATGTGACCGCGGTGCGAGATCGCGATCCCGGGCGGGCGCCGGACCCGTATCCTGGGACGGCCGCGAAGGGGACCTCCGCCAAGCCGGCAGTTGACCCGCTGGATGGGGCGGGCCAAGACTTCGCCCCAACATGATTTCGCGCCAGCGAAATATTCGGCAGGAGATCTCCGTTTTGACCGTGAGCAAGCAACAGGTTGTCGAGGCGCTCGCCAAGGTGCCGACCCCGCGCGGCGTGCCGCTGCCGCAGGCCGGCGTGTTGTCCGAGATCGCCGTCACAGACGGCAAGGTGTTCTTCTCGATCAGTGTCGACGCCGCCGAGGCGCGCGCCTGGGAAGACGTGCGCGCGCGTGCGGAGGCGGCGGTGAAGGCCATTCCCGGCCTCGTTTCGGTGATGGTGGCGCTGACCGCCGAGCGCAAGCCCGGCGCCGCGCCGGCGCCGCGGCCTGCCGGCGGGGTGCAGCCGGTCTCGGCCCATCGGCCGCACAGCCAGAGCCACGGCCACGGCGCGCCCGCCCAGTCGCCGATGTCCAAGCAGGCGGATATTCCCGGCGTCGCCGCCATCATCGCCGTCGCGTCCGGCAAGGGCGGCGTCGGCAAGTCGACCACCGCACTCAACATCGCGCTCGGCCTGCGCGACCAGGGCCTGCGCGTCGGGCTGCTCGACGCCGACATCTACGGCCCGTCGATCCCGCGCCTGACCGGGCTGCGCGACAAGCCGCAGCTCGACGCCAGCAAGAAGATGATTCCGCTGTCGCGGTTCGGCCTCGCCATCATGTCGATCGGCTTCCTGGTCGAGGAGGAGACCGCGATGATCTGGCGTGGCCCGATGGTGATGTCGGCGATCACCCAGATGCTGCGCGACGTCGCCTGGGGCACGCTCGACGTGCTCGTCGTCGACATGCCGCCGGGCACCGGCGACGCCCAGCTGACGCTGGCGCAGGCCGTGCCGCTGAAGGGCGCGATCATCGTCTCGACGCCGCAGGACCTCGCGCTGATCGACGCGCGGCGGGGCATCGCCATGTTCCGCAAGGTCAATGTGCCGGTACTCGGCATCGTCGAGAACATGAGCTACTTCCAGTGTCCGGAATGCGGCACGCGTTCGGACATTTTCGGCCATGGCGGCGCCCGCCACGAGGCCGAGCGGGTCGGCGTGCCCTTCCTCGGCGAGGTGCCCCTGCACATGGCGATTCGCAGCACCTCCGATGCCGGCACCCCGGTGGTGGAAAGCGAGCCGCAGGGCGTCCATGCCGGCATCTACCGGGCGATCGGCGCCAAGGTCAGGGACGAGCTCAAGCCCTACATTTCGGCGGCCTGAGACCGCCGAATCGCCGTACTGCAGCGCGTCATCCGCGCGCTGCGCCTTGCGTTCGCGCGGCGGGAGGCGGTGGCTTCGACTTTGGTTGAAGCCTGCTTCATTTCGCTTTATGTCGCGTTTTCCGTACCAGCCCTGTGTGTTACAGAGCCTCATTCGTTTTCAAGAAACGTCCCATGGAGGAGATGCTTATGAAGCGTCGTGATTTCCTGAAGGTTTCGGCCGCCGGCGCTGCCGCGACCGCCGTGGCTTCGCCGGCGATTGCGCAGTCGATGCCCGAAGTGAAGTGGCGCCTGGCGTCCAGCTTCCCGAAATCGCTCGACACGATCTACGGCGGCGGCGAGTACCTCGCCAAGCAGGTCGCCGAAATGACCGACAACAAGTTTCAGATCCAGGTGTTCGCAGCGGGCGAACTCGTCCCCGGCCTGCAGGCGCTCGACGCCACCTCGAACGGCACGGTCGAGATGAGCCACACCGTGTCCTACTACTATGTCGGCAAGGATCCGACCTTCGCGGTGTTCGCCTCGGTGCCGTTCGGCCTCAACGCCCGCCAGCAGAACTCCTGGCTGTATCAGGGCGGCGGCAACGAGCTCGCCAACGAGTTTTTCAAGAAGTACAACGTCGTCGGCATTCCCTGCGGCAACACCGGCACCCAGATGGGCGGCTGGTTCCGCAAGGAGATCAAGACCGTCGCCGACCTCCAGGGCCTGAAATTCCGCATCGGCGGCATTGCCGGCCAGGTGCTTCAGAAGCTCGGCGTCGTGCCGCAGCAGCTCGCCGGCGGCGACATCTATCCGTCGCTCGAAAAGGGCACCATCGACGCTGCCGAGTGGGTCGGTCCGTATGACGACGAGAAGCTCGGCTTCCAGAAGGTCGCGCAGTACTACTACTATCCCGGCTTCTGGGAGGGCGGCCCGACCGTGCACGCCTTCGCCAACCAGGACAAGTACAACGCGCTGCCGAAGCACTACCAGTCGATCCTGCTGAACGCCGCCGCCAATACCAATTCCTGGATGGCCGCGCGTTACGACATGCAGAACCCGGCCGCGCTGAAGAAGCTGGTCGCCGGCGGCGTGCAGCTGCGTCCGTTCAGCAACGAAGTGCTCGAGGCCTGCCTCAAGGCCACCAACGAGCTGTGGGCGGAAATCTCGGCCAAGAACGCCGACTTCAAGAAGGCGATCGAGGCGATGCAGGCGTATCGCTCCGACGAATACCTGTGGTGGCAGGTCGCCGAATACACCTTCGACAGCTTCATGATCCGCTCGCGCACGCGCGGCTGATCGGACACCATCGCGACGAAAAGCCCGGCCGCAAGGCCGGGCTTCTTGCATTGCGGGGCATCAATTTTCGCTGCCGATCAGGTCCGGGCAGGGGCCTCAGCCGCCGGTCACGCTCATGTGGCGGCTGACGCTCGGCCGGTTGTGGCGGCGGTCGATGATGAAATCGTGGCCCTTCGGTTTCAGTCCGATGGCGCGGTCGATCGCGGCGTTCAGCAGCGCGTCGTCCGGTGATGCGCGCAGTGGCCGGCGCAGGTCCGAGGCATCCTCGTGGCCGAGACAGGTGTGCAGCGTGCCCGTGCAGGTGATGCGCACGCGGTTGCAGGCTTCGCAGAAATTGTGGGTCATCGGGGTGATGAAGCCAAGCTTGCCGCCGGTTTCCGCCACACGCACATAGCGCGCCGGACCACCGGAGCTCTCGTCGAGGTCCGTGAGGGTGAACTGTTCGGCGAGGCGGCTGCGCAGCACCGACAGCGGCGCGTACTGGTCGATGCGGCCGGCGCCGATGTCGCCCATCGGCATCACCTCGATCAGCGTCAGGTCCATGTCCTTGCCGTGCGCCCAGCGCATCAGGGACGGAATCTCGTCCTCGTTGAGTCCCTTCAGCGCCACCGCGTTGATCTTGACATGCAGGCCCGCCTCGCGCGCCGCTTCGATGCCGGCGAGCACCTTGTCGAGTTCGCCCCAGCGGGTGATGGCGCGGAATTTGTCGGCGTCGAGGGTGTCGAGCGAGACATTGATGCGGCGAACGCCGCACGCGGCGAGTTCGCCGGCATGGCGCGCCAGCTGCGAGCCGTTGGTGGTCAGCGTCAGCTCGTCGAGACCGCCGCTGCGCAGGTGGCGCGACAGCGAACGCACCAGCGACATCACGTTGCGGCGGACCAGCGGCTCGCCGCCGGTGAGGCGCAGCTTGCGCACGCCCTTGGCGACGAAGGCCGAGCAGAGGCGGTCGAGTTCTTCGAGCGTCAGGAGGTCGGCCTTCGGCAGGAAGGTCATGTCCTCGGACATGCAATAAAAGCAGCGCAGGTCACAGCGATCCGTCACCGACACGCGCAGGTAGCTGATCGTCCGGCCGAACGGATCGGTCATGGTTCCGGGAGGCAGGAAAGATCCGTTCATCCGGCAAGCCTGTGAGACTGTGACAACACCTAAAAGTCAGCCCCCGTCCGGGGGCTGACCGTCACAATGTAGGCACGGCCGGGTCGGCGCACAATCGGTTCGTGTGCGCCGGTCGGCAACTTAGCGGCTGGGCGGCGGGAAGGCGCCATCGGCCGGAGCGGCCGCGGGAGCCGCCGCGGCGGGCTTCGGCTTGGCGACACGCTTGCGGTGGTGCACCGGCTTGCGCGGCGGCGGGGCCGCGGGCTGCAGTTCGGCGAACACCGGGTTCGGATCCGTGATAGCGGTCGAGCCGCTGCCGAAGTCGCCCCCTTGCTGAATGACCGACACCGACACGCTCTGCGGCTGGTACTTGTCCAGCGTGTAGCTGACCGTGAACGGTTCCGTGCCCTGCACCGACACGGCGCACGGCGTCTTGCAGCCCGGACCGAGCGAGGTCTTGGCGTCGGCGCCGGGCGGCACCGATTCCAGCCGAACCGTCACGCTCGGCGGCGTCGGCTTGAGAAAGTCCATGGTTGGCATCGAAGTGCCACAGCCGGCAAGCCAAAGGCTTGCACCGGCGATAATAACTACGCGACGCATGATCCACCGTCTCTTGTTGCGGCAAGCCGCCACAGTCCCCGCGCGGACCATAAGAGGGTCAACTGGGGCTTGCAATGTGCGGTTCACCGGAGGTTGCGAAAAGGTTAATGATGGTATTTTAACACCGCCACGGATCTGGCAGTATTTCCGTTCGTTTCAGCCTGCCCGGAGGGCGCCGATCGTCGCGGGCAGGTCGCGGAAGTCCGAGATGACCCGGTCCGGCTTCAACTCGGCGATGGGCACGTCGGTGTAGCCGAAGGTCACGCCGATCACCGGAACCCCGGCGCGCCGCGCCACGCCGATGTCCGGCCCGGCATCGCCGACCATGATGGCGCCGGCCATGCTGCCGCCGGCGCGGGCCACGGTCTGCCGCAGGATCGCCGGGTCCGGCTTGCTGACGCCGAACGTATCGGCGCCGCAGATCGCGGCGAAGCGCGGGCTCAGTCCGAGGTGGTCGAGCAGGCGGCGCGACAGCCATTCCAGCTTGTTGGTGCAGACCGCGAAGCGAAAGCCGCGCACGGCGAGGTCGTCGAGCGCATCGTGAAGGCCTGCGAACGGCCGCGACTGTTCGGCGATGTGATCGGCGTAATAGGCGATGAAATCAGCGGTCAGGCGATCGAGGTCGCTCGTGGTCAGCGGCCGGTCCTCGGCCTCGAATCCGCGCTGGATCAGCTTGCGCGCGCCGGCGCCGATCATCGGGCGGGCGGAGGCCATCGGCAACGCCGGCAGGCCTTCGCGGTCGAGCACGAAGTTCAGCGCGCTGATGAGATCTGGCGCGGTGTCGACCAGCGTGCCGTCAAGGTCGAAAACGACGAGGGGAGAATCGGTCATGCCGGATCGCTAGCCTTCGGCGGGGCGCCACGCAAGCTGCGGCGCGGCATGGGCGGGTCGCGCTGTCGGGCCGCACGCCGGGCATGAGGCGAATTTGGAAGGAAAATCAGTGAGGCGGATCGTCGGCCTGGGTCGTGGAGATTGCTGCTGAGGCCTGTTCCTCGCGCCAAATCGAGGCTAGATATGCCCCCTCGGGACCGTCGGCCGACGTGGGTCCGGCAGGCCCTTTGAAGGATTTTCCATGAGCATGGACGCGTTGAAACGACAGGCGGCGGCCCGTGCGCTCGAGCATGTGCGCGATGGCATGCGGCTTGGCCTCGGCACCGGGTCCACTGCCAAGCATTTCGTCGAGCTGCTCGGCGAGCGGGTGCGCGACGGGCTGCGGGTGATCGGCGTGCCGACGTCGGAGGCAACACGCGCCGACGCGGAGCGTTGCGGCGTGCCGCTCGCAACCCTCGACGAGCTCGATCGCCTCGATCTCACCGTCGATGGCGCCGACGAGGTCGACCCGCAGCTCAACTTGATCAAGGGCGGCGGCGGCGCGCTGCTGCGCGAGAAGATCGTGGCGGCGGCGTCCGACCGCATGATCGTGATCGCTGACGATTCCAAGTGGGTTGAGCGGCTCGGTCGCTTCCCGCTGCCGATCGAGGTCGTTCCCTTCGGGCTTGCCGCGACGCGTCGGGCCATCTCCGATGTGTTCGCCGCCCGCGGCGTCGCCGGTGCGCTCGAGGTCCGCAAGGGCAGGGACGGTCATGCTTTTGTCACCGATGGCGGCCACTGGATTGTCGACGCTCATCTCGGCGCCATCCCGGATGCCGCGGCGCTGGCGACGTCGCTGGTCGCGATCCCCGGGGTGGTGGAGCATGGTCTGTTCATCGGCCTTGCGACCACGACGGTGCTGGCCGGTACGGCAGGAATTCGAACGGTTGAGCGGCCTTGAGCCGCAGCGAAGGAGAAACGGAATGACGAAGTTTGCGAAAACCCTGCTGGCCGTCGGCTTCGGCCTGGCTCTCAGCACCCTGAGCGCCACCGCTCAGGCGCCGAAGGCTGCGGCCAACAACCCGCCGCCGCCGCCCGCGAGCGCAATCGCCGCGGCGAGTGAGCTGCTGGCGCTCAAGAAGGCGAGCACGGTGTACCAGAACATCGTCCCGACGGTGATCCAGCGCACCAAGGACGCGATCCTGCAGAACAACCTGAACTACCAGAAGGATCTCGACGACGTCGCGCTCAAGCTCGCCGGCGAGCTCGCCAGCCGCAAGGACGACATCGGCAAGGCGATGGCGGAGATCTACGCCACCAACTTCACCGAGCAGGAGCTGCGCGACCTCATCGCGTTCTACAAGTCGCCGCTCGGCCAGAAATTCCTCGACCAGGAGCCGAAGTCGATCACCGGCAGTCTCGCCTACATGAACGACTGGGCTGCTGCGTTTTCGAACGAAGTCGCTGCCAAGTTCCGCGCCGAGATGCGCGCCCGCGGCAAAGAGATCTGATCGCGGAGCCGGCCGATGGCTGATTTCGATCTCGACCTGTTCGTCATCGGCGGCGGATCGGGCGGCGTGCGCGCTGCCCGCATCGCCGCCGGCTACGGTGCGAAGGTCATGGTCGCCGAGGAGTATCGCCTCGGCGGCACCTGCGTGATCCGCGGATGCGTGCCCAAGAAGCTCCTGGTGTACGCCTCCCATGTCCATCACGAGATCGAGGACGCAGCCGGTTACGGCTGGACGATCCCGTCGGCGACCTTCGACTGGCCGACGCTGATCGCCAACAAGGACAAGGAGATTGCGCGGCTCGAAGCGGCCTATACCAGCAATCTCGACAAGTCGGGCGCGCGCATCGCCAGGGCGCGCGCCGTGTTCGAGGACCCGCATACGCTGCGGCTGTCGACCGGCGAGACCGTGCGCGCCAGGCACATCCTGATCGCGACGGGCGCGGCGCCGAGCCACGGCGATCCGATCCCCGGCATCGAGCATGTGATCTCGTCCAACGAGGTGTTTCATCTGCCGACGCTGCCGCGCCGCATCCTGATCCAGGGCGGCGGCTATATCGCGCTGGAGTTCGCCTGCATCTTCGCCGGCCTCGGCAGCGAGGTCACGGTGGTCTATCGCGGCGACAACATTCTGCGCGGGTTCGACGACGACGTGCGCAAGCACGTGCGCACGGAAATGGAAAAGGCCGGCATTCGGATCCTGACCGGCTGCACGGTGAGCCGCGTCGATCGCGAGGGCGAAGCCCAAGGAACGTCCTATGCCTCGACGCTGTCGGACGGCACGCGCGTCGCGTCCGACCAGGTGATGTTCGCGATCGGCCGCCATCCCAACGTCGCGGGCCTCGGTCTCGAAGCGGCGGGCGTCGCGCTCAATCCGAAGAACGGCGGCATTGCCGTCGACGGCTATTCGCAGACGTCCATGCCGCACATCTATGCGGTCGGCGACGTCACCCACCGCGTCAACCTCACGCCGGTGGCGATCCGCGAGGGACACGCCTTCGCCGATACCGTGTTCGGCAAGCGTCCGGTCCGGGTCGATCATGCGGACATTCCGACCGCCGTATTCACCCAGCCCGAGGTCGGCACGGTCGGGCTCACCGAAGCCGAGGCGCGGGCGAAGCACTCCCATGTCGATATCTACAAGGCCGATTTCCGCCCGATGAAGGCGACGTTGTCGGGCCGCGATACCCGCGTGCTGATGAAGCTGGTGGTCGACGGGCTCAGCGACCGCGTGCTCGGCTGCCATATTGTCGGTCCCGATGCCGGCGAGATGATCCAGCTGGTCGGCGTCGCGGTGAAGCTGAAAGCGACCAAGGCCGATTTCGACGCGACCATCGCCGTGCATCCGACCGCGGCGGAAGAGCTCGTGACCATGCGCACGCCGTTCGCCCGCCACGTCCGGCAGGCGGCCGAATAGCGCGTCGTTCAGCTCGCCAGCAGCCAGTCGACGGCCGGCGTCCACAGCCTGTCGCGGTGTTCGTCGCGGAAGAAGCCGAAATGGCCGATCGCCTTGGCGCCGACGTCGGCCGGCGCGATCGCGACCACCTCGGGCCGCGTCGCGGTGAACC
This sequence comes from Bradyrhizobium sp. U87765 SZCCT0048, assembly GCF_018131225.1. Taxonomy (GTDB): domain Bacteria; phylum Pseudomonadota; class Alphaproteobacteria; order Rhizobiales; family Xanthobacteraceae; genus Bradyrhizobium_A. The sequence continues at coordinate 871,502 of NZ_JAFCMM010000001.1, read as the reverse complement.
CGGCGCACAGCAGGTCGACTGCCGGACGCGGCGCCCAGGGATCGTCGCCGATGCACAGCGCCATCAGCGGGTGCCGATAGTTGGCATAGTTGGCGAGCGATGTGAGCGAGGGGTCGTCGAAGTAGTAGCGCTCGCTCATCAGCCACTTGCGCCATTGCAGGAACACGTCCCGCGGCATGTCCTCGCCGAGGCCGATGCGGCCGGGCACATAGCCCATCACGCGTGCGATCGGCCGGCCGGCGAAATTGATCAGCACGAACACCCGGTAGCTTTCCGGGGCTGGAAACAGCTTCCAGAACGGCGCCTGGGCCGAAACCAGCAGCGCCCGGGCGATCTGGTCGTTGTTGGGCAGCAGTCCCAGCGCCTGGCCGCCGAACGAATGGCCGATATAGCCCAGCGGCAGGGTGTTGTAGCGCCCGCGCATCCAGGCCACGGCGGCGGTGGCATCCTTCTCCGCCCAGTCCGCCATGGTGGCACTGAAGCCGGCCAGTGATTTCGGCCGCGAACCGCCGATGCCGCGATAGTCGTAGGTCATCACCACGCAGCCGCGCGCGGCGATGTAGCCGGCGAGGTTCCGGTAGAACCGGCGCGGCACCGCCGCCGCCGAATTGATCAGCACCGCGTGGTGCCGGGGCGCACGCGGCATATACAATGTCGCTGCCAGCGAAAACCCGTCCTGGGCCGGCAGCGTGATGTCGTCGATGAAGACGTTGTCAAGGACAGCCTCGGCCACCATCTCAACCCCCATCGTCCCCGCCGTCAGCTAAGGGCAAATTGCCGGCCCCTGCAAGGCATTGACATCCCAAGCCGAATTGCAACTGGCGGTTCGTGGCGACGCTGTGTATAACCGCCGCCACGCCATCCCCGGCGGGGCGGGCGGTTCTCAGGAGCAGATCGGAGCAGATCAATGTCCGAGCGGTGGACACCCGACAGCTGGCGCAACAAGCCGGTCGTGCAGGTTCCGGAATATCCGGATGCGAAAGCCTTGGCCGACGTCGAGGCGCAGCTGGCCACGTTTCCGCCGCTGGTCTTTGCGGGTGAGGCGCGCAACCTGAAGAAGGCGCTGGGACGTGTCGCGGCCGGAGAAGCCTTCCTGCTCCAGGGCGGCGATTGCGCCGAGAGTTTCGCCGAACACGGCGCCAACAACATCCGCGACTTCTTCCGCGTCTTCCTGCAGATGGCGGTGGTGCTGACCTACGCCGGCTCGCTGCCCGTGGTGAAGGTCGGCCGCATCGCCGGCCAGTTCGCGAAGCCGCGCTCGTCGCCGGTCGAGAAGGCGAACGGCATCGAACTGCCGAGCTATCGCGGCGACATCGTCAACGATATCGCCTTCACCGCCGAGGCGCGCACGCCGGATCCGCAGCGCCAGATGATGGCGTACCGCCAGTCGGCCGCGACGCTCAACCTGCTGCGCGCGTTCGCCAGCGGCGGCTTCGCCAATCTCGCCAGCGTCAACCAGTGGATGCTCGGATTCCTCAAGGATTCGCCGCAGTCGCGCCGCTACACCGAGCTCGCCGATCGCATCACCGACGCGTTGAACTTCATGCGCGCCTGCGGCCTGGAATTCGACAGCCATCCGGAGCTGCGTACCACGGACTTCTACACCAGCCATGAGGCACTGCTGCTCGGCTACGAGCAGGCGCTGACCCGCGTCGATTCCACGACCGGCGACTGGTACGCCACCTCCGGCCATATGATCTGGATCGGCGACCGTACGCGGCAGCTCGACCATGCCCATGTCGAGTACTTCCGCGGCATCAACAACCCGATCGGCCTCAAGTGCGGTCCGTCTCTCAAGCCGGACGAACTGATCAAGCTGATCGATGTCCTCAACCCGCAGGACGAGCCCGGTCGCCTGACGCTGATCGCCCGGTTCGGCTCCGACAAGGTCGGCGACCATCTGCCGGCGCTGATCCGCGCGGTACAGCGCGAGGGGCGCAAGGTGGTGTGGTCGTGCGATCCGATGCATGGCAACACCATCACCGCGACCAGCGGCTACAAGACCCGGCCGTTCGACCGCATCCTGTCCGAGGTGCGCTCGTTCTTTGCGATCCATGCGGCGGAAGGCACGCATGCCGGTGGTGTGCACCTGGAGATGACCGGCAAGGACGTCACCGAATGCATCGGCGGTGCCCGGGCGCTGACCGACGAGGATCTCAACGACCGCTACCACACGGTGTGCGATCCGCGTCTCAACGCCGAGCAGTCGATCGACATGGCCTTCCTGATCGCCGAGCTGCTGAAGCAGGAGCGGGCGGGCAAGATCAAGCCGCTGCCCGCCGCGTCGGGCATGTGAGGCCGGAGCTCTGACTTGCTGCGGTTCTGGCGTGCCAGCATCAACACGTGGAACGGGTTGACTTTCGCAACCCGTTCCGAACAGGCGATCCGGGAAGAACTGGTTGCGCTGGTCATCGCGCTGCCGCTCGCCTTCCTTGTCGGCACGACGGCGGTGCGCCGTGTCGAATTGATCGCCGTGGTACTTCTTCTTCTCACCGTCGAATTGCTGAACACGGCGATCGAGAAGCTCGCCGACCGCCTGACCACGGATCACGATCCGCAGATCGGGCGGGTCAAGGACATGGGCTCGGCCGCCGTCGGCGTTGCCCTGGTGATCGCCGGTCTCGTCTGGCTGGTGGCGATCGCCGAACGCCTCGGTGTGCTGTAACGCGCGTCGCGCATGTCCGGCACGTCAGGATCGGATGAGGCATGACCACCGTGAATTCGTTCGTCGTCGCGCTCGCCCAGCTCAACCCCGTCGTCGGCGACATTGCCGGCAATGCCGCGCGGGCGCGGCAGGCGCGGGCGCGCGCCGCGGCGGATGGCGCCGATCTCGTCGTGTTCTCCGAACTGTTCATCGCCGGCTATCCGCCGGAAGACCTCGTTCTCAAGCCGGCTTTCCAGGCCGCCTGCCGCGCGGCAATCGAGGCGCTGGCCCGCGAGACCGCCGACGGCGGTCCGGCGATGCTGATCGGCACGCCCTGGGTCGACGATGGCAAGCTCTACAACGCCTGTGCGCTGCTCGACGGCGGGCGTATCGCCGCCCTGCGCTTCAAGGCCAACCTGCCGAACTATGGCGTGTTCGACGAGAAGCGGGTGTTCGCCCGCGGTCCCGCCTCGGGTCCGGTGACGGTGCGCGGCGTGCGGATCGGGGTGCCGATCTGCGAAGACACCTGGATGGAGGAGAGCGCCGACTACGAGAACGTGGTCGAGTGTCTGGCCGAGACCGGCGCCGAGATCCTGATCGTGCCGAACGGCTCGCCCTATGCCCGCGGCAAGGCCGATATGCGCCTGTCGATGGCGGTGGCGCGGGTGACCGAGAGCGACCTGCCGCTGGTCTATCTCAACCAGGTCGGCGGTCAGGACGAACTGGTGTTCGACGGCGGCTCGTTCGTGCTGCATGCCGACCGCACGCTCGCGGCGCAGCTGCCGGCATTCGCCGAGAGTTTGGTCACGCTGCGCTGGACGCGTTCGGGCGATACGTGGCGCTGTGCCGGGCCGGTGGCGCCACCGCTCGGCGATGATGAGGCCGATTATGCCGCCTGCGTGCTCGGCTTGCGCGACTACGTCGACAAGAACGGCTTTCCCGGCATCCTGCTCGGCGTTTCCGGCGGCATCGACTCGGCGCTGTGCGCGGCAATCGCGGTCGACGCTCTTGGCGCGGATCGCGTGCGCGGCGTCATGCTGCCGTACCGCTTCACCGCTGCGGTCTCGCGTGACGATGCCGCGGCGCTCGCGGCTGCGCTCGGCTTTCACTGCGACGTGCTGCCGATCGCTGCGGCCGTGGAAGGGTTCGAGCAGGTGCTCGCCGTCCCGTTCGCGGGGCTGGCCCGCGACGTCACCGAGGAAAATCTGCAGGCGCGCACCCGCGGCGTGGTGCTGATGGCGCTGTCCAACAAGACCGGCGCGATGCTGGTGACCACCGGCAACAAGTCGGAGATGTCGGTGGGCTACGCAACGCTCTATGGCGACATGAACGGCGGTTTCAACCCGATCAAGGATCTCTACAAGACGCAGGTCTTTCGCCTGTCGCAGTTGCGCAATCGCTGGACGCCCGAGGGCGCGCGCGGACCCGCCGGGGTGGTGATCCCGGAGCGCATCATCACCCGGCCGCCGACGGCGGAGCTGCGCGAGGATCAGCGCGATCAGGACACGCTGCCGCCCTACGACGTGCTGGATGGCATCCTGGAGCGGCTGATTGAGCGTGAGGAGCCGCTGGCGGCAATCATCACCGCCGGCTTCGATCGCGACACGGTGGTGCGGGTGGAGCGGCTTTTGAATGTCGCCGAGTACAAGCGCCGTCAGGCGGCGCCGGGCGTGAAAGTCACTGCACGGAATTTTGGCCGCGGCCGCCGCTATCCGATTACCAACCGCTTCAGCGACACCGCTGCGCCCCTGCCGGCGCCGGACGACAGTCTCGTCACGCGCGCGAGCCGCGGCTCGGTCACCTACGACGAATAGCGGATAGCCGCCCGCGCCAGCAAGGTGTCAGCGCGCGGGGATGAAGGTCGGGCCGACCGACCGGATCGTCTTGTTGCCGTTGGCATCGGTGGTGGTCGCCGGCGCCGCCGGGCTGGCATTGGCGGGCGTCGGCGCCGTGGCGGCGGCGGCCGGAGCGGGGGCGCCCTTCTTCTGGCCTTGAGCCGACTTCGGCGCCAGCGGCTGCGACATCTTCTTGGCGCGGTCCTCGGTGACGATGATGTCGCCCTGCTGTTCGGCGGCCGCCTTGTCGTCGATGTTCTTCAGCGCATCCGCCCAGCTCTGGCCGGCGGCCTTGCAGCTGCACGTCGCGTCGAATTCCCGGCGGTAGCGGAACGCGTTCGGCGACGACGAATAGGGCTGGCCGTTGATCGACACCGCCTGGTTCATGTCCTCGCCGGGATTGCGGTAGGTGTAGAGGGTGGCGTCGGTCGCCGGGCACAGGCTCTTGCAGGTGCGCTCGTCGTCGGCGAAGCGGCCCGGTACGGTGGCGAACGAGATCGGGAAGTAGAAGCCGTCGCAGCTGCGCACGCAAACGGTGCGATAGGTGCCCGAGGGCGCGGCGGCGTCCGGCGAGGGGGGCGCGATGGTGCCGTCCGGATTATTGTTGTTGCCGCCGCCGAAGATGTTGTCGAAGAAGCCGCCGGGCTGAGCGGCGCGGGCGGCCGCGGCATATTGCGGGCCGCAGTTGTTCTGGGCCAGCGCCAGCAGCACGGAACGGCGCTGCATGTCGCGCTCGGAGCCGCCACCACCGCCACGCAGCTGCTGCAGGCTGCCGGTGATCTGGTCGAGGTTGGCGCGCATCTGCTGGATCTGGTTGTTCACCGGCCCGCACTGCGACGCCTGGCCATTGAACAGCGAGAAGAAGCCGGTGCTGTCGCAGCCCATGCGCTTGGCCTGGGTGGTGACGCGGTCGAGCTCGGCCTGCTGGCGGTTCTGGGCCTCTTCGTAGCGGCGAATCTGGTCGAGCTTGGCCGGATCGGCGCCGCCGCGGTCGATCATCGCGAGCTGGCCCTCGAGCCGCTGGCACATCGGGTTCGCGGCCGGCGGCGCGCCGGGCGGAGGATAGCCCTGGGCGAGCGCGCCCGGGCCGATGGCCGTGGCGCTCAGCAGCGCGGCGCAGACGAGAAGCCGGCGATACGTGGAAAGGATCGGCAAATCAGACAGTTCCGGTTGATGTGGCGATCAGGGCGTTTGCGAGCCACCGGCGACTCGTGCCGCTGCGGATCGTGCCGGCCGAGACCGCACCAGAAACATGGATTTTGAGTGACCTTCACGGCCCGGCCGCACGCCGCTGGCGGCCGCCGGATCTTGCATGAAACTGCTGCAGGGCACCCGCCGGCCGCACCGGCCGACCGGCATCCCATAGCCGCTTCTCGGGGCAACGTCACGTCGTTTCCGCGGCGCCGGTGTGGCGCGGGGCAGACCTGCCGGATCAGCGCTGGCAGGTGATGGCGACGTAGTCGCGGCAGCCGCCGTGGCCGCAGCTGCCGCCGGACGACACCGGCACCGCGCCGGTCACGTCGCTGGCGTCGATTCGGTGGTAGGTGGTCGCTTTGGCGAACTCGCGGGACTGGCAGTAGGACTGGGCAGCGTAGGAGCCGCAGGGCTCGCCATTGGCCAGGCACTGGTCGACGCCGTAGCCGTCGGCCTGGTTGGCGATGACGAACGTGCGCGTGTCGGCATGGGCGAGCGTCGCGGTCAGGAGCAGGAGGCAGGACAGCGCAGAACGGATCAGCATCACGGCACCGGAGCTGGAGAGAACGTGCAAGAGCTATAAACGGGCTGTGTTAAAAATGATTAACCAAGGCGAAACGGTGGCGCCCCGGGGGCATGACGGCGAGCGGGCGCGGTTCGCGGCCGACCGTGGCTTTGGGGCCGCAGCGAGGGGGCAAAAAAGCGGCTCCGGGTGGTTGTGTTCCCTTGACGCGAGCGCCCCCGCTGCCGCATGGTGCCGCTCCATGAACGGCCTTTTCTCCATTTTCGGCATTTGCCGCGAGATTACGAGCTAGCGATTCGCTGGCTGAGGCCGTCTTTTCTCACATGAGATCGACAAGACGCCCGGCCAGCCGGATCGATGACGGCTGCAAACGTGTGGGCGGGACCTATGGAGCTGAAGCTCTACGATACCCTGAGCAAGGACAAGCGCGTGTTCGCGCCGCTCGATCCGGACAATGTCCGGATGTATGTCTGCGGACCGACGGTCTATGACTTCGCCCACATCGGCAACGCGCGGCCGGTGATCGTGTTTGACGTGCTGTTCCGCCTGCTGCGCCACATCCACGGCGCTAATCACGTCACCTATGTGCGGAACATCACCGACGTCGACGACAAGATCAACGTCCGCGCCGCGCGCGACTATCCGGGATTGCCGCTGAACGAGGCGATCCGCAGGGTCACGGAGCAGACCGAGCGCCAGTTCCATGAGGACGTCGACTCACTCGGGTGCTTGCGTCCGACCGTCGAGCCGCGGGCGACCGAACACATCGCCGAGATGGCCGTGATCATCGAGAAGCTGATCGCGGGCGGCCACGCCTATGTCGCCGAGGATCATGTGCTGTTCGCCGTCGCGACCATGCCGAGCTATGGCGAGCTCGCCAAACGCACCCTCGACGAGATGATGGCCGGTGCGCGCGTCGATGTCGCGTCCTACAAGCGCGACGAGATGGATTTCGTGCTGTGGAAGCCGTCCAAGCCCGGCGAGCCGTCGTGGCCGTCGCCTGGCGGCATCGCGGCGCCGGGGCGGCCGGGCTGGCACATCGAGTGCTCGGCGATGGCCTGGAAGCATCTCGGCGAGCAGTTCGACATCCATGGCGGCGGCATCGACCTCGTGTTTCCGCATCACGAGAACGAGCGCGCGCAGTCGTGCTGCGCGTTCCACCACGACCGCATGGCCAATGTCTGGATGCACAATGGCTTCCTGCAGGTCGAAGGCGAGAAGATGTCGAAGTCACTCGGCAACTTCATCACCATCCATGAACTTTTGCGGACCGAAAAATTCGGCGGTGCCTCCTGGGCGGGAGATGTCCTGCGCCTTGCGATGCTGAGGACGCACTATCGATCGCCCATCGACTGGACGGTCAAGGCGCTGGATGAAAGCCATAAAGCTTTGTGGGACTGGAACAGCGACATTGGCGATATCCCGGCATCCGCGACCGTGCCGGCTCACATCGTCGAGGCGCTGTGCGATGATCTCAACGTATCGAAAGCGATCACGGCCATGCACGCGCTCAGAAAGGAAAAGAAGCTCGGCGATCTCCGCGCCGCGATGAATTTCCTTGGCTTTGGCGACGGCAGGGATGTGCTCGCCCGCCGGTCGGTCGGAACCCGAAGCGAATTTATCAACATGGACGTGCTGCCGTCGGTCGCGGGGGGACGGCGTCAGCATGAACGTCTCACCGACGCCGAAATCGGTGAATTGGTGGAAGCCCGAACCGCGGCGCGCGGCCGCAAGGATTTCAGGGAATCCGATCGTATTCGCGACGAGCTCGCGGCGGTGGGGGTGGTGCTGAAGGACGGCAAGGACGCCGACGGCAAGCCGGTGACGACCTGGGAGATCGCGCGATGACCAAGCCCGATACGCCTTTTCCGAAGCACTGGCGCTACTACATCGTCCTGAAATGGGCGGTGATCGCGGTCGCCGCCGTTCTCGCCCTCAAGCTGCTGGGAGCTTTCTGAGATGGGGCAGAGCGTGCCAGCGATCGGGCTGCGGCCCTATCTTCCGGCTGATGCCGCCATCGTCGCGGCGATCTTCGTCGAGAGTATCGAGGGGCTGACCGGCGACGACTATTCCGAGGAGCAGCAGCAGGCCTGGATGGCGGCGGCCGACGACGAGGCCGCTTTCGGCGCACGGCTCGGCCAGCAGCTCACGCTGGTGGCGACGCTGCAATCCTCGCCGGTGGGGTTCGCCTCGCTCAAGGGGGCCGACCACATCGACATGGTCTATGTCCATCCCGGCGCCGCCGGGCAGGGCGTCGCCTCGGCGCTGTGCGAGGCGCTCGAGAAGCTCGCCGCGGCGCGCGGCGCGACCAAGCTCACGGTCGACGCCAGCGACACTGCGCATGATTTCTTTCGCAAGCGTGGCTATGTCGATCAGCAGCGCAGCACCCTTTCGGTGGGCGACGAATGGCTCACCAACACCCGCATGCAGAAGACGCTGGCGGAAACGCCGCCAAGAGGCCCGACCCAATGACACGCGAGCGTCTTTATCTCTTCGATACCACGCTGCGTGACGGCGCCCAGACCAACGGCGTCGACTTCACGGTGCAGGACAAGCGCCAGATCGCCCGCATGCTCGACGATCTCGGCGTCGACTATGTCGAAGGCGGCTATCCCGGCGCGAACCCGACCGATACCGATTTCTTCAGCGCCGATCCCGGTCTTGGCCGCGCCACCTTCACTGCCTTCGGCATGACGCGGAGGCCAGGCCGTTCGGTGTCCAACGATCCGGGCATCGCCACGCTGCTCGACGCCCACGCCGGGGCGATCTGCTTTGTTGCCAAGGCGTCCGACTATCAGGTGCGCGTCGCGCTCGGTACCACCAACGAGGAGAACCTCGCCTCGATCCGCGACAGCGTCGCTGCGGCAAAGGCGAAGGGCCGCGAGGTGCTGGTCGACTGCGAGCATTTCTTCGATGGCTTCAAGTCCAGCTCCAGCTATGCCATCGCCTGTGCGAAAGCGGCCTTCGAGGCCGGCGCGCGCTGGGTGGTGCTGTGCGACACCAATGGCGGCACCATGCCTCACGAGGTCGCGGCCATCGTCGGCGAGGTGGTCAGGCATGTGCCCGGCGATCACATCGGCATCCATGCCCACAACGACACCGAGCAGGCGGTCGCCAACTCGCTGGCGGCGGTGCGCGCCGGCGCGCGCCAGATCCAGGGGACGCTCAATGGTCTCGGCGAGCGCTGCGGCAACGCCAATCTGTGCTCGCTGATCCCGACGCTGAAGCTCAAGAAGGAGTTCGCGGACGCCTTCGACATCAATGTGTCGATGGACAAGCTGGCGTCGCTGGTTCAGGTGTCGCGCACGCTCGACAACATCCTCAACCGTCCGTCCGACCGCCACGCGCCGTATGTCGGCGAGAGCGCCTTCGTCACCAAGGCGGGCATCCATGCTTCGGCGATCCTCAAGGAGCCGGAGACCTACGAGCATGTCGCCCCCGAGCTCGTCGGCAATCATCGCAAGGTGCTGGTGTCCGACCAGGCCGGGCGCTCCAACGTGCTCGCCGAACTCGATCGCTCTGGCATTGTGTTCGACCGCAACGATCCCAGGCTCGGCCGCCTCGTCGACGAGATGAAGGAGCGCGAGGCCGCGGGCTATTCCTATGAGACCGCCAATGCGTCGTTCGAGCTGCTGGCACGGCGCACGCTCGGCCGCGTGCCCGACTACTTCCGCGTCGAGCAGTTCGACGTCAACGTCGAGCAGCGCTACAACGCCAACGGCCAGCGGGTGACGGTCGCGCTCGCGGTGGTCAAGGTCAATGTCGCCGGCGAGATGCTGATCTCGGCGGCGGAGGGCAATGGCCCGGTCAACGCGCTCGACGTCGCGCTGCGCAAGGATCTCGGCAAGTACCAGAAGTATATCGAGGGGCTGAAGCTGATCGACTACCGCGTCCGTATCCTCAATGGCGGCACGGAGGCGGTGACGCGGGTGCTGATCGAGAGCGAGGACGAGAACGGCGAGCGCTGGACCACGGTCGGGGTCTCGCCCAACATCATCGACGCCTCGTTCGAGGCGCTGATGGATTCGGTGGTGCACAAGCTGGTGAAGTCGGGCGCGCCGGCCTGAGGCCGTGGCGCGCCGCGCTCACATCCGTTCGGTGACGCCGGTCTCGACCGCAGGCACGCCCTCGCGGGCCTGCTGAAGCTTCGGCAGGATGTCCTCGACCTTGCTGGCGGTCAGGAGGCGCACGGACAGGCCGGGGCGGATGAACTGCGTCGATCGCATGTGATCGATCAGGCCGAGCAGGGGATCCCAGAAGCCGTCGATGTTGGCCATCAGCACCGGCTTGTTGTGCTGGCCGAGCTGCGCCCAGGTCAGTTGTTCCACCAGTTCCTCGAGCGTGCCGATGCCGCCGGGGAACGCCACGAAGGCGTCCGAGCGATCGAACATCATCTGCTTGCGCTCGTGCATGTTGCGGGTGACGATCATCTCCTGGACGCGCTTGAGCGCGTTTTCCTTGGCCGTCAGGAACTCGGGGATGATGCCGGTGACATGGCCGCCATGGTCGAGCACCGCGCTGGCCACCTGGCCCATCAGGCCGACGGCACCGCCGCCATAGACCAGTCCGATGCCATTCTCAGCCAGCGTGCGTCCGAAGGCGGTCGCCGAAGCCATGAAGTTGGGGTTGGTGCCCGGGCCTGAGCCGCAATAGACGCAGACCGTTCGAATCCGAGAGGAAAGGGTGTCCATACAAGGCGATGTGGCACCCGATGGTGACATCGTCAAGACTGCGGCGGAGGGTGGGTCGGGAACCGAATTTGCCGTGGTCTGCGGGCGCGGCGGAAAAGATTTCCCCATCAAGGGTATGCGAGGCAGGTAAATGCCCTATATGAGGGGTCTATCGCCCCGAGTTCCCACGATGATGCGCGGCCGCGCCCGGCCGCCTGCCAGGCCCGCCTGATGACCGATTCCACCCGCTCGCACCCGCCGTCGGCTCCTGCCGCGACCTCCCATGTCGCCGTCGACCGCGGCTCGCTGTTTGGCACGCTGGTGCGGCTATGGCCCTACATCTGGCCCGGCGACCGCGCCGACCTGAAGATGCGCGCGGTCTGGGCCATGGTGCTGCTGCTGATCGCCAAGGTGGCGACGCTGGCGGTGCCGTTCACGTTCAAGTGGGCGATCGATGCGCTGAGCGGCGAGAATACCTCGCCGCTGCCGTCGGCCGACTGGATGACCTGGCTGATCGCCTCGCCATTGATCCTGACCGCGAGCTACGGGCTGATGCGGGTGGTGATGGCGGTGCTGACCCAGTGGCGCGACGGCATCTTCGCGCAGGTCGCGATGCACGCGGTGCGGCGGCTCGCCTACATGACCTTCGTGCACATGCACGAGCTGTCGCTGCGCTTCCATCTCGAGCGCAAGACCGGCGGCCTGACGCGCGTGCTGGAGCGCGGCCGCACCGGCATCGAGACCATCGTGCGCATGGTGATCCTGCAACTGGTGCCGACCATCATCGAGGTCGGGCTGCTGGTCGGCGTGCTGCTGTGGAAGTTCGACTGGCGCTACGTGATGGCGACGCTCGCGACCGTCGCGGTCTACATGTACTTCACCTACATCGCCACCGAATGGCGGATCGAGATCCGCCGGCGGATGAACGATTCCGACACCCAGGCCAACACCAAGGCGATCGACTCGCTGCTCAACTACGAGACGGTGAAGTATTTCGGCGCCGAACTCCGCGAGGCCGAGCGCTACGACCGCTCGATGCAGCGCTACGAGCGCGCCAGCGTCGACACCTATACGTCGCTCGCCTGGCTCAACACCGGGCAGGCCATCATCTTCACCTGCGGTCTCACCGCCACCATGGCGATGTGCGCGATCGGCGTTCGCCAGGGCCACAACACGGTCGGCGATTTCGTCATGATCAACGCCATGATGATCCAGCTGTACCAGCCGCTGAATTTCATGGGCATGGTCTATCGCGAGATCAAGCAGGCGGTGATCGACATCGAGAAGATGTTCGACGTGCTGGCGCGGCATCCGGAGGTCAAGGACGTCGCCGGGGCGAAGCCGCTCGCGATCACGCGCGGCACGGTGCGCTTCGAGGACGTGCAGTTCGCCTACGATCCGGCGCGGCCGATCCTCAAGGGGCTGTCCTTCGAGGTGCCGGCTGGCAAGACGGTGGCGATCGTCGGGCCGTCGGGCGCGGGCAAGTCGACGATCTCGCGCCTCCTGTTCCGCCTTTACGACGTCAGCGGCGGTCGCATTCTGATCGACGGCCAGGACATCCGCAACGTGACGCAGAGTTCACTGCGCGCCGCCATCGGCATGGTCCCGCAGGACACCGTGCTGTTCAACGACACCATCCGCTACAACATCCGCTATGGGCGCTGGGGCGCGTCCGACGGCGAGGTCGAGGAGGCGGCGGCGCTCGCCCAGATCGACGGTTTCATCCGGATGTCGCCGAAGGGCTACGAGACCGAGGTCGGCGAGCGCGGGCTGAAACTGTCCGGCGGCGAGAAGCAGCGTGTGGCAATCGCCCGTACCATCCTCAAGGCGCCGCCGATCCTGGTGCTGGACGAGGCGACCTCGGCGCTCGACAGCCACACCGAGAAAGAGATCCAGGATTCGCTCGATCGCGTGTCGCGCGACCGAACGTCGCTGGTGATCGCGCACCGCCTGTCCACCATTGTCGGCGCCGACGAGATCATCGTGCTGGAGCACGGCGAGATCGCCGAGCGCGGCCGCCACGCGCAACTTTTGGCCGCAAACGGGCTTTACGCCAGCATGTGGAACAGGCAACGTGAGGCGGAAGAGGCGCGGGAGAAGCTGGCGCAGACCGGCGAGATCGATTCGCCGGAGGACGCCGCTCCGCACCTCGGCGACACGCTGGCGACGCCTGACGCCGCCGAGTAGCCGCCGTTCACGTCATTTCCGCTCAGCCAGGTTGACCCGATGTCCATCGTCAATTCGATTCGCGCGCAAATTCCCCCGATCCACCCGGAGGGCTATCCCTTTATCGGCGGATTTGCGCTCGCCAGCCTGATCCTGTTCTGGATCTGGCCGCCGCTCGGCTGGATCGGCGTGGTGCTCACGGTATGGTGCGCGCTGTTCTTCCGCGACCCGGTGCGGGTCACGCCGGTGCGGGAGGGCATGGTGGTGTCGCCCGCCGACGGCCGGGTGTCGCTGATCGCCCAGGTGGTGCCACCGGCGGAGCTCGGCCTTGGCGACAAGCCGCTGCTGCGCGTCTCGGTGTTCATGAGCGTGTTCAACTGCCACGTGAACCGCAGCCCCGTGGCCGGCCGCATCGAGCGCATCGCCTATCGCCCGGGCAAGTTCATCAACGCCGAACTCGACAAGGCGAGCGAGGACAACGAGCGTAACTCGCTGGTGATCTCGACCCCGGACGGGCGCATCGGCGTGGTCCAGATCGCCGGCCTCGTGGCGCGGCGCATCGTCTCCTTCGTGCGTGAGGGCCAGACGCTCGGCGCCGGCGAGCGGTTCGGTCTGATCCGCTTCGGCTCCCGCCTCGACGTCTACCTGCCCGAAGGCGGCAAGGTGCTGGTCTCGGAGGGGCAGACCGCGATCGCCGGCGAGACCGTGCTCGCCGACTTCCGCGCCGGCGACGCCGGCCGCACCTACCGGGTGGATTAACCGTCAGGCGGCGCGGGCCTCATGTGGCCCGGGCCGGCAATGGCGGAGGCCCCGCGCCGTCGCTATATTGGGTCCATGTCGATGCCCTACGATCCGAAATCCCCCGACCCGAAGCGCCGCCGGTTCCGGCCGATTCCGCTGCGGATGCTGGTGCCGAACGTCATCACGCTGCTGGCGATCTGCGCCGGCCTGACGGCGATCCGCCTGTCGACTGAGGGACGGCTGGAGCTCGCGCTCGCCGCCATCGTGTTCGCGGCGCTGCTCGACGGCATCGACGGCCGCGTGGCGCGGGCGATCAAGGGGCAGTCGCGGTTCGGTGCCGAGCTCGACAGTCTCGCCGATTTCGTCAATTTCGGCGTCACGCCCGGCCTGATCCTGTATTTCTGGCAGCTTCACGAACTCAACAATGTCGGCTGGATCGCCGCGATGATCTTCGCGATCAGCGGTGGCCTGCGGCTGGCGCGCTTCAACGCCAACATCGACGCCCCCAACCAGCCGTCCTATGCGGCGGGCTTCTTCACCGGCGTGCCGGCGCCGGCTGGCGCGCTGCTCGGGTTGCTGCCGATCTACCTGTCGTTCCTCGATCTGCCCAAGCTGCCGACCACACTGGTCGCGCTCTATACCCTGCTGATCGCCTTCCTGATGGTGTCGCGGCTGCCGGTGTTCTCCGGCAAGACCATCAGCACCCGCGTGCCGCCCGAGATGGTGCTGCCGGTGTTCTTCTGCGTCATTCTCGTGATCGCGCTGCTCATCGGCTACCCCTGGCACATGCTGTCCGTAGGGGCGCTGGTCTATCTCGCGACCTTGCCGTTCGGCTGGCTGTCCTACCGCCGCCATGAACGCGCGGCGACGGCCGCGGCTGCCGCTGTGGCGAGAAGCGCCGGCGTCGCCGGCGCGCTCGATGAGCCGTCGTCGACCTTCGAGGCCGCCAAGCCCGAGACCGGCGACCGGCCCGCCCGCCTGAACTGACGCGGCTGCGGCCGGGCTGCCACTTCCCGAATGTTAACAAAATCTTGCGGTGGCGCGGCCGGCGCTGTCGGAAGGCGACATCCATTGGCGCGAAATGGCCGGCCGGAACGGCGCAAGTCGTTGGATCACAAGCCATCGGCGGTTCGTGGTCGCTTTGGTTTTACCCGTCCTTAATGGCGCAGACGCTAGGGTGACGACGCGTGGTCCAGAAGGGCCCGCCGCCCGTCCAGGACCGACGGTCGTGTGAGTGCGCGGACGCGTCGGAGCTTTCCCCATGGATTTCGCCACCAGTATCGGCCTCCTCGTAGGCACGGCCGTCATCGCAGTGATGATGCTCCTGGGTGGCGACCTCGAAATGTTCGTGTCCGAACATGCCGCCATCATCATCTTCGGCGGTTCGTTCGCCGCGACGCTGATCCGTTTTCCGCTGAGCTCGATGCTCCATGGCCTGCCGCTCGGCGCCAAGTTCGCGTTCACCATGCGCCGGACCACCGCGCGTGAGCTCGTCGATCAGCTTGCCAGCCTCGCCGAGATCGCCCGCAAGCAGGGCCCGGTCGGCCTCGAGAAGGTCGAGATCGACGATCCGTTCCTGGCCAAGGGCATCCGCTACGTCGCCGACGGCTACGACGTCGACTTCATCCGCGACAACCTCGAGCGCGATCGCGACAACTTCGTCGCCCATCTCGACGAGGGACAGAAGATCTATCGCGCCATCGGCGACTGCGCGCCGGCGTTCGGCATGGTCGGCACCATCATCGGCATGGTGCAGATGTTCGCCAACATGAGCGATCCCGCCAAGCTCGGCCCGTTCATGGCGACCGCGCTGCTCGCCACGCTCTACGGCGCCGTCGTCGCCAACATCTTCTGTCTGCCGATCGCCGACAAGCTGCAGCTCAAGCTGCACGACGAGGACACCAACCGCACCTTGATCATCGACGGCATCCTGATGATCCGCGACTCCAAGAGCTCGGCGCTGGTGCGCGAGATGCTGCTGGCCTACCTGCCGGAAAAACATCGTCACAGCGCCGACGAGCCCGTTCCGGCGTAACGGCAGCGAGCTGGACCGAGGCCGATGGCGAGGAAGAAAAAGCACGACGGGCATGCCGGCGGCCACGGTTGGTTCGTGACCTTCGCCGACCTGATGGGACTGCTGATGAGCTTCTTCGTGATGCTCTGCGCGTTCTCCACCCAGGATCAGCAGAAGCTCAAGATCGTCGCCGGCTCGATGCGCGAGGCATTCGGCGTGCAGAACGAGGCGCGCTATTCCGGCGTGATCGAGACCGACGGGCTGCCGACGCGCGCCAAGCTGAAGAACGTCGCGCATATCAATCCGGAAGAATCGTCCAACACCCCGACGCCGGACCAGGAGGAAAACAGCCGGGTCACCGGCGCGCGGATGAAGACCGACCGCGAATTCGCGCTGGCGTCGGCCTCGCTGCGCCAGGCGCTGCAGGACATGCCGGAGCTGACCGAGATCTCCAAGCACATCATGTTCGAGGAGACCAAGCAGGGCCTCAACCTCGAGATCATCGATCAGGACGGCCGCTCGATGTTCGCCGACGGCTCCAAGGAGCCCTATGAGCGCACCCGCGTGCTGCTGCAGAAGCTGGCGGCGCCGCTCAAGGCGACGCCGCTGCGAATCACGATCTCCGGCCACACCGCCGCCGGCTTCGTCTCGCCGCGCACCGGCTATGACGCCTTCGATCTGTCCGCGGACAGGGCCAATACGGTGCGTCAGATTCTGGAGCGCGAGGGGTTGCCGCCGGGACACATCTTTGGCGTGACCGGCAAGGCCGACACCCAGCCGCTGTTTCCCGATGATCCCTCGCTGGCGGCCAATCGCCGCGTGACCATCACGCTGATGCGTGAGGATCCGCCGCTGCCGCCTAACCTAAAGCCCTGATTCTACCGGCGTATTTCCCCCGATTGCGAGGGTGGGGCGTGTCGTGACATGATCATGGCATTCGCCGTGACATGCTCTTTTGCATGCCTGAGGCCTGAAAATGCGCTAACCTATGCACTATGCGCGGAACTATAAGCCGCCGCTTGCCATTGTGCGGTGAAGCAATCGAGGTGGGTCTTTCATGCAGTCCGAAGTCACAGTAACCGCCGCGGAATCCCCGGCGGCGAATGGCTATGGCGAGACCCACTCGACAGCCAGTTACAGGGCGCTGCTGCTCGGCAGCATCGGCGTCGTCTACGGCGACATCGGCACCAGCCCGCTGTACGCCTTCCGCGAGGCCGTGACGGCCGCGGCGTCGGCGGACGGGGTGACCCCCCATGCCGTGATCGGGGTGATCTCCCTGATCATCTGGGCGCTGATCGTGGTGGTCACCCTCAAATACGTCCTGATCCTGATGCGGGCGGACAACAACGGCGAGGGCGGCACGCTCGCCCTGATGGCCCTGGCCCAGCGGGCGCTGTCTGGCCGTAGCGGTACGATTGTACTTCTCGGCATTATCAGTGGTGCGTTGTTCTATGGCGACGCCGTTATCACGCCAGCGCTGTCGGTTCTGTCGGCGATCGAGGGCATCAAGATCGCGACCGAAGCTTTCGATCCCTATGTGGTGCCGCTGACCCTCGTGATCCTGCTGGCGCTGTTTGCTGTGCAGTCGCGCGGTACCGCGCGGGTCGCGGCGTTCTTCGGTCCGATCATGGCGGTGTGGTTCGCCATCATCGGGCTCGCGGCGCTGCCGCAGATCGCCAGGCACCCGGAAGTGCTGATGGCGTTCAATCCGTTCAACGCCGTCAGCTTCATGCTGCATCATGGCGTCATCGGTCTGGTGACGCTGGGCGCGGTGTTCCTGGCGGTGACCGGCGCGGAGGCGCTCTATGCCGACCTCGGCCATTTCGGCAAGCGGCCGATCCAGAGCGCCTGGCTGTGTATCGTGCTGCCGTCGCTGGCGCTGAACTACCTTGGGCAGGGCGCGCTGGTGATCGCCAATCCCAAGGCGATCGAGAACCCGTTCTACCTCATGTTCCCGGACTGGGCGCTGCTGCCGATGGTGGCGATGGCGACCGTCGCCACCGTGATCGCCAGCCAGGCGGTGATCACCGGCGCCTATTCGCTCACCCGCCAGGCGATCCAGCTCGGCCTGCTGCCGCGCTTCGAGATCCGCCACACGTCGGAATCCCACGCCGGCCAGATCTACATCCCGCGGGTCAATACGCTGCTGCTGGTCGCGGTGGTCCTGCTGGTCGTGCTGTTCCGCTCGTCGAGCGCGCTGGCCTCGGCGTACGGCATCTCGGTGACCGGCACGATGGTGGTGACCGCGCTGATGGGCTTTGTGGTGATCTGGAAGGTGTGGCGCTGGTCCGCGGTTGCCGCGGCGGCGCTGATCGCGCCATTCCTGCTGCTCGACCTCACGTTCCTCGGCGCCAACCTGCTCAAGGTGTTCGAGGGCGGCTGGGTGCCGCTGGCGCTTGGCGGCGTCGTGATGCTGCTGATGTACACTTGGCGGCGTGGCAGCCGGCTGTTGTTCGAGAAGTCGCGCAAGCTGGAACTGCCGCTCGCCGACCTCGTCGCCATGCTGGAGAAAAAGCCGCCGCAGCGCGTACCGGGAACGGCGGTGTTCCTGACCAGCGACCCGCTCAGTGCTCCGACCGCGCTGATGCATAGTCTGAAGCACTACAAAGTGCTTCACGAGAAGAACGTTATTCTCACCATCGAGACCGCGTCGACGCCGCGCATCGACGTCTCCGAGCGCGTTCGCCTCGAGCAGATCAGCCCGACCTTCTCGCGCGTGGCGCTGCGCTTCGGCTTTATGGAGACGCCGAACGTGCCGAAGGCACTCGCGGTTGCCCGCAAGCTCGGCTGGCAGTTCGACATCATGTCGACGTCGTTCTTCCTGTCCCGCCGGGCGCTGAAGCCGGCGGCCCATTCGGGCATGCCGCGCTGGCAGGACCATCTGTTCATTGCTCTCAGCCGTTCGGCCAACGACGCCACCGACTATTTCCAGATCCCGACCGGCCGTGTTGTCGAGGTCGGCACGCAGGTCAGCATCTAGGATTTCCATCCGGAGTTGCGGCCGCATCCGTGCCGGGCAGGGTTGACCGGCCCGAAGCCCGGCGGTGCTTGATTTTTCAGCCATAAAAAGGGACGTTGGCGCCCGCCCGGCGGCGTCTGTGCCGCTGCGGCTGCCGTTTCGGCGACTGATGGACCATCTGGATCAAGGAGCTCCGCGTGTCGGACCAACCCCATCGCGTGCATGATTTGAAAGCGGCCGACGTCGCGGCCGGAGTCGCCGACGGCCGCTACCTTCTGATCGACGTGCGTGAGCCCAACGAGGTCGAGGTCGAGGCCTACCCGGACGCGGTCGTGCTGCCGCTGTCGTCGTTCGATCCCGGCGACATTCCCGACCCGCAGGGCAAGACCGTCGTGTTCGCCTGCCGCTCGGGCCGTCGCTCCGTCACCGCTTCGCTCGCCGCGCAGGCCGACGGCCTGCCGTATGATTCCCATCTCGAGGGCGGCATCCTCGCCTGGAAGGCCGCGGGCCTGCCCGTGAAGACCGGCGGCTGACACGGCATCATGAATCCGGTCTTCGCCGACCTGCCGGTCACCATCTTCGAGGCGATGTCGCAGCTCGCGCGCGACCACGATGCCATCAATCTCGGCCAGGGCTTTCCTGACGACGCGGGGCCCGAGGACATCCGCCGCAAGGCAGCGGATGCGGTGCTCAACGGCTATAACCAGTACCCGTCGATGATGGGCCTGCCGGAGCTGCGCCAGGCGATCGCCGCGCATTACGGTCACTGGCATGGCGTGACGCTCGATCCGATGAGCGAGGTGCTGGTGACGTCGGGCGCGACCGAAGCGCTCGCAGGCGCGATCCTCGGCCTCGTGCGGCCCGGTGACGAGGTCATCGTGTTTCCGCCGGCGTATGATGCCTACAATCCGCTGATCCGCTGTGCCGGCGGCGTGCCGCGCTTCGTGCGCCTGGAGCCGCCGCACTGGCGCATTCCCGAGGAGGCGTTGCGCGCTGCGATCACGCCGAAGACCAGGTATCTCATCTTCAACAACCCGCTCAATCCGTCGGCGGTCGTCTATCCGCGCGAGGATCTCGAACTGCTGGCGCGCATCTGCAGAGAGTACAACCTGATCGCGATCTGCGACGAGGTGTGGGAGCATGTCATCTTCGACGGTCGCAGTCACATTCCGCTGATCGCCATGCCCGGCATGCGCGAGCGCACGGTGAAGATCGGCTCCGCCGGCAAGATCTTCTCGCTCACCGGCTGGAAGGTCGGCTTCGTCTGTGCGGCGCCGCCGCTGCTGCGGGTGCTGGCGAAGTCGCACCAGTTCCTCACCTTCACCACGCCGCCGAACCTGCAGGTCGCGGTCGCCTACGGCCTCGGCAAGCCCGATGATTATTTCCTCACGATGCGCGACGAACTGGCGCGCAGCAGGGATCGCCTGACGGAAGGTCTCAACAGCCTCGGCTTCCCCGTGCTGCAGTCGCAGGGCACATACTTCCTCAACGTCGATCTGTCGCCGCTCGGCCTCAACGAGACCGACGAGCAGTTCTGCCGCCGTCTTGTCGCCGAGTACAAGGTCGCAGCGATCCCGGTGTCGGCATTCTACGAGGACGACGCGGTGACGTCGGTGATCCGCTTCTGCTTCTCCAAGAAGGATGCGACCATCGACGCGGCGCTGGAGCGGCTGTCGCGCGCGCTGCGTGGCCGTTGAGGGGAGGGACGGATGCGCGCCACACCCCTGCTGTTTGCCGCCGCCACGCTGCTCGCCGCCGTTCAGGCGCGGGCCGACGAGCGCGTCGTCAACTTCTACAACTGGTCGAACTACGTCGCGCCGGGTGTGCTGGACGAGTTCACCAGGGAGACCGGCATCAAGGTCGTCTACGACACATTCGACGCCAACGAGACGCTCGAAACGCGCCTGCTCGCGGGCAAATCGGGCTACGATGTCGTGGTGCCGACGGCTTATTTCCTGCAGCGCCAGATCAAGGCCGGCGTCTTCCAGAAGCTCGACAAGGCGAAGTTGCCGAACCTTGCCAACGCCTGGCCGTTCGTCGCCGACCGTCTTGCGGTGTACGATCCCGGCAACGTCTATGCCGTGAATTACATGTGGGGCACTACCGGCATCGGCTACAACGTCAAGACCGTGCGCGCCATCCTCGGCCCGGATGCCAGGATCGAGTCCTGGGACATCGTCTTCAAGCCCGAGAATCTGGCGAAGTTCAGGGATTGCGGCGTCCACATGCTGGATTCGGCCGATGACATCCTGCCGGCCGCGCTGAACTATCTCGGCCTCGATCCCAATTCGAGCAAGCCCGAAGACCTCGAAAAGGCCGCTGATCTCGTCAGCAAGGTGCGGCCCTCTGTGCGCAAGTTTCATTCCTCGGAGTATCTCAACGGGCTCGCCACCGGCGAGATCTGTCTCGTGGTCGGCTGGTCCGGCGATATCAAGCAGGCCCAGAGCCGCGCGACGGAGGCCAACAACGGCGTCGAGATCGGCTATGCCATTCCGAGGGAAGGCGCGCAGATGTTCTTCGACAATCTCGCCATTCCGGCGGATGCCAAGAACGTTGCCGAGGCATACGCGCTCATCAATTTCCTCTATCGCCCGGAGATTGCGGCGAGGAATTCCGACTTCCTGTCCTATGCCAACGGCAACCTCGCGAGCCAGAAGCTCATCAGCCCCAAGGTGGCCGGCGACACCACGGTCTATCCGGACGAGGCGACGCTGAAGAAGCTGTTCGTCATCACCGCCCGCGAGCCTGCGGCGCAGCGGGTGATCAACCGGCTGTGGACGCGGGTGAAGACGGGGCGTTGAGGCACCACAATCTTTAGCTCGAATGAGCGGGCGACCTCCGGGAGGCGTGCGAGAAACGATCCCGGAGAATTGCTGCGTTCATTCGGACCGCACGCTGTTTGCTGGTCATGCGGTGCTCAGTGAGCGGGGGGTCTTCC
Organism: Bradyrhizobium sp. U87765 SZCCT0048; assembly: GCF_018131225.1. Taxonomy (GTDB): domain Bacteria; phylum Pseudomonadota; class Alphaproteobacteria; order Rhizobiales; family Xanthobacteraceae; genus Bradyrhizobium_A. Next base: position 849,818 of record NZ_JAFCMM010000001.1, on the reverse strand, counting down.
CCTCATGGTGAGGAGCGCGGCGAAGCCGCGCGTTGCGAACCATGAGGCCAATGCGTCGCCGCCCGGGTCGAGTGCCACGATGATTGAATGCGCTGGGGCCTCATCCTTCGAGACGCAGGCTGCTCCTGCTCCTCAGGATGAGGTGAGAGGTAGATGCGCGTTAACGAGCTGGATCCGCAGAACGCCGCCATCACCGCCAGCGGCGGTGCAGCCACAGCCATTGCTCGGGATGCTCGCGCACCCAGCCTTCGATCACCGTCGTCACCGCCTGCATGGTGGCGGCGACGTCGATCTTGCCGGCGGCGTCGCGCGCCGGGACGACTTCCGGCGACAGTTCGGCGCGGAAGCGGTAGCCGGGCAGGCGGATGATGCGTACGCCATGGATCGGCACCTCGATTTGGCGCGCGAGGCGCGCCAGCAGCGGGTTGGCCTTGGCCTTGCGGCCGAAGAAGGTGACGTCGACGCCGCGGCCGAAATGCTGGTCGACCAGCATGCCGACATGGACGCCGTCCTCCAGCGCCCGCGCCAGCCGCAGCGGCGCATCCGGCGTCGTCGCGACCATGGTGCCCATGTTCACGGCGCGGATCTTCTGGATGGCACGGTCGGCGGCGGCGATGTTGGGCCGGCGGAACAGCACCGCGGAGTCCAGGCCATAGGCCGGCGCGGCGAGGGCGGGCAGCTCCCAGTTGGCGAGATGCGAGGCGAAGATTAGCGCGCCCTTGCCGTCGTCGTGGAGCTTGCCGAAGATCTCCGCCGTGCCCGGCGCGAGCTCGATGCGGCTGCGCTCGGGATGGGCGGGGTCGAGATCCCAGACATGGTCGAGATGGGCAACCTCAGCGCCGACGCGGCCGAGATTCTCCCACACACCGAGCAGGATGGTCTCGATCTCGGCGTCGCTCTTGTCGGGAAAGGCGGCCTTGAGGTTGGCGCGGCCGATCTTGTGCTCGGGCAGGTACGGCCCGACCGTGCGCGTGATCTTCGCGAACGCGCCTGCTGTGCGCTCGGCGTCGAAGTGCCGGGTCACGCGCAGCAGCACGACCACGAGGCCGCCGACCAGCGCCTCGACCAGGGGCTTGGTGGCGTCGCGCAGGATGGCGCGCGCGCGGAGGACGAGGCGCAGCATCAAAACTGGACGATGATCTTGCCGAACACCTGGCGGCTTTCCATGCGCGCCAGCGCCGAGGCGACGTCGTCGAGCGGCACCGCGGTGTCGATCACCGGTGTCATGCCCCCAGCCATCTTGTCGAGGCTCTCGGCGATGTTGCGCATCGAGGCGCCGAACGAGCCGATGATGCGGTACTGCTGCTGGAACAGCTGCATCAGGTTGAGGGTCGTGGTCGGGCCGGAGGTCGAACCGCAGGTGACGAGACGGCCGCCGCGCTTGAGCGTCAGCAGCGAGCCGTTGAAGGTGTCGGCGCCGACATGTTCGAACACGACGTCGACGCCCTTCTTCTTGGTGATCTTGCGCGTCTCGTGCTCGAAGCGGTCCTTGCGGTAGTTGATGACATGGTCGGCGCCGAGCGCTTTCACGCCCTCGATCTTGGAATCGTCGCCGACGGTCGTGATTACCGTGCAGCCGATCGCCTTGGCCATCTTGATGGCGACGGTGCCGATGCCGGAGCCGCCGGCCTGCACCAGCACGGTCTCGCCGGGCTCGAGTTTCGCATTGTCGAACAGCATGTGCTGCACGGTCGAGAACGCGATCGGCGCGCAGGCGGCATCGTGATGGCCGACGCCTTCGGGCACCGGGATCACCAGCCGCTCGGACAGGTTGAGCAACTCGCGGGCGAAGCCGTCGACATGGAAGCCCATGATGCCGGAGACGTTCTCGCAGAGGTTGTCACGGCCTTCACGGCAGGCCTTGCAGGTGCCGCAGGTCAGCGCGCCGTACATCACCACCGGCTGGCCGACCTTGAAGCGGGTGACGCCCGCACCGATCGCGGCGATCTCGCCGGACGCTTCGGCGCCCACCACCAGCGGCAGCTTGCGCTTGGCGAATGCCATGCCGCGGTAGCCCCAGACGTCGATGTGATTGAGCGCGACGGCCTTGACGCGAATCTGGACCTCGCCATCGCCCGGTGGGGGCGGGGCGGCCGTGTCCGCCACAATGAGCTGGCGGTCGGCAACGAGGGTCAGCGCGCGCATGCGATCGGTCCTGAAAACGGGGCAAAATAGCGATTAGCGGCCTCTGCGGCCGCCCTGCGTATCACCCGTCCGGGCCGGCGCGTCAACCGCCAAGGCCCGGCCTTCGGGCCGCCTGGGGACGCCGTGGCGGGGCTTCCCCAGCGCGGGGGGAGTGGCCAGAGCGACCGCGGCCGTCCCGACGGGCGGCCGGCGCGATTCAGAGGGCGTCTGTGTCAGGCCGGCTCGCCGGTCAGGATCAGCGAGGCGTTCTGGCCGCCGAAGCCGAACGAGTTCGACATCACCGCGGTGACGCGGGCGTCGCGGGCCTTGTTGGGCACGACGTCGAACTGGATCGCCGGATCCGGAACCTCGTAGTTGATGGTCGGCGGAATGCGCTGGTGCACCAGCGTCAGCAGCGAAAACACCGCTTCCACCGCGCCCGCGGCCGACAGCGTATGGCCGATCATCGACTTGTTGGACGACACCGGCACCGTGTGGGTGCGCTCGCCGAACACCGAGGAGATGCCGAGATACTCCATCTTGTCGTTCTCGGGCGTGCCGGTGCCGTGGGCGTTGATGTAATCAATCTGCTCCGGGGTCATGCCGGCGTCGGCGAGCGCGTTGCGCACGCAGCCGATGATCGGTTTGCCGTCCGGCGAGGAGCGGGTGCGGTGGAACGAGTCCGCGAGCTCGCCGCAGCCGGCGACGACGCCGAGAATTTTCGCGCCGCGGGCGGTGGCCGATTCGTAACTCTCCAGCACCAGCGCGCCGGCGCCTTCCGCCATGACGAAGCCGTCGCGATTCTTCGAGAACGGCCGCGCCGCGGCCTGCGGCGGATCGTTCTGGGTCGACAGCGCCGACAGCAGCGAGAAGCGGATCAGCGCTTCGGGATTGACCGAACCGTCGGTCGCGACGCACAGCGCCGCGTCGGCTTCGCCGCGGCGGATGGCCTCGACACCGAGCTGGATCGCGCTGGCGCCGGAAGCGCAGGCGGTCGATAGCGAGATCGGCGATCCCTTGGTGCCGAAACGTTCGGCGAGATGGTCGGCGACCGAGCCGAACAGGAAGCGGCGATGGAAGTCGGTGAAGCGGCCGCCGCCGCACACCTTGAGCATGGTGTCGTAGTTGATGTCGCTGGTGGCGCCGGTGGCGCGCGACAGGATCTGGCGCTGCGGCCACTCGACCTCGACCGGCGCGACCGCGAGAAACAGCGGGCCCGGGAAGTCGCCCTTGCTGCCGATGCCGGCCTCGGCGATTGCTTCCTCGGTGGCGAGATCGGCGAGGCGCTCGGACAGGTCGGTCGAAGAGAAGGGATCGACGGGGACGAAGTCGACGGCGCCGGCCATCGTGGTCTTCATGCCATCGATCGGAAAGCGGGTGATGGTGCGGATGCCGGACTGGCCAGCGACGAGCTTGGACCAGTTCTCCGTTTTGCCGGCGCCGAGCGAGGTCACCACGCCGGTACCGGTGACGACCACGATCGGGCGTCCGAACTTGTCACGCTTTGCCGTCATCGTTCCTCCAGTGGGGCCCGAACGGGCCCGCAGCGTCCGCGCGCGATCAGCGCACGGCCTCGACCAGCGCCATGCCTTCGCCGCGCCAATGGCCGGCGCCGACGACCACTATCTGGTTCGGCGCCTCGGACATTTCAATCTCGAACCCGCTGGGATCGTTGGCCGGGAACAACTTGCCGCGCGAAAGTGCCAGCGCCGCGAGCGCGAGGCCGAGCGGAAACTGCGCCTCGACCGTGTGGCCGAACATGGTGTTGGTGGCGCGCACGGGGAGCGGCTGATGCTTGGCCAGGAACGCACGCTCCTCGGCGGTGGCCGGCTCCGCACCGGTCGCGCCGGTGATCACCGCCACCCTGTCGCCGGCCGGCTTGAGCTGGTCCCACAGCTTGTCGAGCGTCGCGGTGACCTCGCCCGTGGCCTTGCGGCGGCTCTGGTCGGCGACGACGCGGCTGAGACGCGCGAGCGGCTTGGCGCCGCGCGCCTGTGCGTGGGCTTTCGATTCGACGACCAGGAAGACGCCGCCGGAGCCGAGCGCGAAACCCGGCTGGGCGGTGCGCGCCCACACCGATTGATGGCGATCCCTGAGATTGAAGTCGCCGAACTCGTAGAGCATCAGGAGGTCCTTGCGCTCGCCGTTGTGGGCGGCGCCGATCAGCGCGATATCGCTCTGGCCGGCATTGATGCGCGCAAGCGCGATGCGGGCCGCGTCGACGCCGGCCGCTTCCTCGCCCATGAAGGTGCGCGACGACCCGGTGACGCCGTGCACGATGGCGATGTTGCCGGCGAGCAGGTTCGACAGCTGCGCCAGGAACAGGGTGGGGCGCAGGTCGTTGAGCAGCCGTTCGTTGAGAAAGCCGGGCGCCGCGTTGCCCTGTGCCTCGGCATTGAGAATGCCGCTGTCGACGGCGAGATCGCGCTCGCCGCCGCCGGCGGCAACGATCATGTCCATACGCGACAGGATGTCCTGGTTGCCCTTCACGCCGGCCGAATCGAGCGCAAGGCCGGCGGCGTAGGTGCCGATGCGCTGCCAGGCCTCCATCTGGCGCTGGTCGCCCTTCTTCGGAATCTGGGCGTCGAACGACACCGGCACCATCGGGTGCACGACGTACGGCGCAAAGCCGCTCTCGTCGACATTGACGCGGCGCTCGGCGAGCGCGTCCCAATGGGCATCGAGACCGATGCCCAGCGACGACGCGATGCCGATGCCGGTGATCCAGGCTTCCCGGTCGTCGGGTTGGGGGGCGGCCAGCTTGTCAGCCATGAGCGATAACCTGTCTCGGGAAGCCGAGCTTGTCCGCCATCAGATCCATGTGGCGGCGCAGGTCGGGATGGGGAAAGGGAACGTGGCGGAAGGTCAGCGTCGCGTTGCAGCGCAGCTTGCCGTCCACAGAAACGCGAGCTTCGGTCACGGCGAAGCCGGAGCCTTCATGAGCGATGCTGGCGTCGATCGTCAGGCGCTCTCCGGGCGCGATGAAGGTGCGCATCTTGGCTTCCTTCACCGCGGCCAGGAACGGCATGCGTTCGAACTTCATCATCGCGATCAGCAGCCAGCCCGAGGTCTGCGCCATCGCTTCGATCAGCAGCACGCCCGGCATCAGCGGATAGCCGGGGAAGTGGCCTTCGAAAATGGTGCTGGTCTCGGGGACGTTGGCCTCGACCGTGATCGTCCGCGCGCCGACGTCGAGAGCGGCGATGCGGTCGATCAACTGAAAGTATGCAAGATTCATGGCGGCCCGGGCTTACGCGCCCTTGGCGGCGACCAGTTCGTCGATGCGCGCGCTGAGGTTCTTCAGGACGAAGTACTGCTCGGTGGTCGCCTTGCCGTCGTTGACCTCCTGGGTCCACTTTTCGAGCGGCAGCTTGATGCCGAACGCCTTGTCGATCGCAAATGCGATGTCCAGGAAGTCGAGGCTGTCGATACCGAGGTCGTCGATGGCGTGGCTCTCGGGGGTGATCGTGTCGCGAGGGATATCGCAGGTCTCGGCAATGATATTGGCGACCTGATCGAATGTGGCTGTCATTATTAAGCCTTTGATGTATTTGCGAGAATTGCCGTTTTTGGGCAGGTCGCAAGAGTGGTCGTGCCGGGAAGGGCCCATCCTCCGGCATGAAGTCGAATGCCCGTATATCGGAGCGCCGGCTTGAGTTCAATGCCAGCGCGGGCCGGGTGTGGAACCCGCCACCCGCCGTTGCGCACCGCGGCTGATCCGGCCCGCATGGTGGGTGCATGGCCTGGGCGGCGAGCGATTCGCAGCCGGCACGGCACACGGCAATCGTGGATTTCTGGTGGCCGGCGGTCGCACCGACGGATCATATCGGTGGGTGGCGACCGTCATTGTGCTTCAGCGACCGGTCGTGCGATTCGGCAGTCCGACGTCTGCCGCGCGGGTCAGATGGCTTCCGGGTGGGAGGGAGCCATCTCGAACAGCGGGGGCAGCTTGCCGCAATCGCGACGGCCGACCAGGACGCAATCCTGGGTGCGTCGCATGTCCGCGATGGTCGTCGCCAGCCATACGCCGGCCCCGGTGAGCAGCAGCGTGAACATCAGGGCCGCGAGATTGATCAGCATGCGGTGGCGATAGTCGTCCGGGGACGCCGTGGAGGAATCGGCATCCGGTATGCTTTTGACGACATGGAGACGGGCGACGCCGCCATTGTTTGTCGCGCGATGATCCGTTGCACGATTGTCCTGCAGCACCGCTCGCGGGTGCCCGGGCGGTCTGGCGAGGGTCCGCGGTCTGAACGGGATGACGCGATGATCGTCATCGGTCACGACCGGTTGCCGGCTCGACATGAAATTGAAGCCCGCTGATGAAATGTCGATGTGCGAGCCTAGCACGATCGCCGCGCACCGGAACGGGGTAAATGCATGGCGTCCGGGGATCGCAGGGTTTTGATCAGCGCATGGCAGCGGCTTGCGAAGCGGGAGCGCGGCGATCTAACCTTGCGAATCCCGGCGCTTCGCGCGCGCCTTGTCAGGGCGCGCGGAGACGGGCGGGATGGGCATGTCCGGGCAGGCGCTTCGGGGTGGGACTGGGATCACGGATGCCACGTCGCGCATCGCAGTCGCGGTGCATTTGACGCAATCGATTGAAAACGAGTCATTGAGGAGTTTTCTGAATGAGTAACAAGCGTGAACCGATCCTGCAGCCCGTTCCGATCCTGTCGCTGAAGCCGACCCAGCTCACGGTCGGCATGCGCGAGGTCAAGGAGAAGCGCAAGCGCTGGCGCGACCACAAGCCGAAGAAGCGCGCCCAGATGCTCGGCAGCCACATGATCCCGGTGGTGCTGGGCCCCGGACGCAAGCATTACGTGATCGATCACCACCATCTGTCGCGCGCGCTGCACGAGGAAGGCGTCAAGGATATCCTGGTGACGGTGGTCGCGGACCTCACCATGGTCGATCCCAAGCTGTTCTGGAACGTGATGGAAGCCCGCCGCTGGGTCTACCCCTACGATTCCAAGGGCACCCGCATGAGCTACAGCAAGCTGCCGAAGACGGTGTCCCAACTGAAGGACGATCCGTTCCGCAGCCTTGCCGGCGAGCTGCGCCGGATCGGCGGCTTCGCCAAGGATACGACGCCGTTCAGCGAGTTCGTGTGGGCGGATTTCCTGCGCAACCGGATGTCGCGCAAGTCTGTCGAGGCCGACTTCGACAAGGCGGTGGAGAAGGCGCTGACGCTCGCCAAGAGCCAGGACGCAATCTACCTGCCGGGCTGGTGCGGACCGGCTGCGGAAGACTGAAAGCAGCGCGGGGCGCGAGCGGCATCCGGCCGCTTCGCGTCCCGCAGTTTCTGGCGGCTCAGGCCTTCGGCAGCCGTCCCATCAGGTAGAACTCGTCGTTCGGCAGCGTGTTCGTGAAGTTGGCGATCCGGTTCGACATGCCGAAGAACGCCGCGATCGCGGCGATGTCCCAGATCTCCTCATCATTGAAGCCGTGCGCGGCCAGCGCGGCGTAGTCGCTCTCGCCGAGCGTATGCGAGGCGGTCGTTACCTTGACCGCGAAATCCAGCATGGCGCGCTGGCGTTCGGTGATGTCCGCCTTGCGGTAGTTGACCGCGATCTGGTCGGCGACGAGCGGCTTCCTGGCGCGAATGCGCAGCACCGCACCGTGGGCGATCACGCAATACAGGCACTGGTTGATGGCGCTGGTGGCGACCACGATCATCTCGCGTTCGGCCTTGGAGAGGCCGCCGTCCTTGTCCATCAGCGTGTCGTGATAGGCGAAGAAGGCGCGGAATTCGTCCGGTCGCCGCGCCAGCGTCATGAACACGTTGGGCACGAAGCCCGACTTTTCCTGCACGCCGAGGATGCGGGTGCGGATGTCCTCTGGCAGCTCGGCGAGCGAAGGCAGCGGAAAGCGTTGGGGCTGGGTCATGCGATGATCTCTGCGGACAGAACGCGACGGTGCGTGACGGCAGCATGCTGAAAGAACGGCCGAGCGTCCAGACCGCAGATCCGCCGGACTCCTCAGGAGCCGGCGTGGGCGCAGGCGCGAAAACCCCGCCGTTCGTTGTCAGCGCAACGGCTTCTTGAGGAGCTGGAAGCGGTCGGGATCGAGCCCCATCGACGGCTGCAGCAGCGGCGAGTCCAGCGTCCGCGGCGGCAGCTTGTCGATGAACGAGGGATCGTTGGGCACGTCGCGGGCGGTCGTGGCGCCGCGCCAGCGCTCCAGCACCGAGGCGACGAAATGCATGTCCTGGCCGCGGCCGGTGGTCGCCACGGTGGCGACGGTGGCCTCGCCGCGCGGCAATTGCTGCGGCGGAACTTCCTTGAAGCGCAGGCGCGTCGGCAGCGCCACGCCTTCGCCAAACGCCAGCACCTCGCGGGTGCCGAGCGAGGGGACGAACGACAACAGGTTCGCGGCGGCGTCGGATACGGCCGAGCGCAACAGCGCCTGGTCGCGGTCGTTGGCGAGGCGCATCGCGAACAGCGTGCTGCACTGGGAAATGATGGTGGGATCGAGCTCGGCGGGGCGCTGGGTGATCAGCGCGAGATAGACGCCGTACTTGCGGCCTTCCTTGGCGATGCGCGACACCGCCTTGCGAGTCGGGCCGAAGCCGATGCTGCGGTCGGCGGAGGCGTAGCGATGGGCTTCCTCGCACACGAACAGCATCGGTGAGGCGCCGTCGCTCCACAGCCCGAAGTCGAACGCCATGCGGCACAGCACCGACACCACAGCGTCGACCACCTCGGCCGGGAAGCCGGCGAGCTGCATGATGGTCATCGGCCTGCCGTTCGCCGGCATGCGGAACAGGTGGCTGATGACCTCCGCCATGGTGTCGCCGCCGACATTGGCGTTGTCGAACATGAAGGTGTAGCGCGGGTCGTTCTTGACCGTCTCGATGCGCGACAGCAACTTGTGGTAGACGATGCGCGAGGAGCGGTTTTCCAGCTTGCCCATGCGCTCGTCGATCAGCGACGTCAGGTCGACGAGGCGATAGGGCACCGGGGTGTCGGCGGTGAAGCCGGTGGTCCTCGGCTCGATCCGCTTGACGCCGAGCCGGTCCGAATTCTGGTACTGGGTGTACATCGCCTTGGCGAGCGGGATCGTCTCCGCCAGCACCTCGACCTCTTCGGGCACGCCGGGGCGGCCGCCGAAGAACACGTCGACGATTTCCTCGAAGTTGAACAGCCAGAACGGCAGCTTGAGGTTGCGCGGGTTGAGCACCAGCGCGCGGTTGCCGAAGCAGCGGCCGTACTCGTTGTGCACGTCGAGCAGGAAGATGCGCAGGTTCGGCCGCGCCTGCAGGATTTCGTTGAGCAGCAGCGACACGCCCGTCGACTTGCCGACGCCGGTCGAACCGAGCACAGCGAAATGCTTGTTCAGCATCTCCTCGACGTCGATGTAGGCCTGCACGCTCGAATCCTGCTGCAGCGTGCCGACATGGATGTGGTCGGCGCGCGCCGGCGTGTAGATGGTGCGCAGTTCCTGGTTGGTCGTGAGGTTGGCGATGTCGCCGATCGCCGGATAACCGGTGACGCCGCGCTGGAAGCGGGGTGCCGCATCCCCCTGGATCTCGCCGAGCAGGTCGACCGAGGCAACCGCGATGAACTCGCGCCCCGTCGGCAGGTGCTCGCAGGTCACTTCGGTGATGATGGCGATGATCGCGGCATTGCCGGAGCGGATGCTGACGAAGCGGCCGACGGTGGCGCGCGCCTCGGCCTGCCCGATCTGGCCCGAGCCGAGCACGCCCAGGCGGGCTTGCGACCCGCGGACCACGATGACGCGCCCAAACGGGGCGAGGGGGGCCGAACTCAACATGAACGGGACTGACGCGCCTGTAATCTGTGCTTATCCGGACACCGACTATGGAGGGGGTGTTTGGAGAAATTGTTAAGCTTTGCCAGTGGGCGGTCGTGATCGCGGTCATGCCTGTGCAAGGTTTCTCCGGTGGAACCGAAATCCCCTGCGGTAACATATTGGGCGGTAAAGAGGATTTCCGGTCGCGGAGCTTCAGGGCGGTGCCGGGTCCCGAATCCCGTTTACTGCCTGTTGACCATGATGGGCATCCGGGTCCATCCGGCAGGCAGCGAGGCTCCACGGCCAGCGCGATAATCACAAAAATCCGTCCCCCGGTCGCAAATTTGGCAGTGCGATGGGGTAGACCGCGGCAGCGGAGCACTCTATATCGAGCGCCAGACGCTTCGTCGTGCCGCTGCGGACTTCGTTCCGCCCGCTGCTTCAGCAGCTCGGCCGGCACCTGGTGGGGAATCGTCTAATGGTAGGACTGCAGACTCTGACTCTGCCTGTCTAGGTTCGAATCCTAGTTCCCCAGCCAACTCGCACGACGATTGTGCTCAAGCCCCAATCTGCTCTGTTACTGCGATGGATCCGCGATCCGGATTGATGTCACGCGTCCGGCGTTGACCTCGAACGAGAACGGCCACGGACGATAGGACCAGACCACGGTATCCTTGTCGCTGCTCGCGTTGGTCTGCCTGGCGGGGCCGAACTGCTGCGACAATGTCTCGGTGCTGTCGCCGAGGTTGATGTTGTTGAAGCTGTAGTCCTTGGCCGGTGTCGGGCCTGTGACCTGAAGTGCGACGATGGTCTCATTCAGCACGGTGACGACAAGGTAGGGGTGCCGCTCCGACTGCTCCAGAAAATAGATGAGCGAATTTGCATTCTTCGGCTGGGGCACGACGCGGTGTGGTGCGCCGAGCGCAGATGTGACCTTGCGTGCGTCGCTGCCGATCATGAACGGGCCGATGTGGAGACAGGCTTTCTCGAGCACGTCTGGCTTGAGTTCACTCGGTGAGAGTTTCTGCGGACTTGCCACCACGCATGCGAAGGCGGCGCCCGTGCGGCGCCATTCGCCGCGAATCCCGTCGCCGGCGGATGGCGGTTTGAATGCGTGCGGCGTGTCGTTTGGCGCGAAGGAGCCGGCCTTGAATTCGTTCACCACCATGCCGGGACCGTCGGCGCTCGCGAAGGTCTGCAGCACGAACAGGGTAATCGGGCCGCCGAGGGGTATTTCCTGAGGCAAGAAGCCCGCGACCACGTCCTGAATGGCGAGGGAGACGGTGTGCCCCTTGGCCGTTCGCAGCTTGATGCAGCGCGTGACCGGCACCGCGTCGATGCGGGCCTGCTCGATGCCTGCCGCCGCCATCGAGATCTTGATCTGTGAGGTGTCGCAGGGCTCGCCATAGGTGGCGAGAGTGCCGGCGATCTTCAGTCGCGCAGGCGGGCGGTTCTCGACGCCTGTCGGGCGTGGCCGGTCAAGCAACGCATCGATGTCGACGGCCTGGTATCCGGCGAAGTCGAAGGCCTGGGCCGAAGCGGTCGACCACGGCGCGAGCGCTATGGCCATGGATGCGATCCGGATGGCCGAAAAGGCGGCCTTGTAAATCATCATGTGTCCTGATCCTGCCCCGAAACGGGGAAAGCGTACGCGATCGAAAATCAAATGCGTGCAACGATGGAGCTCTGCGGCTCGAAGATGATGATGGTGTGACAGTCCGCGATGTGTGCCGTAACTCTGCGCTTGTCGATGTGCGGCTGCGTGGCTGACATGTATCTGTGATCTCGTTTGCCTATAAGCCCGCGGTTTGGCAGCAGCGCGGCAAGGGGGGCGGAGTGTCGGCGACGGCCGGGGAGACGCAGGGACGGCGTTCGGGATGGTACGTGCGATGGCTGGTGATCGTTGTCGCGTGGTTCGGTGCCCATGCCTACGCCCAGGAGGCCGCGAATACGTTCGACATTGCAGCGCAGCCGCTGGCGTCGGCGCTCGAGCAGTATAGCGCGCTGACAGGCAAGGATCTGCTCTACAACAGCAATCTGGCGTCGGGGCGGATGTCGAAGGGCGTGCGCGGGGCGATGTCGGCCGATGCCGCGCTCGCCGTTCTCCTGCACGACACGGGTCTCGCCGCCTTTCGCCATGCAAGCGGCTCCATCCTTCTGTCGCCGACTCCGGTCGCGCTGGAGACGTCGGCGTCGCCGCTCGTCGCCAGTTACTATGGGCGTATCCAGGCCGCCCTTCGCGCGGCGCTGTGCCGGGATAACCTCGCGCGTCCCGGCCGTTACCGGATCGCGATGCGGCTATCGATCGATGGCGGCGGCCATTTGACGCGGTACGAGCAGTTCGGCTCCGGCGGAAGCGCGGAGGTTGACGAAGCCATTCAGCGCGCCGTAAGTCAGCTCGGTTTCGGAGCTGCGCCGCCGGAGGGCCTGAGGCAACCGATCGTGATTGTCATCTTGCCACAGGCGCCCGGCGTCACGATGGGATGCGACGAGGCCACGACGGTCCCGGCACGGACCGTGCGATGAAGGACGCGTCACTGGCCCTCGTGCGACGACATCTGGTCGATCGCTACGACGATCTCAAGCGGCGCCTGACCAGGCGCCTCGGGTCGCCCGACCTTGCCCACGACGCGCTGCAGGACGCCTGGCTCCGGATCGAGCGGGTCGATGCCATCGGTGATGTCCGCAATCCGACCAACTACATTTTCGGGATCGCGATGAATGCCGCACGCGATCGGATGCGCGATGCGAATTCCCGGTATCTGAGTGCGGCGGAGGTCGATGGCCTGCTGGAGATCGCCGACGACGCTCCGGTGCCGTCCAACGTCGTCGAGATGCGCTCGGATCTCAAGCTGCTGGAAGCCATTCTTCTCGAGCTTCCCGCCCGGCAGCGCGATATTCTGCTTGCGGCCCGCCTCGACCGCATGCCTCGCGCCGACATTGCGAAGAAGTTCGGGATCTCGGTCAGCCTCGTCGAGAAGGAGTTGCAGCGGGCGCAGGAATATTGCCTCGCCCGTCGCGACAAATTTGGCGAATGACGATGCGGAAACGATCGCTGAAAGATGTCTCTTCATTGAGGGCGTTTGTCGGGCCCGGTGGCGGAGTTTTGTCGTGGAGAGGGCAGACGGGCAATCATGCTGCAGCGGGGATTGACCATGGCTGCCGGTGATCACGACGATCTGGAGCTCGATCCTCTCAGGAAAGAGGCGGTCGGCTGGGTCCGGCGGCTGACGTCCGGCGCAGCCACCATGGCCGATGCCGACGAGCTCAGGCAATGGCGGGACAAAAGCCCCGAACACGCCGCCGCTTTCGCCGCGGCGAGCCTGTTGTGGCGCGACCTCGGCAAGGCCGGCGAGACACTGCGCCGCCGCGATACGGGCAGCCGGCTGCAGGACAATGCGGCGCGCCGGATCGGCCCGATGAGCCGGCGTGCCTTCGTCGGCGGGGGATTGGTGGCCGCTTCGGTGGCCGCCGGCGTCTATGTCGCGGCCCGGCCACCGCTCGAGCTGTGGCCGTCCCTGACCGAGCTGTCGGCGGACTATCGGACCGGCGCCGGCGAGCAGCGCAATGTAGCCGTCTCCGACAATGTGTCGATCCGGCTGAACACGCGCACCAGCATCGCGCGTCAATCGTCTGACGAGGGGGGCGAGCGCCTCAAGCTGATTGCCGGCGAGGCATCGTTCGCGACGGCGCGGCAGGGGCGGACGCTGATCGTTGAGGCGGCCGACAGCGAGATGACCGCGACCGCGGCCCGCTTCGATGTCCGATACCTGCAGCATGACGACGGAGCGTCGGTCTGCGCCACCTGCCTGCGCGGCGAACTGCGTGTCGCGCGTGGCGGCGACAGGGCCACGGTCATGGCGGGGCAGCAACTGCGTTATGACGCCCAGGGCGAGATGCAGGTCAGGTCGGTCGACATCGACGTCATGTCGGCCTGGCACGACGGGGTGCTGATCTTCAGGGCGACGCCGCTGAGCGAAGTGGTGACCGAGGTCAACCGCTATCGCGCCGGGCGCATCATCGTGACCAGCGCCGCGCTGGGCCGTGCGCCGGTCAGTGGGCGCTTCCGCATCAGCCGGCTCGATGACATCCTCACCCAGATCGAACAGGCCTTTGGCGCCAGGATGCGTGCGCTGCCGGGCGGCATTGTTCTGCTGAGTTGACGAAGGCTGCGGCATCAGGGCGCCGCGCCACGCGGCGTCGCCTGACACGAAAGTTTCACAAAAAACCCGTGGGGGTTCGGGCCCGTACTCCCGTCACCCAGGTATGAACGCCTGGTTTCCGGATGGCCGTTTGCCGATGGGCGGATGGCTTCGGATGCCTGGGGCTGCTTCGTGGCTGGAGTGTCTTTCGTCTCCTGCATCGTGTGCCGAGCACCTCGGCACACGTCGCGCGAGCCGGATCCATGCGCGCGGGACCGCCAGGCCCGGTCGGCGAGCCGGCGTTCGATGATCCCGTCAGGCGGGACCCGCTGTGCGTCCTGCATGCGCCTGTTGCCGTAAGGAGCTCCCATGTTTCGTCCGACCACCGTCCGCACGCATCGTTCGGTGCGCTACGCGTTGCTGGCGGGCACGAGCCTTGTCGCGCTCCTGACGGCGGGGGGCGGCGCGCTGGCCGCGACGCTGGGCGGCGTGGGCGGCGGCGGTGGCGCCGGGCCTGTTCCAGCGGCGGCCTCGGAAGCGGCGGCGCAGGCCGCGCGGCAATCGACCGCGGCGGCGCAGCAGTCGATGGTGCGCGCGATCCGCGCCGTGCAGGAGATGTCGAATGCCCAGGCGGCGGCGCGCGCGGCCGCCGCTGCGGCGCAGGTATCGACCACGGCGCCCGTCGCGGTGCGCAACGGCCTCGGCGCCGGCGGCCTGTTGCCGAATGCACCGGCGGGCTGGACCGGCGCCGACGCGCCGACCCAGAGCGTCGACGCCGGCGGCCAGACCCAGGTCGGCATTCGCCAGACCGCGCAGCAGGCGATCCTCAACTGGAAGACCTTCAATGTCGGAGCGCAGACCACGCTGACGTTCGACCAGCGTGGCAACGGCAACTGGGTGGCGCTCAACCGCGTCGACGCGACGACCGGTCCGGGCCAGATCCTCGGCAACATCAAGGCCGACGGTCAGGTCTATGTCATCAACCAGAACGGCATCATCTTCGGCGGCAACAGCCAGATCAATGTTGGTTCGCTGATCGCATCCACCGCCGGCATCACCGACCGTCAGTTCCTCGACAATGGCATCTATTCGAAACTGACCGGCTCCACCTATACGCCGAGCTTCACCGCCGCGGGCGGCAAGGTGGTCGTCGAGGCGGGCGCCTCGATTTCCACCGCCGCGCCATCCTCGGTGACCGCGGGCGGCGGCTACGTGCTGATGATCGGCTCGCAGGTCGAGAATGCCGGCAGCATCTCCACCCTGAAGGGGCAGGCCATTCTCGCGGCGGGCGACGACTTCGTCCTGCGTCGCGGCTACGCCACCGACGTCAACCAGTTCTCGACCACCCGCGGCAGCGAGATCGCGCCGCTGATCGGCATCGGCAGCGCCAGCGGCCGCGTGACCAATACGGGCCTCGTCCTGTCGCAGCAGGGCGACATCACCCTGGCGGGGCGCGCGGTGACGCAGGACGGCATCCTGCTGTCGACGACATCGGTCAATCAGCGCGGCACCATCCATCTGCTGAACGCCCTGAGCGACGGCAACGGCAGCGTCACGCTGACCGGGCGCAGCGTCAGCGCGATCCTGCCCGAACTCGCGTCGAGGGATACGGCTCTCAACTCGCAACGCGACGCGCTGATCGCCGCCTCGGGGATGAATCCGGGCGCGCTCGGACAGTTCGACAATCTGGCCAAGCTTGCCGACCGCCTCGATCAGTCGCGCGTCGAGATCGTCACCGGCGGCGTGGCGAATTTCCAGAACGGCTCGCTCACGATGGCTCAGGGTGGCCAGATCGCGGTGAGCGCGGGCAAGCGCGTCTTCGTTGAAAACGGCGCATTCCTCGACGTATCGGGCGTGCAGGGCGTGGTCCTGCCGATGTCGGCCAACCAGGTGCGGGTCAACGTTCAGGGCAACGAGCTCAGGGATTCGCCGGTCAATCGTGACAGCGGCGTGCTGCTCAGCCGGAACGTCTGGATCGACGTGCGCGATCTCGTCTATGTGCCCGCCGGCACCGGCGGCTATGCCGGCGACCGCTACTACACCAGGGGGGGTCTGCTCGAAGTCGGCGGCTATCTCGCCAACGCGGCCCATACCATCGGCGAGTGGACGGCCGTGGGCGGCAGCATCACCCTGGCGGCGCCGGAAGTCGTCGCCCAGCGGGGCGCGACCTTCAACATTTCCGGTGGCTCGGTAAGTTATGACGGCGGCTGGATCTTTTCCACCTCGCTGCTCGGAGCCGATGGCCGCATCTACCGCGTCGAGGATGCACCGGCCGATATGAAGTTCATCGCGCCTGCCGGCGGCTTCGTGCGGACGCATATGGTCCAGGGCAAGGTCATCGACCGTCTTACCGAGATCTGGACCTCTCCACTCGATCGTTCGACCACGGGGCGCTATGAGGCCGGCTATACGGTCGGCCGCGACGCTGGCCGCCTCAACCTGTCGACGCCGACAGCGGTGTTCGAGGCGGAGATCCTCGCCGACGTCGTCACCGGCGAACGGCAGTCGAGTGCGCGCGCCGCCAATGTCGCCGACGGATTCAAGCAGGTGCAGAACGCCGCGCCGCAGGCGGGCACGCTCGGCCTCGGCCGTTTCGATGTGACGAAAACGACCGAGAGCGCATTCTACGCCTCGCAGGTTCGTTTCGGCGATGTCGCAGCGATCACCGCGGGCATGTCCGCGGCCGATGCGTTGCCGTTGGCGCGCACCGGGACGGCGTGGTTCGATGCCGGCCGCCTCAACGCGATGCGTCTCGGTGGACTTGCGGTCGGTTCGGCCGACACCATCACGATTGATCGCGCCCTGGCGCTCGCCGATGGCGGCAGCGTCACGCTCAACGCGCCGGTGGTCGACATCAAGGCGGATGTCACCGCGCGGGGCGGCTCGCTGACGGTCGACAACTATTTCAAGGGCAATATCGCCGGCGGTCGCGGTTTTGGTGAGGTGCTGCTCAAGAACGGCACGGCATCGTTCACGGTCCATGACGGTGCGACGCTCGACCTGCGCGGCATCTGGGTCAACGCGCAAGGGCGCTCGTCTGCCGATGCCGGGCAGGCGTTGATCAACGGCGGCTCGGTCACCCTGCGATCGACCCACGATATCACCGTGGAGAGGGGCAGCGCGATCGACGTGTCCTCGGGAGGTGCGGTGCTCTCCGATGGCAAGTTCAGGGGAGGCCGCGGCGGCGACGTTACGCTGATCGCCGGTCAGACCAATCCGCTCAATCCCCAGGCCGACGGCCTGCTGACGCTCGACGGCGACATCCGCGCCTATGGCGTCAGCGGCGGCGGCACGCTCAGGGTCGAATCCGGCTCGGCGATCGCCATCGGCGGCAGGATCCTGAAGACCGACGGTGTGCTCGGGGCGGGCGAGAAGGCGCCAGTCGATCTCGTGCTGCTTCGGGAGTATCAGGTCAAGGCCGGCGAGGTGCTGCCGGCGGACTACTCCTATCCGACCACCGTATTCCTGCCGGGCGATCGCATCACCGCGGCCGCGAATTTCACGAACGTCAGGCTGGCCGCGGACTGGACGCCGCCCTATCCGACCGCCGGCGCGAGCTACTTCGTCAAGACCGGCAGCGGGCAGCAATTCCAGTACTGGCCGCGCGCGACCAACTACCCGCGGCCGGTCATTCCGGCGGGCACGGTGATCACGATTCCCCAATACCAGGTGGCCGCGATCGCGGGCTATATCCTGCCGGGCGATGTCTTCCCGGACGGTCTGGGTTCCCTGACACCAGTCACCCGGACGATTCCGGTCGGCACGCTGGCGCCGACCGACGTGACGTTCGCGGCCGGAACGCGCATCGCGGCCGGGGCGGTGTTGCAGCGTGACGCCAGCATCAAGCCGATCCTGCAGATCGGCACGCCGCTGTTCCAGACGGGATTCTCGACTTACGACATCAATGGCCGTCGCGGTCTCGTGGTCGCGGACGGGGCGCGGATCGATGGCGCGATGCCGGTCTATCGGCTCAAGGACGGCGCTTTCGACGTCGCGACCGGCGCGGATCCCACGCGTGCGCTCGACGTCTGGACGCCGCCGGCGTGGATCGAGGACGCGCGTAATGCGCGCCTGACCCAGCGGGCAGGCGCGAGCGTCACGCTTCGTGCGGCAACCGGAGAAGGGGCAACTGAGCTCGCCAGCGGGCTGATCGATGTTCGCGCAGGCGCGGCGATCGTGGTCGACGCCGGCCAGTCGATAAATCTGCGGGGCGTCGATTTCACGGTCGATGGCATGCTGGTGGCGCCGAACGGCACCATCAGCCTCACCCAGCCGACTAGCTCCCTCGTTCCGGAAATTGGCGGCAAGGCGGGCCTGATCTGGATCGGCGAACATGCCGTTCTCGACGTGGCGGCGCGTGCGGTGACGGCCACCGACATGCGCGGCCGGACCTACGGCGTGGTCGCCGATGGCGGCTCGATCCAGATCGGTGGCGCGCTGGACTGGGACCAGAACGGCCAGACCCTCACGCCGACATCGTTCGTCGTCATTCGCCCCGGCGCGCTGCTGGACGCATCCGGCACCAGCGCAGTTCTTGGTACGCCTGTCGTGGGGTTCCAGGCCAGCGTGCCGCTCGCGGTCGCCAGCAACGGCGGCAGCATCGTCGTCAAGTCGGGCCACGGCCTCTATCTCGATGGAACGCTGCGGGCGACGGCTGGCGGTTCGAACGCCGCCGGCGGCACGCTGGCGCTCGCGCTCGAAACGCCCAACTATCCGTCGCAGACTCTCAGCGGCGATGTGCTGCGGCATCGCGAAATCGTCATCGCCAACATCCAGGGCGACAGCGCCATCGCCGGTGCGGCCTCGAAGGCTGATGCGAGGGCAAGCCTTGTCACCGGCACGGCGCGCGTCGGGGCCGACCGCATCAGGGCCGGCGGCTTCGACAACCTGTCGGTGCTGGTCGACGGTATCCTGTCGTTCGATGGCGACGTCGCGCTGGGGATGCGACAGAGCCTGCGTCTCTATGCCGGCGCGTACGCCGTGACGGATGCCGCCGACGCCGCCGCGCGCGTGTCGCTTTCGGCTCCCTATGTGAGGCTGGCGGGCGCGACCCGCGGCGGCCGCGAGCACTTCACCTTGCCCGCGGTGAGGTGGGAGAGCGGTTATGGCAAACCGACGGACACGCCGAGCAACGCCGTGTTCGGGGTGACCGCGGACCTGATCGACGTGCGCGATTTCGTCGCGTTCGGCGTCCGCCAGGTCATGGACATCGAGACACGGGAGTACACGGTCGACCGCCGCGGCTTCGCGCTGGTCGATCTGTTGAGCCGCGGCGATATCCGCATGCTCGGCGCGATCCGGACGGACATCAGTACCCGCCTGCAGTCTTCGGCCAACATCGCCCTGACCGCGCAGCAGATCTATCCGGCGACCGGCGCGTTCGGCATCATCACGGCCGGCTATATCGGTGAAGAGGGCAAGATCCGCGCTGGCAGCGTGCTGGATATCCGCCGCTATGGCGCGGTGACACCCGAGATGCCGAACTCCGTGTTCGGCTCACTGTCGCTCGCTGCGGGCACCATCAATCAGGGCGGCGTGGTGCGTGCGCCTCTGGGCACGCTCCAGTTCGCAACGAACAGCAACGACGCCCAGATCGATGTCATTCATTTTCTGCCGGGCAGCATCACGTCGGTCAGCAGCGCCGGGTTGACGATGCCCTATGGCGGCACCCGCGACGGCCTCACCTACACCTACAACGGCGCAGCAGCGAAGCTGTTCGGCGCTGGAAAAATGGGGACGATCAGCCTGCGCGTTCTGCATGTCGACGCGCCGGCCGGCGCCATCCTGGACCTCTCGGGCGGCGGCGAGCTGACCGGCGCGGGATTCGTCTCCGGTCGCGGCGGCTCCGTGGATGTTCTCACCACACCGTTCATCAATTCCAATCCCGCCTACAAGTACAGTGCCAGCGGCAACGAGGTCTATGCCATCGTGCCCGGCCGCGCCGGTCTCTATGCGCCGACGGGGCAGGAGGCGGGCTATGGCGAGCCCGGGATCGGCCGGCAGATCACCATTCCCGACGGCGTGCCGGGCCTTGCGGCCGGCACCTATACGCTGATGCCGTCGACTTATGCGCTCCTCCCGGGAGCCTATCGCGTCGAGATCGGCGGCCGCGTCCTCCCGGGCGGCAGCGTTGCGGCGACCGGCAACGGTTCGTATGTCGCGAGTGCCTCTCTCAGCATCGCCAACACGACGATCCGTTCGTCGTTGCCGAGCCTCGTCACCGTGACACCGGGCAATATCGTCAGGACCCATTCGTCGTACAATGAGATGGGCTACAATGCGTTCGTGCTCGCGGATGCGGTGCGTGTCGGCGTGCCGCGTGCGGCCATGACCATCGACGCACGCCTGCTGAATCTCGAATTGCAGAAGCCGCGCACGGCCGACAGCCGTGCGCAACTGATCTTCGACGGCGACCTGCGCATCCGTGCTGCGGTCGACAGCAATGGTTTTGACGGCATCGTGCAGCTCCTCGGCGTCAATGAAATACTGGCAACCGGCCAGAACGCGACGCCGGGCATGTCGGGGTCGTCCGTCAGCGCCGACGAGATCAACAAGCTCAATGCGCCGCGTCTGGTGCTGAACGGCGCCATCGGCGTGGACTATGGCCAGAACGGGCGCGTGGTGACCATCGAAACCAGCCCCATGGATACCATCGTGCGCAGCGGTGCGCGACTTGTGGCGGGCGAGATCTTTCTCGCGAGCCGTGGGCGGCCATGGCGCGAGGAGATCGGCCGGGTGACGATCGAGGAGGGCGCGTCGCTCAGCACCATCGGTCGCGGTCGCGGCAGCTTCAACTCGCGAGACGGCTATGTCTTCGTGGCCAATGGCGTGCTCATGCTGTCCAACGGCGCGATCAATCTGATGCAGGCCGAGACGAGGCCGAACTCCGGTGACGAGGTCGAAATCTCGATCGGCGCCTGTGTCACCGCCGGCTGCGGCGGGGTGACCACGCTGGTTTCGGAAGGCACGATCGCCGCGGCGACGATCGGCTCGTTCGCCATGGCGGGGAACGTCTCCTACGGTACCCGCAATCTCGTGCTGGGCCTGTCGGCGATCAATCTCGGCGACGATGCGGCTCTTTCGGCCGCCGCGGCGGCAGGCCGTCTGCCGGCTGGCCTCGCGCTCAACCAGAATGTCCTGTCACATCTGCTGGCGGGCAATACCGCGACGGGCGCACCGGCGCTCGAGACGCTGGCACTGAATGCACGCAATTCGGTGAATGTGTTCGGCAACGTCACGCTCGATGCGTCGCGGATCGGTCGCCTCGTCCTCGGGACCCCGGCGATCTACGGCTACGGCGGCAGCAGCGATGTTGCGACGATCCGCGCCGGAGAGTTCGTCTGGACGGGCCTGGCCGTGGCGCCGGGGGCGGCGATGCCAGACACGCTCGGCGACGGCCGGTTGAATATCGCGGCCAACCGGATCGTGTTCGGCTACGGCCCCAACACCCAGCCGGGCAACCAGGTTGTCGACAATCGCATCGCGCTCGGCTTCACCGATGTGACTTTCACGGCCAGCGAATACGTCACATCGACCAACAAGAGCACGCTCAGCGTCTATCACCGGCAGGGCGAATACGTCGCGGGTGCAGGCTATCAGTACAGCGGCGGCAATCTGACCGTCGCGACGCCGCTTCTGACCGGCGCGGCCGGGTCCGGCAACACCATCACCGCCGGCGGCGATATCCGCATCATCGGCTCGGGTGGCGCGGCCGTGCCGGCCACGGCCCTCGGTGCGCAGCTCAAGCTTGCTGGCGCCAATATCCTCATCGACAGCAGCGTGGTGCTGCCGTCGGGGCATTTCACCGTGAACGCCAGCGGCGACATCGTCCTCGGCGGCAACGCACGCCTCGATCTCGCCGGGCGCGCGGTGCCGATGTTCGACATCACCAAGTACAGCTGGGGCGGTGATCTCATCCTGAGCAGCAGCGCCGGCAATATCCGCCAGGAGGCGGGCTCCACCATTGACGTCTCCGCCGAGCGCAATCGCGCCGGCACCATCACCGTGACGGCCCTCGGCAACGGCGCGGGACGCGTCGAGCTCGCCGGCGCCTTGCGCGGGACCGCATCCGGGCGATACGACGCTGGCGGCACGCTGGTGCCGTATGACGCAGCCGACGTCACCGTGCAGGCCCAGGTGCTGCCCGACTTCGCCGGGCTTAATGCGCGACTCAACGACGGCGGCGTGTTCGGCGCGCGGCGCTTCCAGATCAAGCAGGGCGACGTCGTCGTCGGCAACGAGGTCAGGGCGCGCAATGTCGAGATCGTCGCCGACGGCGGCAGTCTCACGGTCAACGGTACGATCGATGCCAGCGGCGTCCAGGTCGGCAGCATTCGCCTCGTGGCGATGGGCGATCTGACGGTCAACGGCCTGCTGGACGCCCACGGCACCGGCATGCGGTTCGACAGCTATGGCAAGATCATCGATGCACCAAACCGCGCGAGCGTCGATCTGACGACGCGTCAGGGCACATTGACATTGACGAGCAATGCCGCCGTCGACTTGCGCGTCGGGACGGAGGTTGCTTCCGGCACGGGGCCGCGCCAGAACGATGGCGCCGCGCGCGGCACGCTGACGCTGAATGCGCCGCGTCTCGGCGGCAGCGGCGTGCCGGCGGGGACCCGCGGGGTCGACGGCGCCAATGACGTTGCCGTCAACGTCCAGGGGACGCCGCCGGTCCGCGGCGCCAGGACCGTCGCGGTCAACGCGTTCCGCGTCTATGACGACGCGCCGCTCGCCACCGCGCCCGAGGTGACCGGCAACCGGCCGCAGGAGATCACGCAGGGCTATCTCGACGCCATCGATACCGACAGCGCGGCCTTCATCGATGCGGCGCTGGCCAATGGGGCACTGAGCGCGCGGCTCGGCGGCCTCGGCAACTATCGTCTTCGTCCGGGCGTCGAGGTCGTCAGCAAGGTCAGCGCGGCGAACCCGAACGGCGATCTCACGGTCGCCGGCGATCTCGACCTGTCGGGCTATCGCTATGGCCCGAACGCAAACCGGCTCGATGCCGGCTTGCGCGGTTTCGGCGAGCCCGGTGCGATCGCCATCCGCGCCGTCGGCAATCTCAACATCCGCGGCTCGATCAACGACGGCTTCACGCCGCCGCCGGCGACCACCGGTGACAACGGCTGGGTGCTCGATCCGGGTATTCTGCCGTATGGCGGCGACCTGACGCTTCCCATCGCCGTCACGCTGGATGCCGGCACGGTGTTCAGGAAGGGCGTGACACTCAACTACGATCTGCCGGTCGGTGCCGCTAACGGCCTGCCGGCAGGCACGGTGCTGCCGGTCCGCGCCACCCTGACGAGCACGCTGCTGCTGTCCGCAGGGACTGTCGTCGATGCCACCATCTATGACGCGAGCGGCGCGGTGGCGTTCGCCAAGGGCACGGTGCTGACCGGTGTGGTGACGCTGTCGGCCGGCATGCAGCTCGATGCCGGTACAGTGTTGCGCGGCGCCGCGAGCTTCGGGGCGCTGACCTGGCCGAAGGGCGTTCCGCTGCCTGCGGATCTGACCGCCGCGGTGCCGCTGGCGCTGGCGGCGGGATCGCTGATCCCGTCCATGACCGATGTGAAGCTCGTGGGAAGCCAGCGGGTCGAGCTGCGTCCGCGGACGGGCGATCGCCAGTCACAGAACTGGGCCATCGCGCCGATGCTCGGCGCCGGCGCGACCTCTTGGGACATGCAGTTCACGGCGGGCGCCGATCTCGGCTCGGCGGACGTCCGTGCGCGCAATCCGCTGGGCAAGGGCGATATCATTCTTGCCGATACGCACTATGCCTCGCGGACGGCCTCCGGCGGCATCGTCATGAACCTCAACATGGCGGGCGCGCTCGCGATCCTCGCCAAATGGGGCGCCGACTATCCCAATCTTTCCGTCAACGATCTCGTCGGCAAATCGGAGAGCCAGCTGATCGCGCTGCTCGGGGCGTCGAGCTGGGACGATCTGGAACTACCCGGCTTCTGGGATCCCGCCGCCGGTCATTTCGATCTCGGCCTGACCATGCAGGGCGTCAACGCGGTCGTCGATCTCAACGGCCTGCCACCCGGCATCACCAGCAGGTCGGACCTGCTGTTCAAGACCCGGCTCGAACTCGCCACCCTGTACGGCGATCCCAAGTACACCTGGAATGATTTCGGCCTGCCGCCGGACTTCGGGGATTACGGGCAGGGCAACCTCTCCACCATCAATATGCCGCCCACGACCACATATGCTTCGCCGTCGTTCAGTGTGATCCGCACCGGCACCGGCAACCTGTCGCTGGCAGCGGCCGGCAATATCCGGATGGATTCGCTCTACGGCGTCTACACCGCCGGCACGGCGACGGCGGTCGATGCGGCCTACAACCGCGCCCGTGGCCTTCTCCCTGATGGCACGCTGCTGGGCGCTGCGAGCGCCGACTACGCCTCGGCGACTGCGATCTATCAGGCGTGGTACCCGGACCAGGGTGGCAACGTTCTGATCGCGGCCGGGGGCAATCTCACCGGCAACATCTACGGTCAGTCGTGGCGCCAGACGCCTTCCACTGTCGTCACCGGCAACTGGCTGTGGCGCCAGGGCACGGGTACGACCGCCGTGGATACCCCGATCCCGACCTCCTGGTGGATTAATTTCGGCACCTATGTGCCGAACACGGCGATCGCGGACGGAAATCAGGCGCGTCTGCCGGATGTCGCCGGCTTCACGGGCATCGGCGCGCTTGGCGGCGGCAACATCGCGATCCGGGTGGGCGGCGACGCCGGCGCGATCGATCTGCGCGGCGGCCAGGGTTCGCTACGGACCGGTCAGGAGCGCAGCCAGGGCCTGATGGTCGCGGTCGGCAGCACCGGCCGCGTCGGGGCGGACGGATCGTTGTCACTGACCGGAGGCGGCGACATCGACATCCGCATTGCCGGCGCCCTCAATCCGAACCTGACACTGTCCGATGTCGGCGAGAAACATGCGTTGGCGGGAGCGCTGGTCGACCTGCGCGGTGCGCTGCATGTCACCACGCAGTCGGTCGGCGGGATCAAGCTGGCCTACGGCGCCTATGTCGACAAGTTCGATCCGCGCGGGCTCGATCCGTTCACCGCGACGGCGTCGGACGCGCATTCGGGCTTCACACTGGTGCCCGGCGACGCGGTGATGACCATCGATACGCGGGGTGACCTCGTCCTCGGCGGCGCCGGCGATCCCGGCCGCACACTGTCGCCGAACAATGGAAGTTATGCCGCGGGCGGCGTCTCGTATGGCGGCGGCGGCGAAAGCTGGTTCTCGCTGTGGACCGAGCATACCGCGATCAACCTGATGTCGGCCGGCGGCAACCTGACACCGACGACATCCTTGATGGAGCGGGACAGCATTCGCGCCGCGAGCCTGAACACCGACCAGAACATGGTCGACGGCACCGTCGTCTATCCGGCGATCCTGCGGGCGGCGGCGCTGAATGGCAGCATCTTCTACGGCGCCAGTGCCGCGCCGTCCCTGCGCTATGACAACCAGCCCTATCCCTTCGTCACCCTCGCGCCTTCGCGGTATGGCACGCTGGAAATGCTGGCCGGCAACTCGATCTATGGTGGCCAGTACGGCTTCAGCCTGTCCGGCACCGGCGTGCCGATGCCGACCCCGTTCAATCCGGCTTTTGCCGGCCGCGACGTCGACGTCTTCGGCCGGTCGCTGGTGACCAACGCGTCGTTCACCGGCTCGATCGATCAGGTCGGCAATGTCATGCCGTTGTCGCTGTTCGTGTTCGGTCCGAACACCTCCGTGACCCCCATCGGCCGGGCGGCCGATGCCGATCCCGTGCGCTTCTACGCGAGGAGCGGCGACATTTCCGGCCTGTACACCGGCGAGGTCCTGTCGTTCTCCGGTGGACTGAGCATCTGGTACAGCGCGTCGGCGCCGCTCATGGTGCGCGCCGGCCGCGATATCGTCGGCGCCGGGCTGGCCCCCGGGGCGACGCGCGACAGCTATTACGGTGGCACGTCACGTGGCAATCTGATCGTGCACAGCAACCCCAATGATGTCTCGGTCATCTCCGCCGGACGGGACATCGTCAACGCCAACTTCGACATCGCCGGTCCCGGTGCGATCGAAATCTCCGCCGGCCGCAATCTCTATCAGGCCGACAAGGGCGCGATCACCAGCATCGGCCCGCTCGCCACCGGCGACACCCGTCGCGGCGCCAGTGTTGCCATGCTCGCCGGCGTCGGTGCGTCCGGGCCGAACTACGACGGCTTCGCGGCGCGCTATCTCGATCCCGCGAACCTGTCGAGCAGCGGCGTGCCGCTCGCCGACCAGCCGGGCAAGGTTGCCAAAACATATGAGCGTGAGCTCGCGGTCTGGCTCGGCGAGCGCTACGGCTTCGCCGGGACCGATGTGGAGGCACGCGCTTACTTCGCAGGCCTGCCCCCTGAGCAGCGGCAGATCTTCCTGCGGAGCGTCTATTTTGCCGAGCTCACCGCGGGCGGCCGCGAGCACAACGACGAGGGTGGTCAGCGCCATGGCAGCTATCTGCGCGGGCGACAGGCGATTGCCGTGCTGTTCCCGGAGATGGCGGCCTATGGCGGCGATCTCACGATGTTCGGTGGCTCGGGCATCCGGACGCTGTCGGGGGGCGACATCCAGATCCTAGCGCCGGGCGGCCGCGCCGTCATCGGCATCGAAGGGCTGGTGCCGCCGGCGTCGTCCGGCCTGATCACGCAGGGCGCGGGCAATATCCAGATCTACGGGCAGGACAGCATCCTGCTCGGCCTGTCGCGCATCATGACCACGTTCGGCGGCAATATCATCGCGTGGTCGGCGACCGGCGATATCAATGCGGGCCGCGGCTCGAAGACGACGACGGTCTATACGCCGCCGAAACGCGTCTACGACAAGTATGGCCGGGCGATGCTGTCGCCGCAGGTGCCGTCATCCGGCGCGGGCATCGCGACCCTCAACCCGATCCCGGAAGTGCCGCCCGGCGACATCGATCTCATCGCTCCGCTCGGCACCATCGATGCGGGCGAGGCGGGCATCCGTGTCTCCGGCAACGTGACCCTGGCAGCGCTGCAGATTCTCAATGCCGCGAATATCCAGGTGCAGGGCAACTCGTCGGGTATTCCGACCGTCCAGGCGCCTAATCTCAGCATGGCCCTGTCGGCCTCGAACGCGACGGCAGCGACCCAGCAGACGCAGGCGCCGAGCCAGAGCGGCGGCAACACGCAGGCTTCGATCATCATGGTCGAAGTGCTCGGCTATGGCGGCGGTGGCGATCAGACTGCGCCGGAGCAATCGGAGAAGGACAAGAAGCGCACGCTCGACCAGCGCCAGAGCTATGATCCGAACAGCATGTTCCAGATCGTCGGCGGCGGCACGCTGAGCGAGGAGCAGAAAAACAAGCTCACCGACAGCGAGCGGAGCATGATGTCGGTCGCGCGATGATGCGCGCAGAACGGTTGGTGCGGGCGGCCCTGGAGCGCTGTCGCGGAATGGAGTTGCCGGAGCCGCCGTCGGTGGTCCGGCGCGCTGCCGCTCAGGACTGCCCGCTCATCCGCACGTCGACCTCGTCCAGTCCCTGCACCTTGTAGATGATGTAGGACAGCGCCCAGGCGCCGATGAACAGGCCGATGATGACGAAGCCGAGGTTGTTGAAGTTTTCGTTGAGGGCGGCAACGAATTCCCAGAACGCGCCTTCGAGGCCGAGCCGGCCGCCGATCAGGCCGAGGGCCTCGATGCCGCCGATCAGCAGCGCGACGATCACCGACACCAGCGTGATCGACATGTTGTAGTAGAGCTTGCGCATCGGCTTGACGAACGCCCACTCATAGGCGCCGAGCATCATCACGCCATCGGTGGTATCGACCAGCGACATGCCTGCGGCGAACAGCACGGGATAGACCATGATGGCGGTGAACGGCACGCCCTTGGCGGCCTGCGCCGCGGAGACGCCGAACATCGCGACCTCTGTCGCAGTGTCGAAGCCGAGGCCGAACAGAAAACCGAGCGGGAACATGTGCCAGCTCTTGGTGACCAGCCGGAACACCGGGCGGAACAGGCGTGCGAGAAAGCCGCGATTGGCGAGCAGCAGGTCGAGATCCTCCTCGACATAGGGGCCGCCGGCCCGGACGCGGCGATAGCTGCGGTAGATCGAGACGAAGATCACGATGTTCATCGCGGCGATCGCCAGCAGGAACAGCGCCGAGACGCTGGTGCCGATGATGCCGGAGATATTCTGGAATGCGCCGAAGCTGCCGAGCAGCGTGGCGGCGACCGCGACCGCGCCGCTGGCGATGATCACCACGGTCGAATGGCCAATGGCGAAGAAGAAGCCGACCGCGACCGGGCGCTGGCGCATCTGCATCAGCTTGCGCGTGACATTGTCGATGGCCGCGATGTGATCGGCGTCGACTGCGTGGCGCAGCCCGAGGCCGTAGATCACAAGAGCGACGCCGAGCATGGTCGGGCTGTGGCGGAAGGCGATGAACGCCCAGACCCAGGCGCCGATGTTGAGGAGGCCGACGACCGCGTAGATCGCGATCAGGCGGGCCTTGAAATCGGGCGAACTCTCGTCGAACAGATGCTTCACGGCCCTGAACATCGGAACTCCTGCGGCATTGCCCTGGCCGGGACCCGGGAGCCGGTACCAAGCCGCGCCGAACGCCGGCGGGGAAAACGGTCGTGGGGAGACACCGCGCTGGCATGGCCCGCGCGGTGTTCCGATGCCGTCGCCTCAGCGGGCGGCGATGATCGCGATCTCGACGTTGTAGGACGGCGCGGCGAGCTTCGACTCGACGCAGGCCCGCGCCGGCTGGCCGCCGGGGGCGACCCAGGCGTCCCAAATCTCGTTCATCTCGGCGAAGCGGCTCATGTCGGTCAGCCAGATGGTCGCCGACAGGATCTTGGTCTTGTCCGAGCCGGTCTCCGCCAGCAGTTCGTCGATGCGGGCGAGAATGTCGCGGGTCTGCTCGGCCACCGAGCCGCCGCCGGCGCGCTGGGCGACCTGGCCGGCGAGATACACGGTGTCGCCGTGAACCACGGCCTGGCTCATGCGGGCGTTGGAATGCAGGCGGCGGATGTCGGCCATCTTGGTCTCCTTGAGGTGGGTGGTCGAAATTCAGACCGTCGCACTGCTATACAACCGCGGTGATGTCAATCGCGCGGTGCGCGTCCGCGCAGTTCCCGGGAAGCGGTTGACAGCGCCCCTGCCATCCGCGGGCGCGTCTTGCCGGCATCGGTGCGACACAGCTACGCTGCGCCCAACCGGCATGCGCTCGCGTGAGGCTGGACAAGATCGCGCCCGTCGAGGCTGCGACCACATATGGGGATGGACATGCACAAGAGCCTGACACGGGCCGTTCGTTCGTCGTTTTGCGTTGCGGGGATTACCGCTTCTCTCATCACGGTCTCGGGCCTGCCCGCCGTCGCCCGCGAGGCGAAGGAGACGCTGCCGCCGGCAGCGCGGGTCTCGTCCGCGACCGTCGCCGGCCTGCAGGCCCCGGCGCGGATCCTGGTCGATGTCTGGGGCATCCCGCACATCTATGCCGGCAATGAGCATGACGTCTTCTTCCTGCAGGGCTTCAACGCCGCGCGCGACCGGCTGTGGCAGATCGATCTCTGGCGCAAGCGCGGGCTCGGGCTGCTGGCGAAGGATTTCGGGCCGTCCTATGTCGAGCAGGATCGCGCGCTGCGCCTGTTTCTTTACCGTGGCGACATGACGGCGGAGTGGGCCGCCTACGGTCCCAAGGCGAAGACCTATGCCGAGGCGTTCGTCGCCGGCATCAACGCTTATGTCGCCGATGTGCGCGAGGGAGGGCGGCCGCTGCCGATGGAATTCCGCCTTGCCGGAACGCAGCCGGACCTGTGGTCGGCCGAGGACGTCGTGCGGGTCCGCAGCCATGGGCTGACACGCAATGTCGCCTCCGAGGTGCGCCGGGCCGAAGTCGCCTGCGCCGCGGGCCTGGAGGCCGATCGCCTGCGGGTCAAGCTCGAGCCGCCATGGACCACGAAAGTGCCGGATGGCCTCGATCCCTGCAGCGTGCCCAAGGGCGTGCTTGCGCTCTACGACCTCGCGACTCGTCCCGTGGCCTTCGCCGCGCCGGGGCAGAAGGCGGCGATGCTGCACGATCCCGACACCTTCCTCACCGAGGCGGCCGCGCAGCGTGACACCATCGGCTCCAACAACTGGGTGGTGGCGGCGTCACGCACCGCGACCGGCCGGCCGATCCTCGCCAATGACCCGCATCGCGAGCACAGCGTGCCGTCGCTGCGCTACATCGTCGGTCTCAATGCGCCCGGGCTGTCGGTGATCGGCGCCGGCGAACCGGCACTGCCCGGCATCTCGATCGGTCACAACGGCACCATCGCCTTCGGGCTCACCATCTTCAATGTCGACCAGGAGGACCTCTACGTCTACGAGCTCAATCCGGCCGATCCCAACCAGTACCGCTACAACGGCGGCTGGGAGAGCATGCGCGTGGTGCACGAGAAGGAGGACGTGAAGGGCGAGGGGGCGCGCGACCTCGAACTCAAGTTCACCCGCCATGGCCCGGTGCTGTTCGTCGACGAGGCCAGCCACCGCGCCTTCGCCATCCGTTCGGTCTGGTTCGAGCCGGGCACCTCGGCCTATTTTGGCTCGTCCGACTACATGACTGCCAGGGACTGGAACGGCTTCCTCACCGCCATGCGGCGCTGGGGCGCGCCGTCGGAGAACCAGGTCTATGCCGATGTGAAGGGCAACATCGGCTGGGTGCCCGGCGGCAAGACGCCCCGCCGCGTCAGCTATGACGGCCTGATGCCTGTGCCAGGCGATGGCCGCTATGAGTGGAAGGGTTTTCTGACCCTCGACGAGCTGCCGCGGGTCTATCGTCCGGAGCAGGGCTGGTTCGCCAGCGCCAACCAGATGAACCTGCCGCCGGATTATCCGGTGGCGGAGCGCAAGGTCGGCTTCGAGTGGTCGGACGCGGCGCGCTGGCAGCGGATCGCCGAGGTGCTCGGCGCCAACACCAAGATGACGCTGGCGGATGCGATGGATCTGCAGAACGACGACACCACCATGCTCGGCCGTCGTCTGGTGGCGCTGCTCAAGCCGTTGTCGTCGGACGATGCCAATGTGCGGCGGGGTCTCGATCTGCTCAAGGGCTGGGACGCCCGCGACACCGCCGACAGCGCGGCGGCGGCCGTGTTCGAGGTGTGGATCGCCAATCATCTGGGTGCGACGGTCGCGAAGGCCGTCGCGCCGAAGGCGGCTGATGTCATCGCGCTCGACCCCGCGAGCATTCCGGCCATCGTGCCGCTGCTGGAAAAGCCGGATGAGGGATTTGGCAGTGACCCGGCGGCCGCCCGCGACCGGCTGCTGCTGACGAGCCTTGGCGAGGCCGTCGCCGAGGTGACCGCAAAGCTCGGCGACGATCCGTCGCGCTGGGCCTGGGGCAAGCTGCACCGCGCGCTGTTCACCCACGCGCTGGCGCCGCTCGCCGACAAGGCCACGGCCGCGCAGCTGACGGTCGGGCCGCTCGCCTTCGCCGGCGCGGCCAACGTGCCGCGCGCGGCGACCTACCGGCGCACCGACTACCAGCTCACGGCCGGCGCCTCGTTCCGTATGGTGCTCGATGTCGGCAACTGGGATGCGAGCCGCGTCATCAACACGCCGGGACAGTCGGGCGATCCCTACAGCCCGCACTATCGCGATCTCGCGCCGCTGTGGGCTGCGGGCTCCTACGTGCCGCTGCTCTACAGCCGCGCGGCGGTCGAGGCGGCGACGGCGGAAGCGATCGTGCTGACACCGCGGTGAGAAGTCACCCTGCAGGCCGCGGTCGATCCGCGGGCCTGCAGGGTTTTGAGCGCATCGGCCGTTCGCTTCCCCCAAAGCGTCGGGCCGACACGCTGCAACGGATGGTTCAGACCAGCTCGACGCCGGCGGGGTAGTTTGCGCCCTGCAGCATTTCGATGAAGGCGCCCGCGGGCGCATTGCGCATCTGCGGCGGCACGCCGAGCAGGCCCCAGGCCTTGCCGGTGGTGCGCATCGCCTTCATGTCATAGACGAACACCACGGCGATATCGATCAGGATCTCGCGCCAGGTGACGACATAGAGGTCATCCCGCATCTTGTAATAGCTGACGGGATCGCAGCCGCAGTCGCCGCGCCGCGCGCCGTTGACGCACTGATAGGCGTACCATTTCGTGTTGATGTAGATGTGCTCGTAGGTCGTCTCGGGGCTGTAGTGATAGAGCGCGCGGTGGTTGACGAGATCGCGGGTCGGCGCCGCGGCCGTGCCGGTCACCGCGCCGCCGTCGATGGTTGCGGTGGTGAACTGCTGCGACAGGCGGGTGTCGCGCACGACCGGCGGGTTCATCCGGGTGCCGACGATCAGCGCGCGGTGTGTGGTGGTGTCGGCGATGACATTGACCGTCTCCGGTGCATCGGGCGACAGCAGCAGGTCGATGAAGTACACGCCCGGTGCCGCTTCGACCACATCGGTGGTGGCCTGGCCGGACGTGGCCGTGAAGCCGGGCAGGCCGCTCCACGTGCAGCCATGGTCGCGGTCGAAGGCGATGGTCGCCTGGCCGCCGTCTTCCAGTGTCAGCGCCAGCGTCGTGCCGGCGAGGGCGTCGCTGCTCGGCAGGCGATTGAAGCCGAGGGTGCCGGCGATGTTCTGGGCGAGCTGCGGCCGTTGTTGTGGCTCGTTCATGTCGAACTCCGTGGGATCAGGGGCGGGGAAAGGTTTCGCCGACGAGGCGCTCGGACAGAGTCCAGACCTTGTCGGCGAGGTCGTGGTCGCGCACCCAGGGGATGACGCCGTTGGGCAGCCGCGGATCCGGATTGACCTGCGAGAAGCCGCAGTCCTCGAGAAAATCCCCGCCATGTCCATCGAGGTCGGGATGCACCAGCCCCCACACCATGGTGGCGGCGCCGGCGGCGAGGCTCTTGCGCGGCAGGTCGACGACGCCCGGCTGGCGGGCGCGCAGCGGCACGAACATCTCCTCGGTCAGGTGATGATGCAGGTTGGTCTCGGTGATGATACCCGGCGCCACGGTGAAAGCGCGCACGTTCTGTCCGGCATGGCGGTCGTCATAGGCCAGCGCAAACAGCGCATTGGCTGATTTCGACTGGCCGTAGGCGTCCCAGCGGTCGTAGGGCTTGTTCCTGAAGTTGGGATCGTGGAGGTCGACGCTGTGCAGGCGGTGCGCGCCCGAGCTCATCATCACGATGCGTGACGGCGCGCCCTTCACCAGCAGTGGGGTCAGACGGTTCACCAGCAGGAAGTGGCCGAGATGGTTGGTGCCGAACTGCAGCTCGAAGCCGTCGCTGGTGCGTCCTTCGTCGGTCGCCATCACGCCGGCATTGCCGATCAGTCCGTGCAGCGCCGGATGGGCCAGCGCGATTTCATCGGTGAAGCGGTGAATGCTGGCGAGCGAGCCCATGTCGACGAGGCGGACTTCGAGCGAAGCGTCGGGATGGCGGGCACGGATCGCGTCGGCGGCCGCGTTGCCGCGGCCGGTGGAGCGCACCGCGAGGATGACATGCGCGCCTTGTGCGGCGAGCCCGCGCGCGGCTTCCTGGCCGAGGCCGGACGATGCGCCGGTCACCAGCATGGTCTTGCCATGCAGGTCGAGGCCGCGGAGGACCTCGTCGATGGTGGTGGTGCGGTCGAAGGACGTGGCCATGCTGTCGTTGCCTCCTTGTTGCTGGCTGGTCAGCGCCGCCGCCAGGCGAGCAGGCGCCGCTCGGCGAATTCGAGCAGGGTGTTGTTGAGGTAGCCGACGAGGCCGAGCAGGATGACGCCGGCATAGAGGTCGGTGCTGCGGAAGGTGCGTCCGGCCATCAGGATGGTGGTGCCGAGCCCGGTCTGGGCCGTCAGCATTTCGCCGACCACGGTGACGATCAGCGACGCGGTGAGCGACAGCCGCATGCCGGAGAGAATGTCGGGCAGGGCGTTGGGCAGGCCGAGCTTGATGATGAAGGCGGTGCGTGACAGCCGCAGCACCTGCGCCACCTCATGGAGGCGGCGGTCCATCGCGGTGAAGCCGTGCACTGTGGCAAGCAGCGTCGGCCAGATCGCGCCGAATGCCACCGTGATCAGCAGCATGCCGGGAGTCAGCCCGAACAGGGCGATGCCGACCGGCAGCAGGCTCGACGCCGGCAACGGGCGCAGGAACTCCAGTGTCGGCATCAGGAAGGCACGGCCGTGGCGCGACAGCCCGACCAGCGTGCCCAGCGCGACGCCGGCCACCGAGGCGAGAATCCAGCCGACGATCATGCGGCGGATGGTGGCGAGCGTCAGCGCCAGCAGATCGCCATGGACGAGCCCGTCGGTGAGCGCGGCGACCGTCGCGCCGGGGCTCGGCAGGAACACCCGCGGCACGGCGCCGGCCGCGACCACGGCGCCCCACAGCGCGACGAGGACGAGCACGATGCCGGCCGAGCCGGCGCGCGACAGGCCGGTCATCGGGCAGCCTCCGCGCGGCCGGCTGCGAACAGGCGGCGTTCGAGCAGCACGAGGCCGCCGTTGAGCGCCCAGCCGAGCAGGGCGAGCCAGCCGACATAGACATACATGATGTCCGGCCGCAGTTCCTGCTGCGCCGACACCAGTGCATAGCCGATGCCCGAGGGATTGGCCGCGATCTCGGTGGTGACCGCGACGATCAGCGCGATGCCGAGGGTGAGGCGGGCGGCGACGAACACCCGCGGCAGGCTCGCCGGCAGCACGATCTTCCAGATCCGCGCGGCGGCGGGCAGGCCGAGGACATCAGCGACGTCGAGCAGTTCGCGGTCGATCGCCCGTGTCGCGGCGCGGGTCAGCAGCAGCATCGGCCAGAAGCAGGTGAAGGCGACGATCAGCGCCTCCATGGTGAAGCCGAAGCCGAACACCAGCAGCGCCAGCGGGATCAGCGCCACCGGCGGGATCGGCCGCAGCAATTCGACGGTGAGCGCCGACAGATCGTCGGCGAGCGCCGACAGGCCGAGCCACAGTCCGAACAGCAGGCCGAGGCCGCCGCCGACCACCGCGCCGCCGAAGGCCGGCACCAGCGTGTCGCCGGTCGCCTGCAGCACGGTGCCGTCGCGCAGGCCGGCGACGGCGGCGATGGCGACATCGCTCGGCAGCGCGAGGCCGTCGCTGCGGATGCCGCTCGCGCGCATCGCGATCTCGGCGAGCAGCAGCGCGCCGACTGGCAGAACGAGGCCCTGCACGGTGGAGCGCGCGCGCATCAGTGGTGCCTGAAAAAGTCGTAGAGACCGTGGCGTAGCCGCAGGAAGTCCGGATGCTCCCGTGTCAGCAACTGGTCGCGCGGCCGCGCCAGCGGCACGTCGGTGATGTCAGCGAGACGGCCGGGATTGGCTTCCAGCGTCACGATGCGGTCGCCGAGATAGATCGCCTCCTCGAGGTCGTGGGTGACGAAGATCACGGTGGCGCCGGCGTCGCGAACGAGGCTCGCCAGTTCGTCCTGCAGGCCCTGGCGGGTCATGGCGTCGAGCGCGCCGAACGGCTCGTCCATCAGCAGGATGGTCGGCTGCTGGGCGAGGCAGCGCGCGATCTGCAGGCGCTGCTGCATGCCGCCGGAGAGCTGCGCCGGATACTTGTCGGCATGGGCGCCGAGGCCGACCTTGTGGAGCAGCGCCGCGATGCGGCTGGCACGCTCCGCCTTTGGCACGTGCGCGGCCTCCAGTGCGAGGCTGACATTGCCGGCGACGGTGCGCCAGGGCAGCAGGGCCCGGCCGTAGTCCTGGAAGACGATGGCGACGTCGGGCGAGGGGCCTTCGATCGGGCGGCCCTCGCGCAGCACGGTGCCGCCGGTCGGCTTCAGCAGGCCCGAGACCAGCCGCAGCAACGTCGTCTTGCCGCAGCCGGATGCACCGACGATGCAGACGAACTCACCGCGGGCGACATCGAACGACAGGCCGTCGATGATGCGGCGGCCGCCGAGATCGAGGACGATGGACGAAAAACGCAGGATCGGTGGCACGTCGTGCGGGGGAAGGCTCACGGCAGAAAATGCTCACGCTCGAAGAGGTCGCTCGGGGCGTTGTCGAAGGCCCTCTTGGGAAGAAGGATCACCTGGGAGCCAAGGCTCACTTGGGAAACAGCGAGGCCGCGTCGATCTGCGTCTTGAGCATTTTCTGCCGCTGCATCATTTCGATCCACAGCTGGATCTGGTCCGGACGGACGTCGGCGCTCATCTTGTTCCACTGCACGGTGGCGAGCGCGTCCGGCGGCAGCTTGACGTATTTGCCGTAGTCGGCGCGCGAGGCCTCGACATGGGTCTCGGCAATGGTGATGGCCTCGGCGATCGACTGCCTGAACGCCTTCACCACGGCCGGGTTGGCCTCGGCCCATTTGCGCGTCGCGACATAGACGAACGGCGGCAGGCCGTCGGGCAGCTCATGGGCGATGTGGAACACCTTGGCGCCGGCGCCGCTCGATACCGCGCGGCCGAGGAACGGCTGGGTGGTGACGATGGCGTCCACCGTGCCGGCCTTGAGAATGTCGCCAAGGGCGGGGAAATTGCCCTCGATGAAGGTGACGGTCGACGTGTCGACGCCCGACTTGGTCAGCCACTCGCGCGCCAGCACGTGGAAGAAGCCCTCGAGGCCGGGCAGCGCGATCTTCTTGCCGGCGAGGTCCTTCGGCGTCTCGATGCCGGAGCCGGCCTTGGCCACGATGCCGTAGTTCTCGTCGGTCTTCGACGCCACGGCGCCGCCCGCGACCACAACGAAGTCGAGGCCGCTGTCGTTGGCCTGCAGCAGGTTGGGCGTGCCGAACACGCCGATCTGGATGCCGCCGGAGGCGAGCGCGACGGGGATCGCCGCGCCGCCCTGGATCACCCGCACTTCGGCATCGAGGCCGTTCTTCTTGAACAGGCCCTGTTCCTTGGCGATGAACGCCGCCACCATCTCGGGAGCGGGCGCGACGGCGATGACGACCTTGGTCTGCGCCGTTGCCAGCGATGCCGTCGCCGTCAGGGTCAGAGCGGTGAACAGGGCGGTCAAACCCGCGCGCTTTCGAACACTCATGGGATTACCTTCCGGGATGGCTGCGGCGGCATGGTGCGCCGGTGACGACGATCATCGTGTGATGCGCGTGGCGGGGCGCTGCACGGTGTGCGAAGCAAGCTACTGCGCGCGCCGAAAGCCGTCTTGCTTGGTCGCGCAGGATTGATTGACCGATCGGGACGCCTGTCATGATGCGCTGCAAGGCGCGCAGGGATCCGCAGGCGTCGCTGCAGTGGCGCGAGCGGTGGAGCTCGCGTTCCCGGTTAGCCGACGCGATGCCATCGACATCGTCCGGTGCGGCCGGCATCCGCGCGTATCGGCGCGCAGATCGGACGTATGCTTACCTCTTGACTTGCCGGGGGACAGCGCGTTGATAACGCAAAAGTCCAGCACGTCATGCGCCTGCGGCGCATCATGCGAGAGGTCGGGATGGAACGGTCGGCGCGGGGAGACATGGTCATTCAGCAGTTGCGGGCCGCGCTCGGCCCCAACAGCGTGCTGGAGGGCGACGCGGTGCGCGAGCGGCCGGTGTCTCGTCTGATCCAGGAGGGCTGTGCGGCGATGGCGCTGGTGCGGCCGCGTTCGACCGAGGAGGTCGCCACCGTGCTGCGGATCTGTCATGCCGCCGGCCAGCCGGTGGTGCCGCGCGCGGGCATGACCGGCCTTGTCGGCGGCACCATGGTCGGCCCCGACGAGATCGCGCTGTCGCTGGAACTGATGAGCCGCATCGAGGAGCTCGATCCGGTGGCGCAGACCATCACCGTCGAGGCCGGCGTGCCGCTGGAGGCGGTCCAGACCTATGCCGCGGACCGCGGCTTCCTGTTCCCGCTGGACATCGGCGCGCGCGGCAGCGCCACCATCGGCGGCAACATTGCGACCAATGCCGGCGGCAACAAGGTGCTGCGCTACGGCATGACCCGCGACATGGTGCTGGGGCTGGAGGCGGTGCTGCCGGACGGCACCGTCGTGTCGTCGATGTTCAAGATCCTCAAGAATAACACCGGCCTCGATCTCAAGCAGCTGTTCATCGGCACGG
The DNA here is from genome assembly GCF_018131225.1 of Bradyrhizobium sp. U87765 SZCCT0048. Taxonomy (GTDB): domain Bacteria; phylum Pseudomonadota; class Alphaproteobacteria; order Rhizobiales; family Xanthobacteraceae; genus Bradyrhizobium_A. Next base: position 811,807 of record NZ_JAFCMM010000001.1, on the reverse strand, counting down.
AAGGCACGCTTGGCGTGGTGACGCGCGCGGTGCTGCGCCTGCGCAGCCAGCCATCGTCACAGCAGACCGTGCTGGCCGCGTTCCCGGATTTCGCCTCGGTGGCGCAGACGCTGGTCGAGATGCAGGAGAAGTCGGCGGGCACGCTGAGCTCCTACGAGATCATGTGGCAGGACTACTACCACCTGATCACCGAGCCCGGCCGGCGGCCGCCGCCGCTGTCGCGCGGCTATCCATTCTATGCGCTGATCGAGTGGGAGGGGGCCGACGCCGAGGGAGACCGCCAGCGCTTCGAGGCTGCGCTTGAACACAATCTCGAGCAGGGCCGGATCATTGATGCCGTGATCGCCCAGTCGGTGGCCGAGCGCCAGAACCTGTGGCGCATCCGTGACGACGTGCACTATCTCAAGACTCTCGATCCGCTGTTCGTGTTCGACGTCTCGCTGGCGATCCCGGCTATGGAAGGCTATGTCGAGAGCCTGCGCAACGAACTGACGCGGCGCTTCGGCACGGCGACGCTGATTGCCTATGGCCATCTCGGCGACGGCAACCTGCATATCGCCGCTTCGTGCGGCACGGTGGCGGACAAGGCCGTGGTCGAGCAACTGGTCTACGCACCGCTCGCCGCCATGCGCGGCTCGATCTCCGCCGAGCACGGCATCGGTCTCGACAAGCGCAAGCACCTGCCGATGACCCGCGCGCCGGAAGAGGTGGCACTGATGCGCACGATCAAGCGTGCGATCGACCCCGGCAATATCCTCAATCCCGGGAAGATCTATGGCTAGTGCGGCTGCCTCTCGTGCTTCGAGGCATGTTACACCCACCACGTCATGGCTCGACTGGATCCTCGACTGTTTGGTTGATTTGAGGCGTCAGCCACGCCCAAGACGTCATTGCCGGGCTTGACCCGGCAATCCAGCTTGTCCAGTGCTTGACGCTCATTTTAAAGCTGGATCACCGGGGCTCGGCGTGGAGCCTGTCATTAGGCCGCGCGTCGCGCGAACCTGTTGGGGTGGGCCCGGTGATAACGAGAGATGGGTTCACCGCGAGGCGACCTTCGCGTAGCTGCCATTGAGATACAGCAGCGGCGCGCCATCGCTCGCGGCGGCGCTGTCGATGACGTCGCCGACAAAGATGACGTGGGTTCCGACCGCGGTGGTTTCGCGCAGACGGCAGGTGATGCGGGCCTGGGCGCCTGTGAGCTGCGGCGGCGTGCGGCTGTCGCGTTGCCAGGCGCCGGTTTCGAAGCGGCTCTGACCGCTCGGCTTGCTGGCGAAGCGCTGCGCGACCACACTCTGGTCCTCGTCGAGGATATTGACACAGAACTGGCCGCTGGCGTGCAGTGGGCCGTGCAGCGACGTGTCCCTGTTGACGACGATGAGGAGGCTCGGCGGGTCCATCGACACCGAAGCGAATGCGGTCGCGGTCATGCCGTGGTCGACGCCGTCATGGGTCGTGGTGATCACGGCGACGCCGCTGGCGGCGCGGCGCATCGCCGCACGAAAGCCGTCGGCCTGCAACTCCGCGCGGGGCGGCGGGGCGCCGTCCTGCGCGGTTGCCGTCGCCCATCCGCCGTCGCCACCATCGAACGTCATGCCATGCTCTCCACGCGGCCGAGAGGGCCGGATGGCTAGATAGTACGTATGATTACTATCTGGCGCAAGATGGATCGCGCGGGAGGGGTGGGCGATTGTGTTTAACCACCGGGCTCGATATGGGTAGCGTATTGCAACAGAGGTCATCACCGTGCGGCGCCCTTCACATCTCGAAATTGCGGATCTGCTGGAAAAACCGGGCCATCTGATTCGTCGCGCCCACCAGGTCTCGGTCGCGCTGTTCGAGGCGCGCTCCGGCGCCTACAACATCACCGCGCCGCAGCATGTAGTGATGACCGCGCTGTTCAAGCATGCCCATGTCGATCAGGTCAGCCTCGCGGCGATGATCGGCCTCGACAAGGTCACCACCGGCAACATCGTGTCGCGGCTGCAGAAGCGCGGCCTCATCGTGCGTCGCCGTTCGCCGTCGGACGGCCGCGCGCACGAACTGATGCTGTCTGAAGCGGGGACGCGCATGCTGATGGAGATGCAGCATCTCGTGAAGGACTATCACGAAGAGATGCTCGGCAATCTCACCAAGGCGGAGCGCGCCAAGCTGGTGAAGTTGCTGCGGCGCATGATCGGCGTCGAACCGCCGCAGCGCGCGGCCGAGGCGAAGACGGGCACGAAGCGCAAAAAGTAAGCCTGGCGGATTGACAAACGATCGGCGTCTGCATCATCATAAAGTAAGAATACTAACTAATTGGGGAGCGGCGGCGGGAGGAGAGGCCCGCGGCCGACGACTTGCAGGCATGACCACGACATCATTGACCGCGCCGGAGCGCGAGTTTCGGACCCTCGAAGGATGCAGGATCGCGCTGCAGAGCGCCGGGCGCGGCCGACCGCTGCTGTACCTGCATGGCGCGGGCGGCGGCGGCTGGCATCCGTTCCTGTCGGTGCTGGCCGAGCGTTATCACGTGATCGCGCCGGAGCATCCTGGGTTCGGTCAGTCGCAGACGCCCGAATGGCTCGACAACATCCACGACGTTGCATTCTTCTATCGCCAGTTGCTGCGCGACCTCGATCTCGGCGCGGTGCATGTCGTCGGCAGTTCGCTCGGCGGCTGGATGGCGCTGGAGATCGCCGTCAAGGACACCCGGCATATTGCCTCGCTGTCGCTGGTGGCGCCGGCCGGCATTCACGCGAAAGGCGTGGCTCGGCCGGATACGTTCCTGTGGTCGCGCGAGCAGCAGCTGCGCCATCTCTACCACGACAAGGCGATCGGCGAGCGCATCCTGGCGCTGCCGCAGACCCCCGAGCAGGAAGAGGCCGACATGAAGAACCGCTTCATGACGGCGCGGCTCGCCTGGCAGCCGCGGTTCTACGATCCGCATCTCGCCAAGTGGCTGCACCAGATCGACCGTCCCATCCAGTTCCTGTGGGGAGCCGACGACGAACTGATCCCTGTCGCCTATGTCGAGGCCTTCCGCGGCCTGCTGCCGCAGGCCGAGTACACCGTCATTCCGAACTGCGGGCATCTGCCGCAGATCGAGCAGGCCGACACCTTTGTCCAGCATATCGACCGCTTCGTTGCGGGAGTGAAGTCATGAAGTTCGTTTTCTTCCACCTGATGCCCTATGCCGATCTCGACCTCGACTACGATCGCGATCACGGCTCCGCCTGGGTGACGCTGCCCAACAGCTACTATGATCCGGTCAAGGGCCATGAGCTCTACAACCGCTATCTCGACGAGCTCGAATATGCCGACCAGCTCGGCTTCGATGGCGTCTGCGTCAACGAGCATCACCAGACCGCCTATGGCCTGATGCCGGCGCCGAACGTGCTCGCGGGCGCGCTGGCGCGGCGCACCAGGAATGCCAAGATCTGCATTCTCGGCCGGGCGCTGCCGCTGGTCAGCAACCCGCTGACCATCGCCGAGGAATTCGCGCTGCTGGACAACCTCACGGGTGGCCGCATCGTCACCGGGTTCGTGCGCGGCATCGGCGCCGAATACCACACCATGGGCGTCAACCCGACCGAGAGCCACGACCGCTTCCACGAGGCGCATGACCTGATCGTGCGCGCCTGGACGGAAAAGGGGCCGTTCTCGTTCGAGGGCAAGTACTATCACTACAACTACGTCAACCTGTGGCCGCGGCCGTTCCAGAACCCGCATCCGCCGATCTGGATTCCGTCGCAGGGGTCGAGCGAGACCATTCGCTGGGCGTCGGCCAAGGAGCGGCGCTACACCTATCTGCAGACCCAGACGCCGCTGCCGATGCTTTACAAGTACATGAACATGTACCGCGAGGAGGCGCGCAAGGCGGGGTACGAGCCGTCGCCGGACCAGCTCGGCTGGTCGATCAAGATCTATGTCGGCGAGACCGACGAGATCGCGGTGCGCGAGGCGCAGCCCCACGTCGAGGCCTTCGTCAACAAGTTCCTGCGGATGCCGATGGAAATGCTGCTGCCGCCGGGCTATCTGTCGCTGGCGTCGATGAAGGGCGTGATGCAGGCCAAGAAGGGCATCACCTCCGGCGCGCGCACCATCCACGACCTGATGGAGCAGGGCACCTTCATCTGCGGCAGCCCGGCGACGGTGCGCGAGCGGCTGCTCGAAATCCAGAGCAAGGCCGGCTTCAACACCGTGTTGCCGGGCCTGCAGTTCGGCACCCTGCCGGAGCATCTGACGCGCAAGAATACCGAGCTTTTCGCCCGCGAGGTGATGCCTTATCTTCGCGACGCGGTGCCGGACTTCGCCAGGATGCCGACGCCGGCGTGAGGCCGGCAGGCAGCGGCAAGGACAAACAGATATAGCCCGTCAAGGGCATCAAGGCCGGCAAGCGGCCAGGGGAGGGGAACGATCGTGTCGGGGATTACAAAGCGTCAGTTTATGGCCGGCGCCGCAGCTGTGGGGTCCGCGGGCCTGGTCGGCGTGCGCGGCAGCGCGGCGGCGGATGCGCCGCAGGTGCTCAAGCCGCAGATCACCGCCCTCAACAGCATCGATCCGGCGCATGAAATCTCGGCCGGCGACGAGGGCCGGATCTCGATCCTCGTCAACAACGCGCTGCTGCGCTACGCGCCAGGGACGAAGTTCGATCTGATCCCCGACCTCGCGACGAGGTACGAGGTCAGCGAGGACGGCAAGGTCTACACGTTCTTCCTGCGCAAGGACGTGAAGTGGCACCGCAATTTCGGTCCGTTCACGGCGCGGGACGTCAAATGGTCGATCGAGCGCGTGCTCAATCCCGAGACCAAGTCGCGCAACGCCGGCCAGTTCCGCGATATCGCCAGCGTCGACGTGGTCGACGATCACACCGTCCGCTTCAACCTCAAGGCGCCGTCGGCGGTGTTTCCCCATGCGGTTGCGACCTTCCGCGCCGGCTTCCTGATGAGCGAGGCGGCGGCCAAGGCGCAGGGGGCGGAGTACGGCACCAAGATCGTCGGCACCGGACCCTTCTACATCGAGAAGGCCGATCTCGGCCGCGAGATCGTGCTGCGCCGGAACGACGAGTATTTCGGCGACAAGCCCAGGCTCGACACCATCTCCTTCCAGGTGATGCGCGAGGAGAGTACCTCGATGCTGGCATTCGATCGCGGCCAGATCGACGTCGTCGACATCAACGACAAGAACACCATCGATCGCTATCTCAGGAATCCCGATGTCCACTTTCTGGTGTCCGACGTCACCACCGGCTTCTATCTGCTGACGTTCAACACCCGCAAAGCGCCGTTCGATCGCAAGGAAGTCCGCCAGGCCTTCCAGTACGCCATCGACAAGAAGGCGATCGTCGATACCGTCTATGGCGTGCGCGGCCAGGTGCTGGACACCGTGGTGCCGCCGGGTGTCGAGGGCTACACCACCGATCTCAAGCGTTATGCCTATGATCCGGACAAGGCGGCGAAGATGCTCGCCGATGCCGGCGTACGCGATCTGAACGTGACGCTGACCGTCCCCGTCACCTACCAGCGCGAGGCTGTGCTGCTGCAGGCGCAGCTCAAGAAGGTCGGCGTCACGCTGAACATCAAGCAGATCGACCGGCCGACCTGGTTCCGCATGCTTGGCCAGACCGACCACGAAATCCTTTGGAACGCGGCGTTCCGCGCGCCGGCGGCCGACGCCTTCCTCTATCCGAGCTATCATTCCTCGAACATCGCGCCCAACGGCATCAACTGCGCGATGTATGGCGGCGTCGACGATCTCCTCGACAAGGCCCGCGTGACCTTCGACGCGCAGCAGCGCGCCGCTCTCTACACCGAAGCGCTGCGCCGTATCGCCGAGGACAGCCCGGCGATCCCGCTGACGCTGGAGAAGAACACTTACGTGGCGCAGAAGTGGATCAAGGGGCTCGACGCCTATCGCGTCCCCGAGAACACGCCGACGCTCGAGCGTGCCTTCATCCAGAAATGACGCGGGTGTGCGGGTGTCGTTGTCGCGGACCGGCCGGCCGGGGTGAGACGTGAGAAGCGTCGGCCGCCTCCTGCTGCAGGCCGTCCCCACGCTGCTCGGCGTGATGACGGTGCTTTTCCTGCTGATCCGCATGATCCCGGGCGATCCCGCCCAGGTCATGCTCGGCACCGACGCGACCGCGGCGGACCTCGCGCGGCTGCGCCACGACCTCGGCCTCGACCGCTCGCTGCTCACCCAGTACGTCATCTTCCTCAGGGATTTCGTCACCGGCAACTGGGGGCTGTCGCTCGCCACTCATGAACCCGTGGTCGGACGCATCCTCGAGGTTCTGCCGTCGACGCTGCTGCTGTGCGCGGCATCCATCGTGGTGATCATCGCCATCAGCATTCCGGCAGGGGTCATCAGCGCCGTGAAGCGCAACACCGCGCTCGACTACGGCGTTTCCGTCACCGTGTTCCTGCTGATGTCGATGCCGCAGTTCTGGCTCGGCCTGATCCTGCTGCTGGTGTTCTCCTACTGGCTGGGCTGGCTGCCGATCTATGGCAATGGCGAGCCCGGCGATATGCTCGACCAGGCCGTCCATCTGATCCTGCCGGCGGTGACACTGGCTGCCGGCTTTCTCGGGCTGACCACGCGCCTGACGCGCTCCAGCATGCTGGAGGTGCTGAGTCGCGACTATATCCGCACCGCGCGCGCCAAGGGCTTGAGCGAAAGTGTCGTGATCGTCCGCCACGCCCTGCGCAACGCGCTGCTTTCGGTCGTCACCGTGCTCGGCCTCACCGTGGGCCAGTTGCTCGGCGGCGCGGTGATCGTCGAGGTGGTGTTCGGCCGCACCGGTGCGGGCACCATGGTGTGGGACGCCATCCTGCAGCGCGACTATCCCCAGGTGCAGGCATCGGTGGCGGTGTTCGCCGGCCTGTTCATTCTCACGACCCTGCTGACCGACATGCTCTACACCGTTCTCAATCCGCGGATCCGTCTGTAATGCCCGCCCGTCTGCTCTCGAACGGCAAGGCCGTGACCGGCGGCTGCATCGTGCTGGCGATGGTGCTGGTGGCGCTGCTGGCGCCCTGGATCGCGCCCTATGATCCGCTGGCAATCGGGGCGGGCGGCGGCAGCGAGGCGCCGTCGCTCGCCAATTGGATGGGCACGGACTTCTTCGGCCGGGACGTGCTGTCGCGGGTGATCTGGGGCGCGCGGCCGTCGCTGCTGATTGCGCTCTCCAGCGTTGCGACCGGCTGCGTCATCGGCTCTGCCATCGGAGTGATGGCCGGCTATTTCCGCGGCTGGATCGATACGCTGCTGATGCGTCCGATGGACATTCTCCTGAGCTTTCCCATCGTGGTGCTGGCGCTCGCCATGGTCGCGGCGCTCGGCAGCAGCCTTGTCAACCTGGTGCTGACCATCAGCCTGCTGTTCATTCCGCGCTTTGCCCGGGTCGTGCGCGGCGAGACGCTGGGGCTGCGCGAACTCGACTACATCGAGGCGGCGCGGGCGTCCGGCCAGCGCGATGTCGCCATTATCTGGCGCCACATCCTGCCCAACGCGTCGGCGCAGATCATCGTCACCTGCACGGTGTTCACCGCCAACGCCATCCTGGTCGAGGCCGGGCTGTCGTTCCTCGGCGTCGGCGTCAATCCGCCGGATCCGTCGTGGGGTAACATGCTGGCGGAGGGCCGCACCAATATCATCGGCGCGCCGTGGCTGACGACCTTTCCCGGCTTGATGCTGACGCTGACCCTTGTCGGCTTCAACCTGCTCGGCGATGCGCTGCGGGACATCCTCGATCCGCGCCTGCGCGGCGTCGGCATGTGAGGTTGCGGCCATGAGCATTCTCACCGTCGAAAACCTTGTCACCGAGTTCAGGACCCCGGCCGGGCCGCGGCGCGCCGTGGACGACGTCAGCTTTTCCCTCGACCGCGGCGAGACCCTCGGCCTCGTCGGCGAATCCGGCTCGGGCAAGAGCGTGACCGCGCTGTCGCTGCTGCGTCTGATCGATCCGCAGGCGGGCAGGGTGACCTCGGGGCGGGTGCTGTTCGACGGCCAGGACCTCCTGACGCTGTCCGACCGGGCGATGCGCGGCCTGCGCGGCAGGCGCATGTCGATGATCTTCCAGGAGCCGCTGTCGGCGCTCAATCCCTGCTACACGGTGGCCGACCAGATCACCGAGGTGTTCGTCGCTCACGGGGACGGCCGTGGTGCCGCCTCGCGCCGGCGCTGCCTCGAACTGCTCAAGCTGGTTCATATTCCCGATCCCGAGGGGATCATGCGGCGCTTCCCGCACGAGATCAGCGGCGGCATGCGCCAGCGTGTCATGATCGCCATGGCGCTGGCCTATACGCCGGACGTGCTGATCGCCGACGAGCCGACGACGGCCCTCGACGTCACCATCCAGGCGCAGGTGCTGCATCTGCTCGACCGCCTGCGCCGCGAACTCAATCTGGCCGTCATCCTGATCACCCATGACATGGGCATCGTCGCCCAGCACGCTGACCGCCTTGCGGTGATGTATGGCGGGCGCATTGTCGAGACCGGACCGGTTGCCGAGGTGTTCGCGTCCCCCAGCCATCCCTATACCAAGGGGCTGCTCGCCTCGGTGCCCACGCTTGGCGACCGCTGGCGGCATGGCCATCAGCGTCTCAACGAAATTCCGGGATCGGTGCCGACCATCATGGAGGACGTGCCGGGCTGCCGCTTCGCGCCGCGCTGTGCGCAGCGTTTCGCTGTTTGCACCGAACGCCCGCCCTTGTTCGCGCGTGATGACGGTCGCACGGTCGCCTGCTGGCTGGAGAGGAACGCGTCATGACCTCCGCCGACAACGTTCTCGAGGTCCGCGATCTCGTGGTGCGCTACCCGGTACGCCGGCGCTCGCTGTTCGCGCCCCAGCACTGGGTGCATGCGGTCAACGGCATCTCCTTTTCGCTGGCGAAGGGCGAAACGCTGGGTATCGTCGGCGAGAGCGGCTGCGGCAAGACCACGCTGGCGCGCACCGTGATGCGGCTCGCCGAACCGCATGCCGGCAGCATCACGCTGAACGGCCGCGACATCACCCATCTGCACGGCGAGGCGCTGCGCCGCATCCGCAAGGACATTCAGATCGTCTTCCAGGATCCGTATGCCTCGCTCGATCCGCGCGAGCGCGTCCGCGACCTGGTGCGCGAGCCGCTCGACGCGTTGTCGCCGCTCGGCCGCAAGGAGGCGGAGGAGCGGGTCGACTGGCTGCTCGCCAAGGTCGGGCTGTCGGCGGCGCAGGGCGACAACTATCCGCACCAGTTCTCCGGCGGCCAGCGCCAGCGCATCGGCATCGCCCGGGCGCTCGCGCTCAATCCCAGCGTGGTGCTCGCCGACGAGCCGGTCAGCGCGCTCGACGTCTCGGTGCGGGCCCAGATCCTCAACCTGCTCGGCGACCTGCGTGATGAGATGGGCCTGAGCTATATCCTGATCTCGCACGATCTCGCGGTGATCGAGCATGTCTGCGATCGCGTCGCCGTGGTCTATCTCGGCCGCATCGTCGAGATCGGGCCGGTGGAGCGCATTTTCCGCGCGCCGTCCCATCCCTATACGCGGGCGTTGCTCGAGGCCATTCCGGTCGCCGACCCCACGGCGCCGCGCCGCGCCGACGATATCTATGGCGAATTGCCGAGCCCGGTGTCGCCGCCGCCCGGCTGCACCTTCCATCCACGCTGTCCGCTGGCCATCGACCTCTGCCGCCAGACACGTCCTGAGCCGACCGATCGCGGCGACGGCCACTTCGCCGCCTGTCACCGCGCACAGGAACTGGTTGCGCAGGCGGGGTAGCGGCGCCAACTTCGCGAGGTGGGCCTCATCCTTCGAGACGCGGCGGAGCCGCTCCTCAGGATGAGGAGAAAAGTCGTTCAGCGGAAAAGTCTGCCGAATAGGTGGGAGTCGACCGCTTCTCCTCATGGTGAGGAGCTCAGCGGAGCTGCGCGTCTCGAACCATGAGGCCGATGCGTTGCGGCTCGGGCTTACGTCGCCCCGCCATCGACCACGAGGCTCTGGCCGGTGATCAGGCGGCTGTCGTCGGCGGCGAGGAACAGCGCCATGCGCGCGACGTCCGGCGGATAGAGCTTTTCCGGAATGCACTGGTTCTGCATCAGCCGGGCTTCGCCCTCCGGGGTCAGCCACAGCCGCACCTGGCGCTCGGTCATGATCCAGCCGGGCAGGATGACATTGACGCGGATGCCGTCGGGGCCGAGTTCGCGGGCCATCGCCCGCGTCAGGCCGACGACCGCGGCTTTTGAGGCGACATAGACCGGCAGGCCCGGCGTGCCCTTGAGCCAGGTCACCGAGCTGAAATTGATGATCGAGCCGTGGCGGCGGCGGCGCATGCCCTCGCTCACGGCCTGGATGGCGAACAGCTGGTGGCGAACGTTGACATCGGTGATGCGTGTCCAGTCGTCCGGCGTCAGTTCGGCGAGCTTGTGGCGCTGGTCGTTGGCGGCGTTGTTGACGAGCACGTCGATGCCGCCATGGGCGGCTTCGGCCTGCACGATCGCGGCGCGCAGGGCATCGATGTCGGTGACGTCGCAGTTGATGAAGACCGGCGCCGGATGGCCGGCGCGGCCGATGGTCTCGACCAGGGCCTGCGACGCCTCCTCGGCGACGTCGATGAACGCGACGCGGGCGCCCTGGGCGCAGAATTGAGTGACCAGCTCGGCGCCGATGCCGCTGCCGCCGCCGCTGATGAACACGCTGCGCCCCTTGAGGCTCGGGTAGCTGGCAAAGTCGCTCATGAAAGGTGTCCTGTGGCGGCGGGCGGAAGGTCGATACGGTAGGCCCGGGCCGCCGTGCGCCAGAACAGCGCGTCGCGCGCTGCCGCGCTGAAGCCGGCGGTCAGGCTCCGATAAACCTCCATATACCGCGAATACGGCGCGTAAAGGCGATCGATCGGAAAGTTCGAGCCGAACATGCAGCGCTCGACGCCGAATGCCGCGATGACGGTCTCGACGATCGGCCGCAGGCTCTGTTCCGTCCACTGCGGGTCGGTCATGCCGAGGCCGGAGATCTTGGCGTCGACATTCGGGCAGGCGGCGAGGGCGGCGATGCCGTCGCGCCAGCGCGCGAGGCCCTCGGTGCTGCGGTCTATCGGGAGCCCGGCGTGGTTGAGAATGATCCGGGTGTCTGGATAGGCGCGGGCGAGTGCCGCGGCGTCCGCGAGCTGCCAGGCGTTGACCTGGAGGTCGAACGACAGGCCATGGCGGGCGAGGGCGTCGAAGCCGCGCCGCCACGACGGGTTGGCCATGAGGTCGCTGCGCTCGCACAGGCGGTACTGCTGGTCCTCGCCCCAGTTGAGCATGTGACGGACGCCGCGGAAGGCAGGAAAAGCCGAATGCCGCGCCAGGATATCGGCGGCGGCCGGGTCGGCGAGGTCGCAGAAGCCGACGATGGCGATCGGGAAGCCGGCCCGCTGCGCCTGGGCCGCCACCCATGCCGTCTCCGCCACCGGATCGCCCGGCTGGCGGCCGCACTGCAGGTGCACCGATCCGATCAGGTCGACGGCAGATGCTTCCTGCCGGAAGTCCGCGAGCAGATAGCGCCCGCACACCGGCGTGGTATCGCCCATGAACTTGCGGGCTCCGCTGCCCATCCACGGGTAGGGCGCGGTGTCCGGGTCCCAGAGATGATGATGCGCGTCGATGAAGCGGATGCGGGCCGCCGGCGACGCCGGCTCAATGGATCTGGCGGGCGTTGCCAACGGCATTCCTGAGCATCTCAACGTTGAAGCCGGGGGTCCTGGCGGCGGCGATGATCGCGGCCTCGCGTTTGGCGAGCAGCGCCGCGGTCTTCGGGATCTCGGCGGCGATCGCTTCGGGGATCACGACGGCGCCGTGGCGGTCGGCATGGATCAGGTCGCCATGCTCGGCATACATGCCGGCGACGTTCACCGGCTGGCCGAAATCGACGATGTGGTAGTGCGCGTGAGACGGCACCACCTTGCTGCACAGCATCTGGAAGCCCGGCGCGTTGCCGTCGACGTCGCGGACGCTGCCGTCGGTAACGACGCCGAGGCAGCCGAAGCCCTGATGAATGTGGGTGTTGACCTCGCCCCACAGCGCGCCGAAGCCGGCACGGAAGCCGTCGAGATCCTGGATGATGCACACCGACGGCGTCGGGCCGCCCTCCGCGATATAAGTGTAGTAGGCCATGTTGCGCGCGCTCTTCTCGGCCTGCGGCACGGCGAGCGGTTGCATCGAGCGAAAGGTCGCGGTGCGGGCATAGCCGACCATCGGCTTGAGGCTCGGGTAGAGGCACTGCAGCGCTTCGGTGGTGAAGCCGAGGCCCGTGCGGGCGGGATCGAGCAGCTCGATAGCATTGCAGACCGTGGGGGTGTCGAGCGTGGCGAGCTCGGCGAGCAGGTCGGCGGAGAAGACGGGCATGGAGTCCGGGGTCCTTATTCAGGGGCCGCGGCTCGCAGGGACGGCCGCCGAAACAGGTGCGTATACGTACTAAATTGACCCGCCTGTTCCACGCTGTCAACCATCCGTTCCCCGCAGCCGCCTCGCGGCGGCCACGGGGATGCGCTGGTTCAGTTCGTGCCGGAAGCGGCGTTGAAGCTGCGGTCGAGCGCCGGGCCGACGTCGACCTGCCGGCCGATCAGGCCATAGCGCGTGGCACGGTCGGCAGCCTGCTGGAATTCCCGCTGCACGGTGTCGTCGATGGCGATCGGACTGGTGCGCTGGGCGGCGTAGGCGCGGGCCAGCACGTCCTCCGGCAGCTTGGTCAGTTCGGCGGTGCTGCGGGCGTATTCGGCGTTGTGGTCGAGCGACCACAGGCGGGCCTTGTTGAGCCGCTGCAGGAAGTCGGCGACCGCGGCGCGCTTGGTGGCGATCGCGGCATCGGTTGCGACCACGAAGGTGATGGTCGGCGTCAGGCCTTCGCCGTCGGCGACGACGCGCGCGTTGTCCTTGAGTTCGGCATAGGAGATGTAGGGCTCCCAGACCGCCCAGGCGTCGACCGACCCGGCGAGCAGCGCGGTCTTGGCGTCGACCGGGCCGAGCGCCACGAAGGTGGCGTCGTCGAGCTTGTAGCCCGCCTTCTCCAGCGTCGCGGAGATCAGGAACTGGCCCCAGCCGCCGCGGGTGCCGGCCAGCTTCCTGCCCTTGAGGTCGGCAGCGGAGCGGATCGGCGAATCCTTGCGTACCACAATCGCCTGGGTGTGGGCGTCGGAACGCGTGCCGCCGATCGCCTTGATCGGAGCGCCGGCCGCGAACACCGTCAGGAAGGAGAGGTCGCCGGTATAGCCGACGTCGAGCGCGCCGGCGTTGAGGGCTTCCAGGATCGGTGCGGCGGCCGGAAACTCCGACCATTCGATCTTGTAGGGGAGGTCCTTCGCAAGGCCTGCAATCTCCAGCAGCGAGCGGTTGCCACCCTTCTGGTCGCCGACGCGCAGCGTGACCTGCGACTGCGCGAACGCTGATGTCGCGACGACGCAGGCTGTCGCCGCCACCGCGATCGATCGCAGGCGGCGCAAGGCCTTCAGCAGGGAAGCGGAGATCGTTTCGGTCGTCGTCATGCAGATGCAGCCTTTCGTGAATGCAGGATCGGGAACATATGCTCGGCGCAGCAAATGCCGCTCGTCAATAAAATGGCCGTGCGAAGAATGCAGCGCGCCGGGAAGGTTCGTCTCGAAAACGCGCCATGTATGGAACGTTGCGTGCGTCGTGAAATCGCAGCCGCTTCGATCCATGCGGAGAGGGAGAGAATGTCTCCGGGATCTGCGAACTTCAAAATTCCATTTCATTGACGCTCGTGCGCGTCCGGCACCATCATGCCTGCATGTTTCGACCGTCGCGCCGGCAGGCTGCGGCGGACACCTGAATCCATTTTGAAAGCCGATGTCGGATCGCTCCGACGCGCAGCGTGGGTGCGCTGCGCGGGCGGGATTCTGTGTCTTGCGGGGAGAGTAATTGATGACGATGGGTCACGGGCGGTTCAATCGCCGCACGCTGCTGCAAGGCGCGGGCGCAGCCGCTATCGCTGCGCCCCTTGGCGTGTTCGGCGCACAGGCGTTTCCAGCCCGATCTGGTGGAACGGCGTTCGACGCGCAGGACGGTATCTGCAGAACTGCATCCGACGCCGCGCCGCTCAGCGGTGCGCCGCGCAAGCTGAAACTGTCATGGAATGCCGGCGCCGTCTGTCTCGCGCCGCTTCCGGTGGCGATCGATCAGGGCTTCTTTCAGAAGCACAATCTCGACGTCGAACTCGTCAACTACAGCGGCTCCACCGATCAGTTGCTGGAAGCGATCGCAACCGGCAAGAGCGATGCGGGGCTCGGTATGGCGCTGCGCTGGCTGAAGCCGCTGGAGCAGGGCTTCGACGTCAAGATCGCCGCCGGCACCCATGGCGGCTGCATGCGCGTGCTGACGCGCGCCGATTCCGCGCTCAAGGGCCTCGCCGATCTGAAGGGGCGGCCCGTCGGCGTCGGCGATCTCGCCGGTCCCGACAAGAACTTCTTCTCGATCCAGCTGTCCAAGCTCGGCATCGACCCCAACACCGAGGTCGACTGGCGGCCGTATCCGTCCAATCTGCTGCAACTCGCGGTCGAGAAGGGCGAGGTGCAGGCCGTGCTGGTGGCCGATCCGGTGGCTTATCTCTGGCTCAAGGATGGCACCTACAAGGAAATCGCCTCCAATCTCGACGGCGACTACAAGGACAGGACCTGCTGCATCGTCGGCCTGCGCGGCAGCCTGGTGCGCGAGGAGCCGCAGGTTGCCCGCGCCGTCACCCAGGCGCTGCTCGATGCGGCCGCCTTCACGTCGCACCATCCGGAGCAGGCGGCGAAGTCGTTCCTGCCCTATGCGCCGAAGGCGGCAACCCTTGCCGATCTCGAGGGCATGGTGCGCTACCACACCCATCACCATCATCCGGTCGGCGCGGAGCTGAAGCAGGAGCTGAAGGCCTACGCCGACGATCTCAAGCGTGTCGCGGTGTTCAAGCCCTCGACTGACACGGCCAGGTTTGCGGAGAAGATCTATGTCGACGTTTTCGGCGTCTGACGACGTCCCTTACCACGCGCCGTCCGGCGCGGCCGCGACGGCCACCCGGGCGCATGGCTGGCGTCACGTGCCGGTGGCCGGCGCCGGCGTGGCCGCGGCGCTCGCCTGGGGCGCGTTCGGCTGGTCGTGCCTGTGGCGCGATGATGTCGGCGACTGGTCGCGCACGCATGATCTGGCGGTTGCGGCTTTCGTGATCGCGGCGCTGCTCGGCGTCGCCACGGTCGCCGCCGTGTGGTTCGAGCGGACCGACGGCCTGCGCCAGCGTGCGCCTTGGTTCATCGTGCTCGGCCTGTTTCTGACCCTCTGGGAAGTCGCCACCGCCAAGCTCGCCTGGCTGCCGCTGCCGTTCTTTCCGCCGCCGCAGGCGATCATCGAGGTCTATACCGACGATCTGCCGAAGCTCGCCGCCAGCGTCTGGGCCTCGGTCAAGCTGCAGCTCGGCGGCTATGTCATCGGCGCCGTGGCCGGTTTCGTCACGGGCGTGGCGATTGGCTGGTCGCGCAGCGTCGGCTACTGGGTCCATCCGATCCTGCGTTTCATCGGACCGCTTCCGGCAACCGCGTGGCTGCCGATCGCGTTCTTCAGCTTTCCCTCCAGCTGGAGCGCCAGCACCTTTCTGATCGCGCTCGCGACCGGCTTTCCGGTCACGGTGCTGACCTGGTCGGGGGTCGCGAGCGTCAGCACGGCCTATTATGACGTCGCGCGCACGCTGGGGGCGAAGCCCTCGTTCCTCGTCCTCAAGGTCGCGATCCCCGCGGCGCTGCCTTATGTCTTCGTCGGCCTGTTCATGGGGCTCGGCGCTTCGTTCGCGGTGCTGGTGGTCGCGGAGATGATGGGCGTCAAGGCGGGGCTTGGCTGGTACCTGCAATGGGCGCAGGGCTGGGCCGCCTACGCCAACATGTATGCGGCGCTGCTGGTGATGTCGCTGCTGTGCTCCGGTGCGATCACACTGCTGTTCAAGGCGCGCGATCGCCTGCTGGTCTGGCAGAAGGGAGTCGTCAAATGGTAGCGCTGGCCACGAAATCCCAACTCCCCGGTGCGGCACTCGACATCGACGGCGTCAGCCATCAGTTCGACATCGACGGCAAGGCGCTGCCGGTGCTCGACGACATCAGCTTCAGCGTGCGTCCGGGCGAGTTCGTGGCGCTGCTCGGGCCCTCGGGCTGCGGCAAGTCGACCCTGCTGCGTCTCGTCGCCGGCCTCGAGCCGCCGCGCGCGGGAACGCTCCACGAGGATGGCGAGCCGATCACCGGTCCGTGGCCGTCGCGGGTCGTCGTGTTCCAGGATCCGACGCTGTTTCCCTGGCGCACGGTGTGGAACAACGTCGCCCTCGGCCTCGAGGCCCAGGGCATCCTGCGCAGCGAGCGCCGGCGGGTCGATGCCGCGCTCGATCTCGTCGGGCTGTCGGCGTTCCGCAGCGCCTATCCGCACCAGCTGTCCGGCGGCATGGCGCAGCGCGTGGCGCTGGCGCGCGCGCTGGTCAACGATCCGCGCATCCTGGTGCTGGACGAGCCGCTCGGCAAACTGGATTCGCTGACCCGCATTACCATGCAGTCCGAACTGGTGTCGCTGTGGCAACGCTCCGGCTTCACGGCGTTGCTGGTCACCCACGATGTCGAGGAGGCGTTGTTCCTCGCCAATCGGGTGATCGTGTTCAGCGACCGTCCTGCGACAATCAAGGCAGATATCCCCGTCGATCTGTCGTATCCGCGCCATCGCGGCGATCCACGTCTCGCCGACCTGCGGCGGCAGATCCTTGGTCTGCTCGGCCTTGACGCCACCTGGTGATGGGGCGCTGACAATGGACGCCGCCACCACCATCTTCGACAAGGCGAGCCTGCTGGCTGCAGGCTTCGCCGGCCGCGCGGCCGGACACGATCGCGATCGCAGCTTTCCGTTCGAGAACTTTCGCGAGCTCGCCGACGCCGGCCTGCTGGCGCTGACCGTGCCGGCCGTGCGCGGCGGCCTCGGCGGCGGCGTGCAGGATGCCGCGCGGGTGCTCGGCATCATCGGCCGCGCCGATCCGTCGACGGCGCTGGTGCTGTCGATGCACTACATCCAGCACCTGACCATCGCGGTGAGCCCGGCATGGCCGTCCCATCTGGCGCATCGTCTGGCGCGGGAAACGCTCGACGGCGTCGCGCTTGTCAACGCGTTGCGCGTCGAGCCGGAGCTGGGATCGCCGGCGCGGGGCGGTCTGCCGGCGACGGTGGCGCGGCGTGCTGGTGACGGCTGGCGCATCACCGGCCACAAGATCTATTCGACGGGCGCGCCGATCCTGAAGTGGTATGTGGTGTGGGCGCGCACCGACGAAGCCGAGCCGCGTGTCGGCGCTTTCCTCGTGCCCGCGGGCGAGCCGGGGATCCGCATTGACGAGACCTGGGACCATCTCGGGCTGCGCGCCAGCGGCAGCCACGACGTGCTGTTCGACGATGTCGCGATTCCTGCCGATCATGCGGTCGATATCCGCACTCCCGCGCAATGGCGGGCGGTGGAGGGCGCTCAGGTGCCGCTGCATGCGGTGCTCATTCCCGCGATCTATGACGGCGTTGCCCGTGCGGCGCGCGACTGGCTGATCGGATTTCTCAAGACACGGACGCCGTCCGGCCTCGGCGCACCGCTGGCGACGCTGCCGCGGGCCCAGGATGTCGTCGGCGACATCGAGACGCGCCTTGCGGTCAACGCGCGCTTGATCCGCAGCTTCGCCGAGGATTGCGACAGCGGCCACGACATCGCGGTCGGCGAAGCCAACATCCTCAAGCTCACCGTGACCAACAACGCGATCGCGGTGGTCGAGGCGGCGCTGTCGCTCACCGGCAATCACGGCCTGACGCGCGCCAATCCGCTGGAGCGGCACTATCGCGACGTGCTGTGCGCGCGGGTGCACACGCCCCAGGACGACTCCACCCGCGCGGCAGCCGGGCGGCTCGCGCTCGGGATCTGATCAGGCGACCTCAGCGAGGAAACACCATGTCCGTGGAATTCATCGGCTACATCAGCAACAACAACGCCTCCGAAACCATCGTGCGCGCCGGCCCGGTGCTCGACCGCCATCACATCGAGACGGTGGCGAAGGCGCATGAGAACGCCGGCTTCGACCGCGTGCTCCTCGCCTTCCACTCGTCCATTCCGGACGGCCTTCAGGTTGGCCAGCATGTCCTCGGCGTCACCGAAAACCTCAACGTCCTGATCGCCCAGCGCCCGGGCTTTACGGCGCCAACGCTGCTGGCGCGTCAGCTCGCCACCGTCGACCAGCTCTGGCGTGGCCGTGTCGCTGTGCATATCATCACCGGCGGCAATGCGGCCGAGCTGCGCCAGGACGGCAACATCCTCGACGACAAGGACGAGCGCTACGCCCGCACCGACGAGTTCCTCGACGTCGTGCGCGCCGAGTGGCACAGCGCCAAGCCATTCGACTATCGCGGCAAGTACTATCAGGTCGAGCAGGGCTTCTCACTCGTCAAGCCCTATCGCGCCGAGGGCATTCCGATCTTTGTCGGCGGCGCGTCGGATGCGGCGATCGAGGTCGCCGGCAAGCATGCCGACACCTTCGCGCTGTGGGGGGAATCCTATGCCCAGGTGCGTGACGTCACCGCGCGGGTGCGGCTTGCCGCCGCCCGGCATGGACGCCCGGCCCCGCGCTTCAGCCTGTCGGTGCGGCCGATCATCGCCGAGACCGAGGAGAAGGCGTGGGCCAAGGCGGAGGCGATCCTGGAGCGTGCCACGGCGCTGCAGGATCAGACCGGCTATCGCCGTCCGGCCGATGGTCGTGCCAGCGCCGGTGCGAAGCGTCTGCTGGCGCTGGCGGAGCAGGGCACCCGCATCGACAAGCGGCTGTGGACGGAGATCGCCAAACTCACCGGCGCCAACAGCAACACCACGGCGCTGGTCGGCACGCCCCAGCAGGTCGCCGAGGTGTTCGGCGACTATTACGATCTCGGCATCAGCCATTTCCTGATCCGCGGCTTCGATCCGCTGATCGACGCCATTGACTATGGCCGCGAGCTGATCCCGCTGACGCGGGCGCTGATCGCCGAGCGGCAGGCCGGGCGGGGCGTGGCTGCAGAATGATCCGCGTCCTCGTCGCCGCCGGTGCATTGCTGCTCGCGCTCGCCGGCAGCGCTGCCGCGCAGGTCACGCTGCGGGTCGGCGACCAGAAGGGCAACGCCCAGGCGGTGATGGACGCCGCCGGCGTTCTCAGGGACGTGCCGTACCGGATCGAGTGGAAGGAGTTTCCCGCCGCGGCGCCGCTGCTGGAGGCGCTGGGCGCCGGTGCCATCGACGCGGGCCTCGTCGGCGATGCGCCGTTCACCTTTGCCGTTGCGGCGGGGACGCCGGTGCGCGCGGTCGCCGCCATCCGTCAGTCCCAGGAAGGACTGGCGATCCTGGTGCCGAAGGACTCGCCGATCCGCAGCTTCGCGGATCTCAAGGGCAAGACCATCGCCACCGGCCGCGGCTCGATCGGCCATCAGCTCATCCTCGCCGCGCTGGAGGCTCATGGCTTGGCGGTCGCCGACGTGCGGCTCGCCTTCCTCGCGCCATCCGACGCCAAGGTCGCCTATACCCGCGGCTCGGTCGATGCCTGGTCGACATGGGAGCCTTATGTCAGCCAGGAGGAGGTGCTGTTCGGCGCGCGTCGCATCCAGACGGCGGAGGGGCTGACGCCTGGCCTGAGCTTCATTATCGCGCGGCCGGACGCGATCCGCGACCAGCGTGCAGCACTCGACGATTTCGTGCGCCGGCAGACCGCGGCGCGCGCCTGGTCGCGATCCCATGTCGCCGACTACGCCGCGAGCTGGGGACGTCTGATGGGCATCCCGGCCGAGGTGGCGCAGCACTGGCTGCAGCGGGCGCGCATCGAGGTGACGCCGATCGACGACAGCGTCGTTGCCGGCGAGCAGCAGACCATCGATCTCTACCACCGCGCCGGGCTGATCGGGCGGCGGCTCGTGGCCGACGAGGTCCTCGACCGCTCGTTCGCCGATGCGATCACACGGGCGAGGGGCGACTGAAACGATCTAGCCCGGCAGGGCGCCGTCGGCATACTGGGCGGCGAATTCGGCGCTCGGCGGGATCGGCGTGATGACGTCGATCAGCACACCGTTGGGGTCGGACGTGATGAAATGGCGCTGGCCGAAGGCCTCGTCGCGCAACGCCTGCAGGATCGGCAGGCCTGCCGCCCGGGCTGTCGCATAGACGGCGTCGGCGTCCTCGACCTCGAAGTTCAGCAGCAGGCCGCTGGCGCGGCCACGGCCGCTCTGCGGAATTGTCTCGTGGGCGCCGTCGAGGACCGCGAGATTGACGTCGGCGTTGCCGGCGAACTGCAGGTGGACGTACCAGTCGCTGCTGAACATCTCCGTGAAGCCGAAGTACGTCTTGTAGAAGTCGGCGGTCGCTCCGACGTCGCCGGTCATGATGACCGGATAGAAACTCGTGATCTGCATGGCGATGCTCCTTGCGACAGGATGGTCAGTCCCGCGACTCTGACATACAGTCTGTATGTTTTTCGCAATTAACATACAGGCTGTATGTATGCAAGAGGCTGCCCGCACCAACCGTGACCGCACCGAGAGGACCCGCGCCGCGCTGCTGCAGGCGGCGCGCGCGCTGTTCGTCGCGAAGGGCTACGCCGACACCTCGACGCCGGAAATCGTTGCCGCTGCGGGCATTACCCGTGGCGCGCTCTACCACCACTTCGACGACAAGAAGGCGCTGTTCCGCGCGGTGGTGGCGGCCGAGGCGGAAGCGGTCGCCCATGACATCGAGCAGCGCGCCGCGCCGGTGAAGGCGTCGCCGGTCAATGCGCTGCTGGCCGGTGGCGTCGCCTATCTCGATGCGATGGCCGTGCCCGGCCGCACCCGGCTGCTGCTGATCGAAGGGCCGTCGGTGCTCGGCGTTGCCGAGATCAGGGCGCTCGACGACGACACGGCGGCGCGGACGCTGCGCGAGGGATTGCAGGCCGCCATCGGCTCGTCCGCACAACTGCCGGCGCTCGCCGACCTGCTGTCGGCGGCGTTCGACCGCGCGGCGCTCGCCATCGAGGCCGGCGCCGACGCCAAACCCTACCATGCGGCCATCGCGCTTGTGATCAAGCGCCTGGTCCAGTCGGCCTGAAGGAAACGACACGTGACATCGGACACCGCGCAAGCGCCGCAGCACTGGTCGTCGCGGCTGCCATTCTATTACGGCTGGCTGATCGTCGGCATCGCCTTCGTCACCATGGGCGTCGGCGTCACCGCGCGCACGGCATTCTCGCTGCTGCTGCCGCCGCTCATCGACGAGTTCAGGTGGGACCGCGGTGTCGCGGCGGGCGCGTTCTCGTTCGGCTTTCTGGTGTCGGCGATCGTCAGCCCGCTGGTCGGCCGGGTCGTCGATGCGCGTGGACCGCGGATCGTGATCCAGACGGGAACGGCGCTGATGGCGGCCGGCCTGCTGCTGGCACCGTGGGTGACGACGCCCTGGCAGCTCTACGCCACCCTCGGCGTCGCCGTCGGTGGCGGCGCCAACATGATGACCTACACGGTGCACTCCCAGTTCCTGCCATACTGGTTCGTGCGCCGGCGCGGCCTCGCCATCAGCATCGCGTTCGCCGGCGCCGGGGTCGGCGCCATCGTGCTGCTGCCCTGGTTGCAGCGGATCATTCTGGCCGATGGCTGGCGGGCTTCGTGCACCGCAATGGGCCTTGTCGTGCTGCTGGTCATCACGCCGCTCACCATCTTCATCCGCAAGCGGCCGGCCGATGTCGGTCAGCAGCCGGATGGCGGCGTGGCCGGCGGAACGACGGCGACGCGGCATGTTGCGACGGTCGTGGACCCGGCCTGGGCGGCGGTCGAATGGACGCTCTCCCGCGCCATGCGCACGGCGCGGTTCTGGTGGATCGCGTTCGGCTACAGTCTGGCGCTGGTCGCCTGGTACGCCATCCAGGTGCACCAGACCAAGTATCTGCTTGAGATTGGCTTTTCGCCGATCATGGCGGCGTGGGCGCTGGGTGCCGTCAGCATTGTCGCGATTCCCGGCCAGATCCTGCTCGGCGCACTGTCGGACCGTATCGGCCGCGAATGGGTGTGGACGGCGGGCTGCCTCGGCTTTGCGGCGTCCTATGCCGCGCTGCTCGCCCTCGGGCACGTGCAGTCGGTGATTCTGCTCTATGCCATGGTCTTTGCGCAGGGCTTCTTCGGTTATGCCCTGCCGTCGGTGATGGGGCCGATCGTCGCCGAGATTTTCGAGGGGCCGCACTACGGCACGATCTTCGGCACCCTCGGCATTGCGCTGATCGGCAGTGGCGCCATCGGCCCGTGGATGGCCGGGGCGATCCAGGACCGGACCGGCAGCTATGACCTTGCATTCCTGGTGATCATCGGCTGCTGTGTCGTCGCCGCGCTGGCGATCTGGATGGCCGCGCCGCGCCGGGTGCGCCGCGTGCCGGGGCAGGCGGCGCGGTCCTAGCCGTGGCCGGGCGGCGGACCGACTCAGTGGTGGTTGCGGCCGTCCGCTCGACGCCGGGCCAATGGACTGCGCACCATTCGGGGCGGCGGTGACGATCCCCCGCCGTCAGTCATATCGCTGTCATCTTCGTCCTCAAATGTCGCACCAGCCTCCCACCCCAGGACCCGTGGCGGACCCATGAACTTCTTCCAACGCTTCACTTTTCTTTTCTCGGCGCCGGTGTTCGACGCGGACGATCTCGAGGGGCTGCGGCTCCAGCAGATCATGGCCGCGATCGAGCACATGGGTTTCCAGGTGGTCAAGGCACGGCGCATCGAGGACGCCGAGATCGCGGTGCAGACCGACGCCGCCATCGGCTGCATGGTGGTCGACTGGGGCAAGAAGGGCCTGGAAGGCAAGGCGGCGTCCCTGATCGCCCTGATGCGTCGCCGGGGCCTCGAGATGCCGATCGTCCTGCTGGTACGCCGCAAGCGCTTCGAGGACATCCCGGTCGAGGTGCTGGACTTCATCGACGGTTACATCTTCCTGGCGGAGGAAACTCCGGAATTCATCGCCAAGAACCTGGTCAGCCGGCTCAAGCAGTATGCCGAGACCCTCAAGACGCCGTTCTTCGGCGCGCTGTCGGACTTCGCCGAGGAGGGCAACCAGCTCTGGACCTGTCCCGGCCACAACGGCGGCATCTTCTATAGCCGCAGCCCGATCGGGCGCATCTTCATGGAGCACCTCGGCGAAGCGGTGTTTCGCGACGACCTCGACAACTCGGTGCTGGAGCTCGGCGACCTCCTGACCCATGAAGGGCCGGCGCTGCAGGCGCAGAAGGAGGCCGCCACCATTTTCGGCGCCGAGAAGACGTACTTCGTCCTCAACGGCACCTCGGCGTCCAACAAGATCGTGCTGTCGGCGCTGGTCGCCGAGGGTGACCTCGTGCTGTTCGACCGCAACAACCACAAGGCGGCCCATCACGGCGCGCTGCTGCTCGGGGGCGGCACGCCGGTCTACCTGCCGACCGAGCGCAATTCCTACGGCCTGATCGGCCCGATTACGCCCGCTTCGCTCGACGAGGCCACCATTCGCGCGGCGATCGCGGCGAGCCCGCTGGTCAAGGATCCGGAGGCGGCGACCCGCCGCCGGCCGTTCCGTGTCGCGGTGATCGAGCAGTGCACCTATGACGGCACCATCTACAATGCCCAGAAGCTGCTGGAGAAGATCGGCCCGCTCTGCGACTATATCCTGTTCGACGAGGCCTGGGCCGGCTTCATGAAATTCCATCCGATCTATGCCGAGCGCTTCGCGATGGGGCTGCGCGAGCTCGGACCGGACGCGCCCGGCATCATCGCCACCCAGTCGACCCACAAGCAGCTCGCGAGCTTCTCGCAGGCGTCGCAGATCCATGTCAGGGATCGCCACATCAAGGGCCAGCGCCGCCGCGTCGAGCACCGCCGCTTCAACGAGAGCTTCCTGCAGCACGCCTCGACGTCGCCGTTCTATCCGCTGTTCGCCTCGCTCGACGTCGGCGCGCAGATGATGAAGGGCCGCTCCGGCGAAGTGCTGTGGGACGATACCATTCGTCTCGGCATCGAGCTACGCAAGAAGCTGCGCGCCGTCCGCCGTGAGTTCGACGAGAAGGAGAGCGATCCGGTCCGCCGCTGGTTTTTCGATCCGTTCGTGCCCGACCGGGTGTCGATCCCCGACGTCGCGCGCGAGGGCGGGACGCATGACGTGCCGTGGGAAAGCCTGTCCACCGATCAGCTCGCCAGCAAGGCGACCTATTGGGAGTTCAAGCCCGGAGCGGCCTGGCATGGCTTTGCGAACCTCGCGCCGGGGCTCGCCATCACCGATCCGAACAAGCTGACCCTGCTGACACCGGGGCTCGACCGCACCACCGGACAGTACGAGGCGCACGGCATTCCGGCGCCGGTGGTGGCGCAGTATCTTCGCGAGAACCGCGTCGTGCCGGAGAAGAACGACCTCAACTCGCTGCTGTTCCTGCTGACGCCGGGTGTGGAGTCCAGCAAGGCCGGCACGCTGGTCAGCGCGCTCGTCGCTTTCAAGCGCCTGCACGACGACAACGCGCTGCTCGACGATGTGATGCCGGAGTTCGTGGCGCGGCGGCCGGCACGCTATCGCGGCGTGCGCCTGCGCAACCTCTGCGGCGAGATGCACGCGTTCTACCGCTCCGCCAACATCAGCGAGCTGCAGAAGGCCCAGTTCCGCGCCGAGCATCTGCCGGAGCCGGCGATGACGCCATATCAGGCTTCGCGCTATCTCGTGCGCAACGATGTCGACTATCTGCCGATCGACGAGATCGACGGGCGCATCGCCACGACGCTGTTCGTGGTCTATCCGCCGGGCATCGCCACCATCGTGCCGGGCGAGCGCATCACCGAGCGTGCGAAGCCGATGATCGCCTACCTAAAGGCGTTCGAGCGGGCGGAAAACCTGTTTCCGGGCTTCGGCGCCGAAATCCAGGGGCTCTATCGCGAGGTCGATGCCAGCGGCGTCATCCGCTTCCACACCTATGTCGTGCGGGAGTGATCGCGATGGCTGAACCCGGTCTCGACGTGTCGGCCGTCGCGGGGCCGGCGCCGATCGTCACCATCCGCGCCTCGCGTGACGAGGATGTCGACGCGATGCTGGCGATCTACCGCTATCATGTGCGTCATGGCGTCGAGCCCGGCGCGGTGCAGGCGTCCGAGCCGCTCGATCCCGACGACCTCAAGCAGCGGCGCAAGAACATGCGCAGCCGTCGCCTGCCGCACATCGTCGCCGAGATCGACGGCGTCATCGTCGGCTACGCCTATGCCGTGCTGTTCCGCAAGCGGCCGGCCTATCGCTACACCGCCAAGCACTCGATCTATGTCCACCACGACCACCTGCGCGCCGGCGTCGGGCGGGTGCTGCTGCCGGCGCTGGTCGATGCCTGCGCGGCGGCCGGCTATCGCCAGCTCATCGGCTATATCGACGCCGCCAACGCGGCCTCGATCCGCCTGCACGAGAGCTGCGGTTTCCGCCAGGTCGGCTACCTGCCGGCGATCGGCTACAAGTTTGGCCACTGGGCGGCCACCGTGATGATGCAGCGCTCTCTCGGCGCCGGCGACACCACGCCGCCGGACTCGGTGCTGACCCATCCGGCGGCGGGTGGGCATGAGGGACACGGCTGACGCGCTGGACGCCGGATGCGGGGCGGCGCCTTCGGACGGGCCACGTCCGTCCGCACGTGCAGGACGCAGACCGGATGAACGCTTTACTCCTCATGGTGAGGAGCGCAGCGTAGCTGCACGTCTCGAACCATGAGGCCGCAGTGCCTGCGAAACGCGCCGTGGCCTCGTCCTTCGAGATGGCGCTACGCGCCTCCTCAGGATGAGGGGAGAGCGCGTCTGTGTTGCGAGAGAGAGTAGAGAATAGAGCGACGTAGAGCGGAGCAGTCGAACGCCGCCCCTCACACCGGCGGCGTGCCGTGGGTATGGAAGGATTCGATGGTCTTCAATCCCCACGCCTGGCCCTTCTTGCGTTCCTCCTCGGTCCACACGATCGGCTTCCAGTCCGGCGCCAGGATCAGCCGTGCGCCGGCGTTCGCCACTTCGACGCGGTTGCCGCCTGGTTCGTAGACATAGAGGAAGAACGTCTGCTGCACGGCGTGCTTGTGCGGGCCGGTCTCGATGTGGATGCCGTTCTCCAGGAAGATATCGGCGGCGCGTAAAATCTCCTCGCGGCTGTCGAGTGCGTAGGTGACATGGTGGAAGCGGCCCCTCGTGCCGGAGTGGTCGCGGGTGTAGGCGAAGTCGTAGGTCTTGTTGGACACCGTCAGCCACATGCCGGCCTCCGTGCCGTCGTTCAGCACGATCTGCTCGGTGAGGCGGCAGCCGAGATAGTTTTCAAAGAACAGGCGGTTGGCCTTGATGTCGACAGCGAGGCAGTTGAGATGGTCGAGGCGACGGACATTGACGCCGCGGGCAGGGAAGCGCTGCGCCTGGTTCTTCAGCGCCGGCTTCAACTCCGGCGGGGCCTGATACCACTCAGTCTCGTAATAGAGTTCGACCACGTGGCCGTCGGGATCATGGCAGCGGAACGCCGGCCCGTGGCCGAGATCGCCTTCGATCCAGCCGATGTCATGGCCTGATCCCTTCAACGCGGCGACGCGGCGCTCGAGCGCCTGCGGGCTGCGCGCTCGGAACGCCATGTGACCCATGCCCGAGGTTTTCGATGCCGTCAGCTTTAGCGTCGCGCGCTCGTAGTCGTCCCAGCCGCGCAGGTAGACGGAGTCGCCCTGCCGTCCGCTGATGGTCATGCCCATCACGTCGACGAAGAACTTCAGGCTCTCGTCCGGCTTGGGGGTGAGCATCTCCATGTGGCCGAGATGGGCAAGATCGAGGATCGGTTCCGGCGTCATGGCTGCTCCTGAGGGCGACGGACGTGTCTTATTGACAAGACCATATCTTTTGTACAGATGTACAAAAGAACGCGGGCGACGGCAACCGGGCCGTCCGCTGTTTCATGAACCTCTGGATGTGGAGCGAGGGCGAGGGGATGGCGCGGAACCCGAACATGCGGGAAGCGATCCTGAGCGCGGCGGAGCAGCTGTTCTCGACCCATGGCTACGATGCGGTCTCGATCCGCGACATCGCCCAGGCCGCGGGCGCCAATCCCGGCAGCGTCACCTATCACTTCAAGAGCAAGGACGGCCTGCTGCTCGAGATCTACCGCCGTCACTGCGGGCCGATGAACCAGCGCCGCATCGAGCTGCTGGTTGCGGCCAGGCGGATCAACGACCAGCAGCAGCGCCTCGAGGCGATCGTGCGCGCCTATGTGCTGCCGGCGTTCTCCTCCAGCAGCGATCTTGCCGGAGGCGGTGCGCGCTTCACGCGGCTGCGCGCGGTGATGTCGGCGGAGGGCAATGCGGTGGTCGGGCGGATCATCGCCGAGATTTTCGACGATACGACCCAGACCTTCATCGCGGCGATCCGCGAGAGCCTGCCGCACCTGCCGCTCACCACGGTGGTGTGGCGCTGCCAGTTCCTGCTCGGCGCCCTCTACTACACGCTGATCACGCCGGAGCGGGTGACGCGGCTGTCGCGGGGCGAGGCAGACGGGTCCGATGTCGCCCATGCGATCGAGGAACTGGTCGCCTCGACGGTGGCGTCACTGCAGGCGCCCGGCGTGGGCGATGTTCCGGTCGCGGCGAGTGCCGGCCGGCCGGCGGCGCGCGCGGCCAAGCGCGTGGCGACTGCCAAATAGGGCCGGCGAACAACAAGAATACGGGAGAAAACGGCATGCGCAGGCGTGATCTGCTGGCGGGAAGTGCAGGGCTCGGCGTTGCAGCTTGGGCCGGAGGTCTGCCGCCGGCGCCTGCCGCGGATGGCGAGGCGCGGGCGATTCCCACGATTCCCGCGATTCCTGGGCCCGATCCCGACACGCGGACGCCGAAGTTCAGGTTGCCCGCCGGCAGTGTCGACACCCACACCCACATCTTCGGTCCCGCCGCGACCTATCCGTTCTCGCCGAAGCGGCCGTATTCGCCGCCGGACGCGCCGCTTGCGATGTTTCGCAGCCTGCACGACAGGATCGGTGTCGAACGGGCGGTCATCGTCAACGCCACGGTTCACGGTTTCGACAACCGCGTGGTCACCGACGCAATTGCACAGAGTGAGGGCCGTTATCTCGGCATCGCCAACATCAATGACGCCATGTCCGACGCCGAGCTGCGCGCCCTCGACAAGGCCGGCATCCGCGGCTGCCGCTTCGCCTTCCTGAAGCGGCTCGGTGGTGTCGGCGACATGAAGGTGTTCCGTCGCCTCGTCGATCGCGTCGCGGCGATCGGCTGGCATGTCGACATCTACCTGGAGCAGGGCACCGTACGCGAATTTGCCCCGATCCTGCAGGCGCTGCCGGTGACTTATGTGATCGACCACATGGGCACCATTGATGCCGGCAAGGGCCTCGACGATCCGGAGTTCAAGGCGTTGCTGGCGCTGCAGCGCGCGGACGAGAAGTGCTGGATCAAGATCACCGGCCTGGAGCGTGCCTCCGCCACTGGCGCGCCGTTTCATGACGCGGTGCCGTTCGCCAGGGCCCTGATCGACAATGCGCCCGATCGCGTGATCTGGGGCACCGACTGGCCGCATCCCAACGTCAAGGTGATGCCCAACGATGGCGATCTCGTCGATCTCGTTCCGCTCTACGCGCCCGAGGCTGACACGCAGCGCAAGCTGCTGGTCGCCAATCCGAATCGGCTGTTCTGGCGCCGGCGCAAATGACCACGCGGCGCGCGGCTGTCCCGCGCGCCGGATGACAACGACCACACAGGGATCGCCATGCTCAAGCCGACCATTCCCGGACCCGACCCCGACACCCGCACGCCGGCATTCAAGCTGCCGCCGCTCGCCTGCGACGCCCACACCCACATCTTCGGGCCGCATGACACCTATCCCTATGCGCCGAACCGGCCCTACACGCCGCCGGACGCGCCGCTCGCCGACTTCCGCGCGCTGCACAAGAAGCTCGGCATCGGCCGTGCCGTGATCGTCAATGCCAGCGTGCATGGCACCGACAACCGCGTCGCGCTCGATGCCATCGCCGCCAGCGGCGGCACTTACCGCGCCGTTGCCAACATCGACGGCACCATTACCGAGCGGGGCTTGCGTGAGCTGCACGAGGGCGGCTTCCGCGGCTGCCGCTTCAACTTCGTGCGCCATCTCGGCGGCGTGCCGGATATGGCCGTGTTTCACCGCATCGTCGCGATGATCGCGCCGCTCGGCTGGCACGTCGACCTGCATTTCGATGCCATCGACCTGCCGGAATATGCCGATCTCCTGGCTAAGCTGCCGGTGCGTTACACCATCGACCACATGGGCCGGGTGAAAGCGTCCGACGGACTCGACCAGTTGCCGTTCCGCACCCTGATCGACCTGATGCAGCGCGACGACAAGTGCTGGGTCAAGGTCTGCGGCTGCGAGCGGGTATCGTCAAGCGGCCCGCCGTTCCATGACGCGGTGCCGTTTGCGCGCAAGATTGTCGAGACAGCGCCGGACCGGGTGATCTGGGGCACCGACTGGCCGCATCCCAATGTCAAGGTGATGCCGAACGACGGCGATCTCGTCGACCTGATCCCGCTGTTCCTGCCCGAGCCGGAGTGGCAGCAGCTGGTGCTGGTCGATAATCCGGCGCGGCTGTTCGAGTTCTGATCCGCGCCAACGCGCCAAAACAACAAAGACAGGGGAAACGATAGGTGAGCATCTCGATGACGCAGGCGACTGCCGCTCGACGACCGACGAAGGCATGGTGGAAGGAGTTGTGGGTCCAGGTCATGGTCGCCATGGCGCTCGGCATCGTGCTCGGCGTCTGGCGGCCGGATCTGGCGACCCAGATGCAGCCGTTCGGCGACGCCTTCATCAAGGCAATCCGCATGCTGATCGCGCCGATCATCTTCTGCACGGTGGTCAACGGCATCGCCCACATGGCCGACATGGCCAAGGTGGGGCGGGTGGCGATCAAGGCGATCGTCTACTTCGAGGTGGTCACGACGTTCGCGCTGATCATCGGCCTCGTCGCGGTCAACCTTTGGCAGCCCGGCGCTGGGATGAACGTCGACGTCTCCACGATCAATCCCAGCGTCATCGAACCCTACGTCAAGCAGACGTCGGCGGTCGGCTTCGTGCCGTTCCTGATGAACATCATTCCCAACACCTTCGTCGGCGCCTTTGCGGAGGGGCATATCCTGCAGGTGCTGTTCCTGTCGGTGATGTGCGGTTTCGCCCTGATCTGGCTCGGCGACAAGGCAAAGCCCATGACCGATGTGCTGGAGGTCGCCGCCAGGATGGTGTTCGGGCTCGTGCGCATCGTGATGTGGGCGGCGCCGCTCGGCGCGTTCGGCGCCATCGCGTTCACGGTCGGCAAGTTCGGCGTCGGCTCGCTGTCCTCGCTCGGCAAGCTGATCGGCGGCTTCTACGTCACCTGCATCATTTTCATCGCCATCGTGCTGGGACCGATCGCGGCGCTGTGCGGCGCCAATCTCCTCAAGCTGATCCGCTACATCTGGGAAGAGCTGTTAGTTTGCATCGCGACGACCTCGTCGGAGACAGTGCTGCCGCGCATGATCAGCAAGCTCGAGGCACTGGGGTGCGAAAAGAGCATTGTCGGTCTCGTGATTCCAACCGGCTATTCGTTCAACCTCGACGGCACCTGTCTCTATCTGGCAACCGCTGCCGTGTTCCTGGCGCAGGCCACCAACACTCACTTCGACGTCAGCCATCAGATCGGCCTGTTGCTGATCCTGCTGGTCACCTCGAAGGGCGCGGCGGGAATCGCCGGCGCGGCGTTTGTCGTGCTGGCGGCGACGCTGGCGGCGGGCGGCACCATTCCGGTGGCGAGCGTCGCGCTGGTGCTTGGCGTGCATCGCCTGATGTCGCAGGCGCTGACGCCGACCAACCTCGTCGGCAATGCGGTCGCGACCATCGTCATCGCCAGGTGGGAAAACGCGCTCGACATGACGCAGATGCGCAGGGTTCTCGACGGAGAGCCGGCGCCCACCGCCTGATCATCTTCCAACCTGTTCAATACGGAAAGGACACAACATGGCCACCACCAAGACCGGCCTCGTGGTCACCGCCCATCCCGGCGATTTCGTCTGGCGCGCCGGCGGGGCGATCGCGCTGCATGCTAAAAAGGGCTATCGCGTCAAGATCGTCTGCCTGTCCTATGGCGAACGCGGCGAAAGCCAGTTCGCCTGGAAGGAGGCGGGGGCGACGCTGGAGAAGGTCAAGGCCGGCCGGCGCGACGAGGCCGAGCGCGCCGCCGCGGTGCTCGGCGCCGAGATCGAGTTCTTCGACGTCGGCGACTATCCGCTGCGCCTCAAGGAGGAGCATTTCGACCGCATGGTCGACGTCTACCGCCAGCTCAACCCGTCCTTCGTGCTGACCCACGCGTTGGAGGACCCCTACAATTTCGACCATCCGACCGCCGCGCACTTTGCCCAGGAGACCCGCGTGGTCGCGCAGGCGATGGGCCACAAGCCCGGCGCCAAGTACACTTATGCGGCGCCACCGGTATTCCTGTTCGAGCCGCACCAGCCGGAGCAATGCAACTTCAAGCCCCAGGTGATCCTCAACATCGACGAGGTCTGGGAGCAGAAGCGCCGGGCGTTCGAGGTCCTCGCCGCGCAGAAGCATCTCTGGGAGTACTACACCCGCGTCGCGCTCAACCGCGGCGTCCAGGGCGGCCGCAACGCCGGCACGCCGATGACCTATGGCGAGGCGTATCAGCGGCTGTTCCCGGCCGTGGTGGGAGAGCTGGCATGAAGACCGTCGTCGTCAGGAATATTGCGCGGGCGGACGAAGCCTCCGTCAGGACGCTCGCCGGCCTCGGCGTCTCCACCGCCCACGAGGCCTACGGCCGCTTCGGCCTGATGCAGCCCTATATGCGTCCGATCTGGCCGGGCGCGGAAGTGGCCGGCACGGCCGTCACCGTGCTGGCGCAGCCTGGCGACAACTGGATGCTGCATGTCGCGGTCGAGCAGTGCCGCAAGGGTGACATCCTCGTGGTGGGCACGACCACCGAAAACCATGACGGCATGTTCGGCGAGTTGCTCGCGACCTCGCTGGTGGCGCGTGGCGTCGTCGGTCTGGTCATCGATGCCGGCTGCCGTGACATCAAGGCGCTCACCAGGATGGGCTTTCCAGTGTGGTCGCGCGCCATCTCCGCCAAGGGCACGGTCAAGGCGACGCTCGGCGCCGTCAACGTGCCTGTGGTGTGTGCCGGCGCGCTGGTGACGCCGGGCGACGTGGTGGTGGCCGATGACGATGGTGTCGTGGTGGTCCCGCGCGCGCAGGCCGCCGAGGTTGCCACAAAAGGCCTCAAGCGCCAGTCCGAGGAGGAGGGCAAGCGGGCGCGGCTGGCGTCCGGCGAACTCGGCCTCGACATGTACAGGATGCGCGAGACGCTGCAGAAGGCGGGGCTCGTCTATGTCGACCGGCCGGAAGACGTTTAGAGCCTGGGGATGGGCACCGCTGCCTTAGGCAGGCAAAGCTCCAGAGCATCCAATCCGTCCCCCTGAGGTGGCCGCGCAAGGCGCGGCCCTCGAAGGGCGACGGCCACTGATGCAGTAAACACGTATGGGAGTGCGGATCATGTCGTCTGAAGCGAAACGCCTGCGCATCCTGCTGGGCGATCATCCCGGAACAAAGGCGCTCAAGAGCGGGGAGGTGGCCTCCAGCCGCGTGGCGTTCGATTTCGCCGACTACACGCCCACCAACAAAGGCTTCAAGCCGATGGTGCGGCAGCAGGCGTTCGACGTCTCTGAAATGGCGCTGGTCACCTATCTGATGGCGCGCGACCACGGCAAGCCGATGGTGCTGTTGCCGGCGACCGTGATGGGGCGCTTTGCCCATGCGTCCGCGCTGTACAACGCCGAGCGGCGGCGGCTGACGGTTGCGGATCTCGCCGGCAAGCGTGTCGGCATCCGCTCCTTCACCACCACCTCCGGCGCCTGGCTGCGTGGCATTCTGGCCAATGACCATGGTGTCGATCTCGATGGCATCGAATGGATCACCTACGAGGATCCTCATGTCGCCGAGTACCGGGACACGACGACCCGGGCGCCGGCGGGCAAGACCATCCTGCAGATGCTGCTCGATGGCGAGATCGACGCGGCGCTCGGCGAGACCTCGGCCGATCCGCGCCTCAAGCCGCTGTTCGGCGATCCCGAGGCCGAGGCAAGGGCGTGGTACGCCAGACACGGCGTGATGCCGATCAACCATGTGGTGGTGGTCAGCCAGACGCTCAACGACGGCGATCCGGACACGGTGCGCGAGGTCTATCGCCTGCTGAAGGAAGCGAGGGCACGTGCCCCCGCGACGGTGCCGGACGGAACACCGTTCGGCCTTGCCGCCATGCGCCCGGCGTTGGAGCTGATCATCGCCTACGCCGCGCAGCAGAAGCTGATCTCGCGGCGTTTTACCGTGGAAGAGGTGTTCAGCGATCTGACACGCGGGTTGGCGTAAGCGGTGTTGCCGTAGCCCGGATGAGCGCAGCGACATCCGTGGGGCCTGCATTCGGAGCCCCGCATGTCGCAGCGCTCATGCGGGCTACAGTGCTGCGGTGCGTTCGCTGGCTTTTGATCATCAATCCGTCACCCTGAGCAGGCCATGCAACGCATGGCCCTAGAAGGGCGACGGCCCGGAAAGCAGCTCAGCGGCCGTTCATCCTTCGAGGCGCGCAAGAGCGCGCACCTCAGGATGACGGGTTACAGGCGGGGTGCGGTCGTCTTGCTCACTCCCCAAGCCCCGTGCCGCCATACAGCCACGCGAGGTGGTTGTAGTAATCCTCCGACGACTTCGCGCGCATGATTTCATTGCGCAGCACGGCATGGGCGCCGGCGGGGTGGTAGATGTGCTCGCCGATGGCGCGCGACTGTAATTGCACGCGGGCGGTGCGCACCATGCGCTGCTTGCGGTAGACCTCGAGCGCGGTGGCGTGATCGTCCGGATACTTGTCGAGCATGTGCGACAGGCAGACTGCATCTTCCAGCGCCATGCACGCGCCCTGCGCGAAGTATTGCATCATCGGATGGGCGGCGTCGCCGAGCAGGGCGACGCGGCCGTCGATCCAGGTCTCGACGGGCTCGCGGTCGCACAGCACCCACAGCTTCCAGTCCTTGCCGTGGCGGATGATGTTCTGCGCGCGCGGGTGGACGTGATGAAAACCCTTCATCACCTCTTCTTCCGACACCGGCTTGCCGGCGACCGGCTCGGGGGCGTCGTTGTGGTAGGTCACGACGAGGTTGAACACCTTCCAGCCGGACAGGGGATAGTGCACGATGTGGCACTTCGGGCCGGCCCACAGCGTCGCTGCATTCCAGCGCAGGTCTTCCGGCATCTGCTCGGTCGGGATCACCGAGCGGTAGGTGGTGTGGCCGGACACCCGCGGCGCGCCGTCGTTGACCACCTTCTTGCGGATGTTCGACCACAGGCCGTCGGCGCCGATCAGCAGCGAGCCGGTGACGGTGTCGCCGGAGGCGAGGCGCGCGGTGACCGACGAGCCGTCCTGGTCGTAGCCGACGACCTCGCTGCTGACGCGCAGCTCGATCCGCGGATCGGCCTGGCAGGTCTTCAGGAACACGCCATGAAGGTCGCCGCGGTGCACGACCGCATAAGGGTTCTTGAAGCGCGAGCGAAAGGCTTCGCGCAGGTCGATATGGGTGATTTCCTCGGCGGTGAGCGCATCCATCAGGCGGAGCTGGTCGACATACACCGCCATGCCACGCGCGGCCTCGCCGACGCCGAGATAATCGAAGGCATGGAAGGCGTTCGGCCCGAGCTGGATGCCGGCGCCGATCTCGCCGAGCGCCGGCGCCTTTTCCAGCACGATGCTGCGGATGCCCTTGCGCGCGAGGCCCACGGCGGCGGCGAGGCCGCCTATGCCGCCACCTGCGATCAATACGGGACGTGCGCCGGCGTTGGTGGTCAAGGATGCCTCCGTCAGGTTGTTTTCTTGAGATGTTCGA
The DNA here is from genome assembly GCF_018131225.1 of Bradyrhizobium sp. U87765 SZCCT0048. Taxonomy (GTDB): domain Bacteria; phylum Pseudomonadota; class Alphaproteobacteria; order Rhizobiales; family Xanthobacteraceae; genus Bradyrhizobium_A. Next base: position 776,905 of record NZ_JAFCMM010000001.1, on the reverse strand, counting down.
CGGCGTCCTCCGCCCGCAGCGGGACGCGGGACACCTCGTTGTTGAGATCGACGAGCTGGATCAAAAGCCCCAGCAGGGTCTTGCGGTCGGCCGGCTTCAACGGCTCGAGCATGCGCGCCTGGGCGCGATCGACCGAGGCCATCACCTCGCGCAGCAGCGCAGCGCCGCTCGGGGTGAGATGCAGCAGCTTGACGCGCTTGTCGTCGGCGCCGGGCTTGCGCTGGACGTAGCCCTTGGTTTCCAGCCGTTCCAGCACGCTGCCGAGGGTCGAGCGGTCGAACGCGATCACGGCGGACAGCCGCGTCGCGTCGATGCCGGGATGACTGCGGATGGCCACCAGTGCGGCGTACTGCACCGGCGTCAGGTCGAACGTCTTGCACTCTTCCATGAAGATGGAGACGGCGATCTGCTGCATCCGCCGGAACAGGTAGCCCGGCTTGGTGTAGACGTCGTCCATCGACGGATGGTCGTCCTTATTCGGCATCGGGTTGACGATCGGGTGCGGCGTCCGCGAACGCCTTGAGGGAGCGGGCGGCGGCTTCCGCCGTCATCAGCCGCGGGAACTTGTCGACGGCGACGCCGAAGCGCCGGGCGTTGGCGAGCTGCGGCACGAGGCAGAGATCGGCGAGGGTGGGGGCGTTGCCGAAGCAGAACGGCCCGTCCTCCCCGGCGAGCAGCGCCTCGCAGGCCTCGAGGCCGTCCTGGTTGGCCCAGCCGGCCCAGGCGGTGACCTGCTCTTCGGGAAGGCCGAGCTGACGCAGCCGTGCCAGCACCTTGAGATTCTGCACCGGGTGAGTGTCGCAGGCGATCGCCATGGCGAACGCACGCACACGGGCGCGCGTGAGCGGGTCGCGCGGCAACAATGGCGGGATCGGATGGGTCTCGTCGAGCCATTCGATGATGGCGAGCGACTGTGTCAGCACGTCGCCCTGATCGTCGATCAGGGTGGGAACGAGGCCCTGCGGGTTGAGCTTGAGGTAATCCGGCGCGCGCTGCTCGCCCTTGCGCAGGTGATGGGGGAGATGCTCGACCGTCAGCCCCTTGAGATTGAGGGCGATCCGCACCCGGTACGACGCGCTGCTGCGGAAGTAGCCATGCAATTTCATCAAATCTCTCCCTGGGGCCTTCGGGCTTTTTGTCGCGCGCGCCGCTTGTTTGATGATTGACAGTACACATTCGATCAGTATGCTGTCAATCAATCACGATCAAGAAACCCGGGAGGCTGATCATGGATCACGCCATTCAGAAGACACCTGAGCGCGAAGCTTTTTACCGCAAGATCGACGGCGAAAACCTGTCGGCCCTGTGGAACGTGATGGGCGATCTCATTACGCCGCAGCCGAAGAGCCCGTGCCGTCCGCACCTCTGGAGCTTCGATGCGATCCGCGCCTACATGATCGAGGCAGGCGGTCTGATCACCGCCAAGGAAGCCGAACGGCGCGTGCTGATCCTCGAGAACCCGGGCCTGCGCGGCCAGTCCAAGATCACGACGTCGCTCTATGCCGGTGTGCAGCTGGTGATGCCGGGGGAAGTCGCGCCGGCGCATCGGCACACCCAGTCGGCGCTGCGGTTCATCCTCGAAGGCAAGGGGGCCTACACCGCGGTGGATGGCGAGCGCACCACGATGGAGCCCGGCGATTTCGTCATCACCCCGTCGATGACCTGGCATGATCACGGCAACCAGACCAGCGAGCCGATGTTCTGGCTCGACGGTCTCGATATTCCGGTGGTGCAGTTCTTCGATGCCTCGTTCGCCGAAGGCCTGGCCGAGGACGAGCAGCCGATCACCCGTCCCGCCGGCGACAGCTTCGCCCGCTACGGCCACAACCTGCTGCCGGTCGATCTCAAGCGGACGTCGAAGACGTCGCCGGTGTTCAACTATCCCTATGCCCACACCCGCGAGGCGCTGGAGACGGCCAGAAACAACAGCGAGTGGGATCCCTGTCACGGCCTCAAGCTGCGCTACACCAATCCGGTGACCGGCGAGTTCGCCATGCCGACCATCGGCACCTTCATCCAGCTGCTGCCCAAGGGCTTCTCCACGGCGCGCTATCGCTCCACCGATGCCACCGTGTTCGCGCCCATCGAGGGCCGCGGCCGCTCGCGCATCGGCGACCAGGTGTTCGAATGGGGGCCCCGCGACGTCTTCGTGGTGCCGAGCTGGCACTGGGTGACCCACGAGGCCGACGAGGACGCCGTGCTGTTCAGCTTCTCCGACCGACCCGTGCAGCAGAAGCTCGACCTGTTCCGCGAAGACCGCGGCAACGCCTGAGGACCACGAATGACTGACTACGTTTTCAATCCGCCCGTGCCGCCGACGGTCGCCGTCGCCGGCGAGACGGCGCGGTTTCCGGTGCGCCGCGTGTTCTGCGTCGGCCGCAACTACGCCGCGCACGCCCGCGAGATGGGCAAGGATCCGGATCGCGAGCCGCCGTTCTTCTTCACCAAGCCGGCGGACGCGGTGGTGGACAGTGGCGTCACCGTGCCGTACCCGCCGGAAACCAGCAACTTCCACTACGAGATCGAGCTGATCGTCGCGATCGGCCGCGAGGCGTTCGACATCAGCCGCGAGGCGGCGCTCGACCTCGTGTACGGCTATGGCGTCGGCATCGATCTCACACGCCGCGACCTGCAGTTCGAGGCGCGCGACAAGGGCCGCCCGTGGGACTGGGGCAAGGCGTTCGACCAGTCGGCGCCGATCGCGCCGCTGCATCGCGTTCGGGATGGCCAGCATCCGGCCAAGGGCCGCATCTGGCTCGCCGTCAACGGCGCCGTGAAGCAGGACGCGGACCTCACCGAGCTGATCTGGCCGGTGCCGGACATCATCTCGATCCTGTCGCGCTCCATGGTGCTCAAGCCCGGCGACCTGATCATGACCGGCACGCCCGCGGGCGTCGGCGCCATCGTCAGGGGTGACAAGGTCACCGGCGGTATCGACGGCCTCGGCGAGATCGCCATCACCATCGGCTGATGCGGCGGGCGGCGCATGGCGCCGCCCGTTCGTTCCGACCACGACACACCAAGCAACGAGGGCTCCGCGCCAAGGGGCCCCTCACTCACGGAGGAGGGTATAGTGATGAAGACGACCGTATTCGCCGCGGCTGCCGCCGCACTGCTGCTGGGCACCGCTGGCGCCATGGCGGCGGACCCGATCAAGATCGGGTTCATCTCGACGTTCTCGGGGCCGTCCGGCCAGCTCGGCCAGGAGCTGCTCGACGGCTTCAAGCTCGGCATCAAGAGCACCGGCAGCACGCTCGGCGGCCGTCCCGTCGAGGTCGTGCAGGGCGACGATCAGGCCAAGCCGGACGTCGGCCGCCAGCTTTCCGACAAGATGATCGAGAGCGATCGCGTCGAGATCATCACCGGCATCAACTTTTCCAACGTGATGCTGGCGGTGGCCAAGCCCGTGCTGGATTCCGGTGCGTTCGTGTTCAGCGTCAACGCCGGGCCTTCGCAGTATGCCGGCAAGCTGTGCAACCCGCACTATTTCAACGCCTCGTTCCAGAACGACACGCTGCCCGAAGCGATGGGCATCTATCTTCGTGAGAACAACGTCAAGCGCGTCTACCTGATGGCGCCGAACTATCCGGCGGGCAAGGACTTCCTCGCCGGCTTCAAGCGCACCTTCAAGGGCGAGATCGCCGGCGAGGTCTACACCGCGTTCGGCCAGCTCGACTACGCCGCCGAAATCGCGCAGCTGCGCGCGGCCAAGCCCGACGCCGTGTTCTTCTTCTATCCCGGCGGCATGGGCATCAACTTCGTCAAGCAGTACGCCCAGGCTGGCCTGAAGGACCAGATCAAGCTGTATGGCCCGTCGTTCTCGCTCGACCAGACCGTGCTGCCCGGCATGGGCGATGCCGCCATCGGCGCATTCGCGTCCACGTTCTGGACCGAGGACTTCGACAACGCTACCAGCAAGAAGTTCGTCGCCGACTTCGAGGCCGCCTACGGCCGCGTGCCGTCGCCAAACGCCGCCAACGCCTATGACGGCGCCCGCCTGCTCGACGCCGCGCTCAAGACGATCGGCGGCAAGATCGAGGACAAGGCCGCGTTCCAGAAGGCGCTGGAGACCGTCAAGTTCGACAGCGTGCGCGGCAACTTCAAGTTCAACACCAACCATCACCCGATCCAGGACTCCTACCTGGCCGAGATCGTCAAGGACGCCAAGGGCCGCCCCGGCATGAAGCGACTGGAGCTGATCAAGGCGGACCAGGCTGACTCCTATGTCGGCGAGTGCGCGATGAAGTAAGGTCCTGCGAGGCAGGATTAGCGTAATCCGTTACCCTGAGGTGGACAGCAACTCGGCTTGCCGAGTTGCGTTCCTGGTCAAGACGCAAGTCGGGTAAACCCAACTTTGCGTTGCGCAGCGGGACCCTCGAAGGGCGACGGCCCCTGCCGCAGCTCAGCGGCCGTTCATCCTTCGAGGCGCGCAAGAGCGCGCACCTCAGGATGACGGGGAGGGTGTCCTGTTCGCCCGGGAAAGCCTCGAAGAGATGCGACGCTGACAATGATCCGGGCAATCGCCCGGCTCAAGACATTAAAAAGACTGCGCGGCCGCAAATGGCCTTTTGGAGGTTATGATGGGTGCTGCGCTGTTCATCGAACAGTCGCTCAATGGACTGCAACTCGGGGTGCAGCTGTTCCTGATGGCGGCCGGCCTGACGCTGGTGTTCGGCATCATGAACATGATCAACCTGACCCACGGGTCGCTGTTCATGATCGGTGCGTTCCTCGCGGCCGCCGTGCTCGCGCGCACCGGCAGCTTCATGGTGGCGCTGGTGGTCGCCGTGCCGGCCACCGCGCTTGCCGGCGCGCTGCTGGAAGCCGCGGTGCTCAGGCGTTTCTACCACCGCGGCCATCTCGACCAGGTGCTGGTGACCTTCGGCCTGATCATGGTGCTCAACGAGGTCGTGCGCATGGTGTGGGGCGCGGTGCCGGTGCCGATGGCGCTGCCGTCGCTGCTGTCCGGCGCGGTCACGGTGGCGCCCGGCGTTGTCTATCCGAGCTTCCGCCTTGCCATTCTCGGCGTCGGCATCATCGTCGCGATCGCGCTCTATTTCATTGTCGTCCACACCCGCATCGGTATGTGGGTGAGGGCAGGGGCCAGCAACCGCGACATCGCCTCCGCCATGGGCGTCAATGTCGAACTGATCTTCCTGCTGGTGTTCGCCGCCGGCGCTGCGCTTGCGGGGCTCGCCGGCATCATGGCCGGTCCGATCAGCGCGGTGCAGGTTGGCATGGGCGAGCCGGTGCTGATCCTCGCCCTCGTCGTCACCGTGATCGGAGGTATCGGCTCGATCAAGGGCGCGTTCATCGCGGCCATCCTCATTGGCGTCGTCGATACCTTTGGCCGTGTGCTGCTGCCGCCGGCGCTCGGCAGTATGCTGATTTTCATGATGATGGCCGCGATCCTGGCGTGGCGGCCGCGCGGCTTGTTCCCGGTCCATAGCTGATGAGACATGGTTGAGCCGATGTCCGAACAGACCCTTGTCGCGGCGCTCCCTGCCGCTCCCCGCCGGCCGTTCGCCGATCTCGCCGCCATCGCGGTGCTGATCGTGCTCTTGGCCCTCGTGCCGCTGGCCGCGTCCTGGCTCGGCAACCCGTTCCTGATCAAGATCGGCACCCGGATCGTGGTGTTTTCGATCGCCGCTGTCGCGCTCAACCTGGTGCTCGGTTTCGGCGGTCTGGTCAGCCTGCTGCATGCCGGCCTGTTCGGCATCGGCGGCTATGTCGTCGGCATCATGGCGTTCCATGCCGATGCCGGCGATCTGTTCCTCGGCGTGTTGCCTGGCTCCGGCGAACTCGCGCTGGTGCTGCCGCTGGCGATGCTGGTGTCGGCGGGCGCGGCCGCGCTGATGGGGGTGATCTCGCTGCGCACCAGCGGCTCCTACTTCATCATGATTACGCTCGCCTTCAACCAGATGCTGTTCTACTTCTTCATCGCGCTGCAGCAGTACGGCGGCGAGGACGGCCTGCAGATCACCACGGACCTGACGCTGTTCGGCCGCGCGGCGACGGGCCGAGTGCCGTTCTACTATGGCTGTCTCGTGGTGCTTGCGATCGTGCTGGTCGTGCTGCAGCGCCTGATCGACAGCCGCTTTGGCATCGTGCTGCGCGCAGCCGCCCAGAACGAGCGACGGCTGACCGCGCTCGGCATTCCGCCGCTGCGTTACAAGCTCGCCGCCTTCGCGCTGTCCGGCGCCATCGCCGGGCTTGCCGGCGCGCTGCTCGCCTCCGGCCAGCAGTTCATCAGCCCCGCCGATATGTCGTGGGTGCGCTCCGGCGACCTCGTCGTGATGTGCGTGCTCGGCGGCATGGCGGTGGTCTGGGGACCCGTGATCGGCGCCGCTGCGTTCCTGGTTCTGGAGATCGTGCTGTCAGGCTGGTCGGTGCATTGGCAGCTCGCCTTCGGCTTGTTCATCATCGCGGTGGTGGTGACGCTGCGCGGCGGTCTCGTCGATCTGCTGCGGCTCGTGACCGGACAGAGGAGCGCACGATGACTGAGCCGCTGCTGCAGGTGAAGGGGCTCGTCAAGCGCTTTGGCGGGCTCGTTGCCACCAACAACCTTGATCTCGACGTTCAGCCGGGTGAAACCCTGGCGCTGATCGGACCGAACGGCGCCGGCAAGACCTCGCTGATCTCCCAGCTCCAGGGCGACCTGACGCCGGACGAAGGCACGATCCGTTTCGGCGGCCGCGACATCACCGCCGAGCCGGCGCATCGCCGCGCCCGTATCGGTCTCGCGCGCTCGTTCCAGATCACGTCGGTGTTCCCGGAGTTCTCTCTGCTCGGCAATGTCGCTGTGGCCATCCAGGCCCGCATCGGCCACAGCTTCCGCTTCTGGCGCAGCGTCCACCACGATCCGGCGCTGACCGCGCCTGCGCGCGCGGCGCTCGACGTCGTCGGTCTGTCGCAGCCCGAGCGCCGCGCCGCCGATGTCTCCCATGGCGAACGCCGCCAGCTCGAGCTCGCCATGGCGCTGGCGATGCAGCCGCGCCTGCTGCTGCTCGACGAGCCGATGGCAGGCATGGGCCGCGAGGATAGCGCGCGCATGACCCGCCTGCTGTCGAACCTCAAGCGCGACTACGCGATCCTCTTGGTCGAGCACGACATGAACGCGGTGTTTGCGCTTGCCGACCGTGTCACCGTGCTGGTCGCGGGACAGGCGATCGCCAGCGGCAGCGCCGACACCGTGCGGGCGGACCCGCGGGTGCGGGCCGCCTATCTCGGCAAGAAGTAGAGCGTCTTCGAGTGAAACGGGCACCGGTCCACGTCACGTGAAGACAACGCGTCAAGACAAGAAGGTAGAGCGCGCCAATGCTGCTTGAGGTTTCCAATCTCACCGCCGCCTACGGTTCGAGCCAGGTGCTGTTCGGCATGTCCTTTGCCATCGGTCCGGGCGAGGTCGTGACGCTGCTCGGCCGCAACGGCATGGGCAAGACCACGACCGTGCGCACGCTGTCCGGCCTGCTGCCGATCCGCTCCGGCGACATTCGTCTCGCCGGCGAGGCCATCGGCCGGCTGCCGCCGCATCGCATCGCGCGGCTTGGTCTTGGCCTTGTGCCCGAGGGGCGGCACATCTTCCCGAACCTCACGGTGCGCGAGAACCTGCTGATGGCGGCCGCCAACCCGCTGCGGGCCGCCGATCCCTGGACCATGGACAAGGTGATCGAGTTCTTCCCGCGGCTCGGCGCGCGGCTGACCAACGGCGGCAACCAGCTGTCGGGCGGCGAGCAGCAGATGCTGGCGATCGGCCGGGCGCTGATGACCAATCCGAACCTTCTGGTGCTCGACGAGGCGACCGAAGGGCTCGCGCCGGTGATCCGCGAGGAGATCTGGGCCCGCCTCAAGGCGCTCAAGGGACAGGGCCTTGCGATGCTGATCATCGACAAGGAGGTCGATGCCCTCGGCGAGTTCGCCGACCGCCACTACGCCATCGAGAAGGGCGAGGTGATCTGGAGCGGCGACAATGCCGCGCTGCTCGCCGACGACAGCATTCGCGCCAAGTTCTTGGGGATTTGACGAGGGCTCTGCGCCAGGCAGGTGATGCGCATCCTGACATTCTGCGTCATCACCGCCCTACGACAGCTCCCCGTAGCGCGTCGCTCGGATGAGCGAAGCGATATCCGGGATGTGCGGTGCTCGGTCGCCCGGGTGTCGCAGCGCTCACCCGGGTGACGTTCCAAGGATTGTTTCAGGTCTTGCAGTATCCCATCCCCTCATGGTGAGGAGGCGCGCTAGCGCCGTCTCGAACGATGAGGCCCGTGCGTTACGGGCCTCGGCCTCATCCTTCGAGACGCCCGCTACGCGGGCTCCTCAGGACGAGGAGAGAGGGAGGATCGCTGCGCGACGTTCGCGACGACTGGACGCCGGCATCTCCATCTGGCACATTCTCCCCATGACCTTCGTCGTTCACCACGCAGGGACCGCGCTCCGCGGTCGAATTAACCACCCGGCCTGATCCGTCGGGCCGGGTCCGTTCGCCCCTGTGTGTTCACGGCGCCGCGTGCGCCTCATAAGGTCTGTTCCATGTTTCCCCATGATACGGTGCTGCACCTGCTGTGCGGCAAGATCGCTGCCGGCAAATCGACGCTGGCTGTCGAACTCGGGGCTCAGCCCCATACGGTGACTGTCGCCGAAGACGACTGGCTGTCCGGCCTCTATCCCGGCGAGATTCGCACCGTTGCTGACTACGGCCGCTGTTCGGCGCGGCTGCGCGGCGTGATGGCGCCGCATCTCGCGGCGCTGCTGCGGGCGGGGCTGTCAGTGGTGCTCGACTTCCCGGCGAACACGCCGGCGAACCGCGCATGGATGCGCGGGATCGTCGAAGAGGCCGGTGTCGGGCATCGACTGCACTATCTCGATGTGCCGGACGAGGTCTGCCGGGCGCGGCTGCGCGAGCGGAATGCGAGAGGCGACCATGCTTACACCGTGACCGATGCGGAGTTCGATATCATCACCAGCCATTTCGTCGCGCCGTCGCATGATGAGGGCTTCACTATCATGATCCACCGCCCGTAGCGGTCCGTAGCCCGGATGCGCGCAGCGATATCCGCGATATGCAGTGCCCGGTCACCGGCGACAGGTCGACGAGGTGCCGACGACATCGTCTTCGCCGCGCCGTATCCCATCCCCTCATGGTGAGGAGGCGCGCCAGCGCCGTCTCGAACCATGAGGCCCGTGTGTTACAGGCCTCGGCCTCATCCTTCGAGATGCACGCTACGCGGGCTCCTCAGGATGAGGAGAAGGGTCTTGCTCGCGCTATAGCCCATCCACGAACGCCGCCATCTGCTTGCGTTGCGCCGTATCGGGCAGCGGCCCACGCATCGCGCCGGCGTTGTCGGTCATGTGGGCGGCGTCGCCGGTGCCGGGAATGACCGCGGTGACGCGCGGATCGCCGATGAGATATTTCAGGAAGAACTGTGCCCAGCTTGCCGCGAACGGTTTCGCCCAGTCGGGCAGTTCCTTGCCATGGACGGCGCGGAACAGGCGGCCGCGGCCGAACGGCAGCGCGGTAAGCACGCCTGCGCCAGTCTCGGCGGCGATCGGCAGCACCCGGCTTTCGGCCTCGCGATTGTCGATGGAGTAATCGACCTGCACGAACTCCGGCTTCTCGCGCCGGAGTACCGCCTCGATCGCCGGCAGGTCGCCGCGGAAGGTCGAGGTGATGCCGATATGACGGCACAATCCCTGGGCTTTCCATTCCCTGAACTGCGCCAGCGACTGCAGCGGGTCGTGGACATTGTGGAGCTGCAGCAGGTCGAGCTGGCTGACCTTCAGGCGGGTCAGCGAGCGTTTGAGCTCGTCGGCGTCCGGCGCTTCGACCTTGCTGGCGATGAACAGCTTGTTGCGGAGTCCGGCGGCCGCGATGATCTCGCCGAACACCGTCTCGGCAAGGCCGTAGGTCGAAGCCGTGTCGATCAGGCGGCCGCCGGCGGCGACCAGCGCCCGTGTCACAGCATCGGCTTTCTGCCGCGTTGCCTCGTCGTTGCTGTTGAAGAGGACGGCGGTGCCGAGGCCGACAGCGGGCAGCTGCCTGCTGTCGCCGGGGACGGCCCGGGTGATCAGGGGCGCGGCATCCTGCGCCCGCGCCGATGCGGCGATTGGCAGGGCGGCAGCGGCGGCGATGAAGTCGCGGCGAGTGAAGCCGGGCATGTCAGCCTCCTTCGGTGACGGCAACGGGGACATCGGCGCGCTTCTCCTGGGTGCGGCCGAGCGCCAGCGACAGCCACATCCAGATGGCGACCACCGGCAGCGCACACAACGCGATGGCGCCGAGCTTGAGCCCGAGGCCCTGCAGCACGTCGTAAACCCAGCCGTAGAGGGCGTCCGAGCCGCGGTAGACCACGACGTCGATCAGGTTCTTGGCCTTGTACTTCTCGGCGCGGCCGACGACGGTGAAGAACACCTGCCGCGCGGGATTGGCGACGGCGAAGTTCATCCAGCGCTGCACCACCTGCAGCGTGATCACGGCCGGCAGGCTCGGCGCCACGGCGATCACGGCGAAGCCGACGACATACACCGCCGGCAAGGCCGCGGCGGCGATGCCGGTGCCGAACCGTCTGAGCACAGCGCCGGTGGCGAACAGCTGCGTCGCGAGACTGAGCAGGCCGACCGCGAGATCGATGGTCGCGAACAACTGGGTCTGGGCGTTGCGGTCGTGGATCGTGGCGGCGACGATGTTGGCCTGGGCGAAGTAGGCGATGGTGGCGCCGAACGACAGCAGGCTGACCCAGGCGCCGACGCCGAGCAGGTAGGGCGAGCGGATCAGCTCTGGAAGTGCCGCAAAAGCGCTGCCGCCGATGCGTTCGGTGGCGACCGCGCTGGCGTCCAATGTTGCCGTCGCGGCCTGCTCCAGCCGGGTGACGCAGAACACTGCAATCTCCAGGAACAGCGCGGCGGCGAGCAGCAGGTTGACGGCGCCGAGCGGCCTGGCCAGCGCGATGGTAATCGCCGGGCCGAGCAGCGCGCCCGCGGTGCCGCCAGCGCCAATGAAGCCGAACAGCCGCTTGCCCTGTTCGGCGGTGAACAGGTCGGCCATGAACGACCAGAACACCGCCACTGCGAACAGGTTGAATACGCTGACCCAGACGAAGAACACCCGCGCCACGATCACTTCGGCGACGCCGAAGGCGAGCAGCGCCCAGAAGATCAGCAGGTTCGCGACGAAGACGTGGTAGACGATCGGGATGAAGCGACGGCGCGGCAGCCGCGCCACCAGCCAGCCATAGAGCGGCTGCGCCACCAGGAGGGTGACAAAGGTCGCGGTGAACAGCCATGGCAGGTTCCGCACGCCGCCGGCGATACCCATCTGGTCGCGCAATGGCCGCAGCACGTAATAGCCGGCGAGCAGCGCGAAGAAATAGGCGAACGACCACAGCGCCGCGGCGCGTTCCTGCGGCGTCGCGGGCATAGCGCGCCACAGCCGGTCCTGCACAGAACTCATGGAGCGAGCGACAGCTTCTGCCGCAGTTCGGCGGCGCTGACGCTCTGGCCGTATCCCGGGCCGCCACGCTGGAAGCGGCGGGCATCGGCAAGCTTGCCGACCACCACCGGGTCGAATCCGGCGTCGCGCACGAGGCCGGCCGTGGTTTCGACCGCCGCGGTGTCGTCGCCGGCGATCGGGATCGCAAGCCGTGGATCGGCGCGATGCGCCTCGCGCGCGAAGATCGTGTAGGACATGGTGTTGAAGGCACGCACCACCCGAACGCCCGGGAAATACTTCTGGGTCGTCGCACCGATGCCGTCGCGCTCGACTTCCTCGGCGATCGCGCCGTCGCGGCTCGCCACCGCATTGTCGGCGTCGATCAGCACCTTGCCGGCGAGCGCCTGGCTGGTGTCACGGCCGATCTGCGGCACGGCGCCGTAAGGCACCGCGATGAAGGCGACGTCGCCGAACGCCACCGCCTGATCGACGCTGCCGGCCTCAGCCAGCGCGCCAAGGCCGGCAACGAGATCCTTGAGCTCTTCGGGATGGCGCGATGAGAACATCACCGGGTGGCCGGCCTTGACCCACAACCCGCCGATGGTGCTGCCGATATGGCCTGAGCCGATCACGCCGATCTTGAGCGGCGCATTCTGCGCGACCGTGGCGAAGGGCCGCAGCGCGGACGCTGCGGTGAGACTGGCGCCGGCCGCGAGCAAGATGCGCCGGCTGAAGCGGGCTGGAGGCAACATGTCATTGGACATTGGCGTCGGCCTGGTGAGGGGATGGATGGGGTCGCCGCAACACGGATGACGCCAGACTGTCACACATTGGTGGCACAGACCCGCGGCTCGCACAGAGTTGATGGTCTGTGTCGGGATATGTCGCCATGACGGAAGGGCGTTGTTGCGATGCGATGGATGGCGTCCGGAATAAGCGCTCGCGTAACGTGAGCATCCGCACTGGCTGCCGGGATCGTTTTTTTTGCGGTGCAGCGAGAGTGGAACGGGTGGGGGACGCGGCCCGCAACCAACTTCCGGACCGGACGTTTCCGTTATAAGCTGATGGCGCGGCCGGTCGGCCGCCTCGTCCGGAAGACCTTCATCGCAAGCTCTGGAGACTGCAATGGCCTGGAAAAAACCAACAATCGTCGAAGTGCCCGTCGGCCTTGAGATCAACATGTACGCGTGTGCCGTGCGCAAGTAGGCGCTTCGCAGGCAATCGTTTCCCGTTCGCGGGATCTTCTGGAGAGGTGGACGCAGGTCCGCGCAGGCGTGGCCCGTCGATTCGGCGGCGACGCGGCGTGAGGCAGGCGACACCTCTTTCGGCTTTGTGGGTTTCCCGTTTTGTGGGCTGTGTCGTGATCCGCTAATTCCGTGAGGCGGGCGGCGTGGCTTGTTCTCTTGGCGAGTGCCAGATCGCACCATGCTTCGTGTCATTGTTCTCGGTGCGGCGGCGGGCGGCGGGGTGCCGCAGTGGAATTGCGGCTGTGCGGTTTGCCGCGCCGCGCGCGTTGACCGTTCGCTTCAGGCGACGCAGACGTCCATCGCCGTCAGCGTCGATGACCACAACTGGTTTCTGGTCAACGCGGCGCCGGACCTGCGCCAGCAAGTCACGTCGACGCCACGGCTGCATCCGCGGGCCGGCCAGCTGCGCCATAGCCCGATCGCCGGTGTCGTCCTGACCAACGGCGAGGTCGATGCCGTCGCGGGTCTGTTGTCGTTGCGCGAGGGGGCGCCGTTCACGCTCTACGCCCATGAGCGGGTGCTGGCGATCCTGCGTGCCAACAGCATCTTCAATGTGCTGAACGCCGAACGGGTGCCGCGCGTGCCGATGGTGCTCGACGTCCCGTTCGAGCCCGTCTTGCCGGACGGCACGCCGTCGGGGCTCGAGATTCTGCCCTTTGTCGTTGCCGGCAAGGAGGCCTGGTATCTCGAAGGGCAGGTGCATCCGGCCGGTGACGACGGCGACGGTGACACCATCGGCCTGCGCATCGCCGACCGTCGCGGTGGCGGTGCGCTGTTTCTGATCGCGGCCTGTGCCCGCATCACGCCGGAACTGACCCGGCGGCTTGCAGGAGCGGCGGTGGTGTTCTTTGATGGCACGCTGTGGCGTGACGACGAGATGATCACGCAGGGACTGAGCACCAAGACGGGAGCGGGCATGGGCCATGTCGCGATGTCGGGAGACGCCGGTGCGATCGCCGGACTTGCCGACGTCGCCATCGGCCGGCGTATCTTCCTGCATGTCAACAATTCGAACCCGGCGTTGCTGCCGGCATCGTCCGAACGTGCGGCGACGCTGAAGGCGGGCTGGGAGTTCGCCCATGATGGAATGGAGATCGTGCTGTGAGCATTGCCACCGCGTCCGCGCTCAGGAGCGGCGTTTCGCTGCGCTCGGCCGACGAGCTTGAACAGCGGCTGCGCGAGATCGGCGCGACGCGCTATCACAGCCTGCATCCGTTTCATGGCCTGCTGCACGGCGGCAAGCTCAACAAGGGTCAGGTACAGGCCTGGGCGCTGAACCGCTACTACTATCAGAGCAGCATACCCATCAAGGATGCGGTGGTGATCTCGCGCTTCCGCGACCGCGACATCCGCGTCGAATGGCGCCATCGCCTGCAGGATCACGACGGCGATGTCGGCAGCGAGGGCGGCATCGAGCGCTGGCTGAAGCTCACCGAGGGGCTTGGCCTCGACAGCGCGTATGTCGAGTCCGGGCAGGGCATTTTGCCGGCGACGCGCTTTGCGGTCGATGCCTATGTCCACTTCGTCCGCGACCGCAGCCCGCTCGAGGCGATCGCGTCGTCGCTGACCGAGCTGTTCGCGCCCAACCTGCATGAAGAGCGCATCTCCGGCATGCTGTCGCACTACGACTTCGTCAATCCCGAGATCATGAGCTACTTCCGCCGCCGGCTCGAACAGGCGCCGCGCGACGCCAATTTCGCGCTCGATTACGTCAAGACCCATGCCGCTACGGAGGCCGAGCGCGTGGCGGTGTGCAACGCGCTGATCTTCAAGACCAACGTGCTGTGGGCGCAGCTCGATGCGCTGTACCACGCCTATGTCAACGGCCACATTCCGCCGGGCGCGTTCGTGCCGGAGGTGCACTGATGGCGCCGCGGCAACGCATGACGGTGGCGGAGGATAGCCGGCCGGTGCTGCCGCGCCACACCCGCCTGAAGTTCGACGAGACCCGCCAGCGCTGGGTCATCCTGGCGCCGGAGCGGGTGCTCGCTCCCGACGATATCGCGGTCGAGATCCTGCAATTGTGCGACGGCGAGCGCACCGTGGCCGGGATGGTCGATCTGCTCGCCGCCAGGTACGCCGCCGATCGTGCCGAGATCGCGGCCGACGTCATCGCCATGCTGGCCGACCTCGCCGAGAAGGGCTTTCTGGTCGAGGCGCGGAGTGCGCCGCCATGACCGGGCCGGCCGACACCGCGGGACGTGCGCCGCTCGTTGATCCCGGCGATGCGCTCGCCATCATGGAGACGGGCGCGTCGCCGGCACAGGCATTCGGTATCCCGCTCGCGGTGCTGGCCGAACTGACCCATCGCTGCCCGCTGCAATGTCCGTACTGCTCCAATCCCGTGGCGCTCGACCGCGGCGGCAGCGAGCTGACCACTGCGGAGTGGATGAAGGTGTTCGACGAGCTCGCCGCCATCGGCGTGCTGCAGGTGCATCTCTCCGGCGGCGAGCCGACCGCGCGGAGGGACCTGGTCGAGCTGGTACAGCATGCGACCGCGGTCGGGCTCTACACCAACCTGATCACCTCGGCGGTGCTGCTGACCAGGGACAAGCTCGCGGCGCTGGCCGACGCCGGGCTGTGCCATGTCCAGATCAGCTTCCAGGGCAGCGAGCCCCACGCCGCCGATCGCGTCGCCGGGCTGAAGAACGCGCATGCCCGCAAGCTGGAGGTCGCCGCCTGGGCGCGCGACCTCGATCTGCCGCTGACCGTCAACGCGGTGATGCACCGCCAGAATCTCGCCGATCTCCCCGATATCATCGCCATGGCGGTTGAACTCGGCGCCGACCGGCTCGAGGTCGCCAATGTCCAGTACTATGGCTGGGCGCTGAAGAACCGGGCCGCGCTGATGCCGACGCTGGAGCAGATCGAGACCGCGACGGCAGTGGTCGAGGAGGCTCAGGCACGGCTCAAGGGCGTCCTCGCCATCGACTATGTCGTGCCGGATTACTATGCGCTGCGACCGAAGAAGTGCATGGGCGGCTGGGGGCGGCAGTTCTTCAATATCTCGCCGGCCGGCAAGGTGCTGCCGTGCCATGCAGCGGAATCCATTACCGGGCTCGACTTCCTGTCGGTGCGCAGCAACCATTCGATCGCCTGGATCTGGCAGAACTCCGAAGCGTTCAACCGCTTCCGCGGCACGGCCTGGATGCCGGAGCCGTGCAGGAGCTGTAATTATCGCGAGATCGATTTTGGTGGCTGCCGCTGCCAGGCCTTCGCGCTGACCGGGGATGCCGGCGCCACCGATCCGGCGTGCGCGCTGTCGCCGCGTCATGAGGAGATTTTCAAGCTTGCGACGACCGAATCCGCAGGCGGCACCGACCGCTTCATCTACCGCAATTTCGCCGGCGGCACGCCGGAGCCGGTGGACGAGGCGGGCGGGTGAGCAAGCGCGAAGACGCGTTGACGCCTGACCGGCGATAGCGGATCACGTCGTGTTGCGTTTGCTGCAGACGATGGCGCTACCCACTTTCTCCGTCATGGCCGGGCTTGTCCCGGCCATCCACGTATTCCTTGTCGTGATGCAGTAAAGACGTGGATGCCCGCGACAAGCGCGGGCATGACGCGTTCTATTGGCAGATGTCGCGGGCCGACGCTGTATGGAGCCGTTCACGCCGCCGTATCCCACACCGGCGCGAAGGCCGGCCGGACGAAGCGCTGGTCCTTGGGCAGGCGTGCGATCACCTGGCGATCATGGTCATCGAGGGTGAGCTTCAGCGCGTCGAGGTTGGCCTGCTGGCTCTGCGGGCGTTGGGCCTTGGGAATGGCGGCGACGCCGTTCTGGTCGAGCAGCCATTTCAGCGCCACCTGCGCCGGCGTCGCGCCGTGCTTGTCGGCGATGGCTTGCAACTCGGGATAGTCGGCCAGGCGCCCCTGTGCCAGCGGCGCATAGGCGACGAGAGGGATCGACTTGCTCTGCAGATACGCCAGCACCGGCCCCTGATCGAGCAGCACATGGTACTCGATCTGGTTGCAGGCGATCGGCGCGCCGATCTCCTCGACGCTCTGGCGCAGCAGCGTCAGGTTGAAGTTGCAGACGCCGATGGCGCGCACGCGGCCGTCGTCGCGCAGCCTCTGCAGCGTCTCGAAGATCGCCGGCAGGTTCATGTCCCGCGCCGGCCAGTGCACGAGGTAGAGGTCGACATGATCGAGCCGCAGCTTGTGCAGACTGGCATCGAGCGCACTGCGGATGGCATCGGGCGTGAGGTGGTCATGCCACACCTTGGTGGTGACATGGAGATCGTCGCGCGGCACGCCGGATGTGGCGATGGCGGCGCCGACGGCGTCCTCGTTGCCATACATTTCCGCGGTGTCGATGTGGCGATAGCCGAGGGCGAGGCCGCTTTCAACGGCGGCGCGGCAGGTGTCGCCCTGCATGCGGAAGGTGCCGAGGCCGAGCCGCGGCAGGCGGATGCCCTGGGTGAGCAGATGGGTCATTCGGGGAGGCTCCGTGATTGGTCTTTCGCCGGATGAGGGGCATCCGGGCGACAGCAGGCACGACAGCCTGCCGCCGGAGAACGTTGGTCTTATGGCACCGGATGAACTTTGACTAAAGTGAGCTTATGTCACATCATTGATGATCAAATCGCATGAATTGGGGTCGAGGAATTCCGCGATGGCGTTCGACGGACGGCTGCTGAGCGGCGTCAGCGTGCTGACGGCGGTGGTGGAGGGCGGCAGCTTCGTGCAGGCTGCGGAAATCCTCGGCCTGTCCGCATCGGGGGTGAGCCGCGCGGTGGCGCGGCTCGAGGCGCGCATGGGCGTGCGGCTGCTCGACCGTACCACCCGCTCGATGCAGCTCACCGACGAAGGGCGACGGTTCTACGAGCAGGTCGGGCCGATGCTGGCCAACATCGAGGAGGCGGCGACGCTGGCCTCGGGCGCGGCCAGCGCGGTGCGCGGCCGGCTGCGCGTCGACATCGATCCGTTCTTCGCGCAGTTGCTGCTGACCGAGCGGATGGCGTCGTTCCTGGCGCGCTATCCGGAGCTGTCGCTGGAGCTCGTCACCCGCGAGCATGTCGGCGACCTGATCGCCGACGGCATTGATGTCGCCATACGGTTCGGCGAGCCATGGCGGTCGTCGGCGATCGCGCGCAAGCTGCTGGCGACACGGGTGCTGACGGTGGCCTCGCCCGGCTATCTGCGCCGATACGGCCGTCCGAAGCATCCGTCCGAATTGTCGCGGCACACCTGCATCCTGTTCCGCGATCCCGCCACCGGCCGTCCCTTCGCCTGGGAGTTTCACAAGGGGCGGAAGATCCTTCCGGTGACGACGCCGGTGCGCCTCGTGCTCAGCGATGTCGGCAGCATGCTCAGCGCCTGCGTCGCCGGCGTCGGCGTGGCGCAGGTGCTGGCGCTGTCGGCCCAACCGCTGCTCGACCGGCGCCAACTGGTCGAGCTGTTTCCGGAGTGGCGTGACGAGACGTTTCCGCTCTACGCGCTCTATCCCTCGCGCCACCAGCCGGCGGCGAAGGTGCGGGCTTTCATCGATTTCGCGCTGGAGGCCGTGCGCTGAGCCGGCGCGGAAGGGGCCGCGCCGCGCCCGGGCGTGGCGGGTTCAGCGCAGCGTCGGCGGCAGGCGGTCGCCGTGCTGGCGGTCGAGCATCCACTGCGGATACTCGCGGGCGAGGGCGCTCGCCTGGTCGAGTGTGGCGAGTTCCTCGGCCGACAGGGTGATGTCGGTGGCGGCGAGGTTGTCCTCGAGCTGCGGGATGGTCTTGGCGCCGATGATCACGCTCATCACCGCCTTCTGGTGCAGCAGCCACGCCAGGGCGATACGCGCCACGGACACGCCATGGGCGTCGGCGATTGGCCGCATCACGTCGACGATGTCGAAAGCGCGCTCCTTGTTGACCGGCGGGAAATCGAAGGTCAGGCGGCGGGCGTCGTTCGGCGTCGCCGATTGCCGGCCGAACTTGCCGGACAGCAGGCCGCCCGCCAGCGGGCTCCAGACCATCAGGCCGAGTTGCTGGTCCTGCAGCATCGGGATGATCTCGCGTTCGAGGTCGCGGCCGGCGATGGTGTAGTAGGCCTGCACGGTTTCGAAGCGGGCGTAGTTGTACTGCCGCGACAGGCCCAGCGCCTTCATGATCTGCCAGGCGGCCATGTTGGAGCAGCCGATGTAACGTACGAGGCCGCGCGACACCAGGTTGTCGAGCGCGCGCATCGTCTCCTCGATCGGCGTCACGAGGTCGGCGCCGTGCACCTGGTAGAGGTCGATATAGTCGAGGCCGAGGCGCTTCAGGCTGGCTTCGACGCCGTCCATGATGTGGCCGCGCGACAGGCCGACGGCGTTGGCGCCCGGGCCGGTGCGGCCACGCACCTTGGTGGCGATGATGACGTCCTCGCGCTTGACCTTGAGGTCGCGCAGGGCCTGGCCGACGATGCGCTCGGAATGCCCTTCGGAGTAGACGTCGGCGGTGTCGATGAAGTTGACGCCGGCGGCGAGCGCGCGCTCCACCAGTGCGTTGGCGCTGCCCTGGTCGACCTCGCCCATGGCTTTCCACCAGCCCTGGCCGCCAAAGGTCATGGTGCCGAAACACAGTTCGGAGACGTAGAGGCCGGTACGGCCGAGCGGGCGGTGCTTCATCGTTCTCTCCCTGGACATGCCGGCCATGGCGGCGCGGCGGTTTTGAAAAGACGATCGTCCGGAAGGCGGCCGTGGATGGGAGCGGCCGTCACCACCGGTGGCGGAGCAGTTCGTCGACCATTTGGGCGGTCTTCTCGAAATGCTCCTGGAGGAGGGCGGTTGCGGTGTCGGCGTCGCGGTCGATCGTCGCCTCGAAGATCAGGCGATGCTCGCTGCGAACGTCGCGCGGCATGTCGGGAACGCTGATCGACAGGCGGCGGTAACGGTTGGCGCGTGCCGACAGCTGGCTGCAGAATCCCAGCAGCACCCTCGACTGGCAGGCGGCGATCAGCGCCTCGTGAAAGGCTTCGTGGCGGCGCTCCCATTCCTCGTCGACTGCGGTCGGCAGGTCGGCGCGCTCGCGGTCCATGCGTGTCAGCAGGTGATGGGCGCCGACCAACTGGGCTTCCCAGTGTTCGTCGCCATGGGTGATCGACAGCCGCAGTGCTTCGGCTTCCAGGCGCTGGCGGTTGCGCAGGATGTCCCAGAGGTCGGCCTGTGACACCGGCGCGACGCGATAGCCGCGATGGCCCTCGAGTTCGGTGAAGCCCTCGGCGGTGAGGCGCGCGAGCGCCTCGCGCACGGGCGTGACGCTGGTGTCGGTCAGCTCCTGGAGATCGCTGAAACGCAGCTTCTGCCCCGGCTTCAGCTGGCCATTGTGCATCGCCTCGCGAATGCGGGCGTAGGCCTCGTCGGCCAGGGTGCGAGATACATCTCCGATTGCGATCATGAGGTAAATCTCGCAATATTTTGCCTCGAAAGCAATAGTTTCGAAAATCCTTGACGGAAACTCCGTCCTGCGTCTACGTTTCGGCAAAAGAAAATCGGAGGAAACGGTGCTGGCTTTCCGCCCATTCGCCTCGCTCGCTGCCGTGCCGGCTGTTGCGGCCCCACGCTGCTTGCGTGCTGCCGGCTTGCGCAGGTGCTGACGTGATGTCCGCCGCCCGCCGACCCAAGGCCTTGATCGCCGGCGGTTCGGTGGGCGGACTTTTCATTGGCAACATGCTGGTCCGGCAGGGCTGGGACGTCGACATCGTCGAGCGGGCCGCCGCCGGGCTTGCGGCACGCGGCGCCGGCATTGCGGGGCACGCCGAACTGACCGCCGTCCTTGATGCGATCGGCATCGATACGGCGCGTCCCGTCGGCATCGAGGTCAGCGGCCGCGTCGCCTTCGATCGCCATGGCAACGAGCGCGCGCGGTTCGACTATCCGCAATACCTGACGTCCTGGAGCCTGATCTTCAATCTGTTGCGCGCCGCGTTCCCGCCGGAGCGCTACCGCGTTGGCGTCGAGGTCCTCGACGTGGTGCCCGACGGCGCGCGCGCGGTGGCGCGGCTGTCGACCGGCGAGACCGTGACGGCGGATCTGGTCGTTGCTGCGGACGGCATGCGCTCGCGCATCCGTGGCGCGCTCGCGCCGGCCATCCAGCCGGTCTATGCGGGCTATGTCGCGTGGCGCGGCGTCATCGACGAGATGAAGTTGTCGCCGCGCTTTCTGGCCGAGACGTTCGAGCGCTACAGCTTCTGCTTCCCGCCCGGCGGGCAGTTCATCGGCTATCCGCTCGCCGGCGCGGACGGTTCGGTCGCGCGCGGCCGTCGTCGCTACAATTTCCTGTGGTACCGCCATGTTCCGGAAGGTGCCGCGCTGGACCGCCTGCTGACCGACGACAGCGGCCACCGGCACGACCACGGCATTCCGCCGCCGCTGATCCGCAGCACCGAGATCGCGCAGTTGCGCCGGGATGCCGGGCGCGATCTGCCGCCGTCCTTCGTCGAGGTGGTGCTGCGCGCCGACCAGTCGCTGCTCCAGCCGATCTACGATCTGGAGTCGCGGCAGATGGCGTTCGGCACCGTCGCGCTGGTGGGCGATGCCGCTTTCGTGTGCCGCCCTCATGTCGGCA
Organism: Bradyrhizobium sp. U87765 SZCCT0048; assembly: GCF_018131225.1. Taxonomy (GTDB): domain Bacteria; phylum Pseudomonadota; class Alphaproteobacteria; order Rhizobiales; family Xanthobacteraceae; genus Bradyrhizobium_A. The sequence continues at coordinate 755,705 of NZ_JAFCMM010000001.1, read as the reverse complement.
TCGGCGTTCTCAAGGCGGCGCAGGATGCGGCAGCGCTGGCGGCGGCGCTGCGTGAGGCCGGCTCCGTGACCGATGCGCTCCGCCAGTATGACGCAGCGCGCCGGCCGCCATGTGTCGAGGCGGTGGCGTTCGGCCGCCATCTCGGCGACTTTATCACCCGTGGTCTGCCTGACCCGGGGGCGGTCGGCCTGTCCTACGACGACATCATCCGCGACAGTGCGCGGCTGCCACGGGCCGAAGCGCTCCGCCGCCGCGTCATGGAGGAGGGGATCGCATCATGACCATGTCGCCCGTCGTCGCCCGCGCGCCCATTCCCTTCGATACCGCCCGGCTCGATGCGCTGCTCGATGCGGCTGATATCGACGTGCTCATCGCGACGTCTAAGCACAACGTGCAGTATCTCCTCGGCGGCTACCGCTTTTTCTTCTTCGACTACATGGATGCCATCGGCCTGAGCCGCTACCTGCCGGTGCTGGTCTATCCAAAGGGGCGGCCGGACGCCGCTGCCTATGTCGGCTACGGCCTCGAAAAGTACGAGAAGGAGCTCGGCCGGTTCTGGACGCCGGTGGCCGAGACCACCAGCCGCACCAGTGCCGGCGCGATGCAGGCCGCCGTTGCGCATCTGCGCGAGACGGGCCTGCCGGCGGGAGCGATCGGGATCGAGGCGCCGTTCCTGCCGCTCGATGCCGCGGACGTGCTGCGCGGGGCCTTCGGCGGCAGCCGCCTCGTCGAGGCCACCGTGCCGCTCGAACGGCTGCGCGCCCGCAAGACGGCCGCCGAGCTGACGCTGCTGCGCGAGGCCTCCGAGCGCGTCGTCGCATCGATGCAGGCGACCTTCGCCGCGGTGCGGCCGGGCATGACCAAGCATGAGATCGTGCGGCGCCTGCGCGAGGAGGAGGTTGGCCGCGGCCTTGTGTTCGAGTACTGCCTGATCACGGCGGGGCGCAGCCTCAACCGGGCGCCGTCGGACGTCAGGCTTGCGGCCGGCGACATCCTGTCGCTCGACTCCGGCGGCAATTACGGCGGCTACATCGGTGATCTCTGCCGCATGGGCATTCTCGGCCGTCCCGACGCCGAGCTCAGGGATCTGCTCGGCGAGGTCGACGCCATCCAGCAGGCGGCGCGCCGGCCGATCCGGGCGGGCGGCCGCGGCGGCGATGTCTTCGCCGCGGCGCAGGCCGCGCTCGATCGCGCATCGCATTGTGGCCATATCGATTTTCTCGCCCATGGCATGGGCCTCGTGAGCCACGAGGCGCCGCGTCTCACCAGCACCGGGCCGGTGCCGTATCCCGGATACGACGTGGACCGGCCGCTGGAGACCGGCATGGTGATCTCGATCGAGACGACGCTGCAGCATCCCGTGCGCGGCTTCATCAAGCTGGAGGACACGGTCGCCGTGACCGCCGACGGGTGCGAGGGATTTGGCGACACCGCGCGAGGCTGGAACGTGATCGCAGACTGACGACGACCGCTATCCTGACGAAGAGCAGGCAGCACAACGGGAGGAATGGACCATGACGACATCGGATGTCCGTGGATCAGGGGGAGCGTCGCGCCGCGACGTGGTGCGTTGCATCGGCGCCGCGGGGCTCGGGCTCGCGACGGGCATGCCGCTGCCGCGGGCCTTTGCCCAGTCGAAGAAGCCGGTGAGCCTCAGCTTCTGGACCTTCGACAATCCGCAGCAGCGGCCGTGGGTTCACAAGCGGGTCAAGCTGTTCATGGAGCAGAACCCGCACGTCAAGATCGACTTCCAGTGGTTCTCCTTCGCCGATCTCGGCAAGAAAATCAGCGTCGGTTTTGCCACCGGCACCGCGCCCGACGGCTTCGTCAGCCAGGACTGGTTCATGCCGACCTGGCTCGACAAGGGCCTGCTGGCGCCGCTCGATATCGGCAAGCTCGGCTACGACACCTACGACCACTTCACCGGCGATTTCGCCAAGGCCTTCGTCGACGGCGCGACCAAAGAGGGCAAGGTCTACGGCTATCCGATGTGGTTCTACGGCTACTGCAACTACCTCAACACCAAACAGTTCAAGGAGGTCGGGCTCGACGCCGACAAGGACTGGCCGCAGAACTGGGAGCAACTCGGCGAGGTGGCGAAGCGCCTGACGGTCAAGGACGGCGACAAGTTCGTGCGCCAGGGCCTCAAGTTCGCGATGCACTCGTCGCAATGGACCATGATCCAGTTCAACCCGATCCTGATCGAGGCGGGCGGACAGTGGTTCGATGCCGCCGGCAAGTGCACGGTCAACAACGATGCCGGCGTCCGCGCCATGACCATCCGCGCCTCGATCGCCCGGAAATACGGTGCGGAGGATCCCGCCGATTCCATCGCGACCAATCCGATCCCGGGCATGGACTTCCTCAAGGAACGGTCGGCGATGTTCTTCTGCCATCCGCTGCCGCTCGATCTCGTCAAGGCGCAGAACCCGGAGATGGCCGACAAGGGCTACTTCCGGCCGGTGCAGTATCCGGGCGTGGAGACCGGCAAGGGCTTTTCGACCACCTATGGCTTCAACCTCGTGGTCAACGCCAGGACGTCGCCCGAGAAGCAGGAGGTTCTTCACGACCTCTACAAGTTCATGATGAGCGACCTCGTCGACGGCTGGAAGGACACCGCGCCGTTCACGCTCGCCAAGAAGACGGGATGGGCGGACAATCCCGAAGTCCAGAAGTTTCCGTATGTCAACGAGATCATCCGCGCCAAGGACCAGGGCGTGTTCTTGCCGCGGACGCTGGTGTTCAACGAGCTTGCCGACGCCATGCACCGCGGCGTGCAGAAGATCATGCTCAGCAAGGCCGACATCAAGACGACGCTGGACGAGGTCGCCGCCGAGGTCGACCGCGCCAACGCCGCCTACCGCAAGGCCTGAGAGAATAAGGTTTGGGACAACAAGGCTTGGGACAACAAGGCTGGGACGACAAGCCTGCGACAATCATACCGGCGCCGGTGACAGACCCCGCGTCGGCCTGTGATGCCGATCGGAGACGACATGACGTCTGGACCGCGCCGATGACCGAACTGACTTCGCTGAGCGCCTGCGGCACCGAGCCGCTGGCACGGCCGAAGGCCCGCCGCTTCTGGCAGCTGCGTTACCATCAGCGCACGCGGCTGTGGGGCTTTGCCTTCGTGCTGCCGACGCTGATTTTCTTCGCCGTCTTCAAGTACGGTCCGATGCTGTGGGCGATCGAGCTGAGTTTTCATGCCTACGACATGGTCTCGGCGCCGCAGTTCGTCGGCCTCGACAACTACCGCGCCATCGCCGCCGATCCGGTCTTCCGCGATACGCTTCTCAACACCTTCGTCTACATCGCTGGCTCGACCGTCCTGCTGACGGTCACCGGGCTGGCGCTGGCGCTCGCCATCAACACCGGCATCCCAGGTGCGCGCCACTGCATGACCGTGATGTTCCTGACCAACCTGATGCCGATCATCGCCGTCTGCCTGGTGTGGCGACTGCTGCTGCACCCCTATGGCCTTGTCAACCAGTTGCTGCAGCCCCTTGGCTTTGGCCGCATCGACTGGCTGACCAATTCCGCCACCGCGATGCCCGCGATCATCATGGTCACGGTGTGGCGGTTCGCGCCGTATTTCATGGTCGTATTCCTGGCGGCGCTGCTGGCGCTGCCCGACGATTACTATGAGGCGGCGCAGCTCGACGGCGCCGGCCCTATCCGTCGCTTCTTTCACATCACGCTGCCGCTGCTGATGCCGACCATCTTCTTCGTCGTCGTGGTTTCGGCGTTGCTGTCGGCGCGCATCTTCCTGATGCCGTTCCTGATCACCGGTGGCGGCCCGGGCAATGCGACGCGCGTGCTGTCGATGCTGATCTACGAAACCGGCTTCTCCTATCTCAAGATGGGGCAGGCGGCGGCGATCTCGGTGGTGCTGTTCGCCATCATGCTGGTGTTCACCACCGGTCAGATCCGCCTGTTCTCCCGCAGCGAACGGATTTATGGGCCATGACCATGCTGTCTTCGTCCCCGGCGCCGACCGCCGCCCGTCCGCTGGTGCGGCATCTGCCGGCGCTGCGCCGGACCCTCGGCCTCGTGCTGCTGGCCGCGCTCGCCTTCGCGTTCATCATCCCGATCCTGTGGATGGTCGTGATGTCGTTCCAGTCCGGCGACAAGATGTTCCAGCTGCGCACCGAGTGGATTCCGTCGGTGTGGCATCCGGAGAACTATCCCAACGCCTGGTCGCGCGCGCCGTTCGGCCAGTATTTCTTCAACAGCGGCGTGGTGTCGCTGGCGGTGATGGTGGGCAATGTCGTGTTCTGCACGCTCGCCGGCTATGGCCTTGCCAAATTCCACTTTCGCGGCGCCGGACTGGTGCTGCTGCTGATCCTCTCGACGCTGATGTTGCCGCTGGAGGTGACCCTGGTGCCGACCTTCCTGGTCGTCCACAAGTTCGAATGGGTCAACACCTACCAGGGCATCGTCGCGCCGCTGCTGATCGATGCGTTCGGCGTGTTCCTGATGCGTCAGTCGATCATCTCGATCCCGACCGACTACATCGAGGCGGCGCGCATCGACGGCGCCGGCGAGATCCGCATCCTCCTGCAGATCATCGTGCCGCAGTGCCTGCCGGCGCTGGCGGTGCTGGCGATCTTCTCGTTCCGCGACAGCTGGGACCAGTACCTGTGGCCGCTCACCGTGGTGTCGCTCGACAATCTTCGCACGTTTCCGCTCGGCCTCGTGCAGTTCGGCGAGGACTACGGCAATCCACCGACCGAGCAGATGGTGATCGCGGTGCTGGCGACGTTGCCGGTGTTCCTGTTGTTCGCCGTGCTGCAGCGGGCGATCAATCGCGGCTTCGGCCTCAGCGGACTGAAATAACAACCGACCGGCGCCGCGCGCCGGATCAACGGCCACACCATCAATGTCGACACCGGTGTTTCAACGCGACCTGACGAGGGGGATTTCACGTGGACAAGATCAAGATCGCGATGCCGCATCGCGGCGCCGGAGTGGCGCCGGTGTTCGCGGCGCTCGAAGGCGGCTACTACCGCGAGCAGGGGCTTGAACCGGAACTGGTGCCGTATCAGGGGCACAGCAATTCGCTCAAGGCGCTGATCACCGGCGAGGCGCATTTCACCAACGCGGTCGGCGCGGAGCTGCTGCTTGCCAACCAGCGGCTCCAGGGCGACGCCGTGGTGATCGCCTCGGCGATCGCCTGCAGCGCCCAGCAGGTGGCGGCGCGGCGCGGCATCACCAGCCGCGACGAGCTGCGCGGCAAGCGCTGGGGCGTGCTCGCCCGCAACGATGCCGATGAGTGCGCGATCATCATGGCGTTCGACCGCTGGGGCTGGAGCATCGGCAGGGACGCCGAGATTGTCGTCGTCGGCACCGACGGCGCGCGGCTCGACCTGCTGCTCGACGACAGCCGGGTCGATGCGGCGATCATGCATGCGCCGGAAACCTTCCAGGCGCCGAAGCGCGGCTATCATGTCGTCGCTGACTTCGGCCAGCTCGACGTCTCCTTCCAGAACAGCTGCGCCGCCAGCACCCGCGGCTTCCTCGCCGCCCATCCCGACATCGGCCTGCGCTATGTCCGTGCCTTCTGCAGCGCTGTGCATCGTTTCCGCAGCGATGCGGCGTTCGGCATCCATGTGCTGCGCAAGTACAGTGGCGAGACCGACATGGATGTGCTCAGGCCGACCTGGGTGATGTTCGCCCGCTACATGAGCGACATGATGTTCCCGAGCGTCGAGGGCGTCCGCAACGCGTCGGCGATCCTGCACCGCGTCGGCGCGCTGCCGCGCCTGGTGCCGCCGGAGGAGGCGGTCGATCTCGGTCCGGTCGCGGCGCTGGAGCGGGAGGGCTTCTTCGATCGGCTGATGGGCGCGGCAGACGCCGCCCGTCAGCTGGCCTGAGCGGCGGGAGCGCATCGAGATGGCGGAGGTCGCCCTGCGCAACGTGATCAAGCGCTACGGCAACTACGATGCCGTGCGCGGCATCAGTCTCGAAATTCCCGACAGCAAGTTCGTCGCGCTGGTCGGTCCGTCCGGTTGCGGCAAGACCACGACGCTGCGGATGATCGCCGGCCTCGAACATATCTCCGAGGGCGAGATCAGCATCGGCGGGCGGGTGGTCAACGATGTCGCGCCGAAGAACCGCGACATCGCCATGGTGTTCCAGAGCTATGCGCTCTATCCGCACATGACCGTGTTCCAGAACATGGCCTTCGGCCTGAAGCTGCGCGGGCTCGGCAGGGCCGAGGTGCGGCGCAGTGTCGAGGAGGCGGCGCGCATCCTCGACATCGCCGAGCTGCTCGACCGCCGGCCGCGCGCGCTCTCGGGCGGCCAGCGCCAGCGTGTCGCCATGGGGCGCGCCATCGTGCGCAATCCCAAGGTGTTCCTGTTCGACGAGCCGTTGAGCAACCTCGATGCCAAGCTGCGGGTGCAGATGCGCACCGAGATCAAGCGCGTGCACCAGCAGGTCCAGACCACGACCATCTATGTCACCCACGACCAGATCGAGGCGATGACGCTCGCCGACTATGTGGTGGTGATGAACCGCGGCCGGATCGAGCAGGTCGGCACGCCGCATGAGCTCTATCACACGCCGAAGACGCGCTTCGTCGCCGGCTTCATGGGATCGCCGGCGATGAACTTCATGCCGTGCACGCTGGTGCAGGACGGCGATGGCCTTGTCGTGCGTCTCGCCGACGGGATGACCTTCGCCGTCCCCGAGAGCCGGCGCGAGCGCTACCGGCCGGTGGTCGGCCGGTCGCTGCTGTTCGGGCTGCGTCCGGAACACATCACCGAGCCGCGTGGCGGCGAAGGGCCTGACAGGGCGGTTTTCGACGCGCGGCTCGACGTCGTCGAGCCGATGGGGACCGAGACCATGGTGTTTTTCAGGCTCGGTGGCGAGGCGGTGTCCGGGCGCATCGATGGCGGTGCGGCGGTGCCGAGGGCGAGTACGACGGTGCAGCTGTCGGCCCATCTCGCCCATATGCATCTGATCGATCCGGAAACGGATGCGGTGATCTGAAGCGGCCGCTTGCGGCCTGAAACGATAACGGGAGCGTTGCATGAAAGTCGGAGTTGCCGGGCTTGGCCGCATGGGAGCCGCCATCGCCGCGCGGTTGATGGAGGTCGGCCACGAGGTCACCGTGTGGAACAGAAGCGCCGACAAGACGACGCCGCTGGCGTCCGCCGGTGCGGCGGTGGCGGCGAGCCCGGCCGAGCTGGCGTCGACGGTCGAGGCGGTGCTCACCATCCTGACGGACGCGGACGCCATCGCCGCGGTGTATGACGGCCCGTCCGGGATTCTCGCAGGATCCGTTGCCGGCAAGCTGGTCGTCGACATGAGCACGGTGCAATCGGCGACCGCGGTCGCGCTCGCCGCGCGCGTCCGGGCACAGGACGCGGTCTTCGTCGAGTGTCCGGTCGGCGGCACGGTCGGGCCGGCGAAGACCGGCAAGCTGCTCGGGCTCGCCGGCGCCGCGCCGGACGACTTCGCCCGCGCGCAGCCGCTGCTCGCCCAGCTCTGCCGCCGGGTCGACCGGGTCGGTCCGGTCGGCGCGGGGGCGAGCATGAAGCTTGCCATCAACCTGCCGCTCGGCATTTTCTGGCAGGCGTTCGGGGAAGCCTATGCGCTGTGCCGGCATCTCGATCTCGATCCGGCGTGGCTGGTCGAATTGTTCGCCGATACCTCCGGCGGCCCGAACGTGCTGAAGGCGCGGGGCGGCGCTGTCGCCGAGGCCTTCAAGGCGCATGCCGCCGGCGCCGTGACGTTCGACTGCGATTCCATCCGCAAGGATTTTCGCACCATGGTTGCCGAGGCGCAGGCGCTGGGCTTTGATCTGCCGCTCGCCGAGAGGACGCTCGCGGTCTATGACCAGGCCAGCCGGGAAGGCTGGGGCGGCCGCGACTGCACCGAGCTGCCGGCGTTCTGGGCGAGCCGGCATGCGGATTGATGGCGCCATTGGAGTGTGGATGTGACTGATCAATTGAACCGGACCGTCGGCATCATTGGCCTCGGAATCATGGGCTCGGCCATGGGCCGCAACCTGGTCGAGGCCGGGTTCACGGTGATCGGCCACGATGTGCAGCCCGAAGCGGTCGCGCGGCTGGTCGCCAATGGCGGCCGCGCTGCGGCGTCGGCGAGAGATGTTGGCGCCGCGGCCGACATCCTGCTCACGTCGCTGCCGTCGGCGGCGGCGCTGTTCGATGTCGTCAGGGAACTGGCGACGCTGCCGCGCGCGGATCGCGTCGTCGCCGAGACCAGCACCTTCACCCTCGAGGACAAGGAGAGCGCGCGGGCGCAGCTCGCCGCCGCCGGCATGGTCATGCTCGACTGTCCGCTGTCGGGGTCCGGCAGCCAGGCGGAGGTGCGCGACGTGCTGATCTATGGCAGCGGTCCGCGCGAGGCCTATGACCGCTGTCTGCCGGCGTTCGAGGGATTCTCCCGTGCGCCGCACTATCTCGGTGCGTTCGGCAACGGCTCGAAGATGAAGTATGTCGCCAACCTGATGGTCGCGGTGCACACCGCCGTCGCGGGCGAGGCGTTCGCGCTGGCGCGCAAGGCCGGGCTCGATCCGGCGCAGGTGTTCGAGGTCGTCCGCGATGGCGCTGCCGGCTCGCGGGTGCTCGACGTGCGCGGACCGATGCTGGTCGCCGACACCTACCTGCCGATCCGCACCATGCCGCTCGAGCTGTGGCGCAAGGACATGCGGGTGATCGCCGACTTCGCCAACACGCTGGCCTGTCCGACCCCGATGTTCTCGGCGGCGGTGCCGCTGTTCAACGCCGCGGTGGCGTCCGGCTTCGGCGCGCAGGACACCGCGGCCGTGGCCACCGTGATCGAGACCATGGCCGGGCTTCCCGTGCCGAAGCCCTGACCGACTGATACGACAAGCAACAGGAAAGAACGACGTGCAGGCCATTCCCACCATCGACGCGCATCATCACATCTGGCGGCTGAAGGATCTGACATGGCTGTCCGGGCCGCAGGTGCCGCGCATCTTCGGTCCCTACGAGGCGATCCGCCGCGACTATCCGATCGACGAGTTTCGTGCCGATCTCGCAGGCTGCGACGTCGTCAAGTCGGTGTATGTGCAGACCAACTGGCCGCCCGGCGGCAGTTATGACGAGGCTGCCTGGGTGCAGTCGGTTCACGACGCCACGGGCTGGCCGCAGGCCTGCGTCGCCCATGCCGATCTGGCCGATCCCGATTGCGCGGCGCTGCTCGATCGCCTCGCGCAGTTGCCGACGGTGCGCGGCATCCGCCAGCAACTGCACTGGCACGCCAATCCGCAATACCGCTTTGCGCCGCATCCGGGGGTGATGAATGATCCGGCATGGCGGCGCGGGCTCGCCCATCTCGCGCGGCATGGCTTTCTGTTCGAGCTGCAGGTGTTCACCAGCCAGATGGCCGATGGTGCGGCGCTTGCCAGGGCGTTTCCCGACATCACCTTCGTGCTGCTGCATGCCGGCATGCGCGAGGACGTGTCGGCCGAGGGCGTGAGACGGTGGCGCGAAGGCATGGAAGCGCTGGCGGCGCAGCCCAACGTCTGCGTCAAGCTGTCCGGCCTTGGCACCTTCGTCCATGCCTGCCGCGCCGATGTGATGGAGCCGGTCATCCGCGACACCGTCGGGATATTTGGCGCCGACCGCTGCCTCTATGGCAGCAATTTTCCGATTGAGAAGCTGTGGACCGACTACCGCACGCTGTACCGCACCTTCCGTGCGGCGATCGCCGGCTTCAGCGAAGGCGAGCAGCGTGCCATCCTCCACGACACCGCGGCACGGCTCTACCGGCTGTGATGCCCGCGGCCGCGCTGCAATGGCGGCGCGGCCTCAACGACCATAACAGGGAGGCGCAACATGAAGCTCGTTCGACACGGCCAGCCGGGAGCCGAGAAGCCCGGCATCCTCGATCGCGACGGCCAGATCCGGGATCTGTCGTCGGTGGTGCCGGACATCGCCGGCGCCTCGCTCGGCCGTGCGACCATGGCGAGACTGCGCGGCGTCAAGGTGGAGACCTTGCCGGTCGTGGCCGCGGGAGTTCGTCTCGGCGCCTGCGTCGGCCATGTCCGCAACTTCGTCGCGGTCGGGCTCAACTACGCCGACCATGCCGCCGAGACCGGCGCCGCGATCCCGCCGGAGCCGATCCTGTTCAACAAGGCGCCGTCCTGCATCGTCGGGCCGAACGACGATGTGCAGATTCCCCGTGGCTCGACCAAGCTCGACTGGGAGGTCGAGCTCGCGGTCGTGATCGGCGACACCTGCTCCTATGTCGAGGAGAAGGATGCGCTGTCCTATGTCGCGGGGCTGTGCGTCTGCAACGACGTGTCCGAGCGCGCGTTCCAGATCGAGCGCGGCGGCACCTGGACCAAGGGCAAGGGCTGCCCGACCTTCGGCCCGCTCGGCCCGTGGCTGGTGACGCTGGACGAAATCCCGGACATCCAGAATCTCGACATGTGGCTCGACGTCAACGGCGCGCACATGCAGCGCGGTTCGACCCGGACCATGATCTTCGGCGTCGCGCACCTCGTGCACTACATCTCGCAGTTCATGATCCTGGAGCCGGGGGACGTCATCACCACCGGCACGCCGCCCGGCGTTGGCATGGGAATGCGGCCGCCGCAATATCTCAAGGCCGGCGACCGCATCAGTCTCGGCATCGCAGGCCTCGGCGACCAGCACCAGACGGTGGTGCCGGCGCCGAAGTAGGGCATCAGCGGCCCTGGAAGACGGGCTTGCGCTTTTCGAGGAAGGCCTTGCGGCCTTCCTCATAGTCGCGGCTGGCGAAGCAGGTGGCGACGGCCTTAGTGCACGCCTTCATGTCGCGCTGGCTCTCGTCCTTGAGCGCCTCGCCGACGATCAGCTTGATCGAGTCGACCGTCAGCGGCGCATTGGCCGAGATCGTCTCGGCATAGGTGCGCACATAGTCCTCGAGCTGGTCGGCGGCGACCACGCGGTTGACGAGACCCATCTCGCGGGCCTCAACGGCGTCGAACTGGCGCGCGGTGTAGAAGATCTCCTTGGTGAACGACGGTCCGACGATGTCCATCAGCCGCTTGACGCCGGGATAGGCATAGCCGAGGCCGAGCTTGGCCGCCGGCACGCCGAAGCGCGAATTGTCCGAGCAGATCCGCAGGTCGCAGCAGCTCGCCAGCCCCATGCCGCCGCCGATGCAATAGCCCCTGATCATGGCGATGGTCGGCTTGGGGAATTCATGGACCGAGGCGTAGCCGCGTTCCACGGTGTCGTTGTAGACCTTGACCGCGTCCTCGGAGGCGCGCTCGTCGCCGAACTTCGAGATGTCGGCGCCCGACACGAACGCCTTGCCGCCGGCGCCGGTCAGCACCACGACGCGCACCTCCGGATCGGTCGCGAAGGCGGCCATGAAGTCCGCGCACGCCCGCCACATCTCCAGCGACACCGCGTTGTGGCGCTCCGGATTGTTGAAGATGACGTAGCCGACGCCGTTCTCCTTGCGCGAGAGCATCTTGTCCGTTTGCGTCATACCAGGTTCCCAGGTTTCTCGAATGCGTCGGTCGGCGAGGCGCCGCCTGATGGTCGGGTCTCTCTATACGATCTTGGCGGCCCTGAGCTCTGCAATCTCGCCGGGGCTGAAGCCGAATTCGCCGAGCACCGCATCGGTATGCTCGCCGACCTCGGGCGGCCGGGCGGCGAGGCGGCTCGGCGTGCGGGACAGCGTCACCGGCTGACCGACCAGGCGGATCGGCCGTGCCTCCGGATTGGGCACATCCTGGGCGATGCCGAGATGGCGCACCTGGGCGTCGTCGAACATCTGGTCGACTGTGTAGATCGGCCCGCACGGCACGCTCGCGGCGTTGAGGACCTCGACCCAGTCGGTGCTCGGACGGCTCCGTGTCTTCTGCTCGATGGCGGCATTGAGGGCGTCGCGGTTGGCCGAGCGGCCGGCGCTGGTCTTGAAGCGATCGTCCTCCAGCAGTTCGGGCGCGCCGATGGCCTGCGCCAGGCGTTCCCACATGTTGTGGCCGGTGGCAGCGATGTTGATGTAGCCGTCCGACGTCCTGAACACCCCGGTCGGGATCGAGGTCGGGTGGTTGTTGCCGGCTTGCCGGGGCACGTCGCCATGCATCAGCCAGCGCGCCGCCTGGAAGTCGAGCATGAAGATCTGGGCCTGCAGCAGCGAGGTCTGGACCCACTGGCCCTGGCCGGATTGCTCGCGCTCCAGCAGCGCGGTCAGGATGCCCATGGCGCAGAACAGTCCGGCGGTGAGGTCGGCGATCGGGATGCCGACCCGCATCGGGCCTTCGCCCGGCGCGCCGGTGATCGACATCAGCCCGCCCATGCCCTGCGCGATCTGATCGAAGCCTGGCCGCTTGTGATAGGGGCCGTCCTGGCCGAAGCCGGAGATGCTGGCATAGACGATGCGCGGATTGATCGCGCGCAGCGCCTCGTAGTCGATGCCGAGCTTGGCCTTGACGTCCGGACGGTAGTTCTCGACCACGACGTCGGCCCTGGCTGCAAGGCGCAGGAAGGCGTCTCGCCCCCGCGGATCCTTCAGGTTCAGCGTCATCGCCCGCTTGTTGCGATGCAGGTTCTGGAAATCAGCGCCATGGCGCGGGCCGCCAGGCTGCTCGGCATCGGCGATGTCGGTCGGGGCCTCGATCTTGATGACGTCGGCGCCCCAGTCGGCGAGCTGCCGCACCGCCGTCGGGCCGGAGCGGATACGCGTGAGGTCGAGCACGGTGAAACGCGACAGGGCTTGTGAGGCGCGAGGAAGGCTCATGCGCGGCGCTCCGGCGGCACGGGGATGAGGCGAGGCCGGTGGTCAGCCGGTGACGGCGGTGAGCCCGGCGGCGGCGATGCCGGCCACCGCGCAGGCTTCATCGTTGTCCGAGGTGTCGCCGCTGATGCCGATAGCGCCGACGAGGGCGCCACTCGCGTCCTTGATCAGCACGCCGCCTGGGACCGGCACGATCGCGCCGCGCGCCAGCGTGTTCACGGCGTCGACAAAATAAGGCTGCTCGTTGGCGCGCTTGAAGATCGCGCGCGAGCCGATGCCGAGCGCCAGCGCGCCATAGGCCTTGCCGTGGGCGATGTCGTTGCGCAGCAGGCTGGTGCCGTCCTGGGCGACGGCGGCCTTGATGCAGCCGCGGGCGTCGAGCACCGCGACGGCCAGCGGGTTGAGCTTCTTGTCGGCAGCCGTCGACAGCGCGGTGTTGAGAATGATGAGTGCGGTATCGAGTTTGAGCTCGGACATGGGAAGCCTCGTTGACGTCGTGGAAGGGCGATCTTGCAGAACGGTGGACCGGGTTTCAATGGGGCGGGGACATGGTGCCCCTGTCGAGGCTGCGGGCCAGCACCCGGGCGACATGCAGCGCCTCGCGCCCGCTGCCGTCCTTGATCTGGTGGCGGCAGGACGTGCCGTCGGCGACGATCAGTGTGTCGGGTGCGGCCTTGCGCGCCGCGGGCAGCAGGGCGGCCTCCGCCATCTCGATCGAGGTGTCGTAGGTTTCGGCGCCATAGCCGAACGCGCCGGCCATGCCGCAGCAGCTCGATTCGATGGTCTCGACATCGAGCTGGGGGATCAGCCGCAGCACCTGCTCGACGGGCTTGAACGCATCGAATGCCTTCTGGTGGCAGTGGCCGTGCACCAGCGCCTTGTCCGCGATCGCGCCGAGCGACAATTGCAGGCGGCCGCCCCTGGCTTCGCGGGCGAGGTATTCCTCGAACGTCAGCGCGTGCTCGGCGATGCGCCGGGCGTCGTCGTCCCGCCGCAGCGACAGCAGTTCGTCGCGCAGTGTCAGCAGACAGCTCGGTTCGAGCCCGACCACCGGCACGCCGCGGGTGACGAACGGCATCAGCGTCGTGACGACGCGGTCGAGCTCAGCGCGGGCCTCGTCGACAAGACCGGCAGAGAGATAGGTGCGGCCGCAGCACAGCGGCCGGGCGCTGGTGTCCCGCGGCCGCGCCAGGTGGACGCGGCGGCCGGCGGCGACCAGCACCTGCAGCGCGGCGTCGAGGTTCTCGCGCTCGTAGATGCGGTTGAACGTATCGGCGAACAGCACCACCTCGGGGCCGTCAGTTGGGCCGAGCGCATCGGCCGGCGGCGCGAACACGTCGCGGCGCCAGCGCGGCAGGTCGCGTCGGGCGCTGAAACCGGTGATGGTCTCGCCGAGCCGGCGCAGCAGGGCGCTGTCGTTGCGCAGGTTGAGCAGCGGTGCGAGCCGCGCGGCCCATGGCGCGTAGCGCGGCAGATGGCCGACCAGCCGGTCGCGCAGCGACAGGCCGCGGCTTTTCGCCCGTGCCGCCAGCACCTCGATCTTCATCTTCGCCATGTCGACGCCGGTCGGGCACTCGCGCCGGCACGCCTTGCAGGAGACGCACAGCTTCATCGTCTCCGCCATGGCGTCGGACGCCAGCGCATCGGGCCCGAGCTGGCCGGAGATCGCGAGCCGCAGCGTGTTGGCGCGGCCACGGGTGACGTCGCGCTCGTTGCGTGTCGCCCGATAGGACGGGCACATCACGCCGCCCTCGAGCTTGCGGCAGGCGCCGTTGTTGTTGCACATCTCGACGGCGCCCTGGAAGCCGCCGGCGGCGCCGGGATAGGCCGACCAGTCGAGCGCCGTCCTGAAATCGTCGACATGGTAGCCCGGCGGGTAGCGGAACAGGCTGCGGTCGTCCATCCGCGGTGCGTCGACGATCTTGCCGGGGTTGAGGGTGTCGCCGGGATCGAAGCGGTGCTTGACCTCGCCGAACGCCGCGACCAGCCGCGCGCCGAACATCGCCTCATGGAATTCCGAACGCACGATGCCGTCGCCGTGCTCGCCGGAGTGCGAGCCCTTGAACTCCCGCACCATCGCGAACGCTTCCTCGGCGATCGCGCGCATCGCCTTGACATCGGTGTCGAGCTTGAGATTGAGCACCGGCCGGACATGCAGGCAGCCCTCGGACGCATGTGCGTACATCGTCGGACGGGTGCCGTGCCTGGCGAAGATGGTGTTGAGGCGGTCGGTGTACTCGGCGAGATGGGGCAGCGGCACCGCGCAGTCCTCGACGAAGGACACCGGCTTGCCTTCCTGCTTCATCGACATCATGACGTTGAGCCCGGCGGCGCGGAAATCGGCGATGCTGGCCTGCAGCGCCGGTTCGACCACCTCGACCACGCCGCCCCAGCGCCGCGGCGCCTCGTTCCAGCCGAAGCCGAGATCGGCCATCAGTTCGGACAGCTGCTTCAGGCGCCGCAGGTTCTCGTCCTGGTTTTCCTCCGCGAACTCGACCACCAGCAGCGCATCGGGATCGCCGCGCACCGCGGCTTCGATGGTCGGGCGGAACATGGCGATGTCGCGGCCGAGCCCGATCATGGTGCGGTCGACCAGCTCGACCGCGATCGGCTTGAGCTTGACGAGGTGCTGGGTGGCGTCCATCGCCTCATAGAAGCTGCCGAAATGGCAGACGCCGAGCACCTTGTTGCGGATCAGCGGCCACAGCCTGAGCTCGGCCTTGGTGGTGAAGGCGAGGGTGCCTTCGGAGCCGACCAGCAGGTGCGCCATGTTGTTGGGAGCGGCCGACGGCGTCAGCGCGTCGAGGTTGTAGCCGCCGACGCGGCGTTGCACGCCGGGAAACCGTGCCGCGATCTCGGGGGCCTCGCGCGCGCCGAGCGCCAGCATGTCGCGTGTCAGCGCCACGCCCGGTTCGTCGCTGTTGCGTGTGGCGGCATCGCGCGACACCGGCCCGAATGGCAGCACGGTGCCGTCGGCGAGGGCGGCCTCCAGCGACAGCGTGTTGTCGCGCATGGTGCCGTAACGCAGCGAGCGGCCGCCGCAGGAATTGTTGCCGGCCATGCCGCCGATGGTGGCCCGCGACGCCGTGGACACGTCGATCGGAAACCACAGGCCATGGCGCCTGAGCTGGCGGTTGAGGTCGTCGAGCACGATGCCGGGCTCGACCACGCAACGGCGGTTCTCGACGTCGAGCGACAGGATGCGGTTGAGGTGTCGGGAGACGTCGATGACGACGCCGGTGTTGACGGTCTGGCCGCATTGCGAGGTGCCGCCGCCGCGCGGGGTGACGCTGACGCCTTCGTCGCGGGCGATCGCCAGCGCCTGCAGCGCGTCGTCCGTGGTGCGCGGCACCACCACGGCGGCCGGCATCATCTGGTAGAACGAGGCGTCGGTGGCATAGCGGCCGCGGTCGAAGGCGCTGGTGTACACCTCACCGCTGATGTCGCGCTGGAGGCGGCGCATCAGGGGCGGGGCGCCGTGATCGTCCGCGCGTGGGGTGTCCTGCTGTTTGGCCATCCGGAACCTCGATCCGCCCTGATATCCGCATGCAGGTATGCTGCAGCGCGGAATTATTTTTGAATTCAAAATTAATCGACGGATGCCGGTTTATCTTCAATATTGAATTCGTCAAGGGCTGGATTGTCGGTGAGGCGTTCGCAGGCCGCGTCGCACTTGCGCCGCATGTGCTCGAACATCAGCAGGCTGAGTTCGTCGCCAGCGCGGCGGCGCAGGGCGTCGACGATGCCCTCGTGTTCGCGCATGGCGTCGCCGAGGCGGTCGCGGTGCACGAGATTGGCCGAATAGCGCAGCCGCCGCACGATGGCGTTGAGGTTGGCATAATTGGCGCTGAGAAGCGGGTTGCCGGCGGCGTCGACGATCGCCTGGTGGATCTGCTGGTTGAGGCGGAAATAGTCGGCGAGTTCGCGGCGCAGGTAGTGGCCGTACATTTCCATGTGCAGGCGCTCGATCTCGGCGATTCCGCTGTCGCTGATGCGCTCGCAGGCGAGGCGGCCGGCGACGAAGTCGAGGCCCGAGATCATCTCGAACAGGCTGCGGATGTCGCTTTCCGTGAACTGGCGGACCCGCGCGCCACGGTTCGGCAGCAGCTCGATCAGTCCCTCGGCGGCCAGCACCTTGAGCGCCTCGCGCAGCGGCGTGCGGGAGATGCTGAAGCGCTCGCACAGTTCGCGCTCGGGGATGCGCGCGCCCGGCGCGAGCTGGCCCTCGACAATGAAGTCGCGGAGCTGGCCGAGGATGTCCTCGTGCAGCGATGCGGGCGGGCTTTCGACCACTTTCAGGCTGGCGGCCGACAGGCGGTTGCTCACGTCTTTCTCCCTGGTGCGCAGCGCGCTCCCGGCATTTTCAGTGTGGGAGAGGGCGCTGTGAACAAATAAAACGCACCTTACCTGACATTCGGCTTGTCATGAAGCGAGAAGTGTATACGATTATTTCCAAGTTTCTGGCGTCGTAAAAATTCGTGAATTCAAAAAATACCAGGGAGCGACCGATGCCCACCAATGCCCCCGTCCACACCGGGCGCCACTTCCTGCAGATTCCCGGGCCAACCAACGTTCCGGACCGCGTCCTGCGGGCGATGGACATGCCGACCATCGATCATCGCGGACCCGAGTTCGCGCAGCTCGGCCGTGAGGTGCTGGAGGGCTGCAAGACGGTGTTTCGCACCGAAAAGCCCGTCATCATCTATCCGTCGTCCGGGACCGGGGCGTGGGAGGCGGCGATCGTCAACACGCTGTCGCCAGGCGACAAGGTGCTGATGGCGGAGACCGGCCACTTCGCCACGCTGTGGTGCACGCTCGCCCGCCGTTTCCGGATCGAGGTCGAATTCCTGCCCGGCGACTGGCGCCATGGCGCGAGCCCGGAGGCGATCGAGGCGCGCCTGCGCGAGGACCGTGACCATGTCATCAAGGCGGTGATGGTGGTGCACAACGAGACCTCGACCGGGGTCACCAGCCGCATTGCCAAGATCCGCAAGGCGATCGACCGTGCATCGCATCCGGCGCTGTTCATGGTCGACACCATCTCGTCGCTGGGCTCGATCGCCTATGAGCACGACGGCTGGGGCGTCGACGTCACCGTGTCATGCTCGCAGAAGGGCCTGATGCTGCCGCCCGGCCTCGGCTTCAACGCCGTTTCCGACAAGGCGCTGGCGGCGGCGAAGGCCAACGCCATGCCGCGCTCGTATTGGGACTGGAACGAGATCATCGCCAGCAATGTCAGCGGCGGCTGGCCCTACACGCCGGCGACCAACCTGCTGTACGGCCTGAAGGAGGCCGTCGCCATGCTGCAGGAGGAGGGGCTCGACAATGTCTTCGCCCGTCATCTGCGCCACGCCGCGGCCGCCCGCGCCGCGGTGCGCGCCTGGGGGCTCGAGATCCTCTGCCTCAACGAGGACGAGCATTCACCGATCCTCACGGCGGTCTTGATGCCCGAGGGGCATGACGCCGATCACTTCCGCCAGGTCACGCTCGATCATTTCGACATGTCGCTCGGCGCAGGCCTGTCGAAAGTGAAGGGCAGGGTATTCCGTATCGGCCATCTCGGCCATTTCAACGACCTGATGCTGATGGGCACGCTCGCCGGCGTCGAGATGGGGCTGGCGCGCGCCCGCGTGCCGCATCGTCCCGGCGGCGTTACCGCGGCTATGGCCTCGCTGCTCGACGGCGCGACCTGACGCGCCGTCCCGACCATTCCGATCGACCATGAAGGAGAGACGACGTCCCACGGGACGTTCTGCGACCTGACGTATCTTGCCGACCAAGACCGGATAACCGGCTGACAAGACAATGGGAGAGAAACGATGCAAGCTTTCGTGAAGGCGATCGCCGCGGGGGCGATTCTGCTGGCAGGCATGCCGGCGGCGCGGGCGTGGGAGCCGACCAAGCCCGTCGAGATCGTGGTGGCGGCGGGCGCCGGCGGCGCCTCCGACCAGATGGCGCGGATGATGCAGGCCGCGATCCAGAAGAACAACCTGATGAAGCAGCCGACGGTGGTGTCGCTCAAGGGCGGCGCCTCCGGCGCGGAAGCGCTCATCTACATGAAATCGAGCGAGGGCGATCCCAACAAGCTGCTGATCGCCTATTCGCTGATCTACATGTTGCCACTGTCGGCCAAGATCCCGTTCAACTGGCGCGAGCTGACGCCGGTGTCGATCATCGCCCTCGACCAGTTTGTGCTGTGGTCGAGTGCCTCAAAACCCTACAAGTCGGTCAAGGACTTCGTCGAGGCGGCGAAGGCGGCGCCCGCGCCGTTCAAGATGGGCGGCACCGGCTCCAAGCGCGAAGATCATGTGCTGACCGCCTTCATCGAGAAGCAGACCGGGGCGAAATTCGCCTATCTGCCCTACAAGTCCGGCGGCGAGGCGGCGACGCAGCTCGTCGGCAACCACACCGAGTCCAACGTCAACAACCCCTCCGAAAATCTCGAAGTGTGGCGCGCCGGGCAGGTGCGGGCTCTCTGCGTGTTCGACAAGGAGCGCATCTCCTACAAGGCCAGGGTCGCCGGTGATCAGTCCTGGAACGACGTGCCGACCTGCAAGGAGGAGGGCCTCGACGTCCAGTACCTGATGCTGCGCGCGATCTTCCTGCCGGGCAAGGTCACCCCGGATCAGAAGGACTTCTATGTCGAGCTGCTCGAGAAGGTGACGCAGACGCCGGAATACAAGGACTACATGGAGAAGCAGGCGTTCAAGCCGATCTTCCTCACCGGCAAGGACATGGTGCGCTTTCTCGAGGATGACGACGCCCTCAACAAGAAGCTGATGACCGAGGCAGGCTTCGTCGCCAACTGATGCCGGACGCCGAGCTCACGAAACGTCGTCATCGATTGAGCCAGGTCACTGCCAACCTTAACCCTCATCCTGAGAAGCCCGCATGGCGGGCGTCTCGAAGGATGAGGCCCGGACGTGGAAGCTCATTGGCCTCATGGTTCGAGACGCGCGGCGTTGCCGCGCTCCTCACCATGAGGAGATCGACCGCCGCCCGCGGGCCGGGTGGCTTTCCTGATCACGCGAGAGGAGGACAGCCGCCATGTCGCAGTCCGATATCGAAATCGTCGTCGAGGATCCCGATGCTCCATCGGAGGACTCGCCCGCGATTGCCAGCAAGCGCACCATCGAACTCGTCGCCATGGCGTGCATCATGGCGCTCGCGCTGGTGATGGCGTTCGACAACTGGCGGACCGGCATTGCCTGGGCCGCCGACGGGCCGCAGGCCGGTTACTTTCCGTTCTACCTGTCGTTGATCCTGTTTGGCGCCGGCGCCTTCGGTGTCGCCGCGGCGCTGCGCGACCGCGCCGCCGCCGGCGTCACCTTCGTCACCCGCGACCAGCTCCGCCGGGTGCTGCAGGTGTTCGTGCCGACATTCGCGTTCTGCCTGCTGACCCAGTGGCTCGGGCTCTATGTCGCGAGCTTCCTGCTGATCGCCGGCTTCATGCGCCTCATCGGCAGGATTGCGTGGTGGGTATCGATCGTCACCGGCCTTGCGTTCTCGCTGATCATGTTCGTCACCTTCCAGATCGCATTCGACGTGATCATGCCGAAGGGTCCGCTCGAAGCGCTGCTGGGGTATTAGCGTGATCAAGACGAGCAGCTGATTCAATACCGTCACCCTGAGGTGGCCACGCGTAGCGGGGCCCTCGAAGGGCGACGGGCACTGCGTGGGCCGTTCATCCTTCGAGGCTCGCTTTGCTCGCACCTCAGGATGACGGGTTTTAAGCCTTCAATTTGAATTTCGCTCTGGGAGCGCATCATGGAAGCTCTGTCGCTGCTGGTTCACGGCTTTGCCGTTCTCCTGACCTGGAAGATCCTCGCCTTGATGCTGCTCGGCCTCGTGCTCGGCATCTTCGTCGGCGTGCTGCCGGGGCTTGGCGGCCCCAACGGGGTCGCGATCCTGTTGCCGCTGACATTCTCGATGGATCCGACCTCGGCCATCGTGATGCTGTCGAGCATCTACTGGGGCGCGCTGTTCGGCGGCGCCATCACGTCGATACTGTTCAATATCCCGGGCGAGGCGTGGTCGGTCGCGACCACCTTCGACGGCTACCCGATGGCGCAGCAGGGCCGTGCGGCGGAGGCGCTGACGGCGGCGTTCACCTCGTCGTTCATCGGCTCGCTGGTGGCGGTGATGCTGATCACGTTTCTCGCCCCCAGCATCGCCTCGTTCGCGCTGCGGTTCGGTCCGCCGGAATTCTTCGCGGTCTACCTGCTGACGTTCTGTTCGTTCGTCGGCCTGGGACGCGAGGACAAGCACAAGACGGTCATCTCCATGGCGCTTGGCCTGCTGATCTCCGGCATCGGCATGGACACCGTGTCGGGTACGCTACGCATGACCTTCGGCTCCGGCGATCTGCTGCGCGGCATCAACTTCCTGGTCGCGGTGATCGGCCTGTTCGGCATCAGCGAGATCCTGCTGACCATGGAGGAGCGCCTGGCGCTGCGCGGCCATGCCGCCGCCATCAGCCTGCGCGTCGTGTTCCGGGTGTGGCGCGACCTGCCGAAATACTGGGCGACGCTGCTGCGCTCGTCCGCCATCGGCTGCTGGCTCGGCATCACCCCAGGCGGAGCGATCGCTGCGTCGTTCATGGGTTACAATCTCGCCAAGCGTTTCTCCAGGGACAAGGACAGCTTCGGCAAGGGCCGCATCGAGGGCGTGTTCGCGCCGGAGACCGCCGCGCATGCCTCGGGCACCGCGGCGCTGCTGCCGATGCTGGCGCTCGGCATTCCCGGCTCCGGCACCGCCGCGATCCTGCTCGGCGGCCTGATGGTGTGGGGCCTCAATCCCGGGCCGCTCTTGTTCGTCGAGCAGAAGGATTTCGTCTGGGGCCTGATCGCCTCGATGTATCTCGGCAATGTCGTCGGCCTCGTGCTGGTGCTGAGCACCGTGCCGGTCTTCGCCGCCATCCTGCGGGTGCCGTTCGCCGCGGTCGCGCCGATGATCGTGGTGTCCTGCGCCATCGGCGCCTACGCCATCCAGAACGCGATGTTCGATATCTGGCTGATGCTGGGCTTCGGCGTCGTCGGCTATGTCTTCAAGAAGATCGGCATCCCGCTGGCGCCGCTGACGCTCGCGCTGGTGCTCGGCAGCCGCGCCGAGGACGCCTTCCGCCTGTCGATGATCGGCTCGGGCGGAAGCGTCGGCGTATTCTGGTCGAATGGCCTCGTCGGCAGCATCACCACGCTGGCGATCGTCCTGCTGTTCTGGTCGCCGATCGAAAAGGCGGTGTCGCGCATCGGGGGGATGCTGCGGCGGCAGCAGCCGGAGCGGGCGTGAGGGGGGGGCAAGTCAGCATTGGCCCCGGGCCGACGCCAACGGGTCCGCGCGAAGCGCGGCCCGATGACAGGCTCCGCGTCAAGTCGGATGCCAAGTCGGATGTTTCCGACTTGGGTCATTGAAGAAACGCAACTCGGCGTAGCCGAGTTGCTATGGATCGAGCTTAACGGACTCTCTACGGTGAGGAAGCTGGATTGCCGGGTCAAGCCCGGCAACGACCCATTGGGTGTGGTTGGTGTCTTGCCTGACCACCTCACGCTCAGGCCCGCGGTGCATAGCGCATGGCCTCAGAGCTGGCGATGGTGCTGGCTACCTGGATCTGCCATAGGCCGCGTGCGCCTGAGCTTCAGCGACGAAACGCGGGTTCTGCTGGCAGCTCGCACCAAGTCCGGAACTGGTTGCCATGCACTGCTGGCGTGTCGCGTAGTCGCAGCGCAGATCGATGTCATCCGCCATGCACCATGGATTTTCCCCGGCGCGTGCCGCAGAACCAAGCGGGGCTACGCCCGACATGATGGCGACAACCAGCGGCAGTGCGATTTTGCGAAGGCTCTGGGACATCTTTCTCTCCATTCCGGCGCGCCGGAAAGGCGCGGCGCTGAAGGGAAAGACGGCTCGCGGTGATTTTTTATTCCGCCTGTCGCAGGGCGCGCGGGAGGAGCGCTGTCACGATGACGTGTGCGCGACCGGGGCTTTCAGTCATCCCATGATTGCGGCCTGGTCGCAGCAATGGTGCATTTGGCCTAGGCGCCATCCGCAAACCGGTACAGCAGCGTCGCCGAACCGCAATGTGTCTCGCGGGCATCGACGAGATCGATCTCGCTCCAGAAATACTGCGCCGAGTGATCGCGGATGCGGGCGCGGGCAAAGACGCTCGATGCCGGGCGATGGCCGGTGAAGTGCGCCGACAGCGACAGCGTAGCGCCGTGGGATTTCGGCCGGCGCACGGTATAGGGGATGGTCGAGCCGGCCGCGTCGATCAGGGCGAGCATCGCCGCCTCGTGCATCGCGCCATCGCTGTCGAGGTTGCGCGCGACCGGCTCGAACGCCATTTCCAAACGCCCGACGGCGACGCCGGGAACGCTGAGGCCGCGATCCCTGAGGAACGGCAGCGCGCAGCCGGCGGCGGCGTACTCGGCGCCGTCGCCGGGCGGCGTCGTCCAGGGATCGGCGCTGCGCAGGTCGGTGCGCCGGGCCGACAGCGCGGTATGGGCACTGGCGATGACCTGGTCGTCGGCGTCGCGGATGCTGAGATCGAAGAAGCCAAGCTCCTTCACCTGCCGCGCCGACGTCGTGTGGGCGTTGAACAGCGCGCCGCGGCCGGCGCGCAGGAAATTGATATGAAAGCTCGCGGCGGAGGGGATCGCGCTGGCGTCGTCGCAGCAGCCGCGCCGTGCGGCGAGCAAAGCGAAGGCGGCGATCGCGCCGCCATGCAGCGCGCCGACGCCCGTGAGTTGCGCTTCGGCATGAAGCTGCGTCGCATCGTTCGGGCCGCACACGGCAAAATCTTCCGCGAACAGCCGGACTGAGTCCTGCTCCTGCATGCATCGACACCGCCGGATGGTGCGCGGTGCTCCCAATCAAATGGCGAACGGACCGATGGCCGCGGTCGCTGAATATCGATGGATCGAAATAACGTGCCGTCTAATGGAGCGAGCGTCGCGTCATGATGGACTCGACGCCGCGCAGGGCGAAGTGTGGCCCGAGTGACGCGACGTGACAAGGCGGCATCGTTGCATTTGCCTCATGCCTGGATGTGCAAGCAGGTAGGCTGCAACCGTTGCAACGATTGTCGCAGGTCATGTTGATGGCAGCAGTGCAATGCGGCATGGGTTGGACGCTTGTCCAACCCGCATCGTGAGCCGTTTCGCAGTGTGTCAGTCCGTCACAGGTACGGTCGGTTGTCGCGCGGCAGATGCCGGCGCGATGCGATCACGCAGGTGGAACGTCACGCCGGTGAAGTCGTCATGACCGGCAGGGATCATGACCTGCGCTTCCGCATCGCTGATCGTGCGCGCGCCGTCCGAGATGCAGAACTCTTCCGCGTCGCTCATGGTTGCGAAACCCAGCAGGCTGACGACATCGAAGGGCGCGGTCGCCGCATGGAAGAACGGCTCGCCTTCGGCCTGCGGGCCGATGTTGTGCAGCTGGACGTAGCTGCGCAGCAGGCGGCGGGTATCGGGTTGGGCCAGCACGAGGTCGGCGTGGGCGCCGCGCCAGTGATCCTGGACGGCATGGCGGTCGACGCCGGCGCGGCGTGTGTGGGTCCGGATCATCGTGACTGCATCGCGGCCATCGGGGCCTGGCAGCACGACATGCTGGCGCGCAAGCAGCGGCGCGATCTCGCGGAACATGACGCGATCCTCGGGCATGATGGCGCGGCGCACGCGCGCGCTGCCGAGCACGGCGGCGACATCATCGCGTTCGGCGAACACCAGATACGCCGCGCCATCCCAGGCCGGGCGCCGATAGGGCGGCAACTGGCCGATCACGCTCGTGTGCAGCCGGCCATCGGCGTCAAGCGGCGGATGGTAGGGCGGCGGCGTGAGCCCTGACGGGGCGGCCGCGACGCGGTGGATCTGGTCGTAGCGCAGCAGCCTGTCGAGAATGGCGTCGTCGCCTTCGGCGTGGAGAAAGCGCACGCCATGCACCTTGCGCCAGTAGTCACCCCAGGTCTCGAAATTGAGATTGGGATCGCTGCCGAAGGCATGGCGCGCGGGATCGGCGGCCGGGTCGACGAGAATCGCGCCGTCGTGGTCGAGCAGATGGCCGGCCGAGCGGCGCCGTGCGGGAAATGGCGTGGCATCCGCGCGGGACAGGAACGACAGCACGGCGATCTGATGCGGGTGTGACGACATATTCGGCCTCATGTGCGGGAGCGGTCGGCGAGACTGCGGGCGAGGGCGCTGGCGCCGGCGAGCACGCCGACGGTGCACACGCCGCGCCATCCGAACTGTGCGAAGCTCCAGGTGCCAAGCGCCGTGCCGCAGGCGACGCCGACCATGGCGGCGGTGACGATGAGGCCGTTGAGGCGGCTGCGCGCGGCGGCGTCGAGGCCGTGGATCAGGGTCTGATGCGAGATCATGCTCGCCATCACCCCGAGGTCGAACAGCGCCGCGCCGCAGCCGATCGCGATCAGCGACGTCGGGGCCGCGAGCATCAGCGCGAACGCTGCGATCACCAGCGCGCACCCGGTGCGGATGGCGAGACGCGGTCCGCTGCGATCGGCGAACTGGCCGAACAGCGGCGCGGCCAGCGCACCCGCGGCGCCCGCGAGGCCGAACAGGCCGGCGGGACCGGCACCGAGGTCGAACGGCGGCGCGGCAAGCGCCAGGGCCAGCGTCGACCAGAACGCGCCGAGGGAGCTTGCCAGCAACGCCTGCGTCGTCATCGCGACGCGCAGCGTGTGATGCTGCCGCATCAGTTGTCCGAGGCCGCGCAGCAGCTCCGTGTAGCGACCGGTGACGGCGGGCGGCACGCGCGGCAGTCCGCGCCATGCCGCCAGCGAGGTCAGCGCCATCAGTGCTGCGGCGAGCGCGAACACCGCGCGCCAGCCCAGCCATTGCGCGACGAGGCCGCCGAGGGTGCGCGAGCACAGGATGCCGATGAGGAAGCCGGCCATCACCGTGCCGACGACGCGGCCGCGCCGCGCCTCGGGCGCGAGCTGCACCGCGAGCGGCACGAAGTCCTGGCCGACGCTGCCCAACAGGCCGACGACGATGCCGGCTGCGATCAGGGCCGGCAGGCCGGGCGCGAGCGCGGACGCGACAAGGGCCAGCGCCAGCAGCAGCGCCTTGGCCGCGATCAGGCGGCGGCGATCGATGATGTCGCCAAGCGGCGCCAGCAGCAGCAGGCCCGCGACATAGCCGAGCTGCGTGCCTGTCGGCAGCCAGCCCGCGATCTCCGGGCGGACATCGAAGGCCTGCTGCACCAGATGCAGCACGGGCTGGCTGTAATAGACATTGGCGACGCCGAGGCCGGCGCCGATGGCGAGCGGCAGTGCGGCGACGCTGCGGGCGCCGTCGCGGGCAGGCGGGGCGGACGAATGGGCGGCGCGGTCGATCGTCGACATCAGGACTCCGGCAGGCGTGGACGAACGTCTGGCCGACAGCGATATTGACGAATTCTGTCACGATAAATATGCGATAGTTCGGATCAGTGTTGACTAAAAGTCGCCAATAAGGGTTCCATGATTTCTCCGGACCAACTCAAGGGCATTACCGCCTTCGTCCAGGCCGTCGACGCCGGCAGCTTCACGCTGGCCGGCGAACGCATGGGGTTGACGCGCTCGGGCGTCGCCAAGAGCGTCGCGCGCCTCGAGGAGCGGCTTGGCGTGCGGTTGATCGCACGCACCACGCGGCACTTCGGTCTCACCGATGAAGGCCAGGCGTTCTACGACAGCTGCACGCGGGCGCTCGCCGAACTCGAGGGCGCGGAGGCCGCGGTGTCGTCACGGCGCGCCGCGCCGTCGGGGCGGCTGCGCATCGATCTGCCCCATGTCTTCGGCCGGCGCTGGGTGCTGCCGGCGCTGCTCGACATCGGCGCGGTCTATCCCGATCTGCGCATGGACGTGTCATTCTCCGATCGCCTGGTCGATCCGATCGAGGAGGGCATCGACCTCGTCATTCGCATCGGCGACCTCCGCGACAGCGCTGTGCTGGTGGCCCGCCGGCTCGGTGTGCAGGCCTCGGTGGTGTGCGCGAGCCCGGCCTACCTTGCCGCACACGGTGGGCCGGCATCGATCGCCGACCTCGATGGTCATGCCTGCATCGCGTTCGGCCGTGATGGCCGGGCCAATCCCTGGCTGTTCACGACGGCCGACGGCAAGGTGGTGTCTGCCGCCGTGCGCGGCCGCTACACGTTCAATCACAGCGACGCGATCCGCGCCGCGGCGTGCGCCGGGCAGGGCCTCGCGTTGCTCGCGACCTGGCTGTGCGCCGAGGATCTGCGCGCGGGCCGGCTGGTCGCGGTGATGGCGGACATCCCGACGCTCGGCTTTCCGATCCACGCGGTATGGCCGCGCACCCGCCATCTCGCGCCGAAGGTGCGTGTCGTGGTCGACGAACTGGTCAAGCGGTTCTCGCCACGGCCGCCGTGGGAGCCTGCGCAGGCGGCGCCTACTTCCTGAACATCTGCTTCGAGGCCGCTTCGAACCGCACGACCGGGCGATCCATCTGCCACAACTCGACGTCGTGGCTGTCGACGAGGCGGCTGGCGGACTCGATCGCCTTGTCGTCATCGTCGCAGTCCATCCGCACCATGCCGATGGAGCGGCTGTGCATCCCGACGATGTAGGCTTGATAGGCGGCCATGGTGATCTCCTGCTGGTCCGAAGGTTCGTGCGCGCATCGTGTGATGCGCCGGAGGCTCGCGTCGATCTCGCGGTGAGTCCGACGGCATGCTGCGAAGGTGAGCGGACAGGCATAGGAATGCGAGAGGGGGCGCCGCTGCATTTTCTAGGCGTGACATAAGTGCCGCTCTTCATGTGCTGCGCATAAGCAGCCGATCCCGCGCGGCGACGATTGCCGCGCCGGGAAATGGAGGCGGTCTCGGCAGACGACGGCCGGGCGCGTTGTCCGTTCCTTCGAGGAAATCATGGGGCGTCGGTCGGCCTTCTCCGGCAGAGAAGGAGCGGGCTGGACCTGCCAACCCGCGCTCTGTGTCAGGCCGCCTCGGCCGCATGGACGACCGGGAAGTCGATGTCGGTCTGTGCAACCACATTGAGCAGGTTGGTGAAGATATTCTCGGCGGTGACGGCGATGATCTCGACGATCTGACCATCCGAGAAACCGGCGTCGCGCACCGCCTTGATATCGCCGTCGCTGACATGGCCGCGGTCGCGAACGACCTTGGCGGCGAAGCGCACCGCAGCATCCGCCTTGGCGTCACCGGATTGGCCCCGGCGATTCAGGGTGATTTCGTCCGGCGTGATCTTCGCCAGGTTCAGGCCGAGATAGCTGTGTGCCGACAGACAGTAGTCGCAACGGTTGACCTGAGCGACGGCGAGCGCGATCCGCTCGCGCGTCTTGACGTCGAGTGCCCTGGCCAGCGCGCCATTGTTTCCGGTGAACCCCTGCAGCGCGGCCGGGCTGGCGGCGATCAGACGAAACATGTTGGGGACGACGCCAAGCTGTTTGTGCACAGCGTCCAGGATCGGTTTGGAGGCTTCCGGGACATCATCTCGGGCGGGGATGGTCAGGCGGGACATGGCTTTCTCCTCTGCGGGCGCGAAACCGGAGCGGTTCGTGCGCCGCCAGAACTAGTCGGTTCCGTCGAGAGAGATAATCCAGTAGATTTTGAAATCGTATTCTCAAAATATGGAACAATCGTGGACCGCTTCGAGGCTATGACCATCTTGCTGCGGGTGGTCGACACGGGCAGCTTTTCAGCCGCGAGCCGGAACCTGGGCGTGCCATTGGCAACCGTCAGCCGGAAGGTGGCTGAGCTGGAGGCCCATCTCGGCGCCAAGCTGCTGACCCGCACGACCCGCAGGCTTGCATTGACCGATGCAGGCTCCGCCTACGTGAACTCGGCCAGGCGTATCCTCGACGAGCTGGACGAGACGGAGCGCTTTGCTGCCGGGGAATTCCATGCGCCGCGCGGCGAGTTGGTCGTGACGGCGCCAGTCATGTTCGGCCGCCTGTACGTTCTCCCGGTCGTTACCGCGTTTCTGACTGCCTATCCGGACATCAACGTCCGGCTCGTGCTGGCTGATCGTAACCTTCACCTGCTCGACGATCACGTCGACATGGCGGTACGCATTGGCGACCTGCCGGACAGCAACATGGTGGCCACACGCGTCGGTTCGATGCGGACGGTTGTGTGTGCCAGTCCGAAACTGCTCGCCGCGCACGGCAATCCCAATGACCCCAAGGATCTGGCCGGTCTGCCGACCGTCAATTTCGATTTCCTGTCACCAGCCTCGACGTGGTCGTTCCGCCGAAAGGACGCGCAAGGAAGCGTCGACGTGCCAATTCGGCCGCGTCTCTCTGTCTCGACCGCAGAGGCCGCGGTGTGGGCTGCCGCGCAAGACGTTGGCCTGGTTCGGGTCCTTCACTACCAGTGCGCCGACGCCGTGCGCGACGGGGCGCTGCGCGTCGTTCTGGAAGATTTTGAGGTTGAGCGGCTCCCGATTCATCTGATGCACGCGGGCCGTGGTGCGCTCCCATTCAAGATGCGGGTCTTTCTCGACTTCACTGCCGGTCGGCTGAGGGAAAGGCTGACTTTGCTCTGACGCCCGGACCGCCGCCTGAAGCGGCTCGCCGATGCGGCCTGATCGCGTCGGCGCAAGCAGCGGCCGAGGAAAGCGGTGAACGTCATTCTCGTTTGGCGTGCAATTTTCTTGATCTTCGCATGAAATTGCTTCCACTCTCTAACAGACGGTCGCTTGACATTTTGCAATCGATTGCATAAATCGGTTCATCGAATGCAAACGATTGCAGATTGGTCGCCAACGGACGCTAGAACCGAACGCCAAGGGAGGTTGCCATGACGTCACCCCAGCCGAAACCGACGGACGTGCCGGAAGGGCGGATCATCGAGGGCGTCGACGATGTCACGCCCACCGTGATCGCGGCGATGTCGCGCGCCCCGGATGCGCGGCTGCGCCAGATCGCGGAAGCCTTCGTGCGCCACATGCACGCCTTCGCCCGCGAGGTGAAGCTGACCGAGGCCGAGTACGACATCGGCATTGATTTCCTCAACCGCATCGGCCAGGCGACCAACGATCATCACAACGAAGGCATCCTGTTCGCCGACGCCATCGGCTTCTCGACGCTGGTGTGTCTGCAGAACAACGGCGACAATGGCGCGACCGAGACGGCGGCGGCACTGCTCGGGCCGTTCTGGCGCATGCATTCGCCGCGGACGGAGAACGGCGCTTCGATCGTGCGCTCGGCGACGCCGGGGCCGGAGCTGTTCGTGTCGTGCGTGCTCAAGGACGCCAGTGGCATGCCGATCGCCGGGGCTGACGTCGATGTCTGGCACTCCTCGCCGGTCGGGCTCTACGAAAACCAGGACGATGCCCAGGCCGACATGAACCTGCGCGGCAAGTTCACCACCGATGCGCAGGGGCGCTTCTCGTTCCGCTCGGTCAAGCCCGCCGGCTATCCCGTGCCGACCGACGGTCCGGTCGGCGACATGCTGCGGGCGCAGCGCCGTCATCCGTACCGGCCGGCGCATATCCATTTCCTCGCCCACAAGGCTGGCTTCAAGACGCTGATCACCCAGGTGTTCGTCGACGACGACAAGTATCTGGCGACCGATGCGGTGTTCGGCGTCACGCGCCACCTCGTCGGCGACTATCGCCGCCATGACGGCGGCACGCCGCCGGCCGCGGGCATGACCGCGCCCTGGTACACGCTCGACTACACCTTCGTCATGGAAGCAGGCGAGTCCAAGCTTCCCGTTCCCCCGATCAAGTGAGGCTCTCGATGTCGTTTCCCGTTTCGGTCAAGGACAAGGTGGTGCTGGTCGTCGGCGGTGCCGGCGGCATCGGGGCGGCCACCGCGCGCCAGTTCGCCGGGCTCGGCGCCCGCGTCGTCGTCACCCATCGCCCCGGCGCCGACAAGGCGGCGGAGGCGGCGGTGCTGGTCACCTCGCTCGCGGGCGAGGGGCATGCCGCGTTGCCGGCGGACGTGGTCGATACCGCATCGCTGCTGGCGCTGCGCGAGGCCATCACGGCGCGCTACGGCCGGCTCGACGTGCTCGTCAATTCCGCGGGCTTCACCAAGGCGGTGCCCCATGCCGACCTCGATGCGCTCGACGACGACCTCATCGACCGCATGTTCCAGGTCAACTGGCGCGGCCAGTTCGCCGTGATCAGGACGTTTGCGCCGCTGCTGAAGGCGTCCGGCGACGGCCTGATCGTGTCGGTGTCGTCGATCGCCGGCATCACCGGCAACGGCTCCTCGATCGCCTACTGCGCCACCAAGGCCGGCATCGATGTCATGACCAAGTCGCTGGCGCGGGCGCTGGCGCCGCAGGTGCGGGTGCTCGGCGTCTCGCCGGGCGTCGTCGACACCGAATTCGTGCCGGGGCGCGGCGCCGACTTCAACGCCAAGGCGTCGGCGACCATTCCGCTGAAGCGCATCGCCACCGCTGACGACGTCGCCGCGGCGATCGTGTCCTGCGCCACCCATCTGACGTTCTCGACCGGCACGACCATCCTGGTCGATGGCGGCCGGGCCCTGTGACGGAGGAGAGACGATGCGCGCCCCCCGCGACAAGGTTTTCATCACCTGTGCCGTCACCGGCAACCTGACCACGCCCGAGCAGACGCCGCACCTGCCGATCACGCCGGAGCAGATCGCCGACGCCTGCCTCGGCGCGGCGGAAGCGGGGGCTGCGGTCGTCCACATCCATGTCCGCGATCCGTCGACCGGCAAGCCGTCGATGGAGCTCGGCTACTACCGCGACGTCGTCGAGCGCATCCGGGCGAACAACACCCAGCTCATCCTCAACATCACCACCGGCCCGGGCGGCCGCTTCGTGCCGTCGCCGGACGAGCCGCGCGTCGCGGCTCCCGGCACCACCCTGATGGTGCCGGAGAAGCGCGTCGAGCACATTGCCGTCCTCAAGCCGGAGATCTGCACCATCGACCTCAACACCATGAACTCGGGCAAGGAGGTGGTGATCAACACCCCCGGCAATGTCCGCCGCATGGCCAAGGTAATGCGCGAGGCCGGCGTCAAGCCGGAGGTCGAGCTGTTCGATTCCGGCGACATCGCCCTGATGCACGACCTTCTCAAGGACGGCTCGCTCGAGGGGCCGGTGCTGTGCTCGTTCGTGATGGGCGTGCGCTACGGCTTCCAGCCGTCGCCGGAGACCGTGGTCTATGCCCGCAACCTGCTGCCGCAGGATGCGCAGTTCACCGCCATCGGCATCGGCCGCTCCGCTTTCCATGCGGTGGCGCAATCCTATCTCGCCGGCGGCCATGTCCGCGTCGGCTTGGAGGATGCGGTGTACCTCGACCGCGGCGAACTCGCGCCGTCCAACGCCGCGATGGTCGAGAAGGCGCGCCGCATGGTCGAGGACCTTGGCGGCCAGATCGCCACGCCGCGCGAAGCCCGCGAGATCATCGGTCTGCCGACCCGTCTCGCCGACGCGCATCGCGCTTGAGATATGGCGCCCCGGATCGTGGCGCCTGAAAGGATCATGATGACGTCTCTCTCTGCAAAAGCTTCCACCGCGCCGCACTCTGTCACCGCGACCTGCGTGCGCCTCAACGCCAAGGCGGCGGACGCGTCCGTGATCGCGCCGGCGATCGAGCGCCACGATCTCGTGCCCGGTGCGGACGATGTGCTCGTCGAGATCCGCGCCGCGGCGGTCAATCCGTCGGACGTCAAGGCGGCCACCGGCCTGATGCCCTATGCCGTGTTCCCGAGGACGCCGGGCCGCGACTTCGCCGGCGTCGTCATCGACGGCCCGGCGGCGCTGGTCGGGCGCGAGGTGTTCGGCTCGTCGGGCGATCTCGGCATTCGCCGCGACGGCACCCACGCCAGTCATCTGGTGGTGGAGGCGAATGCGGTGGTCGAGAAGCCGGCGACCATGTCGATGGAGGAGGCCGCCGGCATCGGCGTTCCCTTCGTCACCGCCATCGAGGGTTTTCGCCGCACCGGCCAGCCCAAGCCCGGCGAGACCGTGCTGATCATGGGCGTCAACGGCAAGGTAGGGCAGGCGGCGGCGCAGCTCGCCAGTTGGCGCGGCGCGCGGGTGATCGGCGTGGCGCGGCGGGGCGAGCCCTATCAGGGCCATGCCAACGGCCCGGTCGAGATGATCGATGCCTCGCGCGAGGATGTCGCTGCACGGGTGCGGGAGATGACCGGCGGTAAGGGCGCCGACATCGTCTTCAACACCGTCGGCGATCCCTACTTTCAGGCGGCGCACAAGGCGCTGGCGCTCGCCGGCCGCCAGATCCTGATCGCCGCGGTCGACAAGATCGTGCAGTTCAACATTCTCGAGTTCTACCGCGGCCGGCACACCTATGTCGGCGTCGACACGCTGGCGTTCTCCTCGATCGTCAGCGGCGAGGTGCTGCGCGAGGCGGTCGCCGGCTTCGCCAGCGGCCATCTCAAGCCGTATCCGATCCGGCCCGAAGCGATCTACCCGCTCGCCGACGCCAGGGCGGCCTATCTCGCCGTCATCGGCTCGGCCCGCGACCGCATCGTGCTCAAGCCGTGAGGAGCACAACGACGATGTCACTGTGATCCGTCATCCTGAGGTGCGAGCGCAAGCGAGCCTCGAAGGATGAACGGCCGACGACTTTACGACATGGGCCGTCGCCCTTCGAGGGTCCCGCTTCGCGGGACCACCTCAGGGTGACGGATTGAGGACTGACGAGTTCCGAACCGCTCGATCTCTCAACGCTCCGACGAACAGGATCCTGCTGTGCATATCACCCGCTTCAATGAGGCACCGGCCTACCATCCGCCCGAGCACTACGACATGCGCTGCCTGCGGCTGCAGGGGCGTGAGGCGGGACCATCTGACACCTTGTGGCTCGGCATGTCCCAGATCCTGCCGGGCGGGCACACCTCGCTCGACGCGTCGCCGATCGAAAAGATCTACTTCGTGGTCGAGGGCGAGCTGACCATCGAGACGGCGGAGGGCGACACGGTGCTCAGGCCCTTCGATTCCTGCCGCATTGCGCCGGACGAAGCGCGGGCGCTGAAGAATACCACCAACCGGCCGGTCATCGTGCTGCTGGCGATGCCGCTCGCACCGGCCGGCAAATAACCAGACGACAAAACGACAACAACAATTTGGAGGGACACTGAATGCGGCGCTCGCTCGCGAAAAGACTGCTGGCCTTCGTTCTCGCGGCCACCGTCACCACGCCTGTCCTGGCCCAAACGCCAGTCAAGATCGGCATCGGGTTCGGCATCGGCTTCCTGCCGATGTTCATCATGCGCGATCTCAATCTCGTCGAGAAGCACGCCAGGGCCGCGGGCCTCGACGTCAAGACGGAGTATCAGCGCATCTCCGGCTCGGCGGCGATGCAGGACGCGGTGCTGTCCGGCTCGGTCGACATGGGCGCCTACGGCGTCGCCGCGATGCTGTTCGCCTGGGACAAGGCGAAGGGCACGCCGCAGCAGATCTTCGGCATCGCCGGCGTCAACTCCAGCCCGCTGGTGCTCGTCACCAACAAGCCCGACGTCAAGACGCTCGCCGAGCTGGCGACGACCGACAAGATCGCCATGCCGGCGCTGGTGTCGCCGCAGATGTATGCCCTGCAGATGCTGTCGGAGAAGACCTTCGGCGCCGGCCAGCAGGACAAGCTGAAGCCGCAGGTGGTGGCGCTGCCGCACCCGGAATCGCTCAACGCCATGCTGTCCGGCGGCACCGAGGTGAAGGCGTACTTCGCCTCGCCGCCGTTCACCCAGATCGCGATCGACAGCGGCAAGGCCCATGCCATCGCGTCCACGGAAGACGCGTTCGGCGGCCGCTCCTCGTTCCTGGTGCTGGGGGCGACCAGGCGCTACCTCGACGCCAATCCCAAGATGGCTGATGTCATGATCGGCGCGATCGCCGAGGCGAGCGACCTGATCCGCAACGATCCCGCCATGGCGGCGAGCATCTATCTCAAGAGCGAGCCGTCGAAACTGCTCGATGAGGCGCGGGTCGCCGCGATCCTCAAGGCCAATCCTGACGACTTCGGCGTCGCGGTGTACGGCGTCAAGCAGACCGCCGACTTCATGGTGCGGCTCAAGCTGATCAAGACGGTGCCGGCGAGCTTCAAGGATGTGTTCGCCGCGCCAATCCACCAGACCAAGAGCAACTGATCGGCCGCTGCCGGCCGGTCGGCGACGACACGGCCGGCGGCAAGGCCGGGACCGGCGCGGCGCGCGCCGTTTTGGAGGGAAACATGCAGATGGCCCAGCGACGGATCGATGACGTCTCCGAGACCATGGCGCAAGCGCCGGCGGCTGCGCCGGTGCTGGCGGTCGACGGCGTGACGCTGCAGTACAAGACGCCGGATCACCTGGTGACCGCGACCTATCGTGTCGGCTTCGACATTTACGCCGGCGATCGCCTCGTGCTGCTGGGGCCGTCCGGCTGCGGCAAGTCGACCCTGCTCAAATCCATCGCCGGCTTCCACAAGCCGGTCGCGGGGGCGATCCGTCTCAAGGGCAAGCCGGTCACGGGGCCCGGGCCGGACCGCATGATGGTGTTCCAGGAATTCGACCAGCTGTTTCCCTGGAAGACGGTGCTGGCCAACGTCGCGTTTCCGATGCTGGAGAACGGCGTGGCGCGCAAGGAAGCCGACGCGCGCGCGCGCGATGCCATCGCCAAGGTCAACCTCACCAAGTTCACCGACGTCTACCCGCACATGCTGTCGGGCGGCATGAAGCAGCGCGTCGCCATCGCCCGCGCCATGGCGATGCGTCCGGACGTGCTGCTGATGGACGAGCCCTATGCCGCGCTTGACGCGCTGACCCGCCGCAAGATGCAGGAAGAGCTGCTGCAGCTGTGGGACGACGTGCGCTTCACGCTGGTGTTCGTCACCCATTCCATCGAGGAGGCGGTCATCGTCGGCTCGCGCATCGTGGTGCTGTCGCCCCATCCGGGGCAGGTGCGGGCCGAGCTCAACTGCGATCATCTCGGCGTTGCCGAGCAGGACGGCGCCGAATTCCAGATGCTGACGCGGCGCATCGCCGCGATGCTGTTCGAAGACAAGAGCGTCGGACACTAGAACCGGATGGGTTCAGGTCAAGGCACACCCCGTCATCCTGAGGTGCGAGCAACGCGAGCCTCGAAGGATGAACGGCCGAGGTCTTGATGCTCGGGCCGTCGCTCTTCGAGGGGTCCCGCTCCGCGGGGCCACCTCAGGGTGACGGATCCCGGTGATCGAACTTCAAATCATTCCGCATGAGGAAGCAGCCATGAGCGAACTGATCCTGAAGCTGACGCCGCCGGTGCGGCCGGAGCGTGATTGCAAGGTCTCGGCCCCCGAGGGGCTCGGCGATGTCGAGAAGCCGTTGTCGGCGCTGGAGCGCCTCGCCAACAACACGATGGCGCGCCGGGGACTGATCCTCGTCCTGCTCGCGGCGGTGTGGGAGCTTTACGGCCGCTGGCTCGGCTCGCCGCTGACCTTTCCGACCTTCCTCGATACGCTCGAGGCATTGAAGAACGGCATCGTCTCCGGCGTCATTCCTGATCGTCTGTTCGTGACGCTGCAGACGCTGGTGCTGGGCTATGCCATCGGCCTGGTTATCGCCGCGTTGTTCACCAGCCTTGCCGTGACGACGCGGATCGGCACCGATCTGCTGTCGACCCTGACCGCGATGTTCAATCCGCTGCCGGCGATCGCGCTGCTGCCGCTGGCGCTGCTGTGGTTCGGGCTGGGACGGCCGTCGCTGGTGTTCGTCATCGTGCACTCGGTGCTGTGGGCCGTGGCGCTCAACATGCACAGCGGCTTTCTCTCGGTGTCGGAGACCCAGCGCATGGCCGGGCGTACCTTCGGCCTCGGCGGACTGCGCCTCGTGCTCAAGGTGCTGATCCCCGCAGCGTTTCCCGCGATCCTCGCCGGCCTCAAGATCGGCTGGGCGTTCGCCTGGCGCACACTCATTGCAGCCGAGCTGGTGTTCGGCGTGTCGTCCGGGCAGGGCGGTCTCGGCTGGTACATCTTCGAGAACCGCAACACGCTTGACACGGCCTCCGTGTTCGCAGGTCTCCTGACCGTGATGGCGGTTGGCCTGTTCGTCGAAGGCGTCATCTTCCGCGCCATCGAAGCCCGCACCGTCCGCCGCTGGGGCATGCAGCGCGGGTGAGGGGGCGCGTGGATTGCGGAGCCATAATCCGTCATCCTGAGAGTCTGACCGAAAATGCAGCCCGCATTTTCACGCCGTTATTGGGGCACGCAGATCGTCAGCTTTTCTCCGTCATGCCCGGGCTTGTCCCGGGCATCCACGTCTTTGCAGCGCTTCAACGAGGAAGACGTGGATGGCCGGGACAAGCCCGGCCATGACGAGTTAAACAATAAACGCCCTACACCGGCAGCGCGATCGAGTACTTCACCTGGCTCAGCGCAAAGCTCGACTCGATCGAGGCGATGCCGTCGAGGCGGGTCAGCTTGGTCTTGAGAAACGTCTCGTAGGACGCAAGATCGGCGGCGACGACGCGCAGGAGGTAGTCGCGGCTGCCGGTCATCAGGTAACACTCCAGCACCTCGTCCCAGCGGGAGATCGCTTTTGCGAAGCGCTCGAGGTCTTCTTCCTTCTGCCGCGCCAGCTTGATCGAGATGAACACGCTGACCGGCAGGCCCAGCGCCTTCTGGTTCACGGTGGCGATGTAGCCGGTGATGATGCCGCGCTCCTCCAGCAGCTTGACGCGGCGATGGCAGGGCGAAACCGACAGGCCGACCTTGTCGGCCAGCTCCTGCATGGTGACGCGGCTGTCGCCCTGGAGCACGGCGAGAATCTTGCGGTCGATGGCATCGAGGGCAGTCATTGGAATGAAATGCCGGATTTGTCGTCCATTCCGGCATGATATACCAATAATGGGCCTTCTGGCGACTGTCTTCGGGATCTAACGTGGCGGTGCCGCTGTTAGCCTTGCGTCATCGTCCCGCCGAGTGACCGCCATGCCGCAATCGCCGTCCCGCATCGAAATCCTGTCCGCCCTGACCCGCAAGGCGCTGTGGCTGTCGTCCTGGACGATCCACAACGCCAACCATCTCCGTCCCAATCTCGACGGCCTCAAGGTCGGCGGCCACCAGGCCTCGTCCGCTTCGCTCGCCGCGATCCTGTCGGCGCTGTACTTCGCGGTGCTCAAGCCGCAGGACCGCGTCGCGGTGAAGCCGCATGCCAGCCCGGTGTTTCATGCCATCCAGTATCTGCTCGGGCAGCAGACCCGCGACAAGCTGGAGAACTTCCGCGGCTTCAAGGGCGCGCAGTCCTATCCGTCGCGCACCAAGGACACCGACGACGTCGACTTCTCCACCGGCTCGGTCGGGCTCGGCGTGGCGCAGACGCTGTTCTCCTCGGTGGTGCAGTCCTACGTCACCGCCCATGGCTGGATGAAGGGCCGTCCCGAAGGGCGGATGATCGCGCTCGTCGGCGATGCCGAAATGGACGAGGGCAACATCTTCGAGGCGCTGGCCGAGGGCTGGAAGCAGGGCCTGCGCAACACCTGGTGGGTGGTCGACTACAACCGACAGAGCCTCGATGCCGTGGTGCGCGAGGGGCTGTGGGAAAAGTTCGAGGTCATGTTCCGCAATTTCGGCTGGGACGTGGTGATCATCAAATACGGCCGGCTGATGCGCGAGGCCTTTGCCGAGCCCGGCGGCGAGGCGCTGCGGCGCTGGATCGACGGCTGTCCGAACCAGATCTATGCGGCGCTGTCGTTCCAGGGCGGGGCGGCGTTCCGCAAGCGGCTGCTCGACGACATCGGCGACCAGGGCGACGTCACGCGGCTGATCGAGAAGCGTTCGGACGCCGAGCTGCTGGCGCTGATGTCCAACCTCGGCGGCCACGATGTCGAAACCCTGATCGAGGCGTTCGAGGCGATCGACCACGATCGTCCTGTCTGCTTCATCGCCTACACCATCAAGGGAATCGGCCTGCCGTTCCAGGGCCACAAGGACAATCATGCCGGCCTGATGACGGTGGCTCAGATGGAGGCCTGGCGCACGGCGCAGGGCATTCGTCCGGGCCACGAGTGGGATCGCTTCGAGGGCCTCGACCTCGCGCCGGAGGTGCTGGAGAGGTTTCTGGCTGATGTGCCGTTCGCACGCGACGGGCGTCGTCGTCTCTCGGCGCCGGTGATCGACGTGCCGGAGCGGCTGCCGTTCAAGCCCGCGCCGCGCATGTCGACCCAGCAGGGCTTCGGACTGATCCTCGCCGAACTCGGCAAAAGTGACGGCATGCTTGCGGAGCGGCTGGTCACGACGTCGCCGGACGTCACCGTGTCGACCAATCTCGGCGGCTGGGTCAACCGCCGCGGCCTGTTCGCCAGCGCCGAACAGGTCGACCAGTTCCGGAAAGAAAAGATCCCCTCGACCTTCACCTGGGATTTCTCGCCCAGGGGACAGCACATTGAACTCGGCATCGCCGAGATGAACCTGTTCATCCTGCTGTCGGCGCTCGGGTTGTCGCACAGCATCAACGGCGAGCGGCTGCTGCCGGTCGGTACGCTGTACGATCCTTTCATCTGCCGCGGCCTCGATGCGCTCAATTATGCCTGCTACCAGGATGCGCGCTTCATGGTCGCGGCGACGCCGTCGGGCATCACGCTGGCGCCTGAAGGTGGTGCGCACCAGTCGATCGGCACGCCGCTGATCGGTCTTTCGCAGGACGGCCTGTCGTCGTTCGAGCCGGCGTTCGTCGACGAACTCGCCGCGATCATGCGCTGGGGGTTCGTCCATATGCAGAAGGAGGCCGCGGCCGCCGCGCATCCCGGGCAGGAGGGCGGCGGCTCGGTGTATCTGCGGCTCTCCACGCGCACCATCGACCAGCCCCAGCGCGAGCTTTCCCCCGAACTCGAGGCGAACATCGCCGACGGCGCCTACTGGATGCGCAGGCCCGGACCGAACGCCGAGCTGGTGATCGCCTACACCGGCACTGTCGCGCCGGAGGCTATCGAGGCCACCGGACTGCTCGGCGACGGCCGCCGCGATATCGGCCTGTTGGCCGTGACGTCGGCCGACCGGCTGTACAGCGGCTGGACGGCGTCGCGCCGCCGTCAGCGCGAGGGCGCGATCGCCAGCACCAGCCATATCGAGCGGCTGCTGGCGCCGCTGCCGCGCCACTGTGGCCTCGTCACGGTCATCGACGGTCACCCCGCGACGCTCGCCTGGCTCGGGGGCGTCCATGGCCACCGCGTCGAGGCGCTCGGCGTCGATCATTTTGGCCAGACCGGCACCATCGACGACCTCTATGCCGAATACGGCATCGACACCAACGCCATCATCGAGGCCGCCGAGCGGCTGACGCTGGGCGGCCCGATCCGCCATCGCAAGGTCGCGGTTTAGGTCACTGCACGTCGTTTGAACGCGGCGTGCTCTCATTTTCTCGGCGTTGTCACAGGGGCGAAGCCGCCGGGTCTGCGTTGCGCAGCCCGCGATCGGCCAGGACGGGCTGGGCGGGCTCTCGCTCGGAACAGCTGTGACGGCTGCCTTTGCATGATGGCGTTTCGACGCGTTGCGATGAGGCCACCGGATGCCTAAAAGACCGACTCATGATGCGAATTCGAAACGCGACGTCGCAGGACGGCGCACGCGTCGTCGAGATCTGGCGCGATGCTGTCGACGCGACCCATGATTTCCTGAGCGCAGGTGATCGCGCGGCGATTGAAGCCGAGGTGCGCGCATTCTTACCTGCGGCGCCGCTGTGGCTCGCGGTCGACGGCCATGACCGCGCCGTGGGTTTCATGCTGCTCGACAACGGCCACATGGAGGCGTTGTTCATCGACCCGGCGCATCGCGGAACGGGCGTCGGCCGTCTGCTGGTCGCCCACGCCCTGCGTCTGCAGCCGGGTCTCACCACCGATGTCAACGAGCAGAACGGTCAGGCGATCGGCTTCTACGAGCGGATGGGTTTTGCGCGCATCGGACGATCGGCGTTGGACGGGCAGGGGCGCGCCTATCCGCTGATCCACCTGCGCCATGGTGGCGTCGAACGCCCGTGAGTGGCGGTGACAGGCGAGCGGCGCGGCCGCGACGCGGTCGCGAATGTCGAAGCCACCAGTGACAGTCTGAAGATCGCCCGGCGTGGGGCGTCAGAACGGATCGGGCTGCCAGGTCACGGTCACGCTGGCCTGCACGGTGTCGCCGGCCTGTCGGGTCGCGTTGGAGGCGGTGAGTGTGCAGCTGTTACCCGACAGCTCCAGGGTCTGGCCTTCGGTGGCCTCGTTCTGGTCGCCGGCGCCGCCGACCTTGCTGGTCACGACATTGACGACAGGCGCGCCGCCGATGTGCGGCGTCGCATCGCGGTCGACCCGGATGTAGTAGTTTTGCGGCAGTCCCGTGAACAGGGTGTTCGACTTGAAGTCCGGATCCGCATCGGAGAACGACGGCGTCCATGTCTTCTGGATGGTCATGGCGGTTTCAATATCCCTGTCGCAATCACAAACGAATGAAAATGGCTTGGTTATGCAGACGGATTGTCGTCACGGCCGATGGCGGCGTCAAGACGGCGTGCTGGCGCGTCGATCAAGGCATGGCGTGAAGCGCGGCACGACGGCAACCTGCCGGTGTATGTCGTGGCGATGACGGCGCGATGCTCGGCGCGCGCAAGGCCTGCGGAGGCTGTGCATGGCGGACCTTCGCCACGCGATCGCGCGGGGTCCGCGCCGTGCCTCAATAGTGCGGCGGCGGCGGCTCGGGCGCCGCCGAGGTGGCGGAGCGGTTCTCGGCTTCGCGGACGCGGTCGGTGAGGCGCGTGATTTCGCGCGTCAGCGCCTCGATCCGCATCCACTGTTCGGTGACGGCCTTGTTCAGGGTTTCAATGATCTCGTCCTGGTAGGCAATGCGGATTTCCAGGGAATCCAGCCGCTCGGTGGTCTCGGTCATGGGGTCGGCTCGCCGGCCTCGGCGTCGTTGCGCTGCTCGACGAGGCCGTGGCCGAGCGCGACACGTTCGTCGAACACGAAGCAGCCGCCTTGCCAGCGGCTCTCGTTCGCGGGGACGTCCTCGAGATATTGCAGGATGCCGCCCTTGAGGTGATAGACCTCGGCGAAGCCCTGGGCGAGCATGTAGGCCGAGGCCTTCTCGCAGCGGATGCCGCCGGTGCAGAACATCGCGATTTTCTTGTGCCGTCCCGGGTCGAGCTCGGTGCGGACATAGTCCCGAAAATCGCTGAAGCGCGCGATGCGCGGATCGCGGGCGCCGGCGAACGTCCCCATCGCCACCTCGAAGGCGTTGCGGGTATCGATCAGCACCACGTCGGGCTCTGCGATCAGCGCATTCCAGTCCGCGGCATGGACATAGGTGCCGACCTGCCGGGTCGGATCGGCACTGGCGTCACCGAAGGTCACGATCTCCTTCTTGAGCCGCACCTTGAGCCGTCCGAACGGCATCTGCGCCGCGGTCGAGAATTTCAGTTCGAGATTGTCGAGCCGGCCACCGAACAGTGGTCCCCGGGTCAGGGCCTCGATCAGGGCCTCGATGGCCTCCGGAGTGCCGCAAACCGTGCCGTTCAGGCCTTCCGCGGCCAGCAGCAGCGTGCCGCGGATCTGCAGGCTCTCACCCAGCGCAAGCAGCGGTTCCCGCAATGCACCAAAATCGGGCAGCGGCAGGAACTGATAGAGGGCGGCCACGCGGTAGCTCATGGGCGGGGATGTAGCACCGTCGTGCAGTTGCGGAAACATCTCTTTGCGGTTGCGGTATCTGCTTTGGCAGCCTTCACTTTTACGAGACGACGTTGCCCGCTGCGCGGCCCGTTGGTATGTTTTGTCGCAGCAGGGGATTCCCCCGGGGCAGCATCACCCCATCATCACCATCAAGACCCGCGGTTCGCGGATCGAGGAAGTTCAATCGATGATCGGCCTTGTCCGCATTGCGCTGACGCGCCCGTACACCTTTGTCGTGCTCGCGCTTCTGATCCTGATCGTCGGCCCGCTGGCGGCGCTGCGCACGCCGACCGACATCTTCCCCGAGATCCGCATCCCGGTGATCGGCGTGGTCTGGCAGTACACCGGGCTGCCGCCCGACCAGATGTCCGGCCGCATCACCACGCCGTTCCAGAAGGCGCTGACCACCACGGTCAACGACATCGAGCACATCGAGGCCAACTCCTATAACGGCTTCGGCATCATCAAGATCTTCTTCCAGCCCAACGTCGACATCCGCACCGCCAACGCCCAGGTTACGGCGATCTCGCAGACGCTGATCAAGCAGATGCCGCCGGGCGCAACACCGCCGCTGATCCTGAACTACAGCGCCGCCACCGTGCCGATCCTGCAGATCGCGCTCGCCGGCGAGGGCCTCAGCGAGCAGAACCTCGGCGATCTCGCCATCAACGTCGTGCGCACGCCGCTGGTCACCATTCCCGGCGCGGCGATTCCCTATCCGTTCGGCGGCAAGCAGCGCCAGGTCCAGATCGACCTCAATTCCGCGGCGATGCAGGCCCGTGGCCTGTCCGGCCAGGACGTCGCCAACACGCTGGCGGCGCAGAACCTGATCACCCCGGTCGGCACCCAGAAGATCGGCGCGTTCGAGTACACCATCCAGCTCAACAACGCGGCGACGCGGCTCGAGGACCTCGGCAGCCTGCCGATCAAGGCGGTCAACGGCGCCATGGTCTACCTGCGCGACGTCGCAGAGGTGCGCGACGGCAACCCGCCGCAGACCAACATCGTCCATGTCGACGGCAATCGCTCGGCGCTGCTCCAGGTGCTCAAGAACGGCTCGGCGTC
Source organism: Bradyrhizobium sp. U87765 SZCCT0048 (assembly GCF_018131225.1). Lineage (GTDB taxonomy): Bacteria > Pseudomonadota > Alphaproteobacteria > Rhizobiales > Xanthobacteraceae > Bradyrhizobium_A. The sequence goes on along the minus strand of NZ_JAFCMM010000001.1, from coordinate 712,334 downwards.
GACGCTCGCCATCATCGCCGGCATCAAGCAGATGCTGGTGGAGATGCGCGGCACCCTGCCGGAGCAGCTCAAGGTGTCGCTGCTCGCCGACCAGTCGGTGTTCGTGCGCGGCGCCATCACCGGGGTCGCGACCGAAGGCGCCATCGCCGCGGCGCTGACCAGCCTGATGATCCTCCTGTTCCTCGGCAGCTGGCGCTCGACCGTCATCATCGCCACCTCGATCCCGCTCGCCATCCTCGGCTCGATCATCGCGCTGTCGGCGATCGGCGAGACGCTCAACATCATGACGCTGGGCGGCCTCGCGCTCGCCGTCGGCATCCTGGTCGACGACGCCACGGTGACCATCGAGAACATCAACTGGCATCTCGAGCACGGCAAGGACGTCGAGACCTCGATCATGGATGGCGCGGCGCAGATCGTGACGCCGGCCTTCGTCTCGCTGCTGTGCATCTGCATCGTGTTCGTGCCGATGTTCTTCCTCGAGGGTGTCGCGCGGTTCCTGTTCGTGCCGATGGCCGAAGCCGTCATCTTCGCCATGATCTGTTCGTTCATCCTGTCGCGCACCCTGGTGCCGACCATGGCGAACTACCTGCTGCGTGCCCATGACGTGCACGGTCATGGGGAAGGCGAGGGTGCGCCGCGCTCGCGCAATCCCCTGGTGCGCTTCCAGCGCGGCTTCGAAGCCGGCTTCGAGCGGCTGCGCGCGGGCTATCGCGACCTGCTCGATCTCGCGCTCCACCATCGCGGCGTGTTCGTCGGCGGCTTCCTGCTGGTCGTCGCGGCCTCGTTCCTGCTGACGCCGTTCCTCGGGCGCAACTTCTTCCCCGCGGTCGACACCGGCCAGATCCTGATGCATGTCCGCACCCAGGTCGGCACCCGCGTCGAGGAGACGGCCGGCCAGTTCGCCGACATCCAGAAGGCCGTGCGCCGCCTGATCCCGCCCGATCAGCTCGACACCATGGTCGACAACATCGGCATGCCGATCAGCGGCATCAACATGACCTACAACAACACCGGCGTGATCGGCACCCAGGATGGCGACATCCAGATCAAGCTCAAGGAAGATCATCGTCCGACCGCCGAATACGTCCAGCTGCTGCGCGAGGAGCTGCCGCGCGCCTTCCCGGGCGTGACCTTCGCCTTGCTGCCAGCCGACATCGTCAGCCAGATCCTCAACTTCGGCGCTCCGGCGCCCATTGACCTGCAGGTTCGCGGCGCCAACCTGCCAGCCAACTTCGCCTACGCCAACCTGCTGCTGGGCAGGATCCGGCATATCCCCGGCATCGCCGACGCCCGCATCCAGCAGTCGCAGAGCAATCCGACCTTCAATGTCGACGTCGACCGCACCCGCGCGCAGTATATCGGCCTGACCGAGCGCGACGTCACCAACAGCCTCGTGGTCAATCTCGCCGGCAGCTCCCAGGTCGCGCCGACCTACTGGCTCAACCCGGACAACGGCGTGTCGTATCCGATCGTGATGCAGACGCCGCAGTACCAGATCGACTCGTTGAGCGCGCTGCAGACCCTGCCGATCACCGCGGCCGGCATCGGCTCGCTGCCGATCCTCGGCGGCATCGCCAACATCAACCGCACCACCTCCAACGCCGTGGTGTCCCAGTACAACATCCAGTCGATGGTGCAGATCTACGCGACGCCGCAGGGCCGCGATCTCGGCGCGGTCGCCGCGGACGTGCAGAAGGTGATCGCCGAGACCGCCAGGGACGTGCCGAAAGGCAGCAACGTCGTGCTGCTCGGGCAGGTCAAGACCATGAACAGCGCCTTCGGCGGCCTGCTGTTCGGCCTGCTCGGCGCGGTGGTGCTGATCTATCTCCTGATCGTCGTCAACTTCCAGTCGTGGTCCGATCCGTTCGTCATCATCACCGCGCTGCCGGCGGCGCTCGCCGGCATCGTCTGGATGCTGTTCGCCACCCAGACCACGCTGTCGGTGCCGGCGCTGACCGGCGCCATCATGTGCATGGGCGTCGCCACCGCCAACAGCGTGCTGGTGATCAGCTTCGCCCGCGAGCGCCTCGATGCGCTGGGCGATGCGGTTGCCGCCGCCCGCGAGGCCGGCTTCGTCCGCTTCCGCCCGGTGCTGATGACGGCGCTCGCCATGATCATCGGCATGGCGCCGATGGCGCTCGGCCTCGGCGAGGGCGGCGAACAGAACGCTCCTCTCGGGCGCGCCGTGATCGGCGGGCTCATTTTCGCAACAATCGCAACTCTGATGTTCGTTCCCGTGGTATTCAGTCTGGTCCATGGACGACGGCACGCGCCAACGGAGACGCACCATGCCGCATGATACGACCCCACCTTCGATCAGCCGCCGCAAGCTCGGCGTGGCCGGCGTGCTCGCCGGCGTCGTGGTCATCGTGGTGGTGGTGACGGGGATCGTCGCCCGCGAGAAGGGCGATGCCCACTTGCGGGAATGGACAGAAGCCCAGGCCGTCCCGACCGTCGCCGTGGCGCTGCCCGACAGCAAGACCCTCAACCCGGTGCTCAATCTGCCGGGCCGCCTCGAGGCCTACTTCCGGGCGCCGATCTTCGCCCGCGTCAGCGGCTATGTGAAGGACTGGAAGGTCGACATCGGCGCCCGCGTCAAATCCGGCGACCTGCTCGCCGAGATCGAGGCGCCGGACCTCGACCAGCAATTGCTGCAGGCGCGGGCCGACCTGCTCAACGCCGAGGCCGCCGCCAAGCTGTCGGAGGCGACCCTCAAGCGTCGCCAGACCCTGCTGACGCAGAGCTTTGCGTCCCAGCAGGACGTCGACGAGCGCACCGCCGATCTCAACAGCAAGAACGCGCTGGTCAAGTCAGGGCAGGCCAATGTCGATCGCCTCGAGGCGCTCGCCGGCTACAAGCGCCTGGTCGCGCCGTTCGACGGCATCGTCACGGCGCGCGATACCGACGTCGGCGCCCTGATCAATGCCGGCAGCGGCGGGGCGGCGATGTTCGTGATCTCCAGCACCCAAAAGCTGCGGGTTTACGTCAACGTTCCCCAGACCTACGTGCCTCTGATCAAGGTCGGCACCAGGGCGATGGTGTCGGTGCCGGAATATCCCGACCGCGCCTTCCCGGCGGTGGTGGAATCGTCGGCCCAGTCGGTCGACGTTAGCTCGGGCACGACGCGCATGCAGCTCGGCGTCGCCAACGACAAGGGCGAACTGCTGCCGGGCAGCTACAGCAATGTCCGCCTCGACCTGTCGCGGGAGGTGCAGCCGCTGCACATTCCGGCCAGTGCGCTGATCTTCGACCAGAACGGCCTGCGGGTGGCGACGGTCGGTGCGAATGACCGCGTGGCCTTCAAGAAGGTGACGATCGCGCGCGATCTCGGCCGTGAAATCGAGATCGCGGCCGGCCTCTCGCCCGACGACCGCATCATCGTCACGCCGCCGGATGGTCTCGCCGAGAACGACCAGGTGCGGATCGCAGGCCCGGCCCAGCGCAAGACCGGGCCGACCGCATCGGCGAACCCTGACGGCAAGAGCTGACGGCCGGTCGGGCCGGTTGCATCAAATTTTATCGAAAATCCCGATAAGGCATTCAGAATACTCGTTAATCTCCGGGAACTCTTTTTCCTGTAAGTCCTCCACGACGCATGGGGCATCGTTGAGGTTTGAGTATGTCGTTAGTGGATGGTTCTCTCGGCCGGAGGTACTTGCTTCTGGCCTCCGATCGGGGCGATCGCAGCACCGAGCTGGCGCAGATCATGTCGGTCCTCGGCAATGTCGATGTGGTTTCGACCGCCGACATGCCGGAGAAGCCGCTCAAGAGCCTGTCGGGGATCGTCGTCGACATCGACCTGCGTTCGACCGAGAGCGTGCAGCGGGTGCGCCGCAAGCTGGTCGGCAAGGCCTATCAGGCGATGCCGCGCCTGTTCGTGCTGGCCGACACCCTGCATCACGGCACCACCCAGGCCTGGGCGCTCGGCGCCACCGACACCATCCAGCGGCCGTTCAGTGCCGACGCGGTGCTGCGCCGCCTGACGGCCTCGTTCGCCGAAACCAGCGACAAGGAAGAGACCAGCGCCAGCCGCGAAGCGCTGTCGCGCGGTGTCGCGGCGGCTCATGCGGTGCTGGTGCGGGTGTTCGAGAAGCTGCGCGCAGGTGTGCCGCTGACCCCCGATGACGTCATGCAGGAGGAGACCCGCATCCTCAAGGCGCTCAAGCGCTCGTCGCTTAAGGAATGGGTGCTTGCAGTCCGCCGTCACCACAACCGCAGCTACCGTCACAGTCTTCTGGTCACCGGTTTCGCGGTGGCGTTCGGCCAGCACCTCGGCATGCGCGAGGAGGATCAGCGCCGTCTCGCCCGCGCCGGCCTCATCCATGATGTCGGCAAGGCGTTCATTCCGCTGACCATCCTCAACAAGGCGGAGGCGCTGACGGACGAGGAGGAGACGGTGATGCGCGAGCACACCCGCCGCGGCTATGACGCGCTCTCCGCCCAGGCGAGCTTCCCGCGCGAGATGCTCGACGTCGTGCTGCACCATCACGAGCTGCTTGACGGCACCGGCTATCCTGACCAGCTGCGCGACGGCGAAATTTCCGACATCGTGCGCATCATCACCATCGTCGACATGTTCGCAGGTCTCGTCGAGCGCAGTGGCCAGGACGTCTCGCTTACCCGCGAAGCGGCGTTCGGCACCCTCGAGCACATGGGCGGCAAGCTCGACCAGCAGTTGGTGCAGGCGTTCCGTCCGGTCGCATTCGGGTCCTGATCGCCATCCTGCGCCGCGTGCGTCGACGTGGCGCGGCCCGTCGTGATGTCAATGCTGCTGGCGCGGCCTGATGTTCAAGTCCGTGTGAACTTACCGCCGTCATCGTATGTGATGCCGACGCTCGGCTTGCTTTGAGGTCAGGAACCCGACGACACGCGGCGCGTGTGGTTGCACCGTCAAAAATCCCCGCTATCATCGGCCTGTCAATTCGGGTCGAGCTCCTCCTTCGAACGTAACTCCGGCTCGCTCGCATCACGCTGTCGCCGTCCGATCCAGCCTCTGGAGCGAACTGGAATGCGCCGTGCCAAGAGCCGTACCGAGAGCCGTACCGAGAGCCTTGCCAACAGCCTTGCCAACAGCCTTGCCGAGACATGCCCTGCGGGATCGAGCGTCGCGGAGCGATGCGCAGGTTTGCTGATCGCAGGCCTGCGGATCACAGGCCTGTTGATCGCCATCGTTGTCTTGACCGGGTCCGGGCGGCCGGCGTCCGCGCAACCCGCTCCGCAGGGGCCGCCCGCAGTGGGCGTGATCGCGGCGATGCCGCGGCCGATCACCGAATCCAGCGAATTTCTCGGCCGCATCGAGGCGACGAACCGCGTCAATGTCGTCGCGCGCGTCACCGCGTTCATGGACAAGCGCCTCTACGAGGAAGGCGCCGAGGTCAGGACCGGCGACCGGCTGTACCTGCTCGAACGCGGCCCGTTCGAGGCGGATCTCGCGGCCAAGAAGGCCAACGTCGCGCAATTGCAGGCCAACCTCGATCTCGCCAAGCTGACCACCGAGCGCCAGAAGACGCTGCTCGCCGGTCCGGCTGGCCAGCAGTCGAGCTATGACGCGGCGGTCGCCAACCAGCGCGCGCTCGAGGCCCAGGTGCAGGCCGCCGAGGCACAGGTGCAGACCTCGCAGATCAATCTCGATTACACCGACATCCACGCGCCGATCGACGGCCGCATCGGCCGCACCGCGGTGACCATTGGCAACGTCGTCAGCCCCAGTTCGGGCGTGCTCACCACCATCGTCAGCCAGGATCCGATGTATGTGACGTTTCCGGTGGCGGTGCGTCAGGCGCTCGACCTGCGCGACCAGTATGCCGGGCAGGGCGGCTTCAATGCCGTCGTGATCCGTGTCCGGCTGCCGAACGGGCGGATGTATACGCAGACCGGCAAGCTCAATTTCGCCGAGAACACCATCGCCACCAGCACCGACACCATCCTGCTGCGCGGCACGATTCCCAATCCGCCGCTGCTCACCGCGCAGAACGGCGAGGCGGTGCGCGAGCTGATCGACGGCGAATTCGTCACCGTCGTGCTGGAGGGGGTGCAGCCGGTACAGGTGCTGGCGGTACCGCGTGCCGCGGTGCTGTCCGATCAGCAGGGCGACTATGTGTATGTGGTCGGCGCCGACAACAAGGCCGAGCAGCGCCGCATCAAGCTCGGGCAGTCGACCGCGACCATTGCCGCCGTGCTCAGCGGTCTGTCGGAGGGCGACAAGGTCGTCGTCGAAGGCTTGCAGCGGGTGCGGCCGGGACAGCCGGTGGCGCCGGGACCGCCAAGTCCGCAACTGCAGCAGACGCTGAACGCGGATCTGTCGAGCAAGACCGGCGCCGCGCCGTCCGACAAGGCGCCGTCAGCCGACAAGGCGCCGCCAGCCGACAAGACTGCGCCAGTTGACAAGGCTGCGCCGCCCGCCGGTGGTGGCGGCGCCCAGCCCGCGGGCGGCGGCAAATGATCTCCTCCGTCTTCGTCGATCGTCCGCGCCTCGCCATCGTGATCGCGCTGGTCATGACGATCGCCGGCGTGCTGGCGCTGACCCGCATTCCGGTCGCCCAGTTTCCGGACATCGTGCCGCCGCAGGTCACCGTGTCCGGCGTGTTCCCCGGCGCCTCCGCGGAGGTGGTCGAGGCCAGCGTCGCCCAGCCGCTCGAAGCGCAGGTCGTCGGCGTCGACAAGATGCTGTACATGAAGTCAACCAGCGGCAACGACGGCACCTACACCCTGACCGTGTCGTTCGCGCTCGGCACCGACCCCGACATCAACACCGTCAACGTCAACAACCGCGTGCAGACGGCGCTTTCGCAACTGCCGTCCGAGGTGCAGCTGCAGGGCCTGTCCGTCGCCAAGAAGTCGTCCGCGGTGCTGCAGTTCATCACGCTGTACAGCGAGAACGGCCAGCAGGATCCGCTGTTCATCACCAACTACACCATCATCAACGTGCTCGACGCCATCTCGCGCACGCCCGGCGTCGGCCAGGCCAGCCTGTTCGCCAAGATGAATTACTCGATGCGGATCTGGTTCGATACGCAGCGCCTCACCAGCCTCAGCCTCGCGCCGTCGGATGTCGTCAATGCCATCCGGGCGCAGAGCGTGCAGGCCCCGGTCGGCCGGATCGGCGCCCGGCCGATCAGCGACCAGCAGCAGTTCCAGTTCAACGTGCAGACGCAGGGGCGCCTCACCACCGCGACGCAGTTCGGCGACATCGTGCTGCGCGCCAACCCCGACGGTTCGGTGTTGCGGGTGAAGGACGTCGCGCGGGTGGAGATCGGCGCGCAGAATCTCGACAGCGAGTCGCGCATCGATGGCCGTCCGTCGGTGCCGATCGGCATCTATCTCGCGCCGGGCGCCAACGCGGTGAAGACCGCCGCCGCGGTGCAGGCGACGCTGCAGAAGCTGTCGGCCCGGTTTCCGACCGGGTTGAAGTACATGGTGATGTACGATTCCACCGACTTCGTGCGCGACACCATCCGCGAGGTCATGAAGACGCTGTTCGAGGCGTTCATCCTGGTGGTGATCGTCGTGTTCCTGTTCCTCGGCAACCTGCGCGCCACCATCATCCCGGCGGTCGCGGTGCCGGTCAGCCTGGTCGGCACCTTCGTGGTGCTGCTGGCGCTCGGCTATTCCGCCAACACCGTGTCATTGCTGGCCATGGTGCTGGCGATCGGCATTGTCGTCGACGACGCCATCGTCGTCGTCGAGAACGTCGAGCGGGTGATGGAGGAGGAGCCGGAGCTGTCGCCGGCGGACGCCACCAAGAAGGCGATGGCCCAGATCACCGCGCCGGTGATCGCCATCACGCTGGTGCTGCTGTCGGTGTTCGTGCCGATCGCGTTCATTCCCGGCATTTCGGGCGAACTGTTCCGCCAGTTCGCGGTGACGATCTCGGCGGCGATGGTGATCTCGGCGATCAACGCGCTGTCGCTGTCGCCGGCGCTGTGCGCCGTGTTCCTGCGCCACACCGGGCCGCGCCACGGCATCATGGGCCGCGTCAGCAACAGCATCGACTGGGTGCGCGACCGCTATGCCGGCGGCGTCCAGCGGCTGGTGCGCATGGCGATGCTGTCGCTGGTCGCGGTGCTGGTGTTCGCCGGCAGCATTTTCGGCATGTCGCTGATCACGCCGACCGGCTTCCTGCCGGAGGAAGACCAGGGCGCGTTCTTCGTCATGGTGCAGTTGCCGGATGGCCGCGTCGGTGGCGCGCTCCAGCGCCGTCACCGAACAGGTCGAGGCGCTGCTGAAGCCGCTGCCTGGTGTCGATCACGTCCTGTCGATCGTCGGCTTCTCGCTGCTCGACGGCGCCTCGGAGCCGAACGCCACCTTCATGGTGGTGCGCCTCAAGCCGTTCGCCGACCGCACCGCAACGACCGAAAGCGCACAGGCGCTGATCGGCCGCACGTTCGGCGCCGGCAGCCAGGTTCGCCAGGCCAGCGTCCTGCCGTTCAACTTGCCGCCGATCATCGGCCTGTCCACCAGCGGCGGCTTCGAGTATCAGCTCGAGGCGCTGGAAGGCCAGGATCCGGCGGCGATGGGCAGCGTCATGGGCGGGCTGATCGGCGCGGCCAACCGCGATGCGCGGCTGGCGCGGGTGTTCTCGACCTTCACCGCCACCAACCCCTCGCTCTATCTCGATATCGACCGCGCCAAGGCGCAGGCGCTCGGCCTGAACATGAGCGATGTGTTCAGCGCGCTGCAGGCGACGCTGGGCGGCATCTATGTCAACAACTTCAACCTCTATGGCCGCACCTGGCAGGTCAATGTCGAGGGCGAGGCGGCCGACCGCGGCGACATCCCGGCGATCTGGCAGATCTACGTCCGCAACAAGAACGGCGACATGGTGCCGATGCGCTCGATCGCCAGCCTGAAGGTGGTGCAGGGACCTCAGGTCATCAGCCGCTACAACAACTACCGCTCGATCACCGTCAACGGCGGCCCGGCGCCCGGCGTGTCGTCGGGGGCTGCGATCACCGCCATGGCCGAGGTGTCCGAGCGCACCCTGCCGGCGGGCTACACCTACGAGTGGACGGGCACCGCCTATCAGGAGCAGCAGGCGTCAGGCCAGACCGGCGCCATTCTCGCGCTCGCGGTGCTGTTCGCCTACCTGTTCCTGGTGGCGCTGTATGAGAGCTGGACCATTCCCGTGCCGGTGCTGCTGTCCGTCGTGGTCGGCGTGCTCGGCTCGTTCGTCGGAATCAAGCTCGCCGGGCTCAGCCTCGATCTCTATGGCCAGATCGGCCTTGTCGTGCTGATCGCGCTGGCCGCGAAGAACGGCATCCTGATTGTCGAGTTCGCCAAGGAGCGCCGCGAGGAGGGCGAGAGCATTCTGGATGCCGCCGTGCTCGGCGCCAAGACGCGCTTCCGAGCGGTGATGATGACCTCGATCGCCTTCATCCTCGGTCTCGTGCCGCTGGTGATCGCCACCGGCGCCGCCCAGATTAGCCGCCGCGGCGTCGGCACCGCGGTGTTCGGCGGCATGCTGGCGGCAAGCTCGATCGGCATCTTCCTGATCCCGATGCTCTATGTCGTCTTCCAGAACATGCGCGAGTGGACCAAGGCGCGCTTCGGCGGCAAGGCCAAGGCGACGCCCCACGCGCCGCCGGCGGGCGGGGCGGGCTGAGACCTTCCGTAATTGCCGGCGTATTGAGCGGTCTCAAAGGCGCACGTGCGGGGCGTACGATTGGCATTGCCCAAACCCGCAAGACGAATTTCAAAATAAATCGATTGATCGGCGCGAGGCGGTACGTAGATTCAACCTCCGGTCGTTGAGGCTGTGGCTTGGGGGCAAGCGTGAAGAAATGGGCGTTCAGATTGGCTGCGACGATGCTCGTGGTCGGTCTTTCGATTGAAGGGGCGCATGGCGAAACCGATGCGGTTACCAGTGCGCGGTTTGTCTACGCGGCCATGGCCCATCGCCACTGGTTGTTGGCCGAGTGCAGCAAGGTCGATCCAGCCCGCAAGGGCGCCTATGACGATGTACGTCGCAGCTATGACCGCGGTACCAAGGTGCTGGCCGAAAGGGTGCGGTTGGTCATCACGGCCGATCAGCGGCGAAGCCAACCCGGCATCAGCGATGCGGCGGCGCTGGCGGGTCTCGACCAATGGATCGAGACCGTGCAGAACAAGACCAATCATGCCATGCAGTCCGCGCAGCCCGGGCAGTTTCGCGAGCAATGCGATTTTATCGCCAATCCCGCCGGTCGCGCCCGGTACGGTGTGACGCGAAAGCGGGAGCTTGGCCTCATCGGTCTGCCGACCGACGAATACCCGGAGCACATCAAAGCCATTCAGCAATGGCGGGAATGAGGCCGATTGGCTTGCCTCAGTGTTTTGAGCAGCGCGTAATCGCGTGCGGAAAGGTGTTGCTGGTCGTTGTCAAAGCGGCCTCGACATGCGGACGATCGTCCATGACACTGCACACCGCGGGCCCAGGACAGCGCCCGCTCGCGCGTCACCTCGGCGAAGCGGGGCGTTTGAATCTGCCAGGACCGTCTTCGGCGCGACTTTTCCACACTGATCATATGATCTGCCGGATCGATCATTTCCGCGTGTCCGCGTGTGAGGAGACCGCGGCGCGGCGACAAGAACTTCTGGGCGAGAATGACGTTGGGTGAGATCAAGCGACCTTTCGCTGCATGCGTATGAACTGGCTCGCTGCAGCTGTGATCTTTACGTGCGTGTGCAATGTGCTGTCGGTCGCGGGGATCAACTATGAGCAGTATCTGTTTGCGACAAAAATTCTGCAACACGAGATCGTATCACGACGTGATTTCAGTAGCGCGACATCCGATGGAATTGGTCTTTGTCCGATCCTTGTGGTTCTTCTTGCCCGGCGGATTGCTCCCATTGTTTTGTCGTATGCGTCGGTGCTGTTCATCATTCTGATCGGACGCATCTACTATTTGCTGCCGTCATCATTGACGGGAGCTGACGGATTTTCCTTGAAATATGACTGGTCCGATCTGGGGCAGGCGTGTGTTGGTCTTTTGTCGGCGCTGCTTCTGCTTGTGTGGGCGCTCTTTCGCTTCCTGATGTGGGCCGATGAAGCGCTTCAATCTCTCCGGGAGCGAAGGTAGCCAGACGGCTGTTCGATTGCGGTGAAGGCAGTTTGTCGCGTCGTGACGTAATCCTCGCCGTCTGAACGTCTTATCTGCGTTTAAGGGTTGCAGCGCTTCGCTTCGGTCTCGCCGCCGCTGTCGATCCGTGCGGCACGAATTCCTTGAGCAGGCGCCTCGCATTGTCGGCGCAGTCGAGGCCGGCGGGCTTGTCCTCGATCTGACGGATCAGGGCCTGAAGCTGCTTCCTGCCCTGGCGCAGCCGCTTCTCCATGTCCTCGATGTCGGTCATCTTGCGGCGCAGGACGTCGAGCAGATCGCTTTGTGGCCAGTTGCCGGGAGATGCCGGCAGGATCTGGCGGATCTCGTCCAGGGTGAATCCGGTGCGCTGGGCGCTGGCGATGATGTCGAGGATGACCAGCGCATCGGCCGGATAGGCGCGGTAGCCGTTCGCGGTGCGGTCGACGGCCTTGAGCAGTCCCTCGGCCTCGTAGAAGCGGATGCGCGATGCCGACAGCCCGCTGCGCTGCGCCAGTTCGCCGATCCTCATCATCGCCGCTCTCCTGTTGACCTTCAACCTAGCTTGAACGTTAAGGTCGGGCCGATCAACAGCGGAATTTTCACGGAGCGGAGAGGCCGATGCGCGCCTATGTTCTCGAGCGGTATGGCGGCCCGGACGGGGCGCGGTTGACGGATATGCCGGCGCCCGTGCCGGGGCCACGGGATCTGCTCGTGGAGGTGCGCGCCGCCGGCCTCAATCCGGTCGACTTCAAGTTCCGGGAGGGCAAGCTGCGCGCCATTCTGCGGCCCAGGCTGCCGTTCGTGCTCGGCAACGAACTGGCGGGCGAGGTGATCGCGGTCGGCCGCGATGTCACCCGGTTCCGCGTCGGCGATCGCATCTTCGCCCGCGTCGCCAAGGATCGTGCCGGGGCGTTCGCGCAGCAGGCCTGCGTCGACGAGGCGCACGCCGCGGCGATGCCGGGCAACCTCGATTTCGCGACCGCCGCGGCGGTGCCGCTCGCCGCCCTGACGGCGTTGCAGGCCCTGCGCGACGAACTCGGCATCCGTGCCGGGCAGAGCGTGTTCATTTCGGGCGGCGCCGGCGGCGTCGGCACCTTTGCCATCCAGATCGCCAAATGGCTGGGCGCGCGCGTCACGACGACGGCGTCGAAGCGTGGCGAAATCCTGGTGCGCTCGCTCGGCTGCGACGAGGTCATCGACTATACCACGCAAGACATCACACGCCTTGGACGCTCGTTCGACGCCGGGTTCGATCTCGTCGGTGGCGCCACGCTGACGCAGATGTTCGACATCATGAAGCCAGGCGCGAAGATCGTCTCGGTGGCGGCAATGCCCGAGCCGCAGACGGCGATCAAGGATCTCGGCGGCCGCCGCGGGCTGGCCGCGCTGTTCTGGGCGATCAGCCTTGGCATCCGCGCGCGCGCGCGGCGCGCCGGGGTGACCTACCGCTATCTGTTCATGCATCCGAGCGGCCGCGATCTCGATCAGCTCTCCGGGCTGATCGCCGACGGCAAGCTGAAGGTCATTGTCGACAAGACCTACCCGTTCGAGGCCATCGCCGAGGCGATGGCGTATGTCGAAAGCGGCCGTGCGAAGGGTAAGGTCGTCGTCACGATGCAATGACGGCATTCGAAAGAGGGATCGGGTGGCCGCGTCACAGTGCTTCCCGATCCCGGTCGGCGCCGACCTGCGACCTGATCGCGCAAGATGTCATCGCTGCGCCGTCGCCGACTGGACAAACATCACAACTGTTGTGTAAATCGCTCCGCAGTCATGCGGAGGGATGTTGGACATGCGGGTGGTGGTGTTGGGCGGCGCGGGCGGCATGGGGCGGACCGCGGTGAAAATTGCCGCGGAGCTCGGCTTCGTGCGCGAGGTCGTGGTGGCCGATCGTCATCTGGCGGGCGCCGAACAGGTCGCGGCGCGGCATCGGGCGAGGGCGCGAGCGGCTCAGGTCGATGTGCGCGACGCGCAGGCGCTGGCCGGCCTGCTCGGCGGCGCCGACGTGGTGATGAACGCCGCGGGGCCGTTCTTCGAGCTGGGCGTGCCGGTGCTGCAGGCGGTGATCGCCGCAGGCGCCCACTATCTCGACATCTGCGACGACTGGGAGCCGACGCTGGAGATGCTGGCGCTCGATGGCGAGGCCAGGACGCGCGGCGTCACCGCGATCGTCGGCATGGGCGCGAGTCCCGGGCTGACCAATCTGCTCGCGGTGGTCGCGGCGCGCGCGATGGCGCATCCGCTGGAGATCCTGACCGGCTGGTCGATCGACGGCGCCGAGGCCGAGCAGGCAAAGCCGCGGTCCGACGAGCCGAGCGCCGCCGTCGTGCACTGGATGCAGCAATTGTCCGGCAAGATCCGCGTGCACAGCGGTGGCGCGTCAGTGCTGGTCAAGCCGCTGCAGCGCCGTGAAATCGACTTTCCCGGCCGTGGTCCGCTCGCGGTGTGGAGTGTCGGCCATCCCGAGGCGGTGACGCTGCCGCGCGTGTTTGGCGGTCTGCGGTCCTGCGCCAATGTCATGGTCAGCGCCGACGAGCGCACGTTCGCCGGCCTTCGCGTGCTGCAAACGCTGGTCGATCGCAAGGTCCTGTCCGTGAAGGAAGCGGCGCGCGAGATCGAGAAGCCCAACCGGGAAGCGGGGGCGAGGCGGGCGCACGCCGTCGAGATGCCGTCGCTGTTCGGTTGGGCGCGCGGCGAAACGGCGGGACGACCGGTGATTTCTGCGGCGTGGCTGCGTGGCCTGCCTGCAGGCGGCATGAGCGGGGCCACCGGCGTGCCACTCGGCCTCGCGCTGCATCTGTTCGCGCAAGCCAAGCGGCCGCCCGTTGGCGTCCTGACACCGGAGGAGGTGATCGACCCCGCCTGGTTCTTCGACCTGTTCGCGCCGTATTGCGGCTTCGCCTCCGGCGCCGATCTCCTCGCCATGGACGAACTTTCGCCAGGCGTCGGAGCCTAGCGCGACGGCTTGCGTCCGAGCGGGTCGTCCATCGCGTGGCGGCGACGGCCCGTCGCGGATGCGAAAGACATCCAACACATCATAAACACCCCATCGAGGTGCTCGCATGCACGATCTCCAGCCCGCTTCCAGTCGCCCGCGGCTCGCCTGGCAGAGCGACGGCAAGTCTTCCGATGTCCCGGTGCTGCTGATCCACGGCCTCGGTCAGACGCTGCATGATTGGCCTGTTGCATTCGTGGACGGGCTGACCGGCGCCGGCTGCCGGGTGATCCGGTTCGACAACCGCGACGTCGGCCGTTCGCCGCGCTTCGATCACCTCGGGGCGCCGCCGCTGCTGCGCCTGTGGCTCTGCAGCACCCTGCGGCTGCCGCAATGGGTGAGGCCGCCTTACAGCGTCGCGGAGATGGCGGCGGACGCGGTCGCCCTGCTGGATGCGCTCGATATTCCCGCCGCGCATCTCGTCGGCGCGTCGATGGGCGGCATGATCGCGCAGCACATCGCGCTCGCCCATCCCAGGCGCGTGCAGTCGCTGACGCTGATCATGTCGTCGTCGGGCGCGCCCGGATTGCCATCGCCGCGCAGCGATGTGCAGAAGGCGCTGAGCGGCGGCGAGCCGGCCAGCCTGCCGGCCGCGATCGCCGCCGCCACTGCATTCCGCCGTCTGATCGCCGGGCCGCTCGCGGCGGACGATCTTGCCGAACTGGAGCAGCGCGTTGCCCGGTCGACGGCCTATGGCTGGCCGGGCGGCGCCGGTGTCGCGCGTCAGTACGCAGCGATCCTGGCGGACCGCGCGCGCTGGCGGCAGCTCGCGCGCATCGCCGTGCGTTGTCTTGTCGTCCATGGCGAGCGCGATCCGCTGCTGCCCCTGGCGCATGGGCAGGACGCGGCGGGGCGAATCCCGGGCAGTCGTTTTTTGCCGCTCGCGGCCATGGGGCATGAGATCACCCCGTCGCACGCCAGCGCCATGGTGCCGGAGATCCTGCGCCTGCTGCGGGAGACGTGAATCGAAACGCCCATGCGCTTGCCGCGCATGGGCGTCGGTGCCGTTCAGGCCCGGCCGCGGGGCAGGGGATGTCGCATGTTCGAGAGGGTGATCAGCGGCAGCGCTGGCTGGGCTGCGATGTCTTCGGCCAGGTCTCGCCCTCGCTGCCGCCGAGCACGAGTCTTGAGGCATCGCCTGTCACGGCGAAGCCGCGCTCGGTCTTGCCGGTCGCCGGATCGTAGGCGGAGGCGTTGTCGCCGGAGCGGGCGAACGTCAGCACCGCCATGCCGCAGATCGGGCGCGAGCGCCGCGCGGGATTCGGATTGGCCTGGTCGGTCTCGCCATCCTTGAGGCCCTCGCCCCACACCAGCACGCCGCAGATGTTGCTGCCGCAGGGCTCGAGCTTGACGATCCCGGACTTGTCCTGGGTGATGAAGTAGCCGCTGTCGGGGAGCGCCGCCGCCGAGGCCGCGCTCCCGAAGGACAGGGTGGCGAGTGCCGCCAGCGCGAGATCAGTCCATCGCATGTCAGTTTCTCCTGGTTTGCCGTGAGAGATCGGCGGGCACGCTGCTGTCCGGTCGCCGATGGGGATGTCCGTATCCCGGTCGCAAATAAATTACAACAGTTGTTGTGTAGCAAATATCGATGTGGTAGTCCGATCCGACATAACAGTCGTTATGTAAAACGAATGCCGGCAACGGCATCGATCAGGGGAAATGCTCAGATGTGGGGTGGTGGTTCCTTGAGGACGCTTGTCCTCTGTTCCATGGCGGCCGTGGCGTGCAGCGCTGCGGATGTCGAGGCCGGCATGGTGCGGCCGTCGACGGGGGCGCAGGCGGTGACGGACGTCGAAGCGACGACAGATGCGGACCGGTCGGGGGCGGCGGCGGCCGGGCGCAAGCACGACAACGAAGCGAAAGAGAAGGGTGCCAACGGGCGTTCGCGGACGAAGTCGCGCGATGGTGCGAAGACGGCGTCCGAGGGCGCCCCGGCGCCGATGACGATGACCGCGGCCAGCGACGCGGCGGTCGATGCCGCAAGCCCGGCGACCGGGGTCTTGCCGGTGGACGAGCCGGCGGTCAAGGTCGAAGGCCATATCGGCGTCCGCCTCAGCAACCAGAGCGACTACGAAGGCGCGAAAACGCGCAAGACCTTTGCCGCGCCGAATGTCGAGATCACCTTCAACGACCGCTTCTTCTTCAGCATCACCGACAGCATGGGGCTGGACATCGGCGCCGACGCCAAGCCGCAGGTCGGCGTCTATCTCGTCAGCACGCAGGCGCTGAAGGTCGGCCTCGCGCTCACCTATGAGAGCGCGTTCGACAAGAAGGGCGAACAGTCGATCTACGCCGCCGACACGGCGGTCGCGCCGGACCTGCGGCTGTTCGCAACCTATACGTTCGGCAACAATCAGGTGGCCGCGCGCTATTCCCGCGTGCTGGGCGGCTCGCAGAGCGAGAAGCTGTCGGTCGGCGCCTTTCATCTGTTCGAGCTGCGGCCCGACCTGACGCTGACCATGGGCGGTTCGGTGACCTGGGCCAACCAGAAGGCGGTCAACGCGCTGTTCGATCCGATGACGACGGTGTCCGACGGCTTCGGGGGCACCATCACGGCACGCGCATCCGACCTGATCGAGCTGGATGGCGGCATCGCCAGGCGCCCGTCCGCCGGCATCAAGAGCGTCGATGCCGTCGTCGCTCTCGAATACTGGTTCTCCAGGTCGCTGTCGGTCGAGATGATCGGCGCCGTGGTCTACCTCACCGACAATGTGCGGGGGGCGCCGGCGGTCGACACGCCCTGGGTGTCCGGCGTGTCCACCATCATCAAGCATCACTTCTAGCGCGCCCGTGCGGAGAGAGACGACCATGAGCCAGGACAACAAGCTGCTGGTGCTCGGCGGCGCGGGCGCGATGGGGCGCGTTGCCGTCAAGACGATCTTGGGCACGACGACCTTCTCCTCGATCACCATCGCCGACCGGGCGTTCGAGGCGGCGAGGAAATTCGCCTATGAGCTCGGGGACCCCCGCGTCAAGGCGATCGGGCTGGACGTCAACGATGCCAATGATCTGCATGCGGCGCTCGGCGGCGCTGACGTGGTGATCTCCACCGTCGGCCCGTATTACCGATTCGGGACGACAGTGCTGCGCGCGGCGATTGACAGCCGCACGCACTACCTCGACATCTGCGACGACTGGCAGCCGACCATCGAGATGCTGGCGCTGGACGACGAAGCGAAGGCCGCGGGAATGTCCGCGATCATCGGCGGCGGCGCGAGCCCGGGAATTTCGAACCTGCTGGCCGTGAAGGCGGCCGCCGTGCTCGATCGTGTCGACACCCTGCACACGGTCTGGGGCACCGGCAAGCGCGCGGCCGACGACGATGTCGTCGAGAACAGTGCGGTGCTGCACCACTTTCTGGCGATGGTGATCGGCCAGATCCGGGTGCAGCGCGAGGGCGCGCAGGTCGACGTGCGTCCGTTGCAGCGCCTGGTGATCGATTTCCCGGGGATCGGGCGGGTGCCGGTCCACACCATCGGGCATCCCGAGCCGATCTCGCTGCCGCGGCGATTTCCATCGCTGCGCCACAGCGTCAACGCGATGGATATGCCACGCGGGATCATTTCGGTGCTGAAGTCGGTCGGCCGGCAGGTCGAAACCCGGCGCATCGGCTTCGACGATGCGGTCGGCTATGTCGGCAAGGTGTTCGCGCAGAGCGACACGCTGGGGCTGAGCGCTGCGCTGCGCGAGGCCGCCCGTTTCACCTGGGGCGCGGCGGTCGAGATCGCGACTCGCAAGAAATACCTGCCGATGCTGTCGGCCTATGCGGAAGGCCTGCGGCAAGGCCGGCCGGTGCGGGTCGGCGTGTCGATGCGCGGCGAGGTCCCCGGTGGCATGGCCGCGATGACCTGTGTGCCGACCGCGATCATGGCGGAGATGCTGATGGCCGGGGAGGTGGAGCGGCGCGGTGCCTTCGCCCCGGAAGCCGGTGTCGATCCCGACCGCTTCTTTGTCCGGCTCGCGCCGTTCACCACGACGCCGACGCCGGAAGGATCATTGCTGCGAACCGTCCAGGAGGAGGCTGCCTGACATGACCCTCGTGACCAGTGAACCGGTGAAGGCCATTCGCAAGCGCGGCGTCGGCCGATGGTGCCTGCGCCAGATCAACCAGCAGAACTACCCGGCGGCGATGTCGGCGCTGGTGGACGCCGTCATCGTCGTGCCGATCGTGTGCGTGCTTGCGCTGATCGACTACTGGGACGCTTCGACCGTTCTGCTCTACGTTCCGACGCCGGATTTGTCCGGCAAGTCGTTCGGTGAGATCGTCAGGATTCTGGTGATCTCGAACGAGGAGAACGTCTTCGACCAGGTCTATGGCGGCCTGATCGTGTCCTGGCTGTATTCGTTCTTTGCCTATGGCTGGATGATCCGGCAGCGCAAGGCCGGCCGGTTCGCGCCGGAGTTGCCGCAGAGCGCCACATGGGTCTGGCCGGGGTTCTGGCGGCTGACCGCCACGCTCGTGGTCTGGATCGCCGCGACGATCGTGGCGCAGGACCAGGTCGAGAGCTATTGCGAGGCCGCCGGGCTCGACACCGCCATCACCGTGGCACGGTCGATGGTGATCATTGCTGCAACCTCCAGCCTGATCCAGTATACGTTCAGCTATGTGCTCGTATCGACGGCCTTCAGGATCGGAAGGGCGTGATCGGGTGGGCGCGATGGGACGGGTTGAAATGAGGCAGTTGTCGGACAATCAGCGGGCGCGGCGGGCGGACGTGGTGGAGTGCGCCTGGCGCGTGATCATCCGGGACGGCGTCGACCGCGCCAGCATCCGCTCGATCGCCCAGGAGCTCGGCGGCACCACCGGCATCGTCACCCACTATTTTCGCGACAAGGACGAGCTGCTGCTGTTCGCGCTCGATCGCGTCATCAAGGCGATTCAGGCGGTCGAATTCCCGGAGAAGAAGTCCGAGCTGACCATCAAGGCGATCGTCGGCAGCTGGCTCAAGATCCTGCCGACGTCCGATGAGAGCAAGGATAACTGGCGGGTCTGGACGGCGTTCACCGGCTATGCCGTGGGGCGCGAGCACCTGATGGCCGAGTACCGCAAGAGCCACAACGAACAGGTCGCCGACGTCGCCAAGGGCTTCGCCTCGTTGCGCGCGGCGGGGCTGCTGCATGCCAGGGGCAGCGATCGCGACGACGCGATCGCCTGTCTTGCACTGATCGATGGTCTGGGCATTGCCTGGGTGATCAATCCCGACCGTTATCCCCCCAAGGTCTTTCGCACCGTCCTGAGCGATTTCTTCGACGCCCGCGCGCCCTAGGCGGCGGTCCGCCGGCGTTTCGTCGCCACGCCGGAAGATGTTGCAGCTGACGCCGTTGCCTTCGCGGCCGCGGCGCCGCGCGGCCGTTGCCGCGGTTCGATCACGGGCAGGGCCGTTGCGGCCTGCGCAAGGCGCGGATCACAGCGATCCATGCCCAAAATAAATAACAACAGTTGTTATAATGATGGAGAGTCAGATGCAGGTGGACGGAACCGCGATCGAGCGCGAGGTGATCATTGTCGGGACCGGATTTTCCGGGCTCGCGATGGCGATCGCGCTGCTGCGGACCGGGGTCAGGAATTTCCTGGTGCTGGAGCGCGCCCATGAGGTCGGCGGCACCTGGCGCGACAATCACTATCCGGGAGCTGCCTGCGACATTCCTTCGCATCTCTACTCCTACTCGTTCGAGGGCAAGCCGGACTGGTCGCGCAAATATCCGCGCCAGCCGGAAATCAAGGCCTACATGCAGCACACCGCGCGCAAGTACCGGGTGCTCGACCACATCCGTTTCGGCACCACGTTTCGCGGCGCGCGGTTCGATGCGGCGGCGGGCAAATGGCATGTCGACTGCGGCGAGCGCCAGTTTCGCTGCCGCTTCCTGGTGCTGGGCACTGGCGGCCTCAGCGAGCCGGCGATCCCGACACTGCCCGGCGCCGCGACGTTCGCTGGCCCGGCCTTTCACTCGGCAGCGTGGGACCATACGGTGGCGCTGGACGGCAAGCGGGTGGCGGTGATCGGCACCGGCGCGAGCGCAATCCAGTTCGTGCCGCAGATCGCGCCACGGGTGAAGCAGCTCGACGTCTATCAGCGCACGCCGCCCTGGATCGTGCCGCGCGACGATCGGCCGTTCACGGCGCTGGAAAAGTTCACCTTCGCGGCGCTGCCGTTCGTGCGCAAGCTCTACCGCGAGCTGATCTTCTGGCACAACGAGTATCAGGGCATCGGCATTTTCAAGCCGCATCTGATGAAGAGTGCGGAAGCGCTGGCGCGCCGCCATATCGAAAGCCAGATATCTGATCCGGCGCTGCGCGAGCAGGTCACGCCGCGTTATGCCATGGGCTGCAAGCGTATCCTGATTTCTAACGACTGGTATCCGGCGCTCGCCCGGCCGAACGTGTCGGTGGTCAGCAGCGCGATCGGCAGCGTCGGCGCCAATGCCATCACGACCGCCGACGGTGTCGCGCGGCCGGCCGATGTCATCATCTGTGGCACCGGCTTCCAGGCGACGGCGCTGCTGCAGAACGCCGACATCGTCGGCCCCGGCGGCGTCGCGCTCAAGGAGCGCTGGGCGGCCGGCGGCGAGGCGTATCTCGGCACCAGCATCAAGGGCTTTCCCAACCTCTTCACCATCACCGGGCCGAACACCGGGCTCGGCCACAACTCGATGATCTACATGATCGAGACCAATGTGAACCAGATCCTCGAGACCATTCTGGTGGCGCGCCGCCGCAACGCGCGGCGGGTCGAGGTCAAGCCCGAGGTCCACGACCGCTACAACAGCGAGCTGCAGCGCGATCTCACTGGCACGGTGTGGCAGTCCGGCTGCCGCAGCTGGTACCAGACCGACAGCGGCAAGATCACCACCATGTGGCCGGGCTACTGCTTCCAGTTTGGCCGCCGCGCCCGCCATTTCCGCAGCGGTGATTATATCGTGGAGTAGGGGGCTGGAGTGAAAGGCGTCCCCTATTTGCGCGACGCCTTCACCGCCATCGCCGCCGCCGCCGTGCGGTTTTCGACGCCGAGCTTGGCGTAGATCTGCTCGAGGTGCTTGTCGACGGTGCGGGGGCTTAAGCCCAAAATCTGGGCGATGTCCCGGTTGGCCTTGCCTTTGCTGAGCCAGGCCAGCACCTCGCCCTCGCGCGCCGTGAGGCCCAGCTCCTTGCTGAACTGCGCTGGCGTGTCGGGGCTGGAATCGCGGGCGATGCGCAGCAGGAATTCATCGGCGCCGAGCTTGCCCATGAACTGCAGCCGCAACTGCTCACCGGCAAGGAAGGGGATTTGTGCGGGTCTGGCGTCGGCGCGGCCGGCGTCGATTTCCGTCAGCCACGCCTGCAGCGGCGCGGCGAGGGCGGCCGGCTCGGCCGCCGCGGGAGCGAGCAGCTTCTGCGCCTGCGGCGTCGCCCACACCACGCGGCCGGCGCGGTCGGCGGCGAACAGGTAGCGGCCGGAGACGTCGAGCGCCATGCGCGCGCTCTGCGCGAGGCGGGCGTTGGCGAGGTGGACGCGGATGCGCGCCAGCATCACCTCGATGACGATCGGCTTGGTGACATAGTCGACTCCGCCGGCCTCCAGCCCCCTGACGATGTGTTCGGTCTCCGCCAGACCCGTCATGAAGATCACCGGCACATGGCTGAGGCTGGCGTCGTGCTTGAGCCGGCGGCAGGTTTCGAAGCCGTCGATCCCCGGCATCACCGCGTCCAGCAGGATGATATCGGGCGTGATCTGCTCGGTGATGCGCATCGCGGCGGCGCCGTCCAGCGCCACCATCACGGTCATGCCCGCGGCGTCCAGCGCGTCGGTCAGCAGGCGCAGGGTATCGGGCGAATCGTCGATGACGAGCGCGACGTCGCGCCGCCTGGGGGCGTGGTTCGGGTCATGGGCCATCGGGATGGTGGTCGGGAGCCTGAGCGTCATGGGAATGCAACATCTTGAGCACGGCGGCGTACTGATGGAAATCGAATTCGTCGACCAGGCCGCGCATGCGCGCGACGAATGCGGCATGTTCGGGGGTGTCGGCGGCGAGGCGCTCCAGCTTGCCGCGGATCGCGCTGACATGGCCGATCTCGCCGAGCTCGATCAGTTCCTCGACATCCTGCACGGATGGCAGCGGCCCCACGCCGGGCGTCCACACCGGCGCCGGCTTGTCGTGGCCGGCATGCTGCCACTCGATCTTCAGGAGCTGGCCGATCTGTTCGAGCACGCGCGCGACATCGATCGGCTTCATCAGGTAGCCGTCGTGGAAGGGCTGCGCGAGCGGCCGGCCGTGAGCCTCCAGCGCGCTCGCCGAGATCATCAGGATGCGGGCCTGATGGTGGCCGGCGGCGCGCAGGGCCTCGGCGACGCTCCAGCCGTCCATGCCGGGCATGGAAATGTCGAGCAGGAACAGGTCCGGCTGGCAGTGGGCGGCGAGCGCAAGGCAGGACGGGCCGTCCTGGGCGCTGAGGATAATGAAGCCGAGCGGCGCCAGCACCTGGCGCAGCAGTTCGCGGTGGGAGGGATCGTCGTCGGTGATCAGCACGGTCTTGCGCGGGCCAAGATAGCCGAACACGGGTTTGGCGATCGGCGCCTGCCGCGTCGGATTGGTGACCTCCGACAGCAACAGCTTGACGCGAAACGTGCTGCCGGCACCGACCGTGCTGGCGACGCGGATGTCGCCGCCCATGACGCCGGCGAGCAGGCGGCTGATGGTGAGACCAAGCCCTGTGCCGGTGTGCGGCTGGGCGCTGCCGAGCGCGCCGCGCTCGAACGGCGCGAAGATGCGTTCGAGATCGTCGGGCTGGATGCCGGGCCCGGTGTCGGTGATCTCGAACTCGGCCACCGGGCTGCGGTAGTGCATGACGAACTGCACGCTGCCGTCGGTCGTGAACTTGATGGCGTTGGACAGGAGGTTGATCAGGATCTGGCGCAGCCGCTTCTCGTCGGCGTAGACGACCGGCGGCAGATAGTCGGGCCGGCGGAAGACGAAGTCGATGCCCTTGGCGGCGGCCTGCAGGCGAAACATGCCGACCATCTGGTCGAGGAATTCGGACAGCCGGACCTCGTCGCGGGACAAATATAGCCGGCCGGCCTCGATCTTGGAGATGTCGAGGATGCCGTCGATCAGCCCGGAGAGATGGTCGGCACTGCGGCGGACGACGCGGACCTGCTCGCGCGGCTTGGCCTGCAGCGTGGCGTCCTGTTCCAGCAGCTGGGCATAGCCGCTGATGGCGTTGAGCGGCGAGCGCAGTTCGTGGCTCAGGCCCACCACATAGCGGCTCTTGGCGAGGTTGGCTGATTCAGCCACTTCCTTGGCGCGCTGCAGCTCGGCGTCGGTGCGCTTGTGGGCGTCGATCTCCTGGATCAGCAGCGCCGTCTGGCGGCGGGTTTCCTCCTCGGCGGCGCGGCGGCTCTGTTGCGCCAGCACGAACAGCCAGGCGATGACGCCGATGATGATGACCAGCGCGAAGAACACCTTCCACAGCACATCGGCGAGCGGCATCGCCTGACCCGGAATCTCCGCGGCCGACTGCAGGTAGATCAGCCCGAGCGTCAGGCCGACGAGGCTCGACGAGATCAGGAACACCCGCAGGTAGTGACCGAGCGGCGAGTTGAGCACCGTCTCGACGCCCTCGGGCAGGATATGTCCGAGCGTCCGAGCGATCTGCTGCTGCACCCGTCCGTGCGGCTTGCACAGGTCGTGGCAGCGCGCGTCGAGCGAGCAGCACAGCGAGCAGATCGGCCCGCTATAGGCCGGGCACGACGCCATGTCCTCGGGCTCGAAACTGTGCTCGCAGATGCAGCAGGTGATCGTCGACAGGTTCTGCCAGCTGCGCTTGGGCTTGCGGGCGAGATAGTACTTGCCGCCGGTCGCGAAGGCGATGGCGGGGGCGGCGACGAACGCGGTCAGCAGCGCGACGAACGGCGACAGCGCCTTGGCCATCGGTCCGAACAGGCCATAGAACGCGCTAATCGACACGATGGTGGCGATCGCCATGGCGCCGACGCCAACCGGATTGATGTCGTAGAGATGGGCGCGCTTGAAGTCCATCACCGGCGGCCGCAACCCCAGCGGCTTGTTGACCACGAGGTCGGCGACCAGCGCGCCGACCCAGGCGATGGCGACGTTGGAATAGAGCGCGAGCGTGTGCTCCAGCGCCTTGTAGACCCCGATCTCCATGAGCAGCACGGCGACGACGACATTGAACACCAGCCAGACCACGCGGCCGGGATGGCTGTGGGTCAGGCGGGAGAAGAAGTTCGACCAGGCGATCGAGCCGGCATAGGCGTTGGTAACGTTGATCTTGAGCTGCGACAGGATCACGAAGGTGCCGGTCAGCGCCAGCGCGAGGTCCGGCTGGTCGAGCACATAGCGGAACGCGGCGAGGTACATCTGGGTCGGCTCGGCGGCGTGCTCGCCGGCGATGCCATGGCTCAGCGCGAAGAAGGCGAGGAACGAGCCCGCCAGCAGCTTGATGGCGCCGATCACGATCCAGCCCGGGCCGGCGCTCAGCAGCGACAGCCACCACGCGGTGCGGGAGGTGCTACGGTCGCGCGGCAGGAAGCGCAGGAAGTCGACCTGCTCGCCGATCTGCGCGACCAGCGAGAACACCACCGAGGCGGCGGTGCCGAACAGCAGCAGGTCGAGATGCCCGGCGGCGTTGCCATGCTCGCCCGGAAACTGCGTCCAGGCGACGAAGGATTCACGGTTCTTGAACGCGATCGCGGCGAACGGCAGCACGTGCAGCACGACCCACAGCGGCTGGGTCCAGAGCTGGAAGCGGCTGATCAGCGTGATGCCGTGGGTCACCAGCGGAATGATCACCACGGCGCTGACGAGATAGCCGATCGGGCGGGGGATGCCGAAGCACAGCTCCAGGGCCATCGCCAGGATCACCGCCTCGATGGCGAAGAAGATGAAGGTGAAGGTGGCGTAGATCAGCGAGGTGATGGTCGAGCCGATATAGCCGAAGCCAGCGCCGCGGGTCAGCAGGTCGATGTCGACGCCGCAGCGCGCCGCATAGTAGGCGATCGGCAGGCCGCAGGCGAAGATGATGACGCTGACCACCACGATGGCGGCCACCGCATTGGTGGCGCCGTAGTTCAGCGTGATGGTGCCGCCGATCGCCTCCAGCGCCAGGAACGAGATCGCCCCCAGCGCGGTGTTGGCGACGCGGGCCGCGGACCAGCGCCGCGCGCTCTTGGCGGTGAAGCGCAGCGCGTAGTCTTCCAGCGTCTGGTTGGCGACCCACTGATTATACTGGCGCCTGACGCGGTCTATCCGCTGCCGCCCGTGCACTCCACCGCTCCCGTCACCCTCGATCCGTTACCCACATTCGTCGTGCGCTGAACTCAGCGCGACAGAACCAAAACCAGGTCTCCAGTCTTCCTCCGTCATCCTGAGGTGCGCGCTCTTGCGCGCCTCGAAGGATGAACGGCCGAGGCGTCTCACGCTTGGGCCGTCGCCCTTCGAGGGTCCCGCGACGCGGGACCACCTCAGGGTGACGGATCACGTCGATCCGTTGACAACCTCATCCGCAATCTACGTCGCAGTTTTGCGGTGCAGTATACGCGATCCTGCGTATCTGTGCAGCGCACAAATTCAGCAATCCTCGCCCCATCGCCGCGTTGTCACAACCAGAAGGGGTCGTCATGTCTGAGGAACGGGATAGAGGGTTGCAATCGGCATTCCGCCGAAAGCTGCTGATGGGAATGGCGGCGTTGCCGGCGCTGTCGCTGCTGCCAAAAACGGCATTGGCCGACGTTCCTGCCACTTCGGTGGTCAACACCACCGGGCTCGCGGTGACCGACACCGAGGTGACGGTCGGCATCCTGCACTCGGTCACCGGCACCATGGCGATCAGCGAGACCGGCTCGGTCGAGGCGGAAAAGCTCGCCATCGAGCAGATCAACGCCGCCGGCGGCGTGCTCGGCCGCAAGATCAAGTTCATCCAGGAAGACGGCGCCAGCGACTGGCCGACCTTCGCCGAGAAGGCCAAGAAGCTGCTGGTCAACGACAAGTGCGCGGCCGTGATGGGCTGCTGGACGTCGGCCTCGCGCAAGGCGGTGCTGCCGGTGTTCGAGCAGTACAACGGCATGCTGTACTACCCGACCTTCTATGAAGGCCTCGAGCAGTCCAAGAACGTCATCTATACCGGCCAGGAGGCGACGCAGCAGATCATCGCCGGCCTCGACTGGGTCAACAAGACCAAGGGAGCCAAGAGCTTCTACCTGCTGGGATCTGACTACATCTGGCCGCGCACCTCCAACAAGATCGCGCGCAAGCACATCGAGGGCCACCTGCAGGGCTGCAAGGTGGTGGGCGAAGAGTACTTCCCGCTCGGCCACACCCAGTTCAACTCGGTGATCAACAAGATCAAGCTGACCAAGCCGGACGTCATCTACGCCATCATCGTCGGCGGCTCGAACGTCGCGTTCTACAAGCAGCTGAAGGCGGCAGGCATCGATCTGTCGAAGCAGACGCTGCTGACCATCTCGGTCACCGAGGACGAGATCGACGGCATCGGTGGCGAGAACATCGCCGGCGCCTACGCCTGCATGAAGTACTTCCAGTCGCTCGACAATGCCAACAACAAGGCGTTCGTCGCCGCGTTCAAGAAGATGTGGGGCGAGAAGACGGTGATCGGAGACGTCACCCAGGCTGCCTATCTCGGCCCGTGGCTGTGGAAGTTGACGGTCGAGAAGGCCGGCAGCTTCGACATCGACAAGGTCGCGGCGGCGTCACCGGGCGTGGAGTTCAAGGGCGCGCCGGAAGGCTATGTCCGCATCCACGAGAACCATCACCTGTGGTCGAAGACCCGCGTCGGCCGCGCCCGCGCCGACGGCCAGTACGACCTGATCTACGAGACCGCCGATCTCGTCGAGCCCGATCCGTTCCCGAAGGGCTACCAGTGACGAGGGTGGCGTAGCGGAGACGGAGACGACGCAACACCGGCTTCTCTCCGTCATCCTGAGGTGCGCGCCCTTGCGCGCCTCGAAGGATGGAAGGCCAAGGCGGTGCACAGGCCGCCGCTGTGCGGTCCGGCCTTCACGATCTCCCTGGCGCGGACGGCGGTCCGCGTCACATCCCTCGCGCCGCGGGTCACATCCCGCGGCGCGAGCCTTTCCCTCGAAATGCGGCAGGAGCATGTGATGTTCGGCGACTATTCGCTCGGTGATCTCTCCTCGATCTTCGTGATGCAGGGTTTTGCCGGGCTGATCCTGTTCTCGGTGTTCCTGCTGATGGCGCTGGGGCTCGCCATCATCTTCGGCCAGATGGGCGTCATCAACATGGCCCATGGCGAGTTCATGATCCTCGGCGCCTACGTCACCTGGATGACGTCGGGCTTCTTCCAGGCGCATCTGCCGGCGCTGTTTCCCGGCTACTTCTTCGTCGCCATGGCGCTGGCGTTCTGTGCCTCGGGGGCGCTGGGCATGCTGGTGGAATGGGCGCTGATCCGCCATCTTTACAAGCGGCCGCTCGATACGCTGCTCGCCACCTGGGGGCTCAGCCTGATCCTGCAGCAGGCCTACCGCTCGATCTTCGGCGCGCGCGAGGTCGGCGTCGAGCTGCCGGAATGGATGATGGGCTCCAAGCAGGTCACGGATTCCATCGAGATCCCGATCAACGGCATGTTCGTGATGGCTCTCACCGTGCTGATCACGCTCGCCGTCGCCTACATCATGTTCCGCTCGCGCTGGGGCCGCCAGGTGCGCGCCGTGGTGCAGAACCGCGTCATGGCCGGCGCGGTCGGCATCAACACCGAAAAGGTCGACCGCTACACCTTCGGGCTCGGCTGCGGCATCGCCGGGATCGCCGGCAGCGCCTTCACCATGATCGGCTCGACCGGGCCGACCTCGGGCCAGCTCTACATCGTCGACACCTTCCTGGTCGTCGTGTTCGGCGGCGCCGCCAGTCTGCTCGGCACCATCGCGTCCGCCTTCACCATCTCCCAGGCGCGCTCGACGCTGGAGTTCTTCACCTCCGGCTCGATGGCCCAGGTGATCACGCTGCTGGCGATCGTCGGCATTCTGATGCTGCGGCCGCAGGGGCTGTTCGCCCTCAAGGTGCGCAAGTGACGCCGCAAGCGACAGGCCGGGAAGGGGGCTTCGCCATGATCGATACGCCACGTGTCTTCAATCGCTCCGAATGGATCGGGCTCGCCGTGCTGGCCGTGCTGCTGGTGGTGGTGTTCCCGCTTTGCCTCGACATCTTCCGTCTCAACCTGGTCGCCAAGTACCTGACCTACGCTTTCGTCGCCATCGGTCTCGTGCTGTGCTGGGGCTATGGCGGCATTCTCAGCCTGGGGCAGGGCGTGTTCTTTGGTCTCGGCGGCTACTGCATGGCGATGTTCCTCAAGCTCGAGGCGTCGAGCGTCGCCAACACCAAAATCCAGTCGACGCCGGGCATTCCCGACTTCATGGACTGGAACCAGCTCACCCAGTTGCCGTTCTTCTGGAAGCCCTTTCACAGCCTGACCTTCACCATCGTCGCGATCCTGGTGGTGCCGGCGGTGTTTGCCTTCATCGTCGGCGCGGCGATGTTCAAGCGGCGGGTCGGCGGCGTCTACTTCGCCATCATCACCCAGGCGATCGCCGCCATCCTGACCATCCTGATCGTCGGCCAGCAGGGCTACACCGGCGGCATCAACGGCATCACCGACCTGCGCACCCTCAACGGCTGGGACATCCGCACCGACCACGCCAAGTTCATCCTCTACTTCGTCGAGGTCGCCTGCCTGTTCGGCTGCATCGGCGTCGCCCAGTTCATCCGCCACTCCAAGCTCGGCCGTATCCTCGTCGCCATGCGCGACAAGGAGGACCGGGTGCGGTTCTCCGGCTACAGCGTCGCGAATTTCAAGATCTTTGCGTTCTGCGCCGCAGCCGTGTTCGCCGCGATCGGCGGCGCGCTGTTCACCCTCGAGGTCGGCTTCATGTCGCCGTCCTTCGTAGGCATCGTGCCGTCGATCGAAATGGTGATCTACACCGCGGTCGGCGGCCGGCTGTCGATCTTCGGCGCCATCTACGGCACGCTGCTGGTCAACTTCGCCAAGACCGGGCTGTCGGAATCCTTCCCGCAGCTGTGGCTGTTCGGTCTCGGTGCGCTGTTCATCGCCGTCGTGCTGGCATTCCCCGATGGCCTCGCCGGCATCTGGCGCGACCATGTCCAGCCGCGGATCGATGCGGTCTTCAAAATGCGCAAGGCCAAGAGCGACATCGGCAACGGTAGCGGCGGCTGGGGCAAGAGCTCCGTGGCCGATGGCGCGCCGGCGGAGTGAGGAGGGCGACATGCTGATCGGTCATCAACCCAAGGATTTCCTGCTCGCCGTCGAGGGGCTGACGGTGTCGTTCGACGGCTTCAAGGCGGTCAATGATCTCTCTTTCTATGTCGACGAGAACGAGATCCGGGTCATCATCGGCCCGAACGGCGCCGGCAAGACCACCGTCCTCGACCTGATCTGCGGCAAGACACGGGCGACCGCCGGATCGATCCAGTTCCGCGGCCAGGAATTGACACGGATGAAGGAGAACGAGATCGTCCAGGCCGGCGTTGGCCGCAAGTTCCAGACGCCGTCGATCTATGACGATCTGACGGTGTTCGAGAACCTTGAAATCTCCTACCCTCGCGGCCGCACCGTGTTCGGCGCCCTGGCGTTCAAGCGTGACGCCGCGGTCCGCGAGCGGGTGGAAGAGGTCGCCGAGATGATCTTCCTCAGGGACCGGCTCGAGATGCGCGCGGACCTGCTCAGCCACGGCCAGAAGCAGTGGCTGGAGATCGGCATGCTGCTGATCCAGGACCCGGAGCTGCTGATGCTCGACGAGCCGGTCGCCGGCATGAGCGTCAGCGAGCGCGTCAAGACCGCCGAACTGCTCAACCGCATCATCAAGGATCGCTCGGTGCTGGTGATCGAGCACGACATGAAGTTCGTCGAGGACATCGCCCACAAGGTCACGGTGCTGCACCAGGGCCAGATCCTGTCGGAAGGATCGATGGACAAGGTCAAGACCGATCCCAAGGTCATCGAAGTCTATCTCGGGCATTGAACATGGCTCGTTTCGGCACCGTTGCATTTCTCCGTCATCCTGAGGTGCACAGCAACTCGGCTTCGCCGAGTTGCCTACTTGCCTCAGACGCAAATCGGGTAAACCCGACTTGCGTTGCGCAGCGAGCCTCGGAGGATGCGCGGCCGAGGTGTCGAATGCACGGGCCGTCGCCCTTCGAGGGCCGCGCGTCGCGCGGCCACCTCAGGGTGACGGATCACGTAATCAACTGAGGAGCACGCGCATGCTTGCCATTTCCGATCTTCATGTCGCCTACGGCCAGAGCGAGGTGCTGC
Organism: Bradyrhizobium sp. U87765 SZCCT0048; assembly: GCF_018131225.1. GTDB lineage: Bacteria > Pseudomonadota > Alphaproteobacteria > Rhizobiales > Xanthobacteraceae > Bradyrhizobium_A. Next base: position 681,979 of record NZ_JAFCMM010000001.1, on the reverse strand, counting down.
ACGGCCTCAATGTGGCGGTCGCGCCCAACGAGATCGTCGCCATCATGGGCCGCAACGGCATGGGCAAGACCACGCTGATGAAGGCGCTGATGGGCATCGTGCCGACGAAGAGCGGCTCGGTCAGCATGAACGGCGTCGAAGTGTCACGCCTCAAGAGTTATGAGCGCGTCGCACAGGGCCTTGCCTATGTGCCGCAAGGGCGCATGATCTTCTCGACCATGACGGTGCAGGACAACATCGAGACCGGTCTTGTCGCGTCCGGTGAAAGCCGGGTGCCCGACGACATTTACGAGCTGTTTCCCGTGCTGCTGGAGATGAAGGGCCGCCGCGGCGGCAATCTGTCTGGCGGCCAGCAGCAGCAGCTCGCGATCGCCCGGGCGCTCGCCACCAGGCCCAAGGTGCTGCTGCTGGACGAGCCGACCGAAGGCATCCAGCCCTCGATCATCCGCGAGATGGCGCGCACCCTGAAGCGCATCCGCGACCAGCGCGGCCTGTCGATCGTCGTGTCCGAACAGGTTCTGAGCTTCGCCCTCGATATCGCCGACCGCGTGCTGGTGATCGAGAACGGCGAGATCGTCCGCGACGACCCGCGCGCTGCAGTCGACGAGGCGCAGGTCGCAAAATTTCTGTCCGTGTAACCAAGGTGAACTTGAAGGAAGGGGAGCATACATGCCCGAGACGCTGATCAAGGTCGATCTGACGCAGTCGGCTTACGAGAACGACAAGGTCCACAACCGCTGGCACCCGGACATTCCGATGGTGGAATGGGTCAATCCGGGCGACGACTTCATCATCGAGACCTACGACTGGACTGGCGGCTTCATCAAGAACAACGATTCCGCCGACGATGTCCGCGACATCGATCTGTCGATCGTGCACTTCCTGTCAGGCCCGATCGGCGTCAAGGGCGCCGAGCCCGGCGATCTCCTGGTGGTCGACCTGCTCGACGTCGGCCCGATGAAGGAGAGCCTGTGGGGTTTCAACGGCTTCTTCTCCAAGCAGAACGGCGGCGGCTTCCTCACCGATCACTTCCCGCAGGCGCAGAAGTCGATCTGGGATTTCAAGGGGATGTACACCTCGTCGCGCCACATCCCCGGGGTCAACTTCGCCGGTCTGATCCATCCCGGCCTGATCGGCTGTCTGCCGGATCCGAAGCTGCTGGCGACCTGGAACGAGCGCGAGACCGCGCTGATCGCCACCAACCCGACCCGCGTTCCCGGCCTCGCCAACCCGCCGTTCGGCCCGACCGCCCACATGGGCCGTCTCAAGGGCGACGCCAAACAGAAGGCGGCGGCGGAGGGCGCCCGCACGGTGCCGCCGCGCGAGCACGGCGGCAACTGCGACATCAAGGATTTGTCGCGCGGCTCAAAGATCTACTTCCCGGTCTATGTCCCGGGCGGCGGCCTCTCCATGGGCGACCTGCACTTCAGCCAGGGTGACGGCGAGATCACCTTCTGCGGCGCGATCGAGATGGCCGGCTGGCTGCACATCAAGGTCGACATCATCAAGGACGGCGTTGCCAAGTACGGCATCAAGAACCCGGTGTTCAAGCCGTCGCCGGTGACCCCGAACTACAAGGACTTCTTGATTTTCGAAGGCATCTCGGTCGACGAGGCCGGCAAGCAGCACTACCTCGACGTCCACATCGCCTACCGCCAGGCCTGCCTCAACGCCATCGAGTACCTCAAGAAGTTCGGCTACTCCGGCGCCCAGGCCTATTCGATCCTCGGCACGGCGCCGTGCCAGGGCCACATCTCCGGCGTCGTCGACGTCCCCAACGCCTGCGCCACGCTGTGGCTGCCGACGGAGATCTTCGACTTTGACATCATGCCGTCGTCGGCGGGGCCGATCAAACACATCAAGGGCGGCATCGACCTGCCGCTGTCGCCCGACAAGACATGATCGCCGGGCGTCATTGATCGATGCATGAGGCGGGGCGGGCGGTGAGCCGTTCGCCCCGCCATCAGCGCTTTTTCCGGATTCAGAGGTGATCCATGCCGGTGTACGAATATCTCTGCGACGATTGCGGTCCCTTCACCAACATGCGGCCGATGGCCGAGTGCGACGAGCCGGACGACTGTCCGGCGTGCGGGTCGCGGGCGCCGCGCGTGATTCTGACCGCGCCGCACTTTTCCTGCATGCCGGCGGCGGCGCGCAAGGCTCACGCCACCAACGAGCGCAGCGCCCACGCGCCGAAGACTGTTGGGGAGTACAAAGCCTCCCATGGCCCGGGCTGCGGCTGCTGCTCCGGCAAATCATCCCGCCTCATGACCAAAAGCCGCAGCGGCGCCAAGGGCTTTCCGTCCGCGCGGCCCTGGATGATCAGCCATTGATGGCTGCCGCGTTCTTGCGGCAGGCCAATGACATGGGGCGGCGACCTCGTGGTCGCCCTGCTGGGGGCTCGTCGACCTTCGGCAGGGAGCTGATATCGGTCCGACCGCCTTATGGGGGGGATTAGTAGTTCTAATTTGCCAACGGGGATCCTCACTCCTAGCGTTCGTCAAGTGCACGAAGCACTGCGACAACGACAGGACGGGAGGGGATACATGCGAGACTATGAAATCTTTGAGCTGGGGAATGTGGTTCTGCAGAGTGGTGCCACGCTCAGAGACGCCAAGCTCGCCTACAAGACCTTCGGTACGCTCAATTCAAAGCGCGACAACGCGATTGTCTATCCCACCTGGTATTCGGGCCAGCACTACGACAATGAATGGCTGGTTGGCGAAGGGATGGCGCTCGACCCGCGAAAATACTTCATTATCATTCCCAACATGCTCGGCAACGGGCTTTCATCGTCGCCCAGCAACACGCCATCGCCGTGGAATCAGGCGCGTTTCCCCCACGTCACGCCCTATGACAACGTCAGGGTTCAGCATCGCCTGGTGACCGAGAAATTCGGCATCGAAACCTTGCCGCTCGTGACCGGCTGGTCGATGGGCGCCGGCCAGACCTATCATTGGGGCTGCATGTATCCCGATATGGTCCAGCGCATCCTGCCTTTTCAGGGGGCGGCACGCTGTTCGCGGCACAACTTCGTTTTTCTGGAGGGCGTCAAGGCCGCGCTCACCGCCGACGATGCCTTCAAGGGGGGATGGTACGACACCCAGCCGACGAAGGGGCTTCGCGCCATGGCGCGCGTCTATGCGGGATGGGGGTTCAGCCAGTCATTCTATCGCGAGAAGCTCGATCTCAACGCGATGGGATATGCCTCGCTCGAAGACTTTCTGGTCGGCTTCTGGGAGGGCATATTCCTTCCGCGCGATGCCAACAATCTCCTCGCGATGCTGTGGTCGTGGCAGCACGGCGACATCAGCAAGAACGATACCTTCGCCGGCGATTTCGAGAAAGCCCTGGGGGCAATCAAGGCCAAGGCATTCGTCGTGCCCGCGTCCACTGATCTGTATTTCCCTCCTGAAGACAACATTTATGAAGTCCGGCACATGCCGAATGCCCAACTGCGTCAGATCGACACGGTCTGGGGGCATTTCGCCGGAGGACCAGGGACTAGCCCGGCCGACGTGAAGACTCTCGACAATCTGCTCAAAGAGCTTCTCGCGAGCTGATCGCGTCAACGGGAGCTTTTGGCATGCTCGTCGGATTGGTTCTGCTCTATGTCGGCATCGTTCTCTTTCAGAATGGCCTTTGGCTGCACGGCCGGATCAGCGACCGCGAGGTCGCTCTTCCGAATTTCTTCTCCGGCGGGGTTCTTGCGATCGTCAGCCTTGTGCTGATCGCTGTTCCCGGTGTGGCATTGGAGGCTGTGAAGGCTGCGGCGTTGATCCTGCTGTTCGGCCTTACGTTCCTCTGGGTCGCGCTGAATCAGTTCAATGGTAACGATGGTCGAGGATTGGGGTGGTACTGCGCTGTTGTTGCGGTCATCCTGCTGCCCGTCGCTGCGGAAAATCTCCACAGTGCCGTGACGCTCTGGAATTACTGGTTCGCGCTCTGCTGGATCTTGTGGGCGATCCTTTACGTGATGTTCTTCCTGCTGCTGGTTCGCGGCGCGAAGATCGGGCGGCAGACCGGATGGATGGCGCTCCTCAACAGCGTCGTGACAGGACTGGCGCCTGGATATCTACTCCTCGGAGGGCATATGGCGTAGAGTTCTCAGCTCCATGCTGAGAACGAGGCCTCATGCCGCCGACTTATCTCGATATCCGATCGCTGCGTGCGTTTCTTCTGACCGTCGATACCGGAAGCGTCACTGAAGCTTCCCGACGGATGGGACGCACGCAGTCTGCCATCACCCAGCAGATCCAGAAGCTGGAGGAAATCCTCGATGCGAAGCTGTTCGATGACACACGGAGGACGCTGGAGCTGACGGAGACGGGGACCATTCTTCTGTCGCACGCCCGGCAGATCCTGCGTCAGCACGACGCCTGTGTGGCGCAGTTGGTGACGCGCAAGGCAGATGAGACCGTGGTTCTCGGTGTTCCCGACCTGTATGCGGCCTTCATCCTGCCGCCGGTGCTCAGTGCATTCCGCCGGATTCATCCGGAGATCCGGATCGAATTGTACTGCGCACTGTCGAGGCCGCTTGTCGCTCGTGTCCGGGAAGGCAGCGTTGACATTGCGCTTGTCACGCGGATGGATGGCTTCACTGGAGGGCAGGTTGTGGGACATGAGCAACTGGTCTGGCTCACGGGAGCGACCTCGTCGGCTCACCTGGAGAGGCCTCTGCCGGTGGCGTTGCTGCCTCCCGGCAATGTCTATCGTGACTATGCGATCGACGCGCTCGACAGGGCTGGTCTCGATTGGCGCATCTCCTGTGTCAGTGACAGTGTGAGCGGCCTTCAAACGGCGGTGTTGTCCGGCCTCGCGACAACGGTGTTGATCGAAAGTGCATTGGTGCCGGGTCTGCGCTGTCCGCCGCCCAGTGCGGGACTGCCGCCCTTGCCGAGTGTTGATCTTCTCCTCTACCGGGCGGCTTCCGAACGTCGCTCATCGGCGGTCGATGAATTGTATGAATATCTGCTCAATTATCTGACGCTGTCGAGCAGGGGCGGCCGCCCCGCCGACCGTCACGGGTTGAGTGTCGTGCCATCAACCGAGGTCTCACTCTGAACGTCCAATGAAAACAAACTGGAGGAGAACGCCATGCCCGAGACGCTGATCAAGGTCGATCTGACGCAGTCGGCTTATGAGAACGACAAGGTCCACAACCGCTGGCACCCGGACATTCCGATGGTGGAATGGGTCAGTCCGGGTGACGACTTCATCATCGAGACCTACGACTGGACCGGCGGCTTCATCAAGAACAACGATTCCGCCGACGATGTCCGCGACATCGATCTGTCGATCGTGCACTTCCTGTCCGGCCCGATCGGCGTCAAGGGCGCCGAGCCCGGCGACCTCCTGGTGGTCGACCTGCTCGACGTTGGCCCGATGAAGGAGAGCCTGTGGGGTTTCAACGGCTTCTTCTCCAAGCAGAACGGCGGCGGCTTCCTCACCGATCACTTCCCGCAGGCGCAGAAGTCGATCTGGGACTTCAAGGGGATGTTCACCTCGTCGCGCCACATTCCGGGCGTGAATTTCGCCGGCCTGATCCATCCCGGCCTGATCGGCTGTCTGCCCGATCCGAAGCTGCTGTCGACCTGGAACGAGCGCGAGACCGCGCTGATCGCCACCAACCCGACCCGCGTTCCCGGCCTCGCCAACCCGCCGTTTGGCCCCACCGCCCACATGGGCCGTCTCAAGGGCGATGCCAAGCAGAAGGCCGCGGCGGAGGGCGCCCGCACAGTGCCGCCGCGCGAGCACGGCGGCAACTGCGACATCAAGGATTTGTCGCGCGGCTCAAAGATCTACTTCCCGGTCTATGTGCGGGGCGGCGGCCTGTCGATGGGCGACCTGCACTTCAGCCAGGGCGATGGCGAGATCACCTTCTGCGGCGCGATCGAGATGGCCGGCTGGCTGCACATCAAGGTCGACATCATCAAGGATGGCGTCGCCAAGTACGGCATCAAGAACCCGGTGTTCAAGCCGTCGCCGGTGACGCCGAACTACAAGGACTTCCTGATCTTCGAAGGCATCTCGGTCGACGAGGCCGGCAAGCAGCACTACCTCGACGTCCACATCGCCTACCGCCAGGCCTGCCTCAACGCCATCGAGTATCTCAAGAAGTTCGGCTACTCCGGCGCCCAGGCCTATTCAATCCTCGGCACCGCGCCGTGCCAGGGCCATATCTCCGGGGTCGTCGACGTCCCCAACGCCTGCGCGACGCTGTGGCTGCCGACCGAGATCTTCGACTTCGACATCATGCCGTCGTCGGCGGGGCCGATCAAACACATCAAGGGCGGCATCGACCTGCCGCTGTCGCCCGACAAGACGTGATCGCCGGGCGGGGCGGGCGGTTGTCCGCCCGTCCCGCAGTCCTCCGATCTCCCGACCATTCAGAGGTGATCCATGCCGGTGTACGAATATCTCTGCGACGATTGCGGACCCTTCACCAACATGCGGCCGATGGCCGAATGCGACGAGCCGGACGACTGTCCGGCGTGCGGGTCGCAGGCGCCGCGCGCCATCCTGACCGCGCCGCACTTTTCCAGCATGCCGGCGTCGGCACGCAAGGCCCACGCCACCAACGAGCGCAGCGCCCACGCGCCGAAGACCGTCGGTGAATACAAGGCCTCGCACGGTCCGGGCTGCGGCTGCTGCTCCGGCAAATCATCCCGCCTGATGACCAAGAGCCGCAGCGGCGCCAAGGGCTTTCCGTCCGCACGGCCCTGGATGATCAGTCATTAGACGGAGTGCTTTCCGAGCCCGCTAATCGCGGTATTTGCTCTGGTCGATGCCGTGGCGGTGCAGCTTGTCGTAGAAGGTCTTGCGCGGGATGCCGAGCGCCTCGACCGTGGCCTGGACATCGCCGTGGTTGAGCGCCAGCGCCTCGCGAATCTGCTCGGCCTCGAAGGCCTCGACCCGCTTCGGCAGCGGCGGCCGCTCCGGCGTCGCCGGGGCCGGCGCGGGATCGAGCGTCAATCCCAGCGCGACACGCTCGGCGAAGTGGGTGAGTTCGCGGACATTGCCGGGCCAGGAATGGCTCTGCAGATACTGCAGCTCGCGGTGGCCGACGGCAGGCTGGGCGCGGCCGAGCCGCTTGGCGGCGCGGGCGAGAAAGTGCCCGAACAGCAGCGGCACGTCGGCGCGGCGGTCGCGCAGCGGCGGCACCTTCACCGCGACGACATGCAGGCGGTAGTAGAGATCCTCGCGAAAGCTGCCGGCGCGCACCAGCGTCAGGAGGTCGGTCTTGGTGGCGGCGACGACGCGGACGTCGACGCCGCGCACCTCGTTGGTGCCGAGCGGGGCGATCTGGCGGCTCTCCAGCACGCGCAGCAGCTTGACCTGCAACGCCGGCGACATTGCCTCGATCTCGTCGAGGAACAGCGTGCCGCCATGGGCGTGCTCGATGCGGCCGACGCGCTTCTTGAGCGCGCCGGTGAAGGCGCCGGCCTCGTGGCCGAACAATTCGCTTTCGATCATGGTCTCGGGCAGGGCGCCGCAGTTGACGGCGACGAACGGGCGCGACGCCCGGCGGCTCCAGCGATGCAGCGCATTGGCGGCGACATCCTTGCCGCTGCCGGTCTCGCCCTCGATCAGCACGTCGATGTCGGCGTCGGCGATCTGGCGCAGGGTCTGGCGCAGCCGTTCGATCGCCGGATCCTCGCCGATCAGCGGCAGGTCGTCGCTGGCGGCTTCCGCGGCGCGGCGCAGCGCGCGGTTCTCCAGCACGAGACGCCGCTGGTCGAGCGCATGGCGGATGCTGCCGAGCAGCCGGTCGGAGCCGTAGGGCTTGGTGAGAAAGTCGTAGGCGCCTTCGCGCATGGCGTCGACGGCCATGGAGATGTCGCCATGGCCGGTGATCAGGATCACCGGGATCTCGGCGTCGATCCGGCGCAGCCGCCGGAACAGCTCGAGCCCGTCGACATGGGGCATGCGCACGTCGGTGACGACGACGCCGGGAAAGTCCGCGTCGATCGTCTCCAGCGCCTCGAGGGCGGAGGCGTAGGGCGCGGTGGTGAAGCCGGCGAGCAGCAGCGCCTGGACATTGGCGGCGCGCAGGCTGTCGTCGTCGTCGATGAAGGCTACGTCGGTCATGACAGTCTCGGAAGGGTGAGCGACAGCACGGCGCCGCCGTCTGTGCCGTTGTGGGCGGAGAAGCTGCCGCCGAACTCGGTGAGGATGTCCTTGGAGATCACCAGCCCGAGGCCGAGCCCGGTGGGCTTGGTCGAGGTGAACGGCACGAACAGCGACTGCAGCACGCGTTCGGGCAGTCCGGGGCCGTTGTCGGAGATCGTGACATGGACCTCGCCGTCGGTCGCGATCGCGGCGATGCGGATATGCGGAGCGGGGCGGCCGTCGAGCGCTTCGATCGCGTTCTGCAGCAGGTTGACGAACACCTGTTCGAGCCGCACCGGATCGGCGGCGACGGTGACGTGGGTGCTGCCGAGCGCGAGTTCGAGACGGATCGCCTGCTGGCGCAGGCGGTGACCGACCAGCAGCAGCGCGCCGTCGACGGCGCCGCGCAGCGACACCGGCCCGATCGCCGCCGGCGACTTGCGGGCGAAGGCGCGCAGCTCGCCGGTGATGGTGCCGATGCGGTCGGTGAGCGCGGCGATGATCGCAAGGTTGCCGCGGACCTGCGGCACGTCGTTGCGGTCGAGCAGGGCGGCGCCATTGTCGGCGAAGGTGCGGATCGCCGCCACCGGCTGGTTGATCTCATGGGCGACGCTGGCGGCGATCTGGCCGAGGATCGCGAGCTTGTTGGCCTGCACCAGGTCGTCCTGCAGCTCGTTGAGTTCTTCTTCGGCGCGGCGGCGCTCGTCCATCTCGGCCTGCAGGCGGCCGTTGGCCTGCTGCAGCTCGGTGGTGCGATCGTGCACCCGCTGCTCGAGATCGCGCCGCGTCGTTTCGGCCTGCGCGCGCTGGCGCTGCAGGTTGCGCCGGCGCGTCCACCAGATCGCGACGGTGCCGAAGCCGACCACGCCGGCCAGCACCGCGAGGGAGCGCGCCGCGGTGGTGGCGATGGTCAGTGTCGCGCGCGTCGGTGCGAGGAGATGCAGCGTCCATGGCGTGCCCGGCACCGGGGCCGCGGCGGCGATGTACTCGATCGGCGGGCGCCCGGGCACGGTGCGCATCACCCGTTGCGGATCGTCTTCCGGCGTCAGCGGCAGCGGGTCGAGCGGGGCTTCGCCGAACTGCAGGCTGGCGCGAATGTCGACCTGCTGTTGCGGTGACAGCGGCGCCGTGGCCTTGAAGCGCCAGGACGGCTCGCTCGTCACCAGCACAATGCCGCGGTCGTCGGTGACGAAGATCGGCTGGGCGAAGCGATGCCACTGGGTCTCGATGGCGTCGAACTCGACCTTGACCACGATCACGCCGATCGGCTGGCTGCCGCTCTCGATTCGCCGTGACAGGTAGAGGCCTTGGCGGTGGCTGATGGTGCCGTAGGCGAAGTGCTCGGCATGTCCCTGGTCCATCGCCACCCGGTAGTACGGGCGGAAAGCATAGTTGTTGCCGACAAAGGAGATGTCGGTGTCGTGGTTGCTGGCCGCGATGGTCAGGCCCTCGACATTGAGCAGATAGATCACCGCGGCGCGGGTGCCGGTGCTCAGCGAGGCGAGCTTCTGGTTCAGCGCGTCCAGCAGCTCCGGGGTCGGCGTGGTCAATGCATGCTGGACGTCGGGATCCTGGGCAAGGACGAAGGGCAGGGTGCGCTGCTTCTCGATCTCGCTCTGCAGCACCGCGACGCGCTGCGAGGCGGTCGCCTCCGCTTCGCTGCGGATGCCGCCGAGCGCGCGGTGCTCGGCCCACAGCCGTGCGGCCTGGTCGATGCCGAGCAGCAGCAGGACGGCTGCTGCGAGCGGCGCGATCTGGCGCAGCCAGGAGGGCGTCCTGTCCTGGGATGACGACGGCATCGGCGGCTCTGACCTCGGCGAGCGCTGGGCGGAAATACGCACAGGTCGCTTTCGGCTTGTGCGGAATTTCGCACAAAATGTCCAGCCCCGTCTCCCGGCTACGAAATTTTATCTAGCGAGATCAAACGGTTGTCATTTCGTCGCAGCTGGCACGCCTCCTGCTAAGGCGGCTTCAGCTCGCGGTGCAATTCGGCGCTGTGGGCATGAACCCTAAGAAGACGTCGCCGACCTCGAGGAGGACACCATGGTGCAGGCCATTGCGGCCGCAGAGGGGCATACCGCCCCGAAGCGCTTTCATCATCATCTTTATGTGCAGGTGCTCGGCGCCATTTTCGCCGGCATCCTGCTTGGTCATTTCTATCCCCAGCTCGGCACGGCGCTGCAGCCGCTCGGCGACGCCTTCATCAAGCTGGTGAAGATGATCATCGCCCCGGTGATCTTCCTGACCGTGACCACCGGCATCGCCGGCATGGGCGACCTCAAGAAGGTCGGCCGCGTCGCCGGCAAGGCGATGCTGTACTTCCTGGTGTTCTCGACGCTGGCGCTGATCGTCGGCCTGATCGTCGGCAACGTCATCCAGCCGGGCGCGGGACTGCACATCGATCCGGCGAGCCTCGATCCCAAGGCGACCGCGTCCTATGCGGCCAAGGCGCACGACTCCACCGTCGTCGGCTTCCTGATGAACATCATCCCGGCGACGCCGGTCGCGGCGCTCGCGTCCGGCGATATCCTGCAGGTGCTGTTCTTCGCCGTGCTGTTCGGCATCGCGCTGGTGCTGATCGGCGACAAGGCTCAGCCGGTGATGACCGTGCTGGGGTCGCTGTCGCAGGCCATGTTCCGCCTTGTCGCCATGCTCATGAAGCTGGCGCCGATCGGCGCCTTCGGCGCCATGGCTTTCACCATCGGCAAGTACGGCATCGGCTCGATCGCGAGCCTCGCGATGCTGGTCGCGACCTTCTACATCACCTCGGCGCTGTTCGTGTTCATCGTGCTCGGCGCGGTCGCCCGCTACAACGGCTTCTCGATCCTGGCGCTGCTGCGCTACATCAAGGAAGAGCTGCTGCTCGTGCTGGGCACCTCCAGCTCCGAGGCGGCGCTGCCGAGCCTGATGGCCAAGATGGAGCGCGCCGGCTGCAAACGCTCGGTGGTCGGTCTCGTCATTCCGACCGGCTACTCCTTCAACCTCGACGGCACCAACATCTACATGACGCTGGCGTCGCTGTTCATCGCCCAGGCGACCGGCATCCATCTCAGCCTCGCCGACCAGGTGCTGCTGCTGCTGGTCGCGATGCTCAGCTCGAAGGGCGCGGCGGGCATCACCGGCGCCGGCTTCATCACCCTGGCGGCGACGCTGTCGGTCGTGCCGTCGATCCCGGTGGCCGGCATGGCGCTGATCCTCGGCATCGATCGCTTCATGTCGGAGTGCCGCGCCATCACCAACTTCATCGGCAACGCGGTCGCCACCATCGTGATCGCGCGCTGGGAAGGCGAGCTCGACACCGCGACCCTGCATGCGACGCTGAGCGGTCAGGCCCTGCCGGCCGCGGCCGAGCCGACCGCGGAACTGTCGCCGGCGCAGTAATCGCCGGTCGCGTCAGGCTCCCGCCGCGCGACAGGCGTCGCCGGCGGGGGCTTTTTCGTATCCGGAGGGCGCCGACAAAGTCTGGTCGTGGCTTGCAGCGGCGGACAGGCATTCCCAAATCTGATGGCTGGCACGATCAGCCATCAGGTATCCTTCTGTCATGATGAATTTGATGCACTGGCGCATGCTGGTCGCTGTCGCGGACTGCGGCAGCATCACGGGCGCCGCCGAGCGCGTCGGGATGACCCAGTCCGGCGCGAGCCAGGCCATTGCGCAGCTCGAAGACACGCTCGGCGTGGCGCTGTTCACGCGCGAGCGGCGTCAGACCGTGCCGACCGCCGTCGGCCTGCGGGTCGTCGATCACGCCCGCACCATGTTGTCCTCGCTCGACGCGATCCGCTCGGTCGCGGATGCGTCGCGCGGCCTGTCGCGGGGATCGATCCGGCTCGGCAGCTTTCCCATGGTGCTGCAGTCGGTGCTGCCGCCGCTGCTGCGCCGGTTCAGGCAGCGGCATCCCGGCATCGATGTCGTGACGCTCGAGGCGAGCGACGAGGAGGTCGAGGCGCTGCTCGCCGCCGGCACCATCGACATCGGCACGGTGCTCAACCCGGCGCCGCAGCGTGACGCCCGTCTGCTGGGGTGTGATCCCTGGCTGGCGGTGGTGCCGGCCGGCCATCGTCTGGCGCGGCCGGGCCGCCATGGCGTCGTGCCGTTGCGGGAGCTCGTCGGCGAGCCGTTCATCCACGCCACCGGCGGCTGCACCGCGACGGCGCAGGGCGTCGTCGCCGACGCCGGCCTTGCGCTGGCCGATGTCCGTGCCAGCGTGCGCGACTGGACCAGCGCGTTCGCGCTGGTGCGCGAAGGTGTCGGCGTGACGCTGGTGCCGGAACTGGCGCTGCCGGCGGACCGCCGCGGACTGCAGGTGCTGCAGCTCGCCGATCCCGTCCATCGCGCGTTCGGCCTGGTCGCGTCCAGCGCCGGGGCGCGGTCGCGGGCCGTGCAGGCGCTGTTCGACATGCTCGGCGAGGCTGCCTGACATTAGTTCGGCTGATGGCAGCTTTCTGGCCGGCTTGTTTTACGGGATCGTACGGCCAGCCTATCTCTCGCATGCCGCGCAAACGCATGTGGCGTTGGCGCGGGCCGCGAGAGGATCGTCGATGAAGCTGTATTCCGCCCCCAACACCTGTTCGCTGTCGCCGCACATCGTGCTGCGCGAACTCGGCCTGCCGTTCGAGCTGGTGATGGTCAACAACCGCACCAAAGTCACCGCCGACGGCGCCGACTTCCTGGCCATCAATCCGAAAGGCTATGTCGCAGCGCTGCAGCTCGACAATGGCGAGGTGCTGACCGAGGGGCCCGCGATCGTGCAGTATCTCGCTGATCTCAGGCCCGAGGCTGCGCTTGCGCCGCCGCCGGGCAGCTGGCCGCGCGTACGCCTGCAGGAGATGCTCAACTACATCGGCACCGAGATCCATGCCGGAGCGAGCCCGCTGTTCAACGCGGCGATCCCCGATACGGTCAAGGTGATCTTCCGCGAGCGTCTGGTCCGACGTTTCGACAACATCGCCGGAACGCTGGCGACGCAGGACCATCTGCTCGACGACCGGTTCGGCGTCGCCGACGCCTATCTCTATGCCGTGTTGCTGTGGATGCCGGTGCTCGGCATCGCTCTCGATCGCTGGCCGGCGATCACCGCGTACATCGCACGCATCGCGGCGCGCCCCGCCGTGCAGGCGGCGCAGCACGCGGAGCAGGCCGCGGCGATCGGCTAGCGCTTCCTTGCGCGATCAGTCCGAGAACCCGAACGGCACGCTCTGGCGCCTGAAGTCGTCGGGCAGCAGTTCGCGGCCGATCGGCAGCGACGATCGCGCGGCGCATTTGGGGCGATGGCAGACGCGGCAGGCGACGCCGACCTGGGTCGGCGTTTCCGCGGCCGGGCCGGCGCCGTTCTGGGTGTAGATCAACTGGCCGGCATGTTCGGCGGCGCAGCCGATGGCGATGGCGCGCTCGACGCGCATGGCGCCGAAGGCGCCGCCGCCGGCCGTCACGGTGCGGGCGATCGAGAAGAAGCGCTGGCCGTCGGGCAGCTCCAGCCATTGCGTGACGATCTGGCGCGGCGTGCGGAAGACGCTGTGCACCGACCACAGCGGGCAGGCGCCGCCATGCTTGGCGAACGGAAAGCCGGCGCCGTCCAGCAGTTTCGAGATATTGCCGGCGGGATCGACGCGGATCAGGAAGAACGGCACCTTCTCCTGCCCCGGGCGCTGCAGCGTCGTGATGCGATGGGCGGTCTGCTCGAAGCTGGTGCCGAACTGGCGCGCCAGCGCTTCCAGGTCGTAGCGACGCGTTTCCGCGGCCTTGGCGAACGCGGAGTAGGGCATGATCAGCGCCGCCGCGGCATAGCCGCCGAGCGCGCGCCGCGCCAGTTGCTCGGCGTTCTTGGTGGTGAAGTGGCCCGCGGCGAGCGCGGCCGACATCTCGGCTTCCATCTCGAGATAGGCGAGCTGCTGGGCGAGTTGGAAGTGCAGGCTGGCGGTGTCGAGGGAATCCTCGAGCAGCAATTGCCGGCGATGAAGGTCGAGCCGCCGCACCGAGCCAAGCATGACGTCCGGCGGCAGGTGGCGAACCCTGAGGTTGTGGCGCGCCTTGAGGCGCTCGACGAACCCGCCCGGGCCATCGGTGGTCTGGGCAAGGCGTTCGGCGGCGTCGTCGAGGTCGACGAAATTGTTGCGGCGGGCGGCGAGAAAGCGCCGGACCTCGGCCACCGGGTCGCTGGCATCGAAACCGTCGGCGTCCGAGTGAGAGGCGGTGCCGGCAAGGGTGGGCGCCTTGCGGTCGGCGAGCGCCAGCTGTTCCTCGCGGTAGGCAGTGTAGAGGCGCAGGAACGCCTCCGTCATGCCGGGGAAGCTGGTCGCGATGTCGCTGATTTCGAGCGGCGGGATGTCGATGTCCGAAAACATCGGCTCCTTGAGGATGGACTGCATCCGCGCGGTGTGATCGGCGCCGCCGTCGCCGGCGAGGTCGGTCAGGTCGATCTTGTAGGTGCGGGCGAGGCGCAGCAGCATGTCCGCCGTCACCGGGCGCTGGTTGCGCTCCAGCAGGGCGACATAGGGCGCCGAAATCTCGAGATCGGCCGCCATGTCGGCCTGGGTCAGCCCGAGGTCGCGCCGCAGGCGGCGCAGGCGCGGCCCCATGAAAACGGAACGGGCGGTCGAGGTCGACATATCAGGTTCCCGCGGTCGTGTAAGATAATTACAGCATTACACGAGAAGTTTGTAAAGTATGACAAGTTATCCGCGGAGCGGCTGGTCTCCGGCACCGCAGGGCTTAAAAACGAGGGCAGGAGCTTTGCCAGCCCCAGGACAATCGAGGGAACACAGTCATGAATTATCAGCCACGCGGAATGAGCGACCTGGCCATTCAGGGTCCGGCTTCCTACCAGAGCGAGATCGACGCGGCCCGCGCGCTGCTCGAGACCAAGCCCACCTGGAGCGGCGTCAGCGCCGAGGCGGTTGCCCGCATGCGGCTGCAGAACCGTTTCAAGACCGGCCTCGACATCGCCCGTTACACCGCCGCGCTGATGCGCCGCGACATGGCGGCGTATGATGCGGATCCGACCAAGTACACCCAGTCGCTGGGATGCTGGCACGGCTTCATCGCCCAGCAGAAGCTGATCTCCATCAAGAAGCACTTCGGCGCGACCGATCGCCGTTACCTGTATCTCTCCGGCTGGATGATCGCGGCGCTGCGCTCCGAGTTCGGCCCGCTGCCCGACCAGTCGATGCACGAGAAGACCTCGGTGCCGGCACTGATCGAAGAACTCTACACCTTCCTGCGCCAGGCCGATTCCCGCGAGCTCAACGACATCTTCCGCGAGCTCGACAAGGCGCGCGCGGCTGGCGACAAGGCGAAGGAAAAGGCGCTGATCGAGAAGATCGACACCTTCCAGACGCACGTCGTGCCGATCATCGCCGACATCGATGCCGGCTTCGGCAATGCGGAAGCGACCTACCTGCTGGCGAAGAAGATGATCGAGGCGGGCGCCTGCGCGCTGCAGATCGAGAACCAGGTGTCCGACGAGAAGCAGTGCGGTCACCAGGACGGCAAGGTGACGGTGCCGCACGAGGTGTTCCTGGCCAAGATCCGCGCCTGCCGCCATGCCTTCCTCGAACTCGGCGTGGAAGATGGCGTGGTCGTGACCCGCACCGACTCGCTCGGCGCCGGCCTCACCCAGCAGATCGCCGTGAGCCACAAGCCGGGCGACCTTGGCGACCAGTACAACAGTTTCCTCGACTGCGAGGAAGTGACGGCGGCGACCGTGAAGAACGGCGATGTCATCATCACCCAGAACGGCAAGCTGATGCGTCCGAAGCGTCTGCCGAGCAACCTCTACCAGTTCCGACCCGGCACCGGCGCGGACCGTTGCGTGCTCGACTGCATCACTTCGCTGCAGAACGGCGCGGACCTGCTGTGGATCGAGACCGAGAAGCCGCATATCGAGCAGATCGGCCAGATGGTCGACCGCATCCGTGAAGTCGTGCCGAACGCCAAGCTCGCCTACAACAACTCGCCGTCGTTCAACTGGACGCTGAACTTCCGCTGGCAGGTGTATGATGCCATGAAGGAAGCCGGCAAGGACGTCAGCCAGTACAATCGCGCCGAACTGATGAAGGCGGAATACGACAACACTCCGCTGGCGATCGAGGCCGACGAGCGCATCCGCACCTTCCAGGCGGACTCGGCGAAGCGCGCCGGCATCTTCCACCACCTGATCACGCTGCCGACCTACCACACGGCCGCGCTGTCGACCGACAACCTCGCCCGCGAGTACTTCGGCGAGCAGGGCATGCTCGGCTATGTGAAGAACGTGCAGCGCCAGGAGATCCGTCAGGGCATCGCCTGCGTCAAGCACCAGAACATGGCCGGCTCCGACATCGGCGACGACCACAAGGAATACTTTGCCGGCGAGGCGGCCCTCAAGGCCGGTGGCGCCCACAACACGATGAACCAGTTCGGCTGATCGTCGAACGGCCAAGTCGGAAAGTTGCAAGTCGGGAGCCCGCTCGGGCTCCCGATTTCGTTTTTGCGGTCTATCCATAACTCTTGCGCGTAGACTTCATCCCTCGCGACGCGGACCTCGCTCGCTCTTCAGAGGCTGTCTGGAGAGCAACCAGGGGCCACGACAGAGAAAAACGGACAGCTCGATCTTCGCGGCGTCATCGGATGAGAGAAAAGTCGGCGCGCCGCCGATTCGTCTTCCTCATGGTGAGGAGGCGCAGTTGCGCCGTCTCGAACCATGAGGCCGGGGCGCTTCCGCGCAGGCCTCATCCTTCGAGACGCCCGCTGCGCGGGCTCCTCAGGATGAGGCGATAGTCGGTCGAACGTCACATCATCGCGCCGCTAATACAGCGCCGCGCGGTTCAGTGCCTCGTCGAAATGACGGGTCATCATCTTGCGCGCCTTGACGGCGTCGCGGTCGCGGATCGCCTCGACGATGCCTTCGTGGGTCTTGAGGATCTGCTTCCACTCTGCCAGTGACGTGATCGAGCACAGGCCATCATAGATCATGCCCTTGATGGTCATGGTCAGCGCTTCGGTGGTGATGGCGTAGAGTGGATTGCCCGAGGCCTGTGCGATCACCGCATGCAATTCGAAATCGGTGGCGAGGAAACGCTTGGGGTCCTGCAGGCTCTGGCGCAGGTCCTTGATCGCGGCGTCGAGCCGGACGAGATGCTCGTCGGTGCGCTCTTGCGCAGCGAGCACCGCGGCCTCGCATTCGACGGTGCGGCGAAAGGTGCCGATGTTGCGGAACGAGACCTGGCGTGTCGCGAGGCCATGATCGAACGCCTGCGCCATCGCGTTGGGCTCGAGGCGATGCACCATCGGCCGCCGGCCGTTGGCGATGTCGATGATGCCGACGGCCTCCAGTTGTGTCAGCGCCTCGCGTACGACGCCGCGGCTGACACCGAAGATCGTGCCGAGTTCCTGCGCGCTCGGCAGGAAGTCACCTGCGCCGAGGCCTTGCTCCACTATGTGGGTTCGCACGCGCTCCACGACCTGATCGACGAGGCTCACGGCCTTGATCGGTTCCACCGGGCGTTTCCCCTGAATTTTTCCTTGGGCTCTTTGTCTCGACAATCATACTATCCACCTGTATGACAGGCGGCAAGCAACAACGGCGGCAAGCCGGCACCCACAAGGGATCGGGAGGAACGGTCGTGACGACAGCGACAGCCATAGCTCCAGCCATTTGGCGCCAACCGCGCCTGCGCTCTTGAAGCGGCGCGCGAGCGCGCGCACGATCACGGCAACCAACAGCAATAACCTTGGAGAGGAGACGAGGATGGGGAGGCAAGCGATGAAGGCCATGCTGGCGGCGACAGCCGCGGCGCTGATGATGTCGGCGGTCGCGCCGGCGTCGGCCGAGACGCTCACGGTGTGGTGGGTGAAGGGCTTCTACAAGGCCGAGGACGAGGCGCTGCTCAAGGCCATCAAGGCGTTCGAGACCAAGACCGGCAACAAGGTCGAGCTGTCGCAGTATCCCGTGCAGGACATGATTCCGAAGACGGTGGCCGCGCTCGATTCCAACACGCCGCCGGACGTCGCCTATGCCGACGTCTATGATTTCCAGGTCACCGGCAAGTGGGCCTTCGACGGCAAGCTCGAAGACATCTCCGACGTCATGACGCCGCTGAAGGACAAGTTCGCCCCCAATACGCTGGAGACGACCCATCTCCTGAACGGCAAGACCAACGCGCGCGCCTACTACGCGTTTCCGCTCAAGCAGCAGACCATGCACATCAACTACTGGCGCGACATGCTGGAGAAGGCGGGCATCAAGGAAAGCGAGATCCCGACCGGCTGGGACGATTACTGGAATTTCTGGTGCGACAAGGTGCAGCCCGCCGTGCGCAAGGCCACTGGCCAGCGCGTCTACGGCGTCGGCGCGCCGATGGGCGTCGATTCCAGCGACAGTTTCTACTCGTTCCTGACCTTCATGGATGCCTATAACGTCAAGCTGGTCGATGACAACGGCAAGCTCCTGGTCGACGATCCGAAGGTGCGCGAAGGCCTGATCAAGGCGATGACCAGCTATGTGATGCCGGCACAGAAGAGCTGCGCGCCGCCGTCGGCGACGAGCTGGAAGGACCCGGACAACAATGTCGCCTTCCACAACCGCTCGATCGTGCTGACCCACAACGCCACCATCTCGCTTCCGGCCAAGTGGCTCGACGACAGCAACAACGAGTCGCTGACACCGGAGCAGCGGGCCCAGGCCAAGAAGAACTATGAGGAACTGATCGCGACCTCCGGCTTCCCCAACAAGCCGGATGGCTCGAAGATGGTCTACCGCGCGGCGGTGAAGACCGGCGTGGTGTTCTCTGGCGCCAGGAACAAGGCACTGGCCAAGCAGTTCGTGAGCTTCCTGCTGCAGGACGAGAACCTCACGCCGTATGTGGAAGGCTCGCTCGGCCGCTGGTTTCCGGTGACCAGGAGCGGGCAGGAGCAGCCGTTCTGGCAGGCCGATCCGCATCGCCGTTCGGTCTATAACCAGTTCAAGGCCGGCACCGTGACGTTCGAGTTCACGAAGAACTACAAGTTCACGGTGGTCAACAACGAGAACGTCTGGGCGGTGGCCATGAACCGCATCGTCAACGAGAAGGTGCCGGTCGACAAGGCCGTCGATGAAATGATCGCCCGCATCAAGACGATCGCCAACTGAACGCGTGGGGGCGGGGCGGCGTTGTCGCCGCTCCGCCCTGATGTCGTGGTGCACGGCACGGCGCCCGCTCGCTCTGCTGCAGCACAGGCGAAGGCATTCGAAAGGTCTGTTCCATGACCGTACTGGCATCGACCGTTCAATCCGACGCGCCCGGCGCTGGCTTTCGCCTGTCGCGCATGACACCGGCGGAGCGGCTCGGGCTCCTGATGCTCGTGCCCTATGTCATCCTGTTCCTGGTGTTCGTGCTCTATCCGGTCGGCTACGGCCTGTGGCTGGCGCGCAATCCGGACAGCTACGTCAAGCTCGCGGCCGATCCGATCTTCTTTCGCACCGTCATCAACACGCTGATCTTCCTCGGCGTCGGCATCACGCTGAAGATGATCATCGCGCTGTTCCTGTCCGACTTCTTCGTGCAGGACCGCTGGTGGATCAGAATTCTGGCGCTGATCTTCATCCTGCCGTGGGCGGTGCCGTCGATCACCACCATCCTGTCGGTGCGCTTCATGCTCAATCCGGAGTGGGGCATCATCAATCATGCGATCTTTGCGCTGACCGGTGACGACGGCCCCAACTGGCTCAACAATCCGACGCTGGCGCTGTCGCTCGCGATGGCCGTGCACATCTGGAAATCGCTGCCGTTCTGGACGCTGATCCTGGTCGCCGGCCGGCTCGCGATCCCCTCGGACCTCTATGAGGCCGCCTCCGTCGACGGCGCCACCACTTTCCAGAAATTCCGCTTCGTCACCTGGCCTTCGCTGCGCACGCTGTGGCTGACCTGCCTGATCCTGTCGACGCTGTGGTCGCTCGGCGATTTCAACAGCGTCTACCTGCTCACCGGCGGCGGACCGGCCGATCTCACCCATGTGCTGGCGACGCTCGGCCTGCGCTACCTGCGCCTCGACCAGGTCGACATGTCGGTCGCCGCTGTGGTCTGCGCGATGCCGCTGGTCGTTCCGCTGATCTACTTCATGATGAAACGGCTTGCCAAATGAGCACGATCGCACAACAGGCGTGGTGGCAGAAGGTCTCGACCGAGGCCAAGCTCCTGCTGGTCGGCATTCCGGTGCTGCTGTGGACCATGGCGCCGATCTACCACATGATGCTGTTCGCGTTCTCGGCGAAGGACAGCGCCATGTCGGGGGCGCTGTGGCCGGCGCAGCCGACGCTCAATAACTTCGCCATCGTGTTCGGGCAGAAGCATTTCTACCTGCATCACTTCTGGCAGCAGTTCGGCAACTCGCTGATCATCGCGGTGGCGACTGGCGCGCTGACGCTGTTCATCGCGACCTGCGCCGCGTTCGCCATCAGCCGGCTCAAGGTGCGGGGCGGGGGGCTCGTCATGAACCTCGCGCTGTTCACCTACTTCATTCCGGCGGCGTTTCTCGCCGTGCCGATGTACCGCACCATGGGCAACTACGGCCTGCTCAACACTCATGCGGCGATGATCTTCGCCATGGTGACCCTGGC
The DNA here is from genome assembly GCF_018131225.1 of Bradyrhizobium sp. U87765 SZCCT0048. Lineage (GTDB taxonomy): Bacteria > Pseudomonadota > Alphaproteobacteria > Rhizobiales > Xanthobacteraceae > Bradyrhizobium_A. The sequence continues at coordinate 661,296 of NZ_JAFCMM010000001.1, read as the reverse complement.
CTCGCCCTATGCCATCTGGGTGCTCAAGCAGGCGTCGGACAAATTGCCTTACGAGCTGGACGAAGCCGCGGTGATGGACGGCGCCTCGCCCTGGCAGCTGTTTCGCCTGGTCTACCTGCCGCTGATGGTGCCCTCGCTGGTCGCGGTCGGCACCTATGCGCTGCTGCTGGCGTGGAACGAGTATCTCTACGCCTTCCTGCTGCTGTCGCGCGACACCGACGTCACGCTCGGCGTCGCGCTCGGCAACTTCCTGGCGGCGGACGATTCGCCGTGGGAGCTGCTGATGGCGACCGGGCTCATCTACTCGCTGCCGCCGGTCGTGATCTACTACGTCTTCAAGCGCTACATGGTCTCGGGCCTCACCGCTGGCGCGGTCAAGAGCTGATGGGATAGTCAGCAAGCCGTGAATTTGTGCATTGCGCTGGTCCTGCAAGGCTTGCGGGAAGCGCATGCAGGGCCGCGTGTTGACCTGACGTCTTGCCCATCTACTGTCCGACTCTGATCTTGCGGAGACGGATGGCAATGACGCTGGCGATGAGTTGGGACGAGTGGGCGCGGCACGATGGCACGGCGCTCGCCACGCGGGTGCGGAAGGGGGAGGTGACCCCGGCCGAACTCGCCGCCCAGGCCGCCGCGGGCGCTACCAGGGTCGACCCGCAGATCTCCGCCGTGGTCGAGCTGTTCGACGATGTCATCGCCGATCCGGCAAAGGACGGTGCCAACCTCGATGGCCCCTTCGCCGGTCTGCCGTTCCTGATGAAGGACCTCGGCCCGACACTCAAGGGCCGGCTGCAGGAGATGGGCTCGCTGCTGATGCGCGGCAACCGCGCCGAGGCCGACACCTTTCTCACCACGCAGATGCGCAAGGCCGGCCTCAACCTCATCGGCCGCACCACCACGCCGGAATTCGGTGTCTGCAGCTCGGCCGAAAACCCCGCCGTCTACGTCACCCGCAATCCCTGGAACACCGATTACACCACCTGCGGCTCGTCCGCCGGCAGCGCCGCAGCGGTGGCGGCGGGCGTGGTGCCGCTGGCCCATGCCACCGACGGCGGCGGCTCGATCCGTATCCCGGCCGGGGTCAACGGCAACATCGGCCTGAAGGTGTCGCGCGGCGTGTTCTCGATCGCGCCGCATCTGTCGGATCTGTCGGGCCTCGTGTCGATCCAGGGCTGCCAGTCGCGCAGTGTGCGCGACACCGCGGCCTTCGTCGATGCCTGCCGCGGCGGCGCGCCCGGCGAGTTCATGCCGTACTGGACGGCGCCCGAGCCCTACACGAAGACGATCACGCGCGATCCGCCGCGGCTCAGGATCGCGCTGTCGCATCAGTGGGGCGACTACCGCGCCACGCCGCACATCGCGGCGGAACTCGCGCGGGTCGGGCGCTTCCTTGAAAGCCTCGGCCACCATGTCGAGGAGGCGCTGCCTGCGGTCGACCTGCGCGCGGCGTTCGCGGCGCAGACCACCTGCTACATCTCCAACTTCGCGGTGGTGATCGGCAACATGCTCGCCGCGCGCGGCCTCGAGCGGCCGCCGGAAGATCTCGTCGAACCCGTCAACATCCGCATCTGGGAGCACGGCCGCGACATCAGCTTTGCCGAGCGTGCGCGCATGCAGGCGGTGTTCAATACGACGTCGCGCGGTTTCGGCGCGTTCTTCGAGGATTTTGACATCATCCTGACGCCGGTCACCGCGCTGCCGACCCCCAAGGTCGGCACCACCGAATATCTGACCATCAGCGACAATCCCTCGGTGCTCGACTGGTTCGAGAACCTGTGGCGCAATTTCGCCTTCACGCCGCTGGCCAATCTCTGCGGCATCCCCGCGATCTCGCTGCCGCTCGCCACCAACGAACTGGGCTTGCCGCTCGGCATCCAGGCCCAGGCGAAGCAGGCCAATGACGGCCTTCTGCTGCAACTGGCCGCACAGATCGAACGCGCGATCGATGGAAAGTGGAACGATGGCCGCCGGCCGGGCGTGCATGTGACGGCGGGGTGAGGAGCGAGCCCATCAACAATTCCAGCGCATAACACCCGATGAGCGGAGCGATATCCGGAGCTGATCTTCACACATCCCGGGTGCAGCCTCTCTCACTCCTTTCAATGCGCTGCTCCGGAAAATGCATGGCCGCCCAGGCTTTGCCGGTTGCAGGGGAATGGCCGTGAGCCATGCCGCGCGCCGCACTCTATCGCGCGCGATGACCGGCGCTTCAGGGGGCGGATATCACCAGCTAGCTCGCTGCGCTGCGCGCCAACCGTTGCAGCATCGCTGTGATCTGCTGGTTGTCCTGCGCGGTTTGATCCGGATCATCACCTGCAGTCTCACGGGGGGAGACCGGCATCTCGACGCGGCGCGGCGGCGCCTGTGACAGACGCAGCGGACTGTTGTGGCTGACGGGCGTGGGGAGCGCCGGTTCGGTGTGGATCGAATCCCAGGGCGCACGCCGCTCGTTGTTGACCTGGTAAGTCGGCGCGCGTGTGCGAGGCAGCCGCAAGACCACCGCGCTGACGAGGCCGGCCAGGGCCAGGGCGCTGACCATCGCGATCAGCAGCATCTGGGTCGAGGGCGAAGATTGCTCGGCGGACGCCTCGGTTACGGCGGCAGGTGCTGGCGCCTCCGCTTGCGGCGGCGTTGCATTGGCCGGCGCGGCCGCGGTCAGCTGGTTTGCAGCGTGCCGGGTCCCGTTGGTTCCGGCCATGCTCGATGCATCGAGCCATCTGGCGTTCACGTCAGAAGACAGGGCGTTCGCGCGGTCGGGTGCGGTTGGTGGCGACGGATCGCTGGCCTGACCGGCGCCCGCGCTCAAGACTGGCAATGTTGATGCCGGCGACGGAGGCCACTCGGCATGCGCGTCGGCCGCTGATTGGCGCATCGCCGGCGCGGGGGCCGGCGGGGTCTGGGGCGGCGTCGCATCGGTCGCCGCTGTGTCGGCCGCGGCCGCTGCGGGCCGTTGCTGCGTGGTCGCCGTCCTGGCAGTCTTGGTCGTGGTCTTGGTCTTGGCCTCGCCGAGATACCAGCACTGCTTCTTTGTGCCGCGCTCGACGTGGTAGAACCAGTGGCTTCCCGCAGGCGCGGTTCCCTTCGGGGCGGACAGGCAGGTGTCCGCCGGCTGGCTGCTCGCCCCTGTGGCGGCGCTCTGTGCCATGGCGGTGAAGTTGGCCCCGGCCAGGATGCTGGCGGCAAGCGCCGCAGCACATCTCGCTGAATGATGTGACATACGTCCCCGGTATCTTGTCGTTAGCGCAAACGCTGGTGATCCCAATGTCGGCAAGGAGTCGGGTCGCAATACGCCGCAAATCTGGAATGGGCAGGGCTGAATTGGGCTCGCAGCGGGGCGGTAATTGCGGCGTGCCCGTGGCCGAAACATGGACTGAACGAATGTTTCTTTCGCCCGTCAGCTTCGACGGCGTCCTGCTGCCGGTGGCCGCGCAGATCGCGTGCGTGGTGAGACAGATCCCCAGCGCCAATCGTAGCCGGTCTCATCGATAGAAATTTGCCCCGCAGCATCGATTGTACGCCCTCCTGAGGCGACAACCACCTTCGAGAATGCCGCGCTGTGCAGAAGCCCCTCCGGGTGCGGATGTTCTCGTATACTCATGTCGCGTGCTCCGTCAGACGCGTGGCCGGAATGAACGAAGCGATATCGGGGAGCTGATCATCGCATGTTCTTCGCCCAGCCCCGATGCATGTCGCTGTGTGTCGGGCCCAGCAGATCCTCTGCGTGTTGCGTCAGCATGTCGAGCAGGGCGCGCGTTTTCAGCGGCACGTGCGGGCTTGCCGGATGGAGCGCGTGCACGTCGAGCGGCACGAAGCGATAGTCCGCCAGCACCGGTACCAGCCGCCCGTCGGCGATCTCCGCCGCGCACACGGTGCGATGCAGCGCGCCGATCCCGGCACCGGCGAGCAGGGCGTCGCGCAGCGGCCGCCAGTGATTGGCTTGCCACGCGGTGCGGATCGGAGTCTCGATCACCGCGCCGTTGGGGGCGGTCAGCCGCAGGCGGTTGTGCGGGGCAAGACCTGAGATACGGATGAATGGATGGGCAATCAAATCCTCTGGCGTCTGCGGCGCCGCGTAGCGCGTCAGATAAGCGGGGGCCGCCAGCATCACCCGCTCGATCGCGCCGAGCCGGCGCGCGACGAAATGGCCGTCGCTGACGGTCCCGATCCGCAGCGACAGGTCGACGCCTTCCACCACCGGCTCGACGAAGCGGTCGTTCAGCGTGAGATCAATGGCCAGCTGCGGATGCTGTGCCTGGAAGCGGATCAGCAGCGGCGGCAGCGTCACTTCGCCAAGGCCGTGGGGCGCGGCGACGCGCAGCGTCCCGCTTAGCGAACCCTCGCGCGCACTCGCGGCGGCGAGTGCGTCATCGGCGGCTTCGACGGCGCCTTTCGCCCGCTCGTAGAAGCGCTCGCCGGCCTCGGTGGTCGTCACCGCGCGGGTGGTGCGCTCCAGCAGCCGCACGCCGAGCTGCCGTTCCAGCCGCTCGATCCGTTCGCTGACGGTGGGCTGGCCGAGATGCAGGTCTCGGGCGGCGGCCGACAGGCTGCCGCGCTCGACGACCCGGACGAAGATGCGCATGGCGGACAGGAGATCCATCCTTCCGATATATCGCTAAAGACGATGAATGGCATCGCATTTCGCTATCTACCTCGCAGCGAAGCGATCAAATAAGCCTCCGGCCGACCTGATTTGCAGCAAGGAGGCCATCATGCCGTCGGACATTCACACCCCTTCATCGCTCGAAGGGCAGACCATCGCCCTAATCGGCGGCTCCTCGGGGCTGGGCCTCGCTATCGCCGCCGAGGCGCGCCGGTCGGGGGCCGATCTTGTGCTGGTGGCTCGCGATGCGACACGGCTGCGCCATGCCGCGACGGCACTGGGCGGCGCCACGACGATCACCGCCGACATCGCCGATGCGGAGGCGATGTCGGCGCTGTTCGGCGACATTCCCCATCTCGATCATCTCGTCATCACCGCCGGCACCGCGCGGCTGCTGCCGCTCGCCGCGCACAGCGCGCACGATCTCACCGCCGTGCTGGCCGAGCGGCTGGTCGGCCCGCTGCTGGCCATCAAGGCGGCGGTGCCGCGGTTGCGCGAGGGTGGTTCGATCACGCTGACCTCGGCGCAGTTGAGTGCGCGTCCGATTGCCGCCGGCGCGGTGTTCGCTGCGGCCGTCGCCGGCGTCGAGGCGATGGCCCGCGCGCTCGCCCTCGAACTCGCCCCGGTCCGCGTGAACGCGCTGGCGCCCGGGCTGATCGACACGCCGCTGCTCGATCGCATTTTGGGCGACGCCAAGCCTCAGGTGCTGGAGGCCTCGGCCGCAAGTGTCCCCGTCCGCCGTGTCGGCCGTCCGCAGGACGTCGCGCAGGCCGCGCTGCTGTTGATGACCAACAGCTTCATCACCGGCGAGGTGCTGCATGTCGACGGTGGTGGCCGGTGGGTGTGAGAGCGCAGGCGGAGTGCTGCCGCGCGTCGTTGCGCATCCTGATCGGCGGCCGCTGCGCCACCCGCATCGGCGCAGCGAATCCGGGGCGCGGATCATCGTGGGCTCGCCGCCCGATGTTGACCATTTGCCGGCCCGGAGGGTGAGTGCAGCAACACGTGGTGATGCGGCCAACTGGACAAAGCTCCGGGCATTCCGTACGGTCAGGCGGTATTTCAGACTTGTTTCGCCATTTGATCTGGCCGGCCCGCGTCGTCAGTCGTCCGTGACTCGACATCATATCGTTGCCTTTGCCGTCGTCGGTCGACGAGGGTGAAAATCCCTGTCGTGCGGCCTGGATGTCGCATCGGGAGGCGGGCCGTGGCGCGCGATGGCTGGTTGCCAAACCCTGTGCTGAGTTTCGTGCCGGCGATGTCGAGGGAGAGCAGCGATGCGAAGGATCCTGGCTTTGATCGTCCTGATCGCGTGGTTTGGTGGCCCGGCGCGCGCCGACGACATCCAGACATGCGGCAATCAGGGCACGGACAACCGGCCGAACTGGTGCGCGCGGCCCAACGGTGCGGGAGGGCTCGTGCAGGGCAAATCGCAGTGTCGGAAGATCAGCGATACGCAATACGAATACACGCACTGCTCCGGATCGACGACGGTCTACACGGGCAACTCCCAATGCTGCACGCAGAGCACGGAGTGTCCGGGCGCGTTTTACGTGGCGGATTGCGTTCGCTAGCCGGGTTGCGGGTGTCGCGCGATATCAGGCGTCCATTCTCCACGCCAGCAGTCCATCCTCAGCCGTCGTGATCGTCCCGGTCAGTCCGATCGGTGAGCGGTCGAGATCGGTCAGCCGCGCGATCGTTGAGGTGTTGCTGGCCGGCACGCGCGCCAGCGTGCGGGCGCCGTCCTTCGTGCGCAGGATGACGACGCCGTGCTCCGGCGCACCGGTGCGGTCGTAGATCACCGTGAAGGTCTCCACCGTGCCCGTGCCTGTCGCCTCCGTGACGACGGCGGGCACCGGCCCGCGGCGGCGGTCGGCTTCGGCCTGCACGCTCGTGTCCTGCTGAAGCGGCGCGGGCGCGGGACGTGACGACAGCACCAGCGCATGGTGCTTGGTGACGTATTCGCCCTGGCCGTAGAGAAGCCCCGTGCCGCCGCGGCGCAGCCGCCGCACCATCGCGCAGGCGGCGTGGGTCATGTAGTCGTTGAGCGGCGCACCGAAGAACGTCAGGCCGCCGGTGACCGTTGGCTCGACATCCGCCCCGAGCCTGAGCGTGCGCCGCGCCATCTTCGGCACGCAGGGAAAGCAACTGTAGAGTTCGAGCGCGTCGAAGGCACGGCCATCGCCGCCGGCGAGTGCCATTGCCGCCTCCAGCACCGCGTCCTGGCAGTCGCTGCGGTGGTACTGGTCGCGGTTGAGGAAATCGCGCGGCTCGATCGCGAAGGCGCCGCCCCACACATGCACCATGCGATTGTCGGCGATGCCGGCGGCGCGCGCCGCGGCAAGGCTGGTGACGATGAGGGCCGCGCCCTGGTTCACCGTGGGGTTGGCGACCATCAGCTTGGTGTAGGGCCAGGCGATCGGCCGGTTGTCGGCCGAGGGCGTCGCGATCTCCGCAGGCCCGACCTTGCGGCGCAGCCAGGCGCTGGGATTGTCGGCGGCGACGTCGGCATAGCGCGCCCACAATTCGGCGGACTCGGCGATCGCTTCGCGCGGCGTCTGGCCCCAGTGGGCGGCGGAGGCGTTGTCGTAGAACGGATAGGCGGTCATCGGCCTGGCGACGCCGAGCTTCACCGACATCGGGTGCTGGTAGCTCGCCCCGCGCACCGGCGCCGGTGCGTCGTGGGCATAGGGCGTCCACGGCAGCTCGATGCCGGCCTTTTCGGCACGGGCGACGCTGCTGGCGGCTTCCGCGCCGCAGATCGCCGCCACCGTGCTGTCGCCACGGGCGATGCGCAGCGCCGCCTCGTGCAGGTAGCGCACCGGGCTCTCGCCGCCGACCGGGCCATAGACGGCGCGCGCCGGCGCGATACCGAGCCGCTTGCACAGCACCTGCTCGGGCGCGTGGTAGCGCCAGCTGATGAAGTTGACGACGTCGAGGCTGTCGATGCTGGATAGCAGATGGGCGCCGGCGTCGTATTCGGCGCGCTTCAGTGCCACCGCCATCAGTGCGAGCGGTTCGAGGCCTTGCGTGGGCTCGGTCGGGCGATCGACCACTTCGCCGATACCGACGATGACGGGAATGCGGCTGTCCGGAATTACACTGCTCATGCGGGCACGTCACCTGTAAGAAGGGAAGGTCGTGGCGGCGGGCGCGGTGCGGCCCGTCGGTCGGCGCCGGGCGGTGGCTCAGGTCGCGGCTCTCTTGCGCTGCAGCGCCTCGCGGATCAGCGGCAGGCGGTCGTTGCCGAAATACATGTCGGTGCCGCCGAGATAGATGGTCGGCGAGCCGAACGCGCCGCGGGCGATGGCGTCGTCGGTGTTCTCCTTCAGTGCGGCCTTGACCGCCGGCGTCGCGATGCCGGCGAAGAACGCCTCGCTGTCGACGCCGATCTTGTCGCAGATCTCCGCCAGCACGGCATCCTGCGAGATGTCCTTGTCATCGCCCCAGTAGGCCTCGAACGCGGCGGTCGCAAACGGCACCAGCTTGCCTTCGGCGGACAGATAGATGCAGCCACGCATCGCCTTGACGCTGTTCACGGGAAACACCGTCGGCGGCATCTTGATGCGCAGGCCCGCGGAGCGCGCCCAGTCGGCGAGGTCCTTTTGCATATAGCGCTGCTTGGCCGGCACGGGCGTTTCGCGCGAGGCGTAGACGCTGGGATTGACGCTATTGAAGATGCCGCCGACCAGGATCGGCCGCCACACGATCGGCTCGTTGAATTCCGCCGCCAGCGGCTGGATGTTGTGGAAGGCGAGATAGGTCCACGGGCTCGAGCAATCGAAGAAGACTTCCATCGGCGTATCCTCTGAGGTCGCTTGTCGTTGGGCCGTTTGCGGCCATCGTTGTCCTAGATCGTTGTCTTCGGATCGTCGTCGTCAGGTCGCGGCGATCAGCTCGTTGTGATCAGGTCGTTGGCGCGCCCTGAGGTGGTGCGCCGCCCTGGCCGAACAGCACGCGCCTGGCCTCGTCGTCCATCTTGGGCGCACGCCATTCCTTGCCGACGGCGAGCCCGCGCTGCAGCGCCTCGCGCTCGCGCAACTGCGCGTACCAGCGCTTGATGTGGGGATAGTCGTCGAGGCTGATGCCCTGCGCCTTATGGGTCATGATCCAGGGAAACGTCGCCATGTCGGCGATGGAGTAGGCGCCGGCGATGCCGTCGCCGGTGCGGCCGAGTTCGCCGTCGAGCACCGCATAGAGCCGCCGCGCCTCGCGGCCATAGCGCTCGATGGCGTAGGGGATCTTTTCCGACGCATAGAGCGCAAAGTGGCCGTTCTGGCCCAGCATCGGCCCGAGCCCGCCCATCTGCCACATCAGCCATTGGGTCACGCGGTAGCGTCCGCCGACATCCGCCGGCATGAACCGTCCGCTCTTCTCGGCGAGATACAGCAGGATGGCGCCGCTTTCGAAGATCGACAGCGGCTGACCGCCGCCGAGCGGCGCGTGGTCGACGATGGCCGGCATCCGGCCGTTGGGGCTCAGCGCCTGAAACGCCGGCGTGAATTGCTCGCTGCGGCCGATGTTCACGGGCACCACGCGGTAGGGCAGGCCGCACTCCTCCAGCATGATGGTGATTTTCCATCCATTGGGAGTCGGCCAGTAGTGCAGATCGATCATGGAAGCGCCCGGTCGCAGGAACAGTCTGTCGTTGATGCTATTGCGCCACGATTGCCGGGTCGAGAGCAATGGGCAATCGCCGGATTCAGCATGTCACCGTTGCTGTTTCCGGCGCGCGGAATGCGGGTGCGCATCACGCGTGTTGCATTGCCGCCCGTCGCCGCTCAACATCGCGGCATCAACGATATGACTCCGGACCGATCCGGAGCAGGAGGAAAGCCGATGCTGTTCACTGCCGAGCACGACGAGGCGCGCCGGATTCTCAACCGCCTGATCGAGACTGAGATCAATCCGCATGTCGACGCCTGGGAGGAGGCGGGGATCTATCCCGCCCACGAGGTGTTCAAGAAGCTCGGCGATCTCGGCTTCCTCGGCCTCACCAAGCCGGTGGAATACGGCGGGCAGGGCCTCGACATCAGCTGGGGCGTGATGATGGCCGAGGAGCTCGGGACCATCCGCGCAGGCGGCATCCCGATGTCGATCGGCGTGCAGACCGACATGGCGACGCCGGCGCTGGCGCGGTTCGGCTCGGATGCGCTGCGCCGCGAGTTTCTCGCCCCCGCGATCGCCGGCGACATGGTCGCGTGCATCGGCGTGTCGGAAGCCGGCGCCGGCTCGGACGTCGCCTCCATCAAGACCACCGCGCGCTCCGACGGCGACGACTATGTCATCAACGGCGGCAAGATGTGGATCACCAACGGTACCCAGGCCGACTGGATCTGCCTCCTGACCAACACCAGTGACGGCCAGCCCCACCGCAACAAGTCGCTGATCGTCGTGCCGATGAAGAGCAAGGGCGTCACCATCGCCCGCAAGCTCGACAAGCTCGGCATGCACGCCTCCGACACCGCCCAGATCCATTTCGACGACGTCCGCGTGCCCAAGCGCAACCGCATCGGCGAGGAGGGCCGTGGCTTCACCTACCAGATGCTCCAGTTCCAGGAGGAGCGGCTGTGGGCCGCCGCGGCGTGCCTCAAGGCGCACGAGCGCACCATCAACGAGACCATTGACTATACCCGCGGCCGCAAGGCGTTCGGCCAGAGCATCCTCGACAACCAGACCGTTCACTTCAAGCTCGCCGAGATGCAGACCGAGATCGAGCTGTTGCGCTCGCTGGTCTACCGCGCCGCCGAAGCGCTGATCGCCGGCGAGGATGTCACGCGCCTTGCGTCGATGGCCAAGCTCAAGGCCGGGCGCATCGGCCGTCTCGTGCCCGACGCCTGCCTGCAGTACTGGGGCGGCATGGGTTTCATGAACGAAACCCCGGTCAGCCGCGCCTACCGCGACCGCCGCCTGACCTCGATCGGCGGCGGCGCCGACGAGGTGATGCTGACCATCATCAGCAAGCTGATGGGCATCCTGCCGGGCATGGCACAGAAGTAGGCGCGAGCTGCCGGCCGGTGCGCCGATGCCGGACCCGGCCCGGACAGGCCGTCAGCCGACCGGTCGCCGGAAAGCCGGAATAAAGCCGTCGGGATTCTGAGTCTTCCTGTCATCATGCCCGGGCATGCAGCCGGGCAGGACCGCCGGGCCGGCGCGGCCGGCGGACGGCGCAGCCGGACCGGTCGGCTGCCGCGGGAGGGCTTGCCTGTGATCACGGCGGCGTTCCGCAAGATGTGTGGCGGGCGGGGGATGGGACGGGGTATAATACCGCCTGCCGTCGGCAGGGGAGCGGGCTCGCGCGGCGAGCCGGCATCGCTGCCGGCGGATTGCTTTCTCGCGTTCCAACATCGGGTTGGCCACCATGGACTCCGCCCATCATGCCATAGGCCTGTTCACGTCGATCTTCGTCGTGGCGACCTACACCATGCGCACGATGATCCCGCTGCGCATCTTCGGCATCCTCACCAATGTGCTGCTGATCGCATACTCGCTGCCGACCCACGCCTACGCCACCGCGCTGCTGCACGGCATCCTGCTGCCGCTCAACGTCTACCGGCTGCACCAGATGCTGCAGCTGGTGCGCGACGTGAAGAAGTCGGTTAACACCAGCGACCTGTCGATGAGCTGGCTGAAGCCGTTCATGACCGAGCGGCCGTGCAAGGCCGGCGAGGTGCTGTTCTACAAGGACGAGAAGGCCGAGGAGATGTACTACATCGTCAGCGGCCGTTTCCGCCTCGTGGAGATGGGCGTCGACCTGCCGACCGGCATCATCACGGGCGAAATGGGTATGCTGTCGCCGTCCAACACCCGCACCCAGACGCTGGAATGCCTGGAAAGCGGGGTGGTGCTCAGCGTCAGTTACCGCCAGGTCGAAGAGCTTTATGTGCAGAACCCGGCGTTCGGTTTCTATTTCCTTCGCCTTGTCAGCGCGCGCCTGTTCGAAAACCTCGACCGGATGGAAGCGCAGCTCGCCGAACAGCGGGCGATCGCGCCTCCGGTCGCCGCGGCGCAGGCCTGACGACGGGTCCCCGCGCGATGAAATGGCCGCGTTTCCTTCGCCTGCTGGCAGCCTGGTGTCTCGGCGACGACGACCGCCGCGTCCCACCGGTGCCGGCCGACCTGCCGGCAGAAGTCAAGCCGCTGGTGGCATCGGCGTTGCGGCTGCTGACCACCTACCAGGATGCCGAATACGCGCGGCTCTATCTCAGCCGTCTCGGCCGGTTTTCCAGCCGCCGCGCCGTCGATGGCCGCATGCTGCTGGAGATCGCGCGGCTGCTCGCCATGCGCATGGCCTACCAGGATCTCGTCTGGCACGCCCAACTCGCGCTGGCCGGCGGGCCTGATGCGGAATGGGTCGATTTCGGCATGGTGCTGGCCGCCGAGGCGCTGCCCGATCCGGTGCGGCCGACGGTGCGCGAGATCATGGCGCTGTTTCCGGTGGCGCTGGCGCGCCTCGTCGTCGACCTGCATGTGCGGCTCGGCGGGGCGGACGCGGCCATGACGCTGTCGCTGACCGGGCGGACCTGGCGCGGCCGGCTCGCTGCCAGCTGCGTCGCGTCGCTGCGGCGGCTGCGGCCGCAGTCGGTGCGCTATCTCCACGAGCGGCCGCTGGTCGAACGCTGGCTGCACATGATCGACCGGGCGCTGACCAAGCAGCCGGCCGCCGCCCTCGAGGTGGTGGAGACGGCGATGCTGCTGCACGGGCTCGGCCGGCCATACCGGCGGGCGCTGGTGAACTGGTCGCTGATCATCGACACGCTGGCCAAGCCGACCTTCGATGGTAGCCTGCCGTGCGAGGATCTCGCCGGCTGCCTTGCGCGGCTGCGGGCGATCGCGGCCGCCGACCCGTCCGGCGAGGACGTGCACCGGGAAATCATGCGAATCAAGGCGGGGCTCGCCCATGCGGCCTAGGATATGGCAGATAGGGGCGGCAGAAGTCGGCGTGCCGGACGCCGGCGGGGGGACGCGGTCCGCGCTCTCCGCTCCGGCGCGCCCTGGGGCAACAGCCATGCGGACGGAGACACGATGACGCTCCCTCAATGGTCGACCACGGTGGCCGTCGGCCCGCTGGTCGTTTGGATGCTGCTGCTGACCGTCAAGCATGTCATCGGCGACTTCCTGCTGCAGACCACCTGGATGGCCAAGGGCAAGGACAGCGCCGGCGCCTGGCTGGTGCCGCTGACGGCGCACTGTCTCATCCATGGCGCGCTGGCGACGCTGCTGTTCGCGGTGCTGGCGCCGAAGCTGTGGTTTCTCGGCATCGCCGATTTCGTCGTCCACCTCATCATCGACCGCACCAAGGGATACCTGGTCGCGAAATTCCAGATCGCTCCAGGCCACCAGTGGTTCTGGTGGCTGATCGGCATCGACCAGGCGCTGCACCATGTCACCGACTTCGCCTGGTCGCTGCTGGTGGTGACCAACGGCTACGGGTAGGGCGACGCCACGGATCATCTTTGGTGCGTGAGCTTGCCCGTATGACCTGCGTGTCATGATCTGTTTGGCTTGTCGTCGCCGGGCTTGTCCCGGCGACCCCGATCAGGAGGGCACTGTGTCTGTCACACGCGAAATCACGCGCCCGATGATGTTGGAATTCTGCCTGGACCGACCCTGGACTTGCCTCCAGCTAGGCTGATTGGTCATGATTCATGGCGATGGCCTACTATGTTTACATCCTCGCCAGCCGTCCGGGAGGTGCGCTCTACGTCGGCGTCACCAATGATCTCGTCCGCCGTGTGTACGAGCACCGTGAAGGAAGCGTCGCGGGGCACACCCGGACCTATAACATCAAGACGCTGGTTTATTTCGAGACGTTCTCGGCGATCCACGACGCGATCCAGCGCGAGAAGAATATCAAGCATTGGCCGCGCGCATACAAGGCGCGCCTGATCACCCAAGCCAATGCGACGTGGCGCGACCTCTATGATGAGATCACGCAATAAAGCCACTGATGGGCCTTTCGCGCCTGCTGCGTGGCATCGCCTGTCAACAGGGGCAGGATAGGCATTCCGTCCCTGAGCGAGGTGGCCGGGACGAGCCCGGCCACGACAACGTTGGGGTGTAGGCGGGTATGGTTCTCCCCGGTTGCCGGACGGGCGCCTAAAACCCGCGGAACACGACGCTGGCGTTGACGCCGCCGAAGCCGAAGCCGTTCGACAGCACATGTTCGATGTGCATCTTGCGCGCTTCGCCGCGCACGAGGTCGATGCCGGCGGCGGCTTCGTCGGGGTTGTCGAGATTGAGCGTCGCCGGCGCGATCTGGTCGCGCAGCGCCAGCACGGAGAACACCGCCTCGAGTCCGCCGGCCGCGCCGAGCAGATGTCCGGTCGCCGACTTGGTGGAGGCCACCGCCACCTTGCCGTCGGTGCCGAATAGCGCCTTGATCGCGGCGATCTCGCCGAGGTCGCCGACCGGGGTCGAGGTGGCGTGGGCGTTGAGATGCTGGACGTCGATCGGCGAGATCGCCGCCTGGCGCAGCGCGATCTCCATCGCGCGCCGCGCGCCCGAGCCGTCCTCCGGGCCCGCGGTCATGTGATAGGCGTCGGCGGTGGTGCCATAGCCGACCAGCTCGGCGATCGGCGTGGCGTTGCGTGCCAGCGCATGGTCGAGGGTCTCGATCACCAGCACGCCGGCGCCTTCGCCCATCACGAAGCCGTCGCGATCGCGGTCGAACGGCCGCGACGCGCGCGCCGGCGTGTCGTTGAAGCCCGTCGACAGTGCCCGTGCGGCCGCGAAGCCGCCGAGGCTGACACGGTCGATGCAGGCTTCCGCGCCGCCGCAGACGGCGACGTCGGCTTCGCCGGCGAGGATCATCCGCGCGCCGTCGCCGATCGCCTGCACGCCGGCGGCGCAAGCCGTCACCGGCGCGCCGAGCGGGCCCTGGAAGCGATGCCTGATCGAAACCTGGCCGGCGGCGAGATTGACCAGGAAGGCGGGCACGGTGAACGGGGAGAGGCGGCGCACGCCGCGGGTGTCCGCGGTGCGCACCGCATCGACGATCGCGGGAAAGCCGCCGACGCCGGATGCGATGATGGTGGCGGTGCGCTCGCGGCCGCGCACGTCGTCCGGCGCCCACTTCGCCTGGGCGATCGCTTCGTCCGCCGCCAGCATCGCGAACTGGATGAAGCGGTCCATCTTGCGCTGGTCCTTGCGCGGCACGGCGCGGTCGGGATCGAAACCGGCCTCCGGATCGTCGGCGAGATCGGGTACGCTGCCGACCACCTTGGCGTTGAGGTCGGCGGCGAGCTCCTCGGATGCTGCCCGCAGGCCCGAGCGGCCGGCGAGGAGGCGCGTCCACGACGCCTCCACGCCGCAGCCGAGCGGGGACACCGCTCCCAGGCCGGTGACGACAATGCGCCGGAGATTGGAACTTCGCTGCATGCAAGCCTCGTTGGTTCGGGCCGTGGGCCCGTCGTTCAAATGATGGCTATCATATGATCGGTTGCCGCGGTGTTTGCAATGCACCATGCGGGCGGGAGCAAAATGGTGTGAATGGCAGGGCCGCGCAGGGCAGGGCCATACCGGGATGGGCGGTCATGTCGCCGTCCGCTTGCGATCGATGAACGCCTGCATGTGCTGCTGCGGTTCGCCGGTCAGGAAGGCGCGGCCGAAGATCGCGACGCTGTTCTGGATGCTCTCGTGCAGGGGCAGTTCGTCCCATTGCCGGCACAGCTCCTTTTGCGCCCGCAGCGCCTGCTGGCCGCAGCCCAGCAGTTCGTCGGCGAGGTCGGCGATCGCCCCGTCGAGGCCGTCGGGCGTGGTCACGACGTCGAGAAAACCCCAGTCCCTCGCCATCGTCGCGTCGATGGTCGCCCCGGTCATCACCAGCCAGCGCGCCCGGCCGCTGCCGATCAAACGCGGCAGCAATGCGGCATGGATCACCGAGGGGATGCCGACCTTGACCTCCGGCATCGCGAATCTCGCAGTGGCGGTTGCGACGCGGAAGTCGCAGGCCGCCGCCACCTCGAGGCCGCCGCCCAGGCACCAGCCGGGAATCCGGGCGATCACCGGCGCGGGAAATTGTCGCACCGTCTCGCAGAGCTGGCCGAGGCCGGTGATGAATGTTTCGGCAGAGGCCTGATCGAGGCGCGCCATTTCCTTGATGTCGGCGCCGCCGATAAAGGCCCGTTCGCTTTCGGTGCGGAACACCAGCACGCGAATTGCATCGTTTTTTGCAAGGGTTTCGAGCCCCATGCGCAGGCCGGTGATCGCCGGGGTATCGAGGATGTTGAGGCGCCCGGCGTTGCGCATGGTCAGGGTGGTGACGCCCCGGCCATCGATCTCGACGCCGCAAAATTCATTTATGATGTCCATTGTGGTATTCCAATCCAGCCTTTCCTGCCGCCCGCCTGTTGGTATCGCCCCCCGATCGTATTATATGATTACGATCATCCTCAGGATCGCCCATGCGCTACTCCAAGGACCACAAAGCCGAAACCCACGAGCGGATCGTTCGCCATGCGTCCGCCCAGCTGCGGGAGAAGGGAACCCGCGGCGTCGGCGTGGCCGACCTCATGAAGGAGGCTGGCCTGACCCATGGCGGATTTTACGCTCATTTCGATTCCCGGGAAGATCTGGTGATCGAGGCGATCGCCCATGCGATGGACCAGACCACCGAACGCTGGGGCAAGCAGGTCAAGGACAAGGCGGTCGCGGACCGGCTGGCCCTGCTGGTCGACAGCTATCTGACGCCGCAGCACCGTGATCATCCCGAAAAGGGCTGCGCGATCCCGGCGCTCGCCGGGGACGTGGTGCGCGAGTCGCCGAAAACGCGGCGCATGTTCCTCAACAAGCTGGAGCAGATGATCTCGGTCTTCACCGGGCAGGTGTCGGACGCCGACAGCGCCGAGGCGCGCCAGCAGGCGATCGGCACCATCGCGACGCTGATGGGAACGGTGGTCCTGGCGCGTGTCGCCGGCGGCAGCGCTTTCTCCCAGGAGGTGCTCGACGCCGGCCGCGCCATGGCGCTAGGCAGGTCGGCGCTAGGCAGGTCGGCGCCAGGTAAGTCGACACCGGGCAAATCGGAGCCGGGCGTTTCGGCCAAGGCGAAGCCGCGCAAGAAGGAGGCGCCTCGCACACGTGCCGCCAAGGCTCACGCCTGAACCGCAAGCGTTTGCGATCCTGATCAACGCGCTGCGATCTCCCCCTCACGCCGGATTGAACAGCCCGCGCTCGCGTTCCACCGTGGCATGAATGTAATCGGCCGCGGCGCGGATGCGGGCGAGGTCCTTGCTGTCGGCATGCATCAGCAGCCAGAAGCTGCGCACGATCGAAACGCTGTCGGGCAGGATCGGCCGCAGCCGCGGCTCGTTCCGCGCCATGAAGTGCGGCAGCACGGCGATGCCGAAGCCGGCGACCGTGGCATTGAACTGGGCGATCAGGTTGGCGCTGCGGAAGCGGGCTGAGATTTTCGGCGACACCTGCGGCAGGTAGTCGAGTTCGGTGGTGTACAGCAACTCCTCGATGTAGCCGACGAAGCGGTGGCCGGGCAGGTCGTCGCGGTCACGGATCTGCGGCTGGCAGTCGAGATAGGCGGGGGCCGCGTAGAGCCCGAGGCCGTAGTCCACCAGCTTGCGGCCGACGATGTGGCCTTCCTTGGGCAGCGACAGGCTGATGGCGATGTCGGCCTCGCGCTTCGAGAGGCTGAACAGCCGTGCGGTGGCGACCAGTTGCAGGTCGAGGTCGGGGTAGCGTTCACTGAACTGCACGAGGCGCGGCGCCAGAAAATGCGTGCCGAAGCCGTCAGGGGCGCCGATCCGCACCGTGCCGGTGAGATGCGCCTTCGAGCCGCCGATCTCGTCCTGGTTGGCGGCGATGGTCGATTCCATCACCTCGGCGCTGCTGGCGACGCGATGGCCGGCCTCGGTGAGCTGGTAGCCGGTCTTGCGGCGGTCGAACAGCTTGGCCGAGAGCTGCCGCTCCAGGCGGTCGACGCGCCGGATCACGGTGGTATGGTCGACGCCGAGCTGCTTGGCGGCAGCCGAGACCGTCCCGCCACGGGTGATGGCCAGCACGAAGCGGAAGTCGTCCCAGTCGATCTCGGTGGCCTGATCTGGCATTTTCGCACATCTATCCTGCAATATAACGCAGTTGAATGTTATAAAATGCAGGTCAAAAAGTCTCCTAAAGACTTTTATTCCTCAGGAGGACACGCATGCGCGCGATCGGTCATTTTGTCGGCGGCAAGGAGATCAAGGGGCAGTCGGGCAAGTTCGCCGACGTGTTCGAGCCCATGACCGGTGAGGTCCAGGCGCAGGTGGCCTTGGCCTCGAAGGCTGAGGTGCGTGAAGCGGTGCTGAACGCCAAGGCGGCGCAGCCGGCCTGGGCGGCCACCAACCCGCAGCGCCGCGCCCGCGTGCTGATGAAATTCCTCGAACTGGTGCAGCGCGACTACGACAAGCTCGCCGACCGCCTCGCCCGCGAGCATGGCAAGACCGTTCCCGACGCCAAGGGCGACATCCAGCGCGGCCTCGAAGTCGTCGAATTCGCCTGCGGCATTCCACACCTGATGAAGGGCGAGTACACCGAGGGCGCCGGCCCCGGCATCGACATCTATTCGATGCGCCAGGCGCTCGGCGTCGTCGCCGGCATCACCCCGTTCAACTTCCCGGCGATGATCCCGATGTGGAAGTTCGCTCCGGCGATCGCCTGCGGCAACGCCTTCATCCTCAAGCCCTCCGAGCGCGATCCCGGCGTGCCGATGATGCTCGCCGAGCTGATGCTGGAAGCGGGCCTGCCGCCGGGCATCCTCAATGTCGTCAACGGCGACAAGGAAGCTGTCGACGCCATTCTCGACGATCCGGACATCCGCGCCGTCGGCTTTGTCGGCTCATCGCCGATCGCCCAGTACATCTATGAGCGCGCCGCGGCCACCGGCAAGCGCGCGCAGTGCTTCGGCGGCGCCAAGAACCACGCCATCATCATGCCGGACGCCGACATGGACCAGACGGTCGACGCGCTGATCGGCGCCGGCTACGGCTCCGCCGGCGAGCGCTGCATGGCGATCTCGGTCGCGGTGCCGGTCGGGCAGGCGACCGCCGACAAGCTAATGGAAAAGCTGATCCCGCGCGTCGAGAAGCTCAAGATCGGCCCCTCGACCGATCCGACCGCCGACTACGGTCCGCTGGTGACCCGCGCCGCGCTGGAGCGCGTCAAGGGCTATGTCGAGACCGGCATCCAGGAAGGCGCCAAGCTCGTCGTCGACGGCCGCGGCTTCAAGATGCAGGGCTATGAGAACGGCTTCTATCTCGGCGGCTGCCTGTTCGATCACGTGACCGCGGACATGCGGATCTACAAGGAGGAGATCTTCGGCCCGGTGCTGTCGGTGGTGCGCGCCAAGGACTATGCCGAGGCGCTGCGGCTGCCGACCGAGCACGAGTATGGCAACGGCGTCGCCATCTTCACCCGTGACGGCGACGCGGCGCGCGACTTCGCCGCCAAGGTTGATGTCGGCATGGTCGGCGTCAACGTGCCGATCCCGGTGCCGATCGCTTATTACACCTTCGGCGGCTGGAAGCGCTCGGGCTTCGGCGACCTCAACCAGCACGGCCCGGACTCGATCCGCTTCTACACCAAGACCAAGACCGTCACCTCGCGCTGGCCCTCCGGCGTCAAGGACGGCGCCGAGTTCGTCATTCCGACGATGAACTGATCGCAGATGTCATTCCGGGGCGCGCGCAAAGCGCGCGAACCCGGAATCGCTGCGTCGCGGCGATGGCCGGGATTCCGGATCGGCCCGCGGCGCGGGCTTCTCGGATGAGGCCCATGAGATGTCATCCGTCACCCTGAGGTGGCCGCGCAGCGCGCGGCCCTCGAAGGGCGACGGCCCGGGTGGCGGCTCAGCGGCCGTTCATCCTTCGAGGCTCGCGGAGCCTGTCATCGGGCCGCGGTTCGCGCGGACCCGTTGGCTCGCACCTCAGGATGACGGTTGGGCTGACGTTGTCGTTCATTGGCCTCATGGCTCGAGACGTGCAGTCTTGCTGCACTGCTCGCCATGAGGAGATAGGGAGGCGGGATGCAGTTCGCTCTGACGGAGGACCAGCTCGCGGTCCGCGACATGGCCAGCAGTTTTGCGGCGGAGAAGATCGCGCCGCATGCGCTGGAGTGGGACGAGCGCAAGCATTTTCCGCTCGACGTGATGCGCGAGGCCGCGGCGCTCGGCATCGGCGGCATCTATATCCGTGACGATGTCGGCGGCTCGGCGCTGACGCGCTTCGACGCCGCGCTGATCTTCGAGGCGCTCTCCACCGCCTGCCCGACAACGGCGGCGTTCATCTCCATCCACAACATGGCGTCGTGGATGATCGACGCCTATGGCTCGGATGAGCAGCGCCGCAAGTGGCTGCCAAAACTCTGCACCATGGAGCTCGCCGCAAGCTACTGCCTGACCGAGCCCGGCTCGGGCTCCGACGCCGCCGCGCTCCGCACCCGCGCCGTGCGCGATGGCGACCATTACATCCTCAACGGCCAGAAGCAGTTCATCTCCGGCGCCGGCGCCAGCGGGCTCTATGTGGTGATGGTGCGCACCGGCGGCGACGGCCCGTCCGGCATCTCGACGCTGGTGGTCGAGGCGGACACGCCGGGCCTGTCGTTCGGCGCCAATGAGCGCAAGATGGGCTGGAATGCGCAGCCGACCCGCACCGTGATCTTCGAGAACGCTCGCGTGCCCGTCGCCAACCGGCTCGGCGAGGAGGGCATCGGCTTCAAGATCGCCATGGCAGGCCTCGATGGCGGCCGTCTCAACATCGCGGCCTGTTCGCTTGGCGGCGCGCAAGCCGCGCTCGACAAGACGCTCGCCTACATGAAGGAGCGCAAGGCGTTCGGCAAACGGCTCGACGAATTCCAGGCGCTCCAGTTCCGCCTTGCCGACATGGCGACGGAGCTGGAGGCGGCGCGCACCTTCCTGTGGCGTGCGGCGGCGGCGCTCGATCGCAAGGATCCGGATGCCACCATGCTCTGCGCCATGGCCAAGCGCTTCGGCACCGATGTCGGTTTCGACGTCGCCAACGAGGCGTTGCAACTGCACGGCGGTTACGGCTACCTGTCGGAGTACGGCATCGAAAAGATCGTGCGCGACCTGCGTGTGCACCAGATCCTGGAAGGGACCAACGAGATCATGCGCCTGATCGTGGCCCGCAAGCTGGTCGAGGGCGGCCGATGAACGACGCAGCTCCTGTCGCCGAGGGCGAACTCATCGTTCGCCGCGAAGGCACCGCCGGCGTGCTCAGGCTGAACCGGCCGAAGGCGCTCAACGCCATCACTCTCGACATGGTGCGCGGCATCGATGCCGCGCTCGACAGCTTCGAGCTCGATCCGGCGATCGGTCTCGTGCTGCTCGAAGGCGCTGGTGAGCGCGGCCTGTGCGCCGGCGGCGACATCCGCGGCCTCTATGACAGCGCCAGGGTCGGCGGCGACCTCGGCAAGGTGTTCTGGAGCGAGGAGTACATCGTCAACGCCCGCATCGAGGCCTATCCCAAACCCTATGTCGCCTACATGGACGGCATCGTGATGGGCGGCGGCGTCGGGCTCGCCTGCCATTCCAGCCATCGCGTGGTGACGGAAAAGACCCGTATCGGCATGCCGGAAGTCAGCCTCGGCTTCTTTCCGGATGTCGGCGGCACCTGGCTCTTGTCCCATGCGCCGGGCGAAGTCGGCACGTATCTTGCGCTCACTGGCCAGACCGCCGGGGGCGCCGACGCGGTGGCTGCCGGGCTTGCCGACGCCTTCGTGACGACGGCGCAGTGGCCGGCGTTGCGCGCCGCGCTCACCGCGGCGCCAGCCGGGGCGAGCCATGCCGACATCCATGCCATCATCGCCCGCTTCGCCACGCCGACGACCGGCGGGCCGGTGGCTGAGAACCGCGCAGAGATTGACCGCCTGTTCGCCCATGACACCGTGGAGGCGATCGTCGCGGCGCTGGAGGTGGACGGTTCCGAATTCGCGCTCGCCACGCTCAAGACCATGCGCGAGAAATCGCCGCGCGGCCTGAAGGTGACACTGCGGCTGCTGCGCGAGGCGCGCACGCTGAAGTCGCTGAAGGAAGCGCTGGTGCATGAATTCCGCGCGTCGCTCGAGGTGTTCGCCAGCGCCGATTTCGTCGAGGGCGTGCGTGCCGTCATCGTCGACAAGGACCGAAACCCCAGCTGGAATCCATCGCGCCTCGAAGACGTCACGCCGCAGATCGTGGACGCCTATTTCACGCCGCGCCGCGACGAGTTGGTGTTCCCGGATTAGGGCAAGTGGGGATGGGTTCCTATCGCCTATGTTTGGCAGCGCTAAACTGAAGGGCAGCGCTTTGATTTTCCTTCTGTCGTGGCCGGGCTCGTCCAGGCCACCCCGATCAGGGACGCAGTGCCTTCCTTATCGGGATCGCCGGGACAAGCCCGGCGACGACAAAACAGATTGAGCCAGCTCTTCGGATGATCCTGATTTGGCATCATCTTGAGTTTGGAGATGAGGGTAAGCTCGTTCGATTCCGCTTCCGTACGAACGATTGAAACACACGCAGAGGAAACGTCATGGCCACCATCGCATTCATCGGTCTCGGCAACATGGGCGGCCCGATGGCCGGTAACCTGGTCAAGGCCGGGCACAAGGTCACCGGCTTCGATCTCGTGCCGGCATCGCGCGACGCCGCGAAGGCGGGGGGCGTCGCCATTGCCGCCTCCGCGGCCGACAGCGTCAAGGGCGCCGATGTCGTCATCACGATGCTGCCGGCGGGCAAGCATGTCGTCGCCGTGTGGGGCGAGGTGCTGCCGCATGTCGCTGCGGGGACGTTGATGATCGACTGTTCGACCGTCGACGTCGACAGCGCCCGTCAGGCTCATGCGCTGGCCGCAAAGTCTTCGCTGCCGTCCGTCGATGCGCCGGTGTCCGGCGGCGTCGGTGGTGCCAAGGCGGCGACGTTGACCTTCATGGCTGGCGGCGACGCCAAGGCATTCGCGGCGGCGAAGCCGATCCTCGAGGCGATGGGCAAGAAGATCGTCCACTGCGGCGACGCCGGCGCCGGGCAGGCGGCCAAGATCTGCAACAACATGATCCTCGGCATCTCCATGATCGGCGTGTCCGAGGCGTTCGCGCTCGCCGAGAAGCTGGGGCTGTCGCACCAGGCGCTGTTCGATGTCGCCTCGACCTCGTCGGGACAGTGCTGGTCGCTGACCAGCTATTGCCCGGTGCCGGGGCCGGTGCCGGCATCGCCCGCCAACAATGATTACAAGCCGGGTTTCGCCGCAGCGCTGATGCTCAAGGACCTGCGGCTGTCGCAGGACGCGGCGACGGCGAGCGGAGCGGCGACGCCGCTCGGCGCCCATGCGGCGGAGCTCTATGAAGCGTTCGACAAGGCCGGTCACGGCGGCGTCGATTTCTCCGGCATCATCCGCTATCTTCGGGCGCTCGCACACTGAGAGACAAAACAGGGAGGCTCGCCATGACCTCATTCCGCGACGCGCGCGCCTTTCTCCTCCAGCACCGCACCGACTACGCCACCGCGGTCGCCGGCTTCAAATGGCCTGATGCGGTGGATTTCAACTGGGCGCTCGACTGGTTCGACGCGGGTCTGGCGTCGGATCCCGCCAGCCGTGACCGGCCCGCGCTGTGGATCGTCGATGCGGCGACCGGCGCCGAGAGCCGGCACAGCTTTTCAGAGTTGTCGCGCCGCTCCAACCAGGTCGCCAACTTCCTGCGTGCGCGCGGGCTGAAGCGCGGCGATCACCTGCTGCTGCTGCTCGGCAATGTCGTGCCGCTGTGGGAGACCATGCTGGCGGCGATGAAGCTCGGCCTCGTCATCATCCCGGCGACGACGCTGCTGACGCCGGAGGAATTGCAGGACCGCCTCGACCGCGGTCGCGCCAGGGCAGTGGTCGCTTCCCTCGATCAGGTCGCCAAGTTCGACGGCCTGTCCAGCGCGGGGCTGACGCGGATCGTGGTCGGCGCGCCGCAGGGGCAGGGCGCGTGGGAGGCTTACGAGACCGCGGCGGGCTTCCCGGACAGCTTCACGCCCGACGGCGTCACCCGCGCCGACGATCCGATGCTGCTCTATTTCACCTCCGGCACCACGGCGAAGCCCAAGCTCGTGCTGCACACCCAGCGCAGCTATCCGGTGGGCGCGCTGTCCACCATGTATTGGATCGGGCTGCAGCCGGGGGACGTTCATCTCAACATCTCCTCGCCGGGCTGGGCGAAGCACGCCTGGAGCTGCTTCTTCGCGCCATGGAACGCCGGCGCCACGGTGTTCGTGGTCAAC
Organism: Bradyrhizobium sp. U87765 SZCCT0048; assembly: GCF_018131225.1. Taxonomy (GTDB): domain Bacteria; phylum Pseudomonadota; class Alphaproteobacteria; order Rhizobiales; family Xanthobacteraceae; genus Bradyrhizobium_A. The sequence continues at coordinate 637,459 of NZ_JAFCMM010000001.1, read as the reverse complement.
CAGCCGCGGTTCGATGCCAAGGCGCTGCTCGCGGTGGTGGCACGCTGTCGCGTCACCACGCTGTGCGCGCCGCCCACGGTGTGGCGCATGCTGATCCAGGAGCCGCTGGCGTCCTACAAGGTGGCGTTGCGCGAAGTCTGCGGCGCCGGCGAGCCGCTCAATCCCGAGATCATCGACCAGGTCAAGGCGGCCTGGGGCCTGACCATCCGTGACGGCTATGGCCAGACCGAGACCACCGCGCTCGCCGGCAATTCGCCGGGCCAGGTCGTCAAGGTCGGCTCGATGGGACGGCCGCTGCCGGGCTACCGGGTGCGCGTCACCGACATCGACGGCCAGCCCGCGACCGAGGGCGAGGCGAGCCTCGTGCTCGGCGCCGATCGTCCCGCGGGGCTGATGACCGGCTATCTGGCGGAAGATGGCACGCCGCGCGGCGCCGATGGCGAGGTCTACCGCACCGGCGATGTCGTCTTCCTCGACGACGATGGCTATCTCACCTTCGTCGGCCGTTCCGACGACGTCTTCAAGTCGTCGGACTACCGCATCAGCCCGTTCGAGCTGGAGAGCGTCCTGCTGGAACACGAGGCCGTGGCCGAGGCTGCCGTGGTGCCGTCGCCGGACCCGGTGCGCCTTGCGGTGCCCAAGGCTTATGTGCTGCTGGTCGGACAGGCAGAGCCGTCGCGGGAGACCGCGCTGTCGATCTTCAAATACCTGCAGTCGCGCCTTGCGCCGTTCAAGCGGGTCCGTCGCCTCGAAATCGTCAGCGAGCTGCCCAAGACCATCTCGGGCAAGATCCGCCGGGTGCAGCTGCGCCGCCTCGAGCACGACGACAACCGCAGCGACCGGCTGCGCGGCCACGAGTTCCGCGAAGAGGATTTTCCCGAGCTGCAGGCGGGCCGGCCCACCGGCGGGGCGGGGGCCTGACCGCCTCCGTCGCGGCTGCGGCGAAACCCCACAGCCATGGCGACGCCACCTTGCGGCGCCGCCCAAAAAGGCTTCCTATCGGGCGCAATTGTCCCGATAAAGCTCTCCATGATCGACAAGCTCGAATTCCTGCTGGCGCTTGCCCGCGAACAGCATTTCGGCCGGGCGGCCGAGTTCTGCGGCGTCAGCCAGCCGACCCTGTCGGCGGGCATCAAGCAGCTCGAGGAATCGCTCGGCCTGCTGCTGGTGAACCGCGGCTCCCGGTTCCAGGGCTTCACGCCCGAGGGCGACCGCGTGCTCGACTGGGCGCGGCGCATCGTCGGCGATGCCCGCGCCATGCGCCAGGACATCGACGCGATGAAGCATGGCCTCGTCGGCCATATCAGGATCGCGGCCATTCCGACCGCGCTCGCCATGACCGCGACGCTGACCACGCCGTTCCGCGCCAAGCATCCCGGGGTGAAGTTCACCATCCTGTCGTCGACGTCGATCGAGGCCCTGCGCCTTCTTGAAAATCTCGAGGTCGACGCCGGGCTGACCTATCTCGACAACGAGCCGCTCGGCAACGTCAACACCGTGCCGCTCTATCTCGAACAGTATCGCCTGCTGACCGCGCCCGATGGCGACTTCGGCGATCGCGAGACCGTGACCTGGGCCGAGGTCGGTACCATTCCGCTCTGCCTGCTGACGCCCAACATGCAGAACCGCAGGATCATCGACCAGTTGCTGCAGCGGGCCGGCGCGACTGCGTCGCCGACGCTGGAATCCAACTCGATGATCGTGCTCTATGCCCATGTCCGCACCGGGCGCTGGGCGAGCGTGATGCCGGCGCGCCTCGCCGAGACGCTCGGGCTCACCGACAAGGTGCGCTCGATTCCGATCGTCGAGCCGAGCAGCGTCCATTCCATCGGTCTCGTGGTGCCTCACCGCGAGCCGATGACGCCGCTGGTGGCAGCCCTGACCGAAGAGGCGCGGTTGCTGGCCCGGACCATGACGATTGCCGTCTGACGGGATTTTCCGGTGTGGGCCACGCTTCCATCTTTCCCTGTCGTGGCCGGGCAGCGCGATCCGTCTTTAACGGATCGCCAGGACCAAGGTCTCCCGGCCACCTCGCTTGGGGACGCAGTGCCCTCCTTGCCGGGGTCGCCGGGACAAGCCCGGCGACGACAAACACAAGGGTCGGAGGCTTTTCCAGTGATGAGTTTTGACGCCCATGATTGTGCATGGACAGCGCCCGCCAATCTGTGGAAGCTGCCGCCGCAACTTTGGAAGGAACGAACAGCTTCATGACCAGGACAATCAGCCGCGACGCCTACATGGCGCTTGTCGGCACCGAGATCGGCACGTCGCCATGGCACCTCGTCGACCAGGCGCGCATCGATGCGTTTGCCGAGGTGACAGAGGACCATCAGTTCATCCATGTCGATCCCGCGCGCGCGGCGCGCGAGACGCCGTTCGGCGGCACGATCGCGCATGGCTTTCTCAGCCTGTCGCTGATGAGCGTGTTCGCCTACGAAGTGCTGCCGGCGATCGAGGGCACGCGCATGAGCGTGAACTACGGCTTCGACAAGCTGCGTTTCGTCTCGCCGGTGCGCGCCGGCGCGCGCGTGCGCGGCCGCTTCACGCTGGCGGAAGCGACGCTGCGCGGGCCGAACGAGTTGCTGTCGCGCACCCAGGTCACCGTCGAGATCGAGGGTGGCGACAAGCCGGCGCTGGTCGCCGACTGGCTTGGTCTCCTGTTCTTTGCTTGAGGAAAGACATCCATGACAATCAGGTTTGATGGCAAGGTCGCGATCGTCACCGGCGCGGGCAACGGTCTCGGCAAGGCGCATGCGCTTGGCCTTGCCGCGCGCGGCGCCCGCGTGGTGGTGAATGACTTCGGCGGTGCGCGCGACGGCAGCGGTGGCTCGCTCGGACCGGCGGACGCCGTGGTCGAGGAGATCCGCAAGGCCGGCGGCGAGGCCATGGCTGACGGTGCTGACGTCTCCAACCGCGAGCAGGTCGAGGCCATGGTCGCGAAGGCGACAGAAAAGTGGGGGCAGGTCGACCTGCTGGTCGCCAATGCCGGCATCCTGCGCGACAAGTCGTTCGGCAAGATGGAAGAGGACGATTTCCGGAAAGTGCTCGACGTGCATCTCGTCGGCACCTTCAACTGCTGCAAGGCGGTGTGGAACGGGATGCGCGAGCGCAATTACGGACGCATCGTGCTGACGACGTCGAGCTCGGGCCTGTTCGGCAATTTCGGCCAGGCCAACTACGGCGCGGCGAAGGCGGCGATGGCCGGCCTGATGAACGTGCTGGCGGAGGAGGGGCGCAAGACCGATATCCGCGTCAATACCATCTCGCCGACGGCGGCGACGCGCATGACCGAAGAGCTGCTGCCGCCGCAGGCGCTCGAATTGCTCAAGCCGGAATCGATCACGCCCGCGGTGCTGTATCTTCTCGGCGCGGACGCGCCGACCCGTACCATCATGGGCGCCGGCGCGGGATCGTTCGCGGTCATCAGGATCGTCGAAACCGAAGGCGTCAATCTGCCGCCGGAGGAATGGACGCCGGACGCGATTGCGGCGCATTTTGCCGAGATCAGCGACATGTCGAGGGCGCGCGATCTCGGCGGCGCGTTCCACCAGACCCAGAAGTACGTCACTCAGGCGGCGACGCGGCTCGGCCTCAAGCTCTGAGGCCGCGGCGCCACGGCCGGCCGTGGCATCTCGCTCGATATCACCGGGGCGATGCGCAGCATCGTGACCCGGTGATGTCGTGTGAGCGGCGGGCCGCTCAGCGCGATGTCCCGCTTGTCGGTCGCAGGCCGGGATCATCCGCCGTCACGGGTTCGCCGAACCATCGCAAGGCGGCGCGGGCTGCGCCGTCCTCGTCGGCGGTCGTCTCGCTGGCCCAGGCGACCATCCCGTCGGGGCGTACCAGCATGGCGCTCATGCGCACCGCGTTCGTCGCGCGTTCGCTCGAATTCGACCCCGATGCGGGGCCGGACATCACGCCGGAGAGCGGGTTCGATTGCCAAGTCGACAGCTTCACCGCTCTTGCCGACGAAGGGGAAGCCGTTTGAGCCGGTCCGTTCTCGTGCAGGGCGTGCAAGCTCGCTGACGGGGCGAGGTGTGAGTGCTGCGGGACCGGAGTGCCGCGGCGCGTCTGTTACGCCGCGGCGTTGCCATGTGCTGCCCGATCCGGGGGCTGAACAGCGCCGACGCCCGTGAGGGGATCCAGTCCCTCATCGCGCGCCGGTCCACTGTCTTCCAGGGGCGGGGAGTGCCTTTCCCTCACTTGTCGAGCGCCGCGCCGGAGCGCATTGCGATCTGCTGCTGGGAGCGTCGGGCTTTCCACGCGCCGAGGCGACGCTCGATGGCTTCCAGTGATTGCCCTTTCGTCTCGATGCCGAGCCCAGCCCAGATCAGGCCGCCGAGCAGATAGAATGCCGCGAAGTAGATGAAGCTCGGCATCAGGGCCGCCAGCGACACCTCCGGCTTGATGACATTCGACGAACCGACGACGAGCGCCAGTCCGCCCGGTCCCAGGATCTTGCCGAGGCCACCGAACCCGTAAGCGGACCCCATGCCGGTTGCGCGCAGGCGCGAGGGCCAGATTTCGGCCACATACGGACCTGCCACGGCGAGCGCGCCGTCGCCGATGAACGACCAGACCAGAAGCATGAGGTAGAAGACCGAGAGGCCGCCGAGGGTGGCATCGTGAAAATAGGCTGCTGCGACCAGCGCCATCGATGCGCCGCAGCCCCAGACGATCCCGCACAGCCTGCGCCCCCATCGGTCCGCGAGCCATGAGAACAGGAACCGCGACAGGACGCCGACAACCCCGACGCCGATCCACAGCGCGGCTGCGTGTTGCGGCGTCACATGCATGACCAGAATGAGCAGCGTGGGGGCCCACAGCGTCACGCCGTAAATGGCCGTCTGCGAGCACAGCGACAGTCCCCAGGTCACGGCGACGCTGCGGGGGTAGCCGAAGATCTCACGGAAGCGCGGCGCGTTGTCCGGCGTCGCGGTGGCCGGATTGAGACTCTCGATGGGCACCTCGAGGACAGATGCGACTGCGCGGCGGGCGTCCTGAGGCCGTCCTTGCGACAGCAGCCAGCGCGGGGATTCAGGGACCCACGACCGCAGCAGGAAAGAACCCAACGCGGGGACCAGGCCGAGCGCGAACAGGCCGCGCCACCCGATCATGGGTGTCAACGTGCTGGCCGCGAGCGCCCCCAGCAGGACGCCGCCGCCGACCGCGGTCGTGACAATGCCTGTGACCAGCGCGCGCCTGGAGGAAGGGATGAATTCGAGGACGAACGGGATGTCGACCGAGTACAGGCCACCCGCACCGAACCCGACGATGAACCGAAACACGATCAGGTAGATCCAGCCGTGATCGGGCGTCAGCGCGAGTGCGCCGGTCGCCAGTGAAAACGTCAGGATGGTGCCGAGAAATACCGGGCGTCGTCCGATCCGGTCGGCGGCAAATCCCCAGAAGAAACCTCCCAGCATCGCGCCGGCGCCGGACGACAGCAGCACCAGGCTGGACTGGCCAAAGGTCAGCCCCCACGGGCCGATGATGAACGCGAGCACGAAGCCGATGATGAAGTAGTCGAAGAAGTCCATCAGATTGCCGAGCATCGCGGCCGCGATGATCTTGCGCTGGCTGATGGTCAGCCGGGTCTGACGGTCGAGCGCTTCAAGCATGTCCATTTCCTCCAGTCGCCGTGTCGGTGACGGCGTTTTGTGTGTGGTTCGGGCCCCGTGTCGGGACCAGCCGTCGCCGGCCCGATAGCGCCGGCTCGTTTTTCTGATTGATTACTCAGTTGAGTCATGACTTAATTGCGCGATCTGCCGCCGCCGTCAAGGGCGCAGCCTGTTGGCGGCAGCATCAGGGGAGGAGATGCGAGTGAGTGATATCTACGTCGTTGGCGTGGGCATGACGCCGTTCGGCCGTTTCGCGGACGAAACCGTCAAGAGCCTGACAAGGCAGGCTGTTGCTGCCGCGCTGCTGGATGCCGACGTGTCGCGCGACGATGTCGACGCAGCCTTCTTCGCCAACACGTCGCAGGCGCCGCTGGAAGGGCAATTCATGATTGCCGGCCAGATCGCGCTGCGCGATGCCGGGTTTTCGGAAATCCCCATCACCAACGTCGAGAACGCCTGCGCCAGTGCCAGCACGGCCTTTCATCTCGCCTGTGCCCACCTGAAGGCAGGGCTCGGTGAGGTCGCGATCGCGGTCGGCGCCGAGAAGATGAACGGCCCGGATAAGACGAGGAATCTCGCGATCTTCGATGGCGCCTGGGATGTTCATGCGGTCGAGGCCTCCGCGGCGCGACTGCTTCGGCTGGGGGAGGGCATGGCGCCGCCGCGGGGGCGCGCGGGCGATCCCGGCATGCGCAGCGTTTTCATGGATGTCTATGCGGCGATGGCGAAATTTCACATGAAGACGTTCGGCACGACGGAACGGCAGCTGGCCGCGGTCGCGGCCAAGAACCATCGCCATTCAACGCTCAATCCGCTGGCGCACTACCGCGCTGACATGTCGATCGACGAGGTGCTCGCCGCGCGCATGATTTCCTGGCCGCTGACCCTGCCGATGTGTGCGCCGATCACCGACGGCGCCGCGGCAGCGATCCTCGTTCGCGAGGAGGCGCTGGATCGCTTCGATCGCACGCGCGCGATCAAGGTGCATGCCAGCGTGCTCGGTTCCGGCAGCGATCGCGAGCCGGAAGAGGTCGACAGGCATATTTGTCGGCGCCTCGCGCTGAAAGCCTATGAACAGGCGGGCATCGGACCTGAAGATATCTCCGTCGCGGAAGTCCATGACGCCTCGGCGTTCGGCGAGATCGTCCAGGTCGAAAATCTCGGATTCTGCGCGTTCGGCGAGGGCGGCAGGCTGGCCGAGCGCGGTGACACCGTGCTGGGGGGCCGCATTCCCGTCAATCCATCCGGGGGCCTGGAGTCGCGTGGGCATCCCATTGGCGCCACGGGGCTTGCTCAAATCCATGAACTCGTCCTGCAGCTGAGAGGCGAAGCTGGCGGCCGCCAGGTGAGCGGCGCGCGCTTTGCGATCGCCGAGAACGGCGGTGGCTTCCACGGTTGTGAAGAAGCCGTCGCGTGTCTGACCATTCTGGGACGATGAGGTTCATCTCATGAATGTCGGCTATTTTCTCGCGTCCGCTGCGCGTTCTTTCCCCGAGTGCCCGGCGATTTCCGTCGGAACCGAATGCCGCGCGTCATACGCGCAGTTCATGCTCCGCGTCTCGCGACTCGCGGCCGCCTTGCGCGGGCGGTTGAACCTGCAGCCCGGCGACCGTGTCGGTCTCGCGATGAAGAACTGCCCGCAATATCTCGAGGCGCTGTATGCGATCTGGCATGCCGGGCTCTGCGCCGTGCCGATGAATGCCAGGCTGCACGCGCGGGAGTTCGGCCATATCCTGCAGGATACCGCGGCACGCGTATGCTTCGTGACCGCGGATCTGGCGCAGCCACTGGCGTCGCTTGTCGGCGAACTGCCTGATCTGCGGCAGGTCGTCTGTGTCGAGGATCGCGACTACGAACGGCTGTTCGACACCCATGCGCTGGACCTCCAGAACGTCGCGGACGAAAGCCCGGCGTGGCTGTTCTACACCAGCGGCACCACCGGCAGGCCCAAGGGGGCGATGCTGTCGCATCGCGCCCTGCGCGGCATGGCGCTGCGCTATTACGCGGATGTCGATCAGGTCAGCGAAGCCGACTGCATGCTGCATGTCGCGCCGCTGTCGCACGCCGGCGGCCTGTTCGCGTTGCCCCATATGGCGCGGGCGTCCCATCAGGTCATCCCGGCGAGCCATGGCTTCGATCCGGCCGAGATTTCGGAGCTGACGCGCCGCCATGACAACATGGCGTTCTTCGCCGCGCCGACCATGTTGATGCGCCTCGTCGATCATCCATCGATCGGGCGCGCGCGGCTCGATGCCATCCGCACCATCGTCTATGGCGGGGCGCCGATGTATGTCGAGGACATCAAGCGCGCACTGCAGACCATCGGGCCGAGGCTGCTTGGTGGTTACGGGCAGGGCGAAATGCCCAACACCATCACGGCGCTGCCGAAGCGCATGCACGCCGATGTCGGCCATCCCCACTACGAGCAGCGGCTGGCGTCGGTGGGCATGGCGCGAACCGGCGTCGAGGTTCGGGTCGTGGATGACAGCGGTCGCGATCTTGCGCCCGGTGAAGTCGGGGAGGTGATCGCCCGGAGCGACGTCTGCATGACCGGCTACTGGCGCAACCCCGAGGCGACGGCTCAGGCGTTGCGCGACGGCTGGCTCTACACCGGAGACCTCGGATGTCTGTCGACCGACGGATTTCTGACGCTGAAAGATCGCTCCAAGGATCTCATCATTTCCGGCGGCAGCAACATCTACCCGCGCGAGGTCGAGGAGGTGCTGCTGCTGCACCCGGACGTGCTGGAGGTGTCGGTGGTTGGACGTCAGCATGCGGATTGGGGCGAGGAAGTCGTCGCCTTCGTGGTCCCGCGTGCGGGCAAGGTCGTCACCGCCGAGGCGCTCGACAGCGTCTGCCTTGCCCATATTGCCCGCTTCAAGCGCCCGAAACCCTATCGGTTTCTCGCGGCGCTGCCCAAGAGCAACTACGGCAAGGTTCTCAAGACCGAGCTGCGCTCACGCCTGTCCCTGCCGGACGAACAGGCCTGACGCCGGACGTTATCCATCGAACATCAACGACTCTGAATTGAGGGAAGGCCTGCATGCGACTGTACACGATCGTTCGAACGTCGGGGGAACACGCGGTTTGCGCGGAGTTCGGCGAAGGGCTGCTGCTGGATCTCAGCCGCGCCGATGAGATCAGCACCGGCGCCGCGCGGCCCCAATTGCGCACCATGCAGGCCCTGATCGAAGCCGGGGACGCGGGGCTCGATGCCGCAAGGGCGCTTCTCCAGGACGTCGCTGAGGAAGCCGTCGTCAGGCTCGACGGCGCCCGGCTGCTCGCGCCTCTGCCGGTACCGGCGCGGCTGCGCGATTCCGGCATGTTCATCGAGCATCTCGAGCCGGCGCGCCGGGCGATGATGCGGCTCGCGTTTCGTCGTCATCCGGATCCCGACGCGGCCGTGGCTGCAGCACTCCACAACGATCCTGGCCTGCCCGAAATCATTTCCCGGCGCGTGCTCTACTACAACGGCAACCATCATGCGGTGATTGGTCCGGACGCCGTCGTCGGCTGGCCGGCAGATTCCGAGGTGCTCGATTATGAGCTTGAAATGGCTGTTGTCGTTGGCCGCGCCGCGTCGAATATCGATCTGCAGCAGGCGAAGGCCTGCGTGTTCGGCTACACGCTCATGAACGACTGGTCGGCTCGCGATATCCAGGTGGATACCTCGCGGGGCGGCGTCGGCCCCTGCATGGGCAAGGACTTTGCGACCAGTCTCGGTCCATGCATCGTGACCGCTGACGAGATCGGCGATCCGCACGACATCGCGCTGAGCGCCTGGATCGATGGCGAGCGCTGGTCGAGTGGCTCGACACGCAACATGCAGCACAGCTTTCCCGAAGCGTTGAGTCAGCTCAGCCGGGTCTCGCCGCTGGTGCCGGGTGAGGTGATCGGCACCGGCACGTGTCTTGGCGGGTCTGCCGTCGAGCAGCATCGCCAACTGGCGCGCGGACAAACCGTCGAACTGCGGGCGGACGGCATCGGAACGCTTCGCAACCGGATTCAGGACTGAAGCAGGGATCCGGCCTCTAAGACATTCGATCCCGACCAATTCCCTCAGACGATATCAGGAGACGCATTGTGCGCCTTGTCGATTTGACCGCCACCCTCGATCCGGCCAACCGCGAGAGGCTGCCATCGTTCTTTCCCCCCGATATCAAGGGCGTCATCGCGCCGTCGATCGAGTATCTCCATCCGGCAGAGCTCGGAGGAAAGAACCAGTTCTGCGCCGGCCTTGGGTGTCGGCACGAGGATCTGCCCGACGGCGAGGGGTGGGGCGCGGAGCGGCTCACCGACATGTCGTCCCATTGCGGCACGCATGTCGATGCGCCGTTGCACAGCGGATCGCGAAGCGGCGGTGCGCCGGCGCGAACGATTACCGATATCGATCTCGGCGAGTTGTTTCGGCCGGGCATGGTGCTTGATGTGCGGGCCTTCGCCAAAGGCGGAGAACCGATCACGATCGAGATGCTCGATCGAGCGATCGCGGCGGTCGGTCGGCCCATCGCTCCGGGCGATGCGGTCCTGATCCGGACAGGGCAGGAGCGCTACGGCATCACGGATCCCGAATATTTCAATCAGCCGGGCATGTCGCGGGAAAGCACGCTGCATCTGACGTCGCTCGGTGCGACCATCCTGGGGACCGATGCGGTCGGCTGGGATCTGCCTTTCCCGGTCATGGCGTCGCGCTTCCGGGCCACGGGGGTGAAGGAGGATCTCTGGGATGGCCACAAGGCGATCACGCAGCGGGAGGCCTTCATCGTTCAGCAGCTTACCAACCTGAAGGCGCTGCCGCCGACCGGATTCGACGTCGGCTTCTTTCCGATCAAGCTGGCGAACTGCAGCGCCGCGCCGGCGCGTGTCGTCGCGTTCGTTCCGGACGGTGTTGGATAGCGCTGTGGAAGACGAGGTGTGATCACCGGGGTGTGGCGGCCGTGCGGGCCGCCGCACCCTTTGGCGCGCGCTGGCGCAGATCGTCGATGATGAGCTGCGCGTTCTTGAGGAGCATCGCGCTGTAGTCGGTGCGGCTGAACAGCTCGGACTCGATGGTGTAGGACCCGTGCACGCCCATCAGCATGCACAGGATCGACCCGGCGGCCTGCAACGCGTCCTTGGCAGAGGCCGCGGTTTCACGCACGATTTCGTCGCGGATCATGTTGCGGATATGGGCGTGATAGGAGGCGTAAATCGGCCGGAATGTGCTGCTCGTGCGGTTCTCGATCATCAGCTTCGAGAAGAAGGCGGCGATCACCGGATCCTCGAAACGGTCGTCCAGTCGCTTGACGAGATCGAGCACGCCGAGGTGGGCGGTGTCGGGCAGGGAGCCCCAGGCCCTGGTGCGGGCTTCCTCGAGGCACGCCTTGAGAAGGCCTGCCTTGGTCTTGAAGTGAAAGAAGATGGTGGCCTGGCTATAGCCGGCGCGCTCAGCGATCTGCTCGGTCGACGCGGAGCTGTAGCCGTGCTTGCCGAACGCCTTGAGGGCCGAGTCGATGATCTTCTGGCGCGCCTGCTCGGGGTTCTTCGAGACGCCTTTGACCCTGGCCATGGCCGGACACCTTCACATGATTCCCGTACGTCATGTCATCGCAGCTTGGTGGTGAAACTGCAAATTCTGATTGAGTAATCAATTGATTGGGCTCGCAGGTCGGCTTTGAGCCCCTGGCGACGTTGGCGTCATGGTATGGGGGCGAGCGTGCGAGCGCGCCTGGCGGGCAGGGACGACAGGGGCATGGCGCAGGCACCGATCCACGAACACATCCCGCGCTTTGCAGAACTGCTTGCGATCGAAGCCGATGCTGGGACCGACATGTCGGCGCACCTGCGCGCCGCTGGGAGCATGGCGCGGCCGTTGGGAGACGACGGGTTTCCGTCATACATCAAGCTTGCGGAAGAGCAGATCTTCGGGAGTTTGAAGGAGCATCAGGCTCCCGTTCGCTCAGCAAAATCCGCGCAGGATACGGTCGATATAGGTCTGGCTGCTTGCCCAGCGATATTCCGGCATCCCGACGAGCAGGTGGGTGACGCCGATGAGCGCGCAGAACAGGGCTTCACCGTCCGCGGCGGGGTCCGCGGCCGTGTCGTCTTGGAGCGCGGCCAACAGGCGGGAAAACCGTCGGAGTTCGGGCACGACGTCGGTTTCTTCGATGAACCAGCGGTCTTCCTCTGACTCCCGGCGGTCCTCGATCAGGAAGACGACCTTGTAGCGGGCGGGAAATCTCAGCCAGTAGTCGACGAAGGTCTGGGCGACCCTGCGCAGGCGCGCCCTTGGCTCCGTCTCTGCGGCCTCCGCTGCGTCCAGCTCGACAAACAAAGGTGCGAAGGCCTCCGACCAGAGGGCGCGAACAATCGCCGTCTTGTGGGGAAAATAGCGGTAGAGGGTCATGGCCGGCATGCCGGCGCGCTTGGCGATCAGCCGGATGCTGAGTCCGGCCACGCCATCGGTTTCAAAAAGCTGCCGCGCCGCCTCCAGGATCCGGGCTTGCCCCTCCTTTCGACGGCGTTCCCTCAGGCCCACCCCGTGATCTGGTCCGCTCATCGAATCCTCCGGACGCGCACAACCTCCTGGGAGGCCACTTGACGATGCGTACGCGTACGCATATCGATTTGCGTACAAGTACCCGTTTGTAGTGATTAGCGGCTCGAATCTCTCGGGTCCAGTCGAAGCGAGGCAGACAGATGAGCGATCCAACAGGCCGCGAGGCAGCACAGATGTCCCGCAGGAGCGCAATAGGTATTGGGGTGGGGGCTGTGGGGTTGAGTGCCATGCGGGGGGCTGCGCATGCGGAAGCGCCGGGCGGTGATTCTGCTTCCGTCGCCTCGGTGGACGTCGTGGTCGTCGGGGCGGGGTTTGCGGGCCTGACCGCGGCGCGGGCGCTTCGTGCCGCCGGCCACAGCGTCGTGGTGCTGGAGGCGGATGACCGCGTGGGCGGGCGCACCAAGCCCGGAAGCATCGCCGGCGAAACCGTCGACCTCGGCGGCCAGTGGGTCGGCCCGGCGCAGGACAGGCTGCTGGCGCTCGCCAGGGAATACGGGGTCGCCGTCTATCCTCAATTCACCTCGGGAAATAATATCGTCGACCTCGCCGGACATCGCGCGACCTACGAGGGCGAGACGCCAGCCCTCGGCCCGATGGCCCTGGCCGAGTTCGCCCTGGTGATCGGCAAGTTCGAGGCGCTTGCCCGCCAGGTTCCGGTCCTGCGTCCCTGGGAGGCGCCCGGCGTCGAAGCGATCGACGCGCAGACCATGGAGACCTGGATTCTCGCCAATGCGCGGTCGTCCGCCGTGCGGTCGGCGATGCGGCTCCTCATCCGCACCCTGGCCTGCGCCGAAGCAGGCGAGGTCTCGCTTCTTGCTATGCTGGCCATGGCGTCTTCCGCGGGTGGATTCAACGAGATGGTTTCCACGCGGGGCGGCGCGCAGGATGCAATGCTGGAGGGCGGGGTCTGGCAGCTCGCGGCCAGGATGGCGAGGGAGCTCGATCCTGCGGTGGTTCTGGAGGCGCCCGTGACCGCGATCGCCCAGGACGAGACCGGTGTCTCTGTCTGGGCAGGCCGGCGCAAATGGCGCGGAAAATATGTCATCGTCACCGCGCCGCCTTCGCTCGCGGCGCGGATCGCGTATCGGCCGGCCTTGCCGGCGTTGCGGGACGGACTCATGCAGCGCATGCCAATGGGCTGCGTGATCAAGGCGCACATCGCTTATGCCCGGCCGTTCTGGCGCACGCAGGGCCTGACAGGCATGGTGCTCTCCGACAGCACGGAGTTCGGGCCATGGTTCGATCACTCACCCGTGCGAGGCGCGACGGGCGGTCTGGTCGGTCTTTTTACAGGGAAGAGCGCCCGGCGCTGGGCGGAACGGTCGCCGCAGGCCCGACGTGATCAGGTCCTCAAGGATGTCGCCGCCTATCTTGGCGACGAGGCCTTGAAGCCCATCGACTACATCGAGGAAGTCTGGGCCGCGACGACATGGCAGCGCGGGGGCTATAGCTCGGCGCCGGGGCCTGGGGTGCTCAGCGCATTCGGTCCGGCGCTGCGGGAGCCGGTCGGCCGCCTCCACTGGGCGGGGACGGAGACCGCCGAGGCTTTCTCTGGCTATATCGAGGGGGCCATCCGGTCCGGCGAGAATAGCGCCCAGGAGGTTGCTCGACGTCTGTGAGCGATCGTCACGTGGAATGGCTCGCATCTGCGAGGCCGGAGCCTGCAGGCCTCGTCGCGCAAGGGAGGCCAAAGCGGTCGAGAGCCCACGTTGATCGGAGATGGGGCTCCGATACCCGGGATCTGCCGAAGGCCTCAAATGGGGGCCATTGCGACAGTCAATCTGCCGGCTCAATCATCGGATATGCTCGCCTTCGTTTCGCCGACAGCCATGCCGCTCGAGGCTTTTCGCAGAGCGGCGACATTGTCCGCGCCGTTCAACTGCTGGAATTGTCGTTGGGCCTCATGCCAAAGAGGGGCCGCGTCGGCGTGTAGACGGCGGCCTGCTTCGGCGAGTTCGATAAGGCGGCTACGGCCATCGGTGGGGGAGGGCCGGATTCTGACCAGGCCGTCCCGTTCCAGAAAGCCGACCATCTTGCCCATCGCCGTCCGTTCGATGTCGAGCCGTTCGGCAAGGGGATTGATGGCGGCGCTCCTCACCTCGTTGAGAGCCGCCAGGGTGAGGAATTGCGTGATACGCAGCCCCACCGGCTCAAGATGCGCGTCGTAGAAGCGAGAGATCTGCCGGTTCGCCTTCCTCATGGCGAAGCAGTTGCATTGATCAATTTCGAGAGTCTGATTCACCGGCAACATCGCGAAGCCACGGATGTCACGTGCGGCGTCGGCGGCCCCGCGTTCGCCGTCAGGAACGACTTCGTGGTCGAAATGCACGAGCTTCTCGATCAGCCAGATATCCTGCAGGAGCGCCGGGCCGCGCCGGCCTGCGGAGAGAATGTTCAGATTGTCACCGACGGGCGCACCGGTCGCGTGCGTCAGGTAGCTTGGTTCGCTTTCTTTCGACATGACCTACCTCAGCAGAGACAAAAAATGCAGCGCTGGCGGCAGGGAAGGGCGTTTGAGGTGCCATTGGAGGATACCCCGACCCCCGTTGCGGGTGCGGATGCTTTCGTTTGTCAGAGTTAGCTCGTGACGCCATGGGATCTGGTAGGAGGGCGCACAGGTTGGTATCATCGAGCCGACATCGTCTACGGTGTGGTGAAGTCTTGCATTTTGGCTGCATGGCGTGACCAGAATAGGCGAGCGGTCCGGAAGGAGATTTTACCCTCAGGAGATGCGCATGCTGGCTGAACGGGTTTCCGCCGCATTAGCCAAGGGATACAGGATACCGCCGCCTCCAACGATCGCCGCACGCATTGGCGGCACGGCGGAAATGTCATTTTCGCATTTCAAGAGCCGGGAGCCAAAGTCGGGCCTGTCCATACCCTCTCCTCGCGAGGAGGCCTTCGTCTTCAACATCCCCTTCATACCCGCGCGCTATCCGATTGTGTCCATCGATGGCAGGCAGCAATCCGTCGTCCAAGAGCCGGGCAAGGCTTATCTGTTCGACTTGACATCCAGAAACGAAGTCAGTCTTGGCACAGTCCATGACAGCATTCGTATTCATCTGCCGCAGACCACGATCGACTTCATGGCATATGAAAAAGGTCTGCCTCGGATCGGTGGTCTTCAAGCTGCCTGTCTCGGGTAGGACGACATCGTGCTTTATCACCTCGCTCTCACAATAGGTCCGGCTATTCTCAACGAGGTTCAGGTCACCACAGCATTTATGGAGTACATTGCTTTAGCTGTGCATGATCACGTCATCTATACGTACGGCAACTTCCAAAGAGGGGCCCGCGCAACGGGTGGACTGGCGCCGTGGCAAGCCCGTCGTGCCTGCGATTTCATCGAGGCAAAGCTAGCCGACGATCCTTCGATTTCCGAGCTCAGCCGGGAGTGTGGTATCTCGGCGAGCTATTTTGCGCGGGCGTTTCGCGCGACTCTCGGTATGACGCCTCACCAATGGATTACGAGAAGGCGGATCGAGCGGGCAAAATCATTGATGGCCCAGTCCGTGGAAAGCCTTGCAGAGATTGCCGTCATGTGCGGTTTCGTCGACCAGAGTCATCTCGGGCGGCATTTTCTCAGGCTGGAGGGCGTCAGTCCGGCTCAATGGCGCCGGCGGCGCGCTGAGTAGCGTTTCAACCCTGAACAAACCTGAACATCCGGGCCGCACAAGCCCGGTCAAAATCCCCCCCGTCCATATCGGCGAGCCGGTGCAGGTCTTGCGCGGACGACGCGATGAACACTGTCGGATCGTCCCAAAGTGGATGGTCCAATACCAGAGCGGAATCCCTGGTGTGAGTAGGTTGCAAAAAACCCGGGGTGAGCTTCGGGATTCACGCGCCGGACACGCACCGAGGGACATGTGACCTCAGAAGCGACCATAAAGTCTCCGAGGCCTGGTCACATGACCGGAGGGTGCATGTCTGGCGCCGTCCGCTACACGATCAAGTCGGGGCCCGTTGGTACCGGCCTGTGCCACTGCGACCGGCGTCGTCCCCGGTCGGGAAGCGCGTTCTCGACGGCGATGTATGTGCCTCGTCCGTCGATTGAGGTGGAAGGCGAGACCGCCCATTTTGCCGATATTGTACCAACGGTCTCGCAGTGAGGCGCATCTACTGCCCACAATGCGGCTCGCCGATCACCTCGGAGCAGGTCTCGGCGGCGACCATGATGCAGCGCGGCGTCGTCAACAGGGGTGTGGCCGACGACCAGGTGGATCAGGGCGCACGCGACTTCGCAGAACGCGCCACGACCGGTCCTGGGCTTTGAGGGCCGCTGAGCCCTGCCAATTCGCGTCGAGGGTGGATGGCCGTGAGTACTATCGACGACTCTCTGCACTGATCCAGGTTTTGCCGGCGCGTTCGCATTCGTTCAGGCCATCCCTGCCGTCTATTGGAAAGGAAAGACCAATGATGACCCTCGATCAAATGAAGACAGCCCTCCTCGGGCAATGGGTGAGTATCGCGCCGGAGGTGCGTCCATCTGCCTCGAAGAACCCCGACGGATCGTTGAAGCCCTTCTATCTGACGCGCGATTTCGTTGCTTTGCCGGACGACCGTTTTGAACTTACAATTGTGAACACGGTCGATCCCTATGGCAAAGTGCCCTTGGCAGAAATCTATATCCGGGGACACATGTTCTGGCGCGGCGATCACCCCGTCGCCGTTGGGGCGCACAAGGTCGATTTCGTGGCTGATGAAGCCTACGATGTCACGCCACTTTTGCCTCCGTTCGCAGATCTCCTGAACAAGATCGCCGCGCAGGGCCGTGCGAAATGGGTCGTCGGTCAGGCCCAAAGCGTGTTTGAGAAGAGCTTCGCGCCGTTCGGCCTGACGGAAGGGACTCACTTTATGGAATACGACCTGGTTTATTTAAACTATGGCATGCTGTTTTGGGGCGCCAGAAATGTTGATGGTCGTGGTTTCGACACTGATGAAAACCGGCCGACCAATCTTCAAATCCCGCTGGTCCGCAAGCAATAGGGCTCTATTGCAGAAATTGTGAAGTGGTCCAAACGGGTGTCGTCTTGCCCGTACGATGCCTTATGGCGGTTGCCTTGGGTGGGCAGGCCGATGCCGCAGGGCGTGTGCCCCGCCGGGACACCGCCCGCGACGCGTTTACTGAGCGTGTCGTGTCGCTGCGTTCGGTATCGGCGCCGCCGGGGCTCCCTCTGATGGGGCGCCACGGCAGATGAAGATAGGCACTGCTGCTTCGCCGAGCGCGATGACTGAGCGGCCGACAACGGGGCGGCCATCTCCGGGTCTGCGGCGCCGAGCCGACACCGTCGCTAACGACGCTCATGCCCGCAGAGATCCAGGCCGCTCTTAGTCTCTCTTGGCTCGCTCCTGCGCCTTCGCATGTACTGGCGACGATTGTCGCGCGCCAGGTCCCGGATGCACATGGACGGCCTTCGCCGTCAGCGGCTCGCCGCATTCCGAGCAAACCATGACGGGATCGAACATCTTCTTGCAGGTCTTGTGTTCATGCAGCATCGGCCGTCCGCGCGAGTCGACCATGTGGACGTTGCCCCACTGCACGATCGACATGACGATCGGATACAAATCGAGGCCCCTTTGCGTCAGGATGTATTCGTCGCGCCTCGGCGCCTCCTGATACGGAATCTTGCGCAGCACACCGAAGCGCACCAGCTTCTTCAGCCGGTCCGCCAGCACGTGGCGCGTGATCCCGAGTGAAGCCTCGAAATCATCGAACCTGCGGACGCGAAGGAAGCACTCGCGCAGGACCAGCAGGGTCCAGCGGTCGCCGATCACGGCGACGGTGCGGGCCAGCGAGCACGGCTCGTCCTCGAGCGAATCCCATTTCATTGCCGTCTCCAGGCGATCCAATTCGACAGAATTCTAAATCAGAACTGAAATCTTATCAATAAGATGCCGTGCAGGGTAGCATTGGATGATAAATATCATATTGACAGTTCCAAATTAGAACTTATGGTCGCGGCAACAATCAACGCGACGGCCGCCGGCCGCCGATCATCAAAACGGGAAGGGCGTTCCATGGCTGCTCCGCTCAAGGTCGAATTCCACTTCGATTTCGGGAGCCCCAACGCCTATCTCGCCGAGCTCGCGCTGCCGCAGATCGAGCAGCGCACCGGCGTCCGCTTCGAGTACGTTCCCGTGCTGCTCGGCGGCATCTACAAGGCGACCGGCAACATGTCGCCGGGCGACTCGCTGCGCGGGGTCAAGAACAAGCCCGAATACAATGCGCTGGAAACCGAGCGCTTCATGCAGCGGCACGGCATCACCGCCTTCACGCCGAACCCTTTCTTCCCGGTGAACACGCTGGCGCTGATGCGCGGCGCCGTGGCGGCGCAGTTCGAAGGCCTGTTCGAGCCGTATTTCCGCGCCGCCTATCACCACATGTGGGTCGCGCCGAAGAAGATGGACGACCCGCAGGTCTTCCGCGCGGCGTTCCTGTCCTCCGGCCTCGACATCGACCGCATCTCCGCGCGCGCCCAGCAGGACGACGTCAAGAAGAAGCTGATCGAGAACACCAGCGACGCGGTGGCGCGCGGCTCGTTCGGATCGCCGACCTTCTACGTCGGCGACGAGATCTTCTTCGGCAAGGACAAGTTGCGCGAGGTCGAGGAAGAGATCGTCGCGCAGCTCGGCAGGGGGCGGCGCAAGACCGCCTGACGGAGCGAACGAACAGGCCCCAGGGGCTAACACAGGGAGGTTTGGGTGCTGGAAGCCACGCAGGTCATGGAAGGAAGCCTCGAGGGGTTGCCGAACCGGATCCACGAGGTGATCGACCCGCATGTTGCGGCGACGCCGGATCATCTCGCGCTGATGGACGATCGCGTCACGCTGACCTACCGCGAGCTCGACCAGGCCGTGAGCGGCGCGGCCGATGCGCTGCGCGCGCTCGGTATTCGCCCCGGCGACCGCATGATGATCGTCAGCGAGAATTCGGTTCCGCTCGCCTGCCTGCTGCTGGCGGCGAGCCGGCTCGACGCCTGGGCGATCGTGGTCAATCCCCGCCTTTCGGCGCGCGAACTCGACCAGATCAGGGATCACAGCGGCGCCCGCCGCGTGTTTCTCACCGCCGATGTCTCGCCGGAGGCCGCCGCACATGCCGCACGCTATGAGGCGGCGGCGCAGGATCTCGGCCCGCTCGCCGGCATCGCAGTCACCGCTCTGAATGCCTCGACCGTGGCCGAGCCTGTCGAGGCCGACGGCGCGGACCAGGTGGCGGTTCTCATCTACACCTCCGGCACCACGGGCACGCCGAAGGGCGTGATGCTGACCCATCGCAACCTTCTGTTCAGCGCCCGCGGCACCGCAGGCTTCCGCAGGATGGACGCCGACGACGTGCAGTATTGCGTACTGCCGATCTCGCACATTGTCGGCATCTCGCTGCTGACCATGACACTGATGGTCGGCGCCGCCGTGCGCCTGGTCCCCAAGTATGATCCGGCCGCGCTGGTCAAGGCGATGGCTGAAGAAGGCATCACGATCCTGAACGGCGTGCCCGCGACCTATCAGCGTCTGCTCGAATACCGGCGCAATGCCGGCCTGCCGAAGCTCGCGCGCGGGCGGCTGCGGCTGATCTCGGTCGCCGGCGCGCCTCTCGACCTCGATCTGAAGTCCCGCGTCGAGACGGAGCTCGGCCTGCCGCTGCTCAACGGCTACGGCATCACGGAGTGCTCGCCGGGCATTTCCGGCGTGCGGCCCGACAGCCCGCGCGCGGACCATGCCGTCGGCACCGTGATGCCTGGGATCGAAGCCAGGCTGGTCGGTCGTGACCTCAAGCCGGTTGCGGCAGGCGAGGTCGGCGAGCTTCACGTCCGGGGCCCGAACGTCATGCGCGGCTATTACCGCGCGCCCGATCAGACGGCGAAGGCGATCGATGCCGACGGCTGGTTCAATACCGGCGATCTGGCGCGCTTCGAGAACGATGCGCTCTACATCGTCGGACGGACCAAGGAGATGATCATCCGCTCCGGGTTCAACGTCTATCCGGCGGAGATCGAGGCAGTGCTGAGCACGCATGACGCCGTCGTGCAGTGCGCGGTGGTCGGCCGGCCGGTCGAGGGCAATGAGGAAATCGTCGCCTTCGTGCAGCTGATCAGGGGCTCGGCCGCCACCGCCGAAGACCTGATGGCCCATATTGCTCCGCAACTCACCTCCTATAAGCGGCCGTCGGAGATCATCCTGATGGACGCCCTGCCGGCGACATCGACGGGCAAGCTGCTCAAGCACAAGCTGGCGGAATTCTTGCGCGGTCGCAGCTGACACCCGTCGCACGACAGTTCACTCGACAGAACCGGAGACCACGATGCAGAAGAGAAACAAGACGGTTGCCGTCATTGGTGCCGGTGATTTCATCGGCGGCGAGATCGCCAAGAGGTTCGCCGCCGAAGGCTTCACGATCTTCGCTGGCCGCCGCAATGGCGACAAGCTCGCCCCGCTGGTCAGGGAGATCGAGGCCGCTGGCGGCGAAATCCACGCGCGCTCGCTCGATGCGCGCAAGGAGGACGAGATCGTTTCCTTCCTCAATGATGCCGACAGGCATGCGCCGCTGGACGTCTGCATCTTCAACATCGGGGCCAACGTCAATTATCCGATCCTGGAAACCACCGAGCGGGTGTTTCGCAAGGTGTGGGAGATGGCGTGCTATTCCGGCTTCCTCGCCGGCCGCGAGGCGGCGCGGCTGATGCTGCCGCGCGGACAGGGCAACATCTTCTTCACCGGCGCCACGGCCTCGCTGCGCGGCGGCAGCGGCTATGCCGCCTTCGCCAGCGCCAAGTTTGGCCTGCGCGCGGTGGCCCAGGCGATGGCCCGCGAGCTCGGGCCGAATAACATCCATGTCGCGCATCTCATCATCGATTCCGGCGTCGACACCGAATGGGTGCGCCAGCGCCGCCTCGAGGCGCTCGGCCCCAATGCGCTCGACAATCCCGACCTCCTGATGCCGCCGGCCTCCGTCGCGGGCGCGTACTGGCAGCTCTACCAGCAGCCCAGGAGCGCCTGGACGTTCGAGCTGGAAATCCGGCCCTTCGGCGAGAAGTGGTAGGAGGCTCCGCAGATGGAACTCGCGCTCTCACCCGACGACGCGGCCTTTCGCGACGAGGTTCGCGCCTTCATCAAGGACAACTATCCGGCGGAGATGCGCGTCCCCAACCCGGAAACCGATCTTTCCAAGGAACAGATGCTGCTGTGGCACCGCATCCTGCACAACAAGGGCTGGGTTGCGCCGCTGTGGCCGAAGGAATATGGCGGACCCGGCTGGTCGATCACCCGCCGCTTCATCTTCGAGCAGGAGACGACGCGCGCCGGGACGCTGCCGCCGTTGGCGTTCAGCGTCACCATGGTCGGCCCGGTCATCTACACCTTCGGCAACGCGGCGCAGAAGGAGCGCTTCCTGCCGCGTATTCTGTCCGGCGAGGACTGGTGGTGCCAGGGCTATTCGGAGCCCGGCTCGGGCTCCGACCTCGCCACCGTTCGCACCAAGGCGGTGCGCGACGGTGACCACTACATCGTCAACGGCCACAAGACATGGACCACGCTGGCGCAGCATGCCGACTGGATCTTCTGCCTGGTGCGCACCGATCCCGCCGCCAAGCCGCAGTCCGGCATCTCCTTCCTCCTGATCGACATGAAATCGCCCGGCGTCACGGTGCGGCCGATCATCACCATTGATGGCTCGCACGAGGTCAACGACGTCTTCCTGGAGGACGTCCGTGTGCCCGTCGAGAACCTGATCGGCGAGGAGAACAAGGGCTGGACCTACGCCAAATTCCTGCTCGGCAACGAGCGCACCAGCATGGCCGGCATCGGCCGCGCGACGCGCTATATCGAGCGGTTGAAGAAAATCGTGAAGGCCGAGATTCCCGAGGATGACCCGGCGTATCTGGAATTCATCCGCGATATCGCCCGCGTCGAGCTTGACGTGCTCGCGCTGGAGGCGACCGAGCTGCGTGTCGTCGCCCAGATGGCCCGCGGCATCGATCCGGGACCTGCGGCGTCGCTGTTCAAGATCCGCGGCACCGAGATCTTCCAGGCGATCACGGAGCTGACCCATCGCGCGATCGGCAATGACGGCCTTGCGATCCGCGAGCAGCCCGCCAGCGCTAATCGCTTCATGCCCGGGCCGGAATACGGCCACACGGCCTCCGAGAAATATCTCAACGCGCGCAAGCTCTCGATCTACGGCGGATCGAACGAGATCCAGCGCAACATCATCGCCAAGGCCGTGCTCGGTCTCTAGCTCCAGCGCCATGAGAGGATCGAATGGATATTCAGTTCACCGAAGAGCAGGCCTTGTTGCGATCCAGCGTCCAGCGGCTGCTGCGTGAGCAGTACGATTTCGACGCCAGGCGCAAAATCCTCGCCAGCGAGGACGGCTTCAGCCGCGCCGGGTGGGCAGCCTTCGCCGAGCTTGGCCTGCTGGCCGCGCCGTTCTCCGAGGAGGCCGGCGGCCTCGGCGGCGGGCCGCTGTCAACCATGATCATCATGCAGGAGTTCGGACGGCATCTCGTGGTCGAGCCGTTCGTCGAGACGATCGTGGTGGCGGGCGGCCTGATCGAGCAGGTCGGCTCCGGCGACCAGAAGCAGGAGCTGCTGCCGGACATCATCGCGGGACACAAGATCTGGACGCTGGCATCGACCGAAAGAGGCTCTCGCTTCGATCTCGCCACCGTCACCACCACCGCGCGGCGGGATGGTGACGGCTACCTTCTCACCGGCGAGAAGACGGCGGTGATCGCAGCGCCGTGGGCGGACCATCTCATCGTCTCCGCGCGCACCGTGGGCCATCGCCATGACCGCAGCGGCGTCAGCCTGTTCGTGGTCGATCGCCGCGCCGCCAACCTCGATCTCAGGAGCTTCAGGACCATCGACGGTCGCCGCGCCGCGGAGATCAGCCTGCGCGGGGTGCGCGGGCAACTGCTCGGGACTGAGGGCGACGGCGTCGCCGCGCTCGAAGCCTGCCGCGACCGTGCGATCGCCGCCTTGTGCGCTGAACTCGTCGGGGCGATCGGCGAGCTGAACGCCGCGACGCTCGACTATTCGAAGACGCGCAAGCAGTTCGGCGCCACGATCGGCTCCTTCCAGGTGCTGCAGCACCGCATGGTGGACATGTTCATCGCGCATCAGGAGGCGCTGTCGCTGATGCAGCACCTCAACCTCGGTCTCGACGCGGATGACGCCGGCCTGTCGCGGCTGGCCTCGGGCGCGAAATCGAAGATCGGCTATGCCGGCAGGTTCGTCGCCGACCAGGCGGTGCAGCTGCATGGCGGCATGGGCATGACCGACGAACTCAATGTCGGCCACTACTTCAAGCGCATCTCGTCCATCAACATCCAGTTCGGCGATCCCGCCTATCACGTGCTGCGTTACGCGCAGCTCGACCCGGCCGCCTAGGAGGCACCCATGTCGTCACCCCAAGCCGTCATCGTTTCCACCGCGCGCACGGGGGTCGGCAAGGCCTATCGCGGCGCCCTCAACAACACCGACGGCCCGACCATGGCCGGCCACGTGATCGCGGAGGCGGTGAAGCGCGCCGGTCTCGCGCCCGGCGAGATCGAGGACGTGGTGATGGGTTGCGCGATGCAGCAGGGCACGATGGTGATGAACGTCGCGCGCAAGGGCGCGATCCGTGCCGGCCTGCCGGTGACGGTGGCCGGCACCACGATCGATCGCCAATGCGCCTCCGGCCTGCAGGCGATCGCGGTCGCCGCGCGCTCGGTGATGCTCGACGGCGTTCAGATCGCGATCGGCGGCGGCATCGAATCGATCAGCCTGGTGCAGAACGAGCACATGAACCGCTTTCACGCCGTCGACGAGGACCTGATGGCGATGAAGCCGGAGATGTACATGTCGATGCTGGAGACGGCTGAGGTCGTCGCCGAGCGCTACGGCATCGGCCGCGACAAGCAGGACGAGTACAGCCTCGAGTGCCAGCGCCGCGTCGGCGCCGCACTGCAGGCGGGCCGCTTCAATGACGAGATCGTGCCGCTCACCACCACGATGGCGGTCGTCGACAAGGACACCAGGGACGTCTCCTACCGCCAGGTGACGCTGTCGAACGACGAGGGGCCGCGCCCCGACACCACCGCGGAAGGGCTCGCCAGGATCAGGCCGGTGTTCGAAGGCAAGACCATCAGCGCCGGCAATGCCAGCCAGCTCTCGGACGGCGCAGCGGCCTGCGTGATCATGAGCGACAGGATCGCCGCCCAAAAAGGCCTCAAGCCGCTCGGCATTTTCCGCGGCTTCGTCGCCGCCGGCGTCGAGCCGGACGAGATGGGCGTCGGCCCGGTCGTCGCGATCCCGCGATTGCTGCAGCGGCACGACCTGAAGATCGACGACATCGACCTTTGGGAGCTCAACGAAGCCTATGCGGTGCAGGTGATCTACTGCCGCGACAAGCTCGGCATCGATCCCGAAAAGCTCAATGTCAACGGCGGATCGATCGCCATCGGCCATCCCTACGGCATGACCGGCGCGCGGCTCACCGGCCACCTCCTGATCGAGGGCCGGCGGCGCAAGGCGAAATACGGCGTCGTGACCATGTGCATCGGCGGCGGCATGGGCGCGGCGGGCCTGTTCGAAATCATCCACTGACCCGGGAAACGCGAGGAGATCTTCGTGAAGACAGCAATCACCGAACTGTTCGGCATCCAGCATCCGATCATCCAGGGCGGCATGCACTATGTCGGCTTCGCCGAGATGGCGGCCGCGGTGTCCAACGCCGGGGGCCTCGGCATCATCACCGGCCTGACGCAACGGACGCCGGAGCTTCTCGCCAGGGAGATCGCGCGCTGCCGCGACATGACCGACAAACCGTTCGGCGTGAACCTCACCTTCCTGCCGAGCTTCACGGCGCCGCCCTATCCGGAATACATCGCCGCGATCAGGGAAGGCGGCGTGAAGGCGGTGGAGACCGCCGGGCGCAGCCCGGAGCAGTACATGCCGGCGCTCAAGGCCGCTGGCATCAAGGTGATCCACAAATGCACGTCGGTGCGGCATTCGCTGAAGGCCGAGAAGATCGGTTGCGACGCGGTCAGCGTCGACGGCTTCGAGTGCGGTGGCCATCCCGGCGAGGACGATATTCCGAATATGATCCTGCTGCCGCGCGCGGCGGAGGAGCTGACGATCCCGTTCGTCGCCTCGGGCGGCATGGCGGACGCGCGCAGCCTCGTCGCCGCGCTGGCGATGGGCGCGGCGGGCATGAACATGGGTACGCGCTTCGTCGCCACGGTGGAAGCGCCGGTTCATCCCAACGTCAAGAAGGCCCTGGTCGAGGCCAATGAGCTCGATACGCGCCTCGTCATGCGCGCGCTGCGCAACACCGAGCGCGTCCTGAAGAACAAGGGCGTCGACGAACTGCTGGAGATCGAACGCGACAGGGGCGCTGCGCTGAAGATCGAGGATATCCACGACAAGGTCGCGGGCGTCTATCCCAAGGTGATGATCGACGGCGACATGGACGCCGGCGCCTGGAGCTGCGGCATGGTGGTCGGCCTGATCCACGACATCCCCACGGTCAAGGAGCTGATCGACCGCATCATGGCCGAGGCCGAGCAGATCATCCGCCAGCGGTTGACCGGCTTCCTCGACGGCACGCTCGAGACGCGACCGGCCCGCGCGGTCGCCTGACGGAGACACCGACGTCTCCAAGCCGCCGGCGTGACGGCCGAATTGTTCACGAATGGATCGAGGGAGCGAAAAGCATGGGCGTCATCGGCAGCCATCAATACCCCACCATGGAATCCGTGATCTACGGCCGGCCGGCGGCCGAAGCCTTGTGCGAGGAGGCCGAACGACTCGGCGCAACGCGCGTCTACCTGATTGCCAGCCGCACGCTGAACACGACGACCGACGAGATCGAAAAGATCCGCAAGGCGCTCGGCGATCGCCATGCCGCGACGTTCGACGGCGTTCCGCAACACACGACTCGCGACGTGGTGGTGCAAATCGCGCGACAGGCCAGCGAGGCGAAGACCGATCTCGTGGTCGCCATTGGCGGCGGCTCGGTGGTCGACGCGGCGAAGATCGTGCTGATGTGCATGGAGCACGAGATCTTCGCCCCGGAAGGGCTCGACGGCTTCGAAACCACGCCGGAACGACGCTTCGGCGCCTTCCGCAACCCGAAGGTGCGGATGATCGCTATTCCCAGCACGCTGTCGGGCGGCGAATACAACTCGGGTGCGCTGGTCACCGACACCAGGCGCAAATTGAAGCAGATCTTCAATCACCCGCTGATGATGCCGCGCAGCATCATCCTCGATCCCGCGATCACGCGCCATACACCGGAGAAGCTCTGGCTCGGCTCCGGAACGCGGGCGATGGATCACGGCATCGAGGCGATCTGCTCGAGCCGCCCCAACGTGCTGGTCGACGCCGTGTGTCAGCAGGGACTGCGCTATCTCCACGACGGCCTGCTGCGCACGCGTACGAATCCGGACGACGAGGACGCGCGGCTGAGCTGCCAGCTGGGCTCGTGGCTGTCGGCATTCGGTCTGCAGTCGCGCGTCCCGATGGGGGCAAGCCACGCCATCGGCCATGTTCTCGGCGGCACCTGCGACGTCCCGCACTATTTCTGCACGGCGGTGATGATGCCGAGCGTCCTGCATTACAACCGCCCCGCGACACCGGCGGCTCAGACCGCGATCGCCGCGGCGCTCGGCGCGCCGGGGCAAGATGCCGGCGACGCGTTCGCGGCGTTCGTCGCGGAGCTCG
Organism: Bradyrhizobium sp. U87765 SZCCT0048; assembly: GCF_018131225.1. GTDB lineage: Bacteria > Pseudomonadota > Alphaproteobacteria > Rhizobiales > Xanthobacteraceae > Bradyrhizobium_A. The sequence goes on along the minus strand of NZ_JAFCMM010000001.1, from coordinate 610,597 downwards.
GTCTGCCCGGGAGTCTCGCCGACGTCGGCGTGACCGAGGACCGCTTCGAGCTGATCAGCCGCAACGCCATGTTGTCGATCTTCACGCGGGCCAACCCGCAGCCGATCCGCGAGCCCGGCGACATCGTCAAGATCCTGGAAATGGCGCGCTGACGCGCCGGGGATTCCGCCTGACATCGAGGCCGGACTCGCGCCCGACTTCGCACAAGAAACAACGGAGGAACAGATGGATTTTCGGCGCATGGGATTGGCCGGCGCACTGCTGGCTGCGATGTCAGGGCCCTGCTGGGCGGGCGATATGCCCGGCGTCACGGCGACGAGCGTCAAGATCGGTGGCATTTTCCCCCTGAGTGGACCGGCCTCCGCGATCGGCCAGGTCGGGCAGGGCGTGCGTGCCTACGTGCAGTCGATCAACGATCACGGCGGCATCAACGGCCGCAAGATCGATTATGTCATGCTGGACGACGGGTATAACCCGACCAAGAGCTTCGAGCATGCGCGCAAGCTGGTGGAGAGCGACGAGGTCGCCTTCCTGTTCAGCCAGCTCGGCACCGCGGGAAACTCGGCCGTGGCGAAATATCTCGCGGCGAAACGTGTGCCGACGATCGCGGTCGTGACCGGTGCGAGCAAGTTCACCAACGTCAGGGATTATCCCCTCACGACCACGGGACTTGTCAGTTACGACACGGAGGGAAGGATCTACGCCAAATACCTGATGCGGGCGCTGCCGGCGGCGAAATACGCCATTCTGTTCCAGAACGACGATCTCGGCCGCGACTACGTCAACGCGTTCAAGGCGGTGCTGGGCGCCGACTTCGACAAGCGCGTGGTCACCGCGAGTTACGAGGTGACGGAACCGACCGTCGATTCGCAGGTGCTCACGCTGAAGAGCTCAGGCGCGCAGGCGCTGTTCATCGCGGGTACGCCGAAGTTCGCCGCGCAGGCGATCCGGCGCGCGGCCGAGAGTGGGTGGAAGCCGACGGTCCTGATCAACTTCCCCTCGTCGACGATCGCCGGCACGCTGAGCCCCGCGGGCCTGGAAAACTCTGTCGGCGTGATCGTCGGCACCTCGAACAAGGATCCGATCGACCAGAAATGGCTGGGCGACGAGGGAATAAGGGCCTATCGCGCCTTCTTCGACAAGTATTTGGCCGGCTCCGATATCACCAATACGAGCTATCTCACCGGATACCAGCAGGGCATGGTGCTGGAGCAGATCCTCAAGCAATGCGGCGATGACCTCTCGCGCGATAACATTATCAAGCAGGCGAAATCGCTGAAGAGCCTTGCGCTCCCGACGGCGCTGCCCGGTGTCCGGATCAACACCAGCCCGACCAACAACATGATCTGGACCCAGCTGCAGCTTCAGCGCTGGACGGGTACGGGCTGGGAGCAGTTCGGTGAAATCCTCGACGCGAGCTCGGAATAGTGCAGCCGCAATTGCGGCGACAGTGCATCAATTGACGTTGCCTGCCATGGAGCGCGATGGGTCCATGTCCATCGGCGCTGGCCTCCCACCGCGGAAGGGGTGCCTTACCGCAGTTCGTTAACGCAAAAAGCCTCTCAATCCGCGCAGATTGATCGGGTTTTGCTATCGCAGCATAAGACCCGCGCCCTTGATCGATTCCAGGTTTTTATTCAGCGTCCGTCCCAACTTGATCAAGCCGGGTGGATGCGCGGATGGGACTTCAGCAGTCGTTTGGCGGCAGGGCGGAACCTTTAAGCGAGCCTTGGAACGAGCCCTGGAGCGAGGAGCGCGCGCGTGAGATCATCGCCGGGCACCGGCATCTCGACGGGCCGACCCTGCCCATCCTCCATGCCCTGCAGGAGGCGTTCGGTCACGTGCCCGAGGCGGCTATCCCGCTGGTCGCGGAGGCGCTCAACCTGTCCCGCGCCGAGGTCCATGGCGTCGCCACCTTTTACCATGATTTCCGCCGCGCTCCGGCCGGCCGCCATGTCGTCAAACTGTGCGGCGCGGAGGCCTGTCAGGCCATGGGCGCCGATCATCTCGCCGCCTGCGCCGAGAAGAAGCTCGGCGTGAAGATGGGCGAAACCACGGGCGACCGCCGCGTGACGCTGGAGCATATCTACTGCCTCGGCCTGTGCGCGGTGGCGCCGTCGGCGATGATCGACGGCCGCCTCATTGGCCGGCTGGACGAAGCGCGCCTCGATGCGCTGCTGGCGGAGACGCGGTCATGAGCCTCAGGATTTTCCTGTCCCGCGATGCGGCCTCCGTGGCCGTCGGCGCCGACGGCGTCGCGGACGCCCTTGTCCGTGCGGCTGAAAGTCGCGGCCTTGCCCTCGATCTCGTCCGCACCGGCTCGCGCGGCCTGTGCTGGCTGGAGCCGCTGGTCGAGGTGGCGACGCCGGCCGGGCGGGTCGCCTACGGGCCGGTGATCGCCGCCGATGTGCCGGCGTTGGTCGACGCGCTCGCCGCCGATGGCGCCCATCCGCTGCGCCAGGGGCTGACCGACGACATTCCCTGGCTCAAGCGCCAGACCCGCCTGACCTTCGCGCGCTGCGGCGTCGTCGATCCGCGCTCGCTCGACGATTATCGTGCCCATGGTGGTTACAAGGGGCTCACGAAAGCCCTGGCGCTCGATGGCGCCGGCATCGTCGCCGAGGTCTTGGCGTCCGGCCTGCGCGGCCGCGGCGGCGCAGGCTTCCCCACCGGGATCAAGTGGCGGACCGTGGCGGAAGCGGCCGGGCCGCAGAAGTACGTCGTCTGCAATGCCGACGAGGGCGACTCCGGCACGTTCGCCGACCGCATGATCATGGAAGGCGATCCCTTCCTGCTCATTGAAGGCATGACCATCGCCGGCATCGCTGTCGGCGCCACCAAGGGCTTCATCTACATCCGCTCCGAATACCCGCACGCGATCGCGGCGATGGAGGCGGCGATCGTCGCCGCGCGCCAGGGCGGCATGCTCGGCGATTCCGTCGCCGGCTCGGCCCATGCTTTCGACATCGAGGTGCGCACGGGCGCTGGCGCCTATGTCTGCGGCGAGGAGACCTCGCTGCTGGAGAGCCTCGAGGGCAAGCGCGGCCTCGTGCGCGCCAAGCCGCCGCTGCCGGCCCACAAGGGCCTGTTCGGCAAGCCGACGGTGATCAACAACGTGCTGTCGTTCACAGCGGTGCCGTTCGTTCTGGCCGAAGGCGCCAAGGCCTATGCCGACTACGGCATGGGCCGCTCGCGCGGCACCATGCCGATCCAGCTCGCCGGCAACATCCGCCATGGCGGCCTGTTCGAGACCGCGTTCGGCGTCACGCTCGGCGAGTTGATCGACGACATCGGCGGCGGCACCGCCACGGGACGGCCGGTGCGTGCGGTCCAGGTCGGTGGCCCGCTTGGCGCTTACTTTCCGCGCGCGCTGTTCGATACGCCGTTCGACTACGAGGCGTTCGCCGCCCGCGACGGCCTCATCGGTCATGGCGGTATCGTGGTGTTCGATGACAGCGTCGACATGGCGAAGCAGGCGCGCTTTGCCATGGAATTCTGCGCCATCGAGTCCTGCGGCAAGTGCACGCCCTGCCGCATCGGCTCGACCAGGGGCGTCGAGACCGTCGACAAGATCCGCGCCGGTCACAACGTCGCCGCCAACCTGACGGTGCTGACCGACCTCTGCAACACCATGAAATTCGGCTCGCTGTGCGCGCTCGGCGGCTTCACGCCGTATCCGGTGATGAGCGCGCTCAAGCATTTCCCCGAGGACTTTGGCCCCGCGGTTCAGCCGCTGCAGGCCGCGGAATGAGGAAGGCACGTCATGTCGCTGGTGCATGAGATCGATTACGGCACGCCGCGGTCCAAAGCCGAGAAGACCTTGACCCTGACCATCGATGGCCGCCAGGTCACGGTGCCCGAGGGCACCTCGATCATGCGGGCGGCGATGGAGTCGGGCACGCAGATTCCCAAGCTCTGCGCCACCGACATGGTCGATGCCTTCGGTTCCTGCCGCCTGTGCCTGGTGGAGATCGAGGGCCGCGCCGGCACGCCGGCGTCCTGCACCACGCCGGCCACCGAGGGCCTCGTGGTCAAGACCCAGACCGAGCGGCTCAAGCAGCTGCGCAAGGGGGTGATGGAGCTCTACATCTCCGACCATCCGCTCGACTGCCTGACCTGCGCCGCCAACGGCGATTGCGAACTGCAGGACATGGCGGGCGCGGTCGGCCTGCGCGATGTGCGCTATGGCTATGACGGCGAGAACCACGTGTCCGCCACTTGTCATGGCGAGGACAACGCCAACTGGTTGCCCAAGGACGAGTCCAACCCGTACTTCACCTACGATCCGTCGAAGTGCATCGTGTGCTCGCGCTGCGTGCGGGCCTGTGAAGAAGTGCAGGGCACCTTCGCGCTGACCATCGCCGGCCGCGGCTTCGACAGCCGCGTGTCGCCGGGCATGAGCGAGAGCTTCCTCGGCTCCGAGTGCGTGTCGTGCGGCGCCTGCGTCCAGGCATGCCCGACCGCGACGCTGACCGAGAAGTCGGTGATCGAGATCGGCCAGCCCGAGCATTCCGAAGTCACCACCTGCGCCTATTGCGGCGTCGGCTGTACCTTCAAGGCCGAGATGCGCGGCGAGGAAGTGGTGCGCATGGTGCCCTACAAGGACGGCAAGGCCAACCGTGGCCACTCCTGCGTCAAGGGGCGCTTCGCCTGGGGCTATGCCACGCATCGCGAGCGCATCCTGAAACCCATGATCCGCAAGGCCATCAGCGATCCCTGGCAGGAGGTGAGCTGGGAGGAGGCGTTCAGCTACGCCGCGTCCGAGTTCGCCCGCATCCAGAAGACCTACGGCCGGGACTCGGTCGGCGGCATCACCTCGTCGCGCTGCACCAACGAAGAGACCTATCTGGTGCAGAAGCTGATCCGCGCCGGCTTCGGCAACAACAATGTCGACACCTGTGCCCGCGTCTGCCATTCGCCCACCGGCTATGGCCTGTCGCAGGCGTTCGGCACCTCGGCCGGCACCCAGGACTTCGACTCCGTCGAGCAGACCGACGTGGTCATCGTGATCGGCGCCAACCCGACCGACGGCCATCCGGTGTTCGGCTCACGGCTCAAGAAGCGGCTGCGCCAGGGCGCGAAACTGATCGTGATCGATCCGCGCCGCACCGATCTCGTGCGCTCGCCCCATATCGAAGCGGCTTATCATTTGCCGCTGATGCCCGGCACCAACGTTGCCGTGCTCACCGCGCTGGCCCATGTCATCGTCACCGAGGGCCTCGTCGACGAGCCTTTCGTGCGCGAGCGCTGCGACTGGAGTGAGTTCGAGGACTGGGCGGCATTCGTGTCGCTGCCGCAGAACAGCCCGGAGGCCACCGCGCTCGCGACCGGCGTCGATCCCATCGCGCTGCGCGGCGCCGCGCGGCTGTTCGCCACCGGCGGCAACGGCGCGATCTACTATGGTCTCGGCGTCACCGAGCACAGCCAGGGCTCGACCACGGTGATGGCGATCGCCAATCTGGCGATGGCGACCGGCAACATTGGCCGTCCGGGCGTCGGCGTCAATCCGCTGCGCGGCCAGAACAATGTGCAGGGCTCCTGCGACATGGGTTCGTTCCCGCACGAACTGCCGGGCTACCGCCACATCTCCACGGATGCCGTGCGTGAGACCTTTGAATCGCTGTGGGGCGTCAAGCTCAATAACGAGCCGGGCCTGCGCATCCCGAACATGCTGGATGCCGCCGTCGACGGCAGCTTCAAGGCGCTCTACGTGCAGGGCGAGGACATCCTGCAGTCCGATCCCAACACCAAACATGTCGCCGCCGGCCTTGCCGCCATGGAGTGCGTCATCGTTCACGACCTCTTCCTGAACGAGACGGCGAATTACGCACACGTGTTCCTGCCGGGCTCGACCTTCCTGGAAAAGAACGGTACCTTTACCAATGCGGAACGCCGGATCCAGCGGGTGCGAAAGGTGATGTCGCCACGCAACGGCATGGAGGACTGGGAAGTCACGATCGCTCTGGCCAAGGCGATGGGTTACGAGATGCACTATGAGCATCCTTCGCAGATCATGGACGAGATCGCGGCGCTGACGCCGACCTTCACCGGCGTGTCCTATGCCAAGCTCGACGAGCTGGGATCGGTGCAGTGGCCCTGCAACGAGAAAGCCCCCGAAGGCACGCCCGTGATGCACATCGGCGGTTTCGTGCGCGGCAAGGGCAAGTTCGTCATCACCGAATATATTCCCACCGACGAGCGGACGGGGCCGCGCTTCCCGCTGCTGCTGACCACTGGCCGCATTCTCAGCCAGTACAATGTCGGGGCCCAGACCCGCCGCACCGCCAACGTGGTCTGGCATGAGGAGGATCGTCTCGAGATCCATCCCCACGACGCCGAGCAGCGCGGCGTTCGCGATGGCGACTGGGTGACGCTGACCAGCCGCGCCGGCGAGACGACGCTGCGTGCGCTGATCACCGAGCGGGTCGCGCCGGGCGTCGTCTACACCACGTTCCACCACCCGGACACGCAGGCCAACGTCGTCACCACCGAGTTCTCGGACTGGGCAACCAACTGTCCGGAATACAAGGTCACCGCGGTGCAAATCAGGCCGTCCAACGGCCCCAGCGACTGGCAGAAGACCTATGACGAGCAGGCGCGGCAGTCGCGCCGCATCGCCCCGATGGAAGCAGCGGAGTAGAGCTTGCCGGATCCTGTTCATATCGCACATCGACGGATTTGGCGGGACAATGGCGGCTTCAGCGCGGGCGATCGCGCGATCCCGGAGGAGACCGCGATCGCGCTGTCCTATGATGGCGGCACCTATGCCGTCATGATGGGGACCCCGACCGACCTCGAAGACTTCGCGGTCGGCTTCAGTCTCTCCGAAGGGATCATCGACGCCAGGGACGACATCACCTCGCTGGAGGTCGTCGAACTCGACGACGGCATTGATGTCCGGATGTGGCTGGAGACCTCACGGGCGACGCGGCTCGGCGAGCGGCGGCGGCATATCGCCGGGCCCACCGGCTGCGGGTTGTGCGGCATCGACTCGATTGCCGAGGCGGTGCGCCCTGCGGCCGTCGTCGGTCATGGCATTCGGGTCTCGCCGCCACAGATCATGGCCGCGATGCAGGCCCTGGCGCCGCTGCAGAAGCTCAACATGGAAACGCGCGCCGTGCATGCGGCGGCGTTCTGGCATCCCGATCGTGGCATTGTTGCGCTGCGGGAGGATGTCGGTCGGCACAATGCCCTGGACAAGCTCGCCGGAACGATCGCGCGCCAGTCACTCGCCGCGATCGAGGGGATCGTGCTGCTGACCAGTCGCGTCTCGGTCGAGATGGTGCAGAAGTCAGCGGCGCTGGGAACCTCGATGATCGTCTCGGTGTCGGCGCCGACCGCGCTGGCGGTGCGGATGGCGGAGGCGGCGAATATAACCCTTTGTGCAATTGCCCGGGCCGACGGCTTCGAGGTATTCACCCATTCGCATCGCGTATCGACAGGAGTCTCGATCGATGTCGCCTGACAGATTGGTCCACATGGCCAACCAGATCGGCAGCTTTTTCAGGAGTCAGGGCGAGGCCAGGGCTGTGCCGGGCATCGCCGAGCACATCAACAAATTCTGGGATCCCCGCATGCGCTCCGCGATCCTGGCGCATTGGGAGGCTGGCGGCGAGGGGCTCGATCCCCTCGTGCGCAGTGCGATGGTGGGGCTGAGGAGGCCAGGGTCGTAGTCAAGCGTCGGGACGACAGACCGCCTCGCCAATGAAGGCGGCTGCCACGGGGAGAAAACAACATGGCTACTCTGGACAATGCGGGGACGATGTCCGGCAGCACTGCCGGCATCCTTGATCGCGAACGCATTATTGCCGCTGCCGGATTCAATCGCTGGCTGGTGCCGCCGGCGGCGCTCTGCATCCATCTCTGCATCGGCATGGCCTATGGCTTCAGCGTGTTCTGGCTGCCGCTGTCGCGCGCCGTCGGCCTCACCGCGCCGAAGGTCTGCCAGGACATGTCGATCGTGCAGGAGTTGTTCACCACCACCTGCGACTGGCGCGTCGCCAGCCTCGGCTGGATGTACACGCTGTTCTTCGTCGTGCTCGGCGTGTCGGCTGCGTTGTGGGGCGGCTGGCTGGAACGGGCAGGGCCGCGCAAGGCTGGCGTGGTCGCCGCGTTCTGCTGGGCGGGCGGCCTTCTGCTCGGCGCCATCGGCGTCTACACCCACCAGCTCTGGATCCTGTGGCTCGGCTCCGGCGTGATCGGCGGTGTCGGTCTCGGCCTCGGCTATATCTCTCCGGTGTCGACGCTGGTGAAATGGTTCCCCGACCGCCGCGGCATGGCCACCGGCATGGCGATCATGGGCTTCGGCGGTGGTGCCATGATCGGCGCACCGCTCGCCGACCTGTTGATGAACACTTTCAAGACGCCGACGTCGGTCGGGGTGTGGGAAACGTTCCTCGCCATGGGCGTCATCTACTTCGTGTTCATGATGATCGGGGCGTTCCGCTACCGCCTGCCGCCGTCCGGCTGGCGTCCGGACGGCTGGGCGCCGCCGGCCGAGAACAAGTCGATGATCACCCAGCACCATGTCCATCTCGACAACGCGCACAAGACGCCGCAGTTCTGGCTGATCTGGTGGGTGCTGTGTTTGAACGTGTCGGCCGGTATCGGCGTCATCGGCATGGCCTCGCCGATGCTGCAGGAGATCTTCGCCGGTTCGTTGATCGGTCTGCCGGACCTCAAGTTCAACGCGCTCAGCGCCGAGCAGAAGGTGGCGATCGCCGCCATCGCGGCGGGATTCACCGGCCTGCTGTCGCTGTTCAACATCGGCGGCCGGTTCTTCTGGGCGTCGCTGTCCGACCACATCGGCCGCAAGAGCACCTACTACACGTTCTTCCTGCTCGGCATCGTGCTCTACGCTTCTGCGCCATGGTTCGCGGCGATCGGCAGCAAGGCACTGTTCGTGCTGGCGTTCGGCATCATCCTGTCGATGTATGGCGGCGGCTTCGCCACGGTGCCGGCGTACCTCGCCGACATGTTCGGCACGCAGTTCGTCGGCGCCATCCATGGCCGGCTGCTGACGGCGTGGTCGACGGCGGGGATCATCGGCCCGGTGGTCGTGAACTACATCCGCGAGGCGCAGCTCGCCGCCGGCGTGCCGCGTGACCAGCTCTACAACACCACCATGTACATTCTCTGCGCGATGCTGATCGCGGGCCTGATCTGCAACTACCTGATCAAGCCGGTCGATCCCAAGTGGTACATGAGCCAGGAAGAGGTCTCCAAGCTGCAGGCCGCGACCAAGGGCGCGGCGTCGGGGCCGAGCGGTTCGTTCGGCATCGGCAAGGGCGGTCTCGACGGTCCGGCGCTGCTGTTCTGGGCCTTCGTCGGCATTCCGCTGGCGTGGGGCGTGTGGATCACGCTCAAGAACGCGGTCAAGATCTTCTGATCGCCTGAGAGGGATGGGAACGGGGCGGCAGGGACACTTGCCGCCCCGTACCCATGTTCGGGATCTGCGTGTGTTTGGGGGCCATGGCACGCCGGGAGGTGCTTTCGGACTTGGCTTCGGGGCCGGCGCGGCCGATAAGGCGGCGATCATGTCCTGTGACCTCCGCCCGTGACCGTGTCTCCATCTCCTGATATTTCCGGTCGAACCATCGCTGTGATCGGCGCGGGGCCGGCCGGCCTGATCGCCGCGGAGACCATTGCCGCGGGCGGGGCGCGCGTCACCGTCTATGACCGCATGCCGTCGGCCGGCCGCAAGTTCCTGATGGCCGGCCGCGGCGGCCTCAACATTACCCACAGCGAGCCGCTTGCCGCCTTCATGGCGCGCTACGGCGCCGCCGAACCGGCGCTGCGCGACGCGGTCGAAAAATTCTCGTCCGCTGACCTGCAGGCGTGGTGCGCTGCGCTCGGGCAGCCGACCTTTGTCGGCAGCAGCGGCCGGGTGTTTCCGCAGGCGCTCAAGGCGTCGCCGCTGCTGCGCGCCTGGTTGCGCCGCCTCGAAGGGCAGGGCGTGACGCTGGCGCTGCGTCACCAGTGGACGGGGTGGGCGGATGATGGCCGCCTGCGGTTCGAAGCGCCCCATGGCCTGGTGCAGACCGCGGCGGATATCACCGTGCTTGCGCTCGGCGGCGCGAGCTGGCCGCGGCTCGGCTCCGATGGCGGCTGGCAGTCCATCCTCGCCGCGCGCGGCATTGCGATTGCGCCATTGCGGCCGGCGAACAGCGGCTTTCGCGTGGCATGGTCGGCACTGTTCCGCGACCGCTTCGAAGGCACGCCGCTGAAGGGAATTGCACTGTCGGCCGGTGCGGCGACGAGCCGGGCCGAACTGGTGGTCACGCGCGACGGCCTCGAAGGTGGCGGCGTCTACGCGCTGTCATCGGTGCTGCGCGAGGCGATCGCCCGGGACGGTTTTGCCGACTTGACGGTTGCGCTGCGCCCGGACGCCTCCGCGACCGATCTGGCGACTCGGCTCGCGGTGCCACGCCGCAAGCAGTCGCTGTCGACTTTTCTTCGGAAGGCGATCGGCCTGTCGCCGGTGGCGATGGCGCTGCTGCAGGAGAGCGCGATCGCGCGCGGTGTGAACCTCGGTGCGCTTTCGTCCGATGCCCTGGCGGAGGCGGTCAACGCGGTCACGGTGCGGCTGAGCGGTACGGCGTCGATCGATCGCGCGATCTCGACGGCGGGCGGCATCGCCTTCGACGAGGTCGACGCCTCCTTCATGCTGCGCCGGCTGCCGGGGGTGTTCGTTGCCGGCGAGATGCTGGACTGGGAAGCGCCGACCGGCGGCTATCTGCTGCAGGCGACGTTCGCGACCGGCGCGGCAGCCGGACGCGGCGTGCTCGCCCGGCTGCGCGCGGAAGGTACGCTATGACGAGGCGCGGTCATGCCGTTCCGGTGCGGGTGGCGAGATCGGTGATCAGCGCCAGCAGCCCGAACAGCGCGGTGACCGCGCACACTGCCGTCCAGCCGCCGAGCGGCCAGGCGAAGGCGACGGCCGCGGAGCCGATCGCGCCACCGATGAAGAACAGCCCGACGAACAGCCCGTTGAGGCGGCCGCGCGCTTCCGGGCGCAGCAGGTTGACCGCGCGGCGGCCGAGTGTCTGGTCGCTGGTGATGCCGATGTCGAGGAGCACGGCGGCGGCGGCGAGCAGCCCCAGCGACCACGCCGGGTCGGTCAGCGTCGCGGCGTACGCCGCTGCCAGTGATGACAGCACGATCATCAGATGCGAGGCGATCAGCAGCACGCGCACATGGCCGCCGTCGCCGATCCGGCCCGCGATCGGCGCGGCCGTCGCGCCGGCAGCGCCGACCAGCGCGAACACGGCGATGCCGCGGGCGTCGAGGTGGAACGGCGCCGTGGTCAGGCGCAGTGCCACGGCGGCCCAGAACGCGCTGAAAGCCGCCATCACCAGCGCCGCCGTCCACGAGCGGACGCGCAGCACCGGCTCCTCCCGCAGCAGCGTCCAGAACGAGCCGAGCAGGCGCGGGTAGCTGACATGGGCGAGCGGGCGCAGGGTCGGCAGGCGCACGCCGAGCGCGACGGCAAGAACGGCGACGGCAGTTGCCGACAGCACATAGTAGCCGCGCCAGTCCCAGAGGTCTGCGACGAAGCTCGCCAGCGGCCGCGACAGCAGGATGCCGACCATCAGTCCGCTCATGACCTCGCCGATGACCCGGCCGCGGTCGGCCGGCGGCGCCATCGCCGCGATCAGCGGCACCAGCATCTGGATCGCGGCACAGGAGCCGCCGAGCACGAACACGGCAAGGAGCAGCAGCCCCGGCGTCGGCGCCAGCGCGGTGCACAGCGCGGCAGCCACCGTGCCGCACAGCGTCGTCAGGATGAGCCGTTTGTTTTCCAGGCGGTCGGCGAGCGGCACCAGCAGGAACAGGCCGAGCGCATAGCCGAGCAGGGTGAGGGTGCTGATCAGGCCCGCCTGCGTGGCGCTCATGTGCAGCGCCGGCCCCATCTCGCCGACCAGGATCTGCGGCGCGAACAGGTTGGTGACGATCGTGCCGGTGGCGATGGCGCCAAGCCAGATGAAGGACCGGGTAATCGTCGCGGTGCCCGGCACGGGAGTGGAAGAGGTGGTGTCGCTGGCGCTCATGGAGCCCTCAAGTCGTTGCGGAAGGGCCTTTAAGCAGTTGCGAGATTATGCGACAATTGAAATGAACTGATATTCAATATGCGAGTTCCGCATGAATACAAATGACCTCATGGCCTTCGTCGCGGTGGTCGAAACCGGCTCGATCGTGGCTGCATCGGCGCGGCTCAATCTGACCCAGCCCGGCGTGACGCGGCGGGTGCAGAGCCTGGAAGACCTGCTCGGTGCCGAGCTGCTTGACCGGCAGTCCAAGCCCCTGCGCCCGACCCAGGCCGGCCGCGAGGCCTATGAGCATGGCCGGCGGGTGCTGCGCTCGCTGGAGGATCTCAAATCCGGCGTCGCACAGGATGGTGCGGTGCGCGGCGAGTTCCGGCTCGGTATCACGCCCTATCTGTCGGAGAGCGGCCTGACCGGGCCGCTCGATGCGCTGCGCAGCGCTTTCCCGACGCTGGCCGTGCGGGTGATCTCGGGCTGGTCGCCGGAGCACCTCGCGCGCGTGGTGCGCAACGAACTCGACGCGGCGGCGGTCTGCCTGCCAGACGGTATGGCGCCGCCGACGGAACTCGCCGCCGACGATCTCGGCGCCCAGCCGGTGCTGTTCGTGGTCGCGCGCGACATGAAGATCGGCAAGACGGCCGACCTCGCGACGTTGTCGGCCCTGACCTGGGTGATCAACCAGGATGGCTGCGGCTTTCGCCATACTCTCAAGCGCCACTTCGATGCCGCGCATCTGCCGTTCACCGTCGCCGTCGAGGCGCTGGATTCGGAACTGCGGCTGTCGCTGGTGGCGCGCGGGCTGGGCGTCGGCATCGCAACCCCGGTGGCGCTGCGGCGCAGCGCCTACCGCAAAAAGCTGAAGATGGTCACCGTGCCGGGATTCACGCCGGCGGTGCGGGCTTGGGTGGTGCATCGGCCGCCGGCCGGGCGGCTGGAGCGCCCGATCGCGGTGTTTCGCGAAGCGCTCGATCGTGAATTCCAGGCGCTCGCCGGCCGTTGAACGGAGGCTGCGACGTGAGCTGGCTCGTTCGCTGTTGTCGCAGTGGCGGGGCATCCTTACCCTGTCGCCATGCCCGACCGCCGCAAGATCCTGAAAACAACCGCTGCATGGGGCCTGTTGCTGATGACCACTGATGCGTCGTCCGCCGCGCCGCCCGGCAACAGCCAGAGCGACGGCTCCGCGCGCAGCCTCGGCTTCCGCATGCCGCTGGAATCCGAGCCGCATGCGCGCACGTTCATGCAATGGCCCGCGCGTGCGGCGATCCATGGCGGGAGCGCGGAACTGGAGGCCGTCCGCGGCCGCATCGTATCGATCGCGCAGGCGATCGTGCGCTTCGAGCCGATGGTCATGCTGGCCCGACCCACGCAGGTCGCGGCGGTCCAGCAACGGCTCGGCGCGCAGATCGAAGTCTGGCCGATCGCCACGGACGACCTCTGGTGTCGCGACGCCGGGCCGACCTTCGTGCGTTCCGCCAATGGCGCATTGGCGATCTCGGAGCTGAATTTCAACGGCTGGGGCAACAAGCAGCCTCACGCTGCCGATGGACAGATCGCCGGGCGGGTCGCTCAGAGGCTCGGGCTTCGCGTGTTCAACAATGGCCTGGTCGGCGAAGGCGGCGGCGTCGAAACCGATGGCGCGGGGACGCTGCTCGCCCATGAGAGCTCCTGGATCAATCCCAACCGCAATCGGGGCACGAAGGCCGAGATCGAGCGGCTGCTGCTGGATGCCTTGGGCGCCGAGCGCATGATCTGGGCGCCGGGCGTGAAGGGCGCCGATATCACCGACTATCACATCGATGCGCTGGCGCGGTTCGTGAAGCCGGGGCAGGTCGTGATCCAGCTGCCGGCGAAGAAGGACAGCGGTGATCCCTGGAGCGTGGCGGCGTTCGAGACCTACGAAATTCTCAAGCAGGCCACAGACGCAGCCGGCCGCCGCCTCGATATCGTGGTGATGTCAGAACCCGATCCCGAACGGATCCGGTCTGTGTCGGACGACTTCGTTTCGAGCTACGTCAACTATTACCTCTGCAATGGCGCGGTCATCGGAGCGGAGTTCGGCGACGACAAGGCCGATGCTGCCGCCAGCGACTTGCTGCGCCAGCTCTATCCGGGCCGTGAAGTCGTCAATCTCGATATCGACCCGATTGGCGAAGCGGGAGGCGGCATTCATTGCGCCACCCAGCAGCAGCCAGTCGGATCGATCTAGCGGGAGACGAGCGCGCGTTCTCCGGGCAAGCCGCGTTCAGCCCTGCTCGATTTCCTCGCGCAGGATCTCGAGTTCCAGCCACTTCTCCTCGGCCTCCTGCAGCTTGGCGTGGGCTGCGGCGAGTGCGGCCGAGCTGTCGTCGAACGCCTTGCGGTCGCGCGCGTACAGTGCCGGATCGTCGAGCTTTTTCTGGTGCACGGCGATGTCCGCCTGCAGCTTGGCCATGGTCTTGGGCAGCGTCTCCAGGGCGTGCTTCTCGTTGAAGCTGAGGCGGCGCTTGGCGGCGGCCGGGCTCGCCTTCGGTTCTGTCGGCTCTTTCGCCGCCCTGGTTGCGGCCGTCTTCGGCGCATCGCGCCGCAAATCCTCACCGCGCTGCGTGAGCATGTCGCTGTAGCCGCCGGCGTATTCGAGCCAGCGGCCCTGGCCGTCAGGCGCGATCACCGATGTCACGACGCGGTCGAGGAAGTCACGGTCGTGGCTGATCAGGATCACCGTGCCTTCGTAGTCGCCGAGCAGGTCCTCCAGCACGTCGAGGGTCTCGAGATCGAGGTCGTTGGTCGGCTCGTCGAGCACCAGAAGGTTCGAGGGCTTGGCGAGGGCACGGGCCAGCATCAGGCGGCCACGCTCACCGCCCGACAGCACCTCCAGCGGCGTGCGCGCCTGCTCCTGGGCGAACAGGAAGTCCTTCATGTAGCTGATAACGTGCTTGGGCTTGTCGCCGACCATGACATGGTCGCCGCGGCCGCCGGTCAGTGCCTCCGACAGCGTCGTTTTGGGATCGAGGCTTTCGCGATGCTGGTCGAGCGTCGCCATCTCGATGTTGGCGCCGAGGCGGATACTGCCGCTGTCAGGGGCGAGAGCGCCGGTCAGGATGTTGATGAGCGTGGTCTTGCCGGCGCCGTTCGGCCCGACGATGCCGAGGCGGTCGCCGCGCTGCATGCGGATCGAGAAGTCGTTGACCACGATGCGCTCGCCCCAGGCCTTGGTGACGTTCCTGGCCTCGATCACCAGGGTGCCGGAGGTCTCTCCGGTGGCGGCGGTCAGCGCCGCCTTGCCGGCGGCGCCACGATAATCACGGCGCTGGTCGCGCAGCGAATGCAGGTTGGCGAGGCGCTTGACGTTGCGCTTGCGTCGGCCGGACACGCCGTAGCGCAGCCAGTGTTCCTCGGCGACGATCTTGCGGTCGAGCTTGTGCTGGTCGCGCTCTTCCTCGGCGAGCACTTCGTCGCGCCATTCCTCGAAGGCACCGAAGCCGCGCTCGATGCGCCGGGTCTGGCCGCGGTCGAGCCACACCGTGCTGCGCGACAGGTTGGTGAGGAAGCGACGGTCGTGGCTGATCAGCACCAGCGCGCAGCGCCGGCTCGACAGCTCGCCCTCCAGCCATTCGATGGTCGGCAGGTCGAGATGGTTGGTCGGCTCGTCGAGCAGCAGGATGTCGGGCGAGGGCGCGAGCACACGCGCGAGCGCCGCGCGGCGGGCTTCGCCGCCGGACAGGTTGGCCGGATCTTCCTCCCCGGTGAGGCCGAGCTGCTCCAGCAGGTAATGGGCCGGATGGACGTCGTCGCCCGGGCCGAGGCCGGCCTCGACATAGGCGAGCGTCGAGGCGACGCCGGAGAAATCCGGCTCCTGCGGCAGGTAGCGGATGGTGGCGCCGGGCTGCACGAAGCGCTCGCCGCGGTCGGGCTCGACAAGCCCGGCGGCGATTTTGAGCAGCGTCGACTTGCCCGAGCCGTTGCGGCCGATCAGGCAGACGCGCTCGCCCGCCGAGACGCTGAGCTCGGCGGTGCGCAGCAGCGGCGTGCCGCCGAACGTCAGTGCGATATCCTTCATCTGGATCAGGGGAGGAGCCATGGTGGTCGATCTTCAGCTCTGTTGGGCGCGTTGCAGGCGCCGGATGGTCTGGTCGAGCGCGGACAGGAACGTCGAGCGGTCGCGCGGCGAAAACGCGCGCGGGCCGCCGGTGACGTCACCCGCCGAGCGCAGGTCGGTCATCAGGTTGCGCACGGCGAGGGCCATGCCGATCGAATCCTGGGTGAAGGCCTTGCCGCTCGGCGCCAGCACCGCGGCGCCGGTCTTCACACAGCGGCTGGCGAGCGGGATATCGGCGGTGACGACGATGTCGCCCGGACCGGTCCGCTCGGCGATCCAGTCGTCGGCGGCGTCCATGCCGTCGCCCGCCGCCACCCGCTCGATCAGCGGATGCTGGGGCACCCGCAGGAAGCCGCCGGCGACCATCGTCACCGGCAGGCCGTGGCGCTCCGCGACCCGGTAGATCTCGTCCTTCACCGGGCAGGCATCGGCATCGACATAGATGCGGCCGGTTGGTCGGGGCGTGGTCATGGGATGGCTTGCGGAATGCCCTTGGGGTCGGTCGCGACGGGGTAGCTTAGCTGTGACCGGATTGCGAGCAAAAACCGCGCCTTAGACGGGGTTGCGGATGAGGTCTGTTGGCGTACCATCGCGCCTGTCAACGAACAGCGGGCCTGCACCCGCGGGAGGAACCATGGAACTGACGCCGTACCGGGTCGTGGCCTGCAATCTCGCCAAAAGCTCCGAAAACAAGATGCACGACGACACGGTGGCGCGACAGTTCGGGTTCGTCGGCGGCCTGGTGCCCGGCGTCGATGTGTTCGCGTACATGAGCCGCGTGCCGGCGACGGCGTGGGGACGGGCTTTTCTCGAACGTGGCTGGATGGAGGGGAGGTTCCTCAAGCCGGTGTACGATGGCGAGACGGTCGAGGTCTCCGCGCGCGAGGCGGAAGGTGGTCTTGCGATCGAACTGCGCAGCCGTGGCGAGCTCTGCGGCACGGCCATCGCGACGCTGCCGGATGCGGCACCGCCGCTGCGGCTCGACGATTTCGTGGCCACGGGCCCCGTGGTCCGGCGCCCGCCGGTGGGCGAAGACACCTACCGGACGGGGTCGTGGCTTGGCATTGCGGCGTATCGCCAGGATGCGGTCGAACGGCGCGACTATCTCCGCAACATCCACGAGGCGGCGCCGGTCTACGCCACCGAGGCGATTCTTCACCCGGGCACGCTGCTGCGTACGCTGAATTCGGCGCTGAAGGAGAATGTCGTCCTCGGCCCCTGGATCCATGTCAGCAGCGCGCTGCAGCACCTTGCGCCGGCCTTCGCCGGCGACGAACTGACGGTGCGGGCTCAGGTCGCCGACAACTATGAGCGCAAAGGGCACCGGTTCGTCGAGCTTGACGGCGTCGTCGTCGCCAATGGCGGCCGCGCGGTTGCCCGCTGCCGCCATGTCGCGATCTACCAGCCCCGTGAGGCCGCCGTCGCCTGACTGGCTGACTTTAAAGGGTAATCACCTGTTTCCCTATTTGTCGTCGCCGGGCTTGTCCCGGCGACCCCGGCGAGGAAGGCACTGCGGCCCTAGCGGGTTGGCCGGGACAAGCTCGGCCACGACAGAGAAAGACCGACAGCTCCGTCGATCGGCTGCCGATCTCCGGTTAGACTCCGAGCGATGCGAGCCTCTAGGGGCTGTTAGATCTTGCCGAGCAGGTCGAGTGCGGTGACCGGGAGCCGTGAGGTCCGGCGCGCGGTCCGCACGATGGCGTCGGCGATGCGCGGCTCGACCGCGGCCGGCAGGTCATGGCCCATGCCGTCGATCACCATGAACTCCGCTCCGGAGATCGCGGCGGCGGTATCCGCACCGCAGGCCGGGGGAATGAGTGGATCGTCGGCGCCGTGGATCACCAGCGTCGGTGCGGTGATCGTCGACAGCGCGGTGCGACGGTCCCCGGTGACGGCGATGGCTGCGATCTGGCGAGCGAAGCCGGCCGGATCATAAGCGCGCCGCACTTCCTCACGGACGAGCGCGCGGTATGCCGCGACATCAATGGGATAGTCCGGTCCGGTGATGCGTTGCGCGAACGTCTGCGCGCGGTCGAGATAGCCCTCGATGTCCGCGGACGGATCGGGCATCGGCCGCGTCAGCATCGCCATCACGTCCGGCGCCGCCTGCGGCAACTGCGGATTGCCGGTGCTCGACATGATCGAGGTCAGCGACAGCACGCGGTCGGGATGGGCGCTCGCCACGACCTGGGCGATCATGCCGCCCATCGAGCGGCCGACGAGATGGGCGCGCGGGAGCGCCAGCGCATCCATCAGGCCGACGGTATCGCCTGCCATGTCATGCAGTGAGTAGGGCACGTCCGGTCGGCCGCCGGCCATCAGCGTGGCGGCGAGAGTGCCGAAGTCGGGCGGCGGGTGAGTGCTGAAATGCGTCGAGCCGCCGGCGTCGCGGTTGTCGAACCGGATCACGCGATAGCCGCGCGCGGCGAGGGCGTCGCAGAACGGCGACGTCCAGCGGATCATCTGGGTGCCGAGACCGGCGATCAGCAGGATGGCGTCGGCCGTCGCGTCGCCGAAGTCGTCATAGGCGAGGTTGATGCCGTTGGCGGTCAGCGTCTTCATGGTGGCGTCCGACGGTTGTTGACTGGCTCGCGCGATGCCGGCCTGTCGGACGATTTTATACCCGGGGGATATTGATGGGTCAATATCACCCGGATAATATTAAGCCAAGGCGAGCCGGACGTCTCAGGCGGCCGCGGTTGCTGCTTTCGCTGCCTTGGCGTCCTGGATGGCCCGCCACACCCGTTCAGGGGTCAGCGGCATGTCGATATGGCTGACGCCGTACTCCGACAGCGCGTCCACCACCGCGTTGACGATGGTGGCGAGGCTGCCGGCGCAGCCGGCTTCGCCACAGCCCTTGGTGCCGAGCGGATTGGAGGTCGCCGGTGCGGGGTGGTCGCCAAGGGTAATCGGCGGAATGTCGCCGGCGCGCGGCAGGGCGTAGTCCATGAACGAGCCGGTCACCGGCTGGCCGTTGTCGTCGTAGCGCACACACTCCATCAGCGCCTGGCCGATTCCCTGAGCGACGCCGCCATGGACCTGGCCGGCGACGATCATCGGGTTGACCACGGTGCCGAAATCGTTGACGCCGCTGTAGCCGACAATCTCGACCACGCCGGTGTCCGGGTCGACCTCGACCTCGGCGACATGGCAGCCATTGGGGAAGGTCGACGGCACTTCGGAGGACGTGTGATCGACGTCGAGCGAGGTCGGCGCACCCTCGGGCAGGCCGCCTGCGCGCAGCCGCTGCGCAAGGTCCATGATGCTGATGCTGCGGTCGGTGCCGGTGATGGTGAAGCGTCCAGCGCTGAACTCGATATCGCCGGGCGCGGCTTCCAGCACATAGGACGCCGCCGACTTGCCCTTCTCGATGACCAGATCGGCGGCCTCGACGATCGCCTGGCCGCTCGCCGTGATCGAGCGCGAGCCGCCGGTGCCGTTGCCGGTGTGGACGATGTCGCTGTCGCCCTGCAGCAGGGTGACGGCGTCGAACGGCACGCCGAGCCGGTCGCACAGCACCTGGGCATAAGGCGTGGCATGGCCCTGGCCGTAGTCGAGAGTGCCGGTGGCGAGTTGCACGCTGCCGTCAGGCTTGAACGCGATCTTGCCGAGTTCGACGCTCGGCGGCGCGGTGATCTCGAGATAGGAGCCCACCGCGATGCCGCGCAGCTTGCCGCGCTTGCGGCTGTCACGCTTGCGCTTGGCGAAGCCGGCATGGTCGGCGAGCTTCAGCGCGTCGTTGAACACGCCCTGGAAGTCACCGCTGTCGTAGGTCATGCCGTTGGCGGCGGCGTAGGGGATCTGCGCCGGCTTGACGAAGTTGCGCCGGCGCAGCGCCAGGCGGTCGATGCCCATCTGGTCGGCGGCGAGATCGATCAGCCGCTCCAGGAAGTAGTTGGCCTCGGGCCGGCCGGCGCCGCGATAGGCGCCCATCAGCGTGGTGTTGGTGACGACGCATTTGATCGCCACCTCGATCAGCGGCGTGCGATAGACGCTGGCGATGTTCTTGGCGATGTTGATCGACAGCGGCACCGGTGCGACGCCGGTGATGTAGGCGCCGAGGTTGCCGTAGCCCGACACGCGCACCGCGAGGAAGGCGCCATCGGCGGCGAGCGCCAGCTCGGCGACGATGTCCTGGGCGCGGCCATGGCTGTCGGACAGGAAGCTGGTCGAGCGCTCGTCGGTCCACTTCACGGGCCGGTCGAGCTCACGCGCCGCATGCAGGATGCACATGTACTCGGGGTAGTTGATGTTCTTCATGCCGAACGAGCCGCCGACATTGTGGGTCAGCAGGCGGACCTTGTCCTTCGGCACGTTGAGGTTCTTCGCCAGCATGGTGCGGTTGCCGGCGACGCCCTGGGTCGGCGCATGAATGGTGAAGTGGCCGTTGGCCTTGTCGTAGACGGCAAGGCCCGAGCGCGGCTCCATCGGCACCACCGCGAGGCGGGTGTTGGCGATGCCGAGCCTCGCGACATGCGCCGCGGCGGCGAATGCCTTGTCCACCGCGGCGGTGTCGCCGGAGTGGAAGTCGAGCGCGACGTTGTGGGGAATATGGTCATAGAGTTGCGGCGCGCCCGGCATCGTCGCGGCCTCGGCATCGGTGACGGCGGGCAGGACGTCGATGTCGACGCCGACGGCTTCCGCGGCGTCGCGCGCCTGCGCCAGCGTTTCTGCCACCACGAAGGCGACGGGGTCGCCGACGAAGCGCACGCGGTCGAGCGCCAGCGCCGGACGGTTGGTCTGGTGGATCGGCGAGCCGTCGCGGTTCTTGAGCGGCACACCGGTGCCGAACGTGCCGTAGCCGGCGGCGGCGAGGTCCGCCCCGGTCCAAGCCCCGAGCACACCCGGCATGGCGCGGGCGGCGGCGAGGTCGATGCCGCGGATGACGCCGTGGGCGTGGGAACTGCGGACGATCCAGGCATAGGCCTGGCCCGGCACGCGCAGGTCGTCGGTATAGGTTCCGCGGCCGCGCACCAGGGTGTCGTCCTCCTTGCGGCGGACCGGCTGCCCGACTCCGAATTTTTGCGTTGCAATAGCGTTATCGAAGGTGCTGCCGAGAGGGCGGTCCTGCATGGAAATATCCGGTCTTTGGGGGCGGTTCGAAGACATGTCGAGAGCGGCGTCCAGGCGCGCGAACCGCGTTTGACAGGGCCGCTGCATCAAAAATAGTGCAGCTTTCGCGCCTGCACAACGCCGCCTGGAACATGCCGTATCTGCACGATGGTTGCACCAGATTGTCTGGCTGATACACTTCGGGCGAGCAGAAATTTGACCCGTCGCTGCTGGCCGGCGGCGGAGAACGGACTTGTATGATGGAAGAGACACGGCTTCGTGACAGCCGTGAGCTGCGCGGAGAGCCGGGGATCTCGGACGTCGCCATCGGCGGGGCGGCACCCCCCCACGACGTCGGCACCAACGGCGTGCCGGCGGCCGTCTACGCGGCGCTTGACCTCGGCACCAACAACTGCCGCCTGCTGATCGCGCGGCCGGCGGGCGAGAGCTTTCGCGTCGTCGATTCCTTTTCGCGGATCATCCGGCTCGGCGAGGGCGTCTCCACCACCGGCCAGATCAGCGAGGCCGCGATCGAGCGCGCCATGGCGGCGCTCGCGGTGTGCCGCGACAAGATCGTCGCCCGCAATGCGCGGCGGCTCCGCCTGATCGCGACCGAGGCCTGCCGCGCCGCGGCCAATGGCGACGCTTTTCGCAACCGTGTCGCCGACGAGCTCGGCATCCGTCTCGAGGTGATCGACCGCGAGACCGAAGCGGGACTGGCGGTGACCGGCTGTTTGCCGCTGGTCGACGCCGCAGCCTCCGGTGCGATCCTGTTCGATATCGGCGGTGGCTCGACCGAACTGGTGCGGCTGGAGCGGCGCGGCGACCCGCGCCAGGGCGTGCCCGAAATGGCGGGCTGGGCGTCGATCCCGCTCGGCGTGGTGACGCTGGCGGAACGGTTCGGCGGCAAGTCGGTGACGCGGCAATCCTACGACGCCATGGTCGCGGAGGTCGCGCGCCATCTCGCCGCGTTTGCCGCCGCCCATGGCGGCCGGCTCGACGGTATGCATCTGCTCGGCACGTCCGGCACGGTTACCACCATCGCCGGCGTCTATCAGAACCTGACGCGCTACGACCGCCGCCGCATCGACGGCATCTGGATGAACGACGTCGACGTCACCCATGTCATCGACAGTCTGCTGGCGACGAGCTACAGCGACCGCGCCGGCAACGCCTGCATCGGGCCGGACCGCGCCGATCTCGTGCTCGCCGGCTGCGCGATCCTCGACGCCATCCGCAACGCCTTCCCGATGCCGCGGCTGCGGGTGGCCGACCGCGGCCTGCGCGAGGGCATGCTGATCGAGATGATGCGCGAGGACCACGCCATCGCCGCGGCGTGAGCTTGACAGTTACCTGTTCGGGGTGAGCCGCAATCCGTCATCCCAAGGTGCGAGCCAACGGGTCCGCGCGAGCGCGGCCCGATGACAGGCTCCGCGAGCCTCGAGGGATGAGCGGCCCCTGAGCCGCTGCCCGGGCCGCCGCCCTTCGAGGGCCACGCTGCGCATGGCCACCTCAGGGTGACGGATGACGTCGATTGAATTTGAAGTCACGGTGCCCCGGTTCTGGCGCTCGTACCGCTGATGCGACCGGTGGATGCACGACGCCGGCCCGCCGCTCTGGCCACCGGGGCGCGGCTCTGTTAGAGGCATCCCATGGCCAAGGATGACACCGGACGGCTGCACGTCACCGTCAAGACCGGCGGCAAGCGCAAGCTGTCCTCCAAGCT
Organism: Bradyrhizobium sp. U87765 SZCCT0048; assembly: GCF_018131225.1. Classification (GTDB taxonomy): domain Bacteria; phylum Pseudomonadota; class Alphaproteobacteria; order Rhizobiales; family Xanthobacteraceae; genus Bradyrhizobium_A. Next base: position 587,700 of record NZ_JAFCMM010000001.1, on the reverse strand, counting down.
CTGGCTCGAACGCCAGCTCAACGATCCGTACGTCGCGCAAGCCAAGCGCGACGGCTATCGGTCGCGCGCGGCGTACAAGCTCAAGGAGATGGACGACAAGTACAAGCTGCTGAAGAGCGGCCAGTCCGTCATCGATCTCGGCGCTGCGCCCGGCGGCTGGAGCCAGATTGCCGCGCGCAAGGTCGGCTCGGTCGAGGGCCGCGGCAAGGTGGTGGCGATCGACCTGCTGGAGATGCCGGAGATCCCCGGCGTCGACTTCGCGCAGCTCGACTTCATGGCGGATGAAGCGCCGGCGCGGCTGCGCGAGATGCTCGGCGGCGGTGCTGACGTCGTGATGTCGGACATGGCGCCCAACACCACCGGACACCGCAAGACCGACCAGTTGCGCATTCTCGGCATCGTCGAAAGCGCCGCGGCGTTTGCGCTCGAGGTGCTCAATCCCGGCGGCACGTTCGTGGCGAAGGTGTTCCAGAGCGGCGCGGACGCGGCGCTGCTGGCGGAACTCAAACGCGATTTCGCTGTGATCCGCCACGTCAAGCCGGCGGCGAGCCGGCAGGATTCCTCCGAGCGCTACCTGCTGGCGACGGGCTTTCGCGGGCGAGGGTAGGATCGTATCGCGCTCGAGGGGAGCTACAACCCGTCATCCTGAGGTGCGAGCCAACGGGTCCGCGCGAAGCGCGGCCCGATGACAGGCTCCGCGAGCCTCGAAGGATCAACGGCCTCGGCGGCACGGCTCGGGCCGTCGCCCTTCGAGGGCCACGCGTTGGGTGGCCACCTCAGGGTGACGGATCACGTCTGGCCGCCTCACAGCTTGTGATCGCGCGCGTCCGCCGTGCCTTCGCTTGCTTTCTTCTCGACGCCCTTGGTCGCGCCCTTGCGGCTGGAGATCTCGGCGGCCTTGCGGCCGGAGATCTCGTGGCCAGCGTCGGGGGGCAGGCGGTAGAAGATGAGCGACGACAGCGCGGTGATGGCGGCGACCACAAGGAACGCCGGCCAGAAGTCTTCCGCCGACAGCGATGTGGCATGGCGCAGCATCATGGTGGTCTCGACCGAGAACGCGCCGATGGCGACGCCGGCGGAAATCGCGAGCTGCTGGTTGACGCTGACGATGGTGGTGGCGCGGCTGAGCTGGGCCTGTTCGATCTCGGCGTAGGCGATGGTGTTGATGGCTGTGAACTGCAGCGAGCGGAAGAAGCCGCCGACGATCAGGATGATCAGGATCAGCAGCAGCGGCGTCGCCGGCGTGAAGATGGCGCAGGCGGCGAGGAAGGCGGCGCTGACCACCGCGTTCACGGTCATGATGTTGCGGAAGCCGAAGGTGCGGATGATCCGCGCCGCCAGCGTCTTCATGCCCATGGCGCCGACCGCCGAGCCGAACGTCACCATGCCCGACTTGAACGGCGACAGGCCGAATCCGATCTGCATCAGGAGCGGCAGCAGGAACGGCAGGGCGCCGATGCCGACGCGGAACATGAAGCCGCCGACGAGGCTTGCGCGCATGGTCGCCAGCCGCAGCAGCGAGAAGTCGAGCACCGGCGAGGATGTCTCGCGCGCGTGCCGCACATAGAGCGTCATCGAGATCGCGCCGCACACGATCAGCAGCACGACGACTTGCCACGGCAGCAGGTTGAGGCCGGCGACCGACAGGCCGAAAGCGAGGCCGGCGAGGCCGATGCCGGCGAGCACGAGGCCCTTGAGGTCGAAGCGCTCGGGATTGTCGCTGCGGATCGGGTCGATGTAGCGCTGCGCCATGAAGATGCCGAGCAGCCCGATCGGGATGTTGATCAGGAAGATCCAGTGCCACGAGAAGTAGGTGGTGATGAAGCCGCCGAGCGGCGGCCCGATCACCGGGCCGATCAGCGCCGGCGTCGTCAGCCATGCCATGGCGTTGACGAGGGCACTCTTGTCGATCGAGCGCACCAGCACGAGGCGGCCGACCGGGGTCATCATCGCGCCGCCGATGCCCTGCAGGATGCGCGCGAACACGAACTGGGTGACGGAGGAGGCGAGCGCGCAGCCGATCGAGCCGACCATGAAGACCGCGATCGCCGTGCTGAACACGGTGCGGGCACCGAAGCGGTCGGCGGTCCAGCCGCTCGCCGGGATGAACACCGCCAGCGACAAAAGGTAGGAGGTGATCGCGAGCTTGAGTGTCAGCGGGCTGGTGCCGATGTCGGCGGCGATCGCCGGCAGCGAGGTGGCGATCACCGTGGAGTCCATGTTCTCCATGAACAGCGCAGTGGCCACGATGAGCGGGATGAGACGTTCCTTCTGCATGCGTCGCTCGAAACCCGTGTTGGCTGCTGGGAAGGGGCCTGAAACGGCAAGAACTCTGACGTCCGTCTGATAGGCCACCCCCGGGATTGGTCAATGAAATCCTTGGACGGAAATCCCTGGGCAGGCGGCGGGCGGCGCCCCGCGGGGCGCGGACCTCTGGCCGCCCGGGCCCCGCCGCCGCAGTCAGCCGACCGGCGAAGTCCTTGGAATCAGGGCGGTTTACCGAGGCCGGGGACGGGGCGCAGGCCGCCGGGTGCGGCGCAGACGAGGCATGCCCAAAAAGCGCCTGTGAACTGTGGAACGGGCTCTTTGAATCGTCATCCTCCCATGCTATCGACCAGCGCCAACCCCAAAGAAGGGCGACGATTCGAGCGCGGTGCCAGGTGCCGGCGAGCGATCCGCCTTTCCCGAAGGATTTTTGCGGCGTACGCCGCCAGAGGAGTTGGCCATGGCTGTCATTCAAAGACCGGGTTTCCAGGAAGCATTCACGTTCGACGACGTGCTGCTCAAGCCCGGCCTGTCGGAAATCCTGCCGTCCGAGGCCGACGTCCGCACCTTCCTGACCAAGGCCGTTCCCCTCAACATCCCGGTGATGGCATCCGCCATGGACACGGTGACCGAGGCCCGCATGGCCATCGCCATGGCCCAGGCCGGCGGCATCGGCGTCATCCACCGCAACTTCGACATCGATGGTCAGGCCGCGCAGGTCCGTCAGGTCAAGAAGTTCGAGTCCGGCATGGTGGTCAACCCGCTGACTATCGGCCCTGACGAGACGCTCGCCGACGCCCTGACGCTGATGAAGGACAACGGCATCTCCGGCATTCCGGTGGTCATCGGCGGCGGCCCGGGCCGTCCCGGCAAGCTGGTCGGCATTCTCACCAACCGCGATGTGCGCTTTGCCACCGACCCGCGCCAGAAGGTGTCGGAACTGATGACCCATCAGAACCTCGTCACCGTGCGCGAGGGCGTCGGCCAGGCGGAAGCCAAGAAGATGCTGCACCAGCATCGCATAGAGAAGCTGCTGGTGGTCGACGAGCAGTACCGCTGCGTCGGCCTGATCACGGTGAAGGACATCGAGAAGGCGGTGGCCTATCCGCTGGCGTCCAAGGACGAGCAGGGCCGCCTGCGCGTCGCCGCCGCCACCACCGTCGGCGAGAGCGGCTTCGAGCGCACCGAGAAGCTGATCGAGGCCGGCGTCGACGTCGTCGTCGTCGACACCGCCCATGGCCATTCAGCCCATGTGCTCGCCGCGGTCAGCCGCATCAAGAAGCTGTCCAACGCCGTGCAGGTCGTCGCCGGCAATGTCGCGACCACGGAAGCGGCGCAGGCGCTGATCGATTCCGGCGCGGACTCGATCAAGGTCGGCATCGGCCCGGGGTCGATCTGCACCACCCGCATCGTCGCCGGCGTCGGCGTGCCGCAGCTCACCGCGATCATGGATGCGGTCGAGGCTGCCCACAAGGCCGGTATCCCGGTGATCGCCGACGGCGGCATCAAGTTTTCCGGCGACATGGCCAAGGCGCTCGCCGCCGGCGCCAGCGTCGTCATGATCGGCTCGCTGCTCGCCGGCACCGACGAGACTCCCGGCGAAGTGTTCCTGTGGCAGGGCCGGTCGTACAAGGCCTATCGCGGCATGGGCTCGGTGGGCGCCATGGCCCGCGGCTCCGCCGACCGCTACTTCCAGCAGGACATCAAGGACACGCTCAAGCTGGTGCCGGAAGGCATCGAGGGCCAGGTGCCGTACAAGGGCCCGGCCGGCAATGTCGTCCACCAGCTCGTCGGCGGCCTGCGCGCCGCGATGGGCTATGTCGGCGCCAAGACCATTCCGGACTTCCACGGCAAGGCCCAGTTCGTCCGCATCACCGGCGCCGGCCTGCGCGAGAGCCACGTCCACGACGTCACCATCACCCGCGAGGCGCCGAACTATCCGGGTGGTGCGTAAGGGCGGCGGGTGGCGGTTCGCCGCCGCCATCGACCGATCGAACGCAGCGACCGAACGAAGACATTGCTGTTTTCTCCGTCATGCCCGGACTTGCTCCGGGCATGCTCGTTTTCAGGCGACCTCGGGCTCGACCCGCGCATCCAGCTTGCCGCGCGTTGCCTTTCTCCTCACCCTGAGGAGCCCGCATTCGCTGGCGTTTCGAAGGGCGAGGCCACGGCGTCTCAACGTGTAACGGACCAGCGTGGCCTGGGCTGAGGCGATGGCCTCTTGGTTCGAGACGCACGGCGTTGCCGTGCTCCTCACCATGAGGGATGGTGTGGCGTTGCCGCAAGACCTGGCTGGTCGGGAGACCCTCGTCCTGGCGATCCGTCGAAGACGGATCGCGCTGCCCGGCCATGACGAGCGATGGTGACAAAAGCGGCTCGACAATTTGATGCGTCATGCGCGGGCTTGACCCGCGCATCCAGCTTCGGGCGCGTTCCTCCCGGATGGCTTTCAAGGTGGATCACCGGGTCACGGCGCTGCGCGCCGGCCCGGTGATGACGCTGAAAATTTGGCGAGAGCAAAGCATCCCCGCTCGTGATGCCGGAACATCGCGAACAGGTCCGTGCAAGGCGCGGCTCTATGACAGGCGCCGCGGGCGTCTCGAAGGGCAAGGCCACCGCGCTTCAACGCGCGACGATCAGCATGGCCAGGGCTGTGGCTTCATGGTTCGCGACACGGCGTTGCCGTGCTCCTCACCGTAAGGCGGAAGATGTCGGTGGTGAACGCTTCTGTCGTGTTCGTCGTCGCGCATCCGCTCTATTCCCATCGCAGCCTTACCCCGTCATCCTGAGGTGCGAGCGAAGCGAGCCTCGAAGGATGGACGGCTCAAGCGCTCGGGCCGTCGCCCTTCGAGGGCCATGCTGCGCATGGCCACCTCAGGGTGACGGATGATACGTGCATGCGGAGGGCTATCGTTGCGTCTGCCTCACTCCGTCCCCTGATCCTTCGGCTTGTACCGCAGCCCGGCGGCCGGCGTGCAGCCGCAGTCGTCGCCGCAGGTGAAATGGCGGCCCTCGCGCGGCAGGTCGGCGGCGGACATCACGCGCCAAGTGGATTGTCGAGGGGATTGGCGCTTGGGCTCCTGCTGCGCTTGCGGCGTGTAGTCGGGCGCGCGCAACAAGGCGGCGAGAAGTTCGCCGAGCAGATTGTTGGTCATGCGTCCCCCATCATGCGTCCTCGATTGCCGCAGCGTATGCTGACGATAGCACAGTGAGCGGATGAAAGCGGCGAATGCGCGGCGCCGGCGCCCCGATGCGATCGTGGCCCGGTGCCCGCCAGTTCATCCGGCATTCGCAGCCATGTGATCATGGCAGCTCCAACAGGTTGTCAGGGACGGCCAAGCGGCGGGCCGCATGACCGGTGCGCGACGTCTGTGCAGGTGTGTCGAGGTGAGTGGAGGTCCCACGATCACGCCGCGCTGGCGCCGCGACGCCAGCCGGGGAAGGGGTCGCGCAGGCCCGTCCAGCGCCTGGGGCCGAGCGCCATCTCGGCGCCGGTGAGGAGGCAGGCGTCGAGGGCGGCGATGGTCTCGTCCTTCTCCATCTGCGGCGTGCCGATGAACACCAGCTCCTGGCGGCGGTCGCCGTAGGGTTCGGTCCAGTTGGCGAGCACGCCGGCCCGCCAGTCGGGGTCCGTGGGCCAGCGCTCGCGCGGTGTCGCCGACCACCACACGCCGGCGGGCTCGTGGCGCACGATCTGGCCGGCGCGCGACATCGAGCCGGCGAAGTCCATGCGCGAGGCCAGCCAGAAGAAGCCCTTGGCGCGGATCACGCCCTGCCACTGCGCGGTGAGGAAGCGGTGGAAGCGCTCGGGGTGGAACGGGCGGCGGCTGCGGTAGACAAAACTCCAGAAGCCGTAGTCCTCGGTCTCCGGCGTGTGGCCTTGTCCCTGCAACTCCTTGAGCCAGCCGGCGGACTGGCTTGCCTTGTCATAGGAGAAGCGGTGGGTGTTGAGGATGCGGTCGAGCGGCGCCTTGCCGAACTCCGTGAACACCAGCTCGGCCTCTGGATTGAGCCGCGTCAGCACGTTGACCAGGAACTCGCGCTCGACCGAGGTGACGAGATCGGTCTTGTTGACCACGATGACGTCGGCGAACTCGACCTGCTCGGCGAGCAGCTCGGCCACGGCGCGGGTGTCGCTGTCGCCGGCGACCTCGTTGCGGTCGGCGAGCATGTCGGCCGAGATGTAGTCGCGGGTGAAGTTGAGGGCGTCGACCACAGTCACCATGGTATCGAGGCGGGCGAGGGTGGACAGCATCTTGCCGCTTTCGTCCTCGAACGCAAAGGTCGCTGCCACCGGCATCGGCTCGGAGATTCCCGTGGACTCGATCAGCAGGTAGTCGAAGCGGTCCTCGCGCGCGAGACGCTCGACCTCGACCAGGAGATCGTCGCGCAGGGTGCAGCAGATGCAGCCGTTCGACATCTCGACCAGCCGCTCCTCCTGGTGCCTGAGCTCGGCGCCGCCGTCGCGCACCAGCGCAGCGTCGATGTTGACCTCGCTCATGTCGTTGACGATGACGGCGACGCGCAGGCCCTCGCGGTTGAGCAGGACATGGTTGAGCAGGCTGGTCTTGCCGGCGCCGAGAAAGCCGGAGAGCACCGTGACGGGCAGACGCTTCATGAGATGGCCTCAATATGTTATGTTATAACATAACAATATCCGATTGGGGCCGCAACATGGCCGGGCCGCAAAATGGTTCGGGATGTCCCCGCACATTCCGGCGTGCGGCAGGCCGGGCGTCGCCACGGCATCGGAACGGCCCGCATGGGTCGCATGACCTGTTTGGCCTCTTGCCCCACCGCTGGGCGCGCCCCTAATCAGGGAACGAGCCGGCATCCCCGCCGCAGGCGCCCAACGCGCGCACACCCAGGAGGAAGACGTCCGATGTCCAGCGAAGCCCAGCGCATCGTCCTAGCCGCCCGTCCCGTCGGAGAACCGAAGGTCACGGACTTCCGCCTCGAAACCGCGCCGGTGCCGACCCCGGGCGAGGGGCAAGTGCTGCTGCGCACGATCTGGCTGTCGCTCGATCCCTACATGCGCGGGCGCATGAGCGAGGGGCCCTCCTATGCCGCGCCGGTCGAGATCGGCGGCGTGATGGAGGGCGGTACGGTGGCGGAGGTCATCGCCTCCAACAGCGACAAGTTCAGCAAGGGCGACATCGTGCTGGCGCACAGCGGCTGGCAGACCCACGCCGCCGTCGATGCCAAGGGGCTGCGCAAGATCGATCCGGCGCTGGCGCCGATCTCGACCGCCGTCGGCGTGCTCGGCATGCCCGGCATGACCGCCTACACGGGCCTGCACGAGATCGGCAAGCCGCAGCCCGGCGAGACCGTCGTGGTGGCCGCGGCGTCCGGCGCCGTCGGCTCGGCGGTCGGCCAGATCGCGCGCATCAAGGGCGCGCGGGCGATCGGCATCGCCGGCGGCGCCGACAAGTGCCGCTATGTCACCGAGGAGCTCGGATTCGATGCCTGCCTCGATCACCGAGATCCCGATCTTGCGGCGAAGCTCAAGGAAGCCTGTCCGAAGGGCATCGACGTCTATTTCGAGAACGTCGGCGGCAAGGTGTGGGACGCGGTGCTGCCGCGCCTCAATCCGTTCGCGCGCGTGCCGGTGTGCGGCCTGATCGCCGACTACAACGCATTGACGGGCGACGCGCCGGGGCCGAACCGTGCACCGGCCTTGATGCGCGCCGTGCTGGTGAAGCGGTTGACGCTGCGCGGCTTCATCGTCCGCGACTTCGCAGCGCTCCATGGCGATTTCCTGCGCGACATGTCGCAGTGGGTGCGCGAGGGCAAGATCAAGTATCGCGAGTTCGTCACCGAAGGCCTCGCCAGCGCGCCGGACGCCTTCATCGGCCTGCTCAAGGGCGCCAACTTCGGCAAGCAACTGGTGCGCGTCGGGCCGGACAAGGCGTGACGATTACGACGCAAAAGCGGGGCGAGTTCAGGTTGAACTATCATCCGTTATCTTTGAGCGTCTGACTCGAAAAGCAACGACAGACCTCAGTGGTTGTCGTCACCGGGCAACGCGATCCGTCTTTGACGGATCGCTAGGACCAAGGTCTCCCGGCGACCCCGATAAGGAGGGCAGTGCGTCCCTGAGCGGGGTGGCCGGGACAAGCCCGGCCACGACAGAGAAAGCCGTGATGGATGACATAACTCTCAATCATCATGCGCTGGCTTGCGTAGCGGAGAGGTCGACTGTGGCCAGATCAATATCGACCTGGCCCGCCGCGCGCAGGTGCCGCACTTCGACGTCGTCGGGCGTGAAGGCGTATTCGACGAGGCCGACTTCCTTGACGCCGATCGGCTCCTGCCTGTCATCGGAGCGGATGATGAAGGCGGCCGATGGCGCCCAGATGTGGCGCGCGCCTGCGCGCATGACGTCGCGGCGCTGGTGGACATGGCCGCAGGCGACAAGCCGCAGGTCGATATCGGCCAGCATGGCGACGAGATCGGCGCGCGCCGGCATCGGCACATAGCGGAACGAGGTTGCCGCCAGTTCCGGATCGTCCGGAGTATCGCGAAACAGCGGCTTGTGCAGGAACAGCGCCAGCGGCCGGCCGCGCACGCCGGCCAGTTCGCGCATCAGCCAGTCGCGCTGCGCGGCCTCGCTGGCAAGCCCCGTGTTCATGATCAGCGTGTTCAGGCCGATGAAGCTCCAGCCGGCGGCGTCGAAGCGCCAGTGATCCGCGCCGCAGGTTGCGACGAAGCGCTGTCGCGCGTCCTCCGACGCCGGCTGCAGCAGCGGCGCACCGACGGCGGTGGGATTATCGCCGATGTCATGATTGCCCGGCAGCACGCGCACCTCGACCGGCAGCGCGTCATGGCGGGCGCGGGCGAACGCGAGATCGTCGGGATGGCCGGGACCGTCGAAGGCCAGGTCGCCGGTGTTGATGACGAGGTCCGGGCGTGTGGCGTCGATATGCCCTGCGACCCGGTCGAAGTTGTCGGTGAACGCCGGAAAGCGCGGGCTGAGATGCGTGTCGGTGATCTGCGTCAGGCGGAAGACGGACATGGTGGGCTCCCGTTGGAGACGATGCCAGCGAGAACTGCTGGTGTTCAGGCCGGCGCGGAGTGCTCGCGGGATGACGTGCCTCCGTCATCCGGAGGAGCGAGCCAACGGGTTCGCGCGAAACGCGGCCCGATGACAGGCTCCGACAAGTCGGGCTTGCCCGGCTTATGAATTTTGAGGAACGCCCCGGCGAAAGCCGGGGCTATGACCACCTAGGGTGACGGATTGCGCTCTGTGAGGCAGATATCTAGCGCCGCCGCATGTCAGTGCGATGGCGCGCGTCTGGACGAACGGCCGCTTGAAACAGGCTTCAGTTCGCCGTCGGCGTGGCGCATGCAACGCTTGTCCGCGTCTGCCGAGACGGTAGCCGCGTCGCTGTGCCGGTCAGGGGAGCGCTGCGTGTCAGAACCAGCCTTCGGGATCGTCGATCGGGCGGTTGTCGAGGGCGCGGATCACACCGCGAATGGTGCGGAAGAGTTGCCACAGCGCGGCGGCGCCGAGGATGAAGACGCCGATGCCGATCAGCAGCAGGACCACACCGATGACACTCGCGATGAGGCTGATCCAGAAGGTGCGGATCGCCGACGTCATGTGCGAGGCGAACGGCGTGCCGACGAGGTCGCCGCGCTTTACATAGGCGATGATGACGGCGACGATCAGCGTCGCCGCGAAGGTGAAGTAGGACGCGATGAACAGGCCCCAGACGATGAGGGCCCAGGTGCGTGGCGATGTGGCGTTGTCAGTGGTCTGCAGCGACATGTGTGGTCCCCCTTGCGCGTCCATGCGCGCCGTCCCTGAAGGCAAGGCTATCCGGCAGGGCCCGGAGCTGTCCAGCGCGCCGCCGGTCATCGGGGCGGGCCGTCGCCCTTCGAGGGCCGCGCCTTGCGCCTCAAGTCGGGCTTGCCCGACTTGAGGAATTTAAAGAATGCCCCGGCGGAAGCCGGGGCTATGCACCTCAGGTGACGGACGGGGGCAGGGCGTTCGGTTCGAGGTTGCGTTCGCCGTTGTGAGGGGATCGCCTCGCGACGCCGATGTACGTTCTGCCTTGTGTCTTCTTTCGGCCGGCTGTCTGTTGTCCTGGCCTTGAGCTCTCCTCCGTCATGCTGAGGCGCGAGCGTCAGCGAGACTCGCAGGATGCACGGCCGAGGCTTCGCCCGGGCCGTCCGCCCTCGCGCCCGATGGAACCGATGTCCGGGCCGGGTATTGCTTCCTGCGAGAACCGGGCGGCGGGCCGATCGTGGCTGCGCCGACCGACGCAAGGGGCTGACATTCCGATGATGATTCAGGGCATCCTGCTGCCGGTGTTCGTGCTGGTGGCGATCACGCTGGCGCAATTCTTCCTGCTCAACACCCGCTCGCGCGTCTCCGCCGGCGGGGCAGTGACGGCGGTCGACGAGCCGCTGGTGCTGTCGCTGCTGTTCTATGCGGTGGTCGCGGTGGCGCTGCCGCTGCGCCAGGCCGACCTCGTGATGGTGCTGCTCGCCTGGGTGTTCGTCGTCACGCGGCTGCTGCGCGCCGGCCTCCTGCTGTCGGGGCCGGAGGGCCGCGGCGGCCTGCTGGACGTCGCCAGCGCCCTTGTGCTGCTGGCCATGTGGGTCTATTTCGCCCTCAGGATTCTCACGGTGCTCTAGTGCGGAGGGTCTGACGTTCGCCGCGACAGGCGCGGCGTCAGAACCTCGACACCGGGCTGCCAGACAAGGTTTTCACCCCGCCATGACGCCTGCCGCCCGGCTGTCCGCCGCCATCGAGGTCTTGAGCGCGATCGACGCGCAACGCATCCCCGCCGCCAGCGCGCTCAAGGACTGGGGCACGGCGCACCGCTTCGCCGGCTCCGGCGACCGCGCGGCGATCGCGGGCCTCGTCTTCGACGTGCTGCGCCGCCGCGCCTCCAGCGCCTACCTGCTCGACGCCGACACGCCGCGCGGTCGCGCGCTCGGCATGCTGCGGCTCGAGCGCGGTCTCGACGATGCCGCCATCGCGGCGTTGTGCGACGGCTCGCGCTTCGCGCCCGAGCCGCTGACCGACGCCGAGCGCACGGCGCTGGCGACGCGCACGCTCGACGGTGCGCCGGCGCATATTGCCGGCGACTATCCGGAATGGCTGGAGGCGTCTCTGACGCGCGTGTTCGGAGATGCGCGGGCCGAGGAGGCCGCCGCGATGGCACGGCGTGCGCCGCTGGACCTGCGCGTCAACACGCTGAAGTCGACGCCGGACAAGGCGCTCGCGGCACTGAAGCATCTCGGCGCGACGCCGACGTCCTGGTCGTCGCTCGGCCTGCGCATCGCGCTCGGGGCGGATGCGCGCAATCCCGGCGTGCAGGCCGAGGAAATCTTCATCAAGGGCGGCGTCGAGGTTCAGGACGAGGGCTCGCAGATCGCGGCGCTGCTGACGGCGGCGAAGCCCGGCGAGCAGGTCATCGATCTGTGCGCCGGCGCCGGCGGCAAGACGCTGGCGCTGGCGGCGATGATGCAGGGGCGGGGACGGCTGATTGCCACGGACCATGACAAGCGTCAGCTCGCGCCGATCCACGAGCGGCTGTCGCGCGCCGGCGTACATAATGCCGAAGTGCGCGCGCCCAAGGGCGCCGCCGATCCGCTCGCCGACATCCGCGCGTCGGCCGATCTCGTGGTGATCGATGCGCCCTGCACCGGCACCGGCACCTGGCGCCGCAACCCCGACGCCAAGTGGCGGATGCGGCCGGGCGCCCTTGAAGTGCGGCTCAAGGGCCAGGCCGAAGTGCTGGACCGCGCCGCCGACCTGGTGCGGCCCGGCGGCCGGATCGTCTACATCACCTGTTCGGTGCTGGCGGAAGAGAACGGCGACCAGGTGCGCGCCTTCCTCGCGCGCCAGCCGTCGTTCACCGTGATTTCGCCGACACAGGTCGCGGCCGCGCTTGGCGACCGCGCTGATGCTTTCCTGGCCGCGACGCAGGTCTCCGCCGAAGGCCTGCTGATGACCCCGCGCGGCACGGGGACCGACGGGTTTTTCGTGTCGGTGCTGCGCGCGGCGTAAGGGGCGGCATCATTGTCTAGCTGTGTAAGGATGCTGAGCGTCTATCTCGTCGTCGCCGGGCAGAGCGATCCGTCTTTAACGGATCGCCAAGACTAAGGTCTCCCGGCGACCCCGACAAGGAAGGCACTGCGCCCCTAAGCGAGGTGGCCGGGACAAGCCCGGCCACGACAGAGTTAGACCTCCCGCCTTTCCCTGCGTCATGCGCGGGCAGCGCGATCCGTCTTCGACGGATCGCCAGCACTGAGGTCACTCGCGCATCCAGCTTGCTCGCCATACGACGTGCGTTTGTGAAGCTGGGTCACGGCGCTGCGCGCCGGCCCGGTGATGACGCAGAGGTGGGGGAGACGCTTTTCTTTCCTGCGCTGCCAGCGACTGGCCGTTTCCTCAGCCCTCATGGTGAGGAGGCGCGCAGCGCCGTCTCTAACCATGAGGCCCGGGGGCGCTGGTCTCGCGCTCGTCTTTGTAAAGTCGCAGGTGGAAGCGCCCGGGCCCCGTCCTTCGAGACGCTCGCTTCGCGAGCTCCTCAGGACGAGGGGAGAGACTGCGCCGATGCTACGCTCCCTCAATGCCCCAGATGGTTCGCCGAGCCCTGCACGATTAAGCCGGCCGCATTGAGCCGCAGGTATTCGCAGATCTTGTGGCCGCGCTCGTTGCTATAGAACACGACGAGGCTGTCCGGGCTGACGAAGATGTCGATGAGCGTGAAATGCAGCCCGGTGATCAGGGACAGCGCATGGGCCCAGTAGCGCCGCAGCGCGTCCTTGCCGCGGACGATGCCGTCAGGGGAGGCGCCGAGGCGCAGCGCGACGGCGGAGCTCATCTCGCAGTCGTCGGCGTAGAGGGCCAGCACGCGCTCGAGATCGCCGGCGTTCCAGGCGGCGACCCAGTCGCGGCCGAGGGCTTCGAGGTCGGCGGCGGGGAAGGGCAATGGCATGGGGTTTTTCCCGAAAGTTTCTAATTAGGTCAGTATTGCTTACCTATATGCTTCTGTCCATCGCGCTTCCGCAAGTATCCACGTCCAGGCTCCCAGTGCCGTCCGCATCGTTCTAGCGGTCTGCATCCGCAAGTCTCTGCCGAAACAGGAAAATTATCCATTTTCTCGGTCATGCCCGGCTTTATGCCGGGCATCCACGTCTTAAAGCCGCTCGGCCAAGAAGACGTGGATGGCCGGGCCAAGCCCGGCCATGACGGGGTCAACAACATAGGCTCCACGTCATCGTCTTCCTGTCGAGCCGGCTGCTCAGCGGGCGGGCGGAGTCCCGGTACGCCCGGCCCGACATGAATGGGCGTCGAGGCCCCCAAAGAGTGTGGGGCACCGCATTTGCCCGGTTGCCGGATCGCCGCGGGTCGCGTATTTGCTGGCCATGACAGCCCACACCGAGACCTCCCGCCCGGCCGCGTTCACGGCGCCGGAGCATGACAAGATTCTGATTGTCGATTTCGGCAGCCAGGTGACGCAGCTCATCGCGCGGCGTGTCCGCGAGGAGGGCGTGTATTCGGAGATCGTGCCGTTCCAGAAGGCGGAAGCCGCCTTCCAGGAGATGAAGCCCAAGGCCGTGATCCTGTCCGGCGGGCCTGAATCCGTGCACGAGACCGGTTCCCCCCGGGCCCCCCAGGTCATTTTCGATTCCGGCGTGCCGGTGCTCGGCATCTGCTATGGCCAGATGACCCTCGCGGCGCAGCTTGGCGGCACGGTGGAAGGCGGTCATCACCGCGAGTTCGGCCGCGCAGACGTCGAGGTCAAGACCAAGAGCGCACTGTTCGACGACACCTGGGCGGTTGGCGAGCGCCACCCGGTGTGGATGAGCCATGGCGACCGTATCACGGAGCTGCCGCCCGGCTTTGAAGTGGCCGGCGTGTCGCCCAATGCGCCGTGCGCGATCATTCAGGATGAGAGCCGCAAATACTATGGCCTGATGTTCCACCCGGAAGTGGTGCACACGCCGGATGGCGCCAAGCTGCTGCGCAACTTCGTGCGCAAGGTCGCTGGCCTGACCGGCGACTGGACCATGCGCGCCTTCCGCGAGGAAGCGATCGAGAAGATCCGTGCGCAGGTCGGCAAGGGCCGGGTGATCTGCGGCCTGTCCGGCGGCGTCGATTCCGCGGTGGCGGCGGTGCTGATCCACGAGGCGATCGGCGACCAGCTCACCTGCGTGTTTGTCGACCATGGCCTGCTGCGCCTTGCGGAAGCCGAGACAGTGGTGGACATGTTCCGCGACCACTACAACATCCCGCTGGTGCATGTGGATGCGTCGAAGCAGTTCCTTGGCGAGCTTGAAGGCGTCACCGATCCCGAGGTGAAGCGCAAGACCATCGGCAAGCTGTTCATCGACGTGTTCGAGGCGGAAGCCAAGAAGATCGGCGGCGCCGACTTCCTGGCGCAGGGCACCCTCTATCCCGACGTCATCGAGAGCGTGTCGTTCACCGGCGGCCCGTCGGTGACCATCAAGTCGCACCACAATGTCGGCGGCCTGCCGGCGCGCATGAACATGAAGCTGGTGGAGCCGCTGCGCGAGCTGTTCAAGGACGAGGTGCGCGCGCTGGGCCGCGAGCTCGGCCTGCCGGACGTGTTCGTCGGCCGCCACCCGTTCCCGGGCCCGGGCCTCGCCATCCGCTGCCCCGGCGAGATCACCCGCGACAAGCTCGACATTCTGCGCAAGGCGGATGCGATCTACATCGAGGAGATCCGCCGCGCCGGGCTCTACGACACCATCTGGCAGGCCTTCGCGGTGCTGCTGCCGGTCAAGACCGTGGGCGTGATGGGCGACGGCCGCACCTATGACTACGTGGTCGGCCTGCGCGCCGTGACCTCGACCGACGGCATGACCGCCGATTTCTATCCCTTCGACATGCGCTTCCTCGGCGCCACCGCGACGCGCATCATCAACGAGGTGAAGGGCGTCAACCGTGTGGTCTACGACGTGACGAGCAAGCCGCCGGGGACGATTGAGTGGGAGTGATTTTCGCCGCCCCGGACTGAGCGGCCTCGGCATGATCGGAGGATGAATCCGTTGCGGCTTGAACTAAAGATCGAACAACGCGGCATCAACCCCTACGTGTTCGTCGGAGCCGAGTACGCATCACAGCTCAAGCCGGGATGGCGACAGCCGATGCCGGTGCGCGTGCAAGTCAACGGCAAACCCGATGAACCCTGGCGGGTCAACATGATGCCTAAAGGGGACGGGGGATATTTCCTTTATCTTGCTGGCCCCGTTCGTCGTTCCTCCCGAACGCAGGTCGGCGATACAGCGGTTTTCAGCATTGAATTCGACGACGAATACCAGCCTGGCCCCATACATTCGATGCCTGCCTGGTTCAGCGTCGGGCTTAACGAAACGCCTCTTGCCAAGGCGGGCTGGGACCGCCTGCCACCCAGCCGCAAGAAGGAACTTCTGCGTTACTTCTCGAGATTGAAGTCTGACGAGGCGATCGCACGGAATCTGCAACAATCGCTCGCTGTTCTTTCTGGCAAGCCGGGGCGCTTCATGGCCAGAGACTGGAACAATGGCTTTCAGGGAGCTGTAGAGGAAACGTGAACGAAAAAGTCCCATCAGGGACGTTGCCATGGTGGGGCGGTCCACTCGATGCGTCGGGTGAGCTCTTTCTTCAAGCCCGTAACCATTGCGTAGAACCGCTAACCCAGGCAGTGCAGTCGGTGAGGCGGGCCGTGCGCGGGTTGGTGTCGGGGTCGGAATGAGGGGCGGTGGTCGCCGCTGTTCGGCTTATCTCAGCGAAGCGTCCAATTCGCGAATGAGTTCTCCGACTCGCCCACCGCCAGGCGGGGCGGTTGGGTCGCGTCTCAGCACGTCCACCACGACCGGATGCGCAAGCCTCCGCAACCCGGCAATGCAGTCGCTGCCAACATCCGCCTTGTCGCTGGCAGAGAGTTCAAGCGCGCGTGCCGCATGGCCGGCCGATCCAAGAATGTGTTTGACCTGTGTTGATTGCGCGAGCGGATGAAGGAATGCCGCACCGGCTGCCGCAAGCCACTGCGTAAGCGGCGACGGCCCGCAGTTCGGCTGGTGTCAGTTCGATCCTGGCGGCGTCATTCGTCATGCAGTTCGTCTTACTCCGGCGCAGGATGGTGCGCAGCATCGTACCATCGCGGGGCACAGTGCATTCCGGGTTGGTCACTCCTGCGCGCTATGGCTGACGCGATGTCTCGGATTCAACGCGGCCAAGCCCGTGACCCTCACGTAGAACCGCCAACCCAGGCAGTCAGCTAGGGAGGTGGACCATGTGCGGGTCGGGACCGGGATGTGAAGCGAGAGGGCGGTGGAACCAGCCGCTGTTCGACGTGTCGTCGTTGCCACGCCAGCGACCAGAGCGCGGCGATGACCGCTTGCATCGAATGCTCCCGTCTGGTTGTGGCCCTCACGGACCGACAGGATGATCAAGCCAAAGTCGCAGGCCAACTGACGCGTGAGAAGGATGCTGACCTTTCGTGTCTCTCACCGGTCGATGAGATGGGCGCCATGGCAGTGGCGAAGGCGGCAATCTGGCAGCGAGATCCCGGCGATCGCATAGAGATGGCTTCACAGGAAACGATCAGGGGAGCGCAAGGACCGCGTCCTCTGGCGTCGCTCGTGAGGGCTCCAGCGCGGCGATTGAACGCTGCCGTTCAACCATGCCTCTGTATCCGAAAGCGCCCTCAGGGCAGATGCCACCCGACGCAACTCGTTCCGCTCCGCGCCAATTGGGTGGGCGCGTGCGCGACAGGCGCATCGCGCAGCTTGAGCCCGCAGCTCGATCGCGCGCGAAAAATATACCTGATTGATTTCGTTCGACATCGCTACCTCCCTTTTCTGCTGAGCCAACTGTAGGCCTGGGTGGTTCGCGAGAACACCTCAAAGGGCCCTAGGAACGGGCTGGCACTCATGGACACCGCGTGCTGCCGGCAGCTTTGTGATGGTGGTTACGCTTTAAATTCAGCTCCTTGGGTTGGGAACGGTGACGATCTGATGCCGAGCGCGCAGGTCTGACCTGCAGGAGGCGGGAGGCCTTTCGCAAGGCGCGAGTGGTTCGGCGGGCGTGAAAAACAGCGGAAATCGGGAACGAGGCGCGCTGCGGCGGTTTGAGCAAAGACTTCGTTTTTTAGCCAGGAGACGCCCACAGCCGATCAGCGAACCAGCGTAAAGCGTGCGAGATGCATGTGAGATGCTTCGCACATATCGTTATGCGACCGCGAGCAGTTGTCTCGTCGTGATGGCGCGAGTTGTGACAGGTTCGTTGTCGAGCCGCCTGAATGGGAGGCCGAGATGAATCCGAGAAAACAGAATGGAGCCCAGCAGCAAGACCAAGGGATTGTCCGTGATGACATGGGACAAGAACAGCCCAAGGACAAGGAACGCGCACGTAATGTGAGCCGCCAGGCTTCAAAAGATGATCCGCCCGGGCATAAACCGGCTGGCGAGCGGCGTGATCCCTAACGGGGCGTACTGACGATGCGGAAGCCGCTACTTCGCACCATCGGGCGGCAGGCCGCCCGATGGTAAGCAGGCAAAGTGTTCGGAGGCGTCAGGTCAGGCGGCTGCCTTGTTGATCGCCGAACCGGCGAGCTTGGTCAGCAGTGCATCGGTTTCCTTTTCTTCTTTCAGCGTCTGGTCGAGCAGTTTGACGGCCTCTTGCAGTCCGAGTTCGCCCGCCCATGACTTCAACGTCCCATAGCGGGAGATCTCGTAGTGTTCGACAGCCTGGGCGCCGGACAGCAGGCCGGCATCAAGCGCGTTCGAATCCCCGAACTCGTCCATCACTTCCTTGCCTTCTTCGATGATGCCGAGGATGGCGTCGCACGTCTTGCCTCGTGCGGGTCTCTCGATGAGCTCGAAGATGGTCTCGAGCCGCTCGACGTGCCCTTCCGTCTGTTCGCGGTGCGTTTCGAACGCTTCCTTGAGTTCGCTTGTGTTCGCCGCCTTCGCCATCTTGGGCAAGGCCTTCAGGATCTGCTTCTCGGCAAAATAGATATCCTTGAGGGTTTCGTAGAAGAGGTCGTCGAGGGTCTTTTGCTTGGTTTGTCGCGTTGCCATGGGCCGCTCCTGATGGTTGTCAGCGAGCGGTGAACGGATGGCATGACCACGATGTTCCAGACGTGGCCGACTTTTTACGGAACGAACGCCAATGCATCTGAGAAGTTGTATGCATGGAGGCGGCGATCGCGCGGGAACGAATCCCGCGCGTTCCGGTTCGTCTGGCGCGCGCTGGTTGGAGAACAGGGGCGGGTTTATTTCTGCCTCTGAAGCGATGCGGACGAGATGCGGACGAGATGAATGGATGAGGGGGCTTGGCGCCCATGACTGATGCTGCCATGGGGCTGATGGCCAAACGATGGAAAGCAATCCGCCTGAGGCGGATCCTGCGCTGGCTTGGGCCAGGCCTGATCACCGGCGCGTCCGACGACGATCCTTCGGGTATCGGTACTTACAGCCAGGCAGGAGCGCAACTCGGATTCGGTATCGGCTGGAGCATGATCCTGACCTATCCGTTGATGACGGCAATCCAGGAGATTTCCGCGCGGATCGGCCGCGTGACCGGTCACGGCATCGCCGGCAATGTATCCCGGCATCTGCCATTGGCACTCATTTGGCCGTTGCTGGGGCTGATCTTCGTTGCCAACACCATCAACATCGCCGCCGACCTCGGCGCCATGGCTGATGCTTTGGCGACGCTGGTTCATGGTCCGCGCATTCTTTATGTGGTCGTTTTCGGGATGGTATCCGTCGCTGCTCAGATTCTGTTCGACTACAAGTTTTACGTTTCCATGCTGAAGTGGCTGACTCTGACGCTGTTCGCGTACGTCATTGCGCTGGCGACGGTGCATGTCCCATGGACCAAGGCGCTTTCGGGTCTCTTTATCCCGCGGATCGAATGGTCTGCCAGTTTCCTGACGACGCTGGTGGCGATCCTCGGCACGACGATCTCACCGTATCTGTTCATTTGGCAGTCGTCGCAGGAGGCCGAGGAGCAGCGTATCGACAGGCGCAAGGAGCCGTTGGCGCATGATGATGAGGAAGCGCGCCGCGAGTTCCGCCGCATCCGGGTCGATACCCTGGCTGGCATGGCATTTTCGAATGTCATCGGTCTTTCGATTATCCTGACGACCGCCGCGACACTGCATGCGCACGGCATCACAGCGATCGAGACGTCGGCGCAGGCGGCGGAAGCGCTGCGACCGATCGCCGGTGACTTTGCAGGGATCGTGTTCGCGCTGGGCATCATCGGCACGGGAATGCTGGCGATCCCGGCGCTGGCCGGGGCGACGGCCTATGCCGTGGGAGAAGGGCGCAGATGGCCGGTAGGACTTTCGCGCAAGCCTCGCGAGGCGGCTGCCTTCTATGGCGTGCTGGCTGTTTCGGCATGTTTAGGGATTGCGCTCAACTTCACGGCGATCGATCCCATCAAGGCGCTCTACTGGAGCGCTGTGGCCAACGGCGTCGCCGCGGCGCCCGTGATGGCGATTCTCATGGTTCTGGTACGGCAGCCATTGGTCATGGGCCCGCTGGTGGTCCGCGGTCCACTCTATTGGCTGGGTTGGGTGTCGACCGCAGCCATGGGCCTGTGCACGCTCGGCATGGTGGCAAGCCTCTTCTCGACCTACTGAACGAAGAGGCGAGGAGCGAGGTTGAGGGCATTGCGAAGGGCGGATGCCAGTGTCATGACACGATTGGCAACCCAACAGGCGCGATGTGGGTTGCTGCGATGAATTAAGGAGACGAGATGGAAAAAAAGCAAAAAAAGCAATCTGGGCTCGTCGATGGCGAGATGAAATTTCGTCTTCTGGTTCAGGGCGTTACAGACTACGCCATTTATATGCTTGATCCCGAAGGGCGTGTCAGCAACTGGAATCTCGGCGGCCAGCGCATCAAGGGGTACCTGCCTGACGAGATCGTCGGCGAGCATTTCTCGCGTTTTTACACCCCTGCCGATCGGGAAGCAGGAAAGCCGGCCCGGGCCCTGCAGATCGCGCGCGAGAAGGGGCGCTACGAGGAAGAGGGGCTGAGAGTTCGCAAGGACGGGTCGTTCTTCTGGGCGAGCGTGATTATCGATCCGATCAGGGACGACACGGGAGAGCTGATCGGCTTCGCAAAGATCACACGGGACATTACCGAGCGACGTGAAGCGCAGCAGAAGCTGGAGAGGGTTCAGAAGCAGCTCGCCGAATCCCAGAAAATGGATGCCCTCGGTCAGCTCACCGGGGGCGTGGCCCACGACTTCAATAATCTTTTGATGGCCGTGACTGGCGGCACGCGCATGATTAAACGCTTCGCGTCGGATCCTCGCATTCTGGAAGCAGCACAGGCCATCGAGGCTACCGTACAGCGGGGGGCCGCTCTGACGCGCCAGCTTTTGACATTCGCACGCCGCCAGCAGATCAATCCGGTGAAGATCGATGTGGTGGAGGCGATCGCTTCGATCGAAGAAGTGTTGCGGGCGGGCGTTGGTCGCTCCATCGATCTCATAGTGAACGCGGTGGAAGATGTTTGGCCTGTGGTTGCCGACGCCAGCGAACTCGAAACGGCGCTGATGAACCTGGTCTTTAACGCTCGTGATGCGATGCCGCAGGGCGGCAGGATTACGATCGACGTGAAGAACGTGCACGACGGCGAACGCTCCGGAGATCACGTATGCATCGCCGTCATCGATACGGGGCAGGGCATTCCGGATGATGTCCTGACAAAGGTGTTCGATCCGTTCTTCACGACCAAGCCTGTGGGCAAGGGGACCGGCCTGGGTCTATCCCAGGTGCACGGCTTCGCCAACCAGGCGGGGGGCTCGGTTCAGATCTCAACACAACTCGGCAAGGGGACCGAGGTATCGTTGCTTCTCCCGCGACACCGTGTCGCGGAAATGAACAATGCGTCCTTGTCGCGCGAGGTCCGGACAGTGCTGGTCGTCGAGGACAATCCCGACGTCGCGACCGCTCATGCTGGTTTGCTGGAGGAACTCGGCTATCGAGTGAAATGGGTGCGTGACGCGCCGAGCGCGCTTCAATCGCTTGACCGCGACGACATTGACCTCGTGTTCAGCGACGTCGTCATGCCCGGCGAGATGGATGGGCTTGGTCTGGCGCGCTATCTCCGGGACCACCAACCCGATATGCCGGTCATTCTGGCGACGGGCTACAGCGAAGCGGCGCGAAAGTCCGGCATCGAGTTTCCGATTCTGCGAAAGCCTTACGAGCTTCACGAGCTCAGCCGCGCGCTGGAGGCTGCTATTGATCTCCGGACAAGAGATGCTTCGACTGTCTCTGCAGCTCGGTCTCCCCGGGCCGGCACGTCGTGCTCTGGATGAAGCTGTCGCGAGGCTGACCTGCAGCGCGATCCTTCAGGATGTTGCGCGGAGGTGTGGCCACCACCCTCGTGGCCCGTGTCCTGGCGTCATCTGCCGATATACGCGGCGAGTTCGTCCGGGGCGCCGGTCGGGAACGCCTGCCTGAGATAGTCGAGAAAGGCCGAGACGCGGGCGCTGAGCAGCCGCCGCGACGGATAGAGCGCCCACAGCGCGATCTCCGGTCCATCGATATCGCCCCAGTGGACCAGCGTGCCGTCGGCGAGATCGTGGCTCACGAGCGAGATCGGCAGGCGGCCGGCGCCGACACCGGCGCGCACCGCGTCCCTCACCATGACAAGCGACGACAGCGCCAGCACCGGCTCGATCGCGATGGTCACGACGCCCGCCGCCGTCCGCACCTGCCAGTCCCGCCGATCACCCGCCGAGCGCACGACGGCCGGAGTCCTGTGCCCATCGGCCGGCAGGGCGAGGGCAGGACTTGCCACCGCCGCCAGGCGGTCACGCAGGAACGCGCGTCCCACCAGGCTGTCATCCGGATCAGGGTTGACGCGGATCACGAGATCAAAACCCTCCTCGATCATGTCGACGGGGCGGTCCTCCGTCGTGACCTCGAGCCTCACCTGAGGATATTTCAGGGCGAAGCCGGCGGCGATCTTGCCCATCGCGGTCTGTGAGAACAGCAGGGGCGCGCTGATCCGCAACGTGCCGCGCGGCCGTTCGCCCCCCGAGGCGATCGCCGCGGCCGTCTCCTCGAGTTCAGTCAGCAGCAGGCCCGCGCGCTCGAACAGCGCGCGGCCTTCCTCCGTGAGCTTGAGAATGCGCGCGCCGCGTTCGAACAGGCGCAGGCCCAGCGCGGCCTCGAGCTCTGCGACCCGGCGGGACAGCGTGGCCTTGGGCCGTCCGGAAGCCCGCGCGGCCCGCCCGAAACCGCCGTGGCGGGCGACCAGAGTGAAGTCGGCGAGGGCCAGCAGGTCCATTTGTTCCACCAGTGAGACGGTACGTCCAATTGTAGCGACTATCGGCTCGAATGTGGATCACTAATCTCCAGGATGTCTTTTGACCCCAAACCCAGGAGAAACCCCCATGACCATCCTCGTGACCAGTGCCACCGGCCGTGTCGGCCGCCATGTCGTCGATCAGCTCGTCCAGCGCGGCGCCGACGTGCGCGTCTTCGTCCGCGATCCCGCCAAGGCCAGCTTGCCCGCCAGCGTAAGTGTTGCGCAGGGCGACCTGCTGGATCTCGACGCGCTGCGAGCCGCGTTCCGCGGTGTCCGCACGCTGTTTCTGCTCAACGCGGTGGCGGGAGACGAATTCACCCAGGCGCTGATCGCGCTGAACGTCGCCCGTGAGGCCGGCGTCGAGCGGGTCGTCTACCTCTCGGTGATCCACGCCGATCGCTTCGTGAATGTGCCGCACTTCGCGGTGAAGTCCGGCGCCGAGCGGATGATCGAACAGATGGGCTTCAGCGCCACGATCCTGCGCCCGTCCTACTTCATCGACAACGAACTCATGATCAAGGACATCATCGTTAATCACGGCGTCTATCCGATGCCGATCGGCAGCAAGGGCGTTGCGATGGTCGATGCCCGCGACATCGCCGAGGTCGCCGCGATCGAGCTGATCCGCCGCGACGAGGCGCCGGGCAAGCTGCCGCTCGCCACCATCAATCTCGTCGGCCCCGACACGCTGACCGGGCCGGACGCGGCGGCGATCTGGTCGGACGTTCTTGGCCGCCCGGTCGTCTATGGCGGCGATGATCCCACCGCCTTCGAGCAGAATCTTGCGACCTTCATGCCGAAGTGGATGGCTTATGAGATGCGCCTGATGGCCGAGCGCTATGTCAGCGATGGCATGATCCCGCAGGCTGGCGATGTCGAGCGCCTCACCACGATCCTCGGCCGCCCGCTGCACTCCTACCGCAGCTTCGCGACGAAGCTGGCGACGTCGAGCTGACGAGCATCGCGCCCACCGCGAGGAGCCACCTGCCGCAGGGCCAGCCGGCTCCCGCTCTCTCTACTCTACATATGGTTGCCATCCCCCTTGCTTCAATCCCGTGACCCTCGCGTAGAACCGCGGCCCAGGCAGTCTGCGAGGGAGGTCGGCGATGCGCGGGGCGGGATCGGGGTGTGAAGCGAGGGCGGCGGAACCCGCGGTGGTGATTGCCGGCGGGGGCCCGACGGGGCTGATGCTGGCGGGCGAGCTGGCGCTGGCGGGCGTCGATGTCGCCGTGGTCGAGCGGCGCGCGAGCCAGGAGCTTGTGGGCTCGCGGGCCGGCGGGCTGCATGCGCGGACCCTCGAGGTGTTCGACCAGCGCGGCATCGTCGCGCGCTTCCTGGCCGAGGGACAGAAGGCGCAGACAGCTTATTTCGGCGGGGTGTCGCTCGATCTCGGCGATTGTCCGACACGGCATCCCTACGGGCTCGGGCTGTGGCAAAACCACATCGAGCGCATCCTCGCCGGCTGGGTCGGCGAATTGCCGGTGACGATGCTGTGCGGCCGCGAGGTCACAGGCTTCGTCCAGGATGCGGATGGCGTCGATGTCGCGCTGTCCGACGGTGGCGCCTTGCGGACGCAATACCTTGTCGGCTGCGATGGCGGGCGCAGCCTCGTCCGCAAGGTCGCCGGCATCGATTTCCCTGGCTGGGACCCGACGACCAGCGCGCTGCTCGCGGAGGCCGAACTGGCGCAGCCGCGGGAGCTGGGCGTCCATCGCAACGCCCACGGTGTCCATGCCTTCGGCCGCGAAAAGTACGAGATCCGCGACGGCAAGGTCGTGTTCGCCGCCGACGGGCCGATCCGCATCATGGTGACGGAGGCCGAGGTCGGCGCCAAGACCGGCGCCAAGATCGGAGCCAGGACGGAGCCGACGCTCGCCGATCTCAGCGCCGCGCTGGTCGCCGCCTGCGGCACCGACTATGGCGTCCACAGTCCGGCGTGGATCTCGCGCTTCACCGATACCACGCGGCAGGCGGCCGCCTATCGCGACCGGCGGGTGCTGCTCGCCGGCGATGCCGCCCATGTGCATGCGCCCGACGGCGGCCAGGGCCTCAACACCGGCGTGCAGGATGCGGTGAACCTCGGCTGGAAGCTCGCGCAGGTGGTGAAGGGCATCTCGTCCGACAGCCTGCTCGACAGCTACCACACCGAGCGCCATGGCGTCGGCGCGCGGGTGCTGCGCACCACCATGGCGCTGGTCGCGCTGCGCCGGTCCGATCCGCGCACCGACGCGCTGCGCGACATCGTCGCCGACCTCGCTGGCATGGACGGGCCGCGCCGGCGTCTCGCGGCGCAGATGTCCGGCCTCGACATCCGCTACGATCTCGGCGAGGGGCATCCGTTGCTGGGGCGCCGCATGCCCGATCTCGATCTGATGACGGAATATGGCCCGCTGCGGCTGTTCAGCCTGTTGCACGCCGCGCGGCCGCTGCTGCTCGGGTTCGGGGCGGGCTGTGACGTCGATATCACGCCGTGGGCGGATCGGGTGAGGTCGGTGGTGGCCCGTTATGACGGCGCGTGGGAGCTCCCGGTCATCGGCACAGTGCCGGCGCCTGCAGCCGTGCTGATCCGGCCCGATGGTTACGTCGCCTGGGTGGGCGAGGGCACGGACGCGGGCCTGACAGATGCGCTGACGAAGTGGTTCGGGCCGGCCGTGAGGTGACGCCCCCTCGCGCCATGCACAACGGGATCACGCTGGACCCGTGCGATCCACCGGCTCATGCGATGGCGCTGCGACCGGCCGGTTGCGCACCCGGCCAAAATGGCGCGACAGATGGATGCCGAGCGCAAGGGCACCGGCGCCGATGGCGAGGCAGTCGAGATTGGCGCCGAGGGGCACCGGATGGACGCTGAGGATGGTGACGGCGGCTGCGAGATTGAACGCGCCCCACAGGACGTTGACCAGCGGCGACGATGGCCCGATCCCTCTCGGCTTGGCGAACGGCGTTGGAAAGGGCTCCCCCTGCAGCCCCGCCGTGAGGTGTGGAACGCAGTTGCACAGCAGGGCACCGGCGAAAACGAGAAGCGGGTAGATCATCGGTGGTCCTTGTCCGGTTGTGATCCCGGCGCCATGGTGTCGAGCGCGGCGAGAAAGGCGTCGATCAGCCAGGTGAAACTCTCGTCCCGGCTGACAGGATTCTTCAGCGCGCCGGTCGCTTCGAGCGACGCAAATCCATGGGCGAGGCTGCGCAGGCCACGCAGCGCATGGACGACGTCCTGTCCGCCGAAGCCATAGCCCTGGAGCGCCGCCCTGCAGGTTTGGTTGATGCGGTCGGCCGCCGCCCGCCACTCCTTGTCGCCGCGCGGCGGCGTCGGGATGGTCGCGGCATATACCCCGGGGTTCTTTGCGGCGAATGCGCGATAGCCGATCAGCAGCGCGCGGACCGCGTCCCGGCCTGACTTGCCGATGGTGACGCGGGTCGCGGTGCGATCGAGGTCTTCCAATCCCTGAATGGCCAGAAGGCGCTTCACCTCGCCGATTCCCGAGACATGCGCGTACAGCGAGGGCGTGCGGATGCTCAGCGCCTCCGCGAGCGCGTTCATCGACAGGCCGTCGATGCCGAAGCGATTGGCGAGACCGGAGGCTTCCTGGCGGATCCTGGCAAGGTCGACTCTTGCAGATGCTGATTGTCGCACGCCGGCAGCTCCCGCGGGCCGTCGCGGCCCGCCGATGTCGAATAATGAGATTATGATTTTGCCTAATTGAATTAGGAAATCAAGCGTTCGTGACCGGCCGTCTCCAGGGCCCGCCGTGACGGCGGCGGCGTGCCGCGGCAGGTCTGCGTCGCCGCCCGTCAGGACATCCGCTCGACCCATTGCGCGCGCGAGGCGCCCGGCGCGAACGGATCGCCGAAATACTGGGTCTCGCGGGCGACCTTGCCGCCGACGAACTCCATGATGCTCACGGTGAAGGACGGCCGCCCGTCATAGGTCAGGACGTATTCGGTGATCCAGATGTCGCCTGCGCCGACGATCCGCCGCACCTCGAAGCGCTTGCTGTTCGGCTGCGCGGTGCGCGACAGCTGGATGTGCGCCCGCCCGCGGATGCGCTCGCCGGACTGGGGATATTCGAGCACCGCATCCTCATGGTAGATCGCGTGTTCGGCGTCGAAGTCGTTGGCGTCGGAGGCGGCCCAGTGCTGATCCAGAGCCGCGCGGATCGTACGATCGTCCATCTCGGGCCTCCTCGAGGCGTGGCGGTGTTTCTGCGAGGTCGGGCAGGCTGCTTCTCAAGGCGTTGCCGCGACAGCGTGAATCTTGCGCGGCGAAGTCAGTTTGTTACATTCGATCGGGTCATCCGCGGCTGGAGTCGGCAGGCTGTCGGGCCGATGACGAAGGGGCGGGCCGATCTCGCTTTGGGCGAGAGCTGGCCGAGAACAAGCAAGCTTGGCGGAAAGGCCGCG
The DNA here is from genome assembly GCF_018131225.1 of Bradyrhizobium sp. U87765 SZCCT0048. Taxonomy (GTDB): domain Bacteria; phylum Pseudomonadota; class Alphaproteobacteria; order Rhizobiales; family Xanthobacteraceae; genus Bradyrhizobium_A. The sequence continues at coordinate 560,724 of NZ_JAFCMM010000001.1, read as the reverse complement.
TCGGAAAGCCATGGGGTTTGGCGTCTTCATTCATCGCTCGGACTCGATCTACGAGGACAGCCCTGCCGAACAGTATCAGTTTCCGGCGCAGTACCTGCGCCGTGTCGAAGCCTGTGTTGGCGACTGGATCATCTACTATGAGCCGCGCAAGATTGTGGAGACGCGCGGCTATTTTGCGATCGCGCGGGTCGGGCAGGTCATTCCCGATCCCGGTGCCGAGGGGATGTACCTGGCGTTGATCGAGCCGGGGAGCTATCTCGACTTTGCCAATCCCGTTCCGTTCAACGGGCCGACGGGGCCGGTCGAGACCGGGGTCCTGAACGATCAGGGGCGGATTTCGGGGCGGGCGCAGTCGGCGGTGCGGCCGATCTCTCCTGCCGATTTCCGGCGGATCATCGAACTGGGTTTCGAGGACAAGGCCCCGCTGCTGCCACGCCTCGACCACGACGCGTCATTGCCGGGCTTCGACGAACAGCAAGCTCCGTTCCTGTTTGATCAGGAGCGTGATCGCGTCAGTGTCACCATGTCGAGGATCCAGCGCGATCGTGTCTTCCGACGTGTGGTGCTGCGGGCCTATGACGAGCGCTGCGTGATCACCGGGCTCAAGCTCATCAATGGCGGCGGCCGAGCGGAGGTTGCCGCGGCTCACATTCGGCCGGTGGAGGCCAATGGTCCGGATATCGTGAGCAACGGCATCGCGCTTTCCGGCACAGCGCACTGGATGTTCGATCGCGGGCTGATCAGCCTCTCGGACGATCTCGAGATTCTGGTGTCGCGGCAAACCAACAATCCCGACGAGATCCGGTCGATCATCAACAAGTCCGGTCAGGCGCTGCCGCCGCGACGCGGGTCAGATCGGCCGCATCCGCATTTCCTTCGCTGGCATCGCGAGCATTGCTTCAAGCAATGATGGGGACGGTCGAGGGAGCCGCTGCCGGGCAGGGCTCCCTCGAGCAGCGTGAAACGCGCGGGTTACGCCAGCGTCGTCGTCACCTCGACGTTGCCGTGCACCGCCTTGGAGTAGGGGCAGATGCCGTGCGCCGCATCGACCAGGGCCTGGGCCGTGTCGCGGTCGACGCCCGGAAGGCTGACGTTGAGCCGCGCCGTCAGAAAGAACGCGCCGCCGGCCTGGTTGAGATCGATCTCGGCGTTGACCGCGGGAACGGCCGGCAGCGTCACCTTGCGCTGGGCGGCGGCGAGCTGGATCGCGCCGAGATAGCAGGCGGACCAGGCGGCGCCGAACAGCTGCTCGGCGGCAGGATGGGGCTGCGGCAGCTTGACGTCGAGGAAGCCGTCGCTGCTGCGGGCGGCGCCATCGGCGCCGGCGGTGATGTGGGTCTTGCCGGTGAAGAGAACCTTGGCGGTGGCGGTCATGGGAAGCGTCCTTCTGCTGGGGTGAATTCAATCGCATGCGATTGATTGGTGTGTCTGATTTAGGCTGGCTCCCTTGTCTCGTCAAGCGTATTCGATTTAATCGTATGCGATATTAATAGGAAAGTGAACGCGGCAGCGGATGTCCGCAAATTCAGGAGGTTAGGTCAGGGCGAGGGGTGGCATCCGCCGCCGCGGATGCGGTTTTCGGCTCCGGCGGACCAACACGATGCCGTGATCGGTCCGCGCCGCGACGCTGGGCCGCCGCCGGCGATGGCAGCGGCGGAGACGGCGCGATCGCCTGTCGCGATGCGCCGGTTCAGCGCGTCGGTACAGCCGTCGGCGTGCGCATGACGCTGACGAGGCCGGAGGCGAGCGCCAGCACGGCGGCAACGCCGAGGCCGATGCGCGGCGCAAGGTCGAGGCCTATCACGCTGAACAGCAGCGTCATGATCACCGCGCCGGCGGTCTGGCCGGTCAGCCGCGCCGTGCCCTGCATGCCGCCGGCCGCGCCGCTGCGCTCATGCGGGGCGGACAGGTACATGTTGTGGTTGTTGGGCACGTTGAACAGCCCGAAGCCGGCGCCGCACAGCACGGCGCACAGCGCGATCGGCCAGGCCTCGTCATGCAGCGGCAGGATCGCCGCGACGAACAGCCCGGCGGCCAGCAGCGTGCCGCCGATGACGCACAGCCACGCGCCGGGCACGCGGCCGACGAGACGGCCGGCGAGGGGGCCGGCGAACGCCACCGTCAGCGGCCACGGCGTCAGGTAGAGGCCGGTGGTCAGCGTGTCCTTGCCGAGGGTGTGCTGCAGGTAGAACGGCAGCGCGACGAACGCGCAGACCTGGGCGGAGAAGCTCAGCACCGAGGCGATCACCGAGACGCGGAACGAGGGCGCGCGCAGCAGGTCGAGCGGAAACAGCGGCGCGGCCTTCGGCGCCTCGCGGCGCACCAGCATCACCATCGCCAGCGCGCCGCCGCCGAGCAGCGCGACGGCCGCGATCGGCTCGCGCGGCAGGATCTCGGTGCCGATCACGACCAGTGCGAAGGCGGCGACGTTCAGCACCACGCTGAGGCCATCGAGGCGGCGGCCGGTGCCGACATGCCGCGGCAGCGCGCGGGCGGCGGCGAGCGCCGCGATGCCGAGCGGCAGGTTGACGGCGAACAGCCACGGCCAGTGCGCGACCGACAGGATCGCGGCGCCGAGGCTGGGGCCCGTCGCGGACGTCAGCGCGACCACCAGCGCGTTCCAGCCGATGGCGGCGGGCAGCCGGCGCGGCGGCACGACAAGGCGCAGCATCGCGATGCCGAGCGCCATGATGCCGGCGCCGCCGAGCCCCTGCAGCGCGCGGGCGGCGACGAGCCATGGCAGCGACGGCGCCGCGGCGCACAGCGCGGAGGCCGCGGTGAACAGCGCGACGCCGCCAAGATAGACGCGGCGGAAGCCATAGCTCTCGCCGAGCGCGGCGCAGGGCAGCAGCGCCATCACCAGGGCGGTCTGATAGGCGGTGATCACCAGCACGGATTCCGCCGGCGTCACGTCCAGCGCGTGGGCGATGGTCGGCAGCGCGACATTGGCGATGGCGGAATCGAGCACCACCAGCGCCAGCGTGGTGAGGAGGGCGGCGATGGCGAGCCGCGGCTGCGCCACGCCATGATCGCCGCCGGCCATGCCCGCCGCGGGCGGCGGCGGAACGGGCTGCGCGGGCGCGCCGTGGTCGGCGGGGCGGACGTGACGCGTCATGCATGTGCTCCGGCGGTCCAGGCGCCGTCGCGGGCGACACAGCGGGTCATGCGATGGCCGTCGCGATCGTCCGGCGTTTTGTCCGTCATGTCGGTCTCCTGCGGTCGGCGCGAGCCGTTCGGCCCGGATGCTGGCCGAACTCTAGCGCAGCCGGTGGCATGGCGGAACGCGCAGCATTTGCACTCTACTCGTGCGTTTGACGCCACATGTCGCCGCGCGACGTGCTATAGGGTGCGCCATGGCGATCCCCGATCTCAACCTTCTCGTGACCCTCGACGTGCTGCTGGCGGAAGGCAGCGTCGCGCGTGCGGCGCGCCGGCTGCGGCTCAGCCCCTCGGCGATGAGCCGCTCGCTCGCCCGGCTGCGCGACACCATGGGCGATCCGCTGCTGGTGCGCGCCGGGCGTGGCCTCGTGCCGACGCCGCGCGCGCTCGAACTGCGCCAGCGCATCGGCCCGCTGGTGCAGGAGGCGGCGGGCGTGCTGCGGCCGGGCGAGGCGCTCGACCCGGCGCGGTTGGCGCGGACCTTCACGCTGCGCACCAGCGACGGCTTTGTCGAGAGTTTCGGCCCCGACCTCATGGTGCGGGTCGGCGCGGAGGCGCCGGGGGTGCGGCTGCGCTTCCTCGCCAAGGCCAACAAGGACAGCACCCTGCTGCGCGACGGCACGGTCGATCTCGAGACCGGCGTCGTCGACGACCGCATCGGGCCCGAGATCCGCACGCTGGCGCTGTTCGACGATCGCTATGTCGGCGTCGTGCGCGCCGGCCATCCGCTGAGCCGTGGCAAGATCACGCCGGCGCGCTATGCCGCGCCGCGTCACGTGGTGTTCTCGCATTCCGGCGACGCGCGCGGCCTCGTCGACGAACGGCTGGCCGCGCTCGGCCTGCAGCGCGAGATCGCAGCGATTGTCGGCGGCTTCACCACGGCGCTGGCGCTCGCGCGCCGGTCCGATCTCGTCGCCACAGTGCCGTCGCGGCACACCGAGACGCTGCGCGAGGACATGTTCAGCTTCGCGTTGCCATTCCAGCCGCCGGAGATCACGGTGTCGATGCTGTGGCATCCGCGGATGGACGCCGATGCCGGCCATCGCTGGCTGCGCGGCTGCGTGCGCGATGTCTGTGCCGACAAGGGCAGGGCGGCGGCAAGGCGATCGCGCAGCGGCGTTTGATCGCCGCGCGCGGGCTGGAACCTGTGTGTCAGGACGCGTCGGCGCTAGCCCGCGGCGGGGTGGTCTCGGCGACGTCGTAGCGCGCGCAGAACGCCTCGATATCGTCGGCCTGGAAATCATTGAGGCGGGCGAAGATCACATCGTCCGGCCAGGTCCACCAGGCGATGCGCTGCAGCCGCTCGGCGACATGCTCCGGAAAGCGCCGGCGCAGCGGGCGGGCGGGCACGCCGCCGACAATGGTGTAGGCCGGCACGTTGCGGCTGACGACCGCGCCGGCCGCGATCACTGCGCCGTCACCGACGATGACGCCGGGCAGGATGATGGCGGCATGGCCGATCCAGCAGTCGTTGCCGATCTCGACCCGCGCATCGCGGCGGTCGGCGAAGAAATGATGGTCCCGTGTCGCAGACGCCTCGTAATATTCGGGGCAGTAGGTGAAGCGGTGCTGCGAGGCGCGTTCCATCGGATGGTTGGGCGCGCCGATGCGCACGGAGTTGGCGATCGCGGTGAATTTGCCGATGACCGCATCCGCCACCTCGCAATTCTCGCCAAGGTAAGAGTAGTCGCCGAGCGAAGCGTACTCGATGCGGGTGTTGCGCAGGATCTCGCAGCGCCGTCCGATCGTGGCCTCGCGCATCCGCACGGTGTCGTGGATGACGGTGTCGGCGATCTTCGGGCGGGTGACGGCGTCCATCGGCATGCTCCGGCAGGGGATTCACGCTCGATAGACGAGCCCTGTGACACTTCGGTGAAGGTGCGCGACGTCGCCTGTGATCGCGCCCGCGCGAATCGCATCGGCGGTTTCGTGCGAAGATCGCAAATTTGAATCGCAAGTCGCTCCGGCACGGGAAGGTGGCTGTCACACATGTGACAAAGTGCGTCAGTGATCGCCGCCGCTTCGCTGTTTGCCGCCAGCCGGCCCGATCATAAGCAGAAGGTGGAATGAGTCCGGGGATTCGGTGGGGATCGGCGCCTCGGAAAGCTGGGGCGCATTGTGAATCGACGTGACGTGGGTGGCCGCATGCGCGGCATCGGGCAGCTGTTGGGTTCGACAGCTGTGGGGGCAGGACTTTTCATCATCGGCGGGGCGCTCGCGGGGCCCGCCCATTCCGGCGAACTGTCGCTGGTGTCGGGCGCAGGTTCGTCACCGGGCACGCCAGTGCCGATGGCCTACGCGCCGCCCAACATGCCGGCGGCGGCGAGCCAGACGTGGCATCTCGACATGATCGGCGCGACCATCGCCTATGGCCGTGGCTACACCGGCGCGGGTGTGACGGTCGCCGTCGCCGACAGCGGCTTCGACATCACCCATCCGGCGCTGGCCGGAAAGCTCGACCTCGCGCGCGCCTACTCGACGCTCTACGTCGCCGGCGAGACCTACGATCCGAAGTGGGTCGACATCCAACTGGCGGGCGATGTCCATGGCACCCATGTTTCCGGGATCATCGCCGGCAGGAAGGACCCCTCGCTGTGGGATTCGCACGGCGTCGCCTACGACGCCACGATCGTGCCGATCCGAACGATCTTCGACAACGACGTGCTGGACAAGGATCTCGGGACCTATGTGACCAGCGGTCCGCCGGATGCGATCGATTACTTCACATCGCTCGCGAACGTGAAGGTGATGAACGCCAGCTTCGGACCCGGCGTCGATCGTGATAGCCCGCCGCTTCTGCAGTGGAATGTGTCGCCGGGAACGATGGACGAGGCGATGGCGGTGTGGCGCGCTCTGGCGGCCGACAAGATCATCGTCGCGGCGACAGGCAACGACCGCAAGAAAAATCCGGTCGCCGGACACAATCCGTCCGGGATCGCGCTCTATCCCTTCATCCGTCCCGAGCATGCCGGCCTCGGCGTCTACAACGACTATGGGACGAACCTGAACTATTCCGGACTGCTGTATCAGCCGGGACAGGTGATCGGCGTGATGTCGGTCGGACCGAACAAGCAGGCGGCCTACTATTCGAACCTGTGCGGCGTCACCGCGAGCTGGTGCGTCGCTGCGCCCGGCGGCGATCAGACCGCCGGGGCGAGCGATGGCGTGTTCTCCACGGTGCCGCGCGGCGAGTACAACTATCTGCAGGGCACCTCGATGGCGACGCCGGTCGTGACCGGCGCGCTCGCGGTGCTGATCAGCGCCTATCCCGACTATTCGGCGCGCGACCTCGCGCAGGTGCTGTTCTCGACCACCGAGAACATCGGCAAGCCGGGCATCAATGCGATGTACGGCCAGGGACTGATCCGGCTCGATCGCGCCACCGACGGGCCCACGACGCTGCAGGCGAACGAGACGGTCGCCCTTGCGGGCGGCACGACCTACTGGAGCCAGCCGTTGACCACGTCGGGCGCCTTCACCAAGACCGGCGACGGCATCCTGACCATCGCGGGCCGCACCACGGTGCCGGGCGAGGTGCGGGTGTCCGGCGGCACGCTCGCGGTGGACGGCACGCTGAGCGTCGTCGGCGACGGCCACGCGCTGATCGTCGACCAGACCGGCACGCTCGCCGGCATGGGCGTGATCAACGCCAACACCACGATCGCCGGCCTGCTGTCGCCGGGCAAGATGGCGAACGTCCAGGACCTGCTGAACTTCGGCAGCATCACCAGCGCCGCCGAGGTCGTCGGCAACTCCGCCGGCCAGCTCAATTTCACCGGCAACGTCACGCTCGCCGCGACGGCCACGACGCGCATCGACATCGACGGCGGCAATCTCGTGCCCGGCGGTCCCGGCACCCATGACCGGATTTTCGTCGGCGGTGCCGGCAACATCTTCACTGTCGGCGGTGCGCTGACGCCGGTGCTGCGCGGCAGCGTCGGCACCCCCAGCAACTACACGCCCTCTATCGGCGAGCAGTTCCGGTTCGTCGAAGCTTATGGCGGCGCGCATATCGCAGGATCGTTCTCGTCGATGGTCCAGCCCACGAGCGGGCTGCCGGCGCAGGGACGGTTCGACCTGATCTATGGTCCGACGTCGCTCATGCTCTCGGTCACGCCACAGACCTTCGCCGGACTCAATGGCGGCGGCCTGACGACCAGCCAGCGCGACATCGCCGGCATTCTCGACAGCCGCCGGCCCGACGCCGGCGTCCTGCCGGATCCGACGGTCAAGGCGCTGTACGATGCGCTGTACGCCATGACCTCGCCAGCGTCGTACGGCACGGCGATGACCCAGCTCAGCGCGCCGGGGCAGCCGGCGGCGACCAGCGCCGGCATGACTGCCTTTACCGGCTTCATGGGCTCCATCGCCGACCGTCAGAATGCGCTGCAGAGCGGTGCGGCGGTCGTCCAGAGCGCGACGGCGCAGTCGTTCGCGTTCGCTTCCATCGGTCGCTCGATCAGCAGCGAGGCGCGCCAGGCGACCGACGCGTTCGCCAGCCTCGATCGCGAGCCCGTGGTCGCCGATGGCCGCAGCGTGTGGGGGCAGGCGTTCGGACGCTGGAGCTCGGTCGGAGAAGCCGGCGGCCTTGCGGGATCGTCGACCCGCAGCGGCGGCTTCGCACTGGGCGTCGATCAATGGCTCGCCGACGACCTGACCGGCGGCGTCGCGGTCGGCTTCGCCCGCACCACCACGGGCAGCGGCGATCTGACGGCGACGTCGGACACCTACACCGGCGCAATCTATGGCAGCTGGACGCCGGGCCGCGCCGTCATCGACCTGCGCGCATCCGCCGGGCCCAGCCAGACGCAGACGACGCGCATGACCATGCTGTCGCCGGCGACCATCGACGGCCGCGCCAACGGGGTCGGCGGCAGTGTCGGCATCGAGGCGGGGTACATCATTCCCTTCGGTCCGTTCGCGGCCAAACCGTTCGCCGGCGTGACCTGGCAGGGTTTCCACCGCAACGGCTACGCGGAGACGCAGCAGCCGATCGGCCTCGTCTATCCGGCGCAGTCGTTCGACAAGCTGACGACCACGTTCGGGGTCGCGCTGAGCGGCCAGTTTCGCTCGACGGCCGGCCTGACGTTCGCGCCTGAGCTCAAGCTCGGCTGGGGCCACGACTGGCGCGACACCACGCTGGTGAGCCAGGCGGCGCTGCTCGACAGCGCGTTCACGGTGACGGCCGCAAGTCCCGGCCGCGAGGCGGCGCTGGTCGGCGTCAAGCTCGCCGGCTGGCAGCGCGAGAACCTGCGGCTGTTCGCGGCCTACAACGGCGAATTCCGCAGCAACGCCGTCAGCCACCAGTTCACCGGCGGCGTGCGCGTCGCCTGGTGAGCGAGGGCGGCGCGATAGCGCCGTTCGCTTCATCGCGTCAGTACATCATCGATGGCGATACAGGCGTCCGGGCTGTCGCGGGTCTTGTCACGGTCTTGGGCCTGGCGCGCGGCACGGTCCGGATCGGGCCGACAGCCGGCATGGGAGCGCCGGCGGGATCGCGGGGCGCCGGTGGGGCGTTGGCCGGGCATCGGAAAATCACGTCACACTTGTCACTCCCGTGATCCGACGCTCCGGCGCCAAGGTGGTGCATGGCCAATGACGGGCGGTCGGGGATGATCTTCAGCCGGACACTCCCGCGCTCGTCCAACCCGGAGGTTGAGATCATCATGAGCCCATCTCGCGAAGTCATTTCTGTCGACAGCCAGCCCGTCATGCAGACGCCGCCCGTCGTCTCGCCGCAGGCCTGGGAGGCGGCGCGCAAGGAGATGCTGGTGAAGGAGAAGCTGCACACGCGCGCCCGCGACGCGCTCGCGGCTGAACGCCGCCGCATGCCGTGGATGGCGGTCGAGACGACCTACGCCTTCGACGGGCCGAACGGCAGGCTCAGCCTGCTCGACATGTTCGAGGGGCGGCGGCAACTGATCGTCTACCGCGCGTTCTTCGAGCCCGGCGTGTTCGGCTGGCCCGAGCATGCCTGCCGCGGCTGCTCGCTCGGCGCCGATCAGGTCGGCCATCTCGCGCATCTCAACGCCCGCGACACCACGCTCGCCTATGTGTCGCGCGCGCCGCAGGCCGATATCGCGCGGCTCAAGGCACGGATGGGCTGGACGATGCCGTGGTACACCATCACTGACCACTTCGATGCCGACTTCGGCGTCGACGAGTGGCATGGCCACAACGTGTTCTTCCGCGATGGCTCGCGCATCTTTCGCACCTACTTCATCAACAACCGCGGCGACGAGGCGATGGGCACGGTGTGGAGCTATCTCGATCTGTCGCCGCTCGGCCGCCAGGAGGTCTGGGAGAAGTCGCCGGAAGGCTATCCCCAGGGGCCGACCTACAAGTGGTGGAACTGGCACGACAGCTACGAAGCCGAGGCCAGGCCTGATCAGCGCTGGATCGAGATCTCCGATGCGGGCGAGGCCGCGTTCCGCAAGGCGAGCGCGGACGACAAGGCCGGGTAGTCGGCGGCAGGTCGATGACAATGGCTGCACTCGCCCGCGCACGGGCGAGTGCACCCAGGTACGCCATCCAGGTACGCCATCCAGGTCCGCGATCCAGGTACGCCATCAGGGCCGCCATGTCGACCGCAGCGCCGGCGGCGTCGTGATCCGGACATCGGCCGCGCGTGTGACGCCAGTAGGCTGGCGGCGCTTGGCCACCTGCGGCAGCAGGTCGTTGAGTTGCGGCGCATCGCGCCGAGTCCGGGCGAGATGCGCCGCGGAAGACTGTTCCAGCAGTTGGCGGCGTTGTCGGTCAACGTCACGAACACGCGGCGGCGATCGGTGTCGTCGCGCGCGGCGCGGCTTTCGCATCCGCGGCTACTTGCGCCGCGTCGGACGGCGCACCGCGCGGATCTTGGCGCTGCGGCCGCCGCCGCAGAAGAAGCGGTCGCCGCCGTCGGATTCGAGGCCGGAGATGCCGGTGCCCTGAGGCATGTCGAGAACTTCGAGCACTTCGCCGGATACAGGATCGATCCGCCGCAGGTCGCTGTCGTCGTCCCAGGTCGCATGCCACAGTTCGCCGTCGACCCAGGTGACGCCGGTGACGAAGCGGTTGGACACGATGGTGCGCAGCACCGCGCCGCTCTCCGGATCGATCTGGTGGATCTTGCAGGCGCGATACTCCCCGACCCACAGAGAGCCTTCGGCCCAGGCGAGGCCGGAATCGCCGCCGCCGCCGGGGGCCGGGATCGTCGACAGCACCTGTCCGGTGTTCGGGTCGATCTTCTGGATGCGCGCCTCGGCGATCTGAAACAGGTGACGCCCGTCGAACGCGGTGCCGGCATGAGCGGGGGCGGCGATGCTGCGGCCGGTCTCGCCGCTGTCGGGATCGAGCGTGGCAATGTGATCGCCCGCCGCGAACCAGACGTTGTGCCCGTCGAAGCTGACGCCGCCGATCTGCTCGACGCCGGGGAAGGGGCCGTATTCGCGGATGATCTCGGCGGGCGTTTTCTTCATAACGATATCCTCATGAATGACGCGGTGATGCTAGTTCGCCGGCAGCGGTGCCGGGAGTAACAAGGTTGACGTGAAACCGGGGCCCGGCGGCGTCATCCAGCGGCGGGCGCGGCCGCGGCCGATCGCCTGCACCTTGCCGGCGGCGGCGAGGGCATCGAGCGCGCGCTGCACCGTGCGCTGGCCGGCCCCGAGCGCCAGCGCCAGCGCCGAGCTCGACCAGGCTTCGCCGTCGGCGAGCAGTGCCAGCACCGCCGCATGCGCCTCGTCGATGGGACGCGCCAGCACCACCACCTCGCGGGCGCGCCGTGGTGCGAGCGCAAAGCCGTCTCTGGTGGCGTGCAGATCGGCGCGGCCTTTCAACAGCGCACGCAGGCGGCCGATCTCGACCCGCAACCGGGCGCGGTGGGATTCGTCGGCGCGTTTGCCACGGAAGGCACGGGCGACGAGGACGTCGCGCGGCACATCGCCGGGCCATGCCTCGCCGAGCGCGCGGGCCAGCGCGAACAGCACGGGGCGGCGCGCCAGTTGCACGGCTCCACGGGGATCGCGCACGACATGGCGGCTGGCGTCGATGACCAGAGCGCTGGAGGCCAGCAGCGCCTCGACCTCGTCGAGCCGCAGCACGCGCTCGCGCCCCTGTTGCAGGAGGCGGGCAGCGGGGGCGGCCAGCGCCTCCGCGACACTTTCGACCTCGGCGCGCAGGGCCGCAATGCCGGCCCGCGCGCCGGCCTCGCGCGCCCGCTTGAGCGCGGCGCGCGCGTCGGCGGTGCGGATGTGGCGGATCGCAAGTCCCGCGACCACCATCTCATGGACGGCCCGCAGCGCCGGCGGCAGCGGCGCGGGATCAAGCGTCGCCAGCAGTCGCTCGGCCTCGTCGATGCGTCCGATCAGCAGGAGATGGCGAACCGCCAGACCGTGGGCATGGGCGGCATTGATCCGGTCGCCATGGGCTGCGAGCGTGGCACGTGCGGCGTCGAGCGCTTGTCCCGGCCAGGCGAGGTCACGGGAGACCAGCGCGACCTCGGCCTCGGCGACGATGCAGCGCGCATGCGCCACCGCTTCGCGTGGGCCGAACGCACGCGCTGCGCGGCGCAGCAACGCCTTGGCCCGCACGAGGTCGCCGAGCCGCGCCATGGCGATGCCGCGCAGGGCCAGCGCCGCGGCGTCGTCGCGCAGCGCGACCCGGTTGAGCGCGCCGAGCGGGTCGCCCGCCGCCAGCGCCCGCGCTGCTGCCGTGATCAGCGAGTCCATGCAAATCCCGCCACACTTGTCACTCCCGTCCGTCCGGAACGCGGTCCTAGTCTATCGCGCATCGATCCACCAGTCGCCGTGGCATGTCGGCGACGTCGCACCCCGGTCGACCGGTCGGCGGAGGGAGGGAACCAGGATGTCCGAACGCGTCGCCCGGCGCACTTTTCTCGGCCTGTCGGCCGGGCTGTTCGCCGCGAGCCTGGCGGTGAGCGTCGTGTGGTGCCGCGCCATGGCCGCCACCAGCGAGCCGCCATGCGGCTGGACTGCGATGATGGGTTGGGCGCCGATGCCCGGCCAGTCCGTCCAGGCGCTGGCCGCGTCGTTTCTCGGCATGTGGACGGTGATGATGGTGGCGATGATGCTGCCGTCGCTGCTGCCGGTGTTATGGCGCTATCGCCTGCGGATCAGCCGGTCCGGAACGGGGCAGGCGGGGTTGCTGGCGGCGCTGGTCGGCCTCGGCTATTTCCTGGCGTGGAGCACGCTCGGCCTGATCGTGCTGCCGCTGACGCTCGCCCTCGGCGCGGTCGCGACTCGCCTGCCGATGCCGGGGCGCGACATTCCGGTCGTGCTCGGCGCGGTGGTCGTCGCCGCCGGTGCTCTGCAGTTCACGCCATGGAAAGTTCGCCATCTGTCGCACTGCCGTGCAGTCTCCGCACGTGACTGCGTGCCGTCCGCACACACGGTCGATGCGCTTGGTGCAGGGCTGCATCTTGGCCGTCACTGCATTGCGAGCTGTGCAGGCGCTGCCGCCATCGTCGTGGCGACGGGCGCGATGGATCTTGCGGTGATGGCTGTGGTGACGTCGGCGATCACGCTCGAGCGGTGGGTGCCAAATGGCGCGCGCACCGTGCAGTGTCTCGGAGCGTTCGCGATCGCCACGGGCGGATGGCTGATGGCGTCGGGGATGTGACGTCGGCGCGGGGCTGCCGCGCCGACATCGGGTCTAGTTGTTGGCGAGCCGTCCAGTGTCAGGACGATCGAGATCGAGGTGGCGGGTTTCGGGAATGGCGATGGCGGTAATCAGCGTGATCGCGGCGACGGCCATCAGGTAGTACAGAAACCAGCGATGATATCCCTGCTGCGCCAATGCGGTGTTCACGTAGGGCGCCGTGCCGCCGAAGATCGCAGTGGCGAGTGACAACGGTCCACTGACGCCGGTGGCACGAACGCTGGTAGGGAACACCTCGGCCCAAACCGCGGTGTTGACGCCGAACAGACAGGCCAGCAGCATCAGGGCGATGGTCATCGATGTCAGGAGACCGGCAAAGGTGTTGTCGATCAGGCCATCGAGATGGAGCGTCAGCGCTAGGAAACCGATGCCGAAGAATACAATGAAGATGCGACGGCCATAGCGGTCGGCGAGCCAGCCGACGGCCGGGATCGCGATCAGGAAAATACATTGTGCGATCAGGCTGGCGGAGAACGCTGATTTGGCATCGAGGCCGCGGCTGACCTGGGCGAATGTCGGGCTGAAGATCAGCCAGGTGTAGAAGATAATCGATCCGCCGGCCGACAGGCCGAACACCACCGCGACGCCACGCCAGTTATGCAGCAACGAGGCGATGGCCGAGCGTTCGTTCGGATGGCGGCGGCTGTTTTCGAACGAGGCGGTCTCGGTCAGCTTCCGCCGCAGGTAGAGGCCATAGAAGCCGAGAAGAGCGCCGAGGGCGAATGGGATGCGCCAGCCCCAGCTCTCAAGCTGGGCCCGGTCGAGTACGCTGCTGAGCAGCAGGCCGACGAGAGTTGCGATGATGGTTCCGAGGACGACGCTGACCCACGATGTGCTGCCATAGAGAGCGCGGCGATGGCGCGGTGCGCGCTCGACCAGATAGGTGATGGACGTTCCCATTTCACCACCATGGGCGATGCCTTGCGCGAGGCGAGCGACCAGCAGGATGACGGAAGCGAGGATGCCTACCGATGCGAATGTCGGGGCGCACGCGATGGCGAGGCTGCCGCCGGCGGTAACGAAGATCGCCAGCGTCAGACTGGTCTTGCGACCCACGCGATCCGCGTAGACGCCGAAGATGAAGCCGCCCAGCGGACGCGTCAGGAATCCCGCGGCAAAAATGGCGAGTGCGGAGAGCAGGGCTGCGGTTTTGTCCGCGGATGGAAAGAATTGCAGGGCAAAGTACGGCGCGAAGATCGTGTAGATTGTCCAGTCGAACCATTCCAGCGTATTGCCGAAATTGACGGCCACGAGATCGCCGAGCTTGCGCGAGGACGAGATGGTTGTCCCGTCTGCGGATTGGACGCTGCGCATCGCGGCTTCTGATACGGTCATGACGTTTCCCCTGTTTGTTTTGAATATTGTCGTAGCTCTGCTGTTGTCGTGCCGCAGGCTCAGTCGACGTCCGGACGACCTTCGAGACCTGCCTGGGCGCCAGCATCCGAATTCGGCACGCGCATCTCGAAGGTTCGATCGATGACCGCGTAGTCGAAATAGCCCATACGCGCGATCGGCCGGATCGACGCGATATCGAGGCGACCATCGGCAGTGATGACGTGATCTGCGATGTGGATCTTCTCGACCTGGGCGAACACGATGTCGATGGTGCCGACCGCGGAGCGCCCCTTCAGGCGGTGGGTCGACAGATAACGGCATTCGAATTTGCAGGGGCTCTCCCGCACCATCGGGACTGGCGCGTTGTCGGCGTATTCGCGTGTAACCTTGATGCGGTCAAACTCACTCTCGTTCGATGGAAGCGCCATCGCGCTGAGATTGACTGCATCGCGCAGATCGTAGGTCGCCATGTTCCAGACGAACCAGCCAGTCTGTTCGGCGTTGATCACTGTGTCCTTGCGACGACCGTCGGGATACTGGTTCGCCGAAAACATGACCATCGGCGGATCGAAGGTCAGGTTCTGCCATTGGCTGTAGGGCGCGATGTTCTCGACGCCATCGACGCTGACGCTGGACAGCCAGCCGATCGGACGCGGCACCGTGCAGCTCTTGAAAGGGGAAAACGGCAGCGGACACGGCTGCAGGTGGGGGGCGTACTTCATTGGTCCTCGATCGCTGAATGTAATCTATTGGAAATATGTAACCGATATATCGATGGCATGGCAATGGACTTTCGCGCTATGCACAGCGCGGTTGTCACGTGTCGGGCAGGAGAGGCCTCACCCTGGAATGAATAAGTCGGAACAGGCGCTTAGCGTATTGCAGGGGGTCATCGAGCGCGGCGAACTGACGCCCGGAGCGATGGTGTCCGAAAGCCAGTTGATGGAGATGACCGGGCTCGGCCGGACACCGGTGCGCGAGGCCATCCAGCGGCTGGCGCTGAGCTACATGGTGCGCATCCACCCCAACAAGGGTATCGAGATTCCGGCCATCTCCGTCGAGGACCAGCTCAGCGGCCTGGAGGTGCGCCGCGCTGTGGAAGTGCTGGCCGTCGGGCTCGCCTGCGAGCGGGGGGCCGCGGCTGAACTGGACGCGATGCGGAAGCTGGCGGGGCAATTGACCGGCGACTTCACGTTGCGGCGCTATACCGAGACCGTGCGGGAGACGCACCGGCTGATTATCGAGGCTGCGCACAATCCATATCTGGGGGTGCTCATGACGCCGCTGCAGGCGTTGTCCAGGCGCTTCTGGATCATGCATGTCCGCGACGAGCAGCGCGAGATCCGGCATGGCGGCCGCCTTCACGCCGACATGCTGAATGCGATCGCCGATCGCAAGGTCGAGCGCGCCAGCGCGGCCTCGCTGGCGCTGAACGACTACCTCGTGCAGTTCACGCTGGCGGTCGTGGCGAAGATGGCGAGTCGGCCGCATTCGCCGAAGTCCAAATGACGGCCGCAGGATGCGGCGCTGCGCGATGCAGACGTCGGGACGCGCGCATCCCTCATGATACTCAGCTGCCGGCACGGGCCGTGTGCACCCGGCGGTAGGCCGAGGGCGTGACGCCGACGCGGCGCTGGAACGCGCGGCGGAAGGTGTCGATGTCGGTGAAACCGCAACATCCGGTGACGAGCATGGGCGCGGCAACGTCTTCCAGAACGCGGCGCGCCGCCGAGATCCGGCTGGCGTCCACCCGCGCCGCATTTCAAGGACAACATCATCCAGGTGGTCGACGATGGCATCCGGCATAAGCCCGACACGACCTTCGGCAACGTCTAGGCCGACGTCATCGCCGACAAGGAGCGCCATTTTCACCGCGGCAACTTCTGTGTGGTGATCAGCCAGTCGCCGTGGCGGTGACGGCATCCGGGCCGGGACGCGGTCCTCGCCTACGACGCTCGCGCCGCGCGGGCGTAGCGCTTCAGCAGCCGGTCGCGTTTGAGGCGCGACAGGCGCTGGATCCAGAAGATGCCGTCGAGCTGGTCGATCTCGTGCTGATGGCAGACCGCGCGGAAGCCATCGGCTTCCTCGGTGTGTTCGGCGCCGTCGAGATCGCGGTAGCTGATCCGGACACGGGCATGACGCTCGACATCCTCGACGACGCCGGGCATGGACACGCTGCCCTCGGTGTGGCGCAGCCGCTCGTCCGAGGCCCAGACGATCATGGGATTGATGTAGACCCGCGGCGTCTCGGTCGGGGCGAGCTGCAGCAGCACCACGCGCTGCAGCACGCCGACATGGGGCGCAGTGATGCCGATCGCCGGCGCCTCCCGCATGGTGTCGGCGAGATCGGCCGCAAGGGCCCGCAAGGCGGCATCGAAGGCAGCGACCGGAGCGGCGACCGTACCGAGACGGGGATCAGGATAACGGACGATCGGCCGGGCCGGCATGAAGGAGCGCTCTGCGTTGCTGGACTCTGTATGACAGTGTCCTAGCAGACCGGTGCAGCCGCAGCCAACCGGGCCGCGCCGCGTCTACGCCTCGAAGATCAGGCAGGTCGTGGTGCCGTGGGCGAGCAGGCGGCCGTCGGCATCGGTGATCCGCCCTTCGGCGGTGCCGACCCGGCGGCCGCGATTGAGCACGCTGCCTTCCGCACGGACGAGGCCGGTCCCGGTCGTGATCGGCCGCAGCAGCGAAATCTTGAACTCGAGCGTGGTCTGGCCGAAGCCGGCGTCGAGCGTCGACCAGACCGCGAGGCCCATGCAGCTGTCGAGCAGCGTCGCGGCGACACCGCCATGCACGGTGCCAGCCGGGTTGAGGTGGCGCTCGTCTGGCATCAGGGTGACGACGACCTGGCCGCGCGAGGCTTCGGTCACATCATAGCCGAGGGTGCGCGCCAGCGTGTTGAGCGGCTGTGTGCCAGCGACAAGGCCGTCCACGAACGCCTGTCCCGTGAGGGAGCTGCGGGCATGGGCGGCAACAGTGCCATAGGTCCTGGCCGGTGAGTGTGTCATCGCGGGCTCCCGCCGAATGCAGATGGCGTGCAGCTTAACGATCGGCGGGCGCGGCGCTGGCCGGTTTCGGACGCCATCACCCTGGGTGTGGGTGGCGGCGCACTGCCACCGCCGCGACGCGTGTGGCGGATCGCGGTTGCGCGCTCATCGCATCCTAGACGATGGCGCGCAGCAGCGGCGTGCGGCGCAGCAGGAGCGCGATCGCGAAGCTTGCGATGGCGGTCAAGAGCGTCAGCAGTGCGGCCTTCAGCAGAGCCGGTGCCGCAACGGCGCGCAACGCGAGGGTGAGCGCGATCACCACGGGCGGGTGAATCCAGTAGATGCCGAAGGCGGTGTTCGACAGCGCGCGCGCCAGCGGACCACGGGTGTTGAAGCTGTTTCGGTAGATGGCCAGCAGCGCGAGGCTCATCCCGACACACACCAGCGCCTCCCACAGACACTTGCCGGCGCTGACGGGATTCAAGCCGCCGGAATAGTCGGCGGTGTGTCCCTGCAGCGCGCCGCCGAGCGCGATCAGCACCGCGTATAGCGGGATCGCGGGAATGAGCGTCCAGGCGGCCCAGCGCCGGCAGAAGCTGTCCGGCAGCATCTCGATCCAGCGCCGCCGCGCGGCGAGCAGACCGACGGCGAACATCAGGATGTAGGACGGGAAGTCGCCGAGCTGCATGTTGAGGATGGCGCGGCCTTCGGGCAGCGGGATGCGCACCAGGAATGTCGCAACTGC
Source organism: Bradyrhizobium sp. U87765 SZCCT0048 (assembly GCF_018131225.1). Lineage (GTDB taxonomy): Bacteria > Pseudomonadota > Alphaproteobacteria > Rhizobiales > Xanthobacteraceae > Bradyrhizobium_A. Next base: position 542,835 of record NZ_JAFCMM010000001.1, on the reverse strand, counting down.
CATGGCTGCGATGAAGACGAGGACGGCGCCGTCACCGGGTGGCGGTGCGTCGTGATATGGTGTTGTCGCAGCGGCAGGTTGGACCAGACGGAACACGGCATAGGCCACGGAGAACGCCAGCAGTGCGGCGCAGAACCACATCGGGCCGGTCTCGGACAGCCATTCACCGCTGCGCAGGTGACGCAGCCACTGGTGGCCGAAGCCGCCGCGGCCCCAACTGCCGGCAAGAAAATACTGTGTCAGCGGGCCGATCAGCAGCATGTAGAGCAGCGTCGGCACGCCGAGCCGGAGCGCACGGTCGCGCAGGAAGGCGCAGCATCTCTTGCGATCATGGCTCGGCACCGTGAAGCAGCCGGCGACGAAGAATAGCAACGCCATAAAGAACGCCTGCAGCGTGCTCTGGTAGGTCGCGAAGGTCAGCGCCGTACCAAAGCCAACCGGCCGCGCCTCGCGGTAGTACCAGCTGCCGAACGGCCCATAGGTGTCGCAGGCGTGCATGCTGAGCACCAGCAGCACCATGGTCCAGCGGATGTTGTCGATGAAGGCGAGGCGCTCGCCGCGGTCGGCGCCCATGGTGGCCGCCGGCGGCGACGCGACGTCGGGGGGAGCCGAGATGGACCGCGACATCCACGCCTCCGTGTGCGGCGAGCCGTGATCGGGCCTTCATGGCCGCGACGGCGCCTGTTTATCGGCGGTTGACCCGCGCCTTGGCAAGGGACATCGCATCGGGGTGCAGGCTCACGTCTCCAGCCATTTCAGCCCGATCACGCCGGCGAGGATCAGCGCCAGCAATGCGAGCCGTGCCGGCGCGACGCTCTCGCCGAACACGACGATGCCGGCGATCGCGACGCCGAGCGCGCCGATGCCGACCCACACCGCATAGGCGGTGCCGACGGGAAGGGTCTTGAGCGCCAGCGACAGCATCACGAAGCTGACCACCGCCGCGGTGATGCCGATCACGCTCGGCAACAGGCGGGTAAAGCCGCCGGTCTGCTTGAGCGCGATCGCCCAGATCACTTCGAGCAGCCCGGCGCCGAACAGCAGCAGCCATGCCATGGTCGTCTCTCCTCAGTTGTCAGGGGAAGGCAGCGCACGCGCCGCCTGCTTGTCGCGCTCAGAAGCCGCGGATCAGCACCACGCCGCCGAGCAGCAGCACGACGCCGGCATAGCGCAGCGCGGACAGCTCGCGCTGCGGCAGGCGGAACCAGCCGAAGCGGTCGACGAACAGTGAGGCGATCTGCTGGCCGGCGACGGTGAGGCCAACCGCGGCGGCGGTGCCGATCACCGGGATGGCGGTGAACACGGTGGTGACGTAGGTCGCGCCGCATGCCGCACCGATCCAGCCCCACCACGGCATCGTCGCAAGGCCGTTGAACTGTGGCTTCGGCGTGTCGGTGAACACCAGCGTGGCCGCGAGCACCAGCAGCATCGACAGGGTCGCGACGGCGAAGCTGATGGCGCCGACGACGAACGGCGCACCGAGGTCATGCCGCAGCAGGCCGTTGATCGCGCCCTGGACCGGCAGCACCGCGCCGGCGATCAGGGCGAGCCCGATCCAGCCGATTCTGGAGAGGGCAAGGCTGGCGGTTGCGCCAGTCTGGCCGAAGATGATCGCAAGGACTCCGGCGAGCACGGCGGCAAGACCGGCAAGTGTCGTCGCACGGGGCGGCTGCTGCGGCACGCCGAGCACGCCCAGGGTGTCGAGGCCGAACGAAGCCAGCATCTGGCCGGTGATGAACAGTCCGACGGTCACCACGGCACCGAGTCGCGGAAACAGCAGGATGGTGGAGGCGACATAGATCGCGGTCGCGATACCCCCGGTCGCATGCCACCAGGTGACGTTGCCGAGACCGCCAAGCGCCGTCACGGTGCCCGTGGCGGTGGCGATGATCAGCAGCAGCAGGCCGGCGATCAGCACCTGGATGACGGTTGCGGCGAACGGGCTGCCGGTGGCTTTCGAGAGCTGGGTGTTGGCGCCGGCCTGCACGGCGAGCAGGCCGCCGGCGACCAGCGAGATCGGAATGAACAGGATGTCCATGGGGATACGCCCTTGCAATGGCTCCGCATGGCGCGAAGCGTCGGGCGACAGATAGCGGCCGTGGCTGCTGCCGCCGACTGGGCAGCGGTGCAGTCGGCGACTGCGCCAACGCACAGGGGGATCAGACCGCGCGGCCCTCGAGCAGGTCGCGGTGGCGGCCGAGCGCCGTGGCCGCGAATTCGGTGAAGGCACGGATGCGGGCGGTGTTGCGCAGGTCCTCGTGGGTCAGCACCCACAGTGCGGTTTCCATTGCCGGGATCGGCGGCCGCACCCGGATGAGGCCGGGCGACGTGTCGCCGAGATAGCAGGGCAGCGCCGCGAGGCCGAGGCCGGCCTCGGCGCTCTGGCGCAGCGCCAGCAGGGAATCGGCGCGCAGCACGACGTCGCTTTCGGGCAGCTCGGAGCGCATCCACTGCGCCGCGGTGGTGCCGGTGAGATTGTCATCGGGCGCCACCCAGCGATGGCCGGCGAGATCGCCGGCCGCGGCATGCCCCGAGAGATAGGCGGGGCTGCCGTAGATCGCGAAGGCGATCGCAGCGACGCGGCGGCCGACCAGGGTCTCGGGGGGATTGGGCGACGGGCGGATGGCGACGTCGGCATCGCGCCGGCTGAGATTGGCGATGGCATTGGCCACCGCCAGCTCGAGGACGATGCCCGGCTGTTCGGCGCGGAAGTCCGCGAGCACGCCGGGCAGGAGGGTGGCCATCAGGGTGTCGGTGGTGGTGACACGCAGGGTGCCCGACAGTCGCAGGTCCTGGCCGAGCAGCCGGCGTTCGAGGCTGGTCACGGTGTCGCGGACCCCCCGGGCCGCGGTGGCCAGTTCCTCGCCGCCGGCGGTCAGCACGTAGCCGGTCGGCAGGCGCTCGAACAGACGCAGACCGATCGTGGCCTCGAAGGCGGTGATCCGGCGCAGCACGGTGGTGTGGTTGACCCCGAGCGCGCGCGCCGCGCCGGCGAGCGAGCCGGCCTCCGCGACCGCGAGGACATAGCGAAGATCGTCCCATTCCATCGAACTGTCTCCCAGCTGCCGTCGCAGCTGCGCCGGCACTTGAAGTGATTTGTTAATCTATGAAATCAAAAGGCATCTCAGATGCTTACGAGATGGAGCTGCCATTCTGTGAGACCGCTTGATGACGCTCCGTTCTCGCATTGAAAACCTGCTCCAGCCAATTGGACCATCGAAAAAATTGCGGCTGGCCTCGATGGCATGTCACACGGGCGAATGCCGTCTCGTCAGGACATCGAACGCCCTGTCCCGACGATGGAGATGGTCATGAGCGACGTGCCGACCCCAGAGCCGAGAACTACGCCGTGCTGCCGGCGCGCGGCAGCCGGTGCGTGCTGAGATGACTGGTCAGGACGCCGTCGCGACCTTCGCCCCGCTGCGGCCGCGGCTGGTGCGGATCGCCTACCGCATGCTGGGGTCCGTCGCGGATGCCGAGGACGTGGTGCAGGAAGCGTTCCTGCGCTGGCTCGATGTCGACCGCGCTGCCGTCAAGGAGCCCGGCGCCTTCCTCCGGCAGGTGGTGACCCGGCTCTGTCTCGACCATCTGAAGTCGGCCCGGGTCCGGCGCGAGACCTATGTCGGGCCATGGCTGCCGGAACCGGTGGTCGAGAGCACCGAGGATGCGGTCGAGGACGTCACCCTGCCGCTGATGCTGGCGCTGGAACGGCTGTCGCCGCTCGAGCGCGCCGCGTTCCTGCTCCACGACGTGTTCGGGGTGCCTTTCGAAGAGATCGCCGAGACGGTCGGGCGGGAGCCGGCCGCGTGCCGCCAGCTCGCCAGCCGCGCCCGTAGCCATGTCCGGGCGGCGCGGCCGCGCTACGACGTTTCGAAGGAGCAGGGGCTGGCGATCGCCTCGGCGTTCTTCGCGGCGTCCCGCAGCGGCGACATGGTCGCGCTGCGGCAGCTGCTCGCGGACGATGTTGCCGTCTACGCCGATGGTGGCGGCAAGACCACGGCGCCGCGCCACCCGGTGATCGGGATCGCGGAGGCGCTGCGGCTGCATGCGTCGCTCACCACGATCTACGCGGCGACGATGTCGCACCTGCTGCGCTATGGTTTCGTCAACGGCCTGCCGGGCTTCGTCAGCATAGAGCAGGGCGACACGCTGCAGACCACCGCGCTCGCCATCGCCGACGGCCGCATCACGGCCGTCTATGTGACCCGCAATCCCGACAAGCTGCGCCATCTCGGCGGTCACGCACTCCACTGATCACGGCCGGCGCGATGCGCCGGTCCACATCACACGATCAGCCGCGGCGTCTGCATGCCGCGGGCCGACCTGCCACGTCATCACGCCCGTCCCACCCCTGGCGCGGTCACGACCCGCCGCGTCCCTCACCGCAAGGAGAACTGCCATGAGCACGATCATGAATCCCACCATGACCGACATTCGCGTCGCCGTCGTCTATCACAGTGCCTATGGCCACACCGCGCGCCAGGCCGAAGCGGTCCGTGCCGGCGCGGGCGAGGTCGATGGCGTCGAGGCGTTCGCGCTGACCGTGGAGGACGCGCCGGCGCGCTGGGACGATCTCGCCGCCGCCGACGCCATCATCTTCGGCACGCCGACCCTGATGGCCAACGTCTCGGCCGCCTTCAAGGCGTTCCAGGATTCGACCTCGAATGCCGTGATGGCGAAGGGATTTCGGTGGAAGGACAAGATCGCCGCCGGGTTTACCAATTCGGGCGCCCATGCCGGCGACAAGCTGGCGACGCTGATCCAGCTCGCGCTGTTCGCCGCCCAGCACGGCATGCACTGGATCAATCTCGACCTGCCGCCCGGCAACAACGCCAGCACCGGATCGGATGTCGCGCTCAACCGCCTCGGCTTCTGGCTCGGCGCCGGCGCCCAGTCGAATGTCGACCAGGCGCCGGACATCGTGCCGCCGCCATCGGATCTCGCGACCGCCCGCCATCTCGGCCGGCGCGTGGCGGAGGCGACGCGGCAGTTCGTGCTTGGCCGCATGGTTATTGCAGACGGGCAGGGTGCGGCGCGGCGGCGCGCCGCCGTGCCGGTCTGACGGCGCCGTCAGCTCTCGGCGAGGCGTGACAGCGCGGCGCGAAACGCCCGCGCCGCGGGGCCGATCGGTGCGTCGAGCCGGTGGGCGAGATAGGCTTCCGTCACGACCGTCGCGTTGCGGCCGAGCGCGCGGGTGTCGACGCGGACAAGACGCCCCTCGGCCAGGTCGCGCACGATAAGCCATGCGGGCAGCCGGCCCCAGCCGAGGCCGGCGAGGATCATGGCGTGCTTGGTGTCCTGGCTGCCCACGCGGCAGGTCTGCGGCGACAGCACGCCGAAATCACGCCCCTCCGACAGCGGCGTCGGATCGGACTGCACGATCTGCAGGTGGTCGGCGAGGTCGGGGATGCTGGTGTCCTCGCCGTTGCGCCGGGTCGCCAGCGGATGGCGCGCGGCGACCACTGCGACCATGGCAATGGCGCCGAGCGCGTCGAGGACGATGCGCGGATCGCGGAAGTTCTCGCCGGCGGTGATCGCCAGCGTGCTGCGCTTGTCGAGCAGCGCCGCGATCGGGCCGCCAAGCGGCTCAACCGTGAGGCGGATCGCCACCGACGGGTAGCTGCTTCGCATCTCCGTCAATGCCGCGCCGACCGTGGCGATCGGGAACAGGGTATCGACCGTCAGCGACAGCTCGAGCTCGACGCCTTCGCCGAGGCCGTGGGCGCGCGCCCGCATCGCGTCGATGCGCAGCAGGATGTCGCGGGCATTGGCGAGCAGGGCGTGCCCCTGCGGCGTCAGCTTTGGGCGATGGCCCGCGCGGTCGAACAGCATGACCCCGAGCTCGGCCTCGAGGTTGGCGATGGCATGGCTGACCGCGGACTGGACCCGCGACAGCCGAATGGCGGCGGCGCGAAAACTGCCGCTGTCGGCGACGGTCACGAAGGTGCGGATCTGGTCGAGGGTGAGAGCGTCCAGCATGATCTATTCGATAGATCGTTCTGATGCCAATTATGCCACTTCCATCGATTGATTGAAACTGGCATCTGGACCCGGAGACAACGCGAGGGCGAGCCGACAGCCATGACGACCAGATGCCAGAACCTCAGCAAGGCTGCCCGCCGTCGCGAGGTCATGTGATGCTGCAGATGAACGAGGCCTTGCGTACCGAAGGTGCGATGCGCTGGACGGCAGTGGCGGCGGTCGTCGGCTCCGGCATCGTCTCGTCGCTGCAGATCGGCAAGGCGATGATCGCGGTGCCGATGCTGCAGGCCGACCTGGGCCTCGATTTCGGCCAGCTCGGCTGGGTGACCGGCATCTTCGCGCTGCTCGGACTGTTCGGCGGCATCCCGGCCGGCGCGGTCGTCGCCGCCGTCGGCGATCGCCGCATGCTGCTGCTGGGCCTTGCCGCGCTTGCCGTCGGCGCCGCGGCCGGAGCCTGCGCCACGACATTCGCCGTGCTGCTCGGCGCCCGCCTGATCGAGGGATTCGGCTTCCTGCTGATCACGGTGGCGGGACCATCGATCCTGCAGCGCATCGCCGATCCGGCACGGCGCGACATCGTGTTCGCGTTGTGGAGCTGCTTCATGGCCACGGGGATGTCCATCGCCATGGTGGCGGGACCGATGCTTGGCGGCTGGCGCGTGATCTGGGCCAGCGGCGCGGTTCTCGCCGTCCTGGCGATGGTCGCGGCCGCCATGGTCATTCCCGTCGCAATGCGGACCGTGGCGCCGTCCTGGCGGCGCCTGCCGGGCGATGTGTTGACGATCCTGCGCACGCCGGGACCGGTGCTGCTGGCCGTGTGCTTTGCCCTCTATGCGCTGATGTTCTTCGCTTTGTTCAGCTTCCTGCCAGTGCTGCTGATGCAGCGGATGCAGGTCGGCTATGGCACCGCCGGCCTGCTCAGCGCGCTCGCCACCGCCGTGAACATCGTCGGCAACCTCACGGCCGGCGTTCTGCTGTCCCGCGGCGTTCCGCGCGCGGCGCTCATCGTCACCGCATGCGGCATCATGGGCGTGAGCGCGCTCGGCATCTTCCTGCCGGTGCTGCCGGACACCGCCGCGTTCCTGCTGTGCGTGCTGTTCTCGATGATCGGCGGCGCGATCCCGGCGACGTTGCTGTCGACGGCGCCGCTGCTCGCGCCGGCGGCGGCGCTGGTGCCGGTCTCGGTCGGGCTGCTGATGCAGGGCAGCAATCTCGGCCAGGCCGCTGGTCCCGTGGCGGTCGGCGGGCTGATCGGCAGCCATGGCTGGCCAGCCGCAGCACTGCTCGTAGCGACAGCGGCCGTGCTGGCGGTGATCACCGCGCTCTGGCTCGGCGGTCTCTTCAGGCGGCGGGGCGTCGCTGGACGGGCGATGTGAGCGGACTCACCGCGCGGTTTGCCGCTCCCATGCGCATGGCGACGTCCAGACGCGCATGAACATGTGAACGGCCGGGGTTTTCCTGCCCCGCGATCCCTTCGATACTCGCGGCCAACGCGCGGCGGGCGTGCGGAGGTGTTCCGATGAGACGGCACTATGGATGGGTCATCGTCGCAGCCGGCGCGCTGATCAGCTGTGTCGGCATCGGCGCGCTGTTCTCGCTGGCCGTCTTCCTGCAGCCGATCGCCGAGACGACGGGCTGGTCGCGCGCCGGGATCTCCGCCGCGATGACCCTCGATTTTCTCACCATGGGGGTGGCCGCGTTCGGCTGGGGCGTGGTCAGTGACCGCTACGGCACCCGTATCGTGGTGCTCTGCGGTTCGGTGCTGCTCGGGCTCGGCCTCGTGATGGCGAGCCGCGCCACCACGTTGATCGAATTCCAGCTCGCCTATGGCGTGCTGCTCGGCATTGCCGCGGGCAGCCTGTTCGCACCGATGATCGCGCTGACGACGGCCTGGTTCGAAACCCATCGCAGCCTTGCGGTGTCGCTGGTGTCGGCGGGGATGGGCGTCGCGCCGATGACCGTCTCGCCGTTCGCGAGCTGGCTGGTGTCGGCGACCGACTGGCGTACGGCGCTACTGATCATCGGCGTCGCGGCCTGGGGGCTGCTGGTGCCGGCGACGCTGCTGGTGCGCCAGCCGCCGGCCGCCGCGCCGGCCTCCGATGCAGCCGCGGCGGCGGCGTCCACCGGGCCGCGCGCGCTCGCCGCGCTGCGCTCGCCGCAATTCATCGTGCTGGCGGCGACTTTCTTCGCCTGCTGCGCCACCCATTCGGGGCCGATCTTCCACACCGTCAGCTACGCCATGACGTGCGGCCTGCCGCCGCTGGCAGCGGTCACGATCTACAGCGTCGAGGGTCTCGCGGGGCTCGGCGGGCGGCTGGTGTTCGGCCTGCTCGGCGACCGCTTCGGCGCCAAGCCCGTGCTGGTCGGTGGCCTGCTGGTGCAGGCGTTCGCGGCCGGGGCCTACCTGTTCGCCGGCCATCTCGCCGATTTCTATGCGGTGGCGATCGTGTTCGGCATGGCCTATGGCGGCGTCATGCCGCTCTATGCGGTGCTGGCGCGCGACGCCTTCAGCCCGGCGATCATGGGCACCGTGTTCGGTGCGGCCGCGATGGTGTCCAGTCTCGGAATGGCACTGGGGCCGGCGGTCGGCGGCTGGATCTTCGACCATTACGGCAGCTACAACTGGCTCTACATCGGCTCGTTCGCGGTCGGGCTCGGGGCGGTGGCGATCGCGCTGATGTTCCCGACCGGGCCGGTGCGCCGGCCGGAGCGGCTGCAGCCGGCCTGAGGCGCTCGCGCCTCAACTGCCGAGATAGGTGCGGCGGACGGAATCGTCCTGGCGCAGCGTCTCGGCGGCGCCCTCGAGCACGATCTCGCCGTTCTCCAGGATGTAGGCGTATTGCGAGGCGGCAAGCGCCACGGCCGCGTTCTGCTCCACCAGCAGGATGCTGAGGCCGTCGGCGTGCAGCCGCGCGACGATGTCGAAGATCTTCTGCACGAGCACCGGCGACAAGCCCAGTGACGGCTCGTCGAGCAGCAAGAGGCGCGGCCGCGCCATCAGGGCGCGGGCGATCAGCAGCATCTGCTGCTCGCCGCCGGACAGCGTGCCGGCCTTCTGCTTCAGCCGCTGCTTCAGCACCGGGAAATAGTCGAAGGCACGGTCGAGATCGGCGCGCACGCCGGCCGCATCGCCGCGGCCATAGGCGCCCATGTCGAGGTTTTCGCGAACGCTCATGTCGCGAAACACCTCGCGGCCCTCGGGCACCTGGGAGATGCCGGCCTTGACCACCTGATGCGAGGCGAGGTGGTCGATCGGCTGGCCCTCGAAGCGGATGGCGCCGGCGGTCAGCGGCACGAGGCGCGAGATGGTGTTGAGCGTCGTGGTCTTGCCGGCGCCATTGCCGCCGAGCAGGGCGACGATCGACCCCGGTGCCATCTTGAGGCTGACATGGGACAGCGCCTGGATGCGGCCATAGGCGGCGGAGACGCCGTCGAGTTCGAGCAGGAGGTCAGGCATGAGCGGCCTCCTTGCCGAGATAGGCCTCGATCACGGCCGGATCGTTGCGGATCTGGTCGGGCGTGCCGTCGGCAATCCTGGTGCCGAAGTTCAGTACGGTGACGCGGTCGGAGATCGACATCACCAGTTGCATGACATGCTCGACGATCAGGATGGTCAGGCCATCGTTCCTGACGAGGTCGGTGAGCAGGCGGTCGAGGGTCGAGATCTCGCGGTTGCGCAGGCCCGCAGCCGGCTCGTCGAGCAGCAGCAGGCGCGGCCGGATCGCCAGCGCCCGCGCCAGTTCCAGCAGCTTCTGGTGGCCGAAGTCGAGGTTGCGCGCCTTGTGGCCGCGATACGGGGCGAGCCCGGTGCGCTCGATGATGGCGTCGATGTCGGCCATCACCGCCTTCGGCCTCGCCTGCAGCCAGCCGCGCAGCGATCCGCCACTGTGGACGCCATCACCATGGACATGGGCGCCGATCAGGATGTTCTCCTCGACGGTCAGTTCGTTGAACAGTTCGAGGTTCTGGAACGAGCGGGCGATGCCGCGCCGCGCCATGGTCGAGGCCGCCGCGCGCGTAATGTCCTCGCCGTCGAACACGATGCGCCCGGAGGTCGGCTGGTAGAACCGCGAGATGCAGTTGAAGGTGGTCGACTTGCCGGCGCCGTTCGGGCCGATCAGCGCATGGATGGTGCCGGGGGCGACCGACAGGCTGAAGTCGTTGACGGCGACGAGGCCGCCGAAGCGGACGGTGACGTTCTCGACCCGGAGCAGGGGATCAGGCACGGGCGAACCTCTTGAAGCTATCGCCGACAAACGCGAACAGCCCGCGCGGCGCGAACATCATGAACACGATCAGGATCAGCCCGTAGATGATCTCCTGGTAGGACGGCGCCTGGCGCAGCAGCTCCGACATCAGGCCGAACACGATGGCGCCGCCGACCGCGCCACCGAGCGAGCCGAGCCCGCCGACCACCACCATGGTCAGCACCAGGATCGTGGTCTGGAAGCCGAGGCTGTCGGGGTGGATGTAGGTCGAATAGAGGGCGAACATCGCTCCCGCGACGCCGGCGAAGAACGCCGACAGCGCGAACGCCGCAAGCTTCATCGCTTTCACCGGCACGCCCATGGCGAGGGCTGCGATCTCCGACTCGCGCACCGCGCGGAAGGCGCGTCCGAGCCGCGAGCGCGAGATTACGATCGTTACGCCGATCATCAGCACGGCGATGGCGAGCACGACCGGATAAGCCTGCTTGTCGGAGACGATCTCGAAGCCGAACAGCGTGGCGGGGGGAATGCGCAAGCCGTTGGGGCCGCCGGTCACCGGCGTCCATGACAGGAACACCCACTGCATGGCCTCGCCGAACGCGAAGGTGGCGAGCGCCAGATAAATGTCGCGCATGCGCAGTGCGATGGTGCCGATGCACAACCCGACGAGGCCGGCGACGAGGCCGGAGGCGAGGATCGACAGCGGGAACGGCCAGCCGAAAATCTGTCCGGCGAGGCCGCTGGTGTAGATGCCGATGCCGTAGAATGCGGCTTGGGCCAGCGAGAACTGGCCGGCCTCGCCGATCACGATGTGCATGCCAAGGCACAGCACGGTGAAGGTCAGCAGCAGGTTGGCGAGATAGATGACATAGCCGGTGGCGACGAACGGCAGGACGACGAGGGCGATCGCAGCGGCGATCAGGCCGAGGACGCGCATGTCAGACCTTCTTGATGGTGACGCGGCCGCCGAACAGGCCCTGCGGGCGCAGGATCAGCACCAGCATGATGGCCACGAACGGCGCGACCACGATGGCGCGCGAGGAGATGAAGAGACCGACGAGATTTTCGGCGATGCCGATCAGGAAGCCGCCGACCACGGCGCCGGGCAGGCTGGCGAAGCCGCCGACGATGGCCGCCGCGAAGCCGAGGGTGACGATCGAGCCCATGTCGGCGGTCATCAGCAGCTTGGGGGCGATCAGCAGGGCGGCGATCGCCGAGATCGCGCCTGACAGGCCCCAGACGATGACATGGATGCGGTTGAGGTTGACGCCGACGAGTTGCGCCGCCTTCGGGTTCATGCCGACCGCGCGCATGGCGCGGCCGAGTTTGGTGTAGCCGAACATCCAGAAGAACGCCGCCATCACCACGATGGCGGTGCCGAGGATGGCAAGGTCGAGGCGGGTGACGCTGGCCTGGCCGATCATCAGCGAGTCCGTCGACACCAGTGCGGGGAACGAGCGCGGCGTGTCGCCGAAGCCGGTCTGCCGGACGAGGCCCTTGAGCACATAGGACAGGCCGAGGGTCGCGATCACCAGGTTGATCGGGCTGCCGCTGGCGCCGGCGACCTTCGTCAGCACGACGCGGCGGAACAGCGCCGCGCCGACGAACGCCAGCACGATGGTCATGGGAATGGCGACAACAGCCGGCAGCGCGCGGAACACGAACAGGTAGAGCGCCACGTAGCCGGCGGCCATCAGCATCTCGCCCTGCGCGAAGTTCGGCACTTCCGAGGTCTTGAAGATGATGACGATGGCCAGCGCCAGCAGCGCATAGACGCTGCCGACGACGAGGCCGGACGCCACGCCCTGTTGCAGGAAGAGAAGGACGAGGTCGACATCCATGGCTGGTGCTTTCGACGACGGACAGAAAAAGCCGCGGGGCGAGGGCGCCCCGCGGCGGGCGGTGTCAGCCCTTGTACTGCCAGCGTGTGGTGAAGACGCCGGGCTGCAGCACCTGGCTGGTGCCGTCGAACTTGATGAAGATGGTCGACTTGTTGGCGGCGCGCTCGTTGGGACCGAAGGCGATCGGACCGGCCATGACCCCGGTGTCGAGGTGCTGGCTCTTGAGCGCTGCGAGCACCTTTTCGCGGGTCGGCTGCGGGCCTGCGTCCTGCAGCGCCTTGACGATGCTCATCGCAGGCGGGATGCCGTAGGGCATGTAGGCCTGCGGATGGTCGGGCTTGGCGGCGAGGTCGGGATAGGCCGCCTTGTACATGTCGTAGACCCACTTGATCTTCGGGCCGCCGGGCAGGTCGGCGAGCACGTCCTGGACGTAGAGGTTCTTCAGCGCGTCCTTGCCGCCGACGTTTTCGGCGAGCTGGGTGAGGTTCGCAGTGCCGTTGACAGAGAGGATGATCGGCTTGTTGAAGCCGAGCTCGTAGGCCTTCTTGATCAGCAGCGCCGCCGGGCGGGCGTAGGCGACGATGGCGAGCACGTCCGGATTGCTGGCCCGCAGCTTGATGAACGGCGCGGTCACGTCAGTGATCGTCGGGCTGATCGATTCCACCGCAAGATCAACCTTGCTGGCGGTGGCGTCGACCTTCGAGCCTTCCAGGTTCCAGGCGCCATAGGCGTCGTCGTGGTTGATGTAGGCGATCTTCTTCGCGCCGAACGTCTTGGCCGCGAAGTCGACGATCGAACCGCCGACCGCATATTGCGAGATCGAGTAGGCGCCGAAGATGTAGTCGGTCGGCGGATAGAGGGCGCCGTCGCCGGAGGCGTTGAGCATCACCAGCGGCACCTTGGCGCGCACCACATAGTCCTTGGCGGCGACGACCGCGGCGGAGCACGAGCCGCCGTTGAGCAGGAACACCTGGTCCTGCTCGACCAGCTTCTTGACCGCGGCGACGAGGTCGTTGGCGTTGCAGCGATCGTCCTCCAGCACCACCTCGATCTTGCGGCCGTGGATGCCACCTTCCTTGTTGATCTTGTCGTAGTACATGCGCGCGGCGTTGGCGACGTCGAAGCCATAGGCCATGTTCGAGCCCGACAGCGGCGCGAACATGCCGATCCTGATGGTGGTGTCGGTGAGGCCGACCTCCTGGGCGTGGCCGATCGCCGGCCAGCCGAGCAGGGCGAGAACTCCTGCGGCGGCCCATCCCCTGAGTCCGTCGCGCCTTGCGCTTGTCATGATCAATCCTCCCGTTTGTGTCGTTGTTGTTGTCGTTATTGTTGTTTTGCGGTGTCGCTATTGCATCCGATAGCCGCCGTTGACGTCAATGGTGGCGCCGGTGATGTAGGACGCGTCCGCCGACACCAGGAAACGCACGGCGGCGGCCACGTCGTCGGGCGTGCCGAGCCGGCCGAGCGGAATCTGCGCGGCAGCGTTGGCGTCATCGGCGGGATCGAGCGACAGCCGCAGCATCGGCGCATCGATCAATCCCGGCGCGACTGCGTTCACGGTCACCGCACGCGGCGCCAGCTCGCGCGCCAGCACCTTGGTGAAGCCGAGCACGGCGGACTTGCTGGCGATGTAGGCCGCGCTCGAGCGGTAGCCACCGAGCTGCGCGGCGACCGACGACAGCGTGACGATGCGGCCGCCGTCGAGCCGCTGCGGCAGGCGGCTTGCGAATTCGCGGCAGCACAGGAAGGTGCCGGTGGCGTTGACGTCCTGCGTGGTCTGCCACTCGGAGGTCGGCGTGTCGGCGACGAGATGGCGCGAGCCGTCGGGCTGCAGCATCAGCACGCCGGCCGCGGTGACCAGCACGGCGATCTCGCCGAGCGCGGCCTGCGCCTGGTCGAAGGCGTCGCGGACGTCCTGTTCGCGGGAGATGTCGGCGGCGAGGGCGAGATGACCGCGGCCGGGCAACTGGCTGACCAGCGATTCGACCGGTGCGTGGTGACGGTCGAGCACCGCGAGGCGCAGTCCGGCGGCCGCCAGCGCCCTGCAGATTGCAGCCCCAATGCCTCCGCTGCCGCCCGTCACCACGGCGGCGCGCCGTTCCGTCCCGTCCACGTTTCTGCTCCCGAATTCCAGAATTGGATAAAATCAAACGGTCAAAGCGACGGGAAGTCAATATTATTGCATTGTCGCACCCAATATTTTATCCAATCTATGGGAATTGGCAGGGAGTGCAGGGACACGTGACCAGCGCGTCGGACGTTGCCGAACTGTTGCGCGAGCGCATCCTGTCCGGGGAGGTGCCATCGGGGGTGCGCCTGCAGCAGACACCGCTGTCGGAATCGCTCGGCGTGTCGCGCACGCCGTTGCGCGAGGCGCTGGCGCAGCTCGCCAAGGAAGGGCTGCTGGTCTACGAGCCCAACCGTGGCTACGCGGTGCGCGGCTTCTCCGCCGACGAGATCGGCGCCGCGTTCAAGGTGCGGGCGCGGCTGGAGGCGCTGGCCTGCGGCCTTGTCGCGACGATGGGGCCGCCGGCGGACGTCGTGGTGCGGCTGCGCGACTGCGTCGCGGAGGGCGACCGCATCCTGTCGAAGCGGACGCTCGATCCCGACGATCTCGCGCCATACCGGCGCATGAACGTCGACTTTCACGAAACCATCATCGCCACCTGCGGCAACCGCTTCGTCGGCGATTTCGTGCGCCAGTGCCACAACGTGCCGATGGCCTCCGATCGCGTCTTCATCTGGGAGGACTATCAGGTGATCGCGCGGTCCCACGACGATCACCACCGCATTCTCGACGCCATCGTCCGCCGCGACGCCCAGCGCGCCGAGGACCTGATGCAGGAGCACATCTATTTCGCCTGGCTGGTGCTGCTGAAAAAGCTGGAAGCGGCGCCGGGCGCCGCGATCGAGCCGGCGCAACTGATGTCGCGCGTCTAGCGGGGAACGCCGCCGTCCCGTGATCGCGGCTCCTTCGGGAACCCGGCTCCTTGAGGAATCCGGCGTTCATGGCGTACGGGAGCGGACGGCGCGAACTTGCGCAGCGGGACACGCCCTCGGCTTGTCTCGCCATGGGGGCCGCGCTAGCCTTCCCGCGGGTGGACGACATGGAGATCGTCCATGGGACGAGACCGCGACATCACCATCGGCCTCAACAATCTGAGGCTGAAGCTGCGCGCCGCCGGCCTTGCGCTCGAAGGGCTGCGGTGGCGGATCATCGAGCCATTCTGGAATCCGGAAGGATTCGATTTCCAGTGCGACGACCATGACAAGCTGCTGAACATGGCGATGCGCAATCGCCGGTTCGCACCGAACGATGTCGGCTTGCCCAACTATGATCCCTGGCGGGAGGCCGGTGTCAAAAGCGTCGGCTTCAGCGAGCGCGGTGTCTACAACTACCTGCATCTCGATATCGCCACCGATCCCGCCGAGCGGCGGGGCCTCTGCCGTGTCTATGTCGCGCCCGAAGACTGGGGCAAATGGCGCAGCGCCATCGACGGGCCGCCGAGCTACCTGCACAACGAGGTCTATATCGTGATCGCCAGGCGGCTCGCGGCGCTGGGCATCAATATCGCCGATCACATCGAGACCATGTTCGATGTCGGCGGAACGACACTCGATGGCATCACCTTCAGCCCGCGCGCCTATCGCCGGCTGGCCGACGCCGTGGCGGAGGCGCGGCGCGCCAACGGCAAGACCTTCATCGAGGGCAAGAGCACCTCGTCGCCCGATGCCATCGACCTGTCGTTCCTCGCGACCAGCGGCCGCGGTTTCCGCGAGATCGCCTGGCGCGATGGCGCGTCGGCGCGCCTCGATTTCAACGCGCTGCATCTGGCGCTCTCGCCACTGCGCTGCAACGTGCACATCGACGAGTTCGGCGTCGTGATTGGCGGTCCCGACGGCCAGATGTCGCTGTCGCCCAATGCGCTGCATCACATTGCCAACGAACTGCTGCTGAAGACCATCGTCAAGGAATTCCTCAGCGACAAGTTCGGCATCTCGCCGTGGTACATCGACCATCTGTTCGTCGAGCTGCCGAACGCGTCGAACGGCTTTCTGCGCTACGGCTTCGGCATCGAGGCGCAGCCGTGGCGCTCGGTGAAGATCACCGCGTCCTACACCTGCGGCATCGGCGACGAGCATGATTGCCGCAAGATGTTTTCGCTGGTCAAACACTTCTGATGCCGCTGCCGCGCGATCCGCGAGCGCCTGCGCCGGGCGGGGCGGTTCATCGAACTGTCATGCGATCATCGTATACGGCGCGCCGCGTTGCGTGAACGGGGCTGCCGCTGCGGACGATGGATGGGGCGTGGGATCAGCAGGTCAGCCGACGTCGGCCGGAGCGCGGGGTTCGTGCGCGGCTCCACCGACTGCTGTGTCCGCTGCTGGCAAGCCAGCTGCTGATCGCTGCGGCCGGGGCGTCTGCGGTCGCGCAGGACCGCAGGCCCGCGCTGGCGGAACGCGCGGAGTTCGATATCCCCTCGCAGCCGCTCGTCGCCGCCCTCGAAACCTACAGCGTCGTCACCGGCCGGCAGGTGGTCTACAGCGGCAGCCTCGCGGAAGGCCGCCGCTCGATGGCGGTCCGCGGCCGGCTGACGTCCGGGCAGGCGCTGGAAGGCCTGCTTCAAGGCACGGGGTTGTCGCCGCGCTATGTCGCCGCCGATGCTTTCATGCTCGATCCCAGCCCGCTCGGCGAGGGAACGAGCATCAACACCGCGCCGCCGTCGACGGTGGAGCAGTATTACGGCCGGCTGCAGGCGGGCCTCAAGCGCGCGTTCTGCGCCGACCGGCTGCTGCAGCCCGGCGGCTACCGGGTTGCGGTCAGCTTCTGGATCGGCGCTGCGGGCGGCATCAGCCGCGTGGACCTGCTGGGATCGACCGGTGATGCGGCGCGCGACGATGCGATCGGGCAGGCGATCTATGGCCTGTCCGCCGGCGCGCCGCCGCCGGCCGGCTTTGCCCAGCCGGTCGTCCTGGTGATCGAGCGTCAGGCGATCGAGCGCGACTGCATCGGCAGCCGGCCAGGAGCCGTGGCGCGATGACGGAATCGCCACTCGCCGCCCTGCAGCGCCAGTTGCTGCTGCGCTACGACGATCTCAAGGCCCGGCTGACCCGCCGGCTGGGATCGGCGGATGCCGCCGGCGATGCCCTGCAGGACACCTGGCTGCGGCTGCAGCGCGGCGACAGCCTGGCGTCCGTGCGCAACCAGGATGCCTTCCTGTTCCGCGTTGCCATCAACATCGCGCGCGACCATCTGCGCGCCGACCGGCGGCGTCTGACGACCTCCGAGATCGACGTGCTGCTGAACATCGCCGACGACACGCCCGATGCGGCGCGCGCGCTCGAAGCCCGCTCCGACATCGCCGTGCTCCGGGACATCATGGCGGCCTTGCCGCCGCGGCAGCGCGAGATTTTGCTGGCGGCGCGTCTCGACGGCCTGTCACGGATCGAGATCGCCGCGCGTTTCGCCATTTCGGTCCGGCTGGTGCAGCGGGAATTGCAGGCGGCGCAGGACTATTGCGCCGCGCGGTTGCGGCACGCCAGGATCGGGTTCACGTCGGGCCGGCGGGAATCGTCTGGAGAAGGGGATGGGTCTGCTGCCACGACGACACCCGCGGCGCGGCCGGATGACGAGACATGACCAACGACGCGAGCATCGATAGCGAACGGCTGGAGCGCGAGGCCCATCGCTGGGTGACCCAGCTCGTCTCGGGCGAGGCGACGGCCGCCGATGCGCAGGCATTGCGGCGCTGGATTGCCCAGAGCCCGCGGCATGCCGATGCCTATGCTGCGGCGACCGCGCGCTGGAACGCATTCGGCGCTGCCGGCAAGGCTCTGCGTGTCGAACAGGCGAGGGATGTGCGTCGGCCGGTGCGGCCGATGAGCCGGCGTCTCGTCCTCGGCGGCGGCGGCGCCATGGCCGCGACGCTGGCCGTGGCCTATGCCGGCGTGCGGCCGCCGCTCGCGCTATGGCCCTCGATCGATGAACTGACGGCGGACTATCGCACGGCGACAGGCGAACAGCGGCACATCGCGCTTGCGGGCCTCGCATCGGTACAGATGAACACCCGCACCAGCCTGTCGCTGGTCGCGGCGACGGCGGATGCCGACAGCCAGGTGCGGCTGCTCGCCGGCGAGGCATCGTTCACGACCGCGCCGCAGGCGGCGCGCTCGCTGGTGGTGCTGGCAGGGGAGGGGCGCACCATCGCCAGCCGCGCCCGCTTCGATGTGCGCAGCGCCGACAATGCGGTCTGCGTCAGCTGTCTGGACGGCGACGTTCGGGTCGAGCATGGCGCGCAGGCGGCAACCGTCCGGGCCGGACAGCAGATCCGCTATGACGCCGGCGGTCTCGGCGGCGCGATGGCGATCGATCCGGCGGACGCATCCGCCTGGCAGAGCGGCGTGCTGATCTTCCGCTTCACGCCGCTGGCTGATGTCGTCGCCGAGATTAATCGCTATCGCCAGGGCCGGGTCATCCTGCTCAACGCGGCGCTCGCGGCCAAGCCGGTCAACGGCCGCTTCCAGATCAGCCGTATCGACGAGGCGCTGGGCTGGATCGGGCAAGCGGTTGGCGCGCGGTCGCGCACTTTGCCCGGCGGGGTGGTGCTGCTGAGCTGACCCGCGCGGCCGGGTGACGCAGAACTTTCACAAAAATCTTGTTCAGATTGCCGCCGTGGCGGTCGTCTGGGGATGAGCGCTGCGTGTCCATGCCGGATGCGGTCGGCGCTCAGGCGCGTTCCGATACCGAGATCCCCATGCCGTCCCAGATGATTTTCCGTCTGCCTCGCTCCGCCGATTTCGTCTCCCGCGCCGCGCTGCTCGCCGGCGTCAGCGCGATGGCGCTGCTGGTGGCGCGGCCGGCCTCGGCCGCGCAGCTCGGCGGCGCGCCGCCCATCGCGGCGCCGGCCTATGCGGCCGATGCCACGGTGGCGGCATCCCGGCAGGCGGCGACGACGGCTGCCCAGGGGGCGAGCGCGCTCGCTCGCGCGGCGCAGGCGATCCAGGCCACCCAGGCCGCCGCGCGCAGCGCGGCGCAGACCAGCGGTGCGTCGCGGACGCTGCCACAACTTCAGGTGCCCAACGGCCTCGCGCCGGGCGGGCTGCAGGTGGCGCCCGGCGCCACGCCGGGATCGGGCCTGTGGAGCGGCGCCGACCTGCCGACCCAGGCGGTCGTCAATGGACGCACCAGCGTCGGCATCAACCAGACGGCGCCGCAGGCGATCCTCAACTGGAAGTCATTCAACGTCGGCGCGCAGACCGACGTCGTGTTCAATCAGCAGGGCAACGGCAACTGGGTTGCACTCAATCGGGTGATCGGCGATGCCAACCCGAGCCAGATCCTCGGCCGCATCAAGGCCGACGGACAGGTGCTGCTGATCAACCAGAACGGCATCATTTTCGGCGGCGCGAGCCAGATCAGTGTCGGCTCGCTGATCGCGTCGACGCTCAACGTCACCGACCAGCAATTCAAGAACGGCCTTCTCAACCGGGCCGCGATCGACAACACCGGCAATCTGTTTGCGCCGGTGTTCACCAATGGCGGCCGGGCCGGCGGCGACGTCGTGGTCGAAGCCGGCGCGGTGATCGTCACCACGCCGCCGGCGTCCGTCACCCAGGGCGGCGGCAACGCCGTGCTGGTCGGTGCCAATGTCCTGAACAACGGCAGCATCGTCACGCCCGGCGGGCAGGCAGTGCTCGCGGCCGGTTCGGCGCTCTATGTCACGACCAGCGGCAACACCAGTCAGCAGGGGTTGCTGTTCAACGTTCTCGACGGCGGGACGGTCAGCAACACCGGACTTGTTGCGGCACCGACGGGCAGCATTACGCTGGTCGGCATGAACCTGCAGCAGTCCGGCGTGGTGGTGGCGACGACCTCGGTCAACCAGGCGGGATCGATCCTGCTGTCGGCGCGGCAGGGCCTGCAGGCCGTGCGCGGCTCGGACTACGCATTCTATGCGGTGCCCAGCCAGACCGGTTCGGTGAGCCTGACAGGAGGCAGCATCACCGCCGTGCTTCCCGAGGAGAACGGCCTGACCGCGATGGACACCCAGCCGCAGGTGCAGTCGCGGATCACGCTCGAGGGCGCCTTCGTCAACGTGCAGTCGCAGGCGGCGATCGTCGCACCTAGCGGGCGCGTGGCGTTGCAGGCGTCGGCCCGCGGCGATCAGATCTATCGCTGGGATACGCCCGGCACGACGCTGACCGCGAACGGCAACAGCGACAGCTCGCGCGTGCTCGTCGATAGCGGCGCCGTCATCGATGTCTCCGGGCTTCGCGACATTCCGGTCGCGGCGGCGAACGATGTCGTACAGGTCAACGTCCGCGCCAACGAACTGCGGGATTCGCCGCTGCAGCGCGGCGGCGTGCTGACGAGCAAGAATGTCTGGGTCAACATTCACGATCTCGTCACGGTCGCGCCCGACCGGATCTACACGACCGGCGGTCTTCTGGAGGTGTCAGGGTGGCTCGGCCAGGTACCGCGAACGATCGATCAACGCCTGACGACAGGCGGCAGCGTCAACATCTATGCGTCGGGCGACGCTGTCCTGCGCCCGGGGGCTTCGATCAACATTTCCGGCGGCTCGCTGGCGCATCAGGCCGGCTACGTGCCGACGACCTGGCTGACGGGATCGGACGGCCGCATCTATAACATCAACGAGGCGCCGGCAGATCTCGTCTACGCATCGATCGGGGTCGGATTCACCGTCAATCATCCCCGGTGGAACGTCAGCGAGTTCTACGCCAGTCCGCTGTTTTCGGGGGCGCGCTACCAGCAGGCCTATACCGAGGGGCGCGCGGCGGGCAGCCTCGTCGTCGCGGCGAATGCCGCCGAGATCGACGCCTCCGTCGAGGCGGCCACGATCAACGGCATCTATCAGCGCACGGCCGGCACGCTGCCGGCCGGCGGTTCGCTCGTCATCGGTTCGTCCGACGTCGGCTTCGCGCCGCGCAGCGTCGTGATCGCGCCGACCGTCACGCCGCCGGATCTTGCGGGCGCGACATCGCCGTTGCCGGCGCCCTGGCTGCAGACGCTCTATCTGTCGTCCGACCTTCTGAACAGGGCGGGCTACGGCACGATCACCATCAACGCCGGCGGCGGTCTGGTCGATCCCGTCACCGGGGCTGGATCTGCCGGCGTCAGCGTCGTCGGCGGCGCGCGGGTCGAAGTCGCGGCCGGCGGTTCAATCACGTTGAATTCCTATGCGCCGGTTTCCGGCGGCGGCATCTCGATCGATGGCCAGCTCGTCGCCCGGGCCGGCTCCGTCACCGTCAATGCCGCGCAGGGCGGCAACGCATCCTTCAGCGGCGACATCGATCTGCGCGCCGGCGGCGTCATCGATACGCGCGGCCTCTGGGTCAACGACCTCGTCAGCGCCAACACCAACACGCCGACACTCACGGACGGCGGCAATATCTCTCTGTCGGCCTATGGCAATGTGCGCATTGCGCGCGGCGCGGTGATCGACGCCTCCAGCGGCGGCTGGATTCGGGGCAATGGCCAGTACAAGACCAGCAACGGTCTGCCCGTCGGCAGCGGCGGCGACATCGCGCTGATCAGCAACGGCTTTGGCGGCACGCTGCGCAACTCGGCGACCATCGCCCAGTCCTATCCCGGGCGGGTGACCCTCGACGGCACGGTTCGATCCTACGGCCTGACGCGCGGCGGCGCGCTCAGCATCGCGACGCCGGTGATCCAGGTCGGCGGCGATGCTCTCGTTCCGGTCCGCCAGATCGCCAGCCTCAATGCCGACGGCAGCAGCAATGTCACGGATGTCGCGCCGTCGAGCATCATGTGGCTGCAGCCGGACTTCTTTGCCACAGGCGGGTTCAGCCAGTACGGCCTCTACAGCTATCAGCAACTGACCGTCGCCGGCGGTACGACGGTCGCGCTGCATCCGACCAATCTGGTGCCGACGGCCCAGGCCACCCAGGCGGCAACCGGGACCGACATCGCCGCGATCACCACGCCGCGGATGCTGCCGTCCTATCTGAGACCGGCGCCGGTCAACCTCGTGCTCAGTGCGCTGGATGCCTTCAACGGCAATCTTCTCGTCCAGCGCGGTGCCGTCATCGCGGCGGATCCGCAGGCCTCGATTTCGCTGCACGCCCATCACCAGCTCACGATCGACGGCACGATCAGCGCCCCGGCCGGGACGATCAATCTCGATCTGACCGGAACGGTCGGGCCCTGGGTTCCGGTCGGAGTGCCGGCCGGCACTCCGCCGTACAACGGACCCTATCCGACCGCAGCGCAGACCTTGTGGATCGGCGCCGATGCGCGGTTGCTGGCGCGGGGCGTGGTCAGCAGCGAGCTGGACAGCATGGGGCGTCCGGTAAACACGGTGCTCGGCGGCGGCCAGATCAACATCAACCAGCTGATACAGCCGTCGCTGTATTATCCCTACCAGGGCGTGCAGCCTTATGGCGAGCAGCCGATCGGCATCGTGGCGACCAGGGCGGGAGCCGTGCTCGACGTGTCCGGCGCGCGCGGCACGATCCTGCAAGCGATCGACCGGTCCGGCCTGACGCCGACGACCATCGCGAGCGCCGGCGGCGGCATTGCGATCCGCGCGTCGCTCGGCGCGCTGCTCGACGGCACGATGATGGCGCAGGCGGGAGGACCCGGTGTCGCCGGCGGCAGCCTGTCGATCGATCAGATGATCGGTGGCTATGTCATCGACACCAGCGGCAGCTGGAGCTTCGTGCCGCCAATCTTCCGCACCGTCGTCAGCCAGGCCGCGCCGATGACGGCGGCCGGCCTGTCGCGCGGGCAGGCGGTGCCGGACAAGCTGCTCGGCGGCATCTATATCGGGGCCGACCAGATCACGGCCGGCGGTTTCGCATCGGTGTCGCTCGGCGCCGTCGATGCGCTGATGTTCAGCGGTGACGTCAGTCTCGCGACATCGCGCAGCCTGACGCTCAACGCGACCAATATCAGTGCGACGCCGGGGGCACGTGTCAGTCTCAGTTCGGCCTATGTCGATATCGGCGGCGGCCAGCGCAACGCAAACGAATACGTCAGCTATGTTCAGCTCGGCAGCCGCAGCGCGAAGCCGGCGTCCGGCACCGCGAACCTCAGCGTGACCGCAGACCTCATCGATATCGAGGGAGCGCTGCTCAGCGGAGCCAGCTACAACTACACCGTCCGTTATCAGAACTTTATGCCCGTCATGCAGGCGGTTTCGCTGCCCGGCTTTGCCGCCATGTCGTTCGCAAGCCGCGGCGATATTCGTCTTGCGCCGGTGTCGCCGGTGTCGCCGTTCTACGGCCGCGGGAGTCAGTTGGCGACAGCGGGCGATGTCCGCTTCACGGGGACGGAAATCTACCCCATCAGCACCGGGCCGATCACCACGGGCTCGACCAGCGTCTCCAGCGGCCTGTTCGTCATCCGCGCAAGCAGCAGCACCGGCACGGTCACGTTCGCGAGCAACGGGCAGGCGCCGTACACGCCGCTGTCCGCAGGCGGCGCGGTCCAGATTATCGCGCCGACCATCAATCAGGGTGGCGTGCTGCTGGCGCCGCTCGGACAGATCACCTTCGGCGATTCCTCCAATGTTGTCGGCACTCGGGCGGTGAACCTGCTGCCTGGCAGCATCACGTCGGTCTCGGCCAGCGGGATGCTGATTCCCTATGGCGCGCCGCTCGGCAACACCGACTGGATCTATGGCTACGCCGGAACCACGCCGAACACCATGACCGCGCCGCCGGCCAAGGCGATTGCGTTCTACAGCCAGTCGCTGACGGTCGCGAGCGCGGCGGGCGGAGCGGCAACGGCCCGCATCGACGAGTCCGGTGGCGGCGATATCTATGGCGCGCAGTTCGTCAGCGGCGCTGGCGGTTCGGTCGACGTCCTCAATGGCACCCAGACCTTCGCGATCCTGCCGAGTCTCGGCAGCCGCTACGCGCCACGCGATCCACAGATGCAGCTCAGCAACGCGGTGCAGCCGTCGTCGGCGCCGGTGGTGCTGCAGGTCGGGCAGCAGGTCCATCTCAGCGGCATCCCGGGCCTCCCGGCGGGCGACTATACGTTGTTGCCGGGCCACTATGCGCTGCTGCCGGGAGGCTACAAGCTGACGGTCGCCGCCAACCAGACCACCGCGACAGGGCTGACCGGCGTCGCCCAGCGCGACGGTTCATATCGCGTCGTCGGCTATGGTGAGGTCGCCAACACCGGCATTCGCGATCCGTTGCCGTCGGTCTACGTCGTGACGCCCGGCGCCGTGGTCCGGCAACAGTCGCAGTACGCCGAGACGACGGCGACGCGGTTCTATGCGGCGAAGGCTGCGGCCGCCAACCTCGCTGCGCCGTACCTGCCCATCGACGCCGGCCGGCTCGTCATCAATGTGACGCGCGACCTGTCGTTTCCCGCCGGCGGCGGCTTTGGCGATTTCTCGACACCGGCCGGCGGCCGCGGCGGGCAGGTCGACCTGGTCGCGGCAAATCTCGAAATCCTCGCGCCGGGCGGTACCGCATCGGCGGGCTCGACAGGCGTTGCGGCGAGCGCCATCAATGCGATCGGCGCGCAGAGCATCCTGATTGGGGGACTGCGAAGCCTCAATGGCAACGTGCTGAGCATCGCACCGGTGTCCCAGACAGTGGTCGTGGATCGCGGTGCGGTTCTCAGCGCGCCGGAGATCATGCTGACCGCGGGCAACGCCATCAACATCGCGGACGGCGCGCGGATCGATACCACGCCGTTCGGCCTGATCGCAGCCCAGTTCCCGACCGATCCGAACACCGGCAAGACGCTGGGATCGATCGCGCTGAAAGGCGTCGGCGCCAGTGGTCCGGGAGCATTCGTGATGGCATCGAATGCGGCGGCGCTGCCGGTGACCTTGCCGCCCGGCACAACGGGCAGCAGTTCACTGACCATCGGCGCAGACGCGGCAATCTTCGCCAGCCAGATGCTGGCGCTCAGCGCCGCGAACCGCATCAATGTCGATGTGCGGACGCACTTCGCCGCGCCGACTGTCGTCGTCAGTGTTCCGACGATCAATGTCGGCGCGGCCGTCGCCTCGGCATTCAATCTGACCGGCAGCCTGCTGGTTCAGCTGTCCCAGGGCGATCCGTCGCAGGGCTTGCCAGCGACGACCGATCTCGTGCTGTCCGCATCGCGGGCGATCAATGTCTATGGTTCGGTCGATCTCGGCGACCACGATCCCGCGACGGGACACGCCGTGCTCGCAGGGCTGACGCTGACTGCGCCGGTCATCAATGGTTATGGCGGGGCGGCCGACAGCGTACGCCTGAGCGCCGACCACATTACGCTCGGCGGCGGCGCGACGGTGGCTGCGCCGTTCGGCAGCGGGCAGGGAACATTCACGCTCGACGCGCGGCAACTGACGCTGGCCGGCGGCGGCAGTCTTGCTTTCGGTGGCTTTGGCACCGTACGGCTGGAGGCGGCCGAGAAGCTGGTCGGCGGCGTCACCTACGGACGGGCCGCCTATTGGGCGAGTGCGCTGCAGACGGTGGGCGGCGTAACCTACGCGCCGGGGCAGGTGGTGCCGGGCATGTTCAGCGTCGACGGCAATCTGCAGATCGCGACACCGCTGGTCACGGCCGAGGCCGGTGCGGTGACCCAGATCACGGCTAAGGCTGGCACGGTCTCCTTCATCGCGCTGCCGGGCGCACCGGCCGCGCCGGGACGCTCGGGCGGGGCGACGCTGTCGGTGACGGCGCAGGCCATCGTCCAGGGGACGACAATTAACCTTCCGTCGGGCGCGGTGACGTTCTCGGCGCAGAACGGCGTCACGCTGCAAGGCGGCTCGGTCACCAGTGTCGCGGGCGCCGTGACACCGTTCTTCGACGTGGTGCGGATCGCGCCAGCCGGCAGCCTGACCCTGCAGACGGCCAATGGTGACGTCGCGATCGCGGCCGGCGCCGTGGTCGACCTGCGCGGCGGCCGGCTCGGCGCCGCGACCGTGCCGGGGCTCAACACGGTGGACTCCGATCAGGGCGGCAATGCCGGAACGCTGATGGTGGTCGCACCCCATGGCACCGCACGTCTCGACGGCGGCCTGCTCGCGGACGCCGACGGGCGCTACACCGGAGGCCGGGCGATCCTGAATCTCGGCTCCGGTGACGCCGCGACACTGCTCGCCAGCATCGCCGGCTTCTCGGACAAGCAATCGCTGACGCTGGCGACCGGCGATATCCAGGCCGGCAATATCACGGCGCGCGAGATCGAGTTGGCGGCGACCAGCGGCAGCGTCGTGGTCACGGGCCTGCTCGATGCGAGCGGTGGCAGCAGCGCCAGCATCCGCCTCGTCGCTGGCAACAATCTCGAACTGGGCGCTCATGCGGTGCTTAACGCCACGACCACCGGCGCCCGCGGCGGTTCGGTCTTCCTCGGCCTGTCCGGCACCAGCGCAGGTATGCTGACATTCGACAGCGACGGCAGCCGCGCGCCCGTGATCAACGTCGCCGGCACCGACCCGGATATTGCCTCCAATGGCGGTCGGCTCTGGCTGCGCGCGCCGCGCATGACCAACGGCGACGGCAGCACCGGCGTGCGGATCAGCAATGGCGGCGTGCGTGTCGCCGGTGCCCGCGAGATCGACGTCGAGGCGGTGAAGGTCTACGACATTTCCGGCGCGCCCTATGTCGATGCAGCCTTACCGGCCGCCGATGCCGATGCGAAGGCCTATATGGCCGCGGCGAGCATCCGGGCGGGGATCGGAACCCTGACCAGCACTGCCGCCACGGCCTTCCACCTGATGCCTGGGATCGAACTGATCAGCACCGGCGACATGCAGTTGCTGCAGAGCCCGTCAACGACGAATTCCGGTGTCGACCTGCACACCGACCGCTACAACGGCGAGCCGATGGTGCTGACGCTGCGCGCGGCGGGCAATCTCGTCGTCAACGGCAGTCTCAGCGACGGCTTCGCGACACCGGTCAATTCGCCGGACGGCAGCATCTTCGCGATTGCGGCCCCGCTGCCACAGGGAACGCGGTCCGCGACGCTGCGTCTCGTCGCCGGCGCCGACCTCGCGGGCGCGGATCCGCTGGCGATCGTTCCGACTGTCCTGCGGCCAACCGCCACCGCAGCCAATCCGGAGCCGGGATCGATCATCTTCTCGGCGCCTTACATGATCGATGCGAACGTGCTGGACAGCGGAATCGTGGTGCAGATCCCGGGTGTGGTGCGCACCGGCACCGGCGATCTCGCGCTCGCTGCGGCCGGCAATATCGACATTAAGACGGCGTTCGGTATCTACACCGCGGGCGAGCCGGCGTCGCCGAACTTCACGGTACCGTCGCGCACGCTGATCCTGTCTGCCATGAGCTACGCCATCGATACCTATCTTGGAAATACATACGACGAATTCTTCAATCCGGTTCCATTCGATCTGACCTATCCGGCGCAGGCGTTCCATCCGGGCTACCAGACGAACGGCGGCAATCTCGTCGTCAAGGTTCAGGGGAGCCTGATTGGCGCCGGCACCAGCAACAATGGCAACACGAGCTATGCCGCGACGGCGCTCGACACCTATTGGTTGTGGACCGAGCCGGCCGCGTCCAGCCCGACCTGGTTCATCAATTTCGGCACTTACTATCAGTCGTATCTCGACTACGGTTACGACTCCGCTCCATCCGTGGCCGCATTCAGGGGTCTTGGCGTACTGGGTGGCGGGACCGCGAAGGTGGACGTCGGCGGCGACCTCCGCAATGTCGATATCAGCCTGCCGACCAGCGGCGGCCTGTCATCGTCAGGCAGTCTTTCCGTGTATGGCGGCGGCAATCTCGTCCTCACCGTCGGGGGTGGCATCAGCAACGCCAACCTGCTGGTGGCGCGGGGCACGGCAGCGATCCAGGCCGGCGAGATCGGCATGGCGCTGATGCCTCCGGCGTATAACGGTGCTCCAATCGTGTCGGCGCGGGTCGATCTGCTGATCGGGGACGCCCAGTTCGATGTCGTATCGCGTCGCGGCATCAATGCCATTATCGGCGATCCGACACGGGCGGCGCTGCAGCCAGATCCCCTCGTGTACCACGTCAACGTCCCGCCGGGTCTGGAAGGCTGGGTGCCGATGACAACGAATTTCCAGGAATTGTCGCCGCCGTTCGGTTTCTTCACCAGCATGACGGCCAACAGCGCGATGAGCCAGATGGCGCTCGGTGGCGACATCACGCTGCATGGTGACTACGTTCCGCCGATCATGGATATTGCTGCCGCCGACGGGTCGATCAGGGGCGGCAAGGGCAAGGGATCGTTCGGCTTCGTCACCTTCACGGCATTGCCCGCTGCGACCGCCCGGGTCGACCTTCTCGCCGGGCAGAGCATTGCGAGTTTCGGCATCAGCATGACGGCGATCGATGTCCAGAGTCAGATCAACGGCGCTGCGGCGCCGTTGGGCAGCCGCTTTGCCCCGACTCTCACCAGCCCGGCGGAAGCCTACGGCCCTCTGATCTTGCCATCCAATCTCGTGCAGTCCGACGATCCCCACACCGTTCACATGTATGCGGTCGAAGGCAGCCTTTCGATGGTGACGCTCGCGACATCCGAACGGGCGCAGGTGCGCGCGGGCCTCGACATCGCCAAGGCGATCCTCGACATCCAGAACGCAGGGCCGGGCGATGTCTCGCTGGTGCAGGCCGGCCGTGATATCGTGAGCTGTCAGCCGTGCAGCTACAATGACGTCGACTTCCTCAACATCCGCGTCAGTGGTCCCGGCCATCTTGCCGTGCTCGCCGGCCGCGATATCCTCGCCCAGGCCGGCGCGTTCGGTTCGCTGGGGCAGGGCATTGCGTCGGTCGGCAACGCGGACAATCCGCTGCTGCCTGCGACCGGGGCCTCGGTCAGCGTCGCGGTCGGCGTCGGCGCCCGCGGTCCCAATACTGCGGCGTTTGTCGGTGCCTATCTCGATCCCAGCAACGCCGACGCGACGACCCAAGGCTACCTCGCGCAACTGACCGACTATGTGAGCCGCATCGAGGGCACGCCGCTCGATCGCGACCGCGCGCTCGCCGACTTCCGCGCGCTCACGCCGGTCGCGCAACTGCCGTTCGTCGAGCAGGTCTATTTCGCTGAACTCAGGGCGGGCGGCCAGGCCGCAGCCAACGGCAATGGCGCCGGCGGCAAGGGGTATGACCGCGCCTACCGCGCGATCCAGACCTTGTTCCCTGGCAGTGTGATCGGCAGTCCGACCACCGCCTATGCTGGCAATCTGTCGCTGTACCAGTTGGCGCGCATTCGGACCGAGCATGGTGGCGACATCAACATTCTCGCGCCGGGCGGCGGCGTGGCGCTCGGGATCGAGAACCAGACGCCCGACCTGACCGGGCAGGTCGACACCGCTCGACCCGGCTTGCTGACTCTCGAGGGCGGCGACGTCAACATCTATACCGACCGGAGCGTCGTCGTGGCGCAGTCGCGTGTCTTCACCGAGCTCGGCGGCAACATCCTGATGTTCTCCAACAACGGCGACCTCAACGCCGGCAAGGGCAAGCAGACGTCGATCGTGACTTCGCCGCCGCAGGTCATCTATGATCGTTATGGCCACGCGACCAAGACGCCGAACACGCCGCAGACCGGTGCGGGCATCGCGACCCTGATCGGCGTGCCCGGCGTGCCGCCGGGCAACGTCGACCTGTTCGCGCCACATGGCACGATCGACGCGGGCGAGGCGGGCATCCGCGTCTCGGGCAACCTCACCATCGCCGCCCTGCAGGTGCTCAACATCGCCAACATCCAGGTGCAGGGCGCGTCGGTCGGCGTGCCGGTGGTACAGGGGCCGCCGGTCGGCGCGTTGACCACCGCCAGCAACACCGCCGGCGCGGCCCAGCAGGCGACCGCCGCGCCGCCGCCGTCCAACACGGATCGGCCGTCGATCATCATGGTCGAGGTGATGGGATATGGCGGCGGCGACGGCGCATCGCAGCCGGATGTGGACACTCCGCGCCGCCGCAACGGGAGTGAGCAGCAGAGCTACGATCCCGGCAGTGCATTCCAGCTGATCGGCAATGGCCGTCTCAGCGAGGCACAACAGGGCCGGCTCACCGACGAGGAGCGTGCGCGCCTGCAGGCGCAGACCGAGCGACGCGGCGCGCTTTAGCCGCTCCTTGATTGCACAGGCATGATCGCGGATCGCTGCGAGCCGGCGATCCGCGGCATGATGAAGCGCCGCGCGCTGCAGCGACGTTGACGTCGTCTTGTTCGAAGCGTTTTACCGTCGGCTCGACTTCGTTCCGACGGCGGCCACTCCGACGACGAGGTCGAAGCCGTGCTTCAGTTCGCGAGGTGATTGCCCGGCGTCACCGATGCTGTGCTTCGGGCGCGGCCGTTCGGAGGCGATGCGCCGCCAGCAAGCGCTGCCACCATTCGCCGAGCCGGCGCATGAGGACGGCGTCCGGCATGGTGTGGCGGGCGACATGGCCCGCCGGCACGCCGTCCCAACCGCGGTGCTCGACGGTGACACGGGTCTGGTCGCCGGCCAGTTCGAAGCGCACCTCGACCTCGGTCGTCTGGTCGCGTGCGAATGTCGCCTGACGCCAGCCGAATACGAGGCGGCTGCCGGGCTCCCACACCGAGATGCGGCCAATCTCGAAGACCTTGCCGTCGGGCAAGGTCTCGGTGAAGCGTCCACCGACGCGCGGCTCGAAGGCGAGCGTGCCGGGGGAGCGCGGGGTCAACTGAAACAACGGGCTCGGTTGCCACCACAGCGCAATGTCGTTCGTGAACACCGCGAACGCACGTTCTGGCGTGGCGGCGACGCGCAGCGAGACGATGACGCGCGACGCCATCGCGCCGCTGGCCGTCGCGCCCGGCGTCATGGCGAGCGCTCGAGATGGGCCTTGAAGGCACCGAGCTGTGCGGTCCACAGTTGCTCGGTTTCTTCCAGCCAGTGCTTCAACTCGGTCATCGGTTGGGGGCGCAGGCTGTAGATGCGCACGCGTGCATCGAAGGCCGGGTGACTTTCCTCGATCAGGCCGGTGGCCTTCAGTGTGCGAAGATGGCGGCTGAGGGCCGGTGGATTGAGGCCGACTGCGTCCGCGATTTCGCCGGCACGATGTGGCCGCTCCCTGAGCAGGTCAATCACCCGCCGCCGTGCCGGGTCGGCGAGGGCAGCGAGCGTGCGGTCGACAGCGGCAGCGCTCAATGCCAGCCCTCGATCTTCAGGCCGCTCGCTGCCTCGGCATCTTCGCGGGATACGGTTCGGACGGGCGCCGCGAAGATCCAGACATGGCCTTCGGGGTCCCGTGCGCGGTAGGTCCGGTCGCCGTAAAACTGTTCGGCCGGCTCCTGCAGGATGGTGGCGCCGGCCGCCTGCGCCCGCGCGCAATGGGCGTCGACACTGTCGAGGTCGGAAACCATCACATGAAGGGTCTGCGAATTGCGCCCGCCAAGGTTGGCCGGACTTGCGACGAATTCGGCCCATTCGGAACCGACATAGATGAGGCCGTCGCCATAGCGCATCTCGGCGTGGGCGAGGCTACCGTCGGCGGCCGTAATGATCATGCTGCGCTCGAAGCCGAAGGCCGCTTCCAGCCACGCGAGCGCGGCCGTCGCATCCTTGTAGATGACCGCAGGAACAAGTGTCGGACGCCGAAACGGATCGGACATGATCATTTCCTTGTCGTTATCTGAAATATTTAACGCTCAAGAGAAATAATTGTCAAGGTGCCGGGAAACAAGCGGTTGCGCGCC
Organism: Bradyrhizobium sp. U87765 SZCCT0048; assembly: GCF_018131225.1. Classification (GTDB taxonomy): domain Bacteria; phylum Pseudomonadota; class Alphaproteobacteria; order Rhizobiales; family Xanthobacteraceae; genus Bradyrhizobium_A. The sequence goes on along the minus strand of NZ_JAFCMM010000001.1, from coordinate 511,153 downwards.
GTAACACCTTCCAGGGCTCGTTCCAGGGCTCGCGCCGCCTTCGGTTCGGCCGGACAGCCGTGTCCTGACGGCACCGCTGCCGCCGGACGTTGCCGCGGATGCGTTCCGGCGGGCGCATCTGACCGTTCTCGATGACCGGCGGCTGCTTGCGCCGCGGGCGGTCATGCCGGTGTGCTGGGTGGTGCGGCATGTCGTTCTCGTCCAGCGTCTCGTTCTCGTCCAGCGTCTCGTGGGGATGGGCTGCCACAAGCATCTCGACCGCTGCCGGCTGCGCGGCTAGAGCAGTTTGCGCACATTCGCATCCACCCGACGAGGCCGGCCTTGGCGATCACGATCTATGGCATCAAGAACTGCGACACCATGAAGAAGGCCCGCACCTGGCTCGACAGCCATGGTGTTGCCTATGACTTCCATGACTACAAGGCGTCCGGCATCGACCGCCAGCGGCTCGCGAGCTGGAGCAAGGAGGTGGGCTGGGAAACCCTGCTCAACCGCGCCGGCACCACGTTCCGTGCGCTGCCGGATGCCGACAAGGCGGACCTGACCGAGAAGAAGGCGATCGCGCTGATGCTTGCCCAGCCGTCAATGATCAAGCGGCCGGTGCTCGATCTCGGCAAGCGCCTGGTCGTCGGCTTCAAGCCGGACGTCTACGCCGAGGCGGTGCCGGCCAGGCGCTGAGGCGCGCGCTCAAGGCTCACGACAACGGCGGGGCGACGTAGGTCTGAAAGCCGCTGCGAGGCGTCAGCCTGTCATACCAGCGCTGCAGATGCGGCAGCGTCGGCTTGTGGGTGCCTTCGACGCCGAACCAGCGCCGGACGTAGGCCCCGATGGTGATGTCGGCGAGGGTGAACTGTTCGCCCTCGAGATAGGTCCGGTCAGCGAGGTGGGCATCGACGATGCGCCAGAGCTGGGCGACTGCATCGGTCGCGGCCTGCAGCGCCACCATGTCGCGCTTGTCCGGCGCGGTGCGCACGAGGCCCCAGAAGACCGGCCGTTCCGCCGGCTGCAGCGTCGACAGCGACCAGTCGAGCCAGCGCTCGAGGCCGCCGCGCACCCGCGGCTCCGCGGGATAGAGCGGCGAGGCTGGCGCGAACTGCAGCACCAGATAGCGCATGATGGAATTGGATTCCCACAGCACGAAGTCGCCATGGACCAGCGTCGGCACCCGCGCGTTGGGGTTCATGGCGAGATAGCCGTCTTCCTGGGTACGGCCATACTGCATGCCGGCGTCGATGCGCTCGACGCTCAGGCCAAGCTCCTGGCAGCACCACATCACTTTCTGGACGTTGACGGAGTTGGCGCGGCCCCAGATCCGGGGTGTTTCGCTCGCGGGGGTGGTCATGTCGCAGGCCTGTCGCTGTGGAGGGAAATGCCGACGATCTGCTTACGGAAGATTCGCTGCTTCGTCATGGCGACGGAGGCATGGCTGACGCGCTTGTGCGTCGTGCGCGGGGGGGCGCCTGTTCTGCCAGCCGGTACGTTGCGTCCGGCGGAAAAAATGAAGTTGTGGAACACGTTTGGCGGCGCGCAAGTGCCGGGGGGCGGCGTGCTCACGGGAAATAATGACAAACGCGGCCGGGATCATGCGTGCCCGGGGTGGAGGAGGCTGAGGTTCTGCGGCAGACCCAGTATTTAGTCGAATATCGCCGCGGCGAGACGTGGCGATGGTGCCTCGCTTTACGGCTTGCAGAAGGCAAGGACTTGGCGGCATAGTCGCGCCCAAGCCGGCACCGGGGCGGGCGGACCAAGCCCCCGCCATGGACGAACGGCATGACACGAAAACCCGGTCACGGCGACGACACATCGCATGAAGGCTGGAGGGGGAGAGTTAGTTGGCCGATGACTTCATTCTCGAAACAAAAGGTCTGACCAAGGAGTTTGCAGGGTTTGTCGCCGTCAACGACGTCAACCTGCAGATCAAGCGGGGAAGCATCCACGCCCTGATCGGGCCCAACGGGGCCGGCAAGACCACCTGTTTCAACCTGCTGACCAAGTTTCTGACGCCGTCGCGCGGGCAGATTCTCTACAAGGGCCAGGACATCACGGCGACCAAGCCGGCCGATGTCGCGCGCCTCGGGCTGGTGCGCTCGTTCCAGATCTCGGCGGTGTTTCCCCACCTCACGTCGCTGGAGAACGTGCGGGTCGCGCTGCAGCGGCAGCACGGCGACTCCTTCGATTTCTGGCGGTCCAAGACGGTGCTCAACCGTTTCAACGATCGGGCCCGCGAACTGCTCGACGACGTCGGCCTCAGCGCGTTCGCCGATACGCAGGCGGTTGAGATGCCTTACGGCCGCAAGCGCGCGCTGGAGATCGCCACGACGCTGGCGCTCGATCCGGAAATGATGCTGCTGGACGAGCCGATGGCCGGCATGGGCCACGAGGACATCGACAAGATCGCCGCACTGATCAAGCGCATCTCGGCCAAATACACCATCGTCATGGTCGAACATAACCTGTCGGTGGTCGCCAATCTCTCCGACAAGATCACCGTGCTGACCCGCGGCCGCGTCCTCGCCGAGGGCAATTACTCGGACCTGACCAAGGACGAGCGGGTGAAGGAAGCCTATCTGGGAGCGGGTCATGCTTGATGTTTCGTCATCCGTTCCTCGCGAGCCTGCGACCGGCAGCGCGGCCGATGTCGTGCTGTCGGTGGACAACCTCGAGGCGTGGTACGGCGAGTCCCACGTCCTGCACGGCATCAATTTCAATGTCCGCGAAGGCGAGGTGGTGACGCTGCTCGGCCGTAACGGCGCCGGCAAGACCACGACGCTGAAGTCTGTGATGGGCATCATCGGCAAGCGCGCCGGCTCGGTGCGCTTCCAGGGCAAGGAGATCATCCGCGCCTCGTCCGACAAGATCGCGCGCCAGGGCATTGCGATCTGTCCGGAGGAGCGCGGCATCTTCTCCAGCCTCGACGTCCGCGAGAACCTGCTGCTGCCGCCGACGGTGCGGCCGGGCGGGCTGCCGCTCGACCAGATCTTCACGCTGTTCCCGAACCTCAAGGAGCGCCTCAACAGCCAGGGCACCAAGCTGTCGGGTGGCGAGCAGCAGATGCTGGCCATCGCCCGGATCCTGCGCACGGGCGCGCGTTTCCTGATGCTGGACGAGCCGACCGAGGGCCTCGCGCCGGTTATCATCCAGCAGATCGGCAACACGATCGCCCGGCTCAAGTCGCAGGGCTTCACCATCCTGCTCGTCGAGCAGAACTTCCGCTGGGCCTCGACCGTCGCGGACCGCTTCTACATCGTCGAGCACGGCAAGGTCATCGACGGCTTCGCCAGTGCCGAGCTGTCGGCCAACATGGACAAGCTGCACACCTATCTCGGTGTCTGAGATATCTCGGCGTCTAAACACGAAGCATTCCCCAGAAGGGGTTCAGGAGGAAACATGAAAAGGTCTCTTTCGGCCTTGCTGCTCGGCTCCGCGATGATTCTGGTCGCCGGAGCGGCGCAGGCGCAGGACAAGACGGTCAAGATCGGCGCGCTCAGCGATCAGTCGGGGCTCTATGCCGATCTCGGCGGTCCGGGCTCGACGCTCGCCGCGCAGATGGCGATCGAGGATTCCGGGCTGCTGAACAAGGGCTGGAAGATCGACGTGATCTCCGGCGATCACCAGAACAAGCCCGACATCGGCAGCAACATCGCCCGCCAGTGGTTCGACGTCGAGAAGGTCGACGCCATCGTCGACGTGCCGAACTCGGGTGTCGCGCTCGCAGTCAATAACGTCGTCAAGGAAAAGAACGGCGTCTACATCAACTCCGGCGCGGCGACCTCGGACCTCACCAACGCGCAGTGCTCTCCCAACACCGTGCACTGGACCTACGACACCTACATGCTCGCGCACAGCACCGGCGGCGCGCTGGTGAAGGCCGGCGGCGACAGCTGGTTCTTCCTGACGGCGGACTATGCCTTCGGCGCCGCGCTCGAGCGTGACACGACCGCGGTGATCAACGGCGCGGGCGGCAAGGTGGTCGGCGGCGTCAAGCATCCGCTCAACACCTCGGACTTCTCCTCGTTCCTGCTGCAGGCGCAGGCCTCCAAGGCCAAGATCGTCGGCCTTGCCAACGCCGGCGGCGACACCACCAATGCCATCAAGCAGGCGGCCGAATTCGGCATCGTCAGCGGGGGCCAGAAGCTCGCCGCGCTGCTGCTGTTCCTCACCGACGTGCACTCGCTCGGCCTGCCGGTGGCCCAGGGCCTGAACTTCACCGAGACGTTCTACTGGGACCTGAACGACCAGACCCGGGCGTTCTCCAAGCGCTTCCAGGAGCGCATGAAGAACAAGCAGATGCCGACCATGGTGCATGCCGGCGTCTATGCCGGCACGCTGCACTATCTCAAGGTGCTCGCGGCGATGGGTGGCAATCCGCACGACGGCGCCAAGGTCGTGGCCCAGATGAAGGCGACCCCGACCGACGATCCGCTGTTCGGTAAGGGCACCATCCGCGAAGACGGCCGCAAGATGCACCCGGGGTACCTTTTCGAGGTCAAGAAGCCGTCCGAATCCAAGGGGCCGTGGGACTACTACAAGCTGGTCGCCACCGTTCCGGCGGACCAGGCCTTCACGCCGCTGTCCGAGAGCAAGTGCCCGCTCGTCAAGAAATGAGATACCGCCCGGCGGCGCCCAGCCGCGCCGCCGGGCTCTCCATCCTGCGATCCGTGAGAGCCTGACCACGAAAGTTCGATCGATATGCAAGCCCTTTACGCCCAACTTCTGGTTGGTCTGATCAACGGCTCGTTCTACGCGCTGCTCAGCCTCGGCCTTGCCGTCATCTTCGGCATGCTGAACATCATCAATTTCGCCCACGGCGCGCTCTACATGATGGGTGCGTTCGTGGCGTACTTCCTGCTCGAATACGCCGGCATCGGCTACTGGTGGGCGCTGATCCTGGCGCCGCTGGCCGTCGCCGCGTTCGGTGTCGTGCTCGAGCGCACCATGCTGCAGTGGCTCGCCGGCCTCGATCACCTCTATGGCCTGCTGCTGACGTTCGGCATGGCGCTGATCATCCAGGGCGTTTTCCAGAACTATTTCGGATCCTCCGGCCTGCCATATGCGATCCCCGACGCGCTGAAGGGCGGCGTCAATCTCGGCTTCATGTTCCTGCCGATCTATCGCGGCTGGGTGGTGATCTTCTCGCTGATCGTCTGCATCCTGACCTGGTACCTGATCGAGCGGACCCGGCTCGGCGCCTACCTGCGCGCGGCGACGGAGAACCCCACCCTGGTGCGGGCCTTCGGCATCAATGTGCCGCGCATGATCACGCTGACCTATGCTCTCGGCGTCGGTCTCGCCGCGCTCGCCGGCGTGCTGTCGGCGCCGATCAACCAGGTGCGGCCGCTGATGGGCGCCGACCTCATCATCGTGGTGTTCGCGGTGGTGGTGATCGGCGGCATGGGCTCGATCATGGGCTCGATCATCACGGGGTTTGCCCTCGGCATCGTCGAGGGCCTGACCAAGTATTTCTATCCGGAAGCCTCCAACACCGTGGTGTTCGTGCTGATGGTGCTGGTGCTGCTTGTGAAACCGACGGGTCTGACGGGACGGGCCAACTGACATGACATCGATCACCGACAACGCCGCGCCCGCGCACCGTTCGAGCCGCGACGAGATCGTCGCCTTCGTCATCATGGCGGTGGCGCTCGCGATCGTGCCGTTCACCGGCATCTATCCGTATTTCGTCATGCAGGCACTGTGCTTCGCGCTGTTCGCCTGCGCCTTCAACCTGCTGATCGGCTATGGCGGCCTGCTGTCGTTCGGCCACGCGATGTTCCTCGGCACCGCCGGCTATGTGACCGCCCATGCGCTGAAGGTGTGGTCGTTCGAGCCCGAATTCGGCATTCTGCTCGGCGTCGCCGCGTCGGCGGTGCTGGCCATCATCACCGGTCTCATCGCCATCCGCCGCCAGGGCATCTACTTCTCGATGATCACCCTGGCGCTGTCGCAACTGCTGTACTTCGTCTACCTGCAGACGCCGTTCACCCATGGCGAGGACGGCATCCAGGGCGTGCCGCAGGGCAAGCTGTTCTGGCTGCTCAACCTGGCCCAGCCGATGACGCTGTACTACACGATCCTCGTCATTTTCCTGCTCGCGTTCCTGCTGATCTTCCGCATCGTCAACTCGCCGTTCGGCGAGGTGTTGAAGGCGATCCGCGAGAACGAGCCGCGGGCGGTCTCGCTGGGCTACAAGACTGACCAGTACAAGCTGATGGCCTACATCCTGTCCGGAAGCCTTGCGGGCCTCGCCGGGTCGCTCAAGATCTTCGTGGCGCAGAACGCCTCGCTGACCGACGTACACTGGTCGATGTCGGGCGAGGTGGTGCTGATGACCCTGGTCGGCGGCCTCGGCACCATCTTCGGACCGGTGGTCGGCGCTTTCGTGATCATCGCCATGCAGCAGTACCTGGCGCAGTTCGGGCAGTGGGTCACGGTGATCCAGGGCGTGATCTTCGTGGTCTGCGTGCTGACCTTCCGCCGCGGCGTCATCGGCGAGATCGCGCACCTGTTCAAGCGCTCGCTCTGATCTCACCCCGTCGGGATCGATCCGAACGCGCCCCGGCGGCTTCGCCGGGGCGCGTTCACGTTTCACGAATCGGGCTTATCCACAGGTTGTGGATGGCAGGCGGGGCTGCGGATTGAGCCGTTCCCCGCCGGGATGTTTTGTGACAATCACGTGACGCTGTGTCGCTGGCGAGTCCCCGCGGGGAGGCGCCGCGTCGGGATTCCGGCACAGCTGAGGTGAGCAGGGGGATCGGCCCATGCGCCGCGAGCCCGCGGCCGGCCGATCCAGGCAGGGGAATACGATGCTGAGCTGGTTCAAGGCCTTGCTGCCGCATGAGGCGCGCTTCTTCGTCCTGTTCGCGCAGCATTCCCAGACCATCGTCAGCGGCGCCGAGGCGCTGCAGGGCGTGCTGCGTGGCGGTGACGAGGTCCCGGCCTACTGCCAGAAGGTCAGCCAGTTCGAGCAGCAGGCCGACGAGGTCACCCGCCAGGTGCTGACCGCCGTGCGGCGGACCTTCATCACCCCGTTCGACCGTGTCGACATCAAGGACCTGATCACCTCGATGGACGATGCCATCGACCAGATGCACCAGACCGCCAAGGCGGTCACGCTGTTCGAGGTCCGGCAGTTCGAGCCGCCGATGCGCGAGATCGGCGCCATCATCGTCGAGTGCTCCAAGCTGGTCGTGCGGGCGCTGCCGCTGCTGCAGGCGATCGGCGATAACGTCACGACGCTGACGGCGATCACCGAGGAACTGACCAAGCTGGAGGGGCGGGTCGACGACCTCCACGACATCGGCATCAAGGAACTCTATCTCAAGCACCGCAACGCCAACACGATGGACTACATCGTCGGTGCCAAGATCTACGAGCATCTCGAGAAGGTCGCCGATCGTTTTGACGACGTCGCCAACGAGATCAACAGCATCGTCATCGAACAGGTCTGAGCCAAGGGCACGCCGTGGACGCCAGCCTCAGCCTTCCGCTCCTCGTCGGCCTGATCGCCGTCGCGCTGCTGTTCGACTTCCTCAACGGACTGCACGACGCCGCCAACTCGATCGCCACCATCGTCTCGACGCGGGTGCTGCGGCCGCAATACGCCGTGTTCTGGGCGGCGTTCTTCAACTTCATCGCCTTCCTGTTCTTCGGCCTGCATGTCGCCCAGACGCTCGGCACCGGCATCATCGATCCCGGCATTGTCGATCCCTGCGTGATCTTCGCCGCGCTGGTCGGCGCCATCGTCTGGAACCTGGTCACCTGGGGGCTCGGCATCCCGTCGTCGAGTTCGCATGCGCTGATCGGCGGCCTTGTCGGCGCCGGTTTTGCCAAGGCCGGGTTGGCGGCGATGGAATGGAGCGGGTTGACCAAGACCATTCTCGCCATCGTGGCGTCGCCGCTGCTCGGCTTCTTCCTGGCGCTGGTGCTGGTGGCGGTCGTGTCCTGGCTGTCGGTGCGCTCGACGCCGTTCGCGGTCGACCGCGCCTTCCGCACCCTGCAGTTCGCGTCCGCCTCGCTGTATTCGCTGGGGCATGGCGGCAACGACGCGCAGAAGACCATGGGCATCATTGCCGTACTCCTGTACTCGCAAGGCTATCTCGGCGGCGACTTCCACGTGCCGCTCTGGGTGGTGCTGTCCTGCCAGACCGCCATGGCGGTCGGCACCCTGATGGGCGGCTGGCGCATCGTGCGCACCATGGGCAACCGCATTACCCGTCTGACGCCGATGCAGGGGTTCTGTGCCGAGACCGGCGGCGCGGCAACGCTGTTCCTCGCCACGTGGTTCGGGGTGCCGGTCTCGACCACCCACACCATCACCGGCGCCATTGTCGGTGTCGGCGCCGCGCGGCGGACCTCGGCCGTGCGCTGGAATGTGGCGAGCTCAATCGTGGTCGCCTGGGTGATCACGATCCCGGCGTCGGCAATCGTGGCCGCCGCCAGCTACTGGATCGTGCAGGCGCTGCGCTGAGCCGCCGGTCCGGACCCGCAACCCGGATTGTTGAAGCGATATCCGGGGCAGGCCGCGGGCCGATCGCCCGGGTGCCGCTACGCTCACCCGGGCTGCCGCTGGGTAGCCGCCGTCAGGTCGCGAGCTTCAATCCGAAAATGCCGGCGACGATCAGGCCGATGCAGGCGAGGCGCATGGCGGTCGCCGGCTCGCCGAACAGGGCGATGCCGAGGAGGGCGGTCCCGACCGTGCCGATGCCGGTCCAGACCGCGTAACCGGTGCCGACCGGCAGCGATTTGAGCGCCCAGCCCAGCAGCAGCACGCTCGCCACCATGCAGGCGAGGGTCAGTACCGACGGCACCAGGCGGGTGAAGCCCTCGGTGTATTTGAGGCCGATCGCCCAGCCGATCTCCATCAAGCCGGCGATGAACAGAATGATCCAGGCCATGACAGCCACGTCCTTTCATGGGGCGCCCGCCGGGCGGGAACCGAAGGGTCCGCCGGGGGGCCGTTCCGATGACAGGGCCGTCCCTGCCGGGTGTCGGGGAAGCGGGAGGCCGTCCTCGCCGCTTTCGGTGATATGGGAGCGACCATGCGGGCCGTCAAAGAAAGATGCAATTGCATCCAATGTCGCACTTGACAGGGCTGCCTTTGGTCGCGCCCGGCCGCTTCTCCCTTGATCCCGCCGCGTTTCTTTGTCACACGCTCGGCCCATGTCCGACATCGCTCTTTCCGCCGACGCGCCGTCCTCGCCGCTCGCCACCGAAGTGGCGCGCCGGCGCACCTTCGCCATCATTTCCCATCCTGACGCCGGCAAGACTACGCTGACCGAGAAGCTGCTGCTGTTCGGCGGCGCCATCAATCTCGCCGGCCAGGTCAAGGCCAAGGGCGAGCGGCGCAACACCCGTTCGGACTGGATGAAGATCGAGCGCGACCGCGGCATCTCGGTCGTCACCTCGGTGATGACCTTCGAGTTCGATGGCCTCGTCTTCAACCTGCTGGACACCCCGGGCCACGAGGACTTCTCGGAGGACACCTACCGCACGCTGACCGCGGTCGACTCGGCGGTGATGGTGATCGACGCCGCCAAGGGCATCGAGGCGCGCACCCGCAAGCTGTTCGAGGTCTGCCGCCTGCGCGACATTCCGATCATCACCTTCATCAACAAGATGGACCGCGAGACCCGCGATCCGTTCGAGCTGCTTGACGAGATCGAGAAGACGCTGGCGCTCGACACCACGCCGATCACCTGGCCGGTGGGACGCGGCCGCGACTTCATCGGCACCTACGACATTCTCACCGGCGGCGTGCGCCTGCTCGAGGGCGGCGGCGCCAAGACCGGCTCGGCCGAGCAGATCGCCATCAGCGAGCTTGCCGCGCGTAATTCCAACCTCGACGCCGCTGCGATCGAGGAAGAACTGGCGCTGGTCACCGAGGCCTGCAAGCCGTTCGATCTCGCCGCGTTCCGCGAGGGCCATCTGACGCCGGTGTTCTTCGGCAGCGCGCTGCGCAACTTCGGCGTCGGCGACCTGCTGGAAGGGCTTGGGCGCTACGCACCGCCGCCGCGCGCCCAGGAGAGCAACCTGCGCAAGGTCGAGGCCGATGAGCCGCGGATGTCGGCGTTCGTGTTCAAGATCCAGGCCAACATGGATCCCAACCACCGCGACCGCATCGCCTTCGCGCGGTTGTGCTCGGGCAAGCTGCAGCGGGGCATGAAGGCCAAGTTGACCCGCACCGGCAAGCCGATGAGCCTGTCGTCGCCGCAGTTCTTCTTCGCCCAGGACCGCGCGCTCGCCGACGAGGCGTTCGCCGGCGACGTCGTCGGCATTCCCAACCACGGCACGCTGCGCATCGGCGATACCCTGACCGAGGGCGAGGACATCACCTTCGTCGGCGTTCCCAGCTTCGCGCCGGAAATCCTGCGCCGCGTGCGCCTGACCGACGCCATGAAGGCCAAGAAGCTCAAGGAAGCGCTGCAGCAGATGTCGGAGGAGGGCGTCGTGCAGGTGTTCCGGCCGCGCGACGGCTCGCCGGCGCTGGTCGGCGTCGTCGGCCAGCTCCAGCTCGACGTGCTGAAAGCCCGGCTCGACGCCGAATACGGCCTGCCGGTGGATTTCGAAATCAGCGAGTTCTCGCTGGCGCGCTGGTTCTCGGCGGACGACCGCAAGGTGTACGACGCCTTCGTCAACGCCAACGGATCGGGCATCGCCGAGGACGTCGACGGCGACCTGGTTTTTTTAGCCAAGAACCAGTTCTACCTCGACTACACCCGCGAGCGCTCCGAGGGCATCCGCTTCGCCAACGTCAAGGACGTCAAGAAAGCGTCCTGAGCGCGAAGATGTGAAGCGCGGCCGGCCACTGTCGGTCGCGATCAGCGCTATGCTGGCCGGATCGGTTCCGGGAGCAGGCCATGCGCGCCGTGATCGTTCTTCTGATCGTGATGGCGGGGGTGGCCATGGGCCGGTCCGCCGTGGCGCAGGAGCGTCGCCCGGCCGATCCGTCGCCCTTTGCCCATGTCCCCTGCAGCGTGTTCGACAACCGGCCGTGCACGCCGTCGGTGTGCAGCGCGCTCGAAAGCGGCCCATGCTTTCCGGACATCGACTATCCGATCGGCGAGAACCTGCAGGTGACCGTCGAGAGCAATCCGCCGGACAAGGATGCGGCACGCTACCGCATTCCCGATCACGACCTCGATACCATCGGTGATCTGTTCCAGGCGCTGCGCGCGTGCTGGACGCCGCCGCAGCAGGAGGTGGCGCGCGAAGGGATGCAGATGGCGGTGAAGTTCAGCTTCAGGCGCGACGGGGCGCTGATCGCGCCGCCGCAACTGACCTATGCCACGCCCGGCGCGACATCGCAGACACGCGACGCCTACCGCCAGGCGATCGTCGTGTCGCTGTCGCATTGCGTGCCGCTGGCGTTCAGCAAGGGCCTCGGCGGCGCCATCGCCGGCCGGCCGATCCTGGTGCGTTATGTCGACAACCGCATGTTCGAACGGCCATCGCCGTGACGATCGAAGGTCGGCCATGAGAAAAGACAGCGCCCAAGACGTCCCCCCCGGGAGCTTCGATGTCGTGGCAAGTGGCCAACTTATCATGCTAGATTTTGGGCGGATAACTGGTAGACGAGTGGCTATGACAGTCGTTTATGATCTTTGGTTCGAACGCGAGTATCCGGATCGTGAGGATACAGAGCTGCACATCGGCATCTATGCGACTGAAGCCGATGCCGCGAAAGCGATCGGCCGTTTGCGCGATCAGCCAGGATTTCGAGACTTCCCTGAAGGCTTTAATACTTACCCTGTTACGCTTGGAGTGACTGGGTGGCAGGAAGGTTTTGTAACTGAGTTCGTGCCGGCAAAAGAGATCGATGCGACCGATCGGCCCGCCTAAACGCCCGAGCTGGTAACTGGCGGCTTTCGCTGATCGCATCTGCGAACTGATCTAGAACCAGGGTGCCACGCCCAGCATCTGGCTCAAAAGCAACCGGCGCTGGCAACCGTGTTTCAGCAAGCGCCTTTATCGCGAGCGCAACCTCATCGAGCGGTTCTTCTTCAAGTTGAAGCGCTTCCGTTGCGTCGCCACACATTACGACAAGCTCGCCGCCAACTTCCGCGTTGTGGTCCAGCTCGCCTCAATGCGGCTGTGCCTCCGAACTTATGAGTCTACGGACTCGTATTTTCTTTCTCTTGCTTTCGCCGGCTGGCAAGATGCTCCCGGAGTCATTCCGGGAGCGTTTCTTAGTCGGAGCCTGTTTACTTCGCCTTGAGCAGATCGGCGACGTCGAGCAGCACCATCTCGTTGTCGTCGGCCTTGTTGGGATCGCGGCTCGACGAGAACGGCAGGTTGTTGTCATTGCCGACGATGATGTGGGTGGCATCCACGAGGTCGACGTTCTCGATGGTGAAGAACGGGAAGGTCAGCACGCCGTCGTTGAGCGGCTTGCGGGCCTTCTTGTCCGGGTCCTGGATCTTCATCAGGTCGATGTGGCCGATCTTGCGCACCGGCTTGCCGACATTGGCGTCGCTCAGCTCGATCTTGTAGACGCGCTTGAATTTGGCCAAATCAGGGAAGCAGTCGGTGCCGCGGACGCCGACGGCACAGGCCTTGTCGGCGGTGCCTTCGCCGTTGTCGCGCTCGATGACGAGGCCGGTCGCGCCGTCGATCATGTTGAAATCGCCGATGGCATTGCCGGTGTTCTCGAAGCGGTAGTACCAGAACCGCCCGGTGAATTTCTCCGCCGCGACATCGAACTCGAGAATGCGCGAGGCCTCGTTGCCGTCGACCTTCTCCCAGTCCTTCTTGTCGGCATCCCACAGCGGGCCTTCGAGCAGGCCGTAGAGGAACTTGCCATCCTTGCTGGCGGCGAAGCCCTCAAAACCCTTGGAGCGGCGCAGGTTGACGTTGGTGTAGGTCGCGCCCGGCGCGCCAGGCGAGACGGCGGCGTAGTGGTCGGGCGAGCGCACCGGCTTGCCGTCGGCGATCGTCTCGATCACGCCGAGCACCTTGCCGGTCATGTCGGCCTTGATGATGTAGGGGCCGAACTCGTCGCCGATCCACAGCGTGTCGCCGACGATCTGGAAGCCCTCGGTGTCGAAGTCCGCGCCGGTCAGGTAGCGCTTCTCGGTGCCCTCGTGGACGATGCGGAACGGCACCTTCTTGTCAGGATCGTGCAGGAAGATGGTCTGCAGGTTCTTCCACTCGCCCTTGGCCCAGTCGATGGACCAGCGGTTGAGGTAGAGCATGGAGTCCGGCGAGTTGGCTTTCGCGCCCATGCCGTTGTCGGTCAGGATCCAGAAACTTCCGTCCGGCATCACCTTGATGCCCGAGTGGCCCTGGATCGGCTGGCCCTTGAACGGCAGCTTGACGCCGGTGTCGCGCTCGTAGGACTTGCCCATCACCGAGCCGACCTGCTCGACGCGCTTGCCGGTGGTGTACTTGCCGGAGGTCTGGAGATCGACCGGCGCATCCGCCGGCGCGGCAATGAACGTCTCGGCCGGCAGCACGGCATGGCCGGCGAGCCTGGCGGGAAATTCCTGCTGCGCGAGCGCAGGCGCGGCGGCGGCGGCGAGACACAGTGCGGCGCTCGCCAGAAGGGTGGTGCGGATCATGTTGGCCCCGTTGGTCGTTAAACAGGGCCAGTTCTGCGCAGCGATCGTGATGGCCGGATTACAGGCGCATTGCGGCGGGATGACAGGGGTGGATGGCGCGGTGAAACGCGTTCGCGCGCGACCTCATGCCACAGACGCCGGTCGCGCTACTTGTCGCTGACGAACGGATCGAGCCCGGCCTTCTTCAGCGCCGGCGCCGCCGCAGGCGAGGCGAGGAAGGCGATCAGTGCCTTGCCGCCGTCAGGCTCCTTCGCGCCGGTGGCAATGCCGGCGGAGAAGATCGTGATCTTCTGCACCGCGCCCGGCAGCGGACCGACGAGGTCGGCGCCGGGGACCGGCAGCAGTTCGCTGATCTGCTGGAAGCCAAGCTCCGATTCGCCGCGGGCGACGCCGGCCGCGACCGGCTCCGCCGGGATCATCTTCGCCTTGCCCTTCATCTGCTCGGCGATGCCGAGCTTCTCGAACAGTTCGCCGCCGACATAGACGCCGCTGGCGCTGTCGGAGTAGGCAACCGACTTGGCGTTCAGCAGGGCCTGCTTCAGCGCGTCGGGGGTGCTGATGTCGGGCTTGGGACTGCCGGCGCACACCACCATGCCGATCGGCGAGCGCACGAGATCGACCCGCGTGCCTTCCATCGCCTTGCCTTCATCGATCATCTTGCCGAGCGCATCGCCGACCATGATCAGCACGTCGGCGGGCTCGCCGCGCGCAAGCCGCACGGGGATGGCGTTCTCCGTGGTGCCCATCGACGGGCCGTAGGATGTCACGACGGTGTGGCCGCTCGCCTTCTCGAACTGCGGCACCAGTTCCTTATAGGCGGCGGTGAGGCCACCCGAGATCATCACTTTGATTTCCGCGGCATGGGCAGCGCCGTGCAGAAGGAGCGCGGCGAACGCGCCGGCGACAAGGCGGGGCAGGGTTGCGTGAGCGTGCACCAGATGTCCTCCCGTTTTCGTTGTCCGGCACCGGCGATGCCGGCCGGGGAGCCATGCGTGTCGCCTGATCGACGCGACGATGCGCGGCGGAGCGGCGGCATTGCGCGCCGCCCCGGAAAGATGATACGCGGGGCTCGTCGCCGCGGCTAGAGCAAGACCGCCACGACACGAAATTGCACCGCGCGATTTCACGCCGGCCTCGTCGTCGGCGATCACGGAGGGACGGCTCATGGGTCTCGTGCTGCTCGTTCTCGGGCTGGTTCTGTTTCTCGGCGTTCATGTGCTGACCACGCGGCGCGACGCGCGCGCGGCGATCATCGCCCAGACCGGCGAGGGGATCTACAAGCTCGGCTACTCGCTGGCCTCGCTGGCCGGCCTCGCGCTGATCGTCTGGGGATTCTCGCTGTACCGCGCCAGCGGCTGGATCAACGTCTGGCATCCGCCGGTGGCGATGAAGCACATCACCATCGCGCTGATGCTGCCCGCCGCGATCCTGGTGGCGGCGTCGTACCTGCGGGGCCGGATCTACACCAAGCTCAAGCATCCGATGCTCGCAGGCGTGAAGCTGTGGGCGTTCGCCCATCTGCTTGCCAATGGCGACCTCGGCGGCATCATCCTGTTCGGCTCGTTTCTGGCGTGGGCGGTTTATGATCGCATCTCGCTGAAGCGGCGCAGCGATGCCGGCGCCCCGCCGATCCCGGTCGGTGGCGTGCTCAACGACGTCCTCGCGGTGGGGGTCGGCATCATCGTCTATCTCGCGCTCGCATTTGCCTTCCATCCCGTCGTTATCGGCGTTCCCGTCTTTGGAGCCTGACCATGTCCGTTCAAACCGCCGTCAAGCGCAAGACCGCGCCGCAGATCCGTGCCCGCAAGGGTGGTGATCCCATCGTGATGCTGACGTCGTACCACGCGCATACCGCGGCGCTGGTCGATCGCTTCTGCGATGTCATTCTGGTCGGCGACTCCCTCGGCAATGTCATGCACGGTTTCGAGACCACCTTGCCGGTGACGCTGGAGATGATGATCCTGCAGGGGCGGGCGGTGATGCGCGGCTCGCAGCAGTCGCTGGTCGTCGTCGACATGCCGTTCGGCTCCTATGAGGCGTCGAAGGAGGAGGCGTTCCGCTCCGCCGCGCGCATCCTCAAGGAGACCCACTGCGGCGCGGTCAAGCTCGAGGGCGGCGCGCGCATGGCCGAGACCATCGCTTTCCTGACCGAGCGCGGCATTCCGGTGATGGCCCATGTCGGGCTGACGCCGCAGTCCATCAACACCCTGGGTTCGTTCCGCGCCCAGGGGCGTGACGAGGCCGATGGCGCGCGCATCGAGAACGATGCCCGCGCGGTCGCCGAGGCCGGCGCGTTCTCCGTGGTGATCGAGGCGGTGGCCGAACCGGTCGCCCGCCGCATCACCGAGACCATCGCGATCCCGACCATCGGCATCGGCGCCAGCGCCGCCTGCGACGGCCAGGTGCTGGTGCTCGAGGACATGCTGGGTCTGTCGGCGCGGGTGCCGAAATTCGTGAAGCGTTACGGCAATCTCGGCCCGGCGATCGCCGAGGCGATCGAGGCCTATGCGGCCGACGTCCGCAGCCGCGCCTTCCCGGGGCCCGAGCATACCTACGCGCTGACGCCGCCGAAGGGCTGAGCGCGCGTTCCGATTCCTTCCATCCGCTGATCTGACGTGGCCGCCGTTTCGGCGGCCGCGTCGTCATGGCTGCGGATGCGAGGAAAGTTTTCTTGCAATTCCAGAGATTTAACGCGGCCCGCAGCGATCCGGGGGACGACTGACTTCGCCGCTTGCAAAATCAGGCCAGTCCTATTTATGATTATAATATGGATAATATGCAGAATGACGATCTGGTCGATCCGTCCCAGAAGGCGGCCATCAAGCGCAAGCGGTCCGACGCGGTCGCCGACCGGATCCGTCGGCATATCTTCCAGGCAGGCCTGAAGCCGAGCGACCGGCTGCCCCAGGAGCCGCAACTCATCGACATGTTCGGGTGCAGCCGCTCGACCATTCGCGAGGCGCTAAAATCGCTGGAAGTGCAGGGGCTGGTGCAGAACTCGACCGGCCCCGCAGGCGGGGCGCGGGTCGCATCGGTGTCGCCGGCGCGCACCATCGGGCTGCTCAGCAACTACTTCTACTTCCACCCGATCAATATCGTGCAGATCTACCAGATCCGGCGGCTGACCGAGCCGGAGCTCGCGGCGAGCGTCGTCGGCCATCTCCGCGACAGCCACTTTGCCGCGCTCGAGCGCACCATCGAGGAGCAGCACGAGCATCCGACCGATGCCGCCGGCTGGGCACATCACCGCAAGGTCGAGGTCGAATTCCACGAGATCCTGATCGAGGCCTGCCCCAATCCGCTGCTCGGGCTGATGTGCCGGTTTGTCAACGAAGCCATCAACTGGACGATCGGCACCGTCGGCGACAACGAGCTGTCGTGGGCCTTCTCCTGCGCCAACATCGACTATCACCGCCGCCTGATCGACGCGTTCCGCTCGGGCGACGCGGAGCGGGCGCGCGAGGTGATGCACGAGCACGTGCTCAGCGCCGAGAGCTTCCTGCTGCGTCCGAACGAGCCGCAGCAACCGGTCTTTGCCGAACCGCTGCAGCTCGATTGAGCTGCGGCGGTGCGACCACAACCAACAATCATAAAACACACCAGGGGAGACAATCATGATTACACGACGCACCTTCACGTCTGCACTTGCGGGGGCTGCCCTTGCACCGGCCGTGCTGCGGCATGCAATGGCGGCCGAGCAGGTCAGGCTGTGCACCGCGCTGTCGCTGTCCGGGCCGTTCGCGATGGCCGGCCAGCCGGCGGAGACCGGCGCGCGGCTCGCGGTCAGCGCGCTTGCCGCAGACTACGGCCTCGACGCGGCGCTGCAGGTGATCGACGACGAGGGCAATCCCGGCCGCGCCATGCCCAAGATCATCGCGGCTTTGCAGCAGGGCGTGCGCTTCTTTTCCGGTGCGGTGCTGTCGAATGTCGGCCTGCCGATGTCGGCGGAGATCGCCAACGGCGGCGGCGTCTACATGTCCGCCGTCGGCGCTGACGAGATCACCGGCGCCGACTGCCGCCGCAGCACCTTCCGCTGGCCGGTGTCGAGCTACGGCGCCGTGCACCAGACCATCGGCGCGCTGATCGACGCCGATCCCAAGGCAAAGCGCTGGTACACGATTACGCCGAAATACGTGTTCGGCGAGGCGATGCTGCGCGAGGCACAGGCGATCTTCAAGCAGAAGAACGTCGAGCATGTCGGCAACAGCTTCCACGCCATGGCCGATACCGAATTCTCCGGCTATCTCGCGAGCGTCGCGGCGGCAAAACCCGACGTGCTGGCGATCCTAAATTTCGGGCCGCAGAGCACCAACACCCTGCGTCAGGCTGCGGATTTCGGCCTCAAGCAGAACATGAAGATCGTTCTGGTTTGGGGCGCGGGGGCTGAGCAGTACGCCGAGATCGGCAGCGACGTGCTCGAGGACGTCTATGTCGGCGCGCAGTACGACGACCAGATCGACAGCGCCGGCAACCGCCGGCTGGTCGAACTGTTCGAGAAGCGCCTCAAGGTTCGGCCGAGCTATGCCATGGTCAACGGCTTCGTCACCACGGAACTGCTGATGCGCGGCATCAAGGCCGCGGGCAGCGCCGAGCCGGCACGGGTGATTAAGGCGCTGGAGGGGCTGACCTACGAAGGGCCGACGGGCGAGGAACAGATCCGCGCGTTCGATCATCAGGTCATCAAGAACTACTACCTGCTGCGCGGCAAGGCGCCGGCGAAGAAGAAGGGCAAGGACGACTATGTCGAGATCGTCAGCTTCGGCAAGTCGTTCGTCGAGCCCGCGCGCTCCGACTGCAAGATGACCTGAGCGCCGCTCTGGAGAGGGCAACCGTCATGAGCCTCAACCTGCTCCTCACCCAGGTCGTCAACGGCCTGGGTGTCGGGATGATCTACTTCATGATCGCGATCGGTCTGTCGATCATCTTCGGCATCATGCACTTCATCAACATCGCCCACGGCGCGTTCTATCTCGTGGGCGCCTATCTCTGCTACGTCCTGGTGGGCGCGACGGGCAACTTCTGGCTCGCGCTGGCGCTGGCGCCGCTGATGGTCGGCGCCATGGCGTGGCTCGCGGAGCCCGGCGTGCGGCGGCTGTACGACCTGCCGGCGAGCTTCCAGATCCTGGCGACGCTCGGCCTCGCGCTGATCATCCAGGAGGTCGTGATCCTGATCTTCGATCCGGTCGGCAAGAACGTCGCGGCGCCGGCGCTGCTGCGCGGCGCGGTGATGTTCGGCGATTTCATCTATCCCAAGTACCGCCTGTTCGTGATCGCGCTGACGGCGGCGATCACCGCGGTGCTGTGGTTCGTGCTCGAACGCACCAACTATGGGGCGGTGCTGCGCGCCGGCACCGAGTCGATGCCGACCGTGGAACTGCTCGGCATCGATATCAGCCGGACGTTCTCGCTGACCTTCGCGATCGGCGCCGCGCTCACGGCGCTGGCCGGCGTGCTGATCGCGCCGATCCGCGGCGT
Organism: Bradyrhizobium sp. U87765 SZCCT0048; assembly: GCF_018131225.1. Lineage (GTDB taxonomy): Bacteria > Pseudomonadota > Alphaproteobacteria > Rhizobiales > Xanthobacteraceae > Bradyrhizobium_A. The sequence goes on along the minus strand of NZ_JAFCMM010000001.1, from coordinate 492,125 downwards.
CGAGCCGTTCATGGGCGTCGAGGCGCTGTCGATCGCGTTCGTGGTGATCGTCATCGGCGGGATCGGCAGCTTCACCGGCGCACTGGTCGGCGGGCTTCTGATCGGCGTCGTGCAGAGCGTGATGACGGTGTTCTGGGCCGCCGGCGCCAGCATCATGATCTATGTCGCCATGGCGCTGATCATCCTGCTGCGTCCACGCGGCCTGCTGGGGCGGGCCTGAGCGATGCGCAACCCTTTCTCATCGATGCCGACCCCCGTGGGGCTTGCGCTCGCGGTCGCCGCCGTGGCCGTGGTGCTGCCGCTGGCGTTGCCGTCCGCGGCCTTGGCCACCGAATGCCTGATCTTCGCCATGGCCGCGCTCGGCTGCAACCTGCTGCTGGGGCGGGTGGGGCTGCTGTCGTTCGGCCAGGCCATCTTCTTCGGCGCGGGCTCTTATTGCGCCGGCATCCTGCTGATCCGCTACGATGTCGGCCTGATTGCTGCGCTCGCCGCGGCGGTGGTGTTGGCCGGCCTGCTGGGCGCGGCGATCGACGTCATCGCAACCCAGCGTCACGGCATCTACTTCATCATGTTGACGCTGGCTCTGACGCAGATGGCGTTCTTCCTGTGCTATGCGGCCTCCGATCTCACCGGTGGCGACAACGGCCTGTTGAACGTGCCGCGGCCGGACCTGTCCGTGCTCGGCCATCCCCTGGTGTCCTTCGCCCAGCCGCTGCAGTTCTACGCTTTCGTCGCGGTCGTCTGCGTCGGCGTGTTCTTCCTGTTCGCACGCCTGGTCGACTCGCCGTTCGGCGCGACGCTGGTGGCGATCCGCGACAACGAGGATCGTGCGATCGCCATCGGCTACGACGTGCGTCGCTACAAGATCCTCAGCCTCGTGCTGTCCGCCGCGGTCACAGGGCTGGCGGGCGCGCTGTATGCCATGGCGCTCAAGTTCGTGCCGCTCGCCAATGTCGATCTCGCCATGAGCGAGCGCATCATCGTGATGACCATTCTCGGCGGCACCGGCACGCTGTTTGGCCCCATGCTCGGCAGCGTCGCGGTCGTGGTGCTCTCCTACGTGCTGTCGGACATCTGGGCACGCTGGCAGATCGTGCTCGGCGCTCTGCTGGTGCTGGTCGCGTTCGGGCTGCGCGGCGGCCTGTCGTCGCTGCTCGATCCGCTCTTCCGCAAACGCAGCGGCGAGGGCGAGGCACAGCCGGCGGCACTGGCCGGCTCGCGGGGAGGGGCACAGCAATGACAGGTTCTCAGGCAGTGGCGCCCGCGCTCGCGGTCGCCGGGATCGAGAAACGCTTCGACGGGTTTCGGGCGCTGGGGCCGGTGTCGTTCACCGTGGCCGATGCCGGCGTGCACGCCTTCATCGGGCCGAACGGCGCCGGCAAGACGACGCTGTTCAATTGCCTGACCGGGCGGCTGCGGCCGACCGCCGGCGCGGTGCGTCTCGGCGGGCGCGACATCACCGCCATGGCGCCGCACCGCCGCGTGCATCATGGCCTTGCGCGTTCGTTCCAGATCACCAACCTGTTTCCGAACCTGACCGTGCACGAGAACGCGCGCCTCGCCGCGCAGGCACTGTCGCCGCGGGCCTTCGATCTGTGGCGCGACCGTGCGCGGCTGGCGCAGGTGACGGCCCGGGCGGACGAGCTGCTGGAGCGGCTCGCGCTGACCGCGAGGGCGCAGACGGTCGCCGGATTGCTGTCCCACGGCGAGCAGCGGCGGCTGGAGATCGCGATGGCGCTCGCCGGGCAGCCGCAGGTGCTGCTGCTCGACGAGCCGACGTCCGGCATGGGCATCGACGATATCGACACCATGACCCGGCTGATCGAGGCGCTCGGCCGCACCATGGCGGTGGTGCTGATCGAGCACAACATCCGTCTGGTGATGCGCATCAGCCGCTCGATCACGGTTCTGTATCGCGGCGCCATCCTGCGCCAGGGCCTGCCGGCGGAGATCGCCGCAGATCCGCAGGTCAAGGCGGCCTATCTGGGGACGGCGGCATGATGCTCAGCGTGACCGATCTCAATGCCTGGTATGGCAAGAGCCATGTGCTGCAGGACGTCAGCCTCGACGTCGACGCGGGCGAAGTGGTCTGCCTGCTGGGGCGCAACGGCGCCGGCAAGACGACCACGCTCAAGAGCCTCGTCGGCGCGGTGCCGGCGCGGCGCGGCGACGTGCGTTTCCGTGGCGAGGCCATCGTCGCGCTGCGCACCTACCAGATCGCGCGCTGCGGTGTCGCGCTCGTGCCCGAGCATCGCGGTATCTTCGGCCTGCTGTCGGTCGAGGAGAACCTCGCGATCGCGGCCCGCAAGGGAACGCCCTGGCCGCTCGACGCGATCTATCGGCTGTTTCCGCGGCTGCAGGAGCGCCGGCGCAACCGTGGCACGGCGCTGTCGGGCGGCGAGCAGCAGATGCTGGCGATCGCCCGCGCGCTGATCGGCGGACCGCGCCTGCTGCTGCTCGACGAGCCGACGGAAGGCCTCGCGCCGGTCATCGTCGACGAACTCGCGGATATCGTGCGCGCCGTGCGCGAGGCCGGCGTCGGCGTGCTGCTGGTCGAGCAGAACCTCGCGTTCTGCGAGGCGCTGGCCGATCGCCACTACATTCTCGATCAGGGGCGGATCGTGTTCGCCGCCGATCGGACGACGTTCGCGGGCGCGGCCCGCGAGCGCGAACGCTATCTCGCCGTCACGGCGGATTGAACCAAAACCATCAGGGGAGACGACATGCAGAACGAGCTTTGGCGATGGACCGCGACGGATCTGGGGCGCGCGATCGGGGAGCGGCGGATATCGAGCCGCGAGGCGGTGCAGTCGGTGCTGGGCCGCATCGCCGCGGTCAATCCGGCGGTCAACGCGGTGGTGGATGTGCTGGCCGACGAGGCGCTGGCGGCCGCCGATCAGGCCGACGCGGTGGTCCGTTCCGGCGTGGCGCTGAGCCCGCTGCATGGGGTGCCGGTGACGATCAAGGTCAATGTCGACCAGCGCGGCTGCGCCACCACCAACGGCGTCGTTGCCTTCCGCGACATCATCGCCACGGAGGATTGTCCGACGGTCGCGAACCTGCGCAAGGCCGGCGCGGTGATCGTCGGCCGCACCAACACGCCGGCGTTCTCGCACCGCTGGTTCACCGGCAACGCGCTGCATGGCGACACGCGTAATCCCTGGGGCACGCAGTGGACGCCGGGCGGGTCGAGCGGCGGCGCTGGTGCGGCGGTCGCCGCGGGCATGGGCCCGATCGGCCATGGCAACGACTTCGGAGGCTCGATCCGCTATCCGGCCTACGCTTGCGGTGTCGCCGGCCTGCGTCCGACGCCGGGGCGTATCGCTCATTTCAATCCGTCGGCGAGCACGGAGCGTCCGATCACCGCGCAGATGATGTCGGTGCAGGGGCCGCTGGCGCGCTCGGTCGCCGACCTGCGCGCGGCGCTGGCGGCGATGGCCGCGCCCGATCCGCGCGATGCCGGCTGGGTGCCGGCGCCGCTGGAAGGACCGCGCGTCGCCCGCCGGGTGGCGCTTGCGGTGGATCCGGCCGGCGACGTCGCGCCGGAGATCGCGGCGGCGATCCGCACCGCCGGCCGCTGGCTCGCCGATGCCGGCTACGAGGTCGAGGAGGTCGCGCCGCCGCGGCTCGTCGAGGCCGCCGACCTCTGGCATGCCCTTGTCGTCAACGAGGAGCGGCGCTTCCTCGAGCCGCTGATCCGCAAGCATGGCGACGCCAAGAGCCTGCGCAACATCGATGGCCATGTCGCCTACGCGCCGCATCTGACCGGCGACGAGATCCTCGCCGGCTTCGAGCGGCGGCTGTCGATCCAGCGCGACTGGCAGCTGTTCCTGGCGCGCTATCCGGTGCTGGTGACGCCGGTGTCGCACCAGTTGCCCTTCGAGGACGATCTCGACCAGCGCGACGACGACACAGTACGGCGGATGATGGATGCGCAGCGCTCGCTGCTTGCCGTTCCCGTGCTCGGTTTCCCGGCGCTGTCGGTGCCGACGGGTCTCGTTGGCGGCCGGCCGGTCGGGGTGCAGATTGTCGCACCGCGCTATCGCGAGGACGTGGCTTTTGCCGCGGCCGAGGTCATCGAGCGCCATGCGGCGATGCCGACGCCGATCGATCCGCGGCCCTGAGCGGCCTCTCCGGCGACCGCTCGAGGACCCAATCCTTCGCGGTCGGCCGCGCCTGTCCACACCCGCCGCGTCATCGCGGCGGGTAACTCTTTGAACAGGCTTGCTTTGCCTTGCCTCCGCCATATCGATAGGGTATCGCCGCCATCGCATTGGGGCTGGCACTGGCTGGGCCGGAACGCGCCGCGGCCGTGGGTGGGATATCTTAAGTGTCTGAATTATTTGATGAAGTCGACGAAGAACTGCGTCGCGAACAGCTCAAGAAGCTGTGGGACCGCTATTCCATTTTCATTATCGGCGTCGCCGTCCTGATCGTCGCGGCTGTCGCCGGCTGGCGCGGCTACACGTACTGGGAAGGCAAGCGGTCGGCGGAAGCCGGCGCAGCCTTCGAGGCCGCGGTCGCGCTGGCCGATCAGAACAAGCATGCCGAAGCCGAAGCGGCGTTCACCAAGCTGGCCGCCGAGGCGCCGCGCGGATATCGCACGCTGGCACGCCTGCGCGCGGCCGCTGAAGCCGCCACGCATGATCCGCAGTCCGCGGTGAAGCTGTTCGACGCCATCGGCAGCGATGCCAGCGTGAGCCAGAGCGAGCAGGATCTTGCCAAGACACGGGCGGCGGCGCTTGTGGTCGATACCGCGCCCTATGACGAGATTCGCCAGCGGCTCGAGCCGATCACCGGCACCGGCCGCGCCTTCCGCCACACCGCGCGCGATCTCCTGGCGGTATCCGCCTGGCGTTCGAACGATCTCGCCGCGACACGGCAGTGGGTCGACCTGATCATGAACGACGCGGAGACGCCGTCCAGCATCCGCACCCGGACCGAAGCGTTGCAGGCGTTGCTGCCGCCAGCCGCCAAGAGCTGACGGCGACCGAAATCATCGATGGACCGTGGCGCGTCGTGACCGCGCCGCAGCGTGAACCCGAAGCCGAGTGAAGACCTGATGCGCCGTTCCCAACGATTGATTGCCTCCGGTGTCCTTTTGGCGCTCTGCAGCGTGCTGGCCGGCTGCGGCGGCGGCGGGCTGAGCAGTTTCGACCCGATGGACATGCTCGACTTCCTCGACACCAAAAAGAAGCTGCCGGGCAACCGCCAGCCGGTGTTCCCGGAGGGCGTGCCCGGGCTCGAGCAGGGCGTGCCGAAGGACCTCTACAAGGGCTCGCCGGAAATGCAGAGCCAGGAGCAGCAGTTCAAGGACGCCGGGTCGCAGCAGACCGCCGCGGCCGCCGCCGCTGCGACCGAGGCGCCGAAGCCCGAGGCCGCTGCCGAGCAGCCGAAGGCCAAGCCCCGGAAGCCGCGCCATCGCTCTACCACCGCCCCCCAGGCCGCCGCGCCTGCGGACGGCGCCGCCGCCGAGGAGGCACCGCCCAAGCCCGCCCGCCGGGCCCCGCGGGCAGCCCCGGCCGCCGCGTCCCAGGATTCGCAGCCGGCACAGCAGCCTGCCCAGGCCCCGGCGCAGTCCTCGTTCCCCGCGCCGCTGCCGAGCGGCAGTTTCTCCCGGTAACAGCCGTCCCGCGGGGACGGCCTCGATGGCATCGCCGTCGTTCCCGCTGTTGACATGAGGTCCGGGACGGGCGAACGGATCGGACATGTCATTCACTTTCGCCATCATCGGCCGTCCCAACGTCGGCAAGTCGACCCTGTTCAACCGCCTGGTCGGGCAGAAGCTCGCGCTCGTCGACGACCAGCCCGGCGTGACGCGCGACCGCCGCGAGGGCGAGGGCCGTCTCGGCGACCTCCGCTTCACCATCATCGATACCGCCGGTCTCGACCACGGTCCGCGCGGCTCGCTCGCTGCCCGCATGCAGGAGCAGACCGAGGCGGCGATCGCCGGCGCCGATGCCCTGCTGTTCGTTATCGACGCGCGGGTCGGGCTGACGCCAGCCGACCGCGGCTTCGCCGATCTCGTCCGCAAGGCCGGCAAGCCCGTGGTGCTGCTCGCCAACAAGAGCGAAGGCAAGCATGGCGAGGTCGGCGCCATGGAATCCTATGCGCTCGGCCTTGGTGATCCCGTGCCGATCTCGGCAGAGCATGGCGAGGGTCTCAGCGACCTCTACGACGCGCTGCGCGAGGTGATGCCCGAGGACGAGATCGACGACGACGAGGAAGAGGACGACACCGAGGACGAGGCCGCCGGCACCGAAAACCGTCGCCCCATCCGCGTCGCCATCGTCGGCCGGCCGAACGCCGGCAAGTCGACGCTGATCAACCATCTGCTCGGCGAAGAGCGTCTGCTGACCAGCGACGAGGCCGGCACCACGCGCGACTCCATCGCGGTCGACGTCGACTGGCAGGGGCGTGCGTTCCGCGTGTTCGATACGGCCGGCCTGCGCCGCCGCTCGCGCATCGAGGAAAAGCTGGAGAAGCTTTCGGTCGCCGACTCGCTGCGCGCCGTCCGCTTCGCCGAGGTGGTGGTGCTGATGATGGATGCCCAGCATCGCTTCGAGGAACAGGACCTGCGCATCGCTGATCTCGTCGAACGCGAAGGCCGGGCGCTGGTCATCGCGGTCAGCAAGTCCGACCTGATCGGCCGCCAGGCCAACCTGATGTCGTCGCTGCGTCAGGATGCCGATCACTGGCTGCCGCAGATCAGGGGCGTGCCGGTGGTTGCTGTGTCCGGCGTGACGGGCGAGGGGGTCGACCACCTGATGACCGCGATCGAGGACGCCTACGCGGTCTGGAATAAGCGGACGTCGACCAGCATGTTGAACCGGTGGTTCGAGCAGGCGATCGCCGCCAACCCGCCGCCGGCGGTGTCCGGCCGCCGTCTCAAGCTAAACTACGTGACCCAGCCCAAGGCGCGGCCGCCGAGCTTCGTTGTGTTCTGCTCGCGCGCCGACGCGGTGCCGGATTCCTATCTGCGCTATCTCACCAACAGCATGCGCACGGCATTCGATATGCCGGGCACGCCGATCCGCATCACCTTGCGAGAGAAATCCAACCCCTTCGCCCACAAGGCCAAGCGCAAGTCGTGATCCCGTGCACCCGGGTGGCCCGTGGAGCGGGCCTCTCCCGTGTCGATAAAGCCGTTGCTGGCTAGAGAAAGGCGACGCCGATCTGCGTGCCCCGTCGCCAGGTGACACGGCAGCGGCGGCCCGGATCGGTGCGGGACAGGCGCAGCTCGAACTGCGTGCGCGTGAAGCGGGGATCGTCGATCTGCAGTTTGGCACCGCTGTCGGAGATGTCGATCACGATGCAGCGGCGGGCGGCGAAATCGCCGGGCATCGTGATCCAGCCCTCGCGGTCGATACGGCGGCGCGGCGCGCGCTGCTTTCTTCCGAACAAGCGCATGATGCGGATCTCCTCGCCGGCAACGCCGCCGTCCGCCGTTGGTTTCTGCTTCCAGCGATTCGAGACGAGTTTGAGTCGATCTCGAATGATCGAAGGTCAGTTGACCCGCGTCCAGGTGGTGGATTTGCAGATCATGCCCCCCATGACGCAGCCGGAGGTGGTCAGGATATTCCCTGACAGCGACATCTTGCCGGTATAGGTCTTGCCGTCGTCCGGGTTGAACGCGCTGCCGCTCCAGCTGTCGGGGCCGCTCGGCTTCATGTCGAAGAACACCTTCTGGCCGACCTTGGCGGGCGTTTCGGTGCCGGGCTTGATCCAGGAGATGTGGCCGCACACGGCCCCGCCGCCACAGGGGGCGAACTTGACCTGGGAGGCGCCGGTGTCACGCAGCCAGGTCCCGCCGATTTCGGCGGCCATGGCGGGCAGGGCCCACGATGCCGCGGTCACGGCGATGGCAATGCCCGCGATGCGGCTCGTGAACAGCTTCGACAGCGTCTGCGACATCTTTCCGAATCTCCCTGATAGGCCCGTTCTGGCGCCGGACTGCGGCCAGTCAAGCAAGCGCGCCCGGAACAAGTCAACACGATCACCCCTGCACAAAAGCGCGCAGGCGGCAGCTGGTGTTGACGGCGGGATACGGCGAGGTCAGGGCGTCGGCGCGGCAAAATCCAGAACGGCGCGGCTGCGGTAGTCGAACATCTTGCCCGTGTCCGTCCACGACGGCGCACACAGCGGCACGATGAATTCGGCGACCTGCTCCGGCGTGTCGAGCGTTTCCGGGTCCTCGCCCGGCATCAGCGTCGCGCGCATCCGGGTGCGGATCGGGCCGGGGTTGAACAGGTTGACGCGCACCGCCGTGCTCGCGGTCTCGTTGGCCCAGACCCGCGCCAGCGTCTCCACCGCGGCCTTCGAGGCGGCGTAGGGGCCGACATAGGCGGTGGCCTTGCGCGCCGCGCCGGAGGTGACGAACACCGCGCGGCCGGCGTCGGAGGCCCGGAGTAGCGGCTCCATGCAGCGCACCAGCTGGAAGTTGGCGGTGACGTTGACGGCGAACACGTCCGTCCAGCCCTTGAGATCGATGTGGCCGAGCGGCGAGGACGGGCCGAGCACGCCGGCGTTACCGACCATGATGTCGAGTTTGCCATGCCGCTCATTGAGCGCCGCGCCGAGCCGCGCGATGCCGTCGCTGTCGGTCAGGTTGAGCGGCACGAGCGTGGCGCTGCCACCGTCCTTGCGGATCTCGTCGTCGAGCTCCTCGAGGCCGCCGACAGTCCGCGCCACGGCGATGATGTGGGCGCCGGCGCGCGCCAGCGCCCGCGCAGTGGCGTAACCGATGCCGCGCGAGGCGCCGGTCACCAGGGCGATTCGGGAGGAGAGATCGACAGCCATGGGAGGATCCTGCAGTCCAAGTCTTGAGGGCCGGTGAGCTCCGGCGGTGGCGGCCCGTTGCCGGGCGGTCATAAGGTACCGGCACTCGCAAGCCGATGCCGGCGGGGTTTATCGCGATTTGCGGCGGATCGAAAGGCCTGCGGCCGATGCACGGCCGGCCGCGCCGGTTGGCTTTTCATGGTAGAGCGGGCGCATGTCGAGCTTATTCGAAGGGTTGGCGTCGCAGTGGCGCCCGATGACGGCCGCCGACCTGCCGGCCGTGGCGGCGGTCGCCGCCCGCGTGCACCCGGACTATCCGGAGGACGATGCGGTGTTCGCCGAGCGGCTGCGCCTCTATCCCGCGGGCTGCCTCGTTGTGGCCGGCGCGCAGGAACTCCTGGCCTACGCCGTCAGCCATCCCTGGCACCGCCTGCGGCCGCCGGCGCTCAACAGCCTGCTTGGCGCGCTGCCAGCGGCGCCATCGACCTACTACATCCACGACGTCGCGCTGCTGGCACAGGTGCGCGGCGGCGGCACGGGCGCGGCGCTGGTCGCGCGGCTGGTGGCGCAGGCCCGCTCGGCGGGACTGGCCGAGCTGTCATTGGTCGCGGTCAACGGTTCGGATGGGTTCTGGCGGCGCCAGGGCTTCGCCGACGTCGACGAGCCTGCGCTTGCGGACAAGCTGGCAAGCTATGACGCCGCGGCGCGCCTGATGGCGCGCCGGCTCGGCTGAAGCCCGCAGCCGGGCGAGGCGGACGTGCTCAGCTCGCCTCGGCCAGCAGCGAAAGCTGGCGCGGGGTCGGCTCGGCCTGGTTCTGGTCGGTCAACGGCGTCGGATAGTCGCCGGTAAAATAGTGGTCAGTGAACTTCGGATGCGCCGGATCGCGGCCCGGCTCGCCCATTGCGCGGTACAGGCCGTCGACGGTGAGGAACGCGAGGCTGTCGCAGCCGATCAGCTCGCGCATCTCTTCGAGGTTGTGCGTTGCCGCCAGCAGATGCGCGCGGTCCGGCATGTCGATGCCGTAGTAGTCGGGATGGGTGATCGGCGGCGAGGCGATGCGGAAATGCACCTCGCGGGCGCCGGCGTCCCGCATCATCTTCACGATCTTCTTCGACGTAGTGCCGCGCACCAGCGAGTCGTCGATCAGGATGATGCGCTTGCCTTCGATCGCGGTGCGGTTCGCCGAGTGCTTCATGCGCACGCCGAGCTCGCGGATGCTCTGGGTCGGCTGGATGAAGGTGCGCCCGACATAGTGATTGCGGATGATGCCGAGCTCGAACGGAATGCCCGAATACTGGCTGTAGCCGATCGCTGCGGGCACGCCGGAGTCCGGCACCGGCACCACCACGTCGGAGGGCACATGGCTCTCCTTGGCGAGTTCGGCGCCGATCGCCTTGCGCACGTCGTAGACCGAGCGGCCGCCGAGCACCGAATCCGGGCGGGCGAAATAGATATACTCGAACATGCAGGGCCGCGCCGCCTGCGGCGGGAACGGCTTGTGGCTCTGCGTTCCGTTCTCGTCGAACACGATGACTTCGCCGTTCTCGATGTCACGGATGTACTTGGCGCCGATGATGTCGAGCGCGCAGGTTTCCGAGGCGAGGATCGGGCAGCCGTCGAGTTCGCCCAGCACCAGCGGGCGGATGCCGAGCGGATCGCGCGCGCCAACCAGCTTCTTGTTGGTCAGCGACACCAGCGAGTAGGCGCCCTCGATGGCGCGCAGCGCTTCGATGAAACGGTCGATGAAATGGTTGCGCTTGGACTGCGCCACGAGATGCAGGATCACCTCGGTGTCGGTGGTCGACTGCATCATGGCGCCGCTGCGCACCAGCTCGCGGCGCAGCGTCAGGCCGTTGGTCAGGTTGCCGTTGTGGCCGACCGCGAAGCCGCCGGCGTTGAGTTCGGCGAACAGCGGCTGGACGTTGCGCAGGATGGTCTCGCCGGTGGTCGAATAGCGGACATGGCCGACGGCCGACGAGCCGGGCAGACGCTCGATCACCTCGCGGCGGGAGAAGGTGTCGCCGACAAGACCGAGGCGACGTTCGGAGTGGAAGCGGTTGCCGTCGAAGGAGACGATACCGGCCGCCTCCTGGCCCCGGTGCTGCAGGGCATGCAGGCCGAGCGCAGTGATCGCCGCCGCGTCCGGATGCCCAAAAATGCCGAACACGCCGCACTCTTCGCGCAGCGTGTCACCGTCGAGATCCTTGTCGATGACGATGCCGTCCGAGGCGGCAGAGGTGGCGAAAGCGGGGGCGTCTGCGCCCTTCGCACCGGAGTCGCGGGAAGGGCCTTGCATCTCGTCCATTGCGCCTCTCTTCACCGGAGTGTCGTCCGGCAATCCTTAACGTCCTGCGGCCTTGCCGTCGATCAGCTGCTTGAGCCCGTCCCGGGTCGATTTCGCATAGCCGCCATCCGTCGGGCCGGCGGCCGGGGTCGGCGCTGCCGGGGCGGCGTCGGTCTGTTCCTCGTCCGCCTTCGGCTTCTTCAACTTCTTCAAGATGGTGTTTTCAGGGTCATCCGGCAAGAGCGACATCAGCCAGTCGCCGGTGCCCTGCAGCACCACCCGTGACTTGGCGGAACGGACCCAGTCCGGCTGCTGCTTCTCGGGAACCAGCCAGACGAAGAACAGGAAGGCGACCACGATGATCAGCAGGCCGCGGGCGAGGCCAAACAGGAAGCCCAGGGTGCGGTCCAGCGCGCCGATCCGGGAATCCAGGATCATGTCCGAAATTCGCACCGTGATGATCGACACCACGATCAGCGTGCCCAGGAACACGCCGGCGATGACTGCGATGGTCGCCACCGTATCGTTGTTGAAATAGGTCTTGGCGGTCGGCAGCAGCTTGTTGAATGCGTAAAGCGTGGTCAGCGCTGCGATGCCCCATGCGGCGATCGACAGGATCTCGCGCATGAAGCCGCGGATCATCGCCAGCAGGCCGGAGATCAGCATCACGCCAAGGACAATGATATCGAGGAGGGTAATCGGCATCGGCTGGTCAGGTCCGCTCTTGCATTCGACTCCTGCGAATCGGCTCCGCTGCGCCTCGTCAGGAGACGGCGATATGACATGTTCGGCAAGACGGGGAAACCTTACGGCCCCGTCCATCCCAACATTTCAATCACACCTTTTCGATCACTTTATTCAGATCACCTGGATTTGGATCATCTGGTGTTCATCGATGGTGCGGGCGGCATCCGGTCGCGCGCGGGTTGTATAGCGGTGGCGAACGCCAGCGTCATCCGTGGTTTAGCCCTCGGAGCGGCGGATTTTGGCTGGTGTGGCATTTTTTCCCGCTGCATCCGATGTGGTGCCTTTGCGGCCGACGCCGCGGGCGGCGATATCGGCCACGAGACTGGTGAGGGAGCCGACCTGGTTCAGGGAGAGGCCGGCGTCACCGGAGGCGTCGCCGCGGGCGGTCTCCGGAACCACGGCCTTGCCGAATCCGAGCTTGGCGGCCTCCTTGAGGCGGGCGGAGGCCTGCGCCACCGGGCGGACCGCCCCGGACAGTGAGATTTCGCCAAAATAGACCGCGTCGGTCGGCAGCGGCGCATGGGCCAGCGAGGAGACGAGGGCGGCAGCGGCGGCGAGGTCGGCAGCCGGCTCGTGGATACGCAGCCCACCCGCGACATTGAGGTACACGTCATGGCCGCCGAGCTTGACGCCGCAATGGGCCTCCAGCACCGCCAGCACCATGGACAGGCGGCTTTGGTCCCAGCCCACCACAGCGCGGCGCGGCGTGCCGAGGGACGTCGGCGCAACCAGAGCCTGCAGTTCCACCAGCACCGGCCGTGTGCCCTCGATGCCGGCGAACACCGCGGTACCGGGGCTGCCGAGGTCGCGCTCGGACAGAAACAGCTCCGAAGGGTTGGTGACCTCGCGCAGGCCAAGACCGGTCATTTCGAACACGCCGATCTCGTCGGTCGGGCCGAAACGGTTCTTGACCGCGCGCAGCACGCGGAATTGCTGCGATCCCTCTCCCTCGAACGACAGCACGGCATCGACCATGTGCTCGACGACACGGGGGCCGGCGATCTGTCCGTCCTTGGTGACATGGCCGACCAGGATCAGCGCGGTGCCGGTCTTCTTGGCAAAGCGGATCAGCGCCTGCGCCGAGGCGCGCACCTGGGTGACGGTGCCCGGCGCCGACTCCACGGTGTCGGTCCACATCGTCTGGATGGAATCGATCACCACGAGGCGCGGCGTCGTGCCTTCCGAGAGCGTCGCGATGATGTCCTCGACGGAGGTCTCGGCGGCGAGTTGCACCGGCGCGTCGGCGAGGCCGAGGCGCGCGGCGCGCAGCCGCACCTGAGCGATCGCCTCTTCGCCGGAGATGTAGACCGAGCGATGGCCGGCACGCGCCATCAGGCTCGAGGCCTGGGTCAGCAGGGTCGACTTGCCGATGCCGGGATCACCACCGACCAGCAGCACCGAGCCGCGCACGAAACCGCCGCCGGTCACGCGGTCGAGCTCGGCCATGCCGGACGGCAGGCGCGGCGCGTCGCGGCTCTCGCCGGCGAGGCTCTCGAGCGTGAAGGTGCGTCCCTTGCGCTTGGGACGAATGCTCGCTGGCATGGTGGTGACGCCGCCGACATCCTCCTCGGTCAGCGTGTTCCACTCGCCGCAGGATTCACATTTGCCCTGCCAGCGCCCATAAGCGGCGCCGCAGTTCTGGCAGACGAAGGAGAGAGCGTTCTTGGCCATGGATATTTGGATTCGGTCAGGAGGCGTGGGCGGCATTCCATAACATGGATATGCCAGAGACGATCATCAAACCGTCCATGATCAACCGGAACGCCCCCGGGTCCATGCGCAGCACGAAGCGCTTGGCGATGAAGGCGCCGGCCATGAGCGAGGAGCCGGCGATCAGGCCCTTGAGCAGGGTATCGACCGGCAATGCGCCGGAGCGCTGGAAGGTGAGCGTCTTGCTGACGTAGATGGCGAGCGAGCTGGCGGCCTCGGTCGCGAGAAATGGCCCCTTGGTCAGGCCGTAGGCGATGAACAGCGGCACGCTCAGCGGTCCGGTGGAGACCACGATGCCGGTGAGATAGCCGATGATCGCGCCGCCGATGGCGAGCTGGCCGAGCGAGGCCTTGTGCGCATGGCGCGCCATCCAGTGGCGGACCGGGACCATCGCGATCAGGAACAAGCCGATGCCGAGATCGACGAGGCGCGAGGGCAGTACCAGCAGCGTGCGCGCGCCGAGCACGGCGGCGGGGATCGCCGGCAGCGCATAGGCAGCGCAGGCGCGCCAGTCGACCTCGCGCCACCAGGCGAGGATGCGCGACAGGTTGGCCATAATGGCTGCGACCGCCATGATCGGGACCGCTTCCTTCGGGCCAAATTCATAGACGAGCACCGGCACCAGCATGATCGAGGAGCCGGTGCCGACAATGCCGCTGATGGTGCCGGCGACGAGGCCGACCGCGAGCACGAAAGCGAAGGCGAGGATCATGGGCTGATGATCATGGAGCGAGGATCATGGGGCGAGGTCATGAGCGATGTCCGAGGAACGCCGGCCGGCCCGGCCAATCTCCGGCGCCGGCGATTCTCAAGCCGGGAGGATTGCGGCGGCCGGATGGCCGCCGCAATCGGACGTCATGCCCCGAGCTTTGCCGCGCCGCGCGTGGCGACCCGCCGTTGTTCGACAGCGGCGGCGAGGCGCTCCAGCACCGGCACGGTCTCGTCCCAGCCGATGCAGCCATCGGTGATGCTCTGGCCGTAGGTGAGCGGCTTGCCGGGCTCGAGATCCTGTCGCCCGGCGACCAGATTGCTTTCGACCATGACGCCCATGATGCGGCTGTCGCCTGCGGCGACCTGACTGGCGATGTCGTCGATTACGAGAGGCTGGCGTTCCGGCTTCTTGGAGCTGTTGGCGTGGCTGGCATCGATCATCACCATCGGGGCGAGGCCGGATTTCGCGATCTCGCCGCACGCCGCCTCGACGCTCTGCGCGTCATAGTTCGGGCTCTTGCCGCCGCGCAGAATGACGTGGCAATCGTCGTTGCCAGTCGTGGTGGCGATGGCCGAGCGGCCGTCCTTCATGACCGCCATGAAGTGATGCGGCTGCGAGGCCGACTTCACCGCGTCGACGGCGATGCGCACATTGCCGTCGGTGCCGTTCTTGAAACCGACCGGACAGCTCAGGCCCGAGGCGAGCTCGCGATGGATCTGGCTCTCGGTGGTGCGCGCGCCGATGGCGCCCCAGGCGACGAGGTCGGCGATGTACTGGGGCGTGGTCATGTCGAGGAATTCGCAGGCCGCAGGCAGACCGAGATCGTTGATGTCGAGCAGCAGCTGGCGCGCGAGGCGCAGGCCCTTGTCGATGTGAAAGCTGCCGTCGAGGTCGGGGTCGTTGATCAGGCCCTTCCAGCCAACCGTCGTACGCGGCTTCTCGAAATAGACGCGCATGATGATGTCCAGGGATGATTTCAGCCGCTCGCGCAGCGCGACGAGGCGCCTCGCGTAGTCCCGCGCAGCAACCGGATCGTGGATCGAGCAGGGGCCGACAACGACGGCCAGGCGATCGTCACGGCCGTGCAGGATGGCCTGGAAGGTCTCGCGGGCGCTGGCGACGATACGTGTCGTCTCCAGTGTACGCGGATGTTCGTGCATGACCTCCGCGGACGGGGTCAACGGCTTGATCTCGCGAATACGGAGATCGTCGGTGGTGCTCAACATGCCTGGGGTTCCTTTGACTGTCTGGATCTCCCGGCTGGCGGCACAAAAAAACCGCCAGACGGCTGGCGGTTGTTCGGGACTTGATTTGCTGCAATCCTCAGATCGAGCGCACCCCTACCTCCGCCGGCGGCCTGCGAAAGCCAAAATACCAATAAAAGCTCGGGGCGGATGCAAAGGTCATGAGCGACATATAATTGTCGGCGGTCGCTTTGTCACGGGTCTTTTCGGCGCCGGCTGCGATGGCTTAGGCTCGGCCCGCCGGGTCCGGTGTTCCGGAGGCGCGACATCGGGGGATCGGTGACGCTCGTCAACGGCCGTGCAGCACAGCCCGGCCGGTCTGGCGCGCTCCAGGGAGAGATGCCGATGAGATGGGTGATGATGCTGTCCGGCCTGTTGCTGGCGACCGCGGTTCATGCCGCCGACGTGCCGGCATTCAAGGTCGATCCGTTCTGGCCGAAGCCTCTGCCCAACAACTGGATCATGGGACAGGCGGCCGGCGTCGCGGTCGACGCTCGGGACCACATCTGGGTGGTGCAGCGGCCACGCACGCTGACTGACGACGAGCGCGCAGCTAGCCTGTCGCCGCCGGCGACGAAGTGCTGCGTGCCGGCGCCGCCGGTGATGGAGTTCGACGCCGACGGCAATCTGCTGCGCGCCTGGGGCGGCAAGGGCGAGGGGTACGACTGGCCCGAGAACGAGCATGGCATCTACGTCGACCCCAAGGGGTTCGTCTGGCTCGCCGGCAACGGTGCCCATGACGGCCAGATCCTCAAATTCACCCAGGACGGCAAGTTTGTGATGCAGATCGGCAAGTCCGGCGAGCAGACCGACAGCCGCGACACCACGCGTCTCGGCAAGCCCGCCAACATGACGCTTGATGCCGCCGCCAACGAGCTGTTTGTCGCCGACGGTTACTACAATCACCGCATCATCGTGTTCGATGCGGACAGCGGAGCCTTCAAGCGGATGTGGGGCGCCTACGGCAAGCCACCGACCGACGACAAGGTGCCGCCCTACGATCCCGCGGCCGCGCCGTCGCAACAGTTCGCCAATCCCGTGCACTGCGTACGGATCGCCAGAGACGGTCTCGTCTATGTCTGCGACCGCACCAACGATCGCATCCAGGTGTTCCGCAAGGATGGCAGCTTCGTGAAGGAGATGTTCGTCGAGAAGGCGACGCGCGCAAACGGTTCGGTGTGGGATCTCGAGATCTGGAACGACGCCGATCAATCGTTCCTGATCAATGCGGACGGCGCCAACAACGAGGTGCGCACGCTCAAGCGTGACAGTGGCGAGATCGTCGGGCGCTTCGGTCGCAACGGCCGCATGGCCGGCGACTTCCACTGGGTGCACAACCTCGCGATCGACTCCCACGGCAATATCTTCACCACCGAGGTCGATACCGGCAAGCGGGCGCAGAAGTTCGTCTTCCAGCGTTAGCGTGTTTTCGAGCGAAGGGGTCACCGGTTCGCGGGAAGCAGACGCGTCGAAAGAGAAAGCCGGAGCGCGTTCGTGATTTCACCGAAAGCGAACGCGCTCCAGCGCGCGCGGCGCGGTGGCGTCAGGAGGCGCCCCCGCGATAGACGCGGGCGAAACGGCGGCCGAGGCTGGTGAGCACCTCGTAACCGATCGTGCCGAAGTGGTGGCCAAGGGCGTCGACCGTAACGCCTTCGCCGATCAGGGTAACGAGGTGGCCGCGACGCACCGCGTTCGGCGGCAGATCGGTGATGTCGGCCGCGAGCAGGTCCATCGAAATCCGGCCGGCGACCGGACAGCGGCGCCCGGCGACCACGACCTCGGCGCTGCGCACGCCGTCGACGCCGCCGGCGGCTCTGAAATAGCCATCAGCATAGCCGGCCGCGATGACCGCGAGGCGGGTGGGGCGACGCGCGGTCCAGGTGGCGCCATAACCGACCGTATCGCCGCGTTCGACATTGCGGACCTGGACGATGCGGCCCTTGAGGTCGACGACCTCGGCCATGGGGTTATCGGCTTCCGGTGTCGGATTGACGCCGTACAGCGCCGCACCAGGGCGTACCATGTCGAACTGGTACTGCGGGCCGAGAAAGATGCCCGAAGAGGCTGCAAGCGAGGCCGGAATGCCGGAGAACGCCTGCGCGATCTCGCGGAACGCAGCGAGCTGGCGGCCGTTCAGCGGATGTCCCAGCGTTTCCGCACAGGCGAGGTGGCTCATCACCAGCGTGAAGCCGTGGCTGCCGCTCCTGACGCGTGGCAGCAGCCCCTGAGCCTCGGTCATGGTCAGGCCGAGCCGGTTCATGCCGGTGTCGACATGCAGTGCCGCACCGCCGGACCAGCCGCTGCGCCGGCAGAACGCATCCCATTCGGCGAGTTCAGCGAGATCACCGATCACCGGACGGGCGTTGATTTCGGCAAACACCTCGGCGGTGCCGACGAGGCAGCCGTCGAGCACATAGATTGTTGCCGATTTGGCGGCGGCGCGGGCCGCGCGCGCTTCGTTCAGCGTGGCAACGAAGAAGGTCTTGCAGCCGGCCGCGGCGAGGGCGGCGGCGACCGCCGGCAGACCGCAGCCATACGCGTCCGCCTTCACCACGGCGGCGCATTCGGCCGGTACCGAACGGCTCTCGAGCTTGCGCCAGTTTGCGACGAGCGCAGCGAGATCGATGGTCAGCAGGCCGGTCTGTGCCGACAGCGACAGGCTGTCGACGCTCTCGAGTGCGATCGCCGCGTGGGGACTGCCGGAGTGATGGTCGGGCGCGGTCATTGTCGAAGCAGGGATCCGGAAAGCATGTTGCGGTCAGCGCAACGCGTGATGACGCGCAGCATACGCGGCGGCCCGGCGTGGTTCAACCGCGACACCGCGCGTTGCGACGTCTGGCCCGCAGCGCTGCGGCGTGGCCGCGGTTACTCGCTGGTCGGGATATAGCCGTCGTGGGCGAGGTCGCCGAACTTGGTGATGTTGGCGTCGAAGTGCAATTCGACGGAGCCGGTCGGACCGTGACGCTGCTTGCCGATGATGACTTCGGCCTTGCCGTGCACCAGCTGCATGTCGGTCTGCCACTTCTCGTGCTCGGGCGTGCCCGGCCGGGGCTCCTTGTTCTGCAGGTAGTATTCCTCGCGATACACGAAGATGACGACGTCGGCGTCCTGTTCGATCGAGCCGGACTCGCGAAGGTCGGACAATTGCGGGCGCTTGTCTTCGCGGTTCTCGACCTGACGCGACAGCTGCGACAGCGCGATGATCGGGACGCTGAGTTCCTTCGCCAGCGCCTTGAGGCCGGTGGTGATCTCGGTGACTTCCTGCACGCGGTTGTCGGACTTCTTGCCCGAGCCCTGCAGCAGCTGGATATAGTCGATGATCAGCAGGTCGAGGCCCTTCTGCCGCTTGAGGCGGCGGGCGCGGGCGACGAGTTGCGAAATCGAGATGCCGCCGGTTTCGTCGACGTAGAACGGCAGGTTTTGCAGTTCGATCGCATGGTCGCGGATGACATCGAAGTCGGCTTCGGAGATGCCGCCGCGACGGATGTTGCTCGACGGGATGCCGGTGACTTCGGCGATGATACGGGTCGCGAGCTGGTCGGCCGACATTTCGCACGAGAAGAAGCCGACGACGCCGCCATTGACGGTCTTGTGAGTGCCGTCGGGCGCGACTTCGTAGGTGTAGGCGCGGGCGACGTTGTAGGCGATGTTGGTGGCGAGCGAGGTCTTGCCCATGCCCGGGCGGCCGGCGAGCACGATGAGGTCGGAGCGCTGCAGGCCACCCATGCGGGTGTCGAGGTCGCGCAGGCCCGTGGAAATGCCCGACAGCTTGCCGTCGCGGTTGTAGGCCGCGGCGGCCATGTCGACGGCGATGGTCAGCGCCTGCGAGAACTTCTGGAAGCCACCGTCGTAGCGGCCCTGTTCGGCCAGCGAGAACAGCTTGCGCTCGGCATCCTCGATCTGGGCGCGCGGCGCGAAGTCGACGGGGGCGTCATAGGCGACATTGACCATGTCCTCGCCGATCTGGATGAGATCGCGGCGGAGCGACAGCTCATAGACAGTGCGGCCATAGTCCTGGGCATTGATGATGGTCGTCGCCTCGGCGGCGAGGCGCGCGAGGTACTGGCCGACCGTCATGCCGCCGATGTCGGTGTCGGCGGGAACGAAGGTCTTGAGCGTCACGGGGGTCGCGACCTTGCCGGCCCGGATGAGGTGGCCGGAGGTCTCGTAGATCAGCTGATGGATCGGCTCGAAGAAGTGCTTGGTCTCGAGAAAGTCCGAGACGCGGTAGAAGGCGTCGTTGTTGACCAGGATCGCGCCCAGAAGGCTCTGTTCCGCCTCGATATTATGTGGCGCCGAGCGATAGGCCGGCGACGCCGCGTCGGGCGCGAGCTTGAGGACATTGGAGTCTGTTGGCGGCATGAACGGGCGCGTGCGTTGGAATTTTCGGGTGAAATGTGGGGCGCTATGAAGCACCCGGGACGTTCGCTCCGAAAGAGCGATGATGCGTCTTATGCCCGATTCTCACAACGTCGCGACGGCAATCCCGACAGGCGGTTGCCGCAGGGCTCGGTATTCAAGATGTGGTGAGCCCTGCGGTTCCCGAGCTGTGGCGGGATCCGGCTATTCGCCGGCGAGCTGCAATTTCGGTCCCCGATTGCCCTCGACGGCCCGCAGGCGCGCTTCCTCACGCAAGATGTAGTCACGTGTGATGGGGACGACGCCCTGCCGCTTGGTGAGCTGGATCTGGAACACCATGTTGTTCTGCTTGCGGAACGACATCTCGGACGCGGCCAGATAGAATTCCCACATTCTGACGAAGCGGGCGTCGTAGAGCTGCTCGGCCTCCTCACGGCGAGCAAGGAAGCGTTCGCGCCAGGCCTTGAGGGTTTCGGCATAGTGCAGGCGCAGGATCTCGATGTCGGTGACCAGCAGGCCCGCACGCTCGATCGCCGGAAGCACCTCGGACAGCGCCGGGATGTAGCCGCCCGGGAAGATGTATTTGGCGATCCACGGGTTGGTGATGCCCGGTCCTTCGGAGCGGCCGATCGAATGCAGCAGCATCACGCCGTCGTCGCTCAGCAGCTCGGCGCAACGCTTGAAGAAGCGATCATAGTAGTCGAGGCCGACATGTTCGAACATCCCGACCGAGACGATGCGATCGAATGGGCCGGGGATGTCGCGATAGTCCTGCAGCAGGAAGCGGGCCTGTTGCGCCAGCTTCTTCTCGGTGGCGCGGGCGTTGGAGATGGCGAGCTGCTCTTCCGACAGCGTCACGCCGGTGACGTCGGCGCCGGCCATCTCCGCGAGATAGAGGCCAAGACCGCCCCAGCCGGAGCCGATGTCGAGCACGCGCTGGCCGCGCGCCAGCACCAGCTTGGCGGCGATGTGGCGCTTCTTGGCAAGCTGGGCATCGTCGAGCGTCGCGTCGGGGCTCTCGAAGTAGGCGCAACTGTACTGCTTGTCGGCATCCAGAAACAGCGAGTAGAGGCGGCCGTCGAGGTCGTAGTGGTGAGCGATGTTGCGTCTGGAGCGGCTGCGCGGATTGAATTGCTGCACATGGCGCAGAATGTAGCGTGTCAGCCACTGCAGTTTCGCCCAGCGCGGCACCATGTCGGGCTGGTCGAGCGCGATCGCGAGGACGTCGGCGATCGAGCCGTGCTCGACCGTCAGTTGGCCGTCCATGTAGATTTCGCCGAAGGCGAGTTCGGGGTCCAGGATCAGACGGCGTTCGGCTTCCCTGGTCACGAAGCGGATGGCGGCCGGGAAGCCGGTGCCGTCACCGCATGTGAAGCGGCTTCCGTCCGCCGAGATCACGGTCAAGGAACCGCGCCGGATGAATTTGTTGAGAACGAGTTTCAGCAAGCTGCTCATCGTCGCCACCCAATGATGAGCGCAGGCGGATTCCAGCTCCGCGGCTGCGCGGAATTTCAATCCTCTCCAAGGTCCCCCGTGGATTGACCTGTAGGTATTTAAGCATGGGGATCGGCAATCACCAATGCGCGGGGAACAAGGCCGTTAGAACCTGACGGCGTCGTCGGAGTGTCGATGGAAGTGCTTCCATTCGCCGGATAATCGGCTAAACCTGTCTCCCGAAGCGAACCATTTCCGCATCGGAGGATTGAATGTTGGGCCGAGCGCTCAGTTTGGCGGCGGCCGGTCTGGTCGGCTGCCTTGTTGCAACCCCCGGATGGGCGCAGAACCTCGATGCCGGCAAGTCGCCGGCGCAGCTCTTCAGCGGCAGCTGTGCGGCGTGTCACAAGAGTGCGCGAGGCTTGTTGCGGACCGTCCCGCCGTCGTCGCTGCCCGGCTTCCTCCGCCAGCACTACACCACCGGCACGGACATGGCCCAGGCGCTCGCCGGCTATCTGGTCGCCAACGGCGCGACCGCGGCGGAGCCACGCAGCGGCGGCAAGCGCGGTCGTCAGGATGCCGGCAATCTTCGCCCGGATGCACCGATCGGCAGTGCGCCGGCCGAGGAGCGGGCGAGGGAGCAGACCGAGCGGGCCGAGCGCAAGCCGCCGCGTGCGGCCAATCCCGCCGTGGCGCAGCCAGACGTGGCGCAGCCAGAGGAGGCTGCCCAGTCCGGTGGCCGTAAACAACGCCATCGCAAGCCCGAGGTTGCCCCGGCCGAGGCCGCCGCTCCCGATGTCGCGGGCAGCGAGACGCCGGCCGCCGGCAGAAGCAAACAGAAGCTGTCGCGCAAGAAGAAGGGCGAGCCGGTCAAGGACGAGGCCAGGACCGAGCCGAAAGCGGAGCCCAAGGCAGACACCGCGGCGGAGCCGGCAGGAGCGTCGGCCAAGATCGAGGCCAAGCCTTATGTGAAGCCGGCAGCTCCTCCGGTGGCGAACGAGAAGGCGATTGACGCCGCCGTGCCGATGCCGGAGCCCGCCAACGTTCCGCCACCGACCGCTGCCGACGTCAAGCCGGAAGCGCCGAAGGCGACATCGGACAAGCCTGCGGCGCCGGAGAAGGCGGCGAGCGAGGCGCCAGCGCCGGAGAAGGACAAGCCCGCGAGCGCTGCGGCTGACGCGCCGGCTGCCGACACCGTGGCCAAGCCTGCTGACACCAGGCCTGCTGATACCAAGCCTGCTGACACCAAACCTTCCGACACCAAACCTTCCGAAACCAAGCCGGCCGATGCCGAGCCCAAGCCGGCGGCCCCGCAGCAGTAACAATCAAGTGCAGGTGATAAACGCGGCGGAGCAGGGAAAGCCTCTCCGCCGCGTTTTTTTGTTGCGCGGACATTTGCTGGTTTGGTCTGGCCTCGCGGCACGGCAGAGGACGATGTCATGACATCCGGATCCCTGCTGAACGGCACGCCGCCGCGCGGTCTTCGCTCCGGATAAAGAAAAGGCCCCGGTCTGCGGACAGACCGGGGCCATATTCAGCGTTGGGCCGGGCCTCACGCCCGATGCGCTTACTGCGCGTCGGAAGCCGGCTCGTCGTCGTGCTGGGCGTCCGGATCGAAGAATTCGCCGGCCGCGGCCAGGGCCTCGGCAGCCGCATCCTGGTCTTCCTGGCGGGAGTTGACGTCCTCGCCACGGTTGATGCGCTGGGCTTCGTCGGCGCTACGCGCGACGGTCACGGTGATGCCGGCCTCGACCTCGGGATGCACGGCGATGCTCACCGGGTGCTGGCCGATGACCTTGATGGGCATGTCGAGCAGAACCTGCGAGCGGCTGACGTTGACACCGTCATTGGCCAGCGCCGCCATGATATCGCGCACCGACACCGAACCGAACAGCTGGCCGGTCTCCGAGGCCTGGCGCAGCACGATGACGTTCTTGCCGTCGATCTTCTCGGCGACCTTGGTGGCTTCACCCTTGGCCTGCAGGTTGCGGGCCTCGAGATCGGCCTTCATGCCGTCGTACTTCTCGCGGTTGTCCTTGGTGGCGCGCAGCGCCTTGCCGCGCGGCAGCAGGAAGTTACGGGCGAACCCGTCCTTGACCTTCACCACGTCGCCCATCTGGCCGAGCTTGGCGACACGCTCCAAAAGAATGACTTCCATCTGTGATCTCCTTCGTGTGGGTATTTTCAGGACAATTTGTCAGGATGACAAAGGCGGTGGTTTCAGCGCCTTGCGGCGGCGGAATCCGATGAGCTCGTCGGCGATGCCGAGGAGGGCGACGACGATCAGCGGCCAGCCGAACATCACCACCGCGGCATAGGTGCTGCCGAGCCAGAGCCCGCGCATCGCGGTCGACTGGGTGAGGGTGTGCAGGACGGCGAAGCCGACGAAGGCGTAGGCCATCACCAGCGCGGCGGTGACGATCTGGGCGATCATGGCGACGAGGCCGCCGAGGAAGCACAGAGCCAGCGTCGCGGCGAGCGCGACCAGTGTCAGTGGCGGCAGCTCGATGGTCTGCAGTCGGGGCCACGGCCGCGGCAGGCGCCCGGAGGTGCGGGTGATCTTGCCGGCGAGCCACAGGTTGAGCACCAGAGTCACCATCGCGACCATGGTGGCTGCGACCGGAGCGATGGCTGCGAACAACGTCACCACCTTGTCGATGTCGGCATCCGGGCCGGTGCCATCGCGCGTGCCGAGCAGGCGCGTGAGGCCGCCCTTGAGGCTATCGGTGATGGTCACGGCGTCGAAGCCGAGTGACAGCAGCGCGGTGATGGTGGTGAGCGAGGCGAACACGGCCATCCAGACCAGCAAGCGGCCTGGTGGGTACCAGTCCAGCGCAGACTGGCCGTTCGGCGTTGCCGTCTCGGCGGGGCGGGCGAGCAGGGCAAGGTGGCCGAGCCACCACGCGGGAAGAGCGATGGTGACCGCGAACGCCACCATATAGGGCGGGCCGAGGACGACGCCGATCAGGAGGCTGGCGGCGAGGCCGCCGACGAGCGCGGACGCTGCGCCCCATCCGAGCGCGGCGACCATCAGCGGCAGAGGGGCGAGGTAGAACAGGACGAGCGAGATCAGCGCGCCCGAAACGATGGACACGAACATCAGCGCCGACGCACAGCCGGCTGCAATGGCAATGAGGATCTGCGTCATCATCAGCTGTCCCGCTCTCCTTCGAGCGGTTAGAGGTCGTCTCGACCCCAACCATCGGCCGCAGGATCAGTCCGGCAGCCTTATGAAATATGTAGCAAACGAATGAAGAGGACCCGCGGACGCACCGCCGGTCCTCATTCCGCCTTAGCGGATCACGTAGGGAAGCAGACCGAGGAAGCGCGAGCGCTTGATGGCGCGGGCGAGCTCGCGCTGCTTCTTGGCGGAGACCGCAGTGATGCGGCTCGGCACGATCTTGCCGCGCTCCGACACGTAACGCATCAGGAGCTTGGAATCCTTGTAGTCGATCTTTGGCGCGTTCTCGCCCGTGAACGGGCAGGACTTGCGACGGCGGAAGAACGGACGGCGTGCACCTGCATCAGCCATGATGATTACTCCTGGGTCTCAGCAGCGGGGGCTTCGTCGCGCGGGCGGCGCGGGCCGCGGTCGCCACGGAAGCCACCTTCACGGTCGCCACGGAAGCCACCGCCTTCGCGGTCGCCACGGAAGCCGCCGCCACGATCGTCGCGATCGCGGTCACGCTCGGCCTTGCGCATCATCGCCGAGGGACCTTCCTCGAGCTCGTCGACGCGCACGGTCAGGTAGCGGATGATGTCTTCGTTGATCCGCTCCTGGCGCTCGATCTCGCTCACCACCGCGGCCGGGCCGTCGATGTTGAACATCACGAAGTGAGCCTTGCGGTTCTTGTTCATGCGGTAGGTGAGGGAGCGAATGCCCCACGACTCGGTCTTGGTGACCTTGCCGCCGAGGCCCTCGATCACGCCGGTGAGCTGCGTGGTGAGCTCTTCGACCTGCTGGGCGCTCGCATCCTGGCGCGCGAGAAATACATGCTCGTAAAGAGGCATGGACGTCCTTTCCTGGTTGGTGTGGCGCTTTCGGCGGCAAGCCCTTCGAGCCCTTCGGGAAAGGCTCGACTGCTCAGAAGGCGGGAACACGGGACGTCGGGCGAAATGCCCTGCCGCATCAATCCAACAAGAATGATTGGTGAGGTCGTCCGTTCAGCTCCCGGCCGGAAGCCCACGAATGGCGCGCTTATAAGGGATATTCGCCGAAAGGCAAGGTGGAACCGCCCGGTCCGGGCACCCCGAGATCGGGCCGCACGGGCCCAATTCGGGCTCCGCGCGCCGTCGGAGGTCCGCCTTGACCCATTTGTTTGTCTGTCATACAAATAAATCCGGAGGACGCGATGCCCTCAGAGCCTGTCCACGACCTGACCGATGCCCCCAAGCATGCGGCCCGGGCCACCCGTTCGGCCGGCCAGCGCACGCGCTCGCGTCTGCTGGATGCAGCGGCCGGCCTGTTCAAGGCGAGCGGGCTGAGCGGTGTCTCCATTGCGGACATCGCGGCCTCGGCGGACGCCTTTCCCAGCCAGATCACCTATTACTTCCGCACCAAGGAGGCGCTGTTCGTCGAGGCAGCCTGCCGGGACGTGCTGCATGCCGCCCGCATGGCCGAAGACGCGGCCCACGGCGCCACCACGCCGGAGAGCTACACCCGGGCGTTGGTGGAGGCGGTGATGGGGACTGATGCGCTCGGCTTCTTCGTCGAGGCGATGACGTTGACCCGGCGCCGCCCCGACCTGTCGCCGCTGATCGGGCGCACGATCGAGCGCCTGCACCACGAGGGGCAGCGGGCCTATGCCGGCGAGATGCAGGCGCGGGGCTGGCGGTCGCGGCGCGACCCGGCAACCAGCGCCGAGAAATTCTGGACCATCGCAGTCGGCGTGACCCTCGAAGGTCAGGCCATGGGACGCGCTGCGGACCAGCTTGTCGCCGCCATGCTGCGTCTGCTGGAGACCCAGGCAGATGCGGTGGCGCCGGGCGGGTCGTCGCGATCGGTTGCGCCGCTGCGTCTGGTCGAGCGCGATGGCGCAATCGATCAAGACAATCCTGCCGAACAATCAGAACAGAATGGGGAGGGCCATCGATGACCGCGCTTCGTATTCGCGCCCGCGACCTGATGACCGACGCCGAACTGGTCGAGGTGCGCACGCGCTCGTCCTGGAAGGGGATCGCGCTGATCGTTCACGCCTGGGCGCTGATCGCAGGCGCCATTGCGCTGGTGGCATGGTGGCCCAATCCGCTGACCTATGTGCTCGCGGTCGCGATCATCGGTTCGCGCCAGCTCGGACTTGCCATTCTGATGCATGACGGCGCGCACGGCAGCCTGGCGGATGGTGACAGGCTCAACATGGTGCTGAGCCAATGGTTTTGCGCCTATCCGATCTTCGCCGAGACGCGGGCCTATCGCCGCTATCATCTGCAGCATCACGCCCATACCCAGCAGGACGACGATCCGGATCTCGTGCTGTCGGCGCCGTTCCCGATCACCGAGGCGAGCTACCGGCGCAAGTTCATCCGCGATATCACCGGGCAGACCGGCTACCAGCAGCGCAAGGCGCAGTTGCTCAACGCGCTCGGCGATCCGTCATGGCCGCTGCATCAGCGGTTCGCGCATTTCCGTGACAAGCTCGGACCGCAGGTCGCGGTCAACGCGGCGATGTTCGCCGTGATGGCGCTTTTCGGCGTGTGGTGGGCCTATCCGCTGCTGTGGCTGGTGCCGCTGCTGACCTGGATGATGGTGATCACGCGCGTTCGCAACATCGCCGAGCACGCGGTGGTGCCGGACAGCAACGATCCGCTGCGCAACACCCGCACCACCCGTGCCGGGTTTCTCGAGCGGCTGTTCGTGGCGCCGTACTATGTGAACTATCACCTTGAGCACCACCTGCTGTTCTATGTGCCGTGCTACAACCTGCCGCGCGTGCATGCGATCCTGTCACGCGGGCCGCATGCCGGCCGCATGGAGGTCCAGCCGGGCTATCTCGCCGTGCTTCGCCTCGCCACGGCGAAGGCCGCCAACGAGGACCGGCCCGGCGAGATCGTCAGCAATGCGCGGCGCGCCCAGGCGGGCACCCGCATGAGCGGCGACCAGGCGGCGTCGGGATTCTGACGCCGCCATGGCGGGTCAGCGGCCGGTGTAAACCGGCGGGCGACGCGCGATCCAGGCGGCGAGGCCCTCGCCGAGGTCGTGCGTCGGCACCATCGTCGCGAACTGCTCGCTCTCGACCAGCAGGCCTTCCCCGATGCTTTGATTGAGGCCGCGCGTCACCGCGGTGATGATGCTGCGCACCGCGAGCGGCGAGTGGCGCAAGATGCGGCCGGCGAGGCCGCGCGCCGCGCCCAGCAGTTCGTCATGGGGAACGACGGCGTTGACGAGGCCGAGTTCGAGTGCATGCGGCGCGGTGAAGGGATCGCCGGTGAGCAGCAATTCCAGCGCGCGCTTGCGGCCGGCGAGACGCGGCAGCCGCTGCGTGCCACCGAAGGTCGGCGGCATGCCGATGTTGATTTCGGGTTTGGCGAACATCGCGCGCTCGCTGGCGATGGCGAGATGGGCGGCTTCGGTGATCTCGCAGCCGCCGCCATAGGCGAGGCCGTTGACCGCGACGATCACCGGCTTGGGAAACGCCTCGATCCGCGCGGTCAGGCCCTGTCCGCGCCGTACGAAGTCGCGCACCGCGGCGTCGGTGCCTTGCCGGACGCTCTGCGAGAACTGGTGGATGTCCGCACCGGCTGAAAAAGCGCGCTCACCCGCGCCGGTCAGGATCACGGCGCGGATGACGGGATCGACTTCGATGTCGTCGAGGATGGCCATCAGGGCGTCGACGAGCTCGTAGCTGAGGGCGTTGAGCTTGTGGGGCCGGTTGAGCGTCACCAGTGCGATGGACGCATCGACGGCGACGAGGACGGGAGCGAACATGCGGAGCCTCCGTGGCAAGCATAGGACGGGACGTCAGGTGCCGCCGACGCTAGCCGCGCTGCATCATTGTGTATACTCACTGGTCAGTATACATTGGCGCCATGCCCAGATCCTCCGACGCCACCCGCCACCGCATCGTCGCCGCCGCGGCGAAGCTGTTCTATGACGACGGCATCCGCGGCGTCAGCGTCGACGCGGTCGCGGACAAGGCCGGCGTCACCAAGCGTACGCTGTACTATCATTTCCAGAGCAAGGACGATCTCGTCGCGGCCTATCTGGCGGCGCGCGACCAGCCCAACCTCGAGCTGTTCAAGCGCTGGTTCGCCGAGACCGAGGGCGACGTCGCCGCAAAGGTACGCGGCATCTTCCGCCATCTCGCGCGCTCCGCCCGCCATCCGAAATGGCGGGGCTGCGGTTTCCTGCGCACCTCCGCCGAGCTCGCCAACATGCCGGGGCATCCGGCGATGCGGATCGGTGCGGCCCACAAGAAGAAGTTCGAGGCCTGGCTCGGCGAGGTGTTTGCCGCCGAAGGATTTTCAGGTGGCGGGGAACTCGCCCGACAGATCGTGCTTCTGCTCGACGGCTCGTTCGCCGTGGTCCTGTTGCACCGCGATGCCACATATATGGAGACCGCGGGCGAGGCCGCCTTTGCCCTGGTGTCCGGTGCGCCCGGAGCCTCCTTGGCGCGGCCCTCCGGCCGGCGCGCATCCACAGGGCGGGTGCGGGGCCATTGACAGAATGGTCCGGATTGGTGTGGAGGTTCGGTTTTTCCAAGGGACATCAGGATGACGGCAGCGTTCACGTTCCCCGGACAGGGGTCTCAGGCGGTGGGAATGGGCAAGGCGCTGGCGGAGGCGTTTCCCGTCGCGCGAGCGGTGTTCGACGAGGTCGACGCCGCGCTCGGCGAAAAGCTGACTGCGACCATCTGGGACGGCCCGGCCGAGACGCTGCAACTGACCGAGAATGCCCAGCCGGCGCTGATGGCGGTGTCGCTGGCGGCGCTGCGGGTGCTGGAGAACGAGGCGGGTGTCACGGTGCGCGGCAACGCGGCGTTCGTCGCCGGCCATTCGCTCGGCGAATATTCCGCGCTGGCGGCGGCCGGCGCGTTGTCGATCACGGATACCGCACGGCTGCTGCGCATCCGCGGCCGCGCCATGCAGAAGGCAGTCCCGGTCGGCGTCGGCGCCATGGCGGCGCTGCTCGGCCTTGACTACGAAGCTGCGGTGGCGGTCGCCGCCGAAGCGGCGCAGGGCCAGGTCTGCGACGCCGCCAATGACAATGGCGGTGGCCAGGTCGTGGTGTCCGGCCACAAGGAGGCCGTCGACCGTGCGGTCGAGATTGCCAAGGGCAAGGGTGCCAAGCGCGCCATGCTGCTGCCGGTGTCCGCGCCCTTCCACTGCAAGCTGATGCAGCCCGCCGCCGACGCCATGGCCGAGGCGCTGAGCAGCGTTAGCATCCAGACGCCGGTGGTGCCGCTCGTCGCCAACGTGCTGGCGTCGGCGATTGCCGATCCCGAAGAGATCCGCCGTCGTCTGGTCGAGCAGGTCACCGGCACGGTGCGCTGGCGCGAGTCCGTCACCTTCATGGCGGGGCAGGGCGTCAAGCTGTTCGTGGAGATCGGTGCCGGCAAGGTGCTGTCGGGTCTCGTCAAGCGGATCGCCGACGGTGCGGTCGGCATGGCTGTCGGCGCACCCGGCGACGTCGCGGCCGCCAAGGATGCCATCACCGCGCAGGGCTGATCATCCCGTCCGCAAGCGGCTTCACGACGCCGGCGAACCTGATGGGTCCGCCGGCGGCAGGGCATCGCGCGCAGCGCGTTCCGCGCCCGGCAGCGCCGTGTCGCTTTCGTCCTTGAGGCCGACGCCTGTCAGCCCGCGCTGCAATGCCGCGCCGGCCAACCAGGCAAGCCTGACGGCGGCCGCCGCATAATCAAGTCCTTCCGGCCGGATGTTGGAAATGCAGTTGCGCTCCGCGTCGCTGCGCCCCGTGAATGGCGCGTGGGTGAGGTAGACGCCGAGACTGTCCGGCGAACTGAGGCCGGGTCGTTCGCCGATCAGCATGACCGCAAGGCGGGCGCCCATCAGGTCCGCGATCTCGTCGGCGAGCGCGACGCGGGCCTGTGTCGCGATCACAACGGCCGGCGCAAAGCGCACTCCCGGGAGCCGGGGACGCAGCGCCGCGAGCAGCGGTACGGCGTGGCGCGCGACCGCGAGCGCTGACAGGCCGTCCCCGATCACAAGACAGATGTCGCAGGGGGCGCCCGCGCGCGCCCGCAGGGTTTCGGCGTCACGTGCAGCAAGCCGCCGGCCGAGGTCGGGGCGCCGCAGATAGGTGGCGCGGTCCGGCGCGCGGCTCGTCACGGTGACCGCCGGCCATGACTGGAGGATGAGATCCGCGGCCAGCGCGCCGACATCGAGCGCGGCGTGCACGGCGTCGCGCGCCATCGCATGCGCCCAGCCGAAGCGCAGCACCTCGTCGGTCGGCAGTCCCGTGCCCGCGCGACCGAGCGCCAGACGGGCCGGTGTGACGCGTCGCCATTCGTTCCAGGAGCTTGGTGTGACGGGGCTTGGCGTGACGGAATCGTCGGTCATGTGAGCAGCGCCTTGAGGCCGGACATGCCGCCGAGCAGCGGATTGCTCACCGGCGGGCGCAGCCGTCCGGCGGCATCGGTGATGCCCATGCCCTGCAGCCAGGCTTCGAATTCCGGAGCGCGCTTGAGACCGAGCGTTTCCCGCAGGAACAGGGCGTCGTGAAACGATGTGCTCTGGTAGTTCAGCATGACATCGTCGGCACCGGGCACGCCCATGATGAACGTGACCCCGGCCGCCCCCAGCAGCACCAGCAGCGTGTCCATGTCGTCCTGGTCGGCTTCGGCATGATTGGTGTAGCAGACGTCGCATCCCAGCGGCAGGCCGAGCAGCTTGCCGCAGAAATGATCCTCGAGCCCCGCGCGGATGATCTGCTTGCCGTCGTAGAGATACTCCGGACCGATGAAGCCGACCACGGTGTTGACCAGCAGCGGTGCATAGCGGCGGGCAAGCCCATAGGCGCGCGCCTCGCAGGTCTGCTGGTCGACGCCGCTGTGAGCGTCAGCAGACAGCGCGCTGCCCTGGCCGGTCTCGAAATACATGACGTTGTCGCCGACGGTGCCGCGCCGGAGTGCGCGGGCGGCGGCATGCGCCTCGTCGAGCAGCTCGATGGTGACGCCGAATGAGCGGTTGGTTTTCTCCGTGCCGCCGATCGACTGGAAGACGAGGTCGACCGGCGCGCCGGCGCGCATCAGCTCCAGGATGTTGGTCACGTGGGTGAGCACGCAGCCCTGGGTCGGGACGGCGAAGCGCTCGATCACCTCATCGACCAGCCGCAGCAGATCGCCGAGGGCAGGCAAGCTGTCCGAAGCCGGATTGATGCCGATCACTGCGTCGCCCGCGCCCATCAGCAGGCCATCGAGGATGGATGCCGCGATACCGCGCGGAGCGTCGGTCGGATGGTTGGGTTGCAGACGTACCGAAAGCTGGCCGGGCAGACCGATGGTGTTGCGAAAGCGCGTGGTCACAGCGCATTTGCGGGCGACCGCGATCAGGTCCTGGTTGCGCATCAGCTTGCTGACCGCCGCCGTCATTTCCGGCGTCAGTCCAGGCGCCAGCGCGGCGAGCGTTGCCGTGGTCGCAAGGTCCGACAGCAGCCAGTTGCGGAAGTCGCCGACGGTGAGATGCGCGACGGGCGTGAAGGCCGCGGCATCGTGGCTGTCGATGATCAGGCGCGTGACGCTGTCGTGTTCGTAGGGGATCAGCGCTTCGGTGAGAAACTGCTTCAGCGGCGTTTCGGCCAGCACATGGCGCGCCGCCATGCGCTCCTGCGCGCTCGCGGCGGCAAGGCCGGCGAGCTGGTCGCCGGAGCGCTCCGGGCTGGCGCGGGCCATGACTTGGCGGAGATCGTCGAAGACGAAGCGCTGGGAAGCGATGGTGGCTCGGTAGCGCATCGGTCCTTCCGGCTGCGAGGGGCAAAGCTGCGGCCGACATTAGGGGCAAACGGCGGGCCTGTCTGCGCGGCCTCTGGGGGCTCTCCCGGAGGCGGCTCGCCCCGCCGGGGCCAAGTTTATGCAAGGGAAATGCCAGTCCAGCCGGCCGCAGCGGCATTGACGGCGGGCGTTTGCTTGCGGCAAACCGGCGCCAACGATTTGACCGACACCGAAGGAAAAAGACCATGTTCGACCTGACCGGCAGGACCGCCCTGATTACCGGCGCGACCGGCGGCATCGGCGGCGCCATTGCCAAGGCGCTGCATGCCCAGGGCGCGACCATCGCGATTTCCGGCACCCGCCGCGAGGTACTGGACGCCCTGGCCGCCGAGATCGGCGACCGCGTCCATGTGCTGCCGTGCAATCTCTCCGATGCCGAGGCCGTCGAGGCGCTGGTGCCGTCCGCAGAGCAGGCCATGGGCCAGCTCGACATTCTCGTCAGCAATGCCGGCATTACCCGCGACAACCTTTTTGTGCAGCTGCGTGACGAGGACTGGAGCACGGTCATCGACGTCAACCTGACGGCCACCTTCCGCCTGGCGCGGGCTGCGACCAAGCTGATGATGCGCAAGCGTTTCGGCCGGATTATCGCGATCACTTCGGTGGTCGGGGTGACCGGGAATGCCGGGCAGGGGAATTACGCCGCGTCCAAGGCCGGCCTGATCGGAATGATGAAGTCGCTGGCCCAGGAGTACGCGCGGCGCAATGTCACCGCCAACTGCATCGCGCCCGGCTTCATCGCGACCCCGATGACTGATGTCCTGAATGAAAAGCAGCGCGAGGCGGTGCTGTCGAAGGTACCGGCGGCGCGGCTCGGCACGCCCGATGATATTGCTGCGGCTGCGGTCTATCTCGCTTCCAACGAAGCGGCCTACGTGACCGGCCAGACGCTGCACGTCAACGGCGGAATGGCAATGATTTGAAGCCTGTACAAGGGTTTTCAACGGTTTTTAGTGATCGGCCGTCGGCTGGTTTCCCGGCGCGAAGTATGCTAACCGGCGGCAGTCGGGTTGGGGACAAGAACGCCATTGCAGGATTCCAAAACCCTGTATATTGCCGTGGCAGAACCGGTCGCCGTTTCTGGGGCCACGCGGGCTGCCCGAGCAGTCCGCTGGGAACGAGCGGAACTGGCAGCAGGGGTTTCTGGCGAGTCAACGTACCCGATGGCTTTGCCGCTTTTGCGGTCGAGTCCAATGGAACAAGCACGAGGTTGAAATGAGCGAGATTGGCGAGCGGGTTAAGAAGATCGTGGTCGAACACCTTGGTGTCGAACCCGAGAAGGTTGTCGACAATGCGAGCTTCATCGACGATCTCGGCGCGGACAGCCTCGATACCGTCGAACTGGTGATGGCTTTCGAAGAAGAGTTCGGCTGCGAGATTCCCGACGACGCGGCGGAGACCATCCTGACCGTTGGCGACGCCACCAAGTTTCTCGAGAAGAACGCGAAGAGCTGACGGCCTTCTCATGGCGTCGCAGAAGCCGGCCGGACCGTTGCCGCGGTCGACCGGCTTCTTGCCATCTGCCGTAGCCGCCGCAGCGGAGTTGAAAGCATGAGACGGGTTGTCGTCACGGGCCTCGGCATGGTCTCGCCACTTGGCTGTGGCGTCGAAGCGACGTGGCAGCGCATTATTCGGGGCGAGTCCGGTGCACGGAAGGTCGAGAGCTTCGACGTATCCGATCTGCCGACCAAGATCGCCTGCATGGTGCCGCGCGGCGATGGCAGCAATGGTACGTTCCATCCCGACCAGTGGATGGATCCGAAGGATCAGCGCAAGGTCGACGATTTCATCGTCTATGCGATGTGCGCCGCCAAGCAGGCGCTCGACGACGCCAACTGGCATCCGGCGACCGAAGAGGACAAGTGCGCCACCGGGACCATGATCGGTTCAGGGATCGGCGGCATCGACGGCATCGCCGAGACGGCCATCACGCTGAAGGAACGTGGTCCGCGCAAGGTGTCGCCGTTCTTCATCCCGGGCCGCCTGATCAATCTGGCGTCGGGCTACGTCTCCATCGCCCACGGCCTCAAGGGCCCCAACCATGCCGTCGTCACCGCATGCTCGACCGGAGCACATGCGATCGGCGACGCGTCGCGGCTGATCGCGCTCGGCGATGCCGATGTGATGGTTGCGGGGGGCTCGGAATCGCCGGTCAATCGTATCGCGATGGCCGGCTTCTGCGCCCTGCGGGCAATGTCGACCGGCTTCAACGATACGCCGGAGCTTGCGTCGCGTCCCTACGACCGCGATCGTGACGGTTTCGTCATGGGAGAGGGCGCCGGCGTGGTGGTGCTCGAGGAATACGAGCACGCCGTGAAGCGCGGCGCCAGGATCTATGCCGAGGTAGTCGGCTACGGCCTGTCCGGCGACGCCTATCACATCACGGCACCGGCCGAGGATGGCGACGGCGCGTTCCGCTGCATGACTGCGGCGCTCAAGCGGGCCGGCCTGTCGGCGGCGGACCTCGACTATATCAACGCGCACGGCACGTCGACGCCGCTCGGCGACGAGATCGAGCTCGGCGCGGCGCAGCGGTTGCTCGGCAATGCCGCCTCGAAGGTGTCGATGTCATCGACCAAGTCGTCGACCGGCCACCTGCTGGGCGCGGCGGGCGCGATCGAGGCGATCTTCAGCGTGCTGGCGATTCGCGACAACATCGCGCCGGCGACCATCAATCTGGAGAATCCGTCGGTCGAAACCACGATCGATCTGGTGCCGCAGAAGGCCAGGGAGCGCGAAATCAACGTGGCGCTGTCCAATTCATTCGGCTTCGGGGGAACGAATGCCTCGCTGATCGTCCGGCGTGTCGTCAATTGATTGGAATTGTGCAGCAGTTCCAACGTTTTGCCATATTCAACGTGATTGCTTCCTGCGGGCATCCGCACAAGCACATTCAGCGCTGGCCGACCTCGCTCATGGCTTGCGGGTCTGTTTGACGACACGAACTGGACGGGTGGATCGCGCAATCGATTTCCAGTTTGCATGAAGGCGGTTCGAACGCAGGGGGCTGCGCCGGATCGGGATCGAATCGACGGGATTCAGGTTGCATCGATGAGTGAAAGACCGCCCATCTCACCGAAGAGCCCGCGCGCGGCGCTGGAGCCTGAACAGCTGCCGCCGCCGCCCAAGCGCTCGGCGCGGGCACGCAATCCGTTCGTGGTGGCCGGCAACGCGATCATCACCATCATCCTGATCGCTATGCTCGGCGTTGGCGGCACCTATGTCTACGGGCGGCAGAAGCTCGAGGCGGCGGGACCGCTGAAGGACGACAAGATTGTCAACATTCCCTCGCGCGCCGGCATGGGTGACATCGCCGACATTCTGCAGCGCGAAGGGGTCATCGACAACAATCGCTGGGCCTTCTTCGGCGGCGTGATCGCGATGAAGGCGCGCTCTGAGTTGAAGTCGGGCGAGTATGCGTTCCAGAAGAACGCGAGCCTGCGCGACGTCATCAACACCATCGTCGACGGCAAAGTGGTGCAGCACTCCTTCACCATCCCCGAAGGCCTGACCTCCGAACAGATCGTCGCCCGTCTGCTCGAGAACGACATTCTTGCCGGCCAGATCAAGGAGCTGCCCCGCGAGGGCACGCTGCTTCCCGAGACCTACAAGTTTCCCCGTGGCACGACGCGCGACCAGGTGATCCAGCGCATGCAGCAGGCGCAGCGGCGCGTGCTGGCCGAGGTGTGGGAGCGGCGCAGCCCCGATCTGCCGGTCAAGACGCCCGAGCAACTGGTGACCCTGGCCTCCATCGTGGAGAAGGAGACCGGGCGCGCCGACGAGCGCAGCCGCGTCGCCTCGGTATTCGCCAATCGCCTGCGCCAGAAG
This sequence comes from Bradyrhizobium sp. U87765 SZCCT0048, assembly GCF_018131225.1. Taxonomy (GTDB): domain Bacteria; phylum Pseudomonadota; class Alphaproteobacteria; order Rhizobiales; family Xanthobacteraceae; genus Bradyrhizobium_A. Next base: position 456,082 of record NZ_JAFCMM010000001.1, on the reverse strand, counting down.
ATCAAGCTGCAGTCTGACCCGACCATCATCTACGGTCTGGTCGGCGGCAAGGGAACGCTGGGGCGCCCGATCAAGCGGAGCGAGATCCAGCAGCCGTCGCCGTACAACACCTATGTCATCGAGGGACTGCCGCCCGGGCCGATCGCCAATCCGGGCCGCGCCTCGCTGGAGGCGACCGCCAATCCGGCGCGCACGCGCGATCTGTTCTTCGTCGCCGACGGCACCGGAGGACATGCGTTCTCCGAGAGTTACGACCAGCATCAGAAGAACGTCTCCAAGCTGCGCACCATCGAGAAGCAGCAGCAGAACGACACCGTCGAGCCCGGCGACGACCAGCCGCCGGCCGCCTCGCCCCCTGCTGCGGCCGACAGTGCGCCATCGGCGGCCGACCAGGCGCCCGCAAAGCCTGCGCCGGCCAAGAAGAAGGGCGGCAACGCCAAGCGGGCCGCCGTCAGCGCCAAGGGCGGAGCGGCTCCTGCGGAGGCCGTGGAGCAGTAGCGTTCGTGGCCGGCTTGTGAGCCCTGGCGGGCACGGATACAGTCCCGCCGAATTTCAATCGCGTTGTGGCTGCCCGATCCGGTTCCTCCGAGACCGGCGTCATGCGGTCGCGTTGGCAACGAGCGATGACCCGCAGCGGGCCGAAACGGCCCGCGGGGATCGCGAAACCGGAGTTATGAATGGCGTTGTCGAGTATGACCGGCTTTGCGAGAAGCCATGGCAGCAGCGGCCCCTACAGTTTCGAGTGGGAGCTGAAATCGGTCAACGCCAAGGGGTTCGACTTCCGCATGCGGTTGCCGCCCGGTTGGGACGAGGTCGAGCAGGTCGTCCGCAAACGCGCCACCGAGGTCCTCTCACGCGGCACGGTCTACGCCAATCTGACGGTGAAGCGCGTCAGCGCGGCTTCGGTGGTCCGGGTCAACGAGGACGTGCTGGCGGCGATCCTCAAGGTCGCCGGAGAGCTGTCGGCGAAGACCGGCGCAGCGGCGCCGACCATCGACGGGCTGCTTGCCGTGAAGGGCGTGATCGAGGTCGTCGAGCCGGACAGCGACGAGGCCGAAGACCAGGCTGCCCGCACCGCGGTGCTCGCCGCGTTCGAGACCGGCCTGACCAGCCTGGTCGAGATGCGCAGGCGCGAGGGCGTCGCCCTCGGCCAGATCCTCGGCCAGCGCCTCGACGAGATCGAACGTCTCACCGCCCGCGCGGATGCGGCCCCCGGGCGCAAGCCGGAGGCGGTGCGGGCGCGCCTTGCCGAACAGATCGCGGCGCTGCTCGAGACCTCCGAGCGGTTCGATCCGGATCGGCTAAGCCAGGAGGCGCTGATGATCGCGACCAAGGCCGATATCCGCGAGGAGCTCGACCGTATCGCTTCTCACATCGCTCAGTCGCGCGACCTGCTGCGCAAGGGCGGCGCGATCGGCCGGCGTCTCGACTTCCTCGCGCAGGAGTTCAACCGCGAGGTGAACACGACCTGCTCGAAGGCCAACGATATCGAATTGACCAACACGGGGCTCGAGATGAAGAACGTCGTCGAGCAGTTCCGTGAACAGGTCCAGAATTTGGAGTAGGACATGAGCGGCGGGCAGGGCATCAAGGGCGTGGAGCGGCGCGGGCTGATGTTCGTGCTGTCGTCTCCGTCGGGCGCGGGCAAGACGACGTTGTCACGCCTGCTGCTGGATCGCGTTCCCGGCCTGAGCCTGTCGGTCTCGGCGACGACGCGCGCCAAGCGGCCGGCAGAGCTCGACGGTCGTGACTACCATTTCGTCGACCATGCGCGTTTCGAGGCGATGGTGCGCAACGACGAACTGCTGGAATGGGCGACCGTGTTCGACAACCGCTACGGCACCCCGCGGGCGCCGGTCGAGGCGGCGCTGTCGTCCGGCCAGGACGTGCTGTTCGACATCGACTGGCAGGGCACGCAGCAGCTGCGCGAGAAGGCGCGGGCCGATGTCGTCAGCGTGTTCATCCTGCCGCCCTCGGCGGCAGACCTCGAGAAGCGGCTGCACACCCGCGCGCAGGATTCCGCCGAGGTGATCCGCGGCCGCATGAGCCGCGCCACCCATGAACTCAGCCATTGGGCGGAGTACGACTACATCGTCATCAACTACGACGTGGAGGAGGCGTTCGCCGAGATCCAGTCGATCCTCAAGGCTGAGCGTCTCAAGCGCGAGCGCCGCACCGGCCTCACCACGTTCGTGCGCGATCTGCAGAAGCAGCTCGGACAATAAAAAACGCGGCCGGGCGAGCCGGGCCGCGCTTTGCGTCGAGGTCGCGTTGGTGTGCTTCAGTTGACCAGCATGATGCGGCCGACGACGTGGCCGGCGCGCAATTCATCGATCCACTTCTGGACGTCGCCCATCGGCTCTTCGCTGATCGGCGGCGCCGTGATCTTGCCGGCACGGGCGAGCGCCATCAGCTCGCGGCCTTCTTCCAGCGTGCCGGTCATGAAACCTTCGATGGTCATGCGCTTGTAGATCCATTGCACCTGCGGGATGCTGAAGGTGCCGCCCATCAGACCCGACACCGCGATCTTGCCGCCGCGCGCGAGCACGGAGACCGCGAACGCCATCGACTTCTCGTTGCCGGCGAAATCGACGATCTCGTCGAAGCCGCCGTTGGTCTCCTTCAGGATGCGCTTGATGACATCGGGCTCGGTCGGATCATAGGCGAACGACGCGCCGTTCTTGAGGGCGGTGTCGCGTGCCGCGGCGCTGAGGTCGGCGACCGAGACCGGCTGCTTGAACATCGCCTTTGCGAACGACAGGCCCATCATGCCGACGCCGCCGAGGCCGATCAGCAGCAGGTTGCGCTGGCGGGGGCGGTCGACAAGGCGCTTCAGCGCGCCATAGGCGGTCGCGCCCGAGCACATCAGCGTCGCAGCGAGATTGATCGGCAGCGGATCGAAATCGAGCAGGTACTTCTCGTCGGGCACCAGCACATGGGTGGCGAAGCCGCCGTCGATCGAGACGCCGAGGAAGCGGTTCCTAGCGCAGAGGTTCTCGTCGCCGTGGGCGCAGTCCGGACACTCGCCGCAGCCGATCCACGGAAACACCGCCTTGCGCGCGCCGATCAGGCTCTTCGTGCCGTCGGGGCCGACCTCCTCGACCGTGCCGGCAATCTCGTGGCCGAGCGTGAAGGGCAGCGTCATGCCGCGCGTGGTGTCGAGACGCTTGCCGTTGCCGATGTCGGCGTAGCCATCCTGGATGTGCAGGTCGGAGTGGCACAGGCCGCAGCGTTCGATGCGGACAAGGACCTCGCGACCCCTCGGCGCGGGCGTGTCGACGATCGTTTCGCAGAGCGGAGCATCGAACTTGACGAGTGACTGGCGGCGCATCAGCGGCATGGAGCGTTTCCCTGGCGAACTTCAGTTGTGTTTTTTTATATTGATGAATTCTCGGGCCATGGCAACAAAGCCGCTGATCGGTATCGTCTCGGCGCGACGTGTCGGATCGATACCGGCGAATTCCGTGAGAGGGGCAGGATCGACGCCGAGCGATTTGAGGCTCTGTCTCAGCATCTTTCGCCGCTGTCCAAAAGCCGCCGCGGTGACCTGCTCGAGCGCGCGGAGATTGCATGGCTCGGGCGCGGCGCGCGGCACCAGCCTCACCACCGACGAGGTCACCTTCGGCGGCGGTACGAAGGCGGACGGTGCGATGTCGAACAACCGTTTGGTCTCGGCGCGCCAGTTCGCAAGCACGGCGAGGCGGCCGTAGGCGTCCTCGTCGACGGCGGCGGTGATGCGGTCGGCGACCTCCCGCTGGAACATCAGCACCAGCATCTCGAACCAGGGTGGCCAGGGCTCGGCCGACAGCCAGCCGGTCAGCAGCGGTGTGGCGATGTTGTAGGGCAGGTTGGCGACGATCCGCGTGGGCTCGCCGGCGGCGAGCAGCGGGCGCGGATCGAAGCGCATGGCGTCGTCGGCCACAACCTGCAGCCGTCCGGGATAGCGCTCGGCGATCTCGGCAAGCGCCGGCAGCACGCGCTCGTCGCGCTCGACCGCGATGACCCGCCGCGCGCCGGCGGCGAGCAGGGCCCGCGTCAGGCCGCCGGGTCCCGGACCGATTTCGATGACGGTGACGCCGTCGAGAGGGCCTGCGGCGCGTGCGATCCGCGAGGTCAGGTTGAGATCGAGCAGGAAGTTCTGTCCCAGCGACTTGCGGGCCGACAACTCGTAGCGGCGAATGACGTCGCGCAGCGGCGGCAGGTCGTCGATCGCGCTCATGCCGTGCCGGCAGCCGCGGACATGCGCGCGGCGAGCTTCAGTGCTGCGATCAGGCTGGACGGATTGGCGCGCCCGCTGCCGGCGATATCGAAGGCGGTGCCATGATCCGGCGATGTCCGGATGAACGGCAGTCCGAGCGTGACATTGACGCCGTCGTCGAACGCCAGCGTCTTGAGCGGGATCAGGGCCTGGTCGTGATACATCCCGACGGCGCAGTCGTAGGTCCGGCGTGCCGCCTCGTGGAACATGGTGTCGGCCGGCAGCGGGCCGCGGATGTCGAGCCCCTCGCGACGCAGGATCTCCACGGCAGGAGCGATGATGGCACGGTCTTCGCTGCCGATGGTGCCATCTTCGCCCGCGTGCGGATTGAGGCCGGCGAGCGCGATGCATGGGTTGGCGAGGCCGAAGCGGCGCTTGAGATCGGTTGCCAGCACGCGGCATGTCGCGACGATCAGTTCCGTCGACAGCATGTCGATCGCCTTGTGCAATGGCACGTGGATGGTCACGGGCACCACGGCGAGCGTCGGCGACCACAGCATCATGACCGGCAGCGGCGTGATGCCGTCGCGGCGCGACAGTTCGGCCAAGAATTCGGTGTGTCCGGGATGGCTGAAGCCCGCGCGGTAGAGCACGCTCTTGGCGATCGGGTTGGTCACGACGGCGGCGGCATGGCCAGCCTCGACGTCGGCAACGGCGCGGCGGATGGCTGCGATCGCCGCCGGCGCACTGCTGGCATCGGGATGGCCGGCGCGCGCCGTGATGCGATGGCCCGTCGGCACGACGGGCAGGGCGCCGGGGAAGACCGCGGCGGCCTGGTCGGGGATGGTCGCCTCGAAGGTGACGTCGGCGCCGAGGACGTCGGCGCGGCCGCGCATGAAGTCGATGTCGCCGATCAGGTAGAAGGGCGGGATCCGGTCGTCGGCGCGTCGAAGCCACGCGGCGATGGCGATGTCAGGGCCGATCCCGGCAGGCTCTCCGACAGTCAGCGCAAGCGGTCGCGTCACGGCTCCCGTATCTCCGGTGGGCGGCGGACGATCCTGACACGGCTCTCGCGGTCGCGCTGCATCAGCGCTTCTCGATCATCGCCGCCTTGCGCAGATCCTGCAGGTAGGCCTTGGACTTGGCCTCGAATTTCTGCATGAACATCTTGTCGCGCAGCTCGCGCTTCTCCGGCGTGTCGGCGGTGGTCGGCTTGCGCGAGCACAGCGCCACCATCTCGACGCCCTGCTTGGTGGCTTCCGGCGGCGTCAGGTGGCCGATCTCGGTCTTGTCGAGCAGCGCGCGCAGCGGCGCGGGGAGATCGGCAGACGTCTTGATCACGTTGTCGCGGATCGCCGCGTCACGCATCGTGCGGAAAATGCTGGTGGCCTCGTCGCAGCTCTGGATACGGCTGCGCAGGGCTTCGGCCTCGCGGCGGCGGGCATCCAGCGCACCGGCGCCGGCGCCGCGCGGCACCACCAGCACGATCGGGCGCATGTTGTATTCGTAGCTCGTCGCCTTTGAGTTCTCGTCGCCCTTGATCAGGACCGCGGATTGCACGTCCTTCTCGTTGACCACGAGGCTGTCCTTGAAGCGGCCACGCACAAGGCTCGTCCAGACGCTGTCGGCACGCATCTTGTTCTTCAGCGTTTCGGCCCGGATGCCGGAGCGCGCCAGCACCGCCGTGAGGCCATCGGCGTTGAGGCGCATGCGCGAGCCCATCGAGGCGAAGATCGCATCGACTTCCGAGGCGGTGGGATCGATGCCGTACTTCTTGGCTTCCTTGATCTTCACCTTGTCGTCGATCAGCTCGTTGATGATCTGATCGCGTGGCGGCATCTTGTGGGTCGACAGCGCATCGAGCTTGCCGCGCTGCTCGATATCGAAATTGGTGATCGGCTCGCCGTTGACCATCAGCACGACGTTCTGGGCGCGCGACGGCGTCGCACCGGCCGTCGCGGCGATCAGGACAACGCCCGCGGCGGCTGCGACGCGCGCCAGGCGAGGCAAGGAGATCGCAATCATCATTGGTACCCGTGAGTTCCCGGTCTGGATGTCGTCAGGCCTACTCCAATGGGAGAACTTTGTGGTCCCGCCATGGCACCCGGTGCGGCTCTATTGCCCAGTTCCAACGCTCTGGTTGAACGACGTCATGCCGATGGTCCGCAGTCCGATCTGCACCATCACACGATGATCGAGAGTTGGGGTCGGTGTCGTCAGAGAGGTATATGCGTAGTCGGTAATGTAGTTCACCGCCAGCACGAAGCAGTCGTCCACATAGCCGGCGCCGATGATGTACTGGTTGATCTTGTCGGCCTGCAGGTCATAGCGGAAGCCGCCGGACACCACCCAGTTCGAGGTCAGCTTGACGCTGCCCTTGGTCAGAATGCCCTCACGACGGGTGAGGTAGCCGAGTTCCGGCTGCGGCGCGTAGTTGCCGTAGATCATGCTGACCGACCAGCGGTCGAAGCTGGCGCTGCCCTCAAGCTCGAGGCGCTGCACGTTCATCGTTGCTTCGTCGAGGCGGGTGCTCGCCGAGAACGTGTAGGTCCGGTTCGGCTGATAGGTCACGCGGGCGACATAGTCCGAGCGGGCCTTGTCGAGACCGCTGTCAATGCCGGTGTTGGTCAGGTCACGCACGGCGTAGGAGTTCAGGCCGAACAACTGGTAGGACTGGCCGACGAGGACATTGACCGAACCGCCGCGATCGAACTGCGTGTTGGCCTGGACGCCGACATTGGCTCGGCCGCCGCCCTCGACGCGGTCCCAGCCCGAGAACTTGTCGACGCTGAACAGGTTGGATGCGTCGAAGGTCAGGCTCTGCGCATCCTCGTTGGGCAGGCTGGCGGCGTGGGTCTCGTTCGGCCGCACGATCACTTGGGCAATCGGGGTCACGGTGGTGGTGCCCCACGGCTGCACGTTGATGAACGGATAGCGGTACTCGAGGCCGACAGCCGGCATCAGGCGGACGGTGTTGGTGTCGCCTGTCGTCGCGTAGTTGGAGACACCCGGCTGGTCGGTGATCGATGCACTGATGACGTCGGCGCGCAGCGAGACGAACGGGGTCCAGATCTGGCCCAGCGGATCGGTGAACGACCGGCGCCAGTCGACCTGGCCGGACAGGCGGGTGTAGTCGCCGGGGACGCCGCGCAGCAGGCAGTTGGCGGGCATCAGCTTGGTCGGGTCGGCCGAGGTCGGCAAGCACCAGCCGTTGGCAACCGCATTGGCCGAGATCGGCTCGAAATCGGCGGTTGAGCGGCTCAGGCTAGTGAAGTTGCCCTTGTAGCTGAATTCACCACCCAGCACCGAACGGTTGAGGACGTTCGAGTAGTCGATCACCGGACGAACGATCGGCAACTGGCTCTGCACGTCGGCGGCGGCGAAGCCGTAATAGTACAGCATCCGCGCATCGAAGTAGCTGCGGTTGCCGACGCCGGTCAGATAGATCTGCGACGTCGCTTCGGTCGGCGTCGTCAGGAACGACTGCATCGGATTCCTGAAGGCGGCGAGATTGTACTGCTGGAAGAACGATTTGTCGCTGATCAGCGTGCCATCCCAGCCCCACGCCCACTTGTCGTTCAGCGCGAACTGGCCATGGGTCTCGACCGCGCCACGCAGGCGGCGATCGCCGGTGGTGCCGGAGAAAGCATCCGGTTTCAGCTGATCGATGCCGTAGCCGCGGATCTCGTAGGCGCCGTTCATCAGACGCTGGCGGAACTCGGCCTGCATCAGCACGCCTTGCCGCGTGGTGATCCGCGGGGTCAGCGTCATGTCATAGTCGGGGGCGAGCGCCCAGTAGTACGGAATCTCAAGTCCGAGGCCCGTTGCCGAACTCTGCATGCCCCACGGGATCAGGAAGCCAGACTTGCGCTTCACCGTCGGATCGGGCGTCGAGAAATAGGGCAGATAGGCCAGCGGAACGCCGAAGAATTCGAGGTGCGCATCCTCGAAATACAGCATCTTCTCCTGCTGGTCGTGAATGATGCGCGCGCCCTTGACCTGCCACAGCGGCGGCTTCTTGGGGTTGTCGCGGCATTCGGCGCAGGCGGTGTAGACGCCGTTCTGGAAGACCGTGTAGCGGCCTTCGGTGCGGTCGGCGCGTGTCGCCGCCATCCGCGTCTGGTCGGCGGTGTCGAGACGGAGCGAATCGACGAAGCCGTCGCGATAGTCGTCGCTGAGGTCGATCGCGTTGGCGTAGGTAATCTTGCCGTCCGCATCGGTCATGCGGACGTTGCCCTCGGCGCGCAGGCGCTTGGTCTTCTGGTCGTAGACGACCTTGTCCGCCTCGACCGTCGTGCTGTTGTGGTAGATCTGGACGTTGCCGACCGCCACCACACGCTCGTTGTTGTAGTCGTAGTCGACCTCGGTCGCCTGGACGAGCATCTGCCCGTCGTTGGGACGCTGGGGCGGACGCGGCCGGGGCGGCTGCGGATTGTACGTGAAGCTCTGCGCCGCGGACGGGGTCACCGTCGCAACATCGAACGCCACCGCGAACGCAAGCGCCGCAGCAAAGGGAACAACGACACGCATGACGATCCCATGGCAGCGCACGACCGTGCGCCGCCGACGGCGGTACGTCACACTATGGCGGGCGGCGACAACGGCCACTACCCGTCCTCCTGGTACAACAAGGCCAAAAAACCGGTGAGGCCGCCCACACACACGGGCAACCACGCCGCAGCGATAGGTGGCATCAGCTCGGCCTTGCTCAAATCCTCAGTCACTTTCGAGAGGACATAGAGCAGAAAGCCGGAAGCCACGCCACTCAAAACCATCTTTTGCACGCCGCCGAACCGGAAGAAGCGAAGGCTCACGGCGCCGGCCAGCAGCACCATCGCAGCCAGCAAAAACGGCCGCGAAAGCAGCTTCTGATACTGCAGGCGGTAGCCCGCTGTGGCCAGTCCTGAACTGGCGGACGATTTTATGTAATCGGGGAGTTGCCAAAAAGACACAGTTTCCGGGGTCGAAAAGCTGTTTCGGACCTGGGCCGGCGTCAGATTGGTGCTCAGCAGAAGGGTATCCTGTTCCTGCGGCGGGTCGTTCAGGGTGTAGCGCCGCGCGCCGCGGAAGCGCCAAACGCCTTGTTCGAGGACCGCTTCGCGCGCCTCGATTCGCTCCCTGAACTCGCCATTAGGGGCGAATCGAAACACTGTCAGACCGGTGAGCCGGACGCCTTGCTCCTGGCTGTTGGCGGCATTGATAATGCTCTGGCCTTCACTCGTGACCTGGTTGACCCAGAAGCCGGAGGCATCCTGCAGACCCTGCCGGTCGCCGAACAGCTCGGCCTCCATCTGTTTGGCCTGTTCTTGCATGCTCGCCGACATCGGGTTGTAGATGGCGGTTGCCGCGACGCCGAGGATCAGCGCGCTGAGGATGGCAGGGGTCATGAACTGCCAGGCGGAGATGCCCGCGGCGCGCGCCACCACCAGTTCGAGCCGGCGCGACAGAGTGAGGTAGCAGGACATCGCGCCGACCAGCACGCAGAACGGCATCAGACGCTCGAGCAACTGCGGCACGCGGAACAGGGAAGTCTGGGCGACGAACAGTGCGGAAGCGGTGGCGATGCTGGCAGTTCGCCGCATCAGCTCGATGTAATCGACAAAGACCACCAGCAGGAAGATGCCGACGAAAACGGACAGCGTCGCGAGCAGGAAGCGGCCGGCAAAATAACGCGCGAGCGTGTTGGCGATCATGGCGTCATCCAGCCTTACGCAAAACGCTTGCTGGCCGGCCCACAGGACCGGACCACCATGACTCGCCGCGCCGACATCCCCGTCGACCGGTCAGAAAAATCGTCGATCGACCCCATCGATACCCGCGAAACCCAATCCCCATATGCCGTCTTCACGGTTGGATTCGACCTTGCTCCCAAGCGAATACCCATTCGCCAACCGCGGGAGTGCAGCGTTTCCATGCCATACGCTATCTCAACAGTATCTCTTTGATTGGTCAACAAAATGGCCGGGACGTGATCGGGTGTTGCTGATGGTTAATAATTTGCATCCGTGGCGATCGCGCCACGCCCGGCGGCGCGCGTGTAGGCCAGCTGCGGCCGCGGCGCGGCTTGGCATGGCGCGGGCGGCCGGGTCATAGTGATGAACCCGGCCGGATTCTCGCAGTCCGGCGGCTGGTCCCGTTTTTCTGGAGGTTTCCCATGCCCGACGCCGTCAAGGTCGGCTTTGTTCCGTTTTCCGCCGGCCCGCGTGGCGTCCTGGTGGCGCTTTGTGACGAGACCCTGAAATTTGGGAGTGCGAGCCGCAAGGTGCTGGGCGCGTCCGCCGAGGCGGTGATCAAGCGGGCGGCCGCGGCCAGCCGCTTCAAGGGCAAGAACGGCTCGGTGCTGGACATCCTGGCGCCGGAAGGGCTGAAGGTCGACCGGCTGATCGTGGTCGGGACTGGCAAGACCGCAGACCTCAAGGATGAAGACTATACGCGGCTCGGCGGCGCGATCGCCGGGCGGCTCAAGGGCGGCGGCGAGGCGGTGACCGTCCTGGCGGATTTGCCGGATGGTCCGCTGGCGCCGGCCCGTGCGGCGGCGATCGCCGCGGGTGTGCGCCTGCGCGCCTACAAGTTCGACCGCTACAAGACGAAGAAGAAAGACGACGAGGGCAAGGGCGGCATGGCCGTCTCGGTCGCGGTGGGGGATGTCGCGGCGGCCCGCAAGGCATTCGCCCATCCCGATTCGGTCGTCGACGGCGTGCTGGTGGCGCGCGATCTCGTCAACGAGCCGCCGAACGTGCTGTTTCCGGTCGAGTTCGCCCGTCGCGCAGCGCAACTGCGCAAGCTTGGCGTGCGCGTCGACATTCTCGACGTCAAGGCGATGACCAAGCTCGGGATGGGCGCGCTGCTCGGCGTGTCCCAGGGCTCGACCCATGACGGTCGCATGGTGGTGATGCGCTGGAACGGCGGCAAGAGCGGTGACAAGCCGGTGGCCTTCATCGGCAAGGGCGTGTGTTTCGATACCGGCGGCATCTCGATCAAGCCGGCCGGCGGCATGGAAGACATGAAGGGCGACATGGCCGGCGCAGCTTGCGTGGTCGGCCTGATGCACGCGCTGGCCTCGCGCAAGGCGAAGGTCAACGTCGTCGGCGCGATCGGCCTCGTCGAGAACATGCCGGACGGCAACGCGCAGCGTCCCGGCGACATCGTCACGTCGATGTCCGGGCAGACCATCGAGATCATCAATACAGATGCCGAAGGCCGTCTCGTTCTCGCCGATGTGCTCTGGTACGTCGCCAGGAAGTTCAAGCCGAAGTTCATGGTCGACCTGGCGACGCTGACCGGTGCGATCCTGGTTGCGCTGGGCACCGATCACGCCGGCCTGTTCTCCAACAACGACGAGTTGTCCCAGCGGTTGACCGCGGCGGGACTGGAGACCGGCGAGCGTGTCTGGCGGATGCCGCTGGGACCGGAGTACGACAAGCAGATCGACTCGCGCTTCGCCGACATGAAGAACACGGGCGGCCGGAATGGCGGATCGATCACGGCGGCCCAGTTTCTGCAGCGCTTCGTCGACGATGTGCCGTGGGCCCATCTCGATATCGCAGGCACCGGCATGGGCGCACCGTCGAGCGATATCAACACCAGCTGGGGATCGGGATTCGGCGTCCGTCTGCTCGATCGCCTGGTCGCGGACCACTACGAGCCGCGGCGCTGACGGCGCGCCGGCACGCGAGGCTGCGCGATGACCGAAGTGCTGTTTTATCACCTGCAGGACATGACGTTGGAAAACGTCCTGCCGCCGCTGCTCGAGAAGTCGCTCGCGCGCGGCTGGCGGGTGATGGTGCAGACGGCGTCGGAGGAGCGTGCGGACGCGCTCGACGCGCATCTTTGGACGTATCGCGACGACGCGTTCCTGCCGCATGGCACGTGGCGGGACAATGATGCTGCCGAGCAGCCGGTCATTCTGGTTGCCGCGGCTGCCAATCTCAATGGCGCCAACGTTCGCTTCCTCGTCGACAACGCAGCGCTGCCGGAGGATTCCGGCAGTTACGATCGCCTGGTGCTGATCTTCGATGGCAACGACGATGATGCCCTGGCGGCCGCGCGCAAGGCCTGGTCCGACAGCAAGGCCAGGGGGTTCGATGTCACCTACTGGCAGGCCGACGAGCGCGGGCGCTGGCAGAAGCGTTGACCGTCCTGGTGGCCGGCTGAATGATCCGAGAGCGCATGGCGGGTGGACCCGCCTGTCGCTGGGGGGTGTCAACATTAATATTGTTGATGAATTCTGGCCTGACTGCTTGCGGTCGGCCATGGTGGTGCCTCAAATCAATGATGGGAACGGCCGTCGATCGCTGATATCGGCCTGAAATTGGGTTGCGCAGGGCGAGGCTCTGCTTCAATGAGGGACGCGCCGTCCCGGGGGACAGCCGGCAGGCTGGCGGAGGGCGCAGTCTGAAGACTGACGTGGGAACAGACCGATCGTGAAATCACATCGTGCGTTGCGGAACGGAGTGTTGCTGCTGCTCGTCACGGCGCCCGTGCTTGGGGGCTGCGGCGCCAGCCTGTCCGACTATTCGCTGAAGGACCAGGAATGGTTTTCGCGGCCGGCCAGGATGTTCAACCGAGCGGTGTCGATCGAGACGCCGCCGCTCAGCCCGACCGCGCCGGTCGCTCAGGCTGACCTTATCAGCGCCGATGGCGCCTGTCCGGGCATGGCGCCGGCCGATGCCAATGCCCTGGCCGAGGGGCAGCCGGCCTCGACCGGGTCGGTGGCGCTGGGCCACACCGAGTGCGATGTCGCCCGTGCGATCGGCGCCCCTGACAATGTCAATCTGTCGGCCAACGAGCGCGGCGATCGCGTCGCGGTGCTGACCTACTCGCGTGGCCCGCGCGCCGGCATTTATCGTTTCACGGCCGGCCGCCTGACCGACGTTCAGGGGGTTGCGGCGCCCGAGCCGGCAGCCAGGCCGGGCAAGAAGGGCAGGAAGCGGGCGGCGACCTGACGGTCGCTGCGATGCTTCAGCCGGCGTTTTCGTAGGATGCGCTGAAATCCAGCCACGCCTCTTCGGCGCGTTCGAGCGCGGCCGCAGCATTGGCGCGCGCCTTGGCGAGCTGGGCGGCCTTGTCCGGCTCGCGGGTGAAAATGTCCGGCATGGCGAGGGCGGCGTCGATCTTGGCGATGATATCGCCGATCCGCGCCATCTCGGCTTCGGCCTCGGCGATTTTCTGTTTGAGCGGACGCTTGTCAGACGGCTTGCGCGGTGCATCGTCCGCCCGGGCCCGCTCGCGCTCCGGCGCGGCGCCGTCGCGTGCCGGTTCCTTGCCGCTGCGCGTCGACAGTACCGAACGCCGATAGTCGTCGAGGTCGCCGTCGTAGGGTGTCACCGCACGGTTCGCCACGACCCAAAGCTGGTCAGCGCAGGCCTCGATGAGGTAGCGGTCGTGCGACACCATGATGACAGCGCCAGGAAACTCGTTGATCGCTTCGGCGAGCGCCGCGCGGCTGTCGATGTCGAGATGGTTGGTCGGCTCGTCAAGAATGATCATGTTCGGGCCGAAGAACGTCGCGAGCCCAAGCAGCAGGCGGGCCTTCTCGCCACCGGACAGGCTGCCGACCTCGGTGTCGGCTGCCTTGGATGAGAAGCCAATGGCGCCAGTGCGGGCGCGCACCCTGGCTTCCGGAGCTTCCGGCATCAGCTTGCGGACGTGGCTGTAGGGTGTGCCGCTCTCGTCGAGTTCGTCGAGCTGGTGCTGGGCAAAATAGGCGATGGCCAGCTTGTCGGCGCGCACGATGTTGCCCGAGACGGGCTTGAGTTTGTTCGCCAGCAGCTTCACCAGGGTCGACTTGCCGTTGCCGTTCGAGCCGAGCAGGGCGATGCGGTCCTCGGTGTCGATGCGCAGCGTGACGCGTTGCAGCACCGGCTTGCCGGGTTCGTAGCCGAGCGTCACGTTGTCCGCGGCGATGATCGGCGGCGACAGGATCTTCTCCGGCGCGGGGAAGTTGATCTCGCGCACCTCATCGGTCACGAGCGCCGTGATCGGCTGCATTCGCTCCAGCATCTTGACGCGCGATTGCGCCTGGCGCGCCTTGGAGGCCTTGGCCTTGAAGCGGTCGACGAACGCCTGCAACCGCTTGCGTTCGGCCTCCTGGCGCTTGACCATCTTGGCGTCCTGCATCGCCCGCGCGGCGCGCTGCTGTTCGAACGAGGAGTAGGTGCCGCGGTAGAGCGTCAGCTTGCCCTGCTCGAGATGCAGGATCTGGTCGACGGAGGTCTCGAGCAGATCGCGGTCGTGGCTGATGATGATGACGGTGCGCGGGTAATGCGCGAGGTGATCCTCCAGCCACAGCGTGCCTTCGAGATCGAGGTAGTTGGTCGGCTCGTCGAGCAGCAGCAGATCGGGCTGGGCGAACAATGTCGATGCCAGCGCGACACGCATCCGCCAGCCGCCGGAAAACTCGGCGCACGGGCGGGCCTGGTCGGCGGTCGAAAATCCGAGGCCGCTGAGAATGGCTGCTGCACGCGCCGGGGCTGAGTGGGCGTCGATGTCGACGAGGCGGGTCTGGATCTCGGCGATGCGATGCGGATCTTCCGCCGTCTCGGATTCGGCCAGCAGCGCGTGGCGCTCCACATCGGCGCGCAGCACGACGTCGATCAGGCTGTCCGGACCGTTCGGCGCCTCTTGCGCGAGGCTGCCGATCTGCCAGCGCGGCGGCAGGGTGATCTTCCCGGACTCGGTCGCGAGTTCGCCCCGGATGGCCTTGAACAAGGTAGATTTGCCGGTGCCGTTACGCCCGACCAGCCCGACCCGCGCGCCCGGCGGGATCTGCACCGTGGCCTGGTCGATGAGCAGCCGTCCGGCGAGGCGGATCGAAATGTCGTTGATGGAGAGCATGCGGCGTTTTCACCGCTCGCCCGATGAAACGCAACCCGTTTTCGCATCCGGCGTTCCGCGCCGGAGCACGTTGTACGGTCAGCGGGAGGCGGGATCGGTGTCGGATTCGCTTCGTCGCATCTCGTCGAGCAGACCCTGCAGGCGCGGCGGGAGGGGGGTGGTCTCCGGCGCGAGCGCCGCACGCAGCCGTTCGCCGACGGCCCGGCCAACCGCGATAACGGTTCCGCGTTCCATCCGATTCAAGTCGTCGACCTGGCGCGCCATGATGGGCTCCTCAACCTGACGTGTCGGTGCGACAATGATCTTGCCGCAGGCTTGGTTTCGCCCGATGCGGGCATCACAGTCCCGACAGGTAAAGATTGAGTAAAATACGCCGGGTTCCGCGCCCAGGCGTACCGTGCTGCGCACCCGGACGACCAGGCGCAGGGAGCCCGCCGCAAAAAAAGCCCGGCCGTGATCACGGCCGGGCTCAAGTCGTCGGGAGGAAATCGAACGTCCTGATCAGTAGCAGCGGTTCACCACCCGCCAGCGGGGGCCCCACGGGGTCGGAACCAGCCGGCGCACATAGCAGCCGTCATACCCGCCATAGTAGTACGGGCCGCCGGCATAGAAGCGTGGGCCGCCCCAGCCGCCATGCCACCCGCCGTGCCAGCCACCATGCCAGCCATGGCCACCCCAGGCGGAGGCGGACGTGGGAGCCAGAGCGGCGACGCCAAGAGAGAGTGCCGCCACGAGAGCGAAGCCAAACTTGCGAAACATGATCGTCTCCTGTCGTTCGGGTTGCCGGCCGGGCCGGCTGGGTCAGAAGTGAGCCCCGTCACAATTTCGTCGCCGTGGTCGTTGGCGAGGTTCATGGCCAGAAGGCTATTCTGTCGCAGCTGAACGGCAGTGCGCCGGTGGGTTCAGATGCGGTTCAGTTTGATGAAATCGCGGTAACAAAGGCTGCCGCGAACGGGGCATGTCGTCTCCGGGGCGGTGTTTCGATGACCGGAACCGGCTTGCCGGGATGCAGGCGCGCCGTTATAAGCGCCGGAATTTCCCAACAGCCGACCAGGAGTCATCATGGCGATTGAACGCACCTTCTCGATTATCAAGCCCGACGCGACTGCCCGCAACATCACCGGTGCGGTCAACGCGCTGATCGAGCAGGCCGGTCTTCGTATCGTCGCCCAGAAGCGGATCCAGATGACCCGCGGCCAGGCCGAGACGTTCTATGCCGTGCACAGCGCGCGCCCGTTCTTCGGCGAGCTCGTCGACTTCATGGTGTCGGGCCCGGTGGTGGTGCAGGTGCTGGAAGGCGAGGGCGCAATCGCCAAGTACCGCGACGTGATGGGCGCGACCGATCCGTCGAAGGCGGCTGAGGGCACCATCCGCAAGGTGCACGCCAAGTCGATCGGCGAGAACACCGTGCATGGTTCGGACGCGGCCGAGACCGCAGCGATCGAGATCGCCCAGTTCTTCTCCGGCAACGAAATCGTCGGCTGATCCTGCCTGTACAATCATGACGGTGGCCGTGCCTGCGGGCCGGCCATCGCCGACTTTCGACCGTCGCTGATCGCTTGCGGGTCGCTCTGGGGGGAGCTTTGCGGTGGACTGGTTGACGCATGCGCTGGCTGGACTGTCCGATGGCAGCTGGACGGCCGAGATCGGGCGGCCGGAATTCTGGGTCGCCCTGACCAAGATCATCTGGATCAACGTTCTGCTGTCCGGCGACAACGCGCTCGTCATCGCGCTGGCGTGCCGCGGCCTCGATCCGCGCCAGCGGTTCTGGGGCATGGTGCTCGGCGCCGGCGTCGCCGTATTCCTGCGCATCATTTTCACGGGTATCGTCGCGACATTGATGTCGCTGCCCTACCTCAAGCTGATCGGTGGTCTCGCGCTGGTGGTGATCGCCGCCAAGCTGCTGGTGCCCGAAGACGACGATGAAGAGGTCAAGTCCGCGGCCAACCTCTGGGCGGCGGTGCAGATCGTCGCGGTCGCCGACATCATCATGAGCCTCGACAACGTCATCGCCGTCGCAGCGGCTGCCAATGGCAGCGTGCTGCTGCTGATCCTCGGCCTCGTGATCAGCATTCCGATGATTGTGGCCGGTGCGGCGCTGATCATGGCGCTGCTCGACCGCCTGCCGGTGCTGGTGTGGCTGGGCGCGGCCTTGCTTGGTTGGATCGCCGGCGACGTCATCGCGACCGATGCTGCGGTTCATCCGATCCTGCATGGTCTGCTCGACGGCCAGATCGCCCTCAACATCGATGCGGTGTCGGCGGTTTTCGGCGCGAGCAAGAAGGCGATGTTCAGCGAGCCGCTCGGCGAATTCGTGCTGGCACTGCTCGGGGCTGTGATCGTGCTCGTCTGGGGTGGGCTGTGGCGACGCCGCAAGCTGCGCACCCAGGCCGAGCATGCGACAGCCTCCGTCAGCTCGGGTGATGCCGTCTAGTCGCGTGCAGGGCGCACCCTGATCATGGGGCTCACCACTTTACTTCGAGCCCGATCGTGCCCTGGTGCGAAGTGAAGTTTCCACGGAACTTGCCGTCGTAATTGGCATACAGCCGTAGGGCGTTGTTCAGTCCGTAGGACACGCCGGCGCCGGCGTCGGCGCCGTAGGTGCTCTCGCGGATGCCCTGGACGGTGATGGTCTGGCCGTTGGCGCTGACATTGATCGGGCTCAGGTTCTGCGCGACGTTGTCGACGAACTTGCCGTAGCCGGACACGTCGAGCACCTTGCTGTCGATGATCCAGTAGTGACCGACCTCGGCGCCGAGCAGCACGCGTGTGCGCTCGCCGCTCGCCTGTGCGGCCGCGACCGGGTCGAAGCCCCCGGTTTCCTGAAAGCCGTCGGTCCGCGCCCGGACGTACTCGACTGCGAGCTTGGGCACGACGCGGCTCTGTCCAAGCGCCCAATAGTAACTCAGCTCGCCGAGCAGGCCGTCGAGTTCGCCGTGGTAGTTCGACATTGCAATGCCGGCAATCGTTCCCCGCTGCGAACTGATGTCGCCCCAGCCATGGACCACCGCGCCTGCGAGCGTCCAGTTGCCGAGCGAGTAGGAGGCGTTGAAGCCGAGCTGGGTCAGGCCGAGCTTGGCGCTCTGCAGCGCTTCCGGCATGTCGATCCTGGTTTCGCTGCGATCGACCGACATGCCGACATTGAGGCCGGGGAGGACCGTCGCGCTGATCCCGGCGACGCCGCCATAGGTGCGGCGATGGTCGCCGGTGAACGTGCCCTGCGGATCGGTACGGGCGGAGATACCGTAGAATTCAGCCCAACTGCGGAAGGTCTGCGGCGTGGTGTCTTCGGACGCGCCGCCGCCGCCGGGATTGCGGTTCAGCGCGGCGTTGGTGCCCCAGGTCGACTGGTTGCCAAGCCGGCGGAGGAAGTTGGTGCCGAGATCGAACAGGGCCTGGTGAGACGCGAACTGTGTTTCGATATCGGTGCTGTTGGGGCCTGGTGGCAAAGCGGGCGTCGGCGGCACCACGGGCGGTGACGAAGGTGGCGCCGGCGGTGGCGATGTCGGCGGCCCGCTGCAAAGGCATGCGGCGTCAGCGGTTGCTGCGCCGGCCATGATGCCTATCGCCGACGCACCGAGCGTGCGCACGGCCGATCGACGCATCCGAGCCAGACGCCAGGAAGACAATCTCTTCATCTGCAATCGATCCAACCGGCACAATGCCGCTGCGCAATGGGGCGATTTGGGCTGAATTACCGTCGATGGTCAACGCTTCCGCATCGCACAAGGACGCGGATTACCGTCGCTGTTGTTGCGCTGCCACACAGGAATGTCCTGCATTTAAGCAGGATTCCGACGCGTGCAGGCAACACGATGCGCAACCGCGGGTCTTGCTAACGCAGGATTTTCATGTTGGGATTGTTGAGCAATCGGAGTTCGGCCGTTCGACCGTGTGTTTCGTGGTTCTCTCGAAATTCGCTGAACAAAAAAACTGAGCCCGTTTGTCGTGGCGTGACGCGCAACAGCGTCGCGTCGCTTTTTTGTGTCTAGGAGCAGGAGACAGACGTGGCAAAGGGAACCGTTAAATGGTTCAACCCCACCAAGGGGTATGGCTTCATCAAGCCTTCCGTAGGTGACAAGGATGTGTTCGTGCACATCTCCGCGGTTGAGCGGGCAGGGCTGAGCACACTCAACGAAAACCAGGTCGTTGAGTACGACCTGGTGGAAAGCCGTGGTCGCGCGTCGGCTGAGAACCTCAAGGTCGGCTAATTCCGCAACATGCGCCGAGATCCCCGGCAAGCTTTTTTCCGGGGTCTTTTTTTTGTTCAGGATGATGTGCGCAGCGCCTGTGGGTCGTGCCGATGCACGGCCTTCGCCGCCCGATCAATCGGGCGATGCGCCGATGCCGCGAGCGCTGCGGCTTGCGGTCAAGGCCTGTGAGACAAGCTTCTCGTCGGGCCTCAGGTCAGGATTGAGCTTCGGGCGTCGATCACGCCAGCGCCGGAAGGCTGCCGCTCGCCAGTGATCTCAGCACTTCGACAAAGAACTGCGGTTCGGCAGCCATGACGCGCTGTTGCAGGTCGTCCACCGTATCGGTCGGCAGGACGGGGACTTCGCGCCGGGCGATGATTGCGCCGTGGTCGTACTCTTCGTCGACCAGATGGATGGTGGCGCCGCTGATCTGCTCGCCGGCGGCGAGCACGGCTTCATGGACGCGGCGGCCGTACATGCCCTGACCGCCGAACTTCGGCAGGAGGGCCGGGTGGATGTTGAGAATGCGACCACGATAGCGGGCAAGGGTCGCCGGTCCGAGCTTGCGCAGGTAGCCGGACATCACCACCCAAGTGACGCCGCCGTCTTCGAACGCGCGGCTGATCGCCTGATCGGCAGCCTGTTCGCTGCCTTCGGTCCGCGCGCTGATGTGGCGAACGGCAATGCCGTGGTCTCGGGCGAACTGCAATGCTGGCGCGTCGCCGTTGTTGCCGACGACGAGGCGCGCCCGCGCATCGAGGCTGCCGTCCGCGATCGCGCCGACGATCGCACGCATGCTGCTGCCGCCGTGGGAGGCGAGGAAGCCGAGATCGAGTGTGCTCATGATCGGATCCGGAGGCGGCGGCGCGGTGCTGTCGCGCTACAGGGCGAGATCGAGATGGCCGTCATAGACGACGCGTTCGTCGCCATGCGCCGCGATCACCTCGCCGAGCAAGGCGACGCTTTCGCCATGCCGTTCGAGGATTTCAGCGACCTCCGTCACGGCGTCGGCCTTGACGATCGCGATCATGCCGATGCCGCAATTGAACGTCCGCAGCAATTCGAGTTCGGCGATGTTGCCCTGCTGAGCCAGCCACTTGAACACCGGCAGCACACGCAGCGCCGCGAGGTCGATCCGCACGCCGAGATGCTGGGGCAGGACGCGCGGGATGTTGTCGGTGAAGCCGCCGCCGGTGATGTGGGCGAGACCCTTGACCGCGCCGGTGCTGCGGATCGCGTCCAGGCACGACTTCACATAGAGCCGGGTGGGGGCCAGCAGCGCGCCGCCGAGAGTCAGGGCGGGCGCAAACGGGGCGGGGGACTGGAAGCTCAGGCCGGACAGTTCCACGATCTTGCGGACGAGCGAGAAGCCGTTGGAGTGCACGCCGGAGGAGGCAAGGCCAATGACGACGTCACCCGCACCGATGTCCGGACGGGGGAGCAGCGTGCCGCGCTCGGCGGCGCCGACGGCAAAGCCGGCAAGATCGTAGTCGCCGTCCTTGTAGAGCCCTGGCATTTCGGCGGTCTCGCCGCCGATCAGGGCGCAGCCAGAATCCCGGCAGCCCTGCGCCACGCCCGAGATGATCGCGGCGGTGGCGTCCGGATCGAGTTTGCCGCAGGCGAAATAATCGAGGAAAAACAACGGCTCAGCGCCCTGAACGACGAGGTCGTTGACGCTCATTGCGACAAGGTCGATGCCGATGCCGCTGTGCAGGCCGGTGTCGATAGCGATCTTGACCTTGGTGCCGACACCATCGGTTGCGGCGACCAGCACCGGATCCTTGAAGCCGGCCGCCTTGAGGTCGAACAGGCCGCCGAAGCCGCCGATTTCCGCCTCGGCCCCGGCACGGGCGGTCGCCCGGACCAGCGGCTTGATCATGTCGACGAGCCGGTTCCCGGCATCGATGTCGACGCCGGCGTCCGCGTAAGTGAGGTTGCTCTTCTGTTCGCTCATGCTTTGGGGGCCCGATTGCCGCACGGCTGGCACGCCGCGATGTCATGTTCCGCGGTGGTTACGTAAGATTTGGTCCTGGCGCAATGCTTGCCCGTAACCCAGCGAATTTCCAGTGTTGACAACGGATCGGCTGGAACCGATCAAGATGGCAATGCCCGCAATTCAGGCGCTCCAGGATCTCGCGTGCTTCCAAACATCATTACTTTGGGCCGGATCCTGCTGGTGCCGGTCATCGTCTGGGCGATCGCGTCCAACCAGATGACGATTGCCTTTGCGCTGTTCGTGTGCGCCGGGCTCAGCGACGCAGTCGATGGCTTTCTCGCCAAGCGCTTCAACATGGCCAGCGAGATCGGCGCGCTGCTCGATCCGCTGGCCGACAAGGCGCTGCTGGTGTCGATCTATGTGGCGCTCGGGGTCTGGGGCGCGATCCCGCGCTGGATCGTCATCCTGGTGGTGTCGCGCGACATCATGATTGTCGGCGCCGTGATCGTGTCGTGGCTGCTCGGCAAGCCGGTCGAAATGCGGCCGCTGATGGTGTCCAAGCTCAACACCGTGGCGCAGGTCGCTTTTGCGGCGCTGGTGCTGGCGGCGCTGGGATTTGAGTTCAATCCGTCGCCGTTCGATATCATCCTGATGGGCCTCGTCACGATCTTGACGCTGCTTTCGGTGTCCTTCTATCTCGTGGACTGGGTGCGTCACATGAGCGAGATCGAGTCCTCCCGCTGAGCCGGGTTTGAAGGTCTCGTCCGGCGCCCGGGATCCGGTTCTGGCGGTTCAGCAAATCTTCCGTGACCACGGCCGCCGGCGTGATCCGGAAGCCGTGCGTTCGGTTCTGGAGAGTTCTGCAAGGAGTGATGTTGCGTGGCAGGCCCTACCGATCGACCCCGTCAGCTGGCGTTCGCCCTGCCACACCGGGAGAGCCTGACGCGTGACAACTTCCTCGAAGGGCCGAGCAACGAGCTGGCGCTCGCGCTCGTCGACAGCTGGCCCGACTGGCCCAACCGGACCATGCTGCTGGCGGGGCCGGAGGGAACCGGCAAGAGCCACCTCGCGGCGATCTGGGCCGAGCGGTCCGGCGCCAGGGTCGTGGCCGCGGGGACGCTGAGCGAGGCCGCCGTGCCGGCGACGCTGAGCACCGGGGCGGTCGTGGTCGAGGATCTCGCGCCCGAGGCCATGGACGAGCGCGCCATGTTCCACCTCATGAACATGGCGCGGGAGCATGGCGCTTTCGTTTTGCTGACCGCGCGGGCCGCGCCAGCCACCTTTGCCGTCGGGTTGCGGGACCTTAATTCGCGGCTGCGCGCGGTTCCGGTGATTGCGATCACGCCACCGGACGACCAGCTGTTCCGCGCGCTGATCGTCAAGTTCTGTACGGACCGTCAGATGACCGTCGACGAAACGGTGGTGGGGTACCTTGCGACACGGATCGAGCGCTCGGTCGGCGCGGCGCTGGAGACGGTTGCCTTGCTGGACGCGGAATCGCTGCGCCTGCGCCGGCCGGTGACGCGGGCGCTGGCCGCCGAGATCCTGCGCGACGATATCGCGCCGCGTCCGGAGTGAACCGGATCCCGAACCAGGGCCGTTGTGCTTGACGGCGAAGGGCCATGGTTCATCATGTCATTGAAACGTCATGTGGTTCGCCCATGCTCCGCCGCAAACGGGCCCGGCTGCCAGCTCCCACGATCGGCTGATTTCTCATGGATTCTGAACAAGCTATTGATTTAAATGAAAAATCAGAAGTCGAGGTGAGCCGCCCGGCGATCGCATCGAGTCCCGAAAGATTCATCAACCGCGAGCTGTCCTGGCTGCATTTCAATCGCCGCGTGCTCGAGGAGGCCGTCAACCCGGCGCACCCGGTGCTGGAGCGGGTTCGCTTCCTGTCGATTTCGGCCAACAACCTCGACGAATTCTTCATGGTCCGGGTCGCCGGCATCAAGGCGCAGATCCGTGAAGGTATCGCCGAGCGGAGCCCCGACGGCCTCACGCCGTCCGAGCAGCTCGCGCGGGTCAATGAGACCGTCTCCAAGCTCGCCTCCGACCAGCAGGCGATCTGGCGCGACCTGCGCGTCATCCTCGGGGGGGCCGGCATTCAGCTGATCGACGGCAAGGATGTCACCAAGTCCGAGCGCAACTGGATCGAGGACCACTTCCTCCACAACATCTTCCCGCTGCTGACGCCGCTGGCGATCGATCCGGCGCATCCGTTTCCGTTCATCCCGAGCCTGGGCTTCTCGATCGCGCTGCATCTGGCGCGCAGCTCCGACGGCAAGGTGATGAACGCGCTGATCCGCATGCCCGGCAAGATCGATCGCTTCATTCGTCTGCCTGGCGGCAAGGATGGCTCGATCCGCCTGATGTCGCTGGAGCAGGCGACCAGTCTGTTCATCGGCCGCCTCTTCCCCGGCTACACCGTGAAGGGGCAGGGCGCATTCCGTGTCATCCGCGACTCCGAGATCGAAATCGAGGAAGAGGCGGAAGATCTCGTGCGCGTGTTCGAGACCGCGCTCAAGCGCCGCCGCCGCGGATCGGTGATCCGGCTCGAGATCGAGGCATCGATGCCGGAGGAGCTGCGCGGCTTCGTGCAGCATGCGCTGGCGACCGCCGACGACGAGGTGTTCCTGGTCGACGGCGCGCTGGCGATGAACGAGCTGTCGCAACTGACGCGGCTGGATCGTCCGGACCTCGAATTCCCGCCCTACGTGCCGCGTCACCCGGAGCGGGTGCGCGATCATGGTGGCGACATCTTCGCCGCGATCCGCCAGAAGGATCTCGTCGTCCATCATCCCTATGAGTCGTTCGACGTCGTCGTCCAGTTCCTGCAGCAGGCGGCGCGCGATCCCGACGTGGTCGCGATCAAGCAGACGCTCTATCGCACCTCCAGCAACTCGCCGATCGTCAAGACGCTGGTCGAAGCGGCGGAGGCCGGAAAGTCAGTGACGGCGCTGATCGAACTCAAGGCGCGTTTCGACGAGGAGGCCAACATCCGATGGGCGCGCGATCTCGAGCGCGCCGGCGTCCAGGTGGTCTACGGCTTCATCGAACTCAAGACCCATGCCAAGCTGTCGCTGGTGGTGCGGCGCGAGGGCGGCAGCCTGACCAGCTATGTCCATGTCGGCACCGGCAACTATCACCCGGTCACCGCGCGCATCTATACCGACCTGTCGTATTTCACGTCCGATCCGGTGATCGCGCGCGATGGTGCGCGCGTATTCAATTACATCACCGGCTATGCCGAGCCGATCGACATCGAGAAGATGGCGGTGTCGCCGCTGACGCTGCGCAAGCGAATCCTGCAGCACATCGCCGACGAGATCAGCCACGCGCGTCACGGCAAGCCCGCCGCGATCTGGATGAAGATGAACTCGCTGGTCGATCCCGACATCATCGACGCGCTGTATGAGGCGTCCCAGGCGGGCGTATCGATCGATCTCGTCGTGCGCGGCATCTGCTGCCTGAGGCCCGGAGTTCCCGGCCTGTCGGAGAACATCCGCGTCAAGTCGATCATCGGCCGCTTCCTGGAACACGGCCGCATCTACTGTTTCGGCATGGGGTACGGACTGCCGTCGCCCAAAGCAGTTGTGTATATCTCGTCAGCCGACATGATGCCGCGCAATCTCGACCGTCGCGTCGAAGTGCTGTGTCCGCTGCAGAATCCGACGGTGCATCAACAGGTTCTCGAACAGATCATGGTAGCGAACCTCAAGGACAACCAGCAGAGCTGGCAGTTGTTGCCCGATGGATCGTCAACGCGTATGAAGGCCGCGAAAGGCGAGGAGTCTTTCAACGTCCACAACTACTTCATGACGAATCCGAGTCTGTCAGGCCGTGGAAAGTCGCTCAAAGAATCTTCGCCACGCCGCCTCACGCGCCGCCCGGACCGTCAATCACAGTCGTCGTAGCCGGGTGTCGGGTTCCCGCGCGCGCAAGATCGCGCAGAGCGTCGCTGTCATCGACATCGGCTCGAACTCCGTTCGGCTCGTCGTCTACGAGGACATGACGCGCAATCTCGCGCCGGTCTTCAACGAAAAGACGTTGTGCGGCCTTGGTCGGGAGGTGCAGACCACGGGACTGCTCGCGGCCGATGCCGTGCAGAAGGCGCTGTCGTCGCTGCGCCGTTTCCGCGCGCTGTGCCGCGTGATGAAGGTCGGTCGGGTCCACGCGATCGCCACTGCGGCATGCCGCGACGCCACTAACGGCCCGGAATTCATCGCGGAAGCCGAGCGCATCTGTGGTGCGCGGATCGAAATCCTGTCGGGACCGCGCGAGGCGCGGTTGTCCGCGCTCGGCGTGATCTCGGGCGTGTATCGACCTGACGGAATCGTTGGCGATCTCGGTGGTGGTTCGCTGGAATTGATCGACGTGCGCGGCAGTCGTGTCGGCAGTGGTCAGACGCTGCCGCTTGGAGGTCTTGCGCTGCAGGACATCTCTCAGAAGTCGCTGAAGCGCGCGGAGCGGATCGTCAAGGCCGAACTGTCCGGTATCGCCCAGCTGACGTCCGGCCACGGCCGGACCTTCTATGCCGTCGGCGGCACCTGGCGTGCGCTGGCTCGCATCCATATCATCCAGAGCGGCTATCCCCTTCGCGTCATGCACGGCTACACCATTCCCGCGACCGAGGCGCTCGCCTTCGTGCGGCGCCTGCGGCGTCTTGCGGCCGCTGGTACGCTCGCCGACATCGAGACGGTCGCCGATGCGCGGCGCCCGCTGCTGACCTACGCCGCGCTCGTGCTCGAATACATCCTGCGCATTGCCAGGCCCAAGGCGATCGTGTTCTCGACCTATGGCGTGCGTGAGGGCTTGCTCTACGAGAAGCTGCCCGGCGACGAGCGCAGCCAGGACGGTCTCGTTGCCGCGGCGCGGACCCTCAATCTGCTGAGGTCACGCTCGCCCCGTCATGCCGACGATCTGATCGCCTGGAGCGACCGGTTGATCCGCGTCGCCAAGGTCAGGGAGACCGAGGAGGAGCGGCGGTTGCGTCACGTCGGCTGCCTGCTGTCGGACATCGGCTGGCGGGCGCACCCCGACCATCGCGGTGAGCAGAGCATGGACCAGGTGATCAATGGTCACTTCGGGGCGATCAGTCATCAGGACCGCGCTTTCCTCGCGCTCGCGATCTACTATCGCTACGCCGGACTGAACGAAGAGAATGAGGCGCCAGAGAGCGTGCGGGCGCTGGTGACAGCCCACATGCTCGAACGTGCGCGACTGCTGGCGGCGATCTTCCGGGTCGGGCACCTGATTTCGGCGGCGCAGCCGGGCGTGCTGCCAGCCACACGTTTCCGGACGGTGGGCCGCAAGCTGCAGCTCGTGCTTGATCATCGCATTGCTGATCTCGCCGCCGACCGCGTCAGCAATCGCTTCAAGCAACTGGCGCGGCTGCTTGGCCGTTCCGGAGCCATCATCAAGCGCTGATCGTCGCAGCCGCAAGGCGACGAGACGCGTGGGCGTCTGGTTGTGGATCGCGCGCTTTTGCGGTCAGCGCGCGCCGTCGCGCTGGATCTGCACCACGCGGCCGCGGTCGATCGCCAGTGACAGGCGGCCGTGCTTGAGGTCGAGCGCGGCCTCGCCGAACAGTTCCCGCCGCCAGCCGTGCAGGGCCGCGACGTCGGCCTTGTCGTCGCCGGCGATCTGCTCGAGATCGTCCACGGTCGCGAGCACCTTGGAAGCGACCCCATGGCGTTCCGAGGTCATGCGCAGCAGCACCTTGAGCAGTTCGACGATCGCCGAGGTGTTGGCGTTGCTGCGCGGCTTCTCCAGCTTCGGCAGGCTGTGCGGGTCGCGGGCGAGGCCGCGCTGCACGGCCGCGAGGATGTCCTGCCCCCACTTGGAGCGCTCGAAGCCCTTCGGCAGCGAGCGCAGGTTAGCGAGGCGCTCGATGGTGGTCGGGGCATGGGTGGCGATGTCGCCGATGGCATCGTCCTTGAGCACGCGCGAGCGCGGCACGTCGCGATCCTGGGCCTCCTGCTCGCGCCAGGCCGCCACTTCCATCAGCACTGCGAGTTCCTTGGGCTTGCGCACACGCGTCTTGAGGCGCTCCCACGCCCGCTCGGGGTGGAAGTCGTAGGTCTTGGGCGAGGTCAGGATTTCCATCTCCTCGCTGACCCAGTCGCTGCGGCCGCGCTTCTTGAGGTCGGCGTCGAGCGCCGCAAACACCTCGCGCAGGTGGGTGACGTCGGAAATGGCGTAGTGGAGCTGATCCTCGGTCAGCGGCCGGCGCGACCAGTCGGTGAAGCGATGGGTCTTGTCCGGGCGGTGGCCGGTGATGCGCTCGACCAGTGCGTCGTAGGCGATGCTGTCGCCATAGCCCAGCACCATGGCGGCGACCTGGGTATCGAACACCGGATGGGGAACGATGCCGGCGCGATGCCAGACGATTTCGATGTCCTGGCGGGCGGCGTGGAAGACCTTCAGCACCTGCTCGTTGCCCATCAGGGCGAAGAACGAGGCGAGGTCGATCCCCTCGGCGAGGGTATCGATGACAACGGCCTCCGCCGGGCTCGCCATCTGGATGACGCAGAGCAGGGGATAGTATGTCGTCTCCCGGAGAAACTCGGTGTCGACGGTGATGACGGGGTGCTCGGCGAGGCGGGCGCAGGCTGCGTCCAGGTCGGCGGTCGTGGTAATCAGCTTCATGAACACGCTGCATAACCGTTCTTGGACGGCTTGTCGCCCCGATTTCTTCAGATGACAGTGTTGTTTTTTCGAGCCTTTTCGCGTTTGCGAGACAACATTGGGGGCCAAAACCGGCCCTCCTTGGTTGCCCGGCGGGGCGGGCTCGGGTAAACCCGGTCGCTCAAAATAAGGCAGATTCCTCAAGCTCGACGTGTTTTCAGGATGTCCATGCACCGCTATCGTTCCCACACCTGCGGCGCGCTCCGCGCCAGCCACATCGACGAGACCGTGCGCCTGTCGGGTTGGTGCCATCGCATCCGCGATCATGGCGGCGTCCTGTTCATCGACCTGCGCGACCATTACGGCCTGACCCAGTGTGTCGCCGACCCCGATTCGCCGGCGTTCAAGGACGCCGAGAAACTGCGGTCGGAGTGGGTGGTCCGGATCGACGGCCGGGTCCGCCGCCGCCCGGGTGGAACAGAGAACCCTGAACTCGCCACCGGCGATGTCGAGATCTTCGTGACCGAGATCGAGGTGCTGGGCCCGGCGGGCGAATTGCCGCTCCCGGTGTTCGGCGATCAGGACTATCCCGAGGACATCCGCCTCAAGTATCGCTTCCTGGACCTGCGCCGTGAGCGGCTGCATCAGAACATCATGACCCGCGGCGCCATCATCGACTCGATGCGCCGGCGGATGAAGGACTCCGGCTTCTTCGAATTCCAGACGCCGATCCTGACCGCGTCGTCGCCGGAAGGCGCGCGCGACTTCCTGGTGCCGAGCCGCATCCACCCCGGCAAGTTCTACGCGCTCCCGCAGGCGCCGCAGCAGTACAAGCAACTGCTGATGATGTCGGGCTTCGACCGCTACTTCCAGATCGCGCCGTGCTTCCGCGACGAGGACCCCCGCGCCGACCGGCTGCCGGGCGAGTTCTACCAGCTCGACCTCGAAATGAGCTTCGTGACCCAGGACGACGTGTTCGCGACCATGGAGCCTGTGATCACAGGCGTGTTCGAGGAATTCGCCAAGGGCAAGCCGGTCAGCAAGAACTGGCCGCGCATCCCGTTCGCCGAGGCGCTGCGCAAGTACGGCTCGGACAAGCCGGACCTGCGCAACCCGCTGGTGATGCAGGATGTCTCGGAGCATTTCCGCGGCTCCGGCTTCAAGGTGTTCGCGCGCATGCTCGAGGACGCCAAGAACCAGGTCTGGGCGATCCCCGGGCCGGGCGGTGGCTCGCGCGCGTTCTGCGACCGCATGAATTCCTGGGCGCAGGGCGAGGGCCAGCCGGGCCTCGGCTACATCATGTGGCGTGAGGGCGGCGAGGGCGCCGGTCCGCTCGCCAACAACATCGGTCCGGAGCGAACGGCGGCGATCCGCGAGGCGCTCGGCCTGAAGGACGGTGATGCGGCGTTCTTCGTCGCCGGCGATCCCCAGAAGTTCTGGAAGTTCGCGGGCCTGGCCCGCATGAAAGTCGGCGAGGAGCTCAACCTCATCGACAAGGAGCGTTTCGAGCTCGCCTGGATCGTCGACTTCCCGATGTACGAGTACAACGAGGACGAAAAGATCGTCGAGTTTGCCCACAACCCGTTCTCGATGCCGCAGGGCGGGCTGGAGGCGCTGGAGACCCAGGATCCGCTCACCATCAAGGCGTTCCAGTACGACATCGCCTGCAACGGCTATGAGATCGCGTCCGGTGGTATCCGCAACCATCGCCCCGAGGCGATGGTCAAGGCGTTCGGCATCGCCGGCCATGGCGAGGAGGAAGTGATCGCGCGCTTCGGCGGCATGTATCGCGCCTTCCAGTACGGCGCGCCGCCCCATGGCGGCATGGCGGCGGGCGTCGATCGCATTGTCATGCTGCTGTGCGGCACGAACAACCTGCGCGAGATCTCGCTCTTCCCGATGAATCAGCGCGCTGAAGATCTGTTGATGGGCGCGCCCTCGGAGGTCACACCGAAGCAGTTGCGTGAGCTGCATATTCGGCTCAATCTGCCCCAGGACTGACGTCCGCCACACGGGGCAGCTTTCGGCAAACGTGAAGCAGGTTTGACGAACGGTGGCGACGGGCCGTCGATGGCTCGTCGTCTCCAGAAGATGGCAGTGAACTGGTATTGGCGCAGGACGAAGAGCTTCGGAGGAACTTGAATGTCGTCGTCTAATTCTGAAGATCTCCGTTCGGCAGCTCTTGCGTATCACCGCCTGCCGCGGCCAGGAAAGTTCGAAATCCAGCCGATCAAGCCGCTGGCGAACCAGCGTGACCTTGCGCTGGCCTATTCGCCGGGCGTGGCTGCGGCCTGCCAGGTCATTGCCGAGGATCCCGGCGAGGCCGCGACGCTGACCATCCGCTCCAATCTGGTGGCGGTGGTGTCGAACGGCACCGCGGTGCTCGGCCTTGGCAACATCGGTCCGCTGGCCTCCAAGCCGGTGATGGAAGGCAAGGCGGTTCTCTTCAAGAAATTCGCCAACATCGACGTCTTCGATATCGAGATCGCCGCCAACACCGTCGACCGTGTCGTGGAGACGGTGGCCGCGCTGGAGCCGACCTTCGGCGGCATCAACCTGGAAGACATCCGTGCGCCCGAGTGCTTCGAGATCGAGGCCCAGCTCAAGGAGCGCATGAAGATCCCGGTGTTCCATGACGACCAGCATGGCACCGCGATCATCGTCGCCGCGGCGGTGCGCAACGCGCTGGCGCTGAACGGCAAGAAGCTCGAGGACGTCAAGATCGTCACCGCCGGCGCGGGCGCCGCCGCGCTCGCCTGCCTCAATCTGCTGGTGTGGATGGGCGCCAGGCGCGAGAACGTCTGGGTCAACGACATTGACGGCCTCGTGCATGTCGGCCGTAACGAGAACATGGACCGCTGGAAGGCGGTCTACGCCCAAAAAACCGATAAGCGGACCCTCGGCGACGTCATTGGTGGCGCCGACATTTTCCTCGGCCTGTCCGGCCCGAACGTGCTGAGCCGCGAGATGGTCGCCCAGATGGCCGAGAAGCCGCTGGTGCTGGCGCTCGCCAACCCGACCCCGGAGATCATGCCGGACGACGTCCGCGCGGTGCGCCCGGACGCGATGATCTGCACCGGCCGCTCGGACTTCCCGAACCAGGTCAACAACGTCCTCTGTTTCCCGTTCATTTTCCGCGGCGCCCTCGATGTCGGCGCGACCGCGATCAATGAGGAAATGAAGCGTGCCGCCGTCGACGCCATTGCGCAGCTCGCGCGCGAGGCGCCGTCCGATGTCGTGGCGCGCTCGTCCGACGCCGGCGAGGCCCAGGGCTTCGGTCCGGGCTCGCTGATCCCGAGCCCGTTCGATCCGCGCCTCATTCTGCGGATCGCGCCTGCGGTCGCCAAGGCCGCCATGGAATCGGGGGTCGCCACCCGGCCGATCACGAATTTCGACGAGTATGTCGAACAGCTCGAGCGTTTCACGTTCCGCTCCGGCCTGATCATGAAGCCCGTGTTCGCCAAGGCGAAGACCCAGCCGGTCCGGGTGATCTATGCCGAGGGCGAGGACGAGCGCATCCTGCGCGCCACCCAGG
This sequence comes from Bradyrhizobium sp. U87765 SZCCT0048, assembly GCF_018131225.1. Lineage (GTDB taxonomy): Bacteria > Pseudomonadota > Alphaproteobacteria > Rhizobiales > Xanthobacteraceae > Bradyrhizobium_A. The sequence goes on along the minus strand of NZ_JAFCMM010000001.1, from coordinate 424,754 downwards.
TGGTGCTGGAGGAGAAGCTGGCGCTGCCGATCCTGGTGGGACGGCCGTCCGTCGTCGCGGCCCGCATCGAGCGCTTCGGTCTGGCGATCCGTGCCGGCAAGGACTTCCATCTCGTCAATCCGGAGGACGATCCGCGCTATCGCTCCTATGTCCAGAGCTACATCGATGTCGCGGGTCGGCGCGGCATCACGCCTGACGCAGCCCGTACGCTGGTGCGCACCAACAACACCGTGATCGCGGCGCTGTCGGTGATGCGCGGTGAGGCGGACGCCATGATCTGCGGCGTCGAGGGCCGCTACATGAGCCACCTGCGGCACATCCGCGAGATCATCGGTTTCTGCCCGGGGGCGGACGACTGTTCGGCGCTGGCGCTGATGATCACGAGCAAGGGGCCGTATTTCATCGCCGACACCCAGGTGCGGCTCAACCCCAGCGCCCAGGAGCTGGCGGAGATGGCGGCGCAGGCCGCCGAGCACGTCCAGCGCTTCGGCCTCAAGCCGAAGATCGCGTTCCTGTCGCATTCGGACTTCGGCAGCTACGACAGCGAGTCCTCGCGCAAGATGCGCGAGGCGACGCGGCTCCTGGCGCAGTCCCATCCGGAAATCGAGGCGGACGGCGAGATGCAGGGCGATTCCGCCCTGTCCCAGCTCGCGCGCGCGAACATCCTGCCGCATTCGCGGCTCGAAGGGGTCGCCAACGTCCTGATCATGCCGAACCTCGATGCGGCCAACATCGCCTACCAGATGATCAAGATGATCGGCGACGCGCTGCCGGTCGGCCCGATCCTGATCGGTCCGGCGCGCCCCGCTCATATCCTCACCCCTTCGGTGACGGCGCGCGGCGTTCTCAACATGACGGCAGTCGCCGTGGTCGAGGCTCAGGAAAAGGCCACCCGGCAGCAGCCGAACCTGTTCGCGTAAGGCCGCGACGCTCCCTGTATCCGGACATTGGACAAGTCGCCGGCTCGGGTCATACTCGTTGCCGGCGACCGGGAGACTCATGAGCGCTCCCCGGGGATCGCCCCGTGGTCGTTACCGTCGAATGGGGCCTGGCATGTCTGGAATTGTCGCGATCGGGCGTATTCTTTTTGCAGTGCTGTTTGTTTTCTCAGGCGTCTCGAACCTGGTCGACCTGGCGGCGACGGCCCAGGACATCGCCACCAAGGTGGCTATTCCGGCAGCGCTGACGGCCTACACCACCCAGCTCGAAAGCCTCACGGGCATGCCGATCGCGCAGCAGCTCGCCATCTCGGCCTCGGCGATTGAAATCATCTGCGGGTTGATGATCGCGCTGAATTTCGGCGCGCGATTTTTCGCCATCATTCTCATCATGTTCGTGATGGTCGCGACGTTCTACAATCATAACTTCTGGGATCTGACCGGAGCGGAGCGCGTCAACCAGACGATGCACGCCCTCAAGAACCTGTCGCTGATCGGAGCGCTGCTGATCATTGTCGGCTATCCTCGCCGTGGTGGCGACGGGATCGCCTACGCCGAGCATTGATCCGGCGAGGGCGCTGCCTGCCGGCGATCAGGCGCACTCGCGATCAGCTTTCCCTGCGCCATGCGGTGACCGTCACCGGGCCGTCGACATCGAGCACTTGCCGGTCGGTCGGGGCAAGACCCGCGGCGCGCAGGATGTCGTGTGGCGTGCGCTCGGGCACCCCGGGGAAGGCACCAAGGCCGCCGGGGATTCTGACCTGAGGCGCTTCGGACAGCCAGAACGTGTCGTAGCGCGGGAGGAACATCGCAAAAACGGCAGGTCCGCCGATAATGGCGGCCGTACCGGCGCGGACCCCCGCCGCCTCGCAGGCCTCCTCGAAGCGCGCGCCTGCCGGGTTCCAAAGGGTTGCCTTCGGATTGTCCGGTGCGGGGGCAAGCGCGGCGACGGACCGGGTCAGGACGATCCGGGTCCGGCGTGGCGAGTTGGGTTGATCCTCGTACGAGTCGCGGCCGTGCACCACGAGATCAGCGGCGTCGAGCGCGGCATCGAAGAAGCGCTGATCGCCCGCAAACTTCAGGGTCTGTGGCATGACGCGGTCGGCATTCGCCAGCATGCCGTCGGCCGACACGATGACAAACCCTTCGATACGCAACACGGTCATCGTGGCGATCCGGCGAGCAACTGGCAGTTCAAGATCTACTCCGAGATGGTTTGCACGACGCTCGAGACGGGGCGGCTGCTGATGGTCGGCAGCTTGGTGTCCTTGGCCAGAGCTTCATCATAGCTCGGAATGGTCTGCACGGCGCCCTTCGCCTTGATCTGCACCACCTTGTATCCGCCAGCCTTCAGCCGTCGCAGTAGCGTGGGCAGCGCCTCGGCGGTGTGCTTCTGGAAGTCGTGCATCAGGATGATGCCCTTGCCGAGCTTGTCGAGCTTGGTCATCACGTTGGTGATGACCTGATCGGCGTTCCTGGTCTTGAAGTCAAAGGAGTCGACGTCGCAGGACCAGATGCCGATGTTGCGCTGGCCGAGATAAGTGACCATTGCCGGCGGATGCTGCAGGGCCGGGAAGCGGAAGAATGGCGCGGGAGGTGCCTCGAGCGCCCAGCGCACGGCGCTGAAGCCTTTTTCGATTTCGTCTTTCGCGGCCTGTTCGGTCATGCCCTTGCGTGTCAGGACGGCATGCGACCAGGTGTGGGCGCCGACGGTGTGCCCTTGCGCCAGCACCTGCCGGAGAATTTCCGGATGATAGGTGGCGTGCTTGCCGATCGGGAAGAACAGCCCCTTGGTGCATTCGTCGGCGAGTGCCTTGAGCACGGCCGGCGTGTTGTTGGGCCAGGGACCATCGTCGAAGGTCAGCACCACCTCCTTGTCGCGCAGGAAGTCGAGCTGCTTGAAGTGTTCGAAACCAAAGCCGGGGCCGCCGGTGGTGTCGATCTGCACCACGCGGGCGACACCGAGCGCGTCGGGATTGGCACAGGCGGTCTTGTCGGCACTGGCCGGCGGGCTGGCGGGAGCGGCCGTCGCGGTCTGTGGCGCGGCGGCCGGACGCGCGGGCGTCTGTGCAGCCGCCGCCGTGAACATCAAAGCCGACACAGCACTTGCGAACATCAAACCGGTCGTGATCCGCATCGAACTCCCCGCCGTTCTTGCGGCAAGATTTCTTGCCGTGGTGCCGCGGTTCCATTGCCGCAGGCGTCATCCTAGTGTAGGCGCGACTGAGTCGCCACGGTGGCCACGGAGGGCCGACCGGGTGGAGAATGCGCCCGCACGGGGTCGGCAGGCGGCTTCAGGCGAGGGGGTGATGAAGGCCTCAGCGCGGTCGATCACGCAGAGGTCAGCGCCCGGCCAATCGCGGTCTTGACGCGGGTGTCGGTCGGCTCGACGGCGCTGGCGAAGACGTCGGCGATGTAGCCATCCCGTCCCAGAAGGTACTTGTGGAAGTTCCAGGCCGGAACCTCCTTCGGCCGCTCCGCCGCGGCCCAGCGATAGAACGGGTGCGCGGCCGGGCCGCGCACCACCGTCTTCGCGGTGATCGGAAAGGTCACGCCATACTGCGCATGCGCGGTGCGGTCGATCTCGTCCGCGCCGCCGGGCTCCTGGCTGCCGAAATCGTTCGATGGCACGCCGATCACCATCAGCCCCTGCGCTTGAAACTCGGTCCACAGCTGCTGCAGCCCGGTATATTGCGGCGTGTAGCCACACAGCGAGGCGGTGTTGACGACCAGCACCGGCCGGCCGGCATAGTCGGACAGGCGGATATCCTTGCCGCCGAGGCCGGTGAACGCGAAGCCGTAGGCGGTGATCCGGCTGAGCGCGGGTGCGGTCTCGGCGCGGGCACCAGAGCTGGCTGCGCCCGCAACACCAGCGCCGAGCATCATCAGGACGTGTCTGCGGTGGATCATGATGCGCTCCCCGTAACGGCCATGGCCTGCGACCCTATCTGATTTGCGCCATGGTCCGGATCAACAGGGCGTTATGTCCGGGGTGGCGGCTCGGGGCACCACGGCAGAGGCAGCAGCGGCATGTAGGACTTGTTCCACAGGCAGATCTCTTCAGGCCCGCGCTGCTTGGTCATGTAGTGCACGGGCTCGGCGTGAGCGAGCACGAAATGGATGGCGCACAAGGCCGCGCCGACCGGAAAGGCCAGACGCCAGGTTCGGATCTCGTCAAGGCGGTCGAGCAGGACTGCGCCGGCGAGGATGATCAGCGGATCGGTGAAGATGAAATATTCGGTCTTCAGCCCGCGGCGGATGCCGAGCGCATCGATGCCGATGGCGGCGAGCAGCAGCAGCAGGGCCTGGACGGCGGTTTGCCGTTCGCCGCGGCGCCATGCGTAGACGATGCCTGGAATGATCAGCCAGGTGAGAAACACGGTCGGCCGGGCGGAGGCGTGGAGAACGAAAGTCAGCCGCGCCAGCACCATTCCGATGCCTTCGAACAGCAGCCGGACGATGCCGGTGACGCCACCGGCGGTGGCCGTTGCAGTCTCCGGATCGGCGAAGCTCAGCATGCGTTCCAGCGGATTCATCACCGCGACGACGTCGCCGATGTTGTAGGAGACGTTCAGCGCAAGCAGCCCCAGCGCGGCGCCGCCGAGCGCAGCGGCCATCGCTGCGATGGTCTCAGGGACGCTGACACGCCACACCATGGCGTAGGTGGCCATGCCTGCCAGGATCCACAGCAGCAGGACACTCTGGTAGGTGCCGGGTGATCCGATCGGGCGCAAGCCTGCGTCGGCCAGCGCCTGCGGCGCGAGGCCGGCGACGATCAGCGGTTTCGCGGTGCCGGCGGCAAGCACCGCCAGCAGCACCGCGCCTGCGGCAAGGAGCCATCCGACAGGGCGGATCCACGGTCCACGGCTGGCGCTTTCGGCCGAGCCGAACGGCAGCAGCAACGCCGGAAGTGCGGCGATCAACAGGACCGCATGCACCTTGTTCTCGAGGCCGAGCACGCAACTGGCCGCCGCCAGCGCGATCGCCAGCGGACGCCATGTCGCGCTGCGGCGGCCGACCACGATCAGCAGCATCAGGGCGAACACCATGCCGAAGGCGGCGATCAGTTCGCTGCGCAGGATGCGCAAATGCACGGCGACGCCGCCGGAGAATGCGAAGGCCAGCGTGGCGAGCAGCGCGACCTGCCAGTCGCGGACGATCCGCCGGATCAGGGCATGAAAGATCGCCACGCAGCCGGTCGCGGTGAGGAGGGCGAGCACCCGCCCGGCACGGACCGCTGCCTGCATCGCGGCATCGAATGCGGCGCGGTCGGTCGCCGGCGGGATCGCGGACAGCGTCCAGGCGTCGAGCCATCCGAGTGCATGGAGCAGTTGAAACCAGACCTTGACCGACAGGATGGTGAGATAGGCCGGATGGTCGAAATAGAGCTGCGGCCGGCCATCATTGAGGGCAAGGGCGTTGTAGATGACCATGAAGTCCATGTCGGCATTGCGCCAGTACGCCGAGGCGTAGCCGAACACGAAGAACGAGCCCGCCAGCGCCAGCAGGATCGCGGCAAATCCGTAGCGCGGGCCGAACCAAGTCAGGCGCGCGAGCGCGTCGCGGGCCGGGGGCGGGACGGAAGCGGGCTTTGTGGCGGTATCCATGGCGCCCGACTTCTACCCCATGACGGTGCGCGAGGCGACCGGCCGCGCGCCGTCCGTCACGGGCCAGCCATCGGCCTCTCAGCGCAGCGGCACGATAAAGTCGGTGCCGAGGCCCGTCTCGCCACCCAGTCCCTGGTCGGAGACGATGATCGAGCCGCCCGGCGCGATGGCCGCGGCGATCCGCATCATGGCGTCTTCGGGAAGGGCCAGGCGGTCCAGTGCCTCGGCCGGTGTCACCGGCGGCAGCGGCTCGACCGTCGACGCGGCGACGCGACGGCGGTGCGGTGTGGCGTCATCGGTCGCGACCTTGCGTGCGGGCAGGGACGTCACGGACCAGCGGAATGTGCCGGGCGCGTCGCTGTCCGCCCGGGCCGTGAACACATGCGTGCCGAGCGGGCGGTCGTTCTGCGCGATCGTCACCGGCACGTCGAACAGCGGTTCGAAATTCTGCCGGACATAGAGGCGGTTTTCCTTGCGGCTGATCAGCACGGCGATGTGACCGCTGCGCTTGGGGGGAGCCGCCGCAACAGGTGCCTGCGGCTTCGCCGCGGTGTCCTTGGTCGCGCCGACGGCAGGCGCCTTGGTGTCGGACGCTGCGTCGGGCGGATCCTTCGCAGGGGTCTGGGCCTGATCGGCCGGGATTTGCGGCGCCGCCGCGTTCACGCCGCTGTCGCCGGCCAGCGCGGGCAGCGGCGCGGACCCGATCGCCTCGGCAGGACGGGCGTCGGTGCGGGTCGGGGGGGCGATGGGGCCTGCGGGCGCCAGGGCTGCGTCCGCATTGGCGAGGCGAATGCGCTCGCTGCTTGCCGCGGCGGGCGCGCCCGCGGTCATCGGCACATCGTCATGCTTGGGGACGAGCCGCAGATCGGCCACTGCCGACGATGACTCTGAGGTGGCCTCTGCGGCCTTGTCCGGCTTCGCGGGGGGCGCGTCGGCCGCCTTGTCGACCGGCGTTGCCGATGCGGAGGCATCCGGCGCATGGGTGAACAGGGCCGGGTGGCTGATGTTCTCCGGTGCCACGTCGCCGGGAGCGACGATCACCCGGGCACCGAGCCTCGTCCATGCCCACAGCTTGGTGGCGAAGGCCATCGGCATGCGGATGCAGCCATGAGACGCCGGATGGCCGGGCACCACGCCGGCGTGCAGGGCGACGCCGGACCAGGTGATGCGCTGCATGTAAGGCATCGGCGCGTCGCTGTAGAGGTTCGAGCGGTGCCATTTGTTCTTCTGGATGATGCTGAACACGCCCATCGGCGTTGCGTGTCCGCGCACGCCCGTGGAAACAGGCGACTCGGCGAACAAGCCGTTGGCGTCGTAAATCTTCAGATGCTGCTTGTCGATCGAGATAGCGATGATCACCGGCCCACGCGGCTTCACGAGGTCCTTCGGCGCATCGGCCATCTTGGGATAGCTCGGGCGCGCCGCCCGCCTGCGCGGCGCCGCGGGAGGCGCCTGCTGCGGGTCGGCTTGTTCGAAGGTCTGGTTGGGCCAGATGATCTGGTAGGCGGCTGCCGGTCCCGGCAGCATCAGCGCGCCGCCGAGGCACACTGCGAGAAGCATCGCCGACGGTCGGCCCGAATGAGATGTCGTCGAAATGGATGTCATCGAAATGGATGTCATTGCACACTGCCTACGCAGGACGGCCAAGAATTGAATCTTATGACTGCTCACAATGATTCCCGGTTGGTTCCGCTATGAGTGTCGCAAGACGCGGAATGGTTCACCAGAGTGAGCTCCGCTGCTCGGGCAAAGATTGTCAGGTAAAAATTAACCAAAATCTTCCGGCACCAATACGCCGGCCGGAAAATTTGCGCCTGCGGTCAGGCTTCCCATCACAGTTCCGCGATCCTACATCGGGGGCGGAGCGTGTTGTTCTAGGAGTGAATTTCAATGCCGTTTGTCAGCAAGGTCCTGCTGCGCCGTCTCGCCGGCGGCTTGCGGGCGGGGGTGCTCGCCGCGATCTGCGCCGCCACGCTGTTCGGGGCAGCCGCCCACGCCTCTGACGAGCCGGACCTCATCTTCCGCCGCTCCACGGTCTTCAAGTGGTTGACCCCGAACGACAAGCTCGCGACCTACGGGGTGGACGACCCGGAGATCGAAGGGGTGGCCTGCCATTTCACCGTTCCGGAAAAGGGCGGGATCAAGGGCTGGCTCGGCGTCGCCGAAGAAGTGTCCGATATCTCGCTGGCTTGCCGCCAGATCGGTCCGATCCGCTTCAAGGCCAAGTTCCAGCAGGGGGACGACATGTTCCGCCAGCGGCGCTCGCTGTTCTTCAAGAAGATGCAGATCGTGCGGGGCTGCGACACCAAGCGGAACGTGCTGGTCTACATGGTCTATTCAGACCGGCTGATCGAGGGGTCGCCGAAGAACTCGACATCGTCGGTTCCGGTCATGCCCTGGGGCGCGGGTGACGCCATTCAGAAGTGTGCGGACTTCTTCAGCAATTGAGTGAAGTGTATCACGTGGAAGGTTAGAAAATTGAGATAAATATCTGATCTGGCGCGATCATCACTACGCGGCATCCGGCTGGCGCTGCTGTTTGCGCCAGGAAGACGGCGGCGGCACGGGATTGTAGCTGCCGGTCAGGCGAAGCAGGGTTTGCGGGACCGACACGTTGCTGCTGTGAAGGAACGGCGAGGGCTGCGACGCCATCTGCGGCGCTGCCCGGTCGGGCCGCCGATCAGGGGTGGTCCGTTCGCCTTTGGAGTGGCCGAACGTTGTTTCGTCTGCCACGGCATTTCCTCCTGGTGGTCCGGCGTCCCCCGGTCGGCATCCAATACCCTCGCAGCCGCGGTGATGCGGGCAGCGGGGCGGGCGCGACGGGGGCGTGGGATCTGGTCCTCGCGGGCGAGGCCTCAACTAACGCACGACTGTTACAGAAGTTTCGGGCCGCGGAGGGTTTCGGCGCCGCTGGCGCATAATTTTCCCGGTTTCGGCGCAAGGGGTTAACCGATGCTGAGCGGCGCGCCCGGCGGGTGGTGAGTTGAACCTTCCTGCCGGGTGCCGCGACCAAACCGCGAAACCGTCGCCGGAGACACGCCATGCGCGCCCTGAGCTTCAGTCTTGCCATCGCGTTCGTGCTGGGCGTGCCGGCGCGCGACGTCTCCGTCGCCCGGGACGCGATTCCCGGTGCGGGCGCCTTCGCCTATATCGGCTCGCCGATCGCTCCCGACGTCGCGACCGCGCCGGCCTCAGCCCGCTGATTCCCTCCGATGCGAGCCCGCGCGGCCGCGCCCCGACACCGATGACGGACAAAATCCTCGCCACACTGGCCGGCCTTGCGATGGCGTTCGTCGGAGCAGCCCACGCGCAATCGCATTCGTTCTCGCACATGCCGGACCCGCGCGGCGAGTTCATCCGCCTCTGCGCGCCCTACATGATCAAGCGCTCGCTGCGCCCCGAGGCGGTGTGCGATTGTCTGTACAGGCAGGCGGTGGCGATGGTCGACGACGCCGAGGTTCGTGATGCGCTGCTGTACGGCATCAGCGAGACCGGGGTGCCCACCATCGACAGGACCTGGTTGCCGGCCGCGAAGGAAAATCAGATCGACATCGTCATGACGCGGATGGCGAAGCCGACCATGGCCTGTCTCTACGGTCAGTAGCTTTCAGCCGGACCGGGGCGTTCCGGTTTTCGCATGCATATGACTTTGGCGAGGCCCGTTTGCCCCACTCGGGGCGATCAGACGCGCGCCGGCGCCCCCTCGCGACCTTCGGATGTGGGCTTCTCTAGCGCTTGACGCAGGCGCGCGTGCGCACAATGCCTTCGGGCGAGAGCTTGGACGCGGTGACTTCCTTGATCTGACCCGCGGGACAGGTGCCGTCGTCGACCTTGATGCGCTGGCCGAGCCGGAAGTCGCTGTCCGGCGGCTCCTGGTACACGGCGCCGGCACCATGGGCTGCGGAGGCCATCATCAGGGCCGCGCCCGCGCAAACGGCGGCGAGCCGCACTCGCATGCGCACCGTTCCGGTTGGGAGCGCGCACACTGGCGTCGGGCGAGCATGGATCATCAGGATCTCCCGTGGTCTGAGATGGGTCGGTGCGGTGATAGCCTGATTCGGCGCGGTGTCAGGGCGGCGTTGTGTGCGTCAGGGGGCGCCGACAGCGCTGTTCCGATGACCGCGCGCCGGCCGCCGATCTGGCAGTCATGCTGTTTTGGAACTTGCCGCGCGGAGCGGGGGCCGTGATGATCCCGGCGTCGCGGCCGGGGCCCTGTGTTCCGCGCCGCCCATGATCGATCGGTGGGAGATTCACGATGCGTGTTCTGGTGATTGGGGCCGGTGCCCTCGGTGGTTATTTCGGGGCGCGCCTGCTCGAGGCGGGGCGCGACGTCACGTTCCTGGTGCGGCCGCGCCGTGCGGAACAGTTGCGACAGGGCCTTGTCGTGAAGAGCCCCGCCGGCGACATCACCTTGCCCCATCCGCCGCTGGTGACGGCCGATCGCATTGGCGGGCCGTATGATCTCGTGCTGCTGAGCTGCAAGGCCTACGATCTCGACAGCGCCATGGACGCCTTCGCACCGGCCGTCGGACCGACGACCATGATCCTGCCGCTGCTGAACGGCATGGCTCACCTCGACGCTCTCAACGCCCGGTTCGGTGCGGAGCGGGTGCTCGGCGGGCAGTGCGTGATCTCGGCGACCCTCGATGATGCCGGCCATGTCGTGCATTTCAACGACATGCACAGCGTCACATTCGGCGAGCAGGGCGGTGGCCTGTCGGAACGGGTGGAGGCGGTGACGAAGCTGTTGTCGGGGGCGACCTTCGTTGCGCAGCCGAGCAGCGCCATCCTGCAGGACATGTGGGAGAAGTGGGTGTTCATCGCCACCGGCGCCGGTATGACCAGCCTGATGCGGGCCGCGATCGGCGATATTGTCGCCGCCGGTGGCGCCGACCTGACCGTCACCGTGCTCGACGAGTGCGCGCGCATTGCCGCGGCCCATGGCTTTGCGCCGCGCGCCGGTGCGCTCGAACGCTCGCGCGCCATGTTCACCGCGGCCGGTTCGCCGATCATGGCCTCGATGCTGCGCGACATCGAGCGCGGCGCGCGGATCGAGGCCGACCAGATCATCGGCGACCTGTTGCGTCGCGGCGACAAGGCCGGTGTGGCGACCACGCTCCTGCCGATCGTCCGGACGCATTTGAAAGCCTACGAGGCGCGGCGGCAGCGCGAGCAGCCGGCCGGCGCCTGAGGCCACCGATCAGGTCGCAGCTTCTCGGGGCTGCAGGGCGCTTCGTGGCCGGCCTGCGGATTGACAAGTTCTAAAATAGAACTTTATGTTCGGGGACGAAGTGCGGGAGCGGAGCGCGTCACGGCGCGACCGCTCGTCGCATCCAGATGCAAGGGAGGTTGGCGTGGCCAAGCGGCAGGCAACGGTGGCAGTGGTCGGTGCGGGCGACTTCATCGGCGGCGAGATCGCCAAGAAGTTCGCGGCGGAAGGGTTTGCCGTCTTCGCCGGGCGGCGGAACGGCGACAAGCTGGCGCCGCTGATCAAGGAGATCGAGGACGCCGGTGGCACCGTGTTCGGGCGTTCGCTCGATGCGCGCAAGGAGGAGGAGGTCGTCAGCTTCATCGCCGATGCCGATGCCCACGCGCCGCTCGAGGCCTGCATCTTCAACATCGGCGCCAACGTCAACTTTCCGATCCTCGACACCACCGAACGGGTGTTCCGCAAGGTCTGGGAGATGGCCTGCTACTCGGGTTTCCTGACCGGGCGCGAGGCGGCCCGTGCGATGGTGCCGCGCGGTCGCGGCGCGATCTTCTTCACCGGCGCCACGGCCAGCCTGCGTGGCGGCGTCGGCTTCGCCGCCTTTGCCAGCGCCAAGTTCGGCCTGCGCGCGGTGGCGCAGTCGATGGCGCGGGAGCTCGGGCCGAAGAACATCCATGTCGCCCATCTCATCATCGACGCCAGCGTCGACACCGAGTGGGTGCGTCAACTCATCGGCACGCGCGAGGGCGCGGAAGCGGCAAAAAACATCGACCCCAACCGCCTGATGCGGCCGGCGGCGGTGGCTGAAGCCTACTGGCAGCTCTACCAGCAGCCGCGCGACGCCTGGACCTTCGAGCACGAGATCCGGCCGTTCGGCGAGAAGTGGTGAAGCGGGGGCGCGGCCGTCAGGCTGCGTCCGACGACAGCCTGCGGCGTGTCGCGCGGGCAGCCACGGACTTCGGATCCGCGGTCGCCGCGCCGGGGCCCGGATGGGTGTGAACTTCCTTGGCGTGCAGCGGCTCGCCGCATTCCGAGCAGATCATCACCGGCTCGAAGAACTTGCCGCAGGTCTTGTGTTCATAGAGCAGCGGCCGGCCGCGTTCGTCGACCATGTGAATGTCACCCCAGCGCACGATCGCCATCAGGATCGGATAGAGGTCGAGGCCCTTCTGGGTGAGGATGTATTCGTGGCGCTTGGGATTGGTCTGGTAAGGCACGCGGCGCAGCACGCCGAAGCGCACCAGCTTCTTCAGCCGGTCGGCGAGCAGGTGGCGGGTGATGCCGAGGTTGGTCTGAAATTCCTCGAAGCGGCGGACGCGGAGGAAGCATTCGCGCAGAACGAGGACACTCCAGCGGTCGCCGATCACGGCGAGCGTCCGGGCCATCGAGCACGCCTCGTCCTCGAGTGCGTCCCACTTCATCGCAGATCCTCCCCGGCCATTCGCAGCGCCGATGTCATGTGTCTTACACATAGCAAAGATTTACCGTCTCGCCATTCCAAAACGGCATTGACGTCGGCGCGGCGTGCATGGCCGGACGCCACCGCAGCACGTTCCTCCCCAGTCCCGACCTTGCGCAACGAGGCGCTCCTCTATAAAGTTCCTTTTTAGAACTATATCGTTGCCAAGTCATCAATCGGTGCAGCCGGATGACACGGGCGGACATGCAGGCGACAGGGAGGACGGCGATGGCGCCGCAGGTGGAATTCCAGTTCGATTTCGGCAGCCCCAATGCCTATCTCGCCGCGCAGGTGATCCCGGCCATCGAAGCCCGTACGGGCGTCAAGTTCGCCTATGTGCCGGTGCTGCTCGGCGGCATCTACAAGCTTACCAACAACAGTTCGCCGGCCGACTACCTGCGCGGCGTCCGCAACAAGCCCGAGCACATGCAGCGCGAGACCGAGCGCTTCGTGCATCGCCACGGCCTGACGCGCTTCCGCTCCAACCCGTTCTTTCCGGTCAACACGCTGATGCTGATGCGCGGCGCGGTGGCGGCGCAGTTCGAAGGCGTGTTCGAGCCCTACGTTCGCGCCGCCTATCATCACATGTGGGAGGAGCCCAAGAAGATGGATGATCCCCAGGTGCTGCGGGAGGCGTTCATCGCCTCGGGGCTCGACGCCGACCGTCTCATCGCCCGCGCGCAGGACGCGGACGTCAAAACGAGGCTGCTGGAGGTGACGCAGGATGCGGTGAACCGCGGTGCGTTCGGCTCGCCGACATTCTTCGTCGGCGACGAGATGTTCTTCGGCAAGGACCAGTTGCGCGATGTCGAGGAGGAGATCCTGGCGCAGCAGGCGCGGGCGGCCTGAGCCGCCCCTGTTGCGCCCTAGAAGGTCTCCTTGAACGGGCGCAGGTCGATCTCCTGCGTCCAGGCCGAGCGGTGCTGGCGGTGAAGCTGCCAGTAGGTTTCGGCGATGGCGTCGACATTGAGCAGGCCGTTCTCGCCACGCTCGGTCGCGATGTTGGGATTGCGCGAACGCAGCCGTTCGCCGTCGACGCCGCCATCGACCACCACATGGGCGACGTGCAGCCCATCCTTGCCGTAGTCGCGCGCCATGCTCTGCGAGATCATGCGCAGGCCCGCCTTGGCCGCCGCGAACTGGGCGAAGCCCGGCTTGCCGCGCAGGCTGGCGGAGGCGCCGGTGAAGATCACCGTGCCGCGGCCGAGCGGCACGAGGCGGCGTGCCGCCTCGCGTCCGACCAGAAAGCCGCCGAAGCAGCACACACGCCAGAACTCCTCGAACTGCTGCGCCGTCACCGTGCGAAACTCGATATGGCGGTTGATGCCGGCGTTGAAGACGACCGCGTCGGGCGCCTCGAACGTCGTGCCGAGCGCCATGGCGTGGTCGAACAGCCGGATCACGTCGCCTTCCACGGTGGCGTCGGCGACGACCGCCTCGGCGCTGCCGCCGGCGTTGCGGATGGTGTCCACGACGCGCTGCAGCTTGTCGGCGGTGCGGCCGGCGGCGAGCAGGTGATAGCCCTCGGCGGCGAAGCGGCGGCAGACGGCGGCGCCGACGCCCAGTTCAGCCCCGACGCCGACGACGATCGCGGTTGGCTTGCCCATGGTCTTGTTCTCCTCGCTGGCAACTGTCGGCGAAGCCTAGCGCGAAGCGGCTGCGGCGCGAAACATGCAAATGCTTGAAAGCGCGCGGGCCATGCATGCAGTTCCGCATGGTGCGGCATCATTTTACATGATATCCATCATATGATTTGACGGTTTTGTCAGCATGGGAAGGGCGGAAGACAATGGAGCAGGAGATCGGGATCGGGCCGAAGCGGGCTGCTGCGACGCCGGCACAGGCCGGGGCGGCGCTGTCGCAGGTCCTGATCCTTGCCGGGCTCGCAGCCCTCGGTACGCTCGCCACCAGTATCCTGCTGCCGTCGCTGCCGAGCCTTGCCCGCAGCTTCGCCGTGCCGACGCCCGCGGTCGCCAGTACGATCAGCGTGTTCCTGGCGGTGTTCGCCGTCGGCCAGCTGGCAGCGGGGCCGCTGTCCGACCGGTTCGGCCGCCGCGGTCTGGTGCTGGGCGGTCTCGTGGTGTTCATCGCCGGCAGCGCGATCTGCGGGATCGCCACCGATCTGCCGACGTTGCTGGCGGGGCGGGCCGTGCAGGCGCTCGGCGCCTGCGCCGCCTCGGTGCTGGCGCGGGCGATCGCGCGGGACCTGATGGAGGGCACCGCGCTGGCGCGGGCGCTGGCCTTCATCATGGTCGCGACCGCGGCGGCTCCCGGTTTTTCGCCACTGGTTGGCGGGCTGCTCGAACAGGTGTTCGGCTGGCCGTCGGCGTTCGCGGCCGTCGCGTTGTTCGCCGCCGTGATCGCCGTGCTGTATGGCCGCACCTTCGGCGAGACCCATGACGGCGTCCGGCTGCCGCTCGACCCGGTGCATATCGCTATCGCCTATGCCGGGCTTGTGGCGGACCGTCGCTTCATCGCGCCGGGCCTGACGGTGGGGCTGATCATGGGGGCGCTGTTCGCGATGTTCTCGGCATCGCCGGCGATCCTGATCGAGGGGCTCGGTTTTCCGCCGCTGGCGCTGGGAGCCTTTTTCGCCGCGACGGTGTTCGTGGTGTTTGCCGCAGGCATGCTGGCGCCAAGGCTTGCCGGGCGTCTCGGCTTGCGCGGCGCGCTGCTGCTCGGCCTCATATGTGCCGCGGCCGGCGGCGTCGCGCTGCTGGTGGCGCAGATGGTCGACCGGTCGCTGCTGTCCTATCTGCTGCCGGTCATCGTGTTCCTGTTTGGGATGGGAATCGTCAGCCCGCTCGGCACCGCGCTGACGCTGTCGCCGTTTGGCGAGCGGGCGGGTCTGGCTTCGGCGCTGGTCGGCTTTCTGCAGATGGCTGGCGCCGCGATCGGGGTCAGCGTCACGGCGGCGCTGCCGTTGCCCGTGCCCGTCGCGCTCGGCGCGGTCATCACCGTTGCGACGGTCGCCGCGCTGGCGATTTTTCTGGTCGGCAAGCCCCGGGACGCCTGAGCGAGGCTTTTCCCTGTGGGCATGCAAAAGCCCCCGCCATGGCGGGGGCTGATGAGCGAGGAGCGGGCGTCAGTGTGCGACGCGCTCGATGGCGATCGCGGTTGCTTCGCCGCCGCCGATGCACAGCGAGGCAATGCCGCGCCGCAGGTCGTTGTTGGCCATCGCATGCAGCAGCGTGACGATCAGCCGTGCGCCGGTGGCGCCGATCGGATGGCCGAGCGCGCAGGCGCCGCCGTTGATGTTGAGCTTGTCGCGGGGGATGGCGAGATCGCGGGCCGCGGCCATCGGCACCACGGCGAAGGCCTCGTTGATCTCGAACAGGTCGACGTCGCCGACGCTCCAGCCGGTGCGCTCGAGCAGCTTGCGGATCGCCGGGATCGGCGCGGTGGTGAACCACTGCGGCTCCTGGCTATGGGTCGCATGGCCCTTGATCTCGGCAAGGATCGGCAGGCCGCTGCGTTCCGCCAGTGACCGCCGCGTGAGCACCAGCGCGGCCGCGCCATCGGCATTGGCCGACGAGGCGGCCGGAGTGATGGTGCCGTTGGCGCGGAAGGCGGGCTTGAGGTTGGGGATCTTGGCCGGGTCGACTTTCAGCGGATGCTCGTCATTGGCGATGGTGCGCGGGCCGGCCTTCTCGGCAAGCACGACCGGTGCGATCTCTGCCTTGAACGCGCCGCTCTCGACCGCCTTGCGGGCGCGGGTCAGCGTTTCCACTGCATAGTCGTCCTGATCCTTGCGCGTGAACTGATAGGCTTCGGCGGTGGCTTCGCCGAAGTCGCCCATGGAGCGGCCGCTCTCATAGGCATCCTCGAGGCCATCCATCAGCATGTGGTCGATGATGCGATCGTGCCCGACGCGGTAGCCGCCGCGCGCCTTGGCCAGCAGATACGGCGCGTTCGACATGCTCTCCATGCCGCCGGCGACGACGAACTGCGCGGAGCCTGCGGCGAGGATATCGTGCGCCAGCATGGTCGCTTTCATGCCCGAGCCGCACACCTTGTTGACGGTGGTCGCGCCGGTTGCATCCGGCAGTTTCGCGCCGCGGGCCGCCTGGCGTGCCGGCGCCTGGCCCTGGCCTGCGGGCAGCACGCAGCCCATCAGCACCTCGTCGACGCGCTCGGGGGCGAGTCCGGCGCGTTCGAGGGCGGCACCGATGACATGGGCGCCGAGCTTCGGCGCGCCAAGCGGCGACAATTCGCCCTGGAAGCGGCCGAGCGGCGTGCGCACGGCGGAGACGATGACAATCGGATCTGACATGGAGACGCTCCCGGAACGTCGCGGCCATCGCGACATGGAATGATAGTTATAATGCTATGACGTGCGCCCTCTGATTGCAATCGCGGCAGGGCAGAGATGCGATCTGTGTATGCCGGTAAGGCTGCGCGTTTTGTCGTCCGCACGACATCGACGTGATTAAGACACCCCTAATGAGTCGACGGTACGATGCTCCGGCTTGAAGCTTTGATTTTCTCGTTCCATTCCAACCGGAGACGTCCATGAAGCTGTTCGAGAACCTCCCGATTGCTGCGAAACTGGGAGGACTGGTGGTGATCGCGCTGCTCGGGCTGGGAGCGGCTGGAATCGAAGCCGGACGGCTGATGAGCGGCGTCATTCTCAATGACCGGGTGGAGCAGACACACGCCATCGTTGACGTGGCGAAGAACGTAGCGCTCGGATTGCAGAAGCAGGTCGAGGCCGGCCAGCTCAGCAAGGACGCTGCGATCCAGGAGTTCGCGCGTCGTGCCCAGGTCATGACGTACGACAACGGCAACGGCTATCTGTTTGCCTTCACCCGCGAAGGCGTGACGCTGGCCTCGCCGAACCCGAAGCAGATCGGCGTCAATCGTCTCGACGAAAAGACCAACGGTCGCGCGCTGACCCGCGAGCTGCGGGATGGCGCGCTCGCCAAGGGCGAGGTGACGCTGCGCTATGAATACGTCAAGCCGGGCGAGACCGAGCCGGTCCGCAAGCTGTCCTATGCGGTGGCCATTCCCGGCTGGGACATTGTCGTCGGTACCGGTGCCTATCTCGACGACCTCGACACCAAGCTGAAGCCGATCGTGTGGTCGCTCGGTCTTGCGATGCTTGCGATCGCCTGCATCACCGGCATCGTGGCGGTGTTGACGGCGCGCAGCATCACCGGGCCGCTCGGCCGGCTTGGCAACAGCATGCGGCAGCTTGCTGACGGCAGCCTGGAGACCGAAATTCCGGGAACGACGCGCCGTGACGAGGTCGGTGCGATGGCCAGGACCGTGCAGGTGTTCAAGGACAATGCGTTGCGCATCCGCGGTCTCGAGCAGAAGGAGGCCGAGGTGCAGCAGCAGGCCGCCGCCGAACGGCGTGCGGCGATGGTCGCGCTCGCCGATGGCTTCGAGCACAGCGTCAACGGTGTCGTGCGCTCGGTCGCGACCTCCGCGGTGGACATGCAGACCGCGGCGGAATCCATGACCGCGACGGCCGGTGATGCCAGCCAGCGCGCGGTGACCGTGACCGAGGTATCGGAGAAGGCGCTCGGCAACGTCCAGACGGTCGCGGCCGCAGCCGAGGAACTGTCCGCGTCCGTGGCGGAAATCTCGCGGCAGGTGTCGCAGTCGAACGAGATCGCGCGGCGCGCCGTCGCCGAGGCCGAGCAGACCAATTCGACAGTGCAGCAGCTGTCCGGCGGTGCCGAGAAAATCGGCGCCGTGGTGCAACTGATCCAGACGATCGCGGAACAGACCAATCTGCTGGCGCTCAATGCCACCATCGAGGCGGCGCGCGCTGGCGAGGCGGGCCGCGGCTTCGCGGTGGTGGCTTCCGAGGTGAAGGCGCTGGCAACACAGACCGCCAAGGCGACCGAAGAAATTTCGGCCCAGGTGACCAACATGCAGGCGACCACCGGTCAGGCAGTCGCCGCGATCAACGGCATCGCCGGCACCATCGGCAGGATGAGCGAGATCGCCGTGACGATCTCCTCGGCGGTGGAAGAGCAGGGCGCCGCCACCCGCGAGATCGCTCGCAACATCCAGGCGGCGGCACAGGGCTCGAGCGACATCACCGGTCATATCGGTGGTGTCAGCCAGGCCGCGTCGGCGACCGGTTCTGCTGCCACCGAGGTGCTGCGCGGCGCGCGGGAGCTTGACCAGCAGGCCGGCATGCTGCGCTCTGCGGTCGACGACTTCCTGAGCAAGGTGCGTGCGGCCTGATCGCGTCGATCGGTGGCAAAACACGCCGTTCGAATCTTTCGCGGACACCACGAACGACAAAGCCTCGCAGGGAATGCCCCTGCGAGGCTTTTCTTGTTGGTGGTCCGGCCGCGCCGCGACGGTGACCGGGCTGCCGGTGATCAGGCGACCTTGGCGGAGCGCGCGGGCTGGCCGAGGAAGCCGGCAAGGCGTCCGAGGATGATCTCGTCCGCCTCGGCCATGATGCGGTCGATCAGCTCCTTGACGGTCGGCACGTCGTGGATCAGGCCGGCGACCATGCCGCAGCTCCACGCGCCGGCGTCCATGTCGCCGTCGATCATGACCTTGGGGTAGACGCCTGCGACCTGGTCGATGATGTCGTCGATCTTGAGGGCGGCGCCTTTGTCGCGCTCGATCTCGAGCAGGCGGTCGACATTGGCGTTGCGCAGCACCCGCTCGGTGTTGCGCAGGGCGCGCATGATCAGGCGGGTGTCGAGTTCGGTGGCCGCCACCAGCGCCTTCTTGACGTTGTCATGGACGGGCGCTTCCCTGGTGGCGATGAAGCGCGTGCCCATGTTCATGCCTTCGGCGCCCATCGCCAGCGCCGCGACCAGGCTGCGGGCATCGGCCATGCCGCCCGACGCGACGAACGGAATCTTGAGCTCCTCGGCCGCGCGCGGCAGCAGGATCATGTTGGGGATGTCGTCTTCGCCGGGGTGGCCGCCGCACTCGAAGCCGTCGACACTGACCGCGTCGCAGCCGATGCTCTCGGCCTTGAGCGAGTGGCGCACCGAGGTGCATTTGTGAATCACCTTGATGCCGGCCTCCTTGAGCGCTGGCATGTACTGCTCGGGGCTGCGGCCGGCGGTCTCGACGATCTTTACGCCGCCTTCCTTGATCGCGGCGATGTATTCCGGATAGGGCGGCTTGGCGAACGTCGGCAGGAAGGTGAGATTGACCCCGAACGGCTTATCGGTCATGCCGCGGCAGCGCGCGATTTCCCTGGCGAGCAGCTCGGGGGTCTTCTGCGTCAGGCCCGTGATGATGCCGAGGCCGCCGGCATTCGATACCGCGGCGGCGAGTTCGGCGAAGCCGACGAAGTGCATGCCGCCCTGGATGATCGGGTGCGCGATGCCGAAAAGTTCGGTGATGCGTGTCTTCATGCCGTTCTCCTGGTGATCCCTCGATCGTTGATTATTCGGCTCTAATTAGTTCTGAAAAGGAACTTATTGCGATTGTGCGCATCGCGCGCGGGCGCCGTCAAGGCGCCCCGTCGCGGGCCAGGGCTGCGAGCTCAGCCAGCGACTGGACGCGGTGGTCCGGTGCGGCATCGAGTTCGTCCATCTGGGTGCGCAGGATGCGGAAGAGCGTCAGCGGGGCGATGTGGCCGCGGTCGGCGAGAGCGGCGGCGAGGATGTCCGGCCTGACCCGCTCGATCCAGGCCACCCTGAAGCCGAACGCCTTGGCGCCGCAGACGTCGAACGGATTGGACGACACGAACAGCACGTCGGCCGGTGCGACGCCGAGCCTGTCCTCGACCAGTGCGTAGGCTTCGGGGCTGGGTTTGAAGGTTGCCGTCGTCTCGACGCTCAGCGTCGCATCGAGCACGGTGTCGAGGCCGCTGTGGCGAACCAGCGGATCGAGCATGTCGCGGCTGCCGTTGGACAGTATCGCCAACCGATGGCCTTTCAGCGCGGCGAGCGCGGGCCGGGCGTCGGGATAGAGATCGAGATGCAGGTACTTGTCCATGATGCGCTCGAACGCGTCGCCGCTGTCGGGCAGTCCCAGCACCCGCAGCGTGAAGGCGAGCGACTGGCGGGTGACCACGGAGAAATCCGCGTAGCGCCGCATCAGCGAACGCAGCCAGGTGTATTCGAGCTGCTTCAGGCGCCAGACCTGGGTAATGATGTCGCCATAGCCTGGGAACGCGTGCTCGGTGACCGCGGCCACCGACTGAATGTCGTAGAGGGTGCCATAGGCATCGAAGACCACGGCTTTGGTCGTCATGTCGATCCCCTTCGCTGTCGGCGCGAGGCTTACCGGGGCGCCAGATGACCGTCTTGTGTCAGCTGGTCACTTGTTCCCGCATTCCAACACCCCGCGATCAGGCAGGCAACAGGCTGGCGAAACAGGCTACAACACCGTGCAACGCACTACTTGTCCGGACCCTGCAGCCGATGGCCCCATCCGTATCCCCGCACGCGCCCTGGTGGCAATCCGGGATTCTCTACCAGGTGTATCCGCGGTCGTTTCAGGATGGCGATGGTGATGGCATCGGCGACCTTCGTGGCGTGATCGCGCGGCTGCACTATCTGGTCGATCTCGGCGTCGACGCGCTGTGGCTGTCGCCGATCTTCACCTCGCCGATGGTCGACTTCGGCTATGACATTTCCGACTACACGGATATCGATCCGCTGTTCGGCTCGCTCGCCGATTTCGATGCGCTGGTCACCGCCGCGCACGGTCTCGGATTGAAGGTCGTGCTCGATCTCGTGCCCAATCATACTTCCGATCAGCACCCATGGTTCGTGGAGAGCCGCGGCTCGCGCGACAGCCGAAAGCGCGACTGGTACATCTGGCGGGACGGGCAGCCCGACGGCGGTCCGCCCAACAACTGGACGTCCGAGTTTGGCGGCAGCGCCTGGACGTTCGATGCCGCGACGGGGCAGCACTATTACCACGCCTTCCTCAGTGCCCAGCCGGACCTCAACTGGCGCAATCCGCAGGTGCGGCAGGCGATCGCCGACGTGATGCGGTTCTGGCTGCGGCGCGGCGTCGACGGCTTTCGCGTCGACGTGATGTGGCACCTGGTCAAGGACGCGGACTTCCGCGACAATCCGCTCAATCCCGACTACACGCCCGACCGCCAGCCCTACGAGCGGCTGCTGCCGCTGTACTCGACGGATCGGCCCGATGTCCACGACGTGGTTGCCGAACTGCGGCAGGTGATGGAGGCGTTCGACGATCGCGTCCTGATCGGCGAAATCTATCTGCCGCCGGAGAAGCTCGTCGCCTATTATGGCGCCGGACTGAAAGGGGCGCATCTACCGTTCAACTTCGCGCTGATCTCGACGCCGTGGTCGGCGCGCGCTGTCGGCGATCTCATTGCACGCTATGAGGCGTTGCTGCCGTCCGGCGCATGGCCGAACTGGGTGCTCGGCAATCATGACCGCGTTCGGATCGCCGGACGTGTCGGCCCGGCGCAGGCGCGCGTCGCGGCCATGCTGCTGCTGACGCTGCGCGGCACGCCGACGATGTACTATGGCGATGAGATTGGCCTGCCGCAGGTGCCGATCGCGCCGGAGCAGGTGCGCGATCCTTTTGAGACCAACGTGCCGGGCTATGGCGTCGGTCGCGATGGCTGCCGTACGCCGATGCAGTGGGACGGTTCGGCGCACGCCGGCTTCACGGCCGGTGAGCCCTGGTTGCCGCTGACCGACGATTTTGCCAGCCGCAATGTCGCTGTCGAACGGTCCGACAGCAGCTCGATGCTGGCGCTCTATGGCGCTCTGATCGCGCTGCGCCGGGCGAGGGCGGAACTTAGTCTCGGCGACTATGAGGAGTGGCCAAGCGGCGAAGCCGACGTGCTGGCGTATTGGCGCGGCCATGGCGGCCGCCGGATGCTGGTGGTGCTGAACTTCTCGGATCGTCCGGTGACGATAGCGTTGCCGTCGTCGGCTGCGGGGGCAACGATCATGCTCTCCACTATGATGGACCGGGCGGCGGAGGTTGCCGGCGACAGGCTGAACCTGCGCGGCGCGGAGGGAATGGTGCTGGATCTGGCGCCGACTGCGATCTAGGCCGCGTACCCATCAACACATCAGCATGATGCGGCGGGGGCCGTGCCCCGCCGCATCCAGGCTTGGGTTTGATCAGATCGAGGCCGAGTTGCGATTTGATTCCGGGCTTGATGGGGTTTCATCCCACGCATCCAGGTTTTCTCTCACGTGTCCGTTGCGCAGGTTGAGGGGAAGATAGGAGCGGCCTTTGAGAAACGCGACGAATGCGCGTAATGCCGCTGATTGGTGACGACGGCTCGGAAAGTAGAGATAGAGCGCCTCCAGCGGAGAAGACCATGTGGGCAGGATCCTTGACAATTTTCCAGCGTCGAGAAGATCGGACACGCTTGCAGCCGGCGCGCTGACAATTCCAAGCCCCCTCACAGTCAGTTCGATCTGGGAGGCGAGATCGTGAACGATCGTTGCGGCCGGCGGGGCGATCTGTACGGTCTCGCCGGCGGATTGCAGGATCCATGGCTTAATCAAGCCGGTGATCTGGCTGCGGCACATCACGGCACGGTGATCGAGCAGATCGCTTGGAAGCTTTGGGATCGATCGAGCATGAAGGTAGGCAGGTGAAGCGACGAGAACCGCTTCAGAGCTCGGCGCGACCGGGACGGCTACCATGTCCTTCTCGACGAAATTACCATAGCGCAATCCTGCGTCGAAACCCTGCTTGACGATGTCAATCATGCGCGCTTCGACCGCGATCTCGAGATCCACGTCAGGATAGGCTTCCTGGAAAGCCGCCAGAGCTGCAGCAATGAGCAGGTCGAAGGGCGCGCGCGGCATGGTGAGGCGCAAAGGGCCGGTTGGCCGTCCGCCCCGTCCCGCCGCCACTTCCGCGGCTCGCCTCAATTGCGACAGGGCAGGAGCAGCCGCGAGGAGATAGTCGGTTCCAACGTCCGTCAAACTCAAGCTGCGGGTCGAGCGGCGCAAAAGCGGTGTGCCGAGCCGCTCCTCGAGACTGCGGATCGCCTGACTGGCGGCGGATGGCGAGATGCCGAGCCGCCTCGCTGCTTCGGAAAAGCTGCCAGCTTCGGCCACAGCGACAAACACGGCCACGCCTTCGAGGGGGTTTTTCTGTCGCAATTGACCCACTTTGAAGTTTTGCTTCAGGCTTCATGCGCGATTGCTGAGCTAATAGCAAGTATCCGATCGGCCTACGATTGCGAATGGCTGCAATTCGATATCGCTCCGTCGAGGCTGCGATCCCAATCGAGCATTCCTTCCAGAAGGCGAATGGCCCGACGGTGCATGTCGCGCAAACCGGTGTGGATCAGCATCGTTTCAGCGACAGCGAAAAGCCTGGCGGTGCTTTGGGCGCGGATGAGCAGGCGCATAACACCGAAGGACGGGCTTGCAAATGAAGAGCGTGACAGTCCTCAGCGATCGCGCTGTCGGCTTGCTCGCGGCCGTCTCGGCGATCGCAGTGGCGAATGCTTACTACATTCAACCACTGCTCGTTGAAGTGGGCGGGGCGCTTTCTATTTCCAGTGGCCTCGTTGGAATCCTGCCTGGCCTGAGCCAGATCGGTCTGGCGTGCGGGCTGGCATTCCTGTTGCCCCTCGCGGACATCATCTCGGCGCGCCGATTGCTCCTGACGGTCATCCCGATTCAGATCGCATCGCTCGTTCTGTTCGCCACAAGCAGATCGATCCATACTGTCGCGACGGCTTCCCTGTTGATCGGATTGTTCGGCATCACGCCCTATATTCTGCCGCCCTATGCCAGCCTGCGTGTGCCGGCTTCGCGGCTCGGCCATGTCACGGGGATTCTGACGCGTGGCATCATCATTGGAATCCTGCTCGCTCGGACCGCATCAGGCTTTATCGGGACGCATTTCGGCTGGCGTGCGGTTTATTGGGGCGCTGCCGGCATGATGACGATGCAGCTGTTCTTCCTCGTTCGCATTGTTCGGCCTGAATCAGCGAAGCCTTCTTCAGGCAGAGTGCCTTATCGAGAGCTTATCGGCTCCCTGGTGCATTTGCTGCGCACCGTCCCTGAACTTCGCGTCGCCGCGATATGCCAGGCTCTCAGCTATGGTTCGTTCATTGTATTCTGGCTGGGAGTGACGCTCTATCTGCAAAGTCCGGCGTTCGGCTGGACACCGCAAGCCATCGGCCTGGTCGCATTCGTCGCGGCAGGCGCAGCAAGCGCCGCGCCAATGTTTGGGCGAGCGGTCGATCGATCCGGACCACATGCCACTCGGCGAGCGGCACTTGCGGGGATGGTGAGCGCGTGGGTGCTGTTGGCGGTCTTCGAGGGACATCTGGCCGGGATGGCGGTGGGGCTCATCGTCCTGGACATCAGCGTGACCATCGTGGACATCTCGAGCCGGACCATCCTCTATGGTCTCGATGCCGGGATTCGGACACGTCTGAACGCGATTTATCAGGTCGCCATGTTTTCCGGGGGCGCGGTGATGTCGATGCTCGTCGGCGTCTCCTGGTCGCTGGGCGGATGGTTTGCCGTATGTGCGCTGGGGGTGGTTCCCATTGTGATCGCCTTCATAGGATGTTGGCGTGGCGTAAGGTGAGGTCGTGCCGATTGAGATTTACGATTCAGCCTTCTCTCGCGCTCGCAACCGGGGCGAGCGGCTCTTCAACAGGTTCAAACAATGTCGGAGTGGGGCGACGCGTTATGGCTGGCTTGCTGCCAGCGACTTTGCTCTCGTTGACCTCGTTTCAATCAGGTTATGGCTACGCCCAGATGAATCCGCGTCCTAGCCGACCAGCAGTCCGAGCTTGCCGACCATGGCGAGCGAGCGGGCGACGCCATCGCTGGTCGACAGCAGGAGCGGCTCGATCGGCTGACCGTTCTCGCTGCGCTCGATCTCCGTCGTGGAGCCGAAAGCGGCGGTCATTTCGGTGACGATCTGCGCGACGGTGCGCGAGCCGTCGAGCAATTGCAGAAAGTGGCGGGTGCGGTCGTCCTCCAGCCGCACCGTCTGGTGCAGCAGATTGGTGACCAGAGGTCCGGTGCCGGCCTGCCAGCGCGCCAGCAGGCTCGCTCGCGGATGATCGCTGACATCCGCGACTACGAAGGGCGGTTCGGTCAGGAAGGTCACTTCGCCGCTGCACGCGAGCACATACATCGCGTCGATCAGCAGCTCGCGGTCCGCGTCGGTGGCGGAGCCGCCGCGCAGTGCGCGGGCGCCGGCGAGAAGTTCGTCGAACGCCAGCGCACGCGGCCAGGAGCGGCCGAGATGGAGATGGGCGGCCTTCAGCAACGGCTGGGTAACGGTCAGGGTCGTGCCCTCGTGGGTCCGGAATTCCATCGGGGCGTCGTCGCGGACCGATGCGTCCGGGATGACCGGGCTCATGGTGCTCAGGAGATGGAAAGCCGTGACGAAGTCGCGCGCGAAGCGCCGGTGCAACGTCACGCCGTCGTGGCACAGCAGGGTGCGGCGGAAGCCGTTGCCGTCGATGAAGTCCTGGTACTGGTCGCGCGCCATGAACTCGCTGTCGGGAAAGCGTTGCAAAGTGCTGCGGACCTCGTCGGAGTAGCCGGCGAGGTGACGGCGGGAAAAGTCCGCGTCGCTGAGATACTGCAGGCCATGGCGGCCAGCTTCGTCGACCACCTGGTGCAGCAGAAACGCGGTCGCGATCTCGTTGAGGTCGTCGTGGAACAGCACTTCCTCGGGCATGCGGCGCACGCGGTTGTAGTGATCGCGCATCACGGCGCCGTGCACGCTATCGGCCTTGGAGCCTTCGCTGAGGAATTTCATGATGGCGCGGGCCTGCTCGGTCTTGCGCTTCATGTCGGTGATGCCGCGGGTATGGTACAGCATCATGTCGCGGGTCATGTCGCGCAGGTGCGAGTAAGGGTGTGCGTTGTAGCTGACGTAGCAGATGCCCTGCGGGGCGAGATTGCGCTTGAAGATCTCCATCATCTTGACCCGGACGGCTGGCGGCACCCATGAGTAGACGCCGTGGGCGATGATGTAGTCGAACTGGCCGAAGCCGTCGTCGACGTCCATGATGTCGCGGTGCAATAGCTCGATGTTGCGCAGCCCGAGGGTGGCGACGTTGCTCTGTCCGCGGGCGATGGTGACGCCGCTGAGGTCGATGCCGACAAATCGGCTGTCGGGATACTGGAACGCCATCGGCAAGAGGTTGCCGCCGACGCCGCAGCCGAGCTCCAGCACGCGACAACGATCGACCGATGCCGGCGTCATGCCGTAGAGCGTGCCGATGGTGCCGAGCAGGTTGGGGTGGGTGTGCTCGTAGACGTGGCCGGGGTAGTAGACCTCGTCGTAGAGCGTGGGCATCGGGGCTGCGATGTTCATCGGCGATCTCGTTCTGAAGGCAGCTACTGCCAGGCGTAGGCGAAGCGGTCGTCGGCGATCGAGACCCGCGCCTGGGTGATCTCGTCCTTCGCCAGCGAGCGGTTGAGGAACTCGCGCGACAGCTCGGGCAGCAGGGTGTTGGTGATGATGTTGTCGATCATGCGCCCGCCGGAATCGGGATCATTGCAGCGCGCCACGATATGGTCGACGACGGCGTCGTCGTAGCTGAACGCCGCGTCGTGGTTGTCGCGGATGCGCCGGCCGATGCGGTCGAGCTGCAGGCGGACGATGCCGGCCAGCATGTCGCCGGACAGCGGAAAATACGGGATCGAGACGATGCGGCCGAGCAAGGCCGGCGGGAACACCTTGAGCAGTTCCGGCCGCAGCAACCGTGCCAGCTCCTCGGGATCGTCGCGATACCTGGGATCGCGTGACAGGCCCATGATCAGGTCGGTACCGACATTGGTGGTGAGAATGATCAGGGTGTTCTTGAAGTCGATCTTGCGGCCGGTGCCGTCTTCCATGATGCCCTTGTCGAACACCTGGAAGAAGATCTCGTGGACGTCGGGGTGTGCCTTCTCGACCTCGTCCAGCAGGATGACGCTGTAGGGCTTGCGCCGCACCGCCTCGGTCAGCCGGCCGCCTTCGCCGTAGCCGACATAGCCGGGAGGCGCGCCCTTGAGGGTCGAGACGGTGTGGGCCTCCTGGAACTCGGACATGTTGATGGCGATCATGTTCTGCTCGCCGCCATAGAGCGCTTCGGCCAGCGCCAGCGCCGTCTCGGTCTTGCCGACACCGGAGGGGCCGGCGAGCATGAACACGCCGATCGGCTTGGAGGGATTGTCGAGTTTGGCGCGGCTGGTTTCGATGCGCTTGGCGATCATCGACAGACCGTGCGACTGGCCGACCACCCGGCGGTTGAGAATCTCCGGCAGCTTCAGCACCGTCTCGATCTCGTCGCGGACCATCCGGCCGACCGGGATGCCGGTCCAGTCGGACACCACGGACGCCACCGACTGCTCGTCGACATGGGGATAGATCATGCGGCGGTCGGGCGTGATGCCCTCCAGCGTTTCGAACTTGCCACGCAGCTCGGCGCGTCTGGCGGCGGGATCCTCGCTGTCCTTCGGATCGGCCAGGATCTCTCGCAGGCTGCGGATATCAGTGACCAGCGCCTGTTCGGTCGCCCAGTCGGCCTCGAGGCCGGCGAGCCTGGTTTTCAGTCCGGCGATATCGCCGTCGATGGCCGCGATGCGCTCGGCATCGTCGACGCCAAGGTCGCCATCGCTGACCAAGGTCGTCCGTTCGGCCTCGCGTGCCGCGATGGCAACGCGCGCATCCTCGATCAGGGCAGGCGTCGCGCTCTGGCTGATGGCCACGCGCGCTGCAGCGGTGTCGAGCAGGCTCACGGCCTTGTCCGGCAACTGGCGTGCCGGGATGTAGCGATGGGAGAGATTGACGGCGGCCACGATCGCAGCATCCGAGATGCGCACGCCGTGGTGCTTTTCCATTGGGCCGATCAGGCCGCGTAGCATGATGCAGCAGGTCTCGACGTCGGGCTCGTCGACGTTGATCGGCTGGAAGCGCCGGGTCAGCGCCGGGTCCTTTTCGATGTACTGGCGGTACTCGGCCCAGGTGGTCGCGGCGATGGTGCGCAACGTGCCGCGGGCGAGCGGCGGCTTCAGCAGGTTGGCGGCGTCGCCGGTGCCGGCCGCGCCGCCGGCGCCGATCAGGGTGTGGGCTTCGTCGATGAACAGGATGATCGGGGTCGGCGAACTCTGCACCTCGTCGATGACCGAGCGCAGCCGCTGCTCGAACTCGCCCTTCATCGAGGCGCCGGCCTGCATCAGGCCGATATCGAGCGCGCACAGACGGACGCCACGCAGCGGCGGCGGCACATCGCCAGCTGCGATGCGTTGGGCGAAGCCTTCGACCACGGCGGTCTTGCCGACGCCGGCCTCGCCGGTAAGGATCGGGTTGTTCTGGCGCCGCCGCATCAGCACGTCGATGAGCTGGCGGATCTCGTTGTCGCGGCCGAGGATCGGATCCATCTCGCCGGACTTCGCTTTCGCCGTGAGGTCCTGGGAGTAGCGGTCGAGCGGCGTCGTGCCCTTGGGGCCGGCGGCCTGCTCGGCGCCCGGGGTACCGGCGCCGGCGAGGCCTGAGCCGTCCATCGGCCGCAGATTGTCTTCCTCGGAGCCGGCCCAGATCGCGCGGTGCTCCGCCGCCAGGGCGTCGACGTTCACCTTGGCGAATTCTTGCGACAGGTGGGCGAGGGTGCGTCGCAGGTCGTTCGATTTCAGTCCGGCGACGATGAGATGACCGGTGCGGATCTGCGCTTCGCCGAAGAACAGCGTGGCGTAGTGCCAGCCGCGGTCGAGAATGTCGACGACGCCATTGGCGATGCCCGGCATGTCGGTCTCGTTCTTGCGGAAGCCGGTGATGGCGCCGGCGAGGTCGGACAGCAGGCGCGCGCGATCGAGCTTGTAGTGGTCGGCGGTGAGGCTGAGGTCGGTGCGTTCCTGCTGCAGGATGTGAAACAGCCAGTGCGCCAGCTCGACATTGCGATTGCCGGCGCTCTTGGCATGGCGCAGCGCCTGGATGAAGGCGTCGTAGCCGGCGCGGTTGAGCTTGCCGGTGACGGTTTCGAGGCTGATGTCAGTCACGGCGCCCTCCCAGAGCTGGCTTCAGCAGATCATCTGGCTTCAGCGGATCGCGGGCTTTCGCAGATTTGTCGCCGACGCCTGCCACCGATCGAAATCCGGCGGATTTCCATGACGTTGAGACGATCGGGCGGGGCGTCCGGTTCAATCGGCCGGCGTCGCCGCGCGGCGGGCCCTCAGGCGTTCCGACAGGTTGAACCTTGCATCGCAGCGGTGCTCCTCGGTTGCGGTCCAGTTGGGAGCGACCCAGGTGGTCCAGCCGAGCCGCCCGCTGCGGCCGAGCCGCACCGGCGCCACCGCGCCCGCGGGAATGGCGAGTTCCACCTCCCAGTCGAGCTCGTCACCGACGTAGAAGAACACCGCGTCCGCCAGAGGTTCCGACAGGTTGGTCGTTCCGGTCGGCAGGAATTGCTCGTACTGGACGAAATCCCGCACGAAGATGCGGATCCGGATCTTGTCCTCGACGCTGAACACCCGTGCGCCGAGCAGCAGGTCCTTGCCGAGGCCGGCGTGGCGGCGGCCGAGGCGGCTGCGATCGGCTGGCTCGAAGGCGAGCCAGGAGCCGACGAATTCGTCGATCTCGACCCGGACGTCGAACAGGCCCTGCAGCAGGCTGCCAAGCCGCGAGGCGCACTTCGCTTTGGGGGCGATCAGGCCGGCGAAGGCGAGCTTGGCCATGTCCGGCACGGTGTCGTGGTCGGCGAACACCTCGCTGCCGAGGCCGGCGACGGAGCCGATATAGGCGATGAAGCGGTCCTGGTCGGGCCGGTCGTGCTGGGCGATCGGCCGTGCATCCGCCCAGGCGCGGAAGAACAGCTGCAGAAAGCGGTTGTTGATGAGGTCGAGAAACCGCGGGAACGCGTCGTCCCGCATCAGCAGCCAGCCGAGGCTCTCATCCGTGGTGGCGAGCGGCAACGCGCCCTGCGGACCGAGCAGCCCGAGAAACTTGGTGAGAATGCGCAGCCGGCCGCCGGTGTCGTCGACCGCGCTGAGGTTGGAGGCCGGAAATTCGAGGTAGGGGTCCTGACCGAGATCAACGTATTCGTCGCGCCGCGCGGCGCTGTCGCCGATCCGCGGCCGGCCCGGATGACCGCGCTCGAGCTGGCGCAGCACGTGGAAGAAGTCGAAGCGCCACGGCTCGGCCTTCATGTCCCCGATCAGGGTCATAGCGGCCTCCGCGTGCCCATGCGGGCCGGCCAGCGCATGATCTCGCCACGCTCGGGCGTGGTGACGACGGTCTGGGTGAAATAGTTGAAGCCGGCATAGTCGGCGAAGAATCGCTCCAGCACCGCGCCCAGCAGAAACACGCCGCTGCCCTCGAACGCCTTTTCGTCGAGGACGACGGTGATCTCCTGGCCGCGCGCTGCGCCGCTGCCGGTGCGTTGGCGCACCCGCCGGACCACGGGGCGGCTGTCGACGCTGCGCACGCCACGGATCTTGCGTTCGGTGGCATCGTCGAACTGGTCGCCGAACAGCGCCAGCATCTCGCGCAGCGCGGCGGCGTTCTTGCCGGCGCCGCGCTCCACCAGGCCGAGATAGTTCAGACTGAGCATATTGATCAACCGCCAGGTGATCACGCCCATGCTGGCGATCTCGCTGCGGGTGCGCATCTGCGAGACCACCGGCTCGCGCGGCCGGGTCGGACCGGCGACGCAAACGAGATCGAGCGACGTGTCGTCGAGCAGGCGGAAGTCGGCGCCGCCCTGGCCGACCGGCAGGTGCTCGGTGAGGTGACGGTTAGAGCACAATGCGCGGACGCTGAGTTCGGCGGCCGCAGCACTGCCGCCGAGCTCGCCCGGCTCCAGCAGCGACAGGAACATGTCGGTGCCGGTGTAGTCGGAAGCGGTGCCGTAGGTCTTCTCCTCGACCGTGCGCCGGCGTGGCAGGCGGCGTACCGTGTAATACAGCCCGTCGACCGAGGTCGCGGTGCGATCGACAGCGGCGGAATAGAGCGGTCGGACCGGCAGCTTGTCCTTCTGTGCCGGGAAGTGGGCGTAGACGTCCAGGACGCGGTGCGGCTCGTATTCCAGATAACGGCTGCGGTCGGGCACCACATGGTATTCATGGGTGTTCGACTTGATGGGAATGCGGTCGCTGGTCTTCTCGAACAGGTTGATCGCAGGTGCGGTGTACAGGCTGAATGTATCGGGCCGGACGGACGCGGCGAGGCGGGAATTGTGCTCGTCGAATGCGAACACGATGTCGACCGACTTGCTGCGCAGCTTTGGCATGATGGCGCGCAGTCCGGTCAGGCTGAATCCGAGAAACTTGCGCGGGAACATGAAGTACTCCCGCAGCAGCTCGGAGCCGCGAAAAACACGGTTGTCGTTGGGAAACAGCGCCTCGTTGTCGTGGAAGCCGATCTGCTGGACGCAGTCCATGGGCGCGGCGATCACCACGGGATCGCCGAAGTCGTCGAGGAAGCGGAAATAGACGCCGGCGCCATTGGCGATCAACTGTTCGTAAAGCGCGATCGCATCGGCCTCGGCTCCGCCGAGATAGAACGGCAGCTCGGCGGTCCGGCAGCCGGCGAACCAGGTTTCGGGTTTGGCGCGGGCCTCGCTGTCCGGCATCTCCTCGTCAGGCCGCGCGGCGGTGCGATGGGTCAGCGACAGGCGCAGGCCAGCGACGACATCGCCGCCAACGGGCACGCCGAGTGCCTGCAATGCGCCGGCGGTCGAGAAATATTCGGCGCCGGTGATGTCGAACGGCCACAGCACGATGTCGCGGCACAGCCGGAAGCGGCAGGCGAGGCTGCGCTCGCGCTCGCGGTACGAAGCATCGAAGTAGGCGCCGCGCGCAATCCGGCGGCCGTCGCGCAGCGCCGCGTCGGCGAACGGCGGCAATGCCCTGACCAGCATCGCCGATGGCGTCGGCGCGAGATAGTTGGGAACGAGCTGCTCGAGCAGGTTGGCCGTGAACTCGGGAAACTCGTGCTTGAGCTTGAGCTGAACGCGGGCGGCAAGAAAGGCCGCCCCCTCCAGCAGCCCCGTGATCATCGGATCGGAGCGGTCGCGGATCAGGCCGCCGAGACGCTCGGCGATGCCGGGATATTGCTCGGCGAAGTCGCCGGCCTGCTCGTAGAGCAGCGACAGTTCGCGGTTGTAGAAGTCGAGAAATTCACGATTCATGGCTCGCGTCCTGCATCCGGCCTAGCGTCCTGGTTCGCAACTACGCAGCATGTGCGGCTGTCTCTGCACGCGTTCGCGAGCCATCAGGGCCCTAGAGCCGGTTGACCTGGATATCGCCGCTGTCGAGATCGACGTCGGCGATGAATTCGACGGGGACGTTCAGCGGTTCGCAATGCAGGTCCGCATTGACCAGGAAACGCAGCTTGAGCTGCTCGGTGCCAATGGCGCTGTCGCGGCGGACGCGAATGCTGCGGCGGTCTAGCCGCGGCTCGTAGATCATCAGGACGCGGCGCAGCTCCTCGCTGAGCTCGTTGTCGGTGACCTCGTCGATCGAATGATGGGCGATGTCCGGGAAGCCATAGTTCAGAATCGAGGTCCGCACGCAGTCGCGGCCGGTCAGATCCTGGGTCGATTCCAGAGCGATGGTGTTGAGCAGGGATTCGAGATCGCGCGCGACCTCGCGTCGCAGCAGCGCCTCCGAGATGGGAAAGCGGCCGGCCGTGCGGCGTCCGGCGATGACCCGCTCGCCGAACTCGTCGCGCAGGTCGAGCTTCCTGCGGGCGTCGCGGGCGGCGTGGGCGGCACGGAACGCAAGCATCAATGGCGGGCTCAGCCGGTCCTTCTTTGGAGTGATCGGCACCTCAGGTCCCCTGTGGATGCCAGAGCGAAAGCGGCGGAGGAATACCGGTTCGCGTCCGGGATGCATCGTCCTTGCGTTGTCGCGCCCGGCGGGCGGCGGAGCGCCGGACGGCGCTCTGCGTGGTCGGAACGCCTGGAGCCGCATCCGGACGGGGAGGCGGCTCCAGCGTGGGTGATGCCGTCAACCCCATTCCTTGTTGGCGGCGATGTCCCAGCCGAAGGTCGGCGACGCGCCTGCGGCGCCCTTGGACGTCTGGGAGGTGTACTGCACCTTGAACTTGCGGAAGTTCAGGCTGACGTTCTCGACCAGCCGCTCGTCACCATGGGATCCACCGGTCGAGACGCTGCTGACAATGATCTCGTTCATGTAGATCTTCATGTACTCGAGCGGATTTTCGCCAGCCTTGCGCACCGTCAGCAGACCGCTGTCGATGTGCGTGCCCTTGGCGCAGGCCTGGAACAGGTCGCTGGTGGACTTGTCCACCCAGTGAGTGAAGTGCAGGTCCTGCACGCTCACCTTGCCGGCGCCGCCGCCGGAGCCGCTGTGGAAGGAGCCGGTCTGGCTTTCTCCAAACGACCAACTGAGGATGTCTATCTCCTCCTTGTGTTTGGAGTCTTCGGACTCGCCCTTGATCTTGTCGAGCTTCAGGAAGATATCGACGGACATAAGACGTTACCTTTCAATGCGCGATGGGTTTGGTGGTCGTACTCTACGCCCCTTAAGTGCTCGGCCCCGGCAGCCGGGAAACAAGACTCAAGCCCACGTCCATTGCCTCCAGCTGAAAGTGGGGGCGGAGGAAGAAGCGGGCGTTGTAGTAGCCCGGGTTCTCCTCATTTGCGATGACCTCGACCTTGGCGGCGGCCAGAGGCTTGCGGGCCTTCTGGGCTTCCGACGACATGGCCGGATTGGCATCGACATATTCGTTGATCCAGGTCTGCAGCCAGACCGTCAGCTCGTCCTTCTCCTTCATCGAACCGATCTTGTCGCGCACCATGCACTTGAGGTAGTGCGCAAAGCGCGAGACCGCGAACATGTAAGGCAGGCGCGACGACAGGTTATCGGAGGCGGTGGCGTCGACGCCCTTTTCGCCAAAATACTTCTTCGGCTTATAGAGCGACTGCGCACCAATGAACGCCGCCTTGTCGGTGTTCTTGCGATGGATCAGCGGAATCAGGCCGGCCTTGGCGAGTTCGTGCTCGCGGCGATCGCTGATGGCAATCTCGGTCGGGCATTTGAGATCGACGCCGCCGTCATCAGTCGGGAAGGTATGGGTCGGCAGGTTGATGACCTCGCCACCCGACTGAACGCCGCGAATGCGGGTACACCAGCCAAATTCCTTGAAGGCGCGGTTGATGTTGGCGGCCATGGCGTAGGAGGCGTTGATCCAGCCATACTTGTCGCCGGTATGGCCGTCGGTTTCCTCCTCGAAGGCAAATTCCTCGACCGGCTCTGACTTGGCGCCATAGGGCAGGCGACCGAGAACGCGCGGCATGCACAGGCCGACATAGCGGGAGTCGTCCTGGTCACGCAGGCCTTTCCAGGCCGCGTATTCAGGCGTGTCGAACACCTTGCCGATGTCGCGAGGGTTGGAGAGTTCTGTCCACGAGTCCATGCCCATCAGGGTGGGTTCCGCGCCGGCGAAGAACGGCGCGTGGGCGGCGCCGGCGATCTTGCTGAGATCGCGCAGCAGCTGCACGTCGGTCGGCACGTGGCTGAAATAGTAGTCGCCGATCAGGCAGCCGAACGGCTCGCCGCCGAGCTGGCCGAATTCATACTCGTAGACCTGCTTGAACAGCGGGCTCTGGTCCCAGCGGGCATCCGGATAGAGGCGCAGGTTACGATAGAGTTCGTTCTTGGAGACGTTCATCACCCGGATCTTGAGGGTGGCGTCGGTCTCGGAATTGAACACCAGATAGTGCAGGCCGCGCCAGGCGCTCTCGATGGCCTGGAACTCCGGCGCGTGCAGGATCTCGTTCATCTGCGCCGAGAGCTTCTGGTCGATCCGGGCAATCATCTCCTCGATGGTGTCGAGGACATCGGACTTGATGACCGTCGTGTCCTTCAGCGCCTCGCGCACGAGGGTCGATACGGCGTTCTCGACCTCGGTCGCCGCGCGTTCGGTGCGCGGCTTGAAGCTCTGCTTCAGCAGGCTCGAGAATTCGTCGGCCTCGACGGTCCCGACCTGGGCAGCGGTCTCTTTCTGGATTGCGTCTTTTGCCATGGTCCCCGTTCCCTTGTCCTACTGCTCGCTGTCCGGATCGCCTGTCCTGGTGGAGGCGCGCTCCTGCAGTGCAGCCATCAGCTGTGGATCGTTGAGAAGCTTCTTGAGCTGGTCTTCGGCGGCGACCTTGCCGTCCATGTAGCGCAGCAGGTTCGCGAGCTGTTCGCGGGCTTCCAGCAGTTTCGCCGTCGCCGGGACCTGCCGCGCGACGGCGACGGGCGAGAAGTCGGCGATCTTGTCGAAGCGCAGGTTGACGGACATCTTCTCGTTCCCTTCGCCGTCGCCGAGGCGGTTGGCGACGCGCATGGTCACGCCGGGCTGGATCGCCGCCATGCGGTTGTCGAAGTTGTCCATGTCGAATTCCAGGAACTTGCGCTCCTCCACCTTTGCCTTCTCGACGCCGGCATTGTTGCCGGAGAGATCCGACAGAACGCCCATGACGAACGGCAGCTCGACCAGCCGCTCGGCGTCATAAGGGTCTTCGTAGGTGATGTGCACGCGCGGTGCGCGGTTTCGCCGGATGAATTTCTGACCGCTGTCCGTTGCCATTGTTCGCCCTCGTCATGAAACGGCTGTCATCAGGTCTGCCGCACCGCGCGCCGACAGCGAGATGTCGGCAAGGCATTGAAGGTGAAGGTTCTTGAGGTTCTGGAGGCCGCGGCCGGCCAGGCTGTTTGCGTTTGTCCTCGTTAGTCAGTCCGACCCGGAGGCGGGTTCAATTCGACCGGTCGATCGTCTTGAGCGCGCCTTCGGGCAACACGTCGTGGAGCAGGCTGAGGAAATCGCGCTGCGCGAGGTCGCGCGCACGATCGATCAAAAACGGGATCGGGCTCGATGGCTCTGCGGTGCGGAAGAACGTCGCCACCTGGCCGAGCAGCGCGAGCGCCTGCGCACGGTTTTCGACCAAAAACGCGGCGTTTTGGGCTTCGGCTCCGCTTTCCGGCGGGGGCGCGGCGTCGCTCTCGGTGACAAGCGACGCCATCCGCTCAATCGGCAGGTCGAACACCTTGTCGCGCCCGATGTTGATTGCGGCGCTCTCGACAAAGGACGGCACGAGGATGCGCATTACCTCGATGAACGACTTGCCGACCATCTCCTCGGCCTGGCGCACCAGCAGCAGCGCCGGATTGGACGGCTCGGCACGGGCGAAATAGCCGCCGGCGGCGGCGAGCGCGGCGGCGGCCGCGGCCGTCGATGCCACGACGCCGGCCGTCACGGGGAAGGCGGTGGCATCACCGGCCGCGGTGTCGGCATCCGCAGCCGCGGCGGGAACCGCGAGGCCGGGGTCGCGTGCAGCGACCAGGCCCCCCAGCCAGTTAGTGATCCCGTTGACCACGCCGGAGAGCTTTTCCAGGCTGAGCGGCTGGCCGCCATTGAGACGGCCGTGCCATGCACTCTTGATCCCGGCGAGGGTTGCGGCAAGTTCGGTGAAACGGGCGCTGATATCCTTGAGGGTATCGAGGTCCGTCTCAGCGACGATGCGCTCGATGGTCCCGATGTCCGGGCTGTCGGTGTCGCTGCCCGCCTGGATTTCGCCCTTGGCAATCTGGTAGGCGCGATAGTTCAGCACGCCATGGCGGCGGTTTTCGATCAGTGGAAGGAACTGGAGGGGGTTGATGACGGTCGGGAACACGTCGATTGCCTCGATCGTCACCGCGCGGAAGGCGTAGTCGCCATCCTCGCTGCGTGGATGGACTGCGTCCCACTGCGCCTGCAGCAAAAACGCGATGGCTTTCAGGCAGTTGGAAAAGCCGATGAGGTCGCGGTTGAGGATCGAGAATTTGGCCAGCAGGACCAGCAGGCGGAGATCGCGGGTGCGCGCCAGCAGCGGTTTGGCCGCGGCGAACTGGGCGGCGAAGTCGACCGATTTGGGGTCGAAGCGCGTCCGCTCGCCATTGGCGTTGACGACGTCGAAATAAGACATCGGCAACAGCGATTCCGCACCTGCGAAAAAGTTGAGGTATTGCGGATCGCCGGAGACGTCGAGATCCGGCCCGCAAGGATCGTTCTCGGACAGCGGTTGTGTCAGGGAAGCGACGTCGAGCATTGCCAGATGTCCCGCCACAGGACCCGCGTTTGGCGCACAGCTGCCGGGGTTGCTCCGCGGCGCGCTGGCGAGTTCGAGGTCCGAACGACTGTAGGTCAGCAGCCCGGCCGTTCAGGTTCACCAATTATTCCGGGTTCCCGACATTTCCGCGTGAACCGGCAAGCCCTTGAGGTCGACTTAACAAGTGGCCGGGACGGGTTTTGGGGCGCGCGTACGGGTGCATCAAGAGCCGGCCGGGCGGCGACTGCCGGCTTCGGGCCATTCATGGACGTTGGCCGGCGCATCGTTCGGGATCTCTGCGCAATCTGCATGACGGCACGCCCGGCCGTACGCCGGCGACGCTATGGGAGTTCGACCCTCACATGGGCCAGGCACTTACCCAGGACACCCGTCTCTGCGAGTTGACGACGCCTCTCGGCAAGGACGTGCTGGTGTTCATCCGCCTCGATGGTTCCGAGGGCCTCAGCGAGTTGTTCGAATACCGCATCGAATGTCTCAGCGAGGAGGCCGATCTCGATTTCGACAAGGCGATCGGCCAGCAATGTACCCTCAAGATCAAGCTGCATGACAAGGTCCGGGAGTTCAGCGGCATCCTTGTCGAGGCGCAGTGGCTCGGTGTCAGGGACGACTACTTTCGTTATCGCATCGTGCTGCGGCCGTGGCTGTGGCTGCTGTCACGCACCACCGATTGCCGCATCTTCCAGGACAAGAAGGCGCCGGACATCATCAAGGAGGTGTTCAACGAACGCGGCTTCACGGATTACGAGTCCAAACTGACCGAGG
The DNA here is from genome assembly GCF_018131225.1 of Bradyrhizobium sp. U87765 SZCCT0048. Taxonomy (GTDB): domain Bacteria; phylum Pseudomonadota; class Alphaproteobacteria; order Rhizobiales; family Xanthobacteraceae; genus Bradyrhizobium_A. The sequence goes on along the minus strand of NZ_JAFCMM010000001.1, from coordinate 386,806 downwards.
AGGGGTCGTGCCCCACGCTCGAGTACTGCGTGCAGTATCGCGAGACTGACATGAACTTCGTCTGCCGGCTGATGGAGCAGCACGGCATCTATTATTTCTTCAAGCACGAGGGCGGCAAGCACACCCTGGTGCTCGCGGATTCCAGGTCGTCCCACACCCCGATCGACGGTCTCGCCTCCATCCCCTACATCCCGCTCGCCGGCGCCGACCGGCGCAATGAGCAGCATATCTACGAGTGGGTGTCCGAACGGCGCTTCCGCACCGGCAAGGTGGAGCTGAACGACTACAACTATCAGAAGCCGAACGCCCAGATGACCAGCGATGCCAAGGGCTCGGAGCACTACACGCGCGCGGAGATGGAGTTCTACGACTATCCCGGCAAGTACAAGGAGAAGTCGGACGGCGAGCGCTATGCCAAGGTCCAGTTGCAGTCCGAGCAGGCGCTCGACCGCCGCCGTCATGGCAACGGCGATGCCGTCAACCTGTTTCCAGGCGGCCTGACGAAGCTCGAGAAGCACAGCAAGGACGCCCAGAACGTCGAGTACCTGGTGGTCCGCGCGACCCACTCGTTCGAGCTCGAGGCCTACCGGTCAGGCGGGCGCAACGAGGCCGGGCGCCATGTCTATTTCGGCGCCTACGAATTCCTGCCGAGCGACCGTCCGTTCCGCGCCCCGATCCTGACCCCCAAGCCGCGGATCCACGGCATCCAGACCGCCAAGGTGGTCACCAAGGACGACAATTCAAGCGAGGAGATCGACGTCGAGCAACTCGGCGAGATCTATGTGCGCTTCTTCTGGGACCGCAAGAAGATGCGCTCCTGCAAGCTTCGGGTGGCACAGGTGTGGTCCGGCAAGCGCTGGGGCGGGCAGATCATCCCGCGGGTCGGGCAGGAGGTGGTGGTCGAGTTCCTCGAAGGCGATCCCGATCGTCCGCTGGTTATCGGCACCGTCTACAACGACGAGTACAAGCTGCCTTACGACCTGCCGTCGAAGAAGACCATTGCCGGCCTCAAGTCCGACTCCACCAAGGGCGGCGGCGGTTACAACGAGTGGAATTTCGAGGACAAGAAGGGCTCCGAGCAGATCGGCGTTCATGCCGAGCGGGACCTCGATGTGGTCGTTCGCAACGTCGAGACGCGCACCATCGGTGAGGCCTTCGTCGCCGGCGACTCCCGGCAGACCACGCTCAAGAGCGGCAATGACAAGCTCGACATCGAACTGGGCGGCCAGCACGTCACGCTGGCGATGGATCAATCGGTCCAAGCGGGGATGACCATCAGCCTGACCGCGAATGTCATGATCTCGCTGCAGGTCGGCGCCAGCTCGATTACGCTGACCCCGGCCGCCATCATCATCGACTCTCCGATCATTACCGCCACCGCGACGGGACCGATGATGTTGACGGGGACGCCGGTGAATGTGGGCGTGCCGGTCATGACGCACGTGCCGATCCCGTTACCGGCATAGCGGCTGGGGCCCCCAATGATCCAGGTTCGCTTCAGCACCGTACAGGATCTGTTCGAAGCTTATCCGACGGCAAGGGCCGACGTCGGCCCTGCCGATCCCGGAGTGCCGTCACTGGATTTCCTGCGGCAGCGGAGCGAGGCCCGCGAGTGGCGCGCTGCGGTGTCGTTCTGCGCTTACCTGTTGCCGCGGCGGGTCGCAGTCGTCTGGGGCTGCCGTTCGGTGCGGCGCATGATGGAGCGCTTTGAGCCGGCGGACGACCGCGCCATCGCCTATGCCGAAGCCTGGGTCGCCGAGCCGGACGAACGCACGCGCAGCAAGGCGCTGGCGATCGGCAACGTCAACGACCACGAAGCGCCGGCCACCTGGCTGGCGCTGGCGGCAGGGTGGTCGGGCGGCAGCGTGATGCCGGCGGAATTCGATCCGGTCGAGGCGCGGCCGGAGCAGACGGCGAGGGCGGTCCGGGCCGCGCTCCTGATTGGATTGTGTCGGCTGGGACGCGATGTGAGGGACCGCATCATGACGATTTGCCTGGAGGATGGTATTCAACTTGGGCGCGGCGAGCTGCGTGCGCTGCGCTAGCGAGGCAGCCCGATGGTGCTCCGCTTTCATATCGAAAACGAGCCGACCTTGCCGGATGGCGGGCCCGTGTCGTTTACGGTCACCGGCAAGCGTTCGGTGGACATCGGCCGTGACCGTCATCTCGACTGGACGTTGCCGGACCAGGCGCGGTTGATTTCGGGCAAGCACTGCGAGATCCACTACCGCGATGGCGGCTACTGGCTGCACGACGTCTCCACCAACGGCACGTTCATCAACGGCGCGGATCAGCGCATGCGCGGGCCGCACCGGCTGCGCGGTGGCGACCGTCTGGTGATCGGCCATTACATCATTGGTGTGGAACTCGATGGCGACGACCCGGCCGGTGGCCTGGAGGCGCGTGAGGCCGCCGCGCCGCCCGCCGCCGAATATGGCGACCTCTGGATCAACGACCGCGAGCCACCGCCGCCGATCGATCCGCAGCAGCTGCGCACGCCAAAGGAGGCCGCGCGCCCGGTCAATCCGGAGTTTCTCGACTGGGCCGCGAGCGTTCCCGAGCCCGAGGTCGACCGCCACGCGCGGCGGGCGCCGACATATGACAAGGGCGACGACAACATGGGGTGGGCCCGCGGCGCACGCGCGGCACCGATGCCCGCCGAGCCGCCGCCGGCGGTGCCATCGCCGCGCCGGCCGGTGTGGAACGACGAGACCGCGCCGGCCTGGGACGATCACCGTGCGGTCAACGCTCCGCCGCCACAGCCCGTCGAGCCTCCTCCGGCTGCGCCGCTTGCTCCGCCGGTCGTCGATGCGTCGCGACCACCGCCGGCGCCAGCGTCACCGTTGTCCGCGCCAGCCGAGCGGGGCGGCGACGCCGCGGCATTCGCGCGCCTGCTGGCGCAGGCGGCCGGGGTGCCGGAAAGCCTGTTCGCCGGCAAGAGCGAGGCGGAGCTCGCCGCACAGCTCGGCGTCATCCTGCGCATCACCGTGGAGAACCTGATGGCGCTGCTGCAGGCCCGTCATCAGGCCAAGCAGATGACGCGCAGCACCAGCCAGACCACCATCCAGGCGATCGAGAACAACCCGCTGAAATTCTCGCCGACGCCCGAGGATGCCCTGCGCATCCTGTTTGGGCCGCCGACCCGCAGCTATCTCGATGCGCAGAATGCGTTCCAGCAGGGTTTTGCCGATCTCAAATCGCACCAGCTCAAGACCTACATGGCCATGCAGCATGCGGTCGCCCGGCTGATCGAGGGGATCGATCCGGCCACGATCGAGCGTGACGTATCCGGTGACAATGGCGGCGGAGGCTCGTCCTGGTTCGGCGCCAACAAGGGCAAGCTGTGGGACGCCTTCGTGCTGCGCTGGAAATCCCATCTCGGCCGCGACAGCAACGCGCCGATCGACGCCTTCATGCTGCACTTTGCCGATTACTACGACCGCCCGGACAAGGGCGGTGCGAAATAACCGTCTCCGGCGCCGCGCGTGCGGCCGCCGCCATGCCGTTGTCGAAGTGGATGTCGAATGTCCTGGTACAGCAAGGTCTTCTGGTCTGAAGGTCTGTTTCTGCGGCCGCATCACCTGCAGCAGAACGACCGCTATGTCGAGCACCTGCTCGAGAAGCGCGTCCGTCATGTGACGCCCTATCCCTGGGGCTTTGCCGAGCTCGAGATCGACCACGACCTGACCCAGCAGAGCAAGTTCGCCGTGCGCCGCGCGGCCGGCGTCATGCCCGACGGCACGCCGTTCGACATGCCGGCTGACGGTCCGATCCCCGAGGCGATCGACATTCCCGACACGGCGGCCGGCCAGATCGTGTGGCTGATGATGCCGGTGGCGGCGCCGAACACCCGCGAGGTCGACGAGAGCAGCGCCGACAGCGCCAGCCGCTACGTTCGTGCCGCGGAGACCTTCATCGATTCCACCTCGGCGCTGCGCATCGAGGAAGAGATCGACATCGCCTATCCCAGGTTGTCCTTCGAGCTGCGCAAGACGGCGAAGCCGGGCTACATGGGGCTCGGTATCGCGCGCATTCTCGAGGTGCGCGACAAGAGCGTGCTGTTCGACGACAAGTTCGTGCCGCCGATGCTGGTCTGCGCCGGCCATCCGGTGATCGACGGCTGGCTCAACCGCATCATCGGCTGGATCGAGACCAAGCTCGACGAGCTGTCGCGCTATGCGGTCGACCCATCGTCGGGCGGCGGCCTGCAGAGCGTCGATTACCTCGTGCTGCAGCTTCTCAATCGCGAGATCCCGGTGCTGACCCATTTCCAGCGTTCGGGCAGTGTCCATCCCGAACGGCTGTACGAGGAACTGCTGCGGCTCGCCGGCGAGCTCGCGACCTTCGCCACCGCCGAGCGGCGCGCCCGCAACTACCCGGCCTACGATCACGACGACCTGGAGAACGTGTTCACGCCGCTGGTGCGCGACATCCAGGATTTCCTCAGCGCTCGGCTCGGGCGTCGCGCCATTCGCCTGGAGATCATCGAGCGGGCGCAGAACGCGTTTGTGTCGCCGATCCGCGATCGCTCGCTGTTCCGCAATGCGACGCTGGTCCTGGAGGTCGCGGCGCGGCGACCGCTGGTCGAGATCCAGAACGATTTCCCGCACCTGTTCAAGGTCGGGCCGAACACCAAGATGAACGAGATCGTGCATGCCAACCTGCCGGGGCTGACGCTGGTGCACCTGCCGACGCCTCCGCCGCACATCCGCGCCATCACCGACCACGTCTATTTCTATCTCGACCGCAAGTCGCCGCTGTGGCCCGAGTTCAGCAGCGCGGCGTCGATCGGGATGCATTTCTCCGGTGACTGGCCGGAGCTCGAGCTGCACCTCTGGGCTATCCTGGAAGATCGGCCATGAGCGACAAGGACAAACCGGTCAATCCGTTCGGGCGTGGGGAACGGACCATCATCCGCCCCAACCCGGGCGGACGGCTGCCGCAGGGGCCGGCGCCATCGCCTTATCCGCCGCCGCCCGCGGCCGAGCCATCGGCATCCCAGCCAGCCGCCCGCCCGGCCCATGCTCCCGTGCCGACGCCGGCAGCGCCCGCGACGCAGTCCTACGCACCGCCGCCGCAGGGCGCCGGATATGCCGCAGCTCCCACCAGTCCGCCCCCCGAGGACTGGATCTCCACACCGGCACAGGCGCGGGCACAACAGCCGGCGCTGCCGCCGGGGCCGCCGCTGCGGGTCGACGATCTCGTGGCGCCGAACGCCAATCCGGTGATGCGCGCGGCCGGACCGCTGCTGCAACTGCTGGGGCGGCTGCGGGTCGCGCTGATGAGGGCCTCGTTCGCGAGCCTGATGGAGCAGGTCGCCGACGCCATCAAGTTCTTCGAGACCGATATCCGTTCGGCTGGCATCTCAGAACATCAGGCCAACACCGCCAAATACATCCTCTGCGCCACTGCCGACGACATCGTCCAGCACATCCCGACGGAAGACCGCCATGTCTGGGCGCAGTACTCGATGCTCAGCCGTTTCTTCGGCGAGCGCATCGGCGGCGTGCGGTTTTTCGAAATCCTCGATCACCTCAAGGCCGATCCGCTGACCAACTATCCGGTGCTGGAGCTGCAGCACGCCTGTCTCGCGCTGGGATTCCAGGGCATGCACCGGACGTCGCCGAACGGCCTCGCCAGCCTGCCGCTGATCCAGCGCAACCTCTACGAGACGCTGCGCCGCGTCCGGCCCAAGGTGGCGAGCGATCTGTCCCCGCACTGGCGCGGCCAGGCGCTCGCCAACCGACGTCAGCGCATCCGCGTGCCGGTGTGGATGGTCGCCGCGGTAACAGCGGCGCTGCTGACCGGCGGCTATTTCACGCTGCGCACGCTGCTCGCCAGCCGTGCGGAAAATGCGGCCGAAGTCGCGCTCGGCCTGCATCCGGCCGATGCGATCGAACTCAAGCGGCGGGTGATCGCACCGCCGCCTCCGCCGCCACCCCCGCCGCCGCCGGACCGCATCACCCAGTTGCAGCGCATCCGCAACGCGCTGGCCCTGGAGAAGACGGCGTGCGCCATGACGGCGGACCAGACCGCGAGCTTCATTGTCATCCGCGTCTGCGACCTCGCGCTGTTCCAGCCGGGGCAGGCCACCATTCTCGATGGCTTCAAGCCGATCGCGCTCCGCGTCGCCGCGACCCTCGACAAGGAGCCGGGGCATATCCGTATCGTCGGTCACACGGACAGTTCGCCGATCCGCAATGTCCGCTTCCCGTCGAATTTCGAACTGTCGGTGGAGCGCGCCAAGGCCGTGGCGGTAGCCCTGAAGCCGGGGCTGACCGATCCGGCGCGGGTCGACATCGAAGGCAAGGGTCCAGACGCCCCGATCGCCAGCAACGCCACGCCCGACGGGCGCGCCAGGAACCGGCGGGTCGAGATCTTCATCGAACGCAGCGAGTAGGGCGGCAGCTCCGCCGAACGGTTTGTTACAGGTAGTGCAGATGCTTCGCAAGGACATCATCCGGATCATCCTCTACGGCGTCGGCCTCGGCTCGCTCGCCTCCGTGATCTACTTCGCCGGGCCGTTTATTGCTTTCGGCGAGTGGCGGCCGCTCGAAAACCATATCATTCGCGAAATCGCGATCGTGCTGCTGGTGGCAGGCGTCGCGAGTTTCGGCGGCTTCAGCCTGCTCAGGCGGCGCAAGAGCGCCGCGCAGATCGCCGAAGGCATCAGTGCCGCCGACCAGCCGGTGAGCGACGAGCCGGTGCTCAAGGAGCGGATGAAGGACGCGCTCGCGACCCTGAAGACCGCGAGCGGCAACAAGGCGGGCTATCTTTACGACCTGCCGTGGTATGTCATCATCGGTCCGCCGGGGGCGGGCAAGACCACGGCCCTGGTCAATTCCGGGCTCAAGTTCCCGCTGGCGCGCGGTGCGACGCCGGCAGCGATCGCCGGTGTCGGCGGCACGCGCTATTGCGACTGGTGGTTCACCGAGGAGGCAGTGCTGATCGACACTGCCGGGCGCTACACCACCCAGGATTCGGACGCCAAGGCAGACAAGCAGAGCTGGTTCTCGTTTCTCGACATCCTCAAGAAGAACCGCTCGCGCCAGCCGATCAACGGCGTCATCGTCGCCATCAGCCTCGAGGATGTCATCACGTTGCCGAAGGCCGAGCTTGCCGCGCATGCGGATGCCATCCGCATGCGCCTGCTGGAGCTGCACCAGCGCCTCAAGGTCAGTTTTCCGGTCTATGCGCTGTTCACCAAGGCCGATCTCGTCGCCGGGTTCTCCGAGTATTTCAGCTATCTCAACGAGGCCGGACGGCGGCAGGTGTGGGGCGCCACCTTCCAGACCGCCGACAAAGCCAAGAACCTCGTGGGGCAGGTGCCCGTCGAGTTCGATCGCCTGCTGGAGCGCCTGAGCGAGGACACCCTCGATCGCCTGCAGGACGAGCCGACACCGCAATACCGCGTGCAGCTGTTCGGTTTCCCGGCGCAGATGGCGCGGCTCAAGCCGCAGATCCACGATTTCCTCAACCAGATCTTCGAGCCGACCCGCTATCACGTCAACGCCAACCTGCGCGGCTTCTATTTCACGTCCGGCACACAGCAGGGCACGCCGATCGACCAGCTCATCGGCTCGCTGGCGCGCACCTTCGGCGCCGAGGAGGTCAATGCCGGCGCCTATTCCGGCACCGGCAAGAGCTATTTCCTCACCGATCTGATCTCCAAGGTGATCATCGGCGAGGCCGACTGGGTGTCGACCGATCGCGCGGCGGTGCGGCGGGCGCTGATCCTCAAGACCGCAGCGTTGTCGCTGATCGGCGTGGTGGCAATCGGCCTGATTGCGGTCTGGCTGACCAGCTACAAGCGCAATTCCGACCTGATCGAGCAGAGCCTGCAGACCGACAGCGACTATGCCGCCGCAGGCGGACCGCTGATCAAGCAGACGCTGATCGCCGATCGCGACCTCGACAAGGTGCTGCCGCTGCTCTATCGCCTGCGCAATGCGCCCGCCGGCTACGGCGCGCGCGACGCCGCCGTGCCGCTCTCGGCGCGCTGGGGCCTTAGTCAGCACGATCGGTTGCTGTCGGCGTCGAACGCGGCCTATCACACCGCACTGGAGCGGCTGTTCCGGCCGCGCCTGCTGTACCGCCTGGAAGAACAGCTCAACGCGCGGTTGGCCGAGCCGGCTTTCGTCTACGAGGCGCTCAAGGTCTATCTCATGGTGGGTGGCCTGCAGCCGCCGGACCGTGAACTGATCCGCTCCTGGATGCAGCGCGACTGGGCCGACAATCTCTATCCCGGCGCCACCAATGCCGAGGGGCGCAGGCTGCTCGATGAGAACCTGACCGCGATGTTCGATCTGGAGAGCGAGCAGCCGCCGCTGGTCGAACTCGACGGCCGGCTGATCAAGGAAGCGCAGAACGCGCTGGCTCGCCTCAGCGTGGCGCAGCGGGCCTACGAGTTCCTGAAGTCGGAAGCGCGCAGCTCGACGGCGGGCGACTGGATCGCCGCGCGGCGGGGCGGGCCGGATGTCGCCGCGGTGTTCGAGACCGCATCGGGCAAGCCGCTGGATACGCTGCGGGTGCCGGAATTCTTTACCTACAATGGTTTTCATCAGAAGTTCATCGCCCGGCTGCCCGGCCTTGCGGAGCGCATGAAGAAGGAGCGCTGGGTGCTCGGTGACGCCGGCCAGCAGGCAGCCATCGACCAGCAGTACGACAATCTCGCCAATGACCTGCTCGCGGCCTACAGCACCGACTTCGTGGCGGCCTGGCGCGCGGTGCTCGGCGATCTCAGGCTGAAGAAGCTGCTTGCCGACAAGCCGAAATACGAAGCCTTGCGGGCGCTGTCCGCGCCGACGTCGCCGATGCGGCAACTGCTGGAATCGATCCGGGACGAGACCCAGCTCACCAAGGAACGCGCCAGGCCGGCCAATGCAACGCCATCCGCGCCGCCGACAGCTCCGGCTCCGGTGCTGTTCACCAATGCCCAGGATGGTTCGCCGGGCGCGCGGATCGAGGAGCAGTTCAAGCCGTATCACGCGGTGCTCGAGGGTGACGCCACCCGCCGGCCGATCGACTCGACCGTGGCCATTCTCAACGACGTGGCGCAGAACCTGACCCTGATGCTGGAGAGCCCGCAGCTTGCGGCGCAGGCGACCTCGACCTTGCAGAACGATGTCGCAGCGCTACGCAACACCGCCTCGCGCCTGCCGCCGCCGTTCTCCGACATGATGCGCGGCGCCGCCGCGGAATTCGAAGGCAACATCGCCGCATCGACCGCCGGGCAGATCCTGCAGTCGCTGCGCGACCAGGTCACGCCGGTGTGCCAGCAGACGGTGACCAACCGATATCCGTTCGTGCGTGGCAGCAACCAGGAGGTGCCGCTTGCCGATTTCGCCAAGCTGTTCAGCCCGAACGGCGTCATGGACAAGTTCTTCACCCAGTATCTCGCACCCTATGCCGATACATCGCGCTCCGACTGGAACTGGCGCAAGGAGAGCCCGGTCAGCCGCTCGTTCTCGCCGGACACGCTCAAGCAGTTCCAGAACGCCGCGTATATCCGCGACGCCTTTTTCCAGAGTGGCGGCGGCGTGCCGATGGTCTCGCTGGCGGTGCGGCCGCCGGGTGCGGCCGGGCCGGGCGTGGCGATCAAGACCGAGATCGGCGGCACCACCATCAACAGCCCGGTGACGCCGGCACCGGCGGCGCCATCGATGTTCGGCGCGCCAACCCCACCGCCGCCACCACCGCCGCCGCAGAGCAATCCGCCGGTGACCGTGCAGTGGCCTGGTGCGTCGCCACGGACCGCGATCTCGGTCAGCAACGAGACCGGGCAGCCATCGGTGCTGGAGCGGATCGGGCCGTGGTCGCTGTTCCGCATGCTGGAGGCCGGCTCGCTGTCAGCCAAGGCCGAGACAGCGAATGCGACTTTCATCGTCGCCGGGCGTGAGCTCAGCTACCAGATCTCGACCGGCTCGGTGCGCAATCCTCTCAACCTCACGGTGCTGCGCGAATTCCGCTGCCCGACCGGGATATGACCATGCGATGTGGCCTGTTCGGCAAGCTCGGCGCCAAACGCGATTTCATCGCGGTGGCGACGCCACGCGCGTTTCTCGAGGTGTGGGAGCCCTGGCTGCAGGCCTCGCTGTCGGCGAGCCGCCATCAGCTCGGCGAGCGCTGGCAGCAGGCGTTCCTGACCGCGCCGGTGTGGCGGTTCTGGCTCGGCGGCGCGATCTGCGGCACGACGGTCGTCGGCGCGCTGATGCCTTCGCTCGATGGCGTCGGACGCTACTATCCGCTGACGCTGCATGCGGTCGCGGACGACGGCGCACCGCTGCCGCCGCCACAGGTGGATCCGCTGGACGGCTGGTTCGCGCAAGGCGAAGCCTTCCTGCTTGGCACCCTCGACCGCGATGCCGGCTTCGAGCAGGTCGCCGCCGCGCTCGACGGTCTCGCCGTGCCGCGCGCCCAGGCCCGCGAGACCGCGGGCGGCGCCATCGTGCGGCTTGGCGAAGTCATGACGGGGACGATCGCCGCGCAGGAGTCGTTCGCAGCCGCCTTCGCGACGCTGACCATGGCCTCGCCGGAGGTCTATGCCGCGGCGAGCTTCTGGTGGACCGGAGGAGGCGGCAACTTTCCGCCGCTGGCGTTGAGCTGCCGCGGCCTGCCTGATCCGTTCCGCTATTCCACACTGCTGACCGGCGATCTCGGCCGGGGGCCTGCCGAGCAAGGATAAGAGGCGATGGAGCACGTCGCGCCCATGGTCGATGTCGGCAGCGTCACCCACGTTGGACGGGTTCGGACCCGCAACGAGGATTCCTGCCTTGTGCGCAGCGATATCGGCCTGTGGGCGGTTGCCGATGGCATGGGCGGTCACGAAGCCGGCGATCTGGCGAGCCAGGCCGTCGTGCGTGCGCTCGATAGCATCGGCGCGCCGGCTTCCGCCGCGGATCTGCTGGCGCAGTGCGAGGAGCGGCTGTTCGGCGCCAATCAAGACATCCTGGCGCTCAGCAAGACCCGTCATGGCGCGACCATCGGCACCACGGCGGCCGTGCTGCTGGTGCGCGACGACTATTATGCCTGTCTGTGGGCGGGCGACAGCCGGGTGTACCTCGTCAAGAGCGGCACCATCCGTCAGGTGTCGCGCGACCACACGGAGGCCGAGGACCTGGTGGCCGGCGGGACATTGTCCCGCGAGGAGGTCAAGGACTGGCCGAGCAACATCATCACCCGTGCGGTCGGCGTGGGGGCCGATCCGGAGTTCGAAGTGGTGACGGGACCGGCCTCGCCCGGCGACGCCTTCGTGGTGTGCAGCGATGGCCTGACGCGCCACGTCCAGGACGCGGAGATCCTGGAACAGGTCGTCGCATGCCATGCCCAGGCGGCGTGCGAAGCATTGCTGGCGCTGGCGCTCGACCGTGGCGGCCTCGACAACATCACGGTGATCGTGGTCCGCCTGCAGCCGCAACCGCGGCGATCGTCGGAGCCGACCCGCTCGCCACTCGACGGGGAGCAGCAGTCATGACCCCGAACGAGCCATTTCGGTCCTCCTATCGCGGTGTGCCGCCCGGGACGCGTCTCAACGGCATCTACGAGATCGACGCCATGATCGGCGCCGGCGGCATGGGCGAGGTCTACAAGTGCCGCGAGATCCAGACCGGTGCCCCGGTCGCGGTGAAGATGCTGCTGCCGGACATGGTCGACAACGAAGCGGCGCTGGGCCTGTTCCGGCGCGAAGCGTCCGCGCTGCACAATCTCCCGCATGACGCGATCGTCCGCTATTTTCTGTTCACCATCGAGCCGGAGCTGCAGCGGCCGTATCTGGCGATGGAATATGTCGATGGTCGTTCGCTGTCGGACATGCTGGAGGACGGTCCGCTGACCTTCGAGGCGCTGGTCAAGCTGATGCAGCGTGTCGCCTCCGGACTGCAGGCCGCACATGACCGCGGCATCATCCATCGCGACGTCTCACCGGACAACATCATCGCGCCGCTGGGCGACGTGACACGCGCAAAGATCATCGACTTCGGGATCGCGCGCTCGACCCAGGTCGGCGACAAGACGATCATCGGGACCGGATTTGCCGGCAAGGACAATTACGTGTCGCCGGAGCAGGTCGGGCTGTTCGGCAACGACGTCACGGCGAAGTCCGATGTTTACAGTCTCGGTCTCGTGCTGTTTCACGCCTTGACCGGCCAGAAGCTGAACATGGGCGGCAGCCAGTTCCAACTGGTGGAGAAGCGGCGGCGCGTGCCGGACCTCGGCGCCGTCGACATGCGGATCCGGCCGCTGCTGGAGCGCATGCTGCAACCCGATCCGGCCGCGCGCCCGACCATGGCCGATATCGCGGCCTGGAGGGGCGAGACTGCGCCGACGACGCTGTTGCGCAGCTTCGATCCACTGGCGCGCTCTGACAGCGCGATGGCCCGTGCGGAGAATATGGCGGCCGCGCCCGTGCCTGCGAGCCGGCGCGGGCTGTGGCTCGGCGGCGCTATCGCCGCGGCGCTGCTGCTGTTCGGCGGCGGCTATGCGTTCTACAGTCTCGTCTGGTCGTCGCCGACGGTCGCCAACCTGCCGCCGCCACCGGTGCTCGGCAACGCCAAGACGCCCGGACAGGTCGAGACTGTGCGACCAGATGCCGGTCGCAACGACTTGAAGAAGCTGGATGTCGCGAAGGCCCCCCCGACGCAGCCCGAGCCGGTGAAGCTGCCGGCGGTGCCTCCGCCTGTGACATCGCTGCCCGGGACGGCCGACGGTCCCGGGCGCGTCGACCGCATCCGCCGCTATGTCGAACAGTACGACGGCGGCGACTGCTTCTTCGTCATGCCGGTCGCGCTCAGCCAGAGCGCCGCGGTGATCGAGGGGTTCGGAGCGGCGAATGCACCGTTCGAGAGCTTCGGCAAGGCGTTCAGGCGGGAGCAGGGCTTTGATGCGTCCATGGGCGTGCGCCAGGTCACGTCCGCGCAATGTCCGGCGATCCGCTTTCTCAGGGAGGTCGGCATCAACCCGGCACGGGCGCCGCGTGTCAGTCTCGCTACGACCGAGGTCAAGGCGGGAGAGACGCTGAGCGGCACCATCGAGAACTTCGCCAACCGCGTGGTTGAGCTGCTGCTCGTCACCGATCGTGGCGAGGTGCAAAACATGTCCTATCTGCTCAAGCCCGGTACGGACTCGCTGTCGTTTGCGCTGCCGATGCCGCGCGGCAGCGGGCCGCAACTGGTGTTAGCGGTGGCCGCCCCCCGGGTGCTGGATTCGCTGCGGCAACCGCGGGCGACCGCCGCCGACACGTTCTTCCTGCAGGCGGCGAGCGAAGCCCAGCGTGCCAATCTCACCCTCAGCGCAACTGCACGCTATGTCATGCTGAAGAACTGAGTGAATGCCGCCGCTCAGAATTTTCCGATGACCAGAATCTTGAGGTCCGCATCCGGCTTGAAGTCGCTGGCCGTGTAGTCCAGCGGATGGCCGGCGGTTGGCTTGAGCTTGCCTGGACAGAAGCTGACCAGGCGGTCGGCGCCGCCGGGATCGACGGTGAGGTGGAAGGTCTTGATCGGGCCGGCCCAGTTGGCGCCGGTCTTCAGCACATAGGACACGCGGCGCTCGCCGAGCATGGCGGTGTTGGTCTGGCCGTTGCCGGCCCGCCGGTCGAGCTCGGCGAGAAACGCATCGGTGACGCAGTAGTCGCGGCGGTAGCGGTCGACTTCGGAGGCGAGGGACGGACTGTGGCGCAGGATCCAGCGCAGGATGGTGTCGCCGCTGGTGCCGACGCTGGGGCGGTACTGGTGCTCGACCTGTACCGGCCGCCCGGGCGGAAACACCTGCTGGCGCACCGCCGAGGTCCGGGTCACCCAGCCCGGCGCATATTGCTGGCGGCCGTTGTCGCTGGTGCCGGCCGGCATCAGAAGCCCCTCATCGACCAGTTTGCTGCGTGTCGCCTCGGGCAGATCGGCGACGCGGATTTCGTTGCTGCCGAGCGGCAACAGCGGCAGCTTGAGCTGACGCAGCACCGCACTCACGTCCTTGTCGCCGATCATGGCGCGCTGGTCGACGGTCAGCGGCGCCAGGGCACCATCGACCCTGGTCTCGAAGTCGACGAAGTTGACGGGATCGGCCGAGGGCAGGGCGATGCCGTCCGCGTCCGACAGATCGATGTCGGGCAGCGGAAACGCCACGGTCAAGGTCACCGGCTTGCTGGTGGTGTTGACGAACTTGTAGCGGACGTTGACGCGGTCGAGGGCGATGCGCAGATCCTCGCTTTCCATGGCAACGTCCGCGGAGCGCACGAACTGCAGTCCGCCGATCGAGAGTTCGGCGGCGGAGTCATTGGCCTGCACGGCTGAGCCGAGAGTGAGCTGCAATGCCACGACGGCGATGCCACACCGGGCGAACCTGCTGGTCATGACGGATCCTCCAGTCCATGCCGGAGCCGAAGCGAGGCCGGCTGCATGTCAGTCGACGGGGTGGTAGAGGTCGCCCCACTCAGGCTTCCAGACGCCGTCGGGGTCGCACACCACGATGGCGACCTTCATGTCGTTGGCGAGGCGGATCGCGCTGCGGTAGGCGTCCTGGGCCGGCAGGCTGTCGCTGACCTGGTCGGCGCTCAGCCGGCCGCCGCTGGCGGCGGCCGGGAACACGACCGATCCGGTGACGCCGCTGCCGTCGCGTTTCAGCACCAGCGTGATGGCGTCGGGCTGGACTTCGCTGACCTGTTCAAATCGGTTTTTGCTCATCGTGTTGCGCCGCAAAGCTGAAAGGGGCTCGGACCATCACCAGACGGTGATTGGATTGAACGTATTGGAGGCTGCTCGCCACTCACTCAGGTGCACCGTCGGGGCCGTCAACGGTTAGTCGATCGGGGGCCGCCAACGGTTCGGAGAGTTCGAGGAGGCCGATGTTCCGACAGGCTGATTGGATCTGGATGTTTCTTGCCGGCTGGGCCGGCCTTGTGGCGGGCAGCGCGCAGGCCGACGACGCCGTGGTGCGGGCCTTCGCCAGCGGGGCATCGTCCACCGCGGTCGGGATCGTGCAGGCCAGCGAGGACGTGGAGCTCAACGGGCCCCAGGCCCTGACCGCTGACGGTCAGGGGAACCTGTTCATGCTCGATCAGGTCAACGGCCGCATCCTGCAGTTCGATCCCAAACAGCCGGCCACCGAGCCCAACGTCCTGAAGATGCCGGATAACGTCCAGCCGACCGACCTCGTGGTGCGCAACAACGACATCATGGTGTGGGACGGCTCGGTTCGCACGCTCAAGGCTGCGCCCGACCAATCGACCCGTGGTCTCGGCGGCGACATCATTCGTCTGGAGGAGGTCAGCACGCGGGATCTCGGCGATCCCATCGCGGCCTCGGCGTTCGCCCAGATGGGTTCGCAGCCGCCCAGCAGCGCGACGGACCTCATCAACCAGAACACGCGCGACGCCATCGTCAAGAAGACCCGTCAGCCGGACCGTCAGTATATCGCCTCCCGCGGCAAGGGATCGGTAATCGCCGACATCATTCCCGACAAGGGCGTGACAGCCGTCCGGGTCGAGATCCAGACCATGACCACCAACGAGACCATCGCCCAGCTTTCGCTGCGGGTGCGCAATCAGCTCGGCACGGTCGAGTTCCTGGAGATCGACAACAGCGACCGCTTCTATGTGCTGGCGGAGAACATCCCGCCGTCCGGCAAGGACGCCTCGACCTTCGTCGCGCGCTATGCGTCGAACGGAGGTCTTGAAGGCGTCTACGAACTGCCGCTGGAGAATACCCCCCTGACACGCCGCTTCGTCACCATCTCGGGCGATGGCGACGTCTATTTCCTGCGCACCAAGTCGGACGGCGTCGACGTCGTGGGCGTCGGGTTCCGGCCGCTCAAGGACGCCTCGGTCATCGACCTCAGCCTGCCCAAGGTCGCCGCCAGCAAGGCCGGGGCGGGGACGTTGCCTGACAGCAACCGCTTCAGCGGTATCGCGGCGGTACGGCCATCGAACCGCCAGCAGGCGATCGAGACGGCGTTTGCCTTCGAAGGCGTGCAGTGGAAACTGACCACGGCCAACTACGGCAGCGACCCCGACACCACCTGCAGCGGCTTCAACCGCATCCGCCGGCCCTGGTACCTGCAAGGCAAGGTCAATCAGGAGGTGCGCGGCGTGCCGTATTGCTGGGGGTGTCATGGTTCGCTGGCCAATTTCCGCCAGCGGATCGAGAGCGGCGCGCTGGCCGGCAATGTCTGCACCCGCAACGAACCGCGTTCCGACGTCGCCGGCGTCGATTGTTCGGCCTTCGTCAGCGCGACCTGGGGGCTGTCGGTGCACTACACCACGGCAGCGATCCCGGCGATCGCCAAGCCGGTCGAGAACCCGTGGGATCTCAAGCCGGGCGATGCACTGAACAAGGCCGGCTCCCATGTCATGCTGTTCCTGCGCTTCACGCCTGATCGCAAGGCCGAGGTGATGGAGGCGTCGACCGGGGGCTGCAACGGGCGGGTGTGCCGCAACGTCTATCCGCTCGCGAGCCTGCTGGCGCGGGGCTATGCGCCGGTCCGGTTCCGCGCCTTTGCCGACGACCAGATGACGGTGTCGGCCAACGCCTATCAGGACGATGCGCCGGCCGGGCGGGACAAGAAGGCCGCGACGCCGCGGCGCTGAACCGCCATCGCCATCGGTGAGACAGAAGGACAGGCATGCCGGTTCTGGCGGCCGCCCGTCCGCGTCGCGCGGGCGGGGACGCAGATGTGGCGAGCGACATCGAGGGATGTGCCATGCTGAGGCTCGGGAGACTTGACCGGATCGCCAGCCGGCTGTGCCTCGCGGCGATGCTCTCAGCGGCGTTCATAGCGGCGCCAGGGGCGCGCGCGGCCGAAGGCCTCGCCATCACCAGTCCTGACGGCGGTGCGGTGCGCGGCCTTGTGATCGGCATCGACGACTACCAGCATGTGCGCAAGTTGAAGGGCGCGGTGGCGGACGCCAACGATCTGGCCTCCAGCCTCCGAACGATGGGCGTGCGCGACGTCGTCCAGTTGATCGACGCCCAGGCCGATCGCAACAGCATTCTCCGCGAGATCAGCGCCATGGTCGAGCGCACCCGCGTCAACGACCTGGTGTTCCTGTCGATCGCAGGCCACGGCACCCAGGAGCCGGAGCGGATCAAGGGATCCGAGCCCGACGGCATGGAGAATGTGTTCCTGCTGCCCGGTTTCGAGATCACCCCCGCAGGTTCGCTGCAGCGCATCCTCGGCAGCGAGTTCAATCACTTCATCCGCCAGTTCGAATTGCGCGGCGCCAAAGTGATCTTCGTCGCCGACACCTGCCACGGCGGCGGCATGGCGCGCGATATCGATCCCCGCGCTGCGGAGATGAGCTTTCGCCAGGTGCCGCGCTATACATTGCTGGTCGACGAACTGAAGCCGGTCTCCGACAAGAGTGATCCGCGCTCGGAGCTCGACTTCGATCACACCGCATTCCTCGCCGCGGTCGACCGCAGCACCAAGGCGCCGGAGGTTCGGATTCCCGGCATCGATGGCCTGCGCGGTGCGCTCAGTTACGCCGTGGCCCGCGCGGTGGAAGGCGGCGCGGACGCCAACCACGATGGCAAGGTGACGCTGAAGGAGCTGTTCAGCAACGTGCGCCAGGTGGTCTATCAGCTGTCCGACCAGCGCCAGAACATCGTCACGATGTCGTCGCCGAACCAGACGCCGGAGACCGATATCGCATTCGACCTGACGCGCGGCGTGGTGCTGATGCAGGGCGGACGCCCGGTGCAGGCGCCCGCGGCTCCGGCGACGGAGCCGTCTGCGGACCTGCGCCAGCCAGGACCGCCGGCGTCCGCTGCGACTGCGCCCGCGGCAACTGCTGCGGCGCCGCGCACCGCCGCGCCGATCCGCCTTGCGGCGCTCGATGGCAAGGTGAGCTATTTTCCCGATCTCAAGGCGCGCGACGTCACGGTGCTCGCGGTGCAGCCGACCGACAATCCCGACCTCATCTGGGACCCGGTGTCGCACGACGTCATCGCCTGGGGCGATGTCATTGCCTACGGTGTCGATGTCGCCGATCTGCCCACCGTGGTCGAGCGCACGGCCGCGATACGTGAGCTCAAGCGCATGGCGACCCAGTCGCCGCAGGTGATGCGGGTGTCGCCCGACGACCGCCAGCACCGCAACGACCAGACCGTCGAAATCGATCTGTCGGATGTCGCGCAGCGCGCGGTGGTGCTGTTCAACGTCTCCGGCGACGGCACCATCCAGATGCTGTACCCGATCGGCTCCGACGCCTCGCCGGCGACGTCCGCCAACCTCAAGCTGCCGTTGCGGGTGCGCGAGCCATTCGGCGCCGAGCAGATCGTCGCAGTGACCTCGCAGCAGCGCGTGGTCGACCTCGAAAAGGTCCTGCTCCAGCTCAACCGCCGCCGCGCGCCGGGGCTCGTGATCAAGAGCCTGGAACGCTATCTGCCAGCCGATGCCCGCATCGGCTCGGTCGGCTTCTTCAGTGTGCCGTGATGGCTGCCGTCGGGGCGGTCAGGTCCTGGTCGCTGGCGTTCCGGCTTCTGCGTGGTGCGTATACGCTCGCCGCCGCCGGCCTGGTCGCTGCGACGCCGGGGCTGGCGATGTCGTCGCTGCGTCCGTCCGAGCCGGCGTCCTTGCTGTGGCGCGTGCAGTCGGCGCCGTCGCTGAACGCCGCAAACGTGTCGCTGAAAATGGTCCCCGACAAGGCCGTCAGCGTCGGCAGCAAGGTGTCGTTCCGCGTCACCGCGCGCAAGGCTGGCTATGTGGTGCTGGTCGACGTCGATGCCGAGGGGCACATGACGCAGATCTTCCCGACACCGGAACTACTGACGCAGACCGGCGAGAAAGACATCAACGCAGTTCGTCCGGGCGAGGAACTGCAGATTCCGACCGCAGCGGCGCGCGAGCGCGGCTTCGAATATGTGGTCACGCCGCCGAGCGGCGCCGCGACCGTGGTTGCGATCTTCAGCGAGCGGCGGGTTCAGATCCTCGATCTGCCGGACATGCCTCGCAAGCTGCGTGGCGAGGCCGACGCCGTCACCTATCTCGCCGCCTGGACCAGCGAACTGCGCGTCCCCGATGGCGCCAGTGGCAAGCTGCTGCCGAGCAGTTGGTCGTTCGACGTCAAGGCGTATTCCGTCCAGTAGGCGCGTTGAGCAGAATATCGATCGCAGACTCGCCAGCCAGCAGCGCTTTGGTTGCTACTTGTGGGTAAACAAGTTGAGGTTTGAAGCGGCGGAGCCCAGTCCAACCGCTTGTGATATCTGCGCACCGCTCATCTGCCATTCGCTGAGGGCGCCGGACGCACTGTCGCGCCATAGCATTCCATCGATTGCGCTTCCCGTAAACTTGCCGGTGCCGACAAACTGCCAGGTCGAGGCGACGTCGCCGAGCGTGATCGATTGGCTGATCTGCCCATTCTGCATCAGCCATTCGCCGACGGTATTTCCACTGCGCCATACGACATCGTCGGTACCGTTGCCGGTGAAGTCGCCGAAGCCGAGGATTTGCAATCCTGCCGGAGTCCCGCCAAGCGTGATGCCGCTGCTGATCTGTCCGGCGCCCATCAGCCATTCTCCGACTGTACCGTCACTCTGGCGCCAGAAAATATCATCGGTGCCATCGCCGTTGAAATCGCCGGCCCCAATAATCTGCAGACTCGCCGGTTGGACGCCCAGCACCGGCGCTGATGCGATCTGGCCGCTGCCGTTGGGGTTCATCAACCATTCGCCGATCTGGCCGGTTGAACTGTTCTGCCAGAAGATGCTGTCGATACCGCCGCCGGCGAAATTTCCGATCGCTACGATTTTGACGTCCGACGGGACCGTTGTGAGGCTGGGCGCCGAGGAGATTTGCCCATTGGTCATCAACCATGCACCGAGCGTTCCGTTGCTCAATGTCAGGACATCGGCGGTGCCATCGCCGTTGAAGTCCCCGGTGCCAACGATGCTGTAGTCCGGCGCGTTGCCGAGGCTTGGTGCGGTGGCGATCTGGCCGCTCCCGCTGGGATCCATCAACCACTCACCGATCGTGCTGGAGGTGGTGTTCTGCCAAAACACGTCACTGATGCCGTTGCCGACAAAATCGTTCCCGACGCCCCGGATCCACTTGTGAGTCCCACCGGCGGTGCCATCGGTGATCCACAGGCTGGAAACGCCGTTGGTCTCGGCGCCGCTGAACACGACCTGGCCATTGAATACCGTCAGTCCAGACGGGTTGAGACCATAGGGTGAAGCGTTGAGCACGCCCTGATCCGAGAGGCCGCCTATCTCGTAGGTGCCCGCGGCCGTGCCGTCGCTGACCCACAATCCGCGGTGACCTGCGGCATCAGTGCCATTGAAAAGCACCTTGCCGTTGAATGCGACCAGGTTGGTGGGGTTGAGGCTGCTGGAAGAAACACCTGCGATTCCGGCGTTCTTGAGACCTCCAACCTCGACGGTGCCGGTGGCTGTGCCGTCTGTGGTCCAGAGGCCATCATAGCCGTTGGAATCATAGCCGTTCAGAAGAACCGTTGTGTTGAGGACGGTCATGTACGACGGATTGAGGCCGCCGCTGTACACACCAGTAATTCCGGCGTTGTTCGTGCCGCCGATCACGGTCGTGCCGGCAGCCGTGCCGTCGGTGACCCACAGCGTGACGTTGGCGGGAGAAGGGCTGTTCGTCGAGTGGATGCCCGACGAAAACAGGACCTTACCGTTGAAAACGGTCATGTCGCTGGGATCGAGAGCCCACGAGACGCCGACACCAGCGTTCCCGCGACCTCCAATTTCGATGGTACCTGCAGCGGTTCCGTCGCTGATCCAGAGGCCGCGGCTAGGGATGGGATTACCTCTTATCCCCACACCAGGTAGTGCTGGAACCGTGTCATACCCATTGAACAAGAACTTGCCGTTGAACGAGGTTATGTCACTGGGATTCAATCCGCTGGATGCAGCGTTGGTGACGCCGGCATTGCCGATCCCCCCAACTTCGATGGTGCCCGCCGCAGTGCCGTCCGATATCCACAAGCCCTGAGCGACACTGCTGTCGTAGCCGCTGAATGCAAATTTACCGTTCCATGGGGCAATATTGAAGGGGGAGAGGCCACCGCTCGACGGAGCGCCGACAACGCTGTGATTGCCGAGGCCGCCGATCTCTGTCGTGCCGGCAGTCGTTCCATCCGTGACCCAGAGGCCGTAGTTGCCGTTGGTATCCTGGCCGAGGAAATAGGCCGACGAGCCGACGACACTCAGGTTCAGTGGCCCCAAGCCGTAGGTATAAGAGCCGGATACGCCGACACCACCGAGGCCGCCAATTTCGTAAGTCCCCGCGGCGGTCCCGTTGGTCACCCAGAGGCTGCGACGGTTCGACGAATCCAGTCCGTTGTAGATGATCTTGCCGTTAAAGAGCATGATATTCAGAGGATACAGACCAGCCATGTCGTTCCACCAAAGATGTGTCGGATCGCCTCAGGTTGTGAACCTAGCCTATTGCACTTGTCGGTGACAATCGTGTTGCAGCGCTGTCAACGATCCGCAAGACTCTCGCGCAGCCTGGTGACTTGCGGGCGCAGTGCCTCGCAGCTGAGGCTCCGCTCGAAACGCAGCACATCGTCTCGCGACGGATTGCTGCGCAGCCGCGCCAGGGCGGCGCGCTCCTGGTCGCAGGTCTGTTTGACGGCCTCTGGGGCTGGCGGGGGCGTGGACGGAGCGGCGGTCACGGTGGCTTGACGGTTCTGTGCTGCACCGGCGCTGGCGTCTGCGCGCGGCGCCTCTGCACTCGTTCCGACCGGGGCAAGGCTCTCACGCAGCCGCACCACCTGCGGGCGTAACCGATCGCAGCCTAGTTCGCGCTCGAACGCTACGACGTCGGCATAGGACGGCTCGGCCCGCAGCCGGGCGAGGCGGGGCTCGTCGCGCTTGCAGGCCTGCGCCTGATCGGCGAGCGGCGGCGCGGGCTGGCTTTTGAGGTCGGCGAGCCGCTCAGGCTGCGGCGTAGGGATCGGCGGCACCGCAGGGGCCAGAGGCGGCGGCGCGTTTGCCACGGGCGCCGGTGCGGTCGTGGGCGCTGCGACCTGCGCCGGTGGGCCGGTTGGCGCAAGGCTCTCGCGCAGCCGCGCGACCTGCGGCCGCAGCCGGTCGCAGGTCATTTCGCGCTCGAACTGTGCGACGTCGGCGAACACCGGGTTGCTGCGCAATCGCGCGAGGCGGGCGACGTCCTGGTCGCACGGCTGTGCGGTACTGGACGGCGCAGTCGCGGCGGGTGGCGCGGGCTCGATCCGCGGCGTCGCCGGTTCGACGCGTTCGATGCCGGCGAGCTTCTGCGGCGGTCGCTGGGCCTCGGCTGCAGCTTTCTGCCGTTGTTCGTCCTGCTGCCGCTGCGCGGCCTCACGCTCGAGGCGGGCACGTTCCGCGTCCGCCTGCTTCGCGCGCTGGTCGTCCAGCCGTCGCTGCTCGTCTGCACGCCTTTGTTCGTCGGCCTTGCGCGCCACATCCTGCTCGGCGCGACGCTGCTCGTCGAGCCGGCGGGCTGCTTCTTCCTGACGGATCTGCTGCAACTGCTTCTCCTGCGCCTGCAGCTCGAGGCGCTGGATGCGGTAGCGGGCGTCGGAGACGTAGCTCGACGACGGGAATTTTCCGATGAAGTCCCGCAGCGCAGCGGGATCGGACGATTCCTTCACGGCGTCGAACGCCGTGCGATCGGTCTGGTTCAGATAGTAGTCGCTGAGCAGGGAGACGTAGGTCTCGGGGCGCTGGCGACCGCCGGTGTCGGTGTTGACGTCGGCGGCGACGCGGCGGAACAGCTGCTCGATTTCGAGGCCGGGTTCGCGCAGCCGTTTGAGGAAGGCGCGCGTGAACGGGCTGTTGCGGCCGGAGCCGTCGGCTGCGACCTCGTCGGCCGCGGTCGAGTACGCGATCACCATGCCCTGCGTCTTGTCGATGCGGGCGAGGCCGCGCTGGCCGCCGAGCGCGCGGCTTTCGCCTGTCGTGCGGCGGCGGATCGAATCCACGATCGGGTTGTTGCGGCAGGCGTCGAGGATCATGACCTTGACGCCGGTGGCGCGGTCGAGCGCGGCGCGGACGTCATCGATCGGCATCAGCTGGTAGCGCAGGCTGACCTCGTCCTCGACCTCGGCGTCGGTCGGAATGAGATAGTTGCGCCCCTGGTATTGCAGCGCATGGCCGGCATAGAAGAACAGCGCGGCATCGGAGTCAGTAGCGGCGCGGGCGAATTTGGCCATGGCGAGATCGAGGTCGCGCTTACTGGCGTCGGTCGCCTTCATGACCTCGAAGCCGACGGCGCGCAACGCGTCTGCGACGTCGTCGGCATCGTTCTTCGGGTTGCTGAGATTCAAGGCCGCATTGCCGTAATGGGCGTTGCCCACCACGAGCGCAATGCGCCGGTCGGCCCTTGCGCTATCGCCGGTTGCGAGCAGCAGCAGGACGCCGCACGCCGCTGCGATCCACGGGGCGAACCGCCTGATCATGTCATGCTCCGGACGGGCCGGATGGCCGGTCGATCACTCGTAGCGATACCTCCAGCGATATCTGCGCTTCTTCTTGGTCGGCGGCTTCTTGCCGGAAACCGTCGCCGTGACCTCGATTGGCGCCGAATAGATCGGCGGATCGTGGGGAATGTGGTTCTCGTCGGCGAGCAGCAGCTGCAGCTTGTGCTTGCCGGGTGTCAGCGTGATCTTGGCTTCGGTCTGGCCGGCGCCGAAGTGCAGGTGGTTGAAGTCGTTTGGGATCGGCTGATCAAAGGGCGGCAGCTCGGTATCGATCAGGAGATGGTGGTGTCCGGTATTGACCTTCTCGAAGCCGGCTGGCGCCACGCCCATGCCGATCAGGCCGAAGCGGATCACGGGGTTCAGCGTCACATAGGCGCCGTCGGTCGGATAGACGAAATAGACCTTTGCTCCAGGCGGTGAGGGGTGGCGGCCGCCGTGGGCGTCATGGCCGCTATGTGCCGCAGCGGCGGCCGGAGCCGCTGGCACGGCGGCGCCGTCGGCGACATGCACGCGGATACGCTCGGACATCAGCGGCGGCGAGTTGGGAATGTGGTTCTTGTCGCCGAGCAGCAGCTGCAGCGTGTGGTCACCCGGCGCCAGCGTCACCTCGGCTTCGGTCTGGCCGGCGCCGAAGTGCAGGTGATTGAAGTCGTTCGGGATGGGCTGGTCCATCGGCGGCAGATCGGTGTCGATCAGCAGGTGATGATGGCCGGAATTCTCCTTGTCGGAGCCGGCTGGCGCGACTCCCATGCCCTTGAGGCCGAAATGGACGGTGAACTTGCCGGGAACCGTCTGGCCATCCTTGAGATCGATGAAATAGACCGCGGAGCCGGCCGGCGATGGCGTCGGTCCGCCGGACTTCTGGGCGTCGGCAGAGGTACAGAAGAGGCCTGCGAACAGCAGGCAGGAGGCCGCGGTGGCGGCCACTGCGCGTGAGAGCACGAGTTCCTCCATAAACATTGCGGCTGCCGGCGCAATGCTGCCGGCTGCTCGAAAACGTCAAGGACCTGGTCCCTCGCAGGTGGTCGAATGATACACCGGAATTGTTCAAAGGAAATATCGCTGTCGTGGCGGGACGGTGTCGCGCAAGTGCAGTGTATTTTTCGTCAAATGCGGCGATTCGGTCACGGGGCTGTGCGCTGGCGCTTTGAACCGTCTGGCCTTTTTTCCTACCTACCAATGCGTCGGGCGTGGATAATGCGGGCGCAGATGGTGGGGACGTCACGTCGACGGGACTGAGATGGTCAGATTTCTTGTCGTTTTTGCCGGCCTGTGGATCTCGACGGTCATGGCCATGCCGGTCGGCCGGCCTGCGGCTGACGCCGGAGGGAATGACGGCGCGATCGTGCGCGTGGCCGCGGCGGCCGTGCCGGAACCGGGCGAGCTCGTGCGCGACTGCGCCAGCTGTCCGGAGCTGGTCGTCGTGCCATCGGGCGATTTCGAAATGGGCAGCCGCGATACGCCGTTCGAAGCCCCGCCGCACAAGGTCACGATCGCGTCTCCTTTTGCGATTGCACGGCGCGAGACATCGTTCGCCGAATGGGATGCCTGTGTCGCCGACGGCGACTGCAAGTACCGGGCGGACGATCAGGGCTGGGGGCGTGGCAACCAGCCGGTCGTCGATGTCAGTTGGGAGGACGCCAAGGCGTTCGTCGCCTGGCTGACGCGCAAGACCGGCCGCACCTATCGTCTGCCGAGCGAGGCGGAGTGGGAATATGCCGCGCGCGCCGGCACCACGGCGAAATACTGGTGGGGCAAGGACGCTGGCAAGGGCAATGCCAACTGCGA
Organism: Bradyrhizobium sp. U87765 SZCCT0048; assembly: GCF_018131225.1. GTDB lineage: Bacteria > Pseudomonadota > Alphaproteobacteria > Rhizobiales > Xanthobacteraceae > Bradyrhizobium_A. Next base: position 361,602 of record NZ_JAFCMM010000001.1, on the reverse strand, counting down.
CGGCTGCGGCGACGCGCCGGTGCGCAAGACCATGCCGGTCGCCTCGTTCCGGCCGAACGGCTTCGGCCTCTACGACACCGCCGGCAATGCCTATGAATGGGTCGAGGACTGCTGGAACGACAACTACGCCAAGGCGCCGAAGGATGGCTCGGCCTGGACGACCGGACAGTGCCGGCAGCGGGTGCTGCGTGGCGGCTCGTTCGCCAACAAGGCCAACCTTGCGACATCGAGCGCCCGGTTCCGTTACGACATCGACGTGCGCTATTACGCGAACGGCTTTCGCGTCGCCCGCGACCTGCAGTAGGCGACGGAAACGGTTCAGCGTTTGCGGGCCGCCTTTTGCGGCTTCGCGTCGGTGGTCTTTCCGGTGTCGGGCAGCGCGGCACTGGCGTACTTGCCGAGGACGCGGGCGAAGGCCGCAACCGCCGGCGCCAGCGAGCGTCCGGTCCGCGCGATCAGCGAGATGTCACGGCCGAGGCCCGGCTCCAGCGCCGCTGCCCGAATGTCGAGCGCCCGTGCCGCGGCAAAGGCGTAGGTCGGCAGCACCGCGACGCCGAGCCCGGCTTCCACCATCGCGAGCGCTGTCGTGATCTGCGCCACCTCGTAAGCGGGCACCAGCTTGATCTGTGCCGCCTCGAAGCCGACCTCGACCAGGAGACGAATGCCGCTGTCGCGGGTCAGTGTCACCAGCGCGAGACCGTCGAGTTCGCGCCAGTCGACGCTGGCACGGCCGGCGAGCGGGTGCTGTGCGGCACAGAACACCATCAGGCTGTCGCGCGCCAGCCGCGTCGACACGATGCCATCCTCGCCGGCATGGAAGGTGCCGATACCACAATCGACCTGGCCGGAGCGCACCAGCTCGACGATCTGGTCGGTGCGGGCGTCGATCAGGCGGACCGATAGCCCGGGATACTGCGTGCCGAATTCGGCGATCGCGCGCGGCACGATGGCTGCGGCGAGCAGCGGCGGCGCTGCGACCACCACGCGGCCGCGCTTGCGCTCGGCGAGGTCCTGTGCGTTGCGCGCGGCGAGTTCGAGATCCTCGATGATCTTGGCGGCGATGTTGCGAAACTCGGCGCCGCCATCGGTCAGTTCGACCCGCCGCGTAGTGCGGTCGAACAGGCGAATGCCGAGTTCGGCTTCGAGATCGCGGACCTGCTGCGACAGCGCCGGCTGCAGTGTATGCAGCTTTTCGGCGGCGCGGGTGAAGCTGCCGAGCGCAGCGACCTGAAGAAAGGCCTGGATCTGGCGGATGGTGATGTTCATGGTCATTCATACTATTTCTATTATGAATAAATAAGAATTATAAGCATTGCAACTTAAAGGCCTCCGCCGCCTAATCGCACCATGACGCGGAACACGATGGCCTCAAGCGACCGTGCACAACGCAACTTTTGGCGCGGTGCTGGGGTGCGGCGAGGTGGCGGACGCTCGATCGCGGCCGCCGGTGTCCGCTGGATCCTTGTTTCAATTTGACCGCGGTTGGTCCCGAGGCTTTTCAGATGGCGCAGTATCCCGATCTCCAGCTCTACATCGGCGGCTCCTGGCGGAAGACCGCGTCGGGGCTGCCTGTAATCAATCCCGCGGACGAAGCTGTGATCGGACAGGTGCCGGTCGCCAGCCGGGTCGATCTCGACGACGCGCTCGCGGCTGCGGCCGAAGGGCTGAAGGTCTGGAGCCGCACCGCGCCGGCAAGGCGCGCGGAGATCATGCTCAAGGCCGCCGCGCTGATGCGCGAGCGTATCGAGGAGATCGCGTTCGCGATCACGCTGGAGCACGGCAAGCCGATCGCCCAGGCGCGCCTCGAGGTGATCCGCGGCTGCGAATTCTTCGAGTGGGATGCTGCGGAAGGGCTGCGCACCTATGGTCGGGTGATCCCAAGCGAGCCGGGCATCAAGTATCTCGTGCTGCATCGGCCGATCGGCGTGGTGGCGGCGTTCTCGCCGTGGAATTTCCCGATGAGCCAGCCGGCGCGCAAGATCGGCGGTGCGCTGGCCGCCGGCTGCTCCATCATCATCAAGGCCGCCGAAGAGACGCCGGCGGGGGCGCTGCATATCGTGCGTGCGTTCCATGACGCCGGGTTACCGCCGGGCGTGCTCAACCTGGTGTTCGGCGTGCCGGCGGAAATCTCGGAATATCTCATTCCCAAGGACCCCGTACGCCTCGTGGCGTTCACCGGATCGACGGCGGTCGGCAAGCGGCTGACCGAGATGGCAGGGCGTCACGTCAAGCCCGTGCTGATGGAACTCGGCGGCCATGCGCCGGTGATCGTCTGTGATGACGTCGATCCCGTCGAGACCGCCGTCATGTCGGCGGTTCGCAAGATGCGCAACGCCGGCCAGGTCTGCACGTCGCCGACGCGGTTCTTCGTGCAGGAGCCGTTGTACGAACGCTTCACCCGGGCTTTCGCCGAGAAGGCGCGGACGATCACCGTCGGCAACGGCCTCACGGCCGGTACCGAGATGGGGCCGCTCGCCAATCATCGCCGCATCGAGGCGATGGAGACGCTGGTCGCCGACGCCCGGGCCAAAGGTGCGCGGCTGCTCGCCGGCGGCGAGCGCCTCGGCAACCGCGGCTATTTCTTCGCACCGACCGTGCTGGCGGACGTACCCGACGAGGCTCGTGCCATGTCCGAGGAGCCGTTTGGTCCGCTGGCGCTGATCAATCCAGTCAAGACGCTTGACGACGCGCTCGCCAAGGCCAATGCGCTGCCGTTCGGTCTTGCGGCCTACGCCTTCACCCATTCGGCGCGCAACGCCGACCACCTGGCTGAGGGGATCGAGGCCGGCAACTTCTCGATCAACACGCTGGAGGCCTCGGTCGCCCAGACGCCATTCGGTGGCGTCAAGGAGAGCGGGTTCGGCCGCGAGGGCGGCGCCGAGGGCCTTTCGCACTACACCGTGGTGAAGAACGTATCGCATCGCCTGGCGTGAGCAGGCCGCCGTCGGCGATCGTCACCAGACGTTTCCTGGGATTGGACAGACCATGAAGTACACCAAGAAGGACGCCAAGGCCTACGCCAAGGCCAACATGACGGGGATCTGGGCGGCGGCGCTGATGCCGTTCCGGCCGGACCTGTCGATCGACGAGGACGGCTTTCGCCGCAACGTCGCGCACTGGACCGGCGACCTCGGCATCGATGGTCTGTTCATCGCCGGCAAGCAGGGCGAGTTTTTCTCGATGTCGATCGAGGAGCGCAAGCGCTCGTTCGAACTGGCGGTGGCGGCCAGCGAGGGGCGCGGCGCGACCATCATGTCGTGCTCAGACCAGAACATGGACGTGGTCATCGATCTCGCGCGCCACGCCCAGCGCGTCGGCGCCGACTACATCGTGGTGCACGCGCCGATCCTGCACTTCTTCAAGGCCCACGACGAGACCGTGCTGAACTATTACCGCACCATCGCGTCCAAGGTTGACATTGGCATCGCGCTGTGGAGCCACCCGGACAGCGGCTACCTGCTGTCGCCGCAGTTGTGCAACCAGCTCGCCGACATCGAGAACGTGGTGGCGATCAAGTACAGCGTGCCACGGCCGATGTACCAGGAATTGACGCGGCTCGCCTCCGACCGCATCCAGGTCAGCACCGCGTCGGAGGAGGAATGGTTCGACAACATCGTCGAGCTCGGCTGGCGGCTCTATCTCTGTTCGTCGCCGCCGTACCTGTTGCAGACCGCGGTCGACCGCCGGATGCGTACCTACACCGATCTCGCCTTCGCCGGGCGCATCGATGAGGCGCGCGCGGTGCGCGACAGCCTCGATCCGGTGCGCGCGGCCCTGCGCACCACGCGGCCGGCGGAGAAGCCGCACGCGCATCAGAAGTATTGGCAGGAGCTGCTGGGACAGGTTGGCGGCGCCGTGCGCCCGCCGCTGCTCGAGCTGACGGCGCAGGAGAAGGCCGCAACCCGCCGTGCCTTCGACGCTTGCGGCCTGCAGATGGGACGGCCGGCGAAGGCGGCGGGTTGACGCACCGCCTTCGCCGAACGAGCGAGGGATGATACGCCGACGGGCCAAGAGTGGTCGCGGCGGAAGCCGCGACGGACATGGGAGAGACGGGATGAGCGAACTGGGACGGCTGCGCGCCTTCAATTTTGCGAAGTGGATCGACGAGCATCAGCACATGCTCAAGCCGCCGGTCGGCAACCAGCAGATCTGGAAGGACGCCGATCTGATGGTCACCGTGGTCGGCGGCCCCAACCGGCGCACCGACTTCCATGACGATCCCGTCGAGGAGTTCTTCTACCAGTTGCGCGGCGATATGATGCTCAAGGTCGTCGACAACGGTAAGCACTATGACGTGCCGATCCGCGAAGGTGAGATCTTCCTGCTGCCGCCGCATGTCCGCCACTCGCCGCAGCGTCCGCAGGAGGGCTCGGTCGGCCTCGTGGTCGAACCCAAGCGTCCCGACGGCATTCTCGACGCGTTCGAGTGGTACTGCTTCGCGTGTCAGGGTCTGGTGCACCGGGTCGAGGTCGACCTCGAGAGCATCGTCGACGACCTGCCGCCTTTGTATCGCGCCTTCTACGGCAACGAGGCGGCCCGCACTTGTCCGCATTGCAAGACGCTGCATCCCGGCAAGGAACCGCCGGCGGGCTGGGTGAAGCTGTAGACAACGCCACAATCAACAAGAGGGGGATAACATGAGGGGCATCAAAATCGCGTCGGCGCTGCTCGCCGCACAGCTCGGCTGGATGGCGCCGGCCTCGGCGCAGGAGCCGGTCAAGATCGGCCTGATCACGTCGCTGTCGGGGCCCGGCGGCTATCTCGGCCAGGACATCCGTGACGGCTTCGAGCTCGCCATCAACATGGGCGGCGGCAAGCTCGGCGGCGTGCCGGTGCAGGTGGTCGTCGAGGATGACAGCGCCAAGCCGGGGCAGGGCAAGCAGATCGCCGACCGCTTTCTGAAGAATGACAAGATCAAGATCTTCACCGGTATCGTGTTCTCCAATGTCGCCGGCGCCACCGTGCCCGACGTGCTCGATGCCGGCGCCATCTATGTCAGCCCCAACGCCGGACCGTCGACGTTCGCCGGCAAGGGCTGCCATCCCAACTACTTCGTAGTTTCCTGGCAGAACGACTCCCTGCACGAGAGCGCCGGCGAACTCGCCAACAAGCTCGGCTACAAGAGCGTCTATCTCGTTGCCGCGAACTATCAGGCCGGCAAGGATGCGCTCGAAGGCTTCAAGCGCTTCTACAAGGGCAAGATCGCGGGCGAGAGCTTCACCCGTCTCGACCAGACGGACTTTGCCGCCGAGTTCGCCCAGATTCGTGCCGCGGGCCCCGACGCTGTGTTCCAGTTCGAGCCCGGTGGCCTCGGCATCGCGTTCCTGCGTCAGTACCAGCAGGCGGGCCTGAAGGACAAGATCCCGATGGTGGTCGCGGCGCCCTCGCTCGACGCCGTGACGCTCGCCGTGGTCGGCGAGGCCGGTCTCGACGTCAATGTGACCTCGCACTGGAATTCAGACTTCGACAACCCCGCCAACAAGGCCTTCATGGCGGCGTGGGACAAGACCTACCAGCGTCCCGCGACCTACTACGCCAGCCAGGGCTACGATACCGCGCTGGCGATCGGCGCTGCGCTCAAGGGCACCGGCGGCAAGGTCGACGACGTCAACGCGTTCCGGCAGGCGATGCTGAAGGCCGACTTCCAGTCGACCCGTGGCGCCTTCAAGTTCGGTCCGAACCAGCATCCGGTGCAGGACTGGTGGGCGCTGAAGGCCGAGAAGACCGCCGACGGCAAGCTCGCGCTCAACACCAAGGGCAAGATCCTGTCCGACCACGGCGACGCCTACGCCAAGGACTGCAAGTTCTAGGAACGGACGATGATGAGCTGGCTCGCAAGGCTGCAGATCCACAGACTGCAGGTTCAGGTGCTGATCGGCATTGTCGCCGGTGTCGCCCTGGGCCTTGCGGTGCCGGCCACCGCCGTCGCCATGAAGCCGTTCGGCGATGCCTTCGTGGCGTTGCTGCGCATGCTGATCGGCCCGATCGTGTTCTTCACGGTCGTGCACAGCCTTGCCGCGATCAAGGACATGCGCCGGCTCGGTCGGCTCGCGTTCAAGACCCTCGTCTATTTCGAGGTCGTCAGCACGATCGCGATGCTGCTGGGGTTCGCGGCCGTCAACATCGTGCAGCCCGGGCAGGGCCTGCACGCGTCGGTCTTCGCTGCGCCGCTGCCGAACTCCGTGGCGTCGAGCGAGGCGTTCTCGTTCGCCACGTTCCTGCTGCACATCATCCCGGCCAATCCGGTTGACGCCTTCGCCCGTGGCGACGTGCTGCAGGTCCTGTTCATCTCCGTCATTGCCGGGCTTGCGCTCGGCGCGCTGCGTGAACCGGAGTCCGTGCTGGTGCGCGGGATCGAGGAGGGGCAGCGCCTGCTGTTCATCGTCCTCGACTGGATCATGCGGTTCGCCCCGCTCGGGGCGTTCGGGGCCATGGCCGCCACGGTCGGCGGCTATGGCGGGGCGGCGCTGGCGCATCTCGCCGAGGTCGTCGTGCTGTTCTTCGCCTGCGCAGCTCTGTTCGTGCTGGTGGTGCTCGGCGCGGTCGCGGCGCTCGCCCGCCTGTCGATTTTCCGCATCCTCGGCCTGATCCGCGAGGAGATCATGCTGGTGTTCAGCACGTCGTCCAGCGAGGTGGCGTTTCCACGGCTGATGCAGAAGCTGACGCGCGCGGGGTGCGACGAGACTGTGGTCGGATTCGTGCTGCCGGCGGGCTACAGCTTCAACCTCGACGGCACCTCGCTGTACATGGCAATCGGCGTCGGCTTTATTGCCCAGGCGACCGACACGCCGTTCCCGTGGACAGCGCAACTTGCGCTGCTCGCAGTGCTGCTGCTGACCTCGAAGGGCGGGGCGACCGTCGCCGGCGGCTCGTTCATCAAGCTCGCGGCGACGCTGCAAAGCACCCGCGCGCTGCCGCTCAGCGGACTTGGCCTGCTGTTCGGCGTCGATCGTTTCATGGCGCTGTGCGGCGGCCTCACCAACATGATCGGCAATGCGGTTGCAGTGCTCGTGATCGCACGCTGGGAGGGCGCATTCGACCGGGCGAAGTTCGATGCCGCCTGCCGGCGGGATGCGCTTGCGCTCGCCGCGGATTGGCCGGGTACGCCGGCCGATGAGGCGGCCACAGCCGAACCGATCGGCGTGCCGGGGCGTGCGCCATGATCGTCGTCGAGCAGATCCTCAACGGCATCCAGTTCGGCCTGACGCTGTTCCTGATGTCGGCGGGACTCACCCTGATCTTCGGCATCATGGGGGTGATCAATCTCGCCCACGGTTCGCTCTACATGATCGGCGCCTATGCCGCGGCGCTGGTCGCGGCCCATACCGGATCACTGTGGCTCGCACTTGCTGGCGGTCTTGCCGCCGCGGCTGCCGGCGGCGTGCTGATCGAGTATGTCGTGGTGCGCCGGCTGTATGCGCGTGACCATCTCGACCAGGTGCTGGCGACGTTCGCGCTGATCCTGATCATCAACCAGGGCGCCAACATGCTGTTCGGCCGCCAGCCGCTGTTCGTGGCGATCCCGCCGGCGCTGTCCGGCTCGGTGACGCTGCTGCCGGGGCTGACCTATCCGCTGTACCGTCTGCTGGTCATCGCGCTCGGCCTTGCGGTCGCGGGCGGCCTGTTCGCGCTGATCCACTATACCCGCGTCGGCATGCTGGTTCGCGCCGGCGCCACCCATCGCCAGATGGTGCGGGCGCTCGGCGTCAATGTTGCGCTGCTGTATACGGCGGTGTTCGGTCTCGGCGCGCTGCTGGCGGGGCTCGCCGGCGTGATCGCCGGACCCATCACCTCGGTTCAGGTCGGCATGGGCGAGCAGATCCTGATCCTCGCCTTCGTCGTCGTGGTCATTGGCGGCCTCGGCTCGGTGCGCGGGGCGTTCTTCGGCGCGCTCGCCGCCGGCCTTGTCGACACCCTGGCACGCGCGTTCCTGCCGATGATACTGCGTCAGGTGATGGGCGGCTCCAATGCCGACGCGCTGGCAAGCGGCCTGTCGTCGATCAGCATCTATCTGCTGATGGCGCTGGTGTTGTTGATCCGCCCGCAGGGGCTGCTGGCGGGGAAGCCATGACGTCGGACTCACTGGACAACGGCAGCGCACGAGCGGTGCCATCGTTTGTGACGCTGCGGAGCGCTGTGGTCGTCGTGGCGATTGCGGCGCTGCTTGCGCTGCCGATGGCGGCGAACGCGCTGAACGTGCCGTCGGCAACCGGCCTGATGACACAGGTGGCGATCTACGCCATCGCCGCCATGAGTCTGAATCTGGTGCTAGGCTATGGCGGCCTCGTCACTTTCGGCCACGCGGCGTTCTTCGGCGTCGGCGGTTACGTGGTCGGCATTCTCTACCAGCATTTTGCCGAGCGCAGCGCGTTTCTCGACCTCGTGCCGGGAACGGACAGCCTGCCGCTCGCGCTGCTCGCGGCCGTGGTGGTCGGCGCCGCGGTCGCGGCGCTGATCGGCAGCCTGTCGCTGCGCACCAGCGGTGTGCCCTTCATCATGATCACGCTGGCATTCGCCCAGATGCTGTTCTTTCTGTTCGTGTCGCTGAAGACCTATGGCGGCGACGACGGGCTGATGATGCGCCGGCGCGACGTGCTGCCGCTGGTCGATGCCCGCGACGACGTCGTCTACTACTATATCTGCCTTGTCCTTGCGGCGGCATGGTTCGTTTTGACCGCCTGTCTCGTGCGCTCGCGCTTCGGCGTGGTGCTGTCCGGCCTGCGGCAGAACGAGCGTCGGATGATCGCGATCGGCGTCGCACCATACCGCTATCGCCTCGTCGCCTTCATCATCGCCGGTGGCGGCGCGGCGCTCGCCGGCGCGCTGATGACCAACTACCTGCGCTTCGCCAGCCCCGACATGATGCACTGGACCAAGTCTGGCGAGCTGATGATGATGGTCATCCTCGGCGGCGCCGGCACACTGGTCGGCCCGATCCTCGGCGCCGCCGCGATGGTGGTGCTGGAGACCATGCTCGCGGCGCAGACCGAGAACTGGCAGCTCTATCTCGGCATCATCCTGCTGGCGATCGTGATGCTGACGCGCGGCGGCCTTGCGGCGCTGGTCCGCCGGATCGCGGGCAGGCCATGACGGCAGCGCTCGAATTGCGCGGCCTGCGCAAGCGCTTCGGCGGCCTGACGGCCACCGATGATGTCAACCTGTCGGTCCCCGAGGGGGCACTGCATGCCCTGATCGGGCCGAACGGCGCCGGTAAGACCACCCTCATCAACCAGGTGGCCGGCGAACTGCGCCATGACGCCGGCGCAATCCTGGTCGGGGGCGTCGATGTCGGCGCGCTGCCGCCGTGGGAGCGGGTGCGGCGGGGGCTGGCGCGGACCTTCCAGATTGCCCAGTTGCTTCCCGACGAGAGCGCGCGTGACAATGTCGCCCTCGCAGTGCAGGCGCGCCAGGGCCACAGCTTCCGCTTCTTCGCCGACGCGCGACGCAACGGCGACGGCAACACCCAGGCGGCGCAACTGCTGGAGGAGGTCGGCCTGTCCGCCTGCGCGGGAACCCGGGTCGCCGATCTTGCCCAGGGCGAACGCAAGCAGCTCGAGCTTGCGGTGGCGCTGGCCACCCGCCCGTCGCTGCTGCTGCTCGACGAGCCGATGGCGGGCCTTAGCCCGGTGGAGAGCCAGGCGATGGTGGCGCTGCTGCGCCAGCTCAAGGGCAAGGTGACCATCGTGCTGGTCGAGCACGACATGGACGCGGTGTTTGCGCTGGCCGACCGCATTTCGGTGCTGGTGTATGGGCGGGTTGTCGCGAGCGGCACCGCTGACGAGATCCGCTCCGATCCGGCGGTCCGGACCGCCTATCTCGGCTCGGGCGACGAGGCATGCTGACGCTGACCAACCTGCAGGCCTGCTACGGTGCGAGCCAGGTGCTGTTCGATGTCAATCTTGAAGTGCCTGATGGCCGTATCGTTACGCTGCTCGGCCGCAACGGCATGGGCAAGACCACGACCGTGCGCGCCATCATGGGTCTTGTGCCGGCCAGCAGCGGCCTGCATTTCGACGGCACGCCGCTCGGCGGCGCGACACCGGAAGCGATCGCCCGCCGCGGCATCGGCCTCGTGCCCGAGGGGCGGATGGTGTTTCCGACCCTGACCGTGCGAGAGAACCTCGTCGCCACGGCATCCAATCGCGCGGGGCGTACCGAGCCCTGGACCGAACAGCGCATCTACCGCCTGTTTCCGCGGCTACAGGAGCGCGCGCGGCAATATGCGGGCACACTGTCAGGCGGCGAGCAGCAGATGCTGGCCATCGGGCGGGCGCTGATGACCAACCCAAAACTGCTGATCCTCGACGAGGCGACAGAAGGACTCGCACCGATCGTGCGCGGCGAGATCTGGCGCTGCATCGCGACGCTGAAGGAGCAGGGGCAGTCAATTCTGCTGATCGACAAGAACATGGCCGTGCTGAAGCGGCTCGCCGATCATCATTACATCCTCGAGAAAGGCCGCACGGTGTGGAGTGGCGACAGCGCCGCGCTGGACCGCGATGCCGCGGCGATCGAACGGTATGTCGGGCTATGAGCGTGGCCAGGAAAAAGCCGTTGCGCGTCGCGTTTGTCGGCTGGGGCGCGATCGCCCGGCGGGTCGTCGCCCTCGTTGCCTCACGCAATGACGATATCGTGGTTGCCGGCGTCGCCACGCGGCGCGCGCCGTCGAATGACCGCGAGCTGCCTGTGGGCGCACGCTGGCTGCCGTCACCGGACGACCTGCGCGATCTCGCGCCCGATCTTGTGGTCGAGGCGGCCGGCCGCGCAGCAGTGGAGACCTGGGGCATTGCAAGCCTGCGTCACGCCCGCGCGTTGGCCGTCTGCTCCACCAGCGCATTTACCGACGATGCGCTGCTCGCGCGTCTTGTGGGGGAGGCCGAACGCTGTGGCAGCCAGATCCTGGTGCCGCCGGGTGCGCTGGGCGGGCTCGACGCGCTGGCCGCGGCGGGGCGGCTGCCGTTGCAGCGTGTGAGCCATCGCATCGTCAAGCCACCCGCCGCGTGGCGGGGAACGGCGGCCGAGGAACTGATTGATCTCGCGACGCTGACGTCGGCGCAGGCGTTTTTCAGCGGCACCGCGCGCGAGGCCGCTGCCAGGTTTCCGGCCAACGCCAACGTCGCCGTCATCTCGGCGCTCGCCGGGCTCGGCCTCGACCGCACCGAGGTGATGCTGGTCGCCGATCCCGCGGCGACGCAGAACAGCCACCATCTCAGTGCGCGCGGCGATTTCGGCTGCCTCCAGGTCATTGTTGAGAACCGGCCGTTGGCCGCCAACCCCAGAACCTCGGAACTGACCGCCCTCAGCGTGGTGCGACTGATCGAGGGCCGCAGCCGGCCGCTCAGCTTGTAGGCGTTTTACGGCGGGCCTTGCGCGGGCCGGCTGGCTGCGGGAAGACGGCGCATGGAGACTTTCAGATCATGATCGTGACGCGTGCCGCCACGGTTGCGGACGCCGTCGCCATCTCGGCGCTGCTCGAAGCCAATGGCGCTGCCCGGGGCGGTGCGCTGTTCGGCGAATGGCCGGTCGAGGTGGTGACGCGCTGGATCGAGGTCGGCGGCCTTGTCGTGGTCGCCGTCGAGGGAGACCGGCTGCTCGGCGCGCTGTTTACCTGCGGCAAGGCCTGGGTGACCGCGCCGCCTGCCGTCGCGATGTTGCGGGCGTGGCCCGGCGCGCCGGATGCCTATGTCTACGGTCCGGTGTGCATCGACAAGGCGGCGCGCGGGCAGGGCGTGCTGGAGGCGATGTATGCCGATCTCGTCGCGCGCTGGCCCGAGCGGGAGGCAATCCTTTTTATCAAGACAGGCAATGGCCCGTCGTTGCGTGCTCACCAGCGGCTCGGCATGGCCGAGGTTGCGCGCTTTACCTTAGGTAACGAGGTATTCCTGGTGTTCAGCAACAAGCGGCGGCGCCGGACGATCGCGGACAGCGTTACCGAACTGTCATCCTGACGCAATATATCCCGTCCAGATGCTGGAAGCCGTGTTCGGCTTGCTGCGCGTTGCCTGCGCAACGACGGGACGCCTGCCGCTGGCCGACGGTCGTGGCGTGCGAATGATGTGAAAGGGACGCGTTGGGTTGCATCCCGAGGGGCGAGAATGCTCGTGACGTGGTGCGACGTCTCCTTGCGATCGGTCGGCTGGTCGGCGCTCCTGCGCGCCGCGGGCCGCACGATGCTCGCCGTCGTTGCCAGCGTGGCGTTCGCCCGGGCGCAGCCCGCGTCGGTCGATCCTGAACTTCGATTCGACATCCCCTCGCAGCCGCTCGATGGCGCGCTCGAGAGCTACATGCAGGTCACTGGCCTGCAGGTGCTCTATGTCAGTGCGCTGACCGGCGCGCGGGTCTCGGCCGGAATCAAGGGCCAGCTCACGCCGCGCGAGGCGCTCGACGAGTTGCTGGTTGGGACCGGGCTTGCGGCGCGCAGCACCGCGGAGGGGGCCTTCACGCTGGTGGGGCTGGCGCGGCCGCACAGCGTTCCATCGCGGCAGGTCGCGAGCTTCGAGGATTATCTCGCGCGCGTGCAGGACAGGATCATTGCCGTGTTGTGCCGACAGACGGCAACCCGTCCGGGCAGCTATCGCGTCGCACTGCAGTTCTCGATCGGGAGCGCCGGCACGATCCGCAACGCCGCGCTGCTCGGACCGTCGGGCGACGATGTCCGGGACGAGGCGATCGCGGCGGCATTGCGCGGGGTGTCTGTCGGTCAGGGCGCGCCGCACGACATGCCCCAGCCGGTCACGATGCTGATTTCGCCATCGGCGGCAGGCCGGAACGAATGCCAGGACGCTCCGCGGTGACCGAGACGAGCTGGATGGCCCTGCGGCAATTGCTGGTGGAGCGCTATCACGACCTGCGCGAACGCCTGGCGCGGCGGCTCGGCTCGACCGAGCTCGCGAGCGAGGCGCTGCACGAGGTCTATCTGCGGCTCGGTCGCACCGATACGCCCGGGGCCGTGGCAAGCCCGCGGGCCTACCTGTTCAAAGCCGCCTACAACCTCGCCACCGATCGTCGGCGCAGCGAACGGCGGCGCGCCCGCCACGCGGTCTCCGATGCAGATGTCATGCTCGACATTCCTGACGGGCAACCGGGTCCGGATGGCATTGTCGAGGCGCGCATCGAGCTGGCAGCGCTCGCCCGCGCTCTGCTGGCGCTGCCGCCGCGCCAGCGCGCGATCCTGATCGCCGCCCGCTATCAGCAACTGCCGCGCGCCGAGATCGCCCGGCGGTTCGGCATTTCGCGGCGTACGGTGCAGTTCGAGCTGCAACGGGCGCTGGAGGCATGCCGGGAGCACATGGAAATGACGGAGGGCGATGCCGATGACAAATCGTGAGCGCGTCCTGCACATCCGCGGGCCCAGGATCGTCTTCGGTGCTGAAGGCGCCGTCGCCGGGGCGGCGGGTCGCGAGGGGAATGGACGTTGGGCATGACTACGGATCGCGTCATCGACGTGCCGGACAGCGCCGCGCTCGAGCGCGAGGCGCTGGCGTGGCTGGTGCGCGTCACCGACGAGGACGTCACGGCGTCCGAGCGCGCGGAACTCGCTGCGTGGCGGTCGCAAAGCCCCGCCCATGCCGCCGCGCTCGTCCGGGCGACGGCCCTGTGGGGTGCGCTGCCGCCGACGATCGACGGCCTGCTGCGCAGCGGTGCGATCCCGGCGGCGGAAGGGCGCCGTCCCGCAGCGCGGCCGCTGGGACGTCGGGCGTTTCTCGGCGGCGCCACGGCGGCGGCCACGGTGGCCGCGGGCTACCTCGTGCTGCGGCCGCCACTGGAGCTTTGGCCTTCGCTGACGGAGCTCGCTGCGGACTACCGTACCGGGGTCGGCCAGCGCCGAGACATCCTGATCGCCGGCCAGGTGCCGGTGACCATGAACACCCAGACCAGCATTGCGCTGCGACCGGCAGCGCCGGGGCTTGATCGCTTCGAGCTGATCGTGGGTGAGGCGGCGGTCGACGTGAGCAAGACCTTGGGCAGGACCTCGGGGAACGCGGTGCAGGTTCTGTCCGCCGAAGGCACGGCGACGGCGACGGCGGCGAACTTCGCCATCCGGTGCGACGGGCTGGCGACATCAGTCACCTGCATCGCCGGCGTGGTGGATGTTGCCGTCACCGATCAGGCCGTGACACTGCAAACCGGACAGCAGGTGATTTACCAGCGGGCCGGGCTTGGCGCGGTGACGGTCGTCGATCCCATGATCGTCACGGCCTGGCGTGGCGGCTACCTGATGTTCCGCAAGGAGCCGCTGGACCGCGTTCTCGCGGAGGTCAATCGCTATCGGCCGGGCCGCATCGTGCTGCTCGATGCGACACTTGGGCGCGGACTGGTGACCGCCCGTTTCAAGCTCGACCGGCTCGACGACGTCATCACCCAGGTGCACGAGGTGTTCGGCGCACGGATCCGCACCTTGCCCGGTGGACTGGTGCTGATCGGCTGATCGCTGCCTCCGGCCCGGCGGCTATGTCACGAAACATTCGTCGAAAAACATTGCGATCGGATTCACATCGAGGGCGTGCGGGTCGTCACAGCTAGGTCCGCCGAGGATGGGGTGACGATGGGTGCCGTCGTCGTCGCGGGAAGCACATGCGCTTTCCGGGACGGCTGTCGCACGCCCTCATGGTCGCGCCCGTCCGTTCCTCTTTTCGAATGAAGAGCTTCGACCGATGCGAAAGTCCAGCCGTCGCCGTTCCTCCACGCCTGCCGCCAGCGGGATCGCGTTCAGGCATCTGCCGATGCCGGGGCGGCTGACGCGGGCCGTGCTGCTGGCGGGGACGAGCCTGCTGACGGTGCTGGGTGGCATTGACCGTCTGGCGGCCGCGCAGCTCGGCGGCGGTGTAGGCGTGCCGCAGGCGGCCTACACGGTGGATGCGGCGACCTTGGCCGCCCAGCAGGCGGCAGTTGTGGCGCAGCAGGGCCAGAGCGCGATGCGCCGGTCGATCGATGCGATCCAGGCGATGCAGGGCGCCCAGGCGGCGGCGCGTGCCGCCGCAGCGGTCGCGCAACGCTCCGCGACGCTGCCACAGGTTGTGGTGCCCAATGGTCTCGGGGCAGGTGGCTTGCAGGTCGCCCCCGGCGCAATCTCGGGATCGGACCTTTGGAAGGGCGCGAACCTGCCGACGCAAGCGGCGAACGGCGATCGCATCGAAGTCAATATCCGGCAGACCGCGGCGCAGGCGGTGTTGAACTGGCAGAGCTTCAACGTCGGGGCGCGTACGACGTTGATCTTCGACCAGCAGGGCAATGCGGGCTGGAGCGCGCTGAATCGTGTCGTCGGCAATGTCAATCCCAGCCTGATCCTCGGCAACATTCGTGCCGACGGCCAGATACTGGTGGTCAACCAGAACGGCATCATCTTTGGCGGCGCGAGCCAGATCAATGTCGGCTCGCTGATCGCGTCGACGGCCAATATCACCGACGCCCAGTTCCTGACGAGGGGCATCTATTCGCCCCAGAGCGGCAA
Organism: Bradyrhizobium sp. U87765 SZCCT0048; assembly: GCF_018131225.1. GTDB lineage: Bacteria > Pseudomonadota > Alphaproteobacteria > Rhizobiales > Xanthobacteraceae > Bradyrhizobium_A. Next base: position 346,151 of record NZ_JAFCMM010000001.1, on the reverse strand, counting down.
CGGCTACGTGCCGAGTTTCTCCGGGGCCGGCGGCCGTGTCGTGGTCGAGGCAGGTGCGCTGCTGACGACCGCTGCGCCGACGTCCGTCACCGCGGGCGGCGGCTTCGTCGCGCTGTTCGGCGCCGAGGTCAGCAACGCCGGCACCATCACGACGACGAAGGGGCAGGCGCTGCTCGCGGCCGGCGACGCCTTCGTGCTGCGACGCGGCTACAGCACCGACGCCAACCAGTGGTCGACGACACGCGGCAGCGAGGTCGCGCCGCTGCTTGCGCTCGGCAGCACCACCAGCGGCCGCGTCGTCAACACCGGTCTCGTCGCGGCAGCGCAGGGTGACATCACGCTGGCGGGCCATACGCTGATCCAGGATGGCGTGCTGCTGTCCACCACCTCGGTCAACCAGCGCGGCAGCATCCATCTGCTCAACTCCGCCACCGATGCCGGCGGCAGCGTGACGCTGACCGGCAACAGCTGGAGCGTGGTGCTGCCCGAGCTCGGCAGCAGCGATACGGCGCTGAACTCGCAGCGCAATGCACAGATCGCGGACTCCGTGACGCAGGATCTCGCGCGCGCCGGTCTCAACCTCGGCCAGTTCGACAATCTCGCCAAGCTGTCCGACCGCAAGGATCAGTCGCGCATCGAGATCGTCACCGGCGGCACCGTCGATTTTGCCGGCGGCTCGAACACTGCCGCCCAGGGCGGGCAGGTCGTGGTCAGCGCCGGTCGGCGGGTGACGACGGAGGCTGGCGCAACCATCGACGTGTCGGGCGTGCGCGACGTCCTCATGCAGATGGACGCCAACAGCATCAAGGTCAACGTTCAGGGCAACGAGCTGCGCGACTCGCCGCAGAACCGCGACAGCGGCGCGCTGATCAACCAGAACCTGTGGATCGACGCCCGCGGCCTGGTCCTGGTGCCAGCCGGCACCGGCGGCTACACCTCCGATCGTTACTACACCGGCGGCGGATTGCTCGAAGTCTCCGGCTATCTCGCCAACACCGCCCACAGGATCGGCGAGTGGGCCGCCATCGGCGGCAGCATCACGCTGGCGGCGCCGGAAGTGGTGGCGCGCCAGGGATCGGTGTTCAATCTCTCCGGCGGCTCGCTCGCCTATCAGGGCGGGTTCATCAACCAAAGCTATGTGCTCGGCAGCGACAGCCGGGTCTATAACATCAACAGCGCGCCAGGCGGTCTGACCTACACCGCCGCGGTGACGGGCTTCGTGGTCAGGCACAATCAGGGCGGCAAGCCTGCTCCGGCGCTGACCGAGATCTACGCAAGTCCGCTCGGTGTCGGCGGCAGCATTTGGCAAGATGGCTACACCATCGGCCGCGACGCTGGCCGTCTTGTCCTGTCGACGCCGACGCCGCTGTTCGAGGGCACCATCGTCGCCGATGTCGTCAACGGCCTGCGCCAGGTCGCGGCGCGTCCGGCCGGCGTCACGGACGGTTATCAATTGACCCAGTCGACGGTGGCGCGGGCGGGGCAGCTCGCAGTCGGCCGCTACGACGCGACGGGTCTTGCCGGGGCCTACAACACCGGCATCGTCATCGGGCGGCCGCCGAAGGCTGCGGACGGGATCGATCTCGCGGCGCCGCTGCCGGCGGACCGCGTCAACACCGGCTGGTTCGATGCCGCGCAGCTCGCGAGCTTCGGTCTCGGCGGCCTCAGCGTCGTGACATCGGGCTCGATCACGATCGACGCGCCGCTGGTTTTTGCGCCGGGTGCGCAGGTCAACCTCGTCGCGCCGGTGGTCGACATCAGGGCGGACATCGTCGCGCGCGCCGGCAGTGTCACGATCGCCAACATCCTGCGCCCGGACAATACCAGCGCCGCGAAGCCGTTCGCGCTGCTGACGGCGGATGGCCTGTCGCAGCTGAGGCTGCGCGCGGGCGCAACCATCGACACCCGCGGTCTGTGGACCAACGTGCAGGCCGACCCGACCGCGGTGTCCGGACTTGCCTACGTCGACGGTGGCAACGTCGCCTTCAATTCGACGCAGGGCGTGACGCTGGAAGAGGGCAGTGCCATCGACGTGTCATCGGGCGCTGCGCTGCTGCCGCTCGGCAAAGTCAAGGGCGGCAAGGGCGGCAACGTCACGTTGGTCGCCGACGACCGTTCGATCGGCGGACCGACCGTCGGAAGCCGCCTGATTCCGAAAGCGGCGATCCGTGGTTACGGCGTTGCGGGCGGTGGCACGCTGACCATCGGCAGCGGCCCGGCGATCGTGATCGGCGGCAAGGCGCTGGCGACCGACGGCATCCTCGCGGCCGGTGAGAAGGCGCCGGTCAACCTGCTGCTCGCGGAAGATCTGTTCATCGCGGCCGGCGCGGCCGTGCCGTTCAATTACGACGAGAGCATTACCTATCTTGCGCCGGGCGTCGCCGCGCCGGCGACCGTCATGGTGAGCGCCACCAGGGCCAAGCCGCTGCTCATCGGGCCGAACGGGTGGACCGTTCCCGTGGGACTCATCTTCACCGATCTCGCCGGCACCAACTATTACGGCGGCATCCGGATCGCTCCCGGCACCTGGGTCACCACGGACTCGACGACACGGCTTCCCCTCGGTTTCAACGTCGATCCCGGTATCTTTCCGAACGGCATCGCGCTGACCGCCACGCGGGTGACATTCGCTGCCGGTGATATCGCGCCGGTGACGCTGCGCTTCACCGCCGGCACCGTGATCCCGGCCGGCACGGTCGCGTCACGCGCCTATGCGGTGGCGCCGTTGACGGAGGTCAGCACCGCGCTGTTCAACACTGGGTTCGCGAGCTATGACATCAACGGTCATTTGGGCCTGTTGGTTGCCGATCACGTCGCACTGAACGTCGTGATGTCCGTCTACCGCATCTCCGACAATGCGGCGAGCATTCCGACCGGTCACGATCCATCCTCGGCCCTGACGGTGTGGCTGCCGCCGCTCTACCAGGAGGATCCGGTCGGAGGTCGCCTGATCCGTCGCGGCGGCGCCGACCTGACGCTGCAATCGAACCTCGACACCAGCAGGGGATCGCTGACGATCGGCACGCAGGCGAGCCTCACGGTCGATCCGGGACGGGCGATCGTGCTGCGCAGCCCCGGGCAGATCACCGTGGACGGCCGCCTGACCGCGGCCGGTGGCCGGATCGATGTCCTGCAGATCGGCAGTCCCGGCGATCCCTACATCGGGGCGCGTTCGCTCTGGATCGGCGACAATGCCGTCCTCGACGTTGCGGGGCGGAGCGCCGTGGCGGTCGATCGCTCCGGTCGCCGCTATGGCTTTGCGGACGCGGGTGGCCGCATCACGCTCGGCAATGACAGCGAGGCTCCAGCCCCGGTCGCACCGGCCGGCAATGGCTTCATCATCGTGCGGTCCGGCGCGCGTCTCGACGCCTCGGGCACCAGTGCTGTGATCGATTTTACCGAGGCAGACGCCAATGGCCGGGCGAGCGTGCGTCCGGTGACGGTGGCAAGCGCCGGCGGCAGTATCGCCATCAGCACGCTGAGCGGCTTTTATCTCGACGGCACCATGACGGCGCGTTCCGGAGGCGAGGGCGCGGCCGGCGGTACGCTGTCGCTGGCCCTGGTGACGCCGAGCTACGCCAATCCGGTCGACCAGCGGGCCCCGAACGAAGTGCGCAAGTTCCGCATTCTGGAGGTCGCCCAGCAGGCCGGCGCGAGCGGCCTTGCGCCGGACCTCGCGTGGGGCGAGCGTGATCCGGCCCTGCAGTTCGGGCACGGCCGCATCGACGTCGACCAGGTCGTCGCCGGCGGCTTCGGCACTCTGCGCCTCTACTCCGAGACCATCGCGTTTGACGGTGACGTGCAGCTTGCGTTGCCGCAGAGCCTCAGGATTTTCGGCAACCTCGTCGCCAAGGCGGGCAACGAGCGGATCACGCTGGCCGCGCCTTACGTCTCGTTCGGCAGCGTCTCGTATTCGCCGGCCGGCGGGGCCGTCGAGCCGCGCCCCGGCAGCGCCGCGGGGGACAGACAGCCCGGCTTAGAGACCACGCCGAGCGGTCTGCCGCCCAAGTCGGGCACGGCACGGCTGACGATCTCCGCCGATCTGGTCGATCTCGCCGGTTCCTTCGAGCCGCTCAATCTCGGAATCAATCAGGTCGATGGTTCGTCGGTTGTGACCAGCATCGCCGGCATCGATCAGGTCGTCGTCGCCAGCCGCGGCGATATCCGCCTGACCGGCAACGCCTACGGCAGCCGTACGATCGAACTCGACGCGGCGCAGATCTATCCGGTCAGCGATGCCAAGGTGTTCATTGCCGCCAGCGAGCTCGTGCGCTTTGGTCGCACCACCTTCGACACGCCTGCGGCGCCGCTCTCGGTGTTCGGCAAGCTCACGGTCTACAGCCGGACCATCGAGCAGGGCGGCGTCGTGCGCGCGCCGTTCGGCACGCTTGTTCTCGGCGGTCCTGGCCTCGACCGGAAGGGATATGTCGCTGCGCAGCAGGTCGATCTGCTGCCAGGCAGCATCACGTCGACCAGCGCCGCGGGACTGGCGCTTCCCTATGGCGGCACCGTCGATGGCCTTGTCTATCGCTATAACGGCGCCGAGGTGGCCCAGGTCCTGAATGGCGTGGGTACATTCGGTCTGGTCGGCGGCATCGGCCTTGGCGGCTCGGCCGTGACGGTTGCGCGCGGCGCGCTGCTCGATCTCTCCGGCGGCGGCCAGTTGTTCGGCGCGGGCTTCATCAGCGGCCGTGGCGGTTCGATCGACGTGCTGTCGGCTCCGCTGGCCGCGGCCAATCCCGGCAACACCTACAGCAGCCTCGGCAATCAGGTGTTTGCCATCGTGCCGAGCGCGACGGTGGTGTACGCTCCCGTGGTGCCGGCGACCCAGGGCGCGGCGCCGGCCATCGGCCAGCGCATCACGGTCGGCGGCGGGGTGCCCGGTCTTGCGGCCGGCACCTACACGCTGATGCCGGCCTCATACGCCCTGCTGCCCGGTGCGTTCCGCGTCGAACTCGGCGCACAGACACAGCTCGGCGCCAGCGTCGCGCCGCTGCCCAACGGTTCGTTCGTCACATCGGTGGTCGGCAGTATCGCCAACACGTCCGTCCGCAACAGCCAGCCCAATCTCGCCATCATCACGCCGGGCGCGATGGTCCGCAGTTATTCGCAGTACAACGAGCAGGACTATGCCAGCTTCATGCTGGCGGCTGCCGCGCGCACGGGACAACCGCGTCCGACCCTGCCGGTCGACGCCGGCACGTTGCAGCTCGCTCTCGCGGCGCAGACGTCGGGCCGTCTGTCGTTCTCCTTCGCCGGCCAGGCGTTGTTCACCCCCGGCAAGGGCGGTTATGGCGGCACGGTCAGCGTCGATACTCGTGTGGGTATGACAGGCCAGTCGCTCGAGATCCTCGGCGACGGCACCGGGCCGACGGCGGGCTTCGCATCGGTGCGGGCGACCGATCTCAATGCCCTCGGCGCGGCCAGGATCTCGATCGGTGGCGGCCAGATGCTGGACACTGTGAACGGCTACGTGGCGACCACCGGCTTCGCTGACGGGGTCGTGATGCGCGGCGACGCCGTGCTGCGGGCGCCGGAGGTGTTCCTGACGGCCGGGAATATCGGATTGCGGATCGAGGATGGCGCGCACATCGACACGGTCGGCGCCGGCGCCGCAACCGTGATGCTGTCGCGCGACGGCTTCATCTATGCGCTCGGCGGCAACACGGTCATCGTCTCCAACGGGCTGGTCGACATCCCGCAAGCGGGGCTCGATGGCGCGATTGCTGGCGGCGTCACCGTCGGCGCCGCGACCATCGCGACTGAGGGCACGCTCGCTTTCGGTGTCCAGAAGGGGACGCTGTCGATCGCTGACGGCATGCGCTACGGCGCGCGCTACCTGTCGCTGACCATGCCGAGCATCAACATCGGGGATGCCGGTGCGATCGCCGTGGCGCGCGGTGCGGGTGTGCTGCCCGACGGTCTCGTGCTCAACCAGGATGTGCTCGGCCGTCTGCTGGCGGGCAATGCCCTGGCCGGCGCACCGAAGCTCGAGAGCCTGACACTGTCGGCGCAGGCATCGGTGAATTTCTTCGGCGCGATCAATCTTTCGACCATTGACCCGATGACCGGCCTCTCCAGCCTGCGCACGCTGGTCCTCAACACGCCGGCGATCTACGGTCTCGGCGCATCCGGCGACAGCGCAACCCTCACCACCGGGCAACTGATCTGGAACGGCATCAGCGATCGCGCCTCGCGCAGCGGCCGCAACGAGCCGCGTAGCCTGCCGCCGGGATCTGTGATCACCGGCGGCGCCGGCACCGGCCATGGCACGCTCAACATCGTCGCGGACGAGGTGGTGTTCGGCTATGGCCCGGGCACCAAGCCCGATACCCAGGTGACGCTGGATCGCCTCACGCTCGGCTTCTCGACGGTGAACATCACGGCGCACAGCCGCATCACCGCCAACAACCGCAACACCCTGTCGGTCTATGAGAGCCAGGGCGTCTACCAGACCGGCACGGGGTACAGCTACAGCAGCGGCAACCTCAACCTGATCACTCCGCTGCTCACCGGGGAGGCCGGCTCGATCAACCGCATCACCGCGGGCGGCACGCTCGCTGTCATCGGTTCGGGCGATGCCGCGTCGGCCATGGCGGCAGCGCTCGGCGCCGAAGTCGGGCTGAAGGGCAGCACCGTAACGGTGGCGACCTCCGTGGTGCTGCCGAGCGGCAAGTTCACGGTCTCCGCCGATGGCGACATCGCACTGACCGGCGCTTCGCGCATTGACATGGCCGGACGTGCGGCGCCATTGCTGGATGCGACGCGCTACGGCTGGGGTGGTGACGTCATCCTCGAAAGTGCCCATGGCAATATCGTCCAGGCGGCGGGATCGGTGGTCGACATCTCCGCGGTGAACAATCGCGCCGGCTCGCTGTCGGTGACGGCGGTCGATGCCGCTGCCGGACACATCGTGCTGGCCGGCACGGTGCGCGGCAGCGCTTCGGGGCGCTATGACGCCGGCGGCACGCTGGTGCCGTATCTCGCGGGCAGCATCGACGTCCATGGCCAGACGGTCGACGATTTCGCCGGCCTCAACCGCCGGCTCACCGCCGGCGGCGTGGTCGGCGCCCGCAGCTTTCAGATCAAGCAGGGCGACCTGACCATCGGCGACGAACTCGTGGCGAACAGCATCACGGTGTCGGTCGACGGCGGTCGCCTTATCGTCAACGGCACGGTCAATGCGAGCGGCGAGCGGGTCGGCACGATCCGGCTGTCGTCGCGCGACGACCTCGTGCTTGGCGGCAACGCCGTACTCGATGCTCATGGTACGGTGCTGCGCGTCGACAGCTATGGCCAGCCGATCGATGCGCCCAACCGCGCGGTGGTCGACCTGACGACGACCAGGGGCCGGCTCGGCCTTGCGCCCGGATCGCGCATCGACGTGCGTTCGGCCGACACTGTCACGCGTGGCACGATCGATCTCAACGCACCACGGCTTGGTGGTATCGGCGGCTCCGGCGACGGCGCCAATGACGTGGCGATCGATGCGGCTGGGCCGGTCACGGTCGCCGGCGCGCGCAGCATCGCGGTCAACGGCTTCCGCACCTACCAGCCAGCCGATGGCATCATCAATCAGGCGTTGATGACGACTGTGGATGCCGACAACAGCCTGTTCATGTCGGGCAATTCGCTCACCAACACGCCGGGCGCGCTGCAAAACACCAACCTGCAGGCCCGATTCAAGGGCCTGAGCGCCTACACCGATGCCTTCCATCTGCGGCCGGGGGTCGAGATCACCAGCGCGACGTCGACCGGCGACCTCACCATCTTCGGCGACATCGACCTGTCGGGCTACCGTTACGCCAGCGTCAATCCGAACACGCAGAAGACAGCGATTGCTGGCTCCGGCGAACCGGGCCGGCTGGTGATCCGCGCCGGCGGCAACCTCAATATCTACGGCAGTGTCAGCGACGGCTTCGGAGCGGCGCCATTTGCCGGCTCCGACGGGCAGAACACGCCCCAGGTCGCATGGATTCTGGTGAAAGGAACGCAGGCATATGGTGACGTGGTGATCCCGCGTGCCGGCGTTGTTCTGGCCGATGGCACTGTCTTCCCCCGTTTCAGCGTGTTGAACTACGACTTGCCGGTGCAGGCCTTCACGCTGAACGCGAACATCGTGCTGCCCGCCGACGCGCCGCTGCTGGGCGCGCTGACGCTGCCGGCCGGCACCGTCCTGCGGGCCGACATTCGCGATTCTGCTGGTGCGGTCATCTACGCCCGCGGCACGTTGTTGCGGCAGAACACCGTGCTGCCCGCCGGCGTGATCCTTGGCGCCGGCAACCGCTTCGCATCCGACATCAATGTCGGTCCGATGATCTGGCCGAAGAATACAGCGCTGCCGGTCGCGATGACTTTGAACGGCGCGCTACCGCTGGCGGCTGGCGCCCTCATCCCGGGCGCGACGGACGTGCGGCTGCCGGACGATGCCAACCTTGTGAAACTGCGTGATGATCCGACGCCGCGAGGCATCTGGGCCGCAGCTCCGATGCTGCCAGCTGGATCACAGTCGTGGTCGCTGCGTCTTGTCGCGGGCGCGGATGTCAACGCCGCCGACAGCCGCATGCTGCGACCGCGGGCGGCCAACGCGGGAAGCCTGGTGCTCGCGGACACCTCGATCGCGGCCATCATGACGGTCCTGGATCCCGGCTGGAGATGGAAGGATATGGGGGATGGGACAAATCCGTTCGGAACCCCCGGTGATCCAGGAGAGGACGACATCTGCTCAGTTCTCGGCGACTACTGTGTGTGGAATGCCGGAGGCGAGAGCGCCAAGCAGCTGTTCGCTGTGCCGAGCGTGGTGCGGACGGGAACGGGAGACCTCGAACTGCTGAGCAGCGCCGATCTGCAGGTGCGCACGCGATATGGCATCTACACGGCGGGCACGCAGAAGCTGCTTGCCGCCGACAACGACAAATACGATCTGCCGCGCGGCAGGCTGGACAGCTCGATGGATAGCGGCCGCTCCGTTCTCGGGCCCACGGGTGTGTCCTACGAGGCGCAGGTCAATGGCGGCCCGAGCAGCGTTTATCACGCCTGGTATCCGGATGGCGGCGGTAATCTGCTGGTCGCCGCGCAGGGCAACCTGACCGGCCTGTCCATCAACAACAGCACTTACCAGGACGGCAACCCCGGCAACTGGTTGTGGCGCCAGGGCGGCGACATCGCTGGCCAGCGCACCGCGTGGTGGATCAATTTCGGTACGGTGGCGCTGCCGCAGCCGCGCGATTCCAACACATCTGTCGCGCTCCTCGGCTTCACCGGCTTCGGTACGCTCGGCGGCGGCAACGTCGCCGTGCTGGCCGGCGGCGACGCCGGCATATTGGTGACCCAGAGCGTCGGCCCAGTGCCGAATTCAAATACGACGGCGCTCAATATCGCCGTGGGCTCGACCGGCCGGATCGCGGCCGATGGAACACCTGTCCTGACCGGTGGCGGCGACCTGCTGCTCAAGGTCGGCGGTCAGCTCAACCCGTTGCAGCCCACGCTCCTGACCACCAGGGTCAAGAGCGACTCCAGTGGCGTGCTGGTCAACCTGCGTGGCGAGATCGACGTGCAGGCCGGCACCATCGGCGGCGTCAACCTGACCTACGGCACCAAGACCGCGATCGATCCGCGCTGGCCTGACGCGTCAACCGCCAATGTCGGGCTCGGTTTCGGCGGCCCGCTGGTGATCCCGGGCGATGCCGTGGTCAACCTGTCGGCACGCGGCGATGTCGTGCTGTCCGGCGCCGCCGATCCGGGCCGCGTGCTGCTGCAGAACACGACGAGCTATGCTGCCGCCGGTAGCTATCACGTGGGGGGCGGTATCACCTGGTTCAGCCTGTGGCGCAACGAGACGGCCATCAACCTGACGTCCGCGGGCGGCAACGTCGTTCCGACCATGGCGTATATGCTGGCGGGCGGCACCATCGATCAAAACACCGATCTGGCCTTCGTGTATCCGCCGACGTTACGGGTGCTGGCAGCGAGCGGCAGCATCTACTACGGCAGCTATGACGTCCTGCCGGACTTCCGGGCCTCGCCGCTGCTGCTGGCGCCGTCGCCGATCGGGCAACTCGAGTTGCTGGCCGGCCGCTCGATCTATGGCAGCGGCTACGCCATCGATATGTCGGGCGCCGATCTCAGTGCGGTGGCGACACCAGTGCAGCCGGGGTTCGTTGGCTGGCAGCGCGGTGAACAGGGCAAGATCACCAATACCAACGGCACGGGAACGATTTCGAACAACAACAATGTTCTCGATCCCGGCGGCGTCGAGCTGTTCGCGTTCGGGCCCAACACCGCGAGCAACCTCCATGCGGCGGACCCGACGGCGATGCTGGTCTATGCCGCCGGTGGTGACATCGTCGGCTTCAAGAGCGGCGAAACCGTCACGGGCAGCAGCGGCAGCTGGCCGCGGCCGTCGGTCAGCTGGCGCGTGGCGGCCAAGCCGTTGCGCCTGATGGCCGCGCGCGACATCGTCGGCCTGGGGACGCAGCCCGGGGTTCCGGACAATACAAACACGGCATTGTATGTCGGCAACCTGATCGTGCACACCGGCGACAACGATGTCTCGGTGGTCCAGGCCGGGCGCGACATCCTCTATGCCAACCTGCAGGTCGCGGGCCCGGGTACGCTTGTGGTGTCGGCGGGCCGCAATGTCTACCAGGCCGACAAGGGCGCGGTGACCAGCCTCGGACCGGTCGTGCCCGGCGACCTTCGCTCCGGCGCGTCGGTGGTGATGACGGCGGGCGCCGCAGGCGCGAATTATGCCGGCCTGTTGCGCTATCTCGATCCTGCCAATCTTGCCAACAAGGATGTTCCGCTCGCTGACCAGCCCGGCAAGGTGGTCAAGACCTACGAGAAGGAGCTCGCCGACTGGCTTTCCCAGCTGTATGGCTTCCGCGGCTCCGATGCGGACGCGCGCGCGCGGTTCGCGGCGCTGCCGCCGGACCAGCAGGCCGTGTTCCTGCGGCAGGTGTATTATTGGGAGCTGCGCGAGGGCGGCCGCGAGTTCAATGATGCCAATGGCCCGCGCCCCGGCTCCTACCTGCGCGGTCGCCAGGCAATCGCGACGCTGTTTCCCGAACACGATGCGACAGGGGCGCCGAGCGGCTACCTCGGCGACATCACCATGTTCGGCGGCTCTGGCATCAGCACCGTCGCCGGCGGCGACATCCAGTTGCTCGCGCCGGGCGGCCGGATCGTCCTCGGTGTCGACGGCGTCGTGCCGCCGCCGACGTCGGGCCTGATCACGCAAGGGAAGGGCAACATCGAGACCTACGCGAAGGGCAGCCTGCTGCTGGGCTTGTCGCGGATCATGACGACCTTCGGCGGCGACATCATCGCCTGGTCGGCGGAAGGCGACATCAACGCCGGCCGCGGCTCCAAGACCACCCAAGTCTACACGCCGCCGAAGCGCGAGTACGACAACTATGGCCGGGTCACGCTGTCGCCGCAGACGCCGAGCACCGGCGCCGGCATCGCGACACTGCAGCCGTTGCCCGAGGTACCGCGCGGCCAGGTCGACCTGATCGCGCCGCTCGGCACCATCGATCCCGGCGAGGCGGGCATCCGCGTCTCCGGCAACCTCAACCTCGCGGCGCTGCACATCGTCAACGCCGCCAATATCGAGGTAAAGGGCACCGCGACCGGCGTGCCAACCGTGCAGGCACCACCGATCGGCGCGCTGACCACGGCGTCGAACACCACGGCGGCGAACCAGCAGGCGCCGATGCCGGCCCAGTCGCAGAGCGGCCAGCCGTCGATCATCATGGTCGAGGTGCTCGGCTACGGAGGCGGTGGCGCAGATGACGGCGTGGACGAGCGCAGGCGCGGGCGCCGCAGCGCGCTGCCCGAAGAGACTGGCCGTCGTTACGACCGGGCGAGCGCGGTGCAGTTCGTCGGCCTCGGCCGGCTGTCGCCCGACGAGAAGCAGGATCTGACCGAGACCGAACGTCAGAACCTCGCCGGCCAGCAGCGCTGAGGAGCCGGTGTCGCGCCCGCCCGCCCGGAGGTCGGTGATCGCAAGCATTCCGCTGGACGGGCTATGGCGGCGTAGGCCAGGCCCGCCTGCCGCCTTGTGCAGTGCACGCCCGCCGTATCGCCCGTGCGGTGCCGCGCGCGCCAGCCACTCGACGCAAGACTCATCCCTCGACCCTCGCCTCAACTGCTTGAAAAAGGTATGAAAACGAGGTCGGCCGCTTAGCAATGCGCCGCCCCGGGGGAAATGCCGCTGATGGCAGGGAGCCACCGGCGGAGGAGGGGTCTCATGCCGGTTCGGTATTATGACTGGATCGCCCACCATGCCCGGCGTACGCCGGACAAGATCGCTGCTGTCGATCTCGGCAGCGCGCGCACTCATTCCTATCGCAGCTTCGACGACCGTATCGCACGCCTCGCGCGGCATCTGCGCGCGCAACTGAATGTCGGGCCCGGCGACCGCGTCGCGGTGCTCGCGCTCAACACCACCGACACGCTCGAGGTGCAATTCGCCTGCGGCCGGATCGGCGCGGTGTTCGTGCCGCTGAACACCCGCCTGACGGTGCCCGAACTTGCCTTCATCGTCGGCGATGCCGCACCGACCGTGCTGGTGCACGACGACGATCTCGCCGAGACCGCGTTGGCAGTTGCGGCGCGCTGCAAGACGCCGGCCGTGCTCCGGCTCGGCCCCGGCGGCAGCTACGAGGCGGCGATCGCGGCTTCGCAACGGCTCGAGGCGGCCGAGATCATGACGCTCGATGACATGTCGACGATCATGTACACCTCGGGCACCACGGGCCAGCCGAAGGGCGCGATCATCACCCACGGCATGACGCTGTGGAATTGCATCAATCTCGGCGGGCCGGCCTACATCACGCCATCGTCGGTGCTGCTGACCGTGCTGCCGCTGTTCCACACCGGCGGGCTGAATTGCTACACCAATCCGGTGCTGCATGCCGGTGGCACCGTCCAGATCATGCGGACCTTCGATCCGGGCCAGGCGCTGGCGCTGATCAGCGATCCGGCCGAGGGCATCAATGTGTTTTTCGGCGTGCCGGCGATCTACCAGTTCATGGCACAGCATCCGACGTTTGCGGCGGCTGATTTCAGCCGGCTGATCATCGGTGGCGTCGGCGGCGCCCCGATGCCGGTAGCTCTGCTCAAGATCTGGGAGGCACGCGGTGTCGCCCTGCAGCAGGGCTACGGCATGACCGAGACCAGTCCGGCGGTGCTGGCGCTGGATCGCGAGGACGCCGCACGCAAGGCGGGCTCCGCCGGCAAGCCGGTGCTGCATACCGAGGTGCGCATCGTGAAGCCGGACGGCACCGACGCTGCGATCGGCGAACTCGGCGAGCTCTGGGTCAGGGGACCGAACATCACGCCGGGCTACTGGAACCGGCCCGAGGCCAACGCCGCCTCGTTCACGGAAGGTTGGCTGCATACCGGTGACGCGACGCGGGTCGACGAGGAGGGGTTTTATTACATCGTCGACCGCTGGAAGGACATGTACATCTCCGGCGGCGAGAACGTCTATCCGGCTGAGGTGGAAAATGTCCTCTACCAGATCCCGGCCATCGCCGAAGCGGCCGTGATCGGGGTGCCAGATACCCGCTGGGGCGAAGTCGGGGTCGCGGTCGTCGCGCTCAAGACCGGCCATTCGTTGTGCGCGACGGAGGTGCATGCCCATTGCGGCGCCAACCTCGCGCGCTTCAAGTGCCCGGGGACCATCCACTTTGTCGAGGCGCTGCCGCGCAACGCCACCGGCAAGGTGCACAAGCCGACCCTTCGCGAAAAGTTTGGCACGCCGGGCTCGCTCGACGTCGCCGGAGCCGTGGCATCCTGAGCGGGCGTCGCCCTGCGTCAGGCAGCCACCAACATAAAAAGCAAAAGCTGCCATTCCCGAGGAGAGGATCGTTCATGACCACGAGACTGTTGTCTTCGTTTTCCGCGCGCCCGATCGCTGTCACGTTGATGATCGGAGTGTTGATGAGCAGCGGCGCCGCGCTCGCTCAGAAAGCCTACGATCCCGGCGCGACCGATACCGAAATCAAGATCGGCAATATCGAGGCCTACAGTGGTCCAGCCTCCGCCTACGGGATCATCGGCAAGACCGAGGAAGCCTATTTCAAGATGATCAACGATCAGGGCGGCATCAATGGCCGCAAGATCAACTTCATCTCCTATGACGACGCCTACAGCCCGCCGAAGACGGTCGAGCAGGCACGCAAGCTGATCGAGAGCGACGAGGTGCTGCTGATCTTCAATGCGCTCGGCACCGGTCCCAACACGGCGATCCAGAAGTATCACAACGCCAAGAAAATACCGCAGCTGTTCGTCGCCACCGGCGCCAGCAAGTGGGACGATCCCAAGCAGTTCCCCTGGACCATGGGATTCCAGCCGAGCTATCGTTCCGAGGCGCGGATCTTCGCCAAGTATATCCTCAAGGAGAAGCCGGACGCCAAGGTCGCGGTGTTCTACCAGAACGACGATTTCGGCAAGGACTATCTCGCCGGCCTCAAGGACGTGTTCGGTGACAAGGCATCGAAGCTGATCATCGCCGAGGAGAGCTACGAGATCTCCGAGCCGACGATCGACTCCCACATCGTCAAGCTGAAGGCGACGGGGGCCGACGTGCTCGTCGACATCACAACGCCGAAGTTCGCGGCGCAGGCCATCAAGAAGGTCGCTGAGCTCGACTGGAAGCCGATGCACCTGCTCACCGACGTCAGCATTTCGATCGGCGCCGTGATGAAACCCGCTGGTTTCGACGCCTCGGAGGGCGTGTTGTCCGCGGGCTACCTCAAGGACGCATCTGACAGCCAGTGGGCGAACGATGCTGGCATGAAGAAGTTCGACGCCTTCTACGAGAAGTACATGCCGGGCGCCAACCGTGCCGATCTCAACCTGTCCTATGGCTATGCTGCGGCCCAGACCATGGTCGAGGTCCTCAAGCGGAGTGGCGACAACCTGACCCGCGCCAACATCATGAAGCAGGCGGCGAGCCTCGATTTTGCGCCGGATACACTAATCCCCGGCATCAAGGTCAAGACCAGCGCCACCGACTTCGCGCCCATCGAGCAGCTGCAGATGATGCGCTTCAAGGGCGGCAAGTGGGAGATGTTCGGCGACGTCATCAGCGCCGATACAGGTGGCTAGACCTGATCCATTCCTGGTGAACAGCCGGGCCGGCGCATCACCTGCGCCGGCCCGTTGCATGAGATCGAGCATGATGGGCTGGACTGGCGACGGAGGCCGCGGACGACCGTCATGAAGATCGCGACATTCAACATCAACAACGTGGTCCGACGGCTGCCGAACCTGCTGGCGTGGCTCAAGGTGGCGAAGCCCGACGTCGTGAGCCTCCAAGAGCTGAAATGTAGCGATGCCGCATTTCCGGCTGCGGACCTCGCCCGCGCGGGCTACCGTGCGGTGTGGCGCGGCGAGCGGACCTGGAACGGCGTCGCCATCCTCGCCCGCAAGGCCGAGCCGGTGCTGATCCGCGACAGACTGCCCGGGGATCCCAGCGATGACCAGAGCCGTTATATCGAAGCCGCCGTTCGCGGCATCGTTGTCACATCGCTGTACGCGCCCAACGGCAACCCGCAACCGGGGCCGAAATTCGACTACAAGCTCGCCTGGCTCAGGCGGCTGCAGCGTCACGCCCGTACCCTGCTGAAAGCGGGCGTGCCGGTCGTGCTTGCAGGCGACTACAATGTTGCCCCGACCGCGCTGGATATCTATCCGACGCGCTCATGGGACGACGACGCGCTGATCTAGCCGAGGAGCCGGGCCGCTTTCGCGGCGCTGGTCAAGCAAGGCTGGACCGACGCGCTGCGCGCGCGCCATCCCGGTGTGCCGATGTTCACCTTCTGGGATTACCAGCGCAATCGCTGGAGCCGCGACGCCGGGCTGCGGCTCGATCACCTGCTGCTGTCGCCGGATCTGGCCGGCCGCCTGCGCGATGCCGGTGTCGATCGGGCGGAGCGGGGGCTTGCGGACGCCAGCGATCACGCGCCGGCATGGCTGGTGCTGAAATAGCGCCGCCGAGCAGGCCTACCAGCTTGCGGGCAGTCGCTTCAGTCCGCGCAGGACGAACGTCGGCCGCCACTCGGGATTGTCGGCGTCGTCGAGCCGCAGGCCCGGAACCCGTCGCAACAGCGTGGCGATCGCGATCTCCGCCTCGATCCGCGCCAGCTGGGCGCCGAGACAGAAGTGAATGCCGCCGCCGAACGACAGTGGCCGAACATTCGTCCGGGTAATGTCAAGGCGGTCGGGATGGTCGGGGTAGGCGGCGGGATCGCGGTTGGCGGACCCGAGCAGGCAGAGCACGTTTTCGCCCCTGGGAATGCGCTTGCCGCCGATGTCGTCGATATCTTCGAGCGCGACGCGCCCGGTCGACTGGACCGAGGAATCGTACCGCAGGAATTCCTCGATGGCATTGGTGATGAGCGCGGGGCTGGTTCGGAGCAGCGCGAGCTGGTCGGGATGGCGGTGCAGCGCAAGCAGTCCGTTGCCGATGAGATTGACCGTCGTCTCGTGGCCCGCACCGAACAGCAGGATGATGTTGGCCGTGAGTTCCTCGTTGGTCAGCTTCTGGCCGTCTTCTTCGGCGTGTACCAGCTGGCTGGTCAGATCGTCGCCGGGATTGCGGCGACGAAGCTCGAACAGCTGTCGGAAATACAGCTGCGCCATCTCGTTGCCAGCGTTGGCGTCGCGGATCTCCTCGGCGGACAGCGGCACGGGATCAAGCAGCCGGCCGCCGTCGCGCGAACTCTTGTAAAATACTTCGCGATGGTCCTCGGGAATGCCGAGCATGTCGCAGATGATGGTCACCGGCAGGCGGAACGCGAAATCCTCGATCAGGTCCATGTGGCCTTGCGGGATGATCCGGTCGAGCGTTTCATCGACGATCTGCTGGATGCGCGGCCGCATGTCCTCGACGCGGCGCGCGGTAAAGGCCTTGACGACGAGGCCGCGCAGCCGGGTGTGGTCCGGCGGGTCCTGCACCAGCATCCAGTGCCGCATGCTGCGATAGATCGGCTCTTCCAGGATCTGCGCACCGCTGCGCCGGGTCATGCGGTTGACGAAGTCCTTGCCGAAGCGCTTGTCGCGCAGGATCTGGCTGACGTCGGCGTGGCGGCTGGCGAGATAGATCCCGAGCGGCGTCAGATAAAGAGGATCGTCGGTTCGCAGGCGCTCGAACGTCGGATAGGGATCGCGGATGAAGTCCGGCGACAGCGGATTGAACAGCGGCTGTGCCGCGGCCTGGACATGTTCGTTCACAAGCGCCTCGCGGTCTGGGATCGTCGGCCGATGGCGGCAAGCCTACGTTCTCCGCCGTGCCGGCGCAATCGGCGCGTCAGATGGATGGGACGCCGGGCGGGACGGCTGGAGGCCGAGGGTGCGCACCGGTGGCCGAGGCGACAGAGGGTGCGAGGCGACCGTTCTGTCGCAGGCGCAACACCGGCCTGGCGATGTCATCGTTGCCGACGACGACATCGGCGTTCGCCACCGGGGCGCACAGGCGGTCGTAGAGCGCATAGGCCGGACGGTAGCGCCGGCGATAGAGTTCGCGAACCGCGTCCACTTCGCCGAGCTGATCGGCATCACGGCCCAGTCCACGGCTTTCGGCGATGTCCGCCGTGGTCTCCACGAACACGGCGAGATCCCAGCCGTCATCGAGCTCCGGTCGTTGCAGAAACGTACCGTCGACGATCAGGATGGCGTCGGGCGGCGCCGTGAGTGCTGGTTGAGTGATCGGCCTGTCGGCGGCCAGATCGAACGACGCGGTGCAGTAGCGCCGGTCGCCCCCGGGACCAAGCGGCGCGAGCAGCAATGTGATGACAGCGGTCAAGTCGCGGGCATCGTGATAGTAGCCTTCAGGACTATGGCGGCCGCGCGCATAGCGCTCCGCCCGCGGTCGATGAAAGCCGTCGATCGAGGTGCGGATCACCGCACGGCCTGTGGCCTGCAATGCCACGGCGAGTTCGTCGGCGAGCGTCGTCTTGCCCGAGGCCGTCCGGCCGTCGATCGCGACCCGCAGCGGCCAGCTCTGGCGCAGGCCGCCGATGGCCTCCGCAAGCGTGGCGATCACCGTGGCACGGGACGACATGGTCTGGCTTCCTTCGATCGATGCGGACGGCATGGCAGCCGCCGGGCTATAGCCGCGCGGCGGGGCAGGCTCAAATCACACAATGTGTTGTGATGTGACAGGCAACCGGCAGGAGGGGATCTGCTAGACTCGCCCGCAGCCGACTCATGGATGCACGGACATGAAAGACAAGAAAGCCATCGTCGAGAACTGGCTGCCGCGTTACACCGGCGTGCCGCTCACTGAATTCGCCCCCTACATCCTGCTGACCAATTTCGAGCACTATGTCGCCTGGTTCGCGGCCCGGCACGCAGTTCCGGTTCGCGGCGAGGACCGGCCGATGCCCAGCGTCACCGCGGACGGCGTCACCCTGATCAATTTCGGCATGGGGAGCCCGAACGCAGCCACCGTGATGGATCTGTTGAGCGCCATCGCGCCCAAGGCGGTGCTGTTCCTCGGCAAATGCGGCGGCCTGAAGCGCAAGAACCAGATCGGCGATCTCGTCCTGCCGATCGCCGCCATTCGCGGCGAGGGCACGTCCAACGACTACCTGCCGCCGGAGGTGCCGGCGTTGCCGGCCTTCCAGTTGCAGCGCGCGGTGTCGTCGACGATCCGCGACCTCGGCCATGACTACTGGACCGGGACGGTCTACACCACCAACCGCCGCGTCTGGGAGCACGACGATCGCTTCAAGGAGCAGTTGCGCAGAACCCGCGCCATGGCGATCGATATGGAAACGGCGACGATTTTCGCAGCCGGGTTCGCCAACCATATCCCGACAGGCGCGCTGTTGCTGGTGTCGGACCAGCCGATGATTCCTGAAGGCGTGAAGACCGAGGACTCCGACCGCAAGGTCACCTCGACCTACGTCGAAACGCATATCCGCGTCGGCATCGAGGCGTTGCAGCACGTTCGCGCCCGTGGCCAGAGCGTCAAGCACCTGCGCTTCGAGGACGATTTCGACGACGGCCACTGACGCACGCCACGACCGCCGGGTGCCGTGGAACGTGGTACGCGTGTCGCCGCCATGCCACCGCGTTTTCCATTAGGGAGCGAGATGCATCCACACGGCTTTTGGTCCGGCGCAATTCACGGCATCATCAGCTTCGTCGCGCGGCAGATGGAGGTGATGGTCGCCCGTGGCAATCCGCTCGGGATCGTCACGCTATCCGACCCGGTGGCGCGCCGCAGGCGGCGATTGTTGCATTTGCCAAACGTGCAGCCTAAGGCTCCGGCTCGTTGGGCTCGGGCCGCATCGGCATCGGGAGCGCCACAATGACCAGGACCGCTGGCGGAGTGACGCGGCGCAAGGCATTGCCGCAGCTCAGCATCCGCATCGACTTCGCTTCCGATGGGCGGATAGGGCCGGGCAAGATCAGCTTGCTGGAGCAGATCGATGCGCTGGGTTCGATCTCGGCCGCTGGTCGGGCGTTGAACATGTCCTACAAGCGGGCCTGGGATCTCGTCGAGGAGATGACCAGGATTTGCGGCGTCGTGGTCGCGCGCCAGACGGGCGGGCGTGATGGCGGGGGTTCTGTCCTCACACCGCTCGGCGTATCGCTGGTCGAACGCTATCGCCGCATCGAGAAGGCCGCGACGGCCGCGGTGCGCGAAGATCTCGTCAAGCTGCAGTCGGATGTCGAACGCCGCAGCCGGGTGCGTCGGACAATAGCCTGAGCGCTCGAGCCGACAGCAAGCACGAGCGACCGAGGCGGGTGTTGCGCAGAGCGACTCTCGTTGGCGACCAGCGACGCGTCATGTCGGCGTGGCCAGCGCTTCGCCGATCGGCGGCCAGATGGTCGATGACGACAGCATCAGGGCTATGCTGAACCAACGGATGGTAGCAATCCCTTCACGTTCATTGATTGAAATACAGCCAGCTTTGCTGGTCGCGATCCGCGGCTGCGTCTCGATCGTCGAAGCGCACGAGGGCTTCTTTCCGTCATATTGCCTGCTAGCAGACAATTCATTAATCTCGGCGAATGCCGCCTCGCGATCGCGATTGACCGATCGGCGGGCGGGCGTGAAGAGTATGGAATGAACGAGATCAATCTCCAGATTCCCCGCCAGGCGGCCACATTGCGGCTGCTGGTGGAGGACAAGATCCGCAGCGCCATCGCGGCCGGTCATTTCAAGCCGGGGCAGCGGCTGATCGAGCGCGAGCTGTGCGAGCAGATCGGCGTCGGGCGGACATCCGTGCGGGAGGCGCTGCGCCAGCTTGAGGCGGAGGGGCTCGTGGTCACGGTGCCGCACAGGGGCCCCGAGGTGAGTTCCATCAGCCCGGACGAGGCGCGCCAGCTCTATGAACTTCGCGCGCTTCTGGAAGGGTTTGCGGGGCGAAACTTCGCCCGGAATGGCAGCGACGCCGCGATCGCCGAACTCGGCCGTGCCGTCGACGGATTCGCAACTGCTGCGCAGGGCAGCGATCGCGCCGCGCTGGTCGCCGCCAAGACGCGATTCTATGCCGTTCTGACCCAGGGCGCGGGCAACGTGTTCGTCACCCAAACCCTGACCACCCTCCACAACCGCATCACGCTGTTGCGGGTCACCTCGATGACCCAGGCCGGCCGGCTCGACGACAGCGTCGCCGAGATCCGCGAGATCTACGATGCCATCGTCGCGCGCGATCCGGAGCGGGCCGAGGCGCTCTGCAGGAACCACATTGCCAAGGCAGCCGAGGTCGCCATGGCCGTGCTGGCCCGTCAGGGGAGCGGGGCGCCGGAGTAGACTCTGGCTTTTCAGATTGACAGATTGTCTGACAATGGTGATACATCCTTGATCACCGCATGGTCGTTCAGCGTGGCCGCGCGGATCAGAGGACGAACGCCATGGCCACATCTTCTATCTCTCCCCCCGCCACCATTGCCGTGATCGGCCTCGGCCAGATGGGCCTGCCAATGGCGAAGCGCCTGATCGGCGCCGGCTTCACTGTGCACGGCGCAGACCTCGCCGAGGTGGCCCGCGCGGCACTCACGGCGGCGGGTGGCAAGGCTTTCACGGGGGCGGCCGAGGCTGCGGCCGGCGCCGCCGCCATCATCACCATGCTGCCGAACGGGCGCATCGTCCGCGACGTCCTGCTCGGGGACGGCGGCATCGCGAAGGCGTTGCCGAAAGGCACCCTCATCATCGACATGAGTTCGTCGGCGCCGACCGACACCACGGGCCTTGCGGCCGATCTCGCGCCGCTGGGCATTGCCCTGATCGACGCGCCGGTGTCGGGAGGGGTGCGCCGCGCCGTCGACGGGTCGCTCGCGATCATGGCCGGCGGGCCGCAAGACGAGGTGGAGCGCGCACACCCGGTGCTCGCGGCGATGGGCAAGTCGATCTTTGCCACCGGGCCGATCGGCTCGGGTCATGCGATGAAGGCGCTGAACAACTACGTTTCGGCCGCCGGCCTCGTCGCCGCCTGCGAGGCGCTGCTGGTCGGCCGCCAGTTCGGCCTCGCGCCGGAGACGATCGTCGATGTGCTCAACGCCTCGACCGGGCGCAACAACTCAACCGAAGTGAAGATGAAGCCGTTCGTAATCAGTGGAGCGTTCAACTCCGGCTTCTCGCTGGCGCTGATGGCGAAAGACCTGCGGATCGCGGCTGATCTCGCTGGCCATCTCGGGCTCGGCATTCCGCAGATCGCCGCCGTCGCCGATCTCTGGGAGAAGGCCCGCGGCTCCCTGAAGGCCGATGCCGACCACACCGAGATCTACCGCTTCCTCGCCGATATCGACGCCAACCGCACCGCAACCGCATGATCCTCCACGCCCGCCTCGCAGTCGCGCTCGGCGATCCCGAACTGCGTCGTCTCGGCGCGGGGCTCAGGGCCGGGCTTCATCTCCATGGCATGGGCGAGGAGATCCGCCTGCGGCTCGACGACGGCGAGGTGAGCTTCGATGTGCAGGCGCCGGCCGACATCGTGTTACGCGCGGGTGTCGCCGATTGGGAGCGGGTGCTGACGGTGCCGCCGCCACCACGCTTCCAGGCATTCACGGCATTTGCGATCGCTAACGACGCGTTCACCGTGGAAGGCGATCCGCTCCGGATCGCGCAGGCGCGGGGTGTGCTGGAGCGGCTGTTCGAGCTGGTCTGCGCCTCGCCGGCGGCGCCGGCCGAGACCATGCCGCGCGATATCGGTGAGATCGCCGGGCGCTATCACCAGGTGACGCTCGACGAAGGCGTCTGCGACATGTTCGCCGACAGCGCCGGCGAGGGCCGCCCGGTGCTGTTCCTGCACACCGCCGGGGCCGACGGTCGTCAGTTCCTCAGCCAGCTCGCCGATATCGGCCTTGCGCGCGGCTATCGCATGATCGCGCCGGACATGCCGTTCCATGGCCGCTCGCTGCCGCCGTCTGGCTGGAAGGGCGAGGCCTATCAACTGACGGCCGCGCGCTATCTTGGCTGGTGCAGCGCGTTCATCGAGCAGGTGGTCGGCGAGCGGGTTATCGTCGCGGGCGGATCGATGGGAGCGGCGATGGCGCTGATGTTGGCCGCCGAGCGTCCGGACCTGGTCGCAGGCGCGGTCGCGATCGAGCCGCCGTTCCGCTCCAAGGGGCGCCGCAACCCGTTCCAGCACCATGTCGCTGTTCATGCGGGACTGCATAATCCGGCGTTTGTGCGCGGCTTGATGAGCCCGACCAGCCCGCTCGACCAGCGCCGCCGCGCGGCCTGGATCTATGCCCAGGGTGCGCCGCAGGTCTACACCGGCGATCTCGCCTTCTACAGCGACGAGTTCGATGGCGCCGTGGTCGCGCCGAAGATCGACGCGGCGCGCACCCCGGTGGCGCTGTTGTGCGGCACTTACGACTACTCGGCGACGCCGGAAGACGGCGAGAAGCTCGCTGCGCTCATTCCCGGCGCGATGATGCGGGTGATGGACGGGCTCGGCCACTTTCCAATGTGCGAGCATCCGGATCTGTTCCGGCCGCATCTCGTCGCGGCGCTGGCGCACGCGGGCAGGTGAGCTGAATAGCCGGCTGCGGGTCCCCACACGAGACTATCATCTTCGCCGCTGGCGTCTTCCACGGCGTCATTGGGTGGCAGCAAGCCCTTCAAACGAACTGCGCTGCGCCCATGTCCCGCACGGCGCAGCGCAATCGTTTCGGCTGCTTGATGATTTGAAGCTCGATCGTCGTCATCCGTCATCTTGAGGTGGTCTCGCGAAGCGAGACCCTCGAATGATGGATTTCCAGATCGAGCCTAACTTATCACGCTTACTTCTTTTCAGGCAGCGCGCCCTCGGCCTTCAGCACCTCGTGCGCGGCCTTGAAGGCATCGAGGCCGGCCGGGATGCCGCAATACACGGTAGCGTGCAGCAGGATTTCCTTGATCTCCTCGACGCTGACGCCGTTGGCGAGGGCGCCCTTGACGTGCAGCTTGAGCTCGACCGGCTTGCTGAGGGCGGTCAGCATGGCGAGATTGAGCATCGAGCGGGTCTTGTGATCGAGGCCGGGACGGGTCCAGGCATAGCCCCAGCACCACTCGGTGGTGATGTTCTGGAACGCCATCATGAAGTCGTCGGCCTTGGCAATGCTGCCGTCGACATACTCGGTGCCGAGCACCGTGCGGCGAACCTGCAGGCCTTTTTCAAACTGATCGCTGTGAGACATGGGTACCTCTTTCGTGCCGGGGTTGGAAGTGATGGTCGCCGCTACAGCCCGAGATAGGCGCTGCGGACGGCGTCGTTGTGGGACAGATCCTGGCTGGTGCCGGCGAGCACGACACGGCCGGATTCCAGCACGTAGCCGCGGCTCGCGACCGACAGCGCAAGCGTCGTGTTCTGCTCGACCAGCAGGATCGCGGTGCCGGTCTTGCTGATGGCGAGGAAGCTGTCGTGCAGCTCGTCGACAACCTTGGGCGCGAGGCCGTGGCTCGGCTCGTCGAGCAGCAGCAAGCGCGGGTCGAGCATCAGCGCGCGGCCGATGGCGACCATCTGCTGCTCGCCGCCGGACAGCGTGCCGGCGGCCTGTGTGAGGCGCTCGCGCAGGCGGGGGAACATCGTCAGTACCCTTTCGCGCCGCCGCGACAGGTCCGCGGCGTGGCGAACGGCATAGGCGCCGAGCATGACGTTCTCGTCGACCGTCATTTCCGCAAACACGTGGCGGCCTTCCGGCACATGGGCGATGCCGAGCGCCGGGATCTGGTGCGGCGGCCGGCCGACGAGTTCGGTGCCCTCGAAGCGGATGCTGCCGCGCGCGGAGACAAGGCCGGAGATGGTGCGCAGCAGCGTGCTCTTGCCGGCGGTATTGGCGCCGATGACGCAGACGAACTCGCCGGCGTCGACGCTCAGCGCGACATCGTGCAGTACGTCGACGGCGCCGTAGCCCGCGTTGAGCGTGCGGATGTCGAGCAAGGGGGATGGACTGGGCATGGCAACTCCCGTCAGGCGGCGGCCGAGCGGCCGAGATAGGCCTCGATCACGGCGGGGTTGCGGGAGATCTCCGTCGGCGTTCCCGTCGCGATGAGCTGGCCGAAATTCAGCACGACAAGGCGCTGGCACAGCGACATGATCGCGCGCATGTGATGCTCGACGATGATCAGCGTCAGGCCTTCCTCGCGCAGTTGGCGCAGCAGCGCCATGAATTCGTCCATCTCGACATGGTTCAGCGCGGCCATCGCTTCGTCCAGCAGCAGCACGCGGGGTTCGGTACACAGCGCGCGCGCCACCTCGACGCGGGCGCGTTCGGGGAACGAGAGATCGCGGGCCAGCTTGTCGGCGATGGCGCTGATGCCGACACGCTCCAGGCACTGCCGGGCGAGATCGCGCGCGCCATCCACCGAGCGGCGCATTAGGCCGCCGGTAAGGACGTTGTCGAGCACCGAGGAATCCAGGAACAGCGCGACGTTCTGGAACGTCTTGACCATGCCGGCGGCGGCAATGCGGTGCGGCTTCAGCCCGACGAGATCCTTGCCCTGGAGACGGACGGAGCCGCTGTCGGGCCGGTGCAGGCCGACAAGGTTGCTGAACAGCGTCGTCTTGCCGGCGCCGTTGGGGCCGATCAGGCCGACGATCTCGCCGGCATTGGCGTCAAGCGAGACGTTCGATAGTGCCTGCAAGCCGCCGAAGCGCTTGGATATTCCGGATACCCGAAGCAGGGGCTCGGTCATGATTGTCCTCCCTTGCCAATGAGGCGCTTGAGGCGCGGGCCGATCGCCATGAAACCGCGCGGCTCGACCAGGATCACCAGGATCAGCAGCACGCCGAACACGAGCTGCGACAGGCCGGCGGCCTGGGCCGAGAAAATCTGGTTGGCGAATTCCTCGAGCGGGATGACGAAGAAGGCGCCGAGGATCGGGCCGGCTGCGGTGCCGACGCCGCCGACAATGGCGATCATCGCCATGCGCACGGAGATCGAGGCAACGCCGAACACCGTGTCGGGATCGAAGAAGAACTGGAACTGGGCGTACAGCGTGCCAAGACACGCGGTCAGCATGCCCGAGATCACCGCGGCGATGATCTTGGTGCGGGTGGTGTCGACGCCGATGGCTTCGGCGGCGTCGGCGTTTTCCTTGATCGCGCGCAGGCGGTAGCCGAGGCGGCTGCGCCGGATGGCGACGAAGATCAATGTGACCACCACGAGTGCCGCGAGCATCAGCCAGTAATACGGCCGCGTCTCCTTGAACTGCAGCATGGCGAGGCTCGGCGGCGCGAACGGCACCGACAGCCCGACCGGGCCGCCGGTGAGGCTGCCCCAGCTGTTGGCGATGACCCGCATCACCTCGCCGAACGCAAGGGTGGCGAGCGCGAAATAGTGGCCGCGCAGCCGCATGGTCGGCAGACTGATCAGCAGGGCCGCGATGGCGCCGAGCAGCGCACCGGCGATCATGCCGAGCCACGGCGAGATACCGAAATGGATCAGCAGCAGCGTCGAGGTGTAGGCGCCGATGCCGAAGAAGGCGGCATGGCCCAGCGAGACCTGGTTGGCGAGGCCGGCGACGATGTTCCACGACTGCGCCATGGCGCCGAACAGCAGCGCCAGACACAGGATGCGGATGGCATAGCCGCGCGGATCGAACAAGAAGGGAGCCGCGACCGCAGCTGCGATCAGGGCGACGAGAAGAATGAGGCGCATGGGTGAGCGGGTCATCGGGCGGCTCCGAGCAGGCCCTTGGGCCGCAGCGCGAGCACCGCGATGAAGACGACGAACAGCACGAGGTTCTGCAACTGGATCGGGAACACGAGGGCCGACAGCGACTGGATGATGCCGACCGCGAGGCCGCCGACCACGGCGCCGGCGACGGAGCCGAGACCCCCGAGCACGACGACCGTGAACATCAGCACCACGAACTGGCCGCCGACGGCCGGCGAGGCCGTGAGGTAAGGCAGGATGACCGCGCCGCCGAACGCGGTGAGGCCGACGCCGAGGGCAAACGCCAGCATGTGCATGCGGTCGGCGTTGATGCCCATCAGCTTGGCGGCCATCGGATCCTGGGCGGTGGCGCGCATGGCGCGGCCGAACCAGCTCGACTTCATGAAGACGAACAGCACCAGGCCCGAAGCCACCGACATCGCGAACGCGGCGAGATAGGGCACGCTGATGAACAGCGGGCCGAGCTGCAGCGACGACGTCTGGTAGGGCGTCGTCACCGAGCGGAAGCCGGAGCCGAACATCAGCAGCGCAGCATTCTCCAGCACGATCAGCAGCCCGACCGTGAGGAAGATCTGCGCGACTTCCGGCGCCTGCATGACGCGCCGGATCAGAAGGCGCTGCAGCAGCGCGCCGAGCGCGAACACGACGATGAAGGCGAGCGGTGCCGCCAGCAACGGGTCGAGGCCGAGCCATGCCCAGGCATAGTAGGCGACGAACATGCCGAGCATCAGGAACTCGGCCTGCGCAAAGTTCACGATGCCCATCACGCCGAACACCAGCGTCAGCCCGATCGAGATCAGGGCATAGACGCCGCCGATCATCAGTCCATCGAGGATGGCCTGCACCACCGCCATATCAGTCGTTCTCCGCTCTGCAGTCGAAAGGCGCGCGCGTCAGCTCGCCCAGACCGCCTTGCCCTTGGCGAATTCGGACGGCCACACGGTGACCAGTTCCTTGTTGCGCCACTGCACCATCACCGGGCTGGACAGGGTGTTGAGGCCGGCCTTGTCGAACTGCACCGCGCCGCCGGTCATGGTCCTGGTCCAGCCGCCCTCGAAGCGGGTGTCGTGCAGCACCTTGCGCAGGGCGTCGGGCTGGGTCGACTTGGCTTTCTCGAGCGCCTGTCCCAGCACATCCATGCACACCGCGTGCTCCAGCGCTTCGTGCACCATGAAATAGCCGAAGCGCTTGCGGAAACGCTCGGTCAGCGCGGTGTCGAGGTCGTAGTTGGCCGGCGAGATCGACAGCACGCCTTCGGCGAATTCGCCGAGACCCTTCTCGAAATCGGGAATGACGTAGCCGGCGGCACCGCCGATCGCGGGGATAGTGATTTTCTGCTGACGCATCGCGCGGATGATCTGCAGGGAGTCGTTGAGGTACGACACCGGGAACACGGCCTGGGCGCCGGAGGCGCGCAGCTTGTTGATCAGCGGCGTGACGTCGGTGATGCCGAGCGGGTAGGCGTCGTCCATCACCACCTGGACGCCGGCGGCCTTGGCGCCATCGCGCAGGCCGGTCGCCTGCGAGGTGCCATAGGCGGTGTCCTCGTACATGATGGCGACCTTTTCGAGCTTCTGCCCTGCGGCGGCGGCGAGGGCCACGGTGCCATCGAACTGCGCCTTGCCGAGCACGGAGGCCTTGGCGACGACCTGGAAGATGTTCTCGAAGCCGCGACCGGTGATCTGGTCGGAGAACGACATGGTCAGTAGCGGCACGCCGCGGCGCTCGGTCACTTCGGAGATCGCGATGGTGAGCGAGGAGGCGAATGCGCCGAGGATGGCGACGACGTCGTTCTGGGTCAGCAGGCGCTGGGCGACGTTGGCGGCCGTGGTCGGGGTCGAGGTCGAGTCGGCCACCACGAGGTTGATGCGCGCGCCCCCCAGCGACTTGATGCCGCCGGCGGCGTTGATCTCGTCGGCAACGAGCTCGATGCCGTTGCGGGAGTTGATGCCGAACTGCGCGTTGGCGCCCGACAGCGGCACGATCACGCCGACATTGACCGCCTTGCCCTGCGCCCGTGCGTCGCGCAGCACGAACGGCATGGCGACGCCAGCCGCTGCGAGCGAGAGGGCTCGCCGCCGGGTCACACCTGCCGTCGTCCTGATTTCAATCTTGCTCACGGGTCGCCTCCCTGGATGCTGCTTGCGCTTCGCGCTTGGCCAACGCCCACGCCAGGTGGGCCGATGCTGGCGGCAACCTGACTCAGTCGCCGATTGCCTGTCAATAGCATTGACAGATTGTCTGATAGTATTCAGTGCGCGCTTTGACGCAGCGATCGGGCGGCTCTCTGCTTGGCTCTCCTCGTGTCTCTCCCCTTGGCGGATCAGAAATTGCTGTTATTTAGAAACCGGACGGTTGGTATCTTCAATCATGAGGCCTATGATGAATCCGATGCTGCTGGGCTACGGCGCCCTCGGACTTGCGATCGCGTGCGAGGTCGCAGGATCAGCGCTGTTGCTGAAGTCGGAGCAGTTCACACGGATGGGGCCGATGGTCGGCATGGGCGTGCTGTATGTGGCGGCGTTCTTCTTCCTGTCGCAGGCGCTGAAGGTAATGCCGCTGGGCGTCGCCTATGCGATCTGGGCAGGACTTGGCATTGTGTTGACGGCGATCGTCGGCGTCGTCGCCTTTCGTCAAGTGATGGACCTGGCCGCGTTCATCGGCATCGGCCTGATCGTCGGCGGCGTGGTGGTGATGCAGGTGTTTTCGCAGGCGACGGGACATTGAGATGACAGGCAGCGGTTACAGCCGGAAGAAGGAGCCCGAGGCGGTGCGGCGAGCGCTGCTCGATGCCGCGGCGCGCCTCGTCCTGCAGCATGGGCTTGCCGGCGTCTCCATCCAAGCGGTCGCCGATGCCGCCGGCGTCACCAAGGGCGGTCTGTTCCACCACTTTCCGAGCCGGGACGCACTGCTGGACGGCATGCTGGCCGATCTTCTCCAACGGCTCGACGACGAGATCGACGCGCTGATGGCGAACGATCCCCAGCCCCACGGCGCGTTCACACGTGCCTATGTCAACAGTGCGCTTGCCGGCAACGAGTTCGCGTTCGGTGGCGACATGGCGGCGCTCAGCATGGCGATGATCACCGACCCACGGCTGCGGCCGTTCTGGGCGACCTGGCTGCAGGAACGTCTCGTGCGCCATCGCGACACCGATGATACGCCGCTTCTCGAAGTCGTGCGTTTTGCGGCCGATGGCGCATGGTTCTACGGCGCAGCTGGCACGGAGGGGGCGAGCGAGCAGCTCGCGCCGCTGCGGGAGCGGCTTGTCGCGATGACATATGAGCCCTAGCAGTTCCGCCGTCCCGGAACGCCGCCGCGTTTGTCAGGCGTGTTCTGTCATGCAGCTGTCGTTCTCGGCGCCCGAGCCGCGCGAGGGCGCATTTGGCTTGTCCCTGCCGGAGAAGTCGGCGACACTGTCCGCCCTTTCAGTTGCGTTATTTTCGTCGATCGATTGCGTGAAACGATTTTGAAGGCGCGTCGGAGCTGCCATTGCGACCGACGGCGCATGATGGGGCAAGCATGCGACGGTATATCGTCTTGAGAAGCTCGGCGACGCGGCGCGGGGCGGCCGGTGTGCGCGGGGTGGACAGCGGCGCCGATGTGTCGATCGAGGCGGGAGAATTTTCCGAAAAGGAGCTGCGTGACATTGCGCGCGATCCGAAGACGCGCGCAGTTGCGCCGGCGATGCGCACGACGCTGATCGAGCCGCTCGGCGAAATGATTGCCGCCGGCCGACCCGAGAATTGGGCGCTGTCGGCGATCCGGGCCGATCACAGCAAGTACACCGGCGAGGGCGTCGTCGTCGCTGTCGTCGACACCGGCATAGACCGGTCGCATCCGGCCTTTGCCGGCGTGGCGATCGAGCCTCGGGATTTTACCGGGACGGGCGTCGGAGACGGCCATGGCCATGGCTCGCATTGCGCGGGCACGATCTTTGGGCGGGACGTCAAGGGGCGCAGGATCGGGGTTGCGCGCGGCGTGTCCCGGGCGCTCGATTGCAAGGTTCTCGACAAGCATGGCAGCGGCGAAGCGGAGATGGTGTTCAAGGCCATGCAGTGGGCTCTCGACGAGCGAGCCGACGTGATCTCGATGTCGCTGGGCTTCGATTTCACCGGGATGGTCTCCGACATGGTCGCCGACAACTGGCCTGCCGATCTCGCGACGTCGGTGGCGCTCGAGGCCTATCGCAGCAATCTGCGGATGTTCGACGCCATGATGGCGGTGCTCAAATCGCGTTCGTCATTGGGCGTGTCGCCCATCGTGATCGCGGCAACCGGAAACGAAAGCCGCCGTGATCTGAAGAAGGATTATCGCATTGCCGCGTCGCTGCCGGCCGCCGCCGATGGCGTCGTGTCGGTCGGTGCGCTGTCGTTCGACGGTGCGATGTTTCGGGCCGCGAATTTCTCCAACATCTGGCCGACGCTCAGCGCACCGGGCGTCAACATCCATTCGGCCTGGCGTGACGGGCAGATGAAGTCCTGCAGCGGCACCAGCATGGCCTGCCCGCATGTCGCAGGGGTTGCAGCGTTGTGGTGGCAACGCCTCAGGGCGGAAGGGCGCAAGCCCGATGCGGAGAGTGTCGCGGCGCGGCTGCGGGCAACGGCACGACGGGAGCGTTTCGCTGCGGATTGCGACGAGGCCGATATCGGC
The DNA here is from genome assembly GCF_018131225.1 of Bradyrhizobium sp. U87765 SZCCT0048. Lineage (GTDB taxonomy): Bacteria > Pseudomonadota > Alphaproteobacteria > Rhizobiales > Xanthobacteraceae > Bradyrhizobium_A. Next base: position 315,368 of record NZ_JAFCMM010000001.1, on the reverse strand, counting down.
GAAGGGCTGGTGACGGCGCCGTGAGCCGCGCCGATCAGGACGAGATCAAGGACGAGACTTCGACATTCACGGCGTCTTCCGCGCGATCGAAATAGACGACGATCGGCACGCGCTGACCAAGGATGTGATCGGCGCGAATGATCATGTCCGCTTCGCCCTGCGCGACCAGTCCGCTTTCATCGTGCTCGACGCCAGCGGTCTTGGTCGCGGACACGCGATCGGCGAGGGGACTGGATATGCTCAGGCGATCATCGACGACCTTGGCTTCATCCAGGAAAACCGCCTTGTTGCCGATCGTGAACGGCAGCCGGCGTGTCACCTTGACCTTGACGTGCAGGTCGAGGACGTCCGGATCGGATGGAGCGCGCCGTGTCGCGTCGACGTCGAGGAAATATCTCAGTTTCATTGTCGACAGCAGCCGCAGCAGCCCGGAGCGGAATTGGCGCTGCTGGCTCTCGTCGAGTTTCAGAGGGGATGCATTCGGGTCGAGCTCACCGCGAAACTGCGGCGCGCTGACGACAAGCGCATAGGCCGCCTGACGCGCTTCGTCCGCGTCGGCGAGCAGCATCTTGCTGTAGAGCCGCGCCGGGATCGTGGAAGCTTCGAAGGCCTCCGCGGCGGACAGCGGCGCTGACTTGCTTGGCATCTTGTCTCTCTCCGCGACGGAAAGAAGAAACCGTGACGCTGCCCTGATGCCGTCGATCCGATCATAAGCCTCTGGTGCTTCGAGGCTTTTGACGATGATGGATGGCAGAGATTGCCGGGCGGTTAACGGTCCCTCGCGGGTGGAAGTTCCGGCCTGCGTTTCGGGAGCAGGGTTCCCATGGGAAGGATTGTGCACCGCGATTGCGGCATCGGCAACCGCTTCGGGGCGCATCTGGATCAATTGGCTGAGCGTGGTCGCCGGTGCGTTGATCGTTCGAACGAGCTTGGTTGCAGGCGCAACGAGCAGGCCGACGATCTTGCTCCGCAGTTCGTCCAATGATGGCAGCGTCGCCAGCCCTTGAACCGCCTCGGCGCTCAGGGCCACCGGCCCCATCGCGCCGCCCACGATCTTGAAGTCCTCGTTCGCCTTGGCGAATTCGACGGCGACCTTCGGCGCGGCGATTGGATCGGAGGAGGTCGCAATCAAGGTTTGTCCGACCAGCAGGGACGATATCGAGGCGTAGTCTGTGCCGAGGATTGCGATCCGGGCGAGCCTGTTCTTGGCGACCTTCACGGACGCGCCGGCAAGTTTCATTTGCCGGCGGAGCGTCTCCATCTGGCGGACAGTCAGTCCGCCATAGAGCGCGACGACCACGACCCCGGTCTTTCTGAAAACCGAGTTGAGGTTCGCGACCTCCTGCTTCTTGGCTGCTCGTTCCACGTGCGACCTGCCGGGTTGTAAAGGCGCTGGGCAACGCCTGAGGTTGACGTTCGGATTGCAACTGGGACGTTCGCGGACAGTCGCCGACGCGGGTCAGTTCAGGACATATCCGTCCGGGCCGATGAAGTTGTAGAGCAATGCCATGGGATGCCCGTCTTGCAGCAATTCGCGGCGGGCTCCGGTCAATGCTTCGATCAGCGTCCTGCGGCCCTGGTCGAGATGGCGATAGATCGAGCGGGCGAACCGCGTCGCAAACGTGTCGTCGACCGGGCCCGTGGTGTAGATCACGCACGCGGCATTCTGGCTCTTGAGATACCAGGCCATCGACGTGCGGAAACTGCTCGATCCGCGCCCGGATGAGCACGCGTTCAGAAAGACGCAACTGCCGGTGAGATCGAAGCGGTCTGCGGGCGGCATCGCGCCTTTGCCGACGAAAGCTTTCGAGCGCACGCGCATGCGGAACATGCGCTCGGTGATCTCGACGTGGGCATTGAAATGCTTGACGTGATGGCGATCATGCATCCAGTCCCGGAAGATCGCGACGTCCCGTTCGCCGACGCTTTCGCTCAGTGCATCGAGAACGATCAGCGTGCCGCTGTCGCGGGCCAGCTCCATCGCAAGATAGATTTCCTCGATATCGGGGCGCTGTGGACTGTTGTGGGCCGTGCAGGCGCTTGCCAGGCTGTCGTCCTCCGCATAACCGATGCGCCGTTCAGTCACCTGAAGGGCGGGGTAGAGGGCGTTCAGGTCCGGAGCCGACCTGTTGTCGATGCGATAGATGCAGGGCCATCTGGCGCCCAGAAAAAATTCCTCGTCGCCATCGGTCAGCAGACAGAATTCAACGAGATGTTGCGGCAGCGTCCCGTCGGTAATTCGGGAAATCGTGGGAAATCCCAGTGCTTTCATCTCCCTGACGAACTCGTGCTGGCGTTCGCCGAACAAGGCGCGGGTCAGTCGTCTTCCGCAGGTCTTGAGCGCGTCGAGATCGCCGTGACGCGCTTCCGGAGAACGTCCTGCCCAGCCTCTCACGACGTCCGGAAGGGAATCCAGAATGCCATCGAGTTCGAGCGAGGCGTCATGAATTTCATCGTCCGGACCGCTCTCGATGGTCAGCGCGCCGCCGGAGATTGTCGGAACGACACACCATTCCCACCGGTGATGGGAACGGCGGAAAAAAGCCGCCGCAAAGCTCTCGTGCAAGCCGCCGGACGCCATTGGAAATGACCAAAAAAATCAGGATCGGACAATGACCGGAATTCTCGTCTGCGCGGCAGACGGTGTCAAGATCATCAGGTCGATGCGGTGGTGCCGGCCCTTGAGCGGCTTGATCTTGAAACGGGCGGGCCGTCCGAACTCGGCGTGCACGAACGATGGCTCGAGGCGGCAAGTGCTGCTCAAGGGCACGAGCTGGAAGCCGTGGGCATCTGTCGGACGGAACAGCGATTTTCCGGCGTATCCGGCGTGGATGGCGAACTCGCTGTCGAGCACGAATTCGACGAACCTGTCGTCGCCGATCGCAGCTGTGTCGGCCAGAGTGGTCGCCGATGCCGCGCGCGATCGTGTCATCGTTCCGGACAACCAGCGGGCAAGCGTTGCCATGTCCAGCGTCAGTGACATGGCGAAGACATGGCGAAGAAGATCCTTCTCCGTTCCGGCCGGGAGCCACGGCGACAGGCGGAACGGAAGCCGCATGCCGGTGAAGGGGCGCATGTGAAAGCCGAACGGCGGCGGAAGAGGACTTGGCGCGTCCTGCTCGGTGGGCCAGAGCTGAAGCTGGCGTTCGGTCGTGTCGTCGCTGAAACGCGTTCCCAGCCTGTCGCTGGTGATCGCCTGTCGCGTTGCGCCGGCCCGCAGAAAGCCGGCCATCGCTTCGAGATAGGTGCTGGAGACGACGCGCCGGCTGGCGCCGGACGATGTCATGCGCGACATGGAATCGGCACGCAGGCGCAGGGCAATCGCGCGAAGGATCGAGGTTTCTTCGGTAGCGGACGCCGCGATAAGGTCGTCGCACAGCCTGACCGACAGCTTCGCATCGCCCGCGATCTCGCGGCAGAGGAGGGCGTCGACGATCATTTCCAGCCGGTTGCGCGTCCAGCCACGCCGGCGATTGCGCCTGGCGCTGCCGACAAAGCGCAACAGGGCGAGATCGAGCGTTTGCCGCGCGCCTGGATATCGTGGCGGCGCACGCAGCGCCGCGAGGACGCGCGCGCCAATGTCGGCGATATCGATCGCCGCTTTTGCAGATGGCGGCACGAACAGGTCGAGTTCCGGCCGATCCGAGGTCTTGAGCAGGATGATATCGTCGGGCGACAGCGGCGAAGCGCCGGTCTCCATGTCGACGATCAGGAATGGTGCGCTCGGGGTATCGGGATTGAGGGAGCGGCGAAAAAAATCCGCGTCCGGCCTGGAGGCCGAGAGCAGCCAGATCGATGGCCCGTCGGATGTCGCAACGGGAGGAGAGATCGGCAATTCCAGCTGCGCGCTTGATGGTGGTTCGTCGCGCATCCAGCTTATTCCGTCTCTAAGTCGCACGGACGTGAGCGACGCGAATCGTGAATCTGGCTGCTTGATTCTGCGCTTACCGAGGCGTGATCGCTATCGCCGTCTCGGTGGATTTCACAGAAAATGCTTGCGCGGGATCTTGGCGTGTCGTGGCTCTTCCGGGTCGAAATGCAACGGGGCCCCTGGCATGCCGGATCGACATGCCAGGGGCCCCGCGACACCAAGAGGTGTCAGTCGATTATGAGCAGCCCGTGGTCGAGCCGCAGGTGTCGCACTTCATGCAGGTGCCGTTGCGCACCAGCGTGAAGTTGCCGCACTCGCTGCACATCTCGCCCTCGTAGCCCTTGGCCTTCGCCTCCGCGCGCCGCTCGGCTTTGGTCGGAGCGGCGGCCTGGGTCGCCGCGCCCGGCTTGCTCCAGGCGAGGCTCTCCAGCTTCTCGGCCGGCGACAGCTCGGTGTTGAGCTCGGCCTTGAGCGCGGTCGCGCCCTCGAACTGCGCGCTGACATCGCCGCCGCCATGCCGGGCGGTCGAGCCTGCCGAAGCGATCGAGGTGACGTTGCCCGAGGCGCGGGCTTCGGTCTCGTGTGCGCCGCCCTGCATCACCACCAGCTTGTCGGTGCGCGAGCGGGTGAGGCCCTTCGACAGGTACTTGTGGGCTGCAGCCGGCTCCGGCTTGCCCTCGTCGATGCCCTTGCCGAGCGCGTCGAAGTTCGACTCGGTCGGGTCGACATGGGCGAGGTCGAAGCGCGACATGTAGCTGACCGCGAGCTCGCGGAACACGTAGTCGAGGATCGATGTCGCGTACTTGATGGAGTCGTTGCCTTGCACCGGGCCCGCGGGCTCGAAGCGGGTGAAGGTGAAGGCGTCGACATACTCGTCGAGCGGCACGCCGTACTGCAGTCCCAGCGACACGGCGATGGCGAAGTTGTTGATGAAGGAGCGCAGCGCCGCACCTTCCTTGTGCATGTCGATGAAGATCTCGCCGAGCCGGCCGTCGTCGTATTCGCCGGTGCGCAGATAGACCTTGTGGCCGCCGACGACCGCCTTCTGGGTGTAGCCCTTGCGGCGATCCGGCATCTTCTCGCGCTCGCGCATCACGACGATGCGCTCGACCAGCTTCTCGACGATCTTCTCTGACACCTGGGCGGCGCGGGCCGCCATCGGCTTATCGAGGAACGCCTCGACCGCATCGTCCTCCTCGTCGTCATCGGAGATGAGCTGGGAGTTGAGCGGCTGCGACAGCTTGGAGCCGTCGCGATAGAGTGCGTTGGCCTTGAGCGCCAGCTTCCACGACAACAGGTAGGCGGACTTGCAGTCCTCCACCGTGGCGTCGTTCGGCATGTTGATGGTCTTGCTGATCGCGCCGGAGATGAACGGCTGCGAGGCTGCCATCATGCGGATGTGGCTTTCGACCGACAGATAGCGCTTGCCGATCTTGCCGCAGGGATTGGCGCAATCGAACACCGCGTAGTGCTCGGCCTTGAGATGCGGCGCGCCTTCCACGGTCATGGCGCCGCAGACATGGATGTTGGCGGCCTCGATCTCGCGCTTGGTGAAGCCGATCGCGGCCAGCAGGTCGAAGCCCGGCGCGGCGATCGCCTCGGCGTCGACGCCGAGCGAGCGGATGAAGTCCTCGCCGAGCGTCCACTTGTTGAAGGCGAACTTGATGTCGAACGCCGTCGGCAGCGCCTTCTCGATCTTGGCGATGGCTTCATCCGTGAAGCCCTTGGCCTTGAGCGAGGTATGGTTGACGCCGGGGGCCTGGGCGAGCGAGCCGTGGCCGACCGCGTAGACCTCGATCTCGGCGATCTCGCTCTCGCGATAGCCGAGGGCGCGCAGCGCCGCCGGCACCGCCTGGTTGATGATCTTGAAGTAGCCGCCGCCGGCGAGCTTCTTGAACTTCACCAGGGCGAAGTCGGGCTCGATGCCGGTCGTATCGCAATCCATGACGAGGCCGATGGTGCCGGTCGGCGCCACCACCGTGGTCTGGGCGTTGCGGTAGCCATGGGCTTCGCCGCCGGCGAGCGCGCGATCCCAGGCCGTCTTGGCGTGGGCGACGAGATCGGCCTGCGGGCAGCTGGCGTGGTCGAGCGGCACCGGATTGACGGCGAGCGCTTCATAGCCGGTCGCCTCGCCATGGGCGGCGCGGCGATGGTTGCGGATGACGCGCAGCATGTGCGACGCGTTCTTCTTGTAGGACGGGAAGGTGCCGAGCTCCTGCGCCATCTCGGCGGAGGTGGCATAGGCGGTGCCTGTCATGATCGCGGTCAGCGCGCCGCACAGCGCACGGCCTTCCTTGGAGTCGTAGGACAGGCCCATGGTCATCAGCAGGCCGCCGATGTTGGCATAGCCGAGGCCGAGGGTGCGGAATTCGTAGGACAGTTCCGCGATTGCCTTGGACGGGAACTGGGCCATCATCACCGAGATCTCGAGCACGATGGTCCACAGCCGGCACAGGTGCTCGTAGGCATCGACGTCGAAGCGGCGTGCGGCGACATCATAGAACGTCAGCAGGTTGGCCGAGGCCAGGTTGCAGGCGGTGTCGTCGAGGAACATGTACTCGGAGCAGGGATTGCTCGCGCGAATGTCGCCGGACGCCTTGCAGGTGTGCCAGTCGTTCATCGTGGTGTTGAAGTGCAGGCCGGGGTCGGCGCTCGCCCAGGCGGCGTGGCCGATCTTCTCCCAGAGGTCGCGGGCCTTCAGCGTCTTGGTGACCTTGCCGTTGGTGCGGCCGATCAGATTCCAGTCGCCGTCGGTCTCGACCGCACGCAGGAAGTCGTCCTTCAGCGACACCGAGTTGTTGGAGTTCTGGCCGGACACCGTGAGGTAGGCCTCCGAATCCCAGTCGGTGTCGTAGATGTCGAACTGGATGTCCTTGTAGCCCTGCTTGGCGAACTGGATGACCCGCTTGATGTAGTTGTCGGGCACCATCGCGCGGCGCGCGAGCTTGATCTCGCGGCGCAGCGCCGGGTTCTTCTCGGCATCGAAGCAGTCGTCGCCCGAGCCCTCGCAGTTGACGCAGGCCTTCAGGATCGCCTTGAGGTGCTTCTGGTTGATCTTGGAGCCGGTGACGAGAGCGGCGACCTTCTGCTCCTCCTTCACCTTCCAGTCGATGTAGGCCTCGATGTCCGGATGGTCGGCGTCGACCACCACCATCTTGGCGGCGCGGCGGGTGGTGCCGCCGGACTTGATCGCACCCGCGGCGCGGTCGCCGATCTTGAGGAAGCTCATCAGGCCCGACGAGCGGCCGCCGCCGGACAGTTTTTCGCCTTCACCGCGCAGGCGCGAGAAGTTGGAGCCGGTGCCGGAGCCGTATTTGAACAGGCGCGCCTCGCGCACCCACAGGTCCATGATGCCGCCGTCGTTGACGAGGTCGTCCTCGACGCCTTGGATGAAGCAGGCGTGCGGCTGCGGATGCTCGTAGGACGACTTCGACTTGGTCAGCTTGCCGGTCTTCCAGTCGACGTAATAGTGCCCCTGGCCGGGGCCATCGATGCCGTAGGCCCAGTGCAGGCCGGTGTTGAACCACTGCGGCGAGTTCGGCGCGACCATCTGCTTGGTCAGCATGTAGCGCAGCTCGTCATAGAACGCGCGGGCGTCGTCCTCGGAGGTGAAGTAGCCGCCCTTCCAGCCCCAGTAGGTCCAGCAGCCGGCGAGACGGTCGAACACCTGCTTGGCCGAGCGTTCGCTGCCGAAGCGGTCGGCCTCGGGCAGGGCGGCGAGGGCCTCTGTGTCGGGCACCGAGCGCCACAGCCACGACGGTACGGTCTCTTCCTCGACCTTCTTCAGGCGGCTGGCGACGCCGGCCTTGCGAAAGTACTTCTGCGCCAGCACGTCGGAGGCGACCTGCGACCAGGCGTCCGGAACCTCGACGTTGTCGAGGCGGAACACGATCGATCCGTCGGGATTGCGGATCTCGCTCGTGGTCAGCCTGAACTGGATGTCCGCGTAGGGGGACTGCCCGTCCGTGGTATAGCGCCGCTCGATCCGCATCTTCGTCTTGCCCCGTCTTTGGCCGGATCCGCTTTGTGCGGTATCCGGCAATTGTCATTGCGCGGGCGTCGTCCGCCCGCAGTTGCGCCGGGTGTCCCGGCTCCATTCAACGCCCCAACTGCAAACGCGTGAAACCGCGTTCTTGCTCGTTCCGTCGGGGCTTCGAGCCCCTCAATTCTGCGCGCCGGACGCCGTCCTTCAGGGACAGACAAGCCCTCGGCCCGTTGCCGCGATCGGCGTGACGGAGCAGCTTGCAGAACCCTGTCAGGAGGTTACCCGGCGGGACACAAAACCACTCGCGCCGAACAGGCCAAAAACTAGGACGACTCCGCCGCGCCCGTCAAGGAATAGTGCGAAGTCTTGAATCAAATACTAAATATGGGGGAATTTGGGGAAAACCAGGGGGCCAAGCCCGCACTGGATGGCCGCAAGTATCAGTGAGTCCACGGGGAATCGGAAGGCGTAATTTTTTCCCCAGGGGGGCCGGAGCCGTCCTGCTCCCGCTGTTCACAGGGCGTCACGCGAGCGAATAAATCGCTTGCATCGGGCGGACTCGCCGGACGCACGCAAAACCACGGGAGCACCCCTGCGGCAAACCGGCTGGTCGCTCCGGCTGTTTGCGGCCATTCTCTGGCCGACTCGCCAACCACAAGCTCAGCATGACAACATCCCATGACAACCGCGCGACCTCGCCGGTCGCCGCCGGCGGACTCATCTTCCTTCTCATCACCTCGGTCGGCTGGGGCCTGAACTGGCCGATCATGAAGTTCGTGCTGCGCGAATGGCCGCCGCTGTCGGCCCGTGGGGCGACAGGTGTCGTCGGCAGCCTGCTGCTGCTGGCGATCGCACTGGCGGTCGGGCAGAGCCTGCGGGTGCCCCGCGAGCAGTGGCCACGTCTCGTGATGTTCGCGCTGTTCAACGTCAGCGCCTGGATGGCGCTGATGGGGCTGGCGCTGTTGTGGCTGCCGGCGGGCGAGGCCGCGACCATCGCCTACGTCATGCCCGTGCTGGCTTCGTTGCTGGCCTGGCCGGTGCTGGGCGAGCGATTGACGCCGCTGCGGGCGCTGTCGCTGCTGCTCGGCATCGGCGGCGTCGGCGCGCTGATGGGCGGGGACGGTCTCGCGGCCAGCATGGAGAAGTTGCCGGGCATCGTGCTGGCGTTGACTGGCGCATTCCTGTTCGCGCTCGGCACGGTGCTGGGCAAGCGTTATCCGCTCAGATTGCCGGTCGTCACGTCGGCGGCATGGCAGATCATGATCGGATGCCTGCCGGTGGCACTGATCGGGCTCGTGGTCGAGCAGCCGAAACTGAGTGCGCTGACGCCGACTGGCTGGGCGCTGATGGGCTATCTCGTGCTGGTGCAGTTCTGTGTCGCCTACGTCAGCTGGTTTGCGGCGTTGCGGCGGCTGCCGGCCTCGGTCGCGGCAATCGGGACGCTGCTCGTGCCGGTGATCGGCGTGCTGGCTTCGGCGGCGGTGCTGGGCGAGCCGCTGGGCATGGGTCAGCTCACGGCTCTCGCCATGACGATCGCTGGCGTGGTGCTGGCGACGCGGAGCTGAACGCGACGATAAAAGGGGCGGCTCTCGCGAGCCGCCCAGGTGCTTCGGCGCCTGCCTGCCTTCAAAGCAGCCGCCGAAGGTATTACGGGCAGGGATGGCGCAGGCCGTCGTAGCCGAGATAGGTGCCGGACGACGGATCGTACGACCGATAGGTCTGCTGGCAATAGGCGACGGTGTTTGCGTCCGCAGGGCCGCTGTCGTAGCTCACGTCGGGGGCGGGATAGTAGGCGTAGCTGTCGTCGTAGCCCCCGCTATAGCCATAGCCGCCATAGTAGGGCGCACTGAGCGCCGCACCCGCCGCAAGGCCGGCGGCGAAGCCGACGCCCGGTCCGATCCAGCGACGTCCGCCCCAGCCATGGCCACCACGCCAGCCGCCGTTCCAGGCATGGGCGCCTCCGAAGCCGCGCCCGGCGAAGGCCGGGCCACCGCGGAAGCCGCCGCCATGGAAGCCTCCACCATGGAAGCCGCCACCGCCATGAAAGCCACCCGGGCGGGCTTCCGCCGACGCGGTCAGCAGAACCGGAGCGATCGCGAGCAGCGCCGCGGCGCCGGCCATTTTCAACTTGTTCATTGCCGTTCTCCAACAGGTCCTGACCTGCAACGCGACGGCGTGAGCGACGTTCCGTCACAACCCGGCTGGCTGACCTGCGCCATCAGCATCGGTGCCCGCGGCTGTATGGTGGCTGAACCAATTGCGTCGGAACCATGCCGGCGGCCTTCGGAATCAAGGCGCAGTGCCACGATCGGTGCCGCGCGCCCGGGGCCCCGCCAGGCGGTGAGGCGTGCGTCGTGCCGGGCCGGATCAGCGTTCGCATCCGGCACCGTCCGGTCCGATCGGGCGGCGCGGCAAAATCACATGGTCACAATCGGTTGGAGCCGTTTCCCTGGCGAGCCCGGGGCGCCCTCGGGGCAGGGCGCTTGCCCGGCGATACGGCATTGCACAAGCCCGCTGCCAGCGCTGGACAAGCAGGCTTGCGGGTGCCATCAAGGGCCACCTTTCCGCTCCGGATTCCGTGCGATGAAGCAGTTTGTCCTGAAGATCTTTACCTGGTGGAACAGCCAGACGTTCGGCACCCAGCTCTGGACCTGGCGGTTCGGCGAACTGGTCGGCCAGGACGAGGACGGCAATCGCTATTACCGCACCCGGGGTGGCAAGATCGATCCCTCGCTCGGCTTCGAACGGCGCTGGGTGGTCTACAACGGCTATGCCGAGGCAACCCGCGTGCCGCCAGGTTGGCATGGCTGGCTGCACCACACCGTGGATGTAGCGCCGCCGCAGGAGACCTACACACCGCGCGAGTGGCAGAAGCCGCACCGTGCCAACCCCACCGGAACGCCGAACGCCTATCGTCCGGCGGGCTCGACCCTTGCCGCGGGCCGCCGTCCCAAGGCGACCGGCGACTACCAGGCCTGGACGCCGGGTCAGTAACATCCGGGGAGGAGGGGCTTCCTCCGCTGCAGCGAGGCCCCGTGCCACATGCGGGCGCGGGAGGACAACTCCGCAGGATTTGTCAAAAGCAGACGTGCTTCATCCAGCCTCGTTCACATCACGAGGTAACAAGCCATGACCGTCGCTCTCGCCCGCACCAAGGACCGCATCGACTACGCGGACCGGCTCAATCGCGTCACCGCCTATATCTACGATCATCTCGACGACGATATCGATCTCGATCGGCTCGCCGAGGTCGCCTGCCTGTCGCCGTCCCACTGGCACCGCATCTATCATGCCCTGCATGGCGAGACGCTCGCGACGACGGTGCGGCGGCTGCGGCTGCATCGCGCCGCCGGCTTCCTCGCGCACAGCAGCATGACACTCGAGAGCATTGCGCTGAAGTCAGGCTATTCCAGCGTGCAGGCCTTCAGCCGCGCCTTCAGCGCGGACTATGACATGCCACCGGCCCAGTACCGCACCACGGGCGCTCATGCCGCCTTCCGCGCCGCGCGGGCACAGACCGCCAGCGTCGCCTATGACGTCGAGATCCGCCATGTGGCGGCGCTGCCTGCGGTCGCGGTCGACCACGTCGGGTCGTACATGCAGATCGGCAAGGCATTCGATCCGCTGTTCGGCTGGTGCGCGATGCGTGGACTGCTCGGTCCGTCGACACGGACATTCGGCATCTACTACGACGACCCGACCTGGTGTGAAGAGAACGAACTGCGCTCGCGCGCCTGTATCACGTCTCCGGCGACCGTGGCGGTCGAGCCCCCCGTGTTGCAGGCCGAAGTGCCGGGCGGCACCTGCGCGGTGCTGCGCTATCGCGGTCCCTATGCCACGATGCGCGACGCCTATCTGTGGCTGTACGGCCAGTGGTTGACGGAGGCGGGCGAGGAGCCGGCGGACGGTCCGGTGTTCGAGGAATATCTCAACAATCCCCGTGACACCGCGCCCAACGACCTCCTGACCGACATCTATCTGCCGCTCGCGGGCTATGCCTGACCGCGTTCGGGCGCTCCTGATCCCTCAGGCCGTTCAGGCCGGTGCGCGCGCCGCAAGGCGTGCCGCCGCCTGTTCGACCGCCGAGCGGCGCCGCGCGCGCGAAGGCGCGATCAGCGTTTCCAGGCGTTCGCGGATCTCGGGGGGCGCGGTATCCGGCGAGCCCGACTGGAATGGCGGCGCCGGATTGTATTCCAGCGACAACTGGATCATCTCCGCCGCCGGCCGTCCGGCAAGCTCCGCCGCGAGCGTCAGAGCGAAATCGATGCCGGCGGTGACACCACCGCCGGTGACGCGGTTGCGGTCCATGCAGACGCGTGTCGCGACTGGCGTCGCGCCAAACGCGGCGAGCAGCGGCAACGCCGACCAGTGGCAGGTGGCGCGATAGCCATCGAGCAGCCCGGCGGCACCGAGGACCAGCGATCCCGTGCACACCGAGGTGATGTAGCGCGCGCCGCCTGCCTGGCGCCGCAGGAAGTCCAGCGTCTCGACATCGTTGACCATGTCGTCGGCGCCTGCGCCGCCGGGGACGCAGATCACGTCGAGCTGCGGGCACGCTGCGAAGGTCGTGGTCGGCAGCAGCGCGAGCACCGCGTCGCTCGGCACCGGCTCGATGCGCTTCCAGACGAGATGCACCTGCGCGCCGGGCACACGCGAGAACACCTGCAGCGGGCCGGTGAGATCGAGCTGGGTGAGCTTGGGGAAGACGAGCAGTCCGATGTGAAGAGGGGCGGTCACGGCGTGAGCTCCGCTGGTGGGGGTGACGGGCGACACTTCAGCATTGTTGGCTGCCGTCATAAATGGCATAATTCCCTCGATTTCAGTCATCGGCCTGAAGGTCGCTCATTTCCGGAGTTCGCGCATGATCGGCATCCTGATCTTCACAGGCTTTCAGTTGCTCGACGCAGCCGGGCCGATTTCCGTCTTCGAGATCGCCGGACGGTTTTCGGGGCGCAGCACGACCATCCAGCCGCTCGCAGCCACGGCCGGCGCGGTGCGCAGTTCGTCCGGCGTCGAGGTGCTGGCGCGCGGCTTTCGGGGCCTTCGCGGCCTGGATACGCTGGTGATCGCGGGCGGCGAGGGCGTGCGTGACGCCATCCGCTCTGCCGAGACCCTTGCGTTCGTGCGGGCCGCCGCGCGCAAGGTGCGGCGCGTCGCCAGCGTCTGCTCGGGAGCCTATGTGCTCGCCGAGGCCGGCGTGCTCGATGGCCGCCGCGCCACCACCCATTGGGGCCGGACGCCGCATTTCCTGTCGGCCTATCCCAAGGTGCGGCTGGAGCCGGACCGGATCTTCGTCAAGGATGACCATGTCTGGACATCTGCGGGCATCAGCGCGGGCATCGACCTCGCGCTCGCGATGGTGGCAGAGGATCACGGCGACGAGATCGCGCGGCAGACCGCGCGTCAGCTCGTGATCTATCACCGGCGCAGCGGCGGGCAGTCGCAGTTCTCGGCCCTGAACGAGTTGCACGCGCCGAGCGGCCGCTTCAAGCCGCTGCTCGCCTGGGCGCGCGAGCATCTCGACGAGGCGCTGACGGTGGAGCGCCTTGCGGAACAGGCGCATATGAGTGCCCGCCATTTCACCCGTGCGTTCATTGCCGAGACCGGCACGACGCCATCGAAGGCGGTCGAGCGGCTGCGCGTCGAGGCGGCCAAGGCGCGGGTCGAGGCGATCGGCGAGCCGATCGAGGAGGTCGCGCGGACCACCGGGTTCCGTGATCCCGAGCGGATGCGCCGGGCCTTCATCCGGGCATTCGGCCAGCCGCCCCAGGCGCTGCGACGCGCGGCACGGTCGGCATGAGCGACGGCGTGGCGCGGGGATATCTCCGGTATCCTGCCGTAACCGTCTGCCAAGGCCGGCTTTTCCGCCCTTTCCCCGCCGTATTCGCCGTGTTAACCGGAGGCCGAGCGAGCGGCGACAGATAACGATAGATTGTCGTCAAACCCGAGTCGCCGATGAAGCCGCGCGAGATGTTCCGAACCCCTGTCCTGGCTGCCCTTGCAACGCTCGCCGTTGCCCCGGTGCTGTCGCTCGCGCTCCCCGCGCAGGCACAGATCGGCAATATTTTTTCCAATGCGCCGCCGCGGCCGCCAGCCGGCGTCCCCAACGGCATGAACGCGCCGGACACCGACGAAGAGGACGTGCCCGATCTGCCGACCCAGGGCCGGATCCTGCCGATTCCCAGCCGTCCTCAGCCGCAGCCCGGCATCGCCGTGCCGCCGCCAGGCTCTGTGCAGTCGCAGCCCTTGCCGCCGCCACCGGGGACGACCATCGTGCCGCAGAACCAGCCGGGCGTCGCCACGGCGCCGCCTGCGCCTCCGGCCGCTCCGGCTCCCGGCGGCAATGTCGTGAACGCGCCGGCTGCCGTGCCGAATGCGCCGGGCGGGCAGCGCCCGCCGCGTGGTGCGGCCACGCCGCCGGCGCCGGCCTCGCTGCAGCCTGGCGACGAGATCGTCTCCGAGCCGCCGGCGCAGAAGATCGTCAACAAGAAGGCGGTGTTCTCGGGCCTCGACAAGATCACCGGCCGCATCATCAATTTCGACGTCGACATCGGCGAGACCGTGCAGTTCGGTGCGCTGCGGGTGAAGCCCGACGCCTGCTATACCCGCCCGGCCACCGAAGCGACCAATACGGATGCCTTTGTCGAGGTCGAGGAGATCACGCTTCAGGGCGAAGTGAAGAAGATCTTCTCCGGCTGGATGTTTGCCGCATCCCCTGGCCTGCATGGCGTCGAACATCCGATCTACGATATCTGGCTGACCGACTGTAAGGGGCCGGACCAGACGGTCGCGACCCAGGTCGATACACCCGCGCCGCCGCCAAAGCCTGCACCGCCGCCGGCACAGCGCCGGCAGCAGACCTCGCGCCAGCCGCAGCAGCCGCTGCCGCCGCCAGGGACGGGCCAGCTTGTGGCGCCGCCGCGTGATCCCCCGCCACAGCAGCAGCCATCCGGCTTCTTCCCGCCGTTCCGGCAGTAGGGCCAGGGCGGCGCTCCAATCGCCGTCGGCGCAAGTTTCGCCAAGACTTCCCGCGCGCCCTGTCGCACAAATGCGGCTGCCATGCGCCCGCATGGCCGCGCGGCGCGTCCGTTCCTGTGCGCAGGCGGATCGCTGCGGCGAATTGCAGATCCCAACGCCGAAAGGTCGTCCCATGACGGTGTCCGTTGCGCAGAAGC
This sequence comes from Bradyrhizobium sp. U87765 SZCCT0048, assembly GCF_018131225.1. Classification (GTDB taxonomy): domain Bacteria; phylum Pseudomonadota; class Alphaproteobacteria; order Rhizobiales; family Xanthobacteraceae; genus Bradyrhizobium_A. Next base: position 300,337 of record NZ_JAFCMM010000001.1, on the reverse strand, counting down.
GCGCCGATTTTCGCAAGCTCCACGAGAGCGGCTGTTTCGTCCTGCCCAATCCCTGGGATGTCGGCAGCGCCCGTCTGCTGGAGACGCTGGGCTTCAAGGCGCTGGCGTCGACGAGCGCCGGCTATGCCTGGTCGAACGGGCGGCCCGACTATGCTCTGGGCTGTGATGAAATCGTCGCGCACCTGACGACGCTATGTGCGGCGACCGAACTGCCTGTCAATGCGGACTACGAGAACGGCTTTGCCGACGCACCGCAGGAGGTCGCGGTGAATGTCCGCCGTGCACTGCAGGCCGGCGTCGCCGGCCTGTCGATCGAGAACCGCACCAGCGATGATACCAGACCGCTGTATGACGACGCGCTCGCCGTTGAACGGATCCGCGCGGCCCGGATCGAGATCGATTCCGATGGCAGCGGCGCTGTGCTGGTCGCGCGCTGCGAGGGCTTTCTCGTCGGAGAGGCCAGCCTGGACGCCACCATCGCGCGCCTCGTCGCATTCGCAGAGGCTGGAGCGGATTGCCTCTATGCGCCGGGGCTGAAGTCCAGGGAGCAGATCGCGGCCGTGGTCAAGGCGGTGGCGCCGAAGCCGGTCAATGTGCTGGTCGGCGCGGCGCCGGGCTTCAGCGTCGCCGAACTCGCCGAGATCGGCGTGCGGCGGGTGAGCGTCGGCGGGGCACTGGCGCGCAGCGCCTGGGGCGGGTTCATGCGGGCCGCCAGGGACATCGCCGAGCATGGCACGTTCGGCACGTTCGCCGACGGTTATCCTGGCGCTGAGTTGCAGAAGGCGTTTGCGCGGCCGCGTGCCTAGTCTTTGTCGTGTGGCTTGCTTCTGACATTCGTGCGGTGGACGCGCGGCCAGTGCCGAGGCGAATGTCGGGTCGATTGCCCAAAAGCGCTTTCGAGCGAAGCGGGTACCGCTTCGCGCATTCGCGCTTCCATCACACGTTCGAGGCGCGGGCCAGCATGGCGAGCGCATCGCTGCCGCTGACAGAGCCGTCGGACGGTACGGCATCGAAATCGGCGACACCGTCGAGGGCATCGTCGAGCAGCGCGCGATAGCGCGCACGGGAGACCTCGACCGCGCCGAGGCTGCGCAGATGCTCGGTCACGAACTGGGTGTCGAGCAGTTCGTAGCCGCCCGCCAGCAGTCGCGCGACGAGGTGGACCAGCGCGACCTTGGAGGCGTCGCGGGCGCGGTGAAACATGCTTTCGCCGAAGAACGCGCGACCGAGGCTGACGCCATAGAGGCCGCCGGCGAGATCGCCGTTCTCCCAGACTTCGACACTGTGACAGTGCCCCTGGTCATGGAGGGCCGTGTAGAGGTCGCGGATGCGGCGGTTGATCCAGGTTTCCTCCCGTCCGTCCGCCGGCGTGGCGCAGCCGGCGATGACCTGGCGGAACGCCTGGTTGGCCGTCACCCTGAAACGATCGCCGCGCACGGTGCGGGCGAGGCGTGACGAAACATTGAGGCCGCGCAGCGGAATGATGCCGCGATGCTCCGGTTCGACCCAGAAGATGGTGGGATCGTCGGCGCGCTCGGCCATCGGAAAGATGCCGCAGGCATAGGCCCGCAGCAGCACCTCGGGGGTGATCTCGGAGCCGGTGGAGTCGCGCGACGTCATGCGGTCTTATAGCAGGACAGGGCGCGTGGCGCGACGGCGCCGACGCTTACTTGCCGGTCGTTCCGGCAGTATGCTTCAGGCCGTTACGCGGGAAACGCAGGACGATACGGGTGCCGCGATGGGCCGGATCGGGGGCCGCCGTCGCACCGAGCTTGCCGGCCATGGCGCTGACAATGCGCTGGCCCATGCCGGTGGAGCGCGGATCCTGGCGAACCTGCTCCAGACCGACGCCATCGTCGCTGATCGCCAGGAGGATCATGTCGCCGTCGCTGTGCAGCTCGACATGGATCGGCCCGGCGCCTTCGGGATAAGCATACTTGACCGCGTTCATCACCAGTTCGTTGACGATGATGCCGATCGCCACGGCGCGGTCCGGATCGATTTCGATCGGCTCCGATGCCAACGTCAGGCGTGACATGCGGTTGCCTTCCGCCGAACGGCGCAGATCCTCGAGAAGTGCCTCGAGGTACTGGTTCAGCATGACGTTCTTGAGGTCGTGCGAGGTGTAGAGGCGGCGATGCACCTGCGCCACGGCAGCGACGCGGCCCATGGCATTCGTGAGTGCCGCCTTGACGTCATCTTCCGCGCTGTTGGCCGCCTGCAGATGCAGCAGCGAAGCGATGATCTGGAGACTGTTGCCGACGCGATGGTTGACCTCGCGCAGCAGCACCTCGCGCTCGGCGGCGAGCGCCGCGTAGCGGTCGCGGGCGATGCGGATTTCCTCTTCCGCCGCGAGCTGGGCGCGGAGAATCTGGGCGCGCTCCAGCGCGCTCTTCACCGCCGCATGAAGCAGAGTGATGAAGTCGCCATGCGTATCCTTGACCAGATAGTCGCCCGCGCCGGCCTTCAGCGCCGCGACGGCAATGCTGGAATCCTGCGACGCCGTGACGAAAACCACCGGCGGAGCATTAGGGATCGCCTGGATCTGCTCCAGCGTCTCCAGACCATCGAGCCCGGGCATGTACTGGTCGAGCGCCACCACGTCGATGCCACCGGCCCGGATGCGGGCGATGCCGTCGGCGCCGCTGGCGGCATGCTCGATGGCAAAGCCCTGCCGCTTCAGACCGCGCTCGACCAGTCGCGCCAGCGCGGCGTCGTCATCGATGTAGAGCAGTGTCGGGACGGAGGTCGTCATGCCGTGGCTTGCGGAACCTGAATCACGGAGAAGAACAGCCCGAGTTGCCGGATAGCGTTGGCGAAGTTCTCATAGTTGACCGGCTTGGTGATGTAGACGTTGCATCCCAGCTCGTAGCAGCGCTTGATTTCCTGGGCGTCGTCGGTCGTGGTCAGGACGACGACCGGCGACGACTTCAAATGCGGGCTTTCCTTGACCCGCTTGAGGATGTCGATCCCGGTCATATCGGGAAGGTTGAGGTCGAGCAGAATCAGCAGGGCCTGGCCCTTGTGGGCAAGACCATGGCCATCGTTGCCGAACAGATAGTGCAGCGCGTCGGTGCCGTTGGCGAACGGCAGGATCTCGTTGTTGACGCCGGAGCGGCGGATGTTGCGCTCGATCAGCCGGGCATGACCCTCGTCATCCTCGACCATAATGATTTTGACGGGCAGGCTCACGACTCAAGTCCTTCCTTGATAACCAGTTTGATTGGCAGCGTGACGATAAAGGTGCTGCCCTTGTCGAGTGCAGATTCGACATGCATCGAACCGCCCATTCGCCGCACCAGAGTCCGGACATGGGCAAGCCCGATGCCCTGACCCGGCTTGTCCTGGGTACCGGCGCGGCGGAACAATTCAAAAATTCGTTGATGATCCTTGGGATCGATTCCGCGTCCGTTATCAGAGACCTCGAAGATGGCAAAGCCGAGCTTGCGACGTCCGCTCACGCCGATACGGCCGGGGACGCCCGGCCGCAAATATTTCAGCGCGTTGTCAATGAGATTGGAGAAGATTTGTTCCATCGCAAGACGGTCGCTGACGAGATCGGGCAGGGTCTCGATGGTGATTTTGGCGTCTGCTTCCAAGGCCTGATGAGCGACGGTCGCGCTGATTCCGGAGAGCAGCTCGCGCATGTCGATCGGCTCGGGACGGAATTTGCGACGGCCTTCGCGTGTCAGGTTGAGGATCGCGGTGATCAGGCGATCCATCTTGGCGATCGACGATTTGATGAAGTCGAGCGCCTCGGAGAAGTCCGCCGCGAGGCGCTTGTCCTCGCCGTTCAACTCGGGCTCGGCCTGCTCGCCGGAGCCGGCGAGCGCGACCGGCTGCGGAGCGGGAGCGGCGAGACTGGCGATGCGGTTGAAGATGTCGCTGCGCAGTTCATCGAGCTCGCTGGTGAAGCCCATGATGTTGACCAGCGGCGAGCGCAGGTCGTGGCTGACGATGTAGGCGAAACGCTGGATTTCCTCGTTGGCCTCGCGCAGGTCAGCCGTGCGCTCGTCCACCATGGCTTCGAGATTGGCGTTGGTCTCGCGCAGCTGCTGGTTGGCGAGATCGCGCTCGCGCGATGTCCGCCGCACCAGAAAGATCGACATTCCGCCCAGCAGCACGATGAACGCGGCGCCGGAAATGGTCAGGATGGCCGAGAACGACCGGCTGCGATCCGCGGCAGCGGTGCGCTGCGCCAGCAGGCGATCTTCCTCGGCGAGCATCGCGGTGCTGGTGTCGCGAATGCGGTTCACGGTCTCGGACGGTCCGCTCCTGCGGATCATGTCCGCGGCGGTGGTCAGGTCGTTGCGCTTGACGAGGTCGACATAGGCCTGCAACTCCCTGAGCCGCTGGGCGGACGCATCGCGGAACGCTGCGACGTTGCGAACCTGTGTGGGGTTGTCGATCGTGAGGCTCGCAAGGGTATCGATGGCCGGCAGAACCTCGGCGGCGGCGCGGTCGTATTCGGCGAGAAACTGGGGATTCTGGGTCAGAAGCAGGCCACGGGCAGCGCTTTCGGCCCGGCGGATGTCAAGCAGGACACGGGAGATCTGGTTCTCGGCTTCGATGGTGTGGACGACCCAGCCGGCCTCGGTCCGCGCGACGTTGACGAGGTAGAGCGCCATGGCGCCAATAGCGATCAGGATCGCAAAACCTGCCGAGAGCAGGGCGATCTGCCAAAACGTTCTCTGTCGCGCCCCCTTATCCTCCACGCGTGCCGGCCTCTCCGAGGCTGGGGTCGTGAAGGCCCTCCGTCACGTCAATCTGCAAACCGGAAATCTGCAAGTCGGGAACTCTGCAAAACAATCGCCTTGCAGTGAACGCATTGCCTCGCTGTTGGTTCCAGGACGACGGTCGGATCTTTGCAGCGAGGGAGGCCATGCGCGCTACTCGGTTGCCGCGCCCCTGGCCAGATACTGCTCCAGCCAGTGAATGTGGTAATCGCCGTCGATGATCTCCGGCTCGCGGACAAGTGCCCGGAACAGCGGCAGCGTGGTCTCGACACCGTCCACCACCATTTCGTCGAGCGCGCGACGCAGCCGCATCAGGCACTCGGTGCGGGTCTTGCCGTGCACGATCAGCTTGCCGACCATGGAGTCGTAGTAAGGGGGAATGACGTAGCCTTGATAGGCTGCTGAATCGATCCGGACCCCGAGGCCGCCAGGCGGATGGTACTGCTGGATCTTGCCGGGCGAGGGCCGGAAGGTCACCGGGTTCTCGGCATTGATGCGGCACTCGATGGCGTGCCCGCTGATGGTGATGTCCTTCTGCGTCACCGGCAGTTCGGCGCCGGCGGCGACGCGGATCTGCTCCAGCACGAGGTCGATGCCGGTGATCATCTCGGTTACGGGGTGCTCGACCTGGATGCGGGTGTTCATCTCGATGAAGTAGAACTCGCCATCCTCGTAAAGGAATTCGATGGTGCCGACGCCGAGATATTTCATCTCGCGCATCGCCTTGGCGCAGATCTCGCCGATGCGGGCGCGGGCCGCGGCATCGATCACCGGCGAGGGGCCTTCTTCCCAGACCTTCTGGTGGCGGCGCTGCAGCGAACAGTCGCGCTCGCCGAGATGCACGGCGCCGCCGCGGCCATCGCCAAGGATCTGGATCTCGATGTGGCGCGGCCTGGAGAGGTATTTTTCAAGATAGACCGAGGCGTCGCCGAACGCGGACTTGGCCTCGTTGCGGGCGGTCGACAGTGCCAGCGCGAGGTCGTCGGCGGTGTGCGCGACCTTCATGCCGCGGCCGCCGCCACCGGCTGCCGCCTTGACCAGCACCGGAAAACCGATCTGCTGGGCGATCGCCATCGCGTCGTCGTCCGGGCCGACGGCGCCGTCGGAGCCGGGAACGACCGGGATGCCGAGCTTGATCGCGGTCTTCTTGGCTTCGATCTTGTCGCCCATCAGGCGGATGTGCTCGGCCTTGGGGCCGATGAAGTGCAGATTGTGGTCGGCGAGAATATCGGCGAAGCGGGCATTTTCCGACAGGAAGCCGTAGCCGGGATGCACCGCGTCCGCGCCGGTGATCTCGCAGGCGGCGAGCAGCGCGGGAATGTTGAGATAGCTGTCCTTCGACGGCGGCGGCCCGATGCACACGCTCTCGTCGGCGAGGCGCACATGCATGGCGTTGGCGTCGGCGGTGGAGTGGACGGCGACGGTCGCGATGCCGAGCTCCTTGCAGGCGCGCAGCACGCGCAAGGCGATCTCGCCACGGTTGGCAATCAGAATCTTGTCGAACATCGGTAGGTCCCGGTTGTCACGTCCGAAGCAGGGGTGGTCGCGTGGACCGGCGTTTTGCCGGAGCCGGCGACCACGGACATCGCTGTGCCGCAGCCGTCCGGCTTCGGGCTCATTCGATGATGACGAGCGGCTCGCCGAATTCCACCGGCTGGCCGTCCTCGATCAGGATCTGGGTCACGGTGCCGGCGCGCGGCGCCGGAATCTGGTTCATGGTCTTCATCGCTTCGATGATCAGCAGGGTATCGCCCGCCTTGACCTTGCTGCCGACATCGATGAAGGGCTTGGCGCCCGGCTCGGACGCGATGTAGGCGGTGCCGACCATCGGCGAGGGCACCATGCCCGGGTGCTTGGAGACGTCGCTTCCCGCAGCCGGGGCCGCGGCCGGAGCAACGAGCACCGGCTGCACCGGCGCCGGCAGCACCGCGGAGGCGGTGATGGTGCGTGCGACGCGGACCCGCAGGCCGGCGCGCTCGATCTCGATTTCAGTGAGATTGGTCTGGTCGAGCAGGGTGGCAAGATCGCGGATCAGCTCGCGCTCGTCGCTGAGCTTGACGCTGGCTTGCTCGGTGGGGTTGTCCTGAGTGGCCATGGGATGGTTCAACTCTCTTGATGTCTGACGAAGGGCGCTCAGGCCTTGGCCTTGGCGCCGATCCTGGTGGCAAGGCCCATGATGGCGAGGCGGTAGCCATCAATGCCGAAGCCGGCGAGGCTCGCGAACACCGCGCGGGCGATGAACGACTGGTGGCGGAAGCTTTCGCGCGCGAACACGTTGGTGATGTGCACCTCGACCGCCGGCAGGTTGACGCCGGTCAGCGCGTCGTGCAGCGCGATGGAGGTGTGGGTGTAGCCACCCGCATTGATGATGATGCCGGCGGCCTTCTTGGCTCCGGCTTCATGGATGAAATCGATCAGTTCGCCCTCGTGGTTGGACTGGCGGCAGTCGACTTCGAGGCCGAAATGAGCCGCGGTGTCGCGGCACAGCGCCTCGACGTCGGCGAGGGTCGCGTGTCCGTACTTGTCCGGCTCGCGGGTTCCCAGCAAGCTGAGGTTCGGACCGTTGAGGACGAAAATGGTGTTCGACATCCAGGGCTCAAAAGCAAAGGTACTGGCATAGCGCCACGGCCGCCCGGCGCGGGGCAGCTCTGGGGCGCGTTATAGGTAACCTGACCGGCAAGGGGAAGCCTCAGAACGTCGCCATCCCGGTCTAAATGCCTCATCCGGCTGGCAAAAGCCTAACTGGAACAGTTGGATATCAACAGTTAACCAATCTTAAGAGGCCGTGCGGACGTTTGAAAACGCTCGCAAAATGCCGATTCGGGGCCGCGGACCAGAGCGGCGGCGATGCTTTCGCCGTCGCCCGGTCGTCGCGGCCCGGTAGTCAGCAGCTGGCCTTGCCGCAGCGGGCTTCGCCGATCTTCTTGCTGAGGTTGTCGAGGCCGACCGCCCCGACCACGACCTGGTTGCCGATGACGTAGCTCGGCGTGCCATTGAGGCCCATGTCTTCGGCGAGCTTGAAATTCTCTTCCAGCGTGGCGCGGACCTCCGGGCTCGCCATGTCCTTGTCGAGGCGCGCCATGTCGAGGCCGGCATCCTTGGCCGCGGCGAGCGCGCGGGCCTTGTCGGCCTGGCCACGGCCGCCGAGCAGCTTCTGGTGGAAGTCGAGATACTTCTTGCCGGTGGGGTCCTGCATGCGCACGGCAACGGCGACCTGGGCCGCCTCGACCGAGCCCGGGCCGAGCACCGGGAACTCCTTGAGCACGACCTTGAGCTTGGGATCCGACTTCATCAGGCTCAGCATGTCGTTCATGGCATGCTTGCAGTAGCCGCAGTTGTAGTCGAAGAATTCGACGAAGGTGACGTCGCCGTCGCGGTTGCCAACAATGACGCCGCGGGGCGAGTTGAAGATCGTGTCGGCGTTCTTCTTGACCGCGGTCTGGTGCTTCTCGGCTTCCGCGGCGGCCTGACGCTTGCTGAGCTCGGCGGACACCTCCTCGAGGATTTCCGGATGGGACAGCAGGTAGCTCTTGATGATGCCTTGGATCTCGCCGCGCTGACTGTCGGAGAAGCTCTGGGCGTGCACTGTCGCCGGCACGATGCACAGCGCGAGGGCCGCGGCGGCAAGCGGGTTGACGAGATTTCGGAACGACAGCATCTGGGGTCCTTTGGCTTAAGCGCGGCCATCGTGGCCTGCGCCGATGATACAGGTTAGTTCTTCTGTCCGGGAAGCGGTTTCGCCGACACAATGTCGTCAGCCTTCACCCAGCCCGGCGTTCCGACCGCAAAACGGGTCTTGGCGCGGGTGGCAAGCTCACGGGCCGTCTTGTTGTCGCCGCGAAGAAAGGCGGCCTGGGCCGAGGCGAGATCTGCCTCGGCATAGTTTCCCTTGCGGCCATACGCCATTGCCAGCTGCGTGTAGCCGATCGGAGCCTCGGGCTCGCGCGTCAGAGCCGCCCGCAGAATCGCGATCGCCTCGTCCGCGTAGGCCTTATTATCGGATGCGACCAGGGCCTGCCCAAGTAACATCTCGATGAGGGCGGAGTTGCCGGAGATCTGCACCGCCTTGCGCAAGGGCGCGATGGCCTCGGCGGGGCGGCCGCCTTCGAGCAGCGCCTGGCCGCGCAGCTCGTGGAAATACGGATTGTTGGGCTGCTCGCGGATGAGGTCGTCGATCATCGCCAGCGCCATGCGCAGGTCACCATGGCGGTAAGTGGAGATCGCGCGCGCATAGCGCGCCGGCAGGCTGGTATTGGACGGCGGGTACTTGCGTGACACCGTGTCCGGCCGGTCCATGAAGCCCGCGATCTTCGCCCGCATCAGGTCGTGGCGCAGTTGCAGCGCCGCGTCGTCCTTCTTGTCCCAGTACGGGCTGGAGCGCGCGAGCTGCTCGAGCGCCGCGACGCGCTCCGCCGGCATCGGATGCGACATCAGGTAGGGGTCGGAGCCCTGGGACGAGAACAGCGTCTGGTCGGCGAAGCGCTTGAAGGTGTCATACATGCCCTTGGCGGACTGGCCAGTGGCGTTGAGGAATTTGACGCCGGCGCGGTCGGCATTTTCCTCCTGCTGGCGCTGGTAGGACAGCAGGTTGCGGCGGATCGCCTCCTGCGGAGCGCTGATCGCGGCAGCGCCGATCTGGGAGGCGCCGCTGGAGTTGCTCTTGGCGCCGGCCACCATGGCGCCGACACCGAGCAGCATGGCGATGATCATCTGGGTCTGCGCCTGGGCGAGCTGCTCGCGCAGCTTGGCGAGATGGCCGCCGGCAAGGTGGCCGGTCTCGTGGGCGAGCACGCCGATGATCTGGTTCGGCGTCTGCGCATCGAGCAGCGCACCATAGTTGACGAAGATGCGGCGGCCGTCGGCCACGAACGCATTGAACGAGCGGTCGTTGATGATGACGACCTGGATGTTCTGCTTCTCCAGCCCGGCGGTGCGCAGGATCGGCCGGGTGTAGTCGCGCAGCAACTGCTCGATCTCGGCGTCGCGCAGGGTCGGCGGTCCCTTGGCGTCCTGCGCGCGGGCGGGCAGCACGGAACAGGCGAGCGCCGCCGCGGTCACCAGCGCCGTCAGGCGGGTCGCGAGCGATCGGCCGCGCGGGCGCGGCGAGGAGGACGATCGATGCTGCGGGTTTAGCAATGGAGACACCGCGCTGAAGGTGGTATGGCCTGTGACGACAAGGTCGGGATTCCCGCCCTACCAAACCGCCGAATACGGCAACAGAGCGGCACCCGGATGACGCCCCGGAGCAGGCCGCGCCAGGGCCGGACGGGCTGCGACGGGATAGCAGATTTCCATGCTGGATGCGAAATTGACGGAGAGGGCGATGGGGCTGCTGCGGCCCGCCGCCCGCAGCGATGTTCCCCCGTTCATGGTGATGGACGTGATGGCGGCCGCCGCCCGGATCGAGGCCGCCGGCGGCCATGTCATCCATATGGAGGTGGGACAGCCCGCCACCGGCGCACCGTCTGCGGCGATCGCCGCCGCCCATGCCGCGCTCGACCAGGGCCGCATCGACTATACGTCTGCGCTCGGCATTCCATCGCTGCGCGCCCGGATCGGACGACACTATCGCGAGACCTATGGCTGCGATGTCGATCCCGAGCAGATCATCGTCACTACCGGCTCGTCCGGCGCTTTCATCCTGGCTTTCCTGGCGATGTTCGAGCCCGGCGACCGGGTCGCCGTTACGGTGCCGGGATACCCGCCGTACCGGCATATCCTTACGGCGCTGGGCTGCGAGCCGGTGCTGATCGAAACCACCAGCGAGACCCGCCACGCCCTGACCGGCGAGATGCTGCTGGCTGCCCATCGCAAGACCCCGCTGAAGGGTGTGCTGGTCGGCAGCCCGGCCAATCCGACCGGCACGATGATGACCCGCGAGGCGCTGGCCAGCCTGATCGCCGCCGCGGAAAGCGAAGGCATCCGCTTCATCTCCGACGAGATCTACCATGGGCTCGACTACGCCTTTCCCGCTGCCACGGCGGCGCAGTTGTCGCCGCGGGCGCTGGTGATCAACTCGTTCTCGAAATACTTCTGCATGACGGGTTGGCGAGTCGGCTGGATGGTCGTGCCGGAGCCGCTGGTGCGCCCGATCGAGCGGCTGCAGCAAAACCTTGCGATCTCGGTGCCGACGCTGTCGCAGGTCGCAGCGGAGGCTGCATTTGAGGGCCGCGCCGAGATGGATGCGGTCAAGCACAGCTACCAGGACAACCGCCAGATCCTGATCGAGGGGCTGCCGAAGGCGGGCCTCGATCGCTTCCTGCCCGCGGACGGCGCCTTCTACCTTTACACCGATATCTCGAAGTTCTCCTCCGACAGCTTCTCCTTCGCGTCGCGGATGCTGGAGGAGGCGCATGTGGCGGCGACGCCCGGCGTCGACTTCGATCCGATCCACGGACGCTCGTTCGTGCGTTTCTCCTATGCGCGTTCGACCGACGACATGCGCACTGCGGTCGCGCGCATCACGCGGTGGCTCGCGCAGGCGAAATTCTAGCTTCCATTTGCGGCATGCAGTTCCGGCGGAGGGCAAGCCCTTTGTCGAAGGCCGCGGGATATTCCACCCATTGGCATTGGCAGTCGTGCTGTCGCCCGTATAGGCTGCGGCAGTATGCCCAATTGTGCAAAAGGGGGGATTCATGTCCGCGACCAACGCGCCGGTAACGGCGGATACGACGCACAAGCCCTGGTACAAGATCCTCTATGTCCAGGTGCTGATCGCCATCGTGCTCGGCGTGCTCGTCGGCTGGCTCGAGCCACGGATTGCGACCAACGAGTGGGTCAAGGCGCTCGGCGACGGCTTCATCAAGCTCATCAAGATGGTGATCGCGCCGATCATCTTCTGCACCGTAGTCTCCGGCATATCCCACATCCAGGATGCCAAGAAGGTCGGCCGGGTCGGCATCAAGGCGCTGATCTATTTCGAGGTCGTCTCGTCTTTCGCCCTGATACTCGGCCTGATCATCGGCAATCTGTTTCAGGTCGGCCATGGCCTCGCCGCCAAGCCTGATGCGGCGGCGGTCGCGAGCTACGCCCAGCAGGCGGCCGAGCAGAAGTCGGTCGATTTCGTGCTCAACATCATTCCCGACAGCGTGGTTGGCGCGCTCGCCAAGGGCGACATCCTGCAGGTGCTGCTGTTCGCGATCCTGTTCGGGTTCTCGCTGATGGCGCTCGGCGAGCGCGGCCATACGGTGCGCAATCTGATCGACGACGTCGCCCATGCGGTGTTCGGCGTCATCGCCATCGTGATGAAGGCGGCGCCGTTCGGCGCTTTCGGCGCCATGGCCTATACGGTCGGCAAATTCGGACCGGCTGCGCTCGGCAACCTGCTCGGATTGATCGCGCTGTTCTACATGACGGCGGGAATTTTCATCGTCGTGGTGCTCGGCCTGATCGCGCGGCTCATCGGCTTCAACATCTTCCGCTTCATCGCCTATATCAAGGATGAGCTGCTGATCGTGCTCGGCACCAGTTCGTCGGAAAGCGCGCTGCCGCAGTTGATGGAGAAGCTGGAGCGGCTGGGGTGTTCCAAGTCGGTCGTCGGCCTCGTGGTGCCGACCGGCTATTCCTTCAACCTCGACGGCACCAATATCTACATGACCCTGGCGACGCTGTTCATCGCCCAGGCGCTGGGCGTCGATCTCAGCTTCGGCCAGCAGCTCACCATCCTGGTCGTCGCCATGCTGACGTCCAAGGGCGCGAGCGGCGTCACCGGCGCCGGCTTCATCACGCTGGCGGCGACGCTGTCGGTGGTCAATCCGGCGCTGGTGCCGGGCATGGCCATCGTGTTCTCGGTCGACAAGTTCATGAGCGAGTGCCGCGCGCTGACCAACATTACCGGCAACGGCGTTGCCACGGTGTTCGTGTCGTGGTGGGAAGGGGAGCTCGACCGCGACAAGCTCAATGCCGCGCTGAATGCGCAGGTCGATCCCTCCGACATCGAAACAGCTGTCACCACCGGCTGAGACGGCAGCGCCCGGATCGGACCCGTGAAACGAAAACGCCCGGCCGCAAGGCCGGGCGTTTGATTTCGGTGTCGGTGGTCAGCGCTCAGGCGCCGCCGCCGAAGCGGCGCGACCACCAGCCGGCGCGGCGCGGCGTCTGACCATTGTCAGAGCTCTCCTCGGACGCCGTGGCTGGAGCGGCATGCTCGACCGCGGGCTCGGGGTGAGATTCGGGCGCAACGGCGTCCGACGCAGTCGCTTCATGGACTGGCTCGGCCGCGGGAGGAGCGGGCGCAGCCTCGGCCGAGGCATCGAAGAAGTTGACCTTCTCACGAATGGTCGAGCGGCGCTTGCGCTTGTCGCCGTCATCCGACAGCGGATCGGCCTCGGCGCTTGCGGCAACGTGTTCGACGGCCGCCGGCGACGGTTCGGCGACGGTCTGCGCCTCGCGTTCGGCGATGGCCGGCACCGCGGCAGGGGCGTCGAGATCGGCCACCGCCGCAGCGGCCTCGGACGGTGCGGTCGGTTCGAACTCGTCGGCGATGGCCGCAGCCGATCCTTCGAGCGCCTCGTGCCCTTCCGTCGCGTCGTGTCCTTCCGAGCCCTCGTGTCCACCTTCGGGACCACCACGCCGACGGCGGCCACCACGGCGGCCACGACGCCGCGGACGGCGCTCGCCCTGATCGCTACGGGCTTCGAATCCGTCGCGTTCCTCGCTCTCGTCCCGTTCGTCGCCGTCTTCGTCGGCACTGCCGGTGTCATCGCCCTCGGCGACCTCGAAGCCTTCACCTTCGGCGGCGACGGCTGCGTTGTCGTCCTGGTCTTCGCCCTGGGAAGCGGGGCCACGCTCGCCACCCCGACCGCGGCGGCGGCGACGGCGGCGGCGGCGGCGGCCACCATCGCCTTCGGCGTTGTCGTCGGACGCTTGGGTCTCGGCGCCGTCCTCGGCGTCCTCACCCTCGTCCTCGGCGAAGCCTTCGAGTTCCTCGTCGTCGAACGGTTCCTCGATCGCAGGTGGCGTCGCGGCGGCCTGCGCCGCCAGGAGCGCCTTGGCTGCTTCCAGCGTATGCACCTGCTCGCCGCGGTCGATCACGAACGACTGCTGACCGCTGACGGTCGGATCGGCGATCACCGACAGTGTCACCTTGAAGCTGTTTTCGAGGTCGCGCAGATGGCCGCGCTTGTGGTTGAGCACGTAGAGGGCCACCTCGGTGCGGGTCCGGACCACGAGATTGTGGGTCGCGCCCTTCATCAGCACCTCTTCGAGGCCACGCAGCAGTTGCAGCGCCACCGAGGCGACGGAACGAACATGGCCGGTGCCGCCGCAATGCGGGCAGGGCTCGGTCGAACTTTCCAGTACGCTGGCGCGGATGCGCTGGCGCGACATTTCGAGCAGGCCGAAATGCGAGATCCGCCCGACCTGAATGCGCGCGCGATCATGGCGCAGGCAGTCGCTGAGCTTGCGCTCGACCGAACGGTTGTTGCGCTTCTCGTCCATGTCGATGAAGTCGATGACGATCAGGCCGGCGAGGTCGCGCAACCGCAACTGCCGGGCGATCTCCTCGGCCGCTTCGAGGTTGGTCTTGAGAGCGGTGTCCTCGATGTGATGCTCGCGGGTGGAGCGGCCGGAGTTGACGTCGATCGAGACGAGGGCCTCGGTCTGGTTGATGACGATGTAGCCGCCGGAGCGCAATTGCACGGTGGGCGAGAACATCGCGTCGAGCTGGCTTTCGACACCCATTCGCGAGAACAGCGGCTGGCCGTCACGATAGAGCTTCACCGCGCGGGTATGCGTCGGCATCAGCATCTTCATGAAGTCGTGGGCTTCGCGGTAGCCGGCTTCGCCGGCAACCTGGATCTCGTCGATTTCCTTGTTGTAGAGGTCGCGCAGCGAGCGCTTGATCAGCGAGCCTTCTTCGTAGACGAGGTTCGGCGCCTGCGAGCGCAGCGTCAGGTCGCGCACCGTCTCCCACATCCGGATCAGGTATTCGAAGTCGCGCTTGATCTCCGGCTTGGTGCGCGAGGCGCCCGCGGTGCGCAGGATGACGCCCATTCCTTCCGGCACGTCGAGATCCTGCACCACTTCCTTGAGACGGGAACGGTCCTGGGCCGAGGTGATCTTGCGGCTGATGCCGCCGCCACGCGCGGTGTTCGGCATCAGCACCGCATAACGGCCGGCGAGCGACAGGTAGGTGGTCAGCGCCGCGCCCTTGTTGCCGCGCTCTTCCTTGACGACCTGCACCAGCATCACCTGGCGGCGCTTGATCACTTCCTGGATCTTGTACTGGCGGCGCGGACGGAACGGACGCTCCGGCACTTCCTCCAGTGCGTCGTCGCCGCCGACGGACTCGACGGCTTCCTCTTCGGCGGTTTCCTCGTCCTCGTCATCCTCCTCGTCGTCGCCGTCCTCGGCGTCGTCGTGGGCATGCGTGGGTACGCCGGCGGGCTCATCATGATGGTCATCGTCATGATGGTCGTCGCCATGGTGCTCGTGATCATCGTCGGCATGATGCTCGTGGGCGTCATGGGCCTCGTCGGCGCGGGTGTCCGCTTCCGCCGTGACAGCCGGAGCGTCGTCATGATGAGCTTCGAGCGCCGGCGCGTCATGGGCGACGGTCTCGGTCGTCCCGGACACGATGGCCGGCGCGGTCTCGACCTGAGGCGCGGGCTCGTGATGATCGTCATGGCCATGATCGTCATGGCCGTGATCGTCGTGGTGGGCGTGGCCATCATGATCATGGTGCTCATGATCATGGTCGTGATGATCGTCGCCGTGCGCCAGGCTCTCGCCGTGAGGGGCGTCATGCGGATGGTCATGGCCGTCGTGCTCGAACGGCTGGGGGGCGTTGGCCGGATCGACCGCTGCACCCTCGACGATCTCGCTGCGGACGCGTTCGCCATGGCCACGGCGGCGCGCGCCGCGATGGCGCGAGCGGCGGCGGTTCGGGCGGCTCTCGGATTCCTCTTCGGCCTCGCGGTGAGCGCGCTCGTCGGCCTCGATCAGCGCCTGCCGGTCGGCGACGGGGATCTGGTAGTAGTCGGGATGGATTTCGCTGAAGGCGAGGAAGCCGTGGCGGTTGCCGCCGTATTCAATGAAGGCTGCCTGCAGCGACGGTTCGACCCGTGTGACCTTGGCGAGATAGATATTGCCGCGGAGCTGCTTGCGCTGGGCCGACTCGAAGTCAAACTCTTCGACTCGATTGCCGCGGACCACCACGACCCGGGTTTCTTCCGGATGGGTGGCATCGATCAACATCTTGTTGGGCATCTGAAAACTCTCGGCGGCAGAGCGCGCGTCTGTCGGCCGGCGCAGGGCGCACGGCGGGGTACCGCGACGGTCCACCTGATTCGGGGGTGAGGGGAAGGCCAAAAGGCAACCCGAGGCGCGAGGCCGATCCCGAACGCGTGGCAGGCAGGGGCGCGAACATGTCGCGTCGTCCTGGCGCAGTCGCTGCGTGGGAGTTCGGCACTGGAGTCTGGCGCATCAAGCGTCGGCCCGTTCTGTACAGGTGCGGCAAGGGGGCCGCAGTAATCATCGCTGGCGGGCCAACGCGGCGCATAAAGCGCTCGCCGGCTGTTGCTGATCGCCGCCTCGCGGCTGCGATCGCCGATTGCGTTGTGCGTGCCCGACACCCTGGGATCAGGGGTGGGTAGCCGCTCGGGCTTGAAACCGAAGGCTTCCGACGGTCGCGCGCTGCGCTGGCCGGGGAGGGCTTCGGAAAGGCACGCAAGGCCCTCGGATAAACTACGCATTCGAGGGTCCGGCGCTGCACCGGGAGGCTTACGCGACACAACCGGAAGTGTATGCCGTCAGCACTTGATACATACGTTGAAGCCGGGGCGCTGGCAAGGGAAGCGTCGCATGGCTGCAACACTCCGGGTGAATCTGGTGTGGAGGCTGTGGCGACTTTTAAGGGACGATTAACCCTGTGGTTCTAATCGGATAAAAAGTCAGCTCGGAGGCTCGAGATTCGGTGGCTAGCCGCGCAAACCAGCATATTTGGCTTCGGGCGAGCCTTTGGTGCGCCGCAGCATTTCTGTGCCTTGCCGCGACTGCAAGTTTGGCGGTCGAAACCCAGCCCCCTCAGCCGACGGTTGCGGCGCCTTTTCCGATCGCCTCAGACGTGCGTATCGCCGGCGACGACAAGCAGACCCGCTTCATTCTCGATCTCGACCGCCGGATCGACGTCCGGGCATTTGCGCTCGCGGATCCCTACCGCGTCATCCTCGACGTTCCCCAGGTCAATTTCCGCTTTTCGCCAGGAACCGGCCAGACCGGCCGGGGCCTGATCAAGGCGTTCCGTTATGGTCTTGTGATGCCTGGCGGGTCGCGGATCGTCTTTGATCTCACCGGGCCTGCGCGGATCGAGAAGGCTTTCGTTCTCGAGGCCGCGAACGGTCAGCCGGCGCGCCTGATCGTCGAACTGGCGGCGACGGACAAGGCCGGGTTCCAGCAGGCTCAGGCCGCTGGAGACACCGCGCCGGCCCTTCGTCCCGCGGTCGACGACCGGACCGTCACGACGGGGGCCGTGGTCGCCGATGCGTCCGGCGAGCACGCCGGTGAGGCCGACACGCGGCCGATCATCGTGCTCGATCCCGGCCACGGCGGCATCGACAACGGGACCATGGCGCCGAGCGGCGAAACCGAGAAGACGATCGTCCTCGATTTCGCCAAGGCACTGCGGGCGCAGATCGAAAAGAGCGGCAAGTATCGCGTCGTCATGACCCGCAGCGACGATACCTTCATTCCGCTCGGCGACAGGGTGAAGATCGCGCGCAACGCCAAGGCCTCGCTGTTCGTCTCGATCCATGCCGACGCGCTCCCGCGCGGCGAGGGCGATGCCCAGGGCGCGACCATCTATACGCTGTCGGACAAGGCCTCCGACGCCGAAGCCGAACGTCTCGCGGACTCCGAAAACAAGGCGGATGCCATCGCCGGCGTCAACCTGACCGAAGAGCCGACCGACGTCGCTGACATCCTGATCGACCTCGCCCAGCGCGAAACCAAGACGTTTTCCAACCGGTTTGCCCGTCTGCTGGCCGGGGAAATGAAGAGCGTCGCACGGATGCACAAGAATCCGCTGAAGTCGGCGGGTTTCAAGGTGCTCAAGGCGCCGGACGTGCCGTCGGTCCTGGTCGAGATCGGCTATGTGTCCAACAAGGACGACCTGCAGCACCTCGTTTCCGACAGCTGGCGGACCCGGACAGTCGGTTCCGTTGGGCAGGCGATCGAGGCCTTCTTCGGCAAGCGGGTGGTTTCCTCGGGCCCCGAGCACTGAAAGATCGGTCTTGTTGGGCGATGAGCCCTAGTTTGGCCACAGCCACGGCAGTATAGAAATTTCAACGGACGCCCCCCGGAATCGGCCGGGCTTTGCAGGCGGGCAGGGATTTCGGGACGGAAAAGCGAATGCGATTGCTGCTGCGGTTCATGGGGTTCCTGTTTGCAGCGGGAACAATCGTGTTTCTGGTCGGCGTCGCTGCCGTGGCCGGCCTGATCTGGCATTACTCCAAGGATCTGCCGGACTACTCCCAGCTCAAGGACTACGAGCCGCCGGTCATGACGCGCGTGCATGCCGCCGACGGCGCACTGCTGGCCGAATATTCCAAGGAGCGGCGGCTGTACCTGCCGATCCAGGCGATTCCCAAGCCGGTGATCAACGCGTTCCTGGCGGCGGAAGACAAGAATTTCTACGAGCATGGCGGTATCGACTTCTCGGGCCTCGCGCGCGCCGTGGTGCTCTATGCCCAGAACCTCGGCTCCAACCGCCGTCCGCAGGGCGCATCCACGATTACGCAACAGGTCGCCAAGAACTTCCTTCTGACCAACGAGGTGTCGTTCACCCGCAAGATCAAGGAAGCCTTGCTGGCGATGCGCATCGAGCGCGCCTACGCCAAGGACAAGATTCTCGAGCTGTATCTCAACGAGATCTATCTCGGCATGGGCGCCTACGGCGTCGCTGCGGCCTCGCTGGTCTACTTCGACAAGTCGGTCAACGAACTGACGGTCGCCGAGGCGGCGTATCTGGCGGCGTTGCCGAAGGCGCCGGCCGCCCTGCATCCGGTGCGCAACCGCGACCGCGCCATCGAGCGCCGCAACTATGTCATCGACCGTCTGCTGGAGAACGGCTGGATCAAGCAGGCCGACGCGGACAAGGCCCGCAAGGACCCGCTGATCGTCACCAACCGCGCCAATGCCGCCCACATCTTCGCCGGCGAGTATTTCGCCGAGGAAGTGCGCCGTGACATTCTTGACCGCTATGGCGAGAAGAAGTTGTACGAGGGCGGACTGTCGGTCCGCACCACGCTGAATCCGACCTTGCAGGTCCAGGCGCGCAGGGCCCTGACCGATGGCCTCGTGCGCTATGACGAGAACCAGGGCTGGCGTGGCGCCCCCCACAAGATCGATATTTCCGGCGACTGGGGCGTCAAGCTCGCGGAAGTGAAGTCGCTGAGCGACATCTCGCCGTGGCGTATGGCCGTGGTGCTGGAAACCAGCGACCAGTCGGCGCGGATCGGCTTTCAGCCGGGACGTGAGCTCGGCGGCGCGGTGCTCAAGGATCGCCAGACCGGTCTGATCGCACTTGATGGCGTGCGATGGGCGCGTGCGGCCTCGGGACCGACCCGCGGCAAGACGCCGACGGCGGTGTCGCAGGTGCTGTCGCCCGGCGATGTCATCTATGTCGATCCGCTGCTCGCCAAGGATGGCAGCAAGGTCGAGGGCCAGTACCGTCTGCGCCAGCTGCCCGAGGTGTCGGGTGCGCTGGTGGCGATGGATCCGTCGACCGGCCGCGTGCAGGCGATGGTCGGCGGCTTCTCGTTCGACCAGAGCCAGTTCAACCGCGCGACGCAGGCCTACCGCCAGCCCGGCTCGTCGTTCAAGCCGATCGTGTACTCATCGGCGCTCGACAACGGCTACACGCCGTCGACGGTCGTCATCGACGCACCGATCGAGATCGACCAGGGCGCCGGCATTGGCATCTGGCGGCCGGAAAACTACTCGACCGGCAAGTATTATGGTCCGACGACGCTGCGGCAGGCCCTGACGCGCTCGCTGAACACCGTGACCGTGCGTCTTGCGCAGGACATCGGCATGCCGCTGATCGGCGAGTACGCCAAGCGGTTCGGCGTTTATGACGAACTGCCGAACTATCTGTCGTATGCACTCGGCGCCGGCGAAACCACCGTGATGCGCATGGTCACCGCGTATTCGATGTTCGACAATGGCGGCAAGCGCATCAAGCCGACCCTGATCGATCGCATCCAGGATCGCTACGGCCGCACCATCTATCGCCACGACCAGCGCGAATGCCGCGGCTGCGAGGCCGACGGCTGGAAGAACCAGGCCGAGCCGACCCTCGTGGACCGGCGCGAGCAGGTGCTCGACCCGATGACAGCCTACCAGATCACCTCGATGATGGAGAACGTCGTGCAGCACGGCACGGCGATGGTGGTGCGCGAGGTCGGCAAGCCGATCGCCGGCAAGACCGGCACCACCAACGACGAGAAGGATGCCTGGTTCGTCGGCTTCTCGCCGGACCTCGTGGTCGGCGTGTATATCGGCTACGACAAGCCGCGCAATCTCGGCCGCAACGCCACCGGCGGCGCGCTTGCCGCGCCGGTCGCCAGGGACTTCCTGAAGATGGCGCTGGCGGAGAAGCCCGCGATTCCGTTCCGCGTGCCGGCCGGAATCAAGCTGATCCGCGTCGATCCGAAGACGGGAACCCGGGTCAGCCCCGGCTCGGGTGGCGCGTCGATTCTCGAAGCCTTCAAGCCGGGTACGGCGCCGCCGGACAACTATTCGGTGATCGGCGTCGCCGATGCGGACGGTCGCTCGGTGGCGGTGCCGCCGGACGCGGATCGCGCCATCATCCGCCCCGGGACAGGTGGATTGTACTGACGCGCATTGCCATCGCTCACCCGAGCCGCTAAATCGCAGGGGTGCGCCGACTCCATGGCGCCTTGATCGCGCCCTGCGGCGCGCTGGACAGAGACTATGCGCCCTGAAATCGAACGGTTAGTCGAAGAGATCAAGCAGTCAGTCGGGCTGCTGAGGAGGCATCTTTGACGTCGATGCATCGACGGCACGCCTCGCTGAGCTGAACAAGCTCGCTGAAGACCCCGACCTCTGGAACGATCCCCAGAAGGCCCAGAAATTGATGCAGGAGCGGACCTCGCTCGAGGACCAGCTCTCCGGCATCGGCAAGGTCGAGCGCGAGCTCGACGACCAGATCGGCATGATCGAGCTCGGCGAGGCCGAGGACGACCAGTCCGTCGTGACCGAAGCCGAAGCCGCGCTGCGCGCCCTCAAGAAGGAAGTCGCGCGTCGCGAGCTGGAGGCGCTGCTGTCCGGCGAAGCCGATGCCAACGACAGCTATCTCGAAGTCCACGCCGGCGCCGGAGGCACCGAGAGCCAGGACTGGGCGAACATGCTGCTGCGCATGTACACCCGGTGGGCGGAGCAGCACGGCTACAAGGTCGAGGTGCTCGAAGAGACAGAGGGTGAAGAAGCCGGCATCAAGTCCGCAACCATCCAGATCAAGGGCCACAACGCCTATGGTTGGCTGAAGACGGAAGGTGGCGTGCACCGCCTGGTGCGCATCTCGCCGTTCGATTCCAATGCGCGGCGCCACACCTCGTTCTCGAGCGTGGCGGTGTTTCCGGTCGTCGACGACCGCATCCAGATCGACATCAAGGAATCGGATGTGCGCGTCGACACCATGCGTTCGGGCGGCGCCGGCGGGCAGCACGTCAACAAGACCGAGTCGGCGGTTCGCCTGACCCACGTGCCGACCGGCATTGCGGTCGTCTGTCAGGCCGGCCGCTCTCAGCACAAGAACCGGGCGCAGGCCTGGGACATGCTGCGCGCGCGCCTCTACGAAATCGAACTCAAGAAGCGCGAGGCGCAGGCGGCGGCAGACCAGGCGGCCAAGACCGATATCGGCTGGGGCCACCAGATCCGCTCCTACGTGCTGCAGCCCTATCAGATGGTGAAGGACCTGCGCACTGGTGTGCAGACGTCCGACACCCAGGGCGTGCTCAACGGCGACCTCGACGAGTTCATGGCCGCGACGCTCGCCCAGAAGGCCTTCGGCACCTCGCCGGGCGCCATCGAGGACGTCGACTGATCGGCGGCAGGCGCCGCCGATCAATTTCCCTCTCGACCGTGTTTCAGAGCCGGCAGTGTCGCGAGCGGCGCTGCCGTCGCTGTTTCTGCGGCGACGTCAGCGCTTTGCTGCGAGGCGGTACCCGGCCGGCTCGATGTCTCTGTGGCGATGGCGATGCCAACGCCTGGACGCGCCGCGCTGGCTAGGTCGTCGCGGCACGCGTCACGCGTTCTGCGAACCACGCCTCGAACCAGCCGCTGAAACGGCCGCTGTCGCGCGCGCCGCCATGCCAGGCCGCGAACGCATGGCCGTCGCTGCCAATCATCACGACAGCGTCGAGCCCCTTTGATTTGCGCAGGGTCTCGACCGCGTGGACCGGCGTCTGGGCGATCGGCCCGCCGACATTGAAGGATGTATTCACAGAGATCTCGACGCCGATGCGGCGGCCGAGCGCCTTGAGATAGGCGTAGGTGAGGGGATCGTCGGCCTCGCGCACGATCTGCACGCGGCCAGTGCCATCGGCATGCACGACCGCGGGGATGCGTGCCTGTGCCTGCGGCTTCGCCTGCGCGGTGATCACCATGTAGTTGTAGGCGTTGTAGTCGGCGTCGGAGGCACCGTCCTGCAGCTCGAAGAACGCCAGCGCCGCCTCGCGCGTCGCCATCGGCGCCAGCGGCCGGATCGCCTCGCGGTATTTGACCCGTTCGTTGAGGCGTTCGCGGGCGCCGGGATCGCAGGGATTGGCGAAGATCGAGCGGTGCCCGAGGGCGCGCGGTCCGGTTTCCGCGGGGCCCTGATAGAGCGCGATGACGCCGCCCTGGGCGACCATGAACGCCATGAGATCGGCAATGGCTTCGCGTCCTGCAGCCGTCGCCACCGTGCCGATGCGTCGCGAGGCGACATCGGGCGCGGCGAGCGCGTCAGCGATCTCGTCCGACGAAGGCGAGGGGCCGCAGTAGAACGCGTGGCTGATCGGTGCGCCGCGCGGGGCGCCGGCGAGGCGTGCGAAGCGCCAGGCCGCGCCGATGGTGACGCCGGGATCGCCGGGTGTCGGCGGCACCCACAGGTGCAGCTTTGCCTTGCGGTTCTGATGGGTCGCGAACCAGGTCTCGTCGAAGTGCTCCAGCAGCCGCATGTTACCGACCGCGTTCAGCGCGACGCCGCCGGTCAGCACCAGTTGATGGGCGCCTGTCGCGCGCAGCACACGGTCGACGACGTGCACCATGGCATCCTCGAACACCATCTGTGTCGCAGCCGCCTTGTCGAGGCGGTCCTGGGTGTCGGGGCGATGATGGATATCCTCGACGCGCAGCACGGCATCGGGATTCCACAGCTCGCTTGGCTTGAGCGGTGGCCCCAGCACATCGATCAGCGCCTGCTCATAGGGATTGTCGAACGGATCGCTGTGCCAGCGGCCGAGCGCGCGGTTGAGCTGCACAGTGCCGCCGTCGCCGAGATGCAGCACCTCGCTGAGACGGCCGTAATAGCGGTTGGTCGCGCGATTCATGTCGCCCCAGGCCGCCGCCCCCATGTAGCGCCCTTCGCACGACAGCCACGTCCAGCCCCCCTGGGTCGATGCGATCACGCTGTAGAACGCGCCGAGGGAATCGAACACGCTGTCGTTACAGGACAACTGCTCCAGCGTGCCGTTGCGCGCCTGGTAGAGCGAGATCGAGCCGCGATCACCGGTACCGTCGAGCACGGCGATCGCAACGGCTTCCTGGCTGTCGTCGAACGGCGAAGCGGCGAACGAGAACCAGGCGTGGTTGTCATGGTGCGGCAGGCAGATCAGCGGCAGCCGCTCGCCGAGGCCGAGTTGGCGTCCGAGCAGCTTGGGCGCGCGCGTCATCTGCTCGAGGCGACGGGCGTCGAAGCCGGCGGCGCTGGTGGTGCGAAGCAGGCGGAAACTCGACGGTGCTTCTTCCAGCACCGAGCGGATCAGCGTTCCCGCGAGTGCCGCGTAGTCCCACGATGTCAGCCATGCGACGATATCGTCGAGATCGCGGCCGAGGCCGCGCAGCGTCGCGACCATCGCGTCGACCGACTGCTGCGGATACTCGCTCGAGTGCTTGACGCCGGAGAATCGCTCTTCCTCGTTGTTGACGATCAGGCGGGGACCGTGCGCCGCCGTGACTTCGACAAGCGCAACGCCGGAGTTGTGGGTGCCCGGCAGGCCAAGACCGGCAAGATAGATTGTCTCGCCCCGTCCCAGGCGTTCGCGGGCGTGCTCGAGGCGTTGCCGCGCGAATGCCGAACCGGGCGCATGAAAGCCTGCGGCCCGCAGCAGCTGCGTGGTCAGCCAGCGGGTCGCATGAAAGCCGATCTTCCCCAGCAGCGGATGCCGGGGACCAATGCGCGTCTCAGCCAGAACTCAAGCTCCGCAAACGACAGGTGGCTCTGCCTGCTCAAAACACGTTTCGATGGAGCGGACAAGCTGCCGGTCGAGGAAGGAAAGCGCCTCAGCTCGACCCCAGCCGGACGCCGGCGCGGAGAAATTTCTGGGGGTCGACCGCATCGCCGTCGATGCGCGTTTCATAGTGCAGATGGGGGCCGGTGGAGCGACCGGTCGAACCGACCGCGCCGATGATCTGGCCGATCTTGACGACGTCGCCGATCTTGACCTTGATCTCGGAGAGATGGCCGTAGCGGGTCGCGAGGCCATTGCCATGGTCGATCTCGATCATCCGGCCATACCCGCCGCTCCAGCCAGCGTTGTCGACCCGGCCATTGGCGGTGGCGCGCACCGGATCCCCCATCGAGGCGCGGAAATCCAGGCCGGTGTGCATCGCCGGACGGCCGAGGAAAGGATCGGTGCGAACGCCGAAGCCTGAGGAGAACTCGACCTCGCCGAGCACCGGCTTGCGGTAGGGCACGAGCGCCAGGGTCCGGTTCAGCCGGTCGATCTGCGCTCGCGTGACGCTGATCCGGTAGAGCTGGCGATCGAAGGTGTCGGCGTCCTTCGACGGCGGTTTGACCGGCACGAAGGGACCGCCGATGCCCCCCTTGGGGGCCGCGCCCTGCATCTGGTTGAGATCGAGGCCCAGGTCCGAGAACACGCCCCGCATGCGGCGAATCCGGCTCTCGTACTGGTCTTCCACGGCATTGAGTGTGGCGAGCTGGCGGGTCTCGACCTGGTCGAGGGAGGTCTGCAGGCGCACGAGCGTGGTGTCGAGGCCCTGGGCCTTGGCGAGCTGGATCGGCTGTGCCGTGACGTTGGCCGGCGTGCGCGCTTCGAGGCGCGCCTCGCGGTCCGGCGGCGCCACGAAGATCACGGTGTCGTTGATCGGCGAGGGTTTCGGCGTCGCCGACGTCCCGCTGTCGATGGCCGCGCCACGGCCCGGAGGCTTGATCGACCCGGTGATGGAGATGTCGGGCACGCTGTTCATCGCCGCCGCCCGGGATTCCAGTGCCGACTGCCGGCGGACGATCTGGTCGAGTTTCTGGTCGAACTGTTCCTGGTCGAGCAATTGCCGGCTGGTGGTCCGGTCGAGCCGGGCGCGGAGTTCGGCGATCCGGTCCTCATAGGCATATTGCATCGAGGCCTGGCGGGCGATCAGCCGCGTCAGGACGTCGTCGCGGAACGCAAAATACGTGGCGGTGGCCGCCGACCAGGCGCCCATGACCGTCACGGTCCCGACGACGATCCAGAACACCACCGGCCCGATCCGGACCTGCTTGCCGGCATGGGCGATGGTGTAGCTGCTGTTGCGGCTGGCTGCGGTCGGGGCGGGCGCGTGGAGCGGAGCGGGGCGTCTGACGTGAGGGCGCGCATGATCGTGCGCGTGATGGGGCGAATGGTCGGTCAGGTTGTTCGATCGGTACGACATCAGCACTCCCGGAACCCGCCGCGGACTCATGAGCGGCGGGCATCTACTCCGGGGGCCGATTTGACCCAGCCATGGTTAATTTTCGGAAAATGAAATCCGTCAACCTAGAGCGAACGAACAGCCTCCAGCACGGCTTCGGCATGGCCGTCGACCTTCACGTGGCGCCAGACGCGGATGATCTTGCCGGTTTTCCCGATCAGAACCGTTGTGCGAAGAATGCCCATGAAGGCTCTGCCATACATGGATTTTTCACCCCAGGCGCCATAGGCGGCCAGCATCTCCTTATTCTCATCTGATGCAAGAGGAGTTGCTAGCTTATGTTTGTTTTTAAATGAGTCTTGCTTCTTTACGGGGTCGGCGGAAACGCCGACGACGTCCGTATCGGCCGCGGCGAAGTCGGCTGCAAGGCGGCTGAAATCCATGGCCTCGCGGGTGCAGCCGGGCGTGTCGGCCTTGGGATAGAAGAACAGCACGAGATTGCGGCCCGCGTAGTCGCGCAGGGACAGGGTCTTGCCGCCGTCGCGAGGTAGCTGGAACGCTGGAGCCGCCTGGCCTTCGGCCAGTTCCATTTGCGGCGCTGCGCTCGTAGCGGATTTCGCCTTGAGAGCAGTCTTGGGGGCAGCCTTGGGGCCCGTCTTGGCGACTGCCTTTGTGACTGCCTTGGTCGGTGTCTTGGTGGGTGTCTTGGCGAGGTTCTTGGCGAGGTTCTTGGCTGATCGGGGCGCGGGATGGTCGCCGGACGTCGTCTTGGGTGCAATTTTAGGTGGGATTTTGGCGCCAGATCCGGTGGCCGCGCCGGTCTTGCCCCTGGTTGCGGCCCGGGAACGCGGGGCGGGCGCCGGCTTCGAAGTTTTCTTGCGCGTTTCCTTGGACATACGCCTTCCTTTCGTCGCTTTCGACGGCTCTTTGAATCGCTTGGGATTCGTCCGGTGGGTGGGCCGGGACTTGTCGCCGGCTGCGGTGCAAATCTGGCTGCCGGAGGGTAAGCTGGCAAGGGAATCTCTTGCACCGCCGGTCGTCCCGGCCTCGTAGGATTGACACGTAACCGGGGAATGGCCGCGATGCCGGCAAACGAGCGACCGTTCTCCGCCGACGCTCGTGCCCCGGCCGATCAGCAACCGCAGCGTCCGCGCCAGAATCAGGGTTTGCGGGACCAAGACGCGCCAAACCGAGAGGCTATGGCAAGACACGAGCCCCACCAGGCCCGGAGCCCCCGCGCCCCTGATCACGCTCCCGAGTGGGACGACACCGACTGGTCGCACCACGACGAGGAGGCGACGGGCGCGCGCGCGCGGCGACTTCTGGCGCGGCGGACAGACACGATGTTCGACCGGTTCGACGACGGTCTGCAAAGCTTTGGCCGCGCCGTCCGGGGCTCGCGCTCGCTGCGGCTGCTGGTCACGATCGTCGGGGTGTTCCTGATCGTCGCCGCCAGCGGTTTCGGCGTGTTGTGGTGGCGGCTGGGTACGGGGCCGATCGGTCTCGACGCGATCACCCCTTGGCTTGTTACCGCGATCGAGGACAACCTCGGCAAGGACCACACCGTCGAGGTCGGCGGCACCCAGATCGAGCGCACCGGGCGGATCCGGATCGCGGTGCGCATCCGCGATATCGTGGTTCGCGATCGTGCCAGGGCTATCGTCGCCAGCGCGCCCAAGGCCGAGGTGCGGATTTCACCAACCGCGCTGATGACGGGGCGCCTGCGCGCGGAGAGCCTCAATCTCGTCGGCGCTGAGCTCTCGGTCCGCATTACGCCGGATGGCCGCGTCATCGTTTCCACGGGCGACAGCGCTCGGCCGCTGGCTACCGCGGCCGCCCTTTCGACGGCTGCGGCGCCAGTTTCGCTGCCGCGACCTGCGCCTGGACCTGGGTCTGGATCCGCGACTGGACCCGCCGTTGGGCCTGCGCCCGCCCAGACCGCCAAGGCGGCTCCGTCGCCACCGGCAACTGTCCCGCCGTCTCCCGTTTCGACGGCGGCGACAAGCGCTGCACGCAACGGCGGCGTGCAAGGTATCCTCGCGGCGCTCGACTGGCTCGATAGTCTCGGCAAGAGTGGCCTCGACGGCGAGAACCTCGACGAAATCGGCCTCAAGAACGGCAACCTGATCGTCGACGACCAGCGTTCCGGCAATCGGCTGACCTTCGCCAATATCAGCCTCAGCCTGCGCCGTCCGCGCGGCGGCGGCGTCGCGCTCAGTCTTGGCGAGGAGGGCAAGTCGCCCTGGTTTCTGAAAGTGCTGGTCGGGGCGCCGGCCAGCGGCGTGCGCTCAGTCGACATTCAGGCCGACAAGGTGCCGGTCAAGAACATCCTGCTGGCGCTGCGACTGAAAGAGCTGAACTTCACCGCCGACATGCCGCTGACCGGACGGATTCGCGGCGAGATCGGTCGCGACGGCCTGCCGACCTTCCTGTCCGGCAAGATGTCCGTCGGCGCCGGACAGATCATCGACCGCGACACGCCCGAATATCCGATGAACATCGACCAGGCCGACATCAATGTCGACTGGGATGCCGGACGGCGGGTGATGGTGGCTCCGTTCCAGATCGTGTCGGGCAGCAACCGTATCACGCTGCTCGCGCACCTCGAGCCGCCGAATGACAGCGTTGCGAACTGGCAGCTCGGCTTCAGCGGCGGGACCATCGTGTTCGGCAGCGAGAACGGCTCCGATCCTCTGATCTTCAACCGCATCGCGGTGCGGCTGCGCTTCGATACGGACAACAAGCGCGTGCTGCTGAGCCAGGCGGATTTCGGCAACGGCGACATCAGCATCGCAGGGTCCGGCAGCCTCGACTATTCGACGTCGGAGCCGCGCCTGACGCTGGGGCTCGCGGGCACGCCGATGCCGGTGTACGCGCTGAAGCGGATCTGGCCGATCATCATCGTGCCCGAGGTTCGCGAGTGGCTCATCGAGCGCGTCGACAAGGGCACGCTGCAGCGCATGGAGATCGGCGTCAACGCGCCGGTGCATACGCTGTCACGCAGCGGGCCGCCAATTCCGGACGATGGCCTCGCCATCACCTTTGTCGGCAGCAATATCGCGATTCATCCTGTCGATGAACTGCCGGGCCTTCACGACGCCGACCTGAAGGCCCGGGTCACCGGCCGCACGGCAACCATCAATATCGGACAGGCGGCGGTGGACACCCCGGCCGGCCGACGCCTGACCATTTCCGACCTGGTGTTCGAGATTCCGGACTTCGTGCCCAAGCCGCCTCCGGCGCGCGTGCGCTTCCGCCTCGACGGGCCGGTGCCAGCCGCGGCCGAGATTCTCGGCTCCAACCGTCTCAATGAGTTCAGCAGCGGCGTTCCGATCGATCCCAACACCAGCCGCGGCAACGTCACGGCCCAGATCATGATGGGCCTGCCGATCAAGCACGAACTGACCAAGGCGGATACCACCTACGCCATCAACGTCGACCTCAACGGCTTCTCCGCCGACAAGATGGTGATGAACCAGAAGCTCGAGAGCAACGCGCTCAAGATCATCGCCAACAATCAGGGCTACCAGGTCAAGGGCGACGTCAAGATCGGTGGCCAGGCGGCGAGCCTCGACTATCGCAAGCCGGCCGATGGCGATGCCGACGTCAAGCTGCAGGCAACGCTCGACGATGCCGGGCGGGCGCGGCTCGGGGCCGACCTCGGCCCGACCGTGACGGGCACGACCCCGGTCAAGCTCTCCGGCAAGATCGGCGGCGCCGACGGCGAGAACAAGCTGGGCGTCGAGGTCGATCTCACTGCGGCGAAAGTCGACAACCTCCTGCCGGGCTGGGTGAAGATGCCCGGCAAGGCCGGCAAGATGGCGTTCAACGTCGTTCAGAAGCCCCAGTCGACGCGGCTTGAGGACATCGTCATCGACGGCGGCGGCGCACAGATCAAGGGCGCGGTCGAACTCGACCAGAGCGGCGATCTGCTCAACGCGACATTCCCGACCTTCTCGCCATCGGAGGGCGACAAGGCCTCGCTCAAGGCGGAACGGGCACCCGACGGCACCCAGAAGGTGACGATGCGCGGCGACGTGTTCGACGCCCGCAACTTCATCAAGTCGGCGATATCGGGACGCGACGCCGAGACCAAAAGCAAGCAGAAGACGATCGACCTCGATCTCGATCTCAAGCTGGGAGCGATCGCCGGCTATGACGGCGAGGCCCTGCGCGGCATCGACGTCAAGCTGTCGCGGCGTGCCGGCGTCATCAAGTCATTCCAGCTCAACGGCAAGATCGGCCGCGACACGCCGTTGATCGGCGACATCCGCGGCAAGGCGCAGGGCCGCGAGGTGCTCTACCTCGAAACCAACGATGCCGGAGCGCTGTTTCGTTTCGCCGACGTCTACAAGAAAATGGTCGGCGGACGGATGTGGCTGGCGATGGATCCGCCGGCGTCCGACGCGGCGTCAGCCCAGGAAGGCCTGCTGAACGTTCGTGATTTCTCGGTGAAGGGCGAGGCGGCGCTCGACCGCGTCGTCGCCAACGGTCCGGCGACCGGCTCCAGCGGCGTTGCCTTCTCCCACATGCGGGCCGAGTTCACGCGCCAGAGCGGCCAGCTCAGTATCCGCGACGGCGTTCTGCGTGGCCCGACGGTCGGCGCGACCATCGAGGGCAACATCAACTATCCCGCCAACCAGGTGCGGATGAGCGGCACCTTCGTGCCAATGTATGGCCTCAACAACATGTTCGGCCAGATTCCGATCGTCGGCCTCGTGCTCGGGGGCGGCAGCAACGAGGGGCTGATCGGCCTCACCTATGAGGTGGTCGGCACCCCGGGGGCGCCGGTGCTGCGGGTCAACCCGATCTCGGCCATGGCGCCCGGCGTGCTGCGCAAGATCTTCGACTTCGGCACCGGACGGCAGAGTGTTCCCAACGACAATTTCCCGCCGCCGAACTGACAGGTCGCCGTCGTTGCGGCGACCTCATGCTTTCCCCGGAGACGGTGTGTGTGCCCGTTTCAGTCCGGGCGCACCAGCACATGCTTCTTGCGTCCCAGCGACAGTTTCACGACGCCCTCGGGCGTCAGCTGGCTGGCGTCGACAGTCAGCTTCTCGTCGGCGATCGGCGCATCGTTGATGCGCAGGCCGCCGCCCTTGATCTGGCGACGGGCTTCGCCGTTGGAGGCGACGAGGCCGGCCTTGACGAACAGCGCCAGCACGCCGATGCCGGCGTCGAACTCGGCCTTCGGCACGCTCAGCGTCGGCAGGCTCTCGGCGATGGCGCCTTCCTCGAAGGTGCGACGCGCGGTTTCGGCAGCGGCGTCGGCGGCCTCGCGGCCATGCACCAGCGCGGTCGCTTCCGTCGCCAGCACTTTCTTGGCCTCGTTGATCTCCTGGCCCTGCAGCGCGCCGAGGCGCGCGACATCGTCGAGCGGCAGCGTCGTGAACAGCTTGAGGAAGCGTTCGACGTCGGCGTCTTCGGTGTTGCGCCAGAACTGCCAGTAGTCATAGACGCTGAGGCGGTCGGCGTTGAGCCACACAGCGCCAGCGGCCGTCTTGCCCATCTTGGCGCCGCTCGCGGTCGTGAGCAGCGGCGAAGTCAGCGCGAACAGCTGCGCATTCGCCATGCGGCGGCCGAGGTCGATGCCGTTGACGATGTTGCCCCACTGGTCCGAGCCGCCCATCTGCAGCACGCAGCCGGTGCGCTTGTAGAGCTCGACGAAATCGTAGGCCTGCAGGATCATGTAGTTGAATTCGAGGAACGACAGCTCGTGCTGGCGCTCCAGCCGCAGCTTGACGCTGTCGAACGACAGCATGCGGTTGACCGAGAAATGCTTGCCGACGTCGCGCAGGAAGTCGATATAGTTGAGCGGGCCGAGCCAGTCATTGTTGTTGATCATCAGCGCATCGTTCGGCCCGCTGCCGAACGTCAGGAAGCGGGTGAAGATCGTGCGGATCCCGGCGAGGTTGTGGGCGATGTCGTCGCTGGACAGGATCTTGCGGCTCTCGTCCTTGCCCGAGGGGTCGCCGACGCGCGTGGTGCCGCCGCCCATCAGGGCGATCGGCTGGTGGCCGGTCTGCTGCATCCAGCGCAGCATCATGATCTGCAGCAGATGGCCGACATGCAGTGAGTCGGCGGTGCAGTCGAACCCGATATAGCCGGTGATGCGACCCTTCTGCGCGAGCGCGTCCAGGGCCTCGGGCTCCGAGACCTGATGGATGAAGCCGCGGCTC
This sequence comes from Bradyrhizobium sp. U87765 SZCCT0048, assembly GCF_018131225.1. Lineage (GTDB taxonomy): Bacteria > Pseudomonadota > Alphaproteobacteria > Rhizobiales > Xanthobacteraceae > Bradyrhizobium_A. The sequence goes on along the minus strand of NZ_JAFCMM010000001.1, from coordinate 268,572 downwards.
TGCAGCACGTTGAGAAAATCCGATTTAAAAGCCGTCATGTCTCTTAGGTCTGTTTGATAAAATGGTAACCGCTCTGAACGACGCCGGCCGGGAGATCTGCCGCGAGGATGCTCCTTGTGGCATTATAAGAACTGGAAGTTGGATACAAGGTTAGGTTCCTGCCGAGGTCGCCGCCAAGCGCCTCCTGGAGAGGGAACCCGCTGCGAAAAAGGCCATTGCCATGGTGATGACGGCAATCGGGCTGATGAGCGGCACCTCGCTGGACGGGGTGGATGTCGCGCTGATCGAGACCGACGGCAAACAGGTGATGTCGTTCGGGCCTTCCGGATACCGTCCCTACACGGAGCAGGAGCGCTCGCTGTTGCGCCAGGCGCTGGCGGAGGCGACGGCGCTGTCGCACCGCGACGCCCGCCCGGGCGCGCTGTATGCAGCCGAGCAGGCGGTCACGGTCGCCCATGCCGAAGCGGTCGCCGCCTTTACGGCCCAGCACCAGATCGCGCGCGAGGCCGTCGACATCGTCGGCTTCCATGGCCAGACGGTGCTGCACAGGCCGGCGCAGCGCATGACCGTCCAGATCGGCGATGGCCTTGCGCTGGCCCGCGCGATTCATATTCCCGTGATGCACGATTTCCGGGCGGCGGACGTTGCTGCCGGCGGGCAGGGGGCGCCGCTGGTTCCGGTCTATCACCGGGCGCTTGCGACCGCTCTCGGTCGCGCCGGTCCCATCGCCGTACTCAATATCGGCGGGGTCTCCAACATCACCTACATCGACGGCTATGACGCGCTGATCGCCTGCGACACCGGTCCCGGCAACGCGCTGCTCGATGACTACATGTTTCGCACCACGGGACAGCCGTTCGACCAGGACGGCCGGCTCGCGGCACAGGGCGATGTCGATGCCAGCTGGATCGCGCGCGCGCTGCAGCACCCGTTCTTCGCCCAGCCATCGCCCAAATCGCTCGACCGCAACCAGTTCGCTTCCCTGCAATTGCCGAACCTGACAGCCGCCGACGGTGCGGCAACCCTGACCGCGTTCACGGTCGAAGCCATCGCATCGATCGTGCCGCATCTGCCGAAAGCGCCGACGGACTGGATCGTGGCTGGCGGCGGCGCCCGCAACCGGATGATGATGCGGCTGCTGCGCGAGCGCCTCGCTCCGGCGCGGGTGGAGACCGCGGACGCGCTCGGCTGGGCCGGCGACGCCCTCGAGGCGCAGGCATTCGCGTTCCTGGCCGCCCGCAGCCTGCAGGGGCTGCCGCTCAGCTATCCCGCGACCACGGGCGTGCCGACGCCGACCACCGGCGGCATCATCGCCCGGCCCTGATCACGTTGCCCTGATCACGTCGCCTTGAGCGCATCGCCCGCGCATTGACAAATTCATGCAGCTGCATCCTAATCAATGCACTTGCATTGAATTCGGGTCCGCAGGGAGGATGCCATGCCCGCCGCATTGAAGCTCATCAGCCACAAGCTCTGCCCTTACGTCCAGCGCGTCGCCATCGCGCTCGCCGAGAAAGGCGTGCCGTTCGAGCGGGTCGATATCGATCTCGCCAACAAGCCGGACTGGTTTCTGGCGATCTCGCCGCTCGGCAAGACCCCGGTGCTGCAGGTCGGCGACACAGCGATCTTCGAGTCCGCCGTGATTCTCGAATATCTCGAGGAGACGCAGCCCCAGCCGCTGCACCCAGCCGATCCGCTCGCGCGCGCCGAGCATCGTGGCTGGATCGAGTTCAACTCGGCCGCGCTCGGCGACATCTGGGGGCTGGAGACCGCGAAGGACGAGGCGACATTCCGTGCCAAGGTCACCGCGCTGGAGCAGAAGTTCGCGCGGCTGGAGACCCGCCTTGTGGCGCAGCCATGGTTCGACGGAGCGGCGTTTTCGCTGGTCGATGCGGTGTTCGCGCCGGCGTTCCGTTATTTCGACGTCATCGATGGCATCGGCGATTTCGGCATCTTTACCGGCAAGCCGAAGCTCAATCGCTGGCGCGCCAGCCTCGCGGAGCGGCCGTCGGTCCAGCAGGCCGTCAGCTCAGCTTATCCAGACCTGTTGCGCAATTTCATGACAACCCACCAGGCCTTCGTGCTGTCGCTCGAAGGTCGTGCGGCGGCCTGAAACGACAACGCGGCGCAGGTGATCCTGCGCCGCGCCGGTTCATCTGCTTTCGAAAGCGCGCGTCAGCGCACGTTGGCGAGGCGCATGTCGAGATAGGACGTGACCGATTCCATCAGCGGCTCGAGCTTGCCGTCGAAGAAGTGGTTGGCGCCGGGGATGACCTGGTGGTCGATCACGATGCCCTTCTGCGTCTTGAGCTTCTCGACCAGTGCGTTGACGTCCTTCTGCGGCACCACGATGTCCTTGTCGCCATGAACGATCAGGCCGGACGACGGGCAGGGCGCCAGGAACGAGAAGTCGTAGAGATTCGCCGGCGGCGCGATCGAGATGAAGCCCTCGACCTCCGGACGACGCATCAGCAACTGCATGCCGATCCAGGCGCCGAACGAAAAGCCCGCCACCCAGCAGGCACGGGCCTCGGGGTTGATGGTCTGCGCCCAGTCGAGCGCCGCAGCGGCGTCCGACAGCTCGCCAGTGCCGTGATCGAACGAGCCCTGGCTGCGCCCAACGCCGCGGAAGTTGAAGCGCAGCACCGAAAAGCCGCGCGCCACGAACGAATAATAGACCTGATAGACGATCTGGTGGTTCATCGTGCCGTGAAACTGCGGGTGCGGATGCAGCACCATCGCGATGGGCGCGTTCTTCTGCTTCGCAGGATGGTAGCGACCTTCAAGCCGGCCAGCGGGGCCGGTGAAAATGACTTCAGGCATTCGGATTCCTTAAATTCCAGGGCGTGCGACGCGGCGGCTTGACGGCCATGCGGTGAAGAGCCAGATCGACGGCAGCCGAGGCTCTCGGCGCACGACGCCGGATGAACAGGGCCGGGTTCTAACATAGGGCGAGGGGCAAAAAGCAAGCATATTGCGCGCCGGCCCGCTGCCGTGGCCCTTGCGGAACCGGCAAATGACCTTAATCCCAAGAATGACGTCCAGGGCTGTACGATCTGCCGGAGCCAACCTTTGCCTGATCTTCGCCGACCACGGTCCTATTTCGACTGGAACGCCACGACGCCGCTGCGTCCCGAAGCGAAGGCGGCCATGGCCGCGGCCTGGGACGTGGTTGGCAATCCGTCATCCGTGCACACCGAGGGGCGTACGGCGCGGGCGCTGGTCGAGAGCGCGCGGGCGGCGCTCGCCCGCGCACTCGGCGCCGAACCGCGCGGCGTCGTCTTCACCTCGGGAGGCACGGAGGCCAATGGTCTCGCGTTGACGCCAGGTTGGCGGGGCGCGGCCGCGCCCGCGCTCACGCGGCTGCTGGTGTCGGCGGTGGAGCACGCGTCGGTGCTTACCGGAGGCCGCTTCGCGCCAGAGAGCGTCGGCCGTATCGCCGTGACGCCTGACGGCGTGGTCGATCTCGACGATCTGCGGCGTCTGCTCGGCGACGGTCCGCCGGCGCTGGTGTCCGTGCTGCAGGCCAACAACGAGACCGGCGCGGTCCAGCCGATCGCCGAGATCGCGGCCATGGTCCATGCCGCCGGCGGGCTGCTGCATGTCGATGCGATCCAGGCGCTCGGCCGGATCGCGTGCCGTCTGCCGGATCTGCAGGCCGATCTGATCACTGTGTCGGCGCACAAGATCGGTGGACCCAAGGGAGTGGGCGCGCTGGTGCTGCGCGATGGCCTCGCGCCGCCCGAGCCGTTGATCCGGGGCGGCGGGCAGGAACAGAACCGGCGGGGAGGTACGGAGAACGTGCCGGGTATTGCCGGCTTCGGCGCGGCGGTCGATGCCGCCATGGCGCACTGGCCGGAGGAGGCGGTCCGCCAGACAGAGCTGAAGCGGCTGCTGGAGGACGGTCTTGCTGTGCACACGACCGCGGTCATCTTCTCCGCGGCCGCTGAGCGGTTGCCGAATACCACTCTGGTGTCGGCTTTCGGCCTGAAGGCAGAAACCGCCGTGATCGCCTTCGATTTGCAGGGAATCGCTGTCTCGTCCGGTTCCGCCTGTTCCTCGGGAAAGGTGACGCCGTCCCATGTCCTGGCCGCGATGCAGGTGCCCGCCGAGCTTGCCCAGGGAGCCATTCGGCTGAGTATGGGCTGGGATACGACTGAATCCGAGGTCCGCGGCCTTCTGGAGGCTTGGAGAAAAATCACAGCCGTATTAGGTAGAGGGGCGATCTGAGCCGCTCTTGGAACGGTTCTAAAAAAGGGGTGATTTCCAGAACGGAACACCCTACATACATGGCGTGTACGGGGTGGTCTGCAGGGTCCTGCAGCGGGGCGGTCAACCGGTTTGACGGGCTCTGTTGACGGGTCGGGATCGGTCCGGCGCGTAAAGATAGATTTCTGGTGTCATCCGCTGAGCTTCCCGTCCGCTGCCGCCAGGCAGGGGACCTCAGGAGCCTTCGGGACCTGACATCAGCTTTCCACCGCGGTCCTTGAAACCGCGAGCGGAGGACGAAGATGCCGGCTGTGCAAGAGACGGTCGATCGGGTTCGCCAGATCGACGTCGACCAATATCGCTATGGATTCGAGACCCCGATCGAGTCCGAGAAGGCGCCGAAGGGACTTTCCGAAGATATCGTCCGCTTCATCTCCCAGAAGAAGGACGAGCCAGCCTGGATGCTGGAGTGGCGGCTTGAGGCCTATCGCCGCTGGCTCACCATGCAGGAGCCGACGTGGGCGCGCGTCGACTATCCGAAGATCGACTACCAGGATCTGTACTATTACGCCGCGCCGAAGAAATTCGTCGCGCCGAAGTCGCTGGATGAAGTCGATCCCGAAATTCTCAAGACCTACGAGAAGCTCGGCATCCCGCTGCGCGAGCAGGAGATGCTGGCCGGCGTCGAGCGCCCCGAAGGCGAGCGCCGCGTCGCGGTCGACGCGGTGTTCGACTCGGTCTCGGTGGCGACCACCTTCAAGGAAGAGCTGAAGAAGGCCGGCGTGATCTTCATGCCGATCTCCGAGGCGCTGCGCGAGCATCCCGAGCTCGTGCGCAAATACCTGGGCACGGTGGTGCCGACCTCCGACAACTTCTTCGCGACGCTCAATTCGGCGGTGTTCTCCGACGGCTCGTTCGTCTACGTGCCCGAGGGCGTGCGCTGCCCGATGGAGCTGTCGACCTACTTCCGCATCAACGAGCGCAACACCGGCCAGTTCGAGCGCACGCTGATCATCGCCGACAAGGGCTCCTATGTGAGCTATCTCGAAGGCTGCACCGCGCCGCAGCGCGACGAGAACCAGCTGCACGCCGCCGTCGTTGAGCTGGTCGCGCTCGACGACGCCGAGATCAAGTATTCGACGGTGCAGAACTGGTATCCCGGCAACGCCGAGGGCAAGGGCGGCATCTACAACTTCGTCACCAAGCGTGGCGACTGCCGCGGCAGGAACTCCAAGATCTCCTGGACCCAGGTCGAGACCGGGTCGGCGATCACCTGGAAGTATCCGAGCTGCATCCTGCGTGGCGACAATTCGCGCGGCGAGTTCTACTCGATTGCGATCTCGAATGGTTACCAGCAGGTCGATTCCGGCACCAAGATGCTGCATCTCGGCAAGAACACCACGAGCCGGATCATCTCCAAGGGCATCGCGGCCGGCAAGTCGCAGAACACCTATCGCGGTCTCGTGTCGGCGCATCGCAAGGCGGCTGGCGCGCGCAACTTCACCGCCTGCGACTCGCTGTTGATCGGCGACAAGTGCGGCGCGCACACCGTGCCCTACATCGAGGCGAAGAATTCCTCGGCGCTGTTCGAGCACGAGGCCACCACCTCCAAGATCTCCGAGGACATGCTGTTCTACTGCGTGCAGCGCGGCCTGTCGCAGGAAGAAGCGGTGGCGCTGGTGGTCAATGGCTTCGTCAAGGACGTGCTGCAGCAATTGCCGATGGAGTTCGCGGTCGAGGCGCAGAAGCTGATCTCGATCTCGCTCGAAGGCAGCGTGGGATAAGCCGTCGCCGGCGCAAATGATCGGCCGTCGGCCAGGTGGCCGGCGGGACCGCAGCCGGCGCAAACAAGCTGAAAGATATTCGGAAAGGCAGACTGATGTCGTTGCTTGAAATCAAGGATCTTCACGTTCGTGTCGAGGAACGCGAAATCCTGCATGGACTGTCGCTGACCGTGAACAAGGGCGAAGTCCACGCGATCATGGGCCCGAACGGATCGGGCAAGTCGACGCTGAGTCATGTCATCGCCGGCAAGCCGGGCTATGACGTCACCGGTGGCGAGATCCTCCTCAATGGCGAGGACGTGCTGGCGATGGCGCCGGATGAGCGCGCCGCCAAGGGCGTTTTCCTGGCGTTCCAGTATCCGGTCGAAATTCCCGGCGTTGCTACCATGACCTTCCTGCGCACGGCCCTGAACGCCCAGCGCAAGGCACGCGGCGAGAGCGAGTATTCCACCCCCGACTTTCTCAAGAAAGTCCGCGAGGTCGCCGGCCGTCTTAACATTCCGCAGGACATGCTGCGTCGCGGCGTCAACGTCGGCTTCTCCGGCGGCGAGAAGAAGCGCAACGAAGTGCTGCAGATGGCGCTGTTCGAGCCGAGCCTGTGCATCCTCGACGAGATGGATTCCGGCCTCGACATCGACGCGCTGCGCATCGCCGCCGACGGCGTCAATGCGCTGAGGTCCCGCGATCGCGGCATGATCGTGATCACCCACTACCAGCGCTTGCTGAACTACATCGTCCCTGACGTCGTGCACGTCATGTCGAAGGGCAAGGTGGTCAAGAGCGGTGGCAAGGAGCTCGCGCTCGAACTGGAAGCGTCCGGCTACGCGCAGTTCGAAGACGCGGCTGCATAAGCGGGCGCATCATGAACGTGGCTTTGGTGAAATCGACAGCTGAACGGCCGCTCGCGGAGATCTTCACAGCGGCGCGTGGCCGGTTGCCGGGAACGGGCGCGGTCGCGCAGGCGCGACAGGCGGCGTTCGACGTGTTCGCGCGGCAGGGACTGCCGCACCGCCGTATCGAGGAATGGAAGTACACGGACCTGCGCGCGCTGCTGCGCGAGGTGGCACCGCTCGCCGATGCCCCCGACGCGGCTGCGCTGACGCGCGCCAAGGCGGCGGTCGCGGCGCTCGATGTCAAGAACACCCGCACTCTGGTGCTGGTGGATGGCGTTTTCGCGAGCGGCCTGTCCGATCTCGCCGGGCTCGAGGCCGGCCTGCGCGTGCGCTCGCTGCGCGAGACGCTCGATGCCGGCGACGCAGCGGTGCTGCAGTCGGGCGCCGCCACCGACAGCATGACGGCGCTCAATGCAGCGCTGGCGACCGACGGTGTTGCGATCGAGGTCGCTGACGGCGCGGCGCTCGACAGGCCGCTGCATATCGTCCATGTCGCTGTAGCCTCGACCGCAGCGGCATTCACCCGCTCGCAGGTCGTGATTGGCAAGGGCGCGCGCGTCACGCTGGTGGAGAGCTTCGTCGCCGCTTCGGGCGCCGGCGCCTATCAGGCGAGTGATGCGCTGTTCGTCACGATCGCCGACGAGGCGGAGCTACAGCATGTGCGGCTGATGGAGGATGCGCGGGACGCAGCCAACATCACGACGGGGGTGTTCACCCTCGGAGCCCGTGCGAAGTTCAACACCTTCAACCTGACCAGCGGCGGCGGCGTCAGCCGTTACCAGGGCTTCATTGCGTTCAGGGGCGAAGGCAGCGAACTCTCGACCAACGGTGTCAACCTGCTGGGCGGTCGCCGCCATGGCGACACCACGCTGGTGGTCGACCATGCCGTGCCGCACTGCACGAGCCGCGAGGTGTTTCGCTCGGTGCTCGACGACCGTGGTCACTCCGTGTTCCAGGGCCGGATCATCGTGCAGCCGGACGCGCAGAAGACCGACGGCAAGATGATGACGCGGGCACTGCTGCTGTCGGACGAGGCCGAGATCGACAACAAGCCCGAGCTCGAGATCTTCGCCGACGACGTCACCTGCGGCCATGGTGCGACGGCGGGCGCGCTCGACGAGAGCCTGCTGTTCTACCTGAGGGCGCGCGGCCTGCCGGAGAAGGAAGCGCAGGCGCTGCTGATCGCCGCCTTCGTCGGTGAAGCGATCGAGTCGATCGTCGACGACGATCTGCGCGACGTCGCGGTAAACGCGGCCGAGCGCTGGCTGACGGCGCGAGGCTGATCATGCATCCCGCGGTCGCCAACGGAACCTACGATGTCGAACGGGTGAGGGCGGACTTCCCCGCGCTCGCCATGAAGGTCTACGGCAAGCCGCTGGTCTATCTGGACAATGCGGCGTCGGCGCAGAAGCCTCAGGCGGTGCTCGACCGCATGACCAAGGCTTACACGTCCGAGTACGCCAACGTTCATCGCGGCCTGCATTATCTCGCCAACGCCGCGACCGAAGGCTACGAGGGCGGCCGCGAGCGTACCGCGCGTTTTCTCAATGCGCGCCGCAATGAAGAGATCATCTTCACCCGCAACGCCACCGAGGCCATCAACCTCGTGGCGTCGTCGTGGGGTGCCCCCAATATCGGCGAAGGCGACGAGATCGTCATCTCGATCATGGAGCATCATTCGAACATCGTTCCCTGGCATTTCCTGCGCGAGCGCCAGGGCGCGGTGATCAAGTGGGCGCCGGTCGACGACGACGGCAACTTCCTGCTCGACGAGTTCGAGAAGCTGCTGACGCCGAAGACCAAGCTGGTAGCGATCACCCAGATGTCCAACATGCTCGGCACCATCGTGCCGGTGAAGGACGTGGTGAAGCTGGCGCATGCCCGCGGCATCCCGGTGCTGATCGACGGCAGCCAGGCCGCCGTGCACATGGCGATCGACGTCCAGGACCTCGATTGCGACTTCTACGTTTTCACCGGGCACAAGTTGTACGGCCCGAGCGGCATCGGCGTGCTCTACGCCAAGTACGACCACCTCGTGGCGATGCGGCCTTACACCGGCGGCGGCGAGATGATCCGCGAGGTCAGCCGTGACTGGGTGACCTATGGCGACCCGCCGCACAAGTTCGAGGCCGGCACGCCGGCGATCGTCGAGGCGATCGGGCTGGGTGCGGCGATCGACTATGTCAATGCGATCGGCAAGGACCGCATCGCGGCCCACGAGCACGATCTGACGCTCTATGCCCATGAGCGGCTGCGGGAGATCAACTCGCTGCGCATCATCGGCAACGCCCGCGACAAGGGCAGCGTGATCTCGTTCGAGATCAAGGGCGCGCACCCCCACGATATCGCCACCATCATCGATCGTTCGGGCGTCGCGGTGCGCGCCGGCACGCATTGCGTGATGCCGCTGCTGGAACGATTCAACGTGACCGCGACGTGCCGGGCGTCGTTTGCGATGTACAATACCCGGGACGAAGTCGACCAGCTCGTACAGGCGTTGATCAAGGCGCAGGATTTGTTCTCATGAGTGAAGCCCAGCAGACGGCGGAGACGGCCGCGGCGGAAGCTCCGAACCGGGTCGACACCCGGTCCGCGCTGCCGCCGGAGGAAACCGAGCGGCTCGGCGCCGACATCGTCGGCGCGCTGAAGACCGTCTACGACCCGGAAATCCCGGCCGACATCTATGAGCTTGGCCTGATCTACAAGGTCGACATCAAGGACGACCGTACCGTCGACGTCGAGATGACGCTGACGACGCCGAACTGCCCGGCTGCGGCCGAGTTGCCGACCATGGTGGAGAACGCCGTGGCGAGCGTCGCCGGGGTCGGAACCGTGAGCGTCAAGATCGTGTGGGAGCCGGCATGGACGCCGGAGCGCATGTCGGACGAGGCACGCGTCGTTCTGAATATGTGGTGAGACGGTTGCAAGTTCTACCGACTCCCGCGATGATCCATGCACGGGCATTGAAATCCCGACGGACATGACCAGATGACTGGAATGACACCGACCCCCTCAGCGTCTCCGAGCAAGCCGGCCCGCCGGCCCAGGCCCCAAGTCATGCGCCTCACGGAGGCGGCGGCGGAGCGCATCCGCGAGCTGACCGCGCGGGCGGACAGCCAGATCGTCGGCCTGCGGGTCGGGGTCAAGAACGGCGGCTGCGCCGGCATGTCCTACACGGTCGAGTACGCCCACGACATCCGCCCGACCGACGAGGTCGTCGAGGACAAGGGTGTCAAGATCCTGGTCGATCCGAAGGCCGTGCTGTTCCTGCTCGGCACCGAGATGGACTTCAAGGTCGACCGCATGGCGGCCCAGTTCGTGTTCAACAATCCCAACCAGACCGGCGCCTGCGGGTGCGGCGAGTCGGTTCAATTGACGCCAGCCAAGCTGCCGGCGTGATTATGGCGTTGCGGTTCTGACAGCCGCCCTGGAAGGCGTGATGCCGAAGCGACTGTCAGGGCGGCCAGGCTAGTGCGGTTGGCTCCATGGATCGCGAATTTCTGCAGGACCTGTTCTCCGCGTTCGGCCCGGTGGGCCTGCGCCGCATGTTCAGCGGCTACGGCGTGTCCGTCGACGGGGTCAATTTCGCCCTGGTGCTGCGCGGCGCCATCTATTTTCGCACCGACGAGCACAATGTGGCGCGCTTCGAGGACGAAGGCGTCAAGCCGTTCCAGTACGCGGCCCGCGGCAAGCTCGTGACCATCAATTCCTACTGGCAGCTGCCGGACCGTCTGTACGACGATCCCGAGGAGCTCGCGGAGTGGGCGAGGGCGTCGCTGGGCGCTGCCGAACGTGCTGCGGCTGTCAAACGCTCCAGGGAGGCCCGCAGCGCCGCCAAAGGCACGGCGAGGGGCCCAGCAAAGAGCGCGATCCCAGCAACCGGACGCTCCGGGACCGGCGCTGCGGCGAAGCTCTCAGGCAGGCCCGCGAAGGCGCCGGCGGCGTCGCGTTCGGCGAAGCCGTCCCGCGCCGGCAAAGCCGCGTCAGCCGGCAAGACGGCTTCGGCCGGCAAGGATAAGGGCAAGCGCAGAGGCACGCGCAAGGGCAAGATCTCGGCCGCGACCGAAACCCCCGTCCGCCCGAAGGCCGCGCGCAAGGCCAGCGTCCGCACCGCCTCGGCCAAGGCGACCAAGTCTGGTTCGGGCGCACCGCCGCGAAAATCGCCTTCCGGTCCAACGCGGCGGTAGCATCGCGAACGTCGAATATGCCGACAACCCGCCCTGCGGGCGAATACGCGTTGTAAGCAGGGTTCGGGCGAAAGACGGCTGGCCGAAGACTTCAAGCGGCCTGACTTCAAGCCACCTGACCTCAAGCCACCTGGATGTGGTCGGTCGGAGAATATTCCGGATCGGCCTCGCAGACGACGCGGTTGCGGCCGTTGCGCTTGGCGGCGTAGAGGCAGGCGTCGGCCCGCTCAATCAGCGAGATCGTGTCGTCGCCGTTCTGCAGCATCGACACACCGACCGAAATCGTGACGCGGCCGAGGATCTCGCCGGTCGATTTCTTCTTCAATTCCTTCGACATCACGGCGCGGCGGATGTGGTCGGCGACGGTCAGGGCCTGGCGCAGCGCCGTATTCGGCAGCACCACGGCAAACTCCTCGCCGCCATAGCGGGCAGTGATGTCCTGGCCCTTGATCGTGGCGCGCAGCGACAGCGCGACGAGGCGCAGCACCTGGTCGCCGGTGAGATGGCCATAGTTGTCGTTGAACGACTTGAAGTGGTCGATATCGAACATCAGCAGCGACAGCGGTTCGCCCTGGGCCTGTGCATGCTTGACCGCGTCGTCGATGGCGCGGTCGAAGAACTTGCGGTTGCCGAGCCCGGTGAGGGGATCGGTCAGGGTCTCGGCGCGGATCGCCTCGAGGCTCTGCTGCAGGTTGTTGATCTCCTGCTTGGAGACCGTCAGTCGGGCTTCCAGCGCCTTGTTGTGCTCGCGCATGTCCAGCGTCGACTTCACCAGCGACTGCACCACGGCCATGACCGTGCTGCTGTCGTGGGCGGCGCCGAGCTTCTGCGTCGCGCCGTCGAGGCTGTGACCGAACGCGGTCGTCATGCTCAGCGCATCCGACACCAGCGCCATGACATCATCGATCTCGTTGATGACGCGGGCGCCGACCTTGTCGATGCGGTCTGTGGTGCGGAGCTGGGAGAGGTAGGTTTCGTAGATCTGCTCGAGATCGGACTCGGTCAGTTTGCCCTGACGCGCCAGTGTCTCGTTGATGATCTTGTTGAGCGGGGCATTGTAGCCCGTCGCATAGACGTACCAGATCTCATAGTTGCGCGGCACGGCCGGCTGCCGCAGCGACCTGATCTGGCCCAAGGCGACTTCGGCAAAAGCCAAAGTGCGCTGATGTTCGTCCAGAAGTCCAATCACGATGGCGTCCCCGCGGATGAGCAACCCGGCTCATCGCCACGTCCCGTAACAGCCATAAAAGCTAAAACAATGACAACAAGGTTACGGCACGAGGGTGAACGGGCGGTTAAGCAATCGCTCCCCGCCCGGTATCATTACACGCGTGCGCGTATCGGCCGCAGCAGGAACGCCGGCAGATGCGAATGATCGCCCGGTTCGGAGTGCTCGCGTGGCGTCGCAGCCATCGGCGTACGGCCGATCGAGGGCGGCTGATTCGGAGCAGGCGGCTGGTTCGACGCAGCGGGGGCCTTGCGCCTGGAGCGCTCGCCACGACCACCACGCTCCTCGCGGCCACCACGCTCATCGCGGCCACCACGCTCATCGCGGTTGCCGCGTTCCTCGCGCGCGCCACGCTCTTCACGGCTGCCGCGATCTTCTCGGCTGCTACGCTCCTCGCGGCCACCGTGCTCACCACGGCCGCCTTCGCTGCGGGCGCTGGCCTCATCACGGCCCGAGCGTGAACGTCGGCCATCGCGGCGCGGCTTGCGGTCGCCTGAAGGACGGGCGCTGGTTTCGGACGCCTCGTCGGCGCTGTCCACGGTTGCTGGTCCGAGATCGGTTTCGAGACGCGGGATGGCCTGCCCGATCAGCTTCTCGATGGCGGCCAGCGACTTGCTGTCGGCCGACGTGACGATCGAGATCGCGGAGCCAAGGCGACCGGCGCGGCCGGTGCGGCCGATGCGATGGACGTAGTCGTCGGGATGATGGGGAACGTCGAAATTGAAGACGTGGCTGACCTCGGGAATGTCCAGACCGCGAGCGGCGACATCGGAGGCGACCAGTAGCGGCATCTCGCCCTTGCGGAACTGATCAAGTGCCGCCATGCGGGCCGACTGGTCCATATCGCCATGCAGGGCGACGACGCCGAAACCATGACGCTGCAAGGAGCGGTGAAGCAGGGCGACGTCGCGCTTGCGGTTGCAGAAGATGATCGCGTTCTTGAGGTCCTGGGCGGAGCGGATGAGCCGGCGCAGGGTGTCGCGCTTGACATGCGGGGCGCTGCCGCAGCTGACGAACGACTGGCTCACAGTCACCGCGGTCGAGGCCGGGCGCGAGACTTCGACGCGCTCAGGATTGTGCAGAAAAGTTTCGGTGATCCGACGGATCTCGGTCGGCATGGTCGCCGTGAAGAACAGCGTCTGCCGGGTGAAGGGGACCAGCTTGCAGATACGCTCGATGTCCGGGATGAAGCCCATGTCGAGCATGCGGTCGGCTTCGTCGATCACCAGCAGCTCGACGCCGGTGAGCAGCAATTTGCCGCGCTCGGAGTGGTCGAGGAGGCGGCCCGGGGTGGCGATGAGGACGTCGACGCCCCGCATCAGCTTGTTGTTCTGGTCCTCGAACGAAACGCCGCCAATCAGGAGCGCGACGTTGAGTTTCTGGCCGGCGCCGTACTTGTCGAAGTTCTCCTTGACCTGGGCGGCGAGTTCCCGCGTCGGCTCGAGGATGAGGGTGCGGGGCATGCGGGCCCGGGCGCGACCCTTTTCCAGCAGGGTCAGCATCGGCAGCACGAACGCCGCCGTCTTGCCGGTGCCGGTCTGGGCGATCCCCAGCACGTCCTTATGCGCCAGTACGTGGGGAATGGCCTGGGCCTGAATGGGGGTCGGCTGGGTGTAGCCGGCAGCCGCGACAGCGGCCACTACCTTGTCGGACAATCCAAGATCGGAAAAAGACATTGAGCCTCGAGTCGAAACCGCCGTTCGGATTCTCGGGAATAACTGTCGCGTTCAACCCCGGAACGGCACGCTCTTTGGCACGGGGAGGGAGTTACGCTGACAGGCGGCTCACCGGGACATCGCGTGTCGACTCCGCGCCGCGTCACGGCGGAACATAGGGGCGAAATGGCCAAAGTCAATGTGTTCCAGCATGACAACCGCAAAAACCTCACCATTTCCCGGCCAAATGGCGCCAATTCGCGCGCTTTTGCTGTCATTGCGCCTGAACCGTGGACAGCCGGGGGGCGACTATGCAGGAGTGCCGAACCGGCCACCCGGCCTCTCCCGGGGGCCGGCCGGCCCGACACTCAGGAACCCTCCATGATCCCGCGGCTCGCCCTCCGGATGGCGGCACTCGCCGTCGCCGCGCTCGCTTCGTTCGCATCGCCCGCAGCCGCCGAGAAACGCGTCGCGCTGGTGATCGGCAACGACGACTATCGCAACATCCCGCGCCTGCAGAAGGCCGTGAACGACGCCCGCGCCATGGGCGATGTGCTGCGTCGGCTCGGCTTCACCGTGATGGCGGCGGAGAACCAGACCCGCAAGGGCTTCACCGAGACGCTGCTGGCGTTCGACCAGGCGGTCGAGCCCGGCGACACCGCGTTCTTCTTTTTTGCCGGACACGGCTTCGAGATCGGCGGCGAAAACTATCTGCTGCCTACCGACGTCGCAGCCGCGAATGCCGGCGAGGACGAACTGGTGCGCGACGGCGCCATGGCCGCCGAACGGGTTATCTCGCGGCTGCAACGGCGCGGGGCGCGGACGGCCATCTTCGTGTTCGACGCCTGTCGCAACAATCCGTTCGAACGGCCCGGCACCCGCGCGCTGGCCGGCGGCGGCGGGCTTGCCGCGATGACGCCGCCGGAAGGCGTGTTCGTGGTGTTCTCGGCGGGGGCCAAGCAGACCGCGCTCGACCGCCTGTCGGAGACCGATACCAATCCCAACTCGGTGTTCACCCGCAATTTCGTGATCGAGCTGGCCCAGCCAGGGCTCAGCCTCGTGCAGATCGCCAAGCGTACCCAGGCGGACGTTCGCGAGATGACCGCGGCCGTACGTCATCCGCAGACCCCGGCCTACTACGATCAGATCGTCGGCGATGTCGTGCTCAATGCGAACGCCTCAAGCGCTGCCGGCGATCGCACCATCGCCGTGGTACCGCAGCAGCCGCAGCTCGCAGGGCTGCCGCCGGTGACGACCGCGCCGCGGCTGCTTGCGCCGGACAGCACCAACGCGCCGATCGCCAGTTTCTCGCGGCACAATGGCGGCTGGACCGTGGTGGTTTCGCTGGCCGATCCGGCGCTCGCCATCTCCTGGCGCATGGGCGACGAGGGAACGTTCAGGGACACCGGTTTTCTCGACACCCTCGATCCACGGACACGGCGGCGTTCGCCGAACCCGTCGTTCGAGCTGTCGCCGGATGCGCCGGCGGCGACGCTGCAAGTCCGCTATGTCGACATCAACGGCGAGATGCAGGGGCCGTTTCCGATCAGCTTCAATCCGGAAGCCGCGCTGGTGCGCGACCAGCGCAAGATCCTCGACATGACGTCGACGAGCTGGCTGGCGTTCCGCGACTACAACGGCCTGCTGGTCTACTATACCCACCTCGTGTCCTACCGCTGCGCCATCCGCGAGATGCGGATCGGCATCGACAGCGGCGTGCCGGACAAGGTGATCAAGCTGCCGCTCTGCAGCCTCAAGGACCCCATCGCCATTCCCGGCGACGCGCAGACCTATCTGAAGCTGCCGCCCGCAACCCGCTCGGTGTCGGTCGAACTGACGTTCCCCGACGGCAGCGTCTCGGAGATCAAGACGTTCCGGCGCTGACGGTTTATCCGGACACCGAATAGCCGCCATCGACGGGGATCGCCGTGCCGGTGACGAAGTCTGAAGCGTTCGACGCGAGAAAAACGGCGACGCCGGAGAGATCGCCCGGTACGCCCCAGCGCCCGGCAGGCGTGCGGGCAAGCACGCGGCCATGCAGGCCATCCACCTGCCGGCGCGCGGCCTGGGTGAGCTCGGTATCGATCCAGCCTGGCAGCACCGCGTTGGCCTGGATGTTGTCGGGCGCCCAGGCGCAGGCCAGCGATCTGGTGAACTGCACGATGCCACCCTTGCTGGCGGCGTAGGCCGGCGCGAACGAGGCGCCGAAGATCGACAGCATGGAGCCGATATTGATGATCTTGCCGCCGCCGGCCGACTGCATCGCCGGATAGACCGCCTGAGCGCACAGCAGAGCGCTGGTCAGGTTGGTGTCGATGACCTTTTGCCAGTCCTCCACCGGTACGCTCTGCGGCGGCGTGCGGATGTTGATGCCGGCATTGTTGACGAGAATGTCGAGACGTCCGAAGGCGGCCACCGTATCCTTCACCATCTGCGCGGTGTCGGCACGCGACGTGACGTCGGCGGTCAGCGCGATGGCGCGGCCGCCCTCGCTGACGAGCGCGGCGGCCGCGGCCTGCGATTTGGCCGCGTTGCGGCCGGCGATGGCGACCGCGGCGCCTGCCGCGGCGAGGCCGCGCGCCATGCCGAGACCGATGCCACCATTGCCTCCAGTGACGACGGCGACTTTTCCGGACAGGTCGAAAGGAGAGGGCGCCATGGCGGGAGGTCCTTGCAGTCGCGCGTCCGCCTGCATCGACCGCAGGTGCGGTCGGTCCGCGAGACCGGTGCGATGAGAGGGCTAGCGGCGGCGCGCCAAACCTAGCAGGACGATACCGACGAGCACCAGCCCGCCACCATAGAAGGCCCATGGTGTCTGCCGGACCATGAAGCTCGTGGCCGGGTAGGGAAACACACCCGTTCCCTGGCCGATCCAGATCGCGCCGACGATCAGCGCCAGCACACCGAGGACGACAAACATGCGCGACATAGGCAATCTCCGTGCGGGTCGGAGCGGCAAATGCAGGTCACGCGTCACCGGCGATCAGGCCAGATCGCCGTTACGATGATCGGCGCCGTGCCGGAGGCACGGCGCGACGGCATCACACATCCAGCAACTCGTCGCTGGCGAATTCCGCGCGTTCTGAAATGAACGTGAAACGGGCGTCGGCCTTGGACCCCATCAGCCGCTCGACGGAATCGGCGGTGCCCTCGCGATCGTCGGGCAGCAGCACCACGCGCAGCAGCGTGCGCCTGGCAGGATCCATGGTGGTCTCCTTGAGCTGCGCCGGCATCATTTCGCCGAGCCCCTTGAAACGGCCGATCTCCACCTTGGCGTTGGCGTTGAATTCCTTCTTCAGGATTTCGTTCCGGTGGGCGTCGTCGCGGGCGTAGAACACCTTGCCGCTGTGGCTCAGCCGATACAGCGGCGGCACCGCGAGGTAGAGGTGGCCTTCGTCGATCAGCCGCGGCATCTGCCGGTAGAAGAAGGTGATCAGCAGCGAGGCGATATGGGCGCCGTCGACGTCCGCGTCCGTCATGATGATGATGCGGCCGTAGCGCAGGTCTTCCTCGCGGTAGTGCGCGCCGGTGCCGCAGCCAATCGCCTGCATGAGATCGGAGATCTGCTGGTTGGCGGCGAGCTTGTCCTTGCCGGCGGAGGCGACGTTGAGGATCTTGCCGCGCAGCGGCAGGATCGCCTGGGTCTTTCGGTCGCGCGCCTGCTTGGCGCTGCCGCCTGCCGAGTCTCCCTCGACGATGAACAGTTCGGAGCCTTCGGCCGCGGTGTTGGTGCAGTCGGCGAGCTTGCCGGGCAGGCGCAGCTTGCGCACCGCGGTCTTGCGCGAGATTTCCTTCTCCTGGCGGCGGCGCAAGCGCTCGTCGGCGCGCTCGATCACGAACTCCAGCAGCTTGTTGGCCTGCACCGGGTTGCCCGACAGCCAGTGGTCGAACGGATCCTTGATGGATTGCTCGACGATCTTCTGTGCTTCGGCGGTGGCGAGGCGGTCCTTGGTCTGGCCCTGGAATTCGGGTTCGCGGACGAACACCGACAGCATGATGGCGGCGCCGACCATGACGTCCTCGGACGTGATGGAAGCGGCGCGCTTGGCCTGGCCGACGCGCTCCGCATGGTCCTTCAGTCCGCGCTGCAGCGCGCTGCGCAGGCCGGATTCATGGGTGCCGCCGTCCGGCGTCGGAATGGTGTTGCAGTACGATGACAGGAAGCCGTCGGCGTCGGCGGTCCACGCCACCGCCCATTCGCAGGCGCCGTGCGAGCCGTTGCGGCCGGACTTGCCGGAGAAGATGTCCGGGTGCACCAGCGTATCGGCATGAATGGCCGCGGCGAGGTAATCCTTGAGGCCGCCCGGAAAGTGGAAGGTGGCCTCCGGCGGGACGTCGTCGACGCCCTTGAGCAGCTCCGGATCGCAATTCCATCGGATCTCGACACCGCCGAACAGGTAGGCCTTCGAGCGTGTCATCTTGAACAGGCGCTGCGGCTTGAAGGTCGCCTTGGCGCCGAAGATGTCGGTGTCGGGCTTGAAGCGGACGCGGGTGCCGCGCCGGTTATGAACCTTGCCAAGCTCCTCGAGCTTGCCTTTGGGGTGCCCGCGCTCGAACGTCATGCGGTAGAGCTTCTGGTCGCGGGCGACCTCGACCTCCAGCAGCGACGACAGGGCGTTGACCACGGAGACGCCGACGCCGTGCAGACCACCCGAGGTCTCATAGACCTTGGAGTCGAACTTGCCGCCGGCATGCAGGGTGCAGAGGATGACCTCCAGCGCCGACTTCTTGGGGAACTTGGGATGGGGGTCGACCGGGATGCCGCGGCCGTTGTCGGTGACCGTAAGGAAGCCGTCGGCACCCAAGGTCACCTCGATGAAGGTGGCGTGGCCGGCCAGGGCCTCGTCCATCGAGTTGTCAATGACCTCGGCGAACAGATGGTGCAGCGCCTTTTCGTCGGTGCCGCCGATATACATGCCCGGGCGGCGGCGAACCGGCTCCAGCCCCTCCAGCACCTCGATGTCGGCCGCGGTATAGCCGGCCTCGGCGCTGGCCGGCTTTGGAGCCGCCTTTGCGGCCGGGCGGGCCTTGGCTGAACCTCCGAAGAGGTCTTCTGATTTGCCGCTCTTGTTCGTTTTCAATGGCTTAGTCATATGTCTTCAGATCGCATGGGGCCCGGCAGGGGCGAATCACTCCCGCCCAATATGCCATGGATGGGGTCGGCAATGTGACGTCCCGGGCGGTCGCGGGCTGGGGGAACCCGGTGGAACCGGCCGTCCGCTGGATCACAATCGCCCCGGGGTGGAACGGGCCGCGCGCAGCGTGTGCCTCCGTCAGGCCCGGGCGGTGCGTAGCACGACCACCACGAACAAGGCCATGGCCAGCGTGACGATGAGCGAGCCGACAATCGCGACGATCTGGATGCCCTGGGTGGCCACGAGGGCGATCCCGAACGGAAACACGAGGCTGCCGACGATGTGCAAAGCCGCCTGCGCCCTGGCGAGTGTCAGCGTCGTGGCCTGCGGCACCGCGCGGTAGTACAGGCCGCACAGGAACGTCAGCACGCCGCCGACGAGATTGAGATGGGCGTGGGCCGGCCCGAGCGTGAAGTCGTGCTGGACGCCCATCACGATGCCGGCGACCATGCCGACAAGGAGCAAAACAGCACTAGCCGAAAGCATCAGGGCGGCCATCGTATGATCTCGCTTTCAGGGAATGAACAAGGTGCAGAGCCGTCCGCCCGGATCCCGGTGGCGCGGTGCAGACGGTAAGCGGGGAAGGTCGGCGGGCTCCAGAGGTGCCGGCGCGCGACGGTCGGAACAATGCTTTGGACATCGGGCGCGTGTTTTGGTTCAACGGCATGTCGCGAACGGGAGGACGTTGGAATGGAAGACATGGTGCAGTCGGTGCTCGCTTTCGTGCGCGATCACCAGGCCTGGGCTGCGCCGATCGTCTTCTTCCTGGCCTTCGGCGAATCGCTGGCGTTTCTGTCGCTGCTGATTCCCGCCTGGGGCGCATTGGTCGGCATCGGTGCAATGATCGGCGCCAGCGGCATCAGCTTCTGGCCGGTCTGGATCGCCGGCGCGCTCGGCGCGGCCTGCGGCGACTGGCTGTCGTACTGGTTCGGCTTCACCTTCAAGGACCGCGTCGCGAAGATGTGGCCGCTGTCACGCTACCCCGACATGCTGCCGCGCGGCGAGGCGTTCGTGCGCAATTGGGGTATTCCTGGCATCTTCATCGGGCGTTTTTTCGGGCCGCTGCGGGCCTCGGTGCCTCTGGTCGCCGGCATCTTCGAGATGCCTTACATGCGCTTCCAGCTCGCCAACTTCTCCTCGGCGTTCGTCTGGTCGGCAACGCTGCTGATCTTCGGCGACATTATCTCGCGGGCCGTGGCCTGGCTGTGGAGCAGCGCCTGACACCGTCGTCCGTGTGATCCACGACAGCAAAAAAGGGACGGTGCGAGCACCGTCCCTCGAAATCGTTCGCGTCAGGTTCGGCTCAGACGAGCTGGAAGATCGCCAGCGCCAGCACCGCCTGGGCGATGAAGCCGACCACGAAGGCGAGGGTGCGAAACACCGGCACGCCGATCGCGTAGACGATGACATGGGCGACGCGGCTCCAGAAGTAGACCGCGCTGGCGAGCACCGTCCATTTGCTGGAATAGTCGATCGCATTGAGGATCAGAACCAGCGGCGCGAAAATAACGAGGTTTTCGATCGCGTTGTCATGGGCGAACATCAGGCGGTTGGCCCATTCGGCCTGCGGCTTGTCGGCGCGCGATGGATTGGCCATCGCGCCACCGAGTCCGCGAACCTGGCAGCGGTTGAGAATGTAGGGGACCCACAGCAGACCCGTCAGGATCACCGTGAGGGTCAACCAGAACAGTTCGCGCGTCATTGCAAAGCTCCCGGCCTTGATGCAGTGGATGATGAACAGCTCGACGATCCCATCGCCAACTCATAATGCATTTTCGACGAAAAGTGGAATCGCCGGTATGGCGTGCTGGTCGCGGCACGGGTGTTTGCCACAGATGTTTGCCAACGATGTTTTCCCATGACGATATGACGTCGGGGATGCGACGTCAGGCAGGTATGTGACGTCCGACACGTGGAGTCAGGGGAGACGGCCCCGTGTCAGGCGCGGACGTGGACGTAGCTGCCAGGGGCGTCCTCGATCGGCGGCAGCGCGGCGGAGCCGACCTCGCGGGCCGGCACCTGCTCCGGGTCGTGCTGTTCGATCCACTGCCGCCAGTCCGGCCACCACGAGCCCTTGTGCTCCTGCGCGTCCTTCAGCCACTCGGCCACCGTGATGTCCTGAATGCGCTCGTTGGTCCAGTACTGGTACTTGCCGAGATTCGGCGGGTTGACGACGCCAGCGATGTGGCCGGAGCCCGCGAGCACGTAGCGCACCGGGCCGCCGAAGAACTGAGAGCCGTACAGCACCGATTCCGCCGGCGCGATATGATCTTCCTTGGTGGCGAGGTTGTAGACCGGCACTTTGACCTTTGAAAGGTCGAGCAGGGTGTTGTCGAGCACCATGGTGCCGGCCGACAGGCGGTTCTCCAGGTAGCAGTTACGCAGATAATAGGAATGGTTCGCCGCCGGCATCCGCGTCGCGTCCGAATTCCAGTGCAGCAGGTCGAAAGCCGCAGGCTGCTGGCCCTTGAGATAATTGCTGACGACGTAGGACCAGATCAGGTCGTTCGAACGCAGCATGTTGAAGGCCATTGCCATCTTGCTGCCTTCGAGCACGCCGTCGCGCTGCATGTCGCGCTCCAGCGACGAAATCTGGTCCTCATCGACGAACACCAGCAGGTCGCCGGCATGGGTGAAGTCGACCTGGGCGGCAAGGAATGTCGCCGAGGTGACCCGCACGCGCCGCTTCTCGGCGAGCCAGGCCAGCGTCGTGGCGAGCAGGGTGCCGCCGACGCAGTAGCCCATGGTGTGGACCTTCATCTCGCCGGTCACCTTCTCGATGGCATCCATCGCGGCGAGCGGGCCTTCCTTCATGTAGTCGTCGAAGGTCTTTTCGCCGAGGGTCTTGTCCGGGTTGACCCAAGAGATGACGAAAACGGTCAGCCCCTGGTCGACGCACCACTTGATGAACGATTTGTCGCGGTTGAGGTCGAGAATATAGAACTTGTTGATCCATGGCGGCACGATCAGCAGCGGCGTGCGCAGCACGCTCTCCGTGGCCGGCTGATACTGGATCAGTTGCATCAGATCGTTCTGGTAGATCACCTTGCCTGGCGTATTGGCGAGCTGGTCGCCGACCCGCAGGTTCGAGGAATCCGACTGGCGGATGCGCAGGCTGCCATGGCCGGCGACGACGTCCTCGGCCAGCATCTTCATGCCGCGCGCCAGATTGTCGCCGCTCGACGCCAGCGTCTGGCGCAGCACCTCGGGATTCGTCAGCACGAAGTTCGAGGGCGACAGTGCGTTGGTGATCTGCTGAACGTAGAATTCGGCCTTCTTGCGGGTGTGATCGTCGAGCCCGTCCGCCTTGCGCACGACGTCGAACGCCCACTGGGTCGTCAGCAAGTAAAGCTGCATGACGAAATCGAAGAACTGGTTCGACTTCCATTCAGCGTCCTGGAAGCGCTTGTCGCGAGGCGCCGGCGATACCGCGGGGGCGGCGTTCTCGCCGACCAGGCGACGCATCGAGGAGCCCCACAGGTCGAGATAGGATTTGCCGAGCTTGAGCTGCAGTTCGGACGCGCGCGTCTTGTCCGACAGCCAGTATTCAGCGACGGCGGTGAAGGTTTTCACCAGTTCGCGCATCTCGGTCGGCGTCTCGTCCGCCGGCACGCCTTCGCGCGACTTCAGGTAGGCCGCGAGCGCCTGGCCGCTGCTCTCCAGCGCCTTGGCGAGATTGTGCGCGAATGCCTCGGCGTCGAATTTTCCAGGGGATTTGGTGTGTTCGAGAACGTCGGTCATTAGCGGGACACAGTTGAAACGGGACACAGATGAGGATTGGCAGCGATCGAAATGGCGAACGTCAGAACTCGTTGGTGGAATGATGACATGTTTCGCGGGCTATTCCAGAATTCCTTGTGCTGCACCGCGATAAAATTCTTGCTTTCGTCATACTGGAGCCCCAAGACGCCGATCTATTCATGAAGTTCTTAATGCTTTCGCGTGATAGAATGTTCGGCAGCGTGATGATCAGGATGCAAAAATTTCAAGCAGCGGCGCATCGCCGCGTGCTCGTATGCGCACTCGCGCTGCCGATCCTCGCGCTCGGCGCGTGCTCGGTGCCGCTCGCCGATCTTCCGGTGGTCGGCGTGCCGGCCGGTGCACCGGCGCGACCGGCGGAGCCGGGCGCCTATCCGGCCGTTCACGACATGCCGGCCGCACGGACCGATCCGGTCCTCGACCCGACCGAACAGGCCAAGGTCGAGAAGGATCTCCAGGCCGTGCGCCAGCGCCAGGAAGGCGCGGCCAGGGCGGCCAGCCAGCAGTAGCCGCAACGCGCGGGAAGGCGGGGCAATCCGGCCCCGCACGGGCTCGCAGGGACCTGCCTCGGTTAGCTCCGTCGTGACGCCCGACCGGGCGGCGGCCAGGACATGCGGCGGTGGCGCGAAACGGCCTCGGCACGCCCCCCGGGCGCGCGGCAGGCCTGCCGAAAAAACCCTGAAAACAACTGGTGCTGCGGGTCGACCGTGCTAAAAAGGGCCCGATTCAACCGCAAATTGGCGATCCTGCCATTTGTGGGTCTCGGAGCCAAAAATCCCATGGAAGAGTTCTACCGCATTCGCCGTCTGCCGCCTTACGTCTTTGAACAGGTCAACCGGGCCAAGGCGGCCGCACGCAATGCGGGGGCCGACATCATCGACATGGGCATGGGGAACCCGGACCTGCCGACCCCGCCGCACGTCCTGGAGAAGCTCAAGGAGACGCTGGGCAAGCCGCGCACCGATCGTTATTCGGCGTCTCGCGGCATTCCCGGCCTGCGCAAGGCCCAGGCCGGCTATTACGAGCGCCGCTTTGGCGTGAAGCTCAATCCGGACACCCAGGTGGTCGCCACGCTGGGTTCGAAAGAGGGCTTTGCCAACGTCGCCCAGGCGATCACCGCGCCCGGCGACGTCGTGCTCGTCCCCAACCCGAGCTATCCGATTCATGCTTTCGGCTTTTTGATGGCGGGCGGTGTCATCCGCTCCGTGCCAGCCGAGCCGACGCCGGAGCTGTTCCACGCGCTCGAGCGTGCCATCATCCACTCGATCCCCAAGCCGATCGCGATGATCGTGTGCTATCCGTCGAACCCGACGGCCTATGTGGCGACGCTCGATTTCTACAAGGATCTCGTTGCCTTCGCCAAAAAGCACGAGATCTTCATCCTCTCCGATCTCGCCTATGCCGAGCTCTATTTCGATGGCAATCCACCGCCGTCGGTGCTGCAGGTGCCCGGCGCGATCGACGTCACCGTCGAGTTCACCTCGATGTCGAAGACGTTCTCGATGGCTGGCTGGCGCATGGGTTTCGCTGTCGGCAACGAGCGCATCATCGCCGCCCTGGCGCGTGTGAAATCGTATCTCGACTACGGCGCGTTCACGCCGGTGCAGGTCGCCGCGACCGCAGCGCTGAACGGTCCGCAGGACTGCATCAGCGAGATGCGCGAGATCTACCACAAGCGCCGCGATACCCTGGTCGAAGCCTTCGGCCGTGCCGGCTGGGACATCCCGCCGCCGAACGCATCGATGTTCGCCTGGGCGCCGCTGCCGGAGAAATTCCGCGAGCTCGGCAGCATGCAGTTCGCCACGCTGATGGTGGAGAAGTCTGGCGTTGTGGTCTCGCCGGGCGTCGCCTTTGGCGAGCATGGCGAGGGCTATGTCCGCATCGCGATGGTGGAAAACGAGCAGAGGATCCGCCAGGCGGCGCGGAATCTGCGCCGCTTCCTTGAAAGCGGCATCGAAACGTTGCACAACGTGGTTCCTCTCGCCAATCGGCGATAGTTTTTCCGGCTGGTTTTGTCTCGTATGGTCGCACCACTCAGAGTGGGTATCGCGGGCCTCGGCACCGTGGGTGCCGAGGTTGTCCGTCTCATTGAAACGCAGTCGCGGGCGCTTTCGGCGCGCTGCGGTCGCGGTATTCGCGTCGTCTCCGTTACGGCACGCTCGAAGGCCAAGAAGCGCGGCGTCGATCTGCGTGGTATCACATGGGCCAAGGATCCGCTGGCGGTCGCCGGTGATCCGGACGTCGATTGCTTCGTCGAGCTGATGGGCGGCGACGGTGAGCCGGCGCTGTCGGCGATCCAGGCCGCGCTGTGCGCCGGCAAGGCGGTTGTCACCGCGAACAAGGCCTTGCTCGCCAAGCACGGCGTCAGCCTCGCCGCGCTCGCTGAAGCCCACGGTGGCACGCTGAACTACGAGGCCGCCGTCGGCGCCGCCATTCCCGTGGTGAAGACCCTGCGCGAGGGCCTCGCCGGAACCGAGATCAATCGCGTCTACGGCATCCTCAACGGCACCTGCAACTACATCCTGACCCGCATGGAACAGGAGGCGCTGTCGTTCGAGGATTGCCTCAAGGACGCCCAGCGTCTCGGCTATGCCGAGGCCAATCCGTCGTTCGACGTCGACGGCCACGACACCGCGCAGAAGCTCGCCATCCTGGCGAGCCTCGCGTTCGGAACCAAGGTGGCGCAGAGCGCGGTCAACGTCGAAGGCATCTCGTCGATCGCGCCGGCAGACCTGCGCGCAGCCGAAGAGCTCGGCTATCGCGTCAAGCTGCTCGGCGTCGCGGTGCGCACCGCCAAGGGCATCGAGCAGCGCGTCCATCCGACCATGATCCCGAAGTCGTCGTCGATTGCCCAGGTGATGGGCGTCACCAATGCGGTGACCATCGACGGCGAGGGGATTCCGCCGATCACGCTGGTCGGCCCCGGTGCCGGCGGCGCCGCGACCGCCTCCGCCGTGGTCGCCGATATCGCCGACGTCGCACGCGGCGTTCGGTCGCTGCCGTTCGGCCGTCCAGTCGACAAGCTGCAGCCGGTGTCCAAGGCTCCGATGGAGCGCCACGAGGGCGGCTACTATATCCGCCTCATGGCACGCGATCTCGCCGGCACCGCCGCGACCATCGCAACCCGCCTCGCGGAGCAGAAGATTTCGATCGAGTCGATCGTGCAACGCCATCCGGACGACGCCGTTGTCGCTGCGAGCCCGCGCGGCAAGTCGGCGCCGGTTCCGGTCATCCTGATCACCTATGCGACCCACGAGGACGCGGTGTACCGGGCCCTGAAGGCCGTGCAGCGCGACAAGGTGATCACCGGCCGGCCGCAGGTGATCCGTATCGAGAAGAACTGAACTGGGGCATTTTCGCCCCGCCGCTACGTATTTTGGGAGCCAAGACCATGTCCACGACCATTTCCGTTCCGCCGCAGCAACTGCTGGAGCGCATCCTGACGCTCGAGATCGTTCGTGTGACGGAACGTGCGGCGGTCTCGGCGGCGCGCCTGCGCGGCCATGGCAACGAGAAGGCGGCGGACCAGGCGGCGGTGGACGCCATGCGCCGCGAACTCAACAAGATTCCGATCGAAGGCACTGTCGTGATCGGCGAGGGCGAGCGCGACGAAGCGCCGATGCTGTTCATCGGCGAGAAGGTCGGCATGAACGCCGGCCCGAAGGTCGACATCGCCGTCGACCCGCTCGAAGGCACCACGCTGTGCGCCAAGAACATGCCGGGCGCGATCGCGACGATGGCGATGGCCGAGGGCGGCACGCTGCTCAACGCGCCCGACGTCTACATGCAGAAGATCGCGGTCGGCCCGGGCTATGCCAAGGGCGTCGTCGACCTCGATGCGTCGCCGGCCGACAACATCCTGCGCCTGGCCAAGGCCAAGGGCGTGCCAGCCTCCGCGATCACCGCGCTGGTGCTCGACCGTCCGCGCCACGCCGACATCATCGCCGGCGTACGCAGCACCGGCGCCGCGGTGCGCCTGATCACCGACGGCGACGTCGCCGGCGTGATCCACACGGCCGATCCGCACAACACCGGCGTCGACATCTACATGGGCACCGGCGGCGCGCCGGAAGGCGTGCTGGCGGCTGCGGCGCTGCGCTGCATCGGCGGCCAGATGCAATGCCGCCTGATCCTCGACACCGAGGAGAAGCGCGAGCGCGCCTTCAAGATGGGCATCACCGATCCGCAGATGATCTACGGCATCGAGGATCTGGTGAAGGGCGACTGCCTGTTCGCCGCCACCGGCGTCACCGATGGTTCGCTGCTGTCCGGCGTCAAGTTCCGCAAGGACGTGATCGAGACCGAGACCGTGGTGATGCGTTCGGTGACCGGCACGGTGCGCCTGATCCGCGCCGAGCACCGTCAGTTCGAAAAATTCCACCTCGATTGAGGACGCCGCCATGGGGGGAGCTCTCAACGTCCGACCGGTCACCGACGCCGATCGCGCGGCTTGGGAGCCCCTGTGGCAGGGCTACCTGACGTTCTACAAACAGGAGCTGCCGGCGGAGGTGACTGACATCACCTGGATCCGCTTTCTCGATCCCGTCGAGCCGCTGCACGCGCTGGTCGCCGAGATCGACGGCCAGCTGGTTGGCCTTGTGCACTACGTGCTTCATCGCTCGACCTGGGCGCGCGACTGCTACTGCTACCTTGAAGATCTGTTTGTATCGGCGGGCGTGCGCGGCCACGGGGTTGGCCGTGCGCTGATCGGCGCGGTCGAGACCGCTGCGCATGATGCCGGCGCGAGTCGCTTGTACTGGCTCACCCACGAGACCAACACGCAGGCGCAGGAGCTGTACGACAAGCTCGCCACGCGCACCGGTTTCATCCACTATGGCAAGGCCGTCGAATAGTCCCGGGGAGCAGTCTATGCCGGACCACCATGCCGCGTCGAATTCCGCCCCCGGCGTCAAGGCGCTGCTGTTCGATGTGTTCGGCACCGTGGTCGACTGGCGTGGCAGCCTGATCACCGAGCTCACCGCATGGGCGCAGGCGCGTGGCGTGCGCGGCGACTGGACGGCGCTGGTCGATGCCTGGCGCGCAGCCTACGTGCCGTCGATGAACGAGGTGCGCAAGCATCCCGAGCGCGGGTTCGTCAATCTCGATGCGCTGCACCGCGCTTCGCTCGAGCGCCTGGTCGCTGAGCAGGGCATCGCCGGTATGACCGCGGCCGACCTCGATCATGTCACCCGCGGCTGGCATCGCCTCAATCCGTGGCCGGACAGCGTCTCCGGATTGACGCGGCTCAAGACCCGTTTCGTGATCAGCCCGCTGTCGAACGGCAACGTCGCGCTGCTGGTCAACATGGCCAAGCATGCCGGCCTGCCGTGGGATCTCGTGCTGTGCGCCGAGGTGTTCCGCCACTACAAGCCCGATCCGGAAACCTACCTCGGCGCGGCGGGTCTACTCGGCCTGCAGCCTGAGGAAGTGATGCTGTGCGCCGCCCACAACAACGACCTCGCCGCTGCGCAGGCGTGCGGTCTTGCCACCTGCTTCGTGCCGCGACCGACCGAGTACGGCCCGTTGCAGAAGCGCGATTTCAAGGCAGAAGGCGACTGGACGCTGGTGGTGAGCGATTTTGACGATCTCGCCGACCGCCTCAGTTGCTGATCGTCTGCCGCCGTCACCTACCGGACCCGCGATGTCGCCTTCGACGCCTTTGCCCGTATCAGCTCCCGACGCCTTTCTCGGCGTGACGCGGTCGGCCATGGGCAGCCTGTGGCGCGATCGCCTCGACGCGCGCGGCGCGGCGCGTGCGCTCGCCATTGCGCAACGCCATCAGTTGCCGGAGATGCTGGCGCGCGTGGTTGCCGGGCGGGGCATCGAGCTCGACGCGGTCGAGGATTTTCTCGACCCGACCATCCGCAAGCTGTTGCCCGATCCGTTCAGCCTCACCCAGATGGAAGCCGCGGCACGGCGCATCGCCGACGCCGCGACGCGGGGCGAGAAGGTCGCGATCTTCGGTGACTACGACGTCGACGGTGCGACATCGTCGGCGCTGATGGCCTGGCACCTGCGCCATTGCGGGCTCGACCCGCTGATCCATATCCCCGACCGCATTTTCGAGGGCTACGGCCCGAACGTCGAGGCGATCCGCTCGCTGGCCGATCGCGGCGCCACGCTGCTGGTCACGGTCGACTGCGGTACCACGAGCTTCGAGCCGTTCGCCGAGGCCAAGCGTCGCGGCATGGACATCGTGGTGATCGATCACCATCAGGCCGGCGACGAGCTGCCGATCGTCGATGCGCTGGTCAATCCCAACCGTCTCGACGATCTCTCGGGTCTCGGTCATCTCGCCGCCGTCGGTCTCGTGCTGGTGACGCTGGTCGCCGTCAACCGCGAACTGCGCAGCCGCGGTTTCTGGAACGCGGTGCGACCGGAGCCCGACCTGCTCGGGCAGATGCATCATGTTGCGCTCGGCACCGTGGCCGACGTCGTGCCGCTGATCGGGCTGAACCGTGCGTTTGTCGCCAAGGGCCTGATCGCGATGCGCCGGCGTGACCATATCGGCCACACCGCGCTGATGGACGTGGCGCGGCTCAGCGGTCCGCCGGAAGCGTGGCATCTCGGCTTCATGCTCGGGCCGCGCATCAATGCCGGTGGCCGCATCGGCAAGGCCGACATGGGCGTGCGGCTGCTGCTGGAAGGCGACATCTCCGAGGCCGCGCGCATTGCCGCCGACCTCGACCGGCTCAACGAGGAACGCCGCAAGATCGAACGCGCCGCGGTCGAACAGGCCGAGGCCGAAGCGCTGGCGGCGCTCGGCCTCGAGGACAAGGGCGCTGTCATCGTCACCGCGTCCGAAGGCTGGCATCCCGGCGTCGTCGGCCTCGTGGCTGCACGGCTGAAGGAAAAATTCGGGCGGCCGGCGTTCGCGATCGCCCTCGAGCCCGGCGGCACCGGCACGGGGTCGGGCCGGTCGATCGCCGGCGTCGATCTCGGCAAGGCGGTGCGCAAGGCCGTCGACGACGGCATCCTGGTCAAGGGCGGTGGCCACGCCATGGCCGCGGGCGTGACACTGAAAAAGGAGCGGCTCGGCGAATTCCGCGCCGCCATGGAGGAGGCGCTCGGCGACGACGTGCGCAAGGCGCGCCATGTCAACGAGCTGCTGGTCGACGGCGCGGTCAGCGCGCGAGCGGTGACCACGGAGTTCGTGTCGATGCTCAACCGCGCCGCGCCCTATGGCGCCGGCAATCCCGAGCCGATGATCGCGCTGCCGGCGCATCAGCTCGTCTATGCCGATCCGGTCGGCGAGGCGCACCTGCGGCTGCGCTTCAAGGCCGGCGACGGTGCCGTGGTCAACGCCATCGCCTTTCGCGCGGTCGGTCAGAAGCTCGGCCACGCGCTGCTGGAAAACCGCGGCCAGCCGTTGCACGTGGCAGGCACCTTGTCGATCGACCGCTGGCAGGGCAATGAACGGGTGCAGATGCGCGTCAGTGATGTCGCTGTGCCGGAGGCCGGGCCGGCCGTGATCCGCTAGAGTGTTTTCGAGCGAAGTGGGCACCGGTTCGCGTGAAGAAAACGCGTCAAAACAAAAAATAGAGCGTGTTCGCGATTCAAGTAAAAACGAGCGCGCTGTAGTCGCCGGACCGCCGTTCAGGCCGTTTGATCGTCATCCCTGGCGCAGCCGGGCCAGCACCTTGAGCCCGCCATAGCCGTCGGCGGGGGTGATCCCGGTCTTGATCTGGAAATCCTTGATCGCCTTCATGGTGTCGTTGCCGACACGGCCGTCGGTGCCGCTGGTGTCGAAGCCGAGGCGCGTGAGGCGAGTCTGCATCTCCTGCACCTCGGCGAGCGTCAACGCGCGCTCGGAACCCGGGAAGGGCTGGATGAACGGTCCCGCGCCGAGGATGCGGTCGCCGAGATGCACGATCGCGAGCGCGTAGTTCATCGACGGATTGTAGCTGCGCACCGCATAGAAGTTGGGGCCGAGCAGGAACGACGGGCCGCCGGGCACCGGCGTCCACAGTTGCGCCGAAGCATTCGGCTGCGGAAACGGCTGGCCGTCGGCGCGGCTCACGCCGGCCGCGGTCCAGGCTGCATAGCTGCGGCTGCCGCCGCCGCTCGCGCCGTCGGCCCGCACCTCATAGCCCCAGTGCTCGTTGCGATGATACTTGCCGCGGTTGACGAGATAGCGCGCGGTCGAGCCCAAGGCATCGTCGGGCGCACCGAACGGCGAGACACGGCCGTCGCCGTCATAGTCGAAGCCGACATTCAGCCAGACCTCCGGCATCCACTGGGTGTGGCCCATGGCGCCGGCCCAGGAGCCGCGCATTTCCTCCGGCGTGCTCCAGCCGCGCTGCACGATCTTCAGCGCGTTGATCAATTCGGTCTCCCAGTAGGCCTTGCGGCGCGGCTCGTTCCAGGCGAGCGCGGCGAGGGAGGGAAACACCGGGCGCATATGGTTCTGCTGCACCAGCGGATCGCCATAGGCGCTCTCGACGCCCCACAGCGCCAGCAGCGTGCCGCGCTCAACGCCGAAGTCGCGCTCGATGCGCGCGAACACCGCGCCGTGCTTACGCAGCGCTTCCTTGCCGGCGATGATGCGCCAGTCGGAGACGCGGCGGTTGATGTACTGCCAGGTCTGCTCGTTGAATTCCGGCTGGTTGCGCATCTGCGCGAACACGGTCATGTCCGGCGCGATGCGGCCCATGACGCGGCTGTAGGTCGCCTCCGTGATGCCGCGCGCCATCGCCTTGGCGCGGAAGGTGTCGCGCCACTGGTCGAAGCCAGGCGGTGCGGCGGCACCCGCCGGCGACAGGGCGTAGGCGGCAGCGCCGGCACTGATCCGGAGCAGGGTCCGCCGCGTCAACTGGCGAGAATCGATCAGGGTCATGACACGCAGTGTAGTGCGCTGCAGGGCGATCAGCCAAACGCTGTCGCGATTGCAAGATGGACCTGCGGCTATTCGCCGGCGCCTTCCGACGAGGCGCCCGGCCTCTGCGGTTCATCGGGCGCATGGACCATCGCGGGCGCGGCCACCGGTTCCGCGGGAACTTCGGTTCCGCGCGCACCCAGCAGCCGCTCATAGGCCGACACCAGCGTGATGTAGGGATTGACCCATAGCCAGCCGTCGCGCGTGAACACCTGCAAATCGAAGTGCAGGTGGCTGGTCGTGCCGCCGGGATAGTCCTGGTAGTTCGACACGAGCCCGATGGTCTCGCCCTCGCTGACACGGCGGCCATTGAGCAAGCCATCCGCATCCATGCGGGTCGGGTTCATGTGCATGTAACGCAGCCGCACATGGTCCCGCGCGGTGTTGGCGAGAACGAATGCCGCCTGCTGGCCGCGGCCGCGCAGGATGACGCCATCGCGGCCGGCGACCACGGCGAAGCGGTTGGATTCGCAGCGGTCGGCGCCGTCGTTGCGCAGCGGACAGTCCGACGGACGGATGTCCTGGCCCTGGTGACCGTAGCCGCTGGCACACTGGCCAACCTCGAAGCTGCGGGACTCGCAGAAATTGTCCTGCCAGGGGTAGCTGTAGTTCTCCTTCGCCGACTCGTCGAACACCAGCGGCTTGTCGTTACGCTTGCAGCGATAGGCGCCGCCCTTCGCATGGGGCGTCGAGGTGCGGCCGGTGAAGTTGCAGTCGCCCCAGTTCAGGAATGACTGGGAGTTGGCGAAGGCCGGGGTGTCCTTGAGAGGAAAGCGGATCTGGGAATAGACCGTCGGGTCAGCGCGGCCGGTCTGGCCGTGGGCGCCGCTGTTGGCGATGATGTCGCCGACGGGCCGGTAGGTGAAGTCCGGCGATAGCGGGATCGGCCGGGCGGCCAGCGCGCTCTCGACGTCGCCGCGCCGCGGCTGCGGCCTTCCACCGTCGATCCGCAGCGCCTTCAGGAAGCGCTCGGCGACGATGGCAGCTTCGCGACAGGCCAGGCGGTTGCGCCGCGGCACGCTGTCGAGACACAGGATCGAAACGACATACGGGATGCCGAAACGGGTGAATGCATAGCGCAGGTAACCTTCCCGGATCGTGCGCCGCAGGTCCGGATACTGGCCAGCCAGTGCCTTGACCGGCTCTCCCTTGCCGGCAAGCGGATCGTCGATCCGGTAGACGAGGGCCGAGCCGGTGATGTGAATCTCGACGGGGCGGGCGTAGGTCCGCTCCGCCATCTCGCCGGCGGCTGACGGGGCGAGCGAGAACACCGCGTCGTAGCCGGCCGGACCGGCGTCGAACATCTCGGCCTGGAACCCGTTCTGGTAATGGGACGGCAGCAGGCTGGCGGGCAGGCCGCCAACACGATCGCCGGCGTAGTCCGCCGCATCGAATGGCAACAGGACCGGAACCGCGCTGCGGCTGATGCCGGGGAAGAAGGGCGCGGTCATGCCGTTGAGCTGTGCCAGCGCCGGCCAGTGCCGGAGATCGCTTGTGGCGTGACGCGAGGAGAGAGAGAATGTCAGCGCACCAGAGGCTTCTGGGCGGCTGTTAAACTCGGCTCTGAGCTGATCATAGGCCCCGCGCCACTCGGCCTGGAGCGAGGAGATCGCCGGGGTGCGGAACGTATCCGCCATCGCCCTGGACATGCTGCCCAGGAGGGAAATCGCGAAGGTGAGTGCGACGGCAAAAGCAATGCGCTTGATGCCGGACATCGCACCGGGGGCCGCCGCCGATCTCGCTCGCGTGCTGCCCCCGGTCAATTCGCCTCCCGCCGGCTGTGGCCTTGCGACCTTTAGTCCTTGGCGCGTTCGACGTAGGAGCCGTCTTCGGTCATCACCACGATGCGGGTGCCGACGCCGACATGCGGCGGCACGGCTGTGCGCACGCCGTTGGACAGCACGGCCGGCTTGTAGGACGACGACGCGGTCTGGCCCTTGGTCACCGGCTCGGTATCGACGACCTCGAACGTCGCGCGCTGGGGCAGGGTGATGGCCACCGCATTGCCCTCGTGGATCGAGAGCTTGACGGTCAGGTTTTCCTGCAGGTACGGCGCGGCATTGCCAACGGTGTCCTTGCCGACCATGAGCTGGTCGTAGGTCTCGTTGTTCATGAAGTGGAAGCCGTCGGCGTCCTCGTAGAGGAAGTTGAAGTCACGGTCCTCGATGGTGGCGCGCTCGACCTGGTCGGTGGTCTTGAACCGCTCGGAGACCTTTACGCCGTCGCTGATCCGGCGCATTTCGATCTGGCTGACCGGGGTTCCCTTGCCGGGGTGGATGTTCTCGGCGGTCAGAACGACATATAGCTTGCCATCCATATCGATGACATTGCCCTTGCGAATAGAACTAGCGATGACTCTCACGGATCAGTTTCCTAGCGTTCGGGACGGAAGCCGGGCCGGGACCGGACGTCCGGCGGCGGGCGGAACAGTTTCGGGCCGCAACATACTGATTTATGACCCGGATGCCAGCTTTTTGCGCCAGATTCGGGCAACGCGTCCATGATCGGGGCCGGACAGACCACGGCCTGGTGGGCGCCGTCCCGCCATGCCGACCGCCGGGCATTTCTGCTGGCGCGGACCGGAATCGTCCGTGCCCTGCGCCACTGGTTCGAGGCGGAAGGGTTCCTGGAGGTCGAAACCGGCGTCCTGCAGGTCTCCCCGGGCAACGAAACCCATCTCCATGCCCCATCAGCGCGCCTGACATTGCCCTCTGGGGAGCACTTGACCCGCTATTTGCGGACATCGCCCGAATTCGCCTGCAAGAAGCTGCTGGCGGCCGGTGAGGAGCGGATCGTGGAATTCGCCCGCGTGTTCCGCGACCGTGAGCGCGGCGACCTGCATCTGCCCGAATTCACCATGCTGGAGTGGTACCGCACGGGGGCACCGCTCGACGCCATCATCGCCGACTGCGTCGCGGTGATCGCGGAGGCGGCGCGGGCGGCCGGCACCCGCCAGTTCACGTTTCGCGGCCGGTTGATCGACCCGTTCGCCGCGCCGGAGATGCTGTCGGTCGGCGATGCTTTCCAGCGCCTCGCCGGCATCGACCTGCTGGCGACGGTGATCGACGGCCAGCCGGATCGCGCCGCCCTGGCGCTGGCCGCCGAGGGACGGGTGCGCATCGATGCCAACGACACCTGGTCGGACATCTTCAGCAAGGTGCTGGTGAGCCATGTCGAGCCGACGCTTGGGCAGGGGCGGCTGACCGTCCTTCATGACTATCCGGCGCCGGAGGCCGCGCTGGCACGCGTCAAGGCGTCGGACCCGCGGGTTGCCGAGCGGTTTGAGATCTACGCCTGCGGTGTCGAATTGGCGAACGGCTTTGCCGAGCTGACCAATGCGCATGAGCAGCGCCTGCGCTTCAACGAGGCGATGGATGAGAAGGAGCGGCGCTATGGCGAACGCTATCCGCTCGACGAGGATTTCCTCGCCGCGGTGGCGCAGATGCCGTCGGCCAGCGGCGTCGCGCTGGGGCTCGATCGTCTGGTGATGCTGGCGGCCGGCGCGGTGCGTATTGACCAGGTGGTGTGGACCCCGCCGGAGGCGCACGCGTGACCTCCGTTCTGCGAACCCAGCCATCGGCGACGATGCGCAGCGCCGACGATCTCATCGCTCATGGTCTGGCGCAGGCCGCGGCGCGCACGGAGCTCGACGCGGTGGCGGCACGCTATGCGGTCGCAGTGACGCCGGCGATCGCCGCACTGATCGACACAGCCGATCCGCACGATCCGATCGCGCGGCAGTACATTCCATCGCCCGACGAACTGGTAACGCAGCCGGGCGAGGATCCCGATCCGATCGGCGATCACGCGCACGCGCCGGTGCCGGGAATCGTGCACCGCTATCCTGATCGCGTGCTGCTCAAGCTCGTGCATGTCTGCGCCGTCTATTGCCGCTTCTGCTTCCGCCGCGAGATGGTCGGTCCGGGCAAGGATACCGCGCTGTCGCAGGACGCCTACCGCGGCGCGCTCGACTACATCCGCAGCCACCCGGAGGTCTGGGAGGTGATCCTGACCGGCGGCGACCCGCTGATGCTGTCGCCGCGCCGGCTGCAGGAGGTGATCAACGATCTCGCAGGCATCGACCATGTCCGGATCGTGCGCCTGCACACCCGCGTGCCGGTCGCCGATCCCGACCGGATCAGCGACGATCTTGTGCGCGCGCTGCGCGCCGACGGCATCACGGTGTGGGTGGCGGTACATGCCAATCATCCCCGCGAGTTCAGCGCGGCCGCGCGCGCGGCGTGTGCGCGGCTCGCCGACGCCGGCATCCCGCTGGTCAGCCAGTCGGTGCTGCTGCGCGGTGTCAACGACAATCCGGACACGCTGGCGGCGCTGATGCGCACTTTCGTCGAGAACCGCATCAAGCCGTATTATCTGCATCACGGCGATCTCGCCCCGGGCACGGCGCATCTGCGCACCACCATCGCGGAAGGGCAGGTGCTGATGCGGGCGTTGCGCGGCCATGTGTCCGGCCTGTGCCAGCCGGAGTATGTGCTGGACATTCCCGGCGGCCACGGCAAGGCGCCGGTCGGGCCGGTCTATCTGTCTCAGGACGAGGACGACAGGTCACGCTACCGCGTGGTCGACTATTGTGGCGACGTGCACAGCTATGTCTCCGATTGAGACTGGTGACCGTCCCGTGATGCATGAGGCGGCGTCGTCCGACGACGGGCGGATGCGTACCACGGAGAACGTCGTGCTGCTCTTCGTGTTCGCGCTGCTCGTCGTGGCCGGCATCTGGTTGTTGAATGCGATGGCCGATGTCCGCAAGGCGCAGGATTGCGCCGTGCAGGGACGCCGCAACTGTGAAGCGGTGATGACGCGGTAGGTGCTGGCGATTTCGGGATGCCGGTGGCGTGTTCCGTCATGGCCCATGTCACGAGGTCGTGTGCACGACAAAGCTCGCGGGATTTCGTTGTTCTGCGAGTTCCTTACGACTCGCGTTTCAAGGAATCTGATCTAGATTAGGCAGAGAAGGCCCAAGATGATGTCGGGAGGTTCAACATGTCGCGGCTGATGGCAACGGTTCTCATTCTTTCGATCGCCTCCGGCGGCAGTGCTGCGCTTGCGCAGGGCAGCATGGGCAGCGGCAATTCGGCGCAATCGGGCGGCCTGCCGCAGGCGCCGGTCGGACACCGCCAGCCAACCAAGGCGGCCATCGACAGCGCCGAGTCCAAGGACAAGCGTGGACTGCTCGGCGCGGATGCCGACGACAAGGCGCTCGATCGCAAGATCAAGAACATCTGCCGCGGCTGCTGAGCTGCAGCATCGGGCCCGCGCGTCAAGCGCCGCCACGTACCGTCAGGTGCTGCGGGCGGCGAGCGCCATGCTGATCAGCGAGACGCCGCCGAACAGCATGTTGAGGCCGACCAGCAGACCAAGCGCCCAGGTCGCCGATCCCGGCAGTCCGGTGACGATCAGCGCCGACACGACGATGTCGGCTACACCGGCTGCAACCAGCCAGCCCCAGCGCCGCGATAGCTGTTTGCGATGGTCGAGGGCGTACATGACGGTGGCAACCCCCTCCATCACGAAGTAGACGCCGACCACGATGGTCAGGGACAGTGTGCCCTGCACGGGCCACAGCAGCAGCACGGCGCCGGCGCCGATGGCGAGGATCGCCGATAGCAGCGACCAGACGAAACCCGGAAGCTGCCGCGCCGAGAACGTCAGCACCAGTTGAACGATGCCGCTGATGATGAACAGCCAGCCGAGCAGGAGCGTGACCGCAAGGCTGGCGAGTGGCGGCACCACGATGGCCGCGAGGCCAAGCACCACGAGCACGATTCCTTCGATCAGGAAGGCCTTCCAGTGCGCCTGGATCGCCGCGGTCACGCGCGACTGCAGCTTTTCGATGTCGTCGGGAAGGGTCATCGCGGTGCTCCGTCACGGGTGTCGATCAGCGTGAGGGAAAGCTTAGCCCGCACATCATGACAGTGACAACACGCCGCCGGCGCGCTGGTTCCAGCACGCCGGCCGACGTTGCTGATATCAGCCGTCGATGATGGCGACCGCCCGCGTCCAGCCGGCGGACGCGCGCTCGATCTTGACGGGGAAGCACGACACCGTGAAGCCGGTCGACGGCAATTGCTCGAGATTGTGCAGCTTCTCGATATGGCAGTAGCCGATGTGACGGCCGGCCTTGTGGCCTTCCCAGATCAGGCCGGCATCCTTCGTCTCCGCGTATCGCTTCGCGGTGAATACGAATGGCGCATCCCAGCTCCAGCCGTCGATGCCGGTGAGTCGCACGCCGCGCTCGAGCAGGTACATGGTGGCGTCATAGCCCATGCCGCAGCCCGAATTGACGTAATCCGGCTGGCCGTATTTGACGCCCGCGCTGGTATTGACGACGACGATCTCCAGCGGCTGCAGCGTGTGACCGATGCGCTTCAGCTCGGCCTCGACATCGGCAGCGGTCGCGACATAGCCATCCGGGAAATGGCGGAAATCGAGCTTCACACCGGGCTGCAGGCACCACTCCAGCGGCACCTCGTCGATGGTCCAGGATCGCTCGCCACGGTTCATGGTGGGATGGAAGTGCCAGGGCGCGTCGAGATGCGTGCCGTTGTGCGTGGACAGGCTGACCTGCTCCACGGCCCAGCCCTGGCCATCCGGCAGATCCTGCGCCTTCAGGCCATCGAAGAACTGCAGCATGCGCGGCAGTCCCTGCTGGTGATCGATGTACTGGATGGTCGGATGGTTGCCTGGCGGATCCGCCGGGACGTCGTTCTGCAAGGGAACGGAAATGTCGATCAGTCGTCGTGCCATGAGGGTTTTCTCCGGGTGTCGCGGGCGGACAGTGACGCCGGTCAGGCGTCCTGCCGCTCCACCTTGTTCTTGAGGATGCCGATCTTCTCGATTTCCAGCTCGATGGTGTCGCCGTGCTCGAGGAACCAGCCGAGTTCGAGACCGCAGCCATTGCCAACGGTCCCCGAACCGATGAACTCGCCGGGCATCAGCGTCTCGTCCTTGCTGATATGCTCGATGATTTCCTCGAACGAGAACAACATGCCCTCGCTGACGCCTTTCGAGCGGGTCTCGCCGTTGACACGCGCTTCCATGCGCAGCCTGTAGGGATCGCCGATCTCGTCGGGCGTGACGATCCACGGGCCGATGACATTGCCGCCATCGAAGCTCTTGCCCTTGGCTGGACCGAGGCGGCCCTCCATCTCGATGCGCTGGGCGTCGCGGGCGGAGAAGTCGTTGAAGATGGTGAAGCCGAAGATGTGGTCGCGCGCTTTCGCGGCCGGAATGTTGGCGCCCTTGCCCTTGGTGATGAGGCCGAGCTCGAGTTCATAGTCCATGATGCGGCTGTAGCGCGGCCACTTCACCGTGGTGTTGGTGCCGCGCACGCTGAAGCGGTTGGTGATGTAGAAAATCGGCTGCTTGCGATAGACGTCCGGCAGTTCGCGCAGGGGCTCCGCCTCGATGCGCTTCAGCTCCTCCATGTCGCCACGGGCGCGGGCGGCGAGCTTGCGCTGGCCGAGCGGCGCCTGGAGGATGTGAAGAGGAAACGACATGCCGTCGCGCATTTGCCGCGGCTC
Source organism: Bradyrhizobium sp. U87765 SZCCT0048 (assembly GCF_018131225.1). Lineage (GTDB taxonomy): Bacteria > Pseudomonadota > Alphaproteobacteria > Rhizobiales > Xanthobacteraceae > Bradyrhizobium_A. Next base: position 229,303 of record NZ_JAFCMM010000001.1, on the reverse strand, counting down.
GGGAACGGGGGCGAGCAGCTCGGCGCCGGCGACGGGCAATGAAAGATCATCGTCGCCGCCGTGGCGGGACAGCAGCGCCTGTGCGGTGTCGAGCGCAGCCGGACCGGCATCGATCAGGGCGAGCATCGACTGGAAGGCTGGATCGGGCTTGCCCGCACGGGTCGCCGCAGCGGCGAGGTCGAACAGGCGGCTGTCATGGTCGTGGACGAGGCCGACACGGTCGGTTCCCCCGACACGGTATGTCGCAAGCTTCATGGACGTCTCCTCTTGTTCTTTCAAAAAATATATGATCAAAAATAATATCGATAAACAAGAGGCGATGATCAAAATCGCCGGGACGATCAGGAGGACACCATGGGGAAACGTCTCGCAGCGCTTGCGCTGCTGGCTGGATGGGCGCTCGCCGCCGCCAACGCTGACCACGCGGCGGCGCAGGGCAAAATCGTGATCGGCTGCACGGCGACATCCGACTGCGCGTCGGCGATGGTCGCGGCCGACGAGGGGATCTTCAGGAAGCACGGCCTCGACGCCGAGATGCTGCTGATCGGCCTCAACTCCAACATTCCCGCGGCCGTGCTGTCGAACTCGATCCAGATCGGCGGCCCGACCTCGACGGTGTTCCTGCAGTCGGTCGATGGCGGCCTCGATCTCGTCGCGGTGGCCGGCGCCTCGGCGATGACCAAGGTCTCCAACGACGCCATCGCGGCCTTCGTGCGCAATGGTGTCGAAATCAAACAACCGAAGGACTTCGTCGGCAAGAAGGTCGGCGCTCCCGGGCTGGGCGCCTTCCTGCACGTCCTGTTCCGCAAATGGCTGATGGAAAAGGGCGTCGATCCCAAGAGCGTCAACTTCGTCGAGGTCACATTTCCGACCATGAACGACGTGCTGAAATCCGGCACCGTCGACGCGGTGCTGACCGCCGAGCCGTTTGTCGCCCGCATGACCGCGGCCGGTACCGGCTATGTCGGCGCGCGCTATGGCGCCGAACTTGGCCGCACCGAGCCGATCATCTTCTATGCGGCGTCGCGCGACTGGGCGGAGAAGAATCCGGAAGCGATCCGCAAATTTCGCGCGGCCATCGCCGAGGCGGCCGCGATCGTCAACACCGATCGCGACAAGGCGAGCGCGGCCATCGCGAAGTTCACCAAGCAGCAGATCGATCTCGTCAAATCGACGACGCCGAACCATTCCGAGCCCGAGCTCAAGCCGGAACAGCTGGCATGGTGGATCGACGTCATGCAGCAGCAGAACATGCTGCAGTCGAAGCTCGACCTCAACAAGCTGATCCTCAAATGAGAGAGGAAGGCGGCCATGGCTGTGGCGCGCGTGTCCGCAGGTGATGTTTCCGATACGCTCAGCGAGCGGGCCGCCGGCCTCGTCCAGCGCGACATCCTGACCGGACACTTCGCGCCCGGCGCACGGCTCGGCATCGTCGAACTGGCGCAGCGCTATGACATTGGTGCAACGCCGGTGCGCGAGGGGCTGTCACGGCTGGTGTCGCGCGGCCTGATCGTCGCCATCGGTCAGCGCGGCTTTCGTGTCGCCGACGTCAGCCGCGAGGATCTCGCCGACATCACCCGCATCCGCACCGTCATCGAGAGGGAGGCGCTGCGGCTGGCGATGGAGAAGGGCGGGGATGCGTGGGAGGCCGGCATCGTCTCGGCGCTGCATCAGCTGCGCCGCCATGTCGAGCGCAGCGGCGCGCATTTCAGCGAAGGCGCCGAGGATTTCGACGCCGTGCACAAGGGCTTCCACACCGCGATCCTGTCGGCCTGCGATTCGCCGCGGCTGCTTGCGGCACATGCCGATCTCTACGACCAGGCCTATCGCTACCGCCGCGTCATGATGCGCGGCTTCGACGATGGCGAACACTTCGTCGACGTCCACCAGACACTCGCCGAGCGGGTGATGGCGCGGGATGCGGACGCCGCCTGCACCATGCTCGCCCGACATCTCCAGTCCACCCTGAACTTCGTCTATCCACCGGGAGACGTGCAGCCGTGACGATCCGGACCAGTTCCAGACCCAGGCCGGAGGCCGCCGACGCGCCGCGCGCGGCAACGCGCCAGCCCATGATCACCTTTGATGGCGTCACCATCGAGCTTGGCGGCCGGCCAATCATCCGGGACCTCAGCCTTGCCGTCGAGCCCGGCGAGTTCGTGTGCATCATCGGCGCTTCCGGCTGCGGCAAGACCACGGCGCTGCGGCTGGCGGGCGGGCTCTATCCACCGACGCAGGGCGCCGTACGTATCGCCGGCGAGCCGATGAGCGGCCCGCGCCGCGACGTCGCCATCGTGTTCCAGGACTATGGCAAGGCGCTGCTGCCCTGGCGCACCGCCACCGGCAACGTCTCGCTGGCGCTGGAGGCGGCAGGCATCGCCGCAGCCGAGCGGCCCGCGCGCATTGCGACCTTGCTCGCCAGGGTCGGCCTGCCGGAGCATGGCGCGAAGTATCCCTCCGAAATGTCCGGGGGCATGCAGCAACGGCTGCAGATCGCGCGCTGCCTCGCGCAGGAGCCGGTCGTGCTGCTGATGGACGAACCGTTCGGCGCGCTCGACGCCATGACGCGGCAGGGCCTGCAGGACGAGGTGCTGGCGCTGGTGGCAGCGAGCGGCGCAACGGTGATCTTCGTGACCCACGACCTCGAGGAGGCGATCTATCTCGGCGACCGCGTGATCGGCCTGCTGCCGCATCCCGGGCGGATCGGCATCGACGTCAAGGTCGATCTGCCGCGGCCACGCGACCAGCTCGCCACCCGCGAGCTGCCGGAATTCCTGCGGCTGCGGCGCGAGCTGTTCGATTTCATTAAGGCGTCGGAAGGCAAGCCGTGATCGCCGACCGCCTCAAACCTCTGCTTCTGCCGGTCGCCATCATCGTCGCGCTGGAAGCCGCCGCACGCGCCGTCCACCTGCAGAGCGACTCGCTCGCGGCACCGAGCCAGATCGCGCTGGCGTTCGTCGAAAGCGTCTGCGACGGATCACTGCTGACCTGGACGCGCGACACCCTGATTGCGACCTTCGCAGGCCTTGCGATCGGCGCATCGATCGGGTTGCTGCTGGGCCTGATCCTCGGCCTGTGGCCGCTGCTGGACCGCAGCCTCGAGGTCACCATCGAGAGCATCCGGCCGATTCCGTCGGTGGCGCTGCTGCCGATCGGCCTGATCGCGCTCGGCTTCGGCTATCGCATGGAAATCGCGATCGTCGCCTTCGCCAGCATCTGGCCGCTGCTGATCCTGGCGCGCGGCGCGGTGCGTGGCGTCGAGCCGCGCCTTCTCGAGGTGGCGCGTGCACTCAGGCTCGGTCCAGTGGCACAGGTCACCAAGATCGTCATTCCGGCGGCGCTGCCGCGGATCTTCGTCGCCTTCCGCCTCGCCGCGGGCGTTGCGCTGATCGTCGCGGTGACCGTCGAGATCACGGCCAACCCGCTTGGGCTCGGCGCGGCGATCATGACCGCGCAGCAGGCGTTGCGGCCGGACCTGATGCTGGCGCTGCTGGTCTGGATCGGGCTTGTCGGGTTCGCCCTGAATGCCGCGCTGGTGCAGGCGCAGCGCCGCCTGTTCGGGCTCGCTGCGGCGGTGGAGGGGACGCCATGACCCGCGCGACGACCCGCACGTCGGCGTGGGCATGGCGCGCCGTCAGCTTTGCCGTCGCGGCGGGCGTCGTCGTGTTGTGGCAGACCATCGCCGACCTGCGGCTGGTGTCGCCGGTGTTCCTGCCGGGGCCGGACCGCGCCTTCGCGTCGCTGGTGCGCGGCTTTTCGACCGGCGATCTCTTCGACAAGCTGCTGGGCACGCTGCAGCACATGGCGGTCGGCTGGCTGCTGGCGTCGTTCATCGGCATCGCGCTCGGTGCGTTGATCGGCTCGTCGAGGGCGATGCGAGTCTATGTCGCGCCGACGCTCGAAGTGTTGCGGCCACTGCCGGTCTCAGCGGTCATTCCGGTTGCGATCGCGCTGTTCGGGCTGACCCAGGGCATGGCGCTGGCGGTGATTGCGTTCGGCTCGCTGTGGCCGCTGCTGCTCGCCACCGTGCACGGCTTTGCCGCCGTCGAGCCGCGTCTCTACGAGGTGGCGCGGGCGCTGCACATGTCGCGCCTCGCGGTGATCGCCAAGATCGCGCTGCCGTCCGCAAGCCCTGACATTCTCGCCGGCATGCGCCTCAGCCTGACGGTCGCGCTGATCCTGTCGGTCGTCTGCGAGATGCTGGCAGGGCTCGACGGCCTTGGCCACTGGGTGCTGCTGTCGGCGCGGGCGTTCCGCTCGGCTGACCTGTTCGCCGGGGTGATCCTGCTCGGCGCCGTCGGCTATGTCACCGCGCTTGCCATGGCCGTGGCCGAGCGACGGATTCTGGCGTGGCGGAGCAGGGGATATTGACGGGAGCGCTTGCGGCCACCGCGAAACGTCATTATAGGTGGCGCCACGCTGCGCCGCGAGAGTCGGACATCGGGAGCGAAGGCTCCTAAACGGCTGATTTGATTGCGGTTTTCAGCGTGAACGACGCGGCGTGCAAACGCCCGACGGGATCGCGGCAGGCCTGCGGCCCGGATGAGCCGGCGTTCGGCTCCCTTCGTCTATCGGTTAGGACGCCACCCTTTCACGGTGGAGAGAGCGGTTCGATTCCGCTAGGGAGCGCCATTCCACGTTCAGTCGCGCTTGCCCGCGACGTCCTGTGCCCCCATCCATTCGCCTGTCCGGACGGCCAGTGATCGGTTCTGATCACCTGCACCATCGTCTCATGCGGCGATTTGTGGTCGGGATATCGCGCGCGCTCCTGGCGTTCCGCGTCAGGCAGGGATGCCGTTCGGGTAACTCCGTCGTGGCTGGTGGTGATGATCGCACAGACGCTCTGCTTCGCGGGCACACTTCAGCCGAGGGCCAGCGGAGCGCCGACAACTCGAACGCGTGCGCTCCTCGGGCATCGCTTCGATGATGGTCAATGCGGCGCTCCCGGCGCAGCGCGCATAGCGGCCTCGACAGCGGTTGCAAGGCTCCCGAACAGCGACGGTGCACGCCGCAGCGCCGTTCTGACGAACGGAACGAGCGATTTCGGAGCCATAGTTTCGGCGCGTTGTCCGTGCTACTCGGCCAGACCGCTGTTCCTGACGTTGCCGATCCATCCGATGCGCCGCCTGCTGCCTCTCCCTGTCATGCTTCTGCTCGCCGGATGCGGCGGCGCGACGTCGTTGCCGGGCGGCCTGTCGATCATTCCGACGACAACACAGCCGCCGGCCGCGCCCGTGAGCTCGGCAGTCGCGCCGGATCTGTCCAGTGTCGACGTCATCAGGATGGTCAAGGACAAGGCTGATGAGCTGAAGCTGCTGGCGCCGCTGCTGGTCAGCGCGCCCGACGCTTCGCCGTCGATCAATATCGAGCCGTGGATGATCTGCCTGAAGAGCGGCGCAGCGGAGCAGGCGCGCCGGCTCTATGTCCTGCTGTTCCAGGACGGCAAGCTCAAGACTGCACGTTCCGCGGCCATCCTCGACAAGTGCGAGGAACGGTCATTTGCGCCGCTGAACGTGGCCGCACTGACCCCGCCGGCGAAGGCGCCTGCGAAAGCCCGGGGGCATCGCCGGCGCGACCGGAACTAGAAACCGCCTGGCACCTCCGACGCTGCAACATTCCGTCCGCGATCGTCTCGGTCAGCGGGCGCTGAACGGCACGTTGGCGCGGGCACGGAACGTCCAGATCTGCACGTTGCCACCGATGCCGCCGAGCTCCGCACCGGCAAGGACCGCCGCGCCATTGGCGAACTTCGCGGCAAGGCCGCCTTCGACACGCGCCGACCAGCCGTCGAGGAGAGGCGTCGACGCCAGCGGCGGCGCGCCGGCCGCTGCGACGATCGCCGCGGCATCATCCTTGGTGAAGTAATAGTCGGCATAGACGCCGGCGAACGGCGCGAGCATCACGGTGTCGGTCCACGTGAACGGGTAGGCGACCTTGACGCCGCTCGACGCGCGGCCGGTGGCGAAGTTGCGGCTGTCCTGCAGCGTGCCGAGCGTATCGGTGTAGGCGTTCTCGTGCTCCCAAAGGGCGTAGACCTTCACGGAGGGTTCGATGTCCAATCCCCAGGCCTTATACGATCCGACCAGACCACCTGACACCAGCCAGCGGCTGCCGTTGAAATTGCCCTGCGCCGTTCCGGCGGTGCCGTTGTAGCCGATACCGGAATAGGCGGTTGCGGCATCGAAACGAATGGTCGGCGAGAGCTTCCAGCCCATATACGCGCCGACGGTCCAGCCATCGCCTTTCAGCTTGCCGTTGAACTCCTGCGACGTGTAGTCGAACGTCTCGTAGCCGCCGAGCGCACCGATAATGAGGTTCGGTGCAACCCGGTGCGTGAGCCCCATCAGCGCGTTGACCTGCGCGCCGTAGAGCAGCGCCTGGCCGCTGTTCATGGTCGTACCCCAGCGGTCGATGCCGGAGCCGCGCACGTCCGCCCACAGGATCCAGTCTTTTGAATCCGTCGTGACGCGAGGCGGCGCTTTCGTTGAAGGAGCTGCACGGTCGATCGCGGCGAACGCGCTGTCATTAGGCTTGCGCTTGCCATCATAGCCGAGTGCGCCGGGTCCATTGGCTTTATTGCCGTCGAGGGCAAACGTGCCATTCCAGCGATCGCTGACGATCTTTTCGCCGTTCATCCCTTCGGTTTGATCAGGATCGGCAGAGAAGTTGAAACGCATGCCCATGCCGCCAGGGGTGAGGAAGCTCCCGGGGCCGTCGCTGAAGCCTTCGGAGATCGCGGTGTCGATCGCGCCCGAGATCGCCTGGCCCGAGTTCTGCGCGACGATCTTGGTGACGCTCACCTGCAGCGCACGCAGCTTGAGACTGTCGGCAGGAATGTTGACTGTCTGCAAGAGGGCCTGCGAAACGCTGGCGGTGTAGTTGCCGTTTCCACCGTAGCTCGCCGTGATGCTGTGCGAACCGACGGTCAGGGTGGCGGTGGTAAAGGTGGCGACACCGCCCGCCAAGACGCCACTCCCGATCGGGGCGTCGCCGTCCTTGAACGTTACAGTTCCCGTCGGCGTTCCGCCGCCCGATGCCGTCACCGTCGCCGTGAAGGTGACCGGCTGGTGCGCAGAGCTCGGATTGAGCGAGGATGTGACGGCTGTCGAGCTGACGGCGGTGGTGATCGCGCCGGTAACCGTCTGAGTGGCGCTCTGCTGGGTGGGACTGTTGTCCACGACCTTGATGGTGTAGCTGAAGTTGCCTCCGCTGCTCGGCGTACCCGAGACGAGGCCCGTCGTGGTGTTCAGCGACGTGCCCGGCGGCAGTGCCCCCGATAGAAGCGAATAGGTGAATGGACTGGTTCCGCCACCGGCGACATTGGTCTGGGCGTAAGGTTGGCCGACCTGGGTCGTAGACGACGGCGTCGACGTCAGGGTGAGGACATTAACATAGGTGTATGTGCCGGATCCGGTGCCGCCCGGCGCTGTCACCGTCACGCTGACGGCTCCGACCGCTCCGGCCGGGGCTATGGCGGTGATCTGGGTGGCGCTATTGACCGTATAGCTCGACGCGTTATTGGTGCCGAACTTGACTCCAGAGGCGCCGCTCGTACCCGTGAAATTGGTGCCGGTGATCACAACCGAAGTTCCGCCACCAGCCGGTCCGCTGTTCGGGCTGAGCGACGCAATGGTCGGCGCAGCGGCATAGGTGTACTGGTCGGCCGCGCTTGTTGCGCTGGTCGCTACCGAGTTGGTGACGGTGATGTCGACGGTGCCGGTTCCCGCGGGCGCCGTTGCGGTGATCTGGGTGGCGCTGTTGACGGTGAAGCCGCTGGCGTTGCTGGCGCCGAATTTCACGGCCGTCGCGCCACTGAATCCAGTTCCTATAATGACCACCGAGGTGCCACCGGCAAGCGGACCCGCGGTCGGCGAAATCGATGTGACGGCTGGCGGTGCGATGTAGGTGTACTGGTCAGCCGCTGTCGTGGCGCTGGTGCCCCCTGTTGTGGTCACGGTTACATCCACCGTGCCTGTACCGGCTGGTGCGGTGGCCGTGATCTGGGTGGCGGTGTTGACGGTGAAGCTGCTGGCGTTGCTCGCTCCGAATTTTACGGCGGTCGCACCCGTGAAGTTCGTGCCGGTGATCGTCACGATCGTGCCACCACTGGTGACCCCGGCGGTCGGGCTGATGCCGGTCACGGTCGGCGCGGGAACGTAGGTGAACTGGTCAGCGGCGCTGGTCGCGCTCGTGCCGCCGGCCGTCGTCACGCGGATGTCAACGGTGCCGGTTCCGGCTGGAGACGTGGCTGTGATCGAGGTCGCACTGACCACTGTAAAACCTGTGGCAACTGTCGCGCCAAATGTCACTGCGGTCGCATTGTTGAAGTTCGCGCCAGTGATCGTGACCGTCGTGCCGCCCGTGGACGGACCGATGGTCGGACTGATGGACGAGACGGTCGGCGCCGCAACATAGGTGAATTGGTCGGCCGCGCCGATCGCGCTGGTCCCGCCGACCGTGGTCACGGTGACATCAATCGTGCCCGTTCCAGCTGGCGAGGTCGCCGTGATCTGGGTCGCGCTGTTCACCGTGAAACCGCTCGCATTGGTGGCACCGAATTTGACGGCCGTGGCACCGGACAGGCCTGTGCCCGTGATGACGACCGTGGTGCCGCCGCCGGTCGGACCTGCCGTGGGGGACACCGCGGTGACCGTCGGTGCCGCGACATAAGTGTATTGATCGCCTGCGCCCGTCGCGCTGGTGCCGCCTGGAGTTGTGACAGTGATATCGACGGTGCCGGTGCCGGCGGGGGCGGTTGCCGTGATCGAGGTTGCGCTGACGAAGGAGAAGCCCGTCGCATTGGTCGCGCCGAACTTGACGGCCGTCACTCCGGTGAAGTTGGTGCCGGTGATGGTCACCGTCGTGCCGCCCGCGGTCGGCCCGCTGGTCGGACTGATCGTTGTGACGGTCGGTGCCGGAATGTAGGTGAACTGGTCAGCGGCGCTGATCGCGCTGGTGCCGCCGAGCGTCGTGACACGGATGTCTACGGTGCCGCTCCCCGCAGGGGCGGTGGCCGAGATCTGCGTCGCGTTGACAACGGAGAATCCTGCGGCAGCGGTTCCGCCGAATGCGACTGCGCTCGCACCGGTGAAGTTCGTGCCGGTGATCGTCACGGTCGTTCCGCCGCTGCCCGGACCGCTGGTCGGGTTGACGGAAGAGACGGTCGGCGCTGCAACATAGGTGTATTGATCAGCGGCGCCGGTCGCACTGGTGCCGCCTGACGTGGTCACCGTGACATCAACCGTGCCCGTTCCAGCCGGCGAGGTCGCCGTGATCTGGGTCGCGCTGTTCACCGTGAAACCGCTCGCATTGGTGGCACCGAATTTGACGGCCGTGGCACCGGACAGGCCTGTGCCCGTGATGACGACCGTGGTGCCGCCGCCGGTCGGACCTGCCGTGGGGGACACCGCCGTGACCGTCGGTGCCGCGACATAAGTGTATTGATCGCCTGCGCCCGTCGCGCTGGTGCCGCCTGGAGTTGTGACGGTGATATCGACGGTGCCGGTGCCGGCGGGGGCGGTTGCCGTGATCGAAGTTGCGCTGACGAACGAGAAGCCCGTCGCATTGGTCGCGCCGAACTTGACGGCCGTCACTCCGGTGAAGTTGGTGCCGGTGATGGTCAGCGTCGTGCCACCCGCGGTCGGCCCGCTGGTCGGACTGATCGTTGTGACGGTCGGCGCCGGAATATAGGTGAACTGGTCAGCGGCGCTGATCGCGCTGGTGCCGCCGAGCGTCGTCACACGGATGTCTACGGTACCGCTTCCCGCTGGAGACGTGGCTGTGATCGAGGTCGCGCTGACAACGGTGAAACCGGCGGCTGCGGTTCCGCCAAATGTCACTGCAGTCGCGCCGCTGAAATTCGTGCCAGTGATCGTGACGGTCGTTCCGCCGCTGGCAGGACCGCTGGTCGGGCTGATGGACGTAACCGTTGGCGCCAGAACATAGGTGTACTGATCGCTTGCGCCTGTCGCACTGGTGCCGCCTGTCGTGGTCACCGTGACATCGACCGTCCCCGTTCCGGCCGGCGCGACTGCGGTGATCTGGGTCGCGCTGTTGACGACATAGCTGGTGGCATTGGTGGTGCCGAACTTGACTCCCGCGGCACCGGTCGCCCCTGTCAGATTGGTGCCGGTAATCACCACCGAGGTGCCGCCGGTGGCCGGGCCCGCCGTGGGGGACACCGCGGTGACCGTCGGTGCCGCGACATAAGTGTATTGATCGCCTGCGCCCGTCGCGCTGGTGCCGCCTGGGGTAGTGACGATGATATCGACGGTGCCGGTGCCGGCCGGGGCGGTGGCCGTGATCGAGGTTGCGCTGACGAAGGAGAAGCTCGTCGCATTCGTCGCGCCGAACGTGACGGCCGTCACTCCGGTAAAGTTGGTGCCGGTGATGGTCACTGTCGTGCCGCCCGCGGTCGGCCCGCTGGTCGGACTGATCGTTGTGACGGTCGGTGCCGGAATGTATGTGAACTGGTCAGCGGCGCTGATCGCGCTGGTGCCGCCGAGCGTCGTGACACGGATGTCTACGGTGCCGCTCCCCGCAGGGGCGGTGGCCGTGATCTGCGTCGCGTTGACAACGGAGAATCCTGCGGCAGCGGTTCCGCCGAATGCGACTGCGCTCGCACCGGTGAAGTTCGTGCCGGTGATCGTCACGGTCGTTCCGCCGCTGCCCGGACCGCTGGTCGGGTTGACGGACGAGACGGTCGGTGCCGCAACATAGGTGTACTGATCCGCGCCGCTGATCGCACTGGTGCCGCCTGACGTGGTCACCGTGACATCGACCGTCCCCGTTCCGGCCGGTGCGATCGCCGTGATCTGGGTTGCGCTGTTGACCACATAGCTCGTGGCATTGGTGGTGCCGAACTTGACGCCCGCGGCACCGGTCGCCCCGGTCAAGTTAGTGCCAGTGATGACCACCGATGTGCCACCGGCGGCCGGGCCAGTCGTAGGGGACAGCGACGTCACGGTCGGAGGAAGCGCTGTGACCGTCAGCGCGGTCGGAGTGGTCGCTGTGGAGCCCGCCAAACCAGGGGACGTGCTCGAAACCGCTCCGCTCGTGTAGCTGTAGTTGCCGGGCACCGTCGACGAGACCGTCAACGTCACCGTACAGGACGCACTGTTCCCGAGTGTCGCACCGGACAGGGAGAGACCGCTTCCCGCGCTATAGGAAGCCGTACCGCCGCTACAGGTGGTTGCGGGACTTGATCCGGTAAGATTGGCGGGAAGGGTCGCAGCAGCCACCGCAACGCCGTTCAGGCTGAGCGAGGCATTGGGATTGCTGATGGTGAGCGTCAGTGTCGATGTGCCCGATGTCGTGATCGACGTCGGGCTGAAAGCGGCAGCGATCGACGGCGGCGTGCCGGGAGAGAGATTGTGGACAGTGATCGGAAACGGCGTGCTCGCCGTGATGCCGTCAGGCGACGAGTAGAGCGTTAGCGTATCGGTCGTCGTCGAACCCAGCGATTTGATCGTGATCGTATAAAAGCCGAAGTTGGTCGTGCCGTTGCCAGACCCTGCATCCACCTCGGGTGCGATCGTGTAGATCGTTCCGTTGGCGCTGTTCGCCGCAGTGGTATCGCCGGGGACCGCGAAGCTGAAGTTTTGCGGGTTCCCCATCGGATAGGAATTCTGCGGCACGTTCGGCGCGTTGGTCGTGAACAGCCCGGTATTCAGGATGTTGGCGGCGCAGGTATCGGTATGAAGCGTGACGGAATCGCCGACCTTGCCGGTCGCGAATGTCACGGAGTTGTCGCAGGCCGCCTCGGCGATGCTCGGAGCAAAGGCGACGGCAGCGACGATCAACGATGATCGAATGGCCAGGCCGGGTCCGGTGCCACAACGCAAGATCGCGCGCCCCAGGGAAAGGGAGAGCACGGCGACGACATCAACAATTGAACGACAGATCGCTTGAAGTGACAGGCCGTATCCCTGCAATCGCTTGCTTGAGATCGCGTCGGCCGATGTTCGCAGGCGGCTCAAAAACATCATCGAAACCCGAATATTTTGGAGGCCATTTTCGCTGCGACGCAGCACATCAGGCCGTTCGAAATACGTAGAAACATTCATTCCCGGCGCGCTAAAACCCGCGCCGCACTCGGCGTACTAAATCGACGCCGTACCGATCGCCGCTCGTCCGACAAATGGACGAACGCAAAACTGGCGATCCAGAATTCTCAAATCATCTTGGTTACATCATTGGATTTTCGGCGCGACTGCAAGAGCGGACGACACGCGATGTCGTTCATCGCTATAGCCGCGAGCTTCTTCGCTGCGCTGTGTTGCGGACGCGCAACATACGAACGGTCAGAAATGAGAAAGAGACGAGGGCCGAAGGTCGTCATTGCGCCAGATTGATTGCAAAGCGCTTGACCTGTGCGGAATGACATCCTAAAATGATGCGGTATTTTTTTACGCACCTTACTCAGTCGTCTTTCTTTACATCATTTAACCGTCAAGAGGCTGCTTATGCCGGCCACTCCCTTTGTTGGTCAAATTATGCCCGCGGGCTTCGGAATCATTCCGAAGGGGTGGGTCCTGTGCAATGGTGCGCTGCTCGCCATTTCGGCAAATCAAGCGTTGTTTTCGCTGATAGGCACGACCTATGGCGGAGACGGCATCCGAACCTTCGCATTGCCGGACCTGCGTGGCCGCGCGGTTCTGGGCTGCAATTTCAACAACGTTCCCTGGGGACTGGTGAGCGGTACGGAAAACGTAACGCTCAACGTTCAGCAATTGCCGTCGCACAATCACATGATTCAGGCGACGACCGTGACGGCATCCAGCAAATCGTCGACGCCGACATCGAACATCTTCGGCGTGACGACGACCGGCAATCCGGTCACAGCCATTTTCACGACCGCCGGCAGCCAGGAAGTCCCGCTTTCTGTGTCGACCAACGTGGTCAATGACGGCGGCAATCTTGCGCATAACAATATGCAGCCGTTCCTGGTGATCAATTACCTCATCGCGACGCAGGGCATTTTCCCGTCGCGCCCGTGACGCGGACAGCACTCGCGGATGAAATATTCGCGGTGGCAAATCCAAATCCAAAGATTGCCTTTTCGACATCGCGGAGCGCGCGCCCTTTTCGGCGGTTCTTCCTGAAGCATCAGGCTGATCGCTGCAAAGGGTTGCAAAGGGCTCCGCCGACCGCAGGAGCTGATTGTGTCTGACCAATATGTCGGCGAAATTCGCCTGTTTGGGTTTCCACGTATTCCGGATGGCTGGCTTGCCTGCAACGGTCAGTCGTTATCGATCGCGAATTATAACGTGCTCTACGCGCTGATCGGCACCACCTATGGCGGCGACGGCGTTCAGACCTTCAATGTTCCGGATCTGCGTGGGCGCGTGCCGATATCGCAGGGGACAGGCCCCGGTGGTCTTTCGCCGCGGGTGCTCGGACAGGTCGGCGGCCAAGAAACCCATACGCTGCTTGATCAGGAAATGCCGTCGCACAGTCACGGGCTGATGTCATCCACGACGGTTGCCACGTTCCAGACGCCCGGCCCGACCGTTCATCTGGCCACATCCAATTCATCTCTGCACAATCTCTATGCGCCGCAGGCCAGTGTCGCGGGCTACGACCTGATGGCGCCCTGCGTGGTGATCAATGGCAGCAGTATTCCCCACAACAACATGATGCCGACGCTGACGGCGAACTTCTGCATAGCCTATGTCGGCATCTATCCGAGCCAGGGCTGACGACGCTCGCCAAGACATCAACAGGAGATGAGATATGGCGGATTCTTATGTCGGCGAGATCCAGGCCTTCGCCTTTGGATTTTATCCGAACAACTGGCTGCCCTGTGACGGACGCCTGCTGGCAATTCATCAGTACACACCGCTCTACAGTTTGATCGGCACCTATTACGGCGGCAATGGCACCGTGAATTTTGCGCTGCCAAATCTCGTTGGTACGGTGGCGATGAGCCAGGGGCAGGGGCCCGCTCTCTCGATGCGAGTCATCGGCGAGCAGGTGGGGAGCAACACTGTAAATCTGATGATACAGGAGATGGCAGCGCACAGACATGGGCTGCAGCTGGCCAAGGCGGGGGCGAGCGGTGCCACTCCCGGCCCCACCGGAGCGTCGAATGTCGCGATGGATCCTTCCTTCAATGGGTTCCTGCCCTTGCCCGCGACCACGACATTCTCGCCCAATGCCATGACCCCGACCGGCGGTTCGCAAGCGCATCCCAACGATCAGCCGACGCTGGCGATGATCTATTGCATCTGCATCAACGGCGTCTATCCCTCCTTCACGTCGTGAGGCGATGACCTCAGCCGACCGTGACGTCGGTCCGGGCCCGATCGCCACAGCGGTCGGGCCGCTTGGTTCCGGGATCCGATTACGCCCGGTGTCCGCCGCGGACGACATCTTCGTCCGCGCGCTTTTTCATGCCGATCGCGCGCCGCAGTTTGCCGGCGTGCCCGAGCCGATGCTGACCATGCTGCTCGATCAACAGTTTCGCTCTCAGCAGCTCGGCTACCGCCAGGCGTTTCCTCGAGCCGAGCATCTCGTCATCGTCAGCGACGGCCAGTCCGTCGGTCGCGTCATCGTGGCGGTTGTCGGTGACGGCGAGCGGCGCGTCCTCCATTTTGTCGACATCGTCGTCGCCGAGACGATGCGAGGACACGGCATCGGCGCGGAGGTCATGACCAGCCTCGGCCGCTCCGCGCAGACGCTGGGAGCAACATCCATGACGCTTGCCGTGCTCAGCGCCAATACGCGCGCGCGCCGGCTCTACGAACGTCTCGGCTTCATTGCGACCGGCGACGACGGCGTCCGTACCGCAATGGTCAGGCCGTTGTCCTGACGCCGCGCGTCTAAAAACACAGGTTGGTGACGACGTTGCCGCGCTTGTCCTTGATGACGTAGGGGCACTCGGCGCGCTTGAGCGCGGCCTTGGCGTCGTCGTTGCCGAGCGCCGCCGCCTTTTCGAAATAGGCTTTCGCGGCGCCCTTGTCCTGCGGACCGCCGCGCCCGGCAAGCGTGAACGCGCCCATGCGCTCGAGCGCGCCGGCGTGGCCCTGCGCGGCAGCCTTCTCGAACAGGCCGCGGGCGGCGACGTCGTCCTGCGGGCCACCGAGCCCATCGGCCATCATCATGCCGAGCTGATACTGCGCCTCGGCGGAGTTGGCCTCCGCGGCCTTCGCCAGCATGGTGCGCGATCTGACGGGATCCGCAGGGGGACCGCCCGACTTCGACAGCGCCGCAAGATTGACGACGCCGCGCGGATTGCCCGCTTCGGCCGCGCGGGTGAACAAGCGGCGCGCCTGGTCCTCGTCCCTGGCCATGCCGTTGCCGGTCGCCTGCATCACGCCGAGTTCGACCATCGCCGATGAACTGCCGCGATCGGCGGCCTTGCGATAGGCGGCGATCGCTTCTGCACTCTGGCCGTTGGCGGCATAGGCGCGGCCGAGCTGGTAGAGCGCCCGCCGCGATCCGGCGGAGGCCGTGCGGCAGAACTTCAGGGCGGTGGCAATGTCTGCCGGCGCGACCTCGGCGACGCCCTTGACGTCTGCAGGCTTGTCCGGATCGGCTGGATCCGCGGCGAGGCGGTCACACAGCACGAGGTCGGCTGACTGGGCGATTGCGGTGGTGCCTTCAGCCATGACAAGCCCGGCAAGCAGCCCGATGCCGAAGACGGGCGCGATAGCGCGCACGCGAAGGGGTGATGTCATGGGTCCCGCAAACTCTGTGGATGGCCGGCGAGGCAAACTTAAGGGCAGGGCGGACGGGCAGCAAGGCCGCGGCCTGCGACGGCAGGCCCTGCGGCCGACACCGGGAAGTGATCGCATTCCGCCGGGTCGCCGCCTATAAGAGACGTCCAAGAACCGACGCGTTGGGAACGGGACAGGAATGGTGTTGCGACGACTGCTGATCGCGCTTGCGGTGGCCGGCATGGGTGTGGCGATGGCGACGGAGGCCTCGGCGGGCCACTGGCATCGCTACCGGCATGGGCCGTATTTCGGGCCGTGTCTCGGCTATGGCTGGGGATGTCCGTTCGGCTATGGCGGCCCCGGTGGCTGGGGCTACACCTACATTCCCTACGACTCGCAGTATGACGAAGGCGTTCCGCGCTGCTTCCGAGAACTGCGCGGGCGGGTACGCACCGCCCAAGGCTGGCGCGACCGTTACGCCACGGTTTGTCCGCGCACCATGCCGCAGTAGCACCGCGCCTCAGGCGCGCCCGGCCCGGTCCTTGTCGTTCTGGGCCTTGATGGAGTCGCGCGCCGCCGTCCAGTCGGCGTCGCTCCAGTTGCGCAGCTCATAGAAGCTGCCGCCGCTGGCGAGCGCCTGGGCGCCGTCCATGGCAATGGTCTCGCCGGTGATCCAGTCGCAGCCGCCGGAGATCAGGAACACGGCGAGATTTTGCAGCTCCTCCATGGTGCCGACCCGGCCCATCGGATTGACCGCGATGGTGCGCGCCCCGGCCTCGTCACCCGGCTTGATGCGCTTGCTCATGCCCTCGGTCGGAATTTCGCCGGGTGCGATTGCGTTGAGGCGGATGCCATAGCGGCCCCATTCGCTCGCCAGCGACATGGTCATGGTATGAACGGCCGCCTTACTCATCGCCGAGGGCACGACATAGGGACTGCCGTTGCGAACCCAGGTGGTCACGATCGACACCACATTGCCGCGATGCTGACCCGCGATCCAGCGCCGGCCGACCGCATGGGTGACGTAGAATGTGCCGTGCATCACGATGTTGGCGACGGCGTCGAAACCGCGCGGCGTCAGATCCTGCGTCCGCGAGATGAAATTCCCCGCGGCATTGTTGATGAGGTCGGTGAGCGGCTTGTCGGCGAAGATGCCTTCGACCATGGCGTCGACGGCGGCGCTGTCGCGGATGTCGAGCCCGTGGCTCGTGACCTTGCCGCCATGGGCCTGCATCAGCTCTGCGGCGGTATCGTCGCAGACGCCCTTGCGGCGACCGCAAATGTGCACGTCAGCACCGAGTTCGAGGAAACGGCGAGCCATCGCCTTGCCAAGGCCGGTTCCTCCACCGGTGACCAGGATGTTGCGACCGGCGAGCAGGCGGGACGTGAACATGGCGAACCTCACTGAGGAATGACCCCGCGAGGTTTAATCGATCATTTAAAAACTGCAAGAGGCTCCCGGCGCGATGTCGTCGCAGGCGCCCGATAACGGTCTGTCAACCATCGCCGCGGGTGTAAGCCGCGTGGCCTCAGCAGGACGCCGTCCAGCCGTCGGGGAACGGCTCGTGGGGCCAGATCGCGCCGTTGTCATTGGCGGGCTCTGGCAGGTGGTCGAAGTCGAGGCCGTCATCGAACACCGGCTCGGCCGGTGCGCGGCTCACGGCGGCGCTCACCGCATCCAGCAGGTAGTCGAATTCCACGTCCGTCATGACCCAAAACCTCTTGTGCCGAGGCCTGCACCCTGACAGAGGACGTTTGTCGTCACGTTCAGCAGAACGTTAAAATTCGAGCGATCCGGCGGAAATCCACATGGAGGAATTTGCGCGAGGGGGCCGGTCCCGGCGGCGCAGCCGCCTCAGGTCCTGGCCACGTCGAGCTTCGCCGACCTCAATGCATTGCCGGCTTCAAGTCGTGTTCGATTCTCACGTCTTGCAGGCCCGGATCGTGCTCCTGGCGAGTTCGGCGTCGTCCCTGGAGCGATAGGGACCGTCGGAAAACTGGATCGTGCCGCCGTCGATGAGCGGATTTTGCTCGACGATCCAGCAGCCCTTCACGAAGCTGCCGACGACCCAGAAACTGGCATTGCCTGCGGTGCGGGCCGGCGCGATCCACGCCGCGGCCATCGCGCCTGCAAGACATCCGAGAACGACTGCGACAGGCTTGCGCATCGCACTCTTGCGCATGGCTTTCCTCACGCACGCTGATACCGGCATGACCACTGAACGCAAGACGCGCCCTGGTGCCAGCGCCGAAGCCTGAGCGCAAGTTTCGCGTCGGGCAAGGCCGCCAGCGATCACGTTGTTGCGTCCTGACGTTTACCTTAACCTGCCGGTGCGGCCGGAACCGGACGACCGCCGTGACACACGAACAACACCATCAGGAGAGACGGACCCATGAGTGAGCGCATTGCGGTGACGATGTCGGACGGCGTGGCCGATGTGCGCCTCGTGCGCGCCGACAAGATGAATGCGCTCGACGCCGAGATGTTCGAGGCGCTGGTCGCGACAACCGCGCGGCTGCAGGCCGAGAAGGGCCTGCGCGCCGTCGTGCTGTCCGGCGAGGGCCGGGCATTCTGCGCCGGCCTCGACATGGGACGCTTCGCCGCGATGAAGGAGCACGGCGGCAATGGGATCGCCGGCGGTGCGACGCGCGATCTGTCGACGCGCACCCATGGCATTGCCAATGCGCCGCAGCAGGCGGTGTGGGGCTGGCGTCAATTGCCGGTGCCGGTGATCGCGGCCGTGCATGGTGTCGCGTTCGGCGGGGGATTCCAGCTCGCGCTCGGCGCCGACATGCGCTTTCTGTCGCAGGATGCGCGGATGTCGATCATGGAGATCAAGTGGGGGCTCATTCCCGACATGGCCGGCACGCCGATCCTTGCAAGCCTCGTGCGGGACGACATCCTGCGCGATCTCACCTACACCGGGCGGATCTTCTCGGCAGCAGAAGCGTTGAGCTATGGCCTTGCGACACGCATCTGCGACGATCCGCGCGCCGCGGCGCTCGAGGTCGCCCGTGACATCGCCGGCAAGAGCCCGGATGCAATCCGCGCCGCCAAGCGCCTGCTCAACAAGCTGAGCATCGATCCGGCGCCGGCGCTGCTGGCGGAATCAGTCGAGCAGATGAAGCTGATGGGCTTTCCCAACCAGACGGAGGCCGTGCGCGCCAACATCGAGAAGCGTGCGCCGCGCTTCATCGACGGCTAGCGTTTCAGGGAAGGGTGATTTCTTGGCACGCCGATGCGTCGCTCATTCCGATTGTCGCGCCGTCCGACGAGGGATCATCATCCGAAAGGACCACGGGAGCTTCGCGACCGAAGCTCCCGCTTGTGTCTCAGCGGCCGAAGAACAGCCACAGCAGAATGATCACCGGAATCGGTACCCCCAGCAGCCATAGCAAAAGTCCGCGGGCCATATCCTCACCTCCATCGCTGGCCTTGACTGGCGTGACAACCCGACGACAGGGAGAACGTTCCGCGCGGACGCGGCTCGAATGGCGGCCTGGAAGGACGACGATCATCCGATCGCAGTGCCGAGGCGGCGCCGCGCCTACCAGTGGCCGACGTTCGGCATCGAGGACCACGGCTCCTGCGCCGGTTTGGGATCACCCTTCTGCAGCAGCTCGATCGAGTGCAGGTCAGGCGAGCGGACAAACGCCATGTTGCCGTCGCGCGGCGGCCGGTTGATGGTGATGCCGAGCTTCATCAGGCGTTCGCAGGTGGCGTAGATGTCGTCGACCTCGTAGGCGAGGTGGCCGAAGAAGCGATCCTCGCCGTACTTCTCCTCGTCCCAGTTGTAGGTGAGTTCGACGAGCGGTGCGCCACGCGTCGGCGGCGACTGCGCGATGATGGCGTCGTCCTCCGGCGCGCCCAGGAACACCAGCGTGAACCGGCCCTTGTCGTTCTCGATACGACGAACCTCCTTGAGGCCAAGCGCATCGACATAGAACTTGAGCGCGACGTCGAGCTTGTGAACGCGCAGCATGGTGTGCAGGAAACGCATGTTTCTTGTCCTTTTGCGAACAATCGAATTCCATCCGGCCAGGTGGCCGCGCGACGTCCATAGCAGCAAAACATGGCGAAGGGCAGGTGACCCGCGGCCCGGTCGCGCGAGCCGTCGTGACGATCCCCGGCGTCGCAGGAGCGCTACCCAAGCCGATCGCCGATCAACAGCCAGCCCCTTGCCAGACTCGAATGTTCACGATATGTCCAATTCAGCAACGGAGGCCGCACTGGTGAAAACGGACAAGACATTCGATTTGGACAGCCTGAGCATCGAAGAACTCGCAACGCTGCGCGACCTCGCCATCGACAAGCTCGCGGAGAAGGTGGCGACCCGCCAGGCCGAACTCGAGGCGGAGCTCGAGCGATTGTCGCAATACGGCAAGCCGGCGAAGAAGGCCGCGGCACCGACGGCGCGGATGAAGAAGGACGAGACGCTGCGCAGCGTCGATGACGACCCGGTGCCGCAGGCGGCCTGAAGCTGGGCCGCGAAACGATCACGCGATCATGAAGGGGGCTCCGGCCCCTTTTTTGCCTGCGCGTTGCCTGTGCGCGCTCGGTATCCGCCGCCGAGACTTGCCGTCTTGAAGCTGCCATCCCTGAACTTGCCGGCCTTGAAAAACGGCCCGACTGCGGCACTGTTGTTGGCAGCCTCAGCGCACGGAGATGTCGAATGATTGCCAGCAGTCTCGCCAGCGGCATCCAGCAACTCGGCGACATGATTGCCGAAGCCTCGATCATCGTGCCGTTCACCGGCGCCGGCATCTCGACCGAGTGCGGCATTCCGGACTTTCGTTCGCCCGGCGGCCTGTGGACGCGCAACCAGCCGATCCCGTTCGATGTGTTCGTTGGCAGCCAGGAGGCGCGCGACGAAGCCTGGCGGCGACGCTTCGCGATGGAGGAGACCTTCGCCGCTGCGCGGCCGGGACGCGGTCACCGCGCGCTCGCATCGCTCTATCGCGCCGGCAAGGTTCCGGCGGTGATCACCCAGAACATCGACAATCTGCATCAGGCCTCAGGCGTTGCCGCCGAACGCGTCATCGAACTGCACGGCAACACCACCTATGCGCGCTGCATCGGCTGTGGCCAACGCTACGAACTGGATTGGGTCAAGGACCGTTTCGATCGCGACGGGCACGCGCCCGATTGCACCGCCTGCGATCAGCCTGTGAAGACTGCAACTGTCTCGTTCGGTCAGGCGATGCCGGAAGACGAGATGCGCCGCGCCGCTGAACTCGCGCGCGACTGCGATCTGTTCCTTGCCATCGGCTCGTCGCTCGTGGTGTGGCCCGCGGCAGGATTTCCGGTGATGGCGCGGAACTCCGGAGCCCGGCTCATCATTATCAACAACGAGCCGACCGATCAGGACGATCTTGCCGATCTCGTCATCAGACATGACATCGGCGAGACGCTGGCGCCGTTTGTGAGCAATTGATCTGCTGCATTGATTCGCAAACGCGCAAGCCTGTTCATAGCTCCTCAAGCCATAGTTTTTTGTCTTTGCGCGTCGACGAGGAGTGTTATCGTCGAATCACGAGATTCGCGCACGCCACAGTCGGTTTCGGTGAAGTTAACGGTGGCGTGAGTGCGGTGTCTTCATTCGCAGACCTTGTTCGCGTGATCGTTCGCGCAGGTCGCCGGAGGAGGAGACATCGCAGACGTCGTTTGGAGCGCGGAGGCTGACCGCGTTTGCTGGTGTGAGGTCCGGGGAGATGGGGTCGGACGGTTTTGAGTCCAAGAGGCCGGGAGGGCCGGCGTCAGGCGGGCCGGGATCACGCGGCCTTGACTCTCGAGGGTTGGACTCGCGGGGGCTTGGCGCTCCCGAGTTTGCCAGCCGCGATCGTGGCGCTGCCGCCGATCCATTTCTCGGCGCCGCCGAGGGCGTGGCAGCAAACCTTGTCGAGATCACCGGCGCCATCAAGTGGTTCGATGCCTCCAAGGGCTATGGCTTCATCGTGCCCGACAATGGCTGGGCCGACGTGCTGCTCCATGTCACCGTCCTGCGCCGCGATGGCTTTCAGACGGCGTATGAAGGCGCGCGCATTGTCGTCGAATGTCTGCAGCGCTCGAAGGGATTGCAGGCATTCCGCGTGGTGTCGATGGACGAGTCCACCGCCATCCATCCGGCGCAGCTGCCGCCGCCCCGCACCCATGCGAGCGTGACGCCGACCAGCGGTCTCGAGCGCGCGCAGGTCAAGTGGTTCAATCGCCTGCGCGGCTTCGGCTTCCTCACCTGTGGCGAGGGCACGCCCGACATCTTCGTGCACATGGAAACGCTGCGTCGTTACGGCATGACCGAATTGCGCCCCGGACAGTATGTTCTGGTTCGCTATGGACCTGGTTCGAAGGGCATG
The DNA here is from genome assembly GCF_018131225.1 of Bradyrhizobium sp. U87765 SZCCT0048. Classification (GTDB taxonomy): domain Bacteria; phylum Pseudomonadota; class Alphaproteobacteria; order Rhizobiales; family Xanthobacteraceae; genus Bradyrhizobium_A. The sequence continues at coordinate 207,290 of NZ_JAFCMM010000001.1, read as the reverse complement.
ATGGCTGCTGAGATCCAGCCCGAGGCCGGGTCGCCTGGACTGTCCTCGCACTAAGCGGACATTTGGATTTGATGCCGGGCCATGACGACCGGCCGGCCTTGACCAATCTGAGCCGGCGAGGGCGGACGACGGGGTGACGTTCGCCCGCCCCGAGCGACCGCAAGGCTCATTACGTCCTGAAGTCTCACGTCCTGGAGTCGTCCAACCCTGAACTCATCAGGCCCGAAGCGCATCAAGCTATTGTGCGGGCGTGATCTGCACGATCGGTATTCACCTGCTGCGCTGGCCGCGCTAGAGCAGGGATGGTGTTCTGCTGCGTCGGTCTGACGCGGACCCGTACCGGATCAGTCCCGAGGTTTGGCCATCATGACATTCGATCTTCGTTCGTTTTTCGGCGCGGCGCCCGGCCGCCGTCGCACCCAGGCATGGCTGGTGGCGCTGGTGGTTCTATGCGGCGGTGCCCTTGCCTGGCGACCGGTCGCTGCAGCCGATCGCGAAAATCTGGAGATCGTGACGCAGAGCGGCGTTCAGGTGTTTTCCGTCGAGGTGATGCGTACCGATGAAGAGCGCGCCCGCGGCCTGATGTTCCGCCAATCGCTGCCGGATGGTCAGGGTATGTTGTTCGACTTCAACCCCGAGCAGCCGGTGTCGATGTGGATGAAGAACACCCTGATCCCGCTCGATATGATCTTCATCCAGTCCGACGGCCGCATCCTGCGCATCGCCGAGAACACCCAGGTTCAGTCCGAGAAAATCATTTCGTCAAGCGGCCCTGTCCGCGGCGTGCTGGAAGTCATTGCGGGAACGGCAAAAAAGCTCAAAATCCGGCCCGGCGACAAGGTCGCGCACCCGTTGTTCGGCGGCCGCTGACGGCACCATCCTCGCGGCGGCTTGTCTTGCCGCTGCCCGACGAAGCGTGTATCGAAAGCAGCCGCAGGGCCCGTTCGTAGCGAACGCGCCCGGCCGCGTCAGCGGCCCGAGCGACCGTCGGGGCATAGCGCAGTCCGGTAGCGCATCTGCTTTGGGAGCAGAGGGTCGCAGGTTCGAATCCTGCTGCCCCGACCATTCCTTTCATGATCTGTTCTGCATGCCGCAGATCGCGATGTCGCCGGTCTCGATCCTGCCATGAGCCGGACTGCGACGCTGCGCCGTCATGGCGAGTAACGCGGTTCGCCTTCGTTCCTCCTTCGTCGACCAATCTTTCCGGTTTGGTTCCGGGAACGCGCCATGCCGCGCCGGGTTCTCGGTCCGCGGGGTTCGATGCGAGTGGAGGAACGACACATGAAAACGACTTTGCTATCGACTGTTGCTGCAGCGGCGCTCGCCCTGGGCTGCGCCGTGGCTTCGGCGCAGGACACCAAGGCGCCGGCCGCCAGTGGCGGCGTCCCGTCGGGCGCCATGGAGCGTAGCGCTCCTGCGGGCGGCGCAGCCGAGCACACCCCGGCTCAGCCGAAGGCCGACAAGCAGGCGCAGACGCCCCCCGCCGGCACCAGGACCGACGAGCGCAACGCCCAGACGCCGTCCGCCAGCAAGGCCGGCGGTCGCATGAGTTCGGAGAAGGCGACGCCCGACCACGGCGCGCAGCGCACCGGCGATAACGCTACGAAACCCGGTGCCAGCGACAGGAGCGGCGCCAGCGCGCAGTCGGACACCCGCGCGAAGACCACGGTCGGTGCGGCGCCATCGTCGGAAACCAGGATGACGACGGAGCAACGCACCCAGATCCGCGAGAAGGTGATCGCAACCGGCCCAAAAGTGACCAACGTCAACTTCTCGCTCAATGTCGGCACCGTGGTGCCGAACACCGTGCGCGTGGTCGAGGTGCCGCCGGTGATCGTAGACATCCATCCGGAGTGGCGCGGCTATCGCTATTTCGTGGCGAACGATCAGGTGATCATCGTCGACCGTACCACGCTGCGCATCATTGCCGTGCTCGACGTCTGACGCGAAGGCTCTGGACAGCAAAACACCCGCCGGATTGCTCCGGCGGGTGTCGTGTTTGCGAAAAGGGCGGCGACGGTCAGGCGGCGGCGCTTGCCTCAGGAGCCGGCGCGGGCTTCGGCCGCGGCGGCGGCTTGTCCTGGCGCTTCGACCAGGCGCGATAGTAGGCGACCGCGGTCATCAGGGCGATGCCGACCACGCTGACCAGGACCTGAACCAGCACCGAGCCGGAGCTCAGCGTCAGCACGAAATGGCCGACGAACGACAGGAACACGCCGACGCAGAACACCTCCAGCGATTGCTGGCCGCACTTGATCATCGGCGCGAACACCTTCCATTCCAGCCCCGGCCAGTTCTTCGGGAAAAATCGCGTCACCAGGAACGCAATGATGACGAAGTGCAGCACGCGGTAGGGTGCGAGGTTGGTCTTGTCGTTGGGATTGAAGGTTTCATAGAGCCAGCGCGGGAACAGATTGCCGAACGCCTCGAAGCGGCCCGCCATGGTCATCACCAGCGCGAAGATCAGGTAGGCAATGCCTGCGACCAGCAATGATCGCGAGCGGATGATGGGTCGTGACTCCAGCGCGCCGCCGAGCGCGAACCAGGCGCCGAACATGAACAGCAACTGCCAGCAGAACGGATTGAAGTACCAGGTGCCGACCGGATAGGCCGGCAGATTCCAGCCGAACTGGCGCGCCGCCGCATACAGGATCAGCGAGGCGAACATCACGAGATCGGGATGGCGCAGCATCAGCCACAGCACCGGCGGAAACACGCCCATCAGCACGATGTAGAGCGGTAGCACGTCGAGGTTGACCGGCTTGAATTTCAGCAGCAGGCCCTGCGTCAGCGTCTCGATCGGGTTGTCGATGAGGCCTGCGACGTTGAACTCGTTGATGATGTCCGGGTCGTGGAATTTGATCGCGACATAGCCGATGGTGACGATGTAGATCACGAACAGGAAGACGTGGGCTACATAGAGCTGCCAGACCCGCTTCATCAGCCGTGTCGCGCCGACGACGAAGCCACGCTCGATCATCATCCGCGCATAGACGAACGACGCGGTGTAGCCGGAGATGAACACGAACAGGTCGGCGGCGTCGCTGAAGCCGTAATTGCGCGTCGTCAGCCAGTTCACGATGTTGTAGGGGATGTGATCGAGAAAGATCGCCCAGTTGGCGATCCCGCGGAACAGATCGAGCCGGAGATCGCGGCCGGCGACGGGTAGGTGGGCTCTGATTTCCATGGTGACCACATTGTGAGGGAAGGGAGGGATCGCGTCGGATCCCGGCCTGACAGGCAGATTGTAACCGAGTTTGCGGTCGAATATATTGACCGAAATTAGCCCTGTTAAACTGTAGAATCGTACAATAAAACCCACCGGCCCGGTCCGGCAATGGCCAGACGGCCACAGCCGGCGGGGACCTATCCAACGAGATGGAGCTTCTGTCGTCCATGACGGCCCGCATCTACAAACCCGCCAAGAACGCCATGCAGTCCGGCAAGGCCAAGAGCCGGGAATGGCAGCTCGATTTCGAGCCAGAGCAGCCGCGGACCATCGAGCCGCTGATGGGCTGGACCAGTTCCGGTGACATGAAGCAGCAGCTCACCCTGCGCTTCCACACCCGTGAGGACGCGGTCGCCTATTGCGAGCGGGAAGGCATTCCCTATCAGGTGCAGGAGCCGGGCGAGCCGCTTCATCGCACTGTCGCGTATGCCGACAACTTTGCCTTCCGCCGCGGCGAGCCCTGGACGCACTGACGCTGGACGCACTGCCCCTGGATCTGGATGCACTGATCCCGGACGGCCGGTCGAAGCCTCCTGGACGGTGACGAGGGTGGTGTCGGGGCCGTGACAGTCCCCCGCCCGATCGTCCATGATCTGGCGCCGCGCCGGCAGTATCTGTTGGTAACCCTCACGGCCGATGGCGGCATGGCTGCCTGGTCCGGGACGACGTGGAATATTGCCGACGACGGCGCGCGATGGCCCAGCCACGGCGCCATCCCGTCCGCGGGCGGTTGCCTCATCCTCAATCTCGGCCTATTCGCAGCAGCCAGCGGCCTGCTCGACCCCACCGGGTCCTGCGTCGAGGAGAACGTCATGACCAATAGTAACGTGCGCATCGAGACCCACGGGGCCGTCGCCCGTGTCGTGCTCGACCGTCCGGAACGCAACAACGCGTTCGACGAAGACCTCATCGCTGCGCTGTGGCGCGCGTTCGAGGCGCTTGCGGGCGCGAGCGACATCTCCGTCGTGGTGGTGATGGGCGAGGGCAAGAGCTTTTGCGCCGGCGCCGACATCAACTGGATGAAGAAGGCGTCGACGTTCACACGCGAGGAAAACGTTCGCGATGCCCAGCCACTGGCGCGCATGCTGGCGGCGCTCGATCGTATGCCGCAGACCACGATCGCGCGCGTACAGGGGCCGGTTTATGGCGGCGGCATCGGCCTTGTCGCCGCATGCGATATTGCGATCGCCACCGACGATGCGACCTTCTGCCTGTCCGAGGTGAGGCTCGGTCTCGTGCCGGCGGTGATCAGCCCCTACGTCCTGCGCGCGATCGGTCAGCGCGCCGGCCGACGCTATTTCCAGACCGCCGAGGTGTTTGCCGCGTCCGAGGCCGAGCGGATCGGCCTGGTCCATGAGGTGGTCGCAGCCGGCGGCATCGACGCGCGGATCGACGGACTGCTGAAGCAGTTGCGAACCGGCGCGCCCCAGGCGCGCGCCGCGGCCAAGGCGCTGGTCGGTGCGGTCGCCGGCCGGCCGATCGACGAGGCCGTGCTGATCGAGACGGCGGAGCTGATCGCCGACATGCGCGCCAGGTCCGAAGCCCGCGAGGGCCTCTCGGCGTTCCTCGAAAAGCGCAGGCCGTCCTGGAGCCAGGCGTAGACGCGTCGCCAATCGACACAGCCCGGAGAGGCATGCCCATCATGAGTGATCAGGTTCGCATTATCGAGGTCGGTCCCCGCGACGGGCTGCAGAACGAGAAGACGCCGATCAGCGTGGCGGATCGCGTCGCCTTCATCGAGGCGCTGGTGGCCGCCGGCTGCCCGGTCGTGGAGGTCGGCAGCTTCGTGTCGCCGAAGGCCGTGCCGCAGATGGCCGGCTCCGACGAGGTGTTGCGCGCGGTCGATCATCATCCCGGTCGTGAGTTTCATGTGCTGGTGCCCAATGAGAAGGGCTATGACGCCGCGATTGCCGCCGGCGCGCGGGTGGTCGCGGTGTTCGCGTCGGCATCGGAAGGTTTCTCCCGCGCCAACATCAACTGCACCATCGCGGAATCGATCGAGCGCTTCCGGCCGGTGCTGGCCCGCGCAAAGGCCGACGGCATCAAGGTGCGTGGCTACGTGTCCTGCGTACTCGGCTGTCCCTACGACGGCGACGTCAAGCCCGCCGCGGTGGCGTCGGTCGCAAAAACCCTGTGGGAGCAGGGCTGCTACGAGATTTCGCTCGGCGACACCATTGGCGTCGGCACGCCGGCGCGCGCGCGCGCGCTGCTGCGCACCGTCGCGACCGAAGTGCCGGCCGAACGCCTGGCGATGCACTTCCACGACACTTATGGGCAGGCGCTCGCCAACATCTACGCGGGTCTGGAGGAAGGCGTGCGGGTGATCGATTCCGCTGCCGGCGGCCTCGGCGGCTGCCCCTACGCACCGGGCGCCACCGGCAACGTCGCGACTGAGGATGTCGTCTACATGCTGGAGGGCATGGGCCTCGGGACCGGTATCGACATGGCCGGGCTGCTGGCGGCGACCAACACCGTGAGCGGGTTGATTGGCCGTCCGCCGGTGAGCCGTGTCGCCGCAGCGTTGAACGCCAAAGCGAAGGCGACCGCTCGCGCGTGAAACGACGTTAGCGCGCCTTGAGCCCGAGTTCGAGGCAACGGAAGATCCGCGGATCGGCGCATTGCGCCACATTGAACCGCAGGAACTGGCCGGCCGTCTGAGACAGGCTGAAGGCGTTGCCCGGCGCCAGCACGATACGGTCGGCGAGGGCGCGCCGTGCGAGTTCCGAGGCGTCATGCCCGTCGGGCAGCTGGCACCACAGGAACATGCCCGCCTTGGGCTCGATCCACGGTCTGATGCCGAGTTTTTTCAGGCGGCCCGCGGTCTCGCCCATCGCGGCGGCCAGCCGCGCGCGCAGGCCATCGACATGCTTGCGATAGGTGCCGTCCATCAGCACCGTGAGCAGCAGTTCGGCCGACAGGCGGCTGCTGCTGAACGAGGTCGCGATCTTCAGGTCGATCAGTTGATCGATCCAGTCGGCACGGCTGGCAAGATAACCGCAGCGCACCGACGCCGACAATGTCTTGGAAAAGCTGCCGACCTGCACGACGCGAGCAAGGCCATCGAAGGCCGCAAGCCGCGGTGACGGCTCGGCCTCGAAATCCGAAAAGATGTCGTCCTCGATGATCGTCAGGTCGTGCTGCTCGGCGAGCTTGAGCAGGCGGTGGGCGGTCACGGCCGAGAGCGCCGCACCTGTCGGATTGTGAGGAGCGGCGTTGGTGACGTAGAGCCGCGGGCGCAATTCGGCGGCGATGCGCGCGAACGCCTCGACGTCGGGACCTGTCGGTGTATGGGGCACGCCGACGACGCGCGCACGATGGGTGCGCAGCAGGGCGTGAAAGTTGAAATAGCCGGGATCGTCGACCAGCACCGTGTCGCCGGGCTCGAGCAGCAGGCGGCACAGCAGGTCGATGGCCTGGGTCCCGGACTCCGTCAGCATGATCTGGTCGGGCGCGGCCTCGACGCCATGGCCACCGAGCCGCCGCGCCAGCAATTGCCGCAGCGGCAGCGGCCCCAGCGGCGAGCCGTAATCGGTCAAGACGCCATCGTCGCCGCGGGCGAGGCGCCGCAACGCGCGGCGCAGGCTCTCCTCGGGCATCCAGGACGGCGGCAGCCAGCCGCACCCCGGTTTGAGAACGTTCGCGTCCGCTTCGAGCGATTGGCGTGACACCCATAACGGATCGACCGCCCGATCGCGCTGCGGCTCGTTGTCGGCCAGCGACAGCGGCGGCAGGCGCGCCGCGACATAGAAGCCCGAGCCGCGGCGCGACTTGATCACCCCCTCGGCCGCGAGCCGCTCATAGGCGTCGACGACAGTCGACTTGGACACACCGAGGGTTGCGGCGAAGGCGCGGATCGAGGGCAGCCGGGCGCCAGGCGCCAGCGTGCGCGCAGCGATGCGCTGGCGGATGACCTGCATGGCGCGCGCGACGAGGGTGCCGCCGCCGTCAGTGTCCGGGATGTTGATGTCCATCTGTATTGTCCTGTCGACCATGACAGTTTGGCCGAATTGTACTGCATTGTCTCTGGCTTCGCCAGCCGGCCGCGGGCACCGTGCCGGTTCTGCGACAGGAGAGGTTTGAGTCATGGACAGGACGGCGGCCGGCTGGATCAACGGTTTTCTCGGAGTGGTCATCTTCAGCGGATCGCTGCCGGCCACGCGCGTCGCCGTCGCCGGATTCGACCCGGTCTTTCTCACGGTCGCCCGCGCGGTCATCGCAGGCCTGCTCGCCGCCGGCCTGCTGATCGTGTTCCGCGAGCCGCGTCCGCAACGTCGCGACCTCGTGCCGCTGCTGATCACGGCGCTCGGCGTGGTCGTCGGCTTTCCATTGCTGACGGCACTGGCGCTGCAGTCGATCACGTCGGCGCACTCGATCGTCTATGTCGGGCTGTTGCCCCTGGCGACCGCGGTGTTCGGCGTGCTGCGCGGCGGCGAACGGCCGCGGCCGCTGTTCTGGCTATTCTCGGGCCTCGGCAGCGCCTGCGTCGCCGGCTTTGCCTTCAGCCGCGGCATCGGTGCAGTGTCGGTCGGCGACCTTTTGATGCTCGGTGCGATCATCGTCTGCGGCCTCGGCTATGCCGACGGCGCGCGGTTGTCACGCCGCCTCGGCGGCTGGCAGGTGATCTCGTGGGCGCTCGTGCTATCGCTGCCGGTGATGGCGGTGGTGGTGGTCGCGACATGGCCGGCGACACTGCACGACATCGCCGGGCCGGCCTGGGCGGGCCTCGTCTACGTGTCGCTCTTCAGCATGCTGATCGGCTTCGTGTTCTGGTATCGCGGCCTTGCGCTCGGCGGAATCGCGGCGGTCGGCCAGTTGCAACTGCTGCAGCCGCTCTTCGGGCTTGCGCTCGCCGCGACGCTGCTGCACGAGGCGGTCGATCCGGCGATGATCGGCGTGACCGCCGTCGTGATCCTGTGCGTATTCGGCGCACGGCGCTTTGCCTGACGCGGGTCGGGCGATCCCGGCGGTGTCACAGACCGCCGGGACAGCAAGCGTCCCGTTCGTTTGACACGTTGTCTTCAAGCGAGGGGGCAGCCCTTCGCTTGAAGGCCTAGCGTATCGCCTCCGGGCCCATCACCAGGTCCGGCAGGAACGTCGAGATCTGCGGCACGAGACACAGCAGCACGACCGCGCCGAACATCAGCAGCACAAAGGGCAGCGTGCCCCAGATCACCTCGCGCAAGGGAATGTCGGGCGCGACGTTGCGGATCACGAAGATGTTGAGGCCGACCGGCGGGTGGATCAGTCCCATCTCCATCACGATGGTCAGGACGATGCCGAACCAGATGATGTCGAACCCCGCCGCACGCAGCGGCGGCAGGATGATCGGCGCCGTCATCAGGATGATCGACACCGGCGGGAGGAAAAAGCCGAGCACGATCACCATGCCGAGGATCGCCGCCAGCAGTTCCCATTTCGGCAGTTGCATGTCCACGATCGCCTGCGCCGCCGACTGCGAGATGTGCAGGTAGCTCATCACGTAGGAGTACAGCAGCGACATGCCGATGATCATCATCAGCATGGTGGATTCGCGGATGGTCGATGACAGGATCGGCATCAGGTCGGCCGGCCGCCACACGCTGTAGATCAGCGCGATCAGCGCCAGCGCGAGCAGCCCGCCGAGCCCGGCAGTCTCCGACGGCGTGGCGTAGCCGCCGTACAGTGCGATCATTACGCCCGTCAGCAGCGTGACGAACGGCAGCACCCGCGGCAGCATGCTGAAGCGCTCCGACATGGTGTAGCTGTCCTGCACCAGGATCGGCGAGGATGCCCCGGTCGCGTCATACGCGGCCTTTGCAAGGGCGTATTCCTTGCGGAAGCGCACGACCGCGTAGAGGCCGAACAGCGTGACCAGCAGCAGGCCTGGACCGATGCCGGCCAGGAACAGCCGGCCGAGGGATTTTTCCGCCGCGACCGCAAACAGGATCATCGTGATGGAGGGCGGCAGCAGGATGCCGAGTGTGCCGCCGGCGGCGATGATGCCGGCAGCGAAACCGCCGGAATAGCCGCGCTTGCGCATTTCCGGAATGCCGGCCGAGCCGATCGCCGAGCAGGTCGCCGGAGACGAGCCGGCCATGGCGGCGAACAGCGCGCAGGCGAACACGTTGGCAACGCCGAGGCCGCCGGGGATGCGGTGCAGCCAGGCATGCAGCGCCGAGTAGAGATCCTGGCCGGCGCGCGACTTGCCGATCGCCGCGCCCTTGAGGATGAACAGCGGGATCGAGAGCAGGGTGATCGAGGCGATTTCCTCGTAGACGTTCTGCGTCACCGTATCGAGCGATGCCGCCGGCATGTAGATCGCCATGAACGCCACCGCGACGGCGCCGAGCGCGAAGGCGATAGGCATGCCGGAAAACATCGCCAGCAGGGTCGCGGCTCCGTAGGAAAGTCCAACCGCCAGCGCGCTCATCGCTGCGGCTCCCGGTAGAAGGCGGCCCACAGTTGCAGCACGATCTGCATACACAGCAGCGTCATGCCGACGGCCATCAGCGCGTAGGGAATGGCGAGTGGCGGGCTCCACATCGAATTGGAGACCTGGCCATCGACATAGGCCTCGTGGGTCAGCGTCCACGATTTCCAGGTGAAGAACGCACAGAACGCGAGGCTCGCGAGATCGACAAGAAACAGGCGGATGCGGTTGGCCAGCGGCGGCAGCAGGCCAACCAGCGCCTCAATGCCGATATGGCCGCGCTGTGACTGGACGAACGGCGCGGTCATGAAGGTGGCGCCGACCAGCAGGAACACCGCGGCCTCGTCCTGCCAGTAGGTCGCGGTCTTGAACAGCGTGCGGGTCAGCACGCTGTAGCTGAGGATGACGCAGGCGGCGATCAGGGCGATCGATGCCAGCACGACAATGACGCGGTTGCACAGGGCCATGCCGCGGGTGAGCGCCGCAAGCACCGGATCGGTGCGCACCGCGGCGCTCGCCGTCTCCACGAAAGCGTGCGTCATGCGGCGACGTCGGAAGCGAGCTTCAGCAGATTGGCCGCGTTCGCCGTCTTGGCGGCGTAGTCCTTCCACGCGGTGTCGCGGGCGATGTCCCGCCACTTGGCAACGGTGGCGGCGTCGAGATCGGCGATCTTGGCGCCGGCCTTCTCGTAGACCTGTGCCACCGCGGTATCATCCGCCTGCGCACCCTGTTTGCCGAACGCCTCGAGATCGGCGCCGACCGCGAGGATGACGTCCTGCTGGTTCTTCGGCAGCTTGTCGAAGATCGCCTTGGACATCAGCAGCGGTTCCAGCATGTACCAGTAGGACTGGCCGCGCCCGGTCGTCAGATACTTCGATACTTCCTCGAGGCGGAACGAGATCAGGCTGGTAGAGGAGGTGATGCCGGCGTCGCACGCACCGGTCTGCATCGCCGCATAGATCTCGTTCGACGGCAGCGACAGCACCGCGGCCCCCGCGGTCTGCAGCACCATATCCATCTCGCGCGAGCCGCCGCGCACCTTGAGCCCCTTGACGTCTTCCGGCGCGATCAGTGGTCGCGAGCGGCTGGCGACGCCGCCGGCCTGCCAGACCCAGGTGATCAGCATGATGCCCTTGTCGGCTAGAAAGTCGGTCAGCGCCTTGCCGATAGGCTTGGTCTTCCAGCTGAGGCCCTGGTCGTAGTTCGACACCAGACCCGGCATCAGTCCGATATTGGTCTCGGGCAACTCCCCGCCGGCATAGGGCATCGGGAACAGGCTCATGTCGAGCGCACCCTTGCGCATGGCGGAGAACTGGGCGTTGACCTTGATGAGCGACGAGTTGGGGTAAACCTCCGCCGCGATCTCGCCGCCGCTGCGCCTGCTGACCTCGGCGGCGAACTTGCGTGTCAGGCGATCGCGGAAATCTCCCTGGTCGATGGTGCCGCCCGGGAACTGATGCGAGATCTTGAGCGTGGTGGCGGCCTGCGCGGGGCCGAAGCGGAGCAGGGCGGGCGCGGCGAGCGCCGAGGCCAGAACATGGCGGCGTGAAAACATGAGCGGTGTCTCCCCAGTCTTGATGTTCGTCGTTTTAAACGTCTTTTGGTTATGTTCACAATCGGGCACGCCGCGCGGGCGCGCCCGTCAGGACGTCGTCACCAGATCTCGCGGCGCAAAATCCTTGAGGATGCGCCGCACCGCCGATGATGCGACGATGTCTCCGTTCTCGGCATAGGCTTCGTGGTTCTTCTCGATGGCACCGAGATCGTAGAGATAGTTGACCATCAGCCCGTGCGCCTGCTTGAGTCCGCGCTCGGAGCGATCGCCGAGGAAATTGAGCCGCTCGAGCCGGGCGCCGTTGCCGAGATGAAAACGCGCAACCGGATCGACCGGCCTGCCGGCGGCGTTCTTGGCATGCAGGAAATAGTAGGCCGCAATCGGCAGCAACTGCTCCTCGATCTCCTCGCATACCGCTGCATCGTCGAACCAGCGTGGGGCATCGAGCACGGCAAGCTTGTCGCGCTGTTCGGCATCGAACACCGAGGCGTCGCCGGCCGCACGCTCGCGGCGCAACCAGCCGGCAAATCCGGGAACCGGCGACAGGGTGACGAAGGTCTTCAGCGCCGGCATCTCGCGCTTGAGATCCTCGACCACCTGCTTGATCAGGAAATGGCCGAACGACACGCCGGCGAGACCGCGCTGGGTATTCGAGATCGAATAGAAGATCGCGGTCGTGGCCTTGTCCGGCGCGATCGCCTCGCGGTTCTGCGCCAGCAGCGGACCGACGGCCGCGGGGATCTCGTGGGTCAGGGCGACCTCGACGAAGATCAGCGGCTCGTCGACGAGCTGCGGGTGGAAGAAGCCGTAGCAGCGCCGGTCGGCCGGCTCCAGGCGGCTGCGCAGATCGTTCCAGTCGGCGAACGGATGCACCGCCTCATAGCGGATGATCTTTTCGAGGATATTGGCGGCCGTGGTCCAGCGGATCGGCTTCAGCTCGAGGAAGCCGCGGTTGAACCACGACGAGAACAGATGCGAGAAATCGGCGTCGACCGCGGCAAGGCCGGGATGGGCCTTGAGGTGGTCGAGCAGCTCCTCGCGCATGCGGACAAGCGCGAAGGTGCCGCCGGGCGCGAGGTTGAGGCGGCGGAACAGCTCCTGGCGCCTTGGCTCGGTCGCGTGGTGCAGCGCGCGAATGGCGGCGGCGTCCGGCTGCGTCCGGCAGGCCTCCATGGCCGCGTCGAGCGCGGCCTCGTCCGGCCCGAACCTGTCGGCCAGCGCCACCAGGAACTGCAGGCGGACGTCCTGCGAGGCGCGCTCGTAGCCAGCGAGCAGCGACTGCGCCAGCATCACGCCCGACGCCTCGCCGCGGCGCGACAGCAGCAGTTCGGCGAGTTCGATCAGGTCGGTGTTGTCGGCACGGCTTCGGGTGCGCCGCAACAGGGCGCGGCCGCGATCCGTCAGCGTCTGCATGAAGTCGTTGAGGAAGGTATGCGCTTCGGCTGTCTTGGCCATCGCTGCCCCTGGCGGCACGCTCACCCCCAGCCGCCGGGGACGAAGCATGCCGAATTTCAGTGCATACTAAAGCGGCTTTCGTGTATACACCATTCGACCTTGGTTTGTTGGCAAGATCAAGACATGAAACAGCCGTCGCGGTTGCGCGAAGCCATCGAGGACGAGATCGTCACCGGGCGTCTGGCGCCGGGCGCCCGTCTCGAAGAGACGGTGCTGGCCGCCAAGTTCGGCGTGTCGCGCACACCGATCCGGGAAGCGCTGCTGCATCTTGCCGCGACGGGCCTGGTCGAGATCCGCCCCCGGCGCGGGGCCACGGTCAGCGCGCCCGATCCGCGGCGCCTCGTGGAAATGTTCGAGACCATGGCCGAGCTCGAGGCCGCCTGCGGGCGTCTTGCCGCCCGGCGCCATACCTCGGAGGACGCGGCCGCCATCTCCGCCGCGCATGCCGCTTGCGAGCGCGCCGCACAGGCCGGCGATACCGAGGCTTATTACTTCGAGAACGCGACCTTCCATTCCGCGATCTATCATGCCAGCCACAACGCTTTCCTGACCGATCAGTGCGTTGGGCTGCACCGGCGACTGTCGCCGTACCGGCGCATGCAACTGCGGGCGCGCAACCGCGTCAGCCAGTCGCTGACCGAGCACGCCGCCGCCGTCCAGGCGATCCTCGCCGGCGACGGCGAACGCGCGGCCAAAGTCCTGCGCGACCATATCGTCATCCAGGGCGAGCGCTTCTCCGACGTCGTCATCAGTATGGCCGGCGGCGAAGCCGCCTGAGCCATTCATTGTGCGTCCGCGATATGGCGGCATGACTGCTGCTGCAGCGCATTCGCGTTCACGACTTCGTCATCGCGGCCCCACGGAAATGACTCACCGGCGCGTAACATCCGTGCTGTCGGCCCGTAGCAATCAGGGCGACGTTCGTCGCGCCACACCGGTTTTGGAGGATTTTCGACCATGGCTTTCCGCAATCGCATCTCGCTCGCCCTGACCGCCGCCATTCTTTCGGCCGGCGTCGCGCTCGCACCGGCGGCCTTCGCCCAGGACAAGATGAGCAAGGACAGCATGAGCAAGGACTCGATGTCCAAGGACTCGATGAGCAAGGACGGGATGAAGAAGGACGATCACATGTCCAAGGACCACATGTCCAAGGACACCATGAGCAAGGACGGCATGAAGAAGGACGAGATGAAGAAGTAGGCCTTCCTCTTACCTTCGCAGCAGGCGGCGTCCAATGGGGGCGCGCCTGTTGCGGCAGGTGTCGTCCGCTCGCACCTTACGACCTGTTGGTCACACTCTGCCGCCGATCAGCGCGGCCAGCACCTCGTCCGGGCGCTCGGCAGTCAGCATGTGTCCGGCGCCCGGCAGCACCACGCGTCGCGCGCCCTTGATCGCACCCGCGAGTTCGGTACCGGACCTCAGCGGCGTCATCATGTCGCGTTCGCCAAGGATCAGCGTTGCCGGAATGGCGAGACTGGCAGCAGCCTCCAGCGCCCCCGTGTAGGCATTGCAGGCGGCAAGATCGCTGTGCAGCACGCCGGGAGGTGCTGCTTCGAGCACACGCTCGCCGCCGCCGAGCATCCACAGGCCCGGCGCACGCGAGCCGCCGAGCGACGCGCGGAAGCCGTGTCCCCAGATCGAGACCATGTCGATGGCATCATGCTGGTTGGCTTCCGCCGCGGCGAGCAGGTCGGGCGACACCTTCATGCTGGCGCCGGCAGCGAGCAGCGAGATCTCGGACACCGCATCGGGATGCCGCGAGGCTGTCTCCAGGGCGATCAGCGATCCCATCGAATGGCCGACCAGGCGCGCGCGCGTCGCCCCAGCGGCCTTGATCAGCCTGACGGTCCAGTCCGCCATGTCCGCGATGCTGCCGAGCGCCTTGCCGCCGGAGCGGCCGTGGCCCGGCAGGTCGGGCGCCAGGACCGCATGACCATGATGGGCGAACCAGCGCGCGGGCAGGGCCCAGATCGAATGGTCGAAGCCAGCGCCGTGCAGGAACACCACCAGCGGCAACGCAGGATCGAACGGCTTGCCACCGGTGGCGGCGAAAATGTCGGCGTCGTCGACGGTCAATCGCATGCTTCACGCCTTCTGGGACGCGCGCAGCGCCTGCGCGAGGTCGTCGATGATATCGCCGGCCGCTTCGAGGCCGATCGAGAGACGCACCAGCTCTTCGCCGATGCCGGCCTCGGCCAGCTGCGCCGCATCCATCTGCTGGTGGGTGGTGCTGGCGGGATGGATCACGAGGGTTTTGGCGTCGCCGACATTGGCGAGATGGCTCGCGAGCCGCAGCGCTTCGATGAACTTGCGGCCAGCGGCGCGGCCGCCCTTGATACCGAAGCTGATGATCGAGCCGGCGCCGCGCGGCAGCAGCCTGCCGGCCAGCGCGTGGTCGGGATGGCTGTCCAGCGACGGATGGATCACCCAGTCGACCGCCTTGTTCGCAGTCAGGAACGCCAGCACCGCCGCTGTGTTCTCGATATGGCGCTGCATGCGCAGCGGCAGCGTCTCGACGCCCTGCAGCAGATGGAAGGCGTTGGTCGGCGACAGGCAGGCGCCGAAGTCGCGCAGCCCCTCGGCGCGGGCACGCATGATGAAGGCGGCAGGCCCGAACTCCTCGCTGAAGACGATGCCGTGATAGCCGGCATACGGCGTCGTCAGGGTCGGAAACTTGCCGGAGGCCTCCCAATCGAAACGTCCGATGTCGACGAGCGCGCCGCCGATGGCGATGCCATGGCCACCAATCCACTTGGTGGTCGAGTGCATGACGATGTCGGCGCCGAGCGCGCCGGGCTGGCTGAGGAACGGCGTCGCGAAGGTGTTGTCGATCAGCAGCGGAATCTTCGCGGCATGGGCGATCTCGGCGACCGCGGGGATGTCCAGAACCTCGAGGCCGGGATTGCCGATGGTCTCGCCGATCACGAGACGGGTTTGCGGCGTGATCGCACGGCGCAGGCCGTCGAGATCGCGCGGCTTGACGAACGTCGTGGTGATGCCGAAGCGCGGCAGGGTATGGGTCAGAAGATTAATGGTGCCGCCATAGAGCGATGCGGAGGCGACGATGTGATCGCCGGCACCGAGCAGCGTCGCGATCGCCAGGTGCAGCGCAGCCATGCCGCTCGCCGTGCAGACAGCCCCGACACCGCCCTCCAGCGCGGCGAGGCGCTCTTCCAGCACCGCGATGGTCGGGTTGGAAATGCGGGTGTAGATGTGGCCGGCGCGTTCGAGGTTGAACAGCGCCGCCGCATGGTCGGCATCCTGGAAGACGAACGAGGTCGTCTGGTGAATCGGCACGGCCCGCGACCCGGTCACCGGATCGGGGTGCTGGCCGGCGTGCAGGCTAAGGGTCTCGAAGGCAGGTGGACGGGGAGCGGGCATCGGCATCTCGCAGCGAGGAGGCGGCCATTGTTCATGAGCCGCCGCGGAATGCAAATGCGCCGAAGGTCTCGGCATCCCGGAGAGTCTCGGGATCCCGCCGGCCGAGGGAACGCGATCAGAAGCGGAAGCCGGCCTCGAGCGAGCCGAACCAGTCGCTCTTGGGCTGGGTCTTGTATTCCGGCGAGCGCAGCGTGACCGAGGCCCCGATCTTGTATCCGCTCTGGGTAAAGACCTCCGCGCCGGCGATCAGGTCGGTGACGAATGGCTTCTTGGTCACGCTCGGGCTGGATTCGAAGGTGCTGCCATCGAGGAAGATGTTGCGGGCAACGCCACGCACGGCGCCGCCGGCGTAAATGTCCCATCCCCACCACGGATCGTCGGGGCTCGTCGAAATGAACGCCGCCCCTGACGGCGAGGGGCGGACCCGAGTTGGCCCCCAGGTGGTGCCGAGCGACCGGCCGATGCGCACCAGCGCGCTGGCCTCGGCATAGGTAAAGACGTTGCCGGCGGTGACGCCGACAGCCGGAATGACGTCTATTCCGAAACCGTTGCCGAACTCCGTGCCGATTTTCCAGCGCCGCTCCCACGCCAGCAGGATTCCTGGCTCGTTGGCGAGATGATAGCTGCCGATCTGCGGCGACGACGAGCCGATGATGGTGTGGAAGCTGTTCTGCACCCAGGGTGCCAACGACGCCGAACCGCCGACGGCGCCGACCTGGATCTCGAACGTGTCGAGTTGGCGGCGGCCGCTTTCGCGCGCCAGCGTCACGCCAGTGTACAGCCAGCCACCGAACGGACGGTCGCCGGGCTGGCGCACCGGGTTTTCGATCCGCTGCGGCGTGTAGATGCTCTGACCGAAGATCCAGCTCAGCTCGGACTGGCGCTGCCCGGCCGGCGCGCCAAAGGTGATCATGCCGCCCTGCAGCGCGTCATAGACCTTGCCGGCCGCCGGCACGGCCTTGAAATCGTCGAACACCACGGCGGCGAAGAAGCCCTGGGTATAGTCATAGTCGTGAACGGCGCTGAAGCCTTTGACCGGGTCATAGCTCTTGGCGATGACGTCGTTCTCTTCGACGATGATCACGCGCTGCGCGAGCGCACCTGTCACCGACAGGGCGGTCAGCACGACTCCAAGCAGCAAAGGCCGAAATAGCGACATGAATTGGGAACCCACTGTGCGACTATATGGCGCGATTTAATGAAGATGAACAAGCGTAAAGTTCCGGCAAACGGGCAAAATTCTTGTTTAAAAACAACACCGTCTTTGGATTTCCCCTGCGTGTTGCCATAAAACCCCAGCGGCCCGCGCTCCGCACCCGAACGAGGCCGCGCGTACCCCATTTCCGCCGACGATGGGCCGATGCGCCCATGAAACCGGATGACGTGAAGTTCGGTCGGGCATGTTGAACGGCCCCCGTTGCAATGAACCGAGCAGGTCGGACGGCGGGTATCCCCATGCGACAGCTGGTCGTGGCCGCCCGTTGAATGGCATGGCGGCCATGCCGGCGCCCGGTACCGAGCATGACCAGAAGGATCGCGCGGTATCGTCAGCTCGAAGTCCTGATTGCACCAGATCGCGCCTGCGACAAGGAGCACGGCGGTGGCGCAGGGCCACAACGGCACGCGCTCCCGGCGGACAAGCTGCGTCGCCAAGATTGCCGACGCGATGCGTGAGCCGGCGAGCGGAATCCTCGAGCCAGCGCGGTCGATGCACATGTCCAGATCGACGGAGAAGGCGCGTCAGTCGCCACGCTCTCCGCTCGCACTGACAAGCGCGTTGCGCATCACATCGACCTGATCACGGTCGAAGGCACCACAAAGCCATGTTCAGAGACGTCCACACTGGCTCGCCGGAGCTGATCGATTTGTGGACAAGCCGACGCGAAAATTTGCGCGAGCGATCTTCGATGTGATCTCCGACCAACAGTTGAGGCTCAAACAGACAAGTTTCGAAATATTCTAGACGCGTGCGGGTTGCATACGAACAGCATCAAGCTAGAGCGGGTCCGGAATTTCTTCGTTCGAGTCCGGAGCGTCACTTTCAATGTTCTTCAGATATCGCGCCACAAGAAGCGCAATCGCTGCCTCAAGCTGTCTCGCATTTGGATTTTGGATGGTCCAAGGCGCTGCGGCTCAAACTGCCAGACCTGCCTCCGGTGCAACGTCGCTGCCGTCGATCGAAGTGCAAGCCCCAGAGAAGAGGCAGAGCAAGCCGAAATCCTCGCAGCAAAACAGGGAGGCCCGCGCGATCGCCCGTAGCAGCCGGAGTGCGGGACGCAACGCGACCGCGGCACCGGCGGCAAGCAGGACGACGACGCAGCGGGCGGAAACGGCCTGGGGACCGGTATCCGGTTACGTCGCCTCGCGCAGCGCTGCCGCGACCAAGACCGACACGCCGATTCTGGAGACCCCACAGTCGATCTCGGTCGTGACAAACAAGCAGATCGTCGACCGCAACGCCCAGACCATCAACGATGCGATGAGGTACACGGCAGGCGTCCAGACCGATCTCTACGGGCCGGACGCCCGCATGGACTGGTATTCGATCCGCGGCTTCAATCAGTCGACGTCGGGTTTCTATCTGGACGGCCTCGGTCTGCCGCGCATCGAAAGTCCGGACACGTCGTGGTCGAGTGAGCCCTATGCGCTGGAGCGGATCGACGTTCTGAAGGGACCGAGCTCAGTTCTCTTCGGTCAGAACTATCCGGGGGGACTGGTCAGCCTGATCAGCAAGAAGCCGACCGAGGAGCCGCTCCATGAGATCGGCGTCCAGTATGGCAGCTTCAACAGAAAACAGGTCCAGTTCGATCTGAGCGGTCCCGCGACCGAGGATCGCACGCTGCTTTATCGGTTGACCGGCGTCGCGCGTGACAGCGACACCTATGTCAACTACATGCCAGACGATCGCATCTATTTGCAGCCGCAATTCACGTATCAGCCGGATGCCTCGACCAAGCTGAATGTCGAGGCGACCTACATGCACATCGCCACCGGCGGCGTCGGCGGCTATCTTCCGGCATCGGGCACATTCCTGCCGAACCCTTATGGCCGCCTGTCCAACAGCTTTTTTGCCGGGGATCCGGCCTACAACGCGACCAAAAAGAATCAGTATTCGCTCGGCTATCAATTCGAGCACAAGGCGGATAGCGACTGGACCTTCCGTCAGAATCTGCGGATCGCCCATCTCGATTTCGACTCCAAGGCGACGTTCGGATGGTTTCCCGGGCTTGCGTCGGACAACGTGTCACTGAGCCGCATGAGCGGCATCGCCTACGCCTCGCTCTCGACATTCCATGTCGACAACCAGGCGGAAAAGAAGATTTCGACCGGCATGCTCGAGCATACGCTGCTCTTTGGCCTCGACTATCAGTATCAGGACACCAATGTGAAGAAGGGCTACGGCTCGCTGCCGGATCTGAATATTTTCAGTCCGGTGTATTTCATGAGCTTCACGCCTCCGGACTATAGCGACACCCGCCTGACGGGGAATTCTTCGCAGGTCGGGCTTTACGCTCAGGATCAGATCAAGCTCGGACGGCTCACGGTGGTGCTCGGCGGCCGTCAGGACTTCGCCCGGACAAGCCAGTACGAGCAGATCAACGATGTCGCCAACAAGCAGAACGACAAGGCGTTCAGCGGCCGCGCCGGCGCCATCTACAATCTCGAGAACGGTCTTGCGCCTTACTACAATTTTGCACAGTCGTTCATTCCGCAAATCGGATCGGATCGGAACGGGCAGGGCTTCCAGCCGCTGACCGGCACCCAGAACGAGATCGGCCTCAAATTCCAGCCCCCGGGCTCGCGCAGCACGTTCACGATCGCCGCCTTCGAGATCCGTCAGCAAAACGGTCTCACCGCCGATCCCGTCAATCCGCTCTATTCCGTTGCGGTTGGCGAGACGCGGTCACGGGGCGTCGAAGTCGAGGCGCTGGTCAGCGTGACCCAGGGGCTGGACCTGACGGCGGCCTATACCCACCAGGAGGTGAAATTCACCAAGACGAACGACGATACCCAGGGCAACACGCCCTACAATACGCCGTCGGACATGGCCTC
Source organism: Bradyrhizobium sp. U87765 SZCCT0048 (assembly GCF_018131225.1). GTDB lineage: Bacteria > Pseudomonadota > Alphaproteobacteria > Rhizobiales > Xanthobacteraceae > Bradyrhizobium_A. The sequence goes on along the minus strand of NZ_JAFCMM010000001.1, from coordinate 187,208 downwards.
GCTCTGGGCGAAGTATCGCTTTGGCGATGGTCCTCTGGCGGGGCTGGGCGTCGGTGCGGGCATTCGGTACATCGGACCGACCTGGGGCGACAATCTGAACACCTTCAGGGTGCCGGGCTACGCGCTTGTCGACGCCACGCTCTCCTACGAATTCAGGAAGCACTGGCGTTTCGCCGTCAATGCCACCAATCTCTTCAACCAGCGCAACGGCATGTGCTTCGAAACCTACGCCTGCTGGCTTGGCCCGGGACGTGCCGCGATCGGCAGCATCGCCTATCGCTGGTAAGTCGGCAGGATGTCGTTGCCGATGACACGCACTGCGGCGATATCTCCCAAGCGCTGGGCGGTGCGGCCACTGCTGGTGCTCGCGCATCGCTGGGTGGGCTTGCTGCTGGCCGGGGTTCTCCTGATCTGCGGACTCACAGGCAGCGTGCTGGCGTTCGACGACGACCTCGATGCCTGGCTCAATCCTCAGCTGTTTCGCGCATCCTCGGGAGCACCGCTGGCGCTCGACAGGCTGATCGATCGCGTCGAGGTGAACGATCCGACCGCCCGGGTCATGCGCGTCGGATTTCCGACGCCGGCCCGCGGCAGCTTTGTGATGAGCGTCACGTCGCGTGATCCAGCTGCGCCCCTTCGCTACGACCAGGTCTTCGTCGATCCGGTCAGCGGCGAGGTCCTCGGCCGGCGCGACAGCGCAGGGTGCTGCTTCGCGGCCCCCGTGCTGATTCCGTTTCTGTTTCGTCTGCACTCAACGCTGACGATTGGCCGCGCCGGAGAGTGGGTGCTGGGCATCGTGGCGTTGTTGTGGTCGGTCGATTGCGTGGTCGGTCTCTGCCTCACGTTCCCGCGCTCCCGGCCGTTTCTGCGGCATTGGCGCCCGGCCTGGAAGATCAAGCCATCGCGCAACACCTTCCGCGTTACATTCGACATTCATCGTGCCGGCGGTCTGTGGTGCTGGATCTTGCTTCTGATCCTGGCGGTCAGCGGGATCGCACTCACGCTCCAGACCGAAGTGTTTCTGCCGGTCGTGCAGAGCGTGCTGCCGGTGACGCCTGATCGCGAAGCCTCACCGACGCCGTCGCCCGAGCCCATCGGCTTCCCTGCGGCGCTGGTGCGGGCCACAGAAGCGCGCCCCGAAAAGCAGCCCGCCGATGCTCACTACCTGGCCGGGGCCGGCGTCTATCTGATCGCCATGGCATCGCCCGGACGCGGCGTATGGACCGGTCTGGGGCCGGACATGGTCTGGGTCGCGGCAGGCGATGGCAGGGTCCTGCGCATCGACAGTGACGGACGACGGCTCGCCGGGGACGTCGTCCTGGCGGCACAATATCCGTTGCACAGCGGCCGGATCGCGGGTCTGCCAAGCCGCCTGCTGGTCTGCATATCGGGGCTCGGGGTGGCGGTTCTGTCCCTGACTGGCCCATGGATTTGGTGGCGCAAGCGCACGGCCGCGGCCACCGCGCGCCGGATCGCATGATCCTAGTGCGCGCGGTGCACGGCGGGCGCGACTGTCGGGACAGACATCAGCGAGGAGCCATACGATAGGCCGTATAGCCGCCGAATTCCCGGACTTGTTGAACCATGTAGCTTTCAGCAAAGAAGTGCAGCCAAGGCCCCCGATGGGCCCTGTCCACGAGCAGCCAGCCCGGCCGACGAAACTGCTTCGCGCCGCGGGCGATGTAGTCCCGGATGACATCCGGCGGAAGCGGGGCGAACAGTCCCAGATTGTTGATCCCGGTCCATACCGTCCCGGGTGTACCGGGCAGCATGACCATATGGGAGTTCAGGATCACTGGACGTTCACCGTGTTCGCGCCCGATCCAGTCGATGGCATCCCTGGCGCTCGCGACCGACGAGCGATCGTCGACGCGATACTGGTCGGTCAGGCTGACCGCTTCGGGCGTATCAAGCTGCATCAGTTTCAGAAGGCGCGAGGGACCGAGATCCCCAGCCGCGCCTGCGCGCCAGGACATATTCAGTTGATCGACGCCGAACGTCGCGGGCCAGGCGATAAAGGCGGCCACGATCGTAAGAGCAACTGCATGCAGGAAGCGGGGTAGGCCAGCGGCAACGGCCCCTGTCAGCACCAATAGAAGAAAGGGGAAGAGATTCAGGAGATTGTTGTCATGGCTGCGCCCGAGATAATAGGAGCCTGCAGCGACGAGAGCGATCAAACTCGCCGTGCTCTGGCGAAGTCGTTGCGGGTCGCTCCTCGTCATTGTCAGCATGAGCAGCACGGCGCTGACCGCAAATATCGGCAATGGCCCCGAAAGATTGACGCTGATGATGCCGGGGGGATTGCGAACGTAGACCAGCAGGCCACTGATTGACGGCCAGTCGTGAAAGATCACCTTGAAGACCAGGGCATACAGCGCCAAGGCAGACACCAGCGCTACGAAACCGGTGACAGCAACGCGGAGAACAACGATGGCAACGGCCATGTGCGTAGGCTTTTCGATGGCTTGCGCTTGCCGCAGAGCAAGCCAGGGCCACCAGATCGCGGTGGCAAAAAAAGCAGCTTCGGGAGACCACGCAAGCCCCAGTAACCATAGTGCCATGCCGGGCACGACGGACTGCTGGTCCTCCTGAAGAACAAACCACAGCAGAAGCGCAAGCGGCAGGTACCGCAGTCCGGCGACAGAAGGGGCGACGAGCGGCCCCATTTCATCCGCAGGATAGCCGGTCCAAAGCAGCGCGGCCGACACCATTGCCGCCAGTGCCAGCCAGCCCAGCCACGGGGGCGCCCTTCGTGTCAGCGCAAGCACGCATCCGCACAGCGCGACAAGGTAGAGCGCGTTGGCGCTCGCCGAGACGACGTACATTGCCTGAAAGCAATTGCTCCGGCACAATCCTGCAATGATTGTTGTCGGCCCAAGCCCGTATTGAACCGGGAAATCGCGGAACGGAACGCCCCCCGCAAGCAGCGTTTCAGCCGGCGAGACATAGGCTCCCCAATGAAGCCAGACCGTGTGGAGACCTTCAGGCGTGCTGAACTGCCCCATCGGTAATGCAGCGAGCAGCCCAAACGTCCCGACGATCACGAGTGCGATTGCAGGCCGTGGCCGGCGGTCGAACGATAGCAGAGGCCATGTCAACGCTGCAGCGCCGAGTATGATCAGAAGGATTGCGCGCGGTATCGACAATGCGAGGCCGGGATCCCACCATGTAGCACCGGCGACGATTGGCAGAGCACAGAGACCACCAAGAAAGGTGACTCCTCCCAGACGAAAGAAGGGCACGACGATTGGAATCGCAACAACCACAGGACCGAGCAGGGCCGGTAGATTACGCGTGAGCAGCAAGGCCCCCGCCAAAGCAGTCATTCCAAAACCGACCAACAGCGCAGGTACACCTGATGATGAAACCGTACGACGCTGGAGAAAAAGAAAGGGAATGGTACATACGGCAGCCAGCAGTGCGAGATAGCCAACCAGCAGCGTGGCCTTATGTTCAATCATTCTATCGTGCCCGGGTTAAAACGCGCGGCACGACATTCAGAACACTGTGCTGAAGCAAGCCGCCTCCCGAGGGAGTGCGGCGTGGTCTGGTGAAGCTGTTCTTCTCGCATTTCAGCCGTAATGGAACGGCGTCAATGCCTGCGAAAGTTCAACGAACTGCCGATGTGCCGACGACAACGGCGTGATCTGTATTGCACCACCTCTTGCGATGAAAGGAGCGTAAGTGCGACTGACAGCCGCGGCGCCGACGCTTGCGTTGATACCAATCTGTTTAGAGTACGCGGCCTGCCGACAACGAATCCGCAGCGTACACGGTCGCCACCGAATCTGATCGAGCCCGCCGAAACGATTTCACGATTCAGCAGAGTGGGCAGGAGCCAGCGCTCACGTCAGTATCTTCCAACAAACTTTGCTATCAAGAAGCTCTGCTATCGCGTGCGTATTTCCAACGATGAGACAGGGCGGACAGGACCACGATCGAACGGGTGCTCGTTTCCAGCTTAGAAGGCGATCCTGTCTTTCAATGATTTCAACGGACGTTGCGACAACGCCCTGCCACGAGCAGCGGCCAAACGGGCAAAATTTGCCGTATCAAATCTCGACCAGAGCTGCGCCCCAATTGCTGAAATCAAGTGTCACAAGGCGGCAAGGGGGCGGTCGCCGCTATAGGCGCAAAATCGTTCGGTCGTCCCCGCCAGTCTTTGATCAAAAGCTTATGCGTGCTGCTCAACGTCAGGAAAATGGCCGTCAGGAGCATTTTCGTTCACACTGACCGGGTTGAGGACCGCGACGGCGACCAGTCCGAAAATCATGCGATCGCTCAGACGAGCCTTGCCGCGGCGCTGACCTGGACGGGCAGCTTCTGGTGGGCGTGCGTCTTCGAGGACGACACCATTTCGCCGTGCCTTCCATGGTCGCGGCTGGCAACGGCGAGCCGTCGATCGTTGGGCAGCAGCTCAAGGTGCCCGGCGGCTCCGGCATCTATCGGCTCGGCCGCAGGGTACCGGCGCGTTTGTCCGCCAGCTGATCCACCGGATCACGTGAACAAAGATCGACTTTAATGTTGCAACCTGCAGTCGGCTGCAACAAAATCACTGGTTGAATTTTACGTAAGTCATTGATTTAATGGCGATCCCGACAGGATTCGAACCTGTGACCCACAGCTTAGAAGGCTGTTGCTCTATCCAACTGAGCTACGGGACCGTGACTCGCTTCATAGCAGCAAAATGCTGATGAAATCCGACACAATTTCAATGCCGGTGTTCCGAACCTCGAAGCGGGGTGCGGCGACAACTGCAGGGGTATCCCAGATCGGGACCCCTGCGCAATTGTGCGTGACGAAGCCGTCATGCCGATGGGCCATGATCGTGCGTGAGAGACGACTTTTGCATCGCGCGATCGTGTAGCCATGAGGCCGTCACGATTCGCGCATCTCGTCGACTTCAGGCGGCGTGCGTCCGCCACTTCAGGGAGTTCATCATGATCGGTCTGGTTCGCGCCGCCACGTTGGTCGCAACGCTGGCGTTCGGTCTTGTCGCGGCACAGGCCGCCGACAAGGCATTCAAGCGCGACGACCTTGCCGATGCCGGCATCCGGCTCGAAGCCCAGATGAAGAAGGATGCGGGCCCGGTCGCCAAGCCGGCCGCGATGCTCAATACCGATGCCGACGCCGCATTGCGCCGCAACGACCTGCGCGCCGCCCTGCAGATCCTCGGCCAGGTTGCTGCGGTCGCGCCGGACGATGCCGGTAACTGGCTGCGCATCGCCAGGACCATTCTGCAGGTCCGCCCTGTCGACAACCGCGAACAGACGTTCCTGCTCGAGCGCGCCTCGACAGCGGCCTACATTGCCTATCAGCGGCTCGGCAATCCCGCGGAGGAGGCCGACGCGCTCGCGGTGCTCGGCAAGTCGCTTGCCGAGCGCAAGCTGTGGCGGCCGGCGCTCGATGCGCTGCGGCTGTCGCTGGACCAGCGCGAGGTCGCGGACGTGCGCGGCGAATATGAGAAGCTGCGCGACGACCACGGCTTCCGGTTGCTCGACTACACCGTGGATTCGGATTCGGCATCGCCACGGGTGTGCTTCCAGTTCTCGGAGAACCTCGCCAAGCGCGCCGACTTCACGCCGTTCGTCACGCTCGGCGGCGTCGACCAGCCGGCGGTCAGCACCGAAGACCAGCAGCTCTGCGTCGAAGGTCTCAAGCACGGCGAGCGCTACAACCTGAACCTGCGCGCCGGCCTGCCGTCGGCGGTGAAGGAAACCCTGCCGAAGTCGGCCGAATTCAACGTCTATGTCCGCGACCGCAAGCCGTTCGCCCGGTTCACGGGCCGTGCCTATGTGCTGCCGCGCACCGGCCAGCGCGGCATCCCGCTGGTCAGCGTCAACACCCCTGCGGTGACGATCCAGATCTTCCGCATCGGCGACCGCAACCTGATCAACACCGTCGTCGGCGGCGATTTCCAGCGCGCGCTGTCGAGCTACGAGCTGTCGAACCTCGGCGAGGAGCGCGGCGTCAAGGTGTGGTCGGGCGAGATGGCGACCGCGACCAGGCTGAACGAGGACGTCACGACGGCGTTCCCGGTCGACCAGGCGGTCGGCGATCTCCAGCCGGGCGTCTATGTGATGACCGCGGCCGCCAAGGGCCCGGGCTCGGCCAGCGATGACGATTCCGGCTCGCTCGCGACCCAATGGTTCATCGTCTCCGACCTGGGGCTTACCGCGTTCTCCGGCAACGACGGCATTCACGTGTTCGTCAATTCGCTGGCATCGACCGCGCCGGTCGGTCGCGCCGAGGTCCGCCTGATCTCCCGCAGCAACGAGGTTCTCGCCACCAGGACGACGGACGAGGCGGGCCATGTGCTGTTCGAGACCGGCCTGACCCGCGGTGACGGCGGCCTGTCGCCGGCGCTGCTGACGGCGGCGGCGGAGAAGGCCGACTACGCCTTCCTCAGCCTCAAGTCCAACGCCTTCGATCTCACCGACCGCGGCGTCGCCGGCCGCACGGCGCCGGCGGGCCTCGACGCCTTCGTCTATGCCGAGCGCGGCGTCTATCGCTCGGGCGAGACCGTCTATCTCACGGCGCTGCTGCGCGACGGGCAGGGCAAGGCCGCCACGGGCAGCCCGCTGACGCTGGTGGTCGAGCGCCCCGACGGCGTCGAATTCCGCCGCGCCGTGCTGACCGATCAGGGCGCCGGTGGCCGCAGCCTGACGCTGCCGCTCAACTCGGCCGTGCCGACGGGCACCTGGCGCGTGCGCGCCTTCACCGACCCCAAGGCGCCGTCGATCGGCGAGACCACCTTCATGGTCGAGGACTATGTGGCGGATCGCATCGAGTTTGATCTGTCGTCCAAGGCCAAGCAGATCGCAGCCGACACGCCCGTGGAGCTGCAGGTCGACGGGCGCTTCCTCTATGGCGCACCGGCGGCGGGGCTGACCATCGAAGGCGACATGCTGGTGGCTCCGGCCGACAGCCGACCGGGCTTCGCCGGCTATCAGTTCGGCGTCGCCGATACCGAGACCGCGAGCAACCAGCGCACGCCGCTCGAGGACCTGCCCGAGGCCGATGCCAACGGCAAGGCGACGCTGAAGGTCAGCCTCGCCAAGCCGCCGTCATCGACCCGGCCGCAAGAGGCGCAGTTCTTCGTCCGCATGGTCGAGACCGGTGGCCGCGCGGTCGAGCGCAAGCTCACGCTGCCGGTCGCGCCCCAGGGCAACATGATCGGCGTCAAGCCGCTGTTCGCCGACAAGAACGTCGCGGAAGGCGATCCTGCGAAATTCGACGTGGTGTTCGTCGCCCCCGACGGCAAGACGCTGGCGCGCAGCGGGCTGCGCTACGAACTGCTGCGCATCGAGTCGCGCTATCAATGGTACCGCCAAGGTTCGTCCTGGGACTACGAGCCGGTCAAGACCACCAAGCGCGTCGCCGACGGCGACCTGACCGTGGCGGCCAACGCACCCGCGCACATCCAGCTGTCGCCGCAGCCCGGTCGCTATCGCCTCGACGTCAAGACCGGCGATGCCGATGGCCCGCTGACCTCGGTGCAGTTCGACGTCGGCTGGTATTCCGACGGCAGCGCCGACACGCCGGACCTGCTGGAAACCTCGATCGACAAGCCGGAGTATCAGTCCGGTGACACCATGACCGTATCGGTCAACGCCCGCACCGCGGGCCTGCTGACCATCAATGTTCTCGGCGATCGCCTGCTGACCACACAGTCGGTCGACGTCAAGGAGGGCATGGCCCAGGTCAAGATCCCCGTCGGCAGCGACTGGGGCACCGGTGCCTATGTCCTGGCGACGCTGCGGCGGCCGCTCGACGCCAACGCCCAGCGCATGCCCGGCCGCGCCATCGGCCTGAAATGGCTCGGCATCGACAAGAAGGCTCGCACGCTCCATGTCAGCCTCACGCCGCCGGCGCTGATCCGGCCGAACTCGACATTGAAGCTGCCGGTGAAGATCGAGGGCCTCGCGCCCGGCGAGGATGCCAAGATCGTGGTCGCGGCTGTCGATGTCGGCATTCTCAACCTCACCAACTACAAGCCGCCGGCGCCGGACGATTACTATCTCGGCCAGCGCCGCCTGACCGCGGAGATCCGTGACATCTATGGCCAGTTGATCGACGGCATGCAGGGCACGCGCGGCCAGATCCGCTCCGGCGGCGACGCCCCCGCGGCGGAGTTGCAGGGCAGCCCGCCCACCCAGAAGCCGCTGGCGCTGTATTCCGGCATCGTCACGGTCGGTCCGAACGGCGCCGCCGAGATCAGCTTCGATATTCCGGAGTTCGCCGGCACCGCGCGGGTGATGGCCGTGGCCTGGACCGCGACCAAGCTCGGCCGCGCCAACACCGACGTCACCATCCGTGACCCTGTCGTGCTGACGGCGACGCTGCCGCGTTTCCTGCTCAACGGCGACCACGGCTCGATGACCCTCGATATCGACAACGTCGAGGGGGCGGCCGGCGACTACACGATCGGCATCAACACCACGGGTCCAGTCAAACTGGCCGGCCCCAATCCGTCGACGGTGATGCGGCTCGCGGCGAGGCAGCGCAACAGCGTCTCGGTGGCGCTCGACGCGGGCGGGGCGGGCACGGCGAAACTCGATATCGACATCCGCGGCCCCAACGGCCTGACACTCGCGCGGCACTACACGCTCGACGTCAAGCCGGCGACGCAGATCCTGGCACGCCGCACTGTGCGCACGCTGGCCAGGGGCGAGAGCCTGACGCTGTCGCCGGACATGTTCGCTGATCTCGTGCCGGGCACCGGCGGGGTGTCGGTGTCCGCCAGCCTGTCGACGGCACTCGATGCCGCCACCATCCTCAAGGCGCTCGACCGCTATCCGTTCGGCTGCTCCGAACAGATCACCAGCCGCGCGATGCCGCTGCTGTACGTCAATGACCTCGCGGTCGAATCCCATCTGGCGATGGACACGGCGATCGACCAGCGCATCAAGGATGCGATCGATCGTCTGCTGGCGCGGCAGGGCTCGAACGGCTCGTTCGGCCTGTGGTCGGCCGGCGGTGATGATGCCTGGCTCGACGCCTATGTCACCGACTTCCTGACCCGCGCGCGGGAGAAGGGCTTTGCGGTGCCGGACACGCTGTTCAAGACGGCGCTCGACCGCATCCGCAACACCGTGGTGAACGCCCAGGAGCCGGAAAAGGACGGTGGCGCCAATCTCGCCTACGGCCTCTATGTGCTCGCCAAGAATGGCAACGCGCCGATCGGCGACCTGCGCTATCTCGCCGACACCAAGCTCAACAACCTCGCAACGCCCATCGCCAAGGCCCAGCTCGCAGCAGCGCTCGCGCTCGTCGGCGACCGGGCGCGGGCGGAGCGGGTGTATGCGGCGGCGCTCGACAGCCTCAATCCGAAGCCGGTGCTGGTGTTCGGCCGCACCGACTACGGCTCGTCGCTGCGCGACGCCGCCGCGCTGGTGTCGCTCGCGAGCGAAGGCCACGCGCCGCGCGCGACGCTGACCTCGGCGGTGCAGCGGGTCGAGGCTGCCCGCGGCCTCACGCCGTACACCTCGACACAGGAGAACGCCTGGCTGGTGCTGGCCTCGCGGGCGCTGGCGAAGGAAGCCAATGCGATGTCGCTGGATGTCGACGGCAGCCCGGTGAAGACCGCGCTCTATCGCAGCTACACCGCGGCCGATGTCGGCACCAGGCCGGTGAAGATCACCAACACCGGAGACGCACCGCTGCAGGCGGTGGTCGCGGTCACCGGCGCGCCGGTGACGCCGGAGCCGGCAGCCGCCAACGGCTTCAAGATCGAGCGCACGTACTACACGCTCGACGGCAAGCCGGCGGACATCGCCCAGGCGAAGCAGAACGATCGCTTCGCCGTGGTGCTGAAGATCACGGAGCCGAAGCCGGAGTACGGCCGCATCATGGTGGTCGACTATCTGCCGGCGGGCCTGGAGATCGACAATCCGCATCTCGTGTCGTCCGGCGACACCGGCACGCTCGACTGGATCGAGGACGGCAAGGAGCCCGCGAATACCGAGTTCCGTGACGATCGCTTCAATGCGGCGGTCGACCGCACGGGCCGCGACAAGCCGGTGTTCACGGTAGCGTACGTGGTTCGCGCGGTGTCGCCGGGCAAGTACGTGCTGCCGCAGGCTTATGTCGAGGACATGTACAATCCCTCGCGTTATGGCCGCACGGCCACCGGCACGGTCGAGGTGCGGCCGGCCAAATGAGCGGCGAGGGGACGATCCCGGCCAGCGCCACCAGGCGCCGGCCCCTGCGAACCGCGGCGCTGGCGGCGCTTGTCACCATTGGCGTCGGCCTCGGCGGATTTGCCGGTTGGGTGGTCTCGCTCGGCCCCGTACCGCTCGCCGAGGCCCGCAAGGTCTCGACCGTGGTCGTCGACCGCAACGGCAGGCTGCTGCGCGCCTATGCCATGGCGGACGGCCGCTGGCGCTTGCCGGTGACCTCGGCATCCGCAATCGACCCGACCTACCTCAACCTGCTGCTGGCCTATGAAGACCAGCGCTTCCGCCAGCATGGCGGCGTCGATCCGCTGGCGCTGGGACGCGCCGCATTCCAGCTGGCGACGCGCGGTCACATCGTCTCCGGCGGCTCGACCATCACCATGCAGCTGGCGCGGCTGCTGGAGCCGCGGCGGGAGCGCTCCGTGCTCGCGAAGCTGCGGCAGATCGTGCGCGCGGTCGAGATCGAGCGCCAGCTCGACAAGGACCAGATCCTCGATCTCTACCTGACGATGGCGCCGTTCGGCGGCAACCTCGAGGGCGTGCGAGCGGCGTCGCTGGCGTATTTCGGCAAGGAGCCCAAGCGGTTGTCGCTCGCGGAGGCAGCCCTTCTGGTGGCGTTGCCGCAGTCGCCGGAGAAGCGGCGGCTCGACCGCTATCCCGAGGCGGCCCGCGCCGCGCGCGACCGCGTGCTCGAACGCATGGTGCACGAAGGGCGGGTGTCGGCGGACGACGCCGCCATGGCGCGCGCCGAGAAGGTGCCACGGCTGCGCAAGCCGATGCCGTTGCTGGCGCCGCATGCCACCGATCAGGCCGTCAGCGCGGCGCCCGACGCGCGGCTGATCCGCACGACGCTCGAGGCGACGCTGCAGACCACACTCGAGGCCCTGGCCCGCGACCGCGCCGGGTCGCTCGGCGCCGATGTTTCCGTCGGCATCCTGGTTGTCGACAACGCCAGCGGCGACGTGCTGGCCCATGTCGGTTCTCCGGACTATTTCGACGTCCGCCGGGCAGGGCAGGTCGATATGACCCGCGCAGTGCGCTCGCCGGGATCGACACTGAAACCGTTCATCTACGGACTCGCGTTCGAGGACGGCTTCGTGCATCCGGACAGCCTGATCGACGACCGTCCGATCCGGTTCGGCAACTACGCCCCGGAGAATTTCGACATGAGCTTCCAGGGCACGGTGCCGGTGCGCCGGGCTCTGCAGCTGTCGCTCAACGTACCGGCGATCGCGCTGCTCGACAGGGTCGGCGCCAGCCGGCTCTCGACGCGGCTGAGACAGGCCGGCGCCGAGCTCGTGCTGCCCAAGGACGAAGTCCCCGGCCTCGCCATGGGACTCGGCGGTGTCGGCGTGACGCTGAGCGATCTGGTGCGGCTGTATGCCGGCCTGGCGCGGCTCGGCCAGACGGTCGCGCTCCGCGAGATCCTCGACGACAGCGACGGTGCCCGCGAACCGGCGCGCCTGATGGACCAGGCTGCCGCCTGGCAGGTCGGCAACGTTCTCCTCGGCACTCCGCCGCCGGAGAACGGCGTCTCCGGCCGGATCGCGTTCAAGACCGGAACGAGCTACGGCTACCGTGACGCCTGGTCGGTCGGCTTCGACGGTCGCATGACCATCGGCGTGTGGGTCGGGCGGCCGGACGGCGCGCCGGTGCCGGGCCTGATCGGACGCAGCGCCGCGGCGCCGATCCTGTTCGATGCCTTTGCCCGCACCGGCAAATTGCCGGCGGCGCTGCCCCGGGCGCCGCGCGGCGTGCTGATGGCAAGCAACGCCAGGTTGCCATTGCCGCTGCGCCGCTTCCGTCCGGCCGGCGAACTCGTCCGCACCGGCAATGAACAGGCGCTGCGCATCCAGTTTCCCCTGAACGGCTCGCGGATCGATGCCACCGGTGATGGCGCGAAATCGTTTGCGCCGCTGCCGATCAGGGTCGCCGGTGGCGTGCTGCCCCTGACAATGTTGGTTAACGGAATATCCGTCGGTGATATCGACAGCCGCCGGCAGACGCTGGTGGAGCCCCCGGGGCCGGGCTTCGTCCGCCTCACGGTCATGGACGCGACTGGCGCGGCGGACACAGTTGTGGTGAGAATTCAATAACGCGGGTGCAAACTGTTGTGGGGGTGGCGGTTTCATCGTATGCGAAACCGATGTCCGAGACCCTCTACCGCCCCCGTTTTGGCGCACCGCGCGAACCCGCAAACCGGGTCGATCCTGGCCGCGGGCTGGCGCGCATTGTCGACGTCGCGGCGGGCAGCCATGCGCGCGCTTCGATTTTCCTGATCCTGATCGGACTGCTGTTCTTCCTCCCGGGCTTCTTCAACATCCCGCCGATCGACCGCGACGAGGCCCGTTTCGCGCAGGCGACCAAGCAGATGGTCGAAACCGGCGATTTCGTCGACATCCGGTTCCAGGACGAGGTCCGCTACAAGAAGCCGGTCGGCATCTACTGGTTGCAGGCGGCCGCCGTCGAAACCGCCTCCAGGCTCGGACTGCCGCGGGCCCAGGTCCGCATCTGGCTGTTCCGCATTCCCTCGCTGTTCGGCGCCATCGGCGCGGTGCTGCTGACCTACTGGGCCGCGCTCGCCTTCGTGACGCGGCGGGGCGCGGTGCTGGCGGCCCTGATGCTGTGCGGCTGCGTGCTGGTCGGCGTCGAAGCGCGGCTCGCCAAGACCGACGCCGTCCTGCTGTGCGCTTCGGTGGCCGTGATGGGCGCACTGGCGCGGATCTATGTGCCATGGCAGCGCGGCGAGGATCGCGCTCGCCCGTCCTGGGGCCTGCCGGCGGTGTTCTGGACCGCGATCGCGGCCGGTCTGCTGGTGAAGGGCCCGCTGATCCTGATGTTCGCCGCCCTGGCGATCGCCGCTCTGTTGATCCTCGACCGCAACGGGGCCTGGCTGTGGCAGTTGCGGCCGGTGTGGGGCCTGATGTGGGTCCTCGTCCTGGTGCTGCCGTGGTTCGTGCTGATCGTCCTGAAATCCGGCGGCAGCTTCTTTGCCGACTCGATCGGCGGCGACATGCTCAACAAGCTGGCGAGTCCGCAGGAGTCGCACGGCGCCCCTCCGGGGCTTTACTTCGTGCTGTTCTGGCTGACCTTCTGGCCGGGATCGGCACTCGCCGGCCTTGCCGCGCCCGCGATCTGGCGCGCCCGGCGCGAGCCCGGCGCCCAGTTCCTGCTGGCGTGGCTGGTGCCGTCGTGGATCGTGTTCGAAATCGTCATGACCAAGCTGCCGCACTACGTGCTGCCGCTGTACCCGGCGATCGCGATCCTGATCATCGGCGCGCTGGAGCGGCGCGTGCTGTCGCGCACGCCATGGGTGGTACGGGGCGCGTCGTGGTGGTTCGTCGTGCCGGTCGCGATCTCGGTGGCGATGATCGTGCTGTCGATCGCGCTGACCCTGCAGCCGGCTTTCCTGGCTTGGCCGTTCGCCGCCGGCGCAATGATCTTCGGCCTGTTCGCGTGGTGGCTCTACGACGACAACGAAGCGGAGAGATCGCTACTGAACGCACTGGCGGCATCGTGGTTTCTCGGTGTGGTCGTCTACGGCGTGGTGATGCCGTCGCTGTCGCCGCTGTTTCCGAGCGTCGAGCTGGCGCGCGCGCTGCGCAATGTCGAATGCGTCGGCCCCAGGGCCGCGGCCGCGGGCTTCCATGAGCCGAGCCTCGTGTTCATGACCAGCACGTCGACGCTGCTGACCGACGGCTCGGGCGCCGCTGATTTCCTCGGGCAGGGCAGTTGCCGCTTCGCGCTGATCGAGTCGCGGCAGGAGCGGGCGTTCGCCGCGCGCGCCGAAGCGATCGGCCTGCGCTACAACGTGGCGACCCGCATCGAGGGCTATAACTATTCGCAGGGCCGGCAGGTCTCGATCGCAGTGTTCCGCTCGGAAGGAACACGGTGATGGCCGGCGACACGAAGGACCGCGCCGCCTATCCGGTCGCGCTCGTCCGCTACGCGGCGCTGTCGCTGGGACGGCTGTTCCACGCGCCGTCACACTCGCACGCACCGGCGGCACGGCGGCGGCTCGCAGGGCAGGTCGCGCTGCTCGTCGGCGGCACGATCGTCGTGGCGGTGCTCCTGATGCTGACCCTCGACGTGCCGGTCATTCGCGCGATGCCCTCCCGCGGCGCCCCGGAGTTGTGGCAGGCGCGCATTCTCACCGATTTCGGCAAGTCGGAATACGTGCTGTGGGCGTGCGGCGCGCTGGTGCTGCTGAGCCTTGTCGCGCTTCCGGCCTTATCGGGGCTGCGGCGCGCGCAATGCGCCGCGCTCAACGAACGGCTGTCGTTCGTGTTCCTGGCGGTCGCCGTCCCGAACATCGCCGGCGAAGTGCTCAAGGGCATCATCGGCCGCGGCCGGCCGTTCGTGGGCGGCACCCCCGACGCCTTCCATTTCTCGCCGCTGACGTGGTCGCCGCAGTACGCCAGCCTGCCGTCGGCCCACGCCATCACGGCGTTCTCGCTCGCTTTCGCCGTCGCCGCGGTTTGGCCGCGCACCCGCTACGTGATGGCGGCCTATGCCGTCCTGATCATCCTCACGCGTCTCGTGCTGCTCGCCCACCATCCGAGCGACGTCATTGCCGGCGGCATGGTCGGTGTCGTCGGCGCCATGGTCGTCCGGCAATGGTTCGCCGCCCGCCGGCTCGGCTTCATGATCGCCGATGACGGGCGGATCACGCCCTTGCCGGGGGCGGCCATCGGCTGAAAGGGGTTGCCGGGAGGGCCGCAGCCCCATAAGAAGCGTCCGCGTCCGAGAGCCATCTTGGCCCTGACAGGCCAAAAGCCTGCAAGATATTGGACGAAAAGAGGTTTTCAGCAATCGGCCGGCGCCGTGGCGCTTGCCTGCGCAACGGCTGTGTCCGGCGGATTGATAGAACGATGAACACCATGCCTTCCGATGCCGCCCGCCCGGTTCCCGCGGTGTCGATCGTCGTGCCGGTCCGCAACGAGCAGGACAATGTCGCCCCGCTGATCGCCGAGATCGTGGCCGCGCTCGACGGCCGCTGGGCCTACGAGATCATCTACGTCAACGACGGCTCGACCGACGCCACCGCCGATCGCCTGACGGAGCTGATGCGGACACATCCGG
Organism: Bradyrhizobium sp. U87765 SZCCT0048; assembly: GCF_018131225.1. Lineage (GTDB taxonomy): Bacteria > Pseudomonadota > Alphaproteobacteria > Rhizobiales > Xanthobacteraceae > Bradyrhizobium_A. The sequence continues at coordinate 171,948 of NZ_JAFCMM010000001.1, read as the reverse complement.
AACTGCGTCAGATCCGTCATGCCCAGTCGTCCGGCCAGTCCGCGGCCGTGCGCACCGGCGTGCGTTTCGCCCGCGGCGCCATCGTTGCCACCCTCGATGGCGACGGCCAGAACAATCCGCAATTCCTGCGCGACCTCATCGGTTGCCTCGAGGAGGGCGGCGCCAGGCTCGGTCTCGTCGCCGGCCAGCGCGTCGGCCGCAAGGACACCGGCTTCAAGAAATTCCAGTCGCGCGTGGCCAACGCCGTACGCAAGTCGGTGCTGCGCGACGGCACACGCGACACCGGCTGCGGCCTCAAGGCGTTCCGCCGCGACGTCTTCCTGTCGTTGCCGTATTTCGACGGACTGCACCGCTTCCTGCCGGCGCTGGTTCGGCGTGAAGGCTTCGAGATCGCTTACGTCGATGTGATCGATCGCCCGCGCCATGCCGGCGTTTCGAACTATGGCTTCTTCGACCGGCTCTGGGTCGGCATCATGGACCTCGCAGGGGTGTGGTGGCTGATCCGGCGCAAGAAATCCACGCCGGTCGCAACCGAGGTGACTGCCCATGTCGGCTGATATCCTGACCAAGCTCAGCGCTTACCTGCATGACGTCTTTGTCATGAATTTCGACGGCTGGGTGGTGCTGGGCTTCGCTGCCCAGGCGCTGTTCACGATGCGCTTCGTGGTGCAGTGGATCGCCTCCGAACGGGCGCGCAAGAGCGTGGTGCCGTCGGCGTTCTGGTTCTTCTCCGTCGGCGGCGGCGTGCTGCTGCTGATCTATGCGCTCTATCGCCGTGACCCGGTGTTCATCGCCGGCCAGGCGCTCGGCCTCGTGGTCTACGCGCGCAATCTCTATTTCATCATGCTGTACGGCCGGCAGACGGCGTCCGGCGAGTAGAACCGCCGGAGCCGTTCAGGTCGCCGGCCGCGCCGTCGTGGCCAGCGGCGAATGGCCGTGCTCGGGCTTTTCCAGCGGCGGCAATTCGCCCGCGGCTTCCAGCACCGGGTAGGCCGTCGCGCTGATGTGCGAGTGAATTCGCTTGAGGTCGCGCAGCACGTCGAGATGCAGCGACGTGGTCTCGACGGTCTCCGGACGGCCTTCACGCAGGCGGTCGAGATGGCGCTCGGTGGCCGCGACCTCGATGGCCCGCAGCTCGGTCTTGTCGGCGAGCAACTGTCGTGCACCATCGACGTCACCGGACATGAACACCGCGAACGCCAGCCGCAGGCTATCCAGCACACGCCTGTGGAAGGCGGCGAGTTCGGCCGCCCCCTCCGGCGAGAACTGCAGCCGGCGCCTGGTCTTCTTGGCTGCCAGTTCGCTGAGATTCTTGTCGATGATATCGCCGACATGCTCGAGATTGATCGCGAACGCGATGATCTCCATGGCACGATGGCCCTCGTGCTCGTCGAGGCTGCCGCGCGTCAGGCGGGTGAGATAGAGCTTGATCGCCTCGTGCAGGCGATCGACGGTGTTGTCCATGCGCGAGACGTCGGCCGCCAGCGCGCGGTCGTTGGTCAGCAGCGCGATCATCACCTTGTGCAGCATGATCTCGACCATGTCGCCGACACGCAGCGTCTCGCGGGCGGCATCGACAAGCGCCAGCGCCGGCGTCTCGATGGCACTGGCGTCGAGGTAGCGCGGCGCCGCGGGATCGTCGGCGAGGGCGCGAACCGGGAACACGCGCTCCAGCAGGCGGGCCAGCGGACCGAGAATGCCGATGAAGGCAACCGCCGTCACGATGTTGAAGACGACGTGGATCTGGGCCGTCAGCTTTGCCATGTCCGGCTGCCACTGCGCGGCCATCTGGCTCAGCGGATGCAGCAACGGCAGCACCAGCGCGATGCCGGCCAGACGGTTGACGAGGTTGCCGACGGGCAGGCGATAGCTCTCGGGGCGATCGCGGCGCGCGCCCTCGATGATCGGATTGATGGCGCTGCCGAGGTTGGCGCCGAGCACCAGCGCAATCGCGGCCGCCGGCGTGATGAACTGCGAATAGGCCAGCGACATGACAAGCAGGACGGTGGCGACGCTGGAATGCGCCGCCCAGGTCACGGCAGCAGCGATGACGATGCACAGCACCGGATCGCCGGTGATCGCGCCCATCAGCACGCGCACCGCCGGCGCGTTCTCAGCCGGCGCGAGCGTGTCGAGCAGGATGTGCAGTGACAGCAGCATCAGACCAAGGCCGATCGACACCCGGCCCATGTCCTTGATGCGGCTGCGCGGTCCGTTGCGAAAGGCGACGAGACCAAGGATGAACAGGATCGGCGCGACCTCGGCGATATTGAACGACAGCAGCTGGACGATCAGTGTGGTGCCGACATTGGCGCCGAGCATGATCGCGAGCGCCGGGGCGAGGGCAACGAGACCTTCTGCGGCGAACGAAGTCGTGATCAGCGCGGTCGCCGTGCTGCTCTGGAGCACTGCGGTGAGGCCCAGGCCCGCAGCAAAAGCAGTGAAGCGATTGCCGAGCGCCCTCGACAGGCCCTTGCGCAGCTCGCCGCCGAACGCGCGCAGGATGCCGCTGCGGACCATGTGCAGGCCCCACAACAGCAGCGCAACGGCGCCCATCAGATCGAGAAGGACAAGGGTTCCCATGCTCTGCGTCTCCGTCCACGGTCCTGCCGGACAATGGCCCGGCTGTTCAGGGGGCTGCCGCGGACACTCTCACGGCAGTACGGATCGACACGTCAGGTCGTGTCGCGCGCGCTCGACGCTTCACGACATATGGGATCTGTGGGCTGCGTTTCCACCCGCGCGAGCGCGAAACGCTGCGTTACACTGCGGCGTTGAACGCCGCGAAGCCGCGCGCGAGATCGGCCTTGAGATCGTCGATCTGCTCGAGACCGATGTGAAAGCGCAGCGTCGGACCGCCGGGCTCCCAGTTCGTCGCGGTCCGATAGGACGCGCAGTCGAAGGGGATGACAAGGCTCTCGAAGCCGCCCCAGGAGAATCCCATGCCGAACAGCGTCAGGGTATCGAGCAAGGCATTGACCGCGGCCTGCGGCGCGGGCTTGAGGACGATGCTGAACAGCCCGCTGGCGCCGGTGAAATCCCGCTTCCAGATGGCGTGACCGGGATCCCCGTCGAGGGCGGGATGCAGCACCCGCTGCACCTCGGGGCGTTCGGCGAGCCAGCGCGCGATCTCGATGCCGGCCTGCTGGTGATGGGCAAGTCGTACCGCCAGCGTGCGCAGGCCGCGCAACGCCAGAAAGACATCATCCGGGCCGACGCAGACGCCGAGCAGCCGGATCGCCTCGGTAATCAGCGGCCAGGCCCTGGCATTGGCGGAAATGGTCCCGAACATGATGTCGGAATGGCCGCCGATGTATTTGGTGCCGGCCTGCACGCTGATGTCGACGCCCTGTTCGAGCGAACGATGAAACAATGGCGTCGCCCAGGTGTTGTCGTCGATGACCAGCGCATCACGGGCGTGCGCGACAGCCGCGATCGCCGGAATGTCCGGCATCTCGAATGACTGCGACCCCGGCGCCTCGACCATGACAACGCGGGTGTTGGGCCGGAACAACGCTTCGATGCCCCCGCCGATCAGCGGATCGAAGTAGGTGGCCTCGATGCCGTAACGTGTCAGCAGGCCGTCACAGAACGCACGGGTCGGACGGTAGATGCTGTCGGCGACAAGCAGATGATCGCCGGCCTTGAGCACCGCCAGCAGCGCGGTCGAGATCGCCGCAAGGCCGGAGGGGGCGAGGCCGACGCCCTTGCATTGCGGCCCCTCGAGCGCGATCAGCGCGTCCTGCAGCGCCCGGGTCGTCGGCGTGCCGTGGCGGCCATAGGAGAATTCGCTGCGATGATGCAGCAGGTCGTCGGCCGTGGGATAGAGCACGGTCGAGCCGCGCACGATCGGCGGATTGACAAACCCCTTCTGCGCCACGGTGTCACGGCCCGCGGTCACGAGCGCTGTTTCGGGGGCGAGGCGAGGATCCTTGGAATCGGCCATGGCAGCAGACGACAGCAAAATTCGGGTGATGAGGGAGATTCGGCTCGCTCCTCAGCGACGCGAACGGAACGATGCGGACCGATAAGAGGACGGGGGAAGGAAGCCGTCAACCCCTTGACCTGCAAGGGCCGCCGTTCTGTTATGCGCCGCAAAGGTTTATCCCGTCCTGCCGCGCATCCATAGCATGGTTTTGCGCGCGGGGCGCTCGGCCATATGCGCCGCCAATGTGAAAGGTCCTGTCATGAAACGCCTGTCCGTCGTCTCCGCCCTCGTGCTGATCGCTGGCGCTTCACTCCAGGGCGCCGAGGCACAGACGCTGAAGACCGTGAAGGACCGCGGCGTTCTGTCCTGCGGCGTCAGCCAGGGACTGCCGGGATTCTCGGCTCCCGACGACAAGGGCAACTGGGCAGGGCTCGACGTCGACGTCTGCCGCGCCATCGCCGCCGCCTTGTTCGACGATCCGGCCAAGGTCAAGTTCGTGCCGCTGTCGGCCAAGGATCGCTTCACCGCGCTGCAGTCCGGCGAGATCGATGTGCTGTCGCGCAATTCGACCTGGACGCTGTCGCGCGACACCTCGCTCGGCCTCAACTATACCGGCGTGAGCTACTATGACGGGCAGGGCTTCCTGGTGCGCAAGTCGCTCAAGGTGAATTCGGCGCTCGAGCTGAACAGCGCTTCGCTGTGCGTGCAGACCGGCACCACCAACGAGCAGAACGTGGCCGACTACTTCAAGGCCAACAACATGAAGTACGAGATCATCGCGTTCAGCACCGCCGATGAAACCGTGAAGGCGTACGAAGCCGGGCGCTGCGACGTGTTCACCGCCGACGTCTCCCAGCTCTATGCCGAACGGCTCAAGCTCGCGAACCCGAACGATCACGCCGTGCTTCCCGAGGTGATCTCCAAGGAACCGCTCGGCCCGGTGGTTCGCCACGGCGACGACCAGTGGTTCGACATCGTCAAATGGACGCTGTTCGCGATGGTCAATGCGGAAGAACTTGGCATCACGCAAAAGAACGTCGACGAGATGGCAAAATCCGACAAGCCGGAGCTCAAGCGCATCTATGGAACCGACGGCAATCTCGGCGAGCAGCTCGGCCTGACCAAGGACTGGTTCTCCCGCATCATCCGCGCGGTCGGCAACTACGGCGAGTCGTTCGATCGCAACGTCGGCGCCGGTTCGAAGCTGCAGATCTCCCGCGGCCTCAACAAGCTGTGGAACCAGGGCGGCATCCAGTACGCGCCGCCGATCCGCTGAGACCGCCGGCAGAACGCCGCACCATGGCGATCGATGCCCGCCCACCGCCGTCGCAGCTCCGCCACAAGCTGCGGCGCGCGCTCGGCGGCAGGGCCGGGTGGAACGGCGTCGTGCTGCAACTCGTCCTGCTCGCCCTTCTCGCGTGGGTCGGCTATGAGATCGTGGCCAACGCTCGCGCCAACCTTCAGGCGCAGCATACCGCCTCGGGTTTCGGCTTCCTCTCCAACACGGCCGGATTCGCGGTCAGCCAGGCGCTGATCCCGTTCTCGGAATCCAGCACCTACGGACGCGTGTTCGTCGTCGGGCTGCTGAACACCCTGGTCGTCTCCGTGATCGGGATCGTGTTCGCGACCGTGATCGGCTTCATGATCGGTCTCGGACGGCTGTCGCCGAACTGGCTGCTGGCGCGTCTTGCCGGCGGCTATGTCGAACTCGTTCGTAACCTGCCGCTGCTGTTCCAGATCCTGTTCTGGTATCTCGCAGTGCTCGCGGCATTGCCGAGCCCGCGTCAGAGCCTGTCGCTGTTCGGCGGCGCATTTCTCAACAACCGTGGCTTCGTCGTGCCCCGGCCGGTCCCGCTCGATGGATTTTTTCCGTTCGTTGCGGCACTCGTTCTTGCCATCATCATTGCCGCCGGCCTGCGAGTCTACAGGCGCCACGCGCTGTACGAATATGGCCGCCGGTTGCGGCTGTGGCCGTACAGCCTCGCGGCGCTGGTCGGTCTGCCGGCGATCACCGCTCTGGCATACGGAGCGCCTCTGAGCTTCGAGATGCCGGCACTCCGCGGTTTCAACTTCGCCGGCGGCACGCGCATCATCCCCGAATTCGTCGCGCTGACCGTCGCGCTGTCGACCTATACCGCAGCGTTCATCGCCGAGATCGTCCGCGCCGGCGTGCTCTCGGTCAACCGGGGACAGATGGAGGCCGGGGAATCGCTCGGCCTGTCGCGCGGTGCCACGCTGCGCCTCATTGTCATCCCGCAGGCGATGCGGGTGATCCTGCCGCCGCTCACCAATCAGTACCTCAACCTGACCAAGAACTCCTCGCTCGCGGTCGCCATCGGCTATCCCGACCTGTTCTCGGTGTTCGCCGGCACAACGCTGAGCCAGACCGGGCAGGCGATCGAGATCATCGCCATCACGATGGGCGTCTATCTCGTGATTTCGCTGATCACCAGCGCGCTCATGAGCGTCTACGGCTGGCGCCTCAACCGAAGCCTCGGTGCGACATGACGGACACGCCCGCCAGCGCTTTCGTCCGCCGGGACCTGGCGCCGCAGCGTCCGGCGCCGATGGTCACGACAGGACTGATCGGTTTTGTGCGCACGCGGCTGTTCAATACCCCGACGAACGCAGTGCTGACCATCGTCAGTGCGCTGCTGTTCGCCAGCGTCCTGGTGCCGACGATCCGCTTTCTGCTTGTCGACGCCGTATGGCAAGGCCAGGACCGCAACGCCTGCCTGCCCGAGGCCATCGGCCGTCCGGTCGGCGCGTGCTGGCCGTTCATCCAGGCCAAGCTGATCCAACTGATCTATGGCTTCTATCCGGCCGAGGCGCGCTGGCGCGTCAACCTGATCTTCCTGCTCGCGGCCGCGCTGCTGCTTCCGCTTCTGATTCCGCGCCTGCCGGCGAAGGCGCTGAATGCGGGGCTGTTCTTCCTGGCCTTTCCCGTGGTGGCGTTCTTCCTGCTGCGCGGCGGCGGCATTGCCGGCTTCGGCTTCACATGGTTCGCCGATGGCGCGCTCGGTCTCGCCAACAGCCTGGTCGAGGCTGGCCGCGGGCTGGCGGCACTGGGCGAGGGGCAGGGTACGCTCGGCCTCATACCACTGGCCCTCGGCAAGGCGCTGGTCCTGCTCGGCAGTGTGCTCGCCATCCCGATCATGCCGTTGACATGGCTGCGCGAGGCAATTCGTGCGACCGGACAACCGGTCTGGGCGGACCTCGTGCTCACCGCCATCGTCGTCTCGGCGCTGCTGTTCCTGCTCAACGGCGCGTTCCGCACCGGCTGGCGTGCACTTGTCGTCAGCGCGGTCACGTTCGCCTGCATCGGCCTTGTCATCGCAGCCCTCGGGCTCGACCGCGGCGGACTGCCGGTGGTCGACAGCCGCCTCTATGGCGGCCTTCTCGTGACCCTCATCGTCTCGGTCACCGGCATCGTCGGCTCGATGCCGATCGGCATCGCACTCGCGCTCGGCCGGCGCGCCAGCATTCCACTGGTCCGCGTGTTCGCCATCGCCTTCATCGAGTTCTGGCGCGGTGTGCCGTTGATTACGGTGTTGTTTTTTGCAACCTACATGCTGCCGCTGTTCCTGCCGGGCAACTTCACCATCGACGGCCTGCTGCGCGTGCTGATCGGCATCGCGCTGTTCGCCGGCGCCTACAATGCCGAGGTCATTCGCGGTGGCCTGCAGGCGATCCCGCGCGGGCAGGCGGAGGCGGCGAGCGCGCTCGGGCTGTCGTACTGGAAGACGACCTCGCTCGTGGTGTTGCCACAGGCGCTGCGCCATGTCATTCCCGGCCTCGTCAACAGCTTCATCGCCCTGTTCAAGGACACCACGCTGGTCCTGATCGTCGCCATCTTCGACCTGCTGGGATCGCTGCGGGCGGCGTTCGCCGACCCGGTGTGGGCGACGCCGACGACGCTGTTCACCGGATTCGCCTTCACCGGCATCATCTACTTCGTGTTCTGCTTCGGCATGTCGCGCTATTCGCTGTTCGTCGAGCGCCGCCTCAATGCGCACCGACGCTCCTGAGAAGGACCTTCATGACCGCTGAACCGATCGTGACCATCGCAGGCCTGAACAAGTGGTTCGGCGAATTCCACGTGTTGCGCGACATCGGCCTCGACGTCACGGCTGGTGAGCGTATCGTGATCTGTGGGCCGTCGGGCTCCGGCAAATCGACCTTGATCCGCTGCATCAACGCGCTGGAGGAATTCCAGGAAGGCCGTATCGTCGTCAACGGGATCGCTCTCGGCCCGAACCTGCGCCGCGTCGACGAGGTGCGCCGCGACGTCGGCATGGTGTTCCAGAGCTTCAACCTGTTTCCGCACCTGACCGTGCTCGACAACTGCACGCTGGCGCCGATCTGGGTGCGTCACATGCCGCGCAAGGATGCCGAAGCGGCGGCGATGAAATACCTCGAGCGCGTCCGCATCCCCGACAAGGCAGACAAGTATCCGGGGCAACTGTCCGGCGGTCAGCAGCAGCGCGTGGCGATCGCCCGCGCGCTGACCATGAATCCGAAGGTGATGCTGTTCGACGAGCCGACGTCCGCCCTCGATCCCGAGATGGTCAAGGAGGTGCTCGACACCATGGTCGACCTCGCCGGCGAAGGCATGACCATGCTGGTTGTGACCCACGAGATGGGCTTTGCGCGCGAGGTCGCCAATCGCGTGGTGTTCATGGATGCCGGCCAGATCATCGAGACGAACACGCCGCAGGAATTCTTCGCCAACCCGCAGCACGCGCGGACGAAACTGTTCCTCAGCCAGATCCTGCGCTAGCAGCGCCGATGGGACGTTCGCCCCGGCGCGAGGCGAACGTCAGATCTTCTCGTAGGGGACGCTCAGCGTGCTGCGCCGCTCCAGCCATTCCGGCACCGGCAGGTTCTTGGCGCGCATGAATTCCGGATTGAACAGCTTGGACTGGTAGCGCGTGCCGTAGTCGCAGAGCACGGTGACGATGGTGTGCCCCGGGCCGAGATCCTTTGCGAGCCGAATGGCACCGGCGACGTTGACGCCGGTCGAGCCGCCGAGGCACAGCCCCTCGTGCAGCAGCAGGTCAAAGATCAGCGGCACGGCTTCGGTGTCCGGGATCTGGTAGGCGGCGTCCACGACCGCGCCCTCAAGGTTGGCGGTGACGCGGCCCTGGCCGATGCCCTCGGTGATCGAGGAGCCTTCGGCCTTGAGCGTGCCCGTGGTGTAATAGGAGAACAGCGCCGAGCCCAGCGGATCGGCGAGGGCGATGCGAATGTCCTTGTTTCTGGCCTTGAGGCCGAGCGAGACACCGGCCAGCGTACCGCCGGAGCCGACAGACGCCACGAACCCGTCCACCTTGCCGTCGGTCTGCTGCCAGATCTCGACGGCGGTGGTCTCGATGTGAGCTTCACGGTTGGCAACGTTGTCGAACTGGTTGGCCCAGACCGCGCCGTTCGGCTCGCTCCGGGCGAGTTGCTCGGCGAGGCGGCCGGACAGCTTCACGTAGTTGTTGGGATTGGCATAGGGAACCGCGGGGACCTCGACCAGCTCGGCGCCGCACAACCGCAGCATGTCCTTCTTTTCCTGGCTCTGCGTCTCCGGGATCACAATCACGGAGCGGAAGCCCAGCGCGTTGGCGACCAGCGCCAGCCCGATGCCGGTATTGCCGGCCGTACCTTCGACGATGACGCCGCCCGGCTTGAGCGCGCCGCGGCGCACCGCATCCTGGATGATATAGAGCGCAGCGCGGTCCTTGACCGACTGTCCCGGATTCATGAATTCGGCCTTGCCCAGGATGGTGCAGCCGGTGATCTCCGACGCATGCTTGAGCTTGATGAGCGGCGTATTGCCGATCGCTTCGACGACACCGTTATGAATGGGCATGATGGAACGCGGGCCTTGGACGCTTCGGGATCGATTCAAGCCCGAACCCTAGAGCATTTTGCCGCCGAGGGGAAACCCGCCCGGTGAAGGGGCGAATACCGGAGGGCCGTGAACGGCTGTCGAGGCCTCGGCGAATTTCGCAATGCCGAATTTCAGGCCTTCGTGAGGAGCAAGCCTTGGCGAGACACAGGTCTGCGCGCAGATCAGGTTTTGGCGAAGATGACCTGGCGGACGTCGATGTTGCCGGAGAGAAAGCCGGCCTCGCAGTAGGCGAGGTAGTATTCCCACAACCGGCGGAAGCGCTCGTCGAACCCCTGCGGTGTCAGGTCCGGCCATGCGGCACGAAAATTATCCCGCCATGTCGCCAGCGTCCGAGCATAATCTTGCCCGAAAATCCGTTCGCGAATGACAGGAATGCCAAACCGCTCACCCAGAGCTTTCAGCACCGCAGGCGAGGGCAGCATCCCGCCGGGAAAGACGTAGCGCTGGATGAAATCGACCTCGCGGCGATAGGCGTCGAAGAAGCGGTCCTGGATGGTGATCGCCTGGATGCCGGCAAGGCCGCCCGGCAGCAGGCGATCGCGCAACTGCGAGAAGTAGCGCGGCCAGAACGCCTCGCCGACTGCCTCGATCATCTCGATGGAGGCGATGCGATCATACTGGCTACGCTCGTCGCGGTAGTCCTGCAGCCGGATCTCGACCTGCTCGCCAAGGCCCGCCTCATGAATGCGCTTGCGCGCGAAATCGAACTGCTCGCGGCTGATGGTCAGCCCGACCACCCGGGCGCCGAAATGCTTGGCGGCATATTCGGCGAAGCCACCCCAGCCACAGCCGATTTCCAGCACCTGTTGACCTGGTTTGAGATCGATGCCTTCGGCGAGGCGGTGGTACTTGTTGTGCTGGGCCGCGGTCAGGTCGCTGGCGCCGTCCTCGAAAAGCGCTGAGGAATACGTCATGCTGGAATCCAGCCACGACGAGTAGAACGCGTTGCCGATGTCGTAGTGCGCATGGATATTGCGCCGCGCCTGCGAGCGCGTGTTGCGATTGAACCAGTGGCGGACGGCCTGCACCACGCGCATCCATGGCTTGTTGCCAAGCATCGCCTGGATCAGATCGTGATTGACGCAGAAGATGTAGAGGAACTGGGTCAGGTCCGGCGTATCCCACTCGCGCCGCAGATAGGCTTCGGCGATGCCGATGTCGCCGCCATTGAGCAGGCGCCAGGCAAAGGCGTGATCGTGGATGGTCATCTGCGCCGCTGGGCCGGGCTCCAGCCCGCCGAACCGCACTTGCCGGCCGTCGGGAAGCGTCACATCGAGCGTGCCACGCCGCAGCCGCGACGCGAAGCCGAACGCAAGGCGCGTCAGCCTTGGCAGGTCGGGCAGCGTTTCGGAGACGTTGTCCGGGGTGAGAACGATCGGCTCGGGCATTCCAGAATCCAGCGCATCACAACGGCTCCGGGTCCGGATGCAGCACGTGTCCATGCCGCCGATCGGGCTGCCCAGAGCCACCATCCGCCCGAGTCCGCGGAACAAGCCTCGCCCCTTTGATCCAAAGACGCAAGGCCTCCCAGTGGATGGCCGCGATGATTTTGATGGTCACCAGCGGCAGTCCGACGAACGCGCCGAGCAGGCTCCAGCCGCTCAGGCGCCGCCGCTGCCCGCTGAAGGTGGCGGCGAGCAGGGGGCCATCGGGGTCGGTTTCCAGAATGCGCAGCCGCACCCTATCGGCGGGCGGTACAATGCGAAAATGATACCGCATCGCCATGCCGATGAACGGTGACACATAAAACATCTTGTCTTGCTGCTGGCGCACTCCTGCCGCGGTGTGCTCGCCAGGCCGTACCGGCACGACGTAGGCATGCATCTCGCCAAACGTATTGCGCACCTCGTAGATGAGCAGCGCGAGCCGGTCCGCAGCGTCGCGGCAGAAATAGACCGAGAGCGGATTGAAGGTGAAGCCGAGGAGGCGCGGATAGCACAGCAGTTCGATCCGCCCACCGGTCAGGTCGACGCCGTGCTCGCGGGCGCGCCGGCGGGCATAGGCCGCAAGCGATCCGCCATCGCGGTCGCCGTGATCGCGCTCATGGAAACTGTACAGCGCGCGGCGATTGACGCCGAACAGCGCCGATTGCCGGTCGGCCTCGGCGAGACGGTCGAGATCGACGAGGAGGCTCATGACACGGTAGCTGAAGCGGTGGCCAACAGGACGCAGCCGCGCGTGCATGACATCGCCGCGATAGAGGCTTGCGGCGTCTGGCACCTTCGGATCGCCATGGCCGGTGTGATCTGCCATCGGCGCTACTCCGCGGCCTCCGCCAGTGCCGGCGTCCGCCAGGAGGTCGTCCCCCCAAGCGCCTGCGCGACGGCAAGACCCGACGTCAGCCCGTCCTCATGGAAGCCGTAACCGGTCCAGGCGCCGCAGAACCACGTGCGGCGCGGCCCCTGGATCTCGGCCAGCCGTGACTGGGCGGCGAATGCCCGCGCGTCGAACTGGGGATGGTCGCACAGGTAGCGGCCGAAGGTGAGGGCCGGGTCGGGTGCAAACGGCGGGTTCAGGCTGACAAACAGCGGCTTGTCGACGTCGATACCCTGCAGGCGGTTCATCCAGTAGGTCACGGCGACATCGTTCAGCGGCGCGCCTTCGCGCGGCCAGCGCAGGAAGTTCCATGACGCCCAGGCACCCCGCCGACGCGGCATCAGGCGGGGATCGCGGTGCAAGTAGACGATGTTGGGCGCGTAGCGGATATCGCCGAGAATACCTTGCTCCTGCGGTGAGGGATCGGCCAGCAAGCGCAGCGCCTGGTCGCTGTGGGCGGCGATCACGACATGATCGTAGGTTTCGCGATGGCCGTGGCAGTCATGAACGATCACGCCATGCGGCTTGCGTTCGATCTCGGCCACGGCGCAACCGAGCCGCAAGTGATCGCGAAACGCCGCCGTCAGCCGCTGCACATAGTTGATGCTGCCGCCCTTTACCGTGCGCCAGACCGGACGATCGGCGTGCAGCAGACGATGATTGTTGAAGAACGTCACGAAGTTCGCCGCCGGGAAATCCATCATCCGGTCCGCCGGCGCCGACCAGATCGCCGCGCCCATCGGCGTCAGATAGTCCGTCAGCAGCCGCCGCGAGAAGCGGCGCCACGCGAAGTAGTCGCCGAGGCTGAGACCGTTCAGGCGACCGGCCTGAAGGTCTTCCACGCTGACGCGGTTGAAGGTCAGGATGTCGCGGAGCATCCACAGATAGGATGGCGACAGCAGATTGGATGGCTGCGCGAACAAGCCTGCGGCGGTCGTCGCCCAAGTGTCGCCGCCGCCTTTCCATTCAAAGCGCCCGCCATCGGCGGAGACGGAGAAGCTCATGCAGCTCTCGACCGTCTCGACACCGAGCTGTCCGAACAGCGCGGTCAGCTCGGGATAGTTGAGAGTATTGTAGACGATGAACCCGATATCGACGGCGATCGGGATGCCATCGTAGTCGACGGTGACCGTGTGGCTGTGACCACCGGCGCGCAGTTCGCGCTCGTAAACCGTCACCGGGTAGCGGCGGGACAAAGCCCATGCCGCCGCACTGCCCGCAATGCCGGTACCGATCACCGCGATTCGCATAAGGACGCCCCCGAAATTGTTGCCTGCAGCCAGCTACGGCACCCCTCCGGTTCCGGTTTCAGCGCAGCGAACGCCGATCAGGGGAATTTTTCTCGTCCCGGCAATGTTTTGAGCCCGGGACAACGCCGTTGATGGCTGGGCGAGGGCGTGCCGGCGGGGTAGGGTGCACGCCCGATCGGGGCGGTAGACCCGACCCGCACGGGTTGGTCACGCCTGCACCCGAATCATCGGTTTCAGATGTGGTCATACGCGCAAAAGTGCGCCAAAGACGTGGACCCCTCGCTGCCCAGCCGCCATCTATGCCAGTTGCGTCCGACGAACCCAGTTCCCGACCTGTATCGCCTGCTCCCATGGAGCGGGGCCGACCGTCAGCAGGCCGCGATGGCGCAATGATTCTGAAGACAACTGCCGGGCATCACGGCCGGCGGCTGATTGCGCGGCTTGGCTTCGTCGCCGCCCTTGCGGTGACAGCGGCCGGTTGCATCCTCAAGGCGGACCTGCCCGATCCCGCTCTCGATGTGCCGCAAGGCTACAGGTTTGCCGCCCGCGGCGAGGCCGCCGAGGCGGCGCCCCCGGCGCTCGACTGGTGGCGTGCGTTCCGCTCGCCCGAGCTGACGGCACTGATGGAAGCGGCGCAGACCGCCAATCTCGATATCGCCGCGGCGACCGCGCGCATCGTCCAGGCCGACGCCCAGGCGCGTCTCGCCGGCGCGGCGCTGCTGCCGACGTTAAACGGAACCGCGCAGGACACCCGATCGAAGTCATCGGGTGCAAGCTCCAGCGGCCTTACCAATATCGGGCGGAACGTCACCACCTATTCGGCGTCGCTGAGCGCCAGCTACGAGATCGATTTCTGGGGCAAGAACCGCGACGCCACGCTGGCCGCCGAGGAGACCGCGAACGCCAACCGCTTCGACCGCGACGTCATCGCCCTGACGACCTACGCGGCCGTCGCCAACGCCTATTTCCTGGTGCTGTCGTCGCAGGACCGCATTCGTATCGCCCAGCGCAACATCGCCAGCGCCCAGCGTATCTACGACGCCATCAAGCAGCGGCTCGACGCAGGCACCATGAGCGATCTCGACCTCGCCCAGCAGGCGAGCGTGCTCGCAACCCAGCAGGCCGCGGTGCCGCAACTGCGCCAGACCCTTGAGCAGAACGTCAACGCGCTGGCGACGCTGGTGTCGCGACCGCCGGAAAGTGTCCGCGTCGCGGGCGGCTCCCTGGCCCGTCTGGCCGTGCCCCGTGTGACGCCGGGCCTGCCGTCCGAGCTCCTGACCCAGCGCCCGGACATCCGCCGCCAGGAAGCGGATCTTGCCTCGGCCACCGCCAATGTCGGCAACGCCCGCGCGCAATTCTTCCCGAGTATCCAGCTGACGGCCCAGGGCGGCTACCAGAGCGCGGCGCTGGCGGCGCTGTTCACCCCGAATGCGGTATTTTACAGCATCGCCGCCAGCGCGACCCAGCCGATCTTCGATGGCGGCCGCAACCTCGCCAACTTCGACTACCAGAAGGCGCGTCAGGACGAACTGCTGCAGACCTACCGCAAGACCGTGGTGTCCGCATTCGCCGACGTCGACAATGCCCTGATCGCGATCAAGCAGACGAGCGAACGTCTGCGCCTGCAGACCGCCGCCGAGGCGGCCTCGCGGCGCGCCTTCGACCTGTCCGAGCAGCGGCTGCGGGCGGGCACGATCGATATCGTGACGCTGCTGAACACCCAATTGACGCTGTTTCAGGCCGAGGACACTTTGGCGCAGGCACAATTGGCCCGTCTCCAGGCCATCGTCAGTCTCTATCAGGCCTTGGGGGGAGGCTGGTTACCGAAAATGGAAGGGCCGGTTGATGCTCTTTAAGCCCGAACTGAAGGACGCGGCGAAAGCGGCCGGCGACGGTGTCGCGGGGGTCGCGTCGCGGGCGCGACGGCGAACCGTCTCGATTGCCATCGCGCTGCTGATCGTCGGCGGCCTCGGCTATCTCGCCTGGGGATACCTGCAGCAGACCCGCACGGCGGCGACGCGTAGCCGACCGGATCTTGCGGTCCCGGTGCTGGCCGCAGCACCCAAAGTCCAGGACGTGCCGGTCTATCTCGACGGCGTCGGCACCGTGAAGGCCCTCAATACGGTCACCGTACGCGCCCAGGTCGACGGCAAGCTGCTGGCGGTCAATTTCCGGGAAGGCCAGGACGTCAAGGCCGGCGACGTGCTCGCCGAGATCGATCCTGCGATCTACCAGGCGCAATACGACCAGGCCGTCGCGAAGAAGGCCCAGGACGAAGCCCTGCTGTCCAATGCCCGCATCGACCTCGTGCGCTACGAGCAGTTGGCGGCCTCCAAGGCCGGGCCGACCCAGCAGGCCGACACCCAGCGCGCGCTTGTGGCGCAATATGAAGCCCAGGTGAAGCAGGACCAGGCCGCGATCGATAATGCCAAAACGACACTGGGCTACACCAAGGTGGTCGCGCCACTCAGTGGCCGGGCCGGCCTGCGCCAGGTCGACCAGGGCAACATCGTGCATGCTTCCGACACCACGGGCCTGGTGGTGATCACCCAGTTGCAGCCGATCACGGTGTGGTTCAGCCTGCCGCAGCAGCAGATCGTCCGGGTCAACGGCGCCGCGGCCAGGGGCGCGCTCGCGGTCGACGTGTTCGGCAACGACGGCCGCACCGTGGCCGACACCGGCCTGCTGCAGGGCATCGACAACCAGGTCGACCCGACGACCGGCACCGTCAAGCTCAAGGCCGAGTTTCCCAACGGCCGCTTCCAGCTGTGGCCGGGCCAGTTCGTCAATGTGCGGCTGAAGGTCGAGACACTGACCCAGGTGCTGGTGGTCCCGACGGCGGCCGTGCAGCGCGGCCCCGGCGGCACCTTCAGCTATGTCATCGGCGCTGACGACGTGGTCGCCGCGCGGCCGGTCACCGTGGTTCAGCAGGACGAGAACGAAGCGGTGGTCGCCAAGGGGCTGACGGTGGACGATCGCGTCGTCACCACGGGCTTCGCCAACCTCGCCGATGGCGTCAAGGTCGTGGTCGGCAAGGACGACCAGACTGTCGCGCCGGACCTCGCGCCGCGGCGCCGCCAGAGCAAGGGCGGCGGCGAGCGCCAGGGCAGCAAGGGCAGCGGACAAGGTCAGCCCGGCCAGCGCGGTGAAGGCGGATCTGCCGCGCCCGGCGCCGGCAACAGCCAGGGGGCGAAGCAGGGGGGAGATGCCGGGGGCAGCCCGAAAGCCCCACAATAGCGATCCGTCTGAAAGCGCCGCGCCATGAGCGTCTCCGAACCCTTCATCCGTCGACCGATCGCCACCTCGCTGCTCGGCATTGCCCTGCTGATCGGCGGTGCGCTCGGTTATTGGGCGTTGCCGGTCTCGGCATTGCCGCAGGTCGACTTCCCGACCGTGCAGGTGACGACGCAGTTGCCTGGCGCAAGCCCCGACGTCACGGCATCGCTGATCACCGCGCCGCTCGAACGGCAGCTCGGCCAGATCCCGTCGCTGGCGTCGATGACCTCGACGAGTTCATTCGGCGTCAGTCAGATCTCGCTGCAGTTCGATCTCAACCGCGACATCGACGGCGCGACCCAGGACGTCCAGGCCGCGATCAACGCCGCCGCCGGCATCCTGCCGAAAAACCTGCCTTATCCGCCGACCTACGCCAAGGTCAATCCGGCCGACGCCCCGGTCGTAACGCTGGCGCTGACGTCGGACACCGTCTCGATCCGCGCGATGAGCGACATCGCCGATACCATGATGGCGCAGCGCCTCGCGCAGATCACCGGTGTCGGCCGGGTTTCCGTACTCGGCGGCCTCAAGCCGGCGGTGCGCATCCAGGCGGACCTCGCGCGCCTCGCCGCCTACGGCATCGGCATGGAGGACCTGCGCACCGCCATCGCAGGCGCCAACGTCTCCGGTCCCAAGGGCTCGCTCGACGGCACCCAGCAGGCCTACACCATCGCGGCCAACGACCAGATCGCGGTCGCCGATGCCTACAAGCCGATCATCATCGCCTACCGCAACAACGCGCCGGTGACGATCGGCGACGTCGCCACCATCGTCGATGGCCTGGAGAACGACCGTACCGGCGGCTGGTTCCAGGGCGCGCCCGCGGTGGTCATCAACATCCAGCGCCAGCCCGGCGCCAACGTCATCGACGTGGTCCAGCAGATCCAGGCTGAAATCCCGCGGCTGCAGCGCGCGATCCCTGCGGGAGTCAAGCTGACCGTGGTCAGCGACCGCACCGTCACCATCCGCGCCTCGGTGCGCGACGTGCAGTTCACGCTCGTGCTCAGCGTCATCCTGGTCACGCTCGTGGTGCTGCTGTTCCTGCGCTCGCTGCGTGCGACCATCATCGCAGGCGTCGCGCTGCCGCTGTCACTGGTCACGAGCTTCGGCATCATGTGGTTTGCCGGCTTCAGCCTCGACAATCTGTCCCTGATGGCGCTGACCATCGGCACCGGCTTCGTGGTCGATGACGCCATCGTGATGATCGAAAACATCGTCCGCCACATGGAGGACGGCGAGAGCGCGATGGAGGCGGCGCTGCGCGGCGCCCGCGAAATCGGCTTTACCGTGATCTCCCTGACGGTGTCGCTGATCGCCGTGTTCATTCCGCTGCTGTTCATGTCCGGCCTCGTCGGCCGCATGTTCCGTGAATTCGCCCTGACGCTGACCATCGCGGTCGTCACCTCCGCCGTGGTGTCGCTGACGCTGACGCCGATGATGTGCTCGCGGATGCTCAAGCGGCATGGCGAGGAATTCGCGATACCGGGACTTGCGACCATCAGCGGCTGGATCGACCGCAGTGTCGAATTCTATCACCGCACGCTGCTGTGGGTGCTTCGCCACCAGCGCATGACCCTGGTCGTGACCTTTGTGACGCTGCTGGCGACGCTCGGACTCTACATGGTGGCGCCCAAGGGCTTCCTGCCGCTGCAGGACACTTCGTCGATCACGGCCGTGACGGAAGCCGGCCCCGACGTTTCGTTCGCCGAGATGCACAAGCGCCAGACCGAGGTCACCCGGCTGATCCAGGCAGATCCGGACGTCACCGGCGTAGTCTCGGTGATCGGAGCGGGCTCCGTCAACCCGACGACCAATGTCGGGAGCGTTGTGGTGACGCTGAAGCAGCGCGACGCGCGCAAGGCCGGCATCACCGCGGTGATCCAGCGGCTGAAGGACAAGGTCGCGACCGTGCCCGGCATGACGGTTTATTTCCAGCCGGTGCAGGACATCCAGATCAGCACCCGCACCAGCCGCTCGCAGTATCAGTACACGCTGACCGCCAGCGACGCCAAGGAGGTCGCCACCTGGTCGAGCCGGCTGGTCCAGGAACTGCGGCGCGACCCGATGTTCCGTGATGTATCGTCGGAAGCCCAGGACGGCGGCCTGCGGGCCGCGCTCGACATCGACCGTTCTCGCGCCGGCCAGCTCGGCGTGTCACTGCAGGCCGTCAACGACACCCTCAACGATGCCTTCAGCCAGCGCCAGGTCTCGACCATCTACGGCCAGGCCAACCAGTATCGCGTCGTGCTGGAGGCGCTGCCGCAGGACCAGCGCGATCCCACGGTGCTGTCGCGCCTCTATGTTCCCGGCGCTGCGGGGGCCCAGGTGCCGATCTCGGCGATCGCGACGTTGCAGCGGACGACGGCGCCGCTCGCGATCTCGCATCAGGCCCAGTTCCCGGCCGCGACGCTGAGCTTCAACCTTGCCCCGGGCGTCGCGCTCGGCGACGCGGTCGCGGCGGTGACTGCGACCGAGACACGCATCGGCATGCCCTCGAACATCACCGGGATGTATTCCGGTGATGCCGCCGAGTTCGCCCGCTCGCTTGCCGGGCAACCCTGGCTGATCCTGGCCGCGATCGTGACCATCTACATCGTGCTCGGCGTGCTCTACGAGAGCTACATCCATCCGATCACCATCCTGTCGACGCTGCCGTCCGCCGGCGTCGGCGCGATCCTCGCGTTGATGCTGTGCGGCGAGGACCTGTCGGTGATCGGACTGATCGGCATCATCCTGCTGATGGGCATCGTCAAGAAGAACGCCATCATGATGATCGACTTTGCGCTGGAGGCCGAGCGCCACAGGGGCATGTCGTCCTATGACGCAATCGTTCAGGCCTGTCTGCTGCGCTTCCGCCCGATCATGATGACGACGCTGGCGGCACTGTTCGGCGCGCTGCCGCTGGCGCTCGAGAGCGGCACCGGCGCAGAGCTGCGCTTTCCGCTCGGCATCTCCATCATCGGTGGCCTGATCCTCAGCCAGATGCTGACGCTTTACACCACGCCGGTGATCTATCTCGCCCTCGACCGTATCAACCGGCGGATCGAGAAAGCGGTGCCGCCCACACCCGAGCCGCCGCCGCCGCCGATCGCCGGGGTGACCGAAGGGGTGCAGTGATGTCACTCTCGGAGCCGTTCATCCGCAGACCCGTCGGAACGACCCTGCTGGCGATCGGCCTGTTCCTGGTCGGGCTGGTCGCCTACCAGAACCTGCCGGTGGCGAGCGTTCCCAATGTCGACTTCCCGATGATCCGGGTATCGGCGTCGCGTCCCGGCGCCGATCCTGCCGTGATGGCGGCGACCGTCGCGGCGCCGCTGGAGCGCCGCCTCGGTGAAATCGCCGGTATCGACCAGATCACGTCGACCAGTTCGCTGGGGTCGACCAGCATCCAGTTGCAGTTCGCCATCGGACGCAACATCGACAAGGCGGCCCGCGACGTCCAGGCGGCGATCAATGCCTCGCTCGCCGATCTGCCGACCGACCTGCCGTCGCTCCCCAACTTCCGCAAGGCCAACTCCGCCGCTGCGCCGGTGTTCATTCTGGCGCTGACCTCCAAGACGCTGTCGCCGAGCGCGATCTACGACGTCGCCGATACCGTGATCGCCCAGCGCCTTGCCCAGGTGCCGGGGGTCGGCGAGGTCACGGTGAGCGGCGCCGACCAGCCAGCGGTCCGGATCCAGCTCAACCCGGTGCTGCTGGCCAATGCCGGCATCGCCACCGACGACGTCCGCACCGCCATCATCAATGCCAACGCGCTTGGACCGGTCGGCACGTTCGACGGCGGTCGCCAGGCCGAGACCATCAGCATCAATCCGCAGATGCGGACGGCCGCCCAGTTTCGCAACATCGTCATCAAATCGTCGACCGGCAATTTCGTACGGCTGTCCGACGTCGCCACCATCATCGATGCCACGCGCAGCAGCCGTTCCATCGCCTGGTTCAACAAGCAGCCGGCGGTGCTGCTGCAGATCACCAAACAGGGCGACGCCAACGCGTCATCGACACCGTCGACCGCATCAAGGCGCTGATCCCCGAACTCAAGCAGTGGATCCCCGCGGGGGTCGAGGTCTCCGTGCTGACCGACCGGACCGGGACCATCCGCGCCAGTGTCGAGGATATGGAGTGGACGCTGGGCGCGACCGTGGTTCTGGTCATGGTGGTGGTGTTCATCTTCCTGCGCCGGGGCACGCCGACCATCGCAGCCGGCATCTCGGTGCCGCTGGCGCTGGCCGGCACCTGCGCCGGCATGTGGCTCGCCGGCTTCTCGATCGACAACCTGTCGCTGATGGCGCTGGCGATCTCGGTTGGCTTCGTCGTCGACGATGCCATCGTCATGATCGAGAACATGTACCGCAACCTGGAACATGGCATGAAGCCATACCAGGCTGCGCTCGAAGGCGCGAAGCAGATCGGCTTCACCGTGCTGTCGATCAGCCTGTCGCTGATCGCGGCGTTCACCCCGCTGATCTTCATGGACGGCATCGTCGGCCGGCTGCTGCGCGAGTTCTCGCTGACGCTGACCTTCGCGATTATCGTCTCGACGCTGGTGTCGCTGACCGTTACGCCGATGATCTGCGCCCACTACATCAAGGCTACGGTCGCGACCGACGAAACCTGGTTCGATCGCCTGGTCGAGGGCACGTTGTCGCGAACGCTGCGCTTCTACGAGCGCACGCTGCATGTCGTCCTGCGCTTTCCCGTGCTGACGCTGCTGGTGTTCTTCACCACCATCGGCCTCACGGCAATGCTCTATGCCAAGGTGCCAAAAGGCTATTTCCCGGTCGACGACAGTGGCTTCATCTTCGGCTCGACGCGAGCCTCGGCCGACATCTCATTCCAGTCGATGCTGAAGCTGCAGCAGCAGGTCGCCGATGTGGTGATGGCGGACCCGACCGTCGCCAGTATCGGCTCGACGCTCGGCGGCAGCAGCGGCTCCAACCGCGGCAACATGTTCATCAGCCTCAAGCCCATCGAGGAGCGCGACGGGCTGTCGACACAGCTCGTCATCGATCGCCTGCGCCGCGAGCTCGGCAAGATTCCCGGCATCCGGCTGTTCATGGTCGCGGCCCAGGACATCCGCGCCGGCGGCCGGCAGAGCGATTCCGACTATCAGTACACATTGATCAGCGCCGATCTCGACCTGCTGCAGAAATGGGGGCCGATCATTGCCAAGCGCATGGAGACGGTCGAAGGCATCACCGATATTTCCTCCGACAGCGATCCCGGGGGCCTGCAGCTCAACCTGTCGATCGATCGCAAGACCGCTGCGAGCCTCGGAGTGCAGGTGCAGGACATCGACAATGCGCTGAACAACGCGTTCTCGCAGCGGCAGATTTCTGTCGTCTACACCCAGCGCAACCAGTACCAGGTGGTGCTGGAGATCGATCCCCGCTTCCAGCAGGACCCCGGCGACCTCGAGCACATCTACGTCGCCGGCGCCAACGGCACGCAGGTGCCGCTGTCGGTGCTCGTGCACAAGGAACGTGGCCTTGCGCCGCTCGCCGTGCGTCACTCGGCGTCGTTCCCCTCGACGACCGTGTCTTTCAACCTGCTGCCCGACGTGCCGCTGGAGACCGCGACCGCGAACATCACGCAGGCGGTCGGCGAACTGCATATGCCCGAGGGCATCCGCGGCAGCTTCGACGGCAATGCCGGCGACAGCCAGAAGACCGCCGGCCGGCAGCCGCTGCTGGTCCTCGGCGCGCTGATCGCCGTCTACATCGTGCTCGGCGTGCTCTATGAGAGCCTCGCACATCCGCTGACCATCATCTCGACGCTGCCGCCGGCGGGGCTCGGCGCGCTGCTGGCGCTGCTGATCACCAACACCCAGCTCACGGTCATCGCCTTCATCGGCATCATCCTACTGATCGGCATCGTCAAGAAGAACGGCATCATGATCGTGGATTTCGCGCTGGAGGGCGAACGCCACCGCACGCTGTCGTCGCGCGACGCGATCTTCGAGGCCAGCCTGGCGCGCTTCCGTCCGATCATCATGACCACGATGGCGGCGCTGCTGGCCGCGGTGCCGCTGGTGGTCGCGACGGGGCCGGGCACGGAGCTGCGCCGGCCACTCGGCATCACCATCATCGGCGGCCTTGTCGTTTCCCAGATCCTGACACTCTACACCACGCCGGTGATCTACCTGCTGATCGACCGCCTCCGCCGGCGCGGCGAGCCGGAACCGGCGGCCGCACCGGCCGAATGAGGGGACGTGGCGGTTGCCGCGGCAGGCGGCGCGGCGTATAGCCGGCCAATGTCCGATACGCCCACGACCACGCCGGCCCCGGCCGCAGATGCCATTCCCGACTGCCCGCGCTGCGGCAAGCCGCTGCCCCTGTGCATCTGCGAGCAGGTCAAGCCACTCGAAAACCGCCTGCAGGTCCTGATCCTGCAGCATCCCCAGGAGCAGGACCGCCTGCTCGGAACGGCCCGGCTGACGGCGCTGCATTTCCCCGACGCCGTGCTCAAGATCGGCCTGTCATGGCCGAGCCTGTCGAAGATTCTCGGCCGGACGGTCGATCCGTCGCAGTGGGCCGTTCTCTATCTCGGCTCATCCAAGGTCGCCGATCTCGACGTCGGCGACGATGAGGTCGTGGTGCTCGACCGCAAGGGCCAGCCCGAGCCGGACCAGCGCAGCATTCTCCGCGATATCGAGGGCGTGATCCTGCTCGACGGCACCTGGAGCCAGGCCAAGGCGCTGTGGTGGCGCAACGCCTGGATGCTGAAGTGCCAACGCGTGATCCTGGGGCCGCCGAACCCGTCGCTGTACGGCAAGCTGCGCCGCGAACCGCGGCGCGACGGCCTGTCGACGCTGGAGGCGGCCGCCATGCTGATCAGCCGCCTGGAGCGCCGACCGGACATCGAAACGACGCTGCTCGACAGCTTCCGCGCGCTGCTGGCGCGCTATCGCGAGGTCCAGGCAGAGCAGCCCGAGGTCATCCCGCCGCCCAAACCCAAGCGCGACTGGCGGCGAGGGCGCCGGCGGTAGCAACGCGCCGGCATCGCGACCGTCATTCCGCCGCGGCCGCGACCGGGGAGCCGCCGAACCGGCCCCGGATCCACTTGCGCAGCGGCGTCTCGATGAGATGGAAACTCGCGGTCGCCATCAACGCGGTGACCGCGAACCCGATCAGCACGGTCGCCCCGAGCCCCAGCCCGAGCCGGTCGACATGCGGCAACACATACGGCAGCGACACGAACTGGTAGATATAGATGCCGTAGCTGATCTCGCCGAGATAGACGAGCGGGCGCCATTCGAGCCAGGCCGGACGATACGCGGCGGCGTAGTGGATGATGGCGAGATAGAGCGGCACGGCGACGACGTTGAGAAACGTCAGGTTGATGCTCGAAAGGCCGGCGAAACACAGGGCGAGATAGGCCACACCGCTGGCAGCGACATAGGCGATCTTCGGCTGCAGCACCGCCTGCCGCCAGGCGCACGCCAGCACCATGCCGCCAACAAATTCGGCGAGCCGATAGGGCGGCGAGGCGTAGTAGAGCCACATCATCTCCGGCTGGGGAATGATCCGCTGAACGAGCCCCGGTACGAAGGCGACGAGCCAGCACAGTCCCAGCAGCAGCGTCCAGCGCCTGCGGTCGCCTTCGAATGCCTTCGCCAGAGGAAGGATCAGCGGAAACAGCGCATAGAAGAACATCTCGACCGAGAGCGACCACGATCCGCCGTTGATGCCAACGGGGATGAGATTCGGAAACCAGGCCTGGATCATCGTGACGTTGGCCGCGAGATTGAGCAGCTGCACCGATCCGGGGCTGTCGGCGACGATCAGCGGATAGGCCAGCACGAACGCCAGCGCGTAGGCCGGGTAGATCCGCGCGATTCGCGCCACCACGAACGCGCGATAGCTCGGCAGGCGTTCCCAGTACCGGACGGTCAGCACGAATCCCGACAGGATGAAAAAGAACGACATCCCGGTGAAGCCGCTGTGCACGACCTGGCGGATGACCGGGGGAAATTCATGGCTGCGGCCGATGTGAAAGAGAAAGACGTAGAGGGCCGCGAAGAAACGCAGGGAGGTGAGGGAATTGATCATTCACGAGCGATGGCGCGGACCAGCGGGCCATGTCAAATGCTCAGGCACGCAGAAACGTTCCATACACAGCGACCCTCCACAATTCTTGCCACGCCGGTGGCAGGCGGGATTGCATAAGTGCCTGTGCCCCTGTAACAAGTCGCGTTCATGGGGCCACGTGGCGGAGTGGTTACGCAGCGGTCTGCAAAACCGTTTACACCAGTTCAATTCTGGTCGTGGCCTCCATGAATTTGCTGGGGTTTGAGCACATTTCAGCAAATTTCCTGCTAGGCAATCCGCCGGGGCTTTGTTATACGCGGCCCCGCTGACACTGTCCGGCATGTTCCTCGGTAGCTCAGTGGTAGAGCAACCGGCTGTTAACCGGTTGGTCGCTGGTTCGAATCCGGCCCGAGGAGCCACAATCTCAGCAAAACAACCCCACATTCAAAGCGTTACCGCCTGATCCGAAAGCGAATTCTGCGCTTTTGCCGGGCTTTTTCAGCATATTGTCGGCAGCGCAGCAGGCGGTATTTAATAACCGTATGGAATGGTCCCCGGCAGCCGCCGATCCCTTCCGCTTCCCGCCGCCTCGTTCCGATTCTGCCCGTGATCCAGCAACGCCGATTCGCCCGCGTGAAGCCTTCCGGCCCTATGAGCCGGACCGCCAAGATCATTCTCGACGCCAAGAGCGCGCCGATCGACTGCGGCGTCATCGACTATTCGGCAGGCGGCGCTTGCCTCGACGTCTTTAACGCGGCCGCGCTGCCGAGGCGCTTCGAACTGCTTTATGCAGGCACCCGCAAGAAGTGCAGGGCCGTCTGGACCGCGGGTCGCCGCGTCGGCGTATCGTTCTAGATGGACGGCCGGCGCCACCTTCGGTGGCGCTGAACGAACCGCGCCGCGATCCCGACCAATGCCGTGCAAGCGTGGCCATCTGCCACGCCGCCGGCGTCGCGCCGATGTCGAGGCCAACAGCAACTGCGTCGAGCGATCCGAGCTCGTCGGCGGCGGGACGCCGATGAGCGAGCGCTACACCGCCCCGATACAACCCGGGTGCGCGGCGACCGCCGCCGCCCGTCGGCCCGAAGGCATCGGCCTCATGAGGTCCGACACCTACCATCGCCACTCGCCCTCGTCGGTCCAGCGCGAGCGGAAGCCGAGCAGACGGTGCCAGGCGGTGACGATCTGATCGAAGCCTGCTGCGGCGTTGCACATCGCGTCGCGCCGCCAACGGCCGAAACGCGCGACCTCGCCGACGGTGCTCTCGATGGCAAATGGCAGAAGCTGCAGGCTTTGCGACGGATCGGAGACCGCCGCGCGATTCGCGATCAGCTCGCGCTCGAGGCGTCCGTAGATCACGCACGATGTGCTGGCGTAGGTGTGCCTTTCGGTGTCAGCGATGACACGGGCGTCGTCCGGAGGCGGATCGACGCGGTAGACGAACATCAGCGCCAGCACGGCGATGCCGGCGAACAGCGTGACGAGAAATACCGTCACGCGATCGTCTATCTTCCCGACGGCGGTAGCCGGCATGGCGGAAGGCCCTGAAAATGGCGCATCGACATGAACGAACTTCTGTAAAATTAGCCAATCCTATCAAGGCCTGAAGGGAGGCGCGAGCCTGATTTTACGGTCGCCGTGCCAGCTCCGGCCGCACGGGCGGGACATGTTGCGTTTTGCCGGCCATTGTCTCAAAGATGACCGCGATCCGGCGGCCCGGATCACCGCTCGCGTGACCGCCCGACCTGCGCCGCCCCAAGCCTTGAGGATGCCTCGATGACGAATTTTGCCAGCGCCCGGCGCAAGATGGTTGATGGCCAGGTCCGCACCAACGACGTGACCGACCTGCGGATCATCGACGCCATGCTGGAGGTGCCGCGGGAGGCCTTCGTCCCTGACGCCCAGCGCGCGATGGCCTACCTTGATCTCGACATCGACGTCGGCAGCAAGCGCTACCTGATCAAGCCGGTTGTCATCGCCAAGATGCTGCAGGCGGCGGACATCGCGTCGAGCGACCGGGCGCTCGTCGTCGGCTGTGCCAGCGGCTATGCCGCGGCAATCGCCGGCCGACTCGCGGCGGAGGTCGTTGCGACGGAAGCCGATCCAGCCCTGGCGGCGACTGCCACGGCTGCGCTCGCGGCGGTAGGGGCCGGCAACGTCACCGTGGTGGCCGCCGAAGCCGCCGCCGGCGCGCCCGACAAGGCGCCTTACGACGTCATCGTGCTCGACGGTGCGACCGAGGTCGCGCCCGAGCGTCTCTACGAGCAACTGGTCATGGGCGGCCGGCTGGTGGGTGTTTTCGCCACGGAACAACCGCCGCGGGTGGAGATCGTGACGCGGTCGCCCGGGGACTTTGGAAACCGTCCACTTTTCGACGCTTACGCCCCGATTCTGCCAGGGCTCGAACGACCGGCGGCGTTCGTCTTCTGACGAACCCCTTCGATTCCCCATTAAAAATCAGAAGTGTGGCCCGGATGCCCCATCGGCAAAGTTTCCGGTGACTGGATCGGAGAGGGGGATTTCACGCCTTTGCGGGCGCGCCTATGTTGGTCACCAAAGACTCGGGACAAAAAGACTCGCTCCTAACGAGTTGGGACACCCGAGTGATCTCGTTCCGACGCGCCCCGACCGGCGCGGGGAATGGGTGGCGTCGGTTATGGATGGAAAATCGCGAATGTTGCGTCTGAACGTTGTCACCGGAGCTGCTGTGGCGGCTCTTCTGCTGAATTGCGCGACCACGGCGCCGGTTCTGGCCGACACCATGGAAGCCGCTCTGGTGCGCGCCTATCAGAACAATCCGCAGCTCAATGCGCAGCGCGCATCGGTACGCGTGACGGACGAGAACGTTCCTCAGGCGCTGTCGGGCTATCGCCCGAAGGTCGCGCTCTCCGCGAACGGTGGCTACCAGTATACCGACGCGACCAGCAATAACGGTCCGGGCACTCCGAGCGGCACGCTGCGCGGCACCACCGTGCCCCACGGCGTCGGCGGCACCATCACGCAGACGCTCTACAACGGTCAGCAGACGGCCAATCGCACCCGCGCGGCGGAAAGCCAGGTGTCGTCCGCCCGTGAAGGCCTGCGCGTGCTCGAGCAGACCGTGCTGCTGTCGGCCGCGACCATCTACATGGATTACCTCCGCGACTCGGCGATCGTCGAAGTCCAGCGCAGCAACACCCGCGTGCTCGAGCAGACGCTCAAGCAGACGCAGGACCGCTTCAATGTCGGCGAGGTCACCCGGACCGACGTCGCGCAATCGGAAGCCCAGCTTGCGGCCGGCCGCACCGCGCAGCTCGCTGCCGAAGCGACGCTCGTTACCACCCGCGCGAACTTCCGCCAGATCATCGGCAACGATCCGGTCAATCTCGCGGCCGCGAGCCCGGTCGATCGCTTCCTGCCGTCCACGCTTGTGCAGTCGTTCGATATCGGGCTCACCGAGAACCCGAACATCACCGCGGCGATGTACGGCATCGATGTCAGCTTCCTCAACGTCAAGGTCGCCGAGGGCGCTTTGTTCCCGACGCTGACGCTGCAGGGCGCCGTGCAGCAGGCCTATGAGACGACGCTGGTGCAGCCACATGCCTTCACGGCGAGTGTCACCGGCCAGCTCACCGTGCCGGTCTATCAGGGCGGCTCGGAATATTCGCTGATCCGCCAATCGAAGGAAACGCTGGCGCAGCAGCGCCTCAACCTCGATCAGGTGCGAAACCAGGCGCGCGCGACCATCGCGCAGGCCTGGGGCCAGTTGCAGGCGACCAAGTCCCAGGTGATATCGGCGCAGGCCCAGGTCACCGCATCGGAGACCGCGCTGAACGGCGTGCGCGAAGAGGCGCGCGTCGGCCAGCGCACCACGCTCGACGTCCTCAACGCACAGCAGGCGCTGGTCAATGCGCGCAACTCGCTGGTCACGGCGCAGCACGATCGCGTTGTTGCTTCCTACAGCGTGCTGAGCGCGGTGGGCCGGCTGTCGCCGACGGTGCTCAAGCTCAACACCACGATCTACGATCCGAGCGTGCACTATCAGCAGGTGCGTGACAGCTGGATCGGCGTGCGGACGCCGGACGGTCGCTGACGAGGACACAAGTCCCAGCACTGTTTGTGACGAAAGGGGCCGCGCAAGCGGCCCTTTGCTTGCAATCACTTGTTCGCATGACATACCTTTTCGGAGGGATACGAAGCGATTCGAGCCGGAATAGGCGTGCGGCCGTCGCGATGGACAGATGAGTTCCGCCGGAGTGGACGCCGTTCAGGGCGTGGTGATGTGGGGTCGGCGATGACGCAACCGGCAAAGGCGCAAGAGCCCTCGATGGAGGAAATTCTCGCGTCCATCAGGCGCATCATCGCCGACGACGAATCCAAGCCCGCCGGGACGCAAGCGGCTGCACCTGAGCCGAAGCCCGAGCCACCGCGTGCCGCTGCTCCCAAAGCTCCGCCGCCGCGCCCTGCGGTCGTCGAGGCGCCGCCGGCACCCAAGCCTGCAACGCCGCCACCAGCGGCGAAGAACAGCCAGGAAGACATCGACGCGATGCTCGCCGGTCTCGATGCCGAGACCTCGCAGGCCGAGATCCGTGCGCCTGAACCTGCACCTGTCGCCGACGTGTTCGAGCTGACCGAGCAGATGGCGATGCCCGATCCGCCGCCGGCGAAGCCGGCTCCGTCGTTCCAGAAGGTTGATCCACCGGACGACATCGAATTCACGGAGCCGCGCCCCGCCGCGCGCGAATACCAGACCCCGCCACCGGCACCGCCGTCTTTTGCAAGCGAACCGGCGCCACGCGAGCTGATGTCGCAGAACACCATGGCGTCGGTCGAGTCGGCCTTCAACGCGCTCGCCAACACCGTACTCAGCAACAACGCCCGCACGTTGGAAGATCTCGTCAAGGAGATGCTCCGGCCGCTGCTGAAATCCTGGCTCGACGACAACCTGCCGAGCATGGTCGAGCGGATCGTCCGGGCGGAAATCGAGCGGGTCTCCCGCGGCCGCTGAGCCGCAGCCGCACGACAGCCGCCATCGCGGGGCCCGCTCGGCATCTGCGGCGTTGACTTCCCCCGCCCGGGCGGGTTTCTAGTGCATCCGAAGATCGTTGCGCCGCACCAGCGGCGACACCTAACCAATTGTTTGGCATGCCTTTTTAGGCTGAGCCGGACCGATCGAACGGCCGTGCGCACCGCCGGCCGCGATCCGCAGACCTGATTGTGTGGCCATGATTGAGAAAACCTACCAGCCCGCCGACATCGAGAGCCGTATCGCCAAGGCCTGGGACGAGGCCGGAGCGTTCAAGGCCGGCCGCGCCGATCGCAAGGACGCCGATCCCTTCACCATCGTCATCCCGCCGCCGAACGTCACCGGCTCCCTGCACATGGGCCATGCCCTGAACAACACCCTGCAGGACGTGCTGTGCCGCTTCGAGCGCATGCGCGGACGTGACGTGTTGTGGCAGCCCGGCACCGACCACGCCGGCATCGCCACCCAGATGGTGGTCGAGCGGCAGCTGATGGAGCGGCAGGAGCCTGGCCGCCGCGCCATGGGCCGGCACAAGTTCCTCGAGCGCGTGTGGCAGTGGAAGGCCGAGTCCGGCGGCACCATCATCAACCAGCTCAAGCGCCTCGGCGCATCCTGCGACTGGTCGCGCGAGCGTTTCACCATGGACGAGGGCCTGTCGCGCGCCGTCGTCAAGGTGTTCGTCGAGCTCTACAACCAGGACTTGATCTACAAGGACAAGCGGCTGGTCAACTGGGACCCCAAACTGCTGACCGCGGTGTCCGACATCGAGGTGCAGCAGATCGAGGTCAAGGGACACCTGTGGTACCTGCGCTATCCGCTCGAAGGCCACACGTTCAATCCCGAGGATCCGTCGACCTTCATCGTGGTGGCGACGACGCGCCCTGAAACCATGCTCGGCGACAGCGGCGTTGCGGTAAACCCCGACGACGAGCGCTATCGCCATCTCATCGGCAAGCACGTCATCCTGCCGCTGGTTGGCCGGCGCATTCCGATCGTCGGCGACAGCTACTCCGATCCGGACAAGGGCAGTGGCGCGGTCAAGATCACGCCGGCGCACGACTTCAACGACTTCGAGGTCGGCAAGCGCCACAACCTCGCGCAGATCAGCGTGCTCGACCAGGAAGCGGCGCTGAACCTCACCGACAACGAGGATTACCTCCGCGGACTGCCCGAAGGCGCGGCCGAGTTCGCCGCCGAGCTCCACGGCATGGAGCGCTTCGCCGCGCGCAAGACCATCGTCGCGCGCCTCGAAAGCTTCGGCTTCCTGGAGCGCATCGAGCCCAACACCCACATGGTGCCGCATGGCGACCGCTCGGGCGTGGTGATCGAGCCGTTCCTGACCGACCAGTGGTACGTCGACGCCAGGACGCTGGCGCAGCCGGCGATCGCCGCGGTGCGCGACGGCGCCACGACCTTCGTGCCGAAGAACTGGGAGAAGACCTACTTCGAGTGGATGGAGAACATCCAGCCGTGGTGCATCTCGCGCCAGCTGTGGTGGGGCCACCAGATCCCGGCGTGGTACGGCCCGGACGGCAAGGTATTCGTCGCCGAGACCGAGGAAGAGGCCGTCGGCAAGGCGCTCGGCTACTACACCGAGCAGGAAGTGATCACACCGGAGCAGGGCCATGACATGGCGCTCGACCCGGCCAAGCGGGAGGGTTTCATCACCCGCGACGAGGACGTGCTCGACACCTGGTTCTCGTCGGCGCTGTGGCCGTTCTCGACGCTCGGCTGGCCGGACGATGACACCGACGTCAAGCGCTACTACCCGACCAGCGTGCTGGTCACCGGCTTCGACATCATCTTCTTCTGGGTTGCCCGGATGATGATGATGGGCCTGCACTTCATGAAGGACGTGCCGTTCCCGACGGTCTACATGCACGCGCTCGTTCGTGACGAGAAGGGCGCCAAGATGTCGAAGTCGAAGGGCAACGTCATCGATCCGCTCAACCTGATCGACCAGTTCGGCGCCGATGCGCTACGCTTCACGCTGGCGGCGATGGCGGCGCAGGGACGCGACATCAAGCTCGCCACCCAGCGCGTCGAAGGCTATCGCAACTTCGCGACCAAGCTCTGGAACGCGTCGCGCTTCGCCGAGATGAACGACTGTGCGCTGCCGCCGGGCTTCGATCCGGCAAACGCCAAGGAAACGCTGAACCGCTGGATCGCACACGAGACCGCCAATGCCGCCCGCGAGACCACCGAGGCGATCGAAGCCTATCGCTTCAACGACGCCGCCGGTGCCGTCTACCGCTTCGTCTGGAACGTGTTCTGCGACTGGTATCTCGAACTCGCCAAGCCGGTTCTGACCGGCCCGGACGGCGCCGCCAAGGACGAGACGCGCGCGATGGTCGCGTGGGCGCGCGACGAGATCCTCAAGCTGCTGCATCCATTTATGCCGTTCATCACCGAAGAGCTGTGGGCGGTGACCAGCAACCGCGACACGATGCTGGCGCTGGCCGCCTGGCCGCTGATCCGCAGCACGCCGGTGGTGATCGGCGCCGATCTCAGCGGCTTCCCCGACGCGGGCACACCCGCGCTGGTGTCGACCGGCGATTCGATGGACCGGCTGCGCAACGACGCCGCGGAAGCCGAGATCGGCTGGGTGGTCGATCTCGTCACCGCCATCCGTTCGGTGCGCGCCGAAATGAATATCGTGCCGGCGACGCTGACGCCGCTGGTGCTGGTCAACGCGTCGGCGGAAACGCGCGCGCGGGCGGAACGCTGGGATGGCGTGATCAAGCGGCTGGCGCGGCTGGGCGACGTCTCGTTCGCCGAGGCGATGCCCGATGGGGCGGTGCAGCTCTTGATCCGCGGCGAAGTCGTGGCGCTGCCGCTCAAGGGCGTGATCGACCTCGCGGCCGAGAAGACCCGCCTCGACAAAGAGCTCGCCAAGGTCGAGGCCGACATCAAGCGTGTCGATGCCAAGCTCGGCAACGCCGACTTCATGGCGCGCGCGCCCGAAGAGGTCGTCGAGGAGCAGCGCGAGAAGCGCGAAGAGGCCGTGCTGCGCAAGGCCAAGGTGATCGAGGGGCTGGAGCGGCTGAAGAGCGCGGGCTGACCGGCGGAACGGGGCGGGGGATCACCCCGCCCTGAACGGCTTGCTGAGGTAGCGCGATCCCTTCAGTCCGTAACGCCAGGGCAGCTCGGCGGCCTTGGTGATGCCGATGCGGATGCCTGCGACGATCGGCGGCTCGGTGATGCGCGCATGCAGCGCGATCGGCGGACGATCGAGCGGCAACCCGTTGTGGCGGTCGGAGATCGCCAGCGCCTCGCACAGCTTGCCCGGCCCCGAGCACAGGGCGCGCTCGTCAGGCAATCCACGCCGGCGGCGCATCGCGGCAAGGCCGTGGGTCGGCTCCAGCGCCCGGATCAGCACCGCGCTCGCCGAGCCCGCCTCCTCGCAGACAAAATTGACGCACCAGTGGATGCCATAGGAGCGGTAGACGTAGGCGAACCCGGCCGGCCCGAACATCACTGCGTTGCGCGGCGTCGGGCCGTTGTAGGAATGCGCCGCCGGCTCGGTGTGGTGATAGGCCTCGACCTCGACAATGGTTCCGCCGACGCCGTCGACCAGCAGCGTGGCCCCGATCAGATCGGGCGCTACCGCGTGGACGCTGCGGTCGAAAAAGGAGCGGCGGAGGCGGGGGCCCAGGGCGGGCGTCGTTGAATTTCGAGACATTTTCGGGGATTTGGCGGGAATTGGGACCGGGGATGAGGCTATGCTAGGGTGGGTTGCAGGATAGCATGCCGCTGGCTGGTTGCAGCGGGCCGCCGCAGGGCCTAGGTAGAGCCCTCGCCAAGACAGGTCTTCCATGGTTGTTCTGATCGACACGGTTTCCGACAAGCAGGTGCGTCCGCGCCACCCGGAAAAAGCCCACCGGCCTGACGCCCAGTCGCCGCCGAAGCCCGACTGGATCCGCGTCCGGGCGCCGAACACCCGCGGCTATGCGGACACGCGCAAGATCGTCAAGGAAAACGGCCTGGTCACGGTCTGCGAGGAGGCCGGCTGCCCCAACATTGGCGAGTGCTGGGACAAGAAGCACGCCACCTTCATGATCATGGGCGACACCTGCACGCGCGCCTGTGCCTTCTGCAACGTCAAGACCGGCATGCCCGACGGGCTCGATCCGCAGGAGCCGGAGCATGTCGCCGAGGCCGTGCGCAAGCTCGGGCTCGCCCATGTCGTCATCACCTCGGTGGACCGCGACGACCTCGCCGACGGCGGCGCCGAGCATTTCGCCCGCACCATTCGTGCGATCCGCGCCCAGTGCCCGACCACGACCATCGAAATCCTCACCCCGGACTTCCTAAGGAAGGACGGCGCGCTGGAGGTGGTGGTGGCCGCAAGGCCCGACGTCTTCAACCACAACCTCGAGACCGTGCCGTCGGGCTATCTCACCGTCCGTCCGGGCGCGCGCTACTTCCATTCGATCCGGCTGCTGCAACGGGTCAAGGAGATCGATCCGACGATCTTCACCAAGTCCGGCATCATGGTGGGGCTTGGCGAGGAGCGGCACGAAGTGCTGCAGGTGATGGACGACCTGCGGTCGGCCGACGTCGACTTCCTGACCATCGGCCAGTACCTGCAGCCGACGCGCAAGCATCACGCCGTGATGCGCTACGTCACGCCGGACGAGTTCGCCGGTTATGAGAAGGTCGCCTACACCAAGGGCTTCCTGATGGTGTCGGCGAGCCCGCTGACGCGCTCGTCGCATCATGCCGGCGAGGACTTCGCCCGGCTGAAGGCCGCGCGCGAGGCGCGCACGGCATAATCAGGCGGCTTCGGACCACTCATCATGCGCCGCGTGCTGGTTCTGGGATCTTCGGGATCCGGCAAATCGACATTCGCCAGACGGCTGTCGCAGGCGACAGGCCTGCCGATGGTCTCGATCGACGCGCTGTACTGGCAGCCCGGCTGGCAGCCATCGGAGCCGGGCCCGTTCGAGCAGCAAATGACACAGACGGCTGAGCAGCCGGAATGGATCATCGACGGCAACTATCTCAGTCAGGGCGCCGGCCTGCTGCGTCGCACGCTGGCCGACACCATCTTCTGGTTCGACCTGCCGCGCCGTGTCTGCATGACCGGAATCCTGCTGCGTATCCTGCGCAGCTACGGCAAGGTCCGCCCCGAAATGGCCGCAGGCTGTCCGGAGCGGCTCGACCTCGAATTCATCCGCTATGTCTGGACCTACCGCGCCAGGCAGCGGCCGAAACTGCTGGCCTTTTTCAAGGGACTGCGCCCAGACCAGCACTTCGTGCGCTTCGCCAGCCGCAGCGAAGCCGACCAGTATCTCGCCAGCCGGTCGACCGCTGCCGTGACGATCGGAGCCTGAGCGTGCCGCAATTTTCCAACCGCCGCCGCGTCCAGCACAACGCCGAGCAGATGTTCGATCTGGTCGCCGACGTCGAGCGTTATCCCGAATTCGTGCCGCTATGCGAGGCGCTGAAGGTGCGCAGCCGCACCCCGAAGGAGGACGGCACCGAGGTCGTGGTCGCCGACATGACCGTGTCGTTCAAGCTGGTGCGTGAGCGCTTCACCAGTCGCGTGACGCTGGATCGTCCAAATCTGAAGATCATGGTCGAGTATCTGCAGGGGCCGTTCAGCCGCCTCGAGAACCGCTGGACGTTCGAGCCGACAGGCGAGGCCACCTGCAACGTCGGCTTCTTCATCTCCTACGAATTCAAGAGCCGGATGCTCGCCATGCTCATGGGCGCGATGTTCGACGCCGCGTTCCAGCGCTTTGCCGCGGCTTTCGAGAAGCGTGCCGACGTGATCTATGGGCGGCAGCGCGCGGGCGCTTGACCGCGCTCGACGGACCGCGCGCCAGTTCGGCCAGCAGCTTCAACGCCTCGATCACCGACGACTGGCGCACGACGCTGCGCCCGACCGCGCCGAAACGCTTCTCGCGGGAGACGATCCGGCCGTCCCGGGCGGCGACCGCAAAATGCACGAGGCCAACCGGCTTGCCGGGCGTCGCGCCGCCAGGGCCGGCGATGCCGGTGATGGACACCGCGAGATCGACATCCGCCGTCTCCAGCGCACCCACCGCCATCGAAATCGCGGTCTCCTTGCTGACTGCGCCGAAGGTCTCCAGCGTCGACGCCGACACGCCGAGCATTTCGCGCTTGGCCTCGTTGGAATAGGTGACGAAGCCGCGGTCGATCACGTCCGACGAGCCGGGGATTTCGGTCAGGGCGCCGGCGACGAGGCCACCGGTGCAGGACTCGGCGGTCGCGATCGTCAGCTTGCGCATCCGGCACAGGTCGAGCAGGGAGCGGGCGAGGGCGCGAGGATCGCGGCTGGTCATGTCAGGCGCTCCGGCTCCATGCGGTCATCCGTGCTCAGTCGGTCCAGGGCAGGCGCACGGTCGCACTCGCCGTGGCGGCAATGCCTTCCTGACGACCGGTGAAGCCGAGCTTCTCGCTGGTGGTGGCCTTGACCGCCACGCGCGTGAGCGGCAACCCCGTGATCTCGGCGATGCGCGCGCGCATCGCGTCGCGCAGCGGACCAATCTTGGGCGTCTCGCAGATCATGGTGACTTCGAGATGCGCGACACGGCCGCCGCGGGCGGCGACCCGGTCCATGGCGTAGGCCAGGAACTTGTCGGACGCGGCGCCCTTCCACTGCGGATCGCTCGGCGGGAAGTGCGAGCCGATATCCCCGTCGGCGAGCGCGCCCAGAATGGCGTCGACGATGGCATGCAGACCGACGTCGCCGTCGGAATGAGCCAGGAAGCCGCGGCTGTAAGGCACCCGCACCCCGCACAGCATGACGTGATCGCCGTCGCCGAAGGCATGCACGTCATAGCCGGTGCCGACACGGATGTCGCCGAGCGCGGCGCCGAGGCGGGCTTCCTCGCGGGCGAAGTCTTCGGGAGTGGTCAGCTTCATGTTCGCAACATCGCCTTCAAAGGTCACAACCGTCAATCCCGCCCACTCGGCGAGCGCGGCATCGTCGGTGAAATCATCACGCCCCTCGCGCGCGGCACGCCGATGCGCCTCGAGGATCACGTCGAAGCGAAACGCCTGCGGTGTCTGCGCAATGCGCAGCGTCGCGCGGTCCGGCGTCGCGGCAACCGCGCCCGCGGCGTCGACCTGCTTGATGGTGTCGGTCACGGCGACCACCGGGATCGCGGCACCGGTCTGGCCCGCCGCGGCGATCGCCCGCGTGATCACCGCCTCGGTGACGAAGGCACGCGCAGCGTCATGGATCAGCACGATGTCCGGCGCGTCGGCCGCGAGCGCCTCGAGGCCGGCGCGGACCGAAGCCTGGCGCGTGGTGCCACCGGCGACGGCCGGACGACAGGTCAGTCCCTGGATGGCTTCGTCGAAGATCGCGGCATCGTCGGCATGGCGCACCGGCTGGACCGCGATGATGCCGGAATGAGCACAGAATGGCGCCATCGCCCGGGCCACCACGGTGCGGCCGGCAATGGAGCGGAATTGCTTCGGCCCGCCGGGGCCGGCGCGCAGGCCGCGCCCCGCGGCGACGATGATGGCGGCGGCTTTCGGTCGATTCGTCATGAAATATCTGTCTTTGAAGCGTGTTATGGATGGAGGAGCGGGGTGGAGTCGGTTTCCGGACCAGCCCATAGCATGACGGCGACGAAAACAGCACGCCTCCTCCTTTTGTTGACCTGCGGTGGGGACGGCGAGGGCGGCGCGGCGGACCCAATTCCGCCCTTGTCTAACCCCTATGATTTTTCGGGATATTTCCCTGTACGCCTGCAGCATGAATAGGCACATGGTCGCAGTTGCGCGAAATCGGTGCATTTTGCTGCGCTGCACTTGCATGCAAACGAGATTTGGCTAAACTGTAGGCAAGGCGCGCGAATGCTCAAAATTTGCGCGATGCAATAGCCGCAATGTCGCGGCAGTGGTGAAACGAGAAGAGCTTTGTCAGAGCCTGTGCTTCAGGATCCATCGCCGACGCAGCGACCGCCTGTCGCCATCGGCGACATCGCGATCGGCAACCGCGTGCTGCTGGCGCCGATGACCGGGATTACCGACGCCCCGTTCCGCCGCCTCGTGGCCGAACTCGGCGTCGGGCTCGTGGTGTCGGAAATGACCGCGAGCGAAGACCTGGCGCAGGGCATGCCGCGTTCGCAGTTGCGGTGCGAGGCGGCCGGCATCGGCCCGCATGTCGTGCAGCTTGCCGGCTGCGAAGCCCACTGGATGGCGGAAGGCGCGAAGATTGCCGCCGACGCCGGCGCCGACATCATCGACATCAACATGGGATGCCCGGCCCGCCATGTCACCGGCGGCCAGTCCGGCTCGGCGCTGATGCGCGACCTCGATCATGCGCTGACACTGATCGAAGCCACGGTCGCTGCCGTCGATGTTCCGGTCACCCTCAAGATGCGACTCGGCTGGGACGAGCGTTCGCTCAATGCACCGGAGCTTGCCCGCCGCGCACAGGATGCCGGCGTGCACATGATCACGGTGCACGGCCGTACCCGCTGCCAGTTCTACAAGGGTCAGGCTGACTGGCGCGCGGTCCGCGCCGTCCGCGACGCGACCGACCTGCCGCTGGTGGTCAACGGCGACATCACGTCATTCGGGCAGGCCGTGGCCGCGCTCGAACAGTCGGGCGCCGATGCGGTGATGATCGGCCGGGGCTCGCAGGGGCAGCCGTGGCTTCCTGGCCAGATCGGCCGCCGCTTCGAAACCGGTGTCGCGGAAGAGGCGCCCGAACTCGCGGTCCAGCTCGGCTACATCAGCCGGCTGTACGACGACGTGCTCGCCCACTACGGCGTGCGAATCGGGCTGCGCCACGCACGCAAGCATCTTGGTTGGGCACTCGATGCCGCCGCTGCAACCAGCGGTGCTTCAACCGACACTCTCAGGCGCTGGCGCAGTGAGATCCTCACCGCCGAGGAGCCTGACGCGGTGCGCCGCTCGCTGCGCGCCGCTTTCGATGACTTTGCCTGGAGATCCGCCGCATGAGCACGGCCGTCGAGCACCGATCGCAGTTGCGGCCCGATAGCGAGGCCATCCTCAACGCTCTGCCGAACCCGGTGATGCTGGTCGCACCGGACGGCAAGATCGTCGACGCCAACAACGCCGCCGAGGCCTTCTTCGAAACATCGATCCAGTTGCTGCAGCGCCAGTCGCTGAAGGAACTCGTGCCGTTCGGCAGCCCGTTGCTCGCGCTGATCGACCAGGTGCGGCAGAGCAATTCGCCGGTCAACGAGTACAAGGTCGATCTCGGCACGCCGCGCATGGGCGGCGATCGCCAGGTCGATCTGCATGTCGCGCCGCTCAACGAGAAGCCGGGGCACATTGTCGTCATGCTGCAGGAGCGCAGCATCGCCGACAAGATGGACCGCCAGCTCACCCATCGCAGCGCCGCACGCTCGGTGATCGCGCTCGCTGCGATGCTCGCCCACGAGATCAAGAACCCGCTGTCCGGCATCCGCGGCGCAGCACAACTGCTGGAGCAGGCGGCCTCGCCCGAAGACCGCACCCTGACGCGCCTGATCTGCGACGAAGCCGATCGCATCGTCACGCTGGTCGACCGCATGGAGGTATTCGGCGACGAGCGCCCGGTGACACGTGGTCCCGTCAACATCCATTCGGTGCTGGATCACGTCAAGCGGCTGGCGCAGTCGGGCTTTGCCCGCGACATCCGCTTCATCGAAGATTACGACCCGTCGCTGCCGCCGGTCCTCGCGAACCAGGACCAGTTGATCCAGGTATTCCTCAATCTGGTGAAAAACGCTGCAGAAGCCGTGATGGACATGGGCAGCGATGCCGAGATCCAGCTCACGACCGCATTCCGTCCGGGCGTGCGGCTATCGATTCCCGGCAAGAAGTCACGGGTGTCGCTGCCGCTCGAATTCTGCGTCAAGGACAACGGGCCTGGCGTGCCCGACGACCTCATGCCGAACCTGTTTGATCCCTTCGTCACCACCAAGCCGACCGGAAGTGGCCTCGGTCTTGCTTTGGTCGCGAAGATCGTTGGCGACCACGGCGGCATCATCGAATGTGAATCGGTGCCACGGAAGACCACCTTCCGCGTGCTGTTGCCGATGTTCAACGAAGCCAAGAGCGACATCAAGAACGACAGCAAGCACGACACGAGCACTGGCGGCGACGGACCGGGAACGTCGACGTCAACCTCACAGCGCGCAAGATGAGGACTTTCAAAAATGCCCGCAGGTAGCATACTGGTCGCCGACGACGATACCGCGATCCGCACGGTATTGAATCAGGCGCTGTCGCGCGCCGGATACGAGGTGCGGTTGACAGGAAACGCGGCCACCCTGTGGCGCTGGGTCAGCCAGGGCGAGGGCGACCTCGTCATCACCGACGTGGTGATGCCCGACGAGAACGCGTTCGACCTGCTGCCGCGGATCAAGAAGCTCCGTCCCAATCTGCCGGTCATCGTAATGAGCGCGCAGAACACCTTCATGACCGCGATCCGCGCCTCCGAGCGCGGCGCCTATGAATACCTGCCCAAGCCGTTCGACCTCAAGGAACTGATCGCCATCGTCGGCCGCGCGCTGGCCGAACCGAAGGAGAGGGCGGCGCATCACCCCGAGGACAACGAGTTCGATTCCATCCCGCTGGTCGGCCGCTCGCCGGCGATGCAGGAAATCTACCGGGTGCTCGCCCGCCTGATGCAGACCGACCTCACGGTGATGATCTCCGGCGAGTCCGGCACCGGCAAGGAACTGGTGGCGCGGGCGCTGCACGACTACGGCAAGCGCCGCAACGGCCCCTTCGTCGCGGTCAACATGGCGGCGATCCCGCGCGACCTCATCGAGTCCGAACTGTTCGGCCATGAGCGTGGCGCCTTCACCGGCGCCAACAGCCGCGCCACCGGCCGCTTCGAGCAGGCCGAAGGCGGCACGCTGTTCCTCGACGAGATCGGCGACATGCCGATGGAGGCGCAGACGCGCCTGCTGCGCGTGCTGCAGCAGGGCGAGTACACGACGGTGGGCGGCCGCACGCCGATCAAGACCGACGTGCGCATCGTCGCCGCCAGCAACAAGGACCTGCGGATCCTGATCCAGCAGGGCCTGTTCCGCGAGGATCTGTTCTTCCGCCTCAACGTCGTGCCGCTGCGGCTGCCGCCGCTGCGCGAGCGCATCGAGGACCTGCCGGACCTCGTCCGCCACTTCTTTGCCCTCGCCGAGAAGGACGGCCTGCCGTCCAAGAAGCTCGACGCCCAGGCGCTGGAGCGCATGAAGCAGCACCGCTGGCCGGGCAACGTGCGCGAGCTCGAAAACCTCGCCCGGCGGCTCGCCGCGCTGTATCCCCAGGATGTCATCACCGCATCGGTCATCGAGGGCGAACTGGCGCCGCCGGCCGTGGCTTCGGGCAACGGGGCGCCCCAGAGCGTCGAAAACCTCGGAGGCGCCGTCGAAATGTACCTGGCGTCGCACTTCGCCGGTTTTCCCAACGGCATGCCGCCGCCCGGGCTCTATCACCGCATCCTGCGCGAGATCGAGGTGCCGCTGCTCACCGCAGCCCTTGCGGTCACCCGGGGAAACCAGATTCGGGCTGCCGATCTGCTGGGCCTCAACCGCAACACCCTGCGAAAGAAGATTCGGGACCTCGACATCCAGGTGTTCCGGACCGGCGGCTGACCGTCGACGGCTTTTGCACAGGATATGCGGCCGGAATCGCGGTCGCAGATAGCCGAACGGGTTATTTCCGGGCATGAGGCGCCGCGGAAATGTCGCAATTGAGCAACAATGTTGTATAGTTGCATCAGTTAATTGCGGTCCGACGTCCGCCGAAAGGCGGACTTGTTGTGCCGCCACCCGTTAGCTGACCTTGGCAAAGTCGTATCCTCGGAATGACCAGCGCAGACACGTCAGCCCAGACGCTCGACCCCTCGTTCGCCGAACCGCGCGGCTGGCCACTGCAGCGGTGGGTCGTGCCGTTCGCCGTCGGCGTCGCGCTGCTGTCGGCCTTCCTGACCTTTGTCGTCCTGACCGAACTCACGCCGATCCGCGCCACCGACAAGGTCGTCACCACCTTCCTGGCGATCAACACCGGCACCATCCTGATGCTGGTCGCCATTTTCATTCGCGAGATCTGGAAGGTCGTCCAGGCCCGCCGGCGCGGCCGCGCCGCGGCCCGCCTGCATGTCCAGATCGTCGCGCTCTTCTCGTTCATCGCCGTGCTGCCTGCGGTGCTGGTGTCGATCGTCGCCAATGTCACCATCGACCGCGGCCTCGACCGTCTGTTCTCGGTGCGGACCAAGGCCGTCATCGAGAACTCGCTGACGGTTGCCAAGGCCTACCTCAACGAACATGCCCAGTTGATCGGCGGCGACGTAATGGGAATGGCCGCGGACCTCGCGCGGGCTCGCCCGCTGTTCGACCAGGACCGCGTCTCATTCACCAACCTGCTGACGTCGGATGCGACCACGCGGAACCTGCCGAGCGCAATGCTCATCGACAAGGATGGCAACAGCCTGGTGAGCGCCCAGACCGGCATCCAGCAGAACTTCGCGGCGCCGCGCACTGACTTCCTCGCCAAGGTCGGCGAGGACCAGCCCGAGATCGCGGTCATCACCGAGGGTAACTATGTCGCCGCGGTGATCCGCCTACGGGCGTTCTCCGACACGTTCCTGTATGTTGCGCGGCTGCTCGATCCACGCGTGGTCACGCTGGTGCATGAGACGCAGGAGGGCGCCGCGCTCTACGCCGCGCTGGAAACGCGCAGGCTCGGCATCCAGGTGGCCTTCGCGCTGATGTTCACGGTGATCGCGCTGACCGTGCTGATGTCGGCGGTGCTGATCGGCCTGAATTTCGCCAACTGGCTGGTCGCGCCGATCCGACGGCTGATGAGCGCGGCCAATCTGGTGTCGACCGGCGACCTCCATGTCCAGGTTCCGGTGGTCAAGTCGGAGGGCGATCTCGCCCATCTCGGCGAGACCTTCAACAAGATGACCCAGGAACTGCGCACCCAGCGCGACGAACTGGTCAATGCCAGCGAAGTGATCGACAGCCGCCGGCGCTTCATCGAGGCCGTGCTGTCGTCGGCGAGCGCCGGCATCGTCGGCGTCGACGCCTCCGGCAATGTCGGCATTCTCAACCGCTCGGCCGAAAAGCTGATCGGGCACTCCGAATCGGAGACCCTCGGTCACCCGCTGTCCGAGGTGCTGCCCGAACTCAACGAGATGATGGCGAACGCCCGTGAAGGCGCGCAGCGCCTGGTGCAGGGTCAGGTCACGGTCAGCCGCAACAGCTTCGAGCGCAACCTGTCGGTGCGCATCAGTGCCGAGCAGAACAATCCGGCGCGCGACAGCTACATCATCACCCTCGACGACATCACCGAACTCGTCGCCGCCCAGCGTACATCGGCATGGGGCGACGTCGCCCGCCGCATCGCCCACGAGATCAAGAACCCGCTGACCCCGATTCAGCTGTCCGCCGAGCGCATCCGCCGCAAGTTCGGCAAGGTGATCGTCGAGGACAAGCCGATCTTCGAGCAGTGCACCGACACCATCGTGCGTCAGGTCGACGACATCCGCCGCATGGTCGACGAGTTCTCGCGCTTTGCCCGCATGCCCAAGCCGGTCATGGAGAGTGAGGACGTCGCCGACACCGTGCGCCAGGTCGTCTTCCTGATGCGGGTCGGCCATCCCGACATCGATATCGAGGCGGAGATTAGGGAAGATCCGATGCGGGCGCGGTTCGATCGCCGCCTGATCTCGCAGGCATTGCAGAACATCATCAAGAACGCGACTGAGGCGATCGGCGCGGTGCCGCAGGAAGAGCTCGGCCGCGGCCGTATCGAGGTGATCGCGGACAGGGACGGCGACGACATCGTCCTCGATGTCGTCGACAACGGCATCGGCTTGCCAAAGGAGAGCCGCTCGCGGCTGCTCGAGCCGTATGTCACCACCCGCGAGAAGGGCACTGGACTTGGTCTCGCCATCGTCGGGCGCGTGTTGGAAGACCATGGCGGACGCATCGAACTCAACGATGCGTCGAACATTCGTCCCGGCGCGCGTGGTGCCTGGATGAGACTGCGGTTTGCGGCTTCGGGACATGCTGATGGTACCGCGAAAACGGAAACAAAGGCCGAGAGGGCCCCGGAACAGGCAGGCGTGACTCATGGCTAACGAGATTCTCATCGTCGACGACGAAGCCGATATCCGCGATCTGGTGGCGGGCATCCTCGAGGACGAAGGCTTCAAGACGCGCACGGCGCGCGACAGCGACCAGGCGCTGTCGGAAATCTCCAACCGACGGCCCAGCATGGTGTTCCTGGACATCTGGCTCCAGGGCAGCAAGCTCGATGGCCTGCAGCTGCTGGAACAGGTCAAGCGCGATCACGCCGAGATGCCGGTGGTGATGATCTCCGGCCATGGCAACATTGAAACAGCCGTCGCCGCAATCAAGCGCGGTGCGTACGACTTCATCGAGAAGCCGTTCAAGGCCGACCGCCTCGTGCTGGTCGCGACCCGCGCGCTGGAAAACTCGCGTCTCAAGCGCGAGGTCCGCGAACTCAAGCAGCGCGCGCCGGTATCGAGCACGCTGGTCGGCCATTCGCCGTGCATGAACCAGTTGCGCCAGACCATCGACCGCGCCGCCAAGGCCAACAGCCGCATCATGATCGTCGGCCCATCGGGCAGCGGCAAGGAGCTCACCGCGCGCTCGCTGCACGCGATCTCGCCGCGCGCCGAAGGACCGTTCGTGGTGATCAATGCCGCAGCGATCACGCCCGAGCGCATGGAGGTCGAGCTGTTCGGCGTGGAGAATCCGGAGGAGGGCGGTCGCAAGGCGGGCGCCCTCGAGGAGGCTCACGGCGGCACGCTGTTCATCGACGAAGTCGCCGACATGCCGCGCGAGACGCAGAACAAGATCCTGCGCGTGCTCGTCGACCAGACGTTCCAGCGC
The DNA here is from genome assembly GCF_018131225.1 of Bradyrhizobium sp. U87765 SZCCT0048. Lineage (GTDB taxonomy): Bacteria > Pseudomonadota > Alphaproteobacteria > Rhizobiales > Xanthobacteraceae > Bradyrhizobium_A. The sequence goes on along the minus strand of NZ_JAFCMM010000001.1, from coordinate 127,377 downwards.
GTCGGCGGCACCGCCAAGGTCAATGTCGACGTTCGCATCGTGTCATCGACCGCGCGCAACCTCGAGGTCGAGATCGCCGAGGGACGTTTCCGCGAAGATCTCTATCACCGCCTCTCCGTAGTGCCGATCCGCGTGCCGCCGCTGTCGGAACGGCGCGAAGACATTCCCGAGCTGATCACCTATTTCATGGAACAGATCTCGGCATCGACAGGCCTGCCGCGGCGCAAGATCGGCGAAGACGCCATGGCTGTGCTGCAATCGCATGTCTGGCCCGGCAACGTCCGCCAGTTGCGCAACAACGTCGAGCGCGTGATGATTCTCGCCGGCGGCGATCCGGAGGCGGTGATCTCCGCCGACATGCTGCCCCAGGATGTCGGCTCGATGGTGCCGACCATGCCGACCAGCAACAATGGCGAGCACATCATGGGCCTGCCGCTGCGGGAGGCCCGCGAGGTGTTCGAACGCGATTACCTGATCGCGCAGATCAGCCGCTTCTCCGGAAACATCTCGCGCACGGCGGAATTCGTCGGCATGGAACGCTCCGCATTGCATCGCAAGCTCAAGGCACTCGGCGTCGGCTGAGAACGATATGCCTAACGCGAACAGATTTGTTGCTGAGTGTGAATCATGAACGAGCCCGACATGCTGTGATCACAGGAGGCGCACACGTCAGCGTGCCGGATTCGGCTGCCAGCAACTTTCGAGCGTGGTTTGCCGTGCATTTTCGTTGTTTTCTTCGACAATGTGGCACGTTCGGCACAACTCATGCGCGAAGTGGACTTGCTTCTAGGAAGCGCGTGCTCTCTAATTGTACAGGTCGTGCCCGGAGGGGGATCTCGGGGGACGGCCGAAAGGTTGCAGGCTGGGGGACAGGCCGCGACCGAACCAACAAAACCGGACAAACAAAAAACCAAACAAGGCTGCGAGATAAGAAAATGGCGGCAGACCGCGCACAAAACCTCCAAGACACTTTCCTCAATCACGTTCGCAAAACCAAAACACCGCTGACCATCTTCCTGGTCAATGGCGTCAAGCTGCAGGGAATCGTCACCTGGTTCGACAATTTCTGCCTGCTGCTGCGGCGCGATGGCCATTCGCAGCTTGTCTACAAGCATGCGATCTCGACCATCATGCCGGGGGCGCCGATCCAGCTGTTCGAAGGTGGTGAGGACGCTCCAGCCTGAGACTGACCTGTTTGGAACCTCGATCCAACGACGCACGCGCGGATCGCCCGACGACGGGCTCCACCTCAACCACCGGACGGGTCATCGTCATCGGCCCGTATCTGAGAACGCGCCCCGGTGATCCGGACGCGCCTGATCGCCACAGCCGTCACATCGAGGCCCGCCTCGACGAGGCGGCTGGGCTTGCGCGCGCCATCGACCTGACGGTGGTCGAGACGATCCTGGCGCCGATCGGCCAGATTCGTCCAGCGACCTATCTCGGCAAGGGCAAGGTGGAGGAGATCGTCGGACTGGTCCGCGCCCATCACGCCGATCTCGTGGTGATGGACTGCGCACTGTCGCCGATCCAGCAGCGCAACCTCGAGAAGGAGTGGAACGCCAAGGTCCTCGACCGCACCGGCCTGATCCTTGAAATCTTCGGGCGGCGCGCCAAGACCAAGGAAGGTTCGCTCCAGGTCGAACTCGCCCATCTCAACTACCAGCGCAGCCGTCTGGTACGGTCGTGGACACATCTCGAACGCCAGCGCGGCGGATTCGGCTTCCTGGGCGGCCCCGGCGAAACCCAGATCGAGGCCGACCGCCGCATGATCGGCGAACGCATCACGCGCCTGGAGAACGAGATCAAGAAGGTCCAGGCGACGCGCCGGCTGCATCGCGCCGGACGGCGCCGCGTGCCGTACCGCGTGGTCGCGCTGGTCGGCTACACCAACGCCGGCAAGTCGACGCTGTTCAATCGTCTGACGCGCGCCGACGTCCAGGCCGCGGACATGCTGTTCGCAACCCTCGATCCGACCTTGCGCGCGTTGCATCTGCCCCATGGCGGCAAGGCGATGCTGTCGGACACGGTGGGCTTCATCTCGGACCTGCCGACCATGCTGGTCGCCGCATTCCGCGCCACCCTCGAAGAAGTGGTGGAGGCGGACGTCATCCTGCATGTGCGCGACATTTCGCACGAGGATTCCGAGGCGCAGCAGCGCGACGTCGACGCCATCCTGCAGCAGCTCGGCATCGATCCCGAAAGCGGTGAGCGCATTATCGAGGTCTGGAACAAGATCGACCGCTTCAGCGAGGAGGAGCGTACCAATCTCGCCAACGTCGTGGCGCGCCGCCCTCAGACGCGACCGAGCCTGATGGTTTCGGCGGTGACCGGCGAGGGGATCGACACCCTGCTCGCGGCGATCGAGGACCGCCTTGCCGCAACGCGCACGACCCTCGAACTCTCGATCGACGCAGCCGATGGCGCCGGGGTCAGTTGGCTGCATCGCAACGCCGAAGTGCTGGACAAGCAATTGCACGACGGCCGTTACGACATGACCGTACGGGTCGACGAGACCCGCCGGGACATGATCATCCGGCGGTTCGGCGCCGCGGTCCGTCCGGACTAACGTCGCATCGCGTCGCGTCTGGTCTCCTGACCATCGCTCGCCCGCCACAATGTTCCCAGGGCATGCCAGCCCCTGCTGATTTCGGCGGCCCGGAGACTTGACCGCTGTTCGCGGTCCGCTATCTCATGCGCGGCCAACAAAACCCCAAGGAGAGCGCCGTGACCTATCCCAATGTTCTGCTGCATATCGACGGTAAATGGCGTGGCAGCTCGTCCGGCGACACCATTCCGGTCCTCGATCCCGCGACAGAGGAAACCATCGGCACGGTGGCGCACGCCACCAAGGCCGACCTCGACGAGGCGCTGTCCGCCGCCGAGCGTGGCTTCAAGCAATGGCGCGCCGTGTCGCCGTTCGACCGCGCCAGGATCATGCACAAGGCCGCCGGCCTGATGCGCGAGCGCGCCGACACCATCGCCGTGCTGATGGTGCGCGAGCAGGGCAAGACACTCGCCGAAGCCAAGGCCGAGACCCTGTCGTCGGCCGACATCATCGAGTGGTTCGCCGAGGAGGGCCGTCGCACCTACGGCCGCATCATTCCGGCCCGCGCGCCCGGCGTCTACCAGCTCGCCATCCGTGAGCCGGTCGGCCCGGTCGCCGCCTTCACCCCCTGGAATTTCCCGATCAATCAGGTGGTCCGCAAGCTCTCCGCCGCGCTCGCGGCCGGTTGCTCGATCATCGTCAAGGCGCCCGAAGAGACCCCGGCATCGCCGGCCGAACTGATCCGCGCTTTCGTCGATGCCGGCGTGCCGGCGGGCGTGGTCAATCTCGTGTACGGCGTGCCGTCCGAGATCTCGCAGTACCTGATCCCGCATCCGGTGATCCGCAAGATCTCATTCACCGGCTCGACCAATGTCGGCAAGCAGCTCGCCGGGCTCGCCGGCCTGCACATGAAGCGTGTCACCATGGAGCTCGGCGGCCACGCGCCGGCGATCGTGTTCGACGACGCCGACGTCGACGCCGCGGCCAAGATCCTGAGCGCTGCGAAATACCGCAACGCCGGCCAGGTCTGCATTTCGCCGACCCGTTTCCTCGTGCAGAAGGACGTCTACAACAGCTTCATCGAGAAGTTCGTCGCCGGCGCCAAGAGCATCAAGGTCGGCAACGGCCTCGAGAAGGACAGCCGGATGGGTGCGCTCGCCAATCCGCGCCGCGTCACCGCGATCGAGGAGATGGTGCAAGACGCGGCCGCCAAGGGCGCCAAAATCGCGGCCGGCGGCCATCGCATCGGCAACAAGGGCTACTTCTTCGAGCCGACGGTGGTCACTGACGTGCCGGTCGACGCCCGCGCGATGAACGAGGAGCCATTCGGACCGCTGGCACTGATCTCGCCGTTCTCGACCTTCGACGAGGTGGCGAGCGAAGCCAACCGCCTGCCGTTCGGCCTCGCGTCCTACGCCTTCACCAGCTCGACCAAGACCGCGACCGCCATCGGCGCGGCGATCGAGAGCGGCATGGTGTCGATCAACAGCTTCGGCCTCGCGCTGCCGGAAGTGCCGTTCGGCGGCGTCAAGGATTCGGGCTACGGCTCCGAGGGCGGCACCGAGGCCATGGAAGGCTACCTCAACACCAAGTTCATCACCCAGACCGGCGTCTGACGCCCGGCGCGCGACAACATCCGAAAACGATCGGGGAGGCGGCGGAAGCTATTCCGCCGCCTCCTGTCGTTTGGCCTCGTTCCATAGCGCATCCATCTCGTCGAGCGTCGCGTCGACCGGCGCCACGCCGCGCGCGGCGAGGGCGTGTTCGATGAACCCGAACCGCCGCTCGAACTTGGCATTGGCGCCGCGCAACGCCGCCTCGGGATCGGCGCCGACATGACGCGCGAGATTGACCAGCACGAACATCAGGTCGCCGACTTCGGTAGCGACCTCCTCGCTCTGCCCGGCGTCGAGCGCCGCCTCGATCTCGTCGGTCTCCTCGCGGATCTTGGCGATCACCGCGCGGGCATCGTTCCAGTCGAAGCCGACCGTCGAGGCCTTGCGCTGCAGCTCGAGCGCGCGCGTGAGCGTGGGCTGCCCGGCCTTGACGCCGGAGAGGAGCGAGGGAGGCCCCGAGGCCGCCGGACGGCGCGCGGCGCGCTCGGCTTTCTCCTCCGCCTTGATGCGGCCCCAGGCGTCCTTGACCTCGTCGGGGCTGAGCTTGCCGGCGCGGTCGCCAAACACATGCGGATGGCGGCGGATCATCTTGCGGGTGATGGCCTCGACGACATCGCCGAACGCGAACACGCCCTGTTCCTGCGCCATCTGGGCGTGGAAGACGACCTGCAGCAGGAGGTCGCCGAGCTCGTCCTTGAGGTCCTCCAGGTCGCGGCGGGTGATCGCATCGACGACCTCATAGGCCTCCTCGATGGTGTAGGGCGCGATGGTCTCGAAATTCTGTTCCAGGTCCCAGGGACAGCCCGTCACGGGCGTGCGCAGCCGGGCCATGATCTCGATGAGCCGGCTGATATCGCGGGACGGGGACATGGACGACGACATCGACGACGACATGGGCACCTCGCGGAAAGATCACGTCCCTTATGCCGCAATCCGGCCGGGGCAACCACCTCCGGCCCGGGGTTGCCCACCGGTGGTACCGGCCATGCCAGGGACGTGATGCCGCCATTGTTGGTGGCGCCGGCCCGAGGTGCTATGGGCAGCGCCATGACCGAAACCGTTCACGATGCCGCCCTGGTGCTGTTCTCCGGCGGCCAGGATTCCGCGACCTGTCTTGCCTGGGCGCTGGCCCGTTTCGCCCGGGTCGAAACCGTCGGGTTTTCCTATGGGCAGCGCCATCTCGTGGAACTCGACTGCCGTGCTGCGCTGAGCGACGGCCTCCAGGCCCTCCGCCCGGACTGGAGGGGGCGGCTCGGCGAGGCTCATACGCTCGACATCCCGACGCTTGCCTCCGTCTCGGAGACCGCGCTGACCCGCGACATGGCGATCGAGATGGGGGCGGACGGGCTGCCGAATACGTTCGTGCCTGGTCGCAACCTGATCTTCCTGACGTTCGCCGCGGCACTGGCCTACCGGCGCGGCATCCGCCATGTCGTCGGCGGCATGTGCGAGACTGACTACTCCGGTTATCCCGACTGCCGCGACGAGACCATCAAGGCGCTCAATGCCGCGCTCAATCTTGGCATGGGCCGTGACTTCGAGCTGCACACGCCGCTGATGTGGCTGGACAAGGCGCAGACCTGGGCGCTCGCCCATCAACTCGGCGGCGACGGCCTCGTCGATCTGATCCGTGACCACTCGCACACCTGCTATCTCGGCGAACGCGGCGCCCGTCACGACTGGGGCTATGGCTGCGGCGAATGTCCGGCCTGCCAGCTACGTGCACGGGGCTGGGCCGGCTATGCCGCAACCGTGCAGGACGCTGGAAAGGACGCCCGATGACCACCGACCAGCGCCGCCGGACGGAAGGCCTCGCCTTCCTGATCGCCTACATCGCCTGCATCCCCGCCGCCAACTGGTTGATTCAGCATGTCGGCACCGTGTGCCCGCCTGGCGAGCCCTGCCTGATTCCGGTGGCTCCTGGAGGCTTCATGGCGCCGAGCGGTGTGCTGATGGTCGGGCTTGCGCTCGTGCTGCGCGATCTCGTGCAGCGGCGTCTCGGCGTCGGCTGGGGCCTCGGCGCCATCGTGATCGGCGCGGCGCTGTCGGCGCTGCTGGCGCCGCCCGCTCTGGTGCTGGCGTCCACCGTCGCATTTCTGCTGTCGGAGCTTGCGGACTTCGCCGTGTACACGCCACTGCAGCGGCGCGGGCTCGTGCTGGCAGTGCTGGCGAGCAGCGCCGTCGGCCTGGTGGCCGATTCCTTCCTGTTCCTGTGGCTCGCCTTCGGCAGTCTCGACTTCCTCGCAGGACAGATCATCGGCAAGGCGCTGATGGTGCTGCTGACCGTGCCGGCGATCCACTGGCTGCGCCGGCGCGACGCGCGCCTCGCACTGGCCTGAGCAGCGCGTCGGGCGCTAACGGCCGCGCAGCTCCTCAAGGGGATTTTATCCAGGACGCAGCGCACCAACGCATTGGCAGCGCTGCCGGCTTGTGGTCAAGTGCGAGCCTTGGGGCTTGCATACGAAATACCATGAGCAACATTAATCCGAACCCGTTCACGACCCGCCCCGAGATCGAGGGCACCTTCGGCGTCGTGACATCCACCCACTGGATCGCCACGGCCGTGGGCATGGCAATCCTGGAGAAGGGCGGCAACGCGTTCGACGCCGCCGTCGCGACCGCGTTCACGCTGCAGGTCGTGGAACCGCACCTCAACGGGCCGGGCGGCGATGTACCGATCATCGTCCACGATACGCGCCGTGGACGCACGGAGGTGATCTGCGGGCAGGGGCCGGCGCCCGCCGGCGCGACCATCGCGCATTACCGTGCCGAAGGCCTCGACATGGTCCCGGGAACGGGACTGCTCGCCGCCTGCGTTCCCGGCACGTTCGAGGCCTGGATGTTGTTGCTGCGCGATTACGGCACGCTGTCGCTGCGCGACGTCCTCGCGCCCGCGATCGGCTACGCCCGCAACGGCTATCCGCTGGTCGAGCGCGCCTGCGCCACCATCGCGACCGTCGAGGAGCTGTTCCGCACCCACTGGCCGACGTCGGCCGCGGTCTACCTGCCGCATGGCCGCGTGCCGGAGCCGGGGACGCTGTTCACCAACGCCACCCTTGCCGGCAGCTATGAGCGCATCCTGCGCGAGGCCGAGAGCGCCGGCAGCGACCGCATCGCGCAGATCGAGCGCGCGCGCCGAAGCTGGTCGCAGGGCTTCGTCGCCGAGGCGATAGACCGCTTCTGCCGCACACAGGACGTCATGGATGTCAGCGGCGCGCCCCATCGCGGCGTGCTGCGCGGCGACGACATGGCGCGCTGGCAGGCCCATGTCGAGGCGCCGCTGACTTACGATTACGGCCGCTACACCGTCTGCAAGGCCGGCGTCTGGAGCCAGGGGCCGGTGATGCTGCAGCAACTGGCGCTGCTCAAGGGCTTCGCCCTCGACGGGCTCGATCCCGCGGGAGCGGACTTCATCCATCTGCAGGTCGAGTGCGCCAAGCTCGCCTATGCCGATCGCGACACGTTCTATGGCGATCCCGACTTCACCGACGTGCCGATCGGCGTGCTGCTGTCCGATGCCTACAACGACGCCCGCCGCAAGCTGATTTCCGCCGACAGCGCCTCGCTCGACTATCGCCCCGGCACGGTCGATGGCGCCGGCGCGGTGGTGGAGCTGCGCCGCGCCGACGAGCAGCGCACTGCCGTGGGCGCGATGGGCGCAGGCGAGCCGACCGTCGGCCGGCTCGGCGAGGTGCGCGGCGACACCGTGCACTTCGATATCATCGACCGCGACGGCAACATGGTCTCGGCGACGCCATCCGGAGGCTGGCTGCAGTCGTCACCGGTCATTCCAGAGATCGGCTTCTGCCTTGGCAGCCGCGCCCAGATGTTCTGGCTGGAGGAGGGCCACCCCGCGGCGCTCGCGCCGGGACGGCGGCCGCGCACCACGCTCAGTCCGACCATGGCGCTGCGCGACGGCGAGCCGTATCTCGCGTGGGGCTCTCCCGGCGGCGACCAGCAGGACCAGTGGATCACCCAGTTCTTCCTGCGCCACGTCCATGCCGGCTTCAATCTTCAGGAAGCCATCGATGCTCCGGCCTGGCATTCCGAACATTTTCCGATCTCGTTCTGGCCACGCACGGCGCGTCCCGGCGTGCTGGTGCTCGAGAACCGTGTTCCGCAGGCGACGGTCGCTGAGCTGCGGCGTCGCGGCCATATCGTCGAGATCGGTCCTGACTGGTCGGAAGGCCGGCTGACCGCCGCATCCCGTGTCGGGCCGCGCCGCCGCGCCGCGGCCAACCCGCGCGGAATGCAAGGCTACGCCGCAGGACGCTAGGGGGCCAGACGCCGATGACATGGTCGATCATTGCCAGAGACCATGCCACCGGACACCTCGCCATCGCGGGCGCGACCAGGTTCTTTGCAGTCGGTGCGCGTGTGCCATTCATCGCCAGCGGCGTCGGCGCCATCGCCACGCAGGCACTGCTCAATTCGTTCTATGGCGTCGAGGGCCTCGCACTGCTGCGCCAGGGTCTTGCGCCGGCAGAGGTGGTTGCGCAACTGACAGCATCGGACGGCGGGCGCGACTACCGCCAGCTCCACATGATTGACGCCACGGGACGCATGGCAGCGCATACCGGCGCGGCCTGTGTCGGCTGGTGCGGCCACTGTACCGCCGAGGGATTTTCGATCGCCGGCAACATGCTTGCGGGACCCGAAGTCATCGATACCACGGCCGCGACCTTTGCCGCCGCCGCAGCATTGCCGCTGGCGCAGCGGCTGATCGCTGCGATGCGCGCCGGCGAAGCGGCGGGCGGTGACCGCCGCGGCCGCCAATCGGCCGCACTGCTGCTGCACGGCGACGAGCCGTGGTCCGACCTCGACCTGCGGGTCGATGACCATGAGGATCCGCTCGCCGAGCTGGCGCGGCTCGAACAGGTCAGCCGCGAGCGCTGGGTGCACTTTCGCCGCTTTCTGCCGCGCAGCGGCGATCGGGTCGGAGAAACGGACAGAACCATCATTGAAGCCGGCATCGCGCGGTCGCGGGCGGAGGAGGGCTGATGGTCCGCCTCCCGTCCGCTGCAGATGCCGGCGCCCGGCGCATGCCGGATCAGCCAGGAGGTCAGCCATGAAAATGCTTCGGCGATCGATCGCCCTCGCAACCGTCGTATTGCTGCTCGGCGCCATGTCGGCGCGCGCGCAGACCACACTGCGGATCGGCCTCGCCGAAGATCCCGACATCCTCGATCCCACCCTCGCACGCACCTATGTCGGCCGCATCGTGTTCGCAGCATTCTGCGACAAGCTGTTCGACATCGACGCGAAACTGAACATCGTCCCCCAGCTCGCGCTGTCGCACGAGACTTCAAGCGATGGCAAGGAGGTGACGCTCAAGCTACGTCCTGGCGTCAAATTCCACGACGGCGAAACATTCGATGCCGCCGCCGCCAAATTCTCGCTCGACCGCCACCTGACGCTGCCGTCGTCGTTCCGCAGGCCGGAGCTTGCCGCGGTCGATCATGTCGACATCGTCGATCCACTGACGATCAAGCTGGTGCTCAAGACCGCGTACGCGCCGCTGGTTGCCCAGCTCGCCGACCGTGCCGGCATGATGGTGTCTCCCAAAGCCGCGAAAGACGCCGGTGACAGGTTCGGACTGCATCCGGTCTGCGCCGGCCCCTACAAATTCGTCGAGCGGGTGCCGCAGGACCGCATCGTGTTCGAAAAATTCGCGGATTACTGGAACAAGGACCAGGTCTTCATCGACCGCATCGTCTACCTGCCCATCGTCGATGCGACGGTGCGCCTCGCCAACCTCAAATCCGGCGGGCTCGATATCATGGAGCGGCTGCTCGCGACCGACGTCAAGGACGTCCGCGCCGACCCGAAACTCAAACTGGCGGCCACCCTCGAACTGGGTTATCGCGGCATCACCCTCAATATCGGCAACGACAAGACAAGGGGACCGCTCAGCCAGTCCGACAAGGTCCGCCAGGCCTTCGATCTGTCGCTCGATCGCGACGCCATCAATCAGGTTGCGTTCAACGGCGAGTTCATGCCCGGCAATCAGTGGCTGAGCCCCGAGCATCCCTACTATCAGAAGGCCTTTCCCGTCCGCGGCCGCGACCTTGCCAAGGCCAGGATGCTGCTCAAGGAGGCGGGAATCTCCGGACGCATTGCCGTCGACTTCATGGTGCCCAAGGGAGCGGAGAACGAATCCGTCGCCCAGATGATCCAGGCGATGGCCGGCGAAGCCGGCTTCGATATGAAGATCCGCGTCACCGAATTCGCGACGTCGCTGAAACAGGCCGAAGCGGGCGAGTATCAGGCCTACTACCTGCAATGGAGCGGACGGGTCGATCCCGACGGCAACAGCTACATCTTCCTGAAGAGCAATGCGCCGCAAAACTACAGCTTCTATTCCAATGCCGAAGCCGACAAGCTGCTGGAAGACGCCCGGATCAGCGAAGATCCCGCGCAGCGCAAGGCGATCTATGAAAAGCTGACCGCCAGGGTGCTGAACGACGAACCGATCGTCTATATCTACCACCAGCGCATCCTGATCGCGCACACCACGCGTGTCGAAGGCTTTTCGCCGGTTCCTGACGGGCTGGTCCGGGTCGTCGGCGTCAAGCTGAAGTGACGGAGCGCTGACATGACCGCTGCCGCCATCCGCCGCTGTGCTGAGGTGAGGGGCGCATGATCTTCCTTGGTCGCCTCCTGCTGCAACTGGTGCCGACGCTGTTCTTCGTCTCGGTGCTGATCTTCACGCTGCAACAGCTGCTGCCGGGAGATCCCGCTCTGGTGATGGCGGGCGAGGAGCGCGATCCGGCCGTGATCGCCCAGATCCGCCAGCAATATCGTCTCGATCAGCCGTTGCCGGTGCAATACCTCTACTGGGTCAAGGGCGTGCTGGCGGGCGACCTCGGCGAGTCCCTGCGGATCAAGGTGCCGGTCCGCACGCTGATCGGACAGAAGCTGCCGGTCACGCTGCAACTGGCCGGCATGGCATTTCTGATCGCGTTCCTGATCGGCGTGCCCGCCGGCGTGGTCTCGGCAGTGAAGAGGGGCACGGCGTGGGACTACATCGCCAATCTCGTGGCGCTGTGGGGAATCTCCACGCCGAACTTCTGGCTCGGCATGCTGCTGATCTTCCTGTTCTCGATCGAGCTGAACTGGCTGCCGGCGTCGGGCTATGTGCCGTTGTCCGAGGACTGGCGCGCGAGCCTCGCCTCGACCATCCTGCCGGCCTTCGTTCTCGGCAATGCGATCGCCGCGATCCTGATGCGCCACACCCGCAGCGCCATGCTGGAGGTGCTGGACAGCGACTATATCCGCACCGCACGCGCCAAGGGGATCAGCGAAACCGCGGTCATCCTGCGCCACGCATTGCGCAACGCCCTGACGCCGATCATCACGCTGGGCGCGCTCGAACTCGGCACGCTGTTGTCCGGCGCGGTGCTGACCGAACAGATCTTTTCGGTGCCGGGTTTCGGCAAGCTGATCGTCGATGCCGTCTTCAACCGCGATTACGCGGTGGTGCAGGGCGTCGTGCTGGTGACCGCCTCGACGTATATCGGGCTCAACCTGATCGCCGATCTCGCCTACATGCTGGCCAATCCGCGCCTGAGGGACGGGGGATGACGGACCTCGCCAAACCACTCGGTGACGTCGCCGAGGTGCAACCGGCGGACAGCCCAGGCAAGGCTGTCGCGCGGCGGCTGATGCGACGCCCGGGCGCGCTGCTCGGGTTCGTCGTGCTGACACTGTTCGTCGTGCTCGCCATCCTCGCGCCGCTGGTCAGCCCCTATGATCCGACGGCCACCGGCTGGGCCACCGTGCGCAAACCGCCATCGCTGCTGCACTGGTTCGGAACCGATGAGCTTGGCCGCGACGTCTTCAGCCGCGTCATCACCGGCGCACGCGCGTCGCTGCTCGCCGGCCTGATCTCCGTGACCATCGCGCTTGGCGTCGGCGTGCCGCTGGGATTGCTGGCCGGCTATCGTGGCGGCGTGGTCGACGCGCTGATCAGCCGCATCACCGATGCCATGCTGGCGTGTCCCTTCCTGATCCTCGCCATCGCGCTTGCCGCGTTTCTCGGCCCAAGCCTTGCCAACGCCATGATTGCGATCGGCGTCACCACGACACCGATCTTCATTCGCCTGACCCGGGGACAGGTGATGAACGTCCGCGGCGAGGAATATGTCGAGGCGGCGCGCACCCTCGGCAACTCGCCACTGCGCATCGCCTGCGTCCACATCTTGCCCAACATCCTGCCTGCGGTGCTGGTGCAGGCGACACTGTCGATCGCCGCGGCGATCATCGCCGAAGCTGCGCTGTCGTTCCTTGGTCTCGGCCAGCAGCCCCCGGCGCCGTCGTGGGGCAGCATGCTGAACGCCGCCCAGCGCTTCCTCGCCAGCGCGCCCTGGATGGCACTGTGGCCGGGGTTGGCGATTTTTCTGGTCGTGCTGTCACTCAACCTCGTCGGCGACGGCCTGCGCGACGCGCTCGATCCCAACGAACGGTGACGCGCGCAACGCGGCAAAAAAGCAATCGAATTGTTATTCTATAACGTCGACAGCGCCAGTCGCGCCATGCTAGCCGTGCATCAGCAATCGAGATCCGCGAATGGCCGCCCGATGGTTCCAGACAGCATGGTTACGCCGCCCGGCGCTGCGCCGGGTCATAGCAGGCCTGTGCATGCTGGTCTACGTCGTCGCGATCGGCTTGCATGGCGCGTGTGACCTCGATGTCACGGGCCCGGCCGCCGGCGGTATTGTCGTGGTCTCCGCGGCTCCCGACAGCGGCATCGACATCGCCGACAAGGCGTTGATCGCCGATCATCATTGCCATGGCTGCTTCACGGTCTCGGTTCCCGCGCCGTCGGAGACCGGACTGGCGCAGCGCGATGCGATGCGGCCTGTGCGGCTCGCAACCGCGCCAACCCTCGCGGGTTCGGTGCCCGGGCTCGATACGCCGCCCCCCAAGCATCTGACCTGATTTTCGTCACCTGCGGGCGCACGCGCCCGATGTTGTCGTCATCGAGGTCATTGTCATGCTTTCCCATCGTGCCGCGGCACGCCTCCTGGGCGCGTCGCTGCTGATCGCCGGCCTCAGCCCGGCCATACCCTCGCACGCCCAGACATTGACGCTGCAGAGCGCGTTGCAACGTGCGCTCGCCGCCAATCCGCGCCTGACATCGGCCGAACGCGAGGTCGGCATCGCCACGGGCCAGCGCATCCAGGCAGGCGCGCTGATCAACCCGGAGGTGTCCTACGAACAGGACAACTCGCTGGGGTCCGGACCCTACCGCGGCACCCGCTCGGCGGAGACGACGCTGCAGATCAGCCAGTTGTTCGAATTGTTCGGCAAGCGCGAGGCGAGGGTGGCCGCGGGCGCGGCCGGGGTCGAAGCCGCGGTCTGGCAACGCCGCGCGGCGCGGCTCGAGGTGCTGTCCGAGACGGCGATCGCCTTCGTCACCGTGCTGGGAACTCAGCGCCGTATCCAGATCCTGGACGAGCAGATCGCGGCGATCGATCGTCTTGCGCCGTTGCTGCAGCGGCGGGTCGAAGCCGGTGCGTCATCGCCGGCCGAGACCAGCCGCGCACAGGTCGCTTCCGATCTCGTCAAGGCCGACCGCGAGCGGGTTCGCGCCGCGCTCGCCAGCACGCGGCGCGATCTGGCGGTCCTGATGGGCGACACGTCGCTGAAGGCGTCGGTCGTCGCCGGACGCTTCGAGGCCACCGGACGACCGCCCGGGTTTCAGTCGGTGCTGGCGGCAATCGACGCCAACCCGCAACTGATGCGCTGGACCGCGGTGTACGCGCAGCGCAACGCCGAACTGCTGATCGCCCGGCTCAAGCCCTATCCCGACGTGCGCCTCAGCGCCGGCTGGCGTCACTTCAACGACACCGGCGACGATGCGGTGCGCCTCGGCGTCTCGGTGCCGATCCCGGTGTTCGACCAGAACCAGGGCAACATCCTGTCGGCGCAGGAAAGCCTCGCCAAGACCCATGCCGAGCGGGCCACCAGCAAGGCCGCGCTGACCGTGCTGGCGGGACGGGCCTACGATACCGCGCAGGGCTCGCTGCGCGAACTCGCGGTGCTGCGCGACTCCGCGATTCCCAAGGCGCGCCAGGCCGCCGAGGCGATCGAGAACGGCTACGGGCAGGGACGTTTCACGCTGCTGGAGTTGCTGGACGCGCAGGGAACGCTCGCCCAGGCGCGACTGCGCGAGCAGGAAGCCCTGCAGAATTTCCATATCGCGGTCGCCACCATCGAAGGACTGGTCGGCAATCCGTTCGTACTGGCGCGGGAGGGCGCACGATGACAACCTGGCTGAAAGGCCTCATTGCCGCGGTTGCGGTCGTTGCCGTCGCAGGCGTCGCGATCAAGGCCTATTCGCCGCCCGCGGCCGAACCGGCGGCGAAGGCGCCCGAGCGCAAGGACAAGGCGCGCGACAACCATGCCGAACAGGACGAACACGGCGCCGATCGCGTCGTGATCAGCGACGTCAAGCTCGCGGCTGCCGGCGTCGTGCTGCGCGAGGCGACCAGTGCCGTTCTCAACGACACGCTGCAGCTCAACGGCATCATGCGCGCCAACCAGGAGGCGGTGGTGCAGGTGACGCCGCGCTTCCCGGGCATCGTCCGCGACATCCGCCGGCGGATCGGCGACACCGTGGCCAAGGGCGACCAGCTCGCGGCAGTCGAGAGCAACCAGAGCCTGACCGCCTACGACCTCAAGGCGCCGATCAGTGGCACGATCATCGACCGCCAGATTTCACTCGGCGAATACGCCTCCGAACAGAAGCCGGCCTTCGTGGTCGCCGACCTCTCGACCATCTGGGTCGATCTGTCGGTCTACCGCCAGGATCTCAAGCGGGTCCGCATCGGCGACGAGGTGCTGATCGATCCCGACGACGGCGGCGGCGACCTCAAGGGGACCGTGTCCTACATCTCGCCGGTCGGCGCCAGCGACACCCAGACCGCGCTCGCCCGCGTCGTGCTGCCGAATCCGGACGGACGGCTGCGCCCGGGCCTGTTCGTCACGGCGCGCCTCGTGCTCGCCAAGCGCACCGTCGCGGTCGCCGTGCGCGTCGGCGCCATCCAGACCCTCGAGAACAAGACCGTCATCTTCGTGCGCGAAGGCGACAAGATCGAAGCCCGGCCGGTCGACGTCGGGGACCAGGACGCTGTTCATGCCGAGATCCGCGCCGGCCTCGATGTCGGCGAGCGGTATGCCGCCGAGAACAGTTTTGTGGTCAAGGCGGAGATGGGCAAGGGGGAGGCCGAACATGACTGAGCGGCCGTCCTGCCCAGCCCGGGGAGCGCACCGATGATCGACGCCGTCCTCCATTTTTCCATCCGCCAGCGCTGGCTGGTGCTGCTGGCTGCGCTCGGCGTCGCAGCGTTCGGCGCCTGGAACTTCACGCGCCTGCCGATCGACGCCGTGCCGGACATCACCAATGTCCAGGTGCAGATCAACACCCGCGCGCCGGGCTACTCGCCGCTGGAGACCGAGCAGCGCATCACCTTTCCGGTCGAGACCGCCATGGGCGGTCTGCCGAAGCTGCAGTATACACGGTCGACGTCGCGCTACGGCCTGAGCCAGGTGACGGTCGTGTTCGACGACGGCACCGACATCTATTTCGCGCGCCAGCTCGTCAACGAACGCATCCAGCAGGTCAAGGACCAGTTGCCGCCGGGCGTCGAGACTGCCATGGGCCCGATCTCGACCGGTCTCGGCGAGATCTACATGTATACGGTCGAAGCCAGACCCGGCGCCCGCGCGCCCGGCGGCGGCGCCTATACGCCGGCCGACCTGCGCACCATCCAGGACTGGATCATCAAGCCACAGCTGCGCAACGTGCCCGGCGTGATCGAGGTCAATTCGATCGGCGGCTTCGAGCGCCAGTTCCACGTGCTGCCGGATCCCGGCCGGCTGATGGCCTACCGGCTCGGCTTCCGCGACGTGATGACGGCGCTGGCCGCCAACAACGCCAACGTCGGAGCGGGATATATCGAGCGCAACGGCGAGCAGTATCTCGTACGTGCGCCGGGGCAGGTCGCCAGTCTCGACGAGATCCGCAACATCGTCATCGGCTCGCGCGGCGGCATCCCCGTGCGCATCCGCGACGTCGCCGAGGTGCGGGAAGGGCGCGACCTGCGCACCGGCGCGGCCACGCTCGACGGCGAGGAGACCGTGCTCGGCACCGCCATGCTGCTGATCGGCGAGAACAGCCGAACGGTCGCGCAGCGCGTCGCCGCCAAGCTCGGCGAGATCGCCCGATCGCTGCCGGACGGCGTCATCGCCCGCACCGTCTACGACCGCACCCATCTCGTCGAGGCCACCATCGCCACCGTGCAGAAGAACCTGATCGAGGGCGCGCTGCTGGTGATCGCCGTGCTGTTCCTCATTCTCGGCAATATCCGCGCGGCGCTGGTCACCGCCTGCGTCATCCCGCTGGCGATGCTGTTCACCATCACCGGCATGGTCGAGACCCGCGTCAGCGCCAACCTGATGAGCCTCGGCGCGATCGATTTCGGCATCATCATCGACGGCGCCGTGATCATCGTCGAGAACTGCCTGCGGCTGCTGGCCGAGGAACAGACGAAGCGCGGCCGGCTGCTGTCGCTGTCCGAGCGGATGGAGACCATTTTTCTCGGCGCCCGCGAGGTGGTCAAGCCGAGCCTGTTCGGCACGGTGATCATCGCGGTCGTCTATCTGCCTGTGCTGACGCTGACCGGTGTCGAGGGCAAGATGTTCACGCCGATGGCGCTGACCGTGCTGATGGCGCTCGCCGGCGCGGCGCTGTTCTCGATCACCTTCGTGCCCGCGGCCGTCGCGCTGGTCGTGACCGGCAAGGTCTCGGAGCACGACAATATCGTGATGCGCACGGCACGGCGAACCTACATGCCGCTGCTCGACGCCGCGATCCGCTACCGCCGCTCGGTCGCGGCCGGTGCCGCCCTGTTCGTCATCGCGAGCTGCCTTGCAGCGACGCGCATGGGCGGCGAGTTCATTCCGAGCCTCGACGAGGGCGATGTCGCCGTCGCGGCGATCCGCATTCCCGGCACCAGCCTGACGCAGTCGCTGGACATGCAGAAGGCGCTGGAGCGGCGGATCAAGCAGATTCCGGAAGTGAAGGACTTCTTCGCCCGGACGGGCACCGCCGAGGTCGCCACCGATCCGATGCCGCCATCGATGTCCGACGGCTATGTGATGCTGAAGCCGCGAGCCGAATGGCCCGACCCGGCCAAGCCCAAGGCCGACCTCGTCGAGGAGATCGAGCAGGCCGCACGCGACATTCCCGGCAGCAACTACGAAATTTCCCAGCCTATCCAGCTGCGGGTCAACGAACTGATCTCGGGCGTGCGCAGCGACGTCGGCATCAAGATCTTCGGCGACGATCTCGACATCCTGCAGCAGGCGGCGCGCGAGGTGCAGGCGGCGATCCAGGGCCTGCGCGGGGCGACCGACGTCAAGACCGAGCAGGTCGCCGGGCTGCCGATCCTCACGGTCAAGTTCGATCGCCAGGCGCTGTCGCGCTATGGCCTCAGTGTCGGCGACGTCCAGAACGTCGTGGAGATCGCGATCGGCGGCAAGAGCGTCGGCAAGCTGTTCGAGGGCGACCGCCGGTTCGACATCCAGGTCCGGCTGCCGGAGACGCTGCGCGGCAATCTCGAGGCGATCCGCGCCATTCCCATTCCGCTGCCGCCGGCCGAGGAGGCGGGACAGGGCGCCGTCCGCGCGTCCTGGACGGGGACGCCGGCGGCGCAGATGCGCTACGTGCCGCTGTCCGCCATCGCCGCGATCGACATCGCACCGGGACCGAACCAGATCGGCCGCGAGAACGGCAAGCGCCGCATCGTCGTCACCGCCAATGTCAGGGAGCGCGATCTCGGCTCGTTCGTCACGGAAGCGCAACAGGTGGTCGCCGAGAAGGTCAAACTTCCCGCCGGCTACTGGCTCGGCTGGGGCGGCCAGTTCGAACAGCTGGTCTCCGCCAGCAAGCGGCTGACCATCGTGGTGCCGGTGGCGCTGCTGCTGGTGTTCCTGCTGCTCTACATGAGCTTTGGATCCATCGCCGATGCGCTGCTGGTGTTCAGCGGCGTGCCGCTGGCATTGACGGGCGGTATCGCCGCCCTGCTGCTGCGCGGCATTCCCCTGTCGATCAGCGCCGGCGTCGGCTTCATCGCGCTGTCGGGCGTCGCCGTGCTCAATGGTCTCGTCATCATCGCCTTCATCGAACGGTTGCGCGCCGAGGGCAGGCCGCTGCGGGAGGCGGTGCGGGAAGGCGCGCTGACGCGGCTGCGCCCGGTGCTCATGACGGCACTGGTCGCCTCGCTCGGCTTCGTGCCGATGGCGATCGCGACCGGGGCCGGCGCCGAGGTCCAGCGCCCGCTCGCGACCGTCGTGATCGGGGGCATCGTGTCCTCGACCATCCTGACGCTTCTGGTCCTGCCGGCGCTCTATGTGCTGTTCCGCCGCGAGGCGCCGCCATCTGCCATCGCGGAGCAGGGAGGAGCCATCCCATGACGATGCGAACCATCCGGCGGATCACACTGGCCATCCTGCTGGTGCTGGTCCTGCTGCCCGGCGCGCGGCAGGCGCTGGCACGCGGCGGCCTCGGCAGCGAGAATCCGTGGAATCCGGACCACATCACGCAGCTACCCGCGGAAATCCGCGCGCAGGTCGCCCAACTGACAAAAGCGTGCGGTGCCTCGCCCGCGGCCACGCACTATTTCGCCGTTTCGCTCGACACGCCCCAGGCCCGCTTCATCGCGCTGCATTTCGAGGATTTCGCGTGCGGCGACCGCACCGCGATCTGCGATGCGGCAGGGTGCCAGCACGACATCTACGTGTCGGCCGGCGGGCCCTTTCGCCGCGTCCTGCGCCTTCATGCACGGGACGTCGCCCTGACCAACCGCGGCGGCACCGTGGGTCTCGACGTCAATCCCGTCGGCGCAGCTGCCCCGACCATGCTGGTCTGGGACGGCCACCACTTCGTTCGGGGGCCGCGATGACCCGGCTGGCCGTCGTCAGCCGAGCCGCAGTGGAAGCTGGCGCGGACCGCGCACGGTGCCTTCGGACCAGGTGGTCTGGCCCGCCGGATCGAGGCTGAAGTCCGGAATGCGCTTCAGCCACTCCTGCAGCGCCACCGTCATCTCCATCCGCGCCAGATTGGAGCCGACACAGCGGTGAATGCCGAGGCCAAAGGCAGCGTGGCGGTTCTCCTTGCGGTCGATGATGACCTTGTCGGCGTCGGGGAACATGGCCGGATCGCGATTGGCCGCGGGGAACGACAGCAGCACCATGTTGCCCGGCTTGATCGGACAGCCGCTCACCACCGTCTCCTTCATCACCTCGCGCGCCATCGTCACGGGGGCATAGGCCCGCAGGAACTCCTCGATGGCGAACGGCAGCAGTTCCGGCTCGGCGACGAGGCGGTGGCGGTCGGCTGGCGTCTTCGCCAGATGCCAGAGCGAGGAGCCGATCGCGCTCCAGGTGGTGTCGATGCCGGCGATCAGCAGCAGCCGCAGCGATCCCAGCACATGGGCGTCGGAAAATGGCGTGCCGTCGGGCATGCGCGCCCGCATCAGGTCCATGATGAGATCGTCGCGCGGCCGCGCCTTGCGCTCCTCGATATGTCCCGCGAAATAGGCGCTCATCTCCTTGACCGCCTTCATCAGCACGGCGTCGTCATGGACACCGAGCTCGAGGATCTCGTGAATCCAGGTGATGAACTGCTGGCTGTCGGCCTCGGGAATGCCAAGCATGTGGGCGATGGTGCGCACCGGAATATGCTTGGCGTATTGCGCGGCGGCGTCACAGCGATCGCTGCCCGCGAGCTCGTCGATCAGCTCGTTGCAGATCGCCCGCACCCGCGGTTCGATCTTCTTCACCGCGTCCGGGGTGAACGGCGGCAGCAGCACCTGCTTGGCGCTCTTGTGAAGCGGCGGATCGGAGGTGATCGGCGGCGAGGGGATCACCGGCTCGGGACGGACATGGCGGACGACGACGCGACGCGACGAAAAGTGCTCGGTGTCGTAGGCGATTTCCTTCACCGCCTCATAAGTCGTCGGCAGATAGACTCCGAGAAAGCGATCGGTGTGGGCGACCGGGCATTTGGCCCGCAATTGCTCCCAGATCGGGAAGGGATCATTTGTCCAGGTGGGATCCGTATGGTCGAAGTCGTTCAGCCAGTCGGTCACGGGCGTAGAGCGCATGGACGTCATCCCCTGCGGTTGTGCTGGATACGGCTAGACTTGAATCGTAAGCGGCCTCCATCCGTGAACGCGCGACGGCCCGAGGCCGCACACGTTCGGCACGGATCAGTCTTCGATGATCTCGATGGCGAGTTCGGGACAGTTGGATTTGGCGAGATAGGCTTTCTCGACCAGTTCATCGGGGACGGCACCGTCGCCGATCTCGCGGGCGTTGCCGTATTCGTCGAGCTCGAATAGCTCCGGCGCCAGCGATTTGCAGCGGCTGTGCCCCTGGCACTTGTCGGGATCGACGCGCAGTCTGATCTTGGCCGGCATCCAAGAATCCTCCCTGAGAGAACCGACCGTCCGCGCGAGCCGCGTCGGAGATCGGAAGAGGGGTCTCGTCCGCGCGACGCGCGTCGGCCCCTTCTGTTGTGCAGGAATATAGTCTCGACTATAATATAGCTGTCAATATGATTTTAGCGGGGCGCTGCGTGAGCGAGGGCATCGAGATCGCCGGATGGCCGCTGGTGCAGGACCTGCCCGGCATTCGCCCGACCCGGCAGCGGCGCAGCCAGGAGACCACCGTCGCGTTGCTGGAAACCGGCGCCGCGATGCTCGGCGACTGCACCTTCGACGAGCTCTCGATCGACGAACTTTGCGGGCGCCTCGGCGTCACCATCGGCGCGTTCTACGGCCGGTTCGAGAGCAAGGACGCCTTCTTCGCCGCCCTGATGTCGCTGGTGACCAGACGGTGCCTCGTCGCCGTCGACGCGGCGCTGGCCGCCGACGACCGGACCGAGGCGGGCCTCGCCGCGATCTGCCGCGACGTCGTCACGGTGGTGACCACCACGATCCGCGACAACGCCGGCGTGCTGCGGGCGGCCATGCAGTACAAGGCCATCCAGCCGGCACGCTGGGTGACCGTCAGCGAGACCGGCGGCGCCATCGTGGCCCGGGCGATGCCGCTGCTGCTGGCCCGGATGGGCCGGGGCCGTCGGGCCGCCAAGGAGCGCACGGTCGCGTTCGCGTTCCAGATGGTGTTCGGCACGCTGATCAACGCCATCCAGAACAAGCCGAGGACGGTCGGAATCGAGACCGGGGAAATGGTCGATCGGCTGGCGCTCGCCATGTTCCTGCAGCTCGACCACGAGGCCCGCAGCGCCGATGCCGGGCGCAGCAGCGACCGCTGACGGGGACGTCACGGGCCGGCGTTCGACGTCATCGACAGACCGCATCGACAAGCGACGGGCACATGCACGCAGCGGCTTCAGCGAGCCCCCGTCCGGCACGACCCAATTCGCATAAGGTATATTATGGAATATAACCTGACAGGCGTTTTGGCGCGTGTGGCGGCGGCGTTCTGCGACGGTCAGCCGGACAATTTTACGAAATTAGTCCAATAGCTTGGACGAGCCAATTGAGACCGCGCATCGACCCTGCCGTGCGCGCCGCAGGCTAAGCATCGGCCCGACAGCCGCCAGTCTGGCCAATGGTCAGCGGTCACGCATAGACGTCCGTGTAGAGCTCCGACGGCTCGGGAAACGGACTGGCCTTGGCGAAGTCGACGGCCTCGGCGACGATGGCCCGGACCTCGTTTTCGATCCGCTTGAGGTCGTCGGCGGTGGCATGGCCGTCGTCCAGGATCCGAGCCCGGGACCGGTCGATCGGGTCGTTCTGGTCCTTGACCTTCTGGACCTCTTCACGGGACCGATACCTGGCCGGATCCGACATCGAGTGACCGCGATAGCGGTAGGTCAGCATTTCGAGGATGAACGGCCCGTTGCCCGACCGGGCGTATGCCACGGCTCTGACGCCGGCGGCCCGGACCGCGCGGACATCCATGGCGTCGACCCGTTCGCCGGGAATGTCCATGGACAGCCCGCGCTGGGACAGGTCGAGATTGGCCGAAGCGCGCTCGATGCTGGTGCCCATGCCGTAATGGTTGTTTTCGATGACATAGACCACCGGCAGGTTCCAGATCTTCGCCATGTTGAAGCTCTCGTAGACCTGGCCCTGGTTCGAGGCGCCGTCGCCGAAATAGGTCAGACAGACGCGGTCATTGCCGCGATACTTGTTGGCAAGCGCCAGCCCCGTGCCCAGCGACACCTGCGCCCCGACGATGCCATGACCGCCATAGAAGCCGCGGTCCGGCGCGAACATGTGCATCGAACCACCCTTCCCCTTTGACGCGCCGTCGATCCGACCCGTCAGTTCGGCCAGCACCGTCCCGGGATCCATGCCGGACATCAGCGCATGACCATGGTCGCGGTAGGCCGTGATGACCTGATCGCCTTCGCCGATGGCCATCTGCATGCCGACCACCACGGCTTCCTGGCCGATGTAGAGGTGGCAGAAACCCGCGATCAGGCCTTCACCGTACATTTGCCCACAGCGCTCTTCGAAGCGCCGGATCAGGGTCATGTCGCGAAAGGCCCTGAGCTCTTCCTCCCGGGAGAAGACGAAATCCGGCTCGGCATTGCCCCTGGTCATAACGGTTCCTGTGTTTGCGACGGCCCGGCGGCGCCGGGCGCGGCGGATGATGATCGCGGGCTGACGGGGCGCTGATCATGCCGACGAGAGGTCGGCCCGGCATGGTGCCGATGATACGAATTCGCGCCCGCAACACCCGTTGGGGTTTGGCAAGACGATCTTGTCGGCCGGCAACTGCAACCTGACTTGATACAGGGCTGCGCCGCCGGCAACGCTGCCTCCCGCGACATTGAGCTTTCCGGTCTGCGCCATATCTCGCGGCGAGGTCGACTGATCTTGCGGGATGGCAAAGACGTGAGTGACTGGAATGAATTCAGGATCGTGCTGGCGATCGGACGTGCGGGATCGCTGGTCGGGGCAGCCAGGGATCTCGGCCACGATCATTCGACGATCTTCCGCTGGCTGAATGCCATCGAAAAGCGCAGGGGCGTCCACCTGTTCGACCGGACGGCCAGCCAGTACACCCCGACCGAGGCGGGCCTGCAGATGGTGACTGCCGCCGAACGGATGGAAACCGAGGTGCTGGCCATCGACCGCTCGATCACCGGCCAGGACGCCCGGCTGTCGGGCAAGCTCAGGATCACGTCGTCGGAGACGCTGGCGTACCGTATTCTCAACGAGATCCTCGCGAGCTTCCGTGACAAGCATGACGGCATCGAGCTCGAACTGCTGGTCGACAACCGGCAGCTCGATCTCCTGCGGCGCGAGGCCGATATCGCCATTCGCGCGACACGGCCGCACGAGGGCGAGTTGTTCGGGCGCAAGATCGCCGCGACACCGTGGACGTTCTACGGCAGCAGCCGCTATCTCTCGGATCGCGGCTATCCGACCGACCTGGCGTCGCTGTCGGGGCATGCCGTGATCGGCTGGGACACCGGCGCCGTGGCGGCGGCGTCCAAATGGCTGACGGACAATATCCCGCCACACGCCTTCGCCTATCGCTCGAGCAGCCTCATCAGTCAGCTCATGGCCGTCAAGGCCGGTCTCGGACTGGCGCTGCTGCCCTGCTATCTCGGCGATCTGGAGACGGATATCGAGCGGGTTCAGGATCCCCTCGATGAACTGACGCGGGAATTGTGGCTGGTCACGCACAAGGACCTGCGAACGACCGCACGCGTGCGCGCCTTCTTCGACCACGTCGGCGCCGGCCTCCTCGCACGCAGCGCGCTGCTGGAAGGCGGAGGCGCCGCCGACCACGTCTCCGCGGCCTGACCGGAAGCGCTGTCCGCGGCCACGCCGGAGGCCGGCTTGGACGGCCGCAAATGCGCATTGCAATGTCGCAAGTCATCCCTGCGAGACGAAACCACGCGGCATCCGCTAGACAACGTGCTCGCCCGCAGCGCTGCGGCGAAGGCTATCAAGCTCACGACAGGAGCGTCGCCGCCATCAGGCCACCGGCCTGACGAACGCACGTTCGCGACCGAAAGAAACAGACATGCGCATTCTCAAGATCGTCACCTCGCCGCGGGGCGATCGATCGGTGTCGACCGCGATGGTCGATGCATTTCTCGCCGAATACCACAAGAAAATCGGCGGCGCCGGCATCGTCGACACGCTCGACGTCTGGTCGGAAGCGTTGCCGGATTTCGATGCTGCTGCGATCGGAGCCAAATACAAGGGCGTGTCCGGCGACGCGATGACACCCTCCGAAGACGCCACATGGCGCAAGATCACGAGACTCGCATCACGCTTCCAGCAAGCGGACTGCATCGCGCTGGGCGTTCCGATGTGGAATTTTTCCTTCCCCTACAAGCTCAAGCAGCTGATCGACCTCGCCTGCCAGCGAAACCTGCTGTTCGCGTTCGACGGCAAGGCCTACAGCCCGATGCTGACCATCGGGAAGGCATTTGTCGTCTATGTTCGCGGGCAGAGCGACGAGGCCAGCGTTCAGACCGACCCGCAACCTGGTTTCGAATACACCGCGAAATATATCGAATTCTGGCTTCGCTTCATCGGCGTGCGCACCCTTTCGACCATGACCGTCGAACACACCTGGGATGGCCGCGCGCAAGACATGATCGATCAGGGCAAACGACAGGCCGCAACGCTGGCCGGACAGTTTTGAGGGCCACCCGCCCGGCACAGTTTCCCGAGATGCCGGCATCACGTTCAAGGGCCCGACGGCGAACAGGCGACGCCTGATCGCCGCAGGCCTGTCGCCGCGGCCTCGCGCCATCACCAGGACGCCCCGCCCTCAGCGGCTGATCAGCAGCACCGGCTGCGCGCACCGGAACAGCCGCCGCGCCCATCCTGGGCCACCCCCAAAATCCCGTCTGACTGTTGCCGGCGCGCAATTGACCCGCCCGCGCTCAGCGTCTAGTTGATTTAGAACTGTTCTAATATTCATCAGGGGCCCTCATGGTCCGCCTTTTCCTGAATGTTCTCAGCCGCATGACGGCTACGGTCGCGTTCGCCTCGACGATGCTGGCGACACCGGCCCGCGCCACCGACGAGATCCAGGTCTACAAGGCCGAGATCGCCGCCGTCGGCCAGTTCACGGTCCAGCAGCACCTGAACTATGTGGCGCTGGGCGTGAAGCAGCCGCCGTTTCCGGGCGGCATCGTCTCCAACCGCAGCCTGAACGGCACCCCGGAATTCGCCTACGGCGTGACGGAATGGTGGGAGCTCGGGCTCTACCTGCCGTTTGCCGTCCAGGACGGCCAGTTCCTGTCCGACGCCTTCAAGATCCGGACGCTGTTCGTCTCACCGCAGGCCGAGCAACGCAGTTTCTTCTACGGCGTCAATTTCGAGTTCAGCAACACCACGCCAAGGTTCTCGCAGGCTCGCTATGGTCTCGAGATCCGGCCGATCATCGGTGTACGCAACGCCGACTACGAGTTCATCGTCAATCCGATCGTCGATGTCAGCTTCGGGCGCTATGGCGAGGTCGATTTCGCCCCGGCCGCGCGCCTCGCCCGCAAGCTGGACCAGGACCTGTTCGTCGGTCTCGAATATTATGCCGACTTCGGCGAATTCGGGCATTTCGGCAAGATCAGCGAGCAACAGCACACGCTGTTCGCCGTCACCGATTTCAAGATCGGCGCGATGGACGTCAACTTCGGCGTCGGCTACGGCCTGACGCAAGCCTCCGACCGCTGGGTGATCAAGACCATCCTCGGCTATGCCTTCCCGGTGGCCGGGAGCGCCGCGGATTCCTCGCGCACCGCCCCCTCCACCCTGGTCAATCCGATGTTGCACGCCGGCCTGCGCACATCGCTGCCGTTTCCCCAATAGCCATCATGGATAGGGCGGCAGCAATCCCGCCGCCGTGAAGCCGCCGTCAACCGCGAGCACGTGGCCGGTGACAAAGCTCGCCTTGCTGGCGTCCAGCAGGAACGACGCCGCGCCGGCGATCTCTTCAGGCGCCGCGTAGCGCCGCTGTGGCACCGCCTTGAGCCAGCCGGCGCGCACCTCGTCGTTGTGCATCGCCTTGACCAGCGGCGTCTCGATCGGCCCCGGCGCGATGGCGTTGACGCGAATGTTGTCGGACGCGAGTTCGCAGGCCATCACCTGGGTCAATGTCACGACGCCGCCCTTGGAGGCGCCATAGGCCGAGCGGCCGATGTTGCCGCGCAGCCCGGACACCGAAGCGATATTGACGATGGCGCCGCCGCCATTGGCCTTCATCAGGCGACCGACCTCGCGCGCCACCACGAAGGTGCCGACCAGATTGATGTCGAGGATCTTGCGGAACAGCTGCACGCTGGTCTCGAAGAACGGCACGTCGCGGCCGATGCCCGCGGAATTCACCAGCCCCCGCACCGGCCCGAAGCCGGTCTCGCAGCCCTCGAGCCCGGCGATGACGCTGGCCTCGTCGGCAACATCCATCTGCACGAACCTGACGCGGCTCTCGCCATGCCGCATGAGCCGGGCGCGGGCGCCCCGCAGCGCGTCCGCGGACAGATCCGCCACCAGCAGCTTCCAGCCTTCGGCAGCGAGCGCATCGGCGATCGCGAGACCGATTCCCGATCCGCCGCCCGTGACGACCGCAACACCACGCTCCGCCATCGTCCGTCCTCCCGCCTGATGTGTCGCCACGAGCCGGCCACGCTCGTCGTGCGTTGCCCGGAAGCTTAGGACAAGCATTCGCCGGGTCAATTCGGCGCGTTGCATCGGCTCGCGCCACCAGATAAGTCCGCGTTCAACTCAAGTCTGGGATGCTTTCCACGCCCGGATCCACCATGAACGCCAACAAGGCTGGTGACCCGCCGAAAACGGGTCAGTATGATGCCGGCCAGTGTCCAACAAGAAACGTCCCGAGGGAGAACGTCTGATGAACTTTTCGCGCCGCACCCTGTTGAAGGCCTCCGCCGCCCTGACCTTCGTTGGCGGCGTGGCCGCGCCGCATGTGGCGCGCGCGCAGCAGGCTGAATTCACCTTCAAGTTCGCCAACAACCTGCCCGACGTGCACCCGCTCAACGTCCGCGCCAAGGAGATGTCGGCGGCGATCAAGACCGAGACCAACGGCCGCTTCGACCTGCAGATCTTCCCCAACAACCAGCTCGGCTCCGACACCGACATGCTGAGCCAGATCCGCTCGGGCGGCGTCGAGTTCTTCACCCTGTCCGGCCTGATCCTGGCGACGCTGGTGCCGGCGGCCTCGATCAACGGCATCGGCTTCGCCTTCCCGAACTACGAGTCGGTGTGGAAGGCCATGGACGGCGACCTCGGCGCCTATGTCCGCGGCGAGATCGCCAAGGCCAACCTCGCGGTCATGGACAAGATCTGGGACAACGGCTTCCGCCAGACCACCTCCTCGACCAAGCCGATCAACGGCCCCGACGACTTCAAGGGCTTCAAGATCCGCGTACCGGTGTCGCCGCTGTGGACCTCAATGTTCAAGGCGTTCGACGCCGCCCCCGCCTCGATCAATTTCAGCGAGGTTTATTCAGCGCTGCAGACCAAGGTCGTGGAAGGCCAGGAGAACCCGCTGGCGCTGATCGCGACCGCCAAGCTCTACGAGGTCCAGAAGTACTGCTCGCTGACCAACCACATGTGGGACGGCTTCTGGTTCCTGGCCAACCGCCGCGCCTGGGAGAAACTGCCCGAGGACGTACGCACCATCGTGGCGAAGAACATCAACGCCGCGGCGCTCAAGCAGCGCGTCGACACCGAGAAGCTCAACGCCACCACCCGCGACGAACTCGCCGCCAAGGGGCTGATCATCAATCAGCCGGAGACCGGGCCGTTCCGCGACAAGCTGCGCCAGGCCGGCTTCTATGCCGAGTGGAAGGGCAAGTACGGCGAGCACGCCTGGGATCTGCTCGAAAAGTCCGTCGGCAAGCTGGCCTGACGCCGTGCAGATCGCGGACACCGGCCCGGCGCACGGAAGCGGGGAGGCCATCGCCCTCGCCTCCGGCCGCGGCTGGCTCGATGCCGTCGACCGCGCGTTCGGCACCATGGTCGAGATTCCGGCGGCGCTGCTGGTCGCCGCCGAAATCGTCATCCTGTTCGTCGGCGTGGTGGCCCGCTATGGCCTCCACAGCCCGCTGATCTGGTCCGACGAACTCGCCTCCATCCTGTTCCTGTGGCTCGCCATGCTCGGTGCCGCGATCGCGTTCCGGCGCGGCGAACACATGCGGATGACCGCGCTGGTGGCACGGGCGACGCCCGTCCAGCGCGCCTTCCTCGATGTCGTCGGTACCTGCGCCGCGCTCGCCTTCCTGCTGCTGATCGCCTGGCCGGCCTACGACTACGCCTATGAGGAAAGCTACATCACGACCCCGGCGCTGCAGATCGCCAACAGCTTCCGGGCCGCGGCGCTGCCGATCGGCATCGCGCTGATGGTGCTGTTCGCGCTGCTGCGGCTGGTCCGGGTCGGCCGGCTGCGGGACGTCGTGGCGGCCGCGGCGACCGTCGCCGTTATCATGGGCGCGTTCTGGTTCGCCGAACCCTGGCTGCGCCAGCTCGGCAATCTCAACCTGATCATCTTCTTCGTCGGCGTCGTCGGCATCTGCGTGTTCGCCGGCATTCCCATCGCCTTCGCCTTCGGCCTGTCGATCTTCGGTTACCTCGTGCTGACCACCCGCACCCCGGTGCAGGTCCTCGTCGGCCGCATGGACGAGGGCATGAGCCACCTCATCCTGCTGTCGGTGCCGCTGTTCGTCTTTCTCGGCCTGCTGATCGAGATGACCGGCATGGCCCGCGCCATGGTGAGCTTCCTCGCCAGCCTGCTCGGCCATGTCCGCGGCGGCCTGCACTATGTGCTGCTCGGCGCGATGTACCTGGTGTCCGGCATCTCCGGCTCCAAGGCCGCCGACATGGCCGCGGTCGCCCCGGTGCTGTTTCCGGAAATGAAGGCCCGCGGCGCCAAGCCCGGAGACCTCGTCGCGCTGCTGTCGGCCACCGGCGCCCAGACCGAGACCATTCCGCCGAGCCTCGTGCTGATCACCATCGGCTCGGTGACCGGGGTGTCGATCGCGGCGCTGTTCACCGGCGGCCTGCTGCCCGGTGTCGTGCTGGCGCTGATGCTGTCGGCTCTCGTGTGGTGGCGCTACCGCCACGAGGATCTGCGCCATGTCAAACGCGCCACCGCGGGCGAAATCGGCCGCAGCTTCGTCATCGCCCTGCCCGCCATCGCCTTGCCGTTCGTGATCCGGGCCGCGGTGGTCGAGGGCGTTGCGACCGCAACCGAAGTCTCGACCATCGGGATCGTCTATGCCGCCCTGGCGGGCCTTCTGATCTACCGCCGGTTCGACTGGCGCCGGCTCAAGCCGATGCTGATCGACACCGCCTGCCTGTCGGGGGCGATCCTGCTGATCATCGGCACGGCGACCGGCATGGCCTGGGGCCTGACCCAGTCCGGCTTCTCACGGTCGCTCGCCGCGACCATGGCCGCCCTGCCCGGCGGCTCGGTGACCTTCATCGCGGTCTCGATCGTCGCGTTCATCATTCTCGGCAGCGTGCTCGAGGGCATCCCGGCGATCGTGCTGTTCGGCCCGCTGCTGTTTCCGATCGCGAGGCAGGTCGGCGTGCACGAGGTGCACTACGCCATGATCGTGATCCTGGCGATGGGCATCGGCCTGTTCGCGCCCCCGTTTGGCGTCGGCTACTACGCCGCCTGCGCTATCGGCCGCGTCGACCCAGCGGAGGGCATCCGGCCGATCTGGGGCTACATGCTGGCCCTCTTCCTGGGATTGATCATTGTCGCAGCGATCCCGTGGATCTCGATCGGATTCCTGTAATAAAAATTCAAATAAAATCATATAATTAGAAAAGATTTCCATTTATTGTCAGAGCTTTTTGATCCAACGCATTGATCGTTGATCAAAATCTGACAACATGATGGAAATAAAGGAAATTTCCGGGAATGCGAAGCCAGGAGACAGAGCGATGACCGGTTCACAGGGACAGTACAGCATCGGGCTCGACAAGACCCCGGCCAACTATGTGCCGCTGTCGCCGCTGAGCTTTCTGGAGCGCTCCGCCGCGGTTTACCCGCACCTCACCAGCGCGGTCTATGAGGACCGCCGCTTCACCTGGGCCGAGACGTTCGAACGCTGCCGGCGCGTGGCGTCGTTCCTGCGGCGGCGTGGCGTCGTCCGCGGCGACACGGTGGCGACCATGCTGCCGAACATCCCGGCGATGAACGAACTGCACTTCGCGGTGCCCATGGCCGACGCCGTGCTGAACACCCTCAACACCCGCCTCGATCCGGCGGCACTGGCGTTCATGCTCGACCATGGCGGCGCCAAGATCGTGTTCGTCGATCCCGAGTTCGGCGGCGCCGTCGCCGAGGCGCTCGGCCTGATGACCGGCCCGAAGCCGCTGGTGGTCGACGTCGACGACGCCGCCTTCACCGGTGGACAGCGCATCGGCGAGATTGAGTATGAGGCCGCCGTCGCCTCCGGCGACCCCGACCATGTCTGGGCCCATCCGCAGGACGAATGGGACGCGATTGCGCTGAGCTACACCTCCGGCACCACCGGCGATCCCAAGGGCGTCGTCACCCATCACCGCGGCGCCTATCTCAACGCGGTCAGCAATGTCCTCGCGGCCAATCTGGGCCAGCACCCGGTCTATCTGTGGACGCTGCCGATGTTCCACTGCAACGGTTGGTGCTTCCCCTGGACCATCGCCGCGACGGCCGGCATCAACGTCTGCCTGCGCAAGGTCGACCCAACGAAAATCTTCGCGCTGATCGAGCGCCATGGCGTCACCCACATGAGCGGCGCGCCGATCGTCTACAACACCCTGATCAATGCTCCCGACGCCCCCAGGGGCGGCGCGGGCCGGAGTGTCTCCGGCCTGATCGCCGGCGCCGCGCCGCCGGTCGCGGTGCTCGCCGGCGCCGAGAACATCGGCATCCGTCTCACCCATGTCTATGGCCTCACCGAGGTCTATGGCCCGGCGTCGGTGTGCGCCGAGCACGAGGGCTGGGATGCCCTGCCGGCCGACCAGCGCGCCCAGCTCAAGCGTCGGCAGGGCGTGCCCTACCCGCTGCAGGAAGCCGTCACGGTGATCGATCCGGAGACCATGCAGGTGGTGCCGCGCGACGGCGAGACCATCGGCGAGGTCATGTTCCGCGGCAACATCGTCATGAAGGGCTACCTCAAGAACGAAAAGGCCACGGAAGCGGCGTTTGCCGGCGGCTGGTTCCACACCGGCGACCTCGGCGTCCTCGATCAGGACGGCTATGTCATCATCAAGGACCGCTCCAAGGACATCATCATTTCCGGTGGCGAAAACATCTCCTCGGTCGAGGTCGAGGATGTCCTCTACAAGCACCCGGCGGTGCTGTTCGCCGCGGTCGTCGCCAAGCCGGACAGCAAATGGGGCGAGGTGCCCTGCGCGTTCGTCGAGCTGAAGGCGGGCGCGAAGGCGACCGAAGCCGAGATCATCGCCTATTGCCGCGAGCACCTGCCGGGCTTCAAGACGCCCAAGGCCATCGTGTTCGGCGAACTGCCGAAGACATCGACCGGCAAGATCCAGAAATTCGTGCTGCGCAACCAGGTGGGATCGGCGTCAGCGATCACGGCATAGGCGGGTTCGACGGCCGGCTCGCACGCCGCCGCTGCGACTGGCCCTGATGGTTCGAAGAGCGGCGGCATCAAGGCGCGCCCCTGCGTCCCAATGCGGACGCAGGGATCGGCATGGGTCCCAGATCACCCCAAGCTACCCAGGAGCGTCGGTGGTCAGGACTGTGGCGTTGAGCTCGGCGATCTCGTCTCGATCGGGCGCTTGCCACATGCTGCTGGCGAGTTCGAAGACGTGATCGGGCACGACCATCGAAAATGTCGATCCACGCTGTTCATTGCGCTGCCTGACGCGCTGCCGGCGAACATCAGGGGCTGCATCAAGCACATAGACCTCGAGCGTGATGCCGGCATCCCGTGCCCTGGCGTAGAGATCGTAGCGGGCCTGCCGCTGGATCAATCCGAGTTCGAGGATCGGCGCCTGACCGGCGCGGGCCATGGCAGCCGCATGCGTCCAGATGACATTCAGCAGCCGGTCCTTGCGCTGCAAGTACCAGGTCACGACGTCCTGGCCAGGACGATCCGGACTGAACAGTTTCGCGAACCACTCGTCGAGCGCGATATGCGTCCCCGGCAGTCGCGTGGCCAGAGACTGGGCGAACGTCGACTTGCCCGCGCCGACCGGACCTTCGATGAGATAGATAGGAGACATATCCGGGACGCTTTCGCGAGCGAGAGGCGCAGCAATCGCACGCCAAGCCGTCGAGGTCGTTGCAGGGTTCGCGCAGCTACGCTCCCACACTCTCATGCCGATGGACGGGTTGAACGAATTCCGGAGCGCGGCAATGCCGTGTCCGAAACAGAAGCATCAGTCCACCCGATCCAGCACCAGCCGCATGCCGTCATAGCCGGCGACAACGCCATCGGGCAGCTGGCCGCTGACGACGTCGTAGTCGAGATCCGAATGCATGTTGGTGATTACCGCGCGGCGCGGC
The DNA here is from genome assembly GCF_018131225.1 of Bradyrhizobium sp. U87765 SZCCT0048. GTDB lineage: Bacteria > Pseudomonadota > Alphaproteobacteria > Rhizobiales > Xanthobacteraceae > Bradyrhizobium_A. The sequence continues at coordinate 94,659 of NZ_JAFCMM010000001.1, read as the reverse complement.
TTGAAGCGCGCGATCCAGTCGAGCGCATCGTCGAGGCTGAAATGGCTGGGATGCGGCGCATAGCGCAGCCCGTCGACGATCCAGAGGTCGAGGTTCTCGAGCGCCCCCCAACTCTCCCTGGGAATGTCGTTGAGATCGGGTGAATACGCGGCATCGCCGATGCGATAGCCGAGCGCCGGGATGTTGCCGTGCTGCACCAGGAACGCGGTGAACGAGAGATCGCCACCCTTCCCCGTGATGACGCGGGTCTCGCCCGCCTCGATCGCATGGTTGGTCAGGATCGGCGGATAGTCGCTGCCCGGCGGCGCCACGAAGCAGTACGAGAACCGCAGCAGGATGTGATCGGCGGTCGACTGGTTGAGATAGACCGGAATGCGCGCGCGCTGATGCAGCACGACCGAACGCAGGTCGTCGATGCCATGGGTCTGGTCGGCATGCTCATGGGTGAGGAACACGGCGTCGAGATGATCGACATGGGTGGCGATCAGCTGTTCACGCAGGTCCGGCGAGGTGTCGATCAGCACCCGCGTGATGCCGCCGCTGCCCTGTCGCTCGGCAAGCAGCGAACAGCGCAGGCGCCGGTTCCTGGGGTTGTTCGGATTGCAGGCGCCCCAGCCGAGCGCCGGACGCGGCACGCCGGCGGAGGAGCCGCTGCCGAGAATGGTCAGGGTCGTGGTCATGCGGCGGACACCGGCCGCGCAGCCTCGGCCCGCGGCACCTTGCTGAACAGGGTGAAGAAATTCTCGGTGGTCTGGCGCGCGATCTCCTCGAGCGACACGCCCCTCGCCTCCGCCAGCACCTTTGCGGTCTCCACCACATAGGCCGGCTCGTTGCGCTTGCCGCGAAACTTGCCGGGCGCGAGATAGGGCGCATCGGTCTCGACCATGATGCGGTCGGCCGGCAGCTCGGCGGCGAGGTCGCGCAGCGCCTGCGAATTCTTGAAGGTGAGGATGCCGGTGAACGAGATCGACAGGCCGTGGGCGATCGCCTTCATGGCAAGGTCGCGGCCGCCGGTGTAGCAGTGCAGCACGGCGCGGAACGGCCCCCTGGCCATCTCCTCGTCGAGGATGCGGCCGCAGTCGTCGTCGGCTTCGCGGGTGTGGATCACCAGCGGCAGGCCGGTGGCACGCGCCGCCGCGATGTGGGCGCGGAAGCCGCGCGCCTGTGCTTCCGGCGAGCCGTGCTCGTAGAAGTAGTCGAGCCCGGCCTCGCCCAGCGCCACGACCTTCGGATGCGCGGTCAGCGCGATCAGTTCCTCGGCGCCGATGCCGTCTTCCTCGTCCGCCTGGTGCGGATGGGTGCCGACCGAGCAGTAGACGTTGGGAAACCGCGCGGTGATGTCGAGCAGCGCCTGCAGGCGCCGCACCCGCGTCGAGATGGTGACGATGCGGCCGACGCCGGCGGCTTCCGCACGGCCGACGATGCCGTCGAGATCCTCGGCGAAATCCGGGAAGTCGAGATGGCAGTGGCTATCGACCAGCATCACGCCTTGCCCGCCTCGGTCGGCTCGACATAGCGCGGGAACACCGGTGCGGGCGGCGGCAGCGTCGCCCCCGGCGCGATGCGCCCGCCCTCGCCCAGCGTTGCGAACACCCGCTTCTCCGGCGCGAGGCCGAGAATGTCGAGCAGCTTCGCTGCGGACGCCGGAATGAACGGCTGTGCCAGGATCGCCACCTGCCGGATCACCTCGGCGGTGACATACAGCACCGTCGCCTGACGCGCCGGATCGGTCTTGGCCAGCGCCCACGGCGCCTCGCCGGCAAAATAGCGGTTGGCTTCCGCGACCACGGCCCAGATGGCGTTGAGCGCCTGATGGATCTGCTGGGTCGCCATCGCGGTGCGCGCGAGATCGGCCATGGCGTCAGCCTGCGCCAGGATCGCCTTGTCGGTGTCGCTGTACGCCCCCGGCGTCGGCAGCACGCCACCATACTGCTTGCCCAGCATCGACAGCGAACGCTGCGCCAGGTTGCCGAGATCATTGGCGAGGTCGGCGTTGGTGCGGGCGACGATCGCCTCGTGGCTGTAGCTGCCGTCCTGACCGAACGACACCTCGCGCAGCAGAAAATAGCGCAGCTGGTCGACGCCATAGCGCTCGGCGAGTTCGAACGGGTCGACGACGTTGCCCGTCGACTTCGACATCTTCTCGCCGCGGTTCAGCACGAAGCCGTGAGCGTAGACGCGCTTCTGGATCGGAATACCCGCCGACATCAGGAACGCCGGCCAGTACACAGCATGGAAGCGAATGATGTCCTTGCCAATGATATGGACGTCCGCCGGCCAGAACCGCCAGTTCTTGTCGCTTTCGTCGGGATAGCCGACGCCGGTGATATAGTTGGTCAGCGCATCGACCCAGACATACATCACGTGCTCAGGATCGCCCGGTACCGGCACGCCCCAGTCGAAGGTGGTGCGCGACACCGACAGGTCCTTGAGTCCGCTCCTGACGAAGCTCGTCACCTCGTTACGGCGGGAATCCGGACCGATGAAATCGGGCTGGCTTTCATAGAGCGCGAGCAGCTTGTCCTGGTAGGCCGACAGGCGGAAGAAGTAGCTCTTCTCCTCGACCCATTCGACCGGCGTGCCCTGCGGGCCGCGGCGCACATTGTCCTCGCCGACGACGGTCTCGTCTTCGGCGTAATAGGCCTCGTCGCGCACCGAGTACCAGCCGGCATAGCTGTCGAGATAGATGTCGCCGGCCTTGACCATGCGCTCCCAGATCGCCTGCACCGAACGATGATGCGCCGGCTCCGAGGTGCGGATGAAGCGGTCGTAGGAAATGTTGAGGACCTCGTCGAGCTCCCTGAGGCGACCTGCATTGCGCGTCGCCAGCTCGAGCGGCGTGATGCCTTCCCGTTGCGCGGTCTGGATCATCTTCAGGCCGTGCTCGTCGGTCCCGGTCAGGAAGAACACCTCCTTGCCGTCGAGCCGCTGGAAGCGCGCCAGCGCATCGGTCGCAATCGCCTCATAGGCGTGCCCCATGTGCGGGGCACCGTTCGGATACACGATGGCCGTCGTGATGTAGAAGGTGGAGCGGGACGAGTGAGCTGCGTTCGCCATCGGTTGCGAAAGCCTTTCCTGGAATTGTCTGGTCGCCTGAGTTCTGGTCGCCTGAATGATGCGGCCGCAGGGCCGTGACCGGTCAGCGCGTCACGTCGGCGAGAAGCCCGAATACGGAGAAAACCAGCGGTTTTCGCTCCAAATTGAAGGATTCGGTCTCGCGCGCAGCGCGATTGATCTTTTCCCATACCTCCGCCAGCCGTGCAAGCCGCGGCAAATTCGCGTTGGCGTCCACGACCTTGAGCCGCTCGCTCATCCAGCGGTCGATGGTATCGACAAAGGTCGCAATGGCCGTACGGTCGCTGCCGCCGAGCGCATCGCCCAGCGCATGCAGTGCCCGCTGGTCGACATGAGGCAGCGTCGCCAGCAGCGCGGCGGTGCGCTGGTGCAACCCCAGCGCGTCGCCGGCGATCAGCATCAGCGCCCGCGCGGCGCTGCCTTCGGAGGCCTCGGCCGCGGCGGCGAGTGCGCTATCGTCGCGGTCGAGGCCGGCGCTCGCGGCAACCGCATCGGCCACCTGGTCGGTCGTCAGCGGCCGCAGCGGCAGGCGGCGGCAGCGCGACTGGATGGTCGGCAGCACCCGCGCCGCGGCGTGGCTGAGCAGCAGGAACAGCGCCCGCTCCGGCGGTTCCTCCAGCACCTTGAGAAGCGCATTGGCAGCATTGGCATTGAGCTCGTCGACGGTGTCGACAATGCACACCCGCCAGCCCTCGGCCGCAGCGGTCGAGCCGAAGAAGCCGATGGTCTCACGCGTCTCGTCGACGGTGATGACGGTGCGCATCACGCCCTTGTCATTGGCGGAACGCTCCAGCGTCAGCAGGCCGCCATGGCTGCCGCCGGCGATCTGGCGCGCCACCGGATGCTCGGGATCGACATGAAGGCTGTCGGCGGCCTGCACCGCTGCCGACGCCGGATCGGGATTGGCAAGCACGAAGCGCGCCATGCGATAGGCCAGCGTCGCCTTGCCGATGCCGTGCGCTCCGCCAATCAGCCAGGCATGCGCAATGCGGCCGCTGCGATAGGCCGCGAGCAGCGTCGCCTCGGCGGCGCCATGGCCAAACAGCGCGGTGGTCTCCCGCGGGAGCCGCACCTGCAATTGATCCTCGGAAGACTTCGCGCTCATGATCCGCTCACGCCGGGGCGACCGTTTTCGCCTGCGGCTTCAGTTCAGGGAAACGCTGCATCACGACCTCTGCGATGCGGGCGGCGACGGTGGCGGCGTCCGCATCGGCGTCGATCAGCGCGCAGCGCTGCGGCTCGCGTGTCGCAATCGCGCGATAGGCCTCGCGCAGCTTGTGATGGAAGGCCACGTCCTCGCCTTCGAAACGATCCGGGGCGGCGTTGCCACGCCGCACCGCGGCCCGTCGCAGCCCGACCTCGACCGGCAGGTCGAGCACCAGCGTCAGATCCGGGCGCAGGCTGCCGATCGTCACCCGCTCCAGCGCCTCGATCAGCGCCGGATCGACCTTGCCGAGGCTGCCCTGATAGGCGCGCGTCGAATCCGAGAAGCGATCGCACAGCACCCAGACACCGCGCGCCAGCGATGGCTCGATCACGAGATGGACATGGTCGTCGCGGGCCGCCGCGAACAGCAGCGTCTCGGCCTCCGGGCCCAGCACCTTACCGATGCCCGAGAGCACGAGATGGCGCATGATCTCGGCGCCCGGCGACCCGCCCGGTTCGCGCGTCACCACCGCGCTGACATGGGCGGCGGCGAGCCGTTCGGCCAGCAGCTTGATCTGGGTCGACTTGCCGGCGCCCTCGCCGCCCTCGAAGGTGATGAAGCGCCCGCGCCTGGCCGCCTTTGCGTTCGCTGCAGCCATGGTCAGAGTTTCCTGGTGCCGGACCGGATCAGGCCGATGACGAGTTCGCTGAGCCCGTCGAAGGCCCGCCGCATGGTCGAGCCGACGCCGACCGCCTCGGTGGTGTAGAGCGGCGTCTCGACCGCGATATTGCTGCCGCGCCAGACCCGCACGACACCGACCTGCTTCCCCGGCTCGATCGGCGCCTGGACCGGGCCGTCATAGACGATCCGCGCGATCAGCTTATCGCCGCCGCTCTTCTGAACCATCAGGCTGACCGGCTCCTGGCTCGCGAGCCCGACGCTGCCGCTGCTGCCCCCGAACACCTTGGCATAGCCGACGAGATGCTGCGGCTCGAACAGCGTGCGCAGTTCGAACGTGCGAAAACCCCAGTCGAGCAGCTTCTTGGCCTCGGTGACGCGATCGTCGGGATCGTCGAGACCGTTGACCACCACGATCAGGCGCACGCCATCCTGCACCGCGGAGGTCACCGCACCATAACCGCCGTCCTTGGTGGATCCGGCGATCAGGCCATCGGAGCCGGACATCGCATTGAGCAGCGGATTGCGGTTCTGCTGGCGGATCTTGTTCCAGATGAACTCGCGCTCGTTATAGAGCTTGTAGTAGTCGGGATAGGTCTGGATGACATGACGCGCGAGCCTGGCGATGTCCCGCACGCTCATCCGGTTTCCGGGATCGGCCATGCCCGTGGCGTTGGCGAAACTCGACTGCGTCAGCCCAAGTTCCGCCGCCCGCTTGGTCAGCATCGCGCCGAACTCGCGCTCGTTGCCGGCCAGCGCCTCGGCCAGCACCATGGCGGAATCATTGCCATTGTCGATGATCATGCCGCGCAGCAGGTCGTCGACGGCGATGCGGCTGTGGATCGCTGCGAACATGGTCGGCCCGCCCGCCGGCGCGCCGCCGCGGCGCCAGGCATTCTCGCTGACCGGATACTGGTCCGAGCCCTTGATGTCGCCCCGGCGCAACGCGTTGAACACGAATTCCGCGGTCATCAGCTTGAGCATGCTGGAGGGGGGCGTCGGCTGGTCGGCGTTCTTCTCGAACAGCACGCTGCCGCTCCTGGCCTCGATCAGGATGGCCGTCGGCGCATCGATGTCGAGCGCGGTATCTTCCTTCTTGGGCGCGCCCTGCACGCTGTTGTTGGCGGCGTGCGACAGTCCACCCGCCAGGACACCGACGAGCAACATGCCCGCGACCCAGGCCGCCGGCCAAGCTTTTGAAATGACGTTTAAAAAGCGACGTTGCAAGGTCGATCCGGAGAGCAGTGCGATGCCCCGCTTCTATCAGTTGCATCGCAGTCAAACAACGCCGCCCGAGGGCCGCTCACATCTGAACCGCGCTGTGCCGCCTTGCGCCGTCCTGGCGAGCCTGATTGAACTTTCAACTGAAACGCAACAAAGAGGCGAAAATAGCAATGCCCTCGTCCCGGACCCTCGCCGTCAACGGCCTCGACATGTTCATTCGCGAGAACGGGACCGGCCCGCTGGTCCTGCTGTGCCACGGCTGGCCGGAGCTATCCTATTCATGGCGCCATCAGCTGACGGCGCTGGCCGGCGCGGGCTATCATGTGGTGGCGCCGGATATGCGCGGCTATGGCCGCACCTCGGCGCCGCCCGACATCGAGGCCTACACGATCTTCCATCTCGTCGGCGACATGGTGGCCCTGGTCGAGGCTCTCGGCGAACGTCAGGCGGTCATTATCGGCCATGACTGGGGCGCGCCCGTCGCCTGGCATGCCGCCCTGTTCCGGCCCGATGTATTCACCGCGGTCGCCGGACTGTCGGTCCCGCCGCCATGGCGCGGCCGCGGCCGCCCGCTCGAGACGCTGCGCAAGGAGGGCATCGAAAACTTCTACTGGCAGTACTTCCAGCCTCCGGGCGCCGCCGAACGTGAGTTCGAACGTGACGTCAATTTCACCATGCATGCTGTATTCTCGAAGGGCTTTTCGAGCACAGGAATGTCGCAGTTCCTGCAGCCGGGCTTCGGCTTCCTCGGCGATCCGGCGATCCCACGGCCGCTGCCGCCCTGGCTGAGCGAGACGGATCTCATCCATTTCGTGGACAACTACCGCCTGTCGGGCTTCCGCGGCGGGCTGAACTGGTATCGCAATATCGATCGCAACTGGGATTTGACCGCGCCCTGGCAAGGGGTGCGGATCCGCCAGCCGTCGCTGTTCATCGCCGGCACGGACGACGAGGTCGTCACCGGACTGATCGGCGGGAAGCGCATCAAGGAGATGGAGAAGGTTTTGACCGACCTGCGCGGCAAGCACCTGATCGAAGGCGCAGGCCACTGGATCCAGCAGGAGCGCCCCGACGAGGTCAATGCCGCACTGATCGCGTTTCTCAAGGAAACGCGCCAAGCCTCGTCAGATCCTCAGTAAAGTCCACGCCCGGACAGCAGCGTCGCAATGCCGTCCTGGCTACGGCCCTGCGCCGGCGGCGCATAGGCAGCGACCGGACGCGCCACTGGCGCGGGTTCGGCGCTGGCCTCGTAGGTCACCTGGCGCGGATTGTCGAGCGAACCGCTCGAACGGCGGCTGCGCGCCGCGGACATCTCCGAGGTGGCGCTGACCGAGGCAACGTCCTGGGCGGTATTGCCAAGCGAATACGGCCGCTCGGCCGGCAGCGGGACCTCACCACGCACCGGCGCGGACTGCCCGGCGGGTGGCAGATCGGGAACGAACGGTCGCGCGGACGCGACCCTGACCGCGGACGGTGCAGGCGCCGGCTCGCCGGTTCGCAGGGTTGCCTCGAGAATACGGTCGTCCGACCCTTCCAGCGGCGCCCGGCCAACATATTCGACCCGCACCCGTGCGATTCCCGTCGAGCGGAAGCCAAGCAGCCGTGCAGCATTGTGCGAGACATCGATAACGCGGTTACCGTGATACGGACCGCGATCGTTGACGCGCACGACCAGCGACTTGCCGTTGCTGAGATTGGTGACCCGCACATAGCTCGGCATCGGCAGGGTCGGATGGGCAGCGGTCAGCGAGGTCATGTCGAAGACCTCGCCATTGGCGGTCAGGCGCCCGTGGAAGTCGTCGCCGTACCACGACGCCATGCCCTCGGCGCGATAATTGGTGTTTTCCTCGGGAACGTACTGGCGGCCCGCGACCATATAGGGCTTGCCGACACGGTAGGCACCGCCGCCCTTGGGCACCGGCTCACCGAACTCGACCACACGCGGGCTCGACGACACGCCGTACTTGGGATCGAGCCGGCTCGACAACTTGTTGGAGGCGGCGCAATTGGCAAGGACCACGCAGGCGCCCGCGGCGGCGGCGAGCCGCGCGGCCTGACCGATCCGGTCTGCCTTCAAAATCCCCATCATTCCCCAACTACCTGACGTCCAGGCCGCTGGCCGAATCGGCCTTGCAACCTTCCTGACCCGAATTCTATCCACGAACTCAAACCAGGACGTTACCCCACAGAGCCGTGTGACCTTAAGTCCACACCTGGCTGTGACTATAACGCAGCGAGAACAAGGCAAAAATGGGGATAGCCCCGAACTGGTAAACCGCTGGTTGCTTCCAGCGGGTTTCGGGGGCGGTTCAGGCCGGAAATGGCGGCCCGACGACCTCGATCAGGTCCACAGGACCTCCCGGACGATCATTCTCGAACACGCCGACCACCAGCCGGCCGGTCGTCCAGGCCTGGGTATCGAGATTGGTCCGGCCGCCGAAATGCCCGGGACCGTCCCGGCGGCGATCATGGCCATGCACCACATGACGCTCGCCATGGCCGGCGCCGTCATCGTCGGGATAGCGCTTCCACAGCACTGTCTGCTCCGTCTGTCGGTCCAGGGGCCGCTCCGGATCGACCCCTGCATGGACGAACACCCGATGCGCGTCCACGTGCATCAGCTGCAGGCCCTCGAGCCAGCGGACGTGGGATTCAGGAATACGGCCGTCCCCCTCTGGCGGATCATAGGATGCCAGCGCCATCTCACCACCCTTGGCGAGCCAGACGTCACGGGTTTCCGGCCGGCGGCAGGCGTCGCGCATCAGGGCGTCATGATTGCCCTTGAGGCAGATCACATTCCACCCCGATGGAGGCGCAGCCTGCAACGCGATCAGCGCCTCGATCACCTTGCGGCTGTTCGGCCCCTTGTCGACATAGTCGCCGAGAGTGATGACGGTCACCGGCTCGTCACCTGCGCGCGCGGCGATGGCATCGAGTGCACCGACGAGAAGATCATGCCGGCCGTGAAGGTCGGGAATAACATAGCTGCGGATCATCACGCGGGCTCCAGGCTCCGGCGCGGGCCGAACGACACGCGGCCCCTCCATGCCATTGCCGCGCGCCCCAGGAAAGCGCGGACTATTGCGGCCGCAACCGGCTTCTGATGCTGCGCACGACCGGCGCCTGCTGGCGCGTATGATGATTGAGCAATTCCAGCGCCGCCATCTTCAGGATCAGTTCGAGATCGCGCATGCCGAGTGCTCGCGCCGAGCGCATGGCCCCCTCGAGACTGGTCAGCAGATTGGCCTCCTCGTCGCCATCGGTCATCGACTTCCCCCGGCCGATCGCCGCACACGGCACCCGGCTGTTCCCCTCGTCCCGTCAACACCCTCATGCGACCAGGCCCTTGCGCGTGCAGCGATGTCCTGCCTGCAACAATGTCCTGGATTCCGATCCCGTGCCGCACGCCGCTGAACATCGGCGCGCGCACGTCACACACCACAGCGCTCCCACAACAAATCAGGCGACCTGCACCCGACGCGCTCGACTCTGGCTGAGGATGCCCCGCTCCCTGACGAAAGGTGCGAGCCGCGACGGCGTGTGTCAATGGGAGAAAGCTCCAATATTCGACCGAAGGTTGTGAACTGTTCGATCGTCGCGACAATTTGTACGTTGCCGTGGCAACGACAAAGGTGCCGCCGCACAACATCGTCACGTCGAGTCAAACGATTGCAACGCGCAAGCATTGCTCCACGCGCCGCGACAGCCGACATCAATCCGTCGCACAAAGCTCGTCGTAGGACACCATGACATGCGCGCGGAAGGCCGGACGCGCGACCAGCGCCGCATACATCGCCAGGAATTCGACTGAGTCGTTGCCGCCATGGCGATGGCCGACATCGTATCGCTCGCAAGCGAGCGCGAGTTCGCCTACGCACTAAATCAGGGCCTGGACGTTCGACGAGGTCTTTCGTCCCTCGATCATCAGCACGGCCGTTCCTCCCTCGTCGTCTGGCCTCGCCTATAAGCATCACATGGCACCATACCGGCGACCACGACGGGAGCGTGCACGGTGAACGCAAGGCAGCCTTGCGGAGATCTCTACGCCCGCACCGGTGAATCTGCGTTACCAATCGCGGGCGCCTGCGGGGTAACGCGCCGGCAGGAGCGAGGCTGGACAAAACGGCTGCGGCAGATGCGACATCTCTTGTTAGACGATGCCCCCCCTGCAAAACTGGCGGCGCGCGCCAAGTGGACCTATTGGCGTCCGGAGGCCGAGGGCGTCGTTGAGCTTGGCACGTTGCATGGCCGCGATGTCGGACTGCCGACACACTTTCACGACGAGCACCAGATCACCTTCGTGCTCGCCGGCAGGCGCCGGTTCGTGATGGGAGACGGCATCGTCGATCTCGCGGCCGGCCAGGGCGCGCTCATTCCCGCCGGCGTTCCCCACAGCTCGGTCGCGGAGCCCAACGGGGTGGTGTGCCTCAACGCCTATGTTCCTGCGGGCGCTTATGCCGTTACTGCGATGTTGGCCGAGATCGCGCGCCTGCGGCGAAGCCGAGAGATCAGCGCACATGAATTCGCCGCGGTGATCCGTGCCCACCGCGAGACCGACGGACTGCTCGCGCATCCCGCGCCGCTGCACGACCATGGCCGCGAGACCGTCGGCACGATCGCGGCGCGCATGGGCATGAGCCGCGAAGGCTTCTCCCGCATGTTCAGCCGGCGCAGCGGCATGCCGCCGCATGCGTTCCAACTTGCGAGCCGGCTCAATCACGCACGCCGGCTGCTGCGCGCGGGCGACACCATCGCGGCCGTCGCCGCAGACACCGGCTTTACCGACCAGAGCCATTTCGGCCGCTGGTTCCGGCGCCTGTTCGGCGTCACGCCGGGCCGATATCGGCTCGGCTGATCACAAACCTACCAGACGGCGTCCGCGGTGTTTTCTATCGTCGGCATCGCGACTGTGACTTTCGCAGGCGGCGCGCCTCCATGGTGTCCGCCAGCCAATGGAATGAGGATGCCGTGCCGGGAGCCTGTGCCAATATCGTCTTCGCTCTCCTCGTCGTCGGCGCCGGCGTCAGTGTCGCCCTGCAGCAGATCCTCAACACCAATCTGCGCGCGGAGCTGGGCTCACCGTGGTGGGCCGGATTCGCCAGCTATTTCACGGGAACGCTGACGATGCTCGCAGCCATCGTCGTGTCCGGCCAGCCGTGGCTGTCGACGGCCATGGCCGCGCGAACGTCGTGGATCTCATGGACCGGCGGCATCTTCGGCGCGATCTTCATTGGAACCGCGATCCTCATGGTCCCGCGCCTTGGCGCCGCAACCGTGCTCGCCCTGATCGTCGTCGGCCAGATGATCGGATCGCTCGCCTTCGACCATTTTGGACTGCTCGGCATTCCGCAACAGAGCGCCACACCGGTCCGCCTCGCAGGCGCCGTCCTTCTGGTCTTCGGCGTGTTGCTGATCCGCCGTTGATCGCAGGCCCCGCCGCGCTCAGGACGCCATTCGATCCCGAGCCATTCGATCCCGAGCCATGACCTCCTTCCTTCTCCTGTTCGCCGCAGGCCTGTTCGCCGGCGCGATGAACGCCCTTGCCGGCGGCGGCTCCTTTGTCAGCCTGCCTGTGCTGATCGCCACCGGTGTGCCGTCCGTCGAGGCCAATGCATCGAGCACGGTCGCGCTGTTTCCCGGCGGCCTCGCGAGCGCGTGGACTTATCGCGACGACCTCGGTCCGATCGGCCCGGCATCACTGCGATCACTGCTGCTGACGACGCTGATCGGCGGCGTGACCGGCGCGGCGCTGCTGATGTCGACGCCGACCAGGGCGTTCGACCTTGCCCTGCCCTGGCTGCTTCTGGTCGCCAGCTTCACCCTGGCGTGCGGCCGCCGCCTCGGCGAGTGGCTGCGCAGCCGCACCAGCATCACGCCGGGCGCGCTGCGCATCATCCAGTTCGGCCTCAGAGTTTACGGCGGCTATTTCGGCGGCGCCGTTGGAATCATGATGATGGCGATCTGGGGCCTCCTCGACAGCCGGCCGCTCAAGCAGTTGAACGCGCCGAGAATGATGCTGGTGTGCGTCGCCAATTCCATCGCCGTGCTGATCTTCATCGTCGCACGCGCCGTCCAGTGGCCGCAGACGGTCGCGATGCTGTTGGGGGCGACGATCGGCGGCTATGGCGGCGCACAGATCGGCCGCCATATCCCGGCCCGCGTCCTTCATATCGGAACCGTCGTGCTCACGGCCGGCATTGCCCTTGCATTCTTCGTCAGGACCTACGGCGTACCGTGATCAAACGGCTTGCAATTCCTGCCCAGTTCCCGCATGAGCAGCGGACACGGAAGGGTGGCCGAGTGGTTTAAGGCACCGGTCTTGAAAACCGGCGTGCCCGCAAGGGTACCGTGGGTTCGAATCCCACCCCTTCCGCCATGGCATGCGTCGCGCTGCCAATGCGCTCTCGCCACTGGCTCACCCTCGCATCCCCTACCGCTTGAGCCGCCCGAGATCGCGCACCGCGCCATGCGCCGCGTTGGAGGCCAGCGCGGCATAGGCCTGCAGTGCCGGCGAGACGTTACGGTTGCGGCTCATCGGCTTCCAGGCATCGCCACCACGTGCCTCCATCGCGCCATGGCGTTGCGTCAGGATGCCCTCGTCGACGTCGAGATGAATGCGGCGGTTGGGAATGTCGATGACGATGGCATCGCCGGTTTCGACGAGGGCAATGAGACCGCCCTCCGAAGCCTCCGGCGAAACATGACCGATCGACAGGCCCGAGCTGCCGCCGGAGAAACGGCCATCGGTCACGAGCGCACATGATTTCGCCAGCCGCTTCGACTTGAGGTAGCTCGTCGGATACAGCATCTCCTGCATGCCGGGCCCGCCCCTTGGGCCTTCATAACGCACAATCACCACATCGCCGGCGACGACTTCGTCGCCGAGAATACCGGTCACCGCAGCCTCCTGGCTTTCGTACACCCGCGCAGCGCCACGAAACACGAGAATGCTGTCATCGACGCTCGCGGTCTTCACGATGGAGCCTTCCGGCGCCAGGTTGCCATAGAGAACGGCAAGGCCGCCGTCCTTGCTGAACGCATGCGCGGCCGAGCGGACGACGCCGTTCTCGCGATCGACATCGAGGCTCTCCCAGCGCGCATTCTGGCTGAACGCCGTCTGGGTCAGCACGTTGCCGGGCGCGGCACGGAAAAATGTCCGCACGCTGTCGTCCTGGGTGCGCACGATGTCCCAGCGCGCCAGCGCGTCACCAAGGGTCGGCGCATGCACCGTGGGCAGCGTGGTGTCGATGAGCCCGGCGCGATCGAGTTCGCCGAGAATGGCCATGATGCCGCCGGCCCGATGCACGTCCTCCATATGGACGTCGTTCCTGGCGGGCGCGACCTTGCACAGGCAGGGCACGCGGCGCGACAGGCGATCGATATCGGCCATGGAGAAATCGACCTCGCCCTCGCGCGCGGCCGCCAGCAGGTGCAGAACCGTGTTGGTCGAGCCTCCCATGGCCATGTCGAGGCTCATGGCATTCTCGAAAGCTGCGCGGCTCGCAATACGGCGCGGCAACACGCTGTCGTCGTCCTGTTCGTACCAGCGGCGCGCGATCTCGACGATCATCCGTCCCGCATCTTCGAACAGGCCCGCGCGATCGGCATGGGTCGCGAGCACCGAGCCATTGCCTGGCAGCGCAAGGCCGAGCGCCTCGGTCAGGCAGTTCATGGAATTGGCCGTGAACATGCCCGAGCACGAGCCGCAGGTCGGACACGCCGCCTGCTCGACCGCCGCTACTTCGGCATCGCTGTAGGCGCTGTCGGCGGCAACCACCATGGCGTCGATGAGATCGAGCGCGCGCGTCCTCCCCTTGACGATCGCCTTGCCGGCTTCCATCGGCCCGCCCGACACGAAGACGGTCGGGATGTTGAGTCGCATCGCAGCCATCAGCATCCCCGGCGTGATCTTGTCGCAATTGGAAATGCACACCAGCGCGTCGGCGCAATGGGCATTGACCATGTACTCGACGCTGTCGGCGATGAGATCGCGAGACGGCAGCGAATACAGCATGCCGCCATGCCCCATGGCGATGCCGTCGTCCACCGCGATGGTGTTGAATTCCTTGGCCACTCCACCGGCGATCGCGATCTCGCTGGCGACCAGCTGACCGAGATCCTTGAGGTGGACATGTCCCGGCACGAACTGGGTGAAGCTGTTGGCGATGGCGATAATCGGCTTGCCGAAATCCGCATTGGTCATGCCGGTGGCGCGCCACAGGCTACGCGCACCCGCCATGTTGCGGCCGTGGGTGCTGGTTCTCGAGCGGTAGGCGGGCATGGTTTTTCCCCTGACATGAACAGGGGCCACGCTACCCGCCTCGTATATTCGAGAGAAATATATTAATCTGACCATATTAGGTCGCAAGGAATATTATAATGGACATCCGCCAGCTCCGGCATTTCGTCGCCGTCGCCGAGACACTGCACTTCGGCAGGGCCGCCGAGCGGCTGGGCATGACCCAGCCGCCGCTGAGCCAGTCCATCATGGCGCTGGAGCAGGAACTCGGTTCACCCCTGTTCGCCCGCACCAAGCGCAGTGTCGCGCTGACCCCCTTCGCCGTGCAGTGGCTCGACCACGTCCGCGCGGCGCTCGAGGGCGTCGCAGCCCTGCCGGCGACTGCGCAGCGCATACGCAGGGGTGAGACCGGCCGCCTCGAACTGTCGTTCGTGAGCACCGCCGACTACAGCGTCCTGCCGGCGCTTGTTCGTCGCCTGCGGGAGACGCATCCCGATGTCGAACTGTCCCTCACCGAGGCGACGAGCGACCTGCAGATCGCGGCGCTGCTCGATGGCAAGGGCCATGCCGGCATCATCATTGCTCCGGCGCTCGGCGCCCTGCCCGAACAGCTCGACTACCTCGCCCTCATCTCCGAGCCCTTGATCGCCGCCGTGCCGGAGGGCTGGCTCACGAGCGGCCGCCTCGCGCTCAGCGCACGTGGTCTGCCGTCCGCCGCCGTCCTGTCATCCCCGCTGATCGTCTTTCCACGGCGGGTGGCGCCATCGTTCTACGAACTGGTCACGCGATATTACGCGGCCTGCGGCGGCACCCCGACCATCGCCCAGCATGCCATCCAGATGCAGACCATCATCAGCCTGGTGTCCGCGGGCATGGGGATCGCTCTCGTGCCCGCATCGATGCGCCACCTCGCCCGCTCGGGTGTGCGCTATGTCGACCTGCAGCATGATGCCCCGCGCCTGCAGACCGGTATCGCATGGCGCCGCGACGACACCTCCCCGACACTCGCCAATCTTCTCGCTGCGGCGAGAGCGGCGCGTGTCGGAGAGGCCTGAGCGTTCGAACGAGGGCGCGGCCGCGCTTCAGTTCCCCGGTGCCGGATCGAGCCGCGTGCATCCCCCCTGGTCGATCGGACGCATGATGTCCTCCGCCTTGATTGTCGCCTTGACCGTGAGCAGATCCCAGCCGGCCTTGACGTCCTTCGGTCCCTTCGCCTCCACCAGGTACATGTCGTTCATCAGGCGGCCATCGGCGCGGACACGGGCGCCGGGGGCGAAGAAGTCATCGACCGGCATCTCCTTAATCTTGCGCATCACCGTCAGGCCGTCATTGTCGTTCGCGGCTTCCGCGGCGCGCAGATAATGACGGACGGCACTGTAGACGCCGGCCTGCGCCTGGGTCGGCATCTTGCCGCCGTGCCTTGCAGCGAAGCGCTTGCCGAACGCACGGCTGCGATCGTCGCGATCCCAATAATAGCCGGTGAGATATTGCACGCCCTGCATCGCTTCCGGGCCGAGCGAATGGACGGAGGTGAGGTAGAAGATGAGCACCGCGAGCTTCTGGTCGCCTTCGCCGATCTGGAATTCCCGCGCCTGCTTGATGTTGGTAACGGTGTCGCCGGAAGCGTTGGCGAGCGCGATGATTTTCGCCCCCGAGGATTTCGCCTGCAGCAGGAAGGACGAGAAGTCCATGGTGCCGACCGGATGGCGCACGGCGCCGAGCACCTTGCCGCCCGACGCGGTCACGATCTTGGCGACTTCGGCCTGCATCGCATGGCCGAATGCATAGTCCGCGGTGATGAAGAACCAGGTGTCGCCGCCCTGCTGGACGATGGACTTGGCCATGCCCTGGGCGAGCGAATAGGTATCGTAGAGCCACATCGCCCCGGTCGGCGTGCAGGCCTTGCCGAAGACGTCGGCGGTCGCCGAGCCGACATGGACGACGATCTTGCCGCGTTCGCGCGCCAGTTCCTGCACGCCGAGCGAGATCGAGGAGTTGCCGATGTCGAAGATCGCCGACACTCCCTGCTGATCATAGAGGTTGCGCGCCAGCGAGACGCCGATGTCGGTCTTGTTCTGATGATCGGGCGCCAGCAACACGACGGGCTGGCCCCTCACCTTGCCGCCGGCATCGTCGATGGCGAGTTGCGCGGCGACCACGCTGCCGACCCCGCCCGCATCCGAGAACACCGAGCTCTTGTCGTTGAGCACCGCGATGGTCAGGGGTCCGCTGATCGGATCAGCCGACGCAGCCGCCACCCATCCGGCCACGGCACACGCCACGGCCAAACCCGCACGAATGAGCATTCTTCCTCCCGCTCTTTTGTTGATCGCGGCAGGCTACGGCTCGTCCCCGGCGGTTTCTTGCGTCTTGTGCCTGTCCGCTGGCCACGACTTTCCACCTGGCGGGACGGTCGGCAGATCCCCTTACTGGATTACCTCACTCGAAACCCGCCGGGTGGCGCGATCCGGTTTAGATCTGAATTTCCCCGCGGCGCAGGGATTCGGCGACCGCCTGGGTCTTCGTATAGGCCTTCAGCTTGCGCATCGCGGACGCCATGTGCTTGTTCACGGTGTCGGTCGATATCGACAGGATGCAACCGGTGTCCCATGCGGTCTTCCCGATCGCAGCCCAGGTGAGCACCTCGCGCTCACGCGCCGACAGCACCGCCTGCACCGTCTTCTCCTCGCTGCGCAGCCGCATCAGCTGATTGACCGCATACAGCGCGACCAGTTCCATCGCTGCGTTCGCCTGCGACGAGGTATCGACGTCGCGACCGGCAAACGACACCGCGCCCTCATAGCCAAAGATGCCGTAAACCGGCACACAGAAGCCCTGCCTCATGCCGTAGTCGCGCGAAGCGACCTCCATCAGCCGCGTCGTCTCCAACGCATCGGACCGCCAGACGACGTCCTGCCATGCAAAGGCGCCGCTCTGCTCGCGCGCATGGGCCACGACGGGATCATGCGGATGCAGGTCTTCGTCGAGATACTGCCTGAACCATTCTTCGGGCCAGTGCCGCAGCAATACGCGCTGATCGAAGCCATGACGCGCAACGCTCGGCGCCGCAGCGATCATGAACATCTCGTAGCCATAAATCGCAGCCGCGGTCTTGATGCAATCGACCAATGCGGCTTCCGTCCTGCTCCGTTCGAAGCGCTCGAGCGAGGCCAGGACATCATCGAAATGCGAGAACTGAACGCGAAGCATTCTCTTGTCCCCCCGAACAACAAGAATGACCACGCCTGACTATGACACGTACGGATGACGTTTGACAATTGACGCCGTATCCGGCGGCACCGATGGCTGAATGAAACTGCGTCGCCTACCGGACGCAATCGCCGCTGCCGTTCATCAGCGTCAGCAGCTTCTCCCCGTGCGACGGGAGAATGCACATCTGCACCTCCTTACCGGCAGGGACGGTCTTGGCGCAGGTGATCTGCGGGCGGACGTCGTATTTGGCCGTCGAGAACTGACACGACGCAAGACAGGAGGCATCCTGACCAAGCGAATTGGTCAGCATGACGCTCGCGGACTCGCCGTCCGCCATGATTTCGCAGATGAAAGGCACGGACTCGGCGCGCGCGCCCGACACCCCCGCCAATGCGATGATCAAGGCCCACAGAGCGCCCTGCGCGGCCCGCGTCACGCGCACCGCCATCGTCCGGTTTCGGACAGAGCGCCGGCTGCTAGCCCGCGGCGTCGCCGCGATACTCCGCATCGGTGACATGCTCCATCCAGGTCACATGGGTCCCGTCGAGCGACTCCTGAATGGCGAGATGCACCATGCCATTGGCCGCGCTGGCGCCATGCCAGTGCTTCTCGTGCGGCGGAATCCACACCGTATCGCCGGCACGGATCTCGCGGATCGGGCCGCCCTTGGACTGCACGAGACCGACGCCCGACAGGACATGAAGCGTCTGGCCGAGCGGATGGGTATGCCAAGCGGTTCGCGCGCCCGGCTCGAACGAGACGCGCGCCGCCACCACGCGGGCGGGTGCCGGCGCCGCGATCACCGGATCCTGCCAAACGGTGCCGGTGAAATAGTCCTTGGGCGGCCTTACCGAGGGCCGCGAGCCGGCGGAATGAATATCCATGATGGTCTCACCTGTCTGTCAGGGATGCAGGGCTCAGCCCTGCTTCTTGCTCGCTGCATAACGCGCCTTGGTCTCCGCGTTCATCGGATAGAGACCGGGCAGCACCGCGCCGTTGTTCACCTCTTCGACGATCCACGCCTCCATGCGTTCCTGCTCCGGACCTTCGGCAAGAATATGGTCAAGCTGCGCCTGCGGAATAAGAACGGCGCCATCCTGGTCGGCAACGATGATGTCATCGGGGAACACCGCAACGCCGCCGCAGGCGATGGGTTCGCCCCAGTTGACGAAGGTCAGGCCCGCGACCGACGGCGGCGCCGCCGCGCCGTTGCACCATACAGGCAGGCCGGTGCCGAGGACGCCCTCGAGATCGCGCATCACGCCGTCGGTCACCAGCGCCGTGACCTTCCGCTTCACCATGCGAGCGCACAGGATGTCGCCGAAGATGCCGGCATCGGTGACGCCCATCGCATCCACCACGGCAATGCAGCCCTCGGGCATCGCCTCGATGGCGGTGCGGGTCGAGATCGGCGCAGACCAGGATTCGGGGGTCGCAAGATCTTCACGCGCCGGGACAAAGCGCAGGGTGAATGCCGGACCGACGAGGCGGGGCAATCCCGGGCGCAGCGGCCGCGTGCCCCGCAGCCATACGTTCCGCAGGCCTTTCTTCAAAAGGACCGTCGTGATGGTGGCGGTGGAGATGGTATTCAGGATCTCGACGGTTTGCGGCGTGAGCGGCATAAAGAACTAGGCTCCCTGGCGAATGGATGGCTATCATTGCGCCGGGCGGCGGGCGCGCGTCAACCGGTTCCGCGCCCGGGCCGGCCACGACGCTGCGCCCACACGTCTCTCCCGCCCCGATCTCAGCCGGAATCGAGCACGACATGACCATCGACCTGAATTGTGATCTGGGTGAAGGATTCGGCGCCTGGTCCATGGGCGACGACGCGGCGATGCTTCGCCTCGCCACCAGCGCCAACGTCGCCTGTGGCTTCCATGGCGGCGATTCCGACATCATGCTGAAGACCGCCCGGCTCGCCAGGGACAATGGCGTCAGCATCGGCGCCCATCCCGGCTACCGCGACCTGCATGGCTTCGGCCGCCGACCCGTTCCCGGGATCACCGCATCCGAGATCGAGACGCTGGTCGCCTACCAGATCGGCGCGCTGCAGGCCGTGGCGGCGCTCGCCGGCCACAAGGTCACCCATGTCAAGGCCCACGGCGCGCTGTCGAATGTCGGCTGCGTCGACGACATCACGGCCCGTGCGATTGCCGCGGCGATCAAGGCAGTCGACCGCGACCTGATCTTCGTGGTGCTGCCGAATTCGGCGCTGGCGCGCGCCGGCGAGGCGAGCGGCCTGCGCACCGTGAGCGAGGTCTTCGCCGATCGCGCCTATGAAGATGACGCCACCCTCGTCTCGCGCAGCAAGCCAGGCGCGGTGCTGCACGACGCCGACGCCATCGCGGCCCGTGTCGTCCGCATGGTCCAGGACCGCGCCATCATCGCGGCATCGGGCAAGGTCATCAAGGTCGCCGTCGACACCGTTTGCATCCATGGCGATACGCCGGGCGCGGTGGCCATCGCCCAGCGCATCCGCAGCGCGCTCGATACCGCCGGCATCGCCGTCGCGCCGTTCAGCCATCGTTTCGGCTGAGCCGCATCAGACCTCGACCAGCGTCTCCGCCGGCGGCAGGATCGGCGGATTCATCGGCGTCTGCGCGATCAGTCGCCTGAGCTCGGGAACGCACGACCCGCAATTGGTGCCTGCCCGCAATTCGGCCCCGAGTTCCGCCGCCGTGCGCGCCCGCCCGGATGCGATCGCATCGCAGATGGTGGCGCGGCCGACGCCGAAACAGGCGCAGACGACCGGCCCGGTGCTCGTCGCACCCTGCCGCGGCCGGCCTGACAGCAGCGCCCGGCCCTCGTCCTCGTTCAGCGACGCCGCGGCGAAGGCCGCACACACCGCCTCCCACGCGGCCTCGTCGGCGTTCGGACCGATGAACAGGCACGCCTCGAGCCCCAGGCTGTCATGGGCCGCGGCACGGTAGATCAGCCGCGACCGATCCTCGTATTCGGCAACATCGGCGGCGCCGGTCGCCGATACGAACCAGTCCCGCCACGCGCCGGGGGGATCATCGGTCGCCATCAGATAACCATGACCGCCGCGGACGGAGACATGTGCCCACCACGCCCCGCCCGGCAACGCCAGCGGCTTGCGGGACAGCAAGAAGCCCCGGCTGGCGAACCGTTGCGGTGCGATGGCCGCCGGCGTCGCCTTGCTTTCCGGCTGTCCGGACCAGGGATCAACGACAGGCGCGACCAGAGCGCCGACGCGCGCGGACGCTGCGGTTTCCGCGCTCCAGTGGATGGGTGCAAACAGGCTGCCGCGCTGCTGTCGCGCCGTGACGACCGCCTTCAGGATGCAGGAGCCGAGGCCGGTGCTCACCCGCGCAAGGTCTCCCTCGACGATCCCGAAACGCGCCGCGTCGTCCGGATGGATTTCGACGAAGGGCTCGGGCAGATGCTGGCCAAGACGCGGGCTGAGCCCGGTGCGGGTCATCGTGTGCCACTGGTCGCGGATGCGGCCGGTGTTGAGCCGCAGCGGCCAGGCATCGGAGACGGGCTGGCGCAACGCCGGCGTTTCGGGCGCCACAAATCGCGCCTTGCGGTCGGCGGTGAAGAAGCCGCCGTCACCGAACAGACGCGCCGGCCCGCGCGGTGCGTCGCTGGGCGCCGGCCACATCGCTGGCAGCAGCGCATCGAACGCCGCGTCCGACAGCTCGCTCAGCGCGCCGATATCGAAAGCGCGCGTGCCGCCATTCTCGAACGCCGACAGGCGCGCGTGCTCCCGGAAGATGTCGGCAGCCGAGCGATAGCGGAAAGCATCGCCGAAACCGAGACGCCGCGCGACCTCGCTGACGATCCACCAGTCCGGGCGCGCTTCGCCCGCCGGTGCCATGAAGGCGCGCTGGCGCGAAATGCGCCGTTCGGAGTTGGTGACGGTGCCGGATTTCTCGCCCCAGGCATGGGCCGGCAGCACGACATGCGCGCCCGCATTGACCGTATCGTTCGACTGCACGTTCTCCGACACGACAAGGAGATCGAGCCTGCCCAGCGCATCGCGAACACGATCGGCCTCGGGCAGCGAGACCGCCGGATTGGTGCCCATCACCCACAGCGCCTTGAGCTCGCCGCGCGCGATCGCGGCAAACATGTCCACGGCCTTGCGGCCTTCGCGCGTCGCCATCCGGGGCGCCTGCCAGAAGCGGCGCACACGGTCGATCTCGGCGGGAGCGAACCCCATATGGGCCGCGAGCTGGTTGGCGAGCCCGCCGACTTCCCGCCCGCCCATCGCATTGGGCTGTCCCGTCAGGGAGAACGGCGACGCGCCGGGCCGTCCGATCCGGCCGGTGGCGAGATGGCAGTTGATGATGGCATTGACCTTGTCGGTGCCCTGGGCCGACTGGTTGACGCCCTGCGAAAACAACGTCACCACACGCGGCGTCTCGCGAAACATGGTGAAAAACGCCGCGACATCGGCGTCTGCGAGACCGGTTGCACGAGCCGTCGCGGCAACGCTGCCGGCGATCGCGCGCGCCTGAGCCAGCGCGGCCTCGAAACCATCGGTATGGCGGTCGATATAGCCG
Organism: Bradyrhizobium sp. U87765 SZCCT0048; assembly: GCF_018131225.1. Classification (GTDB taxonomy): domain Bacteria; phylum Pseudomonadota; class Alphaproteobacteria; order Rhizobiales; family Xanthobacteraceae; genus Bradyrhizobium_A. Next base: position 72,554 of record NZ_JAFCMM010000001.1, on the reverse strand, counting down.
TGGTCGAGCGCGCCGCGATCGGCGAGATCGACCAGCAACCCACTGAACAGCGCACTGTCCGAGCCCGGCGCAATCCCGAGGAACAGCTCGGCGCCTTCCGCCGTATCCGTCCGCCGGGGATCGATCACGACAAGGCGTGCGCCGCGCTCCTGGCGTGCCTTCTGCATGCGCTGGAACAACACCGGATGGCACCAGGCTGCATTGGAGCCCACCAGCACCAGCAGATCGGCCTGTTCGAGATCCTCGTAGCAGCCCGGCACCGTGTCGCTGCCGAATGCGCGACGATGGCCGGCGACCGTCGAGGACATGCACAGCCGCGAGTTGGTGTCGACATTGGCGCTGCCGACGAAGCCCTTCATGAACTTGTTGGCGACGTAGTAGTCTTCGGTCAACAATTGTCCCGAGAGGTAGAACCCGACCGAACCTGGGCCGTGCTTGGCGATGACATGCTGCAGCCGCTGCGCGACATGGTCGAGCGCATCTTGCCACGCGACACGTTCGAGCCGGCCGCTCGAGCAGCGCACCATCGGATGCAGCAGCCGCGTCGCCTCGCCGAGCGTCTCGCCGAGCGCGGAGCCCTTGGAGCACAGCCGGCCGAAATTGGCGGGATGGTCGGGATCGCCCGCGATCACCGCTGCGCCGCGGCCATCGGGCGTCGCCAGCACGCCGCAGCCGACCCCGCAATAGGGACAGGTGGTGCGTGTGGTTTTCAGGCCGGGATCGATCGCTGTCATGCGACCTCCCGGAGCGGGAGGTCAGCGCGCGCTGCGCCGAAACGCGAACCGCGAGCGCGGGCCGGAACGGATCGAGCTAGAATGGATGATGGGACAGCGTGCCGAACACCACGAACGCGATCACGCCGAGCGCACCATACACCGCGACGGCGAACAGTCGGTCGGCCGACCGCGGCGACACCGAACGGGCGTAGGAATGCAGACGGGCCTCTGACAGAAATGCGCGCATGGAACCCGATCTCCGGCGGATCATCACCCCATATCATCGGTGCTTCGCCGGCCGGGGTGCAAGACAGCACGGCAAAAAACGAAAATCCTGCTGCCCGGCGTGGAGTCTTGGACGAAGATTCTGCCTGACGACACTTTCGCGCCCGCTTCATTTCACCCTTCCGGTTCCCTAATCCCGACTTTTCCGCAAATTGTCGCAATTGCTGCGCATTCCTCAGTACACGTCCTGCTGGTAGCGGCCCTTCTTCTTCAGCTCGGAGACGAACGCGACCGCCTCGTCGATCGAACGCGCGCCGAACTGGGCGATGATATCGACCAGCGCCCGCTCGACGTCCCTGGCCATGCGCTTGGCGTCACCGCAGACATAGACATGCGCTCCGTCGGCCAGCCATGACCAGACTTCGCGACCGAGTTCGCGCATGCGGTCCTGCACGTAGAATTTCTCCTTGCCGTCGCGCGACCACGCCAGCGACAGCCGCGTCAGCACGCCCGCGGCCTTCATCGCGTTGAGCTCATCGGCATAGAAGAAATCGCAATCGCTGCGCTGATGGCCGAAGAACAACCAGTTGCGCCCGGACGCCTTCGTCGCCTGACGATCGTGCAGGAACGCGCGGAACGGCGCGATACCGGTGCCCGGCCCGATCATGATGATCGGCACCGACGGATCCTGCGGCAGGCCGAAGCCGTGTGCCTTCTGCACGTAGACGGGCAGCGTGTCGCCCGGCGCAATGCGGTCGGCGAGAAATGTCGACGCCATTCCGAGGCGCCTGCGCTTGCCGATCGTATAGCGCACGGCATCGACCGTCAGCGACAACCGTGACGGCGTCGCGTTGTGCGAGGACGAGATCGAATACAGCCGTGGCTGCAGCGGCTCCAGCGCCTCGACAAAAGCTTCCGGATGCGGCCGGACACCGGCGAACTTCTGCAGGGTCGCAAGCACATCGAGGTTCGCCGCGTCGCCGTCGGGATCGGCGCCTTGCGCCAGCGCCCGCGCCTTCTCCCGCATCGCTCCGCCTGAAATGAACGAGATCAGCTCGAACAGGCTGTCCGGAGCCGGCGCCAGCGAGACGTCGTCCCTCAGCACATCCCGCAGCGTCTTGCCGCGCACCTCCATCACATGTGATACGCCGAGCATCGCGATGATCTGGTCGACGAGGCCGAGATCGTTCCTGGCGAAGACACCGAACGAATCTCCGACGACGTAGTCGAGGCCGCTGTCGGCGAGATCGAACTCGACATGCCAGGTCTGCTTCTCCGATCCGGCCTTATTGAGAAGCCGCCGCGACAGGAACGTCGCCATGGCCGGATTGTCACGCGAGCGGCCAACCGGCGCGGCTGCGGGAACGGACGACGCCGTATCGGACGCAGCTGCCGCCGACGGGGGCGGTTCGGCGGCCGCACGTCCCGGCGCCTTCTCCATCTCCTCGTGGAGCCCCTTGAGCATCCGCAGCGTATCCTTGCCGCCGGGAACGCACAGATTGAGGCGCGTTTCCTTGCGCCCGGCGATCGCCTCCGAATAGTCATGGCAGTTGTAGCCACACTGGCCACAGTCCTGCTGCGCCATCGCGGCCATCATCCGGCGGCGCAGCGGCCGCCCCTCGGCCATCGTCATGCGCTCGGCGATCGACAGCGTCTGGTCATGCCAGGGCGCTTCGCCGTCGTCGCCGTCTCCGGCCGCTTCCTGCATCACCGCCGCGCCCTGCTCCGGCGACAGCGGCGTGATGGCGCCGCCGTCGACAGAGATCAGGCCGGCGAAGAAGCCGTTCAGCCAGTTGCGCTGCTCCGTCGAAAACGGCGCGTTCTCGGGAATGAGGGCGAGTGGTGTCATGGGCGCCAACTGATTCATTCCACGGGGTCCTTGTCGATCATGCGCCTCAGCGCTTCGGTATCGTGGCGGGCGGTGAAGGCGACGAACGACTCGCCCGCCGAGCGATCGGCGAGATAGCCCTTCAGCAACCGCTCGACGACCAGCGGCGCATCCTCGGCCTTGACGTCGCGACAGAGCTCACGCGCGATCGCGGCGTCGACGCCATAGCCGCCGCCGACATGGATGTGGTAGCCCGCGACGGTATCCCCGTCGTCGCTGACCGGCACACGGGCGCCGATCAGGCCGATGTCGCCGATGTAGTGCTGGGCGCAGGAATGATGGCAGCCGGTAACATGGAGATTGACCGGCGCATCCAGCGACACGCGGCTGTCGCACCACGCGACCACGGCATTGGCGGTGTGCTTGGTATCGGAGGCTGCGAATTTGCAGCCGGCGCTGCCGGTGCAGGCGACCGCCCCGGCGCGCAGCGGCGATGCCGCCGTCGACAATCCCAGCGCCTCGATCGCCGCGACAGCATCGGCAATCCGTGCGTCGGGCACGCCCGAGATCAGCAGGTTCTGCCAGACCGTCAGACGGATATCGCCATCGCCGAGATCGCGGGAGATCGCCGCAAGACCTCGCATCTGCTCCGGCGATAGCCGTCCGAGAATCAGCGTCACGCCGATCCAGTTGAGGCCCGCCTGCTTTTGCGGATGCACGCCGATATGCGCCAGCCGGTCGTAGCCCGGACGGGTGGCGATCGCTTCCGGCGGCACGCGGGTCAGCGGCCGGCCGAGCTTGTCCTCGACGGCCGCCAGGAACTTGTCGAACCCGAAAGCGTCGAGCACATATTTGAGCCGCGCCCTGTTGCGATTGGTGCGATCGCCGTGGTCGATGAACACCCGCACGATGCGATCGGCGACTTCAGTGGCCTCGTCGGGCCGGACGATCACGCCGGTGTCGCGGGCAAAGTCCTTATGGCCGGTGATGCCTCCGAGCGCGAGGCGGAAGTAGACGCCAGGCGCAACGCCGTGGCCGTCAGCGACCTCGACCGCCTGGAATGCAATGTCGTTGGTGTCCTCGAGCACCGCGATGCGACCGGCGCCGTCGAACGCGACATTGAACTTGCGCGGCAAGCCGACGAGACCACGGTCGTTGAGAATATGGTAGTGCCACTGCCGGGCGTAGGGCCTGGTATCCAGCAATTCCTGCGGATCGATGCCGGCCGTCGCCGTGCCCGTGACGTTGCGGATGTTGTCGGCGCCGGAGCCGCGCGAGCACAGGCCGATGTCCTGGATCGCCTCGACCAGCGGCGCGGCGTTCTTCGGCGCGATCTCACGGATCTGCAGGTTGGCGCGGGTGGTGACATGGGCATAGCCGCCGCCGAACCGCTCCGACAATCCGGCCAGTTCGGCGAGCTGCCAGTGCTTGAGGATGCCGTTGGGAATCCGCAGCCGGCACATGTAGGACGTCTGGGTCGGAGCCACATAGAACAGGCCGAAATAGCGCCAGCGAAAATTGTCCGCCGGCTTCGGCGGCTCGTTGCTTTTCGACTGGCTGACAAGACGCGGATAGGCGTCGAACGGGTGCTCCTCGCGCTTGAACTTCTCCTGGTCGGCGAGCTTGCCGCCGGCTGCGAGCACGCGATCCTGCGCCTTGATGTGAGCCGCGTCAGGCCCCGTCGGCTCGGCTGATGCCGCCGTGGCCTGGCCGAACCGGCCGCTGCGCGCGATCTGCAACCCGGAAGCAAAGCCTTCGAGATACCGCTTCTGATCGGATGTGAAGTCGCTGTTGAACTGCGTGGTCACGATCGTCACCCCCTGTCTCACTCTGCCGCGACATGGACTGCAGGGGCGGCACGCCGCGCCGATCCCAGCGCGAGATAGAGGCCGAGGCCAGTGAAGACGAAGCCGCCGACGAGATGACCCAGCGCCAGCGGCAAGAGCCCGAAACTGCCGTTCACGAGTTCGCGGCCGAGCAGCACGATCATCGTGAGGCCGACAGGGAAAATGGCGGCTCCGACCAGCGGCTGCGCCGTGGACAGCGCTCCGGAGATGGCGCCGCGGATCAGAAGATGGCGTGGTGAGTGCTGCAGACTGTCACGGCTGGTTTCGATCATGGCCGAAACCACATCGACCGGTTTGACGTCATCCATGGTGTGTGTCTGCCTCTCGCGTGTCCGATGGGACCGATCACAGGGATCGGCCGCTGAACCGCTCCGGCGCATCGATGCGATCCGGGGTGCGGCGGTGGGAGCGCCCATCGGTGGGCAGACGCGCGACGTCATCGCCGACGCTCGCGTTCGGCGTTTATTATTCAAGCGGCATGCCAGATTCAGGAAATTGAGATCGCCTCGACATATCAGTCGGTTAGAAACATGCGTGCGGCGAGATCGCCGCCGCCACGACCGAAACACCGCTGCATTTGAAGCCAGAGAACTCAAATATTGTGCAAGCGCACAAGCCGCACGATTTACAGCCGCCAAGGGGATCACCTGGCCCGGCGCGGCGGCGGTGCTCATGCGGCATTCCGCGCCGCCGCGACACGGCCGAACATCAGATCGTCGCGTATCGCCACGATCGATGCGCCGCTGCGGATGAGGTCGAGATACCACAGCGCATCGCGCGTATCCCCGACCAGCACCGCACCGACGAGACGGTCGTCCGCGATCACGAGCTTCTTGTAGGTCGCCATCCGGGGATCGTTGAACACGATGGCCTCGCTCGACGCGCCGCCGAGAAAGTCGCCTGCCGAAAAGACCCCGACGCCCGACACTTTCAGGTTGGTGGCGACCACACTGCCGCGATAGCCGGCGTTGCGGCCACCGAGCACCTCCGCCAGCACGCGCGCCTGCTCATAGGCCGGTTCGACGAGCCCGTAACAAATCCCGGCATGCTCGGCGCACTCGCCGAGGGCGTGGATTCCGGGGATCGACGTCTGCAGGTGGTCATCGACCACGATGCCGCGGCCGACGGCGATGCCGGCTTCCCTGGCAAGCATGACGTTCGGCCGGATACCGGCCGCAAAGATCACCGCGTCGGCGGCCATCGACGAGCCATCGGCGAAGGTCACCCCTTCAACGTGGCCGTCGCCGACGATGCCCGATGTGCTCGCCTCGAGCCTGACCTCGACCCCCCTCGCCTCGACGAGACGTCGCAGCAGGGCCGCGGCCGGCGCATCGAGCTGGCGCTCCATCAGGCGATCCATCAGATGAACGAGCGTGACCCGCGCGCCGGCTCTCGCCAGCCCGTATGCGGCTTCGAGGCCGAGCAGCCCGCCGCCGATCACCACGATGCGCTTTCGCGCCGCCGCGAGACGCAACAGCAGGTCGACGTCGCGGCTGTCGCGGAACGTATGCACACCGTCGAGCTGCGCGCCGGGCACGCCGAGCCGGAGCGCCTGCGAACCGGTGGCAAAAACCAGCCGCGCGAACGGCACCGAGCGGCCGTCGGCGAGATTCACGATGCGCCGTGGCACGTCGACGGCGACAGCGGCACGGCCGTAGCTCAGCGTCACGCCGCGGTCACGCCACCACTGCGCCGGCCTGAGTTCGATCTCGTCGGAGGCGACCTCGCCGGCCAGCACCGATGACAGCAGCACGCGGTTATAGGCGAGCCGCGGCTCGTCGCCGATGATGGCGAGCGCATACTTGCCGAGGGCCCGCCTGGAGAGCTCTTCAGCCAGACGCGCCGCGGCCATGCCGTTGCCGATGATGACAAGAGGTTCGCTCACGGCGCGATCTCTCCGCTCAGGCGGCCTCGACGAAGCGGTGCCGCTCGTAGAGAAATTCGAGCACCCGCTGGCGGCACTTGAGATAGATCGGGTTCGAGGCCAGCTCGAGCCGCTTGCGCGGATGCGGCAGCGGCACTTCCAGCACCTCGCCGATCCGGGCACTCGGGCCGTTGGTCATCATCACGATGCGGTCCGACAGCAGCACGGCCTCGTCGACGTCGTGGGTGATCATCATCACGGTGTTGTTGAGCTTCTGGTGCAGCGCCATCACCGAATCCTGCAGATGCGCGCGCGTCAGCGCGTCGAGGGCGCCGAACGGCTCGTCGAGCAGCAGCACCTTCGGCTCCATCGCCAGCGCCCGGGCGATGCCGACGCGCTGCTTCATGCCGCCGGAGATCTCTCCGGGACGCTTGTCCTTGGCGTGGGCCATCTGCACGAGGTTGAGATTGTGCATGGTCCAGGCGTCGCGTTCGCTGCGGCTCTTGCTCCGCCCGAACACCTTGTCGACGCCGAGACGGACGTTGTCGTAGACCGTGAGCCAGGGCAGCAGGCTGTGGTTCTGGAACACGACCGCACGATCGGGCCCCGGCGCGTTGACTTCGCGGTTCTCCAGCAGCACCCCGCCGTGGGTCGCCGGCGTCAGGCCCGCGACGATGTTCAGCAACGTCGACTTGCCACAGCCGGAGTGACCGATGATCGAGACGTACTCGCCCTGGTCGATGGTCAGGTTGATGTCCCTGAGCACCTCGGTGGTGGCCTGCCCGCGTGTGAAGATCTTGTCGATGTGATCGAGCTTGAGATAGGCGTGCATGACGGGTCCCCTCAGTTGGTGGCCGTGCCGTGGGTCACGGCGGTGCCGATCGTCGCGATGATGCGATCGAGCACGAAGCCGATGATGCCGACATAGAACAGGGCGAGGATGATCTCGCTGATGTGCGACGAATTCCACGCGTCCCAGATGAAGAAGCCGATACCGACGCCGCCGATCAGCATCTCGGCGGCGACGATCGCCAGCCACGACAGGCCGATGCCGATGCGCAGGCCCGTGAAGATGTAGGGCGCCGCCGACGGGATCATGATCTTGGTAAAGAACTCGAGCGGGTTGAGCTGCACCACCGCGGCGACGTTGCGATAATCCTGCGGGATGTTGCGGATGCCAACGGCGGTGTTGATGATGATCGGCCAGATCGAGGTGATGAAGATCACGAAGATCGCCGACGGCTGGCCATCGCGAAACGCCGCCAGCGACAGCGGCAGCCAGGCCAGCGGCGGAATGGTCCGCAGCACCTGGAAGATCGGATCGAGACCGCGCATCGCCCACACCGACTGGCCGACCAGCGCGCCGAGGGCGACGCCGGCGACCACAGCCAGCGAATAACCCAGCGCGACGCGCTGCAGACTGGCGGAGAGGTGCCAGAACAGCCCCTTGTCGATGCCGCCATTGTCGAAGAACGGATGGAGGATCAGTTCGCTGGTGTCGCGCAGCACCCGCGACGGCGGCGGCAGCGTCGCGCCGGCCTTGCGGCACAGCAGCTCCCAGACCACCAGGAATAGCGCGATGACGATCAGCGGCGGAATCACCCGCGCAGAAGCTGCACGCACGATCTTTGCGGCGCGATCGCCGAGCGGCGGCCGCTTCGGCGACAAGGTCACGACCGGCGCAGCCGTCGCCGCAATTGCCGCGGCAGGCTCGGTCTTGAGCGCAGGCATGTTCATTCCAGAATCTCCAGGTGCGAAGGAAAGGCCGGGCCGCCGCACGAGCAGCGGCCCGCGCGAGATCAGACTTCGACGCGCTTGATCGCGAGCGATTTCAGGTAGGCCGACGGATCGGCGGGATCGAACACCTTGCCGTCGAAAAACGTCTCCTTGCCGCGGGATGTGTTGGCGGGGATGTCCGCCGCGGCGACGCCGAGATCCTTGGCCGCCTCGCGCCACAGGTCCTCGCGATTGACCTTGGCGATCAGCGCCTTGGCGTCGTAGGTCGCCTCATACTTGCCCCAGCGAATGTCCTCGGTGATGAACCACAGGTCATGGCTCTGATAGGGATAAGAAGCGTTGTCCGCCCAGAACCGCATGACATGCGGGCTGTTCTCGACGACCCGGCCGGTGCCGTAATCGAACTTGCCCTTGACGCGGTCAGTGACATCCTCGACCGGGCAGTTGATCCACTGCCGCTTGGCGCAGATCGCCGCCACCTCGTCGCGGTTCTCCGGCTTCTCGCACCACTGCTGCGCCTCCATTACCGCCATCAGCAGCGCTTTCGCCGCCTTCGGGTACTTGTCGACGAAGGCTGCACGCAGCGCGAAGGATTTTTCCGGATGCCTATTCCAGAGCTCGCCGGTGGTCAGCGCGGTGTAACCGATGTCCTGGTGAATCAGCTGCAGATTCCATGGCTCGCAGACGCAGAAGCAATCCATGGTGCCGACCTTCATGTTCGCCACCATCTGCGGCGGCGGCACCACGATGGTCTCGATGTCCTTGTCCGGATCGATGCCCCCGGCGGCGAGCCAGTAGCGGATCCACAGGTCGTGGGTGCCGCCGGGGAATGTCATGGCCGCCTTGATCGCCTTGCCGGAGGCCTTCTTCTTCTCCAGCGCCGTCTTGAAGGGCGCGGCGTCGACGCCGACCTTGAGATCGGTATATTCCTTGGCAACCGAGATGCACTGGCCGTTGAGATTGAGCCGCGCCAGAATGTACATCGGTGTCGGCACGTTGTTCTGCGTCACCTTGCCGGACGAGATCAGGTACGGCATCGGGGTGAGGATGTGCGCGCCGTCGATGCCATTGCCTTCGGATCCCAGCACGAGGTTGTCGCGCGTCGTGCCCCACGATGCCTGCTTCTGCACCTCGACGTCGGGCATGCCGTATTTGGCGAAGATGCCCTTCTCCTTGGCGACGAACAGCGGCGACGCGTCGGTGAGCGCGATGAAGCCGAGCTTGGCGCCCTTCACTTCGAGGCCTGCGCCCTGCGCGAACGCGCCGCCGGGAAAGTTCATCCGCAGTGCGGCCAACAGCGCCGCGGAGCCGGCGCCCGTCTTGAGCAGTGCGCGCCGATCGATCCCCCGGCCGATCGATCCCTCTTTGTTGGTCTTGCTCATCGTGTCGGTCATCCCTCTGCGGTATGGCCCTGCGGCCGCGATGCGCTGAAACGACAAATGCCGCCCCCGGCTGAATCGCGTTTCCACGACACCCTCCAGGACAGCGGCATTGCTGCATGGTCCTTCCGTGGACCTGTCGGCCTTCGTCTCAGCCTGACCAGAGCTATTCAAACTCCGTGCCAGCCAGTCCGGGCTCCGTAACGCATTGAAATAAAAAGCCTTCCGCGAATCACCGAGGTGGCGATCGGGTGGTGGGATGACCTTTGGAATTGCAGAAAGTCAGCTTTTTGTGCAGCGCGCAATAATTAGGCAGCCGGCCTTGCCCGCAACGCGACCGTCAGCCTTGCGGCTTTCGCCGGATTGGAAATGAGGCGAGATGGGCGGCGATATCGGCGGGGTCGAAGGCCGGGCCGGCAAAGGCACCGATCCCATCTGCCACCATCCGGGCTGGCTCGCCTGCGAATCCGGTCGCAGCGTCGTACAGGTCGGGCCGGAAGACCGCCTGGGCCGTTCGCAGCGCCTCGGCGCTCCACGGCGTCTGCCCCCAGCGCACCATCTGGGCGTAAAGCCAGGCGGCCTGGATCGGGTCCGGCCGGGCCGCCGCCTCGCGACCGACCAGCAGATAGCGGTCGCTCTCGCGGAACATACCGTCCGGCGTGACCTTGAGGCGGCCGTCGAGGGTGCGGCGGATCACGTCCGGATCGACCCCGATGCGCTCGGGATGGCCAAGAATGGCCGCGGCTTCGGCGCGGTGATCCGGGGCTTCGATGAACTCGGCGGCTTGCTGGCAGGCCCGGACAAGCGCGGCCAGGGCATCGGGATTCTCCTCGGCCCAGCGGCCGCGCACGGCCAGCACCTTCTCCGCCGCCCGCACCAGGATGTCCGAGACGAAATGCAGGATGTGGCCGATACCGAGATCGACCGCCACGGAATTCCAGGGCGCGCCGACGCAGAATGCATCGACATGGCCACTCGCGAGACTTTCGACCATGTAGGGAGGCGGCAGCACCACGAGGCGGACGTCTTCGTCCGGATCGACGCCGCCGGCCGCCATCCAGAAGCGGAGCTGGTAGTTGTGGGTCGAGAACGGGAAGGTCATGCCGAAGGTCAGGGGCTCCTGCCCCCGCGCCCGCCGGTCGGCGACAACCCGGGCGAGCGCCCGTGCAGTCGCCATCGGATCGGTCGGCGCGCCGTCGAGCCGCGCCATGATCGCCCCCTGCAGCGCCGGCGACACGGTGATGGCGTTGCCGTTCACGCCGAGGGTGAACGGCGCCACAATCGGCACCCTGACATGGCCGATGCCGAGGCTGGAGGCGATCGCCACCGGCGCCAGCAGATGCGCCGCATCGAACAGGCCGATGTTGAGCTTGTCGCGGACATTCGACCACGACACCTCACGCACCAGCGTGACGTCCAGCCCTTGCCCGGCGGCAAATCCCTTGTCGACGGCGACAATCAGCGCGGCAGCGTCGACCAGCGGAATGAACCCCACGCGCAACGGCTTGCCGGTCATTTCAACATCTCCGCGGCAGTGATGATCGACTGCGCGATGTCGGCGATCTTCTTCTTCTCGCGCATCGCGGTCGAACGCATCAGGACATAGGCCTCGTCCTCGGTCAGGCCCTTGATCTTCATCAGCAACCCCTTGGCGCGGTCGATCACCTTGCGCTCCTCCAGCGCCGACTTGGTGCGCTCAAGCTCGGCCTGCAGGCGCGCAAAGGCGTTGAATCGCGACACGCAGAGATCGAGCACCGGCTTGATCCGCTCCTTCTTGAGGCCATCGACGATGTAGGCGGACACCCCCGCGTCGACCGAGGCCTCGATCGAGGCGGAATCGCTCTGGTCGACGAACATCGCAATCGGGCGGCGCACCGCGCGGCTGACCTGAAACATCTGCTCCAGCACATCGCGGCTGGGGTTCTCGAGGTCGATCAGGATGACGTCGGGATCGAGGGCGTAGATCCGCGCCAGCAGGTTGTGCATTTCGCTGATATGCTCGACGGTGGTGAAACCGGCGTCGCGCAGCCCCTCCAGCAGGATCGCGGCCCGGATCGGGCTCTCATCCACGATGACGATCTTGAGGGTCGTCTCAGCCGGCATCCAGCGCTCACTTCACGGTCAAGACCGGGGCATCCCGGTGATCTGCCTCGCAAAACAGGCGTATCTCAGGGCCTGGACTGGTTCCGCCCGCGCCGGCACGCGATCGGTCGTCCCGCCGGCCTTGAAATTGGCGGGGATCAAGGCTAGCTCCTGTCGCTTCTAACTGGATGGAGAAGCATGGACAAGGGCGTCGCGCCGAAAGTCAGTTTCGTGTCCCTCGGTTGCCCCAAGGCGCTGGTGGACTCCGAGCGCATCATCACGCGGCTGCGCGCCGAAGGCTATGAGCTTGCGCGCAAGCACGACGGCGCCGACCTTGTCATCGTCAACACCTGCGGCTTTCTCGACAGCGCCAAGCAGGAGTCGCTGAGCGCCATCGGCGAGGCCATGGCCGAGAACGGCAAGGTCATCGTCACCGGCTGCATGGGCGCCGAGCCCGAGCAGATCGAGCAGGCCTATCCGGGCGTGCTGTCGATCACCGGGCCGCAGCAGTACGAGAGCGTGCTGGACGCCGTGCATCGGGCGATCCCGCCGCTGCACAACCCGCATCTCGACCTCGTGCCGCCGCAGGGCATCAAGCTGACACCCCGGCACTACGCCTACCTGAAGATTTCCGAAGGCTGCAACAACCGCTGCACCTTCTGCATCATTCCCAAGCTGCGCGGCGACCTCGTCTCGCGCACCGCCGACGACGTGCTGCGCGAGGCCGAGCGGCTGGTGAACGCCGGCGTCAAGGAATTGCTGGTCGTGTCGCAGGACACCTCGGCCTACGGTGTCGACCTGAAATACGCAGCGGCGCCGTGGAAGGACCGCGAGGTTCGCGCGCGCTTCTACGACCTCGCCCGCGAACTCGGCGAGCTCGGCGCCTGGGTGCGGCTGCAATACGTCTACCCCTACCCGCATGTCGACGAGGTCATCGGCCTGATGGCCGAAGGCAAGGTGCTGCCCTATCTCGACATCCCCTTCCAGCACGCGAGCCCCGACGTGCTGAAGCAGATGCGGCGGCCGGCGGCCCAGGACAAGACGCTGGGGCGCATCAAGGCGTGGCGCGAGCAGTGCCCCGACCTGACGCTGCGCTCGACCTTCATCGTCGGCTTCCCCGGCGAGACCGATGCCGACTTCGCCTACCTGCTGGACTGGCTGGACGAGGCGGAGATCGACCGCGTCGGCTGCTTCAAGTACGAGCCTGTGGCGGGCGCGACCTCGAACGCGCTGGACAATCCCGTCCCCGACGAGATCAAGGCCGAGCGCTGGAACGCGCTGATGGCGCGTCAGCAGAAGATCTCGGCGCGGCGATTGAAGCGCAAGGTCGGCACCCGTCAGCAGGTGATCATCGACGAGGTCGGCCCGAGCGTCGCCAGGGGCCGCTCCAAGGCCGACGCGCCGGAAATCGACGGCAGCGTCTACCTGTCGAGCCGCCGGCCGCTCAAGGTCGGCGACATCGTCACCGCCAGGATCGAGCGGGCCGACGCCTACGACCTGCATGGTACGGTCGCGGGTTTCTGAACCAGGCGCCTTGACAGAGGGGGCCGTTCGGCTGTACGAGCGCGCCCCATGATTTCGATCCGGACCATCTGCCGCGCAGACCGCCGTCGTCGCTCTTTCGACGATGATGGGTCGCGCCGTGTCCGACGACAGAGCTGAAGCAGACATCAGCAACGTTTTCGAGAAGGCCGCGCCCGCAAAGCGCGGCCTTCTTGCATTTCAGCCCCCCGTTTCCACCGCCCACGTTCCCCCAACCACAGGAGCCTGCCATGACCGCTGCGATCCATCCGTTCGACACGCTGATGGACATCACTGCCCGCCCGCCCGTGGTGTTCGTCCGCGGCCAAGGCAGCTGGCTGTGGGACGACAGCGGCCGCCGCTACCTCGACTTCGTGCAGGGCTGGGCCGTCAACAGCCTGGGCCATTCGCCGGCCGTCATCGCCGATGCGCTCGCCGTCCAGGCAAAGGACCTGCTGACGCCGAGCCCGGCATTCTACAACGCCCCGAGCCTCAAGCTCGCGCAGTTGCTGGTGGCGAACAGTGGCTTCGACCAGGTGTTCTTCGCCAACTCCGGCGCGGAAGCCAATGAGGGCGCGATCAAGCTGGCGCGCAAGTTCGGAACGCTGCATCGGGACGGCGCCTACGAGATCATCACCTTCACCGGCGCGTTCCACGGCCGCACCCTCGCCACCATGTCGGCATGCGGCAAGAAGGCGTTCGAGCCGCTGTTCGAACCCAAGGTGCCCGGCTTTCCCAAGGCGACGCTCAACGATCTTGCATCGGTCGAACGGCTGATCGGCGACAACACGGTCGCCGTGATGCTCGAGCCGATCCAGGGGGAGGCCGGGGTGTGGCCCGCGACCGACGCCTTCCTGCGGGACCTGCGCGGGCTGACCAAGGCCCGCGGCCTGCTACTGATCTTCGACGAGATCCAGACCGGCATCGGCCGCACCGGACACCTGTTCCACCATCAGGGCGCCGGCGTCACGCCGGACATCATGACACTCGGCAAGGGCATCGGCGGTGGCGTGCCGCTCGCCGCCCTCCTCGCCACCCGCGAAGCATCGTGCTTCGCCCACGGCGACCAGGGCGGCACGTTCAACGGCAATCCGCTGATGTGCGCGGCGGGCGCTGCGATTGTCGAGCAGGTGCGCCAGCCGGCGTTCCTCAAGACGGTGCGTGACAACGGTCAGCACCTCGCGAGCGAACTGCAGCGAATTTCTGCCCGCCATGGGCTCGGCGAAGTCCGCGGCCAGGGATTGCTGCTGGCGCTCGACCTCAAGCGGCCGATCGGCGCGGCGATCGTCGCGCAGGCGCTCGACGAAGGCCTCCTGCTCAACGCCCCGCAGCCGGACGCGTTGCGCTTCATGCCGGCCCTCAACGTCACCCGCGAGGAGATCGCGGAGATGATTGCGTCGCTGGACTCGATCCTGCGCCGGAGCGGCGCGGCGCGCTGCGTGAACTGACGGCGACACGGCCCGTGGCGGCAGCGGTCATCGCCGCCGCCGCGACGCCCGTTACGGACGCAGCACCGATGCCCCGACCGTCGCGCGGCTCTCGAGATCGCGGTGCGCCTTCTGCGCGTCCTTGAGCGCATAGGCGTGATGGATCGGAACGTGCAGTTTGCCGTTCAGTACGGCGGCGAACATGGTATCGGCGGCTTCGAGCAATTCGCGCCGCGTGCCGACATAGTCGTTGAGCTTGGGCCGCGTCGCGAACAGCGAGCCGTGGTTGTTGAGCTCCAGCAGCGAGAACGGCGGCACGGGCCCGGAGGCGTTGCCGAAACTGACGAACATGCCGCGCGGCTTGAGACAGGACAGCGAGCCGGGAAACGTCGCCTTGCCGACACCGTCATAGACGACATCGCAGAGCTCGCCGCGGCTGATCTGCTTCACCCGTGCGACGAAATCTTCCTCGTTGTAGAGGATGACGTGATCGCAGCCATTGGCGAGCGCGAGTTCGGCCTTCTCCTTCGAACCGACGGTTCCAATCACGTTGGCGCCGAGCGCCTTGGCCCACTGGCACGCGAGCAGGCCGATGCCGCCTGCGGCGGCATGGATCAGAACACGATGTCCCGGCTCGACGCGGAACGTCTTGTGCAGAAGATAGAAGACGGTCAGGCCCTTGAGCATCAGCACGGCCGCCTGCTCGTGGGTGATGGCGTCCGGCAGCTTGACCAGCTTGTCGGCGACGATATTGCGTTCGGTCGTATAGCTGCCGAGGTTCGTATAATAGGCGACACGATCGCCCGGATGGAAATTGGTGACGCCCGACCCGACCGATACGACCTCGCCCGACGCCTCGTTGCCGGCGATGAAAGGCAGCGCCGGCGCCTTGTAGAGACCGCTGCGGTAGTAGGTATCGATGAAATTCAACCCGATGGCGTGCTGGCTGATCCGCACCTCGCCGTGGCCCGGCGGCGGCACATCGACGTCCTCATAGGTCAGCACTTCCGGTCCGCCGACCTGATGGACTCGCACAGCCTTGGTCATCTTCCACTCCCGTTTCTCCGCGCGACATTAGGCGGCGAAACGGGAGGGAGCAACCCGCTCAGTGGGTATCCTTGTCTGGCTCGATCCGCTCGCGGTTGCGCCGCGCCAGGATGTTGAAGGCCTCGACCGCCAGCGCGAACGCGATCGCGAAGTAGATGTAGCCGCGCGGGATATGAAACTGGAAGCCGTCGGCGACCAGCGCGACGCCGATCAGCACCAGGAACGACAGCGCCAGCATCTTGGTGGTCGGATGCCGCGCGACGAAGCCGGCGATCGGCCCCGACGACACATACATCACGATGCAGGCGATGATCACCGCGGTGATCATGATAGTGAGATCCTGCGCCATGCCGATCGCAGTGATGATCGAATCCAGCGAGAATACGAGATCGATGATGATGATCTGGACGATCACCCAGAAGAACGCATTGGCCGGCCTGGCGCCGTCGCCGCCGCCTTCGCGGGCCTCGACCTCGTTGTGGATCTCATGGGTGGCCTTGGCGATCAGGAAGGCGCCGCCGCCGATGAGGATGATGTCACGCCAGGAGAATCCCTGCTCGAACAGCGTGAACACCGGCTTGGTCAGACCGATCAGCCACACCAGGATCGACAGCAGGGCGATGCGGAACACCAGTGCCAGCGCGAGGCCGAGCTGCCGCGCGCGCTTGGCCTGATGTTCGGGGATGCGCGACACCAGCACCGAAATGAAGATCACGTTGTCGATGCCGAGAATGATCTCCAGCGTCGTCAGTGTCACCAGCGCGGCCCAGGCTTCGGGGCTGGCCAGAAGTTGCATCATGCATTCACCCGTTTGATCATCCGGATCACGATATCGCTGCACAGCACATAGAAGGCGATCAGACAGAGGCCGACGCGTACCACGACCGGCACCTGGAAATCCTCGACCACCGCGGCAAGCGCCAGCAGCCCCCACAGCACCACCAGCGCCAGATTGAGCGATCGCAGGCGCTGGACCCGCACCGGGTGCATGACGTTGAACGGCACGAACGTCAGCACCAGCAGCGCGACGACCGCGAGGCTCGCGGTGAGCGGTCCGGGCCGCAGCAGGAAGAGATAGAAGGCGGCCACGTTCCACAGGGTCGGGAACCCGCGAAAATGATTGTCGTCGGTCTTCATCCGGCGATCGGCGAAGTAGAGCGCTCCGGTCACCGCGATCGCCGCGCCGAGCAGCGGTGCCGTCGGCGGCAGCAACAGCCCGCTCGCCGTGATGGCATAGGCCGGCACGAAGACGTAGGTGACGAAATCGACCACGAGATCGAGGGTCTCCCCCGACCAGTCCGGCAGCAGCCGGACGACGTCGAGCCGCCGCGCCAGCGGGCCGTCGAGGGCGTCGACCACCAGCGCCGCACCGAGCCAACCGAACATCGCCGCCCAGTGCTCGCGCACCGCTTCCAGCAGCGCCATCAGCGCGAACCCCGCCCCCAATGCCGTGAGCACATGCACCCCGAACGCGCGCCGGCGGGTCGCGGGGGTACCGATCGGCGCCTGGTTTGGGTCCGGCTGAGTCATGGGCTGAGTCATGGGTCGCCCTGTGATTAACAGGAATTGCGTCTCTTTGCACAGGCGGCGTTGCGGCGATGCGTCGCGTGACTGTCATATCGCGCTGCCCTCGCAAAGCCGATTGCGGGACCCCAGCGAGGTCCTTATATCCAGTGCCCATGGATGACGCGCCGCGCCCGCTTCCCTTGTTCGATGTCGCCGTGATCGGCGGCGGCCCCACCGGCCTCGTGGCCGCCATCGCGCTGGCGACGCGCGGCGCCACCACCGCCCTGGTGGCCCGTCGCGCACCCTACGCCGACAACCGGACCACCGCCCTGCTCGGCCAGTCGATTGATCTGCTGGAGACCATCGACGTCTGGCCGCGCTGCGCCGACAGCGCCGCGCCGCTGCGCGTCATGCGGCTGGTCGACGACACCGGCCGTCTGGTCCGCGCTCCCGAAGTCCGGTTCTCGAGCAACGAGATCGGTCGCGACGCATTCGGCTACAACATCGAGAACAAGGTGCTGGTGGCAGCCCTCGAGGCACGTGCCGCCGAGCTTGCGAACCTGATCCGCCTCGACGACGAGGCCGATGCGGTCACTCCGCACGACGATGCCGTTCATGTCCGCACCCGGCTTGGCCAGACGCTTGACGCGCGCCTCGTGGTCGGCGCCGAGGGGCGCCATTCGATCAGCCGGGATGCCGCCGGCATCGGCGTCAGCCGGCGCGCACTGACCCAGACCGCCCTCACCTTCAATGTCGGCCATGCCCGCCCGCATCACGACACGTCGACCGAATTCCATACGCCCAACGGCCCATGCGTCTTCGTGCCGCTGCCCGGCGCCCGCTCCAGCGTGGTGTGGGTGACCTCTGCCGCCGAGGCCGCGCGCCTCATGGCGCTGAGCGACGACGAACTGTCGGCTGCGGCCGAGCAGCGCGCCCACTCGATCCTCGGCCGCATGCGCGTCGAGGGCGGACGCCACATGTTTCCGCTGGCGTTCGAACGCCCCCGGCGATTTGCGATGCAGCGTGTCGTGCTGGTTGGCGAGGCCGCCCACGTGCTGCCGCCGATCGGCGCGCAAGGGCTCAACATGGGCTTGCGCGATGCCGCTGATATCGCAGCCATCGCCGGTGACGCACTCGCCCGTCACGGTGACCCCGGAGCCGAAGCCGAGTTGTCGCGCTTCGAGCGTGCCCGCTGGGCCGACATCAACAGCCGCACGGTCATGATCGATCTCGCCAACCGCTCGCTGCTGAGCGACCTGCTGCCGCTGCAGATGCTGCGCGCGGCCGGCATGCATCTGCTCGGCGGCGCCGGGCCGGTGCGACGTCTGGCGATGCGCGAGGGCCTTGCGCCGTCTTGGCGGTCGAACCGGCGCTAAGCGCCGCCCCCCGCCGGCCGCCAAAGGTGCGGTTTAGGGCAGCGGGATCTGCCCCGTTTTCAGCGCCCACATCACGCTCGTCAGCGTCACCACCGACACGAACGTTCCCAGCAGCACCGCGGCGGAGGCCGGCTCGATCCAGGCGTCATACTGCCGCGCGATCACGAACACATTGAGCGCCGGCGGGAGCGAGGCCATCAGGATTGCCGTCGCCGACCATTCGGGCACGAACGGACCCAGCGCGAACAGCAGGCCGAACACCACGAGCGGATGCGCCACCAGCTTGACCAGGATGATGCCGGGCACCTCCCACGGCACGCGGCTGAACGGCCGCAGCGCGACCGTGACGCCCAGCGCGAACAGCGCGACCGGGGCAGCCGCGCCCTGCAGGAACTGCAGCATGTTGTCGATCGCCGTCGGCGGATGCCAGTGCAGCGCGGCGGCAATGGTGCCGCAGTAGGCCGCGACGATCAGCGGATGGAAGACGATCTGCCTGATCACCGAGACGATGGTCGGCCACAGCCGCTGCTGCTTGCCGCCGGAGATCGCGATCAATAGCGGTGCCAGCGAGAACAGCAGGATGTTGTCGAAGCAGAAGATCAGCGCGACGGGCGCTGCCGCCTTGGCCCCCAGCGTCGCGAGCGCAAGGCCCGGCCCCATGTAGCCGATGTTGCCATAGCCGCCGGCGAGACCGGCGAGCGTCGCCTCGCGCAGCGACAGCCTGCCCATCAGCCGTCCGATGAGCGCGGACAGCGTGAACGCGATCGCGGTAGCCGTGGTGGTCGCCACCACGAACGGCAGATTGTTGAGCTCTTCGAACGGCGTCTTCGCCAGGATCCGGAAAAACAACGCCGGCAGCGAGACGTAGAGCAGGAAGAAATTCATCCAGGCGAGACCGGCCTCGGGCAGCGCCCGGAACTTGCCGCAGGCGAAGCCGACGAAGATCAGCCCGAAATAGGGCAAAGCCAGA
This sequence comes from Bradyrhizobium sp. U87765 SZCCT0048, assembly GCF_018131225.1. Taxonomy (GTDB): domain Bacteria; phylum Pseudomonadota; class Alphaproteobacteria; order Rhizobiales; family Xanthobacteraceae; genus Bradyrhizobium_A. The sequence goes on along the minus strand of NZ_JAFCMM010000001.1, from coordinate 53,029 downwards.
TTCAATATATCGATCATGGAGATAGGTGGCGCTTGGGCGCTTCTTCCGGAGGCATGAGGACTACGCTGGTGCGATTCGGAGGGCTCGGCGGAGGGGTATTGCCACTAGCATCGGCCACAATCCTGGTCTATCGACGGGACATGATCAAAGCGCGCACCGCCAAGTTCCAGATCGGTCAGATCGTTCGGCACCGGATCTTTTCGTTCCGGGGCGTGATCTTCGACATCGATCCGGAATTCAACAACACGGAAGAATGGTGGTTGTCCATCCCCGAAGGGGTCCGCCCCCACAAGGATCAGCCCTTCTACCATCTGCTGGCCGAGAACTCCGAAACCGAGTACGTCGCCTACGTGTCCGAGCAGAACCTCGTTCCTGACGAATCCGGCGAGCCGATCCGCCATTCGCAGGTCGCCGAAATTTTCGTGAAGGACAAGTCCGGGGGCTATCGTCCGCGCAATCCTTCGCTGAACTGAACGCGACGACGGCGCCGCATTCTCTCAACGCGCGCACCGTCGAACAAGCAGGTGCATCACAGCGGCTGAAGCCGATGGGCAGAAACAAAAAGGGCGCGCATCACTGCGCGCCCTTTTGCTTGTCGGTTCAGCCGAGGGTCACTTCGGCGCGGCCGGCGCAGCACCGTTGGCAGCGGGGGCAGCCTGCTCGAGCTTCTGACGCGCCTCGTTGGCCCGCTTCTGCAGCTCGTCCTGCAGCTTCTTCTGGTTCTCTTCGAACACCTTCGGGTCCGTCGGCGGACCGTCATAGGCCTTGGCGAAGCTGGCACCACCAGTCTCCTGCAGCGGCAGCGGCAGGGTCAGCGGCGCGCCGTTGGAGTTGATCGCCTGAACGATGAGGTTCTGGCCCTTCTTCAGGTTGGCGATCATTTCGGGGGTCGCTTCGTAGTCGGACATGCAGCCGTTGGCGAAGCAGATCACGTACGGGCTCTGGGCCGGCGGGTTACCGTCGATGATCACCCGGGTGCCGTGCACCAGCTGCATGCCGAGCGGCAGCGTCACGCGCAGGATCTTCTTGGGCTCGCCTTCCGGCTCGATGATCACGGCGGCGACGACCGGCTGGCCGGACTCGATGCGGCCGTCCTTGCCGGTGAAGCAGATCTGCTTGGCATTGGCGTCCTGGCCCTTGAGGCAGAACTTGGTCCACGGCGCGTAGATCAGCTGGACCTGCTGCTGCTCGGGCTGCTGCTGAGCCTGCGGCGCGGCCGCTGGGGCCTGGGCGGCGGGAGCGGCAGGCGCAGCCTTCGGAGCAGCCTTCGGAGCCGCGGCCTTCGGCGCCGCCTTGGGTGCGGCGGGCGCCGGCGCCGGCTGCTGGGCAGAAGCGGTCGAAATGGTCAATGTCGCGACGGCCAGCGCCGCCAAAACCCGCCCGCGCGGCAGCGCCGGCACGGCCAAGAGACGAAAATTCATTGCGGAAGACCCTTTCTGAACCGTGGTATCGAAACCGCAGATGCCAGCGCCACCCCCGACGACCGGTGGCTGTCTCTGCGGCAAATAAGGCGGCAGCGTGACCGGTCGAACGGCCCGCCCTCAATCGCCCGCCTTCATACATCCGCCGACGAAAAGATCAATGGCGACGGTAACTTTTGACAAGATCATGAGGTCATGTCCGGGGCCGTCATGGTACAAAATGACGTGCAGATGACCGAATCGAACGAGGCTTTCGGACGGGCATTGCGGCGAGCCGGCAGGTGCCTGCGCGGGGTCGGCCGAATGGCAGCCGGATTGGTTTGCGTTGCCGCGTCCGCCGCCATCGCGGCACCGGAATCCGCCCCCGCCCCGACCATCGGCATCGCCATGCATGGTGCGCCGGCCCTGGCGCCGGACGTCGACCACATGCCCTACGTCAATCCCGCCGCCCCCAAGGGCGGCCGGCTGACGTTCGGAATTCTCGGCACCTTCGACAGCCTCAATCCGTTGATCGTGAAGGGGCTCGCGGTGCAGCAGATCCGCGGCTATGTCATCGAAAGCCTGCTCACGCGAGGACAGAACGAGCCGTTCACCCTCTACGGGCTTCTCGCCGACCGTATCGAGACCGACGACGCCCGCAGCTTCGTCACCTTTCACCTCAACGCCAGGGCCCGCTTCGCCGACGGCCGACCGGTGCTGGCCGAGGATGTGCTGTTCTCGTGGGAACTGTTGCGCGACCACGGCCGCCCCAACCACCGCCTGTACTATGCCAAGGTCGCGAAGGCCGAAGCGCTCGATCCACGCACCGTCCGCTTCGTGTTCGACGACGCCGGAGACCGCGAACTGCCGCTGATCCTCGGCCTGATGCCGGTGCTGCCCAGACACGCCCTCGATCCCGCACGCTTCGAGGACACGTCGCTCGCCCCGCCGCTCGGCTCCGGGCCGTATCGGGTCAGCGAGGTCAATCCGGGCACCCGTGTCGTTTTCAAGCGCAACCCCGACTACTGGGGGCGCGACCTCGCGGTGAACCGCGGGCTATGGAATTTCGACGAAGTGCGGCTCGACTACTACCGCGAGGCCAACGGTGCGTTCGAAGCGTTCAAACGGGGGCTCTACGACTTCCGCGTCGAGACCGATCCGCTGCGCTGGCACGAAGGTTACGACTTTCCCGCCGCGCGACGCGGCGATGTCGTCCGCAGCGAAATCCGCACCGGCCTGCCCAAGCCGTCGGAGTTCCTGGTATTCAACACACGGCGACCGATATTTGCCGATCGCCGCGTACGCCAGGCGCTGACCCTGCTGTTCGATTTCGAGTGGATCAACCGCAACTACTTCTTCGGCCTCTATACGCGATCGGGCGGCTTTTTCGCGGGCTCCGATCTGTCGGCATATGGCCAGCCGGCGGATGCGCGCGAACGCGCCCTGCTTGCCCCTCATGGCGCAGCGTTGCTGCCCGAGATCCTGGATGGAGGCTGGCGGCTGCCGGTGAGCGACGGTTCGGGGCGCGACCGCGACACGTTGCGGTCGGCGCTGACCCTGCTGGAGGACGCCGGCTACGAACTCGACGGCACGACGCTGCGCGACAAGGCAACCAGAACGGCGTTCGGCTTCGAGTTCCTGGTCACCACGCGTGAGCAGGAACGTATCGCACTGGCGTTCGCCCGCGACGTCAAACGCGCCGGCATCGTCCTGTCGGTGCGCGTGGTCGATGCGGTCCAATATGACCAGCGCAAGCTGGCCTACGATTTCGACATGATCCAGAATCGCTGGGACCAGTCGTTGTCTCCCGGCAACGAGCAGAGCTTCTACTGGGGCAGCGCCGCCGCCGACAATCCGGGCACACGCAACTACATGGGCGCGAAGGAGCCAGCCGTCGACGCCATGATCGGCGCCCTGCTCGAGGCCCGCACCCGCCCAAGCTTGGTCTCCGCCGTCCGCGCACTCGACCGTGTCCTGATGTCCGGATTCTACGCGATCCCCCTCTACAATGCCGACAGGCAATGGATCGCGCGATGGAATCGGATACAACAACCTCCAACGAATGCGCTGAGCGGGTATCTGCCCGAGACGTGGTGGCAGCGGCCGACCGCGGCGGGACAGTGACCTTGCGCGACGCCAACCGGATCGAATTCTGGAACCAATCAGGTGTCTGACCGGACCGCCCCCAGGACCAGCCAGCCGGCGAACGCCGCGCCTTCGCCGTCTCTCGACGACATCTTCCGCCGCCTGGTCGCGCGCCAGCCCGGCCTGCCGGCCCTGATCGATCCGCCGGACAAACGGCGCATCACAGGTATCGCGCCATCGGCGCTGACCTTCGCCGAGGCCGACCTCGCCGTATCGTCGCTCGCCGCGCAGTTCGTCAATTCGGGCCTGCCGGCTGGTTCGGTGATCGCGATCCAACTGCCCAATACGGTCGAGTTCATGCTGACCGTACTGGCGGCGTTGCGCGCCGGCCTCGTCATCGCCCTGGTACCGCAGTTGTGGCGCCAGGCCGAGCTGTCGGCCGCGCTCAACCGCACTGGCGCCCGGGCCATCGTGACCATGGGCACGATCGACGGCGTCAACCACGCGGATCTCGCCATGAACGCCGCGGTCGAGGCGTTTTCCATCCGTCAGGTGTTCGGCTTCGGCACCGGTCTGCCCGAAGGCATGACCCCGCTCGACGGCCAACCGGAAGCATCGCCCCGATTCCCGACCCAGGACGCCCGCCGGGTGGCGGCGATCTCGTTCGATGTCACGCCGGAGGGATCGCGGGCGATCCCGCGTACCCAACTCAATCTCATCGCCGGCGGCCTTGCGGTCTTCCTCGAAAGCGGCATCGCCCAGGGCGCCATGCTGCTGTCGACCATGCAGCCCTCGTCGTTCGCCGGCCTCACCGCCTCGCTGGTGACCTGGCTGTTGAGCGGCGGCACACTGGCGCTACACCATCCCTTCGACAACGACATCCTCGAGCAGCAGCTGGCCGACGAGAAGTGCTCCGCCCTGGTGGCACCGGGACCGCTGGTCGGCCGCCTGGTCGAGGCGGGGATCATCGGCCGCCTGCCCGCGTTGCGCCATGTCGTCGGACTATGGCGCGCACCTGAGCAGATCGCCTCGAGCCCCGAATGGCCGGTCGAGACCGCGACACTGACCGATGTCTACCTGTTCGGCGAAATCGGGCTGTTCGGCGCCAGGCGCGGAGAGAACGGCGCTCCGGCCCCGATCGAGCCGGGCCCCCATGGCGCGCCCCGCCACGAACCGACGACCGCGATGGCGGGCGATATCCTGCTGACCCCCCACGGCACGCTGGCGTTGCGCGGCCCGATGGTGCCGGCGTCGGCCTACCGGCCGCTTCCGGACGGCAGCCGTGGTTCGCCGGTGGCTCCGCCACCGGTGCCGGCCGACTATGTCGACACCGGCTATGCCGCGCGACGCGATCGCGCCAGCGGCGCCTTGTGCATCACAGCGCCACCGGCCGGCGTGATGTCCGTTGGCGGCTATCGCTTCCTCGCCAATGACCTGCAGGAGTGGGCGAAGAGACTGGCGCAAGGCGCGATGCTGACGGCGCTTCCCGACCGCCTCAGTGGCCATCGCCTGGCAGGCCGGGCCAGCGACAATGCACGGGCTCGCGAGGCGCTGAGCGCACTCGGTCTCAATCCGCTGATGGTCGAGGCTTTCCGCGATCGAACGATCGGCGCCTGATCGATTCGGCTCAAACTTCGCCACCGCCATTGACGCGGTATTAAGGGCAATGGGCCAATCTTGTGGAGCGTCGTGCGTTGTCGGCGCATTCGCAAGACAGCCGCCTGCCCGACGATGTCCCAGCAAGCTTCCGTACTCTGCATCACCGACGCCGACGTCCCGGCATCGCAGGCCCTTGCCGACCTCGGGATTTTTCCCCTGATCGACACCGCCTGGTACGATGCGGACGAAGCCATCGCGCGGCTGCAGCCCGCAGCCGTGGTGGTGATGGATGGCGACGACAAGCGCCTTGCCGCCATCGCCGCGCAGGTCGAGGCGATTTCGCCTTATGTCCCATTGATCACCGTCGATCCCGTGACGCTCACAGGCCTTCCCAACGTGCTGCCTCTGTCAACGACGGCCGATGGGCGGTTTGACAGGCTTGGCGCCCGGCTCAACGCGGCACTGCGCGTCCGAACGCTCCACGCCACCGTACTGCGCCGGATCGGCGACGACGCCGCCCTGCAGGGACAGGTGCCGACCGGTGACCCGCTCGACGACGCCACCGTCCTGCTGATCGGCCGCGGCGCCTCCTACCCGGCTCTTTCCATCGCCCTCGGCGAGCGCATGGGCGTGGTCGGCGCGCTCAGCATCGAGGCAGCCGCCAAGCACCTCAACAGCCGCGATCTCGACGGCGTGGTGATCGGCGAAGGTTTCAGCCATCGCGTGATCGACGCATTCCTGACGGTGCTCCACGAGGATCCGCGCTTCCGCGATCTGCCAGCGGTCCTGTCCGGCGCGGCTGCCGCCTTCACCGCGCTGCCACCGCTGCCCAATCTCGAGGTCGTGTCCGGCACGCCCGAGGACGTTGCCAGCCATGCTGCCCCGCTGATCCGCCAGCATGCCTTCGACGCCCGCCTGACGCGGGTGCTGCAGTCCCTCGAACACGGCGGCCTGCTCGATGCCCGCACCGGATTGTTGACGCCCGAGGCCTTCGAGGCCGACTTCGCAAAGGCCGTCGAGGATACCCACAAGCGCGGCGGCGGCCTGTCGGCGGCGCGGATCAATTTCGGCGTCGCACCGGAGCGCGTGCGCTTCGACGCCGCCCGCATTCTTGGCCGCCTGATGCGGCGGATGGATTTTGCGACGCTGCAGGACGACGGCGCTGTCATCCTCACCTTCGCCGAGACCGATCTGCGGACCGCCCACATGATCGTGCGCCGGCTGGCCAGCGTCCTCAAGCAGACGATGCTGGGACTGAGCCACGAGGCCCGCATCACGCCCGACGTGACGCTGGTGACGCTGCTGCCGAAGGATACGCCGGCGAGCCTGATCGAGCGCCTGCGCGGCGACGATCGCCGCGCCGCATCCTGAACAGAACACCGGCTGTCAGGCTGCCTTCTTGCCTTCTGCCAGAGTCGCCAGGTCCCTGAGGATCGTGGTCGTGCCTTCGAGGCGCTCTTCGGGCGTGTGCCATTCCTGCAGGAACACGACCTTCATGTCCGGGCGGACCTTGGCCGCGGCGCCATGGGTGCGGATGAACGCCACCAGACGATCGGGATGGGCGAACGCATTGTCACGGAACGTGATGACGGCGCCCTTGGGACCGGCGTCGACCTTCTCGACATTGGCACGGCGGCAGTAGGCCTTGATGGCGACGACCTTGAACAGGTAACGCACCTCGTCCGGCAGCGGACCGAAGCGGTCGCGCAATTCGGCGCCGAAATCGGCGATCTGGTCGTCGGTGTCGAGATCGGCGAGACGGCGGTAGAGCGACAGCCGCACCGACAGGTCCTTGACGTAGTCGTCGGGGATCAGCACCGGCATGCCCAGCGTGATCTGCGGTGACCAGCGGTCGGCCACCGGCTCGGTAATGCCCGCCTTGAGGCTGGTGATCGCCTCCTCCAGCATCGACTGGTAAAGCTCGAAGCCGACTTCCTTGATGTGGCCGGACTGCTCCTCGCCGAGCAGGTTGCCCGAACCGCGGATGTCGAGATCGTGCGAGGCCAGCTGGAAGCCGGCACCGAGGTTTTCCAGGGACTGCAGCACCTTGAGACGGCGCTCGGCCTGGGGCGTGATCTTGTGCTGTGCCGGCAGGGTAAACAGTGCGTAGGCGCGCAGCTTGGAACGCCCGACGCGGCCACGCAGCTGATAGAGCTGGGCGAGACCGAACATGTCGGCGCGATGCACGATCAGCGTGTTGGCCGAAGGAATATCGAGGCCAGATTCCACGATCGTGGTCGACAGCAGGATGTCGTACTTGCCATCGTAGAACGCCGACATGATGTCCTCGATGACGCTCGGCGGCATCTGGCCGTGGGCGACCGCGACCTTCATCTCCGGCACGTGCTTGTCGAGGAAATCCTTGGCCTCGGCGAGGTCGTCGATCCGCGGGCAGACATAGAACGCCTGGCCGCCGCGATAACGCTCGCGCAGCAGCGCCTCGCGGATCATCAGCGGATCGAACGGCGCCACGAAGGTGCGCACCGCGAGGCGGTCGACCGGCGGCGAGGCGATGATGGAGAGATCGCGCACGCCGGTCAGCGCCAGTTGCAGGGTGCGCGGGATCGGCGTCGCGCTCAGAGTCAGCACATGGACCTCGGAGCGCAGCTGCTTGAGCTTTTCCTTGTGGCTGACGCCGAAATGCTGCTCCTCGTCGACGATCAGGAGGCCAAGATCCTTGAACTTGATGGCCTTGCCGAGCAGCGCATGGGTGCCGACGACGATGTCCACCGTGCCGTCGGCAAGGCCCTTCTTGACGTTGGTCAGTTCCTTGCCGGCGACAAGGCGCGACACCTGGGCGACATTGACCGGGAAGCCGCGGAACCGCTCTGTGAAGTTCTTGGCGTGCTGGCGCGCGAGCAGCGTGGTCGGCACGACGACGGCGACCTGCCGGCCCTCGAGCGCGACCGCGAAGGCGGCGCGCAACGCAACTTCCGTCTTGCCGAAACCAACGTCGCCGCACACCAGGCGGTCCATCGGTCGGCCGGTTTCGAGGTCGTGCAGGGTCGCGTTGATGGCGCCGAGCTGATCCTCGGTCTCCTCATAGGGAAAGCGGGCGCAGAACTCGTCGTAGGTGCCCTGCTGTACCGGAAACTTGGGGGCTTCGTGGAGGAAGCGCTCGGCCGCCACCTTGATCAGGTCGCCCGCGATCTCGCGGATCTTGTTCTTGAGCTTGGCCTTGCGCGCCTGCCAGCCGCTGCCGCCAAGACGGTCGAGTTCGACATCGGTCTGCTCGGAGCCATAACGCGACAGCAGCTCGATGTTCTCGACCGGCAGAAACAGCTTGGTCTCGTTGGCGTAGCGCAGTTCGAGACAGTCGTGCGGCGCACCGGCGACATCCAGGGTCTGCAGGCCGACGAAGCGGCCGATGCCGTGCTCGACATGGACGACGAGATCGCCGGTCGACAGGCTGGTGACCTCGGAGATGAAGTTTTCAAGCTTCTTGCCGGCCCGGCGCGGACGCACCAGACGATCGCCCAGAATGTCCTGCTCGGTGATCACCGCGATGGCGTCGGTCTCGAAACCCGCTTCGAGGCCGACGACAGCCAGCGTGGTCTCGTTGCGCGGCGTCGCCTGCACCGTGCGCCAGACGTTGATGCTGGTGAGATTGAGCAGCTTGTGGTCGCGCAGCATGTTGGCCATGCGCTCGCGCGAGCCTTCGGTCCACAGCGCGACCATGACTTTCTTGCGCGCCGCCTGCAGGCCCTGGATATGGGCGACCACGGCCTCGAAGACGTTGACGGCGGTGTCGGCGCGCTCGGGCGCAAAATTGCGCCCCTGCCGCAGGCCGGCGTCGATGACGTTATCCGCCTCCGGCACGGCGAACGGCGACAGCCGCGCCAGCGCCGCTTTGGCCAGCAGACCACTCCATTCCTCATCGGTCAGATAGAGCTGGTCCGGCGGCAACGGCTTGTACAACGCTCCGCCACCCGGGTGCTCCAGCGCCTCGCGCCGCGCTTCGTAGTAGTCCTTGATCTGGCTGATGCGCTCGCGCGCCGCATCCTCGCTCTGCGGTTCGATGGTGACCGGCGCACCGCCGAGATAGTCGAACAGCGTGTCCATGCGCTCCTGGAACAGCGGCAGCCAGTGCTCCATGCCCGGATGCCGCCGCCCCTCGCTCACCGCCTCGTAGAGCATGTCGTCGCGCTGCGGCGCGCCGAAGGTCGCCACATAGCCCATGCGGAAACGGCGGATGGTCTCGGTGACCAGCTGGAATTCGGCGACCGGCACGAGGTCGAGCGCGCGCATGTCGAGCAGCGTGCGCTGCGTCTCCGGATCGAATGTCCTGATCGATTCCAGCGTGTCGCCGAAGAAGTCGAAACGCACCGGCTGATCGAGGCCGGCGGGAAACAGATCGAGGATACCGCCGCGCACGGCGTATTCGCCGGACTCGCGCACGGTGGACGAACGGTTGTAGCCATTGTGCTCGAGCCAGGCGACGATCGAGTCCATGCCGACCGCATGACCAGGGGCCACCGACAGGGCCTGGGCGGCGATGACCTCGCGCGGCGGCACGCGCTGCAGGATGGCGTTGACGGTGGTCAGCACGATCAGCGGCTTGTCGCCGCGCTTGAGGCGCGACAGCCGCGCGAGGGTGGTGACGCGCTGCGCGACGATGCCGCCATGAGGCGAGACGCGGTCATAGGGCTGACAGTCCCACGCCGGAAACTGCAGCACGGCGATATCGGGAGCAAAGAACTCCAGCGCCCGCGCGAGCTGGGCCATACGTGGCCCGTCGCGGCAGACGACCGCGAGACTGACCGCCGGCGGGTTGGCCCGGGCGGAAACGGCGCGCGCGAGGTCGGAGGCGATGAGGCCTTCCGCGCCCTCGGCGACATTGGCGAGCGTCAGGGAGCGGCCCGGCGACAACAGTTCGGCCGGCGAACGCGATGCAGTCGGCTTGCTCATGCGCCGGCGTCCGTCGCCTGGAAGGCCTTGATGCGCTGGAACACGCCACGGGTGAATTCCGCCGGCAATTCGGCGCCGCCGCTCAGCGCCGCGTACAGATCCGGATCCGGCAGCTCGCCCAGCCGCTCGAGATCGTCGAGCTCGCTGTCGGTGAGATCAGCGATATGGGCATCGGCGAACCGGCCCAGGATCAGGTCCATCTCGCGCATGCCGCGATGCCAGCAGCGAAAGAGCAGCCGCTTGCGGCGGTCATCGAGCCCTGCACTCGATCGTGTCGTTCCTGTCATGTCTCAAACCCGGTCCAACGCCAAAAGCCCGGACGTGCCGGGCGCGCTTGATATAACCTCGCCCGCGGCCGATGTCAGCAGCCCAGTTGCGGGAACAGACCCTTGCATTGCATTCAGGTTATGCAAAAGCGAGCATCCTGCTTCACCCCTTGAGTCGGCCGCATGCGTCCCGAGCGTCTCAACCCCCTGTTCGTGCCGGTTACGAACCTTGCCGGTGTCGGACCGAAGCAGGACAAGCTGTTCCGCTACCTGCTGGACCGCAGCGAGACGCCGCGGCTCGTCGACCTGCTGCTGCACCTGCCTGCAAGCGTGATCGACCGGCGGGCGCGACCGAAAATCCGGGACGTGGTGCAGGGCACCGTGGTCACCCTGGACGTCACGGTGGACCGGCATCGTCCCGCACCGCCCGGACGCTCGCGTGCGCCCTATCTGGTCTATGCCAGCGACGATACCGGCGACGTCCTGCTGACGTTCTTCCGTCCCAAGGGCGACTATGTCGAGCGGCTGCTGCCGATCGGCACGCGACGCTTCGTCTCGGGCACGGCCCAGATGTTCGACGGCACGCTGCAGATCGTCCACCCCGACCGCGTCGTCGACGAGGCCGGCCTGGCCAAGCTGTCGCTGATCGAGCCGGTCTACCCACTGACCGAAGGGCTTGCCCTCGGCGCGCTGCGCCGCGCCGTCGCGCAGGCACTCACCCGGCTGCCCGAGATGCCGGAATGGATTGCCCCGGACGTGCTGCGCCGCTGCAGTTTCCCGCCGTTCGCCGTGGCGCTGAACCATCTTCATGCGCCGCAGGAGCTGACCGACATTCTGCCGGACGGTCCCTTCTGGTCCCGCCTCGCCTATGACGAACTGCTCGCCGGCCAGCTGGCGCTGGCGCTGGTCCGTGCGCAGTTGCGGCGTCCGGCGGGTGCCCGCAATGCCGGCGACGGCCATCTGCGCCGGCGCATCATCGACGCGCTGCCCTACGTACTCACCACTTCGCAGCAACAGGCCGTGACCGCGATCGCTCACGACCTCACCCAACCGTTGCGCATGCTGCGGCTGCTGCAGGGCGACGTCGGCTCGGGCAAGACAGTGGTCGCCCTGCTCGCCGCGGCCGCGGTCGCCGAGGTCGGCAGCCAGTCGGCGCTGATGGCGCCGACCGAGATCCTGGCCCGCCAGCACCACAAGACGATTGCGCCGATGGCGGAAGCCGCAGGCGTCCGTGTCGCCATTCTCACCGGCCGCGAGAAAGGTCGGGAGCGCCGTACCCTGCTGGCGCAACTCGCCGCCGGCGAGATCGATCTGCTGGTCGGCACCCATGCGCTGATCCAGGACGACGTCATCTTCAAGTCGCTGGCGCTGGCGATCGTCGACGAGCAGCACCGTTTCGGGGTGCGCGAGCGGCTGGCGCTCACCGACAAGGGCCGCGCCGTCGACGTGCTGGTGCTGAGCGCGACCCCGATCCCGCGCACACTGGTCCTGACCTTCTTCGGTGACATGGACATCTCCGAGCTGCGCGAGAAGCCCGCCGGACGGCAACCGATCGATACCCGCGCGGTGCCGTCGACGCGGCTGAACGAGGTCATGGACGCCGTCGGGCGGGCGCTCAAGGGCGGCAAGCGCGTCTACTGGATCTGCCCGCTGGTCGAGGAATCCGAAAAGCTCGACTTCCTGATCGATGCGGAGCAACGCTTCGCAAGCCTGCAGGAGCGTTTTGGTGCCGACGTCGGCCTCGTCCACGGCAAGATGAAGGGCGCCGAGAAGGACGAGGTGATGGGACGCTTCGCGTCCGGCGCCATCAGCCTTCTTGTCGCCACTACCGTGGTTGAGGTCGGCGTCGATGTCCCGGCGGCCACCATCATGGTCATCGAGAACGCCGAGCGCTTTGGCCTTGCGCAGTTGCATCAATTGCGGGGACGCATCGGCCGCGGCTCGGAGGCGTCGACCTGTGTCCTGCTCTACCGCGAGCCGCTGAGCGAGATGTCCCAGGCGCGGCTGCGGGTGATCCGCGACACCACCGATGGCTTTCGCATTGCCGAAGAGGACCTCAAGCTGCGCGGCGAAGGCGACGTGCTGGGAACACGCCAGAGCGGCTTACCCGGCTATCGCATCGCCCGCCCCGAGGTACATGCGCAGTTGATCGCACAGGCCCGCAACGAGACCCTGCGCATCATGAAGGATAATCCGCAGCTGACGGGAGCCGAGGGCGAGGCGCTGCGTTGCCTGCTCTATCTGTTCGAGCGCGACGAGGCGATCGCACTGCTCGGCGCGGGATAATTTTCCTTTGCTAAACCCCCGCTTGCGCTGGGGTGGAGCCCGCACTAGATTGCGATTGCACGAATTGAGAGTGGGCGCAAAATCAAGCCCTTCAGTAGTATTCTGAAATATTCTGAATTCAGTGAGTTCACCTCATGAATTTCAACATTACCTTTGGAAATTTGACTGGCCTGACGGCTTCCCAGCAGGCTGTATTTGAAGCGGCCTGCGTCACAGCCTGCCAGTACTACCAGCACGAATTTACCAACAATGTCACCGTGAACGTGACCTTCAATTGGTCGGCCCTCCCCGCAGGCGATCTGGCGAACAATAATTTCGCGGGGGTTTTGGTGTCCTACGCCCAGCTGACAACGGCGCTGAAAGCGATTGGCCGATCCCCGGATCAAATTGGCGCTTACGCCACAATGCCGGCGAGCGACCCGACGGGAAGCTCGCAATGGTTCGTTCCCCAGGCTCAGGCTCGCTTGCTGGGACTGACGTCCGCGACCGGCACGGACGACACCGTCAACCTCAACAGCAATATCGGTTTCAGCGGGTTCAGCTTCAATCCGTATGCCCGGAATACACCTGGGACATTTGATGCGATCGGCGTTCTGGAGCATGAACTCTCCGAAGGATCCCTGGGGCGCATCCAGGCGCTCGGAATGACCGGCGCAGGGAACGAACAGAACTGGAACGGCTGGCACAGCGAACTCGATCTCTTCCGCTACAATCCGAACGGGGGCTCGCTTGTGCGCGCTTTGACCCCCGGCCCCGGCTATTTCTCGATCGATGGCCAGACATTGCTTCAGCAGTACAATAATCCGGTCAACGGTGGAGACGCCGTCGATTGGCTGCCGTCCATCCAGGGCGATTCCTATGGTGACGGCTATCGCGGCACAGGCTCGTTCATCACCCCGGTCGACGTGCGGGAGGACAATATCCTCGGCTGGACTCGCGCGTCTGCAAGCAGCGATTTCACCGGCAATTATACGAGCGACGTCTTTTGGCAGAATACGACGTCGGGGGACGTCGGCGAATGGCTGATGAGCAACGGTCAGATTTCAGCAGCCCCAGCCCTTGGCAATGCCACCGGCTACCAAATCGTCGGAACCGGTGATTTCAACGGCGATGGGACCAGCGATATTTTCTGGCAGCAAAGCAACGGAAACATGGGGGAGTGGATCTTCTCCAGAGGCCAGATCTCCGCAGCACCCTTCCTTGGTACGATGCCGGCTGGCTACAAGATCGCAGCGATCGGAGACTTCAACGGCGATGGCACAAGCGATATCTTTTGGGAAAGCGGCTCCGGCACCATCGGGGAATGGCTGATCTCGAATGCCGAGATTTACGCGGCTCCGTCACTCGGGCAGGCCTCGACCAGTCTGCAGATTATCGGAGCGGGCCGTTTCACCGGAGGAAAGACTGACGATATCCTCTGGGAGCAGAGCAATGGTGTCGTCGGAGAATGGCTGATCTCAAACGGCCAGATCTACGCTGCGCCAAGTCTTGGCAGCACCGCTCCCGGATTTCAGATCCTGGGTTACGGGGACTTCACCGGCAACGGCACCGACGACATCCTGTGGCGGGACAGCACCAGCAATACCGTCGGCGAGTGGATAATGTCGAACGGCAACATCGCCCAATCAATCACACTGGGAAGCACCTCACCCACCTGGCAGTTCGTCGGCGTCGGTGATTTTACAAGCAGCGGCGTTCAGGACATCATCTGGCGCGACAGCAGCACCGGCGCAATGAGCGAGTGGGTCATGCAGGGGGGCCAGATCAATCAGAGCATTGGCCTCGGCGCATCATCTCCAAACCTTAATCTTGTGCTCAAGAAATAGAACTCGTTCGACCGCCCGCATCGCAGCCGCGGTCGACGCGGAACAGGCACGCATCACCGTTCATGCCCCGCTTGCGTGACCGCTTTTCGGATCGGTGACAACAGATAGTCGATCACACGACGATGACCGGTCTTGATTTCAACTGCAACGGCCATACCCGGGACCAGCGGTAGAGGTCGACCATCGATTGTCATCGCATGCTGGTCGAGTTCAATCGTCGTCGGAAACACAAGACTCTGCCCCTGCCCTGCCGTCGATCCGCCGCCTGATCTTGCGACCGCAGTTGCATCGCCGGATGTGCTCGGATCGCGCTGGTCGACCCCGTCGCGCGACACGTTTGTCACAACGCCGTCCAACGTCCCATAGCGCGTAAATGGAAAAGCTTCGACTTTGACAACCGCACGCTGACCAACCTCGACGAAACCGATATCCTGATTGAGGACCTGGGCTTCGATCTCGATCGCCGAATCCTGCGGCACGATTGTCATCAGCGATTGGCCCGAGCCGACCACCTGACCGACGGTGGTCACCGCGAGTTGCTGAACAACACCGGCGATCGGCGCTCTCAGCTGCATCTGTGCGTTTTTCGCCCGGGCCTTGATCAAATCCTGCTTGACGCGATCAAGCTTGCGTTGCGCATCGGCAAGCTTGCCGGTCTGGTCGGCAATGAAGCGAGAAACGCTCTCGTCAATCTGCCGCGCCAACGACTTTATCGCAGCCTCCGTCTCGATCACTTGGCTGCGATCCGCGACATCCGACGCAAGCTGCGTTTCGAGCTGCTGCTGCGCCTCGATCGTGAGTGCGCGCGACCCTGCGCCACGCTCAGTCAACGTCTCGCGCATCTCGACGCGCTCCCGGCTCAACGCAATGAGACGTTCACGCGCAGCAATGCTTGCAAGCAATCGGCTGCGGGTCGCAAGCTTTTCGGCCTGCTGGGCTTCGAGGCGAGCGCGGCTGGCGGCCAGATCCGCGAGATCTGCCTGCAAGACCAGTTCCTCTCGCCGCCGCAATGCGTCGTCAATGGTTCCATCGAATCCGACTGCGGGAGGCCCGATAACCGGAAGACTTGCGCCATCGATGGCAGCCTGCCGCCGCGCCACTTCAGCCGTCAGACTTTCCACATCGCGCAGTTGAGCGTTCATCTCCGCCGACGTCTCCGTTCGCTCGAGTTCGAGAAGAACGTCATTGCGCTCCACCCGACTGCCATTGCGGACGTGGATGGCAGCAACCTTGCCTACGTCCAGCGGCTGCACGACCTTGGAACGTCCGCTCGGCTGGATTCGACCACTCGCAACCGCATAGATGTCGATGCGGCCGAAATACGACCATGCCAATGCAGCCGCGGTCGAGAAAAACAGCAGCCATATCAGGGCCGTCGCGACAGGCGACGGCGGGGTTTCAAGGATTTCAATCGCAGCAGGCAAAAACTCCTTGTCCGCCGTGAGGATTGAACGATCTCGGTTTGTCACGCCACGCCTGCCGGATTCGACCAACATCTCCTCGCGGCCTTGCGAACCATTCGAGTTGGCCGAACCTTCAGCATGTCGCTCGTTTGACGCGATATTCGGGCGAACCGCGAAGCGTCCGCCATATGTCGAGAAACGCGACGCGCCAGTCTCGGAGTTGCTCACGCGCCTCCCTCCTGAACCTGCAAGCGCCAGAGACGCGCATAGACACCATCCGGTCGAGCGAGCAACTCGGCGTGAGTACCCTCTTCTACAATGCGCCCGTGGTCCATCGATATGATGCGGTCACAATGACGTACGGCCGCGAGCCGGTGTGCAATAACAATTGCCGTGCGCCCTTGCACAATCTGACGCATGTGACCTTGAATGATCCGCTCGCTTTCATAGTCGAGAGCGCTGGTCGCCTCGTCGAAAATCAGAATCCGCGGCCCGGTCGCAAGAGCACGCGCGATCGCGATCCGCTGACGTTGACCGCCCGACAAGTTGGCCCCCCGCTCCTCAATCGGAGTATCATAGCCGAGAGGCAGCCGGGCAATAAACTCATCGGCTCCGGCGAGCCGCGCCACGGCAATCACCTGAGCCCGGCTCATCTCGGGCGCTGCCAGCGCGATGTTTTCGTGAACAGTCCGGTTGAACAGCGTGTTTTCCTGCAGAACGATCCCAATCTGACGACGCAACCAGGCAGGATCCACCTGTCCAATATCCATGCCGTCGACCATGACCGCGCCGCGTTCATGGCGATAGAGCCGCAAGATCAATTTGGCCAGCGTGGACTTGCCCGAGCCCGACGCACCGACGATGCCAAGAACCTGACCAGCGGGGATTTCGAGATTGATCCCCTCCAGGATCATCGGCCCTCCCGTCTGATAGCGAAACGAGACGTCCTTGAAGCCGATCGCCCCCTTTGCTGGAGGAAAATTGCTCAGCCCCATGCGCTGATACTCGGGCGGGCTGTTCAAAATATCTCCCAGTCGCTCGACCGAAATCTGCACCTGCTGAAAGTCCTGCCACAACTGCGACAGCCGCAGGATGGGCATGGTGACCTGTCCCATGATCATGTTGAACGCGATCAATGCGCCGATGGTCAATTCATCATTGATAACCGCTTGCGCTCCGAAAAATAGGATCAGGGCCATCGTCGCCTTGTTGACATACTGAAAGGCGCTTTGACCAATGTTGCTGAGATTGACGGCCTGAAACGATGTCCGAACATATGCCGCCAGACGCTCCTCCCACTGCCTGCGCAACAATGGCTCGATCGCCGCCGCTTTCAACGTCGAAATCCCGAAGATGGACTCCACCAAGAACTGCTGGCTCGCAGCACCGGCGTTGAAGCGCTCATTGTTTTTCTGGCGCAGGATCGGACGAATCACCATCGCGATCGTCAGATAGACGGGCATCGAGAGCAATACGATCAGCGTCAATGACGGCGAATAGACGAACAGCACTGCTACAAAGACAAAAACGAAAAACACGTCGATCGCGGAAGACAAGCCTTGGCCCGTCAAGAACTGGCGGATCGTCTCGATCTCGCGCATGCGGGCCACAGTCTGCCCTGCCGGACGCGTCTCGAAATAAGCCAGCGGCAACCGAAGCAGATGATCGAACAACCGGCTGCCAAGCTCGACATCGATGCGGCTGGTGGTATGACTGAGTGCATAGGCGCGGAGAAATTGAAGCAGCGCATCGAATATTCCGATGCCGGCCAGGCCGACGACGACCACGATCAGTGTCGACATGCCCTTGTGCACGAGAACCTTGTCGATCACGATCTGGAAAAACAACGGCGTTACCAGCGCAAACAGCTGGATAAGCAGCGAGGCCAGCAAGACGTTGGCAAGCGGCTTGCGGTAGCGCCAGATCGACGGCAGGAACCAGCGAAACCCGATCATGTCAGGACTGATGCCGGTGCCGAAAAGACGACGGGCGACGAGGATGATTTCGCCGCTCCACTGAGCTGCGACGACACTGAGCTCGACACTCGCGACGACGCGAGTGACCGGATCGATCAGTCGCAGCCGCCCCTCGGGCAGTTGCGCCGCCACGACGCAAAATCCCTTGTCCGCAAGACGAATAATCGCAGGAACAGGCACGGACAACAGCCGTTCGCTCGACTGCCCGGTCAACAGGCGCGCTTTCAGGCCAATCCGCGCAGCGACACGCAGAATATCTTCGCCCTCGGCGCGCCGCGCACCGAGGCCGGCGTCGTGAGTGAGCTGAACCGGATCCGCGGCGACCTGATAGCGACTGGCAACCAATGCGACCGCAAAAATTCCCGAATCTGCGAGTGCGGCGCGTGGCTGCGTCTCATCCATTTCAGCGATAAATGGAGCGGCGGACCCGGCACGCGCCGGCCCGTGGTTGTCACGCAGCAAAGCACGCCTCCTCGCAAAACAATCAATTTATTCAAAATACGATGGCTTCGAGAAACAACAACAGAGAAAAACGCCGTTGCAGAACAGCAAGGCGGCTAGTTCGTCGGCTCGACGGCCTTGTTTTCGACTTTCGCCGGACCGCCTTCACGTGCCGCGCCAGCGGCCCGTGCGGCATTGGCCATGTCGGCGAGCGCGGCCATTTTCTTGCCGGCATCGCCACCGGGTTGCACCATGCCCGCCGACATGATGAGCGTTGCGGCGTCCTCGGCGCTCATGTCGACCTCGATGACGCTGGCCTTGGGCACATAGAAAAAGAAGCCGGTGGTCGGGTTCGGCGCACATGGCATGAACACCGACATGTATTCCTGTTCGCCCGGCAGCTTGGCGGCGACATCGCCGCCCGGCGTCTGCGAGATCAGCACGATCGACCACATGCCCGGCGACGGAAACTCGACGAGACCGACCTTGCGGAAACTCGACCCATTGCCGGAGAACAGCGTCTCGAACACCTGCTTCAAGCCACGGTAGATCGCCCGCACCACGGGCATGCGACCGAGCAGGCCCTCGCCGAGATCGACCAGCGTGCGCCCGATCAGGTTGTGGGCGAAGAAGCCCAGCACCGTCAGCGCGACGAAGGCGACCACGAGGCCCGATCCGGGGATACCCCACGGCAGGTAGGTTTCGGGCCTATAGTCCTGCGGGATGAATGGACGGACGATGCCGTCCACCCAGGTCACGAACCACCATGTCAGATAGACCGTGATCGCGACCGGGCCGGTGACGATCAGACCGGTGAGAAAATAGTTCCGCACGCGCGCGACAAAACCGCGGGGAACGTCGGGGGGCACGGCGAGCGGCGGCTTGTCACCGCCCTGCACGGTCGGCGGCTTGTCGTTGGAGGTCATCGTTCGTCCAGATCATCCAAAAGCGGCCGTCGCATGACCGGCGCAGTCCACGGTGCGACCATCATAGCAGGTTTTCGCACCGCAGCAGCCGGGAACATGAGGCGCTTTGTCCCTGGCGGATGTTATTCCACGGTCACGGACTTCGCGAGGTTGCGTGGCTGGTCGACGTCGGTGCCCATGATGACGGCCGTGTGATAGGCCAACAATTGCACGGGAATGGCATAGACCAGCGGCGTTACCGTCGCCGGCATGTCGGGCAGCGTGATGGTCACCATGGAGTCCACGGTCGCTTCGGCCGCGCCCTTGGCATCGGTCATCAGGATGATCCGGCCGCCGCGGGCGGCAACCTCCTGCATGTTGGACACCGTCTTCTCGAACACACGATCGTAGGGCGCGATCACCACCACCGGCATGTGCTCGTCGATCAGCGCGATCGGACCATGCTTGAGCTCGCCGGCGGCGTAGCCCTCGGCATGAATGTAGGAGATTTCCTTGAGCTTGAGCGCCCCTTCCAGCGCCAGCGGATAGCTGGTCCCGCGGCCGAGATAGAGCACGTCCTTGCTTTTGGCGATGTCGCGGGCAAGCTTTTCGATCTGCGGCTCGAGGGTGAGTGCTTGCGCCATCAGACGTGGCACCTCGATCAGGGCATGGGCGAGACGGGCCTCGTCCTGGCCCGAGAGTACGCCACGCGCCTTGCCGGCGGCGATCGCAAGCGACGCCAGCACCGTGAGCTGGCAGGTGAAGGCCTTGGTCGAGGCGACGCCGATCTCGGGGCCGGCGAGCGTCGGCAGCACCACCTCGCTCTCGCGGGCGATGGTCGAGGTCAGCACGTTGACCACCGACAGGGTGTGCAGCCCCTGCTCCTTGGCGTAGCGCAAGGCCGCGAGCGTGTCGGCGGTCTCGCCGGACTGGGAGATGAAAATGGCGAGATCGCCCTTGCGCAGCGGCGCCTCGCGGTAGCGGAATTCGGAGGCAATATCGATGTCGACAGGCAACCGCGCCAGCCGCTCGAACCAGTAGCGCGCGACATAGCCGGCATAGCTCGCCGTGCCGCAGGCGGTGATCGAGATGCGCTCGATGGTGCGCAGGTCGAACGGCAGGTCCTGCGGCAGCGCGATGCGTTCTGCAGCCATGTCGACATAGCGCGCCAGCGTATGGCCGACGACTTCGGGCTGCTCGTGGATTTCCTTGGCCATGAAGTGGCGATAGTTCGCCTTGTCGACCAGGAAGCTGGACGCGCCGGACTTGAGGACCTCGCGGCGCACGATGCCGTTGTCCTCGTTGCGGATCACCGCGGACGTGCGTGTCAGTACCACCCAGTCGCCATCCTCGAGATAGCTGATGGTGTCGGTGAGCGGCGCCAGCGCAATGGCATCCGACCCCAGATACATCTCGCCATCGCCATAGCCGATCGCGAGCGGCGCGCCCTTGCGCGCGCCGATGATCAGGTTGTCATGGCCCCTGAACACGAAGCCGAGCGCGAACGCGCCGCGCAGCTGCGGCAGCGATGCCTTGACCGCATCCTCCGGTGTCAGGCCCCTGGCGAGATAGGAGTTGACGAGATGGACGGCGACTTCGGTGTCGGTCTCCGTGGAGAACGTCGCGCCCTGCTTTTCAAGCTCGGCGCGCAGCTCGCGAAAATTCTCGATGATGCCGTTGTGCACGACCGCGACATTGTCGGTGGCATGCGGGTGGGCGTTGTTCTCGGTCGGCTTGCCGTGGGTGGCCCAGCGGGTATGGCCGATGCCGATATGACCGTCGAGCGGCGCGCCCGACAGGCGCTTCTCGAGATTCTTGAGCTTGCCCTCGGCCCGCCGGCGCACGATCTCGCTGCCTTCCAGCGTGGCGACACCGGCGGAGTCGTAGCCGCGGTATTCCAACCGCTTCAGGGAGTCGACCAGGAGGTCCGCAACCGGACCGCGTCCGAGAATTCCGACAATGCCGCACATGCGGGGCAGTCTCTCCAAATCAGCTTAATTTGCGCTAAAGCTCTAGCGAGCTTTGCGCGGCGCACGGACTCAATAATTGTTGCGGATTGCGACAGGTTGAACCGTTAACCTAAACGCCCCGCGAATTTGACCCGATGGGCCCTTTACCCGATCGGTTTTTTGCACGATCCAGCCCTTTACAAGCAGGCCCTTCGGCGTTCAGCCTTTAGGCTTGCGCCGTGCCAGGCGCGCGTCGCGAAAGCGCTTCGCCCATCCGTCCCGCACCGTCTGCTGGCTGCGTTCCACCGCCAGCGCATCCTGGGGCACCTCGCGGGTGATCACCGAGCCGGAGCCGATATAGGCGCCGCTGCCGATCTTGACAGGGGCGACCAATGACGAATTGGAGCCGACAAACGCACCGGCGCCGATCTCGGTGCGGTGCTTGTCGAACCCATCATAGTTGCAGGTGATGGTGCCCGCACCGATGTTCGCGCCTGCGCCGACGAAAGCGTCGCCGATATAGCTCAGGTGGTTGGCCTTGGCGCCGGCCTCGATCACCGCGGCCTTGGTCTCGACGAAGTTGCCGATCCGCGCGCCCTCGCCGAGCGACGTGCCCGGCCGCAGCCGCGCATAGGGACCGACCGACGCCCTGGCGCCGACGGCCGCGCCGGCAAGATGCGAGAAGGAATGGATCACCGCGCCGTCGGCGACCCGCACGCCCGGGCCGAACACGACGAACGGCTCGACGGTGACGTCGCGGCCGAACGCGGTGTCGGCAGCGAGATAAACGCTCTCCGGCGCGATCATGGTGACACCGGCATCGAGCGCCGCGCGACGCAGGCGCTGCTGCATCACCTGCTCGGCTTCGGCGAGCTGGGCCTTGGTGTTGATGCCGCGCACCTCGTCTTCGCCGGTCTCGATCACGGCGGCGCGCAGGCCGAGTTCGCGCGCAATCGCAACGGCGTCGGTCAGATAATACTCGTTCTTGCTGTTGGCATGGCCGATGCGATCGAGGATCTCGAGCGCGCGGCGGCCATCGAGCGCCATCACACCGGCGTTGCACAGATCGATGGCGCGCTCCTGCGCACTGGCGTCGGCCTGCTCACGGATCGCCAGCAGACCCTTGTCGTCCTGGATCAGGCGGCCATAGCCGGTGGGATCGGCGGCGCGAAAGCCCAGCACCACCAGCGCGGCGCCCTCGGCCAGCGGCGCGCGCAGCCGCGCGAACGTCGCGGCCGAGATGAGCGGCGTGTCACCGAACGCGACCAGCAAATCGTCGGCGCCCTGCTCGATCGCCGCGCGGGCGGCGAGCACCGCATGGGCCGTGCCGCGCCGCTCATGCTGGACGAAGATCTGCGCGTCGGGGCGCGCCCGTGCGGCTTCGTCCGCCACGGCCTTGTGATCCGGGCCGACCACCACCGCGACCGCCGAGGTCGCCCCCGCCGGCGCCGCCGCGAGCACGTGGGCGAGCAGCGACTGGCTCGCCACCTGGTGCAGCACCTTGGGCAGCGACGAGCGCATCCGCGTGCCCTCGCCGGCCGCGAGCACGATGGTCAAGTTGGTCCGGTCCGTCATCCGATGTCCTGCATCCGTGGCGTTGGGGTCCGTGCGGGCCCGCCGGGTCATAGCCGACCCGATGGGGTGACAAAAGGTCTTTGCAAAGTCGCCCCGGCCGCGGGGTCCGACAGGGCACGATACGCAGGTTCCTGTTAATCTTTTGGTGTGATTCGCGGCGCTGGCGCGAATCGCGGCTGCACACCCCCGGCGCGACAGCCGCGCCGGAACCGCGCCTCGGGACCGACGGCTGGCCGGCCCGATGCCGGCGGCATGGAATGGCAAACCTCTCGCATGGCTAAAGACCGGGATCCGCTTGCCGATATCACGGCCGACGACAGTCAGGGCCTGCTGACCAACATCCTCGCCGACGAGCGCGAGAGCGGCTGGCAGATGCTGTGGCGGCTGGGATCGTGGGCCGTGTGCGCGGTCGGCGCGCTCGCCGGCGCGTTCTATGCGGTGCAGATGTCGTCCGGACTGCAGCGCGAGCAGGTT
Organism: Bradyrhizobium sp. U87765 SZCCT0048; assembly: GCF_018131225.1. Taxonomy (GTDB): domain Bacteria; phylum Pseudomonadota; class Alphaproteobacteria; order Rhizobiales; family Xanthobacteraceae; genus Bradyrhizobium_A. Next base: position 29,936 of record NZ_JAFCMM010000001.1, on the reverse strand, counting down.
GCCGCCATCGACGTCGTGCGCCAGTCGCAACAGCTCCAGGCCGTGGCCCGCGAGAGCCAGACGGAGGCGCGGCGGCTGGCCGCGGCGATCGCCACCCTCAATGGAGACCGCGACCGGCTGTATGCGCGCGTCACCGTGCTCGAACAGGGCCTCGACTCGGTCACCGGATCGGTGGCCCGGCAGGCACCGCCGGCCTCGCTGGTGCTGTCCTCGGCGACGCAGGCGCTGAGCACGCCGCCCATGATCGCGGCCCCGACAGTGACCGCCGCCACCGAGCCGCCGCCGTCGGTGGCCGAGACCCCGTCGGCCCCGCCTCCGGGCCCACCGGAGCATGCCACGTCCCACCCGACCTCAGCAGCCGTCAGGGAGCCCTCTCTGCCAGCATCCACCATCTACGCGCCCCCGGATCCGGCCGCCCAGCGGTTGACCGAAATCATCCCCGCCGACAAGGTCGCGCCGGGCCGCGGCGCAGACAAACCCACGGAACCCGCCGTGGCCGACCGGGCCGCTCCAAAGCCTCCCGAACCGGTTCCCGCGGCAGCTACCGCCATGCCGAAGGAAGCCGACAAGACCCAACCGGTGTTCCTTGCCGCACTTCCGGCAATCAAGCCGACGGCCGCTCAGGGCGTGGACATGCCGGCACTGCGGACCGAGTTCGGCGTCGATCTCGGCGGCGCAAACTCGATCGATGGCCTGCGTGCGTTGTGGCGGGGCCACATCGCCCACAAGGAGTCCCCGGTTGCCGGGCTGCGACCGATCATTGTGCTGAAGGAACGCCACAACGGGCTGGGGATGCAGTTGCGGCTGGTCGCCGGCCCGCTCGGGGACGCGGCCGCAGCCGCGCGGATCTGCGCCATGCTCGCGGCCGCGAACCGTCCCTGCGAAACCGCGATCTTCGACGGCCAGCGGCTGGCGATGTCGAACGGTGCGACCGAGGCCACGCCGCCGCCCGTCCGTCCGCGTCGCCGCGTGGTCGCCACGCCGCCGGCTCGGCCGGCGCGTCACGATGCGCCACTGCCCCAGCCACCGGTCGAAGCCGCCGCCCCCCCGTCTCCGCCCGCACAGGCACCGGCGACGCCGTCGCTGTCATCCTCGGTCAGTGGCCTGTTCCGCTCGCGCTGAGACGCGTGAATGCAGCGCAGCAAGCGGGTTGCTCAACAACGCATTCCGAACCATAGTCCGGCCATGAAGAAAGATCCGTTCCGCCTCTCCGCGCTGCAGGTGCAGTGGCTCCTGATCGTGGGCTTCCTGACCGTCGGCTACGCCCTGTACGTGCGCTATCTGGCGATCGAGTACTCGCCGCTGGCACTCGCCTGCGATGGCGGCCTGCAGACCATGATGTGCAAGACACGTCTGCTGATGACGTCGCTGTTCCGCAACTCGGTGTTCGGCATCACGGCGCTGGTGATCGCCGCGCTGCACCTGATCCGCCCCTCGATCGTCACCCTGACCGCAGGCCTCGTGGCGGCGGGCTTCGGGATCGTGCTCTACAATATCGGCCTGTCGGGGATTGCGATCGGCCTGCTCATCCTCGGATTTGCTCGGCCCGCGCCCGCCACAGCGTGAGCGCGAGCAGCAGGTAGGCGCCGCAGGTCCACAGCGACTGCCAGTTCGCCGGCCCTTCGTTGAACGCGATATAGAGCGTCGAGGCCGCGAACAGGCCGGCGAGCACCGCTTCCGCAATCGGCCGTGTGCCGAGCAGCGGCCGGTTCAGCAGCATCAGTGCCGCGAACGGCACCGCAACCATGGTCAGCGCGGCGAACGGGAAATCGCGGTAGCGCGGATCGAACACGAAGCCGAGCGCGGTCTGCGCTGCGATCAGCGTGGTGACGATCAGGATCAGGCCAAGCGTCGCGACCAGCTTCGAATCCGTGCGGCCGTCACGCGGTCCGAGGATCTCGAGGAAGGTCGGGAGCGAGCGGCCCGACATCAGCGCAGTCGCCGACAGCATCGGCGCCAGGATGCCGGCTGCGAGCAACAGGCCCCACTGCGTCCAGCCGCCGGCGCCGAGGCTCTCGTAGAGCATCTTGTCGATGGCAATGCCGAGCAGCGATCCCGCGGTCGTCGCGCAGATCGCCACCGCGATCCACGACGACGGTCGCGGCGACCATGGCCGCCGCCGCGACTTGAAGAAGGCCGCGCCGAACACCATCACGCACAGCACGAGGCCGCCGGCCATCTGCCACTTCCACCATGGGAAGTTGGAGATCGGCAGTCCCGGCGGGTACTTCAGCTCGCGCGCGTCGGCGTCGATCAGGCCCCAGTAGCCGCCGACCGTGCCCTCCAGCCGCCGCTTCCAGGGCTGGTCGTAGGCTTCGATCAGATTGACACGGAATCCCTCGCGTTTGGCGAGATCGAGGATCTCCGCCACCACCCGCGCCTGGTTGGTCCGCGACGGCAGCGCGCCCTCGCGCATCCGTCCGGCGCTCGGCCAGCCGGTCTCGCCGATCAGGATTTCCTTCTCGGGGAAAGCGGCCGCCATGCGCTTGCGGATCTGGTCCACATGGGCTGCCGCGTAGCGGGCGCGGATCGGGAAATCCTCCCAGTAAGGCAGGATATGGATGGTGACGAAATCGACAGCGTCATAGATTTCGCGGTTGCGCAGCCAGTACTCCCAGACGTCGGCATAGGTCACCGGGGTCTGCGGCACCTGCGCCTTGACCGAACGGATCAGCGCGGCAAGGTCCGAGGCGGTCATCTCGCCGCGCAGCAGCACCTCGTTGCCGACCACGACCGAGGAGATCGTATCCGGATGAGCCTTCACCAGGGCGACCGCGGTTTCGATCTGCTGACGGTTCTTGGCCCGGTTGGAGCCGAGCCAGATGCCCTGGATGACCTTGAGCCCGACCTTGGCCGCAAGCTCGGGGACCTGGTCGACGCCGTTATCGACCGAATAGGTCCGCACGCAATTGGTGATCCTGGCGAGTTCGGCGAGGTCCTCGGCGATCTGCGCCGCCTCGATGTGCAGCGCCGGATTGAGCGGGTTCTGAGCGCCGCGGAACGGCGCATAGGATACGCACTCGAGCTTGGCGGACGGGTCGATCGGCGCACGCGGCAGCGTGACCGGCGTGGCGAGCCACCACCAGAGCGCAACGATGCAACCAAGGGAGATCAGGAGAAGCGCCAGCGGCGTACGAAATGAAATTGGTTCCCCTCCAGCTGACGTCTCAGGTCGATTAGCCCGTCGGGGCGCGCCTGCCAAGCCCCGAACGAGTCGTGAGCGTCCCCGTCCCCAGTTGCGCCTGCCGATGCCGGCGGAAACGCGGTCCGCCCCTGCGGCAAATGCGCCCGTTCGGCAAGGCGTGGCCCGGACACGCCGCGGGACTGAACGAATGTTCATCTGCGCGCCGACAAGCGTTCGAGTTTGCTGGACAAAATCAAAAATGTCCGCCATGGGATTCCCGGGACGGCGGAACAGCGATCCGCCGCATTCGGGGCCAATTTCAGCGGCATCACACGGACCAACCGTCCATGGCAGACCATCGCATCGGGATGGACCATCGAACGGTGACGCCGGCGCGGGCCGTGCTGCAGCCAAATTGTCGGGGACTACATGGGTCGTCTGCTGTCTGAGTTTCGTCGCGTGATCTTTCGTGCCGTCGCGGTGCCGTCCGCGGCGCTGCTGATCGGCATCGGCGGCGCGATCGCCCAGAGCGGCGACCTGCGGGCCCAGGACCAGCCGGCGAAGCCGGCGGCCAGCAACGGCACCGCCCCAGAGGCAGCCGCCAAGGAAAGCCAGCGCAAGACCGACGAGTTCGCCGAGGCCGCACAGGCCATCAACGGCCCCGCCGGCAATCCGGAATGCGTCTGGCTCGGCCGCCGTGTCGTCAGCCTGATGTGGCGCGACGACCTCGACACCGCCTTCCGCCACCTCGACCTCTACGATCGCTTCGGCTGCCCCGGCGGCCATGTCCAGGCCGCCTTCCGCTGCCTGACCCGCTTCGGCGGCACCATCGATTCCAAGGTCCCGGAAAGCCTGACCAGCCGCGTCCACGCATGCTGGATCAACCCGAACGCCCAGCCGCAGTCTGCGGCTGCCGCAGCTCCCGCCCCGGCGGCTCCGGCCGCTGCGGCGACCGCACCGGCCGCGACCCCGCCGGCAGCGGCGGCCCCTGCTCCGGCCGCACCGGCGAAATAGTTTCGCGCCTGCCGGGAACGATCGGACGGGTTGAGGGTTGCGGATCGAGCCGCGCCCTCAAATCGCCATGCCGTCATACGAGTTGTTAAACCGCATGGCATAGATAAGCTGCCCTCGATCGATCTTTCTCGCGAACTGGTCCGATTGAAAGCCTGCAAATCGTTGCGCGAGTCCCGGGGACGGATTCGCATCCTGGCACCACAGTCCCGGTATGGTTACGTCGCGAATGCGCGCAGTTGTCGCCGTCTTGCTCTGTGTCACGGCCGCTCACGCGGCGCTCTGGGGTCTTCTTCGCGACAAGCAGGACGCGCCTGACTTCAAGGGGATCCTCCCCAGCGTGTCCTACGCGCCGTTCGACGGCACCGGCCATCCTGACGTCGACAACATTCCGACCGCCGAGAAGATTCGCGCCGACCTCAAGACGCTGGCGCCGCTGACCAAGGCGATCCGCCTGTATTCGTCGACCGGCGGCGTCGAGCTCGTGCCGCCGATCGCCAACGAGTTTGGCCTCAAGGTCACCGTCGGCGCCTGGATCGACAAGAACACCGAACGCAACGAGCGCGAGATCGCCGCCGCCATCGACCTCGCCAAGCGCAACAGCAACGTCATCGGCATCGTCGTCGGCAACGAGACCATCTACCGCGGCGAGCAGAAGGCCGAAGACCTGATCCAGCTGATCCAGCGGGTCAAGAAGCAGGTCAACGTTCCCGTCACCACGGGCGAGATCTGGAACATCTGGCGTGACGACGCCATCGAGGCCGACGAGAAGAAGCGGCCGAGTCTCGCCTCGTCGGTCGACTTCATCGCCGCCCACGTGCTGCCCTACTGGGAGAACTTCACCGACAAGCAGGCGGTGGATCAGGCGATGTACATCTATGGCCTGCTGCGGGACTACTTCCCGGGCAAGCGGGTGGTGATCGCCGAATTCGGCTGGCCCAGCGCCGGCTACAACCTGCGCAACGCCGTGGCAGGGCCGTTCGAGCAGGCAGTCACGCTGCGCAACTTCGTCACCCGCGCCGAAGCCATCGGCATGGAATACAACATCGTCGAGGCGATCGACCAGCCCTGGAAGTTTTTTGAAGGCGGCGTCGGCCCTTACTGGGGCATTCTGAATGCGGCGCGTGAACCGAAGTTCGCGTGGACCGGACCGGTCGTCAACCCCGACTACTGGAAGCTCGCGGCGATCGCCGTCCTGGTCGGCATCCTGCTGTCGCTGCCGATCCTGAGGCTCGACCGTCCGACCGCGCTGCAGGCTGCAGTGCTGTCGGCGACCGCCAGCGGCGTCGGCGCCTGGGTCGCCACCGTCTTCGCCTACTGGAACGGGCACTACTTCGTGTTCGGCTCGGCACTCGCCCTCAGCCTCGGCCTGGTGCTGCTGGTGCCGCTGATCATCATCGCAATGGCCCGGATCGAGGAGATCGCCACCATTGCTTTCGGCCATGCGCCGCGCCGCCTGATCAGGAATGGCCTGCCCGCACCGGCCGATGGCGTCTACCCGAAGGTCTCCATCCACATCCCGGCCTATTTCGAGCCGCCGGAGATGCTCAAGCAGACCCTCGATGCGGTTGCCCGTCTCGACTACCCGAACTTCGAGTGCGTCGTCATCATCAACAACACGCCCGACCCCGCATTCTGGCAGCCGATCCAGGACCACTGCCGCATGCTGGGCGAGCGCTTCGTCTTCATCAACGCCGAGAAGGTCCAGGGCTTCAAGGCGGGCGCGCTGCGCATCGCCATGGCCCGCACCGCACCCGACGCCGAGATCATCGGCGTGATCGACGCCGACTATGTGGTGACACCCGACTGGCTCAAGGACCTCGTTCCGGCGTTCGCCGACCCGCGGGTCGGCCTCGTGCAGGCGCCGCAGGACCACCGCGACGGCGGCCAGTCGCTGATGCACTACATCATGAATGGCGAATATGCCGGCTTCTTCGACATCGGCATGGTTCAGCGCAACGAGCACGACGCCATCATCGTGCACGGCACCATGTGCCTGATCCGCCGTGCCGCCATGGACATGTCCGGCGGCTGGGCCGGCGACACCATCTGCGAGGACACCGATCTCGGCCTCGCCGTGATCGAGAACGGCTGGATCACCCACTACACCAACAAGCGCTATGGCTTCGGCCTGCTGCCGGACACCTATGAGGCGTTTCGCAAGCAACGCCACCGCTGGGCCTATGGCGGCTTCCAGATCGTCAAGAAGCACTGGCGCCGCTTCCTGCCGGGAGCGACACGCCTGACGCGGGATCAGAAGCGCGAGTTCTCACTGGGCTGGCTCAACTGGCTCGGCGCCGAGAGCCTTGGCGTCGTGGTGACGATCCTGAACCTCGTATGGGTGCCGATCGTCGCTTTCGCCGCCATCGCCATTCCCGACAAGATCCTGACCCTCCCGATCATCGTCTCGTTCCTGGTGTCGGCGCTGCACTTCCTCACGCTCTACCGCCTGCGGGTGAAGGTGAAGGTCGGCCAGATGCTGGGGGCGATGGTCGCCGCCATGTCGGTGCAGTGGACCGTGGCGCGCGCCGTGGCCAACGGCCTGATCACCGAGCACCTGCCGTTCGCCCGTACCTCCAAGGGCGGCCTGTCGCGCATGTCGGTCGAATTCCAGGCGTTCTGGGAGGCCGTGATCGGCGCGCTGCTGTGGGTGGGCGCCGCCGTGCTGGTGGTGACCAACAGCCAGAAGCAGATCACCGAGATCTACATCTTCGCCGGCGTGCTCATCCTGCAGAGCCTGCCGTTCCTCGCCGCGGTGGCGATCGCGGTGCTCGAGAACTCGCGGATCAACGCCTTCACCTTCTGGCGCCAGACCGGCATTCGCACTGCCGAGCTGATCGGCCTGCGCCCGGTGGCCCTGCCCCTGCCCGGCGCCATCAGCCCGCCGCCGGGCTCGGAGATTCGCAGCGAGACGCCGTAGACGTTGTCAGGCGGCAGTATCTCCGGCCGTCGGCCGGGAACCAGGCGATAGCACGCGCATTGGTCCACAGGCAGGGCTCCGGAACCGGACAACTATTGACCCCGGGGGGCTCGCCCCCTACACAGCGCGTCACGTGAGCGCGTAGCTCAGCCGGTAGAGCACGTGACTTTTAATCATGGGGTCGAGGGTTCGAGTCCCTCCGCGCTCACCATGAAACCGCACCATTCAAATAGCTCGCAGTTTTGTGGCCACGGAACCTCGGCGGTTTTCCGCAGCGCGCTTCGATACAGGTTTCGGAAGCGCGCCCGTCTGGTCTGCCGCGCATCATCGCGCCCGTCACCCGGATCGTCCCACACCAGCGGCTGCCGAGATGCAGGGATGGAGCCGCTAGCCCACCCCTGGAGATGTCCGGCAGCGTAGCGGGCGTCCTCCTGAGCCATTCGCCCGCGAGGTATTTATTCACAGCCAACCTTGCACTCCCGCTCCGGTTGCACGAAGATTGCGCCGGGGTCTGGGGAGTTCATTTTGATGTATAAACTTGGGTTCGTGGCCGTTGTGGCCATGACGGTTGCTGGCTGTGCGTCGAGTTCGAAGGAAATTCAGGGAACCTACATTTCACCGGTCACTTATCAGAACTACACCTGCCAGCAGCTCACCATGGAGGCACAGGCCTTGTCGAGCCGAGCCGCCATCGTGTCGGGAGCGCAGGACCAGAAGCGAACCAATGACGCAATCGCGACGACCGCCGCTGTTGTGATTTTCTGGCCGGCTGCATTCCTCGTCGGCGGAGACGGACAAACTGCGGCCGAACTCGCCAACCTCAAAGGTCAGATGGTCGCTGTCGAACAGGCATCGATCATGAAGAAGTGCGCCATCCAATTCCAGGGCGAGCGGCCGCCGGCGTCCTGACAGGCCTCTGGCGATCTGTTCGACCTGACGCAGGACGATTCCTGCTGCACCCTACGATCGTTCTCGGCGAGTATAACGCGCAGCGCGACCGCACGGCCACGCTGCAACCACACATGTGATGCCCGCCCGACCGGCGCGCTCCATGCTCTATGACGAACGGTGCGGAATTCCCAAACGCTGGGCGCAGATACTGCCGTAGAGGCCCACTGCTCCATAGAGGCCGCCGCCGGCATTGGAATCCTCGGTGGTCAACTGACGGACAACTCCATTCGGAGCCGCGATGACGTTGACCTTGCAGAAGCGCGTCTGAGCAAATCCGCTCCCGCGATCCGTTTGAATGTCAGTCTGAGCCGACAGCTGCCAGACATAGGCGGTGTCGCCGCTATTCATTTTGAAAAACGAACTCGGTGGACCATACTCGGCAACCAGTTGATCAACGTTGTTCCCGATAAAGCGCTCGCCCAGGCGAGCCGAAACCTCCTGCCGCGAAGCCGCACATCCCCCGAGGCTGACCGCAATCAACACCGCAGCCAGCATCCCGCCCACGCTCTTCATAAAGACGCTCCCAAGGCTGACTTCATCAGCTCTCATTGCCCACGGACATGCGTATTCGTTGATACGCATACGTAGTTCAACTTGCCCGGTCATAGAGACGCTTTTCGAGCACCATCCGGTCCCGCTCAGCGATCGCACGACGCAGTTCGTCGCGCAGCGCGAACAGCCGCGTGGTGTCGCTGCCGCGCTCATGCATGCGCATGGCGTTCCACAGGCGAATGATGTCCCGGGTCTTGCCCGCGAGTTCGTGGTTCATGGCGGCCTCACAGTTCGATGAGACCGATTAGAACAAAAAGAGAACATCATTGTCAAGCGGCGGAGCGAACCGCTCGGACCCGAAGGCGCGCGCCGCGGCCGCGCGTCAGAGCGTCTCCTGCTTCTGCCCGCATTCCTTACAGGCGAAAGCGACACGGGAGACGCCCTTGGGCGCCGAGACACGGTTCGGCGCGCCGCATTTGCCGCATTTGGTCTCGATCCGCGTGTCGCCCTGCTTGACGACGACGGACTTGCGTTCGAGGGCCTCGCGCATCAGCCGCTCGGCCTCTTCACGCATTGCTTGTTTCGACATTCGGCGGCTTCCTGGCTGGCAATCGGTGGGGTGGATTCGCGGCGAGCATAGCGCACCGGGCCTCGTCCGGGACCATCCCTAGCCCACAATGACGAAAGCTTTGCGGCGGATATCCGCAGCGAAATTGACAGACCCGGCCGAACCGTGTTGCGCTCGGCCGCTCCACAGGAGTCACCATGTCCCGCCCCGCGATGATTGCCCTGCTCGTGCTGTTGCCGTTGTCCGCCCACGCCGACGACCTGGCGCCCGGGCGCACCCGGCAGGATCCGGCACGTGCCGGCTCGGCAGCGTGGTCGACGAAGCCGCCGGCCTCCACCACCACGGCGCCGGTCCGGGCCCGAACATCGAATCCTTGTTCGCAGTTTGGGCCGGGCTTCGTCCAGATCGAGGGCGGATCGACCTGCATTCAGGCCGGGGGTGGCCTTGCGATCTCCGCCGGAACCGGGTCAAGCCGCTGATAAAACAGGAATTATTTCGTCACAAAATTTATAATTCATCTCTTGAAATTTATGCTGCGTCGCAACATATAGACATCAATAGGGATACGAGACGTCCTCACGGGCAACCATGAGGAGAATTTGTCATGAGCGATGTTGCGACCATCCGGTCGACGTCGGGGACCGGAGTGATCCGCGTCCTGAAGGCTGACGAACAGCATCTGTTGCGCGACCATCTGTTGCGCCTGGAGCCGGAGAGTCGGCACGACCGCTTCAACGGCGGCATCAGCGAGGAATTTCTCAGGAGCTATGCGGCGCGCTCGTTCGAGAACGGTGCGATCGTGATCGCCTACCTGCAGGACGGCGTGGTGCGCGGCGCCGCCGAGCTCCATGGACCGGAACAATCTCTGGACGGCGAGCCGGAAATCGCCTTCAGCGTCGAAACCCGCATCCGCCGTCAGGGCGTTGGCAGCGCCCTGTTCGAGCAGTTGCTGGAGGAGGCGCAGCGCAAGGGCTATACGCGCCTGCGCATCACCACCGGTGGACAGAACGAGGCGATGAAGGCGCTGGCCAACAAGTTCGGTGCCCACCTCAGCTTCCGTCGTGGCGAGGCGACCGGCACGGTCGATCTCAGCCGCAGCGCTGCGCTCGTCACCAAGCCCGCGCCTCGCGCCACAGCGCCGCTGTCGGTTGTGATGGCACGGGATGTGATGCGCGCCAACCAGGCGATGTGGGGCCATGTGCTCCGCTTCTACGCGGGACTGCTCGACGGCAGCCAGCGGATGGGAACACGGTAACCGGCTCCGCCGCGGATTTGATCCGCGGCGCGGCGGAAAACGTCTTTGAAATGCCGCGGCGGCCTCCGATATGATCATCATGCACCGGTTCGGTGCGGGTGATCGCGGAGCGGCCCATGAGCCTTGCCGAAGTCTATGACCTGCCGGTGGCGCGCACGCCACTGGTGCCGCCCCGCCCGCCATATCCGCCGCAGACGATGTCGACGTTCCGCCGCCTGCTGGCGATGCGCCGCAGCGGCATCGCCACCTGGGGCGAGCGCGCCTACCAGGAGGACATCCTGCACGGCCGCTTCCTCGGTCGCAGCAGCTTCATCCTCAACGATCCGGCGAGCATCCGCCACGTCCTCATCGACAACTACGAAAACTATCTCCGGACGCCGCCCGGCATCCGTGTGCTGCAGCCGATGCTCGGCGAAGGCCTGCTGCTGGCCGAAGGCAAGACCTGGAAGCACCAGCGCCGCACGCTCGCGCCGGCGTTCACCCCGCGCGCCGTCACGACGCTCGTGCCGCATATGATCGCGGTCACCAACGAGATCATTGCCGAACTGCGAACGCAGCAGGGGCAGCCGATCGACCTGCGCGAGGCGATGCAGCGCATGACGCTGGAGATCGCCGGCCGCACCATGTTCTCGTTCGGCATGGCCGAGCACGGCCCGGCGCTGCGCAGCTTCGTCATCGAGTACGCCTCGCGCCTCGCCCGTCCTCATCTGTTCGACCTGCTGCTGCCGCTGGGCTGGCCGACCTTTCAGGACATCGAACGCAAGTTCTTCCGCCGGCGCTGGACGCGTTTCGTGCGGATGCTGATCGCCGAACGGCGCGCCGCCGCCAAGCCCGATGAGGCCCCGCGCGACCTGTTCGACCTGATGGTCGCCGCGCGCGATCCGGAGACCGGACAGGCCTTCACCGACGACAACCTGATCGACCAGGTCGCGACCATGATCCTGGCCGGCCACGAGACCACGGCGACCGCGCTGTTCTGGTCGCTGTTCCTGCTGGCGCAGGATCATGCAACGCAGGACCAGGTGGCACGCGAGGCCCGCGCCGCGAGCGCCGCCGGCGAGCCCGATGCCGACAAGCTCAAGTTCGCGCGCGCCGTGCTCGACGAAACCCTGAGGCTCTATCCGCCCGCCTACCTGATCGCACGCTCCGCCGGCGGGCCCGACACCATCGATGGCCGCGCCGTGCGCAAGGGCGATGCGATCTTCGTCGCGCCCTGGCTGCTGCACCGCCATCACAAGCTCTGGGACAATCCCGACGCGTTCATGCCGCAACGCTTCATGACGGGGCCGCCGCCGGATCGCTTCGCCTACCTGCCGTTCGGCGTCGGCCCGCGGGTGTGTATCGGCGCGCACTTCGCGCTGGTCGAGGCCACGCTCGCGCTCGCCAAGATCATCGGCACCTTCCGCGTCGAGCTGCAGGACGACAAGCCGGTGATGCCCGTGGGCGTCGTCACCACCCAGCCCGATCACTCCCCGGCGTTCCGCATCACCGCACGCTGAGGTCCGACGCTCAGGCCCGACGCTGATGCCGTGGGCGGCGCACGCTGCACCGCCCAGGCCCATGACGGGGTTGTCGGCCTACCAGTCGTCGCGGCGCTTGCGCGCCGCACGCTGCGCTTTGTTGATCACGGCCCATTGCCGGCGTTGGGCCGCGCGCGCGACGCGATCGTCCTTGCGCTCGAGATGGGCGAGCTCGCGTTGCAGCTTCTGGAAGCTGCGCCAGCGCGCCTCCTCCAGCGTTCCGGCTGCAAGCGCCCCGCGAACCGCACAGCCAGGCTCGTCGCCGTGATGGCAGTCGGCGAAGCGACAGGCCTGCGCCAGCGCCTCGATGTCCTCGAACGCATGGCCGAGACCGTCGTCCGCATCCATCAGGCCGAGTTCGCGCATGCCCGGCGTGTCGAGGATCAGCGCGCCGCCGGGCAACCGCACCAGCTCGCGATGGGTCGTGGTGTGGCGGCCACGCGCATCGTCCGCGCGGATCGCCGCCGTGGCCATCCGCTCGGCCCCCGCGAGCGCGTTGACGAGGGTCGATTTGCCCGCGCCGGACGAGCCGACCAGCACGCAGGTTTCGCCGGGCCGGAGGTGCGCCGCGAGATCCGCCATCCCCTCGCCCGTCAATGCCGACACCGCGAGCACCGGCACGCCGAACGCCACGGCTGCGGCATCCGCAATCATGACGTCCGGCGTTGCGCACAGATCCGCCTTGGTCAGCACGATCACGGGTCGGGCGCCGCTCTGCCAGGCGGCTGCGAGATAACGCTCGAGCCGCCGCAGGTTGAAGTCGGCGTTCATCGACGTCGCCAGGAAAGCGACGTCGACGTTGGCCGCGACCACCTGCACGGTCTGCAGCGAGTCCGCGGCCTTGCGCACGAAGCTCGTGCGGCGCGGCAGCAGCGCGTGGATCGTCGCCGAGCCTTCTGCGGGCCGCGGCGCGGCGGCGACCCAGTCGCCGACGACAGGATGGCCGCCCTCCTCCGCCTCGTGCACGAGGCGTCCGGACAGCCGCGCCAGAAGCTCGCCATGGTCGGTGACGAGCGTAGAAAGGCCACGCTGCTGGACGACGACGCGTCCCGGCACGTAACCCAGCGCCGCATAGGGCGCGAAGGCCTGACCGTCTTGGTCAGACCAGCCAAAAAGATGGATCAAGGGAAATATGTCCTTCAGGTCGGTTGGCAATTCCGCCGCCGACATGAAGGCTGAAGACAAGCCTAGCCGGCGACGCCTCGGAGGGCGACGTGAACAAGATCTGTCATGTTGCAATCCTCCTTCTGCCGGCCTGAAGGATCGGCCACGATGGCCGATCACGACATCATCTGTGTCCGGCGATCATGTCAAAGCCGTGGCAACCGCCCGGTGCGAATGTCGCACCACCTCGCCTGCACCGGACCCACGCGGACGCGCTGAATTCAGAGGCTCTCCACGCCGCACCAGTCCGCGACGAACAGCGCAATCGCCCGCGTGGTCTTGCGCAGCGATTCCAGCTCGACACACTCGTCGAAGCCGTGCATGCGCTTGGCCGTCGCGCCGAAGCACAGGCAGGGAATGCCGTGATGGGCGTAGTAGCGGGTGTCGGTGATCGCGGTGAAGCTCAGATCCGGCAGATCGCCGCCATAGACGTCGCCGTAGGCCCGTCGCAGCGCCGCCTCGGCCTCGCTGCCGGGCGCGAGTGTGAAGCCTTCCGACAGGAAGCCCGACCACACGACCTCGGGTGGATTGTCCGCGAGGAATGGATGAGCCTTCGCCGCCGCCGCGACACAGGCCTCAATCTCTTTCTGACAATCAGCGAGCCTCCAGCCCGGCAGGATCGCGATCCGGCAATCGAGGTCACACCACGACGGCACGCTGGACGCCCAGTCGCCGCCCTTGATGATGCCGGGGTTGAAGTTCAGCGGGTGCCTGACGCCGCTGAAATGCGGATCGTCCGCCGCGCGTGCGTTCCAGTCGGCCTCCAGCCCCTCGAGCGCCCGGATCAGGTCCATCGCCGCCTTGATGGCGTTGGCGCCGACGCCGGCCTCGAACACATGAGCCGGGCGCCCCCGCACCTTGATGCGGAACCAGATCACCCCGACCTGGGCGCGCACCAGCGCACCGCCTGTCGGCTCCGGGATCAGGCAGGCGTCGGCGCGGTAGCCACGCTGCACGGTCGACAGTGCACCGAGCCCGGTGCTCTCCTCCTCGATCACCGACTGCAGATGGATGCGCGCGGTCGGCGCCAGCCCGGCGTGCCGAATGGCATCGAGGGCGTAAAGGGCTGCGAGCGTTCCCGACTTCATGTCCGCGGCGCCGCGGCCATAGAGCCAGCCGTCGCGCACCTGCGGCGCGAACGGCGGCGTCGTCCACATCTCCAGCGGCCCCGCCGGCACGACGTCGCAGTGGCCCTGCAGGATCAGCGAGCGCCCCTTCGCGGTCGCCGGCCGATAGGTGCCGACCACGGTGCGCGCCCGTGAAAAATCGGTCTCCACCGGCCCGTAGTCGCGCAGGTCCCTGAGATCTTCGGCCCGGATGGTCCAGTCGTCGACCTCATAGCCCCGCGCTCGCATCAGGTCGCCGAACATGTCCTGGCACGGCGCCTCGGCGCCGCGCGTGCTGGGAATGGACGTGAACGCGATGGTTGTCGCGATCTGCTCCGCGAAGCGGGCGTCCACCGCTTCGAGGATCCGCTGCGCCTGCGCGATTGCCATCAGCGTCAGATGCCTTCGAACAGCGCCGTCGAGAGATAACGTTCCGAGAACGACGGCACGATCGCAAGGATGGTCTTGCCGGCGTTCTCCGGCCGCTTGCCGAGTTCGATGGCCGCGGCGATCGCCGCGCCCGAGGAAATGCCGCCGGCAATGCCCTCGTTGCGGGCCAGCGCCCGCGAGGTCTCGATGGCGGTCGCGCTGTTGACCTTGACGATCTCGTCGATCACCGCGCGATCGAGGATGTCAGGCACGAAACCGGCGCCGATGCCCTGGATCTTGTGAGGCGTATGCTGGCCACCGGACAGCACCGGGCTCTCCTCCGGCTCGACCGCGACCACCCGCAACGACGGCTTGCGGGGTTTCAGCACCTGCCCGACGCCGGTGATGGTGCCGCCCGTGCCGACGCCGGCCACGAAGATGTCGATGTTGCCGCTGGTGTCGTTCCAGATTTCCTCCGCGGTGGTGCGGCGATGGACCTCCGGATTGGCAAGGTTCTTGAATTGCTGCGGCATCACCGAGTTCGGCGTGGTCTGCAGCAGTTCCTCGGCCTTGGCGATCGCCCCCTTCATGCCCTGCGCGGCAGGGGTCAGCACGAGTTCGGCACCGAGAAACGCCAGCATCTTGCGCCGCTCGATCGACATCGATTCCGGCATCACGAGCTTCAACCGGTACCCCTTCGCAGCAGCCACGAATGCCAGCGCGATGCCGGTATTGCCGGAGGTCGGTTCGATCAGCACGGTGTCCGGCTTGATCACCCCGGCCTTTTCCATTGCGGAGACCATCGCCGAACCGATCCGGTCCTTCACGCTGGCGGCGGGATTGAAGTATTCCAGCTTGGCGAGAATCGTCGCCTTCACGCCATGCTGCTGCGGCAGCTTGTTCAGCCGGACAACGGGGGTATCGCCGAACGCGTCCGCGATGCTGTCGTAGATGCGGCCTCGGCCGGGACGGTGCGAGGCAGACGGGGTCGCTGACGTTTCCATGGGCAGTCTCCGAGCTGAAATTGAGCGGCAGATCGTTCCATTCATTTTGAGCATGTTTCGCGACAAAGTCGAATCCGCGGCCAGCTTCACGCAAGCGTCACGCGCATAAGAAGGCGAGCATGTCCTCGCGCGCGACAAAGTGCTGCAAGGTATTGCAGCGCAAAACGGATTTCTTGAAACCAACGCATTTGTGTTGCGACAGCGTCAAAGGTTTCGGTGTAAGATACGGGCGGCTCCAGATCAGAGGAGAGCCACGATGCCAGCATTTGCTGAAATCATGTCATCGAACGCGCACCGTCCGGCTCCACGCGAACGCGATCTGCCCACTTGTGCGGTCTGTTCGGATTCGATGATCGCGGCGGAGGCCTCGGCCTTCCTGTCGGAAGACGTCGTCAGCTATCTGTGGACGTGCGAAACTTGCGGCTACGGGTTCGTCACCAAGCACGCGTTGGCGCGTTTCGCCTGTAACTGAAAATTCACCATCGCCCGGCCGCTCGTCGCGGCCGGTCACAGCGCCTGTCAGCGCGGGGCAATGTCACCCCGGGCCCAATCGGCGCGCGTCTGCTCGGCGAATGCGGTAAAGCCGCCCCGCGCAATGGCGTCGCGCATTCCCGCCGTCAGTGCCTGATAATAGGCGATGTTGATTTCCGACAGCAGCATCGCGCCCAGCGTCTCGCCGGCCTTGATCAGGTGATGCAGATAGGCGCGGGCATAGGTCCGCGCCGGCGCCCACGGGCTCTCCTCGTCGAGCGGCCGCGGATCGTCGGCATGGCGGGCGTTGCGCAGGTTGACCGGACCACGCCGCGTGAACGCGACGCCATGGCGGCCGTTGCGGGTCGGCATGACGCAGTCGAACATGTCGATGCCGCGCGCCGTCGCCTGCAGGATGTCGTCGGGCGTGCCGACCCCCATGAGGTAGCGCGGCCGGTCCTGCGGCAGCAGCGGCTCGCAGGCCTCGATCATGTCCAGCATCACCTGCTGGGGCTCGCCGACCGCAAGGCCCCCGACGGCGTAGCCGTGGAAGCCGATATCGACCAGCGCGCGGGCGCTGTCACGGCGCAGTTCGGCGACATCGCCGCCCTGCACGATCCCGAACAGCATGTGACCCGCGGGCGCGCCCTCGAAGGCGCGCTTGCAGCGCTCGGCCCAGCGCAGCGACAGCTGCATGGCGCGATCGATGTCGGCGCGCTCGGCCGGCAGCCGCACGCACTCGTCGAGCTGCATGGCGATGTCGGAGCCGAACAGGCGCTGCACCTCGATGGCCCGCTCCGGCGTCAGGTCAACCTTGGCGCCGTCGATGTGCGAACGGAACACGACACCGCGCTCGTCGACCTTGCGCAGCTGCGCCAGCGACATCACCTGGAAACCGCCGGAATCCGTCAGCATCGGCCCGCCCCAGCCGGTGAAGCGCTGCAGGCCGCCGAGGGCGGCGATGCGCTCGGCGGTGGGGCGCAGCATCAGGTGGTAGGTGTTGCCGAGCACAATGTCGGCGCCGGCCTCGCGCACATCGCGCCAGTGCACGCCCTTCATGGCGCCCTGGGTGCCAACCGGCATGAACGCTGGCGTGCGCACCACACCGTGGGGCGTCGTCAGCGTGCCGGTGCGCGCCGCGCCGTCGCGGCCCAGCAAGGTGAAGTGATTGGGAACGGTCATGACGCGGCTCCGCCGTCGGCCCGGAACAGCAGCGATGCGTCGCCATAGGAATAGAAGCGGTAGCCCTCGGCGATGGCGTGGGCATAGGCGCTCTTCATCGTATCGAGGCCGGCGAACGCGGAAATCAGCATGAACAGGGTCGAGCGTGGCAGGTGAAAGTTGGTCATCAGCACGTCGACCGCACGAAAACGGTAGCCCGGCGTGATGAAGATCGCGGTGTCGTCGGCGAACGGGGCGATGGTGCCGTCGGCGCGCGCGGCGCTCTCCAGCAGCCGCAGCGACGTGGTGCCGACCGCGACGATGCGCCCGCCGGCCGCGCGTGCGGCATTGAGCGCGTCCGCGGTCTCCGCCGAGACCGTGCCCCACTCCGCATGCATGCGATGTTCGGCGGTGTCGTCGACCTTGACCGGCAGGAACGTGCCGGCGCCGACATGCAGCGTCACGCGCTGCAGCCCGACGCCGCGGTCGCGCAGCGCGGCCTCGAGAGCCGGCGTGAAATGCAGCCCCGCGGTCGGCGCCGCCACCGCGCCCTCATGGGCAGCGAACATGGTCTGATAGTCGGCCGTGTCCTGGTCGTCCGGCGCGCGCTTGGACGCGATGTAGGGCGGCAGCGGCGGCGCGCCGACCTCGGCAATCGCCTGGTCGAGAATGGCGCCGTGGAAAGCAAAGGCGAGCGTGATCTCGCCGGCGTCGCCCTTGTGCTCGACGGTGGCATCGAGATTGCCGAGCAGGCACACCCGTCCCTCGTTGCCGAAGCGGACGATGTCGCCGACCTGAAGTTTTCTCGCCGGCTTGACCAGCGCCTGCCAGCGCGCGCCGTCGAGCCGCTTGATCAGCGTCGCCTCGATGCGCGGCTCGGCCTCACGTCCGATCCGCCGGCCGCTGAGCTGGGCCGGGATGACTTTGGTGTCGTTGACGACGAGCTGATCGCCCGCCTTCAGGAGGGCCGGAAGATCCCGGACGATGCGGTCGTCCCAGTGTCCGTCCGCGCCGACCACCAGCAGGCGCGCGGCGTCGCGCGGGCTCGCGGGCCGCAGCGCGATCCGTTCCGGCGGCAGGTCGAAATCGAAGAGGTCGGTGCGCATGAGCCGTTCGCAAAAGGCCGGCGGCCCTGGCGGCGGCCGGCGCGAGGCGCGGGAGTTGTCCCGCGCCCCATGTCGGCGATCAGGTCGCGTCGGCGGCCATGTGGGCGCGCACGATCTTGTCCGGATTCTGCACCGGCTCGCCGCGCTTGATCTTGTCGACGTTCTCCATGCCCGAGGTCACCTTGCCCCAGACGGTGTACTGGCCGTCGAGGAAGCGGGCGTCGTCGAAGCAAATGAAGAACTGGCTGTCGCCGGAATCCGGGTTGGCGGCGCGCGCCATCGACGCGGTGCCGCGCACGTGCGGCTCCTTGTTGAACTCCGCCGTCAGCTTCTTGCCGGAACCGCCGGTGCCGGTGCCGTGCGGGCAGCCGGTCTGGGCCATGAAGCCTTCGATGACGCGGTGGAACACGATGCCGTCATAGAAGCCTTCGCGCACCAGCTCCTTGATCCGCGCGACGTGACCGGGCGCGAGATCGGGACGCATCTCGATGGTGACCGGGCCCTGGGTGGTTTCCAGAATCAGAGTGTTCTCGTTGTCTGCCATGTTCTCTTCTCGGTTGATTTGGTTCGTCTTGCATCAAACCTGAACCGTATCGGACGACCCGCTACGGCATTTCCAAGTCCATCGGTGAACGGCATCGGCGAGCAGCGCTGCAGCGTCTCCATGACGGCGGTGCGATACAGCAGCCGCTCGTCGTCCGATGCGTATTCCGATTCATATGTGATCTTCGGCTGGCCGAAGATCTCACCGTTGCGCTTGAAGGTCACGAGGACCGTGATCTGCATGCCCGGATCTCCGGGCGGCAACGTCGGTGATTTCCAGCACCCGCCGAGATGCGCGAACAACTCCTTCAAGGAGTCGATCTTCGCCTCGGCGCCGGCGTCCTCGGCCCCCGCGCGACAGGTCGCCGCGAGCACCGTGAAGCCGATCAGAGCGGCGAACAGAACAGCAGGTCCGGTTCGCCGCGTCATGGCCGCTCCTACTTGATGTCCGAAGCGACCTGGACCTTGACCATCTTGTCCGGATCGACCGGCGGCTCACCGCGCTTGAGCTTGTCGACGACATCCATGCCCGAGACGACCTCGCCGACAACCGTGTACTTGCCGTTGAGGAACGCACCGTCAGCGAACATGATGAAGAACTGCGAGTTTGCCGAATTCAGCGAGGCGGCGCGCGCCATGCCGACAATGCCGCGCTTGAACGGCACGCTGGAGAATTCAGCCTGCAGGTCCGGATACTTCGAACCGCCGGTGCCGTTGAATTTCTGACCATCGCCCGTCTGGGCCATGAAGCCTTCGATCACACGGTGGAATGGAACGTTGTTGTAGTAGCCGTCGCGCGCCAGTTGCTTGATGCGCTCGGCATGCTGCGGCGCGAGGTCCGGCCGCAGCTTGAAGACGATACGCCCCTTCGTGGTGTCGATGACGATGGCGTTGGCCTTGTCGAGACCGGCAGGCAGCGACTGGGCGAGCGCAGGCGCCGCAAAGACCAGCGCAGTCAGGACGGCAAGAATTCGGATCATGGGAACTCCAGAAAAGCTCGGTAACGGTTGGACCGGGTGCGAAGGCAATGGCACCCGGGGTGAAGCCGGATGGAACCGGCGTCAGGCAGCAAATGGACGAGCCGCCACTAGCGGCCGAACTTGGCCTTGAGGCGTGACGCCACGATGGCGGGCACGAAACTCGAGACATCGCCCCCCATGCCCGCGATCTGGCGCACCAACGTGGCGGTGATCGGGCGAACCAGCGGCGACGCCGGCAGAAATACGGTCTGGATGTCCGGCGCCATGGTCTGGTTCATGCCGGCGATCTGCATTTCATAGGCCATGTCGATGCCGTCGCGCAGGCCGCGGATCAGGACCGTGGCCCCCACCCGCTTCGCGGCGGTCACCGTGAGATCGTCGAAGGTGGTGCAGTCGACCTGGCAGCCCGCCTCGGCGGCGAGCGGCGCGAACACCTCCCGGATCATGTCCAGCCGTTCCTCGGTCGAGAACAGCGGCTTCTTGCCGGGGTGGACACCGATGGCGACGACCAGGCGGTCGACCAGCCGAACGGTCTGGCGGACCACGTCGACGTGGCCGTTGGAAACGGGATCGAACGACCCCGGATAAAGGGCAATGCGCGGCATCCCCCCCTGTAACCCGGCACGGATGGAGCCGCAAGCGGCCGGTTCCCCCGGCCGCCGGCGTTTTATTTCGCCGAACCGACCGAACCCGTGGGCATGCCGCCGCGTCTGATGGGTGGATGGGCGCAAATCGATCCCGGCGGGTTCCCGGATTGTTTCGTGCCTTCCGGGGCGGCGAAACACATTCGGCCTGCGACGAAACCATTTTCCGCGTCGCACGCAGACCGGCTGAAACGCAAGACCCCTACAACGCCCGTCAACGACCGGGCTGAACGGGCACCGGACAGATAACAGGGGACTTCCATGATCAAGGCGCTTTCAGCGATCGCCATTGCCGCTTTCGTCACGGCCGCGATCGCCCTTCTCTGCTATGCTCCCGCGGTCGAGGCCGGCGTGCCGGTCGCGCTCACCAAGGGCGACCGTCTCGATATCCGCCCGGTCGGACGCGACTGCTCGCAGCAGGCCTGGCCGAACTTCGAAACCGCTTGCCTGCGCAAGGCCGGCGCCAAGACGGCGCTCAAGGTCGAGGCCCGCGTCGTCACCACCGACCACCTCTGACCCCGCAGTTTCCGGCAATCCCGCCTCACCAGGCCGCCCAATACCGAGCCTCCAGGAAAAAGGCCGCCCGCATGCCCGCGGACGGCCTTTTCGCATCTGGAAGGGAAGCCGCGCCGGATCAGGCGCCGTTGCCATTGCCGTTGTCGGCGTCCTCGGTCAGACGTTCGACCGAGACCACATGCTCGTCCTCGGCGGTGTCGAACACGATCACGCCCTGGGTCGAACGGCCAGCGACACGGATGCCTTCGACCGGGCAGCGGATGAGCTGGCCGGCATCGCTGACCAGCATGATCTGATCGCTGTCCTCGACCGGGAACGAGGCGACCAGCTTGCCGTTGCGGCTGTTGACCAGCATCGCGACGATGCCTTTGCCGCCACGTCCGGTGGTGCGGTATTCGTAGGACGAAGTGCGCTTGCCGTAACCGTTGACCGACACGGTGAGCACGACCTGCTCCTGCGCCGACATCTCGACATAGCGCTCCTGGGTGAGCTGGAAGCTGCCCGAGCTCTCCTCGCCGTCGGCCTCGACCGGCTCCTCGTTGGTGGCTTCGCCGGCCACGGCGCGGCGCATCTTGAGATAGGCCACGCGTTCGTCCGAGGTCGCCTCGACATGGCGCAGGATCGACAGCGAGATGACGGTATCTTTCTCGGCAAGCGCGATGCCGCGCACGCCCATCGAGGTGCGGCCGGTGAAGACACGCACGTCGGTGACCGGGAAGCGGATGCACTGGCCGCCGGCGGCGGTCAGCAGCACGTCGTCGTGCTCGGTGCAGATCTGCACGTCGACGATTGCCTCGCCCTCATCGAGCTTCATGGCGATGATGCCGGAGCGGCGCACGTCGACGAAGTCCGACAGCTTGTTGCGGCGGACGTTGCCACCGGTGGTGGCGAACATCACGTCGAGGTTGGCCCAGGACGATTCGTCCTCCGGCAACGGCATGATGGTGGTGATGCGCTCGCCCTGCTCCAGCGGCAGGATGTTGATCAGCGCTTTGCCCCGCGCGTTCGGCGCGGCCATCGGAAGACGCCAGACCTTCTCCTTGTAGACCTGGCCCCGCGACGAGAAGAACAGCACCGGCGTGTGGGTCGAGGCCACGAACAGGCGGCTGACGAAATCCTCGTCGCGCGTCTGCATGCCCGAGCGCCCCTTGCCGCCGCGCTTCTGGGCACGGTAGGTCGAAAGCGGCACGCGCTTGACGTAACCATGGTGCGACACCGTCACCACCATGTCCTCGCGCTGGATCAGGTCTTCGTCCTCGACCTCGCCTTCCTGGTCGACGATCACGGTGCGGCGCGGAGTTGCGAACTCGGCCTTCACCGCGATGAGCTCGTCCTTGACGATGCCCTGGACGCGGGCGCGCGAGCGCAGGATTTCGAGGTAGTCGGCGATCTCGACCGCGAGCTTGTCGAGTTCGTCGGAAATCTCGTCGCGGCCGAGCGCGGTCAGGCGCTGCAGGCGCAGGTCGAGGATCGCCTTGGCCTGCTCGAATGACAGCCGCGCGGTGCCGTCCTCGGCGACACGATGGCGCGGATCGTCGATCAGCATGATCATGGTCGCGACGTCCTTGGCCGGCCAATCGCGCGCCATCAGGGTCTCGCGGGCGGTGTTCGGATCGGGCGAATTGCGGATGACGCGGATGACCTCGTCGATGTTGGCGACGGCGATCGCAAGACCGACCAGGATGTGGGCGCGCTCACGCGCCTTGCCGAGCAGGTACTTGGTGCGCCGTGTGACCACCTGCTCGCGGAATGCGACGAACAGCGTCAGCATGTCCTTGAGGTTCATCAACTGCGGACGGCCGCCGTCGAGCGCCACCATATTGGCGCCGAAGCTGGTCTGCAGCGGCGTGTACTTGTAGAGCTGATTGAGCACCACGTCCGGCACCGCGTCGCGACGCAACTCGACCACGACGCGATAGCCATCGCGATCGGATTCGTCGCGCAGGTCGGCGATGCCCTCGATCTTCTTCTCGCGCACCAGCTCGGCGATGCGCTCGACCATGCTGGCCTTGTTCACCTGATACGGAATCTCGGAGACGATGATCGCCTCACGATCCTTGCGGATGGTGTCGATCGTCACCTTGCCGCGCATCACGATGGAGCCGCGGCCGAGATGATAGGCCGAGCGGATGCCCTGGCGGCCGAGGATGATGCCGCCGGTCGGGAAGTCCGGCCCCGGCACGATGTTGATGAGATCGTCGATGCTGAGCGCCGGATTGTCGATCAGCGCGATGCAGGCGTCGACCACCTCGCCGAGATTGTGCGGCGGGATGTTCGTGGCCATGCCGACGGCGATGCCGCCGGCGCCGTTGACCAGCAAATTGGGAAAGCGCGCCGGCAGAACCGTCGGCTCGCGCTCGGAACTGTCGTAGTTGGCCTGGAAGTCGACAGTGTCCTTGTCGATGTCTTCCAGAAGCGTATGCGCCACCTTGGCGAGCCGCGCCTCGGTGTAACGCATGGCTGCCGCGGTATCGCCGTCGACCGAGCCGAAGTTGCCCTGGCCGTCAATCAGCGGCAGGCGCATCGAGAAGTCCTGCGCCATGCGCACCAGCGCGTCGTAGACCGACTGGTCGCCGTGCGGATGATATTTACCGATGACATCGCCGACGGTGCGCGCCGACTTGCGGTACGGCTTGTTCCACTCGAAGCCGTTCTCGTACATCGCATACAGGATGCGCCGATGCACCGGCTTGAGGCCGTCGCGCACGTCCGGAAGCGCACGCGCCACGATCACGCTCATGGCGTAATCGAGGTAAGATCGCTTCATCTCATCGGTGATCGAGACCGGACGAATATCGACGGGCTCGGACGAGCCATTTTCCGGATTGTCTTGGTCGGCCAAAACGAAAGAATCCCCACAAAAGCGTTGGCTTTTATATAGGCGATTCAGCGCTCGCGACCAACCCCTCGGGGTGGTTTCAGGCGCTAGAAAAACATAATTATTTCAGCAGTTTAGAAATTGGGCAGGGGCGCCCTCGCAGCGCCGCGAAAAGCCCCCGGAAACACCCGCGCGAAGCGCGATTCGCATAGCCCTCAGCGCGCGCCGAACACCACCGCGTGCATCAGCCGCCCGGGAACCAGGGTGAACAGGCCGGCGATCACCAGCGCCCCGCAAAAGATCGAGATCATGGCGACCCGGTGCCCGCGCACGCGGTGGTGGCGCGCAGCCCACACCGCATAGATCAGCGCCAGCGGGGTGAATACCGACAGAAGATGAATCGGGCTCCACGGCCCCCACAGGCGGATGCCATGCAGGTAGAACGACGATGCGCTGACCGCGAGCATCAGCAGAACCCAGATCCATCCCAGCGTCCGGTGCGGCACTGTTCCCTTGGGCGCCGCGAACTGGACCAGCCCGAGCGCGAACGCAGCCATCGCCGCGAACGCATGGACCTGCGTCTGAGGTGAAGCCTCCAGCAGCGGCGCGAGCGACATCCGTTCACCTCCCTCGATGTTAATGTTATTAACATGCTTTGCAGGGCTGCGCCAGCCAGGGCCGAACTTTGGCGGCGGACAACACCGGCGACGCTCTACCGCCCGCCGTGGCGCTCCCTTAAAACGTCAGGAGCAATACCGGTGCTGCGGCCAGGGACATGGACCCCATCGATCGTTCCACGACCAACCACGTGGCGGGCACGCAAGGCTATGCTGCTCTCGCGGAAGCGCTCGTCGCGCGGTGGGAGCAGGTGTCCAGCGCCGAGCACCACCAGAGCGTTCTGCATCTCATTCCGAAGACGCCAAGCCGCGTGCTCGACATCGGCGCTGGGTCGGGACGCGACGCGGCCTGGCTCGCGGCGATGGGGCATCTCGTCGTCGCCGTCGAACCACTGGATGCGTTTCGCGACGCTGGCATGGCGCGGCATCGCGGCCACGCGATCGATTGGCGCAACGACAGCCTGCCCGATCTTGCGACATTTGCCGGCGACGAAGCGAGCTTCGGCCTGGTGATGCTCACGGCCGTCTGGATGCATCTCGACGCCGCCGAGCG
Organism: Bradyrhizobium sp. U87765 SZCCT0048; assembly: GCF_018131225.1. Lineage (GTDB taxonomy): Bacteria > Pseudomonadota > Alphaproteobacteria > Rhizobiales > Xanthobacteraceae > Bradyrhizobium_A. Next base: position 5,043 of record NZ_JAFCMM010000001.1, on the reverse strand, counting down.
AAGCCGCGCGATGGTGCGGGTCGCGGCGCTGCTGGGGGCGGCCGGCGTTCTGATCCTGACGCTGCGACACGGCCCCATCCCGGACGGCCGGCGGATGTTCGCCGTCACCGCCGAGGAAACGGTGCCCCTGGCGCAGGCGGCGGGCCTGCGCCTGCTGACAACGCAGACGTCGGCCTCGATGCAGACCGAGAACCGCCGCACCGGGGTGACCTGGACGCGGCTGGCATTCGCACGGGAATGATGCCCGCCCCGCTTGCAGCCATCCGGCCTGCAGCTCGATCCTGACCCGATTGACAAATCCGGACGCGTTGGCTGTAGTCTTCGCCATGGGGAAGCGATCTCCCCACAAGGCGACATGCCCAAGAATCGCGTCCATCCTTTTGTCAAAGGACGCAGCATGCCCGCTCTCAACACGATTTCTCCTGACAAGCTGTTTCGCCTCGTCGGCTCCGCCGCGTGCCCCGTGCTGATCGATGTCCGCACCGCCGACGACGTCGCCGCCGATCCCCGCACGATCCCGACCGCAATCCGGCGCGACCATCGCAGCGCGCCATTGTGGGCAGCCGACTTCGCCGGACAGACCGTGATCGCCATCTGCCGACACGGCCACAGCCTCAGCGAAGGCGCTGCCGCCTGGCTGCGTTTGGCCGGATCGGCCGCCGCAGTGATCGAGGGCGGTTTCGAGGCCTGGGCCAGCGAGCGCCTGCCGCTCGTGCCGCTGGCCCACATTCCCGACCGCGACACGCAGGGACGCACGGTGTGGGTGACGCGGGCCCGCCCGAAGATCGACCGCATCGCCTGTCCCTGGCTGATCCGCCGCTTCGTCGACCCGTCCGCGGTCTTCCTGTTCGTGACGGCGTCGCAGGTCGAAGCGGTCGCCGAACGCTTCGGTGCCGTACCGTTCGACATCGAGAACGTGCACTGGAGCCACCGTGGCGAACTCTGCACCTTCGATGTCATGGTCGAAGAATTCGGCCTTGCGACCGAACCGCTGAAGCACCTCGCCACGATCGTGCGCGCGGCCGATACCGCACGGCTCGATCTCGCACCGGAGGCGCCCGGCTTGCTCGCGGCCTCGCTCGGGCTGTCACGCATGTACGCCGACGACCTCGAACAACTCGAGGCCGGCATGACGCTGTACGACGCGTACTATCGCTGGTGCCGCGACGCCACCGACGAAACCCACAACTGGCCGCACAAGACGAAGCCGAAAGCCAAAGCATGACCGAGGCAATGACAACTTCTGCCCTTCCCGCGCCATCCGAAACACCGGCCTTTCCCAGCTTCGGCGACGCCTTCCGGGTGTGGGCCCGGATCGCATTGCTGAGCTTCGGCGGTCCCGCCGGGCAGATCGCGGTGATGCATCGTATCCTGGTGGACGAGAAGCGCTGGGTCTCGGAAAGCCGTTTCCTCCATGCTCTCAACTACTGCATGCTGCTGCCCGGCCCTGAAGCGCAGCAGCTCGCCACCTATATCGGCTGGCTGATGCACCGGACCGCCGGCGGCATCATGGCCGGCGGGCTGTTCGTGCTGCCCGGCGCGATCTCGATCATGGCGCTGAGCTACGTCTACGCGCTGTTCGGCAAGGTGGGCATCGTCGCCGCGCTGTTCTTCGGCCTGAAGGCTGCAGTGCTCGCGATCGTCGTGCAGGCCGTGGTGCGGGTCGGCCGCCGCGCGCTCAAGACCCGCGTGATGCGGGGCCTGGCGGCGGCGGCTTTCGTCGCCATCTTCTTCTTCGACGCACCGTTCCCGTTGATCATCCTCGCCGCCGGGGTGATCGGCGGCGTTGGCGGACGCGCACGACTTGCCGCGTTCGCGCCGACCGCCCCCCACGACAGCAAGACTGACACGGCGCTGGTCGACAGCCTGCTCGGCGATCGGCTGCCCGATCACGCCCGGCCAACGATCGCCCGCACCCTGCGGGTCGCAACGCTCTGGCTGCTGCTTTGGCTGACGCCGGTGGCGGCGCTTGTTGTCATGGCTGGATCAGCCAACGTGTTTACGCTGATCGCGGTGTTCTTCAGCAAGATGGCGATGGTGACCTTCGGCGGCGCCTATGCGGTTCTCGCCTACGTGGCGCAGCAGGCGGTCGATCACTATCACTGGCTGCAGCCGCGCGAGATGCTCGATGGTCTCGGCATGGCCGAAACCACGCCCGGGCCGCTGATCATGGTGCTGCAGTTCGTCGGCTTCATGGCCGCGTTCCGCGATCCCGGCACGCTGCCGCCGGTCGTCGCCGGCACGCTCGGCGGATTGCTCGCCACCTGGGTGACCTTCACACCCTGCTTCCTGTGGATCTTTCTCGGCGCGCCGTTCATCGAGCGGCTGCGCGGCAACCGCGCGCTGGCCGGCGCGTTGTCCGCGATCACCGCGGCGGTGGTCGGGGTGATCCTGAACCTCGCGATCTGGTTCGCGATCCACACCATCTTCCGTGATGTGGTGCCGGTGCACGGCTATGGCCTGAGCTTCGACGCACCGGTGCTGGCGAGTGCCGATCCCTGGGCGCTCGCGCTCGCCGTCGGCGCAGCGCTCGCGATCTTTCGCTTCAACCTCGGCATGCTGCCGACCCTCGGCGCCTGTGCCTCAGCCGGCATCGCGCTGCACATCGCCGGGCTGGTGTGAGTTCGACACGGTAAACTGCGAGCCTCGCATCGCCATCGCAGACGGAAATGTCGGGTCATCGTTTGGCGGTGACACCGGAGCATAGTGATCGAAGCACATCGTGAAGGCTGCGCGTCCTTCACTCGTCGAGCGAAGGACATTTTCATACCCGAACATGTTCATGAGCGATGCCGTCGCATTGACGACGATGACCTGATCCCAAACGTCTTGCCGCTCGACCTGCGCGTTTCGGCGCCGCAAATCCGACAGGATGGCGGCGGCATACCTCTCGGGACTCACCACCTCGACGGCCATGATCGGCTCAAGCAGGACAGGATGTCCTTTCTGCAAGGCCTCATGGCAAGCCGCGCGCGCCGCCAGTTCAAGGTCGTATGCCGATGACGCAACATCGTGACAGAGCGCCTCAACCAGCCGCACCTTGACATCCACCACAGGAAACGCGGCAACAACACCAGCATCGAGCGCGGAAACCAGCCCCTTTTCAATCCCGGCAAGGCATGGCTTCGGCAAAGCATCCGCCGGGATACCTGAAGTGAACTCCCGACCTTTGCCGGCATCGTTCGGCTCGACGATGATCGTCAGACAGACGGATGGACCCCAACCGACAGTCCGCCTCCGGTAAGAATAGGCCACTTCTACAAGCCGGGTAATGCGTTCGCGAAATGCCACCTGAAGCGAACCAACGCGAACCTCGATGTCGTGGGTCCACCGGAGGGCTTCGATCTTGGCGTGCAGATGCGCCTCACTGACACCCTTCAACAGGCGCAGCCCGGACTGCGGATCAATCGAGACCGTGAAAGCCGGATCTTCGGCCGCCAGTTGCGACAGCGCCGTCTCGAGCTTCGCGCCGTCAGCACTCGATCGCGGCTCGACGGCCACATCGATCAGTTGCAACTGTGCGAGATCGCCGCCGATGGCATACCGGTTGATATTCGGACGGCCCAACTTCCAGTCCACCCATTCCCGGGCGTCGGCGTGAGACACAAAGTCTGCAATCGGGACATCCGCGGCGTTGGCCAGACAGCGAATGACGCGCCAGCCTCCGGTATCGAGGCGCTCGATCCTGACGGAGTCGACTGGCCAGAGAGCCATGTGCGCATATCGTCCAGCGGATGACCAGTCTGCCGATCGCCGACCGGTCCGAAAACCTCGGCGGCACCACGGAAAACCAACACCGCCGGCTGCAGGAGCAGCGCTCCGAGCTTATGCCGGAATTGGTCGCCGCTAAAGCCTAAGCTGCAGACCCCGCCACGTCCGATCTCAACGGGACGCCCTGCAGGTCACCAGGGCCGGAAATCAAATCGGACGCTTTCTCCCATCCATCGCTGGACCGAAGAAAGCGCCCGACGCATTCACGGGCTTTAAAACCCCGAACGTCAGAACGGAATCTCGTCGTCCATGTCGCTGCTGCCGCGGCCACCACCGCCACCGCCGCCGCCGGACACCGCACGGCGCGGCGCCGGGCTCGACACGCCGCTCGACCCGAAGTCGCCAGCATCGTCCGAGAAGCCGCCACCACCGCCGCCGCGACCGTCGAGCATGGTCAGGGTCGAATTGAAGCCCTGCAGCACCACCTCGGTGGAGAATTTCTCGACGCCGCTCTGGTCGGTCCATTTACGGGTCTGCAGCGCGCCCTCGATGTAAACCTTGGCACCCTTCTTCAGATACTGTTCGGCGACCTTGCAGAGCCCTTCATTGAAGATCACCACGCGATGCCACTCGGTCTTTTCCTTGCGCTCGCCGGTGCCCTTGTCGCGCCAGGTCTCCGAAGTCGCAATCCGCAGGTTTGCGATCGGCCGCCCGTCCTGGGTCCGCCGGATCTCGGGATCGGCCCCGAGGTTTCCAACCAGAATGACCTTGTTCACACTTCCTGCCATCGCAACTCTCCAACGCTCTGTCCCCCGATCGGTGCCATCACCGGTCGGGCGCTTTTTTCTGAAATTGACCCTATACCCGCTCGCGCCACCGTCTGGCGGCCTCCGGCGGGTTATCCACTACCGATCCCTCATCGATCGCCGATCGATGTCTTCGACACACTATGTTCCCATTATGTTCCGATGGCAAAACATTTATGGCGTTTGGTGCTGTGATGCAAACGAATGCATTCGTCGCGCCCGCCAAATGTGGCAAGAACCGGCCCGAAATACGGTTCCGAGAAGGGAACTGCGGGGCGAAATATGCTAAATAAATCCTGAACTTAGCGCGCACCACTTCGCTGTCGAGTGTTGCATTTGAGAGACGGCTTTTTGCACCGGGCGCCTGTATAGTGACTTTCAACGTCGGGCGTTCGCGACGACAAAAAACATCGAGCCACCTTCGTGGTGGTGGGGATTGAAGTGGAGACTACGTGATGAAGAAGATCCTGCTGGGCACCGTGGCGCTGATCGCGCTGGGTTCGTCTGCTTTCGCGGCTGACCTGCC